>NZ_CP120724.1:225000-5085000 GCF_045013505.1 Pseudomonas sp. JDS08PS003
CGAGGTGGAGCTAATCCCATAAAACCGATCGTAGTCCGGATCGCAGTCTGCAACTCGACTGCGTGAAGTCGGAATCGCTAGTAATCGCGAATCAGAATGTCGCGGTGAATACGTTCCCGGGCCTTGTACACACCGCCCGTCACACCATGGGAGTGGGTTGCACCAGAAGTAGCTAGTCTAACCTTCGGGAGGACGGTTACCACGGTGTGATTCATGACTGGGGTGAAGTCGTAACAAGGTAGCCGTAGGGGAACCTGCGGCTGGATCACCTCCTTAATCGACGACATCAGCTGCTCCATAAGTTCCCACACGAATTGCTTGATTCATTGAAGAAGACGATAGAAGCAGCTTTAAGCTCCAAGCTGATAGCTCCAAGCTAACAGTTACAAGCTCGAAATTGGGTCTGTAGCTCAGTTGGTTAGAGCGCACCCCTGATAAGGGTGAGGTCGGCAGTTCGAATCTGCCCAGACCCACCAATTTTGTTATGGGGCCATAGCTCAGCTGGGAGAGCGCCTGCCTTGCACGCAGGAGGTCAGCGGTTCGATCCCGCTTGGCTCCACCATAAACTGCTTCTGAAAGCTTAGAAATGAGCATTCACTTTGAATGTTGATTTCTAGTCTTTTGATTAGATCGTTCTTTAAAAATTTGGGTATGTGATAGAAAGATAGACTGAACGTTACTTTCACTGGTAACGGATCAGGCTAAGGTAAAATTTGTGAGGCTCTTAATTGAGCAGCAATTGCAAATTTTCGGCGAATGTCGTCTTCATAGTATAACCAGATTGCTTGGGGTTATATGGTCAAGTGAAGAAGCGCATACGGTGGATGCCTTGGCAGTCAGAGGCGATGAAAGACGTGGTAGCCTGCGAAAAGCTTCGGGGAGTCGGCAAACAGACTTTGATCCGGAGATGTCTGAATGGGGGAACCCAGCCATCATAAGATGGTTATCTTGTACTGAATACATAGGTGCAAGAGGCGAACCAGGGGAACTGAAACATCTAAGTACCCTGAGGAAAAGAAATCAACCGAGATTCCCTTAGTAGTGGCGAGCGAACGGGGACTAGCCCTTAAGTGGCTTTGAGATTAGCGGAACGCTCTGGAAAGTGCGGCCATAGTGGGTGATAGCCCTGTACGCGAAAATCTCTTAGTCATGAAATCGAGTAGGACGGGGCACGAGAAACCTTGTCTGAATATGGGGGGACCATCCTCCAAGGCTAAATACTACTGACTGACCGATAGTGAACTAGTACCGTGAGGGAAAGGCGAAAAGAACCCCGGAGAGGGGAGTGAAATAGATCCTGAAACCGTATGCGTACAAGCAGTGGGAGCAGACTTTGTTCTGTGACTGCGTACCTTTTGTATAATGGGTCAGCGACTTATTTTCAGTGGCGAGCTTAACCGAATAGGGGAGGCGTAGCGAAAGCGAGTCTTAATAGGGCGTCTAGTCGCTGGGAATAGACCCGAAACCGGGCGATCTATCCATGGGCAGGTTGAAGGTTAGGTAACACTGACTGGAGGACCGAACCGACTACCGTTGAAAAGTTAGCGGATGACCTGTGGATCGGAGTGAAAGGCTAATCAAGCTCGGAGATAGCTGGTTCTCCTCGAAAGCTATTTAGGTAGCGCCTCATGTATCACTGTAGGGGGTAGAGCACTGTTTCGGCTAGGGGGTCATCCCGACTTACCAAACCGATGCAAACTCCGAATACCTACAAGTGCCGAGCATGGGAGACACACGGCGGGTGCTAACGTCCGTCGTGAAAAGGGAAACAACCCAGACCGTCAGCTAAGGTCCCAAAGTTATGGTTAAGTGGGAAACGATGTGGGAAGGCTTAGACAGCTAGGAGGTTGGCTTAGAAGCAGCCACCCTTTAAAGAAAGCGTAATAGCTCACTAGTCGAGTCGGCCTGCGCGGAAGATGTAACGGGGCTCAAACCATACACCGAAGCTACGGGTATCACGTAAGTGATGCGGTAGAGGAGCGTTCTGTAAGCCTGTGAAGGTGAGTTGAGAAGCTTGCTGGAGGTATCAGAAGTGCGAATGCTGACATGAGTAACGACAATGGGTGTGAAAAACACCCACGCCGAAAGACCAAGGTTTCCTGCGCAACGTTAATCGACGCAGGGTTAGTCGGTCCCTAAGGCGAGGCTGAAAAGCGTAGTCGATGGAAAACAGGTTAATATTCCTGTACTTCTAGTTATTGCGATGGAGGGACGGAGAAGGCTAGGCCAGCTTGGCGTTGGTTGTCCAAGTTTAAGGTGGTAGGCTGGAATCTTAGGTAAATCCGGGATTCTAAGGCCGAGAGCTGATGACGAGTTACCTTTTAGGTGACGAAGTGGTTGATGCCATGCTTCCAAGAAAAGCTTCTAAGCTTCAGATAACTAGGAACCGTACCCCAAACCGACACAGGTGGTTGGGTAGAGAATACCAAGGCGCTTGAGAGAACTCGGGTGAAGGAACTAGGCAAAATGGCACCGTAACTTCGGGAGAAGGTGCGCCGGTGAGGGTGAAGGACTTGCTCCGTAAGCTCATGCCGGTCGAAGATACCAGGCCGCTGCGACTGTTTATTAAAAACACAGCACTCTGCAAACACGAAAGTGGACGTATAGGGTGTGACGCCTGCCCGGTGCCGGAAGGTTAATTGATGGGGTTAGCTAACGCGAAGCTCTTGATCGAAGCCCCGGTAAACGGCGGCCGTAACTATAACGGTCCTAAGGTAGCGAAATTCCTTGTCGGGTAAGTTCCGACCTGCACGAATGGCGTAACGATGGCGGCGCTGTCTCCACCCGAGACTCAGTGAAATTGAAATCGCTGTGAAGATGCAGTGTATCCGCGGCTAGACGGAAAGACCCCGTGAACCTTTACTATAGCTTTGCACTGGACTTTGAATTTGCTTGTGTAGGATAGGTGGGAGGCTTTGAAGCGTGAACGCCAGTTTGCGTGGAGCCATCCTTGAAATACCACCCTGGCAACTTTGAGGTTCTAACTCAGGTCCGTTATCCGGATCGAGGACAGTGTATGGTGGGTAGTTTGACTGGGGCGGTCTCCTCCTAAAGAGTAACGGAGGAGTACGAAGGTGCGCTCAGACCGGTCGGAAATCGGTCGTAGAGTATAAAGGCAAAAGCGCGCTTGACTGCGAGACAGACACGTCGAGCAGGTACGAAAGTAGGTCTTAGTGATCCGGTGGTTCTGTATGGAAGGGCCATCGCTCAACGGATAAAAGGTACTCCGGGGATAACAGGCTGATACCGCCCAAGAGTTCATATCGACGGCGGTGTTTGGCACCTCGATGTCGGCTCATCACATCCTGGGGCTGAAGCCGGTCCCAAGGGTATGGCTGTTCGCCATTTAAAGTGGTACGCGAGCTGGGTTTAGAACGTCGTGAGACAGTTCGGTCCCTATCTGCCGTGGACGTTTGAGATTTGAGAGGGGCTGCTCCTAGTACGAGAGGACCGGAGTGGACGAACCTCTGGTGTTCCGGTTGTCACGCCAGTGGCATTGCCGGGTAGCTATGTTCGGAAAAGATAACCGCTGAAAGCATCTAAGCGGGAAACTTGCCTCAAGATGAGATCTCACTGGAACCTTGAGTTCCCTAAAGGGCCGTCGAAGACTACGACGTTGATAGGTTGGGTGTGTAAGCGCTGTGAGGCGTTGAGCTAACCAATACTAATTGCCCGTGAGGCTTGACCATATAACACCCAAGCAATTTGCTTAAGAAGCGAGTTGCGGTGTGTGAAGACGAAACAAACCGAAAGTTTGCACCGCTCACAAAGCACACAAATCTATTACATACCCATTTGCTGGCACGTTGCATAAGCGACGGTCTGGCTACCGAATTTCTTGACGACCATAGAGCGTTGGAACCACCTGATCCCATCCCGAACTCAGAAGTGAAACGATGCATCGCCGATGGTAGTGTGGGGTTTCCCCATGTGAGAGTAGGTCATCGTCAAGATTAAATTCCGAAACCCCAATTGCGAAAGCAATTGGGGTTTTGTCTTTATATAGAAGTTACTGATTTTGCTGACACGTTCGACTCTTGAGTCCAACGGATCGGCCACAGAATTTCTTGACGACCATAGAGCGTTGGAACCACCTGATCCCATCCCGAACTCAGAAGTGAAACGATGCATCGCCGATGGTAGTGTGGGGTTTCCCCATGTGAGAGTAGGTCATCGTCAAGATTAAATTCCAAAACCCCTGTTTGCTAACGCAGACAGGGGTTTTGTTTTTACGCTCGATAAAGTCTGGGTAATCAAGTCGCAAAGTCCTGCAGAATCCTTGTAGCTGCTTTGAACAGACGGCTATTACCAAGGTTCGGCTTGATCCTCAATGTCGGGCTCTACGCCGCTTGCCGCTCCTGCGGGCAATCAACTTACGCCACCAGATATAGATGCCAGTAAGCGACAGCATTGCTATCAGTACACCCAATGCAGCAATGATCACCTGTCCCGTAAAACCGATGATCCTCCCGCTATGTATCGGTAATTGCAGCCGATAGAAGCGTTCTCCCAGAGTGCCCTGTCCCGCGATTTCCTGCCCCAGCAGGTGTCCATTCGTACCGTGGAAGAACAACCAGGACTTACCATGGGCCTGGGTATCGTGCTGGCCAAAACCCGCCCCATAGAAGTTGTATTCAAAGCTGTAGTACAACTCGCCGATTGTCTCCTTCAAATCCAATCGCCGTCCCTCTTCCACAGCCCGCTCATACGCTTGTTGATACGTCAGCCGAGTTACCCCAAGCTCCGCAGTCGACATTCGCCCACGGGCTTCATAGACACTCGGCTCGATAGGGGAGAACAAGGACACCACTGGTTTGAAGACCTGGCTCGGTAGATTCATGGCCACGCTGCTAATGGCGATCGGTAGCAGCAGCAACCATAACCACAAGCCCCCTGCGCGATGCAGGTCGAAATTCAGGCGGTAGGCGTGTCCTCCCTTGATCTTCCAGGCGGTAGACCACTTGTGCCAGAACGGCCGACCACGGGGCAGCGTCAACAGCACGGCAACGAAGCAATCGATGACCCAGCCGATAGCCACCAACCCCATCAGCCAGAGCCCCCAATTACCGGGAAGGACCAGGTTGTAGTGGAGCTCAAGCAGAAACGGCACCAGATTCTCTCTCTGGAAGCAGCAGGCTCCCCAAAAGCGCTGTCCCCGTTGTTCAGCACTGACCGGATCCAGATAAAACACCTGATTGCGTTCGGCATAAGGCTTGCCAGTGGCAGGGTCCGTACGTGGTACCGCAGCCAGCAACGCAGTGTGTGTGGCCTCTTGCGGATATTCCATGTACCAGACCTGCAGCCGTGGATGCTCGGCCTGCACTCGATCCACCAGCGTTCCGGGTGCCAGTAACGGCCCATCTCCAGATACTTCATAGAACTGGGGATTGAGCCACTCATCCAGCTCGTGATGAAAGGCCAGGACACTTCCGGTCAACCCAGCCAGCAGTAGAAACAACGCAGTGGCCAAACCCATGTAGCGATGCAGCAGAACCAGAACAGCGCGCATTGAATGTTCCTGTACAAACGACAAAGCCAGCGGCTGTTTGCAGGCGCTGGCTTTGTGGAAGTCAATCTTGATTAGAACTGGTAGCTCACCGTGGCTGCGACGTTGCGCTCTTCACCCAGGTAGCAGTAACTCAGGCTCGCGCAGGACGCGACGTAGGACTCGTTGGTCAAATTGTTGGCATTCAGGCGCACATCCACCCCCTTCAAACCCACCTTGCCCAGGTCATAGCCGATGGAGGCGTCGAACAGGGTGTAGGCCGGCACCTTCATGGTGTTCTCGGCATCGGCCCAGCTGTACCCCACATAGCGCACTCCTCCTCCCAGGCGCAGCCCATCCAGGGTTGCACTGCCGAACCTGTAGTCGGCCCATAGCGAAGCCATCTGCCGTGGCGCCTGAGTAGGGGAGTTGCCCTTGTTCTCGATGATGTTGCCGGGGCTGCTCAGGGTGCTGACCATCGACTTCGAATACTGGATGTCGGTGAAGGTATAGCTGCTCAACAGTTTCAGGTTGTCGGTCAGTTGCATATGCGCTTCCAGTTCCAACCCCTGGGAACGAACGGCGCCGACTGCGCGGTAGAAATTTTCCTGCGGCAGTTTCGACGCCAGGTTCTCCTGGTCGATGCGAAACAGCGAGGCGGTGAACAGGTTTTCCGTACCGGGAGGCTGATACTTCAAGCCGGCTTCCCATTGAGTGCCGTCGGTAGGTGGCAGGGGATTACCGGCGCTGTCTGCGTAGGAATTGGGGTTGAACGACTCGGAATAGCTGAGATAAGGCGCCAGACCGTTATCGAACAGATAGAGCGCCCCCGCGCGTCCAGTGAGTTTGGTGCGCTTGTCGCTGATCTCGGTGCCCAGGGGACGCTTGTCTTCGGCCAGACGGTTTTCATCCGAGGTTTCCACCCAGTCCTGACGCAGCCCCAGGGAGAAGCGCCATTTATCCAGCTCGATCAGGTCCTGCAGGTATACGCCGGTCTGCTCCAGGCGCCGTACATAGCTGGTGTGACTGTAATAATCGATCGTCGAGTTGCCATAGATCGGGTTGAACGCGTTGATCGCCTGCAGCGTTCCCTGATCCCAGTCGACCACGGTCTTGCGCCGCTGATAGTCCGCTCCCAGGAGCATCGTGTGCTTGACGTCGCCAGTCAGGAATTCGGCTTGCAGCATGTTATCGACGATAAAGGAGTGCAGCTTTTCATTGCCTCCCGAGTAATAGCGCCTCAAGTCGTTGCTGGTGGCATTGGTCCAGCCATAGGCATACACCTGATCGAGCTTCACCTTGGAATCCAGGTAGCGGAAGTTCTGCCGGGCGGTGAAGACGTCGTTGAAGCGATGCTCGAACTGATAGCCGAACGACTGCTGATCGCGCTTGTAGCCATCGACGCCTGGCTCACCCTCGAAGAAGTGCTCGGAAATCCGCTGGCCATTGCGCTGGTTCAGCGTGCCGTTGGCCGGCATGCCGCCGTGGTAGCCGCCATCAGGATCATTTTGCAGGTAGGCCTGGAGCGTCAGGGATGTGTCGTCGCTGAAGTCGATGCTCAGAGTGGGAGCCAGGGCAAAGCGCTTTTCTTTTGTATGGTCGAACTGGGTGTCGGATCTGTCCGTCAGGCCGATCAGCCGATAGGCAATGCGCTTGTCATCATCCAGTGGACCGCTGAAGTCGAAGCCCAGACCTTGTTTGCCCTGGCTGCCTACGGTCGCCTGGATCTGGTGGTAGGGCTCGTACAGCGGCTTTTTGCTGGTCAGGGCCACCAGGCCACCGGGGGAGCTGCGGCCATAGAGTACCGACGACGGTCCCTTGAGGATGTCCACGCGCTCGAGGAAATAGGGATCGACCTGCATGCTGCTGTAGGTACCGCTGTCGCCCATGGACTTGAGGCCGTCGAGGTAGATGTTATCCACCGAGCCATCGTTGAAGCCGCGCATCGCCACATAATCGTAGCGATGGGTGGCGCCATAGGGGTTGGTCAGCACACCCGGGGTATAGCGCATGGCCTGGGCGACGGTTTGTGCACCCTGGTCGTCCAGTTGTTCGCGAGTCACCACCGACACGCTTTGCGAGGTTTCCAGCAACGCGGTACTGGTCTTGGTGGCGATCTGGCTGTGGGTCGCGTTGTAGCCGTCCATGCTGCCCAGGGCGTTACCCAGGGCGAAGCCTTTGACTTGCGTGGTCGGCAGTGACAGCGCGCTGCCTTGGGGCAGCGGGCGCAGGATATAGCTGCTGCCATCCTGGCTGACCGCCTCCAGCCCCGTGTCCTTGAGCAACTGGTTCAGGCCCTGGCTCACCGAATAGCTGCCCTGCAGTCCGGCAGAGTGTCGGCCCAGGGTCTGGGCCGGTGTGGTGGACAAGGTGATTGCTGCCTGCCGGGCAAATTGATTGAGCGCATCACCCAGGCTGCCCGGGGCAACGTTGTAGCTGTGGTGCGGTGCATCCGGGGCGGTGTCGGCGGCCTGTACGGTAGTGGCCACAAGTCCGAGGCCGATACTGGAGCACAGTAGGGCGGCGTGGATGGCTTGACGTAGAGTCGGGGCGCAGGAAGCGCTTGGGCGGTGATCGCGGAGGGTCATTGTAGGTTCCGTTGAAGTCGCAGGAAGCAGATTGAATTGCTTACTGACTAAGCCGGACGTCCAGACAAAACCCGCCAAAAAAAGAGTTGGGTCGTGAAGTTCACACCACAGGTTCCAGGGTGACCCACCAGCGGGTGCGGTAACGCAGTTGCACCGGCAGGGTCTGGGGCAGGATGGCCAGCAGCTTCTCGGTATCCTCCAGGCGGAACACCCCGGACAGGCGCAGATGGGCAATGGTTGCCGCGCACCCCAGGTAACCATGGCGATAGCGACCGACTTCCTGCAGGAAGTCATCCAGGCGCATGTTGCGGGTCACGATCAGGCCATCGGCCCAGGCCCCCACGTCCATGGCCAGCGGTGCGGCCGGCTCCGCCAGTCGATGATTGATCCGATAGCTCTGCCCCGGACCGACCCGGGCGCTGCGACCCTCGGCAGCGTGCGGCGAATGAATGGCCACGCTGCCTTGGGTCACGCTCAGGCGGGTACAACGGTCATCCACGCGCACCACGAAACGGGCGTCGAAACCTTCCAGCAGAGCATGCCGGCTTTCCACCAGCAGTGGACGTTGAGTGCCCTGCTGATCGGTTCCACAGGCCACCATGATCTCGCCCCGACGCAGTTTGATCAGGCGCTGTTGTGCGTTGAAATTCAGGTCCGCGGCGCTGTCGGTATTGAGTTCCAGCCGGGTGCCGTCGGGCAGTTGGAAGCCTCGTTGTTCGCCCACGGCAGTGGCGAAGTCCGCGCTCCACTGCTGCCAGCCCAGTAGATCCTTGCCAACCCAGGCGCTGGAGCCCAGGAGCAGGGCGCCGCTCAACAGTTTCAGGGCCTGACGCCGGCCCAGGCGCTGGCTGCTGTTTTCCAGGGTGTGCAGCGCCACTTGGGCCCCAGGCACGGCTCGCAGATTGGCATTGAGCTCTTGGTGCAATGACTGCACCCGTTGCCAGGCCAGTTCATGCTCCTGGTGAGCGGCACGCCACAGATCGCACTGTTGCTGCAGTTTGGGATTGGCGCCGTTATTGCGCAGGCGCAGTAACCAGTTAATTGCCTGCTTGACCACCAGGTGATCTGGATTGGGCTTCAGGGGCAGGCTGCCGGAAAAGTTATCCACAGGCGTCAGCTCTCATAGCGCAGCAGGTAACAGTGATAGAGCGCTTGAGCCACATAGCGCTCCACAGTGCGCAGGGACAGAGACATCTGCTCGGCGATCTGCTTGTGGGTAAGTTCTTCGCACTGAGATAGAAGAAACGCCTGACGCACTTTCGGCTTTAGCCCCTCCAGCATCCGCGCAATGCTTTCCAGCAACTCCAGAATCAAGGCACGAGCCTCGGCACTTGGGGCTTCAGCCTCGGGCAGATGGGCGATGGTTTCCAGGTAAGCGCGTTCAATTTCCTCGCGGCGCCAGTGATCGATCACCAGCCCTCGGGCAATAGTGCGTAGAAAAGCTCGCGGTGCTTTGAGCTCCAGCCGTTCGGTTTTCTGCAACAGGCGTACGAAAGTGTCCTGGGCCAGATCAGCAGCATCCGCAGCGTTGCCCAGACGCTGACGCAGCCAACTGTTGAGCCAGCCGTGGTGATGGCTGTAGAGCGTCTGTACGGCGAACTCGGTTGATGACATGGAGCCGGACTGCCTGAGTGTCACAAATGATAATTAGTCGCATTGTCATTGAAGGATTATCGATTTGGCAACAAGCAAGGTGCTGTCGGTCATCTGAAAATGCGCGGCGGACGCTCTGGAATGCCGTTCGGCGGGATTCGGCAAATTCAGACGAGTAATTCAGATAAATCTCTAAGGGTTCGGGGAATCTTGCCGAAAGACTGATAAGACATGCGTGCACCAAAGTAGAGCGGCCAAAGAATGTCGCCTGCACTGTTACATGGAATGTTGCTTTACGGACGCATCCCCACTTTCGGCATAAGAAGTCCCATGAAATGAATCTCAAGTTCAGCCATAAAATCCTTTTGGCCGCCTCCGGCGTAGTGGTTCTGGCTTTTGCGTTGTTCACTTTGTACAACGACTACTTGCAGCGAAACACCATCCGACAGAACCTCGAGTCCTCCATCCAGCAGGCCGGTGAACTCACCTCCAGCAGTGTGCAGAACTGGATGAGCGGGCGGATCCTGGTGCTCGAGAACCTGGCGCAGAACGTCGCCCACCAAGGTCATAACGCAGACTTCCCTGGCCTGGTGGATCAGCCGGCCTTCACCTCTAACTTCCAGTTCACCTACGTCGGCCAATCCAACGGCACCTTCACCCAGCGTCCTGACGCGAAGATGCCCGACGGCTACGACCCGCGTCAGCGGCCCTGGTACAAACAGGCCGTGACCGCCGACAAAACCATGCTGACCCCGCCCTACATGGCGGCCGTCGGTGGTTTGGTGGTCACCATCGCCATGCCGGTGAAGAAGCAGGGGGAATTGCTGGGCGTGGTCGGTGGCGACCTGAGCCTGGAAACCCTGGTGAAGATCATCAACTCGGTGGACTTCGGCGGCCTGGGCCATGCCTTCCTGGTCAGCGCCGACGGTCAGGTGATCGTCAGCCCGGATAAAGACCAGGTGATGAAGAACCTCAAGGACATCTACCCCGGCGCCAATGTGCGGATCGCCAGCGGCAACCAGGAAGTGGTCCTGAACAAACAGGAACGCATCCTGTCCTTCACCCCGGTGACCGGCCTGCCGAATGCCGAGTGGTACATCGGGCTGTCCATCGACAAGGAAAAGGCCTACGCACCACTGAGCCAGTTCCGTACTTCCGCCTTGATCGCCATGTTTATCGCGGTGGCGGTGATTGCGGTACTGCTGACCCTGCTGATCCAGGTGCTGATGCGCCCGCTGATCACCATGGGCCGGGCGATGCAGGACATTGCCCAGGGCGAAGGCGACCTGACCCGGCGCCTGGTCGTGGAAAGCAAGGACGAGTTCGGCGAGTTGGGCAGTTCGTTCAACCAGTTCGTGGAGCGGATTCACGCCTCGATTTCCGAAGTGTCCTCGGCTACTCGCCAGGTGCATGACCTGTCGCAACGGGTGATGGCATCGTCCAACGCGTCGATCATCGGTTCCGATGAGCAGAGCGCCCGTACCAACAGCGTGGCCGCGGCGATCAACGAACTGGGTGCTGCCACCCAGGAAATCGCCCGCAACGCCGCTGATGCCTCGCAACATGCCAGTGGCGCCAGTGAACAGGCCGACGACGGTCGCCAGGTGGTGGAACAGACCATTCAGGCGATGACCGAGCTGTCGCAGAAGATCAGCCTGTCCTGCACCCAGATCGAGACCCTGAATGCCAGCACCGACAACATCGGGCACATTCTCGATGTGATCAAGGGCATCTCCCAGCAGACCAATCTGTTGGCCCTCAACGCTGCCATTGAAGCGGCCCGTGCCGGTGAAGCCGGCCGTGGTTTCGCCGTGGTGGCCGATGAGGTGCGTAACCTGGCCCACCGTACCCAGGAGTCGGCGGAAGAGATCCACAAGATGATCACCTCCCTGCAGGTCGGGTCCCGCGAGGCGGTCTCGACCATGAACGCCAGCCAGGTGTCCAGCGAAGAGAGCGTCGAAGTGGCCAACCAGGCCGGTGCACGCTTGGTCAGCGTGACTCAGCGGATCGGCGAGATCGATGGCATGAACCAGTCGGTGGCTGCGGCAACCGAGGAGCAGACCGCGGTGGTGGAGACCCTCAACGTCGACATCAACCAGATCAACCTGCTGAACCAGCAAGGCGTTGCCAACCTCAACGAAACCCTGAAGGACTGTGATGCACTGTCGCAACAGGCCAGCCGCCTGAAGCAACTGGTGGACAGCTTCAAGATCTGAGGCAATCCGTAACCGACCTCAAAGCCCGCTCCTGCATCACTGCAGGGCGGGCTTTTTCATGGGTGGCGCTCAGGCCAGGTGTTCCCCCAGCAGGCCCAGGTGCGTGTTGATCACCTGCAACAGGCGTTGGCGCTGGGACTTGATGAAGAAATGGTTGCCGGCCACTTCGATCAATTCGAATTCGCGCCCGGTGAACTCCCGCCAATTGAGCATATGGTCGGCTGTCGCCAGCGGGTCCTCGCTGCCATAGAAAGCCGTCAGCGGTATATCGAGGCAGCCGCTGGAGGTGTCGTACCAGGTTTCAAAGAGCTTCAGGCCGTTGCGCAGCAAGCGTTCGTAGGATTGCAGGTCGTTTTGCCCCCGGGGCATCTCCAGGGGGCTGGCGCCGAGGGTCAGGATCGCCTCGCGAAATGCCGCGATCGGCAGCGAGTGCAGCAAGGGCCGGCGGGGCAGGCTGTCGGGGCTGCGGCAGCCAGAGACGAACAGGTGGCGGGTCTGCTGTGGAAACCGCTCCTGGGCGTATTTGCAGGTTTCGTACGCCAGCAGTGCACCCAGGCCGTGGCCGAACAGCGCGTGGGGCTTGTCGAGCCAGGGATTGAGGGCGGCGAAGGTGTTTTCCAGCAGGCTCGGCCAGTTGTCACAGGGCGCTTCGTCGCGGCGCGGGCCGTGCCCGGGAAGGTTGATCACCACCAGCTCGATGTGATCGGCCAGGCTGTTGGACCATACCCGCAGTTGCTCCGCCGCCGCCCCGGCCTGGGGAAAGCAGATCAGGCGTATGCGGGTGGTTTGCCCTGAGTTGATCACCAGCGTCCATTGTCGGGTGTCGGTGTACACAGCTTTTCCTTAAGCAAGGTGGCCCGTGGGCGGGTTCTCGGTGCTGACAAGAGGCCGTTCGAGGGGGACGTCCCAGTCCGCGAATGGTTTCTAACATAGTGGCTGGCGTGGGTGAATGCACGTGACGACTGGGGAAATTCATGGGCTGTCACCCGCAACGCAAATGCCACTTGAAGCTATTCTCTGAATGTTCCGTGCAGGCCCTTCCCTGGTGGCCGGTGATTGTAAGGTGCCATTGTTTTTTGTCGGGCCAGCCTTCACCATCAGCCGATTTACGACAGCTCCCATGGACTCATCGCATTGGCGGCACGTTTAGCTCTTTTTCGGACCTTGCGCTGGTTCTGCTCGGCACTGCTGCTGGCTGGCGCGCTGCTGGGCAGCCTGCACGCCGACTGGGACTTCTCCCTGATCAGCCGCCGTGCCACGGCGCTCTACGGTCCGCTGGGCGAAGGTCAGCAACGTATCGATGCCTGGCAGCACCTGCTGGCCACGCAGAAGCAGGTGTCCGAGCGCGAGCAGTTGAAAGTGGTCAACCTGTTCTTCAACAAGAACATGCGCTACATGGAAGATATCGATCTGTGGCGTCAGGTGGACTACTGGGAAACGCCGATCGAGGCGCTGTGGAAGGGCGCCGGCGACTGTGAGGACTATGCGATTGCCAAGTACTTCAGCCTGCGCCATCTCGGGGTGTCCAGTGACAAGCTGCGCATCACTTACGTCAAGGCCTTGCGCCAGAACCGCGCGCACATGGTCCTGACCTACTATTCCACTGCGGACGCCATGCCGCTGGTGCTCGACAGTTTGGAGGACTCGATCCGCCCGGCCAGCGAGCGAACCGACCTGCTGCCGGTGTACTCCTTCAATGCCGAAGGGTTGTGGCTGCCGGGCGCCAAGGGCAACAAGCGGGTCGGTGATACCAAGCGCCTGTCCCGTTGGCAGGACGTGTTGAAAAAAATGCAGGCCGAAGGTTTTCCGGTCGAGACGACTAACTAGGAGCACGAGCTCAGATGTCTTTGTTCAAACAACTGTTGATCGCAATCTGTGTGTTCCTGGTGGTCGCCTTCAGTGGCAGCTTCATGGTCAGCCTGGAAAGCTCGCGCACCCAGTATGTCAATCAGCTGCGCTCCCATGCCCAGGACGCGGCCACGGCCCTGGCCTTGTCGCTGACACCCAACATCGACGATCCGGCGATGGTCGAGTTGATGGTCAGTTCGATCTTCGACAGCGGCTACTACGCCAGCATCCGGGTGGTGGACCTGGCCACGGACAAGACCATCGTCGAGCGCAGCGGCATCCCGGAAGTCAGCAATGTGCCCCAGTGGTTCGTCAAACTCATCGGCCTGGAGCCGGCCGGCGGTGACGCCATCGTCAGTCGCGGCTGGGAGCAGGCGGCGCGTGTCGAGGTGCTCAGCCATCCGATGTTCGCCGTCGCCAAGCTCTGGCAGAGCGCCCTGGGCAGCCTGGGCTGGCTGTTGATCTGCGGTGCGGTGAGTGCGGTGCTCGGAGCCCTGTTGCTGCGACGCCAGCTCAAGCCCCTGGACTACATGGTCCAGCAGTCCCATGCCATTGCCCGCCGCGAGTTTCTCAGCCTGCCGCAACTGCCCCGCACCCCGGAGCTGCGCCGGGTGGTGCAGGCGATGAACCAGATGGTGGAGAAGCTCAAGGCGTTGTTCCAGGAGCAGGCCGAGCGCAGTGAAAAACTGCGCATCGAGTCTTATCAGGACAGCCTGACCGGGCTGGCCAATCGACGTTATTTCGAAATGCAACTGCATGCCCGGGTGAGCAACCCGGAGCAGGCCAGCTCCGGTTACCTGCTGCTGTTGCGGGTCAAGGACCTGGCCGGCCTGAACCAGCGCCTGGGGGGCCAACGCACCGACCAACTGCTGCAAGCGGTAGGGGAGCAATTGCTGCGCGAGTGCAACAAGTACCCTGAAACCCACAACCTGGTGACCCGGGTCCGCGGTGGCGAGTTCGCCGTGCTGGCGCCGGGCCTGGTGCGCGAGGAAGCCATCCAGCTGGCCCAAAGCCTGGACAGCGCCCTGGGCAACCTGCATGCCACTGGCGCCACCGACGTTGCCGCAGTGGCCTCCATCGGTCTGGCGGCCTTTGCCCACGGAGATTCGCCACAAGCGGTGCTCAGCCTCGGCGATCAGGCCCTGGCCCAGGCCGAAGCCCAGGGCGAGACCAACTGGGCCTGTCTGGATCAGGGGGGCGGAGCTCAAGTCGGGGATGATCACCATGCCTGGCACCGGCTGCTGGACCGCGCGCTGTCGGAGCAACGCTTCCAGCTGTACTTCCAGCCGGTGGTGGCGGCCCAGGACACCACGCTGGTGCTGCATTACAAGGTTCTGTCGCGGCTACTGGACGAGCAGGGCCAGACCATCCCGGCCGGGCGTTTCCTACCCTGGTTGGAGCGTTTTGGCTGGACCTCGCGCCTGGATCTGCTGATGTTGGAGCAGGTGTTGAAGCAGATGGTCGGACATGACGACAGCCTGGCGCTGAACCTGTCGGCGGCCACCCTGGAAGACCCTCAGGCCCTGAACCGGGTCTTCGAGATTCTTCGCCAGCACTCTGACCTGGGGCCGCGCCTGACCCTGGAAATCGGTGAGGAACAGCTGCCTGAGCAGATCCAGCTGGAACAGTTGACCCGGCGCCTGCGGGAACTGGGCTTTTCCCTCAGTCTGCAACGCTTTGGCGGGCGCTTCAGCATGATCGGCAACCTGGCGCGCCTGGGCCTGGCCTATCTGAAGATCGACGGCAGCTACATCCGCGACATCGATCAGGAAAGCGACAAGCGCCTGTTTATCGAGGCTATCCAGCGGGCAGCCCACAGCATCGACCTGCCGCTGATTGCCGAGCGGGTCGAGACCCAGGGCGAGCTGCAGGTGATTCGCGAGATGGGGCTATATGGCGTGCAGGGGCAATTGTTCGGCGAGCCGGCGCCTTGGGGTTGAACGTGCATTCGCCGGCAAGCCGGCTTCTACAGGCGAGGGGCGTTCAGATCAAACCGGTTTCATCATCATTGATCAGCCGGCTGAGTCCACCCAGGGCCTCACGGGCCTGGCTGCGATCCATCAGCTTGGCCTGAGCCGCCGCCGGCAGGTCGGTGACACGAATCACGCCCTTGCTGGTCAGGACCTGAATCAGGTCGTCCAGCACCCGGATCATTTCCAGGTCACTCTGCTTGAGCTGCTTGAGGCTGACTTCCACCGCCTCGTTGGCGTACCAGGTCTGGATCTCGTGGTGATCGGCGGGCAGCGTCTCGGTAGCCTCGGCGTAAGCGGCGGCTTCCACGCGAATCAGCTGACCTTGCGCATCGCGTTGCACGTAGAACATGGCAAATCCCTCAGGCTTTTTTTTCGGCATCCGGCTGTCAGCAGCATAGGCCAGCGCAGCATTCAGAGCGCGAGTATGCGGTGCGCCGCGACAATCGTCACGGCGCAGGCTGTTTGCCAGGACCCGGCAACCACCCGCCAGGGGGGGCTGCCAGGAGCCGATCAGCTGTTGTTGTGATCGATCTTGATGGTCGGGTCGCTGCCGGCGATCAACGAATTGATGTTGGCGTTGGACCAGTTGTTGCCTTCCAGCTTGATCGTCACGTCGGCGTTGGCCAGGCCCCCGGCGGCGTTGAGCTTGCCTTCGGAACTGACCTGCAGGGTCGAGACCCCGTCCACGGTGGTGATCTTGAGGAAGTTGTCGATGGTGCTGGCGCTCTCGCCCTGCAGCAGATCCCGCAGGTCGATACGGTCACCTTCGCTGGCCTTGAAGTCCTTGATCACGTCGTTGCCGGTATCGCCGGCTTTCCAGACGAAGGTATCGGCCCCCGATCCGCCGATCAGGATGTCGTTGCCCTGGCCGCCGATCAGGGTGTCGTTGCCGGTGCCCCCCAGCAGGATGTCATTGCCCTTGCCGCCGTCCAGCGTGTCGTTGCCGCCCTGGCCGAAGAGAATGTCATTGCCGGCGCCGCCCAGCAGGGTGTCGTTGCCGTCGTGGCTGCCGGACACATCGAACTCGGTGTAGTGCTCGGTGATGTACTGGTGCACGTTGCTGGTGGTGACCTTGCTCACATCGACCCCGCTCTGCTTGGCCACGTAGGCCTGCATGGCCTGGTAACCCTCGCCGGCGATGCCGTTGAAGCTCACCAGGTCGCCGAACAGGATGTCGTTGCCGTCGCCGCCGCTGACCTTGTCGGCCCCCGGCATGGTGGCTTCGGTGTGACCGATGATCGAGTTGGCCAGGTCGGCCGGGTCGATGTTGGTCTGCGGCTTGCCGTCGCTGTCGTAGGGCTTGAGGTCGTTGAGACTGACACCACTGTTGATACCGATGGCTTCGACGTTCGACAGGCCGCTGAGCAGGGCAAAGCCGCTGCTGGAGTTGGTGGAGGTGTAGTAATCGGTGCTGCTGCCGGAGCCGGCCAGGTTCGACAGCTCGTAGGTGCCGTCACCCTGGGCGTGCAGGGTGCCCAGGGTCTTGCTGCTCCAGCCCCAGCCATTGTTGGTCTGCAGGATCGTCGTGCCATCGCTGGCGACGCTCAGGTAGTGTGAGTTGTCGAGGTACTTGCCGAAGGTATCCCCCAGCTTGTAGTTGCTGGTGGTCACCACATCGTCGAGGCGCACGTTGCCGTACAGCGTCGGGTTGGTCTGCTCGCCGCTCTGGTAGTAGGTCGGCTTACCGTCGGTAATGAAGTACGTCAGGTTGGTGGCGTTGCTGTTGCCGGTGGCCTGGCTGCTCTGGAAGAAGTTGGCCGTGGCCTTGAACACGTCTTCATAGTTGGTGCCGCCGCCGGAAGCCATCGAATCCAGCACGGCCTTGAGCTGGGCCAGGGCGTTCGGGTCGTTGAGGTTCACCGACACCGACTTGTTGACCTGGGTATCGAAGTCGGCAAGGAAGATGTTCACGGTGCCCGAGCCGGCGCTGCCGATACTGTTCTTCAGGGTATTGAAGACCGAGGTCAGGGAGTTCTTGGCCGCGGTGATCGAGGCGCTGCTCATACTGCCCGAGGTGTCCACCATGAAGGCAATGTTGTAGTTGGTGCCCGGGACCACGGTCAGGCCGCCGATGTCGGCGACCACGATGTCGTTGCCGTCGGTACCGGTGACGGTATCGTCGCCGGAGGTAGCGACCACCGCGTTGTAGGTTGCCGGGTAGACCTTGACCGGGATCTGCGCCGAAGTGCTGGCAGAACCGCCCAGGGACTCGGTGGAGGTCGAGGTCACGTTGAGGTTGAACGTGCCGTTGTAGTAAGGCGGCGGGGTGACCGTCAGGTTGCCCAGGTTCCAGCCGGTGACATTGGCTTCGCCGGAGGTCGCGGTGGCGGTGAAGGTATGCCCGGCGCCATCGCTGAGGACCGAACCGGCAGGAATGCCGCTGATCTTCACGCTCAGGGTTTCCGAGCCGTCGGTATCGGTCAGGCCGGTGCTGATCTTCGCCAGATGCACGCTGCCGCCTTCGCCGCCTTCGTTGAGCTTGTAACCGTCGTAGTAACCCTCACCGTTGGTGCCGTGCAGGTCGGATACCGAAACCCCGGCGTTGGTCAGGTCGGTGACGCCGGTGTACAGCGGCACGCCGGCGTTGCTCAGGTCTACCGCGGCGCCGCCATTGACCGAGAGGTTGACGTCGTAAGCGCCCGGACCACTCTGGTTATGGTGGTAGATGTCGATGGTGTAGTAGCCGCTGGTGGTCGGGGTGAAGGTACCGTTGAGGTTACCGCCCGCGCCCCAGGTGGTGCTGGCCACGTTCTTGCCACCGATGGTCACCAGCAGGCTGTCGTCGCCGGTGCCGGAGAAGGTGTAGGCCTTGCCGGCTTCCAGGTAGATCAGGCCGGAGGTCTTCGATGCGGTGCCCGGGGTGATGTTGCCGTCGGACTGGACGTTGGTCGCCAGGCTGCTGCTGTTAGGCGTGCCGGCAGCATCAATGACCGATTTCAGAGTGCTGGCGGACGCGCCGCTGCCGTCGGTGCCCAGGCCGCTGAGGCCGGTCCAGACTTCCTTGAGCAGACCGACCGAGTTCACATTGTTGCCCGCCACGCTCAGGGTCGGGGCATCGGCCACTGGGGTAATGTCGACCGTGACCGTACCGGTGCTGCCCAGGGCCTGGCCATCGGTTGGCTGGAACTTGATCTGGGCGTAATCCGCCTGCTGGTTGCCTACGCCGCTGCCGCCGTAGCCATTGGTGCCGGATTCATTGGCGTCCGGCGTGAAGCGCAGTTTGCCGGCATCGATATCGGCCTTGCTGAAGGTCTGGTTGTTGGCCACGTCCTTCCAGGTCGAACCGTCCAGGTACTGCAGTTTGCCTTCACCCGGTAGTTGGGTGATTTTCACCCCGAGGTTGGCCGCCGGGCTGTCGACGTCGCTGACGCCGAAGTTGGACCAGGTCAGGGCCAGCGGCGTGTCTTCGGTACCGGTGACAGCGCCGCCGGTGGCGGTTGGGGCATCGTTCACCGCCACCACATTGACCGTGGTGGTGGCGACGTTGGAGTAGTTGCCGCCGTCGGTCACGGTCACGGTGATGGTCCGTGGCGTGGTGCTCGGGTCTTCACTGTTGTTGGTGAAGGTGATGTTCTTGATCTGCTGCATGTAGTCGGCCAGCGTCGCGTTGCCCGACAGGGTCAGGGTGATCGAACCGTCCTTGCTGTTGGCATTGATGTTGATGCCGTTGACGCTGTTGCCCAGGTTCAGCGAGTCCCCCGGCTGACGGTTGGTCAGCACGATGGTGGCGCCGGTGAGCAGGGTGCTGTCCGGATCGGTGATGCTCAGGTCGGTGTCGGCGATCGACACGCCAGGGCCTGCGGTGCCTTCGGTGAAGGTGACCTTGTAGTCGGCTCCGGTGGCGCCGCTGGAGTTGTTGGCATCCAGGTCGATGACCGGTGGCGCATCGTTGTCGATGATCGAGGTGGTGACGGTATTGTTGCTGCCCACCACCAGATTCTCGAAGTTGCCGCCGGTGGCCGAGTCGATCTTGACCGTGAAGTTTTCCGTGCCTTCGGTGATCTTGTCGTCAAGGGTGGCGACGTTGAAGGTGGCGCTGCTGGCGCCGGCCGGGATCTTCACGGTGTACACGCCGCTGAAGTCCGAGCCGTCGGTGGCGGTGCCGCTGTAGCTGATCTTCAGGGTGACTTCGGTTTGCGCCGGGTGGGTCAGGCTCACGGTGTAGCTGGCGGTCTGGCCTTCGGTGACCGAGGTGCTGCCGCTGATGCCCACCGAGGTGGTATCGACAGTATCGGTGACGTTGGTCACGGCTGGCGTGGTGTCTGGTACCAGCTTCTCGAAGTTGCCGCCGGTGGCGCCGGTAATGGACGCATTGACCTTGCCGGCGTCGATGTAGACGTCATCTGCCGGTGCCGGGACGGTGACCGTGCCGGTGGTTTTACCGGCTTCGATATGGATCACCGCACCGTTGTTCAGGGTCACGGTAACCGGCGAGCCGGCAGCATTGCTCAGGGTTGCGGTGTAGACGATGGAGCCGCCTTCGGCCACGGTGCCGGTGGCACTGAGGCTGACGCTGGTGGTGTCGACGGTGTCGGTCACGGTGGTGCTGACTGGGGTCTTGTCGGCCACGAGATTTTCGTAGTTGCCGCCGCTGACGTTGGTGATGGAGTTGGTCAGTGGAGTGTGACCGACCAGAACGTCGTTAGGCGCGCTGATGCTCACCGAACCGGTGGTTTCGCCGACCGGGATGGTGATTTTCTCGCCATTGGCCAGGTTCACGGTGACGGGCGAACCGGTCACTGGAGCGCTAACGGTGGCGGTGTAAGTGACGTTGCCACCCTCGGCAGCCGAAGGCGTGGCCTTCAGCGTGACGGTGGAGTTGTCGATGGTGTCGGTGACATCGGTCACGGCTGGCGTGGTGTTCGGCACCAGCTTCTCGAAGTTGCCACCTTCGGCCTTGGTGATAGTGGCCTCGACCTTGCCGGCGTCTTTGTAGACATCGTCGGCTGGTGCGGGGACGGTCACGTTGCCAGTGGTTTTACCGGCCTCGATATGGATCACGGCACCGTTGCTCAGAGTCACGGTGACCGGAGTGCCAGGCGCGTTGGTCAGGGTGGCGGTGTAGATAATCGAACCGCCCTCGGCCACGGTGCCGGTGGCACTGAGGCTGACGCTGGTGGTGTCGACGGTGTCGGTCACGGTGGTGCTGACCGGGGTCTTGTCGGCCACGAGATTTTCGTAGTTGCCGCCGCTGACGTTGGTGATGGAGTTGGTCAGCGGAGTGTGGCCGACCAGAACGTCGTTAGGCGCGCTGATGCTCACCGAACCGGTGGTTTCGCCGACCGGGATGGTGATCTTCTCGCCATTGGCCAGGTTCACGGTGACAGGCGAACCGGTCACTGGAGCGCTAACGGTGGCGGTGTAAGTGACGTTGCCACCTTCGGCAGCCGAAGGCGTGGCCTTCAGCGTGACGGTGGAGTTGTCGATGGTGTCGGTGACATCGGTCACGGCTGGCGTGGTGTTCGGCACCAGCTTCTCGAAGTTGCCGCCTTCGGCCTTGGTGATGGTGGCCTCGACCTTGCCTGCATCCTTGTAAACATCATCGGTTGGCGCCGCGACGGTGGCGGTACCAGTAGTCGCACCTGCGGCGATGGTGATTACTGCACCATTGCTCAAGGTCACGGTGACCGGAGTGCCTGCAGCATTGCTCAGTGTGGCGGTGTAAACGATGGAACCACCCTCGGCCACGGTGCCGGTGGCACTGAGGCTGACACTGGTGGTGTCGACGGTGTCGGTCACGGTGGTGCTGACCGGGGTCTTGTCGGCCACGAGATTTTCGTAGTTGCCGCCGCTGACGTTGGTGATGGAGTTGGTCAGTGGAGTGTGACCGACCAATACGTCGTTCGGTGCGCTGATGCTCACCGAACCGGTGGTTTCGCCGACCGGGATGGTGATTTTCTCGCCATTGGCCAGGTTCACGGTGACAGGCGAACCGGTCACTGGAGCACTAACGGTGGCAGTGTAAGTGACGTTGCCACCCTCGGCAGCCGAAGGCGTGGCCTTCAGCGTGACGGTGGAGTTGTCGATGGTGTCAGTCACATCGGTCACGGCTGGCGTGGTGTTCGGCACCAGCTTCTCGAAGTTGCCACCTTCGGCCTTGGTGATGGTGGCCTCGACCTTGCCGGCGTCTTTGTAGACATCGTCGGCTGGTGCGGGGACGGTCACGGTGCCAGTGGTTTTACCGGCCTCGATATGGATCACGGCACCGTTGCTCAGAGTCACGGTGACCGGAGTGCCGGCCGCGTTGGTCAGGGTCGCGGTGTAGGTGATCTGGCCACCCTCAGCCACGGTACCGGTGGCACTGAGGCTGAGATTGGTGGTGTCGACGGTGTCGGTGACCGAGGTCTGGGCCGGTTTGTCGCTGATAGCCAGTTTTTCGTAGTTGCCGCCATCGGCCCTGGTAATGGTGGTGCTCAGAGAACTGCCACCGGCCAGAGCGTCGTTCGGCGCCGTGAAATTGACCGAAGCCTGGCTTTCACCGACTGGGATGGTGATGGTCTGACCGTTCGACAGGGTCACTACTACTGGCGAGCCAGTCACCGGCGCGGTGACCGATGCGGTGTACACCACGGTTCCACCTTCGGCCACGCTTGGCGTGGCGGTCAGGCTCACCGTCGACGTATCGATAGTATCGGTGACATCAGTCACGGCTGGAGCCGGGTTGGTGACCAGGTGCTCGAAATTGCCGCCGTCAGCTTTGGTGATGGAGGCTTCGACCTTGCCGGCGTCCTTATAAACATCATCGGCCGGGGCGGCGACAGTCGCGGTGCTGGAAGTGGCGCCTGCGGCGATGGTGATCACTGCGCCATTGCTCAACGTCACGGTGACCGGAGTCCCGGCCGCATTGCTCAGTGTTGCGGTGTAGACAATGGAGCCGCCTTCAGCCACGGAATCGGTAGCGGTCAGGCTCAGCGTCGTTGTATCCGGCGTATCGGTAACCGTGGTTTCAGCCGGTTTGTCACTGATATCCAACTTCTCGTAATTGCCACCGTCGGTCTTGGTGATGGTGGTGCTCAGGGAGCTACCGCCAGCCAAGGCATCGTTCGGTGCGGTGAAATTCACGCTGCCGGAGGACTCGCCCACCGGGATGGTGATGGTCTGGCCGTTGGACAGGGTGACCACGACCGGCGAGCCAGTCACTGGCGCGGTGACCGATGCGGTGTACACCACGATGCCGCCTTCGGCCACGCTTGGCGTAGCAGTCAGTGAAACGGTGCTGGTGTCGATGGTATCGGTGACATCAGTCACGGCAGGCGCTGGATTGGTCACCAGGTTCTCGAAATTGCCGCCATCCGCTTTGGTGATGGTGGCTTCGACTTTGCCGGCGTCTTTGTAGACGTCGTCGGCTGGTGCCGCAACAGTGGCGGTGCCAGTGGTGGCACCGGCTGCGATGGTGATCACCGCACCGTTAGACAGGGTTACGGTAACCGGTGTGCCAGCTGCATTGGTCAGGGTGGCGGTGTAAACGATGGAACCACCTTCGGCCACGGAGTCGGTTGCACTCAGGCTCAGGGTGGTGGTGTCCGGGGTATCGGTGACCGAGGTCTCAGCGGGTTTATCGCTGACCTCCAGTTTTTCGTAGTTGCCACCGTCCGCTTTGGTGATGGTGGTGCTCAGGGAACTGCCGCCAGCCAGGGCGTCATTCGGTGCAGTGAAGTTCACGCTGCCGGAAGATTCGCCCACCGGAATGGTGATGGTTTGACCGTTGGAGAGAGTGACCACAACCGGGGAGCCGGTCACCGGCGCGGTTACCGACGCGGTGTAAACCACGGTGCCACCTTCAGCCACGCTTGGCGTAGCGGTCAGCGAAACGGTGCTGGTGTCGATGGTATCGGTGACATCAGTCACGGCAGGCGCTGGATTGGTCACCAGGTTCTCGAAATTGCCGCCGTCCGCTTTAGTGATGGTGGCTTCGACTTTTCCGGCGTCTTTGTAGACGTCGTCGGCTGGTGCGGCAACGGTGGCGGTGCCGGACGTGGCGCCCGCAGCGATGGTGATCACCGCGCCGTTGCTCAGGGTTACGGTAACCGGTGTGCCAGCGGCATTGGTCAAGGTGGCGGTGTAGACAATGGAGCCGCCTTCAGCCACGGAATCGGTAGCGGTCAGGCTCAGCGTCGTTGTATCCGGCGTATCGGTAACCGTGGTTTCAGCCGGTTTATCGCTGATCTCCAGCTTCTCGTAATTGCCACCGTCGGCCTTGGTAATGGTGGTGCTCAGGGAGCTGCCGCCAGCCAGGGCATCATTGGGCGCGGTGAAGTTCACGGTGGCGGAAGACTCGCCCACCGGAATGGTGATGGTCTGGCCGTTGGACAGGGTCACCACGACCGGCGAGCCGGTGACCGGCGCCGAAACCGACGCGGTGTACACCACGGTGCCGCCTTCGGCGACGCTCGGGGTCGCGGTCAGGCTGACGGTCGATGTATCGATGGTGTCAGTGACATCGGTCACCGCTGGAGCTGGGTTAGTGACCAGGTTCTCGAAGTTGCCGCCATCCGCTTTAGTGATAGTGGCTTCGACCTTGCCCGCGTCCTTGTACACGTCATCGGCAGGCGCAGGCACTGTGGCGGTGCCGGACGTGGCGCCGGCCGCGATGGTGATGACTGCACCGTTGGACAGCGTGACCGTGACCGGTGTGCCAGCGGCATTGGTCAGGGTGGCGGTGTAAACGATGGAACCGCCTTCGGCCACGGAATCGGTGGCCGTCAGGCTCAGAGTGGTTGTATCCGGCGTATCGGTAACGCTGGTTTCAGCGGGTTTATCGCTGATGTCCAGCTTCTCGTAGTTGCCACCATCAGCCTTGGTGATGGTGGTGCTCAAGGAGCTGCCACCGGCCAGAGCGTCGTTCGGCGCGGTGAAATTGACCGAAGCCTGGCTTTCACCGACCGGGATGGTGATGGTCTGGCCGTTGGACAGGGTGACCACAACCGGGGAGCCGGTGACAGGTGCCGATACCGAAGCGGTGTACACCACAGTGCCGCCTTCAGCGACGCTTGGGGTAGCGGTCAGGCTGACGGTGGACGTGTCGATGGTGTCAGTGACATCGGTGACGGCTGGAGCTGGGTTGGTTACCAACTGCTCGAAGTTGCCGCCATCCGCTTTAGTGATAGTGGCTTCGACCTTGCCCGCGTCCTTGTACACGTCATCGGCAGGCGCAGGCACTGTGGCGGTGCCGGACGTGGCGCCAGCCGCGATGGTGATGACTGCACCGTTGGACAGCGTGACCGTGACCGGTGTGCCTGCGGCATTGCTCAGGGTGGCGGTGTAGACAATGGAGCCGCCTTCGGCCACCGAGTCAGTGGCCGAGAGGCTCAGCGTCGTGGTGTCCGGAGTGTCGGTGACAGCGGTCTCGGCCGGCTTGTCATTGATCTCCAGTTTTTCGTAGTTACCGCCATCGGCCTTGGTGATGGTGGTGCTCAGGGAGCTGCCGCCAGCCAGGGCATCATTGGGCGCAGTGAAGTTCACGGTGGCGGAAGACTCGCCCACTGGAATGGTGATGGTTTGCCCATTGGACAGGGTCACCACAACCGGCGAGCCGGTCACCGGCGCGGACACCGATGCGGTGTACACCACGGTGCCGCCTTCAGCGACGCTCGGCGTTGCGGTGAGGGACACAGTGCTGGTGTCGATGGTATCGGTGACATCAGTCACAGCAGGCGCTGGATTGGTCACCAGGTTCTCGAAATTGCCGCCGTCCGCTTTAGTGATGGTGGCTTCGACTTTTCCGGCGTCTTTGTAGACGTCGTCGGCTGGTGCGGCAACGGTGGCGGTGCCGGACGTGGCGCCCGCAGCGATGGTGATCACCGCGCCATTGCTCAGGGTCACGGTGACCGGGGTGCCTGCGGCATTGGTCAGGGTAGCGGTGTAGACAATGGAGCCGCCTTCGGCCACGGAGTCGGTGGCCGACAGGCTCAGGGTGGTGGTGTCTGGGGTGTCGGTTACTGTGGTTTCAGCGGGCTTGTCGCTGATCTCCAGCTTCTCGTAGTTACCGCCGTCAGCCTTGGTGATGGTGGTGCTCAGAGAGCTGCCACCGGCCAGGGCATCGTTGGGCGCGGTGAAATTGACCGAAGCCTGGCTTTCGCCGACCGGGATGGTGATGGTCTGACCGTTGGACAGGGTCACCACGACTGGCGAGCCGGTCACCGGCGCCGACACCGACGCGGTATACACCACGGTGCCGCCTTCGGCCACGCTCGGCGTGGCAGTCAGGTTCACCGTCGAGGTATCGATGGTGTCGGTGACATCGGTGACGGCTGGCGCTGGGTTGGTCTCCAGGTTTTCGAAGTTGCCACCGTCAGCCTTGCTGATGGTGACTTCGACCTTGCCCGCATCCTTGTACACGTCGTCAGCCGGTGCGGCGACGGTGGCTGTACCCGAGGTAGCGCCCGCGGCGATGGTGATGACGGCACCGTTGGACAGGGTCACAGTGACCGGAGTGCCTGCGGCATTGGTCAGGGTAGCGGTGTAGACAATGGAGCCGCCCTCGGCCACGGACTCGGTGGCCGACAGGCTCAGGGTGGTGGTGTCCGGCGTATCGGTAACACTGGTCTCAGCGGGTTTGTCGTTGATGTCCAGCTTTTCGTAGTTGCCACCGTCCGCTTTGGTGATGGTGGTACTCAGGGAGCTACCGCCAGCCAGGGCGTCATTCGGTGCAGTGAAGTTCACGCTGCCGGAAGATTCGCCCACCGGAATGGTGATGGTCTGGCCGTTGGATAGGGTGACCACAACCGGAGAGCCGGTAACCGGAGCGGTGACCGATGCGGTGTACACCACGGTGCCGCCTTCAGCGACGCTTGGCGTAGCAGTCAGTGAAACGGTGCTGGTGTCGATGGTATCGGTGACATCAGTCACCGCTGGAGCTGGGTTGGTGACCAGGTTTTCGAAGTTGCCACCGTCCGTTTTGGTGATGGTGGCTTCGACTTTGCCGGCGTCTTTGTAGACGTCGTCGGCTGGCGCCGCAACAGTGGCGGTGCCGGTCGTGGCGCCAGCGGCGATGGTGATCACAGCACCGTTGCTCAGGGTCACGGTCACCGGAGTTCCGGCAGCGTTGGTCAGAGTGGCGGTGTAGACGATAGAGCCGCCCTCGGCCACAGACTCAGTGGCCGTCAGGCTCAGAGTCGTTGTATCCGGAGTATCGGTAACGCTGGTTTCAGCGGGTTTATCGCTGATTTCCAGTTTTTCGTAGTTACCGCCATCGGTCTTGGTGATGGTGGTGCTCAGAGAGCTACCGCCAGCCAGGGCGTCATTCGGTGCAGTGAAGTTCACGGTGGCGGAAGACTCGCCCACCGGAATGGTGATGGTCTGGCCGTTGGACAGGGTGACCACAACCGGGGAGCCGGTCACCGGCGCGGACACCGATGCGGTGTACACCACGGTGCCGCCTTCAGCGACGCTCGGCGTTGCGGTGAGGGACACAGTGCTGGTGTCGATGGTATCGGTGACATCAGTCACAGCAGGCGCTGGATTGGTCACCAGGTTCTCGAAATTGCCGCCGTCCGCTTTAGTGATGGTGGCTTCGACTTTTCCGGCGTCTTTGTAGACGTCGTCGGCTGGTGCGGCAACGGTGGCGGTGCCGGACGTGGCGCCCGCAGCGATGGTGATCACCGCGCCATTGCTCAGGGTCACGGTGACCGGGGTGCCTGCGGCATTGGTCAGGGTCGCGGTGTAGACAATGGAGCCGCCTTCGGCCACGGAGTCGGTGGCCGACAGGCTCAGGGTGGTGGTGTCTGGGGTGTCGGTTACTGTGGTTTCAGCGGGCTTGTCGCTGATCTCCAGCTTCTCGTAGTTACCGCCGTCAGCCTTGGTGATGGTGGTGCTCAGAGAGCTGCCACCGGCCAGGGCATCGTTGGGCGCGGTGAAATTGACCGAAGCCTGGCTTTCGCCGACCGGGATGGTGATGGTCTGACCGTTGGACAGGGTCACCACGACTGGCGAGCCGGTCACCGGCGCCGACACCGACGCGGTGTACACCACGGTGCCGCCTTCGGCCACGCTCGGCGTGGCAGTCAGGTTCACCGTCGAGGTATCGATGGTGTCGGTGACATCGGTGACGGCTGGCGCTGGGTTGGTCTCCAGGTTTTCGAAGTTGCCACCGTCAGCCTTGCTGATGGTGACTTCGACCTTGCCCGCATCCTTGTACACGTCGTCAGCCGGTGCGGCGACGGTGGCTGTACCCGAGGTAGCGCCCGCGGCGATGGTGATGACGGCACCGTTGGACAGGGTCACGGTGACTGGCGTGCCCGCAGCATTGGTCAGTGTGGCGGTGTAGACAATGGAGCCGCCCTCGGCCACGGAGTCGGTGGCCGACAGGCTCAGCGTCGTTGTGTCTGGAGTGTCGGTGACAGCGGTCTCGGCCGGCTTGTCATTGATCTCCAGTTTTTCGTAGTTGCCACCCTCGGTCTTGGTGATGGTGGTACTCAGGGAGCTACCGCCAGCCAAGGCATCGTTCGGCGCGGTGAAGTTCACCGAAGCCTGGCTTTCGCCAACCGGGATAGTGATGGTCTGACCGTTGGACAGGGTCACCACGACCGGCGAGCCGGTAACCGGAGCCGTAACCGACGCGGTGTACACCACTGTGCCGCCTTCGGCGACGCTCGGAGTGGCAGTCAGGCTGACGGTGGAAGTATCGATGGTGTCGGTGACATCAGTCACAGCCGGAGCTGGGTTGGTGACCAGGTTCTCGAAGTTGCCGCCATCCGCTTTGGTGATGGTGACTTCAACCTTACCGGCATCTTTGTAGACGTCATCGGCTGGTGCCGCGACGGTGGCGGTGCCAGTTGTGGCGCC
Organism: Pseudomonas sp. JDS08PS003; assembly: GCF_045013505.1. NCBI lineage: Bacteria > Pseudomonadati > Pseudomonadota > Gammaproteobacteria > Pseudomonadales > Pseudomonadaceae > Pseudomonas > Pseudomonas sp. JDS08PS003. The sequence continues at coordinate 253,487 of NZ_CP120724.1, forward strand.
TGCGGCAATGGTGATCACCGCGCCATTGCTCAGGGTCACGGTGACCGGAGTACCGGCAGCGTTGGTCAGGGTCGCGGTGTAAACAATCGAACCGCCTTCTGCCACGGTATCGGTAGCAGTCACGCTGAGGGTGGTGGTGTCCGGTGTGTCGGTGACCGAGGTTTCAGCTGGCTTGTCGTTGATCTCCAGCTTCTCGTAGTTGCCGCCGTCAGCCTTGGTGATGGTGGTGCTTAAGGAGCTGCCACCGGCCAGGGCATCGTTGGGTGCGGTGAAGTTCACGGTAGCGGACGATTCGCCCACCGGGATGGTGATGGTCTGGCCATTGGACAGCGTTACTACGACCGGGGAGCCAGTTACTGGGGCGGACACCGAGGCTGTGTACACCACGATGCCGCCTTCGGCGACGCTTGGGGTCGCGGTTAACGAAACGGTGCTGGTATCGATAGTGTCAGTGACATCAGTCACGGCTGGAGCTGGATTGGTGACCAAGTTTTCGAAGTTGCCGCCATCCGCTTTGGTGATGGTGACTTCAACCTTACCGGCATCTTTGTAGACGTCATCGGCTGGCGCCGCAACAGTGGCGATGCCAGTCGTGGCGCCAGCGGCGATGGTGATCACAGCACCGTTGCTCAGGGTCACGGTGACCGGAGTACCGGCAGCGTTGGTCAGGGTCGCGGTGTAAACAATCGAACCGCCTTCAGCCACGGTATCGGTAGCAGTCACGCTGAGGGTGGTGGTGTCCGGTGTGTCGGTGACCGAGGTTTCAGCTGGCTTGTCGTTGATCTCCAGCTTCTCGTAGTTACCACCGTCAGCCTTGGTGATGGTGGTGCTCAAGGAGCTACCGCCAGCCAGGGCATCGTTCGGCGCGGTGAAGTTCACCGAAGCCTGGCTTTCGCCAACCGGAATAGTGATGGTCTGGCCGTTGGACAGGGTCACCACAACCGGCGAGTCGGTAACCGGAGCCGTAACCGACGCGGTGTACACCACTGTGCCGCCTTCGGCGACGCTCGGAGTGGCAGTCAGGCTGACGGTGGAAGTGTCGATGGTGTCGGTGACATCAGTCACAGCCGGAGCTGGGTTGGTGACCAGGTTCTCGAAGTTGCCGCCATCCGCTTTGGTGATGGTGACTTCAACCTTACCGGCATCTTTGTAGACGTCATCGGCTGGCGCCGCAACAGTGGCGGTGCCAGTCGTGGCGCCAGCGGCAATGGTGATCACCGCGCCGTTGCTCAGGGTCACGGTCACCGGAGTTCCGGCAGCGTTGCTCAGGGTCGCGGTGTAAACAATCGAACCGCCTTCTGCCACGGTATCGGTAGCAGTCACGCTGAGGGTGGTGGTGTCCGGTGTGTCGGTGACCGAGGTTTCAGCTGGCTTGTCGTTGATCTCCAGCTTCTCGTAGTTGCCGCCGTCAGCCTTGGTGATGGTGGTGCTCAAGGAGCTACCGCCAGCCAGGGCATCGTTCGGCGCGGTGAAGTTCACCGAAGCCTGGCTTTCGCCAACCGGGATAGTGATGGTCTGTCCGTTGGACAAGGTCACCACAACCGGGGAGCCGGTCACTGGCGCGGTGACCGATGCGGTGTACACCACGGTGCCGCCTTCAGCCACGCTCGGGGTCGCGGTCAGGCTGACAGTCGACGTATCGATAGTGTCAGTGACATCAGTCACTGCTGGAGCCGGGTTGGTTTCCAGGTTCTCGAAGTTGCCGCCATCGGTCTTGGTGATGGTGACCTCGACCTTGCCGGCGTCCTTGTACACATCGTCGGCCGGGGCCGCGACGGTGGCGGTGCCGGTGGTGGCACCAGCAGCGATAGTGATGACAGCACCGTTGCTCAGGGTCACGGTGACCGGAGTCCCGGCAGCGTTGGTCAGCGTAGCGGTGTAAACGATGGACCCGCCTTCTGCTACCGAGTCAGTAGCACTCAGGCTCAGAGTAGTGGTGTCCGGGGTATCGGTAACCGAGGTTTCAGCTGGCTTGTCGTTGATCTCCAGCTTCTCGTAGTTACCACCGTCAGCTTTGGTGATGTTGGTGCTCAGAGAGCTACCGCCAGCCAAGGCATCGTTCGGCGCGGTGAAGTTCACCGTGGCGGAAGACTCGCCCACTGGAATAGTGATGGTCTGGCCGTTGGACAGGGTGACCACGACCGGCGAACCGGTAACCGGAGCCGTAACCGAGGCGGTGTAAACCACGGTTCCACCTTCGGCGACGCTCGGAGTGGCAGTCAGGCTGACGGTGGAAGTGTCGATAGTGTCGGTGACGTCAGTGACGGCAGGGGCTGGATTGGTGACCAGGTTTTCGAAGTTGCCGCCATCGGTCTTGGTGATGGTGACTTCGACCTTGCCCGCGTCCTTATAGACGTCATCAGCCGGGGCCGCGACGGTGGCGGTGCCGGAAGTGGTGCCAGCAGCGATGGTAATCACCGCGCCGTTGCTCAGGGTGACGGTCAGCGCAGTCCCGGCAGGATTGGTCAGGGTCGCGGTGTAGACGATGGAGCCGCCTTCGGCCACGGTGCCGGTGGCCGACAGGCTCAGGCCGGTATCGTCAATGGTGTCGGTGACTGTAGTCACGGCCTTGTCGGTGCTGGGCACCAGGCTCTCGAAGTTGCCGCCCTCAGCCTTGGTGATGCCGACCTCGAGGGTGCTGCCGTTCTTGTAGACATCGTTGGCCGGGGCCGCGACGTCGATCGAGCCGCTGGACTTGCCCGCTTCGATGGTGATGACCGAACCGTTGGACAGGGTAATGGTCACCGGCGTCTGCGCCGGGTTGGTCAGGGTGGCGGTGTAGGTGATCTGTCCGCCTTCGGTGACGTTGGCATCGGCTGTCAGGGTGACGGTGGTGGTGTCGATAGTGTCGGTGACCAGGGTCACCGCCGGGGTCGGGTTGACGGTCACCAGCAGGCCGCCGCCGCCAGCAGTGCCGGTCACGCTAACGCTGATCTGGCCGGGGTCGATATAGACGTTGTCATGGGGCGCCAGAGGGACCTGCACGCTGCCAGTGGTTTGGCCGGCGCCGATCACGATGACCGCGCCATTGGACAGGGTGACGGTCAGGTCGGTCAGCGGTGCCTGGGTCAGAGTGGCGGTATACACCAGCACACCACCGGCTTCGGTGATGGTCGGGGTGGCGCCCAGGGTCAGGGTCGCCGGGCGCAGCGAATCACTGCCACTGCCGTTGCCATTGGCCAGGCCATTATTGTTGGTCAGCCCGCCAATGGTGTTGTCCTGGGCCGAATTGGCCAGCCCCAGGCCGGCGGTCGGGAAGCCGATGGTCGGGTCCACCCGGCCTGCAGTTTCCTCAAGCTGGACGAAGCTGTGGCCGCCCCCGGCAGCACCACCCGTACCTGCTGCGGACGGGCCGGCAGCGGTGGCTTCCAGGTCGGTGGTCGGGTCGACACCGGCGGCAATGGCCTGCTGCAGTTCAGCCACCGAGGGCGCGGCTTGCGCGCTGGCCTGGGCCAGGTCGGTGCTGGAGTCCGGGGCGGCACCGCTCCATTGAGTGTCGCGGCCAAGGTCGAGGGTACGCCCGTCGGTCAACTCCAGAGTGACGGCACCCGCCGGGCCGGTATCCACCTGGTCACCCACGAACAGGCGGTCGCCTTCGATGAGTACGCGCCGGATTCCTTCCGGGGAAACTACGAAAACCTGACCGACAATGCTTTTGACGATGGCAACAACACTGCTCATTGGGGACTCTCCGGTGTACCGCTCAGTTGACATCCATGTACCGGCTTGGGCGCGGGCCGCAACTCAGTCTGGAGGTACATTGCTGTGTAATTGGAAACGGGTATTTGACAGTATGGCTGTCAATATTTTGGCTAGATTTTTTCGAGATTAACTTTATGCCAAACTATTGACCTTATGGATGCCATCCTAAACAATCGCCGGATTAATGTCACATTGATATTTATGCAATAACCTGACTTGAAGTATGTGAACCAGTTCTTAGTTTGAGCTTTCCGACGGACGGTCGTTGTGCTTGTAATCATTCGATGTGGCACCACGTTAATGACGTGTTTCTGGACATGCTGTCCGAGGGAAATTCTTACCATGCGTTTTCACCTGTTCAAGGCCCTGCCGTTCGCCTTAGCCGCCAGTTTCGTGCAGGCACAAACACTCCCCGAAGCCATGCAGAAAGCACTGGATGTGCATCCGGAAATACAAGCCGGGGTAAACAGCCGTCTAGCCGCTGACTATCAACTCAAAGCGGCCAAGGGTGGCTATTTGCCGCGCGTCGATATGCTCGCTGGCTACGGCCGTGAAGGCACGGATAACCCTAGTACTCGTGCGGGTACTGGCAGTAATCACTGGGAAACCTTGAACCGCGGAGAGTCAAGTTTACGTCTCCAGCAGATGGTTTTTGACGGTTTTGCCACCTCCAGCGAAGTGGGGCGTCAACAAGCCACCGTCAACTCTCGGGCTTATTCCCTGCTGGGCACTTCCGAGCGCACCGCGCTGACCGTGGCCCAGGTGTACCTGGATGTGTTGACCCGTCGTCAGTTTGTGCAGTTGGCAGAAGACAATCTGCGTAATCACGAACGCATCTACGACCAGATCAAACTGCGCACCCAGCGTGGCGTAGGCAGTGGTGCCGACCTTGACCAGGCCGAAGCGCGCATGGCCCAGGCCCGCAACAATCTGATCACCGAGCAGACCAACCTGGCCGATGCCCAGACCAACTACCTGAGTGCTGTGGGAGAGATGCCGGATCAATTGGAGCGACCAGCCAGTTTTATGGCGCTGCTGCCGGCCAACCTCGATGAAGCCCGACGCCAGATGCTGGAAAACAGCCCGATCCTGCGCTCCGCCGAGTCCGATATCGTCGCTGCCGAGAAGCAGTACGACGCCGCCAAGTCGGCTTTCTACCCGCGTTTCGATGCTGAGCTGGGCCGCACCGCCGATAACGACCTCGACGGTCAGAACGGCCATAACAATGAATGGCAGGCCATGCTGCGCATGCGCTTCAACCTGTTCGCCGGCGGCAGCAACAAGGCCGACCTGGAGTCCAAGGCCTACCAGTCGAACCAGGCCCTGGATATTCGCAACAACGCCCTGCGGGTTCTGAACGAAGAACTGGGCCTGGCCTGGAACGCCCAGAACAACGCCAACGCCCAGGTGCCGATCGCCCAGCAATATGTCGACCGCAGCACTGCGGTGCGCACCGCTTACCAGAAACAGTTCAGCCTGGGCGAACGTACTCTGCTGGACTTGCTCGACAGTGAAAACGAACTGTTCACCGCTTCCCGGCGTTTGGCCGAGATCCAGAACATTCAGTTATTTACTCAGTATCGAATCAAGGCGACCATGGGCGAGTTGCTCAAGAGCCAGGGAGTGGTCGCACCTATGGCTTCGGTCGTGCAGAACGATGCGAAGCCCAAGGTCCAGCTGCCTGGGATGAATTGAGCTACTTTCATCCTATTGCCAGCCAAGAGTGTCCAGCGTGGAATCAGAAGTCAGTCGTGTGCAACTCAGTCATGATCCGCGCGGCATGCATGACGATCCCTTGCTGGATGGGTTGCTGACCCTTTGCTTCCTGCATCAGAAACCTGCCAGTGCGGCCATGCTGACCACGGGTCTGCCATTGCCGTCACAGCGCTTGAGCGCCGAGCTGCTGCCCCGTGCGGCGGCTCGGGCCGGGCTGCAGGGGCGGGTGTTACGCCGCAAGCTCGAACAGATTCCAACCATCGCGATGCCCGCCCTGCTATTGCTCAAGGACGGCCGCAGCGCCGTGCTCCTGGGCTGGCAGGGCGAGGACCAGGCGCGGCTGCTGCTCAGCGAAAGCGATGGCGGTGAAGTCTGCGTCAATCGCCAATTGCTGGCCGACGACTACAGCGGCCAGGTGTTCTTTGCCCAGCCCCAGCACAAGTTCGATGTCAATCACGGGTCGCTGATTCCCCGGGCCCGCTCCTGGTTCCGCGACACCCTCAAGCGTTCGCGCTGGCTGTATGCCGACGCCATCGCCGCGAGCCTGCTGATCAACATCATCGCCATGGCCGCGCCGCTGTTCGTGATGAACGTCTACGACCGGGTGGTGCCCAACCAGGCCACCTCGACCCTGTGGGTGCTGTCCATTGGCATCATGGGCGCCTACATCTTCGACCTGATCCTCAAGAGTCTGCGCAGCCTGTGCCTGGACCTGGCGGGGAAAAAGACCGACCTGATCATTTCCGCCACGCTGTTCGAGCGCATCGTCGGCATGGCCATGAAGTACCGCCCGGCTCGGGTCGGCAGCTTCGCCCAGAACATCCATGAGTTTCAGAGCCTGCGGGACTTTCTCGCGTCCCTGACCCTCACCAGCCTCATCGACCTGCCGTTTACCCTGCTGATCTTCCTGGTGATCGCCATCCTTGGCGGGCACCTGGTGTGGATCCCGGTGCTGGCGTTCCCCATTGCCCTGGGTATCGGCTACGCCTTGCAGAAGCCCCTGGTGGCGACCATGGAGAAAACCATGGCCCTGGGTGCCGAGCGCCAGTCGAGCCTGATCGAAACCCTGGCCGGGCTGGATGCGGTCAAGGTCAATAACGCCGAAAGCGAGCGTCAGTATCAATGGGAGCAGACCATCGGCACCCTCAGCCGCCTGGAACTGCGGGTGAAGATGCTCTCCAGCCTGGCGATGAACATCACCTTGCTGATCCAGCAACTGGCCGGGGTGGTCATGATCGTCTTCGGCGTGTACCAGATCATCGACGGCAACCTCAGCATGGGCGGGCTGATCGCTTGCTACATGCTCAGCGGCCGGGCCTTGAGCCCACTGGCCTCGCTGTCCGGTTTGCTGACTCGCTACCAGCAGGCCCGCGTCACCATGACCTCGGTGGACCAGATGATGGAACTGCCCCAGGAGCGCAATTTCGACGAGCGCCCTCTGAGTCGCAGCGTGCTGCAGGGCGCCATCGAATGCCGGCAACTGAACTTCACCTACCCGGGTCAGCAGAATCCGGCGCTGAAGAACATCAACCTGGTGATCAAGCCGGGCGAGAAGGTCGGCATCATCGGCCGCAGTGGCTCGGGCAAAAGCTCCCTGGCCAAGCTGCTGGTGGGGCTCTATCAGCCGGACTCCGGTGCCTTGCTGGTGGACGGTGTGGACATCCGCCAGATCGATGTCAGCGAATTGCGCCACAACATTGGCTACGTGCCCCAGGACATCCAGCTGCTGGCCGGCACCCTGCGGGACAACCTGACCTCCGGTGCCCGCTACGTCGAAGACGAGCTGGTGCTGCAAGCCGCCGAACTGGCAGGGGTTCACGAATTCGCCCGGCTGCACCCGCAAGGCTATGAACTGCAGGTGGGCGAACGCGGACAGAACCTCTCCGGTGGCCAGCGACAGAACGTCGCCCTGGCTCGTGCCCTGTTGCTCAACCCGCAGATCCTATTGCTCGACGAGCCCACTAGTGCCATGGACAACACCGGTGAAGAACGCTTGAAACAGCGCCTGGAAGCAGTGGTGCAGAACAAGACCGTGGTCCTGGTCACTCACCGGGCGTCGCTGTTGTCGCTGGTGGACCGGCTGTTGGTGGTGGACCGTGGACAGATCCTGGCCGATGGCCCGAAAGCGGTAGTGATGGAAGCGTTGAAGAAGGGGCAGATCAGTGTTGCTTAAGTCGGGATTCAAGGACTCGATCCGCCGCTATTTCAAAGGCACCGATTCTCTCCAGGGGCAGCCGTTGCCCGAGGTCAACAAGGCCCTGATCGAAGATGCGCCACGGGTCATTCGCCTGACCATCTGGGGCATCATCGCGTTTTTCCTGTTCCTGGTGCTGTGGGCCAACTTCGCGGTCATCGACGAAGTGACCAAAGGCGAGGGCAAGGCCATTCCTTCGTCCAAGGTGCAGAAGATCCAGAACCTGGAAGGCGGGATCGTCTCCGAGCTGTACGTCAAGGAAGGCCAGGTGGTGGAGGCCGGCGCGCCGTTGATCCGCCTGGATGACACGCGCTTCCAGTCCAACGTCGGCGAGACCGAGACCGTGCGCCTGTCCATGTTGCTGCGGGTGGAGCGCCTGAGCGCCGAGGTCGATGACCGTGCGTTGAATTTCCCGGAGCAAGCGCTCAAGGACGCACCGGGCCAGGCCGCCAGCGAAAAATCCCTGTACGAGAGCCGCCGTCAGCAGCTGCATGACGAAATCGGCGGCCTCCAGGAACAGCTGATCCAGAAACAGCAGGAACTGCGGGAGTTTACTTCCAAGCAGGCCCAGTACCGTCAGCAACTGGGCTTGCAACGCCAGGAAATTGCCATGTCCGAGCCCCTGGTGGCCCAGGGCGCGGTATCGCCGGTGGAAGTGCTGCGGCTCAAGCGTGCCGAAGTGGAAACCCGTGGCCAGTTGGACGCCACCACCCTGGCGATTCCCCGTGCCGAATCGGCGATCAAGGAAGTGCAGCGCAAGATTGATGAAACCCGCGGCAAGTTCCGCAGCGAGGCCCTGACCCAGCTCAATGAGGCGCGCACCGAACTGAACAAGGCCAGCGCCACCGGCAAGGCACTGGAAGACCGGGTCAGCCGGACCCTGGTCACCTCGCCGGTGCGCGGCATCGTCAAGCAACTGATGGTCAACACCATTGGCGGCGTGATCCAGCCGGGCAGCGACATGGTGGAAATCGTGCCCCTGGACGACACCCTGTTGGTGGAGGCCAAGATCCGTCCCCAGGACATTGCCTTCCTGCACCCGGGCCAGGAAGCGGTGGTCAAGTTCAGCGCCTATGACTACACCATCTATGGCGGCCTCAAGGCCCGTCTGGAACAGATCGGCGCCGACACCATCACCGACGAAGACAAGAAAACCACCTACTACATGATCAAGCTGCGCACCGACCGCAGCCACCTGGGCACCGATGACAAGCCGCTGCTGATCATTCCCGGGATGGTCGCCTCGGTGGACATCATCACCGGCAAGAAGAGCATCCTCAGCTATCTGCTCAAGCCGATCATCCGCGCCCGCGCCGAAGCCCTGCACGAACGCTGATCCGTGTAAAAAGCGACCCTGCCAGCCTTGTAGGAGCTGGCTTGCCAGCGAAGGGGCCCGTGAGAGCGCCTTCGCCGGCAAGCCGGCTCCTACAGTTCGTCTCATCGAGCCGTCGACAGCGCAGCGTCCCCAGGTATCGCACCGCCCGAATCAACATATCGTTATTCGCTAACGGTATTTAAATTCGCTTTCTTATATCTATAAAGTTGACTCCCTGCGTACCTGCCGACCAATCGGCGCGCCGCACGAAATGAACCCACACGGGATCTCCGTGAGTTTCTGATCGACGCGCGCGCCCTGGGCGCGCCTGCGCGGGAGTTTCAGTCATGTCTGCATCAGCCAGTGCCGCGCCCATCGCCGCACAAGCCTTCGAAATCCGTCCCTTCAGTGGCGCCGTGGGCGCCGAGATCATCGGCCTGGATCTGTCCCGGCCGGTCAACGATGGGAACTTCGCCCGCATCCACCGCGCCCACCTGGATCACCATGTGGTGGTGTTCCGTGACCAGCGCATCAGCCCGGAACAGCAGATCGCCTTCAGCCGCCGTTTCGGCGTGCTGCAGATCCATGTGCTCAAGCAGTTCCTGCTGGCCGGGCACCCGGAAATCCTCATCGTTTCCAACATCATCGAGAACGGTCAGTCCATCGGCCTGGGTGACGCCGGCAAGTTCTGGCACTCGGACCTCTCTTACAAGGAACTGCCCAGCCTGGGCTCGATGCTGCATGCCCAGGAGTTACCGGCCGAAGGTGGCGACACCCTGTTCGCCGACATGCACAAAGCCTGGGACAACCTGCCCGAGGCCCTGCGCAAGGCGGTCGAGGGCCGCAGCGCCGCCCACTCCTACACGGCCCGCTACAGCGAGACCAAGTTCGAGGGCAACTGGCGCCCGACCCTGACCCCGGAACAACTGGCCCAGGTCGCCGAGGTGGTGCACCCCGTAGTCCGTACCCACCCGGAAAACGGCCGCAAGGCGCTGTTCGTCAGCGAGGGTTTCACCACCCGCATCGTTGGCCTGCCGGAAGACGAAAGCGCCCAATTGCTGGCCGAGTTGTATGCCCACAGCGTGCTGCCGGAAAACATCTACCGCCATCAATGGCAGCCCCACGATCTGGTGTTCTGGGACAACCGCTCGCTGATCCACCTGGCCGCCGGTTGCCCGAGCCATCTGCGCCGCAAGCTGTATCGCACCACCATCCAGGGCGACGCCCCTTACTGATCGCCAGGCACGGCAGGAGAATCATCATGTCTTTATCCATTCCCTTCATTCCCCGCCTCGGCAAACTGGCCACGGCCATCGGCCTGGGTTTCAGCCTGCTGGCCGGCAGCCTGGTCGCCCCTACAGCGGCCCATGCCGAAGGCGAGATCCGCATCGCTGAACAGTTCGGCATCGTCTATTTGCTGCTCAACGTAGTGCGCGACCAGAACCTGATCGAGAAGCACGGCAAGGAAGAGGGCATCGACATCAAGGTCGACTGGACCCAACTGTCCGGCGGCGCAGCGGTCAACGACGCGTTGCTGTCGGGCTCTATCGACATTGCCGGAGCCGGCGTCGGCCCGCTGTTGACCATCTGGGATCGCACCCACGGCCGGCAGAACGTCAAGGCCGTGGCGTCCCTGGGCAACTTCCCCTACTACCTGGTGAGCAACAACCCCAAGGTCAAGACCATCGCCGACTTCACCGAGAAGGACCGCATCGCGGTGCCGGCGGTGGGCGTCTCGGTGCAGTCGCGCTTCCTGCAATACGCTGCAGCCAAGCAATGGGGTGACAAGGAATTCAATCGCCTGGATAAGTACACCATCGCCGTGCCGCACCCGGACGCCACCGCCGCGCTGATTGCCGGCGGCACCGAGCTGACCGGGCACTTCTCCAACCCACCGTTCCAGGATCAGGCCCTGGAGAACCCCAACGTGCATGTGGTGCTCAATACCTACGACCTGCTGGGCCCGAACTCGCCAACGGTGCTGTTCGCCACCGAGAAATTCCGCAACGACAACCCGAAAACCTACAAGGCCTTCGTCGAAGCCCTGGCTGAAGCTGCCGAGTTCGCCCAGAACGACAAAGGCGCGGCCGCCGACACTTACATCCGCGTGACCAAGGCCAAGATCGACCGCGCCACGCTGCTGAAGATCATCGACAACCCGCAGTTCGAATTCAGCGTGACGCCGAAAAACACCTACCCGCTGGCGGAGTTCCTGTACCGGGTCGGCGCCATCAAGAACAAGCCGGAATCGTGGAAGGACTACTTCTTCCAGGACGCCAAGCCGCTGCAAGGGAGCTGATGGCCATGAACGCCCCTTTGCCAGGCCACACGGCCAGCAACCCCACCGCCACCGCCGAAACGCTGTTGGCGGTGGATCAAGTCAGCCTGGAGTACCGCACCCCGCAGCGCGTGGTACGGGCCACCCACCAGGTGAGTTTCGAGGTTGATCCGGCCGATCGTTTTGTCCTGCTGGGGCCTTCGGGCTGCGGCAAGTCGACCCTGCTCAAGGCGGTGGCCGGGTTCATCCAGCCTTGCGAGGGCGAGATTCGCCTGCAGGGTCGGCGAGTCAGTCAGCCTGGGCCGGATCGCATCGTGGTGTTCCAGGAGTTCGACCAACTGCCGCCCTGGAAAACCGTGAAGCAGAACGTGATGTTTCCGCTGCTGGCGTCGAAAACCCTCGGCCGTCGCGAAGCCGAAGAGCGCGCCCTGCACTACCTGGCCAAGGTCGGCCTGGCGGCTTTCGCCGATGCCTATCCGCACACCTTGTCCGGTGGCATGAAGGCCCGGGTGGCGATTGCCCGCGCCCTGGCCATGCAGCCGAAGATCCTGCTGATGGACGAGCCCTTCGCGGCCCTCGACGCCCTGACCCGGCGCAAGATGCAGGAGGAGTTGCTGCTGCTCTGGGAGGAGGTGCGCTTCACCTTGCTGTTCGTTACCCACTCCATTGAAGAGGCGCTGGTAGTGGGCAATCGCATCCTCCTGCTGTCGCCGCATCCGGGGCGGGTGCGGGCGCAAGTCCACAGCCACCAATACGACCTGCAAAGCCTTGGCGGCGTGGCGTTCCAGCAGACGGCACAGCGTATTCATCGCTTGTTGTTCGATGAAGGCCAGGGGCCTGAAACCGAAACCGAGCTGGATTTCGCCGATATCCGTATCGCCTATTGAGCCGTCAGGCTGCCGTTGAACGAGGAACGCCCGATGAGCCAGTCATCCCCTGTGCGCGAAGAATACGAAGTAGTCCTGCAACCCTTGCTGCAAGTCCCGCTGGAACGAGAGCTGCCCCTGGGCCAGCGACTCTGGCAACAGGGCTGGCTGCGCAAGGGCCTGATCCTGATCCTCCTGGCAGTGCTCTGGGAAGCCGTGGCCCGCTACCAGAACAATGACCTGTTGCTGCCCAGCTTTGTGCAGACCGCCGGCGCCCTGTACCAGGGCCTGATCAGTGGTGAACTGCTGGGCAAGGTGGGCATTTCCCTGGTGGTGCTGCTCAAGGGCTACCTGATCGGTATTGTCCTGGCGTTCGCCCTGACCACCCTGGCGGTCTCGACCCAGTTCGGCCGTGACCTGCTGAGCACCCTGACCTCGATGTTCAACCCGCTGCCGGCCATTGCCCTGTTGCCCCTGGCGCTGCTGTGGTTCGGCCTGGGACAGAACAGCCTGATTTTCGTGCTGGTGCATTCGGTGCTCTGGGCCCTGGCCCTGAATACCTACGCCGGGTTTCTCGGGGTTTCCGAAACCCTGCGCATGGCCGGGCGCAACTATGGCCTCAAGGGCCTGCGACTGGTGCTGTTCATCCTGATCCCGGCGGCGCTGCCGTCGATTCTCGCCGGGCTGAAGATCGGTTGGGCCTTCGCCTGGCGCACCTTGATCGCTGCTGAGTTGGTGTTCGGCGCCACCAGCGGCAAGGGCGGCCTGGGCTGGTACATCTTCCAGAACCGCAACGAGCTGTACACCGACAAGGTGTTTGCCGGCTTGGCGGTGGTGATCCTCATCGGCCTGCTGGTGGAGAACCTGATCTTCGACACCCTGGAGCGCGTCACGGTGAAACGCTGGGGCATGCAGCGCTGAATGGCCCCGCCACCGGAACCACCCCCGACCGTAGGAGCTGGCTTGCCAGCGAAGGCGGCCTCAAGGGCGATGCAAGGTTCGAAGACCCCATTCGCCGGCAAGCCGGCTCCTACGCGGGTAGTGGGTTCACGGGTATGGATTGATCTCCCTCATTTTCCTCGGCGCCAAGCCTGCTAGCATTGCGTCCGGATCATCCCTGATCAGTCATGAGTGCTCAGTATGCAACTCCCGGATATGAACCTTCTGGTCGCCCTCGATGCCCTGCTGGACGAGGGCAGTGTGGTCGGCGCCGCGCGGCGCATGAACCTCAGCCCGGCGGCCATGAGCCGTACCCTGACGCGGATTCGCGAAGCCCTGGGTGACCCGGTGCTGGTGCGGGCCGGACGTGGCCTGGTGCCCACCCCCAAGGCTCTGGAGCTGCGTAGTCAGGTGCGTGATCTGGTGGAGCAGGCCGCGCTGTTGTTCCGTTCGGCGGATCAGGTGGACCTGCTTTCGTTGCGACGGCGCTTCAATGTGCGCGCCAACGATTTTTTCGTCGGTGTCTATGGCGGTCGCCTCATCGATACCCTGGAGCGTCAGGCGCCGTTATGCGAACTGCGCTTCGTGCCGGAAGGCGATGGCGATGACGAGGCCCTGCGGGAGGGGCGGATCGACCTGCGGATCAGCAACACCCGGCCCTTGACCCCGGAAGTGAAGGTGCAGAATCTGTTCACTACCGCCTTTGTCGGCCTGGTGCGCGAAGACCATCCACTGTTGGACGAGGACATCACCGCCGAGCGTTTTGCCGCGTTTCCCCATATCAGCATGTCTCGCCGGGGCATCGCCCGTGGCCCTATCGATGCGGCGCTGGCGGAGCAGGGCCTGGAGCGTCGGGTGTCGCTGATTGCCCCGAGCTTCCACGCCGCGATGTTCATGCTGCCGGATTCGGACCTGATCCTGCCGGTGCCTCAGGAAACCCTGCTCAGCGTCTCGCGCCTGGGCCTGCGCCTGCGCTCCTTCGTCCTGCCGATTTCTCTGCCGACCCTGGTCCTGACCCAGGCCTGGCACCCGCGCTACGACAAGGACCCGGCGCATAAATGGTTCCGCGAAACCCTGCGCAGCTCCTGCCAGGCCACCTGGCAAGAAGCCCAGCCGACCTCTTCGTAGGAGCCGGCTTGCCGGCGAAAGCGATCTTGAGGGCCTCTTCGCTGGCAAGCCAGCTCCTACGGTGCATTTGCAATCTGCGTCGCCCGTGTAGGAGCCGGCTTGTCGGCGAATGCGGTCTTGGGGGCCTCTTCGCTGGCAAGCCAGCTCCTACGATTAACAGGGGATGATCGTTGCGTTTGGTGCATTTATAAACTGTCGATAAGTCAGTTTTCGTCAGCACTGGCTGTTCATAAACTGCTCTGGTTTTCTTGTCTGGAGCAGTATTTCCATGAGTTCCCTTGCTGTCGCTGCGCCTGCTTCGGTTGAAGCCGCCAGCAAGCCGGCAGCCATTGCACCACCGATCTTCGGGCCGCGAATCATCATCGGTCTGGTCGGTGTGTTGTTGGCGGTGCTGGTCTCCGGTCTCAACGAGATGGTGACCAAGATCGCCCTGGCGGATATCCGCGGTGCGTTGTTCATCGGATTCGACGAAGGCACCTGGCTGGTGGCGTGCTACACCGCCACCTCGGTGGCGGCCATGGCCTTCGCGCCCTGGTGCTCGGTGACCTTTTCCCTGCGGCGTTTCACCCTGTGTGCCATTGGCCTGTTCACCCTGCTGGGGGTGCTGTGCCCCTTCGCCCCGAACTACCAGAGCCTGTTGCTGCTGCGCACGCTGCAAGGCCTGGCCGGAGGCGCGCTGCCGCCGATGCTGATGACCGTCGCCCTGCGGTTCCTGCCGGCCAACGTCAAGCTCTACGGCCTGGCCGGTTATGCCCTGACGGCCACCTTCGGGCCCAGCCTGGGTACGCCCCTGGCGGCACTGTGGACCGAGTACGTGGGCTGGCGCTGGGCCTTCTGGCAGGTGGTGGCGCCCTGTCTGCTGGCCATGGCGGCGGTGGCTTACGGCCTGCCCCAGGACCCGTTGCGTCTGGAGCGTTTCAAGCAGTTCAACTGGCGTGGGCTGCTGTTGGGCTTCCCGGCGATCTGCATGCTGGTGATCGGCATCCTCCAGGGCAATCGTCTGGACTGGTTCGAGTCGCCGCTGATCAGTGTGCTGCTGGTTGGCGGGCTGGTGTTGCTGGTGCTGTTCATGATCAACGAATGGTCGCAGCCGATTCCCTTCTTCAAGCTGCAGATGCTCGGCATCCGCAACCTGTCCTTCGCCCTGTTGACCCTGGCCGGGGTGCTGGTGGTACTGACCGCGGTGATCATCATCCCATCGGCGTACCTGGCTCAGGTCCAGGGCTATCGCCCGTTGCAGACCGCCCCGGTGATGCTGGTGATGGCCCTGCCGCAACTGCTGGCCCTGCCGCTGGTGGCGGCCCTGTGCAACCTGCGCTGGGTCGACTGCCGCTGGGTGCTGGGGATCGGCCTGGGCATGCTGGTGCTGTCTTGCCTGGGGGGCACGTACCTGACCTCGGCCTGGATTCGTGACGATTTCTATGTGCTGCAACTGCTGCAGATCTTCGGTCAGCCGATGGCGGTGCTGCCGTTGCTGATGCTCTCCACCGGCAGCATCACTCCGCTGGAAGGGCCCTTCGCTTCGGCCTGGTTCAACACCGTGAAAGGCCTGGCGGCGGTGATCGCCACCGGGGTGCTGGATGTGCTCACCACTCACCGGTTGCATTTCCACTCGACGATGCTGGTGGACAGCCTGGGCAACTCCCCCCTGGTGGATGACCGGGTAGCCGGGCTGGCCCAGCGCCTGCACCAGCAAGCCGTGGTGCTGACCTCCGCCGATCTCTATTTCTGCATGGCAGGGGTGGCCGCTGCGCTGATCCTGCTGATTTTCTGGCTGCCGACGCGGATCTATCCACCGCGGGCGCCCACTTGAACGAGAAGGTTTTTATGACGATCCAGAGCAAAGACAAAATCGCCGTCGCTGTGGCGACGGTAGCGGCCCTTGGCGTGCTGGCTTATCTGGTGGCGCCGGGTCTGTTTGGCCGCTCCAGCGAGCAAAGCACCAACGACGCCTTCATCGCCGCCGACTACACCCTGGTGGCGCCACGCGTGGCCGGGTTCATCAAGGAAGTGCTGGTGGAGGACAACCAGCAGGTCAAGGCCGGGCAACTGCTGGCGCTGATCGATGACCGTGACCTGCGGGCCGCGGCGCAGGCGGCGGATGCCGAAACCCTGGTGGCCCAGGCCCAGTTGCAGAACGCCCGGGCCACCCTGGACCGGCAGAGTTCGGTGATTGCCCAGGCCCAGGCGGCACTGGGGGCGGCTCGCGCCGAAATGGCCTTTGCCGAGCACGAGCTCAATCGCTACAACCACCTGGCAGGGGTCGGCGCCGGCACCGTGCAGAACGCCCAGCAGGCCAAGACCCGCATCGACCAGGCCAGCGCCCGGCTGGCCACGGCCACTGCGGCCCTGGCAGCGGAGCGCAAGCAGGTGGAGATCCTCACTGCCCAGCGCGACGCGGCCGAAGGCGGCTTGAAGCGGGCCCAGGCCGCCCTGGAAATGGCCAGCTACGAGCTGTCGTATACGCGCATCGTCGCCCCAGTGGATGGCATGGTCGGCGAACGTGCGGTACGGGTCGGCGCCTATGTCACTCCCGGCAGCAAGATCCTCGCCGTGGTGCCCCTGCAGCAGGCCTATGTGCTGGCCAACTTCCAGGAAACCCAGCTCACCGCCATGCACGCCGGGCAGACGGTCGAAGTGCGCGTCGACAGCCTGGGCGGCGAGACCCTGCACGGCCGCGTCGAGAGTCTGGCCCCGGCCACCGGCGTGACGTTCGCGGCGGTGAAACCGGACAACGCCACCGGCAACTTCACCAAGGTGGTGCAGCGCATTCCGGTGAAGATTCTCCTGGACCCCAACCAGCCCATGGCCGAGCGCCTGCGGGTCGGCATGTCGGTGGAAGCCAGCGTGGATACCCACAGCTCTGCCACCAGTGCACGTGAGGTGACCCAGCGATGAGTATCGAACGCAGCAGGCACAGACGCTTCCCGCTGGGTAGCGCAGCTACCCCGGAAGCGATTGATGCGGTGGCCCAGGCCTTCAGTGAAAGCCGCTTTGCGAGTGCTGCGCACTCGAACGGGAGCAAGCTCCCTCGCCACGGGGGCAGGGCGCTGCTGGTGCTTGGCTTGCTGGCGCTGGGCGCCTGCAGCGTCGGCCCGGATTTCCAGCGGCCCCAGGCGACCCAGGTCCAGGCCTGGTCGACACCTGCACAGGCCGCCGCCAGCCAGGCGGTGGACAGCGCCATGCAGGAGCGCTGGTGGGAGGTGTTCAATGATCCGCAACTGTCGGCCCTGAGTCGCCGGGCCCTGAGCGACAACCTCGATCTGCAACTGGCCAGCAGCCGCTTGCAGCAGAGCCGGGCGGCGCGCCAGGTGATCACCGCCGAGCGCTACCCGAGCACCTCTGCCAATGGCGGCTACGGGCGCAAGCGCAACAGCGCCGAAGGCTTGAACGACCCGTCGGGGAACAACGGCAAGTCCGCCTTCAATCTCTGGGAAGCCGGCTTCTCGGCTTCCTGGGAACTGGATTTCTGGGGCCGGGTCCGGCGTGAAACCGAAGCGGCCGACGCCACCCTGGAAGTGGCGGAGAACGATCGGCGTGGCGTGCTGTTGTCGGTGCTGGCGGAAACCGCCCAGGACTATATCCAACTGCGTGGCGTGCAGAGCACCCGGGCCGTTACCGAGCAGAACCTCGATGTCGCTCGTCACAGTCTGAAGCTCTCGCAACTGCGCCTGGCCGATGGCGTGGCCACTGACCTGGATGTGGCCGAAGCGGCGGCCCAGGTCGCTACCATCGAGGCCCGGCTGCCGGAATTGCAGCAGCGTCAGGCGCAGTTGATCAACGCCCTGAGCCTGCTGCTGGGCGAGCCGCCCCAGGCCCTGCACCAGGAGTTGGCCAGTGACGCGCCGGTGCCCCAACCCCCGAGCCAAGTGGCCATCGGCCTGCCGTCGCAGTTGGCCGAACGCCGCCCCGATATCCGTCAGGCCGAGGCCCGGCTGCATGCGGCGACGGCCAGCATTGGCGTAGCCAAGGGGGATTTCTATCCGCGCATTACCTTGTCCGGCAACTTCGGCTCCCAGGCCATGCAATTGGCAGACTTCGGTTCCTGGAGCTCCCGGCAGTTCGGCATCGGCCCGCAGTTCAGCCTGCCGCTGTTCGACGGTGGTCGTTTGCGCGGCATGCTCCAGTTGCGCGAGGCCCAGCAGCAGGAAGCGGCCCTGGCCTATCAGCAGACCGTGCTGCGGGCCTGGCACGAAATCGACGACCAGTTGACTCGCTACAACGCCAGCCAGTTGCGCCGCGACAGCCTGGCCGAAGCGGTGCGGCAAAATCAGATCGCCTTGCGCACCGCGCAGCAGCAATACGTCGAAGGGGTGGTGGATTTCGTCAACGTCCTGACCGTGCAGGGCGCCTTGCTGGCCACCCAGGAGCAACTGGTGGAAAGCTCGGCCGGGGTGTCCCTGTCCATGGTCGGTTTGTACAAGGCGCTGGGGGGAGGCTGGGAGTCGGTGTATCCGCTGCACGCCGCCAGCCCGGTGCGCTGAAAGCCTTTTTGCCTGGATTGAGAAAAAAGTGTAATGATAATTGCTCTCAATCATGTGTGCAGTTTCATTCATGGAAGCAACCACTGACGGTAACGCCCAGCTCCATCGCCTGTATCGAGATCATCACGGCTGGCTGCAGAGTTGGTTGCGCAAGCGCCTGGGCGATCGCGAGCATGCGGCGGATGTGGCGCAGGACACTTTCCTGCGCCTGTTGCTGTCGGGGCGCTTTCCCGGGCACCAGGAAAGCCGCAGTTACCTGGCGCAGATCGCGCGCAACCTGGTGATCGACCAGTGGCGCCGGTTGCGCATCGAGCGCGCTTACCTGGAAAGCATCGCCCACCTGCCGGAACCCCAGACGCCCTCCCTGGAAAGCCGCGCACTGATCCTCGAAACCCTGATGCAGATCGATGCCATGCTCGATCGCATGCCGGACAAGGTGCGGCAGGCCTTTCTCATGTCGCAGTTCGAAGGGTTGGGGTATGCGCAGATTGCCGAGCGCCTGGAGGTTTCCGTCAGTTCGGTGCAGAAGTACATGATCCGTGCGATCCAGGCTTGTTATCAGGTGCTTTACGAAGAATGAAGGTCCATCAGGCACCCATTGCTCCTGCCATAGTCGAGCAGGCCAGTGAATGGCTGATGCTGCATTGGGGCGGTGAGCTCGATGCGCAGCAGCGCGAGGCGTTCGTGGCCTGGCAGCAGGCTGATTCCGAACACCGTCGGGCCTGGCAGCGCTTGCAGCAACTGCAGCAGACCCTGGGCGGGGTGCCGGAGCACAGTGCCCATGTGCTGCTGGCCCAGGCCCCGGACCCGCAACGACGTGCGGCGCTGAAACTGTTGGGCTTGCTGTTGGTGGCCGGGGGCAGCGGTTATCTGGTCCAGGACAGCCAGCCTTGGCGGGCGGCCTTTGCCGGGCAGCGTACGGCCACCGGAGAAATTCGCCACCTGACCCTGAGCGACGGCAGTCGCCTGGACCTCAACAGCGCCAGCGCCGTCGACCTGCTGTTCAGTGCCAGTGAGCGGCGCATCCGCTTGATCCAGGGCGAGATCCTGCTCACCAGCGGGCATGATTCCTCGCGGCCGCTGATCGTCGAAACCGCCGCCGGAGATATCCAGGCCCTGGGCACGCGCTTTGCCGTGCGCGAGCTGGACGGCGGCACCCGGGTCGATCTTTACGAAGGTGCGCTGCGGGTCAGCCCCCGGCATGCCCAGGCTGTGCAACTCAATGCCGGCGAGCGCCTGTGGTTCAGCGCCGGGCGGGTTTCGGCGCGGCAAGTGGCTGAAGTCAATGCCAGCAGTTGGAGCCAGGGCCGACTGATTGCCGAACGCCAGCCCCTGGGGCAGTTCGTCACCGAGCTGGCGCGTTATCGCCCGGGGCTGTTGCGTTGTGACGAGCAGGTGGCCGGCCTGTTGCTGACCGGGGTCTTTCCCCTGGCGGACAGCGACGCGGTACTCGCGGCCCTGGAACGTTCGCTGCCGGTGCGGGCGCACGCGGTGACCCGCTACTGGGTGACCCTCAAGCCGCGGAGCTGATTGCAAAAAAAATTTCTGCGCGATTGTCGATTCTGCCGAGCTGTCCGGGATACCCCATGAAAGCCGATCAAGACGCATTCTCATGGGGAGTTCAGGAATGCCTTACCAGACCACAGCATCCATTTTGACCCTGGGCACCGCCGCCCGCCGCCGCGCCTTTGTCGCGCTGCTGGCCATGGCCCCGGTGTTGCCGGGCATGGCCCAGGCCGACAGCGGCAGCCAGAGCCAGGCGCGGGACTACCAGATTGCCGCCGGCAATCTCGATCAGGTCCTGAATCGTTTCGCCAGTGCCGCGGGGATTCTCCTGTCGGTGGATGCGAGCATGACTGCCGGCAAGCACAGTGCCGGCCTGCATGGGCGTTACGAGGTCGCACAGGGCCTGCAGACGTTGCTGGCCGGCAGTGGTTTGCAGGCGGTGCAGACCGGTGCCAGCTGGGGCCTGCAACCCTTGGCCGAGAACGGCGCGCTGCAGCTGGCGCCAACCCGGATCGGCGCCACGCAGATGACCGAGGATGCCTGGGGCGCGGTACCGGGAATCGTCGCCAAGCGCAGTGCCACAGGGAGCAAGACCGACTCGGCACTGGTGGAGATTCCGCAGACCATCAACGTGATCGGCGCCAAGGAGATCAAGGCTCGCGGCGCTCATAGCGTGACCGAAGCGCTGCTCTACACCCCGGGCATGACCGGTGGTGGCTTTTCCGACCGGGTGAAGATTTTCGACGAGCCGACCTCCCGTGGTTTTTCCCCGACACCGATGTACCTCGATGGCCTGCACTTGCCCTATGGCGGCGGCAGTACCGGCGGTGCCCTGCAGATCGAGCCCTATGCCCTGGAGCGCATCGAAGTGCTCAAGGGGCCGGCTTCGGTGCTCTACGGGCAGAACCAGCCGGGCGGCATCGTCAACATGGTCAGCAAGCGGCCCACCGAAACCCCGCTGCACCAGCTGGTGCTGGAAGCCGGCAGCTATGACCACAAGAGCATCGCCCTGGACCTGGGTGGCCCGCTGGATGAACAGGGGCAGTTCCTCTATCGCCTGACCGGGCTGGCCAGCGACAGCCAGGACGCCATCGATTACGTCCAGCAGCAGCGGCAGTTCATCGCCCCGAGCCTGACCTGGCGGCCCGATGACGACACCCAGCTGACGCTGTTCGCCCAGTACCAGAAGGACAACGACGTGCCCGAGGCCCAGGGCCTGCCCAGCGTGGGCACGGTGTTCGCCAACCCCAATGGCAAGATCGACCGCGACCTGTTTCTCGGCGAGCCCGGGGTCAATGCCTACGACCGCGACCAGTTCGTCCTCGGCTACGAGTTCTCCCATCGCCTGAACGATGTCTGGACCCTGAAGCAGAACGCCCGCTACGCCGACGTCGATGACCGCTACCGCGCGCCGCTGCACGGCTACAGGTTCGTCACCAATCCCAGGACCGGCCTCAACGATCAGCGCTACATGACCCGCTACGGTGTGGATTGGAAGCAGCACAACAAGGTTTACGGTGTGGATAGCATCGCCCAGGCCGAGTTCAACACCGGACCCTTCAGCCACACCTTGGTGACGGGGCTGGACTATTACCACTTCAACTCGAAGTTCCATGGCAAGTACGACTTCAACCCGCCGATTCTCGACATGTTCACCCCGACTTACGGCCAGTCGCTGAATTTCGGCAATCCTTACCAGTGGGACAACACCATCATCCAGACCGGCCTGTATGTGCAGGATCAGATCAAGTACGAGAAGTGGGTGCTGGTTCTGGGCGGTCGCAACGATTGGGCGGAAACCGATAACAAGACGCCGCTCAACGGTGGTCATACCAATGCCAAGAGCCAGTCCTTCACCGGGCGCGGCGGGCTGGTGTACTTGTTCGACAACGGGCTGGCGCCCTTTGTCAGCTATTCGGAATCCTTCCTGCCGTTGAGTGGCACCAGTCGCCAGGGCGGCGCTTTCGAGCCGTCCAGCGGCAAGCAGTACGAAGTGGGGGTGAAATACCAGCCGCCGGGCCAGGAGAGCTTCGTCCAGGTATCGGCCTACCAACTGGACCAGGAAAACATCCTGACCTCCGACCTGGCCAACCCCGGGTTCAGCGTCCAGAGTGGCGCGGTGCGCTCCCGGGGGATCGAGCTGGAAGCCAAGGCCAGCCTCAGCGAATCGCTGGACGTGATTGCCTCGGCGTCGCGCAACGACATCAAGTACACCAAGGACAACGACGGGCGCGAAGGGCGTCATCCGGCAGGGATGCCGCCGTTGACCGCGTCGCTGTGGCTCAACTACACGATCCTCGGCGACACGCCGCTGGCGGGCCTGGGCGCAGGCGTCGGCACCCGCTACGTCAAGGGCAGCTATGGCACCGATTACGACGGCGCCTTCCAGATCCCGTCCTACACCGTGTACGACGCCAGCCTGTCCTACGACCTGGAGAAATCGCCGTTGCAATGGAAGGGCGTGAAGCTGGCACTGAACGTGAAGAACCTCACCGACAAGACCTACGTCGCCAATTGCACCACCATCTGGGACTGCTATTACGGCGAAGGCCGGACCATGGTGTCGAGTTTGACCTATGACTGGTAAGGGGAGCGGATTCACCAGTAGTCCGGTTTGATCGCGGGCGCCTTGTGGGTCGTGACTCGCTCGGGGAACTGGTGTTTTTGCAGTTCTTCGGCGGTGATGACCCGGCGCATCCAATGGGCCAGCGCTTTCAGTGAGCCGGGTTGCGGACGTTGGTACTCGGGCCTGTGAGGCAGGATGACGCCGAGGGTCAACTCGGCGACTGGCGGGGTTCTCGATCTGCACGATATGGATCAGCAGCCTGGGCAGATCGAGCCATTTGAATCGAGTGTCAGCTAGTAACCCGTAAAACAGGTTGTAGCCGTCGACGAAGAATGCCGTGCGCACTATTCCATTCCCTGGAAACGAAAAAACCGGCCGGAGCCGGTTTTTTCACCCCAACGGCCAGTGAACTTAATCTCTGCGTACGGGGTTGAGTAGTGAGCCCGATCCTATTGCCTGCTTTCGTCGTGGTCAATCCTTGTCCGACGAGAGTGTGGGTCGATCCATGGCTGTGCTGAACATCAACTCCCCGTGAACCGTTTTGCATGAGCAGGCTTTCAGGATCAAGGTTGTCGACGCGTATTACTGTGAACGCGTGTTACGCCGTAGTTGAGGCTCGATCTGAGGATTCTGCAAAAACACCACATACCCCTTGAACCAGGCACTGTCACGCAGCGCCTGGGGCTCTTGCCAGTCACCGCCCTGGATCAGACCGACCTTGTAAGGCAGGCCCATGCGATCCAGGCGCGGCAGGTAGGCTGCGTAGTTGGGAATGCTATGGCGACCCTGGTAGGTCTGCACCACTACTTCATCCACTATGCCCTTGAGCTGGCCGATGGCTTGCGGGTCGGCGTTGCTGCCCCAGTCCATCAGGCCGGTGATGCTCAGGCGGTAGTGCGCCGGCAGGCGCTGGCGCAGGTCGCGCAGGAAACTCACGTAGCGTTCGAGGTCGCGGGTGCTGCTGTCGAAATCGATCTGGATGCCCATTACCGCAGTGCCCGTGGCATGCCAGCGGTGCACCTGGCCAAGCAACTGGCGATACAGCGACTCCGGCCAGGCCAGGGTGTGGGCGCGGTAGACCACCCAGACCTGTTCCTGGGGCAACTGCGACACCGGCAGGCCCTGGGCGATGAGCTCGACACCGCGCCCGGGATGGCGCCGCGAGCGACTGATCTGCCCCTGGAGGATGTACAGGGTCTTGGCCTGGGCCAGCACTGGCTGGGTCTTGACCCCGCTCCACAGCCAGAAGGCGTCGTAGTGCGCCGCGTCAACGGTGGCGCCTGCCGGTACTGCCCAGTACAGGCACAGTGACAGCAGGCAGCAGGCCAGGCGTTTTGGATTCACCAGTAGTAACGCAGCGACTGGCCCCATTGGGTGTCCCCCAACTTGCCCTTGAGCTGGCGGAACCAGGCCTTGCGCACGGCCGGTTCGACGCCGGCACCGCCACAACGGTTGTTGCCGGAGGAGGCGTAGCAGTAGATCGCCCGGTACAAGGCATAGGCGCGTTCGTCACGGCTGGCCTTGGGGTTGTTGATTACCACCTGATAACCATCGAGTCGCGAGAAGGGCTTGCCTGGGAAGTTGTCCTGGGTGCCGCCCAGGGATTGGGCGTTGGGCGGTGTATCCAGGGGCATCTGGTCGAAGTTGTTCAGGCGCATGAACTCTCCGAGGCAGAGCAGGCCGGCCGGGCTTTTCGGGTCCTGTTGCAGGGCCGCGGCGCTGTCCTTGATGCTCGGGCAGGCATAGCTGCTCTCTTCGCCACTGTCAGGCTTGCCGTACCACTGGAATACCGCCAGTGAGGGGCCATAGTCGAAGAGGTAGCCCAGGCCGCGGCTGAGGGTTTCTTCGGGCAGGGGGCTGGGTTGTTGCTTGAAGTCTTCGCCAAAGGCTGCGTACTGGCCGCGGGTCAGGTCCTTGTACAGCAGCACGAACCAGGCGGTGTTGCGCTCGGTGGCAGAGTCGGCCTGCCGTGCCTGCTGGCGCAGCAGCTTGGGCGAGGCCACCTGGCGCAGGAGAATGTCGCGGACCTGGGTGGTCTTGATCGGTGAGTCGGCGGCAAACACCTTGGCCAGTTGGCCGCTGCGTTCGTAGGTGAAGGCCAGGGCCAGTTCCAGCTGTTCCCGTTGCAGGGGTTGCTTGGCCAGGGGCAGCAGTTGCAGCCACAGCGCTTCGGCGCCTTTCCAGTCCTGTTGGGCCTGCAGGGCCAGGCCGCGCAGGGTCTGCTGGCTGAAGCTCAGGTAGTCCAGTTGCGTCGGCAACTGGGTCGGCAGTTGTTTGAGCGCCGCGGCCGGTTGCTGCTCCACATACAGGCTGAAGGCCGCCAGCAGATAGTCGAACAATGCCGGTTGTCCTTCGAACAGGGCCTTCTGCTGTTGCAGGGCTTCGCGGGTCAATGCCGGAGGCGTCTCAGCGCGCATGCGCATCAGGTCCCTGACCGCCAGCAGCAGCGGGGCCTGGAAGTTGTCGCCGGGAATGCTCAGCAGTTTGTAGTCGACCTCTTCCACCACGTCTTCCAGGCGCATGTTGCGTGGCGTACCCGGAGCGTGGGTCAATTGCTGGGCATAGTCGTCGGCCAGCGCCTGGTAATCCCCCGCCAGCCAGTGCACCCGCCGGATCAGGCCCTTGGCGGACACGGCGTAACGTCCCTGTGGATAAGTTTTCAGGTAGGCCTCGAAACCGCTTCCGGCCTGTTGCAGGACGGCTTTGTCCACATGCTCCAGGCTGACCATGCTCCATTCATCGAAGGCGTTCTGTTGGGCCAGGTTGAGCGTGGTGCGCGGGCCCATGTAGGCCGCAGTTTCGGCCAGCCAGGGCTGGGCATTGTCCTTGAGGGCGGCAAAACCGTTGCCGGCTTCGCTGAAACGGCCACTATAGAAGTCGGCGGCAGCCTGCAGGTAGCGGGCGAACGCCTTGGCCTCTGCCGAGTTCAGGTTGCCTGGCAGCAGCCTGCTCATTTCGCTGGCGTTCCAGTCGCAGCTGGCCAGCAGTTGCACCCGGGCCTCGGCCAGGGCCTGGCGCTCCTCGTCGCTGAGTTGCGTCTTGTTGAGCTGTTCGACAAACGCCAGGGCGCTGGCGTCCGAGTTGCTGCGACAGCGGCTGCCCTCTCCGGACAAAAAAGCGTCGCCGGCGGTGTCCTTGCTATCGCGCCTCAGGCCCAGGGCCTGCAATTGGTTGTCGAGCTGCTCGGTGGCGGGTGCCGGAGTGGCCTTGGACTCGCTACTGGTATCGGGATCTGCCGGGCGCAGGCGATAGGCCGGGAAGGGCACGGGGCCAAAACCCAGGCCCAGGTCATCCTGGGTCAAGGCCCGGGGAGTCAAAGGCAGACTGCCCTGGTCGGCCAGCAGCAGGCGCAGGTTGACCCGGCTGTCGTTGCCCGGGCTGAGAAAAGGCAGGTTGCTGCAGGCATCCAGCTGGTTGGAGTAGAGCTTCCAGCTCGGGAAGCACATGTCATCGGAGCTGGCCTGGGCCAGGGCGGCAAACAAGGTGCCCAGGGCCAGGGTCAATGATGGAAGAAGACCGATACGCATGAATTGTCCTTAATTCGCAAAGCCGCGAGGGAGCACCTTGAAGATGGGCGAATCATACAGAAGGCGCTAGAGGCGCACCTATGCAGTCAGCGAAGATTCCGATGTTTTGCAACGGCTGTCGGGCCTTTGCGGTTTTCCAGGCAAAAGAAGATGCTGTGTCGGTCATTGCAGCCACGTCATGCGGGTGAGGGGAGCAGGGAATGGAATTTCGCAAAGCGCCGGATCTGGTCGGGCGTTTGTCGGAGCAGGCGCACGTGCAGCAGGGCGCAGGGTGGCAGCGGCTGGCTCGTCGGGTGCTGGAGTATGGGTTGCTGCCGATCTTGCTGCTGGCCGCCGGCGTCCGCTTCTATGACCTGACTGCGGCAGCCATCTGGGGCGACGAAGGCTCCAGTCTGTTGCTCAGTCAGTATTCCCTGGTGGAGATCTGGTGGCATGCCGCTCACGATGTCCACCCACCACTGTATTTCATGCTGCTGCATGGCTGGATCGAATTGTTCGGCGACGGCATTTTGTCGGTGCGGATGTTCAGCGCCGTGCCGGGGATTGTCACAGTGGGACTGGGTGTCTGGCTGGTGGCACTGCTGGCTGGCCGACGAGCGGCGATTATCGCCGGGGTGCTCCTGGCGTTGCTGCCCACCGCCGTGCGCTACAGCCAGGAAGTGCGCATGTATGCGCTGCTGGGCATGTTGCTGCTGGGGGCGACTCTGGCCCTGGCGTACTGGGTGCGCCAACCCCGGCGCTGGCGCTACCTGCTGATCTACAGCCTGTTGCTGGCGCTGGCGTTCTACACCCATTACTTCACGGTGCTCTGTGTTCTGGCCCATTGGCTGTACCTGGCGTTATCGGGAGCCCGGGCCGAGGACGGTCGGCGTTTGCTCGGTCGGCCGGTCTGGTGGCTGGCCAATGCCTGCGTCGTGGTGCTGTATCTGCCCTGGGTTCCCGAACTGCTGGAGCTGCTGCGGCACCTGGACGAGTTGAAGGCCGGTGGCGATGTCGGTTGGGAGCCTGCGGTGACCTGGTCGTCCCTGCCGGCGATGACCTGGCAGCTGTTACTCCAGGACGAAGGCGACAGCCTGCCCTGGCCGCTGTTCGTGGGGTTGCCGCTGCTGATGCTGCTGGTCTGCCTGGTGCCGGTGTGGCGTGACCACTCGCGAACCAGGCTGGGCGGGCTGCTGACGAGTTTTACCCTGTTGCCGCTGTTGCTGGTGTTTGCGGTGTCGTTCATTTCCCCGGTGTTCATCGAACGCTACCTGACCGCCTATGCCCTGGGCCTGCCGTTGATCGTGGCGATGGTCATCGACCGCTGGCTGCGAACGGCTCGACTGCTGGCCCTGGCTCTGTTGCTGGTCTTCGTGGGGATCGAAGCCCAGGGGCTGCGAAACAACACCGATGTCGACGTCAACGACCAGATCAGCGTGATGGTGGATTACGTCAACACCCACTACGCCCCGGGCGACCGCATCGTCATCAGCGACATGCTCTGGTACTTGAGCTACGTCTACTACAACCGTACCGACGCCCAGCCGTTGCTGTATACGCCGCCGTTGCCGGGGGGCGCCTCCGGCAGGCCGAACGCCTATGGTTTCGGCACCCTGATCGACCAACCGGATGAGGTCTACCTGGATCAACTGGGCTCGTTGCCAGTGGGCAGCGGCCGGGTCTGGCTGGTGGGTACCGACGATCAACCCGAGGAGTTCGCGCCGTTGCCGGCCGGCTGGCACAAAGTCACCGAGTTCGCCGCTGGCAGCACCCGGGCCCGGCTGTTTGTCATGTGCGCCTCTGTGGCAACGCCTTGCAGCTCGCCCAGAGCGAATTGAATGCCGTTCGGAAGTTGCGCGGTGCGGCAACCCTGGCCCGACCTAGACTCATTTGAGGGAACGTCAACCTGTCGCCTCGAATCGGTTTCGGGGCACCGAGGTGCATCATGCGTATGGCAAGAACCGTGCAACGCAGCCTGGAGCTGGCGCATTGCGAATTTGATCTGGTGACTCACCCTCACTCGGCCAGCAGCCTGGAGACCGCACGCGTGGCGGGGGTTCCCGCGGAGCGGGTGGCCAAGTCGGTGATTCTCGACGATCACCACGGCCACTACCTGATGGCGGTATTGCCCGCCAGCCGTCATCTGGATTTGAGCAAGGTCCGCGGCAGCGGTGAGTGGCAGATCACCCGGGAAAGCACCCTGGCCCATCTGTTCAACGACTGCGAGCGCGGCGCGGTGCCGGCCCTTGGCGAATCCTATGGCCTGGATGTTGTCATCGACCCTTGGCTGACCCGGCAGAAAGACATCTATCTGGAGGCCGGTAATCACCACAACCTGGTGCACATGAGCATGGCTCAGTACCTGAAAATGGTGCCCCACGCTCAGGTTTGCGAAGTTTCTCACTGATCAGGAGCCAGACCATGGAATCACCGACCCACAATCTGCCGGCGCTGTTCAAGCAGCTGGGGCTGGCCGATGACCCGGTGAGCATCGATCGATTCATCGCTACCCATTCCCCGCTGAAACCGGAGTTGCACCTGGCGGACGCGTTCTTCTGGAGCAAGAGCCAGGCCGACTTTCTGCGCGATGAACTGCTCGACGATGCCGATTGGGCGGAGGTGGTGGATCAGTTGGATGTGTTGTTGCGCAGGGGGCGAGGGGGCTAGCTCGGCGGTGGCCATTGGCGAGAAGAGACCCAAAGACGATGTTCATTCGAGCCTCGATGCCCGGGCGCGCCTGGCAGCGAACTCGGCTTCTATTGCTTCATGGCTGGGCCCGTGCTGAGCCTCCATAGAGGCTCGGGCGAGCTGAGCTTTCTGCTGCAAAAAAGCCTCGTACTCCCTGGATTCGTGCTGCTTCTGGTCGAAATCACGCATCATTTCGCAGAATGATCTGCGAGG
Organism: Pseudomonas sp. JDS08PS003; assembly: GCF_045013505.1. Taxonomy (NCBI): domain Bacteria; kingdom Pseudomonadati; phylum Pseudomonadota; class Gammaproteobacteria; order Pseudomonadales; family Pseudomonadaceae; genus Pseudomonas; species Pseudomonas sp. JDS08PS003. The sequence continues at coordinate 282,588 of NZ_CP120724.1, forward strand.
CCGAACGTTGACAGGCTTGTGCTTGCTCCATGAACTGATCCCGCAGTTCAGTTTCGAGTTTCATGGTTAAAGACGGCGTGCTTGGGCATGAGCGATCTCCGCAAAAAGTCATGAAAAAACAGATACCTTTTCAGTATCCGTTTTGGTTAGGGGCGGATCAGCAAAACGCTTGGCCTGGGTAATTGTTACAAAACTTGACTGGATTTAGCCGTGGATGCCATATTGATAGTTAGCAAACTAACAGTGTGCGAACAGTCTTGTGTCCAACTCCCTTGAATCACTTCACATGAACATCAGCAGTGGCATGGTGGTCGCGTCCCGGCATTGGCGGCGGATCTGCCAGACCACCCTGGTCAACTTTGGAATCTCCGAAGCCTGCGCGGTGCCCCTGCTGATGATCGGGCGCCTGGGCGAGGGCGTGCGCCAGGTCACGGTGGCCCAGGCCGCGGGGATGGAAAGCCCATCCCTGGTGCGTTTGCTGGATCAACTGTGCAGCGCCGGCTACGTGTGCCGCAGTGAAGACCCCCACGACCGCCGAGCCAAATGCCTGAGCCTGACCGACACCGGCCGCGAGCTGGTGCAAGCCGTGGAGAGCGAGTTGGTGCGCCTGCGCCATGAAGTCCTCGAAGGCATCAGCGCCAGCGACCTGGAAGCGGCACTGCGGGTGATTCGCGCCTTCGAGTCCGCCAGCCATGTTCCGGTGCTGTCATCTTGAAAGGCTTTTTCACTGGCATGCCCCCCGCGCGCGACTGGTTCTACGGCGTGCGCACCTTCGCTGCTTCGATGATCGCTCTGTACATCGCCATGCTGATGCAGATGCCGCGTCCCTATTGGGCCATGGCCACGGTGTACATCGTCTCCAGCCCCTTTGTCGGCCCCACCAGTTCCAAGGCCTTGTACCGGGCGATCGGTACCTTTCTCGGCGCGGCGGCTGCGGTGCTGCTGGTGCCGATGTTCGTGCAGAGCCCCTATCTGCTGGTGGTGATCATCGCCCTGTGGACCGGGATCCTGTTGTTCCTGTCCATGCACCTGCGCACCGCCAACAACTACGCCCTGATGCTGGCCGGCTACACCCTGCCGCTGATTGCCCTGCCGGTGGTGGACAACCCCTTGGCGGTGTGGGATGTGGCCGAGGCACGAACCGAGGAAATCTTCCTCGGCATCATTTGCGCTGCGGTCATTGGCAGCATGTTCTGGCCCCGGCGGCTGGCCCCGGTGTTCGTCGATTCCGCCGGCAAGTGGTTCGCCGATGCCGCGGTCTACAGCCAGCGCTTCCTGGCGCGCAATGTGCAGCCTGAAGAAGTCAGCGCCCTGCGCACATCGATGGTGGGCACCTTCAACACCCTGGAGTTGATGATCGGCCAGTTGCCCCACGAAGGCGCCCGGCCGCAGACGGTGCGCAACACCAAGGAACTGCGCGGGCGGATGATCAACCTGCTGCCGGTGGTGGATGCTCTGGACGATGCTCTGTACGCCCTGGAACGGCGTACCCCGGAACTGGTGGCGCAGTTCGCCCCCTTGCTGGCCAAGGCCGAGGAATGGCTGCAAGGCACCGCCCGGGATGCCTCAGTGGAACGCTGGCAAGCTCTGCGCGATGAGCTTGAAACCCTGCAACCAAGCCCTGAAGCCCTGGATGACCGGCGCCAGCTGCTGCTGTCCAACGCCCTGTATCGACTCGGCGAGTGGATCGATCTGTGGCAAGACTGCCGCAGCCTGCAGCACGCCATCCAGAGCGAAAGTCAGGCTCCCTGGCGCGCGGTCTACCGGCATTGGCGCCTGGGCCGGCTGACGCCGTTTCTTGACCGCGGGCTGATGCTGTATTCGGCGGGCTCGACGGTGCTCGCGATCATCGTCGCCTCGGTGCTGTGGATCCTCCTGGGCTGGACCGACGGCGGCAGCGCGGTGATCCTGGCGGCGGTGGCCTGCAGCTTCTTCGCCTCCATGGACGACCCCGCGCCGCAGATCTACCGGTTCTTTTTCTGGACCGCGATGTCGGTGCTGTTCGCCAGCCTCTACCTGTTCCTGATCCTGCCCAACCTGCACGACTTCCCGATGCTGGTGCTGGCCTTTGCCGTGCCCTTCATCTGTGTGGGCACCCTGACGGTACAGCCGCGGTTCTACCTGGGCATGCTCCTGACCATCGTCAACACCTCGTCCTTCATCAGCATCCAGGGCGCCTACGACGCGGACTTTCTGAGCTTCGCCAACTCCAACCTGGCCGGGCCCATGGGCCTGCTCTTTGCCTTTGTCTGGACCCTGATTGCCCGGCCGTTCGGCTCGGAACTGGCGGCCAAGCGCCTGACCCGCTTCAGTTGGCGCGACATTGTCAGCCTCTCCGAGCCGGCAACCCTGGCCGAGCACCGGCACATGGGGGCGCAGATGCTCGACCGGCTGATGCAGCACCTGCCGCGCCTGGCCATGACCGGCCAGGACACCGGTGCCGCCCTGCGGGAGTTGCGTGTTGCGCTCAATGTCCTGGACCTGCAGGCCTATGCGCCGCGGGTGCAGGGGCTGGCTCAGTCCCTGCTGCGCCAGGTGGTGGCCGAGGTCGGCGAATACTTTAAGGCCTGCCTCAAGGCCGGCGAACGCCTGCCCGCCCCCAGTGCGTTGCTGATGACCCTGGACCGCACCCGGCGTGCGCTCAACAGCCAGGGCCTGCAAGGCGACGACGAAACCCGCCTGCACCTGCTGCACGCCCTCAGTGGCCTGCGCCTGGCGCTGCTGCCGGGGGTGGAATTCGTCGCCACCGGCGAGCTTGAAGAACCCCTTCCCCATGGCATCGATGGAGCGCCCCTATGATCGGTGATCTGGATATCAGCGGGGTGTTCCTGCCCACGCTGCTGGTGCTGATGGGCATCACTTATGGCTTGTACCTGTTGGTGCACGGGGTGCTGACGCGCTTGCACTTTTATCGTCTGGTCTGGCACCGGGCGCTGTTCAACGTGGGTCTCTACGCTCTGCTACTGGGCGCCGTGGACTCTCTCAGTCGATACCTGATGACATGAAAAAACCTTTATTGACCATTGGCCGTGTGGTCCTGACGTTACTGGTGGTGACCTTCGCGGTCGTGGTGGTCTGGCGCATGGTGATGTACTACATGTTCGCGCCCTGGACCCGGGATGGGCATATCCGTGCCGACATCGTGCAGATCGCACCAGACGTGTCCGGACTGATCCAGTTGGTGGAAGTGCGCGACAACCAGTTGGTCAAGCGCGGCCAGGTGTTGTTCAGCATCGATCAGGACCGTTTCAAGCTGGCCCTGCGCCAGGCCAAGGCCACCCTGGCCGACCGTCAGGAAACCCTGGCCCAGGCCCAGCGCGAAGCCAAGCGCAACCGTGGCCTGGGCAATCTGGTGCCGCGCGAGCAACTGGAAGAGAGCCAGTCCCGCGAAGCCCGTGCCCAGTCGGCCCTGGCCGAGGCCCAGGTGGCGGTGGACAGCGCCCAGCTCAACCTCGACCGTTCGGTGGTACGCAGCCCGGTGGACGGCTACGTCAACGACCGCGCACCGCGGACCCAGGAGTTTGTTACCGCCGGTCGCCCGGTGCTCTCGGTGGTGGACAGCAACTCCTTCCATATCGATGGCTATTTCGAAGAGACCAAGCTCGACGGCATCCATGTCGGTCAGGCCGTGGACATCCGCGTGATCGGTGACCGCGCGCGGCTGCGCGGGCATGTGGAAAGCATCGTCGCCGGGATCGAGGACCGTGATCGCAGCAGCGGCTCCAATCTGCTGCCCAACGTCAACCCGGCCTTTAGCTGGGTGCGGCTGGCCCAGCGGATTCCGGTGCGCATCGCTTTCGATGAGGTGCCGGCGGACTTCCGCATGATCGCCGGGCGTACCGCCACGGTGTCGATCCTCGACGACCAGGCCAAGCGGGAGCCCGGGCAATGAACAGCGGCGCACGTTTGGCCCTGGCCGGGCTCGGCCTGCTGCTCTCGGCCTGTCAGATGGTCGGGCCGGATTACCGCCTGCCCAAGGACGCGGCGCTGCAACGCCAGGATCTGCAGGGCGAATTGACCGCCAAAGGTGCCAATGTGGTGTCGGCGCCGGTGCCCGTGGACTGGTGGCGCCTGTATCAGGACCCGCGCCTGGACCAGTTGGTGCAGCAGGCACTGGCCTCCAACACCGATTTGCGGGTGGCGGCGGCCAACCTGGCCCGGGCCCGTGCCCAAGTGGATGAGGCCCAGGCCGCCGGTGGCTGGAGCGGCGGGGTCAAGGCCGGGGTCGAGCGTCTGCAGGAGTCCGGCGAAGCCTTCCTGCTGCCGGAAAAAGTACCGGTGGCCAACGTCGGCAACCTGTCCATCAGCACCTCTTATCAATTCGACCTGTTCGGCACCTTGCAACGGGGCATCGAGGCAGCCAAGGCCAATGCCGATGCCACCCAGGCGGCGGCAGATACGGCGCGTATCACCTTGGTGGCAGACGTGGTGCGCGCCTATACCCAGGTCTGCGCGGCCAACGAAGAGCGGGAAATCGCCGAACACTCCCTGAGCCTGCAAGCCCAGAGCACCGAGCTCACCCAGCGCTTGCGCGATGCCGGGCGCGGTGACGAAACCCAGGTCACCCGATCCCAGACCCAGTTCAAGTCCCTGCGCGCCGAACTGCCGCGTTATGAAGCCGCGCGCCAGTCGGGGCTGTTCCGCCTGTCGATGCTGCTGGCCAAACCGGTGGAGCAACTGCCCGCCGGCACCGCCCGTTGCGCCGAGCTGCCCCATATCGCCCAGTTGCTGCCGGTGGGCGACGGCGCGGCACTGCTCAAGCGTCGTCCCGATGTACGCCAGGCCGAGCGCCGGCTGGCCGCCGCCACCGCAGAAATCGGCGTCGCCACCGGAGCTCTTTATCCCGATATCAGCATCGGTGCCACGGTTGGCACCGTGGGCATTCTCGACAACCTCGGCAAGCCTTCCACCAACCGCTGGGGCTTCGGCCCGCTGATCAGCTGGACCGTACCGGCCAACGGCGCCCGTGAACGCATTCATGAGGCCGAAGCGGCGAGCCAGGGCGCCCTGGCCCATTTCGACGGGGTGGTGCTCAACGCCATTCGTGAAACCCAGACCGGCCTGGCCCAGTACAGTGCCCAGCTGCAACGCCGCGATGCCCTGGCGGATGCCGAGCAGTCGGCGCAACTGGCGGCGGACCAGACTCACCGTTTTTTCCAGGCCGGACGCGCTTCTTTCCTCGCCGATCTGCAAGCCACCCGTACCTACACCGATATGCGCGCGCAGTTGGCGGCGGCCAATACTCAGGTGGCGATGAGCCAGATCGATCTGTTCCTGGCCTTGGGCGGCGGTTGGGAAAGCGGACGAACGCAAGGCTCGCAACCCGCGAAACCCTGAGGCCGTTGCTATGCTTTGATCAGTTGGAAACGTCCTGCGTGCAATGGGCTTTCCAGCCGATCAAAGCATGTGATGGTCATGGGGATTCCAATAATGAAAAACCCTTATGCTCCGGGCTTCTGGTGTGCGCTCTGTGCACTGGTGCTGCTGTCTGCCACCTACTTCTACGGCATCATGCTGGCCCATCAGATCGACAAGGCCATGGTGTTCCTCGACAGCGCCAGCGCGCTGATCGCGGTGATGGCCATCGGCGTGGTGGCCTGGGCCTCGTTGCAGAGTCAGAAAATCAAGAAAAAACAGCTCGAACAGAGCAAGACCCTGGTGATGATCTGGGACACCAAGGTGGCTCTGCGCCGGGTTGAGACCGTGTTCGACCGTTACTTCTGGGGGAGCTACTGGCAGCCGGGGCGGACCTTCGCCGAAGTCATGGGCGAACTCACCGGCACCCCTCTGGAAAAGAGCCTGGAAGCCCTGAAAAAGCAGTGCATCCTGCTGGACAAACAGGCCGATGACGGGCGCCATTGGCTGAACAATGCCCGGGAACTGTCGGATGTCGCCACCGCCATGGCGCGGGAGCGTTACCAGCTGGATTTCTGTGATCCCCGTGGCGAGTCCCGTGGCAACAGCCCGGTGATTGACCGGGATTTCGAAGTGCTGGTCTACACCTGGAGCGCCCGTCTCAAGAGCTTCGACCATCAGCTCGATGCCCTGGAAGTCGAATACTCCTGAAACCTGCCTCCCGGCCCTGTAGCCGCTGCCGGTCAGCGGCTGCAGGCCCCGCATCCCCGCGCTCCACGGTTTTTCACATTCAAAGATTGGGCTCGCGCTAGCCGCCAGTGGTAATCTGCGCCGGTTTTACGCGGAGTCGAGCCGCAACCCGTCATGGGTTCAGGGAAGACGACCACACCTTCAAACAACGGATATTGATCGGGTCAGACATGAATAAATCAGCAGGCGTACTGTTAGGAATCGTCGTCGCGGTAGGTGCCATCAGTGTCGGCGGCGCCTGGTACACCGGCACCAAGCTGGAAGGCGTTGTGCAGCAGCAGATCGTCGAGAGCAACAAAGAGTTGCAGGCGGCGCTGATCGGTTATGACGCCACCGCGACCATCGAACTGGTGTCCCTGGAGCGTGGCCTGTTCAGCAGCACCGCTCACTATCGCCTCAAGGGCCAGGGTGATGTGTTCCAAGGCGATCTGGAATTGCTGGTCACCGATCACATCGAGCACGGCCCGCTGCCTTTCTCCCGCCTGGTGCGCCTGAAGTGGCTGCCGGTCATGGCTACCAGCCATTACGAACTGGAGAAGAGCCCGCAGACCGACAAATGGTTTGCCGCCACCAAGGGCGTGGCTCCGTTCAAGGGCGTGGTCAATGTCGGCTACGACCTGTCCGCCGAGGGCACCCTGGATTTCGCTCCGATGGAACTGGCCCTGGATGAGCAGAGCAGCCTGAAGTTCTCCGGCCTGAACTCCACCTTCAGCGTCAGCGACAACCGCCAGAAAGCCAAGGTCGACGGCTACATGGACAGCCTGAGCCTCTCGCTCAGCTCGCCGGACAAAGCCCCGGGCAAGCTGGAAATCAACGGCTTGACCCTGGCCAGCAACCTGAAAAAGAGCAGCTTCGGCTACTACATGGGCCAGAACACCCTGGAGCTCACCAGCACCAAGGCCACCTTCGGTGACAAGCAATCGGTGCTGACCCTGAAGAACTTCGAACAGAAGACCTTCAGCGAAGAGACCGGCAGCACAGTGGCGGGCCGTGCGGACTACCGCGTGGGCGAGATCGCCTTCGACGGCAAGACCGTGGGTTCGGCCGAGATGCTCTGGAGCATGAAGAACCTCGACAGCCAGGGCATGCTCGATCTGGTCCAGGTCTACCAGACCGTGCTGCAGCCGTATCAGAAGGCTGCCACCGAGGCCACTGCCGAGGGCGAACCGGCTCCGGAACTGCAAATGTCCGACGCCGAGCAGGTCAAGGTACGTGCCGCGGTGAACAAGGTCCTGGAAGCCAAACCACAGATCGCCCTTGAAAGCCTGGCCTTCAAGACCGCCGGTGGTGAAAGCCGTTTCAGCCTGAGCCTGGATCTGGCCAAGCCGCAGAGCCTGGAGCTGCCGCCGGCTGAGCTGGGCAAGCAACTGATCAGTCAGCTGGACGCCAAACTGTCGCTGTCCAAGCCGATGGTGGCGGACGTGGCTGCCTTGCAGGCCCAGGCCGAAGGCCAGACCGATGCCAAGCAGATCGCCGAGCAAAGCGCCGCTACCGCGGAAATGCTCAGCGCCATGGCCCTGGCCACTCAGTTGGCCAAGCTGGAAGGCAATGCGGTGGTGTCGTCGCTGCACTACGCCAATAACGAAGTGAATTTCAACGGCCAGAAGATGACCGTCGAGCAGTTCGTTGGTTTTGTCATGAGCAAAATGGGTGGCGCTGGCGCCCTGCAGTAAGCCCTAGGTGAGGGCGTCTTTGGCGTCCTCCGACCGTAAAGCTCAACGCCCGGCGCTGTTCGACAGCCCGGGCGTTTTGCTGTCTGGAGAGTGGTTGTCATGCGGTGTTTGCGCCTCAGTCCTGAGGATGTACGGCAGGCGTCGCTGATGGTTGAGCTGCCGCCAAGGGCGATTCATTGATACTCGCGGGGAGTGGGATATTCCTGTTCTTGCGGAATCAGGCGGTGGGCGCCGTCCAAATCACCTTGCTGGATGAGCCGATGAATCGAGTGCGCCAGGGGCGTGACATCGGTGATGCGCTTGATCCACTGGTTCACATACAACTGCACGGCCTCCTTGCTCAGGCCGATCTGGATCGCTCGGTGTTCCTGTGGCCGCAAGTACAGATCCCGTTCCGGGTCCCATTGAATGCGCACCGGTGACTGGTCTTTCAACTTCAACCACTCTTCCTTGCTCATGGACTCGTCGGCATGGCTCAGGCAGCCGTTCGCCAGTGCCCATTCGAAGCCTTCGCGGCTGATGTCGATGGCCAGGATGCGCGCTTGTCCGGCGTCCTTAAAACCCCAGCCAGCGCGGTACATCATCCACAGGAAGGACGGCTTAATCCAGGTCATGCGCTCCATCTTGAACGGTGGGGAAACGAAGGTGCCGTGGGCCAGGGCGGCGTCGGCGATGCTCTCGGAGTAGGCCTGGTAGACGCGGATGGTGGTGTCGTCGTAGAACGCGCGGATCTGGCGCTGGGGGAGTTCTGTTGGGGGTTTATGCATGGCATTTCCTTATGAAAAGCGGGCGGCCGGGAAGCCGCCCTGGGGTGGATAGAGTACGGCCTGTCAGTGAGCGTGTCGCCGGCCGCGATGGGCATGGGCATGGGCACTCAGCTGACTGTATTTCCAGGTGTTTACCCAGGGCGCTTTTGGCTACCGGTCGGCTAGCCTGTATGTACATTTGTAAATACGGCAGTGCTCATGTACTTTGAATGGGACGAGGCCAAGAATCACGCCAACCTCCTCAAGCACGGCATCGATTTCAACGATGCCGTGCTGATGTTCCAGCGCCCGGTGCTGTCCTTGCGCGATGAGCGCCTGGATTATGGCGAGGAACGCTGGATCAGCCTTGGTTGGATCAGGACCCTGGTGGGCGTGGTGGTCCATACCGAACGGCGGGGTCATGCGGTGCGCATCATCTCGGCGCGTAAAGCCACTAAACGGGAGGCTAAATACTATGTCCAACGGATCGAAAACTGACGGATCGAAAACTGACTGGGATCGCCTGGCGAAAACCGATGACCAGAGCATCGATACTTCAGATATCCCCGAGCTGGATGACGATTTCTTTCGCCGAGCTGAGGTGCATCTGCCGGGCAAGAAGGCCGTGACCATCCGCCTGGACGCCGATGTGCTGGAATGGTTCAAGGGCCAGGGCGCGGGTTACCAGACGCGGATCAACCAATTGCTGCGCCAGTACATGCAGGCCCACCAGGGCTGAGGTCTGCGCATCATTTCAGGAGGCGGGCGGGTGGCCCGCCGCCCTTTCTGGCCGGCGGTGGATTGTGCTCGCTATTGCGCTTTCTGTCTGAAATATTCATTTACAATTACCCCATCCTCAAGCTCAATCTCTCCCGCGCCGCGCACAAAGCGGCGCGCTCTTTGGTGCAGGCTATAGTCTTGTGGCCCCCTCGATCTCATCCGCAAAAAGGTGCTTTCGTATGTCTCGCTTTGCCTCCCGCAATACTTGGCTGGCCGCTGGTGCCGTGCTGCTGTGCCTGCAGTTTCCCGTGCAGGCCCAGGAGCGTTTCACCCTGAATATTCCTGGGGTCTCGGATGACCGGCTGTTCACCACCGGCAACGCCAGTGATGCCAAAGGCTGTGGCGGGCACAACAACTCTCCGGCCTTGAACTGGACCGCGGGCCCCAGCGGGACCTTGAGCTATGCCATCGTCATGCACGATCCGGACGGCGCCAAGGGCCAGGGTGTGGATCACTGGGTGCACTACGGCATCAAGCCCACCACTCGGCAGATTCCGGCCGGCGCCGGCACCAAGCCGAATCTGGAAGGGCTGGCCGGGCTCAACAGCCGTAACGGAACCGCCTACATGGGCCCATGCCCGCCAGTGGGCGACAGCGCGCACCATTACATCATCCAGATCTATGCCCTGGACCTGGCGCCGGAAGCCCTGCCTGCCGGGCTGACCCGGGCCCAGTTGCTGGAGAAGATCAACGGCCACGTGTTGCGTAACAGCAGTGTGGTACGCCGCTACTCCCGCTGAGTGAAATTTTTTTGGGGGCTTAACCCGAATCGCCAAGGGGCTTCGTCTGAAGGGGGGAATGGATCATTTCTTTCCGAGGTCAGCCCCCATGTCCCTTCCTCTGCATTTTCTTCGTCCGGCCGCCCAGGGTTTCGCCGCCGGCCTGTTGCTGGCGGTTGCCGGCTGCGGTGTATCGTCCAAGCCTGAATCCGCCGCAGGGGCTTCGACCCAGGGGGCGCTGCAGGCTGAGCCCGAAGTGCAGTACGAGGCGCAGCACGCCGATGCCGCCATGGCCAAGCGCGTTGCGCATCCCATGAGGTTGTCGGCACCGATGCCGGCGCCCATCGCCGCCGGTGATTCGATCATGGCCGGCTACCGTGACGAAGCCCGTGAGCAGTATCAGAAACTGCCGGACAATCCGATCCACAGCGTTGCCCAAGCACCGGTCTCGACCTTCAGCGCCGACGTCGATACCGGCGCCTATGCCAACGTCCGCCGTTTGCTCAACCAGGGCAGCTTGCCGCCGGAAGGCGCGGTGCGCCTGGAGGAGTTGGTCAATTACTTCCCCTACGATTACGCCCTGCCCAGCGACGGCTCGCCCTTCGGCGTGACCACCGAGCTGGCGCCCTCGCCGTGGAACCCCCACACCCGCTTGCTGCGCATCGGCATCAAGGCTTCGGACCGCGCGGTGGCAGAGTTGGCCCCGGCCAATCTGGTGTTCCTGGTGGATGTCTCCGGCTCCATGGATCGCCGCGAAGGCCTGCCCCTGGTGAAAAGCACCCTCAAGCTGCTGGTGGATCAACTGCGGGATCAGGATCGGGTGTCGCTGGTGGTCTACGCCGGTGAATCGCGGGTGGTGCTGGAGCCCACTTCCGGACGTGACAAAGCGAAGATTCGCACCGCCATCGACCAGCTCACCGCGGGTGGTTCCACGGCGGGCGCCTCGGGTATCCAGCTGGCCTATCAGATGGCCCAGCAGGGTTTTATCCACAAGGGCATCAACCGCATCCTGCTGGCCACCGACGGCGACTTCAACGTCGGCGTCAGCGACTTCGACAGCCTCAAGGCCATGGCCGCCGAGAAGCGCAAGAGCGGCGTATCCCTGACCACCCTGGGTTTCGGTGTGGATAACTACAACGAGCACCTGATGGAGCAACTGGCCGATGCCGGGGACGGCAACTACGCCTACATCGACAACCTGCGCGAAGCGCGCAAGGTGCTGGTGGACCAGCTCAGCTCGACCCTGGCAGTGGTGGCCAAGGACGTGAAACTGCAAGTGGAGTTCAACCCGGCCCAGGTCAGCGAGTACCGCCTGCTGGGGTATGAGAACCGTGCCCTCAAGCGTGAAGACTTCAGCAACGACAAGGTCGACGCCGGGGAAATCGGCGCCGGGCATACGGTTACCGCGCTGTATGAAATCGTCCCAGCGGGCGAGAAGGGCTGGTTGGAGCCGCTGCGTTATACCCAGGCCAAGGCGCCGGAACAGAGTGGCAGGAATGGCGAACTGGCGATGCTGCGGGTGCGCTACAAGGCGCCGGAAGGTGGCAGCAGCCGCTTGATCGAACGGCCGATCAGCGCGCAGCAGCCGGCTAAACTGGCTGAGGCCAGCCCGGACCTGCGCTTCGCCGCTGCGGTGGCGGCGTTTTCCCAGCAACTCAAGGACGGCCGCTACACCGGCAACTTCAGCCTGACCGACACCGCCAAGCTGGCCCGTGGCGCCAAGGGCGACGATCCTTACGGGCTGCGGGGCGAGTTCGTGCAACTGGTGGAACTGGCGCAAAGTCTGCAAACTCAGGCGCCGAAAACCCAGACTGGGAATGCCGCCCAGGTCGAGGCTCAGCCGGTGGACATGAGCCAAGTGCAGAGCCGCCTTGAATAGACCCATAACGAGCAGTGAACAGGAGTTCATCCGCCCTATGTCTGCTCCCCAAGTGTCCACCGATGCCAGCAGCGATGAAGCGCTGCTGGCACGTTATCGCGCCGGAGAGCCTGCGGCCTTCGAGGTGCTGTACCAGCGCCATCGCCAGGGCCTGTATCGCTTCGTACTGGGCCTGTGCAATAAGGCCGAGCTGGCGGAGGAGATCTACCAGGAAACCTGGCTCAGCCTGATCCGCAGTGCCAGCCAGCCCCAGGGCCGGGCCAGCTTTCGTACCTGGCTGTATCAGATCGCGCGCAACCGGCTGATCGATCACTGGCGCAAGCACGGCCAGCGCAACCCGCTGCACGACAGCTACGACGAACAACTGCATGGCGAAACCGACCACGCTCCCGGTCCCGAACAGCAACTGAGCCTGTGCCGCGACCAGCAACGTATCGAAGCCGCCCTGCAGGATTTGCCCGAAGACCAGCGCGAGGTGTTCCTGCTGCGGGCCCACGGCGACCTGGAACTGCCAGAGATCGCCAGCCTGACCCAAACGCCGCTGGAAACGGTGAAAAGCCGTTTCCGCTACGCGCTGAAAAAATTGCGTCGGCTCCTGGCCGAGGAGGTACTCACATGACTGACGCCCGACAGACCCCATCAGCCGAAGAGCAGATGCTGGCGCATATTCGCGAACACAGTGCCCAAGAACCGCCGGCGCATCTGGATGCGATGATCCTGGCCACCGCGTGCCGCGAAGCCCCCGCGCCCAAACCCAGTCTCTGGCAGCGCTGGATGCGGGCCTGCCAACGGCCGCGCTATCAACTGGCCTTTGCCAGCCTGTTTGGCGTGGCGCTGGTCATCGGTTTGCTGCGGCCTTCTGCGCAGCACTATCCACAAGAGCAGGCCTTTGTCCCCGAGCCCGCTCCAGCTCCTGCTGCGCCCATGGCGCGCCTGGCTGCGCATTCCACCGAGCTGGCCGGGGCCTTGAGTGCCCCGGCGCCTGCCGCCCCTGCGCCCATGGATCCTGCGGCCCCTGTCGGCAGTTTTGCCGCGGCGCCACAGATGGAAGCGTTCAGCGACCAAGCGCCTCCTGCGATGGCCAAGCCCAGGGCCGAGTCGAGCAAGATGGCCAAGCGCATGTCGGCCGCGGTCGAGCCCCGGACGATCCAGCGATTGGATGAGCAGCTGCAGACGGTATTGCGTCTGTGGGATGACGGCCAGAGCCGTGAGGCGGCCGAGCTGCTGCTCCAGCTGCATGAAAAGTATCCACAGGAGGATCTGGACGCACGCCTGCAAGCCTTGCGTCGTCAATAAAGTGCGGGGGTTGGCTGTCGTCATGGAAAGCGCGCACTATCTGCCCAGTTTCCAGAAAGTGAGAGGCCGGTCATGGCACCCCGCATCGACCGTATAGCGGCAATGTTGAACTGCCCGATCAAGGGCGCGGATATCCGTCAGGCCATCAAGGAAAGTCGCAAGGACTTCGGCCTTGAAGAGGCTGAAGAGGGCGACGATCTAGAGGCGCCGGACGATGCCGAGCCATTGGAGCAGGATGCTGCAGCCGCCGAGGATGAATGATCCCGGCGGCCGCCGGGTTCAGCTGTAGGGCAAGGCGGGCAGGTCGATGAACTCGGCGCAGGCACCGTCCGCGGTCATGCGCCGGGCCCGTTCCGGCAGCAACCGGGCGTGGTTTTCCACTTGCCAGCGATACCAGCTCAGGCGCTGGACGATGCGCCGCCGGCAAGGCTCCGGCAACTGCGCCAGCAGATCACTGCTGTCGGGCGCCCAGCGGGTCCGGGTCGAGTAATAGCCGAACAGGTTTTCCCGCAGGCCGAAGCAATCCTCGATGGTTTCCACGACGCTGTACACGTAGAGCTCGAAGGCGCTGCTCAGCTGTTGTGCGCCGTCGGCGTGGTCCCGCAGGTAAGCGAAGATCCCCGGCCAGTTGATGCAGTACAGGTGCTCGTCCCAATCGCCGTCCCGGGTCAGGTACGGGCCCTGGCCGCGAAAAAATTGGGGTATCTCCTGACGCTCCAGGGCCTCTTCAAAGTTGCTTTTCATCTGCTGTTCCCTTGACGTCAGTGATGCTCACGGACAGCGCCACGCATTCGATCACGCAGTCCAAACCGATTTCCAGGCGCAGGTGATAACCGGGGTTGAGGCGGGTGAGTTGGGTGCGCATGCCCCCGTCGAACCGGCTGCCACTGGCGGCCAGTTCGCTAATGCCCCGGACGTTGAGCCGCAAGCTGCAATGGGTTGGGGCCTGGCTCGCCGGCCAGTTGCCAGGTACGGACAGCCGCCCCAGAGCTCCGGACAAGCGCAGGCTCAGTTGCTCGTCTTGAAACACTGGGCCAGGGGTGTTCAGGTCATAGGGTGTGGCCGCCTCATTGAAGACCGCTCTCCAGGCCTCGCTGTTGTCGATGCTGAACAGCCAGTCACGGGGGGCCCGGTCCCGAGCGGGGATCGCCCGGCACTCTGCCAGTGAAGGTAACTGCGCGCGGGTCAGGTCTTCGTGCCACAGCTCCCGGGCCGCGATCAGCAGACGCTGGAAGAAGTCCCGACTGTCGTCGAGCACCCCCGGCCAACTGCTGGGCCATTGATCGTCCTCGTAGTCATCCTCGCTGGGCTCCCAGACCTGTTCGAAGTCGTAGTCCGGATCATCCAGGGCCGCTTGCAGGACCTCTACCAGCCGTTGTCGATGACGGAAATTTTCCTGGGGATAGTCCCGCGCCAGCACGTAGTGGCGGATCAGGTATTCACGGTCTTCGGGATCATTGGGGTTGTAGCGGCTCAGTTCGGCATTGAGTGCCGCAGGCATGTCATAGCCCATGAAGCAGGTGACCCAATGACGTACTGCTGGCTCGAAGGGTGGGTTGAACGGCGGATGGTGCAACATGGGGACCTCCTGTCCGGGGGGCTGCGAATGTAGCAAGTTGCGCCCCACCGGGACAGCCTCCAATTGCGAGGTGACGTCCTGGATCAGGTGGTTAATGAGGCTTCTGCCGGCAACGCCGGTACACGGAAACAAAAAAGCCCCAGGTCATCAGACCTGGGGCTTTCTCGTTAAAGCTGGTGCACCCGGCGGGATTCGAACCCACGACCCCTGCCTTCGGAGGGCAGTACTCTATCCAGCTGAGCTACGGATGCAGTGCGGGCGACATCATACCTATGTCGACTCGAGGCGTCCACGCCGGCTTGCATCCCTTTTCCATGGCCCTGCGCAATCCCCGGAAACCCGGGCCGTAGCGGTAGTTTTTCCCGCTGCATCGGCCGTTCGGCCCAGCGCACCCTGCAGCCATATCCGTGCAGTCACGGGGCACAGGGAGGTGCGAGAGATGAATTGTTCCATGCAAGACGGCCTGCAGGCAGCGCTGGCGGACCATCTGTTCGAGGAGAGCTGGAAGGCGGTGCTCCCCGGGTTGCAGCGCCGCGCCCGGAAGCTGGCGCGGGGCAATGCCGATGGCGCCCAGGAGTGGCTGGCGGCCACGGCGATCAAGGCGCTGCTGTTCTTTCGTCGTTCGCCGGAGCGGATTCGCGACCCTCAGGGTTTTCTGTTCCTGATCCTCGATCATGTGTTTGTCGACAGTTGCCGCCGACGGGCTCGGGAGCAGCGCCTGTTCGTGGATTTCGCCGATTTCGAAGAGGACCCTCTGCAGCAGTTGGAGGCCCCGCAGATGTCGGTGCTGGAGCAGGTGGAGTTGCTGGAAACCCTGGCCCTGTTGAGTCGACGGGTGGCGCAATTGCCCCTCAAGAAGCGCCGACTGTTTGAACTGAAGTTTGTCGACGATTTGCCCTATCCACACATTGCCGCCGAGCTGGGAATGAACCAGCCCTTGGCGCGCAAGCATGTGCAGCTGTTACGGGCGGCGTTGCGTTGAAGCATCCGCAAGATTCACAGCAGGCCCGCTGGGGCGTTCTTGTTCAGTGAGCCTGTTTTCGACGCTGTAGCCGGCGCCGCCGTCCCTGCGGTGGGCCATTCCATCTAAGGAGAGATGTATGCCAGATCCAATGGTCAACTCGCAGATCACCGATGCCGTCACCCAGACCAACGTCAAGGTGGTGGCCGAAGCCCCGGCCCAGGCCATCGCCTCGTTGTATCAGGTGGCCAGTCACTCGGCGGGCCTGTCGTTGCAGAACGCGGTCAACAGCCAGCAGGCGCTCAATCAGATTTCCAACGCGGTGGTGTCCAAGGCCGTGGCGCTGATCATGGCGATCGGCGAGTAGGGCTGATAGCCCGGGAGAATCGTCATGGCGTGGTTCAAGAAGAAAACCCCACCCGCAGCCGCGGCCGATGAATCCGCGAGCGCGGCTGCCGGGCCCGGTATGGCGGCTGAAACGGCCGCCTCTCAGGCGGCGAGTGAGCCCGCATCGACGGGCACCGATTCGGCGCCCGACCCTGCGTCAGCACCGCCGCCCGCCGCTGCAGCGCAACCTTCGGTGATGGAGACGATGAACGCGCAGTTGCTGAAGCAGGCCGGCACGCCCAGCACCGACAGCACCGATGCCCTGAACAGTCAGATCGTCCAGGCGGTGCAGTTCACTAATGCCCAGACCTTCAGCTATGCCCCGGCGCAGATCGCGATAGCCCCCGACATGATGATCAGCCAGGCTGCCGGCCTGGTGGCGCAGTCGGCCGCGGGGTATTTCGACGGGGTCAGCAAGCTGGCCCTGGCAGCTCAGGCGGTGCTGCTCAAGCAGATGACCGAGAACATCGTCAAAGAGAACGTGAAAGGCGCCGCCGAGGATGCGCTCGGCGTCCTCGCCACCGACCTGATGGTGGGCGCGGCGGCCGCGGTGGCCGCCGCTGCGGGCGCCATGGAAGCCGAAGCTGCGAGTGTGGCCATCGACAAGATTGACGCCAGTATCGCCAAGTACAGCGCCACCCTGGCCAATCGACCGTCGTCATCCTGAACACGTCCCCCGGGCGCGCAAGGCGCTCGGGGGGGATGTGTCCGAGAGGCGTGTGTCCATGCGTCCTCTCTTGTCACCCCTGGCGTTGAAGTTCGACGGACCCGGTGCCCAGCCCTTCAACGTCATTCATCAATAAGGAGCATGAAATGGCGAATGAAGACCCCAAGGCGGTAGCGACGATCCTCAGTTTTGCCGAAACCTATTTGAAGCGCCCGTTGACCGTTGTCGAACGCCAGGTGCTGGAGGCCTTTGTGCAGAACAAGTCGGTGGATCTGGTCCAGGCCTCGCAGAACAGCATTGATCAGGCCCGTCAGCGTGCCCTGGATGTGATTCAGGCGGACGAGCAACGCACCCGGCAGCTGATCGAGCAGTTGGCCGGACCCGCAGCCCCCGGTCCCGACAATCCCCAGACCCGTGACCTGCTGCTTCAGCAATTGCTTAGCGCGGCCGGCTCCCAGGCGCAGGTCCAGGCCGCGGCTTCTGCCCCTGCTCCGGCGTCACCGCCCCCGGCCCCGGCGGATGATCCGGCGCTCAAGGCATTGATCGGCACCCTGGTACAGCAGGAGGTGAAAGCCGCCATCGAAGCGCGAATGGCCGAGCTGGCGCAAAAGGTCGAGGACACCCTCAAGCAGGTGACTGCCGGCAGTGGGCAATAAGCCCCCCCTGAAATAAGCCGAGGGTCCCAGGCCCCACGGTTCACAGCAAAACGACTGCCACGTTCACTCAATGACACGGAATGCTCCGTGTACTAACAAAGGAAGTTGAGCCATGCCACTTGTAAACGAACAAATCACCGATGCCGTCACCCAGACCAACGTCAAAGTCGTCGCCGAAGCGCCGGCCATGGCGATGGGCACCATCTACCAATCCATGGCCCAGGCCACCGCGATCCTGTTCCAGAACTCGGTCTCGGCGCAGCAGCAACAAAACACCCTGGCCCAGGCCGCGACCAACCAGGGCGTGATGCAGATCTACAGCGTCGACACCACCGCCGGCGCCGCCGCGACCGAGAAGGTTGCCCAGGGCGGGGTCTCCGACAACCTCACCAGCCTGCTGACAGTACTCAAGTCCTTCCAGGGCTGAGTGGCTGAAAGGCTGATCCCCCGTTGAACTTTCCTGCTAAAAAAATGGAGTTTTTATGAGCACAGTCAGTCCGCAAATCACCGATGCCGTCACCCAGACCAACGTCAAGGTCGTTGCCGAAGCACCGGCCATGGCGATGGGTACCGTCTACCAGTCCATGGGCCAATCCGTGGCCATCCTGTTCCAGAACTCGGTTTCGGCCCAGCAGCAGCAAAACACCCTGGCCCAGGCCGCGACCAACCAGGGCGTGATGCAGATCTACAGCGTCGACACCACTGCCGGTGCGTCGGCCACCGAAAAAGTCGCCCAGGGCGGCGTGGCCGACAACCTCACCAGTCTGCTGACGGTGCTCAAGTCGTTCAGTAGCTGATCCTTCCTCTGGCGTCACGCCAACGCCCCCGCGGTCTGCAGGCCCCGGGGGCGTTGTCTTTTGCCCGGCAGCATGGGAGGTTGGTGCGGATTTTTTACCGCTAGGCGCCTTTACGTTCTTTTTTTCGAACAGCCTATTGTCCTTTACCCCCGTTGACCCTAGGATTCGTTTGAGATTTCAAACGCTCTTGCCTGGGTGCCCAAGCGCACGTCTATCCTTGTGTGCGACATTTTCGTGCTTTTACCCAGTGAACGATTTTCCTGACGGCAGCTTTGTCCAAGGCTTGCAGACGCGCCAGCGCGGTCCATGCCTGACAGGGCGCCTTTTTTACAATCACAATTCGCCCCGCGTATGCGCGGTGCTGTTAAGGAAGCCGACATGCAGCTCAAAGACGCCCAGTTGTTCCGCCAACAAGCCTTCATCGATGGAGCTTGGGTCGACGCGGACAACGGTCAGACGATCAAGGTCAACAACCCCGCTACCGGTGAAATCCTCGGTACCGTACCCAAGATGGGCGCCGCCGAAACCCGCCGCGCCATCGAAGCCGCCGACAAGGCCCTGCCGGCCTGGCGTGCCCTGACCGCCAAGGAGCGCGCCACCAAGCTGCGCCGCTGGTATGAATTGCTGATCGAAAACCAGGACGACCTGGGTCGCCTGATGACCCTGGAGCAGGGCAAGCCGCTGGCCGAAGCCAAGGGCGAAATCGCCTACGCCGCCTCCTTCATCGAATGGTTCGCCGAAGAAGCCAAGCGCATCTACGGTGACGTGATCCCTGGTCACCAGCCTGACAAGCGCCTGATCGTGATCAAGCAGCCGATCGGCGTGACCGCGGCCATCACCCCGTGGAACTTCCCGGCGGCGATGATCACCCGTAAAGCCGGCCCGGCCCTGGCCGCCGGTTGCACCATGGTCATCAAGCCCGCTTCGCAAACCCCGTTCTCGGCCCTGGCCCTGGTGGAACTGGCGCACCGCGCCGGGATTCCGAAAGGCGTGCTCAGCGTGGTTACCGGCAGTGCCGGCGACATCGGCGGCGAGCTGACCAGCAACCCGATCGTGCGCAAGCTGTCGTTCACCGGCTCTACCGAGATTGGTCGCCAACTGATGGCCGAATGCGCCAAGGACATCAAGAAAGTGTCCCTGGAACTGGGCGGTAACGCGCCGTTCATCGTGTTCGACGACGCCGATCTGGATAAGGCCGTCGAAGGCGCGATCATCTCCAAGTACCGCAACAACGGCCAGACCTGCGTCTGCGCCAACCGCCTGTACATCCAGGACTCGGTCTACGACGCCTTCGCCGAGAAGCTGAAAGTGGCCGTGGCCAAGCTGAAGATCGGTAACGGTCTGGAAGAAGGCACCACCACCGGCCCGCTGATCGATGAAAAAGCCGTGGCCAAGGTCCAGGAACACATCGCCGACGCCCTGAAAAAAGGCGCGACCCTGCTGGCCGGTGGCAAGTCCATGGAGGGCAATTTCTTCGAGCCGACCATTCTGGTCAACGTGCCCAAAGACGCTGCCGTGGCCAAGGAAGAAACCTTCGGCCCGCTGGCGCCGCTATTCCGCTTCAAAGACGAAGCTGAAGTCATCGCCATGTCCAACGACACCGAGTTCGGCCTGGCTTCGTACTTCTATGCCCGCGACCTGGGTCGTGTGTTCCGCGTGGCCGAGGCTCTGGAGTACGGCATGGTCGGGGTCAACACCGGCCTGATCTCCAACGAAGTGGCGCCGTTTGGCGGCATCAAGGCCTCGGGCCTGGGCCGTGAAGGCTCCAAGTACGGCATCGAGGACTACCTGGAAATCAAGTACCTCTGCCTGGGCATCTGATTTCGCTTCAAGCGCAGAGGGCACGAGAGCGCTGTCCCTTTGCGCCGCTGTAAAAAACGTAATTTTCAAGGTGGCCCGGGAAGGCTCCGGCAGTCGATCATCGCATGCTGTCGCAGGCGCTTCCTCGCCCCGCAACCCTTGAATCACACCGCTGTAGCAGCGGTGAATGAGGACACTATGAGCAAGACCAACGCATCCCTGATGAAACGCCGTGAAGCCGCTGTACCGCGCGGTGTTGGCCAGATTCACCCGATCTTCGCCGACAGCGCGAAGAACGCCACCGTCACCGACGTTGAAGGCCGCGAATTCATCGACTTCGCCGGCGGCATCGCCGTGCTGAACACCGGTCACGTACACCCGAAAATCATCGCCGCGGTGACCGAGCAGCTGAACAAGCTGACCCACACCTGCTTCCAGGTCCTGGCCTACGAGCCTTACGTGGAACTGTGCGAGAAAATCAACGCCAAGGTTCCAGGTGACTTCGCCAAGAAAACCCTGCTGGTGACCACCGGTTCCGAAGCCGTGGAAAACGCCGTGAAGATCGCCCGTGCCGCCACTGGCCGCGCCGGCGTGATCGCCTTCACCGGCGCCTACCACGGCCGCACCATGATGACCCTGGGCCTGACCGGCAAAGTCGTGCCGTACTCGGCCGGCATGGGCCTGATGCCAGGCGGCATCTTCCGCGCGCTGTACCCCAACGAACTGCATGGCGTGAGCATCGACGATTCCATCGCCAGCATCGAGCGCATCTTCAAGAACGACGCCGAGCCACGTGATATCGCTGCGATCATCATCGAGCCGGTACAAGGCGAAGGCGGCTTCTACGTCGCGCCCAAAGAGTTCATGAAGCGCCTGCGCGCCCTGTGCGACCAGCACGGCATCCTGCTGATCGCTGACGAAGTGCAGACTGGCGCCGGCCGTACCGGCACCTTCTTCGCCATGGAACAGATGGGCGTTGCCGCCGACCTGACCACCTTCGCCAAATCCATCGCTGGCGGCTTCCCGCTGGCCGGTGTCTGCGGCAAGGCCGAATACATGGACGCCATCGCTCCAGGCGGCCTGGGCGGTACCTACGCCGGTAGCCCGATTGCTTGTGCAGCCGCTCTGGCGGTGATGGAAGTGTTCGAAGAAGAGCACCTGCTGGACCGCTGCAAGGCCGTGGGCGAGCGCCTGGTCAGCGGCTTGAAAGCCATCCAGGCCAAGTACCCGGTGATCGGTGAAGTGCGTGCCCTGGGCGCGATGATCGCGGTCGAGCTGTTCGAGAACGGCGACAGCCACAAGCCGAACGCCGCTGCTGTGGCGCAGGTCGTGGCCAAGGCTCGCGACAAGGGTCTGATCCTGCTGTCGTGCGGCACCTACGGCAACGTACTGCGGGTTCTGGTTCCACTGACCTCGCCGGACGAGCAGTTGGACAAAGGCCTGGCCATCATCGAAGAGTGCTTCGCTGAACTCTGAGTTGACGGTGTTGTGACCTGATCGACAAAAAAACCCGCTTCGGCGGGTTTTTTTCATCCCCAGGCGGTCCATAGGGGATTTGCGCTGTATGGAAGCCCGCGCATTGACTAAGGTGCAAAGGATTGCCTAGGGAGCGTGCTGCATGACCGCTGTTGATTTACCCGCTGTACCTCGTGTGCTGATTGCCGAGGCCGATCCCTGGTCCCGCGATTTGCTCAAGCAAGTGCTACTCAACGTTCGCTGTGACGCACGCCTGGATCTGTGTGCCGACGGTCAGGAAGCCCTGGAACTGTTGAGCGCCAAACCCTATGACCTGATCATTGCCGACTGGGAGTTGCCGGGCATCGACGGTCTCGCCTTGCTGCGCTCCGTGCGCCAGCGCACGCGCAACCCATTGCAGCCATTCATTTTGCTCAGCGTGCGCAGCGACAGTGCCAGCGTGCGCGAGGCCTTGCCTCTGGCGCCCACTGCCTACCTGACCAAACCCTTGAACATGGAAGGCCTGACCCAGCGTCTGCAGGGGCTGCTGCTGGATGCTGGCCAGGAGGTTTCCTGCGAGGTGCCGACCCTAGCCCCGGGCATGACCCTGTGGACCTTTCTTGAACGCCGTCGCGAGATCGCCGACGGCGCCCCGTTGCTGACCGATGTGCAATTGGCGGTCAAGCGCAGCCTCAACCCCGACGGGCTGGACCTCAAGCTGCTGGAGGAGGAGATCCGCACCGACCCCCAAATCACTGCCGTGCTGATCTGCGCCGCCAACAGTGCTGCGCAACACAATGGTGAAGGCGTACAGACCCTGTCCCAGGCCCTGCACCGGCTGGGTACCGGGCAGAGCATGAACCTGATTCTCGGCCTGGCCCTCAAGCGCAGCGCGCGCCTGAGCGATCCGGCCCTTGCGGACTATGCCGAGCGCTACTGGGAGCTGTCGCTGCACACGGCGGAATATGGTCGGACCCTGGCCCGCCTGCTGGACCTGGATCAGGAGCGTTGCTATTGCGCGGGCCTGTTGCACCGCCTGGGCGACCTGGCGTTGCTGCGCTGTCTGCAAGAGTGGCAGCAGGCCGGTGGCGAACTGGATGAGCAGGAAGAAATCGGTGATGCCCTGGAGCGCTTCGGTGCCGCCTATGGCTCGGCGCTGCGCACCCGCTGGCGCATGCCGCTGGAACTGCGTGAACTGATCGCCTCGATCTACCAGTTGGGCGGCGGCGTCTATTCCCGCGAAGCCCTGGTGATGAACCTGGCGGCGCAACTGGCACGGCTGACCGAACATGAAGGCGTGGAAGAGGTGGCTCGCAGCAAGACGGCGCGTCTGCTGAAAGTCGGCTTGCCGGAGCTTTCCCGCCTGCGCAAAGGCTGAACCGCCGTAGGAACCGGCTTGCCGACGAAGGGGCCTTCGAGCTTTGTGCAAGCCTCAGGAGTGCCTTCGCTGGCAACCCAGCTCCTACGGGATGGCGGTCAGCCGCTGACGATGCGGTTCTTGCCCTGACGCTTGGCTTCGTACATGGCCGTATCGGCGCGGGCGAACAGGCTGTCGAGGCTTTCGTCTTCCCGCCGCAGGCTGGTCAGACCCTGGCTGACGGTGATGCTGAAGACCTGACCCTGGTGGCTGAAGCTCTGGCGCTGAATCTCCCGCTGCAGGCGCTCGGCGACCTGGCGTGCCATGTCCGCGGCGCACCCTGGAAACACCGCAGCAAACTCTTCACCGCCGATGCGTCCGAACAGGTCGCCCCGACGCAGTGCTGCACGTCCGCTCTCGGCAATGCGCTGCAGAACGATGTCGCCTTCGGGATGGCCGTAGGTGTCGTTGACCACCTTGAAATCATCGATATCCAGCAACAGGAAGGCCAGGGGCGAGCCCTGCAATCGGGCCTGTTCGAACTCGCGGTTGGCACACTCGAAGAAGTGTCGGCGATTGCTGCTCTGGGTCAGCACGTCAGTGGTGGCCAGGCGTTGCAGCTCGGCCTCCAGCTGTTTCTTGTCGGTGATGTCTTCGGCGATGCCCACCACGATCAAGCGTTGGCCGGGCTCGGCATTGCGGTTGATGAAGCACTTGTCGCTGAGCCAGCGCACCTGGCCTTCGGCGTCGATGATGCGGTATTCGCGATCTTCCACCGCGCCCTTTTCCAGCACTTGGGCCAGGCTGCGCTCGGCGTATTCGAGGTCATCGGGATAGATGCTGTCGCGCCATTGGTTGTAGTCCGCCAATAGCAGGCCTGCGGGGCGCCCGAAAATGCGCTCATAGGCTGGGCTGACATAGAGCACCTGGCGATGTTCCCAGTCATAGGCCCAGAGCACCGCGTTGACGCTGACCAGCAAGGAGCTGAACAGCTGCTCGCGCTCGGTCAGGCGAGCGACTTCGCCCTGTGCGTGCATCAGGGCCATCAGGGTTTGCGCGGCCTCGGGCCACTGGGGAAGCGAAGATGGAATGTGTGGGTTCTTATTGACCATCGGCACAGATCTCAAAGGGCGTGCCGCGCCAAGTTCGACAGCGGCTACAACCAAGCCCGCCTGGGTGGCGAAGTGTTGCTTGAGATAGGGGATCGGACGCTAAGTTCCCGGCCGTGACGGCGATACTGCGAGCGCCCGCCAGACGGTCGGAGCCGCCCCTCGCCAGCCTGTGGCGAGGGGCTTTGGCTTAGGCTGCGTTGGGGCGCAGGGAGTAGGTTTTCAGTTGATTGGCGAAGTCCCGCAGGGACTGGATACCGCTGGCCTCGGCCTCGTGGACCCAGTCCTTGATCGCCGCCAGCATGTCGTGGCCGTTGGCGCTGGTCTTGACCCAGATCTGTTGCAGGGCCAGGCGTTTCTCGTAGATCACTTTCAACGCCTGGCTGTGCTCCAGCATGTTCTGGATACGCAGGTGGTGACGGTCTTCCAGCAGGCTGGTTTCCCGGGACAGCAGGCGCTTGGCACGGTGGAACTGGTGGCGTACCGAGTGATCGACCTTGGCCAGCTCCTGCTTCACCAGCGGGCCGATCACCAGCTTGCGGTACTGGGCCATGATCTGGAACCGGTTGTTGAGGATGGCCATGGCGGTGTCCATGTCCAGGTGCCCCTTGCCTTCGACCCGGTGGGCGATGGGGGCCACGCGCTGGACCTTGGCCAGCCCCAGCAGGCTGAACAGCTTGATCCAGGCCCAGCCCATGTCGAACTCCCACTTCTTCACCGAGAGCTTGGCCGAGTTGGGATAGGTGTGATGGTTGTTATGCAGTTCTTCGCCGCCGACGATGATGCCCCAGGGCACCAGGTTGGTGGCGGCGTCGCGGCATTCGAAGTTGCGGTAGCCGACGGCGTGGCCCAGGCCGTTGATCACGCCGGCGGCCCAGAACGGAATCCACATCATCTGAATCGCCCAGATGGTGATGCCGATGGTGCCGAACAGCAGCAGATCGATGACCGCCATCAGCGCGATACCGCCCAGCTTGTAGCGGCTGTACAGGTTGCGTTCGATCCAGTCTTCCGGGCAGTTCTTGCCGTAGATACGCAGGGTTTCCGGGTTCTTGGCTTCTTCGCGATACAGCTCCGCGCCCTTGCGCAGCACCGTGGACAGGCCTTTGATCACCGGGCTGTGGGGGTCGTCGACGGTCTCGCACTTGGCGTGGTGCTTGCGGTGGATGGCGGTCCACTCGCGAGTGTTCTGCGCCGTGGTCAGCCACAGCCAGAAGCGGAAGAAGTGTTTCAGGCCGGCGTTGAGTTCCAGGGAACGGTGCGCGGAATAGCGATGCAGATAGATCGTGACCGCAACGATGGTCACGTGAGTCATCAACAGGGTGACTGCCACCAGTTGCCAGGCGGACAAGCCAAGTAAACCTTCATACCACATAGGCGATAAGGCCCTCGATAAAGAAAAAAACAGCTCAGGCATTATCACTAAGCTCACTGAGAAAACCAGTCGCCCTTTCAGATAAGAGTGGCGGAATGTTTCTTCCTCTATAATCCCAAACTTTTCGTGTGGAAATAGACGGGCTTATGTCGGTTTCTTATCGCAATGGTTTGCGTGCCGCGCTGCTTTACCTGCTGCTGTCATTGGTGTGGCTGCAGTTCAGTGGTTATTTATTGAGCAGTTTCTTCGATGAATTCGCTGACCAGGCCCACTGGCAGATGATCAGTGGTTACGTCTGGGCGGTGGTCAGCGCGGTGCTGATCTTCTTTGCCCGGGCGCGTTTGCTGCGGGTGCTGGGAGCCGACCGCTGGCTGCGCCATCAGCAGAAGGACCGCGAACGCCTGCGTCAGGCCGCAGCGGTATTCGACTGCACCCGCGAGGGCGTGCTGGTGAGCGATACCCAAGGCCAGATCGTCCACGTCAATCGGGCCTTCATCGAGATCACCGGCTATCAGCGCGAAGAAGTGCTGGGTCGCCAGCCGAGCCTGTTCAAGTCCGGTCACCATTCGCCGGACTTCTACAAGGCGATGTTCGACTCGCTGCAGAAAACCGGCGAATGGAGTGGCGAAATCTGGAATCGGCGCAAGAGCGGTGAGATCTACCCGCAATGGCAGAGCATTCGCGCGATCCGCGACGAGCAAGGCGAGCTCACCCACTATGTCGCGGTGTTCTCCGACATCAGTGCCATCAAGGATTCCGAGCACGAACTGGCCCACCTGGCCCACCACGACCCCTTGACCGACCTGCCCAACCGCCTGCTGTTCACCGATCGCGCCGAACAGGCCCTGGCGTCGGCGCAGATCCACAAGCGCGGCTGCGCCATGCTGATGATCGACCTGGATCATTTCAAGATGATCAACGACAGCCTCGGCCACAACGTCGGCGACCAGTTGCTCAAGGCCGTGGCCGGGCGCCTGGGGGCCATGTTCGGCCCGGGCATGACCCTGGCGCGCCTGGGGGGCGACGAGTTCGCAGTGCTGGCGGAAAGCTGCCCGCAACTGGTGCAGGCCGCGGCCCTGGCCCAGCGCATCATCGACGGCCTCAAGGAGCCCTTCCAGCTGGGTGAACAGCAGGTGGTGATCAACGCCAGCATCGGCATCAGCCTGTTCCCCAGTGATGCCCTGAGCGCCAGTCAGTTGCTGCGCAACGCCGACGCGGCGCTGTTCAAGGCCAAGAGTGCCGGGCGCAACGGTTATGCCCTGTACACCGAAGAACTCACCGCCCATGCCCAGCAACGGGTGGAGATTGCCTTCGAACTGCGCCGGGCCCTGGAGCAGCAGGAGCTGCGGGTTTACTACCAGCCCGTGCACGATCTCAAGAGCAGCCGCCTGATCGGCGTCGAGGCCCTGGTGCGCTGGGAACATCCCGAACGCGGCCTGGTGTCGCCGGCGGAATTCATACCGATTGCCGAGCGCACCGGGATGATTGGCGAGATCGACGCCTGGGTCATGCAGCAGGCGTGTCGGCAGATGTGCCAGTGGCAGGCCGAGGGCGTGGTGCTGTCGTTTGTTGCAGTGAATGTCTCGACTCGTCTGTTCGCTCGCAGCGAGCTGTACCAGCAGGTGGCCCAGGTGCTGCACGACACGGGCCTGGATCCGGCCTACCTGGAACTGGAGGTCACCGAGAGCGCGGTCATGGACGATCCCGAAGTGGCACTGGAGCAGATGCACCGTCTGCGTGAACTGGGCATTCGCCTGGCTATCGACGACTTCGGTACGGGCTATTCCTCCTTGCTGCGGCTCAAGCGCCTGCCGGTGCAGAAACTCAAGATCGACCAGGGTTTTGTCGCCGGCCTGCCGTTCGATGAAGACGATGCGGCGATCTCCCGGGTGATCATCGCCCTGGCCCAGAGCATGGGCATGCAGGTTCACGCCGAGGGTATCGAGCAAGCGGAGCAGGCGCGGTTCCTGCTCGAACATGGCTGCGATCTGGGCCAGGGCTACTGGTTCGGAAGGCCGGTGCCCGCTGAACAACTGGTCTGGAGCAACGCTCCGCAGATCCGCTGATGGCCGCCCCTGTAGCCGTTGCGGCGACGGTTGCAGGGGGCTCTTGCGGCGTAAGCCCGTGTCCCGCCAAATAATTTCTTCTGGTTATATAAACATTCTTAAATAGTATTTTTAAGAATATCCGCGCCTATCTACTATTGCTCCCACGCCGCAAGCAGTGCCGCCACTGCCAGGCACATCTCACTCAGGAGCAGCACCATGAGCGCATCTCTACGTAGCGTTGACGGCCAGGACGAAGCAACCATCTTGCGGGAAATTCAAAGCGCCCTGCGCGACCTGCGTTTCGGTGCGGTGGAAATCACCGTGCACAACGCCCAGGTCGTGCAGATCGAACGCAAGGAAAAATTCCGTCTGCAGCAGCCCGGCAACAAACCCAGCTGAACGCCGCATCACCCTCTCGTGATCGAGAGGCCCGACTGGATAACCGGAGGGCGTCATCCATGACCCCCAGCCTGAACCCCAGCGTTCGCCCGCGAATGCGGGACTGATTCGCCATAAGAAAAATGCCAGCACATTAAAAAATTTCGGGAGCTCCATCATGTCGTCGATTCGCCGTTATGCCCTGGCCGCCCTCGCCAGTGCCGTTTTTGCCGGTTCCGCCGTTGCCAAGGATTACGAGCTGCTCAACGTGTCCTACGACCCGACCCGCGAGCTGTACCAGGACTACAACGCCGAGTTCACCAGCTTCTGGAAGAAAGAGCATCCCGGCGACAACGTGAAGATCCAGCAATCCCACGGTGGTTCCGGCAAACAGGGCCGGGCGGTGATCGACGGCCTGCGCGCCGACGTGGTGACCCTGGCCCTGGCCGGTGACATCGATGAAATCGCCAAGCTCGGCAAGACCCTGCCGGCGGACTGGCAGAAACGCCTGCCCGACGCCAGCACCCCCTACACCTCGACCATCGTGTTCCTGGTGCGCAAGGGCAATCCCAAAGGCATCAAGGACTGGGGCGACCTGATCAAGAAAGACGTCTCGGTGATCACCCCGAACCCGAAAACCTCCGGCGGCGCCCGCTGGAACTTTCTTGCCGCCTGGGCCTACGGCCTGAAAGCCGGTGGCAGCGAAGCCAAGGCTCAGGAATACGTGAAGGAGCTGTTCAAGCACGTGCCTGTGCTGGATACCGGTGCTCGCGGCTCGACCATCACCTTCGTCAACAACGGTCAGGGCGATGTGCTGCTGGCCTGGGAAAACGAAGCCTTCCTGGCCCTCAAGGAAGACGGCGGCGCCGACAAGTTCGACATCGTCGTGCCTTCGCTGTCGATCCTTGCCGAGCCGCCGGTGGCGGTGGTGGACAAGAACGCCGAGAAGAAAGGCAACACCGAGATCGCCGAGGCCTACCTCAAGCACCTGTACAGCCCGGCCGGCCAGGAAATCGCCGCGAAGAACTTCTACCGTCCCCGGGACAAGGACGTAGCCGCCAAATATGCCCAGCAGTTCCCCAAACTGGACCTGGTGACTATCGACAAGGACTTCGGCGGCTGGAAAACTGCCCAACCGAAATTCTTCAATGACGGTGGTGTCTTCGACCAGATCTACACGGCCCAGTAAACCCGACCCTCCGTAGGAGCTGGCTTGCCAGCGAAGGCGTCCTGAAGGGCAATGCACGACTTGCAGGCCCTTTCGCCGGCAAGCCGGCTCCTACAAGGTAGAGCCCGCATTCAGTTGCGGGTTTTGCGTATCGGTTCCGCTAACCAAGGACTCTTATGTCGCGTCGTATCTCCCCCGTCATACCCGGCTTCGGGCTGACGCTGGGCTACACCTTGGTGTACCTCAGCCTGATTGTGCTCATCCCCCTGGCGGCGATGTTCGTACATGCCGCGCAACTCACCTGGGAACAGTTCTGGGCGATCATTTCGGCGCCACGGGTGCTCGCCGCGCTCAAGCTGAGCTTCGGTACCGCGCTGTATGCGGCCATCATCAACGGCATCATCGGTACCCTGCTGGCCTGGGTCCTGGTGCGTTACACCTTCCCTGGGCGCAAGATCATCGATGCCATGATCGACCTGCCATTCGCCCTGCCCACTGCCGTGGCGGGCATCGCCCTGACTGCGCTCTACGCGCCCACCGGCCTGGTGGGACAGTTCGCTACCGACCTGGGTTTCAAGATTGCCTACACGCCCCTGGGCATCACCCTGGCACTGACCTTCGTCACCCTGCCATTCGTGGTGCGCACGGTGCAGCCGGTGCTGGCGGACATTCCCCGTGAAGTGGAAGAGGCCGCCGCCTGCCTTGGGGCCAAGCCCTGGCAGGTGTTTCGCCATATCCTGGTGCCGGCCCTGCTGCCGGCCTGGCTCACCGGCTTTGCTCTGGCCTTCGCCCGGGGCGTCGGCGAGTACGGCTCGGTGATCTTCATCGCCGGCAACATGCCGATGAAGACCGAAATCCTGCCACTGCTGATCATGGTCAAGCTCGACCAGTACGATTACACCGGCGCCACTTCCATCGGCGTGCTGATGCTGGTGGTTTCCTTTGTCCTGTTGCTGCTGATCAACCTGCTGCAGCGGCGCATCGAACGACCCTAAGGAGGCGCGAACATGTCCCAATCGTCTATTTCTGCAGCGTCCTCCGCCAACGCCGCCCGCCGTGGCAGTGCCACCTCGCGACGGGTGCTGATTGGCCTGGGCTGGCTGATTTTCGCCCTGTTCCTGCTGTTGCCGTTGTTCATCGTGGTGTCCCAGGGCTTGAAGCTGGGCATCGGTGCGTTCTTTGAAGCGATCTTCGAACCCGATGCTTTGTCGGCGTTGAAGCTCACGGTGATCGCGGTACTGATTTCGGTGCCCTTGAACCTGGTGTTCGGGGTCAGTGCCGCCTGGTGCGTGAGCAAGTACTCGTTCCGTGGCAAGAGCATTCTGGTGACCCTGATCGACCTGCCGTTCTCGGTGTCGCCGGTGATCGCCGGCCTGGTCTATGTGCTGATGTTCGGCGCCCAGGGCCTGTTCGGCCCGTGGCTTTCGGATCACGACATCCAGATCGTCTTCGCCTTGCCCGGTATCGTCCTGGCCACCATCTTCGTCACCGTGCCCTTCGTCGCCCGTGAGCTGATCCCGCTGATGCAGGAGCAGGGCACCCAGGAAGAGGAAGCCGCCAGGTTGCTGGGGGCCAATGGCTGGCAGATGTTCTGGCACGTCACCGTGCCCAATATCAAATGGGGCCTGATCTACGGCGTGGTGCTCTGTACCGCCCGGGCCATGGGCGAATTCGGTGCGGTATCGGTGGTGTCCGGACACATCCGCGGGGTCACCAACACCCTGCCGCTGCACGTGGAAATCCTCTACAACGAGTACAACCACGTGGCCGCCTTCGCCGTCGCCAGCCTGTTGCTGATCCTTGCGCTGTTCATCCTGCTGCTCAAGCAGTGGAGCGAATCCCGAATCAACCGCCTGCGCGCCAGCGCCGCGGAGGAATAAGTCATGTCGATCGAAGTCCGTAACGTCAGCAAGAACTTCAACGCCTTCAAGGCGCTGAACAGCATCAACCTGGATATCCACAGCGGCGAGCTGGTGGCGTTGCTCGGCCCGTCCGGCTGCGGCAAGACCACCCTGCTGCGGATCATCGCCGGCCTGGAAACCCCGGACGACGGCAGCATCGTCTTCCACGGTGAGGACGTTTCCGGCCACGACGTGCGTGATCGCAACGTCGGTTTCGTGTTCCAGCACTACGCCCTGTTCCGCCACATGAGCGTGTTCGACAACGTTGCCTTCGGCTTGCGCATGAAGCCCAAGAACCAGCGTCCCAGCGAGAGCAAGATCGCCGAGAAGGTCCATGAGTTGCTGAACATGGTGCAACTGGACTGGCTTTCCGATCGCTACCCGGAGCAACTGTCCGGCGGCCAGCGCCAGCGTATCGCCCTGGCCCGCGCCCTGGCGGTGGAACCCAAGGTGCTGCTGCTGGACGAACCCTTCGGCGCCCTCGACGCCAAGGTGCGCAAGGAGCTGCGACGCTGGCTGGCGCGGCTGCACGAAGACATCAACCTGACTTCGGTGTTTGTCACCCACGACCAGGAAGAAGCCATGGAGGTGGCGGACCGCATCGTGGTGATGAACAAGGGCGTGATCGAACAGATCGGCTCCCCGGGGGAGGTCTACGAGAACCCGGCCAGCGACTTCGTCTACCACTTCCTCGGTGACTCCAACCGCCTGCACCTGGGGGAGGACAACCACGTGCTGTTCCGTCCCCACGAAGTGTCGCTGTCGCGTTCGGAACTGGAAGACCACCACGCCGCCGAAGTGCGCGACATCCGTCCCCTGGGCGCCACCACCCGGGTCACCCTCAAGGTCGAAGGCCAGAGCGAACTGATCGAAGCCGAAGTGGTGAAAGACCACGACAGCCTGATCGGCCTGGCCCGTGGCGAGACCCTGTTCTTCAAACCCAAGGTCTGGCAGAAACACTCCAGCCTCTGACTCCAGCCGGCACCTCCTGCGAGCCCCACGTCTCGCAGGGGGCTGGCTTGCCAGCGAAAGCGTCCGCCAGGTTTGCAGCCGGTTTGGGGGCCTTTTCGCCGGCAAGCCGGCTCCTACGAGAATTGTGTCGAGTATTGAGGGAAGGTGATGGCGTTCGGCTATTGCTGCTAGCTCGATTCGATCTATGGCCCGTCCCCTGGCCGCAACATTCCTTATCTACGCTGGAAATGGTGCCAGGAGGGCGCAATTGAAGAGTCCATGAAGGACCGGCGTTCTGTCTCCTGGCCAGCCTGATGCCAAGGAGACAAGCATGAAAAAGGAAGTCTATCGGCCCGGTCCGAGGTTCGGTTGTGCACTATGCGGTGCACTGCTCAGCCCTTTGGCCCTGGCGCTCGCGCCACCTGACCTGTCCTCGCGCATACCCTACGACGTCGCAGTGACCGCCCCTCCCGCACCGACCCTGGAAAGCCTGCAGCGGGATTTTGACGTGCTGTCCTGGCAGACCTTCATCGCCCTCAACTGGCCGGCCCAGGAAGACGGCAGTCCCGGCACTGGCCCCATCGGCAAGGAGGACGGCCCCACCGTCTGGGAAGGCTGGAAAGAGAGCTATCAGATCTTCCGGGCCAAGGGCGAGAAGCCCTTGGCCTGGGATGCCCCGGCGATCCTTCCCAAGCCCTGTGAGGGGCTCAAGTCCGGGCGCCTGCTGCAACAGATGGGCAAGGTCGCGGGTGTCCTCGACGAATTCATCCAGCCGTTCCAGAGCGGCCCGTTGGTGGACCAGAGCGGCACCTACACCCGCAACGAAATCGTGGTCAACCGGCCGATGTTCAACGATATCGTCGACAAGGGCCTGTACAGCGTCCAGGGCCAGCAGGCGTATTTCGCCGCCAGTCCGAACAACCGCGTGGCCTTCAGTTGCAGCTCCAGTCCCCACCAGAAGCTCGGCGCAATCATGGTCAAGGCCTCGTGGAAGGTGCTGGACGGCAACGACCAGCGCAGCCGCTTCCATACGGTGGACGCCCTGGTCTATACCCCCGGCAACAGCGATCCGACCCATGGGCCCATCGTGGAAGAGTCGTGCAAGGCCGAGTCGGTAGGACTGGTGGGTCTGCACATCGTGCACAAGACCGCGCTGGCGCCGCAGTGGGTCTGGTCGACCTTCGAACACGTGGACAACGTGCCGGAAAAAACCACCCCACCGGAGCAGCGCAAAGGTCCGTACCTGTTCTACAAC
Source organism: Pseudomonas sp. JDS08PS003 (assembly GCF_045013505.1). Taxonomy (NCBI): domain Bacteria; kingdom Pseudomonadati; phylum Pseudomonadota; class Gammaproteobacteria; order Pseudomonadales; family Pseudomonadaceae; genus Pseudomonas; species Pseudomonas sp. JDS08PS003. The sequence continues at coordinate 315,630 of NZ_CP120724.1, forward strand.
GCTGCCAGCCCGGCCAAGGTCAACGAGCCGCCGCCCCGGCCCTGGAACCCGGCGGTCAAGGCCACGCCGTCGCAGATCGTCCGCGACATCCCGCTGACCGAGGCCGCCAAGGCGCTGAACAGCACCTACCAGGCGCTGCTGCGCACGGCCAATCCTCAGAGTGTCTGGGCCAACTACCAGATGATCGACACTCAATGGCCCGCCGATCCGGCCCCCGACTGCGAGACGCCGTCGCCGACCAATCCCCTGGGCAGCCCGGCCCCGACCTTCCTCGCCAACGCCACCCTGGAAACCTTTATCCAGGGCACGGTGCCCCAGGCGTCCTCCAGTTGCATGGACTGCCACAACAACGCGACGACCCGGGTCACCCAGAACCCCCGCACCACTTTCGCCGACTTCACCTATCTGCTGGAGCGTGCCCAATCCACTGGCGCCGCAGGGAGCAAACCATGAGCACCGAGCGTGAGAACTTTGTCGGCCTGTCCTCGGCGTTGCTGGGGATCGGCACGGCCTTGCTGGCGCCGTCGATCGACCCCATCGACCTGCCCAGCCAGTTTCTGGCCTATATCCGCCCGAAGATGACCGAGGCCCAACTCAATGACCTGCTGAGCCAATACGCCGGCCTGGTGGCCGACCAGCAGAGCCCGGAACAGATCGCCCGGGCGTTGCTGATGAGCAACGGCCAGCCGGCGGCCACACCTGCGGCCAAGGCCTGTCGTTCGATCATGAAAATGTGGCTGCTGGGGGTCTGGTACCAGCCTTATGACGCCAGCAGCTTCAAGGCCGGGCAACAGTGGGTCGTGTCCGACCTGGCGTACCAGCAAAGCTGGGCCTGGAAGGCCGCCCAGGCCCATCCCATGGGCTACAGCCAGTTTCATTTCGGCTACTGGAACGAGACGCCGCCGAGCCTGGAGGCCTTTACCGGTGTGCCCGCCAAGGGGCAGCAAGGAGCTTCGTCATGAGCACAGAACAAGCGGATGTGGTGATAGTCGGCGCCGGCCTGGCCGGCAGCATCATCGCCTATCAACTGGGTCTGGCCGGGATCAAGGTCCTGGTGCTGGAGTCCGGGCCGAGCATTCCGGCCAATCGCACGCAATACATGGAGCGCTTCTACAACGCCACCCTGAAGACCCCGGAGTCGCCCTATCCTCCGGCCAGCAACCTGCAGCCGCAGCTTTATCCGGAACTGCAGCCGGCCCAGCAGAATGCGCCACGGCCGACCATTGCCGACCTGATCAACGGCTGGCAGAACCCACAGACCAGTTACCTGGTGCAGAAAGGCCCGCTGGCCTTCACCAGCACCTATGAGCGTGTGGGCGGCGGCACCACCTGGCACTGGGTCGCCACCTGCCTGCGCATGCTGCCCAATGACTTTCGCCTCAAGTCGCTGTACGGCGTCGGGGTCGACTGGCCCATCGGCTATCAGGATCTGCAAAGCGCCTACTGCCGCGCCGAGGCGGAGATCGGCGTGGCGGCGGATGTGGGTGACCAGGACTACCTGGGCATGACCTTTCCCGAGGACTACCAATTCCCCATGCACAGCATTCCTCTGTCCCTGGTGGACGAGCGTTTCGTCAAGGCGCTCAAGGGCCATTCGTTCGCCGGCATGCCGCTGCTGGTGAGCCCGACGCCGGCCGGGCGCAACTCCGAGCCCTACGCCGGGCGCCGGGTCTGTGCGGGCAATACCAACTGCACGCCGATCTGCCCGATCCAGGCCAAGTACGACGCCACGGTGACCCTGAACAAGGCCTTGGAGACCGGCAATGTTCGGGTGCTGTACAAGAGCGTGGCGAGCAAGGTCCGGGTCGATGGCAAGTCCAGCATCAGCGGTATCGAGTTCATCCAGTACCAGCTGGGGGACGGCCCGCCCACCGTCAATGGCGTGGCCCTCGGGCAGCACTATGTGATCGCCGCCCACGCCATCGAGACCCCCAAGCTGTTGCTCAACTCAGCCTGTCCCGAGGCACCCAATGGCGTGGCCAACAGCAGTGGCCAGGTCGGGCGCAGCCTGTCGGACCACCCGATCTACCTGGCTTGGGGGCTGATGCCGCCGGGGCAGACGGTGTTCCCTTATCGTGGGCCGGTGTCCACGGCGGGCATCGAGAGCCTGCGCGATGGGGCCTTTCGCAGCCGCCGGGCGGCCTGGCGCATTGAGATTGGCAACGAGGGCCTGAACTGGCCGATCGGCGATCCCTACACCACGGTGTGCGACCTGATCGACGGCCAGAACAACAGCCACACCAACCCGTTGCCGGGGGACAAGCATGATCCCCAGGCGTTGTTTGGAGCGGACCTGATCCGTGCCCTCAACGACCGCCTGATCCGCCAGTTCCGCATTGCCTTCCTGGTGGAACAGGTGGAGAAGGATCCGGATCACGCCGACTGCTACATCCTGCCTTCCACCGAGTACAAGGACCGCCTGGGTATCCCTCGTCCGGAGATTCACTACGACCTGTCGGACTACACCAAGGAGGGTTTCAAGCAGGCCCGGCAGGCCGCCACCTACATCATCACCGAGCTGCTGGGGGCTACCGAACTCACCGATCTCAAACCGACACGGGAGAAGAACCCCGGGTTCTTCATCTACGATGAAGAGCCCTACAGCTTCCAGGGGGCCGGGCACCTGATGGGCACTTATCGCATGGGCACCGACCGCAAGTATTCGGTGGTGGACAAGCATCAGCGCAGTTGGGACCACCCCAATCTGTTCCTGGTGGGAGACGGGGTATTTCCCAGCAGCGGCACGTCCAATCCGAGCCTGACCATCGCCGCGCTGTCGTTCCAGGCCGCCGACGTGCTCGCCAACGAGCTCAAGGCCAGTACGCTGACGGTCCAGGCCAATCAGCCTTGGCAAGGCACCGGGGTGCAACTCAATGGGATCAGTGCGCAGCGGGTGCGCTACGTCAGTGGGCACTGGTCCGCCAGTCCGGCGGGGGGCATGGTGGACGGCCAGGGTAATCCGGCCTACATCGCCAAGTCCGGCTATACCTTGCCGGGGGCCAGTGAGGGGGCACTGATCGGCCGCGTCGGGAGCGCAGGCACGCCCTTTCTGATCGGCGATCTGGCGCAGATTCCGGCGGGCCAGCGCGGAGAGTTGCAGCTGTGCATCAATGACGACCTGGACGGACGTTACGGTGTCGGCCTGCAGGACAACCAGGGCGCACTGACGGTGCGAGTGGAGTTTGGCGGTTTGTGACCCGTCCTGGCCGGGCGTGCAGTCGGCACGCCCGGCCGGGGACTTCAGATCATGGCTTTTTTCTGGCGCAGGGCCACGGGACCCGAACGCTGCTCGATGGCCTGTTTCAAGTCATGGCGCAGCCCCAGCAGGAACGCCAGTTCGGCCACCACGAACAGTGGGCCGACGATCAGGCCCGACAGATCATCGACAAAGGCCGGCTTGCGACCCTCGTAGTAATGGCCGATGAACTGGATCACCCAGCCGATCACGAACAGGCCCAGGCCGCTGCTCAACCAGAGTCCGGTGCTTTGCGCTGCAAGCGCCTGCCCGGCCCAGACCGACAGGCCCATCAGCACACTCATCAACACCCCCAGGCGCAACTCCAGGCGCAGGTAGAACACGGCCGAGGCCAGGGCCAGCAGCACGGCCGGCGACACCACCATCCCCGCCAGTGGCCAGGTGGGCCGGGACAGCAGCACCGCCACTGCCACCACGATCATGGGAATGCCGATAAAGTGGCTGGCGATATTGCGCGGGTCGCGGTGGTAGGCGGCGTATTGACTGAGATGATCAACGAGGCTTTTCATTGTTGTTCCTCCGTTAGGGTGGCTGGATCATGCCCGGCCACCGATCACGGCACTGTCAGCTAGGCGACAATCACGCCGATGCCTTGAGGAAAAGACCTGTTCATGGACATGCAGCAGTGGCGTGAATGCCTGATGACCGGCCAGTGGTTCAGCCACCTGCCGGATTCCTTACAGAATAGTTTGCTCGCCGGTGCCCGCCTGCGCCGCTTGGCGCCGGGGCAATGCCTGTTCCTGCGGGGTGATCCGCCTTGCGGTTTGTACGCGGTGCTGGAAGGGACGGTACGGGTGGGAGCGGTCAGCGAACAGGGCAAGGAAGCCTTGCTCAGCCTGATGCAAGCGCCCCACTGGTTTGGCGAGATCTGCCTGTTCGACGGCCAGCCGCGCACCCACGATGCCTATGCCGAGGGTGCTTGCACCTTGCTTCAGGTGCCGCAGTCGACCTTGTTGCAACTGCTGGAGCAACAGCCGCAGTACTGGCGCCAGTTTGCCCTGTTGATGAGCCACAAACTGCGCCTGGCCTTCATCAACCTGGAACAGCTGAGCCTGATGCCGGCGCCGGCCCGTGTGGCCAGTCGCCTGCTGGCGATCGCTGCCGGCTATGGCGAAGTGGCCCAGCGCCGCAACCTGCTGCAACTGCCCCAGGAGCAACTGGCGCTGATGCTTTCGCTCTCGCGCCAGACCACCAACCAGATCCTCAAGGACCTGCAGAACCAGGGCATCCTGCGCCTGAGTTATGGCGAGATCGAAATCCTCGACACCGACCGCCTGCGCGCCCTCGCTGGCCCCCCGTAGGCGCGGGCTTGCCAGCGAAGGGGCCCTCAAGACCGCCCTCGCCGGCAAGCCGGCTCCTACAAAATCCCCCGCGATGTCTCTGCCTACCGTAGGAGCTGGCTTGCCAGCGAAGAGGCCCTCAAGACCGCCTTCGCCGGCAGTCAGCTCCTACGAACCACGATAGGTCGAGAATCCATACGGGCTGAGCAACAACGGAATGTGGTAATGCTGCTCGGTCTGCTTGACCTCGAAGATCACCGGAATTTCCGGAAAGAAGGTCTCGCGCTTGGCCTGCTTGAAGTATTCACCGGTCTTGAACACCACCCGATATTCGCCAGCAGTCAGGGCCTGGCCCGCGGGAAACAGCTCGCTGATCCGCCCCTGCTCGTTGGTCACACCGCTGGACAAGGCTTTCCAGTCCTGGCCCACATGCTGCTCCAGGGTCACCTTGACCCCCGGCGAGGGCAAACCGTTCTCCAGGTTGAGCACGTGCACGCTCAAGGGATTGCCCGCCGCCAAGGCCAGGCTCGACAGACCGCAGAGGCCGACAGCGGCCAGGCCATTACGCAAAAAGTTCATGAAAGACTCCTCAGTGCATTGATCAAAAAAACAACAACCCGGCGCGCCTCACAGTGCGGCACGCAAACCGACTTTCTGCGCCGCCTTGAGCGCACATTCCTCGTCCTGCGCGGCCCCCCCGGCACCGGCAATCCCTATCGCGCCCACCAGCTCCTGGCCGGCGAACAACGGAATGCCGCCACCGAGCAACAACAGCTCCGGCAAGGTATTGAGATTGGCCGCGTCGGGGTTATTGCGCGCCCGTTCGGCGAACAGCCGGCTCGGGGTCTTGGTGGACAGCGCGGTATAGGCCTTGCGCTGGCTGGCGACGGTGTTGTGCGGGCCTACGCCATCGCTGCGCAAGGTCACCAGCAGGTTGCCGCCTCGGTCCAGGACCGACACCACGGCCGTGCACTGGGCCAGACTGGCGTCTGCCAACTGACGGGCGGTGGCCAGGTCCAGCTCGGTGTGACGGGGCAGTTCCAGGGCGGCCAGGGCGTTGCCGGCAAGGCCCAGACCAAGGCCCAGACCAAGACTTAGAACAAGGGTTTTGCAGATCATGGGAAGGCTCCGTAAAGACAGGCCGCCACCTTAGCCAGCCGTCCTCGTCAGAACCTCGTCAGTTGGATTACAAGTTTGTAATGGGCAAGCGCGCCACAGGCGCCTAGCCTGTGCCGATCATTCCCGAGGTGCACCATGCGTTTGCTGGTAGTTGAAGACGAAGCCAAAACCGCGAATTTCCTTGCCAAGGGGCTCGGAGAGTCCGGATTCGCCGTGGACGTGGCCCTGAACGGCCTGGACGGGCGCTATTTCATCGAGCAGCAGGAATACGACCTGATCATCCTCGACGTGATGCTCCCCGGCCTCAACGGTTGGCAGTTGCTGCAGTTGATCCGCCAGCGCGGCGCCACCCCGGTGCTGTTCCTCACTGCCAAGGACGCCATCGAAGACCGGGTCCGTGGCCTGGAGCTGGGCGCCGACGACTACCTGCTCAAGCCCTTCGCCTTTGCCGAGCTGCTGGCTCGGGTCCGCACCCTGCTGCGCCGCGGACCGCTGCGTGAAGCCGAATCCTTCAGCATCGCTGACCTGGAGATCGACGTGCTGCGCCGTCGCGTCAGTCGCGGCGGCCAGCGCATCGCCCTGACCAACAAGGAATTCGCCCTGCTGCACCTGTTGGCCAGCCGCCAGGGTGAAGTGCTGTCGCGGACCCTGATCGCTTCCCAGGTGTGGAACCTGAATTTCGACAGCGACACCAACATGGTGGAAGTTGCGGTGCGGCGCCTGCGGGCCAAGGTCGACGATCCCTACATGCCCAAGCTGATCCACACCGTGCGTGGCGTCGGTTACCAGCTGGAAGCCCCGGATGCAGCGCTCTAGTTCCATTGCCTGGCGGTTGGCCCTGTCGTTTGCCGCCGTCTGCGCCCTGGTGCTCAGTGGCATCGGGGTGTTTCTCTACCGCTCCCTGGCCGGGGAGATCGCCTACCGTGACGATCTCGCCCTGATGGGCCGTCTGGAACAGGTACGCGCCTTGCTCCAGGACAGTGACAGCCTCGATGCCCTGCAAGCCCGGCCGCGGCTGTACCAGAACATGCTGGGCAATCAGCAGAGCCTGTTGCTGGTGCTGCGGGCCGATGGCTCGACAGTGATCGGCATCAATCCCCGACAACAGCACTTGCCCGAGTTGAGGCCGATTGCCCAGGAGCTGCGTCCGCAACGCGGGGATGTCAGCCTCTGGGCGGGCACCGATGAGGTCCCGGTGGCCCTGATCGCGGGCCAGGCCAGCGGTCCCAAGGGCGAGGCCCTGACCGTGGTGGCCGGCAAGATCCTCAGCGAGCGTGAGCAGATACTCGCCAGTTACCGCCTGCGCTTGTACCTGGCCGTGGGGCTGGGGGCGGTGCTGGCGTTTGCCCTGGGGCTGCTGTTGTTGCGTCGCGGTTTGCTACCCCTGCGCCAGCTCAGCGAATCGGTACGCCAGATCGACCTGCGCAGTCTTGACCGACGCTTGCACACCACCGGCATCCCCGCCGAGTTCCATGAGCCGGTGCAGGCCCTGAATGCCATGCTGGCGCGCCTGGAAGAGAGCTTTCAGCGCCTGTCACAATTCTCCGCGGACCTCGCTCACGAGATTCGTACCCCCTTGCACAACCTGCTGGGCAGCAATGGCCTGGCCCTGAACCAGCCCCGCAGCGCAGCGGAATACCAGGAAGTGCTGGCCTCGAACATGGAAGAATTCGAACGGCTCACGCGCATGGCCCAGAACCTGTTGTTCCTGGCCCGTGCCGAACAGGCCGAGCAGGTGCTGGATCTGCGCCCGCTATCGCTGGCCGGGGTTGGCGCCGAGTTGTGCGACTACTTCGAAGCCCTGGCCGATGACCGACAGATCCGCCTGGAGAACGGCTTTTCCGGTGAACTGCGGGCCGACCAGCAACTGCTGCAACGGGCCCTGGGCAACCTGCTGGCCAATGCCGTGCGGCATGCTGATGCGGATTCTGTGATCCATCTGCGCCGTCGCAACGAACCGGGCTGGTGCTGGCTGCAGGTACACAACCAGGGCCCGGCGATTGCCCCTGAGCATCTGCCCCGGTTGTTCGACCGCTTCTACCGGGTCGATCCGTCCCGGGCCGAACCGGGAGATTCCGGCGGCCTGGGTTTGGCGATCGTGCGCTCGATCATGCTGCTGCATGGCGGCCAGGTGCGGGTGACCAGTGAGGCCCGGGCAACGGTGTTCGAACTGGGTTTCCCCGTTCTTTAACGGTGACCGGATCAGCTCCTCAGACTGCGTGCCACACCGGTTTTCCAGGCCGCGCTCATGGCCTCGGCCATGCCCTTGAACGCGGGATGGGCAGCGCTATAGACCTGCATCTCGCCCATCGCCTGTGCCATGCCGTGCTCGACCTGTTGCAACAGTTCATGGCTGCGACCTTCGCTGAGGTTGCAGGCCGTGCGGGCGAAGCGCAGCAGCGCCTTGCGTTTGGGCCAGGCCTTGGAGCCTCCCAGCAATAGCGCCAGGCTGTCCGCCTTGATGTAGACCGAGGTGGTGACCAGATCAAAGGCCGGGGCCAGACTGACGGGTGCATCCACATCCGTGTCGGGGTACAGCACGCCGAAGTTCTTCAGATGAGCATCGCCATTTCTCAGTCCGGCCGACAACGCCACGATCTTGAAGAACGACTCCAGGGCCTGGTTCAGTAGAGGGGGTGAGACAAAGGCCTTGATCTGTTTCGCCGCGCCTTCGTAGGAGCCGTCGTACTTGGCTTTTGCCGGCCAGGCGTTGAGCACGCAGAAATCCTCGAAACCCAGGTAGCCCTGGGCGCTCAGGTCGAAACGTTTGACCACCAGGAACTGGCCATTCTGGCTGAGCTCGATCTGCGGTACTTGCAGGCCGGCATGCAGCGCCGCACGCATGCAGAAGAATTCGTTGGCGGCCAGGTGCGGGTATTGATCCGCGCGAAAAGCCTTCACCAAATGAGTGGCGCCGCGATGGGTCAGGCGTTCGACGCTGTTGGTGCTGTCGCGGATCAGGACTTTGGGCTGCACCCCGGAAACGCCTGAGTACTGGCCATAGGTCGCCAATAGATCCTCGAACAGGCCCTCGGCACCGTCATGCACCAACAGGTCCTCCAGGCTGGTTTCCGGCAGGGGGACCTGGGGTGATTGTGCTGTGCTGATGGCCACCCGGCCCAGTTGGTGCGGCCCCACGATCGATAGCAGGGCGAAGTCATCGAAACCCCGCACCGCCTTGCTGAAACGGCGCAGTAGTTCATCACGCAGCGAGCCTTCCGGCAGGTGCATATCGAACACCGGTGGCAGGCCCCGGTCCCAGTCATAGCTCGCCAGGCGTGGCGGCATGGTCAGGGAGATCGCGTCGCGGGGCGAGGTGCTTGCACTGTAGGTGAACACCGAATCCGCCTGAGCCTGACCACGGCCGAGGGTGCCCACCATCGTGTTGGCCACACGGATGTGCAGCCGCTGTTCCTCAGTCATGGAAATGCGCCTGTTTCAGGCCGTCCAGGGTCGGGCGTTGCCGAGGGCGGGGCACGGCGCTGAGCTCGTAGCCAAAACCATTGAGAATGGCTTCGACCTTGCGCAGGCCGATTTCCGTAATGGTGTTGTTTTCAATCCCCGAGATGGTGGCGCGGCTCATGCCGTACTGCTCTGCCAACGCTTGCTGCGAAAGTTTTCGCTCTTTGCGCAGGGTTCGGATCAGTTGTCCAAGGCTTTCCATGGGCGCTATTCCGCATCATATACAGTGCATTTTTAATAAAAATTCTCTAATGCATCATATTTGATGCATTTTTAGTGTAGGCCAGGTGGGCTTTTCGCGACGACTTTTGTGGGGGGACATTTTCATCGGCCGCTTCGACTGCCGGCGCAGGGGCTCAACGCATCCCATCCCGGAACTGCCCCGGGGTCATTCCGGTCCAGCGCTTGAATGCCCGACTGAAGCTGCTGGCGTCGGCAAAGCCCAGCAGGTAGCTGATCTCGCTCAGGGAGCATTCCAGGTCCCGCAGGTGCAGCAGGGCGAGGTTCTCCCGGCATTCATTGAGCAGGGTGTCGAAACGCGTGCCTTCATCTGCCAGGTGCCGTTGCAGGCTGCGCAAACTCAGGTGCAGGGCCTGGGCCACCCGTTCCGCGGAGGGTTCGCCTTCCGGCAATTGGGCTTCGATCACTCCGCGGACCTTGCGCTCCCAGGTCAGGGGGCGCAGTTGCAACAGGGTGCGCTTGAGCACGGCTTCGTTGTGCTCGGCCAGTTCCGGGTTGGCGTCGTCCAGATGGCTGTCGAAATCATGCAGGCCGAATTCCAGGCAGTCGTCGGCCGCGGCAAATTGCACCGGGCAACGAAACACCTTGTGCCATTGGCTGGGGTCCTCCGGGGCGGGGCGCCGCAGTTGCACGGCGAGTGGCGCGTAGTCGCGACCCAGGCGGTTGCGGCAGGTGCGCACGTAGATCGCGGCAAAGGCGTCGATGGCCTCGAAGGCCGGTTGCGGCGAGCCTTCCGGCACCTTGAGGAAGAACCGGTAGCGGTCCGCTTCCCGGGTCAGGGCCAGTTCCAGGGCGTCGCTGACCACCTGGTGATAACGCACGATGCGCTCGAAGACTTCCCGCAGGCTGCCGCTGGCCACCAGGGCGTAGCCCAGGGCATGGAAGGTGGTGGGGCTGACAAAACGCGAGACTCGCAGGCCAATGGCCGGATCGCCGCTGGCCTTGACTGCGAGATGCCACAGGCGGGTGGTGGCCGACAGCGGGTAGCGGGCGTTGGGGTCGTCCATCAATTGCGGGTCGAGTCCGGCCTCGCGGCACAGCGCGCCGCTGTCGAGGTCGAGGGCGTCCAGTTGCTTGCGCAAGGCGCGGGTCCAGCTGGCAAGGGAAGTGGCTTCGGTCATGCGATTGGCGCGTCCGGTCAACAGGTTGGCGTTTACGGCTAGCGCCCGGAGCCGGGGCCCGGGGCAGGATGCACACATCACTGATCAGAGGATGGAATCATGCAAGGTACTTGCGCAAGCCCCGAACGGATGAACGCACAACAGCGAGCCGCGCATATCCGCCAGGTAGTCTTGGCCCGGGGCGATGAATTGCGCCAGCGCTTCCCCGTGTTGCGGCATCAGGACGCCCTGGGCGCTGGGGTTCTGGTATTTGCCCTGTCCGGGATGCTGGGGGTAGCGGCGCTCTATGTCGGCGGTTACCTGGCCGGTTGGGCCTGCCTGCTGCTCAATGCCTTTTTCGCCTCGCTGACCCACGAGCTGGAACACGACCTGATCCACAGCATGTACTTCCGCAAGCAGCGCCTGCCCCACAACCTGATGCTGGCGCTGGTCTGGCTGGCGCGGCCGAGCACCATCAACCCCTGGGTGCGGCGTCATCTGCACCTGAATCACCACAAGGTGTCGGGCAGCGAAACCGATATCGAGGAGCGCGCCATCACCAACGGCGAGCCCTGGGGCATCGCCCGGCTGCTGATGGTGGGGGACAACATGATGGCGGCTTTCATCCGCCTGCTGCGGGCGCCGGGGGCCAAGCGCAAGCTGGGCATCCTCAGCCGTACCCTGGCGGTGTACGCGCCGCTGGCATTGCTGCATTGGGGCGCCTGGTATGTGTTCCTCAGCTTCCACGGGGCCAATGGCGTCGCCGCGTTGCTCGGCAGCCCGATCCAGTGGTCACAAGACACCTTGGCGCTGATGCACTACATCGATATCGCCGTGGTGGTGATCATCGGTCCCAACGTGCTGCGCACCTTCTGCCTGCATTTCGTCAGCTCCAACATGCACTACTACGGCGATATCGAACCGGGCAACGTGATCCAGCAGACCCAGGTGCTCAACCCCTGGTGGATGTGGCCGCTGCAGGCCTTCTGCTGCAACTTCGGCAGCACCCACGGCATCCATCATTTCGTGGTCAAGGAACCCTTCTACATTCGCCAGCTGACGGCATCGGTGGCACACAAAGTGATGGCCGAGATGGGGGTGCGCTTCAATGATTTTGGCACCTTTGCCCGGGCCAACCGTTTTACCCGTGAGGAGCAGGCGGCGCCGCAAACGGCGCATAAGGCCCGGGCCTGAGTGGGCATACCCTCTTCTGGTTAAATATCCAAGGATCGATAACGTTAAGCCAAGGTAACGTGGCGCCGGGAACAGACCAGTGCCCGAGGATGGGCATCGACAGGGAGAGGGTATGAACAGTGCGGTAAGGCTATTGATTGCCGGTGCCTTGATGAGTGTGGGCAGCCTGTCGCTGGCCGACTCGGTGGCAACTGGCAGCGACGAGGCGCTGGCGCTGAGTATCTTGAAGCATCTGGAAGTGAACGGCTTTCGCAATTCCTTAAGGCCGAGGCACTACCCGGACGGCACCACGCTGGGCCAGACGCCCTATCGGGTCTACGAGAAGGATGCAGGCGCCGAGGGCAGCTACAGCGCGGTGGATGAAGAACAAAGCTGGATCTACAGCGTCAGGGTGATGGAGCGGGGGAGCCAGGGCATCACCATCTGTTTTGTCGACCAGAACCTGCACGGCAGCTACTTGTTCGCTTCGCCGTTGCTGGTCAAGAAAAACCGGGCGGGGCATTACGTCGTGGTCAAGGAGCTGCCGACAACCCCGGCCTGCGCCATCACCCGAGGCTGAGGCCTGCGTCATGGCGCAGCCCGCTCCTCCACAAGCGGGCTCCTCCAGGTGCCGGTTCATAGACAAGCCGGTTCCCACAGGGTCAGTCCGGCTGGAACGGCGACTCGCTGAGGATCACCCCGGTTTCATCCACATAGCGCTGCCATTCCTCCAGCAGCGTGCGCAGTTTTTCCGGTTGACGCTGGGCCAGGTCATGAATCTCCCCCGGGTCCTGGCCCAGGTCATACAGCTGCCAGGTCGCCGGGCCCACCGGCCCGGGGATGTACACCGCCTTCCACTGGCCCTGGCGAATCGCCCGGCGGCCGAACAGTTCCCAGCCGGTCACCGTGTGTTCGTCATGCACCCGGGCGGTCTCGCCGGAGAGGAAACCCAGCCAGGACTTGCCCCGCAGTGGCGCCACATCGCGCCCGCGCCAGCGCTTGCCGGGGTGGCGCACGCCGGCCAGGTCGAGCAGGGTCGGGGCGATGTCCATCACCGTGCCGAAGCCATGGCTGATCTGCCCCTTGAGCGGCAACTGCGGGTAGTGCAGCAGCGCCGGCACACGAATCCCGCCTTGGGTGGTGAAGGCCTTGAACAGCCGTGACGGCGCCGTGGCGGCCTGAGCCCAGGCCGGGCCGTACCAGACGTAGGAGTTGGCCCGGCCGATGTTCTCCAGGCGGTTGTCGTAGTGCTGGTTGAGGTAGGTCAAAAGCTCCGGGCCGAACTTGGGGAAGGCCTCCAGCAGCGCGCCTTCGGCGCCGTTATCGGACATGAACAGGATCAGGGTGTTGTCCAGCTGCCCCTGCTGGCGCAGGTAATCCACCACTCGGCCGATGTTCCAGTCCATGCGCTCGACCATCGCCGCATACACCTCCATGGCCCGTGCCGAAACCTGCCGCTGTTCATCGCTCAGGGCGTCCCACTCGGTGTTCAGATTGATCAGTGGGTGGGGCTCAACCTCGGCATCGATCAGGCCCAGGGCCCTGAGTCTTTTCAGGCGTTCCAGGCGTAGCACCTCGGGGCCGGCGTCATAGCGGCCACGGTATCTGGCGACGATGTCCTCGGGGGCCTGCAGCGGCCAGTGGGGCGCCGAGAACGGCAGATAGGCGAAGAACGGCCGGCTCTGGTCGCGCTCCTTGAGGTACTGCAAGAGCTTGTCGCCGAAGGCATCGGAGGAATAGAAATCCGCCGGCAGTTCATCGATGAAACGGTCGTCCTCGATGTACAGCGCCGGAGTGGATTTCAGCAGCCCGGGGGTGTGTTCGTCGTAGGTGGGCTCGAAGGCGTAGTGGTTGGCCGCTCCTGGCAATAGCGAGAACGAACGCTCGAAACCCCGGGCATGGGGCGCGCGCTCTGCGGTCAGCCCCAGGTGCCATTTGCCGCTCATCAGGGTCTGGTAGCCGGCTTCGCGCAGCAGCTCCGGCAGGGCCACCACGCGGTCATTGAGGTAACCCTCGTAGCCCGGCTTGCCGATCAGTTCGGGGGTCAGGGCTTCGGCCATGGTGCCGATCCCGGCGATGTGATGGTCGGTGCCGGTGAGCAGCATGGAGCGGGTCGGCGAGCACGTGGGGGCGGTGTGAAAATCGGTCAGGCGCAGGCCGTTGAAGGCCAGGGCATCGAGGTTCGGCGTGGCGATCTCGCCGCCAAAGGCACCGAGGTCGGAGAAGCCCAGGTCGTCGGCCAGGATCACTAGAAAGTTGGGACGTTGCGGCATCGCGGCACTCCTGTTCAGCAAGCAATGAAGGTCAAGGGCAGGTCGCGGATCTGCACCGGCTGCGGCGCCTGGTAGTGATCATCGCTGGTGAGTTCGTGGAGCAGTTCTTCACGCAGTTGGTGGAAGTCGAAACTGCTGCGTTGGCGTGGGTGCGCCAACGCCACCTGGACCACACGCTTGATCCGTCCCGGGCGCGGCGCCATCACCACCACCCGGTCGGCGAGGAAGATCGCTTCCTCGACATCGTGGGTCACCAGCACCGTGGTGATTCTTGCCCGCTCGCGGATCGCCAGCAGCTCGTCCTGCATCTGCTGGCGGGTCAGGGCATCGAGGGCGCCGAAAGGTTCGTCCAGCAGCAGAATGCGCGGGCTGGCCACCAGCCCACGGGCAATGGCCACCCGTTGCGCCATGCCGCCGGAGAGCTGATGGGGGTAGGCCCGGGTAAAGTCCTTGAGCCCTACCAGCTCGATGAAATCATCGATCCGCCGCTGGCGCTCGGCAGCGCTCAGGGGCTCGTTGACCAGGCCCAGGCCGATGTTCTCGGCGACGGTCAGCCAGGGGAACAAACGGTGCTCCTGGAACACGATGCCGCGTTCGCTGCCGATGCCACTGACGGCCTGGCCATCGACCCGGATCTCGCCGCGAAACTCGGTATCCAGGCCGATCAGCAGGCGCAGCAGGGTGGACTTGCCGCAGCCGCTGGAGCCGACGATGGCGACAAATTCGCCGTCGGCGATGTCCAGGTTGAATTCGCGGATCGCCTCCAGCTCGCCACCGGCGACGGGGAAGCTCTTGCCCACGTGATTGAAGCTGACCAGGGGTGCGTTCATGCGTGTCTCCAGCGGGTGGCGCGGGTTTCGAGTTGTTGGCCCAGCAGGTTGAGCAGGGCCCCGGTAAGGCCCACCAGCAGCATGCCGGCCATGATCAGGTCCATGCGCAGCAGTTGCTGGGCGCTGATCATCTGGCTGCCGATGCCGCCGTTGGACGGCATGAAGTATTCCGCGCCGATGGTGCCCATCCAGGCGTAGATCAGGCTGATGCGCAGGCCGGCGAAAATCCCCGGCGCCGCGCCGGGCAGCACCAGGCGCCGCAAGCGCTGCCAGAGGTTCAGGCGCAGCACCTGGGCGGCCTCCGCCAGTTGTGGCGAAAGCTGGGCAACGCTGCGCTGGGTGGCAATGAACAACGGGAAGAAGGCAGCCAGGGCGACGAACACCCACTTGGCCAGTTCCCCCAGGCCGAACCAGGCGGTGAGCAACGGCACCCAGGCGAAAATGGCGATCTGGCGAATGGCGGCCAGGGTCGGGCCCAGCAGCCGTTCACTGAGGCGCGACAGCCCCAGCAGCAAGCCAAAGGCCAAGCCCAGTCCGCCACCCAGGGCCAGGCCGCCGAGGGCGCGGCCCAGGCTCAGGCCCATGCCTCCCAGCAAGCTGCCGTCCAGAAGACCGTCGACGGTGGTGGCGAGGACCGCCAGCGGGCTCACCAGGATGTTGGCATCGACCCACTGCCGATCGCTCGCCACTTGCCACAGGGCCAGCAAGGCCAGGGGCAGCAGCCAGGGTTGCAGGCGCTGCCAGCCTGCATAGCGCGGGCCTCGGCGCAGTGCAGCGGTGGCCGGGTGGGGCCAGTGCAGCAGCTGGCGATCCAGCCAGCCGATGCCGCGGTCCATGAACACCCCCAGCACGCCGATCACCAGGATGCAGACGAAGACGATATCCAGCATGAACAGCTGCCGCGCCCAGACCATCAAGTAGCCGATGCCCTCGCTGGAGGCCAGCAGTTCCACCGCCAGCAACGAGGTCCAGCCGGTGGCCAGGGCCAGGCGTACCCCGGCCATGAACGCCGGTAGCGCGGCCGGCAGCACCAGGCGGCGGATCAGCAAGGCCGGGGGCAGGCGCAGCACTGCGGCGGCTTCCCGCAGTTTGGGCTGGGCATCACGCACGCCCACCAGGGTGTGCAGGGTCACGGGGACCACGATGGCCTTGATCAGCACCACCAGCTTGAGCACTTCGCCGATGCCGAAAAACACCATGAACAAGGGAATCCAGGCCAGGGTCGGGATCTGCGCCAGGGCGCCGAAGGTCGGGAACAGCAAACGCTCCAGGCGCCGGCTGAAGCCCAGGGCACCCCCCAGCAGGGCGCCGGCGGCGATGCCTGCCAACAAGCCCCAGGACAGCCGTTGCAGGCTGATTGCCAGATGGCTCCACAGCTCGCCGTGGGCCAGCTCCAGAGCACTGCTCCAGACCAGGGCCGGGGCCGGCAGGATCTGCTCGCTCATCCATTGATTGCGGCTGGCCAGCCACCACAGGACGAACAGGCTCAGGGGCAGCAGCCAGGGCAACAGGCGCTGATGGATTACGGTCCAGCCCGGGCGTCCATCGGACGGCGCCGCCAGGGGCAGGCTGAGCAGGGAAACACGGGCCATGGATGACCTCCGTCGTCGGGTACTGCATGGCGTTGGTCGATGCCGTAGGAGCTGGCTTGCCAGCGAATCAGCCCTTGCGCGCGATGCAGGGTTGGCGGGCCTCGTCGCCGGCAAACCGGCTTCTACGTGATATGCGTTTGCGATCTATTAAAATTCTTATCAATTCTATTAAGAGATAAGAGAAGCCATTTAAGGCTTCTAGCCGACACGCATCCAATGCATTTGAAGAATATTTTTCATGCATTTCATGCATGTCCCCGGGGACGCCCGTGACAACTGGTTTATTCAATATGGTTATTAAAATGTGAATTTATAGTATTTAAATGTTGATCGATTCCGTGCCTACCTTCTGCTCCTCACAGCCTTTGTCAGCAGGAGCCGCACCCATGAACCTTCCCTTCAAACGCGTCATCAGCTTGTTCGCCGCGCCGGCCCTGGCGGGACTGCTGGGCTGCCTGCCGCTGCTGGCCCAGGCCGCCGAGCTCAAGGAAATCCGCATCGCCGTGCCCGACCTCAGCGCCGGCACCCAGCACAGCGGTGGCGGGGTGGTGGATGTGCTGCGCCAGCAACAGATCTTTGAAAAGGCCTTTGCCGACCAGGGCATCAAGATCCAGTGGAATTTCTTCAAGGGCGCCGGGCCCGTGATCAACGAGGCCTTCGCCAACGGTCAGGTCGACCTGGCCTATCTCGGGGATCTGGCGGCCATCATCGGCAAGTCCAATGGCCTGGATACGCGTCTGCTCAGCGCCTCGGCCCGTGGGGTCAAGCACTACCTGGGCGTGGTGCCGGGCTCGGGAATCAAGACCCTGGAAGACCTCAAGGGCAAGCGTGTAGCGGTGTTCCGTGGCACGGCTACCCAGCTCTCGTTCGATGCGGCCCTGGCCAGCCGGGGCTTGAGCGAGAAGGACCTGAAAGTGGTCAACCTCGACTTCAACGCGGCGGTGGCGGCCCTGGCGGCCAAGCAGATCGATGCGTCCTGGGGCAGCACCGGGCTTTCGGCCCTGCGCAGCAAGGGGCTGGCTGAGCTGCCCCTGAGCACCAAGGACCTGGGCGGCGCCGGCAGCGTGCAGAGCGTGCTGGTGGGCGCCGGCAAGTTTGTCGACGAGCATCCAGAGGCCGTGGAAAAACTGCTCAAGGCTCAGCAGCAGGCCGTGCAGTGGCTGACCCAGGACAGCAACAAGGACGCCTATATCCAGCTGGTCTCGGGGCTGGCCAGTTACCCGCCGGTAATCTTGCAGGATGATTTGAAGGATCAGCGCTTGAGCGAGATCTTCCCTTCGACCCTGGACCCGGTGTTCCTTGGCAAACTGCAGGACTCGGTGGATCTGGCGGCCAAGGAACGGTTGATCCGCAAGTCCTTCAAGGTGGATGCCTGGGTTGCACCGCAGTTGGCCGCTGCCGGTCTTTGAGGTCGGCACCATTCGCCGGCAAGCAGGCTCCTGCGTAACTCTGGAGCCGGCTTGTCGGCGAGGGCGGTCTTGAGTGCCTCTTCGCTGGCAAGCCAGCGCTTACGGTCGGCGGGGATATCGTGCGGGATCTTGTAGGAGCCGGCTTGCCGGCGAAGCTGTTCTACACGGCGATGGCGTGCCCCTGCCGATCCACCGCCACCAATACCTCGATCAACTTGCGCGCCGCCGGCGACAGGCGGAAACCGCTGCGGCTGACGATGCCGCAGCGGGCATTCAGGCTGTCGATGTTCTGCGGCAGGTTGCGCCAGTGCAGCAACGCCAGCGAACCCTGCTCGATGTCTTCGGCAAAGGCCTCGGCGGTGCCTACGCCGATGGCATTGGACTGACGGACGATCTTCACCAGGGCCGGGAAATGCTCGGTTTCGATAGTGGGTGAAAAATCGATGCGCCCGCTGAGGTTGGCCAGCAGCTTGCGAATCCCCGGGGGGATCAGGGTGGTGGCCAGGGGGTAGTCGAACATGTCGTTGGTGGACAGGCTCTCCTTGGCCAGCAGCGGATGCCCGGGACGGCAGAAGAACACCCCGCGCTTGGGCGTCAGGGGCTGGGTCTGGTAGTTCGGATCGGCCTCGAAATGGCGGATGTCGGCGATAAAGAATTCGATCTCTTCGCGGTTCAGGCTGCGGCTGAGTTTTTCCCAGTTGTCCACGGCAAAGCAGGTGCGCACTTTCGGATGAGCGCTGGTGAACTGCGCCACTGCATCGGGCACCAGCTTCACCGCCGGCGCCGGGCCGCAGCCGAAGCGCACCTCACCGGCATCGAGCTTGGTCATCTGGGTCACTTCACTGCTGAGCAAGGCCGCGCCCTGGACCAGGCTCAAGGCGTGCTGCAGCACCACCTGGCCTTCCGGGGTGGGGCGCAGATCCTTGTTGCCACGGTCCACCAGCACGCAGCCGAACTCCTGCTCCAGGCCCTGGATACTGCGGCTGAACGCCGGTTGTGTGATGCCCATGGCGTCGGCGGCGCGGACAAAACTGCGGTGTTCATTGAGGGCGATGAAGTAACGCAATTGGCGAAGATCCATATGCTTTCCCGGCATCCGAAAAATAGCTCGAAGGCATTTGCGACGAGTGAGGAATGAGGTTTTAAATGCAAGCTCTTATTCCGTCAACGAAGCATGTAGTTATCTATTAGATCTAAATTGAATATAGATAGAGCGTTGTTTCGCGGCGGTTCCAACCGTAAGCAGTAGATGAGGGTGTATCTGATGAGCAATGCCGCCTTAGCCGTTAAACCCGCTGTTCATGCCCTTGATATCCACCCGGTGGCCGGTCGCATCGGCGCCGAGATCCGTGGCGTGCAACTCTCCGGCGAGCTCGACGCCGCCACCGTGGAAGCCATCCAGCAGGCGCTGGTGCAGTACAAGGTGATTTTCTTCCGTGGCCAGACCCACCTCGACGACCAGAGCCAGGAAGCCTTCTCCCACCTGCTGGGCGAGCCCGTGGCCCACCCCACCGTGCCGGTGCGCGACGGTACCCGCTACCTGCTGGAGCTGGACGGTGCCGAGGGCCAGCGCGCCAACTCCTGGCACACCGACGTGACTTTCGTCGACGCCTACCCTAAAGCCTCGATCCTGCGCTCGGTGGTGGCCCCGGCTTCCGGCGGCGACACGGTGTGGGCCAACACCGCCACTGCCTACAACGAACTTTCGGCGGAACTGCGGGAACTGGCGGACAAGCTCTGGGCGGTGCACAGCAACGAATACGACTACGCAGGAGCCAAGCCGGACGTCTCGGCCGAGAAGCTGGAGCGCTATCGCAAAGTGTTCACCTCCACAGTGTTCGAGACCGAGCACCCGATCGTTCGCGTGCACCCCGAGAGCGGCGAAAAGAGTCTGGTGCTGGGGCATTTCGTGAAGCGCATCAAGGGCTATTCCCAGGCTGATTCGGCGCACCTGTTCGGCCTGCTGCAGAGCCACGTCACCCGCTTGGAAAACACCGTACGCTGGCGCTGGAGCGCGGGTGACGTCGCGATCTGGGACAACCGCTCGACCCAGCACTACGCCGTGGACGACTACGGCACCCAGGACCGCATCGTGCGCCGCGTGACCCTCAAGGGCGACGTTCCGGTGGGCGTCCACGGCCAACGCAGCCAGACCCTCAAAGGCCTCTGAGCGCCCCTACGGAAATTTATGCGATGAACCTGCCCGCTGTAGGAGCTGGCTTGCCAGCGAAAGCGCCCCTGAGAGTGCTGCAAGACTTGAGGGCCTCTTCGCCGGCAAGCCGGCTCCTACGGGATGGAAGGTTGCCGGGGGTTACCACACGCCGATCTGCACCAGCTTCTCGCTTTCCGGTTCGCCATAGCGAAAACGCTGGCCGCGCAGGTCGATTTCTTCATGGCTGATGGTGGTGCGGCGTTTCAGGCCGCGCAGCCATTGCAGCAGATACCCCAGGTGTTCCTCACGCACCGCGGCATAGGCCGGGTCGGCCCCCAGGTCATGCAGCTCCTGTGGGTCGTTGTGCAGGTCGAACAGCTGCGGGCGCAAGCCGTCATAGGCCAGGTACTTCCAGCGTTCGCTGCGCACCATGGTCATGCGGCAGCGGTCGATGGGCTGGCCCAGGCGCTCCCGCGCAGGCGCCTGGAAGGCGTAGTCGTATTCGCTGATGGCGTAGTGGCGCCAGTCCGCTTCGGCGCCGTGCAGCAGTGGGATCAGCGAGCGTCCTTCCAGGCGATGTTCGGCTCCCGGCAGGCCCAGGGCATCGAGAAAGGTCGGCAGGGCGTCGATGGTTTCCACCAGGCGTTCATCCACGCTGCCGCGGCTGGTGTCCGCCGCTGTGCGCGGGTCGCGGACGATCAACGGCACGCCCACCGCCGGCTCCAGTAGAAACTCCTTTTCCCCCAGGTAATGGTCGCCGAGGAAGTCGCCGTGATCGCTGGTGAAGACGATCAACGTGTCGTCCCAACGGCCGTTGCTCTGGAGGAAATCGAACAGTCGGCCCAGTTGATCGTCCACCTGCTTGATCAGCCCCATGTAGGTCGGCACCACGTTCAGGCGCACCTCATCCCGGGAAAAGTTCAGGCTTTCCTCATGCTGGCGGAAGGCGGCGTAGACCGGGTGATCGCTGAGTTGCCCGGGCTCGGCGCGCACCGCCGGGATCACCTGCTCCGGGCCATACAGGGCGTGGTAGGGCGCGGGTGCGATATAGGGCCAGTGGGGCTTGATGTAGGACAGGTGCAGGCACCAGGGCCGCTCGCCCTGTTCGCTGATGAAGTCGATGGCGCGGTCGGTGGTGTAGACGGTTTCCGAATGCTCTTGCGCGACTCGGGCCGGCAGGTGGGCGTTGCGCATCTTCCAGCCGCTGAGGATTTGTCCCTGCTCGCCGGCCCCGGCGTTGGCCCAGTCGTGCCAGGGGTTGCGGCCGTCGTAGCCCAGATTGCGCAAGTAGTGGGTGTAGGGCGCCGCATCGCGCTTGTCGTCGAAGATCGGGTCGTCGGGGTAGATGCCGTCGTGGCGCAAGTAGGGCTCGAAGCCGACCTCGTTCAGCGCCTCGGCCTGTGGGCTTTCGGGGTCGATGGCCAGGCGTTGCAGGGCGTCGACATTGGGCGTGGCGTGGGTCTTGCCCACCAGCGCGGTGCGAATGCCGTGGGGCCGCAGGTAGTCGCCCAGGGTCAGCTCCTCCAGGGGCAGGGGCACGGCGTTCCAGGCCACCTGGTGGCTGCTGACATAGCGCCCGGTGTAGGCCGACATGCGCGATGGACCGCAGATGGTGCCCTGGGTGTAGGCGCGGCTGAAGCGCACCCCGGCAGCGGCCAGACGATCGATGTTCGGGGTGTGCAGATGGGGGTGGCCGTAGCAGGACAGGTAATCCCGGCGCAGCTGGTCGCACATGATGTAGAGCACATTGCGCACGGGGGGACGGGTATTGGACATGGGGTTCACCGAGGGGAAGACAGGCGAGGTTTTTCGCCTCCGGCGGTGGTTTCCGGCAAGCGCATTTGCCGAATAGTTTCGATGCGTTTTATGCAATACCGACCGGCCCCCCCACGCCGTGTGCGGACGGCGTGGCCTTGTAGGAGCTGGCTTGCCAGCGAAGGCGTCACTGAGAGCGCTGCAAGGCTCAAGGGCCTCTTCGCCGGCAAGCCGGCTCCTACGGTGAGAGCATGCAGGTGGCTCAGACTGCCAGGTTGTCCAGGCTGCACAGGTCCTCGTCCTGTTCGTCGATGGCCTTGATCTCTTCGATCATCGCCGCGGCCAGGGGCGATAGGCGATAGCCGGCGCGGCTGACGATGCCGTAGCGGGTGTAGAGCTCTTCCAGGTCATCGGCCAGGCCGTCGATCTTCAGGCACACCAGTTCGCCCTTGGCGTTGTGCAACGCGTCGCTGTAGGAGCCGACGATGCCGATGGCGTCCGAGCGCATGACCACCCCCAGCAGGCTGTAGCTGTTTTCGCATTCCACATTGGGGGTGAAGTCCGGCTTGCCGCAGAGGTCGACGATGACCTTGCGCAGGTTGGGCGGGCGGATGGTCACCGCCAGTGGGTAGCTCATCAGTTCACCGGCGCTGACGCTGGCGCGCTGGGCCAGGGGATGCCCGGCGCGGCAGCAGAAATGCCATTTGCGTGGGCGCAGGCGCTGGGTCAGGTAGTCCGGGTCGGCCTCGAAGTGCCGGGTGTCGGCGACGAAGAACTCGAACTCTTCGCTGAGCAGGCGCTTGCTCAGGCTTTGCCAATCATCCACCTGGAACTGCACCCGGGCCTTGGGGTAACGCCCGATAAAGCTGCCGATGGCTCGGGGAATCAATCCCGAGGCCGGTGCCGGGCCGCAGCCGAAGCGCAGTTCGCCGGCCTCCAGGCCATTGAACTGGCTGATCTCGTTGGCCATCTGCTGGGCCCCGCTGACCAGCCGGCGCGCATGTTCCAGCAGCAACTGGCCCTGTTTGGTGGGCGCCAGGTCCTTGCGCCCGCGATCCACCAACTGGCAACCGACGCTGTGTTCCAGAGCCTGAATGCTGCGGCTGAAGGCTGATTGCGAGAGGTTCACCGCCGCTGCAGCGGCGACAAAGCTGCGCTGTTCAGCGAGGGCGATGAAGTGACGGAGCTGGCGCAGATCGATATGCATTTTTCACATAAAAAATATTGGGGAAATGCATTGGCTATGCATTAGGTCGACTCCTTATAAAGGCAATCTCTTATGCAGTAAATCTTTGCAAAAACATAAATAAATAACTTTAAGGAATATACAAGGCTGTATATTTTCTGACCAGGAGCCGCCCATGAGCCCGTTGTCCCTTGCTTCACCCCTCTCGCACCGGCGGCTCAAGCGCCTGCCCCTGCCCCTGGCGCTGTTGCTGGCCGGCAGCGCGAGCTGGACGCCCAGCTGGGCCGAAGACGCCGCGGCGCTGCAAGCCGCCCCGGCCAAGAGCAGCGCCAACAAGGCCAAGGCCGACGACGGCCAATTGCAGACGGTGACCGTGACCGCCCGGCGTCGCGAGGAAAGCTCGCAGAGCGTGCCCACGCCCATGAGCGTGGTCAGCGGCCAGGCCCTGGAGAGCCAGCGGGTCTATCGCATCCAGGACCTGCAGCAACTGGTGCCCAGCGTCAACGTCGCCTACATGCATGCGCGCCAGTCCAGCGTGTCGATCCGTGGCCTGGGCAACAACCCGGCCAGCGACGGCCTGGAAGGCAGCGTCGGGCTGTACATTGACAACGTCTACCTCGGAAGGCCGGGGATGGCAGTGTTCGACCTGATGGACATCGAACAGCTGGAAGTGCTGCGCGGTCCCCAGGGCACCCTGTTCGGCAAGAACACCACCGCCGGGGTGATCAACATCAGCACCCGGGCGCCGAGCTTCACCCCGGAGCGCAGCATCGAAACCTCCCTCGGCGAGGACGGCTACTTCCAGACCAAGGGCACCATTTCCGGGCCGCTGACCGATGAGCTGGCGGGGCGTTTTTCCGCCTATCGCACCCGCAGCGACGGCGACATCAAGAACGAATTCGACGGCCATGACCTCAACGGCGGATCACGCCAGGGCTTTCGCGGACAGTTGCTGTACAAGCCCAATGACAGCTTCAACCTGCGCTGGATCGGCGACTACAACGAAGAGGACTCCAGTGCCGGCACCCGAGTGCTGTACAGCACCGGGCCGACCATCAATGGCACCAATGTCTATGAGTCGCGTGCGGCGGCGGCCGGGGCGACCCTGGTCAACGGTTCGCACCGCAAGGTCAACCTGGACAACGACCAGCATGTCACGGTGTTCCAGGGCGGCACGTCCCTGGAGGCCAACTGGACCCTGCCCAGCGACTTCACCCTGACTTCGGTCAGCTCCTACCGCTGGTGGAATTTCACCCCGCGCAACGACGATGGCCTCAACGTGGCGGCCACCTACAACGCCGGGGTGTCGGTGGAGGACAAACAGTGGTCCCAGGAATTCCGTCTGGCCTCGCCCACGGGTGGTTTCTTCGACTACGTGCTCGGGGCCTACTACTTCGGCTCCGACCTGGACAACAAATCCTTCGCCTATTACGGACCCAAGGCGGACATCTGGAACGGCACCCCGGCCGGCGCCCTGAGCAACGTCAGCAGCGTCGGCAACGGGCACATCCAGACCAACAGCTTCGCTCTGTTCGCCCAGGGCACCTGGCACCTCACCGAGCGCCTGGATTTCACTGCCGGCCTGCGCGGCACCTACGAGGAAAAAAGTGCCTGGGTCAGCCGCAACGCACCGCTGGGTGGCGCGGCGGTGGCCGGGGCTGCCGCCAACGCTCGCCGCGGGCGCACCGGGGCCTATGACTCCGGCGACCTCAACCAGTACAGCACCAGCCCTTCGGGCCTGCTCAACCTCAGCTACCGCATCACCGACGACTTGCTGGGCTACGCCACCCTGTCCCACGGTGAAAAATCCGGCGGGGTCAACCTGACGGTGGGCTCGGCGCCCACCGCCGGCGCCGATTCGCTGCTGATCGGCACCGAGCGCGCCAACAACGCGGAACTGGGCTTCAAGAGCACCCTGTGGGACCGCCGCCTGCAACTCAACGCCAACCTGTTCTGGACCCAGGTCAATGGCTACCAGACCAACGCCTACGACGATGCCAACCGCGTGCAGTACCTGACCAACGCCGGTTCGGTGCGCTCGCGGGGGGTGGAAGTGGAAAGCACCCTGGTGCCGATTCGTGGCCTGACCCTGAACCTCAACGGCTCCTACAACGACGTGCGTTACCTGTCCTACAAGGACGCGCCATGCCCGCCGGAAGTCAGCCTGCGCCCCGGTGCCCCGGCCTCGTGCGACCTCAGCGGCCACCAGGTGGTGGGCGCCTCGAAATGGATCGGCAACGCCAACGGCGAATACAAGTGGAACCTGGACAACGGCCTGGAAGAGTACGTCACCGCCAGCTACGCGTTCCGCTCCAAGGCCGTGGGCACCGTGGAGGATTCCCAGTACGGGCAGATCCCCAGCTACGCCGTGGTCAACCTCTCCACCGGCCTGCGCGGCAACTACGAACAGGGCCAGTGGGACGTCTCGCTGTGGCTGAAGAACGCCTTCGACAAGACCTACTACACCACCCTCTGGACCGGCGGCAACGGCGGTTACGAAGGCCTGCTGGGCACACCGCGAACCCTGGGCGTCACTGGCCGCTACGACTTCTGAAACCCGGCTTCACGCACCTTGCGCCGGGTTATCCGGCGCCCTTCGACCTGAACAGGAGTGCTCGTCATGCTGCGCGTCAAAACCTCTTTGCCTTTGTTGATCTGCGCCACCTTGCTGGCCTCGGCGGTGCAGGCCGCCCCCAGCGTCTATCCCACCGGAGTGACCCGTTACGACCCGGACAAGGCCTTCAATCAGTACGTGATTTTCAGCGGCGCCGACAAACAGACGCACCTGATCGACATGAACGGCAACGAGGTCAAGAATTGGCCCCAGGCGGGTTTCCCCGCGGCCATCATCGACCCGCAACTGGTGAACGGCGAGCGCGGCCGGGTGCTGTTACAGCTCAAGGACAAGGAGCCGGGGCCCCTGGGTTCGGCGGGCAACGGCCTGGGCAACCAGAGCGTCGGCGAGCTGGATTGGAGCGGCAAGGTGGTCTGGCAGTGGGGCGACCAGGCACCCGGTGGCGCCGCCCAACAGCACCACGACCAGCGCCGCCTGAGCAATGGCAACACCCTGGTGCTGGCCAACAAGGTGCACAAGGTGGCGGGCTTCAAGGTGCCTCAGGTGATCGACGATGCGATCTATGAAGTCAGCCCCGACGGCCAGGTCAAATGGCAGTGGCTGGCCTCCGAGCACCTCAAGGAATTCGGTTTCACTGCGGCGCAATTGAAGCTGGTGTACGGCACCGATAACCCCGACTACTTGCACATCAACAACCTCAGCGTGGTGGGCCCCAATCAGTGGTTCGACGCGGGTGACAAACGCTTCGCCCCGGACAACCTGCTGATCGATTCCCGCAACGCCAACTTCATTGCCATCCTCGACAAGCACAGCGGCAAGGTGGTCTGGCGTCTGGGGCCAAACCTGGCGCCGATCAACCCCAAGACCGTGGCCAAGGTGCCGCGTCCGGTGGACCAGTTCGTCGGCCAGCATGATGCCCACATCATTCCTGCCGGCTTGCCGGGGGCAGGTCACTTGCTGGTGTTCGACAACCAGGGCACGGCAGGCTATCCCTCGGTGCCCCTGGGGCTGATCGCCGGTTCCCGGGTGTTGGAGATCGACCCGATCAAGAACCAGATTGTCTGGCAGTACAGCGCTGCCAGTTCCCGGCAGCCGGGTTGGGCTTTCTACAGCTCGTTCATCAGCAGCGCGCGGCGCTTGCCCAACGGCAACACGCTGATCGACGAGGGCATGAACGGGCGTTTCTTTCAGGTCACTGCCAGCGGCGAAATCGTCTGGGAATACGTCAGCCCTTACCTGGGCAAGGCTCCGGGCAGCGAGGCCATCAGCAACTGGGTGTACCGCGCCTTGCCGGTGAGCTACGACTGGGTGCCCCAGGGCACACCGCGTTCGGAAACGGCGGTGAGCGTGCCGGAGTCGGGGCTGAAACAGGCCAGTGCCAGCGCGGGGATCTGAGCTTGAGGCCGTGCTGCGGCTCCGGTCAGGTCGGGCTGGCGCCCCAGCGGGAGCAAGCGCCCTGGCCACAAATGAGCTGCGGGAGCCGCTCTGGGGAGGACCTCAGAAGTAGAAGAACAGGCCGGTGTCCCGTTCCAGGGCCAGTCGATTCAGGGCGATGAGCTTGTGGATAAGTTCATCCTCCGCCGTCGCGGTCTGGGTAAGGATCGACAACGCCGTGGCCAGGGCGGCCTGACCCTGGATCGAGGCGTCTTCGTAGTCGTCGATCAGAGTGCCCAGGGCGCGGTTCAAGTTCGGTAGCAGGTCGCTGCGCGACAGGGTCGTCCACTGTGCTGCGGACAGCGCCAGCTCCTCCAGGTCGCCCGGCAGGCACTGGTCCAGATCCAGGCGCTGTTGGGCGTCTTTGCTGGTGGGCACGACTATCCATTTACGCGGTGTATTCATGCTTGCCACAGCTCGACAAAGGCCTGGAAGTCGGCAGCCACCGGGTAGCGGCCGGCGCTCTCGGGGTCGAAGATTTCTACCGCTACGCCCGGGCTGTTGAAGTCCAGGCAGATCAGCAGACCGCCAGCGTCCCGGGCAATCGGCAGGCAACCTGCGGCCAGCCCCGGCACACGGCCGGGGCTGGCGTACCAGAGCAGGGTCCAGGGTTGGTTGTTCAGGCTGAAATCGAAGAACTCGCTGAGGCAGGCGTAGCCGTTGCCATAGGGGAAGGTGCCGATCCCCGGCGTGGCGGCCGCGGCGTACTGCACCAGCTGCAGATACAGCGGCGGGAATTCGACGCCGAGGCGTTGCTGCACCTGGGCGATCAGTTGTTCGTCCACCGCCGATCCGGGTTCTATTTCCCAGGCATTCCAATCCAGGGTCATGCTCGACATACGCCTTGTCGTTGAGGGGCCGCGCCCGCCCGATGGGGGATCGGGCGGGCGTCGAGGGGCGATTGTAGGCGTGTCGCCCGGTGGGTGGTAGGCGCTTAGTTGCAGCTTTGGCCTTCGGGCAGGGTGACGGTGTATTTGCGCTGCACCCGGTTGCGCAAGTCCAGGTTGTCCAGGCTCTCCTGCACCAGGAAATCCTCGACCTTGGCGTCCTGGCAGTCCTCGTTGTAGGACGAGGCCCGCAGCAGGAATACCGTGCGCCGGCTCTGCTCGTCCTTGGCCTGGATGTTGAAGGTCGAAAGGGTGGTGTAGCCGGTGCGTTCCGAGGAGCCGATAGCGCGGTAGGACATCGTTGGGGTGCTGGTGCACACGGTCTGTTGGTGCTTGCCGGGCATGCACGTGGTTTTAGTGCTGCTGGGCACCTGGCCGTAGTCGGTGGCGGTGTAGCGATAGCTGGTCTTTTTACTGCCCACATCAAGGGCAATGTTCATGCGAAACGGCGGGTGGTTTTTCGGCAGCGACGATTCGGTATACACCTGCGTAAATCCCATGCCATGAAGGGCGGCGACCATGTCGCGCAGGTAGTAGCTGGCTTTGAGGCCCTGGGCCTCCTTGGCGCTGTTGACGGTCACCAGCACCGGAGCCTTTGGATCGAAGTAGTAGTCTTGGGCCGGGGTGGCGTCGATGGCCACTTCGAGTTTGTTGGCGCAGCCGGTCAAAAGCAGGACGAACAGAAACAGCGGGCAGAGCAGGTAACGAGTCATGAATAAGCCAACGTGCAACGTGATGAATGGATAAGGCTTTAACGATCGGGACTCGGATCAAACAAACGCGGGGGGTTACGCGGGCTCGCTCGCCTGGTATTCCAGCAAGTCGCCGGGTTGGCAGTCGAGTGCGGCGCAGAGTTTGTCCAGGGTCTCGATTTTCATCCCCTTGACCTTGCCATTTTTCAGCAACGACAGATTGGCCTCGGTAATGCCCAGGATGGCGGCCAACTCTTTCGAGCGAATCTTGTTTTTAGCCATGACAACGTCAAGCCGAACGATAATGGTCATCTCATTGTTCTATATGTAGTGACTGTGCTCATCACTGAGGACTTTGGCGTCGCGCATGATAATGGAAAATGAGCAGAGCAAGATTCCTTTGACCACCTCGTAGGCCGCGTAGGACGAGAAACCAGCAGAAATCTGCAGAATCCGCTGGCCCGCTGGCAGGTCGATGGACAGGGCCAGGCCTTGCAGGGTTTCCACCATGGGGAAAGTGGCCGGGGCGACGATCCACAGCATGCCCACGCGCCAGAGGATGCGGATGTTGCGATCGCTCCAGGTTTCGCCGCGGGACAGGCGCAGGAAGAACACCCCGGTCAGCCAGAGGGCGAAGCTCGACAGCAGCAGGGGCAGGAAGTCGAGGATCACCAGCAGGGTGAAACTTGCGGACGAGAGTTTGAAGTCGGCTTCCAGCAGGCGTGGCGAGTGGTCGGCGAATACGCTGAGCAGGGCGCTCAGGACCTGGTCTTTGCTGTAGATCCAGAGTCCGGCGTTGCCGCCAAGCTCCACCACGCCCATGACCCAGGCCAGGATCGCGGCCAGCAGGCCGACCCGTCGTAAGCGGTATTGGGCTGAGCCATTTATTTGGGGGTTCATGCGTCATTCCTTGCAAAACTTGGGGGGTGGTGAATTATTGATAAGTAATTATCGAATTACAATAATTTATTTCTTTGTGAATGCCTTGGGGCTATAGCTTGGAATGATGATGTGGCGAGGGAGCTTGCTCCCGCCCGGGCGGCCGGCGTCCCGGCGCGTAGCGACCGTAAAATCTGAGGTTGCGGTGTTATGGGTGTACATATCCGTTGCTGCGGGTGTGGCGGCTGGCGGTTTCGCCCTTACGGCGAGTCACTTTGGGGCCCCAAAGTAACCAAAGGGCTTTGCCCCTCCACTCGGCGCCTCGCCTAGGCTCGGCGTGCCCTCTCTCCGGCATTGATCCGTGGGCCGCCGCCACAGGCCATCCATGGCCTGGGGCGGCTAACCCGGCGTCCTGCCGGGTTACCCACGGCTCAATGCCTGCGTTCGGCCATCGTGTCTAAGGGGGCAAGAAGATCAAGATCAAAATCTGACGGCGGCCTGCCGGCCGGCCTGAAGATGGGGCGGCGGGTCAGTCGCGATGGGGTTCCAGTAAGTCAAACGACAGGACCTTGATCTGCATGTCGGCGCTATAGACGAATCCAACCCGCGCACTGGGATGCAGAGGCTCCGGCAGGCGGTAGCTCTCCCAGGCGTTGAGCGTGCGTTGCCCATCGGCTGATGGCCTGCGTTCCCCCGAGCGCAGGGGCGTGCCCAACAGCTCGCGAATGTCGGCGCGGGTCATGCTGCGTGAGAACGGGGCGGGCAGTTCGCCGCTGTAGAACGAGCGCCCCTCTTCAAGGGGCATGAGCTCGATCAGTACCTTTTCCAGGGCCAGGCTGTCTTCCCAGAAGTCCAGCATCAGGCCGGGCTCGACGATCACGGTCAGCCATTCGAATTCGTCGTAGATCTTGTCCGTCGGGGGCTTGATACGCTCTCCCCGGGCGACCAGTTCTGCATGGCTGAGCCCGAGGCTGTTTACCCAGCGGCCGATCGTTGCAGCGTCCATCGCTTCTCCAGTGTCCTGAGTTGAGTCTGTGCCAGTTGGGGTGAGTGGCGTCGGCGGCCGATCTTAGCCGGTTGAAAAGGATAGTGGTGCTGTGGAGACATAAAGAAAGCCACCTGCTGCGCTGGCAGGCGGCTGGTTTGAGGACCGCTGTCAGGCCGGTTGTGGCGCTGTGTCGAGCTGGACACAGGCCTGATAACTGGCCGGGCTGAAGATTCGCGTCAACAGCAGCATCGCCAGTACGCCGAGGATCAGCACCCACCAGGCGCTGACAAAGCTGCCGGTGACTTGCCGCAGCCAGCCGCTCAGCCACGGTGAGATGGCGTTGATCAGAAAGCCCACGCCCTGGACGAAGGCCGCCAGTTGTCCGGCTTCCCGGGGATCACGGCGGTGATCCAGGGTCAGGATCAGGCTCAGGGCAAAGCACGCTCCGAGGCCGAAGCCGATCAAGGCTACCCACAGGTGTGGGCTCTGCAAGGGCCACAGCAGCAACCCGAGAAAGCCCACGGCCTGGGCCGCGAGGCTGATGCCCAGCAGCGGTCGGCGGTCGACGCTGCGTTGGGCCAGGGCCGGCATCAGCAGCGCGGCGGTCACTTGGAACAGGGTCATGAAGGCCAGCAACGAGCCGCTTTGGGTGGCGCTCCAGCCCAGTTGCAGGTAGTAGGCCGGCAGCCAGGCCACCATGCTCATGTAGCCGCAGTTCACCAGGCCAAAATACAGCGCCAGCAGCCAGGCGCGACGG
Source organism: Pseudomonas sp. JDS08PS003 (assembly GCF_045013505.1). Taxonomy (NCBI): domain Bacteria; kingdom Pseudomonadati; phylum Pseudomonadota; class Gammaproteobacteria; order Pseudomonadales; family Pseudomonadaceae; genus Pseudomonas; species Pseudomonas sp. JDS08PS003. The sequence continues at coordinate 346,669 of NZ_CP120724.1, forward strand.
TTGCCCCAGAGCTTGATGGTCGGCGCTACGGCGCCTGTGCGGCGCCCGGCTCCCAGTGGCAGGCACAGCCACAGCAGCAGCGCGGCCAGGGCCGGCAGTAGCCAGATGCCAAGCCCCACTTGCCAGTTGGCGAAGTGGCTGGCCACCTGCGGGCTGAGCAGGGCGGCAATGCCGCCACCGCCCATCAGCGAGGCCGAGTAGACGCCCATGGCCAGGGCCACGCGCTGTTGAAATTGGCGCTTGATCAGCGCCGGCACCAGGGCCTGGATCAAGGCCACTCCGGCGCCGCCGAGCAGGGCGGTGGCGAGCAAGGCCGCGGCCTGGCCGAAGAACAGCCGCACCAGGCAGGCCAGCAACACCAGCAGCAAACCCAGGGACACACCGCGGCGTTCGCCGAGGCGGGCTTCGATTCGCACGCCCAGCAGGGCCACCAGGCCCATGCAAATCACTGGCAGGCTGGTGAGCCAGGCGCTGCTCTGGAAGCTCATGCCGGTGGCGCCGCGAATTTCGTTGAGCAATGGGCTGACCGAGCTGAGGATCGGCCGCAGGTTCAGGCCCAGACACACCAGCAGCGCCCAGCCGGCGAGGGTCTTGAATATCGATTCAGTTCGCTGCATGGCGCTCCTGCCAGTCCTGGTAGAGGGCGGCCATTGCCGCCTGGGGCAGGTGCAGCATCGGCAGGCGCTGTGCCTCAAGGGGCTGGCTCAGCTCTTGGTAGATGGCTGCGGTAGAGAGGCCGAACGGTTGCGCCTGTTCATTGCTGGCGGCGAACACCGCGCGGGAGACGCCGCACAGGTACATGGCGGCCAGGCACATGGGGCAGGGCTGGCCGCTGGCGTAGATCACGCAGTCGTCCAGGCGCGGACCCAGTTGCCGGCTGGCGCTGCGGATCGCCAGCATTTCAGCGTGGGCGGTGGGGTCCTGGCTGAGGTGGATTTCATTCACCGCTTCGGCCAGCACCCGGCCGTTGCGCACCAGTAGTGCGCCGAACGGACGGCCGCCCTGTTCGACATTGTGCCGGGCCAGTTCAACGGCCCGTTGCAGGTAGTGTTGATCGTCGTGCATGCAAGGTTCCTAAAAAGGGGGCTTCAGGCAGCGCCGGCATCGCGCAGCAGCTTGGCAATGGCGCGCTGGCCACGGCGTTCGGCCTGTTGCAGCGGGCTGAGGCCGGCGCGGTCCGGCAGGTTCAGGTCGGCGCCAGCGGCAATCAGTTGGGCGACGATCTGCTGGTGTGGCGGGCCGCCGTCGGACAGCACGATGGCTTCCATCAGGCAGGTCCAGCCCAGGTGGTTGACGTGGTTCAGGTCGACGCCGGCTTCGATCAGCAGACGTACGGTTTCCACATGGCCGCGTTCGCAGGCCGGGATCAGGGCGGTGCCGCCGTAGCGGTTGGTGCTCTTGAGGTCGGCGCCATGGGCCAGGGTCAGCTGAGGATTTCGTTGTGACCGCTGGCGCCGGCCAGCAGGTAGGGGCTGTCCTGGATCAGGTTCTTGCGGTTGACGTCGGCCCCGGCCTCGATCAGCGCCCGGGCGATCTCGATACGGTTATCCCGGGTGGCCACCAGCAGCGGGCTGCTGCCGTCCAGGCCACGATCGTCGAGGGCTACGCCTTGCTGGATCAGTTGCTGCACTTGCTCTAACCGACCCTTGTGTACTGCATCCAGCAGCGAGTTGTCGCTGGCCATGACCACCCCCGCCGTTAGCAGACCCATGGCCATCAGGCCGCGTTTGAAGGACAGCTTGAGCTGCATGGGAACCTCCCGTTCCTGCTGATGAAAGGGGAGTATGGTGAAGCTCGTTAGTATTCTGAAATTAAATATAATCATGCCAATCAGTGGCTATCAGGATGGTGGTGAGCAATGTTCGATCCCGTGTTGCTGCGCAGTTTTGTGGCGGTTGCCGACTGCCAGAACTTCACCCGCGCGGCCGAGCGCCTGCACTTGACCCAGTCCACCGTGAGCCAGCAGGTGCGGCGCCTGGAGGAGAGTCTGGGCTGCCAGTTGCTTGACCGCGATCAGCGCCGGGTGGTGGCCACGGTGGAGGGCGAGCGCCTGCTGGCCTATGCCCGGCGCATCCTGGCTCTGCATGAGGAGGCCAGTGATGTGTTGATCAACCAGCGCGGCGAGGAAGTGCTGCGCCTGGGGGTGCCGGAAGACTTCGCCGCCGAGCGCCTGATGCCGATGCTCTCGCGCTTTGGTCGCGACTATCCGGCGGTGCGCCTGGAGGTCACCAGTGGTCTGGGACCGGAATTGCTGCGCCAGTTCCGCCGTGGCGAGTTCGACCTGCTGCTGGTCAAGCAGATGGGCCACAGCGACGACTGCCTGGACTCCTGGCCCGAGCCGCTGTGCTGGGTCGACAGCCTGCGCCAGCCGGCCTTTGGCCGTGATCCGCTGCCATTGGTGGCGTTTCCGGTGGGTGGCCTGTATCGCCAGGAAATGCTCCACCACCTGGAAGTCGGCGGCTGGCCCTGGCGCATCGCCTATTCCAGCGCCAGCCTGGCCAGTGTCTGCTCGGCGGTGGCGGCGGGCCTGGGCATCAGCCTGCTGCCGGTGCGGGTGCTGGGCAAGGGGCATCGGATGCTCGACGCCGACAGCGGTTTGCCGGATATCCAGGGCGTGCGCCTGGCGTTGTACGCCGGCAGCGGCTTGAGTCGGGCCGGCAAGGCATTACAGGAGCAGTTGCGAGCAGTGGCCAGCGTCAAGCCGCAAGTTTAAAACACGGGGAAGTTATAAATGCTTTAGTTTCGGTCATAACTTATAGAGAGCCGATTGCAGGCTATAGCTATTTAATTAGTTATTGCTCAAGTTTGTTTTGGACAGAGTTATAAACGCCGACCATGCTGGGTTTGTGAGTTCCGGGAGGAACTTGCTTCATTGGACGAAACATTCAATCGCATAAGGAAACCCGCATTATGTCGAGCATCAATGGAACCTATGTAAACTCCAACGCTGACGCCCGTCTGGTCGTGACCGACGGCAACGACTCCAACGGTTCGTTCAGCGGTGAGTTGACCCAGGCCGGGGTCAAGTACAGCGTCGCCGGGCATTACCACTTCCAGAACAGCACCGGGCAGCCGACCATCATCAATGTATCTGGCTACAACGATGGCTACGGCTACCAGGCCTGGGCACTGTTCTCTCCCGATCACAACTATTCCCGGTTGCGTGCCTCCGGTGCCCGCAGCAACTTCAGTGGCGATGTGGTCGGCCTGAGCGGCGAGTTCGTCAAGCAATAACACGTTCGATAACAAACAGCCGCTGAATACGCGCTGCCTTATATAGGGCCGCGGGCTATTTCAGCGGCTTTGTCGTGTGCGCTTGTAAAGTTTATTAAGTGCATGGCCACTGAAGTGAGTTGCGAGTGCAATGGAGTTCTATTGTTTTCTGCACTAACAGGCCTGTTTCGATGCTTTGCGGGAATATTTTCAATGCCTGCAAGGCATGACGTTTTTTCCTCTTGGCTACAGCCCTTGAATCACGGGGCCTGGGCTGTTTCTGGTGAGTCCAATATTCCGTTTCGATCTATCTATAACTTGAAAGATTACTTTAAGAGATAAGCGTGGGGCACTGATCATTGACCCGCGGCACCGTTGCGTGGGGGTTGTTCAAACGCCGGTGTCGGGTTTTTCAAAAGATCGTAGGGAGTGAATCCATGGGCAATGTCCAGACCGCCGCCAGTGCACACGAGGTGCTGTGGCGCCAGGCACCGAGCGGCGAGTTGGTCGACCTCGGCCGGCCTCACCGCTCGCCGCTGGGCCAATTACGTCTGCAACGGACGCCCAAGGGGGTATTGCGTCGTCGTGAGGCGATTCTCCTGGGCGTCGCGGCTCTGGTATTGCACGGTGCAGTGATCTACTGGCTGAGCCAGAAACCGACCCCGGTGCTGCCCATCGTGCCGCCGGAAATTCCGCCCATGACCATCGAATTTTCGCACCCGGCACCGCCCGTGGTGGAGCCGCCTCCGCCTGTGCCGGTACAACCGGTGGTGGAGCCGCCGCCTCCGGTGGAGGACGAGCTGGCGGTCAAGCCGCCACCGCCCAAGCCGGTGCCTAAACCCAAGCCCAAACCGGTACCCAAGCCCGAGCCGAAACCGGCGCCCAAGCCGGTGCAGCAGACCCCGGCGGCGCCGCAACCTGCGGCGCCAGTAGCCGCCCCGGCAGCGCCCGCTCCACCGGCCCCGGCCCCCGTGACCCCGGCTTCCGCCAGCGCCGCGTACCTGAAGAACCCGGCGCCGGAGTACCCGTCACTGGCTCAGCGCCGGGGTTGGGAAGGCACGGTGCTGCTGCGGGTGCATGTGCTGGCCAGCGGCAAGCCCGGAGAGATCCAGATTCAGAAGAGCAGCGGTCGCCAGCAACTCGACGATGCGGCCCTGGCTGCGGTCAAGCGCTGGAGTTTCGTCCCGGCCAAGCAGGGCGATGTGGCCCAAGACGGCTGGGTCAGCGTACCCATCGATTTCAAGATTCATTGAGCCGCAAGGCCGATCAAATAACGCGCGCTAAACGCTTACACAGAGGGAACACATCATGACGTTACTGGCATCTCCACTGGAATCCATCGAAAGCGCGGTGATCTGGCTGTTGGTGGTCTTCTCCGTCGCCACCTGGGGCCTGGCCCTGGTCAAGGGCGTGCAGTTCGCCCGCCTCAAGTCCCAGGATCGCAAGTTCCACAATCAGTTCTGGGCGGCGTCCAGCCTCGACTCCGCCGCCTCCCTGAGTGAAACCCAGCCCGGCGCGGCGGCCCGCGTGGCCCAGGCCGGCTATGCGGCGATCCAGGTCGGCGAAGCGCCCCATGCCGCGGACCTGAGCCAGGCGATCAACCATCAGGACCGTCTCGAACGCGCCCTGCGCCAGCAGATCGTGCGTGAGCGCCGCTCCCTGGAAACCGGCTTGGCGGTGGTCGCCAGTATCGGTAGCACCTCGCCCTTTATCGGTCTGTTCGGCACCGTGTGGGGGATCATGGAAGCCTTGAAAGGCATCAGCGCGGCGGGCTCTGCCAGCCTGGAAACCGTGGCCGGGCCGATCGGCGCGGCCCTGGTGGCCACCGGCGTGGGGATCGCCGTCGCGGTGCCGGCGGTGCTGGTTTACAACTACTTCCTGCGGCGCCTGAAGCTCACGGCTGCGGACCTGGATGACTTTGCCCACGACTTCTACAGCCTGGCGCAGAAGAACTCGTTCCGTGTGCTGATCCACCCGAGCGTGCACAAGGCTGCGGCCCAGGGCAGTCAACAGAAAGTGAAGGAGGCGTCCTGATATGGCCTTCTCCACCCAAGACAGCGATGAGGTGCTGAGCGAGATCAACGTCACCCCGCTGGTGGACGTGATGCTGGTACTGCTGGTGGTGTTCATCGTCACCGCGCCGCTGCTGACCAACGCCATTCCCATCAACCTGCCCAAGACCGAAGCCGTGGCCCCGGTGGAGCAGAAGGACCCGCTGGTGGTGAGCATCGACGGCGCCGGCAAACTCTTTATCAACAAGGACGAGATCCAGCCGGATCTGCTGGAAACCAATTTGCAAGCGGCCAAGCTCAAGGACCCGCAAGTGCGGGTCCAACTGCAGGCCGACGATGGCGTCAACTACGGGGAAGTGGCCCGGGCCATGGCGTCCATCGAGCGTGCGGGCATCACCAAGCTGTCGGTGATTACCGCGCGCTGAAACCGAGCAACAAAGCCACGACTTTTCAGGCCGTCTCCTTGGCAGGGTGCGGCCTTTTTTTTGCCTGACGAAAACCCACCTGCAAAGCCCCCCACCGACATGCCCTCCCGTTGGCCCCTTCGCCGGCAAGAACACCACCGAAATCGCGCCAGCTGCAGGAGCTGGCTTGCCAGCGAAGGCGTCCTTGAGAGCGGCGCAAGGCTTGAGGGGCCTCTTCGCCGGCAAGCCGGCTCCTACAAGACCGCCAGCGAAATCGCGTCGGCTCCTGCGGAGGGCGAAGGGATTTTCATATTCATTTAAGGTATTAATAAATAGCTTCTTATTCCTTAACGAATATAAATCCCCTCCCTATACTCGTCCGGGAACAGACACGCAGCAGGAGAGTTCCCCATGCGCAACGAATCCATTCGCTACTTGATTGTGCCGGGCTGGCAAGGATCGCCAGAAGATCATTGGCAAACCCATTGGCAGAACAGCCTGCCCAACAGTGCGCGGGTGGAGCAGGCCGATTGGCTGACGCCGCGTCGCGAAGACTGGGTAGCGGCCCTGGCGGAAGCCATCGCCATCGACGACACGCCGGTGATCCTGATTGCCCACAGCCTGGGTTGCATCACCGTGGCTCACTGGGCGGCTCGCGCGCCCGTAGCGGCGCTGCGCCAGGTACGCGGTGCGCTGTTGGTGGCGCCGGCGGATGTCGAGCGCCCGGCCTGTGCGCCGGCCCTGCGCAATTTCGCGCCTATCCCTCGGGACCTGTTGCCGTTCCCCAGCCAGGTGGTGAGCTCGGACAACGACAGCGCCGTCAGTGCGCCGCGTGCCTTGGAGCTGGCCCGCGACTGGGGCGCCGAAGCCGGGATTCTGGCGGGAGCCGGGCATATCAACGTCAAGTCCGGCCACCAGCGCTGGGAGCAGGGATTCGCCTATCTCTATCGCCTGCAGAACCGCATGGAACAACACGCCTTGCGTCGTGCCTGACCGTCTTTTTCTTGTTTAAACGCCCCCGTCCTCAGGCGGTTTTGGGCGGGAGTCTGCCATGAGTCCTCACACCCCTTTCGGTCAGCCGCTGCTGACCTTTCCCGATGCGGAAAAAAGCCCCCTGAGCATCCGCGCCAAGGCGCTGGTGTTCGTCGATCCGCGTTCGCGGCAACTGCGTGAAGAGCTGGAGCAACTGGCGCCCCGGGCGATCTCGGTGCTGATCCGTGGTGAAACCGGGACCGGCAAGGAGCTGCTGGCCCGGCATATCCACCGTGCCAGTGATCGCGGCGGGTTGTTCGTCTCGGTCAACTGCGGAGCCATCAGCCCCACCTACGCCGACGCCGAACTGTTCGGCTATGCCGCCGGCAGTTTCAGCGGTTCTGCCAGCAGCCGTGCCGGCTGGTTCGGTTCGGCCAATGGCGGAACCCTGTACCTGGACGAGATCGGCGACTTGCCGCTGCCGATCCAGACCAAGCTGCTGGCAGCCCTGGAGAACCACGAAGTGACCAGGGTCGGCGCCCAGCAACCGAGCCCGGTGGATGTGCGCCTGGTGGCGGCCACCAGCATCGACCTGGCCCAGGCGGTGGCGGCGGGCAAGTTTCATGAGCGCCTGTACCGCTACCTCAGCGAGGGCCAGCTGGAATTGCCAGCGCTGCGCGAGCGGGTCGGGGATATCGAATCCCTGGCCGAGTACTTCCTGGGGATCTACAGCCAGCGCCTGGACCTGCCGGTGCCGCTGATCAGCGAAACTGCGCAGCAAGCTTTGGAACGCCACAGCTGGCCGGGCAATACCCGGGAGCTGGAAAACGTTATTCACTTTGCGCTGCTGGTCAGTGGTGGCGAGGAGATCCTGCCGGAGCATCTCAACCTGCCACCGACGCCTTCGCCGCTGGAGCAGATCGAGCAGCTGCTGCGGCAGATCGGCGACAGCGGATCCGCTGCCGAGCGCCAGGCGCTGCACCTGTTGCTGCAACGCACCGCCCTGACCTGAAACCCCGGCCACCGTAGGAGCTGGCTTGCCAGCGAAGGCGTGCGCAAGGGCGATGCAAGGCTGAGGGCCTGTTCGCCGGCAAGCGCAGCGCCGCCCGGCCGGCTCCTACGAAAGGTTGGTCCGGCAGGCGGGAAATCGCAGGCCAGAGCGCTGGGATGCTGTATGAACAAAATGGAATATGAACGTGAACAAAAGATATTGTTCGGGAATAAAAAATCTCGGTATTGTCCGCTCCACGCCAGCAGTGGCACATCACTGGCACCTTGATAAGCACCTTATTTGAAGCCGTCGTCGATTCCGACACCTAAGGACCTTGCATGAAAAAAGTTCTGTTGTTCACCGCACTGGCGGCAGCCCTGAGCGCAGGTATTGCCCAGGCCGGCGAGAAGCTGGTCGTAGCCGCGACCCCGGTGCCCCACGCCGAGATTCTCGAGCTGATCAAGCCAACCCTGGCCAAGGAAGGCGTGGACCTGGAAATCAAAGTCTTCACCGACTACGTGCAACCCAACGTGCAGGTCGATCAGAAGCGTCTGGACGCCAACTACTTCCAGACCCTGCCGTACCTGAAGAGCTTCAACGAAGGCAAGGGCACCCACCTGGAAACCGTGATCGGTGTGCACGTCGAACCTTTCGGCGGCTACTCGAAGAAGGTCAAGTCCCTGGCCGAGCTGAAAGATGGCGCCACCATTGCCATTCCCAACGAAGGCAGCAACAGCGGCCGTGCCCTGATCCTGCTGCAGAAGGCCGGTCTGATCGAGCTCAAGGACCCGAAGAACGCCGTGTCCACGCCGAAGGACATCGCCAAGAACCCGCACAACTTCAAGTTCAAGGAGCTTGAGTCGGCCATGCTGCCACGGGTCCTGGATCAGGTTGACCTGGACATGATCAACACCAACTACGCCCTGGAAGCCGGTCTGAACCCGGCGAAGGATGCGCTGATCATCGAAGGTTCCGATTCGCCTTACGTGAACTACCTGGTGGCCCGTCCGGACAACAAGAACAGCCCGGCCATCCAGAAGCTGGCCAAGGCCCTGACCAGCCCAGAGGTCAAAGCCTTTATCGAGAAGAAATACAGCGGTGCAGTACTGCCGGCGTTCTGATGAACTAGGCTACTGACGCGACAAACCCCTTCAAGGTTTGAACGCCGACGGCTATCACAGCGTCGGCGTTTTTTATTGCGCCCGCGAAAGTCGTAGAAGCCTGGCGAGGCGCGCTTGGGGGATGCAGCGCTTTTTGGACGCCATCACTCAACTCCCGTAGGAGCCGGCTTGCCGGCGAAGAGGCCTTCGAGATTTGTATCGCTCTTACGGGCGCCTTCGCTGGCAAGCCAGCTCCTACACAAGCCTGCTCCTGCACAAGCAAACTGCTACAGCGGAGCGCTCTTGGCGGTGGCTTGGGTGGCTCGGCGCAACGCCGTCAGCCATTTCATCAATTCGTGGGGGTCCAGCGGTTGCGGGGTCTTTGCATCGGCCATGACGGTCGTCCTTGAGAGGTGCAGCGTCCAGTGGGGGGGTGTGGGCGCGAAAGCTCCGTTCGACCCGGTAGAAAAGGTAGTAGCCCTGCGCCAGCCCGGCAAATCCGCGGGTTAGGTTTTTGGGTGATATCAATATGCTTTAACGGTATTTAAAATCTTGTTTTTATAGCTATAAAGTTGCCGCAGCCGGGCGGTTACCCATCGCCCCATGGACTGCACCACCGCCGCTGTACCCCAGCGGCGTCCAGGACTTTCAATGACCCTCGATTACGCTTTTATCCTCAGCACCTTGCCGGCCTTTCTCAAGGCCGTGGGGGTGACCCTGCAGGTCGGCTTGATCGCCATCGGCACTTCCTTGCTGGTGGCCCTGATCAACGCCACGCTTCTGGTGTTTCGCACCCCTTATCTGCACCGGCTGATTGGCCTGTACGTGGAGCTGGCGCGTAATACACCGCTGCTGATCCAGCTGTTCTTCGTCTACTTCGCCTTGCCGGCCCTGGGAATCAAGGTCTCCGGCTTCACCGCGGCGATCATCACCATGACGTTTCTCGGCGGTGCCTACCTCACCGAAGTGCTGCGGGCCGGCGTGGAAGCCGTACCCCAGGCGCAGCTGGAATCGGGGCGCTCCATTGGCCTGTCGCAGTGGCAGTTGCTGCGCTACGTGATCCTGCCCCAGGCCGGGATTCTCAGCCTGCCGTCGCTGTTCGCCAATTTCATTTTCCTGCTCAAGGAAACCACCGTGGTCTCGGCGGTGGCGGTGCCGGAAATTCTCTACACCACCAAGAGCTACATCGCCCTGTACTACAAGACCTACGAAATGCTCGCGGTGCTGACGCTGATCTGCGTGCTGTTGTTCCTGCCGTTGTCGCTGTTGCTCAGCCGTCTGGAAAGGAGGCTGCAACATGGCCAGTTCGGGTCTTGAGTTACTGCTGGTGTCCTTGCCGCAACTGGCCCGGGGCGCTGCGCAGACCTTGTCGATTTCCCTGCTGAGCATTGCCTTCAGCACCCTGGGCGGGGTGCTCTACGGTGTGCTGCGCAGCCTGCAACGCAAGGTGCTGGACGTGCCGCTGCGGATCTACCTGGAGCTGTTCCGGGCGATCCCGGTGCTGGTCTGGCTGTACCTGCTGTTCTTCGGCTTTCCGATCTTCTTCGGCATCAGCATTCCCAGCTTCACCTGCGCGGTGCTGGTGCTGTCGCTGTGGGGCGCCAGCGAAGTCGGCGAGGTGGTGCGCGGGGCCCTGCAATCCCTGCCCCGGGGCCAGCGTGAAGCGGGCCTGTCCATCGGTCTTTCCGGTGTCCAGTTGTACGGCTACGTATTGCTGCCCCAGGCGCTGAAACGCATGACGCCGCCGACCATCAACGTCTACACGCGAATCATCAAGACCAGTTCCCTGGCGGTGCTGATCGGCGTGGTGGACGTGATCAAGGTTGGCCAGCAGATCATCGAGCGCACCTACGAATCGGTGCTGATCTACGGCGTTCTGTTCCTGTTTTTCTTCTTTATCTGCTACCCGTTGTCGGCCGCCTCTCGCGTGCTGGAACGGCGCTGGACGCAAGCATGAGCGCATTGATCGAGTTCCAGGGTTTCAACAAATTCTTTGGCCCGCAGCAGGTGCTCAAGGAGGTCGACCTCAGCGTGGCCGCAGGGGAGGTGATCGTCATCCTCGGCCCCAGCGGCTGCGGCAAGAGCACCCTGCTGCGCTGCCTCAACGGCCTGGAAACCGCCCACAGCGGCCACCTGCGTTTCGCCGGGCGCGAGCTGCTCAGCCCCGGCACTGACTGGCGTCTGGTGCGCCAGCAGATCGGCATGGTGTTCCAGAGTTACCACCTGTTCCCCCACATGAATGTGCTGGACAACATCCTCCTCGGGCCGCTCAAGGTGCAAAAGCGCGAGCCCCGCGAAGCCCGGGCCCAGGCCGAAACGCTGCTGGAGCGGGTGGGCCTGCTGGACAAGCGCGAAGCCTTTCCCCGGCAGTTGTCCGGCGGCCAGCAGCAACGCATCGCCATCGTCCGCTCGTTGTGCATGAACCCCCAGGTGATGCTGTTCGATGAGGTCACCGCGGCCCTTGATCCGGAGATGGTCAAGGAAGTGCTGCAGGTGATCCAGGGCCTGGCCCGGGACGGCATGACCCTGTTGATCGTCACCCATGAAATGGCCTTCGCCCGGGCCGTGGCCGACCGCATCGTGTTCATGGATGGCGGGCGCATCGTGGAACAGAACACCCCCGAGGCTTTCTTCACGAACCCGCAGAGCGCACGCGCGCAGCAGTTCCTGGAGAAGTTCTCCTTCGTTGAAGCACTGCCCAAGAAAGCCCCTAAAAAGGAACTGGAGCTCTTATGAAAACTGCCAAGTCTTCGCTGTTGTTACTGCCGCTGTTCGGTCTGGCCCTGCTGGCCGGCTGCGATAAATCCGCCGAGGCACCCAAGCCTGCGGCCACCGCTGCCAGCGCCGCGCCGGCGGCCGGCTACCTGGACAAGATCAAGGCCCGGGACAAGCTGATCGTCGGTGTATTCACCGACAAGCCGCCGTTCGGTTTCGTCGATGAAACCGGGCGCTATGTGGGTTTTGATACCGACATCGGCCGGCGACTGGCCAAGGACCTGCTGGGGGACGAGAACAAAGTCGAATTCGTCGCCGTGGAACCGGCCAGCCGCATTCCCTTCCTGCAGAGCGACAAGGTCGACCTGATCCTGGCCAACATGACCGTGACCCCGGAGCGCAAGGAAGCGGTGGAATTCACCAACCCCAACCTCAAGGTGGCGGTACAGGCCCTGGTGCCTGAAGGCAGCGTGGTGAAGAGCCTGGATGACCTGGCGAGCCGCACCACCATCGTCACCACCGGCACCACTGCGGACATCTGGCTGACCCAGAACCACCCGGACTGGAAACTGCTCAAGTTCGAGAAGAACACCGAGTCCCTGCAAGCCCTGGCCAATGGCCGTGGCGATGCCTATGCCCAGGACAACCTGATTCTGTTCAGCTGGTCCAAGCAGAACCCGGGCTACCGTGTACTGCCGCAGACTCTGGGCGAGCAGGCGCCGATTGCCCCGGCGGTGAAGAAGGGCAACATCGAACTGCGGGACTGGGTGAATGCCGAACTGGCCAAGCTGGGCGAAGAGAAGTACCTGCTCAAGCTGTATGACCAGTACGTGCGCAAAGAGCTGAGCGACGACACCAAGCCTGAGAGCGTGATTGTCGAAGGCGGCAAATGGCAGGGCTGACCCTCCTCCCTTCGCGTAGGAGCTGGCTGGCCAGCGAAGGCGTCCGTGAGGGCGATGCAGGGCTTGAGGGCCTATTCGCCAGCAAGCTGGCTCCTACGGGGGGGGGCGTATTGCGTTTGAGCCTTGTAGGAGCTGGCTTGCCAGCGAAGGCGTCCGCGAGGGCGATGCAGTGCTTGAGGGCCTCTTCGCCAGCAAGCTGGCTCCTACGACGGGGGCATGGCAATCGGGGCTGGTGGGGAGGGTTCAATCGGGCCAGTACCAGGCCGGTTCGTCGAGCAGGCGCTGGCCGACGATGCCGGTCTGGCCCAGCTCTTTCTCCAGCACGATGCAGTTGCACTCGGGGTCTTCCTGCAAGGCTGCGATCAGGCGCCGGGCGTGGGACACCACCCACACCTGGCACTGCTCTGAAGCCCTGATGATCAAGCGCGCCAGGGCCGGCAACAGGTCCGGGTGCAGGCTGGTCTCCGGTTCGTTGAGCACCATCAGGCTCGGCGGGCGCGGGGTCAGCAGGGCCGCTACCAGCAACAGGTAGCGCAAGGTGCCGTCCGACAGTTCCGCCGCCGACAACGGCCGCAACAATCCCTCCTGATAGAACTCGATGGCAAAGCGTCCACCCTGCAGCGGGGCGATGTTCAGCCGTGCGCCGGGGAAGGCGTCGCTGATGGCTGCCTGTAATGCCTCGGGGTCGCCGATCTCGCGAATGGTCTGCAACGCCGCCGCCAGGTCGCGGCCATCGTGATGCAGCACCGGAGTGCGGGTACCCAGCTGCGGCTGGCGCACCGGGGCTTCGCTGTCGCTGCGAAAGTGATCGTAGAAACGCCAGCGACGAATGAACTCGCGCATCTGCAGCACTTCCGGCGAGCCGCGCAGGCTGCCCACCTGATCGAACAGGCTGTCGAAGTCCGGCGTGTGCTGGGCCAGCACATCCCAGCTGCGGCCCTGACGCGCGCGGATCAGCGGGCCGTCGCGGTCCACCAGCAGGCTCGCGGGACGGTAGAAGGGGCCGGACCAGATGCATTCCTTCTTGATCTGCGGGTCCAGGGAAAACACCGAGCGGCTGGGCTCCGGCAAACCCAGGGCGATGGCGTAGCTGAAGTCTTCTGCGGCAAAGCCCAGGCGCAGGCGCTTGCTGGAAGAGCGCACGCTGGCCTCGATCGGCACTTCGCCGTTGCGCATGCGCCGGGTGAGGGTTTCCGGCCCGGCCCAGAAGGTCGAATCCAGCCCGCCTTCCCGGGCCAGGGCGTTGACCACGCCGCCCTGGGCGGTCTCTGCCAGCAGGCGCAGGGCCCGGTACAGGTTGGACTTGCCGCTGCCATTGGCGCCGGTGATCAGGTTCAGTCGCCCGAGGGGAATCACCAGTTTGTTGATGGAGCGGTAATTGGCCACCGCCAGGGTCTTGAGCATGCCGGGTCTCCTGTTGCGTGGTGCGCAGTGTGCCTGATTTGTAGAGCGGGAGCTTGCTTGCGGCGGCCCTCGAAACCGAGGTTGTGCTTGCCAGGATAGAGCGCGTCGAGGGCCGTTGCGGCTGCTGCGCAGCCGAGCGGGAGCAAGCTCCCTCGCCACCGAAGCCCTCACTGATGAGACCGGCGTGCAAGGGTTGAACCCTGTTCTAAGCTCACAGTCGTAACGTCACTGGCGCGACGATCAAGCACAAGGAGCCTGCATGGCTGGTCTCAAATCGAGGTGGATAGTGGGGCTGAGTCTGCTGGCTCTGCTCGGCGGTTGCGGAGCGGAAAAGCCGACCGAGAAGGAGCGCCCGCGGGTGCGTATCCAGGAAGTGCAGAGCAGCGATTTTGCCCCGTCGGTGACCCTCACCGGTGACGTCCAGGCCCGGGTGCAGACCGAATTGTCGTTCCGTGTCGGCGGCAAGATCATCCAGCGTCTGGTGGATGTCGGCGACCGGGTTTCCGCCCAGCAGGTGTTGGCCCGGCTCGATCCCAAGGATTTGCAGACCAATGTCGACTCCGCCGCTGCCGCGGTGTTTGCCGAACAGGCACGGGTCAAGCAGGCCAGCGCAGCCTTCGTCCGCCAGCAGAAACTCTTGCCCAAGGGCTACACCAGCCAGAGCGAATACGATTCGGCCCAGGCCGCCCTGCGTAGCAGCCAGAGCGCTTTGAGCGCGGCCCAGGCGCAGTTGGCCAATGCCCGGGAGCAGTTGAGCTACACCGAGCTGGTGGCCGAGGCGCCGGGGGTGATCACCGCGCGCCAGGCCGAGGTGGGCCAGGTGGTGCAGGCCACCATGCCGATCTTCAGCCTGGCCCGGGACGGCGAGCGCGATGCGGTATTCAACGTCTATGAATCGCTGCTGATGCAGCCGCCGGGCCAGGAAACCATCCACATCAGCCTGCTGGACAACCCCAAGGTGGCGACCACCGGCAAAGTCCGCGAGGTGACCCCGGTGGTCTCGGCCCAGAGCGGTACGGTGCAGGTCAAGGTGGTGCTCGATTCACTGCCGGCGGGCATGGACCTGGGCTCGGTGGTCAGTGCCACCGCCCGGGCCCATGGCAAGGCCACGGTGGTGCTGCCTTGGTCAGCCTTGACCAAGAATCTCAGCGAGCCGGCGGTGTGGCTGGTGGGCGAGGACGGCAAGACCGTGCTGCACAGCGTCAAGGTCGGGCGTTACCTGACCGGCAAGGTGATCATCAGCGACGGCCTCAAGGGGGGCGAGAAAGTGGTGGTGGCCGGAGGGCAGTTGTTGCACCCGGGGATGTTCGTCGAGATTGCCTCGGCCACCCAGGGTCAGGGAGCACAACCATGAAGCGCCTGTTGCCGTTGTTATGGGTCAGCACCTTGCTACTGGGCTGCTCCAAGGAAGAACCGGCGCCGGAGCCGGTGCGTCCGGTGCTGTCGATCCAGGTGGCACCGCAATCCGAGGAAAGCCTGGGGCGCTTTGCCGGCAACATCCAGGCCCGTTATGAAACCAACCTGGGCTTCCGGGTGCCGGGGCGGATTGCCAACCGCAATGTCGATGTCGGCGCCGAAGTGGGTCCCGGGGACTTGCTGGCGACCCTCGACCCCACCGATCAGCAGAACCAGCTGCGGGCCGCCCAGGGCGATCTGGCCAAGGTCCAGGCGCAGTGGATCAACGCCCAGGCCAATGCCCGGCGCCAGCAGGAGCTGTTCGACCGTGGTGTCGGCGCCCAGGCGCAACTGGACATCGCCCAGACCGACCTGAAGACCACCGGCGCGTCCCTGGATCAGGCCAAGGCTTCCGTACGCCAGGCCCAGGACCAGCTCAACTACAGCCAACTGCGCAGCGATCACGGCGGCGTGGTCACCGCCTGGAACGCCGAAGCCGGGCAGGTGGTGACCGCCGGCCAGCAGGTGGTGACCCTGGCCCGGCCGGAGATCAAGGAAGCGGTGATCGACCTGCCGGCGACCCTGGTGGATCAACTGCCGGCGGACGTGGAGTTCAAGGTCGCGGCCCAGCTCGATCCAAGCATCAGCACCACGGCCACGGTGCGCGAGATCGAGCCCCAGGCCCAGAGCGCGACCCGTACCCGTCGCGCCCGCCTGACCCTCAAGGACACCCCCGAGGCCTTTCGCCTGGGCACCGCCATCAGCGTGACCCTGAGCTCCGCCATCGAGCCGCGCACCGAGTTGCCCCTGACGGCCCTGCAAGAGGTGGATGGCCAGACCCGGATCTGGGTCATCGATCTGCAGAGCCAGACTGTTGCCCCCCGGGAGATCAAGGTGCTCAGCCGCGACAGCGATTCGGCGCTGATCAGCCAGGGGGTCAAGCCCGGCGAGCGCATCGTCAGTGCCGGGGTCAACAGCCTCAAGCCGGGGCAGAAAGTCAAAATCGATGAGGACCGCGCACAATGACGCCTGACAGCAAAGGGAGCTTCAACCTGTCCGAGTGGGCGATCAAGCATCAGTCCTTCGTCTGGTACCTGATGTTCGTTGCTCTGCTGATGGGCGTGTTTTCCTACATGAACCTGGGGCGTGAGGAAGACCCGTCCTTCACCATCAAGACCATGGTGATCCAGACCCGCTGGCCCGGCGCGACCCAGGAAGAAACCCTGAAGCAAGTCACCGACCGCATCGAGAAAAAACTCGAGGAGCTGGACTCTCTCGACTACGTGAAAAGCTACACCCGCCCCGGCGAATCGACGGTGTTCGTCTACCTGCGCGACACCACCAGTGCCAAGGACATCCCCGAGATCTGGTACCAGGTGCGCAAGAAGATCAACGACATCCGCGGCGACTTTCCCCAGGGTTTGCAGGGGCCGGGTTTCAACGATGAATTCGGCGATGTGTTCGGCTCGGTCTATGCCTTCACCGCTGATGGTCTGAGCATGCGCCAGCTGCGCGACTACGTGGAACAGGTACGGGCGCAGATCCGCGAAGTGCCGAACCTGGGCAAAGTGGAGATGGTCGGCGAGCAGGACGAAGTCATCTACCTGAACTTCTCCACGCGCAAGCTGGCGGCCCTGGGCATCGACCAGCGCCAGGTCCTGCAAAGCCTGCAAGCGCAGAACGCGGTGACCCCGGCCGGGGTGATCGAGGCCGGGCCGGAGCGGATCTCGGTGCGCACTTCGGGGCAGTTCGCCTCGGAGAAGGACCTGGCCACGGTCAACCTGCGCCTCAACGACCGCTTCTATCGCCTGGCGGACATCGCCGACATCAGTCGCGGCTACGTCGACCCTTCTACACCGCTGTTCCGTTTCAACGGCCAGCCGGCCATCGGCCTGGCCATTGCCATGAAGAAGGGCGGCAACATCCAGGACTTCGGCAAGGCCCTGCATGCGCGCATGGACCAACTGACCGCCGACCTGCCGATCGGCATCGGCGTGCACAAGGTGTCCGATCAGGCCGAGGTGGTGCAGGAGGCGGTGGGCGGTTTCACCAGCGCCTTGTTCGAGGCGGTGATCATCGTGCTGGTGGTGAGCTTCATCAGCCTCGGGGTGCGCGCCGGGCTGGTGGTGGCCTGCTCGATCCCGCTGGTGCTGGCCATGGTTTTCGTGTTCATGGAGTACAGCGGCATCACCATGCAGCGGATCTCCCTGGGGGCGCTGATCATTGCCCTGGGGCTGTTGGTGGACGACGCCATGATCACCGTGGAGATGATGGTCACGCGCCTGGAGAAGGGCGAGAGCAAGGAGCAGGCGGCGACCTTCGCCTACACCTCCACCGCCTTCCCGATGCTCACCGGTACCCTGGTGACCGTGGCCGGCTTCGTGCCCATCGGCCTCAATGCCAGCTCCGCTGGTGAGTACACCTTCACTCTGTTCGCGGTGATCGCCGTGGCCATGCTGGTGTCGTGGATAGTCGCGGTGCTGTTTGCCCCGGTGATCGGCATCCACATCCTCAGCACCAACGTCAAACCCCACTCCGAGGAGCCGGGGCGCGTCGGTCGCGCCTTCAATGGCGGCTTGCTCTGGGCCATGCGCAACCGCTGGTGGGCGATTGGCATCACCGTGCTGCTGTTTTTCGCCTCGGTGTTCTGCATGCGTTTCGTGCAGAACCAGTTCTTTCCGTCTTCCGATCGGCCGGAGATCCTGGTGGACCTCAACCTGCCGCAGAACGCCTCGATCAACGAGACCCGCATGGCCGTGGACCGGCTGGAAGCGACCCTCAAGGACGACCCGGACATCGAGCGCTGGAGCACCTACATCGGCGAGGGCGCGATCCGTTTCTACCTGCCCCTGGACCAGCAACTGCAGAACCCCTACTACGCCCAACTGGTGATCGTCAGCAAGGGCCTGGAGCAGCGCACGGCGCTGACCCAGCGCTTGCAGAAGCGCCTGCGCGAAGATTTCGTCGGCATCGGCAGCTATGTGCAGGCCCTGGAAATGGGCCCGCCAGTGGGGCGGCCGATTCAGTACCGGGTCAGCGGCAAGGACATCGACCAGGTGCGCAAGCACGCCATCGACCTGGCCACTGAACTGGACAAGAACCCGCACATCGGCGAGATCATCTACGACTGGAACGAACCCGGCAAAGTGCTGCGCATCGACATCGCCCAGGACAAGGCGCGGCAACTGGGGCTGTCCTCCGAAGACGTGGCGCAACTGATGAACAGCATCGTCAGCGGCTCCACCGTGACCCAGGTGCATGACGACATCTACCTGATCAACGTGGTCGGCCGTGCCGACGACAGTGAACGCGACTCACCGGAAACCCTGCAGAACCTGCAGATCGTCACCCCCAATGGCACCTCGATTCCGCTGCTGGCCTTCGCCACGGTGCGCTACGAACTGGAGCAGCCGCTGGTGTGGCGCCGCGACCGCAAACCCACCATCACCATCAAGGCCGCAGTGCGCGACGCGATCCAGCCTACGGATCTGGTCAAGCAACTGAAGCCGGACATCGAGCAGTTTGCCGCGCAGTTGCCGGCCGGCTACTCGGTGGCCACCGGCGGCACCGTGGAGGAAAGCGGCAAGGCCCAGGGGCCGATCGCCAAAGTGGTGCCGCTGATGCTGTTCCTCATGGCGACCTTTCTGATGATCCAGCTGCACAGCGTGCAGAAGCTGTTCCTGGTGGCCAGCGTTGCGCCCCTCGGGCTGATCGGCGTGGTCCTGGCCCTGGTGCCCACGGGCACGCCCATGGGCTTTGTGGCGATCCTCGGGATTCTTGCGCTGATCGGCATCATCATCCGCAACTCGGTGATCCTGGTGACCCAGATCGACGAATACGAGCGCGAGGGTTATCACCCTTGGGACGCGGTACTGGAAGCCACCCACCATCGGCGTCGACCTATCCTGCTGACCGCCGCGGCGGCCAGCCTGGGGATGATCCCGATTGCCCGCGAAGTGTTCTGGGGGCCGATGGCCTACGCCATGATTGGCGGCATCATCGTTGCCACCTTGCTGACCTTGCTGTTCCTCCCGGCGCTGTACGTGGCCTGGTACAAGATCAAGGAGCCGAGCCAAGACACCGACCGCAACCGCCCCACCGCCCCGTAGGAGCTGGCTATTTCAGTAGGAGCTGGCTTGCCAGCGAAGAGGCCCGAGAGGCGGGCGCCTGATCCGGAAACGCCTTCGCCGGCAAGCCGGCTCCTACAGAGGATTTGTGCAGTTCCGTAGGAGCTGGCTTGCCAGCGAAGGGGCCCGCAAGGCAGGCGCTTGATTTTCAGACGTCTTCGCCGGCAAGCCGGGCGGTGTTGTGGGTAGATCAGGCCTTGCGCCAGACGCTGGCCAGCCACGGTTGCTGTTCGCGAGGCAGGCCGGCGGGGCGGTAGTAGTGCTCCAGTTCGACAAACCCGGCATCAGTCAGCAGTGCCTGCCAGGCCGCCAGGTCGTGGTAGGCGCCATAGCGCGGGCCGTTCCAGCCTTCCTGGTTTTCCCCTCGCGGATTGGAGCTGAACAGCACGCCGCCGTCCTTCAGGCTGGCATGCAGCTGCTTGAGTATCCGCGGCAGTTCCTGGCGTGGGATATGAAACAGCACCGCGTTGGCGAAGATGCCGTCGAAGTGACCCGCCGGCAGATCGAGCTTGAGAAAGTCCTGTTGCCAGACTTCGCAACCGCTGTCCTCCCGGGCCATCTGGGCAAAGCGCTCGCAACCGTCGAGGCCGATGGCCACGTGGCCCAGGCGGGTGAAGGTTTGCAGATCACGCCCCGGACCGCAGCCCAAGTCCAGCACGGTGAAGGGCGTCGGGCCCTGGATATGCCGCAGCAGCGCGTCGATGTTCTGGCTGACGTCGTGGTCGCGGGTGCCTTCACGAAAACCTTCGGCTACCTGGTTGTAGTGGCCGAGAGTGGTTGCAGTGATGGTTTCAAGATCGTCGGGGGCGAGTTTCATGGCGGGCTGCGGGGGTTGAGGGCAGGGTGGCCAATATAACGCCAATGGCGACCTTGCGGGCCCAATCGCGAGCAAGCTCGCGCCTACACAGGGCGCTGATCGACCCGTAGCAGCGAGCTTGCTCGCGAAGGCGTGCGAACGGACACCACAACCCTCAACGCTTGTTCAACACCCGCGCCAGACGGTCGCCACCCAGCTGGATCGCCGCCACCAGGATCACCAGTAGCACGATCACCGTGAGCATGATCTGGCTGTCGAAACGCTGGTAGCCGTAGCGGTAGGCAATGTCCCCGAGCCCACCCGCGCCAATCGCGCCGGCCATCGCCGAGGAATTGATCATGGTCACCAGGGTGATGGTGAAACCGCCGACGATGCCCGGCAACGCTTCGGGCAGCAGCACGTGCCAGACAATGTGCCAACGGCGGCAGCCCATGGCCTGGGCGGCTTCGATCAGGCCGTGGTCCACTTCCCGCAGGCTGACTTCGGCGATGCGCGCAAAGAACGGCGTAGCGGCGATGGTCAGCGGCACTACTGCCGCCCACACGCCGTAGGTGGTGCCGACGATCAGCCGGGTAAAGGGAATCAGCGCCACCATCAGGATCAGGAACGGGATCGAGCGGAACAGGTTCACAAAGGCCCCCAGGGCCCGGTTCAGGGTCGGTGCCTCGTAGATCCCGCCCTTGCCGCTGGTGACCAGGATCACCGCCAGGGGAATCCCCGCCAGCAGGGCAATCAGCGAGGACACGCCGACCATCAGCAGGGTGTCGAGAATGCCCTGCAACAAGCGATCAAACCACATAGCCCAGTACCTCCACCTGTTGTGCCCAGTGCCCCGCGCGCTGGCGCAGTTCCTCGGCGCCCAGAGGCGAGCCCTGGACCGCCAGCAGCAGTTGCCCCAGGGCGTGGCCCTGGATCCGTTCCACCCCGCCTTGCAGCAGGCGCACGCGACCGCCCAGGGCGCCGAACAGCGCCGCCAGGTCCGGCTCTTCATGCTTGACGCCGGTGAAACGCAGGCTCAGCACCAGCGCCGCGTCGGCCGCCGTCGGCTGGCTGTGCAGGCGGTTTTGCAGCTCTTGCGGCAGGCCGTGCTGCAAGGGCGCCAGCAGGGTCTTGCTGACCTCGTGTTGCGGGTTGCCGAAGACTTCCCAGACCGGGCCCTGCTCGACAATGCGTCCATGTTCCAGCACCACCACCCGGTCGCAGATGTCGCGGATCACCGCCATCTCGTGGGTGATGAGGATGATGGTCAGGCCCAGGCGCTGATTGATCTCCTTGAGCAGGCCGAGGATCGACTGGGTGGTTTCCGGGTCCAGGGCCGACGTGGCTTCGTCGCACAGCAGGATGTCGGGATCGTGGACCAGGGCCCGGGCGATCCCCACGCGTTGTTTCTGGCCGCCGGACAGCTGCGCCGGGTAGGCCTTGTGCTTGTCCTTGAGACCAACCAGTTCCAGCAGCTCGCGGACCTTGCGCTCGCGCTCGGCCCTGGGCACGCCGGCCACCTTCAGCGGCAGCTCGACGTTGTGCCATACGGTCTTGGCCGACATCAGGTTGAAGTGCTGGAAGATCATGCCGATGCGCCGGCGCAGGGCGACCAGGCGGTCTTCGTCGAAGTCGCCGATGTCCACCTGATCAATCAGCACCCGGCCGCTGCTGGGTTGTTCCAGGCGGTTGATGGTGCGGATCAGCGACGACTTGCCGGCGCCGCTGCGGCCGATGATGCCGAACACTTCGCCGCGCTGGATCGCCAGGTCGATGCCGTGCAGGGCCTGCACCGGCCCCTGCTGGCCCAGGTAGGTCTTGCCCAGGCCGATAAAGCGCACCTGGGCGCGGTTCAGGTCAGGGTGCAGCTCGGTCTGCCCGGAGCGTTGGGGCGCAGCTTCTGGCAGCTTGCGCTGGAGCGTCGCGACACTCATTTCAACCTTCCCAGCCGGCTTGGTAGAGCTTGCCGTGGGCCTTGTCCAGGGCGGCGCGAACGGCTGGCGAGTGCTGGTAGATATCGACGAACTTGATCAGCCGCGGGTCGTTCTTGCTCTTGGGCTGGATCACGAACTGAATCACGTATTCCTTGTGGTCCAGGCCGTCGAACAGCAGCGCCGAGCCGGCATCGAAGGTCTTGGCCAGGCGGATGTAGGCCGGGTAGCCCTGGACCAGATCGGCGTCGTCATAGGCACGCACCAGTTGCACGGCTTCGACCTGGAGGATCTTGATTTTCTTCGGGTTGCTGACGATGTCTTCTTCGGTGGCCTTGTAGCCCACGCCCGGCTTGAGGGTGATCAGACCGGCCTTGGCCAGCAGTTGCAGGCCGCGCCCGCTGTTGATCGGGTCGTTGGCGATGGCCACGCTGGCGCCTTGTGGCAGTTCGGCGAAGCTTTTGTATTTTTTCGAGTACAGGCCGACGTTGTTGATGATGCCCGGGGCGAAGGGCTCCAGATCGAAACCGGCGGCGGCCTTGGCGTTTTCCAGGAAAGGAATGTGCTGGAAGTAGTTCACGTCGATATCGCCGGCGGCCAGGCTGACGTTGGGCGCGATCCAGTCGGTGAACTCCACCAGCTCCACCTTCAGGCCCTGCTTGCCGGCCTCTTCCACGGCGGCCTCCAGGGGAATGGCGAAGGCGGCGGTGGTGCCGACCTTGAGCGGCGCGTCAGCGGCGAAGACGGCGCTGCTGAACAGGCCGAGGGCGAGGGCCAGGGCTTTGACCGGGTGGCGCAGGTGTTTGGTTTTCATGTGGGTCAGGGTCCAAGTCGGGGCGAGGGAATGTGCAGGTTTTGCTGGCTTCTTCGCTGGCAAGTCAGCGCCTACAGGTGAGGTGTGTAGGAGCCGGCTTGCCGGCGCAGCGGTTAGCGGCGGTAGGCCGCGCCGGTGTGTCGTTCAGGCAGTTTGCGGCCTTCGTGGAACAGTTTTTCCCGCAGGGTGCCGTCGTCGTAGGCGGTCTTGTAGGAGCCGCGGCGCTGCAGTTCGGGGATCACCAGGTCGATGAAGTCGACGTAGCTTTCCGGGGTGACGATGCGGGTCAGGTTGAAGCCGTCCAGGCCGGTCTCGGCGATCCAGGACTCCAGGTCGTCGGCCACCTGCTGCGGCGAGCCGACCACGGTGAAGTAGCGGCCGCCCAGTGCGTGCTGGTCCAGCAGCTTGCGCCGGGTCCAGTCGTTGTTCTGCAGGTTCTTGGTGGCCGACTGGATGGCATTGCTCTTCACGTACTGGATGGGTTCGTCGATCTCGTACTGGGAAAAATCGATCCCGGTGGACGCGGAAAAATGCGCCACCCCGGCTTCGGCGCTGGCGTGGCTGCGGTACTCGGCGTGCTTCTTCCAGGCCAGTTCCTCGGTCTCGCCGACGATCACGTTGAGGCCCATGAACACCTTGATGTCCTCGGGGTTACGTCCGGCGGCCACGGCGCTGGCGCGGACCTTGTCCACCTGGGCCTTGGTCGCCGCCTTGTTCTGTCCGCTGATGAACACGCACTCGGCGTGGCGCCCGGCGAACAGCAGGCCGCGATCCGAGCTGCCGGCCTGGAACAGCACCGGGGTGCGTTGCGGCGACGGTTCGCACAGGTGGTAACCACTGACCTGGTAGAACTCGCCCTGGTGCTCGACCTTGTGCACTTTTTCCGGCTGGGCATAGATGCGTTGCTCGCGGTCATTGAGTACCGCGTCGTCTTCCCAACTGCCTTCCCAGAGTTTGTACAGCACCTCCAGGTACTCGTCGGCCTGGTCGTAGCGGCGGTCGTGCTCGATCTGCTCCTTGAGCCCCATGGCCTGGGCGGCGCTGTCCAGGTAGCCGGTGACGATGTTCCAGCCGACTCGGCCACGGCTCAGGTGGTCGAGGGTGGAAAGGCGCCGGGCGAACAGGTAGGGCGCCTCGTAGGTGAGGTTGGCGGTGAGGCCGAAGCCCAGGTTCTTGGTGACAGCGGCCATGGCCGAAACCAGCAGCAGCGGGTCGTTCACCGGCAGTTGGATCGACTCCTTGAGGGGCACGTCCACCGAGTTCTGGTAGACGTCGTAGACCCCGACGATGTCAGCGATGAACAGCCCGTCGAACAGCCCGCGCTCCAGCAGTTGGGCCAGTTCGGTCCAGTATTCGAGGGTCTTGTACTGGGTCGAATTGTCCCGCGGGTGGGTCCACAGGCCGTGGTTGATGTGCCCGATG
This sequence comes from Pseudomonas sp. JDS08PS003, assembly GCF_045013505.1. Taxonomy (NCBI): domain Bacteria; kingdom Pseudomonadati; phylum Pseudomonadota; class Gammaproteobacteria; order Pseudomonadales; family Pseudomonadaceae; genus Pseudomonas; species Pseudomonas sp. JDS08PS003. The sequence continues at coordinate 370,867 of NZ_CP120724.1, forward strand.
CAGTTCATGTTGAAGGCGTTGAGCAGGATCTTTTTCTTCACCGTTTCAGGAGCGGCCATCAAATGGTCCCCCGCAGCGGCGGGTTCTGCTGATTCAGGTAGTAGTTGCCCACCGCGTGGTACTTCCAGCGCACCGGGTCGTGCAGGGTGTGCACCCTGGCGTTGCGCCAGTGGCGGTCCAGGCCATGTTCGGCCAGGGTTGCCTGGCTGCCTGCCAGTTCGAACAGGGTGCTGCCGGCGGCCAGGGAGATTTCCGTGCTCAGGGCGCGGACCTCAGCCACGGCGATGGACGCGGCGGCCACGGTGTCGGCGTTGGTCTCGGCCTGGGCCTTGTCGAGGAATTCCCCGGCGCGCTCCAGCAGGGCCTCGGTGGCGTGCAGGCGGATGCTCAGGTGGCCGAAGCTCTTGATGGTCAGCGGGTCTTCAGTGGCCTTGTCGTGGCCGGAGTCGATCCATGGCCGGGTCTTGGTGCGAACGAAGCGCAGGGCGTCCTCGTAGGCGGCGCGGGCGATGCCGGTGTCGATGGCGGCGTGGAGAATCTGCGCCAAGGGGCCGACCGGGGTCGGGCGTTCGAAGGCGCTCTGGAACGGCACCACGTCGGCCTCGTCCACCCACACGTTTTCGAACTGCACCGAGCCGCTGCCGGTGGTGCGCTGGCCGAAGCCGCTCCAATCGTCGATCACGTTCAGGCCCTGGGCGTCGGCGGGGACGAAGGCCAGTTGCTGCACGCCGTGCTCATCCACCACCGAGGTGGGAATGCGCTGGGCATAGATGGCGCCGGTGGCGTAGAACTTGCGCCCGTCGATGCGGTAGCCCTGGTCGCTGCTGTCGCGGCTCAGGCGGGTGGTGCGGTCGTGGGCGGTCTTGGTGCCGAGCTCGGCCAGGGCATTGCCGAAACGGCGGCCGGCCAGGACTTCGGCGTACAGCCGCTGTTTCTGCTGAGGGCTGCCGTTCACCCGCAGCACTTCCAGGGCGTAGAAATGGTTTTGCGGAATCTGCCCCAGGGAGGCGTCGGCCTCGGCGATCAGGGCGATGACCTTGGCCAGGGTGACGTTGGACACACCGGCGCCGCCGTATTCCTTAGGCACGCTGATGCCCCACAGGCCAGAGCGGGTGAAGGCTTCCAGCTCGGGGTGCGGCAGGCGCCGTTCGCGGTCGCGCAGGGCGCTGTCGCGTTTGAAATCTTCCGCCAGGTCGCTGGCGACAATCAGGGCTTGTTCATCGCTGGTGATGACCGCGACGTGTTGAGAAAGAGACATGTGTTTCTCCAGAGATCTGGTCAAAAGCGTTCTGGGCGGTTAAATCCAGGAATGCCGAGCCGGCAGCGTGCCGTTCAGGTGGTAGGCGCCGACAGCGTGGTACTTCCAGCGCACCGGGTCGTGCAGGGTGTGCACCCGGGCGTTGCGCCAGTGACGGTCGAGGTTGAATTCGGCGAGGGTGGCGCGGCTGCCGGCCAGCTCGAAGAGCTTTTCGCTGGCCAGCAGCGAGATCTCGGTGGTCAGCACCTTGGCTTCGGCCACGGCGATGGATGCGCGGGCGGCGGACTCGGCGGTAATCGGCGCCGCGCTGACCTGATCCAGCACCTGCCCGGCCTTGCGCAGCAGGGCTTCGGCGGCGTGCAGTTCGATCTGCAGCTTGCCGATGTCGGCGATCACATACAGGTCATCGCTGGCCCGCTCGACGTTGGCGTCGATCCACGGGCGGGCACGTTCACGGACAAAGGCGATGGCATCGGCCACGGCTTCCCGGGCAATGCCGGCGTCGATGGCGGCCTGGATCAGTTGGGAAACCGCACCCTGGATATTGGGCGACTCGTTGATCCGCCAGTTGTCCAGCACCAGCTCGGACTCGACCCGCACATCGTTGAGCAGGATGGTGCCGCTGGCGGTGGTGCGCTGACCGAAGCCGGACCAGTCGTCGACGATGCGCAAGCCTGGGGTGCCACGGCGGACGAAGGCCAGCACCTGGCGGCCTTCCTCGTTGAGTGCCTTGACCGCTACCCAGTGGGCGAACAGGGCGCCGGTGGAGTAGAACTTCTGGCCATTGATCACATGGCCGTCGGCGTCGGCGGTGATCCGCGCCTTGAGTTCCAGGGTGTTCTTGGTACCGCGTTCCGGCCCGGCATTGCCGATGCGCCAGCCTTCCAGGACGCTCTGCAGCAGCTGTTTTTTCTGCCGCTCGGTGCCGCAGCCGAGAATCAGGTTGAGAATGCCGAACTGGTTCTGCGGGATCTGTCCCAGGGCCGGGTCGGCCGCGGAAATGATCGCGAAGACCTCAGCCAGGGTGACGAAGGAAACCTGTGGCCCGCCGTAGGCGCGGGGGATGGAAATACTGCCCAGGCCGCTGCGGGTGAACTGTTCGATCTGCGCCCAGGGCAGCTTGCGCTGACGGTCACGTTGGGCGGCTTGCTGGCGGGCAACGTCCGCCAGTTCATGGGCGGCCTGAAGGGCTTCGGCGTCGTTGCGCAAAACCCGTGCGGGCAACAAAAGGGGAGCAATATCCAGGTCACTCTGGACCTGAGCTTCGACCAGACTGGACATCAGCGCCACTCCTTGGCTGCACGCAATGCCCTGGCGATCTGCACTGGGGTGATTGTGTTCCGGACCATACCTACCTCACATCTCATGGATATGCCGCGTTCGTGCGGCGAAATCAGAATCAAGAATGTCCGGTGGTCCGGTGCATATACCCTATGCGCGTATAAAAATTAAATAAACTAACTTTTAGGAATATGAATAGAAGGGGTTTACGTATACGGCAGGATGGCCGGTTGCGGCCCAGTGGCTGCGGGCTGGCGCGGTGTGCGGCAGAGGTCGGCGAGCATTTTTCGTCGGCAGAAAAGAACACGGACAGGGGGATAGAAACACGCGAAGTGAGGCGCTCAGCGGTGAACTTTAAGGCTGCGCCGCAGGCGTTACTGGTACTGATCCAGCTCGTGGGTGAGCGATTGCAGCAGTGACTCGGGGGGCAGCAACAGGCCTTGTCCGTGCACATCCGCAAACACCAGGCAGAGCGTGGCGTCGCGCTGCATGCCGGGCAGCCAGTGAGAGAGGAAATGGCTCAGCTCAATGGGCTTGGGTTCAAAGCCGTGCCATGGGCCATGGGCACACAAGGCGGCGAAGTCCGCCTCCGGCCAGAACGCGATGGCGCTGGCCTGGGCAGAGCCGGCGGTGGCCCAGCCGTCAGCGAACAGCCCCCAGATGACCTGGAAATCCGCCACCTTGCGAATCAGGTAGTCGCACCGGGCCTGGGGCGAGAGCCGGAGCAGGTTGTGGATTTTCTGTGGCGCCAGCATCAGGCCTCCATGGCCTGGAGTGGGAGCGGGCAGCCGGCGATGGGGGATTGAAGCTTCATGTGCCGGGTTGGAGAAACTTGCTCAGAAACTGTCGCGTGCGCTCTTGCTGAGGGTTGGCGAACAGCGCCTTGGCTTCGCCCTGTTCGACGATCACGCCCTTGTCGAAGAAGATCACTCGGTTGGCCACGTCCCGGGCGAAGCTCATCTCGTGGGTGACGATGACCATGGTGCGTTTCTCTTCGGCCAGGCTGCGGATGGTGGCCAGTACTTCGCCCACCAGCTCCGGATCGAGGGCCGAGGTGGGCTCGTCGAACAGAATCACCCGGGGTTCCATGGCCAGGGCCCGGGCAATCGCCACACGCTGTTGCTGGCCGCCGGACAGGCGCCTGGGGTAGCTGTCTTCCTTGCCCGCCAGGCCGACCTTGGCCAATAGCTTGCGGCCCAGGGTCAGGGCCTGGTCCCGTGGGGTTTTCTTTACCACCAGCGGGCCTTCGATGACGTTCTCCAGGGCGGTGCGGTGGGGGAACAGGTTGAAGTTCTGGAACACGAAACCCACTTGCTGGCGCAACTGGCGTATCCGGCCTTGTTGCTGGTTGAGGGGGATCTGGCTGTCGATGGCAATGTCGCCGATCCTGATGCGTCCGCTGGTCGGTTCTTCAAGAAAATTGAGGCAGCGCAGGAAGGTGGTCTTGCCCGAGCCGCTGGGGCCGATGATGGCAACCACTTCGCCTTCCTTGACCTCCAGGTCGATGCCGTTGAGTACGGTCTGGCCCTTGAACTGCTTGGTCAGTTTTTCCACCACGATCATGGCTTCAAGACTCCTGGTCGTGCCGATTGACCCGCTCTTCCAGACGGTTCTGCAGGTGCGCGAGCACGCTGGCGAGAATCCAGTAGATCAGAGCGGCGGCAAGATACATGGTGAAAATTTCGAAGGTGCGGGCGGTGATCAGCTGCGCCTGGCGGAACAGTTCCGGCACCTGGATGGTGGCGGCCAGGGCCGTATCCTTGACCAGGGAAATGAAACTGTTGCCCAGCGGCGGCAAGGCGGTGCGCATGGCTTGCGGGAGGATAGCCCGGCGTAGCGTCTGGGCCCGGGTCATGCCGATGCTGGCGGCCGCTTCCCATTGGCCGCGTTCGATGGAGCCGATGGCGGCCCTGAGGATTTCACAGGCGTAGGCCGCCATGTTCAGGGAAAAACCGATCAGCGCTGCGGGCAACGGGTCCAGTTCCAGCCCCAGTTGCGGCAGGCCGTAATAGATCACGAAGAGTTGCACCAACAGCGGCGTGCCGCGAAAGAACGACACGTAGACTCGGGCAATCCAGCTCAGCAGCTTGAAGCGCGACAGCCGCATCAAGGCCAGGCCAAAGCCCAGCAGCAGTCCGAAGAACATGCCGCCGAGGCTGAGGATGACCGTGTAATACGCGCCCTTCAGGAGAAATGGCGCCGAATCCAGCGCCAGTTGCAGACCTGCTTCCATTATTGGGTGACGTCAGCGTTGAAGTATTTCTCCGAGAGCTTTTTCAGCGTGCCGTCGGCCCGCAGCTCTTCGATCGCCTTGTTCACCGCTGCCAGCAGCTCGGGTTCACCTTTGCGCAGGGCCACACCGGCTTCCTGGCGGGAGAAGGGTTCGCCGGAAACCACCAGGGTGTCCTTGGTTTTCTTGATCAACTCGAAGGCGGCCAGACGGTCCACCAGGATGGCGTCGATACGGCCTACGCGCAGGTCCTGGTACTTGGTCGGATCATCGTCGTAGGTCTTGATGATGGCGGTGGGGACGTTGTCCTTGAGCCATTGTTCGTAGTTGGTGCCTAGGCCCACGCCGACCTTGTGGCCACCCAGGTCGGCGGCAGTCTTGAACTTGCCTTCATCCTTTTTCTGGGTCAGGGCCTGGATCCCGGAGACGGTGTAGGGGGTGGAGAAATCGTACTTTTTCTTGCGCTCTTCAGAGATGGTCACCTGATTGACGACCGCGTCCAGGCGCTTGGACTCCAGGGCGGCGAGGATGCCGTCCCATTTGGTCGGTTGCAGCTTGACCTTGACCCCGAGCTTGTTCGCCAGGGCTTCGGAGAACTCCACTTCGAAGCCGGCCAGCTTGCCGTTTTCGTCGACGAAGCTGAACGGTGGATACGTGCCTTCCAGGCCAACGTTGATCACTCCCGCATCCTTGATTTTCTGCAGTTGCTCGCCGGCAACCGCTTGTCCCATCAATCCGGCACCGAGGGCCAGGCCCAGTGTGCCGATCAGCAGATTTCGACGCAGTACGGAAAAGTTCATGACAAGCCCCTGTGATTTCTTATGCACGATGCGGGTGGGAGATGCAGGCCAATCGGTGAGCCGAAAGTAACGCTTTATCCTGCCTTAAATGCAGCTTATGCGTCTCGCGGCAAATGAGCCTGCGGCGCGACTATAAAGTGATGTCTATAGGTTTAAAAATAATATAAATTCACTTTGTTATTCCATTTGGTTTTATATCGCGTGAACGACTCACCCCTCGTAGGAGCTGGCTTGCCAGCGAAGGCGTCTTCGAGGGCGACGCCAGGTTTGCGGGCCTGTTCGCCGGCAAGCCGGCTCCTACAAAAAGCCTTCACGGTGCACATCCCGTAGGAACTGGCTTGCCAGCGAAGGCGTCCTCGGGGCGGCGCAAAGGATCAGGCGAAGGCGCCGGCATAGGCGAACAGGGCGGGGGCTCCACCGGTGTGCAGGAAGATGATCGGACCTTCGTTGAAACGCTGGCGACCGACGCCGTCCAGCAAGCCGGCCATGGCCTTGCCGGTGTATACCGGGTCCAGCAGCAGGCCTTCCTGGCTGGCCAGCAGCTTGACCGCCGCCAGGGTCCCGGCATTGGGTTCGCCGTAACGGGGAGCGAAGTACTCGTCCCACAACTGCACGTTGAAAGCCTCGGGCAGCTTCACTCCCAGCAGTTCGGCGGTGCGTTCGGCCAGGCCCTGGACCTTGGGCCGTTGGTCCTCGTCGCTGCGGGACACGGTCACGCCGATCACCGGCAGTTGCGGCAGTACTTCGCTCAAGGCCAGGGCCAGGCCGCTGTGGGTGCCGGCGCTGCCGGAGGCCAGCACCACCGCGGCAAACTCCAGGCCGCTGTCTTCGATCTGCTGTGCCAGTTCCAGGCCGGCACGCACGTAACCCAGGGCGCCCAGGGCATTGGAGCCGCCGATGGGCACAACGTAGGGTTTCTTGCCGTTGCTGCGCAGGCGCGCGGCCAGAGCGTGCAACTGTTCATCAGCCTGGTCGAGGTTTTCCACCAATTCGACCTTGGCGTCGAACAGGTCCAGCAGCAGGCGGTTGCCGTTGCCCAGGTAGTTGGGGTCTTCGGTGCCGATGGGGTTTTCCAGCAGGGCCACGCAGCCCAGCCCCAGCTTGGCGGCCAGGGCCGCGGTCTGGCGCACGTGGTTGGACTGCAGGGCGCCGGCGGTAATCAGGGTATCGGCACCCTGGGCCAGGGCGTCGGCGGCCAGGTATTCGAGCTTGCGCAACTTGTTGCCGCCCATGGCCAGGGGTGTGGTGTCGTCGCGTTTGACGTAGATGTCGCGTCCGATCCAGGCTGACAGGCGTTCGAGTTTTTCCAGGGCGGTGGTAGAACCGAGCAGGTCGAGACGGTTAAAGCGGGCAAGCTGTTGTTTGATCATGAGTCCGCACGGAACAGGGAAGGTGCAAGGACTATAGGCAGCGATATTTGCCCGGGCAACCGCCAATCGCTTATGCGAAAAAGTGCTTGAAGCCACACAATTAGTTCTTAAGCGCGGCCCTGGCGGGGCGTAAAGTGATCGCCGTTTGCGCGGCCAGATTGTCCGGCTGCCCGAGTAAGGAGTCTTATCGTGAGCGAGCGTTCCAGCCATTGGCAATTGCAGACCATCGTGGGGCAATTGCGTGATGCCCGTGATCAGTGGCGTACCCGCAACGGTCGGGTCAGTGGCGAGCAGGGTGGGCGCGAATTGCCGTCGCGAGCGGCCATGGCGGAGATCCTGGAAGCCCTGTGCGGTGCTCTGTTCCCCATGCGCCTGGGGCCGGTGGACTTGCGCGAAGAGAGTGAAGACTTTTACGTCGGCCACACCCTGGACGCGGCGCTCAATGCCTTGCTGGCTCAGGCGCGCCTGGAGCTGCGTTATGTGGCGCGGCAGAACGGCGAGGCGGACGCCGAGGTCAACGCCAGGGCGATCCGCCTGATCCAGGATTTCGCCCTGGCCCTGCCGGGCCTGCGGGTGTTGCTGGACACCGACGTGCTGGCGGCCTACCACGGTGACCCGGCGGCCCGCAGTGTGGATGAAGTGCTGCTGTGCTACCCGGGCATCCTGGCGGTGATTCACCACCGCCTGGCGCACCATCTGTATCGCGCCGGCCTGCCGTTGCTGGCGCGGATCAGCTCGGAAATCGCTCACTCGGCCACCGGCATCGACATTCACCCCGGGGCGCAGATCGGCCGCAGCTTCTTCATCGACCATGGCACGGGCGTGGTGATCGGCGAGACCGCGATCATCGGCGAGCGGGTGCGTATCTACCAGGCGGTGACCCTGGGCGCCAAGCGCTTCCCGGCGGACGAAGATGGCCAGTTGCAGAAGGGCCACCCGCGCCACCCGATCGTCGAGGACGATGTGGTGATCTATGCCGGCGCGACCATCCTGGGGCGCATCACCATCGGCAAGGGCTCGACCATTGGCGGCAACGTCTGGCTGACCCGCAGCGTGCCGGCCGGTTGCAACCTGACCCAAGCCAACCTGCAGCACGACGACGGCTCGCAGAAGTAGGCGCTGGCTTGTGTAGGAGCTGGCTTGCCAGCGAAGGCGTCCCTGAGAGCGATGCAGGACTTGCCGGCCTCTTCGCCGGCAAGCCGGCTCCTACGGGTGTGAGGCCGTTTCCGAGCAGGGGCTTTTTCGGGCGGAACGATTGCGTGCGACATACGTCATACCCTTCCTTGAGCTAGCGTACTGACAGTACCGCTGAGCCCTGCGATTAGTCCTCGAGCGCCTATCCATGTTTAACTTGAACGCTCGTTCAAGTTAAACCGGTGGTTCGCTGCCCGCTCACAACAGGAGGCTTGCCTTTGCTGAGTCCGTACATTTCAGCCATGTTTCATCCCTTCGAGGTGCACCCTTCATGAGTGCGCCATCCACCTCCGCGAATACTCTGATTCGCATGAACCCTCCGGTGTTCTACTTCGCCGCGAGCTTTATCCTGATCTTCGGCGTGGTGGTGATTTCCATGCCGGAACAGGCCGGCGCCTGGCTCCTGGCGGCGCAAAACTGGGCGGCCAACACGGTCGGCTGGTACTACATGCTGGCGATGACCCTGTACCTGGTCTTCGTGGTGGTCACCGCCTTGTCCGGCTACGGCAAGATCAAGCTCGGTGCCGACCACGACGAACCCGAGTTCAGTTACCTGTCCTGGGCCGGCATGCTGTTCGCCGCCGGGATCAGCATTACCCTGTTCTTCTTCTGCGTCTCCGAGCCCCTGACCCATATGCTGCAACCGCCCCAGGGCGAGGCCGGCACTGCCGAGGCGGCACGTCAGGGCATGCAGTTGCTGTTTCTGCACTGGGGGCTGCATGGCTGGGGGGTGTTCGCGTTCGTTGGCATGGCCCTGGCCTATTTCGCCTACCGGCATAACCTGCCGCTGGCTCTGCGTTCGGCGCTGTATCCGCTGATCGGCAAGCGCATCAACGGTCCTATCGGCTACGCGGTGGACGGCTTCGGCATCATCGCCACGGTGTTCGGCCTGGGCGCCGACATGGGCTTTGGCGTGCTGCACCTGAACTCCGGTCTCGACTACCTGTTTGGCATTGCCCACACCCAGTGGATTCAGGTCGGCCTGATCACCTTGATGATGGGGGCGGCGATCATTGTTGCGGTGTCGGGAGTCGACAAGGGCGTGCGGGTGATGTCCGACATCAACATGCTGCTAGCGGTGGCGCTGCTGCTGTTCGTGCTGTTCGCCGGCCCCACCCAGCACCTGCTCAACACCCTGATCCAGAATCTTGGGGACTACCTGGGTGCTCTGCCGACCAAGAGTTTCGACGTCTATGCCTATAACAAGCCCAGCGACTGGCTGGGCGGCTGGACGGTGTTCTACTGGGCCTGGTGGATTGCATGGTCGCCGTTCGTGGGCCTGTTCATCGCGCGGATTTCCCGTGGCCGGACTATTCGTGAGTTCGTCTTCGGCGTGCTGTTGATTCCCCTGGGTTTCACCCTGGCGTGGATGTCGATCTTCGGTAACAGCGCCATCGACCAGGTGCTCAACCACGGCATGAGTGCCCTGGGCATGTCGGCCATCGACAACCCGTCGATGACCCTCTACCTGTTGCTGGAAACCTATCCCTGGAGCAAGACCGTGATCGCGGTCACGGTGTTCATCAGCTTCGTGTTCTTCGTCACCTCGGCGGACTCCGGCACTGTGGTGCTCTCGACCCTGTCGGCCAAAGGCGGCAACGCTGATGAGGATGGGCCGAAATGGCTGCGGGTGTTCTGGGGCGCGATGACCGCCCTGGTCACCAGTGCGCTGTTGTTCGCCGGCAGCATCGACTCGCTGAAGTCGGCGGTGGTGCTGACCTCGCTGCCGTTCTCGCTGATTCTGCTGTTGATGATGTGGGGGTTGCACAAGGCGTTCTACCTGGAGTCCCAGCGGCGTATCGCCCAACTGCATTCCCTGGCACCGGTAGCGCCTTCGCGACGGGGCAAGGGCGGTTGGCGCCAGCGCTTGAGCCAGGCGGTGCATTTCCCGTCCCGTGACGAGGTGTATCGCTTCCTCGATCAGACGGTGCGCCCGGCCATCGAAGAGGTAACCGCGGTGTTCGTCGAGAAAGGCCTGAACGTGGTGACCCAGCCGGACCCGGCCAATGACAATGTCAGCCTGGAAATCGGCCATGGCGACCAGCATCCGTTCATCTATCAGGTGCAGATGCGCGGGTACTTCACCCCGTCCTTCGCCCGTGGCGGCATGGGCCCCAAAGAGCTGCGCAACCGCCGTTACTACCGGGCCGAGGTGCACCTGGCCGAGGGCAGTCAGGACTACGATCTGATGGGCTACACCAAGGAGCAGATCATCAACGACATCCTCGACCAGTACGAACGCCACATGCAGTTCCTGCATCTGGTGCGCTGAGCCAGGTGCTCAGGCCCTGGTGAACAGTAGGTAGAGCACCAGGGCCAGTACCGGCACCGCAAACACCAGGCTGCCGACCATCAGCTCCGATCTCAGGGGCTGATGGGCGGTGACCATCCCCACTGCGCCGTTGATCACCGTCAACGCCAGCCACAATCCGATAAATCCATAGCTCAATGTCTGTCGGGCAAAGCCCAGTCGTTCGCCGATAAACAGCAGCAGCGCCAGCAGAATCAGGCCGAAGGTGATGATGATGGTGGTGTGCATGGAAAGCGTCTCCTGCAGGAGCGGTCGGACGATGTCGCGCCAGCCGGCACAGAGTGTTTGCCGGCCTGTTCATGGAGCATAGGTGGCAAATCAGAGCATCTGATGCAACGAGACGGGTCTCTTGGTCGGCAAGCCGTCTCCTGTGCTCACGAGCAGGCATTGGGCTATCTGCGTATTGATTAACCAAGTGTGTACAGTGTGTATCTCGGCGTGCTTGGTTGGATAAGGTGCCTGATGGTTCGGTATCCACAGGGCAGGGTTATGCGCTGTCGGGAGATGGTCGGCAAGATTGAGGCGGACGGCGAGCCCTTGCCTCAGGTGCACGAGATCGATGATCACCTGGATAACCCCGACTACGTCGGGGGCGTATGGGGCGTGGTGGAGTTCGACGTGACGCCGTATTTCGGCAAGTCGGTGCGCTTCAATGCCACCCTGCCGGAACACCTGCTGGAGCGCATCGACCAGACGGTCAAGCGTGACCAGCGCTACCGCTCGCGCTCCGGGTTCCTGGCTGCCGCGGCGCTGCGCGAACTGTCGGCCTGAGGCTAGGTGCTTTCACGCTCGATCACCTGGCATTGCAGCAGGTTCAGGCGCTGCACTTCGCCATGGGTTGGCAGTACCCCGAGACTCTCCAGGACCCGGGTTGCGGCCAATACGCCGATTTCCAGTGCCGGTGGTTTGATGGTGCTCAGGCTTGGCAGCAGCATCTCGGCAAAGGGGTAGTCGCCAAAGCCCAGCACCGCGCATTCTTCGGGAATCCTCAGCCCGGCTCGTTGCCCCGCCAGGAGGCCGCCAGCGGCCAGATTGTCGTTGGCGAAGATGATCGCGTCGGGGCGCTCTGAGCCGTCCATCAGGGTTTCCATGGCCTGTTTTCCGGCCTCGAAGGGGGCACGGTCGGCATCCGGGGCGAACACCCGGGACGGCAACTTAAGCTCGGCCAGCGTCGCCAGGTAGCCGTCGCGCCGTTCAAGGGCGCTGAAATCGCCAGGCGCGCTGTTCTGCACGAAGGCGATACGCCGATAGCCCTTGGCGTGCAGGTGGCGAACCGCGCTGACCCCCACCTGAAAGTGGGAAAAACCTATCTGCATGGGCTGGCGCTGTGGCTGGTAATCCCAGGTTTCGATCAGCGGGATCTCGGTTTCGGCGAGCATTTTTTCCGTGCCCGGGCTGTGGAAGTGGCTGGTCAGCACCAGAGCCGCCGGCGACCAGCCGAGAAAGGCCCGTACCGCGCTTTCTTCCTGTTTCGCGTCGAAGTAGCTGGACGCCAGCAGCAACTGATAGCCATGGCGGCTGAGGGTGTCGCTGAAGCCCTGGATGGTCTGGGCGAAGATCGGTCCGGAAATGTTCGGAATGACCATGGCGACGATCCTGCCCCGGGCCGACGCCAGCCCGCCGGCCACCAGATTGGGCACATAGCCGAGTTCGGCCACCACGGCGGCGATGCGTTCCCGGCGTTCGGGGGAGACGCTGTCCGGCTGGTTGAAGTAGCGCGATACGGTGATCGCCGAAACCCCGGCTTGGCGGGCCACGGTGTTCAGGGTCACGCGGCCGGCGCCGCGGCGCTTGCGCACAGGCGTTGGGTCAGTGGTCATGAGCGCTTTCCTTGGACTGAACCAAAAGGCATATAAAAGTAATTTTTCAGTATTGGACGCTCTATGAAGTGCTTGTCGATACTGGCGATGTTAGCGCTAACAAGGCGCCATGTCTGCTACTCGCTCGAGCGAATGCCCAAGACAGATTTCAGGCGCTGCCGGCGCAGATCGGCAGCGGTTCGGGGCATTTTCCAGCAGGTGCAGCATGCAGAATTTTCTTGGGGAACAGTTCAGGCTCCGGCAATCGATTCGTGCCGCTACGCCATTTCGTCCACATCTGGGCTGGCTATTGGCGGGGTTGGCTGCGGTGCCGTTACCGGGGGCCTACGCCGCCCAAAGCGCGGTAACGGCGCAGGATCAGGAGCCGACGCTGAAGTCGGTGACGGTCACCGCCACCCGCCGCGAAGAGTCGCTGCAGAAAGTGCCAGTGGCGGTTTCGGTGGTGGATGGCGAGCAGTTGGAGCGGGACAATCGCAACGGCGTGGCGAGCATCGTGCAGCAGGTGCCATCGCTGAATTTTCGTACCGGTGCTTCGAACAAGGACACTTCGCTGTTCATCCGCGGCGTGGGCACTATTTCCACGTCGCCCGGGGTCGAGCCGACGGTGGCCACGGTGATTGACGGTGTGGTTTACGGCCGGCCCGGGCAGGCCACCCTGGATTTGCTGGACCTGGAACGGATCGAGGTGCTGCGCGGTCCCCAGGGCACCCTGTTCGGCAAGAACGCCTCGGCCGGGGTGCTGAATATCGTCACCAGAGCCCCCACTGCCCAGACCCACGGCTACATCGATCAGTCCTACTACAGCGGCAATGAAAGTCGCACCCGCTTCGGCATTGGCGGCAGCCTGATTCCCGACACCCTCAAAGGCTCTGTCACCACCTTGTTCGGCAGCTACGACGGCAATGTGGATAACCGCCACAACGGCCAGGAGGTCAACGGCTACAACCGCAAGGGCGTGCGCGGCAAGTTGGAGTTCACCCCCGGCGCGGACCTCAAGTTCACCCTGTCCGCGGACTACATGCAGTCTCATGACGACGCGCCCAATGGCGTGGTCAGCAAGGCCCTGACTCCGGCCTTCGCCAATGCCCTGAACCCGGTCCGAGCCAGCAGCGACAACCGCGATATCAACACCGATACCCGGACCCACGTGGAGGACGTCAACAAGGGCTTGTCCGGGCAGCTGGACTGGAATCTGGGTGACTACACCCTGACTTCCATCACCGCCTGGCGTGGCTGGAACAACACCCAGTATCAGGATGGCGACCGACTCGGGAGCGTGACGGCAGCCTTCCCAGGGACCGCCGACAAGGGCGACCTGGACTACAACCAGTACTCGCAGGAATTGCGCCTGGCGTCGCCCAAGGGGCAGTTCCTGGAGTATGTCGGTGGCCTGTTCTACATGCATGGCAAGGACGAGGAGACCTACCAGCGCACCCTGACCACGACCACTGGCGTCAACCGCGGAATTGCCGACTACAGCACCACCAATGACAGCTATGCGGTCTTTGGTGAAAGCACGCTGAATTTCACCGAGGATTTTCGGGGCATTGCCGGCTTGCGCTGGACCCATGACGACCTGAAATACGACCACCGGCGGGTCTCGACTTCGGCCACCACGGTCAGTGGTATCCAGCCGGGTACCCGCAGCTCCGGCTCGGTGGACGAAGATGGCTGGTCGGGTCGCCTGGGGCTGCAATACGACCTCAGCGACAGCATCACCAGCTACCTGACCTATTCCCGAGGCTACAAGGGGCCGGCCTACAACGTCTTCTTCAACATGCAGCCCCGGGACACCGACGCGCTGAAGCCCGAGACTTCCAACACCTGGGAAGCCGGGATCAAGGCCAGCAGTTGGAACAATCGCCTGACCACCAATCTGGCGGTGTTCCACAGCGAGTACGACAACTACCAGGCCAACTTCTTCGACACCGTGGCCGGGCAGGTGGTGACTCGGCTGATCAACGCCGGCAGCGTCAGCACTGAAGGCGTCGAATTGGACTACGCCTTGCAGGCCACCCAGCAACTGAAGTTCTCTGGAGCCTTGGCCTACACCCGGGCGCGGATCGACGAGTTTGCCTGCCCGCCAGGGGCGGCTGCCTCGTGCAACGTCAATGGCAAACCCTTGCCCTTCAGTCCGGACTGGAAAAGCTACGTACGGGCCGACTACAGCATCCCGCTGGATAACGGCCTGGATATCGAGTTGGGCACCGACTACAGCTGGCAGAGCGAAGTGCAGTACGACATCAGCCAGAACCTCGACACCCGGCAGGGCGCCTACGGTATCTGGAACGCCAGCATCGCCCTGGCGGATTACAACGACGGTTGGCGCGTGGCCTTGCTGGGGAAGAACCTTGCCGACAAATCCTATTCGCCCTTGCTGGCCAGTGGCGGCAACTACATCTATCGCGCGGTGCCTCGCGATGACGAACGTTATTTCGGCGTACAGCTGCGCAAAGACTTCTGATGCCCTTGCCGTTGTAGGAGCCGGCTTGCCGGCGAATGGGTCAGCGAGATGGGCGCAGGTCTTGAGGGTGCTTTCGCTGGCAAGCCAGCTCCTACGGTGGAGGCGGTGATAGCGGCCGTTGTGTCTGTCACCAACAGGCTGTTGTAGGAGCCGGCTTGCCGGCGAATGGGCTAGCGAGATGGGCGCAGGTCTTGAGGGCGCTTTCGCTGGCAAGCCAGCTCCTACGGTGGGCGTTGGGGTGTCTCTTTTGCAGGATGAAACAAGGAGTGATCCATGTCCCGTTCCACTCGCCAGCTCAAGCTCGGCGCCTTTCTTATGGCCACTGGTCACCACGTTGCCGCCTGGCGTCATCCGGATGTGCCGGCCCAGGCAGGGCTGGATTTTGCAGTCTATAAAGAACTGGCGCAGATCGCCGAAGCCGCTCGCTTCGATGCACTGTTTGTCGCCGACAGCCTGGCAGCCGCTACGGGCACCATCGCCAGCCGCATGGCGCGCTCCGACTACTTCGAACCCTTGACTTTACTTTCGGCCCTGGCGGCTGTGACCGAGCGTATAGGGCTTATTGCCACTAGCACTACGAGCTATAACGTACCGTACCACGTAGCACGTAAATTCGCTTCGCTGGACCATCTTTCAGGGGGGCGGGCGGGGTGGAATCTGGTGACTTCCGACAATGCCGCCGAAGCGCAGAACTTCGGTCGTGACGAACATTTCGGACATGCCGAACGTTATCGCAGAGCCCGTGAGTTCTATCAGGTGGTCACCGGGCTCTGGGACAGTTGGGAGGACGATGCTTTTGTCCGGAACAAGGCCAGTGGCGAGTATTTCGATCCGAATAAGCAGCATTTACTGGAGCATCGTGGCGAATTCTTTCGGGTCAAAGGGCCGTTGAATGTGGCGCGTCCGCCGCAGGGTTATCCGGTGATCGTTCAGGCCGGCTCTTCCGAGAGCGGTCGTCAGCTGGCGGCCCAGACTGCTGAAGTGGTGTTCACTGCGCAGCCCTCCCTGGCCGCCGCACAGGCCTTTTATGCCGACCTGAAAGGGCGTCTTGAGCAGTACGATCGTAGTACGGAATCGCTGAAAATCATGCCCGGGGTGTTCGTGGTAGTGGGGGACAGCGAAAACCAGGCCCGGGAAAAGTTCGAATCTTTCCAGGAGCTGGTGGAGCCCGAAGTGGGGGTGGCTCTGCTTGGGCGGATGCTGGGCAATTTCGATTTGTCTGGTTTTGCGCTGGATGCACCTTTGCCGCCATTGCCGCTGACCGACAGCGGTCAGCAGAGCCGCCAGAAGCTGCTCACCGAACTGGCCGGCAAGGACAACCTGACCCTGGCCCAGCTAGGGCGCAAGATTGCCGGCGGCCGTGGGCATTACAGTCTGATCGGTACGCCCGCGCAGATTGCCGATGAGCTGCAAGCCTGGTTCGAGGAGGGCGCGGCCGATGGTTTCAATGTGCTGGTGCCGCATCTGCCTGGCGGGTTACGCGATGTTGCCGACCGGGTGATTCCGGAACTGCAGCGGCGCGGGCTGTTCAGAACTGAATATGAAGGCCGCACGCTGCGGGAAAACCTGGGGTTGGCACGGCCGAAGAATCAGTTTGTGTAACAACGGTTTGTTGTAGGGGCTGGCTTGCCAACGAAGGTGCTCGTTAGGGCGGTGCCAGGCTTGAAGGCTTGTTCGCCGGCAAGCCGGCTCCTACAGGAATGTGAATTTATCGACGTTAGTCGTTTTGCAAAGATCTGACCCAGAGAGGATTCGATGACTTACATAGCTGCCGAAAACCGTTACGACTCCATTCCCTATCGCCGTGTCGGCCGCAGTGGCCTGGTGCTGCCGGCGCTGTCCCTGGGGCTTTGGCACAACTTTGGCGACAGCACGCCCATCGACACCCAGCGCGCCTTGCTGCGCACGGCTTTTGACCTGGGTATCAATCACTTCGATCTGGCCAACAACTATGGGCCGCCCTATGGCAGCGCCGAGATCAATTTCGGCCGGCTGCTGCGGGAAGATTTCAAGGCCTATCGCGATGAGTTGATCATCTCCAGCAAGGCCGGTTGGGACATGTGGCCAGGGCCTTACGGCCAGGGCGGAGGTTCGCGCAAGTATGTGCTGGCCAGCCTGGACCAGAGCCTGCAGCGCCTGGGTGTGGATTATGTGGATATCTTCTATTCCCATCGTTTCGACCCGGATACCCCGCTGGAGGAAACCGCCAGTGCCCTGGCCAGCGCAGTGCAACAGGGCAAGGCGTTGTACATCGGCATTTCTTCCTACTCCGGGGTGAAAACCCGGGAAATCGCCGCGCTGCTCAAGGAGTGGAAGGTGCCGCTGCTGATCCATCAGCCGGCCTACAACATGCTCAACCGCTGGGTGGAGAAGGATTTGCTGGATACCACCGACGAGCTTGGGGTTGGGGTCATCGCCTTTACGCCGCTGGCCCAGGGGCTGCTCACCGACAAATACCTCAATGGCATTCCCGAGGATGCGCGAGTCAATCGTCCGGGCGGTGGTTCGTTGCAGGCCGCTCATTTGTCCGAGGCCAACATCGCCCACGTGCGGGCCCTCAACGAGATCGCCAGGAATCGCGGCCAGAGCCTAGCGCAGTTGGCCCTGGCGTGGACCCTGCGTGATCCGCGGGTGACGTCGGCGCTGATTGGGGCGAGCCGGCCGGAGCAGATCATCGAGAACGTCGGAGCCTTGCAGAATCTGAGTTTTACCGTGGAGGAACTGGCGGAAATCGATCATTTCGCCAAAGAGGGTCGGATCAACCTGTGGGAAAGACCATCGACGGCAGAGTAAAACCTTCAGGATCTGCGCTGAGCAAACAGCCCCCAACAGAGCCATCTGTCGGGGGCTGTCTGGCCGCCTGGAGCGGGGCGGTGGGTGAAGCTCTCGGACCCAGTCATTGCGCTGGAGCGGGGGTGTTGGCGCTGACTTTCAGCGAGGTCTGGGTGCTGGCTACGGCCCGATCCTGAGAGTCGTCCAGGTCGACTTTCGCGGTGACCGACAGGCCCGGTCGCAGGCGCTCGAGACCCGGTTGGTCGGCGTTGAAGCGAATGCGCACCGGAACCCGCTGCACTATCTTGGTGAAGTTGCCGGTTCCCGGTTCAAAGGGCAGCAGGGCGAAGGTCGAACCTGAACCCGGCGCCAGACTTTCCACGGTGCCGACGATGCTCACGCCCGGCAAGGCATCGATCTTGATGCGGGTGGATTGGCCCGGGTACATGTGCTGAGTCTGGGTTTCCTTGAAGTTGGCCAGTACATAAAGGTCATGCAGCGGCACCAGGGTCAGCATGCGTGAGCCCGGTTGCACATAGTCCCCTACTTGAATCTGCCGATTGCCTACGGTGCCATCCATTGGCGCATAGACCGTGGTGTGTCGCAGGTCCTGTTGCGCCAGCTCCAGTCGGGCTTTCGCTGTCACCACCTTGGCCTTGGCCATTTGCAGCTGCGCCTGCAGGCGTTCGCGTTGGGCTGAAGTGACGGCAAGGTCGTTTTCCGCCACTTGCAGCATGGCCTGGGCATAGGCAAGACCTTGCTCTGCCGAGATCGCCTGGGTGCTGTACTTCTCTACTTCGTTGCGCGCCACGGCGCCGGTCGTGACCAGGGTATCGAAACGGTTGCGTTCAGCCCCTGCGCGCTTGGACTCGGCCTGGTTGGTGCGGATTGAGGTGCGGGCCGCCAGTACCCGAGCGTTGGCCAGGCGCTGCTCGGCATCCTGGATCGTCAGGGCTGCTTGGGCCAGGGCGACCTGGGCTTGATTGTCGGCGAGATCGCCTTCGGCCAGGGCGACTCGGCTATCGAACTCTTCGCTGTTGATGCGCACCAGGGGCTGTCCGGCAGTCACAGTCTGGTGGTCCTTGACCAGGACTTCGGTCACCAGGCCATGAACCCGTGGCGCGACGGAGGTGGCATCGGCAGCGATGTAGGCGTCGTCCGTGGCTTCAGTTGAAGGCGCCATCAGCACCCAGCCCACCCCGACCGCCACCAATGTCATGGCGATGGCGCCAGCGATCAGAGGGCGTTTGGAGCGCTTGCGCGGCTTTTCCGTCTCTTGCGCGGCTTGCAGGATGGCGTTCTGAGTCTGGGTGCTCTGCTCCATGTTGAAGCTCCATGCTGTTTTGAATTACGATCATAATATTCATATGGCGGTCGCAATACTACAGGGAAGTACCTACCGTGACGACAAGCGTATCCGACCTCCCTGACGCAGGCGCACAGCCTGGTCAACAGTCCACCCGACGCAAGTTTCTGGTCTTCACCATCATGGCTTTTGGCATGTTCATGGCGTTGATCGATATCCAGATCGTGGCGGCATCCCTGAACGATGTGCAGGCCGGACTCAGTGCCGGTCCTGATGAAGTGAGCTGGGTGCAGACCGCCTATCTGATCGCCGAACTGATCATGATTCCCTTCTCGGCCTTCCTCGCCCAGGCGATTTCCACCCGCTGGCTGTTCTCTGCCAGTGCGGCATTCTTTACCCTGTTCAGCATTGGCTGCGGGATGGCCTGGAACATCGAGTCGATGATTGTATTGCGGGCCCTGCAGGGCTTCGCCGGCGGGGCCATGGTGCCTACGGTGTTTGCCGTGGGTTTCGTGTTGTTCGAGGGCAAGCAACGGGCGATGGTCCCGGCCATTCTCGGCATGACCGCGGTGCTGGCGCCGACGCTGGGCCCCACGGTGGGCGGGTTGGTGACCTTCTACCTGGACTGGCGCTGGATCTTCTTTATCAACGTGCTGCCAGGGCTGCTGATCTGTATTGGCGCTGCGCTGCTGATCGATGTGGATCGTCCCGATCTGTCGATGTTGCGGCGTATCGACTGGCTGCACTTTGTGGCCATGGCCCTGGCATTGGGTTGCTTCGAGTACGTGTTGGAGGAGGGGCCGCGCAAGGACTGGTTCAGCGATAGCGCGATTGTCATTGCGGCCTGGGTTTCCATTGTCTCCTTTGGTTTGTTTATTGAGCGCTCGCTGTATTCGAATAATCCGATTGTGTCGTTGGTGCCCTTTCGCGACCGGACCTTTTCCATTGCTTGCCTGTTGAATCTGGTGATTGGCTTCGGCCTGTATTCCTCGACTTATCTGGTCCCGGTGTTTCTCGGGCGTGTGCGGGGCTTCGACAGCCTGGAAATCGGCACCACGGTTTTCGTCGTGGGGATCGGGCAACTGGTGAGTACCATCATTGCCGCCCGGGCTTCGGAGAAGGTTGATCGTCGCTTGATCATCTCGATGGGCTTTCTGGGACTGGCACTGAGCCTGTGGCTGACTTCCCGGGTCACGTCCAACTGGGGATTCGATGAGCTGCTGGTTCCTCAAGTTGCCCGGGGCCTGTTCCTGATGCTCTGCATCGTTCCCAGCGTGAACATGGCCTTGAGTTCTTTCCAGGGCGTCGAATTGCGTCAGGCCTCCGGTCTGTTCAACTTGATGCGCAACCTGGGAGGCGCCATTGGCATCGCAACGGTCAATACCTGGCTGCAGGACGACGCCCGAACCCAGGTGCTGCGTCTGTCGGAATCTTTGGGTGCCAAGGCTGTTGCGGCCCAGGAACTGATGGGGCAACTGGCCCTGAAGATCGCTGCCGATACTCCCGACTCCAGCCACGCATTCCTGATGGCCCAGGGCATTCTCGGCAGATTGGTGGGGCGTGAAGCCCTGACCCTGGCGTTTGGCGATGTATTTCGCCTGATGGCCATGATGTTCGTGGTGGCGCTGTTGCTGGTGCCGCTGTGCAAGGTTCCCCCGGCCGCACCAGGCACGGCCGAGGATGAGAAGTGATGGCTCCAGTGCTTGCTGATTAGATGATCGGTGGGCCGGACCTGGCCTTGCGCAACTGGCTCGGAGTGCAGCCCATGCTCTTCCACATCAATCGACGTAGTGCCGTCGCGTCGGAATAGCCCACTTTAAAGGCAACTTCTTCAATGCTCATATTGGTAGTTTCCAATAAACTTTGAACATGTTGCAGGCGAACTTTCTGAATGAAGGCCATGGGCGGCTTACCCGTGGCGCTGCGGATTCTGCGCGATAAGGTCTTCTCGGTGATCCGTAAATGCTCGGCAATGGTGCTCAATGGCGGAACGTTGGGCAGGCAGTCCTCGATGAACTTCTCCAGCATCAGTACTTCGCGATTTTCTGTTTGTAAGTTGGATAGGGCCATGTAGTGATATTGCGCAGGTCGACCATCTATCAGTAGATAGCGCATGGTCAGTTCGGCAATTTGATTGCCCATCTTATTGCGCAGTACATAGAGCATCAGGTCCATTTGCGACATGCCTGCGCCTGCAGTAATCATATTTCCGTCATGAATAAGCATGCGCTTTGTGTCGAGTATCGCCTCGGGATATCGCTGCTTGAAGGTGTCGTACAGTTGCCAGTGAGTGGTGACGGTCCGGCCCTCGAGAATCCCTGCCTCCCCCAGAACGAAAACCGCCGAGCAGGACGCCGCAGTCTCTTGCCCGCGCAGGTGATGTTCTTGCACCAGCTTGCTCAGCTTGCGGATGTCGTTGTGCCCGAGCCGGTCAATGAGCTCGGTGGACTGACTGAGGCCCGGCTGCCTCTTTTCCCGGCGACAGCCAAAGAAATCCAGCTCCTGGGTGTTTTCCAGCCCCAGCCCAGGGATGACCAGCATGCTGCCTTCAATGGTCTGGGCCTTGTCCAGCGGCAGTGCATCCAGGCGCATGCCATTGCGCATTCGTACGGACTCACTGCTGCCGATGATCTTCCAGGTAATGGTGGGGCGTCCCATGACTTCGGCGACCTGGTTGGCAGTACGCAGCACATCCAGGGTGATCGCCACACTTGACCCCATGGCTCCTTCCAGCGCGATCAACGTGAGCACATCCATGTCCATTTTCTCCCTGTAAGTGTCCATTTGTGCATTAGCAAAATATACAAGCTGATGGCAGACTTCTCAACGCGTCCAAATCTAACTTTCTCTGCCCACGCTATTCCCAGTGGGACATATAAGAAAAAATGCATTCATCAAGTGAATGCTTCGCTCTGTCAATAAAATGACATCTTGTCTACTGCCTAGTAAGAGCTCCCCTTCTTAGGGGCGTTTGTTCGGTTCCTTAGTGCTGAAAATAATAAACGACCATTAGGTCAATATATGGCTCTCCATTTAAAAAGGATTTTGAATGAACTACGCCGTGCCTCGTGATTATCTAAATGATGTCAATCAAACCTTCTCGGCGCATCTAGCAGTGGATGATCTGGCGCTGGCCGGCACCCTGGGAATCGAATGTTTAAGTTCGGTTACCGAAGTACTGGCTTATCGCGCCTGGCTTCAACCTGATGCGACAGCCTTTATTCACTTGCTCGATGGCGAGCAAGAGGAGGCGCCCATCAGCTACGCCGAACTGTGGCAGCGTAGTCAACGATTGGCCGCGGCGCTGCAGATTTTCGAGCCCCGGGGAAAACGGGTGCTGATGCTGTTCGAGACCGGTATCGACTACATCGTTTCGCTGTTCGGTCTGTTCCTGGCCGGTGCGGTGGCGATTCCCGCTTTCCCGCCAGTGGGGACCCGAGGCCTGGAGCGTCTGGCGTTGATCTGTGCCGACGCCCATCCGCAGATCGTGCTGACCAGCTCGCGTTTCATGCGCTCCCAGGAGCGGGTCAACGCCTTGCTGCAGGGTGATGTGCCCGCGCCGCAATGGGTCGATCCGCAAGAGCTGGCCACAGAGAATTCATCTTGGCAGGGGCAGGCTGTGACCCCCGGTCAATTGGCCCTGCTGCAATACACCTCGGGTTCCACCTCCGCGCCCAAGGGCGTGATGCTGACCCACGCCAACCTCTACAGCAATTGCCGCAGCGCCAGCCAATGGATGGGCGAGGCCAAGGATCGCGTGGGCTGCAGCTGGCTGCCGCCCTATCACGACATGGGCCTGATGGGCGGCATATTGCAGCCGATCTACGACGCCTTTCCCACCGTGCTCATCAGCCCCGGGCATTTTGTCCAGCGGCCATTGCGCTGGCTGGATGCGGTGTCCAGGTATGGCGCCGACGTCACCATCGCGCCGAACTTCGCCTTTGATCTGTGTGTTGAAAACATCACCGATGACGAGCTGGCAGCCCTCGATCTGAGCAAGCTCAAGGCCATCTACTGTGGGGCCGAACCGGTCCGGCAAAGCACCCTGGCGCGTTTCTCCGAGCGCTTTGCCGCCGCCGGCTTCAACCCTGCGGCCCTGGGCCCCTGCTATGGGCTGGCCGAGGCGACGGTGCTGGTTTCGGGCAAACCCCATGACGAACCGGCATTCAATACCCAGGTGGATCGGGACCAGCTCGCCACCGGGACCTTGGCCATTGTCGACGCCGAGGATGGGTTCGCGCTGCCATTGGTCAGCAGCGGACGGGTGGCCCCGGGCTTGCGCCTGGCGATTGTCGATCCCGTCAGCCTGCAGCCGGTCGCCGACGGCCAGATCGGTGAGATCTGGGTCCAGGGCGACAACGTGGGGGCCGGTTACTGGGGCAAGGAAGTGTTGAGCGAGCAAGTGTTCCGCGCCAAGTTGCCGGGCGTCGACGGACACTTCATGCGTACCGGCGACCTGGGGGCCTTGTATCGGGATGAACTGTTCGTCACCGGCCGCCTCAAGGATCTGATCATCATCGCCGGTCGCAACCTGTATCCCCAGGACCTGGAGCTGGCGGTCGAGAGCGCAGACCCGCGCATCCGCAGCAATGGTTGTGTGGCGGTGGGCGTGGATAACGGCCAGCAGGAGCAGTTGGCGATCGTGGTCGAGATCAAGCGCAGCGAAAAGCTCGACGAAGCCCAGCAGGAACAACTGCGCCAGCTGATCACCAGCACCCTGGTCAGCCAGTTTGGCGTGTCCCCGGCGCGTATCCATCTGGCGCCCATGGGCGGCATCCCGCTGACCACCAGCGGCAAGGTCCAGCGTCAGGCCACCCGGCAGGCCCTGCTCAACGACAGCCTGGCGCGTTACGGAGCCGGACGTTCGGCTGCAGCGGCCTCGGCACAACCCCTTAAAACCCCTACGGATGCTCTGTCATGACGGCCATGAATCCTCATATCGACCGTACCGGTCATCGCGAGCGTCAACTGGCCTGGCTGACCGTCGGTGTGCCGGCGGTGGGCACCGTGGTCGCTCTGGTCCTGGCCTGGCAGCAGGGCATTGGCTGGCTGGAATTTGCTGCGCTGGCCAGCATGTACCTGCTGACCGCTCTGGGGGTGGAAGTGGGGATGCACCGCTTCTTTTCCCACCATGCGTTCAAGGCCGGCCCGGTGGTCACTGCGTTGTTCGGTATCGCCGGTTCGATGGCGGCCCAGGGCCCGATCCTGTTCTGGGCGGCCACCCATCGCCAGCATCACGCCTTCACCGACAAGGAAGGCGACCCGCACTCGCCGCGTCCGCTCAAGGAAGGCTTTGTCGGCAATATCCAAGGCTGGTGGCACGCCCATCTGGGCTGGCTGTTCAGCCTGAGAAAGCAGAACTGGAGCCAGTTCGTTCCCGACCTGATTCGCGACCGACTGATCATGCAGATCAACCAGCGCTACTACCTGTGGATCATTCTCGGCCTGCTGCTTCCTACCTTGGTGTGCGGGCTGATTACCCGCAGTTGGGAAGGCGCACTGAGTGGCCTGTTGTGGGGCGGTTTTGTGCGGATCTTCCTGGTGGACCACGCCACCTGGTGCATCAACTCCTTCGCCCATCGGGTCGGCGGCCGTGACCATCCGACTCGGGACACCAGCCGCAATGTGTTCTGGCTGGCGATTCCAACGGTCGGCGGCGGTTGGCACAACAACCACCACGCCTTTCCGGCGCTGGCTCACGCCGGGCTCAAGCCCTGGCAGCTGGACATCGGTGGCTGGTTCATCGAGTTGCTGGCCTTGTGCGGTCTGGCTTGGGACGTGAAGCGTCCTGGTGCGCCCGCCGCTGCAGAACCTACAGAAAGCTGATTGCCGGTACTTACCTCACAGGAAGCTATTCATGGACGAGATCCTCACAACCACAGCAACTCCAGAGATCAACGGGGTCGCGCAGCTGAGTCCGGCAGCCGCCAGAACCAAGGCGCGCATTGCGCTGGCGGTGATGCTGGTTCCCCTGTTCGGTGCCTTCGAGGCGATCCGCCTGTGGGTCACCGGTCAGGTGCACGCCCTGGACTTCATCCTCTTCGGGGTGTTCTACGCGATCCAGATGTTCGGGGTCTCCATGGGCTATCACCGCTACCTGGCCCATCGCGCCTTCAAGACCTCGCGCCTGATGAGCAGCCTGATGCTGATCGCCGGCTCCATGGCGGCCCAGGGTCCGATCCTGTTCTGGGTCACCACCCATCGCCGGCATCACACCTACAGCGACCAGCACGGTGATCCGCATTCGCCGAACCTGATGGGCCAGAGCCGCCTGGAGCGCGCCAAGGGCCTGTGGCATGCGCACATGCCGTGGATGCTGGCGCCGGACATGTCGAGCTGGAACTTCTTCGCCCCCGACATCCTGCGTGACCGTCGTTTGTTCTTCTACAACCAGACCTACCTGTTCTGGGTCGCTCTGGGCGTGGTGCTGCCGGGGATCATTGGCGGCCTGGTCACCCAGAGCTGGTCCGGCGCCTGGAGCGGCCTGATTTTTGGCGGCCTGGCGCGGATCTTCGTTGCCAACCAGGCGGCCTGGTGTGTGGGCTCCATTTGCCACCGCTATGGCGCCCGGCCGTTCGTGACCCACGACCAGAGCACCAACAACTGGATTGTCGCGTTCCTCACCTTTGGCGAGGGGCTGCAAAACAATCACCACGCATTCCCTGCCTGGTACCGGCATGGCGTGCATTGGTGGGAGCCCGACTTGTCGGGCTGGACACTGGCGTTAATGGGCAAGCTGAGACTGGTCTCAGACCTGCGTTCACCGTCCCAGGCAATGATCGACAAAGTCCGTAAGCGTCAGGCCGCATCCTGAGCAACGGGATCGTCTGATCTGTAAACCATCCTACTCATCAAGGAAGATCCTATGGCCAACTTCATTTCCAATTTGCTGAGCACTCTGAGCTTCTCGGAGAAAAAACAGGCGGCGGTCGAACTCAACGAAGAGAGCATCAAGCATTGGCTGGTGCAGAAAATGGGTGCGCTGCTGAAGATCGATCCGTCCCAGGTCGATACCGCCCGCAGCTTCGAGTCCTACGGCCTCGACTCGCTGGTGGCGGTGAAGGTGGCGGGCGACCTGGAGAAGTTCATGGAGCAGCGCCTGTCCCCGGCCCTGCTGTTCGAATACTCCAGCATCGATGACTTGTCCAAATACCTGGCCAACGAACTGACCACATCCGAAGTTTGACTTCGCAGGAGCTTGGCCATGGCCATTGCACAGATGCCTTCGCAAAAAAACGATAAATTCAATGACCTGCTCCGACGCTCACAGGAGATCGAAGGCCTGCGTCTGACTGACGCAATCCCCAAGCACCTGTATCAGCCTCGGGTATGGCGCGGGATGCTCAGCTTCGTCGTCAGCTACATGCTCTACATCGGTGCGATAGTGGCGGTCGCCCACGTGCACTGGATGTTCTACCTGCCGCTGTGGCTGGTGGCGGGCCTGGGCGGCTGGGGCTTGTTCTGTGTGGCTCACGATTGCGGGCACAACTCGTTCTCGCGCAATCGCAGCTTCAACCACATCCTCGGGCATATCGCCTTGCTGCCGTTGCTGTACCCGTTCCACGGCTGGCGCCACATGCACAACATGCACCACGCCAACACCAACAACCTGGAAATGGACGTCGACTGGCGCCCGGTACTGCGCGTGCAATACGACGCCATGCCCTGGTGGGACAAGCTGGTCTACAGCAGCACCCGCACCTGGCTGTTCTGGCTGGGCACGGTCAACTACCAGCGTCACTCGGGCTTTCGCCCGTCGATGTTCCACAAGCTCGAAGCGCGCAACGAAGTGCGTCGTTCGATCCTGTTCATGGTGGTGGCTGCGCTGATCTACCTGCCGACCCTGGTGTACTTCACCGGCTTCACCGGGCTGTTCCTGTACTTCGTCGCCCCGTGGCTGGCGACCCATGCCTGGTTCAGCCTGACCACCATGATGCATCACATCAGCGATGAGACTCCGTTCCTGACCAAGGAGCACTGGAGCTTCAACAGCAGCCGACTGCTGCTGACCACTGACTACATGTACCCCAAGTGGTTGCTGTTCCTGACTCACTACATTTCGGTGCACACCGCGCACCACGTGGCGCCGATCATTCCCCACTACAACCTGCCCGAAGCCCAGGCAGCGCTGAAGACCGCCTTCCCGGGCATGGTCCGCGAGAAGCCCATGACCGTGCAGGATGTATGGCACGTGGCGCGCAATTGCCACCTGTACGACCCGGTCAATGGCTTCTATGAGTCCTTTGACCAGCCGGCCCAGGCGACCGGGGACCTGAGCACGCCAGGCGCCAAGGCGGCCAACAGCCCGCTGACCCTGAAGCAGCAAATGCTGCGCAGCTACATGGGCGTGCTGGGGACACTCTCGGTGGACACCGCCGGCGCCAAGGCCACGGACCTGTTCGGCTATACCCGGGAATACATCAAACAGCCGGACAAGGAAATGAGCCCCCTGGGCGCCCAGCGTTTCCATATCAAGGGCATTGCGGGCGTTCCCCATGGCTACCAGTGGGGCACGGGCGACCAGACCATTCTCCTGGTCCATGGCTGGGGGGCGGACAGTCGCAGCCTGTACTCCTTTACTCGTGCACTGCAGCGCCAGGGCTTCAAGGTCGCAACCTTCGATGCTCCGGCCCACGGCATCTCGCCGGGTTCGCTGAGCACCATGACCGAGTTCAAGGATGCGGTGAAAGCGGCCATTGTCGCCCTGGGCGATGTGGTGGGGATCGTCGCTCACTCCCTGGGCGGTATCGCCGCCACCGGTGCCCTGGCCGAACTGGCCGAGACCCATCGGATCAAGGCCCTGTGCCTGCTGGGTTCGCCGGCCAATCTGCCGGTGGTGATCCAGCGCTGGGCCAATGGCTACCTCAAGCTCAAGCCGCAAATCGTCGATGCCATGCACCGCGAACTGTGGAAGCGCAATGGTGTGCCGGTCCAGCATTGGGACATCCCGGCGCTGGGCAATGCCCTGCAACTGCCGACGCTGGTGCTGCATGACCTCAACGACCCGATCGTGCCGTTCTGCGAGGCGCAGCAGATCACCACGCTGATGCCTTGGGCGAAGCTGGAGCCGGTGTCCGGGCTCGGCCACGTGCGCATCCTCTCCGATGCTGCAGTGGTGGAGCAGGTGGCGCAGTTCCTGGCACAGAACATCAAGGTGGCCGAAGTGGCTCAGGCCAGCGCATGAGAACAACGCACAACCCTTTGATGATGGTTAACCACCCATGACGACCTATGCTGAAAACGCTGTGGCCGAGTCCGGCCTGTGGATGTGCCTGATTTGCGGCTGGATCTACGATCAACGGCTTGGCGATCCCGATTCGGGGGTGCCTCCGGGCACCGCCTGGGACGACATTGCCGAAGACTGGACCTGCCCGGAATGTGGCGTGAGCAAGTTGGACTTCAACATGGTGAAGCTGTAAGCCAACGCTTGAACCCTGTAGTCGATGAGGAAGGAAGATGGCGACCCAAGAGCAACCGTCGGCACCTGCCAAGGGCCGGCGCCGCAGCTTCAGGAAAATGCTCTTCAAGGGCATTTATAACGGGGTTCTGGGGCTGCTGCGTTGCAGTTTCTGGATTGAGTCGCGGCTGCTTCCTCGGCGTGCTGCGGTGCGGGCGCTGAAGATGTTCACCACACCGCAACGGCTGCGCCAGCATTTTCCGCTGACGCTGCCCAGCGCCACGGTGCAGGACCTGGACACCGAGGAAGGGCGGCTGCGTTGCTTCCGCTGGACCCCGCAACAGGTCCGCCGGCGAGTGGTGCTGGTGCATGGCTGGAGTGGCGCCAGTACCCAGTGGCAGTACCTTATTCCGCTGTTGCTGGAGGAGGGCTGTGAAGTGCTGTCCTTCGACTGCATCGGCCATGGCGGCAGCGGTGGCCGGCAAGCCTCGCTGCCGACCTTCGTCAGCATGCTGGATCAGGTGCAGAAACAACTGGGGCCGTTTGATACGGTGATCGGGCATTCCCTGGGCGGCGCTGCCGCCGGGTATGCCTTGAGCATCCCGGTCGGCAAGGACTTCCAGCGTGCAGTACTGGTTGCCGCGCCGGCCGACATCGAAAACGTCGTACGGCGTTTTGCGGCCTTTCTGTGGATCAACGATGACGTCAGACAACGCATGCAACTTCTGGTTGAGCAACGCTATCAGAAGGACATGAGCAGCCTGGCGGTCAGTCGTTATGGCCACCAGGTGGATATCCCGGTGCTGCTGGTGCATGACCAGCAGGATCAGGAAGTCCCGGCAGATGACCTGCAAACCTTCGCTGAAGGCTTGCGTCACCGGCAAGTCCTGCAAACCCGAGGGCTTGGCCACCTGAAAATTCTCAAGGACAACGCGACCATGGGAGCCGTGGTCGATTTTGTCTGTGCAAAGGACGGCAATCAATGAGTGAAAAATACGATGTGATCGTTATCGGCGCGGGTCCCGGCGGCTACGTCGCGGCGATCCGAGCTGCGCAACTGGGACTGAAGACGGTCTGTATCGAGCGCTACAAGGGCAAGGACGGCAAGACCGCTCTGGGCGGCACCTGCCTGAACGTGGGCTGCATTCCCTCCAAGGCGTTGCTGGACAGCTCCCATCACTATTACGAGGCGCGCAACGGTTTCGAGGTGCACGGCATCGGCATCAGCAATCCGCAGATGGACGTGCCGGCCATGCTGGCGCGCAAGGACGGCGTAGTACGCAATTTCAACGGCGGCATCGCCTCGCTGTTCAAGGCCAATGGCGTGGCCCTGCTGGAAGGTCACGGCAAGTTGCTGGCCAACAAGGAAGTGGAGGTCACCGCGGCCGATGGCAGCACCCAGCGCATCAGCGCCACCAGCATCATTCTCGCCCCCGGCTCACGGCCTATCGATATCGCCGCCGCGCCGCTGACGGACAAGGTGATCGTCGACTCCACCGGAGCCCTGGAATTCACCAGCGTGCCCAAGCGCCTGGGGGTGATCGGCGCCGGTGTCATCGGTCTGGAGCTGGGCTCGGTCTGGGCCCGCCTGGGCGCCGAAGTGACGGTACTCGAAGCCCTCGACAGCTTCCTGCCGGCAGTGGACGTACAGATCGCCAAGGAAGCGCAGAAGATCCTTGGCAAGCAAGGCCTGGATATCCGTCTGGGTGCCCGGGTGACGGCGTCCGAAGTGCAGGGCGACAGCGTCAAGGTCAGCCTCAGCGAGGCCGGCGAAGACAAGCAGCAGACCTTCGACCGCCTGATCGTCGCCGTGGGTCGTCGGCCCCTGACCACCGACCTGTTGGCGCCTGACAGTGGCGTACAGCTGGATGAGCGCGGCTTCATCCACGTCGACGGTCAGTGCCTGACCAGCGTGCCCGGGGTGTTCGCCATTGGTGACGTGGTACGCGGCCCGATGCTGGCGCACAAGGCTTCGGAAGAAGGGGTGATGGTGGCCGAGAGCCTTGCCGGGCATCACCATCCGCTCAGTTACGAACTGATCCCGTCAGTGATCTACACCCACCCGGAAATCGCCTGGGTCGGCCAGACCGAACAGGCCCTCAAGGCCCAGGGCATCGAGCTGAACATCGGCACCTTCCCCTTCTCCGCCAGCAGCCGCGCCATGGCGGCCAACGACACCGCCGGCTTGGTCAAGGTCATTGCCGATGCGGGCACCGACCGGGTACTTGGGGTGCATGTGATAGGACCGGGCGCTGCGGAACTGGTCCAGGAAGGCGCGATCGGCATGGAGTTCGGCACCAGCGCCGAAGACCTGGGGATGATGGTGTTCTCCCACCCGACCCTGTCCGAAGCCCTGCATGAAGCCGCCCTGTCGGTGAATGGCCAGGCGATTCATATCGGCAATCGCAAGAAGAAAGCTCCCGCCAGCGTGAAATAGCCAGCCTTCCCCGACCTCGCTCAGCGGGGCCGGGGCTTGCTGCATCCCCCGCGTTTCAGCGAAAGAACGGTACATCCCCAAGAATGGTCGCGCGGTGCATGACTCGGCGCTGTGGACGGTAGTCGTCCACCGCATAGTGCTGGGTCACGCGGTTGTCCCAGAACGCCACGTCATTTTCCTGCCAGCGCCAGCGGATGGTGAATTCCGGGCGGGTGGCGTGGGCGAACAGCAGCTTGAGGATGGCTGCGCTTTCGCTCTCGGACAGTTCGTTGATCTTGGTGGTGAAGCCGTCGTTGACGAACAGCGACTTGCGTCCGCTCACCGGATGGGTGCGGATCACCGGGTGCGACAGCGGTGGGTTCTTGCGTCGGGTTTCCTCCCAGCGCGCCAGGTCTTCGGGGGTGTTGCCGAAGCGCTCCAGAGGGAAGGACTTGATGAACTCGTGGGTGGCGGTCAGGCCCTGCAGTAGGTTCTTCATCGGCTCGGACAAGGCTTCGTAGGCGGCGATGCCGCTGGCCCACAGCGTGTCGCCGCCAAATTCCGGCAGCAGCTTGGCGCTGAGCACCGCGCCCATTGCGGGGGTCGGCAGGAAGGTTACGTCGGTGTGCCAGATGGCGTTGTCGCGCACGTCGGTTTCGGCGGTGTCGAGGATCAGCACTTGCGGTTGGTCCGGCACATTGGGGTAGATCGGGTGAATGTGCAGGTCACCGAAGTGGGCGGCAAAGCGCGCCTGTTGCTGTGGGTTGATCGGCTGGTCGCGGAAGAACAGCACCTGGTGCTTGAGCAGTGCCTGCTCGATGGCATCGCGCTGCTCGACGCTGAGCGGCTGGCTGATATCGACGCCACTGATCTGGGCGCCGAGGGCGGAGCTTAAAGGGGTGAGGGTCAGGCTCATGGTCGTTCTCGTATTCGCTGTGTGTAGGAGCCGGCCGCGAGGTGTTCCGCTTGTCGGCGAAGGCAGCCGAGAGGCGGGTATGAGGCTTGCGGGCCTCTTCGCTGGCAAGCCGGCTCCTACATAGGAGAGGGGGATCTGTTGTTGTCAGTGGGATTGGCCGTGCCAGGGCACCAGCTTGCGTTGCAGGGCGCGCAGGCCCATCTCCATGGCGAAGGCGATCAGGGCAATCACCAGTATCCCCAGCACCACTACATCGGTGACCAGGAATTGCGCGGCGGACTGCACCATGAAACCCAGGCCACTGGTGGCGGCAATCAGCTCCGCCGCCACCAGGGTCGACCAGCCCACGCCCAGGCCGATGCGCACGCCGGTGAGGATGTCCGGCAAGGCACTGGGCAGGATCACGTGGCGAATCAACTGCGCCCGGGTCGCGCCCAGGGACTGGGCGGCGCGCAGCTTGGCCGGGTCGACGGTGCGCACGCCGGTGGCGGTGGCGATGGCGATCGGGGCGAAGATGGCGAGGTAGATCAGCAGCACCTTGGACAGCTCGCCAATGCCGCACCAGATAACGATCAGCGGCAGATAGGCCAGTGGCGGTATCGGCCGGTAGAACTCGATCAGTGGGTCCAGCACGCCACGGGCGATGCGGTTGGCGCCAATGGCGATGCCCACCGGAATGGCCGTCAGCACGGCAAAGCCCAGGGCCAGGCCGATGCGTTGCAGGCTTGCCGCCAGGTGCTGCCAGAGGGTGGAATCCATGTAGCCGCTGGTGGCCAGCAACCAACCTTTTTGCAGAACGGCGGCCGGTGGCGGCAGGAACAGCGGTTCGATCAGGCCGGTGGCGGTCACCGCCCACCACAGGGCCAGCAGGATGATCAGGGTCAGCACGCTGATCCAGCGGGTGCTCAGGCTGCGGCGCACCGGCAATGGCGCTTTCGGGTTGGCATCGCGGGTGGCGGTGGCGGGAATCTCGTAGCTGCTCATGGGCGCTCCTGCTGCTGGGTGGCGCTGCGTTGGGAGAACACCCGGGACAGCACGTGTTCGCGGGTTTCGATGAACAACGGGTCGGACTTGATCGCCCGCGCCGATTCGCCGGCGGCGTAGCGCTGGCCGAAGTCCAGGTTCAGGCGTTCGACGATCTGCCCCGGGTTGGGGGCCAGGAGGATCAGGTCGGTGGCCAGGAACACCGCTTCTTCGATGTCGTGGGTAATCAGGAATACCGGCTTGGCGGTGCGGCGCCAGACTTGCAGCAACAGCTCCTGCATCTGCTCGCGGGTGAAGGCATCCAGGGCACCGAAGGGTTCGTCCATCAGCAGCACTCGCGGGTCGGCGGCCAGGGCGCGGGCCAGGCCCACACGCTGTTTCTGTCCACCGGAGAGCTGCCAGACACGGCGCTTTTCGAAACCGGCAAGGTCCACCAGGGCGAGCATCTCCCGAGCCCGGGCTTCACGCCGGTCTCGAGCTACTCCGGCCAGCTCCAGGCCGAAGGCGACATTGGCCAGCACGTCCTGCCAGGGCAGCAGGGCGTCGTCCTGGAACACTACGCCACGCTCGGCGCTGGGGCCCTTGACCGGCACGCCGTCGAGGCTGATGCGCCCGGCGCTGGGGTCGACGAACCCGGCAATCAGGTTCAGCAGCGAAGTCTTGCCGCTGCCGGAGGGGCCCAGGGCGACCAGCAGTTGCTGTGGCCCCAGGGTCAGGGAAATATCCGCCAGCACCGGTTCGGCGGCGCCGGGGTACTGTGCGCTGATGCGCTCCAGTTGTAGCAAGGCCATGACGGCTATCTCCTGTCCGGTCGCGGGTTATTCAGTGATGAACTTGGCGCTGACGTAAGGGGCGTAGTCCGGCAGTACCGCCTCGACCTTGCCTTGCTCCTTGAGGAACACCGCGGTGTCGGTGATGGCCTTGGTGGTCGGGGCGCCGAGGCTGACCACCTGATCGGCGGCCAGTGGGTAGACGTTGCCTTGCAGCAGCAGCGGGATATCGCTGGCCTTGGCCCCGGAGAGCTTCACCAGTTTGTCGACGTTGCCCTGGTTGGCCAGCCAGGCTTGCGGGTCTTTGCGGTATTGGGCATAGGCATCCAGGGTCACCTTGGCGAAGGCCGTGACAATTTCCGGGTGCTTCTCGGCGAAGTCCTTGCGCACGATCCAGGCATCGAAGGTCGGCGCGCCGAACTTGGCCAGCTCACCGGAGGTGATCAGCACCTTGCCGTTTTCCTTGGCCACACCCAGGGCTGGGTCCCACACGTAGGTGGCATCGATATCGCCGCGTTTCCAGGCGGCAATGATCGCCGGTGGCGCGAGGTTGAGGATCTGCACTTTCGAGGAGTCGATGTTCCAGTGTTTCAGCGCCGCCAGCAGGCTGTAGTGGCCGGTGGAAACGAACGGCACGGCGACCTTCTTGCCGACCAGATCCTGAGGGCTTTTGATCCCGGAACCGTCGCGGGCCACCAGGGCTTCGGCGGCGCCGATCTGGGTGGCGATGAGGAAGGTTTCCACCGGCACCTTGCGGGTGATGGCGGCGGTCAGCGGGCTGGAGCCCAGGTAGCCGATCTGCACATCGCCGGAAGCGATGGCCGCGATGACGTCGGCACCGTTATCGAATTTGCGCCAGTTGATCTTGGCCTGGGTGGCTTTTTCATAGCTGCCGTCGGCTTGGGCGACCTTGGCCGGGTCGACGGTGGTCTGATAGGCGACGGTAACGTCGGCCGCCTGGGCAAAGAAACTCGCAGCGGCCAGGGACGCGGCCGCCAGGAGGCGAAGGGGGAAATGCAGCTTCATGGGGGTGCTCCTCATAGGCGGCCGGTGATCGGCGTGGGAGGAGACTAAATGATCTAAGAATGCAGAAATAAATAACTTATTTGCATTAGCTTATGAGGGGAAATTCGTGGGCCTGGCCCGCAGGCTATTGTGGCGAGGGAGCAAGCTCCCTCGCCACGGATCTAGTTGCTGATGGCCAGGATGCTGGCCTGGTAGGCGCCGACGAACACGTCGAAATCACCCACTTCGTTTTGCTCAAGCTCGGTTTGCTGTTCCAGGGATTTGCGCGCCGCGTCTTCGAAGGCGGCTTGTTCTTCCTTGGCCAGGGGCTGGCTGCGGAAGTACTCGGCATGCACCTGACTCTGGCGCAGGGAGAACTGGCTGAAGCTTTCCTTGTGTTCGCTCATGGCCGCCAGCACCTGGGCCGAAGGCGTCAGGGACGAGTCCTTGACCTTGGCCAGTTGGGCGTCCAGCGCCTTGCTGTGCACGTCGCTGCCGTGGCTCTGGTCGAGCAGGGCGGCCAACGGCGCAATCTGCTCCAGCAGTTCGGCGGCCCACTCTTTCATTTCCACCGGCTGGCCCCGGCGTTGCAGTTGCAGGCCCGGGCGGCGGCCTTCCTTGACCACGGCGAGGAAGTTCGAGGTGGCGTTGCCGCACTCGTTGTTCTCGAACAGCGGGCTGTCGTTCAAGGCGCAATACAGCAGGAAGGCGTCGAGGAAACGGGCTTCCTGGACATCGATGCCCAGGGGCAGGAAGGGGTTGATGTCCAGGCAACGGACTTCGACGTACTGGATGCCCCGGGCCATCAGCGCCTGGATCGGCCGTTCGCCGGTGTAGGTCACGCGTTTGGGGCGGATGTTGGAGTAGTACTCGTTTTCGATCTGCAGGATGTTGGTGTTGAGCTGAACCCACTCGCCATCCTTGTGGGTGCCGACCTCCACGTAAGGCGCGTAAGGCGTGGCCACGGCCTTGCGCAGGCTGTCGGTGTAGCTGTTCAGATCGTTGTAGCAAGGGGTCAGGCCGGCCTGGGCCTGGCTCTGGTAGCCCAGGTCGCTCATGCGCAGGCTGGTGGCGTAGGGCAGGTACAGGGTTTCGGCGTCCAACTGTTCCAGCTGGTGCGAACGGCCGCGCAGGAAGCCCGCGTCCAGGGCCGGCGAGGCACCGAACAGGTACATCAAGAGCCAGCTGTAGCGACGGAAATTGCGGATCAGCGCGATATAGGCCGAGGACTGGTAGTCACGGTCGCTGCCGACAAAGCCTTCCGCGTCCTTGAGCAGCGGCCACAGCTGTTCCGGCAGGGAGAAGTTGTAGTGGATGCCGGCAATGCACTGCATGGTCTTGCCGTAGCGCAGGGCCAGGCCCTTGCGGTACACGTACTTGAGCTGACCGATGTTGGAGGTGCCGTAATAGGCGATCGGGATGTCTTCCTCGGCCGGCAATGGGCACGGCATCGATGGACTCCACAGGTACTCGTTGCCGAGCTTGCTGTAGGCGAAGCGATGAATCTTGTCGAGGCTGGCCAGGGTGTCCGCCGGGTCCGCGAGGGCCGGTGTGATGAATTCCAGCAGCGACTCGGAGTAGTCGGTGGTGATCTGTTCGTTGGTCAGCGCGGAACCCAGTTCTTCCGGGTGCGGGGTCTGTGCCAGGCGGCCTTCGCCGGTGACACGCAGGCATTCACGTTCGATACCGTGCAGGCACTGCTCGAGCAGGGAGAGGTTAGCGCGCTCGCCGAGCAGAGCCAGGCGGCGGTTGAGAAGTTCGCTCAAGTTGGATTCCTTCACGCGTCAGTCGCCCCAATATGGGGGTGGGCAGGACGGTCTACAAGGGTGAAGTTAAAACTGGCGTTTTCGCCTTGTTTTTGAGTCAAGCCGACTCGCCTGGAAACGCCAACACTCCATCCTTGAATCTGGCTTCAGCGCGGGCAAGAAAACCCCGACGCCGCTTTCGCAGCGCCGAAATTAACCCAATTTGAGGGCAGGCAGCTATAGGACCGCGAAGGTGCCTTGTGCTTTTGCGACCAGTTTGTCGCCCTGGATCACATCCGCTTCCACCACCAGGGTGCGGCGGCCGGGGTGGATCACCTTGGCCCGGCACAGCACCTCGCCCTCGGCCACGGCGCGGATGTAGTTGATCTTGCACTCGATGGTGGCGCTCTGCTGGTCAAAGCCGTGGGTGCTGGAACAGGCCAGCCCCATGGCAATGTCCACCAGGCTGAAGATCGCCCCGCCGTGGAGCTTCTGCCCGCGATTGCGCAACTGCGGGGTCAGCTCCAGAGCGACGTCCGCCTCGCCTGTTTCCAAGCGTTGCAGACGGCAACCGAGCAATTGGCTGAAGGCGCTTTCGGTCAGACCGGCGGGGATCTGCATCAGCGTTTCTTCAACTGCTTGGCGTTGGCGAACAGCGAGGCCATGGCGTTGTTGCTTGGAGCGGCAGCGGTGGTTTCCTTGCGTGGCGCATTGCCCTGGGAGGAGCGGGGCGCCGAGCCTGGACGAGAACCGCGGGCACCGTCGATCTTCTCGCCCGGGGTGTCGCTCATGCGCATCGACAGGCCCACGCGTTTACGCGGGATGTCGACTTCCATGACCTTGACCTTGACCACGTCGCCGGCCTTCACCGCTTCACGCGGGTCCTTGATGAACTTCTCCGACAGCGCCGAGATGTGCACCAGGCCGTCCTGGTGCACGCCGATGTCGACGAAGGCGCCGAAGTTGGTGACGTTGGTCACCACGCCTTCGAGGATCATCCCCAGTTGCAGGTCCTTGAGGTCTTCGACGCCGTCCTGGAACTCGGCAGTCTTGAACTCCGGACGCGGGTCGCGGCCGGGCTTGTCCAGTTCCTGGAGGATGTCGGTGACGGTGGGCAGGCCGAAGGTTTCGTCGGTGAATTTCTTCGGGTCCAGGCGCTTGAGGAAGCCGCTGTCGCCGATCAGCGAGCGAATGTCACGGCCGGTGTCGGCGGCGATGCGCTGCACCAGCGGGTAGGCTTCCGGGTGGACCGCCGAGGCGTCCAGCGGGTTGTCGCCGTTCATGACGCGCAGGAAGCCGGCGGCCTGTTCGAAGGTCTTTTCACCCAGGCGGGCGACCTTTTTCAGCGCGGCGCGGGTCTTGAAGGCACCGTGTTCGTCGCGGTGACTGACGATGTTCTGCGCCAGGGTCGCGTTGAGGCCGGAGATCCGCGCCAGCAGGGCCACGGAAGCGGTGTTGACGTCGACGCCGACGGCGTTCACGCAGTCCTCGACCACGGCGTCCAGGCCGCGGGCCAGTTTCAGCTGCGACACATCGTGCTGGTACTGGCCGACACCGATGGATTTCGGGTCGATCTTCACCAGTTCCGCCAGTGGATCCTGCAGGCGGCGGGCGATGGACACCGCGCCACGGATCGACACGTCCAGGTCCGGAAATTCCTTGGCCGCCAGTTCCGAGGCCGAGTACACCGATGCACCGGCTTCGGAAACCATGACCTTGGTCATTTTCATGGCTGGGTATTTTTTGATCAGCTCGGCGGCCAGCTTGTCGGTCTCGCGGCTGGCGGTGCCGTTGCCGATGGCGATCAGGTCCACCGCGTGCTTGGCGCACAAGGCGGCCAGGGTGGCCAGGGTCTGGTCCCACTTGTTGTGGGGTACGTGCGGGTAGACCGTGGCGTGATCCAGCAGCTTGCCGGTGGCATCCACCACCGCCACCTTGCAGCCGGTGCGCAGGCCCGGATCCAGGCCCAGGGTGGCGCGCGGGCCGGCCGGGGCGGCCAGCAGCAGGTCGTGCAGGTTGTGGGCAAAAACGTTGATCGCCTCGGTTTCCGCGCCGTCGCGCAGCTCGCCCAGCAGGTCGGTTTCCAGGTGGGTGTAGAGCTTGACCTTCCAGGTCCAGCGCACCACTTCACCGAGCCATTTGTCGGCGGGGCGGTTCTGATTCTGGATGCCGAATTGCTGGCCGATCATGCCTTCGCACGGGTGCATGGTGCCCGGCAGCTCGTCACCGACTTTCAGGGCGGAGCTGAGAATGCCTTCGTTGCGGCCACGGAAAATCGCCAGGGCGCGGTGCGACGGCATGCTTTTCAGCGGTTCGTCGTGTTCGAAGTAGTCGCGGAACTTGGCGCCTTCCTCTTCCTTGCCGGCGACCACGCGGGCGCTGAGGGTGGCCTCCTGCTTGAGGAAGTTGCGCAGCTTGTCCAGCAGGCCGGCGTCCTCGGCGAAGCGCTCCATGAGGATGTACTTGGCGCCTTCCAGGGCGGCCTTGACGTCGGCTACGCCTTTCTCGGCGTTGACGAAGCGGGCGGCTTCGGCTTCCGGGGCCAGGTTCGGGTCGTTGAACAGGCCGTCCGCCAGTTCGCCGAGGCCGGCTTCCAGGGCGATCTGGCCCTTGGTGCGGCGCTTCTGCTTATAGGGCAGGTAAAGGTCTTCGAGGCGGGTCTTGGTGTCGGCCAGTTTGATGTCGCGGGCCAATTCCGGGGTCAGTTTGCCTTGTTCCTCGATGCTGGCGAGGATGCTGATCCGCCGTTCGTCGAGTTCTCGCAGGTAGCGCAGGCGCTCTTCCAGATGACGCAGTTGGGTGTCATCGAGGCTGCCGGTGACTTCTTTCCGGTAGCGGGCGATGAAGGGCACGGTGGAGCCTTCATCCAATAGAGCGACGGCCGCTTCGACCTGTTGTGGGCGTACGCCGAGTTCCTCGGCAATGCGGCTGTTGATGCTGTCCATAAAACCACCTGACAAATGTGTGAAAGCAGGCCCGCGGGCACGAAAATAAGGCCCGGCGAGTCTGGTTGAGCGGCCTGGCCCGCGCCGCCACCTGGATCAAAAGGCTGCCTGTTGACCCGTGAAATCGAAAAAATACTGCCGGCCCAGACAAATAAATAAACCGGCCGAAGTCGTACTGATCAGATATTGCCCAACACAAAAGGCGGCGCATTATACCCAGCGTTAGCCGTTGCGGGGTGATCGCCAGCCTCAGGCCGACAGCGGGTTTGCTGGCGATAGAGGAAAAATCTGCTAACAATGCACACGGTGCGTATAACGGCAGCTACGCCATAATGCGCACCGAGATTAGAGGAGCATCCAATGAGCAGCACTGCACAAACTGCTGAAGGCGAAAAAATTCTTATTGTTGACGACGATCCGGGTCTGAGCAGCCTGCTGGAGCGTTTCTTCGTCAGCAAGGGCTACCG
Organism: Pseudomonas sp. JDS08PS003; assembly: GCF_045013505.1. Lineage (NCBI taxonomy): Bacteria > Pseudomonadati > Pseudomonadota > Gammaproteobacteria > Pseudomonadales > Pseudomonadaceae > Pseudomonas > Pseudomonas sp. JDS08PS003. Next base: position 410,318 of record NZ_CP120724.1, read on the forward strand.
TGCCCGTGCTGTACCGAACACCGAGCAAATGGACCGTCTGTTGGGTCGCGAAGTGTTCAATCTGGTGGTTCTCGACCTGATGCTGCCCGGCGAAGACGGCTTGACCGCATGCCGCCGCCTGCGCAGCGCCAACAACCAGATCCCGATCATCATGCTCACCGCCAAGGGCGACGAACTGAGCCGCATCAAGGGCCTGGAACTGGGCGCCGACGATTACCTGGCCAAGCCGTTCAACCCTGACGAGCTGATGGCTCGGGTCAAGGCCGTGCTGCGTCGCCAGTCGGCTCCGGTGCCGGGTGCGCCGGGCAGCGAAGACGAAAGCGTGACCTTCGGTGACTACGAACTGTCCCTGGCCACTCGCGAGCTCAAGCGTGGCGATGAAGTGCACATGCTGACCACCGGTGAGTTTGCGGTGCTCAAGGCGCTAGTGATGAACGCCCGCCAACCGCTGACCCGGGACAAACTGATGAACCTGGCCCGTGGCCGCGAGTGGGATGCCCTTGAGCGTTCCATCGACGTGCAGATCTCCCGCCTGCGGCGGATGATCGAACCCGATCCTTCCAAGCCGCGCTATATCCAGACCGTCTGGGGCGTGGGTTATGTCTTCGTGCCGGATGGCACCGCGACCAAGTGATAGGTGATTTGTAGGAGCGAACGCCCGGGCCGGCAACGACCCGGGCGTTCGCATTCCGCAACTGTGCGAGCGCGAGTCGCTCCTGCAAAGTGTGTATTGGCTGTTATGAAAACCCCGTTGTGGTTCCCCCAGAGTTTCTTCTCCCGCACCCTGTGGCTGGTGCTGATCGTGGTGCTGTTTTCCAAGGCATTGACCCTGGTTTATCTGTTGATGAACGAGGACGTGCTGGTGGACCGGCAATACAGCCACGGTGTGGCCCTGACCCTGCGCGCCTACTGGGCCGCCGACGAATCCAACCGCGACCAGATCGCCGAGGCCGCAGGGCTGATCAAGGTGGTGGGCAGCGGCGTGCCGGCCGGCGAGCAGCACTGGCCCTACAGTGAGATTTATCAGCGGCAGATGCAGGCTGAACTGGGTGCCGACACCGAAGTGCGCCTGCGCATGCATGCACCTCCGGCACTTTGGGTACGGGCGCCGAGCCTGGGGGATGGCTGGCTCAAGGTGCCGCTGTATCCCCACCCGCTGCGAGGGCAGAAGATCTGGAGCGTGCTGGGCTGGTTCCTGGCCATCGGCCTGCTTTCCACCGCCTCGGCGTGGATCTTCGTCAGCCAGCTCAACCAGCCCCTCAAGCGTCTCGTCTACGCCGCTCGGCAACTGGGCCAGGGGCGCAGTGTGCGCCTGCCCATCAGCGACACACCGAGCGAGATGACCGAGGTCTATCGCGCCTTCAACCAGATGGCCGAAGACGTGGAGCAGGCGGGGCGTGAACGGGAGCTGATGCTGGCCGGGGTATCTCATGACTTGCGCACGCCGCTGACCCGCCTGCGGCTGTCACTGGAATTGATGGGCGCTCACACCGACCTGACCGACGATATGGTCCGGGATATCGAGGACATGGATGCGATCCTCGACCAGTTCCTGGCGTTTATCCGCGACGGTCGCGACGAGTCGGTGGAAGAGGTCGATCTCAGCGATCTGGTGCGCGAAGTGGCAGCGCCCTACAACCAGAATGAAGAGCGGGTGCACCTGCGCCTGGAGCCGATCCAGCCGTTCCCGCTGCGTCGGGTGTCGATGAAGCGTCTGCTCAACAACCTGATCGGCAACGCCTTGAATCACGCGGGCACGGAAGTCGAAGTGGCGGCCTATGTGTCCGGCGACACCAATGCCCCTTACGTGGTGCTGAGCGTGATGGATCGCGGTGCGGGGATCGACCCTTCGGAGCTTGAAGCGATCTTCAACCCCTTCACCCGTGGCGACCGTGCCCGGGGTGGCAAGGGCACCGGCCTGGGGTTGGCCATCGTCAAACGGATTGCCGCCATGCATGGCGGCAATGTGGAGCTGCGCAACCGCCCCGACGGCGGCCTGGAAGCGCGGGTGCGCTTGCCATTGGGGCTGCTGCTGCCCCGTGATGCGGATTGATCAGGGCTTCGCTCCTATAGGCAGCACATCGCCCGTAGGAGCTGGCTTGCCAGCGAAAGGCCGGCAACGCGATCCCTAGCCTTTGCCCTTGGTCCGGGTCATGTTCGGCCCGCCATTCTTCTCGATGTGTTCGATGATGATCCCCGCCACGTTCTTGCCGGTGGTGGTCTCGATCCCTTCCAGGCCCGGTGAGGAATTGACTTCCATCACCAGCGGCCCGTGATTGGAGCGCAGGATATCCACCCCCGCCACGCTCAGGCCCATGACCTTGGCCGCCCGTAGCGCGGTCATGCGTTCTTCCGGGGTGATCTTGATCAGGCTGGCGCTGCCGCCACGATGCAGATTGGAGCGGAACTCCCCTGGTTTGGCCTGACGTTTCATTGCCGCAATCACCTTGTCCCCCACCACGAAGCAGCGAATGTCGGCGCCGCCGGCTTCCTTGATGTACTCCTGGACCATGATGTTCTGCTTCAGGCCCATGAAGGCCTCGATCACCGACTCCGCCGCGGTGGCGGTTTCGCACAGCACCACGCCGATACCCTGGGTGCCTTCCAAGACTTTGATCACCAGGGGCGCGCCGTTGACCATTTCGATCAGGTCGGGAATGTCGTCCGGCGAGTGGGCAAAGCCGGTCACGGGCAGGCCGATGCCGCGCCGCGACAGCAGCTGCAGCGAACGCAGCTTGTCCCGGGAGCGGGCGATGGCCACCGACTCATTGAGGGGGAACACCCCCATCATTTCGAATTGGCGCAGCACTGCGCAGCCGTAGAACGTCACCGAGGCGCCAATGCGCGGGATCACCGCGTCGAAGCCCTCCAGGGGCTTGCCGCGATAGTGGATCTGCGGCTTGTGGCTGGCGATGTTCATATAGGCGCGCAGGGTGTCGACCACTACCATTTCATGGCCACGCTCGGTGCCGGCCTCGACCAGACGACGAGTGGAATACAGACGCGGGTTACGCGACAGCACAGCGATCTTCATGCAACACCTGTGGCAGAGGTAGTGGATACCGGGAACACCGGTTTGTCTTGTACGTACTTGATGCCCGGATTGACCACCAACTGGCCGTCGATCAGGGCCTTGGAACCCAGCAGCAGGCGATAGCGCATGGCCTTGCGGCAGGCGAGGGTAAATTCCACCCGCCACACGCGATCCCCCAGGGCTAGGGTGGTGCTGATCACATAGCGCACCTGGGCCTGGCCGTTGGAGCTTTTAATGGTTTTCATCGCCACCAGCGGCGCTTCGCAGCGCCGGTGACGCAACTGCACCACACTGCCCAAGTGGGCATTGAAGCGCACCCACTGCTCACCGTCGCGCTCGAAGGGCTCGATCTCGGTGGCATGCAGGCTGGAGGTACTGGCCCCGGTATCGATCTTGGCGCGCAGGCCGGCCACTCCTAGATCAGGAAGCGCCACCCATTCGCGCAGACCGACAACGGTCAAATGGTCAAAAGTCTTCAAATATGGGAAATCCGCAATTAGCTTTTCCAGGCCGCGGCCGGAACCTCGGCCAGGGCTTTGAATGCAGGTTTGGCGAACCAGTAACCCTGCATCAGATAAATTCCACAGTCGCCGAGAAAGTCCCGTTCATCGGCGCTTTCAACGCCTTCGGCAATGACTGTAACCCCCAACTCCGCACACATTGTGACAATCGCGCGGATGATCGCCTGGCGTACGCGATCCTGATGGACATCGCGCACCAGCGCCATGTCGAGCTTGATCAGGTCGGGTTGGAAATCCGCCAGCAGGTTCAGCCCCGAGTACCCCGCGCCGAAGTCATCGATGGCGGTCTTGAAGCCGAATTCGCGGTATTCACGCAGAATATTGGTCAAATGGCGACTGTTATCTACGTGCTGGCTTTCCAGGGTTTCGAAAATCAGCCGGTCCAGGGGAAAGTGCTGGGCGCGGGCGGCTTCCAGAGTGCTGCGGATACACAGTTCCGGCCGGTACACGGCGTTGGGCATGAAGTTGATCGACAGGTGGCTTTGCATCCCCAACTGTGCGGCCGTGGTGATGGCCTGGGTACGGCAAAGTTGGTCGAAACGGTAGCGATTGCTGTCGGTGACCTGATCCAGCACCGTTGCGGCGCCTTCGCCATTGGTTCCGCGCACCAGGGCCTCGTGGGCAAAGACCGACTGGTCCCGCAGATCGACTATGGGTTGGTAGGCGAAGGAAAAATCGAAGCCCAGGGGTTGGCTTTGCTGGCAACCTTCGCAGCGATTGCCGGGCGAGGTCAGGGTAGTGGGGAAGTCAGTCACAGGGACTCCTCGCGTATCAGGGCGCAACCTGGGTTATTTTAGGTGAGCGGCAGGATTTATGAGAGCCCGTAGGCGGGCTGTACAGTTGCGACATTTTTCACCGAGAGGAATTCCAGTGGCGCACAAGCAGGAAGAAGAGGACAAGGTTCGTCTGGATAAATGGCTGTGGGCAGCGCGCTTCTACAAGACTCGTGCCCTGGCCAAGGCGGCCATCGAAAGTGGCAAGGTGCATCACCGTGGCGAGCGCTGCAAACCGGGCAAGGAGCCGCGGGTAGGCGATGAATACCAGATTCGCGCCGGCTTCGACGAACGTACCGTGGTGGTCCAGGCCCTTTCCATTGTCCGTCGTGGCGCTCCCGAGGCGCAGACGCTCTACACGGAAACCGAAGCCAGCATCGCCAAGCGAGAAACCGCGGCGGCCCAGCGCAAGGCTGGTGCCCTGGGGGTCAGCACCGATGGCAAACCGAGCAAGAAACAGCGCCGTGATCTATTCAAATTCCACGGCAGCAGTCACGAATGAAACCGTAGGAGCCGGCTTGCCGGCGAATGGGCCCTTGAGGACGCCTTCGCCAGCCAGCCGCCTCCTGCAGGTCTGATCAGCGCAGCAGGCTGCTGGAACGGACCACGCTCATGCGCGAGAGCACGGGCATCCGGGTCATCAGCTTGAACAGCGGGTGCGTCAGGCGCAGCAGGAAGTTCGACATCCGCGCCGCATACGGCGTGTAGTAGCCCCAGCCCAGGGCCAGCACCGCCAGCAGCACGCCGCCGATGTAGTCGTCCTGGCCCCAGTGCGCGCCCGCCACCAGGCGCGGCATCATGAACAGCAGGGTCAGGCCCCAAACGATCAGGAACTGGCCAGCGCTGCGGCTGAAGATCCCCATGAACAGGCCCCAGATCAGCAGCACCGAAGCGTGGTCGCCGGGGAAGCTCTGGCTGGAGCGGTCCTTGAGTTCCCAGGTCTTTTCCCAGCCGGGGAAGTAGTCGCTCATGTGCACGGCGCCTTCGAGCACCATGGACGGGCTGTTGTGTTGCCAGTTCATCAGCGCCACCAGCTTGGAAAACAGTGCGCGAATCACCACCATGAGAATCAGGATCGACAGGAAGCCGAAAAACGCGCGGCGCACGTCCACCGCCTTGAACACCCAGTCACCGCGAATCAGCAGGCTGAGCATGATCAGGCCGACCACGATATCGAAGGGGCGCAGGCTGGCCACGGCCCAGATGTGCAGCCAGGTGGAGTTTGTTGCCAGGGGAGTGTTGAGGTGACGGAACAGCCACTCGTCGAACATCAGGCAGTACATCTGCCCGGTCGGCCACAACCAGAATCCCAGCAGGGCCAAAGGGAGTAAATTGCACAGAACCAGCTTGCCGAGGTTCCACCTTGCTTGGAACAAACCCGGATTGTTCATAAAATATCTCCAATCACCGCAAAAACTGCACCTTCATGGTGCAAAATCGTAATTTTCGGTGCTTGTAACCTTTTTGTCATCATTCAGATACCCAGACCTATGACTGATTTGCCGGATACCGACTTCACTCAACGCTTCATCTTTGATGAGAACGACACCCGCGGCGAGCTGGTGGCGCTGGAGCGCAGTTACGCGGAAGTCCTCGCCAAACACCCCTATCCCGAGCCGGTTGCACAGTTGCTCGGCGAACTGATGGCGGCGGCATCGTTGCTGGTCGGCACCCTGAAATTCGATGGCTTGCTGATTCTCCAGGCCCGCTCCGAAGGCCCGGTGCCGCTGCTGATGATCGAGTGCTCCAGTGAGCGCGAGATCCGTGGCCTGGCCCGTTACGACGCGGCGCAGATCGCCCCCGACGCGACCCTCGCCGACCTGATGCCCAACGGCGTCCTGGCCCTGACCGTGGACCCGACGCATGGCCAGCGCTACCAGGGCATTGTCGACCTGGACGGCGCCAGCCTGGCGGAATGCTTCACTAACTACTTCGTCATGTCGCAACAGACCGGTACCCGTTTCTGGCTCTACGCCGACGGCCGCAGTGCCCGTGGCCTGCTCCTGCAACAACTGCCCGCCGACCGCCTGCGCGATCAGGAAGAGCGCGACGCCAACTGGCAGCATCTCACCGCCCTGGCCAGCACCCTGACCGCCGATGAACTGCTGAGCCTGGACAACGAAACCGTGCTGCACCGCCTGTACCACGAAGAAGCCGTGCGCCTGTTCGACGTGCAACCGCTGCGTTTCCGCTGCAGTTGCTCCCGTGAGCGCTCGGGCAATGCGCTGGTCAGCCTGGGGCTGGAAGATGCTCAGGAGCTGGTGGTGGAGCATGGCGGCAGCATCGAGATCGATTGCCAGTTCTGCAACGAGCGTTATCTGTTTGATGCCGCCGATATCGCGCAATTGTTTGCTGGAGCAGGCGTCGACACACCGTCAGATACTCGTCACTAAAACGGTTCAGCGCAGGTAAATCACCTGGCAAACGCCGGAATTACGCCGTACTGACGGGAGGACCCTACTATTTTTGGGCTTTTCTGGCATAATCCGGCGCACTTTTTTCGCGGTAGTAGTGCGCGAGTTTCTACTACAAAACGTTTGGAGCACTCGGCCAATGGCCGACGGGGAACCTCATGACGCAAGCCAATAACGCCGTGTACACCGATCTGAGTGTGGATGATCTGGTCAAAGAAGCCCTGAACCGCGGTGAGGGCGAACTGGCCGATACCGGCGCTCTGGTGGTTCGCACCGGTCATCGTACCGGCCGTTCGCCAGTGGACCGTTTCATCGTTGAAGAGCCCACCACCCAGGACGCTATCGCCTGGGGCCCGATCAACCGCAAGTTCCCGGCGGCCAAGTTCGACGCCCTGTGGGACCGCGTTGAAGCCTACCTGGGCGAGCGCGAGCGTTTTGTTTCCCACGTGCATGTAGGTTCCGATCCGGCGCACTACCTGCCAGTGAAAATGACCACCGAGACTGCCTGGCACAACCTGTTCGGTCGTTGCCTGTTCATCAACCCCGAGCAGTACAACGCCGGTGGCAAAGACGAGTGGCAGATCCTCAACGCGCCAAACTTCGTTTGCGAGCCAGAGCGCGATGGCACCAACTCCGACGGCACCGTGATCATCAATTTCGCGGCCAAGAAAGTGCTGATCGCCGGCATGCGCTACGCCGGTGAAATGAAGAAAGCCCTGTTCTCCGTGCAGAACTTCCTGCTGCCAGCTGCCGACGTACTGCCGATGCACTGCGCCGCCAACATGGGCGAAGACGGCGACGTGACCCTGTTCTTCGGTCTGTCGGGCACCGGCAAGACCACCCTGTCGGCCGACGAAAGCCGTTACCTGATCGGTGACGACGAACACGGCTGGGGCGTGGGCGTGGTGTTCAACATCGAAGGCGGTTGCTATGCCAAGTGCATCGACCTGTCGGAGAAGAACGAGCCGGTGATCTGGAAAGCCATCCAGCACGGCGCCGTACTGGAAAACGTGGTGATCGATCCGGTCACCAAGAAAGCCGACTACGCCGACGACAGCCTGACCCAGAACAGCCGCGCCGCTTACCCGCGCGAGCTGATCGAAAAACGCGCACCGAAGAACCTCGGTGGCGAGCCTAACGCCGTGATTTTCCTGACCTGCGACCTGACCGGCGTACTGCCGCCGGTCTCGATCCTCAGCGAAGAACAAGCCGCCTACCACTTCCTGTCCGGCTACACCGCTCTGGTGGGCTCGACTGAAATGGGTTCGGGCTCGGGCATCAAGTCGACCTTCTCCACCTGCTTCGGCGCCCCGTTCTTCCCGCGTCCGGCGGGCGAGTACGCCGAGCTGCTGATCAAGCGCATCCGCGGCTTCGGCTCCAAGGTCTACCTGGTCAACACCGGCTGGACCGGCGGTGGCTACGGCGTGGGCAAACGCTTCAACATCCCCACCACCCGTGGCGTGATTGCAGCGATCCAGAGCGGCGCGCTGATCGGTGCCGAGACCGAGCACCTGGACATCATCAACCTGGACGTGCCAAAAGCCGTACCGGGCGTCGAAACCGGCCTGCTCAACCCACGCAACACCTGGGCTGACAAAGCCGCCTACGACGAAGCCGCCAAGGCCCTGGCCGGCCTGTTCATCGAGAACTTCAAGAAGTTCGACGTGAGCGACGCGATCAAGGCTGCAGGTCCAAAGCTGTAAGCCTCGGCCTGCCATGAAAAAGCCGCCCTTCGGGGCGGCTTTTTTGTGGGCTACAGAAAGGCTCACGTCTTCAGATGCAACACCAACGCCCCCAGCAACACCAGTACCACGCCGGTCACTTGCACTGCCGTCAGCCGCTCCTTGAAGAACACATAGCCCAGTACCGCAGCGATGCCGCCGGACAGGGTGCTGATCACTGTCACCACCGATACCGAGCCGCTCATGGCGCCCCAGGAAAAGGCGAAGAACGCGCCGAGGTTCATCAGGCTGGTGGAGGCCAGCAGGCCGCAGTTTTTCAGCGGTGGGATCTTCAGCCCGTCCGCGACTTTGAGCACCATCAGCAGCATTACGCCGCTGCCGACTGCGTAACCCAGCCAGAGCATGCTGATCGGCCCCAGTTGCGGCAGGGTGTAGCGGCCCTGCAGCCAGAAGCTGGTGCCATACAGAACGGCCGAGAGCAGGGCGAAGAAGATCGAGCGGCCGGCGGCGGTGCTGTGGGGCAGTTTGCTGTCCGAGTGCAGGCTGGAGAGGATCACGCCGATCACGCATAACAGGATGCACATGAGTTGCAGCAGGCTGATCTGTTCGCCGCTGGCCCAGGACAGCAAGGTGGTGACCACGCCATAGGAGGTCACCAAAGGGGCGACGATGGAGGCTTTGCCCAGGGCGAAGGCCTTGCCCAGAGCCAGGGCGCCGGAGACGGTAAAGGCCGCGGCGAGCACACCCATCAGCCAGACCTGCGCGGGCGCGGCCATGGCCTTGTAGAGGATGGCGGGAAAGATCGTCAGCAGCAGGCTCATCAGGGTGAAGCCCAGGGACTGGCTGAAGAACACCGCACGTTTCACGCCCACGGCGCGCACGTTGAGCCCCACGAGAAAATCGGTGCCGCCCCAGAGTAGGGCGGCGAGCAAGCCCATCAATACGTCCACTGACTGTCCTTGTCGATTGACGGGTTGGCGGAGCCCAACGGCCGTGCTGTTTACTGCTGTGCGAGTCGAAACGCCGGGGCCATGCGTTCTTGTTCACGCCGTGACAGCCCCAGGGCCTGGGCCAGGGTGGGCCATTGGCGAACCACGCTCTGGCAGTGTTCGATGATGCCTTCTGCCTCTGCACGACCGAGGCGGAAATATGCCGCTACTTCCCGTGCCAGTTCAAGGTCCAGCGCATTGTCGGCTTCGCTGATGTTGAGTTTCAGCCCGCTGGCGTGGGCGCAGGGGTTCATGTCGTAGGCCGGTGACAGGCGCCAGCCGCGCCCGGGTTCGAGCATGAAGCCATGGTTGCGCAGGTGGTCGTCGCTGTTGGACACCAGCAGGTTGAAGACCATGCGCGACCACAGCTCACGCAAATCGGCACGGGTTTGCGCACCGTGGGCGATCAGCACTTCGGCCAGTTCCAGGTAGCTGGCGCCAGTGGAGGCGTCGTCGCCGTCGCTGCGATCGGTGAGGGTCATGGCCGAGGCAAAGTGCAGTCGGCCGCCCGCTTCGGTGCGGTCGAAGCGCTTGACCATGAAACAGTGCTGGTCGCTGGCGAAGCGTTGCGCCATGGCCTCGGGAACCCGCAAGCCGCAATGGCTGGCCAGGGCGTTGAGGAGCATCTCCCAGGCGCCGACGTCATGTTCGTCGCGGACGCTGGGAAACTTGGCGATCCACAGGTGGCCCTTGTCGTCGGCGACGCTGGCTTTGGGGCGGGCGCCGCCCAGTGATCCCCCCGGGGCGATCAGCATGCGCAACCATTGGCCGCCGTCGGCGGCGCTGTTGTGCGGATCGTTTTCCAGGGCGCGGCTGGCCTGTTCCAGGGCCCGCAGTTCGACGAAGGGCGGCGCCGCGAGGCCGTCGCGATCATCCAGGAACGGGCCTTGGTCATCGAGGTGGTAGCGCAGGGCGCCGACGCGATACAGATCATGCACCCCCAGCAGCAGGTCGGCGTCCTGCAGGCGGGTGCCGGCGGGCGCCAGGCCTTCGCGAATGTCCCGTTCCAGCCGGCGTTGCATCAGCAGATGGCCCCAGCGATCGGGGCTTGAGTCGGCAAACACGCCAAAGCGGTTTTGCTGCTGGCCGCTGAATTGCCGGCCGGCGAATCGCCCGATGCGCGGGTCCAGGGCAATGCTGGTCAGCTCGGGATCGAGCAGTGCGGCGGGGTCATATTCGAACTCGAAGACGCTGGCAGCGCGGACTGTCCGGACATGCAGCCAGCCCAGGCGCCTTGGCCCGCCCAAAGACTCCCAATCGGCATATACGGCGATCAGAGTCATGGCTCATCGATCCTGGGTGTGCGCTTTTTCGCGGGCTTCAGGAGGCTGCTCAGCGACTGGGTATTGATCGGAAAGTCCGCCGAGGGCGGCGCTGGGGGGATCGGCTCGGCCGCGGCTTCATGCAGGGTCAGGCCGGCAGCAGGCGCCTTGGTCGAACGCAGGCTGGGGGCGCGGCTTGCTTTGCCTGGTGCGTTGCTGTCTCCCGGCAAGAGCCGGGCATCTTGCAACTGGCGGCCCAGCTCATCGCGGGCTGCCAGTTGCTCCAGGTCCTTTTCCAGCCCCAGCACCTGCATCACCGACAGGTAGGCACCCATGGTCACGCCGGACCCGCCCGATTCCAGGGAACGCAATGTGGTCAGTGACATGCCCGCGCGTTCGGCCACTTGCTTGGCGGTCAGCTTGCGCCGCAGTCGAGCCAGTTTCAGGCGTTCGCCAAAGGCATCGAGCAGCTTGCTTGTGGCCGGCAGGAGTGGGGCGGTTTTCTTAGCCATGTGCCATTATTCCTGTGTTTTTTAACTAAAACTGCCAGAATATTAGCACTTAATTTTGGGTGCGCCAGTTCGTTACTGAGCGAGTCAGGCCGCTGCTGCGGATGTTTTTCGAGGGCGGATTTGACCCTGCCGGGGTTAGAGCGCTTCCAGCACCTGGGTGTCCCAGCGCTGTTGCCTGATCGCCTGGTACAGCATGCCGATGGTCAGCGGCACCTTGTCGCCCCGGCCCTTGGCCCGGCGTTTCTGAAACGGGTCGAAGCCTTCGGGCTGGAAGTAGCGATAGCTGTCGAAGTCGACAAAGTCGATACCGAACTGCTCTTCCAGGGCGTGCAGCAAATGCCGGGCATCGGCGCCGTCGCAGCCCAGGTCGAGATTGATGGCGGTGCTCAGGCGCAGGGTCTTGCGCTCAGGCAGGCCGATTTCTTCATGCAGCAACTGCATCAGTTGGCGCATGGTGGCGTCGTCGGGAAAGCCAGGGGCCAGTTGCATGATCGGAGTTCACTTGCGGCGTTTGAGAAGGTGGAGTGTACGGCGATTCTCCGGCTGAGTTGCAAGTCACCAAGTGGTTGCGCCAGCGGGCCATTTCGAGAGCTTGGCACTGTTTTTTTGCCCGGTATTTCCCTGGTTGGACCGAGCATTGGCGGGCAAAACTGTGTATGGTTCGCCGCTGGCTGGTGGGCCGGGGCAGAGGCCCGGTCACCCTTATCTACAGGGATTTTGTTATGGCTTTTTTTCGCCTCGCGGCGCTGTTGTGGCTAGGGATGCTGGCGAGCTCGGTACAGGCTCAGGCGCTGTCGATCCAGGTGCTGGATGCGCTGGCCAAGGGCGCGCCGCTGGCCGATGCCCAGGTGCAGGTGCAACAGGGCGCGACTCAGGTTTCAGGAAGCACCGATGCCCAGGGCCGGGTAACCCTGACGGCCCAGGTAACCGATTCGCCGGCCAGTGAGTTGCTGATCCGTAAAGCCGGCTACGCCGACCTGCGGGTCAAGTGCCCGTGCCAGGGCTTGAATTATGCCCTGAGTCCGGTGCTGGACAACCCCGAAAGCCTGCGCGTGGTGGTGAGTTGGAGTGCGCCGGGTGAAGACCTCGATGCTCATCTGAGTTATCCCCACAAGCTGTTGTACTTCGCCACCGGCAAGGGGCCGGGAGCCCGTCTGGAGGCAGACAGCAGCGACAGCAGCCGCCCGGAAACCATCACCATCGATGAGCGTGTGCCGGGCGACGCCTACGTCTTTGCCGTGCACGACTTCACCAACAGCACCAACTACGAAGCGTTGCGCCTGGGCCGCAGCCAAGCGCGGGTCTTTGTCTATAAAGGCGCTGCGCTGATCCGCAGCTACCGCGTGCCGCAGAACCGCAAGGGCAATCTGTGGGTGGTGTTTCGCCTGACTGCCGATGGCCGCCTGCAGGATATCGATCGGCTGCTGCTAGGCAGCGAGGAGCCGGAATCGGTCATGAGCGCGCTCGACCCGCTGCTGGAAAATGCCAAGTCCATCGATGAAGTGGTGGGCAAGGACTTCGGGCCGGTGGATGCCAAGAGCCTCAATCTCAAAGGCGAGGAGTCCTACCGCAAGGGCGATTTCGGCGGGGCGCGGATCTTCTACAGCGAAGCCATCGAGCTCGACCCGGGCTTTGCCCAGGCCTACAGCAACCTGGCCCTGGCCAATCGCAAGAACAGCCGTCCGGATGAGGCCCTTGCCGCTGATCGCAAGGCCATCGCCCTGGCCAGCGGCCCGGCCGCATCGACCATTCGCGCCAGTGCCTACTACGACATGGCGCGCATCTACGAGGACGCCGGGCAGTTGGCCACGGCGCTTGAGCACTACCAAAAAGCCCGGGAGCAGAAGGCCAACCCGGTGTACGACAAGGCCATAGAGCGGCTGCAAAACCGCTGATCACACAGGCAGAAGTTATCTCCACAACGCGCCGGCAGTGGCGCGTTGTGCATTTATGGAGGTTGGTATGCGATTTCGTGTTTTCCCCTGGTTGCTGGCGCTGTGCCTGTCCGGCGGCGTGGCCCAGGCGGCCGGGCCGCAGGTGTTCGCCACCATCGACCGCAGTGGCTGGCCGAATGCCCTGACCAGCGCCGCGGAATTCGACACTGCCTCACGGGGTGAGATTCTGATGTTTGGCAAGGCGCTGCTGGCCAGCGAAGCCTTGGACGAACAGGCCTTGAAGCAGCGGCTCGGAGTCAGGCAGCTGGATCTGAAGTCAGTGAATCAGGTGCGTCAGCGCTTCTGGGAGTTGTTGCTGAACAACTACCGCCTGGCTAGCCAGGACTGCGAAGGTGCACCGTTCTGCCTGCCGGTGCGCAACCTCGGCGAGCTGCGGCAGTTGGTGGTCAGTTTCACCGGTGGCAGCAAGGCCACTTATGGCAGCTGGGCCGAGGCCAGTGCGCTGTTTCATCTTCAGTACCTGAATGAGCAGTTGCGCTTGGCGGCGCTGTTCCCGAGCGTCAGCAGCGAGATCCAGCGCATGGACCCGGCAGAGCGGCTGGGCGATGAACTGGCTGACCGTCAGTTCCTGCTGACCTTCGACGACGGCCCGAGCATGTACGACGGGCGTACAGACCAACTGATCGATGTGCTGCGTGCCCAGGATCTGCATGGCCTGTTCTTTGTCCTGGGAGACTCTTTTCAGGCGCGTCTGAGCCATTCATCGGCTGTGCAGATGCGCGAGTTGTACGACGGTCAGTGCGTTGGCGTACATGGCTGGGAGCACAAATCCCACTCCTCATGGCGCGAGTGGCAGAACTCGGTGATCCACAGCGCCAACCTGGTCAATCGCACCCTGACGGATGAATACCAGCCCTTGTTTCGTCCGCCCTACGGGCAACGACGCAGCGACAGCGCCGCGTTCTTCAAGGCCCAGGGGCTGCAACTGATGTTGTGGAACATCGACTCCCAGGACTGGAGCAAGAAGGTCAGTGCGCCGGCTGCCGTCCAGCGGGTGCAGACCCTGATGCTGCTCTGGCGGCGTGGCATCATCCTGTTCCATGACACCCACGCCAAGGCGCCCCAGGCGGTGCCGGCACTGCTCGAGGCCAATCGGCACAATGGCGTGCAATGGCTGGACTGCCGAAGCTTGCGTTAGGTCCTGTCGCCCCCTTCGCCCGGTATCATCCGGTATCTGTTTTTCCACGACCTTTTCTCGAACCGCCGACCTGTGCCGCTAGTCTTCAAGGACAGGTCAGCGGTCAAAGGAGTGACCCTTATGCACAGCACCCTCGAACAGGTCTTCGGTTATCCACAGTTTCGTCCGGGCCAGGAGGCCGCGATCAGCGCGGTGTTGGCCGGGCGCTCGGCGGCGGCGATCTTTCCCACTGGCTCCGGCAAGTCCCTGTGCTACCAGTTGCCGGCCTTGCTGCTGCCGCATCTGACCCTGGTGGTCTCGCCGCTGCTGGCGTTGATGCAGGATCAGTTGGCCTTTCTCCAGCGCCACGGCATCGCTGCCGCCAGCATCGATTCGGCACAGAGCCGCGATGACGCCAATGACGTCATGGCTCGGGCCCGCTCCGGTGAGCTGAAGATCCTGATGATCTCGGTGGAGCGTTTGAAGAACGAGCGCTTCCGCAACTTTTTGCAGCAGGTGCCGATTTCCCTGCTGGTGGTGGACGAGGCCCACTGCATCTCCGAATGGGGCCACAACTTTCGTCCCGACTACCTGAAGCTGCCGGATTATCAGCGCCAGTTCCACATTCCCCAGGCCCTGCTGCTGACGGCCACGGCGACGCCCAAGGTGATCGCCGACATGCAGGCCAAGTTCGCCATCGACGCGGCCGACGTGGTGACCACCGGCTTCTATCGGCCCAACCTCAACCTGCTGGTGGAACCGGTGCGCGGCGCCGACAAGCGCCAGCGCCTGGTGCAGTGGATGGGCGAGCGGGCCGGGCAGCCAAGCATTGTCTACGTGACCCTGCAAAAGACCGCCGAGCAGATCGCCGAGCACTTGAGCCGCCAGGGCATCGCCGCCGAGGCCTACCACGCGGGGCTGCCCCATGAGCAGCGCGAGTCGATCCAGCGGCGGTTCATGGAAGGGCGCAGCAACTGCATCGTCGCCACCATCGCCTTCGGCATGGGCATCGACAAGAGCGACATCCGTAACGTGGTGCACTTCGATCTGCCCAAGTCCATCGAGAACTACAGCCAGGAAATCGGCCGCGCCG
Source organism: Pseudomonas sp. JDS08PS003 (assembly GCF_045013505.1). Lineage (NCBI taxonomy): Bacteria > Pseudomonadati > Pseudomonadota > Gammaproteobacteria > Pseudomonadales > Pseudomonadaceae > Pseudomonas > Pseudomonas sp. JDS08PS003. Next base: position 425,670 of record NZ_CP120724.1, read on the forward strand.
GTCGCGACGGCCAACCTTCGGATTGCCTGGTGCTGGCCAACCGCGACAGCCTCAACGTGCTGGAGAATTTCGTCTACGGCGACACTCCTGAGTTGAGCGGCATTCGCTGTGTGCTGGATGAATTGCAGGCGTCGGTGCCGGAAGGACAATGGGAGTTTCTGCTCGGGCCTCTGGCGGACCAGAGCAACATCCGCCAGTTGCCACTCAAGACCCTGCTGGTGCAGTTGGAGTTGCGGGGCCTGATCGCCCCACGCTATGCCTACTTCGCTGAGTACCGCTTCAAGTTCCTGCTGGAGCCTGAGGCCTTGCTGGCGCGTTTCGAAGGCGAGCGCCGGGACTTCGTCCAGGCCGTCATCAACACCTCCAGCCGGGCCCGGACCTGGGCCACGGTGAATTTCGACGCGCTCTACGAGCAGTACCAGGCGCCGCGCAACCGGGTGGTCAAGGCCCTGGATTATTTCCAGGAGAAGGGTTGGGTGGAGCTGGAAAGCAAGCAGATGACCGAGGTCTACAGCTTGCTGCAAACAGACTTCGATGCCGGTGCCTTGAGCACAGACCTGCACGCTTACTTCACCCGGCATGAAGGCAGCGAGATTGCGCGGATTCACGCCATGCTCGACCTGTTTGCCACCGAGCAGTGTCTGGGGCATCGCCTGGCGCAGTATTTTGGTGATGATCAGGCGCCCCAGCGTTGTGGGCATTGTTCGGTCTGTCATGGCCAGGTAGCACGACTGCCGGAACCACCCGTATTGCCCGCGCTTGTGGATAAAAACTTCAACGGGCTGTGCGGCGACTTTATCCACAGGCATCAGCAGCACACCGGCGATGTGCCGGGAGCGGAGCGACTGACGCGCTTTCTCTGCGGCATCAGCGTGCCCTTGTTCACCAAACTCAAGGCGCGCAGTATCCCGGGGTTCGCGGCACTGGAGGACTATCCATACGCTGCCGTGCGTGAGTGGTGCGAGGCTCATCTGGCCGCCTGACAAGCCACCGGCGCAAGGGGCGCAAAAGGGTTTGCCCAGGCTTAGCTGTCTGCGGTGAAATGCCGGGCGATCAACCGATCGCCCGGCCTTCAATCCATGGGAGAGAGCCCCCGATGTCCGAGCCTATGCCGCAACGTGGCGACTATCGCCACTTCCAGCCGATCATTACCCGCTGGCACGACAACGACGTCTACGGCCATGTGAACAACGTCACCTATTACAGCTTCTTCGACACGGCGGTGAACACCTACCTGATCGAACAGGGCGGGCTGGATATCCATGACGGCGAGGTGGTGGGATTCGTGGTCAGCTCGGCCTGCGACTACTTCGCTTCCATCGCCTTTCCCGAACGTATCGAGATCGGCCTGAGGGTCGGCAAGCTGGGCAACAGTTCGGTGCAGTACGAACTGGCGGTGTTCAAGGCGGGAGAAGCGGATGCCTGTGCGGCGGGGCGTTTCGTCCATGTGTTCGTGGATCGGCGGTCGAACCAGCCGGTGCCGATTCCGCCCGCGTTGCGAGCGGCCCTGGAGCACCTGCTGGTGGTTTGACCCCGATACCTGTCGGCCAGATCAGTCGCGATAGTGACGGTGTTTGCGATGCCCGTAGGCATGGCCACGGCCACGGTGGCCGTCGCGGTAGTAGCGGCGGTCGTCGCGGCCACGGTAGTCGCGATCTTCCCGGGCGCTTTCATTGCCCATGTAGTTGCCCAATGCGCCGCCGGCGCCACCGCCTGCCGCGGCCCCGATCAGGCTGCCGGTATTGCCGCCCATGCTGCGGCCGACCACGTTGCCGCCGGCTGCACCCAGGGCACCGCCAATGGCTGCCTGGCCACGGCTGCGTTTGTCCGCACCCACCGCACTGCCGCCTGCGCCGCCCAGGGCCGCGCCGATGGCCGAACCGGTATTGCCGCCGATCTGCTGACCGACCACCGAGCCTAGAACCCCGCCCAATGCGCCGCCCACACCTGCTTCAGTGGTGCCACCAGCAGAGGCGATGCCGCTGACCAGGCCAAGGGACAACAAGAGAATCGAGGAGAACTTCATACATGAGCCTCAAAGGGATGACGGCGCGATCCTGAGGCTGTACCACGACGCTTACAAACGAAATCCGACGAATAGCACGAGTTGTACACAATCTCGTAACTTATTGTTTTTATTGCGGAACTTAAGTGGTTTTTACGGGTCTTTAGCTACTTCGGAACGGCCGCTTTTATACAAGAGCGGCCTTTTTTGTGCCTGCGGTTCAGCACCGTGGGGAGTCGTTCGCCGGCAAGCCGGCTCCTACGGTTCACGGGCTAACCGTAGGGGCTGGCTTGCCAGCGAAGAGGCCCTCAAGTCAGGCATCAGGCCGAGCGAGCCATGATCAGGCCGTTGTCGCTGGCCGCTTCCAGGCGGATGGCGATGAACTTGGACGTTGGGGTGTGGCTGCCATCGCCGGTGCTTTCCAACGGTACCAGCGGGTTCACTTCCGGGTAGTAGGCCGCAGCCTGGCCGGCCGGGATGTCGAAGGCCAGCAAGGTGAAGCCCTTGACCCGACGCTCACGGCCGTCATCCCACAGGGAAACGATGTCGGCTTTCTGCCCCGGCTTGAAGCCCAGGCGGATGATGTCCGCTTCGTTGGCGAACAGCACGTCACGCTGCCCCTTGACCCCGCGGTAGCGGTCATCGAGGCCGTAGATGGTGGTGTTGTACTGATCGTGGGAACGCATGGACTGCAGGATCAGGTCCGGCAGTTGCCCGGTGGCCCGGGTGCGTTCGTGGATCAGGTCCTTGGGCAGCAGGTTGGCGCGGAAATTGGCGCGTCCCGAAGGGGTGTTCCACTGGCGCGAGCCGGCGCTGTTGCCCAGGTAGAAACCGCCCGGGTGCTTGAGCCGTTCATTGAAGTCCTTGAAGCCGGGAATGGTGTCGGCGATCAGGTCACGGATGCGCCCGTAATCCGCTGCCAGCCAGTTCCAGTCCACCGGTTGACTGCCCAGGGTCGCGGCAGCCATCCCGGCGAGGATCCATGGCTCGGAGCGCATCTGCGACGACAGCGGCTGCAACTGGCCGTTGGAGGCGTGGACCATGCTGAAGGAATCTTCCACGGTCACCGCTTGCGGGCCGCCGGCCTGCTGGTCGATGTCGGTGCGACCCAGGCATGGCAGGATCAGCGCGTCCTTGCCATGAGCCAAGTGGCTGCGGTTGAGCTTGGTGCTGATCTGCACGGTGAGGTCGCAATTGCTCAGGGCCTGGAAGGTCCGCGGGCTGTCCGGAGTGGCTTGGGCGAAGTTGCCCCCCAGGCCGATGAATACCTTCGAGCGGCCTTCGAGCATGGCGTGGATCGCCTCGACCACGTTGTGGCCGTTGTCCCGAGGAACCTTGAACTGGAAGCGCCGCTCCAGGGCATCGAGGAATGTCACAGGCGGGCGTTCGTTGATGCCCATGGTGCGGTCGCCCTGCACGTTGCTGTGGCCACGCACCGGACACAACCCGGCGCCAGGCCTGCCGACGTTGCCCCGCAGCAGCATCAGGTTGGCGATTTCCTGGATGGTCGGCACCGAGTGGCGGTGCTGGGTGATGCCCATGGCCCAGCACATGATCACGTTCTTGCCCTTGGCGTACATGCGTGCCGCTTGCTCGATTTCCACCAGGGTCAGGCCGGACTGCTCGACAATCTGCTCCCAGGGGGTGTCGTCGATGGTGCCCAGGTAATCGAGGACGTGGGCGGTGTGGGCGTTGAGGAAGTCATGGTCGAACACCGACGCCGTCCCGGCTTTCTGCGCATCGCGCTCCCACTGCAAAAGGAACTTGGCCATACCCCGCAGCAGCGCCATGTCGCCGCCCAGGGCCGGGCGGAAGTAGGCGGTGTTGGTCGGTCGATTGCCGTTGGTGAGCATTTCAAGCGGATTCTGCGGGTGTTGGAAGCGTTCCAGGCCGCGCTCCTTCAACGGGTTGACGCATACCACCTGGGCGCCGCGCTTGACTGCTTCGCGCAGCGGTTCGAGCATCCGCGGGTGGTTGGTGCCGGGGTTCTGGCCCCAGACGAAAATCGCGTCCGCGTGTTCGAAATCGTCAAAGGTCACGGTGCCCTTGCCGACCCCGACGCTTTGCGCCAGGGCTACGCCGCTGGCCTCGTGGCACATGTTCGAACAGTCGGGGAAGTTGTTGGTGCCGTAGGCGCGCACGAACAGTTGATACAGGTACGCCGCTTCGTTGCTGGCCCGGCCCGAGGTATAGAACTCGGCCATGTCCGGGCTGGGCAGGTTGCACAGGTGCTTGGCGATCAGGCTGAAGGCATTTTCCCAGCTGATGGGCTGGTAGCGGTCGGTTTCGGCGTTGTAGCGCATTGGCTCGGTCAGCCGGCCCTGGTACTCCAGCCAGTAGTCACTTTGCTCCAGCAGGGAGGTGACGCTGTGCTTGGCGAAGAAGGCCGCGTCCACCCGGCGCTTGGTGGCTTCCCAGTTCACCGCCTTGGCGCCGTTCTCGCAGAATTTGACCATGCCGCTTTCCGGCGAATCGCCCCAGGCGCAGCCCGGACAGTCGAAGCCGCCGTTCTGGTTAGTCTTGAGCATCATGCGGATGTTCTTCAGCGCGTTGTCGCTGGTCAGCCAGGCCTGGGCCACGCTGATCAGGGCACCCCAGCCACCGGCCGGGCCCTTGTAGGGCTTGTAGCGGGCAACGGGTGTCTGATCGGCTTGGTTGTGTGTACTCACAGGGCTTCTCCATCGCGGGGCTGTGGACCCGCGGCGCACAGTTCTGCGGCAGGTGGGCAAGGTTGAGGCGGTGATGACGCGGCCATTGCACGGGCCTGGCGGGTGTCATCCGCTGACGGGCGCTCTGGGTGGTTGTGGGGCTGGCGGGCGCCGAGCGCGGCTGCGGGAGTTGCCAGGGCTGGCATTGAGTGAGGGACCAGCGGTCATCGGGTCCCAAGACTAAGCGCGGCATTGTGTCGCGTCTAATTGCTAGTACTGATCTATTGATAGATGGCGTCGATCAACAATGGCTGAAGGATTCCTGGTAGAGGCTGAAACAGGCTTGCGCCAGGGCCGAACGCGGCGCGCTGCGGCGCATGATCAGGCCCAGGCGTGCCAGGGTCTGCGCGTCGGCGATGGGGTGGAGGCGCAAGTGTTCGGTGAGGATCTCCAGGCCACTGTCCAGGGGCATCACTGCGCAGCACAGGCCGCCGTGGACCATACGCACGAGTTGATGGACGGCGTCGGTTTGCAGCACCGGCTGCGGCTGCAGCCCGCGAACATGGAAGTGGTGGTCGATGGACTGGCGAAAGTGCATGCCGCTGGTGAGCAGGCCCAGGGGCAGTTCGATCAGCGCCTCCCAGCTCAGGGGCTGTTCGCCGAAGCTGAAATACCGCTGGTCATAGAGCAGGCCCATGTGGGTCGGGTCCAGGGTCAGGGCGTCGAAGAGCTCGCTGTCCAGGCGATCCAGGTAGGACACGCCGAGGTCCAGGCGATTGCTCGCCAACTGTTCGAGGATCTGCTCCGAGCTCAGGGACGAGAGTTCGAAGCGCAGGTTGGGGTGTTCGGCATGCAGGCGCTGCATCAGCGGCAGAGGGTCGAAGCTCGATAGCGGCACCACCCCCAGGCGTAGGGTGCCCACCAGATTGCCCCGGCACGCAGCGGCCTCTGCCAGCAAGCCGTCATAGGCGGTCATGACGCTCCGGGCCCAGGCCAGCACCCGTTCGCCGGGTGCGGTAAAGCCTTCGAAGCGCTGACCACGGTTGACCAGGGGCAGGTCGAGCTCTTCCTCGAGGCTGCGCAGGCGCATGGACAGGGTTGGCTGGGTGATATGGCAGCGCGCGGCGGCCTGGCCGAAGTGGCGGGTTTCGTCGAGGGCGATGAGGAATTTCAGCTGCTTGAGGTCCATCTTCGCTCCGGAGCGGCAAAAGGCCGGGATTCTACCGTGCCGGCAGGGCCTTGGGTCACTGGTCGCCCGGGAACCTCATTGCCCCAGGCTGGTCTAGTCTTTCGCGTCTGGATCTATCAACCAAGGAGTGTGCGACATGAGCATTTTCAGCTTTGTGAAAGAAGCCGGTGAAAAACTGATCGACCTGCTGACCCCGGGCAACGCCAATGCCAGCGAGCAGCTCAAGGAGCACATCGAAAAGGTCGGCCTGGGCAATCCCAATGTTCACGCCACGGTGGAAGGTGACAAGGTCACGGTGAGCGGTGAAGTGGCGACCCAGGAAGAGAAGGAAAAAATCCTCCTGGCCCTGGGCAACATCGCCGGTGTCGGCAGTGTCGAGGACCAGATCACGGTGACCGGTCCCGTGGTGGTTTCTGCGGTGTTCGTCACCGTGAAGAAGGGCGACACCCTGAGCGCCATCGCCAAGGTGCAATACGGCGACGCCAACAAGTACAACAAGATTTTCGAGGCCAACAAGCCGCTGCTGTCCCACCCGGACAAGATCTACCCGGGCCAGGTGCTGCGCATTCCTGAATGATCGACCCTCTTCTTCGCGGGCAAGCCCGCTCCTACGGGTTCTGTAGGAGCGGGCTTGCCTGCGAAGGGCTTCACAACCCTTCGATCAACGCCCGGTAATCCCCCACTGCCGCGAACTCGGCCGTGTCCTTCAGCCCTTTGCGGCTGTCCGGCTGGCTCACCGCGAGCAACTGCGCCACGCCGAAATCCCGCGCGCTGCGCAGAATCGGCAGGGTGTCGTCGATAAACAGGCTGCGGGCCGGATCGAATTGAATATCGGCCTGCAGTGCATCCCAGAACTGTGGATTCTCCTTGGGGAACCCGTAGTCGTGGGAACTGATCAGGCGCTCGAAGTAAGGCGCCAGTTCGATCCGTTCCAGCTTCAACGACAAGGAGTCACGATGAGCGTTGGTGATCAGTATCACCCGCTTGCCGGCCTTCTTGATCGCCGCGAGAAAAGTGTCGGCGTCCGGCCGCAGGGCGATCAGGTGAGCCGTCTCCAGCTTCAGTTCACGCACCGAGAGCTTGAGCTCGGCGCTCCAGAAGTCCAGGCAATACCACTGCAACTGGCCGGCGTTGCGTTCGAACAGCGGTTGCAGTTCCAGCTCGGCCATGGCCCGGCTGACCCCGTGCAACTCGGCGTAACGCTGGGGCAAGTGTTCCATCCAGAAGTGGTTGTCGTAGTGCAGGTCCAGCAGGGTGCCGTCCATATCCAGCAGGACGGTATCGATATCGCACCAGGGCAGCAGGGCCATTGAACACTTCTCCAGCGGTAAGAAAACAGCCTGTATAGTAACCCGCTATCGCCAAGGAGCCCGCTATGCGCCAGAAACCCACTGTACTCGCCCGCGAGATCGTCGCCACCAGTCGTCTGTTCTGTGTCGAAGAGGTGCAGTTGCGGTTCTCCAATGGCGTCGAGCGCACCTATGAGCGGCTGGTGGGCAAGGGGGCGGGTTACGGCGCGGTGATGATCGTGGCCATGCTCGATGCGGAGCATGCGGTGCTGGTGGAGGAGTATTGCGGCGGCACCGACGCCTACGAGCTGTCCCTGCCCAAGGGGCTGATCGAGCCGGGGGAAGATGTGCTGGCGGCGGCCGAGCGTGAGCTCAAGGAAGAGGCCGGTTTTGGCGCACGGCAACTGGAGCACCTGACCGAGCTGTCGCTGTCCCCGGGCTACATGAGCCAGAAAATCCAGGTGGTACTGGCCACCGATCTGTATGAAGAGCGCCTGGAGGGCGACGAGCCTGAGCCGATGCGGGTCGACAAGATCAACCTGCGCGAACTGGCCAGCCTGGCGCAGAATCCGCAATTCAGCGAAGGCCGGGCCCTGGCGGCGCTGTACCTGACCCGCGACCTGCTAAGCCAGCGCGGAGCCTTTCCAGCATGAGCATGACCTCGATGAACTTTCCCCATCCTTTATTGGCGCCAGTGGCCGAGTTGGCCTTGCGCGCCGGCGAGGCGATCCTGCCGTTCTGGCGTGCCGATGTGGCCGTCGAGCATAAGGCCGACGAGTCGCCGGTGACCGCTGCCGACCTCGCGGCCCATCACCTGATCGTGGCAGGCCTGACGGCACTGGACCCAAGCATTCCGGTGCTGTCCGAAGAAGATGCCGATATTCCCCAGGCCACTCGCGCCGGTTGGCAGCGCTGGTGGCTGGTGGACCCGCTGGACGGCACCAAGGAGTTCATTTCCGGCAGTGAAGAGTTCACCGTCAACATCGCCCTGATCGAACAGGGACGTGTGGTGTTTGGCGTGGTGTCGATGCCCACCAATGGCCGCTGCTACCTGGGCGGTGCCGGCCTGGGGGCCTGGCGCGTGGATCAGGGGCAGCCGCCGCAAGCGATCCAGGTGCGTGAGCAGCCGGGGCCGGGCGCAGCCTTTACCGTGGTGGCCAGTCGGCGCCATTCAAGCCCGGAGCAGGAGCGCTTGCTCAGTGGTTTGAGCGCTGCCCTGGGTGAGTTGCAATTGGCCAATATCGGCAGTTCGCTGAAGTTCTGCCTGCTGGCCGAAGGCGCGGCGGACTGTTATCCGCGCCTGGCGCCGACTTCCCAGTGGGACACCGCTGCGGCCCAGGGTGTGCTCGAAGGGGCGGGTGGAGAAGTGCTGGATCTTGCGGGCGCACCGTTCTGCTATCCACCCCGGGAGTCCTTGCTCAACGGCTTCTTCCTGGCGCTGCCGGCCAAGGCGCCGTGGCGCGGAAAGCTGTTGGAGCTGGCCCGCTCCTGATCGCCCCGCGGCGACTTGCCTCTGCCGCCCCTTGTGTAGGAGCCGGCTTGCCGGCGAAGGGGCCCTTGAGTCCTGTGCAAGAATTTTCGGCCTCTTCGCTGGCAAGCCAGCTCCTACAGATGTGAGCCGGCTCCGAAACGGGTTAGCGGTGCAGGACGTACTGGCCGGCAAAGCGTACGGCGTCTTCTTCGCTGCCGGCGTTGACCACGCGGCTGTGCAAGGTCAGGCGGGCACGACCGTAGCGCTGGTACATCGAGAGGAATTTCTTCCAGACCTTGTCATCAGGTGCAGTGCAGATCGCCACGGCATCGCCGGTTACCGGTAGCGGGTAGCTGATCTGCCCTTCCTGGATGACGATATGCCCGTCATCTATCCCTTGCTCCTTGAGCCGCAAATGCAGCCAGCCCCAACCGGCCAGCACGGCGCCGCAGTACAGGCTGCCGCCGAACATGGTGCTCTTGTGGTTGACGTTGGCGTCCAGCGGCAGTTGCAGGCGCAGTCGTTGAGCCTGCCAGTCGAGCACCTTCAGGCCCATGTCCCGGGTCAGGGGAATGTCGTGGTGAAGGATGGATTCCAGGTAGCGACTGTCGCGGTTCATGCACGGGCCTCAAGGGTCGAAGGGTTGACGGTGCGGCTCATTCGGATTCATCGCTGGCGTGGCTGGTGCCGCCGTCGGCGAAGCTCAAGCCGTGTTTGCGCAGCTTGTCGTGCAGGGTCTTGCGCGGTATTCCCAGGGCTTGGGCAAGGCTGCGCATCGAACTGTGGGGTTGCGTCAGTTCAGCGGCGATCAGGCTCTTTTCGAAGTGTTCCACCTGTTCGCTCAGGCCGCCGGCGATCAGCGTCGGAGCGGCGATGGCAGGGTGGTCCGGCTCGTTGTTGTCCAGGGCCAGCTCCAGGCCCAGGGCGAAGCGTTCAGCGGCGTTCTGCAGTTCCCGCACGTTGCCCGGCCAGCTATGCCGCAACAGCAGGGCACGATGTCCGGGTTGCAGTTCCTGGGGCGGCAGGCCGTGGCGAGTACTGGCTTCGTCGGCGAAGTGCTGGAACAGCATCAGCGCGTCTTCGCCGCGTTCGCGCAGCGGTGGAATGCGCAGCGGTGCCACATTCAGGCGGTAGTAAAGGTCGGCGCGAAAGCGCCCCTGGTCCGCGGCCTGGCGCAGGTCTTCCTTGGTCGCGGCGATGATGCGGATATCCAGGGGGATCAGCTGGTTGCCCCCCAGGCGCTCCACCACTCGCTCCTGGAGCAGGCGCAGCAACTTGACCTGGACATCCAGGCTCATGCTCTCGATTTCGTCGAGGAACAGGGTGCCGCCGTTGGCAAATTCGAACTTGCCGATGCGGCGTTTCTGCGCGCCGGTGAAGGCTCCCGGTTCGTGGCCGAACAGTTCGCTTTCCACCACCGACTCGGCCAATGCCCCGGCGTTGATCGCCACGAACGGTCCGTTGCGCCGCCCGGAAAGATCGTGCAGAGCGCGGGCTACCACTTCTTTGCCGGCGCCGGTTTCGCCCAGGATCAGCACATCGGCCCGGGTCGCCGCCAGGGCGCCGATCTGCTGGCGCAGACGCAGCATCGGCGCTGACTGGCCCACCAGCCGCGCGCTCAGTTCCTGGCGGTCACTGAGGGCCAGGCGCAGGCTGCGGTTGTCCAGCACCAGGCGCCGCCAGTCCAGGGCGCGGCGTACGCTGTCAAGCAGGGCATCGCTGGCGAAAGGCTTCTCCAGAAAGTCATAGGCGCCAGCGCGCATCGCCTGCACGGCCAGGGGCACATCGCCGTGACCGGTGATCAGCAACACCGGCAACTCGGGGTCCTGGGCATGCAATTGGGTGAGCAGTTCCAGGCCGTCCATGCCGGGCATGCGGATGTCGCTGACCACCACCCCCGGCCAGTCCCGCTCCAGGCGCGGGGCCAGGCCCTGGGCTTGGGCCAGGGACAGCACCTTGAGGCCGGCCAGGTCCAGGGTCTGGCTCAGGGCCTGGCGCAGGTGAGGATCGTCGTCGATCAACACCACTTGCAGCTGAGGGTCGAGGCTGTCGGGACGGGTCATCGGTCACTTTCCAGGTTGTGTCGTGGCCGGCATCGCTGGGCCGGGCGTGGTTGCTAACGAATGGCCGCTGCGCTTCATACCCCGCGATCCTCGGAGGGCTGCAGGCTCACTCCGGGGGCCCCGGCGCGCAGGCGCAGGGTAATCAGGGCGCCGCCTTCGCGGTGGTTGGCGAACGACAATTCACCGCCGAAGGCGCGCATCAGGGTGTCGCAGATCGCCAGTCCCAGGCCCAGTCCCTGGGTCCGTGTCTTGGTGGTGTAGAACGGCTCTCCGGCGCGTCCCAGAGCCTCCATGCAGAAGCCCGGGCCATTGTCGCGGATGTACAGATTGACGCCTGCGGCGGTGGATTCGGCACTCAGCCAGAGTTTGCGCGGCGGACCCTTTTCGGTCAGGGCATCGAGGGCGTTGGCCAGCAGGTTACCGAGCACCTGGCGCAGACGGGTTTCCCCGGCCTCGACCCACAGGGTGGCGGCCGGCAGGTCGCGGATCAGCTCCACTTCCATGGCCCGGCGGCGCTTGGCCAGTAGGGCCAGGGCATCGTCCAGGGCCGGTTGCAGGGCGACGCTTTCCGGGGCGTGGTGATCGCGCCGGGCGAAGGCTCGCAGGTGGGCGATGATCGAGGCCATGCGCCCGGTCAGTTCGCTGATCAGTTTGAGGTTGCCCCGGGCGTCATCGGTGCGTTGATGGTCCAGCAGCACTTCGGCGTTTTCCGCGTAGCTGCGGATGGCCGCCAGGGGCTGGTTGAGTTCGTGGCTGATGCTCGCGGACATGGTGCCCAGGGCCGAGAGCTTGCCGGCCTGGACCAGATTGTCCTGGGCGCGCACCAGCTCCTGTTGAGCGGTTTCGCGCTCCAGCACTTCCTGTTTCAAGCGCCGGTTGAGGCTCTCCAGATCGCTGGTGCGCTCGGCCACGCGCCTCTCCAGCTCGCGTCGGGCCTTGGCTTCGAAGGCGATCCGCTCCAGGTAGTGGCGGCGGCGCTGCATCATCAGGCCGAGCAGCAGCATCAGCACCAGTAGCGCAGCGGCGCCGACCGCCACCACGGTGCGGACCGGGCGATCGATCAGGGTGCGCGGGGCGAGGATGCTGACGCTCCAGCGGGTTTCCTCGATCTGTTGCGTCTGGGTCAGCCAGGCATCGGGATTGAGGTTCAGTGGGCGCGGGTCCCGGGTTGGGTAGGGCTGGATGGCGACGATGGCCTGGCGTTCCTCGTCGCTCAGAGGACGGGTCGCACGAAAGCGCCATTCAGGGCGCGAGGTGAGGATCACCACACCATTGTGGTCGGTCATCAACAGCTGTTCCGGGGTTTTGCCCCACAGGCTTTCGGTGTGGTCCAGGTCTACCTTGACCACCAGCACGCCGAGTATCCGTTCGCCGTCGCGCACCGCAGCGGCGAAGAAGTAGCCACGCTTGGCCGAGGTAGTGCCCAGGCCGAAGAAGCGTCCCAGGCGTCCGGCCATGGCTTCGCTGAAGTAGGGGCGGAAGGCGAAATTGCGCCCGACGAAACTGTCGTGCTTGTCCCAGTTGGAGGCCGCCAGGGTCTTGCCGCTGGTGTCCATCAGGTACATGACTTCGGCGCCGGTCTGGGCGCTGATGTTTTTCAGCAGGCGGTTGGCGTTGCCCTGGGTCACGCCGTCGTCCGGGGCGCCCAGCACCGCCCGCAGCGCCGGCAGGTCGCCGAGGATCTGCGGCAGCACTTCGTAGCGGTGCAGGGTGCCCAGCAGGTTGGCCACGTAGAGGTCGAGGGTCTGGCGATTCTGGCTGGTCAGCTCGTTGCGATAGTAGCGCTCGGCCAAGTGCTCCAGCGGCCACAGCAACGGCGCCAGGCACAGGGCCAGCAGTGCCAGGCTGCGCCAGCGGGGACGACGGGGAAGAGGTGCGGTCATGGAAATGGCGCCTGTGGATACAGGCGCATTATGCCTAGCCCTGCTCGGCAAGACACTCGCGCAGTGCGCTGTGCCAGTCCGGCTGGATCACGCCCCACTCCCGAGCCAGGCGGCTGCAGTCCAGGCGTGAGTTCAGCGGCCGGGGAGCCGGGGTCGGGTAAGCGCTGGAGGGGATGGCTTCGAGCACCGCGCAAGGCTTGTCCAGGGCCAGCAACTGCTCGCCGATGGCCTGGGCGAAACCGAACCAGGAAGTCTCGCCGTGGGCGGTGAGGTGGTAGGTGCCCCAGGCGCCGTGATTCCCGGACTGCCAGCGTTCGATCAGGGCGCGGGTGCTGTTGGCGATGGTGCCGGCCCAGGTGGGCGCGCCGATCTGGTCGGCCACCACCCGCAGCTCGGGTCGTTCCTGCAGCAGGCGCTGCATGGTCAGCAGGAAATTCTTGCCGTGGCTGGAATAGACCCAGCTGGTGCGCAGGATCAGGTGCTGGCCCTGTACCTGGTTGATGGCCCGTTCGCCCGCCAGCTTGCTCTGGCCGTAGACCCCCAGCGGATTGGGCTCGTCCTCCTCCACGTAGGGCGTGTCCTTGCGGCCGTCGAACACGTAGTCGGTGGAGTAGTGAATCAGTGGCACACCCAGCGCCAGGGCCTCCTCGGCGAAGATCCCGGGAGCGCTGGCATTGATCGCAAAGGCCAGCTCCGGCTCGCTTTCGGCCTGATCGACGGCGGTGTGGGCGGCGGCGTTGATGATCAGGTGCGGGCGAATGGTGCGGACCTGCTGGCGGATCTGTTCCGGGTGGCTCAGGTCCAACTGGTCTCGACCAAGGACCACCAGTTCGCCCAGGTCGCCGAGCCGCTGCTGCAGCTCGCGGGAAACCTGGCCGTGCTGGCCGCTGATGAGGATTTTCAGGGGAGTGTTCATGGGAACAGATCGGCCTCGCTCAGCAGGGTGCCAGCCTGATCCTTGGCGGACAGTTGCGGGGGCTCGGTGAGCTCCCAGTCGATGGCCAGGGTCGGATCGTCCCAGCGAATGCTGCGCTCGGCGGACGGGGTGTAATAGTCGGTGGTCTTGTAGAGAAACTCGGCAAAGTCGCTGAGCACCACGAAACCGTGGGCGAACCCTTCGGGAACCCAGAGCTGGCGATGATTTTCGGCCGAGAGGCGTACGGCTACCCATTGACCAAAGTGCGCCGAGCTGCGACGGATATCGACAGCCACATCGAGCACTTCGCCCTGGGTCACGCGCACCAGTTTTCCCTGGGTGTTCTGCAACTGATAGTGCAGGCCACGCAGCACGCCTTTCTGCGAGCGTGAATGGTTGTCCTGGACGAACTGAGTATCCAGGCCTGTGGCATCGGCGAAGGCCTTGGCATTGAAACTCTCATAGAAAAACCCACGCTCGTCGCCGAACACCTTGGGCTCGATGATCAGCACGCCGGGCAGGTCGGTAGGGATGACCTTCATTGTGCCTCCCCGGCCAGGGTGAACAGGTACTGGCCATAGCCGGTCTTGCCGAAGTAGGCGGCGCGCTCCAGCAGGTGCTCACGGCTGATCCATTGGTTCTGGTAGGCGATTTCCTCCAGGCAGGCGACCTTCAAACCCTGGCGGTGCTCGATGGTCTGCACGTACTGCGAAGCCTCCAGCAGGCTATCGTGGGTGCCAGTGTCGAGCCAGGCAAAGCCCCGGCCAAAACGCTCCACATGCAGATCGCCACGCTTGAGGTAGGCGTTGTTGACGTCGGTGATCTCCAGTTCGCCGCGGGGCGACGGCTTGACCGCCTTGGCGATCTGCACCACGTCGTTGTCATAGAAATACAGGCCGGTGACGGCGTAGCTGGATTTTGGGTTCTTGGGCTTCTCTTCGATGGACAGGGCGCGGCCTTCGCTGTCGAAGTCGATGACCCCGAAGCGCTCCGGGTCCTTGACCCAGTAACCGAATACCGTAGCGCCGGAGCTGCGTTTGGCGGCATCGCACAGTTGTTCGCCGAAGTACTGTCCGTGAAAGATGTTGTCACCCAGGATCAGGCACACCGGGTCATTGCCGATGAACTCTTCACCAATCAGGAATGCCTGGGCCAGGCCATCCGGCGAAGGCTGTTCGGCATAGCTGAAGCGCACGCCGAACTGGCTGCCGTCACCCAGCAGGTTGCGGTACTGCGGCAAGTCCTGGGGGGTGGAGATAATCAGGATGTCCTGGATGCCGGCCAGCATCAGTACCGAGATCGGGTAATAGATCATCGGCTTGTCGTAGATCGGCAGCAGCTGCTTGGAGACACCGAGGGTGATGGGGTGCAGACGGGTGCCGGAGCCGCCCGCCAGAACAATGCCTTTAATCATGCAATCAGATCCTTGATGTCGGTGGAACCCAGGCGTTCGCCCTGGTAGCTGCCGTCTTGTACCCGGCGGCACCACTCGAGGTTTTCCAGGTACCACTGCACAGTCTTGCGCAGTCCGCTGGTGAAGGTTTCGTCCGGCACCCAGCCCAGTTCCCGCTCGATCTTGCCGGCGTCGATGGCGTAGCGCAGATCGTGGCCTGGGCGGTCCTGGACGAAGGTGATCAGGTCGGCATATTGCGCGACACCCTGGGGTTTGTGCGGGGCCAGTTCTTCCAGCAGGCTGCAGATGCCGCGTACCACGTCGATGTTCTTCTGCTCGTTATGGCCACCGATGTTGTAGGTCTCACCGACCACGCCCTCGGTCACCACCTTGAACAGCGCCCGGGCGTGATCCTCGACGTACAGCCAGTCGCGTACCTGCAGGCCATTGCCATAGACCGGCAGCGGTTTGCCTGCCAGGGCATTGAGAATCACCAGGGGGATCAACTTCTCGGGAAAGTGGAACGGGCCATAGTTGTTGGAACAGTTGGTGATCAGCACCGGCAGGCCATAGGTGCGCTGCCAGGCGCGGACCAGATGGTCGGACGCGGCCTTGCTGGCGGAGTAGGGCGAGCTGGGGGCGTAGGGCGTGGTTTCGGTGAACAGGTCGTCGACGCCATGCAGGTCGCCATAGACCTCGTCGGTGGAAATATGGTGGAAGCGGAAAGCGGCCTTTTCCGCTTCGGGCAGTTTGTGCCAGTACGCGCGGGTTGCCTCCAGCAGGCTGTAGGTGCCGACGATATTGGTCTGGATGAAGTCGGACGGCCCGTCGATGGAGCGGTCGACATGGGACTCGGCCGCCAGGTGCATGATCGCGTGGGGCTGGAAGCGTGCGAGCACGGCGCTGACGGTGGCCTGGTCGACGATATCGGCCTTAACGAATTCGTAGCGGCTGTCGCTGGCGATGCTCTGCAGCGATTCCAGGTTGCCTGCGTAGGTCAGTTTGTCCAGGTTCAGCACTTCGTGTTCTGTGTGCTGGATCAGATGGCGGACCAGAGCCGAGCCGATGAATCCGGCTCCGCCGGTGACGAGAATGCGCATGTTGGAGGGCCTGTGTCCTTGAAAACGATCATTTACCGCAAAAAATGCAGCATAGCTTGTCGACACGGCGCCTGAGGTGCAATAGGCGCCATCAGTCGATTTCACCGCGTACGGTCGGAAATTTCGCAAAGTGCAGCTTTGAAGCGGGGAAGGTGCCTGTCTGTTTCCCGTTCTTTGGGGTTGCGTAACGCCTTGGGCAATGGCGATATAAGCGGCTTATAACAATTCCAGGGATCGTTGTATGTTGCTCGCCACCTTGATCCACCGCGCCAGTCTGCCCAGCCCTCAGGTCACCGCACAGCAAGCGCTGGAGCTGCTGGAAACCCATTACGGCCTGCAAGGCAGCGTGCAGTCCCTGGGGAGCCAGCAAGACCTCAACTATCGCCTCGACAGTCCCCAGGGCCGCTTTGTCCTGAAGATCTGCCGCGGCGACTATTCAGCCCTGGAGTTGCAGGCGCAGCACGCGGGCCTCCAGCATCTGCAGCAATACCCCGAATTGCGAGTACCCAGGGTGATTCCGGCGAAAAACGGTGCGGACCTGCTGTCCCTAGAGATTGCCGGGCAAGCGCTGCACGTGCGGCTGCTGGATTATATAGAGGGCCGCTCCCTGACCCACCTGCCGCACCTGGGGGACGAACTGGTGGCAGGCCTGGGCCGGCTCTGCGGGCAGATGGACCTGGCCCTGGAAGGTTTTCAGCATCCGGGGCTCGAGCGCACCCTGCAATGGGATGCCCGGCATGCCCAGACGCTGATCGGGCACCTGTTACCGGTCATCCAGGACCCGCAGCAACGGGCCTTGATTGCAGACACCGCGCAGCGTGCCGAACGTCGCCTGCAGCCCTTGCAGGAGCTGTTGCCGGTGCAGGCGATCCACATGGACATCACCGATGACAACGTGGTCTGGCAGCGGGATGCCGCGCGCCATTGGCAGCAGCAGGGGGTGATCGATTTCGGCGACCTGATCCGGACCTGGCGCATCACCGATCTGTCGGTGACGTGCGCTGCACTGCTGCATCACGCCGAGGGCGATCCGCTGCGCATCCTGCCGGCGATCCAGGCCTATCACCAGATCAACCCGCTGCAACGGGCCGAGTTGCTGGCGCTCTGGCCTTTGATCGTGGCCCGGGCCGCGGTGCTGGTGCTCAGTGGCGAGCAGCAGGTCGGCATCGACCCGGGCAACGCCTACAGCCGCGCCAATCTGCTGCACGAGTGGGAGATTTTCCGGGTCGCCAGCGCCGTGTCTTTCGAGCTCATGGAAGCGGCGATCCTCAGCGCTGTCGGGGAGTCCTTGCCGGCCATTGGCAGTGACGGGTTCGTTCCGCTGCTGCCGAGCCTGGTGGGTCGCGAGTTCGCCCTGATCGACCTGGGAGTGCTCAGCCCGCACTTCGAAGCCGGTAATTGGGAGCAGCCGGGGATCGATGATCGCCTGTTGGCCGAAGCCGGTGTTGCCCATGGCCTGGCCGCCAGTCGCTACGGCCAATACCGTTTGTCGCGGACCTGTCCCGACAGCGCCCAGGAACCGCAAACCTGCCCGTTGCATGTGCAATTGCAAGTGCCGGCAGGCACGCCGGTAGAGGCGCCGTTCGCCGGTGTGCTGCACCGTGCCGAAAACGGCCTGTTGCGCCTGGATGGTCCGGCGCTGAGCGTGCGCCTGTGGGGCGTCGAGCCGTCGTTGCAGTCGGGCGCGGCCCTGGTCAAGGGGCAGGTACTGGGCGCCGTGGTAGCCGATGGCCGGCTCAAGGTGCAGCTGTGCCGAGCGGCTGAGCTGGAACCGCCGCTGTTCTGTAGCCCTTCCCGGGCGCCTGCCTGGCAAGCGTTGTGCCCTTCTCCGGCAGCCCTGCTGGGGCTGGCCTGCGATGCCGAGCCGGAACTGGACCCGCAGACCCTGCTGGAGCGTCGCGACGCCAGCTTTGCCCGCTCGCAAAAGCACTATTACGTCGACCCGCCGCGGATCGAGCGGGGCTGGCGCAATCACCTGATCGACATGCAAGGGCGCTCCTACCTGGACATGCTCAACAACGTCGCGGTGCTCGGCCACGGTCACCCACGCATGGCCGCCGAGGCGGCGCGCCAATGGTCGCTGCTCAATACCAACTCGCGTTTTCACTATGCCGCGATCGCCGAGTTCTCCGAGCGCCTGCTGGCCCTGGCGCCGGATTCCATGGACCGGGTGTTCCTGGTCAATAGCGGCACCGAGGCCAACGACCTGGCGATTCGCCTGGCCTGGGCCTACAGCGGTGGGCGCGACATGCTCAGCGTGCTGGAGGCCTATCACGGCTGGTCGGTGGCGGCCGATGCGGTGTCCACCTCCATCGCCGACAACCCCCAGGCGCTGACCAGCCGTCCGGACTGGGTGCACCCGGTAACGGCGCCCAATACCTATCGCGGCGAGTTTCGCGGCCAGGACAGTACAGCGCAGTACCTGCGCAGCGTTGACCAGCAGTTGCACAAGCTGGACGAGCAGCATCGCCAGTTGGCCGGGTTTATCTGTGAGCCGGTGTATGGCAACGCCGGGGGCATTTCCCTGCCGCCGGGTTATCTGCAGGAAGTCTACGAACGGGTTCGGGCCCGGGGTGGCGTATGCATCGCCGATGAGGTCCAGGTGGGCTATGGACGCATGGGCAAGTTCTTCTGGGGCTTCGAAGAGCAGGGCGTGGTGCCGGACATCATCACCATGGCCAAGGGCATGGGTAACGGCCAGCCTCTTGGGGCGGTGATCACCCGTCGCGAGATTGCCGAGGCGCTGGAGGCCGAGGGCTATTTCTTCTCTTCATCCGGCGGCAGCCCGGTCAGTTGCCGCATCGGCATCGCAGTGCTGGATGTGATGCAGGAGGAGGGCCTCTGGGAGAACGCCCAGGTGGTCGGTGAGCATTTCAGGCAGCGCCTGGAAGCGCTCAAGGATCTGCATCCCCTGGTGGGGGCGGTGCATGGCTCCGGTTTCTACCTGGGGCTGGAGCTGATCCGCAATCACCAGACCCTGGAGCCGGCCACCGAGGAGACCACTTTGCTGTGTGATCGTCTGCGACAACTGGGGATCTTCATGCAGCCCACCGGGGATCATTTGAACATCCTCAAGATCAAGCCGCCGATGGTCACCAGCCGGCGGAGCGTGGACTTCTTTGTCGACATGCTGTCGAAGGTGCTGGGCGAGGATCTGTAAGGCTTCGTCGTTCGCTTGCGTTCATTTCCATTCGCCGGCAAGTCGGCTCCTACACCTTTCTGTGGGGGCTGGCTGGCCGGCGAATGTGTTTGTGCTTACTCGATTGTTATCGGTATTTTGTCGAATATCTTTTGGTTTAACGATTCTTCTGGCTTCTAAAGTCGATATTTATCGGATATAAAGTGGCCATCGCCGGGCGCGAGTTCATCGTGCCTTGCCCTTTTCCTATCCGTGGTCATCGACCGCGTCCATTGCCCGGGAGTTGTTCCATGAGCCGTATCGTTACTGTCGCCGCTACCCAGATGGCTTGTTCCTGGGACCTTGAGGCCAATCTGGAAACCGCAGAAAAACTGGTCCGTGAAGCCGCCGCCAAGGGCGCGCAGATCATCCTGATCCAGGAGTTGTTCGAGGCACCGTACTTCTGCCAGAAGCCCAACCCGGACTACCTGCAACTGGCCACCACGGTCGATAGCAACGTCGCCATCGCGCACTTCCAGAAAGTCGCCAGGGAGTTGCAAGTGGTGCTGCCCATCAGCTTCTACGAGCTGGCGGGGCGCGCGCGATTCAACAGCATCGCGATCATCGATGCCGATGGCAGCAACCTCGGGATTTATCGGAAAAGCCATATCCCGGACGGTCCCGGTTACCACGAGAAGTACTACTTCAACCCGGGCGATACCGGCTTCAAGGTGTGGAACACCCGCTACGCGAAGATCGGCGTGGGCATCTGCTGGGACCAGTGGTTCCCCGAGTGCGCCCGCAGCATGGCGTTGCAAGGGGCGGAAATCCTCTTCTACCCCACCGCCATCGGCAGTGAGCCCCATGACAAGAGCATTTCCTCCCGCGACCACTGGCAGCGAGTGCAACAGGGCCACGCCGGGGCCAACCTGATGCCGTTGATCGCCAGCAACCGCATCGGCAATGAAGAGCAGGACGGCTACGACATCACCTTCTACGGTTCATCCTTCATCGCCAATCAGTTCGGCGAGAAGGTTCAGGAGCTCAACCAAACCGAAGAAGGTATCCTTGTGCACAGCTTCGACCTCGACGAGCTCGAGCACATCCGCAGCGCCTGGGGCAGTTTCCGTGACCGTCGTCCGAGCCTCTATGGCGCGCTGAAAACCCTCGACGGTTCCCTGGAGTCCTGAACACTATGAGCACTTTGCACAGCACGCCGCGCGCCGACGGTTTCTACATGCCGGCCGAATGGGCGACCCAGACCCAGACCTGGATGATCTGGCCCGAGCGTCCGGACAACTGGCGTCTGGGCGGCAAGCCGGCCCAGGCTGCCCACACGGCGGTGGCCAAGGCCATCGCCCGCTTCGAACCGGTGACCGTGGCCGTGTCCGCGGCCCAGTATGAAAATGCCCGGGCGCGCCTGGACGTACCCAATATCCGTGTAGTGGAGATGTCCAGCGACGACGCCTGGGTCCGCGACACCGGTCCGACCTTCGTCATCAACCACAGCGGCGAAGTGCGCGGTGTGCACTGGGGCTTCAACTCTTGGGGCGGCTTCGAAGGCGGCCTCTACGCGCCGTGGAACCGTGACGAGCAGGTGGCCAGCAAGGTGCTGGAGATCGAGCGTTGCCAGGAGTACCGCACCGAAGGCTTCGTGCTCGAAGGCGGTTCGATTCACGTCGACGGCGAAGGCACGCTGATCACCACCGAAGAATGCCTGCTCAATCACAACCGCAACCCGCATCTGTCCCGTGAACAGATCGAGGCGGTGCTGCGCGAGCACCTGGCGGTGGAGCAGATCGTCTGGCTGCCGGATGGCCTGTACAACGACGAAACCGACGGTCATGTGGATAACTTCTGCTGCTACGTGCGCCCGGGCGAAGTGCTGCTGGCCTGGACCGACGACCCCCAGGACCCGAACTATCCTCGCTGCCAGGCGGCCATGCAGGTGCTGGAAAACACCCGCGACGCCAAGGGCCGCACTTTCAAGGTGCACAAGATGCCGATTCCCGGTCCGCTGTATGCCACCGAAGAGGAATGTGCCGGTGTGGATGCGGTGCAAGGCAGCCAGGAGCGCAATCCTTCAGTGCGCCTGGCGGGTTCCTACGTGAACTTCCTGATCGTCAACGGTGGGATCATTGCACCGAGCTTTGACGACCCGATGGATGCCCAGGCCAAGGCCATTCTGCAGGAGCTGTTTGCCGAGCATGAAGTGGTGATGGTGCCAGGGCGCGAACTGTTACTGGGTGGCGGCAATATCCATTGCCTTACCCAACAACAGCCCGCGCCGCAGCGGAATTGAGTGCCGTTGTAACAGATGTTGTCGCCTGTTTGACGGCGTCGGACCGGTTCCGCCGCTGACGCTTTTCAGCGAGCCCGCAGCCCAGATGGGTTGCGGGCTTTTTCATGGCCGTATGTCGAGCCACCTGGCACTTTGGCATAGCTCTTGTATCTGTCTCGTGGTGATTCTGAGACAGGTGGAACTTTTGTTGTTCTGTCATAAACCTTGGATAAGTTAGGCCGCTCAGGAACCAGGAGAGAGCGCTGGAATGAATATGGTCAGCGAGCGGGCACCCCATCCCTTGGCAATGAATAACGAGTCGCTGCAGGTGCTGGTGCAATGGTTGAAGTCCAATGGAACGCGTCAGATCAGGGAACCTGATCCGCGCCGGATCATCATTGATCGTTACCCCGCTGGATTGCTCAGCGAGGCGGAACTGCAAGCACTGTGGGATGTGGTGAAAGGATAGAAAGACAATGGATTGTAAAAAGCGCTGCCGGGATGGCAGCGCTTTTTTTTGGCCGCTCTTTTAGAAGCGGTAGTTGCCGGTGACCACCAGGCTGCGGGGCTCCCCCGGCTGGATCTGGAAGGCACTGGTGGCGGAGCTGTAGTACTCGCGGTCGGCAATGTTGTTCAACGCCGCGCGCACGTCCCAGTCCTTGTGCCGGTAGCCGGCCAGGGCATCCCAGCGGCCGTAGCCCGGTAGCACCACGGTGTTGGCGCCATCGGCGTAGCGATCGCCCACCAGGGTCAGGCCGGTCTCGGCGTACCAGCCCAGTTCCGGTTTCCAGGTGATGAACAGGCTGCCATTGCGCTTGGCCACGTTATTCACCCGCTTGTCTTCGAAACCGTTGTTGTCCTTGACCACCACCGCGTCCTGCAGGCCGATGCCGCCACGCAGGTACCAGTTGCCGACGATCTTGCCGTTGGCAGTCAACTCGATACCCCGGGAGCGTTGCAGGCCGGTCATCAGGATGATGTTGCGATCCAGCGGATCGGTGGTGCGACGGTTGTAGAGCTCCAGCTCATACACCGCCAGGGTGGTGCTCAGGCGTTCGCCCAGCCAGTCGCTCTTGACCCCGACTTCCTTCTGCCGGGTCAGCTCCGGGCTCAGGTCGTTGCCGTTGCCGGCCGCGTTCGGGGTGATGCCGATCAGGCCGCCGCCTACCGGTGAGAACGATTTGCTCCACGAGGCATAGAACGAGTGGTGCTCCAGCGGCGTCCAGACTGCCCCCAGGCGCGGACTGACGCTGTGACTGTCGCGGCTGTCGGACACCCCGGTGCGACGGTTGGTGGTCTCGACATCGAAGTTGTCGTAGCGCAGGCCGGCGAGCAATTGCCATTGATCGTTCAGGCGCAGTTGGTCCTGCACGTAGAGCGCTCGGCTTTCGACCTCGGTGTGGTTGTTGCTGGAGACCTGCATGCGGCCGGTGTGGCTCTGGTACGGATTGGGGTTGTACAGATCCACGGCGGGCACCGCCTGGCTGCCCGGTCCGGAAGTGGCGGCGTTGTAGAGGATCGGGTCGCGGCGCTGGCTGCCGATCTCGATGCCGGTGAGCAGGCGGTGTTCCAGGCCAAAGGTGTCGAAGCGGCCTTCGAGCTCGGTGTTGTTGTAGATGTTGCGAGTCTTCAGGTCCTGCTGCCAGCGCTGGCGCTGCACTTTGCCGGTATTGGCGTTGTAGCCGGTCTGGTAGGTGTTGTCGAAGTCGCTGTCGAGCTTGAACACGGCCAGTGTGTGGCGCAGTTGCCAGTTGTCGTTGAGCTCGTAGGTCAGCTTGGAGCGCAAGGACTGGGATTTGTCGTCGATGTAATCGCGGTGATCGCCGTAGGTGGTTTCCCGGCCGACGTTCGCCGGACGTCCGTTGAGGCTGGTGATACCGCGGTCCGGGGTGCGGTTGTAGCGGCTGTATTCGTACTGCACCAGCCAGTTCAGGTCCGGGGTCAGTTGCCAGCTCATGGACGGTGCGAACAACTGGCGGTTGCCACTGACGCCGTCGCGGAAACTGTTCTGGTCCTGGTTGCCCAGGTTCAGGCGCAGGCTGATGTTTTCTGCCGGATCGGCACTGAGGTCGGCGTACAGGCTGCGCAAGTCCTGGCTGCCGCCCTGGACCTCGATGCTGGAGCGGCGGCCGAACTCCGGCAGCTTGCTCACCCGGTTGACGATGCCGCCCTGGCTGCCACGGCCATAGAGCACTGCCGCCGGACCCTTGAGTACTTCGATGCGCTCGATGTTGTGCAGGTCGCGCACGTACTGGCTGTCGTCGCGGACGCCGTCCAGGTAGAAGTCGTTGCTGGCATCGAAACCCCGAATCCGCAGGCTGTCGAAGCGGGTGTCGGAGCCGCTGCTGACGTTGGGAATGCCGCTTAGGGCGCTGCCCAGATCGTTGTGGCCGTAGTCCAGTACGTTGGCGGTCTTGATCGTGTCGATGGCCTGGGGCACATAGCGCGCTGCGGTGGCGGTGCGGGTCGCGGTGCTGACTTCCTTGACCCGGGGATCGTCGGGGTCGGCCTCGGCTTCGGCGCTGATGGAGGTCGTTGGCAGGGTGGTGCTGGCGGCACAGGCAAAACCGGCAGTCAGCAGGGTGCAGAGTCCCAGTGACAGGGGCGTAAGGCGGAAATGGGCAGGCATCTGAAGCGCATCCGAAAGGAAGGTGAGTCGAGGGGTGCGAATGATAATGCGTGCTATTTACTTATGTTAATTATTCGCTAAAAGTTCCCTTGCTCTATTGTTTCTAATTGTGTCGACGGCGTATCTGCCCGCATACACAGGCTAAACGGACCGATTCGACCGGATACAGCAACAGACTAAAAACCATTTCGAGGTTTTTTCCCTGACGTCCGGGGCATAGTCTGCGTGCCATCGAATTCTCAAGATCCTGTTGGAGTCCCCCATGTCCTCGGCCACCCTTCACTACATTTATGACCCGCTGTGCGGTTGGTGCTATGGCGCCAAGCCACTGGTCCAGGCTGCCCAGGCAGTGCTGCCGGTGGTGGCCCATGCCGGGGGCATGATGACCGGCCGCAACCGCCAGTCGGTGTCGCCGCAGCTGCGTGATTACGTCATGCCCCATGACCGGCGCATCGCCGAGTACACCGGGCAACCTTTTGGCGAGGCTTATTTCGAGGGCTTGTTGCGTGACCACTCGGCGGTTTTCGACTCGGCACCGCCGATCGCCGCTGTATTGGCGGCCGAAGCCTTGGGCGGTCGTGGACTGGAGTTGCTGGGGCGCCTGCAGACGGCCCACTACCTGGAAGGCCGGCGGATTGCCGATCGCGACGTCCTGCTGGAACTGGCGCAGACCCTGGGTTTTGCCCCGCAGCCGTTCGCCGTCGCCTACGATCAGGCGGTGGCCCTTGAGCTGGATGAGCATATAAAGAGCAGCCGGGCGCTGTTGGCCAAAGTCGGCGGCCAGGGTTTCCCGACCCTGGCGCTGGAGCGGGACGGCCGCTATCAATTGCTCGATGTCAGCCCCTGGCTGGGTAAGCCCGAGGCCTTCGCGCAGTGGCTGAAGGCTTCCCAGGGCGCCAGTAGCGACCCTCAACATGGCGCGCTCCAGGCCTGTGGCCTGGACGGTTGCGCGCTCTGATCTCACCTGACCTGTGTGGAGTCACCCATGGATAACCTAGCGTTGATCAAAAGCACCTACGAAGGTGCCAACTCCCAGGAAAATGCGCGCAACACCGCGGCGGCCCTGGCCCCCGATGCGCGCTGGACCGAAGCGGCGGGCTTTCCCTATGCCGGCACCTACGTCGGTTTCGAGGCGGTGCTGGAGCATGTTTTCAAGCGCCTGGGATCGGAGTGGCAGGACTTCACCTTCAAGGTGGAAAACTATGTGGCCCAGGGCGACAAGGTGTTCGCCTATGGCAACTATCAGGGCATCTATAAAGGCTCGGGCAAGCCTATTGATGTGCGAGTGGCCCATCTATGGACGCTGAAAGAGGGCAAGGTCACCCATTTCGAACAGTTCGTCGACAGTCACAGCGTGCAGCTGGCAATGCTCTAGCCCGCAGTTCTTAGAATATTTTCAGCTATTCAAAGACGATTCACGAAATTGACACGTTGTTAAAGGCACGGATAGGATTCGCCCCAACGCCTGTGGCCAAGAGCCATATTTCAGAATAATAAAAGGCCCGCCGCGATCACCCGCGGTCGGGCTTTTTTGTTTCGACGGTAGAAGAGCGTGCAAACGCCATAGCCAAAAGAGCTCACAGCGCGTCATCAAACCGTAATAAGGAAAATAAAATGTCGAAACAGCGGATCTGCTTGATTGCACTGGGGATTTTGAGCGCTACACAGGCCATGGCCGACGGCCAGGCCGATGCCAAGGGCTTCGTCGAAGACAGCAGCCTGAAAGTGCTGCTGCGCAACGCCTACATCAACCGTGACTACAAAGACGGTAACAAGGACAAGGCCGAGTGGGGCCAGGCTGCCATCGGCACCTTCTCCTCGGGTTTCACTCAGGGCACCGTGGGCGTGGGCGTTGACGCCTTCGGCCTGTACGCACTGCGTCTGGACGGTGGCAAGGGCCGCAGCGGTGCTGGCGGTATCGACTTCTTCAAGCAAGGCGACAGCGGCAACGCCGCCGATGACCTGAGCAAGTTCGGTGCAGCGGTCAAGTTCCGCCTGTCCAACACTGTGCTGACCTACGGTGATCAGATGCCGGCCCTGCCGGTGCTGAACTACGACAACTCGCGTCTGCTGCCGGAAAGCTACACCGGTACCCTGATCACCTCCAAGGAGATCAAGGGCCTGGAGCTGAACGCCGGTCACTTCACCGCCGAATCGCGCAAGAGCGCCGAAGGCCGTGACAGTGGTGGCCTGAAGTCGATCAACGTATTGGGCGGTAGCTACCAGTTCACCGAACAGTTCAAGGGCGCGCTGTACGCTTCCGACGTCGAAGACGTGCTGAAGAAACAATACGTGAACCTGAACTACGTGTTCCCACTGGCCACCGACCAGTCCCTGACCCTGGACTTCAACGGTTACCGTACCGAGCTGGACAAGTCCTACGCGCAGAAGGCCAAGGCTGGCGGCGAAGACAACAAGATCTGGAGCCTGGCAGCCACTTTCGCCACTGGTCCGCATTCCTTCACCCTGGCGCACCAGCGCAGCACCGGCGACAGCCACCTGGGCTATGCCTACGGCGGCTACCAGCGTGGTCAGAACCGCGTGGGCGATGGCGGCAACACCATCTACCTGGCCAACTCCTACTGGTCCGACTTCAACGCTGAAGACGAGCGCAGCTGGCAGCTGGGCTACGGTCTGGACTTCGGCGCCTTCGGCGTACCGGGCCTGACCTACAACGTGGCCTACGTGCGTGGCGACAACATCACCACCTCGACCACCACTGGCGGCAGCGAGCGGGAAATCTTCAACCAGCTGAAGTACGTGGTACAGAGCGGTCCAGCCAAGGACCTGAGTGTGAAAGTACGTAGCTCGGTACTGCGGGTTTCGCAGAAGTCTTCCGAGTACAACGTGGGTGGCAACGAACTGCGTGTGTTCGTCGACTACCCGATCAACGTGTTCTGATGAACGCCTGATCACCGCCTGACTTCAGGTGGCGCAATGGAAAAAGCCCCGACTGGTTCGGGGCTTTTTTGTGCCTGCGATCTGAGCGCAATGAGGCCGCCAGAGTGGGGGAGGGGCGTGGTCAGGAAGAATGTGCGGTGAACGGGCGTGTTGCGTTGCTTTTCGGGCGTTTCCCACTAGCTTTATGCCATCAGGGATGAGGTTTCAGCCGCAATGGATGCGGGACAAGTTGCTGCGTAACGCCGATCCCTGTGCTTGGCCGATGTTGTTTCGTCCTGCCGCCGCTCTGCTGCGGGTCGTCCGGTCTCTACCTTCCTGGAGCACAGGAGAACACCATGAAAGCAACCCAGCCGATCAACGCCTTGGGCACAGGAATCCTGTTGTCAGTGGCGTGCGCTATTACCCCTGCAACGGCCGAAGCAGCCGCACGGACATTCGAGAATCCCGGCAGCCTGGAACAGCAGGCGCCGCGACAGAAAACCGGAGAAACCACACTGCTGATGTCGTCCAAGGCCACTGTCTTGAGCACTCTTCCAGCATCCTCCCAGGGCGGTATCGAACGCGCTCTGATCCTGAACATCGATTACACCAAGAGCACGATTTTTGACCCGGCCACCGGGCGCAATGTGCCAGTGAACCTGCGCAGCTATCAGGGCACCGGGGTCAATCCCCAGGCCCCCTTCGTGGCCCCGACCATCGATGTGACGCCGGGCGACACCGTACGCATCACCCTCAACAACAAGCTCAAGGCCAAGGACGACCAGCCGTGCAGTGCCCATTCCGCCGAGCCCGACAAGCCCCAGTGCTTCAACAGCACCAACCTGCACTCCCATGGTTTGTGGGTCAGTCCCGCCGGTAACAGCGACAACGTGCTGTTGTCGATCAATCCCCAGATCAGCTTCCAGTACGAGTACAACATCCCCGCCGACCACCCGGCCGGAACCTTCTGGTACCACCCCCATCGGCATGGTTCCACCGCGTTGCAGGTCGCCAGTGGCATGGCCGGAGCGTTGATCATCCACGGCAGCCGGCTGCCGAGTGGGCAAGCCAACGGTGATATCGACACCTTGCTCAAGTCGGCCGATGGCCAGGCCTTTACCGAGCGCCTACTGGTATTGCAGCAAATTCCCTATGCCTGCAAAGGGGTCAAGACCGACCCTGTGACGGGCGACAAGAGCGTGGATTGGCAATGCGATCCGGGCGAGGTCGGCGTGGTCGAGGACTTTGCCCAGTTCACGCCGAAGAGCTGGGGCCAGTCGGGGCGCTACACCAGTATCAATGGCCAGGTGCAGCCGATCTTCGATAAGGCCCGCACCGGTCAGGTGGAACGTTGGCGCCTGGTCCATGCGGGCATACGCGACACCATCAAGCTGGAGTTTCGCAAGCTCGCCGACAGCGCCCTGCAAAAGAGCAATGCGGGCGTTGCCGCAGCGGATGCCGATGCTTTCGTCAGTCAGCAATGCGTCGGCGAACCGGTGGACTATCAAGTCATCGCTGCCGATGGTCTGACCCTGGGCCAGGCGCAAACACTTAGCCAGGTCACCTTGCAGCCCGGCTATCGCAACGACCTGCTGATGCTCTTCCCGCAAGCCGGACGCTACTGCGTGGTCGACGCTGCGCAAACGGCCAATGGCGGCGTGTCCCAGGCAGCGAGTGGCCGGCAGATACTCGGGTTTGTCGATGTCGAGCAAGGCACTGAGGTCAAGGACAGCAATGCCTACTTGACCCAGGTGCTGGTGGATTCGGCGCAGCGCAATATGCCGTCCGATGTGCAGAGCCAGATCGTCAATGACCTCAAGAGCGGGATGAAGCTGACCCGGTTCGTTCCTCACGAGAGCGTCCGTGACGAGGAAGTGAAGGACCGGCCGGAGGAGCGGCTGATGTTCTACATCAACCGAGATGACGAGAAAAATCCCAAGTTCGAGGTGGGCACCAGCATGGACGACGTCAAGCCGTATGAGCCAGGAACCATCAATCGCCACCTGACCCTGGGCACGGCGCAAACCTGGGTGCTGAGTTCCGGTTATGCCAGCCACCCGTTCCACATTCACGTCAATCCGTTCCAGGTGGTGAAGATCATCGGTCCGGACGGCACCGACCTCAGCGAGCCGGGGGCGATCGACCCGACCGACCCCACCGACAAGCAGTACGCCGGGCTCAAGGGCGTGTGGAAAGACACCCTGTTCGTCAAGGGGCCGGACAAGCAGGGGCGCCCTTACACCCTGTACACGCGCACTCGGTATGAACGTTACATCGGCGAGTTCGTCCTGCACTGCCACATCCTCGATCACGAGGACCAGGGCATGATGCAGAACGTCAGCATCGAGCTGTCCGATGGTCAGGGCGGTACCGCGCCCATGCACCATTGATCGCCTGACAGGCGGCAAGGGAGGGCGCCTGCGGGGGCGTCCTCTCATGCATTGCGCTGCATGGCATAGCGCGGCCCCGCGCCTGACCCTTCTTTGTTAAAGTTCCACTCCCTCTTTTGCATCACGGATGATTTCGATGTTCCGTACCCTGCTATCCGGCCTGTGCCTGCTGAGCGTCGCCAGCATCGCCCACGGCCAGCAAGCGACTGCGTCCGAGCAGCTGCTGAGCGAGTTTTCCCGCTGCGATGGGCAATTCTTCCAGAGCCTGAACACGGTCCGGCTACCGGCGGGCACCCTGAGTCTGGCCCGATACGGTGCAGTGAGTGCGCCCAAGGTCCTGAACCCCTTGCAGGAAGGCGGTCGCTACCAGGCCTTCGACCAGCCGCTGCTGGTCAACGGCGTGCGCCTGGTGGGCTACTACAACGAGGCCCAGTCGCTGAAATCGGTGGGCAACCTGCTGTTCTGGGGCTTTATCGCCGAGGGCGAACCCAAGGATGTAGCCGCCGCGCTCAAGCCATTGTTGCGCGACAACAGCCGCCTGAAAGCCGATCGCAGCGCCATGACCCGGGTGGAGATCCGCCGTGTCGGCGATCCGATCGACCAGTGGCGTACCGAAGGCTTGGCGGGAGGTGGCGTGGCCACGCCGTTCGGTTTCGTCGAGCGTGTGTTGAGCATCGACACAGGCACCACCGGCGCCCCGATCTCCGGGCGCACCACGATCTTCTGCAGCCTGCAGGGCACGGTCACCGCGCCGCTGCTGCAGGTCTATCGCCCTGACCTCAACGCTCACCTGCTGGATTGAAAAACATGCCTTCATTGTCTGTTCGCGGGTCGATCCTGCTGCTGTGCACTCTCGCTGTCACCGGCTGCGCCAGCCTGCAGAGCCAGGACCAGATCAACTACGCCCATTGCCGTCTGGTGGGCCAGGCCTCCAAGGCCGAGAAGTTCGATGTGGTGCTGCAAGAGGCCGATCTGTGCCTGTCGAAAAACCAACTGTCCAAGCCGATGCAGAGCCTTGTGTACTGGTTGCAGTCCGATGCCTACGCCAGCTTCAAGCGTTACCCGGAAGCCATCAGCGCCAAGGAAAAATCCATCGAGCTGGGCCCCAAGCCCGATGCCCGTGCGGTGCTGGACCTGAGCCGTCTTTATCGTGAGTCGGGCAACCCGCAAAAGGCCCTGGAACTGGTGCAATCCAACCTCGACGCCAACCTGGGCGAGGCGGGCAAGGGCACCGGCTTCAACATGCCGACCTACTACCACCTGGGCCAGACCCTCTACGACCTGGGCCAATACCGCGAGGCGGCCGAAGCCTACAGCGCCGGCCTGCAGAAGCAGCCGGACTATGCCTGGGCCTTCTACCACCGGGGTTTGGCCTACGACAAACTGGGCCTGACCGACGATGCCCGCGCCGACTTTACCCAGTTCGCCAAGCGGGTGAACCCGAAGTACGTCGAACCGCAGCACCAGGCCAAGCTGGCCGAATACAAGATCAGCCTGCCCTGAGCAGAGCCTTGCCGGCGCAATGCAAAAGGCTCGCCGTTTGGCGAGCCTTTTTTCAGCAACCTGGCCCTTCAGTCATCCGGATTGATCGCGAATTTCAACTGATCGCCTTCCAGGTACACCACCGCCTCCCGGCCATGGATATCCACAGGACGGGCTGAAATCGCCTCATGCTCCGGGACGATCTTGGACAGCACCTTGTACTGCACGTCGACCCGCCAGATGCAGGCCCGCGGCCCTTCGTTGTCGAAGTACATCACCGGGCGGGTTTCGCTCCAGGTGGGATTGACGATGCTCCAGCCAGCCTCGACGTCATTGTGCTCGGTGACGTTCTCGGTGTAGGTGTTGTTGCTCTGCTGGTCGTAGTCCAGGGACAGGCTGTAGTTCTCCTGATTGAGATCCTGGCCGACCCGCGCCCGGGCATGGCGCAGGGTGTTGGAGAGCGACTGGAACACCTGCTGGCTGGCTTCGGGAGCACTGCGCGAGCCCAGGCGATAGCTCATGCCTTGCTGCAGTTCGCCGCCGCTGCGCTGGCGGTAATAGAGCACGCCGTCGACGATGCCGGCGAGGCGCTGGCCCTGATCGTTGGCCCCCGGAGAGGCCCAGCCGACAAAGCCGATATCCCGGGCAATGGGATGCAGACCGGGCTGGTCATCGGCGTATTCGTAGAGTGTGCCGACATAGCCTTCCCGCCCTTTCTGGTACTGACCGACGAACAGCACCACATGCAGCACGCCATCAAGCACCTGGGCGTCGACGATCTGCTGATCGCCCTGGGCAGGAGCGGCGGTGAACCTGGCCAGGGTGAAGCGCTGCCAGTCTTCAGGGTCCTGCAGGCGGTACTGCCGGGTGGGGTCCATCGGCAGCAGCTCGCCCTTGCCGGGCGCCGGAGGAAGGGGCAACAGCGTGAGCATCTTCACCTGGGCCCGGTAGGCCCCCTCCAGGCAGTCGCTGTCGATACAGGTGTCGCGTACCTCCCGCAGCCACTGGGCTTGCAACAGGCGAAACACCTGCAGGTGCTTGAGCGCCTTGTAGCGGCGGTTCAGTTCATCGTCCTTGGCAGACAGGGTTGGCGTGTCGCAGACGGTTTTCTCCACCCGGGTCGAGGCCTTGGCGCAGTCGAAACCGGCGGCCTGCAACTGGGGCATGAACGCAGCCAGGGCCAGGCCCGTGGCGGCAAGCGACAGCAGAGGAAACTTCATCAAAACATCCTTGTAGGCAAACGAGCTTGGATCAGGGGGAGGGGAAGGTCTGCAGATAGGCCAACAGATTATCGATTTTTTCTTCATCGCTCAGCCCCCAGAAAATCATCCGGGTGCCGGGTACCACGGCTTTCGGGTCTTCCAGGTACTGGATGAGCTTGTCCCGGGTCCAGACGATGCCCGACGACTTCATTGCCGTCGAATACTGGTAGTCCTGGGCACTGCCTGCCGGGCGATCGATGATGCCGTTGAGCTGCGGCCCGAACGAACTGCGCACCGAAGGCCCGATATTGTGGCAGCCGCTGCACAGGCGCTTGAACAGCTTGCCACCGGCTTCGGCATCGCCGGCCAGGGCGGGGGAGGTAAGGAGCGTGGAACTGACCAGCAGGGCCAGGATCGATACGGCGATGCGCTTCATGTTCAGCCTGTGTGTCACTGGGATCGGCGGCTATTTGATCATGAAGAGCATCTGTTTGGGGCAGTGACAGCTCCTGCACGGAGCGGCAGTTTTACTGTGAAGGCCTCAGAAGCGCCCGCTAATACCCAGCAGTGGCCCCTTCTGGACAATGTCGTAGACGAAACCGTCATGGCGATAGTTCACTCCCATGGCCCGGTAACCAACCACCGCAGAAAAGCCCGGCAAGAACTCCCAGCCCGCCAGCGCGGCCAGATCCCAGTCTTCCCGAGACTGTCCCGCGCCCGCCATTCCCCATGACGACAACCAGAAGCGCTCATTCACCGCATAGTGCCCACGCAGCCCCGCCATGGCATCGGCCCAGGTAGCCCGGTCGGATCCGGACAGGCCGCCGGCAGGCCCGCCATGCAGGCTGATGGTGGTGCTGCTGTACCAGACACGCACTCCGCCGGCCACGTCCAGCCGATGACTTTCATCACCCAAGACGGTGTACCCGCCTCCCAGAAATCCGGAAGCCGTCTTGCCTTCCACCTCAAGCTTGGAGGCCGGGGCGCCCGCTGGCAGGCGGTTGCGGGTATCGGTGTCGATGTACATCAGGTCGGTGAGCACGCTGTAGGGCCCGCGTCGCGCCTCGCCCATTAGCATCACCGACATATCGACAGTGCGCGCGATGTCCGAGAAGTCGGACTGTATAAACTGGGTCCCGGTGCTGCGGTGGCCTACGTGTCCGCGAATACCGGCGCCCCACAGGTAGGGACCGCCGTTGAAGTGCCAGTCATCGCTGTCTGCCGCCATGGCCACAGTCGGCAGACTGCAGCCGGCTGTGGCGAAGGCGCCAACCAGCAGTGCCAAGCGGGCGCGCTTGCGCAGCAAAGGCGAGCGGAGGTTGTCGCTGTGCATCATGGGGTTTCTCCGATCAGTGCTGGGTCAGCGAGAGCGCGACGCGCTCTGCCGCACAGTCCTCTGTCGGCTTCAGACCGGCCTTCTGGGCCGTCTTGACCTCCTCTTTCGCGGCCGCCAGATCCGCCAGGAACTCCGGATTGCCATGCAGGCTCGCCACCGTGGCGGCGCCCATGATGCGGCCTGCATCCACGTCGCTCTGCCAGTGTGCATCGCAGATGACCCGGCTCTGGCCGTATGCCAACCCGCGGGTCATCAGTTCGGTGGCACGCTCAGGCTGAATCTCGGCGAGAACCAAGCCCCAGGCCCAGCCGGCGGCAGAGTGGCCGGACGGCCAGGAACCGTCCGTGAGCAACAGCGGCTCCATGTCCTTGCGGCACGTTCCTTCGTCATGCACCACGAAGGGACGGGGACGGTTGTAGGCATTCTTCCCGGCATAGGTCGAACCGCCGGCATCGCTCAGGGTGCGTTGCATCAAGCGATAAAGATGCGGTGTATTTTCCTCGGTGATTGGCGTATCCAGGGCGCAGGAAAATGTTTTCGCCGGGCCTGGGAACGACAGTTCCGCATCCGTTGCCGCGAGTTTCTCCCGGGCGGTGCCGCGCAGCGCCAGCGCTGCACGCCGGGCTTCTTCATCCCGCGCCAGCGCTGCAGAATCTGGCTTGGGGGGCGCGCCGAGCAGCGCCAGGCGTACAGGCAGGTCAGCCGGGTCCAGGTAGCCTGGGGCCAGCTTGAAGTTCGGGTCCGTGACCGTGGTGGCGGCATCTTCGGCGAACACCGATCCCGACCCGAACAGGCCGGCCAGGGACAGGATCATCCCCCACGGCTTATGTAGTTTTTTCATCGATTGCTCCTTGATCTATCCCTGTATCGAATGGCGCCGATATCACCGGTCGATCAAAACCGGTACAGCGCGTTCAGATAGGCGCCTGCGCCCACCTTTTCTCCCGTCAGCGGGCTGTTGCGGGCATCGGAGACCAGCGCGTAGGTCTTGATGCCGCCCTCCAGTGCCAACTGTGGTTGCCATTGCCAGGTGAGGCCCAGTTTCAGGGTCACGTCGCGCATCCCGCCGCCTGGGTGGTATTCATCGAACCGGGTACGTGCCGCTTGCTGAGCGGTGACGCCGAAGCGCGCCATCATGTCGTTCTCGTTGCTCCAGGTGCCGTACAGCGTCGAGTCCAGGGTCAAGGTCGAGGACAATGCATAGTCCGTGGCAACCCCGGCCTCCAGGTACGCGGTACGGCCCAGGTGTTCGCCACCGTAATTTCGGCTTTGACTCGATTGCAGGCCGCGCACGAACAGGCGGCCGGCCGGCAGGATCCAATAGACTTCCGCTCCCACCAGGGCGGTGCTGTCCAGGTTGCCCATGCCCTTCAAATAGTCGTCACGGCCGTCCAGGGTATGAATCCGCTCCTTGCGCCCCTGGTCATAGCCAATCAACAGCGCCACCCCGAAAGGCGACAGCCCGGGCAAGTCCCAACGCAGTCCCTCTGGGAAGGCCGCGGTAAAGGTGCCCCAGTCTTGGGTAGGCAAGACCGCCTCGAGTTTCAGCGAAGGGAAAGCGGCGTACCGTGAGGAACCTTCGTACAAGGGACCAACGGCCAATCCGCCGCCTACTGTCACGGACGCAGTGCCGTTTGCATCGTCCGCCTGTGCCGGCAATACCGTGGTCAAGGCGCTAATGAGCAGCAGTTGATGCAGCAAGAAGTGATAAGCACCTTGGGTTGTCATTGTTTATTTCCTTGGCTGTAGAACTCTTCAAGTCAGAGATGCCCCCGACTTGATTGGCACTATCGGGCGTGGCGGCGTTTGCGCTTATTTGTAAGTTTCAGCACTTCTTAGTGGATGCCTTGACTAGAGCCCGATGGGCTGCGGCTGGGGAAAACTCCACTGGCCATTGAGTATTTCGTTGCTTGGCCGATAGAGCCTGACCGTATAGTTCCAACCGGGCGTGGTCGGCAGGTAATTGACGATCTTGGCGTCGCAAGCCCCGAACTGGATGACGATCGAGCCGTCATCACTTTTCTGGGCCGTGAGGTTATTCAGTGAATAGACGTCATATGGGTTTTTCTGGAAGTACCCGTCGGCGTTATACACACTCACCGACCAGAAACTGTTGACCGGCACCTGCCCGACCTTGAGGCGGTAAACGGTTTTTCCATCGTTGCGCGGTATCACGCCGCCGAGGTAGATGGCGTCCTTGCTGGGATTTCCGCCCCAGCCGGTCGCTGTTCCGATCAGGTGATGGATCGGATTGACCCTGCCCTTGGGGCCAAAGGACTGGTTGTAGTTGGGTATTGTCGAACCCAGGACAGCCAGGGCATCGCGCATCTGTTTCTGGCTGGCCTGATCCCACTTGGGAACCACGAATTCCCCGGCCTTGGCCTGGCTGACCCTGATTGCGTCCTGCAGTACATGCACCTGCTCAAGGTCTTTGCGCTCCGTGGGATCGAAGAACAGGCGGACGGCGACGAAGACATAGCGGGTACCGATCACCTCTTTCGTCAGCGTATGGTCGCCGGCACCGTAAATGACCGCGGGTACGTAGTGGTCTTCATTGACCAATTGCATCGACATGAACCGCCCGCCGGCTTCAGGCAATGTGATGGTGACCGGGCCGGCATCGAGGTCGAACACGGCCGACGAATACAGCGTGTCGCGATTCATGCGGATGACATTCTGCGCGTCGATGGGAACCGGCTCGCGGTTATGTACAAACCGACCCAGGCCGCCATCCGCGACGGTCTTGCCCATGTAGAGGTCGGACTCGGCACGGATAAAATTGTCGACACCCACCAAGAGCGTCGTATCAGCGGACGGCTGAGCATTAACGCTGCCGAAAGTTGCCAATGTCAGAGCGACAATGCAGGCCGTGGATGAACAGGACATTTAAACCTCGTGGGCGTTTAAGTGGGCATCAGCTGTTCAAACTTTATAAGAACACCCTGCTGGAAACTTGCCATTTGGTGCCAAAAGCCAAGCGAGCGCGTGCCGCGAAGACGGACTTGGAAGTCAGCCAGTTACTTGGGCGCAAGAGGGGCGAGGGAGGAAGAAAAGTCAGTTAGCGATCGTGTTTCAAGATGGCGCGATAGCGCGACGGTGAACTCCCGGTCCAACGCTTGAAGGCACGGGTGAAGTGCGCTTGATCGCTGTAGCCCACCATGTAGGCAATTTCGGTCGCGGTGTATCTGCCGCTGGCAATGAGTTGCAGTGCTTCACTGCGGCGAGTCTCGTCACGCAAGTCTTCGAAGTCGATACCGCAGGATTTAAGACGCCGCTGCAATGTTCGAGAAGACAGCCCCATGTTCCTCGAGATCACGCCAAGTTTGGATTGATCCTGGTCCGCTATCCGCTCGATGAGCACCCCTGCTGCTTGCGCTGTCGACCTCAAGGCTTCGGTGACTTTCCAGGCATCATCCCGACCGGGCTGCAGGGGGGTGTCGAGCAGCTCACGGTCGAATTCGATCATGTTGTGCTGCGCGTTCATTTCCAGATGAGGCCCCAGGTACTCCTCCAGCGCCTCATCTCCTCTTTCCCTTGGGTTTTGCAGATGCACGCGTATGGCGCCAGGCTCACCGGACATGAGCGGTACTTTTCTGAGCAGCGCCAGCGTGCCGAGAATGACCTGCTTCGGATCCGCCCCGTGCTGCCCGGTAAATCGGTGGATCAGTTTCGTCGTACGGCCTTCGGTGACGATTCTGACTTCTCCTCCCTGATGCAGTAAGTCCGTGTGGATCGACGCCACTGCACAGGCCTGAGCGAGGTTGCTTGAGCCCAATATCAATTCGCCCCAGGCGCCGAGTGAGCGTACTTCGATCAGGTGTCCCACACAGGCCCCCCCGAAAGGGTCCTGGGCGATAGCAGCCATTTCGTTGGCTATGTGAAAGCAGACCGCCCGGGGTACCCAGGCATCAGGGTTTTGAAAAACATGAGGAGAAATGCCGTAACGCCGAAAGAACTCCAGCGGCGACACCCCACGCAGGCTCAGGTAGGGGGCAATTTGCCGAAGAGTACTGAGTTTGATGGATGGCATAGCATTCGTCATAAGCGGTTGCCCCTTTTTAAAGGCCATGCGCGTGAACGCCCTCCTGGCCCGCAGGGAAACACTAGCGCAAAACTTTTGCCGAAGTCGTGCTAACTGCAACGCAGCGAACACAATGGTTTCGCCCTTCGCACCGCAGCGCGCATATAGGGAGTTCAAGGAGCAAGCTGTTTTAGAAAGGACAAGGCTAGGTGGATGGTGAGTGTTATCTGGGAACGAGGTCCTGGTGACCTTGCGAGCCATCGGCCGCTGATCGCACGTTGTGAGAACCACACAGGGCGTGGCTGAGCCTTAAAGATGCTGGCTGCCTGAATGGCGCTCGAAGACAGCCGTTGTTCTATCTATTCTGCGGCTGTGGATAACTTGAGCGGGCGTCTATGAAATTACCCAGGATCCAGAAACAACAAAGCCCCTGCATTTCTGCAGGGGCTTCGTTTTGTATGGTGCCGGCACCAGGAGTCGAACCCGGGACCTACTGATTACAAGTCAGTTGCTCTACCAACTGAGCTATACCGGCGTGTTAGGGCGACGATTATAGCGATTGGCGGGGTTCTGTAAACCCCTGAAATCTGACTATTTTTGCGTGGCCTGTTGAGGGCGCTGGCCGCGCTCCTCGGTGAGTCCTGTCGAGCGGGAAGATTGAGCGCTGCGCCCCTCTGGGCTGAGGGGCGTCGCAAGGCTCTGTGGCCAGGGTGGGCGTTGTGCCAGGAGGAGGCGGGTCTTGCCGCTTTGGCTATGCCTTGTCCTGTTTCTCCAGCTCGCTCTGGGCGTCATGGAACACGCTGTCGGGATAGGGGTACCACCAGCTCTGAATCCGTGGTTTGTGGTCGATGATGACCATCTTCGAACGGCGAAACGCGTCCAGTCCCTGGCGGCCCAGTTCGCTGCCGATCCCTGACATTTTCCAGCCGCTCAATGGCAGGGCGTCGTTGTCCACCAGGGGGTTGTTGATCCATACCATGCCCGCTTCAAGGCGTTCGGCCGCTTCCATCGATTCGGTCAGGTTGGTGGAAAACAGTGAGGCTCCCAGGCCGAATGGCGAGTCGTTGGCGCGGCGGATGGCCTCGTCGAAATCGGCGACGCGACAGACCGCCGCCACTGGCCCGAAACATTCTTCCTGGAGAATCGCCATGTCACCGGTGACGCCACTGAGGATGGTCGGCTCGTAGAACCAGCCGACAGGGCGGTCCTGTGGGATGCGCCCGCCGCACAGCACGCGGGCGCCTTTGGACACGGCGTCTTCCACCAGGCGTATGACTTTGTCGCGTGCCGCTTCGCTGACCAGCGGTCCGATCTCGGAGCGCTCCAGGCCGTGGCCAATCCGCAGTTGGCGGGTCTGCTCGACGAAGCGGGCGACAAATGCCTCATAGATGTCGTCGACCACGTACAGGCGTTCGGCCGAGGTGCAGATCTGTCCGCTCAGATGAAAGGCGGCGGTCACTGCGCCCGCTACCGCGACATCCAAAGGTGCGTGTTTGGAGATGATCATCGGATCGCTGCCACCGGCCTCGATCACGCAAGGCTTCATCAGATCGGCACAGGTCACGGCCACGGCGTGGGCAGCGGCGATACCTCCGGTAAAGGCCACCGCGTGGGTGCCGGATGATTGCACCAGCAATTGGGCGGTGAGGGCATCCCCCGGTACGCAACACACCAAGCCTGGCAACAGGCGGGTGAAGTGGCTGAGAAATTTCAGGGTGCAGAGGGTGGCGCTTTCCGCCGGTTTGATGATGCAGGCGTTGCCCGCAGCCAGGGAGGCCGCGACGGTCCAGCACATCAGCAGAATGGGGTAGTTGAAGGGCATGATGTGCACGCTGACCCCATAGGGCTCATAGCGCACATGCTGGAATGAGCCGGTTTGCGTGGTACCTGCCACTTTGCCGGCATCGTCTCGTGCCATCTCCGCGTAGTAGCGGAAAACCGACGCACAGTTGGCCAGCTCGCCCATGGCTTCCGGAAAGGGCTTGCCGGTCTCCAGGGTCATCAGCCGCGCCACTTCACGGTTGAGGCCAGCCACTTTCTCTATGCTCTCGGCCAGTTCGTGCAGGCGTGCGGCCCGGCTTCGGGTATCCACTCTGGCCCATTGCTGTTGCGCCGCATTGGCGGCATTCACGGCAGCTTGCACATCAGCCTTTTCGCCGAGGCCCATGCGCCCGACGCGCTCCAGGGTCGCCGGGTCGAAGACTTCGCGGAGCCGGCCGCTGGCGGGTGTCAGGTAGTGGGGATTGATAAAGTACAAAGCGCTTTCACAGGTAAAACTGGTCATTGTTCTGTCCTTGAAACCCTGGGTGAATGAAGAGCCCTCAGTAACGGCTTTCAGCGAATCATGTAGACCTTCTTGATCGTCTGGTGGACGGTGCAGGTGCCTTTCCAGTCCTGGCGAAAGAACGCGCTGCTGCCCGGGCGGATTTCGATCACTTCCCCGGACTCATGGACATAGGTGCAGCGCCCTTCAAGAAAGTGACAGAACTCATCCCGGGTCACATGGCACCTCCACTTGCCGGGAGTGCAGCGCCACAGGCCGCATTCCGACTGGCCTTGTGCACCCTTGTGCAGAAGCACGCCGGCAACCCGTGACTGGCCTTCCAGCATCTCTGGTATCTCGCCCCAATCCTGCAGGTCGGTGATCTGCAGCGGGTCCTGTAGCAGCGGTGTGTTCATCGGTCGCGCTCCTTGTGTTGCACTCCCTTTCGAAGGTTGGGCCGGACCTCGCGCTTGAGGAGGTCATCGAGCAGGCGTGCGGCTTCTTCGGTGCCCTGGCGTGATTGCATCTGGGCGCTGGTGCGTTGCAGGCGTTGGCGCAGCACGCTGTCGTTGAGGCAGGCGCTCAGGGCTTCGGCCAGTTGCACTTCGGTCCATTGGTAACGGTCGAGCCGGAAGCCGTGGCCGGTTTCCTGGGCCCGCATGGCGTTGTCATGGCCGTCCCAGACGTAGGGCATGACGATGGCCGGCTTACCGAAGTACAGGCACTCGGTGAAGCTGTTGTTGCCACCGTGGTGGATGACTACGTCCACCTGGGCGATCACCGAGGGCTGCGGCAGCCAGTCGGCAATCTGCACGTTGTCCGGCAATACCGGGTACTGGTCCAAGTGCTCGCCGACATTGACCAGGGCTCGATAGGGCAGTTTGCCGAGGGCGTCTATCAGGCGTTTGAGCAAGGGGATGTCACTGCTGCCCAGGCTGCCGAAGCTCACGTACAGCAATGGCTGGTGGCGTTGTACCGGGAACTCGGGGATCTCATAGGGGCTGTCCTTGCGCACGCTGCCTTGCAGGTAGTGGAAGCGCTCGGCAGGCAATGGGTGGCGTCGCTTGAAGCGGACGGCATCGGGATAGAGCAGCAGGTTCATGAACGGCGAGGGTTCGCAGAAGGTGCCCAGGGGATAGGGTTTCTCGCCCTGGGCCTGGAGGAAAAGGTTGAAGTCCTCGTGGATCGGGCGGATCACTTCCTCGAAGCGCGCTCGGAAACCTTCATGACCGGCTTTGTCCTGAACGCTCATCCCGGACAGGTGCGGCGGGATGTCCGGGTCGCCGATTTCATTCTCCGAGCAGGAAATGATGCGCACCCAGGGCGCGCGGTACTGCTTGATCGCGGGAAACATGACGACGTTGTCGACGCAGATCAGATCGGGTTCGACCCTCGCCAGCACCGCAGGCAGTTCCTTCTGTGCCCATTTCGCCGTATCGACGATCGCTGCCCAGCATTCCTTCACATAGGTGTCGATCTGCTCCAGGGGTGTTTTGCGAAAGTTCGGCAGGTGGCCGTTGATGAAGTCGATCCAGTAACGGGCCATCTCTGCGGCCGGCATCGGCGCGGACATGTTCACCCGGTGTTCCTCAAAGCCGAACCTGGCATACACGCCTTGCATGCCAGGGTCCGTGAGGAATACGGCCTTGTGCCCGAGTGCCTCGCAGGCCTGGGCGATACCCACAGAGTTCAACGCCGGCCCGTAGGCGGCTTCAGGAAAGAAGGCGATCACTTTTTGTGACATGGATAGAGGCTCCCGCCCGGGCATCAGCCGGGCTCGCTAGTCCTTTAGGGGGTTCCTATCGCGCACTGCAGCGCTCTCCAGAGCGAAGCGTTCCAGGTGTGTAAACGAAGATCAGTGAGACGCAGCAACGAACACGCCAGGGGTGTTCGGCAAGAGACGCTTAATAGGGCGGGACGAGCGTTGGCAGCGATCTGTTCATGCCGCGACGGCAAATCGGGCGCAGAAGGCGTCGAGTGCGCAGGGCAAGGGGAGCCGGTTGCCGGGGGCACACTGCAACGCGCGGAGGGGGCTGGTTGTGGTGCAAGGGATTGGGCTTGAGCACTGGGTTCACCTGAGTTTTTGGTTGCTGACTCAAAGGCACGGCCTTGGAAGCTAGTGCCGACTCAGGCGCCTGTCAAACAGCGGTTGCCTGGCCGATGATTCAGTGCAGACTACCCTCACTCGGCCGATAGCCTGCTCAGCCGCTTATGCCGCTTCAGACAAAGGAAAGATCAGTCATGAACCCCGGAAATATCCCCTTGTTGGCGCTGCTGTCGTTGCTCGGCGCCTGCAGCGTCAAGCCGGTGCTGCCTTATTCGGAACCGCCCCTTGGCGTGCCGACGGCGCAGTTGCGGGTGATCACCAATGGCGAGGTGCGCGGTGAGGCCTATGCCGGTTGCCAGGGTGACAGCAAGCGCCTGGCCAAGGCCGGGCGTTTCGGCAGCGATCAACAGGCGAACATCAACTATCCGCAGTTCCCGCTGCAGCCGAGGCAGATCGACATGTTGCCGCGTTTCGCGCCGAAGCTGCCGTCCTATGTGGGTGCGATCCGTATGGGCGAGGGGGCTTACA
The DNA here is from genome assembly GCF_045013505.1 of Pseudomonas sp. JDS08PS003. Lineage (NCBI taxonomy): Bacteria > Pseudomonadati > Pseudomonadota > Gammaproteobacteria > Pseudomonadales > Pseudomonadaceae > Pseudomonas > Pseudomonas sp. JDS08PS003. Next base: position 467,804 of record NZ_CP120724.1, read on the forward strand.
CCGAGGTCGTCACCGAGTATCGGGTGCCCGCCGGCAGGCCTTTTCTGCTGGAAGGGGGAGGTGTGGCTGCAGGCAGTTATGGCAGTACCTATCGCACCTGTGCGCCGGTGAAGAAGGTGGTGCTGTTCGAGCCGGGCAAGAGTTACGAAGCCTTTGTCGGCTTGAATTACATCCCGGTGGCCGGAGGCGAGGTGCAGGCGATGTGTGCGTTTGCGGTGTACCAGTTGCTGCCGCTGAGCAAACCGGGGGCAACCTTGCCGCTGGCGGTCCAGTCCAGGCCTCCAGCGGATCAGCGTTGCCCCGGTCAGTGAATGTCCCCGGCCGGCGTTCAGCCGTCCGGGGAGCCTTTGCCTAGGCCTCCCATCCTGCATGGCTGACGGCTTTCTGCACCAGAGGGTGCAGGTCCGCTCCTTGCTGCTCGGTCTGCCAGGCCAGCAGTTCCTTGCGCATGGCCGGGGTCCAGTACATTTGCATGTGGTTGCGCACGTTGAGCACCGCCTGGTCCTGATTGGGCTCGTTGACGAAGTAGGCGGCGATCTGGTTGGCCATCTTGATCAGGTTGGCGGTGCTCATCGGCGCACCTCCGCCTTGCCATCCCGGGAGCGGCCGCGCTTGTCCAGCAGGCGATGTTGTTCATCGCTGAAGGCCTGGTAGCGTTTCTGCCATTCGGAAGGGTGATAGACGCGGCTGACTTCCACCGCCGTGACCTTGTACTCCGGACAGTTGGTGGCCCAGTCGGAGTTGTCGGTGGTGATCACGTTGGCCCCCGATTCGGGGAAGTGGAAGGTGGTGTAGACCACCCCCGGCGCCACTCGCTCGGTAACCCGGGCCCGCAGCACGGTCTGCCCGGCGCGGCTGCCGATGCCCACCCAGTCGCCTTCGTTGATGCCCCGGCTCTCGGCGTCGGTGGGGTGGATTTCCAGGCGGTCCTCGGCGTGCCAGGCGACGTTGTCGGTACGCCGGGTCTGGGCACCGACGTTGTACTGGCTGAGGATGCGCCCGGTGGTCAGCAGCAGCGGGTAGCGGCCATTGACCTTCTCGTCGGTGGGCACGTAGCCGGTGAGCATGAAGCGCCCCTTGCCGCGCACGAACTCGTCGATGTGCATGGTCGGCGTGCCGTCCGGCGCGGCGTCGTTGCACGGCCATTGCAGGCTGCCGTGGCGGTCCAGGCTGGCGTAGCTGACGCCGGTGAAGGTCGGGGTCAGGCGGGCGATTTCATCCATGATCTGCGAAGGATGGTTGTAGTGCATCGGGTAGCCCAGGGCCGCGGCCAGGGCCAGGGTGCCTTCCCAGTCGGCCTTGCCACCCAGGGGCTCCATGACCTTGCGCACCCGGGAGATGCGCCGTTCGGCGTTGGTGAAAGTGCCGTCCTTTTCCAGGAACGAGGAGCCCGGCAGGAACACGTGGGCGAACTTGGCGGTTTCGTTGAGGAAGATGTCCTGCACCACCACGCATTCCATGGCCGACAGGGCCGCAGTCACGTGCTGGGTATTGGGGTCGCTCTGGGCGATGTCCTCGCCCTGGCAGTACAGGCCCTTGAAGCTGCCGCCCAGGGCCGCTTCGAACATGTTGGGAATGCGCAGGCCGGGGTCGGCTTGCAGGGTGACGTTCCAGGCCTGCTCGAACTCCTGGCGCACCGCCTGGTTGGAGATGTGCCGATAGCCCGGCAGCTCGTGGGGGAAGGAGCCCATGTCGCAGGAGCCCTGGACGTTGTTCTGCCCCCGTAGCGGGTTCACCCCGACCCCTTCGCGACCGATGTTGCCGGTGACCATGGCCAGGTTGGCGATGCCCATCACCGAGGTGCTGCCCTGGCTGTGCTCGGTGACGCCCAGGCCGTAGTAAATCGCGGCGTTGCCGCCGGTGGCGTACAGGCGCGCGGCAGCGCGGATGTCGGCGGCGGGGACGCCGCAGATGGCGCCGAGCACTTCCGGCGAGTTGTCGGCGCGGCTGACGAAGGCGCTCCACTGGGCGAAGGCTTCCGGCTCGCAGCGGGCGTCGACGAACCCCTGGTTGACCAGCCCTTCGGTGACGATCACATGGGCCAGGGCATTGAGCATGGCGACGTTGGTGCCCGGGCGCAGAGCCAGGTGCAGCTCGGCGCGGGCGTGTACCGAGTCCACCAGATCGATGCGTCGCGGATCGATGACGATCAGCTTGGCCCCTTCACGCAGACGCCGCTTGAGTTGGGAGCCGAACACCGGGTGGGCGTCGCTGGGGTTGGCGCCCATTACCAGGATCACGTCGGCCTGCATCACCGAGTCGAAGCTCTGGGTCCCGGCGGATTCCCCCAGGGTCTGCTTGAGACCGTAGCCGGTGGGCGAGTGGCAGACCCGCGCACAGGTGTCGACGTTGTTGTTGCCGAAGGCTGCCCGCACCAGTTTCTGCACCAGGTAGGTTTCTTCGTTGGTGCAGCGGCTGGAGGTGATACCGCCGATGGAGTCGCGGCCGCACTTGAACTGGATGCGCCGCAGCTCGCTGGCGGCGTAGGTCACCGCTTCGTCCCAGCTGACTTCCTGCCACGGGTCGCTGATGTGTTTGCGGATCATCGGTTTGGTGATGCGGTCAGGGTGAGTGGCGTAGCCCCAGGCGAAGCGGCCCTTGACGCAGGAATGGCCGTGGTTGGCCTGGCCGTTCTTGTCCGGAACCATGCGCACCAGCTGGTCGCCCTTCATCTCGGCGCGGAACGAGCAGCCCACCCCGCAGTAGGCGCAGGTGGTGATCACCGCCCGCTCCGGCTGGCCGATTTCCACCACGCTTTTTTCCATCAGGGTCGCCGTCGGGCAGGCCTGCACGCAGGCGCCGCAGGACACGCATTCGGAGTCGAGGAAGTTGTCGCCACCGGCTGCCGCGACCCGGGATTCGAAGCCGCGGCCGCTGATGGTCAGGGCGAAGGTGCCCTGGGTTTCCTCGCAGGCGCGCACGCAGCGGTTGCAGACGATGCACTTGCTCGGGTCGTAGTCGAAGTAGGGGTTGGAGGTGTCTTTCTGATCGTCCAGGTGGTTGGCGCCGTCATAGCCGTAGCGCACTTCCCGCAGGCCCACCTGGCCGGCCACGGTCTGCAGTTCGCAGTTGCCGTTGGCCGAGCAGGTCAGGCAGTCGAGCGGGTGGTCGGAGATGTACAGCTCCATCACGTTGCGCCGCAGGGTCGCCAGCTTTGGCGTTTGCGTATGCACCACCATGCCTTCACTGACCGGGGTGGTGCAGGAAGCCGGGTAGCCGCGCATGCCGTCGATTTCCACCAGGCACATGCGGCACGAGCCGAAGGCTTCCAGGCTGTCGGTGGCGCAGAGCTTGGGGATGGTGGTGCCCAGCAGGGCGGCGGCGCGCATCACCGAGGTGCCCTGGGGCACGCTGATACTGCGTCCGTCGATGTTCAGGCTGACTTGCACCTGGCTGTCGCGGGCTGGGGTGCCGAAGTCCACGGCATTGAGGTCGATGTCTGTGGCTGGGTCGAAAATACTGATCATTGGTCGGCCTCCGAGGGCTGCAGACCGAAGTCGGCGGGAAAGTGTTTCAGGGCGCTGGCCACCGGATAGGACGTCATCCCGCCCAGGGCGCACAGCGAGCCGTATTGCAGGGTGTCGCACAGGTCTTTGAGGATCAGCGCCTGCTCATCGCGCCGGCCTTGATCGGGGGCTGCCAGCAGGCGGTCGATGACCTCCACGCCGCGGGTCGAACCGATGCGGCACGGGGTGCATTTGCCACAGGATTCCTCGGCGCAGAATTGCAGGGCGAAGCGCGCCATGTGGGCCATGTCCAGGCTGTCATCGGCCACCACCACACCGCCGTGGCCGAGCATCGCGCCCATGGCGGCGAAGGCTTCGTAATCCAGCGGCGTATCGAACTGTGCAGGGGGCACCCAGGCGCCGAGCGGGCCGCCGACTTGCGCAGCCTTCAGCGGCCGACCGCTGGCGGTGCCGCCGCCGTAGCCTTCCACCAGCTCGCGCAGGGTCAGGCCGAAGGCCCGTTCCACCAGGCCGCCGTGACGCACATTGCCCGCCAGTTGGAAGGGCATGGTGCCCAGGGAGCGGCCCATGCCGTAGTCGCGATAAAACGGCGCGCCCTTTTCCAGGATCAGTGGCACCGAGGCCAGGGTCAGCACGTTGTGCACCAGGGTCGGCTGGCCGAACAGGCCTTGCAGCGCCGGGATCGGCGGCTTGGCGCGAACGATGCCGCGCTTGCCTTCCAGGGAGTCCAGCAGGGCGGTTTCTTCGCCGCAGATATAAGCCCCGGCACCGACCCGCACCTCCATGTCGAACGCCTGGCCGCTACCGCCGGCATTGGCCCCGAGATAACCGGCATCCCGGGCGATTTCCAGGGCTTCGCGCAGGGTCGCCACCGCCTGGGGATATTCCGAGCGCACGTAGATGTAGCCGTAGCTGGCGCCGACCGCGATACCGGCAATGGCCATGCCTTCGATCAGCAGGAACGGGTCGCCTTCCATCAGCATGCGGTCGGCGAAGGTGCCGGAGTCGCCCTCGTCGGCGTTGCACACCACGTACCTCTGCTGCTGCGGCGTGTCGCGCACGGTGCGCCATTTGATCCCGGCGGGGAAGGCCGCGCCGCCGCGGCCCCGCAGGCCGGAGTCGAGCACCGCGGCCACGGTCTGGTCACCGCCCAGGGCGACGGCGCGGCTCAGGCCCTCGAAGCCGCCGTGGGCCCGATAGTCCGCCAGGGACAGCGGCCGGGTAATGCCGGCGCGGGCGAACAGCAGACGTTGCTGGCTCTTCAGGTAGGGCAGGTCTTCCACCCGGCCCAGGGCCAGGGGATGGCTGGCGGGAGCGTCTTGCAGGGCGTTCAGCAGCGAGGGTACGTCGGCGACGCTCACCGGGCCGAAGCCCAGGCGTCCGTCCGGGGTATCGACTTCCAGCAGCGGTTCCAGCCAGTACAGGCCACGGGAGCTGGTGCGTTGCAGTTGCAGCGGTAGTTGGTGCTGCTCGGCCTGGGCGGCGATGGCGTCGGCCACCGCGTCGGCGCCCACGGCCCGGGCCAGGGAATCACAGGGCAGATAGAGGCTTGGCATCACGCGTCCTCCCGGCAACTGTCCAGCAGCGCATCCAGACGTTCGGCGCTGACCCGGGCATGCAACTGTCCGTCCAGCTCCAGGGCCGGCGAACAGGCACAGGCCCCCAGGCAGTACACCGGCCGCAGGCTGATGGAGCCGTCGGCGCTGCTACCGTGGTCATCCAGTTGCAGGCGTGCGCGCAGTTGCGCCGCCAGCTGCTCGGAGCCGCGGCTCTGGCAGGACTCGGCGCGGCACAGGCGCAGGATGTGGCGCGCCGGCGGTGCGGTACGAAAATCATGGTAGAAGCTGATCACCCCGCGCACTTCCGCCTGGCTCTGATTGAGTGCATGGGCGATTTCGGGGACGGCCAGATCGGGGATGTAGCCGAGCTCTTCCTGGATCTGGTGGAGAATCGGCAACAGCGCACCCGGGGAGCCTTTGTGACGCTCCAGCAGGGTGTGGATCAACGGCAGATGCAGTGTTTCATCAGGCATACAGCAATTCCTCACGGTCACGGACAAACCTGGTGGTTGTCGGCTGTCCGAAAGTGTCGGCTGCGGCACTGGTTGCCACGTCACGGTAGCGCGGCGTTTCAGGCCGTTGGCCATGCACCCTGAATGGGTATCTTGTTGTACCCGGTGCGGTCGTTGCCGCACCTGTTCAGGGCATAAAGGGCAGCTTGACACGCTGCCTCTGATTGATCCGCACGAAAGCGACTTGCTCAGTTCCGAATACGACCACCCGTTGAGTCTAGAAGAGCCTGGGCAACCGGGTGAGCGAGCTGCGCACTATCGGACAAAACCGAGGGGACTAGGCATGACTTCGGTCAGCTCGGTGGCGAATAGCCGGACGCGGGGGAGGGCTGTGGAGGGGCTGTGTGGCGAGGCCGCTTGCTCCCTCGCCACAGGGGGCAATCAGGAGCGGGCGCGGCGCTGGGCGGCGTACTGCAGGGCCAGGCGGCCCATGAGCACCAGCAGGGTCAGGCCGATCAGCAGCACCGAGATCGCCGCCACGCTAGGATCGACGTTATCCCGCAGGCCGCTCCAGATCCGCCGGGGCAGGGTGTTGACGTCGACACTGGTGATGAACAGGGTCACCGCCACCTCCTCCCAGGACAGGGCAAAGCTCAGCAGCGCGGTGGAGAAGATCCCCAGCTTGAGGTTCGGCAGCATCACCAGGAAGGTGGTCTGCATCAGGCTGGCCCCCAGGTTGCGCGAGGCCAGCTCGATGCGCCGGTCCACTTGGCTCAGGGCCACCAGCATGGTCACCACGCCGTAGGGCACCACCATCACCACGTGGGCGATCACCACCCCGGGCAGGGTGTCGTAGCCCCAGCCCGGGGCGATGCGCCCGAGGTTGGTTTCCATGAAGTACAGCACCAGCGCCGAGATCACCGGCGGAATGGCCATGGGCAGCAGCACCAGGCCGATCAGCAGGGTTGCCAGGCGCGAGCGCAGGTACCAGATGCCGAGGCTGAAGCTCACCGCCAGCAAGGTGGCGATCAGGCTGGTGGCACTGGCGATGGCCAGGCTCTGGCCGATGCTCGACAGCCAGTCGGGGTTGCTCAGTAATGCCTCGTAGTGACGCAGCGACCAGTTGCCCTCGGGCATCGACAGGTAGCGCTTGGCGGTGAAGGACACCGGGATCACCGTCAGCAGCGGGAACAGCATGAAGGCCATGGCGACCACGGCGATCAGCCGGGTACTCAATGCAGTGCGATGTGTATTCATAGTGACCTCAACCCACCAGTCGATTGACACGGGTGATGCGCAGCAGCAGCCAGATCAGCGCGCTGACCAGGGTCAGCAGCACCAGGCTCAGGGCCGCGCCCAGACCCCAGTTGCTAGTCTGGAACATCTGCAGGAACACGTACTCGGCGATCATCACCGTCTGCCCGCCACCCAGCAGCACCGGGGTGATGAAGAAGCCCAGGCAGAACACGAACACCATGATGAAAGCCCCCAGCAGCCCTGGCAGGGTCTGGGGCAGCAGCACTTGCCAGAAGGTCCGCAGCGCACCGGCCCCCAGGCCGCGGGAGGCCAGCAGCACCCGTTGATCCAGCTGGCGCATGCTCGACAGCAGCGGGAACAGCGCATAGGGGATCATGAAGTGCAGCATGCCGATCACCACCCCCAGTTCGTTGCGGGTCAGTTGCAAGGGGTGATCGATCCAGCCCAGGGACAGCAGGCTGTCGTTGACCACGCCATTGCTGCGCAGGGCGATCAGCCAGCCGAAGGCCCGCACCAGCACCGAGATCCAGAACGGGATGAACACGCAGATTTCCACCATGCGCTGCCAGAACGGCGGGCTGAACACCCAGCAGTAGGCCAGCAGGTAGCCGATCACCAGGGCCAGCAGGCTCACGGTCAGGCACAGGCGCAGGGTGCGCAGGAGCATGTCGTGGATCGCCGGGTCCGTGGCGATGCGCTGGTACTGCTCGATCCCGGGCTCGGGCAGGGTGAAGCTCCAGCTCACCACGCCGAAGAACGGTAACAGGTAGAACACCACCAGCAGCAACGGCAGGGGAAACAGCAGCAGGCTGCGTTCCAGGCGTGCGGTTCGGGTTGCACTCATGGTCGACGGCTCACTTGGACAGGTGGGTCAGGTACTGCTCCAGGGTGCTGGAGTAGTGGTCGGCGTACCACTGGGTGTTGAGGAAGATCTGCTTCTTCATGTTGGCTTCGGAGGCGCAGTTGATCTCCCGCTGTTCGGCGCTCATCAACTGTTGCGTGGCGGCGTTGGACGGGCCGTTGCCCAGGGCTTCGAATAGCTTCAGCTGCCCGGCGGGCTGCAAGGCGTGCTGGATGAACTGCATGGCCGGCGCGGCGCCTGCCGGGTTGTCCTTGAGCACGCCCCAGCTGCTGGCGTTGAGGAAGGCATTGTCGAAGCCCCACTTGATGCGGCCCTCGCTGTCCTCATGGAGCAGGGTGGCGCGGGTGTGCCAGATGGCGCCCATGGAGGCTTCGCCTTCGATCATCAACTGCTGGCTTTCGGCGCCCGAGCCCCAGAATGAAAGGACGTGGGGCTTGAGTTCATCGATCTTGCGCAAGGCCCGAGGCACGTCCAGCGGGTACAGCTGGTCAGCGGCCACGCCGTCGGCCAGCAGCGCAGCCTCGAGCATGCCGTTCATCCACTTGTAGAGGGTGCGCTTGCCGGGGAATTTCTCGACGTTCCAGAAATCCGCCCAATCCTTGGGGCCGTTGTTGCCGTATTTCTGACTGTCCCAGGCGATCACGTAGCTGAACAGGTAACCGGCGACGCCGTGTTCGTGGGACAGCTCCGGGGCCACCAGATCCCGTTGCACCACGCTGTAGTCCAGGGGCTGGAGGACCTTGTCGCGGCCCAGGGTCATGGCGCTGTAGCTGTCCACGTCCACCACGTCCCAGCTCGGCCGGCCACTGGCCAGCTGCGAACGGATCGCCCCTTCGGTGGGGCCGGCGCCGTCGATGCGCACCGGGATGCCGGTGCTCTGGGTGAAGCTGTCGGTCCAGGCACTGCGGAAGGCGTTGAGCGCATCGCCGCCCCAGTTGACCACCACCAGGGGTTTGTCCGCCGCCCAGCTGATGCCACTGCGCAGCGCCAGGGGCACTGCGGCCAGCAGCCCCATGGCCTGGATGAAAGTGCGGCGGCTGACCTGCCCGCCACGGGCTTTTTCGATAAGGATTTCGATGCAGTCGCGTTGATGGTGCTGGCTCATGGGGCAAGTCCTCGCGAGGCCGACGTGCAAGGCGCCGGCCGATATTGTTATTGGCTTTCTACGAAAACGATCGACAGCGAGCGTGGCCGGTTCAGGCTTCCAGCAGGAAGCTGTGGCGCACCGGCCAGCTCAGCCACACCGGGGTGCCACTGGGCAAGCGGGCGCCGGGATGATCGCCGGGCACCGAAAGGTTCACCGGCGCCAGTTCCGGGCTGATATTCAGCGCCAGGTGGGTGCTGGAGCCCTGGTACACCCGGTCACCGAGGCAGGCCGGTAGCACGTTGTGCTCGCCCGCTTGCGGTCGCTCGGTGTGCAGCGTCATGTATTCCGGACGCACCGCCAGCAACTGCGGCTGGCTGCTGATTTCCCCGTTTGTGGTGGCGTGCAGCGGGCTGTCGCCAAAGCGCCCGCTGGCCTGGCTGCCGTTGCGGGAGAGGCCCTGCAGCGGAAACAGGTTCATCTTGCCGAGGAACTCGGCGACGAAGCGGTTTTTCGGCCGGTCGTAGATGGCTTCCGGGGTGTCGATCTGCGCCAGCCGTCCCTGGTTGAAGATGGCGATGCGGGTCGACAGGGCCAGGGCTTCGCCCTGGTCGTGGGTGACGAAGACGAAGCTGGTGCCGACCTGGCGGTGGATGCGCTGCAGCTCGGTCTGCAGTTGTTCGCGCAGGTTCTTGTCCAGGGCCGACAGCGGCTCGTCCAGCAGCAACATGTCCGGTTCGAATACCAGAGCCCGGGCGATGGCCACCCGTTGCTGCTGGCCGCCGGACAGCTCGGAAGGTTTCTTGTGCAGGTGAGCTCCCAGGCCCACCACTTCGAGGATGTGCTTGACCCGGCGCTGGCGCTCCTCGGCCTTCACCCCACGAATGCGCAGCGGGTAGGCGACGTTGTCGGCCACGCTCATGTGCGGGAACAGGGCGTAGCCCTGGAACACCATGCCGTAGTTGCGTTTCTCTGCCGGGCGCCGGCTGATGTCGATGCCACGCTCCAGCAGCTTGCCGGCGCTGGGGGTGAGAAAGCCCGCGAGGATCATCAACAACGTGGTCTTGCCTGAGCCGGAAGGGCCCAGCAGGGTGAGGAATTCGCCTTGGCGAACGTCCAGATCGATGCCGTCCAGGGCAGTGAAGTTGCCGTAATACTGGCTGATTCCTTGGGCGCTGAGTTGAGTCGAGGGGCTACTGGACACTACAGAGATCTCCCGGAAACCCACCTGCACGATTGAGTTTTTATTGTGTGTGCAGCAGGTGGTGGACTCATTATTGTGAAAAGCAACGCCACATCAATGGAATAATTTTTGCCTCATTGGTGAGTGAAATTTCCCAGTCGTTGCCCCCTTCAAGGGTCGATCAGCGGGTTGTCACTGATGCTTTGGGCACTGATCTGCAGCTGGTTTTTCAGCCAGTCGCTGAACGCCTGGACCGCCGGCCGCTCGGCCTTGGCCGGATCGATCACCAGGAAATAACCGCGCAGGGCGCTGATGCTGATATCGAACGGGCGCACCAGCAGCCCCCGGGCCAGGGCGTCGCCGCTGAGCAGGTTGTCGCCGATGGCCACGCCTTGGGCGGCGATGCAGGCGGACTGCGCGCAATGGGCGTCGGAGAAGGTAATGCCACGGTCAGGGTTGACCTGGCTGGCACCGGCGGCCGCCAGCCAGACCCGCCAGTCGCTGGTGTCGCTCATGTGGATCAACGGGAAGTCCTTGAGGTCCAGCGGGCTCTTCAGGCCGCCGATGGCATGGATCAGGCGCGGGCTGCAGACCGGTGAAAAGCGCAGGGTGACGATCTGCTCCACTAGCAGCCCCGGCCAGTCGCCGATGCCATAGGCGATGAACAGGTCGGCCTCGGCGTCGCTGGTGTCGTCCTGGGCCCGAGGGCTGACCACCTGCAACTGCACCTGGGGGTATTGGCGCAGGAAGCCGTTGATGTGGTTGCACAGCCAGAAACTGGCGAACCCCGGGTTGCAGCTGATGCGCAATTTGCCCGACACCGCCAGGCCGTCGAAGCGCCGTCCGGCGTCCTGGATATCCGCCAGGATGCGCCTCACTTCCCGGGCATAGCACTCGCCCTGGTAGGTCAGGCCGATGCCGCGTCCCACCCGTTCGGTGAGGGCAAAACCCAGGCTCTGTTCGAGGCTGATGATCTGGTGGCTGATGGCGCTGCGGGTCAGGCTCAACTGCTGGGCGGCAGCGGTCACGCTACCGAGCCGGGCCACGGCGTCGAGGGCGCGCAGGGCAGTGATCGAGGGATAGCGCATGCAAACTCCGGGTCAAGGAAACCTGTCTTCGAAGGGAACCGGCCGGTGCCAGGATGCTGCCCAGGCAGGACCCCGAGAGGGGCTGGCCGCGTCGCAGTATGGGCCGTGGCGGCACCGAACTGGTCAATTTTCTTTGACATTGCTGGCGAAAAAATTCGATTGATGTCATCACCGCTTCACCAATACTGGACCTCGATCCGGGCTGCAACCGACCGGACCATCCCTATAACAACAAGAGGTCCTGCAGGTCTTGCGCGGGCGCCGAGGCGTCCTGGCAGCGGCCGGCCGGAACCTGGATAACCAGGAGTGCCGCGGATGTCCCGCTACAAAGAATTCGCTCTCGATTGGGTTGAACGCCACCGCCAGCAACTGTCGGACTGGCACCAGATCATCTGGCATTACGCCGAGCCGGCGTTCCGTGAATACAAGTCCTGCGCCTGGTATGTCGAGCTGCTGGAGGCCGAGGGTTTCATCGTCGAGCGCGGCAGTGGCGGCATGCCCACGGCCTTCTGCGCCACCTTTACCCAAGGCCAGGGACCGCTGCTGGCCACCTATGGCGAGTACGATGCGGTGCCCGGCAACTGCCAGGCGGCCACCACTCGCAAACAGCCCCGGGACGGCCTGTCGCGTTTCGCCCCGGGGCACACCGATCCGCACTCGGCCCTGGGCATCAGCGCCCTCGGTGGGGCCCTGGCGGCCAAGGCGACCATGGTGGAATTCGGCTTGCAGGGCAGCATCAGGTTCTTCGGCGAGCCGGCGGAAAAGCTCCGCGCCTCCAAGCCGGTCCACGCCGCCAAGGGTTATTACGACGACCTCGACGCCGCCATCAGCTTTCACCCCACCTACATGTTGCCGCTGAACAACACCACCACCTGGGACACCCACTGCGGCATCGCCTACGCCTACATCTACAGCTTCACCTGCGAAGACCCGCAGAACTGGATCGCTGCCGATCGCTACAGCCCCATTCCGCAGAATCACTTGGCGGCCCGGGCTCCGGGGGCCAACGATGCCCTGGTGCATTTCTATACCCTCAACGAAAGCCTGCGCCGCTCGACCCTGCCGTTCACCGGCCTGTGGAGCTACAACGAGGCGATCCTCACCGCCGGCCAGGCCACCGCCGACAACCTGCCGCCGCACCTGTCGCAGATCCAGTACCTGCTGCGTTGCGACTCCATCGAACAGGCTGAAACCATCTCCCAAGTGATGGACAACAACGCCGCTGCCGCGGCCATGGCCACCGGTTGTCGCTGGAAAAAGACCTGGGTCTGCAAGTCCCGGGGCGGCCTGCCCAACCACGTCATGGCCCAGGCCACCTACGACAACCTGGCGGCGGTGGGCGCCCCGCAGTGGGACGAAGAAGCCCGAGAAATCGCCCGCGAGATCCAGCGCAACCTCGGTCTGGAAGCCATGGAACGACCCTTCCTGCCGGCCACCGAAGCCTTGATCGAGCCCCAGGAATGCGAGCGCCAGATGCGTCTGCAGATGCCGGCCTGGCAGAACTACCTGACCTCCGACGACTACCCGGAATACACCTGGCACTGCCCGACCGTGCGCCTGCTGGTGGCCCGACCGATGCTCAGCGCGCCGTCGGGGACGGTCTATCCGGACTGGGTGTCCAACGCCCTGGGGGGCATCCGCCAGACCATCGATCCGATGATCGAGGTCGCCGCCAAGACCATTGCCGCGACTCTGGTGGACCTGCTCACCGACGAGGCGTTGCTCAGCGCGGCCAAGGCCGAGTTCATCGAGCGCACCGGTGGCGGCATCGGCGGCAGTCGCTGGCAGGCGCCGCTGCTGCCCAAGGACTTCCAGGTACCCCACGACTTCCGCTGGCCGGAATACATCAGCACGGCCCGAGGCGAAGAGTGGTGGATTCCGGCGCGGGCCGATGAGTAGGAGCCGGTATCAGGCCCTTGCCTGAGGTCGTTGCAAGGCACCTGAGCGAAGGTCGTTATGCCCGTTCGCTCAGGTGTTTATGCACAACGGATGGGTTGCCAGGGTCGGGAACTGTCGGATTTGTGGAGCCGTTCTCATCTTTATGCAACTGGCTGTTTTTTCGGGCTTTTATTTTGTGAACAAAAAATGACCAGCCTGTGAAGGGGCTCCAGCGCCATGCATTACAAGGCTTTGTCAGGATTCCATCAACAGACTTATCCACAGGTCGCGACAGCCTGTCGCAGAAACGCACAGCCTGCTCATCAAGCCAATGGCGCACGGCTGCCGGGAGGCTCGACCGAGCACGCTGTGGTTAGGCCCCTGCGTTGGGTCCGGGCCGGAACCTAGTCGGCCTTTGTGGCCGGGATGGACATTTCATGACGAAACAGGTTGTTGGGGTCAATTGAGGCCTTCAGGTTGCAAAGTGTGTTGATGAGTTGTGTGTTCCAGCCGTAGTACAAGTTCAACCAGTTGGGGTCTACAGCGCCCGCATCGGTGTACTTCATGTCGACATCGGGGTAGTTGATATAGCAGCCATCGTAGGCGGGTCTTTTCGGCTTGCCGCCGTGCACGGCATTGAAGATGTTGCGAATCCAGGCTAGTTGCACCGAGTCATCGGCAGCATGGGTCCAATACGTCTGGTATTGGGTTTTAAGCAGTGAGCTTCTTTGAGGAACGGCGGTGGTTCCCATGCCCTTTTTATTGATCGCCCCGCCGTAGGAGTCGATCTGTACCAGGGACTGGCTGAAGCGCTTGTCTGGCGTAGCTTCGGTCAGGTGGGTCAGCAACGCGTTGCAGGCCTGCTCGGAGAATTGTTCGACCTGATAATCAGACTTGTATTTGCCCCGCTGATTGTTGCCCGAGCCGTTGATCATTTGAGTGACGTATAGCCAATCCATCGCGGTGTGTTCAGCCACCGCCCCTCTGAACTTCCTGCCGGCAAGCGGGTGCCTGAGCGGTGCAATGTTGGGTGCGATGAAACCGTCATGGAGGGTCGGCGTAATGCCCGCCGCGGCATTCATCTTGCTGATGAAGTCGTTGAGCGGTATATCGTTTGCGCCGCCGACCAGGCCATTAGGACCGGTGTATTGGATCGCCAGCACCACATGGTCGGAGGTATCCACATGGTTCAGTTTCAGCAGGGTGAACAATCCGCCGTTGCCTACGCCTTCCACCGGGCTGGTCGCGTTGGCGTCGTTATCCGAGAACCATTGCCAATAGGCTCGCAGGAAGTTCGAGAAGTTGGGAATCAGCTCTTTCCACGGGTAGGCCAGGGGAATCCAGTAGGCTTTTTGCGGGGCTTGGGGGAGTTGGTCGAAGTAGTAGCCGATGATGATGCCGAAGTTGCCACCGCCGGCCCCGCAACAGGCGGTAAACAATGCCTTGTCTTCGTTTGATGGACTGTCTGCGCGAACATGCCGGAACTTCAGTTGCCGCGAGTTTTCCACAGGCACAAGCATGTCGACGCCGGTTACCCAGTCCACGGTCAAGCCCTGAAGGCGCGATAACAAACCGTAACCGCCGCCGCTGATGTGCCCGCCCAAACCGACCGAATAGCATGAGCCGCCAGGAATGGTGCGCCCGGCCTGCTTGTACAGCGACAGGTAACCGTCCCAGTTCTGATTGCCGGTCAATGCCATGAATCGATACTGCTTGTTCTGGCTGTCCCAGGGAGACGTGATGGATTGGCTTTCGTCGTACTTCAGGCCTTTCATTTCACCGATGTCGATAATTGCCAGGCTTTCTGTCTCGCCGCTCAACTTGTTGGAAACAAAACCCTCGTAGCAGTGGCCGCCACTGCGCACTGTGATGCGATAGCCATCACGCAGTGCTGTATTGGCTGCCGCCAGAACTTCATCGGGTGTTGTACATACATAAATCCGCTGTGCGCCCTGTTCGATACTGGGCGGCCAGCGCAAGTTGAACCCCTTTTGCAGGGTTTCGTAGGTGTGTGACTGAGGGTCTATGACGTTCATGGTTAACTCCCTGTATGTGTGGGTGGACTTGGCGACTTCCTGTCGAAAAATGACCGCTTTAGTTGCGCCAGAGCTGTGGCTTGAGTGCTGCACATGTCCAGCTCGCCTTAGAGACTAGTAGGCGTAATGAGCTTGGTTTTTTTCTTTCGTGAAGTTGAGGGACATCCCCCGGCGTGATCGGCGACTTTCAATGGGGTGCGGGTTTCCCATGGGGTGTCCGATGTCCGTTAGTGAGGTCACTGGCCGCAGTGGTTATGCACAACGGGCCTGGGTCGGCGCAGGCGGTTACCGGCGCTCTGCCAGCAGCAGCAGATTGCGCGGGGTCAAGGGGGCTTCGCAGAAGGTTCCAAGGCGCACGGCATAGCCCTGCTCTTGCAGAAACAGCCCGCGATCCAGCACCAGCCACAATTCCAGGGGGCGGCGGAACAGGCCCCGCAGCAGTTCCAGGTTGCGCACCTGGGCCAGGCGCTGCCAGCCGGCGACTTCCAGCGCGGCCCAATCCTGGCAATCGACTGTGGATAAGTCCTTGAGGGCGGCGAGGTCGCGGCAGTAGTCGGCGAAGGGTTTGTCCAGCCAGTGGCTGGGCAGGGAGGGTGTCGGCAGGTATTCGTCGAGGCCACGCACTTGCCGTTGCAGCAGGTCGAATGCCAGGCGCCGGGCCATGGAGGTGTCGCGCTGGCGCCGGACTCGGGCGCCGGCAGTGACGGTTTCGCTCATGGGCAGGGCCAGGTCTTCCAGGGACAGTTCCAGGCCTGATGCCCGGGCGGCTGTGGATAAGCCCTGGTAGCGGCTGGCGCGGGTGCGGTTGTAGCAGCAGGGGGCAATGGCCAGCTGTGGACAACCCTGCTGGCTGGCCAGCTGGATCAAGCGCACATGCAGATCGCCGCACGCGTGCAGGGCCACCGGGCTGTGCTCGGCGCGCAGGTGCTGGGCCGTGTCATCGGCCAGCACGTCCTGTTGCCGATGGCGGGCGGGCAAACCGTGGTGCCGGCTCAGTTGCTCGCCACTCTCGATCAGCGCCGGGTCGTATTCCAGGCAAGTCAGTTGCTGCTCGGGTTGCAGCAGGCGCCTGCCGAGGTGGCCCTTGCCGGAGCACCAGTCGAGCCAGTGAGTCGGCGTGCGGTCGAATTGCAGGCAGGTGGCGAAGGCTTCGATCTGCTGCCATTTGCGCCCGGGCACGTCGACCTTGAGGCGTTGGTTTGGCGCGGGCAGTGCCTTTATGGGGAGTGCGCCCACCGCGCCGAGTGCTCGGGCCTGTTCCGCCAGTTGGGCAAAGGGCGCCGGTGCCTGGAGTTGCTCCGGGTGGTTGTGGGCCGCTTCGGCGTCTTCCAGGGAGCGCTGGCGCAACCACTGGGCCAGTTCGGGATGAGCGGTTTCCCACGGCAGTTGCAGATGGTTGAACGGACGCGGGCGCCAGAGCATCTGGTGTTCAAGCAGGAAGCCGTCCAGGGCCTGGAAACGATCGAGCAGCGCGGGGCCTTGGAGGATCGAGGGCATGGGCGGTGAGTCCGGGCAGGCCCGCTCCCGCGCGGGAGCGGGGGAAGGTCAGCGTCCCTGGCAGGCGTCGACCCGCAGCCAGCGTTCCAGCAGCTTGAAGCCGCGTACCAGAACGTAGGCCATCACCAGGTAGAACAGCCCGGCGGCGAAGAAGATCTCCACCGGCAGGTAGGTGCGGGCAATGATGGTGCGTGCCATGCCGGTCAGTTCCAGCAGGGTCACGGTGCTGGCCAGGGCACTGGCCTTGAGCATCAGGATCACTTCGTTGCTGTAGGCCGGCAGGCCGATCCGCGCAGCGCGCGGCAGGATGATGTAGAACAAAGCCTTGGGTCGGGACATGCCCAGGGCCCGCGCAGCCTCGATTTCACCCGGCGGGATGGCCTGGATCGCACCGCGCAGGATCTCGGCGATGTAGGCCGCGGTGTGCAGGGTCATGGTCACGGTGGCGCACCAGAACGGATCGCGCAGGTAGGGCCACAAAGCGCTTTCACGCACCGCATCGAACTGTGCCAGCCCGTAGTACACCAAAAACAGCTGCACCAGCAGCGGCGTGCCGCGGAAGAAGAAAATGTAGGCGTAGGGCAGGGCGCGCACGTACCACAGCCGTGATGAGCGGGCGATGCCCAGGGGGATCGCCAGCAACAGGCCGGCGATGACCGCGATGGCCACCAGCTCCAGGGTCAGGGTTGCGCCCTGAGCCAGTTTCGGCAGCCATTTGATGATCACTTCCCAGTTCATTGGGCGCTCCTTGCGAAGCCGCGAGCGGCGCGTTTTTCCAGGAAGTGCATGCCGGTCATGGCCAGTACGGTCAGGCCCAGGTACATGAAGGCGGCCACCATGTAGAAGGTGAACGGCTGCTTGGAAACGGTCACTGCAATCTGCGAGTGACGCATGATTTCTTCCAGGCCGATCACCGACACCAGGGCGGTGTCCTTCATCAGGATCATGAACAGGTTGCCCAGGCCCGGCAGGGCGATGCGCCACATCTGCGGCATGATCAGCCGGGTGAAGATCCGCCATTTCGACAGGCCCAGGGCCATGCCAGCCTCGCGGTGACCCTTGGGAATGGCCAGGATCGCGCCGCGGAACACTTCGGTGGCGTAGGCGCCGAAGCACAGGCCAAGGGCGATCACCCCGGCGGCGAAGGCGTTGAGTTCAAGTTCGGGGTTGCCGAAGAACTCGCCCAGGGCCCGCATCAGGTTGACCGTGCCGAAGTAGATGAGCAGGACCCAGAGCAGCTCGGGAACGCCGCGCACCAGGGTCGAATAAGCGCCGCCAAGCCATTGCAGCGGCTTGTACGGAGAAGTCTTGGCCAAGGCGCCGAGCAGACCGAGCACCAGTCCCAGGCATAACGCCGAGAGGGCCAGCTTGACGGTCATCAGCGCGCCGGCGGCGAGCGCCGGGCCGAATCCGTAGAGATCGATATTCATGGGGTCTGGATGGCTTTGCTAAGGACCGGCGCCCAGGGGGCGAGCGCCGGTCAGGCAAGTCAGTATCAATAGATGCTGAACGGGAAGTACTTGTCGTTGATCTTCTTGTAAGTGCCGTCGGCCACGATTTCCTTCAGGGCGGCGTTCAGCTTCTCGCGCAGAGGATCTTTCTTGCGTACGGCAATGCCGATCTTGTCGCTTTCTTCAACCGGATCGCCTTTGAACTCGTAAGGCTTGCCGGCTTCGCTCTTGAGCCACTCGTAGTTGACGTATTTGTCGGCCAGGATCGCGTCCAGGCGGCCAGACGTCAGGTCCAGGTAGGCGTTTTCCTGGGTGTCGTAGAGCTTGATGGTGATGTCGTCGCCCAGTTGGTCTTCCAGCCAGGTGCCGGCCAGGGTCGCCCGTTGCGCGCCGATGATCTTGCCTTTGAGCGAGGCTTTGTCGGTCTTGAACTCGGTCTTGGCCTTGGGCGCAATGAACTGCAGCTTGTTGGAGTAGTACGGGTCGGTGAAGTCCACCGCTTGCTTGCGCTCGTCGGTGATCGACAGCGAGGAGATCAGGAAGTCGAACTTCTTCGCGTTCAGGGCCGGGATGATGCCGTCCCAGTCGGAAGTGACCACGGTGCATTCGACTTTCATCTTGGCGCACAGGGCGTCGCCGATGTCCTTGTCGAAGCCGACCACTTGGCCGCTGGCATCCTTGTTGTTGAACGGTGGGTAGGCGGCCTCGATGCCCATTTTCAGGGTTTCGGCGGCAGCGCTGGCGCTGAAAGCCAGAGTGACGGCAGCGGCCAGGAGGATCTTCTTATAGCTCTGCATGCGTGTAGCTCCGTTAGCGGTTGCTGGACATGAATTGTTTGCAGCGTGCCGAAAGCGGGTTCTCGAAGACCTGCTGTGGCGATCCCTGCTCTTCGATCAGGCCCTGGTGAAGGAACACCACTTCACTGGAGACCTGGCGGGCAAAGCTCATTTCATGGGTGACCAGCAGCATGGTACGGCCTTCGTCGGCCAGGGCGCGGATCACATTGAGGACTTCCTGGACCATTTCCGGGTCCAGGGCCGAGGTCGGCTCGTCGAACAGGATGACTTTGGGTTGCATCGCCAGGGTGCGGGCGATGGCGGCGCGTTGCTGCTGGCCGCCGGACAGTTGGGCCGGGTAGGCGTGGCGCTTGTCGGCGATGCCGACCTTGGCCAGCAGCGCCTCGGCCACTTCGATGGCCTCGGCCTTGCTCTGGCCCAGCACCCGGCGCGGTGCCTCGATGATGTTGTCGAGGACGCTCATGTGCGGCCAGAGATTGAAATTCTGGAAGACGAAACCGATTTCGCTGCGCAGTCGGTTGATCTGCTTGCCGTCGGCGGCCACCAGCTCGCCGTTTTTCGCGGCCTTGAGCTTGAGCTCTTCGCCGGCCACCAGGATCTGGCCCTGGTGCGGGTTTTCCAGCAGGTTGATGCAACGCAGGAAAGTGGACTTGCCGGAGCCGGAGGAACCCAGGATCGATATCACGTCACCGTCGCGTGCGGTCAGCGAGATACCTTTGAGTACCTCCTGAGAGCCGTAGCGTTTGTGCAAGTTGCGGATTTCAAGCGCGGGCGTGGCCTCAGCCATGTGCGGTCCTCATAGAGTTCATTGTGCTCCTGCTGTTGGCGGCCTTCCTGGCGAGGCGCCAAGCTAGCATAGGGTTCGAATCGCAGCCAACAGCGCTACCGGAGGTAAACAGACGGCGTGTGGCAGGTTGTCGCATCAGCACAGAAGACTGTCGCCCCATCAACAACCGAACGCCCGTTTGAACCCAGAAACCGCCTGAAATCCGGTAGGTGTCGCGTAAAAAAAGGCGCGATGGTGCCAGCTTTGGCCGGGTGTTGGAAGGGTTAACGGGCCAAAGGTCACGGATCTGCTTGCTAATTGTGCATCAGGCACTTTGGGGGTGTGTTTCTGGTGCATTGTTTCGTCCTACAAAGTGAGTCACCCGGTAACGAAATGGCGAAATGCCATTGTTCTCAATGACTTGGGATTTCCATCGGTCGGCTCGCCAACCCCTATTGCCCGGGACTCTGTAACATTTTGGCGCAATTCTTGCGTACGAAATAAAGAACGCCCTGTTGAATTCTTTTTACGAGAACGAATGCAGACCGGGTGGAGTTACTCTTTTTTCGTTGCAAAGGTGCTTTTCATGAGCGGTACGCAACTCTCCAATGACCTCGAGCAGGGGCTCAAACCACGGCATGTGACCATGCTGTCGATCGCCGGCGTTATCGGCGCGGGTCTCTTCGTCGGCTCCGGCCACGCCATCGCCGAGGCCGGCCCGGCCGTGCTGCTGGCTTACGCCGCCGCCGGTACCCTGGTGGTACTGGTGATGCGCATGCTGGCGGAAATGGCCGTCGCCTCGCCGGATACCGGGTCGTTCTCGACCTACGCCGATCGCGCCATTGGCCACTGGGCCGGTTTCACCATCGGTTGGCTGTACTGGTGGTTCTGGGTGCTGGTGATCCCGCTGGAAGCCAACGCCGCTGCAACCATCCTGCATGCCTGGTTCCCCAACGTGGCGATCTGGGTCTTTACCCTGGTGATCACCCTGCTGCTGACCGCCACCAACCTGTTCAGTGTGAAGAACTATGGCGAATTCGAGTTCTGGTTTGCCCTGATCAAGGTCGTGGCCATCATCGGCTTCGTGATCCTCGGCCTGGCGGCCATTTGCGGCTTGCTGCCCAACAGCCAGGTCAGCGGCGTCTCGCATCTGGTGGACACCCAAGGCTTCATGCCCAACGGCATGGGCGCGGTGCTGGCCGCCATGCTGACCACCATGTTCTCCTTCATGGGCACCGAGATCGTCACCATCGCTGCGGCGGAATCCCATAACCCGGGTAAACAGATCTCCAAGGCCACCAACTCGGTGATCTGGCGGATTGGTCTGTTCTATCTGGTGTCGATCTTCATCGTTGTGGCCCTGGTGCCGTGGAACGACCCAAGCCTGGCCCAGGTTGGCTCCTACCAGACCGTGCTCGATCGCATGGGCATCCCCAACGCCAAGCTGATCGTTGATCTGGTGGTGCTGGTGGCGGTGACCAGTTGCCTGAACTCGGCGCTCTACACCGCCTCGCGCATGCTCTTCTCCCTGGGCAAGCGGGGCGATGCTCCAGCGGTCGCCAAGCGCACCAATGCCAGTGGCACGCCTTACTGGGCGGTGATCCTGTCCACTGCAGCAGCCTTCCTTGCGGTGTTCGCCAACTATGTAGCTCCGGCTGCGGTGTTCGAGTTCCTGCTGGCCAGTTCCGGCGCCATCGCCTTGCTGGTGTACCTGGTGATTGCCGTATCGCAACTGCGCATGCGCCAGAAGCGCATGGCCGCCGGTGAGAAAATCGCCTTCCGCATGTGGCTGTTCCCTGGCCTGACCTACGCGGTGATCGTGTTCATCGTCGCGATCCTGGGCATCATGCTGTTCCAGGAAGAGCATCGGGTGGAGATCCTCGCCACCGGCCTGCTGAGTGTCATCGTCATCGCTGCGGGCCTATTGGTGGCCCGTCGGCGCAAGGCCGAGCGCAATGGTGCCCTGGCGCTGAGCTGACGGTTTGCTCCACTGCTTGTAAAAAAGGCCGCGCTCAGAGATGACCGCGGCCTTTTTCATGTCCGAATGCAATTTGGCGTGTCTGTTTGTGGCGGGCTGATGCTCAGTCGCGGTCTGGCGACGGGGCGCTTTACGCTGGCAGGTTGCCTACTGATAATCCACCGCTCGGTCAGCTTGGGATGCAGCGATGAAGGACTTGGACATGGATTTTGCCGAGTGGGAAATGCTCGACCTTGAGTGGCATCAGGGGTTCGCCTTCGTGGAGGGCGCGCTGTTGGTGGAAGAGCGCGCCCGGGACGTCTACCTCATGCTGCAGCTTGAAGGGCGGACGCCGGCTGAGCAGGCTTCTCAGGCCGCGGCCGAGCAGTTCCCGGTTTCCCTCCTGGTAGAGGGCGAATCGCTCTGGCGCCATCGTGTTCATCGGCACCTGCTGCGTGATGCGCGGGCCGACTATTATGGCTTGCCCCGCTACTTCGCCCGTTATGGCTACCACCCGTTGCAGACGTTGCCGATGCGTGTGTGCCGCGGGTTGCGGAGCCTGGGCCATGACCATTGGTGCGATCAGCAGCGTGCCTACTTTTGTCACGACTACGGGTTGGCGGTGATCGAGGGCGCGCAGCCTGAGCGCCTGGCACTGTTGCACCCGGTGCCGGAGAACTGGCCTTCATCCGCGGTGCTGTTCAGTGACGGGGCCAAGGTCTTCCTGGGCGCACGGGCGATCGCCAGCGCCGAGGACCGGGTGCGTGGCAGCAACCATCCGGCTTATCAGGTGATCAACGATCAGGTCTGTCGGGGCGGTGTGCCGCTGCACCAGAAGGACGGCTCGCCGTTGCCGATAGCCAATCCGCAGGGCTTTCAGATGCTGGCCCAGCGCTGGGGCACCGACGGGCATTCGGTGATCGTCCAGGCGCAGCAGGGCTCAAGCATTGCCTACGAGTATTTCTACCGCATCGACAACGTCGATCTGGCAACCTTCAGTGTGCTCAACGAGCGCTACGCCAAGGACGCACAACGGGCCTACTTCCTGACCGGAAAAACCCTGCGCTATGTCGGCGACTTTCGCCTGCTGAATCGCGTTCAGTCCGTGTTCGATGCTGCCGGCCGAGTCTTGAGCCGCAGTGAAACTCCGGACCCGTACGTGGCCGTGGATGACCAGTTCGTCTACTGCAATGGCACCCGCCTGCGTGGAGCCCACGCCCCGAGTTTTCGTCACCTGGGATTCCATTACTACGCCGACGAGCATCGCGCCTACCTGTTCAACAAGCCGCTGGATGTGGATGTGCAGAGCTTTGTGGTAAACCAGCTGGAGCGCGGTGAACACCACCACTCGCCGGTGCTGGTGGGCGACAAGCACGGCCCTCTCGGTTCGGGTGGGGTGATCGATGACGGGATGCTGCAGGAGTGGGCCGCGTTCTTCGAGGCTCACCCGCAGTTGCAGGGCTACTGGTGGCACCGTCTGCAGGAGCCCAGCGTGTCAGCGTCGACAACGCCAGCCCTGCGCGCCATCGGCTTGGGGTTTGAGCTGGGGCACCAGGTGCACTTTCATGGTCGCGCTATCAATGGTCTGGATGCCGGCAGTTTCAAGCTGCTGGACACACACCTGTGCGGTGATGCCAACGGCTTGTACCTGATCCCCTTTCATCGTGCCGAGACCCAGGTGCCGGAGCGATTTTCTTCAGCCTCCGTCGACCAGTACCGTGCCCTGGGCGGGCCTTACCTGGCCGATGGCCGGACGGTTTTTTGCCACAGGATCTTTTACCAGGCGCCTGAGCCGCTGGGTAAGGCGGATCTGGCCAGCTTCGAGTCCTGCGGGCATGGCTGGGCCAGGGATAAGGGCGCGGTGTACTACTACAGCGAAAGAAAAAGGAACCTCGACCCGGCCCACACGCGCTTCATGGGCAGCTACGCCTTCAGCGCGACGCAGATGTTTTCTGCCGGCAAGGCGCTGGAGGTGGAGTTCAGCCCGGAAGAAGTGAGGGTTCCTCATCCGGATTTCTTGCAGTTGGGCACGCGCAAGCTGTTCTGTGGCCGGCGCCCGGTGAGTGCCAAGCGCATCGACCTGGCCAGCCTGGAGTTTGTCGCGGACCGCTATGCTCGGGATAAGCAGCGTTTTTACCAGTACGACGGCTACGCGACTCTCAGCGAAATCAGTGCCGAGCAGTATTACCAGGCAACGACGAAGGCCCCGGCCGGGGATGCTGAAAATTTGGCTGTTTGAGCGGCAAAAAGATGGCTGTCAGCATTGACGGTGGCCTTTTTTGTCGGAACTGTGACTTGTTACATGGCGTTTCATGGACAGCCCGCTGGCGAAATAGTAGCCTGCGCGCTCTTCGATAAGAGCTCTTGCGTGCCAGCGTGAGAGGAGCTAAGGAATAGCGCTGTATTGCAAGGGACTGAATGCTTGTCGGGGCTCTGAATCCGTCTTCGCCTCTCTCCCTTGATCCGTGCGCACTAGCCCTGGTTCCTGATTGTCCGCGCCTGCCTGCGGCATGCCCGACAGTCCCGGCTCGAAGAACGAGCATTCAGGGTTCAATGGTGATCGCCCGGCCATTGGTCTCTCAAAAAAGGGCGGCAAGGAGACGCGCATGGCGTTCACTAAAATCATCTTCAAAAACCCGAACACCGGAGCCATCAAGGAAGCGCCAGTTGGTTTCTCCTGGACCGTGTTCTTCTTCGGTTTCATCCCGGCACTGTTCCGCGCCGACTGGAAATGGGCCGCCATCATGTTCCTGCTGGCCATGTTCACTTTCGGCCTGAGCAACCTGGTGTTCATGTTCATCTACAACAAGCTGTATGTACGCGACCTGATCGGCTCGGGCTTCAAGGCCCAGTCCATCGCCAGCGGCGACCTGAACTTCGCCAGCTCGCGCATCGGCATGGAAATCCCTCGGCTGGAAGCTGCCTGAGCATCACGCCAGGCGGTTTAGCTGAAACGAAAAAGGGCGCATTCATTGCTGAATGCGCCCTTTTTCATGCCCGGATGAAACTCAGCCTTCGGCGCTGAACAGTGCCTGGGATGCGGCCATGTAGTCGGCCTGGAAGGCCTCGGACTCGATCCAGGCCAGGGCCGTGGCCTCGTCGGCCTCGGTGGACCAGTTGCGGTACTCCATCAGCGCCGCAAGGATGAAGTCCGTGGCGCCCTGTTCGCCTTCCTGCTCATAGACCAGCTCCAGCAGCGGGTCCGAGAGGAAGACCGTGCACAGCGCCTGCTGGCTGGTTTTTTCGGCATCGCGCATTTTCACGAACAGTTCGGTCAGGTCCACCGATTCGAAGTCGATGCGGCTGTCGTTGGGGTCCAGTTCCAGCTCAGAGGTCGGTGCAGTGCGCTTGGCGCGGTTTTGCTTGGCCTTGGTTTTCGCCCGCTGGGCCCTTTTGTGTTGCTTGTTCGCAGATGCCATGGGCGTCTTACCTTGATGCTTGGAGGTGTGTCGCGTGGGTCGCCAGACAGCGGCGACCTTTCAGGCGGCCAAGGATGCCAGTAAATGCCGGCCGGGGCATCTGCCACCGGGCGAGAAGGGTGGTTCAGGCGCGTGGGATTACTCGTCCCGGGCTGCGGCTGTCGAGTTCGCCGTGGCGCAGCCAGCCCAGGATGATGGGCCAGAGCCGCGTGTCGAAACGGCTGTGGAAGAAGGCGAAATGGCCGACCGCGGTTTCGCCGATTTCCTGCGGGGCGATGCGCAAGTGAGTGCGTGGACTGTTGTTGAAGTAAGCCAGCAGGCGTTCGATGGCCGGCACGGTGCCGAAGGGATCGTCGCTGAGGCTGATGGCGAGGATCGCTGCCGTGACTTGGGCGAAGGGCTGGCCGTTGCGCTCTCCAGCGAGCCTGCGGCCACTGGGGCGGCCTTCGTAGCGCGTGTGTGGGGTGCACCAGTCGCTGACCACGCCGGCGGGGGTGTCCTCCATCCAGCCCAGGCGCTTGCCGGGAAAGTAGCCGTAGAGACAGGTCAGCAGGGGCATCAGCACGTGCCATTTGCCCAGCATGCGCCAGCGCAGCCTGGGTTCGTAGTCGCGCCAGTAGGCGAACTGTGCGCCCATGGTGGCCACGCGGCGGATCACCCCGGCAGAGGCCGCCAGGCCCACGGCGCAACCGCCGAAGCTGTGGCCCACGACATCGATCGGCTGCCCGGGAAACTCGCGCTGGGCTCGTTGCAGCATGGCTTCGAAGTCCAGCGCAGCCCAATCCGACCAGGACGCCTTGAAGCCCTTGAGGGAACCCGTGCGCGACTCGCCGATGCCGCGGTAGTCGTAAGTCATCACGTCGAAGCCGTTGGCGAACAGGTAGTCGGCGAAACGGAAGTAATAACGGCAGCGCACCGAGGTCGCGGCGTTGATGATCACCACCGGTCGCGCTGGATCGGCTTGCGGGTGGCGCCAGGCACAGCCACCGATCAGGTAACCGTCCGCCGCCGGTTCGTTGAAGGTTTCGCTGGGGCCAGGTGTCGGCCCGGCAATGGCGGGTTGTGCGGCAGGCAGGTCGGGCGAGGACAGCAGGGACATGGACGGTTGTTCCTTGGCGGCTGCAATGTGCCGGAGCGGCATTCGGCGTCAGCGATGTTTTTTTGTGTGCCCATTAATACCCGGCCGATCCACGGCGCGGCAACTGCCAGCGCGTCCAACAGCCGGGTGGCGCCGGCATCTTTACTCTCGCTGCGGCCCGTGAGAATAATCCGGGCCCCTGACCCCGATGGAGTGTTGAGCATGGAAGTGAAGAATCAGATGAGCCCGGAACAATGCCAGGGCATGGAAGACATCCGCCGGGAAATCGACACCCTGGATCGGGCGGTTGTCGCGCTGCTGGGGGCTCGTTTCAAGTACGTGCTGGCGGCGTCGAAGTTCAAGACTTCGGCGGCTACTGTACGGGCCGAGGAGCGCTTCAAGGCGATGCTCGCCACCCGCCGCGAGTGGGCAGAGGCCGAAGGCCTGAGCGCAGATGCCATCGAGAAGCTGTACAGCGATCTGGTGCAGCACTTTATCGCCGAGGAGATGAAGCATTGGCAGGCGGCGCAGGCGCCTGCCTGAGGCTGATTGCCGGCGCTCAGTGTTGATCGGGTTCTGCTGCTGATGGCGGCCCGTTCCCTGGATCAGCATCGGCGCGGGTATGCTGGCGGCCTTTTTTCGAGGGATCAGGGATGACAATGATGCAATTTCGCTCATGGACAGGGTTGGCGCTGGCGGTGCTATTGGCCGCGACCGGGCAGGTGCAGGCGAGCGAGCCTTCCTCGGTGTATCTGCGTTGCAGCATGACGCCCGAGCACTACGCCCAAGCCATGGCCGCGCCGCCACGCCCGGCGATCGCCTACAACGATTGGCAGAAGTGGTTCGACAGCAAGGACATGTACGGCTCGGCCCGGGTCGATGCCGAGTCGCTGGAGGATTCTGGTGCGAAGAGCCTGCAGGAAGTGGCGCAGATGTGGGCGGGGGCGGGCGGCACTTCTCACTACGACCCGCAGACAGGGCGTTGGCAGTTTGCCTTGCTGCAGTTCACTGAAAACTATGGCGAGATGATCCAGTTGCTGGCGCCGCTGCGCAGCGTCGCCCCTTACTGCCAGCCCGGCTCCGACAGTTTTCTGCTGATCTACTCCTACATCTGGGGCGATGGCGACAACGCCTACCTGACCCTCAACAAGCAGCGCAGCCGATTTGCCGTCAAACCCACCAAGGCACAACGTGCCGAGGCCGATGCGGCGCTCAAAGTGTTGATGGATGCCGCTTCGGGGTGAAGCGGTTGCGTCGCTCCGGTTCACGGCATTTCTACATGGACAGGGTCATCATGTTCAGCGTCTTGCAATGAGCCTGAAGGGTGATCCGACCATGAACTTGAGTGTTCTCTGCGCGCTGGCGGCGGCCGCCTTGTTCGGCGCCAGCACACCACTGGCCAAGCTGCTGGGGCTGGATGTTCCGCCGATGCTCCTGGCTGGGCTGCTGTATCTGGGCAGTGGTGTGGGCCTGGCCATTGTTCGTTGCGTTCGCGATCGGGGTTGGCAGCCGGCGGGGCTGACGGCGCGCGAGTGGCCGTGGCTGCTGGGGGCGATCCTGTTTGGTGGTGTGCTGGCGCCGGTCGCGCTGATGTTTGGTCTGACGCGGACCGCGGGCGCCAGCGCTTCGTTGCTGCTCAATCTGGAGTCGGTACTCACCGCGATGCTGGCGTGGCTGGTGTTCAAGGAGAACGCCGATCGCCGGATCGTCATCGGCATGCTCGCGATCGTGTTGGGTGGAGTGGTCTTGTCGTGGCCGCAGCAGCACGCCGGTACTGATGACTGGCTGGGGCCGCTGGCCGTGGCCTTCGCCTGCCTGTGCTGGGCCATCGATAACAACCTGACCCGCAAGGTCTCGGCCTCCGATGCGCTGTTCATCGCCGGCAGCAAGGGAGTGGTGGCGGGGGTGGTCAATGCCGGCCTGGCGTTGCTTGTTGGCGCGCAACTGCCTGCTGCTGCCACGCTGGGGCCGATACTGCTGGTGGGTTTTTTGGGTTACGGCGTCAGCCTGGTGCTGTTCGTCCTGGCCCTGCGAGGGCTGGGCAGTGCGCGCACCGGGGCCTACTTCTCCACGGCGCCCTTCCTTGGCGCAGCGCTGTCGATTCTGATCCTGGGCGAGGCGGTTTCCCTGTGGTTCCTGGTGGCGGCGGCACTGATGGCCATCGGCGTCTGGATTCACCTGATGGAAAGCCACGCTCACGAACATCAGCATGAGCCCCTCGCGCACAACCATCGCCATAGGCATGACGAGCACCACCAGCATGAACACGGCTTTGAGTGGGACGGCTCAGAGCCCCACAGCCATCCCCACGAACACGCACCGATCCGGCATAGCCATGCGCACTTCCCTGATGTTCATCATCGGCACAAACACTGAGTGGGCGGGTTACTTTCAGTCACCAGGTGAGGGCTTGCGCTGATCAGCGCATACGCGCCCTTCACAAACTGATGAACAGCCTGTCCTGCATGACCGCGCAAACGGCTGATGCCAGCGACCTGTTCCAGATCGCCGACATCGCCGCGCTGTTGCTCGGTGATGGCGTGGCTCTGCTCGATGTGGCCCAGGGGCAGGCGATGGAGCGGGCGGATAAGGCCTTCTGATTGGCGTGGGCGCTGCGCCAGCCCCAGGATCAGTTTGATTCTGGGCGCCCTTGGAGAGTCCGAGAGAGTGTCATGGCGCCTCAAGCGGTGCCGGTATGAACCCTTGCTCTCGAAGTGCCTTGATCATTCCTCTGATGAGGTAGCTGTTGGAGAAACCGATGGTGTATTGCCGGGCGTTGGCGCTGATGGGCAATAGCATGCCCTGGTCCACCAGTTTCTTTATTTGATAGGTCCTTTGTCCGGCAGTCAGCTTGGGCAGTACCTGGGCGATGTCGCTCGACTTAACAACGCCTGACTTGATCGCTGTGGTCAGTACCGTTTCTTCCGCTGCAGTGATCCATTGTCGATCCCGAGCAAAGGTAATGGCAGGAGCCAGGATGTGCCGGGTCAGGTAGCGGTAGTCGGTGAGGCGATTGACCTTTTCCAGGTCGTCCCTAATGCCCTCTAGAACGTAAGTGCACCAGGTCTCCAGCCCGGCCTTGGTTCCTTGGTCCGCGGTGGCGAGCATGGCGTAGTAACGTTCCCGATCATTGAAGAAAACAGCGGTAGGGTTGAGTACACGGCCACCCGTATCGACGTTGAAGCCATATTTCATCAGCTGTGCATAAGTCAGGAGGCGCACCACGCGGCCATTGCCGTTGCCAAATGGGTGAATCCAACCAAACCGGTGATGGGTCAAGGCCACTTTCATCAGGTCGTATTTGGGGAGGTCCTCCCGATTGACGAACTCCACCAGCTCTTGCATGTAGCTGGGTACCATCAGGGCATCAGGAGGTAGGTGGGCGGCCTGAGCGATCTGTACTTCGCCCTGGCGATACGCTCCAGGCGTCTTATCGCCCTCTCGCTCCAGGTCCTGGACGGTCATCGCGTGCAGCTCTCTGATGGTGAGCTCGGTGATTGGTGTTCCCGGGCCAATGGTTTGCTCGATGTAATCCATGGCTTTTTCGATGTTCGCCACTTCGCGTAACGGGTCGGAGTCCTGGGCTGTGCCTTCCACCTTGCTCTCGATGTAGTCGGCAAGCGTTGTGTGGTTGCCCTCGATGCGCGCCGAACCCAGGCTTTCCAGGATGTGGAAGATCGTTTTCAGCTGATAGAAGACCGCAGGAGGCGTATCGCCTTCCAATCGCAAGCGCCGAAGGTGCTCAAGCTCGCTCAGCACGTCCACCAGAGGGGAGTCGAAGGATGGGTTTAGCAGCTCAAGATCGTGATGGAAGAATGCAGGCATTGTGCAAACATCTCGAAAGCCGAAAAAATTATCTATGATTTTTTTGCCATAGGCCCTGTTCTATAGGGGTTCTGCTCGAATATCAAAAGATGATTATCTCAAAATGGTACTTCACTTAAGTGAACGCTTGAGAAAAAGCGAGGCGTGATGCGCTGTGTGGGTGGCGTGATGGTCGCGCAGCGGCTTGGTTGTGCAGGAAAGAAGGCCGGGGTGTCGAGCAGGGGGAAGGGAAGGGCTGAATGACAGGCAACAAAAAACCCGCACTAGGCGGGTTTTCTGGTTGCTTTCACGTGATGTAAACACCACCTGAAAGCTGAAGGTGGTGCCCAGAGACGGAATCGAACCGCCGACACGGGGATTTTCAATCCCCTGCTCTACCGACTGAGCTATCTGGGCAACGGGGCGCATTAAACGGGTTTTTCAGGGGGGCGTCAAGCAAGTTTTGAAAAAAATGTTTAATTATTACCGTCGCTTACGTTCCACCCCCGATTTTCAGCGGGTTTACTCAGCCGGTGGCACGTAGCCGTCGGCCTTGGCGTATTCCTCGCCGGAGAAAAATTTGTCCATCTCGCCCTGCAGATATTTGCGATCTTCGGCATTCATCATGTTCAGGCGCTTTTCGTTGATCAGCAGGGTCTGGTGTTTCTGCCAGTCAGCCCAGGCCTTGGCCGAAACGTGTTCGAAAATATCCTGGCCTTTGGCGCCCGGGTACGGGGGGCGTTCCAGGCCTGGTAGTTCTTCCTGGTATTTGCGGCACATTACGGTGCGGGTCATGACGACTCTCCTGCATTCAAGACTTCGGCCGCGCGTTTGAGCAGTGTCTTCACCGGGGCGGCAAGGCCCAGGCGCGGCGGGGTGGCGAGGTTATACCAGAGCCAGTCGGCCTCGGCGACGTGCAGCGCCGACTCTTCGACCCGGACCAGCCAGGGCTCGATGGCCAATTGGAAGTGGCTAAAGGTGTGCACCAGGCCGGGCATTTGCTGTTGCTGGCCCAGTTCCAGGGAGTGCTGCAGGGCCAGGTGCTGGATGTCTTGCAGGTCGTCCAGCTCCGGCAGGCTCCAGAGGCCGCCCCAGAGCCCGCTGGAGGGGCGTCGGTAGAGCAGGATGGCGCCTTCGCGGTTAGCCAGCAACGGCATCAGGGTGCGCTTCTGCGGCACCTCCTTGCGCGGCTTGGGAATCGGGTAGCGGGTTTCCAGGCCGAGCATGTGGGCTTCGCAGCCGCGCTCCAGAGGGCACAACAGGCAGCTGGGCTTGCTCCGGGTACAGAGGGTCGCCCCCAGGTCCATCATCGCCTGGGTGTAGTGGTTGACCCGGCTGTGGGGCGTGAAGCGTTCTGCGGCGGCCCACAGCTGCTTGGCCACCTTGGGTTCCCCCGGGTAGCCCTCCTGGGCGGTGAAGCGGGCCAGCACCCGCTTGACGTTGCCGTCGAGAATCGGTGCCCGCAGGCCCATGCTGATGCTGGCGATGGCGCCGGCGGTGGACAGGCCGATGCCCGGCAACTCGGTGAGTTGCTCCACGTCCCGGGGAAACTCGCCGCCGTATTCGGCCATGACGATCTTCGCGGTCTTTTGCAGGTTGCGCGCCCGGGTGTAGTAGCCCAGGCCGGT
This sequence comes from Pseudomonas sp. JDS08PS003, assembly GCF_045013505.1. Lineage (NCBI taxonomy): Bacteria > Pseudomonadati > Pseudomonadota > Gammaproteobacteria > Pseudomonadales > Pseudomonadaceae > Pseudomonas > Pseudomonas sp. JDS08PS003. The sequence continues at coordinate 499,067 of NZ_CP120724.1, forward strand.
CCACAGGTGCAGCACTTCGTCTTCCGGGGCCTCGGCCAGGGCCTGCACCGTGGGGAGTGAGGCCATGAAGCGGTCGAAGTAGTTGAGCACGGTGCTGACCTGGGTCTGTTGCAGCATGATCTCCGAGACCCACACCCGATACGGGTTGATGTCCTGCTGCCAGGGCAGGTCGTGGCGACCATGGCGGTCGTACCAGTCCAGCACCGCCGGTGCAAAGGCCTCGGCTCTCATCGCTTGAACAACCCCTTGAGTGCGTTCTTCAGTTCCGGGCTGACCTTGTCACCGAGTTTCTCGTCGATCTTCTGCTGCAGCCGGTCACCGGCCAGCTTGGCGGCAACCTGGCCCAGGCCGTCCTTGTCCAAGCGGCAGGCCTTGGCCCCCAGCTCCAGCGGGCCCCGGCAGCGCAGCGGCAGTTCAACACCAGTAAAGCGTTCGCCGACCTGGCAGGCCGGGTCCGGATTGTCGCTGAGGTCGCCCTCGACGACGATGCCGACCCGGTAGTCCATGCCCAGCACCCGCAGGTCGATATCACCATTGCCGTTGACGGTCATGCCGGGGATGCGCACTTTCAGGTCCGGGTTGCTGGCCACGCCGTTGCGAAACGTCAGGTTGCCCTTGAGCTCCTGGAACGGTGTGTCCTTGCCCCGTGGCGTGCTGCTGAGGTTCTTGCGGTTGAGCACCGCGATGCCCTGGCACAGCTGCTGTTCGATGTTGGCGTTGAGCAGCACGCCGTTGTTGATCACGAAGCTGGCAGTACCGTTGAGGCTATCGATCAGCGCTTTCTGGCTGTTGCCGCTGCCACTGAGGTTGCTGTTCAGAGTCACCAGGCCTTTGACCGGAGGATTCTGGCCCTGGCTTTCCAGGATGCGTTCCACCGGTACGCGGTTGATCTTGGTCTGCAGGCTCAACTGCGGTGTGCTCTGGCGCACATCGAGATTGCCGCTGGCTTCGAAACTGCCGTTGTACAGCTCGCCCCGCAGGCTGGAAAGCTTGAGCTGGCCGCCCTGGCCGCTGGCCTTGAGCGCGGCGTTCTGGATCGGCAGCTTGTCCAGGGTCAACTGGCCAAAACTCAGGTCGGCATCGACGTCGAGTTTGCTCAGGCGCTCCACTGGCAGCAGCTTGTCGGTGCTCCAGGCGCCCTTGGTCGGGGCGTTGGGCAGCGGCGTGGTGCCGGCGCCGGCCATGGCGTCGGCTTCGCTGCTTTGCACCTCAGCCTTGCGTGCTGTGGCGGCACTGTTGGCTGCGGCGGATTTGGGCGGCAGGTAGCGGTCGACATTGAAGGTGTCGCCCTTGAGCTGAGCGCGCAGGGATTGCTTGTCGAAGTCCTCGATGGCCAGGCGGCCACTGAAGGCGCTGTCGTCGAGCTTCAGGTTCAGGTCTTCCAGGGCCAGGCTGCTGGGCGTGCCTTGCAGGCGGCTGACCAGCTCGACCTTGCTCAGGCTGCCTTCGGCCATGGCCGGCAGGGGCTGGCCGATGCTGTCGACGAATTTCGCCAGGTCGAACTGGGCAATGGAAATTCCGCCGCTGATCTGCGGGGTCTTGTCCAGGTCATTGACCTTGAGTTCGCCCAGGGCGCGCAGCTGGTTGAGGGAGACTTTCAGGCCGGTCCACTGGCCGACGTTGGCGGCCTTGTCCAGCAACAGCTGGCCCTGGGCAGCGAAGGTCAGGGTCTTGCCTTGCAGCGGGTCACCGGTAGCTTCGCCGGACAGGCGCATGTCTTCGAACTGGTAGCGCTGCAGGGCGCGGTCGAAGCGCAGCTCGCCATTGAGTTCGGTGCGCACGCGCACGGCGGGCTGGGTGCTGGCGAGGAAGGCGGTGAGCTTGACCGGGGTGTTGCTGGCTTCGTGGATCGGCCCGGTGCTCAGTTGGATGCTTTCGGCGGTGAACTGCTTGCCGGTCTGCTCATCGTTGTACTCAACCCGGGCGTTGTTCACGGTCAGGCTGTCGATGTCCAGGCGGATCGGTTGCGAGGGCTTGTCTGCGCCGACGCTTGGCTGGCCCGCTTCGCCGGTGCTGGTGGCCGGGGTTGCGGCCTGCTTGTCGGTAGGAGCGGTCTTGCCGATGTCCTGCCAGTTGCCGTGGCCATCCTTGTCGCGGTTCAGGCGCAGGTTGAGGCCTTCGACCCGCACATCGCTCATCTGCACTTCACGGCGCAGCAGCGGTAATACCCGGACCGACAGACCAAGCATCTGCAGGTCGGCGAAAGGTTGGGTCGGGTTGGCCAGGGTGGCCACGCCGGCGTCGTGCAGTTCCAGTCCGAGCCAGGGGAACAGGCTCCAGCCGATGTCGCCATTGAGCGTCAGCTCGATGTGGGCCTTGTCGCGGGCAATCTGGCGAATCTCTTCTTTGTAGTCGTTGGGATCAAACAGGTGGGTCAAGGCGAAGCCGAGAGCCACGATGATCAGCAACAGCCCGAGAATTACCAGACCCAGGATTTTGCCGAACGCTTTCATGGGCGAGTCCTTGTATGTCGAATTCAAAATTTAGCGAGGGAGTATAACGCTCTGAACCTGACGACTGGTCACCCATTGCAGTTAGAGGTTTTTTCGTCGTGGCGGCCATTTTTTTGCCAGTGGCCTGGCCTGCGGGCGAAGCAGTTGCGGGAAAAAAGGTAATGTCAGTTTGGTTTTTTAGTTTGTCGCAAATGGTAACCTCTCGCGGTTCGTTCGCCCTTGTGCGACTTAATGTCGCGTCTGCCCAAATGGAGCTTTACTCAATAAAACGACCGCGCCCGCGTGCCAAGGTCGTCGCAGATGAGTGGCCGATGAACAATTCTAATAATTGGGGGAAACATCCATGAGCTCTAGCAACGCGGCGGCCAGTCCGTCTGCTCAGCCAGCGTTCTTGTCCAAAGAACGCATCATTGCCAAGCCCGGCTTCAACCGTTGGCTGGTCCCACCGGCCGCTCTGGCCATTCATCTGTGCATCGGCATGGCCTACGGCTTTTCGGTGTTCTGGCTGCCGCTGTCCAAGGCGCTGGGCATCGGTGCGCCAGTGGCGTGTGCGCCGGGCATGGGTTTTATCGAGCAGGTCTTTTCGTCCCAGTGTGACTGGCCGATCTCCATGCTCGGCTGGATCTACACCCTGTTCTTCATCTTCCTGGGCTGCTCGGCAGCGATCTGGGGCGGCTGGCTGGAACATGCCGGGCCGCGCAAGGCAGGGGTGGTTTCCGCGCTGTGCTGGTGCGGCGGCCTGCTGATTTCGGCGTTGGGGATCTACACCCACCAGATCTGGCTGATGTGGATTGGCTCCGGGGTCATCGGCGGTATTGGCCTGGGCCTGGGCTACATTTCCCCGGTGTCGACCCTGATCAAGTGGTTCCCGGACAAGCGCGGCATGGCCACCGGCATGGCGATCATGGGCTTTGGCGGTGGCGCCATGGTGGGCGCGCCCCTGGCGGCAGCCCTGATGAGCTACTTCGCCACGCCTACCAGCGTCGGCGTGTGGCAGAGCTTTTTGGTGATGGCCGCGATCTACTTCGTGTTCATGATCGGCGGCGCCCTGGCCTATCGGGTTCCGCCGACCGGCTGGAAACCTGAAGGTTGGACTGCGCCGGCGAAGAAAGCCGCCAATGCGATGATCACCCACCGCCATGTGCACGTGAACGTGGCCTGGAAGACTCCGCAGTTCCGCCTGGTCTGGCTGGTGCTGTGCCTCAACGTATCGGCCGGTATCGGCATCCTCGGCATGGCGTCGCCGCTGCTGCAGGAAGTGTTCGCCGGCAAGTTGCTGGGCAACGACCTGACCTTTAGCCAGCTGGATGCCGGGCAACTGGCGCAGATCGCCGCCATCGCTGCCGGCTTCACCGGTCTGTTGAGCCTGTTCAACATCGGCGGGCGGTTCTTCTGGGCGTCGTTCTCCGACTACCTGGGTCGCAAGAACACCTACTTCGTGTTCTTCGCCCTGGGCTTTGCCCTCTACGCGCTGATTCCGAACCTCGGCCACCTGGGCAACATCGCCCTGTTCGTGGCGGCGTTCTGCATCATCCTGTCGATGTACGGCGGTGGTTTCGCCACAGTTCCGGCCTACCTGGCGGACCTGTTCGGGACACAAATGGTGGGTGCGATCCACGGTCGCCTGCTGACTGCCTGGGCGGCGGCGGGCGTACTGGGCCCGGTGCTGGTGAACTACCTGCGTGAGTATCAGCTGAGCATCGGCGTCGAACGCGCCGCGGCCTACGACATCACCCTGTACATCCTCGCCGGCCTGCTGGTGCTGGGCTTCCTGTGCAACCTGCTGGTGCGCCCGGTAGCCGACAAGTACTTCATGACCGACGAGCAACTGGCGGCCGAGCAGGCTCTGGGCCACGACAAGGGCGCTGACAGCAGCGTCGTGCTGGAGTGGAAAGCTTCGTCCGCCAGCCAGCCGCTGGTGATCGCTGCCTGGCTGGCCGTGGGCATTCCCCTGGCGTGGGGCGTGTGGGTCACCCTGCAGAAGACGGCGGTGCTGTTCCATTAAGGGCTTCGCTGGCCAGCCAGCTCCTACGTAGGAGCCGGCTGGCCGGCGAACGCTTCGCCGCTTGTCATGACAGGTACAGCCCCGTAGCCATTGGCTGGCGCCCGTCAGGATATTGTCCAGCGTGTTTCTGTTTGGCCGCCGTCGGGCCTATACTATTCGCCTTTTTCGCCCAATGATTTTGCGGAGCTGGTGATGGCCGAACGTAAGGCATCTGTCGAGCGCGACACTCTGGAAACCCAGATCAAAGCCTCGATCAACCTGGATGGCACCGGAAAGGCCCGATTCGATATCGGCGTGCCCTTCCTTGAGCACATGCTGGACCAGATCGCCCGGCACGGGCTGATCGACCTGGACATCGAAAGCAAGGGCGACCTGCATATCGACGACCACCACACCGTGGAGGATGTCGGTATCACTCTCGGCCAGGCGTTCAGCAAGGCCATCGGCGACAAGAAGGGCATCCGTCGCTACGGTCACGCCTATGTGCCGCTGGATGAAGCCCTGTCCCGCGTGGTAATCGACTTCTCTGGCCGTCCCGGCCTGCAGATGCACGTACCCTTCACCCGCGCCACTGTCGGCGGTTTCGACGTTGACCTGTTCCAGGAATTCTTCCAGGGCTTCGTCAACCACGCCAACGTGACCCTGCACATCGATACCCTGCGCGGCACCAACACGCACCACCAGATCGAGACCGTGTTCAAGGCCTTCGGCCGTGCACTGCGCATGGCGGTGGAGCTGGACGAGCGTATGGCCGGCCAGATGCCGTCCACCAAGGGCGTGCTGTAATGCAGACCGTCGCCGTTATCGACTACGGCATGGGCAACCTGCACTCGGTGGCCAAGGCCCTGGAGCACGTGGGCGCCGGCAAGGTGTTGATCACCAGTGATGCCAACGTGATTCGCGAAGCCGACCGGGTGGTGTTTCCCGGCGTGGGTGCCATTCGCGATTGCATGGCCGAGATCCGTCGCCTGGGCTTCGACGCCCTGGTGCGTGAAGTCAGCCAGGATCGTCCTTTCCTCGGCATCTGCGTGGGCATGCAAGCCTTGCTCGACCACAGCGAAGAGAACGAGGGTGTTGACTGCATCGGCCTGTTTCCCGGCCAGGTGAAGTTCTTCGGCAAGGGCCTGATCGAGGATGGCGAACACCTGAAGGTGCCGCACATGGGCTGGAACGAGGTGAAGCAGGCGGTGGACCATCCGCTGTGGCACAACATTGCGGACCTGGCGCGCTTCTACTTCGTGCACAGCTACTACATCAATGCCGGCAATGCCCGGCAGGTGGTAGGCAGCGGTCACTATGGCGTGGACTTTGCCGCAGCGCTGGCCGACGGCTCGCGTTTCGCCGTGCAGTTCCACCCGGAGAAGAGCCATACCCACGGCCTGCAGTTGCTGCAGAACTTCGCGGCCTGGGACGGTCGCTGGTAATGGCGATCAAGAAGTCCAAGCCGCCGATCCTGACCCTCACTACCGAACAGGAGAGTGAGGCGACGCACAAGATCAAGCGCTTCATGGAGGACCGTTTCGAGCTCGACCTGGGCTCGTTCGAGGCGGCGGAAATTCTTGAGCTGTTTACCCGCGAAATTGCTCCGCACTATTACAACCGGGCGATTTTCGATGTGCAGACGCACCTCAAAGAGAGGTTCGAGAGCATCGAAAGCGACCTGTGGGCGCTCGAGAAAAATTGATTTTCGAGTGAAGCTGAACAATCGAATTTGAAGGTTTGCCAGATGCTGATTATTCCCGCTATCGATCTTAAAGACGGTGCCTGTGTACGTCTGCGCCAGGGCCGCATGGAAGATTCCACGGTGTTCTCCGATGACCCGGTGAGCATGGCTGCCAAGTGGGTTGAAGGCGGTTGCCGTCGTCTGCATCTGGTGGACCTCAACGGTGCCTTCGAAGGCCAGCCGGTGAACGGCGAGGTGGTGACCGCGATCGCCAAGCGTTACCCGAATCTGCCGATCCAGATCGGTGGCGGCATCCGCTCCCTGGAAACCATCGAACACTATGTGAAGGCCGGCGTGAGCTACGTGATCATCGGCACCAAGGCGGTCAAGGAGCCGGAGTTCGTTGCCCAGGCTTGCCGTGCTTTCCCGGGCAAGGTCATCGTTGGCCTGGACGCCAAGGATGGCTTCGTCGCCACCGATGGCTGGGCTGAAGTCAGCAGCGTGCAAGTGATCGACCTGGCCAAGCGTTTCGAAGCCGACGGCGTGTCCGCCATCGTTTATACCGACATCGCCAAAGACGGCATGATGCAGGGCTGCAACGTGCCGTTCACCGCAGCCCTGGCGGCGGCCACCAAGATCCCGGTGATCGCTTCCGGCGGTATCCACAACCTGGGCGACATCAAGGCCCTGCTGGATGCCAAGGCTCCAGGAATCATCGGCGCCATTACTGGCCGCGCGATCTATGAAGGCACCCTCGATGTCGCAGAAGCCCAGGCTTTCTGCGATTCGTACCAAGGCTGAGGACTCGCCATGGCACTGGCCAAACGCATCATCCCTTGCCTGGACGTGGACAACGGCCGGGTGGTCAAGGGCGTCAAGTTCGAGAACATCCGTGACGCCGGCGATCCGGTGGAAATCGCTCGACGCTACGACGAGCAGGGCGCCGACGAGATCACCTTCCTCGATATCACCGCCAGCGTCGATGGGCGCGATACCACCCTGCATACCGTCGAGCGCATGGCCAGCCAGGTGTTCATCCCGCTGACCGTGGGCGGTGGTGTGCGCACCGTGCAGGACATCCGCAACTTGCTCAATGCCGGCGCGGACAAGGTTTCGATCAACACCGCAGCAGTGTTCAACCCCGAGTTCGTCGGCGAAGCGGCGCAGCACTTCGGTTCCCAGTGCATCGTGGTCGCCATCGACGCGAAGAAAGTCTCCGGCCCGGGCGAAACCCCGCGCTGGGAGATCTTCACCCATGGCGGGCGCAAGCCCACCGGGCTGGACGCGGTGGAGTGGGCGAAGAAGATGGAAGGCCTGGGTGCCGGCGAAATCCTACTGACCAGCATGGATCAGGACGGCATGAAAAACGGCTTTGACCTGGGCGTGACCCGGGCCATCAGTGATGCGCTGGGTATTCCGGTGATCGCTTCCGGCGGCGTCGGCAACCTCCAGCACCTGGCCGACGGCATCATTGAAGGCCACGCCAGTGCAGTGCTGGCGGCGAGCATTTTCCACTTCGGCGAATACACGGTTCCCGAGGCCAAGGCCTATATGGCCCAGCGCGGGATTGTTGTGCGATAGCCACTGGACAGCATGGCGTGCTCGCGGCACTCTTGAGCACGCCATGGATTCTGGTAACCCGTCATGTTCAAACGTCTTCTTGTGGTTGTCGCCAGCGCTTCGCTGCTCCTTGGCAGCCTGGCCCGCGCCGCTGAAACCGCCGACACCTCCCTGGTGCTGCTGACGGAAAACTTTCCCCCCTACAACATGGCCAAGAACGGCAAGAACTTCGCTCAAGGCGAGAATATCGATGGCATTGCCGTGGATATCGTCCGCGAAATGTTCAAGCGTGCCGGGGTCAACTACAGCCTGACCCTGCGTTTCCCCTGGGAGCGCATCTACAAGATGGCCCTGGAGCAACCGGGCTATGGCGTGTTCGTCATGGCGCGTCTGCCGGACCGCGAACCGCTGTTCAAGTGGGTCGGCCCCATTGGCCCGGATGACTGGATCATGCTGGCCAAGGCCGGCAGCAAGATCACCCTCGAATCCCTGGAACAGGCGCGCAAATACAAGATCGGCGCCTATAAGGGCGATGCCATTGCCGAGACCCTGACCAAGCAGGGCCTGGCACCCCAGGTGGTGCTGCGGGACCAGGACAATGCCAAGAAGCTGGTGGCGGGGCAGATTGACCTCTGGGCCACCGGCGACCCGGCCGGACGTTATCTGGCCAAGCAGGAAGGCATCACCGGCCTCAAGACCGTGCTGCGCTTCAATAGTGCCGAGCTGTACCTGGCCCTGAACAAGGACGTGTCTGACGAGGTGGTGGCCAAGCTGCAGGCCGCCCTGGAGCAGATGCGCAAAGAGGGGGTGGTGGAAGAGATCATGGGGCGCTATCTGTAGGCGCTTCGCTGGCAAGCCAGCTCCTACGGCGAAGGGCTTTAGCGATAAACCCCATTCTTGCCATGCCCCGCCATGGCCTGGTTGCTGCGCAGACTGATCATCGACTTGATATCGATCCACTCGATGCCCTGGGCCTTGAGCTTGGGCAGTTCGCGCTCGAGCACCGCCAGGGTCTGTGGATAAGGGTGGCCGATCATCACCGCCGAACCCTGTTTGCGGGCCAGCTTGATCGCTGTCTGTAGCTGCTGGGCAATCGCCGCTTCGGTGCGCTCGTCATCCAGGAATACATCCCGGGAAACACTGGCCAGGCCGATCTTCTGCGCTTCGGCGGCGGCGACTGTCTGGGCGCTGGTGCGGCTGTCGACGAAGAACTTGTGGCGGCGCTGCAAGTCAGCCATCAGCCAGGCCATGGCCTGGGGTTGGGCGGTCATGCGGCTGCCCATATGGTTGTTGATGCCGCTGGTGTAGGGCACGGCCTGGAAGGCGGCTTCCAGGCGTTTTTGCAACTCTTCGATGGGCAATTCGGGGTGCCAGGCGAACGGCCCGGTGGCCGGGTCCATGGGCATGTGCAGGATGACGATCTTGCCGGCGCGATGGGCCTCGCGGGCGAATTCGGCAGCGTGGGGCGTGTCGGGCATGATCGCCGTGGTTACCGGGCCGGGCAGGGCCAGTACGCGACGGTCACGGGGCAGGTTCTGGCCGAGGTCGTCGATGATCAGGCTCAGGTAGGCCTTGGGTGCGGCGGCTGTGGGTTCGGCGGCTTGGGTTGCAAGGGGCAAGAGGCACAGCAGGGTGAGCAGCGGGGCCCGGAGTGAGCGGAACAGGGGTGAGCAGCGGGAAATCATGGGGATCGGGGTCAGGCCTTTAGGGGGGATTGGCGCCCTGGCGGGCGCTTCGCGGGCAAGCCAGCTCCTACACAAACCGGCTCCTGATAGGAGCCGGTTTGCCAGCGAAGGGTTCAATCACTTGCCGCGGGTGATGCTCAGCCCCTTGAGCAGGCTCAGGGCCTGGGCCAGCTGGTAGTCGTCATCTTGTGGCATCGGCTTGGCCTTGCTCGACGAGCCGCTTGGCTTGTCGGCACCACCGTTGCCGTTGCCCAGGTGGCCCTGCAGGTCGGCTTCCTTGAAGTACTCGCCGTCCTGGGCCTCGCTGGTGATCTTGGCGCGGCGCACTTCGATGTCCGGAACGATGCCCTGGGCCTGGATCGAGCGGCCGTTGGGGGTGAAGTACAGGGCGGTGGTGATCTTCAGCGCACGGTCGTTGTTCAGCGGCAGCACGGTCTGTACCGAGCCTTTGCCGAAGCTGGTGGTGCCCATCAGCACCGCGCGTTTCTGGTCCTGCAGGGCGCCGGCGACGATTTCCGAAGCCGAGGCGCTGCCGCCGTTGATCAGCACCACCATCGGCACGGCTTCGCTCTCGTCCTTGCCGGTGGCGGAGAAGCGCAGCTCGGAGTTGGCGATGCGGCCCTTGGTGTAGACGATCAGGCCCTTGGTGATGAAGTGGTCCACCACTTCCACGGCGGCCTGCAGCACGCCGCCCGGGTTGTTGCGCAGGTCGAGGATGATGCCATTGAGCTTCTTGCCGTTGTCCTTGCGCAGCTTGGCCAGGGCCTTGGAGACTTCCTCGCCGGTCTTGACCTGGAACTGGGTGATGCGGATGTAGCCGTAGCCCGATTCCAGCAACTGGCTCTTCACGCTTTTCACCTGGATGGTGGCGCGGGCCAGGGTCACGTCGAACGGCGTACCGCCGTCGCGCACCAGGGTCAGGGTGATTTTCTGGCCGATCTTGCCGCGCATCTTGTCCACGGCTTCGGTCATGGTCTGGCCGCGGGTCGGCTGGCCGTTGATCTTGACGATCAGGTCGCCGGCCTGGATGCCGGCCTTGGAGGCCGGGGTGTCGTCGATGGGCGAGACCACTTTGATAAAGCCGTCTTCGGCACCGACTTCAATGCCCAGGCCGCCGAATTCGCCGCTGGTGCTTTCCTGCAGCTCGGCGAAGTCTTCCGGCCCCAGGTAGGCCGAGTGCGGGTCTAGGTTGCTGAGCATGCCCTTGATGGCATTTTCCAGCAGGGTCTTGTCATCCACGGGTTCGACATAGGCCGCCTTGATCCGGTCCATGACCTCGGCAAAGGTGCGCAGTTCTTCCAGCGGCAGAGGTGCCTTGGTGGTCGCGGCGGTCGCTGATTGAGCGGTTTCGGCGGCAAACGCCAGAGGCGCTCCGATCACCAGGGCGATCGTCAGGGCCAGCGAGGTAAGGCGGGACAAATGCAGCATGTCGAACGAACTCCTAATTTAGATGCAGCGCTTATCCTTGCGCGTGGCACCACTGTGCCGGGTCGCTGGGGCGGCCCTGCTGACGAATTGCAAAGTACAGCGCAGGAGTGTCCTGTCCGCCACTATTGCCCACTGTGGAGATGGACTCTCCGGCCTTGACCACATCACCGGCTTCTTTGAGCAGGGTCTGGTTGTGTCCGTAGAGGCTCAGGTAACCGTTGCCATGATCGAGGATCACCAGCAGCCCGGCACCGCGCAGCCAGTCGGCGAACACTACCCGGCCACCGTGTACGGCGTGCACCTGGCTGCCGGCAGCGGCGCTGATCATCACCCCGTCCCACTTGGAACGGGAGTCGTCGCCACGGGTTTCCCCAAAGCGTGCCAGCAGTCGACCATCAACGGGCCATGGAAGTTTTCCCCGGGCCGCAGCAAATGCACCACCGAAGGAAGGACCGGCGCTGGAAACCAAGGCACCGGGGCTTGATCTGACGGGCTTGCGCGGGGCATCGCTGGCGTCGGCCTGGGCCTCACGTAAACGCTTTTTTTCGGCTTCCTGCTGGGCGATCAGCGCTTTCTGGCGCGCTTCCTCTGCCTCACGGGCCTGGCGGGCCAGGGTTTCTTCAATGGTTTTCAGGACCTTGGCCAGGTCGGCCTGGTCCTGTTCGCGGGCCTTGAGCTTGTCGTCCCGGGCCTTCACGTCGTCATTGAGCTTGGCCAGGGCCAGTTGCCGCTCTTTGCGGACCTTGTCGAGTTCTGCACGCTGGGTGTCGAGGCTGCTTTTCTGCACCAGCAACTGGGCCTGTTGCAGGGAGATGTCCTTTTCCACATTGGCCAGCTGACGCAGGGTCTCGTTGAAATTCTTCAGCTGCTCCAGGCGCGCCTGGCTCAGGTAGTCGTAGTAGGTCAGGGTGCGGGCAAATTTTTCCGGATTCTGCTGGTTGAGCAGCAGCTTGAGGTATTCCTGACGGCCGTTCTGGTAGGCCGCGCGGGCCTGGATGGCGATCAGTCGTTGCTGTTCAGTGCGCGCGCTCTGGAGTTTTTTTTTCTCCTCATCGAGTCGCTGCAGCTCGGATTCGCTTTTTTTCAGCTCTTTCTGCAGGGCTTCGACCTGCTTCTCCAGCTTGCCCATCTCGGTCTCGGTGCCGCGCAGGTCTTTCTGCACGCCGGACTTCTCTTCCTGCAGCTTGCCCAGCAGCTTTTTCAGCTCGGCAATGTCCTGACGCGTGGCGTCCAACTGTTGTTGGGTTTGCGCGCGCTCATCGGCAAAAGCCGGTTGGAGCAGGCAGATCAGAGCAAGGGCAATCAGGGCGCGAAGCATAGAGGCGGGCGACACCAGGGAAAGGGACGGTCTAGTATGCCCGCCCATCGCTGCAAAAAAAACGCCTCAAAGCCAACTGCTTTGAGGCGTTCGTCATAAAAAGCCGTTTCCGGCCCATTATTGGGCCTTTTGCTATCAGGATGCAGGCGGTTATTGCCGCCGACCCCGATCGAGCCGGGCCCGTTCGCTGGCGTGGCTGGCGGCCGATCGCCGTTGGCCATCAGCCGTGAGTGAGCGCCTGGCTTGGTTGTCGTGCTGATTGCGCGTCGATTTGCGGCGCCGACTGCGGTGCGCAAGCCTGGCAGTCTTGTCGGGTGCGCAACACCACGATGCCCGGGATGTTCTGCACGTATTCCATGAAGGGTGAGTCCATGACCTCGCGTTGCATCTTCTTGGACGATGCATTGCGCAGCACGGGGCCGTTGGCGGTTTTGATGAAGAGCCCGGTATGGGTGACGTCCAGGCCCGCAAGATGGGTGTAGATGCCGATGTAGTCGCCAGTGTGCAGGCGGCTGAGCAACTGCTCGTCAATCGACGTGCTGGGTATGTAGGTTATGTCGCGTTCAATCAGGGGCAGGCCTGGCAGGTATAGGTCGCCGTTAGCCTTTTGGTTGAGGTGTTTAGTCACGGTCACCGCATCCGCGCTCAGCTGCGCCGTCAGGTCTTCGGTCAGCGGTTGCCCGGCATGCGCCCAATCCGTGAAGAAGTGCCGGCGGTCTGCATAGTGCACGCCGTCGCCGACATAGCGGGTCTGGATGAGGTTCTTGATGAAGCTGTCCTGGTCGGTGGATTTTCGCAGGGCCTCGACGTAATCCAGGTAGGTGAAGCAATCCAGGCCCCTGAAGTCGACGACCAGCTTCTCCGCCAGGGTCGCCGAGCCCTGCAACATGTTCGCTGCATAAGGCGTGTGCATGAACTCCCGTGAAATCTGCTCGCTCAGTTGGCCCATGCTGTCTGCCTCGGACTGTTGGCGGAGCTTGAGCAGGGCGCTCAGTTTCTCGGCGGTGTAGCTATCCATTTCCACCGAGGGACGCTGATCTTCGAGTGCAGCCACTTCAGGTGTGTGTCTGTGTTCAACATGGGCAGGGTTGGCGCAACCTGCGAGGACGGAGGCTAAAAAAAATACAGCGGTCTTGTTCATTCGATTTCTCCAGATGCTGCGCAATCGTAACTGATAACTATTACTATTTGTGCGGCGGTGCTGAGGATTGTGCTGCCCGGATGCGCTCATCAGCTGGAGAGGCTGCGAGGCAATGGCTGCTGCTGATACACAAACGCCCGATACGGTGTATCGGGCGTTTGTGCAGGAAACAGCCAGCTTCAGTTTCAGGCGTCCAGCAGTATCGACTTGCCGGTCATCTCTTCAGGCTGCGCCAGGCCCAGCAGTTTGAGCATGGTGGGCGCCACGTCTGCCAGGACCCCGCCTTCGCGGACTTTCAGCGCACGCTTGCCCACATAGATGAAAGGCACCGGCTCGGTGGTGTGGGCCGTGTGGGCCTGGCCGGTGGACTCGTCGGACATCTGCTCGACGTTGCCGTGGTCGGCGGTGATCAGCGCTTCGCCGCCGACTTTTTCCAGAGCATCGACGATGCGACCGACACACAGGTCCAGGCATTCAACGGCTTTCACCGCGGCTTCGAACACACCGCTGTGGCCGACCATGTCGCCGTTGGCGTAGTTGACGATGATCACGTCGTAACGCTGGTGCTCGATGGCATCGACGATCTTGTCAGTGACTTCCGGAGCGCTCATTTCCGGCTGCAGGTCGTAGGTGGCGACTTTTGGCGACGGAATCAGGATGCGCTCTTCGCCCGGGAACGGCTCTTCACGGCCGCCGGAGAAGAAGAAGGTCACGTGAGCGTATTTCTCGGTTTCGGCAATGCGCAGCTGGGTCTTGCCGTTTTTCGCCAAATAGTCGCCCAACACGTTTTCCAGGCTGCCCGGAGCGAAGGCCGACGGCGCGGGAATGCTGGCGGCGTACTGGGTGAGCATGACAAAGCCGGCCAGCTTTGGCTGGCGCGCACGCTCGAAGTCCTTGAAGTCGTCCTCGACGAAGACCCGGGTCAGCTCGCGGGCCCGGTCGGCGCGGAAGTTCATGAACACCACGGCATCGCCGTCTTCGACCTTGACCGGTTCACCGATGGTGGTGGCCTTGACGAATTCGTCGCTCTCTTCACGGGCGTAGGCAGCTTGCAGACCTTCCTGGGCGGTGGCGGCGTTGAACTGGCCCTGGCCGTCGACGATCAGGTTGTAGGCCTGGGCCACGCGGTCCCAGCGATTGTCGCGGTCCATGGCGAAGTAACGGCCGATCAGGCTGGCGATGCGGCCCTTGCCCAGGGTCTTGAAAGTCTCATCCAGCAGTTCGATGGACGACTGGGCGCTTTTCGGCGGCGTGTCGCGACCGTCGAGGAAGGCGTGCAGGTAGATTTTCTCGGCGCCGCGCTTGAAGGCCAGTTCGGCCATGGCGATCAGGTGGTCCTGGTGGCTGTGCACGCCGCCGTCCGACAGCAGGCCGAGGATGTGCACGGCCTTGTCGGCGGCCACGGCCTTGTCCACGGCCGCGCAAATGGTCGGGTTCTCGAAGAACTCACCGTCACGGATGGCCTTGGTCACCCGGGTGAAGTCCTGATACACCACGCGACCGGCACCCAGGTTCATGTGGCCGACTTCGGAGTTGCCCATCTGTCCGTCCGGCAGGCCGACGTCCATGCCCGAGCCGGAGATCAGGCCGTTGGGCATGCTGGCGCACAAGCGGTCCAGGACTGGCTTCTTGGCCGCATAGACGGCGTTGGATTCGTGGCTCTCGCTGTGACCGAAGCCATCCAGAATCATCAGGACCAAAGGTTTAGGCGTGGTAGTCATGGCGTCCACTCGTGGCTGGATAGGAAAGTGTTGAAAAGGGAGGTGTTGAAAAAGGGAGTGGCAGTTTAAAGCGAAGTTCCGGTGGCGTCACCGCCGGGCGGGGTTTGGCCGACCTTGAGGGCTGTGTATACTGGCCGACATTTTAACGCCCTGGAACCTCCTTAGATGGTTGCTCACCTGATTCAATTCGCCACTGAACACTACTTGCTCGTCGGCGCCTTCGCCATCCTGCTGGCTCTGTTGATCGCTCATGAATTGAGCCGCGGTGGCCGCAGCCTCAGCACCCGTGAACTGACCGCACTGGTCAACAGCGAGCAGGGCGTAGTGATCGATATCCGTCCGTCCAAGGACTTCGCTGCCGGCCACATCGTCGGCGCGCTGAACATTCCCCAGGACAAGCTGACCGCCCGCGTCGGCGAGCTGGAGAAGCACAAGGCCAAGACCATCATCCTGGTGGACGCCCAAGGCCAGCACGCCGGCACCCATGCCCGTGAACTGATGAAGTCCGGTTTCACCGCGGCCAAACTGTCCGGCGGCGTGTCCAGCTGGAAAGCCGACAACCTGCCATTGGTGAAGTAATGCCCAAGGTCATCGTCTACTCCAGTGATTACTGCCCTTACTGCTCGCGGGCCAAGCATCTGCTCGGGAGCAAAGGCGTAGCCTTCGAAGAGATCAAGGTCGATGGCAAGCCGCAGGTGCGCGCCGATATGGCCCAGAAGGCCGGACGCACGTCCGTGCCGCAGATCTGGATCGGTGCCACCCATGTAGGTGGTTGTGATGATTTGTTTGCCCTGGAGCGCGCCGGCAAGCTCGACGCGCTGCTGGCGGCCTGAAATTCCTAGGTTCGTATGGAAACTCGCCGAGCGAAGATCAGGCAAGGCAAAAACAGGCGAGGAAGCGGAGTGTAGGGGCCTACATGAGCATCCGAGCCTGTTTTGAACGCAGCATGGTCGAAGCGCAGGCAGTTTGCGTACAGAACCTAACCCTATAGACCCAAGATCAAGAAGGATCATGAGATGACTGACCAACAGAACACTGCTGCTGCCGAAGACGAAAGCGCACCGCAATTCTCCCTGCAGCGCATCTACGTGCGTGACCTGTCCTTCGAAGCGCCGAAAAGCCCGGCCATCTTCCGCCAGCAGTGGGAACCAAGCGTCGGCCTGGACCTGAACACCCGTCAGAAAGCCCTGGAAGCCGACTTCCACGAAGTGGTGCTGACCCTGTCCGTGACCGTGAAGAACGGCGACGAAGTGGCCTTCATCGCTGAAGTGCAACAAGCCGGCATCTTCCTGATCAAGAACCTGGACGAGGCTTCCATGAGCCACACCCTGGGTGCCTTCTGCCCGAACATCCTGTTCCCTTACGCTCGCGAAGCGCTGGACAGCCTGGTGACCCGTGGTTCGTTCCCGGCCCTGATGCTGGCCCCGGTGAACTTCGACGCGCTGTACGCCCAGGAACTGCAACGTCTGCAGTCCGCCGGCGAGAACACCGTTCAATAAGAGCGTCGCCCGAGCATGAAAAAAGCGCCTGTAATGGCGCTTTTTTCATGCTCGGGCAAAACCTGTAGGGGCGGGCTTGCCCGCGACCCCCAGGCCCTACTTGAACCCCAACTGCCGCCAGCCTTCATAGACGGCCACGGCCACGGTGTTGGACAGATTCAGGCTGCGGCAACCTTCGCGCATGGGCAGGCGCAGGCGCTGCTCGCCCGGCAGGGCGTCCAGTACGTCCGCCGGCAGCCCGCGGCTCTCGGGGCCGAACAGGAAGGCGTCGCCCTCCTGGAAGCTGGCGTCATGGAAGGGGCGCGAGCCCTTGGTGGTGAAGGCGAACAGGCGCGGATGGCCAAGACTCTCCAGACAGCTGGCAAGGTCGGCATGGCGTTGCAGGGTGGCGTATTCGTGATAGTCGAGGCCGGCACGGCGCAGGCGCTTGTCGTCCATTTCGAAACCCAGCGGCTCGATCAAATGCAGGTGGCAGCCGCTGTTGGCGCACAGCCTGATAACGTTGCCGGTATTCGGCGGAATTTCTGGTTGAAAGAGGATGACGTGAAACATGCACGGCTCCGAAGAGAAAGACAGGCTGCATTCTACGCCTGAAGCGTACTCGCGACCGAAGCTAATGCTGCGGGTATTCGGCTCCCTGGCGATTGTCGGGATGATGGTGGGGCTGATGATCGGCCGCCTGACCCAGCCCGATCCTGTGGAACTGCAGCAGGTCGAGGTGGCCCCTGATGGCCTGGTGCTGTGGTTCAACCATGAACCCAAGGTTCACGGCGAACATATCGACGGCGCCGTGGCGTTGCTGTTCGACGCCCAGGGGCGCGTGCAGAACGGCCAGCTACAGGTCAATCAGAAGAATGTGAACTGGCGGGTGCGCCTGGCGGACCAGGGCTTGCTACTGAACCTGGTGGCCGCCCGGCCGTTGCGGGGCGATTGGGCGGGTAGCGAGGTGGAGGGGCGCTGGCGCCTGGCGATCCACCTGCGGGAGGAATAAAAGAGGGAAACCCCGGCCTGCCTGTACCAAGGCCCCCAAAAGCGGGAGGGGCTGATCGCCTTGGGGGCGATGAGTCCCGGTGTAAAGAAGGGGATTCCCGGCCTGCCTGTACCAGGGTCCCCGAAAGGGTTGTGGGCGCGTCGTTCACAACGTGATGAGCCCGGTGTTAAAGAGGGAAGCCCCAGCCTGCCTGTACTGAGGTTCCCGAAACCTTGGGCTCGTCGCGATGCGCTTGATGAGCCCGGTGTTAAAGAGGGAATTCCCGGCCTGCCTGTACCGAGGTTCCCGAAAACTTGGCCCGTCGCTGTGAGCGTGGTGGGCCGGGTGTTAAAGAGGGGAATCCCCGGCCTGCCTGTACCAAGGTCCCCGAAACTGGGTAGTGATGGAGTTATTGCAGGGGGCGTGCCAACTCTGGCCGGTCGTGTATGAATTGCCTGGATAAAAAGCCGAAAGCCCCGGATTCCGGGGCTTTTGCGTTTTCGAAGGGCAAATTTTCAGATTTGAAGGCCAGGCCTCGAATGATCGCGCTGTGCTCAATTGCGGTTCATCGCGCCTTCGGGCAGTGCATGCACCCCATCCTGGTGCACGCCCGTCCTCGTCGTAGGAGCCGGCTTGCCGGCGAAAGCGCCGGTCAGCGCTCTGCAAGGCTCAGGGGCCTTTTCGCTGGCAAGCCAGCTCCTACGTGCCGTGGGGCGGGGCTTCAGCCTTCTTCGCTTTCGTCCTCGTCGCCACCGTCCACCTTCATTCCCAGCTCTTTGATCTTGCGGGTCAGGGTGTTGCGGCCCCAACCCAGCAGGACTGCAGCGTCGCGGCGGCGGCCGGCAGTGTGCTTGAGGGCGGTCTCGATCATGATCCGCTCGAAACTCGGTACCGCGCTGTCCAGCAGGCTCGATTGCCCACGGGCCAGGGCTTGGTCGGCCCACTGGCGCAGGGCCTGTTCCCAGTTGGTCACCGGTGCCGAGTCCTGGGGCAGGCTCAACAGCTCCGGCGGCAGGTCGCTGATGTGCACCTCGCGCCCCGACGCCATGACGGTGATCCAGCGGCAGGTGTTCTCCAGCTGGCGCACGTTGCCCGGCCAGGGCAGGTTCTTCAGGTATTCCTCGGTTTCGTTTTTCAGCAGCTTGGGTTCCACCGCCAGTTCCTGGGCGGCACGGCTGAGGAAGTGCTTGGCCAGGGTCGGGATGTCTTCACGACGGTCCGACAGGCGCGGAATATGGATGCGGATCACGTTGAGGCGGTGGAACAGGTCCTCACGGAACTTGCCGGCATGCACCAGGGTTTCCAGGTTCTGGTGGGTGGCGGCGATGATCCGTACATCGACCTTGACCGGAGTATGTCCACCGACCCGGTAGAACTCGCCATCGGCCAGAACCCGCAGCAGGCGAGTCTGGGTATCGGCGGGCATATCCCCGATTTCGTCGAGGAACAGGGTGCCGCCATCGGCTTGCTCGAAACGTCCACGGCGCAGGTTGGCGGCGCCGGTGAAGGCGCCTTTTTCATGGCCGAACAGCTCGGACTCCATCAGATCCTTGGGAATCGCCGCCATGTTCAGGGCGATGAACGGCGAAGCCGCCCGCGGGCTGTGGCGATGCAGGGCGTGGGCCACCAGTTCCTTGCCGGTGCCCGACTCGCCGTTGATCAACACCGTGATGTTGGAGTGGCTCAAGCGGCCGATGGCGCGGAACACCTCCTGCATCGCCGGTGCTTCACCGATGATTTCCGGGGTACGGGTCAGAGTCGGCGCCACTTCCAGGCCTTGCTGTTCCTGGGCGTGCTGGTTGGCGCGCTTGACCAGGGACACCGCCTCATCCACATCGAATGGCTTGGGCAGGTACTCGAAGGCCCCGCCCTGGTAGGAGGCGACGGCGCTGTCCAGGTCCGAATGCGCGGTCATGATGATCACCGGCAGGCGCGGGTGCAGCTCGCGAATCCGCGCCAGCAGGTCGAGGCCGCTGGCACCGGGCATACGGATATCGGAGATGATCACGTCCGGCTGCTGGCGTGCCAGGCGACTCATCACCCCATCGGCGCTGTCGAAGCTCTGGGTGGTCATGCCTTCCTGTTGCAAGGCTTTTTCCAGGACCCAACGGATAGAACGGTCGTCATCGACGATCCACACGGTTTCACTACGGCTCATGTCGATGGGGCTCCTTGTTCCAGAGGCAGAAAGATCGAGAAGGTGGTGTGGCCGGGATGGCTGTCACATTCGATCAGGCCCTGGTGCTGGCTGATGATGTTCTGGGTAATGGCCAGACCCAGCCCGGTACCGTCCGGCCGGCCACTGACCATGGGGAAGAAGAGGGTGTCCTGCAGCTCTGCGGGGATGCCCGGGCCGTTGTCGATGATCTCGATCTTGGTCACCAGGCGATGGCGCACATGGCCGATGGTGAACTGGCGCATGGTGCGGCTGCGCAGGGTGATGCGCCCCAGGCGCATTTCGTTCTGGGTGCTGATGGCCTGCATGGCGTTGCGCACGATGTTGAGCACCGCCTGGATCATCTGCTCGCGATCGATCAAAACGTCGGGGATGCTCGGGTCGTAATCGCGTACCAGGGTGATGCAGCCCTGGCTTTCGGCTTCCACCAGGCTGCTGACCCGCTCCAGCACTTCATGGATGTTGGTCGGTGCCAGGGATGGCAACTTGTTCGAGCCCAGCATGCGGTCCACCAGGTTTCGCAGGCGGTCGGCCTCTTCGATGATGACGTTGGTGTAGTCCTTGAGGCTTTCCTCGGGCAGCTCCCGGGCCAGCAATTGTGCGGCGCCGCGAATCCCTCCCAGGGGGTTCTTGATCTCGTGGGCCAGGCCGCGCACCAGCATCTTGCTGGTTTCTTGCTTGGACAGCTGGGCCTCTTCCTTGGTGATGCGCAGCAGCCGGTCCCGGGGGTGGACTTCCAGCAGCAACAGGGTGTCGCCATTGCTGAGGATCGGCGTCACCGCGTAGTCGACGGTCAGGGTCTGGCCGGTCAGGGCGGTGAGCATGGCTTCGCGCTTGGTGAACGGGTGCGCCTGTTCCACTGCCTGGCGCAGGGAGCTCAAGGCTTCGGCGGATTCGGTGAACAGCTCGCTGATGAATTGCCCATGGCTACGCTGGCCGCTGATGGCCAGGAGCATCTCCGCCGCCGGATTCATGTACTCAAGGCGCAGGTCGGCGTTGAGCAGGATGGTGGCGGTGGTCAGGTTGTCCAGAAGCAGACGGTGCAGTGGGTCGCTGATGGTCATGGGTAAAGGGTGACCTCTTTTGAAGCAAGACAATCCGGGGCCGGTCCCGAATTGCGCGCGCGGGTAAGGCGCTGATGTGGAGAAAATGCAAAAACCAAACCAAGGCTCCGAAAAGAAGCGTCCAAGCCCTGAAACAGCTGTTTGAAGCTCGATTGCGTGGCGCTTTGCCAGCCCTGGCGGGTATTTTCGAACCAAAATGGGCTGGGAATGGCCCCTGAGTGCAAGGTGTTGCACCAATATAGTGCATGAATCTGTATGGTGCTTGCGACTGTTCGGTGGTGTGGGAATCAACGCCCGTTTTTCAGCGGCCGCTGTCAGGGAGCGGGTTTAAAGTGCTCGAACCCAATGCTTCAAGGTTTAGGATGCGGCCATGGAAAACGCCCCCCTGCTGTTCCAGCTCCCCGATGACGACACCCTGTACCAGGCACTTCTGGATCGCGACCCGGCCTATGAAGGCTTTGCCTTTGTCGGGGTCAAAAGTACCGGCGTGTTCTGTCGCCTGACCTGTGCCGCACGCAAGCCCAAGCGTGAGAACACGGTGTTCTTCAGCTCCATCAAGGGCTGCGTCGAAGCGGGATTGCGCGCCTGTCTGCGTTGTCGCCCCCTGGAGCGTGCCGGAGTGCAGGAGCCCTGGGTGCAAACCCTGCTGGATCAGTTGCAAAGCGATCCCGAACGCCGCTGGTACGAAGATGACCTGAGCCGCCAGGGGCTGGACCCGTCCACGGTGCGTCGCGCGTTCAAGCGCTACTTTGGGGTGACCTTCCTGGAAATGGCCCGCCTGCGACGCATGGGCCAAGGCATGCAGCAGCTGTCCTGCGGAGAGTCGGTGATCGAGGCGCAGATCAGCGCCGGCTTTGACTCCGATAGTGGCTTTCGTCGTGCCTTTGCCCGCCTGGCCGGCCAGCCGCCGTCGAACCTGCGGGGGCGCGAGCTGCTCAAGGTGGACTGGCTACAGACCCCCATTGGCGTGATGCTGGCGGTGGCGGATGCCCAGGTCCTGCATCTGCTGGAGTTTTTCGATCGTCCGGCCCTGGCCAATGAACTGCAAAACCTGCAAAAGAGCAGCGGTTCCAGCATAGGGTTCGGACGTTTCGCCCCCATCGATCAAATCGAGGCCGAGCTGCAGCGCTACTTCGCCGGAGAGTCCGCCGGCTTCCATACCCCTCTGGCGATGAACGCCTCGCCCTTTACCCGAACGGTGTGGCAGGCCTTGCGCGCCATCCCCTTGGGCAGCACCTGCAGTTATGCCGAAGTGGCGAGCCGGATCGGCTCGCCGTCAGCGGTGCGTGCCGTGGCCCGAGCCAACGGCGCCAATCAGATCTCCATCGTCATCGCCTGCCACCGAGTCATTGGTAGCGATGGCGCGCTGACCGGCTACGGCGGCGGGCTGTGGCGCAAACGCTGGCTGCTGGAGCATGAGCGCCGCATGTCCAGGCCCCGGGGCGATTCAGTGAGCGGGCTGTAGCGGCTTGCCTGAAGGACCCGGGCCGGCTTGCTCCGGGATATCCACAGGTCGCTGCAGCCGGTTGTCTGTCTGGCGCGCCAGTTCATCGGCATCCGCCTGCTCCGCCGTGGACAGCTCGGCAGCGTTGTGGCCGATGCGCTTGAGCAGCGCCAGCATGCACAGCAGCGAAACCAGGGTGTAGCAGGCCGAGGCGATGGCCACGCCGACGATGCTGCCGGTGCCGTTGAGGATGCTCTGGGCCAGTACCGGGGTGGCGCCCCCCACCAGCAGCGAGCACAGCTGATAGGAAATCGACAGCCCGCTGTAGCGCACCCGGGTCGGAAAGGCCCGGGCCAGGATGCCGCCCACCGCGCCATAGAACATCGAATGGGGCACGGTGGCCAGGCACATGCCGAGTACGGCGATCCAGTAGCTGCCGGTTTCCACGGCGAAGAACATCGCCGGCATCAGCACCAGTTCCGGCACCACCATCAACACCATGGCCTTGCGCATGTCGATGCGTGAAACCAGCACCGCCCCCAGGGGCTGGGTGATGAACTGCACCACCAGGGCCATGACGATCACGCTGAGAAAGCTGCCCTGGGTGTAGCCCAGTTCCTTGGTGGCCCAGGACAGGGCGAAGGTGCTCTTGAAGTAGGTGACGTGGATGATCGGCAGCACTCCGGCGCCCAGCAGCACCAGCCGCCAGTGGTTGCGCAGCACTTCGAGAATCGGCAGCTTGACGGTCTTCTTCTGCGCGATCAGGCGCTGCATGTCATCGGACTCTTCGAGCTTGAGGCGAATGATCATGCCGACGATCACCAGCAGCGCCGAGAGCAGGAACGGGATGCGCCAGCCCCAGAGCAGGAAGTCCGGCGCGGGCAGGGCGCTGAGGCCGAAGAACACCAGGGTCGCCAGCAGGTTGCCGGCCGGTGAGCCCTGTTGGGCAAAGGCGGCATAGAGAATGCCCTTGCCCTTGGGCGCGCTCTCGCTGGCGATCAGGATCGCCCCGCCCCATTCGCCGCCCACCGCGATGCCCTGGATGATGCGCAAGGTCACCAGGGCAATCGGCGCCCAGATGCCGATCTGCAGGTAGCTGGGCAGCAGGCCGATGCAGGTGGTGGCCACGCCCATCATGATCAGGGTGATCACCAGGGTGGTCTTGCGGCCGATCTTGTCGCCCATGTGGCCGAAGATGATGCCGCCGATGGGGCGCGCGACAAAGCCGGCCCACAGGGTCAGGAAGGACAGCAGGGTAGCGGTGCCCGGGGGCAGGTCGGCGGGGAAGAAGACTTTGCCGAACACCAGGGCGGCGGCGATTCCGTAGGCGTAGAAGTCATACCACTCGATGGTGGTGCCGATGAACGAGGCGATGCCCGCCTTGCGGGCTTTCTTGTGGGCGGCAGCTTCCAGGGCGGCGGTCATGTGCAACTCCTGCTTGTTATTGTTATGGGCACCCGCGCAGGGCACGTGGGCTTCATGCAAGGCCCGACCGCTGGGAGCCTATACAGGCAGGAATCGAAAAATATAATGATTAAATCTTATGGTTTGATACGTGATTTCGTATCGCCGCGTGGCGCTCACTCCCCTGTGATTGCCGGTTGCAGCAAGGCCCGGAACATGGCGAGGAAGCTGTCGGCTGCGGCCGAAGGCTGGTCCGCCAGATGGATCGCCAGGATCTCTGAAGGCGCGCCCTTGCCTTCGATCTCGCAGTAACGCACTCCCGGTTGGCCGAGCAGGGCCAGGGTCTGGGGCACCAGCGCCACCCCCATCTCATGGGCCACCATCGCCACCACGGTTTGCCAGAGCCGAGTCTCGTGACGGATGCGCGGGCTGAATCCGGCGGCCACGCAGCGGGCGATGATCAGGTCGTGGTAGTGGGGCGAGACCTCCCGTGGAAACAGGATGAAGTCATCATTGGCCAATTGCCCCAGGTCGACTTGCGCCTGTCGGGCCAGCCGGTGGCCCTGGGGCAGGCAGCAGAGAAAGGGTTCGGCCAGCAGTGTCTCGCTGTGGATGCCGGCGGCGAAGGTGCCACCGTGGACGAAACCGATATCGATCTGGCCCCGCTGCAGGGCCTGGGCCTGAGCGGCGCTGTTCATTTCCATCAGCACGATCTCGGTGTCCGGATGATCGCGCTCGAAGGCCTTGACCGTCTGGGGCAGGCCGCGGTGCAGGATCGAGTTGACGAAACCCACACTCAGGCGTCCGGCAAAGCCTTCGGCCGAACGCTGGGTCAGGCGTCGTGCCTGGTCGGCCCGCAGCAGTAGATAGCGCGCCTCGCCCAGCAGCACCTGACCGGCGTTGGTCAGGCTCACTGACTTGTTGTTGCGGTTGAGCAACTGGAGATCCAGTTGCCCTTCAAGCTTCTTGATATCGAAACTCAGCGCCGGTTGTGAAATGCACAGGCGCGCTGCGGCCCGCCCGAAGTGCAGTTCCTCGGCCACGGCGACGAAGTAGCGCAGCTGTTTGAGGTCCATGTGATCCTGCCTCTACGATCTGGATTACTTATCGTAGTTGATCAATTTTGTATTAGATACTTATCGAAGGCGGCTCTAGTCTCGGCCTACAAAAATCAGGAGACGCGCCATGACCGCCGAGCCCCGCCCTATTGAAGACCGCCTGAACATCCCCGACAGCCATGGTATCAACCTGTTTGAATGCGACGCCGGCCTGGGCGCATTGCTCAAGGTCTACCTGCCGCCGGAGGTCTGCCAGCAGTGGCTGCCGACCTTGCAGCGCCTGGGCGCCCGGGCCGGTGGCGAGCTGGATGCATTGGCCCTGTCCGCCGACAAGCACCCGCCTGTGTTGCAGCCCCGCACCCGCCGCGGCGAGAACCTGCAAAGCATTGCCAAGCACCCGGACTATGTCGCTCTGGAGCGGGTGGCCTACGCCGAGCTGGGCCTGGCCTCCATGAGCCATCGCCCTGACGGGCCGCTGCCGCTGGTCAAGTACGCCCTGACCTATCTGTTCGTCCAGGCGGAATTTGGCCTGTGCTGCCCGGTGAGCATGACCGACTCCCTGGCCCGCACCCTGCGCAAGTTCGGCGCGCCTGAGCTGGTGCAGCGTTATCTGCCGCAGCTGCAGTCCCAGGATTTCGACGAGCTGTTCCAGGGGGCGATGTTCATGACCGAGCAGGCCGCCGGCTCCGATGTCTCGCGCACCGAAACCCGCGCCCGGCTGGAAGACGGCCAATGGCGGCTGTACGGCGAGAAATGGTTCTGCTCCAACCCGGATGCCGACCTGGCCATGGTCCTGGCGCGCCCGGAACAGGCGCCTGCGGGCATGGCCGGGGTCACCCTGTTTCTGCTGCCGAAAGTCCTGGCCGACGGTTCGCGCAACCACTATCGGATTCAGCGCCTGAAGGACAAGCTGGGCAGCCGCTCCATGGCCAGTGGCGAGATCACCCTGGAAGGCGCCAGCGCCTACCTGATCGGCGAGGTCGGTCGTGGCTTCCAGCAGATGGCCGACATGGTCAACATGTCGCGGCTGTCCAACGGCGTGCGGGCGGCGGGGCTGATGCGCCGCGGGGTCAACGAAGCGTTGTTCATCGCCCGCCAGCGCCGGGCCTTCGGCAAGTACCTGATCGAGATGCCGCTGATGCAGCGGCAGTTGCTGAAGATGATGCTGCCCACCGAGCAGGCGCGCTCGATGTTCATGCAGATCGCCAGCTTGCTGCCCCGGGCCGATGGCGGTGACGAGGCGGCGCGCAAATGTGTGCGGATTCTCACCCCGCTGATCAAGTTCCGCGCCTGCCGCGACGCTCGGCGGGTCACCGGCGATGCCATGGAGGTGCGAGGTGGGGTCGGCTACATCGAGGAGTGGAGCGATGCCCGGCTGGTACGCGATGCCCATCTGGGTTCGATCTGGGAGGGCACCAGCAATATCGTCGCGCTGGACATTGCCCGGGCGGTGACCCGTGAGCAGGCGCTGGAATCCTTGCAAGGCTATCTGACGGCACTGCTGGCCGAGGCCGATCTGCCGGACGTCAGCCGCCGGCTGTTCGATTCGGCCCTGCTGCGCACGGTCACTGGCTTCAGTGCGGTGGCGCAACAACGGCGGGATGAGCAGGTGCGGCAGTTCGGCAGCGTGCTGTATCACCTGACCAGCGCGATCTTCATGGCCTGGGAGGCCGTGCGCCAGGCTCCGGATTATCGACGCCTGGCCCTGGCTCATCTGGTGCTGGCGCACAAGGTGCTGCCACGGGACCCCTTGAGCCTGGAGCCGGCCATCGATGCCGAATTGCTGGCGCGCCTGGCCAATGAGAGCCCGCTGTCGCAAGCCGAGGCCATGCAGTTGCTGCCGGCCTGATTGGCCGTCCCTTTCCGATGTGCGGAGTACCTGGATGAAGCTTGCCCAAGGGGCCCTGGCGGGCCTGAAAGTCATCGATCTGAGTCGCGTGCTGGGCGGTCCCTACTGTACCCAGGCCCTGGCCGACCATGGCGCCGAAGTCATCAAGCTGGAGCCTTTGAGTGGCGATGAGACCCGGGGTTGGGGGCCGCCGTTCGAAGGCGACGACGCCTCGTACTTTCGCGGCATCAACCGTAACAAGCAGGGGATTGCCGTCGACCTGTCGCGCCCCGAGGGCCTGGCCCTGCTGATGCAATTGCTGGAAGGCGCCGACGTGCTGGTGGAGAACTTCAAGCCCGGCACCCTGCAACGCTGGGGCATCGGTTTTCAGGAGGTGCTGAGCCCGCGTTTCCCGGGGTTGATCCATTGCGCGATCTCCGGCTTTGGCGCCGATGGCCCCCTGGGCGGTTTGCCCGGCTATGACGCGGTGATCCAGGCCATGGCCGGCTTGATGAGTGTCAACGGTGAAGGCGAGGGCGGGCCATTGCGCATCGGCCTGCCGATCGTCGATATGGTCACCGGGCTCAATGCTCTGGCGGGGATTCTCCTGGCCCTCAACGAACGTCAGCGCAGTGGCCTTGGGCAGTCTCTGGATATTTCCCTGTATGACTGCGGTGTCTCCCTGCTGCACCCTCATCTGCCGAACTACTTCGCCTCCGGCAAGCCCCCGAGACGCACTGGAAATGCCCATCCCAACATTGCCCCTTACGACAGCTATTGCACGGCTGGCGAACCGATCTTCCTCGCGGTTGGCAATGATCGACAGTTCGCCAGGCTGTGCCAGGAACTGGGGGCCAGCGAGTTGCTGGAAGACCCGCGGTTTGCCGATAACGGCCAGCGCTCGGTCAATCGCCAGGCCTTGAAGCAGGCGCTGGAGCGGCATCTGGCTGCCCACGATGGGGCCTCGCTGGCGCCGCGGCTGATTGGCCTGGGAGTGCCTTGCGGTTCGATTGCCACGGTGGATCAGGTGGTGGCTCATCCCCATACCCGGCATCGCGGCCTGTTGGTGGAGATGGGGGATTATCGGGGTGTGGGTTCACCGGTGAAGCTTTCGCGCACGCCGGCCAGTTATCGCAGTGCGCCGCCGGCCCTGGGCCAGGACACCCGCGCGGTGCTGCAGGGGTTGGGGCTGGATGAGTCAACTATCGCCAAGCTGTTGGCCAGCGGGGTGGTGCGCGGTTGAGGTTTGCGCTCAACGACGATGGGCTCGCAGCAGGCTGAAGGTGATGCTCGGACTCTGTTGCAGCACCCGCGCGCCGTCGAGGATCTGCACCGCCAGGCGATGTTGGCCGCGGTCGATATTCACCAGCGGCAGCTCGGGGCCTCGGCTGGGGCTTCCATAAGGCTGGTCGTCCAGCAGCAGACGCAGGCGATGCTGCGGCTGCAAGTCCGGGGCTAGCGTCACCTGCACATTGAAGCTGCCGTTGTTGGCCCGCAGCGCGCCGTGGTCTGGCACGCCCTGCAACTGCAGTTGTGTGTAAGGCTCTGCGCTGGCGGGCAGCGCCGTTATCCACAGCAGGCAAAAAACAGCGATGCGCATCACGGTGATTCCAGCCCATTACGGGTGTGCGGTTGAAAGGCTCAGCATAGGGCGGCGTGAGGCTGGGCGCGGGCGCGGTTAACCTTTGAACACACATAACTCAGCGGTAGCGCGAATCATTGCCAGCCGCCGCAACGGGTCGCTGCTGGCGGCCTGATTGGCCTGGGCCAGCCATTGCGAGCATTGGTGATCACCGCGATGGGGGCTGAAGTCGGCCAGTTGCTGCAGCAGGCGTTTTTGTAACTGATCGAGTTGTGGGCGGATCTGTCCGGCCAGGTCCTGGCGCGGCGTTTCCGGCGCCCGGCCTTGCAGGTGCCAGCTGGACAGCCTGGCGTACTGCAGCAGTTTGTTGGCTTCGATCTGGGCGGCGAAGAACTGCCCGACCGTTTCCTCACTCAGGTGATAGGTGGCGGCCTGGGCTGTGGCGCCGGCAATCACCTGCTGTTCCCGAGGGCGGTCCTCCACCGCCTTGTGGCTGTCCCATTTGCTCAGGGCCACCTGATCGGCAATTGCCAGGCGTTCGCCGATGCTGCCCAGCAATGGGGCGAGAGCGGCGGGAGCTTCGGTGGCGCAGGCGGCTGTAGTGAGCAGGCTGCAGGTCAGGGCGAGGCACAGATTGAGGCGCGAAGTCATGGGTGGGCTCGGCTGATAAGAGAAGGGCGGCGCCCATGATGCACGCAACCACCCCGGGCAGGGCAAATGCGCGGGCATAAAAAAGGCCTCCCGAAGGAGGCCTCTTGATCACGCGGCTTGCGGATCAGCAGCTGTAGTACAGCTCGTATTCCAGTGGGTGTACGAAGGTACGGACCTTGATCTCTTCTTCGCTTTTCAGGGCGATGTAAGCGTCGATGAAGTCGTCGCTGAAAACGCCGCCTTTGGTCAGGAACGCACGACCTTTGTCCAGCTCTTCCAGGGCTTCCTTCAGGCTGCCGCAAACTTGTGGAATCTCTTTGGCCTCTTCAGGCGGCAGGTCATACAGGTTTTTGTCAGCAGCGTCGCCAGGGTGAATCTTGTTCTGGATACCGTCCAGGCCGGCCATCAGCAGAGCAGCGAAGGCCAGGTACGGGTTGGCAGCCGGGTCCGGGAAACGGGCTTCGATACGGCGGGCTTTAGGGCTCGACACGTAAGGAATACGGATCGAAGCGGAGCGGTTGCGCGCCGAGTAGGCCAGCATGACCGGGGCTTCGAAGCCTGGAACCAGACGCTTGTAGGAGTTGGTTGCCGGGTTGGTGAAGCCGTTCAGAGCCTTACCGTGCTTGATGATGCCGCCGATGAAGTACAGGGCGGTATCGGACAGGCCGGCATAGCCTTCACCAGCGAAGGTGTTCTTGCCGTCTTTCCAGATGGACATGTGCACGTGCATGCCCGAGCCGTTGTCGCCGTACAGTGGCTTAGGCATGAAAGTGGCGGTGCGACCGTAGGCGTCGGCCACGTTGTGCACGACGTATTTCAGGGTCTGGGTTTCGTCGGCTTTCTTCACCAGGGTGTTGAACTTGACGCCGATTTCGTTCTGGCCGGCAGTCGCCACTTCGTGGTGGTGAACTTCAACGGTCAGGCCCATTTCTTCCAGTGCGTTGCACATGGAGGTACGGATTTCGTGGTCGTGGTCGAACGGTGGAACCGGGAAGTAGCCGCCTTTGACGCCTGGACGGTGGCCCTTGTTGCCGCCTTCGATGTCCTGGTCGGACATCCAGGAACCTTGTTCGGAGTAGATCTTGAACATCGAGCCGGAGATGTCGGACTTGAATTTCACTTGGTCGAAGATGAAGAACTCTGGCTCTGGACCGGCGAATACGGTGTCGCCGATGCCGGTGGCTTTCAGGTGCTCTTCGGCGCGCTTGGCGATGGCGCGTGGGTCGCGGTCGTAACCTTGCATGCTCGAAGGTTCGATGATGTCGCAGACCAGAATCAGGGTCGGTTCTTCGGTGAACGGGTCCAGCACGGCGGTTTCGTCGTCCGGCATCAGGATCATGTCGGAGGCTTCGATGCCTTTCCAGCCAGCAATGGAGGAGCCGTCGAACATCTTGCCGGATTCGAAGAAGTCTTCATCCAGCGCATCACGAGCCGGCATGGTCACGTGATGTTGAGTGCCCTTGGTGTCAGTGAAGCGCAGATCAATCCATTTGACGTCATGATCTTTGATGAGTTGAACCGACTTCGACATAGTGTCCTCCGGGGTGGCTTCGGGCTTGGTGTTGGAGTGCCCTTAGAATGTGGGTGATGCCGGCGCGAATACTCTGCCATGGCAACCTGCCTCACAAGGGAGCAAATTGCATGCCAGTGCCCCGAGATGGGTTTTCTGCCCCAAAATCACGCTTTCTGCAGCGGATTTGGCGTAATGCCGGCATTTGGCGCACTGCAATGTAGCGTCTTCTTTGATAAATGACCCGTTTTGGTGCATTGAAAACCTTCTGCACATTAACTGGTTAAACCTTGAGCAATTTCCGCTATAATCCGCGCCCCCCTTTTTCGGCTGGCCCAGCGCGCGCTGTTTTCATGAAACTAATCGTTAAAGTTTTCCCGGAAATCACCATCAAGAGCCGCCCGGTACGGACGCGTTTCATCCGTCAGTTGGCCAAGAACATCCGTGCCGTGCTCCGCGATCTGGACCCGGCCGTGGTGGTCAATGGTGTGTGGGACAACCTCGAACTGGAAACCGCCCTCAGCGAGCCCAAGGCCCTGAAGGACCTGACCGAGCGCCTGAGCTGCATGCCCGGCATCGCACATTTCCTGCAGGTCGACGAGTACCCTCTGGGCGACTTAGACGACATCGTTGCCAAGTGCAAGCAGCACTTCGGCGAGGCCTTGCCCGGGAAGATTTTTTCGGTGCGCTGCAAGCGCGCCGGCAAGCATGAATTCAGCTCCATGGATGTGGAAAAGTACGTTGGCAGCCAACTGCGTCGGCAGTGCGGCGCCGCCGGCATTTCCCTGAAAGAGCCGGAAATCGAAGTGCGGATGGAAATTCGCGACCAACGGTTGTTCGTGATCCACAGCCAGCACAATGGCATCGGCGGCTACCCGCTAGGCGCCCTGGAACAGACCCTGGTGCTGATGTCCGGCGGTTTCGATTCCACCGTGGCGGCCTACCAGATCATGCGCCGCGGCCTGATGGGGCATTTCTGCTTCTTCAATCTGGGCGGACGTGCCCACGAACTGGGCGTGATGGAAGTCGCGCACTATATATGGAAGAAGTACGGCAGCTCCCAGCGGGTGCTGTTCGTCAGCGTGCCGTTCGAGGAAGTGCTCGGGGAAATCCTTGGCAAAGTCGACAACAGTCATATGGGCGTCATTTTGAAGCGTATGATGTTGCGTGCCGCGTCGAGCATCGCCGACCGCCTGCACATCGACGCGCTGGTGACCGGCGAGGCGATTTCCCAGGTGTCCAGCCAGACCCTGCCGAACCTGTCGGTAATCGACTGCGTGACCGAGAAGCTGGTACTGCGTCCGCTGATCGCCAGCCACAAGCAGGACATCATCGACCTGGCCGTCGAAATCGGTACCGCCGACTTCGCCAAGCACATGCCGGAGTACTGCGGGGTCATCTCGGTGAACCCCAAGACCCATGCCAAGCGCCATCGCGTCGAGCATGAAGAGAAAGAATTCGATATGGCGGTGCTCGAGCGTGCGATCGAGCGGGCCAAACTGGTGCCGATCGATCGAGTGATCGACGAGTTGGGCCAGGATTTGCAGATTGAAGAAGTCAGTGAAGCGCTGGCCGGTCAGATCGTCATCGACATCCGTCACCCGGATGCCGAGGAAGATGACCCGCTGCAGCTGCCTGGCGTCGAAGTAAAAGCGCTGCCGTTCTATGCATTGAACGCCCGCTTCAAGGAACTGGACCCTACGCGCCAGTACCTGCTGTATTGCGACAAAGGCGTCATGAGTCGCCTGCATGCTCACCATCTGCTCAGTGAGGGACATGCCAATGTGCGCGTTTATAGACCGAGCTAAGTGCCCGGGGATGTTCGCCTGTGGCTTGCGTCACCGGCCCCCCGACGCCGCCGTCCAGCTGTAACGGCCAGGCCTGAATCTATTGTTAATCGCTGCCAGCATTTGTCAGCACACCGAATCCTCTGATCGAGATACACAAGTGATCGAAAATCTACGCAACATCGCCATCATTGCCCACGTTGACCATGGTAAGACCACCCTGGTAGACAAACTCCTGCGTCAATCCGGCACCCTGGAGCGCAACGAGCTCAACGACGAGCGCGTGATGGACTCCAACGACCAGGAAAAAGAACGCGGCATTACCATCCTGGCGAAAAACACCGCCATCAACTGGAACGGCTACCACATCAACATCGTGGACACCCCGGGCCACGCCGACTTCGGCGGCGAAGTTGAGCGCGTAATGTCCATGGTCGACTCCGTGCTGCTGCTGGTCGACGCTCAAGACGGCCCTATGCCGCAAACCCGTTTCGTGACCAAGAAGGCTTTCGAAGCCGGCCTGCGTCCAATCGTGGTGATCAACAAGGTTGACCGTCCGGGCGCGCGTCCTGACTGGGTTCTGGACCAGATCTTCGACCTGTTCGACAACCTGGGCGCCACTGAAGAACAGCTGGACTTCAAAGTCGTCTACGCCTCGGCCCTGAACGGCATTGCCGGTCTGGACCACACCGAAATGGCTGAAGACATGACCCCGCTGTACCAGTCGATCGTCGACAACGTACCTGCGCCGGCTGTTGACCGTGACGGTCCGTTCCAGATGCAGATCTCCGCACTGGACTACAACAGCTTCCTGGGTGTGATCGGCGTTGGTCGTATCGCTCGTGGTCGGGTCAAGCCGAACACTCCAGTCGTGGCTATCGACGCCACTGGCAAGAAGCGTAACGGTCGTATCCTCAAGCTGATGGGTCACCACGGTCTGCACCGTGTGGACGTTGAAGAAGCGGCTGCAGGCGACATCGTGTGCATCAGCGGTATGGACTCGCTGTTCATCTCCGACACCCTGTGCCACCCGGACACCGTCGAGGCGATGAAGCCTCTGACCGTTGACGAGCCAACCGTTTCCATGACCTTCCAGGTCAACGACTCGCCATTCTGCGGTAAAGAAGGCAAGTTCGTGACGTCCCGTAACATCAAGGAACGTCTGGACAAAGAGCTGCTGTACAACGTTGCTCTGCGCGTTGAAGAAGGCGACTCGGCCGACAAGTTCAAGGTTTCCGGCCGTGGTGAGCTGCACCTCTCGGTACTGATCGAAACCATGCGTCGCGAAGGCTTCGAAATGGCTGTAGGCCGTCCAGAAGTGATCATCCGTCTGGTTGACGGCGTGAAGCACGAACCGTTCGAAAACGTCACCATCGACCTGCCGGAAGAATCCCAGGGCAAGGTGATGGAAGAGATGGGCCTGCGTAAGGGCGACCTGACCAACATGGTGCCGGATGGCAAGGGCCGTGTACGTCTGGAATACAACATCCCTGCTCGCGGTCTGATCGGTTTCCGTAACCAGTTCCTGACCCTGACCAACGGTGCTGGCATCCTGACCTCGATCTTCGATCGTTACGACGTGATGAAGTCCGGCGACATGTCCGGCCGTCAGAACGGCGTTCTGGTTTCGGTTGAAACCGGCAAGGCGCTGACCTACTCCCTGGAAACCCTGCAGGCGCGTGGCAAGCTGTTCGTTGAACACGGTCAGGAAATCTACAACGGTCAGATCGTTGGTCTGAATAGCCGTGACAACGACCTGGGTGTGAACCCAACCAAAGGCAAGAAGCTCGACAACATGCGTGCTTCGGGCAAGGACGAAACCATCGCCCTGGTTCCACCTGTTCGCTTCACCCTGGAACAGGCTCTGGAATTCATCCAGGACGACGAGCTGTGCGAAGTGACGCCTAAGTCCATCCGTCTTCGCAAGAAGATCCTGGACGAAAGCGAGCGTACCCGCGCTGCCAAGAAAGCCAAGAACTGAGTCTTTAGTTCCGGCTGAATGAAAACGCCCCCGGCCTTGCGGTCGGGGGCGTTTTTTTTGTGCCGGTTTTTTGTGCGCGGGGAGGGCTCCCGCTAGCCGATCGGGCTCAGAAGCGTTCCAGGGTCCGACTGCTGGTATTGGTCGGGCGCTCCTGGGGCTTGGGCTTGTAGGCACAGTAGCCCGGACGTGGACCGATCTTCGGGTGGTTGCGGCAGGTGTCCGGGCGCTTGTCATAAATGGTGCACAGGCGGCTTTTACGATCCAGATACAGGCAGTCGTTGTTGCTCATGCGCTGCAGGGTGAAGATTTCCGACTTCTGGTTGTAGCGCTCGACGATGCCTTCTTTCTGCAGGCGCTTGGCGATGTTCTTCGCCGGTTCGCCGCGCTCGAATTCGTCGACGATGCCAATGCGGATCAGGTCCTTGATCTTCACTTCCACCGGCAGGGTGCAGCAGCTGGACATGCAGGAACCGCACATGGGCGCGGTGTATTTGGCCCAGGTATCGAGACGGTCGATTTCCGCGGCGGCGATCAGGTTGGACTTCATCAAGGTGGTGGTTCCGGCATGTTCCAGGGCGCGCGATCATACCGGGACTGGTGGATTTTTGAACGACTTTAGGTCGGATTTTTCTTTCGTGCTTGGCGATTAGTCCCTGGCGGCACGGCATCTGCATCTTTTTCCCCGCAGGCGCAGAAGACTCCCTCTTGAGCCGAGCCATTTGAAACAGCGCCGAACCAGAGCCTTCGCTCCGTGTCAGACCGACTAGGCTCAGACCATTCCATGCTCACTGTGTATCTCGTCAGAGGTCGTATCGATGACTCAGGAATCCCTTGTTCGCGACGCTGAGGTGGCCGCCTTTCGCGAAGCCGTCTTGACCAAACTCACCTACGCGGTAGGCAAAGACCCGGATCACGCCTTCGACCACGACTGGTTCGAGGCCATTGCCCTGGCTGCGCGGGACCATATGGTCGACCACTGGATGGATCACACGCGACAGATGTATCGCAAGGGGCAGAAGCGGGTGTACTACCTGTCCCTGGAGTTCCTGATCGGCCGCTTGCTGTTCGATAGCCTGAGCAATCTTGGCCTGCTGGACGTGGCCCGTGAGGCCCTCACCGATCTGGGGGTGGACCTGGAGCGCATCCGCTTGCTGGAGCCCGATGCGGCCCTGGGCAACGGCGGCCTGGGTCGCCTGGCGGCGTGTTTCATGGAGAGCATGTCGACTCTGGGCCTCGCCGGTCACGGCTACGGTATCCGTTACGAGCACGGTCTGTTCCGCCAGGCGATTGTCGACGGCTGGCAGCAGGAGCAGACCGAACACTGGCTGGATTTCGGCAACCCCTGGGAGTTCGAGCGCCCCGAGGTGATCTACTCCATCGGCTTTGGCGGCAGCGTCGACACTGTGACCGACGAGGCGGGCAACACTCGCCAGGTCTGGTGGCCGGCGGAAACCGTACGGGCAGTGGCCTACGACACCCCGGTGGTGGGCTGGCGTGGGGCCAGTGTCAACACCCTGCGTCTGTGGCGAGCCCGGGCCATGGAGGATTTGCACCTGGAGCGTTTCAACGCCGGAGACCACCTGGGCGCCGTGGCAGAAGTGGCCCGGGCCGAGAGCATCTCCCGGGTGCTGTACCCGGCCGACAGCACCGAGGCGGGCCAGGAGCTGCGCCTGCGCCAGGAGTATTTCTTCGTCTCGGCGTCGTTGCAGGATTTGCTGCGGCGCCACAAGAACATGCACGACTCGGTGCTCAGCCTCGGCGAGCACGCGGCCATCCAGCTCAATGACACCCACCCGTCGATCGCTGTGGCCGAGCTGATGCGCCAATTGGTGGACCTGCACGGCATCGCCTGGGACGCGGCGTGGCAGATCACCGTGGAAACCCTGTCCTACACCAACCACACCCTGTTGCCCGAGGCCCTGGAAACCTGGCCGGTGGGCCTGATGGAACGCATGCTGCCACGGCACATGCAGATCATCTATTTGATCAACGCCCAGCACATCGACTCCTTGCGGGCCAAGGGCCTGCATGATTTCGACGTACTGCGGGCGGTGTCGCTGATCGAGGAAGACAACGGTCGCCGGGTGCGCATGGGCAACCTGGCATTTCTCGGCTCCCACAGCGTCAATGGCGTCTCCGGACTGCACACCCAGTTGATGCGCAGCACGGTGTTCTCCGAGCTGCACAAGCTGTACCCCGAGCGGATCAACAACAAGACCAACGGCATCACTTTCCGCCGCTGGCTATACCAGGCCAACCCGCAACTGACCGAAATGCTGGTGGACGCCCTGGGCCCCGAACTGCTGGACAATCCCGAGGAACTGCTACTGGGTCTTGAGCCCTTTGCCGAGAAAGCGGCCTTTCGCAAGCAGTTCGCCGAACAGCGGCTGCACAGCAAGCGCGCCCTGGCGGCAATCATCCATGAGCGTCTGGGAATCGCGGTCAACCCGGCGGCGATGTTCGATGTGCAGGTCAAGCGCATTCACGAGTACAAGCGCCAATTGCTCAACCTGCTGCATACCGTGGCGCTGTACCAGGCGATCCGCGCCGAGCCGGAAACCGACTGGGTGCCCCGGGTGAAGATCTTTGCCGGCAAGGCAGCCGCCAGTTATCACCAGGCCAAGCTGATCATCAAACTGACCAACGACATCGCCCGTACGGTGAACAACGACCCGACAGTGCGCGGCCTGCTCAAAGTGGTGTTCCTGCCCAACTACAACGTCAGCCTGGCGGAAAGCATCATTCCCGCCGCCGACCTGTCGGAGCAGATCTCCACCGCCGGCTTCGAGGCTTCGGGCACCAGCAACATGAAGTTCGGCCTCAACGGCGCCCTGACCATCGGCACCCTGGATGGCGCCAACGTCGAAATGTGCGAGCAGGTGGGCGCCGAACACATGTTCATTTTTGGCCTCAGCGCCCAGCAGGTTGAGGCGCGCAAGCGCAATGGCGAATTCAGCGCGGTGCCGGATATCGCTGCCTCCCATCGGCTCAACGATGTGCTGCAGGCGATTCGTGGCGGGGTGTTCTCTCCAGATGATCCGTCGCGCTACATCGGGCTGATCGATTCCCTGATCGACTACGACCGGTTCCTGGTCTGTGCCGATTTCGATGCTTACTGGAGTGCCCAGGCCCGAGTCGAGGAGCGTTGGCACGACTCCAAGGAGTGGTGGCGCTCTGCGGTGCTCAACACGGCGCGCATGGGCTGGTTTTCTTCGGACCGGACCATCCGTGAATACGCCACGCAGATCTGGAAGGCGCTGGAGTGAGGCGTTCGGGAAAATGCTTGAACTGTGCACAAGGCCCAACGTTTATTGGGCCGGGTCGATATACTGAGCGGCGATTTTATCTCCCGGATGGTGTCTTTTGAGCCGCGCTCAGCTTCCAATCGGGGACCGGCCTTCGCCGGCAAACCGGCACCTACAATCTCCGTAGGAGCCAGTTTGCCGGCGAAAGCGTCAACACAGCTGTACCTGTCCTTTAGTGGACCGCTTAGGGATATCGACACATGCAATGGATGTTCATGCTGTTGGGGATGGTGCTGGGGTGGATCGTTGATGAGTCCATCAGCGATGCCCTGATAGGTGCGCTGCTGGGCCTGGCCGTCGGCCTGGCCATTCGTTTCGGCGCCCTGCAGCGACAAGTTGTCGACCAGCACCGCGAGCTGGAACAGGCGAAAAAGGCCTTGGCCACGCTGGGCCAGCGTCTGGCCCTGCTGGAAAGCAACGGTGGCTCCGCTGCCGAACCCGCGTCAGCTCCCCCGAGTGCCCCGCTTGCCGAGGCCAGCGCAAGCATGAGCGCCGCGTCGGAACGCGAAGAGCTGCCTGAATTCATTCTGGATGAAGTCCAGCCTGTGGAGCCGGTGCCGGTGGCCCCCGAGCTGGTCTGGGAGTTGCCCGCTGCGGTGCGCCCTGTCGCGGCAATGGAAGCCAGCCAGCCGGTGCCGGATTCGGTCTGGCAACCCGCGCCCCAGGCGACGTCCCGGGAGCCGCAGCAGCCTGCGGCCCCTGTGGATCTGCAACCGAACCTGATCGAGCGCGCCATCAGCGGTGCGCGCACCTGGCTGTTTGGTGGCAACACCGTGCTGCGGGTCGGTGTGGTGCTGCTGTTCCTCGGCCTGGCCTTCCTCCTGCGCTACGCCACCGAAGGCATGGTGGTGCCCATCGAACTGCGTTATGCCGGGGTGGCGGCCAGCTCCCTGGGGCTGCTGGGACTGGGTTGGTGGCTGCGGCGACGCAACAGCAACTACGCGCTGATGCTGCAGGGCACCGGCATCGCCGTGCTCTACCTGACGGTGTTTGCAGCCATGCGCCTGCATCCGTTGCTCGACCCTTCCGCGGCCTTGGGCCTGCTGGTGGCCGTGACCGTGTTTTCGGCGATCCTGGCCATTACCCAGGATGCCCTGGCCCTGGCGGCGGCCGCCGCCCTGGGCGGTTTTGCCGCGCCGATCCTGACGTCCACTGGCGCCGGCAGCCATGTGGCGCTGTTCAGCTACTTCGCCTTGCTCAACGCCGGTATCCTCGCCATTGCCTGGTTCAAGGCCTGGCGCCTGCTCAACCTGATCGGCTTTGTCGGCACCTTCGGCATCGGTTTCGCCTGGGGCCTGCGTTCCTATACTCCGGAGCTGCTGTGGAGCACCGAGCCGTTCCTGATCTTGTTCTTCCTCATGTACCTGGCCATCGGCCTGCTGTTCACCCGGCGCAAACTGCTGGAAATGACCGATGCTCCGGTGGGCGCCGATCGTCAGGCGCTGCTGCACTGGTCCGCGCGCCAGGGCGACTACGTCGACGGCAGCATGCTCTTCGGCCCGCCGCTGGTGGGCTTCGGCCTGCAGCTGGCGCTGGTCCAGCATCTGGAATTCGCTGCCTCCTTCAGCGCCCTGGCCCTGGGCCTGATCTACATGGTCCTGGCGCGGGTGCTGATGGGCGGCCGCGCTCTGTTGCTGGGTGAAACCTGCCTGGCCCTGGGGGTGATTTTCGCCAGTCTGGCCATTCCACTGGGACTCGATGCCCGCTGGACCTCGGCCGCCTGGGCCGTGGAGGGCGCGGGGATCTTCTGGCTCGGCCTGCGCCAGCAGCGCCCATTGGCCCGGGCCTTCGCCTTGCTGTTGCAGGTGGGCTCGGCCCTGGCCTTCCTCAGTGAGCTGCGGCCTGGCGAATCCAGTCTGTTGGACGGTGCGCCGTTGGGCGCACTGTTGCTCGGTATCGCGTTGCTGTTCAGCTTCGACCAGTTGCGGCGGGCGCAGAAGACCCAGGTATCGAGTTGGGAGCAGGGCATTGCGCCGATCCTGGCGGTTGCCGGGCTGGCTTTCCTGTACCTGCTGGCGCCGCTGTTCCTGTTCACCCAGGGCACGGCCATCAGTTGGGCACTGGCCGGGCTGGCAACGCTGTTTGTCGGCCTGCGTCTGCAATCACGGACCTTCCTGTTCACCGCCTTCGCCGTGCAGCTGTTGGGCGGTGCACTGTTCCTGATGCGCCTGCAAGGCGCGGACGGCGATGCCGGTGCAGTGTTCAGCGCCGGCT
The DNA here is from genome assembly GCF_045013505.1 of Pseudomonas sp. JDS08PS003. Lineage (NCBI taxonomy): Bacteria > Pseudomonadati > Pseudomonadota > Gammaproteobacteria > Pseudomonadales > Pseudomonadaceae > Pseudomonas > Pseudomonas sp. JDS08PS003. Next base: position 538,514 of record NZ_CP120724.1, read on the forward strand.
GGAGCGGCCTGATGAGCGCTTCGCTGATCGGCCTGGCGCTGATCGGCGGCATGCTCCTGGCCGCCCGTAATCACATGGTGCGCAGTGATCCGCGGTTGCTGCGAGGCCTGTCCCTGGTGCTGCTGGCCGGGTTGATGATGATCAACCTGGCGGTGCTGTTCGTTCTGCCGTGGAGCACGGCCAGTGGTGTCTGGGCTGCCAGTGGCCTGCTGATCATCTGGCTCAGCCTGTACTTGCAGCAGCGGGCCAGTTTTGTCTTCGGCCTGGTGCTCCAGGTGATTGGCGGCAGCACCTTCCTGCTGGCCGGTTCGGACTGGTATTTCGTGGCGGCGGACGCTGCACGGCCCCTGGCCAATGGCGACTTCTGGACGCCGATGGTGCTGGCCCTGGCGGCCCTGGTGGGCGCCTGGCGTCTGCAGCGGGGCAATCACGGTTCGGCTTTCGATGCCTTGAGCCTGGGCCACCTGTCCGATCTGTTGCTGGCCTGGGGCGCGTGCTGGTGGGCCTTTACCTGGCTCAAGGAAGTACTGCGCTTCGCCCCGGCCCATTGGCAGGCGAGCCTGTTGCTGCTGATCACCGCGGCCAGTGTGCTGCTCTGCGCGCTGCTGGCGGTGCGACTGCAGTGGAAGTCCCTGGGGCTGGTGTGCAGCCTGCTGATACCGGCGGGGGCACTGGTGCTGCTGGCGGCTTGGGCGCCGCGTTATCACCCGGCGGCGGATCTGGGCTGGTTGGCCTGGGCCCTGCTGTTCGCCGTGCACTTCTTCAGTTTGCGGCGCCTGGCGGCATGGCTGCCGACGCGGATCCTGAGCATTGCCCATGTGCTGGGTTGCTGGCTGCTGATCGGCGTGCTGGCCCTGGAGCTGCGTTATGGCCTGCTGCTGTTGTCCGAGCAGTACAACGCTTGGCGCTGGTTGGGTTGGGCGATCCTGCCGAGCCTGTATCTGGTGGCCATGGCTGCGCCGCGCCATTGGCCGTGGCCGGTTGCCGCGCATTCCCGGGAGTACCGCCTGTATGCCGCGCTGCCTCTGGCGGTATTGATGCTGGGCTGGTTCTGGCTGGCCAATACCTTCAGCGATGGCCGGGCCGAGCCGCTGCCTTATCTGCCATTGCTCAATCCCCTGGAGCTGGGGCTGCTGTTTGCCTTGTTCGGGGTTTATGTGTGGTCTCGCAGTGCAGTGCAGGAGCTGGCGATCCGCGCCGATTACGCCGAGCGCGCCACGCAACTGGTGGCGGGGCTGTCGCTGTTCGCCTTCTTTACCGTGCTGGTGATGCGGGCCGCCCACCATTGGAGCGGTGTGCCGTTCCAGGCGGATGCCTTGCTTGAGTCGATGATGGTCCAGGCCGGGCTGTCCATCGTCTGGACCCTGATTGCCCTGAGCCTGATGATCGGCGGCCATCTGCGCCATCGCCGCGAAGTGTGGCTGATTGGTGCGGTGCTGATCGCCGTGGTGGTGGCCAAGCTGTTCCTGGTGGAATTGAGCAACCGTGGCGGGCTGGCGCGGATCGTCTCGTTCATCGGGGTGGGAGTATTGCTGCTGGTGGTGGGCTATTTCGCCCCATTGCCGCCCAAGCGCGCCGAGGCTGAAGCCGAGCCCGGCAAACCGTTGAATGAAGGAGTGTCATCGTGAGTGCGAAGCTGAGCCTGGGCTGGTTGGGGGCTGTTGGCCTGTGTGTGGCGCTGTCCGCCGCGGCCCAGGACAAACCGGGGGATTTCAGGTCTCTTGCGCCCCTGAGCCTGAGCGGCGAAGGCCCCTGGTATCGCCTGGAGTTGCCGTTGGCGGTGCAGCTGCACGCCAGCCAGACCGACCTGCGGGACATCCGTGTATTCAACGCCGCCGGCGAGCCCCAGGCCTATGCCCTGGCGCGCCAGCAGGCGCAGACCACCGAGCAGCGCAAGCTCAGTGATGTGAAGTGGTTCCCGCTGTACAACTCGGCGGACGCCGCCGACAGCATCCCCAGCGTGCGGGTGCAGTCCACCACCAATGGCACCTTGGTGGAGGTCCAGCCTTCCACGCAGATGGAGGCCGGGGAGGAAGTCCTGCGCGGCTGGTTGCTGGATGCCAGCGCGATCAAGGCACCGTTGCAGCAATTGGTGCTGGACTGGAACAGCGAGCGCGACGGCTTCCAGCGGTTCAGCATCGAGGCCAGTGACGACTTGCAGCACTGGCAGCCCTGGGGCGAAGGCCAGGTGGCGCGCCTGTCGTTCGCCGACGAGCGGGTCGAGCAGCATGAAGTGGCCTTGCCCGGGCAGGCGGCGCGCTACCTGCGCCTGTTGTGGAACACCCCGCAAGCGGCGCCGGTGCTGACCTCGGCCCAGTTGCAGAGCAGCACTACCAGCAGCCTGCCATCGCCGCTGGTGTGGTCGCAGCCCCTGGGAGGCAGCAGTGGCAAGGCCGGCGAGTACACCTGGCAGTTGCCCATGGGCCTGAACCTGGAACGGGTACGGATTGCCCTCACCCAGGCCAACAGCCTGGCCCCGGCCACGCTGTATGGGCGCCGTGAAAGCAGCCTGCCGTGGCAGCCCCTGGGCAATGGTCTGCTGTACCGCCTGACCCAGAACGGCCAGGACGTGCAACAGAACGAACTGCAATTGCCGGGGCAGACTGTGCAGCAACTCAAGCTGGTGGTGGACGAGCGCGGCGGCGGCCTGGGCGCCGAGGCCCCGAGCCTGGAGTTCGCCGTGCGCGGCACCCAACTGGTATTCCTGGCCCGGGGTGCCGGGCCTTACACTCTGGCCCTGGGCAACCCCACTGCGAGTGCGGCCAACCTGCCGCTGGCGACCCTGATCCCCGACTACAGCCCGCAACGCCTCAAGCAATTGGGCCAGGCCAAGGTCGAGGGCGCGGCGCAACTGGCCTCGGCCACTGCCGCTCCTGCTGCTGCCGTGGCGGCCAGCGGGCCGGACTGGAAGAAAATCGGCCTGTGGGCGGTATTGCTCTTGGGGGTGCTGGCCCTGGGCGGCATGGCCTTCAGCATGTTGCGCAAACCCGCGGCCTGAGGCGGGCGCTTGTGGCGAGGGAGCAAGCTCTCTCGCCACGGACGCCCATCCTGCCTGCGGTTTTGTGGCTACGCTGAAGCGGGCGCCTGAACTCTATCTGCCGGTTCCCTGTCTGAGAGGAGGAAATGCGCCCCGACTCGCGTTAAACTGCGCGGGTTTTTAGCCCCCCATTCCTCCGGAGCCTTCCATGTCCCGCGTTACCCTGAGTCGCTATTTGATTGAGCAGACCCGCAGCAACAACACTCCTGCCGATCTGCGCTTCCTGATCGAAGTGGTGGCGCGTGCTTGCAAGGAGATCAGCCACGCAGTGTCCAAAGGCGCCCTGGGTGGTGTTCTGGGCAGCATGGGCACGGAAAACGTGCAGGGCGAAGTGCAGAAGAAGCTCGACGTGATCTCCAACGAGATCCTCCTCGAAGCCAACGAATGGGGCGGTCACCTGGCCGGCATGGCGTCCGAGGAAATGGACAATGCCTACCAGATCCCGGGCAAATACCCGAAAGGCGCCTACCTGCTGGTGTTCGACCCACTGGACGGTTCGTCCAACATCGACATCAACGCACCGGTTGGCACCATCTTCTCGGTACTGCGCTGCCCTAACGAATACCTGAGCCAGAACGAAGCCCTGAACGAAAAGGCCTTCCTGCAGCCGGGCACCCAGCAGGTCGCTGCCGGTTACGCCATCTACGGCCCACAGACCATGCTGGTGCTGACCCTGGGCGACGGCGTCAAAGGCTTCACCCTGGACCGTGAAATGGGCAGCTTCGTGCTGACTCACGAAGACATCAAGATCCCGGAATCCACCCAGGAATTCGCCATCAACATGTCCAACGAGCGTCACTGGGAAGCCCCGGTCAAGCGCTACGTTGATGAGCTGCTGGCCGGTGATACCGGTCCACTGAAAAAGAACTACAACATGCGCTGGGTCGCGGCCATGGTGGCCGACGTGCACCGTATCCTGACCCGTGGCGGCCTGTTCATGTACCCACGTGACAGCCGCGAACCGGAGAAGCCGGGCAAGCTGCGCCTGATGTACGAAGCCAACCCGATGTCGTTTCTGGTGGAACAGGCCGGCGGCGCGTCCACCGATGGCCACAAGCGCATTCTCGACATTCAGCCTGAAGGCCTGCACCAGCGTGTGGCAGTGTTCCTGGGTTCGAAGGAAGAAGTGGCTCGCGTCACCGCGTACCACAAGGAATAAAACATGGCCGCGCCCTGGCAGCCCTTGCTCGATTGGTGGTTCGGTTCAGCCGACAAACCGGCGGACATCGTGGCGGAAAAGGGCCTGCTGTGGTTCGGCAAGCGTGACAGTCAGGACCTTGAGGCGCGTGAGCGCTTCGGGGCCCTGGTGGAGCAGGCACTGGCCGGCGGATTGACCGGGTGGGCGCAAAGTCCCCAAGGTTGGCTGGCCCTGGTGCTGTTGCTCGATCAACTGCCACGCATGATCTATCGCGATACTCCCAAGGCGTTCTCCGGCGATACCCGTGCCCAGGCACTGGTGGCCCAGGGCATTGCCGCGGACCTCGACCGGCAATTACCGGCCATGCAGCGCAGCTTCATCTACCTGGTGTTCGAGCATTGCGAGCACCTGGCGGTGCAGAACGAAGGGGTTTCACGTTTTGCTGCCCTGCATGACGCACAGCCGGAGGAAGATCGTCCGGTGTTCGCCGATCATCTGGACTACGCCGAACGGCACCAGAAAGTTATTGCCCGCTTCGGGCGCTTTCCCCATCGCAACGCCATCCTCGGCCGTGAGTCCACTGCCCAAGAGCTGGCTTTCCTGCGCGAGCCCGGTTCGCGTTTTTAAGATCGCTTTCGCCGGCAACTCGGCTCCTACGCAATTGCGGTAGGAGCCGGCTTGCCGGCGAAGCTGTTCCTTAGATACGGAAGCTGCCCACCAGATGCTGCAGGCGTTTGGCCTGTTGTTCCAGGTCGGCGCAGGCGCGCAGGGTGGCTTGCAGGTTTTCCACCCCTTCCTGATTGAGGGTGTTGATCTCGGTGATGTCGACGTTGATCGACTCCACCACGGCGGTCTGCTCTTCGGTGGCGGTGGCCACCGACTGGTTCATGCCGTCGATCTCGCCGATACGCTGGGTCACACTGCCCAGGCGTTCGCCGGCCTGGTTGGCGATGCCGACGCTGCTTTCGCTCTCGCGCTGGCTCTCGGTCATGGTGCCCACCGCTTCACGGGCGCCCACTTGCAGCTCCTCGATCATCTTCTGCACTTGCTGCGCCGAGTCCTGGGTGCGGTGGGCGAGGTTGCGCACCTCGTCCGCCACCACCGCGAAACCGCGACCGGCTTCCCCGGCCCGTGCCGCTTCGATGGCGGCGTTGAGGGCCAGCAGGTTGGTCTGCTGAGAAATGCTGGTGATGACTTCGAGGATCTGCCCGATGTTCACCGTGTTGCTGTTGAGGGTCTCGATGTTGTCGCAGGAGCTGCTGATCTTCGCCGACAGCTGCTGCATGGCGGCGATGGTCTTGTCCACCACCTGCTGGCCGTCTTCCGCCAGGCTGCGGGCATCGCTGGAGTGTTGCGAAGCCAGGGCGGCGTTCTGGGCGATTTCCTGGGCAGCGGCGCCCAACTGGTTGATGGCGGCGGCCACGCTGCTGGTGCGGGAGGCTTGCTGGTCGGAGTTGAACATCGACGAGTTGGAGGCGGCGACCACCCGCAGGGCCACTTCGTTGACCTGGCCGGTGGCCGAGGAGACTTCGCGGATCGAGCTGTGGATCCGCTCGACGAAACGGTTGAACGACATACCCAGGGTGCCGAACTCGTCGTGGCCGTGGATTACCAGACGCTTGGTCAGGTCGCCCTCGCCTTCGGCGATGTCGTGCATGGCTCGGCCCATCAGATGCAGCGGCTGCATCAGTATGCGGATCAGCATGCCCAGCAGGCTGATGATGATCACCACCGCGATCAGCATGGCGATGATCGCCGAGGTGCGAAATTCGCTGAGCACGGCGAAGGCGGTGTCCTTGTCCAGGACCAGAGCCACGTACCAGTCGGCCGAGGGCACGCCGTTGACGTGGGTGAAGGAGATGAACTGGGTCTTGCCGTTCAGTTGCACTTCTTTCAGACCGGGGCTGATGCTCGGCGCGCCAGTGGGATAGGCCTCGGCGAGGCTCTTGAGTACCAGCTTGCTGTCGGGATGGATGAGGATCTTGCCGTCGGCGCTGACGATGAAAGCCTGGCCATGGCCGCCGAAGTTCAGTGAATTGATGATGGCGCTGATGCTCGACAGATCGATATCGGCACCGGCCACGCCGATCATCTGGTTCTGATGTTGCACCGGAGTGGCGACGGTGATCACCAGCTTGCCGGACGAGGCGGCGATATAGGGTTCGGTGACTATGGTTTGTTGGGCGCTGTTGGCCGCCTTGTACCAGCCCCGGGCGCGGGGGTCGTAGTCGGCGGCGCGGTTGCCGGCCGGTACCGAGAACATCACGCCGTCCTGGCCACCGAAGTAGCTGAGCTGGAAGTTGCTGGTGTAGGCGGGCAGGCCGACGCTGCGTTTCAGGCTGTCGGCGCCGTTGCCGTCCACGGCGATCTGCTGGGCCAAAGATTGCAGGAGCTGGATGCGGCTTTCCAGCCAGGTCTGGATATTGCTGGTGGTCAGGCTACCCAGTTCCTGCATGGTGGACTCGGTGCTGCTGCGCAGGGCCTCACGCTGTCGGTAGTCATTGAACAGAATAAAACAGGCGAACGCGACGGCCACCACAAGGGCGGCGGCAAGCAGGATCTTGTGGCTGAATTTCATATTGCTGGTCATTAAGTGAACTACCGCGATGGGCTGGTCAACGAGGGGCGTCAATTTGCCACAGTGGAGGGCTTTACGCTGCAGTTATGTCGACTGGCCATTACTGAAGATGAGGCCTCGTGGAGAAAAACCGACGAACAGCAGGGCAAGGCGAAAAGGTGTTTGATTTACCGGGAAAATGCCCACAGAGCCGGGCAAGAAATACCCGGCTCTGTGGGGAACCAGAAGGGGCTTTTCTCTTCTAAGCTTCTGGTTGGCTGACAGGCCTTCCCCCTTTCGTCCAGGAGTTCACCATGTCCCTGCGTTCTCTCGCTCTGTTGTCGTTCTGCGTGCTGCTGGCTGCGTGCAGCAAGGTCAATCAGGAAAACTATTCCAAGCTCTCGGCGGGCATGCCCAAGGCCGAGGTTGAACAACTCCTGGGCAAGCCGACTGACTGTTCGGGCGCGCTGGGCATGTCCAGTTGCACCTGGGGTGACAAGAACAGCTTTATCAGCGTGCAGTATGCCGGTGACAAGGTTCTGATGTTTTCCGGGCAAGGCCTGAAGTAAAAACCGGGGCTTCGGGCCCGCGGGAGAAAAATAATGATGCGTTTTGTTTTCACTCTTCTGGTCGGCCTGCTCTTGGCCGGCTGCGCCACGTCCCGGGACGATTCGCTGGCGCCCAAGACTATCAACCACGTCGATCTCAAGCGCTATCAGGGGACCTGGTACGAGTTGGCGCGGTTGCCGATGTATTTCCAGCGTAACTGCGCGCAATCCGAGGCCCGCTATACCTTGCTGCCGGATGGCACCGTGGCGGTGCTCAACCGCTGCCTGACTCCGGAGTGGAAGTGGGAGGAGGCTCGTGGCACGGCAACGCCTCAGGTACCGGGCAAGACCGACAAGCTCTGGGTCGAGTTCGATAACTGGTTCTCGCGACTGCTGCCGGGGGCAACCAAGGGCGACTATTGGGTGTTGTATGTCAGCGATGACTACAAGACCGCCATTGTCGGCAATCCGAACCGCCGTTACCTGTGGTTGCTGTCGCGCACGCCGGAGGTCAACGAGACGGTGCGTGAAGAGTTGCTGAGCAAGGCGCGTCAGCAGGGTTATGACACCACGCGGTTGATCTGGCGGGTGTCGGACTCGGCCATGGCCCAGACCTCGAAATAGACCTGTAGGAGCCGGCTTGCCGGCGAAGGCGCTCTCATGGACGCTTTCGCCGGCAAGCCGGCTCCTATGCCTATGGGTCAGTTGAGCAGGTCGCGCAGGACCTGGGTGAAGGCCTGGTTACTGTCTTCTTCGGCGGCGTGACGGCCGTCACGCACGACCCATTGGCCACCCACCATCACATCCCGTACCTGGCGGTCGCCGCCGGCAAACAGCCAGCGGTTGAGAATCCCGTCGCCATCCGCCGTGGCCAGGTAAGGGTCGTTGCCATCCAGTACCAGCCAGTCGGCACGCTTGCCCACGGCCAATGTACCTATGGGTTGCCCCAGCGCCTGGGCACCGCCATCGAGCGCGGCATCGTACAAAGTGCGGCCGACCATGGGCTGGTCCGCGCGGTACAGACGGTTGCGACGCTGGTCCCGCAGGCGTTGGCCGTACTCCAGCCAGCGCAGTTCTTCCACCACGCTCAAAGACACATGGCTGTCAGAGCCGATGCCCAGGCGTCCGCCTTGGGCGAGGAACTCCACCGCCGGGAAGATGCCGTCGCCCAGGTTGGCCTCGGTGGTCAGGCACAGGCCGGCAATGGCCCGGCTTTCGGCCATGAGGCTGACTTCTTGCGGATTGGCGTGAGTGGCGTGGACCAGGCACCAGCGTTGATCCACCTCGACGTTTTCATACAACCATTGCAGTGGGCGAAGTCCGCTCCAGGTCAGGCAGTCGTCGACTTCCTTCTGCTGTTCGGCAATGTGGATGTGCACCGGGCACTGGCGGTCACTGGCGGCCAGGACTTCGCTGATCTGCTGTGGCGTGACCGCGCGCAACGAGTGAAAGCACAGGCCCAGTTGCTGGTTGGCCTGTTGCGCCAGCAGAGGCTGCAAGCGCTGTTGCAGCTGGAGGTAGTTTTCCGTGCTGTTGATAAAGCGGCGTTGGCCGTCATTGGGGGCCTGGCCGCCGAATCCCGAATGGCTGTACAGCACGGGCAGCAAGGTCAGTCCGATACCGGTGCCGGCGGCGGCCTGGCTGATGCGTCGGGACAGCTCGGCAGGGTCGGCGTAGGGTTGGCCGTCGGTGTCGTGATGCACGTAGTGGAATTCCGCCACCGAGGTGTAGCCGGCCTTGAGCATTTCGATGTACAGCTGGCGGGCGATGATCTCCAATTGTTCAGGGCTGATCTTGCCCACCAGGCGGTACATCAGGTCGCGCCAGGTCCAGAAGCTGTCGTTGGGATTGCCGGCCACTTCCGCCAGCCCGGCCATGGCTCGCTGGAAAGCGTGGGAGTGCAGGTTGGGCATGCCGGGTAGCAGCGGGCCCTTGAGCCGCTCTGCACCTTCCGCACTGGCGTTGGCCTGGATGTGAGTCAGCAGGCCGTCGGCGCTGACTTCAAGACGTACATCGTTGGCCCATCCGTTAGGCAGCAGCGCGCGTTCGGCGAAGAAGGCGGACATGGTTCAAGCACCCCATCGTGTGTTATTTGTATATACATATACAGACGTTTGCCTGCTCGGTAAACTCCGGCAAGCTAGTCACCTTTTTTGCTCAACAAGGATTTCCCGTGCCGACTCCGCCTGCCAAATCGCCGCTGGCTGCCCATCTGGGCGATAGTCCGGCGCCCTTGTATGCCCGCGTCAAACAGATGATCACCCAGCAGATCGAGAGCGGAAACTGGCCGCCGCATTACCGCGTTCCCTCGGAAAGCGAGCTGGTCAATCAGCTGGGCTTCAGCCGCATGACCATCAACCGCGCGCTGCGGGAAATGACCGCTGAGGGCATGCTGGTGCGCATGCAGGGCGTGGGGACCTTCGTCGCCGAACCCAAGAGCCAGTCGGCCTTGTTCGAAGTGCATAACATTGCCGACGAGATCGCCTCTCGCGGTCATCGCCACACCTGCCAGGTCGTCACCCTGGGCGAAGAGGCTGCCGGTTCCGAGCGCGCCCTGGCCCTGGACATGCGCGAAGGCCAGAGGGTTTTCCACTCGCTGATCGTGCATTTCGAGAACGACATCCCGGTGCAGATCGAGGATCGCTTCGTCAACGCCCTGGTGGCGCCGGAGTACCTCAAGCAGGACTTCACCCTGCAAACCCCCTACGCCTATCTGTCCCAGGTCGCCCCATTGACCGAGGGCGAGCATGTGGTGGAGGCGATTCTCGCCGAGCCTGAAGAGTGCGAGCTGCTGCAGATCGAGCGTGGCGAGCCGTGCCTGTTGATTCGGCGTCGCACCTGGTCCGGGCGCCAGCCGGTGACCGCCGCCCGCTTGATCCACCCCGGTTCCCGTCATCGTCTGGAAGGGCGCTTTCATAAATGATCCAGTCCACTTTGTTACGCGCCGCCGACTACCCGCGCATGCCGTGGAAAAACGGCGGCGGCAGCACCGAAGAAATCACTCGTGATGCCGGCACTGGCCTGGAAGGGTTTGGCTGGCGCCTGTCGATTGCCGATATCGGCGAATCCGGCGGCTTTTCCAGCTTTGCCGGTTATCAGCGGATCATCACCGTGCTGCAGGGTGCGGGCATGCAACTGACGGTCGATGGCGAAGAGGTACGGCCCTTGCTGCCCCTGGACCCCTTTGCCTTCAGCGGTGCCAGCCAGGTGAATTGCACCCTGCTGGAGGGGGCGATCCGCGATTTCAACCTGATCTACTGCCCTGAGCGTTACGTCGCTCGCTTGCAGTGGTTCGATGGTCAGCAACGTTTCTTCACCCAGGCACACACCGTGCTGGTGTTCAGTGCTGCCGAACAGGCCTGGGTGGACACGGGTAGCACTCCGGTGCAGGCATTGGGGCGTTATGACTGCCTGCGCCTGGATGACAATGCCGGGGTTGTGGAAATCGCCACCGATGGACGCTGCTGCGTCATCGAGCTCACCGCCATCTGATCATTGTGGGTGGGTGCAGGCCGGGATACGGCCTGCGCCTGCTGCCGGCTTCTCTCTTCTATTCGCTCCCTCGCTGCGCCAGAACCCCAATCCGCACCTGTCGTGCAGAACGGGCGCACATTTCCCTGCAGTTGCTGTTTCTCTCGCGCACCAGTTTGTTACCGAACGCCCCAGCACAGCGCAAAACCGAGTTTTGGTAACAGCTTCGTTGCGGCCAAAAATCTCTTCTAGAAAATTCTCGCCCTGTTGAAAGCCTTGTCCAGCAAGGCCTGCGCTTTTCTCCCAAGGTTTTTCAGTTACGTCTCAAGCGAGTTGGCCGCTTGATTGCATATGCTTGTATGTACAAGTAAATATGTGTGCGTAAGAGTCGATGGAATCCTCTTCGCACCTTGGACTCATCGCCGAGGAGTTTTTCCGTGACTGACAGCAAACCCACCAAATTCCGCAATGTCGAAATTCGCGCCGCACGCGGCAACAAGCTGACCGCCAAGAGCTGGCTGACCGAAGCGCCGCTGCGCATGCTGATGAACAACCTCGACCCGGAAGTTGCCGAGAACCCCAAGGAACTGGTGGTCTACGGCGGCATTGGTCGCGCCGCGCGCAACTGGGAGTGCTACGACAAGATCGTCGAAGCCCTGACTCAGCTGAATGACGACGAGACCCTGCTGGTGCAATCCGGTAAGCCGGTGGGCGTGTTCAAGACCCACAGCAACGCGCCACGGGTCCTGATCGCCAACTCCAACCTGGTGCCGCACTGGGCCAGTTGGGAGCACTTCAATGAGCTGGACGCCAAGGGCCTGGCCATGTACGGCCAGATGACCGCCGGCAGCTGGATCTATATCGGTAGCCAGGGCATCGTCCAGGGCACCTACGAAACCTTCGTTGAAGCCGGTCGCCAGCACTATGATTCCAACCTCAAGGGCCGCTGGGTCCTGACCGCCGGCCTCGGCGGCATGGGCGGCGCACAACCGCTGGCCGCGACCCTGGCCGGGGCTTGCTCGCTGAACATCGAGTGCCAGCAGATCAGCATCGACTTCCGCCTCAAGACGCGCTACGTCGACGAGCAGGCCACTGACCTGGACGACGCCCTGGCGCGGATCAAGAAGTACACCGCCGAAGGCCGCGCGATCTCCATCGCCCTGTGCGGCAACGCCGCTGAAATCCTTCCGGAACTGGTACGCCGTGGTGTGCGTCCGGACATGGTCACCGACCAGACCAGCGCCCACGATCCGCTCAACGGCTACCTGCCCAAAGGCTGGACCTGGGAACAGTATCGCGACCGCGCCAAGACCGAGCCTGCTGCCGTGATCAAGGCCGCCAAGCAGTCCATGGCCGAGCACGTCAAAGCCATGTTGGCCTTCCAGAAAATGGGCGTTCCGACCTTCGACTATGGCAACAACATCCGCCAGATGGCCCAGGAAGAGGGCGTGGAAAACGCTTTCGACTTCCCAGGTTTCGTCCCGGCCTATATCCGTCCGCTGTTCTGCCGCGGCATCGGCCCGTTCCGTTGGGCGGCGCTGTCCGGTGATCCTCAGGACATCTACAAGACCGACGCCAAGGTCAAGGAACTGATCCCCGACGACGCCCACCTGCACAACTGGCTGGACATGGCGCGTGAGCGCATCAGCTTCCAGGGTCTGCCGGCGCGGATCTGCTGGGTCGGCCTGGGCCAGCGCGCCAAGCTGGGTCTGGCGTTCAACGAGATGGTGCGCAGCGGCGAGTTGTCGGCGCCGATCGTCATTGGTCGTGATCACCTGGACTCCGGCTCCGTAGCCAGCCCGAACCGTGAAACCGAATCCATGCAGGACGGTTCCGACGCCGTGTCCGACTGGCCGCTGCTCAACGCCCTGTTGAACACCGCCAGTGGCGCGACCTGGGTTTCCCTGCACCATGGCGGTGGCGTTGGCATGGGCTTCTCCCAGCATTCGGGGATGGTCATCGTCTGCGACGGTACCGATGAAGCAGCCGAGCGGATTGCCCGGGTGCTGCACAACGATCCGGCCACCGGGGTCATGCGGCATGCCGATGCCGGCTACCAGATCGCTATCGATTGCGCCAAGGAACAGGGCCTGAATCTGCCGATGATCACCGGCAAATAACCACCCCTCCCTGTCGGAGCCAGCTTGCTGGCGAAGCAAGCACCGCGGTGCATCAGCTACACCGCCTCGCGAGCAAGCACGCTCCTACAGTGGAAATCGTCTGCAGTGCCCATTAGAGGTTTGACGTCCATGGCTTCATCGAATGATCGTGCAAGCAACAAGCCGTTGATCGAAAGGCGTTCGATCGACTACATCCCGGAAGCGGAAAGACACGGTCGTCTATTGAGCCAGTTCACCCTGTGGCTGGGTGCCAACCTGCAGATCACGGCTATCGTCACCGGCGCTCTGGCGGTGGTGTTGGGCGGTGATGTGTTCTGGTCGTTGATCGGTCTGTTGATCGGGCAACTGCTGGGCGGCGGGGTGATGGCGCTGCATGCGGCGCAAGGGCCGCAACTGGGGCTGCCGCAGATGATCTCCAGCCGCGTGCAGTTCGGTGTGTATGGCGCGGTGATTCCTCTGGTGCTGGTGTGCCTGATGTACGTCGGCTTTTCCGCCAGCGGCTCGTTGCTGGCCGGGCAGGCGGTGGCGCAATTGCTGCACGTCGAGGACTGGGTCGGCATTGTGCTGTTCGCCGGCTCGATCATGGTCTTCACCATTTTTGGCTACCGGGTGATCCACGGTATCGGTCGCATCGCCAGCGTGCTTGGCGTGGTGGCTTTCATCTATCTGTTCTACAAGCTGCTGGCAGGCAACGATATCGCGGCCTTGCTCGGCAACAAGCATTTCTCACTGGCCAGCTTCCTGTTGGCGGTGTCGCTGTCGGCCTCTTGGCAGATTGCCTTTGGCCCCTATGTGGCCGATTACTCGCGTTATCTGCCGCGCAGCACTTCGGCGGCAAAAACCTTCTGGGCGGTTGGCCTGGGTTCGGTGATCGGCGCCCAGGCCTCAATGGTCTTCGGGGTGTTTGCCGCGGCGCTGGCCGGTTCCCAGTTCGCCCATCATGAGGTGTCGTTCATCGTCAGCCTCGGTGGTACCGGGATCGTCGCCGGCCTGCTGTATTTTGCGGTGGCCTTCGGCAAGGTCACGGTGACCACCCTGAACGCCTACGGCAGCTTCATGTCGATCGCCACCATCATCAGCGGCTTCCGCGGCAGCCGGCATATCGGCAGTGGCGTGCGCCTGCTCTACATCTTCCTCATGGTGTCGATCGCCGCGGCGCTGGCACTGCTGGGCAAGGACTCGTTCCTCAAGGACTTCTCCGCCTTCATCCTGTTCCTGCTGGCGTTCTTCACGCCCTGGAGCGCGATCAACCTGGTGGACTTCTATTGCATCACCAAAGAGCGCTATGACATCCCGGCCCTGTCCAACCCGGACGGCCGCTACGGGCGCTGGAATGCCATGGGCATCTCCATTTATGTGTTCGGCGTGCTGATCCAGATGCCGTTCATCTCCACCCACTTCTATACCGGCCCCCTGGTGGCGAGTCTTGGCGATACCGATATCTCCTGGATCATCGGCCTGGTGGTGCCCGCGGCGTTGTACTACGTCTGCGCGAAGAAGTGGCATGGCGCGGTGCCCGAGCACCTGATCCTGCCGGTAGAGCAGGACGCGCCCAACGAACAAAAGCTGAGTCAGGCCCGTCGCGCTGCTGCGGTGTGAGTCTTGACGGGACGTGGACAGGGCTGGATGCCTCTTAACTGCCGTAAGCCAACTCATGATTAGGAGCGTCACACAATGAAAATGCATAAGACCCTGCTGACCACGTTGCTGTCCTTGGGCTTGCTGGCCGCTTCCGGCGCCCAGGCGGCCGGCTGGTGCGAGTCGGGCAAAACGGTGAAGTTCGCCGGTCTGAATTGGGAAAGCGGCATGTTGCTGACCGACGTCCTGCAGTTTGTTCTGGAGAAGGGCTACGACTGCAAGACCGACAGCCTGCCGGGCAACTCCATCACCATGGAGAACGCCCTGGGCAGCAATGACATCCAGGTCTTCGCCGAAGAGTGGGTGGGCCGCAGCGAGGTGTGGAACAAGGCCGAGAAGGCCGGCAAGGTCGTGGGTGTCGGCGCACCGGTGGTGGGCGCCGTCGAAGGCTGGTATGTGCCGCGTTATGTGATCGAGGGCGACGCCAAGCGCAAGCTCGAAGCCAAGGCGCCGGACTTGCAGAACATCGCCGACCTGGGCAAGTACGCCAGCGTGTTCAAGGACCCGGAAGAGCCGACCAAGGGCCGCTTCTACAATTGCCCGGCCGGCTGGACCTGTGAGCTGGACAACAGCGAGATGCTCAAGAGCTACGGCCTGGAAAGCAGCTACACCAACTTCCGTCCGGGCACCGGCCCGGCCCTGGATGCGGCGGTGCTGTCGAGCTACAAGCGTGGCGAACCGATTCTCTTCTACTACTGGTCGCCGACCCCGCTGATGGGCCAGGTGGATCTGGTCAAGCTGGATGAGAAACCCGGCGTCGACAAGAGCGTGAGCATCAAGGTCGGCCTGTCCAAGACCTTCCACGACGAAGCCCCGGAGTTGGTGGCGGTACTGGCCAAGGCCAACCTGCCCATCGACCTGCTCAACCAGAACCTCGCGCGCATGACCCGCGAGCGCATCGAGTCGCCGAAACTGGCGAAAATCTTCCTCAAGGAACATCCTGAAGTCTGGCACGCATGGGTGAGTGACGACGCAGCCAGGAAAATCGACGCGGCCTTGTAGGTCGGGCTTTTCCGGCGGTTCACAAGAGCCGGCGGAGGCTGGACCACAACCTCCTTTGATCGAGAATTTCTTATGTTTCCAGAAAGCTTCACCTTTTCCATCGCCGACTGGGTCAACGGCTGGGTCGACTCCCTGGTGACCCACTACGGCGATGTGTTCCGGCACATCTCCGACACCCTGTTGTGGGCCATCGTCAACCTTGAAGGCCTGCTGCGCGCGGCGCCCTGGTGGCTGATGCTGGCGATTGTCGGCGGCATCGCCTGGCATTCCACCCGCAAGCTGCTGACCACGGCGGTGATTGTCGGCCTGCTGTTCCTGGTGGGCGCCGTCGGCCTGTGGGACAAGCTGATGCAGACCCTGGCGCTGATGCTGGTGGCGACGGTGATCTCGGTGCTGATCGGCATTCCCCTGGGGATCCTCTCGGCCCGCAGCAACCGCCTGCGTTCGGTATTGATGCCGCTGCTGGACATCATGCAGACCATGCCCAGCTTCGTGTACCTGATCCCGGTGCTGATGCTGTTTGGCCTGGGCAAGGTGCCGGCGATCTTCGCCACGGTGATCTACGCCGCACCGCCGCTGATTCGTCTCACCGACCTGGGCATCCGCCAGGTGGACGGTGAAGTGATGGAGGCGATCAACGCCTTCGGTGCCAACCGCTGGCAACAGCTGTTCGGCGTACAACTGCCCCTGGCCCTGCCGAGCATCATGGCGGGGATCAACCAGACCACCATGATGGCCCTGTCGATGGTGGTGATCGCCTCGATGATCGGCGCCCGTGGCCTGGGCGAGGATGTGCTGGTGGGGATCCAGACCCTCAACGTTGGGCGCGGCCTGGAAGCCGGGTTGGCGATCGTGATTCTGGCGGTGGTGATCGACCGCATTACCCAGGCCTATGGTCGTCCACGCCATGAGGTGAACAAATGAACAACGCTGCCGTCAGCAAGATCGAAGTCAAGAACGTCTTCAAGATATTCGGCAACCGTTCCGCCGACGCCCTGGCGATGATTGGCCAAGGCAAGGGCAAGGACCAGGTGCTGGCCGAAACCGGTTGCGTAGTGGGGGTCAACGACCTGTCCCTGAGCATCGGCACCGGTGAGATCTTCGTCATCATGGGCCTGTCCGGTTCCGGCAAGTCGACCCTGGTGCGTCACTTCAACCGCCTGATCGACCCCACCAGTGGGGCGATCCTGGTGGATGGCGAAGACATCCTGCAATACGACATGGAAGCCCTGCGCCAATTCCGTCGACACAAGATCAGTATGGTGTTCCAGAGCTTCGGTCTGCTGCCCCACCGCAATGTCCAGGACAACGTCGCCTACGGCCTCAAGGTGCGTGGCGAGAGCAAGTCGGTGTGCGCCGAGCGGGCCTTGCACTGGATCAACACCGTGGGCCTCAAGGGTTACGAGAAGAAGTACCCGCACCAGCTGTCCGGCGGCATGCGCCAGCGCGTCGGCCTGGCCCGGGCCCTGGCTGCAGACACCGACATCATCCTCATGGACGAAGCCTTCAGCGCCTTGGACCCGTTGATCCGTGCCGAGATGCAGGACCAGTTGCTCGAGCTGCAGAAGACCCTGCACAAGACCATCGTCTTCATCACCCACGACCTGGACGAGGCGGTACGCATCGGCAATCGCATCGCGATTCTCAAGGACGGCCGCCTGATCCAGGTGGGGACGCCGAAGGAGATCCTGCATTCGCCGGCGGATGAATACGTCGATCGTTTCGTCCAGCGTCGCGCCGCCACAGTGTAGGAGCCGGCTTGCCGGCGAAAGGTCCGGCAAAGCGGCAGACAACCCAAGGTTTGCAAGAAGAGGTCCCCGATGTCCCAGGCTGAAAAAATCGTTATCGCCGACGCCCCCCTGGGTTGGCAGGATGTAGTCGCCGTCGCCCGTCATGGCGCGCAGCTCGAGCTGTCGGCCCAGGCCTGGGCGCGTATCGACAATGCCCAGGCCATCGTCCGCCAGGTGGTGAACAGCGGCGAGCGCGCCTATGGCATCAGCACGGGCCTTGGCGCCTTGTGCAACGTGGTGCTGGCCGGTGAGCAACTCAGCCAGCTATCGCGCAATACCTTGCTCAGCCATGCCTGCGGTGTCGGGCCGGCGCTGGCCGACGAACAGACTCGGGCGATCCTCTGCGCCGCCATCATCAACTACAGCCATGGTAAATCCGGTATCCACCGGCAGGTGGTCGAGGCGTTGCTGGCCTTGCTCAATCGCGGCATCACCCCACAAGTGCCGTCCCAGGGGTCGGTGGGTTATCTGACCCATATGGCCCACATTGGCATCGCCTTGCTGGGCGTCGGTCAGGTCAGCTATCGCGGTCGCATTGTTTGCGCCGAACAGGCCCTGGCCGAAGAGGGGCTGCAGCCGGTGCAACTGGGGGCCAAGGATGGCTTGTGCCTGGTCAACGGCACGCCGTGCATGACGGGTCTGAGCTGTCTGGCCCTGGCCGATGCCAGCCGCCTGTTGCAGTGGGCCGACGTGATCGGCGCCATGAGTTTCGAAGCCCAGCGGGGCCAGATCGACGCCTTCGATGCCGAGATCATCGCCCTCAAGGCGCACCCCGGCATGCAGGTGGTGGGCAGCAATCTGCGGGCCTTGCTCGATGGCAGTGAAGTCATCGCCGCTAGCCGCGGCATTCGCACCCAGGACGCCTTGAGTATCCGCTCCATTCCTCAGGTACATGGTGCGGCCCGGGATCAGTTGGCCCATGCGATCAAGCAGGTAGAAACCGAGCTCAATGGCGCTACCGACAACCCGTTGCTGCTGGGCACCCCGGATCACTATCGGGTGGTGTCCCAGGCCAATCCTCACGGGCAATCGGTGGCTCTGGCGGCGGATCTGCTGGCCATCGCCATGGCTGAGATCGGCTCCATTGCCGAACGTCGCCTGGACCGCTTGATCAACCCCCATGTCAGCGGCTTGCCGGCATTCCTGGTGAGCGAGCCCGGGGTCAACTCCGGAATGATGATCGTGCAGTACGTGGCGGCCTCGCTGTGTGCGCAGAACCGTCAGTTGGCCCAGCCGGCGGTGCTGGACAACTACGTGACTTCGGGCCTGCAGGAGGACCACTTGAGCCTGGGCACCAACGCCGCGCTGAAGCTGCATCAGGTGCTGGAGAACTGCACCCAGATCCTGGCCATCGAGTACCTGCTGGCCGCCCAGGCCTTCGAATTTCTCAAGGAGCAGCGCTTCGGCACCGGCACCGGTATCGCCTGGTGCCTGCTGCGCGAGCGGATTGCGGCCTATGACCAGGACCGCTGGCTGGCGCCGGACATTGCCGGCGCCGCGGCGCTGCTCAAGGACCCTTTGCTGCTGCCCAAACGTTTTTCCAAGGTGCAATAAACCGTTTTTCCCATAACCAGCGTGCCAAGGCGTCACTCGCTCGATACTGCGAGTGACGACGGATAACGGAAGCTTCCGGAGCGACTGGTAGTTATTACAAAACTCTCAAAAGGAGCATGAATGTGACTGCGCTAAACCTGATTCCCGGCCAACTGACCCTGGCCCAACTGCGGGCCATCTATCAGCAGCCGCTGACCCTGACCCTGGATGACAGCGCCTCGGCGCAGATCGACGCCAGCGTCGCTTGTGTCGAGCAGATTCTCGCCGAGAACCGCACCGCCTACGGGATCAACACCGGATTTGGCCTGCTGGCTTCGACCCGCATCGCCAGCGCCGACCTGGAAAACCTCCAGCGTTCCCTGGTGCTGTCCCATGCCGCCGGCGTGGGCGAGCCCATCAGCGACGATCTGGTGCGTCTGATCATGGTGCTCAAGGTCAACAGCCTGAGCCGCGGTTTCTCCGGCATCCGCCGTCAGGTGATCGATGCCCTGATCGCCCTGATCAACGCCGAGGTCTATCCGCATATTCCACTCAAGGGCTCGGTGGGCGCTTCCGGCGACCTGGCGCCTTTGGCCCACATGTCCCTGGTGCTGCTGGGTGAGGGCAAGGCGCGCTACAAAGGCCAATGGCTGGAAGCGACCGCAGCCCTGGAAATCGCCGGCCTCAAGCCGCTGACCCTGGCCGCCAAGGAAGGCCTGGCGCTGCTCAACGGCACCCAGGTGTCCACCGCATACGCCCTGCGCGGTCTGTTCGAAGGCGAAGACCTGTTCGCCGGTGCCCTGGTCTGTGGCGGCCTGACGGTGGAAGCCGTGCTGGGTTCGCGCTCGCCGTTCGATCCACGGATTCACGCCGCTCGCGGCCAGCGCGGGCAGATCGATACCGCTGCGGCCTATCGCGCCTTGCTGGGAGACAGCACCGAGGTGTCCGCCTCGCACCAGAACTGCGACAAGGTTCAGGACCCGTACTCCCTGCGTTGCCAGCCGCAAGTGATGGGCGCCTGCCTGACCCAGTTCCGCCAGGCGGCCGAAGTGCTGGTGGTCGAAGCCAACGCCGTGTCCGATAACCCGCTGGTGTTCGCAGCCGAAGGCGATGTGATTTCCGGTGGCAACTTCCACGCCGAACCCGTTGCCATGGCGGCCGACAACATGGCCCTGGCCATCGCCGAGATCGCTTCCCTGAGCGAGCGCCGTATCTCGCTGATGATGGACAAGCACATGTCCCAGCTGCCGCCGTTCCTGGTGGCCAATGGCGGGGTCAACTCCGGCTTCATGATCGCCCAGGTGACCGCTGCGGCCCTGGCCAGCGAGAACAAGGCCCTGGCCCACCCGCACTCGGTGGACAGCATTCCCACCTCCGCCAACCAGGAAGACCACGTGTCCATGGCTCCGGCCGCCGGCAAGCGCCTGTGGGAAATGGCCGAGAACACCCGCGGTGTTCTGGCCGTGGAATGGCTGGCGGCCTGTCAGGGCCTGGACCTGCGCGAAGGCCTGAAAACCTCGCCGACCCTGGAAAAAGCCCGTGCCACCCTGCGCGAGAAAGTGGCGTATTACGAGAAGGACCGTTTCTTTGCACCGGATATCAACGCGGCCAGCGAATTGTTGGCTTCGCGGTGCCTGAACGACCTGTTGCCGGCTCAGTTGCTGCCGAGCCTCTAAGACACTTTCGCCGGCCAGCGGGCTCCTGCGGGGGCTGCGCGTCGGCGAAATCTTTGGGTGGGCCGGGCCTTGGCTATTGAGGGTCGGTCCACCGCTTTCTCTGATAAGAATAATTAGGGACGAGAAATGACACAGCAAACCCAAGGATTGAAACGCGGGCTGACGGCCCGCCACATTCGCTTCATGGCCCTGGGGTCGGCCATTGGCACCGGGTTGTTCTACGGGTCGGCCTCCGCCATCCAGATGGCCGGCCCGGCCGTGCTGCTGGCCTACCTGATTGGTGGCGCAGCGGTGTTCATGGTGATGCGCGCCCTGGGGGAGATGGCCGTGCACAACCCGGTGTCCGGCTCCTTCGGGCAGTACGCCAGTCAGTACCTGGGGCCTTTGCCGGGCTTTATCCTGGGCTGGACCTACGCGTTCGAGATGCTCATCGTCTGTCTGGCGGACGTCACTGCTTTTGGCATCTATATGGGCTTCTGGTTTCCCGAAGTAGCACGCTGGATCTGGGTACTGGGCATCGTCCTGCTGATCGGCGGCCTCAACCTGTGCAGCGTCAAGGTCTTCGGCGAGATGGAGTTCTGGTTGTCGCTGCTCAAGGTCGGGGCGATCGTCGCCATGATCCTCGGCGGGTTCGGCATCATGATGTTCGGTATCGGCAGTGCGGCCACCGAGCAGGCCACCGGCGCCAGCAACCTCTGGGCCCATGGCGGCTTCATGCCCAATGGCATTGGTGGGGTGATCGCGTCCTTTGCGGTGGTGATGTTCGCCTTTGGCGGCATCGAGATCATCGGTGTCACCGCCGGCGAGGCCAAGGACCCACAGCGGGTCATCCCCAAGGCGATCAACGCGGTGCCTCTGCGCATCTTGCTGTTCTACGTACTGACCCTGTTCGTGCTGATGTCGATTTTCCCCTGGCCGCAGATTGGCACCCAGGGCAGCCCCTTCGTGCAGATATTCGACAGCCTGGGCATCAGTTCGGCAGCCACCATCCTCAATATCGTGGTGATTTCGGCGGCGGTATCGGCGATCAACAGCGATATCTTTGGTGCCGGGCGCATGATGTACGGCCTGGCCCAGCAAGGACAGGCGCCCAAGGGCTTTGCCCAGGTGTCCAAGGCCGGCGTGCCGTGGATGACCGTGGTGGTGATGGCCGTGACGCTGTTGGGCGGCGTGGTATTGAACTACCTGATCCCGGAAAACATCTTCCTGCTGATCGCGTCCCTGGCCACCTTCGCCACGGTCTGGGTGTGGCTGATGATTCTTCTGACCCACGTGGCGATGCGTCGCTCCATGAGCGCCGAGCAAGTGGCCCGGTTGCAGTTCAAGGTGCCGTTCTGGCCTTGGGCGCCGGCAGCGGCGATTGCCTTCATGCTGTTCATCTTCGGCGTCCTGGGCTATTTCCCGAAAACCCAGGCGGCGCTGATGGTGGGCGTGGTGTGGATCGTTCTGCTGGTGGTGGCCTATATGCTGTGGGTCAAGCCGGTGGCGGGGCAGGCTCAGCAGATCCGCGTCGATTCTTCTTTACCTACTGATCATTAACGGAGGCCCTGGATGAAAACTCTTTGGCAACACTGCAACGTCGCCAGCATGGCCTCGGGTATCTACTCGATCATCGAGGACGCGGCCATGGTGACGTCAGGGGCGCACATCGAGTGGATCGGCCGGCGCTCGGAGGCGCCGGCCGGCGACTACGCCCAGGTCAAGGACCTGGCTGGAGCCTGGGTAACCCCGGGCTTTATCGATTGCCACACCCACACGGTATTTGGCGGCAACCGCAGCGGCGAGTTCGAGCAGCGCCTGCAGGGCGTGAGCTACGCCGAGATCGCCGCGGCCGGTGGCGGTATCGCCAGCACCGTACGGGCGACCCGCGCAGCCACTGAAGAGGAACTGTTCGTCAGCGCCCGCAAGCGTCTGCTGAGCCTGCTGCGGGACGGTGTCACCAGCGTCGAGATCAAGTCCGGCTACGGCCTGGACCTGGCCAGCGAGCGCAAGATCCTGCGGGTGATCCGCCGTCTCGGCGAGGAGTTGCCGGTCAGTGTGCGCAGCACCTGCCTGGCGGCCCACGCCCTGCCGCCGGAATATGCCGAGCGCAGTGACGACTACATCGAGCATATCTGCAGCGAGATGCTCCCGGCCCTGGCGGCCGAGGGGCTGGTGGATGCCGTGGATGCCTTCTGTGAGTACCTGGCGTTCTCCCCAGCCCAGGTGGAGCGGGTATTCATTGCCGCGCACAAGCTCGACCTGCCGGTGAAACTGCATGCCGAACAATTGTCGTCCTTGCATGGCTCGAGCCTGGCAGCGCGCTACCGGGCGCTGTCTGCCGATCACCTGGAGTTCATGACCGAGGACGATGCCATTGCCATGGCGACATCGGGGACCGTGGCCGTGCTGCTGCCGGGTGCGTTCTATTTCCTCCGGGAAACTCAGTTGCCACCGATGGATGCCCTGCGCAAGCACGGGGTGAAGATTGCCGTGGCCAGCGACCTCAATCCTGGGACTTCGCCGGTGCTGTCGCTGCGCCTGATGCTGAACATGGCCTGCACTTGTTTGCGTATGACGCCGGAGGAGGCGTTGGCCGGGGTCACCTTGCACGCGGCCCAGGCCCTGGGCATGGCGCAGACCCATGGTTCGCTGGAAGTGGGCAAGGTGGCGGACTTTGTCGCCTGGCAGATCGATCGTCCCGCCGACCTGGCCTACTGGCTGGGCGGTGACCTGGAAAAACGCGTCGTGCGACACGGCGTTGAAGTGACTGTTTAGGAGACGGGTTGTGGATAAGGTTCTGACATTCAAACAAGGCCGGGTGCCCCTGCTGATCAGCATGCCCCATGCCGGTACGCGCCTGACGCCGGCAGTGATGGCCGGTCTGGTTCCACAGGCGCAAAGCCTGCCGGACACCGACTGGCACATTCCACGGCTGTATCAGTTCGCCGAGGAGCTGGGGGCCAGCACCCTGGCGGCCGAATATTCGCGTTTCGTCATCGACCTGAACCGGCCTTCCGATGACAAACCGCTGTACGTCGGTGCTACCACTGGCCTGTATCCGGCGACGCTGTTCGATGGCGAGCCGTTGTTCGTCGAAGGGCAGGCGCCGTCCAAAGAAGAGCGGCAGCAATACCTGGAACAGGTCTGGGGGCCCTATCACCGCACCCTGCAAGAGGAGCTGGCGCGGCTCAAGGCCGAGTTCGGCTATGCCTTGCTGTTCGATGCCCACTCCATTCGTTCGCTGATCCCTCATCTGTTCGAGGGCAAGCTGCCGGACTTCAACCTTGGCACCTTCAACGGCGCCAGCTGCGATGCGCAACTGGCCAGCCGTCTGGAGAGCATCTGCGCCGCCCATGGCGATTACACCCACGTGCTCAACGGTCGGTTCAAGGGGGGGCATATCACCCGGCATTACGGTAACCCGGCCGAGCACATTCATGCGGTGCAACTGGAACTGGCGCAGAGCGCCTATATGGAGGAGTTCGAGCCGTTCCGCTATCGCGAGGACCTGGCGGCACCGACCCAGGTGGTGCTCAAGGCATTGCTGCAGGGGCTGCTGGCCTGGGGGCAGGAGCGTTACCGCTGACATTGCTTTGGCCAGCAAGCTGGCTCCTACCGCGGATGCACGCCTTTATATAGGAGCGAGCTTGCTCGCCAAGCGCCCTGCGCGACTCGTCGCAATCCCCTGAACAACCCTGTTTTCTTCAAGGACATGCTCATTGCGTAATTCGGGTTTATGATGCCAAACGGCAGAATAAATGAAGTCCCACCAGGGATGAACCCGACCTCCACGGAGCGCGTAATGCAGACTTTGTACCCGCAGATCAAACCCTATGCCCGGCACGATCTGGCCGTCGACAAGCCCCATGTGCTGTATGTCGACGAAAGTGGTTCACCGGAAGGTTTGCCGGTGGTGTTCATTCACGGTGGTCCGGGCGCGGGCTGTGATGGGGCGAGTCGCTGCTATTTCGACCCGAACCTGTACCGCATCGTCACCTTCGACCAGCGCGGTTGCGGACGTTCCACCCCCCACGCCAGTCTGGAAAACAACACCACCTGGGACCTGGTGGCGGACCTGGAGCGGATTCGCCAGCACCTGGGCATCGACAAATGGGTGCTGTTCGGCGGCTCCTGGGGTTCGACTCTGGCCCTGGCCTATGCCCAGGCCCACCCGGATCGAGTGCTGGGCCTGATCGTGCGGGGCATCTTCCTGGCCCGTCCCCAGGAAATCCAGTGGTACTACCAGTGCGGCGCTAGCCGTCTGTTCCCGGATTACTGGCAGGACTATGTGGCGCCGATTCCCCTGGAGGAGCGGCATGACCTGGTCAGCGCCTTCCACAAGCGCCTGACCGGCAATGACCAGATCGCCCAGATGCATGCCGCCAAGGCCTGGTCGGGTTGGGAAGGGCGCACCGCGACCCTGCGTCCGAACCCGCTGGTGGTGGACCGCTTCTCCGAGCCGCAGCGGGCGCTGTCGATTGCCCGGATCGAATGCCATTACTTCATCAACAACGCTTTCCTCGAACCCGACCAGCTGATCCGCGACATGGGCAAGATCGCCCATCTGCCCGGGGTCATCATCCACGGTCGCTACGACGTGATCTGCCCCCTGGACAACGCCTGGGAGCTGCATCAGGCCTGGCCCAACAGCGAGTTGCAGGTGATTCGCGATGCGGGTCATGCCGCCTCCGAACCGGGCATCACCGACGCCCTGGTACGAGCCACTGATCAGATGGCTCGCCGCCTGCTCGACCTGCCGCCTGAAGAAGCATGAAGGGGCTGTTGCAGCGCGTAACCGGCGCGCGGGTTGAAGTGGCCGGGGAAATAGTCGGTGCGGTGGACCAGGGTTTGCTGGTGCTGGTGGCGGTGGAGCCCGAGGACACTCGGGCCAGCGCCGACAAACTCCTGCATAAGCTGCTTAACTATCGGGTGTTCAGCGATGCTGAAGGCAAGATGAACCTGTCCCTGACGGATGTGCAGGGCGGGCTGCTGCTGGTGTCGCAGTTCACCTTGGCGGCAGACACCAAAAGCGGGTTGCGTCCGAGCTTTTCCACGGCTGCGCCACCTGCACTCGGTGAGGAGCTTTTTGACTACCTGATAGCGAAGGCGCAACAGTTGCATAGCAAAGTGGCATCAGGGCGTTTTGGCGCGGACATGCAGGTGCATCTGGTCAATGATGGCCCGGTAACCTTCCTGTTACAGACCTGAAAGCGCCTGAAACATCTTTTTCCACCGATTTGGGCCGGAAACTGCTGTTTTTCGCGATAAATACTTTGTTACCCCTGATGCGTTGTAACGCGGGCTACTAGATAATCGCGCGCTACGGGGATCAGCGTTCGTTGGTCCATTTTGACTTTAGTAGAGACTTGTCCACGGCCGCTTGGGGAATCATTTAGCCCCATCGGAGTCGGAACAATGCTCGCCAACCTGGCATATAGATAGCTGGCCGTTGGTTTTTTGATCTGTTTTCGGCGAGGGTTGCTCGTGATTGTTAGTCCCTGTAATGCACCAAACTTGTTTGCCAAACGGTTACGAAACGCACTGGTGACGGGCTCTGCGCTGGTCTGCCTGTTCGGCGCCGGTCAACTCATGGCATTCAATCTGGATGATGTGTCGGCCAAGGCCAAGGACTTGGCCGGGCAGAAGTACGAGGCCCCGCGCAGTAACCTGCCGAACGAATTCCGTGAGATGAAGTTTGCGGATTACCAGAAAATCCGCTTCCTCAGCGAAAAAGCCGAATGGGCCGATCAGAAGACCCCATTCAAGCTGTCGTTCTATCACCAGGGCATGCACTTCGACACGCCGGTGAAGATCAACGAGATCAGCGCCAACACCGTATCCGAGATCAAGTACGACCCGAATCGCTTCGATTTCGGCGACGTCAAGTTCGATCCCAAGGCCACCGAAAAGCTCGGCTATGCCGGTTTCCGTGTGCTGTACCCGATCAACAAGGCTGATAAGCAAGACGAGATCATGACCATGCTGGGCGCGAGCTACTTCCGCGTCGTCGGCAAAGGCCACACTTATGGCCTGTCCGCCCGTGGTCTGGCGATCGACACCGCCCTGCCGTCCGGCGAAGAGTTCCCGCGCTTCAGCGAGTTCTGGATCCAACAGCCCAAACCAACCGACAAGCATCTGGTGATCTACGCCCTGCTGGATTCGCCACGGGCCACTGGCGCCTACCGCCTGACCCTGCGTCCGGGCGCCGACACCATTGTCGACGTCAAGGCTCGGGTGTTCCTGCGTGACAAGGTCGGCAAGCTGGGCCTGGCCCCGCTGACCAGCATGTACCTGTTCGGCGCCAACCAGCCGTCGAAAGTCCTCAACTACCGTCGCGAGCTGCACGACTCCAGCGGTCTGTCGATCCATGCCGGCAACGGCGAATGGATCTGGCGTCCCCTGAACAACCCGAAACACCTGGCCGTGAGCAACTTCTCGGTAGAGAACCCGCGTGGTTTCGGCCTGCTGCAGCGTGGCCGTGACTTCAGCCACTACGAAGACCTCGATGACCGCTACGACAAGCGCCCAAGCGCCTGGATCGAGCCCAAGGGCGACTGGGGCAAAGGTACCGTCGATCTGGTAGAGATCCCGACTGCGGACGAAACCAACGACAACATCGTGGCGTTCTGGAACCCGGAAAAGCAGCCTGAGCCAGGCCAGCCGCTGGATTATGCCTACCGCCTGCACTGGACCATCGACGAAGCCGCCCTGCATTCCCCCGACAGCGCCTGGGTGCAACAGACCCTGCGCTCCACCGGTGACGTCAAGCAATCCAACCTGATCCGTCAGCCTGATGGCAGCGTTGCCTACCTGGTGGACTTCGAAGGCCCATCCCTGGCGGCATTGCCGGAAAACGCCGAAGTTCGCAGCCAGGTGAGTGTTGGCGACAATGCCGAGCTGGTGGAAAACAGCGTTCGCTACAACCCGGAAACCAAAGGCTGGCGCCTGACCCTGCGGATGAAGATCAAGGATGCGAGCAAGGCCACCGAGATGCGTGCCGCGCTGGTGCGCAACATCCCGGTAGCCGAGCCGGTCAAGGCTTCGACCCCTAACTCCAACTCCTCCGTTGCCAAGGCCGACAAGATCGCCGCCAAGCAACAGGAGAAGAAGGAGAAGGAAGCCGCTGCGGCAGCGGCCAAGCAGACTGAAGCCAAGCCGGCCAAAGACGCCAAGAATGCCAAGGACAAGGACCACAAAGACGCCAAGCAGCCTGCTGCCGAGGCGGCCCCAGCCACACCGGAACCGGTTAAAACTGAACAAGTCCTGACCGAGACCTGGAGCTACCAGTTGCCTGCCGATGAGTAACTCTCAACTACAGCCAGAGTCTCTTGCCGAGTACCTGGCGCACTTGCCGATGTCGGACCAGCAGCGCGCGGAACTCGCGGGCTGCCAGTCTTTCAGCGAACTGCACCAACGTTTGTCGTCAACGACCTTCGACGCTCCAACCGATGCCGCCCAGGTATCGGTGGGCCAGCGCCTGTCCTTGAGCACCGCCGCGGAACTCGAAGAAGCGGAAATGCTTGCGGTCGACGCCGAAGGCCGGGTCTGCCTCAAGGCCACGCCGCCGATCCGCCGCACCAAGGTGGTACCGGAGCCGTGGCGCACCAATATCCTGGTGCGTGGCTGGCGGCGACTGACCGGGCGCACCAACCCGCCCGCGCCGCCGAAGGACGAACGTGTGCTGCCGGCTGCGCGCTGGCGCACCGTGGGTTCGATCCGTCGCTACATCCTGCTGGTGCTGATGCTCGGCCAGACCATCGTCGCCGGCTGGTACATGAAAGGCATCATGCCGTACCAGGGCTGGTCCTTCGTCGACCTGGAAGAGGTCCTGCACCAGCCGCTGATGCAGACCGCGACCCAAGTGCTGCCCTATGCCCTGCAAACCAGCATCCTGATTCTTTTCGGCATCCTCTTCTGCTGGGTCTCGGCGGGTTTCTGGACTGCGTTGATGGGCTTCCTGGAGCTGTTGACTGGTCACGACAAGTACCGCATCTCCGGGGCCAGCGCCGGTAACGAGCCGATTCCCAAGGACGCACGTACCGCACTGGTGATGCCGATCTGCAACGAAGACGTGCCCCGGGTGTTTGCCGGTCTGCGGGCGACCTTCGAGTCGGTAGCGGCCACCGGTGACCTGGACCGCTTCGATTTCTTCGTGCTCAGCGACAGTAACGACAGTGATATCTGCGTGGCCGAGCAGCAGGCCTGGCTGGATGTCTGCCGGGAAGCCAAGGGCTTCGGCAAGATTTTCTACCGCCGTCGCCGTCGCCGTGTGAAGCGCAAGAGCGGCAACCTCGACGACTTCTGCCGTCGTTGGGGCGGTGACTACAAGTACATGGTGGTGCTCGACGCCGACAGCGTGATGAGCGGCGAATGCCTGACCAGCCTGGTGCGCTTGATGGAAGCCACGCCGGACGCGGGGATCATCCAGACCGCGCCACGGGCGTCGGGCATGGACACCCTGTATGCGCGCATGCAGCAGTTCGCCACCCGAGTCTACGGCCCGCTGTTCACCGCCGGCCTGCACTTCTGGCAGTTGGGTGAGTCCCACTACTGGGGCCACAACGCGATCATCCGCATGAAGCCGTTCATCGAGCACTGCGCCCTGGCGCCATTGCCCGGTAAAGGCGCCTTCGCCGGTGCGATCCTGTCCCACGACTTCGTCGAAGCCGCGCTGATGCGCCGTGCCGGCTGGGGCGTGTGGATTGCCTACGACCTGCCGGGCAGCTACGAAGAGCTGCCGCCTAACCTGCTGGACGAACTCAAGCGTGACCGTCGCTGGTGCCACGGCAACCTGATGAACTTCCGCCTGTTCCTGGTCAAGGGTATGCACCCGGTGCACCGTGCGGTGTTCCTCACCGGGGTGATGTCCTACCTTTCGGCACCGCTGTGGTTCTTCTTCCTGGTGCTGTCCACGGCTCTGCTGGCGGTCAATACCCTGATGGAGCCGCAGTACTTCCTCGAACCACGGCAGCTGTATCCGCTGTGGCCGCAGTGGCACCCGGACAAGGCCATCGCGCTGTTCTCCACGACTATCGTGCTGCTGTTCCTGCCGAAGTTGTTGAGCATCATCCTGATCTGGGCCAAGGGCGCGAAAGAGTTCGGCGGCAAGTTCAAGGTGACCCTGTCGATGCTCCTGGAGATGCTGTTCTCCATGCTGCTGGCGCCGGTGCGGATGATTTTCCACACCCGTTTCGTGCTGGCTGCATTCCTCGGCTGGGCCGCGACCTGGAACTCGCCACAACGTGACGACGACTCCACGCCGTGGAGTGAAGCCGTGCGCCGCCACGGTCCGCAGACCCTGCTGGGCTTCTGCTGGGCCCTGCTGGTGATCTGGCTGAACCCCAGCTTCCTCTGGTGGCTGGTGCCGATTGTCGGTTCTCTGATGCTGTCGATCCCGGTGTCGGTGATCTCCAGTCGTGTCGGTCTGGGCCTGAAGTCCCGTGACGAGAGTCTGTTCCTGATTCCCGAGGAATACGCTCCGCCCCAGGCGCTGCTGGCCACCGACCAGTACACCCACGAGAACCGCTGGCATGCGCTCAACGACGGCTTTGTCCGAGCCGTGGTGGACCCGCAGCAGAACGCTCTGGCCTGTGCCCTGGCCACATCCCGCCACACCCAGGCCGAGCCGATCGAATGGCTGCGCCAGGAGCGGGTGCGGCATGCACTGAAAGTCGGCCCGGCGGCCCTGAACAACAGCGAGCGCCTGGCGCTGTTGAGCGATCCGGTGGCCCTGGGGCGCCTGCACCAGCAAGTCTGGAGCGAGGGTCACAGCGATTGGCTGGACGCCTGGCGCCAGTCGGTGGATGCTGACCCCCATGCGCCGCTGCTGCCCTTGCAGCCGCTGATGGCGGCGCCGCAACCGGCCTGAAGCCAACGCCCTTGAGCCTCCACTCAAGGGCGTTTTGCTTTCTGCTGCCAATAGCCCCGCATCCCCCCTTGTAACAACAAAAATCCTTGTGCAAACGGCCGAGTGCGTTAGCATCGCTCCCGCAAATTTCTGTGCGTGATCGACAACGGCTTGATATCCGAAGATTTTCATTCCAGGCCCGCGGCGCGCAGACACCACAATAAAATGGCTTCAGGGGACTTGAGATGAAGAAGTATCTTTCGCTGCTGCTGGCAGGCGCCGCCGCCATGCTGGCGGTCACTACCGCCCAGGCCGGCGCCATCGATGACGCGGTCAAGCGCGGTACGCTGAAAGTCGGCATGGACCCGACCTACATGCCGTTCGAAATGACCAACAAGCGTGGCGAAATCATCGGTTTCGAAGTCGATCTGCTCAAGGCCATGGCCAAGTCCATGGGGGTCAAGCTGGAGATGGTTTCCACTGGCTACGACGGCATCATCCCAGCCCTGCTCACCGACAAGTTCGACATGATCGGCAGCGGCATGACCCTGACCCAGGAACGCAACCTGCGCCTGAATTTCAGCGAACCCTTCATCGTGGTCGGCCAGACGCTGCTGATCCGTAAGGATCTGGAAGGCACCATCAAGTCCTACAAGGACCTGAACAGCGCCGACTACCGCATCACCTCCAAGCTGGGCACCACCGGGGAAATGGTCGCCAAGAAGCTGATTGCCAAGGCCAAGTACCACGGCTACGACAATGAGCAGGAAGCGGTGCTGGACGTGGTCAACGGCAAAGCCGACGCCTTTATCTACGACGCCCCGTACAACGTGGTGGCGGTGAACAAGGTGGGTAATGGCAAACTGGTGTTCCTCGACAAGCCGTTCACCTATGAGCCTCTGGCCTTCGGCCTGAAGAAGGGTGACTACGACAGCATCAACTTCATCAACAACTTCCTGCACCAGATCCACGAAGACGGCACCTACGATCGCATCCATGACAAGTGGTTCAAGAGCACCGAGTGGCTCAAGGACATGGAATAGGCGTCAGGCAACTGATTGGCGGTTGATCGCGAGCAAGCTCGCTCCTACAGGGCGTACAGCGTTTTTGTAGGAGCGAGCTTGCTCGCGATGATGCCCGCCCGAGCTCTGCCGAACCTCCCCGCTGCAAACCGCTGGAACCTGCAAAGTGAACAAACAGAAGAAAGCCCAATGGCCCTGGCACGTATTGACCGTGCTGGTGCTGATCGGCCTGGCCGGCGCCCTGTACTACGCCACCTCGCTGATGTCCTACGAATGGCGCTGGAACCGTGTCCCCCAGTACTTCGCCTACCAGGCCGAAGAATCCCAGCGGGCGGCGGAGATCTCCACCGTCGCCGAGGTTGTGCGCCAGGGCGGCAAGGCTCAAGTCACGCTGCGCGGTGACTCGGGTGCCGAGCAGCATCTGAGTGTCGATGAAAGCAGCCTGCAGGTGGCTAGCGGCGATGACGTGGCCGAAGGCGATGTGATTGGCGTGACCCGGCACTGGGCGGCGGGCCCCCTGTTGTGGGGCTTGTGGACCACCTTGTGGCTGTCGGTGGTGTCTGGGGTGTTGGGCCTGCTCATCGGCCTCGGCACCGGCCTGTGCCGGCTGTCCAGCAACCCGACCCTGCGTGACCTGTCGACGCTCTATGTCGAGCTGGTGCGGGGTACGCCGCTGCTGGTGCAGATCTTCATTTTCTATTTCTTCATCGGCACGGTGCTCAACCTGTCCCGGGAGTTCGCCGGGATCGCCGCGCTGTCGCTGTTCACCGGGGCCTATGTGGCGGAAATCGTCCGTGCCGGGGTGCAGTCCATTACCCGTGGGCAGAACGAGGCTGCCCGCTCGTTGGGGCTCAGCGCCGGCCAGTCGATGCGTCACGTGGTGCTGCCACAGGCGTTCAAACGGGTGTTGCCGCCCCTGGCCGGGCAGTTCATCAGCCTGGTCAAGGACACGTCGCTGGTGTCGGTGATCGCCATCACCGAGCTGCTCAAGAGCGGCCGGGAAGTCATCACCACCTCGTTCTCGCCGTTCGAGATCCTGTTCTGCGTGGCGGGCCTGTATCTGTTGATCAACCTGCCGCTGTCGAAGATGGCCAGTCGGCTTGAGCGGAGGCTCGCGCAAAGTGATTGAAGTTCGCGATCTGGTAAAAGTCTTCGACACCCGCGGCCAGGTGGTGCGTGCGGTGGACAACGTCACCACTCAGGTGGCCAAGGGTGAAGTGCTGGTGGTGATCGGTCCGTCCGGTTCCGGCAAGTCCACCTTTTTGCGTTGCCTCAATGGCCTGGAAGAGTTCGATTCCGGCTCGGTGAGCATCGACGGCCTGCAACTGGCCGACCCCAAGACCGATGTGAACGCCTATCGCCGGGAAGTGGGCATGGTGTTCCAGCATTTCAACCTGTTCCCCCACATGACCGTGCTGGAAAACCTCTGCCTGGCGCAGAAAGTGGTGCGCAAGCGTGGCAAGCAGGAACGCGAGGCCAAGGCCCTGGCGTTGCTGGAGAAGGTCGGCATTGCGCAGAAGGCCCATGAGTTTCCTTCGCGGCTTTCCGGCGGCCAACAGCAGCGGGTGGCGATTGCCCGGGCCCTGGCCATGGAGCCAAAGGTCATGCTGTTCGATGAGCCGACTTCGGCACTGGACCCGGAAATGGTCGGCGAAGTGCTGGACGTGATGAAGACCCTGGCCCTGGAAGGCATGACCATGGTCTGTGTGACTCACGAGATGGGCTTTGCCCGGGAAGTGGCGGATCGGGTGCTGTTCTTCGATCACGGCAAGCTGCTGGAGGATGCGGCGCCGGATGTGTTCTTCGCGGCGCCGAAAGATCCTCGGGCCCAGGCTTTCCTGCGCCAGGTACTGTGAGGCCTTCGCCGGCTCCTGCATTCCCTTGTAGGAGCCGGCTTGCCAGCGAAGCGATTCAGACCCGGAAGCGCCCCACCAGGCTTTGCAGGTGAATCCCCAACCGCGCCAGTTCGGCGCTGGAGGCCGCGGTTTCTTCGCTGGCCGATGAAGTCTGTTCAGACACATCACGCACATTCAACACGCTGCGGTTGATCTCTTCCGCTACGGCGCTCTGTTGTTCGGCTGCCGCGGCAATCTGCTGGTTCATCGCCTGGATGGCCGACACGGTGCGAGTGATGTTCTCCAGCGACCCCCCGGCCCGGCGGGTCAGTTCGACGCTGCTGTCAGTGAGGCTGCGGCTGGTGTCCAGGGTGCTGGCTACTTGCTGTGTGCCGCTTTGCAGGCCGACGATCAGCTCGGCGATTTCTTCGGTGGATTGCTGGGTGCGCTGGGCCAGGCTGCGCACTTCATCCGCAACCACGGCGAAACCACGCCCGGCTTCACCGGCACGTGCCGCTTCGATGGCGGCGTTGAGGGCCAACAGATTGGTCTGCTGGGCCACCGACTTGATCACATCCAGCACGCTGCCAATCTTGTCGCTTTCCTGCTTGAGGTGGCCCATGGCTTCGGTGGAGTGGCCCACCTCGCTGGCCAGACGCTCGATCTGGGCAATGGCTTCGTTCACCACGCGATCACCCTCGCGGGCCTGCTGATCGGCGGCTACAGCGGCCTCTGAGGCTTCTTCGGCATTGCGCGCGACTTCCTGCACTGTGGCGGCCATTTCGTTCATGGCCGTGGCTACCTGATCGGTTTCCACCTTCTGGCTGTTGACCCCGGCGCTGGTCTGCTCGGTGACGGCCGACAATTGTTCGGCGGCGCTGGCGATCTGGGTCACGCCGTCGCTGATGCCGCCGATCAGTTCCCGCAAGCCGAGGGTCATGCGCTGCATGGCTTTCTGCAGTTGGCCAAGCTCGTCGCGGCGATCCACCGTCAGGTTCTGGCTGAGATCGCCGGCTGCCACGCGTTCGGCGGCCTTGAGGGTCTGCTGCAGCGGTTGGATGATCTGCCGGGTGATGGCCCAGGCGGCAATCAGACCAAACACCAAGGCCAGTACTGTGGCGATCAGCAGGGTACTTTTGGCCTGGCTGGCATCGCTGTCACGCTTGGCGGTCTGTGCGCTAGTCAATTGGTTGCTCAGGTCCATCAGTCGGTCGCCTTGGGCGGCCATGCGCTTGAGCGCGGCAGCACTGGCCTCTTCGGCGTCGCTGAAGCCGCTGACGGCCGCTCGGTAGGCTTTGAGCGAGTCGCTGGCTTGCTGCAGGTTGGCAATGTGCTGCTCCGGCAGGCGGGTCGGTAGGCTGGTGAGGTGGTTCAGCGCGTTATCGATGGCATCCAGGGCCGGTTGCTTGGCTTCCGGTTTGGCGCTGTAGGTGTAGCCACGCACCTGGAAGCGTGCCTGCTGGATCAGTTTGGAGAGGTCGATGACGCTGTTGAACTGAGCCACGCTGTCGCCTTGCAGCAGCGATTTCTCGACCTCGGCCACCCGGGCCACGGCATTGTCGGCACTGGCGCCGAGCTGGGCCCGGGCAGCCTCGCGGCTGGCGGTGGCACGGGTCATGTCGGCAAAGGCTTTCTGGTATTCGGCCACGGCGTTCAGTTGCTGGTCCAGCATGGCGATGCTTTCGGGTTGCTGCAGTTGCTCACGGGCGGCCCGTAGACCTTCGTCGAGTTGTTTGAGTATGTCGTTGACTGCCGCCGGGCCTTGGTCGCCATGGTGCATCTCGTAGTTGAGACGGGCGATGCGCAGGTCCTTGGTCATGCCATAGAGCGTGGAGATGTTGCCCAGTTTGTCGCCACGGTCGATCACTCGGCCCAGGCCGGTCCAGCCTGTGGCAGTGATCAATAGGGTCA
Source organism: Pseudomonas sp. JDS08PS003 (assembly GCF_045013505.1). Lineage (NCBI taxonomy): Bacteria > Pseudomonadati > Pseudomonadota > Gammaproteobacteria > Pseudomonadales > Pseudomonadaceae > Pseudomonas > Pseudomonas sp. JDS08PS003. Next base: position 573,621 of record NZ_CP120724.1, read on the forward strand.
GAAGCAGTACCAGGCCGAAGCCGATACCGAGTTTGCGGCTGACGCTTACATTTCCCAGGTTCCTGGCTAGCCAACGGTACATGCTGCGAACTCCCTTTTAGCAATATGGGCTTAACCATAGGCTATCGGCGGGAGCGGTGGATTCTGTAGGTAGGTGGCGATTTGATATTGCAGGCGAAAGCTCCGGCTGGCACGGAGCCTTTGCTCAAAACAGGCGTGAGAGGAGGGCTGTGACGGCGGTTTCGACCCGCAGGATGCGTTCGCCCAGTTGCACCGGTTGCAGGCCGGCCTTGGCCAACAGATCGATCTCGTAGGGGATCCAGCCGCCTTCGGGGCCGATGGCCAGGGTTACCGGTTCATCCAGGCCGCGAGGGCAGGGTGGGTACTGGCCGGGGTGACCCACCAGTCCCAGGGTGCCTGCGCTGAGGGCCGGCAGACGATCCTCGACGAAGGGCTTGAAGCGTTTTTCGATGACCACTTCGGGTAGCACGCTGTCGCGAGCCTGTTCCAGGCCGAGAATCAGCTGTTCACGAATGGCCTCGGGTTCCAGGAACGGGGTTTGCCAGAAGCTTTTTTCCACCCGGTAGCTGTTGACCAGCACCAGCCGTGGCACGCCCATGGCGGCGACGGTCTGCAGCACTCGACGAAGCATCTTCGGGCGTGGCAGGGCCAGCACCATGGTTAGCGGCAGCTTGGCCGGTGGTGGCTGGTCCAGGGTGATTTGCAGCTCGGCTTCGGTGGGTTCCAGGCGCAGCACCCGGGCTGAGCCCATCAGCCCGCCGATACGCCCGACCCGCAGGCTGTCGCCCACCGCAACCCGATGCACTTCCTGCATGTGAGTCAGGCGCCGGTCGCGCAGCACCACAAGGTCGGCCGCGATGAAGTCGGCCTCTTCCAGAAGCAGCAGGTTCACGCTTGGGTCGCTGGCGGCTGGTCGTTGTGATCGTCAGCCGGCGCATCGTCCGGGTGGTCGCCGCGCTTGCTGATCAGCCCGCCGAACAGCACGCCGATTTCGAACAGCAGCCACATGGGTACGGCCAGCAAGGTCTGGGAGAAGATATCCGGCGGGGTGAGAATCATGCCGACCACAAAGCAGCCGATGATCACGTAAGGCCGGATCTTCCTCAGGTAGGCCACGTTGACCACGCCGATCCATACCAGCAGCACCACAGCCACCGGAATCTCGAAAGCCACGCCGAACGCGAAGAACAGGGTCATGACGAAATCGAGGTAGCTGGTGATGTCGGTCATCATCTCCACGCCGGCCGGAGTGGCGGCAGCGAAGAACTTGAAGATCAGCGGAAACACCAGGAAGTAGGCGAAGGCCATGCCGATGTAGAACAGCAGGATGCTCGACACCAACAGTGGCACCGCGATGCGCTTCTCATGCTTGTACAGCCCGGGTGCGATAAAGCCCCAGATCTGATGCAGGATCACCGGGATCGCCAGGAACAGCGAAACCATCATGGTCAGTTTCAGCGGGGTGAGAAACGGCGAGGCGACGTCGGTGGCGATCATCGTTGCACCCACCGGCAGGTACTCGCGCAGGGGGGTGGAGACGATGGTGTAGATCTGCTGGGTGAAGGCGAACAACCCGGCGAAGATGATGAAGATCGCCGCTACGCAGCGCAGCAGGCGGGTACGCAGCTCGGTGAGGTGCGACACCAGCGGCATGTGTTGGTCGTTCTCTGGGATATCGCTCATGGGGCTCGCGGCGGCAAAGTGGGGTCGTGGGGGGCCGTGGTGACGGGTGTCGCCACCGGGGCCGCAGGCTCGGCAACCGGCGTCGTGGGTAGCGGCGCTTCGCTCACAGGGACCGTTTCAGCTACCGGGGCGGAGCTTGGCGAGTGATTCGTCTGCTCGGCTATCGGTTCGACCGGAGTCGGTTGCTGCTGGGTCGGGGCGAGGATCTTCCGCGCCTCCTGCTCCAGGGACAGAATGTGCTCGTTGTGCAGTTGCCGGCGGATCTCGTCGGCCCCGATTTCACGTTCAACTTCCTGTTTTATCGCGTTGAAGCTGCGCTTCAGGCGCCCGACCCACAGGCCGGCGGTGCGCGCCGCGCCAGGCAGGCGCTCGGGGCCGAGCACCAGCAGGGCCACCAGGCCCACCAGCAGCAGTTCAGAGAAGCTGATACCAAACATTAGTCAGTGCTCACGAGTCTTTGCGGGTCGGCTCTTCGACTTTTTGTGCCTGCACGTCGATGGTGTGCGGCTGGTTCAGCGGTGCGCTTTGCTGCGGCTGAACCGGTGGCACGGGCTGTGCCGCTGGCGGTACTACGGGCTCGGCCGGCTTTTCGTCGTCGTTCATGGCCTTGCGGAAGCCCTTGATCGATTCGCCGACGTCAGTGCCCAGGTTCTTGAGCTTCTTGGTGCCGAATACCAGTACCACGACCACCAGGATGACGATCCAGTGTTTCCAGTCAAAAATGCCCATGCTGCGTTTCCTCTTAGAAAGTTGTTCAGGCGGACGGACGCGAGGCTTTCTCGGCGTGTCCGGACAGACCGAAGCGGCGATCCAGTTCATCGAGCACGGCCTGGGGGTGCTGCCCTAGCTGCGCCAGCATGACCAGGGTATGGAACCACAGGTCTGCGGTTTCATAGATCACATCGCTGCAGTCACCGCTGATGGCGGCGTCCTTGGCGGCGATGATGGTTTCCACCGACTCTTCGCCGACTTTTTCCAGAATCTTGTTCAGGCCCTTGTGATACAGGCTGGCCACATAGGAGCTGTCGGCTGCGGCGTCTTTACGCTCTTCCAGCACTTGGGCCAGACGGGTGAGGGTATCGCTCATGTCAGTGTCCTGCAGAATAAATCGCGTGCGGGTCCTTGAGGACCGGTTCGACGGTTTTCCACTCGCCGTCTTCGTAGACGCGGTAGAAACAGCTGTGGCGGCCGGTGTGACAGGCAATGTCGCCGATCTGCTCGACCATCAGGATGATCACGTCAGCGTCGCAGTCCAGGCGCATTTCATGAAGCTTCTGCACGTGCCCGGACTCTTCGCCCTTGCGCCATAGCTTGCCACGGGAACGTGACCAATAGATGGCGCGATTCTCGGCGGCGGTCAGGCTCAGAGCCTCGCGGTTCATCCAGGCCATCATCAGCACGCGCCCGGTCTTGTGATCCTGGGCGATGGCCGGCACCAGGCCGTCCGCATCCCATTTGATCTGGTCCAGCCAATCTTTCATTTTCGACTCCGACAACCGGGCTCAACCCGCTGGTGACGCCTCGGCGATTTCGACAGTTTGCCAGCAGGTCGCGCCACTGGCTATCGGCGAACGATCAGATACAGACCCACCGCAATCATGATGCCGGCAGGCCAGTGGCCCAGCTCATGCAGCGGACCGCCGGCGGCCAGAACGGCGCCGCCACCCAAATGGGCGGTGCCCAGCAGGCGCAGGAACCAGTCGTCCTTGCGCTTGTGCCAGGGCGCCGGAGGGTCGGCCGCGTGTGGCTGCGACATGCGTTCCAGCAGGTCGCGAGTCATGTTGGCCAGGTGGGGGAGCTGTTCGATCTGGCTGTGGATATTACCGAGCACGGCTTTCGGGCTGACCCGTTCGCGCATCCAGCGTTCGAGGAAGGGTTGCGCGGTGTTCCACAGGTCCAGGTCCGGGTACAGCTGGCGACCCAGGCCTTCAATATTGAGCAGGGTCTTCTGCAACAGCACCAGTTGCGGCTGGACTTCCATATTGAAGCGCCGAGCGGTCTGGAATAGACGCATCAGCACCTGGCCGAAGGAAATATCCTTCAACGGCTTTTCAAAGATCGGTTCGCAGACCGTGCGGATCGCCGCTTCGAATTCGTTGAGTTTGGTTTCCGCGGGGACCCAGCCGGAATCGATGTGCAACTGGGCCACGCGGCGGTAGTCGCGCTTGAAGAAGGCGAACAGGTTGCGTGCCAGGTAGTCCTGGTCTTCCGGGGTCAGGCTGCCGACGATGCCGCAATCGATGGCAATGTACTGCGGGCTCCAGGGCTGCACGGTGCTGACGAAGATGTTGCCCGGGTGCATGTCGGCGTGGAAGAAACTGTCGCGGAACACCTGGGTGAAGAAGATCTCCACACCCCGTTCGGCGAGCATTTTCATGTCGGTGCGCTGGTCGGCCAGGGTCGCCAGGTCAGTGACCTGGATGCCGTAGATGCGCTCCATCACCAGTACTTTCGGCCGGCACCAATCCCAGTAGACCTGGGGTACGTACAGCAGCGGCGAACCTTCGAAGTTGCGCTTGAGCTGGCTGGCGTTGGCCGCCTCGCGCAGCAGGTCGAGTTCGTCGTAGATGGTTTTCTCGTAGTCGCTGACCACATCCACCGGATGCAGCAGGCGGGCGTCGGCCGAAAGCTTTTCCGCGGCCCGGGCGAGGATGAACAGCCATGCCAGGTCCTGGGCGATGATTGGCTTGAGCCCGGGGCGGATCACCTTGACCACCACTTCTTCACCGGTCTTGAGCTTGGCGGCGTGGACCTGGGCTACCGAGGCCGAGGCCAGCGGCTCAATGTCAAAGCGGCTGAACACGTCGCTGATCTTCTTGCCCAGCTGTTCTTCGATCAGGGCCACGGACTTCTGCGAATCGAACGGTGGTACCCGGTCCTGCAGCAGCATCAGTTCGTCGGCGATGTCTTCCGGCAACAGGTCGCGGCGGGTGGAGAGGATCTGCCCGAACTTGATGAAGATCGGTCCCAGGTCCTGCAGTGCAAGGCGCAGCCGGGCACCGCGGCTCAGCTCCAGCGGCTTGCGCGGGAACCAGCGCCAGGGCAAGGCGAAGCGCAGGGCCAGGAGAAACCAGGGCAGGGGCAAGGCGAACAGCAGGTCATCGAGGCGGTAACGGATCACGACGCGCTGGATGCGCAACAGACGGCGGACGGCAAGCAGCTTCATGCGTTATCGCTTGGTTCAAGGGATCGGGAAAGGCGCTCGAAGCGCGCCTCGAGACGTTCCAGGTCGAGTTTGGCCTGATCCAGCTCACGAAAGCGCGCTTCGGCTTCGCGCTGGCCCACCAGGGTGCGTGATTCTTCGGCGAGGAACTCGGCGAGGTTCTGATTCAGGCTGGCAAATCCTTGCTGATACCAGCGGGCGCGGCTGCGCACATGGCCGCTGAACAGTTGGGTGGCCACCGGGCCCAGCCACCGGGACAGTTCGTATTCCCAGTCCAGCTCCAGGTCCTGGAGGATGGCCGCCAGATCCAGCAGCACGCCGCTGTCGCCTTCCAGCTCCACTTCCGGAGCGTGCAGAACCGCAGTCTTGTCCTTGCTCAGGGCCAGGCGCACCAGGCTTGAGGCCGGTGCACGTAGCGTGCAGTCAGGGTCCGCGGCCCATTGGGCGGCCAGTATCAGGCCTTCGTCGCTGGGCAGGATGAATAGCTGCAATGCCGGGTTGCGGCAATCCACGGCGATCACCTTGCCATTGAGGTGCTGCAGGCGCGGCAGGGCCGTGCTGTCCAGACGCAGCACCCGATTGATGCCGGTCTCGACGCTGGCGAGCAGGCCGCTGAGCAGCATCAGGGCTTGATGCCGCGGTGCAGGGCGACGATGCCTGCGGTCATGTTGTGATAGGTCACGCGGTCGAAGCCGGCCTCGACCATCATCGACTTCAGGGTTTCCTGGTTGGGGTGCATGCGGATCGATTCGGCCAGGTAGCGGTAGCTTTCCGAGTCGTTGGTGATCAGCTTGCCGGCCAGGGGCATGAAGGCAAACGAATAGGCGTCGTAGACCTTGGACATCAGCGCATTGGTCGGTTTGGAGAATTCCAGCACCAGCAGCCGGCCGCCGGGCTTGAGCACCCGCAGCATGGAGCGCAGGGCGTCCTCTTTATGGGTAACGTTGCGCAGACCGAAGGCAATGGTGACGCAATCGAAATGGTTGTCCGGGAAAGGCAGCTTTTCCGCATCGGCCTGGACGAATTCGACGTTGCCGGCCACACCCAGGTCCAGCAGGCGATCGCGACCGACCTTGAGCATGGACTCGTTGATGTCGGCCAGTACCACTTGGCCAGTAGGGCCTACCAGGTGGGAGAAGCGCTTGGTCAGGTCGCCAGTGCCGCCGGCGATGTCCAATACGCGATTGCCGGCGCGCACGCCTGACAGCTCGATGGTGAAGCGTTTCCACAAACGGTGCATGCCGCCTGAGAGTACGTCGTTCATCAGGTCGTACTTGGCCGCTACCGAGTGGAATACTTCGGCGACTTTTTCCGCCTTCTGGCTTTCAGGAACGTTCTTGAAGCCGAAGTGCGTGGTGGGTTCGGCATCGCTGCCTTTGCGCTGATCAGTCATATCGCTGTCACCAAAAGAGAATGCGGGACATTCTAATGCCGGTGGCGGTCTTTGTCTTGGCAAGGCTGAATGTAAGATAGCGATCCGCCGGGACGTTTTGACGCACTCAGGGTCAAGATGCTTCAGGCAAGTCCCGAAACAGCAGGAGTCCTTCAATGGCCCGTATTAGTGTTGAACGTGCCCATGGCCTGGGTAAGCAGGTGGCCCGTGAAAAGGCCGACAAACTGGCGCAGAAACTCGCCGATCAGTATGGCCTGGAGCCGCAATGGGCAGGGGATACCCTGAACCTCAAGCGCTCAGGCGTCAAAGGCGCGGTGCATGTGGGCGAAGAGTCGATCCGTATCGATGTGGAGCTGGGGCTGTTGATGTCGGCCATGAGCGGCACCATCAAGTCGGAAATCGAAAAGGCCCTGGACAAGGCCCTGGCCTGAGCCCACCGGTAGGAGCCGGCTTGCCGGCGAATCGCAGGCACTGCAACGGTGCCAGGCAAAGAGCCTTTCCGGCGAGCAGGCTCCTACATGATTTCATGACATTCGTTAGGGTGCCGATTCTAATTTTTCTCTTTAGGTTGTGCCTCAGGTCCTCTTTCCGAGGGCAGTTCCTCAAACCTTCTGAGCGTGAGGTGCACCATGGCCAAAGTAATTCTGAAGAAAAAAGTTGATGTTCAATCGACTGCCCTGAGCGAAGTCAAATCCTATGCCCGCAAGATCTGGCTGGCAGGCCTGGGTGCCTACGCCAAAGTTGGTCAGGAAGGCAGCGACTACTTTCAGGAGCTGATCAAGGCTGGTCAATCCGTTGAAAAGAAAGGCAAAAAAGTTGTCACTGAACAACTTGAAGCTGCCAACAGTCAGATTGATAGCGTTAAAGGGGATGTCAGCACTCTTAAAGGCAAAGTCGAAGTGCAACTGGATAAAGTCGAGAAGGCTTTTGACACGCGCGTCGCCAGTGCCTTGAATCGTATCGGCATTCCGTCTAAACATGACGTTGAGACACTCTCTGCTAAGCTCGATGAGCTGACGGCGTTGCTCGAACGTGTCGCGCGTAAACATTAAGGAGAACGGGATGGCTGGTAAAAAGAATACTGAAAAAGAAGGCAGCTCGTGGATCGGGAAAGTCGAAGAGTACTCCCGTAAAATTTGGCTTGCTGGTTTAGGCGTGTACTCGAAAATCGACTCTGACGGCAGCAAGCTTTTCGAGACACTGGTCAAGGATGGTGAGAAAGCCGAGAAGCTGACCAAGAGCGTAGTTGGCAAGAAGGTTGATGCTGCCAAAGACTCCGCAAGTTCCGCCAAGTCGCGTATCAGCGACGTCAAGGACCGCGCTTTGGGCAAGTGGGACGAACTGGAAGGCGCTTTCGACAAGCGCTTGAACAGTGCCATCTCGCGTCTGGGCGTACCGAGCCGCAATGAGGTGAAGGCGCTGCATGACAAGGTCGATACCCTGACCAAGCAGATCGAGAAACTCACAGGTGCCAAGGTCGCGCCGGTTGCAGCCAAGACCGCTGCCGCCAAGCCGGCGGCAAAACCTGCTGCCAAGCCACTGGCCAAGCCTGCCGCCAAACCGGCAGTCAAGGCCGCCGCCAAGCCAGCAGCGAAAACCGCGGCCGCCAAACCGGCAGCCAAACCCGCCGCCAAGCCTGTTGCAGCCAAGCCAGCGGCCAAACCCGCTGCCAAACCAGCGGTGAAAGCGGCCGCCAAACCTGCTGCGAAGCCGGCCGTGGCGAAAAAACCTGTAGCCAAGAAGCCTGTAGCAGCCAAACCGGCAGCCAAGCCCGCTGTAGCAGCCAAGCCTGCAACTGCGGCACCAGTGGCCTCGGCCAGCTCGGCGAACTCCGCCGCAGCACCTGGCCCGGCTGTAACTCCAACTGCAGCGCCGGCTCCAGCGACGCCAAGCAGCCAGTCCTGATTACATCAGGCACACAAAAAACGCCCGGCCTGCGAAGGTCGGGCGTTTTTTTATGGCGCGCTGCTGGCTATCCCTGTTCATCCAGGTAACGCAGGGCCATCTGTTCCGTGGCCAGCTTTGCCGGTGGCAGCAAGTGCGGCGCCACCAGCATCATGATCTGGTAGACCACCAGACGCACTTCGCCTTCGCGATCGAGAATCCGTTGGTAATCCAGTGAGAACAGCAAGGTCATGGTGATCTGTTCCACCAGCTGGCCCAGGGCTTGGGTGCCGCTGACCAGTTGGCCTAGAGTCTTGAGCCGGGCCAGCAGGGAAGCCAGGGTGCGCTTGAGGGCGTTGAGCAGGTTGCGAATGCCTTTGGCCAGTTTCGGCAAGCGTCCCGCAAGGTTGGAGAGGTCCTGGAACAGAAAGCGGTAGTGGGCCAGGCGCTCGACAATCAGGTGTAGAAACAACCAATAGTCTTCCGGCGCCAGCTGGGCATCGGACGGAGGGTCCAGCAGTGGTGTCAGCTCGTTCTGGAAACGCTCGAACAGGCCGAGCACCAGAGGTTCCTTGCCATGGAAGTGGTAGTAGAGGTTGCCGGGGCTGATCCCCATTTCATTGGCCACCTCCATGGTGGAGACATTGGGCTCGCCCTTCTGGTTGAACAGTTGCAGGGCACATTCGAGTATCCGGTCGCGGGTCTTCATCCTGACTTCTTGTCGGTCCATTGAGGGGTACGACTCCAGCGCGGAGTCGGGCTGCAAAGTGTCTTTAGCGCACGCGCACGTAAGTGCCTGGAGCGGCCTCCATCGGTGGGTAATTCTGGTTGCCCAGGGTGGCCAGGGTTTCGCGCTGCGCTCCGGAGTGTTCCTGAACCCAGGCCAGCCATTGGCTCCACCAACTGCCGTCGACATGTTTGGCGTCGTAGTACCAGGCTCGAGGGTCGCTGCTGAGCTTGTGGTTCTCTACGTAGTTGGCCTTGGGGTTGCTCGGTGGGTTGAGGATGCTCTGCACATGCCCGCTATTGGACAGTACAAAGCGTTTATCGCCTCCCAGCAGCAGGGTCGAGCGGTACACCGCGTCCCAGGGCGTGATGTGGTCGTTGATCCCGGCCACGCTGAAGCTGTCCACCGTGACCTTCTGCAAATCGATCGGTGTGCCGCAGACTTCCAGTCCACCCTCGTGGCTCAGCGGGTTGTGCTTGAAGAAGTCCAGCAGGTCGCCGTGCAAGGCCGCGGGCAAGCGGGTGCTGTCGTTGTTCCAGTACAGGATGTCGAAGACCGGCGGCTCCTTGCCCAGCAGGTAGTTGTTGACCCAGTAGTTCCAGATCAGGTCGTTGGGGCGCATCCAGGCAAACACCTTGGCCATGTCGCGGCCGTCCAGCACCCCTTGCTGGTAGGAGCGACGCTTGGCCGCCTCCAGGGTTTTCTCATCGGCGAACAAGGTGGCCGGGCTATCCAGCTGGCTGTCCAGCAGGCTCACCAGATAGGTGGCGCTGGCGACCCGACGCAGTTGCCGCTTGGCCTGCAGGTGGCCTTGCAGGGCGGCAATGGTCAGGCCGCCAGCACAGGCACCCACCAGGTTGACTTCCCGACTGCCGGTAATGGCACGGGCGACATTCAGTGCCTCTTCGGCCGCTTCCACATAGCTCGACAGGCCCCACTCGCGATGGCGCACGTCCGGGTTGCGCCAACTGACCATGAACACCTGCAGGCCGTTCTTCAGCGCGTACTGGACGAAGCTGTTGCCCGGGCTGAGGTCGAAAATGTAGTACTTGTTGATCTGTGGCGGCACGATCAGCACGGGCTTGGCGTACTGCTTTTCGCTCATGGGACTGTACTGGATCAATTCCAGCAGTTCATTGCGAAACACCACCGAGCCTGGGGTCACGGCCAGGTTGCGGCCGATTTCGAAGGCGTGCTTGGTCACCTGACTGGGCAGCCCGTTGTTGTGCAGCAGGTCATCCACCAGGTTGCTGATGCCGCGCACCACGCTGTTGCCACCGGTGTTGAAAATCTCCTTGAGGGCCAGGGGGTTGAGCAAGGTGTTGGAAGGCGCCACGGCGTCATTGAGCAGGGAAAAGGCAAAGTGCGCCCGGGCCCGGTCGTCCTCGCTCATTCCGCTGTCGTCGATCCAGCTCCGGACCTGCTTTTGCCAGCTCAGGTAAGCCTGCAGACCCCGTTTGTAAAAAGGGTTGAGGGTCCAGGCCGGGTCGGCGAAACGGTTGTCCTTGGGGTTGGGTTTGTGCAGGGTTTCCCCCAGCAACACGCGTCCTAGCTGGCCGCCCAGGGCTAAAGTATGACGGGCGCTTTGCAACGGGTTACGGAGACTGTGGACCGCGAGGCTGCGCAACGTGGAGAGCAGATCCCGACCGCGCAGACCGGTGATCGCACTCTGTGCGTTGATATAGGCTGCGGGGGAGGGCAGCGAGCCCTGCGCAGGTTTGTCTTGCATGAGTCAACACTCCTTCGTCAAACCACTAACAAGCAGACCAATCCAAGACAGACAACATAGTCGGTCCTGGCCCTTCTTGCGCGCGACGATCCTGTCGACAGGTATCTTTTACTTCATGGGACGCAAAGGTTCGGGATGGGGGTGCATCACGGCCCTTTGTCGCTCCTCCTGGAGGAACTTCATGATAATGGGGGCGACGGCCTCGGCCCGGGTGATCAGGAACAGGTGGCCGTCATCGATGATATGCAGCTGGGCGTTGGGAATTCGCCAGGCCAGCATGCGCATGTTGATCAAGGGGATCAGCGGGTCGTCATCACCGGCCAGCACCAGGGTCGGCTGGTGGATCTTGTGCAGCCAGTGAATGCTGGTCCAGCCCAGGCCGGCGAACAGCTGCCAGTAGTAGCCCAGTTTGCCGGCCGAGCGCACCTTGGCCGCGTGTTCGGCGGCCAGGTTCGGGTCGCGGCGGAAGGAGCCACCGTAGATCAGCGGGGCGATGCGCATTACGTGGGAGGGCTGCACGTAGCGCCGTGGGCTGGCCATCATCCACAGCACTTTGGGTTTGCCGGGGACCATGAAAGCGCCGGCCGCGGTGGCTGCCAGCACCAGCTTCTTGCAGCGCTCCGGGTAGTCGTAGGCGAATTGCTGGGCCAGGGCGCCGCCCCATGACACGCCCACCGCGTTGACCTGGCCATAGTCCAGGTAATCGAGCATGCGTGCGGTCAGCTTGGCCAGGCCCGGGAACCGATAAGGCCGGCTCGGGGTCGAGGAGCCGCCAACCCCCGGGACGTCGAAGGCAATGACCTCCAGGTCCGGGTCCAGGGCCTGGACGAAGGGGAACACCAGCTCCAGGTTGGCGCCGATACCGTTGAAGATCAGCAGTGGCGTCAAGTGAGGCTTGCCGGGGCGTACCGCAGTGCGGATGGTCTGGCCGTCCAGATCAACGGTGCGGAAGATGAAAGAGTGTGGCATGCCGTAGCCCTGTGAAGTGAACCATTGGAGGCGCCTTCCCGGGCGTCCTCCGGATTTCCTGAGGCCAGGCCTCGTACCAAGAATAGGGCTTGGCGGCACCTCCTGGCGCCGCGTCGTTTAATGCCTGGGCTCAACGCTCGTGGACGTAGGTCCCCGGCGCGGCTTCGGCGGCTGCGTATTTCTTGTTGCCCAGAACGCTGGGTGCTGGTTTCAGCTCGCCCGAGCGCTCCGCTTGCCAGGCTTGCCAGTGCAGCCACCAGGAGTCGGTGTGCTTGACCGAGTTTTCCTGCCACTGATCGGGACAGGCAGGGATATCGCTGCTGGTCATGTAGCGCGCTTTCGGGTTGCCTGGCGGATTGAGGATGCTCTGGATATGACCGCTGCTGGACAGCACGAACTCCACATTGCCACCGAACAATTGTGCCGACTTGTAGCAGGACTTCCACGGGGTAATGTGATCGTTGGTCCCGGCTAGTGAGAAAATATCGGCCGTGACCTGCTTCAGGTCGATCGGCGTCCCGCACACTTCCAGTGCATTGGGGCGGATCAGCGGATTGTTCTTGAACATCTCGATCAGATCGCCGTGGAACGCGGCAGGCAGGCGCGTGGTGTCGTTGTTCCAGAACAGGATGTCGAACACCGGCGGCTCATTGCCCAGCAGGTAGTTGTTGACCCAGTAGTTCCAGATCAGATCGTTGGGGCGCATCCAGGCGAACACTTTGGCCATGTCCCGGCCTTCTAGGACACCGGCCTGATAGGAGTGGCGCTTGGCCGCCTCCAGGGTCTGCTCGTCGACGAACAGGGCTACCTGGGTATCCAGGGTGGTATCGAGCACGCTGACCAACAGGGTCAGGGCATTGACCTTCTTCTCCCCCAGCGCTGCATAGTGGCCCAGCAAGGCAGTGCAGGTGATGCCCCCGGAGCAGGCACCGAGCATGTTCACGTCCTTGCTACCGGTGATCGCGGTCACCACGTCGACGGCTTCTTTCAGGGCCTCGATATAGGTGGACAGGCCCCATTCCCGTTGTGCCTTGGTGGGGTTGCGCCAGCTGACGATGAAGGTTTGCACATTGTTGCGCAGGCAGAACCGCGCCAGGCTCTTGTCCGGGCTGAGGTCGAAGACATAGAACTTGTTGATCTGTGGCGGTACCACCAGCAGCGGTCGCTCGTGAACCTGCTCGGTGATCGGCCGGTACTGGATCAGTTCCAGTACATCGTTGCGAAACACCACAGCCCCTTCGCTGGTGCCGAGGTTCTTGCCGACTTCGAAGGCGTCCATGTTCACCTGGCTGGGCATGCCGCCGTTGTGCACCAGGTCCTTGGCCAGGTGTGACAGGCCGTCCAGGAGGCTCTTGCCGCCGGTTTCGAAGAAGCGCTTGACTGCAGCAGGGTTGGCCGCGCTGTTGGTCGGGGCCATGGCCTCGGTCATCAGGTTGATCACGAAGTGGCCCCGGCTGATGTCCTGTTCCGACAGGCTACTGTCGCCGATCCAGTCGTGGAGTTCCTTGCGCCACGCCAGATAGGTTTGCAGGTAACGTTTGTACAGCGGGTTCTGGCTCCAGGCCGGATCGTTGAAACGACGGTCGTCGCTCTCCGGTTGCAGCGTCGACTTGCCGAACATCACGTTCTTCAGTTCGAGGCCGAAATGAGCAACGTGCTTGACGCTGTGGATGGGTTGTTTGATGGCCTGGGCAAGCACCATTCGAGCAGAGGTAAGCAGATCCTTTCTACGCAAGCCGATGACCGGATTGAGCCCCAGGGTGTTTTCCGAGGCTTGGCGTTTCAGGTCATCGTTATTCTTGTTACTCATCTACGACGCTCCATTGTCCTGAGACGAGTACCGGACCTGCTGTGCAGTCACACAGCACGATGCCAGGTACTACTGCTCGGGTGACCGTTAATTGCGCACCGCTGCCTTACAGGCTCGCAAAACTCTGCAGGGAACTTGCCAGCTCCATTGGTTACCCGAGTTTAATTTTTTTCGCAAGCAGGCCATTCATTGGCCATACAGCGCAGCATTCAAACAGATGGAATTAGAAAATGCCCTCTAAACAGCCGGAGGCTTGAGCTAGAGCATCAGCTTGATGACGGACTCATTCGGGTCGCGGGACTTTCCGGCAGCTTTGAGTTCCGCCAGATAATCGCTCCACAGATCTTCCTGGCGCAGCGCCAACTGATACAGGTAGTCCCAGGTGAACAATCCGCTGTCATGGCCGTCATCGAAGGTCAATTTCAGTGCGTACTGGCCAGCCGGTTCAACCTTGCTCAGGCCAACGCCAAGCTTGCCGAACTGAAGGATGGGTTTGCCGTGGCCCTGGACCTCGGCAGAGGGGGAGTGCACCCGCAGGAATTCCGCGGGCAACTGATAGACCTCGTCTGGCCCATAGGTCAGGGTCAGGGTTTTCGAGGCTTTATGCAGGTTGATGCCGGTGGGGAGTTTGCTCATGACCTGTAGTCCTTCCGGTAGGAGCCGGCTTGCCGGCGATCGGGGCGGGTGGCCCTGTCGCTGGCAAGCCGGCTCCTACGTGGGTAGTGAAGGCTTACAGGATATAACGGGACAGGTCTTCGTTCTGTGCCAATTCGCCCAGGTGGCTGTTGACGTAGGCGGCATCGATGCGGATCGGCTCTTCGCTGTGAGCGCTGGCCAGATCACCGGCGCTGAACGACACCTCTTCCAGCAGGCGCTCCAGCAGGGTGTGCAGGCGACGAGCACCGATGTTCTCGGTCTTCTCGTTGACCTGCCAGGCAATCTCCGCCAGGCGCTTGATGCCGTCGGGCAGGAACTCGATATTCAGGCCTTCGGTCTTCAGCAGCTCACGGTACTGCTCGGTCAGCGAAGCATGGGGCTCGCTGAGGATGCGCTCGAAGTCTTCCGGCGACAGTGCCTTGAGCTCCACACGGATCGGCAGGCGGCCTTGCAGCTCGGGCACCAGATCGCTTGGCTTGCTCAGGTGGAAGGCACCGGAGGCAATGAACAGGATGTGGTCGGTCTTGACCATACCCAGCTTGGTGTTGACGGTGCAGCCTTCGATTAGTGGCAGCAGGTCGCGCTGTACGCCTTCGCGGGACACGTCGACGCCGCCGGAGTTGCCACGCTTGGCCACCTTGTCGATCTCGTCGATGAACACGATGCCATGCTGCTCGACGGCCTCCAGGGCCTTGGCTTTGAGTTCCTCATCGTTGACCAGGCGGCTGGCTTCTTCGTCGCGCACCAGTTTCAGCGCTTCCTTGACCTTGAGCTTGCGGCTCTTGCGCTTGCCCTTGCCCATGTTGGCGAACAGGCTCTGCAGCTGGTTGGTCATTTCTTCCATGCCCGGTGGCGCAGAAATGTCGACACCGCTGACTTCCGCCACTTCGATCTCGATTTCCTTGTCGTCCAGCTGGCCCTCGCGCAGGCGCTTGCGGAACAGCTGGCGGGTGTTGGAGTCCTGGGCCGGAGCCTCATCGCCGCTGAAGCCCGTGCGTGCCGGTGGCAGCAGGGCATCGAGGATGCGTTCTTCGGCGGCGTCCTCGGCGCGGTGGCGAACCCGGACCATTTCCTGTTCGCGGAACATCTTGATTGCCGCATCGGCCAGGTCACGAATGATCGATTCAACGTCGCGGCCGACATAGCCGACCTCGGTGAATTTGGTGGCTTCGACCTTGATAAAGGGGGCATTGGCCAGCTTGGCCAGGCGCCGGGCGATTTCGGTCTTGCCGACACCGGTCGGGCCGATCATCAGGATGTTCTTGGGGGTCACTTCAACGCGCAGCTCGGCCGGCAGTTGCATCCGGCGCCAGCGGTTACGCAGAGCGATAGCGACGGCGCGCTTGGCATCGTCCTGGCCGATGATATGGCGGTTGAGTTCGTGGACGATTTCGCGGGGTGTCATGGACATAGTAATTGGCGGTCCTCAAGCAAGAATGAATGCCGTGGCGCGAACGCCGCAACAGGCTTATTCCGCGAGATCCTGCTCCTCGATGGTTTGAGTGTGGTTGGTGAATACACAGATGTCGCCGGCGATACCCAGGGCGGTCTCGACGATTTCACGGGCAGACAGGTCGGTCTTCTTCAGCAAGGCGCTGGCAGCGGCCTGGGCGTAGGCGCCACCGGAACCCATGGCGATCAGGCCGTCTTCGGGCTCAACCACGTCGCCGTTGCCGGTGATGATCAAGGAAGCGTCCTTGTTGGCGACGGCCAGCATGGCTTCCAGGCGGCTGAGGGAGCGGTCGGTACGCCATTCTTTGGCCAGTTCGACAGCGGCTCGCACCAAGTGACCCTGATGTTTCTCCAGCTGGCCTTCGAAGCGTTCGAACAGGGTGAAGGCGTCAGCGGTGGCCCCGGCAAAACCGGCGATCACCTGGCCGTGGTACAGGCGACGGACTTTTTTCGCGTTGCCTTTCATCACGGTGTTGCCGAGAGAAACCTGGCCGTCGCCGCCCATGACGACTTTGCCGTGGCGGCGGACTGAAACGATGGTGGTCAAGGGGAAGTCTCCACACAGCGGGGCGAAAGTGCCCTGATGGAAACTCATATGGGGGTGGCTGAGCGTTTTTCAACTGGAGGCTGTAGCGCAGGACCGGCGGTCATTGTTGCAAGCTGCAAGCGCTTCGCGGTCAAGCCCGCTCCTACGGGGCGTTGTGTAGGAGTGGGCTGGGCCGCGATCGATCGCGCAGCGGTCGGCTTAGCGGCTCTGGCGCTGTTGTAACAGCAGGTTGCTGAAACCGGCGCCGGCCAGTTGTTTCTGGGCCACGGTGAGCTGTTCCCGATTGCTGAAAGGCCCTACCAATACCCGGTACCAGGTTTCGTCCTTCACCGTGCCGGACTCAACCGAAACCGACTGGCCCAGCAGAATGATCTGCGCGCGCACCTTGTCGGCGTCGGCTTCCTTGCGGAACGAACCGGCCTGGAGGAAGAACTTGGTCACCGGTGCTGCCTTGGCCACAGGTGGAGCCGGTGGCGGAGTGATCCCGGCCAGGGCCGCCTGGGCCCGAGCCGTGTCGATCTTCGCCGCTTCCGCCGGGGTGACCGGGGTGGTCGGCACTGGCGGCACCTGCGGCGTCGGCAGGGTTTTCTCCGGCACCGCTTCGGGCGGCACTATGACTTCCGATTCCGGCAGCAGGGTGTAGAAGTCGTACTTCGGCTTCACCGGTTGCTGCGGGCTCGGCGGGGTCTTGTTGGCCTCGGCGATCTTGCTGGCTTTCTGCTGTTCGATCTTTTCGCGCTTGACGCTGTCGCCACCCTTGCCCGGTTCGAGCTTCATCAGGAACACGATGAAGGCGCCGATGGTCAGGCCGATGGCCAGCCACAACCAGCCCGGGATCGGCTTCTTGGCCGGAGCCTGGTAACGGCTGGCGCCACGCTTGGGTGCAGGTTTTTTCTTGGCAGCCAACTTACATTTGCTCCAGGACTTTGAGGCCCAGCAGTTCCAGACCTTGCTTGAGGGTGCGACGGGTCAGCTCGGTGAGGCGCAGACGGCTGTGCATCTGCGTCGGTGTCTCGGCCGCCAGGATTGGACAGTTCTCATAGAAGCTGGAAAACAGCCCGGCCACGTCGTACAGGTAGGTGCAGAGGATGTGCGGGGTGCCCTTGTCGGCGACGTTGTTGAGGATCTCGCCGAACTGCGCCAGCTTGGCCGCCAGCTCCAGTTCCTGGGCTGCGTGCAGTTCGATCTGGCCGCCCACTTCGCTGAAGTCCTTGCCCAGCTTGCGGAATACGCCGGCGGCGCGGGTGTAGGCATACAGCAGGTAGGGGGCGGTGTTGCCTTCGAAGTTGAGCATCAGGTCGAAGTTGAAGCTGTAGTCGCTGGTGCGGTGCTTGGACAGATCGGCGTATTTCACCGAGTCGATGCCCACCACCTTGGCGATGCTGCGCAGGTCGGCTTCCGGCAGTTGCGGGTTCTTCTCTTTCACCAGGACGTAGGCGCGTTCTTCGGCTTCGGTCAGCAGGTCGATGAGTTTTACGGTGCCGCCGTCGCGGGTCTTGAACGGACGGCCGTCGGCGCCGTTCATGGTGCCGAAGCCCATGTGCTCCATCTCCATCGGATGGGTCACGAAACCGGCCTTGTGCGCCACGGCGAACACCTGCTGGAAGTGCAGGGCCTGGCGCTGGTCGACGAAGTACAGGGCACGATCGGCCTTGAGCTTGCCACTGCGGTAGCGCACGGCGGCCAAGTCGGTGGTGGCGTAGAGGTAACCGCCATCGGCCTTGACGATGATCACCGGCAGCGGCTCGCCTTCGGCGTTCTTGAACTCGTCGAGGAACACGCACTGGGCGCCGTTGCTCTCCACCAGCATGCCCTTGGCCTTGAGGTCGTTGACCACATTGATCAGGTCGTCGTTATAGGCGCTCTCGCCCATGACGTCGGCCATGGTCAGCTTGACGTTCAGCAGCTCGTAAATTTTCTGGCAGTGGGACAGGGAGATGTCCTTGAACTTGGTCCACAGCTCCAGGCAGTCCGGATCGCCGGCCTGCAGCTTGACCACCAGGCTGCGGGCACGATCGGCAAAGGCTTCGGATTCGTCGAAACGCTGCTTGGCGGCGCGGTAGAAGTTCTCCAGGTCCGACAGTTCGTCGCTGGTGATCGGGTTTTCTTCCAGGTACGCCATCAGCATGCCGAACTGGGTGCCCCAGTCACCGACGTGGTTCTGGCGGATCACGGTGTCGCCGAGGAACTCCAGGACCCGTGCCACGCCGTCGCCGATGATGGTGGAGCGCAGATGGCCGACGTGCATCTCTTTGGCCAGGTTGGGCGCCGACATGTCGACCACGGTGCGTTGTGCCGGGCCGGCCTTGCGCACGCCCAGGTGCTCGTCGCCAAGGGCGGCGTCCAGGCGCGCAGCCAGGGCCTGGGTGTTCTGGAAGAAGTTGATGAAGCCCGGGCCGGCGATTTCCGCCTTGCTCAGGTCTTCATGGGCCGGCAATGCGGCGATGATCTTTTCCGCCAGGTCGCGCGGCTTCATGCCGGCGGGCTTGGCCAGCATCATGGCGATATTGCTGGCGAAGTCGCCGTGGGTCTTGTCGCGAGTGTTTTCGACCTGGATCGCCGGCGACAGGCCTTCTGGCAACACACCTTCGGTGACGAGTTGGGTGATGGCTTGCTGGATGAGCTGGCGAATGGTGTCTTTCATGGTCTTCTCTTTCGACCGCTGGCGCGGCGGCGCTTCGGTGCGCAGGTGGAAAAACTGGGCATTATCCGTTGCTGAAGCGGGCTTGCCAACTATAGAGGGCTGCTGGGGGATCGGTGGTGGCTATTCGGTGCTGTTCGCGGGCAAGCCTGTTCCTACGGGTTTGATGCTGCCCATTGTCGGAGCGGGCTTGCCCGCGAAAACACTGTATCGATCAATACAGATCCACTGGGTCCACATCCAGCGACCAGCGCACCTGGCGCCCGCTGGGCATTTGCTCCAGCACCAGCAGCCAACTGCTAAGCAGCCGGTGCAGCGGTGCCCGGGCGTTGGCCTGCAGCAGCAATTGCGCACGGTAGCGTCCGGCGCGCCGTTCCATCGGAGCTGGCACCGGGCCCAATAGTTCGATGCCTCCCAGGTGCTGTTCCGCCAGCAAGCGCTCGGCCTCGCTGCAGGCTTCGTCCAGAAAGCCTTCGGCCTGGCCCGGCTTATGGGCTTCGGCCCGCAGCAGCGCCAGGTGGGCAAAGGGCGGCAGGCCGGCGGCGCGGCGCTCGCTCAGGGCTTGCTCGGCGAAGGCGAAGTAGCCCTGCTCGGTCAATTGCACCAGCAGTGGGTGGTCGGCCAGGTGCGTCTGAATGATCACCTTGCCCGGTTCTTCGGCTCGTCCCGCGCGCCCGGCCACCTGGACGATCAGTTGCGCCATGCGCTCGCTGGCGCGGAAGTCGCCGGAAAACAGGCCGCCGTCGGCATCGAGGATCGATACCAGGGTGACCCGGGGGAAGTGGTGGCCCTTGGCGAGCATCTGGGTGCCCACCAGGATGCACGGATGACCTTTCTGGATGGTGGCGAACAGTTGGTTCATCGCATCCTTGCGTGAGGTGCTGTCGCGATCCACCCGTAACACCGGGTAGTCGGGGAAGAGTATTCCCAGGCGTTCCTCCGCGCGCTCGGTGCCGGCGCCCACGGGGCGCAGGTCGACCTTGCCGCATTGCGGGCAATGGCGCGGTACGCGCTCGACGTGGCCACAATGATGGCAGCGCAACTCGCCGGAGCGCTGGTGCACGGTCATCCGGGCATCGCAGCGCTGACATTCGGACATCCAGCCGCAGTCGTGGCAGAGCAGGGTCGGGGCGAAGCCCCGGCGGTTGAGAAACACCAGCACTTGCTGCCCGGCGGCCAGGGTCTGGCCGATGGCTTGTTGCATGGGGCCAGAAATACCGCTGTCCAGGGGGCGACTCTTCACATCCAGACGCAGGAAGCGTGGTTGTTTGGCGCCACCGGCCCGCTCGTTCAGGCGCAACAGTCCATAGCGGCCGGTGTAGGCGTTGTGCAGGCTTTCCAGGGATGGCGTCGCCGAGCCCAGGACAATCGGGATGTTTTCCTGGCGTGCCCGCACCAGCGCCAGGTCCCGGGCGTGGTAGCGCAGGCCTTCCTGCTGTTTATAGGAGCCATCGTGCTCCTCGTCGATGATGATCAGCCCGGGGTTCTTCATCGGGGTGAACAGGGCCGAGCGGGTGCCGATGATGATGTCGGCCTCGCCATCCCGGGCCGCGAGCCAGGCGTCCAGGCGTTCCCGATCATTGACCGCCGAGTGCAGCAGGGCGATGCGTGCGTTGAAGCGCTGCTCGAAGCGCGCCAGGGTTTGCGGCCCCAGGTTGATTTCCGGGATCAGCACCAGCGCCTGCTTGCCGGCCTCCAGGGTCTCGCGGATCAGTTGCAGGTAGACCTCGGTCTTGCCGCTGCCGGTGACGCCGGCCAGGAGAAAGGCGTGGTAGCTGTCGAACCCGGCGCGGATGGCTTCATAGGCGGCACGCTGTTCGCTGTTGAGCGGCAGCTCCGGCTGGGCCAGCCAGTGTTCATGGCGCACGCCCGCTGCGTGCTTGCGTACTTCCACCTGCACCAGATCCTTGGCCAGAAGCAGATCCAGGCTGTCCTTGCTCAGCATCAGCTTGCTCAGCAATGCATGGGGCACGCCATGGGGATGCTGGGCCAGGGTTGCCAGGGCTTCACGCTGGCGCGGGGCACGGGCGATGCGTGGGTCATCAAGGCGAGCGCCAGGGGCAATCGACCAGAAACGCTCCTGGCGGGCCTCGGCCAGCTCTCCCTGGCGCAGCAGCACCGGAAGCGCCCAGCTCAGGGTGTCGCCGAGGCTGTGCTGATAATACTGGGCGGTCCACAGGCACAGCTTGAACAGGGCGGGTGGCAGAGGCGGGGTGGGGTCCAGCAAGGCCAGCGCCGGTTTGAGTTTCTCGGCTGGGACTTCGCTGTGATCCGCCACTTCCACCAGAATGCCGATCATCTCCCGGCGGCCGAAGGGCACCCGCAGGCGCATGCCCGGATGCAACTGGGCGCGCAGCACACCGGCTGGTGCACGGTAGTCGAACAAGCGGCGCAGGGGCGAAGGCAGGGCGAGGCGCAGGATGGCGTCGGGCACGCGGGAAAATCTCGTTGAGCGGACAGTAAATAAGCCCCGGAGCCTAACAGAGGCGCTACGGAGTGTCCTGCACAAGCGTGTGCGGCTCCGGTCGCTGCGACCTTTGAGCCATGTCGGAATGGCCGTCGTCGTTCACGGAACGGCAATCCGGGGGCTGTCAAGGTTGTATGGGATTTTTCTGATGGAGTGCAGTCAGGGTCTCTTGCGCGATTGACGGGGTCTGGTAGAATTCGCGCCCTAATTCGTGCGGTATTCAACAATAGTGTTGGGTGGCGGCACGCTAGCCTGAGGAATACACCATGAAAGCCGATATCCATCCAGTATACGAAGCCATTACCGCTACTTGCAGCTGCGGTAACGTCATCGAAACTCGCTCCACCCTGGCCAAGCCTCTGAGCCTGGACGTGTGCAACGAGTGCCACCCGTTCTACACCGGTAAGCAAAAGACTCTGGACGTTGGCGGTCGTGTCGACAAGTTCAAGTCGCGCTTCGGTGCTTTCGGCGCAACGAAAAAGGCCTGAGGCTGATCGTTCTGGAAAGCCGTTATCGACTTTCCTCGCTGATGAAAAAGGCGTCCCTAGTGGGCGCCTTTTTTGTGTCCGCGATTTGGCTGACCGCCGTCCAGGCGTTTTGCCCGGCGCCGAAGGGGCTGATTCCTGCAGCAGTGCAGCGGGTGGTGGATGGCGACACGCTGCGCCTCAAGGATGGCCGCAGCGTGCGCATGATCGGCCTCAATGCGCCGGAGCTGGCTGGCAAGGGGCGGTCCGCGGAGCCTTTCGCGGTGGCGGCGCGGCAACGCTTGCAGCAATTGGTGGCGCAGAGTGGTGGCCGGGTCGGTTTGTTGCTCGGGCGTGAACGGCGTGATCGTTATGGCCGGACCCTGGCTCATGTCTATGGCGCCAGTGGCATCAACTTTGAGGCGCGCTTGATCGCTGAAGGGCTGGCCTACCAGATTGCACTGGCGCCGAACGTCGCCCTGGTGGCTTGTCAGCAGGCCGCTGAAAAACATGCGCGCCGAGCCGGGCTGGGGCTCTGGCGGCGTTCACCTGTACTGAAAGCGGAGCAGATCCGCCATTCAGGTTTTGCCGTGCTCAAGGGGCGTGTGAGCAAGGTGCAGCGCAATCGCGGGGGCGTTTGGATCACATTGCGGGGCGCAGTTGTATTGCGTATTGCACCCAATGTCCTGGAGCGCTTTGATCGTCGCTGGCTCAAGGGGCTTTCGGGGCAGCGAATCGAGGCTCGCGGCTGGGTGGTGGATCGCTCGCGTCGAGACCAGTTCACATCGGGCGGGGCGCGCTGGATGTTGTCAGTGACCGACGCTTCCATGGTCAGACTTCTCTGATAAAGAAAAATTGTAGACATTTTTTAACTGGATTGTGAACAGTTGAAAGCCTTGTGCACCGTGGCTCTTGGCCCAAAGTCGTACGCTACAGGCCTTGACAGGGGTGACTGGGCAGTCTTGTAGGGACTATGCGACACGCGTATCCTCGGCGGTCCGTCTGTCCAACAGTAAAAAGCGGAATGCCCACATGTCTGATTTGAAAACTGCCGCTCTCGAATATCATGCCAATCCTCGTCCAGGAAAGCTGAGTGTCGAGCTCACCAAGGCCACTGCTACCGCTCGTGATCTGGCGCTGGCCTACAGCCCCGGCGTAGCCGAACCGGTACGCGAAATCGCTCGCGATCCGGAACTGGCCTACAAGTACACCGGCAAAGGCAACCTGGTTGCCGTCATTTCCGATGGCACCGCGATTCTCGGCCTGGGTAACCTCGGCCCACTGGCGTCCAAGCCGGTGATGGAAGGCAAGGGCGTACTGTTCAAGCGTTTCGCTGGCATCGATGTATTCGACATCGAAGTCGACTCCGAAAGCCCGCAAGCCTTCATCGACACCGTCAAGCGCATCTCCATCACCTTCGGTGGCATCAACCTGGAAGACATCAAGGCCCCTGAGTGCTTTGAGATCGAACGTGCTCTGATCGAGCAGTGCGACATTCCGGTCTTCCACGATGACCAGCACGGCACCGCGATCGTTACCGCAGCCGGCATGATCAACGCCCTGGAAATCGCTGGCAAAACCCTGTCCGACGCCAAGATCGTCTGCCTGGGTGCCGGTGCTGCCGCTATCTCCTGCATGAAACTGCTGGTGAGCATGGGCGCGCAGATCGAGAACATCTTCATGGTTGACCGTACCGGTGTGATCCACTCCGGCCGTGACGACCTGAACCAGTACAAGGCGGTGTTCGCCCACACCACCGACAAGCGCACCCTGGCCGACGCCCTGCAAGGCGCCGACGTGTTCGTCGGTCTGTCCGGTCCGAACCTGCTGAGCGCTGAAGGCCTGAAGTCCATGGCGCCGAACCCGATCGTGTTCGCCTGCTCGAACCCTGATCCGGAAATCGCTCCAGAGCTGGCTCACGCCACCCGTGACGACGTGATCATGGCCACTGGCCGTTCGGACTACCCGAACCAGGTGAACAACGTTCTGGGCTTCCCGTTCATCTTCCGTGGTGCCCTGGACGTTCGCGCCAAGCGCATCAACGAAGAAATGAAGATCGCTGCGGCCAACGCCCTGCGTGAACTGGCCAAGCTGCCGGTGCCTCAGGAAGTGTGCGACGCCTACGGCGGCATCAAGCTGGAGTTCGGTCGTGAGTACATCATTCCGAAGCCAATGGATGCCCGCCTGATCACCGTGATCTCCGATGCCGTGGCCAAGGCTGCCATTGAGACCGGCGTGGCGACCCTGCCGTATCCGAAGAACTATCCGCTCAAAAGCGTGAATGATGTGTTCAACGGCTAAGCTGTTGTAGCGTCATGCAAAAAGCCCCGGCTCGCGAGAGCCGGGGCTTTTTTGTGGGCGCCTTGCACCCTGTCACAGAGTTGCCGTAGGAGCGGGCCCGCCCGCGAAGAGGTTGGTGAGCCAAGTACAACACTCATCGACCTTTTCGGCGGCAGGCCGGCTCCTGCTGGCTTAGAACAGATCGATCGGTGCCGCCTCGTCTGCCGGCAACGGGCTGCCCGGAGCGACGCCATTGCCCAGTTCGTTGACCGAGGGCGGAGTGTCTTCGCTCTTGAACAGTTCGAAGTACGCATTCGGCGTGCCCGGGGTGGCCGCGCGGCCGCTGACCGGGTCGACCCGCAGGCTGAGGATGCCTTCCGGCTCCGCTTGGGTGTGCGCGGGCTTGCCCTTGAGGGCGGCCCCCATGAAGTTCATCCAGATCGGCAAGGCCACAGTACCGCCGTATTCGCGGCGTCCCAGGCTTTCCGGCTGGTCGAAGCCGGTCCACACGGTGGTCACGTAGTCGGCGTTGTAGCCGGAGAACCAGGCATCCTTGGATTCGTTGGTGGTACCGGTCTTGCCGGCCAGGTCCGTGCGGCCCAGTGCCAGGGCCCGGCGTCCGGTGCCCAGCTTGATCACGTCCTGGAGCATGCTGTTGAGGATGTAGGTGGTGCGCCCGTCAATGATCCGCTCGGCAACTGCCGGAGTCTGCACCGGGGCCTGGATCGGACTTTCGCCCGCCGCGGTATTGACCGTGAAGTTGTGTTCCAGCGCCGCAATGCCGCTGCTGGTTGTATCTCCGGTGGGGACGCTGGGCGGGTTGGCGCTGAACAGCATCTCGCCGTTGCGGCTTTCAATCTTGTCGATGATGTACGGGGTGATCTTGTAGCCGCCGTTGGCAAAGGTGCTCCAGCCGGTGGCGATCTCCATGGGCGTCAGGGTCGCGGTGCCCAGTGCCAGGGACAGGTTGCGCGGCAGGTCCTGCTTGTTGAAGCCGAACTTGCTGATGTAGTCGATGGTGTGGTCCACGCCCATGCTCTGTAGCAGGCGGATCGATACCAGGTTGCGCGACTTGTACAACGCTTCGCGCATGCGGATCGGGCCGAGGAAGGTATTGGTGTCGTTCTTCGGACGCCAGACCTTGTCCAGGTACTCGTCGACGAACACGATCGGCGCGTCATTGACCAGGCTGGCCGCGGTGTAGCCATTGTCCAGGGCTGCGCTATAGACGAACGGCTTGAAGCTCGAACCGGGCTGGCGCTTGGCCTGCATCGCACGGTTGTAGTTGCTCTGCTCGAAGGCAAAGCCCCCGACCAGCGCACGGATTCCGCCGTTTTGCGGGTCCAGGGTCACCAGGGCACCCTGGGCGACCGGAATCTGGCTGAACTTCAGCGAATTGTCCGCCTGGCGCTGTACGCGAATCAGATCGCCGACCTGGGCCACGTCCGCTGGCTGGCGAGGGACGGCGCCCATGCTGTTGGTGTTGAGGAACGGCCGGGCCCATTTCATGGTGTCCCAGGCCACGTGCTCCTCGCCGTTGCGAGTCAGCACTTGCACGCCGTTCTTCTCGACCTGGGTGACGATCGCCGGCTCCAGGCCGCTGATGGTCCGCTGCTTGGTCAGCTCGGTGGCCCAGGCCGCCTGAGTCTTGCCTGGCAGGCGGGACTCCGGCCCACGATAGCCGTGGCGCTGGTCGTAGGTCATCAAACCTTCGTGGACCGCGGTATTGGCCATTTCCTGCAGGTCGCTAGGCACTGTGGTGGTGACCCGGAAACCTTCGGTATAAGCGTCGCTGCCATAGCGGCCGACCATTTCGGCGCGGGCCATCTCGGCGATGTACGGCGCGTTCACTTCCGGTGTCGGTACGTGATAGCTGGCGTTCAACGGCTCGTTGATGGCTTCGGTGTAGGCCGCCTCGGTGATCTTGCCGAGCTTGTACATGCGCCCCAGGATCCAGTCGCGGCGTTCCTTGCTGCGCGCCGGGTTGGCCAGGGGGTTGAAGCGTGAAGGGGCCTTGGGCAGGCCGGCGATCATCGCCATCTGCGCCAGGCTCACGTCGCGAATGGACTTGCCGTAATACACCTGGGCCGCAGCCTCGATACCGTAGGCGCGGTTACCCAGGTAGATCTTGTTGACGTACAGCTCGAGGATCTCGTCTTTGGTCAACTGCCGTTCGATCTGCAGGGCCAGGAGAATTTCCGTGGTCTTGCGTGAAAAGCTGCGCTCGCTGCTGAGGAAGAAGTTCTTCGCCACTTGCATGGTGATGGTGCTGCCGCCGGACTGAATGTGTCCGCTTTTGACCAATTGGGTCGCAGCACGCATCAGGCTGCTGGGGTCAACTCCGTAATGGTTAGCGAAGTTGTCGTCTTCAGCACTTAGTAACGCATTGATGAAGTTGGGGGGGATTTCGGCGAAACGTATAGGGGTGCGGCGCATTTCGCCAAATTCTGCGATCAACTTGCCGTCGCTGCTGTACACCCGCAGAGGAATCTGCAACTGGATACTTCTCAGGGCCTCAACCGAAGGAAGGCCGGGACTAAGATAGAGAAACGCACCGGAGAGGGCGAGAAGCAGCCCGCAGAACACAGCGACGATGGACCACCCGAAAAACTTCAGCAGACGAATCAAGGCTTTTGGATTTCCAGAGAAAGGAATGAATTAGGCGTCAGGGCATTCAAGGTAATCAGGGACCGACCCACGCAGCAGGAAAAGCGGAAAAAAAACGCTGGGCATTATAAGCATTTTCCGCCGAGAGCGTCATTTGCCCGTCTGTCAAGACGTGGCGATTGAGCGCAACTGAGTTTGGGAAGTCCGTAAGTTACGGATAGTCATAGGGAAATGATCGTGCTTGGACTCTTCAGCAAAAAGTCGGGTTCCCTGCTGGGGATCGATATCAGTGCGACATCGGTCACGCTTCTGGCTCTGAGTCGCCAGGGGCGTAGTTATCGGGTCGAGGCTTATGCCAGGGAAGACCTGGCCCCGGACCCGTTCGGCGCCGATCCCGAGGCGCTGGCCAGGGTGTTGTCCCGGGCCTGGCTCAAGAGCGGCAGCCGTCGCAAGGGGGTGGCTGTAGCGGTGGCTGGTGAGGCAGTGATCAGCAAACTGATCGAGATGCCGGCCGGGCTCGGCGACGATGAGCTGGAACATCAGCTCAAGCTGGAGGCGGCCCAGTACATTCCTTATCCCCTGGAAGACGTGGCCACCGATTTTGAGGTCCAGGGCGCCGTGCCCGGCGATCCTCAGCGGGTTCAGGTGCTGCTGGTAGCCTGCCGCTACGAGGATGTCGAATCCCTGGAAGTGCCAATGACCCTGGCTGGCCTGACGCCAAGGGTGGTGGATACCGCGCCCCTGGCCCTGCAGCGTGGCTTGTCGATGCTGACTGGGCCGATGCCGTCTGCATCGCCCTTGGCTGTGGCGCTGCTGGACATAGGTGTGGATATGACCACGTTCTGCGTGATGCATGGCCAGCGAATCATCTATAGCCGGGAGCAGTTGTTTGGCAGTCGACAGCTGAACCAGGCGCTGGAGCGCCGCTATGCGCTGACCCTGGATCAGGCCGTGCAGGCCGAGCGCCAGGGCCGATTGCCCCAAGGTTGCGCCGAGGACGTGCTGCGACCGTTCGAGCAAGAGTTGCTGCAGCAGGCGCATCGTTCCTTGCAGCTGTTTGCCGAGTCGCCGCAACAACAGCCTGTTGAGCGGTTGCTGCTGGCCGGTGACGGCAGCCGCTTGACTGGCCTTGATGGTCGGGTGGCGGAGCAAGTGGGAGTCGCCACGGTCATCGCCGATCCCTTCGCCAGCATGTCCATTGCTCCCCAAGTGGATGCCCGGGCGCTTGCCGACCAGGCGCCGAACCTGTTGCGTGCCTGCGGTCTGGCCCTGCGAGGGCTCGACTGATGACTAGTATCAACCTTCTTCCCTGGCGGGAGACCGCGCGAGCAATGCGCCGTCGACGTTTCCTCCAGGCACTGGCGGCAATGCTGGTCCTGGGCCTGGGGTGTGTGCTCCTGGCTGATGCCTGCATCGATCGGATGATCGGTCGGCAACAGGCCCGCAACCAGTATCTGAGGCATGCGACAGCTGATCTGGATAGCCAAATCGCCAGCATTCGCCAGCTCAAGGCCCAGCGTCAGCAACTGGTGGCGCGCATGGGGATCATTGAGGAGTTGCAAGGCAATCGCTCGGCCAGTGTGCGGATTTTTCAGCAGTTGGCCCGCAGCCTGCCCGATGGCGTGTACTTCACCGCGGTGGACCTGCTGGGGCAGAACCTGAGCATTAGTGGGGGCGCGGAGTCCAATAACCGGGTCTCTGAGCTGATGCGCAATTTGCAGTCTGCCGAGGGATTTGCCGCTCCCAGTCTGACCGAGGTGAAAAATGTTGTGGCGGCGGATCAGGGGGTGGGCAATCTGTTTCGACTCAGCATCGGGCTGCTGCCGGAGGAGGCGCAGCGATGAGCCGGGGACATTGGTTGGCGCAGCTGCGTGGTACCGATCTGCGGGAGCTGGAACTGAGCAACCTCGGTTCCTGGCCGAGTCCGATCAAGGCGCTGCTGGCGGTCTTGCTCCTGCTGCTGACTTTGCTGGCAGGCTACGGCTTTTACCTGAGCCCGCATCTGGAGGCGCTGGGGCAGCAGCGCCGAGAGGAGCATCGATTCAAATTGCAGTTCGCCGACAAGGCCGGAAAGGTCGCCAATCTTCAGCGCTATCGTGAGCAAATAGGGGGCATGCAGGACAGCTTCTCTCTGTTGTTGCGTCAGTTGCCCAGCGATACCGAGGTCCCGGGACTGCTGGAAGACATCAGCCGAGTGGGGCAGGGCAGCGGCCTGGCGTTCGAGGAGATCAAGCTGCAACCGGAGGTGGTCCGGGATTTCTATGTCGAGCTACCGATTCAGATCGCGGTCACCGGTGCCTATCACGACCTGGCGACTTTCGTCAGTGGCGTCGCCGGTCTGTCGAGAATCGTCACCTTGCATGATTTTCAGATCAGTCCCGTGGACCGGGGCAACCCCACACAACTGCGCATGAGCATCGAGGCGCGGACCTATAGGTACGACAGTCGGGAGCCGCACTCATGAGCGGTTGGCGTTGCTGGGTGTCCGGTTGTTTCTGTGTGGCGCTGCTGGGTTGCGAAGGTGGTGCCGATTTTGCCGACCTGGATGCCTATATGAGTGAGGTGCGCCTGCAATCGCCAGGGGCGATTGATCCGGCTCCGGTCATGCGGTCCTACCCCTCGGTCACCTACAGCGCCAGTGCGCTGCGCAGCCCGTTTCGCCCGCCACAAAGAATCGACCTGATCATTGGTCGACGGGGTACGAGTGCTGTCCGGCCCAATCCGCAGCGGGTCCGGCAACATCTGGAGAGCTTCGATATCGAGCAGTTGCAAATGGTCGGGAGCCTGTTCCATGCCTCCGGCCGTTTTGCCCTGTTGCGCAGTGCCGGCGGTGTCTTTCCCTTGCGGGTCGGTGATTACCTGGGGAGAAACGAGGGTCGGATAGTGGCCATCAGCGAGTCCCGGGTGGACGTGGTGGAAATTGTCGCCGATGGAGCGGGAGCCTGGCAGGAGCGACCGCGGACACTGTCTCTGAAAAAACACTCTTAAGTGGAATCTGCAAAATGAACAGGACTGTTTCAGCCTTCGGTGTGGCGCTATGGATAGTGCTGCTGGCATCGCTGGTTGGCACCACCGAGCTCAGGGCCTTCGCTTCTGAGGAGCGCAATCGCTTTCCAAACAGCCCCACGGCCACGCCGGCAATCACTGGCGTTTCAGGCGAGGGGGCAACTCGTCCGCCCGGTGAAAAGCTGTCGCTGAATTTCCAGGACATCGAGGTGCGCGCGGTATTGCAACTGATCGCCGATTTCACCGGACTCAACCTGGTGGCCAGTGACTCCGTGCAAGGCAGCATCACTTTGCGCTTGCAGAACGTACCCTGGGATCAGGCTCTGGATCTGGTGCTCAAGACCAAGGGGCTGGATAAGCGCAAGGTCGGTAACGTCTTGTTGGTGGCTCCGGCGGATGAGATCGCGGCCCGGGAGCGCCAGGGGCTGGAGTTGCAGAAGCAGTTGGAAAACCTGGCGCCCCTGCGACGGGACCTGCTGCAGGTCAATTACGCCAGGGCCGCGGACATCGCCAGGCTGTTCCAGTCAGTGACCGGTAGCGAGGAGAAGGCTAGCGAGCGGGGTTCCATCACCGTGGATGAACGCACCAACAACATCATTGCCTACCAGACCCAGGAGCGCCTCGATGAGTTGCGGCGCATGGTCATGCAGCTGGACGTCCCGGTGCGTCAGGTGATGATCGAGGCGCGGATCGTCGAGGCCAACGTCGACTACGACAAGAGTCTGGGGGTGCGCTGGGGCGGCTCGCTGCAAAACAGGGGCAACTGGAATGCCTCCGGGGTGCAGAGCAGCGCCAAGGGCTCCTCGACCATAGGCACCCCCGGCAGCAGTGGCAGCCACTCGCCCTTCGTCGATCTGGGCACCACGGGCAACACCTCGGGCATCGGCATTGCCTACATCACTGACAGCGTGCTGCTGGACCTGGAGCTGACCGCCATGGAGAAGACCGGCAACGGTGAAATCGTGTCCCAGCCCAAGGTGGTCACCTCGGACAAGGAAACCGCGAGGATTCTCAAGGGCACCGAGATTCCTTATCAGGAAGCCAGTTCCAGTGGCGCCACTTCGGTGTCGTTCAAGGAGGCCTCGCTGTCTCTGGAGGTAACGCCGCAGATCACCCCGGACAATCGCATCATCATGGACGTCAAGGTCACCAAGGATGAGCCGGACTACTTGAACAAGGTTCAGGATGTGCCGCCGATCAAGAAGAACGAGGTCAATGCAAAGGTCCTGGTCATTGATGGCGAGACCATCGTCATCGGTGGGGTTTTCTCCAATACCCAAAGCAAGGTTGTAGATAAAGTGCCATTTCTTGGCGATGTGCCGTATCTTGGCCGCCTTTTCCGGCGTGACGTGGTGTCGGAGAAAAAATCCGAGCTGCTGGTATTTCTCACTCCGCGTATCATGAACAACCAGGCGATTGCTGTGAGTCGTTGATTCTGTGCGAAATTTGATTCTTGTTGGGCCGATGGGGGCTGGAAAAAGCACCATAGGTCGCTTACTGGCCAAAGAGCTGCGCCTGCCATTCAAAGATTCCGATAAGGAAATTGAACTGCGTACAGGCGCGAATATTCCGTGGATCTTCGATAAAGAAGGCGAGCCGGGCTTTCGCGACCGCGAGCAGGCGATGATCGCCGAGCTCTGTGGCACCGACGGTGTGGTCCTGGCCACCGGCGGTGGCGCGGTGATGCGCGAAGCCAATCGGCGGGCGCTGCATGCCGGTGGACGAGTGGTCTATCTGCACGCTTCGGTTGAACAACAGGTAGGGCGCACTGCCCGGGACCGCAATCGTCCCTTGCTGCGCACCGCCGATCCGGCCAAGACCCTGCGCGACCTGTTGGAAATCCGTGACCCGCTTTATCGGGAAATCGCCGATCTGGTGGTGGAAACCGATGAGCGGCCGCCACGAATGGTGGTGCTGGACATACTCGAGCGCCTTCAGCAGTTGCCACCCCGTTAATGCGTCGAGCGAAATGCGCTATTCTCGGCGTCGCGCCATGACCGCCAAGGTGTGGCGCAGAGCTATCGGGCAGCGTCAGAAGACCAGACGAGGCCCATCGTCAATACAAGGCACAACGCCTGCTTCCATCTTCACTGTGGGGACACATGCAGACACTTAAGGTCGATCTAGGCGAGCGCAGCTACCCGATTCACATTGGTGAAGGACTGTTGGACCGGCCCGAGCTGCTGGTGCCCCATATCGCTGGGCGGCAAGTGGCGATCATCTCCAATGAGACCGTTGCGCCGCTGTACCTTGAGCGTCTGACCCGCAGCCTGGCGCAGTTCTCGGTGATATCGGTGGTCCTGCCCGATGGCGAGGCCTACAAGAACTGGGAAACCCTGCAACTGATTTTCGACGGCTTGCTCACTGCGCGCCACGACCGCCGGACCACCATCATTGCCCTCGGTGGCGGGGTGATCGGCGACATGGCCGGCTTCGCCGCAGCCTGCTATCAGCGCGGCGTGGACTTTATCCAGATTCCTACCACCCTGCTGTCCCAGGTGGACTCCTCGGTGGGTGGCAAGACGGGCATCAACCACCCCCTGGGCAAGAACATGGTTGGCGCCTTCTATCAGCCGAACGTGGTGCTGATCGATACCGCCAGCCTCAATACCCTGCCGAACCGCGAATTGTCGGCAGGCCTGGCGGAAGTGATCAAGTACGGCCTGATCTGCGATGAGCCGTTCCTGACCTGGCTGGAAGAGAATGTCGATCGCCTGCGGGCCCTGGACCAGCAGGCGCTGACCTATGCCATCGAACGCTCCTGCGCGGCCAAGGCTGCGGTGGTCGGTGCCGACGAGCGTGAATCGGGGGTGCGCGCCACCCTCAACCTGGGTCATACCTTCGGCCATGCCATCGAGACTCATATGGGCTACGGTGTCTGGCTGCATGGTGAAGCGGTGGCTGCTGGCACCGTAATGGCCCTGGAAATGTCCGCGCGCCTGGGCTGGATCACCAGTCAGGAGCGTGACCGCGGTATTCGCCTGTTCCAGCGTGCGGGCTTGCCGGTCATCCCGCCTGAAGAGATGACCGAAGCGGACTTCCTCGAGCATATGGCAATTGACAAGAAAGTGATCGACGGTCGTTTGCGTCTGGTGCTGTTGCGCCGCATGGGCGAAGCCGTAGTGACCGACGATTATCCGAAAGAGGTTTTACAGGCCACGCTGGGAGCGGATTACCGCGCCCTGGCTCAGCTTAAAGGTTAATAAGATCCCGATGACTAGTTTGCACGCCGACGAGGCTTTCCTCGGCCATTACCAGTTGAGCCATGATCCTTTCGCTCCCCGGGTCCCTGGCTTCAAATTCTTTCCTGCCCAACGCAAGCCTGTGCTGGGGCAGTTGCATCACCTGGCGCGTTACAGCCAGCTGCTGCTGGTGGTCACCGGCCCTCAGGGCAGTGGCAAGACACTGTTGCGTCAGGCATTGGTCGCCAGTACCAACAAGCAATCAGTGCAAAGCGTGGTGGTTTCCGCCCGTGGCGCTGGCGATGCTGCCGGGGTGTTGCGCCAGGTAGCCCAGGCCCTGAATGTGGCCCAGGCCGAGATCGGCGCAATCCTCGCCCAAGTGGTGCAACTGGCCCTGACCGGCCAGGAAGTCTACCTGCTGGTGGATGATGCCGAGCAGCTTGACGAGTCTGCGCTTGAGGCCCTGCTGGCCCTGGCGGCGGGCGCTCCGGAAGGCCGCCCTCACGTATTCCTGTTCGGCGAGTCGTCGTTGATTGCGGCCCTGGATCAGTTGAACACCGAGGAAGAACGCTTCCACGTTATCGAGTTGCAGCCTTACGCCGAAGAGGAAACCCGTGAATATCTGGCCCAACGCCTCGAAGGCGCGGGTCAGGGCATCGAACTTTTCTCCGCAGATCAGATCAGTGATATTCACGAAAGCTCCGATGGCTGGCCGGGCAACATCAACCAGGTCGCCAGGGATGCAATGATCGAAGCCATGATCGCCAGCCGCTCTGCGGTCAAGCGTCCAAGTATGGGGTTCAACATGCCGAAGAAACACGTATTGGCCATTTCCGCTGTAGTGGTTGTGGCCGTGGCTGCAGCCTGGTTGATGCCGGGTCGCAGTAAGGCGCCAACCACCGGGGCTCCGGCCAGTGAGCAAGCGCAACTGCCACTGGGGCAGACGCCGACACCGAATGCCAATGGCAATCCATCGGTGGAATTTGCCGGTTCGTCTCAGCCAATGCCGCTGCCGTTGGTCGGCCAGTCGCAACCGGTCATGCGCGGTCCTCTGGCTGAAGCCGCAGGCGGTATCGCTGAGGGCGACGATGGGGTTCCTGTGGAAGGCTCCAGCGCCGTTCCGCCAACCGTGACCACCACCGCACCACCTGCTGGTGCAGTGGCCGGCCCTGCACCGACTCCGGCGGCACGTCCGACTCCGGCTCCGACCCAGGTCGCCACTGCCAAGCCGACGCCTGCGCCTAAGCCGGCAGAGAAACCGGTCGCTGCCAAGCCTGCTCCAGCCGCCAAGCCGGCAGAAAAGCCGGTCACTGTAGCCAAGGCTGCCGGTGGCAGCTGGTACGCCGGTCAGGCGCCAGGCAACTACGTGGTGCAGATACTCGGCACCAGCTCGGAAGCCACCGCACAGAATTTCGTCAAGGAACAGGGCGGCGAATACCGCTACTTCAAGAAAGTCCTCAACGGCAAGCCGCTGTATGTGATCACCTACGGCAACTTCTCCAGCCGCGATGCAGCGGTCAGCGCCATCAAATCCTTGCCAGCGAAGGTTCAGGCTGGTAAACCTTGGCCTCGCACTGTCGCTAGCGTTCAACAAGAACTGGCAACAACTCGCTGAAGATTCGGCGGCCTTACCCAGGCCGCCTCTCCCGGCAACCTCAAATTTCCGCATCGGCATGCTGCCTTACAGGCCGCGTGCCTTGTGGTGTCTGCGTCACAGTAGTTTTTGAGTCGCGGCAGTCAAAAACAAAACTTTTTGACTAGCACAGCATATCGCTTTAAAACGTTCATAAATGCGACATGAATTTACGACAGATCGTCGCTAAATTTGTGGGGCTTTGTGTCGGTGTGTACAATGACCTCCCTTTTGCCCCCGCAAAGCTGGCGTACGTTCGGCGCGGATGGCAAGTGGTTGAATTGAAAAGAAATTTGTCTCGATAAGAGGCAGCCTGGTGAGAAAGTGTCTATGAAAGCAGGTCTGTACCAACCAGATGAATTTAAGGATAACTGTGGTTTCGGCCTGATAGCCCATATGCAGGGCGAACCCAGTCATACCCTGTTGAAAACGGCCATTGAGGCCCTGACCTGCATGACCCACCGCGGTGGGATCAACGCGGACGGCAAGACCGGCGACGGTTGCGGTCTGCTGATGCAAAAGCCCGACCTGTTCCTGCGCGCAGTCGCCACGGAGCATTTCGGCGTCGATCTGCCCAAGCAATATGCAGTGGGCATGGTGTTCTTCAACCAGGACCCGGTGAAAGCCGAGGCCGCTCGCGAAAACATGAATCGCGAGATCCTGGCCGCCGGCCTGCAACTGGTGGGCTGGCGCAAAGTACCGATCGATACCAGTGTGCTCGGGCGTCTGGCCCTGGAGCGCCTGCCACAGATCGAACAAGTGTTCATCGGCGGCCAGGGTCTGAGCGACCAGGACTTCGCCATCAAGCTGTTCAGCTCCCGTCGTCGCTCCTCGGTAGCCAACGCCGCCGACACCGACCACTACATCTGCAGCTTTTCCCACAAGACCATCATCTATAAAGGCCTGATGATGCCGGCGGACCTCGCCGCCTTCTATCCGGACCTGGGTGACGAGCGCCTGCAAACCGCGATCTGCGTGTTCCACCAGCGCTTCTCCACCAACACCTTGCCGAAATGGCCGCTGGCCCAACCATTCCGCTTCCTCGCCCACAACGGCGAAATCAACACCATTACCGGCAACCGCAACTGGGCCGTGGCCCGGCGCACCAAGTTCGCCAACGACCTGATCCCGGACCTGGAAGAACTCGGCCCGCTGGTCAACCGCGTGGGTTCCGACTCCTCGAGCATGGACAACATGCTGGAGCTGATGGTCACCGGCGGCATCGACCTGTTCCGCGGCGTGCGCATGATCATTCCGCCCGCGTGGCAGAACGTCGAGACCATGGACGCCGACCTGCGCGCGTTCTACGAATACAACTCGATGCACATGGAACCGTGGGACGGCCCGGCCGGCGTGGTCATGACCGACGGCCGCTATGCCGTCTGCCTGCTGGACCGCAACGGCCTGCGTCCGGCCCGTTGGGTCACCACCCAGAACGGCTTCATCACCCTGGCTTCGGAAATCGGCGTGTGGAACTACCAGCCCGAGGACGTGATCGCCAAGGGCCGGGTCGGCCCGGGTCAGATCTTTGCCGTGGACACCGAAACCGGGCAGATCCTCGACACCGACGCCATCGACAACCGTCTCAAGTCCCGTCATCCGTACAAGCAATGGCTGCGCAAGAACGCCCTGCGCATCCAGGCCACCATGGAAGACAACGACCACGGTTCGGCCTTCTACGACGTCGACCAGCTCAAGCAGTACATGAAGATGTACCAGGTCACCTTCGAGGAGCGTGACCAGGTGCTGCGTCCGCTGGGCGAGCAGGGCTACGAAGCCGTGGGCTCCATGGGCGACGACACGCCGATGGCGGTGCTGTCCCAGCGCGTGCGTACCCCTTACGACTATTTCCGCCAGCAGTTCGCCCAGGTCACCAACCCGCCGATCGACCCGCTGCGCGAAGCCATCGTCATGTCCCTGGAGATCTGCCTCGGTGCCGAGCGCAACATCTTCCAGGAATCGCCTGAGCATGCTTCGCGGGTGATCCTCAGCTCGCCGGTGATCTCCCCGGCCAAGTGGCGTTCGCTGATGAACCTCGATCGCCCGGGCTTCGAGCGCCAGGTCATCGACCTCAACTACGACGAGAGCGTCGGTCTGGAAGCGGCGATCCGCAACGTCGCTGACCAGGCTGAAGAAGCTGCGCGCGCCGGCCGCACCCAGATCGTCCTCAGCGACCGCCATATCGCGCCGGGCAAGCTGCCGATCCACGCTTCCCTGGCCACGGGGGCGGTGCACCACCGTCTGACCGAAAAAGGCCTGCGCTGCGACTCCAACATCCTGGTGGAAACCGCCACTGCCCGCGATCCGCACCACTTCGCGGTGCTGATCGGTTTCGGCGCCTCGGCGGTCTATCCGTTCCTGGCCTACGAAGTGCTGGGCGACCTGATCCGTACCGGTGAAGTGCTGGGCGACCTCTACGAGGTGTTCAAGAACTACCGCAAGGGCATCACCAAGGGCCTGTTGAAGATCCTGTCGAAGATGGGCATCTCCACCATCGCCTCCTACCGTGGCGCGCAGCTGTTCGAAGCCATCGGCTTGTCCGAGGAAGTTTGCAACCTGAGCTTCCGTGGCGTGCCGAGCCGGATCAAGGGCGCACGTTTCGTCGACATCGAAGCCGAACAGAAAGCTCTGGCCACTGAGGCCTGGAGCCCGCGCAAGCCGATCCAGCAAGGCGGTCTGCTGAAGTTCGTCCACGGTGGCGAATACCACGCCTACAACCCGGACGTGGTCAACACCCTGCAAGCCGCCGTGCAGCAGGGCGACTACGCCAAGTTCAAGGAATACACCGCGCTGGTGGACAACCGTCCGGTGTCGATGATCCGCGACCTGTTCCAGGTGAAGACCCTGGACACGCCGATGGACATCAGCCAAGTCGAGCCCCTGGAATCGATCCTCAAGCGCTTCGACTCCGCGGGTATCTCCCTGGGAGCCCTGTCGCCGGAGGCCCACGAAGCCCTGGCCGAAGCGATGAACCGCCTCGGTGCGCGTTCCAACTCCGGTGAAGGCGGTGAAGACCCAGCGCGCTACGGCACTATCAAGAGCTCCAAGATCAAGCAAGTGGCCACTGGCCGCTTCGGCGTGACCCCGGAGTACCTGGTCAACGCCGAAGTGCTGCAGATCAAAGTCGCTCAGGGCGCCAAGCCCGGCGAAGGCGGCCAGCTGCCCGGTGGCAAGGTCAACGGCCTGATCGCCAAGCTGCGCTACGCAGTCCCCGGCGTGACCCTGATCTCGCCACCGCCGCACCACGACATCTACTCGATTGAAGACTTGTCGCAGCTGATCTTCGACCTCAAGCAGGTCAACCCTCAGGCCCTGGTCTCGGTGAAGCTGGTGGCGGAAGCCGGCGTTGGCACCATCGCTGCCGGTGTGGCCAAAGCCTATGCCGACCTGATCACCATCTCCGGCTACGACGGCGGCACTGGCGCTTCGCCGCTGACCTCGATCAAGTACGCCGGTGCACCGTGGGAACTGGGCCTGGCGGAAACCCACCAGACCCTGCGTGGCAACGACCTGCGCGGCAAGGTCCGGGTACAGACCGACGGCGGCCTGAAAACCGGCCTCGACGTGATCAAGGCCGCCATCCTCGGCGCCGAAAGCTTCGGCTTCGGCACCGCGCCGATGATTGCCCTGGGCTGCAAATACCTGCGTATCTGCCACCTGAACAACTGCGCCACCGGCGTGGCCACCCAGAACGAGAAGCTGCGCAAGGATCACTACATCGGCACCGTCGACATGGTGGTGAATTTCTTCACCTACGTCGCCGAGGAAACCCGTGAGTGGCTGGCCAAGCTCGGCGTGCGCTCCCTGGAACAACTGATCGGTCGTACCGATCTGCTGGAAATCCTCGAAGGCCAGACCGCCAAGCAGCACCACCTGGACCTGACCCCGTTGCTGGGCAGCGACCACATCCCGACGGACAAACCGCAGTTCTGCCAGGTGGACCGCAACCCACCGTTCGACAAGGGCCTGCTGGCCGAGAAAATGGTCGAGATGGCGCGTTCGGCGATCAACGACAAGAGCGGTGCCGACTTCGCCCTGGATATCTGCAACTGCGACCGTTCCATCGGTGCGCGGATATCCGGTGAAATCGCCAAGCTCCACGGCAACCAGGGCATGGCCCAGGCGCCGATCACTTTCCGCTTCAAGGGCACTGCGGGGCAGAGCTTCGGCGTGTGGAACGCCGGTGGCCTGAACCTCTACCTGGAAGGCGATGCCAACGACTACGTGGGCAAGGGCATGACCGGCGGTAAGCTGGTCATCGTTCCGCCCAAGGGCAGCGTCTACAAGACTCAGGACAGCGCCATTATCGGCAACACCTGCCTGTACGGCGCCACCGGCGGCAAGCTGTTCGCCGCCGGCACCGCGGGCGAGCGATTTGCCGTGCGTAACTCCGGTGCCCACACGGTGGTGGAAGGCACTGGCGATCACTGCTGCGAGTACATGACCGGTGGTTTCGTCTGCGTCCTGGGCAAGACCGGTTACAACTTCGGCTCAGGCATGACCGGCGGTTTCGCCTACGTGCTCGACCAGGACAACACCTTCGTTGACCGGGTCAACCACGAACTGGTGGAAATCCAGCGGATCAGCGGCGAAGCGATGGAAGCCTATCGCAGCCACCTGCAGCGCGTGCTGAACGAGTATGTCGAGGAAACCGACAGCGAATGGGGTCGTAACCTCGCTGAGAACCTCGACGACTACTTGCGTCGCTTCTGGCTGGTCAAGCCCAAGGCGGCGAGCTTGAAGTCTCTGCTCTCCAGTACTCGTGCGAATCCGCAGTAACGCAGCTGCAGGCTACGAGCCTCAAGCGGCAAGCTTGAAGCTCGTGCGCGGTGTGCCGACTTAATGTGATTGTCTTGCAGCTTGAAGCTCGTCGCTTGAGGCTGTCGTAAAGAGGTTCCTGAACATGGCCGAACGTCTCAATAACGACTTCCAGTTCATCGAGGTCGGACGTAAAGACCCGAAGAAGAAACTGTTGCGTCAACGCAAGAAAGAGTTCGTGGAAATCTACGAACCCTTCAAACCCCAGCAGTCGGCCGATCAGGCCCACCGCTGCCTGGGTTGCGGCAACCCGTATTGCGAATGGAAGTGCCCAGTGCACAACTTCATTCCCAACTGGCTCAAGTTGGTGGCCGAGGGCAACATCCTCGCCGCCGCCGAGCTGTCACACCAGACCAACACCCTGCCGGAAGTCTGCGGCCGGGTCTGCCCGCAGGATCGTCTGTGCGAGGGTGCCTGCACCCTGAACGACGGTTTCGGCGCGGTGACCATTGGTTCGGTGGAGAAGTACATCACCGATACCGCCTTCGCCATGGGCTGGCGCCCGGACATGTCCAAGGTCAAGCCCACCGGCAAGCGCGTGGCGATCATCGGTGCGGGCCCGGCAGGCCTGGGCTGTGCCGACGTGCTGGTGCGTGGCGGCGTGACCCCGGTGGTGTTCGATAAGAACCCGGAAATCGGCGGTCTGCTGACCTTCGGTATTCCCGAGTTCAAGCTGGAAAAGACCGTGCTGAGCAATCGCCGCGAAGTCTTCAGCGGCATGGGCATCGAGTTCCGCCTCAACACCGAGGTAGGCAAGGACGTGACCATGGAGCAGCTGCTCGCCGAATACGATGCGGTGTTCATGGGCATGGGCACCTACACCTACATGAAGGGCGGCTTTGCCGGTGAGGATCTGCCGGGCGTGTATGACGCGCTGGACTTCCTGATCGCCAACGTCAACCGCAACCTGGGCTTTGAAAAGTCGCCGGAAGACTTCGTCGACATGAAAGGCAAGAAGGTCGTGGTGCTGGGCGGTGGCGACACCGCGATGGACTGCAACCGCACCTCGATCCGCCAGGGCGCCAAGTCGGTGACCTGCGCCTATCGTCGTGACGAAGCCAACATGCCCGGTTCGCGCAAAGAGGTGAAGAACGCCAAGGAAGAAGGCGTGAAGTTCCTCTACAACCGCCAGCCGATTGCCATTGTCGGTGAAGACAAGGTCGAAGGCGTGAAGGTGGTCGAAACCCGTCTCGGCTCGCCGGACGCCCGTGGCCGCCGCAGCCCCGAGCCGATCCCGGGCTCCGAAGAGATCATCCCGGCCGACGCCGTGGTCATCGCCTTCGGCTTCCGCCCAAGCCCGGCGCCGTGGTTCGAGCAGTTCGACATCCAGACCGACAGCCAGGGCCGCGTCGTGGCCCCGGA
Source organism: Pseudomonas sp. JDS08PS003 (assembly GCF_045013505.1). NCBI lineage: Bacteria > Pseudomonadati > Pseudomonadota > Gammaproteobacteria > Pseudomonadales > Pseudomonadaceae > Pseudomonas > Pseudomonas sp. JDS08PS003. The sequence continues at coordinate 614,116 of NZ_CP120724.1, forward strand.
ACAGGGCAAGTTCAAGCACCAGACCAGCAATCCGAAAATCTTTGCCGGTGGCGACATGGTGCGCGGTTCTGATCTCGTGGTGACGGCGATCTTCGAAGGGCGTAACGCCGCCGAAGGCATCCTCGACTACCTGGGCGTCTGACCCACCTTGCAGGAGCCGGCTGGCCGGCGAACAACGATAACGCGGTGCTGTTGATGCACCGCGTCGATCGCTTCGCCAGCAAGCTGGCTCCTACGGGGTCCATGCCCGTCCCCGTGACAAATTGACCCCATAGACATAAAGAAACGGCTCTTGCCGTGCCTTTTGTGTCGCGCTCTGAGAAAATGCCCCCACTTTTTTTCCGGATGCCGACATGACTGCCCTGAAGAACGACCGTTTCCTTCGTGCCCTGCTCAAGCAACCCGTAGACGTCACCCCGGTGTGGATGATGCGTCAGGCTGGGCGCTACTTGCCTGAATACCGTGCCAGCCGCGCCAACGCCGGTGACTTCATGAGCCTGTGCATGAACCCGGAGTTCGCTTGCGAAGTCACGCTGCAGCCTCTGGACCGCTATCCACAGCTGGATGCGGCCATCCTCTTCTCCGACATCCTGACCATCCCCGATGCCATGGGCCAAGGCCTGTACTTTGAAACCGGCGAAGGCCCGCGCTTCAAGAAAGTGGTCAGCACCCTGGCCGACATCGAAGCCCTGCCGATCCCCGATCCGCAAAAGGACCTGGGCTATGTGATGGATGCGGTCAGCACCATTCGTCGCGAACTCAATGGCCGGGTGCCGTTGATCGGTTTTGCCGGCAGCCCCTGGACCCTGGCCACCTACATGGTTGAAGGCGGTTCGTCGAAAGACTTCCGCAAGTCCAAGGCCATGCTCTACGACAACCCGCAAGCCATGCACCTGCTGCTGGACAAGCTGGCACAGTCGGTGACCTCCTACCTCAACGGACAGATTCTGGCCGGTGCGCAGGCGGTGCAGATTTTCGACAGCTGGGGCGGCAGCCTCTCGGCGGCGGCCTATCAGGAATTCTCCCTGGCCTACATGCGCAAGATCGTCAACGGGCTGATCCGCGAGCACGACGGGCGCAAGGTTCCGGTGATCCTGTTCACCAAGGGCGGCGGCCTGTGGCTGGAAAGCATCGCTGACGCCGGTGCCGATGCCCTGGGCCTGGACTGGACCTGTGACATCGGCGAAGCCCGTCGCCGTGTCGGCAGCAAGGTTTCCCTGCAAGGCAACATGGACCCCACCGTGCTTTACGCCAATCCGCAGGCGATCCGCAGCGAAGTCGCGCGCATCCTCGCCAGCTACGGCACCGGCAGCGGCCACGTGTTCAACCTGGGCCATGGCATTACCCCCGAAGTGAAGCCGGAGCACGCCGGAGCCTTCCTGGAAGCGGTGCACGAGTTGTCGGCGCAGTACCACGCATAAGCGCCACCCCATGAAAAACGCCCGGCACCTGCCGGGCGTTTTCATTGGCGGACACTTTTTTGTAGGAGCCAGCTTGCTGGCGAATGGGGCTTCGAGACTTGCGCCTGCCTGACGGCCGCCTTCGCTGGCAAGCCAGCTCCTACAAGGGCCATTGGCTACGATCCGCCCTGTGTAGGAGCCAGCTTGCTGGCGAATGGGCCCTCGAGACTTGCACCTATCTGCTGGCCGCCTTCGCCGGCAAGCCAGCTCCTGGCACAAGCCCGTTCCTATAGAGGGGGCAGTTTGGCCAGCTTCATGGCGATCAGCAGGGCTCCAATCAGCAAGGCGCCGATAAACAGGCCGATGCCGTTCCAGCCCGCCAGGTGCCAGAACACGCCACCAGCGGTTCCGGCAATGCTCGAACCCGCGTAGTAGCTGAACAGGTACAGCGATGAGGCCTGGCCCTTGGCCTTGGTGGCCCGGCGGCCGATCCAACTGCTGGCCACCGAGTGGGCACCAAAGAAGCCGAAGGTGAACAGCAGCATGCCGATCAGCACCAGGGACAGCGGGGTCAGCAGGGTCAGGGCGATCCCCGCCAGCATCAGTACGATGGTGCCCCACAGCACTCGGCGTCGGCCCAGTTGATCCGCCAGGGCGCCGATCTTCGCCGAGCTGTAGATCCCCGAGAGGTAGACCACCGAGAGCATCCCGACCCAGGCCTGGCTCAGGTGATAGGGCTCGGCCAGCAGGCGGTAGCCGATGTAGTTGAACAGGGTGACGAAGGCCCCCATCAGCAGGAAACCTTCGAGGAACAGCCAGGGCAGGCCGGCATCGCGAAAGTGCATGGTAAAGCCGTCCAGCAGGCTGCGTGGGTGCAGCGAGCGGGGGCGGAAGTTGCGTGACTCGGGAAGGATGCGCCAGAACACCGCGGCGGCGATCAATGCCAGGCCGCCGATCACCAGCATCGCCGTGTGCCAGCTGACAAAGTCGATCAGCACGCCGGTGATCAGTCGCCCGCTCATGCCGCCAATGGCATTGCCGCCGATGTACAGGCCCATGGCCAGGCCGATGTGCTGGGGGTGAATCTCTTCGCTGAGGTAGGTCATGGCCACTGCCGCCAGCCCGCTCAGGGACAGCCCCACCAGCGCCCGCATCACCAGCACTCCCTGCCAGCTGGGCATCAGTGCGCTGGCGATGGTGCACAGGGCGGCGGCGAGCAATGCTGCGACCATCACCGGCTTGCGGCCGATGCGATCGGAAATGGGCCCGGTGATCAGCAGACCGATGGCCAGCATGCCTGTCGACACCGAGAGGATCAGGCTGCTTTGCGCCGCATTGATGGAAAAATCCCGGGACAGCAACGGCATCATCGGTTGCACGCAGTACAGCAGGGCGAAGGTGGCAAAGCCCCCGGAGAACAGCGCCAGCACCGTGCGCATGAACATCGGTGTGCCTTTCTCGATATAGACCTCGTTGAGTTGGGCGACCACTTCGTCCAGGGGCGTAGAGGGAAGGGTGTGGGCAAGGGGGGCAACAGCGGTTTTCACGGGGACCTCGGGGGGAGCACAGCCGGTCAGGCAATGGAAAAAAGCATATAGCTGGCTAATGATCATTTCCAATATATTGTTCGACCTGTTTGATAGCTTTAACGACTCATTGGAATTGCCCATGGAATTGCGTCATTTGCGCTACTTCATCGCCGTCGCCGAAGAGCTGCACTTCGGCCGTGCGGCCCAGGCTCTGGGCATCTCCCAGCCGCCTCTGAGCCAGCAGATCCAGGCCCTGGAGCAGGAGGTGGGCGCCCGGCTGTTCGAGCGTACCAATCGTCGGGTCGAGCTCAGCGAGGCTGGGCGTCTGTTCCTCGAAGAGGCGCGCCTGGTGCTGGCCCAAGTGGACAAGGCGGCAGACGTGGCGCGGCGTGCGCAGTTGGGTGAGCTGGGGGAGTTGAAGATCGGCTTCACCTCGTCGGCGCCGTTCAATTCGACCATTCCCCAGGCGATCTTTGCCTTTCGCCAGCGCTTTGCAGCCGTGCACCTCAAGCTCAAGGAAATGAGCAGCACCCAGGTGGCTGAAGCCTTGGTGGACCAGACGATCCAGGTGGGCATCATGCGGCCCTTGCCCTTGCCGGACTCCCTGTCGGTGGTGGAGCTGCTGCGCGAGCCGCTGGTGGCGGTGCTCAGTTCCAAGCATCCGCTGGCCAGCGGCAGTGAAGAAGGCCTGTACCTGGCGGCGCTGGCCCAGGAGCCTTTTGTGTTCTTCCCCCGCAGTTATGGCAGCGGCCTGTATGCCCAGTTGCTGAGCCTGTCCCGGGATGCCGGTTTCACCCCGCATTTCGCCCAGGAGGCGGCGGAAGCCATGACCATTATCGGTCTCGTGGCCGCGGGTCTTGGGGTCTCGGTACTGCCGGCGTCCTACCAGCGCATGCGCATCGATGGCGTCGTCTATCGCCGGCTGCTGGACCCAGAGGCCATGTCGGCGGTGTGGCTGGTACAGCGCAAGGACCAGTGTTCGCCCATGGCCAAGGCCTTTGTCGAGCTACTGACGCGCAAGACCGGGGCCACGCCCTGAGGGGCTGTTGGGACGCACCGGGGTCTGCAGGAACACCAGGTCGCCGCGCAGGGCGACTCCCGCCATCAGCACCCCGGCGTGGCATTCGTAGGTGTTGAGGTCCTTGCGTACGTGGTGTTTGTAGTAGCTGACGATGTTGGTCACCGCGTTGGCGCCAACTCGCTTGGCTGCGGCTTGCAGGGTGATCAGCGCCGATTGCAAAGCCCACTCGCAGGCGGCGATATCGCTCTTGTTGAAGGCATTGGTCTTCTTGTTGGTGGTCACTTCGGTGAGCCGTACCCGGAGCACTGGTGGCAGCGGGTTGCCGGCCAGGTGGAAGCTCACGCTGCCATCCAGGCGCCCGGCGCGCTCGGCGTCGGCCACGACTTTTTCGAAGGGCATGTACATCAGGTTGGTGGCCTGGCTGGTGGGGCTCAGGACCGCTAGCAGGGCCAGGGCAATCAGCGCTTTCACTTGCATGGTCGGCTCCTTGACGGACGTGAAAGAAGAGCCACTGTCACGCCGGCCGAGGTCCGATCGCAGCGCTTGGCTCCCGCAGGCGGCGTTGGCCCGGCCTGCTGTTGCGAGTGTAGACGGCGCTGGCCGGGCTCCTGAAAAAATCCCGGAAACGCAAAGGGCGCCCCAGCAGGCTAGGTGAAAACGCAGTAGTTTTCACACAGCCTGCCAGGCGCCCTTTTGGTTTTCAGCCGCAGCTCACTGGACCTTGGACAGATCCCCGCGCAGCGCGACGCCAGCCATGATGGCGCCAGCATGGCACTCATAGGTGGTGGCGTCCTTGCGCTCACGGCTCTTGTAGAAGCTGGCGATGTCGGTCACGGCATTGGCGCCGACCTTCTTCGCCGCTTCATGCAGGGTGATCAGCGCCGACTGCAAGGCCCACTCGCAGGCCACCTGGTCGGCCTTGCCGAAGGCATTGGTCTTCTTGTTGGTCACGGCGCCCGGGCTCAGCACGCTGACCTTGCCGGCCGGCTTGTTGCCCGCCAGGTAGAACTTCACGCTGCCATCGATCTTGCCGGTGCTGATGGCCTCGGCCACCACCTTGTCGAAGGGCAGGTACAGGGCGGTATCGCGGGCCTGGCTGATGCCGGGCAGGGTGCACAGCAGCAGGGTGGCGGTGGCCGCCAGTGTCTTCAAACGCATCGCATTCTCCATGACATTAAAGGGGGTGAAGCAGCCCTGTGACCGGGGTCACAGGGAGGGGCTCATTGCGCGGCCGGGAAGCTTTTGGCCGCCGCGTCGGACAGCTGTTGCGCGGTCCGCTCGTTCTGGTTGTCCCGCAGTTCGCGCAGGATGCCCTTGTCCAGCAGGCGCACCCAGCGGATGTAGTTCTTGTGGATCTTGCCGTCCTTGTAATCCAGGTCGCGGCTGTCGCGGTAGACGATCTTGTAGAAGCTGGCGGAGTACTGGATATCGATCTCGGCGTGGAACTGTTCACGCACGGTGATCTCGGCCTGGATCAGCTCCGGGCTGATGCGCTGCACCGTCCACTTGCGGGCCACCAGATTCTTCAGGATCGCTTGTTTGACCTGCTCCTGGTCGGCCTGGATGGTGGCCGGGATTACTCGGTTGGGGGTGTACATGCGCTTGCTGGTGCAGGCGGTGATGCTCAGCAGGGCGAGGACGATGAGGGTGGCGCGAAACAGGGAAGACATTCCATTTCTCCAGTGAGGTGAGGCATCAGGACCAGCGGCGGAAGATCAACGAGGTGTTGACGCCGCCAAAGGCAAAGTTGTTGTTCATCACGTATTCGTGGCTCATGGCCCGAAAACCGCCCTGCAGGTAGTCCAGTTCGCCGCAGCGCGGGTCGACCTGATCCAGGTTGCAGGTATGCACATACTGGTCACGGTTGAGCATCTCGATGCTGAACCAGGACTCCAGCGCGCCGCAGGCACCCAGGGTGTGGCCGAGAAAGCTCTTCTGCGAACTGATGGGCATGCGATTGCCGAACAGACTGCTGGTGGCCTGGGTCTCGGCGATATCGCCCTGTTCGGTGGCAGTGCCATGGCCGTTGACGTAGCCGATGGCCGCCGGGAACAGGGCCGCATCCTCCAGCGCCAGCTCCATGGCCCGGCGCATGGTGCTCTGCTCGGGACGAGTGGTGTGCTGGCCGTCGGCGTTGCTGCCGAAACCGACGATTTCCGCGTGAATGCGGGCGCCACGGGCCAGGGCATGTTCCAACTCTTCGAGCACCAGCATGCCGCCGCCTTCGCCGATCACCAGGCCATCGCGATCGATGTCATAGGGGCGCGGGCTGGTGTGGGGGGCATCGTTTTTCAGGCTGGTGGCATAGAGCGCGTCGAACACCATGGCCTCGGTGGGACACAGCTCTTCAGCGCCGCCGGCAAGCATCAGCGGCAGGCGCCCGAACTTGATCGCTTCATAGGCGTAGCCGATACCCTGGCTGCCACTGGTGCAGGCGCTGGAGGTGGGGATCAGGCGTCCGGTGAGGCCGAAGAAGATGCTGATATTGGCGGCGGTGGTGTGGGGCATCATGCGCACGTAGGAGTTGGCGTTGAGCCCCTCGGCCACCGAGTTCAGCAGCATGTTGCCGAAGGCCTTGATCTCGTCGGTGCTGCCGGTGGAAGAGCCACAGGCCACGCCCATGCGCCCGTCCTTGATCGACGGGTCGCCCAGCAGTCCGGCGTCGGCCAGGGCCTGCTCGGCGGCGCCGACGGCGAGCCGCGAAACCCGGCCCATGCTGCGCAGTTGCTTGCGGGTCCAGTGGCTGGGCACCTGAAAGTCATCGATGGGGCCGGCCAGACGGGTATTGAGCTCGCTGAACCGGTCCCACTCGTCCATGCGCCGGATGCCGCTGCGGTTGGCGCCAAAGCGCTCGACGATGCTGGCCCAGTCGCTGCCCAGGGAGGTGATGCCGGCCATGCCGGTGACGACCACGCGTTTCATCAGCACAGGCCCCCGTTCACCGCCAGCACCTGGCGGGTGATGTAGGCGGCCTCGGCAGACATCAGGAAGTTCACCGCGCCGGCCACCTCTTCCGGGGTGCCCATGCGCTGGGCGGGAATCATCTTCATCAGCTCGTCCACCGGCACGTTTTCGTCGAGCATGGCGGTGTCGATCAGGCCCGGGGCCACGCAGTTGACGGTGATCTTGCGCTTGCCCAGCTCGATGGCCAGGGCTTTGGCAGCGCCGATCAACCCGGCCTTGGAAGCGCTGTAATTGACCTGGCCGCGGTTACCGATCAGCCCCGAGACCGAGGTGATGCAGACAATGCGCCCCGCGGCGCGACGGCGGATCATTGGCATCATCACCGGGTGCAGGACGTTGTAGAAACCGTCGAGGTTGGTGCGCAGCACCTGGTCCCAGTCCTCTTCGCTGAGGGCCGGGAAGGCGCCGTCGCGGGTCAGCCCGGCATTGAGCACCACGCCGTAATAGGCGCCATGAGTCTCGACGTCGGCTTCCAGCGCGGCCTTGCAGGCCGCTCGGTCAGAAACGTCGAATTGCAGGATGCGGGCGCTGCGGCCCAGGGCCTCGACTTCGCCCTTGACGGCTTCGGCTTCGCTGCGGCCGCTGCGGCAATGCAGCACCAGGTCATAACCGGCCTGGGCCAGACGCAGGGCGATGGCACGGCCGATGCCACGGCTGGAGCCGGTGACCAGTACGGAGTCAGTCATGACGGAGTTCCTGTAGAAGAGGCAGGTGTTTCATGCAGATAGTCGGCGGCCTGAGGGGGACGGAATACGTTCAGGCGCGCGCTGGCGGTAATGCCGGGGCCATTGAGGTGGCATTCGAACACACCCATGCCGTTGTCGTCCTCGAGGGAGCGCAGGGCATGGATCTCCAGGAGGCTACCAACGGGAAAGTGTTCGACGTTGCATTCGAACTTCCGGGTGCCCAGAAGAAAGCCCAGCTCCACCGGCAAGCCCTGCTGGCGGGCGCGGCAACCGGCGTAGGCGGCCACGCTCTGAGCCATCAGTTCGATGCCGACCCAGGCCGGCAGGCTGCCGTCGGGGCGGTTGAACAGGCCGCCGGGGCGGATTTCGAGGCGGGTGCGGATCTGTTCTTCATCAAAGGCCAGGACCTGATCGATGAGGATCATGTCCCCGGCATGGGGCAGCAACTCGGCGAGCGGCCAGTCAATCATGGGGCGTCTCCGATTATCAGGCTGACGTTGTTGCCGCCGAAGGCGAAGGAGTTGCTCATCAGGCAGCGTGATGGATGCGTTGCCAGGCGGTCGGCGGAGGTGACCCAGCGCAGGGGGGGCAAGGCCGGGTCGGCCTGGGCATCCCAGACATGGGGCGGCAGCGCCTGCCCCGGGTTATCGCTGCCGAGGCTGAGCCAGCAGAACGCCGCTTCCAGGGCCCCGGCGGCACCCAGGGTGTGGCCGCTCATGGGTTTGGTCGATGAGCAAGGCACGCCTTCGGGGAACAGCTGCGCCACCGCCAGGCTTTCCATGGCGTCGTTGTGCTGGGTGGCGGTGCCGTGCAGGTTCAGGTAGTCGATCTGTTGTGGCTGCAAGCCGGCACTGCGCAAGGCCAGGTTCATAGCCTGCAAGGCCCCTCGACCGTCGGGGGCCGGGGCGGAAATATGGTAGGCATCGGAACTGGCACCGCCGCCCAGCAGGGCAACGGGCGAGTCACGGCCTGGTTCCTTGCTCATCAGGAACAGCACCGCCGCTTCACCGATATTGATGCCGTCGCGGTGGCGGGAAAACGGGTTGCAGCGCTGAGCGGACACCGCCTCCAGGGCGGTGAAACCGTTCAGGGTGAGCTTGCACAGGCTGTCGACCCCGCCGCACAGCACCGCGTCGCACAGGCCCAGGTCCAGCAGGCGCCGGGCGCTGATCAGGGCCCTGGCGCTGGAGGTGCAGGCGGTGGAAATCACATAGGCCGGGCCGCTCAGTTGCAGCCAGTCGGCGAGAAAGTTCGCCGGGGCGCTGAGCTCCTGCTGACGGTAGTCGTAGTCGGCGGGGAACTGCCGGTCCTGCAGATAACGGGCAATGCCGCGACTGGCCTCGTCGATGCCCGAGGTGCTGGTGCCCAGGACGATCCCGATGCGGCCACGGCCATAGCGTTGGATTGCCTGCCGGATGTCGTCCTCGATCTGCAGCGTGGCCTCCAGCAGCAATTGGTTGTTGCGGCTGTTTTGCGCTTCGAAGCCACTGGGCATGCAGGCCAGTGGACCGCGCACCGCCGCCACCGGCAAGGTGCGCTCGGGCACCCAGTGGCTTTCGTCGCGCATGCCTGAGCAGTCGCCGGCAAACAGGCTGCGGGCGACTTCCTGGCGATTGCGGCCCAGGGCGCAGATCACCCCGAGGGCATTGAGGTAGGCCGTCATGGCGTGGCCTCGGTGCTCAGTGCGGTGATGTGGTAGTGCGGGCCTTGAGGCAGGTTCAACTCGAAATCCAGAAGTTGTTGATAGTCAATCCGCCAGCGTGGGCCGAGGGTACGTTGGGCGCCTTGCTGGTGGGCGCCTGGGTAGTTGGCGGCCAGTTCCGCCTCGGGTGTGAGGGCGAACAGCAGGGCCGCGAACAGCTCCCGGGCCTCCGGGTTGGGGGGCAGCAGGCCGTCGGCCTGCCACTGGCCATGCACCAGGCGCTGACGGGCCTGGGGAATGCCCAAAGGGTCCATCAGCGACCAGCGCAGGTCCGGGCCTTCGGCCTGGATCACCAGCAGCCAGTCCTGGCGTTGTCCATCAGCCTGGCGCTGCACATGCAACTGCAACGGCAACATCAGGGAAGGCGTGCGCTCGGGCAGCGGAGCCTGACTGACGCAAGCGCTCAGCAACAGGACACAACCGAGCAGCAGAACGCGGATCATGCGGGCAGGCCTTCCTCGATGACAGGGGGATTCAGGGGCTTGCGGGCCACCACATTGACCAGGGTTTCCTCGCGCTCACCCACCGGCGGCGGCTGGCGCAGGCCCAGGCGCTCCAACAGGCCGAAGTCTTTGGCGCGGCTCCACCACAGGTAAGGATAAGACACGTTCTGCGGGCCGAACTCAAAACCCTGCCGACGAATCATCTCTAAATACTCGGCGGCGCTTTTCTGCACATGCATCGGATGGCGGAACAGCCAGCGAATCACCCAGGTGTCGATGTAGGCCTCGGTGGACTCGGCGAACAGCAGGTAGCCCCCGGGCTTGAGCACGCGATAGAACTCGGCCAGGGCCTTTTCCTGTTCCACCAGGTGATGGAAGGTCTGGTGGCAGAACAACAGGTCGACGCTGGCGTCCGCCAGCTCCAGGGTCGCGCAGTCGCTGCCGATCAGCTCCACCTGCAATTGCTGGCGCCGGGCTTCCTCGGCGCTGAGCTTGAGGCTGTGGGGATCGGCGTCGAGGCCGATCAGGCGCTGCGGGGCGAATACCTGGCGCAGGTACTGGAACGATTTGCCCTGGCCGCAGCCGGCATCCAGCAGCACCGGGTGGGCCGGCAGCTCGCCGTCGAACAGCGAGCGCAGGTCATTGATCGCCACCCGCAACACATGGTGCTGCCAGGTGTGGCTGCGCAGGAACCAGAAGCCGAAGCGGGTTTCCTCGACGTAGCTGTCGCTCAGGTACTGGGTGGATTGCTCGCTCATGCCACGTCCCTCGCGCAGACTTCCGACAGGGCCTTGAGCCGGCGCTTGGGCTCGCTGACGAAGGGGTTGCGTTCATCCCAGGCGTAACCGGCGAGGATCGAACTGATCATGCGGCGGATTTCCGGCGAGCTGCCCGGGTGGTAGATCACGTCCTGGAAAGTGCCGGCATACCAGCCTTCGACGTAGCAGCGGAAAGTGTCGACGCCGCGCTTGAGCGGTTCGGCGAACTCGCTGTGCCAATCGACGCTCTGGCCTTGCAGCTGACGGTGCAACACTGCGGCCGCCATGCTCGATGAACGCATGGCAATGGTCACGCCGGAGGAGAACACCGGGTCGAGGAACTCCGCGGCATTGCCCAGCAGGGCGAAGCCCGGGCCGTGCAGGGTGGTGACGTTGGCCGAGTAGCCGCCGATGGTCCGCGCCGGGGTGTCCCACTCGGCGTTTTCCAGGACCTTGGCCAGGCTCGGGGTTTCGCTGATGAAACCGCGCAGGCAGGCGTCCAGGTCGCCATCGCGCCCGGCGAAGTGTTCGTCGGCGGCCACCACGCCCACCGAGCAGCGGCCGTTGCTGAAGGGGATGCTCCAGAACCAGATGTCGCGGTGCTCCGGGTGCGTGGTGATGAGGATCTTGTTGCGGTCGAAGTGCTCGCAGTCGATGCGGTCCTCGACATGGGTGAACACCGCTCGGCGTACCGGAAAGTTCGACGGTGCTTCCAGTTCCAGCAGGCGTGGCAGGACCCGGCCGTAGCCGCTGGCGTCGAGGATGAAATCGGCTTCGATGCGGTACTGGCTGCCGTCTTCACGGCGGCAGTCGAGCTGCGGCAACGGCCGCTCCACATCCACCGCGACAATCTCTTCGCCGTAGCGGATCTCGACCCCTTGCAGGGCGGCCTGATCGGCCAGCAGCTTGTCGAAATCGGCCCGCTGCACCTGGAAAGTGGTGGGCTTGCCATTGCTGAAGGTGTCACCAAAATCGAAGGTGCTGTAGTGCTCGCCCCAGGCGAAGGCCGCGCCGTTCTTGAGTTGGAAACCGGCGGCTTGCACTGCCTCCAGCATGCCGGCTTCCTCGACGAAATCCAGGCAGTGGGACAGCAGGCTTTCACCGATGGAGAAACGCGGGAAATGTTGCCGCTCGACGATCAGCACGTCGTGGCCCTGGCGCTTGAGCAGCGCGGCCGCGATGGCCCCCGAGGGGCCGGCACCGATCACCACGACCTGGCGACGTTGCATTTCAACTGTTGGCACTGGGGCTCCTTGCCGGTTCGGCGATGTTCAGGTTCAAGGGGGCCACGTTCAGCGCGGCCGGGGGAGTTCTGTGCAGCCCGGCCAGGGCCGGTAGCAGGGTGGCGATCAGGCCCATGAGCATCAGCGCGAAGTACAGCGCCGGGCTGATCAACTGTTGTTGCAGCAGCAGGTTGAGAAAGACGATCTCGCTCAAGCCGCGAATGTTCAGCAGCAGGCTTTCGCGCCAGCGGCTGGCACCCTCGAAGGAGGCGCCGGCCCAGCTCAGGCCCAGCCAGTTGCCCAGTAGTTTGCTGGCAATCGGCAGCAACAGCAGCGCCGCCAGTTGCACCCAGCCGAGGCTGTCTATGGCGCTGTGCACGTTGATCTGCACGATGCCGAAAGTCAGGATCAGTGGGATGGCGACAAAGGTCTGCAAGCGGTTCATCCAGGCAGCCTTTAACGGCAGCACCAGCGGCAGCTTGAGGGCGGCCATGCACAACAGGTAGCCGATGCCGAAAATCAGCGCATTGAGCTTGTAGTGCTCGGCCACCACCAGCAGACCGAAGAAGCCCAGGCTGTGCAGCAGGGGCTGGCGCAGGCCAAGGACCCGCAGCACCAGGGGCAGGCAGGCGCCCGCCAGGGGCAGTAGCAGGCTGCTCACCTGCAGGCTGCCCTGGGCCAGGGCGAACAGGGTCCAGCAGGTCAGGTCGATAAGGATCGCAGTCTGCACCAGGCGCCGGGTGGCGACGGGCGGGTACTGGATGTGTCGCAGATACAGGTAAAGCACCGGGATCGCGGTAATGGCGAACAGCAGGCCCACCGCCAGGGAGCTGATCCAGGGTTGCGCCGGCAGCAGCCAGAAGGCCGTGGCCAGGCCACAGGCAAAGGGAATGCAGAAACTCGGCACGGCGATCTTCAGGCTCTGACGGTCCAGGCGCAGGTCGATCACGTCACTGAGGATGTGCCCCAGCAGCAGGGCGAAGCTCAGGCCGTAGAGGGACTTGAGCCATTGCGGGGAGACCAGCTGCGCGCCGCCCAGCTGCCAGTGGGGTTCGATCCACAGCAGCATCAGTAACGGCAGGCCGAAGGTCGCCAGCAGCAACTGGCTGACAATCGGAATTAGGCCCAGGTGGCGCCCCACGTGGGTGGCCAGGGCGAACAGGGCCAGGGCCAGCAGCCAGAACAGCAGGGTCAGCATGGCGGGTTCTCCGCGGCCGGTGTCGGATGCGGCGTGTGGCCGGCCCAGGGTGCGAGGATAAAGCTGAAGGCCAGCCCCAGACTCACCGCCAGCCCGAAGTTGCTCACTGCCGGAGTGCTGGACACCGCCAGCAGACCGAACGACAGCCAGGTGGTCAGGGCCGCCAGCAAGGTGCCCAGCAGGCTCACGGCGGCGCCGCCGATCTGCTCGCGCATGAGGATTGCGTAGTCGACGCTGATGGCGGTCACCAGCAGCAGGCCGAACAGGCTGAACAGGGTCAACGGCTGGCCCAGCCAGCCGAGGCTGGCCAGGCTGCACAAGGCTGCCAGCAGCGGCAGTGCCACCAGGCGCAAGGCCCCGCCGAAACCGAAGGGCAGGATCAGCAGCAGGACGATCAGCACGCAGGACGCCAGCTTGAGTTCGGCGGCGCTGACCTGGGTTGCGGCGAACACTCGGTTCAGCTCACCCAGGCGATCCACCAGTTGCACCCCCGGCAGGTCGTCGGCCTGGACCCGCAGCAGGGCGGCGTCGTTCAGGCCTTGCAGGCTGACCATGGCCGCCACGCCGCTGGCGTTGCTACCCAGCCACAGCGGGCGAAAGGGCTCGGCCAGGGGGCCGATGAGCGCGGTGTCGATGTCGGCCACGGGCAGGTCTTGCAGCTGTTTGAGCTCCGCTTGCAGGGCCGGCAGTGGCACCCCCAGCTCCAGCAACGGCTGCCAGACGCCCGGCAGTTGCTTGAGGGCCTCGCGCACTTGCTGCTGCTCTGCGGGTTGGCTCACCAGTTGGTCCAGGGACAGGTAGCCCTTGAGCTTGCCCAGGTTCACCAGTTGTTGCAGGCGCTGGTCCAGGGCTCCCAGGCGCTCCAGCAATTGCTGCTGGTTGGCGGCGCGCACCAGGAAGAACTGGCTGGTGGGCTGATAGCCGGTGATCCGGGCAATGGCCTGGGCCTCTTGCATCAGTTGCGGCGGTGCACCGACCCATTGGCGGATGTCGTTCTTGCTCTCGAGCTGCCACAAACCAGCGGCGCAGAACAGCGCCAACAGGGCCAGCAACGCCGGGCTCGGCACGCGTTTGAGCAGTGCGGCACGCACCCCGAGCAGGGCCTCGGCGACCCGCAGCGGCCATTGCGCCGGACGCAGCTCGACGCCCTTGAGCAGTGCCGGCAGCAGGCACACCGCCGACAGGTAGGCCCCCAGCAGGCCGGCGGCGGAGAACACGGCGATCTGGGTCAGGGCCGGGAACGGGGTCCAGGCCAGGGCCAGGTAGCCGATGCAACTGGTGATCAGGCTCAGGCTCAGCCCCGGCAGGGTCAGGCGCAGGGCCGGCCAGCTGCGCCAGGGTTTCAGGCTCCAGCTCTTGGACAGGTAATGCAGGGGGTAGTCGACGGCCACGCCGATCAGGCTCGATCCCAGCACCAGGGTCATCACGTGCATGCGCCCGAACAGGGCGACGCAGGCCACGGCGCCGAACAGCATGCCCACCAGCACCGGGACGAAGGCCAGCAGAGCGCGCCAGCGGCGGAAGGCCAGGAGCAGCAGCAAGAGGATGCCCAGGGTCGCGCCCCCGCCGACCCAGGTGATTTCCCGGGTGGCCTGCTGCTGGCCGTTGGCGGCATACAGCAAGCCGCTGGCGGCCAGCAGTTGTACATCGCTCTGGCTCGCCTGTTCGCGGCTGTGACGCAGCAGTTCGGCCACCTGCAAGGGCAACTGCATGTCGAAGGCATTGCCTTTGGTACGGGCCCGCAGGAGGACCCAATGTTGGCCATCGGCCTCGGCCACCAGGGCACCACTGGCGACATCCAGCTGCACCGCGCCGTGTTGTGGCTGGCTGTTCTGAATGCGTCCGGTCAGGCCCAGCCAGTCATCCTGGCTCGGCACCAGGGAGAAGCCGGTAAAGGGGTCGAAGAGGCTTTGCACTCGCTGCTCGATGAAAGCCTGTGGCTGGCTGATCAACTGCTCGCGGTCATGGGCCGAGAGCATGGCCAGGCGCCCTTGCAGCAGTTGCTTGCGCAAGGCCGGCAGGTCGGCTTGCAGGTTCCACTGGACCTTCTCGAACAGCCCGCTGGCCTGCCATTGCTCGGCCAGTTGCCGGGCCATGTCCACCGCCTGCTGACGCTCGGCATGTCCCGCCAGCACCAGGATTTCCCGGTTCAGCGGTTCCTGCATGCGCTGTTCGGCCTGCAGCTCCAGGGCGTCCGGGGCGGTGCCAGGGACCAGTTCCATCAGGTTGGCGGACAGGGGCGCGCCGTGGCGCCATTGCCAGGCGCCCAAGGCCAGCACCAGGGCCAGCAGGATCAGGAAGGATCGGGGCAGCCAGCGTTCACTCGGCAAAGTCATGTTGCTCCGCTTCGCTCAAGGCTTGGGCACTGCTGCTGTCTTGCATGATCAGCAAGGTACGGTCGCCCTGGGCTTCCAGCAGTTCGATGCGTTGCACCAGCTCGCCGCCGTCGATGTTGATCTGGTTGAAGATCTGTTTCAGCAGCAGGGAACGGGGGATCAGTTGCAACTGCCAGTTCTGCGCGCTGCCTTGCAGCTTGAGTTCGAAGTCCCGCTGCAGACCGCTGCTGTCGCCTTGCAGCACGGCGAGGAACAGGCGGTTCTGTTCGGCACCGGCGCTCTTGCCCGGAAGCATCTGCCAACCGCCGGCATCGCGCCGGGCAATGCCCTGGGCGGTGATGCGGTAGTCCTGCTGCAACGGGGTTTGCAGCAGCCACAGCAGGCCGTGGTTTTTCGCCAGGACGAAGTGGCCCTTGCTGGTCAGCGGCTGAGGCAGGGCCCGCAGGTGTTTTTCCTGGATGAAGCGGCCGTGGATCACCTCCGGCCGCGACAGCTGATCGCTCAACTGTTGCAGATCGAATGCCTGGGCCAACCCCGGCACCACCAGCAACACCAGCACCGTAGGAGCGAGCTTGCTCGCGAACCGCCGCACCACCGTGCTCAGCGCCGTGCACTGGGTAGCCAGCCAGACCATCCTCGCGAGCAAGCTCGCTCCTGTGTTCATGGCAAGGCCCTCGCGACGGCGTCGGTGAAGACCTTGGGCGAGGCCAGCTGCATTTCACGGCTGGCGATCTCCACGGCCACCTGCACCGAGCTGGCGCGGGTCAGGCGCTCGCCACTGGCCAGGTCAGTGATCAGGTAGTTGATCTTCAGACGGTTCTCCCACTCCACCAGGCTGGCGCGCACGTTCAGGGTCTGGCCGAACACTGCGCCGCGCACGTAGCGCAGTTGCAGATCGATCACCGGCCAGGCGTAGCCGGATTCGAGCATCTGGTTGTAGTTGTGGCCGAGCTTGTCCAGCAAGGCGCAGCGGGCGACTTCCAGGTACTTGACGTAATGCCCGTGCCAGACGACGTGCATGGTGTCGACGTCGAAGAACGGCACCTGGACCTGGGTGTCGGCGTGGATCACTCCCTTACTGCGCATGCAGCCTCCAGTGTTGCTCGGCGATACGTTGCAGGCACAGGCGCAGTTCGCGCTCCAGGGCGCGGTCCTCGATGACAGGGGCGAAGTCCGCCGCCAGTTCCAGGTGCATGGCATCCAGGGCCGGCGGCAACGGCCGGGCATCGGCTTCCTGGCTGCGCAGCCAGACGCCCTGGTTGGCGGCGAGCAAGGTGGCGGCGGCCACTTGCTCAGTGAGCTCCAGCACGCGGATCGCGTCGCGGGCGGCGATGGTGCCCATGCTCACCTTGTCCTGGTTGTGGCATTCGGTGGAGCGCGAGAACACGCTGGCCGGCATGGTGTTCTTCAGGGCTTCGGCGGTCCAGGCGCTGGCGCCGATCTGCACCGCCTTGAAACCGTGGTTGAGCATCGCCCGCTCGGCGCTGGCGCCGGACAGGTTGCTCGGCAGGCCGTGGTTGTAGCGCACGTCCACCAGCAGCGCCAACTGCCGGTCTAGCAGGTCGGCGACGTTGGCCACCAGGTTCTTCAGGCTGTCCATGGCAAAGGCGATGTGCCCGCCATAGAAGTGCCCGCCGTGCAGCACGCGCTCGGCTTCGGCGTCGATGATCGGGTTGTCGTTGGCGCTGTTGAGTTCGGTTTCGATGAAGCCGCGCAGCCAGTTCAGGCTGTCGGCCAGTACCCCGAGAACATGGGGCGCGCAGCGCAGCGAGTAACGGTCCTGCAGGCGGTGCAGGGGCGCGGTCGGTGCGTCGATTGCCAGGTCCTGGCGCAGCCACGCAGCGACTTGCATCTGCCCCGGGTGTGGCTTGGCGGCGAACAGGCGTTCGTCGAAGTGCTCCGGGTTGCCTTGCAGGGCCACTACGTTGAGGGCGGTGATGCGGGTGGCCAGGCGCAGCAGGTAGTCGGCTCGGGCGAAGGCCAGGCAGGCGAATCCGGTCATCACTGCGGTGCCGTTCATCAGCGCCAGGGCTTCCTTGGGCCGTAGCACCAGAGGCTCCCAGCCCAGCTCGCGGTGCACGTCGGCGGACTCACGGCGTTCGCCGCGGAACATCACCTCGCGTTCGCCGGACAGGGTGGCTGCCACGTAAGACAGCGGCGTCAGGTCGCCGCTGGCGCCCACCGAGCCTTCTTCCGGGATCAGCGGCAGGATGTCCTGATCGAGGAAGGCCTGCAGGCGTTCCAGCAGTTCCACCCGGACCCCGGAAACCCCGTGGCACAGCGACTGCAGACGTGCGGCCAATACGGCGCGGGTGGCTTGGGCGTCCAGCAGCTTGCCCAGGCCGCAGCCATGGAAGGTGTACAGATGACGGGGCAGGGCCTCGACGTGCTGCAGGGGCACGGCCACCACGCAGGAGTCGCCGTAGCCGGTGGTCACGCCGTAGATCACCCCTTCCTTGTCCAGCAGGGAGTCGAGGAACTGCGCGCCCTTGGCGATCCGCTGGCGCCATGTGGCGTCGGCTTGCAGGCGCGTCGGTGCCTGACGGTTGGCCAGGGCCAGCACGTCTTCGATGCGCAGGGGGTGTTCGCCGAAGGTTACCGGCTCATGGGTCGAGGTCGTCATCGGTCTTCCAGAATGGGTAAAAGTTGAACCATTGTTGCGGTGCCTGCAGGCAGTACTGGCCCAGGCGCTCGGCGTAGCGGGCGGTCCATTGGGCGATCACCTGCTGGCGGTCATTGCGCTTCCACTGCACGGCTTCGGCGAAGGGTTCGAGGATCACCTGATAACGGCCCTGCTGTTTCAGGCACAGCAGCAGGTTGACCGGGCACTTGAGCAACCCGGCCAGTAGCCAGGGGCCCTGGGGGAAAGCGGCCTGATGGCCGAGGAAATCCACCCGCACGTTGCGCCCGCCGTGCAGCGGTACGCGGTCGCCGGCAATTGCCAGCCATTCGCCGCGATCCAGGCGCTGGCTCAGTTGCAGCATGATCGCCGGGTCCAGCTCGCTGACCTGGATCAGCCGCAGGTTGCTGGCGCCGGCCTCGCCCAGCAGGCGGTTGAAGCGTTCGGCGTGCTTGGTGTGCACCAGCACGTTCATGGTCACCTGCTCACCCAGCTCGGCCAAGGCCCGGCAGACTTCCAGGTTGCCCAGGTGCGCGCCCACCAGCAGCTGTCCGCGTTCGCCGCGCAGCTGATGGCGCAGCTGCGCCGGGTCGATGATTTCGATCTGTTCGATGCGCAGCTTGCCGTTCCACACATCGAGCTTGTCCAGCAGGGCGTCGGCAAAGGCCATGAACTGGCCGAACACCCGCCAGTGGCTGGGGCGCAACGCGTCGCGTCCGCTCCATTGGGCCAGACGCTGCTGGTATTGCCAGATGCTGCGGCGGGCGCTGCGGCCGAACAGGAAGAAATAGAACACGATGACGTACAGCACCGGGCTCAGTAGCCGCCGCCCCAGGACCCGCACACCGAAGGCGGTGAGCTTCATCAGCCAGAAACTGCCGCGCTCCTGGTGCTCGGCCCAGTGCTCGTTGGATGGTGGCTGGCTCATGGGCGCCACCGACGCCAGAGGATCTGCGGCAGGCGCAGCAACATGCCGAAGAACAGCTTGGCGTGCATCTTGGAAATCAGCGCGTTGTCGTGGAACAGGCGAAAGTGCGACAGGCCGTCCTGGGGATAGTGCACCCGGGTCGGCAGCCAGTGCATGGGCTGGTTGCGCCAGGACAGGCGCACCAGGATCTCCGGGTCGAAGTCCATGCGTCGCCCCAGTTGCACCGAGTCGATCAGGGCCAAAGTGGCGGGCAGGGGATAGACCCGGAAGCCGCACATGGAATCCGGGATCTGCAGCGACAGGCTATTGATCCAGACCCAGACGTGAGTCAGGTAGCGGGCGTACAGGCGCCCTTTGGGGACGCTGGCGTCGTACTGTGGATAACCGCAGATCAGCGCTTCGGGATGGGCCTGGGAGCGTTGGATGAAGTTATCCACATCCGCCAGGTCGTGCTGGCCGTCGGCGTCCACCTGCAGGGCGTGACTGAAGCCCAGTTGCACGGCTTCGCGCAGGCCGGCCATGACCGCGCCGCCCTTGCCCTGGTTGATGGCCAGGCGGATCAGGAACACCTTTTCGCGCTGGGCCATCTGCTCCAGCACTGCCGCGCAGGCCGGGCTGCTGGCGTCGTCCACCAGTACGCAGGGCAGGCCCCGTGCCAGGAGCGCGTCGACCACGGCGGGCACGGCGGTTTCATGGTTGTAGACCGGGATGACGGCGCAGGGGCTGTGGGTCGGCGTGGGCCCCTTCGCTGGCAAGCCAGCTCCTACAGCCGCGAAGCGGGAAGAGTTATCCACAGCTGGCCTCCAGGATGATCCGCCCGCTGGAGCAGGGGGCGCCGTCATTCAGGTAGGCGAAATACAGTTTCTGGCGCTGGACGTCGAAGCGCAGATTGAGCTGGATGCGGTCGCCGGGGCGTACCAGTTGCTGGAACTTCAGCACTTCCATGCCGGCGAAGCGGCCCGGCAGATCGAGCAGCTGCTGGCCCAGGGCCAGGGCCCAGTCCACTTGCACCACCCCCGGCAGCACCGGGGTGGCGGGAAAGTGCCCGCTGAAATACGCCAGGTCCGGCGGAATCGCCAGTTGCAGTTGCCACTCTTGTTCGTCCTGCACCTGCTGCAGCACCTCCGGCGCCTGCGGGCGCGGCGCTAGCAGCAGAGCCTGGACCTCGGCCTGGGGCAGCTTGCCCTGGTTGTTCAAGGGCATTTGCCGCAGCAGGCGCCAGCGCCGTGGCAGGGCCAGGGCTTCGCAGTGCCGGGAAAGGTGCTGGCGCAGGGCCTGGGTCAGGTGGCGTCGGCCCTGGTTGCGCAGGGCATGCAGGCCGGACTCGCTGAGCACCAGCAGGGCGCCAAGGTAGGCGCGGTTGTCTTCGATCACCCCAAGGCGTGCTTCCGCGACCCATTCGTGCTGCTCCAGGGCCTGTTCCAGCATGGGCAGGGAGATGCGTTTTTCTTCCAGCTTGACGATGCGGTCCAGGCGGCCCAGCAGTTCGAAGCGGCCGTCAGCGGCAATGCGCGCGGCATCGGCGCTGTGTTCGATATGCCCGGCCGGCAGGTAGGGCGAGGCGATCAGCAGCGCGCCGTCGCTGTCCTGGCTCAGGCGCACCTCGGCAAAGGGCTGCCACAGGTCGGGCCCCTGGCGCCAGGCAATGCCGCCGGTTTCCGAGCTGCCGAGGATCTCCGTTGGCCATTGCTGCAAGCGTTGTTGCAGCCCACTGGCGGCCTCGGCGGGCAAGGCGCCGCCAGAGGAAAATACCCGCCGCACCGGGCTCAGAGCCGGCCAGTCGAGGTTGTCGCCCATGCGCTTGAGCAGGGCGGGGCTGGCCACCCAGGCGAATGCCGGGCATTCGCGGCTGGCCCGTTGCAGGTCTTCGGGGAAGGCCAATTGACGGCGCACGAAGGGACGCCCGGCGCACAGCGGCCAGAGCACGCGGAACAGCAAACCGTAGATATGCTGGGTGGCGACGCTGCCGATGATCCAGGCCGGGCCCAGGTCTGTGCCCCACAGTTGTTCCAGGGCCTGGACCTCGTTGGCCAGCTGGCGCAGGTTTTTCTCGATGCGCTTGGGTTCGCCGCTGGAGCCCGAGGTGCACAGGCTCAGCCGGCAGGCGTCCAGGTCCAGCTCGGCCGGCTCCAGCGGTGCAACCTGCAGTGGCTGCAAGGGCGGGTCCTGGTCGGTCAGCCACAGGTCGACGTCCGCCGCCCAGCGCTGGCGGGTCTGGGCCTGCAGGTCGGCGGGCAGCAACACGCTGACCCCGGCGCGCCAGGCACCCAGCAGGGCCACGGCCAGGTCAACGGCGTCCTCCAGGTGCAGCGCCAGACGGCGTACGCCGCGCTCGTGCAGGGCTGCGGCCAGGCTCAGGGCCCGGGTCTGCACGCCTTCCAGGTCGATGTCGGGATGGGCGCTGACCACCCGCGGTGCTTGGGTCCTGAGCAATAGCCGCTCAAGGGCAATCCAGTTCATCTACGGCCTCGTACCCGTTGTCGTAAAAGCCACTCAATGGCAAACAGCAAACCCATCAGCCCATAGGCGATCAGGCCGTTGTACAACGTCCACCAGCTCAGCGGCGCCCAGAGGGTCAGGGCTGCGGCGAGCACTCCGTTACAGAGGAAAAACACACTCCAGGCGATGGTCACCTGGCGGGTGTAACGTATGGCCTTTTCCGGCAGATCCGGCTCGCTGAGGCGGGCCAGGCGCTCCGCCACCGGCGGACCGTACTTCAGGCTCAGGCCGAACAGGCCGAGCATGAAGCTGCTGATCAGCACCGGGTACCAGCGCAGCAGCGCCGGGTGATCGAACCACGCCAGCAGCAGGCAGAAGGCGATGGCCGCACCGGCCATCCACAGGCTGCCGGGACGGCGTTCGCCGGTCAGCGCCCGGGCCAGCCACAGGCCGCCCAGCAGCAGGCCGAATTGCCACGGAGCGAAGTGCTCCATGCCGAAATACACCGCAAAGGGGTAAAGCAGGCCGGCCAGCAACAAGCCCAGGCCGATCAGCCGGCTCATGCGGCCGGCTGGACCAGACGGTAGACCGCCTCGACCACGTCATTGACGGTACGCACCGACTTGAATTCCTCGGCGGCGATTTTCTTGCCGGTCTGACGCTTGATGTGGTCGATCAGGTCGACGGCGTCGATGCTGTCGATTTCCAGGTCCTGGTACAGGTTGGAATCCAGGCTGATGCTGTCGGGCTCAAGCTCGAAGAGTTCGACCAGGGCATCGCGCAGGGTGTTGAAGATGTCGTCACGGGTTTGCATGGTCGGTTCTCAAGCTGCCTGTTTTGCAGTGACGAACGCCGCAAGGCTCGCCACGTTACTGAAGTGGTTGCGGGTGTCCTTGGCGTCGGCATCGATCTTGATGCCGTACTTCTTCTGGATCGCCAGGCCCAGTTCCAGGGCGTCCACCGAGTCCAGGCCGAGGCCTTCGCCGAACAGGGTCTGATCGTTGCCGATGTCCTGGGCGCTGATGTCTTCGAGGCCCAGGGCATCGATGATCAGCAGTTTGATTTCAAGCATCAGATCCGGGTGTGTATCGCTCATCTCTGGCGAGCTCCTTGATGAAATAGTGGTGCAAGTGCTCATTGAGCTTGCGCGAGGCCTGAGGCGCGGGGCCTTGGGCGGCAAAGGTCTGTGGGTCTATATCGGCACCGACGTGAAAACTGAAGTGCACACGGCGTTGCGGAATGCGGTACCAGGGCTCGGCCTTGGTCAGGGTGGTGGGGCTGACCTTGATCACCACCGGGGTAATGATCTTCGCACCTCGCAGGGCAATCGCCGCGGCCCCCCGATGAAAGGCCGGAGCGGCGCCCGGCTGGGTGCGGGTGCCCTCCGGAAAGACGATCAGGGTCTGACCTGCCTGCAGCGCCCCGCAGGCGCTGTCGAGCATGTCCATGCTGCCGTCGTTGCTGATGTACTGGGTGGCGCGCACCGGGCCGCGGGTGAAGGGGTTGTCCCAGAGGCTTTGCTTCACCACGCAGTTGGCGTCGCGCACCAGGCCGATCAGGAACACCACGTCGATCAGCGACGGGTGATTGGCGATGATCATCTGCCCCGGACGGCCGAGCAGGTGGGCGCCCTGGACTTCATAGGTGAGCACGCCGCTCTTGGCCATGAAACGGATGAACAGCCAGAACAGCCGACTGACGGTCTGGCGTGCGCGCCGGCTATGGCTGGCGGCGTCGCCGGGCAGGCAGGCGAGCAGGGGGAAAATCACCAGGCGCAGGCACAAACCACCTATTCCGAACAGTGCAAAGCTCAGACCGGTGGCCAGCAGGCGCCAGTAGTAGGCATTGCGGCCCTTGGCGTTCAGTGGTTGCGTTGCCAGGTCCATACACGATTCATCCAGGCATGTTGGCAAAAGGTCTGCGAGCCGAGCAGGGTTCGCAGCAGGTTCAGGGCATGGGGCCACTGGGTCTTGGGGATTTGACCGTCGTGGCTGTCCAGGGACAGTTGCCAGTCGTCGCCGGGGCTCAGCAACAGGCCCAGGGCGTAGGGAAAAGGTACGTCGTCGATCCAGCTGGCATAGGCCTCGGGCGGCTGTTCCTCGGTGATCACCAGCAAGACGTGGGGGGCACCGTCCGCCAGCAGGGTGGCGGCTTCCAGCAGGCCGTGTTCCAGGCCGTCGCCGGCGGCGGCCAGGGCCGTCATTTCACTGGTTTCGCCGCGCATGATCGACCACAGGCCAATCACTGCGTTGTGCACCGAGAGGCTGAACTGGGTGGGCGACAGAGGCTGCTCGGCGGCCAGGTCGCTGAGGATCTCGAAGGTTCGCGGGGTTTCGCCATGCCGGGAAATGAACACCAGTGGCAATTGCTCGAGGCCTTCGGCCAGGGGCCAGCCAACGCTGAAGGCCATGCGCGCCAGGCGACTGAGACGGCGGCGCTGCATGGCGGGCAGAAAGGACACATCGGGAGCGGCATCGCTGCTCTCAGGCAGGGCCGGCTGACGGCTCCAGGCCTGCCAGGCGTCCACGCTTTCGAGCCCAGGGGCCCACGCACGCCATTGAGCGATGTTGAACTTGATCACTTGATTTCATCCCGCCCCTGCGGGCTTCCTTGACGCGGTGTATCGCTTCGATTGGCGATTGACCTGGATGACGCAAAGGCGCCAGTGGCGCGCATTATCCCGGTGCGACTGGCTTGTAGCAAATGCTGCTTGGGCTGTTGGTCGCAAAAGCAGACGGATCTGCGGTGATCATGGATATCTATTTGCCACTATCGAGTTGCCTTTTCGCCCCAATCCCTGGTCGCCAGGGCTTTGCATGGCGTGTTCCAAGGGTGTTGGGCGGCGGGAAACTCTTGTGTTGCCGAGGTAGCTAAGGGGCGGTGAGGACTACTACACTCGGTGATCTTTGATACACGGAGGTTTAGACATGCGGCGTGTGGTGTTCAATCAGAAAGGTGGTGTGGGCAAGTCCAGTATTGCCTGCAATCTGGCGGCGGTCAGCGCCAGCGAGGGGTATCGCACCTTGCTGGTGGACCTGGATGCCCAGGCCAACTCGACCCAGTACCTCACCGGCCTGACCGGCGATGACATTCCCATGGGCATTGCCGATTTCTTCAAGCAGACCCTGTCTTCCGGGCCTTTCTCGAAAAAGAACCAGGTGGATATCTACGAGACGCCGTTCGACAACTTGCATGTGGTGACCGCCACCGCCGAGTTGGCGGATCTGCAGCCCAAGCTTGAGGCCAAGCACAAGATCAACAAGCTGCGTAAGTTGCTGGACGAGTTGGCCGAGGACTATGACCGGATCTATCTCGACACCCCGCCGGCCCTGAATTTCTATGCGGTTTCGGCGTTGATCGCCGCCGATCGGGTATTGATTCCCTTTGACTGCGACAGCTTCTCGCGCCAGGCGCTGTACGGCCTGCTGGCGGAGATCGAAGAGTTGAAGGAAGACCACAACGAGGACCTGCAGGTCGAGGGGATCGTGGTCAATCAGTTCCAGGCTCGGGCCAGCCTGCCGCAACAGATGCTCGACGAACTGATCAGCGAGGGGCTGCCGGTGCTGCCGGTGTACCTGGCCAGCTCGGTGCGCATGCGTGAATCCCACCAGGCCAGCCTGCCGCTGATCTATCTCGATCCGCGACACAAGCTGACCCAGCAATTCGTTGACCTGCACAACCTGCTGGAAAACGCCTGAACTCAGCGCCGCGGTGGCAGGAGCGCAAGTCTCCTGTCAGGGCGTGTTCAGATGCCCTGGCTGCGCAACCAGCCCAAGAGTTGCGGCAAGGGCAGGGCGCCGCTCTGGCGGGCCACTTCCCGGCCGTTCTTGAACAGGATCAGGCTGGGAATCGAGCGAATGCCCAATTGCCCCGACAGCTGCGGGTTGGCTTCACTGTCCAGCTTGGCCAGGCGGCACTTGCCACTGAGCTGCGCGGCGGCCTGCGCAAAGATCGGCGCAAAGGATTTGCACGGCCCGCACCAGTCTGCCCACACATCCACCAGCAACGGCAGGTCGCCCTTGATCTGGCTGGCGTAGTCGCCCTGTTTCAAGTCAAAGGGTTTGCTCAGCAACACCTCGGCCTTGCAGCGCCCGCACTTGGGGTGATCCCCCAGGCGTTCGGCGGGAATGCGGTTGAGGCCGTTGCAGTGCGGGCAGGGGATCAGCAGTGGGTCGGACATGGTTGGGCTCCGCAAGCAGGGTAGAGCGCCTTAAATGGCGGCGCCCTGGGTGAATATCAAGTCGGCGTCGCCATGGCTTCACGTGCTGGGCGGGGCCAGTTCGACACTGACCAGACGGTCCATGGAGCGGCCGATGTAAAAGGTAAAGGGCCGCCCCAGTTCCATGGCCATGCCCTGGCACTTGCCCATGAAGCCTATGTGTTGCAACGGAGAAATCTCCCCATCCTCGTGGTACTGAAGGCCCAGGGAACCGACACTGAAGCCGACGCGGTCGGCGCGGCGATCCGTTCGTGTGCCCCAAGAGGTCTTGATCGCGGACAGCTGGATGCGGTTGTCGAACAGCATCTGGTTGAGCGTGGGGTTGGTGAACGTGATGTTGCCGAACAAGAACTGCGCCGGTTCGCGCTTGTGGTCTTTCCACTCCAGATACACGTTGTAATCCCCGGTTCCGCTTCCGGCCTTGCTGCCCATCTGGCTGAACGGCATGCCCGGCGCCTGGAGAGTGGCCTGGTATTGGCAAAACGCCTCGTTGGGCGTGCCGGTGGCCGAGAGCTTGCCGCTGGTCAACTCCTCCATCGAGTAATGAAACAGCACATCGGCGTATTTCACCGGCTCCAGCGCCAGCGAGAAGCGCCGCGGCAAGGCCATGGCTCTTTTGCGGTACTCGGGGCTGGTGTATTTCCCGGTTTCCGGGGCGATCTCCAGAACGGCTTCGAAGGTGCCGGCTGCGCGCGCCTCGACAATCTCGCTGAACAGTTCCCGCAGACGTTGGCGCTGGGTTTCGGGCACGCTGCTGTCCAGGCTGATATGCAGGGTCTTGTCGTCCTTGCGGTCCATCTCCAGGCCGATGGCGTCGGGTTCGATGCCGATCCCGGTGGCCATCTCAGTGATGGTCTCTGCAAAGTACGGCACGATGCGGGCCTGCTTGGGGTCACCCACTTCTTCCTGGAAATGCAGGGTGAGGTAGGTCTGCTTGCAGCCGGTCAGCAGCATCAGCAGCAGGGCTGCCGTGTAGAGGCGTCGGTTCAATGGAGGTCCTTGTTGCGCCATGGCGCTTAGCGGAAATCGACGCTGGTCAAGCGATCCAGGGTCCGACCCATTTGAAAGGTGAACGGTCGGCCCAGGGTCTGCATCTTTTGATCGCACAGCGCTTGCAGTTCGTCTTTTCGGGTGTCGAAGGGCTGGGCTGAGGTCAGGGTCTGGACACCGATGGAGCCGATGACGATGGCGAATTCGTCGAGGGGCACCGGTGCGGGCCGGGTGATTTTCGAGCTGGAAGGCCAGGCCTGGATGGTTTTCTGTTGCAGGTGCCGGTTCAGGTCCGGGTCATCGAAATGCACCTTGAGTGGCACCTTGGCAATGCTGCCGCTGCGGGTCAGCAAGGAGACCAGGCCGCGCTCGCTGTTGTCCTGTTCAAGGGCTTCGTAGCCGATCAGTTTCAAGCGCGTGGGCATTGCCAGGTGCGCGGTGATCTTGCAACTGACCGGGCCTTCGATTTCGCTCTGGTTGACGATGGCACGCATGCTGTCGTCGTAGCTGCGGTCCAGCAGCATCTCGAACGTCGGATCGAACTCGAGGCTGGCGTCGATGCTGTCCGGCAGGTCGCTGGGGCCGGGCGGGTTGACGCTGGCTTGGGCGTTGTCCAGTTCCAGGTGCAGGTTCATCGAACTGGCCTTGCGCGCGTCGGTAACCTGCTCGAAGACCGCCCTGAGGCGACCCCGTTGCTCCGGGCTCAGGGAGTAGTCCACCAGGCGCAGGTGGATCACTTTGTCATCCTCCTTGTCCCGTTCCAGGGCGATGGCATCCGGGGCCAGGTCCTGGGCGCTGAGCGCGGTGTAGATGCTCTGCTTGTACGCCTCGTGCACCAACTGGTCGGAGTATTGCGGGCCGGCCTTGGGATCGGAGCGCACCGAATCCTGGAAGTGCAGGGTGGCGAAGTCTTCCTTGCACCCGGTCAGGGCGAGCAGCAGGGGCAACAGCAGCAGGTAGCGACGTTTCATGGCGGACTCTTGCAGGGTATCGACGGGGGCAGGGTTCGTGGCATGGGCGAGTGGTGAAGGTGGCAGTCGGCTGCCGGTGCGTTACAGGGCCAGGCGATGCCCGTTGAGGCCGATGACCACGGCGAACTTCTTGGCGATCACCACTTCGGCCTGGTTGCTGTCGGCCAGGAAGCTGTCCATCGGGTAGGGGAATTCCACGGGAATACCGGCGATCGACACGTGTTTTATCGACTGGGCCTGCAGTTCCAGCCCGTCGCTCGCGGTGCCGCCGCTAATCAGATAGACGCTGTCGCTGATCGGCTCGTAGGACATGCCGCCGCTGCCCTGGAT
Organism: Pseudomonas sp. JDS08PS003; assembly: GCF_045013505.1. Classification (NCBI taxonomy): domain Bacteria; kingdom Pseudomonadati; phylum Pseudomonadota; class Gammaproteobacteria; order Pseudomonadales; family Pseudomonadaceae; genus Pseudomonas; species Pseudomonas sp. JDS08PS003. Next base: position 641,873 of record NZ_CP120724.1, read on the forward strand.
ACGTTGCAGGCTAGCGGTCTGTTTGGCCAGTTCGTCCAGTTCGGCCTGGGTAATGGTGCGGTGCGGTTTACCGTGCAGGCGCAGGTCCTGCAGGTTCATGCGGTACTTGGCGCGGCGGCTCAGGTAGATGACAGCCGACACCAGGGTGATCACGCCGAAAACCAGGGTGACCAGGGTGAGGAACAGGTTCATGCGCATCCTTGCAGGTACTGGAAATCAGGGACGCGCATTATCCGCATCCGCTGCCGACGGGTCCATGCGCAATCTTGTGTTTGGCGCTTTTCTGCACGACGGCCGAGGCGTTGGTCGAAGCTCATGAGTCCGTCGCAATCGCTCACACACTGCTCGGCAAGCCCGTTCGTTGGCTGTCTAGGCTTGAAGCACGTGAGCACCGCTGGTCTGACCGCGGGTATAGCATCTTGAGATATCTAATGCTCGCATCTAACGTTAATAGCATTATGCGATAGGGACATTGCATGCACATCATCACCGCAAAACGTATCCGGCAGGCCAAGGAGCAATGGCCGCAAGTCGCGCGGGCACTGGATACCTGGTACCGCAAGGCCAAAGGCGCCAGGCCGGCTGATTTCGCCGACATGAAGGCCTTGTTTCCGGCGCTAGATAAGGTCGGGCGCTTTCATGTTTTCGACATTGGCGGCAACAAACTGAGGCTGATCGCAATCGTGCGCTATGGGGGGCAGCGCCTCTATATCAGGCATGTGCTGGATTACGGCGAGTACGACAAGGGGCTGTGGAAGGAGGAATCACAATGAGTCTTCAGGTTAAGCAAGCGGCGGAGCACTGGCAGTTCGTTGCGCCCATATTGCGCAAGCCCAAGAGCGAGGCCGATTACGACGCGCTGGCCCTGGCACTTGATGAGCTGTTGGACATCATGGGCGAAGACGAATCGCACCCACTGGCTTCGCTGGTGGACATCATTGGTGACTGGATCGAGGCCTACGACGAAGAGCACCATCCGATGCCGGCGGTCAGCGCAGTGGAGGTTCTACGTTCGTTGATGGGTGAACATGGCCTGACTCAAAGCGACCTGCCTGGGGTGGGCGCGCAATCGGTGGTGTCGGAAGTGCTCAGCGGCAAGCGCCAGCTCAACCTGCGGCAGATCCGCTGGCTGGCCGAGCGCTTCAAGGTGTCGATGGAGACCTTCGCCTGACTCAGGACGAGCAGCTGATTTCCAGGTGCTTGCCCCACTCAGGTGGGCGCTCGGCATAGCTGTCCATGCCGGCCTGTTTCTCGAAAGGCCGGCTCAGCACCTGATTCAGGCGGCGCACTTCGCTGTAGTCCCCCGCTTCTGCGGCATCAATGGCTTTCTGCGCCAAATAGTTGCGCAGGATGTACAGCGGGTTGACCGCGTGCATGCGCTCCCGGCGCAGGTCCTGGCCCTGGATCGGATCCCGGGCGACCCGTTCCCGGTACTGCTCGGCCCAGGCATCGAAGCCGTTGCGATCGACGAAATCGTCTCGCAGCCGCGCCAGCGACTGTTCCGGGGCTTGCTCCCCCAAGTGGCGGAAGAACAGGCTGTAGTCGACGCCGCTGTTCTGCATCAGTTGCAGCAGGCGCTCCACCAGCTTCTGATCGTCGTCCTCGGCCTGGGTGAAGCCCAGGCGTCGGCGCATCAGGTCCAGGTAATGAGCCTGGTACAGCGGCAGGAACAGGCCCAGGGTTTCGCGCAGCGCCTCGACGCTGATGAACGGCGTCAGGGCCTGGGCCAGGGCGCTGAGGTTCCACTGGCCGATGGGCACCTGGTTGCTGAAGGAGTAGCGGCCCTGGTCATCGGAATGGTTGCAGATGAAGTGGGCGTCGAAATCGTCGAGGAAGGCGAAGGGGCCGAAGTCGAAGGTAATGCCCAGGATCGACATGTTGTCAGTGTTCATCACCCCGTGGCAGAAGCCGTAGGCCTGCCATTTGGCAATCAGCTCGGCATTGCGCTCGACGATTTCGCGAAACATCGCCAGGTAGGGTTCAGGCTGTTCCAGGCACTCGGGGAAATGCAGGGCCAGGACATGCTCCCCCAGTTGCTTATGCTGCTCGGGTTTCTTCGTGTAGTAGAAATACTCGAAATGCCCGAAGCGGATATGGCTCTGCGCCAGGCGCAGAACCATCGCCCCGCGTTCCTGTTTCTCGCGCCACACCGGGGTGTCCGAGCCGATCACGCACAGGGCGCGGCTGCTGGGGATGCCCAGGGCATGCAGGGCTTCGGAAGCGAGGAACTCGCGGATCGACGAGCGCAGTACTGCCCGGCCATCGCCCATGCGGGAATACGGCGTCTGGCCGGCGCCCTTCAAGTGCAGGTCCCAGTGTTCTCCCGCCTGGTTGTAGACCTCGCCCAGCAGCAGCCCGCGGCCGTCGCCCAGTTGCGGGTTGTAGGAACCGAACTGATGCCCGGAATAGACCATTGCCCGGGGCTCGGCCTCGGCCCACAGCTTGTGCCCGCCGAACAGTTCGGCGAATACCGGGCTTTCGGCCACGGCGGGGTCCAGGTCCAGCAGCGCCATGGCGCCAGGACTGGCCGCTACCAGTCTTGGGTTGTCGAGGGGTTCGGGCAGTACGTGGGTCGAGAAGGCGTCGCCCAGGCGAGCGAAGCGGTTGTCGAAGGTCAGTTCGTCGAGGGCTTTCAACGGCCATCTCCCAGCAGAATGTCCGAGCATTCTGCTAGGGATAGAGGCCTTAGTCGAGTTTGCTCGGCGGCGGTTCCTGCAGCGGCTTGCCTTCGGCCACCGGGACGATGGTCTTGGCCTCCGGCTCGATGGGCACCATCTTGTATTCCTGACCGTGGAGGTTCTTCAGGTAGACCTCCATCTGCCGGAAGGAGATGTTGATGTGCTGCTTCTTGAACTCGCGGTTGATGAAGCGGTTGACCTCGTCCACCACCGGGTTGCGGTCCCCCAGTTCGCGAACGTGCATGCGCAGTTCGTGGTCCAGGGTGCTTTCGCCGAAGTTGAGGAAGTACACGTGAGGCTCCGGCTCCTTGAGTACCCGCGGGTTGTCCCGGGCCGCCTTGAGCAGCAGCTCCTTGACCAGATCCAGGTCCGAGCCGTAGTCGACCCCGAGCTTGAGGGTCACCCGGGTCACGGTGTCGGTCAGGGACCAGTTGATCAGTTGCCCGGTGATGAAGGTCTGGTTGGGGACGATGATGTCCTTGCGGTCGAAGTCGGTGATGGTGGTGGCGCGGATGCGGATCTTGCTCACCGTACCCGACAGGTTGCCGATGGTGATGGTGTCGCCGATGCGCACCGGCCGCTCGAACAGGATGATGATGCCGGAGATGAAGTTGGCGAAGATCGCCTGCATGCCGAAACCCAGGCCCACGGACAAGGCCGCCACCAGCCACTGCAGCTTGTCCCAACTGACCCCGAGGGTGGCCAGGGTGGAGACGAAGCCGATCCCGGCGATGGCATAGGACAGCAGGGTGGTGGTGGCGTAGGCACTGCCCTGGGCCAGATTCAGCTTGGACAGCACCAGCACTTCCAGGAGACCGGGCAGGTTGCGCGCCAGGGCAAAGGTGATACCGATAATGATCAGCGCGCCAATCACGTCGCCGATGCTGATGGGCACCATGCTCATGTTGGCGCCGGTGCCGCTGGTGTATTCGTAGAGGGTGACGTTGTCCAGATAGGAGAACACGGTGATCAGGTCCGCCCAGACCCAGTACAGCGCGGCGATGAAGCCGCCCAGCAGGGCCAGGCGGATCAGGCGCAAGGACTGTTCGTTGACCTTCTCGATGTCCATGGTCGGTTCTTCGACCACCGCATCGCCGCTTTCCCCCGCCTCCTTGGCGGCCTGGCGCTTGCTCAGGGCCCGCTGGTAGGCCAGGCGTCGAGCGGCGACGCTGAGGCCGCGGACGAAGGTGGCCTCGATCACCAGCCAGAACATCAGCAGGTAGAGGGTGTTGATCAAACGGTCGCTGAGTTTCAGTGCGGTGTAGTAGTAGCCAAAGCACACGGCAATGAACAAGGCGATCGGCAGCAGGGTGAACAGCAGTCCCACTGCCTTGCGGAACAGTGAGGCGTTCTCGTGAGTCGGGCTGCTCAACAGCAGGCGACTCAACAGCCAGGCCATCAATCCATAGCAGGTCAGCACCACGGCAATGCCCAGGACGTCCTCGGCCAGGGCCGCAGGCTGATGCTCGGCGACCGCCACCACGGCCACCAGCGCCAGGACCACCAGTCCCAGGCGGCGAACCCAGGACTGAAGGAATTCCACCTGGGGTTTCTCCCAGCGGAAATGCAGCTCGGCCACGCCGCCAGGGGCGAGGATTCGATAGGCGGTATAGAACACCAGCCAGGCCTGGGCGATCTGCAGCAGCGCCGCGCCGAGGTTGGCGTTCTGCCCCCGGGCATCGATCTGCAGGGCATAGCCGCACAGCGCCAGAGCCAGGGTGACCGGCATCGCCAGGAGAATGTTCACCAGGATCGCCAAGGGTGTGTGCCACTGACTGTCGCGTTTGAAGTGGCCGATGTCCTTGTGCACCTTGTTCAGGCGCGCATAGAGGTTCTTGCGTCGCCACAGCAGGGCGCCGATCAACAGCGCCAGGGGCAGGAACAGCAATGGCCGCTGTGCCAGGCCGTCGGTCAGTTCACTGAGGCTTGAGGCCCAGGGCAGGGTGGTGAGCTGTTTCTCCAGGCGCTGAGGGACTTCCTGCAGCCACTCGGCGTCCAGGGGCTTGTTGCTGGGAATCCAGAACATCTGCTCGTCGAGTGTCGCCCGCAGGCTCTGGGACGTGCTCAACAGCTGCTTCTGGTTCAGTTGCAGGGTGATGGATTCATTGAGCAGGGCGCTGAGCTCGCGGTTCAGGCGCTCCAGCAGGTCGGCGCGGGTTATCGCCAGGTCGATCAGGGTCCTGCGCAACTGAGGCGTGACCTGCTCCGGGGGTTGGGTCTTGAGCAGGTTTTCGACGTAGGCGCTGGGGCTGCTGAGCAGTTCCCGCTGCTGGTTGATCTCGAACTGGTAGAGGCGGATATCGGCGATTTCGTCCGCCAGGTCGCGGTCCAGTTTCAGGCGCGGCAGGGCCTGTTTCTGCTTGTAGAGAATCTTCGACAGCAGCAGGCTGCCCTTGAGCACGTTGATCTGTTCGTCCAGGGCCGCATCGCTCTGGCTCACGCTGTCCAGTTGCTGCTTGGTCTGCAGGTTCTGCTGGGTCAGCTCGTTGAGGCGGTCGGTGCACACCAGCAGGTAGTCGGAGAGCTTGAGGTTGGTGGCGCTCTCGGTGGCCAGCAGGCTACTGCCCCCGGCCTTCTGCGCCTCGATGGACTGCTGGGTCACGGTTTCCTGGGATTGGGCCAGGCGTTTCTGGTTGATCAGGGTCTGCAGGTCCTGGATTTCCTGTTCCAGGCGCGCGGTTTTTTCGATCAACAGGTCATGCTGGCTGTTGCCCAGGTCCTGGAGCTGGCTGTTGCCCGCCAGCTCCTGGCGGCGCAGGGGAATCAGGGCGTTGATCGCCGCCAGTTCGGCATTGAGCAGGTTGCGCTGGTCAGCACTGAGCAGCTTGCCGCCGTCCTTGCCGGACTTGAGTGCAGCGTTGATCTGCAGGATTCGCGTCTGGCTGCTGCTGATCTCGGCCTGGGCCCGCTCGGGGCGGGTCTGGGCGGTGATGGTCAGGCTATTGGCATCGGCCAGGGCCTTTTGCAGTTCGCCCTGGGTGGCGCTGCGCTCGGCCAGCAGTTGCTCCAGCTGGGACACCGCCAGCGTGGCGTAGCGCTGGGCCACCGGCACTACTTTGCTGGCCTTCAGACGTGCCAGTTCGCGCTGGTTGTCCGCAGTCAGGCGTGGCGCGTTGCTCAGCTGCTGCTTCAGGTCCGTCAGGCGTCGTTCGTAATCCTGCTTGTTGTTCAGCTGGTTCAGGGTGTTCTGCAGCAGGTTCTGCAGGGCCTTTTGATCGGCTTCCGGCAATTTGCGCTCGGCGATCTTGTCCAGGCTTTGCTGGACCGACTCGGCGCTGGGGGGATCGCCGCCCTGTGCGGCGCCGACAGAGAGACTCAGGCCCAGCAGGGCAACAGCGATGAATTTACGCAGGGTAGGCATAGAAGTCGGTCAAGCAATTGGGAATAGGGGGGAACGCCGCGGCGATGGCCTGGCGCGTTCCCGAGTTTAGAGGAAGAGTCCGGGGCCGGGGCGACTTCCTTCGGGGAATCTGACGCCAACTTTGCCGATCTTGTTCCCGTCCATCACGGCCACGGTCCAGATGGTGTTGTTCCACTCCACCTGGTCGCCGACCACCGGCGCGCCGCCAACCTTCTGGGCAATGAAGGCGCCCAGTGGCATATCCGCGTCCTGGCCATCGAGCTTGAGCCCGTAGAGCGCCGACACCGCGCCCAGCTGGGCGTCGCCTTCCAGTACGAAATCGCCGAAGAAGCGCAGGTCCAGCCCGCGCTCCGGAGCCTGGCTGAAGAGCTTGCCCAGGGCCGGCAGGTTGTGTTCATGACCGATTACGCACAGCAGGTCGTCGGCCTCGAGCACGGTACTACCCGACGGATGGAGCAATTGCTGACCGCGAAACAGGGCCGCGATCCGCGTGCCTTCGGGCATCTTCAGCTCCCGCAGGGCGGCGCCGATGCACCATTTTTCCGCTCCCAGGCGGTAGACGAACAGTTCCCACTCGCTGGTGACGTGGACTTCCAGGGCCGCCCGGGAAATCGGTGCCGGCTCCGGCGGCACCGTGACCTTGAGCCACTTGGCCACCCACGGCAGGCTGGTGCCCTGGACCAGCAGCGAGATCAGCACGATAAAGAACGCCAGGTTGAAGTACAGCTGGGCGTTGGGTAGCCCGGCCATCAATGGGAACACCGCGAGAATGATCGGCACCGCGCCCCGCAGGCCGACCCAGGAAATAAACGCCTTTTCCCGGCCATGGAAGGCCTTGAACGGCAGCAGTCCCACCAATACCGAGAGCGGCCGAGCGAACAGAATCATCCACAGCGCCAGGCCCAGGGCCGGCAGAGCGATGGGCAGCAGGTCGTGGGGCGTGACCAGCAGCCCCAGCACCAGGAACATGCCGATCTGCGCCAGCCAGGCCATGCCGTCGAGCATGTGCAGGATGCCATGGCGGCTGCGCACCGGACGGTTGCCGATTACCAGGCCGCACAGGTACACGGCGAGGAAACCGCTGCCGTGCAGGGCGTTGGTCAGGGCGAACACCACCAGGCCGCCGGCGACCACCAGGATCGGATACAGGCCGTTGGCCAGGTGGATACGGTTGACCAGTTGCAGCATCAGCCAGCCGCCTCCCAGACCGATCACCGCACCTATGCCGAACTCGCGGATCAGGTCGGTCAGCAGGCTCCAGTGCAGGCCGGTGTGGCCGTTGGCGAGCATGTCGATCAGGGTCACGGTAAGAAACACCGCCATGGGGTCGTTACTGCCGGACTCGATCTCCAGGCTGGCGGTAACCCGTTCGTTGAGGCCCTTGCCCCCCAACAGGGAGAACACTGCGGCGGCGTCGGTGGAGCCGACGATGGCGCCGATCAGCAGCCCCTGGATCAGGTTCAGGTCGAACAGCCAGGCGGCAGCCATGCCGGTCAGCCCGGTGGTGATCAACACCCCCACCGTGGCCAGGGACAGCGCCGGCCACAGGGCCACGCGGAAGCTCGCGACCCGGGTGCGCAAGCCGCCGTCCAGCAGGATCACGGCCAGGGCCAGGTTGCCCACCAGGTAGGCGGTCGGGTAGTTGTCGAAGATGATGCCGCCGCCATCGACCCCGGCGGTCATGCCCACGGCGAGAATGATCACCAGGATCGGGATGCCGAGGCGGGAGGAAAGTGAACTCACCAGAATGCTCGCACCTACCAGCAACGCGCCGATCAAGAACAGGCTGTTGATGGTCGTCGCATTCAAAGGCAGTACTCCAGAGCGGAAAAGGCGGGCGCAAACTGACCATGCAGTCTGCGTGCCAGCGATTCTAACCTGTTGAAATGCGCCACTGTCAAAAAGCTTTTGATGACAGTGGCGGATTTTTTTGGGGTGAATTCCGGCGCCGATTTACTGGCGTGTTCCGGGGCTGGCGAGCGGTTTCAGAGGCTGAATCGCGCGACCATGCTGTTGAGGTCCACCGCCAGGCGCGACAGCTCGTTGCTGGCTGCACTGGTCTGGTTGGCGCCGGTGGCCGATTGCACCGACAAGTCGCGGATGTTCACCAGGTTGCGGTCCACTTCCCGGGCTACCTGGGCCTGTTCCTCGGCGGCGCTGGCGATCACCAGGTTGCGTTCGTTGATCTCGATGATGGCGCTGTTGATGGTGTCCAGCGACAGGCCGGCACCGCGAGCGATGTTCAGGGTCGACTCGGCGCGCTCGGTGCTGTTGCGCATCGAGTCCACTGCGTGCTCGGTGCCGCTCTGGATGCTGCCGATCATGCGTTCGATTTCGCTGGTGGACTGCTGGGTACGGTGCGCCAGGGCCCGGACTTCGTCGGCGACCACGGCAAAGCCACGACCTGCCTCGCCGGCACGGGCGGCTTCGATGGCGGCGTTGAGGGCCAGCAGGTTGGTCTGGTCGGCCAGGCCGCGAATCACGTCCAGTACCTTGCCGATATCCCGGGACTCGTTGGCCAGGTCGCCGATCAAGCTGGCGGTGCCTTGCACGTCGGAGCTCATGCGCTCGATGGCGGACACGGTTTCCTGTACCAGATCGCGACCGTCACCGGCGGAGGTGGTGGCGTTCTTCGAAGCTTCCGAGGTGCTCACGGCGTTGCGTGCCACTTCTTCCACGGCGCTGGTCATTTCATTGACCGCGGTGGCGGCTTGCTCGATTTCGTTGTTCTGCTGGGTCAGGCCGCGAGCGCTTTCTTCGGTGACGCAATTGAGCTCTTCCGCTGCCGACGCCAGTTGGGTGGCGGAGCCGGAAATGCGCTGCAGGGTGTCCCGCAGTTTTTCCTGCATCTTGGCCATGGCGCGCAGCAGGCGTCCGGCTTCGTCGCTGCCGTCGACCGCAATCGGCCGGGTCAGGTTGCCTTCGGCGATCTCTTCGGCGGCGCTCAGGGCGTTGGCGATCGGTACGGTGATGCTGCGGGTCAGCAGCCAGGCGAACAGCAGGGTCAGGCCGGTGGCCAGGACCAACAGGGAGACCACCAGATTGAAGGCCGAGGAGTATTGTTCGGCGGCCTGCTGGTTGGTGTCGACGGTCTGCTGGGTGTTGATCTCCAGCAGCCGGTTGAGCACGGTGTTCATGGCTTCCGAGTTGTTCAGCAAGTCGGTGTTGAGCAGGTTGCGCAGCTCTTCCACCTGATTGCCGCGGGACAGGGATTTCATCCGCTCTTCGATCTGCCGGTACTGTGCCAGCAACTGGACGTACTGCTCGTAGGCGGTCTTTTCCTCGGGGCTGGTAATGAACTTCTCGTAGACGACCTGGGCGGCGCGGATCTGCTGGTTGCGCATGTCCAGCAGTTCGATGGTCTTTTGCTGGACATCGGGTTCACGGTTGACCAGCAAGCGATAGGACAGCACCCGCAGGCGCAGGGTCAGCTGAGTGAACTCGTCAAGGCTCTTGATGCTCGGCACGCTGCTCAGGGTGATGTCCTCGGCGGCGCCGCGGATCTTGCTCATCTGATTCAGGGCGAACACACCCAGGATCAGCATCAAGCCGCCGATCATGGCAAAGCCGAGGAAGGCCCGTGGTGCGATGTTCATATTACGAAGGGACATGGTGAGTACCAAAAAGGGCGCATCCGTGCGGGGGCTTGAGACTGATCTACCGTGACTTATCGGTCGTACGACTAAAGTCTTGAGCCTCGCCGTGGATTTAGCCTTTTGGCTACGCACCCGGCCGGGAGCGTCGATTGCCGACTGCGTCGGCCCCAGGCCCGGAATAGAGCCTTGGGGCCGGGGGCAGGGCTTTTACAGCTGGAATCGGGTCACCAGATTGTTCAGGTCAACGGCCAGGATCGACAGTTCGCTGCTGGCGGAGCGGGTCTGATTGGCGCCGGTGGTGGACTGCACCGACAGGTCGCGGATGTTCACCAGATTGCGGTCCACTTCCCGGGCCACCTGGGCCTGTTCTTCGGCGGCGCTGGCAATGACCAGATTGCGCTCGTTGATTTCGTTGATGGCGCTGTTGATGGTGTCCAGGGACTGGCCGGCGCTGCGGGCGATAGTCAGGGTCGACTCGGCGCGCTCGGTGCTGTTGCGCATCGAGTCCACTGCGTGCTCGGTGCCGCTCTGGATGCTGCCGATCATGCGTTCGATTTCACTGGTGGACTGCTGGGTGCGGTGCGCCAGGGCCCGGACTTCGTCGGCGACCACGGCAAAGCCGCGGCCGGCCTCGCCGGCACGGGCGGCTTCGATGGCGGCATTGAGGGCCAGCAGGTTGGTCTGATCGGCCAGGCCGCGAATCACGTCGAGCACCTTGCCGATGTCCCGGGATTCGTTGGCCAGCTCGCCGATCAGGTTGGCAGTGTCTTGCACGTCACCGGTCATGCGCTCGATGGCCGAGACGGTTTCCTGCACCCTGTCCCGTCCGTCCCCGGCGGAGGTGGTGGCGCTCTGGGAGGCTTCGGAGGTGCTGACCGCATTGCGTGCCACCTCTTCCACGGCGCTGGTCATTTCATTGACCGCCGTAGCCGCCTGTTCGATTTCGTTGTTCTGCTGGGTCAGGCCCCGGGCGCCTTCGTCGGTGACGCTGTTGAGTTCCTCTGCCGCCGACGCCAACTGGCTGGCGGAGCCGGAAATGCGCTGCAGGGTATCGCGCAGTTTCTCCTGCATCGTGACCATGGCCTGCAACAGGCGTCCGGCTTCGTCATTGCCGTCGACTGTGATCGGCCGGGTCAGGTTGCCTTCGGCAATCTCTTCGGCCGCGCTCAGGGCATAGGCGATGGGCTGGGTGATGCTGCGGGTCAGCCGCCAGGCGAACAGCAGGGTCAGGGCCGTGGCCAGCATCAGCAGCGCCACCACCAGATTGAAGGCGGTGTTGTATTGTTCGGCGGCCTCATGGTCGGCGACGGTGGAGTAATGGGTGTTGATCTCCACCAATTGATTGAGGGTCGCGTTGACCTTCTCGGCACTGTCCATCAGCTCGGTGTTCAACAGCCTTTGCATCTCGTCGAGCCGGTTGTTGTGCGACAGTTCGATCAGTTGGCGTTCCAGTTGGCGGTGGTGGGCCAACAGAGTGCTGTATTCATCGTAGGCGGCGCGCTCTTCGGGACTGCTGATGAGCGTCTGGTAGAGCACTTGGGCTTCATCGATCTTCTGGTTGCGCTGGCTGATGGACTCCAGGGTCTGTTGTTGTGCCTGGGGGTCGCGGTTGAGCAGCAGTCGATAGGCCTGAATCCGCAGGCGCAGGCTCAACTGGGTGAACTCGTCGACGCTCTTGATGCTGGGGATGGTGTCCTGGGTAATCCGTTCGGTTGCCTCGCGGATCTTGCTCATCTGATTCAAGGCAAAGATCCCGAGGAGCAGCATCAAGCACCCGATCAGGGCAAAGCCGAGGAAGGCCCTCGGAGCGATATTCATGGAGCGCAGGGACATTGAATCTACCTCGGGTGGGCGCCGTACGCGCCGTGTCAGTCAGGGAAGTACCTGTGCTATCGCGTTGAAAAAACGCTTCTTGAATCGTCAGGAGTGCTTTCAGAAAAGTCTGATCCCCTATTGGGAAAATTCATAAAAGTCCGAGGCGTCCGACGGAGCGTCAGGAACCCGAGGCCGGAATGACAGTCTCTAACAGCTCTCGCGGAAGGGTCATCGCCAGTAAAATCAAGGCTTTGCGCCTGGATATCCCTGGTATCCAGGGTGACTTTTCTTTATCGTACGCGCCCTTTGCAAACAGCCCGGAAGATCAAAATGTTGGAAGCATCCCTCAGCCAATTGGAACAATTGGTCAGTGACCTGGTGGTACAGAACCAGGAGCTGCTCGGCACGAACGAAACCCTCAAGGAACAACTGGCCCAGGCCAAGGATGAAAACGAAAGCCTGCAACTGAGCCTCATGGAGCAGGAAGAAAAGCAGGGCGCCACCGCGGCCCGCATCCAGGCTCTGGTTGAGCGTGTCAGTGCGAGCCCTGCCAACCCATGAGACATCACATCGATGGGGTGAAGGTGGTCTCGATCCTCGGTGAGGATTACTCGATCAAGGCGCCGGCCGGTGAGGAACAGACCCTCATGGACGCCGCGCTGATGCTCAAGGCGGCCCTGGCCGACACCAAGAAAAAATACCCGACGCTGATTGGCGAGCGCCTGTTGGTGCTGGCAGCGATGAACCTGTGCTCGCAGCAGATCGAAATGAAAAAGCAGCACGCCCAGGAGCTTGAGCGTTATCAGGAGCAGGTGAGCGCCACCGTCGAGGTGATCGCCAAGACCATTCAACAGAATTGATGGAAGTGCACACAGCCAGCGGGCGATAGGTTGGACAAGCAGGAGCAATGTTTGTATACAACTTCCCGCGGCTGGCGCGGTATCTCAGCCTCTTATAACCATAAGAAAGAGGTGTTCCATGCAATTCTGGCGACGCAGTATTCAATGGCAACTGATCCTCAGCATGGGTTCGGCCCTGCTGGTCAGCCTGTTGGTGGTCGTAGCGATCTACACGGTGCTGATCAATCACCTGACCCAGAACTACCTGGTGGAAAGGGCGCTGCCTTCGAGCATCGAAGCTATGCGCAACGATATCGAACGCATCCTCACCCAGCCGCTGACGGTCGCCCGGGACATTGCCAGCAACGGCATGCTGCGGGACTGGCTGGCGGCCGGTGAAGACCCGTCTCAGGCTCAGGTATTCATCGATTACCTGGAAGGCATCCGCGCTGAAAACCACGCTTTCACCACCTTGATGGTGGGCACCGCGACCAATCACTACTACAACGAGAAGGGCCTGGATCGCACCCTTAGCCGCTCCAATCCCAAGGATTCCTGGTTCTACAACTTCATCGACAGCGACAAGCCTCGGCTGCTCAACATCGACACCGATGTGGCCTCCGGCGAGCTGGCGATGTTCATCGATCTGCGGGTCAAGAAGGACGGCAAGCTGGTGGGGGTTGCCGGGCTGGGGTTGAGCATGAAAGAGCTGTCCGAGCTGATTCACAATTTCAGCTTCGGCGAGCGCGGCAAGGTCTTTCTGGTGCGGGCCGACGGCTTGATCCAGGTGCATCCAGAGGCGCAGTTCAGTGGCAAGCGGCATTTGTCCGAACAGATCGGCGAGTCCGCGGCCGAGGCGGTCATGGGCCAGGAAGGCTTGACCCGCCGCCATTTCGAGCGTGATGGCGAGGACTTCGTGGCCTTGAGCCTGCCGCTGCGGGGCATGGGCTGGTCCCTGGTGGCTGAGGTGCCGGAGACGCAGATTTACGCCGACGCCCGGCAAGCCTTGTGGATGACCACCGGTATTGGTCTGGCCATCGCCCTGGTCTGCCTGATGCTGGTGGTGTGGCTGGCCCGTGGCCTGGTGCGCCCGGTGCGACAGGTGACCGAAGGGCTGGTGGCTATTGGCAGTGGCGGTGGCGACCTGACCCTGCGCCTGGATGCCAGCCGTGCCGATGAGTTGGGGGATCTGGCCCGGGGCTTCAACCGTTTTCTCGACAGCCAGCGCGGCATGATCGGCGAGGTGCTGGCGACCACCGAGCGTCTGCGGGCCTCGGTCGGACAAGTGGCGGCGGTGGTGGAGAACACCGCCGAGCGCTCCGGCCGGCAGCAGGAAATGACCGACATGGTGGCCACTGCGGTGCATGAAATGGGGCTGACAGTGCAGGACATTGCGCGCAATGCCGGGCAGGCGGCGGACGCTTCCCAGGCGGCCCGGGATGAAGCCCTGCAGGCCCGGGAAGTGGTGGGCGGTTCGATTCGGCATATCGAGAGCATGTCCGGGGAAATCGCTCTGGCTGCAGGCGCCGTGGGCGAACTGGCCGAGCAGGTGGCCTCCATCGATCAGGTGCTGGCGGTGATTCGCGGGGTTTCCGAGCAGACCAATCTGCTGGCCCTCAACGCCGCCATCGAGGCGGCCCGGGCCGGGGAGATGGGCCGGGGCTTTGCGGTGGTGGCCGATGAAGTCCGGACCCTGGCCCAGCGCACCCAGACTTCTACCGATGAGATTCAGCAGATGATCCAGGGGCTCAAGCAGGGGGCGGAGAACGCCGTATCCTCGATGCAGGCGGGGCAATCGGCCACCGGCACTGGGGTTCAGTCCAGCCAGCAGACCGGGGCTTCGTTGACGGCGATCACCGGGCAGGTGGAGCACATCAGCGACATGAACCAGCAGGTGGCCACTGCCACGGAAGAACAGTCGGCGGTGACTGAAGAGATCAACCGCAATGTCCAGGGCATTTCCGATCTGGCCCGGGCCACGGCGGCTGAAGTACACGCCTGTCGTGAGGACTGTCGGACCCTGCAGCGTCTGGCCGAAGACCTGGCGCGCCAGGTGGGCGGCTTCAAACTGCACTGACCGGCCTGTAGGAGCTGGCTTGCCAGCGAACCGCACGCCACGCAGTGTCAGGCCGGACGCTTTCGCCGGCAAGCCGGCTCCTACGGGTGTGGAGCTGGCTTGCCAGCGAACCTCGCGCCACGCAGTGTCAGGCCCGGCGCTTTCGCCGGCAAGCCGGCTCCTGCGGCGGTCGCCTCAGAACCAGGCGTCCTGCATCTCCAGGCAGGTCGGGTCCCGGGTTTCCAGCAGCGTCAGCTCGTGCTGGCACCCCGGCACTTCCCAGGTCAGGAAGTAGCGCGCGGCCTGCAGCTTGCCCCGATAGAACGCCACATCTCCGGCATTGCCCCGAGCCAGTCCTTCCTCGGCCTTGATGGCCTGCTCCAGCCAGCGCCAGCCGATCACCGTGTGGCCGAATGCCTTCAGATACAGCGCCGAGTTGGCCAGGGTTGCGCTGACCTTGCCGCTGGCCAGATCCCCCAGCAGCCCCAGGGTCACGCTCTGAAGACGCGTCACCAGTTGCTCCAGGGGCTGACGCAGGGCGTCCAGGGATTCGTGTGCCTGGGCCTGCTTGCTGGTGTCGGCGATCAGGCGGATCAGGCGCTTGAGACCGGCGCCGCCGTTCTGCGCCAGCTTGCGCCCCAGCAGGTCCAGGGACTGGATGCCGTGGGTGCCTTCATGGATCGGATTCAGACGGTTGTCGCGGTAGTACTGCTCCACCGGGTACTCCCGGGTATAGCCATGACCACCGAGGATCTGGATCGCCAGCTCGTTGGCCTTGAGGCAGAACTCCGAAGGCCAGGACTTGACGATAGGGGTCAGCAGGTCCAGCAGTTCATGGGCCTGCTGGCGCTCGGCCTCGCTGGCCAGGGTGGTGGTGTCATCGAACAGCTTCGCCGCATACAACCCCAGGTCGAAGGCGCCTTCGACGTAGGCCTTTTGGGTCAGCAGCATGCGTCGCACATCGGCGTGCTGGATGATCGCTACCGGTGCGGTGGTCGGGTCCTTACTGTCCGGCAGGCGACCTTGCGGGCGCTCGCGAGCGTATTCCAGGGAATACAGATAACCGGCATAACCCAGCATCACCGCGCCCATGCCGACGCCGATCCGCGCTTCGTTCATCATCTGGAACATGTAGCTCAGGCCCTGGTGCGGCTTGCCCACCAGATAGCCCACGCAGTGGCCGTTATCGCCGAAATTCAGCGCCGTGGACGTGGTGCCGCGCCAGCCCATCTTGTGGAACAGTCCGGCCAGCAACACATCGTTGCGCGGCCCCAGGCTGCCGTCGTCGTTGACCAGGAACTTGGGCACGATAAACAGGGAAATTCCCTTCACCCCGGGCGGCGCATCCGGCAGCTTGGCCAGGACCATGTGCACGATGTTTTCCGACAGCGGATGGTCGCCGCCGGAGATGAAGATCTTGTTGCCCTTGAGGCGGTAGCTGCCGTCGGCAGCGGGTTCGGCGCGGGTGCGGATATCTGACAGCGACGAGCCGGCATGGGGCTCGGTCAGCGCCATGGTGCCGAAGAAACGGCCGTCGATCATGGGCTGCAGGAAGCGCTGCTTCTGCTCTGCGGTGCCGAAGCTCTCGATCAGGTTGGCGGCGCCCATGGTCAGGAACGGATAGGAGGTCGTGGCCGCGTTGGCGGCCTGGAAGTGGGCGAAACAGGCCTGGGACAGCAGGGTCGGCAACTGCATGCCGCCGGCCTCGAAACTGCGGGCCGCATTGAGAAAGCCGGCTTCGAGGAAGGCATCCACCGCCGGTTTCACTTCGGGAATCAGCACCGCCTGGCCGTCTTCGTAGCGCGGCTCGTTTTCATCGCCCTTGCGATTGTGGGGAGCGAAGAACTTCTCGGCGATGTTGCGGGCGGTGCCCAGGGCGGCATCGAAGGTTTCGCGGTTGTGCTCGGCAAACCGCTCGCGCTGGGTCAGGCCCTCGGCGTCGAGTACCTCATACAGCTCAAAGGCCAGATTGCGGGAACTGAGCAAGGTCTCGGACATGGCGGCTTACCTGATGATTAGGGAATGGGCCGAGTCTATGCGGGTGAATAAAGGCTGGATAGCAAGATTGATCACGGTGATGCAAAGCCCAAAAAACCGCTGTAGACGCCGGCTCGTGTAGGAGCGGGCTTGCCCGCGAAGACGTCATGGGAGGGCGATGGAGGGCTTAAGGGACTTTTCGCCGGCAAGCCGGCTGCTACAGAGGACGGGCAAAAAAAATGGGCGCCGGTGAGGGCGCCCATCGATGCAGCCGAACCTTCAGCGATCAGCCGATGGTCATCAGGCTGGCGTTGCCGCCGGCCGCTGCGGTGTTGACGCTCAGGGCGCGCTCGATCACCAGGCGCTCCAGGGCAATCGCGGTCTCGCCCTGGGACAGGCCCTGGACGCCAACGATGGCTCCGGCACGCTGGGCCACTTGCTGGCAAACGCCGCGCAGTTGGTCAGAGTCGCCATGATGCAGGACCGCGTCGAATACCACTTCGTCCTTGGTCCAATCCGCCACCCGCTGGATGCGCGCTTGCACGTCCTTGGGCAGGCGGGCGAACAGCGCTTTGCTGAGGTCGCTTTCCGGCCACACCGCCGAACCGCCGACGGCCAGTACTGCCGCCAGTTGCGTCAGCAGGTCGCCCTCGACCTCTGCCAGGCACAGGACGTGCTCGCGGGGCAGGATGGCATAGCTGTTGCGCTCGCCGGTCGGGCCGTTCAGTTGACGGGTGATACCGCTTTGCGACTGGCCGGCGAACTGTTTGCACAGGGTTGCCAGCTCCACCAGCTTGCTGCTCTCGGCCCAGGCTTGCAGGGCATTGAGCGGCTTGCTCAGGGCTTCGCGCAGACGCAGGTCCGGAGCGTTGGCAGCATCGGCGCGAACGAAGGATTGCTCGATGGCATCCACCGGACGGGTCGACAGCAGGCGGTACAGGTACAGCGGGCCGCCAGCTTTCGGGCCAGTGCCCGACAGGCCTTCGCCGCCGAACGGTTGTACGCCGACCACGGCGCCGACGATGTTGCGGTTGACGTAGACGTTACCGGCGTTGACGTTGTCCACTACCTTGGCAATGGTTTCGTCGATCCGGGTGTGCACACCCAGGGTCAGGCCGTAGCCGGAAGCGTTGATCTGGGCGATCAACTGGTCGATGTCCTTGCGCTTGTAGCGCACCACGTGCAACACCGGACCGAAGATCTCGCGCTGCAGCTCATCGAAGCTTTCCAGTTCGATCAGGGTTGGCATGACAAAGGTGCCGCGCTTGCATTCTTCACTGTCGGCAATGGCCATCTGGTACACGCTGCGACCTTTGTCGCGCATGGCCTGGATGTGCTTCTCGATGCCGGCCTTGGCTTCGGCGTCGATCACCGGGCCGATGTCCACCGACAGGCGCTCCGGGTTGCCCAAGCGGTTTTCGGCCATGGCGCCCTTGAGCATTTCGATCACGCGGTCGGCGGAATCTTCCTGCAGGCACAGCACGCGCAGGGCCGAGCAACGCTGGCCGGCACTGTCGAAGGCCGAGGACACCACATCGATGACCACTTGTTCGGTCAGGGCCGAGGAGTCGACGATCATGGCGTTCTGGCCGCCGGTTTCGGCGATCAGCGGGATCGGACGACCCTGGTTGTCCAGGCGCCCGGCGATGTTGCGTTGCAGCAGGCGCGCGACTTCGGTGGAGCCGGTGAACATCACGCCTTTGACGCGTTCGTCACCTACCAGGCGGGCACCGACGCTTTCGCCCTGGCCCGGCAGCAGTTGCAGCACGCCTTCGGGAATCCCGGCTTCCAGCAGCAGGCGCACGGCCTGGGCGGCTACCAGCGGGGTCTGTTCGGCCGGCTTGGCCAGGACCGGGTTGCCGGCAGCCAGGGCTGCGGCGACCTGGCCACTGAAGATCGCCAGTGGGAAGTTCCACGGGCTGATGCACACCACAGGACCCAGCGGACGGTGGGCGTCGTTGCTGAAGTCATTGCGTGCCTGCACCGCGTAGTACCGCAGGAAGTCCACGGCTTCGCGCACTTCGGCGATGGCGTTGGCGAAGGTCTTGCCGGCTTCACGGGCCAGCAGGCCCATCAGCGGTTGGATCTCGCCTTCCATCAGGTCGGCGGCACGCTCGAGGATTGCGGCGCGTTCGGCCGGCGGCGTGGCCTGCCAGATCGGCGCGGCGTTCAGGGCGCACTGGATGGCGTTGTCGACGTCTTCCACCGTGGCTTCCTGGACATGACCCACCACGTCGCGATGATCCGACGGGTTGAGTACCGGCGCCGGGGTTTCGCTGCTGGATGCGCAACCGAGCATCGGTGCGGCTTTCCAGTTGTTGTGGGCGGTGGCCAGCAGGGCGCAGGACAGCGACGCCAGACGGTGTTCGTTGGCCATGTCGATGCCGGCGGAGTTGGCACGCTCGGCGCCATACAGGTCACGCGGCAGCGGAATGCGCGGGTGCGGCAGGCCGAAGCCGCCTTCCAGGGTGGCCATCTGCTCGATCTGGTTCACCGGATCGGCCACCAGCTCTTGAATCGAGATCGACTGGTCGGCAATGCGGTTGACGAAGGAAGTGTTGGCGCCGTTTTCCAGCAACCGGCGGACCAGATAGGCCAGCAGGGTTTCGTGGGTACCGACCGGCGCGTACACGCGGCACGGACGGTTCAGCTTGCCTTCGGAAACCTTGCCCACCACTTGCTCGTACAGCGGTTCGCCCATGCCGTGCAGGCATTGGAACTCGTACTGGCCGGGGTAATAGTTCTGACCGGCGATGTGGTAGATCGCGGACAGGGTGTGGGCGTTGTGGGTGGCAAATTGCGGGTAGATGACTTCCGGCACCGACAGCAGCTTGCGTGCGCAGGCGATGTAGGAAACGTCGGTGTACACCTTGCGGGTGTAGACCGGATAGCCTTCCAGGCCTTCGACCTGGGCGCGCTTGATCTCGCTGTCCCAGTAGGCGCCCTTGACCAGGCGGATCATCAGGCGGTGACGGCTGCGGCGGGCCAGATCGATCACGTAGTCGATCACGTACGGGCAGCGCTTCTGGTAGGCCTGGATCACGAAGCCGATACCGTTCCAGCCGGTCAGCTGTGGCTCGAAGCACAGGCGCTCCAGCAGGTCCAGGGACAGCTCCAGGCGGTCCGCTTCCTCGGCGTCGATGTTCAGGCCGATGTCGTATTGCTTGGCCAGCAAGGTCAGGGACAGCAGGCGCGGGTACAGTTCTTCCATCACGCGCTCGTACTGGGCGCGGCTGTAACGCGGGTGCAGAGCCGAGAGCTTGATCGAGATGCCCGGGCCTTCATAGATGCCGCGGCCGTGGGAGGCCTTGCCGATGGAGTGGATGGCCTGCTCGTAGGACGCCAGGTATTTCTGTGCGTCGTGCTCGGTCAGTGCGGCTTCGCCGAGCATGTCGTAGGAGTAGCGGAAGCCCTTGGCTTCGAACTTGCTGGCGTTGGCCAAGGCTTCGGCGATGGTTTCGCCGGTGACGAACTGCTCGCCCATCAAGCGCATGGCCATGTCCACGCCCTTGCGGATCATCGGCTCGCCGCTCTTGCCGATGATGCGGCTCAGGGAAGAGGTCAGGCCGGCCTCGTTGTGGGTCGACACCAGCTTGCCGGTGAGCAACAGGCCCCAAGTGGCGGCGTTGACGAACAGCGACGGGCTGTTGCCCAGGTGCGGCTGCCAGTTGCCAGTGCTGATCTTGTCGCGGATCAGCGCGTCACGGGTGCCCTTGTCCGGGATGCGCAGCAGGGCCTCGGCCAGGCACATCAGCGCCACGCCTTCCTGGGACGACAGGGAGAATTCCTGCAGCAGGCCCTGGACGATACCGGCACGGCCGCCGGCGCTCTTCTGGTTACGCAGCTTTTCGGCGATCGAGGCGGCCAGCTTGTTGGCGGCTTCGGCGGTGGCGGCCGGCAGGCGCGCCTGCTCCAGCAGCATCGGTACCACTTCCGGTTCCGGGCGGCGGTAGGCGGCGGTGATCGAGGCGCGCAGCACCGATTGCGGGAGGATGCTCTCGGCGAATTCGAGGAAGCATTGGTGAGCGTGATCGGTCTGCACGTCGCCGGCATCGTCGCCGTCCTTGGTGGTGACACTGCTCAGCTCGGTCAGGGTTGCACCACCCTCGAGTTTTTCCAGGTAATTGAAAATCGCCTGCTTGATCAGCCAGTGCGGCGTACGATCGATCGAGGCCGCAGCGGCCTTGAGGCGCTCGCGGGTTGGGTCGTCGAGTTTGACCCCGAGGGTGGTGGTAGCCATATTTTTATCCTCATGTTTGCCACGCACGTGTGGCATCAGCTGGCGGCAAGATTATCCGTGCGCTGAAATAGGTGCAACCGGGTGCAACCCATTTTTAAGCGGAAAAAGCGGCAGCTTGTCAGGAATAAATTTCCTACATGAGATGTCATGCATCCTTATGGTGCCTTTGATTCTGAAAGACGCTTTTCTTGCTCCAAAAAGGAGCAAAAACGTCGCCAAAGGTCGATTATTCGACAAGGTGCAACTGATTCGATGCAAATTGGTTGCACCTTGTTCATTTTGTTGCATAGGATTCGCGCCCAAGGTGCAACCGTTCTTGCGGACCGGTTCATCGTCTGATGGCTTTCCTGGGGAAACATCAGTCATAAATGCGCGACCCGCCTGATCGTCTTCCAAACGTCATCGTTTGGCGGCAGGTGGCAGTGGTCGCCGCACCATAAAAACAAAGCCAGGGCGTAACTCAATGAGTGCAAGCAATCCAACCTTGATCACGTTCGTGATCTACATCGCAGCAATGGTGCTGATCGGCTTCATGGCCTATCGCTCCACCAACAACCTTTCCGACTACATTCTTGGCGGCCGCAGCCTGGGCAGCGTGGTCACCGCGCTTTCCGCCGGTGCTTCCGACATGAGTGGCTGGCTGCTGATGGGCCTTCCGGGCGCCATCTATATGTCCGGTCTTTCGGAAAGCTGGATCGCCATCGGCCTGATCGTCGGTGCCTACCTGAACTGGCTGTTCGTGGCCGGTCGCCTGCGGGTACAGACTGAACACAACGGTGATGCACTGACCCTGCCGGACTACTTCTCCAGCCGTTTCGAAGATAAAAGCGGCCTGCTGCGTATCATCTCCGCGGTGGTGATTCTGGTGTTCTTCACCATCTACTGTGCCTCTGGCATCGTGGCCGGTGCCCGTCTGTTCGAAAGCACCTTCGGCATGCCTTACGAGACGGCGCTGTGGGCTGGCGCGGCGGCGACCATTGCTTACACCTTTGTCGGCGGCTTCCTGGCGGTGAGCTGGACCGATACCGTACAAGCCACCCTGATGATCTTCGCCCTGCTGCTGACCCCGATCATCGTGCTGCTGGCCACCGGTGGCGTCGACACCACCTTCCTGGCCATCGAGGCCCAGGACCCGACCAACTTCGACATGCTCAAGAACACCACCTTCATCGGCGTGATCTCGCTGATGGGTTGGGGCCTGGGCTACTTCGGTCAACCCCACATCCTGGCGCGCTTCATGGCGGCGGATTCGGTGAAGTCGATTGCCAACGCCCGTCGCATCTCCATGACCTGGATGATCCTGTGCCTGGGCGGCACCGTGGCTGTGGGCTTCTTCGGTATCGCCTACTTCTCGGCGCATCCTGAGGTGGCCGGTCCCGTGACCGAGAACCCTGAGCGGGTGTTCATCGAACTGGCCAAGCTGCTGTTCAACCCATGGATCGCCGGTGTGCTGCTGTCGGCCATTCTGGCGGCGGTAATGAGTACCCTGAGCTGCCAGTTGCTGGTGTGCTCCAGTGCCCTGACCGAAGACTTCTACAAAGCCTTCCTGCGCAAGCACGCCTCCCAGCTGGAGCTGGTCTGGGTCGGTCGCGCCATGGTGCTGGTGGTGGCGCTGATCGCCATCGCCATGGCCGCCAACCCGGAAAACCGCGTGCTGGGCCTGGTGAGCTATGCCTGGGCCGGTTTCGGCGCCGCCTTCGGTCCTGTGGTGCTGATCTCGGTGCTGTGGAAGGGTATGACCCGCGACGGCGCGCTGGCCGGGATCATCGTTGGTGCCGTCACCGTGATCCTGTGGAAACACTTCGCTCTGCTGGGTCTGTACGAAATCATCCCGGGCTTCATCTTCGCCAGCCTGGCAATTCTGCTGGTGAGCAAGCTGGGCGCGCCGAGCGCTGGCATGGTCCAGCGTTTTGAAGCGGCCGAGAAGGATTTCAAACTCAACCACTGAGTGCGCAAATCCTGCCCTGATTGTTCGGGGCAATGAAAACGGCCCGCTGCGTTACCGCAGCGGGCCGTTTTTTTTAGTGCAGTTCAGCGTCGGGCTGGTTGAGGAAGATCAACACACCAAGGATCGCCATGTAGAACTTGAAGGCCGCGTCCTGGCCGTTCCAGGTCTGGGATTGCCACATCATGAACCACTCGCCACCCACCACCATGAAGCCGAAGAACCAGACGCAGAAGCCCAGGCAGAAGCCGGCAATCGCCCAGCGTTTGCGCCGGTTGAAGTAGCTGGCGACACCGTGCCGAGCCAGCCACAGGTGCAAGGCGCCAACGACCAGCAGCACGCCGGTCAGGGCCTCGCCGGTAATGATCAGCCAGTAGCCGACATTCCACAGCAGGGGCAGGGTCAGCGCGCGGTCGGTGGCGGTGTTGCCGGGGAACACGCTGTCCATGCTCAGTACATGCTGGACAAAGGCGAAGTTGGAGCCGTAGTCGCTGATGTTGTTGTAAGCCACCAGCAAGGCGAAAGCCGCCACCGCCAGGGTCATGGTGATTTTTACGTAACGCACAATCATGTTGGGTTCCTTTGAGGGTGAGTAATGATCCTGGGGGCTGGTTGGGGGTGGATGCGTCGGTGCCAACGCGGTGGGTGAAGGCCCTGGCGTCTGCTGCCAGGGCCGATGGATCAAGCTTGTTTCAGCGCCTGGTCGAGGTCCTCGAGCAAGTCCTCGATGGCCTCGATGCCGACTGAAAGGCGGATCATCTCTGGCTTGACGCCGGCCTTGGCCTGCTCTTCTTCGTTCATTTGCCGGTGGGTGGTGGAGGCCGGATGGCAGGCCAGGGACTTGGCGTCGCCGATGTTCACCAGGCGCTTGAAGATCTGCAGCGCGTCATAGAAGCGCACGCCCGCGGCGTAGCCGCCCTTGAGGCCGAAGGAGAGGATCGCCGATGGCTTGCCCTGCATGTACTTGCGCGCCAGTTCATGGTGCGGATGATCGGCGAGGCCGGCGTAGCTGACCCAGGCCACCAGCGGGTGGTCCTTGAGGAACTGCGCCACCTTGATGGCGTTGTCAGTGTGGCGTTCCATGCGCAGGGCCAGGGTCTCCAGGCCTTGCAGCAGCAGGAAGGCGTTCATCGGCGCCAGTGCCGCACCGGTGTTGCGCAAGGGCACGGTGCGGGCCCGGGCGATAAAGGCCGCCGGGCCGAACTTCTCGGTATAGACCACGCCGTGGTAGGCCGGCTCCGGGGTATTGAGGCTGGCGAACTTCTGCGGATGATCGGCCCAGGGGAAGTTGCCGCTGTCGACGATCACCCCGCCCAGGGAGTTGCCGTGGCCGCCGACGTACTTGGTCACCGAGTGCACCACGATGTCGGCGCCGAACTGGATCGGCTTGCACAGGATCGGCGTGGCCACGGTGTTGTCCACCATCAGCGGTACGTTACGAGCGTGGGCGGCCTGGGCCAGGCCCTCGATATCGACGATGTTGCCCGCCGGGTTGCCAATGCTCTCGCAGTACACCAGCTTGGTCTTGTCGTCGATCAGCTCGGCAATGGCTTCGGCCGAATCATCCCGGGCAAAGCGTACTTCGACCCCGAAGCTCGGCAGCAGGTGGGCGAACAGGGTGTAGGTGCCGCCGTACAACTGTGGCGTGGAGACGATATTGTCCCCGGCCTGGGTCAGGGTCTGGATTGCGTAGTGGATGGCAGCACTGCCGGCGGCCACCGCCAGCCCGGCAATCCCGCCTTCCAGGGCGGCCATGCGCTGTTCCAGCACATCGTTGGTGGGGTTCATGATGCGGGTGTAGATATTGCCGGGCACATCCAGGTTGAACAGGTCGGCACCGTGCTGGGCGTTGTCGAATTCGAAGGCGACGTTCTGGTAGATGGGCACGGCCACGGCCTTGGTGGTCGGGTCCGACTTGAATCCATGGTGCAGCGCAATCGTTGCGTCTTTCATAAATCCTCGACTCAGAAATAATCCATTAATGAGCACAGCCAGGCAGGTCGTGTGCCCGCGCAGCAGTCGGTGGTCCCGTGTGTCTGAGTCGCCAGCAACCGCTTGATGTACCCCTCGCTTGGCCGCGAGCGGGCGCGTCAGTGTCCAATAGGCGTGACAGATGGGCAAGATGGCAGCGGGTTTGCGCCTGCAAATGCGATGGCGTGTCCTGACGCGGTCCCTGGCACAAGGTAAACTTGCGCTCCTGCGCAGGAGCAACCATGAACTATCGTCACGCCTTCCACGCCGGCAATCACGCCGACGTCTTCAAACACCTGACCCTGACCCGCCTCATCGCTCTGATGTCGCGCAAGGAGCAGCCGTTCGCCTACCTCGACAGCCACGCCGGCATCGGTCTGTACGACCTCAAGGGTGACCAGGCAAACCGTACCGGCGAGTACCTGGAAGGCATTGCGCGGTTGTGGGGCGACGCAGATCTGCCGGCGTTGACCGCCGACTACATGCAGGTGCTGCACAAGATGAACCCCGATGGTGAGTTGCGTTACTACCCGGGGTCGCCGGAGCTGGCGCGGCGCCTGACCCGTTCCCAGGACCGGGTGCTGCTCAACGAAAAGCACCCGGAAGATGGGCTGCTGCTCAAGGACAACATGAAGGGTGATCGTCGCGTGGCGGTGCACCTGGGGGAAGGCTGGCATGTGGCCCGGGCGTTGCTGCCGGTGGCAGAGAAACGTGCGGTGATGCTGATCGATCCGCCTTTCGAGCAGCTCGACGAGATGCAGCGCTGCGCTGCGTCGTTGAAGGAAGCCATTGGCCGCATGCGTCAGACCGTGGCGGCTATCTGGTATCCGGTGAAGGATCAGCGGGCCCTGCGGCGCTTCTATCAGGATCTGGCCGGTACCGGTGCGCCGAAGTTGCTTCGGGTGGAGTTGCTGGTGCATCCGCTGGATACGCCCAACAGCCTCAATGGCTCGGGTCTGGCGATTGCCAATCCGCCCTGGGGGCTGGAGGAGGAGCTGCGCGAGCTGCTGCCGTGGCTGTCGAAGAAGCTCGGCCAGACCCAGGGCGGCTGGCAGATGGACTGGTTGATCGCCGAGTAAGCGTTCGCTGGCAAGCCAGCTCCTACAGGAGGTTGTAGGGGCCGGCTTACCGGCAAAAAAATCAGATCGGGCAGGTCACGCCAGTGCCGCCGATCCCGCAATAGCCTTCGGGATTCTTCGCCAGGTACTGCTGGTGGTACGCCTCGGCGAAATAGACGGTCGGGGCTTCTTCGATTTCAGTGGTGATGTCGCCCAGGCCGGCCTTGGTCAGTTCCGCCTGGAACACGTCCCTGCTGTGCAGCGCCTGTTCCAGTTGGGCCGGGTTGGTGGTGTAGATCACCGAGCGGTACTGGGTGCCAATGTCATTGCCCTGGCGCATGCCCTGGGTCGGGTTGTGCAGTTCCCAGAACATCGCCAGCAGCTCCTTGTAGCTGACTTTTTCAGGCTCATACACCACCAGCACCACTTCGGTATGACCGGTCAGGCCCGAGCAGACTTCTTCGTAGGTCGGGTTCGGGGTAAAACCGCCGGCATAACCCACGCAGGTGCTGAACACGCCTTCGCGCTGCCAGAAACGCCGCTCGGCGCCCCAGAAACAACCCAGGCCGAAGATGGCGAAATCCACATTGCCCGGAAATGGGCCCAGCAGCGGGTTGCCGTTGACGTAGTGTTCTTCGGGCACGGTCATGGGAGTTTCGCGGCCGGGCAGAGCTTGTTCTTTGGTTGGAAGCACGTTTTTGTTCACCAGTATTTCCGAGCGCAAGACCATGTGTCGGTCCTCCATTCAGGTTGGGGAGTCGGTAAGAAGATAGACACGCAGTTTGCCCGAGTGTTACAGCGCTGTCAGGCAATTGGGCCGCGAGGATAGCGCTTGAGCTTGGCAATCAGTTCGGTGCCGGGAATCGGCCGGTCGAACAGGTAGCCCTGGCCGACGTCGCAGCGATGACGGCGCAGGAATGCCAGTTGCTCGGCGGTTTCGATGCCTTCGGCGACCACCTTGATCTTCAGGTTGTGGGCCATGGCGATCACTGCCGAGGTGATTTCCATGTCGTCCTGGTTGTCGGGGATCTCGTGGATGAAGCTGCGATCGATCTTGATGATATCGATGGGGAATTTCTTCAGGTAACTCAGGGACGAATAGCCGGTGCCGAAGTCGTCCATGGCCAGTGTCAGGCCAAGCTTTTTCAGCTGTTCAAGCTGTTGGTGGGTGTCGTCGGTGGCTTCCAGCAGCAAGCCTTCGGTCAATTCCAGCTCGAGCAGCGAGGAGGGCAGTTGCTCTTCCTTGAGGATACTGGCGATGGACGCGACCAGGTCCGGGTCGGAAAACTGCTTGGGCGACAGGTTGATGGCCACGTGCAGGTTGCCCATGCCGGCGGCGGTCAGTTGCTTGCTCATGCGGCAGGCCTGGCGGGCGATCCACTTGCCGATGGGGATGATCAGGCCGGTTTCTTCTGCCACGCTGATGAACTGGTCCGGGCGGATCATGCCCTTTTCCGGGTGGTTCCAGCGCAGCAGCGCTTCCATGCCCAGTAGGCGACCACTGCGCAGGCACAGCTTGGGCTGATAGAACACATCCAGTTCGTTCTGGGTCAGGGCCCGGCGCAGGTTGTTCTCGACGAACAGCTTGTAGCTGGCCTCGGCGTTGAGGGCTTCGGTGAAGACCTGCACCTGATGCTTGCCGTTGGCCTTGGCCTTGTGCAGCGCCAGGCCGGCGTTGCGCATCAGGGTCTGGGGGTCGCGGCCATGCAGTGGCGCGCTGGCCAGGCCCACGGAACCGGTGACGCTGATCAGCTGGTTGTCGACGAACATCGGCTTGTCCAGGGTCATCAGCAGTTGGCTGGCGATCTGTTGCCCGGTTTCCAGGTCGGTGTTGTCCAGCAGTACGGCGAATTCGTTACTGGCAAAGCGCGCCAGGCTGCCGCTGGGGCTCAGGCTGTTGCGCAGGCGTCGGGCCAGGCTGATCAGCAGCTTGTCGCCGGTCTGGTGGCCGAGGCTGTCGTTGATCCGCTTGAAGTTGTCGATGTCCACCAGCAGCAGGCTGATCGGGGTATCGCTGTCTCGGGCGAAGCGTTCGTCGAGGTTGCGGATGAACGCGGGGCGGTTGCCCAGGTTGGTCAGGTTGTCGGTGTAGGCCAGGCGCTCGATGCGTTGCTGGGCAAGCTTGGTCTGGGTGATGTCTTCGTAGATGCCGATGTAGTGGGTCAGCTCGCGATTGTCGCCGTAGACCTTGGAGATCGACAGCTGGCCCCAGTAAGGCTCGAGGTTCTTGCGCCGGCTCTTGAACTCGCCTTGCCAGCTGTTGCTCTTGGCCAGGCTGGAAGGGGCATCGAACAACAGCTCGCTGAGGTTTTCCAGGGCCGGCAGTTCGGACAGACGGTGGCCGTGAACCTCTTCGGTGCTGTATTGGGTGATCGCGGTAAAGCTTGGGTTGACGTACTCCACCACGCCGTCGCAGTTGACCAGCAGGAAGGCGTTGGCACTCTGTTCCACGGCGCGCTGGAACAGGTGCAGGGCGCTGGTGGCGGCGCGCCGGTTGTGATTGTTGATGACCTGGGCGAACTGGTCCGCCAGTTCGCCGGCGAAAGCGATCTCGTCGGACTGCCAGGCCCGGGTCATGCCGGTCTGTTCCAGGCACAGCACGCCGACTACCTGGCCGTCGATGCGGATACTGGCGTCGAGCATGGCATTCACATCCCGTGGGCGCAGGCTCTCGGCCATCTCCCGGGTGCGCGGGTCGCGCATGGCGTTCTGGGCGTCGATGGCGCGGCAGCTGTGCAGGGCTTCCAGGTAATCGGGAAAGCTGCTGGCGTCGATGGACTCCGGCATGCGGTATTCCTGGGGGCCGCGGTGGTAGGCGGCGATCGGCACGAGTTGCTGGTCTTCCAGGTTCCAGATGCTGGCGCAGTCGATCTGGTAGATGTCGCAGGCACTGCGGGTGATCAGCTCGGCGGCCTCCTTCAGGGAGTTGCCGGTGCTGTAGCGCTGGCGCGTCAGGAGCAGGATCAGGTCCTGCTGCGCACGTACCCGTTCCAGATGCTGCAACTGCTCCTGCTGGGCCCGCTGGTTGAGTTCCAGGGCGATCTGCAGGCGGGTGTTCTGGGTTTCCAGGTCCACGGTCGGCATTGGCGAGGCGTCGCTGAACAGGCCTTCCACCACCAGCAGGTAGCCGCGCAGCAAGTGCCGGTTGTGCTGTTTGTAGGCTTCCCCCAGCTCCAGGATGCTCAAGGGCCCCTGGCCGGTGTGCAAGGTGTAGCGGATCAGGTAATGGGGGCTGGTGCTCAGTTGCTGCTGGATGGCGTCGTGCAGCTGATAACGCGCCTCAGGCTCCATCAGGCTGGCATAGGGGGAGCCGACCAGGGCGCAGAGTTCGACGGCGGGCAGGCCGAACTGGCGTTCGCAATTGGGATCGAGAAACAGCAGTGCCCAGCTAGCTTCATTCAGCCGTTCGAAACGCAACATGCCGAGCCGCGAAGGCACAGGCAACTGCGTCACTACCTCGGCCGCCATACGGCTGGCGGCATCGGGTTGGCTTTTCATGGGGAAACTCGCTTCGAAATTGCTGATCGCGCCGGGCTCACGCCCTCTTTACTGTTGCCTGCGGCAAGGTTGCATCATGCGGCATCGACTGACAAGTAAGATGAAGGCTAAGTGCTATAAACCTGTATCGGCAGGTTGAAGGATTTCTGCAAAGTTACTTTTTCGGCCTTTCGCAGTCCCAGGTGACGGGCTATTGGCGACGTTTTTTTGGCAAAAAAAAGCCCCGCCAAATTGACGGGGTTGAGGTACGAGCGTGGCGCTCGGAAAGCGTGCGCTACCGGCCCGCCCATGAGGCAGGCCGGTACGCCGGTTACAGCAGAATGGTGCGGATGTCGGCCAGCAGGTCGCTCAGACGCTTGGTGAAGCGAGCGGCAGCCGCGCCGTTGATCACACGGTGGTCGTAGGACAGGGACAGTGGCAGCATCAGCTTCGGCTGGAAGGCCTTGCCGTCCCAGACTGGCTGGATGGTGGCCTTGGAAACACCGAGGATCGCCACTTCCGGCGCGTTGACGATCGGCGTGAAGCCGGTGCCGCCAATGTGCCCGAGGCTGGAGATGGTGAAGCAGGCGCCTTGCATCTCGTCCGCGGAGAGCTTCTTGGTCCGGGCCTTTTCCGCCAGGGAAGCTGCCTCGGCCGCCAGTTGCAGCAGGCTCTTCTGGTCGACATTCTTGATCACGGGTACCAGCAGGCCATCCGGGGTGTCCACGGCGAAGCCGATGTTCACGTACTTCTTGCGGATGATCGCTTTGCCGCTTGGTGCCAGGGAGCTGTTGAAGTCCGGCAGTTCCTTGAGCAGGTGCGCGCAGGACTTGAGCAGCAGCGGCAGGATGGTCAGCTTGACGCCGGCCTTCTCGGCCACGGCTTTCTGTGCAACACGGAACGCTTCCAGCT
Organism: Pseudomonas sp. JDS08PS003; assembly: GCF_045013505.1. Classification (NCBI taxonomy): domain Bacteria; kingdom Pseudomonadati; phylum Pseudomonadota; class Gammaproteobacteria; order Pseudomonadales; family Pseudomonadaceae; genus Pseudomonas; species Pseudomonas sp. JDS08PS003. The sequence goes on from NZ_CP120724.1 coordinate 671,798, forward strand.
CGGTGATATCGGCCGAGTCGAACTGCGTCACGTGCGGCACGTTCAGCCAGCTGCGGTGCAGGTTGGCGGCGCCGGCCTGCATCAGGCGGGTCATCGGCACTTCTTCGATTTCACCGAAGCGGCTGAAGTCCACGACCGGAATCGGCGGGATGCCCGCGCCACCGGTTGCGCCGGCAGCCGGTGCTTCCTTGGCCTTCTGCATCATCGCCTTGACGTAGACCTGCACGTCTTCCTTGAGGATGCGACCGTGCGGACCGCTGGCGCTCACGGCGTTCAGCTCGACGCCGAATTCGCGGGCCAGTTGGCGCACAGCCGGGCCGGCGTGAACTTTCGCGCCTGGTTTGGCCGGTGCGGCAACTGGAGCAGCAGCGGCAGGCGCGGCGGCGGCAGGAGCAACTTCAGCTTTCGCCGGGGCAGGTGCAGCGGCAGGCGCCGGAGCGGCTGCCGGGGCTGCGCCCTTGACCTTGAGCTTGAGGATCAGGTCGCCGGTACCGACTTCGTCGTCCAGCTTGATCGACACGCTTTCCACGATGCCGGCGGCTGGCGATGGGATTTCCATGCTGGCCTTGTCGGATTCGAGGGTAATCAGCGACTGGTCGGCAACCACGCTGTCGCCAGCCTTGACCAGCACTTCGATGATCTTCGCCTTGCCGGCCGAGCCGATGTCCGGAACGTGAATGTCCTGGACGCTGTCGGCCACTGGCGCAGCTGGAGCAGCGGCTGGTGCAGGCGCGGCGGCAGCCGGAGCGGCGGCTTGGGCCGGGGCGGCAGCGGCAGGAGCCGAAGCACCGGCCACTTTCAGGGCCAGGATCAGGTCGCCAGTGCCCACTTCATCGTTGAGCTTGACGCTGATGCTCTCGACCACGCCGGCAGCCGGCGATGGGATTTCCATGCTGGCCTTGTCGGATTCGAGGGTGATCAGCGACTGATCGGCCTCGACGGTGTCGCCGACCTTGACCTGGATCTCGATGATCTGGGCCTTGCCCGACGAGCCGATATCCGGCACGTGCACCTGCTGTACCGAGGCAGCGGCAGGAGCGGCAGTTGGAGCGGCAGCAGCAGGTGCAGGGGCCGCAGCAGCGGCGCCCTCGACTTCCAGCTCCAGCAGTTCGTCGCCCTCTTTCAGGCGGTCACCCAGCTTCACTTTCAGGCTTTTGACCACACCGGACTTCGGCGCAGGGATTTCCATGCTGGCCTTGTCCGACTCCAGGGTCAGGATGCTCTGGTCGGCTTCGATGCGATCGCCGACCTTGACCATCAATTCGATTACTTCACCTTCACCGCTGCCGATGTCAGGTACGCGAATGAGTTCGCTCACAGAAAGTCTCCTCAGCAGTCCAGTGGGTTGCGTTTTTCCGGGTTGATACCGAACTTGGTGATGGCTTCAGCCACGACCTTAGGTTCGATGTCACCACGGTCAGCCAAGGCTTCCAGGGCTGCCAACACCACGAAGTGACGGTCTACTTCGAAGAAGTGACGCAGTTTCTTGCGGCTGTCGCTGCGGCCGAAACCGTCGGTACCCAGGACTTTGAATTCCTTGGACGGCACCCACTGGCGGATCTGTTCGGCAAACAGCTTCATGTAGTCAGTGGAGGCGATGACCGGACCTTTACGGCCGTTCAGGCACTCTTCGACGTAGCTCAGCTTCGGCTTCTGGCCAGGGTGCAGACGGTTGCTGCGCTCTACGGCCAGGCCATCGCGACGCAGTTCGTTGAAGCTGGTCACGCTCCAGACGTCGGCAGCGACGTTGAACTCGTCACGCAGGATCTTCGCCGCTTCGCGAACTTCACGCAGGATGGTGCCGGAGCCCATCAGCTGCACGTGGTGCGCGGCTTCGCGGGTGTCTTCTTCCAGCAGGTACATGCCCTTGATGATGCCTTCCTCGACACCGGCCGGCATGGCTGGCTGCTGGTAGGACTCGTTCATCACGGTGATGTAGTAGAAGACGTCCTGTTGCTCTTCGGTCATCTTCTTCATGCCGTCCTGGATGATCACCGCCAGCTCGTAGCCGTAGGTTGGATCAAAGGTGCGGCAGTTCGGGATGGTCCCGGCCAGCATGTGGCTGTGACCGTCCTCGTGCTGCAGGCCTTCACCGTTGAGGGTGGTACGGCCGGCGGTACCGCCGATCAGGAAGCCGCGGGTGCGGCTGTCGCCGGCAGCCCAGGCCAGGTCGCCAATGCGCTGGAAGCCGAACATCGAGTAGAAGATGTAGAACGGCAGCATCGGCTGGTTGTGGCTGGAGTACGAAGTACCGGCAGCGATGAAGGAGCTCATGGCGCCCGCTTCGTTGATGCCTTCTTCGAGGATCTGGCCCTTCTTGTCTTCGCGGTAGAACATCACCTGATCTTTATCGACTGGCTCGTAGAGCTGGCCGACGGAGGAGTAGATGCCCAACTGACGGAACATGCCTTCCATACCGAAGGTACGGGCTTCGTCCGGGATGATCGGCACGATGCGCTGGCCGATTTCCTTGTCCTTGACCAACTGCGCGAGGATCCGCACGAAGGCCATGGTGGTGGAGATTTCGCGGTCGCCGGAACCGTCGAGGATGGCCTTGAGGGTATCCAGTGGCGGAGTCGGGATGCTGAAGCTCTTGGCGCGACGCTGAGGTACGAAACCGCCCAGTGCAGCACGACGCTCGCTCAGGTAACGGGCTTCGGCGCTGCCTTCTTCAGGTTTGAAGAACGGCAGGTTCTCGATGTCGTCGTCTTTCACCGGAATGTCGAAACGATCGCGGAACAGCTTCAGGCTGTCGACGTCGACTTTCTTGGTGTTGTGCGCGGTGTTCTTCGCTTCGCCGGCGCCGGTGCCATAACCCTTGATGGTCTTGGCCAGGATGACGGTTGGCTGCTCTTTGTGGTTGACCGCTTCGTGGTAGGCCGCATAGACCTTGTACGGGTCGTGGCCGCCGCGGTTGAGTTTCCAGATCTCGTCGTCGGACAGATCGGCAACCATCGCTTTGAGTTCAGGGGTATTAAAGAAGTGCTCACGGACGAACGCGCCGTCCTTGGCCTTGTAGTTCTGGTACTCGCCGTCGATGACTTCGTCCATGCGACGTTGCAGGATACCGTCGACGTCCTTGGCCAGCAGTGGGTCCCAGAAACGGCCCCAGACCACCTTGTTGACGTTCCACTGGGCACCACGGAACACGCCTTCGAGTTCCTGGATGATCTTGCCGTTGCCGCGAACCGGGCCGTCGAGGCGCTGCAGGTTGCAGTTGATGACGAAGATCAGGTTGTCCAGCTTCTCGCGGCCGGCCAGGGAGATCGCGCCCAGGGATTCCGGCTCGTCGCACTCGCCGTCGCCCATGAAGCACCAGACTTTCTGCTTGCCGGCCGGGATGAAACCGCGGGCTTCCAGGTACTTCATGAAGCGTGCCTGGTAGATCGCCTGGATCGGGCCCAGGCCCATGGAAACAGTCGGGAACTGCCAGAAGTCAGGCATCAGCCACGGGTGCGGATAGGACGACAGACCGTTGCCATCCACTTCCTGGCGGAAGTTGTTCATCTGGTCTTCGGTGATGCGGCCTTCCATGAACGCACGGGCGTAGACGCCTGGCGATGCGTGACCCTGGAAGTAGATCAGGTCGCCGCCGTGTTCGTCGGTCGGGGCCTGGAAGAAGTAGTTGAAGCCGATGTCATACAAAGTGGCGCTGGAGGCGAAGCTGGAGATGTGACCGCCCAGGTCAGAATCTTTCAGGTTCGTACGCATGACCATGGCCAACGCGTTCCAACGTACCAGCGAGCGAATGCGGCGTTCCATGAACAGGTCGCCAGGCATGCGTGCTTCGTGGGTGACGGGAATCGTGTTGCGGTACGGCGTGGTGATGGCGTAGGGCAGTTGCGAGCCGCTGCGGGTCGCGAGTTCGCCCATACGGGTCATCAGATAGTGAGCACGGTCTTCGCCTTCTTTGTCGAGAACCGATTCCAGGGCGTCCAGCCATTCCTGGGTTTCGACGGGATCGAGGTCTTGCATGGCTTGCTCCAGGGCGGAAAGGCTTCCAGAATCGGTTGCCTGAGTTTGCGACTGGCCTTGTGGGCAGACGATTATAAATTCTTGGATTGCCGGAGGTTGATCCGGCGGCGTGTAGTTTTACTACAAATCGTCGGCCATTTCAGCCTTTCGAATGTATATACGAGTAGTAAAACTACAGAAGAGCGGCTTATGGCCTCCTGCTGCGTTGTGAGAATAATCGTTACTGTTGGTCGGTGACTAACGGGAATAGGTAATAAATTAATGCCGCCTGCTAAAAAAAACCTATTTTCAGCTATTTCTAACTTTTGTTCGACAGTCCATCAGGCTGCCTGCCCTCGATATCCCTCTCCGCCTGCCTTTTCCACGCCGATCAAGGATAGCCCATGAGTCTGCCCGCGCTTGCCCCAGTCCCCGCGATTCTCCTGCCATTGGTCAGCCGTGCAGAGCAGTCGTTCCGCGCTGCGGTGGCGGCCCTTGAAGGCGGCCCCGATGTCGCGGATTGGAGCGCCGAGCGCTGGGCCGAGTTTGCTCGGGTCAGCGCCGCCAGCGACTTTGTTATTGAACAGAGCCTGCGTGACCCTTTGATGTTGCTGGAGCTGGTGCGCTCCGGTGAGCTGGACCGGGCTTTTGCTGCGGGTGAGTTGTGCGCGCAGATAGCAGTGGCGGTGCAAACGGCCGAGACCGACGATCAACTGGGGCGCGTACTGCGTCGCCAGCGCACTCGCCAGCAGGTGCGGATTATCTGGCGCGACCTGACCCGGCGGGCGGATCTGGTGCAAACCTGCCGTGACCTTTCCGACCTGGCCGACGCTTGTATCGATCAGGCCTATCAATGGCTCTACCTGCGGCACAGCCAGCAGTTCGGCGTGCCCACTGGTGGCCGCAGCGGCGAGCCCCAGCAGATGGTCATTCTCGGGATGGGCAAGCTGGGAGCGGTGGAGCTCAACCTGTCGTCGGACATTGACCTGATCTTCGCCTATCCCGAAGGCGGCGAGACGGTGGGCGTCAAGCGCCCCCTGGACAATCAGGAATTCTTCATCCGTCTGGGCCAGCGTCTGATCAAGGCTCTGGACCCCATGACCGTCGACGGTTTCGTGTTCCGGGTCGACATGCGCTTGCGGCCTTACGGGTCCGCCGGTGCCCTGGTGCTGAGTTTCAATGCCCTGGAACAGTACTACCAGGACCAGGGGCGCGACTGGGAGCGCTACGCCATGATCAAGGCCCGGGTGGTGGCGGGGGATCAGGTGGCCGGGGCGCAATTGCTGGATATGCTGCGGCCCTTCGTTTATCGCCGATACCTGGACTTTTCCGCCATCGAAGCGCTGCGCACCATGAAGCAACTGATCCAGCAGGAAGTCCGGCGCAAGGGCATGGCCGATAATATCAAGCTGGGCTCGGGGGGCATTCGCGAGGTGGAGTTCATCGCCCAGGCCTTTCAGTTGATTCACGGCGGTCGCGACCTGAGCCTGCAGCAGCGTCCTTTATTAAAGGTACTGGGTACCCTGGAGGGGCAGGGCTATTTGCCGGCGGCGGTGATCAGTGAGTTGCGTGAAGGTTACGAATTCCTGCGCTACACCGAGCATGCGATCCAGGCCATCGCCGACCGGCAGACCCAGATGCTGCCGGACAATCCCCAGGACCAGGCGCGGATCGCTTTTATGCTCGGCTTTGCCGACTGGAGCGCCTTCCATGAGCAATTGATGTACTGGCGCGGGCGGGTGGAGTGGCACTTCCGCCAGGTGATTGCCGATCCCGATGAAGACGAAGGCGCTGAAAGCGAAGTGGTGGTGGGAGGTGAGTGGTTGCCGTTGTGGGAGGAAGCCCAGGACGAGGAGGCCGCCTGCCGACAGCTGCAGGAGGGCGGCTTTGTCGATGCGCCCAAGGCCCTGCGGGCTCTCGCCAGCTTGCGCGGCAGTCCGCAGTTGCGGGCCATGCAGCGCCTGGGGCGTGAGCGTCTGGACGCCTTTATTCCGCGGCTGCTGGCCCAGGCTGTCGAACATGCCAATCCGGACCTGGTCCTGGAGCGGGTCTTGCCGCTGGTTGAGGCGGTGGCGCGGCGTTCGGCCTATCTGGTATTGCTCACCGAAAACCCGGGCGCCTTGCGCCGCTTGCTGACCCTGTGCGCGGCCAGTCCGTGGATTGCCGAGCAGATCACCCGTTTCCCTCTGCTGCTTGACGAGTTGCTCAACGAGGGGCGCCTGTTCAAGCCGCCCCTGGCGCCGGAACTGGCAGCCGAACTGCGCGAGCGCCTGACGCGAATTCCCGAGGACGACCTGGAGCAGCAGATGGAGGCCCTGCGCCACTTCAAGCTGGCTCACCGTTTGCGGGTGGCCGCCTCGGAAATCGCCGGTAGCCTGCCTTTAATGAAGGTCAGTGATTACCTGACCTGGCTCGCCGAGGCGATTCTGGAGCAGGTGCTGGCCCTGGCCTGGCGCCAGACCGTAGCCAAGTACGGCGCGCCACAGCGCAGCGACGGCACCTTGTGTGATCCGGGCTTCATCATCGTCGGTTACGGCAAGGTCGGTGGCATCGAGCTGGGCCACGGTTCCGACCTGGATCTGGTGTTCATCCATGATGGTGATCCCCAAGCGGAAACCGATGGGCCCAAACCCATAGATGGGGCGCAGTTCTTCACCCGGCTGGGGCAGCGCATCATCCATCTGCTGACCACTCAGACCAACTCCGGCCAGCTGTACGAAGTGGATATGCGCCTGCGGCCGTCCGGCGCTTCGGGTCTGCTGGTGAGTTCCTTGGGCGCTTTTGCCCGTTATCAGGAGAACGAGGCCTGGACCTGGGAGCATCAGGCGCTGGTACGGGCGCGGGTGCTGGTGGGCAGCCAGGATGTCGGCCAGGCCTTTGAAAAGGTCCGGGCCGTGGTGCTGGGCAAAAAACGCGACCTGCCCAAGCTGCGTCAGGAAGTCAGCGAGATGCGGGCCAAGATGCGCGACAACCTGGGCAGTCGCCTGACTGCCGCCGGAACCGCGGCCAACGCCTTCGAAGCCACGGCGCCGTTCGACCTCAAGCAGGACGCCGGAGGTATCGTCGATATCGAATTTATGGTGCAATACGCGGCCCTGGCGTGGTCCGAAGAGCACCCGTCATTGCTGCGTTACACCGATAACATCCGCATTCTGGAAGGTCTGGAGCAGGTCGGGCTGCTGCCGGCGAGCGATGCCAGCCTGCTGCGCGAGGTCTACAAGGCCTACCGTTCCGCGGCACACCGTCAGGCGTTGCAGAATGAGGCTGGAATCATTAACGGTGATCAATTCGTGACCGAACGACGGGAAGTGTTACGAATTTGGCGCGAGCTGGGGCTAAGCTAAACGGCATAATGCGGCCGCAATTGTATTCGGCGGGCTGCGAGGCTCGCCCCAACTGAACCGACGGTGAAGGCCGCGGTGCTGGATTCTCGAGGCGGGGAGGCGTATGCCTCCCCGGCTCGTTTATGGAAACCACATGAATATTCTGATCGTTGGGCCCAGTTGGGTCGGTGACATGGTGATGGCGCAGACACTCTTCGAGTGCCTGAAACAGCGTCATCCACAATGCGAGATCGACGTGCTGGCCCCCGAGTGGAGCCGGCCGATCCTGGAGCGCATGCCCCAGGTGCGTCGGGCCTTGAGCTTTCCTCTTGGTCACGGTGCCCTGGAACTGGCGACCCGTAGGAGTATCGGCAAGTCCCTGGCCGGTCAGTACGATCAGGCCATTCTGTTGCCCAACTCGCTGAAGTCAGCCCTGGTACCGTTCTTTGCCGGTATCCCCAAACGCACCGGTTGGCGTGGCGAGTTCCGCTACGGCCTGCTCAACGATGTGCGCAAGCTCGACAAAGAGCGCTACCCGTTGATGATCGAGCGTTTCATGGCCCTGGCCTATGAGCCGGGCGCCGAATTGCCTCAGCCCTATCCACGCCCGAGCCTGCAGATCGATCCGCAAAGCCGCGAGGCGGCCCTGGCCAAGTTTGGCCTGAGCCTGGATCGCCCGGTGCTGGCGTTGTGCCCCGGAGCGGAGTTCGGTGAGGCCAAGCGTTGGCCGTCCGAGCATTACGCCCAGGTGGCCGAGGCCAAGATCCGCGAGGGCTGGCAAGTTTGGCTGTTCGGTTCGAAGAACGATCACGCGGTGGGTGAAGAAATCCGCGGACGGCTGATTCCCGGGTTGCGCGAGGAGTCGACCAATCTCAGCGGCGAAACCTCCCTGGCCGAGGCCATCGACCTGCTGTCCTGTGCCGATTCGGTGGTGTCCAACGACTCCGGGCTGATGCACGTGGCGGCCGCGTTGAATCGCCCGCTGGTGGCGGTGTATGGCTCCACCTCCCCGGGCTTCACTCCGCCCCTGGCGGATCAGGTCGAAGTGGTGCGCCTGGGGATCGAGTGCAGTCCGTGTTTCGATCGCACTTGTCGTTTCGGTCATTACAACTGCCTGCGCCAACTTCTGCCGCAGCCGGTGAACGAAGCCCTGCAGCGGTTGCAGGGCACTGTGGTCGAGGTCCAGTAAGTTGCGGGTACTGTTGATCAAGACCTCCTCCCTGGGTGATGTGATTCATGCATTGCCGGCCCTTACCGATGCCGCGCGAGCGATCCCGGGGATCAAGTTCGACTGGGTGGTGGAAGAAGGCTTCGCTGAGATTCCCTCCTGGCATCCGGCGGTAGGCAAGGTGATTCCGGTGGCGATCCGTCGCTGGCGCAAGAACCTCTGGCAGACCATCAAGAGCGGCGAGTGGCGGCGTTTCAAACAGAGCGTGCGCTCGACCAAGTACGACTTGGTGATCGATGCCCAGGGCTTGTTGAAAAGCGCCTGGCTGACCCGCTACGTGCGCGCCCCGGTGGCGGGGCTGGACAAGCACTCTGCCCGTGAACCCCTGGCTTCGCGTTTCTACTCGCGGCGCCTGGCGGTAGCCCGTGGGCAGCATGCGGTGGAGCGGGTGCGCCAACTGTTCGCCGTGGCCCTGGGCTACGACTTGCCCCAGGGGCTGGGTGACTATGGCCTGAATGTCGAAAAGCTGGTGGAGTTGCCGCGCAAGAAGCCTTTTGTGCTGTTTCTCCATGGCACCACCTGGGACACCAAGCATTGGCCTGAGGCCTATTGGCGCGAACTGACCGAGCGCATGGGCATGCTCGGGGTCGAGGTCAAGCTGCCCTGGGGCAATGCTGCCGAGAAGGCCCGGGCGGAGCGTATCGCCAATGGCCTGAAAAACGCCACGGTACTGCCCAAGCTGAACCTGGCCGGAGTCGCCAAGGTGCTGGCTGACGCCCAGGCCTGCGTGGCCGTGGACACCGGTCTCGGGCACCTTGCCGCCGCTCTGGATGTTCCGACCATTTCGCTGTTCGGCCCCACCAACCCGGGCCTGACCGGCGCCTATGGCAAGGTGCAGATTCACCTGGGGAGCAACTTCCCCTGTGCGCCGTGCCTGCAGAAGAAATGCACCTACCAGCCCACCGCTGTGGATCAGCAGCGCTATGACATCAAACGCGAGTGGCCACTGTGCTTCACTCGCCTGAACCCCGAGCGTGTCGCCAGCCGACTGAGCACCTTGTTACTGGCTGAGGAGCCGCGCTGATGCAATTGGCTTTTGTCCTTTATAAGTATTTCCCCTTCGGCGGCCTGCAGCGCGACTTCGTGCGCATAGCCCTGGAGTGCCAGCGCCGCGGGCACCAGATCCGCGTCTACACCCTGATCTGGGAAGGCGACGTGCCTCCCGGCTTCGAAGTGCTGGTAGCGCCGGTCAAGGCGCTGTTCAACCATCGTCGCAACGAAAAACTCAGCGCCTGGATGGAGGCCGACCTGGCCAAGCGTCCGGTGGACCGGCTGATCGGCTTCAACAAGATGCCGGGGCTGGACGTGTACTACGCCGCCGACGGCTGCTTCGAGGACAAGGCGCAGAACCTGCGGCACTCCCTGTACCGTCGCTGGGGTCGCTACCGGCATTTCGCCGAGTACGAGCGGGCGGTGTTCGCCAAGGACGCCAAGACCGAGATCCTGATGATCTCCGAGGTCCAGCAGCCGCTGTTCATCAAGCATTACGACACCCCGCTGGAGCGCTTCCACCTGCTGCCGCCGGGCATTGCCCAGGACCGCCGGGCACCTGCCAACGCCGCCGAGATCCGCGCCGAGTTCCGTCGTGAGTTCGCCTTGAAGGATGACCAGCTGCTGTTGGTGCAGATCGGCTCCGGGTTCAAGACCAAGGGTGTGGATCGCAGCCTCAAGGCGTTGGCAGCGTTGCCCTCGGCGCTGAAAAAACGCACCCGGCTGTTTGTAATCGGCCAGGACGACCCCAAGGTATTCCAGGTACAAAGTGCTGCATTGGGGCTGAGCGACCAGGTGCAGTTCATGAAGGGGCGCAGTGATATCCCGCGTTTCCTGCTGGGGGCCGACCTGCTGATTCATCCGGCCTACAACGAAAATACCGGCACCGTACTGCTTGAAGCCCTGGTGGCTGGCTTGCCGGTGCTGGTGAGCGCGGTCTGCGGTTACGCCCATTACATCGCCGAGGCCGAAAGCGGCCTGGTGCTGGATGAGCCGTTCGAGCAGGCGCAGCTCAATCAATACCTCACCACCCTGTTGACCGACGACGCTGCACGCGCGACCTGGAGCCGTAATGGCCTGGCGTTCGCCGAGACGGCCGACCTTTACAGCATGCCGCAGCACGCTGCGGATGTGATTCTGGCGGAGCAACACCGATGAAGTTGATGCTTGCCGAACCCTTCAAGACCCTCTGGGCAGGACGTGATGCGTTCGCCGAAGTCGAGGGGCTCAAGGGCCAGGTCTACCGTGAGCTGGAAGCGCGCCGTACCTTGCGTACGGAAGTCGAGGGTCGCGGTTATTTCGTGAAGATCCATCGTGGCATTGGCTGGGGCGAGATCGTCAAGAACCTGATCACCGCCAAGCTGCCGGTGCTGGGTGCCGGCCAGGAATGGCGGGCGCTGGAGCGTCTGCATCAGGTTGGCGTGCCGACCATGACGGCCGTGGCCTACGGCGAGCGCGGCAGCAACCCGGCGGACCAGCACTCGTTCATCGTTACCGAGGAGCTGGCGCCCACCGTCAGCCTTGAAGACTTCAGTATCGACTGGGTCAAGCAGCCGCCCGCGCCTGCTCTGAAGCGGGCGCTGATCGCCGAAGTGGCGCGCATGACCGGCACGATGCATCGTGCCGGGGTCAATCACCGCGACTGCTACATCTGCCATTTCCTGCTGCACACCGACCGTCCCATCACGCCCGCTGAACTGAAACTTTCGGTGATCGACCTGCATCGTGCCCAGACCCGGGCGAAGATCACCCTGCGCTGGCGCAACAAGGACTTGGCAGCCCTGTATTTCTCCGCCCTGGATATCGGCCTGACGCGCCGCGACAAGTTGCGCTTCCTCAAGGGCTATTTCCAGCAGCCGCTGCGGCAGATCCTCGCCGAAGAAGCGGCGCTGCTGTCCTGGCTCGAAGGCAAGGCGGAAAAACTCTATGCACGCAAGCAGCGGTACGGAGACGCACTCTGATGGCGAGTTGGAACCTGGACCCCGCCTATCACGAGTTGGCGCAAGACTTCGGCAGTCTGGAAGCGGTATTTTCCCTGCAGGGCGAGCATCTGACCCGGGACCCTCTGTCTGAGGTCATTCGGGTCAAGCGTGCCGGCGTCAATTACTACGTCAAGCGCTATACCGGTGCCGGCAAGAACCTGCGGCGCTACCTGGGCAAGCCCCGGGTCAAGTTCGAATGGCAGAACCTCAAGCGCTTCGCCAAGTGGAGCATTCCCACTGCCGATGTGGTGGCCTGGGGTCTGGAGCGTCGTGGCCTGGCCTATGCCAGGGGGGCGATGATCACACGCGAGCTGCCGCGCACCGAGGACCTGTCGGTGCTGGCCGACCGCAACGATCCGCGGCTCAAGGATCGGCGCTGGGTCGACGGGGTGAGTCGTCAGTTGGCGGCCTATACCCGGGTCATGCATGACCACCGCTTTACCCACAACGATTTGAAGTGGCGCAACCTGCTGATCGACGATCAGGATCGGTTGTACCTGATCGACTGTCCGAACGGCGATTTCTGGCGTGGATTCTGGCTCAAGTACCGGATCACCAAGGACCTGGCCTGCCTGGACAAGGTGGCCAAATATCATCTGTCGGCCACTCAGCGCCTGCGTTTCTATCTGCAGTATCGCCAGCGCGATCGCCTGAGTGCCGCCGACAAGGAGCGTATTCGCCACGTGGTGAGATTTTTCGAGGGGCGCGAATGACTGATTTTCTGGCGTCCGAGGAGCGTGCGCTACTGGAGCGTAACGGTCTCGGCACTTTTGACCAGTTGTGGACCACGCAATTGGATGCGGTGGATGAGCCCAATACCAGTCGCGGCGGCAGCAGCAGTGTCTTTCGCCTGGATGTGGAAGGGCAGGGGTTCTATCTCAAGCGACAGACCAACTACCTGACCCGGACCCTGCATCGGCCTTTCGGCGAACCGAGTTTCGCCCGGGAGTTTCGCAACATCCGGCGTTATCAGCAGTTGGGCATTCCTGCGTTGCAGGCGGTGTTCTTTGGCATGCGCAAGGTCAATGGCGAGTCCCGGGCCATACTCCTGACCCGGGCCCTGGATGGTTGGGACGACCTGGATGCGCTGCTGTTGCGTTGGGATGAACTCAGTGACCTTCAGCACCAGGCGGTGCTCAAGGCTTGTGGGCAACTGGCCCGGCAACTGCACAGTCTGCGTCAGGTGCATGGCTGCTTCTATCCCAAGCATATTTTCCTGCAAGGCCATGGCGAGGGGTATCAGGCGCAGTTGATCGACCTGGAGAAAACCCGGCCCTTGCTGTTCGGTCAGCGCGACCGGGTCAAGGACCTGGAACCTTTGCTGCGCCGGGCTTCGGTGTGGAGTGCCGACGAAGTGCGCTGCCTGTTGGCGGCCTATCTGGATCAACCCCCGGACAGCTCCCTGGTGGGCGCCTGGGCCGATCGCCTCAGTGCTCGCAGCAGTCACAAGGAATCTCGCTGATGCGTTTGTCCGAGCTGAAAAACAGCGGGCGCAGCCCGGCCCTGCCCCTGAGTCTGGAGCTGGCGGACGCCGCCGGCCCGGCACAGTTGCAGTTGCTGACCCTGCTGCGAGTGCTGCCGGGGCAGCGCTATGTTGGCGCCGGGGTCTGGCGTGGGCGTCCGGTGCTGGCCAAGTTGCTGGTGGGGCCCAAGGCTGCGCGGCATTTTCAGCGGGAATTGCAGGGCGTACGCCTGCTGGCGGAGCAGGGGCTGACTACGCCGCTGCTGCTGGCGGACGGCTTGCAGGAAGGCGAGGGCGGCTGGTTGCTCTTCGAGTTCCTGGAAGGGGCACAGAGCCTTGGCGATGCCTGGAAACAGGTGGAAAAGCTGCCGGTGCTGGCCGATGAGCAGGCTGCCGTGCTGGCTGAGGCGCTTGGGGCGATCGCCCTGCTGCACGCCAAGGGCCTGTGGCAGGAAGACCTGCACCTGGACAACCTGCTGCGTCATGGCGGCAAGCTGCACCTGATCGATGGCGCGGGGATCTGTGTCGAAGAGGCTGGCAAACCCCTGTCCCGGCAAAAGGTCCTGGAAAACCTGGGAGTGTTCTTCGCCCAGCTACCCAAGAGCCTGGAGCCCTTCACTGAAGAGTTGCTGGTGCATTACCTGCTGAGCAATGCCGAGCATGCCTTGCCCCTGGAAGCTTTGGAAAAGCAGGTGAGCAAGGTACGTGGATGGCGCCTGCGGGACTTTCTCAACAAGGTTGGCCGTGAGTGCACGCTGTTCAGCGTGCAGCGCGGACCTTTCGCCTTGCGGGCGATCCGTCGCGAGGAAGAGGCGGCGATGCTGCCTGTGCTGGAGCAGGCCGATGCCCTGCTGGAGCAGGGGCATCTGTACAAGACCGGTGGCGCCGCCAGCGTTGGTCGGGTCGAGGTCGCGGGGCGGACCCTGGTGGTCAAACGCTACAACATCAAGGGCTTGGCGCATTGGCTCAAGCGTTTCTGGCGCCCGAGCCGGGCTTGGCACTCCTGGCGTGAAGGCAATCGCCTGGAATTCCTGGGGATTGCCACGCCCAGGCCCCTGGCGGTGCTGGAGCAGCGTTTTCTGTGGTTGCGCCGTCGGGCCTATCTGGTGACCGAGTACCTGCCGGGGCCGGACATCATCGAGCGTTTTGCGCCGTTCGTGGGCAGCGGCGAGGCGCCTGAGTCGGAGTTGCTGGCGCTGGATCAGCTGTTTGCCCAGTTGATCAAGGAGCGCATCAGTCACGGCGACTTCAAGGGCCACAATCTGTTCTGGCAGGAAGATCGCTGGGCCCTGATCGATCTCGATTCCATGTGTCAGCACTCCAGTCTGAGCAGTTTTGCTCCGGCTTTTGCCCGAGACCGCGCACGTTTCATGCGCAACTGGCCCGAAAGCAGCAATTTGTATCAAGTGATTGATCAGCGGCTGCCCAAAACGGTCCATAGCGCCGAGGCCTGATCTGCGACCTATAGCCGCTGCTGCTGGCAGCGGCTGTGGGCCGTGGCGGATGCGGCGCCCTGGCTTGCCGCTTGCCGCTAGAGGCTTGCCCCTGCTTTTACGTTATAATCCCGCCCTTTCGTTGTTTCTCGCCCCTTTGCGAGCACACTTTATTTTCAAGGCGCACTGCGCCCGCATGCAGACTAAACGAGGCTAGACCCCTGTGGCATTGACGATTCTTGGCCTGTCCGGCGCCCTTAGCCATGATCCTTCAGCAGCCCTGTACATCGACGGCAAGCTGATTGCCGCCGCTGAAGAAGAGCGTTTCGTGCGCGACAAGCATGCAAAGAACCGCATGCCCTACGAGTCGGCGAAGTTCTGCCTGGAGCAGGCCGGGATCAAACCTTCCGACGTTGACGTGGTAGCGATCCCGTTCGCCCCTATCAGCCTGTTCGGCAAGGCGCGCTGGCACTACGCCAAGCGGTACTGGTATGCGCCGGACCGCGCCCTGGACGCGATCCTGATGGGCAACCGTCGCTACAAGCGCTATCGCAAGAAGATCGTCTGGTGCCTGGAGCAATTGGGTTTCGATCCGAAGAAGATCAAGATCGAGCCGGTGGAACACCACCTGGCTCACGCTTCCAGTGCCTATCACTGTTCGGGTTTCAAGGAGAAGACCGCGATCCTCGGGATCGACGGCAAGGGTGAGTACGCCACCACCTTCTTTGGCTACGGTGAAAACGGCAAGATCCACAAGATCAAGGAATTCTTCGACCCGGACTCCCTGGGTGGCCTGTATGGCGCTATCACCGAGTTCCTCGGCTTCGAGATGCTCGACGGCGAGTTCAAGGTCATGGGCATGGCGCCTTATGGCGATGCCAGCAAGTACGACTTCTCCCGTCTGGCCAGCTTTGAAAACGGCGAACTGGTGATCAACACTGACTACGCCAACGTCATTGGCCTGCGTCGCTACAAAGAGAAGGGCAAGGGGTTCTACTTCTCGCCAAAACTCATCGAGTGGCTGGGTCCCAAGCGCGAAGGCGACATCGCCGACGAGCCGTACATCCACTACGCCGCGAGCATGCAGGCGCTGTTCGAGAAACTGGCCCTGCAGATGATCGACCACTACCTGGGCGACGTCCTCAAGGAAACCGGCAAGCTGGCCTTCGCTGGCGGCTGCGCGCTGAACGTCAAGCTGAACCAGAAGATCATTGCCCGTCCTGAAGTCAAAGAGCTGTTCGTGCAGCCGGCTTCCGGCGACGCCGGCACTGCAGTGGGTGCTGCTGCGTACGTGTCCCATGCCCGTGGTGTGCCGGTAGAGAAGATGGAACACGTCTATCTCGGCCCGTCCTACAGCAACGAAGACGTGATCGCGGCCTGTGCCCGTCACCCGAACAAACCGGCCTGGCGGCAAATCGACAACACTCCGGAACGCATCGCCAAGATCATGGTGGATGGCAATCCGGTGGCCTGGTTCCAAGGCCGTATGGAGTTCGGTCCACGGGCCCTGGGCGGTCGCTCGATCATCGGTTGCCCGAGCGCCGCGGGTGTTGCCGACCGGATCAACGAGCAGATCAAATTCCGCGAGCGCTGGAGGCCTTTCTGCCCGTCGATGCTCGACACTGTCGGCCCGCAGATGATCAAGGTCGACCATCCGGCGCCATTCATGACCTTCACCTTCGAAGTGGCTGAAGAGTGGAAGACCCGGGTGCCGGAAGTGGTTCACGAAGACGGTACCTCCCGGGCTCAGGTGCTCAAGCGCGAATACAACCCGCGCTACTACGACATGATGAAAGCGTTGGAAGTCCTGACCGGTAACGGCGTGTCGCTGAACACCTCGTTGAACCGCCGTGGCGAGCCGATGATCTGCTCGCCGACCGACGCCCTGAACATGTTCTACGGTTCCGATCTGCAGTACCTGATCATGGAAGACATTTTGGTGGTCAAAGACGGCGTGGACCCTTATGACACGCTCGGCTGAACGCCATGTGCTGCAGTTCTGCCACGGCTATGACGGGCCGTTCCTGGACTGCGCTCGGCAATACGCCAACCTGTTCGCGGGCAGCGGCTATCGGGTGACCACGGTGTTTCTCACCGGGGCCGCCGATGCCGATGTGGCTGCCGGCTGTGCGTCCGATGAAGTGCTGTTCATGGAATACAGCTCCAAGGCCATTCGTGGCCTCAAGCTGGGTGCCATTCGTGACCTGCGCAAGATTGCCGCTTCGCGCAATTTCAGTTTTTGCATCGCTCATCGCTTCAAGCCGATCTATATCGCCTTGCTGGGGACCGCCTTGCCGGTGATCGGAGTTCATCACGCGTTTTCCGACTACAAGCGCCGTAGCCGGCAGATTTTCGCCGGGCTGTTTCGCAAGCGCCTGAGCCTGCTGGGGGTTTCCGACGCGGTACGTGACGACATGCGTGCCTGCCTGCCCAAATGGCCTGCGGCGCGAATCCAGACGTTGTACAACCGCATCGACCTGGACGCCTTGCAGGCCAGCCAGTTGGACGCGGCCCAGGCCCGCAGTGAGCTGGGTCTGTCCGCGGATGCCTGGATTGTCGGCAACGTCGGACGCCTGCACCCGGACAAGGATCAGGCCACTTTGCTGCGGGGCTTTGCCGCCGCCGTGCCGCAATTGCCTCAGCAGAGTCAGCTGGCAATTCTGGGGACCGGGCGCCTGGAGAAGGATCTGAAATCCCTGGCCCGTGAACTGGGTGTGGCTGATCGTGTGTTGTTCCTCGGGCAGGTGCCGGAGGCTCGGCGCTATTTCCGTGCGTTCGACGTATTTGCCTTGAGCTCCGATCACGAACCCTTTGGCATGGTCCTGCTGGAAGCCATGGCGGCCGGTGTGCCGTTGCTGGCCACCGCCTGTGGTGGTGCAAAGGAAGTGGTAGAGGGCGTGGGCATTCTGTTTCCTCTGGGAGACGCCGAGCATATGGCCCAAGGGCTGCAGCACCTGGCCGCGATGGATGATCATCAGCGCCGGGTCTGTGCCGAACTGATGCTCGACCGCCTGCGCGAGTGTTTCTCCGACCGTGCTGTACGCGATGTGTTCTGGCGTTTGCCGCAAGTCACCGATCTGACCGCGAGGGGCTGATGCTCAATCGATTTCAAGGCTGGCGCGAACGTGGCTGGTCAGTCATTGATGCGTCGACCTATGCCGAGGCCTGGCAGCGGTTTGGTGGCAGTGTGGCGACTCATCCGCTGGTGGTGGAGCAACTGGCAGACCTGGCGCAGATTCCCGTGCGTTATTTGGCCTGGGAACAGGACGGCCATCTGCAGGCGGCCATTGCCACCTGGGGGCGGGATCTGGCGCTGTCCAAGGACGTGCTCAAGCGAGCCGGCAAGAAGGGCTTGTTCGACATCGGCAATGCCGAGCTGATCCTGCCGGCCGCCGCCGATGCCCAGGTGCCGCTGCGTCATCGCGGGCGTTACCTTTCTGCGCTTAACGAAGGGCGCTTCAGCACCCTCAAGCCTCAGGCCGAACAATTGGCCATGGCCCGTACCCCTGAAGAGCTGTCGAAGAAATTTCGCTACAACCAGCGTCGCGAACTGCGTCTGCTGGAAGAGGCGGGCGGAGTGGTGCGCGCGGTCAGTGATTTCACCAGTGCTGAACTGGCGGCCATTTACTGTGACCTGTTCCAGCGCCGCTGGGGCTTTCCGGCCACTGGCGCCGAACGTATGGCCGAGGTGTTGGAACGCTTGCGCGAGCTGCTGATCGGCTCGGTGATTTTCCTCAACGATGCGCCGATTGCCGTGCAGTTGATCTACCGGGTCGAAGCGCCGCAGTGGATCAGTGTGGAGTACGTCAACGGCGGTGTTGACCCGCAGACGCGTGAGTTCAGTCCGGGTAGCGTGCTGAGCTTCCTCAACACCCAGAGTGCCTGGGAACAGGCTCGGGCCCTGGACAAACCGCTGCGTTTCTCCTTCGGTCGCGCCGACCGTGAGTACAAGGACCGTTGGTGCAATCCTGTGCCGGTTTTTCAGGTGTGAGTCCATCCATGAGTCGCAAACAGCAACTGCTCAAGCGCCACCGGCGCAATAAACGAATCGCCCTGCTGGCGGGGCTGGTGCTGTTGCTGCTGATTGGCGTGCTGGTGGCCTGGTGGTTGCCGCTGCTGCTGGCCGTTCTCGGCTGGCTGGCCCATGAGGCCTGGTTTGCCGATCACCTGTTCTACTCGCCCAAGGATGACTACTGCTACGACTTCGGCAACGAGGCTCGGCAGGTCGCAGTGCGCCTGGAGGCGGGGCGCCTGCTGGTAGACTCGGCGCAGGAGCTGGCCGCGGATGAGACGCTGATCCTCGGGGTTCAGGTCAAGAGTTCCTGGATCGGACGCTTTCTCGATCCGGCCATTGAAGTGCTGGGCGGCCCAACGCTCGACCGTCAAGCGTTCGAGCGTGGGGTCAATGGCCTGCGTTATCTCAACCTTAGCGGCCTGGCTGGCCCCCTGATCGGTGGCGAGCTGCAACTGCGCGGGCGTTTCTGTCGGATTCGGGTCCAGCCCCAGTTGATGGCCTGGCGCGATCCCGACTACCGGCGCCAGCGAGTGATGGTGATCGCTCCCCATGCCGACGATGCCGAACTGGCAGCCTTTGGCTTGTACAGCCAGGCCGACGAAGCCTGGATCGTGACCCTGACAGCGGGGGAAATCGAGGCCGAGCATTATCAGGCCATGGGTATGAACCCAGTTGAGGCGGCGCGAATCAAGGGTCGCTTGCGGGCCTGGGACAGTATTGCCGTGCCGCGTTGGGCTGGAGTGCCTGAAGCCCAGTGCGTGCAGCTGGGGTACTTCTGCCTGCAGCTACCCGCCATGCAGGCCGCTGCGCAGCAGCCGGTGGCCTCGCGTGAGGCGCAGTTGAGCGATATCCGCCTGTTCCGCCAGTTCAATCCGTTCCCGCTGCCCGCCGATCGAGATGGGTTGCCGACCTGGGACAACCTGTTGGCTGATCTGCGCGAGCTGCTCCTCAAGGCGCGGCCCGAAGTGCTGGTGTTGCCGCACCCGTCACTGGACCCTCATCCCGACCATATCTGCGCCCAGGTGGCGGTGATGCAGGCGCTGGAGGGCTTGGACTGGCAACCGACCACTGTGCTCGGCTATGCCAATCACCTGCATGACAATGATCGTTGGCCGATGGGCGATTCGGGGGCGGGCATTGCTTTGCCGCCGGTGTTCGATTCGACGACAGTGTTGCGTCCCTGGTGCTTGCCACTGTCCCAGGTTGAGCAATATGACAAGGCCATGGCCTTGGGCATGATGCATGACCTGCAGCCGAGAATGCCGTTCAAGCGGCGTCTGCGCAGGTCGATACAATGGCTTCTGGCTAGTAGAGTGCCTTCGACCCTGGGAGAGAATGAGTTCTTTCGCAAGGCAGTACGGCGGCACGAACTGTTCTGGCTGTTGCGGCAGCGATAAAACCGGCATAAACACAGGAATCTGTTGTGCCCCTAACCTGACAGCGAGTCTTTTGTGATCAATCCACGCCCGCGAATCCTGTTTCTCATGCCCTATTTCGGGCGCTGGCCATTCTGGCTGCCGTTTTTTCTCGAAAGCTGCCGACGCAATCCGGATATCGACTGGTTGTTTTTCAGCGATTGCGGGACTCCGGAGAATCTGCCGCCTAACGTCCAGTTTGAAAGCATCAGCTTTGCTGATTACTGCGCTTTGGTATCCCAGCGCCTGAACATCGATTTTGCGCCCAATGCGGCCTACAAGCTCTGTGATATCAGGCCAGCAATGGGGTATATCCATATTGATCGGCTGGAGGGCTACGACTTCTGGGCTTTCGGCGATATCGACCTGGTCTACGGTGACCTGCGGGCCTACTTCACCGCGGATCGTCTGGCGAAGTATGACCTGTTCTCCACCCACGAGCGTCGCGTCGCTGGGCACTTGTGCCTGATACGCAACAGCGCCCGCCAGCTTGAGTTGTTCAGGCAGATCAAGGACTGGCAGACGCGCTTTACCGATCAGCAGCATCACGCACTGGATGAAGGGGCGTTCAGTCGGATTTTTCTCTGGCGCAAGAACTTCCCGAAGCCGCTGTTCAAGCTGGTGGGCAAGTTCAATCCATGGCGCCGTCGCAGCGAGTTCACTGAGGCGTTCAGTACGCCGGGCGGAGTGATCGATTGGCATGACGGCAGTCGTGATTTTCCGACGCGCTGGTACTGGAAGGATGGGCATCTGACCAATGACCGCGACGGCGCCCGCAGTTTTCCGTATTTCCACTTTGTGTGTTGGAAGCGCAATGAGTGGTCGGACTTGCCGGAGCATGATGCCCAGGAAGTCCAGGCCCTGGCCAGCGAGTCGTCCTGGGTCATCGATGCCACAGGTTTTCATCGGGGAGAGTTATGAGCCAGCGCTTCAAGGTCCTGCAGCTGCAGCCGGACTACAACGTCAAGTCTCACGACTTCGCCGATCTGGCCGAGCAGATTGTCAAGGCTTTGCCGGCTGAGCGATATGAAGTCACCGCGGCCTTCCTGCGGGGGCGCCCCGGGCCGAACGATCCGGTAAGCCGGGCTGCGCATTCGGTGTATTTCGAATTTTCCGACAAGTCTCTCAAGGGCATGCGCCTGCGGGCCATGTGGCGGCTGTATCAGTTCTGCCGCAAGGAAAAATTCGACGTGGTGATCTGCAATCGCTTCAAGCCAGTGAACATGATGTTGACCCTCAACCGTTGGTTGAAGGCCCCACTGTGCATCGGCATTTCCCACGGTTTTGGTGAGTACGACAGGTTTTACCGGCGGCGCCAGACACAGCGCCTGATCGACCGGCACTGGCGCTTTGTCGGTGTGTCGCCCGCGGTCAAGCAGTACCTGCTGGATTGCCAGTGCGGCTTCACCGATCAGAACACCTGGGCGATCACCAACGCCATCGATATCGAACAGGCCGAAGCCTTGCAGCATTCCCGCGAGCGCTCTCGTGAACTGTTGGGGTTGGACCCTTCAGTGCGCCTGATCGGCGCTCTGGGGCGCCTGGTGCCAGTCAAGGGCCACACTTACCTGCTGCAGGCATTTGCTCAGCTCAAGGACAAGTACCCACAGACTCAACTGGCGATCATTGGCGCCGGGCGCGAAGAGGCCAATCTGCGCGCCGAGATCGAGCGTCTGGGGCTGCAGGGTCGGGCCCATCTGCTGGGCTTCAAGGAGAACGCCCTGCAGTACGTGCGTGCCTTCGACATCTGGACCATGCCGTCGCTGGCCGAAGGCTTGGGCCTGGCGCTGCTGGAGGGCATGAGCGGGCAGTTGCCGGTGATCGCTTCCAATGTGCCGGCGATGCTGCCGCTGATCGAAGGGGCCGGTGGCCTGGCGGTGGAGCCGGCCAATGTGCCGGCGCTGAAGGCGGCCCTGGACAATTACCTGGGGCTCTCCGATGAGGCGCTGGCCGACAAGGGCCAGCAAGCGTATCGCTATCTGCAGAAAGAACATGATATCGAGGTGTTCCGCGAGGAGTACCTGCAATTGATTGACTCGGGATTGAGTCAGGCGGGCAAGAGGCAGTAATGACAGACCAGCAACCTGTGGTGACGGTAATCATCGCCTCCTACAACCACGCGCCCTATATCGAGCAGAGCATTCTCAGTGTGCTCAACCAGACCTATTCGAACATCGAACTGCTGGTTGTGGATGACGGTTCAAGCGATGACAGCGTCGAGCGTATCCGGCGTTTGCAGGCGTTGCATGGTTTCGACTTCCGCGTCCAGCAGAATCAGGGGCTGACCAATACCCTCAATGGCGCCATCGCTCGGGCCAAAGGCAGCCTGATCGTGCCCTTCGGCTCCGACGACATTATGCTGCCCGAGCGTATCGCGACCCAGGTGGCGTACCTGGACGGCAAGCCTGAAGTCGGGATCTGTGCCGGCAATATCGAGTTGATCGACAGCGATGGCAACCTGTTTCCCGAAAATCGCCAGCGCCGTGACGTGCCGTTCCGGCGTCTGGACTTCGATGACATGTTCCTTGAGCGCAAGCCTTACCCGCCAGCGCCGACGTTGATGATTCGCCGTGAGGCACTGGAGAAGGTCGGTGGTTTCGACCCGAGTATCCGCCTTGAGGACTTGCTGATCGAGCTGAAGATCACCCATGCGGGCTACTTTATCGATGGCTTGAACGTATTGATGGCGCGTTATCGCAAGCACGCCACCAACTCCTACAAGAACCACCGCTTCATGATCGACAACATCCTGCGCACCTACGCTTTGTTCAGTGAGCATCCGCTGTACGAGGAGGTGCGCTACAAGTTCCTCAGCTCGATGTTCCTCAAGGTGTCAAACCGCGATCGGAAACTGGCTCGTGAATTGTTGTCGCAGATCCCGTTCAAGGCCTGGAACAAGAAAACCTGGCGTGGGCTGGGTCGTCTGTATTTTTCGCCGCTGGAAAAAGACTGAAGGGGGCGCCGGAGCATGGGCTGGATTCAACGCTTTCTTGAAAAGCGCGCCAAGCGTGCGATCCGCAAATTGCCGAAAATCGAACGCGGCGTGGTGCGCTTCCAGCAGCGTTATCCGGGTTACAGCATTGGCCGCGGCAGTTATGGCTTGCCTGAGGTGCATGACTGGCAGGAAGGCTCGACCCTGAGCATTGGCGCTTACTGCTCGATCGCCGAAGGCGTGCAGATTTTTCTCGGTGGCCACCACCGTGCGGACTGGGTCAGCACCTATCCCTTTCCCGCAATGCTGCCCCAGGCCGCGCATATCAGCGGTTATGCCGGCACCAATGGCGATGTGCGGGTGGGCAGTGATGTGTGGTTGTGCTCCAACAGCACACTGTTGTCCGGTGTGACCATTGGCCATGGCGCGATTGTCGCGGCGGGGGCCTTGGTCACCAAGGATGTGGAGCCCTATGCGGTGGTCGGTGGCAATCCGGCGCGCTTCCTGCGGTGGCGCTTCCCCGAAGAACAGCGCCAGCAGTTGTTGCAGAGTGCCTGGTGGGACTGGCCGGAAGCCGAGTTGCACGGGCTTGCCGACAAGCTGTGCAGCGATGATATCGACGCCTTCCTGGCCTATGCCCGGCAGCGTCAGGCCTGACGTTCAGCGGCTCAATCCCCTGTGCCCCGATACCCTGGCAGCCTTGTGCGGCTACCAAGGTACGGATGTGGGTGTGCAGGGCTTCAGTGGGCGCCTTGGCGCTCGTCGCTCGCAGGCAGTTGCTTGAGCAGGCCGGTTGCACGGGACATCGAGGTGGGCAGGGCATAACCGGCCTGTAGTGCGTTCAGGTGCTCCTTGAACAGCCAGCCACGATCTTCGGTATAGCGCTGCATGTGTCGCAGATTGCGCTGGCGCAGTGAAGTTCTCAGTGAGGAGGGGTAAACCCGCAGATCGGCAAGATCGATCAGGCCGAACTCGCCATTCTCCAGCACCAGCACATTGGCCAGATGCAGCGAGCGAAAGTACACCCCTTGTTCATGCAGTCGTGCCATGAACGTACCGAAGTCCTTGATCAGCTGCGCGCGCTCGTCTGCCGAGCCTGCCAATTGCAGGCGCTGGCGCAGGGTCTGCCCAGGCAGTGGCTGGTAGCGCACGGCGTTGCTGCCGTCGGCAAGTCGGTACAGGCCCAGGATGACCGGGGTGATAATGCCCAGATCACGTAATTGCTCGCTGTTTGCGGCAAAGCGCTCGGAGTAGGGGTTGAACCCTCCTGAGGTGTACCAGCGACGAGGGCGGAACAGCTTGAAGAAACTGCCATCCTCCAGACGCAGGACCTTGGGCCCCAGGCCATCGGCTTCGATGACCTGGGCATTGGCGAGCAGTTGTTCGGCTGCGGCCGGGGTCAGTGAGGCTACCTGCAGGGGCGGCGAACGTTTGGCGCGCTGGTGAATGCACAGGGCAGCGATCAGGGCCAGGGGGATCCACAGCAGGAACCAGTGCTCCTTTGGACGCGAAAGAATCCCGCCGCCTTCTGTCAGACCGGCGCCAATACCAAAGACCAACCAGCTGGAAGCCAGGATCAGCAAGGGGGTGGCGCGAAGCTGCCAGCTCTTGAGCAGGGCCCAGGCCTGCATGAACAGCCACGGCAGCAGGCCGAAGATGCCCACATAGTAGAGAACCCCCAGGGCAAAGTTGTGTGGCTCCTCCAGGAGGAAGCCGATACCCGGGTCCAGGGACAGGCTGGCGTTATAGCCATGACCGATCCAGGGATGATTGACGATCTGTTCCAGCGCCAGGCGCCAGAGGTCGAAGCGCGAAGAGCTGCCACGCTCCAGAAGCATCTGCGAGAACATGAGCAGGACCGCCGCGCCGCCTACTGCCATGCCCGCAAGCAGCATCAACGAGCGACGGTTCCAGCTGATGAAGCTCAGCCAGAGAGCGGCCAGGGTCAGCGCCACCAAGGGCGTCCTGGAACCGGTGGCAATCAGTGCGGCAAACATGATGGCCATTGCCGGAATGCTCAGCCAGAGCATCTGGTAGCGGCGACAGGTCATGCTCAGGCTCAGCCAGTAGACGCAGAAGAACCCGAAGACGTGGGAGCTCAGCAGCGGATTGTCAAAGGCTCCGGCACCCACCATGCGCAGATCGGGGGTGTGGTAGCGAACGAAGACATACAGATTGAAGATCGAGGCGAGCAGGGCAACGATCGCCGCGCAGAAGATCAGTGGCTGCAATATGTCATTGCGATAGCGAACCAGCAGGGTACAGCCGGCAAACAGCATCAGCGTATGCAAAGGGGTCTTGATCTCTCCCAGCACGCTGTCGACCGGCGGGCTCCAGGCCAGGCTGGCGATGGCCCAGGTACAGAACAGCAGCATGGCGATGAAGATAGGTTCGCGCAGCAGTCCTTTCAGTTCGCTGGGGCGTATGCATAGGGCAATCAGCGTCGGGATGCTGAACAGGCCGTAGTACAGCTTGTGCAACAGGCTGCGGCCGGGGAGGAAAAACAGCGCGCAGAGCAGTAATAGATACCCTAGCGGCAGAATCCACAGGCAAATGAAATCGAATACTCGATTCGACGTGTTGCGAAGAGCATTGGGTTGCATGCTTAGACGTTCATCCCGGAAGTTAAGCTGGCAATCATAACGATTAATACCGGGCGGTGTCGTTGGTCAGCTGAACAATCTCGGCCCCTTGGGAGTGCCGGTACCTCGAACAAGCTGTGCTAAAGTCAGCCTCCTTTTTGACGACATTCCCGTGATATGACCGACTCCAGTCCCAGCGCAAGCCCCTCGAGCTTGAAAATCTACTTCCGTCTGCTTGGCTATGTGCGGCCCTATATTGGTCTGTTTCTCATCAGCATCGTCGGGTTCCTGATCTTCGCTTCGACCCAGCCCATGCTCGGCTACATCCTCAAGTATTTCGTCGATGGCCTGTCCAATCCCGAGGCTGCGCTGTTTCCCACTGTGCCCTACTTGCGAGACATGCGGTTGCTGCAGGCGGTGCCGCTGTTGATCGTGCTGATCGCTGCCTGGCAGGGCCTGGGCTCCTACTTGGGGAACTACTTCCTGGCCAAGGTTTCCCTGGGGTTGGTGCATGACCTGCGGGTGCAGTTGTTCAACAACCTGCTGACCCTGCCCAATCGCTACTTCGACAAGCACAACTCCGGACACCTGATCTCGCGGATCACGTTCAACGTGACCATGGTCACGGGGGCGGCGACAGATGCGATCAAGGTGGTGATCCGCGAAGGCATGACGGTGATCTTCCTGTTCGCCTCGCTGTTATGGATGAACTGGCGCCTGACCCTGGTGATGATTGCCATCCTGCCGCTGATTGCGATCATGGTGCGTACCGCCAGCAAGAAATTCCGCAAGCAAAGCAAGAAGATCCAGGTTGCCATGGGCGACGTGACCCACGTTGCCTCGGAAACCATCCAGGGCTATCGGGTGGTGCGCAGCTTTGGCGGCGAGACCTATGAGCAGCAGCGCTTTCTGGCAGCCAGCCAGGGCAACACCGACAAGCAACTGCGCATGACCCGCACCGGCGCGATCTACACGCCGCTGCTGCAACTGGTGATCTACAGCGCCATGGCGGTGCTGATGTTCCTGGTCCTGTACCTGCGTGGCGATGCGTCGGCGGGGGAAATGGTGGCTTACATCACCATGGCCGGGCTGCTGCCCAAGCCGATCCGTCAGCTGTCGGAAGTCAGCTCCACCATCCAGAAAGGCGTGGCCGGTGCGGAAAGCATCTTCGAACAGTTGGACGTCGAACCTGAGGTCGATCGTGGCACGGTGGAGCACGCCAGCATCAGTGGGCACTTGGAAGTGCGTAACCTGAGTTTCACTTATCCTGGTACTGAGCGTCAGGTGCTGGATGACATCAGTTTCAGCGTCGAGCCGGGAAAAATGGTCGCCCTGGTGGGGCGTTCCGGCAGCGGCAAGTCGACCCTGGCCAACCTGATCCCGCGCTTCTATCACCACGACAAGGGCCAGATCCTCCTGGATGGCACCGAGGTCGAAGATTACCGTCTGTTGAACCTGCGCCGGCATATCGCTCAGGTTACCCAGCACGTCACCCTGTTCAGCGACACCGTGGCCAATAACATTGCCTATGGCGATCTGGCCGGCGCACCACGGGCGGACATCGAAAAAGCAGCGGCCGACGCCTATGCCATGGACTTTATCGCCCAGTTGCCAGAAGGCCTCGACACTCAGGTCGGGGAGAACGGCGTGCTGCTTTCAGGTGGCCAGCGTCAGCGCCTGGCGATTGCCCGGGCCTTGTTGAAGAATGCACCGCTGCTGATTCTCGACGAGGCCACCTCGGCCCTGGACACCGAGTCCGAGCGGCATATCCAGGCCGCCCTGGACAAGGTCATGAAGGGACGCACCACCCTGGTGATCGCGCACCGTCTGTCCACTATCGAGAAGGCGGACATGATCCTGGTCATGGATCAGGGACGGATTGTCGAGCGCGGCACTCACGCCCAGTTGCTGGCCCAGAATGGCTACTACTCGCGGTTGCATGCCATGGGCCTGGAAGAGCCCGCACCCAGCGGTATCGCCTGAGTCTTCCCGGGGAGCGGGCCCGCTCGCTCCCCGGAGCCTCCAGGGTGTGCAAGGCACCTTGGCATCATTTGTATAACCCGCCTTACAGTCTTGACCAAGGCTAAATAATTCTGCGTTTCTCGCTTGTTATGGTTCCCGCCTGAATCTTCGAACGGATCGAGAGGGCCATCCTTCTCGCGTGGGTATCGCAATGCTGCAACGTTTTGTGTGGAAGTTATTACCCAAGACCCAGCGTCATTTCCTGTTGGGTCGCCTGTCGGTGGTGGATCGTCAGGTGGTGAACAAGTCCATGTCCGCCAATGTGCGTTTTCCCGATGCTTTTGCCCGTCATTCCTGCCTGTTTATCCACGTTCCCAAGTGTGCCGGCAGCAGCGTCTGCTCGGCCTTGTTCGATGGCTGGATGCCGGGTCACCTGCCGCTGTACTGGTATGAGCAACAGTTCCCACAGGCGTTTTCCAGCAGTTTCAAGTTCGCCTTCGTCCGTGATCCCCTGGAACGTGCCTACTCGGCCTATGCCTTTTTACGGGGCAACCGCCTGGGGCGACGGGATCAGGCGGCCCAGAGTCTGGTGACGCACTACCGGGACTTCGACGACTTCGTCGGCCGCTGGCTGCATTCGGAGAATATTCACAGGCAGATGCATTTTGCGCCCCAGAGCGACTTCCTCACCGACTCCCTGGGGCGCCTGGCCCTGGACTTCGTCGGCTATCAGGAGCACCTGCAACGTGACTTCCAGCTGCTGTGCCAGCAGTTGGGGGTCGATGCCCAACTGCCCCACGTCAACGGCACTGCACAACGCCGCACCACGCCTGTCAGGGAATTCTGCTCGGTACGCACTCGTCGCCTGGTGCGCCGTGTCTATCAACGCGACTACGAGATGCTGGGTTATGAATAAGCTCGCTTGTGCACCTCAGGAACAACTACAGATCCGCCCCTACAGCCTGTCGCTGTCCATCGAGGCCCGGGCCGCGCTCAAGCAGCAGAAGCCCTGTTGCCTTTGGCTGACCGGCTTGTCGGGGGCCGGCAAGTCGACCCTGGCCAACCTGTTGGAACTGCGCCTCAACGAGTTGGGCATGCATACCTTCGTCCTCGATGGCGACAATGTGCGCAGTGGCCTGTGCCGTGACCTGGGAATGGGGGCAGAGGCGCGCAAGGAAAACATCCGCCGCATGGCCGAGGTGGCGCGACTGATGGTGGAGGCTGGGCTGCTGGTGATCGTGTCGGCGATTTCACCGTTTCGCGCCGAGCGTGATGCTGCCCGGGCGCTGTTCGGGGCCGGACAGTTTATCGAGGTGTACATCAGCACACCGTTCGATGCCTGTGCCCGGCGCGACCCCAAGGGCCTGTATCAGGCGGCCCTGGAGGGCCGTATCAAGGATTTCACCGGCCTCGACAGTCCCTATGAAGCGCCACTGCAAGCCGATTGCGAGATCGATACCTCCAGCGTGGAGTTGCCGGAGGCGATCCGCCGGCTGCTGCAACTGTTGCCGCGCAAATGAACCGCAGGAAATCTTCGCAGGCCTCACTCAAGGCATAGAACTAGGCGGCGCCAACCCTGTGTTAATATCGCGCCCCTGTTCATTTTGTATGTGGGATGCTCCATGAAGTTGTCCATGCCGCGATTCGATCAAGCCCCTGTCTTGGTGGTCGGCGATGTCATGCTCGACCGTTACTGGCATGGTGGTACCTCACGGATTTCCCCTGAGGCGCCGGTGCCGGTGGTCAAGGTCGAGCAGATCGAGGACCGCCCGGGCGGTGCCGCCAACGTTGCCCTGAACATCGCCGCCCTCGGTGCGCCTGCTTCCCTGGTGGGCGTGACCGGTGATGATGAGGCTGCCGACAGCCTGGCTAACAGCCTGCAAGGTGCGGGTGTACGTGCACTGTTCCAGCGCATTGCCCACCAGCCGACCATCGTCAAGCTGCGGGTCATGAGCCGTCACCAACAGCTGCTGCGCATCGATTTTGAAGAACCCTTCGCCACCGACGCCCTGGCCCTGGCGGCCGAGGTTGACGCTCTGCTCGATGGCATCAAGGTGCTGGTGCTGTCCGACTACGGCAAAGGCGCTCTGCGCAACCACCAGGTGCTGATCGCGGCCGCGCGGGCCCGTGGCATTCCGGTGCTGGCGGACCCCAAGGGCAAGGATTTCTCCATCTACCGTGGTGCCAGCCTGATTACGCCGAACCTCAACGAGTTCGAAACCATCGTCGGCGGCTGCGCCGACGAGCACGAGCTGGTGAGCAAGGGCGCCAAGCTCATGCACGATCTGGAGCTGGGGGCACTGCTGGTGACCCGTGGCGAGCACGGCATGACCCTGCTGCGTCCGGAGCATCCGGCCCTGCATCTGCCGGCCCGTGCCCGTGAAGTGTTCGACGTCACCGGGGCCGGTGATACCGTGATCTCCACCCTGGCGGCAGCGATTGCCGCCGGTGAAGAGCTGCCCCACGCCGTGGGCCTGGCCAATCTGGCCGCGGGCATTGTGGTCGGCAAGCTGGGTACGGCGGCCATCAGTGCACCGGAGCTGCGTCGGGCGATCCAGCGCGAGGAAGGTTCCGAGCGTGGCGTCCTGAGTCTCGACCAGCTGTTGCTGGCCATCGATGATGCCCGGGCGCACAACGAGAAGATCGTGTTCACCAATGGCTGCTTCGACATCCTCCATGCCGGGCATGTGACCTACCTTGAGCAGGCCCGGGCCCAAGGTGACCGATTGATC
This sequence comes from Pseudomonas sp. JDS08PS003, assembly GCF_045013505.1. Classification (NCBI taxonomy): domain Bacteria; kingdom Pseudomonadati; phylum Pseudomonadota; class Gammaproteobacteria; order Pseudomonadales; family Pseudomonadaceae; genus Pseudomonas; species Pseudomonas sp. JDS08PS003. The sequence continues at coordinate 701,808 of NZ_CP120724.1, forward strand.
GTGGCGATCAACGACGATGCTTCGGTCAGCCGCCTGAAGGGGCCTGGACGTCCGATCAACAGTGTCGACCGGCGCATGGCGGTGCTGGCGGGGCTGGGAGCCGTGGACTGGGTGATCAGCTTCCCTGAAGGCACTCCGGAAAACCTGCTGTCCCAAGTCCGCCCGGACGTGCTGGTCAAGGGCGGTGACTACGGCATCGATCAGGTGGTAGGCGCCGATATCGTCACGGCCTACGGCGGTACGGTGAAGGTGCTGGGATTGGTGGAGAACAGCTCCACCACCGCCATCGTCGAGAAGATCCGCAAGACCGACAAGGCCCAGTAACGGCTACAGTCTGAAAAAAGGCGCCTGTTCCAGGCGCTTTTTTTTGCCTCAGCCTTGGCGCCTGGCCTTGGCGGGAACCATCTTGCGCAGGATCTGCCGGGCCTTGCCGGTCAGGCGCGAAAGTTTCGAGTCCTTTTCCGGTTCGCTCAGGCCTCGTTGCCTGAGCCAGTCCTTCCAGCGAATCCGCTCCTCACGCACCACCCAGCCGTCCTGCTGGGCGAAGCTTTCCGCCAGGTACAGGCCGCGGGTGCTGGCCGGGTGCAGTTGGTCTTTCTTCAAGGTGTACAGCTCGGCGCAGGGCTGGCCATTGTCCAGGGGCATCAGGTAGAGATCCGGACGCTTGCGGTCCAGCCGCGCCACCAACTGGTCTCCCTCCAGCCGCTCGTCTACGTGGAACAGGCTCAGCGACTTGGCTTCCTTGGGGACGTCCAGGCGCAGGTCGTAGATCAGTTGCAAGGAGGCGGTGGGCAGGTGCACATAGGCCCGGGGTCGCTCCAGCAGTTGCAGGTTGGCGCAGCGTACCGGTCGCGCGGCTCCGGACAGCGGAGTCAGGCGAAAGGGCAGAGCCTCGCGGTAATGCAGGGCCCCGGCGTAAGGGGCGGGTAGCCAAGTGTCGTTGAAGCGCCCGCCGAGCCAGCCTTCCGGGGTTTCCAGCAGGCATTCCTCGGCGATTTCCTGGATGGCCGTGTGCAGCGGCAGGTTCAGTTCATGGGCGGGCACGTAGCCGGAGATCAGCTTGAGCACCACGTCACCGCGGTCCTGGCGTCGCTGGCGCACCAGCACCCAGTAGTCACGGTTCTGCCAGTGCAGGGTCAGGCGTACCGAAACCCCGAGGTTGGCCAGTTCCAAGGCAAACCTTTCGTTGTCGGCTACCGTCACTGCGCGTCGGCGCTGCAAGGTCTGAGCGAAGTTCAGCGGCATCCCGACGCTCTGGTAGCAGAGGCCTTCGGGAGTCGCTTCGACGAACAGGGGCAGGGTCTTGAAGTTGCTGGGATTCTTTCTAATCAGCGGTCGCGACATCTCGGCTCCTTCTTGCGTCGGGGTCGGCCGCGTCGGCGGCATCAGTTTTTGCCTAGAACCTGTGCCACGGTCGCCACGTTATGGGCCAGGTGTAACGGATTGATGGTCCCGACAATAGCACTGGCAACACCGGGCCGGTCAAACAGCAGTTCGAAGCTGGCCCGCACCGGATCGATGCCCGGGCTCAGGCAGGCGTGGCCGCTGGCCAGGGCCTTTTTCACCAGGATGCCTTTGTGGTGGGCGGCGGCATAGTCAATGACCGCCCGCTCAGCCTGTTCGTTCAGATTGTAGGTAACCATGGCGCAATCGCCTTGCTCCAGAGCCTTCAAGCCGCCATCGACGGTTTTGCCGGAGAAGCCGAAGCCGCGGATCTTGCCCTCTTGCTTGAGCTGCGCCAGGGTCAGGTAGACCTCGCTGTGGTCGAGAATGGCCAAGTCGTTGCCGTCGGAATGCACCAGCACCAGGTCGATGAAGTCGGTTTCCAGGCGTTGCAGGCTGCGTTCCACGGACAGTCGGGTGTGAGCGGCACTGAAGTCGTGGCGGGACACGCCGTGGGCAAACTCTTCACCGACCTTGCTGACGATCACCCATTCCTGGCGCTGGCCGCGTAGCAGGGGGCCCAGGCGCTCTTCGCTGCGGCCGTAGGCGGGGGCGGTGTCGATCAGGTTGATGCCCAGGTCGCGGGTCAGCTTGAGCAGCATGCGGGCTTCCTGGTCATCCGGAATCTGGAAACCGCTGGGGTACTTCACCCCTTGGTCGCGGCCAAGCTTGACCGTGCCCAGGCCCAGGGGCGAAACCATCAGTCCGGTGCTGCCGATGGGGCGATGCAGGTGGTGCAGGGTTGGCTGGCTCATGGCAGCAGTTGCTCCCAGGCCGGTTGTGCCAGGGGGGGCTTGGGCAGGGGGGGGAGGGGATCACTGTGGCCTGGACGAATGCCGTCGCGCTCCAGGGCTGCGAGGACTCGATCGGCGAAGTCCGGCGCCAGGGCCAGTTTGGTCGGCCAGCCCACCAGCAGGCGATCCTGCTCGGCGAGGTAGGCGTTGTCCGGCCGAGTCAGCCCCGATTGCGCCGGCTCGGCCCGGTCCACCCGCAAGGTGGCCCATTGCGCTTGGCTCAGATCGACCCAGGGCAGCAACTGAGAAAGCTCTTTGCGGGCTGCAGCGATCTGCGCCGCTGGTTCCCGGGCCACGCCTTCGGCCTCGGCGATGTCGCCACCCAGGTACCAGACCCACTGACCATCGGCAGCTGGGTGAGTGGTGACGGTGATCCGGGGTTTGGGGCCGCCACCCAGGCAATGGGCGTACAGGGGTTTCAGGCTCGGTCCCTTGACCAGCACCATGTGCAACGGACGTCGTTGCATGGCCGGCTGGCTCAGGCCGACGGCCTTGAGCAGGTCGGCATTGCCGGCGCCGGCGCTGAGGACGATGCGTTGCGCGCGAATCTCGCGCTCATCGACCCGCAGGCCCACCAGTTGATCATTTTCCAGCAGAGGTTCGATTTTCTGCCCGGCCAGCAGGCTGTCGCCGCCCAGGTCCGCCAGACGCTGGATGACGCTGGGCACATCCACTACCAGTTCAGCCAGGCGATAGACCTTGCCTTTGAAGCGCTTGTCCTGCAGGGCCGGGGGCAGTTGCTCGCCCTTGACCTGATCGACCCGGCCGCGCACGGCCTTGCTGGCAAAGAAGCTGGTGAGGTTGCCGGCCAGAGTGCCAGGTGACCAGAGGTAGTGGGCCTCGGACAGCAGGCGCACGCCGGACAGGTCCAGCTCGCCGGTGCCGGCCAGGGCTTCGCGCCAGCGCCGCGGCATGTCGGCAATGGCTTCCGAAGCACCGGTGAGGGCGCCATGCAGGGCGTATTTGGCGCCTCCGTGGATGATCCCCTGGGATTTCACGCTCTGTCCGCCACCGAGGCTGGCGCTTTCCACCAGCACAGTGGAAAAGCCCTGGCGCCGCAGGCGGGCGTTGAGCCAGAGACCGGCGACGCCTGCGCCGACAATCAGCACATCGGTGGAAATAGCGGATGGCATGCAGCGACCTCAGTGTTCAAAACGAGAGGCGCAGTATACAGGCTCATGAATCTGTAGGAGCGGCCGGGCGAACCGCGTGACAGGTTGTCACGGGGTGGGCTGTTCGCCGGCAAGCCGGCTCCTGCATGAGGCGAGGGTCAGTGCCCGGCGGTTTTCGAGAACAGCTGGATCACCACGACCCCAAGGACGATCAGCGCCATGCCGAGCATGGCCGGGATATCCAGCTTCTGACCGTAAAGAAACAGCGCGGCGATGCTGACCATGACGATGCCCATGCCGGCCCACACTGCATAGGCCACGCCTACCGGGACGGTGCGCACCACCAGGGTCAACATCCAGAAGGCCACGCCGTAGCCGACGATGATCAGCGCCAGGGGCAGCGGTGTGCTCAAGCCCTTGACCGCTTTCATTGAAACAGTGGCAATTACTTCCGCGCAGATGGCGATAGCCAGGTAGTAGTAAGCGTTCATGGGAGGGTTCCTCGTGTCTGGGGCTGCTTTTCTGAGGTCGGCATTCTAGAGGCTGATCAGATGGGGTAAAGTCATTACCTATCTGTTATGGAGATAGGTTGCTCTATGAACATGCAATGGAACCTGGAGCAGCTGCGGCTGTTTGTCAGTGTCGCCGAATTGCGCTCGTTTTCTGCGGTGGCCCGCCAGCAGCGCAAGGCTCAGTCCGCCATCAGCAACGCCATTGCCCTGCTGGAGGAGGACTTGGGAGTCAGCCTGTTCGAACGCAGCAGCGGTCGTCAGCCAAAGCTCACCGAAGCGGGCAGTGCCTTGTTGCAGGAGGCCCGAGAAATCCTGCGCCAGTGTGATCGCCTCAATGGCCGTGCGCTGGCCTTGATGCGAGGCCAGGAGGCTCGGTTGCGCCTGGCCCAGGACGAGGCGATGCCCTATCAGCCGGTGCTCGACAGCCTCGAAGCCCTGGCCGAGCGCTTTCCCAGCCTGGAAGTGCAACTGGCCAGCGGTGCCCAGGGGGACGTGGCACGCAAGCTGGTGGAGCGCCGTGCCGACTTGGGGCTACTGTTTCACCATGAGCAGATGCCGGAGACTCTGGAGCGTCGGGCCCTGGGGAGCGTCGAGATGGTCACCGTCTGCGCCGTGGGGCATCCGCTGGCCCATGAGAAGCGGGTCAACCGCCAGCTTCTGGCCCGGCACCGGCAGTTGCTGATCGCTCCCCAACTCAGTGGTTATCCCGGTGGGGAGCAGGTCAGCCCCCAGGTCTGGCGGGCTGACAGCTTTTATGTAATGGCTGAATGGCTGATGCGGGGCCTGGGCTGGGCCTGGCTGCCGCGGCATGTGGTGCAGTACCCGGCTTACCAGCAACAGATGGTCGAATTGGTCAGCGAATGGACCCCGCCGGCGCTGGTGGTGGAGTTGGCCTGGCGTCGCGATGAACCTTTAGGGCCGGCGGCGCGCTGGCTGGCGGAACGTTTTGCCGTGCACTTGAAGGCGATCGGCTAAAAAACCGATAAACTCCGCCGCCATGAATAGAACTCTCTATACCGCACTGTTTTACCTGGGGCTGCCATTGGTAGCGATTCGCCTGTGGCTGCGTTCGCGCAAGGCCCCGGCTTATGCCAAGCGCATTGGCGAGCGTTTCTCCCTGGGCTTGCCGGCCATGCAGACTGGCGGCATTTGGGTGCATGCGGTGTCTGTGGGCGAGAGCATCGCCGCCGCGCCGATGATTCGTGCCCTGTTGGCGCGTTATCCCCAGTTGCCGATCACTGTGACCTGCATGACGCCCACCGGCTCCGAGCGTATCCAGGCGCTGTTCGCCAATGAGCCGCGAATCCAGCATTGCTACCTGCCTTACGATCTGCCCTGCGCCGCGGCGCGGTTTCTTGACCGGGTGCAGCCCAAGCTGGCGGTGATCATGGAGACCGAGCTTTGGCCCAATCACATTGACCAGTGCGCCCGGCGCGGGATTCCGGTGGCCCTGGCCAATGCCCGGTTGTCCGAGCGTTCGGCCAAGGGCTATGGACGTTTTGCCCGGCTGACCGCGCCCATGTTGGGGCAAATGAGCCTGTTCGCGGTGCAGACCGAAGCCGAAGCCGAGCGTTTCCGTCAATTGGGTGCACGTCCCGAGACGGTCGAGGTCACAGGCTCGATCAAGTTCGACCTGAGCATTGACTCGCAACTGCTGGAGCGTGCCCGGGCGCTGCGCCAGCAATGGCAGGCCATGGAGCGCCCGGTGTGGATCGCCGCCAGTACCCACGAGGGTGAAGACGCCGTGGTACTCGACGCCCATCGGCAACTGCTGGCCAGTTACCCGAACGCCTTGCTGATCCTGGTGCCACGGCACCCGGAGCGCTTCAACTCGGTGTTCGAACTGTGCCAACAACAGGGTTTTGCGACGGTTCGTCGGTCTTCCGGGGAGCCGGTAAGTGCCACCACTTCGGTCTTGCTGGGGGACACCATGGGCGAGTTGCTGTTCCTTTATGCCCTGGCCGACAGCGCTTTTGTCGGTGGCAGTCTGGTCGCCAATGGCGGGCACAACCTGCTGGAACCGGCGGCGCTGGCCAAGCCGGTGATCAGCGGACCGCACCTGTTCAACTTCCTGGAAATCGCCGCGATGCTGCGCGAGGCCGGTGCCCTGCAGGAGGTGGATGACGCTGAAGGGCTGGCGGTGGCGGTGCAGCGTCTGTTCGAGCTGCCCCGGGATGCGCAGAAGATGGCCGAGGCCGGGCTCAAGGTGCTCAAGGCCAATCAAGGGGCGTTGCAGCGTTTGCTCGAGGGTCTCGATCGCTTGCTCAAGGGGCGCTGAGCCTTAGCTCCGAAAGGGCTTTGCCGGCATGCAAAAAGGCCACCCATTTGGGTGGCCTTTTTTATTGCTTCAGGCTTCAGGGACGAGCCTTGAGTTGCTCTTGCGCGGCCTTGGCCAGGTCCGGCGGCAGGAAGTCGCGGTCCGGGTTGTAGTCGGCCTTGAGGTAGCGCGACAGGTCCTGCAGATCCCCGGGGTTGAGGGTGCCGGCGGCCTGCTTCAGGCGCAGGTTGTCGAGGATGTAGTCGTAGCGGCTGTTGTTGTAGTTGCGCACCGAGGTGTACAGCTGGCGCTGGGCATCGAGCACGTCGACGATATTGCGCGTCCCCACTTGGTAACCGATTTCCGTGGCTTCGACTGCGCTCTGGTTGGAGATGATCGACTGACGTCGGGCCTGGACCTGCTCGACATCGGTGTTCACTGCGCGGTGCAGGTTGCGGGTGTTCTCCACCACCTGGCGGCGCAGGGATTCACGCTGCTGTTCGGTCTGGCTCAGGCGCGAATAGGACTCGCGAACCTGGGAGCTGGTCAGGCCGCCGCTGTAGATCGGGATGTTCAACTGCAGGCCGATTGAGCGTTGTTCGACATCGCTGCCATAGCGCGTCAACGGATTGGGGTTGCTGAAGCCCAGGGCGTCGTTGTCGCCTTTCTTGTACTGCGCCACGGCGTCCAGGGTCGGGGCGTGCCCGGCCTTGCGCTGCTTGAGGGTTTCCTCGGCGGCGCTGACGGCGTAGTTGCTGGCCAGCAGGTTGAGGTTCTGCTTGGCGGCGGTGTCGACCCAGGCCTTGGCATCGTTGGGCGTCGGCGCGAGCACCGGCAGGGTATGGACGATGCCCTGGATCGAGTTGTAATCACGATTGGTCAGGGTGATCAGGGCTTCGAAGGCGTCGTCCACCTGACGCTGGGCAAGGATGCGGTTGGCCCGGGCGGTGTCGTAGCTGGCCTGGGATTGCAGCACGTCGGTCTTGTCCGACAGGCCCACATCGAAGCGCTCGTTGGACTGGTCCAGTTGGCGTTTGAAGGCGGCTTCCTCGGCCTTGGTCGAGGCCAGGTTGTCCTGGGCGCGCAGCACGGCGAAGTAGTTCTCCGCGCTTTGCAGGATCAGGTTCTGTTCGGTGGCCGAGAGTTGCAGCGAGGCCTGTTCGTTGATGTCCTTGGCCGCTTGCAACTGGAACCAGCGATCGGCGCGGAACAGCGGCTGGGCCAGGGTTGCCTGGTAGACGTTGCCGCTGCGGGTCGAGGTCATGGACGGTTCATCGAACTTGGTGCGGGTGTTGCTCATGTCCGCGCCGGCCGAAAGATTGGGCAGCAACCCGGCGCGAGCCTGGGGCACCACTTCCTTTTGGGCGCCGTACTGGGCGCGTGCAGCGGCCAGATCGGCATTGTTGTCCACCGCTTCCTGGTAGACGCTGACCAGGTCGGTCTTGGTGGTCAAAGGCGCTTCTGCTGCCCAGGCCATTCCATTGGACGCACAAGACACGGCAACAGCCAGTGAGAGTTTGCGCAGCATTCGGCGATCCCTAGAGTTGATATTACGGAGATAATCCAGGCGCCAAGGCTAAGGCGCGACCCATAGAGCGTCAAGGTTCGACACAGGGCAAAGAGTGTAGAGCCGCTGGCAGGTCGCAACAATCCGCTGATTACGCCATTCATCCTGCTTATTGCACGGGGGTTGGCGTTCTGTCCCGGCTTTGTCTAGACTGGCCCGGTTCTTGTCGGGGTGCCTTGCTGTGAGGCTGAGATCGGATAATCCGGATCCCGTTGAACCTGATCAGGTTAGCGCCTGCGTAGGGAACAAGATTTCTCGTCACCCGGCGAGTCCTCTTGTGCTTCGTCCGGGATGTTGTTCGACAATCGAACACCCCTCGAGTACCAAGCACTGCACTCACTAGTTGCTTAGACAGGGTGCGTCCGTCCGTTACAGGTTCGCTCCGACAAAATTCCACTGCCTGGATGCTGTCTGGAGAGCCCGTGATGACGACAAAACTAAAAAACGCTAGCAACCTCAGTGAGTCGGCCCAAGTCGACCAACAATCGGTTCAGCCCTTTACCCGCTCGCAAAAAGTCTATGTCCAGGGTTCCCGCCCGGACATCCGCGTGCCCATGCGCGAAATTACCCTGGACGTGACCCCCACCGATTTCGGCGGCGAGATCAACGCGCCGGTTACTGTGTATGACACCTCCGGTCCCTACACCGATCCCAATGTGGTGATCGACGTGCGCAAGGGCCTGGGCGATGTGCGTTCGGCGTGGATCGAGGACCGTGGCGACACCGAGCGCCTAGCGGGCCTGAGCTCCAACTTCGGCCAGCAGCGCCTGGCGGACCCGGAGCTGACCAAGCTGCGTTTTGCCCACGTCAACAACCCGCGCCGGGCCAAGGCCGGGGCCAACGTCAGCCAGATGCACTACGCGCGCAAAGGCATCATCACCGCCGAGATGGAATACGTCGCCATCCGCGAAAACATGAAGCTGCAGGAGGCCCGCGCCGCCGGCCTGCTGAAGCAGCAACACGCCGGTCACAGCTTCGGCGCCAGCATTCCGAAAGAAATCACCCCAGAGTTCGTCCGCGAAGAAATCGCCCGCGGCCGCGCCATCATCCCGGCCAACATCAACCATGTTGAGCTGGAGCCGATGATCATCGGCCGCAACTTCCTGGTGAAGATCAACGGCAACATCGGCAACAGCGCCCTGGGTTCCTCCATTGAGGAAGAAGTGGCGAAACTGACCTGGGGCATCCGTTGGGGTTCGGACACGGTGATGGACCTGTCCACCGGCAAGCACATCCATGAAACCCGCGAGTGGATCATCCGTAACTCGCCGGTGCCGATTGGTACCGTGCCGATCTACCAGGCCTTGGAAAAGGTCAACGGCGTGGCCGAAGACCTGACCTGGGAGCTGTTCCGCGACACCCTGATCGAGCAGGCCGAGCAGGGCGTGGACTATTTCACCATCCACGCCGGCGTGTTGCTGCGCTATGTGCCGCTGACCGCCAAGCGCGTGACCGGCATCGTTTCCCGGGGCGGTTCGATCATGGCCAAGTGGTGCCTGGCGCACCACAAAGAGAACTTCCTCTACACCCACTTCGACGAAATCTGCGAAATCATGAAGGCCTACGACGTCAGCTTCTCCCTGGGGGATGGTCTGCGTCCGGGGTCGATTGCCGACGCCAACGACGAAGCCCAGTTCGGTGAGCTGGAGACCCTCGGCGAGCTGACCAAGATCGCCTGGAAGCACGACGTGCAGTGCATGATCGAAGGCCCTGGCCACGTGCCGATGCAGTTGATCAAGGAGAACATGGACAAGCAGCTGGAGTGCTGCGACGAAGCACCGTTCTACACCCTGGGTCCGCTGACCACCGACATCGCTCCGGGCTACGACCACATCACCTCCGGCATCGGCGCGGCGATGATCGGCTGGTTCGGCTGCGCCATGCTCTGCTACGTCACGCCCAAGGAACACCTGGGCTTGCCGAACAAGGATGACGTGAAGACCGGGATCATCACCTACAAGATCGCCGCCCATGCGGCCGACCTTGCCAAAGGTCATCCTGGCGCGCAGATCCGCGACAACGCCCTGTCCAAGGCGCGTTTCGAGTTCCGCTGGGAAGACCAGTTCAACCTGGGCCTGGACCCGGACACCGCCCGTTCCTACCACGACGAAACCCTGCCCAAGGACTCGGCCAAGGTGGCGCATTTCTGCTCCATGTGCGGGCCGAAGTTCTGCTCGATGAAGATCACCCAGGAGGTTCGTGAGTACGCGGCCAACCAGCGCATCGAAGCGGTGGACGTGGACGTCGCCAATGGACTGGCCGAGCAGGCCGAGCGCTTCAAGCAGGAAGGCAGCCAGCTGTACAAGAAAGTCTGACCCCCCTCTGTAGGAGCGGGCTTGCCCGCGAACCAGGCGCCGCGCTCTCAACGAGGTGGCGCTTTCGCCGGCAAGCCGGCTCCTACAGACCCTATTCCTTCGAGATAACAACCTTGAGCAGTCCAAGTACCTACTCTCCCAATCTCGCGGTGCCGGCCGACAAGCGTGTGTTTGGCGCCCGCGATCTGTTTTCCCTGTGGTTCTCCCTGGGCATCGGCCTGATGGTGCTGCAGACCGGTGCGCTGCTGGCGCCGGGCCTGGGGTTGTCCCACTCTTTATTGGCGATTTTCCTTGGCACCGCAGTGGGCGTCCTGCTCCTGGCGGCGGTGGGGGTGATCGGCAGTGACACCGGCCTGTCGTCCATGTCCGCGCTCAAACTGAGCCTGGGGCGGCGCGGCGCGAGCTTGCCGGCGGTGCTGAACCTGCTGCAATTGGTGGGCTGGGGCTCGTTCGAGATCATCGTCATGCGCGATGCCGCCAGCCTCCTGGGTGCCCGTGCTTTCAGTGAGGGCAGCCTCTGGACCAGTCCCTTGCTCTGGACCCTGTTTTTCGGCGCCTTGGCCACCTTGCTGGCGGTCAGTGGTCCCTTGACCTTCGTCCGTCAGATCTTGCGCAAGTGGGGCATCTGGCTGTTGCTGGCGGCCTGTCTGTGGCTGACCTGGAACCTGTTCGCCCGGGCCGACCTGGCGGCGCTCTGGGCTCAGGCGGGTGACGGCTCCATGCCGTTCGCTGTGGGCTTCGACATCGCCATTGCCATGCCCTTGTCCTGGTTGCCGTTGATCGCGGATTACTCGCGTTTCGGCAAGCGCGCCAAGAGCGTGTTCGGCGGCACCGCCCTGGGGTTCTTCATCGGCAATTTCTGGCTGATGAGCTTGGGCGTCGCTTACATCCTGGCGTTCGCTCCCAGCGGTGAAGTGAATGCACTGTTGCTGGCGTTGGCGGGAGCCGGCCTGGGGATTCCGCTGTTGTTGATCCTGCTGGACGAATCGGAAAACGCCTTTGCCGACATCCACTCGGCGGCGGTCTCCAGCGGCATTCTGCTGCGCCTTAAAGTCGAGCACCTGGCCCTGGCCATCGGCGTGCTCTGCACCCTGATCGCGTGTCTGGCGCCATTGGCCCAGTACCAGAATTTCCTGCTGTTGATCGGCTCGGTATTTGCGCCGTTGTTTGGCGTGGTGCTGGTGGATCACTTCATCCTGCGTCGCCGCAGCGGGCAGATCCCGGAGTCAGCCCTGCGCTGGACGGCGTTGCTGGCCTGGTTGGGTGGGGTGAGTACCTATCACGTGCTGGCCAATCTGTACCCGGATGTCGGTGCAACCCTGCCGTCGCTGGTGCTGGCAGGGCTGCTGCAGTGGCTGCTGGGGCGGGCGTTCAGTTCCCGGGAAACAGCTCGGGCTTGAGTACGCCCTTGAGGCGGTCGTAGGGAATCTGCAATTCGATATGGCCCAGGACCGAGGGCGCGATGGTGGTGACGTCGTACTTGAGGGTCACGGCTTTCTGGGTCAGGGCTACATTCGGGGTTTTCTGGAACGGCCAGGTCTTCACGAATTCGGCTTCGCGATCCAGGTGGGTGCTGATCAGCCAGTTGTTGTGGGCAACCCGCGCAGCCTTCCAGAACATGTCTTCCTGGCCGGGCAGGAGCATGTCCGCCAGGTTCAGGGACTTGTGCTGCTGACGCGAGTAGTTGACGAAGCCCCGTCCCGGAGTGCCATTGGCGGCGCCGGTGTCCAGGTAACTGGCCAGCTCGATGATCACCAGGCCGTCATGCTGCTCGCGTACCTTGGATTGCAAGTACATGCCGTGGCGGTCCGCTGCGCTGCGCAGGAACTGTTCGCGGTAGGCGCTGAGGCTGGCCGGCAATGGTGCGTCGGGGCTGGTGCGGGTCATTTGCAGCAAGCGTTTTTCAACGATGGCATCCAGTTGCGGCTCGGCGGGAAAGTGCACGGTGTCGAGGTTGACCAGTGGGCAGTCGGCGCCGCTGCAGCCGGGCTTGAGTTGCTCGGACTTCTCGCGCTTGGTTTCCAGTGGGGTGTTGTAGCTTGGCTGAAACAGGCTTTGGCACGCGCCCAGGGTCAGGGCGATACAGGCCACGGAGGCGATTTTGACAAGCGACATGGGCGTCCTTCATAAACCAGGGGGAGGCAAAAGTTACCGGCTTCGACTGTCTGCGAGGCAGTCGGTTCGCCACTAAGCTCAATAGAGGCAATTAGAGTAGGTTTAGCCCCTCGCCGTCTATCCCGCTGAGGGCAAAGGGGCTGCATCGGCAGCCGCGAGCGCGTTAGGATGGCGCGAAGTCGAGGGGGATCCTCGGGTCGAACACGCTGTACACGAGGATTGTTATGACTGACTTTGCCAACTCCACGCCCAGTGCCGTTGAGATCATCCGGCGTGAAAACTGCTTCCAGGGGTTCTACCGGCTCGATCGCTTGCAACTGCGCCACGAGCTGTTCGCCGGCGGCATGGGGCGGGAAATCAATCGTGAGGTCGTTGTCCGTCACGATGCGGTCTGCGTACTGCCGTACGATCCGCAACGCGATGAAGTGGTGCTGATCGAACAGTTCCGCGTCGGTGCCATGGGCAAGACCGCTACGCCCTGGCTGGTAGAACTGGTGGCCGGACTGATCGACAAGGACGAGCAGCCGGAACAGGTTGCTCGGCGTGAAGCACAGGAGGAAGCTGGCCTGGACATTTGCGCGCTGTGGCCGATGACCCAGTATTTTCCGTCGCCGGGGGGCAGCACCGAGTTCGTCCACCTGTTCCTGGGTCGTTGCGACAGCAGCGCTGCCGGCGGGCTGCATGGGCTGGAAGAAGAGGCGGAAGATATCCGGGTTTCGGTGATGGCCTACGAGGATGCCTTGCAGGCCATGCGTGACGGGCGGATCTGCAATGCCGCCAGCATCATTGCCTTGCAGTGGCTGGCGCTCAATCGCGCTGAAGTGAGGGGGTTATGGTTGTAAACAAGGCTCGCGACCGCTATCGGGTTGATCTCGCGGGGCTGCAAGCTTCCTGCGAGGCCAACTACGCTCGGCTGATGCGCTTGTTGCCCGACATGCGCAACCAGCCTGTGGCGCGGCGCATTGCCGTGACCCAGGGTGATCAGATGCTCGGCGTACTGGCTCTGGAAGTGGTGCTGGCCTGCCCCTACACCACCACCTTGCAGGTGCGTCAGGAGCACAGCTTGCCGTGGCTGCCGGTGCCGCAACTGGAAGTGCAGGTCTATCACGATGCACGCATGGCGGAAGTCATCAGTGCCGAGCATGCCCGGCGTTTTCGCAGCATCTATCCCTATCCCAATGCCTTCATGCATCAGCCGGATGAAAAGGCTCAGTTGAATGTCTTTCTTGGGGAGTGGCTGAGCCATTGCCTGGCCTGTGGTCACGAGTTCGAAGCCGTGCGCTAGATGTGAACTGGGTCCGTTTCCCAGGTTTCCTCTTTTCCATTTCCCCCAGCATAATTGCCACCTTCATCATGCTTTGTGCCCTTGCTCCGGGAGAACGCCGTGCCAAGCGTATCCGCACTGACTGCCGACGATTCCGTACTGCTGGTGCAACTGTCTGACAGCCACCTGTTTGCCGACACTGACGGCACCTTGCTGGGCATGAACACCGCCGACAGTCTGCAGCGGGTTATCGAGCAGGTGCTGGCGCAGCAGCCGCGGATCGACCTGATACTGGCCACGGGCGATCTGTCCCAGGACGGCAGCCTGGAGTCCTATCAGCGCTTTCGTCAGTTGACCCGGCAGATTCCGGCACCGGGCCGCTGGCTGCCGGGCAACCATGACGAGCCGCAGATCATGCAACTGGCGACGCGGGACAGTGACTTGCTGGAGCCGGTAGTGGATATCGGCAACTGGCGCATCACCCTGCTGGACTCAGCGGTGCCTGGCTCGGTGCCGGGTTATCTGCAGGATGACCAACTGCAATTGCTGGCCCGCTCCCTGAGCGAGGCTCCGGAACGCCATCACCTGATCTGTCTGCACCATCACCCGGTATCCATCGACTGCGCCTGGATGGAGCCCATTGGCCTGCGCAACGCCGAGGCGCTGTTCGCCGTGCTCGACGCTTTCCCTCAGGTCCGTGCCTTGCTCTGGGGGCATGTGCACCAGGAGATCGACCGCCAGCGCGGCGCCGTGCGGCTATTGGCCTCACCCTCGACCTGCATCCAGTTCGAGCCCGGCAGCGACGACTTCAAGGTCGAGGAGCAGGTGCCGGGCTATCGCTGGCTGCGGCTGTGGCCCGATGGACGGTTGCAAACCGGAGTGGAGCGGGTCCTGGGCTACGAATTCACCATCGATTACGGCAGCAACGGCTACTGAAGCGGCTTCGTAACCTGCCTTCATCCCTGTAAACTGCGGCTTTTGCCCAGGTACACAGGGAGTTCGCATGTCCGGTTCGATCCTTTATATCCACGGCTTCAACAGTGCTCCCGCGTCGACCAAGGCCTCCCAGTTGCGGCGCGTCATGGAGCAGTTGGGGCTGGCTGAACAATTGCGGGTGCCGGCCCTGCATCATCATCCGCGACAGGCCATTGGCCAGCTGGAGCAGGCGATTGCCGAACTCGGTCGACCATTGCTGGTCGGCAGCTCGCTCGGCGGCTACTATGCGACTCACCTTGCCGAGCGCTACGGGCTCAAAGCCCTGCTGATCAACCCTGCTGTCAGCCCGCACCGGATGTTCGACGGTTATCTGGGCACGCAGAAAAACCTGTATACCGATGAAACCTGGGAGCTGACCCATGACCATGTGGCGGCTCTGGCAGCGCTGGAAGTAGCGCCGCCCCAGGACCCACAGCGTTATCAGGTGTGGTTGCAGACCGGGGACGAGACGCTGGACTATCGCAGCGCCGAGCGCTATTACCGTGCCTGTGCCTTGCGCATCCAGGCCGGCGGCGATCATAGTTTCCAAGGTTTTGCCGGACAATTGCCGGCGATGTTGAATTTTGCCGGCATCACTGCCGATCAGTACCAGGCGATCGACTTCACTGCACTGTGAAAGCCTCGCCCCATATTCATTGAACGACTAACGACGAGAACCCATGGCCACTCCCAGCGCTAGCTCTTATAACGCAGACGCCATCGAAGTCCTCTCGGGACTCGACCCGGTGCGCAAACGCCCGGGCATGTACACCGACACCACGCGGCCCAACCATTTGGCCCAGGAAGTCATCGACAACAGCGTCGACGAAGCCCTGGCCGGCCATGCGAAGTCGATACAGGTCATCCTGCATGCCGACCACTCCCTGGAAGTCTCCGACGACGGCCGCGGCATGCCCGTGGACATCCACCCGGAAGAAGGCGTGTCCGGGATCGAGCTGATCCTCACCAAGCTCCATGCGGGCGGCAAGTTTTCCAACAAGAACTACCAGTTCTCCGGCGGTCTGCACGGGGTAGGTATTTCCGTGGTCAACGCCTTGTCGAACCAGGTGCGGGTGCGGGTCAAGCGCGACGGCAACGAATACCAGATGACTTTCGCCGACGGCTACAAGGCCACCGAGCTGGAAGTGGTCGGCACCGTGGGCAAGCGCAACACCGGTACCAGCGTGTACTTTGCCCCGGACCCGAAATACTTCGATTCGCCGAAATTCTCCGTCAGCCGCCTCAAGCATGTGCTCAAGGCCAAGGCTGTATTGTGCCCGGGGCTGTTGGTGAGCTTCGAGGACAAGTCCAGCGGCGAAAAGGTCGAATGGCATTACGAAGACGGCCTGCGCTCCTATCTGGTGGATGCGGTCAGCGAGTTCGAACGCCTACCGGACGAGCCGTTCTGCGGCAGCCTCGCGGGTAACAAGGAAGCGGTGGACTGGGCCCTGCTGTGGCTACCGGAAGGTGGCGACAGTGTTCAGGAAAGCTACGTCAACCTGATCCCCACGGCCCAAGGCGGTACCCACGTCAATGGTTTGCGCCAGGGTTTGCTGGATGCCATGCGTGAGTTCTGCGAATTCCGCAACCTACTGCCCCGTGGTCTGAAGCTGGCTCCGGAAGATGTCTGGGAGCGGATTGCCTTCGTCCTGTCGATGAAGATGCAAGACGCGCAGTTCTCCGGCCAGACCAAAGAGCGTTTGTCGTCCCGTGAGGCGGCGGCTTTCGTTTCCGGTGTGGTCAAGGACGCCTTCAGCCTGTGGCTCAATGCCAATCCCGAGCTGGGCATGCAACTGGCTGAACTGGCCATTAGCAACGCCGGTCGCCGCTTGAAGGCCAGCAAGAAGGTCGAGCGCAAGCGCATTACCCAAGGCCCGGCACTGCCCGGCAAGCTGGCGGACTGCGCGGGCCAGGACCCGATGCGTTCCGAACTGTTCCTGGTGGAGGGTGACTCCGCCGGTGGTTCGGCCAAGCAGGCACGGGACAAGGAATTCCAGGCGATCCTGCCGCTGCGGGGCAAGATCCTCAACACCTGGGAAGTGGACGGCAGCGAAGTCCTGGCCAGCCAGGAAGTGCACAACATCGCCGTGGCCATTGGCGTCGATCCGGGCGCCGAGGACATGAGCCAGCTGCGCTACGGCAAGATCTGCATCCTCGCCGACGCCGACTCCGACGGCCTGCACATTGCCACCTTGCTCTGTGCCTTGTTCGTCCAGCATTTCCGCCCCTTGGTGAATGCCGGTCACGTCTATGTGGCCATGCCGCCGCTGTACCGCATCGACCTGGGCAAGGAAATCTACTACGCCCTGGACGACGCCGAGCGTGATGGCATTCTCGACCGCCTGGTGGCCGAGAAGAAACGCGGCAAGCCCCAGGTCACTCGATTCAAAGGCCTGGGCGAAATGAACCCGCCGCAACTGCGCGAGACCACCATGGACCCGAACACTCGGCGCCTGGTGCAGTTGACCTTGGAAGACGTCGAGGCGACTTCGGAAATGATGGACATGCTGCTGGCGAAAAAACGCGCTGGCGACCGCAAGACCTGGCTGGAGTCCAAAGGCAACCTGGCCGAGGTGCTGGCCTGATGCACAGAGGTTTTGCCTTGGCCCTAGCGCTATTGGCAACCTCGGTGGTGGCCGCGCCAGTGCCCGAACTGACCTTGTTGTCCGAGCATCCTGTTGAAGGCATGCGCGGTGGCAATCTGTCCGGGCTGGCACTCTGTGGCGAGGATTTGTGGACGGTTTCCGACCGCGATGACGATCAAATCTACAAGCTCGATACCCGCGACAGCGTCTGGCAGGCCGAGACCGTCAAGCTGGAGGTGCCTGCAGTACCCGACACCGGCTTGCCCTGGGGCTTGAAGTCGCGAACTTGGGCGGCGTCCTTCGTGCGTGGCGGCGACCTGGATTTCGAAGGCATCTCCTGCGATGCAGCCGGCAACAAATATGTGGTCAGCGAAGCGCATGCGACGGTGCTGCAAGTGCCGGTGCAAGGCGCACCGGCCTGGTTGAAGATCTCCCCGATCATGGTCCGTGAGGCTCGGGCCAGTGGCATGCTCCTGCATTTCAACGCCTTGTTCGAAGGCCTGGCGGTGAACCCCGCCGGCGACCGGATCTGGCTGGCGGCGGAGCGTGAGCGGCGCGGGTTGTTGTTGATCAAGCGCGGGCAGACCACCTGGGACTGTGACGGTGGTTGCGTGCTACTCAGTGAGGCCGGCTCGGAAATGCAGCCGGAGCAGGTGCCCAACGCCAAGGCGGTGTCCCGGGATTTTGCCGACCTGTCGCTGTTCGACGGCAAGCTGTTCACCCTGGAGCGCAACGCCTATCAGATCTGTCGCCGGGATGCGCAGACCGCCAAGGTCGAGCAGTGTTGGTCCTATGCCGCCGGTGCGCTGGTGGAACATCGACGTTATCCACAGCCCTATGGGCTGGCGGAAGCCTTGGTGGTGGACGCCAAGGGTGCCTGGATCGGTGTGGACAACAACAACGGAGCCCGCGCCGATGGCGAGGCCCGTCCGATCGTCTGGCGTTTTGCCGCGCCTGAAGGTGGTTGGAGTAGCAAGTCATGAGCCAGCAACCGGGCAAGAGTGCCGGGCGTGTGATGCTGATCATGGCCTGGGCCGCGGCGCTGTTCCTGGCCACGCGGTTCTTCGCCGATTGGGAGGCCCGTCAGGAAAACCCGAACACGGTCGTCAGTTCGCAACAACATGAGGGTTACATCGAAGTGAAACTGGTCGGCAACGGCCAGGGGCATTTCGTCGCCAGCGGCCATATCAACGGGCAGCCGGTGCAATTCATGCTCGATACCGGCGCGACCGAGGTGTCGATTCCTTCTGGGCTGGCCGAGCGCCTGGGCCTGGAACGCGGGGTGCCGGTCACCCTGAGCACGGCCAATGGGCGCAGCGAGGGTTACCGGACCCGCATCGAGCGTTTGCAACTGGGGGATATCGTTCTCCAGGATGTCAGGGCCTTGGTGGCCCCGGGGCTCGATGGCGATCAGATTTTGCTGGGCATGAGCGCTTTGAAGAAACTTGAATTTACTCAGCGCGGCGGCACCATGCTGCTGCGCCAGACAACGAACCAATGAGGCCCGCATGAGCGACTCCCTTGATCTCAGCCTGGATGGCGTAGAACGCCGGTCACTGGCTGACTTCACCGAAAGTGCCTACCTCAACTACTCCATGTACGTGATCATGGACCGTGCTTTGCCGCATATCGGCGACGGCCTGAAACCGGTACAGCGGCGTATCGTCTACGCCATGAGTGAGCTGGGGCTGGATGCCGATTCCAAGCACAAGAAATCCGCGCGTACCGTGGGTGATGTGCTCGGCAAGTTCCACCCCCACGGGGACTCCGCCTGCTACGAAGCCATGGTGCTGATGGCGCAGCCGTTCAGCTATCGCTACACACTGGTGGACGGCCAGGGCAACTGGGGTGCGCCGGACGATCCCAAGTCCTTCGCGGCCATGCGTTATACCGAGGCGCGTCTGTCGCGCTATTCCGAAGTGCTGCTCAGCGAACTGGGCCAGGGCACCGCGGATTGGGGGCCGAACTTCGACGGCACGCTCCAGGAACCCCTGGTGTTGCCGGCCCGTTTGCCGAATATCCTGCTCAATGGCACCACTGGTATTGCCGTGGGCATGGCCACCGACGTACCGCCCCATAACCTGCGGGAAGTGGCTTCGGCCTGTGTGCGTCTGCTGGACGAGCCCAAGGCCACGGTGGAACAGCTCTGCGAACACATCCAGGGTCCGGACTACCCCACCGAAGCGGAAATCATCACCCCGCGCGCCGACCTGCTGAAAATCTATGAAACCGGCCGTGGCTCGGTGCGCATGCGCGCCGTGTATCGCGTCGAAGATGGCGACATCATCGTCACCGCGTTGCCGCACCAGGTCTCCGGGGCCAAGGTGCTGGAGCAGATTGCCGCACAGATGCAGGCCAAGAAGCTGCCGATGGTGGCTGACCTGCGTGACGAGTCGGACCATGAGAACCCTTGCCGCATCGTGATCATCCCGCGCTCCAACCGGGTCGATCCCGAGGAGCTGATGCAGCATTTGTTTGCCACCACCGAGTTGGAGTCGACCTACCGGGTCAACATCAACATCATCGGTCTGGACGGCAAACCGCAGTTGAAGAACCTGCGGGCGTTGCTGGTGGAATGGCTGGAGTTCCGAGTTGCCACCGTGCGCCGGCGTCTGCAGTTCCGCCTGGACAAGGTCGAGCGTCGCCTGCACCTGTTGGATGGTTTGCTGATCGCTTACCTCAACCTGGATGAAGTGATCCACATCATCCGTACCGAGGAGCATCCGCGGGCCAAGCTGATCGAGCGTTTCGCCCTCAGCGAAATCCAGGCCGACTATATCCTCGACACCCGCCTGCGGCAGTTGGCGCGTCTGGAAGAGATGAAGCTGCGGGCCGAGCAGGATGAATTGCTCAAGGAGCAGGCCAAGCTGCAAGCCCTGCTCAACAGCGAGACAAAGCTGAAGAAGCTGGTGCGTACCGAGTTGTTGCAAGACGCAGAAACCTACGGCGACGACCGTCGCTCCCCGATCGTCGCCCGCGCGGAAGCCAAGGCACTGTCGGAAAACGAGCTGATGCCAACCGAGCCGGTGACCATCGTTCTGTCGGAAAAAGGCTGGGTTCGCTGTGCCAAGGGGCATGATATTGACGCCACTGGTTTGTCCTACAAGGCAGGTGACGGCTACAAGACCGCTGCTGCGGGGCGTTCCAACCAGTTTGCGGTGTTCATCGACTCCACCGGCCGCAGTTACTCGGTGGCGGCCCATACGTTGCCATCGGCCCGTGGTCAGGGCGAGCCGTTGACCGGTCGTCTGACGCCGCCGCCGGGGGCGACGTTCGAGTGTGTACTGCTGCCCGATGACGATGCCTTGTATGTGATCGCTTCCGACGCGGGCTATGGCTTCGTGGTCAAGGGCGAAGATCTGCAGGCCAAGAACAAGGCGGGCAAGGCGCTGCTGAGCCTGCCGAACAACGCCAAGGTCCTGGCGCCACGGCCGGTGGCCGACCGCGAGCAGAACTGGCTGGCCTCGGTGACCACTGAGGGTCGTCTGCTGGTGTTCAAGATCAGCGATCTGCCGCAGTTGGGCAAAGGCAAGGGCAACAAGATCATCGGCATTCCCGGTGAGCGCGTGGCCAGCCGCGAAGAGTACGTCACCGACATCGCGGTACTGCCGGATGGCGCGACCCTGGTGTTGCAGGCGGGCAAGCGCACCTTGTCGTTGAAGGCCGATGACCTTGAACACTACAAGGGCGAGCGCGGACGTCGCGGCAACAAACTGCCTCGCGGTTTCCAGCGGGTCGATGCGTTGTTGGTAGAGCCTCTCAGTTAAGGGCGGGCTAGAGCGTTCGATCTGGGATTTAAGCGCCAGATCGACGCTAGAACACTGGAGTCACGGCGCATATTCACGGATGATATGCGCTTTCAAACGCCGGCGTGGCCGGGCGTTATTCAATTTTTTTGAGTATTTACACTGTGGCCAGCCTTGTGGCCGCCACTTGGATGGGATGATGACTGCTCTGCGCCTTCCTCTTGTTTTCTTGCTCGCGGGCGTTCTTGGCCTGGCGGGTTGCAGCGTTCACCAGCCGGTGTCGCTGTATCAGCTGGACAGCGGAAGTCCAGCCCAGCCGGCCAGTGCCGGCATGTCGGTATTGTTGGGGCCGGTGTTGATCGCCGACTACCTGCAACGTGAAACACTCCTGCAACGCCAGGACGATGGCAGCCTGCAAGCCTCCACCGATGGTCGTTGGGCCGGCAGCCTGTCTTCGGACATCGACCAGTTGCTGCTGCGCCAGGTGGCCGGTCATCTGGACAGCCAGCGCGTGGTACTGGCTCCGGCGACCAGCGGCTTCACTCCGGATGTGCAGGTGTTGCTGTCGATCACCCGGCTGGACTCCGGTAAGTCGCAACCCGCGGTGCTGGATGCGCAGTGGCGCCTGATCGATCGTCGTGGTCAGGTGCGGGACAACCGTATTGTTCACCTGCAGGAGCAGCACGCAGGGACCACGGCTTCCCAGGTCCAGGCTCAGGGCGTGCTGTTGCAGCGTCTGGCCGAGCAACTGTCGGGCGCTCTCAAGCCCCTGGCCAATCAGCCGGCCGTAGCGGAAGTGCCACGCAAGGCAACACCGGCGCCAGCGCCCAAGCCTGTCGAGCACGAGAAACAGCCGAAGATTCCGATGGCCACGCCGATCCGTACGGATATGGAAGTGTTCAGGTTCTGAGGTCAATGGCTGCAAGACAAGGCCCGCCCATTGGCGGGCCTTGTTGTTTCTGCCGTGGGGTGGATGTGTAGCCGATAGTGTTCGCTGGCAAGCCAGCTCCTACGGAGTTTGCGGGGCTGTTGTAGGCGCTGGCTTGCCAGCGAAGGGCAGAACGCCGCCCGCCAGTCGGGCACAAAAAAGCCCGCACTGAGCGGGCTTTTTCTTGCACGGTTTCGGCCTTACAGCTTGGCCCGTGTCTCATGCATGCGCGCCAGTTGCCGTTCCAGCATCGACGGATAAGGCTCCATCAATCGCTCCACGCAGCAAGCCCCTTCCGGGCTGGCGATTGGGCGAATACGTGCTCGCTGACGAATCAGCGCGTCGTCATTGATCTTGCGCTCCACCAGCAGCAGGTTGCGGCTGTGCTGGGACAGTGCCAGGGCATCCTGGGCGGTCTCGGTCAGCAGCAGGTCGATCTGGCTGAGGCCGAACAGCTCCTCGCCCAGCGTCAGGCCCAATTGCAGTTGCAAGGTGATGCCGCTGTCCGCCACTTCGATCTGCAGGGCATGGCCCAGGGCGCGCAACAACTCGCCGCAGCAGATGGCGTTGGTGAGGTAATCGTCGCCGCTGTCTTCGCTATGGAACAACATCAGCGTGCTGCCGTCGTTCAGGGTGTGCAGTTCGCTCTGGTACAGCGAGGCCGCCTGGTCGAGGCAATCGCGATAGCGCTCCAGCAGTTCCATCAGGCGTGCGCGGGGCAGGCGGCGCAGCTGTTCCTGGGCTCCCAGCTGCACGGCGAGTACTGCGCTGTGCTGAGGCTGGCTCGGGACCTGGGGCTGCAGCGCAGGTTTGGGGGCGGGAGTCGACGAGTGATCACGCAGGTCGGCGAACGGATCTTCTTCGTCCAGTTCGTCTTCCTCGGCGCTGACCAGATGCCGTGGCGCAGGCTTCAGGCCGGCGACCGGGGCGCTTTCGTCAAAGCTTGGGTCACGCAGGTTGCGTACTTCGAACGCGGCTTCGTGTTCCTCGTCATCCTGCTCTTCGAGTTCTGGCTGCGGCTCTGGCTCGGGCTTTTCCGGTACCAGGCGAGCGTGCAGCTGACGCGCCAGATCGCCGATCTCGTCCTGGCGCTGGGTCGCTGGGGTGTGTTCATCCAGATCCCGCAGCCAGACCCGCAGTTGCAGCAGCGGGGTGGAGATGTGGCGCCCCAGGCGCAGGCTCAGGGCCAGAGCCAGAGCCAGCAGGATGGCGCCGAGAATGCCCATGCTCTGCAGGCTGATGGTCATCGGCTGCTGGAACTGCGCCATGTCCAGGCTGATCCGCAGGTTGCCGGCGGTCACATCCTGGAAGGTGATCTTGGTCTGGTACACACCTTCGGTTTCACCCAGCAGGCTGCTCTTGGGCCGCTGACCGGCTTCGGCGAGGATACGGTTGTCGACGCTGTAGATCGCCGCATGGGCCACCAGCGGGTTTTTGGTCAGGTTGTTGAGCAGGACATTGAGGCTGAGGATGTCATTGGACACCAGCAGCTCGGTGGCCGAGGTAGCGGTCTGGGTGGTCAGGCTCTGACCCAGGGCGTCGGCTTGTTCGTGCATGGCTTGCTTGAACTGCAGGCCCATCACGCCGGCATAGATCACCAGGGCCAGGGCGACCAGGATCACGTTATGGCTGGCAATGCGCAATGCAATCGGCACACGGCGGTGGCGCAGTGCACGGAAGATCAGCAGGAAGAAGTTATCGGTTTTAACTGGCGTGGGCCGGTTCACTGAGCTCGGCTCTTTTGTCCGTGAAGTTGACGCGCAGTATAGCGACAGGCCCTAGACCGGCAAAGCGCTGGCTGTGCCCGATGGTCACCGAAAGTGGGTAGAATGCGCTTTTTTTCCACCTCGGGGGTGCGCCTTGCGCGAAATTGTCCTGATAAACATCACCGGCGAAGATCGTCCCGGTCTGACTGCGGCCATTACGGGTGTTCTGGCCCAGGGTGGTGTGAACATTCTCGACATCGGTCAGGCGGTGATTCACGACACCTTGTCGTTCGGCATCCTGGTTGAAATTCCCAGCAACGAGCAGAGTTCGTCGGTGCTCAAGGACATTCTGTTCACCGCCTACAAGCTCGACCAGCAGGTGCGTTTCACACCGGTGTCCGAGGACGATTACCAGCAGTGGGTCGCCGGGCAAGGCAAGCAGCGCCATATCGTCACCCTGCTGACGCGCAAGGTCACCGCCGAGCAGTTGCAGCGGGTGAGCTCGATCACCGCCAAGTACGGCTTGAACATCGACCATATCGATCGGCTGTCCGGGCGCATGCCCTTGGATATGCCAGCGGATCAGGGCAAGGGTTGCATCGAGTTCTCGGTGCGTGGCGAGGCCGCCGATCCGCAAGCCCTGCGCGCCGAGTTCCTTAGTGTGGCCCAGGAGCTGAACGTCGATATCGCCTTCCAGGAAGATTCGCTGTTTCGCCGCAACCGGCGCTTGGCGGTGTTCGATATGGACTCGACCCTGATCGAGGCCGAAGTCATCGACGAACTGGCCAAGGCGGCTGGGGTGGGTGAGCGGGTGGCAGAAATCACCGAGCGGGCCATGGCCGGCGAGCTGGATTTCCGTGCCAGCTTCAAGGAGCGCCTGGCCTTGCTCAAGGGCCTGGACGTCAGCGTGCTGGACTCCATCGGCGCTTCCCTGCGCCTGACCGAGGGTGCTGAAACCCTGTTCGCCGAGCTTAAGCGCCTGGGTTACAAGACCGCGATTCTCTCTGGTGGCTTCACCTATTTCGCCAAGCAGTTGCAAGCCAAGCTGGGTATCGACTACGTGTTCGCCAACGAACTCGAGGTGGTGGACGGTAAGGTTACCGGCGTCGCCATCGAGCCGATTGTCGACGCTCAGCGCAAAGCCGATCTGCTGCGCGAGCTGGCCCACAAGGAAGGCCTGCGTCTGGAGCAGACCATCGCTGTGGGTGACGGCGCCAACGACTTGCCGATGCTGGGAATTGCCGGCTTGGGCGTGGCCTTCCGTGCCAAGCCGCTGGTCAAGCAATCGGCCAAGCAGGCGATCTCGACCCTGGGCCTGGATGGCGTGCTTTATCTGCTGGGTTTCCGCGATCGCGACGGGCAGCTCTGAGTCGCCGGGAAAAATCCCCGCCGATAAAAAACGCCGCTGATCAGCGGCGTTTTTTGTGTCCGGCATTCAGGCCTCAAGCCTTGGGTAGACCCAGACCCTGGCCCATACGCACTGGCGAACCGGCGGCCAGTTCTTCAGCCCACTGCACCTGATCCGGGCCAAACAGCACGATTGCCGTGGAGCCCAGTTTGAAGCGACCCATCTCTGCGCCTTTTTCCAGATGGATCGGGGCACGGGCCGCTTCGTCGTAGCGAACGGTCTTGAGCTCGCGCTTGGGCGGCGTTACCAGGCCGGCCCAGACGGTTTCGATCGAAGCGACAATCATTGCGCCGACCAGTACCAGCGCCATCGGGCCGCGCTCGGTGTCGAAAATGCACACCACGCGCTCGTTGCGGGCGAACAGTTCCGGGACGTTCTCGGCGGTGGTCTGGTTGACCGAGAAGATCCGTCCAGGCACGTAGACCATTTCCCGTAGGGTGCCGGCCAGGGGCATGTGCACCCGGTGGTAATCCTTGGGCGACAGGTAGACGGTGGCGAAGTCGCCGCCCATGAAAGGCGCGGCCAGGGCCGGATCGCCACCCAGCAGTTCCAGTACGCTGTAGCTGTGGCCCTTGGCCTGGAATACCCGGCCGTGCTCGATCGGACCCAGTTGGCTGATGGCTCCGTCGGCGGGGCTGAGGATTGCCCCAGGGGTCGGGTCCAGCGGTCGTGCGCCCTCTTTCAGGGCGCGAGTGAAGAAGGCATTGAAATGTTCGTAGGCCGTTACGTCCTCCACTTGGGCTTCGGACATGTTCACTTGGTACTGCTTGGCGAACCAGCTGGTGAACGCATTCTTGAACCAGCGCACGCGGCACTCGGCAATGCAGCCGGCCAGGCGCGACAGCAGGTGATGAGGCAGCAGGTACTGGCTGAGGATGAACAAACGCTTTTTCATTGGGTGTCCTTAAAAACCTTAAATCTCTACGGGCGTATCGGGATGATTGCCCCATTCGCCCCAGGAACCGGCGTAGCCCTTGACCCGCGGGTAGCCCAGCGCCTTGGCCACCAGATAGGTGAAGCCCGAGCGGTGGTGGGTCTGGCAGTGGGTGATCACTTCTTTGTCTTTGCTGATGCCTAGATCCGCGAGGATCTGCGGCATGTCGCGGCGAATGCGCAGATGACGCGCCTGGTCCATGCCGGCGGTCCACTCGAAGTTCACCGCGCCGGGAATGTGTCCGCCCTTGGCGGCCAGGACTTTCTCCCCGGAGTATTCCAACGGTCCGCGGGCGTCCCAGATTGCAAGGTCGGCTGCACCGAGGCGGCTTTGCAGGTATTCGCGGGTGGCGGTGGGTTCGTCATGCAGGGTCAGCGGCACTGGGCGGCCTGCCGCGGCCGGTACTTCGGTGGTCACCGGCAGGCTTTCTGCCAGCCAGGCCGGCAGGCCGCCGTCCAGGTAGTGGTAGCCAGTGTGGCCGATCACGTCCAGCAGCCAGATGAAGCGGCCGGCCCAGCCACCGCCTTCGTCGTCATAGACCACGTAGACCGCGTCAGGGTTGTGTCCGAGTTCGCCGAACAGTGCTTCGAGAGCGGTCTGCGGCGGCAGCAGTCCAGGGGCGGGAGCCTGGCCGAGTTGAGTGCGTTTGGGATCGACGAAGCGCGCCCCGGGAATATGCCCGGTTGCATAGCGGGCAGCGCTGGTCAGGTCGACCAGGATCAGTTCGCGGGCGTCAAGGCGGGCGAGCAAGTCGCTCGGTTCGATGACCAGCGGCAAGCCAGAGAGGTCAGACATGTCAGGTCCCCAGGGCACAAAGGGAAGGATTGTAGCGCAAGCGTCATTGGCTGCGGTTGGTAAAGCTATGCAAGGCTTTTTCGATGCACTGAGCGGTCTTGCCGAACGCCTGGACGCTGATTTCCGAGAAGGGAACACCACCCTGATCGGCCACGGCCAGCATCAGTACCCGGCCGTTGCACGACAGGGAGCGTATTAGCAGGTGTTCGCCCCGAAACAACTGGCGCAAGGAAGTTGGCAGGTGGGCGGAAAACTGCCCATTGTTGACCGGCGTCAGACGCACCTGGGCAGACTTTTCCAGCAGGCGTTGCAGCACCGTGCTCTGCTTGGCCTGCAGTGTCAGCCCTGCTGTTTCCTGGGGCAGACCATACAGTTGCTGCACCCGCAGGTGGCTCTGGCTGCGGTCGACCATCAGTAGCAGCACTCGATGCATGCCGCAGGCCACCAGGGCATCTCGGGCAAAGCCGGTGAGGTGCACGGCATTGGTGAATGGGCTGGGCT
The DNA here is from genome assembly GCF_045013505.1 of Pseudomonas sp. JDS08PS003. NCBI lineage: Bacteria > Pseudomonadati > Pseudomonadota > Gammaproteobacteria > Pseudomonadales > Pseudomonadaceae > Pseudomonas > Pseudomonas sp. JDS08PS003. Next base: position 728,765 of record NZ_CP120724.1, read on the forward strand.
CCAGTAGAAGTTCGCCGCAGAGCTTGCGCCATTTGGCCAGCTCCTCGGCTGTCGGAGCCGGTGCCGGCTGTTCGCCGTTGTGCAGGCGCCGCACATCCCAGGGCCAGATCAGGGCCTGGGCCGGGTGCCAGAGATCGGGCTGGCTGTCATTGCGGGCACTGGTTGCCGCCTGCTGGTGCAGCTGTTGCTGGACCTGTGCGACCGGCATTTGCAGGTACAGGCCGGTGAGGTTTTGCCAGCGTCGGCCATGAGCGTTGTTCCAGGAATGCTGCGCCGCCAGGGCCAGGCCGTTGGCCAGCAGGACGCAGTTGGCCGGCTGGTTCAGCCAGCGCTGCAGGTCCGGGTCCGCATCCAGGCGTTGTTGCTGGCGCAGCGGATGTTCGCTGTCGCGGGCGATCAGCATGACCTTGGCCAGTTGATGCTGCTCCTGGGTCAGCAGGCGATAACCCTGCTGCACCCAGATCGGCAAGTGCCAGGCATGGACCAGGGCCTGGCACAACTCCATCAGCCGAACACCGAACAGTTGCATTTCTACCTGGCGAGCCGACTCGTGCTTATAGATGACCCGCAGTTCCCATTCTTCCACGAGCTTGGGGTAGACCAGGGCCATGGCCCACAGTGGCGAGAGAAACAGCAGGCTGCCCCAGTGAATGTCCTGCCACAGTCGTGCCAGGCGCCCGGCGAAAAAACCGTTGGCTTGCTGGGTGGCGTGCTGGCTGATCAGTTGCAACTGACGCAGTGCCTGGGGGATCTGTTGCTCTGGCAGGGTGGGCAGTTGCTCGAGCAGTTCTTCGGTGCGCTTGAGTCCCAGGCGGTTGACCGCGACCTCCAGGTTTTCTGCCGGTTCGCTCATGCTGCCGTGGGAGTGTCGATTGGCTTCGCGGATCACACTCAAGGCCAGCGCCGGGCTGTTTTGCATCAGTTCGGCAATGTCGCGTAGCGAACTGCGATTGTTGGCGATGGCTTTGCACACTCGATCATGACTGGCTTGCGGCACGGGCAAGCGCACGCCATTGAGGAGCTTTACCCAGGCGTCGAGAGAGGCGGGCGGGGAATGTGGGACGTTGGTTTCATTAGACATGGTCGGGCGCAATCATCGTCTGCTGTGAACACGCCCAGAGCGGGCCAAACTGGCTTTTCGCCTTAACTGGCTATAGTCTGGCGCAGTTTTGCCGATAAGTAGAAGAAGAGTTTTAAGAACTTCCGAATATGACCTTGAACCCGACTCAATAAGTACTCTCCTACCTATGGCTAAAATTATCGGCATCATCGTCGTATTCGCGAGCGTGCTCGGCGGATACGTGCTTTCACACGGCAAAATCGCGGCACTGATCCAGCCCTTCGAGGTTCTGATCATTGGCGGTGCTGCCTTTGGCGCATTCCTCCAGGCCAACCCGGGCTACATGACGATGCACGTCGTCAAGAAATCCCTGGGCATGTTCAGCTCGCGCTTCACCCACACCTTCTATCTGGAAGTGCTGGGTCTGATCTACGAGATACTCAACAAAAGTCGTCGCGAAGGCATGATGGCCATCGAAGGGGACATCGAGGACGCTGCCGCCAGCCCGATTTTCGCCAAGTATCCGGCAGTGCTCAAAGACGAACGCATGACCGCTTTTGTCTGTGACTACCTGCGCATCATGTCCTCCGGCAACATGGCTCCCCACGAGCTGGAAGGCCTGTTCGACATGGAGCTGTTCAGCCTCAAGGAAGACCTTGAGCATCCTTCTCATGCGGTCAACGGGATTGCCGACGGCATGCCGGGCTTCGGTATCGTTGCGGCGGTACTGGGGATCGTGGTGACCATGGCCTCCCTGGGCGACGGCGACCAGAAGTCCATCGGCCTGCACGTAGGTGCGGCGCTGGTAGGTACCTTCTTCGGTATTCTCGCGGCCTATGGTTTCTTCGGCCCGCTGGCCCATTCCCTGGCCCACGATGCCAAGGAAGAACTGAACGTCTACGAAGCCATCAAGGCGTCCCTGGTAGCTTCGGCTTCCGGCATGCCGCCGTCCCTGGCGGTGGAGTTTGGGCGCAAGGTTCTGTACCCGGCGCACCGTCCTAGCTTCGCCGAGCTGGAACAAGCGGTTCGCGGTCGCTAAGTCATGGAAAATAATCAGCCGATTATCATCAAGCGCGTCAAGCGCTTCGCTGGCGGACATCACGGGGGCGCCTGGAAAATCGCCTTCGCCGACTTCGCCACGGCGATGATGGCGTTCTTCCTGGTGCTGTGGCTCTTGTCCACCGCGACCCCGGAACAGAAGATCGCCATCGCCGGTTACTTCAAGGACCCGATCGGCTTCTCGGAAAGCGGCACGCCCTACATCATCGACCTGGGCGGCTCTCCTGAGCTGGCGCCGGACAACACCCTCAACCCCGAGATCAAGTCCCAGCCGCAGCCGGACAAGGTCACGGTGGATGCCGATCAGGTGGAGGGCATGGCCGAGCAGGTTGAGCGCGAGCGTCTCGAACTGCTGCTGCAAGAGTTGCAGAACAAGGTTGAAGAGAATCCCCAGCTGCAGAAGTTCAAGGATCAGATCCTCTTCGAAATCACTCCGGACGGCTTGCGGATCCAGATCATGGATGCCGAGAACCGGCCGATGTTCGACTCTGGCAGCGCCCGTCTGAAGCCGTATTTCGAAGACATCCTGCTGGCCATGGCCGACACCATCAAGGCGGTGCCGAACAAGATCAGCATCAGCGGCCATACCGATGCCACGCCTTATGCCGGCAGCGGTGAGTTCGGCAACTGGGAACTGTCCGCCAACCGTGCCAACGCTGCGCGTCGGGCTCTGGTGGCTGGCGGTTATCCCGATCCGCAAGTGGCGCGGGTGGTGGGTTTTGCCTCCTCGGCGCTGTTCGACCGCAAGAATCCGTTCAACCCGGTCAACCGGCGGATCGACATTGTGGTGCTGACCAAGAAGGCCCAGCGCGCCATTGAAGGCGAGCAGACGGATCCCAACGCTCCAGTGCCCAATCAGGGGAGTGGGGCGCCAGGTGAAGTGCCGGGTGCGGCGGCGGATCCGAATGCCTTGCCGCCGGGCAGCGAGCCATTGCCGGCCCATGAAGTGCGCCAGCGCATGAACATCTTCGAGGATGGTGTATTGAAGATGGATGAGCAGGGATCGGCCGGCCAGGCGCCGGCTCCCAAGCCGGTTGCGCCGGCGTCCCAGCCTGCGACCCCAGCGGCCGCACCGGGAACTGTCAGGTGACAAACAACAAGGCCGCGAAGATCGCGGCCTTGTTGTTTCTACGGCGGTGGGTTCAGTAGCTGCTGTCTGGCAGGCTGGCGAGGATCGAACGGTAGCTGTTCATCCGTTGCTGCTGGATGCGCCCGTCTTCCAGAGCCTTGAGCAGTGCACAGCCCGGCTCGCGATCGTGCTTGCAGTCGCGGAAACGGCAGGTGCCCAGCAAGTCGTTGAACTCAATGAAGCCGGCTTCGACATCGGCGCGGCTGACATGCCCCAGGCCGAATTCCCGGATACCGGGGGAGTCGATCAGTTCACCGCCGCCCGGGAAGTGGAACAGTCGCGCAGTTGTGGTGGTGTGGGTGCCCTGTCCGGAGTATTCCGACAGCGGGCCGACCCGGGTTTCGACTTCCGGCAGCAGGCTATTCACCAAAGATGACTTGCCCACCCCCGATTGCCCCACGAATACGCTGATGCGCCCGTCCAGCAAGCCTTGCAGTTGCTCCATGCCGTCGCCGTGGTGGGCCGAGACTTCCAGCAGCGGATAGCCCAGCTGGCGATAGACCGCCAGCAACGCGTTGAGCGCTGGGGCGTTCTGCTCGTCGATCAGGTCGGCCTTGTTCAGCAGCAGCAACGGCCGGATCCCGGCGTGCTCGGCGGCAACCAGGTAGCGGTCGATAAGATTGGCATGGGGCTCGGGCACGGGGGCAAACACGATCACGATCATGTCGACGTTGGCGGCCACCGGCTTGAGCTGGCCACGGCTGTCCGGTCGGCACAGCTCGGTGCTGCGCGGCAATTGCGCGACGATTACCCCGATGCCTTGATTGCCGGCGCGCCAGACCACCTGATCACCGGTCACCAGGGCCGGCAGGTTGGCTCGCAGGTAGCAGCGGAACACTTGGCCGGCCAGCTCGCCTTCCCGGGCCTCGACCTCGACCTGTACGCCGAAGTGAGCAATGACCAGTCCGGTCTGTTCCGGGCCCAAGTCGCCCCCCTCTAGCGCCTCTACGGCGGAGGACTCGCGTTTGGCGGCGCGGGCAGCGCGCTCACCTTGAATCTTTTCGATGCGCCAGTTTTGGCGGCGATTGAGCTGGCGTTTGGCCATTGGTGTTCCGTGTCGATAGTTACGGCGGATAGGTAAAACGGCGGCGAGTTTAGCACGCCGGACAGGCCCTCTAGGCTAAACTGCGCAACTACGCCGAGGAGCCCTCCCCATGCAAAACCCGCAGAACCTGATTTGGATCGATCTGGAAATGACCGGTCTGAACCCCGACACCGACGTCATCATCGAGATGGCGACCATTGTCACTGACAGCAATCTGAACACCTTGGCTGAAGGACCGGTCATCGCAATCCACCAGAGCGACGAGATTCTTGCCGGCATGGACGAGTGGAACACTCGCCAGCACGGTGGTTCCGGCCTGACTCAGCGGGTTCGCGAAAGCCGCATCAGCATGGCCGAAGCCGAAGCCCAGACCATTGCCTTTCTGGAGCAGTGGGTACCCAAGGGCAAGTCGCCCATCTGTGGCAACAGCATCTGCCAGGACCGACGCTTCCTCTATCGCCACATGAAGGCCCTGGAAAGTTACTTCCACTACCGCAACCTGGACGTCTCGACCCTCAAGGAACTGGCCGCCCGCTGGGCCCCGGACGTGCGCGACAGCTTCAAGAAAGGCAGCACTCACCTGGCTCTGGACGACATCCGCGAATCCATCGCCGAGCTGCAGCATTACCGCAAGCACTTCATCAAATTCTGACCTGCAGGAGCCGGCTTGCCGGCGAACGGGCGCGCGCTGTTGGCGGCGCCCGTACCCGCCCTCTTTTGGTGCTCGCTTCAACTGAGTAGACTGCGCGCCTTCCTGTAAGGACCGCCATCATGCTGTTGATGCTTTATCTGATCGCCATTACCGCCGAAGCCATGACCGGCGCCTTGTCTGCCGGCCGTCGCGGCATGGACTGGTTCGGCGTGGTGCTGATCGCCTGTGTCACTGCCCTTGGCGGTGGTTCGGTGCGTGATGTGCTGCTGGGCCATTACCCGCTGACGTGGGTCAAGCACCCGGAATACCTGGTGCTGACCTCGGTGGCGGCCCTGGTGACAATCTTTATCGCGCCGCTGATGCGCCATCTGCGTTCGCTGTTTCTGGTGCTCGACGCCGTGGGCCTGGTGGCTTTTACCCTGATCGGTTGCATGACAGCCCTGGAAATGGGGCACGGCATGCTGGTGGCGGCGGTCAGTGGGGTGATCACTGGGGTCTTTGGCGGCATCCTTCGGGATATCTTCTGCAACGACATTCCCTTGATCTTCCGCCGTGAGCTGTACGCCAGCGTGTCCTTCGCAGCGGCCTGGTGCTACATGCTATGCATTTATCTGCAGTTGCCCAGCGAGCAGTCGATCCTGGTCACCCTGTTCGGCGGCTTTCTGTTACGGCTGTTGGCCATCCGCTTTCATTGGGAAATGCCCAAGTTCGTCTACAACGACGAACATTGACGCTTGGCGTGCTGGCTCAGGGCCCACTGCACGTGCTCACGGACCAGTTCAGAGGGGTAGTCCTGGCGCGCCTTCAGGGCTTCAAGTACCGGAATGCTGGAAGGGGCGTTGCCCAGGCCTACCGCTAGGTTGCGAAGCCAGCGCTCATAACCGGCGCGGCGCAGGGGCGAGCCTTCGGTGCTGCTGAGGAATTTGTCCTCGTCCCACATGAACAGTTCTGCCAGTTCGGCATTGTCCAGGTTGTGCCGGGGTTTGAAGTCGCCTTCTCCCGAGGGGCGGGCGAAGCGGTTCCAGGGGCAGACGATCTGGCAGTCATCGCAGCCGAATACCCGATTGCCGATCAGGGGGCGCAGGTCTTCGGGAATGGCGCTTTTCAGTTCGATGGTCAGGTAGGAAATACAGCGCCGGGCATCCAGTACATAGGGGCCGACGAAGGCGTTGGTCGGGCAGATGTCCAGGCAGGCGGTGCAGCGCCCGCAGTGTTCGGTGGCGTGGGGCTCGTCCACTGGCAGAGGCAGGTCGACGAACAGCTCGCTGAGGAAGAAGTAGCTGCCGGCCTTGCGGTTGAGTACCAAGGTGTTCTTGCCGATCCAGCCGAGCCCGGCCTGCTCAGCGATGGCTTTTTCAAGCACCGGCGCGCTGTCGACGAATGCGCGGTAGCCAAAGGGGCCAATGGCTTGCTGGATGCGTTCAGCCAGTTGCTGCACACGCTTGCGGATCAACTTGTGATAGTCGCGGCCCAGGGCGTAGCGCGAGACATACGCCTTGGACGGCTCGGCCAGGCGCTGGGCCATCTGGGTGTCGCCGGGCAGGTAGTCCATGCGCAGCGATACCACCCGCAGCGTGCCGGGCACCAACTGATCAGGATGGGAGCGTTTGCTGCCATGGGCGCCCATGTATTCCATTTCGCCGTGGTAGCCGGCGGCGAGCCAGCGTTCCAGGTGCTGCTCATGCTCGGCCAGGTCCAGGCCGCTGATGCCGACTTGCTGAAAGCCCAGTTCGCGGCCCCAGTCCTTGATCGATTGGGCGAGAGCGGGGAGATCCTGGGTAATAGCGGGCATGAGGCGAGAGAAACCGGAGCTGAGGTGCGTATAATTCTGCCAGACATCGGAGCCCGAAGACGCATGCCGCAGACAAAACACCCTTTACCCGACGTTCAGTTGCTGACTGGCGCCCATTTGCCGCGACTACAGGCTCGTCCTCTGGACGCTCATAAGGGCCAGTTCGGTCATTTATTGCTGATCGGTGGCGACTGCGGCTTTGCCGGCGCCGCGTTACTGAGCGCGGAAAGTGCCTTGCGCAGTGGTGCGGGACTGGTGTCCCTGGCGACTCGCAGTGAACACGTGGCGGCCGCCGCCGCACGGCTGCCGGAAGTCATGACCCAGGGCACCCATTCGGCCAACCAACTGATGGGGTTGTTGGCGCGGGCCACGGTGTTGGTGGTCGGTCCCGGGCTGGGGCAGGGCGCCTGGGGGCGCAGCCTGTTGTCGGCAGCGGCCAACGCACCTTTGCCACAGGTATGGGATGCCGATGCCTTGAACCTCCTGGCTCTGGGCGGCCTACAACTGCCGGCGGCCAGCGTGATCACCCCTCATCCTGGGGAGGCGGCCCGTCTTCTGGGGGTTTCCATCGCCGAGATCCAGGGTGATCGTCCGGCGGCGGCCCGAGCCTTGAGCGCAAAATACTCGGCGGTTGCCGTGCTCAAGGGCGCCGGTAGCCTGATCGCCAGTCCCGACGGGCAAGTGGCCCGTTGTGAAGGTGGGCATCCGGCGATGGCCACGGCGGGGTTGGGGGATGTGCTCGCGGGGTTGATCGGTGCGTTGATGGCGCAGGGACTTTCGACATTCGATGCAGCTTGCCTGGCGGTCTGGGTACACGCCCGCGCTGGCGAGCAGCAAGGCAAATTGGGCCGAGGGCTGGCGGCCAGTGATCTGATTCCAGCCATTCGTCAGTTGTTGGAGGAGCAATCACCGTGTCTGAGTTAACCCTTTATCTGGCCGATGAGCAGGCCATGGTGGAATTTGGTGCACGCATTGCTCAGGTCACTCAGGGCGTGGGGGTGATCTTTCTTGAAGGCGATCTGGGGGCGGGTAAAACCACCTTGTCCCGTGGGATCATCCGGGGGCTAGGGCATAAAGGGGCGGTAAAAAGTCCGACCTTTACCCTGGTGGAGCCCTACGAGATAGGCCCGGTGCGGGCTTTTCACTTCGACCTGTACCGTCTTGTGGACCCGGAAGAGCTGGAATTCCTGGGGATTCGCGACTACTTCGAAGGCGATGCATTGTGTCTGTTGGAGTGGCCCCAGCGTGGTGCAGGCTTTTTGCCAAAGCCCGACCTGACCATTACCATTACCCCGCATAACAATGGGCGTTCTGTGCATCTGTTGTCTCAAGGCTCGCGAGGCGAGTCCTGGTGTGCCGCTTTGGCGTTGGAATTCAAATAATTGATGGGGTTAGGTATGCGCATTCGCGCGTTGGTTGCTGTCGTAGGACTGTTGCTTACGGCATTGGCCGTCGATGCTGTGGCCGCTACACAGGTTCGCAGCGTCCGCCTGTGGCGGGCACCGGATAACACGCGACTGGTATTCGATCTGTCCGGCCCGGTTCAGCACAGCGTCTTTACCCTGACGGCCCCGGATCGTCTGGTGATCGATATCAATGGCGCGACTCTCGGCGGTCCGCTGAATGTTGCCACGGCCAATACGCCGATTACTGCCATGCGCTCGGCGCAGCGTACCCCCAGTGACCTGCGGGTGGTCATCGACCTGAAAAAGGCCGTCACCCCCAAGAGTTTCACCCTGGCGCCCAACGCCCAGTACGGCAATCGCCTGGTAGTCGATCTGTTCGACAACCCGGCTGATGCCGCGCCGCCTGTTGCTCCGCCCCCTGCTGTGGCTACCGTTCCAGCCGTGCCAGTCACGCCTGCGGAGCCGGCGATCAAGCTGCCGCCGGCCCCGGCGGGCAAGCGCGACATTATTGTGGTGATCGATGCCGGTCACGGCGGTGAAGACCCGGGTGCCTCCGGTTCGCGTGGCCAGCATGAGAAGGACGTGGTGCTGGCCATTGCCCGCGAACTGCAGCGCCAGGTCAATGGCCTCAAAGGGTTCCGCGCCGAGCTGACTCGTACTGGCGACTACTTCATTCCGTTGCGCGGTCGCACCGAGATCGCTCGGAAGAAGGGGGCTGACCTGTTCGTTTCGATCCACGCCGATGCCGCACCTTCTGCTGCGGCCTTTGGCGCCTCGGTATTCGCCTTGTCCGAGCGCGGCGCGACATCGGAAACTGCTCGCTGGCTGGCGGACAGTGAAAACCGCTCCGACCTGATCGGTGGTGCGGGCAACGTCAGCCTGGATGACAAGGACCGGATGCTGGCCGGGGTGCTGCTGGATCTGTCGATGACCGCATCCCTGACCTCCAGCCTCAATGTCGGGCAGAAAGTCCTGAACAACATCGGCCGAGTCACCCCGCTGCACAAACAGCGTGTGGAACAGGCCGGGTTCATGGTGCTCAAGTCCCCGGACATTCCATCGATCCTGGTGGAAACCGGCTTTATCTCCAACTCTAATGAAGCTTCGAAGCTGGCCACCGCCAGCCACCAGCAGGCCTTGGCTCGCTCCATCAGCAGCGGCGTGCGGCAGTTCTTCCAGCAGAACCCGCCACCGGGCACTTATATCGCCTGGCTGCGGGACTCCGGGAAGATTGCCCAGGGCCCTCGTGATCACCGGGTCAACCCGGGGGAAACCCTGGCGATGATCGCGGTGCGCTACCAGGTATCGGCGGCCACCCTGCGCAGTGCCAACAATCTGAAAAGTGATGAATTGAAAGTGGGGCAGGTCCTGACCATCCCCGGTACTGAATTGGCGGCCAAGGAATGAGTGACTCGGTAATCAGCAGCGCGCGCATCGAGCTGCTCAGCCCGCGCCTGGCCAACCAGATCGCCGCGGGCGAGGTGGTTGAGCGCCCGGCTTCGGTGATCAAGGAGCTGTTGGAAAACAGCCTGGACTCCGGCGCCAAGCGCATTGATGTGGATGTCGAGCAGGCTGGAGTCAAGTTGCTGCGGGTCCGTGATGATGGCAGTGGCATTTCCTCCGACGATCTGCCCCTGGCGCTGGCGCGGCACGCCACCAGCAAGATCCGCGACCTGGAAGACCTGGAGCGGGTGATGAGCCTGGGGTTTCGTGGGGAAGCCCTGGCCTCCATCAGTTCCGTGGCGCGCTTGACTCTGACTTCACGTACCCGTGATGCCGATCAGGCCTGGCAGGTAGAAACCGAAGGCCGTGACATGGCGCCGCGAGTGCAGCCTGCGGCCCACCCGGTAGGCACCTCGGTGGAAGTACGTGACCTGTTCTTCAATACTCCGGCCCGACGCAAGTTTCTCAAGGCGGAGAAAACCGAGTTCGATCACCTGCAGGAAGTGATCAAGCGTTTGGCTCTGGCGCGTTTCGATGTGGCTTTCCACTTGCGCCACAACGGCAAGAGCATCCTTAGTCTGCATGAAGCCAAGGACGACGCAGCTCGCGCCCGGCGCGTGGCGGCGGTCTGTGGCTCGGGCTTTTTGGAGCAGGCGCTGCCCATTGAGGTCGAACGCAACGGCCTGCATCTGTGGGGCTGGGTGGGCTTGCCGACCTTCTCCCGCAGTCAGGCGGATTTGCAGTATTTCTACGTCAACGGTCGTGCGGTACGGGACAAACTGGTGGCCCACGCGGTGCGTCAGGCTTATCGCGATGTACTGTTCAACGGCCGGCATCCGACTTTTGTGCTGTTCTTTGAAGTCGACCCCTCGGTGGTCGACGTCAACGTGCACCCGACCAAGCATGAAGTGCGTTTCCGTGACGGGCGCATGGTCCATGACTTCCTTTATGGCACCTTGCACAGGGCCTTGGGCGATGTGCGCCCCGAGGACCAGTTGGCAGCGCCGGCGGCGGTCGCAGGTATTGTGCGGCCCAGCGGTATCGAAGCCGGTGAGTTCGGACCTCAGGGTGAAATGCGCCTGGCTGCGAACCTGGCGCTGGAACAGCCGCAGGCCCAGCCGAGCTTCAGTGCGCCGGGTTCCGGTGTTGGCAGTGGCTATCAATATCAGTACACGCCACGGCCCCAGCCGGTGCTGCCGGCGGCGGAGTCCCAGGGAGTCTATCGCGAGTTCTTCGCACCTTTGCCGGGGGCTGCGGCGACAGCGCTGCCGGAAGGGCAGGAGGATATTCCGCCGCTGGGCTATGCCCTGGCACAGCTCAAGGGTATCTATATCCTCGCGGAAAACGCTCTGGGCCTGGTGCTGGTGGATATGCACGCCGCTCATGAGCGAATCATGTACGAGCGCCTGAAGGTGGCCATGGCCAGCGAAGGCTTGAGTGGCCAGCCGTTATTGGTGCCGGAATCCATTGCTGTCAGCCAGCGTGAAGCCGATTGCGCGGAAGAGCATGTTGCCTGGTTCCAGCGTCTGGGCTTCGAGTTGCAGCGCCTGGGGCCCGAGTCCCTGGCGATCCGACAGATTCCGGCGCTGTTGAAGCAGGCCGAAGCCAATCGCCTGGTGCACGATGTGCTCGCTGATTTGATGGAGTACGGCACCAGCGACCGAATTCAGGCTCATCTTAATGAGCTGCTCGGTACCATGGCCTGCCACGGTGCCATTCGCGCCAACCGGCGCCTGGCCCTGGCGGAAATGAACGGCCTGTTGCGGGATATGGAAAACACCGAACGCAGCGGCCAGTGCAACCACGGTCGACCGACCTGGACCCAATTGGGTCTGGATGATCTGGACAAACTCTTTTTGCGCGGCCGTTGATGACTCAGCTTCCTCCTGCGATTTTCCTGATGGGCCCGACCGCTGCGGGCAAGACCGACCTGGCCATCGAGCTGACCAAGGTGCTGCCTTGCGAGCTGATCAGTGTCGATTCGGCGCTGGTGTATCGCGGCATGGATATCGGTACTGCCAAGCCCTCCAAGGAGCTGCTGGCGCAGTTTCCCCATCGCCTGGTCGATATTCTCGACCCCGTCGAAAGCTACTCGGCGGCAGATTTTCGTACCGATGCCCTGGCGGCTATGGCCGATATCACCGCCCGGGGCAAGATTCCGCTGCTGGTGGGCGGCACCATGCTGTATTACAAGGCGCTGCTTGAAGGCCTGGCGGATATGCCGCCAGCAGACCCGCAGGTCCGCGCCGAACTCGAAGACGAGGCGCAACGCCTTGGTTGGCAGGCGCTGCATGACCAGTTGGCGGCTGTGGACCCCGAGTCTGCGGCGAGGATTCATCCCAATGATCCTCAACGCCTGACGAGAGCGCTGGAAGTCTATCGGGTCAGTGGCCTGACAATGACCGCTCATCGTCAGCGTCAATTGGCGCAAAGTGCTGAAGCAGGCGCATCGGGACGCGGTCAATTGCCCTATACTGTCGCCAATCTGGCCATCGCTCCGGCGAATCGTCAGGTACTGCACCAGCGTATTGCACAAAGATTCACACAAATGTTGGAACAGGGATTCATTGACGAGGTCGTAGCTCTGCGCTCAAGAAGTGACCTGCATGCCGGGTTGCCGTCTATACGTGCAGTGGGTTATCGCCAAGTCTGGGATCATCTGGATGGCAAGCTGACGTCAGCCGAAATGCAGGAGCGGGGCATCATTGCCACGCGCCAATTGGCGAAACGGCAGTTCACCTGGTTACGCAGTTGGGCTGACCTGCAATGGTTGGACAGTCTGGATTGCGACAATCTGCCACGCGCCTTGAAATACTTAGGGACGATCTCCATATTGAGCTGAGTCCTTGCAATTGCCGTCTATCCTTGGGGGTGTGACGGTTTTAGCTATCTGTTTTCCGATTTTTATTATTGATCCTTAAAGGAGTGCGGCACATGTCAAAAGGGCATTCGCTACAAGACCCTTACTTGAATACATTGCGTAAAGAGAAAGTTGGGGTTTCCATCTATCTGGTTAACGGGATCAAACTGCAAGGCACGATCGAGTCCTTCGACCAGTTCGTTATCCTGCTGAAAAACACCGTCAGCCAAATGGTTTACAAGCACGCTATCTCGACAGTGGTTCCGGTTCGCCCAATTCGTCTGCCTAGCGCATCCGAATCCGAACAGGGTGACGCTGAGCCAGGTAACGCCTGATAGGAGTCTCCTTTGTTCTTTGAGCGCCACGGTGGTGGTGAACGGGCCATTCTCGTTCACTTGGATGGTCAGGACCCTGAGGCGCGCGAAGATCCGCAGGAGTTTCAGGAGCTGGCATTATCGGCCGGCGCCGAGACCGTCGCGTTTGTTAGCGTGCCGCGTCATCGGCCAACCGCCAAATACCTGGTTGGCAGCGGCAAGGTCGAGGAATTGCGCGATCTGGTCAAAGCCGAACAGGTAGACCTGGTGATTTTCAATCACATCCTCACGCCCAGTCAGGAACGTAACCTCGAACGTGTATTCGAGTGTCGCGTGATTGATCGCACGGGTCTGATTCTCGATATCTTCGCTCAGCGCGCGCGCACTCATGAGGGCAAGCTCCAGGTTGAACTGGCACAGCTTGAGCACATGAGCACGCGATTGGTTCGTGGCTGGACTCACCTTGAACGGCAGAAAGGCGGTATTGGTCTGCGTGGCCCGGGTGAAACTCAGTTGGAAACCGACCGGCGCCTGCTGCGAGTGCGTCTGCGGCAGATCAAGGCGCGGCTGGAAAAGGTTCGCAGCCAGCGCGAGCAGGCTCGTCGAGGCCGCAAGCGTGCCGACATCCCTTCGGTTTCGCTGGTGGGTTACACCAACGCCGGCAAGTCCACGTTGTTCAACGCGGTCACCCAATCCGATGTTTTCGCCGCCGACCAGTTGTTCGCCACCCTCGATCCGACCTTGCGCCGTTTGGAGCTGGATGATCTGGGGCCGATTGTGCTGGCTGATACCGTAGGTTTCATTCGCCACCTGCCGCACAAACTGGTGGAGGCCTTTCGGGCTACCCTCGAAGAGTCCAGCAACTCTGACCTGCTGCTTCATGTGATCGATGCTCATGAGCCCGAACGCATGGCCCAGATCGAGCAGGTGATGGTCGTGCTGGGGGAGATCGGGGCTCAAGACTTGCCGATCCTGGAGGTCTATAACAAACTCGATTTGCTCGAGGGTGTGGAGCCACAGATTCAGCGCGATCCCGATGGCAAGCCGCAGCGGGTCTGGTTGTCGGCCCGTGATGGCCAGGGACTGGATCTGCTCAAACAGGCCATTGCGGAGCTGCTGGGCGAAGATTTGTTCGTGGGCACCTTGCGCTTGCCTCAGCGTTTTGCTCGACTGCGAGCACAGTTTTTCCAGTTGAACGCTGTGCAGAAAGAAGATCACGACGACGAAGGGGTCAGTTTGCTGGCCGTTCGCCTGCCGCGGGCCGAGTTGAACCGGCTGGTCAGTCGCGAAGGTCTGCAGCCGTCGGAATTCATCGAGCAACACACTTTGCAATAAAAGCCTGGGCATGCGGTTGTGCCGCTGTAGCAGGCATTCTGTAGCATTGGTCGGCGCGCCGTGGGTGCGTCTTTGCTTTATCAGATGGAGAGCGCTATGGCTTGGAATGAGCCGGGTGGCAACTCGAATAATCAGGACCCTTGGGGTGGTAAGCGCCGCAATAATGGCGATCGCAAGGGGCCACCAGATCTCGACGAGGCCTTCCGTAAGCTGCAGGAAAGCCTGAATGGGTTGTTCGGTGGTGGTAAGAAACGTGGTGATGACGGCGGTAGCTCCGGCAAGGGCGGTGGTTTCGGCTTGCTGGGTATTGGTCTTGTCGTGCTGGCGGCCGTGTGGCTGTACAGCGCGGTATATGTAGTCGATGAGCAGGAGCAAGCCGTGGTGCTGCGCTTCGGCAAATACTACGAGACCGTTGGCCCGGGTCTGAACATCTACTTCCCGCCGATCGATCGCAAGTACATGGAAAACGTCACGCGTGAGCGTGCCTACACCAAGCAGGGGCAGATGCTCACCGAGGACGAGAACATCGTCGAAGTGCCACTGACCGTGCAGTACAAGATCAGCAACCTGCAGGACTTCGTGCTGAACGTTGATCAGCCGGAAATCAGCCTGCAGCATGCGACCGACAGTGCTCTGCGCCACGTGGTGGGTTCCACCGCCATGGACCAGGTGCTGACCGAAGGTCGTGAATTGATGGCCAGTGAGATCAAGGAGCGGCTGCAACGCTTCCTCGACAACTACCGCACCGGTATCACCGTGACTCAGGTGAACGTACAGAGTGCAGCCGCACCGCGTGAAGTACAGGAAGCCTTCGACGACGTGATCCGTGCTCGTGAAGACGAACAGCGTTCGCGCAACCAGGCTGAAACCTATGCCAACGGTGTTGTGCCGGAGGCTCGTGGTCAGGCTCAGCGCATCCTCGAAGATGCCAATGGTTATCGCGACGAAGTGGTATCGCGGGCCAAGGGTGAGGCTGATCGCTTTACCAAGCTGGTTGCCGAGTACCGCAAGGCTCCTGAAGTGACTCGTCAGCGCCTGTACCTGGATACCATGCAGGAAGTCTTCAGCAATACCAGCAAGGTGCTGGTGACCGGCAGCAAAGGTGGGCAGAACAACCTGCTCTACCTGCCTCTGGACAAGATGATCGACAGTGGTCGTAGCGGTGGTGTTCCGGCAACGGGCTCGGCGTCTGCGACCAGCAATGAAGCGAATGCGCGCGCCGCTGCTGATCACATGCAGCAACAGCAGCAGACGCGTTCTAGGGAGAGTCGCTGATGAGCAATAAATCGCTGATCGCCCTGATCGTGGGCGTTGTCGTGGCGGTGGTTGCCTGGAACAGCTTCTACATCGTCGCTCAGACCGAGCGCGCGGTGTTGCTGCAGTTCGGTCGCGTGGTTCAGGCTGATGTCCAGCCTGGTCTGCATGTGAAAGTGCCCTACGTGAACCAGGTGCGTAAGTTTGATGCGCGCCTGATGACCCTGGATGCACCGACACAGCGCTTCCTGACCCTGGAAAAGAAAGCCGTAATGGTGGATGCCTACGCCAAGTGGCGAGTGAAGGATGCCGAGCGCTTCTACACCGCGACTTCCGGTCTCAAGCAAATTGCCGACGAGCGTCTTTCCCGTCGTCTGGAATCGGGCCTGCGTGACCAGTTTGGTAAGCGCACCCTGCATGAAGTGGTTTCCGGTGAGCGTGATGCGCTGATGGCGGATATCACGGCTTCGCTGAACAAGATGGCGGAAAAGGAGCTGGGTATCGAAGTGGTCGATGTCCGGGTCAAGGCCATCGATCTGCCGAAGGAAGTGAACCGCAGCGTGTTCGAGCGGATGAGTACCGAGCGTGAGCGTGAGGCTCGCGAGCATCGTGCCAAGGGTAACGAGTTGGCCGAAGGTATTCGTGCTGACGCTGATCGTCAGCGTCGCGTGCTGCTGGCCGAAGCCTATCGTGAGTCTGAAGAGGCGCGCGGTGACGGTGATGCTCAGGCGGCGGCGATCTACGCCAAGGCCTATGGCCAGGACCAGGAGTTCTATGCGTTCTACCGTAGCCTGCGTGCCTACCGTGAAAGCTTTGCGAACAAATCCGACGTCATGGTTCTGGACCCAAGCAGTGACTTTTTCCATTACCTGGAAAAGTCCAAGCCTTGATCCGGCCCTGATCCTGGGGCACCCCGCCGGGCGGCTAAAATGCCTCGCGGGGTGATCCTTTGGGAAAACGGGTGTATGATGCGGCAGCCGGGAAATTCCCGGCTTTTTTGCGTCTGCATCTTTGATTGGCCGCGGCTCGTTCAAGAGCTCGGCAAGATTTTTCGAGGAAAATAGTCTGTACAGCTGATTTCTGGCTGCCTGTCCGGCTGAGCTCGCGTCGGATGCGACTGTTTTCTGCTTCACTCTAAGGCTGGCCCCAGGCTTGCCGCCCGGACCATAGGGGAATGGCGTAATGGCAACGGTAGACCGCTGGCTGCTGCCAGATGGCATCGAAGAAGTATTGCCGCCGGAAGCGGCGCGCATTGAAGTGGCGCGTCGTCAGGTGTTGGATCTGTTTCAGAGTTGGGGTTACGAATTTGTCGTTACTCCCCATATCGAATACCTGGAATCCCTGCTGACAGGCGCTGGCCAGGACCTGGACCTGCGTACCTTCAAGGTCATCGACCCGCAGTCGGGTCGGCAGATGGGGTTCCGTGCCGACATCACGCCACAAGTGGCGCGAATCGATGCTCACACCTTGCGCCGTGAAGGGCCGAGCCGCCTGTGCTATGCCGGCAGTGTGCTGCATGCTCAGCCGCGGGCCTTGTCGTCTTCGCGCAGCCCGATCCAGTTGGGCGCCGAGTTGTACGGCGACGCCAGCCCGAGCAGCGACGTTGAGGTCATCAGCCTGATGCTGGCCATGCTGCAGTTGGCCGATGTGCCGGATGTGCACATGGATCTGGGGCACGTAGGCATCTACCGTGGCCTGGCCCAGGCTGCCGGCCTGTCCGGCGCCGTAGAGCAACAATTGTTCGACGCCCTGCAGCGCAAGGCGATCGATGAAGTCATCAGCCTGACCGAGGGCTTGCCAGCCGACCTGGCGGACATGCTGCGCTCCCTGGTGGAGTTGTGTGGCAGCCGCGAAGTACTGGGCGATGCCCGCCGTCGCCTGGCGGGTGCACCGACCTCGGTGCTGCTGGCTCTGGATGAATTGCTGACGATCGCCGAGCGCTTGTCGGTGCGTTTCCCTGATTTGCCGCTGTACTTCGACCTGGGCGAGCTGCGGGGCTATCACTACCACACGGGTGTGGTGTTCGCAGTGTTTGTACCGGGCGTGGGTCAATCGATTGCTCAGGGTGGCCGTTACGATGACATCGGAGCCGATTTTGGGCGTGCCCGTCCAGCGACCGGTTTTTCTACCGATTTGAAAACCCTGGTGACCCTGGGGCGTGCTGAGGTCGAGCTACCGTCTGGCGGTATCTGGATGCCTGACAGCACTGACGCGGCACTCTGGCAGACCGTCTGCCAGTTGCGCAGTGAGGGTCAGCGTGTCGTTCAGGCTCTGCCTGGGCAACCTTTGGCCGCCGCCCGTGAAGCGGACTGCGACCGGCAATTGATTCAGCAGAATGGGCTTTGGCAAGTTTTGCCGCTGGCTTCTTGAGTTTTCCTGCCGGCGGCTGCCGGCACCAAGTTTGCGCGAATGAGGACAAGTGTTATGGGTAAGAATGTCGTAGTCCTGGGCACCCAATGGGGTGATGAGGGCAAAGGCAAGATCGTTGATCTGCTGACCGAACATGCCGCCGCCGTAGTGCGCTACCAAGGTGGTCACAACGCTGGCCACACCCTGGTGATCGACGGTGAGAAGACCGTCCTGCACCTGATTCCGTCCGGCGTGCTGCGCGAAGGCGTGCAGTGCCTGATCGGTAACGGCGTGGTGGTGGCACCGGATGCCTTGATGCGTGAAATCGTCAAGCTGGAAGAGAAAGGCGTACCGGTGCGTGAGCGCCTGCGTATCAGCCCTTCCTGCCCGCTGATCCTGTCCTATCACGTAGCCCTGGACCAGGCCCGCGAGAAGGCCCGTGGCGAGCAGAAGATCGGTACTACCGGTCGCGGTATCGGCCCGGCTTACGAAGACAAGGTTGCACGTCGTGGCCTGCGCATCGGTGATCTGTTCCACCGTGAGCGTTTCGCCGCCAAGCTGGGCGAGTTGCTGGACTACCACAACTTCGTGCTGGTCAATTACTACAAAGAGCCGGCCATCGACTTCCAGAAGACTCTGGACGAGTGCATGGAATACGCCGAGCTGCTCAAGCCGATGATGCTCGACGTGACTGCCGAACTGCACCAGCTGCGTCGCGCTGGCAAGGACATCATGTTCGAAGGCGCCCAGGGTTCGCTGCTGGACATCGACCACGGTACCTACCCGTACGTCACCAGCTCCAACACCACCGCGGGCGGCATCGCCACCGGTTCGGGCGTGGGTCCGATGTACCTGGACTACATCCTGGGTATCACCAAGGCCTACACCACTCGCGTGGGCTCGGGTCCGTTCCCGACTGAACTGTTCGACGATATCGGTGCATTCCTGGCCAAGCGCGGTCACGAGTTCGGTGCCACCACTGGCCGGGCCCGTCGTTGCGGCTGGTTCGATGCCGTAATCCTGCGTCGCGCCATCGACGTCAACAGCATCTCGGGCCTGTGCCTGACCAAGCTGGACGTACTGGACGGCCTGGAAACCATCAATATCTGTGTTGGCTACAAGAACCAGGATGGTGCAGTCATCGACGCACCGACCGATGCCGACAGCTACATCGGCCTTGAGCCGGTGTATGAGCAGATGCCGGGCTGGAGCGAATCGACCTTGGGTGCCAAGACCCTGGAAGAGCTGCCTGCCGCCGCCCAGGCCTATATCAAGCGCATCGAAGAGCTGGTCGGCGCGCCGATCGACATTATTTCGACAGGTCCGGACCGCAACGAAACCATCGTTCTGCGTCATCCGTTCGCTTGATAAGTTGTTGATGTAAAAACCAAAGGGCCCTTGATCGGGCCCTTTGTCGTTTCTGTCTGCCGTGCGGCACGACCCTTGCTGTGAAATTCGCTTCTAGAGTGCCATCAGAATAATGGCGTCAAAAGTAGAGGGATTTCCTGTGTCGGCCGTTCTCTCACTGTTACAAAGCCGTTTACTGCGGCCTGTGTTCGTTACTCTCGGTATCGCCCTTTTGGTGCAAGTGTTGCTCGCTGTTGCCCTGACTCGGAGCACAGTGACGGCCCTTGAGGCCGATCTGGCTGCGCGTTTGGGTGTCGATAGCCAGAAGTTGTCTGGCGAGCTCGAGCAAGCGGGCAAGGAAGTCACTTCCAGTCTGGAAAGCCTGTCCAGCAGTACGCGTCAGCGTCTGACGGCGGGGTTGTCTTCGCGTCTAAAGGAAGAGCAGGTCCAGCTGCGTGCCGCGCTGGAGAAGGACCTCAAGGACTCCGCCAATGACATGGCCCAGTTGCTGGCTTCTGTGGCGCCTCGTGCCATGTGGGACAGTGATGTGCCGACTCTGTCCGAGTTCGCACGGCGTGCCCAGCGTAATCCCAACGTACTGTTCGTGGTCTATGACGATGCGGCGGGTGAGCATCTGACTCGCTATCTGAATCGTGAGAATCCGATCAACAAGGCCCTGTTGGAAAAGGGCAAGGGCGATCGGGCCTTGGACAAGGTTCTGGATGCGGCCAAGAACGATCCTTCTGTCTACTACCTTGAGGCGTCGATCAATCCTAATGGAGTGGAAATCGGCAAGGTGCTGATGGGGGTTTCCACGGCCTCGGTAGAGGCAGATATCGCTGCTTTGGATCAGCGTTTCGGGGCATTGATCGCCAGCAGTGACCAGTTGGTTGGCGACAGTCTCAAGGGTGCCTCCGCCGACAGTTCGGCGGCCATGCGCTCGCGCTTGCAGTCGGCTCAGGCCACTGCCGCGCAGATGCAGGCCAATACCGCAAGCACGGTGCAGGAGGCTGCGGCCACCTTGCGCTGGCAGATCGGTGTCGGCCTGGCGCTGGTGGGGTTGGCTCTACTGCTGTTGTTGGCGGTGGTGCTTGGGCGGCGAGTGGTGAACAAGCTGCATCTGTTGATCACGGCGCTCAATGATCTGGCCGCGGGCGAAGGGGATCTGACCAAGCGCGTGCCCCTCAACAGCAATGATGAGATCGGTGATATGGCCTCGGCGGTAAACCGCTTTGTGGATAAGTTGCAACCCATTGTGCGTGAGGCGGGCGATGTGGCGCAGCGCACCGGTGTGGAGATCGGGGCCATGAGCCTGCGCAATGCCGGGGCGGATGCAGCGGCCGAGGCGCAGCGTGACGAAGTGGCCGAAAGCTTGCGGGCGCTGTCGCAGATGGCCGATGAGGCTCAGGCGGAAAGCCAGGCAATGCAAGCAGCGCTGCGGCAGGTGGTGGAGATCCGCCAGGCCACTGACGAGAATACTCGTACCTCGGAGCAGGTCGGCAGTCTGATCGAGGCCTTGGCGGGGCAGGTGGATACCGGGGCCAAGGTGATTGAGCGGCTGGCTCAGCAGAGTGAGCAGATCGAGGTGGTGTTGACGGTGATCCATGGTATTGCCGAGCAGACCAACCTACTGGCGCTGAACGCGGCGATTGAGGCGGCGCGAGCCGGTGAAACCGGTCGTGGTTTTGCCGTGGTGGCGGATGAGGTGCGAGCCCTGGCCAGCAAGACGCAAAGCTCCACTGGCGATATCCAGGCGCATATCGGTGCTTTGCAGCAAGGTGCTCGAGAAGCGGTTGCGGCCATTGGTCAGGCCGGGCGTCAGGCCAGCGAGGGTTTGCTGGTGCTGCGCGACAGTGCGCGGTTGCAGCAATCGGTGCAGTCCTCGGTAGAGCAGGTGCATGCGGCTATCGGTCTGGCCACCCAGGCTGCAGCGCATCAGGCTCAGGGCGCGCAAGCGGTGCGGGGGCGGGTGGAAACCATTCATGCTCAGGCCGAGCGAGCGGCTCAGGCTGTGGTTGAGACCACTGCCAGCGGCAAGGTGCTGGACAGTCTGGCGGCGCAGCTCAAGGCTAGCCTCGGGCAGTTCCGCGCCTGATGCTTTGCCGGCAAGCCGGCTCCTACGAGCGTTCTGTAGGAGTCGGCTTGCCGGCGAAGGTCTTCTCAGCGATTCAAATACATCCGTGTCGTCAGTAGATACACCGGCAGCCCCGACACCAGAATCAGCAGTGCCGCATAAGGTGCTGCGGCCGCAAACTCCACATTCGCCGTATGGGCCCAGACCTCTGTGGCCAGGGTGTTCAACCCGGTCGGGCTGAGCAGCAAAGTAGCAGTCAGCTCTTTCATCGCATCCAGAAATACCAGGGCGAAGGCCGCGCCCAGCGCTGGAAAGATGATCGGTAAAGTCACCCGGCAAAAAGCGCTGAACGACGATGCTCCCAAGGTTCTTGCCGCTTCTTCCAGTTGCGGTGCGGCCTTGTTCAGGGCGGTGCGGATCGGCGCCTGTGCCAGGGGTAGGAACAGCAAGGCATAGGCGATCAGCAACAGCGCCGAGGTTTGATACAGCACCGGTACATAGTGCAGGGCGAAGTACACCAGCGTCAGGGCGATCACCAAGCCCGGTAGGGCATGTAACAGGTAGGGCAGACGCTCGGCCCAGATGGCCAGTCGTCCCTTGTAGCGCACCACCAGCAGTCCCACAGGAACCGCCAGCACCAGGCACAGGGCGGCACCGCCCAGGGATAGTGCCAGGGAGGAAAGCAGTGCTTCGCTGATGGCGGCGACCGGGAAAGCGGCCGATGAGCCTACGGCCAGCCAGTAGGCAAGCATTCCCAGGGGAACGCCGCTGCCAATCAAGGCCAGTAGCAGGCAGTAGATCTGCCCGCCTGCGGACCAGCGTCCCAGGCGTACCTGATCTGCATGTCGCGCTGCGCCTTGGCCGGTGCGTACGTGGCGCCCCTTGCCGCGAACTCGCAGCTCCAGTCCCAGCAGTATCAGGCATAGCGCCAGCAGCACTGCCGAGAGCATGGCTGCGTTGGCATTGCTGAACTCCAGCTCGAATTGCTGATAGATCGCCGTGGTGAAGGTCTGCAGGCCGATGATCGACAGGGCGCCGAATTCCACCAGCATGTGCAGGGCAATCAACAGAGATCCCGCCAGCAACGATGGCCAGAGCAGGGGCAGGGTGATCTTGAAGAACACGCCCCAGCGATTTTGCCCAAGGGTACGTGCGGACTCTTCGAGGGAGGGATCCAGATTGCGCAGGGTGGCTGCCACCGGCAGGAACACCAGGGGGTACTTGGATAGGGTCATCACCAGGATCGCACCGCCCAGCCCTTCGAATCCGGCACTCAGGGACACCCAGGTGAAGCTGCTGACGAAGGCCGGTACGGCGAAGGGCAGGCATAGCACCACGCCCCAGATCCGTCGCCCTGGCAGATCGCTGCGTTCCAGTAGCCAGGCCAGGGATAGGCCAATCACTGCGCAGGCGATGGTTACTCCCAGCATCAGTAGCAGGGTGTTGCTCAGCAGGCGGAATACATAAGGGCGCCACAGCAGGTGCAGGGCTTCGGCCCAGCCGGCCTGCCAGGCCTTGAGCCCGACATACAACAGCGGCAGCAGGCTCAGGCAAACCAGTAACAATACCGGCAGCAGCAGCCAGATCGAGGGCCGCTTGCGCCTCGGCACATAAAGCGTGCGCGAGGCGGGGGCGCAGAGTGGCGGATTCATCAGTTCAGGCCGACGTCGCGTTCCAGGTCTAGTGCTTCCTCGGCATTACCGAGATCGGCCGGGGTGACTTTCGGAGCCTGCAATTCACTGAATGGCTTGAGGCCGCGATCCGATTCCATGCCTTTATGCAGTGGGTACTCGGCGGTGGTCTGGGTGATCACCCGCTGACCTTCTTCACTGGCCATGTAGGCAAGGAATTGCTGAGCTTCTTTCGGGTGCTTGCTGGACTTGAGCACTGCGGCGCTGGATACAGTGATCAGGCCGCCGACGTCGCCGCCGGTGAAATAGTGCAGTTTCGAGTCCAGCTGACCTTTTTCCCGTTGCAGGGCAAACCAGTAGTAATTGTTCACCAGGACGGTGGCCACTTCGCCGTTTTCCACGGCCTTGAGGGCTACCATGTTATTGCTATAGACCTTGCCGAATGCCCGCAGGCCGGTCAGCCACTCTTCGGCTGCATCCATGCCGTGCAATTTGATGATGGCCACGGCCTGTTCCTGAAACGCGCCGCTGGTCGGTACGAAGCCGACCTTGCCTTGCCATTGTGGCTGGGAAAATTCCATCACCGACTTGGGGAGGTCTTTCTCGTCGATCAGCTTCGGGTTGAAAGCCACCACCCGCACTCGCGCAGTGATGCCGATCCAGGTGCCGTTGCCGGCCACGTATTCCTTGGGCAGGACGGCCAGGGTTGCGGCATCGGTCTGGGCTAGCAGACCTTGTTCGCCCAGTTTGTTCAGGGGCGGGGACTCTTCGGTGTAGATCACGTCGGCGGGGGAGCGATCGCCTTCTTCGACGACCTGGCTGGCCAGCTGATTGCTGCTGCCCTTGCGCACGTTGACGTGAATGCCGGTCTTGGCTTCGAAAGCCTTGGCGACGGCGTCGCCGACTTCCTTGTGCTGGCCGTTATACAGGGTCAGGGAAACCGGATCGGCTGCCTGGGAGAGTGGAGATGCCAGGGTCAGTCCTAGCAAAGTGATGGTCAAGCCACGCAGAAGGGATGTTGGAAGGAGGGTATTTCTGAACATCATTCGCAGGTTTCCTCACTGTAGTGCCGCAAAAACTTGTAACAATCATAAACGATATCGTTTCTCATGTGCGCTTTGCGGGTAAGGCGGCGGGTTGATGAAGTGAGGAAATACCTGAAGGCAGAAACGCAAAAACCCGCTTTCGCGGGTTTTTGAGAGACTTGAAAGCGATGCTCTCAAGCTTGAATTGGTGCCCAGAAGAAGACTCGAACTTCCACGACCTTGCGGTCACCAGCACCTGAAGCTGGCGTGTCTACCAATTTCACCATCTGGGCAATATCGACGTTGTCGCCGTGTCGATGGAGCGCACTATACGGACCGTGTTTTGATCTGTAAACCCCTGTTTTGGTTTTATTAAATCAAACACTTAGAATGCAAAAACCCGCTTTCGCGGGTTTTTGTTTGAGCCTTGAAACTGATCTAATCTCAAGCTCTTGAATTGGTGCCCAGAAGAAGACTCGAACTTCCACGACCTTGCGGTCACCAGCACCTGAAGCTGGCGTGTCTACCAATTTCACCATCTGGGCAGTATCGCTGACGTCTCCGTCGTCGATGGCGCGCACTATACGGAGGCTCTTTTAAGCTGTAAACCCCAGATTTCAAAAAAGTTCGAAAAAAGTCTCCGGTGGCAGGCGTGAGGATGTTTCTGAGGTGGCGATGAAGATTTTTCCAGCGTTGTCTGAGCCTGAAATTTCCCGTTTCAATACGCGTATGCCAAACTAACCCGCATATAGACAAGGTGAAATTTATCTAATGGCCGATTGGCAGTCCCTCGATCCCGAGGCCGCTCGTGAAGCGGAAAAATACGAAAACCCTATTCCTAGCCGCGAACTCATCCTCCAGCACCTTGCTGATCGGGGTTCGCCTGCTAGTCGCGAGCAGTTGGTAGAAGAGTTCGGTCTGACCACAGAGGACCAACTGGAAGCCCTGCGCCGCCGCCTACGCGCCATGGAGCGCGATGCTCAACTGATCTATACCCGCCGTGGCACTTATGCGCCGGTGGACAAGCTTGACCTGATCCTTGGTCGTATCAGCGGCCACCGCGACGGCTTCGGCTTTCTGGTGCCGGATGATGGCAGTGATGACCTGTTCATGAGCCCGGCGCAAATGCGCCTGGTATTCGATGGCGACCGTGCCTTGGCCCGGGTTTCCGGCCTGGATCGTCGTGGTCGTCGCGAAGGGGTGATCGTCGAAGTGGTATCCCGTGCCCATGAAAGTATCGTGGGTCGTTACTTTGAAGAAGGCGGTATTGGCTTTGTGGTAGCGGATAACCCGAAGATCCAGCAAGAAGTGCTGGTGACCCCGGGGCGCAATGCCAATGCCAAGGTCGGTCAGTTTGTTGAAGTGAAAATCACTCACTGGCCGACGCCGCGCTTCCAGCCACAAGGCGACGTGGTTGAGGTCGTAGGCAATTACATGGCGCCGGGCATGGAAATCGACGTTGCCCTGCGCACCTATGATATTCCTCATGTCTGGCCCGAGGCTGTGCTCAAGGAAGCGGCCAAGCTCAAGCCGGAAGTGGAGGAGAAGGACAAAGAGAAACGCATCGATCTGCGTGATCTGCCTTTCGTCACCATCGACGGTGAAGATGCTCGCGACTTCGACGACGCAGTGTTCTGCGA
Organism: Pseudomonas sp. JDS08PS003; assembly: GCF_045013505.1. NCBI lineage: Bacteria > Pseudomonadati > Pseudomonadota > Gammaproteobacteria > Pseudomonadales > Pseudomonadaceae > Pseudomonas > Pseudomonas sp. JDS08PS003. The sequence goes on from NZ_CP120724.1 coordinate 754,180, forward strand.
AGCCAAGCCCGGAAAGCTGCGCCTGTTCGGCGGTGGCTGGAAACTGTACGTGGCCATTGCCGACGTCTCCAGCTACGTGAAGATCGGTTCGGCCCTGGATGCAGAAGCCCAGGTGCGTGGCAACTCGGTGTATTTCCCCGAGCGGGTTATCCCGATGCTGCCTGAGCAACTTTCCAATGGCCTGTGCTCGCTGAACCCGAAAGTCGATCGTCTGGCCATGGTTTGTGAGATGACCATCTCCAAGTCCGGCGAAATGACCGACTACCAGTTCTATGAAGCGGTGATCCACTCCAAGGCGCGACTGACCTACAACAAGGTCAGCGCCATGCTCGAGCAGCCGAAAACCACCGAGGCCAAGCAGTTGCGCGGTGAGTACGCGGATGTCGTACCGCATCTGAAGCAACTGTATGCGCTGTACAAGGTCCTGCTCGGTGCTCGCCATACCCGTGGCGCCATCGACTTCGAAACTCAGGAAACCCGGATCATCTTCGGTTCCGAGCGCAAGATCGCCGAAATTCGTCCAACCACGCGCAACGATGCTCACAAACTGATCGAGGAATGCATGCTGGCGGCCAACGTGGCTACCGCCGAGTTCCTCAAGAAGCACGAGATTCCTGCCTTGTATCGGGTGCACGACGGTCCGCCGCCGGAGCGTCTGGAGAAACTGCGCGCCTTCCTTGGCGAGCTGGGCCTGTCCCTGCATAAAGGCAAGGATGGTCCGACGCCGAAGGACTATCAGGCGCTGCTGGAAACCATCAAGGACCGTCCGGATTACCACCTGATCCAGACCGTGATGCTGCGCTCCCTGAGCCAGGCGGTGTACAGCGCTGATAACCAGGGTCACTTCGGCCTGAATTACGAAGCCTATACCCACTTCACTTCGCCGATCCGTCGTTATCCGGACCTGTTGACCCACCGGGCCATCCGCAGTGTCATCCACTCCAAGCAAGACACGCCACACGTGCGTCGCGCTGGAGCGATGAGTATTCCGAAAGCGCGTATCTATCCCTACGACGAGGCTATCCTCGAGCAGCTCGGCGAGCAGTGCTCGATGAGCGAGCGTCGTGCCGACGAAGCCACTCGTGACGTGGTGAACTGGCTCAAGTGCGAGTTCATGAAGGATCGCGTCGGCGAATCCTTCCCAGGAGTGATCACGGCGGTCACCGGTTTTGGTCTGTTCGTCGAACTCACCGATATCTACGTCGAAGGCCTGGTGCATGTCACCGCGCTGCCAGGCGACTACTACCACTTCGACCCTGTGCATCACCGCCTGGCGGGCGAGCGCACCGGTCGCAGCTTTCGCTTGGGTGACACTGTGGAAGTGCGGGTCATGCGCGTCGATCTGGACGAGCGCAAGATCGATTTCGAGATGGCGGAAAAGACCATCGCTGCACCGATTGGTCGCAAAAAGCGAGGTGCTGCGGACGTACCGGCAAGCAAGGCAGTCGAAGAGCCGGCTCCAGCGAAGGCGGGGCGTCGCAGCTCTGCCAAGGAGAAGGCTGTCGAGGCTTACCGTCCCAGCGACGCAGCGGCAAAAAACGCCGAAGTACGCAAAAGTCGTGAAATGAAACAGGCGCTGCTGGCGGGAGCCAAGGGCGGTGGTAAAGCGGCGTCTGGGGGAAAGTCCGGCAAATCGGCTCCGGCCAGAGACAGCGACAGGCCAGCCAAACCGAGCAAACATCGTAAGGGTCCGCCTAAGGCGGGCTCCGCTTCCGGCGCGAAAAGCGGCGGGGCGCGCAAACCTAAGGCCAAGTCATGAGTCAGTTGGAAAAGATCTACGGCGTGCATGCTGTAGAAGCGTTGCTGCGTCACCATCCCAAGCGGGTCAAGCAGATCTGGTTGGCTGAAGGGCGCAGTGATCCACGGGTTCAGGTGTTGGTGGATCTGGCAGCGCAGAATCGCGTTTCAGTCGGCCAGGCCGAGCGTCGTGAGATGGACGCCTGGGTTGAAGGCGTGCACCAGGGGGTGGTGGCGGAAGTCAGCCCAAGCCAGGTGTGGGGCGAGGCCATGCTCGACGAGCTACTGGATCGCACCGAAGGCGCGCCACTGTTGCTGGTGTTGGATGGCGTGACCGATCCGCACAACCTTGGCGCCTGCCTGCGTACTGCCGATGCGGCGGGTGCCCTGGCAGTGCTGGTGCCCAAGGACAAGTCGGCCACTCTGACCCCGACCGTGCGCAAAGTGGCTTGCGGCGCTGCGGAAGTGATTCCGCTGGTGGCTGTGACCAACCTGGCGCGGACCCTGGAAAAACTTCAGCAGCGCGGCCTGTGGATCGTCGGTACCGCCGGCGAGGCTGAGCAGGAGTTGTACGATCAGGATCTGACAGGCCCGACCATCATCATCATGGGGGCCGAAGGCAAGGGCATGCGCCGTCTGACTCGCGAGCACTGTGACTATCTGGTGCGTCTGCCAATGGCTGGCAGTGTCAGCAGTCTCAACGTCTCCGTGGCCACAGGCGTCTGCCTGTTCGAGGCCATGCGCCAGCGCGGTGCAAAAGCCAAGGCCGTCGCCAAGAAAGCCTGATCTATCCCGTAGGAGCCGGCTTGCTGGCGAACCACGCCCAGCCGTCCATCGCCGGCTCGTTGGCTCCTGCAGATGATTGTTCAAATAATCACCAATTGCCTTGCGCCGCTGTTCCCCCTTCTCTACAATTGCGCCCCTTGCCGTGACGGCAGGCGCATATGTGCCTATCTGTGGCAAGACACACAAGTGTCATTCACTCCTTGTCTGACCGCTTATAGGCGGCAGGCTACAACCCGTAAGGAGCATTCATGCGTCATTACGAAATCATCTTTTTGGTCCACCCGGATCAAAGCGAGCAAGTCGGCGGCATGGTTGAGCGTTACACCAAGCTGATCGAAGAAGACGGCGGCAAAATCCACCGTCTGGAAGACTGGGGCCGTCGTCAACTGGCCTACGCAATCAACAATGTTCACAAGGCTCACTACGTGATGCTGAACGTTGAGTGCACTGGCAAAGCCTTGGCTGAGCTGGAAGACAACTTCCGTTACAACGATGCTGTGATCCGTAACCTGGTCATCCGTCGCGAAGAAGCCGTTACCGGCCAATCCGAGATGCTCAAGGCTGAAGAAAACCGCAGTGAGCGCCGTGAGCGTCGTGACCGTCCTGAGCATTCTGACAGCGCCGATGGCGATGACAGCGATAACAGCGACGCCAGCGATAACGCTGACGAGTAATCCACGGACCTTTTAAGGAGCCAATTACATGGCACGTTTCTTCCGTCGTCGTAAATTCTGCCGCTTCACCGCTGAAGACGTGAAAGAGATCGATTACAAAGATCTCAACACTCTGAAAGCCTACGTATCCGAGACCGGCAAAATCGTTCCAAGCCGCATCACCGGTACCAAAGCTCGTTATCAGCGTCAGCTGGCCACCGCTATCAAGCGCGCCCGCTTCCTGGCCCTGCTGGCCTACACCGACAGCCACGGCCGCTGAGACCGGGCAGTCGACAAGTAGTAAGGGATTGAATGCATGCGCGCCTTAGCTGAGTTCATCATGCGCGGTCGTATGCAGGCCACTCTGGTAGTGGCTGGCTGTTCGGCATTGCCGTTGTTGTATTGGTTGGGTGCTGCCGCGGGGAGCCTGGTGCTTCTGCGGCGCGGGTTGAAGGATGCCCTTGGTGTCCTCGCTCTGGGAGTGCTGCCGGCTTTGTTCTGGTGGCTGGCGTTCGATGACCCGCGAGCATTTCTGGTGCTGGTGGGGTCTTCGAGTCTTGCGTTGGTTTTGCGCGCAAGCGAGTCCTGGAGCCGCGTGCTGCTGGTCAGCATAGCGATGGGATTGGTGTTTGCTGGAGTCCTGGGTGCGGCTTTCCGCCCTCAGATCGAAGCGTTGTCGCAGGAATTGATAAAAATCCTGCCGATGGCCTTGGGTGAGGTCTACCAGCAGTTATCGGTTGAAGAGCGAGCTCGTCTTGCCACGCTGATTGCACCGATCCTGACCGGCCTGATAGCGGCCTTGTTGCAAGCCATCAGCGTGCTGAGCCTGATTCTTGGGCGTTACTGGCAGGCTGTGTTGTATAACCCGGGTGGTTTTGGTCGCGAGTTTCGCGCCATCAGAATCCCTCTTGGGCCAGCGATGTTACTGCTGGCGTGCATGTTGGTGGGGCCGAACTTCGGACCTCAACTGGCCATGCTCACGCCGATGTGCAGTGTCCCGCTGGTTTTTGCCGGGCTGGCCCTGATTCACGGGCTGGTGGCGCAAGGGCGACTGGCCAGATTCTGGCTGGTGGGGTTGTACGTCACGCTGTTGCCATTCATGCAGCTGATCTATCCGTTGCTCGTGGTCCTGGCCATTGTCGACAGTCTGGTTGATTTTCGCGGTCGTTTGGCGCCGAAAGACGCCGATAGCGCGAACGGTGAAGGTTAAAAGTTAAGAGGATTTTCACATGCAACTGATCCTTCTGGAAAAAGTCGCCAACCTGGGCAACCTGGGCGACAAAGTGAACGTTAAGGCTGGTTACGGCCGTAACTACCTGCTGCCTTACGGCAAAGCCACCGCTGCTACCGCTGCCAACCTGGCTGCGTTCGAAGAGCGTCGTGCTGAGCTGGAAAAACTGGCTGCAGACCGTAAAGCTTCGGCTGAAAGCCGCGCTGCCCAACTGGCCGAGCTGGAAGTGACCATCACTGCCACCGCCGGTGACGAAGGCAAGCTGTTCGGTTCGATCGGCACCCACGACATCGCTGATGCACTGACCGCCTCCGGCGTTGAAGTTGCAAAAAGCGAAGTTCGTCTGCCGAACGGCACCATCCGCAACGTAGGTGAATTCGACGTAGCCGTGCACCTGCACGCTGAAGTTGAAGCAACCGTACGCGTTGTCGTGGTGGCTGCTTAAGCAGTACCAAATCGTCTGGCACCTTGTGTGGCTGACGGTTAACATCGGGCACGATCCTGTTTACAGGTCGTGCCCTTTGTCTTTCTGCTGATCCTGTTTTTCACCCCCCGAATTCCAAGTGGCCATGAACGATATCTCCGCTCCCGAGCAATACGATCTGCAAACCGCTGCCCTGAAGGTGCCGCCGCATTCCATCGAGGCCGAACAGGCCGTGCTCGGTGGTCTGATGCTGGACAACAACGCCTGGGAACGCGTGTTGGATCAAGTGTCCGACGGCGATTTCTATCGGCATGACCACCGTTTGATCTTCCGCGCCATCGCCAAGCTGGCCGACCAGAACATGCCGATCGACGTGGTCACCCTGTCCGAGCAACTGGACAAGGAAGGGCAGACCTCCCAGGTCGGTGGCCTGGGCTACCTCGGTGAGCTGGCGAAGAACACCCCGTCGGTGGCCAACATCAAGGCCTATGCGCAGATCGTTCGCCAAAGGGCGACCCTGCGCCAGCTGATCGGTATCAGTACCGAGATCGCTGACAGCGCCTTCAACCCTGAAGGCCGCACCGCCGAAGAGATCCTCGATGAGGCCGAACGGCAGATCTTCCAGATCGCCGAGGCGCGGCCCAAGACTGGCGGCCCGGTAGGGGTCAACGAGTTGCTGACCAAGGCCATCGACCGTATCGATACCTTGTTCAACACCGACAACGCCATCACTGGCCTGTCCACCGGCTACACCGACCTCGACGAGAAGACCAGTGGCCTGCAACCGGCCGACTTGATCATCGTCGCCGGCCGTCCGTCCATGGGTAAGACCACCTTCGCCATGAACCTGGTGGAAAACGCCGTACTGCGCAGCGACAAGGCGGTGCTGGTGTACTCCCTGGAGATGCCAGGCGAATCGCTGATCATGCGTATGCTGTCCTCCCTGGGCCGCATCGATCAGACCAAGGTCCGTTCCGGTCAGTTGGAAGATGACGACTGGCCGCGCCTGACCTCGGCGGTCAACCTGCTCAACGACCGCAAGCTGTTCATCGACGACACCGCGGGCATCAGCCCCTCGGAAATGCGTGCGCGGACCCGGCGCCTGGTGCGCGAGCACGGCGACATCGGCCTGATCATGATCGACTACCTGCAACTGATGCAGATCCCGGGCTCTAGCGGTGACAACCGGACCAACGAGATTTCCGAGATCTCCCGATCCCTGAAAGCCCTGGCCAAGGAATTCAACTGCCCGGTGGTGGCTCTGTCCCAGCTCAACCGCTCCCTGGAGCAACGCCCCAACAAGCGTCCGGTGAACTCCGACTTGCGGGAATCCGGAGCGATCGAGCAGGATGCCGACGTGATCATGTTCGTGTACCGGGACGAGGTGTATCACCCCGAGACCGAGCACAAGGGCATTGCCGAGATCATCATCGGCAAGCAGCGGAACGGCCCCATCGGCTTTATCCGCCTGGCCTTCATCGGCAAGTACACCCGCTTCGAGAACCTTGCTCCGGGCAGCTACAACTTCGACGACGACGAATAACGGCGCCAGCCATAGTGGTTGGCCACAGGTCGCGTGACGTGACAACGAATTCCGACCATTACGGTCGGAATTGGTTATTTTTTGTGCTATATTCCGCGCCCGCGAATTTCCCTGTGAATCAACGCGTCCCTATCCAAGCCAACACCGGTCATCGACATGCAAGCAGCCAAGCCGTTATTTGACTATCCAAAGTACTGGGCCGAATGTTTCGGGCCGGCACCATTCCTGCCCATGAGCAGGGAGGAGATGGATCAGCTCGGCTGGGATTCCTGCGACATCATCATCGTCACCGGTGATGCCTATGTCGATCACCCGTCGTTCGGCATGGCGATCATCGGCCGGCTGCTGGAGTCCCAGGGCTTTCGCGTCGGGATCATCGCCCAGCCCAACTGGCAATCCAAAGACGACTTCATGAAGCTCGGCGAGCCGAACCTGTTTTTCGGTGTCGCCGCCGGCAACATGGACTCGATGATCAACCGCTACACCGCCGACAAGAAGATCCGCTCCGACGACGCCTACACCCCGGGCGGCCTGGCGGGCAAGCGTCCGGACCGTGCCAGCCTGGTCTACAGCCAGCGTTGCAAGGAAGCCTACAAGAACGTGCCAATCGTCCTTGGCGGCATCGAGGCGTCTCTGCGTCGCATCGCCCACTACGACTACTGGCAGGACCGGGTGCGCAACTCGATCCTGATCGACGCCAGCGCCGATATCCTGCTCTACGGCAACGCCGAGCGAGCCATTGTCGAAGTTGCCCAGCGCCTGTCCTACGGCCACAAGATCGAAGACATTACCGACGTGCGCGGCACCGCCTTCATCCGCCGCGACACGCCCAAAGACTGGTACGAAGTGGACTCCACCCGTATCGACCGTCCGGGCAAGATCGACAAGATCATCAACCCCTACGTCAACACCCAGGACACCCAGGCCTGCGCCATCGAGCAGGAGAAGGGGCCGGTTGAAGATCCGAGCGAAGCCAAGGTGGTGCAGATCCTGGCCAGCCCGCGGATGACCCGGGACAAGACCGTGATCCGCCTGCCGTCCATGGAGAAGGTGCGCAACGACCCGGTCCTCTACGCTCACGCCAACCGCGTGCTGCACCTGGAAACCAACCCGGGCAACGCCCGTGCCCTGGTGCAGAAGCATGGCGAAGTGGATGTGTGGTTCAACCCGCCGCCCATTCCCATGACCACCGAGGAAATGGACTACGTGTTCGGCATGCCTTATCAGCGCATTCCGCACCCGGCCTATGGCAAGGAAAAGATCCCGGCCTACGACATGATCCGCTTCTCGGTGAACATCATGCGTGGCTGCTTCGGTGGCTGTACCTTCTGTTCCATCACCGAGCACGAAGGGCGGATCATCCAGAACCGTTCCGAAGAGTCGATCATTCGCGAGATCGAAGAAATCCGCGACAAGGTTCCCGGCTTTACCGGGGTGATCTCCGACCTTGGCGGTCCGACCGCGAACATGTACCGCATCGCCTGCAAGAGCCCGGAAATCGAATCCGCGTGCCGCAAGCCGTCCTGCGTGTTCCCCGGCATCTGCCCGAACCTGAACACCGACCATTCGTCGTTGATCCAGCTGTATCGCAGTGCTCGCGCCCTGCCTGGGGTGAAGAAGATCCTCATCGCCTCCGGCCTGCGTTATGACCTGGCGGTGGAATCGCCGGAGTACGTCAAGGAGCTGGTGACCCATCACGTGGGTGGCTACCTGAAGATTGCCCCGGAACACACCGAGGAAGGTCCGCTCAATCAGATGATGAAGCCGGGCATTGGTACCTATGACCGGTTCAAGCGGATGTTCGAGAAGTACTCCAAGGAAGCGGGCAAGGAGCAGTACCTGATTCCGTACTTCATCGCCGCGCACCCGGGGACCACCGACGAAGACATGATGAACCTGGCCCTGTGGCTCAAGGGCAACGGCTTCCGCGCCGACCAGGTGCAGGCGTTCTATCCGTCGCCGATGGCTACTGCCACCGCCATGTACCACTCGGGCAAGAACCCGCTGCGCAAGGTCACCTACAAGAGCGACGGCGTGACCATCGTCAAGAGCGAGGAGCAGCGTCGCCTGCACAAGGCGTTCCTGCGCTATCACGATCCGAAGGGCTGGCCGATGCTGCGCGAAGCCCTGCTGCGCATGGGCCGTGGTGATCTGATCGGCCCAGGCAAGAACCAGCTGATTCCGACCCATCAGCCGGCCACCGACAGCTACCAGAGCGCCCGCCGCAAGAACTCGACACCGGCCGGCAGCCACAAGGTGGCCAAGGAAACCAAGATCCTTACCCAGCACACCGGCTTGCCGCCGCGAGGCAGTGACGGTGGCAATGCCTGGGACAAGCGTGAGCAGGCCAAGGCCGCTGCCTTCGCCCGCAACAAGCAGGCTGCCAAGGAGCGTGCCGATGCGGCCAAGGGCAAAGGCAAGAAGCCAACCCGCAAGCCGGTGGTGCCGCGCTAGACAACAGAACGCCAGCTCCTCGGAGCTGGCGTTTTGCTTTGGCTCTCGATAGCGGCGCAAGCCGGTCTTGTTGGCGATCGGCTGTCAGCGCTGGCGCTCCATTAACAGTGCGAACGCAGCCGCTTCGAGCCATGCCGTCTGGCACATTTCTGTGCAGTGAGCTGCACAGGGATGCACCGGTTGCGCGGTTTTGGTGCTGTACTGCCCTGAGTCGTTGAACAACCCCCCGGACTTGGGCCCTGGCACAAGTCTTGCGCGGGTTCATCCACCGCTCAGGCTCGCAGGAGGCACGCCGTGTCGATTCATGTCGCATTGCACCATGTCACGCACTATCGCTACGACCGCGCCGTCGAACTTGGCCCGCAGATCGTCCGCCTGCGCCCGGCTGCCCACAGCCGCACGCGAATCCTCTCCTATGCGCTGAAGGTCCAGCCCGAGCAGCATTTCATCAACTGGCAGCAGGACCCCCAGGGCAATTACCTGGCGCGCCTGGTCTTTGCGGAGAAAACCACCGAGCTGCGGATCGAAGTGGATCTGCTGGCGGAGATGGCGGTGTTCAATCCGTTCGACTTCTTCCTCGAGCCCTACGCGCAGAAGATCCCTTTTGCCTACGCCGCCGATGAGCAGCGTGAGCTGGCGCCCTACCTGGAAACCCTGCCCCTGACGCCGAAGTTCCAGGCCTACCTGGACGGTATTTCGCGTACGCCGTTGCCAGCGGTGGACTTCCTGGTGGCCTTGAATCAGCGTCTCAGCGCAGACATCGCCTACCTGATTCGCCTGGAGCCGGGGGTGCAGAGCCCGGAGCAGACCCTGGTCAATGCCTCCGGCTCCTGCCGCGATTCGGCCTGGCTGCTGGTGCAGCTGTTGCGCCACTTGGGACTGGCGGCGCGCTTCGTCTCCGGCTACCTGATCCAGCTCACGGCCGACGTCAAATCCCTGGATGGTCCTTCGGGCACCGAGGTGGACTTCACTGACCTGCATGCCTGGTGCGAGGTCTACTTGCCCGGAGCCGGCTGGATCGGCCTGGACGCCACCTCGGGGCTGTTTGCCGGAGAGGGTCACATTCCCCTGGCCTGCAGCCCCGATCCCTCTTCAGCGGCGCCCATCACTGGCCTGGTGGAACCTTGCGAGTGTCAGTTCAGCCATGAAATGAGTGTGGAACGGATCTGGGAAGCACCCCGGGTCACCAAGCCTTACACCGACGAGCAGTGGCTGGCGATCCAGGCCCTGGGCCGGCGGATCGATGTGGACCTGCTGGAGGGCGATGTGCGCTTGACCATGGGCGGCGAGCCGACCTTCGTGGCCATCGACGACCCCGACGGCGCCGAGTGGAACACCGCCGCCCTGGGAGCGAACAAGCGGCGTCTGGCCGGTGAGCTGTTCCAGCGCCTGCGCCAGCGCTACGGGCCTCAGGGGCTGGTGCACTTCGGCCAGGGCAAGTGGTACCCAGGGGAGCAATTGCCGCGCTGGTCGCTGAACTGCCATTGGCGACGGGACGGCGTGCCGATCTGGCACAACAACGCCTTGATTGCCGATGAGCACGAGGACTACGGCGCTGATGCAGCACTGGCCGGGCGCTTTCTCGCCAGTGTCGCCGAGCGCCTGAAGCTGCCGGGGCGCTTCGTGTTTCCCGCCTATGAAGACCACTTCTACTACCTGTGGCGCGAGGGCAGCCTGCCCCTCAATGTCAGTGCCGAGGACTCGCGGCTGGAGGATGCCCTGGAGCGCCAGCGGTTGCGCAAGGTGTTCAGCCAGGGGCTGGACAAGGTCATTGGCCAGGTGCTGCCCCTGGCCCGTACCGCCAAGGGTGATCAATGGCAGAGTGGCCGCTGGTACCTGCGCGACAGTCATTGCCGGCTGGTGCCCGGGGATTCCGCTCTGGGCTATCGCCTGCCCCTGGCGTCCCAGCCCTGGGTGACGGCGGCGGAGTACCCCTTCATACATCCCAACGATCCGAACCAGGACTTCCCTGAGCTGCCGGACCTGGCGCGGCTCGCAGAAGTCCCTGAGGCGGCGGTTCTGGATGAGCGCGTGCCAATGATCGATCAGTCCGCGGACTGGTTGACCCGTACCGCGCTCTGCGCCGAGGCGCGAGAAGGGCGGCTGTATCTGTTCATGCCGCCCCTGGAACGACTCGAGGATTATCTGCAACTGGTCAGCGTGATCGAAGCCACGGCGGCAGAGCTGCATTGTCCGGTGCTGCTGGAGGGCTACGAGCCGCCGGCGGACCCACGCTTGTGCAACTTCCGGGTGACGCCGGACCCGGGCGTGATCGAGGTCAACGTGCAGCCATCGGTCAGTTGGGACGAGCTGGTGGAGCGCACCGAGTTTCTGTATGAGCAGGCCCGGCAGACCCGCCTGACCAGTGAGAAGTTCATGATCGACGGGCGCCACACCGGCACCGGCGGCGGCAACCATTTCGTCCTCGGTGGCGCGACGCCGGCGGATTCGCCGTTCCTGCGCCGCCCTGACCTGCTGCGTAGCCTGATCAGCTACTGGCACAATCATCCGTCGTTGTCCTACCTGTTTTCCGGGTTGTTCATCGGCCCCACCTCCCAGGCTCCCAGGGTCGACGAGGCGCGCAACGACTCGCTTTACGAACTGGAAATCGCCTTTGCGCAGATACCCGCGCCGGGCGAGGAGTGCTCGCCGTGGCGGGTGGACCGCCTGCTGCGCAACCTGCTGATCGATGTCACCGGCAATACCCATCGCGCGGAGTTCTGCATCGACAAGCTCTATTCGCCGGACGGCGCCACCGGGCGTCTCGGTCTGCTCGAGCTGCGGGCCTTTGAAATGCCGCCCCATGAGCGCATGAGCCTGGTCCAGCAGTTGCTGCTGCGGGCGCTGGTGGCGCGGTTCTGGCGCGAGCCTTATGCCCCGGCCAAGCTGGCGCGTTGGGGCACCGAGCTGCACGATCGCTTCCTGCTGCCGCATTTCATCGAGCAGGATTTCGCCGATGTGCTGGTGGAGCTCAATGCCGCCGGATATCCGCTGCGGGCCGAGTGGTTTGCCCCGCACCTGGAGTTTCGCTTTCCCAAGGTCGGCGATTACGCGGTCAGCGGCATCGAGCTGGAGTTGCGTCAGGCGCTGGAGCCCTGGCATGTGCTGGGGGAAGAGGGCGGGGCCGGGGGCACGGTGCGTTATGTCGACTCTTCTCTGGAGCGTTTGCAGGTCAAGGTCAGCGGGTTGACGCCGCAGCGTCATGTGCTGACCTGCAACGGTGTGGCGGTCCCCTTGCAGCCCACCGGTCGGGTAGGGGAATTTGTCGCCGGAGTGCGTTATCGCGCCTGGCAGCCGGCCAACTGCCTGCAACCCGGCATCCCGGTACACGCACCGCTGGTGTTCGATCTGCTGGACAGTTGGATGCAGCGCTCCCTGGGGGGCTGCCAATACCATGTGGCCCATCCTGGGGGACGCAACTACGACAGCCTGCCGGTCAATGCCAATGAAGCGGAAAGCCGGCGCATGGCGCGTTTCTTTCGCCTCGGACACAGCCCCGGGAGCCTCGCGGTGCCGCCTCTGATCATCAATGACGAGCTGCCCATGACCCTGGATTTGCGACGCTTCTAATCCACCTGCGACGCCCGCGATATAGCCATATCCGGGTGTCGGGGCTGTGGGTTAATCTGACTTTCCCTGCCGTCTGCCGAGTGTTCCATGCCTGACTTGCTAGACCGTTACCCGCTGACGGCGGGTACCTACCACGAGCTGCTGGATGACCAGGGTGCGGTCCGGGCGCACTGGCAGCGCCTGCTTGAACAACTGCAACGCAGCAGCCCCGCGCAACTGGCCCAGCGCCAGGCGCTGCTGACCCGGCAGATCCACGAGAACGGTGTCACCTACAACGTCTATGCCGACCCCAAGGGCGCGGACCGGCCCTGGGAGCTGGACCTGCTGCCCCATGTGATCCCAGTGGAGGAGTGGCAGCTGTTGTCCGCCGGTATCGCCCAGCGAGCGCGCCTGCTCAATGCCGTACTGGCGGACCTGTACGGCCCGCAGCGACTGATCAGCGAAGGGCTGTTGCCCGCGGAACTGGTGTTCGGACACAACAATTTTCTCTGGCCATGCCAAGGCATCCAGCCGCCCGAGCAGACCTTTCTGCACCTCTATGCAGTGGACCTGGCGCGCACCCCCGATGGTCGCTGGTGGGTCACTGCCGATCGTACCCAGGCGCCGTCCGGGGCTGGCTATGCCCTGGAAAATCGCATGATCGTGTCCCGGGCCTTTCCGGATCTGTACCGCGACCTGCAAGTGCAGCATCTGGCCGGCTTCTTCCGTGCCCTGCAGGAAACCCTGGCCCGGCAGGCGCCCCGAGATGCCGAAGCACCGCTGATCGTGCTGTTGACGCCCGGGCGTTTCAACGAGAGTTATTTCGAACATCTGTACCTGGCACGCCAGCTGGGTTACCCGCTGGTGGAGGGCGGCGACCTGACGGTGCGCGATGCCACGGTCTATCTCAAGACCCTCAGTGGCTTGCGTCGGGTGCACGCCATCATGCGTCGCCTGGATGATGATTTCTGTGACCCCCTAGAGCTGCGTACCGATTCCGCCCTGGGGGTGCCCGGCCTGCTGGATGCCGTGCGTCAGGGCCGGGTGCTGGTGGCCAATGCCTTGGGCAGCGGGGTGCTGGAGTCCCCAGGGCTGCTGGGCTTCCTGCCGAAAATCAGCCAGTTCCTGCTGGGGGAGGAATTGCTCCTGCCTTCCATTGCCACCTGGTGGTGTGGCGAGGCACCCGTGCTGCAACAGGCCCTGGAGAAACTTCCGGAGCTGCTGATCAAGCCGGCGTTTCCGTCCCAGAGCTTCACACCGGTGCTGGGGCGCGACCTGAGCCCCGAGCAGCGCGCCAGCCTCGCCGAGCGCATGCGTGCGCGGCCCTACGCCTATGTCGCCCAGGAGTTGCCGCAACTGTCCCAGGCGCCGGTGTGGCAGGCCGAGGACGGTCGCTTGCAGCCCCGGGCCATCGGCATGCGGGTGTACGCGGTGGCCAGCGACGACGGCTATCGGGTGCTGCCCGGCGGCCTGACCCGGGTCGCTGCCGATGCTGACGCCGAAGTGGTGTCGATGCAGCGCGGTGGCGCCAGCAAGGACACTTGGGTGCTGGGGGAGCGCGCCCCTAGCGGCGAGCAATGGAAGGCCCAGCGCACCATTGGTGTCTATGACTTGGTCCGTCGTGATCCCTACTTGCCGTCGCGGGTGGTGGAGAACCTGTTCTGGTTTGGTCGTTATTGTGAGCGCTGTGACGACAGCGCACGGCTGCTGCGGATCATGCTGGCCCGTTACGTCGATGGCGACGATCCGCGAGCTTTGCTGGCCGCGGTGGACCTGGGGGAAAGCCTGATGCTGTTGCCGGATGAGGGCGAGTTGCCCGAGCGTCTGCTGGCGGCCCTGCTGGGGGAGGACTGGTCGTTCAGCTTGCGCTCCAACCTGCAGCGCCTGCAGTGGGCTGCCTCCCAGGTGCGCGGCAAACTGTCCCGGGAAAACTGGCAGGCCCTGGTGGAGCTGCAACGCGAAGCCCAGGAGCTGGACACCGCGGAGCCGGACTTCGGCGAGCTGCTGGATTTTCTCAACCGTCTGGTGATGTCCTTGGCGGCGCTCTCGGGGTTCGCCCTGGACGACATGACCCGGGACGAGGGTTGGCGCTTCCTGATGATTGGCCGGCGCATCGAGCGCCTGCAATTTCTCAGCAGCAGCCTGGCGGCCTTCCTGCGGGGCACTGCGGTTTTCGACCAGGCTGGCCTGGAGTGGCTGTTGGAGCTGGGTAACAGCAGCATCACCTATCGCTCCCGTTATCTGGCGGTGGCGCAGTTGATCCCGGTCCTCGACCTGTTGCTGCTGGATGAGCAGAACCCCCACGCCGTGCTGTTCCAGCTCAAGCTGGTGACCCGTACCCTAAAGCGACTCAACGATGACTTCGGTGTGCCCCGTGAGGTGGCGTTGCCGAGGCTGGTGGAGCGCCTGGCCCATTTCGACCTGGGCTGCCTGGAGAACTCGCTGTTTGGCGAGGCCAGCGTGAGAGCCGCCGTGGCAGGGTTGGCGGACCTGTTGCAAGAGATCGCCGAGGTCAGCGGCCAGGTGTCCGATCGCCTGGCCTTGCGGCATTTCGCCCATGTGGATGATGTCAGCCAGCAAACGGTGTCGGTCTGATGAGCGCTCGTTACCAGATTTTCCATGACACCCATTATCGCTATGACAGCCCGGTGTCCCTGGCCCAGCAGCTGGCGCACTTGTGGCCCCGGGCTTGCGCCTGGCAACAGTGCAGCGAGCGGCAATTGCTGATCACTCCCGAGCCCACCACCCGCCGTGACGAGCAAGATGTGTTTGGCAATCCCCTGACCCGGCTGGCCTTCGAGCGGCCCCATGATGAACTGCAGGTCAATGCCCAGCTTGGCGTCGAGGTGCTGGATCGGCCGCGTTTGGACTTTGCCGCGTCTATGGCCTGGGATGTCGCCCGGGGAGCCCTGACCTACAGCGGTCGGCCGTTGCCGGTGGCTTTGCTGGAAGCCAGCCGCTATCGCTTCGAATCACCCTATGTGCATCTCAAGCAGCGCTTCGTCGAGTTTTCCGAAAGCTGCTTTGCTCCGGGACGGCCACTGTTGCAGGGCGTCCAGGCCTTGATGGAGAAGATCTTCAGCGAGTTCACCTTCGATGCCGAGGCGACCCAAGTGGCGACACCTTTGGTGGAGGTGCTGGAGCGTCGACGGGGTGTGTGCCAGGACTTTGCCCATCTGATGCTGGCCTGCCTGCGTTCACGGGGGCTGGCGGCGCGCTATATCAGCGGCTACCTGCTGACCCAGCCACCGCCGGGGCAGCCGCGGCTGATCGGTGCCGACGCTTCCCATGCCTGGGTTTCGGTGTTTTGCCCGGTGCTGGGCTGGGTGGATTTCGACCCTACCAACAACGTGCAGCCGGCACTGGAGCACATCACCCTGGCCTGGGGCCGTGATTTTTCCGATGTTTCGCCGTTGCGTGGAGTGATTCTTGGTGGTGGCAGCCATGACCCGGAGGTTCGAGTCACCGTCATGCCCCTGGCATAACAGCGCCAATCTGTAGGAGCCGGCTTGCCGGCGAAGAGGGCGGCGGATACTGCGTAGGGCTGGAGAGCGCTTTCGCTGGCAAGCCAGCTCCTACGGCTAGGCGCGAAATCAAACCTTGTAGGAGTCGGCTTGCCGGCGAAGAGGCCAGCGGATACTGCGTGGGGCTGGAGAGTGTTTTCGCTGGCATGCCAGCTGCTACAGTCTCGGGTCAGGCCTGGGGGGCCTGGGGCTCGGCGTCATCGACGCTCACTTCACCTTCAGTCTCCGGGGTCAGTGTGCTGGTTTCTTCTGCAGCAGCTTTCTTGCGTTGCAGCTTTTCCTCTTTCTTCTGTTCCTTGGCCAAGTCTCGTTGACGTTTGGCGAAGGAGTAGTTGGGTTTGGCCATGGGCGATCCTCTGGGGTCGAAGGTGAGGTTGAGCGGCGCGTATTCTGCCTGTTATCGGGCGCTGACGGTTAACTGGGTTTGCGCTCGGCCCACTTGTCCGCCACCGAAGGCTTCCAGGCGTCCAGGGCATCCAGCAGGCTGGCCGGCGATTCGCTCATTTGCAGCATGTCACGGTGTGGGGCACGGACGAAGCCTTCGCCGACGATATGGTCGAGAAATCCACTGAGTTTTTCGTAGAAGCCGTTCACTTCCAGCAGGCCCAGGGGCTTGTGGTGATAGCCCAGTTGTCCCCAGGTCCAGACTTCGAACAACTCTTCCAGGGTGCCCAGGCCCCCAGGCAGGGCAATGAAGGCATCGCTGAGTTCGGCCATGCGCGCCTTGCGCGCGTGCATGCCGTCCACCACTTCCAGACGGGTCAGGCCGCTGTGGCCGATTTCCTTGTCTTTCAGGCTTTGCGGGATGATCCCGATGACTTCACCACCGGCTGCCAGTGCAGCATCGGCCACTAGGCCCATCAGGCCCACCGCGCCGCCGCCATAGACCAGGGTCAGTTTGCGCTCGGCCAGGGCGCGGCCCAGGGCCTGGGCCGCTTCACGATAGAGGGGATGGCTGCCGGTACTGGCGCCACAAAATACACAGACAGAAGTTAACGACATGCCTTACTCCGAGGTCATTGATGGCCTCAGAGTAAAGGCTGAAAGATCTGGCTCCAAGCATTAAACCTCGCGTTGCGGGGTTTCATGGGTACCGCTGGCACCGCAGGCGTAGGCGGCGAGCAAACTGCGAAACAGGCTGTTGAGAGGCATGACCAAGGCTCCGATAAGACGCTGATGGGCAGATTCTAGGGGGCGGTCCCGCAGTCGGCTGTTTGATTGTCTTGATCGGCCCGATAGCAGAGAGTTGTATACAATTTTTTGATGCAAATCATAGGAACTTGGTAGAAATTCAGGCAGTCTTCGGTCCCATGGATTCAGATGGATTTTGTTAACCCTGCCTTGGAGATTCACCATGTTTGCCAAACTCGTTGCGGTATCCCTGTTGACACTGGCCAGCAGCCAATTGATGGCCGCCGAATGCAAGGTCGATGTCGACTCTACCGACCAGATGTCCTTCAACACTAAGGAAATCACCATCGACAAGAGCTGCAAGACCTTCACCGTGAACCTGACTCACTCCGGCAGCCTGCCGAAGAACGTCATGGGCCATAACTGGGTCCTGAGCAAAACCGCAGACATGGCCGGCATCGCCACCGACGGCATGGCCGCCGGCATCGACAAGAGCTACCTGAAGGAAGGCGACACCCGCGTCATCGCCCACACCAAGATCATCGGTGCTGGCGAGAAAGATTCGGTGACCTTCGACGTATCGAAGCTGACTGCTGGCGAAAGCTACCAGTTCTTCTGCTCATTCCCAGGCCACAACTCGATGATGAAAGGCGCTGTGGTCCTGAAGTAAGCATCAGGCCCGGCTGCAACAGGAAAGCGCCCCGAGGGGCGCTTTTTTTGTGTGTGTCTGTAGGAGCGGGCTTGCCCGCGAACAGGCCGTTGAACCTTGTGCAGCATCAAGCGGCCGCTTCTCCGGCAAGCCGGCTCCTACAGAACGTGGTGGGTCACGGGGCGAAGGGCATGACGCGCTTGTGATGGGTCTTGCGGTAGGTGTCGCAGATGATCTTGAAGGCTTCTTCACGCACCGGCTGGCCATGCAGGAAGGCGTCGATCTCGGTGTAGGTGACGCCGTGTGAGGCTTCATCCGGTTTGCCCGGGGAGAGGTCCTCGAGGTCGGCGGTAGGCACCTTCTCCACCAGGGATTCCGGAGCGCCGAAGTAGCGGGCAATCGAACGCACCTGATTCTTTACCAGGCCGCTCAGTGGCGCCAGGTCGCAGGCGCCATCACCGAACTTGGTGAAGAAACCCATCACCGCTTCGGCGGCGTGGTCGGTACCGATCACCAGGCCTTGGGCGGCGCCGGCGATGGTGTACTGGGCCACCATGCGCATCCGTGCCTTGGTGTTGCCGAGGACAAAGTCCCGGGACACCGCGTGCTGGCCTTCAAAGGCCGCCACTTCATTGGCCAGGGCCTTGACCGCCGGGCCGATGTTCACGGTGTGGCGTTCGTCGGGGTTGATGAAGTCCACCGAAGCCTGGGCGTCGTGTTCGTCGAACTGGGTCTCATAGGGCAGGCGCACGGCGATGAAACGGTAGTGCTCGTCACCACTGCGCTCGCGCAGCTCACGCATGGCGCGTTGGGCCAGCAGGCCAGCGGTCAGGGAGTCGACACCGCCGCTGATACCCAGGACCAGGGACTTGAGACCGGAATTGACCAGGCAGTCCTGGATGAAACGGATGCGCCGGGCGATTTCCGCCTCCAGGGCAGCATGGTCGGGAAAAGGTGCTTGGACCTTCAGCTGCTGCGCAATCTCACGCTGTGCGGCTTGCATGATTCACTCCTTGCCAGGTTGGGCAGGTACTTGGAAAACGTGGCGCAAGTAAGCGACGAAGTTGGGATCCTTGCAATGGGTCTTGCCCGCTTCATCGGAGATCTTGGCGACGGGCTGGCCATTGCAGGCGGCCATTTTAAGCACGATGCTCATCGGCTCGACACCGGGAATATCGCAGGTCAGGTTGGTGCCGATGCCAAAGCTGACGTTGATCCGCCCCCGCAGCGCCCGGAATATTTCCAGGGAGCGTGGCAGGGTCAAGCTGTCGGAGAACACCAGGGTCTTGCTCATCGGGTCGATGCCCAGCTTGTGGTAGTGGGCGATGGCTTTCTCCGCCCAGAGGATCGGGTCCCCGGAGTCATGGCGCAGGCCGTCGAACAGCTTGGCGAAGAACAGATCGAAGTCACCGAGGAAGGCGTCGGTGGTGATGCAGTCGGTCAGGGCGATACCCAGCAGCCCGCGGTATTCACGGACCCAGCAGTCGAGGGCGGCGATCTGGCTGTCGATCAGTCGGGGGCCCAATTGCTGGTGGGCCATGATCCATTCGTGGGCCATGGTGCCCAGGGGCTTCATGTTCAGCTCGCGGGACAGGTGCACGTTGCTGGTGCCGACAAAACGCCCGGGGAAGTCGTGCTTGAGCACGTTCACCACTTCTTCCTGGACCCGGTAGGAAAAGCGTCGGCGGGTGCCGAAATCCGCCACTTGCAGCTCGGATAACTCTTCGCTGCTGGCGTTGGCGCTCAGCCAGTCGAACTTGCGGTACAGCTGCTCCCGGGCCTGCACCAGCAGGATCTCGCGGTAGCGGTAGCGGTTACGCACTTCGCTGATGATGGCCAGCATCGGCACTTCGAACAGAATCACGTGCAGCCAGGGACCGCGCAGGCGGATGAACAGTTCGCCGTTTTCGATACCGGTGTGCACGTAGCGCAGGTTGAAGCGAAACAGCCCGAGAAAGCGCAGGAAGTCCGGCTTGAGGAAGCTGATGCGTTCGAGAAAGCCCAGTTGGTCGGCGCTCAGGCTCAGTTCCGCCAGGCGCTCGAACTGATAGCGGATCTCCGCCAGGTACGGCTGCAGATCCTCGCTGTTACGGCAACGAAACTCCCATTCCACTTCCACGTTGGGATAGTTGTGCAGCACCGCCTGCATCATGGTCAGTTTGTAGAAGTCGGTGTCGAGCAGGTTCTGCACGATGCGATCGGCAAACACACTCTCGCTCATAACGGGAATCTCCATGCTGGCCGCAACGGACAGCGGCGGCTTCAGCTCTTTCAATGAATGCGCTAGTGGCGCATAGACGTCCTGCGCTTGACCAGCGTTTTTTGCGGCGGGCCATTCTCCAGCTGTAGGCGCTGGCTGGCCAGCGAATGGCTCTTCAGCCTTGTGCAGGGCTCAAGGGCTCCATCGCCGGCAAGCCGGCCCCTACGGGAGGGGGGCGTCGTTGTGTTCCAGCATCCAGCGCACGAAGTCACGGACCTTGGGCACTTCCGCCGAGTGCTCGGGATAGGCCAGGTAATAAGCGTCCTGGCTGGGCATGGCGTATTTCCAGGCGATCACCAGCTTGCCTTCGGCCAGCTCTTCTTCCACCAGGAACCTGGGCAGCAGGGCCACGCCACACCCGACCTGGGCGGCGCGAATGCACATATAGAAGGTTTCGAAGCGCGGGCCATGGTAGCTGTGTTCGGTCTGATAACCCTGCTGGTCGAACCATTCGTGCCAGCCTTGGGGGCGTGAGGCGTTTTGCAGCAGGACCAGGTCGGTCAGTTGCCTGGGGTCGGTCAAGGGTTCGGCGGGCAGGCTGTCGGGGGCGCAGACCGCCACCAGCTCCTCGCTGAACAGCTTCAGGCTCTCGGTGCCGGGGCGCGAACCCTGGCCGAAGTAGAACGCCAGGTCGGCGTGGCCCTGGAGCAGTTCGTCCGGCTCCTGCTCGTTGCACAGGTCCAGGTGGATATGCGGATGGCGCAGGCGCCAGCCCTTGAGGCGCGGCACCAGCCAGCGAGCGCCGAAGGTGTAGGGCGTGGAAACCCGCAGTACTTCGGTCTCGCCGCCGTAGGAGCGCAGGTAGTGGGTGGACATCTCCACCTGGGTAAGGATCTTGCGCACCTCGACCAGATACAGGTCGCCGGCCGGGGTCAGTTGCAGGCGGCGGCGTACCCGACGGAACAACAGGTGCTGCAGCAGCTCTTCAAGCTGCGCCACCTGCTTGCTGACCGCGCTCTGGGTCAGGTTGAGTTCCTCGGCGGCGCGGGTGAAGCTCAGGTGCCGGGTAACGGCCTCGAAGCACTGCAGGGCAGTGATCGACGGCAGGTAGCGTTTGTTGAGCATGGGTGGTCCTTGTTCTTATCGGTGCTGGATGCCGGCTCAGCATGAATAAACGGAATGATATCTCGCTTAAAGGTCGTTTGTTGGCAAGTCTCAGGCCAGCTACAACTACAGGCCTTGATGGCCGTCGCAGCGGTCGGTTTTTTTGGCTTTTCATCTGTAAGGAGTGACCCCATGGTTGCCGCATTGCTTGATCGTCTGGGTGTGAACCCGGCCCTGTACCAGTCGGGCACCCAGCCTGTGCATTCGCCGATCGACGGCAGCCGTATCGCCGCAGTGAACTGGCAGGGCGCCGCCGAAGTGGAGCAGCAGGTCAGTCGCGCAGAGCATGCATTCGCCCTGTGGCGCAAAGTACCGGCCCCCCGTCGTGGCGAGCTGGTGCGGCAATTCGGTGAGGTGCTGCGCGAGTACAAGGCCGATCTGGGCGAACTGGTTTCCTGGGAAGCCGGCAAGATCACCCAGGAAGGGCTGGGGGAGGTGCAGGAGATGATTGACATCTGCGACTTCGCCGTCGGCCTGTCGCGCCAGCTCTATGGCTTGACCATCGCCTCCGAGCGCCCCGGTCACCACATGCGTGAAACCTGGCATCCGCTCGGGGTGGTGGGGGTGATCAGTGCCTTCAACTTCCCGGTGGCGGTCTGGGCCTGGAACACCGCCCTGGCGCTGGTTTGCGGCAACCCGGTGATCTGGAAACCCTCGGAGAAGACCCCGCTCACCGCCCTGGCTTGCCAGGCACTGCTGGAGCGCGTGCTGAAGAATTTCCAGGACGCTCCCGAGTACCTGAGCCAGGTGATCATCGGTGGCCGCGACGCTGGCGCCGCCCTGGTGGACGATCCGCGAGTGGCCCTGATCAGCGCCACCGGCAGTACCCGCATGGGCCGTGAAGTGGCGCCGAAAGTGGCCGCACGCTTTGCCCGCAGCATTCTCGAACTGGGTGGCAACAACGCCATGATCCTTGGCCCGAGCGCCGACCTGGACATGGCTGTGCGCGCCATCCTGTTCAGCGCCGTCGGCACCGCCGGCCAGCGTTGCACCACCTTGCGCCGCTTGATTGCCCACGAGTCGGTGAAAGAGGAAATCGTCACCCGTCTCAAGGCGGCCTATTCCAAGGTGCGCATCGGCCACCCTCTGCAAGGCAACCTGATCGGCCCGTTGATCGACAAGCACAGCTTCGAGGCCATGCAGGATGCCCTGGAGCAGGCCCTGAGCGAGGGCGGCCGGGTGTTCGGTGGACAGCGCCAGCTGCAGGACCAGTTCCCCAATGCCTATTACGTGTCGCCGGCAATTGTCGAAATGCCGGAGCAGAGTGATGTGGTGTGCAGCGAAACCTTCGCTCCTATCCTCTATGTCATTGGTTACAACGACTTCGAAGAGGCCCTGCGCTTGAACAATGCCGTGCCCCAGGGCCTGTCGTCGTGCATCTTCACCACCGACGTGCGTGAAGCCGAGCAGTTCATGTCGGCGGTGGGCAGCGACTGCGGCATTGCCAACGTCAACATCGGCCCGAGTGGTGCAGAGATTGGCGGCGCCTTTGGTGGCGAGAAGGAAACCGGCGGCGGCCGCGAGTCCGGTTCCGATGCCTGGCGCGGTTACATGCGGCGCCAGACCAACACCGTCAACTACTCCCAGGAGCTGCCATTGGCCCAGGGCATTACCTTCGATTGACCTGGTATCGCCGGTAGGAGCCAGCTTGCTGGCGAACAGCGGCAAACGCGCTTCTTGGTTTGTGGTGGGTTGATTCGGAGTCTGGCAATGGCGTTACGTGAAGAGTGTCTATGGGAAAAACTGACTCCGCAAAGGCCTGACAACGCGCCGCTCAAGGGCGAGCTGACGGCGGATGTGTGCATCATCGGCGCCGGCTTCACCGGTTTATCGGCGGCCGTGCATCTGCTGGAGCAAGGCAAGCGGGTCTGTGTCGTCGAAGCCCACCGCGCCGGGCAGGGCGGTTCAGGGCGCAATGTCGGGCTGGTCAATGCCGGCCTGTGGATTCCCCCGGACGAGATCGAGGCCGGTTTCGGCGAGCAGGTGGGCAGCCAGCTCAACCGCATGCTTGGGGCCGCGCCGTCCCTGGTGTTCAGCCTGGTGGACAAATACCAGATCGATTGCCAGTTGCGCCGCGAAGGCACGTTGCACATGGCCCATAACGCCCGGGGCGAAGCCGACCTGCGCAGCCGTGAAGAGCAATGGAAGCGCCGCGGTGCGCCGGTGGAGCTGTTGACCGGTGCCGCCTGTGAAACCGCCACCGGCACCCGGAAGATCGCCGCTGCCTTGCTTGATCGGCGCGCTGGCACCCTCAACCCGATGGCCTACACCACCGGGCTGGCCAAGGCCGCGATCAAGCTCGGCGGCCAGTTGTTCGATCATTCCCCCGTCACCCGCCTGGAACGCCAGGGCCAGCGCTGGTCGGTGCAGACCGACCAGGGTTCGGTGCTGGCCGAGCAGGTGGTGATTGCCTCCAATGCCTACACCGAAGGCGACTGGACCGAGCTGCGGCGCAACTTTTTCCCCGGCTACTACTATCAGGTCGCCTCGGCGCCGCTCACCGAAGAGGCCGCCCGGCAGATCCTGCCCGGGGGCCAGGGCTCCTGGGATACCCGCCAGGTGCTGAGCAGCATTCGGCGCGATGCCGATGGCCGCTTGTTGCTGGGCAGCCTGGGCAACGGCAACCAGAAACCCCTGTGGTTCCTCAAGGCCTGGGCCGACCGAGTGCAGCAGCATTACTTCCCCTACCTCAAGCCGGTGCAGTGGGAATCCACCTGGACCGGCTGCATTGCCTTTACCCCCGATCACTTGATGCGTCTGTTCGAACCGGCCCCCGGCCTGGTGGCAGTCACCGGTTACAACGGCCGTGGCGTAACCACCGGCACCGTGGTCGGCAAGGCCTTCGCCGACTACTTGTGTAACGGCAATCCCCAGGCCCTGCCGATTCCCTTCGCCCCCATGCAGCCCCTGGCCGGAGTGGGGCTGCGCAGTTGCCTGTACGAGGCCGGATTCTCCCTCTACCACGCGGGCCAGTGCCTGCGGATCGTCATCTGAACAAGGAAATAAACAGTCGAGGACGACGCTTTTCGATGCAGCGACTAGCCTGTAATGGTGCGGCTCGTAGCAGTCTCGCACCAGCAGTGTGCAGTTCGGTGACGCGGGCTGTTACAGCAGGGTTGCACGTTGAATTGTGTCGCGGTTGCAATGATGGCACGCATGGGTTGCGCCCATTAAAAAGCAGGGTTTTACCTTCCGCGGTTTAGACGGTTGCACGCCCAATAAAAATGGGCTCGAAACAGTCGAAATAACAATAAGACAGCGACTTTTTTCAGAATAAAAAACCACTGGCACGGCGCTTGCTCTGAGCAATTCTAGTGAAGTCGCAGTGCCAACTAAAAAAACCTTGGAGCACCACCTCATGTCCCAGACGTTTTACAAGAAAGGCTTTCTGGCCCTCGCAGTGGCAACTGCGCTGGGTGTTTCTGCGTTTGCTCAAGCCGACCTGAAGATCGGCGTAGCGGGTCCCATGACAGGCGCCAATGCGGCATTTGGCGAGCAGTACATGAAGGGTGCACAGGCAGCGGCTGACGAGATCAACGCCAAGGGCGGGGTCAACGGCGAGAAGATCGTCCTGGTCAAGGGTGACGACGCCTGCGAACCGAAGCAGGCCGTGGCCGTGGCCAACCGCCTGGTGGACCAGGACAAGGTGGCGGGCGTCGTGGGGCACTTCTGCTCTTCGTCGACCATTCCGGCTTCCGAGGTGTACAGCGACGCCGGTGTGATTGCCATCACCCCGGGCTCCACCAACCCCCAGGTCACCGAGCGTGGCCTCTCCGCCATGTTCCGTATGTGCGGGCGTGACGACCAGCAGGGCATCGTTGCCGGCGACTACATCGTAGACGTGCTCAAGGGCAAGAAAGTCGTGGTGCTGCACGACAAGGACACCTACGGCCAGGGCCTGGCGGACGCCACCAAGGCACAGCTGACCAAGCGCGGCGTGACCCCGGTGCTGTACGAGGGCCTGACCCGTGGCGAGAAAGACTTCAGCGCCGTGGTGACCAAGATCCGCGCTGCCGGTGCCGACGTGGTGTACTTCGGCGGCCTGCACCCGGAAGCCGGTCCGCTGGTACGCCAGCTGCGCGAGCAGGGCCTGAAGGACGTCAAGTTCATGTCCGATGACGGCATTGTTACCGACGAACTGGTGACCACCGCCGGTGGCCCGCAATACGTCGACGGCGTGTACATGACCTTCGGCGCCGACCCACGCTTGCTGCCGGACAGCAAGGCGGTGGTGGATGCCTTCCGCAAGGCTGGCACCGAGCCTGAAGGCTACACCCTGTACGCCTACGCGTCGGTCCAGGCCCTGGCCGCCGGCTTCAACGGCGCCAAATCCAACAAGGGCGAAGACGCCGCCAAGTGGCTCAAGGCCAACCCGGTGAAAACCGTGATGGGCGAGAAGTCCTGGGACGCCAAGGGCGACCTGAAGATCTCCGACTACGTGGTCTATCAGTGGGACAAGGACGGCAAGTACCACCAGCTGGAAAAACAGAAGTGACATGAGTCCGACCGAACCGGTACCACCCCCTGGTACCGGTTCGTACTCGTGCAGTACTTGCCTTTTCTCGTAGAGCTGCACAACGGACGTGTTGCGCGGACCGGTGATCCCTGTCCGTCGCTGACGCCCTGTGCCGTCTCTCAAGTCCGTGAGATTGCGTTATGGATGGTATTTTCCTGCAGCAACTGATCAATGGACTGACCCTCGGGTCTGTCTATGGTCTGATCGCCATCGGCTACACAATGGTCTATGGCATCATCGGCATGATCAACTTCGCCCACGGCGAGGTTTACATGATTTCCGCTTACCTCGCGGCAATCAGTCTGGCTCTGCTGGCCTACTTCGGCATTGAATCCTTCCCGCTACTCATTCTCGGCACCCTGATCTTCACCGTGGTGGTGACGGGGATCTATGGCTGGGTCATCGAGCGCGTGGCCTACAAACCCCTGCGCAACTCCACCCGACTGGCACCGCTGATCAGCGCCATCGGTATCTCGCTGATCCTGCAGAACTATGCGCAGATCAGCCAGGGCGCCAAGCAGCAAGGGGTTCCGACCCTGCTGGCCGGGGCCTGGAAAGTCGATATCGGTACCGGCTTCGTGCAGCTCACCTACACCAAGATCTTCATCCTGGTGGCGGCGTTCGCCGGCATGGCTCTGCTCACCTACATCATCAAGTACACCAAGCTCGGACGCATGTGCCGGGCCACCCAGCAAGACCGCAAGATGGCCTCGATCCTGGGGATCAACACTGACCGGGTGATCTCCTACGTATTCGTCATCGGCGCGGCCATGGCGGCCCTGGCCGGTGTGCTGATCACCATGAACTACGGCACCTTCGACTTCTACGCCGGCTTCGTCATCGGCATCAAGGCGTTCACCGCCGCGGTGCTCGGCGGCATTGGCTCGCTGCCCGGAGCGATGCTCGGCGGGATCATCCTCGGGATCTCCGAGTCGCTGTTCTCCGGCTTGATCAACTCCGACTACAAAGACGTGTTCAGTTTCTCGCTGCTGGTGCTGATCCTGATCTTCCGTCCCCAAGGCCTGCTGGGTCGCCCACTCGTGGCGAAGGTATAAGTATGTCTGCTGCCAATAAACCGATTGATATCAAAAAGAGCGTTATCGACGCCGTACTGGCCGGGCTGATCTCGCTGATCGTGTTCGGTCCCATCGTGGGCGTGGTCCTGGATGGCTACAGCTTCAACCTGGAACCGACCCGGGTCGCCTGGCTGGTGGCGATCGTCATGGCTGGCCGCCTGGCCCTGAGCCTGTTCCTGCAAACCCCCAAGGGCCTGAAGATACTCCAGGGCTTTGAAAGCACCGGCTCCGGGGTACATGTGCTGGCGCCGGACTACAAGTCGCGGCTGCGCTGGATCATTCCGGCCCTGATCGTGATCGCCATCGTGTTCCCGTTCTTCGCCAACAAGTACCTGCTGACCGTGGTGATCCTCGGGCTGATCTACGTGCTGCTGGGCCTGGGGCTGAACATCGTGGTGGGTTTGGCGGGGCTGCTGGACCTGGGTTACGTGGCCTTCTACGCCATCGGTGCCTACGGCCTGGCCCTGGGTTACCAGTACCTGGGCCTGGGCTTCTGGAGCGTGCTGCCCCTGGCGGCGATTGCTGCGGCGCTGGCGGGGTGCATATTGGGCTTCCCGGTGCTCCGAATGCATGGCGACTACCTGGCCATCGTGACCCTGGGCTTCGGCGAGATCATCCGCCTGGTGCTCAACAACTGGCTGTCCTTCACTGGCGGCCCCAACGGCATGCCGGTGCCATCGCCGACTTTCCTGGGTCTGGAGTTCGGCCGCAAGGCCAAGGATGGTGGGGTGCCGTTCCACGAGTTCTTCGGTCTGGAATACAACCCCAACCTGAAGTTCCTGTTCATCTACATCGTGCTGTTCCTGGTGGTGCTGCTGGTGCTGTACATCAAGCACCGGCTGACCCGCATGCCGGTGGGCCGGGCCTGGGAAGCCCTGCGTGAAGACGAGATCGCTTGCCGTGCCATGGGCCTGAACCATGTGCTGGTGAAACTCTCGGCCTTCACCATCGGTGCCTCCACCGCCGGCTTGGCCGGGGTGTTCTTCGCCAGCTACCAGGGCTTCGTCAACCCGTCCTCGTTCACCTTCTTCGAGTCGGCGCTGATCCTCGCCATCGTGGTGCTGGGCGGCATGGGCTCCACGGTGGGCGTGGTAATCGCAGCCTTCGTGCTGACGGTGGCGCCGGAGCTGCTGCGCAGTTTCTCCGAGTACCGGGTGCTGCTGTTCGGCATCCTCATGGTGTTGATGATGATCTGGCGACCGCGAGGGCTGATCCGCATCAGCCGTACCGGGGTGACGCCACGCAAAGGTGCTCTGACTGAGGGGAACGCGCCATGAGCGAATACATTCTTTCGGTCGAAAACCTGATGATGCACTTCGGCGGCATCAAGGCCCTCAGCGACGTCAGCCTCAAGGTCAAGCGCAACTCGATCTTCGCCCTGATCGGTCCCAACGGCGCCGGCAAGACCACGGTGTTCAACTGCCTGACCGGTTTCTACAAAGCCTCCGGCGGGCGTATCGAACTCAATACCCGGGGCCAGCAGACCAACGTCATCAAGCTGCTGGGCGAGCCGTTTCGCGCCAGCGACTTCGTGTCGCCGAAAAGTTTCGCCAGCCGCCTGTACTACAAGATGTTCGGTGGCACCCACCTGGTGAACCGTGCCGGCCTGGCACGGACCTTTCAGAACATTCGCCTGTTCAAGGAAATGTCCGTGGTGGAGAACCTGCTGGTGGCTCAGCACATGTGGGTCAACCGCAACCTGCTGGCGGGCATCCTCAACACCAAGGGCTACCGCAAGGCGGAAAGCGCCGCCCTGGACCACGCCTTCTACTGGCTGGAAGTGGTGGACCTGGTGGACTGCGCCAACCGCCTGGCCGGCGAGCTGTCCTACGGCCAGCAGCGGCGCCTGGAGATCGCCCGGGCCATGTGCACCCGGCCGCAGATCATCTGCCTCGACGAACCGGCCGCCGGCCTCAACCCTCAGGAAACCGAAGCGCTGAGCGCGATGATCCGGCTGCTGCGCGACGAGCACGATCTGACCGTGGTGCTGATTGAACACGACATGGGCATGGTGATGAGTATTTCCGACCACATCGTGGTGCTCGACCACGGCAACGTGATCGCCGAAGGCGGGCCGGAAGCGATCCGCAACGATCCGAAAGTGATCGCCGCCTACCTGGGTGCCGACGAAGAGGAGCTGGCATGAGTCAACCCATACTCCAACTCAAGGACCTGGACGTGTACTACGGCCCGATCCAGGCCCTGAAGAAAGTCTCGATGCACATCAACGAAGGGGAAACCGTGAGCCTGATCGGCTCCAACGGGGCCGGCAAGTCGACCCTGCTGATGTCGATCTTCGGCCAGCCCCGGGCGGAGTCCGGGCAGATCCTCTATCGCGGCGTGGACATCACCCACAAGTCGTCCCACTACATCGCCTCCAACGGCATCGCCCAGTCCCCGGAAGGGCGCCGGGTGTTCCCCGACATGACCGTGGAAGAGAACCTGCTGATGGGTACCATCCCCATTGGCGACAAGTACGCCAGCGAAGACATGCAACGCATGTTCGAACTCTTTCCACGGCTCAAGGAACGGCGTACCCAGCGGGCCATGACCATGTCCGGTGGTGAGCAGCAGATGCTGGCCATCGCCCGGGCGCTGATGAGCCGGCCCAAGCTGCTGTTGCTGGATGAACCCAGCCTGGGGCTGGCGCCGATCGTGGTGAAACAGATCTTCGCCACGCTGCGGGAACTGGCGGCCACCGGCATGACCATCTTCCTGGTGGAGCAGAACGCCAACCACGCCTTGAAGCTCTCGGATCGCGCCTATGTGATGGTCAACGGCGAGATTCGCCTGAGCGGCACCGGCAAGGAACTGCTGGTCAACGAGGAGGTGCGCAACGCTTACCTGGGCGGTCACTGACGGCCCGATCTGTGGATAAACCATGCCCCGTCGGTTCACGCCGCCGGGGCATTTTTTATCCACAGTCCCCACCCGCCCTGTAGGAGCTGGCTTGCCAGCGAAACGCCCCTCCCCGATGGCCGCTTATTCAGATGCTGTTGTGTGTTCGAGGTTCGTCGGCAAGCCGGCTCCTACGCGCTTGACGCGCGCATGGGCAAGGGTGCGTTTGCAGAAGGGCAGCCTGCGTCCGACAATTGTGGAAAACATTATTCGCAAGCTGGCAAAGCGCGGCATAAAGACGCTGCAAACAGTTGTTTTTCCACCGTTTTGACTTGTCCCCGTTTGCTGTGGAGCGGGCTGTGGGTAACGTGGGAGTAGCTGGCTGGAGCCCTTTATTTACGTGGCTTGCAAGCAATTGATTGTTTTTTGATCATGGCTTTTTGGGTAACTTGAAGACGCGCTTGTCAACCTTTTTATTGTCGCAGCCGTACCGGTAAAAGACCTTGGACAAGCCTGTGGATAAGTCTGTGACTAAACTCTGGAAAGACTGCTCCGGGCAGCGTCGTTACTGGCCTCTGGCCTTATGCACTTTGACCGTTCGGTCATCTTTTTCGTCGCCACCTGCATGGACCGCCTCTGCGGGTCAAGCAAAAAACTTCCCATGATCCGCTGCAAGCCCTGTGTACAGCGGCTTTGCGAGATTTGCACTTGCCCCCAAAGACTGTGGACCGGCCTGTGGATAAGGTGCGGGCATGTGGCTGCAGGCCGTGCCGGCCATAGCTTTCAGGCATGTGAGCGTTTTTTGTACAGTGACGTCGGATATCCAGCGCTTCTGTTGCCGCCCAGAGCCGGGCCGGGCATGCTGCGAAACGCTTTTTTATCGTAACGGCGGCTCGCCACCCAGCTAGGAGAACACCATGACTTCCACACTGTTCATTACGGGCGCGACGTCCGGTTTTGGCGAAGCCTGCGCCCGGCGTTTTGCCGAGGCCGGCTGGTCGCTGGTGCTCACCGGCCGTCGCGAGGAACGCCTCAACGCGCTGTGCGCAGAGCTGTCCAAGCAGACCGAAGTGCACGGTTTGGTGCTCGATGTGCGGGACCGCAAGGCCATGGAAGCAGCCATCGCCAACCTGCCGCCGTCCTTCAGCAAGCTGCGCGGCCTGATCAACAATGCCGGCCTGGCCCTGGGCGTCGATCCGGCGCCCAAGTGCGACCTGGATGACTGGGACACCATGGTCGACACCAACATCAAGGGCTTGATGTACAGCACCCGTTTGCTGCTGCCGCGGCTGATCGCCCATGGCCGAGGCGCCGGGATCGTTAACCTGGGCTCCATTGCCGGCAACTACCCGTACCCGGGCAGTCACATCTATGGCGCGAGCAAGGCCTTCGTCAAACAGTTCTCCCTGAATCTGCGCTGCGACCTGCAGGGCACTGGCGTGCGGGTCACCAACATTGAGCCGGGCCTGTGCGAAAGCGAGTTCTCCCTGGTGCGTTTTGCCGGTGATCAGGCGCGCTACGACGCCACCTACGCCGGTGCCGAACCGATCCAGCCCCAGGACATTGCCGACACCATCTTCTGGGTCCTCAATACGCCCGCCCACGTCAACATCAACAGCCTGGAGCTGATGCCGGTGAGCCAGACCTGGGCCGGTTTCGCCATCGAGCGCAACGCCAAGTCCTGAAGCTGTCACCTGGAGCGACTACAGTTGGTTGTACTCGGAAACACATAAGCTGATTCGTTTCAGCTGAAGGTCAGCCCCGGCAAGGTAGAATTCCGACCCGAAATTTCGCTGCCGCCTCACTCGAGGCGGTGTTTTTGAAGTTCGATAGGAGGAATTGTGAGTAACCGAGGTGAGCAGGCTCTGCTCAAACAATCGACTGTACTGATGTTCGCCGTGGCGATCGCCGGTATCGTCACAGGTTTTGTTTCTGGCGCCCAATCCATTCTGTTCGATGGATTTTTTTCCCTGATCGCGACCTTCATCAAGGTCCTGATGCTGATCACTGCCAAGCTGATCGCCAAGGAAAGCAATCACCGTTTCCAGTTCGGCTTCTGGCACCTGGAACCCATGGTGCTGCTGATCGAAGGCAGCTTCCTGCTGCTGATCGCTATCTACGCCTTTCTTAACGGTGTGTTCGGCATCATCAATGGCGGCCGGGAGATCGAGCTGGGGATGGTGATCTTTTACGCCGGGTTCTTTGCGGTAACGGAGTTCGCCTACTTCTTCTATGTGCGCCGGCGTAACCGCAAGCTCAAGTCGTCGCTGATCCAGTTCGACAACATCAGCTGGCTGGTGGACGCGATGCTCTCGGTGGGGCTGCTGGTGAGCTTTATCATCGCCTTGCTGCTCAAGCAGTACGGTCATGGCCAGTGGGCGGTGTATGTCGACCCGGCGATCCTGATCCTGCTGGCCCTGAGCATGTTGCCGCCGGCGCTGAAGATCCTGCGTCCGGCCTTGCGTGATGTGCTGGGGATCGCCCCGGACCAGTTGGACGAAAAGGTCCGCAACGTGATGGAGCAGGCCAAGGCCGTCCATGGCTTTGACGACTACATCAGCTACGTGCAGAAGCACGGTCGGGCGCGGTTCATCGAGATCCATATCGTCTTGCCGGCGGACTATCCGCTGCAGGATGTGGCGACTCTGGACCGCTTGCGCGAGGAGATTTCCAGTGAGTTGGGAGAGGCCGACGCAGCGCGTTGGCTGACCATCAGCTTTACCGGGGATCGCAAGTGGATCGCTTGATGGGTGGTGCGCCCTTCGCCGGCCAGCCGGCTCCTACGCGGTGTTTTAGGAGCCTGCTTGCAGGCGAAGGGCTTCAGGCAAAATATTCCGCCAGCCCGCGATAACAGGTCGCCAGGTGATAAGGCGTGGTCGACGGCATATCCCGCCGGCTGACCGCGCCGCTGGCATCCAGGCATTCATTCCAGCCCCCGGCATGCAGAAAATGCGCGTGCAGCGCCTTTAGCTGACGCAGCAAGGGTGCCTGGCTGTCCGCACGCAAGGTGAGGGCGCGCAGGTACTCGGCCTGGGCCCAGATGCGTTGGGTGGCGTCCTTGACGGGGGCTTCCGGTTGCAGCTCAAGCATGGCGCACACCGCGCCGCTCTGCGGATCGACGCCAAGTTGCTCGGTAAAGGCAAAGGCACGGCTCAATGAAGCGTGCAGCGGGCTGCTGCGCAGCAAGGGCGAAGAATCGAGCAGGAAGTACCACTCGAACTGATGCCCTGGCTCGAACCAGTTATCCACAGCCCCCAGGGGTTTCTCCAGCATTACCCCGTGCTGCGGGTCGATGAACTGCTGCTGCATGGCCTGGCACAGCTCCAGCAGTGCGGCTTGTACCGCGGTGTCCTCGCGTACTGCCAGGATCGCGAGGAAGGCTTCGGCCAGGTGCATCAGTGGATTCTGCAGGGGGCCCGAACCCAATACGGACCAGTCCTCGGCCAGGCTGGCTTCGTAGAGGCCGTCGCCCCGGGTGAAGCGCTGGGCCACCACTTCCAGGGCGGCGTTGAGCACCGACTCCACCAGCGGCTCGCGGACTTTGGCCCAGTAATGAGCGCAGGCGAAGAGGATAAAGGCGTGGGTATAGAGGTCCTTGCGGCGATCCAGCGGCGCGCCTTCTGGGTCGATGCTGTAGAACCAGCCACCGTGCTCGGCGTCGTGGAAGTGCCGCTGCAGCGAGCGGAACAGTGCGGCGGCACGCTCCTCGGCAAAGGGGGCGGCGGCATCACCGATCAATTGGGAGAACAGATACAGCTGCCGGGCACAGGCCATGGCTCGGTAGCGCTGCGGCGGCAACGGCTGATGCTCGGCATCCAGCGCCTCATAGGGCAGCGCCAACTGCGGATTCCAGCCCGGGCCTTGCCACAGCGGCACTATCACCTTGTGGAAATGCTGCTGCATGGCGTTGAACAGAGCGCTCGATTCAGGCGAGGTGGCGGAGCGGGATACATCGGGCATTGGCTGGCGTCGTCACGGCAGGTTTGAGTGCGCGACATGTTACCAGAGAAGCCCCACAAGGCGGCTTGCCCGCCGAGCAGGACGTACTGATGGGCGCTGGCTTGCCAGCAAAGACGGCTGAAAGGTCACCTCAGCCTTGTAGGAGCTGGCTTGCCAGCGAAGGCGGCCGAAAGATCACCTCCGTCTTGTAGGAGCTGGCTTGCCAGCGAACGAGGCCCGCAAGACCGTCTTCGCCGGCAAGCCGGCTCCTACAGATGAAGCGGGGATCAGCCTGCCAGCAACCACACGCCCGTAGCGGCCGAGGCCGCGCCGGCCACGCGCACCAGCGGCGCCGCCGCCTGAGGCAGTACTCGCACCACGGCATAACCGGCGGCATGCAGGGCCGCAGTGGCCGCCACAAAGCCGGCGGCATAGGCCCAGGGGCTGGACATGTCCGGCAGTTCCAGGCCGTGGGCCACGCCATGGAACAGGGCAAACAGCGCAGTGGCGGCTAGCGCCAGGCTCAGCGGCGGACGCACTGCCAGGGCCACGGCCAGGCCCAGGGCCAGTACCGAGGCGGCAATCCCGCTTTCCAGGGCCGGCAGGTTCAGCCCTTCGAAGCCCAGCAGGCCGCCAATCAGCATGGTGCCGACAAAGGTGCAGGGCAGCGCCCAGCGCGCCGCACCTTGTTGCTGGGCGGCCCACAGGCCGACAGCGACCATGGCCAGCAAGTGGTCGAGGCCGCCGATGGGGTGACTGATGCCGGCCATCAGGCCGTTGTCGCCGTGGCCCGGGTGGGCGAAGGCCAGGGCCGGGGTCAGCAGCAGCGCCAGGGTGCCGAAGAGAGATTTCAGGGTCATGAGTGGCTTCCTTGTTGAGCTTTTTTCAGGTTCGGTTTCAGGCCGCAGTCAGCAGTCCCTGGCGTTCGATGAAGGCGATGATGTCTTCCAGGCCCTGGCCGGTCTTCTGGTTGCTGAAGACGAACGGCTTGCCGCCGCGCATGCGCTGGGTGTCGCTGTTCATCATCTCCAGAGAGGCGCCCACCAGCGGTGCCAGGTCGATCTTGTTGATCACCAGCAGGTCGGATTTACAGATGCCCGGGCCCCCCTTGCGCGGCAGCTTGTCGCCGGCGGAAACGTCGATCACATAGATCGTCAGGTCCGACAGCTCCGGGCTGAAGGTGGCTGAAAGGTTGTCGCCGCCGGACTCCACCAGGATCAGATCGAGCCCCGGGAAGCGCCGGTTCAACTGGTCCACCGCTTCCAGGTTGATCGAGGCGTCTTCGCGGATCGCAGTGTGCGGGCAGCCGCCGGTTTCCACGCCGATGATCCGCTCCGGCGCCAGGGCTTCATTGCGTACCAGGAAGTCGGCGTCTTCGCGGGTGTAGATGTCGTTGGTCACCACCGCCAGGTTGTAGCGTTCGCGCAGGGCCAGGCACAGGGCCAGGGTCAGGGCGGTTTTTCCGGAGCCCACCGGGCCGCCGATGCCGACGCGCAGAGGTTGTGCGTTCATGAGTTTCTCCTAGGAACGAAACAGGCGGCTGTACTGGCGCTCGTGGGCCATGCTCGCCAGGGACAGGCCGAAAGCGGCGCTGCCAAGGTGGTTGGGGTCAAGGTGGGTGGCGTGTCGCTGGGCTTCTTGCAGCAGCGGCAGCAGCTCGCTGGTCAGGCGCTGGGCCGCCTGCTGGCCCAGGGGCAGGGTTTTCATCAGCACCGCCAACTGGTTTTCCAGCCAGCTCCAGAGCCAGGCGGCCAGGGCATCTTCGGGGTTGATGTGCCAGGCGCGGGCGGCCAGGGCCCAGCCCAGGGCCAGGTGCGGTTCGTTCTGGTGCGCCAGCAGTTCCCGGGCGCCGCTGTCCAGCTCCGGCAGGCCTTCGAGCAATTGCTTGAGGGAATAGCCCATCTGCCGGCTTTCCTGGTACAGCTCGCGGGTTTCACGGCTGGCCCGGTGCTCTTCGCAGAGTTGCTGGAGCCTGGTCCAGTCCTGATCCGCGGCGGCCTGGCAGTGGGCGAGCAGCAGTGGAGCCTCGAAGCGCGCCAGGTTGAGCAGCAACTGATCACTGATCCAGCGCCTGGCACTGTCCGGGTCGTTCACCCGTTGTTGCTCCACTGCCATCTCCAGTCCCTGTGAATAGCTGTAGCCACCGATCGGCAACTGCGGGCTGGCCAGGCGCAGCAGGGCCCAGGCTGGGTTCATTGACGGACGCCGAACTGGTGCAGACGCGGCGGGTAGTTGAAGTCTTCATCGCCGTGGCGGGAATGATGGTGGCCGCCACCGTAGGCGCCGTGTTCGGGCTGGAACGGCGCCTCGATGGTTTCAGTGCTGGCGCCCAGTTGTTCGAGCATGGCCTTGAGCACGTAGTCATCGAGCAGGCGCAGCCAGCCATCGCCCACTTGCAGGGCGACGTGGCGGTTGCCCAGATGATAGGCGGCGCGGGTCAGTTCGAAGGCATTGCGGCAGGTGACATGGAGCAGGGTTTCCGGGCGGGCGCAGACCTTGACGATGCGTCCGTCCTCGGCCGCCAGGAACTCGCCGTCATGCAGGGGGGGCTGGCCGCGCTCCAGAAACAGGCCGACGTCTTCGCCTGTGGCACTGAAACAGCGCAGGCGGCTTTTGCTGCGAGCCTCATAGGTGAGGTGCAGCTCGGCGGACCAGGTGGCTTGGGGTTCGGTTCTGCGGTGGATCACCAGCATCGGAAAGCTTCCAGCTATGAGCGATGCACAAGCCAGAGCAAGGGCCTTGCCAATCGCCCGGAGGAGAGGAAAAACCCTTTGTCGACACCGGAGCTGCGCCTGAAAAAGGGGCAAAACCTTGTTTTATCTTGTTACAAAATGGCGCGCTGAGCTGATTTATAGCACTGAGTTGGTGCGCTGGAAATAATTTTGCTGCAATCCGGTGCCGGGCCGACGAGCAGGCGCAAACGCACCGCCCAGAGCGGGGCACGCTGATTGATAGGGGGAGAGGGGCAGGCAGTGTTACTCGGTGCTGCCCAGGCCTTGCCAGTGCTTCAGGCCAATGAAGATGAAGCGCAACTGCTGGGTGATCTTCGCCTGTGGCGTCAGGTGTTCAGGCAGGGCCTGGGCCGGGGGATCAATGATGTCCGGCAGGGTGGCGAACACGCTCTTGACGATCAGGTCGGCCATGACGCCCAGGTCGGCGGCGTTCAGGTGCTGCAACTTGGGCATCAGGGTCAGGTCGGCAGCCAGGTCCGAACTGATGTTCTCGCGCAGGGTGGCGATGGCCTGGCGCACCGGCAGCGAGCCGCCGTATTGCTCACGGGCGAGAAACAGAAATTGCGCGCGCTTGGCTTCTACGACATCGAGGAAGATGCGCACCGAGGCGTCGATGATGCCGCCCATGACGAATTCGTTGTGGCGTACCAGGCGGATGGTTTCGCGGAAGGTCTGGCCGACCTCGCTGACCAGTTCCAGGCCCAGTTGGTCCATGTCGCTGAAGTGCCTGTAGAAGCCGGTGGGGACAATGCCGGCGGCTTTGGCTACTTCCCGCAGGCTCAGGCTGCCGAAACCACGACCACACTCCATCAGATGTCGGGCGGCATCCATCAGGGCATTGCGGGTCTGTTGCTTCTGTTCGGCGCGGGGCAGCATCGGCGGGTGAATTCTTTGCTCAATGGGAGCGGCGCACTCTAGCAAATCAACTTTGCCGGAGTCGAACTGGAGTCAGGCGAAGGCGCGAGGTGCAGCGGGGAAAATGCAGCGGCTATAAAAGTCAAAGCCCGATCCGGGGATCGGGCTTTTTTCCAGGGCCAGCATGGCCTCAGCTCGCTGCTTGATGACGTTCAGCCAGACGATCAGCACCGCCTTCGGCAACGGTCTGACCTTGAGGAGTGCGGCTGTAGCCGTCTTCAACCAGGCCTTTCTCTTCCAGGCGATCACGGCCGCCTTCAGCTACGTTCTGACCTTGTGGGGTGCGGTCGTAGCCGTCTTCGGCAACGTTCTGACCTTGTGGAGTACGGTCGTAGCCATCTTCGGCAACGTTCTGGCCTTGTGGGGTGCGATCATAGCCATCTTCGGCAACGCTCTGACCCTGCGGAGTGCGGTCGTATCCGTCGGCAGCGACTTTGTTGCGTTCGATCAGACGGTCCGAACCGCCTTCAGCCAGGGTCTGGGTGAATACGCTGTGGCTGGCCTTGACCTGCGGAGTGGCCTGTTCGGCGGCGGGCAGGGCGTAAGCGTTGGCGGCCAGGATGGATAAGGTCAGGCTCAGTAAGAGGTGGCGTTTCATGATGAGGTGCTCCTTGGGAGGGCGATAAATTGGGTACGGAGCTAATGTTACCGCCGCTAAATCGATATAAAAGTTCATAAACACAATGGTAATAATCAACGGAATTGATTGTTTGGTCGCGACGCTCTAGCACGGGCGTTTGCGCCGTTGGCTTTTGCACTGGGGTGGGTATTTTCGACCCATTCATGCTTCACGAAAGGGCGGAGGGAGGTAACACAAAGCTGCCTGATTGATCAGGAATCCGGGTTTTTTCGCCCGAACGAGCTCCCCGATTAAACCTGCGGGGGCTTTGTCAGTCGTAGTTTTCATGGCCGGTGATTTTCCATCGGCATTTCATCGATGCGTCGTGGTTTGGCGCTCAGTTGTCTTCAGGAGCCTCGTGCAATGACGCGCACTCGTAAAATCCTCGCCTGGTCCGTCGCCAGCCTGATCCTGCTACTGGCCGTGCTGGTGCTGGTGATCGCGTTCTTCGACTGGAACCGCATCAAGCCGACCCTCAACGCCAAGGTGTCCGAGGAGTTGCATCGGCCCTTCGCGATCAATGGCGACTTGTCCGTGGCCTGGCAGCGCGAACCCGACGAGGGTGGCTGGCGGGCCTGGGTGCCCTGGCCTCACGTAGTGGCTCAGGACCTGACCCTGGGCAACCCGGAGTGGTCCAAGGCGCCGCAGATGGTCAGCCTCAAGCGGGTCGAGTTGCGCATCTCGCCCCTGGCCCTGTTGGCCCAGCGAGTCAGCATCCCGCGTATCGATCTCACCGAGCCCGATGCCGCGCTGCAGCGGCTGGCGGACGGTCGCGCCAACTGGACCTTCAAGTTCGACCCGAAGGACCCCGAGGCCGAGCCTTCCAACTGGACGGTGGACATCGGCGCCATCGGTTTCGACAAGGGCCATGTGACCCTGGACGACCAGAGCCTGAAAACCCAGCTTGATCTGCAGGTAGAGCTGCTCGGCAAACCCATTCCCTTCAGCGACATAGTCGGTGAGAGCGAAGCGAAGAAAATCAGTGAAAAAGGCGCCGAGGCCCAGGCCTATGCCTTCGCCCTCAAGGTCAAGGGCCAGTACCACGGGCAGAAGCTGGCCGGCACCGGCAAGATCGGCGGCTTGCTGGCCTTGCAGGACGGGCGCAAGCCGTTTCCATTGCAGGCCCAGGCGCAGATCGGCGACACCAAGGTGGAACTGCGCGGCAGCCTCACCGACCCGCTGAACCTCGGCGCCCTGGACCTGCGCCTTAAATTGGCGGGCACCAGCCTGGGTAATCTCTATCCGCTGACCGGGGTGACCCTGCCGGACTCGCCGCCCTACGCCACCGACGGCCACCTGACCGCCAAGCTCCACGACCCGGCGGGTGCGACCTTCACCTACCAGGACTTCAACGGCAAGATCGGCGACAGCGATATCCACGGCAACCTGACCTACGTGGCCAGCCAGCCGCGACCCAAGCTCAGCGGTGCATTGGTCTCCAACCAGTTGCTGATGAGCGACCTGGCGCCGCTGATTGGTGCCGACTCCAACGCCAAGCAGAAGGCCCGGGGTGGCGAGAGCAAGCAACCGGCGGACAAGGTGCTGCCGGTGGAGGAGTTCCGCACCGAGCGCTGGGGTGACATGGACGCCGATGTGGAGTTCACCGGCAAGCGCATTGTCCACAGCGCCGAGTTGCCGTTCACCGATCTCTACACGCACTTGGTGCTCAACGACGGCCAGCTCAGCCTGGAGCCCCTGCGCTTCGGCGTGGCCGGGGGCAAGCTGGACGCCCAGGTGCGCCTCAATGGTCACACCACGCCGCTGGAAGGCCGGGCCAGGCTGACGGCGCGCAACTTCAAGCTCAAGCAACTGTTCCCCACCTTCGAGCCGATGAAGACCAGCTTCGGCGAGCTCAACGGCGATGCCGACATCACCGGGCGCGGCAACTCGGTGGCAGCCTTGCTGGGCAGCGCCAACGGCGACCTGAAGATGTTGATCAATGATGGCGCCATCAGCCGCAGCCTGATGGAAATCGCCGGGCTCAATGTCGGCAACTATGTGATTGGCAAGATGTTTGGCGACAAGGAAGTGAAGATCAATTGCGCCGCTGCCGACTTTGGCATCAAGAGCGGTCTGGCTACATCACGGCTGTTCGTCTTCGACACGGAGAACGCCATCATCTACATCGATGGCACCGCCAATATGGCCTCCGAGCAACTGGACCTGACCATCACGCCGGAGTCCAAGGGCTTGCGTCTGTTCTCCCTGCGTTCACCGCTTTATGTGCAGGGCAAGTTCATCAAGCCCAGTGCCGGGGTCAAGGCGGTACCGCTGGTGCTGCGCGGTGCCGGGATGGTGGCGCTGGGGCTGATCGCCGGGCCGGCGGCGGGCTTGCTGGCGCTGGTGGCGCCCAGCGGTGACGAGCCCAATCAGTGCGCGCCGCTGCTGCAGCAGATGCGCTCGGGCAAGGCACCGGTGACGGTCAAACCGAGCAAGTAAGAGGGGCAGGGGCTTCGCCGGCGAGCCCGCTCCTGCGCTAGGCAGGGGCGGGCTTGGAAGAGCGCGTTACAGGTCGTTGAGGCTGTCCGCCATGTCGTCGGCGTGTTCCTCTTCCTGGGCCAGGATCTCTTCGAACAGACGGCGAGTGGTGGGGTCCTTGTCGCCGATGTACTGGATGATCTCGCGGTAGCTGTCGATGGCGATTCGTTCGGCCACCAGGTCCTCGTAGACCATTTCCCTCAGAGTATTGCCGGCCACGTACTGGGCGTGAGAGTGCTTGGACAGCAGGTCCGGGTTGAACTCCGGCTCGCCGCCGAGCTGGACGATCCGCTCCGCCAGCTTGTCGGCGTGTTCGGCTTCCTGGGTGGCGTGTTCGAGGAACTCGTCGGCTGCCACGCTGGCCTTGAGGCCGCTGGCCATGAAGTAGTGGCGCTTGTAGCGCAAGACACACACCAGCTCGGTGGCCAACGATTCGTTGAGCAGCCGCAGCACCTCCTCGCGATCGGCGTTGTAGCCCTCGGTCACGGCACCGTTTTCCACGTGTTGGCGGGCCCGTTCGCGCAGGGTGTTCACATCAGATAAGTGCTTGTCGCTCATGTCGATCTCCTGGAGGCTAATCCGTTTTGCGTCAGGCTCTGTCGACCTGATCACTACCTGAGTTGTGAGTCCCGGGCGCAGCAAAAAGTTTTATCGGATGTGCCCGATGGTCTGCGCCGGGGTCAGCTGCGGACCAGGGGTGGATGCCCGGCCAGCAGCGCTTCCTGTTGCAGCCACTGGAGGAAGGCCCGCACCGGTGGATGCCGCTCCCGTCCCGGCACGCACAGGGCGCTGTAGCCCGCGCCATCCACCTGGACCTCCGGCCGATAGGCCTGCAGCAGGCCGTTGGCCACGCTCTGGGACACCAGAATGTTGCTCGCCAGCACCAGGCCCTGGCCGGCAATGGCGGCTTGCAGGGCGTACTGTTCCTCGTCGTAGGAACGGATCTGCGGCTGAGCGTCGAGCCAGTTTTCCCCGGCCTGGGCACACCAGGCCTGCCAGCCATCGGCATACAACCTGGAATTGCGCCAATGCACGCTGATCAGGGACGGTGGCTGCTGCCGGGCCAGGGCCACCTGCTGCGGCGCGCCATAGACCGCAAAGCGCTCGTCGAACAGACACAGGCCATGGAGATTCAGGTAGCCGTCCTGGCTGTAGCGGATCGCGACATCAATGCTGGCGTCCTGTTGCAGGTCCACCACCTCGCACTGAGTGTCCAGGCGCAGGTTGATGCCAGGGTGCCGAGCGTAGAAGCGCCCCAGGCGCGGCACCAGCCACAGGGCGGCGAAGGCCGCAGTGGTGGACACGGTCAACTGCGCGGCGCTGGGACTGGGGCGCAGGGTATCGACGCTCTGGGCCACATCCAGCAGAGCGCCATGCAGGCTGTGGAACAGTCGGCGGCCGGACTCCGTCAGGCGTACCTGACGGGGCAGGCGTTCGAACAGTGGCACCCCCAACCAGTGTTCCAGGCTGCGGATCTGGTGGGACACCGCCGTGGGGGTTACCGACAGATCCTCGGCAGCGGCCTTGAAGCTCAGCAGCCGCGCGGCGGACTCGAAGGTGCGCAGTGCGGTAAGGGGCAGGTGGGCGAACATGATGGGCTCCATGGATGAATGCAGTTCATCCAAGTGAATGTTTAGTCATTTGTTGGTGAGTCGCGGTGGCTCTAGCTTTAACGCGGAATAGGGCCGACTTCAAGGCCGTTTCAGCCAATCCGTACACGAGAAATCAGATGAGCACAATTCTTGCGATTCACGGCAGCCCACGAGGCGAGCGCTCCCACAGTCGGCGTCTGGCCGATGACTTTCTACATGCCTGGCAACAGGCCAATCCCGAGGCAATCCTGACCCGGCGCGAAGTTGGGCGGGGCTCCTTGCCCCATGTCAGCGAAGCCTTTATCGCGGCGGCGTTTTATCCACAACCCGAGGCTCGACCGCTATCGATGCAGGCCGATCTGGCCTTGAGTGACGAGCTGGTAAGCGAGTTGCTCGGCCATCAGCGCCTGGTGATCTCGGCGCCGATGCACAACTTCAGCGTGCCCAGCGGGATCAAGGCCTGGGTCGATCACATCGTGCGTCTGGGGCTGACCTTCAACACCCTGCAGGACAACGGCGTGGCCCAGTATCAGCCCTTGGTGCAGGGCAAGAAGGTGTTGATCGTCACCAGTCGTGGCGGTGGCGGCTTTGGTCCGGGGGGCGAGCATGAGGCGATGAACCATGCGGACCGCTGGTTGCGCACGGCGCTGGGTTTTATCGGTATCGAGGACATTACCGTGGTCGCGGCGGAAGGCGAGGAGTCGGCGCCCGAGCGTTTCGCGGGGTCCTGCGGCGAAGCTCAGCAGCGCCTGCTGGCGCTGGCGCAGGGTTTCTGAGGCGGCGCCATGGCCTGGATGCTCCTGCTGCCGGCGGCGGCCTGCGAGGGCAGGTTCGCCATGGGCTGTCATCGGTTTGTCGCCAAAGCGTCACGGGGGCTGACGACGGCCTTGGTTATGGTCTAGCTTTCAGCCAGCCCCGCTGCCTTCGCACAAGGATGTCCCCCGCATGTCCCAAGAGCTTGCCACGCGTTACCCCCTGGTACTGGTGCCCGGCATGCTCGGCTTTGTCCGCCTGCTGTTGTATCCCTACTGGTACGGCATCATTCCAGCCTTGCGCCAGGGTGGGGCCCAGGTGTTTGCGATACAGGTGTCGCCGCTCAACTCCAGCGAGGTGCGCGGCGAACAGCTGCTGGCCCAGGTCCAACGGATCATGGCTCAGACCGGTGCCGCCCGGGTCAACCTGATCGGCCACAGCCAGGGCGCGCTCACCGCCCGTTATGCGGCGGCCAAACGCCCGGACTGGGTCGCCTCCGTGACTTCGGTGGCAGGCCCTAACCACGGTTCCGAATTGGCGGATTACCTGGCACGGCATTCCCCGGCACACAGCCTCAAGGGACGTGTCCTGAGCTGGCTGTTGCGGGGCATCTCGGCCTTGATGACGCTGCTGGAAACCGGTTATCGCGGGCCGAAACTGCCAGTGGATATCCACGCCTCGCATCAGTCCCTGACCACCGAGGGCGTGGCCCTGTTCAACCGCCAATACCCTCAAGGGTTACCGTCCACCTGGGGTGGCCAGGGCGCGGAAGAGGTTGGTGGCGTGCGTTACTACTCCTGGTCCGGCATTTTGCAGCCGGGCAAGACCAATCGTGGACGCAACCTGTTCGACGGCACCAACCGCAGTTGCCGCCTGTTCGCCCGCACCTTCGTCCGCGAAGCCGGCCAGTGCGACGGCATGGTCGGGCGTTACAGCTCGCACCTGGGGCAGGTCATCGGCGACGACTACCCTCTGGACCACTTCGATATCGTCAATCAATCCCTGGGGCTGGTGGGCAAGGGAGCCGAACCGATCCGTCTGTTCGTCGAACATGCCCGACGCCTCAAGGCCGCCAACCTTTGACCCTCATTGTTGCCCTGTAGCCGCCGGCTTGCCGGCGACCGGCCCCAGCACCGTGGTCCAGCGCTCCGAAAGAACCACCCCGCCCAAGGTCAACAACCCCCCCACCAGATGGAACCAGGCCAGCTGCTCATGCAGCACCACCGCTGCAATCAGCGCCGTGATCAACGGCAGCAGATTGAAAAACAGCGTGGTCCGGCTTGGTCCCAGGCGCACCACCGCCTGCATCCAGGCCAGGGGCGCCAGCATCGAAGCCAGCAGGCAGGCATAGAGCACCAGCGGAATGTTCTGCAGGGTCGGGCCGACCTTCGGCGAAGCCAGGAACAACGGCAGCAGCACCAGCACGGCCACCAGCACCTGCAGGTACAGCAGCACCAGCGGCGGCAGGCGCAGTTGCCACTTTTTCAGCAAGGTGCTGTAGATCGCATAGGCCAGGGTGGCAATCAGCATCATCGCGTCACCCAGGTTGACCCCGTGCTGCAGCAGCGCGGTGAGGCTGCCGGAAGACACCACCACCAGCACCCCGGCAAAGGACAGCACGGCGCCTACCAGAGCTCCGGCGGTCAGGCGCTGGCCCAGGGCGGCAATGGCCATGGCCAGGGACATCAGCGGCATCAGCGAGAGGATGATGCCCATGTTGGTGGCCGAGGTCAGGCTGGCGGCGAAGTAGGCCAGACTCTGGTACACCGCCATGCCCAGCACACCGAGAATGGCGATGCGCCAGAGGTTGGGGCGGATCTCGGGCCAGTGCTTGATCACCGGCTTGAGCATGAACGGGGTGAACAGCAGGCCCGCCAGCAGCCAGCGGTAGAAACCGATCTCGGCAGGGAAGATCGCGCCCACGG
Organism: Pseudomonas sp. JDS08PS003; assembly: GCF_045013505.1. Classification (NCBI taxonomy): domain Bacteria; kingdom Pseudomonadati; phylum Pseudomonadota; class Gammaproteobacteria; order Pseudomonadales; family Pseudomonadaceae; genus Pseudomonas; species Pseudomonas sp. JDS08PS003. The sequence continues at coordinate 798,608 of NZ_CP120724.1, forward strand.
CGAGTTTGTTGATCACGGTATTGCCGGCCCAGATAAAGATGGCCAGCAGTGGATAAGCGTATTGCATGGAAACAACCAGAAAGTTGATGAGGGCTGATTATCCTCCTGTCCGGATCAATGCCTATACTGCGAACCGGACAACCAGCCCCGACATCCGGACAGCATGAGCAAAAAACACATCGACCTCCTGGATTTTCACGGCCTCCCTGCGCCGGTGTACTTCCGCTACGCCGACTTTGCCGCCCACAGCCATGCCCTGGAGCACCGGCATCCCTGGGGCTGTCTGGAGTATTCGGCCCACGGCGTGATGCACATGGACATTGCCGGCCAGCGCTTCATGTCGCCGCCGCAGTACGCGGTCTGGGTGCCGCCGCAGACCGCCCACAGCTTCTATACCTCGCAACCGATCAACTACCGGGCGGTGCTGCTGGCGCCGGAACTGTGCACGGATCTGCCGGAGCAGGGCAGCACCCTGGCCATCAGCGAGATTCTCAAGGCGATCCTCAAGGACTTCGCTGCCCGGGATGTGCAGATCCCGGAGGGCGAGGCCGACCAACGTCTGGCCCAGGTGGCGCTGGACCAACTGCGCCAGGCTCCGGTGCATAACTGTTACCTGCCCTATGCCCGCAACCCCGAGCTGTTGCGGGTGCTCCAGGCCCTGCAGGCCGAGCCGGGCAACCACCAGCCCCTGGCCCACTGGGCGCAGCAGGCCCATGTCAGCGAACGGACCCTGGCCCGGCAGTTCGTGCGTGAGCTGGGCATGAGCTTCGGTGAATGGCGCCAGCGTCAGCGCTTCCTCGCGGCCATCGAGGCCCTGGAAAGCCCCCGCAGCGTCCAGGAAATCGCCTTCGACATGGGTTACAGCACCGCCTCGGCGTTTATCGCGATGTTCCAGCGCCAGGCCGGCTGCACCCCCGAGCAGTACCGCCGGGCCAGCCTGCAGAACAGGTGAAGGTGTAACAGGCTTTGTCTACACTGCGCAGGAGGCCGTGCCCGTCGGTACGGTGACCAGGAGAAAACTCCATGAAGATGTTGCGTATCCCTTTGTTGATGGTGGGCCTGCTGCTCTGCTCCCAAGGTTTTGCCGCCACTGCCCAGCAAAACAAGATGACCACCTGTAACGCCGAGGCCACCGCCAAGACCCTCAAGGGCGACGAGCGCAAGGCCTTCATGAGCACCTGCCTCAAGGCGGCTCCGGCGGCTGCAGCGACACCTTCCACCCCCCAGGAAAGAATGAAATCGTGCAACGCCACGGCCACCACCCAGGCCCTCAAGGGCGATGCGCGCAAGGCGTTCATGAGTGATTGCCTGAAGAAAAAGTGAGCCTGAATCGATGGGACCAAGGTATCTGGGCGGGTACAGGGCCTTGGTTCGCATCGGTTTTACGGATTTAGAATCATAAAAACTATTTAATTTCAATGAGATAAATCTGAAAGTTACCGCTCGTCGCTTTTTTTTTATGTCATAAATTTTACATTTAAACTTTATCCCCTTCGAAAACAGGTGCTGGGATGCACTGCGCGGCCGCTCTGGTACCGGCGTCTGCGACTCAAGGGAATGGAAGGCATGTCGCGTTTTGGCTGTTGCAGGCCTGTAGTAGCGTTTTGTGCTTTATTTGGCTCGTTTGCCCTCAGCGCTGCGCCGCTGCAGACCCCGGGTGACCGTGATCTGATCCGCGATCGCCAGCAGCAATTGCTGCAAGACCAGCAGAAACGTCTGGACGAGCTCCAGCAGTTGCCTGGCAAGACCCTGCCCCCCGCTCCCGCCGAGCAACCTGGCGAGCAGCGCTGTTTCACCATCAAGACCGTGGTCCTCAAAGGCGCCGAACACCTCTCGGCGGCCGATCAGGAGCGCCTGGTGGCGCCCTATCGCGACCAGTGCCTGTCGGTGGCGCAGATCAACACCCTGCTCAAGGCCATTACCCACCACTACCTGCAACAGGGCTATGTCACCACCCGCGCCTATCTGCCTGCCCAGGAGCTGGCGTCGGGGCAATTGATCATCGTCATCGTCGAAGGTCGCCTGGAAAGCCTGGACAGCTCGGCGCTGGCCAGTTCCCGGGAGCTGGCCATGGCCTTTCCCGGCACCACCGGCGAAGTGCTCAACCTGCGGGAGCTGGAGCAGTTGGTGGACCAGCTCAGCCGCCTGCCTTCGCGCCAGGTCGAGTTGGAGCTGTCCCCGGGGGAGAAACTGGGTGACAGCCGTGTCGGGCTCAAGGGCCAGCGCTCGAAGCCGTGGCACGGGTCGGCAACCCGCAACAACAGCGGCGACAAAAGCACCGGCGAGCAGCAGATGGGCGTCGGCCTGGACTGGGATAGCCCCCTGGGGCTGGCGGACCAGTTGAGCCTGCGGGCCAACCAGGATGCGGTCAGCGATCGCTGGCGCCATTCCGACAACCAGAGCTTGTACTACAGCCTGCCCTGGGGTTGGTGGACCTTCAATTACTCCTACAGCCAGAGCTACTACCGCACCCGCAATGACAGCACCGGCTTCGACTTCAGCATGGACGGCGAGAGCAAGAACCAGCAACTGCGGGCCGAGCGGGTGCTGCACCGCGACAACCTGAGCAAGACCGGCATGAGCCTGGGGCTGAGCCACTTGCGCACACGCAACTACATCGACGACAACCTGATCGATGTTTCCAGCAACCGGATCACCGAAACCCAGCTGGGCTTCAACCACGGGCGGCGCATCGGCAATGCCCTGGTCAACGCCGACATCGGCTGGCAGCAGGGCGTCGGCGCCCTGGACGCCCAGGGCAGCGGCAATCCCCACGGCAGCGAGCCGGTATCGCGCTACAACAAGTACAGCCTGACCCTGAGCTACCTGCAGCCCTTTCGCCTGTGGAACGAGAACTTCAGTTTCGACAGCCTGGCCACCGGCCAGCGCAGCGAGGACGTGCTCTTCAGCCCCCAGCGCATCAGCCTTGGCGGGCTCAATTCGGTGCGTGGTTTCCAGGACCAGACCCTCTCCGGCAACAGCGGCGGCTACTGGCGCAACCAGCTGCGCTGGCGCCGTGCCGTGACTTGGCAGGCGCTGCAACCCTTTGTCCAGGAATGCGGCTTGGCCTTTGCCTATGACGTTGGGGTGATCAAGGCCGATCGCTACAACCATGACGCCAAGGGGCGCATGAGTGGCAACGCCATCGAACTCAACGCCCGTGGCCAGTACCTGGCCGCGTCAGTCAGCTTCGCGCGCTCCCTGGAGCGACCGGACATTATCGAGAAGCGAGAGCATCCGGTGTACTTCCGAGTAGACCTGTTCTTCTGACCCGACCCAAACGCTAGTGGATGGATGATTCGTATATGGACGTACGCAAGCCCTTTGCCCAATGCATTGCCCTGTCGTTGTCGGGGATCCTGTTTCTCAATCCGATCGTCAGTGTCGCCGCCGGCCTGACCCTGGACCCGGCCGCCGGGGGCAATGCCACCATCGGCGCGGCGGGCAACGGCGTACCCATTGTCAACATCAACGCGGCCAATGGCAGCGGCTTGTCCCACAACAAGTTCAGCGAATACAACGTCGGCAGCAACGGCCTGATCCTCAACAACGCCACCGGCTCGACCCAGAGCACCCAGCTGGGCGGCTACATCCTCGGCAACCCCAATCTCAAGGGGCAGGCGGCGCAGGTCATCCTCAACGAAGTCACCGGCAGCAATCGCAGCAAGCTGGCGGGGTACACCGAGGTGGCCGGGCAGGCCGCCCGGGTGATCGTCGCCAACCCCCATGGCATTACCTGCAACGGCTGCGGTTTCATCAACACCCCGCGCGCCACCCTGACCACCGGCAAGCCGATTATCGAGGGCCAGAAGCTCGATCGTTTCCAGGTCGATAGTGGCGACATCAGCATTGAAGGTGCCGGCCTCAACGCCAGCAATATCGATCAGTTCGACCTGATCACCCGCAGCACCAAGCTCAACGCCAACCTGTATGCCAAGAACCTCAACGTCATCACCGGGCGCAACGACGTCAAGGCCGATGACCTGAGCGTCACGGCCCGGGAAGCCGATGCCAGTGCCAAGCCGGAACTGGCCATCGACAGTGCGGCCCTGGGAGGCATGTACGCCGGGGCCATCCGCCTGGTGGGCACGGAGAAGGGCGTGGGCGTGAACATGTCGGGGGAGATGGCGGCCAGCACCGGCGACATCCAGATCGATGCCAACGGCAAGGTCACGGTGGCCGGCATGGGCGCCAATCAGGCGATCGCGATCAAGGCCCAGAGCATCGACCTCAAGGGCAAGGCTTATGCCGGGACCGAAGCGACCCTGCAGGCCAAGGAACAGATCGAGGTCCGCACCAGTCTGGCGGCGCGGGATCAGGTGCGGGTGGTGGACGCCGGGCAACTGGTCAACCACGGCATCATCGAGGCCGGGGTCAACAGCGACAACAGCCGCAACGATCAAGGCGTGGTCAAGCTGAACGCCGACAACCTGGAAAACCGCGGCGATGTGCTGGCCAGCCGCACTCTGCAACTGACCGCACGGCAGACGCTGAACAACCAGAACGGAGTGATCCAGGGGCCCAAGGTCGAGGTCAAGGCTGCACGCCTGATCAACCAGGGCGGGCAGGCCCGCGTGCTGGCGAACAATGAGCTGGTGCTCACCACCCCGGCCATCGCCAATCTGGGCGGCCTGATCCGCTTTGGCGACCAGCAGAACGCCACCCTGAGCCTGGACAGCCTGAACAACAATGGTGGGCGCCTGGAAGTGGCGGGTGCCGACCTGACCCTCAACGCTCGTGAGATCAGTAACCAGAAGGGCTCGATGATCGCCGACAAGGTGGCGATCAGCGCCGAGCGCTTGGACAACCAGCAGGGCCTGATCGGGTCCAGTCAGGGCAGCGCCACCTTCAAGATCAGCGAGCAGTTGAACAACAACGGCGGCCAGCTCCAGGCCCAGACCCTGCTGGAAACCCAGGGTGGGGAGTTGCTCAATCAGGGCGGCAAGCTGCTGGCGGACCAGATCAAAGTGACCGGCAAGCGCCTGGACAACAGCCAGAAGGGCCTGATCAGCGCCGAGCAGGGCGCGTTGCACGTGAGCCTCGATCAGGACCTGATCAATGCCGGTGGCAAGCTGCAGGCCACTTCGCTCCTGAACCTCAAGGCCGGCAGCGTGGACAACCGCGGCGGTACCCTGATCGCCCCGCAACTGACCCTCGACAGCGGCGGCAAGCTCGGCAACCAGGGCGGCACCCTCACCGCCGACGAACTGGAGCTGCATACCGCGGACATCGACAACCAGGGCGGCCTGCTGCAAGGCAAGAACAACCTGCTGCTGGACGCCCGGGACCTGGCGAACAACCAGGGTCAGGTCATCGGCAATGTGCTGACCGCCAACCTCGACAGCCTCAGCCAGAACCAGGCCGGGGTGTTGAGCGCCGAGACCGGCAAGCTCACGCTGACGGTCAAGCAGCACCTGAACAACGCCCTGGGCCACCTGCAGGCCAAGACGGGCGACGTGCAGATCGTCTCGGGCAGCCTGAACAACCAGGGCGGAGTCGTGGTGGGCAATCACTTGCTGCTGACCAACACCGGTCTGCTGGATAACCGTGGCGGGCAATTGGCCGGTGATCGGCTGACCGTCAGCACCCAACGTCTGGACAACCAGGCGTCGGGCCTGCTGGCGGCCGGCAGCGATGGCCTGCAGTTGACGTTGACGGCCGACGGCGTGGCAGCGGGGCAATTGCTCAACAGCCAGGGGCGCCTGCAAAGCGACGGGCATCTGCAGATCAACGGCGGTCAATTGAACAACAGTGGCGGTGTGCTGCTGGGCCGCAGCGTCGGGCTCGATGCCGCCGGTCTCGACAACAGTGCCAAGGGCGCGGTGGTGGCCAGCCAGGGTGGGCTGGATCTGAAGCTCAACCACGGCGCACTGAACAACAACGCCGGGGTCATCGACGCCGGTGAACAGGCGCTGCGAGTGACCCAGGGCGGGCAGTTGGACAACCTGGGCGGCACCCTCAAGGGCAAGCGTCTGGAGGTTGAGGGCGCAGCCCTGGATAACCGCCAGGGACAACTGCTGGCCGGCAGCGACGGTTTGAATCTGGTGGCCGGCGGCCTGAACAACGTTCAAGGGATGATCCTGGCCAAGGACAGCCACGGCGAAGTGGCGCTGGGCCAAGGCACCCTGGATAACCGTGGAGGCACCCTTCAGGGCGCGACCCTGGGGATCACCGCAGGGGCTGTGGATAACAGTGCCCTGAACGGCAAGTCCGGACTGATCAGCAGTCAGGCCGGAGCGCTCAAACTGGTGGTCGATCGCCTCACCAACCAGGCGGGCAAGCTCTACGCCAATGGCCTGCTCAGCAGCACCGGGCAGACCCTGGACAACCGCTTTGGCGGTGAAGTCAGCGCCCGGCAGCTAGATCTTAACGTTGCGGCCAACCTCTACAACCAGGGCGGGCTGGTGGAGTCGGGCAACTCACTGCTGCTGGTGGGCGGCAACCTGGACAACAGCGCCGGGGGCCGGGTGCGGGCGGTGGGTGGCGAGCAAAGCCGGATCACCCTGGGCGGCGGGCTGAACAACCAGGGCGGTACCCTGGCCCTGGGCTCCAGCGCCTTTGCCCTGAATGCCGGACAACTGAACAACATCGGCGGCGGTATCGAGCACGCCGGCGGCGGCCTGTTCAAGCTGGACCTGGGGGCGCTGTCCGGCTTCCAGGGACGGATCACCGGCCTGGGCCATGGCGACTGGGATGTCGCTGCCGTGGATCGCAGCGGCCTGATGCAACTCAACGGTACGCTGGACCTGAGCACCGGGAGCGACCTCAACCTGAGTGCCGGTGACCGCATCGCCAGCGCCAGCGGCCTGCGTGTGGGTGCGGCGACCCTGAACAACGCCGGGGAACTGGCCAGCGACGGTTACCTGACCCTGGACCTGGGGGGCAACCTGAACAACAGCGGACTGCTGTCATCCCGGGGCAAACTCACGGTGGGTGCTGGCGACCTCAACCAGTACGGCGGGCGCCTGGCCAGTGGCGGTGACACCGAACTCAACCTGCGCGGCACCCTGGACAACCTGGGACGCCTGATCGCCAGCCAGAACCTCTATGTGTCCGCAGCACAGATCAACAACCGCGGTACCCTCGGGGCCCTGGGGCAGATGCAACTGCGCTCCGGCAACGGCATCACCACCTCGGCCGACACCCTGATCTACAGCGGCGGCGACATGCTGCTGCGAGGCAACGGCCTGGCCAACAGCTACGGTGATATCTACAGCGCCGGCAACCTCAGCTTCGCCGCCCTCGACGGCGGCCGTGCGGTCCTGCTGAGCAACCGCTCCGGGACCATCGAAAGCCAGGGAGATATGAACCTCAATGTGGCGACCCTGGTCAACGCCATGGACAAATATGCCGTCAGTGAGAGCATTGCCCGGCGCAATATCACGATCAATTGCACCGACTGCTCAGGCAAGCACCACTCGGGGGTCTACACCGTCAACACCACCTATCAAAACACCATGGGCGAGCACTCCGCCGCCGCGCGACTGGTGTCCAACCGTGACCTGACCATCAATGCCGATACGGTGGAGAACCAGCTGAGCCTGATCGCCGCCAACCGTGATGCCTTTGTCACCGCCAACAACTTCTACAACCGCGGCCTGACCCTGGATCAGCGGGTCGAGGCCATCAACTACACATTGTCCTGGGTGAAAAAAAGCGCCTACCGTTTTGCCGAGCGTGAGACCAGGGCCTGGAACGCGCGCAACAGCGGACGTGCGCCGGACCAGCAAGACCCACTGCCGGCAGCGGTGCTGCAGTACCCGTCTTCGGTTGGCAGCAACGTGATCCTTCCAGGAACACAGACCGGCTATAGCGCCACCTTGCAGGCTGGAGAGCGTCTGCACCTGCAAGTCAGCGGCAACCTGGAAAACGGCACCCTGAGCGAGCAGGCCCGTGCCCAGCTCACCGGGCAGCAGTTGCAGAACAGCCTTGCCCAGGTGGGCGGGCAGGCCATCACCGTCAACGCGCAAAGCACCGCGGCTGCGGCGCAAGTGGCCAAGGACGTGCAGCGTATCGAGCGGGTCGCAGCGGATGGCACGACCCAAGTCAGCTTCGTGCCGGTGGACTTCTCCGGCGTGCCTTTCGCGGCTGTCGATCCCACTTCGTTGTCGAGCTACAGAGTTCCCCAGGGGGAATACGGCCTGTTCATCAAGAGTCAGAACCCTCAGGGTCGCTACCTGATCGAAACCAACCCGACCTTCACCGACCTCTCGCGCTTCATGAGCTCGGACTACATGCTCGGGCACTTGAACTACAACACCGACCAGACCTGGCGTCGCCTGGGCGACGGCCTGTATGAAACCCGCTTGATTCGCGACGCGGTATTGGCCCAGACCGGGCAGCGCTTCCTGGCTTCGGGGCTGACCAGCGACTATGACCAGTATCGTTACCTGATGGATAACGCCATCGCTTCCAAGGACCGCTTGAACCTCAGCGTCGGGGTGTCTCTCACACCCGCGCAAGTGGCTTCGTTGACCCATGACATCGTGTGGATGGAGACCCGCGAGGTACAGGGCGAGAAGGTTCTGGTACCGGTGCTTTACCTGGCCCAGGCCGAGACCCGCAACTTGCGCGGCGGCAGCCTGGTGCAGGGACGGGACATGACCCTGATCGCCGGTGGCGACCTGAGCAACGTCGGCACCCTGCGCGCCAGCAACGACTTGAGCGTCAATGCGGGTGGCAATCTGTACCAGGGCGGTTTGATCGAGGCCAACGAGCGCGTCAGCCTGATGGCCCAGGACAGTGTGCGCAATGCCCTGGCCGGGGAGATTCGCGGCAACCAGGTCAGCGTCTCGGCGATCAAGGGCGACATCCTCAATGACCGCACGGCGGTAGCTGTGGCCTATGGCGCAGGTACCCGGACCGTTCTTGACCAGGGAGGTCAGATCAGTGCGCGCCAGCAGCTTGATCTGAGTGCCGGACGCGACCTGACCAACAAGGGCCAGATCGCCAGTGGCGGTGATGCCAAGCTCAGCGCCGGTCGCGACATCGACCTGCTGGCGGTGCAGGACCATACCTTTACCCAGAACGCTATCCGTCGCGGCCTGGTGACCAATGACACGGTGCAGACCCTGGGCTCCAGCGTGACCACTGGCGGCAATCTCGAGCTCAAGGCCGGACGCGACCTGGCCGTGGTCGCGAGCAACGTCAGTGCCGGGCATGACCTGTCGCTGGGGGCGGAGCGCGATATGGTCATCGCCTCGGCCCAGGACGAACAGTCCTCGACTTTCTATCAGAAGAAGAAAGGCTCTTGGGGTAAAAGCAAAACCACCCGCAGCGCCGACTCCTCTACCACCAACGTGGCCTCGCAAATCAGCGCTGGGCACGACCTGATGGTCAACGTCAGCCAGGACAAGGACGGCCGCATCAGCCTCAACGGCGGGCGCGATGTCACCGTGGTCGGCAGCGAGCTCAAGGCCGGCAACGACCTGCTGGTGGGCGCCACCCGGGACGTTAGCCTGGTATCGGCCCAGGAGCAGCACGACAGCTCCTACAGCCAGAAAAAGAAAGGCAGCTTTGGCCTGAACAAAAGCGGCAAAAGCCGCACCTCCAGCAGCACCACCCAGGTGGGCAGCGAGCTGAGTGCCGGCAATGACGCGGTGGTGATCGCCGGGACCAACGTCAACCTTTCGGCCAGTTCCATCGAAGCCAAGCGCGATGCCGAAGTGCGCGCCGGGCTGATCGACAAGAACGGCGACATCAACCTGATGGACGCTGCCAACACTTCCAGCAGCCAGAGCGACAAGTACAAGAGCAAGGTGGGGCTTTCCAGTTCCGGCACCTTTATCTCCGTGGCTTCGTCGAAAAAATCGGGGCAGGAAAACCAGCAAAGCCAGAGTGTTGGCAGTGTGGTCAGCGGCGGGCGTGATGCGACCCTGCAATCGGCGCGAGACGTGAACCTGATTGGCAGTACCGTGGCTGCCGGGGGCGACTTGAATGTCGGCGCCGGACGCGACGTCAACATCCTGGCCGGGAGCAACAGCCAGGACCAGAGCAACTGGAAAAGCCAGAGCCGTACCGGGCTCTCCCTGGAAAGCGACCGTAATGGCCTGACCGCATTTCTCGGGCGCGAAGGGCTCAAGGACAAGTCGCGCAATGCCGAACAGACCGCGGCACCGAGCCTGCTGCTTGCCGGGCAGGATGTGACGATCAAGGCGGGGCGTGATCTGGCACAGGGCGGCTCTTCGGTGGATGCCGGACGGGATGTCAACCTGCAGGCCGGACGCAACATCATTCTCGACGCCGCGCGCGAAGAGAGTCTTGAGGAACGCAGCAAGAGTCGTGATCGCAACGGCTTGACCGTCAACGTCAGTCACAACTTCGGCAATACCATGGATGCCCTGAAAGGTACCGGCAAGGGGGATGACAACGTCAGCAAGGCTTCCAGCGTGCTGAGCACCATTGACTCGATCAACCAGTTCACCTCCGGGCCCACCGCCGCCACTCACTTGGGCTCGGCCAGCCAAACTAACAGCTCACGCACAGAGACCCAGTCCAACCGGCCTTCGACGTTCACCGCCGGGCGCGATATCAGCGCCATTGCCGGCAACGAACTGGTCTCCCGGGGTACACAGTTCGATGCCGGCCGTGACATCAATCTGCTGGGCAAGAACGTCACGCTGGACGTGGCCCATGGCGCAGTGAGCGGGGAAAGCAAGACCACCCGCAGCCAGGGTGGTATCAACGGCCAGAGCGGTGGCGGCAGTGCCCGAGCCGGCGTCGGTGGCAGCCGTGGGGAAGCCACCGAGAGCTTCAACCAGGGCACCAGCACGCCGACAGTGATGCTGGCCGGCCGGGATGTGAATCTCAAGGCTGAGAACAACCTGTCGCTGATCGGCACCCAGGTGCATACCGGCCGTGATATCGACCTGGCGGCAGGCAATAACCTGGAAATCCGTGCCGCGCAGAACGACTCCAGCAGCGACTCCAACCGCCGCAGTGGCGGTGGCGAAGTGGGCGTGGCGATAGGCGGCAAGGACTTCATATCGGTCTACGCCAGTGTCGACATGGGCAAGGGCAAGCTCGATCGGGAAGGGCTGCAACAACAGAACGCCCATCTCAACGCAGGCGAGCAACTGCGCTTCAGCAGCGGCAAGGACACGACCATCGCCGGAGCAACCTTGCGTGGCGACGAAGTCATCGGGCGAGTGGGCGGAGACCTGACTGTCTCCTCGGTACCGGACACCGGCAAGGTCAGCGGCAAGCAGTCAGACCTCAGTGTGACCGTGAGTATCGGCCTCGGCGGCGGTGGCAGTGTCAGCGGCTCGGCAGGTGTCGGCAAAACCACCGGCAAGACCAACTGGGTGCAGGAGCAGACCAGTGTTACCGGCAAGAGTGGCGTGGACATTCGCACCGAGGATCACACTCAGATCGATGGTGCGCTGATCGCCGCCGACAACGGCAAGCTCAAGCTGGACACCAACACCCTGGGCTTTCGGGATATCGCCGGCCAGGACAAGGAGCACAGTTACTACCTCAATGTTGGCGGCACTTTTGGCTGGAGCGGCGGTGATGGGGCCAAGTCCACTGGCGGCAAGGATGTGGCTTTCACCACCGACAAGAGCCTGGCGGGCAAGGGCACCAGCGGGACATCGGGGTGGAGTGTCAGTGGCTATGACTACCGCAAGGAGCGTGAGCAGGAAGTACGCGCCACCGTGGGCGCCGGGACCGTCACTGTACGCAACGACGCCAAGACTGGTGTGGACTCCACTGCGGGTTTGAATCGTGATGTGTCAGAGGCGTACACCATCACCAAGGACAAGGAGAAACGCACTGACCTGTATGTCAGCCAGTCTTCCCTTGAGGCGGTGGGTAGTCCAATCCAGACCCTGAACAAGTGGAAGAAGGGGATGGAGAACTATGGCAAGAACACCACTGCGCTGTTCGACCTGTTTGGTGACCTGGATGCCGAGAGTCGCAAACAGTTGGCCGACAACCCGTTGCTGGCGCCGTTGGCCTGGATACCGGCGCTGATGAATGGGGCGATGGACAAGGCCTCGGATTATACCTTCGGTACTTTCCCCGGGGTGGAGTCCAAAGGCGGTGCACTGGCGCAGGCACTTATCACCGTAATCCGCGGAGACGGGATACTTTTTGCGAAAACCACAGTTTACAAGACTGAAAATGGCCAGACCGTGATCAAGGATGGTAAGCCGATCGTTGATCCGGACAAGTCCTCCACAAGCCTGATCGAGGCCCTTGAAAAGTCAGGTGTCCTCACGATCAACGGGATTCAGAACTCGTTGGATGAGGGTGGTGTTAACGGTTCGATGCAGGGTGGTGTGACGGAATACGTGCACTTCTATAACCCGGCACATGGCCTGGTGGGGGATCTGATCGAGTCTCTTTGGGATGAGACTATCGGTTACATCATTCCTTCGGGTATCTCCCGTCAGTTGCATGATGTGATGGACGATGGAATCAAGAAGGGTTATGTCATCAGTCCTGTTGCCCACAGCCAGGGGGTGTTGATCCTGATGCAAGCAATGGGCGGATTGAATTTTCAGGTGAAGGATGACGCAGGAGGCATTGGTGGTGTGCAAGCGTCGGGTGGACCTGTGGGGGCCAAGGAGTTTTACGATGCGGCCATGAAAGCGGGCTTCGACGAGAGGGATATTGCCTTCCAGATCAACCGTCCTGAAGGTCAGACGGTGTTTTTTGGTTTGTTGCCCAAGACAGATACAGTGCCAGACTTGCTGGGTTTCAACTACAGGAACTCTGACAAACCAGTGAGCCTCTTTGTCGGATCTCTCTTTAGTCTCGGCTCACTCTTTGATCCACCCACCAGTGCACATTCCAACTACTTATGTGTGAACCAGAAAATCTGCGGCGGCACGACCAGCCCAGTGCAGACGGATTTCAAAAAGCAGAAGGATCTGTACATAGTGCCAACCCTGATCGATAAAAATGGTAGAGCGGAGCTCTTCAAGTGATTCTGAAGTGGCTGGCGGTCTCAACCAGTGTGCTGGTTTTGGTCGGCTGTATCGGCTCCTCGCAGGAGTATGACAACAAGACCATGCAAACCCGATTGCTGTGCAAGATCGGGACTGAGCGTGTGACCGTTAGCCCGCGTCTTTCCTATGATCTTCCGGCCCCATTTCGTAACGCGGCATGCCCTTCACTGGTGGCGGACTTCGTATATCGAAAAGAGTCGGGCTCGGTCTCGGTGACGATCCCTTCAGTGATCAACTACGGCAACGTGCAAGCCCATTCGACTTCCGCTTCAATGTCGATCAATAGCTATCTGGGCGGCACCTTGTTTTATCCAATGGACAAGTTCCTTGAGCCCCGGCTGGCTTACATGGCGCTACCCGGAACCCAACGCCCGCCAAACAGTGTGGAGAAGCGTCAGGTCCACGGCTTTGCCTGTTATCGGTTCTACCGCGTGAACGATTTGCCCGCGGTAGGCATACAAGGCGATGAAGTCGAGTACTGGTGCTGGGAGAAACAAAGTGGCCTGTCGATACCCTTTTATGTCAGTGCCAGCCAGAGTGGCAAAGTCGGTGAGCCAAGGGGCGATCTTGATCAACTCTATATCGAACCACTGTTTCGCAGTTTGACCATCCACCCTTTACCCGCTTCGACACTGGCCGACATTCGTGCAAAAAACGCAACCGCCTGCGCCTATGCCAAATCCCGGTTTGACCAGAATCTGCCCTGGGGTGATGACTATCCGGACAAGCGCCTGGCGTTGACCCGCCTACACTACTGCGGCTACGACGTGCCGCTGCCCGATCTCAAGGCGCCTTCACCTTGAACCTTCGGGCCTGTTCCAAGGGGAGGCGTTTGCTGCCAAGCCCGTCAGCCAACAGTGCATAAGGAGATGGAGATGAAAAGCTGGACATGGATTGCGATGCTGCTGGCCTTGGCTGGTTGTGCGGCGCAGCCGGTATCCAAGGACCATGACCAGGTCCTGTCTGAGGTCGCTGATGTGGTGCAGAGGGACAGCGGTGGCTCAGGTGAGCGTCAGGATCTGCAACTGCTTGTCACGCAGATCAACAGCCATGGGCAGCTTCCCGATCGTCTAGTGATTGTGGCCGGCGGGGGTGTTGAACGCTTCAATGTGCGTGACATGTTCGCCAAGGTTTCCCAAAGCCCCAACGGCAGGTTCCTGATGTTCGGGGCCAACCCGGCACTGGACAAGGCGATTGTCGGTGGCGCACTGAGTGATCAGCGCTTTCCTCGGGTCTGGCTGTTCTTTGTTGGCGAACCTGAGCAAGAGCAGGAGATGCGGAGCATCGTCGAAGCCGCGGGCATCAGGTATTCGTTTATCAGCAAATACAAAGAGTGAAAGTGTTTGGGTATATCTGCGGCGCTACAGGGATTGCCCTGGTCTGTGGTTGTCCGGGGGATCAGCGGCTGCACGGCGCCCTCTCTGGTTTACGAAAACCAGCGCCTGGACTCTCGCCTGCACTACTGCGGCTATGACGTGCCGCTGCCGGCCCCTTCAGCCCCGCTGCCTCAGGCCAGAACAGACTGAACCTTCGCCTGTCACAACACTCAAGTACCCTGTAAGCCCATGCCCTTGGGGCGCCTGCCACTATTCCTCCGGGGTGAAGGCTGGCAGACTGCCGGTCTTTTCCCGCTGTTTGTCTTGAGGCTATATGCCAGCGTTTTCACAGCGTCATCTGTTGTTCATCAGTTGGATCATCATCTTTGGCGGCCTGCTGCTGGCCTTGCCGTTGCGGCTGCTGCCGAGCCTGCTGGCGGGGCTGTTGGTGTTCGAGCTGGTCAATATGCTCACTCCACAACTGCAGCGGCTGATCGAGGGCCGGCGTGCGCGTTGGCTGGCGGTGGCGCTGCTTGGCACGTTGGTGGTCAGTCTGCTGACCCTGCTGTTCGCCGGGGCCATCAGTTTCCTGCTGCATGAAGCGGAGAATCCCGGCGCCTCGCTGGGCAAGTTCATGGTGGTGGTGGACAAGGCCCGTGGCCAATTGCCGCCGTTCCTCGATTCCTACCTGCCGGCCAGTGCCGCCGAGTTCCAGGCCGCCATCGGCGCCTGGGCCAGCAAGCACCTGAGCGAGTTGCAACTGGTGGGCAAGGACGCGGCGCACATGTTCGTGACCTTGCTCATCGGCATGGTCCTGGGGGCCATCATCGCCCTGCAGCGCATCCCCGACCTGACCAAGCGCAAGCCCCTGGCGGCGGCGCTGTTCGACCGCCTGCACCTGCTGGTCCAGGCGTTTCGCAACATCGTCTTCGCGCAGATCAAGATCTCCCTGCTCAACACCTTCTTCACCGGGGTCTTTCTGGCGCTGATCCTACCGCTGTTCGGGGTCAAGCTGCCGCTGACCAAGACCCTGATCGTGCTGACCTTCCTGCTGGGCCTGCTGCCGGTGATCGGCAACCTGATTTCCAACACCCTGATCACCATCGTCGGCCTGTCGCTGTCGATCTGGGTGGCGGTGGCGGCCCTGGGTTACCTGATCTTTATCCACAAGCTGGAATACTTCCTCAACGCGCGGATCGTTGGCGGGCAGATCAGTGCCAAGTCCTGGGAGCTGTTGCTGGCGATGCTGGTGTTCGAGGCGGCGTTCGGCCTGCCCGGGGTGGTGGCGGGGCCGATCTATTACGCCTATCTGAAGAGCGAGTTGAAGCTGGCGGGGCTGGTCTGAGTCCCGCCGGGCTCAATCGCGCCCGGCATCCTCATAGGTCACCGCCTGCAGGCGATCGATGCCTGAGCCGATATGGAAGGAGAACGGTCGGCCCAACTGTTCGATCTTCTTCGCGCATTCGCTGGTCCAGGTGTCCTGGCGGCTGTCGGCACTGAAATCGGCGGCCAGCATCTGCTCGCCCAGGTTGCCGATTTCAATCGACAATTGCAGCTTGGTGCGCAGCAGGTCGTTCGGGATCTGCTCTTCGCCCCACAGGCGAATCTCGCCTTTGCTCATGCTCTCGCGCAGTTGGGCATCCCTGACCTGCATCAGGGCCGGCAGGGTCTGTCTTCTAAAATTCTGAGTGCGGAAATTCAGGTAGACATGCTCCGGCGACTGCTTGGGGATCTGTTGCACGCTCAGCCCATTGAAGGGCAGCTCGCCGTTCAATTGTCCCTCGATGCCGCAGACGATCTGCACCGGAACCCCGCTCTGGTTGAACAGGCCTATTGCCCGGTCGAGATATTGGTAGCGCGCCGACAGCTGTACCTCGGGGGTGATGGCCAGCTCCAGGGGGATTGGCTGCGGGGTGGCCGCGCCGGGCTGGGCCTGGAGTGTCAGGTCGATGGCCATGCTGCTGGCCGCCCGGGCCTTGACGACCTGGTCAAACAGGTCGCGCAGGGCCGCCCGCTGCTCAGGACCCAATTCGCCGTCGAGGGCCAGATGGACCACCCGAGTGTCCTGCTCATCCAGTTCCAGCACGATCTGTTCAGGGTCGATACCGCGAGAGCCAATCGCCTCCCTCAGCAGGGTGCCGACCTTGGCATCTATCTGCTGGCCGCGATACCCCACCGGCTGCTCGAACTGCAGGGACATGAAATCTTCCTTGCAGCCGGTCAGCAGCAGGGCGGTCAGTAGGGGCAGCAGCTTGCACAGGTTCATCGTTGCGGTTCCTTGCGAAAATTTTCCCCATCCCTGGGGTACCAATGTCGGGCGCGGGGTGCCTAGCCGTAGCGCTTTCTGGCTTCAATCGCCAGGCCGCTACCGATGCTGCCGAAGATATTGCCTTCCACATGCCGGGCGTTGGGCAGCATCGCCGCCACGCTCTGGCGCAGTGCCGGAATGCCGCTGGACCCGCCGGTGAAGAACACCGTATCGACCTGACCCACACCGACATTGGCGTCGCTCAGCAATTGGCTGACGCTGGTGCGGATGCGCTCCAGCAGACCGTCGATGGAGCTTTCGAACAGGGCCCGGCTCAGGTCGACACTGAGGTCGCGCTCGATCCGGTCCAGGGGCACCAGGCGGTTCTCGGCGTGGGTCAGCTGGATCTTGGTCTCTTCCACTTCCATGGCCAGCCAGTGGCCGGCGCGCTGTTCGATCAGCTTGAACAGGCGGTCGATGCCGCCGGTGTCTTCGATGTCATAGCGCATGCTGCCCAGGGCCAACTGGGACTTCTGCGAGTACACCGAGTTGATGGTGTGCCAGGTCGCCAGGTTCATGTGGTGGCTGGTGGGCATGTAGGCGCCGCTCTTCATCCGGCTGCCGTAGCCGAACAGTGGCATTACGCCCTGCAGGCTCAGTTGCTTGTCGAAGTCGGTACCGCCGACGTGCACACCGCCGGTGGCGAGGATGTCGTCGTGCCGGTTGTCGACCCCACGGCGCTCGGGGGACAGGCGCACCAGGGAGAAGTCCGAGGTACCACCGCCGATGTCGACGATCAGCACCAGTTCTTCGCGTTCGATGGTGGATTCGTAGTCGAAGGCCGCGGCGATGGGTTCGTACTGGAAGGACACTTCCTTGAAGCCAATCTTGCGGGCCACTTCCACCAGGGTGTCTTCGGCTTCCTGGTCGGCGGCGGCGTCGTCATCGACGAAGAACACCGGACGCCCCAGTACCACTTCGTCGAATTCCCGACCGGCGGTGGCTTCGGCACGGTTCTTGAGCTGGCCGATGAACAGCCCCAGCAGGTCCTTGAACGGCATCGCGGTGCCCAGCACGCTGGTGTCGTGCTTGATCAGCTTGGAGCCCAGCAGGCTTTTCAGCGAGCGCATCAGCCGGCCTTCGTAGCCTTCCAGGTATTCGTGCAACGCCAGGCGGCCATACACCGGACGGCGTTCCTCGATATTGAAGAACACCACCGAAGGCAGGGTGATCTTGTCGTCCTCCAGGGCGATCAGCGTCTCCTCGCCGGGGCGCAGCCAGCCGACGGTGGAGTTGGAGGTACCGAAGTCAATGCCGCAGGCACGGGCCGGGGTGGCGTTGTTCATGTCTTTGGATCCGGTGAAAAAAACGGCCGCGCAGCGTACGCCAGTCCTCGCGCGTTGCAAAGGCCGACTATCTGCTAAATCGCAACCTGTTGTGCCTTGAAAGACTATCCTTGACCCCCAAACTTGCAGGCATGGGCCGAGCAGCCACCTGGGATCACAAGATCCGCCCGAGGCTGCCGATAAACTTCTGATGCGCCGTTCAGTCAGAGGATTGAGATTGATCAATTCTCATGCTGCCAGACCGAGCATGCTGTGCTGCACGCCGCGCGACTTTGATAACGGATGGTGATTCCCTCGATGGACTTCAAAGACTATTACAAGATTCTCGGCGTGGAGCCGACAGCGGACGACAAGGCGATCAAGGCCGCCTATCGCAAGCTGGCGCGCAAGTACCACCCCGACGTCAGTAAGGAAAAGGATGCCGAGGCCAAGTTCAAGGATGCCTCGGAAGCCTATGAAGCGCTGAAAAGCGCGGACAAGCGCGCCGAGTACGACGACCTGCGCAAGTACGGCCAGCATGGCCAGCCGTTCCAGGGGCCTCCGGGCTGGCAGAGCCGTGGTGGCTTTGGTGGCGGTGACGGTGGGGACTTCTCGGACTTCTTCAGTTCGATCTTTGGTAACCGGGGGCCAGGATTCGGCGGCCCGGAACAGCGCCGCAGTAGCGGTCGTCGTGGACAGGATGTGGAAATGGAACTGCCGATCTTTCTTGAAGAAACCCTGTCGACCGAGTCGAAGAAGATCAGCTTCCAGGTGCCGCAGTACAACGCTGCCGGCCAGCATGTGAGCAATACCAGCAAAAGCCTGAACGTGAAGATTCCAGCCGGGGTCACCGACGGCGAACGCATCCGCCTCAAGGGCCAGGGTGCACCGGGCGTTGGCGGCGGAGCCAATGGCGACCTGTACCTGACCATTCGCTTTGCGCCCCATCCGAAGTTCGATGTGGAGGACGAGAACCTGATCATCACCCTGCCGCTGGCCCCTTGGGAGCTGGCGCTGGGCACCGAGGTGGCGGTACCGACCCTGACCGGCAAGATCAACCTCAAGGTCCCGGCCGGCAGCCAGAACGGCCAGCGCATGCGCGCCAAGGGTCATGGCCTGCTGAACAAGGCCGGCCAGCGTGGCTACCTGTTCGTCCAGCTCAAGGCCGTGATGCCCAAGCAGACCGGCGACGACGTCAAGGCGTTGTGGCAGGAGCTGGCGAAGAAGGCCGCGTTCGACCCTCGGGAAAATTTCTGATTCGACACTAGGAGGCGCTGATCATGAGCACCCTGATCGTTCAGCTGGACATGGAAGAGTTCTGTGAAGTGGCCGACCTGTCGGCGGCCTACGTGATCGAAATCGTCGAACACGGCATCCTCGAACCTCAGGGGACGGCGCCCAAGGACTGGCGTTTCAACGATGTTGAACTGTCCCTGGCCAAGCGCGCGGCGAAGTTGCGCCGCGACCTGGACCTGGAGTGGGAAGGCGTCGCCCTGGCGTTGGACCTGCTGGACGAAGTGCGGCAACTGCGGGCCGAGAACCAGATGCTCAAGCAGCGTCTGGGCCGCCTGCTGCTGGATTGATCCGCCTCACTGCGCAGGAGCCGGCTTGCCGGCGAAGAGGC
Organism: Pseudomonas sp. JDS08PS003; assembly: GCF_045013505.1. Classification (NCBI taxonomy): domain Bacteria; kingdom Pseudomonadati; phylum Pseudomonadota; class Gammaproteobacteria; order Pseudomonadales; family Pseudomonadaceae; genus Pseudomonas; species Pseudomonas sp. JDS08PS003. The sequence goes on from NZ_CP120724.1 coordinate 818,074, forward strand.
CCCTGGGCCTTGCGCAATCCGGGCTGACGCCTTCGCTGGCAAGCCAGCTCCTACGAGGTGGCGCGGGAGACGCGCGGCAAGATCACGGCGAAGGTGGTGCCGTCGCTCTCGTTGGAGCTGACTTCGATGCTGCCCTGGTGCGCGGTCACCACTTCCTTGACGATGAACAGTCCCAGGCCAAGGCTGGTGCTGGTACTGCCCAGTTCCTCATCGGCACTGCGCACCAAAGGATCGAACAGGGTGCCCAGGGCTTCCTTGGGAATCGGCGGGCCGTAATTGTGCACGGTCAACAGCACCTGTTCCGCACCGCCGGTAATGGTCACGGTCACGGTACGGCGGTTGCTGCCGTGCTGCAGGGCGTTGCCGATCAGGTTCTGCAGCATCTGTTCGATACGTCCCCGGTCCCAGATGCCATGGCTGTCACCCTCGAAGCTCAGTAACGGCGTGCAATCGGGTTGCCCGGCGCAGGCTTCGTCCATGGCAGCCTTGGCGGCGCTGGCCAGGTCCATGGGCGCCGGATCGATGGGCAGGCCATTGCCCAGGCGACTGCGGACGAACTCCAGCAGGTCGCTGACCATGGCGCCCATGTGTCGGGTGCCGCTCTTGATGCGTGAGACAAAGGCCTGGGCGTCGCTATCCAGCGGCATTTTGCGCGCCAGCATCTCGGTGGACATGCTCACCGCCTGCAACGGCGCCCGCAGGTCGTGGCCGAGAATCGCCAGGAAGATGTCCCGTGAGCGGCTGACCTGCTCGGCGTAGGCGCAGGTGGACTCGGCCAGGGCTTCGTCGATGGCCTCGTTGAAACGGATCATGTCTTGCAAGTGTTCCAGGTCCGGCGTCACCAGGCTGGCGACCCACAGGCGGATCACGCAGGCCCGCAGGTGGCGGAACTCGGACGTCATCTGCACCAGATCGAAACCCACGTGATGACGCAGTTCGCCATGGCTGGCGGCGGCCTCATCCAGGCTGGGGGATTTCTCCGGGCCTTCGCCCCTGGCCTTGGCCAACTGCTCACCCGGGCTCTGGGTGATGCGCATGTCCCGGGCGGCGGCCAGCAGGATCGAGGTGGCGTGATCCCGCAGGTCGCTGCGGGTCAGGGTGTCCGCGGCCAGGGTCCTGGCAAATTGTTCCCATTCATCAACGATTCGATCAACGTGCTGCACGATGAAATCGGACAGGCGCATAGCCGGGCACCTTACTGGGCAGAGAGTGGAAAACCGACACGCATCTTAGCGCCTTATCCGCGGCTTCAACACCGGGCCTGCCCAGCGGCCGGACGCGCCTCAGAACAGGAAGTAACGCTGGGCCATGGGCAGCACATCCGCCGGTTCGCACCACAGCAGGACACCATCGGCCTTGACCTGATAAGTCTGCGGGTCGACTTCGATATCCGGCAGGTAGTCGTTGTGGATCAGGTCACTCTTTTGCACCTTGCGACAGCCCTTGACCACGGCGATGCGCTTCTTCAGCCCCAATTGCTCCGGTACGCCGGCGTCCAGTGCGGCCTGGCTGATAAAGGTCAGGCTGGTGGCGTGGCGGCTGCCGCCGTAACTGGCGAACATCGGCCGGTAGTGCACCGGCTGCGGGGTCGGGATCGAGGCATTGGCGTCGCCCATCAGGCTGGCGGCAATGGCCCCGCCCTTGAGGATCAGGGTCGGCTTGACCCCGAAGAAGGCCGGGCGCCAAAGCACCAGATCGGCCCATTTGCCCACCTCGATGGAGCCCACCTCATGGCTGATGCCGTGGGTGATGGCCGGGTTGATGGTGTACTTGGCGATGTAGCGCTTGACCCGGAAGTTGCTGTTGCCCGGGCCGTCTCCCGGCAGCGGGCCGCGCTGGCGGTGCATCTTGTCGGCGGTCTGCCAGGTGCGGGTCACCACTTCGCCGACCCGGCCCATGGCCTGGCTGTCGGAGCTGATCATCGAAAACGCTCCCAGGTCATGGAGGATGTCTTCGGCGGCGATGGTTTCCCGGCGGATGCGGCTCTCGGCGAAGGCCACGTCCTCGGCGATGCTCGGGTCCAGATGGTGGCAGACCATGAGCATGTCCAGGTGTTCGTCGATGGTGTTGCGGGTGAAGGGCCGGGTCGGGTTGGTGGAGCTGGGCAGCACATTGGCGAAGCCGCAGGCCTTGATGATGTCCGGGGCATGGCCGCCGCCGGCACCTTCGGTGTGGTAGGTGTGGATGGTCCGCCCCTTGAAGGCGCCGAGGGTGGTTTCGACGAAGCCGGATTCGTTCAGGGTGTCGGTGTGGATCGCCACCTGCACGTCGTACTCATCGGCCACGCTCAGGCAGTTGTCGATGCTGGCCGGGGTGCTGCCCCAGTCCTCGTGCAGCTTGAGGCCGATGGCCCCCGCCTTGACCTGCTCGATCAAGGGCTCCGGCAGGCTGGCGTTGCCCTTGCCGGTAAAGCCGATGTTCATCGGGAAGGCGTCCGCGGCCTGGAGCATGCGCGCCATGTGCCAAGGTCCGGAGGTGCAGGTGGTGGCGTTGGTCCCGGTGGCCGGCCCGGTGCCGCCGCCGATCATGGTGGTGACGCCGCTCATCAGCGCCTCTTCGATCTGCTGCGGGCAGATGAAGTGGATATGGGTGTCGACGCCGCCGGCGGTGAGGATCATGCCTTCACCAGCGATGACCTCGGTGCTGGCGCCGATGGCGATGGTCACATCGGGCTGGATATCCGGGTTGCCGGCCTTGCCGATGGCGGCGATGCGCCCGTCCTTCAAACCGACGTCAGCCTTGACGATGCCCCAGTGATCGATGATCAGCGCGTTGGTGATCAGGGTGTCCACCACATCGCATGCCAGCAGTTGGCTCTGGCCCATGCCGTCGCGGATCACCTTGCCACCGCCGAACTTCACTTCTTCGCCGTAGGTGGTGAAGTCCTTCTCCACTTCGATCCACAGCTCGGTATCGGCCAGCCGCACCTTGTCGCCCACGGTAGGGCCGAACATATCGGCATAGGCCTCACGGGAAATCTTCATCGCAGCTCCTTACAGAAACAGGTCTTGTAGGAGCCGGCTTGCCGGCGAAGGGGCCCGAAAGACCGCATTCGCCAGCATGCCGGCTCCTACGCGCTTAGGGTCGAGGGGTCAGAGGTCGCCCATGATGCGTCCGGCAAAACCGAATACCCGGCGCTTGCCGGCCAGATCCACCAGTTCCACCTCCCGGGTCTGTCCCGGTTCGAAGCGCACGGCGGTACCGGCGGCAATGTTCAGGCGCATGCCGCGGCTGGCGGCGCGGTCGAAGGTCAGGGCGTCGTTGGTTTCGAAAAAGTGATAGTGGGAGCCGACCTGGATCGGCCGGTCGCCACTGTTGGCCACGCTGAGGGTCAAGGTGCGGCGCCCGGCATTGAGTTCGATCTCGCCAGGCTGGATCTGGTATTGGCCAGGAATCATAGGGGTTGTCCCAGGGTCTTGAAGTAGATGGCGGTGGGGGTATAGGTGCCGTCCGGGCTCTGGCAGTAGTTGGGCAGTTCGCCGACCCGGGTGTAGCCCAGGGAACGGTAGAAGTCCTCGGCCGCCGAGCCTGCCTCGGTGTCCAGGTACAGCAGCCCGCGCTTGTGCTGGCGGGCGGCCTGTTCCAGGGCGTTCATCAATTGCTGGCCCAGGCCACGGCGCCGGGCGCTGTGCAGCACCTGAAGCTTTTGCACCTCGGCGCGGTTGCGCCCATTGGCCTTCATGCACAGCGCCAGTTGCACGCTGGCCAGGACCTTCTCATCGTGAACCACCACCCACAGCATCAGGCTGCCGTCCTCGACCCCGGCCTGCACGCTGCCGAGGTAGTCCCGGGCCTGGCTGTCGTCCAGATCGGCCATGAAGCCGATGGACGCGCCGTGGTGCACCGAATCCAGCAGCAGGTCGATCAATCCTTGACGGTAATGGGCAAAGCTTTCTCCATGGACTCGGCGCAGTTGGGCGGCGTTCATCGAGAGGTCACTCCTTGTGAGGGGCGGGCGGTTGTGCCCCGGGGTTGAGAATCAGCTGCATGAAGGTCAGGTCCAGCCAGCGCCCGAACTTGGTGCCCACCTGGGGCATCTGTCCGGTGCTGATAAAGCCCAGGCGCTGGTGCAGGCGGACCGAGGCGGTGTTGGCGCTTTCGATGGCGGCCACCATCACGTGCTTGTCACAGCCACGGGCGCGTTCCAGCAGCACCGCCATCAGCTGTGGACCCAGGCCGTTGCCGCGCTGGTCGCTGCGGACATAGACCGAATGTTCCACGGTGTGGCGAAAGCCGTCGAAGGGCCGCCAGTCGCCGAAGGAAGCGTAGCCGAGCACCTGCTCCTCGGCGTTGACGATCACCAGGATCGGGTAGCCCTGGGCCTGGCGCGCACTGAACCAGGCCTGGCGGTTGCCCAGGTCCACCGGCGAGTCGTTCCAGATCGCCGTGGTATTGACCACGGCATCGTTGTAGATGTCGCGGATCGCCGGCAGGTCGGCGTGCAACGCGTCGCGGATGCGATAGGTCATGGCGCGGCCTCAGGCGATGGGTTGATGGACAGTGACCAGCTTGGTGCCGTCGGGGAAGGTGGCCTCGACCTGGATCTCCGGGATCATCTCCGGGATGCCTTCCATCACCTGTTCACGGCTGAGCAGGGTGGTGCCGTAGTGCATCAGTTCTGCCACGGTCTGGCCATCCCGGGCACCTTCGAGCAGCGCCGCGGAAATATAGGCCATGGCCTCCGGGTAATTGAGCTTGAGGCCGCGAGCCAGTCGCCGCTCGGCCACCAGGCCGGCGGTGAAGATCAGCAGCTTGTCTTTTTCGCGTGGGGTCAGGTCCATCGTGATCAATCCGTTGTTGGGCAGTTAAAAAAGAGAGTCGGCATCAGGTGTTCCAGATCCTCGGTGGCACAGCCTCGCGGCCCAGCAGCGCCGGGCGCAGCAGACGCCACAGGTCGATCAGCCAGGCCCGGGCCTGCAGGGCTTCACTGGCCAGGCAGCGGGCCACCAGCAGGCCTGGCAGTTGGCTCAGGTCGCCGCGTACCGGGTGCGCCAGGGCGCGGCAGCGCTCCAGCAGTTCGCTGTCGATTTCACCGGTCACCAGCAAAGTGGCGAACACCGGCTGGCCGTCCAGGCCGATGGGGGAATCCAGCAGGCCGTCGCCGCCATTGATGCGCTGGCGTTCATGCCAGAGCGGCCGGCCGTCGCGACGGATGTCCAGGTGCGCCTGGAAGTGCCCTTGCTCGAAGCGCTCGCCACTGGCCGGGCGTCCCAGGGCCACGATGTCCCAGTAGAACAGCCGGGCATCGCCTTGCAGTTCGACCAGGGTGGTCAGTTCGGCCTGGGCGGCGCTGAAGACAATGGTTTCCTGGGGCAGCCATTCCAGGGTCGCCCCCGGTGCCACTTGCAGCCTCAGGGTCTGGCTGGCAGGGCCGGTGGCGCGGTACCACTTGGCGGCACCGGGGCTGGTCAGCTGTGCCCAGGCGCCGTGGTCGACCCGGGCACTGATGGCCAGCCGGTCGCCGCCGGCGATGCCGCCGGGTGGGTGGACGATGATGTGCTGGCACACCTCGGGGCCCTCGGCGTACAGGTGCTTCTGCACCCGCAGCGGGCCCAGGTGGCGACGCAGAACCGGGCGCGTGGTGGCGCCGAAACGGGCGTAGGCCAGCTCCAGCTCGGCGTGCCAGCTGGGGGTGAACAGGGCGGTGACGGCAGGTGAGTTCATGCTGGGTCGTTATCGTTAGGAGGCTACAGATTAGATCGTAACCAGGCCGCGTACACCTTCTGCCTGCATATTTTCCCCACGGCCCTGCTGGACGATTTCGCCCCGGGACATCACCAGATACTGGTCGGCCAGTTCGGCGGCGAAGTCGTAGAACTGCTCCACCAGCAGAATCGCCATATCGCCCTGGGCCGCGAGTTTCTTGATCACCGCGCCGATCTCCTTGATCACCGAGGGCTGGATGCCTTCGGTGGGCTCATCGAGGATCAGCAGCCGGGGGCGGCTGGCCAGGGCGCGACCGATGGCCAGTTGTTGCTGCTGGCCGCCGGAGAGGTCGCCGCCACGGCGCTGCTTCATCTGCAACAGCACCGGGAACAGTTCGTAGATGAAGGCCGGTACTTCCCTGGCCTGGGAGCCGGGGAAGCGGGACAGGCCCATCAGCAGGTTTTCTTCCACAGTCAGGCGGCCGAAGATTTCCCGGCCCTGGGGCACGTAGGCGATCCCGGCGTGGACGCGCTGATGGGGCTTGTAGCCGGTGATGCTCCGACCCTCCCAGTTGACCGTGCCTTCCTTGGCCGGCAGCAGGCCCATCAGGCATTTGAGCAGGGTGGTCTTGCCCACGCCGTTGCGCCCCAGCAGGCAGGTGACTTCGCCGATCCGGGCTTCGAAGCTCAGGCCGCGCAGGATGTGGCTACCGCCGTAGTATTGGTGCAGCTTGTCGACTTGGAGCATGGTCGGGTACTCGAATTTTGTGGGGATTGCGGGGTGGCCTTCGCTGGCAACCCAGCTCCTACGGGAGCGGGTAGGAGCCGGCTGCCGGCGAGCGGCGGTTGCGCTAACGGCCGAGGTACACCTCGATCACCCGTTCGTTTTCCTGCACCTGCTCCAGGGACCCTTCGGCCAGTACGCTGCCCTGGTGCAGCACGGTGACGTGGTCGGCAATCGAGCCGACAAAGCCCATGTCGTGTTCCACCACCATCAACGAGTGCTTGCCCGCCAGGGTCTTGAACAGCTCGGCGGTGAACTCGGTCTCGGCGTCGGTCATGCCCGCCACCGGCTCGTCCAGCAACAGCAGTTGCGGGTCTTGCATCAGCAGCATGCCGATCTCCAGGAACTGTTTCTGACCGTGGGACAGCAAGCCCGCCTGGCGCTGGGCCGAAGGGCTCAGGCGAATGGTCTCCAGCACTTGGGCGATGCGGTCCTTCTGCTCACCGTTCAGGCGCGCCCCGAGGCTGGCCCACACCGACTTGTCGGTCTTCTGCGCCAGCTCCAGGTTCTCGAACACGCTCAGGGCCTCGAACACCGTGGGCTTCTGGAACTTGCGGCCGATCCCGGCCTGGGCGATCTGCACTTCGCTCATCTGGGTCAGGTCCAGGGTTTCGCCGAACCAGGCCTTGCCCTGGGTGGGGCGGGTCTTGCCGGTGATCACGTCCATCAGGGTGGTCTTGCCGGCGCCGTTGGGGCCGATGATGCAGCGCAGCTCGCCGACGCCGATGTACAGGTTGAGGTCGTTGAGGGCCTTGAAACCGTCGAAGCTGACGCTGATGTCTTCCAGGGTCAGGATGGTGCCGTGGCGGGTGTTGAGGCCCTTGCCGGCAGCGTGCCCGAGGCCGATGGCGTCGCGGCTGCTGCCCTGGTCCTTGTTGGGTTCGAGGATGGGTTCGAGCATGAAATCCGCGGTCGCTGTGACTCTCATTGCTCACCTCGTTTCTTCAGCAGGCCGATCACGCCCTTGGGCAGGTACAGGGTCACCACGATGAACAGGGCGCCGAGGAAGAACAGCCAGTATTCGGGGAAGGCCACGGTGAACCAGCTCTTCATGCCGTTCACCAGCCCGGCTCCCAGCAGTGGTCCGATCAGCGTGCCGCGTCCGCCCAGGGCTACCCACACGGCGGCTTCGATGGAGTTGGTGGGGGACATTTCGCTGGGGTTGATGATGCCCACCTGGGGCACATACAGCGCGCCAGCCAAGCCGCACAGCACGGCGCTCAAGACCCAGACGAACAGCTTGAAGCCACGCGGGTCGTAGCCGCAGAACATCAGGCGGTTTTCGGCATCGCGCAGGGCGGTCAGCACCCGGCCGAACTTACTCCGGGCCAGGCGCCAGCCCAGGTACAGGCTGGCCACCAGTAGCAGCACCGTGGCCAGGAACAGCGCCGCGCGGGTGCCGGGTTCGGTGATGCCGAAACCCAGGATGCTGCGGAAGTTGGTGAAGCCGTTGTTGCCGCCAAAACCGGTCTCGTTGCGAAAGAACAGCAGCATCCCGGCAAACGTCAGGGCCTGGGTCATGATCGAGAAGTACACGCCCTTGATCCGTGAGCGGAAGGCGAAGAAACCGAACACCAGGGCCAGCAGACCCGGCGCCAGCACCACCAGGCACAGGGCCCAGAGGAAGTGGCTGGTGCCGGTCCAGTACCAGGGCAGCTCGCTCCACGAAAGGAAGGTCATGAACGCCGGCAGGCCGTCTCCGGCGGCCTGGCGCATCAGGTACATGCCCATGGCGTAGCCGCCCAGGGCGAAGAACAGGCCGTGGCCCAGGGACAGCAGTCCGGCATAGCCCCAGACCAGATCCAGGGCCAGGGCGACAATGGCGTAGCAGAGAATCTTGCCCACCAGGGTCAGGGTGTAGGCCGAGACCTGCAGCGGGTTGCCCGCCGGCAGCAGTGACAACAGCGGCAACGCCAGCAGCACCAGGAGCAGCAGCGCGCCGACCGCGATCGTGACCTTGGGCCCGGCTTTCTGGCTGGCGGTAATCAGCAGTGGTTGATTCATCAGTCGATCACCCGTCCTTTCAATGCGAAGAGTCCTTGCGGGCGTTTCTGGATAAACAGAATGATCAGCGCCAGGATGAGGATCTTGCCCAACACGGCGCCGATCTGCGGTTCGAGGATCTTGTTCGCCACCCCCAGACCAAAGGCCGCCAGCACACTGCCGGCCAGTTGCCCGACCCCGCCGAGCACCACCACCAGGAACGAGTCGATGATGTAGCTCTGACCGAGGTCCGGGCCGACGTTGCCGACTTGGCTCAGGGCCACGCCACCGAGGCCGGCGATGCCCGAGCCGAGACCGAAGGCGAGCATGTCCACGCGCCCGGTGGGCACGCCGCAGCAGGCGGCCATGTTGCGGTTCTGGGTTACTGCACGCACGTTCAGGCCCAGGCGGGTCTTGTTCAGCAGCAGCCAGGTGAGCACGACAACGAACAGCGCGAAGGCGATGATCACGATGCGGTTGTAGGGCAGTACCAGATTGGGCAATACCTGGATGCCGCCGGAGAGCCAGGCCGGGTTCGCCACCTCGACGTTCTGCGCGCCGAACAGCAGGCGCACCAGTTGGATCAGCATCAGGCTGATGCCCCAGGTGGCCAGCAGGGTTTCCAGGGGCCGGCCATAGAGATGACGGATCACCGTGCGCTCCAGGGCCATGCCGATCCCGGCGGTGACGAAGAACGCCACCGGCAGTGCCAGCAGCGGGTAGTACTCGATGGCTTGCGGGGCGTAGCGCTGGAACAGCAATTGCACCACGTAGGTGGCGTAGGCGCCGAGCATCAGCATCTCGCCGTGGGCCATGTTGATCACCCCCAGCAGGCCGAAGGTGATGGCCAGGCCCAGGGCCGCAAGCAGCAGGATCGAACCCAGGGACAAGCCGCTGAAGGCCTGGCCGAGGACTTCACCCACCAGCAGCTTGCGCTTGACCTGGGCCAGGCTGGTTTCGGCGGCGGTGCGCACGTTGGCATCGGCCTCGACACCGGGTTCGAGCAAGCCTTCGAGGCGGGTGCGGGCCAGCGGGTCGCCGGTTTCCCCCAGCAGGCGCACGGCGGCCAGACGTACTGCCGGGTCGCTGTCCACCAATTGCAGGTTGGCCAGGGCCAGGCTCAGGGCGTCGTGCACGCCGGGGTCTTGCTCGGCTGCCAGCTGGGCATCGAGGAATTTCAATTGCGCCGGCTTGGCGCTTTTCTGCAGTTGCCGGGCGGCATCGAGTCGGCTGCCGGCATCGGCGGCGAGCAATTGATGGCTGGCCAGTGCGGTGTCGATCAGGCCCCGCAGGCGGTTGTTCAGGCGCAGGGTTTTGCTTTCACCGGCGATGCTCAACTGGCCCTGTTGCAGGGCGTTGAGCAGTTCGATGCGCGCCGGATCGGGCTGCGCGGCCCAGCTTTCCAGAAGCTGGGCCTGTTGCGTGGGATTGGCCGTGACGAAGTCTTCGGCATCACCGGCTTGGGCCGCCCATGGCAGCAACAGCAGGCAGGCGAGGATGAAACGGTAAAGGGCAGTGGGCATATCGATGTCCTTGAAAGCGCCTGGGTAACCTGTAGGAGCGAGCTTGCTCGCGATCCGCGCAGCGGCCAGCCGGGCGGTTTTCGTTGCAGGTCCAACGGACCTCATCGCGAGCAAGCTCGCTCCTGCAGGAAAGGCGTCAGGTTCGGATCAGTTGCTCTTGACCGCGTAGTCCGGCTTTTTGTCGTTGCCCGGGATGAAGGGGCTCCAGGGCTGGGCGCGGATCGGGCCTTCGGTCTGCCAGACCACGTTGAACTGACCGTCCGGCTGGATCTCGCCGATCATCACCGGCTTGTGCAGGTGGTGGTTGGTCTTGTCCATGGTCAGGGTGTAGCCCGACGGTGCGGCGAAGGTCTGCCCGGCCAGCGCCTCACGGACCTTGTCGACATCGGTGGACTTGGCTTTCTCCACTGCCTGGGCCCACATGTGGATACCGACGTAGGTGGCTTCCATCGGGTCGTTGGTCACGGCCTTGTCCGCACCCGGCAGGTTCTTGGCCTTGGCGTAGGCTTTCCAGGCGGCGACGAACTTCTGGTTCACCGGGTTATCCACCGATTCGAAGTAGTTCCACGCCGCCAGGTTGCCCACCAGTGGCTTGGTGTCGATGCCGCGCAATTCTTCCTCGCCCACGGAGAACGCCACCACCGGCACGTCGGTGGCCTTCAGGCCCTGGTTGGCCAGCTCCTTGTAGAAGGGCACGTTGGAATCGCCGTTGACCGTGGAGATCACTGCGGTCTTGCCGCCGGCGGAGAACTTCTTGATGTTGGCGACGATGGTTTGATAGTCGGCGTGGCCGAAGGGGGTGTAGACCTCTTCGATGTCCTTGTCCGCCACGCCCTTGGAGTGCAGGAACGAGCGCAGGATCTTGTTGGTGGTGCGCGGGTAGACGTAGTCGGTGCCCAGGAGGAAGAAGCGCTTGGCGCTGCCGCCGTCCTCGCTCATCAGGTATTCCACCGCCGGGATCGCTTGCTGGTTCGGCGCAGCGCCGGTGTAGAAGACGTTGGGCGACATTTCTTCGCCTTCGTACTGCACCGGGTAGAACAACAGGCCGTTGAGCTCTTCGAATACCGGCAGCACCGATTTGCGCGACACCGAAGTCCAGCAGCCGAACACCACCGCCACCTTGTCCTGGGTTAGCAACTGCCGGCCCTTTTCGGCGAACAGCGGCCAGTTGGAGGCCGGGTCCACCACCACGGGTTCCAGCAGCTTGCCGTTGACCCCGCCCTTGGCGTTGATCTCGTCAATGGTCATCAGCGCCATGTCTTTGAGCGAGGTTTCAGAGATCGCCATGGTCCCCGACAGGGAATGCAGGATACCGACCTTGATGGTCTCGGCGGCCTGGACGGTCCAGGTCATGCCCATCGCGGCAATGCTTGCCGAGAGAGTGAAAGCCTTGAGCAAACTACGACGCTTCATTGTGCGATCTCCATGAACTTTTGATTTTTTTCAGGTGGCAGATGCGGACTTCACAGGCGCAGTGAAAACCTTGGCTAACGCAGCAGTTTTCACTCCGCCTGTACTGAAGGGCTGTTTTGCAAGGGATGTGCCGAGTCGGCGCAGGGCATGAAAACGTCGCTTTAACTGCGACGGCGGGAGAGGTGATGCCCCAAGACGAGGCCTGGGCTAGGGCGTGGTGCGCGAGGATGCGTCATTGTGGTGCTGCCGCAGAGCGGCAGCCGTGATCGCAGGGGAGCTTCAATTCACGCCGGGGAAGGAGTCGACATATTTGATGGTGAAGTCCGGAAAGGAGTCGACGATCTGGATCTTGTAATCGGGAAAACTGTTGACGATCTTCCATTTGCCCGCCGAGTCGGGAAAGGAGTTGACCTGCTTCACCTTCAGATCGGGAAAGGAGTTCACCACCTTGACCTTGTAGTCGGGGAAGCTGTTGACGATCTGGATGTTGCCGTAGATTTTCGAGACGTCGACCGAGGTGCCGGCCTGGGCGCCAAGGGAGGTGCCGAGCAGCACGGCCAAGAGTGCGGTTCTGAACATGAGACTCATCCTGAGAGATCGAAGCGCGCGATCTTAAAGCAAGGGCGACGTTTGTAGGAGCTGGCTTGCCAGCGAAGAGGCCCTCGAACCTGGCACAAGGCTCACGGGCGCCTTCGCCGGCAAGCCGGCTCCTACAGAGGCGGGCACAGTCAGCGGCGGCGCATCAGGCCGATGAAGAACACCCCGCCAATGGCCGCCGTGGCCACGCCGATGGGCAGGTCCTCGGGGGCGATCAGGGTGCGGGCGGCGACGTCGACCCAGACCAGGAACAGGCTGCCCAGCAGCACGCACACCGGCAGCAAGCGGCGATGTTCGGCGCCCACCAGGCGCCGGGCGATGTGCGGCACCATCAGCCCGACAAAACCGATGGAGCCACTGATGGACACCAGCACCCCGGTCATCAGGGAGGCGATCAGGAACACCTTGAAGCGTACGTTGCGTGCGTTCAGACCCAGGGTCACGGCAGTCTGCTCCCCGGCCATCAAGGCATTCAGCGGCCGGGCCATGCCCAGTAGCAACACCAGCCCCAGCAGCACGCTGGCGGCAGGAATCGCCAGCAGTTCCCAGCGCGCCAGCCCCAGGCCGCCGAGCATCCAGAACATCACCGCGGAGCTGGCCCGGTGGTCGCCCATGAACAGCAGCAGGTTGGCCACCGCCATCATCACGAAGGACACCGCCACGCCGCACAGCAGCAGTCGGTCACTGTCGAGCCGGCCGTTGCGAGCGGCAATGCCCAGCACCAGGACCATGCTCGCCAGGGCGCCGACAAAGGCCGCCAGGGGCAGGGTCAGCAGCCCGATGACTTGCCCCAGGTGCAGCACCACGATCACCGCGCCGAGGGTGGCGCCGGAGGTCACCCCCAGCAGGTGCGGGTCGGCCAGTGGGTTGCGGGTCACCGCTTGCAGCACCGCGCCGATCAGCGCCAGCCCGGCGCCTACCAGAGCCCCCAGGAGCATGCGCGGGACGCGGATCAGCCAGACGATATGCTCCTGGCCCGGGCTCCAGTCCACTGTTCCCAGGCCCAGGGCCTTGTGCAGGAGAATCCGCCAGACCACATCCGCCGGCACCCGCGCCGGGCCAAACCCCAGGGACAGCACACAGGACACCAGCAGCAGGGCGGCGAGGGTCAGCAACAGCCAGGCATAACGACTTTTGATCATTCGCCGTGGAAACCCTTGGCCAGGGTTTCCACGGCCAGCACGTTGTCGATGCCCGGGGTGGCCTGCACATAGGGAATGACGATGAAGCGCTGGTTCTTGATCGCGTCGACTCCTTGCAGGGCCTGGTTGTTCAGCAGGAACTGCTGCTTTTGCTCGGCCGTGACTTCGCTGTAGTCGACGATGACGATCACTTGCGGGTTGCGCTCGACCACGGTCTCCCAGTTGATCCGGGTCCAGCTGGCCTCGACGTCATCGAGAATGTTGCGCCCTCCGGCGGCATCGATCAGGGCCTGGGGCATGCCCAGGCGGCCCGAGGTCATGGCCCGGTCTTCGCCGCTGTCATAGAGGAACACCCGAGGCTTGTCCTGGGGCAGGTCCTTCTGTACTTCGGCGACCTGCTCCTGCATCTGAGCGATCAGGGCGTTGGCACGGTCCTGCACGTCGAAGATCCGCCCCAGGTTGCGCAGGTCGTTGTAGGTGTCCTCAAGGCTGGCTGCCGGGCGCTTCATGACGAAGGCGCAGGACTCGGTCAGCTCGTAGACGTTGATCCCCAGGGGCGCCAGGGTTTGCGGGGTCAGGTCGCCGCCGACGCGCATGCCGTAGTCCCAGCCGGCGAACAGGAAGTCGACGTTGGCGTTGAGCAGGGTTTCCACTGAAGGGTACTTGGCTGCCAGCTCCGGCAGGCCGTCCAGCAGGGTGCTCATTTGCGGGGTCACGGCCTTCCAGCCACTGACGCCGCTGTAGCCCACCATCCGCGACTTGAGCCCCAGGGCCAGCATCATCTGGGTCATGTTGATGTCATGGCTGAGGGCGTGTTGCGGCGCTTGCTTGAAGGTCACTTCGCGGTTGCAGCTGGTGAGGGTCAGCGGGTAGTGAGTGGCCGCGGCGAAGGCTTGGGCAGTGGCCAGCGACAGGGTCAGGGCGAGGCCGGAGCGAAGCAGGGAGCGCAAGGTCATGGTTGAGTGATCCAGGTGATTCGTGGGTAGCCGGACAGGGGGTGGGAGTCGATCAGCGCCTCGACGCCGAAGACATTGCGCAGCAGCTCGACCGTGAGCACTTCGCTGGGAGGGCCGCTGGCGACGATGCGCCCGTGATCGAGGACATACAGCCGGTCGCAGAAGGCCGCGGCCAGGTTCAGGTCGTGGATGCTGGCCAGGGTGCCGATGCCCAGGCGTTTGACCCGTTGCAACAGCTCCAGCTGGTAGCGCGGGTCGAGGTGGTTGGTCGGTTCGTCGAGGATCAGCAGTTGCGGCCGCTGGGCCAGGGCCCGGGCCAGGATCACCCGCTGTTTCTCTCCCCCCGACAAGGTGGCGAAAGCATGGTCCTCGAAACCCAGCAGGCCCACCGACTCCAGGGCCTCGCGAGCGATGCTGCGGTCTTCCTGAGTATCTGCATCGAACAGGCCCTTGTGGGGCGTGCGGCCCATGGCGACCACTTCCTCCACCGTCAGGCCGAAGGCGTCGGGGAATTCCTGGAGCACCACGGCGATGCGTTGCGCGCACCAGCGTGGAGATTGCTTCCACACATTCTGATGCTCAAGCTGCACCTCACCCTGCTGCGGCTTGCTGAAGCGATAGGCGCAGCGCAGCAGGCTGGTCTTGCCGCTGCCGTTGGGCCCGATCAGGCCAACGAACTCGCCGGCCGCCACTTGCAGGCTGGCCTCACGCAGTTGGAACTGGTGATGGCAGTGACCCTGGCCCAGGGGTGTCCAGGCCAGGTTGGTGAGGTTCAGCGAGGTCATGCCGTGTCCGTGTGATCCCCGCGCCGTAGCGTCAGGAGGGGTTAGAAGGTGTAGTCAGCGGTGACGAAGAACGAGCGTGGCTCGCCGAGTATCCATTGCTGGCCGTCATTGTATTGGCTTTGTGCGTACTGGCGGTCAAACAGGTTGTTCAATTGCAGGCCCAGAGTGGTGTTGGGCAGTGCTTTCCACGACAGGTTGGCATCGACCACGGTGTAGCTGGGCAACTCATTGCGGTTGGCCATGTCGGCGTAGCGTGCGTCCACGTAGCGCACCCCGGCGCCGGCCCGCAGGTCATCGTTGATGGCTTTGCTCAGCCACAGGTTGGCCGTGCGGCGCGGCACGTCCACCGGGCGATTGCCGTCGCGGGAGACTTGCACGCCGTTGACGTCCTGCTGGAAGTCGTCGTACTGGGCGCGAACGATGGCGGCGTTGGCTTGCAGTTGCCAGGCGTGGGGCAGTTGCAGGTCCAGGCTGGCTTCCAGGCCGTTGGAGGATTGTTGGCCCACTTGCTGTTTCTGGTTCGGTTCGCCTGGAACATCGGTCAACAGCTTCTTCTTGACGATGTGGTAGGCGGCCAACGTCCATTCGCCACGCTGGTCCCAGAACGCCTGCTTGAGACCGATCTCGCTCTGCTTGGCGCTGGACAGGTCGAACTGCTGCTGGCTCTTGCTCAGGGAAATCAGTCCGCCGACGCCGTCGGTGCTGGTGGAGTACTGACCGTAGAGGGAGGTGTCCGGAGTGACGGCGAACACCAGCCCGGCCTTCCAGTTATTGCCGGTCAGGGTCTTGTCGCTCTGGCTGCCGTCCTTCAAGTCATCGCGATCGATATGTGCGTAGTCGCGGCGCACACCGGTCACCAGGGACCAGCGCTCGCTGAGCTGCAGGCGGTTTTCCGCGAACACCGACATCTGCTTGGTGGTGGTCTTGAATTGATCGCGGTAAGGGCTGTTGCTGGCGAAGTCGCCTGGGGCCGGATGGTACAGATCCACCGGCTGACCGTTGCTCACGCTGTCTGTGAAGGGCGAGTTGCTCTTCATGTGGAAGCGGATGCGGTTGTAGTCGACGCCGGTCAGGGTCTGGCTGTCGAGGCCGAACAGCGAGTGCTTGAAGGTGAAGGTCTGACGGTCACCGAGCTGTTCCTGCTGGTGGCCGATACCGTAGTTGCCGCTGCGGGTCAGTTGCCGGTCCAGGGTGTTGAAGTTGTAGTTCTCGGCGTTCTGCCAACGGCGCTGGGCCTTGAGGTAATACAGCTCGTTGCTGGCACTGATCTGGTCGGAAATCTGCCATTCGCTGGTCAGGCGGGTCCACTGGTCGTTGTAGTGCTGCTGGTCGTTGCGCACGTTGTAGTTCTTGTCACGCAGGCTTTTGTGGAAACGCCCGTCGATCAGCGGCGTGCCGAAGTAGTTCATCGGGTTCTGGTCGCCGTAGTCGTGGGCCAGGGTAAAGGCCAGGTCATCACGGGCCTGCCAGCGCAGGGCGGCGCTGATGAAATCGCCAGAGGAGTCGCCACGGTCGACCCAGCCGTTGCTGCGCTCGCGGTTGAGGTTGAGCCGGTAGCTCAAGGTGTCGCTCAGGGAGCCGCCGCTGTCCAGGGCCTGCTGCTGGCGATCGAAGGAGCCGTAGCCCAGGCGCAGGTGGTTTTCGATCGCGCCGCTGAAGGGTTTTTTCGCCACGGTATTGATCACCGCGCCGGTGGCGCCTTCGCCATACAGCACCGAGGCCGGGCCGCGCAGCACGTCGACCCGCTCCACCGCCCAGGTGTCCACCGGGAAGGTCACGGTGCCCATGCCGGTGTACATGCGGTTGCCGTCATACAGCTGCATCACCGAACTCTGCCCGGTGAAACCCCGTGCCGACAACGAAGTGCCACCGTCGCCCGGTGTGCCGGTGCGGCTGATGCCGACACTGCGGGAGACCGCGTCCTGAATGCTGCGCTCACCCCGGGCGCGAATCCGTTCGCCGCTCAGGCTGTCGGTGCTGGCCGGAGTTTCCAGGGCGCTGAGGCCCAAGCGCGAACCGGCGCTGGTGGGGGTCTTCAGGCTGACGCTGTCGTCGGCCTCGCTGGCCGGAGCCGAAATGGTGCCGGTGGGCAGGGTCAGGGAAGCGGCGGAATCATTCGCCTGGGCCAGGGAAGGCAAGGCCATCAGGCAAAGGCTGGGCAGCAAGTATTTGTTCATCGGGACGGTGAATCACTTCTTCGAGAGGGTTGCCCGCAGTGGGGGACTGCGGGCAGGGATCTTACACTTTAGTGTTATAAAGTAACATTATAACTGTGCACGGCTAAAGCGCCGAGATTCTACAGAGCCCTCTGGAACGCGCATCTCGGCTGATTCATGTTGAAGATGAAGCAGATTCAGGCCCGCGGTTGAAGCGTGAGAGCAGCAGGCGATCGAGCAGCCACACCACAATCAGCGAGGCCCCGACCAAAGGAAACGCCAGGGCCAGCAGCGCCATGATCAACATCGCGGTTTTCCATTTCGGCAGGTCGTGGCGCAGTGGGGGCACGCCGAGTCGGCCCTGGGGGCGACGCTTCCACCACATGACGATGCCGCTCACGGCGCTGAGCAGGATCATCAGGCACACCACCAGCACCAGGATCTGGTTGAAGCGGCCGAACATCTTGCCTTCGTGCAGCATCACCCCAAGCTCCGTGGCCCGGGCCACGTTGCTGTAATGCTGCCAGCGTACGTCGGCCAGGACCTTGCCGCTGTACTGGTCAACATGCAGGGTGGCATCGTTGCGCGGGTCGTCGGCGAACACCGCGATGGTGAATACGCCCGTGGCAGTGCTCGGCAGAGTGATGCTGTAGCCCGCCTCGACCTGACGCTGGCGAGCGATATCCTGCACCGCTTGCAGGCTGATGGACGGCGCTGCCGGCGCCGCGTCCGCGGCGTTGTGGGCCATGTGCTCGGCGTGGTCGCCGGACATCGGCATCGGGGTGTTTTCCAGGGCCCAGGGCACGGTCTGGCGCGTGGCGCTGTTGAGCTCCCGGGCCTGCTGGTCGGAGGTCGGCACGTTGTTCCACATGGCTGCCGGGAAGCGGTTCCACAGGTCGGCGTACTGCTTGCCCCAGAAGCCGGTCCAGGTCATGCCGCTGAGCAGCATCAGCAGCAGAAAGGCCGCGCCCCAGAAGCCCAGCACGCTGTGCAGATCGCGCCAGAACAGCCGGCCGCGGGCGCTGAAACGGGGCCACAGCACGCCCGCCGAAGACGGGCCCCGAGGCCACCACAGGTACAGGCCCGAGATCACCAGGACGATGCCCCAACCGGCGGCCAGTTCCACCAGCCGGTCACCGACGGTGCCGATCATCAGCTCGCCGTGAATGGCCCGAGCCACGGCCTGCAGGTTGGCCTTGGCATCCTGCTCGCCGAGCACGTCACCGTGGTAGGGGTCGATGAACACGTTGAGTTCGTGGCCGGCATCCTGCACCACGAACTGCGCGCTGCGTTCGCTATCCAGGGGCGGCAGGTATTGTTTGACATGGCCTTGGGGGTAGGCCGCTTGCACCCGTTGCAGCAGCTCATCGGCGCTCAGGCTGTGATGGCCCGGGGGAACGTTGAGCAGGCTGCCGTACATCAACGGGTCCAGCTGTGGCTTGAACAGGTAGACGATGCCGGTCAGGGCCAGCATCACCATGAAAGGAGCAACGAACAGCCCGGCGTAGAAATGCCAGCGCCAGGCCAGGTTGTAGAAAGACACTTTGGGTCGATTCATCGGGGAACGCTCCGCAGGGCTGTGGATCTTTTCTTATGGGGGCTGTTCGCTGGCAAGCCAGCTCCTACGACGAGGAGCCGGCGTGCCGGCGAAGACGGATCAGAAGCTCAGGTCGACCTTGGTCCAGAGGGTGCGCCCTGGTTCCTTGATCGCCTGGGGATCATTGGCCGGGTAGCCGAAGCCGGCGTTGCCCGCCAGGTTCAGGTGTTCGGCGTAGGCCTTGCCGAACAGGTTGTCGACCCCGGTGCTGAGCTTGAGGTTCTTGGTGACCCGGTAGGCGCCGTTGAGGGAGAACACGCCGAAGCCACCGCTCTTGCCGAAGTCCTTGCCGACCACGTTGCCCTTGTTCAGGTCAACGCGGTTTTGCGCTGCCACCACCCGCCACAAGGCCCCGGCGCTCCAGTTGTCCTCGCTGTAGGTCAGGCCGAAGCGCGCATCCAGCGGCGGCATCTGCGGCAGGGCCTTGCCGTCGCTGCTGTTCTTGCCCCAGGCGTAGGCCAGGGTCGCATCGGCTTTCCAGTTGGAGGTCAGTTTGTAGGCCGCGCCCAGTTCGCCGCCCATGATCCGTGCGTCGATGTTCTCGGCCCGGGACATGTTCATGCCCATCATCATGGAGCTGTAGTCGAAGAGGATGTAGTCGCGCACCTGGCCGATGTAGCCCGAGGCCCAGGCTTCCAGGTCTTCATCCTGGTATTGCAGGCCGAAGTCCAATTGGGTGGTCTTTTCCGGCTTGATCGAATCGAAGGCGTTCACCGAGCCTGCCGGACCCATTTTCGGCGAGAACAGCTCCCAGTAGTCGGGGAAGCGCTGAGTGTGGCCAAGGCCGACATAGAGGGTGGTCGGGCTGTCGGCCAGGTCATGCTCGTAACGCACGAAGCCGCTGGGCAGGGTGTCGGCCCGGGTATCGCCGGCAGTGGGGTTGGGGCGGCTCATCATTCCCGAGCCGGTGCGCTCGCGATAGTCCTTGGCCGAGGCGCGGTCGAGGCGGGCCCCGGTGATCAGGCGGTCGCGCTCGGCGGCGTACCAGGTCAGTTCGCCGAAGGCGCCGTAGTTGTGGAAGTCGGCGTCCTTGGTACGAGGCAGCTGCTTGTAGGTATCGATACCGCCGCTGGCGCGGTTGCGGTGTTCGTTGGTCTGGGCATCCAGGCCGCCGATCAACTGCAGGTCGGCCCAGCGCCAGGTGGCCTTGATCCGTGCACCGAGGGTGCGACGGTCGACATTGGAGGCCATGGGGCCGGCCATCATGCCGGTGCCGGACGGGGTGCGCAGGCTGTAGTTGTCCATCACGTGGTCGGCGTAGTTGTAGTAGACCTGGGCCTCGACCTTGTCCAGGACCTCGCCGATGTTGGATTTTTCGAAACGCAGGCCCAGGCTTTCGCGCTTGAACTGCGAGCCGTCCATGCCACGGCCAGCGTAGCGGGCTTCGCCGTCGCCCTTGCCGGCGGTGAGCTCCAGCAAGGTGTCGGCGTCCGGGGTCCAGCCCAGCGCCACGTCACCGTTCCACTTGTCGTAGCGCGAGGCCACGGTGTCGTTGTTGCCGTCCTTGTAGTCGTCGGCGTGGGCGGTGTTGCCGATCACTCGCACATACCCCAGGGGGCCGCCGGCGGCAGCATCCAGGGTCTTGTCGAAGCGGCCGTTGGAGCCCGCCAGCAGGCTGGCGTTGACCCGGGTGCCGAGTTCGCCGAAGTGCTCCGGTTCACGCTCGAAGAGCACCGTGCCGGCCGAGGCGCCCGGGCCCCAGAGTACGGTTTGCGGCCCCTTGATCACGGTCAGGCGATCGTAGGTTTCCGGGGAGATGTAGGAGGTCGGTGCATCCATGCGACCGGGGCAGGCACCGAGCATCATGCCGCCGTTGGTGAGGATGTTCAGGCGCGAGCCGAACATGCCTCGCAGTACCGGGTCGCCGTTGGTGCCGCCATTGCGTACCAGGGCGAAGCCGGGAATGGTCTTCAGGTAGTCGCCGCCGTCACTGGCCGGGACCGGCTGGCGCGGGTCCTTGGGATTGGTGACCACGGTCAGGGGCGAGCTGGGGGCGATGGCGGTGATCACCGTCGGGCTCAATTGCGTGCCGTGTCGGGAGTGGTCCGTCGGAGCCTCGTCGGCTAGGGCCAGGGGTGTCAGCAGCACGCCGCAAAGCACCGCCAGGGCATGGTTGAAACGCAGGCGCGACGGGTTCAGGGCAAAGGGCTTGGATGGCTGGGCAGCGCCCAGGCGAGTGTCAGCAGAAAACATAGAGGTTCCATCGATCGGTCTTGAATGACACGGCCGCAACTACGCGGCTGTCGCGATGACAGTCGGCCGTGTGAGATGAGCTGGAGACTCAGACGAGGATCGGCGGGGCGCGGGTCAGGGCGCCGGGGAACACGGTCTGCCGGGCGTGGCCCAGGCGCGTGGCGGGGATCAGGAAATACGGCGTGGGCGGCGTGAACAGAGCGGCGAACGACAGCGCCGAAGGCAGTGCCGGGCAATTGAACAGCAGGCTGCAATAGCCGCATTTTTCCCAGAGTACGTGTTGTTCACCCTGGGACTTGCCTTGTTGGGCCTGATGCGGGCTTTCACCGTGACAGCCGGGCGCGCCGTCGCCCATGTCCATGGAGATGGACATGTTCATCGGCATCGCGTGATCCATCGGCATCGACTGAGAGATCAGCGGGCCGATAAAGATCATCAGCATGGCGAACAGGCTGATCCAGCTGCCGCGGCGGACTCCCGGGGAGTTGCGACGCGGCGCGGACCGCCTGCGGCCAGGCGCGTGCGGGGCGTTCACGGTAACGAGCCGGTCAGCTTAGTGAGCGTGCTTGGACTCTTGCGTGGCGGCCGGCGGCTGCTTCTGTACGGCCACTTCGACGGTGACATCGCCGGCCTTTTCAAAGTGCAGGGTCAGCGGGAAACGCTTGCCGTCGCTGAGCAGGCTGCGGTCTTTGAGCTCCATCAGCATCACGTGGTAGCCCATGGGGGCGAAGGTCGCCTCGCCGCCGGCGGGCACCGTGACCTTGGCCACTTGCTGCATTTTCATCATGTCGCCTTGCATGACGTGTTCATGCAGTTCGGCCCGACCGGAGATCGGCGAGTCGACACTGAGCAGGGTGTCGGCGTTCTTGCCCGGGTTGTGCACCACGAAGTAAGCGGCGACGGTCGGCGCGTTCGGCGGCAGTTCCTGTGACCAGGGATGGGCGATCTGCAACTCACCGGCCTTGTAGTCGTGGGCGGTGGCGAAACAGGCAGGCAGCAGCAGGGCGGCCAGGAGCAGGGATTGCTTGACCAGGGACGGTTTGGACATGACGGTTCTCCAGAACGATTCAAATACGCAGATCACTTGCGAAAGGGAATCATGCCAGAGGCGGGGCACCGGGGTTCAGGCTGGGCCATTGCTGGCGCGGGGTGAGCATTGCGATCTTCGGTTGCGGCGCGCCCGGCTGGGCGGCGAAACGAATGAAGTTCAGCTGCGGCACATGGCCCGGTAGGGCCACCAGAGGCGCCGAGCCGGAACAGCACCAGCAGTGCTGCATGTTCGAGTGGTCGTCGTTCTGCGGGGCTTTCTGCTCAAGCTTGCCCAGGGAAATGGCCACCATCCTGGTGCCGCTGGAAGAGCAGAAGCTGCCCCACAGCAGTTGTTCGTCCAGCCCCGAATCGTTGCGTTGCATGGCCCCGGAAAGCGGCATGGCAAGCATGTTGAACAGCACTGCGAAGCAGGCGATCCAGGCAAATGCGAGCCGTTGTCGGGACATGGGGACGATCCGTCGGTTGAGCGATCAGGCGGGTATTTAGCCTGATCGCTGTGGATAAGTAAAAAAGCAGCGTATGCGGTGTGGTGTCGCAGTGCCAGTTCAGGCCAGGCTGACGTGAAGCTTGAGTCCCAGTGCTTTCATGACCTTGATGATAGTCGCGAACTCGGGATTGCCCTGGCTGCCCAGGGACTTGTACAGGCTCTCGCGACCCAGGCCGGTGTCGCGGGCCACCTGGGTCATGCCCCGGGCGCGGGCGATGTCGTTGAGCGCGGCGCGGATCAGCACGCCGTCGCCGGCGTCTTCCTCGAAGCAGGCGTCGAGGTAGGCCACCATGTTTTCCGGGGTCTTGAGGTACTCTGCCGCGTCGAAGCGGGTCACTGGGGTACGCATGTTTCAGCCCTCGCTCTTGAGGTCATGGGCCAGCTGCCTGGCGCGTTGGATATCGCGTCTCTGGGTGCTCTTGTCACCGCCGATCAGCAACAGGTAGATCACGGTGTCCCGGCGCGAGAAGTACACCCGGTAGCCGGGGCCGCGATGGATGCACATTTCATAGACACCTTCGCCCACGGGTTCGCAGTCGCCGAAACGGCCCAGTTGCGCCGCCCTGATCCGGGCCAGCACGCGGGTTTTTCCCTGGGGATCTTTTAGGCGTAGCAGCCAATGGGTGAACGCCTGAGTCTGCTCAAAGACGAACATGGTGACTGTATTCCTTGGGATACTGCCTAGCAAGTCATTTGCCAGACTGAAATCGATTGGCGCGACGACCGGCTACTGATGAACCGGTCGCCACTGGATCGTTCCAAGGAGGCTAAAGCACTGCCTTATCGATCGCTGCCAGGGGAATCCCAAGAGTCTGTGGGGCTTGGCGTCTTTGTCTGTCAGGCGTGAGGCAGTTGCCCCAGGGCGCTCAGTACCTCGGCTACGCTGGCAAATTGGCGGTCGACCTCGGGCAACTCGGGACGCTTGAGCACCAGCACCGGTATGCCCCGCTCGCGGGCCACTTCCAGTTTGGGTTCGGTGGCGCTGCTGCCGCTGTTCTTGCTGATCAGCACGTCGATCTGCCGACGCACGAACAGCGCCCGTTCGTCTTCGATCAGGAACGGCCCGCGGGCCCCGATCACTTCACAGCGCGGGTTGCCCGGGTAGGCGTCCAGGGCGCGTAGGGTCCAGAACTGGCCGGCCGGAATTTCTTCCAGATGCTGCAAGGGTTCGCGACCCAGAGTGAACAAGGGTCGCTTGAAGGGTTCCAAGGCCTGCACCAAGTGCGGCCAATCCGTGATCTCGCGCCAGTCATCCCCGGGCTGCGGTTGCCACGCCGGACGCCGCAAGGCCCAGCAGGCAATCCCGGTCAGTTGCGCGGCAGCTTGTGCATTGGCGCTGATCTGTGCCGCGTAAGGGTGGGTGGCATCCAGCAGCAGGCCGATGCGCTCTTCGCGGATAAAGCGTGCCAGCCCCTCGGCACCGCCATAGCCGCCGACTCGTACCTGGCAGTTCAGGTCGGTGGGCACCCGGCCTACTCCGGCCAGGCTGTAGATATGTGTTGGGCCCAGGGTGCGGGCGATGGCCAGGGCCTCGGTGACCCCGCCCAGTAGCAGGATACGGGTCATTGCCAGGCTCCGGCGTGGCCGACGATGCCGCCCTGGCGATCGATGGCGAAGACTTCCACCTGGACTTGAGCGGGCACCACGCTGCGGGCGAAGTCCAGGGCGTGCTGGCACACCACGTCCCCCAGGGTGACCCCCGCGGCGCTGGCCATGGCCAGCGCCTGCTGGCTGGTATTGGCCTCGCGGATGGCCTGTTGCAGCGCCGGATCGGCACCCGCATCGGCGGCCCATTGCGCCAGTTGCGGCAGGTCGATGCTGGAGTGGCGGCTGTGCAAGTCCATGTGCCCGGCGGCCAGTTTGCTGATCTTGCCGAAGCCGCCGCACAGGCTGAGTTTATCCACAGGTACTTTGCGCAAGTGCTTGAGCACCGCGCCGACGAAGTCGCCCATTTCGATCAGGGCGATTTCCGGCAGCTCATAGACCCGGCGCATGGTGTCCTCGCTGGCGTTGCCGGTGCAGGCGGCGATGTGCAGGTAGCCATTGGTCTTGGCCACGTCGATGCCTTGGTGGATCGAGGCGATGTAGGCGGCGCAGGAGAAGGGCCGGACAATGCCGCTGGTGCCCAGGATCGACAGCCCGCCAAGAATCCCCAGGCGCGGGTTCATGGTTTTCAGGGCCAGTTCCGCTCCGCCCTCGACGTTCACCGTGACTTCGAACCCGCCGGGGTAGGCCTGCTCCTCGGCGAGCCGTTGCAAGTGCTCGCCGATCATCCGGCGCGGCACGGGATTGATCGCCGGCTCGCCCACTGCCAGCACCAGCCCGGGGCGGGTCACGGTGCCCACGCCCTGGCCGGCGATAAAGCGGATTCCCGGCTCGGGAGTCAGGCGCACCTGGGAGTAGAGCAGGGCGCCGTGGGTCACGTCCGGGTCGTCGCCGGCATCCTTGAGGGTTCCGGCCTCTGCGCCGTCGCGGGTACGGCGGCAGAACTCCAGGCGCATCTGCACCTGTTTACCCTTGGGCAGGACGATATCCACCGCGTCCGCGTTGACGCCCCCCAGGAGCAGGCGAGCGGCGGCCAGGCTGGTGGCCGTGGCGCAGCTGCCGGTGGTCAGGCCGCTGCGCAGGGGCGCGGGTTGTTCCGCTGTTTCTTCACGCATGCCCCAGCCCTCGTAGGAGCGAGCTTGCTCGCGAAGGGCGCGCTGCGGTCTCTTGGGTGGGCGCTTTCGCGGGCAAGCCCGCTCCTGCAAGGTTCATGGCAGGTCCCGGGGTTTGTGCAGGTCCAGCAGGGTGATCGGCAGGGCCTGGCGCCAGGTGTCGAACTCCCCCAGGGGTTGGGCCTGGGCGATATGGATGCGGGTCAGTTCACCGCCGTGCTGGTCGCGCCAGTGCATCAGGGTCATTTCACTTTGCAGGGTCACCGCGTTGGCCACCAGGCGCCCACCGGGCTTGAGCTGCTCCCAGCAAGTCTGTAATACGCCTTCGCGGGTCACGCCACCGCCGATGAACACCGCATCCGGACGCTCCAGTCCGGCCAGGGCCTGGGGGGCGCTGCCGCGAATCAGTTGCAGCCCGGGTACCCCGAGTACGTCGCGGTTGTGTTCGATCAACTGCTGGCGGCCGTCATCGGCTTCGATGGCCAGGGCCCGGCAACTGGGGTGGGCACGCATCCATTCGATACCGATGGAGCCGCTACCGGCCCCCACATCCCAGAGCAGTTCACCGGGCACGGGCGCCAGGCGGGCCAGGGTGATGGCGCGCACGTCCCGCTTGGTCAACTGGCCGTCATGACGGAAAGCCGAGTCCGGCAGGCCGGCCAGACGGGACAGTTGCGGCGTATCGGCGGCCGCGCGACATTCGATGGCCAGCAGGTTGAGGTCGGCGATCGCCGGATCGCTCCATTCATCGGCAGTGCTGTCCAGGCGTCGCTCCAAGGGGCCGCCCAGGTGCTCCAGTACGGTGATCCGGCTCGGGCCGAAGCCGCGCTCGCGCAGCAGTCCGGCGATGGTGGCCGGGCTGTGGCGGTCATTGCTCAGCACCAGCAGGCGCACGCCGCTGAACAGTTGGGCATTGAGAGCGGCAATCGGCCGCGCCACCACCGACAGCGTGACCACCTCCTGCAGGGCCCAGCCCAGGCGTGCGGCGGCCAGGGAATAGGCGGAGGGGAAGGGCAGCACCTGCAGCTCCTCGGCCGGCAGTTGCCGGGCCAGACTGGCACCGACGCCGAACAGCATAGGATCGCCGCTAGCCAGCACGCAGACCGGCGTCCCGCGCTGGCTCAGCACCGGCTCCAGTGAGAACGGGCTGGGCCACAACTGGCGTTCACCACGGATGCATGCCGGCAGCAGATCCAGCTGGCGCTGGCCGCCGATGATCCGTGAAGCACCCAGCAGGGCATGGCGGGCGTTCCTGCCCAGGCCCTTGAAGCCGTCTTCACCGATTCCCACTACTGTCAGCCAGGGCGACATCTATATTCCTCAAACCGAAGGTTCCGACAGGCAGGCTTTTCATGCCTTCGGACAAAGCAGGCATAATACCGCGCCTTCGCTGACGAAGCGCTTTTCCCACACTGCCGGTCACCCCTTTGAACGAACGCCCGATGTCCACCGCCATCCGCCCCTCGGCCTGCCCGGGGTTGCTGCGCATTGTCCCGGCGCTGGACGGTGGCATCTGCCGGATCAAGCTGGCGGGCGGGGCCATCAGTGCAGCCCAGGCAACGGCGGTGGCCGAGGCGGCGCAGGCTTATGCCGGCGGTGTGATCGAGGCCACCAACCGCGCCAACCTGCAGATTCGCGGTATTGGCGCCGAGCAGCAGGCGCTGATCGACAAACTGCTGGCGGCCGGCCTGGGACCGACCACCGCCGCCGGTGATGATGTGCGCAACCTGATGCTCAGCCCCAGCGCCGGGATTGATCGGCAAGCGCTGATGGATACCCGGCCCCTGGCCGGGCAGATTCTCGAGACCTTGCAGAGCCACCCGCGCTTGCATGAACTGTCGGCCAAGTTCGCCGTGCAGCTCGATGGCGGCGAAGCCCTGGCCATGCTCGAACATCACCACGATCTGTGGCTGGCAGCCTTTGTGCGGGAGGGGCAGTTGCGGTTGGCCTTTGGCCTGGCGGGCAGCCCTGTGGATAAACCCTTGGCGGCAGTGCCTCAGGAACTGGGTCATGAACTGCTGGTGGCGGTGCTGGAGCTGTTTCTCGAGTTGGCGACGCCCGAGCAGACGCGGATGCGCCACCTGTTGGCGCAGATGCCGGTGGCGGATTTTCTCGCCCATCTGAACCGGCGCCTGAGCCGCCCCTTGTTGAGCCTCGACGGCTGGCAGCGCCCGGCCTCGGTCGCAGGGCTGCACCTGGGAACTTATCCACAGCGTGAAAGCGGTCGGGTCTATGTCGGTGCGGTTGCGCCCCTGGGGCGCCTTGATCCCGTCATGCTCAAGGGCGCTGCGCAACTGGCCGAACAGTACGGCGACGCCAGCCTGCGCTTCACGCCCTGGCAGAGCCTGCTGCTGCCTGGCATTGCCCCCTCGGATGCCCCCGGGGTCACGGCGGGTCTGAGCCAACTGGGCCTGTTGTGCAGCCCTGAACAATCCCTGGCCCACCTGATTGCCTGTACCGGCTCCAGTGGCTGCGGCAAAGCCCTGGCCGACACCAAGGGCGATGCGCTGAAGTTGGCAGCCCTGCTCCAGCGCCATGGCCGCCAGCAGGCGGTGCATTTGTCGGCCTGTTCCCGTTCCTGCGCCGCCGCCCATGTGGCGCCGGCCACCCTGCTGGCGACGGCCCCAGGGCGTTACGACTTGTATTTGCGCGAGGCAGCGCAGCCGGGTTTCGGCACGCTGCACGCACGCAACCTTTCTATTGAAGCGGCAGAGGCACTGCTTGATGCCCGCCCACGGAGCCACCTAGATGATTGATTACATCCGCGACGGTCAGGAGATCTATCGCAACTCCTTCGCGATCATCCGCGAAGAAGCCAAGCTGGATCGCATTCCCGCCGACCTGGAAAAACTCGCGGTACGGGTGATCCACGCCTGCGGCATGGTCGAGGCCATCGACGGCCTGCAGTTCTCCGCGGGCGCCGGCAAGGCCGGGCGTGATGCCCTGGCCGCCGGGGCACCGATCCTCTGCGATGCACGGATGGTCTCTGAAGGCATTACCCGGGCACGCCTGCCGGCCAACAACAAAGTGATCTGCACCCTGCGCGACGACAGCGTCCCGGAGCTGGCCCGGGAGCTGGGCAACACCCGCTCGGCGGCGGCTCTGGAGCTCTGGCGTCCGCACCTGGAAGGCAGCGTCGTGGTGATCGGCAATGCTCCCACAGCACTGTTCTACCTGCTGGAAATGCTCGACGCCGGCGCGCCGAAACCGGCGCTGATCCTCGGCTTCCCAGTGGGCTTCGTCGGCGCCGCCGAATCCAAGGCGATGCTCGCCGCCGACAGCCGCGGCGTGCCCTTCGTGATCATGCAGGGTCGCCTGGGCGGTAGCGCCATGGCGGCCGCCGCCGTCAACGCCCTGGCCACGGAGATCGAATGATGCAGCAACCTGGACGTTTGATCGGCCTTGGCGTGGGGCCTGGTGATCCGGAGCTGATAACCGTGAAGGCTCTGCGCCTGCTGCGCGAGTCGCCGGTGGTGGCCTACTTCGTGGCCAAGGGCAAGAAAGGCAACGCCTTCGGCATCATCGAAGGGCACCTGCAACAGGCCCAGACCCTGCTGCCGCTGGTGTACCCGGTCACCACCGAAGTGCTGCCGGCACCGCTGTCCTACGAACAAGTGATCAGCGATTTCTACGACAGCGCCAGCGCAGAGCTGGCGCTGCATCTGGATGCCGGTCGGGATGTGGCGGTGATCTGCGAAGGCGACCCGTTCTTCTACGGTTCCTACATGTACCTGCACGATCGTCTGGCCGAGCGTTACCAGGCCGAAGTGGTGCCGGGTGTGTGCTCGATGCTGGGCGGCGCTTCGGTGCTGGGCGCGCCCCTGGTGTATCGCAACCAGAGTCTGTCGGTGCTCTCGGGCGTGCTGCCCCATGACGAACTCAAGCGGCGTCTGGCGGACGCCGATGCGGCGGTGGTGATGAAGCTGGGACGCAACTTCCCCAAGGTGCGCCAGGTCCTGGAAGAACTGGGGCTGGCGCAGCGTGCGCTGTACGTCGAGCGCGCCACCATGGCCAACCAGAAGATCGTGCCGCTGGATGAAGTGGAGCCGATGTCCTCGCCGTACTTCTCGCTGATCATAGTGCCCGGCGAAAGGTGGCAAGGCTGATGGCCCGTTCAACTCCGGCCATCGTCATCCTTGGCCAAGGCAGCCTCGACACCGCGCGGCAGATCCAGCGGCTGTATCCCGACTCGTTGATCCACGGTCTGGCGGAACGGGTCGAAGGCGCCGATCGGATCTACCACGAATTCGGTGCCACCCTGCGTCAGCTCTATCAACAGGACACGCCCATCATCGCCCTGTGTGCGGCGGGTATCGTGATCCGGACCCTGGCGCCGCTGCTGCTGGAAAAAGGCGCCGAACCGCCGGTTCTGGCCGTGGCCGAAGACGGCAGCGCCGTGGTGCCGCTGCTGGGCGGCCTTGGCGGCGTCAACGTCATGGCCCGGGAAATCGCGGCGGGCCTTGGAGTGGCCGCGGCCATTACCACCAGTGGTGAACTGCGCTTCGGCACCTGTCTGCTCAACCCGCCCAGCGGTTATGCCCTGGGCGACCTGGAACTGGGCAAGCGTTTCGTCTCCGACCTGCTGGGTGGCGAAAGCGTGCGTATCGAAGGCGCAGCACCCTGGCTGGCCGCAGCGAAGCTGCCCGAGAATGATCAGGCCCGCCTGACCATCCGGGTCGGCTCTGCCGAGCGCGAGCCTGCGGCCAATGAGCTGCTGATCTACCCCCGCAGCGTCCTCATCGCCTGCCGCAGGAACCAGCGTGCTGGCGCCAGCGATACCGACCTCGCCACGCACATCCGCCAGGCCCTGCATCAGGCGCGAATCGCCGTGCAGTCCGTTGCCTGCCTGCTGGCGGCCGACAGCGACATGGCCGACCGCGCCCTGCACCAGGCGGCTGCGCAACTGGGTGTGCCGCTGCGCTTCCTGCCGGCCGCCGGCAGTGTCGCCGAACTGGCACAGCAAGCCGTGCCGCAATTGCTGCCGCCGCTGAAGGTGGGAGACGACATCGCCATCGCCGTGGCCAATCAGCCCCTGGACCCGGAGCAGATCGGCCGTCCTCGCGGACGTCTGGCGGTCATCGGCCTTGGTCCTGGCGCGGCCGAGCTCATGGTGCCGGCGGTCAAGGCCGAACTGGCCCGGGCCAACGACATCCTGGGCTATGAAACCTACGTGCGCATGGCCGGCCCGTTCCGCGCCGATCAGGTGATGCACTGCACTGACAACCGCGAAGAAATGCAGCGCGCCCGCCACGCATTCGAACTGGCGGCCCAGGGCCGTTCGGTGGTGGTGGTGTCGTCCGGCGATCCGGGGGTATTCGCCATGGCGGCCGCGGTCCTGGAAGCCCTGCACGAATCCAGCGATCCGGCCTGGCACCGCGTCGACTTGGAGATCCTCCCTGGCGTCTCCGCCTCCCTGGCCACCGCTGCCCAGGCCGGCGCGCCGCTGGGTCATGATTTCTGCGTGTTGTCACTTTCGGACAACCTCAAGCCCTGGGACATCATCGAGAAGCGCCTGGACCTGGCGTCCCAGGCCGACCTGGCCCTGGCCTTCTACAACCCCATCTCTCGTTCCCGACCCTGGCAACTGGGCCGGGCCCTGGAGATCGTGCGCCAGCACCGCACGCCGCAAACCCCGGTGGTATTGGGTCGAGACATTGGGCGTCCGGGCCAGACCCTGCGGGTCATCACCCTGGGCGAGCTGACCCCGGAGCAGGTGGACATGCGCACCATGGTGCTGGTGGGGTCTTCCACCACCTGCGTGTTCCCCCGGGCCGAGGGCGGCGAGTGGGTGTACACCCCGCGCTGGTACGGCAACAAGCCCTTGTAGGAGCCGGCTTGCCGGCGAAGGCGTCCACCAGAGCCGTGCAAGGCTCAAGGGCCTCTTCGCCGGCAAGCCGGCTCCTACGGGTCGGTGGGTTCGGCGGTCAGCAGCCAGTGGATGAATTCGAAGAAGCTGGCCCATCTGGCCGGGATGCGGCCGGCGATGAAAGCTTCCCGGTCGCCCAGGTCGAAGTCCCAGACGCCGCCGCTGTCCTTGTCCAGCAAGTAGCCGCCTTCGCCTTGCAATGAGGTGAAGGCGACAAATTGCTTTGGCAACTCCCAGACCTCATGGATGAACTCGGTGCCCATGAGGATCTCCTCGGTGGGCTCGGCGATATCCATCAGCACTTCGTAGTTCGCTCGGCTTTCGAAGTCGGCGGGGTGGTAGGCCAGGTAGATCTGTGCGAACTCGCTGTCCAGGGCAATGCCCAGTGTGGTCAGCGCTCGGCTGACCTCTGCGGTGTCGGGGCGCTGGCGGAAACTGGGCTGGGATTCGATCAGGGTGACCAACTGCTGGGGAATCATGGGTGGTCCTTGGTGATGTGTGGCCATTTGTCCAAGGGCAGGCGGCTCTGCTGCTGGGCAAAGTGTTCCCGGGCCTGGCCCAGGGTTTTATGGTTGGGCCCGCTCAGCACATCCAGCGCTTCGCTGCCGTCGTCTTCCCAATGGCACAGCCCGCAGATCTCGTATTCGCCCCGCGCCGAGAGGGTTCGATAACCGCAGCAGGGGCAGGCCTCCAGGCACTCGATGTTCGCGCCGACGGCGAAGTCGCCGAGCCCGGCTTCACGCAGGCAGCGCCTCAGGTACAGGTGAGTCACGCCGCGATATTCGGCGCGCAGGGCGATCAGCAGCAGCGCGTCGTAGAGCGGGTCTTGCGTATCGTCCGGGGGCTCCGGTTGCGAGATGAGTTGTTGCTGCAGGCCGGGTGGCAGTGTCGCGAATTCAAGGTCGTCGCAGTCCATCCCCCACCAGTTCAAGAGATGGCAGGCTCGGGCGGCGACGTCGAGGCCGGGCAGCCTGTGTGTGCTCAGAAGGTCGATGGCGGCGTTGGCGGTGAGTTTTTCCATGGGGCTCGGCTTGTTGAAGGCGCGGTTCAGGGCCAGGTCAGGGTCAGCTGATCGGGCCGCTCGATGGGAACTCGTACCCTGACTCCGGATGTGGATTCGGCACACAGGTACTGGCCCTGGATGTCTACACGGTTGAAGGGGTTGGTCTCACTGAGCACGATCAACCAGATCAGAGTGTCCGAATCCTTTTCCTGCAATGACAGGAAGCCGTCGCCGCCAAAGGCCGCCGTCTCGCCGCCTGTGGCGTAAAAGGGTTGTGGGCCGTCGGCGGAAAATCCCAAGGGCATGACAAAACCGGGCTCATCCTGGCGGGGGTAATCCAAGGCTGGCATCCAGACTTTGTTGATCAGCCGGGGATGTTGGTGGGGCAGGTCGAACAGGCAGTAAAAACCCGTGTTCAGGGTCAGAGTGTTTTCCCGAGGGAAGTATTCGTTCTGCCATTGTTCCTGGATAAAGGCAGCGTCGGCGCTGTAGGGCATGGTGCGGTTCCTGCTCCTGCTGGAAGGGTTTTCTACAGGTTCGAGACTTGTCGGAAACCGGAATTGTAAGCGCATTGCCCGGCGTACTCCGGGCGTGCATCGCAGGCTTTGAGGCAGCCCGATCCCTTGGGGAAGCGTGCCGCCACCGACAGGGCGAAACCATAGGTCGGCGTCGTCACCGCGAAGCTGCTATTGCAGGCCACTTGCGTGCTGTAGGTGAAGGTCATGGCTTCGCGCCGGCCGTTGTGGGCGAAGGCCACCTCGAAGCTGTCGAGGCTGTTCCAGCCCGACAGCGGCAACACCACAAAGCGGTAGTGGGTGCTGTCCAACTGCTGGCCGACGACCCGCAAGGTGTTACTCGCGGAGTCGGCCTTGGGCGAGGGGTAGGGCAGGGCAAGCAACGCCCGTGGGTCACCGACCACGCCCAGCTCGAAGCCGATGCCCTTTTGGTAGAACGGGATCTGCAGCGTCGGTGCGCCTTCGATCTTCACGTACTGGCTGTACGCATAGGGGCCGAAGGTTTCGGGCTTGTAGTCCGGCGCCTTGGCGAAGCTGACCTGAAGCTCCAGCACTGCTTCTGCCGCCTTGGCGTCTTCGGTGCGAATATCGCTGGGTTGCTCGGCACCATGGCTGGCGCAACCGCCCAGCACAATGGCCGCGGTCAGTTGCAGCAGGTGTCGAGTGGGCCCTGGGCGTAAAACGGTCATCACTCAATGCTCCCTCTTCAGAGGGCTGGAGGTCAGCCCCAGGCCTTTGAGTTGCCAGGTTCCTTGCACCTGCTGCCAGCTGAACTGCCGGCCCACCCAATCCACCTGCAAGGCATGATGCAGGCGCCCCTGGTCAATGCGCCGGCCTTCGTCCAGGGCCTTTCGCGCACGGGCGCCGGCTTGGTTGAACAGTGGCCAGAGCTGGCTCAGATTCATCTCCTTGCTGATCGGCAGTTGGGCATACACCCCCTGTTCCGCCGAGCTGAGCAGCAGCCCTTCCTTGCCCAGAAATGCGGCGCTGCGATTGTCCGGCGACACGGACACCAACATGGCGTAGTGGGAGAAACCCCAGCCGGGCAATCGCTCATCGAACCACAGGACTTGCCCGGTGGAGGGCACCAGGGCGCGTGCGCCCTCGGGGAACAGCAGCAGGTCGTTGCGCCCGGGCTGTGGCTGGCCCCAGTCGGGCTCGTCGCGACTTTTGACCGGGCTGAGGATGCGGGCCAGCGGCGTGTCGTTCTGCACCGCGATCAGCACGGTGCCGACCCCCATCCACTCGATGGTGGTGGCCAGCAGTACGGGCTGTCCGCCCTGGGTCGCCCCGGTGGTTTTTACATCGGTGATCTGCCAGGCGTTCAGCGGCCGATAGAGTTGGCCCTTGTAGGTGATTTCCCGGGGGCTGCTGCCGTCCCGGCGGTGGTACACCTTAAAGTCGCCAAAGCGCTCACTGGATTCACTGGTCTGGTTCAGCCAGGCCTCGAGCTTGGCCTGGGGCGATTCGGCTGCCAGCGTCGGGAGGGGCATGAGCAGGAGCCCGGCCAGCAGGCAGGCCAGGCCGCGCCCGATCTGTGCAAGGCACTGGGCGCGCGCTGGAGCTGGCCCAGTGCCGGTGGGTCGTTGAAGAGTCTGCATGCGTTGCCTGTCGCTTGATTTGAGTATTGTCTGGCGGACCTAAGGGACCAGGTAGCCCCTGACTCCGGTGAAGATGATTTGCGCCGCCAGGGCACAGACGAACAGTCCCATCAGCCGGCTGACGATCTGCAATCCCTGGTCGCCGAGGATGCGTTCGATGCGGTTGGACAGGTACAGCACCACGCCCACGGTGAGGCTGGCCAGGGCGATGCTGAGGATGGCAGTGAGCTTGTCGTCCCAGTGGGGCTGGCTGACCCCCATCACCAGCAGGGCGCCGATGGTGCCCGGGCCTACGGTCAGGGGAATGGTCAACGGTACGATGGTCACGTCCTGCTGCACGTTGTCGGTCTGTACAGCCGACTTGCCCTGGGCCATGCCCAGGGCCGAGATGAACAGCACACTGCCCGCACCGATGCGGAAGGCATCCACGGTGATGCCGAATACGCTGAAGATCACCCGCCCGAACAGGTACAGCAAGATGCTGGAGACCAGGGTGGCCAGGGCGACTTTCCAGGCCAGGCGTCGGCGTTCCTTGGAGGAGTAGCCCCGGGTCAGGCTGATGAAGCACGAGAGGACGAAGAACGGGCTATAGAGCACCAGCATCTTCAGGTAAACGCTGAACAGCACGTGGAGCATGGCAGGAGCTCACGACTAGGGAGGGCGAGCCAGAGTTTAACAGGCGCTGCAGAGGCTGTCGGCTCAACTGGTGTGTGCGGCGCTGCGCTCGCGCAGGTCGCGCTGGGTGACCCAGTGTTCCACCAGCTCGCGCAGTTGCGAGAGCTCCACCGGCTTGGCCATGTGCCCGTCCATGCCGGCCTGGCGCGCGCGCTCCTTGTGCTCGGCGAGGATGTGCGCGGTCAGCGCCACCACCGGGGTGCGCACCCGTTGGTTGCCGACCTCCCAGGCCCGCAACTGCTGGGTGGCGGAGAAGCCGTCGAGCACCGGCATTTCGCAGTCCATCAGCACCAGGTCGTAGCGCTTGGCCTTCATTGCCTGCAGGGCCTCCTCGCCGTTGCTGGCGGTGTCGGGTTGCAGGTTGAGCTTGCCCAGCATGCCGCGGATGACCTTGGTGGAGATGCTGTTGTCCTCGGCCACCAGAATGCTGAAGTCGCTGGGCACAGTGACCGGCGCCGGGCCGGGTGTCGGACTCAGGGGCATGTTGTAGGGGGCGGCGGGCGCCTTGTCACGCTGGTTGAGCTCGTCGGCCAGGGTGGTCTTGAGGGTGTAGCCGGCCACCGGCTTGGCGAGGATGCGCTTGATCCCGGCATTGCGCGCAATCACCTTGCTGGGCGCGTTGCTGATGCCGGTGAGCATGATCAGCAGGATGTCGTGGTTCAGGCTTGGGTCTTCCTTGATCTTCGCCGCCAGTTGCATGCCGGTCATGCCGGGCATGTTCTGGTCCAGCAGCACCACGTCGAAGTAGTCCCGCAGGTGCGCCTTGGTCCGCAGCAGGGCCAGGGCTTCCTTGCCCGAAGGCACGGCACTGACGTTCAGGCCCCAGGCGCTGCATTGCTGCACCAGGACCTTGCGGCAGGTGTCGTTGTCGTCCACCACCAGCACCCGTGCGCCCTGCAAGGGACCGTCGAGGTCGGCGGTGGGATGCTCCAGGCGCTCGGCGTCCAGGGGCAGGGTCAGCCACAGGGTGCTGCCCTGGTTGGTGCCGCTCTTGATGCCGAATTCGCCGTGCATCAGCAGGATCAGCTGACGGGCGATCACCAGGCCCAGATTGCCGCCCAGGCGGGTGGTGGCGAGGAAGTTCTTGCTGTGCAGCTCGGTGTGCAGCAGCGCCTCGCGCTCTTCGGTATCCATGGGCTGGCCGCTGTCTTGTACGGCAATGCGCAGGCGCGGCTTGCTGCTGCGTTCGTCGAGGGCGACGACGATCAGCACTTCGCCTTCGTCGGTCTTCTTCAGGGCGTTTTCCAGGAGGCTCAGCAGGGCCTGGCGCAGGCGTGTCGGATCACCGCTGATGACCCGAGGCACCTGGGGCTGGATAAAGCTGATCAGCTCGACGTTCTGCTGCTCGGCCTTGGCCCGGAAGATACTCAGGCAATCCTCGATCAGGGCGTTGAGGTCGAACTGCACGTCGTCCAGTTCGATCTGCCCGGATTCCAGCTTGGAGATGTCGAGGATCTCGTTGATCAGGGTCAGCAGCTCGTTGCCGGCACTGTGGATGGTCTGCACGTAGTCGCGCTGCTTGACCGACAGTGGGGTGCCCAGCAACAGCTCGGTCATGCCCAGCACGCCGTTCATCGGCGTACGGATCTCGTGGCTGATCTTGGCCAGGAACTCGGCCTTGGCATTGACCTCGGCGGTGCTGGCGGCCAGGTCGCGGCTGACGCTGAAGCGGTTCTCGGTGATGTTGCGCTGGCGCTCGCCCAGGGCAATGCTCATCAGCAGCCCGGCGATGCACACCACGCTCAGCAGGGTGACGATCAGCCCTTGCGGCGCCACCAGGGTCAGGCCCAGCAGCGCCGGAAGTATCACCAGGGTGCCGAGGTTGAAAATCACCATGGCGGTCACGAACAGCCGAGCCGGACGGTAGCCCTTGTGCCAGTGGTAGCCGCCGACGAACAGCATGCTCAGGCCGGCCAGGGCCACCAGGCCGTAGGTGATGATGTTCAGCGGCAGGGTGCTGACGAACAGCAGCAACAGACCGAACAGGCCGATCAGCAGGATATTGCCCAGCAGCAGGCGGTTCAGCGGGTGCGGACCCAGTGGCGCAAAGAACCGGTAGGCGAACATCATCCCGCAGGGCGCGGTCAGCAGCAGGGCCACATAGGCGCCCGGAGTCTGCAGCGCTTGCCAGTCCGGCAGCCAGGGACCGAACAGGTTCAGCAGCATCAGCAGGCTGAGGGTCAGCAGGCCCTCACAGGCTGCCAGCCACAGGCTGCTGCGTGATCGGGTGTAGGCGAAGCGGGTGAGGTTGTGCAGGATCAGCATCGCCAGGCAGCCGAACAACAGGCCGTAGATCAGCGTCTGGCTCTGGTCGGCGGCGCCCATCACTGCCGATTGCAGGGTGATGTAGGGACGCAGTTCATGTTCGGACACCAGGCGCAGATAGACGTCCAGCGGCTTGGCACTTTGCGGCAGTGGCAGTATGAAGTCGCTGCTGGGCAGGGGCTTTTGGGCTTGCGACTGGCTGGAGCCGGTGTTCACTTGTTCGATCAGCTTGTCGCCGTCGAGCACGTAGAGATTCAGGTGGGACAGGTCGGGGGCGAAGATCCGCAGGATCTGCTCGTGGGTCCCCGGTTGGAGCTTGAAGCGCAACCACAGGGCGCCATCGGGTTCGGCAGCGGTCAGCTTGTCCAGCTCGATGGGGCTGAACTGGTTGGTGTAGCGCGGGGAGCGGATGTCACTGAGCTGCAGGTCGGCCTGTTCGTCGAGCAAAACCGCCCAGCCACTGCCTTGAGCGGCCAGGGCCGAATTCAAGCAGAGCAGGGTCAGCAATGTGACGGTGAAGCCTAGGGCAGTCCTGAGCCAGCGCACGGCGAAATCCCTTCATTGGTTGATGCCTGATTATAACTATGCGCGGCGTAATGACCGCACGGCAAGGGCGCAAGGCCCTTGCCGGGGGGCACTGGCAGCTTTACTCCTGGCCGCGCTCACGAGCAATGGCACGGTAGCCGATGTCGTTGCGGTAGAAGCAGCCCTGCCAGTCGATCTTGGCCGCCAGGCGGTAGGCTTGCTGCTGGGCTGCATCGACGCTGTCGCCCATGGCGGTGGCGCAGAGTACCCGGCCGCCGGAAGTCACGACCTGACCGTCCTTGAGTGCGGTGCCGGCGTGGAACACTTTGCCTTCCAGTGCAGCGGCGGCGTCCAGGCCAGTGATGGCCGCGCCCTTGGCATAGTCACCAGGATAGCCGCCGGCGGCCAGGACGATGCCCAGGCTTGGGCGTGGGTCCCACTGGGCTTCGACCTTGTCCAGGGCCTGGGCCAGGGCGGCTTCCACCAACAGCACCAGGCTCGATTGCAGGCGCAGCATCACCGGCTGGGTTTCCGGGTCGCCGAAGCGGCAGTTGAACTCGATGACTTTCGGGTTGCCAGCCTTGTCGATCATCAGGCCGGCATAGAGGAAGCCGGTGTAGACGTTGCCTTCCTCGGCCATGCCGCGCACGGTGGGCCAGATCACCAGATCCATCACCCGCTGGTGCACTTCGGAAGTGACCACCGGTGCCGGCGAGTAAGCGCCCATGCCACCGGTATTGGGGCCAGTGTCGCCGTCGCCGACGCGTTTGTGGTCCTGGCTGGTGGCCATGGGCAGCACGTTCTTGCCATCGACCATGACGATGAAGCTGGCTTCCTCGCCGTCGAGGAACTCCTCGATGACGACGCGGGAACCGGCATCACCGAAGGCATTGCCAGCGAGCATGTCGCGCACGGCTTCCTCGGCTTCGGCCAGGGTCATGGCGACGATCACGCCTTTGCCGGCGGCCAGGCCGTCGGCCTTGATCACGATCGGCGCACCTTTTTCCTGCAGATAGGCCAGGGCCGGCTCGATCTCGGTGAAGTTCTGGTAGTCGGCAGTCGGGATCTTGTGGCGTGCGAGGAAGTCCTTGGTGAAGGCTTTCGAACCTTCCAGCTGCGCGGCGCCGGCGGTTGGGCCGAAGCAGTCCAGGCCACGGGAGCGGAACAGATCCACCACGCCGGCCACCAGCGGCACTTCTGGACCGACGATGGTCAGGGAGACGTTTTTCTCGGCGAAATCCGCCAACTGTTCCAGGGCCAGGACGTCAATGGCGACGTTCTCGCACTTGGCTTCGATGGCGGTACCGGCGTTGCCCGGGGCGACAAACACTTTCTGAACCCGTGGGTCCTGAGCGACTTTCCAGGCCAGAGCGTGTTCACGACCGCCGCTACCAATGATCAGTACATTCATTTCAAAAACCTCGGATGACGCTAATTCTGTTTTGGAACCTGAAGAGCTGCACGCCTCAGGAGGTTGCAATGGCAGTGGTAGATGCAAGGCGGAGCCCACCTCGATGAGCGCAGTTGCCTGTTGGCAATGAGCATCATCGAGGTGGGCTCCAACGCAGCAGATGCCGGTGTCAGTGCGACCGTTGTCGTATCAGTGACGGAAGTGGCGCATGCCGGTGAAGACCATGGCAATGCCCGCTTCGTCGGCTGCGGCAATCACTTCGTTGTCACGCATCGAGCCACCGGGCTGGATCACCGCGGTGATGCCGACCTTGGCGGCGTTGTCCAAGCCGTCGCGGAACGGGAAGAACGCGTCAGAGGCCATTACCGAGCCCGCTACTTGCAAACCGGCGTGCTCGGCCTTGATGGCGGCGATCCGCGCCGAGTTCACACGGCTCATCTGGCCGGCGCCGACACCGATGGTCTGGCGGTTCTTGGCGTAGACGATGGCGTTGGACTTGACGAATTTGGCGACTTTCCAGGCAAAGATCAGGTCGTGGACTTCCTGTTCGGTCGGGGCGCGCTTGGTCACTACTTTCAGGTCGTCGGCACCGATCATGCCGATGTCGCGGCTCTGCACCAGCAGGCCACCGTTGACGCGCTTGTAGTCCCAGGCCGGTACGCGGTCTGCCGACCACTCGCCGCAGGCCAGCAGGCGCACATTGGCCTTGGCGGCGACGATGGCGCGGGCTTCTTCGCTGACGCTCGGGGCAATGATCACTTCGACGAACTGACGCTCGACGATGGCCTTGGCGGTGGCTGCATCCAGTTCGCGGTTGAAGGCGATGATGCCGCCGAAGGCCGATTCGGTGTCGGTGGCGTAGGCCAGTTCGTAGGCCTGGCGGATGCCGCCTTCAGCGTCCGGGCTCACCGCCACGCCACAGGGGTTGGCGTGCTTGACGATGACGCAGGCCGGCTTGACGAAGCTCTTCACGCATTCCAGGGCCGCGTCGGTGTCGGCTACGTTGTTGTAGGACAGCTCCTTGCCTTGCAGTTGGGTGGCGGTGGCGATGCCGACTTCGGCAGGCTTGGCTTCCACGTAGAACGCCGCGCTCTGGTGCGGGTTCTCGCCGTAGCGCATTTCCTGGGCCTTGATGAACTGGCTGTTGAAGGTGCGCGGGAATTCGCTGCGACCTTCTGTGCTGAGGGTCTCGGCAGCCTGGTTCACGGTGCCCATGTAGTTGGCGATCATGCCGTCGTAGGCGGCGGTGTGTTCGAAGGCCTTGAGCATCAGGTCGAACCGCTGGGCGTAGGTCAGGCCACCGGCCTTGAGGCTTTCCAGGATGCCGGCGTAGTCGCTGGCGTTGACCACGATGGCCACGTCCTTATGGTTCTTGGCCGCCGAGCGGACCATGGTCGGGCCGCCGATGTCGATGTTCTCGATGGCGGTCGGCAGGTCGCAGCCGGGCTTGGAAATGGTGGCTTCGAAGGGGTAGAGGTTGACCGCTACCAGATCGATGGGCTTGATCCCGTGCTCGTTCATGATGGCGTCGTCGATACCGCGACGACCGAGGATACCGCCGTGGATTTTCGGGTGCAGGGTCTTGACCCGGCCGTCCATCATTTCCGCGAAACCGGTGTAATCCGCGACTTCCACTGCGGCCACGCCGTTGTCCTGCAGCAGTTTGAAGGTCCCGCCGGTGGAGAGGATCTCCACACCGAGGGCTTCCAGCTCCTTGGCGAATTCGAGGATCCCGGTCTTGTCGGAAACACTGATCAAGGCGCGGCGGATCGGCAGGCGGGTAGTCTGGTCGGTCATCTCAATTTCCATCAAAAGCAAAGGAGTCAGCAAAAAAGGCGACCGTTTTTTACGCGGGCGCCTTTCTGGTTTGATTGAATGCTTACAACAAATCGTACTGCTTGAGTTTCTTGCGCAGGGTGCCGCGGTTCAGGCCCAGGAGTTCGCTGGCCTTGGTCTGGTTGCCCTTGACGTAGTTCATCACGCTTTCGAGCAACGGAGCCTCGACTTCGGAGAGCACCAGGTTGTACACGTCCGTGACGGCAGCGCCCTCAAGGTGGGCGAAATAATTGTGCAGCGCCTTCTCGACACTCCCGCGAAGGGTCTGGCCTTCTTCGCTGGGTGTATTGAGGTGCTGTTTCAAATTCACGTTGTCGCTCACGGGTGTAGTTCCACTCACTAAAGTCTCGGTCATCATCGTCATGCGGCCACCCCCTCTCCGTCCCCTGTTTCCAGGCTCTTGTAACGTCCGGCAAAGAACTCACGAACGTTGGCGCATTGTGCTTCCGTATCTTCCAAACGATTGAAGTGGGCGCGAAACTCCCTGGCGCCCGGCAGGGTTGCGAGATACCAGCCCACATGCTTGCGCGCAATGCGGACGCCCATGACCTCCCCATAGAAGGCATGCAGCGCGGCCAGGTGCT
Organism: Pseudomonas sp. JDS08PS003; assembly: GCF_045013505.1. Lineage (NCBI taxonomy): Bacteria > Pseudomonadati > Pseudomonadota > Gammaproteobacteria > Pseudomonadales > Pseudomonadaceae > Pseudomonas > Pseudomonas sp. JDS08PS003. The sequence continues at coordinate 859,323 of NZ_CP120724.1, forward strand.
CTAGCAGAATACGTTCCACTTCGAACAGCTCCGGTGCCGGGAGGGTTTCACCGGTACGCAGGTAGTGTTCGATTTCACGAAAAATCCATGGCCGCCCCTGGGCGGCCCGGCCGATCAACAACCCGTCGGCCCCGGTGGCGTGCAATACCTGCCGGGCCTTCTCGGGCGAGTCGATGTCGCCGTTGGCAAAGACCGGAATCGACACCGCCTGCTTGATCGCGGCAATGGTGTCGTACTCGGCTTCACCGGTGTACAGATCGGCCCGGGTCCGACCGTGGACCGCCAGTGCCGTGATGCCCGCCTGCTCGGCGATCTTCGCCACCGTCAGGCCGTTCTTGTTCTGCCGGTCCCAGCCGGTGCGGATCTTCAGGGTGACCGGTACGTCCACCGCGGCCACCACCGCCTGGAGAATCTCGTTGACCAGGGCTTCGTCTTTCAGCAATGCGGAGCCGGCAGCCTTGTTGCAGACCTTCTTCGCCGGACAACCCATGTTGATATCAATAATCTGTGCGCCCAACTCGACGTTGGCGCGGGCGGCGTCTGCCAGCATCTGTGCATCGCCACCGGCAATCTGTACCGAGCGTGGCTCGGGATCGCCTTCGTGGATCATGCGCAACCGCGATTTGCGGCTGTTCCACAAGCTCATGTCGCTGGTGACCATTTCCGAGACTACAAGGCCCGCGCCCAACTGCTTGCAAAGCTGACGAAAGGGCTGGTCGGTGACACCCGCCATCGGGGCGAGAATCAAGCCGTTGTGCAATGTATATGGGCCGATGCGTACCGCCGACATAGGACTTCCCTGTTGTGGGGCCGGATCATGAGAGTTCGAAAAAGGGTTGGCATGATACCCGCTCTCGATGACTGGATAAAGGCTGAATTGGATAAAATCTGAACAGTTCTTCCGTTATCGCCCGGGGATCAATCTGAGCGATGCAGTCATAAATCTGTCGTCAATCCAGAGTTGTCCGTTAGTCTGATCAGCCGATTCACTCGGGCGAGTGGAAACTCAGACTGTAGTTCACGGCTTTCGGTCCGGGGTCGAGAATATCCAGGGCGATGTGAATCGGCGTCTGCGGCGGCATTTCCGCCACATCCTGCATCTCGCCGCCCAGATATTCCCCGGGTTTGAAGCTGCGGCTGGCAATCAGATGGCCGTTGAGGTCGGCGAAGCGCAGCTCCAGCAGTGGGAAGGGTTGGGAGAAGGGCGCGCGGTTATAGATGATGGCGTCCACCACCAGTGCTCCGCTGAATTCCGGGTGGCTGCGCACCACCAGGTTGCTGCTCTTGATTCGGGCGATATCCACGCGGGACGGTACCGTACAGCCAAATTCCGGGCACAACTCCTGGAACCACGGGCGGTACTGATCCTGGCGTGCGAGCTCGTCGAAGTGATACGCGACGTATTGCCCCACCAGGCCGCCGGCGGCCAGCAGGATCAGCAGCAGCCAGAGCAGGTGCCGGCCCCAGGGGGAGCGGCGTTTCTGCCAATCGAGGTGGATTGGGTCGTCCACAAGGTCCAGCAGTACATCTTCCTGGACTCCGGGCTCGCTGCGTTCGCGGCGTTTCTTGCCGGGGGTGGCGGCTGGTGATGGTTCGTCGTGTTCGGCGGCGTCTGTGTGAGCCTGGGCCTCGAAGGGTTCCAGGTCGTCGTCCTGGCGCAGTTTCGGCGCCTTTGGTTCGTCATCCAGATCCGCCAGGTTGAAGGACAGCGACGGCTCGGTGCGGCTGGGGCGGGCCGGCTCGGGTTCAACGTCGTCCTGATGTGCCTGGGCCTTGAGGGGGGCCGGCTCTGACTCGTCGTGCTCGCCGGCGCTGCCGAACAGGCCGTCGGGCCAGTGGGTTTCATCGGCGTCCTGAGGGTCGCGACGGGCGCTGAGGCTGTCTTCCTGGTGTTCGCGTTCCTGGCCAAAGGCCTTGGCCGGCTGAATCTCCCGCTGCTCGAGCTTGGCCAATTCCTCGTCGAGGTCCAGGTGATCCAGGTCCATTTCGGCAGCCGACCATTGTTTCTGGCTGATGGCGCGCTGGGGAGGTGCCGCCGCAGGCGTAGGTACGGGGGCGGGCTGCTGTTCGGGTTTTGGCGTCGCTGCTACCGCAGGCGCGGTTGCCGGTTTCGCCGCCGGCCTGGATGTTGCGCTTTCCTTGGCGGCGCGCTGCTCAAGCAACTGCCGCGCGGCGTTGAACACCTGCAGGCAGGAGCCGCAGCGAACCACCCCGCGAGCCACGCTCAACTGAGCATGGCTGACACGGAACCTGGTTTGGCAATGCGGGCATTGGGTGACGAAACTGTCGGTCATGCGGCCATCCGGATTATGCAGGCGGCCATTCTAGCGCCGACGGCCGGTGATGCGCACCCAGCCATCGAGGGTGGCGATCGGGTCCAGATCGAAGTCCTGGGCATAGGCGGCAGCCACTTCCTCACCTTGTTCGGCGAGGATGCCAGAGAGTGCCAGGCGTCCTCCGGACTTCACCAGACCCGACAGCTGCGGGGCCAGGGAGACCAGCGGGCCGGCCAGGATGTTGGCCACCAGCACATCGGCCTGGACCTGGGGCAGTTGCTCGGGCAGGTACAGTGGGAACAGTTCGTCGGCAATACCGTTGCGCCCGGCGTTGTCGCGGGAGGCTTCCAGTGCCTGCACGTCGATATCGGTGCCGACCGCTTGCTTGGCGCCCAGCAACAGGGCTGCGATGGCGAGGATTCCCGAGCCGCAGCCGAAGTCCAGCACGTTGCAGTCCTTCAGGTCCTGGCCGTCCAGCCACTCCAGGCACAGCGCGGTGGTCGGGTGGGTGCCGGTGCCGAAGGCCAGGCCCGGGTCTAGCAGCAGGTTGACCGCGTCAGGCTCCGGTGCAGCGTGCCAGCTTGGAACTATCCACAGGCGCTGGCCGAAACGCATCGGCTGGAAGTTGTCCATCCAGCTGCGTTCCCAGTCCTGGTCCTCGATGACTTCGCTATGGTGCTCGGGCAGCGGGCTGCCGGTCAGCAGTTCCAGGTGAGCGAGCACGCTGGCGGCTTCGGTGCCGCCCTCGAACAGGGCCAGCAAGTGAGTGTGGGACCACAGCGGGGTGGTGTTCAGTTCGGGTTCGAAGATCGGCTGATCCTCGGCGTCCATAAAGGTGACCGAGACGGCACCGACTTCAAGAAAAGCGTCTTCATAGGTTTCGGCTTGTTCTGGGCTGATGGCGAGACGGACTTGCAGCCAAGGCATGGCGGGCACCTTTGAAAATATGTGATGTGCAGCCTAGCGGGCCGCGAGAAGCGCGCAAGTTTACGCGAGACGACCCGCAGGAGCGAGGGGGGATGCCGAGTGCTTGGTCGCGATGACGATTGATCAGGGAATGGCCGCTGCGCGGTTCGCGAGCAAGCTCGCTCCTACAGGGCTGTGGGGGCGGATACGACAAGGCCGCTCGAAAGCGGCCTTGTCGGTGTGGCGAGTGCCGATCAGTGTTGCTCGGCCAGCTTGTGCTCGAGGTAGTGAATGTTCACGCCCCCTTTGCAGAAGCCTTCGTCACGGGTCAGATCGCGGTGCAGCGGGATGTTGGTCTTGATCCCGTCGACGACGATTTCGTCCAGCGCATTGCGCATGCGCGCCATGGCTTCGTCACGGGTCGCCCCGTAGGTGATCAGCTTGCCGATCAACGAATCGTAGTTCGGTGGAACCGCGTAACCGCTGTACAGGTGCGAGTCGACGCGCACGCCGTTGCCGCCCGGAGCATGGAAATGCTTGACCGTGCCTGGGCTTGGCATGAAGGTTTTCGGGTCTTCGGCGTTGATCCGGCATTCCAGGGCGTGACCGCGGATAACCACGTCATCCTGGGTGAACGACAGCTTGTTGCCGGCGGCGATGCTGAGCATCTCCTTGACGATGTCGATACCGGTCACCATTTCCGAAACCGGGTGCTCTACCTGTACGCGAGTGTTCATCTCGATGAAGTAGAAGCGGCCGTTCTCGTAAAGGAACTCGAACGTACCGGCACCGCGGTAGCCGATGTCGATGCACGCCTTGACGCAGCGGGCGAAGACTTCCTGGCGCGCAGTCTCGTCGATGCCCGGTGCCGGCGCTTCTTCGAGGACTTTCTGGTGACGACGCTGCAGCGAGCAGTCGCGGTCGCCCAGGTGGATGGCGTTGCCCTGGCCGTCGGACAGCACCTGAACTTCCACGTGACGTGGGTTGGTCAGGAACTTCTCCAGGTAGACCATCGGGTTGCCAAACGCTGCGCCGGCTTCGGAGCGGGTCAGCTTCGCCGAGGCGATCAGGTCTTCTTCCTTGTGCACCACGCGCATGCCGCGACCACCGCCGCCGCCAGCGGCCTTGATGATCACCGGGTAGCCGACTTCACGGCCAATGCGCAGGGCAGTTTCTTCGTCTTCCGGCAGTGGGCCGTCGGAACCTGGAACCGTAGGAACACCGGCCGCGATCATGGCGTGCTTGGCGGAAACCTTGTCGCCCATCAGGCGGATGGTGTCAGCTTTCGGGCCGATGAAGGCGAAGCCGGAGTTTTCCACCTGTTCGGCGAAGTCGGCGTTTTCCGCCAGGAAGCCGTAGCCGGGGTGGATTGCCGTAGCGCCAGTGACTTCAGCGGCCGCGATGATGGCCGGGATGTGCAGGTAGGACTGCGCGGCTTGCGCAGGCCCGATGCAGACGGATTCGTCCGCCAGGCCCAGGTGCATCAGCTCCTTGTCGGCCTTGGAGTAGACGGCGACGGTCTTGATCCCCATTTCCTTGCAGGCACGCAGGATCCGCAGGGCGATTTCGCCGCGGTTGGCGATCAGGACTTTTTCCAACTTCGCAGGCTTCAACATCAAAGACTCTCCGCGGTTCAAACGATGGTGAACAGCGGTTGGTCGTACTCAACCGGCTGGCCGTCTTCGACAAGAATGGATTCGATCACACCGCTGGTTTCAGCTTCGATGTGGTTCATCATCTTCATCGCTTCGACGATGCACAGGGTGTCGCCTTTCTTCACGCTCTGGCCGACTTCAACGAAGGCTGGCGAGGTAGGCGAAGATTTGCGGTAGAAAGTACCGACCATTGGCGAGCGGGCTACGGTGCCGTTCAGCGCAGGTGCGGCGGGTGCGGCAGGAGCGGCGGCCGGTGCGGCTGCGGCAGGTGCAGCTACGGGTGCGGCAACGGGAGCCGGTGCGTAGTACTGCTGGGCTGGAGTCTTGCTGTGGCGGCTGATGCGTACGGACTCTTCGCCTTCCTTGATCTCCAGCTCGTCGATGCCGGACTCTTCCAGCAGTTCGATCAGTTTCTTAACTTTACGGATATCCATGAATCATCAACTCCCAAGGGTCGGTCAGGGGCGTTTAGCTTGTTGTTCAAGCTGCTCTAGTGCGGCCTCCAGGGCCAGTCGGTAACCGCTGGCGCCAAGGCCGCAGATCACTCCCACCGCAACGTCGGAGAAGTAGGAGTGATGGCGGAAAGGTTCGCGTTTGTGCACGTTGGACAAATGCACTTCGATGAATGGGATGCTCACCGCCAGCAGCGCGTCACGTAATGCGACGCTTGTATGCGTAAAAGCTGCTGGATTGATCAAAATGAAGTCCACGCCTTCATCGCGGGCAGCATGGATACGTTCGATCAATTCGTACTCGGCATTGCTCTGCAGATACTGCAGATGATGCCCGGCATCACGGGCCCGCTGCTCCAGATCCTGGTTGATCTGGGCCAGGGTGGTTGCACCGTAGACCCCCGGTTCACGGGTGCCGAGCAGGTTCAGGTTGGGTCCGTGAAGAACCAGTAGGGTGGCCATCGGTTGTTCCTTGTTATCGGGGTGCTGTTGTCAGAACCCGGCGACTATGCCGGAAAGACTTTATGACTGTCCAGTTCTCGGCAATAGCCAGCACGATGACCGATGTTTGCGCAAAATATGTGACCAAGCAGTTAAATCCGGTCATTTGCCTGCAGGGTAAGAGCACTGAACTCCCGGCCAGCCGTTTCACCGATGATCAGGCGTTTGTCGGGGAAAGCCGGGGCAGATGCACAGCTTAGACGCGGAAGGCTTGCACCGCTGTATGCAATTGTCCCCCAAGGTCCAGCAGGTTATCGCCCTGGGCCCGGCCTTCGCCAATGCGCAGCAGGTTGTCGCCGCCCAGTTGATGGATGCGCTCGCTGTGATCGCGGATCTCGCTGACCGCACCGCTTTGCTGGGCCGTGACGTCGGCGATGCGCACGGCGGTGTCGGCAATGGTCTGGATCGCCCCGACGATTTCGTCCAGGGCGCCGTCGGCAGCCTGGGCCTGGCTGGCGGTGGCTTCGGCGTGTTCCACCTGGGCGCGCATGCCTTGCACCGATTGTTGCGCGGCGGTCTGCAGGCCGGCGATCAAGGTCTGGATCTGCGCCGTGGCCCCGGCGGTACGCTGGGCCAGGGAGCGCACCTCTTCGGCGACCACGGCAAAGCCGCGGCCCATTTCTCCAGCACGGGCAGCTTCGATGGCGGCGTTGAGGGCCAGCAGGTTGGTCTGTTCGGCAATGGAGCGGATCACTGTCAGCACGCCGCCGATGGTGGCGGACTCCTGGGCCAGGTGCTCGATCATTTGCGCGTTGCCCTGTACCTCGCCCACCAGGGCGTGCAGCCCGGTCAGGCTCAGGCCTATGACTTTCTGCCCCTGTTGCACCGCAAGGCCAGCGCTGCGGCTGGCATCGGCGGCCTGGCTGGCGTCACCGGCAACCTGCTGGATGGTGGCTTCCAGCTCCCCCAGGGCATCGCGGATCTGGGCGGTGTCGCCGGCCTGGCGCTCGGCGCCGCTGTGCAGGCCGCTGCTGAGGTCGGCCAGGGCGCGGCTGCTGCCGGCCACTTGCTCGGCGTTCTGGCGAATGGTGCCCACCAGGTCCACCAGATAGGCTCGAAGGCGGTTCAGGGACTCTTCGATGGCGTGCAGTTCGCGGTTGGTCTTGCCCAACTGGATCGGCCGGCTGAAGTCGCCTTCGGCCCAGGTCGATAGCGCCGGGGCCAGGTTGGTCAGGACTCGGGCCAGCTTGCGCTGCAAGGTGTCGATGACCAGGGCGATCAGCAGGATCAGGCCAATCATCAGCCCCTGCATCAAGCGCACTTCGCCCTGGATCTGGCCGTGCTGGGCCCGTACCGCGGGTTCCAGCTCGGCGATGGCCTGGCGCACAGCGGTGATCTTCAACAGGGTCGCGGCGCTCAGGTCGGCGCGTTTCTGGATCTGTTGCCGGGTGCGTTCGAGTTCTGCCGGATAACGGTTGAGCAGGCTGTGGAGTTCGCGCTTGAGGCCGACGCCGGCGTCTTCTGCGGCGGCTTTCTGGGTGTTTTCCAGGCCCATCAGGGCAGCAAAATCATCGGTGCCCGATTCGCTGCTGGCGGTTACCCCTAATAAAGGCAGGGCTTCGAGCCGGTCGGCCTGGGCCTTGATATTGTTCACTTCGCGTTCGACATCGGCGGCCAGTTCGCTGCGGCCGCTGCTCACCAGCTTGTCCCGGGCCAGGGACAGTTTGCCCAGGTGCTGTGCAGCGGTGAGCAGCAAGGGCAGGTAAGTGGCGCCTTCTGTGGACTGGGTCCTGCTGGCGTACTGGCTGAGCTGTTCCAGGTTGGCGCCCAGCTCCCGCTCGGCCTGCAACAGCAGGGCCTGGGGATCGCCGGCCAGCTTGCCCGCGGCCAGCAGGTCGGTCCTGCTGAAGTCGTCCAGGCTGGCCAGGCTCGGGCGCAGGCTTTGCGCGAGCTGCGGCGGCAGCTCGGTCAGTTCGCCTTGCAGGGCCTCGATGGCCTGCGCCGCGCTACTCAGGCGCAGAGCGTCACCGCTGGCCAGGTAGTCTTCGATGTTGCGCGCCACCTGGTTTTGAAACTGCTGGGACAGTCCCAGGTAGCGCTCCATCAGCAGATAGGGGCGTTCCAGGGCTCGTTGCGACCACCAGAGCGTGGCCCCCAGGGCCAGGCAGACGGCAACTAACAGCAGGGTATTGAGATTGGTCAGCAGCTTCAGGCGCATCAGGGCTCTACCAACGGCAAAAATGGTAAGCGCCTGAATTTATTGCGTTTGTATTACAAGGTTATGACCGAATCTGTGGATTCGGATGAAAAGATGGCACTTTGACTTGATTGCCGTGCGGCCTGCACCCGGTTGCGTCCGCTGTGCTTGGCGCGGTACAGCGCCTCGTCCGCCTGACTGGCCATCATCAGGCTGTCGGAGTCTTCCTGCATCTCAACCACGCCGGCGCTGAAGGTGCACCACAGGTCCTGGGGCTGGGCCGGGTAATGGATCTCGGCAAAGCGCTGGCGGATTTCGTCCAGCACTTTGCAGGCGGCGTCCTGATCGGTGTCGGGCATGACGATGGCGAACTCTTCGCCGCCGTAGCGGCCGATGAAGTCGGTCTTGCGCAGGCGCTGCTTGAGGAACAGGGCCAGGCTCTTGATTACCCGGTCGCCCATGGGGTGGCCATGGCTGTCATTAACCCGTTTGAAATGGTCGATGTCGAGCATGGCGAAGCTCAGTGGCTTGCTCTCGCGGCGAGCGCGGAAGCTGCAGTCTTCCAGCAGTTGCAGGATGTGGGTGTGGTTGTACAGGCCGGTGAGGCTGTCACGGACCATTCGCGCCTTGAGGTTGCGGGCCCGGGCCGCGCGGTTGCGCACGGTGGTGATCAGGTGCCGCGGCTTGATGGGCTTGGTGAGGAAGTCGTCGCCGCCTTCGCTCATGGCGTCCAGTTGCTTGTCCAGGTCGTCTTCGGCGGACAGGTAGATGATGGGCACACTGACATAGCGGTCGTTGTGGCGGATCACCTTGGCCAGCTCGGTCCCGGTGCAGGCCGGCATGTACATGTCGAGGATGATCAGGTCCGGCTGAAAGTCCGCCAGCTCGGCCATGGCCTGGATTGGCTCGATCAGGGTGCGGGTGACGATTCCGGCGCTGTTGAGCAGGCGCTCGGTATGCAGGGCCTGGGCCCGGGAGTCGTCGATGATCAGCACTTTATAAGGTTCGTACTGGGCGACGCAGGTCAGCACTTCGATCTTTTCCAGCAGGCTGGAGGCTTCCAGGGTGCCGGTGAGGAACTCCTGGCCGCCGGCGCGTACTGCCGCCAGGCGAGTCGGGGTGTCGGTTTCATGCAGGCTGAAGAACAGCAGCGGTAGTTTCTGTTCCAGGCCGACCTGGGCTTCGGCTGCCAGGGTCAGGCCCATGCCGGGGCCGCAGAAGTCTACGTCGATGACGATGGCCGCCGGCAAGCGCTCGACCATGGACGAACGAAAGGCGGCGATGCTGTCCAGGGACTGGGCCGTGAGGCCAAAGAATTCCAGTTGCTTGGCCAGGCGTTCGGCCCGGTCGTGATCCTGCAACATCACGTAGATAGGTTTGCGCAACGGTGGTAGGAAGGTCTGTTCCAACTGGTCGCCGTGGCGCAGGCCGGTGCGCGACAGGCGCTGCATCAAGCGATTGAGATCGGTGATCAGGTTGCTGCTCAGGCGACCGCGATTGGCATCGACCGCTTCCAGCGATTGGCCGATGCTGCGGGCCAGTTGGGTATGTTCGGGCTGTTCGAAGCGTTCAGCGAAACGCAGCAGGCGCAGGTTGGCTTCACACAGTTCCGACATGTCGTTGGTGGACCATTCGCTGCGCTGCAGACGCTGCCATATCTCAAGAATCTGACGTGCCTGATGAATTACCCGCTGGGCAAAGTGGTGCTTGAGGCGCTCACGGCTGGGGTCTTCTGGCTCGGTCATATCCTGACTACTAGTTAGGGTGCATGCTGAGATCGACTGGTGGCTCTATGCTAGCACCACTTTTGTATCCCATGAGTGTCGTACGTCAATAATGTGCAAGGCGGCGTTATTCAGTTCCTGACTGCCTGGTCGCATAGGCTCTGGAGTGTGCTTCATTTATAGTGACCGCCTGATTCGCAATCATTGCGCGGCGCGCATTTGCCGGAAGATTTATCCCGTCAAGGCAAGGCACGATGGAGTAGGGTTGTGGTCGAACCGATGAACCCAAGTGATTGAAAGGACATAGCCATGCTGGATTGGAAGAATCGCGCAGGCAGCGCGCCGGATCGTGCTGCCGAACCCAAGTCGGCGACACGCAGCTATTTCGGTGGCCTGCTGTTCAGTCGTGCCCTGGCCACCTTGCTGGGCCTGTATCTGTTGGTCACTGGCGGCCTGGGCTGGTACTGGAGTCAGGAACCTGCGCTGTTCCCGGTCCAGCAGAACGCCCAGATCGCTGCCGAGAAGGAAGGCCGGCAGATGGTGGTGGGCTACACCACCGTGGAAACCCTGAAGACCGTGGTCGGTACCTTGCTGGACAAGCCGGGTGGCTATATCTCCAACGACCGTTTTCCACCGGGCCTGTGGATGGACAACATGCCAAGCTGGGAATACGGCGTGCTGGTCCAGGTCCGCGACCTGACCCGAGCCTTGCGCAAGGACTTCGCCCGCTCCCAGTCGCAGTCCGCTGAAGACGCCGACCTGGCCAAGGCCGAACCGCGCTTCAACTTCGACAACAAGAGCTGGGTGCTGCCATCCAGCGAGTCGGAGTATCAGGAAGGCATCAATTCCCTTAGCCGCTACCAGGCTCGCCTTTCCGATCCAAACCAGAAGACCGCACAGTTCTATGCCCGTGCCGACAACCTCAACAACTGGCTGGGTGATGTAGGGACGCGCCTGGGCTCTCTGTCCCAACGGCTGTCGGCCAGTGTGGGCCGGGTCAAGCTCAACACCGCACTGAAAACCGAAGTGCCGGCCCCGGGCCAGGGTCCGCAGGTGGATGAAGAAGTGGTGGAAACCCCATGGATGCAGATCGACAACGTCTTCTACGAGGCCCGTGGCCAGGCCTGGGCGCTGTCGCACCTGCTGCGCGCGATTGAAGTGGACTTCGCCGACGTGCTGGCGAAAAAGAACGCCACGGTCAGTGTGCGTCAGATCATCCGTGAGCTGGAGGCATCCCAGGAGCCGGTCTGGAGCCCGATGATTCTCAATGGCAGCGGCTTCGGCGTCCTGGCCAACCACTCGCTGGTCATGGCCAACTATATTTCCCGGGCCAACGCGGCGGTCATCGACTTGCGCCAACTGCTCAATCAAGGCTGATCCATGGTTGCAACCACCAATGAGGCGGCCCATCGCGCCGCCTCCGACGCTGAAGAAATTGCCTGGGTCGATGGCGAAGACCAACTGTTGGGTGCCATGGTCCGCTCGGAGCTGCGCCAGCGCGGCCTGATCGGGCGTGGCACCTACATCATGCTGTTCAATTCCGCCGGTGAGCTGTGCGTGCACCGGCGCACCCTGAGCAAGGCCATCTATCCGGGCTATTGGGATGTCGCCGCAGGCGGCATGGTCCTGGCGACTGAAAGCTATGCCGAATCCGCCGCCCGGGAGCTGGAAGAGGAGCTGGGGGTGAGCGGGGTCGAACTGACCGCCCATGATCACTTCTTTTTCGAGGACACCGGCAACCGTCTCTGGTGTTCGGCGTTCTCTGCCGTGTGGGACGGTCCTCTGCGCCTGCAGCCGGAAGAAGTCCTGGAAGCGCACTTCATTCCCCTGGATCAGGTGCTGCGGGAAATCCACGAAAAGCCCTATTGCCCGGACTCCCTGGCCGCCTTGCAACGCTATCTGGCGCGTCGTCGTTAAAGTTGCATAAATTGACGCTGATTGGCTCTTAGCAACCGGGCTTTTTGCCGTTACACTGCGCGACTTTTCAAGCTGAACCGGCGGCGCTTGTTGCAAGCGCGCCGGGTCAGTAGCGCTGCCCCTGCCTGAGTGGGGCTTCGCGGTCGATGGCAGCGCCATATGCTTCGACCAGTCTTTGTCCTCCCAAGAGGATTGCCGGTGGCCAAAAAAGCCGCATCCTTCGCCGCCCTTGGTGGCCTGGTGTTTTCCACCGACGCAGGTCGACATTGCCCGGACTGTAGCCAGCCGGTGGCCGCCTGTATCTGCAAACAAACCGTGATTCCGGCCGGCGACGGCATTGCCCGCGTGCGTCGCGAGAGCAAGGGCCGTGGCGGCAAGACGGTGACCACCATCACCGGCGTGCCCCTGGCCGAAGACGCCCTCAGGGAGCTTGCCACGACGTTGAAGAAACGCTGTGGCACCGGTGGCGCCTTGAAGGACGGCGTCATTGAAATCCAGGGTGACCATGTCGAGCTACTCTTGGCGGAACTGGTCAAGCACGGTTTCAAGGCGAAGAAGTCCGGCGGCTAGCAGCCTCTGTGAAAACCACCTCTGACTGGACGCTGTCTTGATTGGCTCAGGACGCTGGCGTCGTCTCCATGGTTTTCACAGAGCCTGTTCATGAACGGTTTCTAAACTCAGCACGGCATGCGCGGTCTATTGCGCTTGCAGGCTAATCGTCATTTTCATTCTTTAGACTGCGCCGACCCCGGATTGGGGCGGCGCTCTATGACTTCTTTATAGGGGACTTCGATGTCCGTACGACGCACACGTAAAGACGATGGCAGCCAATGGACAGTTGCGGACAGCCGCAGTGTTTACGGGATTCGCCATTGGGGGGCCGGGTATTTCGCGATCAATGACGCCGGTCGCGTCGAAGTTCGTCCGAACGGCCCGAGCAGTTTGCCCATCGATCTGTTCGAACAAGTCGAGGAGCTGCGCAAGAGCGGCTTGTCCCTGCCTTTGCTGGTGCGCTTCCCGGACATCCTCCAGGACCGCGTGCGCCAGCTGACCGGCGCTTTCGACGCCAACATCGGCCGCCTGGAATACCAGAGCAAGTACACCGCCCTGTACCCGATCAAGGTTAACCAGCAGGAAGCGGTGATCGAGAACATCATCGCCACCCAGAATGTCTCCATCGGCCTGGAAGCCGGCTCCAAGCCGGAGCTGCTGGCGGTCCTGGCCCTGGCGCCCAAGGGCGGCACCATCGTTTGCAACGGCTACAAGGATCGCGAGTTCATCCGCCTGGCGCTGATGGGCCAGAAGCTCGGTCACAACGTGTTCATCGTCATCGAGAAAGAGTCCGAAGTGGGCCTGGTGATCGAGGAAGCGGCGTCCCTCAAGGTCAAGCCACAAGTGGGCCTGCGGGTACGCCTGTCGTCCCTGGCTTCGAGCAAATGGGCCGACACCGGTGGTGAAAAGTCCAAGTTCGGCCTGTCGGCGGCGCAACTGCTGTCGGTGGTGGAGCGTTTCCGCGCCGCCGGCCTGGACCAGGGCATCCGCCTGCTGCACTTCCACATGGGCTCGCAGATCGCCAACCTGGCGGACTACCAGCACGGCTTCAAGGAAGCCATCCGCTACTACGGCGAATTGCGCAACCTCGGCCTGCCGGTGGACCACATCGACGTCGGTGGCGGCCTCGGCGTGGACTACGACGGTACCCACTCGCGCAATGCCAGCTCGATCAACTACGACATGGACGACTACGCCGGCGTGGTGGTGGGCATGCTCAAGGAATTCTGCGATGCGCAGAACCTGCCGCATCCGCACATTTTCTCCGAGAGCGGTCGTTCCCTGACTGCCCACCACGCCATGCTGGTGGTGCAGGTCACCGACGTCGAGAAACACAACGACGACGTGCCGAAGATCGAAAACAAGGAAGAGCTGCCGGAAACCGTGCAATGGCTGGTGGACCTGCTGGGTCCGACCGACATCGAGATGGTCACCGAAACTTACTGGCGCGCCACTCACTACATGAGCGACGTGGCGGCCCAGTATGCCGATGGCAAGCTGACCCTGGCCGAAAAAGCCCTGGCCGAGCAGTGCTACTTCGCGGTATGCCGTCGCCTGCACAACTCCCTCAAGGCGCGTCAGCGTTCCCACCGCCAGGTGCTGGACGAACTCAACGACAAGCTGGCCGACAAGTACATCTGCAACTTCTCGGTGTTCCAGAGCCTGCCGGACACCTGGGCCATCGGCCAGGTGCTGCCGATCCTGCCGCTGCACCGTCTCGACGAAGAGCCCCTGCGCCGTGCCGTGTTGCAGGACCTGACCTGCGACTCCGACGGCAAGATCAAGCAGTACGTCGACGAGCAGAGCATCGAGACCAGCCTGCCGGTACACGGCCTCAATGAGGGTGAGGACTACCTGTTGGGGATCTTCCTGGTGGGCGCCTACCAGGAAATTCTTGGCGACATGCACAACCTGTTCGGCGACACCGACTCGGTGAACATCTACCAGCGGGCCAATGGCAGCGTGTACCACGCCGGGATCGAGACCCACGACACCATCGAGGACATGCTGCGCTACGTGCACCTGTCGCCGGAGGAGTTGATGACCCACTACCGCGACAAGGTGGCCAGCGCCAAGATCAGCGCCGCCGAGCGCACCCAGTTCCTCGACGCCTTGCGTCTGGGCCTGACCCGCTCGTCCTACCTGTCGTCCTGAGGGCCCGGGCATCCCCGGTGATGCCCGTCCCGCCCCCGCACAAAGCCGCGCCCTGCGATGGAGGGCGCGGTTTTTTTTTGCGCGGCTTTCACGTTTGTCACAGAAGAGGGGCCTCCGTCCCATTTGCAGCTAGCCTGCGAAGAGGCGTCCATGATGGGCGCAACGAGGCTTGCTGATGCTCAATACATCCAAGGGCGCCTGGCGTCTGTTGTTCAGCACCCTGGTGCTCAGCCTGCTGGCGGCGTGCTCACCGCTCAAAGTGCTCAATTCCCTGACACCCGGCAGCACCTTTATCAAGACTCGGGACATTGCCTACGGCAGCGATCCCCGGCAGAAGCTGGATGTCTATCAGCCCCGGCAGGTGGTTCCCGGTGCGCCGGTGGTGGTGTTCTTTTATGGCGGCAGTTGGAACAGTGGCTCGCGCAGCGACTACGACTTCGTCGGCGAGGCCCTGGCCTCTCGGGGCATGGTGGTGGTCCTGGCGGACTACCGGCTGTATCCACAGGTGCGCTACCCGGCCTTTCTCGAAGACGCGGCCCGCGCCGTGGCCTGGACCCATGAACATATTGGTGAATTTGGCGCCGACCCGCGGCGGCTGTATCTGATGGGGCACAGTTCCGGCGCCTACAACGTGGCCATGCTCGCCCTGGACTCGCGCTTGCTGGGGCAAGTCGGGCTGACGCCGCAGATCATCAAGGGCTGGATCGGCCTGGCCGGGCCCTATGACTTTCTGCCGATCCGCAACCCCGAGGTGCGCCCGGTGTTTTTCTACCCCGACTCGCCGCCGGACTCGCAGCCCATCAACCATGTCAGCCGGGGCGCGCCACCGGCACTGTTGATCGCGTCCAGCGAAGACTCCCTGGTCAACCCGCAGCGCAATACCGGTGGTCTGGCCAGCAAGCTGCGAGCGGCAGGCGTGCCGGTGCAGGAGTTCTACTTCTCCCGCACGGGCCACGCCACTCTGGTAGCGGCCTTGTCCCGGCCCTTGCGCGGCCTGGCTCCGGTACTGGATCGGGTCAGTGGTTTTGTCGAGTCGACGCCGACTCAGTGAGTTCCGGCAAACCAGCCGTCGCGTCGCTCCAGGTGCCAGGCGAAGGCTGCCAGAGTCAGGCTGCGCAGGAGCATGAACAGCAGAAAGGTCAGCCACAGGCCGTGGTTGCCGAAGCCTTGCAGTGCCCAGGCGAAAGGTAGCAGCAGGAGCACGGTGAGGAGCATGCCGTTGCGCATTTCCCGGGCTCGGGTGGCACCGATGAACAGACCGTCCAGCAGGTAGCTCCAGACGGCGATCAGGGGCAGCACGGCAAGGTAGGGCAAATAGGTGAAGGCGGTCTGGCGGACCTCGGGAATGTTGGTCTGCATTTCGATGAACAGGTGGCCTCCCAGCAGGAACAGCACGGCAAAACCCAGGCTGGCCAACAGCGACCAGCCGCCGGCCACCACCAGCGAACGGCGCAGGGCCTGGCGATCGTGGGCGCCGATGGCGTGGCCGCACAGGGCCTCTACCGCGTGGGCCAGTCCGTCCAGCGCGTGGGCGGTGAGCAGCAGGCCGTTGAGCAGCAGGGCATTGGCTGCCACCGTGGCATCCCCGAGGCGCGCACCTTGTACGGTAATCAGGAAAAACACCGATTGCAGGGCCAGGCTGCGGATGAAGATGTCACGGTTCACTGCCAACAGTGGGCGCCAGCTTTGCCAGCGGCGCAGCGTGGCCCAGACGATCTGCCCCGGGTAGGCGCGCAGGGCCGGACGAGTCATGGCCAGGCCGATCAGGGCGCCGGTCCATTCGGCGATCACCGAGGCCCGGGCCGAGCCCACCACGCCCCAGTCCAGGCCCAGGACGAACCACAGGTTGAGAGCGATGTTCACCAGGTTGGTGCTGAGCAGGATGGTCAGCGGCGCCCGGGCGTTCTGGGTGCCGAGAAACCAGCCCACCAGGGCGAAGCTGGCCAGGGCCGCGGGCAGGCCCAGCAGGCGTGTGTGGAAGAATGCCCGGGTCATCTGGTCCAGGTCCGCCGAGGGCTGCATCAGATGCAAGGCGGCGCCGCTGAGGGGGACACCGATGGCGCCCAGCACCAGTGCCAGGCCCAACGCCAGCAGCAGCCCCTGGAGCAGGATCTGGCGCAGGGCTGCGCCGTCGCCACGGCCGGCGGCCTGGGCAGCGAACCCGGTGGCCCCCATGCGCAGGAAGCCCATGGCCCAGGCCAGGAAGGTGTAGAGGCTGGCGCCAACCGCCACCGCGCCCAGTTGATGGGCGTGGGGCAGGTGACCGATCACCGTGCTGTCCACCAGAGCCACCAGGGGCACGGAAATATTCGACAGAATCATCGGCGCGGCCAGGGCCCAGACGCGACGATGGGTGGGGCGATGACGCCAATCGGTGATCAGGGGGGACATGCAGGCTCCTTGCGAGAGCCGGCATTGTAGCCTCGGCGCCAGGATGCGCCGAGGTTTAAGTCGCGGTTGAGGATCTGCCGCGCTTCGGTGATGCCGCGTTGCAAATCGCTGACCGGCGCTTGCGAGTGGGTGAGCAGGTTCTGACGCCAGCGGATCAGTGGATGATCCAGCTCAGCAGCCAGAGGCCGAGCACCAGCCAGATGATGCCGAGGATGATCGAGGCGCGCATGAAGGCACGGATCGCCGAGTAGAGGAACATCAGGCCGATGATCAGGCCGATGATGCTGACGATGGAGGTGTCCATTCCCAGTGCCCGGGACAGCCCGTCGACGAAGTTGCCACCGGCATGGGTCAGGGTATTGAACAACCCGCTGAGCAGGTCGACGATAAACCGGATGACCGAACCTATGGCCTGGCCAAGCCACTCGAAGAAGCTTTCTACCTGCATGTGTGTGTCCTGATGAAAGAGGGGGCGGGTGCCGAGCTCAACCTTGGGCCATGAATGCCCGCAGCGAGTTCCCTGTTAAGCATAGAAGCTGCCAGGGGCTGCACATTCTGTAGGAGCCGGCTTGCCGGCGAAAGCGCTCTTGCGTCCCACGCCCAACCCCCGGAAGCTATACGCCTTCAGGAGACCCCGATGAACCTAGAGCAACTGACCCAACGCCTGCACGCCATTCGTGACCGTAACGACTGGCAGCAATTTCACAGCCCGAAGAACCTGGCCATGGCTGCCAGTGTCGAGATGGCGGAGCTGGTGGAAATCTTCCAGTGGCTGACCGAGGACCAGTCGCGGCAATTGCCCGCGGACAAGCTGGCTCACGCCGGACAGGAGGTGGGCGATATCGTCCTCTACCTGCTGTTGCTGTGCAGCGAGCTGGGGCTGGACATGGACCAGGTGGTGCGCAGCAAGCTGGCGGACAGTGAACGGCGGTTCTGCTCATGAGCGACCGGCATTTCGACCAGTTGGCGACCCGTTTCGCCGAGAAGATCTATGGCGGCGCCAAGGGTGCGATCCGCCTGGCGGTGCTCCAGGCCGACCTCAAGGAAAGCCTGCCCGAGCGGCCGCTGCGGGTGTTGGATATCGGCGCCGGCTTGGGGCACATGTCCCTGTGGCTGGCTCAGCGTGGGCACCAGGTGACCCTGGCCGAGCCTGCGGCGCCCATGCTTGAGGGGGCTCGCCAGCGCTTTGCCGACGCCGGGCAGCAGGCGACCTTCATCCAGGCACCCTGGCAGGAATTGCTGGGGCAGCTCACCGAACCCTATGACCTGGTGCTCTGTCATGCGGTGCTGGAATGGCTGGCCGAACCCCACGCGATCCTGCCGGTTCTGCACCAACTGACCAGCGCCGACGGCTGGCTGTCCCTGGCGTTCTATAACCGCGATGCCCTGGTTTATCGCAATCTGCTCAAGGGCCACTTCCGCAAGCTGCGCAAGAACGACATGGCCGGTGAGAAGCAGAGCCTGACCCCGCAACAACCGCTTGATCCTCGTGAGCTGGCGGCGCAACTTGAGGGCTTGTGGCGAGTCGAAACCCAGAGCGGAGTGCGGGTTTTCCACGATTACATGCCGGTGGAATTCCAGGCTCGCGCCGAGCTGACGGATCTGCTGGAGATGGAGCTGGCTCACCGCCGACACCCAAGCTTTGCCGGCCTTGGGCGTTATCTGCATTGGCTGTGCCGGCCGGTCTAACGGAGTGCGCAATGAAACGCCGCCTGGGTCTGATCTTCCTGTGTTCCGGGCTTGCCGCCTGTCAGGGCAGCAACCCCTACGTCGCCAGTAGCAACCCGCTGCCACCGGCGCCGCCGCAAGCGGTCAACACCTTCGACCGCAGCGCCTATCCTGCGCCGCAACGGGACTATGGACGCTACCGCAACTGGGCCTGGCTCAATGGGCGCCTGCCCAACGGCTCGGCCTGGGCCGACTCGGCGCAGATCGCCGAGGCGGTCAGCAATGCCCTGGATCAGCAGGGTTTGCGCCCCGTGCATGACTCGCGGCCGGCGGACCTATGGGTCAGCGCCGACCTGCACCTTGAGAAGCGCCTGCGCCAGGTCCAGGACGACTATGGTTATGGCGGCTACGGCGGTTACAACCGCTACGGACCGGGCTACGGCATGTACGGCAGCGTGCCGGTGGTGCGCACCTACGAGGTGGAGGTCGTGGTGGTCCGGGTCAATCTGTTCGACGGCGCCAGCGGCCAGCCGGTATGGAGTGCCAGCGCCGAGACCAGCAGCAGGGGCAGCCTGAGTGAACGTGCCGATTCGCTGCGCGAGGCGGTGCAAAAGGCCATGGCCGCCTATCCTCCCAGTTAGTTGAACGGCGCCCGTTTTTTGTCTTCACGCGGAGAAACAGCATGTTCCATCGAATCGCGTTACTGGTGTGTGCCGCCTTGCTCAGTGCCTGCGCCGCCGACCAGGTCAATCATGACTTTGACGCCAGCCGGGACTTTGGCGCCTACCGCAGCTGGAGCTGGAAAGAACCCGCCCTGCAATATCGCCCCGACGACCCGCGCATCAAGAGTGACCTGACCGAGCAGCGCATCCGTCAGGCGGTGGCCGAGCAGTTGGACCAGCGTGGCCTGCGCCCGGCCCAGGGCGGGAATCGGGCTGATCTGAATGTCCAGGCGTATCTGATCGTCGAGGACCGCCAGCAGCAGGTCACCACCAACTATGGTGGAGGCTGGGGTGGCCCATGGAATGGCTACTGGGGCGGCCCGATGTACAACGAGACCCGTAACATCACCTATAAAGTGGCGACCATCCAGATCGATTTTCTGGACGGCAAGGACGGCAAGCTGGTTTGGCGTGGCAGTGATGAGCAGATGCTCAGCAGTTCGCCCAATCCCGCCGAACGCAGTGCAGCGGTGCGTACCACGGTGATGCGTATCCTGCAGAACTATCCGCCGCACTGAAGCTGCTCCTGAGTTTTTGCGAGGCTCATCGGGAACGCCGCATGAGGGGCTCCCGATGACCCCGCTCACCGCCAGTCAGCCGGGCTATCACCCTGCCAGCATGCCCCTCAAGCGTTGTCTACACTGCCTCATATTCTTGGAGGTAGCGCTCGGCTGCGAGCCGGTAAAGGAGTGCCCCGATGTCTCCCCTGAAGCGGTTTTCCGGCCCGGCTCGACAACGCGGGGCCATTGGCCTGATGGCGGCGGCGACCCTGGGTCTGGCGCTGTTGCTCATGTTGCTGGTGGTGGACAGCGGTCGGCTCTACATGGAGCAGCGCAAGTTGCAACGGGTCGCGGACAACGCGGCGCTGGAAGCCGTCAGCCGTGGCGGCAATTGCCAGGCCGGCCTGACTGCCGCCACCTATGCCGGGCAGAGTGCAGTGCGCAATGGTTTCGTCATCGCCACCGGCAGTACCCTCACCACCACCTGTGGCTCCCTGACCACCGCAGCCAACAGCTTGCGTACCTTCAATGCCAACCCAGCGCAGTCGGCGGCCGTGCGGGTGATTGCCACCAACACCGTACCCATCAGCGTGGCGTCGGGGGTGGGGGCGCTGTTCTCGCCAGGCCCGATCAACCTCACCACTCAGCTCAGCGCCACGGCCGTGGCTGCTGCGCCGACGCCACCGCTGGCGCAACTGAGCATTCGCAGCACCATAGGCACCGTCAACAGCACCAACTCACCGATACTCAATGCCGTGGTGGGCAACATGCTCGGCGGCAGTGTGAACATCAGTGCTGTGGGCTGGAATGGCCTGCTCAACAGCGATATCAATTTACTGCGCTACCTCGATCAACTGGCGATCGACCTGGGCGTCGCCGCCGGCAACTACACCCAGTTGCTCAACACCCAGGCCAGCCTGACCCGGCTGATCCAGACCGCCGCCACCGTGGTCCAGGCCAATGGCGCGACCGCCGACATACTGGCGGCCCTGGGGGCTCTACAAGTAGCGGTGAGTGCCCAGATACCGCAGTTGAAACTGGGGGACATCCTGAAACTGCAGACCGGTGCTGCATCCACCGCGCTGGATGCCAACCTGCAGCTCTTCCAACTGCTGCAAGCGATGATTCAACTGGCCAACAGCAAGAGCGCAGTGGCAGCGGTGATACCGGCCAACCTGCTGGGCCTGGCCAGTGTGACGGTCCGGGTCAAGGTCATTGAGCCGCCTCAGTTCTCCGCTGTCGGTGACCCTCGGCTGGCCATCCTCGATCCGTTGGGGGCCAATCGCATCTACGTGCGCACAGCTCAGGTACGGACGCTGATTTCGGTCAACCTCACAGGCCTGTCCGGGGTGACCGGCCTGGCCAACGCCTTGCTGGGGCTGGTGGGCTCGCTGACTCCGACCCTCAACAGTGTCCTGAGCCTGAATCTGGCCGATACCATCAACTCCTTGGGCTGCCTGCTGGGCGCCGGGTGCCAGCAAGTGGACCCGCAAGTGCTGCCTTCTCCGCGAATCGATATCAACCTGGAGCTGGGGGGCGCCAAGGCCTACGTCACCAACTACAGCTGTCCGACGGGCAACACCGGAACCAAAAGCCTCACGGCGCACAGCGAGTCGTCCCTGGCCGACATCAAGGTGGGGCAGATTGATCCCAACACCGCGTTCTCTTCCTCGACGGAACCTGTGGTGACGCCGCTGCCGATCATCGACCTGGGTATCTGGACCTGTCACAAGATTCTGGGGATCGGCAGTTGCGGGCCGGCGCGCACGGCCTTCGCCGCAGGGGGCATCGGCATCAAGGTCGATAGTTCGCTGGGGCTCAGCCAGACCGGACCGAACGTGGGGCGGGATCTGATCTACTCAAGCGGTGCGCCGGATTTTTCCGTACCGCGCAATGTCAACCAGGCGCCGACCTACCAGAACGCCGCCCCGACCAACAACCTCGTCAACAGCCTGTCGGGCACTATTGCCGGGATCAGCCTGCAGGTTTACCAGCCGGTCAGCGCCAACCTCCTTGGCTCGGTGGTGGCAGTAGCGGGAGGAGTGATCAACGGTGTCACCAGCCTGATCATGCCGTTGATCAGCAACCTGCTGAGCCCCCTGCTCGATCCGCTGTTGAACAACTTGCTGACGGCGCTGGGGATCAACCTGATGGATGTGGAAGTAGGCGCCAACCTCACCTGTGGGCAGACGGGCAGGGCCTATCTGGTGATCTGATCCGCCTGGGCGATCGGCAGCTCGATGCAAAAACGTGCGCCGTCCTGACCGTTGCTGACACTCAGGCGACCGCCCATGTTCTGGATTATGCCGTAGCTCACCGACAGACCGAGCCCGGTGCCGACGCCCACCGGCTTAGTGGTGAAGAAGGGCTCGAAGATTCGCTCCAGCAGCCGCGGGTCGATGCCACCGGCGTTGTCCTCGACCCACAGGCGCACCCACTGTTCGTCACGCTGGCCGTGTATGGCAATCCAGGGTTTGAAATCCTTCTGCTGGCCCAGCTTGCCCAGCAGGGCGTCCCGGGCATTCACCAAAAGGTTGATCAGCACCTGTTCCAACTGGTCGACAAAGCCCAGCACCTGGACCTCGAAACCCAGCTCGCTGATACGCAGTTCCAGTCCCTTGCCGCGTATGCCTTCGGCCAGCAGTGACAGGGTACCCTCGATGGCATTGGCTGGATTGAAGGGCTGTTGCTCCACCTCCGAACGTCGGCCGAATACCCGCATGTGATCCACCACTCGGGCGGCCCGCTGGACCTGAGCGTCGATGCGATTGAGTTTGTCGGTGAGGTAGTCGACCTGGATATCGCCATTGCTCAGGCGCTTTAGCGCATTGACGATGGCCATGCGCATCACGTTGAGCGGCTGGTTGATTTCATGGGCCAGGCCGGTGGCCATTTCCCCCAGGGTGGCCATTTTCGCGCTTTGCGTCAGTTGCTGCTGGGAGCGCCGCACCTCGGTGTTGTCACGGCCCACGGCCTGGATTTCCAGCAACTGCCCCTGGTCATCGAATACCCCGCGATCCGACCAGACCCACCAGGCGTGTTCACGTCCTGGCAGTTGCAGGTTGATCTCTGCGGTGCTGACCGGAAACTCCGGGCTCAGCAACTTGAGCCGCCGTTCGAACCCCTCGCGCTGTTCGGCGGACAGCCACTGTCCCAGATTGCTCCCCGGCAGATCCTCGGCGGCGCACTCCAGGTAGGCTGCCAGCGGCCGGTTGCCGAAGGTCAGGGTCAGGTCCGGGCGGTAGCGGCAGATCATCGCCGGCGAGTCTTCCACCAGAATCCGGTAGCGCTCCTCGCTCTGGCGCACCTGTTCGGCGGCCAGGGTGGCTTCGGTGACGTCCAGCCACAGGCCAACGGCTTCCACCGGCAGGCCCAGGTCATCGCGCAGCAGCCGGGCTTCGTCCAGGACCCAGTGGAAGTTTCCCTGGCGATCCCGGAGTCGGTAGCGGGCGTGGACATTGCCTTCGCGCAGCAGTTGGCGGCAGCGCTGGAAGTACAGGTCGCGGTCCTCGGGGTGGACCCACTCCGCCAGGGTTGCTTCGCGGCAGTCTTCCAGGGTCCAGCCCAGCAGGGGTTGCAGGCTGGCGCTGAAAAAACTCGGTTGCAGGGCGCCTTCCTGGTAGCGCTGGACATAGATCACCGCCGGCGAGCTGGCGATCAGGTTATCCAGGCGGGCATGGGCCGCGGCGGCTTGTTGCTGTTGGTTCTTGATGTCGCTGATATCCAGCATGAACCCCACCAGCCGTTGCTGTTCCCCGCGTCCCAGGGCCTGGCCCTGCAAGCGGTACCAGCGCGGTGGCGCGCTCGGGTCAGCTTCATGCAGGCGTACGCAGAGCAGCAGCGGCTTGCCCAGTTTCAGGGCCTGCAGGCGGCTGCTGAGTTCGGCGCGGTCGGCGGGGTGAATCAGTTCCAGCCAGTCCTGGACGCTGAGTCTGTTGCTGGGGGCGGGCAGTTGCAGGCTGGCGGCCAGTTGGCTGGCCAGCAGCACCTGCGCCGTGTCGGCGCAGAGCTCCCACCAGCCGGCGCCCAGCAGTCCTTGCAGGGCTTCCAGGCGTTCCAGGTGCAGATGATGACGATGTTCCCGCAGGCGGCTGAGCAGTGGTCCGGCCAGGGCCGCGGTGAGCATCAGCCAGTCGCGATCCAGCAGGTTGGGCGCATGTTGCTGCACGGTGTAACAGCCGCACAGGAGCCAGGCGGCAACACCATGGTCGTCCCGGTAGGGCACCAGGAAACCTTCGCGATGACCGAAGATACCCTGCAGCCGCGGGTGTTCATTCAGGCCCTGGATATGATTCAGATGCAGCGGTGTGTTGCCGCTCAGGCTGTCCAGGCCGGTGCCCAGCTCTTGGTCGTTATGCCACAGCCGGGGCGCGTCATGGGCGCTGTAGCAGCTGTGGATGACCCAGCTTTGCTCCTGTTCGTCGAGCAAGGCCAGGCCCAGGCAGGGGATGTGCCAGTAGCGGGCCAGGTCGGCGAGCTGGTCGTGCAGTACGTCCGACAGACGGGTCAGGTTGCACAGGCGGATCTGTTCGCTGATCTGCGCGGCGAAGATCCGACATTGCTCACGGCTCAGGGCCTGCTGGCGTTGTTGAATCAGGTCGCCGATGTCCAGCAGATGCAGCGACCATTGCGAACCCCAGGGCTGGAGCCAGCCGCGCAGGTGCAAGGTCTTGCCACCCAGCCCGCGCAGGTCCAGGTCCAGCACCTGTCCACTCCAATCGGCGGGACGGCCTTCGAGGGCCAGGGTGCTGTCGGGCAGGATGTAGTCCAGCAGATGTGGTGGCTCGGCGGAGGGGGGCAATTGGGCCAGCCCATGGCGCAACGGCCCGCTACTGCTGAGGACTCTGCCCTGCTGGTCCAGTATCAGTTGCAGGCCGACAGCCTGGGGCGTTACCTGGGGCTCGTCGGCGGGAAGTGGCTGGCGACCCAGCAAGCGCCCGAGAAGCTTGTCCCCAGAGGTCAAAACTGCACACTCGAGATAGCGGTCAGGGTGGTGGGCAGGTTGGGCACCGGGCCGACCACCGGCAATACCAGGCTTGGTAGCACCTGGGTGAGTTTCTGGGTGGGGTAGTCGACCCGCACGGTGAGCACGCCGTTGGCGTATACAGCGCTGTAGTCGGTAGCGGCGAAGTTGAAGGCCGGCGGAATCCAGCTGGTCTGGGTCTGCACCACGGTGTTGGCCAGGTTCTGCACCGTAGTGGCGTAGTTGGCAGTATTGGGGTCGACCGCCACGGCCCGACGCACCGCTTCGGCGGTCGCCTGGTTGAAGGATTGCATCATCAGCAGCGGCAGGCTGTAGCTGACCAGGCCGTAAAACACCGCGAAGAAGATCACGAACACCGCAGCGAACTCGATCGCCACAGCACCTTTCTGCTTTCTAGGGAGGCCCGGTTTCATGAGTGCGTCTACCCTGACAACCACTATGTCCATTGAGCATAGGATCAATCCGGCAAAAGGAACGTTCAAGCCGATGCATTTCTGGGTTTTGTGGATCTGGTTGGCAATCTGTGCGCTGCAGGATCTGCATCAGCGGCATATCGCCAACACCTTGACTCTGGGCGCGGCACTGCTGGCCGCCTTCTACCTGTTGTGGACCGGCAGTACCTGGCTGGGTGCCAGTGCCGCACAGGGCGGCTGGGCATTGTTGCTGGCTCTGCTGTTCACCCTGCCCGGGTATGCCATGGGCCGGATGGGGGCGGGGGACGTCAAGTTGATGGCGGCCCTGGGGCTGCTCTCCGACCCTGAGCATCTGCTGGGGGCCTTTATTGGCGCCGGGCTCTGTAGCCTGGTGTGGTTGCTGATTGTCCCCAGGTTCTGGCTGCAGCAGAAACAAGGACTTGAGCCCCAAGGGCGAGTGTCCGGCACAGGCTTGTCAAAAAAATACCCATTTGCCCCCTTTGTACTGGCTGGAATGGTCTTAACTGTGAGCGTGATCCACTAGTCGCCGGACGGATTAATGCTATGTACATAGTCGGAAAGTGGGTCTAGGTTTTAAGTTGTAGCTGCCCGGATCATGCGGGGCAGGACAGGAGTGGCCCGTCGACGATTGGCCAGCACGGAGTAGCACGTGAACAAGCTCACCTCACAGATGAAAGTGCTCGTGGTCGATGATCAGCCACTGATTGTCGAAGAACTTTGCGAGTTTCTTGAAAGCAGTGGTTACCGTTGTGTTCCTTGCGAGTCCAGCCGCCAGGCTGTGGATTGCTTCAACAAGGACGCGGAAATCTCCCTGGTGCTCTGCGATCTGCACATGCCCGATATGGACGGTATCCAGCTGGTGCAGGAGCTGCAGCGCCTGGCCGGCAAGCATCGGGTGTTCGAAGCCATCATGCTCACCGGGCAGGCGGACAAACAGGACGTGATCAAGGCCCTGCGCGCCGGCATTGCCGACTACTATCAGAAACCCATCGACCTGGACGAACTCCTCGAAGGCCTGCAGCGTCAGGAAATCGCCTTGCAGGAGCGGCAGAAGAACCTGCACCTGGGGCATCTGAACCAGAAGCTGCAGTTTCTTTCGGAGTCCATCGACGATCTGTACCAGGACCTGGACAAGGTCCGGCGTACACCCGCCGCCAGTCGCAGCGAGGAGTCTCAGGGCGACAGCGCCGACGCGGATTCCATCGAGATGCCGGCAATCTTCAACCAGCTGTCGCCACGACAACTGGACGTGGCGCGACTGGTGGGCAAGGGGCAGACCAACTACCAGATTGCCTGCGAACTGGGGATCACCGAAAACACCGTCAAACTCTACGTTTCCCAGGTCCTGCGGCTGACCCACATGCACAACCGCACACAGTTGGCCCTGGCCTTGTCACCGAGCAATTCGGGGTTGCGCCAGCGGGTCACTGCCCACTGATCGCGAGCTGTGCATGGCGGCGGTGATGGATTCACCGCCGCTTGATTCCCTCCTGACTATTTGGTTTCCACCTTGCCACCGGCATCCGGGTCGTACAGGTCCGGAATTTCGTAGTGGTATTTTTTCAACCAGCGTTGCAGCGCCAGTTCACGTTCCGTGGGGGTCGCCGTCTGTGGCTGCGGCGAGGCCGCCAGATTGCGACTTTGCAACAGCAGCCAGCCTTCGGTCTCCTGCTGCTGGGGCGAGGCGGGGCCTGCGTCGATGGCCAGTGCGGCCAGGGGCAGCGTCAGCAGAACGGTACAGCAGAGCATGGGCAGTTTCATTTCAGCGCTCCTTGGTCGGCGTGGCCTCAGGCTGCAGGGTGGTGGACCCCTTGGCCACCTGGGTCACGGAGGCGGTGGTGGCCGCGGGTTTCCCGAGCTCCTCGGCGCGGGCCTGGGCCTGGGCAAATTGCTGGGGATTGAGGTTGGCCTGGCTGACCACTTCTGCGGCTTGCTTCCAGTTGTCCTGATAGAGCAACAGGGTCACCAGGTTGATGGCCGCCAACGGCTCGGACTGCTTGAGCTCGATGGCTGTGAGGAATTCGAAGCGCGCCTCTTCGATGCGCAACTGGTTGAGGTAGACGACCCCCAGGTCGTTGCGGATTTTTTCATTGGTCGGTGCCAGATGCGCCGCCCGTTGCAGGTGAGCCTGGGCCTGGCCGTTATCTCCCCGTGCCGCCGCCAACTGGCCCAGGCCATGCTCGCCCTCGGCGGCCAGGCATGAACCCAGCAGGCTGCGGTACAGCGGCTCGGCCTCACTACGGCCCAGCAGACGGTAGACCCGGGCCTTGCGTACCCGCACTTCGGCGAGGTTGTCCGGCAGGTTCTGCAGGTTGGCCAGGCTGGCGTACAGCTTGCCGTCGTTGGCCATCTCATCGGCGAGATTGACCGCCAACTCTTGCTCGGAGCTGAGCTTGGCGCAACTGGTGGTGTTGGTCAGGGTCGCCCACGACACCTGGCCGTTGCTGGCGCATCCGCCGAGCAGCAACAAGCTGGCAGCGACAATCATGGCTTTCATCAGATTCCCTCTAGGAAGCAAAGGCCCGGGCGATGGCGGTGAAGCCCGGCCCGGCCAGTACGATCAACAAGGCGGGGAAGAGAAACAGCATCATCACCACCGACATTTTGGCCGACATTTTCGAGATGTATTCCTGCAGGCGGGTCAGGCGCCGGTCGTCGAGCAACTGCTTGAGGGCCTGCAGGGATTTCATCGCGCCGCCACCTTGCAGTATCAGTTGCTGGAGAATCACGCAGGTGTCGGTGAATTCGTCTACCGCCAGCAGGGTTGCGGTCTGGCTGAGTTCCTGGCCCAACTCCAGGCCCGAATCGACCCGCGCCAGGATCAGGCGCAGCTCGTGGGTCAGTTCCGGCAGCAGCTTCTGGGCTTCGTTGCCCAGAACCCGCAAGGCCTGTTCCACGGCCATGCCCGACTCGAACAGAATGCGCAGCAAGGGAATGAAGGTGGAGATCTCCATGGCGATGAGTTTCTGCCGGCGCTTGGCGGCGTAGGCCAGGGCGCGCTTGGGCAGCAGATAGCCGGCACCGGCGGCCAGCATGGGCACCAGCCATTTGTTCTCGGCCTGGGGATAGGCCACTTCCTGGATGAAGATCGTCAGGCACACCACCAGCAGCGGCGTGGCGATCTGCAAGGCGGCGAACAGCGAGCGCTGGTTGGCCCGACGCCAGCCCAGGCGGTTGAGCAGGACCTGCGTCTCGCTGTCCATGCTGACGGCGCGCTGGCCGAAGCGGCTGTCGCCCAGCAGTCGCAGCCAACTGCCCAGGCGGTTGTCACGGGTCATGTTGCCCTGCAGTCGCTGGGCAATCTGGCGCTCGCGCCGGCGCTGCTCCAGCACGCCGTTGCCAAGCAGCAGCAAGGCGCCGAAAAACAACATCGCAGCGGCCAGCAGAAGCATTTCAGATACTCCTCAACATACGCCACAGCGCCAGGCAGCCGAAGATCTGCAGGCACACGGCAATAATCAGCATCTGTTGCCCGGCAGGGTCGTGCCACATGCCGAGCATGTAGCCGGGGTTGGTGAGCATGAAGTAACTCACCAGAATCATTGGCAGGAGCCCCAAGACCCAGGCGGTCATGCGGGTTTCCCCGGTCATCGCACTCAGTTGCCGAGCCCCTTGCTCTCGCTCGCGAATCAGCTTGATCAGGTTTTCCAGTAGCTCGCTGGCGTTGCCGCCGTAACGGTGATTGACCTTGAGGCCCAGGGCGAACATGCGTAACTCGTCCTGTTCGTAGAACTCGGCAAAATCACTGACTGCGTCCGGCAGGTTGACCCCCAGCTGCACGTTGCGCTGGATACGCCCCATGGCTTGTTTCAGTGGATCGTTGCTGGCCTCGATGGCTCCCAGCACGGCGTCTGCCAGGGTGCGCCCGGACTTCAGGCTGCGCACGCTGTGATCCAGCAAGGGGGGCAGTTGCTCGATCATGCGCTTGAGCCGGCGCTGGTACAGCCAGGCGATATACAGCCGCAACAGCAGCGGTGGGCCGCAGATGCAACCCAGCAGCCCGAGCCAGTCCCCCAGCAGGTAGCCCAGCAATATGAGTATTGCCCACATCGCCAGCCACAGGCCCAGGCGCTCACTGGGCTGGCCCAGGCCGGCGCGGGCGAATGCGCGCTCCAGGCCGGTCCATGAACTGCGTTGCGGGCGCAGATCGGGTTGCCCCTCGGCCAGCCGGTTGAGTACCCGTTCACGCTCGGTCTTGCGCACGCCGTGGTAGAACAGCCAGCCGGAAAGCCCCAGCAGAATCAGGCAGATCAAGGTAAGCAGCAGACCGATCATGGGCTACCTCGCCGGTTCAATTGACGCCCAGCCCGCTCTCGCGGCGCAGTTTGTCCCCTGCCGGATTCAGTGCCTCGCGCAAGAAGCCGAAGCCCAAGCCGTTGCGGCGATCCAGGCGGAACAGGGTATTGGTGACATAGATGTCATCGCGAATGCCCACCACCTCCACCACTTCGCTGACGCAGCGCCGGCCATCGGGCAGACGGGTCAACTGGATCACCACATCCAGGGCCGCGCAGATCATCTGCCGCAAGGTGCGCTCGGCGATCTGGCGACCTGTCAGGCCTACCAGGGTTTCCAGGCGCAGCAGCGCATCCTGGGCGTTGTTGGCGTGCACGGTACTCATGGAACCATCGTGGCCGGTGTTCATCGCGGTCAGCACATCCAGCACCTCCACGCCACGGATCTCACCGAGGATGATCCGGTCCGGGCGCATCCGCAGGGCGTTGCGAATCAGGTCGCTGGCCTTGACCTCGCCATGGCCCTCGGCATTGGGCGGACGGGTTTCCAGGCGCACCACATGGGGGTGTCCCAGTTGCAGTTCGGCCACGTCTTCGATGGTCACCAGCCGCTCGTGGGGATTGATCAACTGACTGAGGATGTTCAGCAGGGTGGTCTTGCCGGTGCCGGTGCCGCCGCTGATCAGGATGTTGCAGCGTTTGCCCACGGCCTCCTGGAGGAACTCGAAGATCGCCAGGTCGATGGTCTGCATGGCGATCAGGTCGCTGCTCTTGAGCATGTCCTTGCGAAATTTGCGAATCGACAGGCAGGGGCCGTCCAGGGCGATGGGCGGGATGATTGCGTTGACCCGGCTGCCGTCCGGCAGCCGCGCATCGACCATGGGTGAGGACTCGTCGAGGCGTCGGCCAAGGGGCGCGAGAATCCGCTGCATGACCCGCTCCACATGGTGGGCGTCGATAAAGCGCAGGTCGCTCTGGTGCAATACACCGTCACGCTCGACGAATACCCGGTGCGGACCGTTGACCAGGATTTCAGTCACCGCCGGGTCGCGCAGCAGCACTTCCAGGGGGCCGAAGCCGGTCAGCTCATCAACGATTTCCTCCGCCAGGCGCTCCATCTCGTAGCGCGAAATCGCCAGGTGCATGCGCGCGATGTACTCCGCCACTTTATCGGTGACGAACTGCGCAAGGTTCTGCCGTGAGCTTTCCAGCAGGTTCTTTCCCGACTCTTCGATGGCATCGATGATGTAGCGATGCAGTACCAGCTTCAGCCCTTCGTGATCGCTGTTACCCAGGGGGGCGCGGGCTGGGGCACCAAACAGTTTTTCGCCGCTCATCTGCCCCCCATGATCCGGTTGAGCCAGCCGGCTTTGGGCTTGGGCAGGCCTTCGGAACGTTTGGCCAGGCGCTCGCCCAGGGTACGCAGGCTTTGCGTCAGGGCTTCGCGTGGGGCCAGTTCGAACAGGGTGACGCCCTGGTTCTTGGCATTCAGGCGAATCTCCGGGCTGTAGGCCAGCACCGCAATCACCTCCAGGCCAAAGGTCTTGCCCAGGGTCTCGGAGTCTGGTGCGACGGCGCGCAGGTAACGGTCCACCAGCAAGCGCGCGTGATCGAGCTTCAAGCCCTTTTCGCGCCAATGGTTGAGCACCGCCAGGTTGCGCCGGCAGTCGAGCACGTTCTGGTCGGTGCACCAGATCAGCTTGTCGCAATGACTGACGAAGGTGCGCAGGGCCTCGCTGTCCGGCTGCCCGACCAGGTTCACCACGATGTGCTGGAAGTGCTGGCGCAAGGCACTGAGCAGCATGTACAGCTCGGCCGCGCTGGTGTGTTCCAGGGGCTCGTCGTGGGGGGCATAGGCGAGGATGCGCAAGCCGGCCTCGGCACTGGTGAAGGCGCTGTCGATCAGGGTTGTATCCAGGCGTCGCAAGTGCCGCAGGGCGTCGCCAAAGTGGAAGGAGCTTTCCAGCCCCAGCAAGGCCAGGCTGTCGCCCCGGGGCAGACCGAGGTCCAGCAATAGGGTCTGCTGACCGCTCTTCTGCACCACCAGCGCCAGGTGCCCGGCCAGGAGTGCGCCATCCCCGTCGCCCTGGACGCCGTAGAGCACGGTCAGGCCACCCAGCTGGGTGTTGGGCGTCACGGCCGGCAGGCGCTTGCTCAAGCGTCTGACCAGGCCGGCGACTTCGCTGGAGCGCGAGCCGTAGGCGACAAAATCCCGCGCCCCGGCGCGCATGGCGTTGAGCACCAACTGGTTGTCCATGCCATCGCCGAGGGCAACGATCGCCAGCATCGGCTTGGCTTCCAGGGCCCCTTCGATCAGCGCGGCCTGGGCCACTACATGCTCGCGGTCGAGGCCGACGAACACCAGATTGGCGAAGGTCACGTCCACCAGTGCCAGCAACTCGTCGAGGCTGCCATCGGCCCCCACTACCTGGCCCAGGGGCGCCAGGGCCCCTTGCAGCCACTCAAGGTCGGTGCTGTTGCGGGTGATGGCAAGAAAGGTCTGGCTCAGGCTCTGGCTCTGGCTCATTGCGATAGCCCGCTGCGCTTGTCGAAGTTACCGTTCTCGAGGAAGAACATGCGATAGAAGTTCGGGTCGTAGCTGCGCAAGCGCTCACCGGGCAAGGCCGGAAGCTTGGCGTCGGCGGCCAGGGGCTGGACCAGGTGCGGAGTGACCACCATCAGCAGCTCGCGCTCCTCGCGATTGATCGTCGAGTCGCGGAAGAACGCACCCAGTACCGGGATGTCCCCCAGCCCGGGAAACTTGTTCACCTGGGAACTGTTGCGGGAGCTGATCAGGCCGCTGATGACGAAGCTCTCGCCATCGGCCAGGGAGATGCTGGTATCGGTACGGCGGATGGTCAGGGCGGGCACTTGGGTCCCGGCGATGGTCACAGCGTTGCTGTAGTCCAGCTCGCTGACCTCCGGGGCCACTTTCAGCGAGATGCGACCGCTGTCGACAATGGTGGGGGTCAGGGTCAGGCGGATACCGAATTCCTTGTACTCGATGGTCACGCTATTGCTGCCGGTGCTGGGCACCGGAATAGGGATTTCGCCACCGGCAAGGAAGCTTGCGCTCTGGCCGCTGAGGGCCACCAGCGACGGCCGGGCCAGGGTGTAGGCGAAGCCGCTGCCTTCCAGGGCGTTGATCAGCGTCAGCACCCGCCCGTTGCCGAAGCCGATATTGAAGGTGCCGTTGTCCAGGGGGATGTTGGTGCGCCGGCCACCGAAGGTCGGGGTGACGCTACCGGAGGTGCCACTGCTGACAGGAGCGGTGTTGGGGGAACCGAACAGGAAGTTGTGCCCGCGGCCAAAGATCGAGGTACTGGCCTCCTTGAGCTTGGTGCGGCTGACCTCGACGAAGCGGATGTCGGTCTGTACCTGGCTGGGCAGCAACGGATCATCGCTGATTGGCAAGCGGCTGGTGGTCATGTCGGCAGTGGCCCGGCCGCGGACGAATACCATGCTCTTGCGCGGAGTGCTGGAGCAGGAGGTCCAGACCATCAGGCTAGTGGCGCCAGGGGCCATGCCGGTGAGGAGGAAGGCCTTGTTGCCGTTGGCGTGGACATCGGCGACTTTCGGATCGCCCACCGCCAGCCGGGTGATGGTCACCGGGGACTGCAGTTCCTGCTGCAAACCTTCGCCGACTTCCAGCACTGTCGGCAACGGCGCCAGGCTCGAGCAGCCCGGCACTGGAGCAGCCAGGGCCTGGTTCCAGAGCAACTGGCCCAGGCTCAGGGTCAACAGTGTGGTGAACAGCGGCATGGAACGACTGCGCATGTAGTGCATCCTTGCTCAATCAGGGAGTTTGTTGAGAGACCTGGTTACCTCGGATGACCTCCACCGCCGATCGTGGTGCGCCACCGTGGGCGACCGGACTACGGGGAGCGTTGCCGAGGGCCAGTTGAGTGAACTGGAACAGGTTGCTGTTGGCGGCATCGAGGTGGCCGATGGCGTCCTCGTTGCCCGCCCAGTAATGGGCCAGGCGCTGTTCCTCGCTGCTACGCACGGCCAGTCGCAGCACACCGACCTGGGTGGCGAGCATCAGCCGGCTCAAGAGCTGCTCGGGAACGGCCAGGACCACAGTACGGGCGGCGATCCGGCGCTGGTCCTGCTTGAGCTTCTCCTCGTTGCTCACGGCAGGGGCAGCGGGCTGTCCGTCATTGGTCAGTCCCAGTTGTTCGCCTACCGCCAGGACCCGCATGGCGGGCACCGCAATCTGTGCCGATTGCTGTGGATTGGTGGTGTCCTGGCGCAGGAACAGCAACACGTCGACATAGTCCCCGGGGCTTAGTTGTCCGGCGGCGCCGATCACTTCATCCACCGCTACCGCCAGGGCTCGCTCATCGCTGCGAATCATCCGTGCCAGGGCGCCACCGGACTCGAAACTCTGGGCGTTGAGCCAGGTGCCGGCGCTCAGTTGCCGCCAGGGCGTACGCCCCACCGCCTGATCAATGGCATTGAGGCTGCCGGCCGGCGCGGTGCGCAGTTTTTCCAGCGCCAGATCCGCGGCGGTGAGGGGAACGAAAGGTGGTACATCGTGCACCAGTACCACCACGGGTTGGCGGGTCTGGTCCTCGGCGTTGCTGGTGGCTTGTTCGACGACAGGTGGGGCCACCGGTTGAGTCGGTGGAGCCGGTTCGGGTTGACGGCTGAGGACCAGGCCCCAGTAACCGAAAAACACCGCACCCAGCAGTAGAAGTCCAGCCAGACCCATGGTGACGCGACTGTTCATGAAGGCTCTCCCTATCCTGCTGCACTACCAGCCCGTGATTCCAAACGAGTTAATTTCGCAATCAGGCAGCTATGAACATGCAACTATTTCGCTATGTGAAGGTAGTAGAGCTAGGACGAAATGCCATTAACTCGTCGAAAAATAGCTAACAAAGGTATGAGTTACCCAACAGGGGGAGTTTTTTTGGCGCCAACCTTCCAATTAATACTTAGTGATTAATCAGTTCTTACAGTTGCTGGGCTGGGCTTTGTTGACAATGCTCAACTTGCACCGGGGAACTTTGTTCCGGTGCGCTTGCATCGGCGCCGTCTGGCGCATAGGAGAACTAGGATGATCCTTCAATATTTGTGGCTCAGGGCGCGCCTGTTTTTTGACCGTACCGATGGCGCTTCCGCGATCGAGTACGCGATTGTGGTGGCCATGGTTGCGGTTGTGGTGGTGGCGTTCGTGACCCCTCTGGGTAATCGGGTACTGGCCATTTTCAACAACGTTCTGGTTGCCTTGGGAGGTGCCGTGGTCACTCGCCCCACTCCGTGAATCAGCGCGCGAGTGCTTAGCCGGCTGTTGCGGCGTTCGATAAATCGGAGGTGCTTCATGCTGATTGAATACCTACTGCTTCGCGCTCGTCTGTTTCTGGCCCGGACACACGGTGCGTCGGCCATCGAGTACGCGATAGTGGTTGCCATGGTAGCGGTTGTCGTAGTGGTGTTCGTGACGCCGATGGGCGATCGGGTCTTGGCCATTTTCAACAATATTCTGGTTGCCATGGGAGGTGCCACGGTTACCCGACCCACGCCTTGAGGCCGGCAATTACTCTTGCTGTGAAGGCCGTCGGACAGTCAGCTCAAGGTAATGTCGATGAATATTGCTTCCCCCCAACGCCAGCAACTGCTTCTGGTGGACGATGAAGAAGACGCGCTGCTGGAGCTCACCGAGTTGCTGGAAGGTGAGGGCTTCTGTTGTTTCACTGCAACCTCGGTGAAGCTGGCGTTGGAGCACCTCACTCGCCATCCGGACATTGCGCTGGTCATTACTGACCTGCGTATGCCGGAGGAGAGTGGCCTGTCTTTGATCAAGCGCCTGCGCGAACACACCTCGCGGCAGCATTTGCCGGTCATCGTCATGTCCGGCCATGCCGATATGGATGACGTCAGCGATCTGTTGCGCCTGCAGGTACTGGATCTGTTCCGCAAACCTATCTATCACGTGCGCCTGCTGGAAACCCTCAACAATCTGTTTCCTCAACCCCGGCTGCATATAGTCGGTCCCTGATCGCCCCCTGTCGGCTCGGGCTGACGCTCATCGAGTGGTCAGGACGCGGGCTGCGCTTTTTTTGAACAACACTCAAGCACCTGATCGCGGAGCCCTCTGCGAGAGGTGTCGTGCGGGCAAAAAAAGGCCTGCCGCTGGGCAGGCCTCGGTCACACCACTGTTCAGAGTTGATAACTGAAGCTCAGGGTGTAGCGCGGACGGCGGTTGTAGGTGTCCAGGGCTTCATCGGACATGGGCTTGGCTGCCTCCAGAGCGATGTTGTAGTGCTTGGCGTCGCCGAAGCGCAGGCCCACAGCGGCTGATGACAGGTTACTACCCCTGACCGGCAACTGGTTGAACCAGGTCTTGGAGCGGTCCAGCACGACGTAGGGTTGCAGTACCCGGACCCAGGGGCCCTCACGATGGAAGCTGTAGTTCACCTCATAGGCCACGCCCCAACCCTTGTCCCCAGTGGCCTGGTCATCGGGATAACCCCGCGCGAAGTTCTGCCCGCCGAAACTGGCCCGTTCACTGTCGGGCAGGTTGTCGTCGCTCCAGTAGAGGGCCGCGGAAAGCACCCCCTGCCAATTGTCGAAGAAACGGTCGCTCTGTACCCCCGCCACCCGCAGGCGGAAGAAATCCAGGTCGTAGAGCTCGTTGTTGGTCTTGGCCCCCATGCTGTCCAGGCCCCGGTAGATACCGGCGCTGAGAATCCGCAGTTGGCGCGGATCGGACTTGCTCCAGTCACCCTCCAGCGCCAGGGCGCGGATATCGGTTTTCTCTTCCAGGGTCAGGGGGCTGTTGCTCACCCGATAGCGGGTCTTGTCGTTCACCGCATACAGGCGCGTACCGGCGGTAAGCATCTCATTGGGCGAGGCGATGAAGGGGTGGCTGACACCGATGGAGAAACGGTCGTTCTCGCGGTGGGGCTCAAGCTCCAGGCCATTGGCCAATTGCACGTTGCTTCGCGGATCACTGCGGTAGCGTGCACCGTAGAGGCTCAGTTGCGTGCCCTCGGAACCCAGCAACTGGCTGTAGTCCAGGCGGTAGTAGTGTTCCTTGTCCTTGCCCGGGGGAAACAGTCCGCTGAGGCTGAGCTGTTCGCCCCAGGCCGTTTGCGAGCTGCTGGTAATGCCCACCAGGGCCTGCAGGCCGTTGCGGTTGTCGTCGGTGCTGTTGAGGGTGGTGCTGATGGGCTTGCGGCTGGCCACGGCCACCAGTTGCGTCGCACCGTCGGTGGTTCCCGGTGGCGGCACCACCGCTTGCAGGGTCACACCCGGTACCCGGCTCATCAGCGTGGTATAGCGTTCGAAGGTTTTGCGGGTCAGCGGGCGTTCGGCCTTTAGCTTGCTCACCAGCTTGTCCAGGTAGGTGGCCACCGGGCCGATGTCGCCCTGCAACTGGTAGTCCCTGATATAGCCTTCCACCAGCACCACCCGCAGGACACCCTGGTCGAAGTTCTGCTGCGGCATGAAGGCGTAGGACAGCAGGTAGCCGTCGTTCTGGTAGCGTCGGGTGATCTCACGAGTGGCTTCGATCAATTGAGCGAAGCTGGTTTCATGGCCGATCAATGGCTGGTAGATCGCCGCCAACTCCTCAAGCGGGTAGACCGTGCCGCCCTCGATCTGTACCTGGCGCACCGTGACCTTGGTGCCCATCATCAGCGGCTGCTGCCCTTGAGGGGCGACGGGTTGCTCGGGCATCTGCAACTGCGGTGTGGCCGGGCGATAGGCGTCCACCGGCAGGTTGGGTTGGGGGAGGTTGGTAATGCTGTCGTTGCTGTTGAGAAAACGGGGAAGGGAGTCGGCGTAAGCGGAGGTACAGCATCCAATCAACAACAAACTGGCCAACGTGCGCATAGGACACTCCATGGTCAAGCCGCAGCGATGCTAAAAGTCCTCATTCCATGCACCGTTCAGGGTCTGAGCCATGATCGGGTGCTGGATTGTCATGCTCTGGATAAACAAAAAGGCGAGAGACTCATCTGAATCCCTCGCCCTCAACCAAGCGTAGGCGCTGTAGGTAAGGCCGTCGAATCGGCCAGGTGCAAATTATTTTTTGCTGCCGCCCAGGGCGCCGGTCAAACCACCCAGCACACCACCCAGGCCACCGTTGAGACCCGCTCCTGCGGAAGCGCTGCCACTGGCGCTGGCGCCGACCCCGAGCCCACCGAGCAAGCCGCCGCTGGGGGCAGTGCCACCGTTGACCAGACCGCCCACCGAGGCCACGGTGCTGCCCACTGCGCCGAGGGTGCCGCCCAGGGCGCCGCCGACCTGATTGCCGCCCGTGCTGCCGGCTACGGTAGTGCCCACATTGCTCACAGCCCCGCCCACTTGGCCCAGCAGACCGCTGACCGGGCCACCCAGACCGCTGGCTGCGCCCACTTGCTGGGTCAGGCCGGAGACCGAACTGGTGATCGGATTCAACGCCGAGCCAAGGTTCACACCGACACTGGCCAGAGGAGCGGTGACCACAAGGTTGGGAGTGCCTGGGCCGCCCAAGGCGCCGCCCACCGAAGCGATCAGGCCGCCCACTGCACCGCCAGCGGCACTCCCTGTGCTGACAGTGCCATTGGTGTTGCCGGTATTGATGCCGTTGCCGAGGTTGGCCACTGCACCGCCTACGACTTCCAGCAAGCCGGTGCCGCCCAAGCCAGTACCACCGCCGGTGCTGCCACCGCTTCCGGTGCCGCTCCCGGACTTGCCGACGTAGCCACCCGCGCTGTTTACAGCGCCGCTGGCATTGCTCAGGGCATTACCCAACAGGTCGGTCACAGGGTTGCCATCACCGGTATCACTGACCTTCTCGCCGGTATCATCCACAGCATCGGTCACCCCTTTGATCAGACCCTTGACCGGAGCGCCGAGGCCGGTGCTGCTGCCGACTTTGCCGGTCAGGCCTTCTGCCATGCTCACTACCGGTACCAGTACCTTGTCACCCACGCCGTCGGTCAGGGTGCCTACCGGCCCGCTGCTGGTAACGGTACTCAAGGTGTTGCCCAGCATGGTTACCCGGGTGCCGACACCGCTGAGTACCGGGGCCACCCTGGTCACCACGCCACCGACTACCGGAACGCTTTGGGTGGTCGCCGCCAGTTGCCCGCTGAGATCTTTGACTCCGGTGCCCACATCGCCGACCACGTTGCCGACGGTGGCGGTGGTCTTGCTCAGGGCCTTGGGATCGCTGCCCAGTTTGCCGAGGCCGTTGGTCAAGCCTTCACCAACGGTGTCCACTACATTGCCGGTAGTGTTGACGGCACTGCGGGCCAGGCTGCCTACCACCGGAACCGCCGCCAGGGAGTCGCCCAGGGCAGTGACACCGTCGCCGACACCGCTCACGGTAGTGCCCACGCCGGACACCACGTCCGCAGTCACCAGGGTGCTGGTCGTGCCACCTGTTCCGCCTCCGGTGCCTCCGCCGGTACCACCACCTGTTCCGCCACCAGTACCACCGCCAGCAGTGGTTGGAGATGAGCTGCTACCGCCACTCTTATGGCCGCCACCGCCGCCGCTGCAGCCTGCCAGGCTGAGGGTCAGGATCATGGCCAGTGCTGTACATGCTTTCCATCCGAATTGAGTTTTCATGAGAGGTATCCCTTGCACCTGTTACAACGTTCGTTGTTTTCGACAGCTCTCCAGTTCTGTGCTGAAGATGCCTTCGTCCGTTGTCTACATAAAAGGCGCAAGCGACTATTTGAACAATTATGAACTTGGTATTAATGACTTGTGTTCTTGGGGTTTTGTTTCTCTATAAGCAACTAGTTTAAAAGTATTGGCTGTGGGTTTATGTTTTTATAAGTTATTGTTAGTTAAGGGATTATTGTGTGAGGTTGGAGTGTTCTCTTTGGGGTTTAAACTAAAGTTGTATATATACAATTAATAGGTTTTATTTTGCTTTCTAGGCAGCGGGCGACAACTGCCGGGACTTTCTTAGTTGGTGTCGAGGGCTTTCAATTCTGCGCAAGCCGATACTGCGCGAGCGAATGGCTGTTGGAGCCTGTGATGCCTGGTCCCATCGGGTGGCTGTTGTGCCTGCCGTTTTTCGCTGGGGACTTTCTGGCCCGGCAAGCCGGAATCCACGCTCAGTTAGCCAAGCAGGTCGGGGTTGATGACGTCTCAGGCGATGGGCTGCCAGCGACCCTGCATATGTTGCAGATCGCCGTTGCCCAGTAGCAGGAGTTCGCCACTGGACCCAGCGGCGCTGGCCAGCAAGCGGACGGTCCCCGGCAGCAGCACGGGCTTCATGAACTGCACCGACACTTCGATATTCGCGGCCGGCAGGTGCTCGCTCAGCGCCGCCAGGGTCATGGCCTTGTTCCACAGACCGTGGGCTATGGCCTGGGGAAAGCCGAACAGACGGGCACTCCAGGCGCTGAGGTGGATAGGGTTGTAGTCACCTGAGACCCTGGCGTAGCGTCGGCCGATGTTGCTTTCGGCCTGCCAGCGGCTCACCTCGTTCAGACCTTCACCCAATGA
This sequence comes from Pseudomonas sp. JDS08PS003, assembly GCF_045013505.1. Classification (NCBI taxonomy): domain Bacteria; kingdom Pseudomonadati; phylum Pseudomonadota; class Gammaproteobacteria; order Pseudomonadales; family Pseudomonadaceae; genus Pseudomonas; species Pseudomonas sp. JDS08PS003. Next base: position 898,989 of record NZ_CP120724.1, read on the forward strand.
CGGGAGCGGCGCGGCAGGCTCTCCGGGCAACTTGACTGTGCGACAGAGCATCTGACTTTCGGCTTCCCAGAGTGGCCCCAGCAGATCGTCCACGGTGGTCACCAGATCGAACACCGCCCCCTTGGCGTGATGTTGCAGGTTGTCTACCCGGACGCCGATCCGCACGCTGCTGACGTTTCCCATGGGGCGTAACACTCGAATCCGGTTGGCCAGATGGACCAGCCCCAGCAACGGGAAGGGGAAGTTCTGCGCGGTGAGCAGCTGCATTTGCAGCGCGAAGGCCAGCACATGGGGATAGGTGGCAGGGAGCAGGCCGTTGTCGGCAAAACCGCAGACCTTGCGATAGGCCGCCAGCTGTTTGGGCTCCAGGCTGATCCAGCAGCGCAGCCCGTCTTCGGGCAACTCGGTGCCATGAGGCCGTCGTCTCAGCGCCGCTTTGAGAAACAGCGGCGGCAGGAGTGCAGGCAGGTTCAGTTCATGCCAGTGCGTCGTCATCTTCAGGCTCCCAGGACACTTTGGCCACACACCCGCAAGGCTTGCCCGCTGACCGCGCCACTGCCCGGCTGGCCGAGCCAGGCCACGGCCTCGGCGACGTCCTGAGGCAGCCCGCCCTGGCCCAGGGAACTCATGCGGCGTCCGGCTTCGCGCAAGGCGAAGGGCACCTTGGCGGTCATCTGGGTCTCGATGAAGCCTGGCGCCACGGCGTTGATGCTGATGCCCCGGGCCTTGAGCACAGGTGCCCAGGCCTGGGCCAGGCCGATCAGCCCGGCCTTGCTGGCGGCGTAGTTGGTCTGCCCACGGTTGCCGGCGATGCCGCTGATGGAGGCCAGCAAAATCACGCGTCCGTGATCGTGCAGTAGGCCGCTGTCCAGCAGGGCCTGGGTCAGCACCTGAGGGGCATTGAGGTTCACCGCCAGCACCGCGTCCCAGAACTCCGCGGTCATGTTGGCCAGGGTCTTGTCCCGGGTGATCCCGGCGTTGTGCACCAGGATGTCGATACCGTCGGGCAGTTGCTCTAGTAACTGGGCCGGGGCGTCCTCGGCGCAGATATCCAGGCCGATGGCGCGTCCGCCGAGACGGGCGGCCAGGGCTTCCAGATCGGCCTTGGCCTGGGGCACATCCAGCAACAGCACCTGAGCGCCGTCCCGAGCCAGGGTTTCGGCGATGGCCGCGCCAATGCCTCGGGCCGCGCCGGTGACCAGGGCCTTGCGCCCGGCCAGTGGTCGGCTCCAGTCCTGGACCTGGCTGGCACAGGGCTGCAAGTGGATCACCTGCCCGGAAACATAGGCACTCTTGGGCGAGAGAAAAAATCGCAGGGCGCCTTCCAGCTGCTCTTCGGCGCCTTCGGCCACATACAGCAGTTGCAGGGTGGCGCCGTCGCGCAACTCCTTGGCCAGGGAGCGACTGAAGCCCTCCAGGGCGCGCTGGGCACTGGCGGCAAAGGGCTCTGCCAGGGTTCGCGGAGCACGTCCGAGGATCAGCAGATGGGCGCTGGATTCAAGGCTTCGCAATAGCGGCTGGAAGAACTCCCGCAGTTGCTTGAGCTGGTCGGTATGCAGCAGTTCGCTGGCATCGAAGACCACTGCCTTGAGCTTGGGCCCGTGGCCGGGAATCCAGGGCGTGGCCAGGGCCGGATCGGTGCCGTAGCTGTAGACCGAGTCGGTCAGGCGCGGTGCCAGGGCGCTCACCTGTTGGGCCATGGCGCCGCCACCGATCAACAGGGCGCCTTCGATGGGCCGCAGACGGCCGGCCTGCCAGCGCTCCAGACGTACCGGTGACGGCAGGCCAAAGGCCCCGACCAGGCGCTGGCCGATGGACGAATTGGCGAAGTCGATATAACGGTCGGACATGGAACGCACTCCGCAGGCTGGGGTTCAAAGTGTGGACCACGAATGGCCCCGAGTCGTTCGATCTGCGAGAAGCCTCCTACGCTAGTGGGGGACGTACTCACCGAAGTCGCACTCAAAGAATAGGGAGCTTTCCATGACACAGCTGCGCCGCGTCGCGATTATCGGCGGTAACCGCATTCCCTTCGCCCGCTCCAACGGCCCGTATGCCACGGCCAGCAACCAGGCCATGCTCACGGCCGCCCTGGAGGGGCTGATCGAGCGTTACCAGCTCCATGGCCTGCGCCTTGGCGAAGTAGCGGCGGGGGCGGTGCTCAAGCATTCGCGGGACTTCAACCTGACCCGGGAATGCGTGCTGGGTTCGCGGCTGTCGCCCACTACCCCGGCCTATGACATCCAGCAAGCCTGCGGCACCGGCCTGGAAGCGGCCTTGCTGGTGGCCAACAAGATTGCCCTGGGGCAGATCGACTGCGGCATCGCCGGTGGCGTCGACACCACCTCGGATGCGCCGATCGGGGTCAACGAAGGGTTGCGGCAGATCCTGTTGCAGGCCAATCGGGCCAAGAGTACCGGTGACAAGCTGAAGATCCTGCTGCAGTTGCGGCCCCATCACCTCAAGCCGGAACTGCCGCGCAACGGTGAGCCGCGTACGGGCCTGTCCATGGGCGAACACTGCGAGCAGATGGCCAAGACCTGGAGTATTCCCCGTGGCGAACAGGACCAACTGGCCCTGGAAAGCCACCAGAAGATGGCCGCCGCCTATGCCGAAGGCTGGCACGACGACTTGCTCACGCCCTTCCTCGGCCTGACCCGGGACAACAATCTGCGCCCGGACCTGACCCTGGAAAAGCTCGCCAGCCTCAAGCCCGCCTTCGATCGCAGTGCTGCGGGCACCCTCACCGCCGGCAACTCCACGCCGCTGACCGACGGGGCCTCCCTGGTGTTGCTGGGCAGTGAGCAATGGGCCCGGGAGCGCGGTCTGCCGATCCTCGCCTACCTGCGCGACGGTGAGGCTGGCGCGGTGGACTTCGTCAATGGAGCCGAGGGGCTGCTGATGGCACCGGTGTATGCCGTGCCGCGCTTGTTGGCGCGCAACGGGCTGAGCCTGCAGGACTTCGACTATTACGAGATCCACGAAGCCTTTGCCGCCCAGGTGTTGTGCACCCTCAAGGCCTGGGAGGATGCGGATTATTGCAAGACCCGCCTGGGCCTCGACGCGCCCCTGGGGCCCATCGATCGCGCGCGGCTCAACGTCAAAGGCAGCTCCCTGGCGGCGGGACACCCCTTTGCCGCCACCGGTGGACGGATTGTCGCCAACCTGGCCAAGTTGCTGAGTGTGGCGGGGCAGGGGCGCGGGCTGATTTCCATCTGTGCGGCCGGGGGCCAGGGCGTGACGGCGATCATCGAACGCTGAGGTTCGTGGCATTCGCCGGCAAGCCGGTTCCTACAGAGAAATACTTCAAACCCGTAGGAGCCCGGCTGGCCGGCGAAAGGGTCCTCAAGTCTTGAAGCGTCGTACCAGGCTGTCCAGCTCATTGGACAGCCCGGCCAGGCTCTGGGAGTCCAGGCGCGCCGCGTTGGCCAGTTCCGCCACCAATTGCGCATCGCCATGGATCTGGCTGATGTGCCGGTTGATGTCTTCCGCCACTTGATGCTGCTCCTCGGCGGCGGTGGCGATCTGGGTGTTCATGTCGCGGATCACGTCCACCGACTCGCGGATCTGTCCGAAGCTGTTGCGCGCCAGGCCGATGCGGTTCACTGACTGCTGGGACACTTCCAGGCTGGCGTGCATCTGCTGGGTCACGGCGCTGGTGCGCTTGGCCAGGTTGCCCAGCAGCCCGTCGATCTCGGCGGTGGAATCGGCGGTGCGCTTGGCCAGGGCGCGGACTTCGTCGGCCACCACGGCAAACCCACGACCCTGTTCACCGGCCCGGGCCGCCTCGATGGCGGCGTTGAGGGCCAGCAGGTTGGTCTGCTCGGCGATGGAGCGGATGGTGCCGAGAATCGACTGGATGTCGTTGCTGTCGCGTTCCAGTTGCTGCATCGATTGTGCCGACTGCTCGATCTCCTGGCTCAGGCGGTCGACGCTGTGTACCGCGTCGTCGATCTGCTGCTGGCCTTCCTGGGCCTGACGCTGGCCACTGTCCGCCGATTCGGCGGCCTGGCTGCAGGAGCGGGCCACTTCGTTGGCCGTGGCAACCATTTCGTGGAAGGCCGTGGACACCATGTCCACCGCTTCGCGCTGGCGTCCGGCGGCTTCGGCCATGTCGCTGGAAACCTGGGTCGAGGAATGGGAGGTGGCGAGAATCTTCTGTGCCGCCTGGCCGATGTGCTGGATCAGGCTGCGGATCGCCGCGAGGAACTGGTTGAACCAGTTGGCCAGTTGCGCGGTTTCATCGCTGCCACGGATATTCAGGTTGCGGGTCAGGTCGCCTTCGCCCTGGGCGATGCCTTCCAGGCCACTGGCGACACTGCGGATCGGGCGCACGATGAGGCTGGCGAAGCTGGCTCCGAATACTGCGAACAGCACGGCCAGGACCCCGGCGATCACGGCGATGATCCAGGTCAGTTGGGTGGCCGAGCCCATGACTTCGCTCTGCTTGATCAGGCCGATGAAGGTCCAGCCCAGTTGTTCGGAAGGCCAGACGTTGGCCATGTAGTGCTCGCCACCCAGCTCAACCTGCACCAGGCCCTTGCCGGTTTTGGCCAGTTGCGCGTAACCATCGCCGAGGCTGCCCAGGGCCTTGAAGTTATGTTCCGGTTGTTTGGGGTCCACCAGCACCGTGCCGTTGTTTTCCATCAGCATCAGGTAACCGGACTCGCCCAGCTTGATCTGCTTGACGATTTCGGTGAGTTGCTTGAGCGACACGTCGACCGCGACCACCCCGCCTTGAGGGCCCAACTGGTTGGACAGGGAGCGTACGGTGCTGACCAGCACCGCATCGTCGCTGGCCCAGTAATAGGCGTCGGTGCGCAGGGTCTTGCCTGGGTTGGCCAGGGCGGTTTTGTACCAGGGGCGTACACGAGGGTCGTAGTTGGCGAGCTTCAGGTCGGCGGGCCAAGAGACGTAACCGCCGTTGCTCACGCCATAGGACACATAGGAATACGCGGGATGGCTGGCGGCCATGGCGGCGAACAGCTCGAAAATGCGTTTGTCCTGCTCGCCTTCCGGGACCTTCGCGGCATCGGCGCTCATCCAGGTCTTGAGGTCGCCGCCGGCCTGGGTCAGCAAAGGTTGGGCCGCCAGGTAGTCGATGTTCTGGCTGATGCCTTCGAAAAACAGTTGCATGGCGTTGGCCACTTGGCGGATCTCGCGACCGCTGCCGTCGACAAAGGTGTTTTCGGCATCGCTGCGCAGGTTGATCACCACCAGCGTGGCCACCAGCACCACGGGCAGGCAGGCAATGACGGCGAAGGCCCAGGTGAGTTTCTGTTTGATATTCATCCGCGCTCCAGATTTTCTTGTATGACCACGAAGTGCAGGCGACTCGCGGATTATTGGCAGCTTGAAGGGTGGCGCTGATTGCAGTCCCTGAGGCAGAAGTCGAGCAGGCAGCGATCGAACCTTGGCCGGCGGCTGACGTCTTCATTGGATTGTCGGACAAAATCCTTTTGTCTCTGATGACTTCGGCTGGGACGGCGGAAAATTGAGCCGCTGGGAGAAAAAACCTCCTTGCAGACGCCAAGGGCGTGCGACGGATGGCGGCAATCTCTCAAGCCTTGGCGGGCGTTGTTCGCTGGCCGCTCGGCTATGATCTTCGGCGGCGGGGCTTCAGGGATCTGGCACATTGAGTGCATTGCTGTCGTCCGGCGCTCGGCAGCCCTTTCCCGTGGTGGGAGGATTGCCGTATAACGAGTGACTTTCGCGTGTTTGGTAACAAGGGACCCACAATAAAAGCTGATGAAGACTCCAAAACGCATTGAACCCCTGATCGAAGACGGTCTGGTAGACGAGGTGCTGCGCCCACTCATGAGTGGTAAAGAGGCAGCTGTGTATGTGGTGCGCTGCGGCAACGAGCTACGTTGCGCCAAGGTCTACAAGGAGGCGAACAAACGCAGTTTCCGTCAGGCGGCGGAATATCAGGAAGGGCGCAAGGTTCGCAACAGCCGACAGGCGCGGGCCATGGCCAAGGGCTCGAAGTTTGGCCGCAAGGAAACCGAGGACGCCTGGCAGAACGCCGAAGTGGCGGCCTTGTTCCGTCTGGCCAATGCCGGGGTGCGGGTGCCCAAGCCGTTCGACTTCCTCGAAGGCGTGCTGCTGATGGAGTTGGTGGCCGACGAATACGGCGACGCGGCTCCACGGCTCAACGATGTGGTGCTGGAACCGGACCAGGCTCGTGAATATCACGCTTTCCTGATTTCCCAGATCGTCCTGATGTTGTGTACCGGTCTGGTGCACGGTGACCTTTCCGAGTTCAACGTGCTGCTGACGCCGGACGGTCCGGTGATCATCGACCTGCCCCAGGCGGTGGATGCCGCTGGCAACAACCATGCGTTCAGCATGCTGGAGCGGGACGTGGGCAACATGGCGTCCTACTTCGGGCGTTTTGCCCCGGAGCTCAAGCACACCCGTTATGCCAAGGAAATGTGGGCCTTGTACGAGGCCGGCATCTTGCATCCGGGCAGTGTGCTGACCGGCGAGTTCGACGACCCCGAAGAACTGGCGGATGTTGGCAGCGTGATCCGCGAGATCGAAGCGGCACGTCTCGACGAGGAGCGTCGTCAGGCAGTGCGGGCGGCGGACGATGCACCGCCAGGCAAGTCCGAAGAACCACCGCCTCCGCCCTGGATGCAGTGATGGAATAAAAAAATCCGGCCGAGGCCGGATTTTTCATGCCCGCGATTTCAGCCTTCGCAGCAACTGCCGGACGCCAGTTCCTTGAGGATCGGGCAGTCCGGGCGGTGGTCGCCGTGGCAGTGCTCCACCAGGTCCTGCAGGGTGTCGCGCAGTCCGGCCAGTTCGCGGATCTTCTGGTTGAGCTCATCGATGTGCTGGCGCGCCAGGGCCTTCACATCGGCGCTGGCTCGTTGCCGGTCCTGCCACAGGGTCAACAGCTTGCCCACTTCTTCCAGGGAAAAGCCCAGGTCCCTGGAGCGCTTGATGAACGCCAGGCTGTGCAGGTCGTCGTCGCCGTACAGACGATAGCCGCTGTCACTGCGATGGGCCGGCTTGAGCAGGCCGATGGACTCGTAGTAACGGATCATCTTGGCGCTCAGGCCGCTCTTTCGGGCTGCTTGGCCGATGTTCATTCGGCGTTCTCCAGGTCTTTGGGTTTCCAGGTTTTCAACAGTAGTGCATTGCTTACCACGCTGACGCTGGACAGGGCCATGGCCGCGCCGGCCAGCACCGGGTTGAGCAGGCCGAACGCAGCCAGGGGAATGCCGATCAGGTTGTAGACGAAGGCCCAGAACAGGTTCTGGCGGATCTTCGCATAGGTCTTGCGGCTGATTTCCAGGGCCGCCGGAATCAACCGTGGATCGCCGCGCATCAGGGTGATGCCCGCCGCGTGCATGGCCACGTCGGTGCCGCCGCCCATGGCAATGCCGATGTCGGCCGCCGCCAGGGCCGGGGCGTCGTTGATGCCGTCGCCGACCATGGCCACCACGCCGGTCTTTTTCAGTGCCGTCACCGTGGCGGCCTTGTCCGCCGGCAGTACTTCGGCATGCACATCGTCGATGCCCAGGGCATCGGCCACGACCTTGGCGCTGCCACGGTTGTCGCCGGTCAGCAGATGGCTGCTGATATGCCGCGCGCGCAGTTGCTGTACCGCTTGCAAGGCGCCGGGCTTGAGGGTGTCGCCGAAGGCGAACAGGCCCAGTACCCGGGATTGCGGGCTCTGCTCGATCAGCCAGGACAGGGTCCGGCCCTCGTGTTCCCAATCCTTGGCCGCCTGGGCCAGGCTGCCCGGGTTCAGGCCGCATTCCTCCAGCAGGCGACGGTTGCCCAGGGCCAGTTGGCGGCCGTCCAGGGTGCCGGCGATGCCGCGCCCGGTCAGGGACTGGCTGGCGCTGACATCGGCCACGGGCAGTTGGCGTTCCTGGCACAGGTCCAGCACCGCCTTGGCCAGGGGATGCTCGCTACCGCGCTGCAGAGCGCCGGCCAGTTGCAGTACCGCGTTTTCGTCGCCTTCCAGGGCCTGCATGTGGGCGATGCGCGGCGTGCCGGAAGTCAGGGTGCCGGTCTTGTCGAAGACCACCGAGCTGACTTCGTGGGCCCGCTCCAGGGCTTCGGCGTCCTTGATCAGAATGCCGTGGCGGGCGGCCACGCCGGTGCCGGCCATGATCGCAGTGGGGGTGGCCAGGCCCAGGGCGCAAGGGCAGGCGATCACCAGCACGGCCACGGCGTTGATCACTGCAGTTTCCAGGGGCGCGCCGTACAGCCACCAGCCCACCAGGGTGATCAGCGCCAGCACCAGTACGGTGGGCACGAATACCTGGCTGACCTTGTCCACCAGCTTCTGGATCGGTGCCTTGCCGGCCTGGGCGTCTTCCACCAGGCGAATGATCCGCGCCAGCACGGTTTCCGCACCCAGGGCCAGGGTGCGCACCAACAGGCGGCCTTCGCCGTTGATGGCGCCGCCGGTGACTTTATCCCCGGGCTGCTTGGGCACCGGCAGGCTTTCACCGCTGATCAGTGCCTCATCGGCATGGCTCTGGCCTTCGATGACTTCACCGTCCACCGGAAAGCGCTCACCAGGCTTGACCAGCACCAGGTCGTTCAGGCGCAGGGCGCTGATGGCCACATCCTGCTCGCGGCCGTCGATCACCTGGATCGCCCGCTCCGGGCGCAGGGCCTCCAGGGCGCGGATGGCGCTGGCGGTCTGGCGCTTGGCCCGGCTCTCCAGGTATTTGCCCAGCAGCACCAGGGCGATCACCACGGCCGAGGCTTCGAAGTACAGGTGCGGCATGCTGCCGGCGGCGGCCGTGGCCCATTCATACAGGCTCAGGCCATAGCCGGCGCTGGTGCCCAGGGCCACCAGCAGGTCCATGTTGCCGCTGCCGGCGCGCACGGCTTTCCAGGCCGCCACGTAGAAGCGCGCACCGAAGATGAACTGCACCGGGGTGGCCAGGGCGAACTGGGCCCAGGCCGGGAGCATCCAGTGCAGGCCAAAGGGTTGCGCCAGCATCGGCAGCACCAGGGGCAGGGCCAGGAGGATCGCCAGGACCAGGCTCCAGCGTTCGCGGCGCAGGTTCTGCTGCTGATCATTACCGTGCTTGTGTTCGGCCTGCCACAGGCTGGCGGAGTAGCCGGCCTGGGTCACGGCATTGATGAGGAGCGCCGGATCGACCTGGCCCAGCAGCTCGAGGTGAGCCCGTTCCGTGGCCAGGTTGACGCTGGCGCTGCGGACGCCTTGAACCTTGTTCAAGGCGCGTTCTACGCGACCGGCACAGGTGGCGCAGGTCATGCCGCCGATGGTCAATTCAATGGACTGCACCGGCACGCTGTAACCGGCATTTTCCACCGCTTCCAGCAGGGCCGGCAGACTGTCACCGGGGGCTTCGATCCGGGCCTGCTCCGTGGCCAGGTTGACGCTTACCGTACGTATACCGGCGACCTTGCCCAAGGCTCGCTCCACACGACCGGCGCAACTGGCGCAGGTCATGCCGGCAATCGGCAGGTCGAAGGTGGTTGATTCAGGCATGGCTGACACTCCCTGTAAATGTTGCCTACAGGATCAACCTTGCCATGCAGGCAAGGTCAAGCGGGCATTGCCAGGGTGCTTCATTTTGTCCCAGAGGGGAGCAAAAGCACACCTTGCGCTGTAGGGCGCAAGGCGTGTGGAGGACGGTGCGTCAGTAATCCAGGGCGGTGGGCTTGAGGTACATGCCCGAGGCGTTGGTGGCGATACGGAACTTCAGCACATCGCCGGCCCGCACGCTGATGTCCTGGGAACCCGGGGCGAGCAGACCAGGGTTGCAGCCCGGCGCCTGGCCCGGCAGCAATTTCAGGCGCAGGGACACTTTGCCCGGCGGCAAGTTGAAGGAGGCGCTCTGCTCCTGGAACAGCCGGCCGGCGAGCTGGTCCTGGATGTACAGGCCGATCTCGCAGGAGGTGGCGACTTCCAGCCGCTCCCGGGAAATGATCAGTACGCCGTAGTCTTCTCCGGCGGCCAGTACTGGTGGCGTTGCCGCCAACAGACCAAGGAGGCCGACGAGGCTGAAAGTTGACCAGCGCATGGCTGAATCTCCTGCTGTGATGTCTTAAGACGTGCAGCTTGGCGGAGCGCGGCGCCGATTTCCAGCCCGGCAGTTCAATCCGGAACTTGACCTTGCCACGGTGGCAAGGACAAGACTGCATGCATCCCAATACAGGAGAAGCGCGATGCAAGTATTCAATGTTCAAGGCATGTCCTGCGGCCACTGCGTGCGGGCCATCACTCAGGCGCTGCAGAGCAAGGACCCGGCGGCCACCGTGCGGGTGGATCTGGCGGCCAAGGAAGTGGGGGTCGAGAGTCGCCTGTCCAGCGAAGAGGTGATCAATCTGATCAGCGAAGAAGGCTACGCCGTCCAGGTTGCTTGAGTCTTTTTAATAGTTAGCGACCTATCGGAATGTTCAAGGCGTCCAAGCGCAGCTAGACTGTGCGACCGCTGACCAACGCTCGCTTGGATGCCATGAACCTCCGCACAATCCTGATTCTCGGCGCCTTGAGCGCCTTCGGCCCTTTGGCCATCGACTTTTATCTGCCGGCCTTTCCCTCGATGGCCCTGGCTTTCGGTACCGATGAAAAACACGTCCAACTGACCCTGGCCGCCTATTTCCTTGGGCTGTCCATTGGCCAGCTGGCCTATGGACCTGTGGCCGACCGTTTTGGTCGGCGCCTGCCGTTGCTGGTTGGAGTGGGGCTGTTCACCCTGGCCTCACTGGCCTGCGCCTATGCACCCAACCTGGAGTGGCTGATTGGCGCACGCTTCGTCCAGGCCCTGGGCGGTTGCGCCGGCATGGTGATTTCCCGCGCGGTGGTCAGCGACAAGTGCGATGCAGTGGGCTCGGCCAAGGTGTTCTCCCAGTTGATGCTGGTGATGGGCCTGGCGCCGATCCTGGCGCCAATGCTCGGCGGCCTGCTGGTCAACCTCTACGGTTGGCAATCGATTTTTATCATGCTCACGGTGTTCAGCGCCCTGTCGGGATTGGCAGTTGCTCTGGGTCTGCCGGAAAGCATGCCGGCCACTCGCCCGCGCCTGCCGTTGTCCGGAGCGTTGCGCCAGTACGGCCTGTTGCTGGCGGACCGGGTCTTTCTCGGCCACGCCCTGACCGGCGGCATCGCCATCGCCGGGATGTTTTCCTATATCGCCGGCTCGCCCTTTGTCTTTATCAAGCTCTACGGCGTGCCGGCGGAGCACTTCGGCTGGTTCTTCGGGATCAATGCCGGCGGTTTCATCCTGGTGGCGCAGATCAATGCGCGGCTGTTGGCCAAGCGTGGTCCGGCCTTCCTGCTGGCCCGGACTGTGTGGATCTACCTGGCGGCCGGGTTGGCCTTGCTGGCAGTCAGCGCCCTGCATACGAGTGAGCTCTGGCCGCTGTTGCTGCCCTTGTTCGTGTGCATCGCCAGCCTGGGCTGCATCATTCCCAACGCGGCGGCCTGTGCCATGAACGGCCAGGGCGCGCGGGCCGGCAGCGCTTCGGCGATGCTCGGTTGCCTGCAGTTCAGCGTCGCAGCGGGTGCTGCCTATCTGGTGGGTGTGTTGCACGATGGCAGTGCCATGCCGATGGCCATGGTCATCTGCCTGTGCGGTGTTCTGGCGGTGAGCATGGCGGTCATGACCCGGCGTTTGCAGAATGCCCGGGCATTGAAAGCCGCCGAGCTCTGAGTCAGCCGACGGCGCGCTGACTCTGGGGAATCTGGTGAGGGGCTTGCAAGCGGGCTTGCAGGGTCTGGGTGAAAGCCCGGGCCTCGGCTTCGCTGCGGAAAGTCACCGCGTGCTGGTCGAGACGGACTTGCCATTGAGAGCCTTGAGGGTTTGCCAATTCTTTTATCAGGATCTTCATTGCTGACCTCCTAACGGTAAAAGAGTGCGATGCAAGGGCTGCCAGTGTAGACCCGAATACGGTCACAAATATGACCGAAATCAACTCTCGGACTGACGGCGGCCATCGAGCTTTTCTGCGTGATGGCCGCCGTGCGTTCAGCCCTTAGAAACCTTCCAGGACGATCTTGCCCTTGGCCGTGCCGCTCTCCAGCAAGGCGTGGGCGCGGCGCAGGTTGGCCGCATTGATCTGGCCGAAATGCTCGCCCACCGTGGTCTTCAGGGTGCCGGCGTCGATCAGCTCGGCGACCTTGTTGAGCAGAACGTGCTGTTGCTGCATGTCGGCGGTCTCGAACAGCGAACGGGTGTACATGAACTCCCAGTGCAGCGACAGGCTCTTGCGCTTGAGCTTGGTCACGTCGAGGCTTTTCGGGTCGTCGATCAAGGCCAGTTTGCCCTGGGGCGCCAGGGCTTCCACCAGCTCATCGAGGTGGGCGTCGGTCTGGGTCAGGCTGGCGACGTGGGTCACTTGATCGATGCCGATGCGCTTGAGCTCGGTGCTCAGGGGCTGGCGGTGATCCACCACGCCATGTGCACCCAGTTCGCGGACCCAGGCTTGGGTCTGCTCCCGGGAGGCGCTGCCGATCACCTTGAGGCCGGTCAGTTGCCGGGCCAGTTGGGTGAGGATCGAACCGACCCCGCCGGCGGCGCCGACAATCAGCAGGCTCTGGCCCTGGTCGCTGCGGTCCTGGCTGATTTGCAGGCGTTCGAACAGCAGCTCCCAGGCCGTGATCGCGGTCAGCGGCAGGGCCGCGGCTTCGGCAAAGCCCAGGCTCTTGGGCATATGGCCGACGATGCGTTCATCCACGGTGTGCAGTTCGCTGTTGCCCCCGGCTCGGGCGATGGAGCCGGCGTAGAACACCCGGTCGCCAACCTTGAACAGGCTGACCTCGCTGCCCACGGCCTTGACCACTCCGGCCACGTCCCAGCCCAGCACCTTGGCCGCGCCGCCTTCGGGCTGGACGTTCTGGCGGACCTTGGTGTCCACCGGGTTGACCGAGATGGCCTTGACCTCCACCAGCAGGTCGCGAGGGCCGGCGAGCGGCTCTGGCAGCTCGATGTCTTGCAGGGACTTGGGGTCGTCGGTTGGTAGGGATGCGTAGTAGGCGATGGCTTTCATGGTGAATTCCTGTTGAGTGCAGAGAGAAGGTCAGACGATCAGTTGCAGGCGCTTGAGTTCGAAGTGCTCGATCGCTTCGCGGGTCTGGGCGAGGAAGTGCTGGAAGTGCGGGGTGTTGTTGTGAAACTCCAGGGCGGCTTCATCGTCCCAGCGTTCCAGAACGTAGAAGGTGCCCGGCTGTTCGGCGTCCTGATGCAATTGGTAGTACTGGCAGCCGGCTTCGGCACGGCTGGGGTGTACCAGGGCACTGAGTTGGTGCTTGAGGACGCTGTGCTGGTCAGGCTTGGCGATCAGGGTCGCGATGGCGGTAAAGGCTTGGGACATGGGGTTTACCTTTGGGCAGTCAGGTGATGGGCAGATAATTGGCTATTTCTCCTGAAGATAAAACCGGCTAAAAGAGCAGTCTCTTTCAATATTTTTTTGATAATCCAGGGGCCAATTCATGCTGCGATTCGATGACCTGCAGTTGTTCGTGCGTGCCGCGGACCTGGGCAGCCTGTCGGCGGCGGCCCGGGTCATGGACCTGTCGCCGGCGGTGGCCAGCGCCGCCCTCAAGCGCATCGAGGAACACTTGGGGGCGCGTCTGCTGGCCCGTTCCACCCGCAGCCTGCGTCTGACGGCCGAGGGTGAGGGCTTTCTTGAATACGCTCGCGCCGCCTTGAGCAACCTGGATGAAGGGCGGCGCCTGCTGGCCAGTGGACAGGATCAGGTCAGCGGTGTGTTGCAGCTGTCCGCGCCTTCGGACTTTGGGCGCAACCTGCTGCTGCCCTGGCTCGACGAGTTCCAGCGCGAGCATCCCAAGCTCAGCGTGCGCCTGCTGCTGGGGGATCGGATTGCCGATCTGTTCCGCCAGCCGGTGGACATTGCCCTGCGCTACGGTGAGCCGGAGGACTCCAGCCTGGTGGCGCTGCCGATAGCCCCGGACAATCTCCGGGTCCTGTGTGCGGCCCCCAGCTACCTGGCCCGTCACGGCGAGCCGCGTCAGCTGGAGCAATTGGCCCAGCACAACTGCCTGCTGTACATGCTCGACAGCCGAGCCCATGACCTTTGGAGTTTTTATGACGGCAAGCGCGAGGTGAGCCTGACCGTCAGCGGCGACCGCCTGAGTGACGATGCCGATGTGGTGCGGCGCTGGGCGGTGGCCGGTGAAGGGATTGCCTACAAGTCCTGGCTGGATGTGGCGGGCGATGTGCTGGCCGGGCGCCTGCAGATACTGCTGCCGGAACTGCGCTGCGAAGGCGCGTCGCTGAACCTGCTGTGCACCCATCGCGCGCACCTGAGCAAACCGGTGAAGCTGTTGCGGGATCTGCTCCAGAGCCGCTGCGCCGAGATCAGCGCCCGGCGCCCGTAGGAGCCGGCTTGCCGGCGAACCCCCCGCGTCGCTGACGGACGCGAACAGGTCGCCCTCGGCAATCAGTTCCGGCCTCGATCGCGCACACTCCAACGGTCAAGCATTCAACCGGGGGACGGGGCATGGGCATACAGGGATACAGCGCCGCAGAGCGCCTGGAACGGCTACCTATCAGCGGCTATCACCGGGTGATCTTCATCATCATTGCCCTGGCGTTTTTCTTCGACTCCATGGACCTGGCGATGATGACCTTCCTCCTCGGCTCGATCAAAACCGAGTTCGGCCTGAGTTCGGCCCAGGCGGGCCTGCTGGCCAGTTCGAGCTTTTTCGGCATGGTGCTGGGCGCCTCGCTGTCGGGCATGCTCGCCGACCGCTTCGGGCGCAAGCCGGTGTTCCAGTGGAGCATCGTGCTCTGGGGAGTGGCCAGTTACCTGTGCTCGACCGCCCAGAGCGTGGACAGCCTGACCCTGTTCCGGGTGCTGTTGGGAATCGGCATGGGCATGGAGTTTCCCATCGCCCAATCGATGCTTTCGGAGATGATTCCGGCGCAACGACGCGGCCGCTACATCGCCTTGATGGACGGCTTCTGGCCCCTGGGTTTTGTGGCTGCCGGCGTGCTGTCGTACTTCCTCCTGCCACTGATCGGCTGGCGCGACATCTTCCTGGTGCTGGCGATTCCGGCGGTGTTCGTGCTGGTGATCCGCTTCTTCATTCCCGAGTCGCCGCGCTGGCTGGAGCAGGCTGGACGTCATGCCGAGGCCGATCGGGTGCTGCTGGGCATCGAGGACAAGGTGCGAGCTTCCCTGGGTGGCGGCTCGTTGCCGGAGCCAGTGCGCCTGCCGCGAGTCGAGGGCGCGCCGGGGCACTTCTTTTCCGCGCTGAAACAGATCTGGTCGCCCCTGTACCGGCAACGCACGATGATGATCTGGAGCCTGTGGTTCTTCGCATTGCTGGGGTTCTACGGGCTGACTTCCTGGCTCAGCGCCTTGCTGCAACAGTCCGGTTTTGCCGTGACCCAGTCGGTGTACTACACGGTGCTGATTTCCCTGGGCGGGATTCCCGGGTTCCTCATGGCCGCCTGGCTGGTGGAGCGCTGGGGGCGCAAACCGGTGTGCATCGTCACCTTGCTCGGCGGCGGGATCATGGCCTTCTTTTACGGCCAGAGCGCGGTGTTTGGCGGCAACGTCAGCCTGTTGATCGGCACCGGCCTGCTGATGCAGTTCTTCCTGTTCGGCATGTGGGCGGTGCTCTACACCTACACGCCTGAGCTGTACCCGACGTCCGCCCGAGCCACGGGCTCGGGCTTTGCTTCGGCCGTTGGCCGGATCGGTTCGCTGCTGGGGCCTTTGGTGACCGGGCTGGTGTTTCCCGTCACCGGGCAGGGCGGGGTGTTTGCCTTGGGCGCGTTGTGCTTTGTGATCGCGGCAGGGGTGGTGTGGCGGTTCGGGATGGAGACCCGGGGCAAGACTTTGGAGGAGTTGAGCGAAACGGGGAGCTGATAGCGAACGGCGGTGGAGCTGTTCGCCGGCAAGCCGGCTCCTACAGGCTGGTGTAGGAGCAGGTTTGCCGGCGCTGGGCGTTACGGCTTGACCAGTCGTGCATCCAGGCTGTTCTGCGCCAGGCGTCGGGCCTGGTCCTGGGTCATCCCCAGGTCGGTGTACAAGGCGTGGAAGTTCTCGGTGACGTAGCCGCCGAAGTAGGCCGGGTCATCGGAGTTGACCGTGACCTTCACCCCGCGCTCGAGCATTTGCAGGATGTTGTGCTGGGACATGTGGTCGAACACGCAGAGCTTGGTGTTGGACAGCGGGCACACGGTCAGCGGGATCTGTTCGTCGATGATGCGCTGCATCAGTCGTTCGTCTTCGAAGGCCCGCACGCCGTGGTCGATACGCTGGATCTTCAGCAGGTCCAAGGCTTCCCAGATGTACTCGGGCGGACCTTCCTCGCCAGCGTGGGCGACGGTGAGGAAGCCTTCGCTGCGCGCGCGGTCGAAGACCCGCTGGAACTTGCTCGGCGGATGACCCATTTCCGAACTGTCCAGGCCCACGGCGACAAAGGCGTCGCGGAACGGCAGCGCCTGGTCGAGGGTTTTCTGTGCTTCCTCTTCGCTCAAGTGGCGCAGGAAACTGAGGATCAGGCCACTGGTGATGCCCAGTTGCTGTTCGCCGTCCTTCAGCGCGGCGGCGATGCCGTTGAGCACCACTTCGAACGGCACGCCACGGTCGGTGTGGGTCTGCGGATCGAAGAAGGGTTCGGTGTGGATCACATTCTGTTCTTTGCAGCGCAGCAGGTAGGCCCAGGTCAGGTCGTAGAAGTCCTGGGAGGTGCGCAGCACGTCCGCGCCCTGGTAATACAGGTCGAGGAACTCTTGCAGGTTGTTGAAGGCGTAGGCCTTGCGCAGGGTTTCGACGTCGCTCCAGGGCAGGGCGATCTTGTTGCGTTCGGCCAGGGCGAACAGCAGTTCCGGCTCCAGGGAGCCCTCCAGGTGCAGGTGCAATTCGGCCTTGGGCAAGGCGTTCAGCCAGTCATACATGGTGTTTTCTCATCAGGTGCAGGTGGGCGCTGCGAGAAGGAAACTGTGCCACAGCCATGACCCTCTGCGGGGACGTTGCTGGCGGTTCGCGGTTCTCGCCGGTTTTTCACCGGGCCCGAAAAAGCCGCCATTCTACAGCCGGCGGCGCAA
The DNA here is from genome assembly GCF_045013505.1 of Pseudomonas sp. JDS08PS003. Lineage (NCBI taxonomy): Bacteria > Pseudomonadati > Pseudomonadota > Gammaproteobacteria > Pseudomonadales > Pseudomonadaceae > Pseudomonas > Pseudomonas sp. JDS08PS003. The sequence goes on from NZ_CP120724.1 coordinate 916,016, forward strand.
ATGTTCGGCAAAACCTGACCGAGTGGGCGATCAGGCCTGCTCCAGCTCCCGGCGATAGGCGTAGGTATCGGCAAAACGCGAGAGCAGGAATTCGGCGCAGGTGGTCAGCGGATACTTGGCTGGATGCTCTGCGTCCTGGCAGCCGGGCAGGCATTCGATGCGGGTGTCCGGGTGCGGTTCGGCGAAGAACGGCATCGAGTAGCGATCCACCCCCAGCGGGCTGATGACCCGGTGCGGGGTCGACAGGTAACGGTCGTTGCTCCAGCGGGCCATCATGTCGCCCAGGTTGACCACGAAGGTGCCATCGATGGGCGGCGCGTCGATCCATTGCCCCTGAACGTTGCGCACCTGCAAACCGCCGGCGGCGTCCTGGTAGAGCAGGGTGATGCAGCCATAGTCGGTGTGGGCCCCGGCGCCTTGCTGCTCAGTGCTGCTGGCGGTGTGGCGCGGCGGATAGTGGATCATCCGCAGTACGCTGACCGGGTCATTGAAGCGGCAGTCGAAGAAGTCCCGCTCGATGCCCAGGGCCAGGGTCATGGCCCGCAGCAGGGTCTGGGCCAGGGCCTGCATGTCCTGATAGTGCTGCTCCATCAGGTCTTTCCAACCGGGCAGGTCCGGGTGGCGGTTGGGGCCGCGCAGGGGCTTGTCCGCCAGTACCTCGGGATGGTCGGCGGGCAGATGCAGGCCCATGTCGAAGGTTTCCTTGAGGTCGCTGGGCTTGCCCGGGTCCAGTTGCTCGGTGGCGATGGCGCCGTAGCCGCGATGGTGACGGCTCTGGGTGATGTCGATCTTGAGTTTTTCAGCGCTGGGCAGGGCGAAGAAGTGCTTGGCCGTGACCAGCAATTGCTCGATGCGCTGTGCACTGATCGGGTGACCCTTGATGTAGAAGAATCCCCATTCGCGACAGGCGCGGTCGATCTGCTTGGCGACGCTGTCCCAGCCTTGCAGCTCATCCTGATACAGCGGGCTGATATCGATGATCGGCAGTTGATTCATGAAAATGCTCCCATCCTGTTGGCGGTCCGTCGTCGCTGGCGGGTGCTCCGCCAGCGACGACCAGCTTATTTGGGGATGTCCGCCTTCAGGCCTTCGACGTAATAGTTCATCGAGGCCAGTTCGGCATTGCTGGCGCTGACCCCCGCGGCGATTTTTTCTACCCCGGCCTGGTCCTTGATCGGGCCGGTGAACGGGTGGAACTCGCCACTCTTGATGCTGGCGATGATCTGCTCGGCCTCGGCTTTCACCGGGGCCGGCAGCAGGTCGCTGAGGGGCAGCTCAACCGTACCCTCTTTCAGACCGCCCCAGTAGTCCTGGGATTGCCAGCTGTGGTCCAGCACCCCTTGGGTGGCCTGGATGTAGTGCGGGGCCCAGTTGTTGACGATGGAGGTCAGCACTGCCTTGGGGCCGAAGTGGGCCATGTCCGAGGCGTAGCCCACGGCATAGACGCCACGGCGCTCTGCGGCCTGGATCGGCGCCGGGCTGTCGGTGTGCTGGAAGATTACGTCGGCGCCTTGGTCGATCAGAGCGTTGGCGGCGTCGGCTTCCTTGCCCGGGTCGAACCAGGAGTTGACCCACACCACCTTGATCTCGGTGCCCGGATTGTATTTGTTCAAGGCCAGCTGGATGGCGTTGATGTCACGGATCACTTCCGGGATCGGGAAGGAGGCGACGTAGCCGATCTTCTTGGTCCTGGTCATCTTCGCCGCGAGGAAACCGCCGACATAACGGCCCTCGTAAGTGCGCGCCAGGTAGGTGCCGAGGTTCTTGTCCTGCTTGTAGCCGGTGGCGTGTTCGAAGGTCACCTTGGGAAATTGCTTGGCGACTTTCAGGGTGGGGTTCATGTAGCCGAACGAGGTGGTGAAGATCAGGTCGTAATTGTCCTTGGCCATGTTGCGGATCACCCGCTCGGCGTCGGCGCCCTCGGCGACGTTTTCCACGTAGTTGGTCTTGATCCGGTCACCGAACTTTTCCGCCAGCGCCTTGCGTCCCTGTTCATGCTGATAGGTCCAGCCGTGGTCGCCGATGGGGCCGATGTAGACGAAGCCGACCTTCAGCGGATCGGCAGCGCTGGCGGCGAGACTGGCACTCAGGCCGACAGCGGCGGCCAGGGTGCAGAGCAGCTTGTGCAACGGGCGTGTATGCATGAATTGGAGCTCCATCTTGTTGTGGTGGGGGGCTGGGGCGGCAAGCGCTGGAGGGCAATGCAAATAGCTGACCAACAGGACAACAAAGATGGGGGCGTCGGGCGAGGCGGTTTCTACGGGGGCTTTGGGGCGCGCTTTTCGCTGGCAAGCCGGCGCCTGCGGGAATGGAATGTAGGAGCCGGCTTGCCGGCGAAGCGCTTTTCAAGAGCCATCCCGGTGCGCGGCGCCTGAGCCTGGTGCACTAACATGTAACGAAACGTTAGTGACTCGAAGCAGTCTTTCACTCATCTCCTGTACTCGTTTTTATTTCCGTCAAAGGACTGCAATGCTCACTTCCCTCAAGCAAGAAAAGTTTCTACTGCTTGCGCTGTTGGCCGCCGTGGCCGCCTATCCCCTGGAGCACCTGCTGCTGAGCAGCGGCCAAGGCATCGCGTTGATGGCCGGGCTGGTGCTGATCGGCTTCATCGTCATCGCCTCGATGCGCGTTGCCCACCACGCCGAACTGCTGGCGGAAAAGGTCGGTGACCCCTACGGCACCATGATCCTGACCCTGGCCGCGGTGCTGGTGGAGGTGGTGATCCTGGCCATCATGATGAGCAACGAAGCCTCGCCGACCCTGGTGCGTGACACCATCTATTCGGCGGTGATGCTGGACATCAACGGCATCCTCGGCCTGGCGGCGCTGATGGGCGGCATCAAGCATGGCGAGCAGCCCTATAACGACGACTCGGCGCGTACCTACAGCGTGATGATCCTCACCGCCATGGGCGTGTCGATGGTGGTGCCGGAGTTCATTCCAGAAGCCGACTGGAAGGTCTATTCGGCCTTCACCATTGGCGCCATGGTGGTGCTCTACACCTTGTTCCTGCGGATGCAGGTCGGGCCGCACAGTTATTTCTTCAGCTACAGCTACCCGGAAAAGCGTCGCAATAAAGAGGCCCAGGAGCAGCCTGATGCCATCAACCTGAGCTGGAGCATCGGCATCCTGGTGTTTGGTGTGGTGGTGATCGGCGCCCTGGCCGAGGTGATGTCCAAGACTCTGGACCTGGGGCTGGAAGGCACGGGCGCACCGCCGGTGATCACGGCGATCCTGGTGGCGGCGATTTCTGCGGCGCCGGAGATTCTCACTGCGCTGCGCGCGGCCTTGGCCAACCGCATGCAGTCGGTGGTCAACGTGGCGTTGGGGGCTTCCCTGTCGACAGTGATCCTCACGGTGCCGGTGATGGAAGCCATGGCCCTGTACACCGGCCAGCCGTTCCAGATGGCCATGACGCCGGTGCAGACGGTGATGGTGTTCATCACCCTGATCGTCAGTGCGATCAACCTCAACGACGGTGAAACCAATGCCATCGAGGGCATGACCCACTTCGTGCTGTTTGCGACCTTCATCATGCTGTCGCTGCTCGGCCTTTAAAGCGGCTGCGCTGACTGGATGGCGCAGCGAAAGCTGACACCCGGGGCATTCCAGGCCGCCAGTGCCCCCCAACGCCAACGGCGGACGGTGCTGGCCGAAGGGGAAAAGGTCGGGTCGTTGGCAAACTCGTTGTTGGCGCCCCGTTGTGCCCGATAAATGCCCGTTTCGGGCCCTTGCGGGTTCTCCACGGGAGACTCGCGATAGTAGTGTTTATCGTACCAATCGTTGACCCATTCACTGGCGTTGCCGGTGAGGTTGTAGAGGCCAAGCGGATTGGGTGCAAACCTGTTCACGGCGAAGGTTTTGTTGTCGTCGGGCGCCGGAAAGTTGCGGCCGTAGTCCAGATTGCCGTTGTCGGTCGCGAACATGACCGGCTGGCCGCGGTTGCGCGCCGCATATTCCCATTGGGCCTCGGTCGGAAGATCGACGGGATAGCCGCTGAGCTCTGCCAGCCAACCACAGTAATCCTTGGCCTCTTGCCAGTCTCGTGAAGCCGGGGCGGGCAGGTTTTCAAGGTAGAGGTGCTTCATGTCTTCGCGTTTACGAAGTTCAGCGTCGAATGGCGGCTTGCCTTGCGCCAGGAAGAACAGATCAAAATCGCCCAAGGTGGTTTGCAGCGAGGACAGGTAATAGCTGCTCAATTTGACGGGGTGAACGAAGTCGTCATCGACGTCGAGACTGATCCGGTCCATTTTTGCCGGGGCTACGCCGCAGGGCCATTTGCACAAGGCATGGGGATCGAAGTCATGGGGCCAACCGAAATCGCCCATCTGGAATTCTCCCCCTTCAATCAACACCATGTTGTCCATCGAGCGGACGACCGTGTTAAGCACGGCATCGCGGTTTTGCGGGGACAGGTCCGGGTATTTGCGACTGATGGTCGAAGCAATTTCTGCAACTTTCTCAGGTGACAGCGCTTTGCTGGCGGGCCCTGCAATTTCCTGTTTTTCACAGCCTGAAATCAGCAGCGCGACGCAGAGCGCCAGTCCGTGCTTTTGCTTCACGTAATGTCCCTATAACGGCTCGATTGAGGGCGGCAAATTAACATGTTTGCTCAATCCGCTTGCGCTCAAAGCGCAGGCGAGGGAACCGGCCCCTCGCCGTTGGAGTCGGGGATCAGGTACCGGCGATCAGTTGCCGAGCAGCCTGGCTGTGATCGGCGATCAGGTTTTTCAGGTCCAGCCCTTCGACTTGCCCATCAATCACCCGCCACTTGCCGCCGATCATGACCCGATCCGCCCGATCCGCAGCGCACAACAACAGCGCCGAAACCGGATCATGGCTGCCCGAGAAACGCAGCTCATCGAGCTTGAACAACGCCAGGTCCGCCTGCTTGCCCACCGCCAGTTCGCCAATGTCAGTGCGGCCCAGCAGGCTCGCCGAACCCTGGGTTGCCCAGCCCAGTACCCGCTCCGGGGTGATCTTCTCGGCGCCATAACGCAGACGCTGGATGTACAGCGCCTGGCGCGCTTCGAGGATCATGTTCGACGCATCATTGGACGCCGAGCCATCCACGCCCAAGCCAAACGGCGCCCCTGCATCAGTCAGCTCGATACTGGGGCAGATGCCGGAGGCCAGTCGCATGTTCGAACTCGGACAATGGCAGATGCCGGTGCCGGCAGCGCCCAGGCGGGCAATTTCATCCGGGTTGAAGTGGATGCCGTGGGCCAGCCAGGTACGCGGACCGAGCCAGCCGACGCTGTCCAGGTAATCCACGGTACGCAGGCCAAAGCGCTGCAGGCAGAAATCTTCTTCGTCGAGGGTTTCGGCCAGGTGAGTGTGCAGGCGCACATCGAGTGTGTTCGCCAACTCGGCGCTGGCCGACATGATTTCCGGGGTCACCGAGAACGGCGAGCACGGCGCCAGGGCGATCTGGATCTGCGCACCGTCGCCACGCTCGTGGTACTGGTGAATCAGGCGCTGACTGTCGTCGAGAATCACCTGACCTTCCTGCACGGTCTGCTGTGGTGGCAGGCCGCCGTCCTTTTCGCCAAGGCTCATCGAGCCGCGGGTGAGCATGGCGCGCATGCCCAGTTCACGCACGCTTTCGACTTGCACGTCGATGGCATTTTCCAGACCGTCCGGGAACAGATAGTGATGGTCGGCGGCGGTGGTGCAACCGGAGAGCAGCAGTTCGGCCAGCGCCACTTTGGTCGCCAGGGCGAGTTTTTCCGGGGTCAGCCGGGCCCAGATCGGGTACAGGGTCTTCAGCCAGGGGAACAGCGGCTGGTTGACCACCGGCGCCCAGGCCCGGGTCAGGGTTTGATAGAAGTGATGGTGGGTGTTGATCAGGCCCGGCAGCAGTACGTGCTCGCGGGCATCGAACACCTGTTGGCAAGGGCTCGCAGGCTGTTGGCCGAGGCCCAGCACTTCAACGATCAAACCGTCTTGCACGACCAGGCCGCCACGGGCGTCGAGGGCATTGCCGGTGAAGATGGCCAGGGGATTTTTTAACCAGGTACGGATCGCAGGCATGGTTGCCGGCTCCTCTGAAAGTGGGTTCAGGTTAGCCAGCTCAGTGTTGCCCTGTCTGCTGATCCAGGGTCGCCGCAAGGGGCGAGGTGCGCAGTCTAGCGAAAGATTTACCGGGGGACAAAGCTTGCATTCTGCCCCCCGATCCAGAGCCTTTGCCGCTCTGTGCAAGTGCTGCCTGAGGCAGCCGCTGCAGAGGTTAGGGGTTTACCAGGGGATGGTTTCGCCCTTGTAGTTGACGAAGTGATGGCCGCCCTTGCCGGTGTAGGCGTTGACCTGGGCGATCAGCCCACGGGTGCTGGTTTGCACGTCGATGTCGGCGCCTTCGCCGCCCATGTCGGTCTTCACCCAGCCCGGATGCAGGGAGAGTACGGTCAGCTTTTGTTCCAACTGGGTCACGAAGCTGTTGGTCATGGAGTTCAGTGCGGCCTTGCTGGCTTTGTACAGGGCCAGCTCCGGGGCGTCCGGCATGGTGACGCTGCCCAGCACCGAACTCATGAACGCCAGTACGCCGCTGTCCTTGCGGATCTGCCCGACAAAACGCTGGGCCAGGTTGATCGGCGCCACCGCGTTTGTGAAGAACAACTGGCCGACTTCGGCCTGAGTCGCATGGCCCGGCAGTTGGTTGTCCGGGCCCTTGACCCCGGCATTGACGAACAGCAGGTCGAACACCTGATCCTTGAGCTTCTGGCTGAGGGCGATCACCGCTTGCTGATCGTCCATGTCCAGTTGTTCGATCTGCACCTTGCCCAGGGCTTGCAGGGCCTCGGCCTTGTGCGGGTTGCGCACGGTGGCGATGACCTGCCAGCCGTCCTCCAGCAGGCGTTGTACCAGGCCGAGGCCCAGGCCCCGAGAGGCGCCGATGATCAGTGCGGTTTTTGCCGTGGACATGATGAGGTTCCTTGATAAATGAGGATCACGGATTCAATGGACAGGCTTGCTCGAGCCGTTGTTGCAGTTGCTGGCGCAAGTGGCCCAATTCAGTGATACGGGGTTCGATCAGGGTCAGTTTGTCATGCAGCAGCCGGGTTATGGCCTGATCCGGATCGGCACTCTGCCACAGAGCGCCGACACTGCTGCCAATCTCGCCCAGGCTTCGGCCAGTTCTCCAATGCGCATGTGCGGGTCTTGAAAGGGCTTGACCCTGGAGCATACTCGAGGCTTTAGCCTGCGCGCTCCTTGAATCGATGGAGCAGCATTTATGTGGACGAGCGAACAGTATCGAACATTGGTCCGGGCCAGCGGCTGGTACGACTTGCTGGTGACGCTGGCCTTTGTCACCCCCTGGAGCTTCATGGCATTGCATGGGCTGATGCAGGACACGGCCCTGACCTTGCACCTGCCGGGTAGCCTGCCGCCGTTCGAGCCGATGCACCTGCTGATGGCCAACTTGATGGGCTCGATTGTCTGCGTGTGGTCGGTGCTGCGGATTCGTGATCCGCAGCAGGCGTTTGGCCGTTATGACGCGGTGGGGCGCATCCTGTTTGCCACCTGGCAGGTGTATGCCCTGATGCACGGCGCTACGGCGTTGATCGGGGTGATTCTGTTTTTCGAGCTGGCGTGGTGCGTGGCGCAGTTGTGGCCGGTGAACGGCTCCGCCGGCAAGCCAGCGCCTGCGGAGGCCGTGGCGGTCATTTAGTACCCCGCCTGCCACGGCTGGCCCAGGGAGACTGGTGCATACAGCCGGGTGCGCAAGGCATCCCGGGACAGCAGCACCAGCACCAGGATGGTGGCGGCATAGGGCAGCATCGCCAGCAGGTTGGACGGTATCGCCAGCCCCAGGCCCTGGGCCACCAGATGCAGGATGCTCGCCAGGCCGAACAGGTAGGCGCCGAGCAACAGTCGCCACACCCGCCAACTGGCGAACACCACCAGGGCCAGGGCGATCCAGCCGCGGCCGGCGCTCATGTTCTCGGCCCACATCGGGGTGTAGGCCAGGGACAGGTAGGCTCCGGCCAGCCCGGCCATGGCCCCGCCGAACAGCACCGCGAGCATCCGCACGCGCAGCACCGGCAGGCCCATGGCGCTGGCGGCATCGGGATTTTCGCCGACGGCCTGGATGATCAGGCCGACCCGGCTCTTGAGAATCATCCAGGCCACCACGGCGAACAGCGCGAAAGACAAATACACCAGCAGATCCTGGGCAAACAGCATGCGGCCGATCAGCGGGATGTCGCTGAGCAATGGCAGCGCCAGCGGCTCGAACCCGGCCAGTGGCTTGCCGACCCAGGCCGCGCCGACAAAGCTCGACAGGCCGACGCCAAAAATAGTCAGGGCCAGGCCCGTGGCCACCTGATTGGCGTTGAACACCAGGGCCACCAGGGCAAACAGCGCCGAGAGCAGCATTCCCGCTGCCATTGCCAGCAGCACGCCAAGCCACAAATGGCCGCTGTTGAAGGCGACGATAAAACCTATCACCGCGCCGAACAGCATCATGCCTTCCTGACCGAGGTTGAGGACGCCGCTTTTTTCACAGATCAGTTCTCCCAGGGCTACCAGCAGCAAGGGCGTACCGCAGCGCACCATGGCGTAGAGAATATTGCTCAGCAGATCGATATCCATCACAGGGCTCCGGCGGTAGCGGTGGCGGTGGCGTCGCGGCGCGCCCAACGCAGGTTCAGGCGCGGGCGGTAGAGAATCAGCACGTCGCAGGCCAGGAGGAAGAACAGCATCATGCCCTGGAACAGTTGGGTGATGGCTTGGGGCAGGTTGAGGCTCATCTGCGCGCTTTCGCCACCGATGTAGAGCAAGGCCATCAGCAGGCTGGAGAACAGGATGCCGATGGGGTTCAAGCGTCCAAGAAAAGCCACGGTGATCGCCGCGTAGCCATAGCCGGGGGACACTTGTGGCACCAGCTGGCCAATAGGGCCGGTGACTTCACAGACACCGGCCAAGCCCGCCAGCGCACCGCTGATCAACAACGCCAGCCAGATCAGGCGCTTCTGGCGAAAGCCGACGAAACCCGCGGCGCGCGGGTCCAGCCCGAGGACCTTGATCTGGAAACCGACAAAGCTTTTCTGCAGCAGCACCCAGACCGCCACCAGGGCCAGCAGGGCGAAATACACCCCGGCGTGGACCCGGCCGTCCTCCATCAGTAGCGGCAGGCGGCTGGCGTCACCGAACATGGCCGACTCGGGAAAGTTGAACCCGGCGGGGTCCTTCAACGGGCCGTGCACGCAGTACAGCAACAGGTTCAGGGCGATGTAGTTGAGCATGATGCTGGTGAGTATTTCGTTGGCGTTGAAGCGTGTGCGCAGCCAGGCGGTAAGCCCGGCCCAGGCGGCGCCGGCCAGGGTGCCGCCGAACAGGATCAGCACCAGCGCCCAGCGACTTTGCAGCTCGATGAGGTTGACCGCCAGGGCGCTGCCGGCCAGGGCTCCGAGCAGCAGTTGGCCTTCGGCGCCAATGTTCCAGATGCGGGCCCGGTAGGCCACTGCCAGGCCCAGGGCGCAGAGCAGGATCGGCAGCGCCTTGACCAGCAGTTCCGAGGCGCCGTACAGGTCGCTGACCGGGGCGATCAGCAAGGTGTGCAGGGTCAGCAGCGGGTCGTGCCCCAGGGCCATGAACAGCAGGGCACCACAGCTCAGGGTCAGCAGCGCGGCGAGAAGGGGGGAGCACCAGAGCATCAGGCGCGATTGCCGGCCGCGAGGTTCGAGTGAAAGCAGCATGGACGACTCCGTTAGACCGCCGGGGCGGGGGCAGAAGGGACGGTTTCGAAGTGGCCGGCCATCCAGGCGCCGACTTCGACCAATGAGGTGTCGGCACAGGCTTTGGGCACCGAGAGACGACCGCCGCAGAGGGCGGCAATGCGATCGCTGATCTGCAGCAACTCATCCAGGTCTTCGGAGATCACCAGGATCGCCGCACCGGCATCACGCAGGGCGATCAGTGCCCGGTGAATAGTGGCTGCGGCCCCCACGTCGACGCCCCAGGTCGGGTGCGCGGCGATCAGCAAGCGCGGTTGCTGGAGGATCTCGCGGCCGAGGATGAATTTCTGCAGATTGCCGCCAGACAGGCTGCGGGCCGGGCTCTGGGCGTCACCGGCCTTGACCCCGAAGCGCTGGATGATGGTCTCGGCCAGGGTGCGGACCTTGGCTCTTTGAATCAGGCCATTGTGTATCAGCCCCTGTTGAAAGGCGGTGAGCAGCGCGTTGTCTTCCAGGCTCAGTTCCGGTACGGCACCTTGCCCCAGGCGTTCGGCGGGGACGAAGGCCAGCCCCCTTTGGCGTCGGGCATCGGGGTATAGATGGCCGACGGCGTGGCCGGCCAGGCAGATGCGTTGGGCTTCGCCGGGAGTCAGGCGTTGCTCGCCGCTGAGCAGGGCCAGCAGTTCGTCCTGGCCATTGCCGGCGACCCCGGCGATGCCGACGATTTCGCCACTACGCAGGCTCAGGTCGATGGCCTTGAGGGAGCAGCCGAAGGGATCGGGGTTGTGCCAGCTCAACTCGCGGATCTGCAGGAATTCGGCGCCGCCGCTGACCTTGGGGTAGTCGGCAAGCAGGGCCGCTGCGTCACCCACCATCAGTCGCGCCAGTTCCTGGTTCGAGCATTCGGCCGGCCGACAGTGCCCGGCCACCCGGCCGCCCCGCAGTACTGTGGCGCTGTGGCACAGGGCGCGGACTTCGGCGAGCTTGTGGCTGATGAACAGGATGCTGCAGCCCTCGGCAGCCAGCCGGCGCAGGGTGATGAACAGCTCTTCGGCCTCCTGTGGGGTCAGCACTGAGGTGGGTTCGTCGAGGATCAACAGGCGGATGTCCTGCATCAGGCAGCGCACGATCTCCACTCGTTGGCGCTCGCCGATGGACAGGCTGTGCACCAGGCGCTGGGGTTCAAGGGCCATGCCGTAGCGCTGGGACACTTCGCGGATCTTGCCTTCCAGCTGGCTCGGCGTGCCGGCCGCCGCGCCCATGGCCAGGGCGATGTTTTGCGCGACGCTGAGGGTTTCGAACAATGAGAAATGCTGGAACACCATGCCGATCCCCAGTCCGCGAGCCTGGGCCGGGCTGCTGATGAGCTGGCGCCGGCCTTGCCAGATCAATTCCCCCGAGTCGGCCTGGATCACCCCATAGATGATCTTCATCAAGGTGCTTTTGCCGGCGCCGTTCTCGCCGAGCAGGGCCTGGATTTCACCTGGGGCGATGCACAGGTCGATGGCGTCGTTGGCCAGGCAACCGGGATAGCGCTTGCTGATCTTGCGCAGTTGCAGGCGCGGTATTTGCCCGATGGGCACAGCGGGATTTGGCATGACAGGCTCGGGGGGATTGGAGGTGTTTGTGTGGATAAAGCAATTTCCTGGCCAGTAGGTCAGGAAAGCTCAAGCGCCGCCCTGGACTGCACCTTGAACTGTCGGAGGAGGCGGATGCCGGGCACCACATCGGGGCAAAGTGTTTGAAAGGGCTCTGTTTTTGTCCGCGATAACCTGAGCAAAAAATGACCAGTGGCCTGCAGGCCCTGTGCAATCAGCGGCTGGGGCAGCCTTGCACGGGTTATCCACAGCTTGCTCCACAGTAATTGTGTGCAAGCCTGGAACTTGGGCATAAGCCCGGCGGCCTTGCCTTCCAACCGCGATAAACCACTCTAACTTGCTGTTTTACGTTGCAAAAAAGTCCACTGGCGGAACTTTGGACAAAAAATGAACAAAGCCGGCAAAGCCACGTTACAGAAGGGTTACAGCGCTATGTGCTCAGGTTATCCACAGTCGGGTGCACAGCAGATGTGGGCAACTGCGGGAGGCTCTGCCGGGTTATGCACAAGGTGCTCGGGCCGGGTTGGTGCGTTCAGCGCTGCAAGAGGATGCGTCCGCGACTGAGGTCGGCCAACTGCTGTTGCAGGGTATCGATCTGCGCTTCGCCCAGGGCCAGTTGTAACTCCACGCCATTGGCGGTGAAGTCTTCCTCGACCAGCAAGCCGCCCAGTTCGGCGACCCGCAATTTGACCAGTGCCAGCTCGCTGAAACTGCAGGCGCAGCGCAGCGGTACGCGGTTGACCAGGGCGATGCGCTCGGCGCCTTGCAGGCATTTGTTGGCACCGCCGCCGTATGCCCGGGCCAGGCCACCGGTGCCCAGCTGGATGCCGCCGTACCAGCGGATCACCAGCACGGCCACCTGATCGCACTCCTGGGCCTCGATGGCCGCGAGGATCGGCCGTCCGGCGGTGCCGCCGGGCTCGCCGTCGTCGTTGCTGCGGTACTGATCGGCCAGCTTCCACGCCCAGCAGTTGTGGGAGGCGTTGAGGTCGCTGTGCTGCTGGATGAAGGCTTGGGCCTCGGCCGCGCTGGTGATGGGCGAGGCGAAGGTGATGAAGCGGCTTTTGCGAATCTCTTCGCGGTACTCGCAAAGGCCGGCCAGGGTAAAGGGCATGAGCGTCAGTCTTTCTGGGCGGGAGTTAGGCCACAGCCTTTGAGGATGATGCGGATCAGGTTGTTGCCGGCCTCTTCGAAATCCTGCTTGGTCAGGCGGTTGCGCCCGGTGACACGGCAGATCTGGGTGGCGAAGTCGGCGTAGTGCTGGGTGCTGCCCCAGAGCAGGAAGATCAAGTGCACCGGGTCAACCGGGTCCATCTTGCCGGCGTCGATCCAGGCCTGGAATACATTGGCCCGGCCTTGGAACCAGGCGCGGTAGTCCTGGCTGAAGTATTCGCTCAGGCATTCGCCGCCACTGATGATTTCCATGGCGAAGATCCGCGAGGCCTGGGGCTGGCGGCGGGAAAATTCCATCTTGGCGCGGATGTAGCGGGTCAGGGCCTCGGCCGGGTCATCCTCGGCGGTGAGGGTGTTGAAGGTGCTGTCCCAGAGCTCGAGGATGTTGCTCAGCACTGCGATGTACAGCCCCAGCTTGTTGGTGAAGTAGTAGTGCAGGTTGGCCTTGGGCAGTCCGGCCTTCTGCGCGATGGTGTTCATGCTGGTGCCTTTGAAGCCGTGACGGGCGAACTCGTCCTCGGCGGCCTGGATGATGGCCTCTTCATTCTTCTGCCGAATGCGGCTAGCGGGTTTGCCGGGGTGAGGAGCGCTGTGGGCGGGGACTTCAAAGGTCATGGAGGTTTCCGAGCAAGTCTGTGGGTGCTACCTGTGCGTTGATAGCGCACCCAGGTTGATCAGACAAGCCTTGGCACGACAAAAGCTTCAGTGGGCCTTCAGGCTGTGGTTTTCCGGCGCCGGATTTATGTCGTTTGGCAGGCTTTACCCTCCGGCAGCCGCAGGCACATCAGCAGGGCGGTGATGCCGACCTTGATCAGGCTGATTCTCAGCGGGTCGCCGCCAGGCTCTCCAGGAAGCTTTCCAGCACCAAGTGAGGGCGCCGGCCCTTGCGCGTGACCGATGCCAGGCTCAGGTCATAGAAGCGGGATGTGGGCTTGAGCGCGCGCAACCGGCCCTGCTGTACCCAGAGGGTGGCGTAGTGATCAGGGAGATAGCCGATATAGCGTCCGGTGAGGATCAGGAAGGCCATGCCTTCGCGGTCGGAGGCGCTGGCGGTGCAGTTCAATGCCTGGTAGTGGGCCTGGATTTCCGCGGGCAGGCGGAAGGTCGGGGCAATGGCGTCCTGGTCATTGAGGCGCTGATCGTCCAGTTGCTTGTCGTCCACGTAGAACAGGGGATGACCTACCGCGCAGTACAGCAACGAACGTTCGTCATACAGCGGCTGATACTCCAATCCGGACAGGGCGCTGGCCTGGGGCACCACGCCGACGTGCAGGCGACCATCGAGTACCCCTTGTTCGACTTCGTTGGGGGCGATCATGCGGATCTGGATCTGTACGTCCGGGCCGCGTTCCTTCAATTGTGCCAGGGCGTGGGTGATGCGCATGTGGGGCAGGGTCACCAGGTTGTCGGTGAGGCCGATGATCAATTCGCCCCTCAGGTGACGGTGCAGGCCGTTGACCTCGGTGCGAAAACTCTCCAGGGCGCTGAGCAGTTGCAGGCTCGACTGATAGACCTCGCGGCCTTCTTCAGTGAGGGAGAAACCGGCGCGTCCGCGCTGGCACAGGCGCAGGCCGACCCGTTGCTCCAGGTCACTCATCTGTTGGCTGATGGCCGAGCGGCCAATGCCGAGCACGGTCTCTGCGGCGGAGAAACCACCGCACTCCACAACACTGCGAAAGATCCGCAGCAGGCGGATATCAAAGTCGCTGACTTGCGCCAGCGGGTCGGCTCGACGGCTGCTCATAGTTTAGTAGATGCCAGACTGAAGGTTATTAAAGTTGGATTTCACCGACTTTATAGCCGTGGCAACTTAGTCGCAACAACGCTTTTATTCCTACGCCGCTTCATTGCCTTGCGAGGTTTTGCTCATGAACATGCCGGAAACCGCTCCTCAGTCCCTGGCCAGTCAGCTCAAGCTCGACGCTCACTGGATGCCCTACACCGCCAACCGTAACTTCCAGCGTGACCCGCGCCTGATCGTCGGCGCCGAAGGCAGCTGGCTGGTGGATGACAAGGGCCGCAAGATCTATGACTCGCTGTCGGGTCTGTGGACCTGCGGCGCCGGTCACTCGCGCAAAGAGATCCAGGAAGCGGTATCCAAGCAACTGGGCACCCTGGATTACTCTCCTGGCTTCCAATACGGTCACCCGCTGTCGTTTCAACTGGCGGAGAAAATCACCGACCTGACCCCGGGCAACCTGAACCACGTGTTCTTCACCGACTCCGGCTCCGAGTGCGCCGATACCGCAGTGAAGATGGTGCGTGCCTACTGGCGCCTGAAAGGCCAGTCGACCAAGACCAAGATGATCGGCCGTGCCCGTGGCTATCACGGGGTGAACATCGCCGGCACCAGTCTGGGCGGCGTCAACGGCAACCGTAAGCTGTTCGGCCAGGCAATGATGGATGTGGACCACCTGCCGCATACGTTGCTGGCCAGTAACGCGTTTTCCCGTGGCATGCCGGAGCAGGGCGGTATTGCCCTGGCCGATGAGCTGCTGAAGCTGATCGAGTTGCACGATGCTTCCAATATCGCTGCAGTCTTCGTCGAGCCGATGGCCGGCTCTGCTGGCGTGCTGGTGCCGCCACAGGGTTATCTCAAGCGTCTGCGGGAGATCTGCGATCAGCACAGCATCCTGTTGGTGTTCGACGAAGTGATCACTGGTTTCGGTCGTACGGGGGCGATGTTCGGCGCCGACAGCTTTGGCGTGACCCCGGATTTGATGTGCGTGGCCAAGCAGGTCACCAACGGGGCGATTCCGATGGGCGCGGTGATTGCCAGCTCCGAGATCTATCAGACCTTCATGAATCAGGCGACGCCTGAGTACGCGGTGGAGTTCCCCCACGGCTACACCTATTCGGCGCACCCGGTGGCTTGTGCGGCGGGCCTGGCGGCATTGGATCTGCTGCAGAAGGAAAACCTGGTGCAGAGCGTGGCTGACGTCGCTCCGCATTTCGAGAATGCGTTGCACGGCATCAAGGGTGCGAAGAACGTGATCGACATCCGTAACTTCGGTCTGGCCGGTGCGATTCAGATCGCGGCTCGGGACGGTGATGCAATCGTGCGTCCATTCGAAGCCGGTATGGCCTTGTGGAAGGCCGGTTTCTACGTGCGCTTTGGCGGCGACACCCTGCAGTTCGGCCCAACCTTCAATAGCAAGCCACAGGACCTCGATCGCCTGTTCGATGCGGTTGGCGAAGTGCTGAACAAGCTCGACTGATTCGATCCTTCTTATATAGAAGCGGGCGCGAAGTGTTTCGCGCCTGCGCCTTCCCTTTTTCAGGAGTCCCCGCATGAGTCTGATTCAACACCTGATCCACGGTGAGCTGGTAAGCGACAACGGTCGCAGCACTGACGTCTTCAACCCGTCCACAGGCAAGGCGATTCACAAGGTCCCGCTGGCAAGCCGTGAAACCATTCAACAGGCAATCGACTCCGCCAAATCGGCCTTTCCGGCCTGGCGCAATACGCCGCCGGCCAAGCGTGCCCAAGTGATGTTCCGCTTCAAGCAACTGCTGGAGCAGAACGAGGCGCGCATTGCCCAACTGATCAGCGAAGAACACGGCAAGACTCTGGAAGACGCCGCGGGTGAACTGAAGCGCGGTATCGAGAACGTCGAGTACGCCTGTGCCGCGCCGGAAATCCTCAAGGGTGAATACAGTCGCAATGTCGGTCCGAACATCGATGCCTGGTCCGACTTCCAGCCGTTGGGCGTGGTGGCCGGTATTACTCCGTTCAACTTCCCGGCAATGGTGCCGCTGTGGATGTACCCACTGGCGATCGCTTGCGGCAACTGCTTCATCCTCAAGCCTTCCGAGCGTGATCCAAGCTCGACCTTGTTGATCGCCGAGCTGTTGCATGAAGCCGGTCTGCCCAAGGGCGTACTGAATGTGGTGCACGGTGACAAGACTGCCGTGGATGCACTGATTGAGGCGCCGGAAGTCAAGGCGTTGAGCTTTGTCGGTTCGACGCCGATTGCCGAGTACATCTATGCCGAAGGCACCAAGCGCGGCAAACGCGTCCAGGCACTGGGCGGGGCGAAGAACCACGCGGTGCTGATGCCCGATGCCGACCTGGATAACGCCGTCAGCGCTTTGATGGGGGCTGCCTACGGTTCCTGTGGTGAGCGTTGCATGGCGATCTCGGTAGCTGTATGTGTGGGTGATCAAGTAGCGGACGCCCTTGTGACCAAGTTGGTACCGCAGATCAAGGCGCTGAAGATCGGTGCCGGCACTTCCTGTGGCCTGGACATGGGGCCGCTGGTGACTGCCCAGGCTCGCGACAAGGTCAGTGGTTATGTAGAGGACGGCGTCGCTGCCGGTGCACAGCTGGTGGTGGATGGTCGTGGTCTGAGCGTTGCCGGTCATGAAGAGGGCTTCTTCCTGGGTGGCTGCCTGTTCGATCGCGTCACTCCTGAGATGCGTATCTATAAAGAAGAGATCTTTGGTCCGGTGCTGTGCATCGTTCGGGTCAATAGCCTGGAAGAGGCCATGCAACTGATCAACGATCACGAGTATGGCAACGGTACCTGCATCTTTACCCGTGACGGTGAAGCAGCGCGTCTGTTCTGTGACGAGATCGAAGTGGGCATGGTGGGCGTCAACGTACCGCTGCCAGTGCCAGTGGCTTACCACAGCTTTGGTGGCTGGAAGCGCTCGCTGTTTGGCGATCTGCATGCTTATGGTCCTGATGGTGTGCGCTTCTACACCCGCCGCAAGGCCATCACCCAGCGTTGGCCGCAACGTGCCAGCCATGAAGCGTCGCAGTTCGCCTTCCCTAGCTTGTAAGTAGTGAGGCCACAAAGGCCGGCCCTGATGGGCCGGCCTTTGCTTTTATGGGCTTTTCTGATCGACATGACAGATTTATGAAAATAAGTGTTGACGGCAGATTCTACAGGTCTATAATTCGCCCCACTTCCGGCGCAGTCGAAACGGAAAACTCCTTGAGATTCAACGAGTTACGCGGTTTTCGGCAGCGGTTACGCTTCAGTTCATCGAAGCCAGAAGCAGTTGGTAAGGCAGTGTGTTTTCGCCTTATTAACGATTCGATCCTCTCGGTCGAAAGCGGTTAAAAAGAGGTGTTGACAGCAGCGTGTAACGCTGTAGAATTCGCCTCCCGCTAACGAGAGATCGGAAGCGCAAGTGGTTGAAGTTAAAAAGGAAACTTTGAAAGCTTCTTAAAAAAATCACTTGACAGCAAATGAGGCTGCTGTAGAATGCGCGCCTCGGTTGAGACGAAAGATCTTAACCAACCGCTCTTTAACAACTGAATCAAGCAATTCGTGTGGGTGCTTGTGGAGTCAGACTGATAGTCAAAAAGATTATCAGCATCACAAGTTACTCCGCGAGAAATCAAAGATGTAACCAACGATTGCTGAGCCAAGTTTAGGGTTTTCTCAAAACCCAAAGATGTTTGAACTGAAGAGTTTGATCATGGCTCAGATTGAACGCTGGCGGCAGGCCTAACACATGCAAGTCGAGCGGCAGCACGGGTACTTGTACCTGGTGGCGAGCGGCGGACGGGTGAGTAATGCCTAGGAATCTGCCTAGTAGTGGGGGATAACGTCCGGAAACGGGCGCTAATACCGCATACGTCCTACGGGAGAAAGTGGGGGATCTTCGGACCTCACGCTATTAGATGAGCCTAGGTCGGATTAGCTAGTTGGTGAGGTAATGGCTCACCAAGGCTACGATCCGTAACTGGTCTGAGAGGATGATCAGTCACACTGGAACTGAGACACGGTCCAGACTCCTACGGGAGGCAGCAGTGGGGAATATTGGACAATGGGCGAAAGCCTGATCCAGCCATGCCGCGTGTGTGAAGAAGGTCTTCGGATTGTAAAGCACTTTAAGTTGGGAGGAAGGGCAGTTACCTAATACGTGATTGTTTTGACGTTACCGACAGAATAAGCACCGGCTAACTCTGTGCCAGCAGCCGCGGTAATACAGAGGGTGCAAGCGTTAATCGGAATTACTGGGCGTAAAGCGCGCGTAGGTGGTTTGTTAAGTTGAATGTGAAAGCCCCGGGCTCAACCTGGGAACTGCATCCAAAACTGGCAAGCTAGAGTATGGTAGAGGGTGGTGGAATTTCCTGTGTAGCGGTGAAATGCGTAGATATAGGAAGGAACACCAGTGGCGAAGGCGACCACCTGGACTGATACTGACACTGAGGTGCGAAAGCGTGGGGAGCAAACAGGATTAGATACCCTGGTAGTCCACGCCGTAAACGATGTCAACTAGCCGTTGGGAGCCTTGAGCTCTTAGTGGCGCAGCTAACGCATTAAGTTGACCGCCTGGGGAGTACGGCCGCAAGGTTAAAACTCAAATGAATTGACGGGGGCCCGCACAAGCGGTGGAGCATGTGGTTTAATTCGAAGCAACGCGAAGAACCTTACCAGGCCTTGACATCCAATGAACTTTCTAGAGATAGATTGGTGCCTTCGGGAACATTGAGACAGGTGCTGCATGGCTGTCGTCAGCTCGTGTCGTGAGATGTTGGGTTAAGTCCCGTAACGAGCGCAACCCTTGTCCTTAGTTACCAGCACGTTATGGTGGGCACTCTAAGGAGACTGCCGGTGACAAACCGGAGGAAGGTGGGGATGACGTCAAGTCATCATGGCCCTTACGGCCTGGGCTACACACGTGCTACAATGGTCGGTACAAAGGGTTGCCAAGCCGCGAGGTGGAGCTAATCCCATAAAACCGATCGTAGTCCGGATCGCAGTCTGCAACTCGACTGCGTGAAGTCGGAATCGCTAGTAATCGCGAATCAGAATGTCGCGGTGAATACGTTCCCGGGCCTTGTACACACCGCCCGTCACACCATGGGAGTGGGTTGCACCAGAAGTAGCTAGTCTAACCTTCGGGAGGACGGTTACCACGGTGTGATTCATGACTGGGGTGAAGTCGTAACAAGGTAGCCGTAGGGGAACCTGCGGCTGGATCACCTCCTTAATCGACGACATCAGCTGCTCCATAAGTTCCCACACGAATTGCTTGATTCATTGAAGAAGACGATAGAAGCAGCTTTAAGCTCCAAGCTGATAGCTCCAAGCTAACAGTTACAAGCTCGAAATTGGGTCTGTAGCTCAGTTGGTTAGAGCGCACCCCTGATAAGGGTGAGGTCGGCAGTTCGAATCTGCCCAGACCCACCAATTTTGTTATGGGGCCATAGCTCAGCTGGGAGAGCGCCTGCCTTGCACGCAGGAGGTCAGCGGTTCGATCCCGCTTGGCTCCACCATAAACTGCTTCTGAAAGCTTAGAAATGAGCATTCACTTTGAATGTTGATTTCTAGTCTTTTGATTAGATCGTTCTTTAAAAATTTGGGTATGTGATAGAAAGATAGACTGAACGTTACTTTCACTGGTAACGGATCAGGCTAAGGTAAAATTTGTGAGGCTCTTAATTGAGCAGCAATTGCAAATTTTCGGCGAATGTCGTCTTCATAGTATAACCAGATTGCTTGGGGTTATATGGTCAAGTGAAGAAGCGCATACGGTGGATGCCTTGGCAGTCAGAGGCGATGAAAGACGTGGTAGCCTGCGAAAAGCTTCGGGGAGTCGGCAAACAGACTTTGATCCGGAGATGTCTGAATGGGGGAACCCAGCCATCATAAGATGGTTATCTTGTACTGAATACATAGGTGCAAGAGGCGAACCAGGGGAACTGAAACATCTAAGTACCCTGAGGAAAAGAAATCAACCGAGATTCCCTTAGTAGTGGCGAGCGAACGGGGACTAGCCCTTAAGTGGCTTTGAGATTAGCGGAACGCTCTGGAAAGTGCGGCCATAGTGGGTGATAGCCCTGTACGCGAAAATCTCTTAGTCATGAAATCGAGTAGGACGGGGCACGAGAAACCTTGTCTGAATATGGGGGGACCATCCTCCAAGGCTAAATACTACTGACTGACCGATAGTGAACTAGTACCGTGAGGGAAAGGCGAAAAGAACCCCGGAGAGGGGAGTGAAATAGATCCTGAAACCGTATGCGTACAAGCAGTGGGAGCAGACTTTGTTCTGTGACTGCGTACCTTTTGTATAATGGGTCAGCGACTTATTTTCAGTGGCGAGCTTAACCGAATAGGGGAGGCGTAGCGAAAGCGAGTCTTAATAGGGCGTCTAGTCGCTGGGAATAGACCCGAAACCGGGCGATCTATCCATGGGCAGGTTGAAGGTTAGGTAACACTGACTGGAGGACCGAACCGACTACCGTTGAAAAGTTAGCGGATGACCTGTGGATCGGAGTGAAAGGCTAATCAAGCTCGGAGATAGCTGGTTCTCCTCGAAAGCTATTTAGGTAGCGCCTCATGTATCACTGTAGGGGGTAGAGCACTGTTTCGGCTAGGGGGTCATCCCGACTTACCAAACCGATGCAAACTCCGAATACCTACAAGTGCCGAGCATGGGAGACACACGGCGGGTGCTAACGTCCGTCGTGAAAAGGGAAACAACCCAGACCGTCAGCTAAGGTCCCAAAGTTATGGTTAAGTGGGAAACGATGTGGGAAGGCTTAGACAGCTAGGAGGTTGGCTTAGAAGCAGCCACCCTTTAAAGAAAGCGTAATAGCTCACTAGTCGAGTCGGCCTGCGCGGAAGATGTAACGGGGCTCAAACCATACACCGAAGCTACGGGTATCACGTAAGTGATGCGGTAGAGGAGCGTTCTGTAAGCCTGTGAAGGTGAGTTGAGAAGCTTGCTGGAGGTATCAGAAGTGCGAATGCTGACATGAGTAACGACAATGGGTGTGAAAAACACCCACGCCGAAAGACCAAGGTTTCCTGCGCAACGTTAATCGACGCAGGGTTAGTCGGTCCCTAAGGCGAGGCTGAAAAGCGTAGTCGATGGAAAACAGGTTAATATTCCTGTACTTCTAGTTATTGCGATGGAGGGACGGAGAAGGCTAGGCCAGCTTGGCGTTGGTTGTCCAAGTTTAAGGTGGTAGGCTGGAATCTTAGGTAAATCCGGGATTCTAAGGCCGAGAGCTGATGACGAGTTACCTTTTAGGTGACGAAGTGGTTGATGCCATGCTTCCAAGAAAAGCTTCTAAGCTTCAGATAACTAGGAACCGTACCCCAAACCGACACAGGTGGTTGGGTAGAGAATACCAAGGCGCTTGAGAGAACTCGGGTGAAGGAACTAGGCAAAATGGCACCGTAACTTCGGGAGAAGGTGCGCCGGTGAGGGTGAAGGACTTGCTCCGTAAGCTCATGCCGGTCGAAGATACCAGGCCGCTGCGACTGTTTATTAAAAACACAGCACTCTGCAAACACGAAAGTGGACGTATAGGGTGTGACGCCTGCCCGGTGCCGGAAGGTTAATTGATGGGGTTAGCTAACGCGAAGCTCTTGATCGAAGCCCCGGTAAACGGCGGCCGTAACTATAACGGTCCTAAGGTAGCGAAATTCCTTGTCGGGTAAGTTCCGACCTGCACGAATGGCGTAACGATGGCGGCGCTGTCTCCACCCGAGACTCAGTGAAATTGAAATCGCTGTGAAGATGCAGTGTATCCGCGGCTAGACGGAAAGACCCCGTGAACCTTTACTATAGCTTTGCACTGGACTTTGAATTTGCTTGTGTAGGATAGGTGGGAGGCTTTGAAGCGTGAACGCCAGTTTGCGTGGAGCCATCCTTGAAATACCACCCTGGCAACTTTGAGGTTCTAACTCAGGTCCGTTATCCGGATCGAGGACAGTGTATGGTGGGTAGTTTGACTGGGGCGGTCTCCTCCTAAAGAGTAACGGAGGAGTACGAAGGTGCGCTCAGACCGGTCGGAAATCGGTCGTAGAGTATAAAGGCAAAAGCGCGCTTGACTGCGAGACAGACACGTCGAGCAGGTACGAAAGTAGGTCTTAGTGATCCGGTGGTTCTGTATGGAAGGGCCATCGCTCAACGGATAAAAGGTACTCCGGGGATAACAGGCTGATACCGCCCAAGAGTTCATATCGACGGCGGTGTTTGGCACCTCGATGTCGGCTCATCACATCCTGGGGCTGAAGCCGGTCCCAAGGGTATGGCTGTTCGCCATTTAAAGTGGTACGCGAGCTGGGTTTAGAACGTCGTGAGACAGTTCGGTCCCTATCTGCCGTGGACGTTTGAGATTTGAGAGGGGCTGCTCCTAGTACGAGAGGACCGGAGTGGACGAACCTCTGGTGTTCCGGTTGTCACGCCAGTGGCATTGCCGGGTAGCTATGTTCGGAAAAGATAACCGCTGAAAGCATCTAAGCGGGAAACTTGCCTCAAGATGAGATCTCACTGGAACCTTGAGTTCCCTAAAGGGCCGTCGAAGACTACGACGTTGATAGGTTGGGTGTGTAAGCGCTGTGAGGCGTTGAGCTAACCAATACTAATTGCCCGTGAGGCTTGACCATATAACACCCAAGCAATTTGCTTAAGAAGCGAGTTGCGGTGTGTGAAGACGAAACAAACCGAAAGTTTGCACCGCTCACAAAGCACACAAATCTATTACATACCCATTTGCTGGCACGTTGCATAAGCGACGGTCTGGCTACCGAATTTCTTGACGACCATAGAGCGTTGGAACCACCTGATCCCATCCCGAACTCAGAAGTGAAACGATGCATCGCCGATGGTAGTGTGGGGTTTCCCCATGTGAGAGTAGGTCATCGTCAAGATTAAATTCCGAAACCCCAATTGCGAAAGCAATTGGGGTTTTGTTTTTGCGCGACAGAAAAGCTGCAGCAGTTTCTCTTCCGCTGTTTGCTCGGTCCGGCTGCCACCACCCCGTGACAGTGCTAAGGTTCCGGCCTAGCTTTTTGCATTCTCCAAGGAAGCCTTTATGCCGGACGCTTCGTCCCTCAACCCTGGTTTCATGGTGGTTCACGGTAACCGCCTGGACGAGTTGCGCAGCCTGGTGGTCAGCTGGATGCGGCGTTACCCGCTGGCCCCTCTGGAAAATGAAATCGCCCTGGTGCAGAGCAATGGCATCGCCCAATGGTTGAAGTTGGCCCTGGCTGAAGATCCTGAAGAGGATGACTCCGGCGGCTGTGGCATTGCCGCCGCCATCGATGTGCAGTTGCCCGGCAGCTTCATGTGGCAACTTTATCGCCTGGTATTGGGCCGGGACGAAATCCCACCTAAATCCCTTTTGGACAAAGCCCCGCTGACCTGGCGTCTGATGCGCCTGCTGCCAGAACTGATCGATGAGCCCCACTTCGAACCCCTGCAGCGCTTCCTGACCCACGACAGCGATTTGCGCAAACGCTACCAACTGGCAGAGCGCCTTGCCGACCTGTTCGACCAATACCAAGTCTATCGGGCCGATTGGCTTGAGGACTGGGCCGCTGGACGGCATTCACTGCGTAACGTTCGTGGCGAAGCCAAAGCCCTGACCCCGGCCAACTGCTGGCAAGCCGAACTGTGGCGAGCACTGCTTCTGGATGTGGGTACCGAAGGCATGGCCCAGAGCCGAGCCGGAGTCCACCAACGCTTTATCGAGCGGATCCATAACCTGGACCAAGCTCCCACTGGCCTACCGTCACGGGTGATCGTTTTCGGTATTTCTTCCTTGCCGGCCCAGGCCCTGGAGGCTTTGGCCGGATTGGCCCGTTTCAGTCAGGTGCTGCTCTGTGTGCACAACCCCTGTCGCCATCACTGGGCGGACATCGTTGCTGACAAAGATTTGCTGCGCCATCAGTACAAGCGCCAGGCGCGCAAAGCCGGTATGCCACTGGCCCTGGACCCGCAAACCCTGCACCAGCACGCCCATCCGCTGCTGGCCGCCTGGGGCAAGCAGGGACGTGATTACATCAACCTGCTAGACAGTTACGACGACCCGAACAGTTATCGCACGGCTTTCCGCGATGGCCGCATCGACCTGTTCAGCGACAGCCAGCCACGCACCATGCTCCAGCAACTGCAGGACGATATCCTCGAACTGCGTCCCCTCAACGAGACCCGCGAACTGTGGCCCGAAGTCGATCTCCAGCAGGACCAGTCAATCCGTTTTCACGTTGCCCACAGTGCCCAGCGCGAAGTGGAAATCCTCCACGACCAGCTCCTGGCGCGCTTCAGCGCCGAGCCCGACCTGCGACCTCGCGACGTCATCGTCATGGTCCCCGATATCGACAGCTACGCCCCGCATATCCGTGCGGTATTCGGCCAGTTGGAGCGTGATGACCGGCGTTTCATCCCCTTTACCCTCACCGACCAGGGCCAGCGCGGTCGTGACCCGTTGCTGATCGCCGTCGAACACCTGCTCAAACTCCCGGATAGTCGTTTCCCTGTCAGTGAGATTCTCGACCTGCTGGACGTCCCAGCATTGCGTGCGCGTTTTGGTGTCGATGAAGCCGACCTGCCCACCTTGCACCGCTGGATCGAAGGCGCCGGCATCCGTTGGGGCATGAACGCCGAACAACGTGCCGAACTGGGGCTGCCCCAGGAGCTTGAGCAAAACAGCTGGCGTTTCGGCCTGCGACGAATGCTCCTGGGATACGCGGTCGGTCGTTCCGATGCCTGCGACGGCATTGAGCCTTATGACGAAATCGGCGGCCTGGATGCCGCGCTGATCGGCCCCCTGGTCGCACTGCTGGATGCCCTGCAGATTGCCTACCAGCAGCTCACCCAGCCAGCTGTGCCGGCCCAATGGGGCGAGCGCCTGCAGCACTTGCTGGAGCAGTTCTTCCTGGCCAGCACCGAACATGACGACTACCTCCTGGGCCAGCTCGAGGACCTTCGGGAAAACTGGCTGGAAACCTGCGACTCCGTCGGTCTGCAAGATGAGTTGCCCCTGACCGTGGTGCGTGAAGCCTGGCTGGCGGGCCTTGATCAGGGCCGCTTGTCCCAGCGCTTCCTTGCCGGCGCCGTGAACTTCTGCACCCTGATGCCGATGCGTGCAATCCCCTTCAAGCTGGTGTGCCTGCTGGGCATGAATGACGGTGACTACCCACGTGCGCAACCGCCCCTGGACTTCGACCTGATGGGCAGCGACTACCGCCCCGGGGACCGTTCACGACGCGAAGACGACCGCTACCTGCTGCTCGAAGCTTTGCTCTCGGCCCGGGACCAACTCTATGTCAGTTGGGTTGGCCGCAGCATCCGCGACAATAGCGAACGGCCTGCCTCTGTGCTGATCGGCCAGTTGCGCGATCATCTGGCCGGCGGCTGGCGACTGGCGGACGCGCAGCAATCCCTGCTCGATGCCCTGACCCAGGAGCACCCGCTGCAGCCCTTCAGTGCCCGCTACTTTCATGACAATGATGTCCTGTTCAGCTACGCCCGGGAGTGGCAGGTACTGCATCAGGCCCCGGCAGAAACCGCCGCCACCGAACGCCTCGAGCCTTACGTACAGGATGAACCCTTGAGCCTGGCCCAGTTGCAGGATTTTCTGCGCAACCCGGTACGGCACTTCTTCAGCCAACGGCTCAAGGTGTTTTTCGAGGCCATGGAAGCTCCCTTGGCTGACGAGGAGCCTTTTGTCCTCGACGCCCTGCAACGCTACAGCCTCAGCGACAGCTTGCTGGAGGCTGCATTGAGCGATGCCGCGCACCCGGATCAGGCCTTGCAGGCCCAGGCGCAAAGGCTGCAGGCCAGCGGTCTGTTGCCCATGGCCGGTTTCGGTGAATGCCTGCAGCGCGAACTCATGGAGCCCCTGCCGGACTTGCTGCAGCGCTACCGGCAACTGCTGGATCTATGGCCAACGCCGGTCACCAGCGCATTGCCTGTCAGCCTGGAATTGCAGGGCGTGCGCCTGGAAGGCTGGTTGAGCCACCTGCATCAACGGGCGGATGGCGGGCTATTGGCCGTGACCACCATTCCCAACGGCATAGGTTCGATCAAAACCCGCAAATGGCACCGCCTGATCAAGCCCTGGATCAACCACCTGCTGGCCTGCGCCAGCGGCTACTCCCTGACCACCGCGTTGGTGGCCAGCGATGACAGCCTGTTGCTACCGCCTTTGGAACAGGATCAGGCTCGGGCGATCCTCGGCAACCTGCTGCAGGCCTGGCAATCGGGCATGCGCCAGCCACTGCCGGTGGCCGTCAAGACCGCCTTCGCCTGGTTGGGGCAGACTGACCCGGACAAAGCCGCCGCTGCGGCCCGCAAGACCTACGATGGCGATGGCCAGAACAGTGAAGGCGAGCGTCGGGAAAGCCCGGCACTGGCTCGGCAATTCGCCGACTACAACGCCCTGATTGCCGATGAAACCTTCAGCGGCTGGGCCGAGACACTCTATCGGCCCCTGCTGGACGCTCCCTGGCGTTCGGCCCTCGGCGAGGAGGCCGGCTCATGACTCAACAAGCCCCCCTGGCCCTGGCTTTCCCGCTACGGGGCAGCCAACTGATCGAGGCCAGTGCCGGTACCGGCAAGACCTTCACCATCTCCGCGCTCTACCTGCGTCTGGTGCTGGGCCACGGCGGCGACTCCGCAGGCTTTGGTCGCCAATTGCTGCCGCCGCAGATCCTGGTGGTGACGTTCACCGATGCCGCCACCAAGGAATTGCGCGAACGCATCCGCACCCGTCTGGCGGAGGCTGCACGCTTCTTCCGTGATGAGACCAGCGCCCCCGACAGCCTGATCGTCGAGCTGCGCGAGCAATATCCCGCCGAACAATGGGCCGCCTGCGCCAACCGCCTGGACATCGCCGCGCAGTGGATGGATGAGGCCGCAGTCTCGACCATTCACAGCTGGTGCCAACGCATGCTCCGCGAGCACGCTTTCGACAGTGGCAGTCTGTTTACCCAGACCCTGGAAACCGACCACAGCGATCTGCTGGGTCAGGTGTTGCGCGATTACTGGCGGTTGTTCTGCTATCCGATGCAGGGCGATGCGCTGAACTGGGTGCGCTCCAACTGGGTCGGTCCGGCCCAATTGCTGCCTCGGGTACGCGCGATGTTCGGCAGCGAGCGTCATGAGCCGTCGGAACAGACCCCCAGCGAATTGATCGAAGCCTGCCTGCAGGAACGCCGGGAAGCCCTGGTACAACTCAAGGCACCCTGGCGGCAATGGGCGGTGGAGTTGCGGGATATCTGCCTGCAAGGCGTTGCCAGCAAGAGCGTCGACGGCCGCAAGATGCAGGCCCGCTTCTTCGAGCCCTGGTTTGAAAAGATCATTGCCTGGGCCGAGGACGAATCCGTCGAGCAGTTGGATATTGGCACCGGCTTCACCCGCCTGACTCCAGACGGGATGAGCGAAGCCTGGAAAGGTGAAGCTCCGCAGCACCCGGGGCTCGATGCCATGGCGGGACTCAAGGCCAGCCTTGACGCCTTGCCCAGCCCCGACGCCGCAGTCTTGCAGCATGCTGCGCAGTGGGTCGGTGCGCGTTTTGAAGAAGAGAAGCGTCGCCGCGCCGAAATGGGCTTTGACGATATGTTGCTGCGTCTGGACAACGCCCTGCAAAGCGACGGTGGCGAGCGTCTGGCGACTCTGATTCGCGAGCAGTTCCCGGTGGCCCTGATCGACGAGTTCCAGGACACCGATCCGGTGCAGTACCGGATCTTCGAAAGCATCTACCGTATCGAGGCCAACGACCCCGAGACCGGGCTGTTCCTGATCGGCGACCCCAAGCAAGCGATCTATGCCTTCCGTGGCGCCGACATCTACACCTACCTGCGAGCCCGCCAGGCCACCACGGGACGCTTACATACCCTGGGCACCAACTTCCGTTCCAGCCAGGCCATGGTCAGCGCGGTCAACCATGTGTTCCTGCAAGCCGAACAGCGGCAGCAAGGGCAGGGGGCCTTCCTGTTTCGCGAAGAGGATGGCGAGAACCCGGTGCCCTTCCTGGCGGTAGCGGCTCAGGGCCGCAAGGAACGCCTGCAGGTGGATGGCCAAGCGGTACCGGCGCTGAACTTCTGGCAACTGCCCTCGGAGCAGCCGCTGTCCGGGGCCCAGTATCGCCAGCAGCAGGCCGCGGCCTGTGCCAGCGCCATTGTCGATCTGCTCAATGGCGGTCAGCAGGGCCGTAGTGGTTTTGCCCGCGATCAGCAGGAACTCAAGGGGTTGTTGCCGGCGGATATCGCCATCCTGGTCCGCGACGGCAAGGAGGCCCAGGCGGTGCGCGGCGAACTAGCCGCCCGCGGGGTGCGCAGCGTGTATCTCTCGGACAAGGACTCGGTGTTCGCCGCCCAGGAAGCCCGGGACCTGCTGGTGTGGCTCAAGGCCTGTGCCGAGCCGGATGTGGAGCGCCCGCTGCGGGCCGCCCTGGCCTCCCTGACCCTGAACCTGTCCCTGGTGGAACTGGAGCGGCTGAACCAGGATGAACTGGCCTGGGAAGCCCGAGTCATGCAGTTTCGCGGATACCGGACGATCTGGCGCAGCCAGGGCGTGCTGCCGATGCTCCGACGCTTGCTCCATGACTTCCAGCTGCCCCAGGCGCTGATGGCCCGCAGCGACGGCGAGCGGGTGCTGACCAACCTTCTGCACCTGTCTGAGTTGTTGCAGCAGAACGCTGCGGAACTGGACGGTGAACAGGCGCTGATTCGCCATCTGGCCGAGCATCTGGCGCTGTCCGGGCAGGCCGGTGAAGAGCAGATCCTACGCCTGGAAAGCGACGAGCAACTGGTCAAGGTGGTGACCATCCACAAGTCCAAGGGCCTGGAATACCCCTTGGTGTTCCTGCCCTTCATCTGCTCCACCAAACCGGTGGATGGCAGTCGTCTGCCGCTGCATTACCACGATGCAGCCGGCAAGGCCCAGGTCAGTTTGCGACCGACGCCGGAGCTGATCGCCCAGGCCGACGAGGAGCGCCTGGCGGAGGATCTGCGTCTGCTCTACGTGGCCCTGACCCGGGCCCAGCATGCCTGCTGGCTGGGAGTGGCCGACCTCAAGCGCGGCAACCACAGCAGCTCGGTGCTGCACTTGTCGGCCCTGGGCTACCTGCTTGGCGGCGGTGCTCTGTTGGGCGAGTCCAAGGGATTGCTGCGCTGGCTCCTGGACTTGCAGCAAGGCTGTGAGGCCATCGGTGTCAGCGAGCTGCCTGCGGCCGATGACCAGTGCTTCTACCCGCCGCGCAATGACGCCAGCCTGCTGGCCCCGCTGCAGCCGATTCGACGCGCGGCGGAGAACTGGTGGATCGCCTCCTACAGTGCCTTGCGCATCAGCGATACCTTGGGCGCAGGCAACACCGAAGCGCCGGAAAATCCCCAGGCACAGAAGCTCTTCGACGATGAGCGGCTGGACCCCGAGGCCCCTCGGGAAGTCGCCGCCAGTGGTGGCGATATTCACCGTTTTCCCCGGGGCCCGAATCCCGGCACCTTCCTCCACGGTCTGCTGGAATGGGCCGGGGAGGAGGGCTTTGCCGCAGCCCCTGAGGTGATCGAGGATGCCATCGCCCGCCGTTGCAATCGGCGCGGCTGGCAAGGCTGGATTCCGACCCTCAGCGATTGGTTGCAGCACTTGTTGCAGGCATCCCTGCCGGTGGGGGACGGGCAACCGCCAGTGGTGCTGGGGCGACTGACCCAGTACCGGGTCGAAATGGAGTTCTGGTTTGCCAGCCACAAGGTCGACGTGCTCAAACTCGACGAGCTGGTGCGCCAGCAGACTCACCAGGGCGCGCCTCGAGTCACCGCCGAGCCGGTGCTGCTCAATGGCATGTTCAAGGGCTTCATCGATCTGACATTCGAACATCAGGGCCGCTATTACGTGGCCGACTACAAATCCAATTGGCTGGGCGTGGACGACGCGGCCTACACCGAGCAGGCCATGGAACAATCGATTCTCGACAACCGCTACGACCTGCAATACGTGCTCTACCTGCTGGCGCTGCACCGGCAGTTGAAGGCCAGGCTGGCGGACTACGATTACGATCGGCACATCGGCGGCGCCTTGTATCTGTTTTTGCGCGGCAGCCGCTCCGCGAGCCAGGGCGCTTACTTTGCCCGGCCGCCACGGCAGTTGATCGAACGTCTCGACCGCATGTTCCAGGGCCAGTCCGAGCCGCCCAAGACCGAGCCCGCCTGGGAACAGGGAGTGCTGTTATGACCCAGGATCTGTTTGCCGAGTTGGCCGAGCCGCCAGCGCCCCAGTTTGACCTGGCGCCCCTGTCTCGCGCCGAAGACCTGCTGTTGTTGCTTGAGCGTTGGGTCGAACGCGGCTGGCTGCGGGCCCTGGACAAGGCCTTCGTCGGCTTCCTCCATGAGCTGGACCCCGGCTGCGATCCGTTGGTGCTCATGGCCGCGGCTCTGACCAGTCACCAGTTGGGTCATGGGCACGTCTGCCTGGACCTGTTCGAAACCCTCAAGGAGCCGGATTTCGCTCTGTCGCTGCCGCCGGAAGGGGATTCGCAAGGCGGTGCCACGGTGCTGCCTTCCCAGGTGTTGGCGAATCTGGAGGGGGCTCACTGGTGCAAGGTCCTGGCCGGCAGCCGGCTGGTGGCCCTGTCGGCGGATCACGGCGAGGCATCCCAGCAGCGGCCGTTGGTGCTGTCCGGAAAACGCCTGTACCTGCGGCGTTACTGGGCCTATGAACGGCGGATCGACAACGCCCTGCGCCAGCGCCTGGCGTCGACGGAGGCGACTCCGGAGAATCTGGCCCAACGCCTGGACGGGCTATTTGGCCCGGCCAAGGCTGCCGGGCCCATCGATTGGCAGAAACTCGCCTGCGCGCTGGCTACCCGAGGCGCCTTCAGCATCATCACCGGTGGCCCCGGCACTGGCAAAACCACCACCGTGGTGCGTCTGCTGGCATTGCTCCAGGCTCCGGCGGTGGAGGCGCGCAAACCCTTGCGCATTCGTCTGGCGGCGCCCACTGGCAAGGCCGCGGCCCGCCTCACCGAGTCCATCAGCCTGCAAGTGCGGTCCCTGGCAGTCGCCGACGAGGTACGGGAAAAGATCCCCAGCGAAGTGACCACGGTGCACCGCTTGCTGGGCAATCGCCCGGGCACCCGGCATTTCCGCCACCACGCCGGCAACCGCCTGCCCCTGGATGTACTGGTGGTGGACGAAGCCTCGATGATCGACCTGGAAATGATGGCCAATCTGCTGGACGCCTTGCCCATTCATGCACGCCTGGTGTTGCTGGGAGACAAGGATCAACTGGCCTCGGTGGAGGCGGGTGCGGTGCTCGGTGACCTGTGTCGTGATGCCGAGGCCGGCTGGTACAACCCGCAGACTCGCGCCTGGCTGGAAGCGGTCAGCGCGGAGAACCTTGGCGCCAGTGGCTTGCAGGAAGACACCGGGCATCAGCATCCCCTGGCGCAGCAGGTGGTGATGCTGCGCCACTCCCGGCGCTTTGGCGAAGGCAGTGGCATTGGCCAGCTGGCGCGCTGGGTCAATCAACAGCAGGCCGAGGAGGCGCGGCGCCTGCTGGCGGCTCGCAGCCATGCGGACTTGTACGGCCTGAGCCTCAAGGGCGAGCAGGACCGGGCCCTTGAGCGGCTATTGCTGGAGGGCCACGGCGAGGGGCCACAAGGCTATCGGCATTACCTGAATGTGCTGCGCAGCCAGCGTCCGCCCGCGGACACCGTCCTGGAAGACCGCCGCTGGACCGATTGGGCGCGCAACGTCCTCCAGGCCTTCGACCGCTTCCAGTTGCTCTGTGCGGTGCGCAAGGGACCGTGGGGCGTCGAAGGACTGAACCTGCGGGTCACTCAGGCGTTGTTCAAGGCTCGCCTGATCGACAGCGACCAGCAATGGTACGAAGGTCGTCCGGTGCTGATGACCCGTAACGACTATGGCCTGGGCCTGATGAATGGCGATATCGGCATCGCCCTCAAGCTGCCGGAACATGAGGGGCCGCAAGCCGGGCGTCAGGTGCTGCGGGTGGCCTTCCCGCGCAACGATGGCCAGGGCGGGGTACGCCTGGTGCTGCCGAGTCGACTCAATGACGTGGAAACTGTCTACGCCATGACCGTGCACAAGTCCCAGGGCTCGGAGTTCGCTCATACTGCGCTGATTCTGCCCGATGCCCTGAACCCGGTGCTGACCAAGGAACTGATCTATACAGGTATCACCCGGGCCAAGGATTGGTTCAGCCTGATCGAGCCTCGGGCCGGGGTGTTTGAAGAGGCGGTGCGGCGTAAGGTCAAGCGTCTTAGCGGGTTGATGCTGGAGCTGGACTAAGGCCTATGTCCCGCTCCAGTACCCAGCACCGTTTCGGGGCGCTGGGCTCGCTGCATTTTCCCGGGCTGTGCTATCGTTGCGGCATCATTTCCGTGAAATTCAAAGAGAATCCCTGCATGGACGTGGCTGTCTTCAGGACAGAGCGCATTTTGGGGTGGAGGCAGTGTGTACTGTCGACCATTCTTTGCCTGTTCAGTCTGTTTGCCATTGCGCAGCCAGAATCGTCAGCCTCCACCAGCCTGGCTGAACAGCGGGCCAAGGCGGTGACGCAAGTAGTGCTGGGCATCCTCAGCTACGCTCGCTGGCCGGTGGAACCTGCAGAACTGCGCCTGTGCGTGGTGGGCCCGACCGAATACACCGACGATCTGCTCAAGGGCACCACCCAGGCTACCGGCCGTCCGGTGCTGGTGCGCCGCCTGTTGGCCAGCAGCCCGGCAATCGTCAGTGAGTGCGACTCGATCTATGTCGGCAAACTGAGCAATGATGAACGCACCCGCCTGTTCAATTCGCTGACCGGCCAACCCGTGCTGAGCATCAGCGAGGGTGGCGATCAGTGCACCGTGGGCAGCCTGTTCTGCCTGCGGGTCAGCGACAACCAGGTGTCGTTCGAGGTCAACCTGGATTCAGTGGCCCGCAGCGGGGTGAAGATTCATCCCAGCGTGCTGCAATTGTCGCGTCGTCGCCCGGCGGCCCCATGAGTTGGTTCAAGCCCAACGCCCGCCCCACCCTGCGGTCGGTCATAGGTCGCGGCCACCTGATCGTCGCCCTGCTGGCGATTTCCATGGCCAGCCTGTCCCTGACCTTCCTCGGAGTCCTGGCACTGCGGGTTTATGCCGATCACAACCTGCACCTGATTGCCCGGTCCATCAGCTACACCGTGGAAGCTGCCGTGGTGTTCAACGACAGTGTGGTGGCCACCGAGGCGCTGGCCCTGATTGCCTCAACCGAAGAAGTGGCCGATGCCAAGGTCTATGACAGCCAGGGCCGTCTGCTGGCCAGTTGGCAACGTCCGCAAAGCGGTCTGCTGACCAATCTGGAAATGCACGTTGCCAGTGCGATCCTGGAAAAGCCCATCAGCTTGCCGATCCTTCATCAGAACCGGGAGGTGGGCAGCGTCAATGTCACCGGCCATGGCGGCAGCCTGCTGCGCTTTCTGCTCAGTGGTCTGGTGGGCATCGTGTTGTGCACCGCCTTGAGTGCCTGGATGTCGCTGTACCTGGCACGCCGGCAACTGCGAGGGATCACCGGGCCCTTGCGCAGTCTGGCGGAAGTGGCTCACGCGGCCCGGCGCGAGCGGGCCTTCGATCAGCGGGTGCCGCCTGCGGAAATCGCCGAACTGGACAACCTCGGCAACGACTTCAATGCCCTGCTCGATGAACTGGAAGCCTGGCAGACCCACCTGCAAAGCGAGAATGAAACCCTGGCTCACCAGGCCAGTCACGACAGTCTGACTGGCCTGCCCAACCGAGCGTTTTTCGAGGGCCGGCTGATTCGTGCTCTGCGCAGTGCCAACAAG
Organism: Pseudomonas sp. JDS08PS003; assembly: GCF_045013505.1. Lineage (NCBI taxonomy): Bacteria > Pseudomonadati > Pseudomonadota > Gammaproteobacteria > Pseudomonadales > Pseudomonadaceae > Pseudomonas > Pseudomonas sp. JDS08PS003. Next base: position 949,992 of record NZ_CP120724.1, read on the forward strand.
CTCAACGAGCGTATGGCGGTGCTGTTTCTCGACAGCGACCGGTTCAAGGAAATCAACGACAACTTCGGTCACGCTGCCGGCGATGCGGTGCTGGTAGCGGTGGCCACGCGAATTCGTGCGCAGCTACGCGAAGACGATCTGGTGGCCCGTCTGGGTGGCGACGAATTCGCCGTGCTGCTCAGCCCGCTGCACCGGCTTGAAGATGCCCAACGCATCGCTGACAAAATCATCCACAGCATGGACGTGCCGATTCAATTGCCTGGCAACTTGTCGATCATGACGTCGCTGAGCATCGGCATTGCCGTGTACCCGGATCATGGCGTGACTCCCGGCAGCCTGTTGAACGCTGCCGATGAAGCCATGTACCAAGCCAAGCGCGGTTCGCGAGGCGGGCAACACACAGTGGGGGCGGAGCTCCCTATCGTTCAGGTACAAAACAGGAGCTAATTCCCTTGTTCTCAATGACGCAACGTTCGGTTCGACTGTTCAGCACCCTGGTATTCATGGCCCTGCTGGCCCTGGCGGGCTGCCAGAGTGTGCCGCCCAAAGGTCTGACCCCGAAACAGATCGCGGTACTGAAACAGGAGGGCTTCGAACTGACGGATGAAGGCTGGGCCTTCGGCCTGTCGGGCAAGGTGCTGTTTGGCAGTGATGTGGAAACCTTGAACCAGGCCAGCACCGAGATCGTCCAGCGCATCGGCAAGGCGCTGCTCAGCGTCGATATCCAGAAGGTCCGGGTCGATGGCCACACCGACGCTTCGGGCAAGGAAGCCTACAACGTGCAGCTGTCCGTGCGCCGGGCCAAGAGCGTGGTCAAGGTGCTGACCCAGGTCGGCATGCGTGAAGAAAACATCCAGTTGCGCGGCCTTGGCAGCAGTGAGCCAGTGGCCTCCAATAGCACCGTGGCCGGACGCACCGAGAACCGTCGGGTGTCGATCGTGGTGATCGCCGACTGATCGGCGACCCACATCGTTGCGGTTGTCGTTGCGGCCGCTAAGGATCAGGGGGCGGCGAACAGCATGCTGCGACTGTCCCCCATCAGCAGCGGCCGATTCTGCTCGGTCACCTCGCGGATGTAATCCCACAACAGGGTGATCCGCTTGAGCTTGCGCAGATCCTCCCGGCAGTACATCCAGAATTGCCGGGTCAGGTTGATCTCCTTGGGTAGCACCGGCAGCAGGCGCGGGTCCTGGGCGGCCAGGAAGCACGGCAGGATCGCCAGGGAGCGGCCCTGCTGCGCCGCCACGTACTGGGCAATGACGCTGGTGCTGCGCAGGTTGGCGCTGGCCCCGGGCACTACATTGGCCAGGTACAGCAGCTCGGAACTGAAGGCCAGGTCATCCACATAGCTGATGAATTGATGCTCGCTCAGGTCGCCGGGGCGGCGGATCGGCGGGTGGCGGTCGAGGTATTCCTGGGTGGCGTACAGCTGCAGGCGGTAGTCGCACAGCTTGCAGCACACGTAGGGCCCGTGCTCCGGGCGTTCCAGGGCAATGACGATGTCCGCCTCGCGCTTGGACAGGCTGATGAAGTGCGGCAGCGGCAGGATGTCCACCGAGATCGCCGGGTAGGCATCGAGGAAATGGCTCAGCTGCGGGGTGATGAAGAAGCTGCCGAAGCCTTCGGTACAGCCCATGCGCACATGCCCGGACAACGCCACGCCTGAGCCCGAGACCTGCTCGCACGCCATATGCAGGGTGCTTTCGATGGACTCCGCATAACCCAGCAGGCGCTGGCCCTCGGCGGTCAGAACAAAGCCGTTGGTGCGAGACTTTTCAAACAGCAGGGTGCCCAGGGCAGTTTCCAACGAACCGATGCGCCGCGACACCGTGGTGTAGTCCACCGCCAGGCGTTTGGCCGCGCTGCTGGCCTTGCGGGTGCGCGCCACTTCGAGGAAAAACTTCAGGTCGTCCCAGTTCAGGGTGCTTAGCGAGGTGATGTTTTTTTGCATGATGGACCGGTTTTTATGTGCGTTCTTATTAGGTATTTGCACATCTATACTCCAAAAACCGTCCGACACCAACTCGCGACAGCCCCTCTTTCAAGGCGCTTGCCCGCCTTGGTTCCCTGCATAAGAACTCAAGAAGTCAGGAGACCCCATGAACGCATCCCTCAAGCCCGACGGCACTACCCTGCAACAGGTCAAACTGCTGATCGACGGTGAATGGGTCCAGTCCCAGAGCCAGGAATGGCACGACATCGTCAACCCGGCGACCCAGGAAGTGCTGGCCAAGGTGCCCTTTGCCACTACCGCTGAAGTCGACGCCGCGATCGCCGCGGCCCAGCGTGCCTTCCAGACCTGGAAACTGACCCCGATCGGCGCGCGGATGCGCATCATGCTCAAGCTCCAGGCCCTGATTCGCGAGCATTCCAAACGCATCGCCGTGGTCCTCAGCGCCGAGCAGGGCAAGACCATCGCCGACGCCGAGGGCGACATCTTCCGCGGCCTGGAAGTGGTGGAGCATGCCTGCTCCATCGGCACCCTGCAGATGGGCGAGTTCGCCGAGAACGTCGCCGGCGGCGTGGACACCTACACCCTGCGCCAGCCGATCGGCGTGTGCGCCGGGATCACCCCCTTCAACTTCCCGGCGATGATTCCGCTGTGGATGTTCCCGATGGCCATTGCCTGCGGCAACACCTTCGTCCTCAAGCCTTCCGAGCAGGACCCGCTGTCCACCATGTTGCTGGTGGAGCTGGCAGTGGAAGCCGGGGTGCCGGCCGGTGTGCTCAACGTGGTGCACGGCGGCAAGGAAGTGGTGGATGCGCTGTGCACCCATAAGGACATCAAGGCCGTGTCCTTCGTCGGTTCGACCGCGGTCGGCACCCATGTCTATGACCTGGCGGGCAAGCACGGCAAGCGCGTGCAATCGATGATGGGCGCCAAGAACCACGCCGTGGTGCTGCCCGACGCCAACCGCGAACAGACCCTCAATGCCCTGGTGGGCGCCGGCTTCGGCGCTGCCGGTCAGCGGTGCATGGCCACCTCGGTGGTGGTGCTGGTGGGCGCCGCGAAACAATGGCTGCCGGACCTCAAGGCCCTGGCGCAGAAACTCAAGGTCAACGCCGGCAGCGAGCCCGGCACCGATGTTGGCCCTGTGGTCTCCAAGCGCGCCAAGGCGCGGATTCTGGAGCTGATCGAAAGCGGCGTGAAAGAAGGCGCCAAGCTGGAGCTCGATGGCCGCGGCATCCAGGTCCCGGGCTACGAGCAAGGCAACTTCATCGGCCCGACCCTGTTCTCCGGGGTGACCCCCTCTATGCAGATCTACACCCAGGAAATCTTCGGCCCGGTGCTGGTGGTGCTGGAGGTGGACACTCTGGATCAGGCTATCGCCCTGGTCAACGCCAACCCCTTCGGCAACGGCACTGGCCTGTTCACCCAGAGCGGTGCAGCGGCGCGCAAGTTCCAGAGCGAAATCGACGTCGGCCAGGTGGGTATCAACATCCCGATTCCGGTGCCGGTGCCGTTCTTCAGCTTCACGGGCTCCCGTGGCTCCAAGCTCGGTGACCTGGGCCCCTACGGCAAGCAAGTGGTGCAGTTCTACACTCAGACCAAGACCGTCACCAGCCGCTGGTTCGACGATGACAGCGTCAACGACGGTGTGAATACCACCATCAGCCTGCGTTGAGGAGCCTGACATGAACATTGCATTTATCGGCCTGGGCAACATGGGCGCGCCCATGGCCCGCAACCTGATCAAGGCCGGGCATCAGCTGAACCTGTTCGACCTCAACCAGAGCGTGTTGGCGGAGTTGGCGCAGCTGGGCGGGCACGTCGCTGCCTCGCCCAAGGCGGCTGCCGAAGGTGCCGAACTGGTGATCACCATGCTCCCGGCTGCGGCCCATGTGCGCAGTGTGTGGCTGGGTGAAGACGGGGTGTTGGCGGGGATTGGCCGCGGCGTCCCGGCGGTGGATTGCAGCACCATCGACCCGCAGACCGCTCGCGAAGTGGCCGCCGCAGCTGCCAAGCACGGCGGCGTGGCCATGGCTGATGCGCCGGTGTCCGGCGGCACCGGTGGTGCGCAGGCCGGGACCCTGACCTTCATGGTCGGCGCCAGTGCCGAGCTGTTCTCCACCCTGCAGCCAGTACTGGCGCAGATGGGGCGCAACATCGTGCATTGCGGCGAAGTGGGCACCGGGCAGATCGCCAAGATCTGCAACAACCTGCTGCTGGGGATCTCGATGATCGGCGTCAGCGAAGCCATGGCCCTGGGGGATGCCCTGGGCATCGACACCCAAGTACTGGCGGGGATCATCAACAGCTCCACCGGCCGTTGCTGGAGTTCCGATACCTACAACCCGTGGCCGGGAGTGATTGAAACCGCTCCGGCATCCCGCGGCTACACCGGCGGCTTTGGTGCCGAGCTGATGCTCAAGGACCTGGGGTTGGCCACCGAGGCCGCCCGTCAGGCTCACCAGCCCGTGGTGCTGGGTGCCGTGGCCCAGCAGCTGTATCAGGCCATGAGCCAGCGTGGGGAAGGCGGCAAGGACTTCTCGGCCATCGTCAACAGCTACCGCAAGCCGCAATCGTAAACCGACGGGGGCGAGCGCCCCCGCCTCGATGCTTGCATCAACTCTTCGAACACAGCACCTTCAACAGGGGCATTTGCGGGAATCTGCGTCGGGAAGGTTCCCGCTTTTTTGTGGGTTCAGTTCGGGCGATTGGCAGCGGTGTGCGCAGGAGGGTTGAGACGGGTGTCGAGGCCGAAGCGCTCCTGGATCACCACCTGATACAGCCCTTTGGCCAGCAACGGATTGATCAGGATGTTCCAGCTGTGCCGGGACACCGATGAGGGCACCAGCACGAATGGATGGTCGGCCAGCAACTGGTCGGCGAATTTCTGCTGGCCGGCACTGGGGATGCCCGGAGTCAGCCAGTTGGGATTGGGCAGACTGCGTTCATCCACGCGATAGATGGCCGACGGGTCCTGGATCAGGGCGCCGGTGAGGACATGGGGCACGTTATCGAGTGCGGCGAAGCCCTTGTGCACCGCCACTTCGAGAATCGCCGTGGCGGGGTCGGCGCTGCCATACACGGCCTTGACCCCTTTGGAGTTCCAGCGACCGCCGCACAGCTCGGCACCGATGCCACTGTCCCAGCTGTCGGCGTGCCGGGCGGCGTCCAGTCGCCAGAAATGAATCTCGCTGCTGCCCGGAATACTGATCACTGATAGACCCCGTATTCCAGGCGGGTGAGGAACTCGTCCACCAGTTCGAAGCCGATGGGGTTGGTCAGCAGATCCACCGGTTTATGGCCGTCGAGGCCCATCACCGGCTTGGCCATCCAGTCCTGTGCCTCTTCACTGCTGCCGAAGACGTCCTGGGCCTTGGCCAGCACCTGGGCAAAACGTACCGCGCGGGCACTCTGCTCCGGGTTCAGGGGTTCGTCCGGGGTTTTCAGGCGCCGATGCAGGGTGCGTTCGGAGAGGCCGATGATCTTGGCCAGCACCTGTTCGTCCTTGAGCATGGGCACCGAGGAGACGAACTTGATGATCGCCGTCAGGGGGATGCCTTCTTCGGTCAGGCGATAGATCGAAATGCGGTCGTCAAACCGTGCCCGGCCACCCAGGAGGATGTCCGAAGACTGTTCTTTCAATACCAGTTTGCCCCGCCGCTTGGGGGGGATGCCGGTGCCTGTCAGCGCAACCATGGGTGCTGCTCCTGCCTTTGCCATTTGGCAGTGATTATATAGACATTTGGCGGGGTGCGTTGAGTTGAGTGGCAATGCCGGAAGGGGAGCCCGAGTCGAGCGGGCTCCCGGTGAGTGTGCGGGGTTCAGGCAAACACGAAGTACTTACGCACGGTTTCCACCACTTCCCAGGTGCCTTTCATCCCGGGTTCCACTACGAAGATATCGCCGGCACGCAAGTGGATGGGATCGCGGCCATCCGGGGTGATCACGCAGTACCCTTCCTGGAAATGGCAGTACTCCCACTTCTCATAGGCCACCCGCCACTTGCCCGGGGTGCAGATCCAGGTGCCCATGATCTTGCTGCCGTCCTCGCTGGTGTAGGCGTTGAGGTTGACGGTGTGGGGATCGCCCTCGAGTTTTTCCCATTTGCAGGCGTCGAGGACGGGCAGCGGATGGGTATCGCGCAGAACGGTAATGGGTTGCGACATGCTGTGCTCCTAGCGGGCAGAGAACTGAAGACGCACCCTATAGCGCCCGACGTTCAGGGGGATGTCTGTTCTCGACCTCGGGGTATCCAGAAGCGCAATGCGAGGGCCGCTATCGGTTGCGGATAACGGGCGGCTGACGGTTGAAACATTCCCTCGACAAAGGGCGGTTTTTTAGCAGGATTTGCGAAATATCTGACGATGCCCGAGTTATTTCGCAAGAATCTTTACCGGTATCGCTCGTATCATTCAGTCCGGAGTGACCGAGAGCCGCACGAATGGAAAATACACCACGCTGGTGGGATATCAGCCCGCCTTTGAGTACCGCGACCCCGACCTGGCCGGGGGACACGCCGTTCCAGGAGGAGCGCGTCTGGCAGTTCGGGCCCGAGTGCCCGGTGAATGTCGGGCGGGTGACCCTGTCGCCCCACACCGGCGCCCATGTCGATGCGCCCCTGCATTACCGGCCGGATGGCCTGCCCATCGGCGAAGTGCCGCTGGATGTCTACATGGGCCCGTGCCGGGTCCTGCATTGCCTGGACAGTGGCGCCCTGGTGCAGCCCGAAGCCTTGCTCGGGCGCCTGGACAACCTGCCTGCGCGAGTGTTGCTGCGCACTTATCCACAGGCTCCGCTGAGTGCCTGGGACCCGGACTTTACCGCCGTTGCTCCAGCCACTGTCGAGCTGCTGGCCAGCCTCGGCGTGCGCCTGATCGGCATCGATACCCCGTCCCTCGATCCCCAGCAATCCAAGACCATGGATGCCCACAACACCGTGGCCCGCCATGGCATGGCGATCCTCGAGGGCGTGGTGCTGGATGAGGTTGCCGAAGGCGACTACGAACTGATTGCCCTGCCACTGCGCTTCGCCCATCTGGACGCCAGTCCGGTACGGGCGATCCTGCGTCCCCTGGCCGATTGATTCCTACAATAAATACACAGCTGGCCGTCCGCGCCGTTGTGCATCCCGCCCCGGGTTGCACAGCCTGCGGGTGGTAACCGCTGCCTGAGGCGAGGAGCCCACGCCATGAGCCAATGTCCTTTTTCAAGCAACCCACCGGATGAATGGCATAACGCCGAGCTGAATTTCTCCGATTCCATGAGCTACGGCGACTACTTGGACCTGGGGCGCATCCTCAGCGCCCAGCATCCGCTGTCGCCGGACCACAACGAGATGCTCTTCATCATCCAGCACCAGACCTCGGAGCTGTGGATGAAGCTGATGCTGCACGAGCTCAAGGCCGCCCGCGAGCAGGTGCGCCAGGGCCAGTTGCCCCCGGCGTTCAAGATGCTGGCGCGGGTCTCGCGGATCTTCGACCAACTGGTGCATGCCTGGGCGGTGCTGGCCACCATGACGCCGTCCGAGTACAAGTCGATCCGCCCGTACCTGGGCCAGTCCTCGGGCTTCCAGTCGTTCCAGTACCGGGAAATCGAATTCATCCTCGGCAACAAGAGCGCGGCGCTGTTGCGGCCCCACGCCCACCGTCCCGAGCTGCTGCAATCCCTGGAAGCGTCGATTGCCACTCCGTCCATGTATGACGAAGCGATTGCCCTGATGGCCCGCAGCGGCTTGAGCATCGACCCGGCGCGCCTGGCGCTGAACAGCACCACCACGACTCAGCATGACCCTTCGGTGGAAGCGGCCTGGCGCGAGGTCTACGCCAACCCTTCAGCCTATTGGGACCTGTATCAGTTGGCGGAAAAGTTCATCGACCTGGAGGATTCCTTCCGCCAGTGGCGCTTCCGTCACGTGACCACCGTGGAGCGCATCATCGGCTTCCAGCCCGGCACCGGCGGCACCGAAGGCGTGGGCTACCTGCGCAAGATGCTCGACACCGTGCTGTTCCCCGAACTGTGGCGGGTTCGATCCTCGCTCTGATCGTTCTGTTCACTTAAGCCAAAACGGCGCGCCCTCACCTGGGGACGCGCCGTTTTTGTTGGGCTTGCCTATTGCCACATTCTTCGTTCGCCGGTGGCGAAGGTTGCAGCGGCTGACACGAGAGTCGTTGTACCGATAAAGTGGCCGCCATTTATGCGCCACTTTCATCTGATCAGGCAGACCACATGTCCCGAACCTTCGAGCTTGAAACCCTGAAGATGCGGCTCAGCGACCCTGAGTTCGCGCCCCTGGACCTGCACCAGCGCATTCAGCGGGCCTTGCGTGGCCTGATCCTCGACGGCGCCCTGGGCCCCGGGTTGAAACTGCCGGCCAGTCGAGCCCTGGCCAAGTCGCTGGCGGTATCCCGGGACACCGTGGAGAACGCCTATGTGCAGTTGCAGCGCGACGGTTTTATCCAGCGTCGCGAAGGCTCGGGGAGTTATGTCTGTGAAACCATCGGTGCTCAGTTGCGCGGCTCGGCCCGCCGCCGCCAGCAGTTGCAGGGGCCGCCGGGGCACAGCCCAGAGCCTGGGGCGGGCCTGAGCCGGCGCGGCGCGCTGCTGTTGCAAAGGGGCGGCGTCAGCGATCAGCAGGCCGTCACCGCCTTTGCGACCGGACTGCCGGAAACCCGCAGCTTCCCGCTGGACGTCTGGGAACGCCTGCAACGCCAGGCGTTGAAGGATTACCGCGCCAATGTACTGCTGCATGGCGATCCCCAGGGTGCACTCCCCCTGCGCAAGGCCATTGCCGCCTACCTGAACCTGGAACGCGGAGCCAAGGTGCAGCCCGAGCAGATCCTGGTGCTGAGCAGTACCCGCCAGGCGCTGTTTCTGTGCGCGCAACTGCTGGTGGACGCTGGCAAGCCGATCCTGCTGGAGAACCCGGGCTACTTCGGCGCACGCAAGGCATTCGAGGCCGCCGAGGCGCGGATCGTGCCCATTGATGTCGACAGCCAGGGCATTCGTACCGACTTGCTGCGGGCCGACCGCAGTGGCGCCCGCTGTGTCTATGTGACGCCGTCCCATCAGTACCCCACGGGCGCCACCTTGTCCCTGGAGCGTCGCCTGGAACTGACCCGTTGGGCCGCCGAGCAGGAGAAATGGATCATCGAGGACGATTACGACAGCGAGTTCCACTACGACGGTTTACCCACCGCCTGTGTCCAGGGCCTGGACCCGTATCAGCGCACCCTCTACATCGGCACCTTCAGCAAGACCCTCTACCCGGGCCTGCGCATGGGTTACATGGCCTTGCCCAGCGAGCTGGTGAGCGCCTTCAGTGCTGCCCGCAGCATCATCGACGGGCACACGCCGCAGATCCTCCAGCTGACCCTGGCGCGGTTCATGGAAGAGGGGCACTACAACGCCCATGTGCGGGCCATGCGCAAGCTGTACGCCGGACGTCGGCAAGCCATGCTCGATGCCATCGGGCGGCATTTGCAGGGCATTGCCGTGGCCTTGCCGCCACCGGGCGGGTTGCAGATTCCTTGCCTGCTGGAGCCCGGCTGGAGCGAAGCGTTGACCCAGCAACGAGCCGCCAGGGCCGGTATCCAGTTGCCGGGGCTCAGCCGGCTCTATGCCGGTGAGCAGAAGCAGCAAGGCTGGTTGTTGGGCTACGCCTCGTTGAGTGGCCATGAGATCGAAGCGACCATGGCGCGCCTGGCCCAGGCCCTGAGAAAGGCCTAGTCAGACGCTGGCCTTCAGGGTTTGGCGGCACGGGCGGCCAGCAGATTGACCCGGCCATGGATCAGCAGGTGCACGGTCAAGCCGGCCACCAGTCCCCAGAAGGCGCCGCCGACCCCGAGCAGGGTGACGTTGGCCGCGGTGGCGAGGAAGGTGATCAGCGCCGTTTCCCGGGTTGCTCCGTCGGCCATGGCATTGGCCAGGCTGCCGCCGATGGCTCCCAACAGCGCCAGGCCCGCCAGGGTGGTGACAAAGGCCTTGGGCAGCACCGTGAACAGGGTCGCCAGGGTCACGCCGAAGGTTCCCACGAGGAGGTAGAACACCCCGCAGGCAATGCCGGCGATGTAGCGCTTTTTCGGGTCCGGGTGCGCGTCCTCGCCGGTACAGATCGCCGCGGTGATCGCCGCCACGTTGAAGGCGTGGGCGCCGAACGGTGCCATCAGCAGCGAACCCAGGCCGGTGACCGTGAGCAGTGGGTTGGCGCTGGTGCTGTAGCCGTCATTGCGCAGCACCAGCATCCCGGGCATGTACTGGCCGGTGAGGGTGATGACGAACAGCGGCAACGCCACTCCGAGCAAGGCTTGCAGGGAGAACTGCGGCGCGGTGAATACCGGTACCGCCAGGCTCAAGTGCACGGCAGAAAAGTCGATCCGCTGCTGAGCGATGAGCAGCCCCAGGCCGATGACCAGGATGCCCACCACGGCAAAGCGCGAGGTGAAACGCCGCAGCAAGGCGTAGGACACCAGCAGCACGATCACCAGCAGCGGATCGGCACTGGCGCCGCCAAAAGCATTGATCCCGAACTGCAACAGGATGCCCGCCAGCAGGCCGGCGGCGATGCCCTTGGGGATCATCCGCACCAGTTTGTCGAAGGCCCCGGACCCGCCCAGAACAATGAAGCCCAGGGCCGAGATCAGGTAGGCACCGATCACCTCGGCATAGGGCGTGAACGGCATCACGGTGGCCAGGAACGCCGCGCCGGGGGTGGACCAGGCGGTGATGATCGGTGCCTTGTAACGCAGGCTCAGCCACAGCCCGGTCAGGCCCACGCCCACCGACACCGCCCAGACCCAGGAGGCCGTCTGGGCCGGTGACAGCCGCGCCAGTTCGGCAGCCTGGAACACCAGGACAAAGGTCCCGCCGTAGTTCACCAGCACTGAAATCAGCGCCGCCACGGTGGGCGAGAAAACATCGGTCCAGCGCAGGCTTGCTGCAGTTCTGTTCATAAGCCGCTCTCCATCGAGGAACAGGCTCCCTGGCTCATGTGCCGGGAGGGAGTCGATTCTAGATAGGGGGCGGATTGTTGTTTCAGGCCGCATTTGCCGTAATTGGCAGACCGCTTTTGAGCCGTCGACAAAAAAGCCCGGCCTTGATCAGGCCGGGCTTTGGGGGTGTTGCAACCCTGAGCCTTAGTGCAGGGCGGGCTGCCCGGCCTTGCGGGCATGACTCAGGCGATAGAAGCCCCAGATCACCAGGACCCACACCGGAATCGCATACACCGAGGCGCGAATGCCCGGGATCATCCACATCACGCCGACGATCATCACCATGAACGCCAGGCACAGGTAGTTGCTCAGTGGCGACCAGAAGGCCTTGAACGACGGCACCACGCCTTGCTCGGCCATGGCCTTGCGAAAGCGCAGGTGGGTCAGGCTGATCAGTGCCCAGTTGATCATCAGTGCCGCCACCACCAGGGCAAACAGCAGCTCCAGTGCTTCGTGGGGCGCCAGGTAGTTGACCAGTACGCAGAGCAGGGTGATCAGCGCGGAAATGCCCAGGGCCAGAATCGGCACGCCTTGCTTGTTGAGTTTCATCAGCGCCTTGGGTGCATCGCCCTGTTCGGCCAGGCCGTAGAGCATGCGGCTGTTGCAGTACACGCCGCTGTTGTACACCGACAGCGCCGCGGTCAGGACCACGAAGTTGAGGATCTGCGCCGCCGCATCACTGCCGATCAGCGAGAAGATCTTCACGAAAGGGCTGCTGCTGTAGGCGTCGCCGCCGGCGTTGAGGCTCACCAGCAGTTCATCCCATGGATACAGCGACAGCAGTACCGCCAGGGCGCCGACGTAGAAGATCAGCACCCGGTACACCACCTGATTGATGGCCTTGGGGATCACTTTGCGCGGTTCCGCGGCTTCGGCGGCGGTGATGCCCACCAGTTCCAGGCCGCCGAAGGAGAACATGATGAAGGCCATGGCCATCAGCAGGCCGGTGCCGCCATTGGGGAAGAAACCGCCGTGGGACCAGAGATTGCTCACCGACGCCTGGCTGCCGCCGCTGCCGCTGAACAGCATGTAGCAGCCGAGGACGATCATGCCGACGATGGCCACCACCTTGATGATGGCGAACCAGAACTCGGCTTCACCGAAGAACTTCACGTTCATCATGTTGATCAGGTTGACCAGCACGAAGAACACCGCGGCACTGACCCAGGTGGGAATTTCCGGCCACCAGAACTGCACGTACTTGCCCACCGCGGTGAGCTCGGCCATGCCCACCAGGACATACAGCACCCAGTAGTTCCAGCCCGCGAGAAAGCCGAAGTAACCGCCCCAGTACTTGTGGGCGAAGTGGCTGAAAGAACCGGCCACTGGCTCCTCGACGATCATTTCCCCCAGCTGGCGCATGATCAGGAAGGCAATGAAACCGGCAATCGCATAGCCGAGGATCATCGAAGGTCCGGCGGACTTGAGCACCCCGGCCGAGCCGAGGAAGAGTCCGGTGCCGATCGCCCCGCCCAGGGCGATCAACTGAATATGGCGGTTCTTCAAGCCACGCTTGAGTTCACCTTGCTTCAAGGTCTGATCCACTAAATTGCGCTCTCTTCTAGTTGTTATCAGGACCGATCCCAGGCTGAACAGGACCGATCGCGGCTGAATGCTGACGGAATCAGATATTACTCTCGGTAAACCGCTCGTAATACAGCTGAACGCGGTTAAGTTGCTGTTCTTGCAGCCAGATCCGGATCGAATCGACCATCGGTGGCGGCCCGCAAACGTACAGGTCAGTGTCGTTGTCCCGCAGTTCGCTGCTGTCCAGGTGCTCGGTGATGTAGCCGCGCTTGCCCGACCAATCCGGGTCGGTGTCGCTGATTACCGGGGTGAAGCGAAACGCCGGCAAGCGCTCGCCCAGTGCCTGGATACGCTCCAGTTCGCACAGATCGGCACTGTGGCGCACGCCGTAGTACAGATGCAGTGGTTGCTGGCAGCCCTGCTCGACGATCTGTTCGAGCATCGCCAATAGCGCCGACAGTCCGGTGCCGCCGGCCACCAGCACCAGCGGACGGCTGATCTGGCGCAGGTAAAAGGCCCCCAGCGGCGCCTCCAGCGCAATGCTGTCGCCCACCAGGCAACGCTCGCGGATGTAGTTGCTCATCACCCCGTCGGGTAGCAGGCGGATCAGGAACTGCAGCTGGTTGTCCGCCCCCGGCCGGTTGGCGAAGGAGTAGGCCCGGCTGCTGTCGGTGCCAGGAATTCGCAGGCGCGCGTACTGGCCGGGGAGAAACTCCAGCGGTGCCTCGCTGCTGCCCAGGTCCAGGTGGAGGATGGCGGTGCTGTCCGACACTTGGCGCACATCGATCACCGAGCCTGTGCGCTGCAGCGGATCGGCGCTGTGGCACAGGCTGGAATCGAAGTCGAAGTAGAACGCCGCATCCGACTGCACCCGGGTCTGGCAGGTGAGCATCTTGCGTTGCTCCAGGTCCTGGGGCGAGAGGGCCTCCTCGTCCACATAGTCCTGGCTGTACTGGCCCGACTCGCAACGGCCCTGGCAGGTGCCGCAGACCCCTTCGCGGCAGTCCAGGGGGATCTTGATGCCGTTGCGCAGGGCGGCGTCGAGCAATATTTCATTGGCCTTGACCGGGAAGAACAGGGTCTTGCCGTCGGCAAAGCTGAACGCGACCTTGTGCGTCATGAAGAAATGTCCGTCGAGTCAGAGGTGGTAGAAATCGAGCACCGAGTTGATCGTGTCGTTGAGCAGCAGCACGTGCTTGCGCTGGATCAGCCAGCTGTCGCCGTGGGGCTTGAGGTCGTAGGTGGCGTGGCCATAGAAGTCCTCGGAGGTGGCCAGGCGATAGAACAGCGTGTGCCAGTTCAGGCGCACCTGCAGATGGCCGTTGTGGCCCTCGACGATCCGCAGGTTGCTGACCATGTGCAGGGTGCGCGGCATGGGAATGGTCGAGGCCGCCTTGCCGGTGCGCAGGCGGAATACCCGGTCCTCCAGCCCCGACCGGTTGGCGTAGTAGATCAGTGACATCTCGCGCTTCGGGTCCTGGGTGTAGACGTGTTCCGAGTCCCATTGCGGCAGGTGGAACTCGCTGTCCACGGCGAACAGCTGCAGGTAGGCGTCCCAGTCCTGGGCGTCGCAGAGTTCGGACTTGCGATAGAAGAATTGCTCGATCTGGTACTGCAATTGCGCATTCATGCTTACACCTCACGCAGTTTCAGGGGCTGGCGCTGCAGGCCGTCGAGGAGGAACTTCTGCCAGTTTCGGTGCTGGTTGACGTACAGCCCCTCATGGGTGATTTCGGTGCCGGTCATGGCCGGCTGGATGCCCAGGTTCTCGCTGTTGGCGGTGGGCCCGCTGACCCAGCGGTGATGGCCGCGCGAGACATCGCTCCAGCGCTCCAGGCGCCCCTGGAAACCGCGCTGGGCTTCGCGAAATTCCACCAGGTCGTCCGGCGTGCCCATGCCCGAAACGTTGAAGAAATCTTCGAACTGGCGGATGCGGTTTTCCCGGTCGGCGTCGCTCTCGCCCTTGACCCCGATGCACTGGCTGATGATCTCGGTCTTGTTCCAGGCAATGGGGCGGATGATCCGCAACTGCGAGCTGATCTGGTCAAGAAAGAACAGGCTCGGGTAGATGTTCAGGTTGCGCAGGCGGTGCATCATCCACTCGGCCTTGGCCTGGCCGTGTTCTTCCACCAGGCGCGGCATGATGCTGGCGTAACCGGAACGCACGGCCGGGTTGGGCATCTCGCTGAACAGCACGCTGTGGCCGTTGTTGAAGGCGAACCAGCCGTCGTCGGTGCTGGCGTCGCCGGCGCCCAGCTTGCTGTAGTCCAGGGTGGCGCTGCTGCCGGTGCCGTTGTCGCTGTTGACCTGCTGGCGGTGCTGCACCGTGGCCACGTAGTTGTAGTGAACGGTGCTGACGTGATAACCGTCCAGGCCGTTCTCGTTCTGCAGTTTCCAGTTGCCGTCGTAGGTGTAGGCCGACTTGCCCGGCAGCACCTCCAGTTCACCGTCGGGGGACTGGGCGACCATCATGTCGAAGAAGATCCGTGCATCGCCGAGGAAGTCTTCCAGGGAATTGTCGGCAGCCACGTCCAGGCTGATGAAGACAAAGCCCTTGTAGCTGTCGATGCGGGCCTTCTTCAGGCCACGGGTGGCCTTGTCGAAACCCTCGTCGTATTCCCCTGGCGCCTTGACCTTCACCAGGCGCCCGTCGCTCTTGTAGCACCAGGCGTGGAACGGGCAGGTGAAGGTCGACTGGTTGCCCTTGCCCACCCGGGTCAGGGTAGTGCCGCGGTGCTGGCAGGCGTTGATCAGGGCATTGAGCCGGCCTTCGCCGTCACGGGTGATGATCATCGGCTGGCGCCCGGCACGCATCGTGATGAAGTCGTGATTGTTGGGCAGTTCGCTTTCGTGACAGGCGTAGATCCAGTTCTTTTCGAAGATCAGCTCCATCTCCAGATCGAACAGCTCGGGTTCGGTGAACATCTCCCGGGCGATCCGGAACACCCCGTCCGCGGGGCGAAAATCCAGGCAGCTGTGGATGAAGTCTTGCCACTGCTCGACGTTTCTTGCACCACTCATGAGTCGGTACCTTTTTTATTCAGGCCAATCGGGTGCCGTCATTAGAGAGAGTGCAGGGCGCCGGTGGCTATCCGCTTAGTCGGCCAAGGCCATCCACAAAATTGCCTGGGTAGCCTCTACCCACAATCGTGCGGATAAGCGATCGACGGCTGCATCGCGGGGCGCTGATCGGCTACTGTGAGTCCTGCCAAAGAGGACGAGGGGGCGGGGTTATCCACTTAGTTGGCGATTGCTATCCACTGGGTTGGCAGCATCGTCGGCTGGCGCAAAACTTGCCCTGTCACACAAGACGCGCCGTCAGAGCGCGCTGAATAAAATTGCCGTGGGTGCGCCGTGATGAATAGCAAGGCTGATGGGCTGTTTCGCGAGATTCGGATCGATCGTTATGACCTCGAAGGGGCCAGGAACTGGATGGCGGGCATCTGCGGCCCCCACCGTCTGGAAACCGCGAACCCCGAACGCATCCGTTTTCACCACAGTGCCAATGTGCTCAGGTCGCGCTCCACGACCCTGGGCATCATCGAGTACGGCACCGATGTGGTGGTGGATATCGAGGACACCGAGCGCTTCAGCAGCTACAGCCTGAGCCTGCCCCTGTGCGGCGAGCAGGAGCTGAGCAAGGACGGCCGCCTGCTGCGCTCGGATCGTGGCCAGGGAGTGATCATTGCCCCCAACGAAAGCCAGGTACTGGCCATCTCCGGAGACTGCCGCAAGTTGCAGGTGGTGATCTCCCGGCCGGCCATGAGCGAGGCCCTGGAAACCTTGCTGCAACGTCCGGTGCAGCAGCCGCTGCGCTTCGAACCGGCCATGGATGCACTGCATGGCGCCGCCGCGGCCTGGTGGCGCATGGCGCATCACTTCATTGGCGAACTGGCCCAGGGCAACGAGCTCTACGAGCAACTGGCCTTCACCCGGGAAATCGAAAGCTCCCTGATCAAGGGCCTGATCCTGGCCCAGCCCAACAACTACTCCACGGAGTTGCGGGCGATGCTCGGGGTCAAGCTGCCGCATTACCTGGTGCGTGCCCGCCAGTACTTGCACGAGCATGCCCGGGAGGCGGTGCACCTGGAGGACCTGGAAGCCGCCGCCGGCGTTTCGCGCTTCAAATTGTTCGAGGCCTTTCGCAAGTACTTCGCCCTGTCGCCCATGGCCTATCTCAAGCGCCATCGGCTCAATGGCGTGCGCCAGGACATTCTCGAACACGGCGCGGCGCGCAATATTTCCGAGATTGCCCTGGCCTGGGGTTTTACCCACCTGGGGCGGTTTTCCGCGGAGTACCGCAAGCTGTTCGACGAGGCGCCGAGCGCCACGGCCCAGCGCCACCAGGCGCGGCGCCCGGTGGGGTTCTAGGCTCTGTACGAAAACTACCTGCACTTCGATCAGACTGCGCACTGCGCACTGCGCGCCTTCGGCGCTACGTAGAAACAGGCTCGTGCGCGAGTCCGATCGAAATGCTCATTTAGGCCCCTAAAGTCGAACGCGACCCCGGCCGTTCCTCGCCTGTTTTTGCCTTGCCTGATCTTTGCTCGGCGAGTTTTCGTACAGACCCTAGGACGGGCTACTTGCGCAGCACCAGATCCAGCAGGCCGTCCTGTTCCTTGATCTTCTGCAAGACGATTTCCGAGCGGATGTCGGTGACCCCGGACGCGCGGTTCAGGTGATTGACGATGAAATCCGAGAAGTGCTTGAGGTTGCGCGCCCGGATGCGCAGCACGTAGTTGCTGGCGCCAGTGATCACGTAGGCGGCGACCACTTCCGGCCATTGCTGGACCTTGCTGATAAACGTCTCGTGCCAGCCTTCCACGTCCTGGCGCAGGGACACATGGACGATGGCTTCCAGCTCGATCCCCAGGCGCTCGGCGTTGAGCTGAGCGCGGTAGCCGCTGATGATGCCGTCGCCTTCGAGCATGCGCAGGCGGCGCAGGCAGGCGGAGGGTGAAAGGGCGACTTTCTCCGCCAGTTCCTGATTGCTGATACGCCCATCCTGTTGCAGGAAGTGCAGGATGCGCAGGTCGGTGGAGTCGAGGGTCATGGCTGGCATAAATCCGCGTTTTTTATTGGAGGATTAGAATTTTATTCGAGAGTAGTACGGTAACGCGCTGCACTTTGCACGAAAATTCTCCGCGGCTTCGTCCATTATTTCCTGAGTTTGCGGGTTGCCCAGACCCCGTGCCCGGCCCACGCAAGGCGGGCATGACATTGACCAAGACAGGACTTCCAATGATCGATAAAAACCACTGCCTGCGTCTCGATGAACAGGACCCACTGGCGCCGTTGCGCCAACAGTTCGCCTTGCCCGAAGGCGTGATCTACCTCGACGGCAACTCCCTGGGTGCTCGCCCTGTGGCCTCCCTGGAACGGGCCCGGCAAGTGATAGAGCAGGAGTGGGGCGACGGCCTGATCCGCAGCTGGAACAGCGCCGGCTGGCGCGACCTGCCCCAGCGCCTGGGGGACCGCCTGGCCCCATTGATCGGCGCCGGTAGCGGCGAAGTGGTGATCACCGACACCACCTCCATCAACCTGTTCAAGGTCCTCAGCGCCGCCCTGCAGGTGCAGGCCGAGCGCGCCCCCGAGCGGCGGGTGATCGTTTCCGAAAGCAGCAACTTTCCCACCGATCTGTACATCGCCGAAGGCCTGACCCGGATGCTCCAGCAGGGCTACTCCCTGCGCCTGGTAGACAGCCCGGAACAACTGCCGGCGGCGATCGACCAGGACACGGCGGTGGTGATGCTTACCCACGTCAACTACAAGACCGGCTACATGCACGACATGCAGGCCGTCACCGGGCTGATCCACGAAGCCGGCGCCCTGAGCCTCTGGGACCTGGCCCACTCGGCGGGCGCGGTGCCGGTGGAGTTGAACCGCAGCGGCGCCGACTACGCCATCGGCTGCACCTACAAATACCTCAATGGCGGTCCGGGTTCGCAAGCCTTCGCCTGGGTCGCTCCTGCCCTGTGCAATCTGGTGACCCAGCCACTGTCCGGCTGGTTCGGCCATGCCCGGCAGTTCGACATGGCCACCCATTACGAGCCCAGCAACGGCATTGCCCGCTACCTGTGCGGCACCCAGCCAATCACCTCCATGGCCATGGTCGAGTGCGGCCTGGAAATCTTCGAACAGACCGATATCCAGAGCCTGCGGCGCAAGTCCCTGGCCCTGACCGACCTGTTCATCGAACTGGTGGAACAGCGTTGCGCCGGCCATGACCTGAAGCTGGTGACTCCGCGGGATCACGCCAAGCGCGGCAGCCACGTGAGCTTCGAACACCCCGAAGGCTACGCAGTGATCCAGGCCCTGATTGCCCGTGGTGTGATTGGCGATTATCGCGAGCCGCGGATCATGCGTTTCGGCTTCACCCCGCTCTACACCCGCTTCAGTGAGGTCTGGGAAGCGGTGCAGATCCTCGGTGAAATCCTCGATGAAAAAACCTGGGCCCAGGCGCAATTCCAGGTGCGTCACAGCGTGACCTGATCGGGCTCCTGCTTCCTGGTCGCCGCAGCCTGCGGCGATCAGGACAAGCGGCACAAGGATGGGCCGTCACATCGTTCATACGTGCACACAACAATAAAGAGGCACTCAAAGTGACCACCTCCAACAAGGGTTTCGAAGCGATTTCCAATCGCGAGCACGGCCTCAGGCGTCAGCTGACCGCCGGCCAGATGAGCATGATCGCCATTGGCGGGGCCATCGGCACCGGCCTGTTCATGGGCAGTGCCTACGCCATTGGCTATGCCGGCCCCAGCGTGCTGTTGAGCTACGCCATCGGCGCGCTGATCACCCTGCTGCTGATGGGCTGCCTGGCGGAAATGACCGTGGCCCATTCCACCTCCGGTTCCTTCGGCGCCTATGCCGAGTTCTACATCAGTCCCCTGGCCGGGTTCCTGGTGCGCTATGCCTATTGGGCGGCCATCGTGCTGGCGGTGGGCGCCGAGGTCACGGCCATTGCCATGTACATGAAGTACTGGTTCGCCAACGTCCCGGAATGGGTGTGGATCGTCTCCTTCTCCAGCGTGCTGGTGCTGCTCAACGCCATCAGCGTGAAGACCTTCGGCAACTTCGAATACTGGTTCTCTACCATCAAGATCGCCGCCATCGTCGGTTTCATCCTCCTGGCGGTGTACGTGGTGTTCGGCTCCGGCAATCCTGACTACGGCGTGCACAACTACACTGCCCACGGCGGCTTCTTTCCCAATGGTTTCGAAGGCATGTGGATCGCGGTGATCGTGTCGATCTTCAGTTACCTGAGCGTGGAAATGATCGCGGTGGCGGCAGGGGAGGCCAAGGACCCGCAACGTGCGGTGAAGCAGGCGTTTCGCGCCACCATCGTGCGGCTGGTGGTGTTTTACCTGCTGACCCTGGCTCTGATGCTGGCCATCGTGCCCTGGGTCCAGGCGGGCAAGGCCCAGAGCCCGTTCGTTACGGTGATGCAGACTATCGGTATTCCCGGAGCCACCGGGGTGATGAACTTCGTGATCCTGATCGCGGCCCTGTCGGCGATGAACAGCCAGCTCTACATCACCACGCGGATGATGTTCAGCCTGTCCCGCGCCGGCTTTGCGCCAAAGTCCATGGGCGCCCTGAGCAAGACCGGGATTCCGCTGAATGCCTTGCTGCTGTCCAGCTCCGGTATCGCCCTGGCGACCCTGATCAACGTGCTGTACCCGGAGAGCTCATTCGTTCTGATGATGGCGATCTCGATGTTCGGCGCGATCTTCACCTGGTTCATGATCTTCCTCACCCACTACTGCTTCCGCCGTTATCACCAGCGTCAGGGTGAACAGCAACTGTCGTTTCGCATGCGTCTGTTTCCCTACAGCACCCTGCTGGGGCTGGTACTGATGGGAGCGGTGATGATCACCACCTTCTTCACCGAGGCGTTCAAGATGACCCTGGTGTTCGGGGTGCCCTTCCTGCTGTTGCTGACCCTGGTCTACTGCCTGTGCTTCCGTAAGCCCAGGACGGTCGCCGGACTGTCCGAGGTCTGAGGCCACGCCTCCCGGATGTCCAGCAGCTTGGCCTGCTCTCGTACGTATAGCTCGTACGTATCGGTGGAGGCCGGTGTACCGGCCGATCACCCCATTCGTAGGCTTCGCATCTTGATCGATACGATTCTCCGCGAGCTGAGCGATCTGCTGGACACCCGCTATGCGGACGCTGGGCGGCCGTCGATTCCGTCTGAGCGGATTCTCCGGGCATCGCGGGTGCAGGTTGTGTATAGCGTGCGTAGTGAGCGACTAAGGAGGGTGGTTAGGTCTCGCCACCTTGCGAGGCTGGGTCACCTGGGCCTTAGCGGCTTACAATGTGATCCGCCTGGGCGCAATCGCTGGGTGGTGGCAGCCATCCCCGACTTGAGTTGTGGTGAGTGTCGCGCTTGCGACGAACGAGCTGACTTGAAAATCGAAAGCCTTCAAAGGTGCTGCGCATGACAAATTGGCAACGTGGTGACTTAGTCGAGCTAGACGGCCTTCTTGCGGTCGTGGTCGGCATTGAGGGGGACCCAAATGTCCCCGAGGAACACATCGCAGCTTGGTTTGGTGCCCCAAGTTGCATCCGAAAGTCTGAGGGCGGAGCTGGTGGAGCGAGTCCGGAGGTCTGGACGGTGCCAGCGTACTTGTTCGTGCGAGCCGCTGAGCCTGATTGGCGTCACTAATTAATTGAGTTTTCTATCGGAATGCACTTTTCTGCTCCTTTCTTAACGACCCGCTAGAGGCTGCCCAGGGGGCACTCCTCGCGAGCCTGTTGCAGGCTGGTCTCGAAGACTTCGAGCCGGCTCTGCAACTGCTGCAAGTCATCGATCTGTTGTTGCAGCTCGCGCCTCTTTTGCGCCAGGGCGGCCTGGGCCCGATCCCAGGGGAACGCCTGGCCCGCGTGCGTGGCGAACACCTGCTGCAATTCCTTGAGCTTGAAACCCAGCTGCTGGGCGCACTTGATGAACATCAGCTGTTCGACGCTCTGGGCGTCATACAACCGATAGCGGCCCTGGCGCGGCGCGGCCGGCAGCAGGCCGATGGCTTCGTAATGGCGGATGCTCTTGACTGTGGTCCCGGACAGTTGCGCGGCTTGGCCGATGTACATGAAAACTCCTTGTTCAGTACCGGTTGCGGGCGGTGGACGGCGTTGCGCATTATCCGGCGGATTCACAGCCTGGCAAGGTACTGCGCCTGCATCAGCCAATCGGCCTTGCGCTCTTCACTGGCGTCCAGCACCGGGCCAAAGGTCAAGGTGCGCAGCGGCTTGATGCCACAGAAGGCCAGGGTGGTGCGGCGCATCTGCTGCAAGCCGGGCATGCGATAGAACCAGCGGAAATACCAGGGCGGGGTGTCCATGGTCACCAGCAGGTGGGCGGTGCGGCCCTTGAGCAGTTGCTCGGGAAAGGCCTTGCCGGGGCGGTACTTGAAGGCGAAGCCCGGCAGCAGCACGCGGTCGAGAAAACCCTTCATCAGGGCCGGAATCCCGCCCCACCAGATGGGGAACACCCAGGTCAGGTGTTCGGCCCAGAGGATGTCGGCCTGAGCCTGTTGCAGATCGGTCTCCAGGGGTTGGATCTGCCGGTAGCCTTCGCGCAGCACCGGATCGAAGTGCAGGTCGCCGAGCCTGAGCTGGCGCACTTCATGACCGGCCTCTTGCGCTGCCTTCACGTAGCGCTCGCTCAATGCCGCGCACAGGCTGTGGCGCGAAGGGTGGCCGAGAATCACCAGGATGCGTTTGCTCATTGCCGTGGTCCTTGAGGAATAAACCTCAAGGCTAAAGTCTGCCCCTAAGGGGAGAGTCAAGGCGGCAGCAATGCCGCGCACAAACCTTGGGCATACAGCGGCAGTGCCGCGAAGTCGCGGGCGCACAACAGCAACCGGCGACGGGCCCAGGCTTCGCTCAAGGGGCGCGACTGCAAGGGCAGGTGACGGTTGCGCTCCAGGGCGGCCAGGGGCACCAGCGCCAGCCCGGCACCACGGGCCACCATGCGCAGCAGGGCGTCGAAACCTTCGGCGCGGATGCGCAGTTGCATGCGTCGTCCCAGGTGCAGGGCCTGTTCCTCCAGATACACCGCCAGGGCGCTGTGGCTGGCCAGGCCCACGTAGTCGTGGGCCAGGGTGTCGCTGAAACTGGGGGTGGGCTGCAGGCTCAGTGGGTGATCCAGGGGCATCACCAGGACCAGCGGATCATCACGCAAGGGTCGGCTCATCAGCCCCTGGATATCCACCGCGTCGGAGACGATACCCAGGTCTGCCGCGCCCTGGCGCAAGGCGTGGGTGATGCGCTGGCTGGGCAGTTCCTGCAGGTCGATATCCACCTGGGGATGGTTGCACAGGAAGTCCGCCAGCAACTCTGGCAGGTACTCGCTGAGGGCGGTGGTGTTGCACAGCAAGCGCACCTGCCCCTTGATTCCCTTGGCGTATTCGGCGAGGTCCTGTTGCAGGTGTTCGGCGTACAGCAGCAGCGTCCGGGCATGTTGGGCCAGGGCCTTGCCGGCGGGTGTCGGGCTGATGCCGCGGCGCCCGCGTTCGAGAAACTCGATGCCCAGGGAGGCTTCCATGGCGCGGATTCGAGCGCTGGCGGCGGCCAGGGACAGATGGCTGCGAGCGGCCCCGGCGGTGATGTTGCCGGCCTCGAGAACGTTCAGGTACAGCCGCAGGTCGATCAGATCGAAGTGCATGAATGATTCCCCAACCAGCAGTTTCTTATGCAGGAGCCGACTTGCCGGCGAAGAGGCCTTCGGATTTTGCACCGGGCTTGAGCGCGCCTTCGCTGGCAAGCCAGCTCCTACGGATGTGTGGGCAATAGGTTTTGTATGTGCCTATTGCCTGACAAGAGGCTGGCTCAGTATATGGCAGATTTCCAGCTCGGCGAGCAGGGCGCAGGATAGGCCCATGAACAGCTCTCTCGCGTTTTATCAGAATCTAGGAATGGCCCTTTCTCTGCTGGTCATCGGCACCTTCGTACTGGCCGGCATGGTCAAGGGGGTGATCGGTCTCGGGCTGCCCACCATTGCCATGGGCTTGCTGGGGTTGGCTATGGCTCCGACGCAGGCTGCGGCCTTGCTGATCATTCCGGCGACCCTGACCAACCTCTGGCAACTGGCCTTTGGCGGGCACCTGCCGGCCTTGCTCAAGCGTCTGTGGCCGATGCTGCTAGCGATTTTCGTCGGCACTGCAGCCGGTTCCCTGTGGCTGGGCCTCGATGGCGGGCATGGGGTGGTGCGGGGGCTGGGGGGTGCCTTGCTGCTGTATGCGCTGAGCGGTCTGTTGCTGCCGAGCTTGCGGCTCGCCCCTGTCCATGAGTGCTGGCTGGCACCGTTGTGCGGGCTGATTACCGGCGTCATCACCTCCGCCACCGGGGTGTTCGTGATCCCGGCGGTGCCCTATCTGCAGGCCCTGGGCTTGAACAAGGATCAGTCGGTGCAGGCCCTGGGCCTGTCGTTCACCGTCTCGACCCTGGCCCTGGCCGCCGGCCTGCTGTGGCGTGGCGCCCTGGGCAGCGCTGAGCTGGGGGCTTCATTGCTGACCCTGGCCCCGGCGCTGTTGGGCATGTGGCTGGGGCAATGGTTGCGCCAGCGCATCAGCGCGCTGCTGTTCAAGCGGGCGTTCTTTATCGGCCTGGGGCTGCTGGGCGGGCATCTGTTGATCAGCGGCTAGCTGAGGTCGCGCTAAGCATGTCGATGGCGCGGATTTCGAAGTCCTGCTCCAGGTAGTCCATGCGGGCCTCAAGGAACTGCCGCATGTGCGGCAGGTTGGAGTGGATATCCAGCGCCTCCTGTGAGGCCCAGACCTCGTAGAAAATGAACAGGCTCGGGTCCTGCCGGTCCCGCAGCATGTGGTATTCGATGCAGCCTGCTTCGGCGCGACTGGCCGCCACGTGCCCGAGGAAGAAGGCTTCGAAAGCGTCGGCGCGCTCGGGACGGGTCTTGGCGTGGAGGATAAAGGCCTGGGGCGTGGACATGCTGTAAGCGCTCGCTGCGTTGGAGGATGTTGAAAATTCTAAGGCAACAATCCGCTGTCGATTCGTGCGTTTGAGTCAAATGTATTTTGAACAACCCGGGCTTATTCTCCGGCCCTTGCCTGATTACCCTGCCGCCATCGTTTTCAATCTTCACAGCCCGCCGCTACCGATGCGCAACGGGTTGTTCCCGATGAGGCTGGATCATGAAAAAAGTACTGCTGCTCAATGGCGCCAAGCAATTCGCCCACTCCGATGGCCGCTACAACGCTACCCTGCACGACACCGCCCTGGCGGTACTGGATCGTGGCGGCCTGGAGGTCAAGGTCACTCACATCGACGAGGGCTATGACATCCAGGAGGAAGTGGCGAAGTTTCTCTGGGCTGACGTGATCATCTATCAGATGCCCGGCTGGTGGATGGGGGCGCCGTGGATCGTCAAGAAGTACATCGACGAAGTCTTCACCGAAGGCCACGGCAGCCTCTACGCCAGCGATGGCCGGACCCGTTCCGACGCCTCGCAGAAGTACGGCAGCGGCGGCCTGATCCAGGGCAAGCAGTACATGCTGTCGCTGACCTGGAACGCACCGCAGCAGGCCTTCGACGACCCCACCGACTTCTTCGAAGCCAAGGGCGTGGACGCGGTGTACTTTCCATTCCACAAGGCCAACCAGTTCCTCGGCATGAGCGGTCTACCGACCTTTCTCTGTGTCGACGTGATGAAGCGCCCGAACATCGAAGGCGACGTGCAGCGTTACGCGGAGCACCTCAAGGCGGTGTTCAATCTCCCGGGCTGAATCCGGCTACTATTGAGAGCCTTGAGGCCGGCCTCTGGTTTTGCGGGGGCCTACCACCGCTGATAAAGGACTCCTGTGAAAGCCCGATCCGACGAGTTGCAAGTGTTCGTCTGCGTCATCGAGTGCGGTTCGATTTCCGCCGCCGCCGAGCAATTGGCCCAGACCCCTTCGGCGGTCAGCCGCACCTTGTCGCGGCTGGAGGCCAAGCTCGACACCACGCTGATCAACCGCACCACTCGGCGCATGGACCTGACCGAAGAAGGGCGCTATTTCTTCGAGCAGGCCAAGCTGATTCTCGACCAGATGGACGAGCTCGAAGAGCGCCTGTCCTCGCGCCAGCGCAACCCGTCCGGGCGCCTGCGGATCAACGCCGCGGCGCCCTTCATGCTGCACGCCATCGTTCCCTACGTGGCCGAGTTCCGGAGCCTGTACCCGGATATCCAGCTGGAGCTCAACAGCAACGACCTGATCATCGACCTGCTGGAGCAGAGCACCGACATCGCCATTCGCATCGGCGTGTTGGCGGACTCGACCCTGCATGCCCGCTCCCTGGGCTGCAGCCCGCTGCATATCCTCGCCAGCCCGGACTACCTGGCCCGCCACGGCACGCCGCAAAGCGTGGCCGAACTGGCCGAACACACCTTGCTGGGCTTCACCCAGACCGAGACTCTCAATCACTGGCCATTGCGCCATGTGCACGGTGACCGCTGGCAGATCCAGCCGGGCATCAGTGCCTCCAGCGGCGAGACCCTGCGCCACCTGGCGCTGGAGGGGCAGGGCATTGCCTGCCTGTCGCATTTCATGACCATCGACGACATCCGCGCCGGGCGCCTGCAACCGGTGCTGGCCTCGTTCAACAGCGGTTATCGCCAGCCGATCAACGCGGTGTACTACCGCAA
Organism: Pseudomonas sp. JDS08PS003; assembly: GCF_045013505.1. Classification (NCBI taxonomy): domain Bacteria; kingdom Pseudomonadati; phylum Pseudomonadota; class Gammaproteobacteria; order Pseudomonadales; family Pseudomonadaceae; genus Pseudomonas; species Pseudomonas sp. JDS08PS003. The sequence goes on from NZ_CP120724.1 coordinate 976,105, forward strand.
CTCGCAACTGGCCCTGCGCATCCAGTGCTTCCTGGATTTCATCCAGGGCAAGCTGGCGGACTACGCCAACCCCCAGTTCCAAGGCTGAAGGCTTCCCCGTTCCCTGCCTGCCCCTCGTAGGAGCCGGCTTGCCGGCGAAGGGGCCCTCGGATTTTGCGCAAGTCTCGAAATCGCCTTCGCTGGCAAGCCAGCTCCTACGGTGGCCGCACGCAGCGGATCTCTCTGGCAACCGATCCCTTGTAGGAGCCGGCTCGCCGGCGAAGAGACCCCGGGTTTTGTGCAAGTCCCGAAATCGCCTTCGCTGGCAAGCCAGCTCCTACGGTCATCCATGTTTGTGGGTTGGGACGGGTGTACTGCGATTGGCGATTGCCCAAACCCAGGTTCCGGGCCTATGTTCTTGCCGTTCGATAACAAGAAAAGGAAGGACCTTATGCGCATTCTGTTGTTCAAGTCCCTGGCCCTGACGGCCGCCATCGCCGCCAGCAGTTCGGCTTTTGCCGTGACCCTGGAAGGCGGTGCGGTGGCCGCGCCCAACCAGTACGGCGCCGATGTCGCGGCGCAAATCCTGAAGAAGGGCGGTAACGCGGTGGACGCCGCGGTGGCCACGGCCTTCGCTCTGGCAGTGACCTACCCCGAAGCCGGTAACATCGGCGGTGGCGGTTTCATGACGATGTACGTCGACGGCAAACCCTACTTCCTCGACTACCGGGAAACCGCGCCCAAGGCCGCGACCCGGGACATGTACCTGAATGAAAAGGGCGAGGTGATCGAGAACCTGAGCCTGGTGGGCGCCCGCGCCGCCGGGGTGCCGGGCACGGTGATGGGCCTGTGGGAAGCTCACCAGAAGTTCGGCAAGTTGCCGTGGAGCGAGTTGATCACTCCGGCCGTGGGCTACGCGAAAAACGGCTTCAAGGTGGCGGACAAGCAGTATCAGTACCGCGAGGATGCGTTGAAGCTGTTCAACGGCACCACCAACTTCGGCGACTACTTCGGCAGCATGAAGCCGGGTGAAACCTTCCGTCAGCCGGAGCTGGCCGCCACCCTGGAACGCATCGCCGACCAGGGCGCCAAGGAGTTCTACAGCGGCAAGACCGCCGACTTGCTGGTGGCGCAGATGCAGGCCGACAAAGGCCTGATCACCAAGCAGGACCTGCAGGACTACAAGGTCCAGTGGCGCCAGCCACTGCAGGTCACCTTCCGCGGCAACACCCTGTACACCGCACCGCCGCCCAGTTCCGGCGGGGTGGCTCTGGCGCAGTTGATCAGCATCAAGGAAGAGCGCGCTGCAGACTTCAAGGGCGTCGAGTTGAACTCGGCCAAGTACATTCACCTGTTGGCGGAAATCGAAAAACGCGTGTTCGCCGACCGCGCCGACTACCTGGGCGATCCGGCGTTCTCCGAGGTGCCGGTCAAGCAACTGACCGACCCGGCCTATCTGAAAAAGCGCGCCGCCGAGGTCAACCCGAATGCCATCTCGGCCACCGAAAAAGTGCGCCCCGGGCTTGAGCGGCACCAGACCACTCACTTCTCCATTGTCGATGCCCAGGGCAACGCGGTGAGCAACACCTACACCCTGAACTGGGATTACGGCAGCGGTGTGGTGGTCAAGGGCGCAGGCTTTCTGCTCAATGATGAAATGGACGACTTCAGCGCCAAGCCAGGCGTAGCCAACGCCTTCGGCGTGGTGGGTGGCGATGCCAACGCCATCGCCCCGGGCAAGCGCATGCTGTCGTCCATGAGCCCGAGCCTGGTGACCCGCGACGGCAAGGTCACCCTGGTGCTGGGCACCCCCGGTGGTTCGCGGATATTCACCTCGATCTTCCAGGTGCTGAACAATCTCTATGACTACAACCTGCCCCTGGAAAAAGCCGTGGCCGCGCAGCGCGTGCATCACCAACTGCTGCCCAAGGACACGATCTACTACGACGCCTATGCGCCGCTCACCGGCAAGGTCGCCGATGAGCTGAAAACCATGGGCTACACCCTGGAAGACCAGGGTTGGGAGATGGGCGATATCCAGGCGATCCGGGTCAACGGCACCCAGCTTGAAACCGCTTCCGACCCACGCGGCCGCGGTGTCGGCAAGGTCGTCAAATAACCGCTGAACCCCGGTAGGAGCCGGCTTGCCGGCGAAAGGGCCCGTGAATCTGATGCCAGATCCAACGGCCTCTTCGCTGGCAAGCCAGCTCCTACATTCGTTGTGCAGGCTCCGACGGCCGGCTGGTCGCCGGAGGCTCAATTCCGTAACATTCCCCGCCTTCTTTCCGCTCTCCCAGGGCCGCGTCCGTCGGTCCGCCTATCAGGTCAATCATGAAAGCAAAACGTCTGCGTGCCGATGTCCTGGCCGGACTCACAACCTCGTTCGCCTTGTTGCCCGAATGCATCGCCTTCGCCCTGGTGGCCCATCTCAATCCATTGATGGGCCTGTATGGCGCCTTCTTCATCTGCACCCTGACGGCGCTGTTTGGCGGTCGGCCGGGCATGGTGTCCGGCGCTGCCGGTTCCATGGCGGTGGTGATCGTCGCCCTGGTGGTGCAGCACGGGGTGCAGTACCTGCTGGCCACGGTGTTGCTGGGCGGGCTGGTGATGGTCGCCTTTGGCCTGCTGCGCCTGGGCAAGCTGGTGCGCATGGTGCCGCACCCGGTGATGCTGGGTTTCGTCAACGGCCTGGCGATCGTCATTGCCCTGGCTCAGCTGGAGCATTTCAAGAGTGGTGAGCATTGGCTCAGCGGCCAGCCGCTGTACCTGATGGCCGGGCTGGTGGCGCTGACCATGGCCATTGTCTACCTGCTGCCACGGCTGACTCGGGCCGTGCCGCCGGCCCTGGTGGCGATTCTCGGCGTGGGCTTGCTGGTGTACCTGCTGGGCCTGCCGACCCGCACCCTGGGTGACATGGCCCACATCGCCGGTGGCCTGCCGAGCCTGGCGCTGCCCCAAGTGCCGTGGAACCTGGAAACCCTGGGCATCATTGCGCCCTACGCGTTTCTGATGGCCATGGTCGGCCTGCTGGAAACCCTGCTGACCCTGAACCTCACCGACGAAATCACCGAGAGCCGCGGCTACCCGGACCGCGAATGCGTGGCCCTGGGCGCGGCCAATGTGGTTTCGGGAATGTTCGGCGGCATGGGCGGCTGCGCGATGATCGGCCAGACCGTGATCAACCTCAGTTCCGGTGGCCGCGGGCGCTTGTCCGGGGTGGTGGCCGGGGGGCTGATCCTGCTGTTCGTGCTGTTCCTGTCGCCGCTGATCGAGCGCATTCCCTTGGCGGCGCTGGTGGGGGTGATGTTCGTGGTGTCGCAGCAGACCTTTGCCTGGGCCTCGTTGCGGGTGATCAACAAGGTGCCGATGAACGACGTGCTGGTGATCCTCGCCGTGACCGTGATCACAGTGTTCACCGACCTGGCCATGGCGGTGTTCTGCGGCATTGTGATCGCGGCCCTCAACTTCGCCTGGCAGCAGGCCCGGGAGCTGTACGCCGATGCTCACCTGGAGGCCGACGGCAGCAAGCTCTATCACTTGCACGGGACCCTGTTCTTCGCATCCACCACGCCGTTTCTCAATCAGTTCGACCCGGCGGGTGACCCGCAGCAGGTGACCGTCGACTGCCGCCACCTGAGCTTTGTCGACTACTCGGCCGTCGCCGCCTTGAAGACCTTGCGCGAGCGCTATGCCAAGGCCGGCAAGCAGCTACGGGTGCTGCACCTGTCGGAGCGATGCAAGAAACTGCTGAAACGGGCCCGGGTGCAACACGACTGAGGCCTGCGGGCGAGTGAGAGAGCTCGCCCGTTTTTCAGTGATAGGGGGTGAAAATACCCACTGCGGATTTTCATCGCCGCCGCTTTTGCATAGCTGTTCGCGACAAAGCCTGCCTCTTTACGAAAATTAGTTTCACTTGGCTTGAGACTCATCTCCTTAAGTGATTAATGAGTTTCACAACCATTCCAAAGTGACACTGTCTTCAAGGAGGAACCCATGGCTCCTGCATCGGGTTACTGGCTGCTGGGCTACGCCGCAGTCGCCATCATTGCGCTGATCGTGCTGATCGCTCGCTACCGACTCAATCCCTTTATCGTCATCACTCTGGTGTCCGTCGGACTGGCGTTGATGGCCGGCATGCCGCCGTCCGGCGTGGTGGGTGCCTATGAAGCCGGGGTCGGCAAGACCCTGGGCCATATCGCCCTGGTGGTGGCCCTGGGCACCATGCTCGGCAAGTTGATGGCCGAATCCGGCGGTGCCGAACAAGTGGCGCGGACCCTGATCGATCGTTTCGGCGAGCGCAACGCTCACTGGGCCATGGTGTGCATTGCCTTCCTGGTGGGGCTGCCGCTGTTTTTCGAAGTGGGTTTTGTGCTGCTCATCCCCATTGCCTTTACCGTGGCGCGGCGGGTGGGGGTGTCGCTGCTGATGGTGGGCCTGCCCATGGTCGCCGGGCTGTCGGTGGTCCATGCCCTGGTGCCGCCCCATCCGGGGGCGATGCTGGCGGTGCAGGCCTATCAGGCGTCGGTGGGGCAGACCCTGCTGTACGCGCTGCTGATCGGCGTGCCCACGGCGATCATTGCCGGTCCGGTGTATGCCCGGTTTATCGTGCCGCACATTCATCTGCCGGCCGAGAACCCCCTGGAGCGTCAGTTCATTGCCCGTGAGCCGCGCCTGCGCCTGCCGAGTTTCCGCCTGACCATGGCCACCATCCTGCTGCCGGTGGTGCTGATGCTGATCGGTGGCTGGGCCAACCTGCTGGCGGAACCCGGCACCGGGCTCAATCAGTTCCTGCTGTTTATCGGCAACTCGGTGATCGCCCTGCTGGTGGCCACCCTGGTGAGTTTCTGGACCCTGGGGCTGGCCCAGGGCATCAACCGTGAATCGATCCTCAAGTTCACCAACGAATGCCTGGCGCCCACGGCCAGCATCACCTTGCTGGTAGGTGCCGGTGGTGGCCTCAACCGGATTCTGGTCGACTCCGGGGTCACCGAGCAGATCGTCGGCCTGGCCCATGAATTCCAGCTGTCGCCGCTGTGGATGGGCTGGTTGTTCGCGGTGCTGATGCGGGTCGCCACCGGTTCCGCCACCGTGGCCCTGACCACCGCTTCCGGGGTGGTGGCGCCGGTGGCCGTCGGTCTGGGTTATCCCCATCCGGAGTTGTTGGTGATTGCCACCGGGGCCGGTTCGGTGATTCTGTCCCACGTCAACGACGGTGGCTTCTGGCTGGTGAAGGAATACTTCAATATGACCGTCATTCAAACCTTCAAGACCTGGACCGTGCTGGAGACGCTGATTTCGGTGATCGCCTTTGGCTTGACCCTGGGACTCGCGGAGCTGTTGTAGATGGACATTCTTTATCAGATCCGTTCGCGCCTGGATGACTTCAGCGCCGGGGAAGGGCGGATCGCCCGCTTGCTGCTCGACGACGTGGGCTTTGCCGCCTCCGCCAGCCTCGACGAACTGGCCCAGCGCGCCGAAGTCAGCGCCGCCACCCTGTCGCGCTTTGCCCGCAGTGTCGGTTGCCGCGACCTGCGCCAACTGCGTTTGCAACTGGCCCAGGCCAGCGGTATCGGCAGCCGCTTTCTCGACCCGGCCGGGGCGCCCGAACAGTCCGGTTTCTACCGGCAGATCCTTGGCGATATCGAGTCTGCGCTACATCAGCACCTGGCCGGTTTCGAGGAGGCACGGTTTGCCGATGCGGTGCGCTTGCTGGGGCGGGCACGGATGATCCACGCCTTCGGCATGGGCGGCTGCTCGACCCTGTGCAGCGATGAACTGCAGGTGCGCCTGGTGCGCCTGGGCTACCCCATCGCCGCCTGCCACGACCCGGTGATGATGCGGGTCACCGCCGCCGCCCTGGGGCCGCAACACGCAGTGATCGCCTGTTCCCTGACCGGCCTCACTCCCGAGTTGCTGGAACCGGTGGCCCTGGCCCGCAACTACGGTGCCGGCATCCTCGCCATTACCCTGCCCGAGTCACCCCTGGCCCAACTGGCGGACGTGGTGCTGCCCCTGCATAGCGCCGAAACCTCATTCATCTACAAACCCACCGCGGCCCGCTACGGCATGCTGCTGGCCATTGATGTGCTGGCCACCGAGCTGGCCCTGGCCCTGCCCGATGACAGCCAGGAACGCCTGCGGCGAATCAAGCTGGCCCTGGACCATTACCGGGGCGGCGACGACTGCCTGCCCCTGGGAGACTGACATGCGCTATGACACGCTGATTCGCAATGCCCTGATCATCGACGGCAGCGACCGCCCGGGCTATCCCGCCGATTTGGCGATCGGCGACGGTCGCATCCAGCGCATCGGCGAGCTGTCCGCCGCCACGGCCGAGGAAGAGATCGATGCGAGCGGCCGGGTCCTGGCCCCGGGCTTCATCGATGTGCACACCCACGACGACACCGTGGTGATCCGCCAGCCGCAGATGCTGCCCAAGCTCAGCCAGGGCGTGACCACAGTGATCGTCGGCAACTGCGGGATCAGCGCTGCGCCGGTGAGCCTCAAGGGCGATCCGCCGGACCCGATGAACCTGCTGGGTCAGCGCTCGATGTTTGTCTATCCGCACTTTCGCGACTATCGCGCGGCGGTGGATGGGGCGCGCCCGGCGGTGAACGTCGCGGCCCTGGTGGGCCACACGGCGCTGCGCAGCAACCACCTCTCGGACCTGCATCGCACCGCCAGCGCCGCCGAAATCGCGGCCATGCGCGAGCAACTGCGCGAAAGCCTGGAGGACGGTGCCCTCGGCCTGTCCAGCGGGCTGGCCTATGCCAGCGCCTTCTGTGCCGAGACCGATGAAGTGCTGCAACTGGCCCAGGAACTGACGGCGTTCGGGGCGGTGTACACCACTCACCTGCGCAGTGAATTCGAACCGGTGCTGGAGGCCATGGATGAAGCCTTTCTGATCGGCCGCGCGGCCCGGGCGCCGGTGATCGTCTCCCACCTCAAATGCGCCGGCGCCGGCAACTGGGGCCGCAGCCCGCAACTGCTGGCGGCCCTGGAACAGGCGGCCCAGGACCATCCGGTGGGCTGCGATTGCTATCCCTACGCCGCCAGTTCCTCGACCCTGGACCTGAAACAGGTCACCGATGCCTATCGCATCACCATCACCTGGTCCACGCCGCACCCCGAACAGAGCGGTCGTGATCTGAGCGAGATTGCCGACGAGTGGGGCGTCAGCCTGCGGGTCGCCGCCGAGCGCCTGCAACCGGCGGGGGCGGTGTACTACGGCATGGATGAAAACGATGTGCGACGCATACTCGCCCATCCACTGTCGATGATCGGCTCCGATGGCCTGCCGGAAGACCCGTTCCCCCATCCGCGGTTGTGGGGTGCCTTTCCCCGGGTGCTGGGCCACTTCAGTCGCGACCTCGGCCTGTTCCCGCTGCACACCGCGGTGCACAAGATGACCGGGCTTTCGGCTGCACGGTTCGGCCTGCACCAGCGTGGCGAAATTCGCCAGGGGCACTGGGCCGACCTGGTGCTGTTCGACCCGGCGCGGGTGCGCGACGTGGCCGATTTCAAGCACCCGCAACAAGCGGCGGAAGGGATCGACGGGGTTTGGGTCAATGGCGTGCGCAGCTATGCCGAGGGCCAGGCCAACGGTCAGCGCTCGGGACGTTTCTTACCGCGGGAGGGGGATTTGCGCCGGGGCTTCGCATCCGCAGTCTGATTCTTTGATCTTCATCACAGTGATGGCGCTGTGCTATTAAAGAATCCTTGCGCGGCGCCGAAGTGCTGGGAATCGCCGCCTGTATAGTCGGCTTATTTCAGTCAGGGAGTCGTGCAATGAGCTTTGGCAAAACCACCCCCATCCTGCGGATCTTCGATGAAGCCAAGGCCCGGGAGTTTTACCTGGACTTCCTGGGCTTCAACCTCGATTGGCAGCACCGCTTCGAGGACAACTTCCCGCTGTACATGCAGGTGTCCCGGGGCGAGTGCGTGCTGCACCTGTCCGAGCATCACGGCGATTGCACCCCGGGCGCGGCGCTGCGGATCGAGACCGACGAACTGGAAGCCTTCCAGCAGCAATTGCTGGCCAAGGAATACCGGTTTTCCCATCCGCAGATCCAGGCCATGCCCTGGGGCAGCCAGGACATGACCATCAGCGATCCGTTCGGCAATCGGCTGGTGTTCACCAACGCCATCAGCGTCTGACCGGGCTCAGGCCTTGCCGGCGCTCAGCGCGGCCTGACGAAACTGTCCCGGGGTCAACCCGGTGCGGCTCTTGAAACTGCGGTGAAATGAACGCGATTCGGTGAAGCCCAGGCAATCGGCGATCCCTTGGATCGACAGCTCGCTGTGGCGCAGATAGTGCTCGGCCAGCTCCTGGCGCAAGTCATCGAGAATCTGTTGGTAGGACGTGCCGGCCTGTTGCAGCTGGCGCTGCAGCGTGCGCTCGGACATCTGCAGTTGTTCCGCCACCTGCTCCTTGCGCGGCAGGCCATCCTTGAGCAACTGGCGCAATACGTTCTGCACCTGCAACGCCAGGGGCGCATCGGCCAGCGCGGCCATCATCGCCTGGGCGTGATCCTCCAGGGTCTTGAGCAGCCGCGCATCGGCCTGGCGCAGGGGCAACTGCAGGTATTGCAGTGGCGCCACCAGGGCCGAGCAGGCTTGCCCGAACAGCACCGGACAGCCGAACAAGGCCTCGTACTGCGCCACCTCGGCCGACTCCGGCAGCGAGTGCTCGAACCACACTGCACTGGGTGAGAGCTGCGAGTCGGCGATCCAGCGCGCATACAGCAGCCAGGAGGCGAGCACGTTTTCCACCAGGTGCCGGCGAATGTCCGGGCGCCGATGACGACAGCTCCAGATCAGCCGCACCTGATCGCCCGCCACCTCGGCCCGGCTGGTGCCCATGTCCCCCACCAGCTTCTCGAACGGCATGATGCGGCCCATGGCCTCGCCCAGGGTGGCGCAGTTCATGGTGATGTAGCCCAGCACATTCCAGGAGTTGGGTTTGACGAAGCGCGCCGAATTGAGGCCGAACAGCGGATCGCCGGAATGCTGGCAGAAGTAGTCGAGCAAACGCTCATGGACCTCCACCGGCAGGCGCAGACTGGTGTCGTTCAACTGCGCGGCCTCAAGCCCCGCCGCCGCCAGCGCCGGTGCCGTGGCAATACCCAACTGCTCCGCATAGAGCAGATATTTGAGCAAGGGCGGGACCGAAGTAAAACCGAGGCTGGGCATTGGGGTTTCCTGGTGACAGATCCTTCGGACAGCAGGACGCAGACCGGGAAAGGTAAGGGCAAACCCTGATGGGTGTAAATGCTCGGCGCGAGGGATGGGTGCCTTTCGCCGGCAAGCCGGCTCCTACAAGGGTCTGTAGGAGCCGGCTTGCCGGCGAAGGGCGCGCCAGGGATCAGACGCGGAAGTGGCTGACCATCATTTGCAACTGGCCGCCCAGGCGCGCCAGTTCAACACTGGAGGCGGCGGTTTCGTCGCTGGCGGCGGCGGTCTGTTCGGACACGTCGCGCACGTTGATGATGCTGCGGCTGATCTCTTCGGCCACGGCGCTCTGTTGCTCGGCAGCGGCGGCGATCTGCTGGTTCATCGATTGGATGTTGGACACGGTGCGGGTGATGCTTTCCAGCGAGGCGCCGGCCTTGCGGGTCAGCTCGACGCTGCTGTCGGTGAGGCTGCGGCTGTTGTTCATCACCGTGGCCACTTGCTGAGTGCCGTTCTGCAGGCCGGCCACCAGTTCCTCGATCTCTTCGGTGGACTTCTGGGTGCGCTGGGCCAGAGCCCGCACTTCGTCGGCGACCACGGCAAAACCACGACCGGCTTCACCGGCACGGGCGGCTTCAATGGCGGCGTTCAGTGCCAGCAAGTTGGTCTGTTCGGCCACGGCCTTGATCACGTCCATGACGCTGCCGATCTTGTCGCTTTCCTGTTGCAGCACGGTCATGGCGTCGGTGGAGCGCACCACTTCACTGGCCAGGCGCTCGATCTGCTCGATGGCCTGGGCCACCACTTTGTCGCCTTCGCGGGCTTCACCGTCGGCGGCGGCCGCGGCCTGGGAGGCTTCTTCGGCGTTGCGCGCGACTTCCTGCACGGTGGCGGTCATCTCGTGCATGGCGGTGGCCACCTGGTCGGTCTCGACTTTCTGGCTGTTGACCCCGGCGCTGGTTTCTTCGGTCACGGCGGACAGTTCCTCCGCGGCGCTGGCGATCTGGGTCACGCCGTCGCGGATGCCACCGATCAGTTCGCGCAGGGTCACGCCCATGCGCACGATGCCTTGCTGCAGCACGCCCAGTTCGTCGCGGCGGGTCACTCGCAGGTTCTCGGTGAGGTCGCCGGAAGCGATGCGCTCGACCACGGCCAGGGTTTCCTGCAGTGGACGGGTAATCTGCCGGGTGATGATGACGGCAGCCAGTACGCCGACCAGCAGGGCCAGCAGGGTGCTGATCAATTGCAGGCTGCGGGCCTGGGCGCTTTCGATGTCGCGGCGCTCCAGCTGGATCTGGTACAGGGCGTCGCTGCGGCTGACGATGTCGGCGCCCTGGTCGGTCATTTCCTTGCGCGCCTGCACGGCGTCGGTGAAGGCGACCTTGAAGGCCTGCAGCGAGCTGCGGTAGCCGCTCAGGGCCGTTTCCAGCTGTTGCAGGGCATCACGCTGGGTGATGCTGAAATGGCTCTTGAGCTGATCCATTTCGGCAATCGCCGCGTTGAGCTGGGTGACGGCTTTCTGTTCGGTGTCCGGGTTGTTGGTGGTGACGTAGCCGCGCACTTCATAGCGGGCCAGCTGGAAGGCTTCCTTGGCCTGGGTGATGGCCTGGAATTGTTCGAAGCGCTCGTCGCTCAGGGGCAGTTGCTTGACCCAGGTGTTGATGCCGTTGATCAAGTCATTGGCGCGTTCGGCGTTCTGGTTCATCGCCAGGCGCGCAGCGTCGCCAGTGCGGTAGGCGTTGCGCATCTTGTTCAGCGAGTCCTGATAGGCGCTGATGGTCGCGCCCAGGCCTTGCAGGAGCTTGATGTTTTCCGGGCTCTGGAACGAGGTCAGGAGTTTTTTCTGCTGGGCGCTGAAATCGTCCAGGGTGTTCTGCACGCCCTGGGCGGCGGTTTCGTCGCCGTTGGCCAGCATGTACTGCAGGCGGGTGACCCGCAGCTTGGTCAGGCCGCTGTTGAGCTGGGTGATATCGCTCATCCAGTTACTGCGGTCGATCAGGCTGCCCAGGCTGGTCCAGCCGGTCAGTGCCAGGACGCTGGTGAGGGCCAGGACCAGGCCGAAGCCCAGGCCCAGCTTAAGGTTGACGCTGATGTTGGCAAACCAACTGCTCATTGAATTCCTCCAGGAACGTAGCTCTTCTTGATCTTGAGTTGGCTGGAAGATTGTTGTTGTTGGTGACCAGCAAGGTGTTTTGTAGGGGGTGTATCGGCGGGATGTGCCATAGCTGAAACGATTTCGTCGGCATTGTCCCAAGACAATGTTTTAGGCGATGGACGGTTATTTTGCGGGATGAACCGCCAGTCCGTTGAGCTTTTTTTCACATTGATTTCACCGCTCCCCCACGCCGCCCACCCTAGAGTCGGTCCGGTTGCTGCCAGAGTGACCGGCAGCGCTCAATTGTCATCCGGGTTCTGTAGCCTCGCTACGTGCTGCTCAACACCTCGGATCATCCTCAAAGGGGCGGCAGGACTGTGGCTACAAGACTCGTGCTGGCGGTGGCCAAGCGTCCGCCTTTATGGCGTTCCCTGGTTCGTTACAAGAACACACTGGCGCTGCTGCTGGGCGGTTTGCTGCTGCTCCCCTTGAGTCTGTACCTGTTCAAGCCGGCGGCGGTGCCCGACCTGGCCCATGGCAATGTGGCCGGGATCAAGGCCTTGACCAGCAGTTGGGCCAAGGGCGACATGATCGTCCTGGTGCGTCATGTGGAGCGTTGCGATCGTTCCAGTGCCGCCTGCCTCGGCCCGGCGGACGGCATTACCGATCGAGCGCGGGAGGTGGCGGTGAGCATTGGCGCGCGCTTCGAGCAGTTGGGCCTGGAACGCACCGACATCTATAACAGCCCTTCGACCCGTACCGCGCAGACGGCCGGCTATATGTTCAGCAAGGTCAGCAGTGGTGACGGCTGGCTGTACAACTGCAAGAACAGCATGCTGCGCGACGTGCTGGCGCATAAGGTAGCCGGCCGCAATCTGGTGCTGGTGACCCACAGTGAGTGCATGGACGAACTGGAGAAACAACTGCAACTGTCGACCCCGACCCTGGGTTACGGCGCCTCGCTGTTCGTGTCCACCGATACCCTCAACGGGGCGCCGAAAATGCTCGGGATGATCGAGGCCAGTGACTGGCGTTCGGTAAACCTCAAGCCCTGACGGCCCCGGGGAGCCGGCCGTCGCGGTCAGCCGGGCGAGGCCGGCAATCGGGCTCAGGGGGCCATCAGGTCCGGATCGGCGGGCGGGGTTGTCGCGGGGGGCAGCGTGCCGGGCGCAGGACTTTCATTGATCCGCTGCGGACTGATCAGGTTGGTGAACTCTTCGATCAGGCGCTGGATCGCTTCTGGCGGCTCGCAGTCGCGAAACTCCATGCTGATCTGTACTTCGTCCGGGTCGCGCTCCTGGCCTTCGCGCTTGCCGCTGCCGAAGGTGACGAAAAACTTCTCGCTCTGCAGCTCGCCATTCTCCAGGTCGTGGCTGGCTTTCTGCAGTTCGGTGCCCTGCATGCGCACCGACAGGTCGACGGTCATCTTGTGCAGGGCCAGGCCCTTGGGCGAGACCAGGGCAATCAAGGGGACGTTGATGATGTGCTGTTCGTTGAGCGCCACCTCGACCATCTTGGCCTTCATCGGCGTACCCAGGTCGTTGACGTTGTAGTCGAAGAACTGGTCGAACAACTTGATGTATTGCTGGGCGATCAGGTTGTGGGTCGCGGCGGCGGCCTGGTGCATGCCACGGGTGATGTGGCTCAGGTCGCTGGCGGACATGGGCTCCTTGCGACGGGAAAAAAACGCCATGGATCATGCTCCTTGTTCGATGGCTGAAGTGCCCCGCCGTGGCGGCGGGGCGGGTGGCTGGGTCAAGCGTGGCTGTCAGGGATTGGCGCCGCTTTTTTCCGCCGGTGCATCGGGCATTTTCAGCGCGTTGGCGGTGGGCAGCTTGTCGGTGTCGGTGGCGGTGGCACTCGGCAGCATCACCGGTTTGGTGGCGGCGTCGGTGAGGAAGTCGATGACTCGCATCAGGGCTTCCGGTGGGTCCTGGCGGATGATCTTGGTGCTGATGGCGTAGCGTGCCCGGGTGTCGGTCTTGCGGGTCTGCGTGGATTTGTGGCTCGCCGCGCCCTTGACCGAAACACTGAACGGGCCCCAGCCCATCTTCGCCTCGAAACTGCCGGAGGCTTCGGTGGAACTGGTGTCTTCAGCCATCTGGCTGATGGTCAGCTCGAACTCGATGGAGCCTTCCTCAATGGTGATGTTGGGGTGACTGATGGCCGCCAGCAGCGGGATGCGCATCGATTTCTTCACCGTACCCTTGTAGACGCCCTGGTCATCCACCAGGGTTTCGTCGTAGTCGAACTGCACCGATACCGCCTGGCCGTTCTGGATACACACACCCATGAGGAAGTCCGCATAGGCTTTGCTCGCGGCGACCTGCGCCTGGATCATTGCCATCAGCGGACCGGTGATCATCTTGTCCAGGGGCAGGGCGGCAATCACGCCGCCGATCAAGCCCTTGTCGATATCTGGCATGGTCAATCTCCTTATCGTTTATGCGCGAGTTGCGCCCTTGCACCTTAAGCAAGCCAACGCCGCCGATTCAGCGGGAATCGATTACCGGTGAGTGTTGGCTTCCAGGCGGCGGATGTTGCCGATTTGCCGCAGGCTCAGGCCGTACTTGTCCGCCAGGACGCTGCGGGAGATGCCTCCCAGGCTTTCCAGCTGGATGTGCTGGTTGCGGATCTGCCGGCAGAAGTGGTCGGCCTTGGGGATCTCCAGGGCCAATCCGGCGAAGCGTTCGATCAGGGCGTTGAGGGCATCGGGAGGCAGGATCAGCGCCAGCGAAGTGCGTTCGGCGTGCTTGGGGATGTACTTAGGACGGCCGCCGTATTCACGCGTCAGGCGGTAGGCGTTTTCCAGGCCGATGCAGTCGATGAGGGCCTGGAGCGAATGGGGTAGCTGGCGAATATCGATAAGGCTGAGGTCTTTCACGTCCATTTGGTACCTCCTTGGAATTATGGATACAGCTGGTTCGATCCTAAGGAGGTGTGTCGTCCTCTGTTCAGTGGGAAATTTCCCCCCTATTAAAGGGAACTATTACATTCTGACGTTGTATCGGTCGCTGGTGATGCACTGGATTTTCTTCAACTGGAGGAGGAAATCCCCATGTCACGCTATGCGATTGATTTCAGTTTTATCGCCGCTCTGGAGGGAGCTGGCATTACCCGCGGTTATGTGCCCAATCCGGACAAGAGCAAGAGTGGCGTCACGGTGGGCACCGGCTTCGATCTGGGGCAGCGTGGGGTGAAGGATCTGCAGGCGCTCAATCTGCCGGCGGATCTGGTGCGGCGCTTGACGCCCTATCTGGGCCTGACGGGGCCCAAGGCCAAGGCGTTTCTCGATGACCAGCCCTTGACCATCGGCAGCGACGAGGCCGAACTGATCGACGAGGCGTACAAGGCGCCCTTCGTCGATCGTCTGGCGGCGAGCTACACCAAGGCCAGCGGGGTGGATTTCGCCCAACTGCCGGCACCGATGCAGACCGTGATCGCCTCGGTGGCCTTTCAGTACGGCGACCTGGCCAGCCGCACGCCGAACTTCTGGGCCCAGGTGGTGGCCCGCGACTGGTCCAGTGCCCTGGCCAACCTGCGTAACTTTGGCGACAGCTACGGCACCCGCCGGCACAAGGAGGCCGATCTGCTGAGCTCGCAGCTCGGTTCATGATCCGTTGCCGCCCAGGCTACCGGCCTGGGCGGCTTGCCGGTTTCAGAGGCAGGGGATGATTTGCAGCAGGCTTGCGCTGCCCATGTAGCTGCTGTCGTCGGGCCGTGTACCGGTGGGCAGCGAGCGCCAATCCACCAGCAGGCACAGCGCCTTGAGGGACTTGCCCTTGGCCTGGCCGATGGGGTTGGAAAACTCATAGCGGTACTGCGCCTGAGTGGTGTTCTGCGGGGTCACGCTGCTGGCATTGATCAAGGTGCTGCGAGCCATGTCCGGCAGTTTGTCCTGGGTGATGGTGAAGCGCGGTTGTTCTCCCGCCGTATCGAAAACGCCCTGGTCCCGGGCGCGCTTCCACAGCTGTTGCCATTGGCTGCTGCCGGCGGTGGTGCTCAGGGTCGCGGCGTAGGCCTTCAGGGTTTCGGCTGGGGTGCTGGTGGTGTCCAGGGCGTGGGCGGCGCCGGCCAACAGGCTCAGTCCGATGATCAGTGAACGCAGAATCAACATGGGGCAACTCCTTTTCCAGGCCGCAAGGGCCCGACACGAACACAGGGAAGATCCCGGCGACAAGCTATCGCCGGGGGGCAAGGCTCAGCGGGCGTCGAGGTAGTCCCAACGCAGGCCTTCCTTGTTGTTTTTCGCTGTCAGCTCCTTGGCCACGGTGTTCTCGATGGCGTTGACGTTGATGTTTTCCACTTCAAGGATATTTTTGTCCGCCAGTTGTTTGCGGAACTCGGCCTTGTTGGTGAGGAACTGGCAGGCGTGCCCCAGTTCATGCATCAGCACCAGGGCCGGGGACAGGCGCTCGACCCGATCACTGGCGAACAGCGCCAGGAATTTCTGGAAGTTGCTCAGATCCGGCTGTTTGTATTTCTTCTCGATGGCGTACACCTGGGACTTGAGGTTCCACACCACGCGGCCGGCGGAAGTGGTGGAGCTGGTTGCCGGTGGAATCCAGCGGTCGGTCTTGTCCGCCGCCGCCGAGTTGGTGACTTCCACGGTCAGTTCTTCTTTGACGGCGATCAGCTCGTCGAGGAGGAAGTTGGCCAGGTCGGATTGGCGCAGGTAGTGGCAGGCATCGTCGAAACGCTTCTGGGCAACGGCCTGATCCATGGTGGAGGTGGTAACGGTGATGGTCATGACTGACTCCTTTGGGGGGAATGCCCGTCGTTGGGCAGGAGTCATGGTTTCAAGGGCGGCAGGCGGGTATCAGCGGGAAAGGGTTCAAGGGGTATGGGCGGAGGGGATGGGCAAACGGCACCTGATTCAGGTGCCGTTTTTTTGCGCTTCAGCCAGCGGGCGCCAGGTTGACGAAGTAGTAGGCCTGGCGACCGACCATGATGGTCTGCTGGATCTGCAACGGCGGCTTGGGCGCCTCGGCGCCACCGAGTACCGCCATGTGCTGCGGCGACTCGCTGAGAAAGGCCTTTAGCTGCGCCTCGGTCTGCAGGTCCTTGAGCAGGCGTCGGGTGTAGAACACGCTGGCCCCGGCGATGCGTTCGTTGGCCTGATACAGCGCCAGCTGATGACCGCTGGCCTGCAAGGCCATGATCTGCTCGGTCACCGGGACGAACGACAGTTTGCGATCGGCCTTGGGCGCGGCCCACTGCGCGTTGGCCAGATAGCCGCCGATCACCAGGGCCATGAGCGCTATCAGCAAGCCCTTGCGCTGGCGCCCCACGGCACTCCAGAAACCCGTGCCCGGGGCTCGTTGGGCCAGGCGTTGGTAGAGCACCGCGCCATATTCCGCCGCCAGTACCGCCGCGGCCGGAGTCAGGGACATCAGGTACACCGTGCGCTTGCTCGACGCCAGGCACAGCAGGGTGAACTGCGCCAGCAACCAGAGGCTGAAAAACAGCAGGTAGCGGTTCTGCACCAGGGTTTTACGGAAGTGCCACAGCCCCAGGTAGACCAGGATGTTCCACGGCAGGAAGGCCTGGGGCAGCTTGGCCAGGTAGTAATAGAACGGCTCGTAGTGCCCGGCCTCTTCAAAGGAGCCGCCGAAGCGCCCGACGCTGTTGGTCCACAGCACTTCCCCCAGGGCCTGCAGGCCGCCGCGCTGGTAGAGCAGGTACAGCCAGATCAGCAGGGGCACCAGCCCCAGCAGGGTCAGCAACCCGGGGCGCAGCCAGTGGCTGAAGGTGAAGCGCTTGTCGATCAGGCTGTCGGCCAGCAGGTAGGCGAAGATCACCACCCCCGGCATGGCCAGGCCCAGCACGCCCTTGCTCAGGGTGGCGATGGCGATGCCGACGGCGAACGCCAGCCAGGCCAGCAGCGCTGGTTGCTGCGCGGCCTGACGTCGATGGGCCTGGAAAAACGCCAGCAGGGCCAGGGTCACTCCCAGGCTGAGCAGGGCATCTTCACCCACGCCGCGCACGTTGCTCCAGTAACTGGCCATGGTCGCCAGCATCAGCCCGGCCACTGCGGCCAAAGTGGCTGGCCGGCCGAAGCGACGCAGCATGGCGTACAGCAGCATCACGCTGAACAGCCCGGCAAAGGCCGAGGCCAGGCGCACCGCCAAGGGCGTGCCGCCGAAGGCGCGGATGGCGCCGGCGTCGAGCCACAGGCTCAGGGGCGGCTTTTCCAGGAACGGCGTGCCGAACAGGCGCGGCGTCACCCAGTCATCATCCAGGTGCATTTCCATGGCGATCCCGGCGACCCGGGCTTCGGTGGAACCTTGCAGTTGATGGTTGCCCAGGGCGAAGAAGAACAGCAGGCAGGCCAGCAGGAACAACAGCGGAGCGGGTCGTGACATGAATTTTGCGCCGGCAGATCGAGGGGCGCAGCCGGAAGGCCGCGGGCAAGCGCAAAAGTATACGGAGGCAACTCTTAACAAATTGTGAACAAGTAGGGGGAAAAGGTGCGGTTCGGTCTTGACGACTCAGTCGGACCTGCTCGGGTGGTTTTGCTGTTGGCGGCTGATGCGTCCTCGACCCCAGGTCGACAGCGCCTCGATCACCGGTTGCAGGGATTGCCCTTCTGCGGTCAGGCGATACTCCACCCGCGGCGGCACCTCGGCATACACCGTACGCGACACCAGGCCGGCGGCTTCCAGGTCCCGCAGTTGCTTGGTCAAAAGGCGTTGTGAGATCCCCGGCAGACGCCGCTGCAGCTCGTTGAAACGCAGGAACTCGTTGGCCAGCAATTGATGCAGGACCACGCCTTTCCAGCGGCCGTCGATCAGGTCCAGGGTGACCTCCACCGGGCAGCCTGGAATGTCCTGGTAGTGCTTGTTCTTCATTGCCTGACGACCCTTTTGCGTAGCTGGTACGCAAAAGTACCGTACTTGTGCGAGTGGGGCATGAAGGATTTAAGTGTGCGCTTTGCGTCGTCAAGGAAGTGTTGCAATGAAGGCCATCGTCTACCTCAAAGGTTCGCACCTGTCTGATCCTCAAGCCCTCTGCGAGGTGCAACTGGAGCCGCCGCCACTGGAACCGCATGACCTGCTGGTGGCGGTTGAAGCGGTGTCGGTCAACCCCCTGGATACCAAGGTCCGCGCCGGCAAGGTGGCGGTGCCCGAGGGCGTGCGGACCCTGGGCTGGGACGCCAGTGGCGTGGTCCGCGCGGTGGGCAGCGCAGTGACCCTGTTCGCCCCGGGGGATGCGGTGTTCTATGCCGGCACCTTCACCCGTGATGGGGCCAATGCCGAGCTGCACCGGGTGGACGAACGCCTGGTGGGGCACAAGCCGGGCCGCCTGTCCTTCGCCCAGGCGGCGGCCATGCCACTGACCTCGCTGACCGCCTGTCCTTCGCCCAGGCGGCGGCCATGCCACTGACCTCGCTGACCGCCTGGCAATTGCTCTTCGAGCGCCTGGGCCGGGTGCCCGGCGACCTCTCTGAGCAGAGCACGCTGTTGATTGTCGGCGGTGCCGGTGGCGTGGGCTCGGTGCTGATCCAGCTGGCGCGCCAGCTGACCGGGATGACCGTCATCGCCACGGCTTCGCGGCCGGACAGCCGCCAGTGGTGCCTGGACCTGGGGGCTCATCAGGTGCTGGACCATTCCCATTCGCTGGTGGCGCAACTGGCAGCCCTCGACCTGCCGTCGGTGACCCACATTGCCGCCCTGAGCCACACCGAACGGCACTATGCCGAGCTGGCCGAGATCATCGTGCCCCATGGCCACATCGCACTGATCGACGATCATGAGTTCTTCGATGCGGTGCCGCTCAAGGCCAAGAGCGTGTCCCTGCACTGGGAGATGGTATTCACCCGCGCCCTGTTCCAGACCCCGGACATGATCGAGCAGCACCGGATTCTTGAGCGGCTGGCGCAACTGCTGGATCAGGGTGTGATTCGCAGCACCTTGAGCGAGGTGTTGAGCCCCTTCACCGTCGACAACCTGCGCCGGGCCCATGCCCGCGTCGAGCAGGGCGGCTTGCTGGGCAAGGTGGTAGTGGCCCGCGACGCCTAGCCCAGCGCCTCCTTGTAGGCGCTGGCTGGGGTGGCGCTGATCTGGTGTTGGCTTGGTAGGCGCTGGCTTGCCGGCGAAGGCCTCATCACGTCTGGCGCAGGGCCGGAGGGCCTCTTCGCCGGCAAGCCGGCTCCTACGGGAGGGGGGGCAGGGAGGGCTGATCAGCGCAGGTGGCGGCCGCTGCGCCACCAGAAGATACCTCCCAGAAAAGCCCCCGAGCAGCCGAACAATGGCGCCAGCGGCAGGTAGCGCGGCAAACCATCGGGTAGCGGTTCATCCTCGTCTCGGTCGGTGTAGAAGCTGGAGGGGGCCAGGCTTGCCACCACGGGAATGGTCGGCATCGCCGCCAGTGCCCCGCAGAACAGGTAGATCAGCACATTGCGCCAGGCAAAACGCTGGGCCAGCCAGAAGAACAGGGCGCAGGGCAGGGCCGTGATAATGCCGATCAGCACGCCACTGACGACCAGGGTCAGCAGGCCCACGAATAGCGTCTGGAGAATGATGTCTGCGTTCAACGAGCCGGCGCCGGCCAGCATTGCCAGCATGATCAGCAAGGCCAGGACCACGGCCAGGGCCGTGACACCGATGAAGTAGGCGGCGAACCAGTCTTCAGGGTACACGGTGCGAAGGGCTGGAGTTTTTGCAGGCATGGGAGACATCGCTTCTTGAGGTGAGTGACAAGGCTGGGATCGTGGGCGCTTTCTTCGCCGGCAAGCCGGCTCCTACAGGAGGGAGTCAGCGCAGGTGCCGCCCGCTGAGCCACCAGAACATCGCTCCCAGAAAGGCCCCGCAACCAGCGAACAAGTGCGCCAGCGGCAGATAGCGCTCAAGGATGTTGACGCCGTACGGGAGGTTGAAAAAACCGGGAGACAGGCTCACCACCATGGGAATGGTGGGCAGGGCCGCCAGGGCTCCACCCAGCAGGTAGATCCACAGGTGGCGCCAGGTGAAACGCTGGGCCAGCCAGAAGAACAGGATGCAGGGCAGGGCGGCAACGACGCCTATCACGACCACGCTCACCAGCAGCACCACCACGCTGAAAGTCAGCGCGCTGGACAGCTCGCTCCACGGGTCCCGGCTGCTGATCTGCACGATCAGGTTGACCAACAGCGTCAGGACCACGGCCAGCGTCGCGACGCTGATGAAATAGGTAGCGACCCAATCAGAGGGCTGAACGGTACGAAGAGGTTTGGACGGCTGGGGCATGGGGGCAATGGCTTCAGGCAGAGGATGACCGGACCCAGGCTATCGGCAGCAAGGCGTTTTGATTGTGGAGTTTGCGTGGTTTTTTCGCGGTGAATGCGCGTGACGGATGACGCCGGGGGAGCAAATCCCTTATACAGGCAGCGGCCCGTCGACAGTTCACGGGCCCGGTTTGCATCACCCACCCAGAAGGAGATGGACATGTTCAAGTTCCTGACTATGACCGAGTTGCCCCGTACCCCTGCGCATCGTGATTCAGGCTCCGTCAGCGGAGCGATCAATGCCTGGGAGCTGAAAAATCGGGCTCTCAATACGAAGGGGTTTGTCACATGTCCAAAGAATTACTCGGAGTTTCTGCTGTAGGGCTGATGGTGCTGGGCGAGTTCTGCGCCATCTACAGTGAAGTGGTGGTGGCGCGGCTGGCCCATTCCGGCAACACCTCGGGTGCCGAACTGGCGTTGCCGGTGCTGATCATGTGCCTGGGCGGTATCTGCCTGCTGGCGGCCTACTGGCTCGGCTATGTGGCGGTGGGTGATATCTGGATCATCACCGTGGTCTCGGTGACATCGCTGCTGCTCCTGGAGCCGCTGGTGATCTGGGCGCTGTTCCAGCAGGCGCCCGGGCGCGGTGCTTTGATCGGCTTTTGCCTGGGGGCGCTGGGGATGTTGTCTGCTGTGTTTCTGTAGCGGCGCGCAGACCCGGCCTGGCAGGCAAGCTGCCGGGCCCGGGTCTTTCACACCCGGCCCTGGGCAAAGTAGCGACTGGGCGGCTCGCCCAATACCTTGCGAAACACACCGCTGAACGCGCTTGGGCTGCTGTAGCCCAGGTCGGTGGCAACCCGGGTGACGGGTTGTCCCTGGCCCAGGCGTACCACCGCTGCCAACAGGCAGGCCTGCTGACGCCATTCGACGAAACTGATGCCGCTGTGTTGCCGGAATAGGCGGGTGAAGGTGCGGCGGCTCATCCCGGCGCGCTCGGCCATGGCATCGATCCCCAGCTCCAGTGACGGTTGCTCCAGCATTTCCCGGCAGACCCTGGCCAGGCGCGGCTCGGACGGCAATGGGGCGTTGAGGCACAGTGCCGGCATGGCGGCGATTTCATGCAGCAGCAGGTTCATGAGCTGGCCCTGCGCGCTGTCCTCGGCGTAGAGGGCGGGGATGTCTACGGCTCGTAGCAGCAACTGGCGCAGCAGTTCCGACACCTCCAGCACCTGGCAATGTCCGGGCAAGCCCAGGTTCTTCATGGCCTGAGGGCGCACATAGGTGTTGAGCATGGTCACCGGCCCGCTCATGTGCATGGCATGGGGCACCCCGGCCGGCACCCAAATGGCCCGCTGTGGCGGCACCACCCAGTTGCCCTGCTCGGTGTAGACGCTGATTACCCCGGTGGCGGCGTAGGCGAACTGCCCGCGTCGATGCTGGTGTTCGGCGAAGTGCTGGCCGTCCGCATAGTCGATGGCCGTGACCAGCGCATCTCGGGGGATGTTTTCGTAGGGGTCGATATCGATAGGGTGCATGGCCCGAATTTACTGATAGTTGACCTGATACTGCAAGCGGGCCATGTCGTGCTCCGGCGATAGTTCGGCCCCGGCCGGGGATTTGCTCGCGGCCGCCTTTCCTGGACCGCGCGACATGCAGAAAAAACACCTGTTCCTGGCCCTGCTGGTAACGGCCTTGTGGGGCCTGAACTTCCCCATCACCAAACTCGGCCTGGCCAGTGTCGATCCGTTGCTGCTCACCGCCTTGCGTTTCACCCTGGCGGCACTGCCCTGGGTGTTCCTGGTGCCGCGCCCGTCAGTGGCGCTCGGCTGGCTAGCGGCCTATGGGCTGATTTTCGGCGTAGCCATGTGGGCGCTGATCAACCTGGGGATCGATCAGGGCGTGGCTCCGGGCACCGCTTCGCTGTTGATCCAGTTCAGCGCCTTTTTCTCCCTGGGCTGGGGGGTGTTGCTGTTCGGCGAGCGCCTGCGCCTGCAGCAGGTTCTGGCCACGGCCATTGCCCTGTGGGGGCTGCTGCGGATCATCGGCGACAGCCCCGGGCACGCCACCAGTCTGGGTTACGCCTTGCTGTTGGTGAGCGCGTTCAGCTGGAGTGTGGGCAACGTCATCATCAAGCGCTGCGGGGTTCGGGAGGTGTTCGCCTTCGTGGTCTGGGCCAGCCTGTTTGCGCCGTTGCCGCTGCTGGCGTTGACCTGGATAAGCCATGGGAGTGCGCCGTTTCTGCAACTGGCCGGGCAGGTGTCCGTCAGTGCGGCCTTGTCCCTGATGTTTCAGGTCTATGCCGCAACGCACTTCTGTTACTGGGGCTGGAACCTGTTGTTGCGTGAGTATCCGGTTTCCCGGGTGGCGCCCTTGTCGCTGCTGATCCCGGTGTTCGGCATGGCCGGTTCGGTGCTGATCCTGGGGCAGCGGGTCGGGGTCGAGGAGGGCGTATCCATGGGCTTGATCCTGCTGGCGCTGGCAGTGGGGCAGTTCGACTGGCGCCGGTTTACGACCCTGCGCCGCAGCTCCGTGTAACCGCAGCCTCGCGGACTCGACAGCGGCAACAGTCAGCTGGGCAGAACGGCGTCATGGGGATTTTCATCCCTGTTCAGGCACCGTTCAGGGGCTGCGCGCGCAACATGTTCAGCCTTATGCCGCGCCCTTGGTGCGGCGCTTTCTGGTGGGGCGAAGATGGTTCGAGAAACGCGTTTAGGGATTGAGTCCTGGGGTATCTACCTGGTGGCCCTGCTGCTGTTCACCTTTGGCATCTGGGACGAGCAGCCCCAGGGATTCGACGGCCGTTGGGCGCTGTTTCTGCAGGAGATGTTCCGCCACGGCGCGAGCCTGTTCCCGACCACTTACGGCCAGCCGTATCCAGACTATCCGGGCACCGCGACCTTCTTCAGCTACCTGTTCGCCCAGGCCTTCGGCGCCCCCAATCACCTGGCCAATATCCTGCCCACCGCGCTGGCCTCGGCCGGGGTGCTGGCGCTGCTGTATCGCCTGCTGGCGCCTTCGGGGCGCACCTGGGCACTGCTCGCGGTGTTGCTCACGGCGCTCACCAGCCAGCTGTTGGACAAGTCCCGCTCGGTGTGTCTGGACCAGATGGTTTCGCTGCTGTGCCTGGGCGCTTTCTACCTGCTGCACAGCGGCGAGCAGCGTGGCTCGCGGCTGCGGCCACTGATGGTGCTGCCGCTGTTCGTGCTGGCCTTCGCCATTCGCGGGCCCTTGGGGCTGGTGGAGGTCTGCGGCGTGGTCTGCACCTATTGGCTGCTGGGCGAGAGTCGTACCCAGGAGGCGCGCCGTATCTTGTTCAAGCGCGTGCTTGGCTACGGTTTCAGCGGCCTGCTGTTGCTGGCTGCCTGTTGGTGGCTGTTACTGAAGCTGGCTTATGTCAGTGGCGGCGAGGCCTTTGTGCAGCAGGTCTACCACATGCAGGTGGGCGGGCGCCTGGATGAGAGTGGCGAGCCGTTCTACTTCTACTTCCAGTTGGCCCTGTACCGCTATTTCCCCGTGGTGCCCCTGGCCCTGGTGACGTTGTGGATGCTGCGCCGCCAAGTGTTCCGGCGCCATGCCGACCCGCAACTGCGCCTGGTACTGCGTCTTGGCGCCTGCGGCCTGATGATCCTGCTGGGCTTGTCGGTGCCACACTTCAAACGCGCCTATTACATCTTGCCCATGGTGCCGATGTTCGCCGCGGTGGCGGCCTATGGCCTGCTCATGATCCGGGGCAGGCTGGACAAGGTGCGCAGCGCCTACCTGTGGCTGGTGGGGTTGCTGCCGGGGGTGTGCATCCTGGTGCTGTTCGTCCTGCGTCACAACTGGCACAAGCACGGTTACTGGCCGCCGGTGTCCATGCCGTTGCTGATCGCGATCTTCGCCGTGTTGCAGCTGCTGGCACTGTATGGCTGGCGCAAGACCCTGGGCAGTTTCGGACGGCGTCTGGTGCTGCTCAGCGGCTTGGCCCTGGCGGCGCAATGGACGCTGCTGGTGGCGGTGGTGGACCCGGCCAAGGATCTGCAGTTCGACACTAAGGCCTTCGTTTCCCAGGTTGAGCAGTTGCGCCAGGCGAGCCCCGGGCCGCTGGTGTTCTTCAACCTGGGCCAGGACACCTGGGCGGTGCGCTACATGATGAACCTGGACCGCGACGAGCAACCGCTGTTCGTCAGCGGCGACGACCCCGGGCACCTGGATGCGCTGCCTCACGACTCCTGGGTGATCATCGCGCGCAAGGACCGGGGGCTGCTGGATAACACCTCGCTGGAGAATCAGCTGCCGGTGTTCGAAGGGCGGCTCAACGACAACCCCTGCCTGGTGTTCCAGTTGCAGTAAGTGCTTGGCTGCGCGTGGGATGGGCCGTATTTTTGACCACTGCGATCAACGCGACAACCAGGGAGTGGTCATGGAATGTCAGGTTCGTCCGGCCGTAGCAGCCGATGCCGCGCGGGTCAGCCAGGTGATCCTGGCGGCCTTGCTCACCAGTAATGCCCAGGACTATCCCGCCAGTGTGATCGAGCGGGTCAAGGCCAGTTTCACCACCGATGCCGTACGCCAACTGATGCAGCGCCGGCAGATGTTTGTCGCCCTGGTGGACGGCGAGTTGCTGGGCACCGCCAGCCTCGACGGGCGCGCGGTGCGTTCGGTGTTTGTCGACCCGGCGCACCACGGCCATGGCCTGGGCCGGCAACTCATGGCGGCGGTCGAGCAGGCGGCGCTGGATGCGGGCTTGACCTCGCTGGTGGTGCCCTCGTCGGTCACCGCCGAAGGCTTTTATGCCCGTCTGGGCTTTGTCCGGGTGCGCGAGCATTACGAGGGCGAGGAGCTGACGCTGATCATGGAACGGGCCCTGTCCTTGTAGGAACGAGCTTGCTCGCAATGGGCGTTAACGATAACGCGGGTTCGCTGGGGAAATGCGGCGCTCTGGGGATTTTCGCGAGCAAGCTCGCTCCTACAGTGCCGGGTTGAACTCAAGGCACCTGGGATACGCCCCGGGTGCCTGCCCCATCGAACGGCGCCTACGCTACCACCACCCGCCGTGGTCGCAGCCAGCCGATCACCACCGCGGCAATCAGCAGGAACCCCAGGTAGCCGAAGAACGGATAGACCTGCCCCACCAGGCTGATAAAACCCACCAGGCTGCCGACAAACGCCAGGACGCCGGCGGTTATCGAACCTAGGCGGAACTGTCGGGTGCCCGCTGGAAACAGCCGCGCAGAGAAGGAGTACAGGGTGCCCACGGCGGTGTTGAGGATCATGCAGAAGATGATCAGCGCCATCAGCAATCCAAGCGCCGGGGAGACTTCGCTGGCGATCGACAGCATGGGCATCGGCAGGTCCGCCACGCTGTCCAGGCGCGACAGCAGGCCTAGGCTCATCACCAGCATCAGCAGGCCCAGCAGGGCGCCGCCGAGGATGCCGCCCCACATTGCCTGTTTCTCGCCCTTGGCCGCGCCGCCCATGATTGCCAGGATCGGCACCCCGGCCACGATGTTGTAGGACACGTAGAGCAAGGCGCCCAGCAGCCAGTGGCTGGCGCCGGCTTCTTGCTTGGCCGCCAGTTGATTGAGTTCACCGAAGCTCAGGTCACGGGTGGCGGCGCCATACAGGGCCACGCCGACCGCGGTGATGATCAGGAAGGGCGTCACCGCGCCGATCATGCCGATGACCTTGTGCACGTCCAGGCACACGATGGCGACCACGATCAGGGTCACCAGCACGCTGCCGGCGATGGCCGGAATACCGAACTGCTGTTCCAGCAGGGCACCGCCGCCGGCCAGCATCACCACGGTCACGGCGAACATGAAGAAGGTAATCATCAGGTCCACCAGGGCGCCCAGGTGTTTGCCGCACAGGGCCTGCACCACGTCCTTGTGCGACGCCGCCCGCAGGCGGCTGCCCATGCTGGCCAGGGCCATGCCGAGGAAGGTGAACAGCGCGGCGCTGACCACCGCACCTGCCAGCCCCCAGACGCCGAAGTCGACGAACATCAACAGCAGTTCACGACCGGAGGCGAACCCCGCGCCGACAATCACACCGACGAAGGCGCCGGCGATCTTCAGACTTTCTTTCATGACGATTAGCCTCGATTTGTTGTTGTTATGTGGGGTGGACGGCCGCGTCATCTATTGGCGTGGCGGTCCTGGGCATCGCACTTGAGGGCTGGGGCGGGTGACTCAGCTTTCGCCGACCCAGGCCTGGACTTCGATCTCGACATCGACCCCCAGCGCCAGTTGGGCGCTGACGGTGGAGCGCACCGGGAAACCGTTCTTGAAGTGACGCTGGTAGACCTCGTTGAAGCCGGCGAAGTGCTGCATGTCGGTGAGCCAGACGGTGCTCTTCACGACTTGGTCGAAGCTGGCGCCGCACGCGGCCAGGGTTTCGCCGATGCGCGCCATGGCGGCCTCGGTTTGCACGCGGATGTCGCCGTGCACCACTTCGCCTTCGGCGCTCATCGGCACCTGGCCGGAGAGGAACAGAAAGCCGCCGACGCGGATCGCCCGGGAGAAGGGGTAGGGCAGGTGGCTGGGGTAACGCTGGATGTCATTGGACATGGCAAGGGCCTCGTGGGCTGGGTGGGTTAACGCAAGCGAGCGGGGGCCAGGGCCTGGGCATCGACGCCCTGGCTCAGCAGTTCTTCGGGGACCGGTTGCCCCAGCAGCAGGGCGCAGGCCAGTTGCGAGACGCCGGCCGCCGACTGGATGCCGTAGCCGCCCTGGGCGGCGAGCCAGAAAAAGCCTTCGCAACTGTCATCCCAGCCCACCACCAGATCGCCGTCGGCGACGAAGGAACGCAGGCCGGCCCAGCTGTGGCGCGGGCGGCGGATGCTCAGGGAGGTGACGTTCTCGATGTGGTAGATGCCGGTGGCGATGTCCAGCTCTTCGGGCATCACGTCCTGAGGCGGCACTGGGTCGGCATTGGCCGGGGAGCCGAGCAACTGGCCGGCGTCGGGCTTGAAGTAGAAGCTTTCGTCGATGCCGATCACCGCCGGCCAGCGGCTGAAATCTTCATCCAGCGGGCCGTCGAAAGTGAAGGCGCTGCGCCGGCAGGGCTGCAGGCCGATGGGGGCCACGCCGCACAGCTGGGCCACCTCATCGACCCAGGCACCGGCAGCGTTCACCAGATTGCGCGCCTGCAGGGAACGGCCATCGCTGAGTGTGAGGTTCCAGTGGCGGTCTTCGCGGCTGGCTTCGACGATCTGTATGTCGCACTCCAGCTGCCCACCGGCCCGGCGCATGGCCCGCAGGAAGCCCTGGTGCAGGGCGTGCACGTCCAGGTCCTGGGCGGCGGTTTCCAGCATCGCCCCGGCGACGGCGTCGGGGCGCAGGCAGGGCACCAGGGCCCGGGCCTGCTCGGCCGTGATCAGGCGCACATTGGCGGAACGGGCGCGGGTTTCATCGTAGGTCTGCTGCAATTGGTCCAGCTGTTCCTCGCTGGCGACGTACAGGCAGCCACGGGGTTCCATCAGCGGGTGTTCGCAGAAACCCTGCGGCGGCCGCTGGTAGAAAGCCCGGCTGGCGCGGGTCAGGGCCTGGATCTGCGGGGTGCCATAGGCCTCCATGAACATCGCCGCCGAGCGCCCGGTGGAGTGGTAGCCCGGCTGCGATTCACGCTCCAGCACCAGCACGCTGGCCTGCCCGGCCAGCCGATAGGCCAGGGAAGCACCGGCAATACCGGCGCCGATGATGACGAAGTCGAAGCATTGGTTCGCGTGCATGCCGGGGTTCCTGAATCGCTGGAAAATGACAGGGGTTAAAATTCTCACATACGAGAAATGTAAGATATGAGAATTTTCCAGTCAACCCGGAGTCATGGGTTAATATTTCGCCACGTGCCCCGGCCAGCGTCGCGGTTGCCCTTATTTGCCTGACAGAGAGCCCCAATGAGTTCCGACCGAGCCCAGCCCGCCTCGAGCTCCCACGCCCATCCACTGATCGACCGAACCCAGGTCGGCGCACGCCTGCGGACCATACGCAAAAACCAGAAGCTGACCCTCAAGCAGCTCTCGGAACGCTCCGGCGTCGCGCTGTCGACCTTGTCGAAAATGGAGCTGGCCCAAGTCTCGGTCAGCTACGAAAAACTCGCCGCCGCGGCCCGCGCCCTGGGCGTCGACATCGCCCAGCTGTTCACCCCCGCGCCGAACCTGACCCAGACCCGCAGCGCCCAGGTGCAACCGACCGTGGTCAGCACCACCATCGCCGACGCCCCCGGCTACAGCACCGGCAACTACGACTACCACCCCATGGCCGGCGACTTCCCCGGACGCAGCATGACCCCCATGTATGCGCGAATCTTTGCCCGCGAGCTGCAGCAGTTCGAGGATTACATCCGCCACCCCGGGCAGGAATTCGCCCTGGTGCTGTCGGGGCGGGTGCGGATTCAGTTCGAGACCGGAGAGGCCGTGAGCATCGGATCGCAGGAGACGGCGTACTTCAACAGCAGCGTCGGCCATATCTACCTGGCGGAAGGGGAGGAGGATGCGGAAGTGATGGTGGTGATGTCGGAGCGCTGAAGCCCCTGATCATCCTCTGCGCCCTCCTGAGTCATAGGCGGTTGGAGTTGAAGGTAATTAGAACTGTTGTGCAAAGCCCGGATTGTATTTGGTGCAGTTCAAATCCTGATCCTCGCCAGCATATCTTCGCCGTCTGCATCCATACCAACCTCGACAAACCCGAAACTGGAGTAAAACCCTTTAGCTACGATGTTGTTGGGGTTGTAGCAAATTTCAATTTCTTTCAAATCTGCGATCTGTTTTATTTCATGTAGGGCGAGGCCCAGCGCTACTCTACCGATGGATTTTCGCTGATGTTCTTTGTCCACCATAAAGCGCCAGATAGAAACTTTGCCTTTTGACTCTTGTACCCACATAAAGAAGCCTACAGGCTCTCCATCCGCGATTATGGCGCGTGTGAAGTAACCTGGGTTGTACGCAGCCTCAACGAGCGACCAGGTATTACTTGCCACGTAGTCTTCCTGCTCTTCAGTGACCTCCAGTTCACAAATCGCTTCATAGTTTTTTTGCGTTACTTGGGTAAGTGAGATTTTCATAAGTCTCCTGAACTGGGGTGTTGATAAGGCTCAATTAACTTTCACGGACATTCAGTTCCTCCTGCGCCTTCGCCAGCAGCGCGGCGAAAAGTGCGGCGCTGTCCTGCGGCAGGCTTCGCACTCTAGCTGTTGCAGTTCGCGGCAGTGCTGGGGCGGCGGGGGATTCCGGTTAGCTCTCCGTGCAGTTCCAAGTAAGGTTTGAACTCCTCTGCGGCGTTCGTGCGGTTTACGTCGTCACCAGACTGCGTCCGTCGGTTGTGGCCGCCGTACACCGGTACCTTTGGTTTGTGTCCTTACTCTTTCGTATGGTCCAGCCATTCTTGGTAGGTGATACGGCTAATGTGTTCTGTCCGATAGTCTTGGAGGAACTGGTTGTATTTGTTTTCTTCCGTGTGATGAAAGCGAAAGCCACACTTGGATTGAGCAGCATAGGACTGGATGTTGTTGGCGAAGTAACCACACCAAAGTGCTTTGAGATTCAGGTTTTCAAAGGCGTGTCGCATCACCTCACGCACGGCTTCCGGAGTCAGGCCTTTGCCCCAGTACGGCACACCGATCCAGTAGGCGATTTCACCTTCCTGCTCACTGATTTCAAAATTGCTGTTGCTGCCTATGAGAATGCCCACACAACCGACAGCACGGCGATTTTCCTTCAGTTCGACCGCGTACACCTCGGGGTGATTGAAGACCGTACGGATGATGTCGGCACTGTTCTCCACACTGGTATGGGGGGGCCAGCCAGCGATGGGACCGACTCGGGCGTCTTTGGCATATTCGTATAGATCGGCGGCGTCTGTGGCCTGCCAGGGGCGAAGCAAGAGTCGTTCTGTTTCAAGTGTCATGTCCTGTACCCGAATGGATTGGTTCGTTCGGGACAGAGTATTGAGAGACAGATCAGCGGTACACGCCAGTACCTCGGCTTTTTCGGTACTTTTCGAAACAGCTGCGCCAAGCGGTGATAGGATTTTGGCTCTTGTTTGTTGTAGCGCTGGGTCACTATGCATCACATTCCGAAACTTTCCGCTCCTGACGACTCGATGCGGATGGGAGAAACCACGCTAGCGGAAGGGCAAGGTTTACCGCTCTCCTTCGGTCACGCTTACTTGACGCTACTGGTATGCCTCTGCGGTAGTGCCCACTTCACACTTAACTTCAAAGAACATGCGGTTAGGCGCGGTGCTGTGATGCTGCTGGCTGAGGACACTATTGCCTTGCTCAAACGTCGCTCGCGCCGCTTCAAGGTGTTTTTCTGCCTTATGCCGAAAAGTTTTGCCGCAGAGGTTGCCTACCCACTGCCCAATACCTTGTTCGTATTTCTGCATGACCATCCTCATTGCGTTCCATCCAAGGACGACATGCCGCTGATAGAGAGCTGGGTGACACAGATGCGGAACATTGCGCAGACCTGTCCCACCTACCAACGCATCATGTTGCGCAATCAGCTGCAGAACCTCTTTTTGAAAATAGCCGAGCAACTTCCAGCCAACCAGATAGAAAACAGGGGATTCAGCCGGAAGGAAATGCTCAGTTGGCGCTTCTGGGAATTGATAGGCAAACATTGTGTGCGCCACAGAGATGTGAAGTTCTACGCCGACGCACTGAATATCACGCCGTTCTACCTGTCGCAGTTGACCAAAGCGTTTTTCAATGACACTCCCAAGGGCCTGATCGATCGGCAGGTAACCTTGGAGATCAAGGCTCTTCTTTCATACAGTGACTTGGCTATTGGCCGTGTGGCCGACGAATTGAACTTCGTCGACGCGTCTTACTTGTGTCGCTACTTCAAGCGCCAAACGGGAATTTCGCTCTCCCGTTATCGTAAGCACAAGAGGGAGGAGGGGGGGCAGGACTGACCTGCGGTCGAAATGGAGGAGGGAAGGCGCACTACATTTTGATTACATATATAGCGTTCGCTTGAGGTCGGCTGCCGCATTTCGCAGCAAGCAGCATTCGGCAGACTCTGTTGAGAATCGGGCTGCCTAAACGGATTGAATAGTGACCGGTTAAAACGCTTTTTTTGCAAACGACTAACTGAATTCTGAGTTCGGAAGCCTCTGCCGAAGTAAAGAGTTCGACTTCGGACGCATAATTTTCTTCTGCAGGAACCATGGGCGACTTTTTCAACGGAGTCAGCCAAATGCAGTCACTCGAATGCGTCTACTAAACCAGGGCGGTTCAGCACTCCATGACATCATTCGGTACTCCAAAAACTACCCCTGACGGGCTTGGAGTACCTTGTGGAATACAAGAAGGTGTGGATTTTGTCGGACGTCTGTGGACGCTAATAGACGCCAAGGCCCTGTATTTTCTGGATTTCAGGCACAAAAAAAGACGTCTGTGGACGTCTTTTCTTGTTCAGTTGGTGGGCCGGGGTAATTTGAATCTGTTCTGTAAGCTATTGATTTATAACATTAATAACAATTTTAATTTTTGGTTGGAATACCAATTGGAATACTGCGCTCCACTTGACCACCTGTTTGCATTCGATCTGACCAGCACGCTTCGTAACTATGATTGGCAGTGAACTGCCCAAACCGGCCGGTCGTGGCGTCTACGACATAAGGGTTGATTCAAGCTATCAATCCAGCAGCTACCACCCCGCTACTACCCCAAGATTGCTAGTTGGTTCAGAATGGTCTCCGTTGCAGCGCCGGTGCACATCCGGTGAACGATCGCATCCGTAGGTCATTCGTTCCTCTCCTCACTGCGTTCGCCCAGCTGCTTGACTAGAGACATTCCACACACAAGGAGGTAAGCCATTAATGGCAGGCGATGATTTGGTGCGCCCGAGCCGGGACGGCGATCAGTTTCACTATCATTGGGCAGCGCGCCATTGCCTTTCTCTCTTGCCGGGATTGGGTGATCTTGTAGCCATTTCTATCGAGGGGGCCTCTGTGGCGGAGGGGGGCAGATCCGTGGAGGATGGGGACGAGCTCATTGATGTTGGCTTTTACTACGGTAGTGAGAACGTTGAAGATGCGCGAAGCGTTCATTACGTCCAGCTGAAGCACTCAACGCGGCATGCTTCAACACCTTGGACGGCAAGCGGCCTCAAAAAGACCCTCAAAGGGTTTGCCAAGCGCTACACAGGACTCAGCTCCAAGTTTTCCGCAGAAACGCTCCAAGAGAAATTTAAATTTACTTACACAACCAACCGTCCTATCGACATAAAGGTGAAAGAGTCGATTGAGGATTTGAGACATGCTCAGCGTTCTCGTCATCCCACGGTTCGACAATCGCTCATACGCTATACCGGGCTGAGTATCAGTGCGGCTAAAGAGTTTTTCAAAATTTTCTCGGTGGAAGAAGGTGAACCAGGGCTTTGGGCGCAGCGGAACCTACTCAGCCTTGATATCGCTGTGTATCTGGCTGGCACAGACTATGATTCTCCGGTTCAGCTCAAAGAGCTCGTCTCCCGCAAAGCCACGTCTGAATTCGCT
The DNA here is from genome assembly GCF_045013505.1 of Pseudomonas sp. JDS08PS003. NCBI lineage: Bacteria > Pseudomonadati > Pseudomonadota > Gammaproteobacteria > Pseudomonadales > Pseudomonadaceae > Pseudomonas > Pseudomonas sp. JDS08PS003. The sequence goes on from NZ_CP120724.1 coordinate 1,009,040, forward strand.
CATGACCCTTCTATTCGCAGACACGATGTATTGCGGGCCTTGAAGGTCACGGAGCCGGAATTGCTTCCGGCTCAATGCTTGATTGCTTCTCCCACTAATGCGATGTCTCGAGAGCAAGAGGGCGAAATCCTTGCGTATTTGCTCACTTCTACGCAATCAGTAGTTCTGCACGCCGACGGTGGTGTCGGCAAGTCAGTGTTAGCTTCACGCTTGGCGGCATTGATGCCCAACGACTCCGTTGCGGTGCTTTATGACTGCTTCGGCGACGGACTTTATCGAAACGTACTGCACTATCGCCACCGACACCGCGATGCACTCGTCCAGATTGCCAACGAGCTCGCCTCCCTGAGCCTTTGTCATCCGCTAATACCATCTGCCCATGTGGATGCTAAGGATTTGATGCGTGCGTTCTTGGGCAGGCTTAACCAAGCCATTGCTGTAATACGCGGGCGTGATCCTGACGCATGTTTGTGCCTGCTCATAGATGCTGCGGACAACGCCGATATGGTTGCTGAAGAGTTGGGCGAGCGAGCATTTGTCCGAGACCTGATCCAGCTGGAATTACCAGATGGCGTGAAATTGGTAATGACCTGCAGGACGCACCGTAGGGAGCGCTTGGGAAGTCTGGTTAATGTTCATCAGATCGAGCTAAAGCCCTTCAGCAAAGCAGAAACTGCTGTGCACTTGCGTTGCAAATTCCCGGATGCGACTGAAGCGAACGTAGCTGAATTCGCATTTCTGACGAGTTCTAACCCTCGAGTTCAGGCTCTGGCTTTGAGTCGTGGGTTGCCGATGGGGCAGATGCTGAGAGAGCTCGGCCCCGCGCCTTCCACGGTCGAATCAGCAATTGGTGACTTGCTGCAGCTTTCCGTTGAAAAACTAAAAGAGCGGGAAGGGAATACGGAGGTCGCTCAAATCGATCTTATCTGTCAGGGACTGGCTGTGCTTCGGCCACTAGTGCCTGTCTCAGTTCTGGCACAGATCTCTGGCATATCTGAGGGTGCAGTTCGAAGCTTTGCATATGATCTTGACCGCCCGCTAGTCGTCAAAGGAGATAGCCTTCACTTCCTTGATGAGCCTACTGAAACATGGTTCAGAGAGCGGTTCAAGCCAACGCCAGCGATACTCGCCTCGTTCTTGGAGCGTCTACGACCGCTCGCGAAAAGTAGTTCTTATGTTGCCTCCACGATCCCTCAATTACTCCTGTCGGCCGGGTACCTGGATGAGCTTGTCGAATTAGCTCTATCTGAAGACGGCCTGCCCACCACAAATCCGATCGAGCGTCGGGATGTGGAGCTTCAGCGGCTTACATTTGCGCTCAAAGCATGTTTGCAAAAAAGGCGCTATGCCGACGCGGCGAAGTTGGCATTAAAGGGAGGAGGTGAGGCCGCCGGAGAGTCGCGTCAGATCAAGCTCATTCAGACCAATACTGATATTGCCGCTCATCTCCTTGCACCAGACAGAATTGAAGAACTCGTCTCAAGACGCACATTCGACGGCGGTTGGATGGGAGCACACCATGCTTACGATGCAGGCCTGCTCTCAGGTCGCGATCAGTTTAAAGCGGAGGCTGGTAGCCATCTCCGTATGGCGATGGACTGGTTATACGCGTGGTCAAGACGTCCTCAAAGAAAACGAGAAGCTGAGCAGGTCGACGATGCTGATCGAGCTGAAATCGCCATGGCTTACTTACGAGTCGAGGGGCCGGAGGAGGCCACGAAGTTTTTGAGTCGGTGGAAACCTCGCCGGCTCGCGTTTGACGCGAGTAGGCTGCTCGCCAGTCGGCTCGTCGACTTGGGGCAACTCGATCAGTTGGATTTGCTCGCCATCCACTCCGCGAACAACCTCTGGATTCTGCTGGGGTTAATAACGGAGGCTGCACGAATCGGTCATTGCATTCCCCCGGAGCCCATGGCCAGGGTCATGCGTGTCCTGATGGATCAACGTGTAAAACTAAACAAGAACTCCCAGTGGGAAGGTCGTTGGGAACTGCTAGACGCTGTTACATCTGCGGTAGCAACGTCGCTAAAGGTACTGCCGCGGCAGGACGATGCCTGGGCAGATTTACTATGCCGGTACCTACCCGAACGGCCCCCATCGGAACTCACAGATCGTTTTGGCTCACATCGTGGGTCGTTACTACGAGCCTACGCTTTGGAGTCGGCGCTACGAGGCAAGTCTCTCCTACTAGTCGACATAGCACCTCCTGACATCCGAGATGAGATGGAAAACAAAGCTTCGCGGGGAGGAGGCGGGGACGCCGCCGCTTTCAGACTCGCCATCGGCGGCGTGTTGTCTTGGTATGTGCTCGCTGCGGAAATCTCTTGTGGAAGAGCGCCGGCCGACTTGGCCAGCGCCATCGAACAGGCGCTGAAAGCCACTGAGAGCGCTGCGTCAAAGGACTACCAAGGCCAATTTAATATCCACCAGGTTGCAGCAGTAGAGTGGATACGCATACTCAATGCCTCCTCCACGACTGACACTGGACGTGTCGATGTGCTCCGGGCTTGGTGTCATGCTCGAAGGGAGCAATGGTGGCCGGCAACTCTTACTGCCATGTGCTGGATAGCTGCTCGAGCCAAGGGCATGCAGGACTTTTCGTTGGTGCTTGCGATAGCAGCTTTCGAAACGTTGGAAAACTCCAGAGAGCATGCTGACTCAAGAGCCGACGACTATTTACGCCTGGCTCGTGCAGTGTTTCCTGCCAATAGTAATGAAGCTGCGGCTTATTTTGATAGGGCAGTGGAGATCTCGAGTCGTATCGGCGACGAGAATTTGGACCGTTGGAGCGCACTACTGCATTTGGCGGAGGCCGCTGCGCAGCGTGGTGCTTCCCGTTCGCGCTCTGCTTACAGGCTTTCACGGGCCGCTGAGCTCACGTATGAATATGTGGCTCGCGACAAACATTTCGACTGGAATAGAACGGTCGATGCTCTTCTCTCTTCATGTCCTTCCTCAACGTTCTCTATTCTTAGTCGGTGGCGTGACAGGGATTTTGGCGATGCCGGGCGGTTGATCGGGATCGCTGTCCATAGTCTGGTTCACTCTGGCGAGCTTCCAGCCTTCGCCCCGTTGGTGTTATACGGTCTGGATGCTGGTTGGGATGGGCTCACTGACATCCAACAGGCGGTGTTAGCGGAGACTGATCAGGAGCGGAGAAAACTCATGCTTCAGATCGGTTATCGCTATCTGAGAGTAGAGCCTCAAAAGACCGATACCTGGATAGGGCTTGCGGAGCTCGGCCGCTCTCTGAAGCTTGAGCTTTTAGACCTGGATAGGTTGATTGCCGCAGCAGAGGCAGAGTCTGCTAGCAAAACTACTCCAGGTGATCATTCTGATCTTGATGATGAGCCGAAGGCAATTCAAGCGGGCTGGGATACCCTTTTTGCTGAGATTGACTTTTCTAGTCCGGAAGACCTCCGGAAGGCTTATAAAGGACGAAGTTCTATCGCACCTGGATCCACACCAGTCGAGTTTTTCCAGCAAGCTTTGCAGCATAGCGGGATGAGCCGAAGCGTTGGATTTGTGCGGGCTATTGCCGCTTGGCCAGACTTCGGATTGTTCGAGTTGCGGTACCTTTTGGATGCCATCCCTAAGGCGAGCCGCAAGCTGCTTTCGTTGCGCAAAGCTTTGAATGAAGCAACTCTAGCCGCTTGCCGTAACACCCCTGAGTATGCGCGGCGTACCGGCTGGGGAAATGTTTTCCCCTTTGAGGACCTTTATAGAGATGGCATCGTATCCGAAGATGAAGTGGTAGGTGCTGTGCTGCAAAGCTTTGAGAAAATTGAGGCTTTTGATGCTGCTGATTTCTTCCTACTGATAGACCCACTCTCTTTCCGTCTTCGACCCGATGAAGCCGATGGCGTCTTGAACTTCGGGCTGGACCTCCTCGAAGACATTCTTGAACCTGAAGATGGCGATGGGCCTTGGACTGATGACTTGATGCCTCCCTCTTCGTGTCTTATCTCGCTGGCTGGATACCTCTGGGTTAGCCTTGGGTCTCCTACGGCGTCAGAGCGTTGGAAGGCTGCGCATGTGATAAGAGCATGCATCGAACTTGACTGGAGAGAACTACTGTTGGCTCTGGTTGAGCGGGCCGATGCTGGCAACGGGAGCCCGTTCACTGATCAAGGCCTTCCTTTTTATGAATGGCATGCTCAGCAGTGGTTGTTGATAGCGCTTGCGCGTGGAGCACTCGATCGTCCTGAGGCTGTGATCCCATTTGTACCCTACCTGAAGAGATCAGCCGCCATGAAGCATGTGCTGATTCGCCACTTTGCCCGCGAAACGCTACTCGTCATGCATCGTACAGGAGCCCATATCCTAGAGGATGTTCCCGAGCTGCAAGCTGTGAATGCTAGCCAGCTTCCATTACTAGCTGGTCAGCGATGGCAACGGAAACGGTTGAACGAGACGTGTGAAGACGGCGGCGTTTCCGATGACGAAAAGTACTACTTCGGCATCGACATCAGCCCCTACTGGTTCGCTCCGTTGGGAGAGGTGTTTGGGCTTAGTGAGACATCGATAGAGGTCCGGGCGAGACGGGTACTTCGTGATCAAATGCCTATCACGTACGCCCTTGGCAGGGACGACCCGCGCTACAAACGAAAACTGTTTCCCAGTCTCGCCACCAGTCATTCGCACGGGTCAATGCCACGTGTAGATGATCTGCGGGCATATCATGCCTATCACGCCATGATGCTGGTCGCCGCTGACTTGTTGGAGACACACCCCGTAGGTACCTGTGAGTACGAGCTTAAGAATGACTTCCAAGTTTGGCTTCAAAGCCGATTACTCACCCGAGTCGACGGTCGTTGGCTTGCGGATCGTCGCGATCCTAATCTGACCAATCCTCCGATCAAGCTCCAGGGGGACAGCGCCCATAGCTGGTACTGGAGAGTCACGAAAGACTATCTGCACAGCCAATTGCGAGCGGATGACGGCCTTCAAGTTTTGTATGGGCATTGGTCAAGTGGCCACAGGGATGATGTTGAGAACATTAAGGTACAAAGTGCTTTCGTCTCTAAGGATGGTGCTGCGGCACTTCTTGCAGCCTTGCAGACGTCTCCTGTTGAGAACAGATTTTACATCCCTAGAGCGGATGAGTCGGAACCTGCGGGGGAAGCGTTCCGGATTTCTGCATGGGTTACTGACGAAAATTTAAGTGCACAGCTGGATGAGTATGATCCGTGGGCAGCAAAAATGGATTATCCAGGTCCGCAACCGTTACCCCACATCATCAGTGAGCTCGGACTTACCGCTTGCCCAGACCTCAGGCGATGGAGATCACCGTCAGGGGCGCTGTTGCGCAGCGAGTCATGGACTCGGTCCGTCGGTTACGGGCGAGACCATGATCACCTCTCAGGTACCCGACTAAGTTGCGATAGCTCGTTTTTGGGCGAGCTCCTGCAAGCGCATCCGCACGAGCAATTATTAATCTGCGTATCCGTACGACGGGTGCCTCCACGAGATAATGAAGCTCAGTTTGAGCCTTATCCGTGGCCCTATGAACACTATTACTTGATAGGCAACGATGAAATCACTCGAACGCTCTAAAGCTGTAGTGGATTTGGGTAAGCGGCTGATCGCTGAGCTCAACCTCGCCGACGATCTGTTAACCCAATGGATGGCGCACATGATTGCCGAGCGGATCGATGCCACAGAAAAGGCATCGAACGAGGACAAAGTGGCGGCGCAGGATGCGTGTCAGCAGGCGATTTTCAACTTATGGGAGCGTCGGAACAGTATTCCGTTGGAAGCGAGGCCGCTCCAGGAGCTTGAGCCACTCATCCACACGTTGGACTCCCTCAATGTTGATAGCGCAGTGCGTTACCGGCACTTCCAGGAGAGGCCAAGCGACGAAGAAATGGATGCTGTGGAGGGCTCTGCGAAGAATTTTCTCGAACTCGCGCGGAGGCTCGATTACTCGGCTCGTGTGCTAATCCACTTTTTGATTAGCTCGGCAGCAAAGGATGCTGCCGAGCAAGCGATTCCCTGGTTGGAAGCGCTGGCCAAGGCCGGTGCGGATTCCAGATATGTGCTGCCATATGTACAGTTTGCGCTAAATGGCCCGGGCGCTCACGAAGCTAATGAGCGCGAGCTAAAGTCTCTGGCGGAAAAGATCGAACATCTGGAGTCATTTTCTAATATCGCCACTGGAGTCGCTACAGAATTGAGGTCGCGGATGGCTCAACTCGAAGGTGAGGGGGGCGGTGGTGAGTCCGACTCTGAGCCATGAGATGGCATACCTATGCAGTTGAATCAGGTCGTTGGCACCACGATGTCATTACTCGCCTCATGCTGTAGGCGGCGCCCCCCAACTCATTTCTGTAATCTCACTTAGATGCTACGACCAGCCGCTTCGGGTCCAGGCTGTGTGAAAACGCATGCACCGTTTTGAAGTGTCTGCCAGTGTTTGGTTAGTCAGCAGACATGAAATTTGCGTAGAAACGCGATATTCGTTTCGATTCTGACTGTAGAACTTGCTCTAGAACGTTTTCACACAGCCTGCACCCAAAGCGGCTTTTTATCTTTCTCGGGAGTGCCCACCGTCAAGCAAGAAAAAGCCAGTGATCGATACGCCTGCTATCCGAAGTTCTCGCTCCGCGGTGTACTACCCTCCGAGGGTAAATAGTCAAGGTACTCAGAGATCGAAGCGAAGGCTATCTGACTTCTGATCGAGAAGAGCGATGAAATCCGTACCGCTCTCAATTTGCTTAACATCGGCCAACGAGAACACCAATAAGAAAGTGCCGTCGCGATCGTACGCTGACTGAATTTCTCGCAACGCGTCAAGACCAGTCCCCTCGCCTGTGATCCCGTTCTTTGCGAACAGAATGCCGAGTTGTGTCTTTGCCTTGCGCAGCTTGCCTAAGAAATCGCGGACGGGAGCTACACCAACTGGGCTGCTCCAGTTTTTGCACTCAATCAGGCAGTATCGACCTAGCTCCTCAAATAATGGGATGTCGAACTTCGATCCTCGATACTCGACTACAAGGTCTATCTCGCTGGATCGTGTAATGAGATTGCGGTACTTGCAGTGCAAAGATGGGGCGTTAGTAAAAAGTAAAGTAGCGAGTTCTTCAAGGGAGCGCCCCTTATCTTGATTGGTAGTCGCTGTTTCCACTTGTACGATCAAGTCGGCAATGGCCGCGCGCCCTTGCTTAATCTCGTGCTCACTTTGCGTCCAGCGTCCAAGTCGACCCAGCAATTCGGATGCGTCCGCGCCACTTAAATTGGCCAAATCGAATAATCCGACAGTTTCACCATCATCGACGGCAAGCTGTGATCTGCCAATAGTCATCCCCAAAGGACTACCGAGCGCTGACATATACGTACGAAGCTGTCGCAAGGAGTGTTCGTTGAGGCGCAAGCTGCTGCTCTTAATCTCAATAACTATCCACGGACGTGCTCCTACTGCAGGTGCGAGTACGACATCAGCACGCATTGCGCCGACGCTGTATTCGTACAGGGTTTCAGACTCCGCGTAACCAAGAGCACTCACAAGTTGAGGGATAATCGATCTCGTAAAGTCAAGTTCCGTGGCATGCGCACTAGCCGGAATCTCTCTAAGTATGCGTTGTAGCTCTCCAGCAGATTCGCTCAGGTAGCGCTTCAGTCTTACTTGCCCTTTCGGTGTAAGCACAGTGCGACCGTCGGCTATCATTTTTTCCATCACCTCTCTTCGGTATCTCCAGTGCCGATTCGGAGGAGGGGAGTTTCCTAAGATTGAATAGGAAAGCGCAGGTCGGTCACCGTAGGCTGTCGCGTCCAACATCACATAGGGACCGCGTGGATCGCTATCCGGATTGCGGTAATGTGCAGAGGGGGAATCCGCGTTGCCAACGCTTGAATCAAGCCTGTTCTTCATTGAGATCGCTGTTCCAATTTTGATCTGCGGGTAAGAGGATGGAGTGTAGAAGAAATGGCTGCAGAATTTAACAAAGTGATCAAAGCCAAAAGGAAAATCACAGTCGCTTCATCTTCAGCACAATGTCCCTTGCTGGCTGATTGTTGCCTGTCGCGAGAGGCCGCAGTCGACCGATTGTGTTGAAAAAGTCGACCTGCCTGGCTACCCATGCATTGAGCGGTGAGAACGCCATTTTTGCATGCTGCTACGTCAAATCTGAGCCTTGAGCCTTCTGCACAAAACACGGATTTCAATCTCAGACGCGTACTTTTCTGCCGTGGAAACCGAAGCCGACTTTTTCAACAGAACCGACCCTTTGCGGTCGGTCAGAACAGCCAGAAATCAACCCCTCAACTGCCGCTCATGTGTCTGGGAATCTAAGGGCAATTCAGAGTGTTACCTCATCCTCCAAAATGAGGGCTTTTCAGCCGTCGTCAACAAGATCAGTGTCGTGGTACTGCTGGCTCGACTTAATGCGTAAACGACGGCTATTGGCCGTGTTCGACCTGTCACGACTAACCGGGTTGGGTTGCTTTTTGCCATTGCGGCGGTGTTTTTCGATCAGGTTCATCCGCAAGAGAATATCCACGCTGAGATGGATGGCGGGCAAGCGAGTCTGGAGGGTTGCCTATCCACGATTCGAACGTTAGATCAGCATTTCTCGGTCGTTCCCTAACCTCTTCCAGACCAATAAGGTGGTGAGCCGATAGTAATACAGAGTGGCATCGGAATGGTCTTTCAGGTGTTGAGTGAGAAACCAGCGCACATGCTTGAGTTGCCAGGTCCAGGGATTGTCTCGTCGCCATCGTTGTTGAATGGCCGCTTGCATGATTCGGGCTTGGCGTAGGTGGCGTTGCTGCGTGACCTTCGAGCCGGTCAGTACGCCGCTCAGGAACAGCGCCATATCGAAGGACTTGGTCATGCTCGACCTCCAATGTAGGCCGACATCACATCGATCCGGTTGTGCCCGAGTTCAAGGCTGATCTGTTGGCGCGCCTGTTGATCAAGGTCGCGGTCAATGCGATAGCAGTGACCACCATTGACCGGAGCCGCGTGGCCAGTGAGCTGCTCGTAACGTTCGCAGGCGTAGGCCGCTCGCAGCTCATGGAAACCCTTCAGCCCGTGTTCATGCAGTGTTTCGCGGGCGGGGAGCAGGGTCTGTTGCAGGAATGCAGCATAGCTTTCGTCTCGGGCCAACAAGTTGCCACTGCGGGTCGGCGACGCATGACGAGCAAGCTGCAGTGCCGTTTTCACCTCTTCATTGGCCACAACCCATCGCGGCGCTGAAGCGCCTGAGCGACCGCCTTTGGTACCGTCCTGGATGTTGATGCGGCCTAAGTGTTCGGCTTCGCGTTGCAGTCGTGGCAGGTCAGCCAGGATCGCTTCGCGCAGGCGCATACCGGTTGTTCGGGCCAACAGGACAATCGCCGCCACCCGCACGCGTTGCAGTTCGCCCAGCGCCTCGAGTACTCGTCGCACCTGTTGGTGGTCTTGGCCATCGGGCGCGCGGGTGCGTACGCTCGAGCGCTGCTGTCCCAACGCCTGGCTCGGACTGGCGATCCTCACGTCCTGATCACCGCGCAGCGCGGCGAGGGTGCGGTTGACGCTGCTTAGGCGGTTCTGCGCGGTGGCGATGCAGAGTTCACCTTGCTGGATCTGCTGGCGCAGGTACGCGGCGTAGTCCTGCAGCGTCTGTCGATCGATCTGGCGTGCATCGTTGTAACCGGGGCCGTCCTCTGATCGACACCAACGCACGAACGCTTGCCAGCGATCGCTATGCGCTTTGACCGTGGCGAAGTGGCCGCCGGCAAACAGATCCTTGAGCGCTTGTGGGCCGGCGTAGCTCAGCTGGCGGCCATAGCCAAAGTTGCGACCCTCACGCCGACCGACCAGAGCCATCGTCATCACCGTGTTCGTTTGTTTGCAGAAAGAGCAGCAGGGCTTTCCAGTGAGGGCTGAGTCTGTCCACCTGCTGCCAGTGTGTCGGGCGGATCAGGAGGGCGTTCTCGTGGTGTTGCAGTAGTGCCCCTTCCTCACGCAGTTGCTCGATCAGCTGGGCGAGGTGGGCGGGGTCTAGGGGGGGTGTGGCGACAGCGGCGACAGTGGCGACAACCTGCGTCGTTTCTGGCCTGGCGCGTGGCGACAGGATGGCGACAGAGGCGGCGACACACCGCGATTCTGGCTGCGCTTGATGTTGCGCTTGGTAGCGGCGCACCGCGTCATTGAGGCGAAACATGGCGGACCTCGAAAGTTTTTCCGTCGCGGCTGCTCAGCCAGCAATGAGTGATCAGCTCGACGAATAAAGTGGCGGTATGGTCAGCGCTCTTGCGGGCAAAACGAGGGCCGTTGCGATTGACGTCGCGGACGGTGAACTGGGTCCAGCCTTTCTGCACCAGCCAGCGCAGCAACCGATCCGCTTCCTCGCGTCGGCTATTGACCGGCTCCTGTTCGGTCAGGCGCTGAATCTCGGCCAGGTAGTAATCCATCAGCGTGGAGGCGCGCTGGATGTGTGCTTCGTCCAACGCACTTGCCTCTTCCACCATGGCCAGCACGCCTGCGATACGTAGTACATTCGCCGCGGCCTTGCCCGCGACAGGCTGGATACCGGCCAGCTCGCCGAACTCGCCAGACTGGCACTCGATGGTGTCGTGAATATCAATCCAGACACGACGGGCACGGAGAGTCAGCTCCAGCGTGGCGGGATTGAGTGAGCCATCCTGGTGAAGCGACCAGGGCTGTTGCAACAGGGCGGTGATCCGCTGTTGGTAGCGCTGGACTTTGGCATCTCGGGTCAGGTCGATCGCCTTGTAGAGTCGCTGACCGGCTAGGCGCTCGGGCCAACTGATCAGGCAACGGCCCAGGATGCCTTGGCCATTGATCACCGGGTCTTTGAACAGCTGGTTGGCCAGGTAGGGCTGCAGCATCAGGTGCAGGCTGAGGCGGCGATCATAGGCACGCAGGCTTTCTCCGGCCATGGAGCGGGCCCGGTCGATCGGGCTGCCATCCCACAGCATCGACAAGGTGGTGATTGCCTTGAGCAGATTCTCTTTGCTCATGGTACTGCTGCCCAAGAACTGGCCACCTTCATCATTGAACAAGCCCATGCTGGGCAAGCCGTGGCACAGGCTTTTGACCAGGGCCTCAATGGTCGGCTCGGCAATGATCAGTCTCGGCGGCACCGGCTCGGATAGCTCACCGCCTTCCGCCTCCGCGTGTTTCTTTGAGGTTTTGGGTTTGGCCATGATGCTGGTGGCGGCGCGATAAGCTTTGAGCTTTTCCGCGTACAGGGTCCACTGCTGTCGCTCCCAATCGCGCGCCGCCTTCAGTGCTAGCTGATCCACCGCGCTTTTGCGATCACCCGAGGAAGCCACCGTCAGTAGGTAGAGGGACAGCGGATAGGTTCGACCGTCGAGTTGGACATTGGCATGACCCTGGCTCACCAGAGCAGCGCTGGCCAGCACCGATTGAGCGGCCATGGCGCAGGGCACGCCGATCACCTCGACCAGTCGCTCGACCGTAGGGCCCAACACATCCCCCAGTGCTTCGACCGGGTAGGGCAGTGGCGCCTGCTGGTATTCCAGCAATGGTTGTGGAGGCTCGAACGATTCGCACAGTTGCATCGAAATTCTCCTGAGATTATCGACTTCGTCCTCACTCATCCCGCCACGGTTGTTGAGTGTTATCAGGGATTAAGGCCCCTGCGACCTGTGAGGTTTGTCCACTTACGTGGGACTGGCGGCTCCTTACGACCGGGAGCTTGGGCATCTCATGATCTGGCCTCCTGAACACCGATAGCGGTGGGCGGGTGGAGACTGCGCTGGCTGACGAGACCGGCGCCGCGAGATCCTGAGTCAGGTGAAGGCAGTGATGTGATGACCGGGGCATACCTGACTGTCAGTCAGGTGCAGCCTGTTCTTGGGCTGCGGCACCATCATCGGTATCGCTGTGGCGAGTGAGCATTCGGTGTTTGTCACGCCGATTGTCACGAGGGGGAAAGCCGCAAAGCGCCATACGAGCAGGGCTGCAGCAGTGTGATATGCGCCCGTCTCTTTAGGGGGCAAAGAGACGGGCAAAAGGTCGGCGCAAGAAATAGCCAAGCGGATAAGTTGCTGCAGAGCAGCCAGGAGGGGGCATGAGTTGCCGCAGTGGGCATTCTGGAAGAAGTGGCATCCATCACATCGCTGTGACTGTGCGAGCCGCCGGACGCTAATCGCACTTGGGGTGAACCACCATGATGTGGCGTAGCCTCAAAGGTTCTGGCTACCTGGGTGCTGTCGAGGACAGCGCTGGTACGGTTCTGGTTTAGCGCTCGTTCTGCTCGAGGTCAACCGTAATTTGGGGGCGGCTGTTGCGCCAATCGATAGCGCTGGAAGACCTTGGAGGCCGGTGGCTTTCCATGGCCGGGTGGTCGTTTGTCGGTTTTTAATGTGAGCCTGCGTGATTGCATGGACTTGACCACCCATTTGCATCGTCACTGACCAGTCAATTGCATTCGTGCTGATCAACCGTTTGCATTCGACGTGACCAGCAAACGCCGTAGTGACGACCGGCGGAGAACGGCCAATAGCAGCCACTGGCACCGGCTGTTTTCAACCCTTCGCAGGCATCATCCGTGGAAACAGAGCCTAGGGCTTAATGACCTTCGCTATCAGAGCACCAAACACAGCCAGCGCAACCGTCCCCTTGCCGATCTCAGCGATGCCGCTGGTGCACTGCGGGCACAGTTCATCATCGTAGTATTCGCCGCCCTTAGCGTAGTTGTTGCACCCTGGGCTGCGGCAGACATAGATGTCTTCGCAGCACGCCGGACATGCACATTTGTCACGCCTTACAGCGTTCTCCTCGATGACAGGAGGTGTGACCATCTCAGCACAGAACGGACAAATACCCTTTGACTTGGTACTCATGATGGTATCCTACAGAGGACGCACAGCGATTCGGGTGGATCGGCACTTAGGGCAGTAATTGGGTGTGCCAAAGCCTGCGCGGCTCTTCCATTTGTTGCCGCAGACAGGTTTTTTGGGATCAAGGCATTCCGCCCAGTACACTTGATCTTTCTTCGCGGTAGCCATGAAACGTCTCCAGTTCGTCAATGGATATGAGCCTAGGAGAGACATTGAGAAATGTATACTGGCAATTTCAGATAAATAAATTGTTATTAATCAATCCGTTACGAAACTGTATATATATACAGGCTTATAAGTTACTGATTATTATGGAAAAAACGATAGAGTTGTGTATTCGTGCGATGCATTCAAAATGCCATTATGTGATGCGTGTCACAAAATCCCTGGTGTTGGGTTGCAATATCCGGGCACCGAATGCTTGAGTAGTTAAAGGATATCTAGATCGATTCATCCATCTCAAGCCTATCCAGGCGGCCACGAGTAGGCCCACGTTTTCTCTTAGAGTATGTAAAAGGCATCGAGACCTCAGCTACGGCCGCCACTCTCCCCCCTTTCTGAACACGCAATTAGTCGAGGAAATTACGTTGGCCGACCATGATCCAAAGATTTACGGAAACAGTAACTCCCTACCTCTTTTTAACAATCTCATGACAGTCGCTAGACAGTTACCAATTCTGGGCAACCCCCAAGGCACTGAAATTCGATACCTTCTCCATTTCAGCAAAGACAACGGTATCAAAGCTTTCGCGGCCTTACCGATGGCGTACTGCTGGGCTGATGTGTTCAGCGCGAACATACCGATTGTCCTGGCGATAACCAATGCGCCGCAGCCAACTGAATACACCTCGATCTACATCCTGCGCATCGGAATGGACGACAATCAGCAACTCATCCATAGCCCAGTTGTTGGTGACTACGTCCAGGGTAAGCCAGGGACTTGCATTGAGTACGGGCTCGCTGTACCAGTGAAAGCCGGTGATTTTGGGCGGGTAGCAATCAACCTCGAACCCACTGAGACGTTCTTCCTGCCTTAGCCAGCGCTCGATCAGTGCCGCTGAAAACGAACAAACCTGCAACAAAGCCAGGCTTGGCAGATGTGGAGCTGATCGGGGATGAGTCGCCCCCAGTTTGATAGATGCTCTGAGTGTCTGCTTTTGGCCGATTCTGTTGAAAAACTCGGATTTGCAGATCGGCTGAACTCACGCACGATCTCCACCGGAGAACCTACTCACCACATTGAGTGGTTTTCTGGCCCTTTGTTGAGCTTTGCAGCTCGGTTATTGGGTTGGTTTGAGGGTTTTTGCTTTGTGCAGGCGCACCTATCCCGTAACCGGTGGCCCTTGAGAGGTAAATTTGGCCAACCGACGCAGGTTCTGCACCGCTGCAGCCAGCGTGAACTCATCGGTCGCGCCACTCATGCCACGTAGTCGCAAGCGATCCAGTTCAGGATGCGTTTGAGATGGGCAAACAACATCTCGACCTTTTTACGTTCGTGGCGAGAGCGCACATACTCCGGCGTCGCTGCGATGCGTCGAGCCACATCACGAGCGGCTTCATGGACGCTGCGGACGATCTTGCGAAACGCAGTGTTGGGGCAACACTTGGCCTTCATCGGACAGGCTACGCAGTCGGCCTGTCGAGATCGGAAGATGATGGTGTTGGCTTTGGTGACGTGCGAACGCTCGTTTTTGAAGGCTCGCCATTCGCTGCGTAATGCATTGCCGGCCGGACAGCGGTATTCCTCAGCCTCTTCATCCCAGTGGAAATCGTTGCTCGAAAAACTGTCGTTCTTGCGCTCGGTTTTGTTCCACACCGGCACATGCGGCTCGATGTCTTTTTCCTCCACCATCCAGGCCAACATCGGCGCGGTTCCGTAAGCGGTATCGCCAATGAGGCGTTCTGGCTTGATGTTGAACTGCACTTCGACCCGCTCGATCATCGTCTTGGTGCTCTCGACTTCTGCGGTTCGATGAGCCGGCGTGGGTTCCACATCCATGATCACGCCGTGCTCGGTATCGATTAGATAATTTGTGGAGTAAGCGTAGAACGCTGGGCCACCTGGAGCTGCGGTCCAGCGGGCTTGAGGATCAGTCAGCGATAGGCGCTTCGGTAGCGTTTCGGCCAGAGCCTCTTCATCGAGGGCTTTAAGATACTCACGCACGGCGCGGGTGCTCAGGCCTGGGTCGCTCCAGTTGACCTGTTCCTCACCCGGTACGCCGCGCTGCCGGCTGGCGTCCGCCTTGATGATGCTGGCGTCCACGGCAAAGCCTTCGCCTTTGACCAGACCAGCATCCACGCAGCGACGCAGCACTTCATTGAACAACCAGCGAAAGAGATCGCTGTCCCGAAAACGGCCATGTCGATTCTTGGAAAAGGTCGAGTGGTTGGGGACTTCATCTTCAAGACTTAACCGGCAGAACCAGCGATACGCCAGGTTCAAATGGGTCTCTTCGCACAGCCGTCGCTCAGAGCGAATACCGTAGCAATAGCCCACGATCAGCATGCGGATCATAAGCTCAGAGTCAATCGAAGGACGCCCAATTGGGCTATAAAAATCGGCGAGGTGATGGCGCAGGTCGCTCAGATCGAGACACTGATCAATGCTGCGCAGAAGGTGATTTGCGGGGATGTGATCTTCAAGGTTGAACGAGTAAAAGAGTCGCTCCTGCCCACTCGATAACTGTCCTATCATGCTGCGTGCTTCCCTGCTGGCCGATGCGAGAATTTTGCCGCAGGCCAGACGGGGGAGCCACTTTTTCAACAGAATCGGCCGATTCTTGCCTGTCGCCACCGACAGCTATGGGGCGGTTGCAGTCCTTCAGTGCTTGGCTGACGCACTCGCGGCTGAGTGGCATCCGCTGACATCCATCAACTGCAAACGGTTGGTCAGCGCGAGTGCGAATGACTGGTCAGTGGCAATGCAATTAGGTGGTCAAGTGAGATGCAATTACGCAGAGCCCATGCGAGTGGGAATGCGGAGCCTTCCCGCTCGCGTGGGCTTGGCCGAGAAAGCCCCAAGAGAGAGGCTTGCAACGGCGACAGTCGCCACTTCTGTCGCCATGCTGCAAATCAGGTATTACGCGGGTTGTCGCCGGTGTCGCCGCTGTCGCCAAATCAACCATCACTCCATCTGGGGAGTCATTTTCGGTTACCGGCGGCGTCCGGTGAGCGCTCACCGTATCGGCACGACGTTGTGGTCCCTGGTTTGATTGATCGCAGATGCCGACAGGTTGCCAGTGGCCGCTTTCTGGATGTGCTCACTCCACCAAGCCATCATCGGACGCCGGCGTTCGATGTAGTCAGCTCGGTTGTAAGCGCTTCGGACTTCGTCCTTGTCGACATGCGCCAGCGCGACTTCGATCAGCTCCGGATCCCACCCATGCTCGTTCAGGATGGTGCTGGCCATGGAGCGCATACCATGGCTGACCAAGCGGTCCTGGAAGCCCATGCGTTTCAACGCCATGTTGGCGGTCTGGCTATTGGCGTGGGTGCGCGGATTTCTATCTGCCGGGAACACGTATTCCCTGTGACCACTGTGCGGCTTGAGCGCCTCCAGTAACGCGAGTGCCTGTTCGGTCAGCGGGATGGTGTGCGGACGACGCTTTTTCATGCGCTCCGGCGGGATGGTCCAGATGCGTTTGTCAAAGTCGATGTCTACCCATCGGGCGGTAGCCGCTTCGGCAGGACGGGTCATAGTGTGCAGTTGCCATTCGATCAGGCAGCGGGTGATCCGCTTGATGCTGGCGTTCGCGATTTCGATCATGAGCTCGGAAAGCTCATCGGGTCGTAGCGCGGCCATGTTCTGTTTTTTGGGTTTCTTGAATACCGCCCGAATGCCACTGAGGGGGTTAGCGAAAATCAACCCGGAGTTCACCCCGTAGGTCATGATCTCGTTGAGCCGTTGGCTCAATCGCTTCACTGTCTCGAGGCTGCCTTTGGCCTCGATTGGGCGAAGCAGTTCGATGACAATCGGTGCGGTAATTTTCGAGAGCGGCGTTGTTTTCAGGTCTGGAAATACATGCAGCGTGAGCGATCGCCAAATGTCTTCGGCGTACGCCGGCGTGACGGAGTCCTTCTTCAGCTCGAACCAGGCGGTGGCTACGTTCTCGAACGTATGTTCCGTCTCCGCTCGTTTGGCTTCGTCCTGTGCATTGCGTTGCACCTTGGGATCAATGCCTTGTGCAAGCAGCTCGCGTGCTTCCACCACTTTCTTCCTGGCGTTCGCTAGCGAGAGCTCTGGGTATGTCCCCAGCCCCATATTGATACGATTTTTGGTTACCGGCTCGCGGTAGTTGAAGTTCCACAGCATCGAGCCATTGCTCCTGACTCGGAGCTGAAGGCCGTCACCATCGCTGAGGACATAATCCTTGTCTTTTGCCTTGACTGCCTTGAGCTGACGGTCGGAGAGGCGGAGGGCTGGAGCAGGCATGAGAGCTACCTCTGACACCGTTTTGGTATTCCAAAAAATAGCACCGGATGGCTTGGAATACCATTTGGAATACCCAAACGGCTGGAACTCAAAAAACCTCTCCAGCGCCCAGTAGTGCTTAACCCCTTGATTTTGCTGGATTTCAGGCACAAAAAAAGACGTCCGTGGACGTCTTTAGATGTTGAAGTGGTGGAGCCGGGGGGATTTGAACCCCCGTCCGCCAGTACTCCGCTGTCGGTACTACATGCTTAGCCGTGTCTATTGAGTTAACCCTCAGCGACCCGACGGGCAGGGTGCTTTGGGCGAGTTGTGTAAGTTTTAGCCGCTTCGTCCACAACGTACTGCACGGCGATTCTGTTCTATATGACAATCATTTTGGGTTTACAGACATCCCCTGATGATTGCTGGACCCGAAGGTACCAGGGGGGAAGGGCTAAGGCTGCTTACGCAGCGAGAGCGTAATCCCCGTAGGTTTCGTCATTGGCAACTATAGGAAGTTGCAACAGTGGATTTACGAGTTCTGTTACCAACTCGGCATGCACCTAAAGTTTCGCAACCGGCGTCGAATCCTAAACGGCCCCGAACCTGTTGTGCATTACCAACAGGTGGGCGGAGTTTACGCTAACCGAGGCCAGAAGGCCAACCCGAAGGTTGGCCCAATGCATCGGCCTACTGATCGCCCTTGGTGTTGTTCTGCAATTGCTGGATCGCCTGGGTGGTCAGGGAGATGCAGTTCTTGGTGCCTTCCTCGGTGCCTTTGGCGTGTTCGGCGGTGGCTTGCTGGACCTTGGCGTCGATGTCGCTGCTCAGGTCCGAACTCATGACTTCGGTGCTGACTTTGGCATCCTTGATCTTTTGCAGGTTGATCTGGCACAGGTCCTCTTGCCCGGCGGCAAACACCGGGGAGGCCAGCATCGCGGCAGTGATGAACAGTCCAGCCAGTGCAGAACGCTTCATGGTTATCTCCTTGATCGCAGGGGCTCGGTGCCTCCGGTCAACGGGGCAGGCTGCCGAGTGGGGCTAAGCCCTTTGTTGCGGGCCTAGAAAATGGACTCTAGCCGCGCGCCGGGGTTCTGTTTTTTTTTTGCGATGAAATGGAAAAGCCATGGGCGCCTTGCGCCAGGCACAAAAAAGGGGCGAAAACGCCCCTTGGTTGCCCGGTTCGATGGCTCAGACCGCCTTGGCCCGGGTGACTCGATCCACCAGGTAGACCAGCCCGTGATAGTCGATCCCGCCATGCTGGCTGAGGCCGATTTCACAGGTGCGGCTGGTGGAGATGCCTTCGCTGCAATACTGCACCGCGTCCTTGAGGCTGCGCAGGGAGTGGGCATTGAGTTCCGGGGTGGTGAAACCCTTGTCGCCGGCGAAACCACAGCAATGGATGCCTTCGGGGATCACCACGTTGTTGCTGCAACGCCGGGCCAGTTCGATCAGGGCCTGGCTCTCGCCCAGGTGCTGGGTGCTGCAGGTGACGTGCACCGCGATCGGCGCTTCCTGTGGGGTGAACTCCAGGCGCTCCAGCAGGTGGGTGCGGATGAAGCGCACCGGGTCGTAGAGGTCCAGGCGTACATCCCCCAGGTCCTGTACCAGGCGCAGGGTGCAGGGGCTGGTGTCGCAGTAGATCGGGTCGAGGCCGCCCCGGCTGGCGTGGAGCAGGGCGCCGATCAGTTCCTGGCGCTTGTCCTCGGCCTGGGTGGCGTAGCCCTTGGAGGCGAACGGCTGGCCGCAGCAGAGGTTGTCCAGGTTGTCCGGCAGCACCACTTGGTAGCCGGCCTTTTCCAGCAGGCCGCGAGTCTTCTCGTAGAGCGAGCTTTGTTCCTTGTCCCCCGCCGCGGGCCCCATGACCCGGGACACACAGGCCGCCAGGTACACCACCCGCGGCCGCGCATCGCTCACCGCCGGGCTGAAGCGGATGACCCTCTCCGGTTGCGGCATGGCGTTGTTCCACTGCGGCACCCGGCCCTTGGACAGGCGGGTCAGGCTCGCCGACAGCTTGCTCAGGCGCGGTGCCCCCAGGAGCATGCGCGCGCCGTTGGCCACGTGCAGGGTGAAGCGGGCGCCCTGCAAGGTGGTGGCGAAGTGCGAGCCGAGCCAGTCGGCGGTGCCGTTATGGGTGGCGTGTTCACTGCGCAGTTTCTTCACCAGCTCGCCGGTGTTGATGCCCACTGGGCAGCGCTGGGCGCACAGCCCGGTGGCGGCGCAGGTATCGATGCCCTGGTACTGATAGGCCGCTTCCAGTTCCGTGGTGTCGATGCCGGCCCGTTTGCGTGCCTGGATATCACGCCAGATGACGATGCGTTGGCGCGGGCTCAGGGTCAGCCCCTTGGACGGGCACACCGGCTCGCAGAAGCCGCACTCGATGCACTTATCCACAATCTCGTCGGCCGCCGGCAGTGGCTTGAGGTGCTTGAGGTGGATCTGCGGGTCTTCGCTGAGCACCACGTCCGGGTTGAGGATGTTGTTGGGGTCCAGCAGGCGCTTGAGCTGCCACATCAGCTGGTAGGCATCGCTGCCCCATTCCAGCTCGACGAAAGGCGCCATGTTGCGCCCGGTGCCGTGTTCGGCCTTCAGCGAACCGCCGAATTCCACCGCCACCAGTTGCGCCACATCGTCCATGAACGCCTGGTAGCGGTTCACTTCCTCGCTGCTGTTGAAGCCCTGGGTGAAGACGAAGTGCAGGTTGCCCTCCAGGGCATGGCCGAACAGGATCGCTTCGTCGTAGTGGTGCTTGTCGAACAGCTCGATCAGGCGGTTGACGCCGATGGCCAGCTGTTCCACGGGGAAGGTCACGTCTTCGATGATCACCGTGGTGCCGGTCTTGCGCACCGCGCCCACCGCCGGGAAGGTGTCCTTGCGGATCGCCCAGAGCTTGGCGTTTTCCTGCGGGTCTTCAGTGAAGTCCACCTGCTTTTCCACCGGGAAGGCGGCCAGGGAATTCATGATCTGCGCCAGTTGCTCGTGCAGCAGCGACGAGGATGCGGCGCGGGACTCGATCAGCAGCGCGCAGGCGTTGGCCGAGAGTTGCTGGACGAAGGCCGGCATGCCGGGCTTGTCCTGCACTGAGCGCAGGCTGCGACGGTCCAGCAGCTCCACTGCCGACACTGGCTGGCTCTTGAGCACGGTCACGGCGTTGCAGCAGGTTTCCACATCGGGAAACACGATCAGCGCCGAGGCCTTGTTCGGGTGGTCGATCACCGTGTCGTAGGTCACTGCGCTGATAAAGCCCAGGGTGCCTTCGGAGCCCACCAGCAGGTGGCTGAGGATGTCCAGCGGCTCGTCGAAATCCACCAGGGCATTGAGGGACAGGCCGGTAGTGTTTTTCAGCCGGTATTTGTGGCGGATCTTCGCCGCCAGCTCGCTGTTGGCGCGGGTGCTGCGGCCCAGTTCGGCCAGGCGCTCCAGCAACGGACCATGGCTGGCGCGGAAGGCGCTGACGCTGGCCTCATCCTCGGTGTCCAGGCGCGTGCCATCGGCCAGCACCAGGCGGATGCCGGCCAGGGTGTGGTAGGTGTTCTGCGCGGTGCCGCAGCACATGCCGCTGGCATTGTTGGCGACGATGCCGCCGATCTTGCAGGCGTTGATCGAGGCCGGGTCGGGGCCGATCTTGCGCCCGAACGGCGCCAGCCAGGCATTGGCCTGGGCACCGATCACACCGGGTTGCAGACGAATCTGCGTACCCTGATGGCGAATCTCCTTACCGTTCCAGTTATCCCCAAGAACGATCAGCACCGAGTCGCTGATGGCCTGCCCGGAAAGGCTGGTGCCCGCCGCGCGAAAGGTCACCGGTACTCGGTCGCGCTGGGCCAACTGGAGCAGGGCCACCACTTCGTCTTCGGACTCGACGCGGATTACCAGCTTGGGGATCAGTCGGTAGAAGCTGGCGTCGGTGCCGAAGGCCAGGGTCGAGAGCGGGTCGTCGAAGCGCCGCTCCTGAGGGATCAGTTGCTGGGCATCACGCAGAAAAGCGGCCGGTAGGCTCATTGGTCCTCCAGGATCAGCACCACCAGGTCTTTCGGGCCGTGGGCGCCGTAAGCCAGGACTTGCTCGATATCAGCGGTCTTCGACGGGCCGGACACAAGAAGCGCGTTGGTCGGCATGCCGGCGGCCCAGTTCATCTGTTGCTGCACCTGATAGAAGTTGTCGCGGATCTCGCTGGCCTTGAGCAGGGCGAAATGCACCGGCGGCACCAGGCTCATCAGCCGCGGCTCTTCCCGGGTCGGCCAGAGGATCAGGCTGCCGGTGGCGGCGATGGCGCCCAGGGTGGTGGTGAGGCTGGCCGGGGTGTCGTTGAACAGCTCGGCTTTCCATTCTTCCACCGGGCGGTCGTAGGCCTTGAGCGCCGGCAGTTGCGGCCGCTCGGCCCAGTACTGGGTGACCCGCTGGCCGTGGGGCGTGCTCGGGGCGATCAGCAGGCTGGGCAACTGGCGTTCCTGCAGCAGGCGGGCCAGCAGTTCAGGCCAACCGGCGCCGGTGCTCAGGTGGATTTCGGTGTGCACCGCTTCCATCTGTTTGCGCAGTTGCGGGATGCGTTGTTCCGCGCTGTAGGTGTAAGGCTCGGTGACCAGCGCCTCGTCGAAGTTATCCACAATCGGCGTGGTGCCGCTCAGGCTGTTGCGCAGCTTGGCGAGGATGTTGTGTTTCGCGCTCATCAGCGGTCTCCCTGCTTGTCCAGGTGCTCACGGGCCAGATCATGCAGCGACCGGGCGGCGGGTTTTGGCGCACTGTGGTTCTGCGTCCAGGGGCCGACCTTGCTCGGGGTGAGGGCGCGCAGCCGGGTGGCGGCCAGGGTGAACAGGCGATACAGGCGCGGTGAGCTGTTGAGGCGGGCCCAGGCGTTCCAGATGAAACGTTCCTTGCGCGAGTACTTGCTGCCCTGGCCACGCATCACTTGATGTGGGCTGTCCGGGGCCTTGACGTTCTCTTCCCGCAGGCGCCGCAGCAGCGCCGGGATCGGGATCTTCACCGGGCAGACTTCGCCACAGGCACCGCACAGCGACGAGGCGCTGGGGTGATCGGGAACCTTGGCCAGACCGACCATGTGCGGGGTGATGATCTTGCCGATCGGCCCCGGGTAGACCTCGCCGTAGGTGTGGCCGCCGACCCGGGTGTAGACCGGGCAGTGGTTCATGCAGGCGCCGCAGCGGATGCAGTTCAGGGTCTGGCGCAGTTCGCTGTCGGCAAACGCCTGGCTACGACCGTTGTCCAGCAGCACCAGGTGCACTTTCTGGGGGCCGTCGAGCTCATGCTCTTTGCGCGGGCCGGAGATCATGTTGACATAGGTAGTGATGGGCTGGCCCAGGGCCGAGCGAGTCAGCAGCGACAGCAGGGGAACCACGTCTCGCAGGTTCTCGACGACTTTCTCGATCCCGGTGACGGCGATGTGCACTGGCGGCACGGTGGTGGACATGCGCCCGTTGCCTTCGTTTTCCACCAGCAGCAGGGTGCCGGTCTCGGCCACGGCGAAGTTGACGCCAGAGACGCCGATGTCGGCTTCGAAGAACTTCTGCCGCAAGACCTTGCGACCGATCTGAATGAGTTGGTCAACGTCCTTGGTGTACTCCACGCCGAGTTTGTCGTGGAACAAGGACGCGACCTGACCGGCATTCTTGTGGATCGCCGGCATAATGATGTGTGAAGGCTTCTCGTGGTCGAGCTGGACGATGAACTCGCCCATGTCCGACTCAAGGCATTCAATGCCTTGTTCAGCGAGGACATGGTTCATTTCCATCTCTTCGCTGACCATCGATTTGCCCTTGATCACTTGCCGCGCCTCGTGAGCGCGGATGATCGAGAGGACGATGCCATTGGCCTCGTCCACCGTTTCCGCCCAGTGCACTGTCACACCGTTGCGGGTCAGGTTCTGTTCCAGGCGCTCGAGCAGGTCGGGCAGCTTGGATAACGCCCGGGCGCGAATCGCGTTGCCCAGGGCGCGCAGGTGTTCTCTTTCGTGGGCATCGCTGAACGAGGCCGCACGCTTGGCCATGAGTGAATCCATGGCACTGCGAAAGTTGTTTCGCAGCTGTTGGTCACCCAGGGCCTGGTGGGCCCGGGTGCGAAAATCGTCCGCCAGCGTCGTGGTCGGAATCAGCTCTGGGGTGCTCATTGTGCACCTCCAGTACGTTGCCAGAGGAAGCTCGCCAGGTGCTGGCCGCGCAATGCCTCTTGCTGTTTCTCCAGCGCCCCGTTGATGTTCATCAAGCAGCCGCAGTCGGCACTCAGCACCTGATGTGCGCCGGATTCCTTCAGCGCCCGGGTCTTGTCCGCGACCATGGCGCCGGAGATGTCCGGCATTCGGACGCTGAAAGTCCCGCCAAAGCCACAGCATTCGCTTTCGTGGCTGTGTTCTACCCGTTCCACATTGCTCAGCTGTGACAGCAACTCACGGCCGTGCAGGTGGGTGTTCATTTCCCGGCGTGCCGAGCAGGAGGTGTGCAAGGCCACCTTGACCGGAGCGCCACTGTCCTTGAGCTGCACTTTGCACACGTGCAGGAGGAACTCGGCCAGTTCATAGGTGCGGGCGGCCAGGGCCTGCACTTGTTGCAACGTCTCGGGCTCGTCCTTGAACAAGTCCGCGTAATGCTCGCGCAGCATGCCCGCGCAGGAACCCGACGGCACCACCACCGGATAGTCGCCGGCAAACAGCGCCAGTTGCGAGCGGGCCACGGTGCGCGCCTGTTCGGTGTAACCCGAGGTGTAGGCCGGTTGTCCGCAGCAGCTTTGCCCTTGCGGGTACTCCACGCGAATGCCTTCGCGCTCCAGCAGGTGAATCGCGTCCATCCCGGCTTCGGGATAGAACAGGTCGACCACACAAGTGCCGAACAGGTAGACCCGCGACGGCTTCGCGCTGGGGTACTGCCGGGGTTCGGCCAGCGGCGGTGCGACACGGGTCGCATTGGGCACGGCGTTGTAGAAAAGCTCGCTCATCAGGCGTGTCTCCGGGTGGTCCCGGTTATTCGTCCGTCGCGGCGGCTGAAAGGTAAACCAGCAAGCTTTCAGCAGCCTTGCAGACCGGGTGGTGAATGACTGACG
This sequence comes from Pseudomonas sp. JDS08PS003, assembly GCF_045013505.1. Taxonomy (NCBI): domain Bacteria; kingdom Pseudomonadati; phylum Pseudomonadota; class Gammaproteobacteria; order Pseudomonadales; family Pseudomonadaceae; genus Pseudomonas; species Pseudomonas sp. JDS08PS003. The sequence continues at coordinate 1,033,314 of NZ_CP120724.1, forward strand.
CCGCGGGTGAGGGCGGCGTCGGCTCTTTCGGTGTCGCTTAGTGCACCAGCATGCCGGTGAACCAGTAGGCCTGGGCCAGGGTGATCAGACCGACAATAGTGGCAAAGAACAGGCTGTGCTTGAGGGTGAAGCGGAACAGGTCGGATTCCTTGCCCACCAGGCCGGTGGCGGCGCAGGCCACGGCGATCGATTGCGGCGAGATCATTTTGCCGGTCACGCCGCCACTGGTGTTGGCCGCGACCAGCAGGGTGTCATTGACCCCAATCTGGTGCGCGGTGGTGGCCTGCAGCGAACTGAACAGGGCGTTGGACGAGGTATCGGAACCGGTGAGGAACACCCCGAGCCAGCCCAGGAACGGCGAGAAGAACGGGAACGCCGCGCCGGTGGCGGCCAGTACCAGGGCCATGGTCGACGACATGCCCGAGTAGTTGGTGACGAAGGCGAATGCCAGCACCATGCCGATGGAGAGAGTCGGCCAGCGCAGCTCGTAGAAAGTCTCTTTCAAAGTGGTCAGACCAGTTTTGAAATTGATCTTCAGCACCAGCATGGAGATCAGCGCGGAGAAGAAAATCGCCGTGCCAGTGGCGGAGATCGGGTCGAGCTTGAACACCGCCGGGATGGCCGTTGGCGTGGTCACGATCGGCGCCATCTTGATCACCAGTTGATCCAGATGCGGGATGGCGAAGTTGAACACCCAGCCGTACATCGAGCCGCCGGCGGCGAACATCGCCTTGAAGGGCTTGAGGGTCCAGATGGTCACCAGCACGGTGAGGATCAGGAACGGCGACCAGGCCTTGAAGATCTGGCCCAGGCTGTAGGGCGAAGCGACGGTACTGCGTGGCTGGCCGAAACCGCCGGCGCTGGCGGTGATGGCGACGCCAGAGGTGGCGCCGGCAATCTGCGCGCCGGCGGTGCGCTTGGGCTGCCAGATTTTCAGGAACAGGGTCAGGGAGATCAGGCTGGCCAAGGCCGAGGTGATATCCGGCAGTTCCGGGCCGATGAAGTTCGAGGTGAAGTACTGGGTAATGGCAAAGCTCAGGCCGGCTACCAGCGCGGCGGGCCAGGTCTCTTTGACGCCGCGCAGGCCGTCCATCATGAACACCAGCCAGAACGGCACGAACAGCGACAGCAGCGGCAACTGGCGGCCAGTCATGGCGCCGATCTTGAAGGCGTCGATGCCCGTCACCTGGCCGGCGACGATGATCGGAATCCCCAGAGCGCCGAAGGCCACGGGTGCGGTGTTGGCGATCAAGCACAGGCCGGCGGCGTATAGCGGGTTGAATCCCAGACCCACCAGCAGGGCGGCGGTGATTGCCACTGGTGCGCCGAAGCCTGCCGCACCTTCGAGGAAGGCGCCGAAGCAGAAGCCGATCAGCAGCACTTGCAGGCGCTGGTCGTCGGTGATCGACAGCACTGAGCTGCGGATGATTTCGAACTGGCCGCTCTTCACGGTCAGTTTGTAGAGGAATACAGCGGCGACAATGATCCAGGCGATGGGCCACAGACCGTAGGCAAATCCATAGCCAGCGGCAGCGAGGGCCATGTCGGCGGGCATCTTGAAGGCGAAGATCGCCACCAGGATCGACAGGGCCAGGGTGATACTCCCGGCGACGTGTCCTTTGAGACGGAACACGGCCAGAGCCAGGAAGAAGAACACGATCGGGATAACGGCGGCGAGGGCGGACAGGCCGAGGCTGCCAAGCGGGCTATAGAGCTGTTGCCAGGTTTGCATAATGGGGTGGCCCCTAATTGTTGTTGGTCAGGCACTGCGAGTGTCTTGGTAAATTGGTAAGACCAATTTACAAGCGCTGTTGGCTAGGGTAAAAGCCTTGTGCGTGGTGTGTCAATTTGCCGCCCTAAAACTTTTGTCGAATGCGCTATGGCGCGGGCATCTGATCGGTGCAAAAGGCCTCGTTCTGCTAGGTGTTGGCGCGCCGCGAATAGGCCAGAATAGAGCCCCCCGGCGAAGGGTCGGGAGGGTGGAGAGTGAGTTATGGGGTTTGATCAGATACGCCAGCGCCGTTTGTCCGACGATATTGTCGAGCGTCTGGAAGGGATGATTCTTGAAGGCACCTTGAAGGCTGGCGAGCGGCTGCCGGCCGAGCGGGCACTGGCCGAGCAGTTCGGTGTCTCTCGGCCCTCACTGCGCGAGGCGATCCAGAAACTCACGGCCAAGGGGTTGCTGATCAGTCGTCAGGGCGGTGGCAACTATGTGGTGGAATCCCTGGGCTCGACCTTCAGCGATCCACTGCTGCACCTGTTGGAAAACAACACGGATGCCCAGCGCGATCTGCTGGAGTTTCGTCATACCCTGGAGGCGTCTTGCGCTTACTACGCGGCGCTGCGCGCGACGGCGGTGGACCGTGAGCGGCTGACTCAAGCCTTCGAGGAGTTGCAGGATTGTTATTCCCGTTCGGACGATATCAGTCGTATCGAGGAAGGCGCGGCGGATGCCAAATTCCACCTGGCAATTGCCGAGGCCAGCCATAACGCGGTGTTGCTGCACACCATTCGCGGGCTGTTCGACCTGCTCAAGCGCAACGTGGTGACCAACATCGGTGGCATGTATAAACAACGCACGGAAACTCGCGACATGCTGATCAGTCAGCATCGCGATCTGTACCTGGCGATTATTGAAGGGCGCGCAGAGGAGGCTCGGGAAGTCTCCAGCCGGCACATTCTTTATGTGCAAGAGGTGCTTGAGGAAGTGCGTCAGGAAGTACAGCGAGTGGCCCGGGCCGAGCGGCGCAAGGGCATGTAATGCAAATCGCCGGCAAGTCGGCTCCTACCTGGGTTATGTAGGAGCCGGCTTGCCGGCGAAAACGACCTCAAGGCAGGAAGATCAGTCTTCCTTGCCCTTGGTCCGCACCGCGCGCTGCAGCTCACGATCGGAATCGCGCTCGCGTTCGGTATGACGCTTGTCGTATTCCTTCTTGCCCTTGCCCAGTGCTATTTCACACTTGATCAGGTGCTTGCTCCAGTAGAGCGAAAGGCACACGCAGGCGTAACCCTTCTGCTGCACGGCGGCAAACAGCTTTTCCAGCTCTCGCTGGTTGAGCAGCAGCTTGCGCGAGCGCGTCGGGTCGGCGATGACGTGGGTGCTGGCGGTGGTCAATGGCGTGAAGTGGCTGCCGAGCAACCAGGCTTCACCATCCTTGAGCAGCACATAACTGTCGACCAGCTGTGCCTTGCCTGCACGCAGACTCTTTACTTCCCAGCCGGCCAGGACCATGCCAGCCTCGAACCGATGTTCGATGAAGTAATCGTGACGCGCCTTTTTATTTTGCGCGATGGTCCCTGTTGGGTGTTTCTTCTGTTTAGCCATAGGGGCGGCATTATAGGGAGTTGCGCGCGCGTCGGCTACGGTGACGCAGCGTGCTTGAGCAGGTTGATTGAATCCCGGACAATGCGGCCTCTTTTTTTTCGGTTGGGCGCGTTAACGATGTCGACAGACAGGGTCTCTGTCCACGGGGGCTGGGCAAGCCGCTGGGTCTTTATACTCGCTGCAACTGGTTCGGCCGTGGGCCTGGGGAGCATCTGGAAATTCCCCTACATGGTCGGCGTCTATGGTGGTGGTGCCTTTGTCCTGGTGTTTCTGGCGTGTATTGCGCTGATCGGGTTGCCGGTGATGCTGGCGGAAACCCTGATTGGCCGTCGTGCGCGACAAAGCCCGGCGAATGCCCTGAAGGTGCTGGCCCTGGAGGCCGGGCACTCGGCCAAGTGGTCCTGGGGCGCCTTTGCCGGAATGATCACGGCGCTGCTGATTCTCTCCTTCTATAGCGTGGTGGGTGGTTGGTCCCTGGACTACATCATCGATATGGGGCGTGGCGACTTCCAAGGGGTTGCGGCGGACCAGGTCGGGGCATATTTCTCTGCAGTGACTGCCGATCCCTGGCGCCTGACTTTGTGGCACACGCTGTTCATGCTGCTGTCGGCGTGGGTGATTGCCAAGGGCGTCGTGGCCGGGCTTGAACGCAGTCTGCGGATCATGATGCCGCTGCTGTTCGTGATGCTGTTGGTGCTGCTGGGCTACAGCATGACCACCGGGCATTTCATGCAGGGCCTGCATTTCATGTTCGACTTCAGCCTGGACCGACTATTGGATGGGCTGTTGCCGGCCATGGGGCATGCGTTCTTTTCCCTCAGCGTGGGGGTTGGCTCGATCATGATCTACGGTGCCTACATGCCCAAGCATTCATCCCTGGCCGGCACCGTGGTGGGGGTGGCGCTGCTGGATACCTTCGTTTCTCTGGTGGCGGGGATGGCCCTGTTCCCTATCGTATTCGCCGCCGGGCTGAATCCCAGCGAGGGGCCGGGGTTGATGTTCATCAGCCTGCCGTTCGCCTTCGGCAATGTGGCGTTCGGCCAGCTTATGGGCGTAGTGTTCTTTATCCTGGTGGCGATTGCGGCCTGGAGCTCGGCCATTTCCTTGTTGGAGCCGATGGTGGCTTATCTCGTCGAGAAGACTAAAATCCGCCGCGGCTGGGTGACATTCTGGCTGGCGTTCAGTTGCTGGTTCGTGGGATTGGGAACGGTGTTCTCTTTCAACATCTGGCAGCAGGCCAAATTCTTCGTGAACGAAGGCGGTGTTTTTCATCTCTATCGATGGGGCGCGGCCGGCGGTCTGGATTTCTTTGGCGTAATCGACTTTTTCACCTCGCGGATCATGTTGCCTCTTGGCGGTTTGTGCTTCGTGGTATTTGCAGGTTGGGTGATGGGCCGTGAGGCGGTTCGTGATGAGCTGTCGTTGCGCAGTCCGCTGTTGTTCGCCCTGGCCTTGTTTTTGATGCGCTATGTGGCGCCCGTCGGCATTCTTGTGGTGTTTGCCGCCCAGTTGTGGAAATGAAGCTCACATGACGACCCATATTCAACGTTCGGCCCTTTTGCCCTATCCGGCGCAGTTCCTGTATGACCTGGTCAATGATGTGGCCCGGTACCCGGAGTTTCTTCCCTGGTGTTCTACTGCCGAGGTGCTGGAAAGCAGTGAACAGCGTATGCGTGCCAGCCTAGCGGTGGCCAAGGGCGGCATGAGCCAGCGTTTCGTGACCTGCAATACCCTGGTGCCGGGGCAGTCGATCGAGATGAATCTGGAAGAGGGGCCGTTCAATCAGCTGCATGGCCTTTGGGTGTTCAAGCCGTTGGGGGAGAAGGCCTGCAAGATCAGCCTCGATCTGTCGTTCGACTACGCCGGGCCGTTGGTGCGTGCCACCCTGGGGCCTCTGTTCAATCAGGCGGCCAATACCCTGATGGATGCATTCTGTCAGCGGGCCAAACAACTGCATGGTTGAGCCTCTGATTGCCATAGAGGTGGTTCACGCTGCTGTCGACCGCCAGGTACTGATCAATGTGCAAGTGCCCCAGGGTTCGACCCTGCTTGCAGCGCTGGAGGCTTCTTCTATAAAGGAGCATTTTGCGCAGCTGGATCTGGCGGCGTGTCCGCTGGGAATCTTCGGAAAGCAGGTTTCCGATCCTGGGCAGTATGTGGTTCAGGCTGGAGATCGAATTGAAATCTATCGTCCGCTGCTGGCAGATCCGAAAGAGGTGCGGCGTCTGCGTGCTGCCAAGGCGGCCGAGGCTCGTAAGCGTGAGCAGTGATCGTTAGCGACAGCCAATAAAAAGCCCGGGCATGCCCGGGCTTTTTTATTCGCCACAAATTATTGCGGAGAAGTATCCAATGGTTCAGGTGTAGGCACTGGTACGGTTTCGACGCCATCCACATCTTTCTGGATCTGGTCCAGCAGCGAGCCTGGTTTGACCGGCTTCTCGGCTTTGGGCTTCTCGGCGTTCTCGGCAGGGGCGGTAACGGTGTTGCCGCTCTCCTTGCCCAGCAAGGCTTCGTCGCGGCTCACGCCTGGCATGAAGTCACCGGCCAAGCTGACCAGTTGGTCGTTGCCGTTGAAGATCAGGCTCACGCGTTCCTGTTGGCGTTCACCGCCACCAGGCTGCAGGCTGTAGAGATAATCCCAGCGATCGGCATGGAACGTGTCGGTCAGCAGAGGGTTGCCCATGATAAACCGTACTTGCCGTCGGGTCATTCCGGGGCGCAACTGGTCTATCATGTCCTGCGTGACGACATTGCCCTGCTGGATGTCGATTTTGTAAACCCCGGGGAATGAACAACCGGCGAGTGCGAGCAGTCCCACGAAGGTGAAACTGGTTAGCAAGAGCTTGGTGTTTTGCATCGGTGGGCGACTTCCACTATCTTGGCTGGGACAACGTAAACCCCGATCATACCCGCATTAAGAGAAGCTGCGAAGCAGCATCGGCGAGAAAGCTGACCATGGTTGAAAATAGCGAACTACGTAAAGCCGGCCTTAAAGTGACTCTGCCACGGGTCAAAATTCTACAAATGCTCGATTCCACCGAGCAGCGGCACATGAGCGCTGAAGATGTCTACAAGGCGCTGATGGAAGCTGGTGAGGATGTGGGTTTGGCCACGGTTTACCGTGTACTGACTCAATTCGAAGCAGCCGGACTGGTGGTACGCCATAATTTTGATGGCGGTCACGCTGTATTCGAGCTGGCGGATGGCGGTCACCACGACCATATGGTCAACGTGGAGTCTGGCGAAGTGATCGAGTTCTTCGACGAAGAAATCGAAAAGCTTCAGAAGGCGATTGTCGAAAAGCACGGTTTCGAGTTGGTGGATCACAATCTTGTGCTGTATGTGCGCAAGAAGAAGTAAGCCCCTCACGCGACTTTCATAGTCGTGAAACGATCGAAGGCGACCTTAGGGTCGCCTTCGTGCTTTGTGTCTATATAAAAGCAGTGCTTGAGACTCAAGCCTTGGTGGTCACTACCATTTTCTTGGCGTGGGCCAGGGACTCCTTGGTCAAATTGATGCCGCCCAGCATTCGGGCAATTTCCTCGACCCTTTCATTTTTGCCCAGCTTGGAAACGGCGGTGTGAGTCGCGTTGTTGCCGCGTACCTTGTGCACGAACAGATGCTGATGCCCCTGGGCGGCGACTTGTGGCAAGTGGGTAACGGTCAGCACCTGGCCGCGCTCTCCGAGACGCCGTAGCAATTGGCCGACGATCTCCGCGGTCGGGCCTCCGATCCCGACGTCGACCTCGTCGAATACCAGGGTTGGAACGCGGGAGGTTTGCGCGGTAATCACTTGAATGGCCAGGCTGATGCGTGACAACTCGCCACCCGATGCAACCTTGGCCAGGGCCTTGAGTGGTTGTCCGGGGTTGGCGCTGACCAGCAGTTCAACCTGTTCCAGGCCATTGGGCAGCAGCTCATCGCTGGTGTTGGCTCGCAGTTCGATGGTGAAGCGCCCGCCAGGCATGCCCAGGCGCTGAATTTCCAGCTCCACTGCACTGGCCAGGCCAGTCGCCGCTTGCTGGCGCAATTGGCTCAGCTCCTGGGCTTTTTCCTGGTAGTGCCGGGCGAAGGACTGCAATTCTTCGCCAAGCCGCTCAATGGACTCATCGTTGGCGTCCAGGGTCTCTATTTCATCCAGCAAGGTCTGCTGCATGGCGGCCAATTCGAAGGGTTGGATGCGATGTTTGCGCGCCAAGGTGTAGATCGAGTCCAGTCGCTCTTCGAGTTGTTGCAGGCGTGCCGGGTCGGCATCGAAATGATCAAGAAAGCGATTTAGCTCACCCACCGCTTCTTCTACCTGGATCTGAGCGCTGGCCAATAGATTGGTGGCTTCCCCCAGCGAGCCCGATGCATTGCCGATGCTGGACAGGCGGTTGAGGCTGACGGTCAATGCGTTGAGGACATTGCCGGAATCACTTTCGCTGCATTGCTCCACCACCTGCCGGCAAATGCCCAACAGGGTTTCAGCGTTGGTCAGGTTCTTGTGTTCCTGCTCCAGATCCTCGAGTTCGTTTTCCCCCAGGCCGAGGTTCTCCAGTTCTTCGAGCTGATAGCTGAGCAGTTGGTGACGAGCTCGTTGCTCATCGCCGGAGTTGGACAGGCGTTCCAGCTCCTGGCGGGTCTGGCGCCAGCGTTGGGCGGCCAACTGCACCTGGCGGGCGAGATCGGTAGCGCCGGCGTATTCATCCAGCAGGCGCCGGTGGGTATCGGTCTTGAGCAGTGACTGGTGCTCGTGCTGGCTGTGGATATCGATGAGCAGTTCGCCCAGGGCCTTGAGGTCTCCGAGCGGGCAGGGTGTACCGTTGATATAGCCACGGGAGCGTCCTTCGGCGGTGATCACCCGGCGCAGTATGCAGGGGCCGTCGTTGTCCAGATCGCGTTCGGCCAGCCAGCTGTGGGCCTCGGGAATATCCGCCAGGTCGAAGGTGGCAAGGATGTCGGCCTTGTCGGCGCCTGGCCGTACCACGCCACTGTCGGCGCGATCGCCCAGGGTCAGGCCGAGCGCATCGAGCATGATCGACTTGCCGGCGCCGGTTTCGCCTGTAATGACGCTCATCCCGCGATCCAGTTCCAGATCCAGGTGTTCGACGATGGCGTAATTGTGTACGGACAGGTGCACCAGCATTAAGGCCGCTCCCAAACTAGATGTCTGGTTATTTATACAGTGTTTTGTTTCGGGCTGACAATGCTTTCCCTTAGCTCGATTTGCTTGGTCATTCTGGCTTTTTAGTGCGCCCGGTAATGTCTGCATACAGGATTTATCGGGTCGGAATGACTTTTGCTGTGGCTGCGGACTTGAACCCTGAAAATGCGACCCCATATAGCTGGGCAGAAGAGTGAGCCTGGCTCACAGACGATATTGAAAGGAGAATTTCATGGCTGACGAACAGACGCTGGATACGCAAAATCTAGACGCCAATCAGGCTCCCGAGACTTCGGGTGAAGACCTGACGGCTCGTGTACAAGTGCTCGAAGAGCAACTGGCTGGTGCGCAGGATCAGGCTTTGCGTGTTGCAGCCGATCTGCAAAACGTCCGCCGCCGCGCCGAGCAGGATGTGGAAAAGGCTCACAAATTTGCTTTGGAGAAGTTTGCCGGTGACCTGTTGCCAGTGATCGATAGTCTGGAGCGTGGCCTGGAACTGTCCAATCCGGACGACGAAAGCATCCGCCCAATGCGTGAAGGCATCGAGCTGACCTTGAAGATGTTCCACGACACCCTCAAGCGTTATCAGTTGGAAGCCATCGATCCTCACGGCGAACCGTTCAACGCTGAACAGCATCAGGCCATGGCCATGCAGGAAAGCGCGGATGTCGAGCCAAACAGTGTTCTCAAAGTGTTTCAGAAGGGCTACCAGCTCAATGGTCGCCTGCTGCGCCCGGCCATGGTCGTGGTCAGCAAGGCCCCTGCACCGATTTCGCCTTCGATTGACGAAAAGGCTTGAAAACGGCTGTAGAGCCCCCATTTATCAGTCAAGCGTTTAAGTGCTACCGCAGTTTGCCACCACAGCTGCGGCATCCAAATCCAAAGTTTCGGGAGAGTTAACATGGGCAAGATTATCGGTATTGACTTGGGGACCACCAACTCGTGCGTCTCCATTCTTGAAAACGGCAACGTAAAAGTTATCGAAAACGCTGAAGGCGCGCGTACCACGCCGTCGATCATCGCGTACGCCAACGATGGCGAGATTCTGGTAGGTCAGTCGGCCAAGCGTCAGGCTGTCACCAACCCGCACAACACCTTGTACGCAGTTAAGCGTCTGATCGGTCGTCGTTTCGACGAAGAAGTTGTGCAGAAAGACATCCAGATGGTCCCTTACAAGATCGTCAAGGCTGACAACAACGACGCCTGGGTTGAAGTGAACGGCCAGAAAATGGCTCCGCCACAGATCTCGGCTGAAATCCTCAAGAAAATGAAGAAGACCGCCGAAGACTACCTCGGTGAAGCAGTGACCGAAGCGGTCATTACTGTTCCGGCCTACTTCAACGACAGCCAGCGTCAGGCCACCAAGGACGCCGGTCGCATCGCCGGTCTGGACGTCAAGCGCATCATCAACGAACCAACCGCAGCCGCTCTGGCTTACGGCATGGACAAGGCCAAGGGCGATCACACCGTGATCGTTTACGACCTGGGTGGCGGTACTTTCGACGTTTCCGTGATCGAGATCGCTGAAGTCGATGGCGAGCACCAGTTCGAAGTACTGGCTACCAACGGTGACACCTTCCTGGGTGGTGAAGACTTCGACATCCGTCTGATCGACTACCTGGTTGATGAGTTCAAGAAAGAAAGCGGCATGAACCTCAAGGGTGACCCGCTGGCCATGCAGCGTCTGAAAGAAGCTGCTGAAAAAGCCAAGATCGAGCTGTCGTCGAGCCAGCAGACCGACGTCAACCTGCCGTACATCACTGCAGATGCCACCGGTCCTAAGCACTTGAACGTTAAGATCTCCCGCGCCAAGCTGGAATCTCTGGTTGAAGACCTGGTTCAGCGCACCATCGAGCCATGCCGTATCGCTCTGAAAGACGCCGGTATCGACGTCGGCGCGATCAACGACGTGATTCTGGTCGGCGGCCAGACCCGTATGCCGCTGGTACAGAAAACCGTAACCGACTTCTTCGGTAAAGAAGCTCGTAAGGACGTCAACCCGGACGAAGCTGTTGCCATGGGTGCTGCGATCCAGGGTGCGGTACTGGCCGGTGACGTGAAAGACGTGCTGCTGCTGGACGTCAGCCCGCTGACCCTGGGTATCGAAACCATGGGTGGCGTGATGACCGCGCTGATCGAGAAAAACACCACGATTCCTACCAAGAAATCGCAAGTGTTCTCGACTGCCGACGACAATCAGGGCGCAGTGACCATTCACGTGCTGCAGGGCGAGCGCAAGCAAGCCGCGCAGAACAAGTCCCTGGGCAAGTTCGACCTGGCCGACATTCCACCTGCTCCACGTGGCGTGCCGCAGATCGAAGTGACCTTCGACATCGACGCCAACGGCATCCTGCACGTAGGTGCGAAGGACAAGGCTACCGGCAAGACTCAGTCGATCGTGATCAAGGCCAACTCGGGTCTGTCGGATGAAGAAATCCAGCAGATGATCCGTGACGCTGAAGCCAACTCGGAAGAGGATCGCAAGTTCGAAGAGCTGGCCACTGCCCGTAACCAGGGTGATGCGCTGGTGCACTCGACTCGCAAGATGGTGGCTGACGCCGGCGACAAAGTAACTGCGGAAGAGAAGACCGCGATTGAAGCTGCCGTGGTTGCCCTGGAAGCCGCTGTCAAAGGCGACGACAAGGCTGCTATCGACGCCAAGGTCGAAGAACTGTCGAAAGTCTCGGCCCCGGTTGCTCAGAAGATGTACGCCGAACAGGCTCAGCCTGCTGAAGGCGCTGCACCGCACGCCGAGTCTGCTGAAAAAGCCGACGACGTCGTCGATGCCGAGTTCGAAGAAGTAAAAGACCACAAGTAATGGCTTGTTGGTCGGCCGGTTGACTGCCTTCGGGCGGTGACTGGTAGGATGTCGCCGCGCGGGAGCTTGCTCCCGCGTTGGCGTGTCTGGAGTCAGCGAATTTTGATGGCGTACAACCTTCGTTTGTGCGCTGGCGGTCGGGTCGGAGAAGCTCCTGCTTTCCGGCTGCGATGACCGCAATTATCGACCTGCAACCGGGTCGTCTATCCAAGACCAGGATCGTTGAATTGACGTGAGTTGGGTCCGGGCCTGTATTGGGGCTCAGCGAGTTTGGCAGAGCTCAGGAGGGTTTGCCGGACGTCCTTAAGAGTGCAAAGACTTATGGCAAAGCGTGACTATTACGAAGTATTGGGTGTGGAGCGTGGTTCCAGCGATGCGGAGCTGAAAAAGGCTTACCGTCGCTTGGCGATGAAGCATCACCCGGACCGTAATCCCGGCGACAAAGCGTCGGAAGACATGTTCAAGGAGGCCAACGAGGCCTACGAAGTACTGTCCGATTCCAGCAAGCGTGCCGCGTATGACCAGTACGGCCACGCTGGTGTCGACCCGAGCATGGGTGGCGGGGGTGCCGGCTTCGGCGGGCAGAACTTCTCCGATATCTTCGGTGACGTGTTCAGTGATTTCTTCGGTGGCGGTCGCGGCGGTTCCCGTGGCGGTGCGCAACGCGGCAGCGACCTGCGTTACACCCTGGAGTTGAACCTGGAAGAGGCGGTGCGTGGCACCACGGTGAATATCCGTGTGCCGACACTGGTCAACTGCAAGCCATGCGATGGTTCGGGCGCCAAGAAGGGGTCTTCCCCTGTCACTTGTCCGACCTGTGGCGGTATTGGTCAGGTGCGCATGCAGCAGGGTTTCTTCTCGGTGCAGCAGACCTGCCCGCGCTGCCATGGCCAGGGCAAGATCATTTCCGATCCGTGCGATTCGTGCCACGGCGAAGGTCGGGTCGAAGAGTACAAGACGCTGTCGGTGAAAGTGCCGGCAGGTGTCGATACCGGCGACCGTATTCGCCTGTCCGGCGAAGGCGAGGCGGGGACCCAGGGTGGCCCGACTGGCGACCTGTATGTGGTGATCAATGTGCGTGAGCACGCGATCTTCCAGCGCGACGGCAAGCATCTGTTCTGTGAAGTGCCCATCAGCTTCGTAGATGCGGCGTTGGGTGGCGAGCTGGAGATTCCGACCCTGGATGGTCGGGTCAAGCTGAAGATTCCCGAAGGAACTCAGACCGGCAAGCAGTTCCGGATTCGTGGCAAGGGCGTTGCTCCCGTGCGTGGTGGCGGTGCTGGCGACCTGATGTGCCGGGTTGCGGTGGAGACGCCAGTGAACCTGAGTCGTCGTCAGCGCGAGTTGCTGGAAGAGCTGCGCGGTTCGCTGGATGGCGACAATTCGCACTCGCCGAAAACCACGGGTTGGTTCGAGGGCGTCAAGCGCTTCTTCGGCGACCTGTAAGGAGTAATGCATGCGACGTATAGCAGTGATGGGCGCCGCGGGGCGCATGGGCAAGACTTTGGTCGAGGCTGTGCAGTTGCGCTCGCCGCTCTCCGGGCTGACGGCAGCTATCGTTCGTCCTGGCAGTTCGCTGGTGGGTGCGGATGCAGGTGAGCTGGCGTCCCTGGGGCGTCTTGGCGTGTCGATGTCCGATAGCCTGGAGAAGGTTGTCGATGAGTTTGATGTGCTGATCGATTTCACCTTGCCGGAAGTGATGCTCAAGAACCTGGCCTTCTGCCGTAAGGCGGGCAAGGCCATGGTGATTGGTACTACGGGTTTGGGTGCCAAGGAAAAGCAATTGCTGGCCGAGGCGGGCAAGGAGATTCCCATCGTCTTCGCTGCCAACTTCAGTGTTGGGGTGAACCTGTCGCTGAAGTTGCTGGACATGGCGGCTCGGGTGCTGGGTGATGATGCGGACATCGAAATCATCGAGGCTCATCACCGTCACAAGATCGATGCGCCTTCGGGCACAGCCCTGCGCATGGGTGAGGTGATTGCCAGTGCCTTGGGGCGCGATCTGCAACAGGTTGCGGTCTATGGTCGTGAGGGGCATACCGGTGCGCGTGAGCGCGAAACCATCGGTTTCGCCACTGTGCGTGGTGGTGACGTGGTGGGAGATCACACTGTGCTGTTCGCCACTGAGGGCGAGCGCCTGGAAATCACCCACAAGGCCTCCAGCCGCATGACCTTCGCCAAGGGGGCGGTGCGTGCCGCTCTCTGGCTGGATGGTCGTGAGGCAGGTCTTTACGACATGCAGGATGTGCTGGATCTGCGTTGAGATGCATCTGAAGTGGGGTTGAGGTTGTGCCTTGACCCCCGCTTCAAACCGCTAAGCGATGTTCTGTCGCATTCCTCTGCCTTTAAGGCTCATTAGCGGTGGACCGAAAAAGCCTTTTTCTGTAAGCTACAGCTTTAGTGTGTCCACTAAAAGCGCGCAGATAATTCGACGAAGAAGCGGGGTGACGTGTCTATACGTCATTCCGCTTTTTTGCAACCTGCGATCGCCCTTTCAGGCTCTATTTACGGGAGGTCTTCTTGACTAAGCCAGCCATACTCGCCCTTGCTGATGGCAGCATTTTTCGCGGCGAAGCCATTGGAGCCGACGGTCAAACCGTTGGTGAGGTGGTGTTCAACACCGCAATGACCGGCTATCAGGAAATCCTTACCGATCCTTCCTACGCCCAACAGATCGTTACCCTGACCTATCCCCACATCGGCAACACCGGCACCACGCCGGAAGACGCCGAGTCCGACCGCGTCTGGTCGGCTGGCCTGGTCATCCGTGACTTGCCGCTGGTGGCCAGCAACTGGCGTAACACTCTGTCTCTTTCCGATTACCTGAAAGCCAACAACGTCGTGGCGATCGCCGGTATCGACACCCGTCGTCTGACCCGCATCCTGCGTGAGAAAGGTGCTCAGAACGGCTGCATCATGGCCGGTGACAACATTTCCGAAGAAGCGGCGATTGCAGCGGCTCGCGGCTTCCCGGGCCTGAAAGGCATGGACCTGGCGAAAGTCGTCAGCACCAAGCAAAGCTACGAATGGCGTTCGACTGTCTGGGATCTGAAGACCGACAGCCACGCCACCATCGAAGCCGCCGATCTGCCGTACCACGTGGTCGCCTATGACTACGGGGTCAAGTTGAACATCCTGCGCATGCTGGTGGAGCGCGGTTGCCGCGTGACCGTGGTGCCTGCTCAGACCCCGGCGAGCGACGTCCTGGCCCTCAATCCGGATGGCGTGTTCCTGTCCAACGGTCCTGGCGACCCCGAGCCTTGCGACTACGCGATCAAGGCCATCAAGGAAATCCTCGAGACCGAGATTCCGGTATTCGGTATCTGCCTGGGTCACCAACTGCTGGCCCTGGCTTCCGGTGCCAAGACCCTGAAAATGGGTCACGGTCACCACGGCGCCAACCACCCGGTCCAGGACCTGGACACCGGCGTGGTCATGATCACCAGCCAGAACCACGGTTTTGCGGTGGATGAAGCTACGCTGCCGGGCAATGTCCGGGCGATCCACAAGTCGCTGTTCGACGGCACCCTGCAGGGTATCGAGCGTACCGACAAGAGCGCGTTCAGCTTCCAGGGCCACCCTGAAGCCAGCCCGGGCCCGAACGATGTGGCGCCGCTGTTCGACCGCTTCATCAACGAGATGGCCAAGCGACGCTAAGCGTTCGCCTTGAAAGTGTAGCGAGCAGCGCCTGAGGGCGGCCCCGGCGAGTCCGGCGGAATCCCCTCAGGCGCCTCAGAGAATGTTCAAGACGGCTTGCCGACTGACCTGCGGATTTGAGTGACAACCCATGCCAAAACGTACAGACATTAAAAGCATCCTGATTCTTGGCGCTGGCCCGATCGTGATCGGCCAGGCCTGTGAATTCGACTATTCCGGCGCCCAGGCCTGCAAGGCTCTGCGCGAAGAGGGTTACCGGGTCATCCTGGTGAACTCCAACCCGGCCACCATCATGACCGACCCGGCCATGGCCGACGCCACCTACATCGAGCCGATCAAGTGGCAGACTGTTGCCAAGATCATCGAGAAAGAGCGTCCGGACGCGCTGCTGCCAACCATGGGCGGCCAGACTGCTTTGAACTGCGCTCTGGACCTGGAGCGCGAAGGCGTTCTGGAGAAGTTCGGCGTAGAGATGATCGGCGCCAATGCCGACACTATCGACAAGGCTGAAGACCGTTCACGCTTCGATGCGGCCATGAAGTCCATCGGCCTGGCGTGCCCACGTTCCGGTATCGCTCACAGCATGGAAGAGGCCAATGCGGTCCTCGACAAGCTGGGCTTCCCTTGCATCATCCGTCCGTCCTTCACCATGGGCGGCACCGGTGGCGGTATCGCTTACAACCGTGAAGAGTTCGAGGAGATCTGCGCCCGCGGTCTGGACCTGTCGCCGACCAAGGAACTGCTGATCGACGAGTCGCTGATCGGCTGGAAAGAGTACGAGATGGAGGTGGTCCGCGATAAGAAGGACAACTGCATCATCGTCTGCTCCATCGAAAACTTCGACCCGATGGGTGTGCACACCGGTGACTCGATCACCGTAGCTCCGGCACAGACCCTGACCGACAAGGAATACCAGATCCTGCGTAACGCCTCCCTGGCGGTACTGCGTGAGATCGGCGTGGAAACCGGCGGTTCCAACGTGCAGTTCGGCATCTGCCCGAACACCGGCCGCATGGTCGTGATCGAGATGAACCCGCGGGTGTCCCGTTCCTCGGCGCTGGCCTCGAAAGCCACTGGTTTCCCGATCGCCAAGGTCGCGGCCAAGCTGGCGGTGGGTTACACCCTGGACGAGCTGTCCAACGACATCACCGGCGGCAAGACTCCAGCCTCCTTCGAGCCGTCAATCGACTACGTCGTGACCAAGCTGCCACGCTTTGCCTTCGAGAAATTCTCCAAGGCTGACGCGCGCCTGACCACCCAGATGAAGTCGGTGGGTGAGGTCATGGCCATCGGCCGGACCTTCCAGGAGTCCCTGCAGAAAGCCCTGCGAGGTCTGGAAGTCGGTGTTTGCGGCCTGGATCCGAAACTCGACCTGAGCAACCCGGAAAGCATGAACGTGCTCAAGCGCGAGCTGACCGTGCCGGGCGCCGAGCGTATCTGGTACGTGGCTGACGCCTTCCGTGCCGGCATGACCGTCGAGCAGATCTTCGGCATGAACATGATCGATCCTTGGTTCCTGGTGCAGATCGAAGATCTGATCAAGGAAGAAGAGAAGGTCAAGACCTTGGGGCTGTCGGCTATCGGCCGCGACCTGATGTTCCGCTTGAAGCGCAAAGGCTTCTCCGACCAGCGTCTGGCCAAGCTGCTGGGTGTGACCGAGAAGAACCTGCGTACTCACCGTCATAAGCTGGAAGTGTTCCCGGTCTACAAGCGCGTCGATACTTGCGCCGCCGAGTTCGCTACTGACACCGCTTACCTGTACTCGACTTATGAAGAAGAGTGCGAAGCCGCACCTTCGAGCCGTGACAAGATCATGATCCTGGGCGGCGGTCCAAACCGTATCGGCCAGGGTATCGAGTTCGACTACTGCTGCGTACACGCTGCACTGGCGCTGCGCGACGATGGTTACGAAACCATCATGGTCAACTGCAACCCGGAAACCGTTTCCACCGACTACGACACCTCCGATCGCCTGTACTTCGAGCCAGTAACCCTGGAAGACGTGCTGGAAATCGTCCGCGTCGAGAAGCCAAAAGGCGTGATCGTTCAGTATGGCGGCCAGACTCCGCTGAAGCTGGCTCGTGCCCTGGAAGCGGCCGGTGTGCCGATCATTGGCACCAGTCCTGACGCCATCGACCGTGCCGAAGACCGTGAGCGCTTCCAGCAGATGGTTGAGCGCCTGAACCTGCGTCAGCCGCCAAACGCTACTGTGCGCAGCGAAGACGAAGCGATTCGTGCCGCGACCAAGATCGGTTATCCGCTGGTGGTGCGTCCGTCCTATGTTCTGGGCGGCCGGGCGATGGAAATCGTCTACGAGGAAGAAGAGCTCAAGCGCTACCTGCGTGAAGCGGTGCAAGTGTCCAACGACAGCCCGGTGCTGCTGGACCACTTCCTCAACTGCGCCATCGAGATGGACGTGGATGCGGTCTGCGACGGCACCGATGTGGTGATCGGCGCGATCATGCAGCACATCGAGCAAGCCGGCGTTCACTCCGGTGACTCCGCGTGCTCCCTGCCGCCGTACTCGCTGCCGGCGCACATCCAGGATGAGATGCGTGAGCAGGTCAAGAAAATGGCCCTGGAGTTGGGCGTGGTTGGCTTGATGAACGTACAGTTGGCCCTGCAGGGCAATGAGATCTACGTTATTGAAGTGAACCCGCGCGCTTCCCGCACCGTGCCTTTCGTGTCCAAGTGCATTGGCGTCTCCCTGGCGATGATCGCGGCTCGTGTAATGGCTGGTAAGACCCTGAAAGAACTGGGCTTCACCAAGGAAATCATCCCGAACTTCTACAGCGTCAAGGAAGCGGTGTTCCCGTTCGCCAAGTTCCCGGGCGTTGACCCGATCCTCGGCCCAGAGATGAAGTCCACCGGTGAAGTCATGGGTGTGGGCGATACCTTCGGTGAGGCGTTCGCCAAGGCCCAGATGGGCGCCAGCGAAGTGCTGCCAACTGGCGGTACCGCATTCATCAGCGTCCGTGACGATGACAAACCTCTGGTTGCAGGCGTTGCCCGTGATCTGATCAACTTGGGTTTTGAAGTGGTCGCTACTGCAGGCACTGCCAAGCTGATCGAAGCGGCCGGCCTGAAAGTGCGTCGTGTGAACAAGGTGACTGAAGGTCGTCCGCATGTGGTCGATATGATCAAGAACGACGAAGTCACCCTGATTATCAACACCACTGAAGGCCGTCAGTCGATCGCTGACTCTTACTCCATTCGTCGTAACGCCTTGCAGCACAAGATCTACTGCACCACCACCATTGCTGCTGGCGAAGCTATCTGCGAAGCGTTGAAGTTCGGTCCAGAAAAAACCGTGCGTCGCTTGCAGGATCTACACGCAGGATTGAAGGCATGAATAAATACCCAATGACCGTCCAGGGCGCTCGCGCCCTGGAAGAAGAGCATGCTCACCTGACCAAGGTCGTGCGTCCGAAGCTCAGCCAGGACATCGGTACGGCCCGCGAGTTGGGTGACTTGAAGGAAAACGCTGAATACCATGCTGCGCGTGAACAGCAAGGCATGGTCGAGGCGCGGATCCGTGATATTGAAGGCCGTCTGCAGAACTCGGTGGTCATCGACGTCACGACCATTCCTCATACTGGCAAAGTAATCTTTGGCACCACGGTCGAGATCGCCAACGTCGAGACCGACGAAAGCGTGACCTACCAGATCGTTGGTGAGGACGAGGCTGATATCAAGCTCGGTAAAATCTCCGTCGGCTCGCCGATTGCCCGCGCCTTGATTGCCAAGGAAGAGGGTGATGTGGTGGCGGTCAAAACGCCTGGCGGCGTTATCGAGTATGAGATTGTCGAAGTCCGTCACATCTGAAAGAAGGCGCCCGCTGCATGCGGGCGCCATGCTTTGGCAGCTGACCCAGATGTTGTGGGTCGGCGGCTTGTGGTTATTGCATCTTGGCTTGCTTCCCGCTCTGAGCCAGATTGGCCTCGCCCCCTTGCTCATCGAAGAGATTTCGATGCTGCTCAGTGCGTTGTTGGTGGGCTTTTCGGCGGCGTGCCTGGTTCTGCAGGCGCTGGTACTGATTCAGTCCGAAGGGCTGAGAAGTCTTTGGCGTGATGTTCGAGGGCAACTGCTGTTGATGGCAATGTATGCGTGCGGGATGTATTTCACTGTACGAATTCTGTTGCCGGAAGCTCAACGCTGGCAGTTGTTCAGCTATCTGGTTCTGGGCTTTTCCGGCTTGATACTGGTGCTGCAGCCGGTGCCAGGATGGGGTGGAAGGGTGCGCCAGGCACACCCTTGACCCGAGTCGGCGTCAGTTGAAACGATGGACGTTCGACAATTGCTTGTTTACCTTGGCGTTCTTGCGGTAGATCAGCGCCATCTTGCCGATGACCTGCACCAGATCCGCTTTGCCGGCCTTGCACAGTTCGGCAATGGCTTCCAGGCGCGATTCGCGCTCGAGGATGTTGAGCTTGATCTTGATCAGCTCGTGATCGCTCAAGGCGCGTTCAAGTTCGGCTAGCACACCTTCGGTCAAACCGTTGTCAGCCACAGTCAATACTGGTTTCAGATGGTGGCCAATGGATTTGTACTGTTTCTTCTGCTCTTGAGTGAGCGGCATAATCTGACCCCTGCGTCTGATCTTGTAAAAAGCGGCGGCCAGTTTACCCGAGCGAGTCCGGGACCGCCCAGTTAATCACGACCCGTTTTATTTTGAGGTGGCCCGTGGCCCGTTCCAAAACTAGCCATAACTGGCTGAAAGAGCACTTCAACGACCCATTCGTCAAAATGGCGCAAAAAGATGGGTATCGTTCCCGTGCCAGCTACAAGCTGCTGGAGATCCAGGAAAAGGACCGCCTTATCCGTCCTGGCATGAGTGTTATTGACCTGGGGGCTGCCCCGGGAGGCTGGTCGCAGGTGACCAGTCGTCTGATTGGTGGTCAAGGGCGATTGATCGCCTCGGATATCCTGGAAATGGACAGCATTCCCGATGTGACCTTTATTCAAGGGGACTTCACCGAGGATGCGGTGCTGGCACAGATTCTCGAAGCAGTCGGAAATTCAGAGGTTGACCTTGTGATTTCCGATATGGCCCCCAATATGAGTGGATTAGCGGCCGTGGACATGCCTCGTGCGATGTTCCTGTGCGAATTGGCGCTGGATCTTGCGGGTCGAGTATTACGTCCAGGTGGTGATTTTCTTATCAAGATCTTCCAGGGTGAAGGATTTGATGAGTACCACAAGAGCGTTCGGCAGATGTTCGAGAAGGTGCAGATGCGCAAACCGACATCGTCCCGTGACCGTTCTCGGGAGCAATACCTGCTGGGGCGTGGCTTCCGTGGTCGCAGTGAGTAAGTAAGGATTTTGACTGGGGTGATAGGATTTTCGTATTTCGCCCCGTCAGATTAAACGCATATTGTGTAGTCTAAGTTTCACATAGGGTTACAGACAGCGCCTGCCAGAGCTGTAGGTAATGTAGTAAGTTAGGCCGGTGAATATCATGCGAAGCGCGCGCCAGTAGCGGAGCTTGCTTCAGAGGGTAGTTAATTGAACGACATGGCAAAGAATCTGATCCTTTGGTTGATCATCGCTGCCGTCCTTGTGACGGTGATGAACAACTTCTCCAGCCCTAACGAGCCGCAAACCCTCAACTACTCCGACTTCATCCAGCAAGTTAAGGATGGCAAGGTCGAGCGCGTAGCTGTTGATGGCTACGTTATTACCGGCAAGCGCAACGATGGTGACAGCTTCAAAACCATTCGTCCTGCCATTCAGGACAATGGCCTGATCGGCGATTTGGTGGACAACCATGTCGTGGTCGAAGGCAAGCAGCCTGAGCAGCAAAGTATCTGGACCCAATTGTTGGTGGCCAGCTTCCCGATTCTGGTGATCATTGCAGTCTTCATGTTCTTCATGCGGCAAATGCAAGGTGGCGCAGGTGGCAAGGGTGGGCCGATGAGCTTTGGCAAGAGCAAGGCGCGTCTGCTCTCTGAAGATCAGGTGAAAACCACTCTGGCTGACGTTGCTGGTTGTGACGAGGCCAAAGAGGAAGTTGGCGAGCTGGTGGAATTCCTGCGTGATCCAGGCAAGTTCCAGCGTCTGGGTGGTCGCATTCCTCGCGGCGTGCTGATGGTAGGCCCGCCGGGTACTGGTAAGACCTTGCTGGCCAAGGCCATTGCGGGCGAAGCCAAGGTGCCGTTCTTCACTATTTCCGGTTCCGACTTCGTCGAGATGTTCGTTGGTGTCGGTGCCAGCCGCGTTCGCGACATGTTCGAACAGGCCAAGAAACATGCTCCATGCATCATTTTCATCGATGAGATCGACGCTGTCGGTCGTCACCGTGGCGCCGGCATGGGCGGCGGTCATGATGAGCGTGAGCAGACCCTCAACCAATTGCTGGTTGAGATGGACGGCTTTGAAATGAACGATGGCATCATTGTTATCGCCGCCACTAACCGTCCTGACGTGCTCGACCCAGCGCTGCTGCGTCCCGGTCGTTTCGACCGCCAGGTGGTGGTTGGCCTGCCGGATATTCGCGGTCGCGAGCAGATTCTCAAGGTTCACATGCGCAAAGTGCCGATGGGCGAAGATGTTGCCCCGGCAGTGATCGCGCGTGGTACACCGGGTTTCTCCGGTGCCGACTTGGCAAATCTGGTGAACGAGGCCTCGCTGTTCGCGGCTCGTACCGGTAAGCGTATTGTCGAAATGAAGGAATTTGAACTGGCCAAGGACAAGATCATGATGGGCGCAGAGCGCAAATCCATGGTCATGTCCGAGAAAGAAAAGCAGAACACCGCTTATCACGAAGCCGGCCACGCCATTGTCGGTCGAGTCGTGCCTGAGCATGATCCGGTCTACAAAGTCTCGATCATCCCTCGCGGTCGGGCATTGGGCGTCACCATGTTCCTACCGGAAGAAGATCGCTACAGCCTGTCCAAGCGAGCCCTGATCAGCCAGATCTGCTCGCTCTATGGTGGCCGTATCGCAGAAGAGATGACGCTGGGCTTTGACGGTGTGACCACCGGTGCATCCAACGACATCATGCGCGCCAGCCAGATTGCTCGGAACATGGTCACCAAGTGGGGTCTCTCCGAAAAACTCGGTCCGCTGATGTATGCGGAAGAAGAGGGCGAAGTATTCCTGGGTCGCAGTGCAGGCAGCCAGCATGCCAGCTTGTCCGCCGAAACAGCGAAACTGATCGACTCTGAAGTGCGCAGTATCATTGACCAGTGCTACGGCACTGCCAAACAGATCCTTACGGACAACCGTGACAAGCTGGACGCCATGGCGGACGCCTTGATGAAGTACGAAACCATCGATGCCGATCAGATTGACGACATCATGGCGGGGCGTACTCCGCGTGAACCTCGTGATTGGGAGGGCGGTTCGGGTACTACTCCTCCAGTAGTGCAAAACGAACGTCCGGAAACACCCATCGGCGGCCCTGCTGCCGACCACTAAGGTTTTAAATGACTTCTGTTCCTTCCTCCACCCGGTTGCCTTGCGGCAACCGGGTTCTTGATTTGGCCCGTGCGCATGTCATGGGCATCTTGAATGTAACCCCCGACTCCTTTTCCGATGGCGGTCGCTTCAGCCAGCTGGATGTCGCTTTGCGACATGCCGAGGCCATGGTTGCCGCCGGTGCTACGCTGATCGATATCGGCGGCGAGTCAACTCGGCCAGGTGCCCGGGCGGTATCGCCGCTGGAGGAGCTGGAGCGCGTTGCCCCTGTCGTCGAGCGAATTCATCGCGAACTGGACGTGGTTATTTCCGTTGATACCTCAACCCCGGCAGTGATGCGCGAAACTGCACGTCTGGGGGCGGGGCTGATTAACGATGTGCGTGCGTTGCGCCGTGATGGCGCTCTGGATGCAGCAGCTGCCACAGGCTTGCCGGTGTGTCTGATGCATATGCTCGGGGAGCCGGGCGATATGCAGGACAATCCGCATTACCAGAATGTCACTCAGGAAGTGGGTGTCTTTTTGGCCGAGCGAATGGTGGCGTGTTCGGCCGTCGGGATTGGCGCTGAACGGATTGTTCTCGACCCGGGCTTTGGCTTTGCCAAGACCCTGCAGCACAATTTGAGCCTGTTCAAGCATATGGAAGCCCTGCATGCCCTTGGGCGCCCCCTTCTGGTTGGGGTTTCGCGCAAAAGCATGGTTGGCCAAACCTTGAATCGACCTGTGGCTGAGCGATTGCACGGCAGTCTGGCGCTCGCGGCATTGGCGGTGACCAAGGGGGCGAAAATTATCCGCGTTCATGATGTCGCCGAGACAGTGGACGTTGTGCGAATGATTGCGGCAGTGGAATCCGCCGAATAAGAACGATGGAGTACTTATGACTAAGAAATACTTTGGCACCGACGGCATTCGTGGTCGTGTGGGCGAATTCCCGATTACTCCCGATTTCATGCTCAAGCTCGGTTGGGCGGCTGGCATGGCCTTTCGCAGCATGGGTGCCTGCCGCGTGTTGGTAGGCAAGGACACGCGTATCTCTGGGTACATGTTCGAGTCGGCTCTTGAGGCAGGACTGTCCGCGGCCGGTGCGGATGTAATGCTGCTGGGGCCGATGCCGACTCCGGCGATCGCCTATCTGACGCGCACTTTCCATGCGGAGGCCGGGATTGTCATCAGTGCTTCGCACAATCCCCATGATGACAACGGCATCAAGTTCTTCTCGGGTGAGGGCACCAAGCTGCCTGACGAGGTGGAGTTGATGATCGAAGAGTTGCTGGATGCACCGATGACCGTGGTGGAGTCGAGCAAGCTCGGCAAGGTGTCGCGGATCAACGACGCATCAGGGCGCTACATTGAATTCTGTAAGAGCAGCGTGCCATCGAGCACCAGTTTTGCCGGCTTGAAGGTCGTCCTGGACTGCGCTCATGGTGCCACCTACAAGGTCGCGCCGAGTGTATTTCGCGAGTTGGGCGCACAAGTCACGGTTCTGTCTGCGCAGCCTAATGGCTTGAACATCAACGAGAACTGCGGTTCGACTCATATGTCGCAATTGCAGGCGGCGGTCCTGGCCGAGCACGCGGATCTGGGTATTGCCTTTGATGGGGATGGTGACCGGGTGCTGATGGTCGACCAGACCGGTGCAATTGTTGACGGTGATGAACTGCTGTTCATCATTGCCCGGGATCTGCATGAGCGTGACAAGTTGCAAGGCGGTGTGGTCGGGACGCTTATGAG
The DNA here is from genome assembly GCF_045013505.1 of Pseudomonas sp. JDS08PS003. Lineage (NCBI taxonomy): Bacteria > Pseudomonadati > Pseudomonadota > Gammaproteobacteria > Pseudomonadales > Pseudomonadaceae > Pseudomonas > Pseudomonas sp. JDS08PS003. The sequence continues at coordinate 1,057,409 of NZ_CP120724.1, forward strand.
CAATTTGGGGCTGGAGCTGGCTCTGGCGGATCTGGGCATTCCTTTTGTCCGGGCCAATGTAGGTGATCGTTATGTGATTGCCGAACTGCTGGAGCGTAACTGGTTGGTGGGGGGGGAAAACTCCGGGCACATTGTGTGCTTCCGGCATGCCACGACGGGTGATGCGATCATTGCTGCATTGCAGGTGCTGATGGCGCTCAAGGCGCGTGGTGAAAGCCTGGCCCAGTCACGCCAGGGGCTGCGCAAGTGTCCTCAGGTGCTGGTCAATGTTCGCTTTGCCGGGGGGGATAACCCGGTTGAGCATCCTGCCGTGAAAGAGGCCTGTGAGCGTGTCACTGCTGCGATGGCGGGGCGTGGACGGGTTCTGCTGCGCAAGTCCGGTACCGAGCCTTTGGTGCGTGTCATGGTCGAAGGTGACGATGAAGCACAGGTTCGCGCTTATGCTGATGAGCTGGCAAAACTGGTTGCTGAAGTTTCTGCCTGATTTCGGCTTGCCAGTGTTGTTTTGGTTGGGTAACATCTGCGCCCACTTTGACCGACGAGGTACAGCATGCGTCGCCCTATGGTAGCTGGTAACTGGAAGATGCACGGTACCCGCGCCAGCGTCGCTGAGCTGATCAATGGCCTTCGTCATCTGGCCTTGCCAAGCGGTGTTGATGTCGCGGTTTTCCCGCCTTGCTTGTATATCAATCAAGTGATTGATGGCTTGAAAGGTAAGTCGATTTCGGTCGGCGCGCAGAATTCTGCGGTGGAATCCATGCAAGGTGCGTTGACGGGCGAGATCGCCCCGAGTCAATTGGTGGACGCAGGTTGTTCCCTGGTGCTGGTTGGGCACTCCGAACGCCGCCTGATCATGGGTGAGCGGGACGCGACTCTCAACCGCAAGTTCGCTGCGGCACAGGCTTGTGGTTTGAAGCCGATTCTGTGTGTAGGGGAAACCCTGGAGCAGCGCGAAGCCGGGAAGACTCTAGAGGTTGTCGGGCGTCAGCTTGGCAGCATTATCGAGGAGTTGGGTGTTGGCGCGTTCGCCAATGCTGTTATCGCTTACGAGCCGGTCTGGGCCATTGGTACCGGGCTGACTGCAACGCCGCAACAAGCGCAGGACGTGCACGCAGCTATCCGCGCGCAGTTGGCGGCAGAGAATTCTGAAGTGGCACGAGGAGTGCGGCTTCTATACGGCGGCAGCGTGAAGGCGGCCAATGCGGTCGAACTGTTCGGCATGCCGGATATCGATGGGGGGCTCATTGGTGGAGCTTCCCTGAATGCAGATGAGTTCGGTGCGATCTGTCGCGCCGCGGGAAACTGAAAAAATGCTGGAAACAGTCGTAGTCGTTTTTCATCTGCTGGGTGCCCTGGGCGTAGTTGCTCTGGTTTTGCTGCAGCAGGGTAAAGGTGCGGATGCTGGCGCGTCTTTCGGTGCAGGTGCTTCAAATACTGTGTTCGGAAGCCAAGGTTCCTCTACCTTTCTTAGTAAGTTTACTGCTATACTTGCCGCCGGTTTCTTCATAACCAGCTTGGGGTTAGGTTACTTTGCTAAAGAGAAAGCTCATCAGCTGACTCAAGTAGGTTTACCAGATCCAGCAGTGCTTGAAGTACCAAAGCAAAAACCGGCTTCTGATGATGTCCCGGTGCTCCAAGAGCAAAAGTCGGCCAATAGTGCGACTGATGTACCTCCAGCTCCAGAGCAGAAGTAAGAAGAGTTTCACGCAGTAACGTAGTCTATGCCGAGGTGGTGGAATTGGTAGACACGCAACCTTGAGGTGGTTGTGCCCATAGGGTGTAGGGGTTCGAGTCCCCTTCTCGGTACCAATTATCAGGAGAGCCCGCTGTTGCGGGCTTTCTTGTAGGTGGAAGGTTACATTGACCCAAAAAGGGATCAGTCGTATACTTCCGCCCCAGCTTTGTCGCGGGGTGGAGCAGTCTGGTAGCTCGTCGGGCTCATAACCCGAAGGTCGTCGGTTCAAATCCGGCCCCCGCAACCAGTTTTAGCGGAGCCCCTTTTCAGGGGCTTTTTGTTAGCTGGACACTTTATAACGCCGCTATTCAACGGCGTTTCCGGGATGGGCGCTTCGCCCATTTTTTATTTGCACAAGCATGCACGAGGGGGTTCAGGTGTCGAGCAAGCTAGAACAGTTGCAGGCCTTGTTGGCCCCGGTGGTCGTGGCCCTTGGCTATGAATGCTGGGGTATTGAGTTTTCGGCTCAGGGTCGCCACTCATTGTTGCGCGTTTATATCGATAAAGAAGGCGGTGTGCTGGTGGACGATTGCGCCATCGTCAGCCGTCAGATCAGCGGTGTTCTCGACGTAGAAGATCCGATCTCCGTTGAGTACACCCTTGAAGTTTCCTCTCCTGGCATGGAACGCCCACTGTTCACTCTTGAGCAGTTCGCCAAGTATGTCGGTGAGCAAGTGAAGATCAAGCTGCGCTCGCCCTTCGAAGGTCGGCGTAATTTTCAGGGCCTTCTCCGCGGGGTGGAGGAACAGGACGTCGTGGTGCAGGTGGATGACCATGAGTTCCTGTTGCCGATCGATATGATCGACAAGGCCAACATTATTCCCAGTTTTGACTGAGACGCGGATCCCGCGGATCCAATGGCTTGCGAAAGGCGAGGCGTACGATGAGCAAAGAAGTACTGCTGGTTGTTGAGTCGGTATCCAATGAAAAGGGTGTACCGGCAAGCGTGATTTTTGAAGCGCTGGAGCTGGCCCTGGCCACTGCTACCAAAAAGCGTTTTGAAGACGAAGTGGACCTGCGTGTGGAAATCAATCGCCACACCGGTTCCTACGAGACTTTCCGTCGCTGGACGGTGGTCGAAGAAGCCGATCTGGATGATCCAGCGGTGGAAACCTGGCCGAGCAAGGCCCACGAGACTCATCCCGAAGCCAAAGTCGGTGATGTGATCGAAGAAAAAATCGAATCCATCGAGTTCGGCCGCATCGCTGCACAGACTGCCAAGCAGGTCATCGTGCAGAAAGTTCGCGAAGCCGAGCGCGCACAGGTGGTTGATGCCTATCGCGAGCGCCTGGGAGAAATCATCTCCGGCACCGTGAAAAAAGTGACACGTGACAACGTGATCGTTGATCTGGGTAACAACGCTGAAGCGTTGTTGGCCCGTGAAGACATCATCTCCCGTGAGACTTTCCGGGTTGGCGTGCGTCTGCGTGCGCTGCTCAAGGAAATCCGCACCGAGAACCGCGGCCCGCAGCTGATCCTGTCGCGTACCGCACCGGAAATGCTGATCGAGCTGTTCCGTATCGAAGTGCCGGAAATTGCCGAAGGCCTGATCGAAGTAATGGCCGCCTCCCGTGATCCGGGTTCGCGCGCCAAGATCGCAGTCCGCTCCAAAGACAAGCGCATCGACCCGCAAGGCGCGTGCATTGGTATGCGCGGTTCGCGCGTCCAGGCCGTCTCCGGCGAGTTGGGTGGCGAGCGTGTGGACATCGTCCTGTGGGACGAGAACCCTGCGCAGTTCGTGATCAACGCCATGTCGCCGGCTGAAGTTGCGGCAATTATCGTTGACGAAGATGCCCATGCCATGGACATCGCCGTTGGCGCAGACAATCTGGCTCAGGCCATCGGTCGCGGTGGTCAGAACGTGCGTCTGGCTAGCCAATTGACTGGCTGGACCCTGAACGTGATGACCGAATCGGACATCCAGGCCAAGCAGCAAGCAGAAACCGGCGACATCCTGCGCAATTTCATCGACGAGCTGGAAGTTGATGAAGAACTGGCACAGGTGCTGGTAGATGAAGGCTTCACCAGCCTGGAAGAGATTGCCTACGTACCGCTGGAAGAAATGCTCAACATCGACGGCTTTGACGAAGACATCGTCAACGAGCTTCGCGCTCGGGCCAAGGATCGCTTGTTGACTAAAGCCATCGCTACTGAGGAAAAGCTGGCAGACGCCCATCCGGCCGAAGACCTGCTCTCGCTTGAGGGTATGGACAAGGATTTGGCGATGGAACTGGCGGTGCGCGGCGTAATTACCCGCGAAGACCTGGCCGAGCAGTCTATTGACGACCTGCTCGACATCGACGGCATTGACGATGATCGTGCCGGCAAGTTGATCATGGCCGCCCGAGCCCACTGGTTCGAGTAATTAGGCGCGGCCTGAGGAGAGAAGTGCATGACGCAAGTCACGGTGAAACAACTGGCCGATGAGGTCAAAACACCGGTAGAGCGCCTGCTGCAGCAGATGCGTGAGGCAGGTCTGCCGCACACCGCCGCCGAGGAACATGTGAGCGACAGTGAGAAGCAGTCGTTGCTGACTCATCTGAAAAGCAGCCACAAGGCGAAAGTGGAAGAACCACGCAAAATTACTTTGCAGCGCAAGACCACCAGCACCCTGCGTGTCGCTGGCAGCAAGAGCATCAGCGTTGAAGTGCGCAAGAAGAAAGTCTTCGTGCAGCGCAGCCCGGAAGAAATCGAAGCCGAGCGTCAACGCGAACTGGAAGAACGTCGCGCAGTAGAAAATGCTGCCCGTCAGAAGGCTGAAGAAGAAGCCAAGCGTCGCGCCGAAGAAGAAGCGCGTCGCCAGCCTGCTCCAGTTGCCGAAACTGCAGTCGCTGACGCGGTTGCAGCCCCGGCTTCTGCGCCAGTTGCCGCCGAGCCTGTGCAAGACGCCCCGGTAGCCGCTCCGGCTCCTGTGGCTGACGTGCGCAAGAAAGACGAGCAGCGCCGTCCGGACAAACCACGTGCAGACGATAACAATCGTCGCGGCAGTGGCGATGGTGAGCGCAAAAACGCTCCGCATCGTGCTTCGGTCAAGGAGAAGGCGCCTGCGCCGCGCGTTGCCCCACGTACCACCGACGAAGAAAGCGATGGCTTCCGTCGTGGTGGTCGCGGCAAGGCCAAGCTGAAGAAACGCAACGCTCACGGTTTCCAGAGCCCAACCGGCCCTGTCGTGCGTGAAGTGAAGATCGGTGAGACCATCACTGTTGGCGATCTCGCCCAGCAGATGTCGGTCAAGGCTGCTGAAATCATCAAGTTCATGTTCAAGCTGGGCACTCCAGCCACCATCAACCAGGTTCTGGATCAGGAAACTGCCCAGCTGGTTGCTGAAGAACTGGGCCACAAAGTGACCCTGGTCAGCGACACCGCCTTGGAAGATTCCCTGGCCGAGTCCCTGAAGTTCGAAGGTGAAGCGGTTGCCCGTGCGCCGGTCGTGACTGTAATGGGCCACGTTGACCACGGTAAGACCTCGCTGCTGGACTACATTCGTCGCGCCAAAGTCGCCGCGGGCGAAGCTGGTGGTATTACACAGCACATCGGTGCCTACCACGTAGAAACCGAGCGTGGCATGGTCACCTTCCTCGACACCCCTGGTCACGCCGCGTTTACCGCCATGCGTGCCCGTGGTGCCAAGGCTACCGACATCGTGATCCTGGTGGTTGCAGCGGACGACGGCGTGATGCCGCAGACCATTGAAGCCGTTCAGCACGCACAGGCAGCCGGCGTACCGCTGGTAGTCGCCGTGAACAAGATCGATAAGCCAGGCGCCGATCTGGACCGTATCCGCAGTGAACTCTCGGTTCACGGCGTGACCTCGGAAGATTGGGGTGGCGATACTCCGTTCGTACCGGTTTCCGCGAAAATGGGTACCGGCGTCGACGACCTGCTGGAAGCCGTCCTGCTGCAGGCTGAAGTACTGGAACTCAAGGCGACTCCTTCGGCCCCAGGTCGTGGTGTCGTGGTGGAATCCCGTCTCGACAAGGGCCGTGGCCCGGTAGCGACCGTGCTGGTTCAAGACGGTACCCTGCGTCAAGGCGACATGGTACTGGTCGGCTCGAACTATGGCCGCGTGCGCGCCATGCTCGATGAGAACGGCAAGTCAATCAAGGAAGCCGGTCCTTCCATCCCGGTCGAGATCCTCGGCCTGGACGGTACTCCGGACGCTGGCGATGAGATGAGCGTAGTGGCCGACGAGAAGAAAGCCCGTGAAGTGGCTCTGTTCCGTCAAGGCAAGTTCCGCGAAGTCAAGCTGGCCCGTGCTCACGCCGGCAAGCTGGAAAACATCTTCGAAAGCATGGGCCAGGAAGAGAAGAAGACGCTGAACATCGTCCTCAAATCCGACGTCCGTGGTTCGTTGGAAGCTCTGCAAGGCGCTCTGAACGGCCTGGGCAACGACGAAGTGCAAGTGCGTGTAGTGGGCGGCGGCGTCGGTGGTATCACCGAGAGCGACGCCAACCTGGCACTGGCCTCCAACGCTGTACTGTTCGGCTTCAATGTGCGTGCTGATGCCGGCGCACGGAAGATCGTCGAGCAGGAAGGTCTGGATATGCGTTACTACAACGTGATCTACGACATCATCGAAGACGTCAAGAAAGCCCTGACCGGTATGTTGGGCAGCGACGTTCGGGAGAACATCCTGGGTGTTGCCGAAGTTCGCGACGTGTTCCGCTCGCCGAAGTTTGGCGCGATTGCCGGTTGCATGGTCATCGAAGGTGTCGTGCACCGTAACCGTCCAATCCGTGTACTGCGTGAAGACATCGTTATCTTCGAAGGCGAGCTGGAATCCCTGCGCCGCTTCAAGGATGACGCTTCCGAAGTACGTGCCGGCATGGAATGCGGTATCGGCGTGAAGAGCTACAACGACGTCAAAGTCGGTGACAAGATCGAAGTCTTCGAGAAGGTCCAGGTTGCTCGCAGCCTCTAACTCGCGCACTTCAAGAGCCCTGGTGGCCCGTAGCATGTCCATGCACGGCATCGCCAGCGGCCTCTAAACGCAACGCCCGGTCTGGCTCCTGCCAGGCCGGGCGTTTGCCGCTTTCAGACCACACGGCTTTCGCCGTGAGGCAGTAACAGGTAACAAGACATGGCAAAAGAATACAGCCGTACCCAACGTATCGGTGATCAGATGCAGCGCGAACTGGCGCAACTGATCCGTCGCGAAGTCAAAGATCCACGCGTCGGCCTGGTGACTATCACCGCCGTGGAAGTCAGCCGCGATGTCGGTCATGCGAAGATCTTCATCACCGTGATGGGCCAGGAAAACGCCGAAGAGATCGCCCAGAGCATCAAGGTGCTGAACTCGGCGGCAGGTTTCCTGCGCATGCAACTGGCCAAGGAAATGAAGCTGCGCAGCGTGCCGCAACTGCACTTCCATTACGACGAAAGCGTGGCCCGCGGGGCGCACCTGTCGGCCCTGATCGAGCGTGCCGTGGCTGAAGACAGCCAGCATGGCGACGCGCCTGCCCCTGAAGACGCCAAGGAGTAAGCGGTGGCTCAGGTCAAGCGTATCCGTCGTAACGTCAGCGGCATCATCCTTCTGGACAAGCCGCTGGGCTTCACCTCTAACGCGGCCCTGCAGAAGGTCCGCTGGTTGCTCAATGCCGAGAAGGCCGGTCACACCGGCAGTCTCGATCCGTTGGCCACTGGCGTCCTGCCGCTGTGCTTCGGCGAGGCCACCAAGTTTTCGCAATACCTGCTCGACTCCGACAAGGGTTACGAAACCCTGGCGCAGTTGGGCAAGACCACCACCACTGCGGACGCTGAAGGCGAAGTTTTGCAGACCCGCGAAGTGACCGTTGGTCGTGCCGATATCGAAGCGGTATTGCCGGAATTTCGTGGCGAAATCAAACAGATACCGCCGATGTACTCCGCCCTCAAGCGTGATGGCCAGCCACTCTACAAACTGGCTCGTGCAGGGGAAGTGGTGGAGCGCGAACCGCGTTCTGTTACTATTGCGCGCTTGGAATTACTTGCCTGCGAAGGCGACACTGCCCGCCTGGCGGTGGACTGCAGCAAAGGCACCTATATCCGTACCCTGGTGGAAGATATCGGTGAAAAACTCGGCTGTGGTGCTTACGTTGCAGAACTGCGGCGGACCCAGGCCGGACCTTTCAGCCTGGCCCAGACGGTCACTCTGGAAGAGCTGGAAGCAGTGCACGCCGAAGGCGGCAACGAAGCGGTTGACCGCTTCCTGATGCCATCGGACAGCGGCTTGCTGGATTGGCCGCTGCTGCAGTTCTCGGAGCACAGCGCGTTCTACTGGCTCAATGGCCAGCCGGTACGTGCCCCGGATGCACCGAAGTTCGGCATGGTGCGGGTACAGGATCACAACGGTCGCTTCATCGGTATCGGTGAAGTGAGCGAAGACGGGCGCATCGCGCCGCGTCGACTGATTCGGTCAGAATGACCGGACGAGGGTGGCTGTTAACAGGCACGGTCACTACTCATTTATAGATACAGGGATTTGTCCCTGGCCTGTTGAAACTGTTCTTGAACAGTTTCCTGATATAAGGATTGCCCACATGGCACTCAGCGTTGAAGAAAAAGCTCAGATCGTAACCGACTACCAGCAAGCTGTTGGTGACACTGGTTCGCCAGAAGTGCAAGTTGCACTGCTGACCGCCAACATCAACAAACTGCAAGGTCACTTCAAAGCCAACGGTAAAGACCACCACTCCCGTCGTGGCCTGATCCGCATGGTAAACCAGCGTCGTAAGCTGCTGGACTACCTGAAAGGCAAAGACCTGAGCCGTTACAGCACCCTGATCGGTCGTCTGGGTCTGCGTCGCTAATCAGCGATTGCGCTATGAGGTTGGTTGTTTGCCATGCGTCAGCGGTTTTTCCGCCGGCGTATGGCAGGCTTCCAGCCTCAAGTTTTATCTGCTGCACTGTTTTACCTGGACAATAAAGGCTGGGCCGATTCCCCGCATTGCCCAAGAATTTCGCAAGAAGCAAGTTTCCCCAAGAGCCACAAAGAAGGTAGGACACCGTGAACCCGGTAATCAAAAAATTCCAGTTCGGTCAGTCGACCGTAACCCTCGAGACTGGCCGTATCGCCCGTCAAGCCTCCGGCGCAGTATTGGTCACCGTTGACGACGACGTCAGCGTATTGGTGACCGTGGTTGGCGCCAAGCAAGCGGATCCAGGCAAGGGCTTCTTCCCTCTGTCTGTGCACTACCAGGAAAAGACTTACGCTGCCGGTAAGATCCCTGGCGGTTTCTTCAAGCGCGAAGGCCGTCCTTCCGAGAAAGAAACCCTGACCTCGCGTCTGATCGACCGTCCGATCCGCCCTCTGTTCCCAGAAGGCTTCATGAACGAAGTGCAGGTTGTCTGCACCGTGGTTTCCACCAGCAAGAAGACCGATCCGGACATCGCTGCGATGATCGGTACCTCGGCTGCCCTGGCCATTTCCGGCATTCCTTTCGACGGCCCGATCGGCGCCGCTCGTGTGGCTTTCCACGAAAGCACCGGCTACCTGCTGAACCCGACCTACGAGCAGCTTCAGGCATCCAGTCTGGACATGGTCGTGGCCGGTACCGAAGAAGCCGTCCTGATGGTTGAATCGGAAGCCAAAGAGCTGACCGAAGACCAAATGCTGGGCGCTGTACTGTTCGCCCACGATGAATTCCAGTCGGTGATCAAGGCTGTCAAAGAGCTGGCTGCCGAAGCTGCCAAACCTACCTGGGACTGGGCTGCTGCTCCAGAAGCCACCGAACTGCTGGGCGCTATCCGTGCCGAGTTCGGCGAAGCCATCTCCCAGGCTTACACCATCACCGTCAAGGCTGACCGTTACGCTCGCCTGGGCGAGCTGAAAGACCAGGTGGTCGCCAAGCTCTCTGGCGAAGAAGGCCAGCCTTCCGCTGCCGACGTCAAAGCCGCTTTCGGCGAGATCGAATACCGCACCGTTCGCGAAAACATCGTCAACGGCAAGCCACGTATCGACGGCCGCGACACCCGCACCGTACGTCCGCTGAACATCGAAGTCGGCGTACTGCCCAAGACTCACGGTTCGGCCCTGTTCACCCGTGGCGAAACTCAGGCCCTGGTGGTTGCGACCCTGGGTACTGCCCGTGACGCACAGCTGCTGGACACCCTGGAAGGCGAGAAGAAAGACCCCTTCATGCTGCACTACAACTTCCCTCCGTTCTCGGTGGGCGAGTGTGGTCGCATGGGCGGCGCTGGTCGTCGTGAAATCGGTCACGGCCGTCTGGCTCGTCGTTCGGTCCAGGCCATGCTGCCAGCCGCTGACGTGTTCCCTTACACCATCCGCGTAGTATCGGAAATCACCGAATCCAACGGTTCCAGCTCCATGGCCTCCGTTTGCGGTGCTTCCCTGGCGCTGATGGACGCTGGTGTACCGATGAAGGCACCGGTTGCCGGTATCGCCATGGGCCTGGTTAAAGAAGGCGAGAAGTTCGCCGTCCTGACCGACATCCTGGGTGACGAAGACCACCTGGGCGACATGGACTTCAAGGTAGCCGGTACCGCCAAAGGCGTCACCGCGCTGCAGATGGACATCAAGATCAAGGGCATCACCGAAGAAATCATGGAGATCGCCCTGGGCCAAGCCCTGGAAGCTCGCCTGAACATCCTCGGTCAGATGAACCAGATCATCGGGCAGTCCCGTACCGAACTGTCGGCCAACGCACCGACCATGATCGCGATGAAGATCGACACCGACAAAATCCGTGATGTCATCGGTAAAGGCGGCGCCACCATTCGTGCGATCTGTGAAGAAACCAAGGCTTCGATCGATATCGAAGACGACGGTTCGATCAAGATCTTCGGCGAAACCAAGGAAGCTGCAGAGGCCGCGCGTCAGCGCGTTCTGGGCATCACCGCGGAAGCCGAGATCGGCAAGATCTACGTCGGCAAGGTTGAGCGCATCGTCGACTTCGGCGCCTTCGTCAACATCCTGCCGGGCAAGGATGGTCTGGTGCACATCTCCATGCTGAGCGACGCTCGCGTTGAGAAAGTCACCGACATTCTGAAAGAAGGTCAGGAAGTGGAAGTGCTGGTACTGGACGTGGACAACCGCGGCCGTATCAAGCTGTCCATCAAAGACGTGGCAGCAGCCAAGGCTTCGGGCGTTTAATCACCCTTTAGCCTTACGCTGAACAAGCAAGCGCCCCGACTGGTTCGGGGCGTTTTGCTATCTGCGATAACAGCCTCTCGGTTGCCGGCCCAGGGCGCGGGTGCTAGTTTTTAGCCCACGCCGGTGTAGCTCAGTCGGTAGAGCAGCGCACTCGTAACGCGAAGGTCGCAGGTTCGATTCCTGTCTCCGGCACCAGATATCGAGTTTTGAGCGGTTTGCGAATGTACGGCCCCTCCAGCAAAGTCCGCCTAGCGCTGAATGAGTGCCCTCGAAAGATACTTCTCTAAGAAATGCCGGTAGGCAGGTTTAACTTGTTTTGAGTTCGTCGGTTGTATCCATAAGTCCTTATTGAAAGTCTCTGTGGCTTGTTCTGGAAGTTTTAGATGCTGCTGTTCTATTCAGTAGGCAGTGCTGTAGTTTGTTGTTGATTGAGCGGTATTGCCCATAATGACGCCCGGGAATCATGGAGTGTTCAGCGTGAAGAAGTGGAAGTTGGCGTTAATCGGAATAGTGTCTCTGGCCCTTGCAGCCTGTGAGAAAGCCCCTTTGTATGAGTTTGAGGGACAGTACTTTGCAACGGAGGGCGAAGAATGCACCACTCCAGCGAATGCGAAAGATCGTGAACAATATTATTTGGAAATAACCAAAGATGTACGGGGCACAGGCGTATTGTACTCAGCTAATTTTCCAACAGCTTCGAAGGCTGGACTGCCTGTTGTCAGTGCGCAAAGCGTCTCACCCAATGACGATAACGAACTGATTTTTAACTTCTATGAGCCTAAGGCATCCGCGACACCTGCTGAAGCTAGAAGATTTAATATCGTGCTCTCCGTTATTCCTAATCAAGGCAAGGAAGGACACTTGTGGGTGACCAAGGCTGAAATGAATATTGCCACCAATGGGACAATTCAGAAGTACGACATCCTAGAAAATCTAAGAAGATTTTTCGAGCTCGGCAAGGCAGGCGTTTGCTTGAGAAAAGGAACAACTACGGGCTGAGTGCAAATAGCACTTTCTTGTGAACCGGTGTAAGCCAATCGCCAGAGGCCAGAGGCCAGAGGCCAAGGCCAAGGCCAAGGTCATGGGGATGAGGTATTCACCTGCCTTCGTGATTACCTTGGCGCTTGTAAGCTTTTCTTTGTCGTTGCCAATCTTGGTTTTCTAGGGCGTAACCTTGTTTCCTGAGGTTTCTGGCGAGTCTGTGTCTGGTGATGGTCCGCAAATCCGCCGATTTCTCTCTCATCGGTGCATCAGGTCATATAAATCGTCGGCCAAAGGTCCTATATTCGGTTTCTGTCTGAGTACCAGCATGCTGTTTTCAGATGATCCCGAATGGTTCTGAAGGCCAGATAAATCGGCGGTTGCAACGATTTTTTGCGGCAGAGAGATCCCAACGATCCAGATCCATCTTCCATTCCCACGATCAGAGAGAACGAGATGATTCCTAAAGAGGCAAGAATCGACGTAGCGCTTGAAAGGTACCTGGCTGCCACGCCTTCCTTGCAAGAAGAAATCAACGCCCTGAGCCCCGAAGAACAGAAGCAGCAGGCGCAATGGGCCTTTGAGGACGAGGCGGAGTCTCGCGGCATCGAGCCGTGGGAGCTGGTGCTCGATCTGGTGGCCGAGACACCGGAGGAGTTGAAGGCCATGCGCCTGGAAGTGCATCAGGAGGTTGCTGAAGCGCTGGGCATGGACCTTGAGGATTATCTGCAGCTCAACGAGATCGACAGTTGAACCCGACGCCAGCCTTAACCAGGCTGGCGTTTTTCATGGATCAGATGCTCAAGCGCATGGACAGGTCCAGGGCTTTCACATCCTTGGTCATGGCACCGATGGAAATGTAGTCCACCCCGGTTTCGGCAATCGGGCGCAAGGTGCTTTCGTTGATTCCCCCGCTGGCTTCCAGCTTGGCCTTGCCGGCATTCAGGCGCACGGCCTCGCGCATATCGTCCAGGCTCAGTTCATCGAGCATGATGATGTCGGCACCGGCTGCCAGCGCTTCCTTCAATTCCCCAAGACTTTCCACTTCCACTTCCACCGGCTTGCCCGGGGCGATCTTGTGGGCGGCGCTGACGGCCTGGGCGATGCCGCCACAGGCTGCGATGTGGTTTTCCTTGATCAGGAAGGCGTCATACAGACCGATGCGGTGGTTGTGGCAGCCACCGCAGGTGACCGCGTACTTCTGGGCCAGGCGCAGGCCGGGAAGGGTCTTGCGGGTATCCAGCAGCTTGACCTGGGTATCGGCGACAAAGTCGGCCAGATATTGGGCACGGGTGGCCACGCCGGATAGCAGCTGCAGGAAGTTCAGCGCGCTGCGTTCGCCGGTGAGCAATGAACGTGCCGGGCCTTCCAAGTGGAACAGCGCCTGGTTGGGTACCACTCGCTCGCCGTCAGCCACTTGCCAGTGCACGGCAACCCGCGGGTCCAGCTGGCGGAACACCGCATCCACCCAGGCCGTACCGGCGATGACCGCTGCTTCGCGAGTGATGATGGTGGCTTTGGCCAGACGTTCGGCCGGGATCAACTGCGCGGTGATGTCGCCGCTGCCGATGTCTTCCAGTAACGCGCGGCGCACGTTGGCTTCTATTTCGGCGGTCAGGTCGGCGAGGCGTAGATTCGGCATAACGGGCTCCACAAACTAAGTGCGCCGATTATAGGGGCATGGGATCGGCGAACCCAAGGTGGCAAATGTCGGCGAGCCTTTGACGAACCTGTCTTTCGTCGCTTTGTCTGATGGGTATGAGTGAATTTTCTCGTTGGTCTGAGGGTTATTTCCGGATAGGCGACAGAGTCTGCTGGCGTAAGAGGGGGCTTTTACAAGATAATATGACTTGTAATTGACGTCATAGCTTTGACGTATCTTTGGCTCCCCCTTAAATAAAGTGCAGTGGAATGCATTTGCTTCCGCTGAGAGCCGACTGTGAGCGTCGTCGGCTTGACTGAACCTTGATCTCGAACCGAAGAAACACCTTTCCAGGAGGCTTGGATGCACAACGACGGGAATGTAGTGCCTTTGCACAAGGCGGCTACAGATCAGGCGACCGCTTCGCCGCTTGCCCGCCTGCCGGTGATTCTGCTTCAGGTTCGAGACAAGGCCGCCCAGCAGTTGCGTCACGGTTTGCAGGAGTTGTTCGATAACGCCGACGACACGCTGTTCGAGATGGCCGATCGGGCACAGAACAACGTTGAGCAGAACACCCTGTTTGAAGCCATGCGCGACCTGCGCTTGAAGCGCAAAAGCATCGAACGCGGTTTTCTGGAGAAGTTTTTCGAAGCCTTCGCCGGTCTGGTGCAGTACGACCCGGCCCTGGTCATTCCCCATGCAGTGGCTTACGACCCTTCTCTTGACCCTTCCCAGGATGACCTGGAAAAGACCGTGGCCGTGGATGCCATGGTGGCCAAGGTCCTCAACCGGGACGGCTTCGCCCTCGGGCAACTGACGGCGCGCCTGGGCGTGCTGCTGGGCCGACGCTTGGCGGATGCGGAAAATCCTCTGGCTCCGGCGCTGCTCTGTGAGTACTTCCTCCAGGCCGGACGCAGCCTGGGGGTGGAGATCAAGGTCAAGTTGATCATCCTCAAGCTGTTCGAACGGTATGTGCTCAGCGATGCCGAACTGCTCTATGGCGAAGCCAATCAGCTGTTGATTGCCACCGGAATCCTGCCAGAGCTGATGCCGGCCCCAGCGCGTCGGGCCTCCGATCGAGCCCAGGCTGAAGCCCAGACCGCCACCGTCGATGGCAGTGGGCACAAGCCGGGCCAGAGCCCGCTCGACGAGAGCGTGCAGGAAGTCTTCGCGGCCTTGCAGACACTGCTCCTGCATGTGCGCGGCAGCGTTGCACCGACCCTGGAGGCCAGCGCCGAAACCCAACCGATTTCGACCCGTGACCTCATGCGCCTGCTGTCCCATTTGCAGCAGTACGTGCCGGCCCCCAGTGCCCAGGAAGATTTCGACCTGCGCAATCAGCTGGAACAACTGCTCACCCGGGTCAGCGTCAAGAGCGGCAAGTCCCGGGTCGTGGATGTTGCCGACGAGGACGTGATCAACCTGATCGCCATGCTCTTCGAGTGCATCCTCGACGACCGCAACCTGCCGGAGTCCCTCAAGGCGCTGATCGGACGCCTGCAGATTCCCATGCTCAAGGTGGCGGTGCTGGACAAGAGTTTCTTCAGTCGCGGCAACCACCCGGCGCGGCGCCTGCTCAATGAAATCGCCGCTGCCGCGATGGGCTGGGGCGGCTGCGATGATCATCAGCGTGACAGCCTGTACTTGCGTATCGAGCAGGTGGTGCAGCGCCTGCTGAGCGAATTCACCGACGACCCGGCGATTTTCTCCGAGTTGCTGGCAGACTTTCTTGCCTTCACCGCCGATGAGCGGCGCCGGGCGGAGTTGCTGGAGCAACGTACCCGGGATGCCGAGGAGGGCCGGGCCAGGGCGGAGCTGGCGAGACGGCGGGTGGAGCAGGCGCTCAACGAAGCGCTGCTGGGCAAGGTGCTGCCGCAGAAAGTGGTGGATTTTGTTCGCGATGCCTGGAGCCAGGTGCTGTTGCTCAGTTGCCTGAAGCACGGTGATGATTCTGCCGAGTGGCACACCGCCGAGGGGACCATGAACGAGCTGATCTGGAGTGTGCAACGCCACGAGCAGCCGGATACCGCGATGCGCTTGCTGGCCCTGGTGCCGGGACTGCTCAAGGGCCTGCGAGACGGCTTGAGCGGCGCTGCTTTCGATCCCTTCGCCACGAGCGAGTTCTTCAGCCAACTGGAGCTTCTGCATCTGCAGGCATTCGAGCGTGAAGCCCTGGCACCGCAACAGCGAGTGGTGACCCTGGAGGCCGAGCATACCGACCTGATAGTGGTGGCCCAGGAGATCGTCCTGCCCAGCGCCGAAGAAGGCCCCCTGGAAGCAGCGCCTCTGGTCCTGCCGGCGAATGACCCCAGCGTGCTGCAAGTGGAGCAGCTGCGCTTGGGGGCCTGGGTCGAGTTTCAAGAGGACGAGGACAATACCCTGCGCTGCAAACTGGCGGCGATTGTCCCCCATCCCGTGGCCAAGTACGTATTCGTCAACCGCACCGGGATGAAGGTCCTGGAGCGTACGCGCATGGGCCTGGCCCTGGAGTTTCAGCGTGGCTCGGTGCGGGCGCTGGACGATACCTTGCTGTTCGACCGAGCCCTGGAATCGGTGATCGGCAATCTGCAGCGACTCAATCACGGCAAGTGATCGCAACCCGAGGGGGTAACGCGGCATACTGGGCCACTCAAGGCTTTAGTTGAAGGAGTCGGTATGCGGCTGGACCCTGCCACGGGTTGGTGTCACGGCGTACGGCACTGCCCGTCAGTCAATTTCAATGAACGCCCGGCAGGCGAGATCTCCCTGTTGGTGATTCATAACATCAGTCTGCCGCCGGGGCAGTTCGGCACCGGCAAGGTGCAGGAATTCTTTCAGAATCGCCTTGATGTCACAGAGCATCCTTATTTTTCCGGGATCGCCGACTTGCGCGTGTCCGCGCATTTTCTGATCGAGCGTGACGGCGCGGTCACCCAGTTTGTCTCTTGTCTGGACCGGGCCTGGCACGCGGGAGTGTCGAGCTTCGAGGGGCGGGACACGTGCAACGACTTTTCCCTGGGCATCGAACTGGAGGGCACTGACGAACTGCCTTTCACCGACGCCCAGTACCGCTCCCTGAGTGCCCTGACCGAACAATTACAGGCGGCTTTCTGCGCCATCACACCACAACGGATTTGTGGTCATAGCGACATCGCCCCCGGGCGCAAGACCGACCCGGGCCAGGCTTTCGATTGGGCACGCTATCGTGCCGCCTTGGAGAAGGGGGAAGGACAATGAGTTTTCTGGTGTTGCTGCTGGCGGTGTGGATCGAGAAGTTCTCGGCCTTGCGTCAGCGGGTGCAGCGCGATGGCTGGTGGCTGAAGGAGTTGGCGCGCCTGGAGGCCAGCCCGCGTCTGGCGGGGCATCCATGGTGGCTGTTGCTGTTGCTGGTGTTGCTGCCGGTGGCCTTGCTCGGTCTTTTGCTGCTGGTGCTGGAACCTGTCACCTACGGGCTGCTGGCCCTACCGGTGCATTTGCTGGTGGTGATCTACGCCCTGGGCCGCGGCGACTTGCTCGGTGGCCTCGGACCGTTTCGCGATGCCTGGCGCCGTGAGGACCTGCAAGCGGCGGTGCATGTGGCCAAGCGTGATCTGAACATTGGCGCCGACAGTGGCGAGCAACTGCTGGAGCGGGTCCAGGGCTACCTGCTATGGCAGGCCTTCCAGAGCTTCTTCGCGGTGATTTTCTGGTACTTCCTGCTGGGTCCGGTGGCTGCCTTGAGCTATCGCTTGCTGGCCCTGGCTGCGGACAACGGCAAGAACCCTGCCCTGGTGGAGCGTGCGGCGCAGTTGCGCCATGCCTTCGACTGGTTGCCGGTGCGCCTGCTGGCGGCGAGCTTCGCGCTGGTGGGCAACTTTGTTGCCGTGAGCCGGGTGATGCTCCACGAATTGCTCAATTGGCACATCAGCGCTGCGCAACTGGTGGAGAAGGTCGGCCTGGTGGCCGCTGAAATTCCTCCTCCTTTGACCGGACCCGAAGGTATCAACAGCCTGGACCGCATCTGGGAGCTGCTGCTGCGGGCGGCCGTGCTCTGGTACGCCGGTTTTGCCCTATGGACCGTTCTTGCCTGACGTAGCGAGGGTCCCCTGGATGCCGCGCTAGCGGTTAACTTTAAGTTACAAAACCTCCCCCGGAATTGAGCTATACAGACGGAGCGCCGAATAGTGGCTTTCTGCTGCCTTCGCCTGCCTGCCCATAACAATAAAAGAAAAGGGAGACTTCCTTGTGAAGAGCTTGCTCTATCCCGCTGTCGCGCTGATGAATCGCCTGAGCTTCGGCATGAAGTTCAGTCTGATCAGCGTGCTGTTCTTTCTACCCATGCTGGTGACCAACTTCTATCTGGTGCGCGACTCCTACCGGGAGTTCCAGGGCACCCGGGTCGAGCTGCAAAGCCTCGACTTGCTGGGCAGTAGCCTGAGCCTGCGCCGGGACCTGGAGACCCTCAACAATCTGGTGCAAATCAACGCCAGCCTCGGTCAGTCCGGCAAGGCCGGGGATCTGGAGGGCAAGATAGTCGCCCTGGAAAAGTCCGTGCTCGAGCGCATGCAGGCTCTTCAGGCTGTCACCGTCGATCCCCAGCAGGTCGAGGTGTTCAACGCCAAGCGCGATGAGCTGGTGGCGACCTTCAAGGCCCAGCAGGTGGAAAGCTCGCTGCTGAACAAAAGCGGGCTGATCGGCAAGCTTCTGGGCAGCGCGCAGCTGTTCAGTCAGATCATCGCCAGCCAGTCGGGCCTCAGCCGCGACGGCCAGGGTGACATCCGCCAGCTCAGCGACCTGATCACCAGCATCACCCCGCAAGTCACCCAGACCCTCGGAGAAGGTCGGGCCATGGGCGCCTATTCCCTGGGCCAGGGCTTTCTCAACTCTTCATCCAGCACCCGTTTCGATGAACTGCTGGTGCAGATCGAAAAGCTTCAGGCCGAGTACGGGCTCAAGCTGCAGGATGCGCTGGGCTCCAGCCGCGCCGCCCACGACGCGCTGGACAGCCTCGCCAGTGCCAGCAAAGGCAGCCTCAAGCAGGCCAGCGAACTGTTCGAAGAGCAGGTGGTGATGGCCGATACCCTGGACGCGCCCTGGCAGGGTTTCTACGACCAGATCAGCAGCCTGATGGCACAGACCTATCAACTCAACGAAGGCACCTTGAAGTTCCTCGACATCGAGTTGCAAAAACGCCTGGAGCAGAACCGTAGCCATATGGTGCTGCTGGTGGCGGCCCTGGCCCTGGTGTTCCTCTCGATCGTCTATCTGTATGGCGGTTTCTATGCGTCGACCCGCACCACCTTGCGGCGTCTGGGAGCGATGATGGACAAGGTGGCGGCGGGGGACATGACCGTCACCTTCACCGCCCACAGCCGCGATGAGTTGGGAGAACTGGGCAGCGTGTTCAACGGCACAGTGCGCAAGATCCACGACCTGATCGAACGGGTCGGCCACACCGTCAGCGAAGTCGAGCGCCAGGCCGGGCAAGTGGAAAGCGTCTCGGCCCAGAGCAACCAGGCCGTGGCCGGCCAGCGCAGCCAGATCGAACAAGTGGCCACGGCCATGAACCAGATGTCCGCCACCTCCCAGGAAGTGGCTCGCAGCGCGGCGGCGGCGGTCAGCAGCGCCCATAGCGTCAATGATGAAACCATCAGTGGCCGCGGTCTGGTGGAGTCCCAGCAGGGCAGCATTGCCCGGCTCGCCAGCGAGATCGATCAGTCGGTGCTGGTGATCAACCAGTTGGCCAGCGACAGCCAGGCCATCAGTCGGGTGCTGGAGGTGATCAAGAGCATTGCCGAACAGACCAACCTGCTGGCCCTGAATGCCGCCATCGAGGCCGCCCGCGCCGGCGAGCAAGGCAGGGGCTTTGCCGTGGTGGCCGATGAAGTGCGGACCCTGGCCAAGCGGACTCAGCAATCCACCGAAGAAATCGAGGAGATGATCGGCAAGCTCCACGGCGGCGTCAGCGCGGCGGTCAAGGCCATGGGCAGCAGTCACGCCATGGCCAATGGCACGGTCGACCAGTCGGAAAAGGTTCAGCAGGCCTTGGAAAATATCCTGGGCGCGGTGGGCATGATCGTCGACCAGAACCAACAGATCGCCGCCGCCGTGGAGCAGCAGACGGCGGTGGCTCACGACATCGACCAGAACATTGTCGAGATCAATCGTGCCGGTGAACGCACCGCCGAGGGCGCGCACCAGACCGAGGATGCCAGCCGCCAGCTGTCGGCCCAGGTAGTGCAGTTGAAACAGCTGATTGGTGCGTTTCGCGTCTGACCGGGGAGGGGGCGATCGTTATGGCGCGCTTGAGGGCCAGCCGAACAGCTCGCAGGCATTGCGGGTGCTGGCGCTGGCCAGTTGCTCGGGAGCGATGCCGATGATGTCTGCCAGGGCGGTGCAGATCGCCGGTAAATGCTGCGGGCTGTTGCGCTGGCCGGGAAACATGGCGGGCGCCATGTCCGGCGAGTCGGTCTCCAGCACCAGGGACTCCAGGGGCAGGTCGGCGAGGACCTTGCGCAAGCGCAATGCCTGAGGCCAGGTAGCGGCGCCGCCCAGGCCCAGCTTGAACCCCAGCTTGATGTATTCCCGGGCTTCCTCGCGGCTGCCGGCAAAGGCGTGGATGATCCCGCCACGCTTGAGTTTGAACGCCTTCAAGGTGGCGATCACCGCCGCATGGCTACGCCGCACATGGAGCAGGGCGGGCAGCTGGAAATCGGCTGCCAGTTGCAACTGCGCTTCGAACAGCGACTGCTGGCGTTCGCGGTCCAGTTGCGCCAGAAAGTAATCCAGGCCGATTTCGCCCACCGCGCATAGCTGCGGATGCCCCGCCAGTCGCGTCAACCAGTCCCCCAGTTGCTTGAGGTCGGCGGGCTGATGATCGTCCAGATAGACCGGGTGCAGGCCAAAGGCGGCGTATAACTGTGGGTCGCACTGCACCAGATCCCAGACGCGCTGCCAATTGGCCTGATAGACCCCCAACACCACCATTCGCGAGACGCCCCGGGCGCGGCTGTCGGCCAGCAGCGCCTCACGGTCATTGTCGAAATCCGGAAAATCCAGATGGGTGTGGGTGTCGATCAGCTCCACGGTTCAATCCTGCTGGATACGCTGTTTGA
This sequence comes from Pseudomonas sp. JDS08PS003, assembly GCF_045013505.1. Taxonomy (NCBI): domain Bacteria; kingdom Pseudomonadati; phylum Pseudomonadota; class Gammaproteobacteria; order Pseudomonadales; family Pseudomonadaceae; genus Pseudomonas; species Pseudomonas sp. JDS08PS003. Next base: position 1,077,931 of record NZ_CP120724.1, read on the forward strand.
AGGTCCGGGCAATGGCCTGGACGCCGGGCTGGTATTGCCCCTCTTCGATGGCGGCCAGGGCCAGTTGCAGGGCTTTCTCGGCGATCAGTGGGTGCTGTTGGGCCATGGCGTTGACGGGCAGCGGCAAGAAGTCCAGCAGTTGGGTATCACCGAAGGTGCCCAGGCGCAGCGGGCGGGATTTGAGCGGGAAGTCGTGCAAGGCGTCGAACACGCCCTGCAGCAGCACATAGGATGTGGTCACCAGGGCATCCGGCAGATGGCCCAGGCGCTGCAGCAGCTCTTCCATCAACTGTCGGCCGCAATCACGACTGAAGGCTTCGCCGTGCTCGATCAGCACTTCGCCACCGAAGCCTTGCAGGGCCTGGCGGAATCCGGCGGCGCGCTCCTGGCTGATGCTCAGCTCCGGGCGGGCGCCGATCAGCACGATCTGCTTGGGTTCGGGCTGCAACAGGCTCTGGGTCAGGTGCAGGCTGGCTTGCAGGTCGTCGCTGATCACCGAGCAGAACAGCTCGGGCGGCATCACCCGGTCGATGGCGATGATCGGCAGGCCCTGGGCCTGCAACTGCAGGTAGCTGTCATCTTCCGGCGGCAGGCAACTGGCGACGAACAGCGCATCGCAACGCCGAGCACGGAACAGCTGGAGCAATTGCCGCTCACTGTCCGGTGCGTCGTCGGAGCTGGCGATCAGCAACTGATAACCCCGGGCCCGGGCGCCTTGCTCCAGCAACTTGGCGATCCGCGCGTAGCTGGGGTTTTCCAGGTCCGGGAGAATGAAACCCAAGGTCCGGGTGTGCCGGCTGCGTAAGCCGGCCGCCTGGGGGTTGGGCCTGAAGCCGTGTTCTTCCACCACCGCACGCACCCGTTCCACGGTGGCGTTGCTGATGCGTTGTTGTTCGGCCTTGCCGTTGATGACGTAACTGGCGGTGGTGACGGACACACCGGCCAGGCGAGCGATATCACTGAGTTTCAACCCGGGATTTCCTTGTTTTTGGTGCTTGCCCCGATATTTTCGCCAATCCTACCTGATCTGGGCAGGCGACCAACGTCGGAACCGGCAATCGACCAGAAGGACTACAAGGCACTGAGATTATCGAGTAACGTACCAATCTTGCTAGATTAAACGTTTCAGCTGGCGTATTTTCTAGGCAAAAGCGCAAACGGAAAATCGCCCCTGCCAGGTAATGAGTCCCGTTTGTGGCCATAAAGACGCCTACGCTGCTTACTTAAAACAATACCTAGCGCCGCCACCTGCCGCGCTAAATAGGAGAAGCCATGCTCGAGCTCACTGTAGAGCAGATATCCATGGGCCAGTCGGCTGTGGATAAGTCCGCGGCGCTGCATTTGCTGGCCGACAAACTGGTGGCTGACGGCCTGGTGGCCGAGGGTTACCTGGCCGGTCTCAAGGCCCGCGAGGCCCAGGGCTCGACCTTTCTTGGCCAAGGCATCGCCATTCCCCACGGCACCCCGGAAACCCGCGATCAGGTGTTTGCCACCGGCGTGCGCCTGCTGCAGTTTCCCGACGGCGTGGATTGGGGCGATGGGCAGATCGTTTACCTGGCCATCGGCATCGCGGCCAAATCCGACGAGCATTTGCGACTCCTGCAACTCCTGACCCGCGCCCTGGGTGAAACCGATCTGGGCCAGGCCCTGCGTCGCGCCAGTTCCCCGGAGGCCCTGCTCAAGCTGTTGCAGGGTGCGCCCCAGGAACTGGCGCTGGATGCGCAGATGATCGGCCTCGGGGTGGCGGCGGAAGACTTCGAAGAACTGGTCTGGCGTGGCGCCCGTCTGCTGCGCCAGGCCGAGTGCGTGAGCAACGGCTTTGCCGCGGTGCTGCAACAGGTCGATGCGTTGCCCCTGGGCGACGGCCTGTGGTGGTTGCACAGCGAGCAGACCGTGCTGCGCCCGGGGCTGGCCTTTGTCACCCCGGACAAACCCATCCGCTACCTGGGCCAGCCCCTGAGCGGCCTGTTCTGCCTGGCCAGCCTGGGGGAGGCCCATCAAGCGTTGTTGGAACGCCTGTGTGCGCTGCTGATCGAAGGCCGAGGCCAGGAACTGGGCCGTGCCACCAGCCGCCGTGCGGTGCTGGAAGTGCTCGGCGGCGAGTTGCCGGCGGACTGGCCCAGCGCCCGTATCGCCCTGGCCAATGCCCACGGCCTGCATGCCCGCCCGGCCAAGGTGCTGGCGCAATTGGCGAAAAATTTCGAGGGCGAGATCCGCATCCGCATCGCCGACGGCAAGGATTCGGCCGTCTCGGTAAAAAGCCTGAGCAAGCTGCTGAGCCTCGGTGCCCGACGCGGCCAGGTGCTGGAACTGATCGCTGAACCGAGCATTGCCGCCGACGCTTTGCCTGCTTTGTTGGCGGCCATCGAAGAGGGGCTGGGCGAAGAGGTTGAGCCACTGCCGGCCGTCAGCGCCCCTCGGGAAGAACAGCAGGAAGTCGTGGTCCCGCTCAGCGCCCCGGCCTCCGGCAGCCTGATCCAGGCCATCGCCGCCGCTCCCGGCATCGCCATCGGCCCGGCCCATATCCAGGTTCAGCAAGCCATCGACTACCCGCTGCGGGGCGAGTCCACCGCTATCGAGCGCCAGCGCCTGCAGCAGGCCCTGGCCGAAGTGCGCCAGGACATCGACGGCTTGATCCAGCGCAGCCAGGCCAAGGCCATTCGCGAGATCTTCATCACCCACCAGGAAATGCTCGACGACCCCGAGTTGACCGACGAAGTGGACACCCGCCTCAAGCAGGGCGAAAGCGCTGAAGCGGCGTGGATGACCGTGATTGAAACTGCCGCCAAACAACAGGAAGCCCTGCAGGACGCCTTGCTCGCCGAGCGTGCCGCCGACCTGCGGGACATTGGCCGCCGGGTGCTGGCGCAACTGTGCGGCATCGAAACTCCCGCCGAGCCGGACCAGCCCTACATCCTGGTGATGGACGAAGTCGGTCCCTCGGACGTCGCGCGCCTCGATCCGACCCGGGTCGCCGGCATTCTCACCGCCCGCGGCGGCGCCACCGCCCACAGCGCCATCGTTGCCCGGGCCCTGGGGATTCCGGCCCTGGTGGGCGCGGGGGCCAGCGTGTTGCTGATCAAGTCCGGCACGTCCTTGCTCCTGGACGGCCAGCGCGGTCGCCTGCATGTGGACGCTGATAGCACGACCTTGCAACGGGCGGCCGAAGAGCGTGACAGCCGCGAGCAGCGGCTCAAGGCGGCCGCCGAACAGCGCCATCAACTGGCCCATACCACCGATGGTCATGCCGTCGAGGTGTTCGCCAATATCGGTGAAAGCGCCGGTGTCGCCGCCGCCGTGGAAAACGGTGCCGAGGGCATCGGCCTGCTGCGCACCGAACTGATCTTCATGGCCCATCCCCAGGCTCCGGACGAAGCCACCCAGGAAGCCGAATACCGCCGCGTACTCGACGGCCTCGCCGGGCGTCCGCTGGTGGTGCGCACCCTGGATGTGGGCGGCGACAAACCGCTGCCTTACTGGCCGATCGCCAAGGAAGAAAACCCCTTCCTCGGTGTGCGCGGCATCCGCCTGACCCTGCAGCGGCCACTGATCATGGAAGCGCAATTGCGCGCCTTGCTGCGCTCGGCGGACAACCGTCCACTGCGGATCATGTTCCCCATGGTCGGCAGCGTCGAAGAATGGCGTCAGGCCCGGGACATGACCGAGCGTCTGCGCCAGGAAATCCCCGTGGCCGACCTGCAACTGGGGATCATGATCGAGGTGCCGTCCGCCGCCTTGCTGGCGCCGGTGCTGGCCAAGGAAGTGGACTTCTTCAGCGTCGGCACCAACGACCTGACCCAATACACCCTGGCCATCGACCGCGGCCACCCGACGCTGTCGGCCCAGGCCGACGGCCTGCACCCGGCGGTGCTGCAACTGATCGACATCACCGTGCGTGCCGCCCATGCCCACGGCAAATGGGTGGGGGTCTGCGGCGAGCTGGCGGCCGACCCGCTGGCGGTGCCGGTGCTGGTGGGCCTGGGGGTGGATGAACTCAGCGTCTCCGGACGCAGCATCGCCGAGGTCAAGGCGCGGATTCGCGACCTCAGCCTGACTCAGGCACAAACCCTTGCTCAACAGGCTTTGGCCGTCGGCAGCGCCAACGAAGTGCGCGCCCTAGTGGAGGCCATGTAATGGCGAAGATTCTCACCCTGACCCTCAACCCGGCGCTGGACCTGACGGTGCAGCTGGCGCGCCTGGATGCGGGGCAGGTCAACCGCAGCGACGCCATGCACACCCATGCCGCAGGCAAGGGCGTGAACGTGGCCCAGGTGCTGGCCGACCTCGGTCATCAACTGACCGTCAGCGGCTTTCTCGGGGAAAACAATCCACAGGCCTTCGACGCCTTGTTCGCCCAGCGCGGCTTTGTCGATGCCTTCATTCGTGTGCCCGGCGACACCCGCAGCAACATCAAACTGGCCGAAAGTGATGGGCGCATTACCGATATCAACGGTCCTGGGCCGGTGGTCAGCGCGGCGGCGCAACAGGCCTTGCTTGAGCGTCTGGAACAGATCGCTCCCGGGCATGACGCGGTGGTGGTGGCTGGCAGCCTGCCGCGAGGCGTCAGCCCTGAGTGGTTCCAGGCACTGCTGCTGCGCCTGAAAAACCTCGGCCTGAAAGTTGCCCTCGACACCAGCGGCGCCGCATTGCGCGCCGGTCTGGCCGCGGGGCCCTGGTTGATCAAGCCCAACACTGAAGAGCTGGCGGACGCCCTCGGCAGTCCGGTGGTATCCGTGGCGGGGCAAGCCGAGGCGGCGCGCCTGCTGCGCGCCCAGGGCGTGGAGCACGTGGTGGTGTCCCACGGCGCCGAGGGGGTCAACTGGTTCAGTGCTGCACCGTCCTTGCAGGCCCTGCCGCCCAAGGTCAGCGTGGTCAGCACCGTGGGCGCCGGCGACTCGCTGCTGGCGGGCATGCTCCACGGCCTGCTCAGCGCCCAGCCGTTTGAACAGACCCTGCGCACGGCCACGGCGATTGCCGCCATGGCCGTGACCCAGATCGGTTTCGGCATCAGCGACAGGGTGCAACTGGCCCGGCTGGAGCAGGGGGTGCGCGTGCACCCCCTCCTAGAACAATAAGAGGGTTGCGTATGAAGTTAGCCATAGTTACCGCCTGCCCCAACGGCATGGTCACCAGCGTGCTCTGCGCCCGCCTGCTGGACGCCGCGGCCCAGCGCCAGGGCTGGAGCACCAGCGTTGAAGTGCACGATGAGGCGCACCCGGAACGCCAACTGTCAGCGGCCACCCTTGAAGCCGCCGAGTGGGTGCTGGTGGTCAGCACCGGGCCTGTGGATATGTCGCGCTTTGTCGGCAAACGGGTGTACCGCAGCAGCCCGTCCCAGGCCTTGCAGGATGTCGATGCAGTGCTGCGTCGCGGCGCCGAAGAGGCCCAGGTCCATGTGGCCAGCGAGGCCAGTGCCGAGCCCGTGGTCGAGGCGGGCAAACGCGCGCCGCGATTGGTGGCGATCACTGCGTGCCCGACCGGCGTGGCGCACACCTTCATGGCCGCCGAGGCCTTGCAGCAGACCGCCAAGCGCCTGGGCTACGACCTGCAAGTGGAAACCCAAGGCTCGGTGGGCGCCCGCAACCCGCTGAGCGCCCAAGCCATTGCCGAGGCCGACGTGGTGCTGCTGGCGGCGGACATCGAAGTGGCCACCGAGCGTTTTGCCGGCAAGCGCATCTATCGCTGCGGCACCGGCGTGGCCCTGAAACAGTCCGAGGCGACCCTGAACAAGGCCCTGGCCGAGGGCCAGCTGGAGTCCTCCGCGCCAGGCGCCCAGGCACCGGCCAAACAGGAAAAGACCGGGGTCTACAAACACCTGCTGACCGGGGTGTCGTTCATGCTGCCGATGGTGGTGGCGGGCGGTCTGATGATTGCCCTGTCCTTCGTCTTCGGCATCACCGCATTCAAGGAAGAGGGCACCTTGGCCGCGGCCTTGATGCAGATCGGCGGCGAGACCGCCTTCAAGTTGATGGTGCCGCTGCTGGCGGGTTACATCGCCTACTCCATCGCCGACCGACCAGGGCTGGCACCGGGAATGATCGGCGGCATGCTCGCCAGCACCCTGGGCGCGGGTTTCATCGGTGGCATCGTCGCCGGCTTCCTCGCCGGTTATGCGGCCAAGGCGATCAATAAATATGCGCGTTTGCCACAAAGCCTGGAGGCGCTGAAGCCGATCCTGATCATCCCGCTGCTGGCCAGCCTGTTCACCGGGCTGGTGATGATCTACGTGGTGGGCAAACCCGTGGCGGGCATGCTCGAAGCCCTGACCCACTTCCTCGACAGCATGGGCACCACCAACGCGATTCTGCTGGGCGTGCTGCTGGGCGGCATGATGTGCGTGGATTTGGGCGGGCCGATCAATAAGGCGGCCTATGCGTTCTCGGTAGGACTGCTGGCTTCCCAGAGTTATGCACCGATGGCCGCGACCATGGCCGCGGGCATGGTGCCGCCCATTGGCTTAGGGATTGCCACCTTCATTGCCCGACGCAAATTTGCCCAGACCGAGCGTGAAGCCGGCAAGGCAGCCCTGGTGCTGGGCCTGTGCTTTATCTCCGAAGGGGCGATTCCGTTTGCCGCCAAAGACCCGTTGCGAGTGATCCCGGCGAGCATTGCCGGCGGCGCCCTGACCGGGGCCTTGTCGATGTACTTCGGCTGCAAACTGATGGCGCCCCACGGCGGCCTGTTCGTCATGCTGATCCCGAATGCCATCAACCATGCGTTGCTGTACCTGCTGGCGATTGTCGCGGGCAGCCTGCTGACGGCGGTGGTGTACGCGTTGGTGAAGCGGCCCGAGGCGGTGGAGCTGGCCCTGCAACCCGCCTCTTCGTAGGAGCCGGCTTGCCGGCGAACAGGCCCTTGAGCCTTGCACCGTTCCGGCCCACGCCTTCGCTGGCAAGCCAGCTCCTACGGAGGAGAGCGCGCCACCGCAGTTCCGTAGGAGCCGGCTTGCCGGCGAATGGGCCCTTGAGCCCTGCGCCGTTTCGGCCGACGCCTTCGCTGGCAAGCCAGCTCCTACGGAGGAGAGCGCGCCACCGCAGTTCCGTAGGAGCCGGCTTGCCGGCGAATGGGCCCTTGAGCCCTGCGCCGTTTCGGCCGACGCCTTCGCTGGCAAGCCAGCGCCTACGGAGGAGAGCGCGCCACCGCAGTTCCGTAGGAGCCGGCTTGCCGGCGAAGAGGTCCTCAAGCCTTGCACCGTTCTGGCTGGCGAAGACGTCCTCAAGCCGGGCTCGCCCTTTTTCCTCGCCGCTCAACCTCGGCGCACCTGCTATTGCAGGCCGCGCCCAGGGCTTATTGCGGCTTTCTCCAGCGGCCACCGTCGGCCAAGTCTCTTTCTTTTGTAAGGGGTTTCCGAGGCACTCCTTGGCGCTTGCGGCTGGGTATTCAGCTCAATAGGCTCGGTTCGTCACTGAATATTCAGTGATCGGGTTTAGCCGCCTGATTCCAAGACACGCAAGTATTGCCCCTGTCCCGGTTGGCTTTTGACCTGCCGAGTTCTGTTATGGCGGCTGTGCGTGGGGCGCCCTTGGGTGCGCCGGATTCCTTGGACCGGTCTGCTAACCCGCGTACAGCTGCCACCCTGCATGGCGGCCGTATGTCCTTGCTGTCACACCCCCTTCATCCCCACTGACTAAGGTTGCCTTTTGACCATTGTCAGGGAGTCACCATGAGCGAGTTCAACCTCGGCCGTCGTCGGATCATGCAAATCGCCGGGGCGGGGCTGTTGCTGCCGAGCCTGGCGCCGGCGGTGATCGCCTCGGTCAAGGATCGGCCGCAGCTCACCGATGGGGTGCAGTCCGGGGATCTGCTGGGGGATCGGGCGATGATCTGGAGTCGCAGCGACCGCCCGGCGCGGATGGTGGTGGAGTGGGATACGCGCAGCATGTTCAGCAACCCTCGGCGTTTCATCTCGCCCCTGGCCGATGCGCGGACCGACTTCACGGCGCGGGTGGAGTTGACCGGGTTGCCGGCCGATCAGGCGATCTTTTATCGGGTGACCTTCGAGGACGCCCAGTCTGGCGTGGTCAGTGAACCCTGGTTCGGCCATTTGCGCAGTGCGCCGGCGCAACGCCGGGATATCCGTTTTGTCTGGAGCGGTGACACGGTGGGCCAGGGCTTTGGCATCAACCCGGACATCGGTGGTATGCGCATCTATGAGGCGATGCGCCTGCGTCTGCCGGACTTTTTTATCCACAGCGGCGACACCATCTACGCCGACGGCCCGGTGCCGGCGCAGTTGACCGTGGAAGACGGGCGCATCTGGCGCAATATCACCACCGAGGCCAAGAGCAAGGTGGCTGAAACCCTGGACGAATACCGGGGCAATTACCGCTACAACCTGATGGACGACAACCTGCGCCGCTTCAATGCCGAGGTGCCGCAGATCTGGCAGTGGGACGATCACGAGGTGGTCAACAACTGGTCGCCGAGCAAGCAGTTGGACGAGCGTTACGTGACCAAGGACATCCAGACCCTGGTGGGCCGCGCGCGGCAGGCGTGGCTGGAGTATTCGCCGATGCGCCGGCAGAGCGCCGATGGCGGCGGACGGATTTACCGCAAGCTCAGCTATGGGCCGTTGCTGGATGTGTTCGTGCTGGATATGCGCAGTTATCGTGGCGCCAACGATGACAACCTCGGTGGCGAGAAACCCTTCCTCGGCCGTGAACAACTGGACTGGTTGAAGCGCGAACTCAAGGATTCTTCGGCCCAGTGGAAAGTGGTGGCGGCGGACATGCCCATTGGCCTCGGTGTGCCCGATGGTGAAGTCAGCCCCGGGGTGGCGCGTTGGGAGGCCGTTGCCAACGGCGACCCGGGGCCGGCCCAGGGGCGTGAGCTGGAGATTGCCGAATTGCTGGCGCATCTGCGCAAGCATCAGGTGCGCAACCATGTGTGGCTGACGGCGGACGTGCATTACTGCGCGGCCCACCATTACCACCCGGATCGCGCGGCGTTTCAGGACTTCGAACCGTTCTGGGAGTTTGTTGCCGGCCCGCTGAATGCCGGGAGTTTCGGGCCCAATGTGCTGGATAAAACCTTCGGCCCGGAAGTGGTGTTTCAGAAGGCGCCGCCTGCACAGAACACTTCGCCCTTTGCCGGCTTCCAGTTCTTTGGCGAAGTGCAGATCGATGGGCAGACGGCAGAGCTGAAGGTGATCCTGCGGGACCTGGATGGCGTGGCGGTGTACGAGCACAACCTGCAACCGGTGTAACCCTCCTCGACAACGCCCCGTCCCGGAGCCGGCTTGCCGGCGAAGAGGCCCTTGAGCCTTGCGCTGTTCTGACGGGCGCCTTCGCTGGCAAGCCAGCTCCTACGGAGGGTGCGGCACTATGGGTGTAGGAGCCGGCTTGCCGGCGAATAGGGTTTTGAGCCTTGCGCCGTTCTGACGGGCGCCTTCGCTGGCAAGCCAGCTCCTACGGAGGATGCAGCACGATGGGTGTAGGAGCCGGCTTGCCGGCGAAGCGTCTGAGGCCTCAGTAAACGTCGCGGCGATAGCGACCCTGTTCGATCAGGCGTTCGACGTGGTCTGCGCCCAGCACTTCATTGAGCACTTGATCCACCCCCGACGCCATGCCCTGCAAGCTGCCGCAGATGTAGATCGCGGCGCCATCGTCCAGCCATTTTTTAAGCTCGTCCGCCGCCTGGCGCAGGCGGTCCTGGACGTAGACTTTCTCGGCCTGGTCCCGGGAGAACGCCAGGTCCAGGCGGCTCAGGTCGCCGCGGGTCAACCATTCCTGCAGTTCGTCCTGGCAGTAGAAGTCATGCTCGGCATTGCGCTCGCCAAAGATCAGCCAGTTGCGTTGCTGGCCCTCGGCGATCCGCGCCTTGAGCAGGCTGCGCAAGCCAGCCAGCCCGGTGCCGTTGCCCAGCAGAATCAGCGGGCAAGGTTCGGCCGGCAGGTGGAAGCCGCTGTTGCGTCTGACCCGCAGGCTGATGCTGGCGCCCACTGGCGCGTGTTCGGTCAGCCAGCCGGAGCCGATGCCCAGGCTGCCGTCGGCGTGGCGTTCCTGGCGTACCAGCAGCTCCAGGCAACCGTCGGCAGCAATCGAGGCGATGGAGTATTCGCGCACGCTCAAGGGCACTAGGGCGTCTACCAGGGCTTGGGCATGCAGCCCCACCAGATGGCTGCGGTTTTCCGGCAGTTGGCGGCTGCCCAGGGCCTGTTCGAGGCTTTCTTCCAGGCCGTCGAGCTGTACCTTGCTCTCACCGCAAAGGCCCAGGCCGTTGAGGAAGTAGTCGACCATCCATGGGCTGTTGCGTGGCATGACTTCCACCAGGTCGCCCGCTAGCCAGCTACTGGTGCTGGGGGCCAGCAACTGCAGCAGGTAGACTCCGGAACCGCTGCTTTCAGGGTTGAGCAGGGTGCGGGTGTTCAAGGTCCAGTTGTCGAAGGCCGGGGCCTGCCACAGGTCCACGGGAGCCTGTCCGGTCAGTTGGCCCAGTTGCTGTTGCCAGTGGCGCAGGGCGTAGGTGTCGCCGCTGTCCACTTCGATGGGGGCGAACAGGGTGTTGCCGCCCTGGCTCGACAGCCAGTCATGCAGGCGCCGGGCAAAGCCGCAGAAGTGCTGATACTGGCGGTCGCCGAGGCCGAGCACGGCGTATTGCAAACCCGCAAGCGGCAGCTCGCGGCCCAGCAGTTTGCGTTCGAAGCCCCTCGCGCTGTCCGGGGCTTCACCGTCGCCGAAGGTGCTGACTACGAACAGCGCGCGTTGGGCGCTGCGCAGATCCTGTTCGCTGAGGCTGGCCAGCGACTGGACCTTGGCGCTGACCCCGGCAGCTTGCAATTGCCCGGCCGTCTGCCAGGCCAATTGTTCGGCAAAGCCGCTCTGGCTGGCGAAACCGATCAGCCACGCCGAGCCATCGTCGGCGGCGCTTTCCAGGCCTTGGCGAGCGTTCTTGATCTGGCGCTTTTTGCGACGCCGGTCCAGGTACAGCAGCCAGCCGGTGACGAAGAACAGCGGCATGCTCAATGAGGCCAGGGTCAGCACTATGCGTCCGATCAGGCCGAAGTAGCTGCCCACGTGCAGGGCGTAGACGCTGGTGAGCAACTGCGACTTGAAGCTCTTGTCGGCGTAGCGGTCATGACGGCTGATGACCCCGGTGGCGGGGTCCAGGGTCAGCTGGTTCAGCGCTCGATCGTGGGGCGAGTCCTTCAACAGGTAGAACACCGTCGCCGGTTGACCGGCCACTGGCGGCATGCGGATGTTGTAGCCGCTGAGGTCCTTGCCGGCGGCGCTGTAGATGCTGCTCCACATGGCGTTGTAGTCCGCCAGCGGCGCCTGGCCCTTGGGCGGTGGGCCGCCGCGACCGCCGCGCTGGCGTTCACTGTGTGGCGAGTCGGAGAGCAGTTTGGTCAGGCCCTCTCTGTACCAATCGTAGGACCAGTACAGGCCAGTGAGGGCGAACAGCAGATAGAACAGCAGGCACCAAGTGCCGAACACCGCGTGCAGGTCCCAGTTGAAGCCGCGACCTTTCTTGGCCCAGTCCAGGGTCAGCCACACGCGCCAGTTGCCGACCTGGCGCGGCCAGCGCAGGTACAGGCCGGACAGGCAGAAAAAGATCAGGATCAGGGTGCAGGCGCCGGTGATCTGGCGGCCGGTGTCGCCGATGGCCAGGAAACGGTGCAGTTGCAGCATGAAGCCGAAGAAGTCCTGGCCGACGGCGTCGCCCATGAATTCGCCGGTATAAGGATCGAAGTAGCGCATCTGGCCACGACGTTCCCCCGGCGGCGGGGTGAAGAACACCCGTGCGGCGTTGCCACTGTCGGTTTCCACCCAGAGCATGGACACGGTCTTGCCTTCGGCGGCCTGGATTTTTTCCACCAGTTCGGCGGGCGGCAGCACTCCGGCGGGGAGCTTGTCGACTTGCAGCACCGATGGGTTGAGGGCGCGCAGGATCTCGTCCTGGAACGACACCGTCGCCCCGGTGATGCCCATCAGGGCCAGGATCAGCCCCGCGCTGATGCCGAAGAACCAGTGCAGCTGGAACAGGGTTTTCTTCAACACATCGACCGCCTTGTACGTCCAGAGAGGTGAAACACGGCGCGCATTATGCCGTGGGTTGTCGAGAAGCATTCTTTCTTACACGCAAAAGCCCCAGGCATTGAAATGCGCGGGGCTTGGCTGCCTGTGGCCGGGGCCACAGGAGGGGCTGCGTTGGATCAGAAGTGGAAGTTGGCACTCATCAGGGCGGTACGGCCGGCCGCCTGGTTGGCGAAGTGCGACGCGTAAGCCTTGTCGTAGTAGGTCTTGTCGGTCAGGTTCTGTACGTTCAACTGCAGGTCGACGTTCTTGGTCAGCTTGTAGCTGGCCATGGCGTCGTAGCGGGTGTAGGACGGTACGTACACGGTGTTGCCGGTGTCGCCGTAGACATCGTCGACGTAGAACGCACCGCCACCGACGGTGAGTTTCGAGGTGATGGCGTAGGTGCTCCACAGGCTGAAGCTGTTCTTCGGCGTGTTGGGCATTTCATTGCCTTTGGCCGAGGCCGCACCTGCGGTGATCACGCCGTTACGACCGGTCAAGCCTGGATCAACCAGCTCGCTCTTGAGGTAGCTGTAGCCAGCGAAGACTTGCCATTTGTCGGTGATCTTGCCGCTGGCGCCCAGTTCCAGGCCGTCGACACGGGACTCACCGGCGTTCTGGTAGGTCAGTGCGTCCACCAGGACGCGGGTGTTTTTCTTCTCGGTACGAAATACCGCCGCGGTGAGGGACATGCGGTCGTTGAGCACGTTCCACTTGGTCCCCAGTTCATAGTTGACCGTCTCTTCAGGTTGCAGGTCGCTGGTACTGGCGCCGGCAGCCAGGGGGTTGCCCTCGGCACCTTCGCCCACCAGCGCGCCGGCCGGGGTAGCCGAGGTGGCGTAGGAGGCGTAGACACTGCCGTTGTCGGTTGGTTTCCAGACCAGGCCGGCCTGCCAGTTCCAGAACTGGCTGTCGTCTTTGAGCTTGCTTCTGGCCTTGACCGTGGCAGTGGGGACCGCGTTGGTGTTGGCCACGGTGTCGAAGGTGTCGTAGCGCAAGCCGACGTTCAGCAGCCATTGCGGGTCCAGTTCGATGGTGTCGAAGACGTAGGCGGCACGGCTGGTGGCCTTGGTGTTGGTGCCGTTGTAGTTGCGTGCAACGCTGCCGGTCCAGGCGTCGTCCGGGTTCGGATTGCCCAGTGAGGTGCAACTGCCGCCGCTGTTGCCCACTTTGTTCGTGGTACAGGTCGGGTTGCTGTTGGGGCTGACGGTATAGCTGCTGACACGGGTTTCTTCGCCCGTGAACTCAAGCCCGGTGGAGTAATTGTGCTTGAAGCCCAGTGCGTGGAATTCGCCAAACAGATCGGTCTGGTTGGTGGTGGTTTCCGTGGTCGAGACGCGGCTGTTGGCGCGACGCCATACAGTGCCATAGCGGTTGACGTTGAACTTGCTGTCGTCCGGCTGGGTGAGGACATAGTCCTGCCCGGTGCTGCCGTGGCGCAGGGTGTTCTTGAGCGTCATGGTGTCGCTCAAGTCATGCTCGATGGAGAAGGTGCTGATGTCCGCGCGGGTCTTGCGGAAGTCACGGTCCTTCAGGCCGTAGAAGTTGCTGCTGTCACCGCCGTCGGTGGGCTTGTCGTGACCATGGGCCGTGGCGCTCGCCGAGCTGTAGCCGTAGGGAATGCCCGAATCCGGCAGGTCGTCGCTTTCCATGTGGTAGTAGCTGAGGTTGACCCGGGTCGGCGTGCCCAGGCCGAAGGTCAGCGACGGTGCCACGCCCCAGCGGTCGTAGTTGACGGCGTCACGACCCGCCACATTCTGTTCGTGGCTCATCAGGTTCAGACGGAACGCGGCACCCTCGAGGAACTGCCGGTTGACGTCCAGGGTGTAGCGTCGGGTCTGGTCGGAACCGTAGGTGAATCCACCGTTGAGGAAGTCTTGCTGCTTGGGCATCTTGCTGGTCAGGTTCAGGCTGCCGCCCGCGGAGCCACGTCCACCAAAGGCCGAGTTCGGACCTTTGCTCACTTCAATGGTTTCGATGTCGAAGATCTCGCGGCTCTGGCCACCGGTGTCACGCACACCGTCGAGATAGGTGTCGCCCTGGGCGTCGAAACCACGAATGAACGGACGGTCACCTTGAGGGTTGCCACCTTCACCGGCGCCGAAGGTGATGCCCGGTACCGTGCGCAGTGCGTCTTGCAGGGAGGTGGCAGCGGTGTCCTTGAGGACCTGCTGCGGAACCACGGTGACCGAGCGCGGTGTATCCACCAGTGGCGCGGTGTATTTCTGTGACGACGCCTTTTCCACCTGGTAGGACGTGCTGTCCTGGGCCTCACCGGTAATGCTGGTGGCCTCCAGAGCAATGGCTTTGCCCGAGGTCTTCTGGTTGGTGTCTTCAGCGGCCTGGGCCATATGGCCCGCGGAGCCGGCGGTAATCGCCACGCCAATCGCAGACGCCAGCAGGCGTGGTGAACTGACAGCGGATGGTGGTTGTTGGCGTGACATGGTGATTCCCCTCCCCAAGGATTTGAGGCCGCGGAATATAGGGGAAAGAAACAATTGTTATCAATTGCGAAACATTACTATTCGCACTGAATTTACATTCTTTACAATTTATCCTTACGGTTTTTGCGTTCTCGTTCGTCTGTCGGGTTTTACACAGTCAATAAGAATCAATATCATTGACGGCCTTTCGCTGCTCAGGTACCTGGCCATGTTGCTGCATATCCCCGGCGTGTTCACCCGTGATGAAGTGGGGCGTATCCGTGAAGCCCTGGAGCAGGCGGACTGGGCGGACGGCAAGATCACCGCCGGGTATCAGTCGGCCAAGGCCAAGCACAACCTGCAGTTGCCCGAGGGCCACCCGCTGGCCCAGGAGATCGGTGCAGCGATGCTTGATCGCCTGTGGCAGAACCCCTTGTTCATGTCCGCCGCCTTGCCGCACAAGGTGTTCCCGCCCTTGATCAATTGCTACACCGCCGGCGGCAGTTTCGACTTCCACATCGACAACGCCGTGCGCCAGCCCAAGGGCAGCCCGGAGCGGGTGCGCACGGACCTGTCGTCGACCCTGTTCTTCAGCGACCCCGAGGATTACGACGGCGGCGAGCTGGAGATCCAGGACACCTACGGCCTGCAGCGGGTCAAGCTGCCGGCGGGGGACATGGTGCTCTACCCCGGCACCAGCCTGCACAAGGTCAACCCGGTGACTCGCGGCGCTCGCTACGCCTCTTTCTTCTGGACCCAGAGCCTGGTGCGCGAAGACAGCCAGCGGGCCTTGCTGTTCGAAATGGACGGGGCGATCCAGGAACTGACCCGAGATATGCCCGAGCACCCTTCGCTGATCCGCCTGACTGGCACCTATCACAACCTGCTGCGTCGCTGGGTCGAGGTGTAAGCCGTGACTTTTCAACTTCGCCGCGAGGAAGTCCTCGACGGCGCGCAACTGAGCGCCATGCTCCAACAGAGCCCGGCCCGTGCGGCCCAGGCGATACTGGTGGCGGCCCGGGAAGGCCTGGTGGATGCCCAGGCGCTGCTGGGGCAGATCCTCCTCGATGGCCACGGTATCCAGCAGGATCAACCCCTGGCCTTGCGCTGGTTCGACATCGCCGCCCAAGGCGGCCACCTGATGGCGCGCAACATGCTCGGCCGCTGCCATGAACATGGCTGGGGTTGCCTGGCGGATGCAGCCAATGCTGCACGGCACTATCGCCAAGCCGCGGAAGCGGGGCTGGATTGGGGCTTGTACAACTACGCCAACCTCCTGGCCACTGGTCGTGGTGTAGAGCAGAACCATGCCTTGGCCCTGGACTGTTATCGTCGTGCGGCGGGCTTAGGCCATGCCAAGTCAATGAACCTGCTGGGGCGTTACCTGGAGGAAGGGGTGGTGTGTCCGGCCGATCCCGAAGCGGCGTGGGACTGCTACCGACGTTCGGCCGAAGGCGGGGATTTCCGTGGGCAATTCAGCTATGCGGCGGTGCTGGCGGATGCCGGTCGTATCGACGAAGCCGTGGATTGGCTGCAACAGGCCCTGGCTGGCGGCAATTTGAACTTCCTCCGAGTGGCTCGTTTTTCGTTGTTGAGCGCTGCTCATCCGGAGGTCAGAGATATGGCTGGGGAGTATTTTCAGCGCGCGGCTGAGCTGGGGGATAAGAGCGATAGAGCTGAGCTGGCTGCTTTTTCCAATGTCGCCAGGTATTGAGGGCAACACTGGCCTTGTTGGCCGGTAGATCTAAAGGTGGTTGCAGGGACGTTTTCCGTCCCTGAACAATCCTTGAGCTGCGAGTAAAGTGAGATACAGGCTGACCAGAAGGCGCGGTCTCAAGCTCCCATTATCAAGTGCTTGATAATTGCCTGGCTTGCACTTCCGTTCCCGTAGGGGGCGCTCTGGTCGCCGTTCTGGCCGTCCTTCAACTGTGCGAAAGCATTCAGGATACGAGCTTCGGATGCACCCACCACATGGTTCCAACCGAGGGCCACTGTTTCAACCCACTCGGTTTCATCGCGCATGGTGATGCAAGGAACCTGATAGAAAAACGCTTCTTTCTGGACGCCGCCGGAGTCGGTGAGAATCACCTTGGCTGCCTGTTCGAGTGCCACCATGTCCAGAAATGCCAGGGGCTCGACGATCGTGAGCTTTTCCAATAGATGTTGCAGCTTGTGGTCATTGACCAGTTTGCGTGTTCGAGGGTGCAGTGGCAGAACCACTGGTAGTTCTGTACTGATGGCTGCGAGTGCCGAGAGGATCGCATTCAGTCGTTCAGGCGAATCAGTATTTTCAGCGCGATGGCAGGTGGCCAGGGCAAAGCCCTTCTCGGACAGGCCCAGGGTGTCGAGGATTCGGCTGTTGCTCCGTGCCCGATCACGGTAGTAGAGGGCCACGTCATACATGACATCGCCGACGTTATGGACGCCTTGAGTGATGCCTTCCTGTGCCAGGTTATCGACTGCCACTACCGTTGGGCACAGCAGCAATGTCGAGACCCGATCGGAGAGAATCCGGTTGATCTCTTCCGGCATGCGCATGTTGAACGAACGCAGGCCAGCCTCGACATGAGCGACTGGAATATGCAGTTTCGCCGCTGCCAGCGCTCCTGCCAGGGTCGAATTGGTATCTCCGTAGATCAGAACCCAGTCGGGTTTCTCGTCCTGCAGGATTTGTTCGATGCCTTCAAGCATGCGGCCGGTCATGGCCCCGTGTCCCCCGCCCGATACTTCCAGGTTGTATTTCGGAGCGGGAATCTCCAGCTCATCGAAAAACACCTGGGACATGTTCGGGTCGTAGTGTTGGCCAGTGTGGACCATGATTTCTTGCAGTTGGTCAGGGTGTTTGAGGATCTCTCGCGAGACTGCTGCGGCCTTGATGAACTGAGGGCGTGCGCCGACGATGGTGATGATTTTACAGGTCATGCGTTAATTCTCTTTTCAAGGCGTTCACTATGGCTATTCAGAGCCTTCACTGAGATACCGATAATTTGGCAGGCTCATGATTCGAAGAGCAAGGCTATCGCTTGCTTTGGCTGAGTGTGGCAGTGCTTGATCGCCGGTTTGGTGAATTCGGAGAGTTTACGGTGACGGGTCCGAATGGTGCTGGCGATATCGCTGCAACATGTCCTGTCATGCCGTTCTCTCAGGGCGAGAGGTGCTACGGCCACCTAGCGAGCTGGGCACTCCAGCGAAACCCCAACGGCGCTGTAGTTCGCTAGTAGATCAAAAAAGCCCATGACAAGTCATGGGCTTTCACTTACCGCTTGCCGCTGGTCACTTGCAGCTTTCTTACAGATAGTAGGCCTTCAGCGGCGGGAAGCCGTTGAATTCCACCGCGCTGTAGCTGGTGGTGTAGGCACCGGTAGACAGCCAGTACAGGCGGTCGCCGATGGCCAGGTTCAGCGGCAGGCCGTACTTGTAGTTCTCGTACATGATGTCGGCGCTGTCGCAGGTCGGGCCGGCGATGACCACTTCTTCGACTTCACCTTTTTTCTCGGTCCAGATCGGGAACTTGATGGACTCGTCCATGGTTTCGATCAGGCCGGAGAACTTGCCCACGTCGGTGTAGACCCAGCGCTCCACGGCGGTGCGGGATTTGCGCGCCACCAGCACCACTTCGCTGACCAGGATACCGGCGTTGGCAATCAGCGAGCGGCCCGGTTCCAGAATGATTTCCGGCAGGTCGTCACCGAAGTCTTCCTTCAGGAAGCGGATGATTTCCTCGGCGTAGGTTTCCAGGCTGTTGGTACGGGTGATGTAGTTGGCCGGGAAGCCGCCACCCATGTTGATCAGCTTGAGCTCGATGCCGTCTTCTTCCTTCAGGCGCTCGAAGATCACCTTGACCTTGGCGATTGCCGCGTCCCAGACGCTGATGTCGCGCTGTTGCGAACCCACGTGGAACGATACGCCGTAAGGCACCAGGCCCAGGTCGCGGGCGAGGATCAACAGGTCCATGGCCATGTCGGTCTGGCAGCCGAATTTGCGCGACAGCGGCCAGTCGGCGGTGGTGGAACCTTCGGTGAGGATACGCACATAGACTTTCGAACCCGGGGCGGCCTTGGCGATGTTGCGCAGGTCGGCTTCGGAGTCGGTGGCATACAGACGCACGCCCTTCTCATAGAAGTAGCGGATGTCCTTGGATTTCTTGATGGTGTTGCCGTAGCTGATATTGGCCGGGTTGACGCCGCGGCCCAGCACCTTGTCCAGCTCGTAGATCGAGGCGATGTCGAAGCTCGAGCCTTTTTCGTGCAGCAGGTCGATGATCTCGGCAGCCGGGTTGGCCTTGACCGCGTAGTAGACCTTGGCGAATTCGAAACCGGCGCGCAGGTCGTCGTAGGCCTTGGAGATCATCTGGGTGTCGATGACCACGAACGGGGTTTCTTGCTGGTCGGCGAAGGCCTTCATTTTCTGAAAGGTTTCGCGCGCGAAATAGTCTTCGACGTTAATCGACATGCGTTGGGAGCTCCTACTGGCAAACGTTGGTAATCAATGGGTTTAAGGACAGGTCATGGATGACACCGCCTTGTGAACGTCCTCCGTATCCCCACTTTGGTTCGCCTACTTCCCAAGGCATGTCGCCGAAAGCAAAAAGGCCATGGGAAAGTTGCCCTTGGCCTTGCTGTCTCGTCGTCAGTACTTGAGCCGGATGGATCGTTTCCAGCATGGACGTTCGGCGCGAACTTTAGGCGGTGAGGGGCCTGAGATCAACAAAAAATGTCGCGTTTTTGCACTTGTCTGACGTGCGTGACGGACACCTCTCTTTGTAGCCGACACAGATGACGGGCAGATGTTCCCGAAGAATTCACGGGTGTTAAAAATACCTGCACGTTCGACGCTTTTGCGTGCCAAGTGGCTGGTAAGTATGAAATCGTCAACATCGGCGACGTTAGCGGCGAGAGGCGGGTGTGAGGGGGATTTTGGCTGTTTGGGAAGGCGTCGCCGGACAGCATTCACGGGGGTGGCTGTTGATATTTTTTTCCGGCGCGTTGGCAGGCAAAAAACCTTGTGGCGAGGGAGCTTGCTCCCGCGGACTGCGCAGCAGTTCCACTCTTTTTTGCCAAGAGGGTCCGCTTCGCGGCCCAGCGGGAGCAAGCTCCCTCGCCACAGGTTCGTTATTGGCTATTTATTGATCAGGCAACCACCGCTTCAGCCGGCGAGACGATATTGGTCTTCATCCCCCGTGAACGCCCCGAGCTCAGGTAGGCAGCAATGGATTCCTGGGTCACTTCCCCAAGGAACACCCGTTCGGCATCCATTACCGGCAGCCACGAACGGTTGAACTCGTACATGCGCGACAGAAGAATCCGCAGGTGTTCGTCATAGGCAGCGGTGGCGTTGAACTCCCGCAGGAACTGCGCGCAGGTGCCGGTCTGACGGTGCAGGTCGCGACGACGTACATAACCCAGGGCCTTGTTCTCGGCGCAGGTCACCACCACGTAGCGGCGGTCGTGTTCGTCCATCAGTTCCAGGGCATCGGCCACTGGGGTTTCCGGGCTCACCGACGGTGCGTTGTCTGCGGCGTCTTCGGCTTTCACCAGCAGCAGGCGCTTGAGGGTGCTGTCCTGGCCAACGAAATTGCTGACGAAATCGTCCGCCGGGTGCGCCAGCAGGGTGTCCGGGTGGTCGATCTGCAGCAGCTTGCCGGCGCGGAAGATGGCGATCTTGTCCCCCAGCTTGATGGCTTCATCGATGTCGTGGCTGACCATGATCACGGTCTTGTTCAGCGCTCGCTGCATCTCGAAGAATTCGTTCTGGATCATCTCGCGGTTGATCGGGTCCACCGCGCCGAAGGGTTCATCCATCAGCAACAGCGGCGCATCCGCCGCCAGGGCGCGAATCACGCCGATGCGCTGTTGCTGACCACCGGACAGCTCTCGCGGGTAACGGTGCAGGTACTGCTTGGGCTCGAGCTTGATCATGCTCATCAGCTCGCGGGCGCGGTCGTGGCATTTCTGCTTGTCCCAGCCCAGCAGCTTGGGCACCACCACGATGTTTTCCTCGATGGTCATGTTCGGGAAAAGGCCGATCTGCTGGATCACGTAGCCGATGTTGCGGCGCAGGGTTACTTCGTCCAGGTCGGTGGTGTCTTCGCCGTTGATCAGGATCTTGCCCGAGGTGGGCTTGATCAGGCGGTTGATCATTTTCAGCGTGGTGCTCTTGCCGCAGCCGGACGGCCCGAGGAACACGCAGATCTCGCCTTCATTGACGGTCAGGCTTACCGAGTCGACGGCTTTGACATCTTTGCCGTTGCTGCGAAAGGTCTTGGTCAGGTTTTGAAGTTCGATCATTTCAGGAGTCCTTTTGGAGTCAGCGAGCGTTGCAGCCATTGCAGAAGCAGGTCGGCGAAGATGGCCAGAAGACTGACCAGCACCGCGCCGACGATCAGCATCGACATGTCGCTGCGGCTGATGGAGGCAAGAATGAGTACGCCCAGGCCGCCGGCGCCAATGGTGGCGGCGATGGTCATGACGCCGATGTTCATCACCACGGCGGTGCGCACCCCGGCGAGGATCACCGGCACCGCGATCGGCAGTTCGACCATGCGCAGGCGCTGGCCGAAGGTCATGCCGATGCCGCGGGCAGCTTCGCGGATACCCGGCTCGACACCGGTCAGCGCCAGGTAGGTGTTGCGCATGATCGGCAGCAGGGAATAGAGGAACACCGCAGTGATGGCCGGCAGCGGCCCCAGGCCCTGGCCGAACTTGGAGTAGAACGGCAGCAACAGGCCGAACAGGGCAATGGAAGGAATGGTCAGCAGCACCGTGGCGCTGGCCTGCAGGGGCCCGGCGAGGGAGGGAAAGCGGGTCATCAGAATGCCCAGGGGGACACCGAAGACAATCGCCAGGGTCACGGCGATACCCACCAGGGTGATGTGTTGCCAGGTCAGGTGCAGGACCTGGGTCCAGTCAAGATGGGAAAAGGCGTTTAAAAATTCCATGTCTTCTCCTCTCTATTAGTTGATCGGGTGTTGGCGCAGGAAATCGGCGGCCACGGCGGAGGGGCTTTCATGGTCAACGTCGACTCGCGCGTTCAACTGACGCATGGTTTCGTCGTCGAACAGGGCCGCCAGCGGCTTGAGGTCGGCGGCCAGTTGCGGGTGGGCGTCGAGATAAACCTGACGCACCACGGGCGCTGCGGTGTAGTCCGGGAAGTAGTGCTTGTCGTCTTGCAGCAGCTTGAGCTTGAAGGCGTTGAGGCGGCCATCGGTGGTGTACACCAGGCCGGCAAACACCTGGCCATTGCGCAAGGCGGTGTAGACCAGGCCGGCGTCCATTTGCCGGGTGTTTTTGCGGGTCAGGTTCATGTCATACAGCTTGACCATGCCGCCCATGCCGTCGGAGCGGTTGGCGAACTCGGTGTCCAGGGCCACCAGGCGGTTTTCCTTGGGGTTTTCGGCCAGGGCCTGGGTCAGGTCGCTGATGCTGTTGATCTGGGGGTGTTCCCGGGCCACGTTCTCCGGCAGGGCCAGGGCGTAGGTATTGCTGAACTTGGACGGCGACAACCAGACCAGGCCTTTTTTCGCGTCGAGTTCTTTCACTCGGGCGTAGGACTGTTCGCTGTCGAGTTTCTCGTCGATGTGGTTGTAGGCCACCAGCGAGACCCCGGTGTATTCCCAGATCAGGTCCAGCTGTCCGCTTTCCTGGGCACTGCGGGCCAGGTTGCTGCCCAGGCCGCCGGTAACGCGGGTGTCGTAACCCTTGCTGCGCAGGTACTGGGAGGTGATTTCCGCCAGCAGGGTCTGTTCGGTGAAGACCCGGGCACCAATGCGGATCAGCGGTTTTTCCGCGGCTTGCACCCATCCGGAAAAAAGCAGGATGCAGCCGAGTATCAGGCTTGTTTTTTTCATGTTCATTCCTTGGCGCTTACGGACTTAAGACGGGCGCAGACCACGTTCCAGCCAGAGGCGGCTGGCCAGGGTTACCAGGCCGTCGAGGAGCAAGGCCAGCAACGCGGTACAGGCCGCGCCGAGCAGCAATTGCGGCTGATTGTTCAGGGCTATGCCGGGGAAGATCAGGCTGCCCAGGCTGTTGGCGCCGATCAGGAAGGCCAGGGGCGCGGTGCCGACGTTGATCGCCAGAGCCACCCGTACGCCACCGATGATGATCGGCACGGCATTGGGCAATTCGACTTTCCACAGCACTTGGCGTGGCGTCATGCCGATGCCGACCGCCGCTTCCTTGAGGGAGCCCTGGACGTTTTTCAGGCCTTCATAGGTGTTGCGCACGATGGGCAGCAAGGAGGCGAGGAACAGAGCGAAGATGGCCGGGCCACTGCCGATGCCGAGAATCCCCAGGGCGATGGCCAGGACGGCCAGAGGGGGGACGGTGTTACCGATGTTGAACACTTGCATGAAGCGTTCGGCGCGTCCGACCATGCTCGGGCGGCTGAGGAAGATGCCGGCGGGGATGCCCACTAGCAGTGCGGCGAGCATGGACGCCAGGACCAGGAACAGATGAGCTTGCAGGTAGAACAACAGATCGTCGCGGTAGTGTTCGATCGTACTGATGCCGATCCAGTGGATCAGCAGGGCCAGGAGGGCGATTACCGCAACCCCTCCTATCAGCCCTTTGCCATAGCGAATAGCCACAGGCGGACTCCTTTTGTCGGTCGGCGGGTACTTTCCCGTGTGGCAGGGCCATTCCTGGCTGCCGGGAAAGTACGCGCGAAAAGCAGCTCGTCGAGTGCCGGCAGAGCGGCGGTTGAACGAGCCATGAGCGCAGCTTCGTCAAGCTAACTTGCTGATATTTCAGCCCCTGACGACAGCGCGTGACAGGGGAGTGGACGTCTCCACGTTTTAAAAGGTTCCATACTTGGCAGCATATAGCCACCGTTTATCTGCCTTGCTGTGGTTTGGGCGACGGGGGCAGCGGTGGCCCGCGAGGCTTTGTCTGGGCTATAATCTGCGCCCTTTTTTGATCACCGCCAGGCGATTTCCCATGACCAAACAGGCCGCCGAAGTCGCGAAACGCCGCACTTTCGCCATTATTTCCCACCCGGATGCGGGTAAGACCACCATCACCGAAAAGCTCTTGCTGATGGGCAAGGCAATTGCGGTGGCGGGCACCGTCAAATCGCGTAAGTCCGATCGCCATGCCACTTCCGACTGGATGGAGATGGAGAAGCAACGGGGTATTTCCATTACCACGTCGGTCATGCAGTTCCCCTATCGCGAACACATGATCAACCTGCTGGACACCCCGGGCCACGAAGACTTCTCGGAAGACACCTATCGCACCCTGACCGCGGTGGACTCGGCGCTGATGGTGCTCGACGGCGGTAAGGGCGTTGAGCCACGGACCATCGCCCTGATGGACGTCTGCCGCCTGCGGGACACGCCCATCGTCAGCTTCATCAACAAACTCGACCGCGACATTCGCGATCCGATCGAGCTGCTGGACGAAATCGAAGCGGTACTGAAGATCAAGGCCGCGCCCATCACCTGGCCGATCGGTTGCTACCGCGACTTCAAGGGTGTGTACCACCTGGCGGGCGACTACATCATCGTCTACACCCCGGGCCACGGCCACGAACGCACTGAAACCAAGATCATCGAGAAACTCGACTCCGACGAAGCCCGCGCCCACCTGGGTGACGAGTACGAGCGTTTCATCGAGCAACTGGAGCTGGTGCAGGGTGCCTGCCACGAGTTCAACCAGCAGGAGTTCCTCGACGGTCATCTGACTCCGGTGTTCTTCGGTACCGCCCTGGGCAACTTCGGTGTCGATCACGTTCTCGACGCCGTGGTGGACTGGGCGCCGTTGCCGCTGCCCCGTGAAGCCAACGAGCGAGCCGTGGCGCCCCAGGAAGAAAAATTCAGCGGTTTCGTGTTCAAGATCCAGGCGAACATGGACCCCAAGCACCGCGACCGTATTGCCTTCATGCGCATCTGCTCGGGCAAGTACGAGAAGGGCATGAAGATGCGCCACGTGCGTACTGGCAAGGACGTGCGCATTGGCGACGCCCTGACCTTCTTCTCCTCCGAGCGTGAGCAACTGGAAGAGGCCTATGCTGGCGACATCATCGGCCTGCACAACCATGGCACCATCCAGATCGGCGACACCTTCACCGAAGGCGAGGCCCTGGGCTTTACCGGTATCCCGCACTTCGCCCCGGAACTCTTCCGCCGCGTGCGCCTGAAGGACCCGCTCAAGTCCAAGCAACTGCGCCAGGGCCTGCAACAGCTGGCCGAAGAGGGCGCGACCCAGGTGTTCTTCCCGGAGCGCAGCAACGACATCATCCTCGGCGCCGTGGGTGTGCTGCAGTTCGATGTGGTGGCCAGCCGCCTGAAGGAGGAATACAAGGTGGAGTGCTCTTATGAGCCGATCACCGTGTGGTCTGCCCGTTGGATCGAATGCAGCGACAAGAAGAAGCTGGAAGAGTTTTCCAACAAGGCGGTAGAAAACCTGGCGTTGGACGGCGGCGGTCACCTGACCTACCTGGCGCCGACCCGGGTCAATCTGGCGCTGATGGAAGAGCGCTGGCCGGACGTGAAATTCCGCGCCACCCGCGAACACCACTAAGTTCGCCTGCGACACCCCAAGCCCCGCTGTGCAGACAGCGGGGCTTTTTGTTGCGCTCAGGATAGGCCCGCCGCCCCGTAGCAGCTGGCTCGCCAGCGAAGGCTACGGACGCGGCGGTGCATGGCTTGCGGGCCTCTTCGCCGGCAAGCCGGCTCCTACGGGTTGTGGTGTATTTCAGGGAGCGCCGTTAGTCGGAAGGGCCCGGTCGGCTCGGGTATCGATAGCCTGCTATCTGGAAAAGCCGGGATATCGGGACTAGGTTTCAGACAGTGCTGCGACCTTCACAAGGTTGGGCGCAGCCTTTGATGATTCACCTGTGAAGGATGGAATCGGCTATGAATATTTTCCAACGCACGCTGTTGCTGATCAAAGTGCTGGTGATGCTGTCGCTCGGAACCTCGGCGGCCTGGGCCCACAACCTGCTGGAGGTCAAGGAACCGGGCTTTTCGTCGACCATAAGCGAACCGGTACAGATGCTCGCCAAGTCCGAGTCGGAGCCGGGGGATGAAGGGCAGGGGGGCAGTTCGGGGGATGACGATCAGACCACCGACGATGACGACGATGGCGACAGCCAGGGCTAAAAGAAAACCCCTGGCAACGGACTGATGCGCAATCCGTTGCCAGGGGCGGGTGGAACACTGTACAGGCGCTCCCGGACCGTTTCGGGAGCGCCTTTTTCATGTCCGCTTAAACCACAAACTGCTCGGCGTAGTGGCAAGCCACCTGACGGCTGTCGAGCTGGCGCAGGGCTGGCTCTTGCGTGCTGCAACGCTCGGTGGCGTAGGGGCAGCGCTTGTGGAAGGCGCAGCCCGACGGCGGGTTCAATGGGTTGGGCAATTCGCCGACGATCTTGATCTTCGGTTTGTCCGGGTCCGGGTGGATGGTTGGGGTCGCCGACAGCAGCGCCTGGGTGTAGGGATGCAGGGGGCGGGTGTAGATGTCCTCCTTGGGGCCCATTTCCACCGGCCGGCCGAGGTACATCACCAACACTTGGTCGGCGACGTGACGCACCACCGCCAGGTTGTGGGAGATGAACACGTAGGCAGTGTTGAATTCCTGCTGCAGGTCCATGAACAGGTTCAGCACCTGGGCCTGGATCGACACGTCCAGGGCCGAGGTCGGCTCATCCGCCACCAGCACCTTGGGCTGCAGCATCATGGCCCGGGCCAGGGCGATGCGCTGGCGCTGACCACCGGAGAACATGTGCGGGTAGCGCTGGTAGTGCTCGGGGCGCAGGCCCACCTGTTTCATCATCGCCTGGACTTTCTCCCGGCGTTCGGCGGCGGACAGCTTGGTGTTGATCAGCAGCGGCTCGGCCAGTTGGTCACCGATCTTCTGCCGCGGGTTGAGCGAGGCATAAGGGCTCTGGAACACCATCTGCACGTCTTTGCGCAGTTGCTTGCGCTGGGCCTTGTCGGCGCCGGCGACTTCCTGGCCGGCGATTTTCAGCGAGCCCGAGGAGGGTTCTTCGATCAGGGTCAGGGCCCGGGCCAGGGTGGACTTGCCGCAGCCGGACTCGCCGACCACGGCCAGGGTCTTGCCGGCTTCCAGTTCAAAGGACACGCCGTTGAGGGCGCGCACGGTGGCATGGCCCTTGAACAGGCCACGGGACACTTCGTAGTGACGGGTCAGGTCGCGGGCGGTAAGAACGACGGCCATTACGCCACCTCCTGATTCAGCGGGTAGAAGCAGCGCACCAGGCTGGCGGCTTTTTGATCGAGGCTCGGACGCTGCTGACGGCAGTTGTCCTGGGCGTAGGGGCAGCGCGGCGACAGCAGGCAGCCCTGTGGTCGGTCGTAACGCCCGGGGACGATACCGGGCAGAGTCGAGAGGCGGGTGGCGCCCAGGCTATGCTCGGGAATCGCCGCCAGCAGCGCTTCGCTGTAAGGGTGAGCGGGGATGTCGAACAGCTCCGGTACCTGGCCGACTTCCACGGCTTGCCCGGCGTACATCACGCACACGCGCTGGGCGGTTTCGGCCACGACGGCGAGGTCGTGGGTGATCAGCACCAGGCCCATGTTCTGTTCTTTCTGCAGGTTGAGCAGCAGGTCCATGATCTGCGCCTGGATGGTCACGTCCAGGGCGGTGGTGGGTTCGTCGGCGATCAGCAGCTTGGGCTCGCCGGCAATCGCCATGGCGATCGCCACCCGTTGGCTCATGCCGCCGGACAGCTGGTGCGGGTAGGCGTCCATGCGGCTGGCCGCGCCAGGGATCTCGACCTTTTCCAGCAGCTCGATGGCGCGCTTGCGCGCCGCCTTGGCGGACATCTTCAGGTGCAGGCGCAGCACTTCCTCGATCTGAAAGCCCACGGTGTAGCTCGGGTTCAGCGCGGTCATCGGGTCCTGGAAGACCATGGCCAGGTCCTTGCCGACGATCTGCCGGCGCTGGCGGGCGCTGAGCTTGAGCATGTCGCGGCCGTCGAAGCTGAGGGCGTCGGCGGTGACGATGCCGGGGTGCTCGATCAGCCCCATCAGCGCCATCATGGTCACCGACTTACCCGAGCCGGACTCGCCGACGATGGCCAGCACTTCGCCCTTGTCGACCTTGAGGTCGAGGCCATCAACCACCGGCACCGCCGTGGCATCGCCGAAGCGTACGTTGAGATTCTTGATTTCTAGCAGTGACATGGGAATCTCCTCAGGCGGCGTTCTTGAGTTTCGGGTCCAGCGCATCGCGCAGGCCGTCGCCCATCAGGTTGATTGCCAGCACGCTGAGCAAAATGGTCAGACCCGGCAGGCTCACGACCCACCAGGCGCGTTCGATGTAGTCCCGGGCCGAGGCCAGCATGGTGCCCCATTCCGGAGTCGGCGGTTGCACGCCCAGGCCGAGGAAGCCCAGGGCGGCGGCGTCGAGGATCGCCGAGGAGAAGCTCAAGGTGGCCTGGACGATCAGTGGCGCCATGCAATTGGGCAGCACGGTGATGAACATCAGGCGCGGCAGGCCGGCACCGGCCAGGCGTGCTGCGGTCACGTAGTCGCGGTTCAGTTCGCCCATCACCGCGGCACGGGTCAGGCGCACATAGGACGGCAGGGACACCACGGCAATGGCGATCACGGTGTTGATCAGGCCAGGGCCGAGGATGGCGACGATGGCCACGGCCAGCAGCAGCGATGGCAGAGCCAGCATGATGTCCATCAGGCGCATGATGGTCGGGCCCAGCAAACGCGGGAAGAAACCGGCGAACAGGCCCAGGAGGATGCCCGGGATCAGCGACATCACCACCGATGACAAGCCGATCAGCAGCGACAGCCGCGAGCCCTGGATCAGGCGCGACAGCAGGTCGCGGCCCAGTTCGTCGGTGCCCAGCAGGAACTGCATCTGCCCGCCTTCGAGCCAGGCCGGCGGCGTCAGCAGGAAGTCGCGGTACTGCTCGCTGGGGTTGTGCGGCGCCACCCAGGGGGCGAACAGTGCGCAGAACACGATCAGCAGCATGAACAGCAGGCCGGCTACCGCGCCCTTGTTGCGGGAGAAGTGCTGCCAGAATTCTTTGTAGACGGACGGATAGAGCAGGCTTTGATCGACTGCTACTGAGGAAGTTGGAGTGCTCATTAGTCTTGATCTCAGCGCTGGTGACGGATGCGTGGGTTGGCAAAGCCGTAGAGGATGTCCACCACGAAGTTGACCATGATCACCAGGCAGGCGATCAGCAGGATGCCGTTCTGCACCACGGGATAGTCCCGGGCGCCGATGGCTTCGATTAGCCACTTGCCGATCCCCGGCCAGGAGAAGATGGTTTCGGTCAGCACTGCACCGGCCAGCAGGGTGCCGACTTGCAGGCCGACTACGGTCAGCACCGGAATCAGCGCGTTGCGCAGGCCGTGGACGAATACCACCCGGGCCGGCGACAGGCCCTTGGCCTTGGCGGTGCGGATGTAGTCTTCACGCAGCACTTCGAGCATCGAGGAGCGGGTCATCCGCGCGATCACCGCCAGGGGAATGGTGCCCAGGACAATGGCCGGCAGAATCAGGTGGTGCAGGGCGTCGAAGAAGGCACTGGTGTCCCCGGCCAGCAGGGTGTCGACAAGCATGAAGCCGGTCTTGGGCTCGATGTCGTAGAGCAGGTCGATGCGCCCGGACACCGGGGTCCAGCCCAGACTCACCGAGAAGAACATGATCAGGATCAGGCCCCACCAGAAGATCGGCATCGAATAGCCCGCGAGGGAGATGCCCATGACCCCATGGTCGAACAGGGACCCTCGCTTGAGGGCGGCGATCACCCCGGCCAGCAGCCCGAGCACGCCGGCGAACAGCAGGGCGGCCATGGACAGTTCCAGGGTCGCGGGGAACAGCGAAGTGAATTCGCTCCACACACTGGTGCGGGTGCGCAGGGATTCGCCCAGGTCACCGTGGGCGAGCTTGCCGATGTAGTCCAGGTATTGGGCATACAGCGGTTTGTTCAATCCAAGGCGTTCCATTGCCTGGGCATGCATCTCGGGGTCGACCCGACGTTCGCCCATCATGACTTCCACGGGGTCGCCGGGAATCATGCGTATCAAGGCGAAGGTCAGCAAGGTGATGCCGAAGAATGTGGGGATCAACAACCCCACACGGCGGGCAATAAAACTAAACATCTTCTGAAATACCTCAATCAGCCGGTTAGGCGTTCCCGCCACCCTTGGGGTCAAGGGCGGCGGGCGTTTCTTATCACTTCACTTGGGTGGTCGCGAAGTTGTTGGTGGTCAGGGGGCTCTGGTGGTAACCCTCGACGTTCTTGCGCATGGCTGTGAACATCTTCGGATAGGCCATGGGAATCCACGGTTGATCCTGTTGGAAAATCAGCAACGCTTTTTCATAGAGCTCTGCGCGTTTGGCAGGTTCAGCGTCGGAACGGGCCTGGTCGATCAGGTCCTGGAATGCCTTGTTGCACCAGCGGGCGTAGTTTTCGCCGTTTTTCGCTGCGTCACAACTCAGGTTCGGGGTCAGGAAGTTGTCCGGATCGCCGTTGTCACCCGCCCAGCCGGCCGACACCATATCGTGTTCGCCGTTTTTCGCACGCTTGAGCATCTCGCCCCACTCCATGACGCGGATGTCGAGCTTGAGGCCGATCTTGGCCAGGTCGGCCTGCATCATCTGGGCGCCCAGCAGGGGGTTGGGGTTGGTCGGGCCTCCGCCATTGCGGGTGAACAGGGTGATGACCGTGCCATCCGGCACGCCGGCGTCCTTGAGCAGGGCGCGGGCCTTGTCCAGGTCCCGGGCCGGGTTCTGCAGGCTGGTGTTGAAGCCCAGCAAGGTCGGAGGATAAGGGCCGGTACCCACCAGGGCGTTGCCTTTGCCGTACAGGCTGTTGACGTAGGCTTCCTTGTCAAAGGCAATGTCGATGGCCTTGCGCACTCGCACGTCGCTCATGTACTTGCGCGTGGTGTTCATGGCGATGTAGCCGGTGGTCATGGCAGCCAGCTCGTCGACCTTGAGGTTGGCGTCGGCCTTGATGCTGGGGATGTCGTCGGGTTTGGGGTACAGGGCGATCTGGCACTCGTTGGCCTTGAGCTTCTGCAGGCGCACGTTGTTATCCGTGGTGATCGCCAGCACCAGCGGGTCCGCCGGCGCCTTGCCCCGGAAGTAGTCCGGGTTGGCCTTGAAACGTACCTGGGCGTCCTTGGCGTAGCGGGTGAAAACGAACGGGCCGGTGCCGATGGGCTTGCTGTTGAGGTCGCCGGTCTTGCCTTCCTTGAGCAGCTTGTCGGCGTATTCCGCCGGGAATATGGAAGAGAAGGCCATGGCGATGTCGGCCAGGAACGGGGCCTCGCGGCGGGTCAGGGTGAAGACCACGGTGTGGTCGTCAGTCTTCTCGACGCTTTTGAGCAGCTCCTTGAAACCCATGCTTTCGAAGTAGGGGAAGCCGACGCTGGACTTGTCATGCCAGGGGTGCTTCGGGTCCAGTTGACGCTGGAAGCTCCAGAGCACGTCGTCGGCGTTCATGTCGCGGGTTGGAGTGAAGTAGTCGGTGGTGTGGAACTTGACGCCTTTACGCAGGTGGAAAGTGTATTGCAGGCCGTCCGGGCTGATCTCCCAGGATTCCGCCAGGGCGGGCTGGATGTCGGTGGTGCCGGGCTTGAAGTCCACCAGGCGGTTGAAGATGGTTTCCGCCACCGCGTCGGCAGTGACTGCAGTCGTGTACTGGACCATATCGAAGCCTTCCGGGCTGGCTTCGGTACAGACCACCAAGGGTTTGGCTGCGGCGCCCATGGCAACGCTCAGCAGTGCGGCGCCCATGGCCGCTCTCAGGGGAAGCATTTTCATCAAGAACCCTCTGCAATCAATTGAACCAGATTAGCTTGAACGGCGGATTCGTCATGAATCCGCCCTTCAACTGGTGGGTTAGAGAATATTGAACGGGATGGTGGTGACCAGACGGAACTCGTTGATATTGCCGTCGGCCTGGTTCTCGCTGGCGCGGTGAGTGGTGTAGGTCGCCCGGATCGCCGTGGCTTTGAGCGGACCACTCTGTACGGCATAGGATGCGCCGATGCCATATTCATAGTGGTGTTCGCCGTCCATGGTGCGTACGCCGTAGACGGTGCCGTCGGCTTTTACGCCGCTGTAGGCGGTGCCGTTGTAGTGGGTACCATCGATGCCCCAGCCGCGAGCCTGGTAGATATTGAACTTCAGGCCGGGCACGCCGTATTCGGCCATGTTCAGGCCGTAGGCGATCTGGAAGGATTTCTCGTTCGGGCCGTTGAAGTCCGAGAGCAGGGAGTTGGCCAGGTAGATGCCGTTGGTTTCGTGCAGGTAGTCGAAGTACTCGTTACCGTTAATTTCCTGGTACGAGAAGGTCAGGCTGTGGGCCTGGTGGGTCAGCCCCAGGGAGAGGGAGTAGGTATCGTTGTCGATGTTCCCCATCTCTTTCTTGCCGGTGTCGACGGTCTTGTAGTAGTTCAGGCCGGTGGTCAGGCTCAGTACCTGGCTATCACCCAGCTCATGGGTGGCGCCGAAGTAGTACTGGTTCCAGAAGTCTTCCACCTTGGAGGCGTAGAGGCTGGTCTTCAGGCTTTTCAGCGGCTGGTAGTTGACACCGACAAGGCTGACGCGATCGGTCTCGGCGCCATTGGTGTTGTACTCGGAGCGGAATTTCGAAAGGCTCTGCTCGGTCCGTGGCGATACCCGGTCGAAGGTGCCGGCGTCGAACGACAGGTTGTTGAATTCTTCGCTGTGGATGCTCACCCCTTCAAAGCTGGAAGGCAGTGGACGGTTGCCGATGACATCGACGATTGGCGTGCTGAAGTTCTGCCGGCCGGCGGTCAGGGTGGTGTTCGAGACACGGAACTTGACGTTGGCCAGACCGAGCTTGCTCCACTGGCCTACGGCGTCGCCGTCGGAGTGGGTCAGGGTGCGGTTGTTCTTGCCGGCGATGTCCTTGCGGTCACGATCCAGGGCAATGGCGTTGTAGGCCGCGACTTCGGTGCTGACACCCACGGTGCCTTCGGTGAAGCCCGAGGTGTAGTTGAGGATGGTGCCCTGGACCCAGTTGATACGGCGTGGGGTCGAGGTGGGAACGCCATTGTGGTTGTACGAGAAACGGTCATTGCGACGGTTCAGCTCGTTGGCGTACCAGTTGCGGGTGCTGCCCGACAGGCTCTGCCCTTCGATGAAGCCCTTGGTTTCAGCCTGGGCCTTGGTGCTGTTCAGTTCAGTCGGGACGAAGTCCTGGCTGACATTCTCCGCATAGGCCGTGGCGGTGATGCTACTGATAGCCAAGGCTAACAATGCGCTGCTGCTCAGTTTCATGGGTGAAGCTCCTTTGTTTTCTTTTTTAGATGCCGGTTTTTTTGGGCCGGCTGGTTTTTGGAACTCATTCATGGCATCGCAAACGTTTGCACGCGGCTCAATCGCCGAATTCAGGCAAAGCGCCTGCGTGAGGGCGAGAATCGCCCTCAGGGTTTTGGCTCGTCGGTTATGGGGCTAGGCCGACACCTGAAAAGGAGTTGCGGCCGAAGGGACTGACCTTGAAACCCTCGACTTTCGCGCTTAACGGCTGGTTGATCGTCGAGTGGGCCACAGGCGTGATCGGCACTTGCTGCTTGAGCAACTGCTGGGCCTGCTTATAGAGCTCGGTGCGCTGTTCACGGTCGGTGACGACCTTGGCTTGCTTGATCAGCGTGTCGTACTGCGGGTCGCACCACATGGAGTAGTTGTTGCCGCCGATGGCGTCACAGCTGTACAGGGTGCCCAGCCAGTTGTCCGGGTCACCGTTGTCTCCAGTCCAGCCGATCAGGCTGATGTCGTGTTCGCCGTTCTTGGTGCGCTTGATGTACTCGCCCCATTCGTAGCTGACGATCTTCACCTTGAGGCCGATCTTCGCCCAGTCGGACTGGAGCATTTCGGCCATCAGCTTGGCGTTGGGGTTGTAGGGGCGTTGCACGGGCATGGCCCAGAGGGTGATTTCCGTGCCTTCCTTGACCCCGGCAGCCTTGAGCAGCTCGCGGGCCTTTTCCGGGTTGTAGGCGGCGTCCTTGATGGTCTCGTCGTAGGACCACTGGGTGGGCGGCATGGCGTTCACCGCCAACTGGCCGGCGCCCTGGTACACGGCATTGAGGATGCTGTGCTTGTTCACCGCCATGTCCAGTGCCTGGCGCACTTCGAGGCGGTCGAAGGGTTTGTGTTGCACGTTATAGGCGATGTAGCCGAGGTTGAAGCCGGGCTTCTCGATGACCTGCAGTTTTGCGTCGTTCTTCAGGGCATCGATGTCGGCGGGACGCGGGTGCAGGGTCACCTGGCATTCGCCGGCGCGCAGCTTCTGCACGCGTACCGAGGCATCGGTGTTGATGGCGAAGATCAGCCTGTCGAGCTTGACCCGGCTCGGGTCCCAATAGTGCGGGTTGGCGGCGTAGCGGATTTGCGAGTCTTTCTGGTAGCGCTGGAATACGAACGGCCCGGTGCCGATGGGTTGCTGGTTGATCTGGCTGGGAGTGCCGGCCTTGAGCAGTTGCTCGGCGTATTCGGCGGAGAGGATCGCGGCAAAGCTCATGGCCAGGTTCTGGATGAACGCGGCGTCCACGGTGTTGAGGGTCATGACCACGGTCAGTGGGTCGGTTTTCTCGACCTTGGCGATGTTCTTGTTCAGGCTCATGCCGTTGAAGTAAGGGAACTCCGTCGGATAGGCCTTACGGAACGGATGTTCGGCGTCGAGCATGCGATTGAAGGTGAACAGCACGTCGTCGGCGTTGAGGTCGCGGCTGGGCTTGAAGTAAGGAGTGTTGTGGAACTTCACGCCTTCACGCAGGTGAAAGCTGTACCTGAGGCCGTCCTCGGAAATGTCCCAGCTCTTGGCCAGGGCCGGCAGTACGTTGGTTGCGCCTTTCTCGAACTCCACCAAGCGGTTGTACAGCGGCTCGGCGGCATCGTTGTCGGTGGCGGTGGTGTACTGCGCGGTGTCAAAGCCTGCGGGGCTGCCTTCGGAACAGAACACCAGGCTGCGGTCGGCAGCGCTGCAGATCGAACTGGTGGCCAGCAGGGCCGAGAAAATCAACGAATGACGCATGACGGTCCATCTCCATTTTTTGTTGTGATGATCAATGGACCATGGCTCCTTCCTGGAGCCTGTACAGGCCATTGATGCCAAACCATGGCTGCAGCAAATGCCCACCGACAGACGCAGTTTTGCCATGCCTCGACGTTAGGAGCCGATGGCTGGGGCGTATATGCGCTGTACCTGAAAGCCTTGTAGGAATCGGCTCTAAATTCGAGCGATCACGTACAAAGGGATGCGATCTCGACCCCAGGGCCGGACGCTTTCAGGGGGAGCGGTAACACAACGGCGACGTCATCGACGTCGCCGTTGCACAACCTTATTTGCCGATGCCTACGCCGTAGAAGGAGTTCAAGCCAAAGGGGCTGATCTTGAAATCCTGCACGTTGGCGCGCATGGGTTGGAACACCGTCGAGTGAGCGATAGGTGTCATCGGAACGGCATCTTTGAGGATGTGTTGCGCCTGCTTGTACAGCTCGGTGCGTTTGGCCACATCCGAGGTGGCCTTGGCTTGCTTGATCAGTGCGTCATAAGGCTTGTCGCACCATTTCGAGAAGTTGTTGCCGTTCATTGCATCGCAACCGAACAGGGTGCCGAGCCAGTTGTCGGGGTCACCATTGTCGCCGCTCCAGCCGATGATCATCGCCTGGTTCTCGCCGCCTTTGGAGCGCTTGATGTACTCGCCCCACTCGTAGCTGACGATGTTGACCTTGAGACCGATCTTGGCCCAGTCGGACTGCAGCATCTCTGCCATCAGCTTGGCGTTCGGGTTGTACGGACGCTGTACCGGCATGGCCCACAGGGTGATCTGGGTGCCTTCCTTGATGCCGGCCTCCTTGAGCAGCTGCTTGGCTTTCTCGGGATCGTACTTGGCATCCTTGATGGTGGTGTCGTAGGACCACTGGGTCGGCGGCATGGCGTTGACCGCCAGCTGGCCGGCGCCCTGGTAGACCGAGTCGATGATCTGCGGCTTGTTGACGGCCATGTCCAGCGCCTGGCGAACCTTGAGGTCAGCCAGCGGGTTGGCGTCGGTGCGGCCCTTGAGCACCGGCATCACGTTGTAGGCGATGTAGCCCAGGTTGAAGCCTGCCTGTTCAGGCATCTTCAGGGTCTTGTCTTCCTTGAGCGCCTTCAGGTCGGCCGGACGCGGGAAGAGGGTGACCTGGCATTCGTTCTTCTTCAGCTTCTGGATGCGCACCGATGGGTCGGTGGTGATGGCGAAGATCAGGTTGTCGATCTTCACGTCTTCAGGCTTCCAGTAGTCCTTGTTGCCGCTGTAGCGGATGTTGGAGTCTTTCTGGTAGCTCTTGAAAACGAAGGGGCCTGTGCCGATCGGCTTCTGGTTGATATCGCTGGTCTTGCCTTCCTTGAGCAGCTTGTCGGCGTACTCGGCGGACTGGATGGAGGCAAAGCTCATGGCCAGGTTCTGGATGAACGCGGCATCAACGGTTTTCAGGGTGAACTTGACGGTCTTGTCGTCGACTTTCTCGACCTTGGTGATGTTGGTGTCCATCCCCATGTCGGTGAAGTACGGGAATTCGGTCGGGTATGCCTTACGGAACGGCATGTCCTTGTCGATCATGCGGTTGAAGGTGAACAGCACGTCGTCGGCGTTGAAGGTACGGGTCGGGGTGAAGTACGGCGTGGTGTGGAACTTGACCCCTTCGCGCAGGTGGAAGGTGTAGGTCAGACCGTCGTCCGAGATGTCCCAGCTGGTGGCCAGGCCAGGAATGACTGCGGTGCCGCCACGTTCGAACTGGCTGAGGCGGTTGTAGAGGGTTTCGGCTGAGGCGTCGAAGTCGGTTCCGGTGGTGTACTGGCCAGGGTCGAAACCGGCCGGGCTCCCTTCAGAGCAGAACACCAGGTTAGTCGCCGCGTGGGCGAAGGGTGCGCTGGCCAGCAAGCCGGCACTGACTAAAAACGGAAGGACTGCTTTTTTGAACATGGTGGCCTCATGATTTGTTGTCATTTTTGGTGTAGAGGGCGACCTTGTGAGTCGACCCGCCGATACTTATGCAGCCCTCATACCCATTGCAAGATGCAGGGCCGACACAAGTCTCAAAGAGTGGAACGAACGTACACGAATGACGCATTTGTATAAATATTGACGCATTTGACCGATTGCGCCGGTTTTTTCTGGTGCGTGCGTTGCTTCTCCATTGGGCAAACGGGGCTGTTCGTGCTCCCGGTTGGTGCGTCAATGGAGCGGGTGCCTACTGGCTTGCGCTTGAACCGCCAGGCCTTTTCAGGCTGGCGCAAATCTGCGACGCATCCGGCTGACCGGATGGCGTAGGGCGATGGAATGGGGGAGGCCGTGGGAGACGGTTGCCCGGGACCTTGCAGGCGACGGCAGGTGGTCAGCGCATCGTCGGCGGTGTTGAAGTCGCGGCTCGCAGTGAAGTTGTCACTGTGGAGGTTGCTGCTGGCATGCGACAGGCGTGGGTCGAGGATCAGCCCCGCTGTCTGCCAAACCTGGAGCGGAAAGGTCTTACGCATGCAAACCTCATTTTTTCTTTTTCTAGGGCATATCTGAGGATTGGCCTTATGGGCCGCGGTAACTCGCCTTTCTATGGGGCGTGGATGCAGCCCCATGGACCCTGTGCGGCGATGGCGATCGCTTATTGTGTTGTTGATTGTCGATTCGCCGATGCCGAAATTAAGTCATGCTGAAATCGTGGTCAACGAAAATTAAGCCTGACTAACATTTCTCTTGCGCACAGGTGTGTCTGTGAGGTTCGGCAGGCGCCTGCGCGTGGGGCTTACGCCGCCGAATGGTCGTCGAACAGACCCATGGTCGTGACAGTCAGGACTTCCGCCGGGCCGCTGCCGACATTGGCCAGGCAGTGGGTTTTGGTCGAGTCGAAGTGCACCGAGTCGCCGGCGCCAAGGGGATATTGGTGACCCTCGATGGTGTAGACGATCTGCCCTGAAAGAACGTAGGAAAACTCAGAGCCATCGTGGGAGATCAGTTCCGACTGGTAGCCCACCGGGATGTTCATTTTCACCGCGTTGATCAGGTTGCCGGGAAAGGAACTGGACAGTCGCTCGTAGGCCAGTGGCTGGCCTTCGATGGTGTAGCGCACCCGCTTGCCGTCGTGGGAGTCGGGTTGCGCCTGGGTTGGCTGGTCGAACAGAGCGTTCAGCGGAACGTTCAGAGACTTGGCAATGTTGACCAGGGAAGAGATCGAGACACCGGTGAGATTGCGTTCCGCTTGGGAGAGGAAACTGGCGGTCAGGCCAGACTCACTGGCAATTTGGCGCAGGGTTTTCTTGGCGGCGCGGCGATAGCGACGCAGGCGTTCGCCGATGCGATCTGCGGTCATTGGAGAGACTCTTATAGGAAAGGAGCAGTATACCCGGCGCACGACCATGACGCCTGACAGGCGCAATACCGAGGTGCGTAACTTTAGCATCACCACAGTGGCCGAACGCACCCACCCAGAGCTGAGTTCATCGGCTGCGGGTTGAAATGCCTGGTCACGAAAAACGGCGGCGACCTCGTTTTGCACTAGAGGTTACCGCCGTTGGGGGACGCTGGGAGAGGTTTACGGCATCAGCACTTCGATGGCGCCGTCGGCGGTCATGCTGACCTGGCTGGTGCCGGCCTCGACTTCCGGAGTCACTGGCGCCGAATCCATGCTGGCGGCCTTCATCATCATCGGTGCTCGCAGGTAGGGCTGTGGATAACCGTTGCTGTTGAGGTTCAGATTGACGATTTTGTATCCCTTGCCGCCCAGGGCTTCGGTGGCCAGTTGCGCACGGGCCTTGAATGCTTTGACCGCGTCCTTAAGCAGGGCATCTTCGCTGGCCTTGCGGGTCGGGTCGGCGATGGCGAAGTCCATGCCGGCCATTTTCAGGTCGCCCAGCAGCTCACCGGTGAGCTTGGACAGGGCGGCGAAGTCGGAGCTTTCCAGGCGCAGTTCGGCGCGTTCGCGCCAACCAGTGATCTTCTGACCCTTGCCGTCGTAGATCGGGTAGCTGTTGCGGCTGCCCTGGCGCAGGGTCACATCCTTGACCTGGCGGGCCTGACCCAGGGCCTTGTTCATGGTGCTGGTGATTTCTGCGGCGA
Source organism: Pseudomonas sp. JDS08PS003 (assembly GCF_045013505.1). Classification (NCBI taxonomy): domain Bacteria; kingdom Pseudomonadati; phylum Pseudomonadota; class Gammaproteobacteria; order Pseudomonadales; family Pseudomonadaceae; genus Pseudomonas; species Pseudomonas sp. JDS08PS003. The sequence continues at coordinate 1,116,426 of NZ_CP120724.1, forward strand.
GCTTGGCCGGGTCGCTGTTCTGCGATTCGCTGTAGAGGGTCACGATCATCAGGTCCCGTGCCACTTCCTGACTGACTTCGGCACGCAGGGAAATCTGGTTGTAGTGCAGTTCATCGGCGGCCAGGGCGGGCAGACTGGTGAGGGTGCCGGCGCTGAGGGCCAGAAGGGCGAGGCTTCGACGGAAATGCTGCATGGAAACTCCTTGAGTGCGGTCCGCAGGATCAGCTCAGAGCCTGCGTGAAACGTTCAGACAGTGTCGGGCTGCGGCAAGTTTCAAGCCGCAAGCTGCGTGTTGAGAGCCAATACGCTTGTAGCTCAAAGCTTGCAGCTTGCCACTGTTTTTCTGTGACGCTTTGCCGCAGTTTTGCCTGTGGCGGGGGCTGCTTGGTTATACTCCCGCCGATTGCCCTGGAGCGCTCATCAGGAGAGCTCATGCTCGCCCCCGTAAAATTATTGTCTGCCACTCGTCAGAACCTCTGGCGCCTGACCTTTATCCGTACCCTGGTTCTGGCTGCTCAGGCCGGTTCGGTGGGGCTCGCCTATTGGCTGGAATTGTTGCCGCTGCCCTGGTTGCAACTGGGCGTCACTCTGATGTTTTCCATGGTGCTCTGTGCCTTCACCGCCATCCGCTTGCGAACCTCGTGGCCGGTGACGGAGCTGGAATATGCCCTGCAACTGGCCTGCGACCTGTTTATCCACAGTGTGCTGCTGTATTTCTCCGGCGGCTCTACCAACCCCTTTGTCTCCTATTACCTGGTGCCCCTGACGATCGCCGCCGTGACGCTGCCCTGGCGCTATTCGGTGGTGTTGTCGGGTATTGCCCTGACCCTCTATACCTTGTTGCTGGCGCGCTTCTACCCCTTGCAGACTTTCCCCATCGCCCGGGAAAACCTGCAGGTCTATGGCATGTGGCTGAGTTTTGCCCTGGCGGCGGCGGTGATCACCTTCTTCGCTGCACGCATGGCCGAAGAACTGCGCCGTCAGGAAGAGTTGCGGGCGATCCGCCGTGAAGAGGGCCTGCGCGATCAGCAGTTGCTGGCCGTGGCGACCCAAGCCGCCGGCGCCGCCCATGAGCTGGGTACGCCGCTGGCGACCATGAGCGTACTGCTCAAGGAAATGCGCCAGGACCATCCCGATCCGCTGTTGCAAGATGACCTCAGCGTGCTCCAGGATCAGGTCAAACTGTGCAAGGAAACCTTGCAGCAGTTGGTACGTGCCGCTGAGGCCAATCGCCGTCTGGCGGTGGAAATGCAGGAAGTCACCCAGTGGCTGGACGAGGCGTTGAACCGCTGGCACCTGATGCGCCCTGAAGCCAGCTATCGTTTCCACCTGCTGGGTGAGGGACCGGTGCCGCGCCTGGCGCCGCCGCCGGACCTGACCCAGGCCTTGCTCAATCTGTTGAACAATGCAGCCGATGCCTGCCCCGAAGGCTTGGAAGTGCGCCTGGACTGGGACGCGGAAAACCTCACCATCAGTATTCGCGACCACGGTGCCGGAGTACCCTTGGCCATCGCCGAGCAGATTGGCAAACCGTTTTTTACCACCAAGGGCAAAGGCTTCGGCCTGGGCCTGTTTTTGAGCAAGGCCAGCGTGACCCGCGCCGGTGGCTCAGTGAAACTCTACAGTCATGAGGAAGGCGGAACGCTCACCGAGCTGCGCCTGCCCCGTGCCGCCCGAGGAGACGACCATGAGTGAAGAGATCCAAGTCGAAGGCGAAGAACTGCCGCATTTGTTGCTGGTGGATGATGACGCCACCTTTACCAGGGTGATGGCACGCGCCATGAGCCGCCGGGGCTTTCGCGTCAGTACCGCAGGTTCCGCGGAAGAGGGGCTGACCATCGCCCAGCAGGATCTGCCGGACTACGCCGCGCTGGACCTGAAGATGGATGGCGACTCCGGGCTGGTGCTATTGCCCAAGCTGCTGGAGCTGGACCCGGAAATGCGCGTCCTGATCCTCACCGGCTATTCGAGCATCGCCACGGCGGTGGAGGCTATCAAGCGCGGCGCCTGCAACTACCTGTGCAAACCCGCGGACGCCGATGATGTGCTGGCCGCGCTGCTCTCCGAACATGCGGACCTGGACACCCTGGTGCCGGAAAACCCGATGTCCGTGGACCGTCTGCAATGGGAGCACATCCAGCGCGTGCTGACCGAACACGAAGGTAATATCTCCGCCACTGCCCGGGCCCTGGGCATGCATCGCCGTACCTTGCAGCGCAAACTGCAGAAGCGTCCCGTCCGTCGCTGAACCGCGACTGAATGAATGTCGCTGGACACCGTGAAAAAGCGAGCCGATCTACTAAGATCGGCTCAACGCTTGTCCCTCTCCCTATCGAGCCACAACGATGAATCAGAACGCTGAGTACTCCGCGGTCAACGATGCTGTGCGCGGTCAATTCTTTCGCCGGGTCTGGGCCATGATTACCCCTTACTGGCGTAGTGAAGAGAAGAACAAGGCCTGGCTGTTGCTGATCGCGGTGATTGGCCTGTCGCTGTTCAGTGTTGCCATCTCGGTGTGGATCAACAGTTGGTACAAGGACTTCTACAACGCCTTGCAGAAGAAGGATGAGGCGGCCTTCTGGAGCCTGATCCTGTATTTCTGCGGGATCGCTGCGGTGGCCATTCTCGGTGCGGTGTATCGCTTGTACCTGACCCAGATGCTGACCATCCGCTGGCGCGCCTGGTTGACCGAAAGACACTTTGCCCGTTGGCTGGGCAACAAGAACTACTACCAGCTGGAGCAGGGTGGCTACACCGACAACCCCGACCAGCGGATTTCCGAAGACCTCAACAGTTTCACCACCAACACCTTGTCCCTGGGCCTGGGGTTGATCCGCAACGTGGTCAGCCTGGTGTCCTTTTCCATCATTCTCTGGGGAGTGTCCGGCAGTATCGAGGTGATGGGCTACACCATTCCCGGCTATATGTTCTGGTGCGCCCTGGTGTATGCGGCGGTCGGCAGTTGGCTGACCCACCTGATCGGGCGTCGCTTGATTGGCCTGAACAATCAACAGCAACGTTTTGAAGCCGACCTGCGTTTCTCCATGGTGCGAGTCCGGGAGAACGCCGAGAGCATTGCCCTTTACGACGGCGAGAAGAACGAAAACCAGCGTCTTAGTAGCCGTTTCAGCAAGGTCTGGCACAACTTCTGGGACATCATGAAGGTGTCCAAGCGCCTGACCTTCTTCACCGCCGGTTATGGCCAGATCGCGATCATCTTCCCGTTTATCGTCGCCGCGCCGCGCTACTTCGCCGGCAAGATCGAACTGGGAGAGCTGATGCAGATCAACTCGGCTTTCGGCAATGTCCAGGAGAACTTCAGTTGGTTTATCAGCGCCTATTCGGACCTCGCCGCCTGGCGCGCTACCTGTGACCGTCTGTTGAGCTTCCGTCAGGCCATGAGTGAAAACGAGGAGCGTCCTCCGGCGATTGACGTGCAACACCAGGGCGAACAATTGCAAGTGCGTGATCTGGGCCTGGATCTGGCGGACGGCCGTCATCTGCTGGCCGGTGCCCAGATGACCGTGAGTCCTGGCGAGCGACTGATGCTCAGTGGTCGCTCCGGCAGTGGCAAAAGCACCCTGCTGCGGGCCATGGGACGGTTGTGGCCGGCGGGGCACGGCAGCATCTTGCTGCCGAACCAGCGCTACCTGTTCCTGCCGCAGAAACCTTACCTGCCCATTGGCAGCCTGCGGGAAGCCTTGAGTTATCCACAGTCGGGCGACAGCTATCCCGAGGAGCGTTATGCACAGGTCCTGGAAACTTGTCGCTTGCCCCACCTGGTGGCGCGTCTGGACGAGAGCAATCACTGGCAGCGCATGTTGTCGCCGGGGGAGCAGCAGCGGCTGGCGTTTGCCCGTGCGTTGCTCTATGCCCCGCAATGGCTGTACATGGACGAAGCCACATCGGCCATGGACGAGGAAGACGAGGCCACGCTGTATCAGGCCCTGATCGACCAGTTGCCGGGCTTGAGCATTGTCAGCGTTGGCCATCGCAGCAGCCTCAAGCGCTTCCATCCACGGCACGTTCGTATCGAGCAAGGGCATCTGCTGGAGCAGACTTTCACGGCTTGACGGCGGGCTGGGCGCTGGCATCAAGCCCAGCGCCTTGCACAGCCGGTGCAAGGGCGCTGAGCCGTTTCGCGGGCGAGCCCGCTCCTACAGGGGGCGATCAGGCCTGGTGCAGGATCGAGCGGTCCACACGCACGGCCAATTGGCCATTCCCCGGTTTGGCGTTGAAGGCCACGTTGCCGTGTTCATCCACGCTGGCCCGGGCGATGGGGGCGCCATTGAGCAGCAGCTCCAGAGGTGCGTCCTTGAGGGATTGCCCGGAGGCCAGTTGCAGTTTCAGGTTGATAGCCATGGTGATTTCCTTATCAGGCGTTACGGTCGATGAAGCGGTTGGCGTTCTTGTCGATGGAACCGATCAGCTCCGGTGAGCCACCGCGAAACTGACGGAACACATTGCGTCCGGTGGCGCTGCTGTTGCTGGTACCCGCCGGAATGTTCAGGGTGGGCTGGAAGCTGTCGCTCAGTTCCATGTAGGCCGACCATGGACCTATATAGGACTCGTTCAAGCCGTTGGTTTCGCTGAGGGCGTAGCGCACCGCCTGGCCAGGGAGCCAGTTGGGCTCGCTGGGGGTGTGGCTTTGCCAGCCGTCGGCCAGGATCTTTGGGACCGCACTCGGGGTTTCCAGGTAGCCCGTCGGTTTGTTCGGGCTGTAGTTCTTCAGCAGCAGGTAGGTGCTCCAGCCCCACCAGTTGTCGATGGTCTTGCTGTCATTGAGATTGTTGACGTCGCTGCGGCGCAGCACTTTGTCACCGCTCATCACGAACAGTGGCGAGAAGTTGCCGCTCTTGGCGGCATTCAGGTCCGGCAAGGCCTTGAGGGCCGCGTAGCTGGCGGGCGCCGGCAGGTTGCCGCTGAGGTAGCTGGTGAAGATCTCGTCCGCCGAACGCTGCACTGCCAGTTTCACCTGCTGGCGATTGCGATGATCGACGCTGTCGAAATAACGTTTGTCGCCGTAGGCGTGCCAGCGGTCGCCCTGGGCGTTACTGACATTGAGGCCGAACTTGCTGTCCTCGTCGTGCATGAAGCGGGTAATCAGCGATCCCAGGTCGCTGGGGGTGACCACTGCCGCCACCTGTTTACGTGGCACTCGTACATGGCCGGCAGAAAACAGGTCGGTGAGGAAGTGGTCGGCGAAGGCGTTCATTGCGTAGGCCAGTTCCAGTTGCTTGTCGTCGGCAGTCTTGCCTGCCAGTACCGCTTGTTGCAGGGCTGCTGTGTGCCCGGCGATATACGCCGCCAGGGCCCACTCGCCAAAGTGGTCGGCATTGTTTGCCGCAAGCTTCAGGTAGCGCCCCAGAGGGAACAGGGCGGAGACCACGCTGCCGCCGCCGGTAATCCGGTTCCACTCTTCAGACAGGGTATCGCCCAAGGCGTCATAGGCTTCGTGGGGCTGTTTGCCGTCGCGGATCGCCTGGTTGGCGGCGACGATTTCCTTCTGCATTACCGCGAGGATCTGCCGTGCTTCGTCTTTCGCCGCCGGCAGTACCGCCAGGGAGTTGAAGGCCGCGGTAAAGCGTTGCACTCGATCAGCCGGCGTCGCGCCTTCGCAGATCGGTTGCTCGGGAATGCCGTAGAAATCGCCGCCCAGGGCAACCGCCTGGCCGTAGGTCAGAGCCAGTCCGTTGGGCAGGTGCAGTTCAACCTGCCACGCGGGAATGGCCGGGGCATCCTTGACGAAGCGCAGCAGGGTGCTGTCGCCGATGGCGGTGTGTTCGCCGCCCTCGAAACGCAATTGGGGCAGGCCCCTGGCGGATTTTAGCGGGGTGTGGGGCAGGTCTTCCGGGCGGTGGTATTTGATGGTGTGGTGGCCGTCGGCGACCAGCACCAGGGTCTCGCCATCGCCGGAAATGGCGATGCCTTGTTCAGTGAACAAACGGTCCAGGTCGGCAATGATCTTGCCGGTCTGTTGTGGCTGTTGCTGCGTCTGTGCAGAGAGTCCTGACATTTCTAGCTCCTTGATATGTCATGGTTATGCTTGTTTTAACTGTATGCATATACAGTTATTCTGAGCATAATTGAAAATGACGCGCCGTCAAGAAGGCAGTTACGCGAGGGAGGGTTGATTGGATTATCATTAGCGCCCTAACGACAGGCTCAAGGTCCACCCGCGCATGCTGGCTATCTTTTTCGAAACCCTGACGATTACTGCGCCGGTGTTTGCGATGCTGTTTCTTGGGCTGCTGCTCAAGCGGGTGGGGTGGATCAATGACAACTTCATCCATACGGCGTCGGCCCTGGTGTTCAACGTCACCATGCCGGCGTTGCTGTTTCTCGGCATTGTCCATGCCGACCTGCATGCCTCATTGAAGCCTGGCGTGCTGATCTACTTTTCAGTGGCCACCCTGGTCTGTTTTGCCCTGGCCTGGGGCTGGGCCATCTGGCGTTGTCCGAAGGTGGATCGGGGGATCTATACCCAGGGAGCATTTCGCGGCAATAACGCGATCATCGGCCTGGCCCTGGCGGCCAGCATGTATGGGGATTACGGGATTTCCCTGGGGGCGCTGCTCGCTGCGTTGGTGATTCTTTACTACAACACCCTGTCGACGGTGGTCCTGGCGGTCTACAGCCCGGCGATCAAGTCCGACCCCTGGAGCATCTGCAAAAGTGTGTTCAGCAACCCGTTGATTGTCAGCGTGCTGGTGGCTGCACCGTTTGCCTACTGGCAGATCAGCCTTCCCGGCTGGCTGGAGACTTCGGGCAAGTACCTGGCGCAGATGAGCCTGCCTCTGGCGCTGATCTGCATTGGCGGCACGTTGTCCATGGCGGCCTTGCGCAACAGTGGGCGGATGGCCATGAGCTCCAGCCTGTTGAAGATGGTCAGCCTGCCGACGCTGGCGACCTTTGGCGCTTGGTTATGCGGTTTTCGTGGGGCGGAACTGGGGATTCTGTTTCTGTATTTCGGCAGTCCGACTGCGGCAGCGAGCTTTGTCATGGCCCGGGCGGCCAATGGCAATCATGAGCTGGCGGCAGCCATTATCGTCATCACCACGGTGATGGCGGCAGTGACCACCAATATCGGGATCTTTGTGTTGCAGTGGGGTGGGTGGATCTGAAGCTGTTCGCCGGCAAGCCGGCTCCTACAAAACGAGGTAGGAGCCGGCTTGCCGGCGAAGAACGGGTTCACTGCGGTGGCTGATAGGCGTCAATCACTTCCTGGGCTGCGCGAAACGCATCGATGGCCGCTGGTACCCCGGCATACACCGCGCAATGCAGCAGCGCTTCACGTATCTCTTCCACGGTGCAGCCGTTGTTCAGGGCGCCACGCACGTGGCCCTTCAACTCCTGGGGACATTTGAGCGCAGTCAGGGTTGCCAGGGTGATCAGGCTACGGGTTTTCAACGGCAGGCCATCACGGTTCCACACGCCGCCCCAGGCGTGTTCGTTGACGAATTCCTGCAGCGGTTGGGTGAATTCGGTGGCGTTGCCCAGAGCACGGTCGACGAAGGCGTCGCCCATTACTTGGCGACGCATTTGCAGTCCACTTTTCTTGTTCTCGCTCATGGCGTTTCTCTCTTGTGTTGGCGGCGCCAGGCTCTTAGCGAACTGAGCAGCAGAAACGCCACCAGCGCTGGCAGGACGAAAAACAGCATCAAGTGTTCCAGCTTGCCCGCCAGGGGCATGCCCGTGGTGAACGACACCACGTGCAGCCCATAGGCCAGGTACAGGCCGAGAAACAGCAAGCCTTCGGCCCGGGTCACGCGATACCCCGAATAAAATACCGGCAGGCATAGCACCGCGACGCCAAGCATCACCGGCAAGTCGAAATCCAGGGCGTTGGGCGAAACCGAGAGTGGCGTCGGTGCCACCAGTGCGGTAAACCCCAGGACCCCCAGCAAGTTGAAGAGATTGCTGCCGATGACATTGCCCACGGCGATATCCCGCTGGCCCCGCAAGGCGGCGAGCAGCGAAGTGGCGAGCTGGGGCAGGGAAGTGCTGACGGCAATCACCGTCAGTCCCATGACCCGCTCCGACAACCCCAGGTCGTCGGCCACAGTGACGGCGGCACCCAGTAGCAAGTGTCCGGCGAAGACCAGCAGCCCCAGGCCGATAAGCACCATCAGCATGCTGCTGAACCTGGGCGCAGAACCGCGTTGGCCGGCTGGAGCGGGCAGGTGATGGCGTGCCGAGTGCCGCGACTGGCGCAACAGCAGGAGCAGATACAGCACCAGGGCCGCCAGCAGGATGACACCGTCGGAGGGGGTGAGGCGCTCGTTGTAGGCCAGGATGAACACCAGCAGGCTGGCACCGATCATCAGCGGGATGTCCAGACGCACCAGCTGTCGCGATACCCGCAGCGGAATGATCAGGGCCGAGAGGCCCAGAGTCACCAGGATGTTGAAGATGCTGCTGCCGATCACGCTGCCCACGGCGATATCGGTGTTGTCGGCCAGGGTCGCCTGCAGGCTGATGGCCATCTGAGGCGCGCTGCTGCCGAAGGCGACGATGCTCAGGCCCATGATCAGCGGGCGAACATGCAGGCGCGCAGACAAACGCACTGCGGCACGCACCAGCAACTCGGCGCCGGCAATCAGCATCACCAGGCCGCTGATGAGTTGGATCAGGCTGAGCAGGGGCAGTTCGGCAAAGGCGGTAATGGCTCGGGCTCCGTCGGTCAGTCGCTGAGGGCTTGGATGCGTACTTTGGCGGTGCCGCTGCGCAGCATGTCGAGCTGTTGCGCGGCAGCGCGGGATAAGTCGATCAGGCGGCCGCGGGTGTGCGGGCCACGATCGTTGATACGGACCACGACGCTTTTGTCGTTGCCCAGGTTGGTGACTTGCACTCGGGTGCCGAATGGCAGTTCGCGATGGGCCGCAGTGAGGCCGTTCAGATCGAAGGGTTCGCCGCTGGCGGTGCGTTTGCCGTGATGGCGGGCGCCGTAATAGGAGGCTGTCCCGGTCTGGTCATAACCTCGAGGGTCGATGATATGGCTGCTGGCGCAACCCGTGAGCAGAGCGAGCAGGGCGCTGGCCACGAACCAGGGACGGGGAACAATCCTATGCAAGAGCTGGCTTGCCAGCGAAGACGGGCTTGCATCCCCGCAGTTTCGACTGACAAGCCAAGGCTGCATTTTTCGATCAGCCTTCGAGCTTGCTTTTCAGCAGCTCGTTGACTTGTTGCGGGTTGGCCTTGCCCTTGGAGGCCTTCATCGCCTGGCCGACGAAGAAGCCGAACATCTTGCCGCGTTTGGCCTCATCGGCGGCGCGGTACTGTTCGACCTGTTCGGCGTTGGCCGCGAGCATCTCATCGAGCACCGCAGAGATCGCGCCGCTGTCGGTGACTTGCTTGAGGCCACGCTTGTCGATGATCTCGTCGGCATTACCTTCGCCGTTGGCCATGGCTTCGAACACGGTCTTGGCGATCTTGCCGGAGATGGTGTTGTCCTTGATCCGCAGCAGCATGCCGCCCAGTTGTTCGGCCGAGACCGGTGCCTCGTCGATTTCCAGGCCTTGCTTGTTCAGCAGGCTGCCCAGCTCGACCATGACCCAGTTGGCGGCGAGCTTGGCGTCACCGGCAATGCTGGCGACCTTCTCGAAGTAGTCCGCCTGCTCACGGCTGGTGGCCAGGACGCTGGCGTCGTAGACCGACAGACCGAACTGCTCCTGGAAGCGTTCGCGTTTCTGCGGTGGCAGTTCCGGCAGGGTGGCGCGTACCTGATCGAGGAAGGAGTCTTCGATGACCACAGGCAGCAGGTCCGGATCGGGGAAGTAACGGTAGTCGTTGGCTTCTTCCTTGCTGCGCATCGGACGGGTCTCGTCCTTGTTCGGGTCGTACAGGCGGGTCTGCTGGATCACTTTGCCGCCGTCTTCGATCAGCTCGATCTGGCGACGGATCTCGCTGTTGATCGCCTTCTCGATGAAGCGGAACGAGTTGACGTTCTTGATCTCGCAGCGGGTGCCGAACTCGACCTGGCCCTTGGGACGGATCGAGACGTTGCAGTCGCAACGCAGGGAGCCTTCGGCCATGTTGCCGTCGCAGATACCCAGGTAGCGCACCAGGGCATGGATCGACTTGACGTAGGCCACGGCTTCTTTGGCGCTGCGCATGTCAGGCTCGGAAACGATTTCCAGCAGGGGCGTGCCGGCACGGTTCAGGTCGATGCCGGTGGCACCGTTGAATTCTTCATGCAGGCTCTTGCCGGCGTCTTCTTCCAGGTGCGCGCGGGTGATTCCTACGCGTTTCATCGTGCCGTCTTCCAGGGGAATGTCCAGGTGGCCCTTGCCGACGATCGGCAACTCCATCTGGCTGATCTGGTAGCCCTTGGGCAGGTCCGGGTAGAAGTAGTTCTTGCGGGCGAACACGTTGTGCTGGCCGATCTCGGCGTCAACCGCGAGGCCGAACATCACCGCCATGCGCACCGCTTCCTGGTTCAGCACTGGCAGTACGCCGGGCATGCCCAGGTCGATCAGGCTGGCCTGGGTGTTGGGCTCGGCACCGAAGGCGGTGGAGCTACCGGAGAAAATCTTCGATTGAGTGGTGAGCTGGGTATGAATCTCCAGCCCGATCACGACTTCCCATTGCATGTGTGTCTCCTCAGAAGCCGGTTGGGGTGCGGGTGTGCCAGTCAGTGTTCAACTGATACTGGTGCGCAACGTTGAGCAAGCGGCCTTCCTGGAAATACGGGGCGAGCAGTTGCACGCCTACCGGCAAGCCGTCGACGAAACCGGCCGGCATCGACAGGCCTGGCAGGCCGGCGAGGTTGGCGGTGATGGTGTAGACGTCTTCCAGGTACGCAGCGACCGGATCGCTGCTCTTGGCGCCGAGCTTCCAGGCCGGGTTGGGCGTGGTCGGGCCGAGGATGATGTCGACTTCGTTGAACGCGGTCATGAAGTCGTTCTTCACCAGGCGCCGGATTTTCTGCGCCTTGAGGTAGTAGGCATCGTAGTAGCCGGCGGACAGCGCGTAGGCACCGACCATGATCCGGCGCTGGACTTCGCTGCCGAAGCCTTCGCCACGGGAGCGTTTGTACAGGTCTTCCAGGTTTTCTGGGTTCTCACAGCGGTAGCCGAAGCGCACGCCGTCGAAACGCGACAGGTTGGAGGAGGCTTCCGCCGGGGCGATCACGTAGTACGCAGGAATCGCGTGCTGCATGTTCGGCAGGCTGATTTCCTTGATCACCGCACCGAGCTTTTCCAGCTCCTTGATGCTGTTGTGGATCAGTTCGGCGATGCGCGGGTCGAGACCGGTGCTGAAGTATTCCTTCGGCACGCCGATGCGCAGGCCCTGCAGCGAGCCGCTGAGCCCGGCGCTGTAGTCCGGCACCGGTTCATCGATGCTGGTGGAATCGTTCGGGTCGAAGCCAGCCATGCCTTGCAGCAGGATCGCGCAGTCTTCGGCGGTGCGAGCCAGTGGGCCGCCCTGATCGAGGCTGGAAGCGTAGGCGATCATGCCCCAGCGGGAAACGCGACCGTAGGTCGGCTTCAGGCCGGTGAGGTTGGTGAAGGCGGCGGGCTGGCGGATCGAGCCGCCGGTGTCGGTGGCCGTGGCGGCTGGCAGCAGGCGCGCAGCGACCGCCGCGGCGGAACCACCGGAGGAACCGCCGGGCACGTGTTCCAGGTTCCACGGGTTTTTCACCGCGCCGTACCAGCTCGACTCGTTGGCCGAGCCCATGGCGAATTCGTCCATGTTGGTCTTGCCCAGGGTCACGGCCCCGGCAGCGGCCAGCTTGGCGACCACGGTGGCGTCGTAGGGCGCCTTGAAGTTGTCGAGCATCTTCGAGCCGCAACTGGTGCGGATGCCCTGGGTGCAGAACAGGTCTTTATGGGCGATCGGCGCGCCCAGCAGGGCACCGCTCTCACCATTGGCGCGACGTTCGTCGGCGGCCTTGGCCTGGGACAGCGCCAGGTCTTCGGTGAGGCTGATGAAGCTGTTGATCTGCGGATCCAGCTGGGCGATGCGCGCCAGCAGGGTCTGAGTCAGTTCTACAGAGGAGAATTTCTTGTCGGCGAGTCCGCGGGCGATCTCGGCCAGAGTCATGTGATGCATTGCAGGCTCTTTCCCTTTAGTCGATGACTTTCGGAACCAGATACAGGCCGCTTTCGACCGCTGGTGCGATGGACTGATAAGCCTCGCGATGATTGGACTCGGTCACAACGTCTGCGCGCAGGCGCTGGCTGGCTTCCAGTGGGTGGGCCAGGGGCTCGATACCGTCGGTATCGACTGCCTGCATTTCATCCACCAGCCCGAGAATGCTGTTCAGGGCGGAGGTGATGTGTGGAAGATCGCTTTCATTGAGCTTGATGCTGGCCAAATGAGCGATTTTTTCCACGTCGGAGCGTTCAAGCGCCATGGGATTCTCCAGTGGAAAACAGAACGGATCTCGTCCGTGTGTTAGATTGTCGGAACACTACCGCATTTCTACGGTCTTATGGCCGCGATTGTGGGGGTTGGTGCACAGAAAAGCGGCCAATTTAACATATTGGCGCCTTGCCCAAAATCCCTGTCGTTGTTAGAGTTTGCCGCACTTTTTTACCCACGCGTTGCCTAGGGTCCCTTTCCCATGTTCAAGAAACTGCGTGGCATGTTTTCCAGCGATCTTTCCATTGACCTGGGCACTGCCAACACCCTTATTTACGTGCGCGAGCGCGGTATTGTCCTGAATGAACCATCGGTTGTGGCCATTCGGACCCACGGTAATCAGAAAAGTGTTGTGGCGGTTGGTACCGAAGCCAAGCGCATGCTCGGTCGTACTCCGGGCAACATTGCAGCCATTCGTCCGATGAAGGATGGCGTGATCGCCGACTTCAGCGTCTGCGAAAAGATGCTGCAGTACTTCATCAACAAAGTTCATGAAAACAGCTTTCTGCAGCCCAGCCCTCGTGTGCTGATCTGTGTTCCATGCAAGTCCACCCAGGTTGAACGTCGTGCCATCCGTGAGTCGGCCCTTGGTGCCGGTGCTCGTGAAGTGTTCCTGATCGAAGAGCCAATGGCCGCTGCGATCGGTGCCGGCCTGCCGGTTGAAGAAGCCCGTGGTTCGATGGTCGTGGACATCGGTGGTGGTACCACTGAAATCGCCCTGATCTCCCTGAACGGTGTGGTTTACGCCGAATCCGTACGTGTTGGTGGCGACCGTTTCGACGAGGCCATCATCACCTACGTGCGTCGCAACTACGGCAGCCTGATCGGTGAATCCACCGCTGAGCGCATCAAACAGGAAATCGGTACCGCCTATCCAGGCGGCGAAGTGCGTGAAGTTGACGTACGCGGCCGTAACCTGGCTGAAGGCGTGCCACGTGCCTTCACCCTGAACTCCAATGAAGTGCTGGAGGCTCTGCAGGAGTCCCTGGCAACCATCGTTCAGGCGGTGAAAAGTGCCCTGGAGCAATCGCCTCCGGAGCTGGCTTCGGACATCGCCGAGCGCGGTCTGGTGCTGACCGGTGGTGGTGCGTTGCTGCGTGATCTGGACAAGCTGCTGGCCCAGGAAACCGGTCTGCCGGTGATCGTTGCCGAAGATCCGCTGACCTGTGTTGCTCGCGGCGGTGGCCGTGCATTGGAAATGATGGACAAACACACCATGGACCTGCTCTCCAGCGAATAACTTCGCTGGTTGCATCTATGCTGTTGCGCTCACAGGCAGCACTTTGCAGTGCTGCCTGTGGCGTTTATCTTCTGTCAATCTGCATCCAGGCCGGTTTGATGCCGTATGAATAAACACAACATTTGCCTGGGAGGAGCGGCTTATTAAACCGCTTTTCGCCAAAGGCCCCTCATTGGGCGTGCGCCTCCTGGTGCTGGTCGTACTGTCGGTCGCACTGATGGTGGTCGATGCCCGCTTCACACTGCTCAAGCCAGTGCGTAGCCAGATGTCGCTGGTGTTGATGCAGTCCTACTGGATCACCGACCTGCCGCAGCGGCTATGGCAGGGCGTTGCCAGTCAGTTCGGCAGTCGCACCGAGCTGGTCGCCGAAAACGAAAAACTCAAGACCGAAAACCTGCTGCTGCAGGGGCGCATGCAAAAGCTCGCAGCCCTGACCGAGCAGAACGTGCGTCTGCGCGAATTGCTCAACTCTTCGGCACTGGTCAACGAGAAGGTCGAAGTGGCCGAGTTGATCGGCATGGACCCCAACCCCTTTACCCATCGCATCATCATCAATAAAGGTGAGCGTGACGGCGTATTCCTCGGCCAGCCGGTGCTCGATGCCCGTGGCTTGATGGGGCAGGTGGTGGAGTTGATGCCTTATACCTCGCGCGTCCTGTTGCTGACTGACACCACCCACAGCATTCCGGTACAGGTCAATCGCAACGGTCTGCGGGCCATTGCCAGTGGCACTGGCAACCCGGAGCGCCTGGAGTTGCGCCACGTGGCCGACACCGCCGATGTCAAGGAAGGCGATTTGCTGGTCAGCTCGGGCCTTGGTCAGCGTTTCCCCGCGGGATATCCGGTGGCCACGGTCAAGGAAGTGATCCACGACTCCGGTCAGCCATTCGCCATTGTGCGTGCAGTGCCCACTGCCGCGTTGAACCGCAGCCGTTATCTGTTGCTGGTGTTCAGTGATCCGCGCACTGCCGAAGAGCGGGCCAATGATGCGGCCCAGGCCCAGGAAGCCCAGGACCAGCAGGGTGGCAATAGCACCCCGGTGGTGCCGGCCACGGTACCCAAGCCTGCGGTGGCTCCAGCCGCGACCGCAGCACCGGCCACCGCTCCCGCGACTGCACCGGCGACTCCGGTCAAGCCGGCAGTCCATGCTCCGGCCAAGCCGGTCAATAAACCTGTGGTGAAACCGGCGGCGGCCAAGCCTCCGGCTGCGGCACCGGCCACCACCGGAGGAAGAGAATAATGGCGGGTAGTACCTATTCGCGAAATGGCTGGATTGTCTGGCTGACGTTTCTGATCGGCATGCTGCTCAGCGTGTCGCCGTTGCCACAGTTCATGGAAATCCTGCGCCCGCTGTGGTTGGCCCTGCTACTGGCCTTTTGGGCCCTGGCCCTGCCGCACAAGGTAGGCATGGTCACGGCCTGGTGCCTGGGGCTGGCGGAGGATGTGCTCTACGGCACGCTCCTGGGGCAGAACGCCTTGATCCTGACCCTGATCACCTTTCTTGTACTGTCCCTGCAACAGCGTCTGCGGATGTTCCCGATGTGGCAGCAGAGCCTGGTAATCCTGGTGATCTTTGGCCTGGCGCAGTTGGTACAACTCTGGCTCAGCGCCCTGACCGGCAATCGCCAGCCGACCCTGGCTCTGGTCCTGCCGGCCCTGGTGAGTGCGCTGTTGTGGCCGTGGGTCAGCTTCGGCCTGCGCGGGTTGCGCCGACGTTTCAAAATCAATTAATTCGGTCAGGCATTGGCCCGCACCTCGACAGGGAGATGTCTTGATGAATCCGCTTTACCTCGCTTCCGGTTCGCCCCGTCGGCGTGAGCTGCTCACCCAGATCGGCGTGCCTTTCACCGCCATCAGTGCGGACATCGATGAAACCCCGCTGGCCGATGAATCCCCTGCTGCCTATGTCGAGCGTCTTGCCCGTGGCAAGGCGGCGGCCGGGCGCGCCCTGATCACCTGCAGCGAATCCCAGGCTCCGGCCTGCGTGTTGGGGGCCGATACGGCCGTGGTGCTGGATGGGCGGATCCTTGGCAAACCGCTGGATCAGGCCGATGCGCTGGCGATGCTCATGGCACTTGCCGGGCGCGAGCACGAAGTGTTGACCGCCATTGCCCTGCTCGACGGCGAACGCTGCGAGTCGCGGGTGGTGCGCAGCCTGGTACGCTTTCGCGCTATCTCTCCTGAGGAAGCGAGCGTCTATTGGGCCAGCGGCGAGCCCCGGGACAAGGCTGGCGGTTATGCAATCCAAGGGCTTGCGGCGGTATTTGTGTCAGGGCTCAATGGCAGTTATTCCGCTGTGGTTGGCTTGCCGGTGTGCGAAACCGCAGAACTGCTCGGCCATTTCGGCATACCCTGTTGGCAAAACCTTCCAGTGCGCTAAAGCGCCGTACCCGACTGCTGCGGCCTTCTATGAACACGCCTGAACGAGACATTGCCATGAGTGAAGAGATTCTGATCAACATCACGCCGATGGAATCACGGGTGGCGGTGGTCGAAAACGGAGTGTTGCAAGAGGTTCACGTCGAGCGCACCCAGCGCCGCGGTATCGTTGGCAACATCTATAAAGGCAAGGTGGTGCGGGTATTGCCCGGCATGCAGGCCGCTTTCGTCGATATCGGCCTGGACCGTGCGGCGTTCATCCATGCTTCGGAAATTTCCACTCGCGAAGGTACGGCGGTGGAGAGCATCAGTGCCCTGGTGCACGAAGGGCAGAGCCTGGTGGTGCAGGTCACCAAGGACCCCATTGGTACCAAGGGCGCGCGTCTGACCACCCAACTGTCGATTCCTTCGCGTTATCTGGTGTACATGCCCCGTACCGCCCATGTCGGCATCTCGTTGAAGATCGAGGATGAAGCCGAACGTGAGCGTCTGAAGCAGGTCGTCAGCGACTGCGTGGCCCAGGAAGGCATCAAGGAGGCGGGCGGATTCATCCTGCGTACTGCCGCCGAGGGCGCCGGCGCCGATGAGATCCTGATGGACATCCGCTACCTGCGCCGGCTCTGGGATCAGATCGGCGCTCAGATCAAGACCATTGGCGCGCCCAATGTGATCTACGAAGACCTTGGCCTGGCGCTGCGTACCCTGCGGGATCTGGTGAGCCCGAAGATCGAGAAGATCCGCATCGACTCCCGGGAAACCTTTCAGAAGACAACTCAGTTCGTTGCCGAGCTGATGCCGGAAATCGCCGACCGCCTGGAACACTACCCCGGCGAGCGGCCGATCTTCGACCTGTACGGGGTCGAGGATGAAATCCAGAAGGCCCTGGAGCGCAAGGTGCCGCTCAAGTCCGGTGGCTATCTGGTGGTGGACCCGGCGGAAGCCATGACCACCATCGACGTCAACACCGGAGCTTTCGTCGGCCATCGCAATCTTGAGGAAACCATCTTCAAGACCAACCTCGAAGCCGCTACCGCCATTGCCCGGCAACTGCGCCTGCGCAACCTGGGCGGGATCATCATCATCGACTTCATCGACATGGAAGACGAGGAGCATCAGCGCCAGGTACTGCGGACCCTGGAGAAGCAGCTGGAGCGCGATCACGCCAAGACCAACATCATCGGCATCACCGAGCTGGGCCTGGTGCAGATGACCCGCAAACGCACGCGCGAGAGCCTGGAGCAGGTGCTCTGCGAGCCGTGCAGCAGCTGTCAGGGACGGGGCAAGTTGAAGACTCCGGAAACCATCTGTTACGAAATATTCCGTGAAATCCTCCGCGAGGCCCGGGCTTATCAGGCAGAAGGGTATCGAGTGCTGGCCAATCAGAAAGTGGTGGATCGTCTGCTGGACGAAGAGTCGGGCAATGTGGCGGAGTTGGAAGGTTTTATCGGCCGTACCATCAGGTTCCAGGTCGAAACCATGTATTCCCAGGAACAATACGACGTGGTGCTGCTCTGATTTCCCGTGTTTTACATCACTGGAAACGGCTGGCTTCAGCTTTTTGCATGACTTTTGCCATGGGAGCCAACTGAAATGGAGCGGCTGATCCGCCTGTTCACCACGCTGATTCGCTGGGGGCTGGGCTTCTGCGCGTTGCTGTTGGTGGTGACGGCCTTGTACGTCAGCCTGGGTCGGGAACTGACTCCGCTGGTGGCTGAGTATCAGGTCGAGGTCGAAGCCAAGTTGCAGCAGACCGTAGGTTTGCCGGTGCATATCGGCAGTCTGGAGGGGCGTTGGAGCGGGCTGTCGCCGATTCTCCTGGCTCACGATGTGATGGTGGGCGAGGGGGCCAATGCCCTGCGTCTGGACCAGGTCAGCGTGGCGCCGGATATGCTCGGCAGTCTCCTGGCTCGTGATTTGCGGGTAGGGCGCCTGGAACTCAGCGGCCTGAGCCTGAGCCTCAAGGAGGGCGCTGATGGCCAGTGGCAGCTGGAGGGTCTGCCGACGCAGCAGGACCAGCCGCTGGACCCCGAGCAGTTGCTGACCCGCTTGCAGCAGGTGGCCGAGCTGTCTCTCTTGGACAGCCAAGTCACCTTGCTGGCGCAGAATCACCCGCCCCTGGCCCTGACCTATGTCGGCCTCAATCTGCGTACAGGTCCTAGTCGTCAACGCCTGGACCTGCGTCTGACCCTGCCGGACGGCCAGCCCCTGGCCATGAACCTGCGGACCCGGATCCGTGCCAATACCTGGCGCGAGGCTCAGGCCGATCTGTACCTGAGCCTGCCGCAAAGCGACTGGTCGCGCTGGCTGCCGGCCCGCCTGACCCGGCAATGGAAACTGTCTGAACTCAAGGCCGGTGGCGAGTTGTGGCTGAACTGGGCCAAGGGCACAGTGCAGAGCGCTGCGCTGCGCCTGAATGCCCCTCAGTTCACCGGAGCCTACGCCGAGCGGACCCCAGTTACCCTGAAGAACCTGGCGTTGAACGCCTTCTTCCAGCGCAGCGAGCAAGGCCTGCAGGTGCAGCTCGACTCCCTGGCGCTGAACCTGGGCGATACTCGTTGGGAGTCGCGGCTGCAGCTGCAGCAAAGCAACGCCAGCGAAAAAACCGAAGAGCTCTGGCATGTACAGGCTGATCGCCTGGACCTGACGCCGATCACGCCGATCCTCGATGCCCTGGTACCGTTGCCGGAAGGCCTGGCCACCACCATCGAACGTTTGAAGGTCACTGGCGGGTTGCGCAATGTGCTGCTCGACTATCGCCCACAGAACACCGGCGACCAACGGCTGAGCTTTGCCGCCAACCTCGACCGGGTCGGCTTCGATGCCTATCACGGCGCTCCGGCGGCGCGAAACGTCAGTGGCAGTATCAGCGGCGACCTGGGCCAGGGCGAGCTGCGCATGGACAGCAAGGATTTTTCCCTGCACCTGTATCCGATCTTCGCCAAGCCCTGGCAGTACATCCAGGCCAACGCCACCCTGACCTGGAAGCTGGACAAGCAAGGTTTCACCCTGATCGCCCCCTACCTCAAGGTGCAGGGAGAAGAGGGCAAGATTGCCGGCGATTTCCTGATCCGGCTGCACTTCGACCACAGCCAGGAAGACTACATGGACTTGCGGGTCGGCCTGGTGGACGGCGATGGGCGCTACACCGCCAAGTACCTGCCCCAGGTGCTCAGTCCGGCGCTGGATGAATGGCTGCGCACGGCGATCCTTAAGGGCGCGGTGGATGAGGGTTTCTTCCAGTACCAGGGTTCGTTGAACCATGACGCTATCGAGGCGGCTCGCAGCATCAGTCTGTTTTTCAAGGTGCATGACGCCGAACTGGCGTTCCAGCCGGGCTGGCCGCACCTGAGCAAGATCAGTGGCGACGTGTTCGTCGAAGACAGCGGCGTACGCATTGTCGCCAGCAAGGGGCAGCTGTTGGACACCAAGGTGCGGGATGTTTTCGTCAATATTCCCCATTCCGTCGCCGGTCAGAGCATCCACATGTTCATCGACGGCAGTTTTGCCGGCGGCCTGGGTGACGGGGTGAAGATTCTGCAGGAAGCGCCGATCGGCACCGGCTCGACCTTTGCCGGCTGGCAGGGCGAGGGCGATCTGCAAGGCAAGCTGAACCTGGACATCCCCCTGGTCAAAGGCGAAGAACCGAAGATCGTGGTGGACTTCAAGACCGACAAGGCCCGCCTCAAACTCAGTGAACCCGAACTGGAACTGACTCAGCTCAAGGGCGACTTCCGCTTTGACAGTGCCAGGGGGCTGAGCGGTACAGGGATCAGTGCCCAGGCGTTCGATCGGCCGGTCACGGCGCAGATCTTTGCCGATGGCAAGCCAGGCAAACCCAATACCCGGGTGGTTGCCAAGGGCCAGGTTACGGTGAAGAAGCTCACCGATTGGTTGAAAGTCAGCCAGCCGTTGCCGGTGTCTGGCGAAGTGCCCTATCAGTTGCAACTGAACCTTGATGGTGCCGACAGCCAATTGATGGTCAGCTCCAGCCTCAAGGGCGTGGCGGTGGACCTGCCGGCGCCGTTCGGCATGGCCGCCAGCACCGGGCGTAACAGTGTGTTTCGCATGACCCTGCAAGGGGCCGAGCGGCGCTACTGGTTCAAATACGGTGAGTTGGCCGACTTCACCTTCGCGGCGCCCAGCGGCAAGTTCGCCGAGGGCCGGGGCGAACTGTTCCTCGGCGACGGTGCGGCCTTGCTGCCTGCGGGCAAGGGACTGCGGGTGCGGGGGATTCTGTCCGAGCTGGATGTGGAGCCGTGGAAAGCGCTGGTGGATCGCTATGCCGGGCAGGACCCGGGGGGCAGTGCCAAGCAGTTGCTCAGCAGTGCGGACTTCAAGGTCGGCAAGCTCAGCGCCTTCGGCACCACGCTGGACCAGGTCAATCTGCTGCTGAGCCGAAAGCCGGCTGCCTGGGAGCTGCAGATCGACAGTCAACAGGCCAAGGGCAAAGTCGGGATTCCCGATGCCAAGGTGGCGCCGATGGTCATCGACATGGCGTATGTGCGTCTGCCGGCTGCCGACCCGGCGGCCCAGGCCGATGAAAATGCACCTGACCCTTTGGCTTCGGTGGACCCGAAGAACGTTCCGCCACTGGATATTTCCATTGCCCAACTGTTCCAAGGGCAGGACCTGATCGGCCGCTGGGCGCTCAAGGTCCGGCCGACGGCCAAGGGCATGGTCTTCAATGGCCTGGACCTGGGCCTCAAGGGCATGCAGTTGCAAGGCGAGGGTGGCTGGGAAGGCCAGGCCGGTGCCAGCAACAGTTGGTACCGTGGCCGTATTGGCGGCCAGAACCTGGCTGACGTGCTCAAGGGCTGGGGCTTCGCGCCGACCGTGACCAGTGAGGACTTTCACCTGGACGTCGATGGCCGCTGGCCGGGCTCACCGGCCTGGGTGGGCTTGAAGCGTTTCTCCGGCAGCCTGGACGCCACCCTGCGCAAGGGCCAGTTCGTCGAAGTCGAAGGCGGCGCCCAGGCACTGCGGGTGTTCGGCTTGCTCAACTTCAACTCCATCGGCCGGCGCCTGCGCCTGGACTTCTCCGACCTGTTCGGCAAGGGCCTGAGTTATGACCGGGTCAAGGGTGTGCTGGCGGCGAGCAACGGCGTGTACGTCACTCGCGAGCCGATCACCCTGACCGGGCCGTCGAGCAACCTGGAGCTCAATGGCACCTTGGATATGGTGGCTGATCAAGTGGATGCCAAGCTGCTGGTGACCCTGCCGGTCACCAACAACCTGCCGATTGCCGCGCTGATTGTCGGGGCGCCGGCGGTGGGTGGGGCGTTGTTCCTGATCGACAAGTTGATCGGTGATCGCGTGGCGCGCTTTGCCAGCGTCAAATACAACGTCAAGGGCCCGTGGAAAGAGCCGAAAATCACCTTCGACAAGCCGTTTTGAGAATCCTCGATTCGCGCCTATGGAGTAGCATGGCGGCCTACCCAATACGGAGTACGCCATGTCTCTTGCGGTGATTCAAATGGTCAGCCAGAGCGATGTTCTGGCCAATCTGCTGCAGGCCCGGGGCCTGCTCGAGCGAGCCGCTGCCGGCGGTGCAACGCTGGCGGTCCTGCCGGAAAATTTCGCCGCCATGGGCCGCCGTGACATGGCAGCCATCGGTCGTGCCGAAGCCCTGGGCGAAGGTCCGATCCTGCCATGGTTGAAACAGACCGCCCGCGACCTCAGGTTATGGATTGTGGCCGGGACCTTGCCGCTGCCCCCCAAGGATCAGCCAGAGGCCAAGTCCAATGCCTGTTCATTGTTGGTGGATGATCAGGGGCAGATCGTGGCGCGTTACGACAAGCTGCATCTGTTCGATGTCGACGTGGCGGACAATCGCGGACGCTATCGTGAATCCGATGACTATGCTCATGGAAACCGAGTGGTGGTGGCGGATACGCCGGTGGGCCGGTTGGGGCTGACGGTCTGTTATGACCTGCGCTTTCCCGAGCTGTATAGCGAATTGCGGGCCGCTGGCGCTGAATTGATTACCGCGCCTTCGGCTTTTACCGCTGTGACCGGCGCCGCGCACTGGGAGGTGCTGATCCGGGCTCGGGCCATTGAAACCCAGTGCTACCTGCTGGCGGCGGCCCAGGGCGGAGTCCACCCCGGCCCCCGGGAAACCTACGGCCATGCGGCCATCGTCGACCCTTGGGGACGCTTGCTGGCGGAGCAGGATCAAGGTGAGGGCGTGCTGCTGGCCGAGCGCGACAGCAGTGAACAGGCGTCCATCCGGGCGCGGATGCCGGTGGTCAGTCACCGGCGCATTTTCTCGCAAGGCGTTCAACGGCTTGCATAAGTACGACGAATTTAAGGCCAAAGCATATGAGCGGGTTGTTGTCCTCAGTCAGTGAACATCTTCTAGCCCCTGGCGGCGTGACCATCGAAAGCTTGCAGGGCGTGCTCGGGGATCTGGCCGGCCCGGGCATCGATGCCGCCGACCTGTATTTCCAGGGGCAGATTTCCGAGTCCTGGTCCCTGGAAGACGGGATCGTCAAGGAAGGCAGTTTCAACCTCGACCAAGGGGTTGGGGTGCGTGCGCAGTCCGGTGAGAAGACCGGCTTTGCCTACAGCAACGCCATCACCCTGGAAGCCTTGGGGCTGGCGGCCCGTGCTGCGCGTTCGATCTCCCGGGCCGGGCAGAACGGCACCGTGCAGGCGTTCTCGACCCAGGACGTGGCGCAGCTTTACGCACCGGACAACCCTCTGGAAGTCATCAGCCGGGCCGAGAAGGTCGAGTTGCTCAAGCGCGTCGATGCGGCGACCCGTGCCCTGGACCCGCGTATCCAGCAGGTCAGCGTGAGCATGGCCGGGGTCTGGGAGCGGATCCTGGTAGCCTCGACTGACGGCGGTCTGGCGGCGGATGTGCGGCCGCTGGTGCGCTTCAATGTCAGCGTCATCGTCGAGCACAATGGCCGACGCGAGCGCGGTGGCCACGGTGGTGGCGGGCGTACCGATTACCGCTATTTCCTCAGCGAAGACCGGGCCATGGGGTATGCCCGTGAAGCGCTGCGCCAGGCCCTGGTCAATCTCGAGGCCATTCCGGCGCCGGCCGGCACTTTGCCGGTGGTGCTCGGCTCCGGCTGGTCCGGGGTGCTGCTGCACGAAGCTGTGGGCCACGGCCTGGAGGGTGACTTCAACCGCAAGGGCAGTTCGGCCTACAGCGGCCGCATGGGCGAGATGGTGGCTTCCAAACTCTGCACCATCGTCGACGACGGCACCCTGGCCGGGCGTCGCGGGTCCCTGAGCGTGGACGATGAGGGCACCCCGACCGAATGCACCACCCTGATCGAGAACGGCGTGCTCAAGGGCTATATGCAGGACAAGCTCAACGCCCGCCTGATGGGTGTGGCCCGTACCGGCAACGGACGTCGTGAGTCCTACGCGCACCTGCCGATGCCACGCATGACCAACACTTACATGCTGGGTGGCGAAAGCGATCCGGCGGAAATCATCGCCTCGGTGAAGAAGGGCATCTACTGCGCCAACCTTGGCGGCGGCCAGGTGGACATCACCAGCGGCAAGTTCGTGTTCTCCACCAGCGAGGCGTATCTGATCGAAGACGGCAAGATCACCGCCCCGGTCAAGGGCGCGACTCTGATCGGCAACGGTCCGGAAGCCATGAGCCGGGTCTCGATGGTGGGCAATGACCTGTCCCTGGACAGCGGCGTCGGCACCTGCGGCAAGGATGGGCAATCAGTGCCGGTAGGCGTCGGCCAGCCGACCTTGAAGATCGATGCGATCACCGTGGGTGGTACAGGGGCATAAGAGAAGAGGGCGCCGGGTGAGCTGCTGGGCAGCTCACACGTGGAGGACTCAACGCAGACCGCGTTGGGTCTCGTCCAGTTCGCGGATGTACTTGAAGATTTTACGGCTGGAGGCCGGCGCCTTGTTATGGGCCACCTCGTGCTGGGCCTGACGGATCAGGGAACGCAGTTGCTGGCGATCGGCGTCCGGGTATTCACCGACGAACTTCTCCAGTACGTCATCGCCACCGCCGATCAGGCGGTCGCGCCAACGTTCCAGGTTATGGAAGCGTTCGTTGTACTGCCGGGTGGAGGCGTCGAGTTGGTCAAGCAGTTGCAGAATCGCGTCGGTGTCCTGGTCCCGCATCAGCTTACCGATGAATTGCAGGTGGCGCTTTCGGGCGATATGAGCGACGTGCTTGGGTGCATCCGCCAGGGCCCGGCGCAAGGCGTCGGTCAGAGGCAGTTTGTTCAGCAAGTCAGGCTTGAGAGTGGTAAGGCGCTCGCCGAGATCAACCAGAGCATGCAGCTCGCGTTTGACCTGGGATTTGCTTTTCTCCCCATCGAGGGAGTCGTCGTAAGAATCAACCATGGTGGCAGTCCGCAAAGAAACGCCGCCATGATAACCAGTCGAGGGCCGCTTGTCCGGCCCGGTCGCTCGCCGGCCTTAATCGAAAGCAGAATTTGAGTGGAGAACAGCATGAGTGCAGCACAAAGCGTCGGCCCACAGGCTTTGCCGGCCCTGCAGGAGCAAGTCGAGCAGATCGTTGCCGAGGCCAAGCGCCAGGGGGCCAGTGCCTGCGAAGTAGCGGTGTCCCTGGAGCAGGGGTTGTCGACGTCGGTGCGCCAGCGGGAAGTGGAGACCGTGGAGTTCAACCGCGACCAGGGCTTTGGCATCACCCTCTATGTGGGCCAGCGCAAGGGTTCGGCCAGCACTTCTGCCAGCGGCCCCGAGGCCATTCGTGAAACCGTGGCCGCGGCCCTGGCGATCGCCAAGCACACCTCCGAAGACGAGGCCTCGGGGCTGGCCGATGCATCCTTGATGGCCAAGGACCTGAAGGACTTCGACCTGTTCCACGCCTGGGACATCACCCCAGAGCAGGCCATCGAGCAGGCCCTGGCCTGTGAAGCAGCGGCCTTTGCTGCCGACAGCCGGATCAAGAATGCCGACGGCACTACCCTGAGCACCCACCAGGGCTGCCGGGTGTATGGCAACAGCCACGGTTTCATCGGTGGTTATGCTTCCACCCGCCACAGTCTGAGCTGCGTGATGATTGCCGAGGCCAATGGCCAGATGCAGCGCGACTACTGGTACGACGTCAATCGCCAGGGCCAGTTGCTGGCCGACCCTGCGAGCATTGGTCAGCGTGCCGCCCAGCGCGCAGCTAGCCGGCTTGGCGCCCGTCCGGTGCCGACCTGCGAAGTGCCGGTGCTGTTTTCCGCGGAACTGGCCGGTGGCCTGTTCGGCAGTTTTCTCGGCGCGATTTCCGGTGGCAACTTGTATCGCAAATCATCCTTCCTTGAAGGTGCATTGGGCCAGCAACTGTTTCCCCAGTGGCTGACCATCGATGAGCGTCCGCACCTGATGCGCGCCATGGGCAGTTCGGCGTTCGATGGTGATGGCCTGGCCACTTACGCCAAGCCGTTCGTCAAGGATGGGGAGTTGGTGTCCTATGTGCTGGGCACCTATTCCGGGCGCAAGCTGGGCATGCCGAGCACCGCCAATGCCGGTGGGGTGCACAACCTGTTCGTCACCCATGGCGACGAAGATCAGGCTGCGCTGCTGCGGCGCATGGGGCGTGGTCTGTTGGTGACCGAGCTGATGGGGCATGGCCTGAACATGGTCACTGGGGATTATTCCCGTGGTGCAGCGGGTTTCTGGGTCGAGAACGGCGAAATCCAGTTCGCGGTACAGGAAGTGACCATTGCCGGTAATTTGCGGGACATGTTCAAGCAGATCATTGCCGTGGGTAACGACCTGGAACTGCGCAGCAACATTCGCACCGGCTCGGTGCTGATCGAACGCATGACTGTCGCCGGCAGCTGACCGCCGTCCTGAGTCACCCCAACGCGCCACCTCCCCGGGTGGCGCGTTTTTTTATGCCTGGCGCTTTGTAGAGCTGGCTTGCCAGCGAAGGCGTCCTGACGTCCGACACCAGGCGCAAGAGCCCATTCGCCGGCACGCCGGCTCCTACAAAAGTTGGGCGAAAATCGTACAAGCCAGATTGATTTGATTCTCAATATCATTTAATAATGAAAATCATTATTCAATGAGCCCAGGTCATGAGTTCTGCCTTGCACGAGCAGCCCTACCTCGAAAGCTGGCGCTGGATGAGTCGCCAGATCCGTTGCGCACTGGAACCGGACGAACCGCGTCTGATCGAGCATTACCTCGCCGAGGGCCGCTACCTGGCCTGCTGCACCGCGATGTCGGCCTGGACCGTCGCCGAAACCTCCTTCCGTTTGTTGATCGATACCGCTACCGATACTGCGCTGCCCTGGCACTGGCGAAGCCTGTGCCTGGATCAGGCCTGGCGGCCTTTGCGCGACATGGAGCGGTTGTCTTTGTGCAAGTGCCGGCTCAAGCGCTGGCAAAGCCATGCCTGGCAACTGGCGACCTGCTCGCTGCTGCCTTCCATTCCTCTGATTGAACTGGTGCAAGGATTTCCCGATGAGTAATACCCGTATCGAACGCGACAGCATGGGCGAGCTGCAAGTCCCGGAGCAGGCCCTGTATGGCGCGCAGACCCAGCGTGCGGTGGATAACTTTCCCATCAGCGGGCAACGCATGCCGGCAGCCTTCATTCGTGCGCTGATCCTGGCCAAGGCCGCGGCGGCCAAGGCCAACGTCGAGCTTGGGCAGCTCAGCGCGTCCCAGGGCAAGGCCATCGTCGATGCCGCCCAGGGCTTGCTGGAAGGCGACTTTATGCAGCACTTCCCGGTGGACATCTTCCAGACCGGCTCCGGTACCAGTTCCAACATGAACGCCAACGAAGTGCTGGCGACCCTGGCCAGCCGCTTGTTGGGCGAGCCGGTCAACCCCAATGACCACGTCAACTGTGGCCAGAGCAGCAACGACATCATTCCTACCACCATTCACGTCAGCGCAGCCCTGACCCTGCATGAGCAATTGCTGCCGGCACTGGTGCATCTGGTGGAGGTCATCGAGCGCAAGGCGGTGCAGGTGCACCCCTTCATCAAGACCGGTCGTACCCACCTGATGGATGCGATGCCGGTGCGAATGAGCCAGGTACTGGACGGTTGGGCACAGCAGCTCAAGGCCAATATCGCTCACTTGCAGGACCTGCTGCCGAGCCTGCAGGCCCTGGCTCAGGGCGGCACCGCGGTGGGCACCGGAATCAACGCTCACCCCGAGTTCGCCGCGCGCTTCAGTCAGCAGTTGAGCAAGCTGACCCAGGTGCAGTTCACCCCGGGCAAGAACCTGTTCGCCCTGATCGGCTCACAGGACACGGCGGTCACGGTATCCGGCCAGCTCAAGGCCACTGCGGTGTCGTTGATGAAGATCGCCAACGACCTGCGCTGGATGAACTCCGGCCCATTGGCGGGGCTTGGCGAAATCGAGCTGGAGGGGCTGCAGCCGGGTTCCTCGATCATGCCGGGCAAGGTCAATCCGGTGATTCCGGAAGCCGTGGCGATGGTCGCAGCCCAAGTCATTGGTAACGACAGC
Organism: Pseudomonas sp. JDS08PS003; assembly: GCF_045013505.1. NCBI lineage: Bacteria > Pseudomonadati > Pseudomonadota > Gammaproteobacteria > Pseudomonadales > Pseudomonadaceae > Pseudomonas > Pseudomonas sp. JDS08PS003. The sequence continues at coordinate 1,143,838 of NZ_CP120724.1, forward strand.
ACCATCACCGTGGCCGGGCAGTCGGGCAACTTCGAGCTCAACGTGATGCTGCCGATCATCGCCCAGAACCTGCTCGGCAGTATTGAGCTGCTGGCCAACTCCAGTCGCCTGTTGGCGGACAAGGCGATTGCCAGCTTCAAGGTCAACGAACCCAAGCTCAAGGAAGCGCTGTCACGCAACCCGATCCTGGTGACTGCTCTGAACCCGATCATCGGTTATCAGAAGGCCGCAGAAATCGCCAAGACCGCCTACAAGCAAGGTCGCCCGGTGATCGACGTGGCGCTTGAACTCACTGATCTGCCACGCAGCCAGCTTGAGGTCCTGTTGGACCCGGAAAAACTCACCGCAGGCGGCGTGTAATTCCAACACCGCTTTGGAGGCTCACCATGGAGCACTGGAAACGCACGATCGAAAGGGCCAATCGTCTCTTTATGCAGGGCGAACTGGTGGACGCTCGCGAGTTCTACCTGCAGGCATTGGCCTTGGCCCAGGTGTTGTTCGAGCGCTGGGGGGATGCCGACGAGGCGGTGGCAGCCTGTGTGATTTCCCATCACAACCTGGCAGACCTGCATTTGCGCCTGAACCAACCGGAGGAGAGCGCGGAGTACCTCTGCGCGATCCATCAGCGCTTGCTGCAAACCATGCAGGACAACCGCCTCAGCCCTGCCTTGCGCGAAGCGGCTTTGCGCCAGAGCAGCAAGACCTACGTCGAACTGCTGAATTTCATCGGTGATCACGGTGAGTACCCCCGTACTCATCGTTTGCTGGACAGCAACGTCGCGGGCCTGTCAGCCGACAGCCCGCTAGCCGACAGCCCCTCTTACGGAGCCCATTGATATGTCCTTTACCTTGCCTGCACTGCCTTATGCCTATGACGCGCTGGAACCGCACATCGATGCGCAAACCATGGAGATTCACTACAGCAAGCACCACCAGACCTACATCAACAATCTCAATGCCGCTGTAGAGGGCACTGAATGGGCGAGCTGGGAAGTCGAGAAACTGGTGGCCAGTGTCCAGCAACTGCCGGAAAAACTTCGGGCCGCGGTGATCAACCAAGGGGGAGGCCACGCTAACCATTCGCTGTTCTGGGCGGTCATGACCCCAGCAGGTGGCGGTAAGCCCGAGGGTGCCCTGGGTCAGGCAATCGAGCAGCAACTGGGTGGTTTCGAGAGCTTCAAGGAGGCGTTCACCAAGGCTGCGCTGACCCGCTTCGGCAGTGGCTGGGCCTGGCTCAGCGTGACTCCGGAGAAAAAACTGGTGGTGGAAAGCAGCGGTAACCAGGACAGCCCGCTGATGAATGGCAACACGCCGATTCTCGGTCTGGACGTGTGGGAGCACGCCTACTACCTGCGTTATCAGAACCGTCGGCCGGAATACATCAATGCGTTCTACAACGTGATCAATTGGCCGGAAGTCGCGCAACGCTATCAGGCCGCGATGGCCTGATACCTCCATTCATAACAAGATCTAAGGCCGATTATGGGCACTGAAACACTGGCGATCAGCAGCGGACGGATGTTTCGTTATGCCTTCGGTTCGCTGTTGCTGTTGGCGGGGACCGCGTTGCTGGTGGCTCAAGGGCTGAGCTGGCTGAATCTGGAACCAAGGTTGTTGCGCGCCTTGCAGGGTGGCTCGATCTGCGCATTGGGCACGGCACTAGGGGCGGTCCCGGTGCTGGTGATCCGCAGAATGCCGATGGCCGTGAGCGATACGTTGCTGGGTTTTGGCGCTGGGGTGATGCTGGCGGCGACGGCGTTTTCGCTGATCGTTCCCGGTATTGCCGCCGCTCAAGACTTGGGTTTGTCTGCCTGGGGCTCCAGTGGCCTGGTTTGCGCCGGCATCATGCTGGGTGCCTTTGGTTTGTTCCTGGTGGATCGCAAGGTCTCGGGCGCGAGCCCCGAAGTCCTGGTCGGCACGGCGGAACATCCGGTGATTGCGCCACGCATCTGGCTGTTTGTCTTCGCCATCATTGCCCACAACATTCCGGAAGGCATGGCGGTGGGGGTGTCGGCAGGGGGCGGCATGGCAGATGCGGACAGCCTGGCCATGGGGATTGCCCTGCAGGATGTGCCGGAGGGACTGGTGATCGCACTGGTGCTGGCGGGGGCGGGGATGTCGCGGGTCAGGGCATTCCTGATTGGCGCCGCTTCAGGTTTGGTGGAGCCGGTCTTTGCCTTGCTCTGTGCCTGGTTGGTGAGTCTGGCGCAGGTGCTGCTGCCGCTGGGGTTGGCCCTGGCGGCGGGAGCCATGTTGCTGGTGGTGACTCACGAAGTGATTCCCGAGTCCCGTCGCAATGGTCACGAAAAGCTCGCCAGCCTCGGCTTGTGCATCGGCTTTTGCCTGATGATGGTGATGGATACGGCGCTCGCCTGAGGGGCGCTTGGCGAGTGGCCCGGAGGGGCTTACTCGCCCTCGTCGAAGTAGTTGTTGATCAATGCCACCAGCGCATTCAGCGCTTCCTGTTCCTGCTCGCCTTCGGTCTTCAGATGAATCTTGGTGCCCTTGCCTGCGGCGAGCATCATCATGGCCATGATGCTTTTGCCGTCCACCATGGATTCCGGGCTCCTGCCGGCGCGGATCTGGCAGGGGAACTGCCCCGCTACGCCGACGAATTTGGCTGAGGCACGGGCATGCAGGCCCAGTTTGTTGATGATTTCGATTTCCAGAGCTGGCATCGCGGGGTAGATCCTTTCAGCTAAGGTCGCGGTGGCGAACCTGGACGTTCTTCAGGGATTTTTGCAGGACCTGGCCCAGGCGCTCGGTCAGGTACACGGAGCGGTGGTGCCCGCCGGTGCAACCAATGGCAATGGTTACATAAGCGCGATTGCTGGCAGCGAAACGTGGCAGCCACTTGAGCAGATAGCTGGAGATGTCCTGGAACATTTCCTCGACATCGGGCTGTGCGGCCAGGTATTCGGCCACAGGTGCGTCCAGCCCGGATTGGGCGCGTAGTTCGGGCTTCCAATACGGATTGGGCAGGCAGCGCACGTCGAATACCAGATCGGCGTCCACCGGCATGCCGCGCTTGAAACCGAAAGACTCCACCAGGAACGCAGTCCCGGGTTCGGGTTGGTTCAGCAGGCGCAGCTTGATGGTGTCCCGCAGTTGGTAGAGGTTCAGATTGGTGGTGTTGACCTTGAGGTCGGCCAGATCGACGATGGGGCCCAGCAGCTGGGTTTCATCGTGGATGGCTTCGGCCAGCGAGCGATTGGCACTGCTCAGCGGGTGACGCCGCCGGGTTTCCGAGAAGCGCTTGAGCAGGGTTTCCTCGTCGGCGTCCAGATAGAGCACGTCGCACTGGATATGCCGGCTGCGTACTTCTTCCAGCAACTCGGGGAAGCGCGACAGATGGCTGGGCAGGTTTCGGGCGTCGATGGAAACCGCCACCAGAGGTTGTGCCAGTTCCGTGTGAATCAACGCGCGCTCGGCCAGCTCGGGCAGCAAGCCGGCGGGAAGGTTGTCGATGCAGTAGTAGCCGTGGTCCTCAAGAACATCGAGGGCGGTGCTTTTACCTGAGCCGGAGCGGCCGCTGACAATGATCAAGCGCATGATTACTGACCGTTTTGCTCGTCCAGGACAACCTGATACAAGGCTTCATTGCTGGTGGCACTGCGCAGTCGGTCACGGACTTCCTTGCGATCGAGCATGCTGGCGATCTGCCGGAGCAGTTCCAGGTGTGCGTCGGTAGCGGCTTCCGGAACCAGGAGGACGAACAGCAGATCCACAGGGGCACCGTCGATGGCGTCGAAGTCGATTGGAGCGTCCAGGTGCATCAGCGCACTGATAGGCGACTCGCAGCCTTTGAGGCGGCAGTGGGGAATGGCGATGCCGTTGCCAAAACCGGTGGAACCGAGTTTTTCACGGGCGATCAGGCTCTCGAAGACATCCTGCATCTCCAGATCAGGCACTTCGCGGCTGATCAGGTTGGCAATTTGTTCGAGGGCGCGTTTTTTACTGCCGCCCGGCACGTTCACCAAGGAACGGCCGGGGGTCAGGATGCTTTCAAGTCGGATCATGGGAGGGGAGTGTTAGCGACCCGTGCCTTGGAGAAGGTGGAGTTGCTTTTCCTTATGCTTTTTCAGTTGGCGGTCAAGCTTGTCCGTGAGCAGGTCAATTGCGGCATACATATCGTCATGTTCTGCATTGGCGACGACCTCCCCACCGTGGATGTGCAGGGTGGCTTCGATTTTCTGCTTCAGCTTCTCGACAGCCATGGTGACCTGCACATTGGTAATCTTGTCGAAGTGCCGCTCCAGCCGGTCGAGTTTCTCGCCGATGTAAGCGCGCAGAGGTTCAGTCACTTCGAGTTGGTGTCCACTGATGTTGACTTGCATACAGCTTCTCCTTCGTTGCCAGTGCATAACGCGGCAGGCTGGGTTGCCTGCCACCTAGACCGCGTTTGAAACCGACTTTCGACCTGTTTCAAACACACTCTGAAACGCTGTGGCCAGCCCGGCGGCTACATCAACCGCTTCCGTTCGCTGGAAGGCGCGATCCCAAGGGATTCGCGGTACTTGGCGACGGTACGACGGGCTACCTGAATGCCTTGTGCCTCCAGTAAACCAGCGATCTTGCTGTCACTCAACGGCTTTTTCTGATTTTCCGCAGCCACCAGTTTTTTGATGATCGCGCGGATCGCCGTGGACGAGCATTCGCCGCCTTCGGAGGTGCTGACGTGGCTGGAGAAAAAGTATTTCAGTTCATATATGCCCCGGGGGGTATGCATGAATTTTTGCGTGGTCACACGGGAAATGGTCGATTCGTGCATGCCCACAGCTTCGGCGATGTCGTGCAGAACCAGAGGTTTCATGGCTTCATCGCCGTACTCCAGGAAGCCCCGTTGGTGCTCGACGATCTGAGTGGCGACTTTCATCAGGGTTTCGTTGCGGCTCTGCAGGCTCTTGATGAACCAGCGAGCTTCCTGCAACTGATTGCGCATGAAGGTGTTGTCGGCACTGGTGTCGGCGCGGCGAACAAAGCCGGCGTACTGTGCGTTGACCCGCAGGCGTGGCACGGACTCCTGATTCAATTCCACCAGCCAGCGCTCGTTGTCCTTGCGCACGATGACGTCCGGGACCACGTATTCGGCTTCGCTGGATTCGATCTGTGAGCCCGGGCGCGGGTTGAGGCTCTGCACCAGTTCGATGACCTGACGCAGTTCGTCTTCCTTGAGCTTCATGCGGCGCATCAGCTGGCTGTAGTCGCGACTGCCCAGGAGGTCGATGTAGTCACTGACCAGGCGCTGGGCTTCGCTCAGCCAGGGAGTTTTTGCTGGCAGTTGGCGCAGTTGCAGCAGGAGGCATTCGCCCAGGTTGCGGGCGCCGATGCCGGCCGGCTCGAATTGCTGGATGCGGTGCAGGACGGCTTCGATCTCGTCCAGTTCGATGTCCAATTCCGGATCGAAGGCCTCGAGAATTTCTTCAAGGGTCTCGTCCAGGTAGCCCTGATTGTTGATGCAATCGATCAGGGTCACGGCGATCAGGCGGTCGGTATCCGACATCGGCGCCAGGTTCAATTGCCAGAGCAGGTGGCTTTGCAGGCTCTCGCCGGCCGATGTGCGAGTGGTGAAGTCCCACTCATCGTCATCGCTGCTGGGCAGGCTGCTGGCGCTGGTCTGGTAGACGTCTTCCCAGGCGGTGTCCACCGGCAGTTCGTTGGGGATGCGTTCGTTCCATTCGCCTTCCTCGAGGTTATCCACCGTGGGGGCGGTTTCCTGGTAGGAGGGTTCCTGGATCTCGGTGTTGGGTTTGGACTCTGTGTTGTCGGCCAAGGGGTCGCTGTTGTCGAAGTCTTCGCCATCTTCCTGGCGTTCGAGCATCGGGTTGGACTCCAGGGCTTCCTGGATTTCCTGTTGCAGGTCCAGGGTCGACAATTGGAGCAGGCGGATGGCCTGTTGCAGCTGCGGTGTCATCGTCAGCTGCTGGCCCATTCTCAGGACTAGCGATGGTTTCATGGCAGGGGCTTAACACCTTATTTGCCGGCGCACATGCGCCATCCACTACAGGGCGCCGGAGCGCCAAACATAAGCAAATTATATGCCTGAAACTGAAGTGTTTGCCTAGAGCGCTGTAACAATAAAATTTGTAGGGATTTATTGTTCCTGGCGCTCTGGCATCTAGCCCGACACCTCAGCCTTTACAGGCGGAACTCATGGCCCAGGTAGACTTCCTTGACCAGTTCGTTGGCCAGGATGGTCTCGGAGTCGCCTTCGGCGATCAGTTGCCCGTCATTGACGATGTAGGCGGTTTCACAGATGTCCAGGGTTTCGCGGACGTTGTGGTCGGTGATCAGCACCCCAATGCCCTTGGCCTTCAGGTGGTGGATGATCTGCTTGATATCGCCGACCGAGATCGGGTCCACGCCGGCAAAGGGTTCGTCCAGCAGGATGAACTTGGGGGCAGTGGCCAGGGCGCGGGCGATTTCCACGCGGCGGCGTTCACCACCGGACAGGCTCATGCCGAGGTTGTCGCGGATGTGATTGATGTGGAATTCCTGCAGCAGGCTTTCCAGTTCCTGGCGACGGCCGGCCTTGTCGAGTTCCTTGCGGGTCTCGAGGATGGCCATGATGTTGTCGGCCACCGACAGCTTGCGGAAGATCGAAGCTTCCTGGGGCAGGTAGCCGATGCCGGCGCGAGCGCGACCGTGCATCGGTTGGTGGCTGACATCCAGGTCGTCGATCAGGACGCGGCCCTGATCGGCCTGGACCAGGCCGACGATCATGTAGAAGCAGGTGGTCTTGCCGGCGCCGTTGGGGCCGAGCAGGCCGACGATCTGGCCGCTGTCGATGGACAGGCTGACATCACGCACGACCTGGCGGCTCTTGTAGCTCTTGGCCAGGTGCTGAGCTTTCAGAGTTGCCATTACTGGGCCTTTTGCTCGTCGGTTTTCTTTTTCGGCTGGATGACCATGTCGATCCGCGGACGTGGTGCGGTGACCGAGCTGCCATTGGCGCGACCGGCGTTAGCCACTTGCTTGACGGTGTCGTAGACGATCTTCTCGCCTTCGGTGGTGTTGCCGTCGTTGATGACCTTGGCCTTGTCGATCAGCACGATGCGATTCTGCTGAGCGTGGTACTGGATGGTCACAGCGTAGGCCTGAACCGGTTTCGGGTCGGTCTGCTTCTGCAACTGCTCGAAGTAGGCGAGGTTGCCCACCGACGTCACTACGTCGATTTCGCCGCTCTTGGCTCGGGTGATGGTCACGGTGTTGCCGGTGATCTTCATCGAACCCTGGGTGATGATCACATCGCCCTTGTAGGTGGCCACGCCGTTCTTGTCGTCCAACTGGGCGTCGTCGGCCTGGATGCGGATCGGCTGTTGGCTATCGTTCGGCAGAGCCCAGGCGCTCACGCTTCCCAGTGCTGCGCCCAGACTGAGCAAAATAGGGAGGGTTTTAACGAGCCTCATACTGTCCTCTTACGTTCGATAGCAGGTTCATCCTGCCGTCTTTCAAATACGCTTTCATTCCCTTGGCCGTAGTCACGCCGCCGGCGCCGTCGATTCTAACGGCTTGCTCGGTCTGCGCATATTGCTTCTGCGGGAATACTGTCATGCGGCTGGTGGTGATCAGCAGGTTGCGGTTGTGCTCATCGGTGCGGGAAACCCGTACCGAATCGATCAGTTCGACCTCGGTGCCGTCCGGATTGACTTCGCCTCGCTCGCTCTGGACGTGCCAGGGGAAAGTGGTGCCGCGGTACATCTGCAGGTCCGGTTTGGTCAGCAGCGTCACTTCGCTGGCCTTGACGTGCTCCACTTTGTCCGAGGTCATTTCGTACTGCAGCTTGCCGTCAGGCAGGTACTGCACGCTGCGGGCGTTGATCACGTAATAGTCGATGGCGTTCTCGTCGACCTGCACTACCGGCTTGTCGAGGAAGCGCTCTGGGCTGATGTTCCAGTAACCGACCGCCGCGAACAGCAGGGCGATGATCCCGAATATCAGGATGTTGCGAATCTTTTTACTCAGCATGGGTGGGCTCTATAGGTAAGCGGCGTTGGCTGCTTCAAGGCGGTCCTGGGCTTGCAGGATCAGCTCGCAGAACTCCCGGGCAGCGCCTTCGCCGCCGCGGGCTACGGTGGTGCCGTGGGCGTGCTCGCGGACAAAGCCGGCTGCGTTGGCCACCGCCATGCCCAGACCGACACGGCGGATCACCGGCAGGTCGGGCAGGTCGTCGCCCAGATAGGCGACCTGTTCATAGCTTAGGCCCAGTTGGGCAAGAAGTTCGTCCAGCACCACCAGCTTGTCTTCACGACCCTGGTACAGGTGGGGGATCCCCAGGTTCTTGGCCCGGCGTTCCACTACTGGAGTCTTGCGCCCGCTGATGATCGCTGTCTGCACTCCGGCGGCCATGAGCATCTTGATGCCCTGGCCGTCGAGGGTATTGAAGGTCTTGAACTCGCTGCCGTCTTCAAGGAAGTACAGGCGACCGTCGGTCAGTACGCCGTCGACGTCGAAAACCGCCAGCTTGATGTTTTTACCGCGTTGCAGCAGGTCGGTACTCATTACATCACTCCCGCGCGCAGCAGATCGTGCATGTTCAAGGCGCCGATCGGACGGTCTTCCTTGTTCACCACCACCAGGGCGCTGATTTTATGGTCTTCCATGATCTTCAGTGCTTCGGCTGCCAGCATATCGGCACGTGCAGTCTTGCCGTGAGGGGTCATGACCGAGTCGATGGTGGCGTGATGGATATCGATGGCACGATCCAGGGTGCGGCGCAGGTCGCCGTCGGTGAAGATCCCGGCCAGGCGGCCATCGGCCTCCAGGATCACGGTCATGCCCAGGCCCTTGCGGGTCATCTCCATGAGCGCGTCCTTGAGTAGGGTGCCCCGTTGCACCTGCGGCAGCTCAGTGCCTTCGTGCATCACATTCTCTACCTTGAGCAGCAGGCGGCGGCCCAGGGCACCTCCCGGATGGGAGAAGGCGAAGTCTTCGGCGGTGAAGCCGCGGGCTTCCAGCAGGGCCACGGCCAGGGCATCGCCCATCACCAAGGCAGCTGTGGTAGAGGAGGTAGGGGCCAGGTTCAGCGGGCAGGCCTCATGCTCGACATGCACATTGAGGTTGACGTCCGCGGCCTTGGCCAGCGGCGACTCAGGGTTGCCGGTAAGGCTGATCAACTGGATGCCCAGACGCTTGATCAAGGGCAGCAGGGTGACGATTTCGTTGGTGGAACCGGAGTTGGAGAGGGCCAGGATCACGTCGTCGCGAGTGATCATGCCCATGTCGCCATGACTGGCTTCGGCCGGGTGGACAAAGAAAGCCGTGGTGCCGGTGCTGGCCAGGGTGGCGGCGATCTTGTTGCCGATGTGCCCGGATTTGCCCATGCCGACCACTACCACTCGGCCTTTGCTGGCCAGAATCATCTCGCAAGCGCGTACGAAATCTGCGTCGATATGGGGCAGCAAGCCTTCTACTGCCTGAAGTTCGAGGCGGATGGTGCGTTGTGCTGACTGAATCAGGTCGCTGGATTGGCTCATGTCTGAAATCGTATAGCCCGATGAAAAGGCGGCGATTATAGCGGTAATGAACAAATCCCTCACGCAAGTTCGTCAGCCTTTATCCGGCTGGTATTGGGATTCATCCGATTATGCCTGTCTTGGACCTGAACGTTCACGGCTTCGGCCTTGGGGGCTCCGTATCAGCAGTGATATAGTTCGCCGCCAGTTCGGCCTGCCCAGGGGCACGTACTCCCGGCAGGGAGCCAAGCGTCCGAGTGATAGGCTGCATCGCAAGGAGTTTAGATGAGTGCCGATAACGCCTACGCGGTCGAGCTGAAGGGATTGTCCTTCAAGCGCGGTACGCGCAGCATTTTCAATAACGTGGATATCCGTATTCCGCGGGGCAAGGTCACCGGCATCATGGGGCCTTCAGGCTGCGGAAAAACCACCCTGTTGCGCTTGATGGGCATGCAGTTGCGGCCCAGCAGCGGCGAAGTGTGGGTCAACGGCCAGAATCTGCCGACCCTCTCGCGCAGTGATCTGTTCGATGCGCGCAAGCAAATGGGCGTTCTGTTCCAGAGCGGCGCGCTGTTCACCGACCTGGACGTGTTCGAGAACGTAGCCTTTCCGCTACGTGTGCATACCCAACTGCCGGACGAAATGATCCGTGACATTGTCCTGCTCAAGCTGCAGGCCGTTGGCCTGCGCGGCGCAGTGGACCTGATGCCTGACGAGCTGTCCGGCGGCATGAAGCGCCGTGTTGCTCTGGCTCGTGCCATTGCCCTGGATCCGCAAATCCTCATGTATGACGAGCCCTTCGTTGGCCAGGACCCCATCGCCATGGGCGTATTGGTGCGCCTGATCCGTTTGCTCAACGATGCCCTGGGCATTACCAGCATCCTGGTTTCCCATGATCTTGCGGAAACCGCGAGCATTGCCGATTACCTCTATGTAGTAGGTGATGGCCAGGTACTGGGGCAGGGAACTCCTGACGAACTGATGGACTCCGACAATCCGCGTATCCGTCAATTCATGAAGGGCGATCCCGACGGCCCGGTGCCGTTTCACTTTCCAGCGACGGATTACCGCGCAGATCTCCTGGGGAAGCGCTGATGCGCAAAATATCGTTAATCGAGAGGATTCGCCTCTTCGGTCGTTCAGGCATCGATGTCCTGGCGGTACTGGGGCGTTCCACGCTGTTCCTGTTTCATGCGCTGCTGGGGCGTGGCGGCATTGGCGGCAGCTTTGGCCTGCTGGTCAAACAGCTGCACTCCGTGGGCGTGATGTCTCTGGTGATCATCGTCGTGTCCGGGATTTTCATCGGCATGGTGCTGGCGCTGCAGGGCTTCAATATTCTCTCCAGCTACGGTTCGGAGCAGGCCGTCGGGCAAATGGTTGCCCTGACCTTGCTGCGGGAGTTGGGGCCGGTGGTGACTGCGTTGCTGTTTGCCGGTCGTGCCGGTTCGGCGCTGACCGCGGAAATCGGCAACATGAAGTCCACCGAGCAACTCTCCAGCCTGGAGATGATCGGGGTCGACCCGCTCAAGTACATCATTGCGCCACGCCTGTGGGCGGGCTTCATATCCCTGCCGTTGCTGGCGATGATTTTCAGCGTGGTGGGTATCTGGGGCGGTTCCTGGGTGGCTGTCGACTGGCTGGGCGTCTATGACGGTTCCTACTGGGCGAACATGCAGAACAGCGTGACCTTCAGTGGTGACGTGCTCAACGGTGTGATCAAAAGTATTGTTTTTGCGTTTGTAGTGACCTGGATCGCCGTATTCCAAGGCTACGACTGTGAGCCCACTTCAGAGGGGATCAGCCGTGCCACTACCAAGACCGTGGTGTATGCCTCGTTGGCCGTACTCGGCTTGGACTTTATTCTGACCGCCTTGATGTTTGGAGATTTCTGATGCAAAACCGCACCCTGGAAATCGGTGTCGGCCTTTTCCTGCTGGCCGGCATCCTGGCTTTGCTGTTGCTTGCCCTGCGGGTCAGTGGCTTGTCTCCGACTGCGAGCACCGATACCTATAAACTTTACGCCTACTTCGACAATATCGCCGGTTTGACGGTCAGAGCTAAGGTGACCATGGCCGGTGTGACCATCGGCAAGGTCACGGCGATCGATCTGGACCGTGACAGCTTCACCGGCCGGGTGACGATGCAACTGGAAAAACGTGTGGATAATCTGCCGACCGACTCCACTGCATCTATCCTGACTGCTGGCCTGTTGGGTGAGAAATACATCGGTATCAGCGTGGGCGGGGAAGAAGCCTTGCTCAAGGATGGTGGAACCATCCACGACACCCAGTCGTCGCTGGTGCTGGAGGACCTGATCGGTAAATTCCTGCTCAATACCGTTAGCAAAGACGCCAAATGAGGAGTTTTTCGATGATCTCTATCTTGCGACGTGGCTTGTTGGTCTTGCTGGCGGCCCTGCCGTTGCTGGCCAATGCGGCAAGCACGCCTTCCGCGCATGATCTGGTGCAGGACACGACCACTCGTCTGCTGGCGGACCTGGCGGCCAATAAAGAGAAGTACAAGCAAAGCCCGAACGACTTCTATAACGCCTTGAACGGTATTGTCGGGCCGGTGGTGGACGCCGATGGCATCTCTCGCAGCATCATGACCGTGAAGTATTCGCGCAAGGCAACCCCGGAGCAGATGACGCGCTTCCAGGAAAACTTCAAGCGCAGCCTGATGCAGTTCTACGGCAATGCCTTGCTGGAGTACAACAACCAGGGCATCACGGTTTCTCCTGCCAAGGATGAAAGCGGTACCCGTACCAGCGTGGATATGCAGGTCAAAGGCAACAACGGCGCGATCTACCCGGTGTCCTACACCCTGGAGAAGATCAACGACGAGTGGAAAGTGCGCAACGTGATCATCAACGGCATCAATATCGGCAAGCTGTTCCGTGATCAGTTCGCCGACGCCATGCAGCGTAACGGCAACAACCTGGACAAGACCATCGACGGCTGGGCCGGCGAAGTGGCCAAGGCCAAGGAAGTCACCGAAGACGCCGCACATAAGGCTGCGCAATGAGCGAGTCCGCCGTACGCCTCGGGGACGCCGGGGAGTTGCTGATCAGCGGTGTGCTGGATTACCGCAGCGGCCCGGGTCTGCGCAAGCAGGGCCAGGCATTGATCAAGTCGAGCCCGGCTGCGGCATTGGTGCTGGATTGCTCGGCAGTGGAAAAGTCCAGCAGTGTCGGCCTGGCCCTTTTGCTGGCCTTCATGCGTGATGCCCAGGACCTCGGCAAGGCGGTGAGTGTGCGTGCCTTGCCCGAGGACATGCGGGAAATTGCCGAAGTATCCGGGGTCACCGAGATCCTCCTCCATCCGTAGTAACCCACATCTATATAGAAGCCCCCCGTCAGAGTCCTGCTATGCGGGGTTCGCAGGCGCGGGGCTTTTTTGTATGATGTCCGACCCGCGCGCACAGGGCGCCGATTGAGGTTGAGCATGCAGGCCAACGAAGTGAAGAGCTTTCTTGAGGGAAAGCTGCCCGGAGCTCAGGTAGAAGTTGAGGGCGAAGGCTGCAACTTTCAGCTGAACGTGATTAGCGACGAACTGTCGGCCTTGAGCCCGGTGAAGCGTCAGCAAAGCATCTATGCCCATTTGAATCCATGGATTGCCGATGGCAGCATCCACGCGATCACTATGAAATTTTTCAGCCGCGCGGCCTGGGCCGAGCGCACCTGAGCCCAAGGGCGTCGAGACTGTTATGGATAAATTGATTATTACCGGCGGCGTTCGCCTTGATGGCGAGATCCGCATTTCCGGGGCCAAGAACTCCGCGCTGCCGATTCTGGCGGCAACCCTGCTGTGCGATGGCCCGGTCACCGTGGCCAACCTCCCGCACCTGCACGACATCACCACCATGATCGAGCTGTTCGGTCGCATGGGCATTGAGCCGGTGATCGACGAGAAACTGAGCGTCGAAATCGATCCGCGCACCATCAAGACCCTGGTGGCGCCGTACGAGCTGGTGAAAACCATGCGCGCCTCGATCCTGGTACTGGGCCCGATGGTTGCCCGTTTCGGCGAAGCCGAAGTGGCCCTGCCTGGCGGTTGCGCCATCGGTTCGCGTCCGGTGGACCTGCACATCCGTGGCCTGGAAGCCATGGGCGCAGTGATCGACGTTGAGGGCGGCTACATCAAGGCCAAGGCGCCTGAAGGCGGCCTGCGTGGCGCGAACTTCTTCTTCGATACCGTGAGCGTGACCGGTACCGAAAACATCATGATGGCCGCCGCCTTGGCCAAGGGCCGCAGCGTGCTGCAGAACGCCGCCCGCGAACCTGAAGTCGTCGACCTGGCGAACTTCCTGATCGCCATGGGCGCGAAGATTTCCGGTGCCGGCACCGATACCATCACCATCGATGGCGTCGAGCGTCTACATTCGGCGATCTACAAAGTGATGCCTGACCGTATCGAAACCGGTACCTACCTGGTGGCTGCAGCCGTCACCGGCGGCCGGGTCAAGGTCAAGGACACCGATCCGACCATCCTTGAAGCCGTTCTGGAAAAACTCAAGGAAGCGGGCGCTGAAGTTACCACCGGCAGCGACTGGATCGAGCTCAACATGCACGGCAAGCGCCCCAAGGCGGTCAACGTGCGTACCGCTCCGTACCCAGCGTTCCCGACCGACATGCAGGCGCAGTTCATTTCCCTGAACGCGATTGCCGAAGGCACTGGCGCGGTGATCGAGACCATCTTCGAAAACCGCTTCATGCATGTTTATGAACTGCACCGCATGGGCGCCAAGATCCAGGTCGAAGGCAATACTGCCATCGTCACTGGTACCGAGATACTCAAGGGCGCGCCAGTCATGGCCACCGACCTGCGGGCCTCGGCCAGCCTGGTGATCTCGGCCCTGATGGCCGAAGGCGACACCCTGATCGATCGCATCTACCACATCGACCGTGGTTATGAGTGCATCGAAGAGAAGCTGCAGATGCTCGGCGCCAAGATCCGCCGCGTACCGGGCTAGTTGCATGGGCACAAGGAGGTGCCCACAGTCGAATCTGTTCCACGTCGAGCCTGTCTTCAGGCTCGACGCATGTCTGGCGCCGTTTGCGTCCGGGCATCAGTCGCCGCATAAGGACTTACGTTACTCATGTTGACCATCGCACTGTCCAAGGGCCGTATCCTCGACGACACGTTGCCGCTTCTGGCTGAAGCGGGCATCGTGCCAACCGAGAATCCGGACAAGAGCCGCAAACTGATCATCCCCACGACCCAGGACGACGTTCGCCTGCTGATCGTACGTGCCACTGACGTGCCGACCTATGTCGAGCATGGCGCTGCCGACCTCGGGGTGGCCGGCAAGGACGTCCTGATGGAGTACACCGGCCAGGGCCTGTACGAACCGCTGGACCTGCAGATTGCCCAGTGCAAGCTGATGACTGCCGGTGCTATTGGCGCCGCAGAACCCAAGGGCCGCCTGCGTGTGGCCACCAAGTTCGTCAATGTGGCCAAGCGTTACTACGCCGAGCAGGGCCGTCAGGTAGACATCATCAAGCTTTACGGCTCGATGGAGCTGGCACCGCTGATCGGTCTGGCAGACAAGATCATCGACGTGGTCGACACCGGCAACACCCTGCGGGCCAATGGTCTGGAGCCTCAGGAACTGATTGCCACCATCAGCTCCCGCCTGGTGGTCAACAAAGCTTCCATGAAGATGCAGCACGCCCGTATCCAGGCGTTGATCGATACCCTGCGCAAGGCAGTGGAATCGCGACACCGCGGCTGATTCACATGCGTGGCCTTGAGCCGCGCCCATCTATCCGCGTCATAGCCAGAATGCTCAGGTGCCCACGCGGATGGCTTGGTAGTCTTGCGGCGCCTGAGCTTTGCAAATCCAAGCTTGCCCTTTTGTGCACTCGCCAATCATTGAGGCCTTCGCTATGACCGCTCCGACTGCAATTCGCCGACTCAACGCTGCCGACCCGGATTTCGCCCGTCATCTGGATCATCTGCTGAGCTGGGAAAGTGTCTCTGACGATTCGGTCAATCAGCGGGTGCTGGATATCATCAAGGCCGTGCGTGAGCGCGGCGATGCGGCGCTGGTGGAGTTCACTCAGCGCTTCGACGGCCTGCAAGTGGCTTCCATGGCAGACCTGATCCTGCCTCGCGAGCGTCTGGAACTGGCCCTGACCCGGATCACCGTGGCTCAGCGCGAAGCCCTGGAAAAGGCCGCGGCGCGGGTGCGCAGCTATCACGAGAAACAGAAGCAGGACTCCTGGACCTACACCGAGGCCGACGGCACGGTGCTGGGCCAGAAGGTCACGCCGCTGGACCGCGCCGGCCTGTATGTGCCGGGGGGCAAGGCCTCCTACCCGTCGTCGGTGCTGATGAACGCGATTCCGGCCAAGGTCGCGGGTGTCACCGAGGTGGTGATGGTGGTGCCGACCCCCCGTGGTGAAGTCAACGAACTGGTGCTGGCCGCCGCCTGCATCGCCGGAGTCGACCGGGTGTTCACCATCGGCGGCGCCCAGGCTGTGGCCGCGCTGGCCTATGGCACCGAAAGCGTGCCCCAGGTGGACAAGGTCGTCGGCCCGGGCAACATCTATGTGGCTACCGCCAAGCGCCACGTGTTCGGCCAGGTCGGCATCGACATGATCGCCGGCCCGTCGGAGATCCTCGTGGTCTGCGATGGCCAGACCGATCCGGACTGGATCGCCATGGACCTGTTTTCCCAGGCCGAGCACGACGAAGACGCCCAGGCGATCCTGGTCAGCCCGGACGCCGAGTTCCTCGACAAGGTGGCGGCGAGCATCGCCAAACTGCTGCCGACCATGGAGCGCGCGGAAATCATCAACACCTCGATCAATGGCCGTGGCGCCCTGATCAAGGTTCGTGACATGCAGCAGGCCATTGAAGTGGCCAACCGTATTGCCCCCGAGCACCTGGAGTTATCCGTGGCCGACCCGCAAGCCTGGCTGCCGCAGATCCGCCACGCCGGGGCGATCTTCATGGGCCGCCACACCAGCGAAGCGCTGGGGGATTACTGCGCCGGGCCGAACCACGTGCTGCCAACCTCCGGCACTGCGCGCTTCTCTTCACCGCTGGGGGTGTATGACTTCCAGAAACGCTCGTCGATCATCTTCTGCTCCGAGCAGGGCGCGTCCGAGCTGGGCCGAACCGCCTCGGTGCTGGCCCGTGGCGAGTCGCTGACTGCCCACGCCCGCAGCGCCGAATACCGCATCGTCGATGACCAAGACCAGGGGCAATGAACATGAGCAAATTCTGGAGTCCGTTCGTCAAGAACCTGGTGCCCTACGTGCCGGGCGAACAACCCAAGCTGACCAAGCTGGTCAAGCTCAACACCAACGAAAACCCCTATGGCCCGTCGCCCAAGGCCCTGGCGGCGATGCAGGCCGAGCTCAATGACAACCTGCGCCTGTACCCCGATCCCAACAGTGACCTGCTCAAACAGGCGGTGGCCTGCTATTACGGGGTGCAGGGCAACCAGGTATTCCTCGGCAACGGTTCCGACGAAGTCCTGGCGCACATTTTCCATGGCTTGCTGCAGCAGGATAAGCCGTTGCTGTTCCCGGACATCAGCTACAGCTTCTACCCGGTCTACTGCGGCCTGTACGGCATCGACTTCGAAGCGGTGCCGCTGGACCCGCAGTTCCAGATCTGCGTCGCTGACTATGCCAAACCCAATGGCGGGATCATCTTCCCCAACCCGAACGCGCCCACCGGCTGTCTGCTGGCCCTGGACGCAGTGGAGCAGATCCTCCAGGCCAGCCCGGATTCGGTGGTGGTCGTGGACGAGGCCTATATCGACTTCGGTGGCCAGACCGCCATCAGTCTGGTGGACCGCTACCCAAACCTGCTGGTGACCCAGACTCTGTCCAAATCCCGTTCCCTGGCTGGCTTGCGGGTGGGCCTGGCGGTGGGGCACCCGGATCTGATCGAGGCCCTGGAGCGGATCAAGAACAGCTTCAACTCCTACCCTCTGGATCGTCTGGCCATTGTTGGCGCAGCAGCGGCCTTCGAGGATCGCGAGTACTTCACCCAGACCTGCCAACTGGTGATCGACAGCCGTGAGTGGGTGATCGCGCAGTTGCAGGCCAAGGGCTTCGAAGTGCTGCCATCGGCAGCCAACTTCATCTTTGCCCGCCACCCGCAGCACGACGCAGCAGGTCTTGCCGCCAAGCTGCGGGAGCAGGGGGTGATCGTGCGTCACTTCAAGCAGGAACGGATCGCCCAATTCCTGCGGATCAGCATCGGCACGCCGGAGCAGAATCAGGCGCTGATCGACGGATTGGGGCAGCTCTAAGCCGCAAGCCGCAAGCTAGAAGCCCAGAGCAAATGCTTGGAGCTTCTCGCTTGCAGCCACAAGCTTGCCGCTTGTTGCTGCAGCCCCCGGCTGCCCTCATTCGTGGTGCGGTTCGCCGAGGAAGGTCAGGGAGCTGAACAGTCCGCGTGACGCCACATCCGGGTTGTCCTTGAGCGGCACTTCAAGCTCGGCAGCGATCACGTTCAGGCCTTCATTTCTCACCAACACTTGAGCGCGTCCCTGGGCATCGGTTTCGGTGCTCAGGGTGCTCGGTGCATTGCGGTAGTCTCCAATCAACTTGACCCCGGCCACGGGCTGCCCATCCAGCAGTACCCGCACCGGCAGGCTGTTGCCCTGGCCCACGGTCAGCGGGTCGACTTCCGGCAGAATCAGCAGTTTGAGCTGTTCCAGTTTGGGCAGCTTTGCCCCCGGCTGATAGATCGCCAGGCTGTACTTGAAGGTGTGGGTCGAGGCGATAGCCCCCGGGACTTTACTGCGCCCCTGGTTGATCCAGCGCTTGTCCGCCGTCTGCGACCACGGACCGTTATCCAGTGCCACGGCCAGGGCCGCCGGTGGTTTGAGTGGTTGCAGGCGCGCGTGGTCGGCCAGGCGTTGCACGCTCACCGGAATCATTCTGGCCGCGCCGTCGTAGGCCCAGGCACCGCTGACCTTCTTGGCCTTGAAGGCGTCGTCTTCGGCACCGTGGCCGTAGACCACTTCGATATTGCCGCGGCGCTGTTCGGTCCACAGACCGTGGGCCCAGGCCTGGGTTGTACCCAGCGTAGCGAGCAGGCCCAGAAGGGCGATTGATTTGAGGTTGTGCATGGCGATTTCCGGCTACAGGTTGAGTGTCAGGCTGACGGTGAAGTTGCGCGGCTCGCCGGGGTTGACCCAGTAGTTGCTGTAGGAGCGCTCGTAGTACTTCTCGTCGAACAGGTTGTTCAGGTTCAGGCCCAGGGTCAGGTTATCGCTGGCCTTGTAGTGAGCCAGCAGGTCCAGGGTGCGGTAGGCCGGCAACTCGAAGCTGCCTCCGGCCTCGCCCGAGCGATCGCCGACGTAGGTCAGGGCGGCGCCGACGTCCGAGCCTTTGAACCGGCCGTCCTGGAACTCATAGACGCCCAGCAGGCTGCCACTGTGTTTGGCCACGCCGAGTATGCGGCTGCCGGCAGGGATCGCCCGATCGCCCTTGGTGACCTCGGCATCGATCAGCGCATAGGCACCGATCACCCGAACCGCGTCGGTCAACTGGCCGGTCACTTGCGCATCGAAGCCCTGGCTGCGGGCCTTGCCCATGGCGCGGCTGGCGTCGGTGCCGGGGTCCAGGGCCAGGACGTTTTCCTTGTCGATATGGAAGGCGGCGAGGGTCGCACTCAGGCGTTCGTCGAACAGCTCGCTCTTGATCCCCACTTCATAACCGACGCCTTCCTCGGGCTTGAACGACTTGCCTGCCGCATCCAGCCCGTTGTTGGGCTTGAACGAGGTGGAGGCGTTGGCGAACAGCCCCAACTGCGGAGTCAGTTGATACAGCAGGCCGGCGCGCTGGGTCAGGGCGTCGTGAGTCTGGCGGCTGCGCTTGCCGGTGGTGTGGTCGTCGATCTTTTGCTCGAAGTGTTCAAAGCGGGCGCCGATCATGCCGCGCAGGCGGTCAGTGAAGATGATCTGGTCCTGCAGGTTGAGGGCCTGGCTTTCGACATGCTCGAAAAAGTCCGTGCCGGAGCGTTTGCCGTTGGGCTTGGCCTGACCGTAGATCGGGTCGTAGATATCGACGGCATAGGCGCCGCCGGCAATGGTGGTGACCCGCTCGTTCTTGCGGTAGTTCTCATATTCGCTGCCGATCAGCAGCTCGTGCTGCCAACTGCCGATGTCGAACAGGCCGCGCAGTTCCAGTTGGGTGATGCTGTCGTGCCAGTTGTTATCGCGCTCGCGGTAGCGCCGGTTGACTGTGTGCTGGTTGGCATTCAGCGGGCGGGTTTCCGAGGCAAAGCCCCACAACTTGCCTTCCTTGTAGTGGCTGGCCAGGCGCAGCTTCCAGCTGTCGTTGAGGTGATGTTCCAGGGCGGCCTGGAGCATGTTGTTGTGGTTGTCGATGTTGCCGTCGCTGGGTTCACCGAGGAAGGTCGAGCGCGAGACGCCGCTCCAGCGGTTGTTGGGCGCGACGATGCCGCGGTCGAAGGTCGAGCTGTGACGCACGAATTCGCTCTCCACCAGCAGGCTGGTGTTCGGGTTCAGTTGCCAACTGAAGGAAGGGGCGACGAACACCCGGCGGCTGTCCACGTGATCGCGGAAGCTATGGTTGTCCTCGACTGCCAGGTTCACCCGGGACAGCAGGTTGCCCTGGTCATCCAGTGGAGTATTGAGGTCCAGAGCGGTGCGGTAGCGATCCCAGCTGCCGGCGCTGGACTGCAGGGTGGCGAAAGGCTCGGGCTGGGGTTTCTTGGTGACGATGTTCACCGTGCCGCCGGGATCGCCTCGGCCGTAGAGGCTGGCCGCCGGGCCTTTGAGTACTTCGATGCGCTCGATATTGGCGGCATCCGGGGTGCTGGGATAACCGCGGTTGGCGCTGAAACCGTCCTTATAGAACTCCGAGGTGGTGAAACCACGGATGCTGTACTCATATAGGGTCAGCCCGCCGAAGTTGTTCTGCTTGGAGACTCCGCCAGCAAACTCCAGGGCCCGTTCGACATTGCTGCTGCCCAGGTCCTTGAGCACGCTGGCGGGGATCACGCTGATGGATTGCGGGATGTCACGAATGGCTGTGTCGGTCTTGGTGGCGCTGGCCGAGCGAGTGGCACGATAGCCTCTGACCGGGCCGGTGGCCGATTCGTATTCGGTGGTGATGCGGGTGGTTTCAAGTTCCAGCGACTGCGGTTCTTCGGCGAGCAGGGGGTCTGCCAACAGGCCTAGGGTCAGGCCTGCCAGGGGGAGGATTTTTCGGGACGTCATCGGGCTGTTCCAATAGCAATATTGAAACAATATAACATGACCAATGAGAATGTATGCTGTTAGCCCGGCATGGCCGGGCGCACATTCACTCTTCTTCTTTGACCGGTGCGGGTGGCGGACGCAGGCCGATTTCTGCGGTCAGCTTGAGCTCCTTGCCGTTGCGCATGACCTGGATCGAGACTTTGTCCGTCGGCTTGATCCGCGCCACTTGATTCATGGAGCGACGACCATCGCCGGCGGGTTCGCCGTCGATGCTGAGGATCACGTCTCCCAATTGCATACCGGCTTTCTGCGCCGGACCGTCGCGGAAGATCCCGGCCACCACGATCCCGGGACGCCCGGCCAGGCCGAAGGACTCGGCCAGCTCCTGGGTCAGCGGCTGCACTTCGATGCCCAGCCAGCCACGGATCACCTGGCCATGCTCGATGATCGATTTCATCACCTCCATGGCCAGTTTGATCGGGATCGCGAAGCCGATGCCCTGGGAACCGCCGGATTTGGAGAAGATGGCGGTGTTGATCCCGGTCAGGTTGCCGTTGGCGTCTACCAGTGCGCCACCGGAGTTGCCCGGATTGATCGCGGCGTCGGTCTGGATGAAGTCTTCGTAGTTGTTCAGGCCCAACTGGTTGCGCCCGGTGGCGCTGATGATGCCCATGGTCACGGTCTGGCCGACCCCGAACGGGTTGCCGATGGCCAGGGCGACGTCGCCGACGCGAACGTTTTCCGAGCGGCCGACAGTGATCGAAGGCAGTTTTTTCAGGTCTATCTTGAGCACCGCCAGGTCGGTTTCCGGATCGCTGCCGATGACCCTTGCCAGGGTTTCACGGCCATCCTTGAGCGCCACCACGATCTGTTCGGCACCGGAGGTCACGTGGTTGTTGGTCAGCAGGTAGCCTTCGGGGCTCATGATCACCCCCGAGCCCAGGCTCGACTCCATGCGCTGCTGCTTGGGCAGGTTGTCGCCGAAGAAGCGTCGGAACTGGGGGTCCTCAAACAGCGGATGCGCAGGCTTGTTGATCACCTTGGTGGTGTACAGGTTGACCACCGCAGGCGCGGCAATCACGACCGCATCGGCGTAGGACACGGGCCCCTGCTGGGTGCTGGTGGTTTGCGGAGCTTGCTGCAGGTTGACGTCCAGGCTGGGCAACCCGACCCATTGCGGATAACGCTGAATAATCAACAACGCGATAAGCACGCCGGCCAGTAGCGGCCAGCCAAAAAAACGCAGAGCCTTGAGCATTGAGCAAGTCCTGGGTGGTTACGAAGGGCTGCGCACGGCCCATAATGTCGCGCATTATACGAGGCCGCGCGCGCCTCTGAACGGGATATTTAGGAGTCTTTTATGGCCGTTGCCCTGAGCACATTGGTGGAAGAAGCGGACCGCTACCTGGGTAGTTCACGCATCGCCGACTACTGCCCCAATGGCTTGCAAGTCGAAGGACGCCCGCAGGTGATGCGCATCGTCAGCGGCGTGACCGCCAGCCAGGCGTTGCTGGACGCAGCGGTGGAGGCCAAGGCCGATCTGGTCCTGGTGCATCACGGTTATTTCTGGAAAGGCGAGAACCCCTGCATCACCGGAATGAAGCAGCGTAGGCTGAAAACCCTGCTCAAGCACGACATCAGCCTGCTGGCCTATCACTTGCCCCTGGACCTGCACCCAGAGGTAGGCAACAACGTGCAACTGGCCCGCCAGCTGGATATCACCGTGGAAGGCCCGTTGGACCCGGGCAATCCCAAGGTCGTTGGCCTGGTGGGCTCACTCAGCGAGCCCCTGACTGCACGGGATTTTGCCCGGCGAGTGCAGGAAGTGATGGGCCGCGAACCGTTGCTGATCGAAGGCAGCGAGATGATCCGCCGGGTCGGCTGGTGCACCGGCGGCGGCCAGGGCTACATCGACCAGGCGGTCCAGGCCGGCGTCGACCTGTATCTGAGTGGTGAGGCTTCGGAACAGACCTTCCACAGCGCCCGGGAAAACGACATCAGCTTCATTGCTGCCGGTCACCACGCTACCGAGCGTTATGGCGTCCAGGCCCTGGGCGACTACCTGGCCCGGCGCTTTGCCCTGGAGCACCTGTTCATCGACTGCCCCAACCCGATCTGACCTCGTGTAGGGGCCGGCTTGTCGGCGAAAAGGTCTTGAGCCTTGAGGTGCGTCTGAAAGCGCCTTCGCTGGCAAGCCAGCTCCTGCGTCGGCCGTCTGGTCAGGTGTTTTGATGCCTAACCGGGCGGTATATTCATATATCGTTTCGTTCTAGTTGGCGCCCTGATTAGAAGCAGGTCGCTGTGCTAGCATGCCCCGCTCGAACACGGCCCGATGGCCGTCCATAAGAAAGCTTTCGTGAGTAGCCATGGTCGACAAACTGACGCATCTGAAACAGCTGGAGGCGGAAAGCATCCACATCATCCGCGAGGTGGCCGCCGAGTTCGACAACCCGGTGATGCTGTACTCCATCGGTAAAGACTCCGCCGTGATGTTGCATCTGGCCCGCAAGGCGTTCTTCCCCGGCAAGCTGCCGTTCCCGGTGATGCACGTCGATACCCAGTGGAAATTCCAGGAAATGTACAAGTTCCGCGACCGCATGGTCGAGGAACTGGGGCTGGACCTGATCACCCACGTCAACCCTGACGGCGTGGCCCAGGGCATCAACCCCTTCACCCACGGCAGTGCCAAGCACACCGACATCATGAAGACCGAGGGCCTCAAGCAGGCTCTGGACAAGCACGGTTTCGACGCCGCATTCGGCGGTGCCCGTCGCGATGAAGAGAAGTCCCGCGCCAAGGAGCGCGTCTACTCGTTCCGCGACAGCAAGCACCGCTGGGACCCGAAGAACCAGCGCCCCGAGCTGTGGAACGTCTACAACGGTAAGGTCAACAAGGGCGAATCGATCCGCGTGTTCCCGCTGTCCAACTGGACCGAGCTGGACATCTGGCAATACATCTATTTGGAAGGCATCCCGATCGTGCCGCTGTACTTCGCCGCCGAGCGTGAAGTGATCGAGAAGAACGGCACCCTGATCATGATCGATGACGAGCGCATCCTCGAGCATCTGTCCGATGAAGAGAAAGCCCGCATCGTCAAGAAGAAAGTGCGTTTCCGTACCCTTGGCTGCTACCCGTTGACGGGCGCGGTGGAGTCCGAGGCCGAGAGCCTGACGGACATCATCCAGGAAATGCTCCTGACGCGAACTTCCGAGCGCCAGGGCCGGGTCATCGACCACGATGGCGCCGGCTCGATGGAAGACAAGAAACGTCAAGGTTATTTCTAAGGGGCTGTCATGTCGCATCAATCTGATTTGATCAGCGAGGACATCCTCGCGTACCTGGGCCAGCACGAACGTAAAGAGCTGCTGCGCTTTTTGACCTGCGGTAACGTCGATGACGGCAAGAGCACCCTGATCGGGCGTCTGCTGCACGACTCGAAGATGATCTACGAAGACCATCTGGAAGCCATCACCCGGGATTCGAAGAAGGTCGGCACCACCGGTGACGACATCGACCTGGCGTTGCTGGTGGATGGCCTGCAGGCCGAGCGCGAGCAGGGCATCACCATCGATGTCGCCTACCGCTATTTCTCCACCGCCAAGCGCAAGTTCATCATCGCCGACACCCCCGGCCATGAGCAGTACACCCGCAACATGGCCACCGGTGCTTCCACCTGTGACCTGGCGATCATCCTGGTGGACGCCCGCTACGGCGTGCAGACCCAGACCCGTCGCCACAGCTTCATCGCCTCGTTGCTGGGGATCAAGCACATCGTCGTGGCCATCAACAAGATGGACCTCAAGGACTTCGATGAAGGCGTGTTCGAGTCGATCAAGGCCGACTACCTGAAATTTGCCCAGGGTCTGAAGCTGCAGCCCACCAGTCTGCACTTCGTACCGATGTCGGCGCTCAAGGGCGACAACGTGGTGAACAAGAGCGAGCGTTCGCCCTGGTACACCGGGCAGTCGCTGATGGAAATCCTCGAGACCGTGGAAGTGGCGGGCGACCGCAATTTCACCGACCTGCGTTTCCCGGTGCAATACGTCAACCGTCCGAACCTGAACTTCCGTGGTTTTGCCGGCACCCTGGCCAGCGGCATCGTGCACAAGGGCGACGAAGTCGTGGTGCTGCCGTCGGGCAAGAGCAGCCGGGTCAAGTCCATCGTCACCTTCGAGGGTGAGCTGGAGCAGGCCGGCCCCGGCCAGGCCGTGACCCTGACCATGGAAGACGAGATCGACATCTCCCGCGGCGACCTGCTGGTGCATGCCGACAGCGTGCCGCCGGTCACCGACAGCTTCGAAGCCATGCTGGTGTGGATGGCTGAAGAACCGATGCTGCCGGGCAAGAAGTACGACATCAAGCGTGCTACCAGCTACGTGCCGGGCTCGATTGCCAGCATCGTTCACAAGGTCGATGTGAACACCCTGGAAGAGGGGGCGGCCAGTGCGCTGCAACTGAACGAGATCGGCAAGGTCAAGGTCAGCCTCGACGCGCCGATCGCCCTGGACGGCTATGAAAGCAACCGCACCACGGGTGCTTTCATTGTCATCGACCGCTTGACCAACGGCACCGTCGGCGCCGGCATGATCATCGCCCAGCCAGTGGCCCATGGCAGCGCCACCCACCACGGCAAGCTGGCCCATGTGGCCACTGAAGAGCGTGCTCAGCGTTTCGGCCAGCAACCGGCAACCGTGCTGTTCAGCGGCCTTTCGGGCGCGGGCAAGAGCACCCTGGCCTACGCGGTGGAGCGCAAGCTGTTCGACATGGGGCGCGCGGTGTATGTGCTCGATGGCCAGAACCTGCGGCATGACCTGAACAAGGGCCTGCCACAGGATCGTGCCGGGCGGACCGAGAACTGGCGTCGTGCGGCTCACGTTGCCCGCCAGTTCAACGAAGCCGGCCTGCTGACCCTGGCCGCGTTCGTGGCGCCGAGTGCCGAAGGGCGCGAGCAGGCCAAGGACCTGATCGGCAAGGATCGTCTGTTGACGGTTTACGTCCAGGCATCGCCTGCGGTGTGCGCCGAGCGTGATCCGCAGGGGCTGTACGCTGCCGCTGGGGACAACATCCCGGGCGAATCCTTCCCGTATGACGTGCCGCTCAATGCCGATCTGGTGATCGACACCCAGGCGCTGTCGTTGGAAGACGGCGTCAAGCTGGTGCTGGATCTGCTGCGTAAACACGGCGCGATCTAAGCCGTAGCAAAAAGCCCGCAGCCGAGTGATCGGCTGCGGGCTTTTTTGTGCGCTTCAGATAGCGTTCGCCGGCAAGCCGGCTCCTACGGACCTCTGTGTAGGAGCTGGCTTGCCAGCGAAGAGGCCCTCAGGGTTTGGCCGGATACTCGCGATGCAGCACTTCCAGCAGCGCATCCTTGTCCAGCCACTGCTGGTTGATCCAGCCCTGGAATTCCTGGCGATAGGCCGTGTCCTGCTCGTAGTTCTTGCCAATGAACTGCGGCGGAATCTGCACTTCCTCAAAGCGCACCACCACATCCTTGACCCTGCCGCACAGCAGGTCCCAGAAACCGGGGCGTCCAGCGGGGTAGTGGATGGTCACATCGATGATCGATTGCAATTGCTCGCCCATGGCATCCAGGACAAAGGCGATACCGCCGGCCTTGGGTTTGAGCAGGTAGCGGAACGGCGACTGCTGCTGAGCATGCTTGCCCTCGGTGAAGCGTGTGCCTTCGACGAAGTTGAAGATCCCCACCGGGTTGTTGCGGAACTTCGCGCAGGTCTTGCGGGTGGTTTCCAGGTCCTTGCCCTTTTTCTCCGGATGCTTTTCCAGGTAGGCCTTGGAGTAGCGCTTCATGAACGGAAAGCCCAGGGCCCACCAGGCCAGGCCAATCACCGGTACCCAGATCAGCTCCTGCTTGAGGAAGAATTTCAGGGGGCGGATACGCCGGTTGAGCACGTACTGCAAGACCATGATGTCGACCCAGCTCTGGTGGTTGCTGGTGACCAGATAGGAGTGCTGGTAATCCAGGCCTTCAAGGCCGCTGAGGTGCCAGCGGGTGCGGCACACCAGCTGCATCCAGGCCTTGTTGTTGCTGATCCAGGCTTCATGGGTGTGATTCATCAACCAGTGGGTAAAGCGCTGGGTGAGGGCGAAAGGCAGGGCCTTGAAGATCGCCACGCAGAACAGGAACGAGCACAGCAGGATAGTGTTCAGCGCCAACAGGATGGAGGCGATGATCCCGCGCACTACGGCAGGTAGGAATTCCAGCATTTAGACATCCATAGGTCGGTTGGCGGCTTGAATTGCGGTCAGGGCAATGGTGTAGACGATGTCGTCCACCTGGGCGCCCCGGGGCAGGTCGTTCACAGGCTTGCGCAGGCCTTGCAGCATCGGCCCCAGGCTCACGCAGTCGGCGCTGCGTTGCACGGCCTTGTGCGTGGTGTTGCCGGTGTTGAGGTCGGGGAACACGAAGACCGTGGCCTTGCCCGCCACCTGGCTGTTGGGTGCCAGTTGCCGAGCGACGTTTTCGTTGGCCGCGGCATCGTATTGCAGGGGGCCGTCGATCAGCAGCGAGCGCTGGGCTTCATGGGCCAGCAGGGTCGCCTCGCGGACTTTCTCCACTTCTTCGCCACTGGCCGAGTCGCCGCTGGAGTAGCTGATCATGGCCACCCTTGGGGTAATGCCGAAGGCCGCTGCCGAGTCGGCACTCTGCAAGGCGATCTCCGCCAGTTCGCTGGCGCTGGGGTGTGGGTTCATCACGCAGTCGCCGTAGATCAGCACCTGCTCGGGGAACAGCATGAAGAATACCGAGGACACCAGGGTGCAGCCCGGGGCGGTCTTGATCAGTTGCAGGGCCGGACGGATGGTGTTGGCGGTGGAATGAATGACCCCCGATACCAGGCCGTCCACTTCGTCCAGGGCCAGCATCACGGTGCCGATGACCACCGGGTCTTCCAGTTGCTGCTCGGCCATGGGCGCGTTGAGGCTCTTGCTCTTGCGCAGGGCCACCATGGGCTCGATGTAGCGCTCGCGAATCAGGTCCGGGTCGAGAATCTCCAGGCCTTCCGGCAGTTCGATGCCCTGGGCCCGGGCGACCGCGTGAACCTCTTCCGGCTTGGCCAGCAGCACGCAGCGGGCAATGCCCCGAGCCTGGCAGATGGCGGCGGCCTGTACGGTCAAGGGTTCGCTGCCTTCAGGCAGGACGATACGCTTGTTGGCTTCCTGTGCCCGCTGGATCAACTGATAGCGGAACACTGCCGGCGACAGGCGCATTTCCCGCGGAGTGCCGCAGCGCTGGTGCAGCCAGTTGGCGTCCAGGTGGCTGGCGACGAAGTCGGTGATGATTTCCGCGCGCTCGCGGTCATCGATGGGGATTTCCTTGTTCAGGCCATTGAGCTGGTTGGCGGTGTCGTAGGAACCGGTGCTCACCGAAAGTACCGGCAAGCCGGCGTTCAGGGCTCCACGGCACAGCTCCATGATCCGTGGATCGGGCAGGGTGTCACTGGTCAGCAGCAGGCCGGCCAGGGGCACGCCGTTGATGGCCGCCAGGCTCACGGCGAGGATGATGTCGTCGCGATCGCCGGGGGTCACCACCAGCACGCCGGGCTTGAGCAGTTCCACGGTGTTGCGCATGGTGCGGGCGCAAATGATGATCTTGGTCATGCGCCGGGTTTCATAGTCCCCGGCATTGAGCACCTGGGCGCCCATCAGGTCCGCAACGTCACGGGTGCGCGGTGCGTTCAGTTCCGGCTGGAAGGGAATGCAGCCCAGCAGGCGGAAGTCGCCGCTGCGCAGTAACGGTGAGTGCTCCTTCAAGCGGGCGGAGAACGCCTCCATGCTTTCATCGGTACGCACCTTGTTGAGGATCACCCCCAGCACTTTCGGGTCCCGCGGCCCGCCGAACAACTGCGCTTGCAACTCGACCCGGCCGGACAGTTCGGTGAGCACTTCGTTTTCCGGAGCAGAGACCAGGATCACTTCGGCATCCAGGCTTTTGGCCAGGTGCAGGTTGACCCGGGCGGCGTAGCTGGCGCTGCGGGTTGGCACCATGCCTTCGACGATCAGTACATCCTTGCCGATGGCGGCCTGCTGGTAGAGGGTGATGATTTCCTCTAGCAGTTCATCCAGCTGGCCATCGCCGAGCATGCGTTCCACATGGGCCAGGCCCAAGGGCTGCGGTGGTTTCAGGCCGTGGGTACGGGCCACCAGTTCGGTGGACCGCTCGGGGCCGGTATCACCCGGATGCGGTTGGGCAATGGGCTTGAAAAAGCCGACCTTGAGGCCGGCCCGTTCCAGGGTACGCACCAGCCCGAGGCTGATGGAGGTCAGACCCACACCAAAATCGGTGGGCGCGATGAAAAAAGTTTGCATGCGAATTCTCAGAAGGTGCATGGCAAAGGCGACGGTCTAAGGCCGTCTGCCTGCTAGTCAGACGCTAAGGTTATCGTTTCCCGGGTCCTGAGCACACCAGCCGCAGGCAAAGGGCTGGCCTATTTTTTCTGTGCGCTGCCTTGGGTCCAGGACCCAGGCTCGGGATTGCCAGGGCGGCTGGTGGCGCAGGTGCTGGGTGTGGCCGCAGGACAGTTGCGCCACCCAGTGGCCGTCTTCATCCTGATGAAATCCCAGGATTGTCGACGGATTTTTCCCGTTCCGTTGGTCTGGGTTCCGTTCGCTTTCGAGCGATTGCTTCGCTAAACTTGGACGTTCTTCATTCTTATGCAAAAGGTCCCGCCCCATGCTGATCGCCGCCAATAAGGCTGTCTCCATCGACTATACCCTCACCAACGACGCTGGTGAGGTCATCGACAGCTCTGCCGGCGGCGCCCCGCTGGTTTACCTGCAAGGTGCAGGTAACATCATTCCTGGTCTGGAAAAGGCTCTGGAAGGCAAGCAAGTCGGTGACGAACTGAAAGTTGCCGTAGAACCTGAAGATGCCTACGGCGAATACGCCGCCGAACTGGTCAGCACCCTGAGCCGCAGCATGTTCGAAGGCGTCGACGAACTGGAAGTGGGCATGCAGTTCCACGCTTCCGCTCCGGACGGCCAGATGCAGATCGTGACCATCCGTGATCTGGACGGCGACGACGTTACCGTCGACGGCAACCACCCGCTGGCCGGTCAGCGCCTGAACTTCCAGGTCAAGATCGTTGCCATCCGTGATGCCAGCCAGGAAGAAATCGCTCATGGTCACGTCCATGGCGAAGGTGGCCATCACCACTGATTTTCTGCGCTAAGCTCAAGCTTACTGGAGAGGCGCCCGAGGGCGCCTTTTTAGTCCGCGGCTTTTGGCTGTACTGTCGAGAGGCTGTTTTCTGTAAGAACACAGGAATTTGGAGTTCGTCATGAGTGCTTTTCACGACCTTAAATTGAAAGCCCTGGATGGTCAGGAGCTGCCGCTCGCGCCCTTCAAGGGGCAAGTCGTGCTGGTGGTCAACGTCGCCTCCAAATGTGGTCTGACACCACAATATGCGGCGTTGGAAAATCTCTACCAGCAATACAAGGCCCAGGGATTCAGCGTGCTGGGGTTACCTTGCAACCAGTTCGCTGGGCAGGAACCGGGCACCGAGCAGGAGATCCAGGAATTTTGCAGCCTCAACTACGGGGTGACCTTTCCCTTGAGCAGCAAACTGGACGTGAACGGTCCCGAGCGCCATCAGTTGTACCGTTTGCTGGCGGGCGAGGGCGCCGAGTTTCCTGGGGATATCACCTGGAACTTCGAGAAATTCCTGCTGGGCAAGGACGGTCGGGTACTGGCGCGTTTCTCGCCCCGTACCGCTCCCGATGATCCGACAGTGGTCCAGGCCATCGAAAAGGCCCTGAGCTAACCACTGACGGGCACCTCTTTCACGCCGCTGCAATGCGGCGTTTTTGCATCTAAATCACTCAAATCAATAATGCTGTGCAGCGCTATGAGGGGGCAATATTATCCTCATCATAAGTGCGCCGGGGCAGGTACCCGGCGCAGTCTTGTGCGTCGAGTCTCGACTCAAGCCTTTTTGTCGGAGTGCAGCATGCCTGTTCAAGCCTTGTTCAAACCCTTTCAACTCGGCGCGCTGGAGCTGCCGACCCGCGTAGTGATGGCGCCGATGACCCGTTCGTTTTCTCCGGGCGGCGTGCCCAACTCCAAGGTCATCGAGTATTACCGCCGCCGTGCTGCTGCGGGTGTCGGCCTGATCATCACCGAGGGCACCACGGTGGGCCACCAGGCCGCCAATGGTTACCCCAATGTGCCGCAGTTCCATGGCGAGGCGGCCCTGGCCGGCTGGAAGAAGGTGGTGGATGCGGTCCACGCTGAAGGCGGCAAGATCGTTCCGCAACTGTGGCATGTGGGCAATGTGCGGCGCCTGGGCACCGAACCGGACGCCAGCGTGCCCGGTTATGGCCCGACCGAGAAGCTCAAGGACGGTAAGGTGCTGGTGCACGGCATGACCCACCAGGACATCCAGGAAGTGATCGCTGCCTTCGCCCAGGCCGCCAAGGATGCCCAGAGCATCGGCATGGACGGCGTGGAAATCCATGGCGCCCACGGCTATCTGGTGGACCAGTTCTTCTGGGAAGGCGCCAACCAGCGCACCGACGAGTACGGCGGCGACCTGGCTCAGCGCTCGCGTTTCGCCATCGAATTGATCCAGGCGGTACGGGCTGCCGTCGGCCCGGATTTCCCGATCATCCTGCGCTTCTCCCAGTGGAAGCAGCAGGACTACAGCGCACGTCTGGTGCAGACCCCGGAAGCTCTGGGCGCCTTCCTCAAGCCGCTGGCAGATGCGGGTGTGGATATCTTCCACTGTTCGACGCGACGCTTCTGGGAACCGGAGTTCGAAGGTTCCGATCTGAACCTGGCAGGCTGGACCCGCAAGCTCACCGGCAAACCCACCATTACCGTGGGCAGCGTCGGCCTGGACGGCGAGTTCCTGCAGTTCATGGTCGACACCGACAAGGTGGCGCAGCCGGCCAGCCTGGAAAACCTGTTGCAGCGTTTGAACAATGAAGAGTTCGACCTGGTGGCCGTGGGCCGTGCCTTGCTGGTGGACCCGGATTGGGCGCAGAAAGTCCGTGACGGCCGCGAACAGGACATCCTGCCGTTCAGCCGTGAAGCACTGATGTCCCTGGTTTAACGCCTGGCTCCGGGCGGTGAGGGGGGCAGCCTCCTTGCCGCGCCGAGTGCTTCTGTGGCGCTGCGTGGTTCCAGCACCGCCTCGATCATCCCTTCGTAATCCGCTGCCGGTGCTTGCTGGCAGGCACTGCGCAACTGATCCTCGAACTGTTCGATCACAGCCGGCCAGCCCTGGCGGCTGGCGTGTTGACGGGCGTTGAGGCGTACCCGGCGCAAGGTTTCCACTTCTTCCAGCAACCAGCTGGCGGCATCACAGAACGCGCCTTCATCTCCGGGCATGGCCAGCACGCCGTCATAGCCATGGCGGATATGCTGGGCGGCGGCTGCCTGATCGTAGGCCACTACCGCCAGCCCGGAAGCCAGGGCCTCGAGCACCACATTGCCGAAGGTTTCGGTGAGGCTGGGAAACAGGAACACATCCCCCGAAGCGTAATGGGCTGCCAGGGCCTCACCACGCTGACTGCCACAGAACAGGGCTTCGGGCAGGCTCTTTTCCAGGGCCGCCCGTTGCGGTCCGTCACCCACCACGATCAGTTTCATGTTCCGCTTTGGATAAGTGGCCTTGAGCTGCTCGAAGCAGCGCTTGAGCAGGCCCAGGTTCTTCTCCGGAGCCAGGCGCCCGACATGGATCACCGCCAGGTCATCGTTGCCCAGGCCCCAGCGCGTGCGCAGCTCATTGAGGCGTTTGGCCGGATGGAACAGTTGGCTGTCGACGCCCCGGGACAGCAGGGCCAGGCGTTCGAAGTGCCGACGCTCCAGTTCCAGGCGCTGGCTGGCGCTGGGCACCAGGGTCAGCTTTGAGCGGTTGTGGAACCAGCGCAGGTAATGGGTCAGCAAGCGAGTCAGCAAACCCAGGCCGTACTGGGTGGAATACTGCTGGAAGTTGGTATGGAAGCCACTGACCACCGAGATCCCCAGGCGTTTCGCCGCCCGCAGCGCGGACAGTCCCAGTGGGCCTTCGGTGGCGATGTAGAGCACGTCCGGGCGTTGGCGTTTCCAGCGCCGCAGCAGTTTGTGCATCGACGACTGGCCCCATTGCAGCCCCGGATACCCCGGCAGCGGCCAGCCGCGGCACAGCAGCAGGGCCTCGTCGCTGGGGCGGCTCTGATCACATCCCTGGCGCGGGCGCACCAGTTCCACTTGATGCCCACGGGCACGCAGGCCATCACACAGGCGACCAAGGGTATTGGCCACGCCATTGATTTCCGGTGGGAAGGTTTCAGTGATGAGGGTGATGTGCAGAGCTGTCGTCATGGCCTCAGTGTCGACTGAGGCCATGTCGTCATTGTGACGTCTGGATGATGGATTTATGACGCTCCAGCCTTATTTGGCCGGCAGGTTCTCCACCCCGCGCTCACGGACCCAGAACAGCGTCGCACCGGCCACGGCGGCCGGCATCATCAGGATATTGACGAACGGGATCATCAGCGCCAGGTAGACGATGCCGCCAAAGCCCAGGCTCTGCCAGCGCTTCTGGCGCAGCCAGGCGAGCATGTCCTGCCAGCTCATCTTGTGGTTGTCCGCCGGGTAGTCGATGTACTGGATAGCCATCATCCAGACGCCGAACAGCAGCCACAGCGGCGCGGCGATCAGGTTGACCACCGGGATCAGCGACAGGATGAACAGGCCGATGGCCCGGGGCAGGAAGTAGCCGAGCTTGCGCATTTCCCGGGACAGGGTGCGGGGGATCATGGCGATCAGTTCGCCCCAGCTGAAGGGCGGGAAATCATCGGTGCCACGGACCACAGTTTCGACTTTTTCCGATAGAAAGCCGTTGAAGGGGGCGGCGATGATGTTGGCCAGCATGGTGAAGGTGAAAAACACCATCAGCACCACCAGCACCATGAACAGCGGCCAGAGGATGTAGCTGAGAAAGCTCAGCCATTGCGGCAGGGTCGGCATCAAGGTGTCGATCCACAGGCTGAACTGGTGGCCGGCGAAATAGATCAATCCGACGAACAGCACCAGGTTGATCACCAGGGGCAGTAGCACGAACAGGCGCAGGCCGGGACTGAGGACCAGCTTCAGGCCCTCACGCAGGTATTGCGGGCCGGACAGTACGGGGGCGGGCATAGAGTGCTCCGAGCAGTTGGAAAACGCGCCGACCTTACCGGCTTTGCGCAGGGGGCGAAAGCACCGTGAACAGGTCGACATCAACGGTAACAAAGACCCTTTCAAAGGGGCCTGCTGAGGATAGAGACCGCCTATGAGCTGGATTGTTAAACCGTATTTCCTTAATCTTCGCCCCCTCTATACGCTTCACCCATTATTTTTTGGACGGGCGAGTTCAAGCCTTCCCCAAGGTTTCGCCGTCCTTTTTTATTCCAGCCGGCAATCCGGCGTTCCGCGCCAGGTCACCCGGGCCGGTCGATAGGAGTGAGTCATGTCTGAAGTACGCCATTCGCGTGTGATTATTCTCGGTTCCGGCCCTGCCGGTTACAGCGCTGCGGTCTATGCCGCCCGCGCCAACCTGAAGCCGTTGCTGATCACCGGCATGCAGGCCGGTGGCCAACTGACCACCACCACCGAAGTCGACAACTGGCCTGGCGACGTACACGGCCTGACCGGCCCGGCGCTGATGGAGCGGATGCGCGAGCACGCCGAGCGTTTCGAAACCGAAATCGTCTTCGACCATATCAATGCCGTGGACTTCGCCGCCAAGCCTTACACCCTGACCGGCGACAGCGCGACCTACACCTGCGATGCGCTGATCATCGCTACCGGCGCCAGCGCCCGTTACCTGGGACTGCCTTCGGAAGAAGCGTTCATGGGCAAGGGTGTATCGGCCTGCGCTACCTGTGACGGTTTCTTCTATCGCAACAAGCCAGTGGCTGTGGTCGGTGGCGGTAACACCGCTGTCGAAGAAGCCCTGTACCTGGCCAACATCGCCAGCACCGTGACCCTGATCCACCGTCGCGAAACCTTCCGCGCCGAGAAGATCCTGATCGACAAGCTCAACGCCCGCGTGGCCGAAGGCAAGATCATCCTCAAGCTCAACGCCAACCTGGACGAAGTCCTGGGTGACAACATGGGCGTTACCGGTGCCCGCCTGAAGAACAACGACGGCAGCTTCGACGAGCTGAAAGTCGACGGCGTGTTCATCGCCATCGGCCACACCCCGAACACCTCGCTGTTCGAAGGCCAGTTGACCCTCAAGGACGGTTACCTGGTCGTGCAGGGCGGTCGTGACGGCAACGCCACTGCCACCAGCGTCGAGGGCATCTTTGCCGCCGGCGACGTGGCCGACCACGTGTACCGTCAGGCCATCACCTCGGCCGGCGCCGGCTGCATGGCAGCACTGGACACCGAGCGTTACCTGGACGGTCTGCAGAACGCTGCACACTGATACCCAGGCCATAAAAAAACCGGCGTAAGCCGGTTTTTTTATGGGTGTTGCATTGTAGGAACCGGCTTGCCGGCGAAGAGGCCCTCGAGCCTTGCGCTGCCTATGTTGGCGCCTTCGCTGGCAAGCCAGCTCCTACAGAGTGCGGCTCAGCGGCGGGTCAGCGGTTGGGCTGCGAACTTCACCCCGGCCAGGCCGTGAGCGATCAGGGCGCGGATATTGCCGTGGTCAGTGCCTTCGGGGGTGGCCAGTACCGAGCGGTAGTGCTCGCCGAAGGCCAGCAGCGCCTCTTCGTCGCTCAGGCCTTCCAACAGGGCCAGGCCCAGGGTCTTGCACGAGCCTTCGTTCTGCCCGGCGGCGTTTTCCACGCCGCCGTTGTTGAAGGCCTGGGGCTGGTAGTCGTAACCGGCGGCGACAAAGGCCAGGGTGTCGGCAAAAGCGTGTTCACCGCTGTTCAGGCTGGCGCGCAGGGTGTTCAGATCAGTCATGGGGCTTTCCTTTGGCGAACGCCGCTTGCTGCTCGGCGCTGGCTTCTTTCTGGTAGAGATTTTTCCATTCGGCGTAGGGCATGCCGTACACCACTTCGCGGGCGTCATCGAGGCTGACCTCGATCTGGCGTTCGTCGGCCTCGGCCTTGTACCACTTGGACAGGCAGTTGCGGCAGAACCCGGCCAGGTTCATCAGGTCGATGTTCTGCACGTCCTTGCGGCTGTCCAGGTGGGCCACCAGGCGGCGAAAGGCCGCGGCTTCCAGTTCCAGGCGTTGTTGTTCGGTCATGGGTTTCTCCGGGACATTGGCAAGTGCCAAGACAGGCACTTGCCGCTGTGGCTGTTCTCTATGCGCCAGCGCGGCTGGCCGCGAGGGTGATCGATACCGATTCGGCAAAGCGCAGGGCGTGGGGTTTGTCGACTTCGACCTCGGCGTACTGCACCGAGAGGTTGCTCATCACCAGGTCCAGCAGTTCCTGGGTCAGGCGCTCCAGCAAGGCGAAGCGATTGCCTTCAACGTGGGCAATGATTGCCTTGGTGATGGTGCGGTAGTTCAGCGCGTGATCGATGTCGTTGTCGCGCACCGCATCCTGGGCGGGATACAGGATGGTCAGGTTGATCAGCACATCCTGCTTGTTGAGGATCTCTTCCTCGTTGATTCCGATATAGGTCCGCAGGAGCAGGTCCTTGACTCGGATACGAGCCATTCCTGGCTGAAGTTGTGGCATTGCTACTTGCTCCGTCCAATCAATTGCAGGAATTCCTGGCGAGTGGTGCTCGAGTCGCGAAAGGCGCCGAGCATCACCGAGGTGTGCATGGTGGAATTCTGTTTCTCGACGCCGCGCATCATCATGCACATGTGCTTGGCTTCGATCACCACCGCGACGCCCGCGGCCTGGGTCACGCTTTGCACCGCGTCGGCGATTTCCCGGGTGAGATTTTCCTGGATCTGCAGGCGCCTGGCGAACATATCGACGATCCGGGCGATCTTCGACAGCCCCAGCACCTTGCCAGTAGGAATATAAGCCACATGGGCCTTGCCGATGAAGGGCAGCAGGTGATGTTCGCACAGGGAGTACAGCTCGATGTCGGCGACTATCACCATTTCGTCGCTGTCGGAGGCGAACAGTGCGCCATTGACGATCTCTTCCACCGACTGGCTGTAGCCATGACACAGGTACTGCATGGCCTTGGCCGCGCGCTTGGGGGTATCGAGCAAACCTTCGCGCTCGGGGTCTTCACCGAGGCCCTTGAGGATCTCGCGGTAGTGTTGGGGCAGGGAAAGGCTCATGCAAGGTCCTCGTGGGGGCCGGCTTATTTGACGTGCCGCCCGCCGTTGACGGTCAAGGTGGTGCCGGTGACATAGGGGTTGTCCAGCAGATAGCGCAGGCTCTGGTAGATCACTTCGCTGCCGGGTTCGATGCCCAGCGCGGATTTGGCCAGGGCCTTGGTGCGGTACGCCGCGTCGTCGTCGGGGTTGAACAATAGCAGGGCGGGAGCGATGCCGTTGACCTTGATTGTCGGGGCGTATTTGGCCGCGAAGGACAGCGTCAGGCTGTCCAGCCCGGCTTTGCTGGCGCAGTAGGCGATGTGCTTGCTGCTGCCCTTGCGGGTCACGTCGTCGCTGATGTGGATGATGTCCGCCGGGCTCGAGCGCTGCAGCAACTGCGCGCAATGCAGGTTGATCAGGTAGGGCGCGAGCATGTGCACGTTGAACATCTGGGTAAAGGCGGCGGTTTCCTGGCCGGGGCTTTCTTCCAGCCATTGCGAGGCGTTATGGACGATGGCTCGCAGGCGATCGGTGTGGCTTTTCACTTCGCTGATCAGGGCCAGGATTCCGGCTTCGCTGGAGAAGTCGGCATGCAGCAGGATCGCACCCTTTTCCCGCAGGGTCTGCAGGCCCGGGCGGTCGCTGCGGTAAGTGACAATCACCGGCTGCCCGTCTTCCAGCAGGCGCAGTGCGCAATGCAGGCCGACACGCTGGCTGGCACCAGTGATCAGGATCGGGGCGGGGGAGGCGTTCATGGAGGGCTCGCGTCGCGGGTAGGGGAAAACTATACCAGCGGGGAAGGCCTTGTGCCTTTAGGCAAAGGGCTTCGCTGGCAAGCCAGCTCCTACACAAGCCAGCTCTTGCGCAGTATGTAGGAGCCGGCTTGCCGGCGAATCACGGATTCTGCGTCGAAGGGGCGCTCGGAAGCGGGCGGGCCGGTGTGCTGTTGAGCCAGTTGGCCAGTAGGCGGGTGGACAGCGGAATGAAGAAGTAGACCATCAATGGGGTCAAGGCCAGGGTGCTGACAAACACTCGGGGCAACAGGCTCAGGTCGCTGAGCAGGGGGCCGAGGACGAAGTTGAACAGCAGCGATACCGGGAAGAACGCCAGCCAGATGGCGACGGCCTGTTTCCAGCGCGGTGGCCGTTGCCCGGCTGCGCCGAACCAGCCATCGATACCGCTGACCCGATGTTCCGATGGGTGGGCAAACAGGTCGCTGCCCCGAGCCAGCCAGGCGGTACGCGAAGCGGAGTGTTCCCAGGTGTGCAGGGTCTGTTCGTCGGCGAAGCGGAAGATGATCTGGAATTCGTCGTCGTCAGGTGGCGGGGCCAGAACGCCGGAACCCAGATAGCCGGGAAAATCGGTGGCCAGTTGTTCGCCTTCGCGCAGCCAGGCGATCAGGTCCTGGTAACGGCCGTCGGCAACGCGCCGGGCAACCATCAGGGTGACGGGTGAGGTAGACATTATGTATCTCCGTAAAACCAATGCGCGGCCTGGGTAAGGCCGTCGCTTGACGTGGCACCGGGGTAGTGGGCCGCGCCTGAAACAAGCAAGGATTATTCCTGATTGGCGCGATGGTACCAATGACACCGGTCGGTTTTTCTCGCGCTTGAAGCATTTGCACCTGGGGGGAGTAGAATGGCCGCCACTTTGTTTATCGGTGTTTTCTCCCCAGATGCCCGTCATGACTGAACTTGCCCCCGTCGCTCCGGCTCCTGACCCCGCCCGTCAGGATGAGCTGTTTCCGATCCGTGAGGTGGCGCGCCTGACCGGAATCAACCCGGTGACCCTGCGGGCCTGGGAGCGCCGCTACGGTCTGATCCAGCCAACGCGCACCGAAAGCGGGCATCGCCTGTATTCCATGCACGATGTTGAGGCGGTGCGAGAGATTCTTGGTTGGATCGAGCGCGGTGTGGCGGTGAGCAAGGTCGGCAAGATTCTGGCCAAGAGCCGGGCGGCTCAGGCGCAGGTCAAGGCGCCGGTGGACGACGGCCTGCAAGGCGAATACGACCAGTGGCGCGATCAGTTGAAACTGGCGGTGAACGCTTTCGATGAAGAGCAACTGGAACGCCTCTACGGGCAGGTCTTCTCCAGCTACACCTTGCCGGTCGTATTCCAGGACATTTTCCTGCCGTTCTGGAAGCAACTGCTGCAGGACCGGGACACTTTCGGCCAGACCAGCGAGTGGTTGTTCCTGGATGGTTTTTTGCGGGCGCGGATCACACAAAGGCTGTTGTTGCAGCGTGCCACTCAGCGCCAGCAACTGCTGCTGACGGCGCTCAACCCGCAGTGCCGCGAACTGGAGTTGCTGGTGGCGGCGCTGATGCTCGGGCATGACCAGATCGGTGTCCGCCTGCTGGGGCCAGGAGCGCCGTTGGATGAGCTGACCCTGGTCTGCGAAAAACTCAGGCCTGTGGCCTTGGTGGTGTTCTCCAATCATGCGCCGACGGCGGAGTTGCCCAAGCGTCTCAAGCGTCTGGCGCTGACCCTGGACTGTCCGTTGATGCTAGCCGGGGATGCGGCGGACCTGGCTCAGGAAAGCTTCAGCGGTTCGCCGGTGGCGTGCCTGGGCAATGAGGGGCGCTTGATGCAGAAGCGCCTGCGGCAGTTCCTCAGCGGTCGCCTGGACACCTGAAGCCGCTGCCGCTCAGTCTCAGGCGTGCAGGGCCGGATGGGTATGGCGGTGCTGCTGGAGGATGAACTGGCGCAGGCGTTCGGTTTCTTCCGCGTCGCTCTGATCCAGGCGATAGGCGTAGAAACCGGCTTCGGTCTGGCGCTCGAAGCGCCCGTGCAGGGCAATCCGTTCATATCCCGAAGGGCTGAACCACTGGGCGAACTGCTTGGGCGGACGGGTCCGGTTGCGGATCTCCAGCAACACGCCCTTGAACGACACTTCCCGCACCCACAGGCGTCCGGGCTGGCCACGGGAGTTTTCCAGGGCCACCGGCTCTTCCAACGCTAAGCGCCAGGGCCGGATCATGGGGCCGTCCTCGAAGATGCTCGGCACCCCCAGGCGCAGATGCAGGGCATGGAACTCGTCTTCCACCAGATGCAGGGGGAAGGTCATCTGCTGATTGTCGAAGTGGGCCTGGATGGTGACCTTTTCATTGGCAGCCAGACGGGTCAGCAGGTCACGGATCTGCGAGCCGCCATTGACCAGCAGGCTCGATGTGGCATCGCGCACATTGAGCTGCGGGTTGTGCTGCATGGTCTGGATGAAGTCCAGTTCATCCTGGGTGAGGAGAGCGTCACGCTGCATGATGTTGCTCGAAGGGTGGAGGACAAATCGGCGGGGAATATCCCTACAGACCACTAAACCTGCGACTTATTAGAGCCGTCGGTCGCCTTGAGTGCGGCGAGTTCGGCTTGCACTGCGGCCAGCTGCTGCTCCAGCTGGAGCAAACGTTGCTGCGCCTTGATCTGCACGCTGACGTCTTTCTGCACACCAATGAAATAGGTCAGTTGATCGCTGTCGTTGAATACCGGGGTGATCGACAGCTCGTTCCAGAAGTGGCTGCCGTCCTTGCGATAGTTGCGCAGCACCTCGCGGCACGGCTGACCCTGGCTCAGGGCCTGGCGAATCCGTTCCAGCCCCGGCTGGTCACGGTCTCCGGACTGCAGGAAACGGCAGTCCTGATACAGCACTTCGTCGGCGCTGTAGCCGGTCAGTCGCTCGAAAGCCGGGTTCACGTAA
Organism: Pseudomonas sp. JDS08PS003; assembly: GCF_045013505.1. Lineage (NCBI taxonomy): Bacteria > Pseudomonadati > Pseudomonadota > Gammaproteobacteria > Pseudomonadales > Pseudomonadaceae > Pseudomonas > Pseudomonas sp. JDS08PS003. Next base: position 1,184,352 of record NZ_CP120724.1, read on the forward strand.
ATCACGATGTTGTCTTCGCCTTCCTGTTCCGCGACCACAATCCCGTCGTTGGAGGCGTTGATCATCTTTTGCAGCAGATGAGCGTTGATCATCCCGAAGTTCCGCTATCGATCAGCAAGTGCTGGATTCTAAGGCACGCTGGCACGCTGTCCACAGGCACTTTTGAGCTGTGCGGGGCACCAGAAGCGGGATTTTACTCCGTAGCTGGTAATATCCCAGTCTTTTAGTCAGCTTCAGGAACAGATTGATGAAAGTCGCCATCCTTTCCGGCTCGGTGTACGGCACGGCTGAAGAAGTCGCCCGGCACGCCGCCAAGCTCCTCAACGCCGCAGGTTTTGAGGCCTGGCACAACCCGCGGGCCACTCTGGCCGAGCTTCAGGCCTTCGCCCCGCAGGCGTTTCTGGCCGTGACCTCGACCACCGGCATGGGAGAGTTGCCGGACAACCTGCTGCCGCTGTATTCGAGCATTCGCGATCAGTTGCCCGCCGCCTGGCGCGGGCTGCCCGGAGCGGTGATCGGCCTGGGGGATTCCAGCTACGGCGATACCTTCTGTGGCGGTGGCGAGCAGATGCGTGAGCTGTTTGCCGAGCTGGGAGTGGAAGAAGTGCTGCCGATGCTGCGCCTGGACGCCAGCGAGAGCGTGACCCCGGAAACCGATGCCGAGCCCTGGCTGGCCGAGTTGATCAGCGCACTGCGGGGCTGACCGGCTGTTCCCGTAGCAGCGCCAGCCAGGCTTGCGCTGCCTTGGACAGATACGCGCCCTGGCGCCAGATGAAGGCAATGTCCCAGCGCAGATAGTCCGGGGCCTTCAGCGTCAGGCGCACCACCCCCGGCCGCACCAGGCCGCGGGCCACCACACTGGGCAGCAGCACCACGCCTTGACCGGCGGCCACCAGCGCCGCGAGAAAGTCCGCCTGGCCGCTGCGTCCCCCTTCCTTAGGCGTGAAGCCCACCTGCTGGCAGGCCTGGAGCAGCCGGTCGTTGAGCACAAAGCTGCGCTGATAGAGGAGGAAGGGTGTATCCGCCAGTTCTTCCAGGCGCACCTGGGCGTTCATCGCTAGGGGATGCTCGGCGGGCAACAAGGCATCCAGGGGCTCATCGCAGAAGGGTTGATAGGCAAATGCCGGGTCCTTGGGGGTCAGGCTGCCTCCCAGTTCCAGCTCACCGTTGCGCACCGCCTGTTCCACATTCAGGCTGCCCCCTTCGAGCAGTTGCACCTGGATATTCGGGTAGCGCCGGCGGTATTCGGCGAAACGGCTGGCGAACAGTGCATCGCTGCCCAGCAGCGGCAGACCCAGGCGCAGTTCACCCCGTGCCAGTTGGCTCAGGTCATCCAGTTCGCTGAGCAGTTCATGGCGCAGACGCAGCATGCCCTCGGCCCGTTGCAGCACCACGCCACCGGCGGCGGTGAGATGGATGTGCGAGCCCTGGCGCTCCAGCAGGGGCGTGCCGAGGCTCTGTTCCAGTTGCGCGATCTGCTTGCTGACCGCCGACTGGCTGATGTGCAGCGTCCTGGCCGCCTGGGTGAAACCGCCCTGGCGGATCACTTCGACGAAACTGCGCAGTTGTTTGAAATCCATGGTGGTGATTCCAGATTGGAATGGTTTCAAGTCTAACAATTCGCTTCGGTGATGCAGGGGCTTTTCATAAAATAGGCCCTTGAGAGGACTGAACCACCATGAACATTTCCACCTGCAAACGCCTGGGCCGCCTGATCTGTGAACTGGCGGTGCTGCTGGCCATTTACTTTCTCGGTTGCCAGCTGGCCATCTGGCTGCCCTGGCCGATTCCCGGCGGGGTCATCGGCCTGGCGCTGTTGCTGCTGGCCTTCGCCCTGGGCTGGGTCAAGCCGGCGGCGTTGCAACTGGGGGCCGGCCTGCTGATGGCGGAGATGCTGCTGTTCTTCATTCCGGCGCTGATGAGCTTGCTGGACTACGGCGGCCTGCTGCGTCAGGACGGCTGGCGGATTCTGCTGGTGATCGGCATCAGCACCCTGCTGGTGATGCTGGTGACCGCACTCACGGTGGAGATGGTCTGCCGCTGGAGGGTGCGCCATGAAGCTTGAACTGATGCCGATGTTCTGGCTGGCCCTGACCCTGGGGGCGTATCTGTTCAGCCGCTGGATCTATCGGCGCACCGGGCGCTACCTGCTGTCGCCGCTGATCCTGGTGCCGGCCCTGCTGTTGGCGGTTGCCGTGCCGCTGCACACCGCCTATGCCGAGTACGCCGCCAACACCCACTGGCTGATGCTGGTGCTGGGGCCGGTGACCGTCGCCTTCGCCATTCCCATCTGGCAGCAGCGGCAGTTGCTGATACGTCACTGGTCGGCCCTGTTGCTGGGCATGCTGGCGGGCAGCGCCGCGTCCATCGGCAGTTCCTTCGGCCTGGCCAAGGCCCTGGCCCTGGACAGCTCGGTGACCCTGTCCCTGGTGCCACGCTCCATCACCACGCCGTTTGCCATGCCCCTGGCCCATGACCTGGGCGGCGTGCCTGAGTTGACGGCGGTGTTCGTGATGTTCACCGGGGTGTTCGGCGCCATGCTCGGGGGTGTGCTGCTGCGCTGGCTGCCCCTGCGCAGTGCCCTGGCCCGGGGCGCGCTGTTTGGCGTCGGCGCCCACGGAGCCGGAGTCAGCCGGGCCCATGAAGTCGGTGGGGAAGAGGGTTCGGTGGCCGGTCTGGTGATGGTGCTGACCGGGTTGCTGAACCTGTTCGCCGCCCCTTTGCTGGCGTCGGTGCTTTGACGTAAAGCCGCGGGCCAGAGCCTGTTTGCCGGCTGACCCGCTCGGTCATCAAGCTGGCTGCCAATGCAACTCCGCAGCCGACGCGGGCTGTCTAGACTCTGAGGGTTCTCTCATCCAATAAGAACCATCACCGAGGTCCTTGCCGTGAGCCTAGCCCCCGTTCAATCGACACCGAGTGTAAAAAACCAAGTCAGCGCCATCGAGTGGCAAACCCGCCTGGATCTCGCCGCCTGCTACCGCCTGGTGGCCATGCATGGCTGGGACGACCTGATCTTCACCCACATCTCCGCCAAGGTACCGGGAACCGAAGACTTCCTGATCAACCCGTTCGGCATGATGTTCCACGAGATCACCGCCTCGAGCCTGGTGAAGGTCGACCAGGCCGGTAACAAGCTGATGGACAGCCCCTACGAGATCAACCCGGCGGGCTACACCATTCACAGTGCCGTGCACGCGGTGCGCCACGATGTGCTCTGTGTGCTGCATACCCATACTGCCGCAGGGGTCGCGGTGTCGGCGCAGAAGCAGGGCGTGCTGCCCATCAGCCAACAGTCGCTGTTCGTGCTGTCGAGCCTGGGCCATCACCCTTATGAAGGCGTGGCCCTGAACCCCGAAGAGAAAGAGCGGCTGCAGGCCGACCTGGGGGACAACAGCTTTCTGCTGCTGCACAACCATGGCTTGCTGACCTGCGGCGCCAGCATCGCCGACACCTTCCTGATGATGTTCACCTTCCAGCGTGCCTGCGAGATCCAGGTGCTGGCGCAGAATGGCGGCGCCGAGCTGATCAGCATTCCCGCGTCGATCCTGGCCGGGGCCAAGGCGATGATCGCCGGGGTCACCCGCAGTGCCCAGGGCATGGGGGGCGTACTGGCCTGGCCGGCCCTGTTGCGCAAACTCGATCAACTCGACCCGGGTTATAAAGTCTGATGCCTATCGCCGAGATTCCTCTTTGTGTCTGGCGCAAGCACGGCAAGGACTTTGTGTTTCGCGGCCAGCACATTCGTTACTGGGTGGCGGGGCAGGGCGAACCGCTGCTGTTGATCCATGGATTCCCCACGGCCAGTTGGGACTGGCATTACCTGTGGCAACCCCTGGCGCGGCGCTATCAGGTGATCGCCTGCGACATGCTCGGCTTCGGCGATTCGGCCAAGCCTCTGGACCACGAGTACAGCCTGCTGGAGCAGGCCGACTTGCAGCAGGCGCTGCTGGCTCATTTGCGGATCCAGGAGCCGCTGCACCTGCTGGCCCATGACTACGGCGACAGCGTCGCCCAGGAACTGCTGGCCCGGCATTACGAAGAGCGGATCGAAATCGCCAGCTGCGTGTTCCTCAATGGCGGTCTGTTTCCGGAAACCCATCGCCCGGTGCTGACCCAGAAGCTGTTGCTCAGCCCTGTGGGCTGGATGCTCGGGCGGGTGTTCAGCCGCCAGGGGCTGGCGAACAGTTTCCGGCAGATCTTCGGCCCCCAGACGCGCCCCAGCGAGTCGGTCCTGGATGATTTCTGGAGCCTGGTGCAAAGCAACAACGGGCCGCGCATCCTGCACAAGTTGATCGCTTACATCCCCGAGCGGCGGGCCCAGCGCGAGCGTTGGGTCGGCGCCATGCAACGCGGCGAGGTGCCGCTACGGGTGATCGATGGCGCCCAGGACCCGATTTCCGGGGCGCACATGGTGGAGCGCTATCGTCAGTTGATCGCCGAGCCGGACACGGTGCTGCTGCCGGGTATCGGCCATTACCCACAGATTGAAGCGCCGTTGCCGGTGCTCAAGCATTACCTGGGGTTTCGCGACAGGTTGCTCGCGCCGCCACGCCAGGCAGTGGGCTCCTGAGCGCCAGGGCCACTGTGTGGCCCAAGGCAGGGGCGCGGTCTTGAGCGGGCGGGGCGATTATCCCGCTGTCTTATTGGGCACCATTCAGGCCCGGACGTTTTTATTGTGACCGCCGGCCGCCTGCCTGACACTCGAAGGATTGTCCATTGGCCCTGCTGGAGTTCGGTATGAGTGAGTCTGTGCGCTTGGAAGACAAAGTGGTGATCATCACCGGAGCCGGCGGAGGCTTGGGGCGGGCCCATGCGTTGCTGTTTGCCAAACATGGGGCCAAGGTGCTGGTCAACGACCTGGGGGGCTCGGCCCAGGGCGAGGGCGCCAGTGCCTCGGCCGCGGATCGGGTGGTGGCGCAGATCCGCGAGGCCGGGGGCATCGCCGAGGCCAACCATGACTCGGTGACCGATGGCGAAAAGATCGTGCAGAACGCCCTGGATGTGTTTGGCCGGGTCGATGTGGTGGTCAACAACGCTGGCATCCTGCGGGACAAGACCTTCCACAAGATGGAGGACACCGATTGGGACCTGGTGTACCGGGTGCATGTGGAAGGGGCCTACAAAGTCACTCGCGCCGCCTGGCCGCACCTGCGGGACCAGGCGTATGGACGGGTGATCTTCACCGCCTCCACCTCGGGCATCTACGGCAACTTCGGCCAGTCCAACTACGGCATGGCCAAGCTGGGCCTGTATGGCCTGACCCGGACCCTGGCGATCGAGGGGCGCAAGAACAATATCCTGGTTAACGCCATTGCCCCTACCGGTGGCACGCGCATGACCGAAGGCCTGATTCCGCCTCAGGTGTTCGAGCAGCTCAAGCCGGAACTGGTGAGCCCGCTGGTGGTGTACCTGGGCAGCGAGCAGTGCGAGGAAACCTCCGGCCTGTTCGAGGTAGGCGGCGGCTGGATCGGCAAGGTGCGTTGGGAGCGCAGCCTGGGCGCCGGTTTCGATCCGCACCAGGGCTTTTCGCCGGAAGATGTGGCGGCCCACTGGCAGCAGATCTGCGATTTCGAGGGGGCGTCCCACCCCAAGGACAACATCGAAGCGCTGAAAGAGATGATGCAGAATCTGCAAAAGTACGCACTCTGACTTCCATCCGGGGAGGTCTTGCGGTCCGGTGATCGGCGCCCTGCGTTGCTGATCACCGGGCGGTCTTTCCAGGCTTGAAAATAGCCGGTCAATGACGCATCGGGCCTTGAGCCCCGGCGGTTGTACTCCTGCAGCGTTCGTCTCTATGCTCGACGGTTACCGAACGAACAAGGAGCGCTTGATATGTACGAGTCAAAGGACCAGCCGGTATTGTCGAGATTGCTGTTTATCCGACGCTTATGTGTTCACGGCCTGGTGGTTCTGGCCCTGATCATCTTTTCGGTTTTGCTGGGTATCAGCGGTCTGCTGTACTTCGAACAGGACATTTCCTTTCACGACGCCTTGTATGACGCAGCCATGATCCTTGGCGGCATCGGGCCCATCAACATGCCGCAAACCCCTGGCGGCAAACTGTTTTTTGCCACGTACGGGCTTTATACCAATCTGGTTTTTGCCGCCACCCTGGGCTTGATCCTGTCACCGGTGGCGCACCGTCTGCTGCACAAGTTTCATTACGATGAAAGTGATGACGACCGCCTGTAAGTGCAACTTGGCTTTTATATTCCAGGCATAAAAAAGGCCGCTGCAAGAGCAGCGGCCAAAGTAAGACGTTAGATCAAGGAGCTACAAAATCAACGTCGGTGAACCTGGGGTAGCGGCCTGAACTGAAGCCCTTCAAGCCTGCTGGAAATCTGTTTCGGGAAACGGCCGCCGGGCGCTTTGCGCGGCAGTGGCGTGGCGCTGTTTGCCGTGACTGCGAGGCAAGAATAAGCCCTGGCGTGACCTGGAAAAATAGCGATTCAGGACAAGGACTGTTACAGCATGAGCAACAGTCAAGAGGGGGCGCAGCACCTGTATCGATGCACTTGATGGGCTCGTATCCAGCCCGTGGATACGCCTCTGAGCGGCCCCCGTGGCAAGGGCACTCATCCTTTCGGGCGACAACTCGAATACCTCCTTGGTGCGCTTATCGGCCGTGGTACCCCGGCAGTAGGGTGAGCCTCCTGTCACTCACCGGGGAAGACGCATGACAAGAACAACAATGCGCGCCATCTTCAAACCGCAGGCGCTGGCCGTCGCGGTGGCGTTGGGCTGTAGCTCCCAGGCTCAAGCGGTCTCGTTCAACATCGGAGAAATCGAAGGGCAGTTCGACTCGTCGTTATCGGTCGGCGCCAGTTGGGGCATGCGCGATGCCGACCGGGCGTTCGTCGGTACGGTCAACGGCGGCACCGCGCAGTCTTCCACCGGCGACGATGGCCGCTTGAACTTCAAGAAGGGCGAGACCTTCTCGAAGATCTTCAAGGGCCTGCACGACCTTGAGCTCAAGTACGGCGACACCGGCGTCTTCGTTCGCGGCAAGTACTGGTACGACTTCGAACTCAAGGACGAAGACCGCGAGTTCAAACCCATCAGCGACCACAACCGCAAGGAGGGCGCCAAGTCCTCGGGGGCGCAGATTCTCGACGCCTTCGTCTACCACAACTACTCCATTGCCAACCTGCCGGGTACCGTGCGCGCCGGCAAGCAGGTGGTCAGCTGGGGCGAAAGCACCTTCATCGGCAACTCCATCAACAGCATCAACCCGGTGGACGTCTCGGCCTTTCGCCGCCCCGGGGCCGAGATCAAGGAAGGTCTGGTGCCGGTGAACATGCTGTTCGCTTCCCAGGGCCTGACCAACCAGTTGACTGTGGAAGGCTTCTATCAGTTGGAGTGGGACCAGACCGTGGTGGACAACTGCGGGACCTTCTTCGGCAACGATGTGGTGGCCGATGGCTGTACCACCGGCTACACCGTCGGCAGCCCGGCGATCGCACCGTTGCAACCGGTGGCAGCGGCCTTCGGCCAGGGCTTTCAGGTAACCCGCGAGGGGGTGATCCTGCCCCGCGGCGGTGACCGCGACGCCCGGGACTCCGGGCAGTGGGGTGCGGCCCTGCGCTGGCTCGGCGACGACACCGAGTACGGCTTGTACTTCATGAACTACCACGCGCGCAGCCCGGTGGTGAGTACCACCACGGCCAACATCAGCCCGGCCACCTTGGGGGCTATCGGCGCCGCGGGAGCCGCGGCCGCTCCCACTGTTCCCGGCGCGGGGGCCAGCCTGGTGCAAAGCGTGATGCTCGGCCGTGGCCAGTACTACCTCGAATACCCGGAGGACATCCGCCTGTATGGCGCCAGCTTCTCCACCACCTTGCCCACGGGCACTGCCTGGACCGGCGAGATCAGCTACCGGCCCAATGCCCCGGTGCAGGTCAACACCAACGACCTGACCCTGGCCCTGCTCAACCCCATCGCCGGGGGCGCGGCTTCACCGATCAAGACCGCCATGGGCGCCGACAACACTGGCTACCGGCGCAAGGAAATCACCCAGATCCAGAGCACCATGACCCAGTTCTTCGATCAGGTGCTGGGGGCCGATCGCCTGACCCTGGTGGGCGAAGCGGCGATCGTCCGGGTCGGTGGCCTGGAGGACAAAAGCAAGCTGCGCTACGGCCGTGATTCGGTCTACGGCCAGTACGGCTATGGCGGCGACACCGACGGGTTTGTCACCGCCACCTCATGGGGCTATCGCGCCCGGGCCATCCTCGACTACAGCAACGTGATCGGCGGGATCAACTTCAAGCCCAATCTGTCCTGGTCCCATGACGTCAACGGCTATGGCCCCAACGGCTTGTTCAACCAGGGCGCCAAGGCCCTCAGCGTTGGCGTCGATGCCGATTACCGCAACACCTACACCGCCAGCCTCAGCTACACCGACTTCTTTGGCGGGCGCTACAACACCCTTACCGACCGGGATTTTCTCGCGTTGAGCTTTGGCGTGAACTTCTGAATCGGCTCAAGAAGGAGAACTTGAATGCGCAAGATGATTCTGCAATGCAGCGCCCTGGCACTCGGCCTGTGGGCGGCCAACCTGATGGCCGCAGTGAGTCCGGAAGAAGCCGCCAAGCTGGGCACCAGCCTGACTCCCGTGGGGGCGGAAAAGGCCGGCAACGCCGATGGCTCGATTCCGGCCTGGACCGGCGGCATCCCGAAGAACGCCGGGGCAGTGGACAGCAAGGGCTTTCTCGCCGACCCCTTCGCCACTGAAAAGCCGCTGTTCATCATCACCGCGGCCACAGCGGACAAGTACCAGGACAAGCTTTCCGCAGGGCAGTTGGCGATGTTCAAACGCTACCCGGACAGCTACCGGATTCCGGTCTATCCCACCCATCGCAGCGTCGGCCTGCCACCGGAGATCTACGAATCGGCCAAGCGCAGCGCGCTGAACGTGACCACCACCAACGACGGCAACGGGTTGGCCAATTTCACGGGCAACCGCTACTACGCCTTCCCGATTCCGAAGAACGGCATCGAGGTGCTGTGGAACCACCTGACCCGCTATCACGGCGGCAACCAGAAACGCATCATCACCCAGGCCACCCCCCAGACCAACGGCAGCTACACCTCGATCCGCTTTGAAGAGGAAGTGGCGGCGCCCCAACTGATCCCCGACCTGGACCCGGCCAAGGGGGCCAACGTGCAGAACTTCTTCAAGCAGTCGGTGACCGCTCCGGCGCGGCTGGCGGGTAACGTACTGCTGGTCCATGAAACCCTGGATCAGGTCAAGGAGCCCCGTTCGGCCTGGATCTACAACGCCGGGCAGCGCCGTGTGCGCCGCGCCCCACAAGTGGCCTACGACGGTCCGGGGACCGCGGCCGACGGGCTGCGGACTTCGGACAACTTCGACATGTTTTCCGGAGCGCCCGATCGTTATGACTGGAAACTGGTGGGCAAGAAGGAGATGTACATCCCCTACAACAGCTACAAGCTGGACTCCCCGAGCCTCAAGTACGACGACATCATCAAGGCTGGGCACATCAACCAGGACCTGACCCGTTACGAACTGCACCGGGTCTGGGAAGTGGTGGGCACGGTCAAGCCCAACCAGCGGCATATCTATGCCACCCGGCACATGTACATCGACGAGGACAGCTGGCAGGTGGCGCTGGTGGATCACTACGACGGTCGTGGCCAACTGTGGCGAGTGGCCGAAGGGCACGCGCAGTATTACTACGACCATCAGGTTCCGGCCTACACCCTGGAAGCCCTGTATGACCTTAACGCTGGTCGCTACCTGGCCCTGGGCATGAAGAACGAGGAAAAGCACAGCCTGGAGTTCGGCTTTGCCGCCAAGGCTGCCGACTACACACCGGCCGCGTTGCGCGCCAGCGGGGTGCGCTAGGCAGCGGTGACGCACGAGTACAAAGGCGACCGTGCGGTCGCCTTTTTTATGGGGCTGGATCAGCCCGCTGAATACTTCTTCAACAGGTCGGGAGGTCGGGGCTAGGGTGGGAGCACGCTGGCTAAAACTATAAAAAGGCATGCTGCAATGACTGCCATGACTCGTTGTCCAGAGCGTTCCGGGTTCATGCCCCGTTTGTCTTCCCATCATTTTCCACGTGGCCACCTGAGTACGCCGTTGCTGGCCTCCAGTGCGCGGGTCAAGTTGTTGTGTGCACCCGCCGGCAGTGGCAAGACTGCACTGCTCAGCGAATGCCTGCAGCAGGCGCCCGCTTCGTGCCGGGTCATCTGGTTGCCTCTGGGTGGTGCGCGCCAGAGTCCGGAAGACTTGTGTCGTGCCCTGGCCGCGGCCCTGGGCCAGGCCGATGCCGATCCGACCGCGTTGCTGCAGCACCTGGCCCATCTGCCCAGTCCGGCCTGGCTGTGCATCGATGACTATTGCCGGCTGCCGGCGGCGGACCTGGACGGGCTGCTGGACCGCTTGCTGAGCATCGACAATCCCTTGCTCACCTGGTGGATCGGCAGTCGCCGTCGCCCCCAATGCAACTGGCCCCGCCTGTTGCTGGACGACCAGCTCTACGAACTGGACGGCAGCGCCCTGGCCTTCAGCCAGAGCGATATCGAGCAACTGTTGCAACGCTTGCCGCAACCTTTGTGTGCGCAGACCGCCAGCCGCATCCTGCAACGCAGTGGCGGCTGGTGTGCCGGGGTGCGTATCGCCTTGCTCGATGGCAGCGAGCGGGTGACCCAACCCTGCAAGCCAGGGCGCCCCAACACCTTGCTGGAATACCTGGAGCACGAGCTGTTCAGCGTGTTGCCGGCGGAGCTGGCGGAGGTCTGGCAAGTGCTGGCCCATATGCCGCGGTTCAACGCCGAGCTGTGCGAGCATCTGTTTGGCGCCGGGGAAGGGGCCCAGTACCTGCGTACCCTGCAGGACCTGGCCTGCTTTATCGAACCCTGGGAAGGCAGCGCCGACTGGTTGCAGGTGTTCCCGCCCCTGGCCCGGCTGATGCGGGACGAAGCCTGGCCCACCGGGCGCTCCTGGCATCGACGGGCTTGCCAGTGGTTTACCGCTCAAGAGGACTGGCAGTCGGCCTTTGAGCAGGCGCTATTGGCCGAGGAGTATGACGTCGCGGTCAGCTTGCTGGAGCATTTCAATTTCGAGTTCCTGTTCCAGCAGCACAACGGGTTGTTGCTGTTGCAACTGCATGAGCGGCAGGGCGCCGAGTTGCTGCTGGGCAGTCCGCAGTTACTGGGGTTGCTGGTGGCGGCCATGCTGTTCGCCGGACGCTTCGAACAGGCCGGGCAATGCATGGCCCAGATGGCACGGTTCGCACCGCAACCTTCGGCCGTTGAACAACGCCAACTGCTGGCTCGCTGGCAGGCACAACAGGGTTGGCTGTTGCATTTGGCTGGGCGGATGGACGCCGCGCGGCAGCACTTTCTCGACGCCTTGAGCGAACTGGCAGACAGCGCCTGGACCACCCGTTTGCTGTGCCTGTCCGGGCTGACCCAGCAAGCACTGCTGTGCGGTGAGCTGGATGTGGCCCAGTCCCTCAATCGCGAGGCGCTATGTCTGGCCCGGGCCCAGGATGCGTTGCTATTCGAAGGCTTGCTGGAGCTCGACCATGCCCAATTGCTGGAGCAACGCGGCGCGCCCCATCGAGCGCAAAGCTTGCTGGAGCAGGTGATCGAGCGTTTGTCCGGGCAAGCGCTGCGTGCCACGCCCTTGCTCGGGCGCCTGGCCTTGCGCCTCGGCCGGCTGGCGTTGCGCCAGGGACACGATGGGCAAGCGGCCGAGTATTTTCGCCGAGGGCTCGAGGACTGCCTGGTCAGTCATGACAAGCGCGCTTTGTATGGATTTCTCGGTGAAGCCCAGTTGGCGGCCAACCAGGGCGACTACGCCCAGGCGTTCGTTCGCCTGCGGGACGCCGAGCGGCTGATGCAGCAACGGCAGATCCCCGACACTGTCTACCGTGGCGTGCTGTTGCAGGTCAGCAGCCAGCTCTGGCTGCAGCAGGGCCGGCCGGAGTTGGCCCACGAAGCCTTGAGCCGGTTGCTCCGGCACTTTCGCGGGCCCCAGGCCCTGCAGGCGCCGCCGGCCACCCTGGAGTTGATCCCGAGCATCGAGTACCTGCTGGTGTTGGCCGAGGTTGATCTGGGGCGGGCCCAGGCGCCGGTCGCCACGTTGCAGGGGCTGCTGGCGCGGGCCCAGCGCCACGGCATGCTGGGGCTGGAGGCGCAGGTGCAGTTGGCCCTGGCCGAGGTGGCCTTCACCCTCGGCGATCAAACCTTGGCGGCGCAGGCGTTGCAGGCCGGGCAGGAGCTGGTGGCACGCTGCAATCTGCCCCAGGCCCTGCATGAGTTGCACCTGCGGCAGCCGGCGTTGTTGCAGGCGCTGGACCGCTCACAAACCACGCTTGCGGTGGCGCCGCAGGAGAGTCAGGACAGCCTGCTCAGCCTGCGGGAGTTGCAAGTGCTGCAATTGATCGCCCAGGGCTGCTCGAACCAGCAGATTGCCGAGCAGCTGTTCATTTCCCTGCACACGGTGAAGACCCATGGGCGCCGGATTCACAGCAAGCTGGGGGTGGAGCGGCGGACCCAGGCGGTGGCCAAGGCCCAGGCCCTGGGGCTGATGAGTTGAGGCGCGCCGGTTATTCGGGCTGCGGTTGATAACCCATGCGCCAGCTCACTGCAGAGCTGGCCGCCAGCAGGCGTTGGGCTGCGGGTCCATGTTCATCGGCGTGAAACAGCGATGTCGGCCCTACCACTGTCAGCACCGCGGCGATCTTGCCGGTGGCATCGAACACTGGCGCCGACAGTGCATCGACCCCAGGCATCAGCAAACCGTGGACATGGTGCAGGCCGCGCTGGCGAATCTGCTCGGCCAGTGCGTCGTGGACCTGTGGATCGGCCAGCGCATGGGGGCTGCTTGTGGACAGCTCCTGCTGACGCAGATCGAGGGTTTCCCGCTGTGGCAGGTAAGCGTTGAACACCAGTCCGGTGGATGAGCTGAGCAGGGGCAGCACCGAACCCAGTTGGGTGACCACGGTCACCGCCCGCACCGCCGGCTCGATGTGCACCACGGTCGCGCCCTGATTGCCCCACACCGCGAGGAAGCAGGTTTCGTTCAACTCATCCCGCAGCTCCGCCAGGGGCAGGGCGCCCACCTTCAAGACATCCATGCTGCCCAGGGCCGCCAGTCCCACCCGCAAGGCTTCACGACCCAGGCCGTAATGATTGGTGGCGGTGTTCTGTTCGGCAAAGCCGCTGGCGATCAACGCCTGCAGGTAACGGTGCACCTTGCTCGCGGGCATCTGCACATGTTCGGCCAGGCGCGAAAGAGAAGTGGCCGGTGACAGTTCGGCCAGGGCCTTGAGGATGTCGGTGCCGACTTCGGCCGAGCGGACTTTCTGTTTACCGGTGCTGTCGCTGGTGCTGCGCGGCTTTTCCATGGAGGTGTTGGGGTCCCGTGACAAGTGGCGGTCTTTATAGCTTGACGCTCCTGGGCAATCAAATTACGTTATGCGTAATTTGATTACGATAAAAATAACCCAGGCGTGCCGATAACTCTTGTTAAGGAGTGGTGGGCCCCTGCCTACTCCAACTTCCAGGAGGCTCCATGAACCTCGATTCTTCGGCGTCGGCCCTCAGCTATCAATCGGGCTTCGGCAATGAATTCGCCAGCGAAGCCCTGCCAGGCGCGCTGCCCGTCGGCCAGAACTCCCCGCAGAAAGCGCCCTACGGCCTGTACACCGAACTGTTTTCCGGCACCGCCTTCACCATGACCCGCAGTGAAGCCCGGCGTACCTGGATGTACCGCATCCAGCCCTCGGCCAATCACCCGGCGTTTGCCAAGCTCGAACGGCAACTGGCGGGCGGCCCCTTGGGAGATGTGACCCCCAACCGCCTGCGTTGGAACCCGTTGCCGATCCCTGCCGAGCCCACCGATTTCATTGATGGCCTGGTGGCCATGGTGGCCAACTCTGCAGCGCAGAAGCCTGCGGGCATCAGCGTCTATCACTACCGCGCCAACCGTTCCATGGAGCGAGTGTTCTTCAACGCCGACGGTGAAATGCTCCTGGTGCCGGAACTGGGCCGCCTGCGCATTGCCACCGAATTGGGCGTGCTGGACCTGGAGCCCCTGGAAATCGCCGTGCTGCCCCGGGGCCTGAAGTTCCGCGTCGAGCTGCTGGACCCACAGGCCCGTGGCTACATTGCCGAAAACCATGGTGCGCCGCTGCGCCTGCCGGACCTGGGCCCCATTGGCAGCAACGGCCTGGCCAATCCCCGGGACTTCCTGACCCCGGTGGCCCACTACGAAGACCTCAAGCAGCCCACCACCCTGGTGCAGAAGTTCCTCGGCGAACTCTGGGGCTGCGAGCTCGACCATTCGCCGCTCAACGTGGTGGCCTGGCACGGCAACAACGTGCCCTACAAATATGACCTGCGCCGCTTCAACACCATCGGTACTGTCAGCTTCGATCACCCGGACCCGTCGATCTTTACCGTGCTGACCTCACCCACCAGCGTGCCTGGCCTGGCCAACCTCGACTTCGTGATCTTCCCGCCGCGCTGGATGGTGGCCGAGAACACCTTCCGTCCACCGTGGTTCCACCGCAACCTGATGAACGAATTCATGGGCCTGATCCAGGGCGCCTACGATGCCAAGGCCGAAGGTTTCCTGCCCGGCGGCGCGTCCCTGCACAGCTGCATGAGCGCCCATGGTCCGGACGGCGAGACCTGCACCAAGGCGATCAACGTCGAGCTGCAACCTTCGAAGATCGACAACACCATGGCCTTCATGTTCGAGACCAGCCAGGTGCTGCGTCCCAGCCAGTTCGCCCTGGAATGCCCTGATCTGCAGAACGACTACGATGCTTGCTGGGCCTCGCTGCCCGCCACCTTCAACCCGAATCGGAGATAACCCATGACCTCAACCATCACCCGTAGCTGGGTCGAGTCCGCCAACGGTCACCCCGACTTCCCGTTGCAGAACCTGCCCCTGGGGATCTTCAGCACCCAGGGTTCGGCGCCCCGCAGTGGCGTCGCCATTGGCGAACAGATTTTCGACCTGGAAGCGGCGCTGGACGCCGGCCTGTTCGAAGGCCAGGCCAAGGCCGCGGTGCAAGCCGCCCGTGGTGGTCAGTTGAATGCTTTCTTCCAGCTTGGCCGTCCAGCCCGTGTTGCCCTGCGTGAGCGCCTGCTGGAACTGCTGGGCGAGGGCAGCAGCCTGCGCGGCAAGATCGAAGCCCAGGGAGCGAAGCTGCTGCCCCTGGCGGCGGACTGCCAGATGCACCTGCCGGCCAAGATCAATGACTACACCGACTTCTATGTCGGCATCGAGCACGCGCAGAACGTCGGCAAGCTGTTCCGTCCCGACAACCCCCTGCTGCCCAACTACAAGTACGTGCCCATCGGCTACCACGGTCGCGCCTCGACCATCCGCGCTTCTGGTGCCGATGTGCGCCGGCCCAAGGGTCAGACCTTGCCAGCCGGGCAGAGCGAGCCGACCTTCGGCCCATGCGCACGCCTGGACTATGAACTGGAACTGGGTATCTGGATCGGCCAGGGCAACGAGATGGGCGAGCCCATCGCGATTGGCGATGCAGCCGAGCACATTGCCGGTTTCTGCCTGCTCAACGACTGGTCGGCGCGAGACATCCAGGCCTGGGAATACCAGCCGCTGGGGCCGTTCCTGTCGAAGAGCTTCATCACCAGCATTTCGCCCTGGGTGGTGACTGCCGAAGCCCTGGAGCCGTTCCGCCGGGCCCAGCCCCAGCGCCCTGAAGGCGACCCGCAACCCTTGCCGTATCTGCTGGACAAGCGCGATCAGGACGCAGGTGGCTTCGACATCGAGCTGGAAGTGCTGCTGATCACCCAGGCCATGCGCGAGCAGGGCTTGCCGGCGCACCGCCTGACCCTGAGCAACACTCAGCACATGTACTGGACCGTGGCACAGATGGTGGCGCACCACAGCGTCAACGGCTGCCAGTTGCAGGCCGGCGACCTGTTCGGTTCGGGCACTTTGTCCGGCCCGCAGAGCGGACAGTTCGGCAGCCTGCTGGAGATCACCGAAGGCGGCAAGAAACCTATCGAGCTGGCCTCCGGCGAGGTGCGCAAGTTCCTCGAAGACGGCGATGAAATCATTCTGCGCGGGCGTTGCAGCCGCGAAGGTTTCGCCTCCATCGGCTTCGGCGAATGCCGGGGCACTGTCCAGCCGGCCCGCTAAGGGGAGCGCCTTATGCAGCTCTATACCTACTACCGTTCCACGGCGTCCTACCGGGTGCGCATCGCCCTGGCCCTCAAGGGCCTGGAGTTCCAGGCCATCCCGGTCAACCTGCTGGTGCCCAAGGGCGGGGCGAACCGCCAGCCGGAGTACCTGGAGATCAACCCGCAGGGTCGGGTTCCGGCCCTGCGCACCGATGAAGGCGATCTGCTGATCCAGTCACTGGCGATCATCGAGTACTTGGAGGAGCGTTATCCACAGGTGCCGCTGCTGTCCGAGGATCTGGTCAGCCGCGCCCAGGAGCGGGCGGTGGCCGCCATCATCGGCTGCGACATCCACCCGCTGCACAACTCCAGTACCCAGAATCTGCTGCGGGAATGGGGGCATGAAGAAGACCAGTTGCTGGTGTGGATCGACCATTGGATCAGCCAGGGTCTGGCCGCCCTGGAGCAACTGATCGGTGATCACGGCTTCTGTTTCGGCGATGAGCCGGGGCTGGCCGATGTGTTCCTGATTCCCCAGCTGTACGCCGCCGAGCGCTTCAAGGTGTCCCTGGACGGCTATCCACGGATTCTCCGGGTCGCGGCCCTGGCCGCGGCGCATCCGGCGTTCCAGGCCGCGCACCCGGCCAACCAGCCCGACACCCCGGCCTGAGCCTGCACGCTGCCCCAGCTTTCGGGGCAGCGTGGCATCCGTATTACCTAGGCCCCGCAACGGGGCCTGAGCGGTCACCACCTGTGACCTGCGCAACACTGCTGCTCATAACCATAAAAAACGAACAGGTACCTTGCGATGCAAAATCAGATTGCCAGCTTTCGTGCTGCGCTCGACGCCCGCCCGGTGTCCCGCTATCAGTGGTTGCTCCTGTTGCTTCTCGCCTTGTTGCTGGTCACTGACGGCTACGATGCCCAGGTCCTGGGTTATGTGGTGCCGGCCCTGGCTCAGGACTGGGGCCTGGAAAAGTCCGCCTTCGGTCCGGTGTTCAGTGCCAACCTGCTGGGCTTGACCCTCGGCTCTCTGGCAGTGACACCGCTGGCGGACCGTTTCGGGGTACGGCGGATTCTGCTCTGTTGCGTGCTGATCTACGCCAGCCTGACGGTGCTGATGGTGTTCGCCAATTCCCTCCACAGCCTGATGGCCGCGCGCTTTATCTGCGGGATCGGCATGGGCGGTGCGATGCCCAGCGCCATGGCCCTGATGTCCGAGTATTCGCCGCCGCGCCTGCGCACCTTGATGGTGACCCTGGCCGCCTGCGGTTTCTCGTTCGGTGGCGCTGCCGGTGGTTTTGTCGCTGCCGGTTTTATCGATCGCTTCGGTTGGGAGGCGGTGTTCCTGGCTGGTGGGATCACGCCCTTGCTGCTGTTTCCGTTCTTGGTCTGGCGCCTTCCCGAGTCCCTGCCGCGCTTGCTGCGGGACGCGCCGCCCTATGCGCGCTTGCGCAAGGTCACAGCGCAGATGCTTGCGGACTGGCAGCCACCGCCCGTTGTCAGCGGCCCCGGTGAAGCACCGGCAGGCAGCAAGCTCACAGTGGTGGAGCTGTTCCGCCAGGGCTATGCGCGACCCACGCTGCTGATCTGGTCGACCTTTTTTGTCAGCCTGATCCTTCTGTATTTCATGATCAGTTGGTTGCCGACCTTGCTGCTGGAAAGTGGCCTGGCCCTGAAACAGGCCAATCTGGTGACCTCAATGTTCCTCTTCGCCGGCACCCTGGGGGCGATCTGCATGGCCTGGTTCGCCGACCGCCTCAAGCGCAAGGTGCGCCTGCTGGCGGCCGTGCTCGGCGCCGCGGCTCTGTGCACCGTGCTGCTGGGCCTGAATCACGACAACCCGCGTTATCTGGTGGTGTTCGTGTTTGCTGCCGGCTTTTGCATCATCGGCGGGCAACTGACCCTCAACGCCTTCGCCAGCAATTTCTATCCGGCGCAGGTGCGCGCCACCGGTACCGGCTGGGCGCTGGGGGTGGGACGCTTCGGTTCGATCCTGGGGCCGTTGTTCGGCAGCATGCTGCTGGCGATGCATATCCCGGTGCAGCAGATTTTCTTCTTCTGCGCGATTCCGGCGGTGCTGGCGGCCGTGCTGATCATCCAGGTGCGCTCGCCGTCCGAGGCTTGCGCGGGTGACGCGGGAGCGGCCCCCGAGCTGCAGGCGCCGCTCAAATCCTGAGGTGCTGTCGGTTCAGCGTGCCAGGTGCTTGATCATCGGCACGCAGGCCAGGGTCAGGCCCCGGGGTGACTGGTACTGGGCGATTCGCTCGCCGACGAAACCGCAATGACGGTAGAAGTCGGCGGCATTCAAGGTCGAATCCAGGATCAGGTGCGGCAGCTCGGCTTGCTGTGCCCGCTCTTCAAGGTACGCCATCATCTGCCGGCCAATCCCCTGGCCCATGTAGGCCGGGTCGACGAACACTGCGTCGACCTGTCCGGTCTCCAGGTCGAGCAGGCCGCTGGCGGTTACCAGGTCGTCGATGACGGCCACGTAGCCGGTGCTTTCCACCACTTCGATGAAGTAGTCCGCCAGGCTGCCGGCGGTCCAGATCTGCAAGTCGGCGTCGGGGTAGTGGCCGCGGCACTGGTGGTTGATGGCTTGGTTACGAATGTCGAAGACCCGTTGCGCGTCATCGCCATGAGCTTTTCTGATCAGCATGCTGTACCCGTTCCGTGGAGTGAGCCGAGCATCCTGCCAGAGCCCGGGAGGGGCTGTCATGCGGCCCTGGCCTGGATCAGCAGCAGCCCCCAGCCGGTCAGCAGCGTACCGTCCGCTCGCAGCAAGGGTTGCATGGCCTTGTGCAGCTCGTCCTTCAACAGTGTGCAGGTGGCGGGTGTCAGGCGGTCAAGGTCGTAGGTTTCCCCCAGGGCGTCCCAGAACTCCTCGAAGGTGGGGGTCCATTCAAGGTCCAGTTCTTCGAATTGCACGTCACGGAAATGGCGCGCCAACAGCTCTCGCCAGCCACTCTGGGACTGGGTGCGTGGGTCCACCAGAGGCAGGGGCGCTAGCCGGTCGCGTTGGGCGGCGGCACGAAAGGCCTGCAAGTAGCGCAGGCCCGGTTCGCCGAGGAGAAAGCTGCGGCCGACGATGGCCGACAGTTGTCCGCCCCGGGCCAGGACTCGATGCACCTCGGCCAGTACCTGTTCGATATCGCTCATGAGCATCAGCGCCAGGTGCGAGACCACGGCGTCGATGCTGCCGGTGGCCAGGGACAGGGATTGGGCGCGCTCATTGAGCAACACACTGCGCTCCCCGAGACGGGCGCGTGCAGCCTGCAGTTCGGTGCTACTCATGTCCACGCCGATCAATCGCGCCTCGGGGTACTCGCCGGCTAGCAGGTCCAGCAGAAAACCGTCGCCGCAGCCCAGGTCCAGGAGTTGGGCGCCAGGCCGAGCGGTGGCGAGTGTGGCGGTCAGCATGTCGTAGGAGGAACCGCGTCCCGGCAGGCTCAACCCGGAAAAGGCCGGTGGCGTGGTGCCGGGGCGCCGCTGGTGAAAGTCCTGAAGAAAGCGTTCGGCACTGTTCATGCTGTTCATCCTTGATGCAAGCGGTGAGTGGAGGTGGCGCGCGGGTATTGTTGCACGCAAGCAGTGCCCAGCTCTCAATGGACGATGTTGTTGGGCGGCAGATGCCCCAGACGTTCGGTCAGGCGCAGACGCTGGATCGGGTCGTCGCTGAGCAGCAGCGCGTGTTCCAGGTCGAAACGCTCGGCATTCGGGCACTCCAGGCGTTGATAGAGGCTGGCCCGGGCCAGGTAGTCGGCGGCGCTGCCGTTGCCCAGCTCCAGCACGCGCTCGGCATTGATCAGGGCCCCCAGGTTGTCGTCGTAGGACAGGTGCAGCTGGCGCAGGTTGCGCGACAGGCGCTGGAACATCTGCAGCGGCTCGGCACTGGCCAGGTGTTCGGCGCTGAGCTTGATATGGGCGCCGTACTGGCGTTGCAGCAGTTCCCGGCAGTCGGCGGGGTACAGCCGGCGTCCGCCGCAGGGGTTCAGCAGATGGTCGGCGCCGGGCACCCGCAGCAGAAAGTGCCCGGGGAAGTTCACCCCCACCAGGGGAATCTGCAGCCGTTGTGCCAGCTCCAGAGCAATCAGCGCCAGGGCCAGGGGTTGCCCGCGGCGCGATTCCAGGACCTTGTCCATCAGCGCCGCCTGGGGACGCAACGGAAGGTGCTCGTCCTGCTGAAAGCCCAGGTCGTTCATCCGCCGCAACAGTGGCTGGCCCAGTTCGTTCGCCGGCAGATGAGGCAGGCTGCTGCCGATCTGCAGCTGGATCTCCTTGAAGGCTTCCAACTGACGCTCGGGCACCAGTTGCGGTGCATGTTCGGCGGCAATCCACAGGGCCGCTTCCAGCAGGGCTGGGGGCGAGCGGTGCAGGCAGGCGAAAAAGGCTTGGCGCGGGTTCATCTCAACCTCCGACGGATGCCTCGTTTTAGCCTCGTGGCGCAGGTTCGTCCAGTGCTGACACAGGTGGTAGCAGGTTATTTCCCAAAGCCTGCAAATGCCTGCGGCTTATTCCAGCGTGGCGCAGCAAATTCCAGGCGCAAGCCTATACTGGCGACTACAAGAAGTGATTCGGGAGCCCGTCGATGTTCGCTCTCATGCACAGCACCCGCCTTGAATCGCTGCACCTCAGCGTCGACCCCAGCACCGGGTTGAAGGCAGTGATCGCCATCCACAACAACCGCCTGGGGCCCGCCCTGGGCGGTTGCCGTTATCTGGCCTACCCCGACACCACCAGTGCCGTGGAGGACGCTGCGCGACTGGCCCAGGGCATGAGCTACAAGGCGGCCCTGGCTGGCTTGCCTCAAGGTGGCGGTACCGCGGTGATCATCCGTCCCGCCCATGTGGAAAACCGCGCGGCGCTGTTCGAGGCCTTTGGCCGTTGCATCGAGCAACTGGACGGGCGCTACATCACCGCCATCGACAGCGGCACCTCGGTGGCCGACATGGACTGCATCGCCCAGCAGACCCGATACGTCACCAGCACCAGCGCCGCCGGAGATCCGTCGCCCCACACTGCCATGGGGGTGTTCGCCGGGATTCGCAGCACCGCCATGGCCCGCCTGGGCAGCGACAATCTGGAAGGTCTGCGGGTGGCGATCCAGGGCCTGGGCAACGTCGGCTACGCCCTGGCCGAGCAACTGCACGCCGTCGGGGCCGAGCTGCTGGTCAGCGACATCGATGCCGGCAAGGTGCAGTTGGCCATGGAGCAACTTGGGGCGCATCCCGTCGCCAATGATTCGCTGCTCAGCACCCCTTGCGACATTCTCGCCCCCTGCGGTCTTGGCGCCGTGCTCAACAGCCTCAGCGTGGCCCAGTTGCGCTGCGCGGCGGTGGCCGGTTCGGCCAACAATCAACTGACCAACCTGCAAGTTGCCGATCAACTGGAACGGCGCGGGATTCTCTATGCGCCGGACTACGTGATCAATTCGGGTGGCCTGATCTATGTGTCCCTCAAGCATCGCAATGAGGAACTCCCGGTGATCACGGCGCACCTGTCGAAGATCAGCCTGCGGCTGACAGAGATCTTCGCCCACGCCCAGGCGGAAAAACGTTCCCCGGCGCGGGTCGCGGACGAACTGGCGGAACGGGTGCTGTACCGCTAGGCCTCCCTGTCTTAACCCTGGGGCCTGCCCTCTGTAGTATCTGGGCCCGGGCAAGGTTGCAGGGCTGAGCCCAATCCCTCACGGCCCCACTGACAAGGAATGTATTCGACGATGCCTCAAGTGCTGGATAGTGGTCTGGATGAGCAGTTGTCTTCGCTGTTGCGCTCAGGTGCGGATATTCGATCGATATGCCAGCTTCTTGTGCGATACCGGAATAGGGGCTTTGGCGCGCAGGCTGTGTACAACTTTCTGGCGTCGTTCAGGCATGACGCATCGGATGAACTCGAAGACAGAGTCCTGGAAGCCATGGATATAGCATCCGGATATTGCCCGCCAGGCTGCCGGGTGTGGGAGGTCGCGCCATGACCGCAGCCAATACGGACAATCTATCGAGCAGGTGTTCTGTCAGGGATCTGCAGTTGTACGCTGCGGCGTGCCTGGAGGCTTACTGCCTGAGTAAAGGTATTGCTCATCCTGCTGTAGATGACTTGATAAAGCACCTTGAGAACTACCCGGAAAAAGATCGTTTACTGGCCTGGGACAGGGCCGGAGCGCAACTGGCATTGAATGGACGAGGGGATGACTTGCCACCGAGTCTTGTTGCTTTGATAGCGCCTGAAGATATCGAGGCGTTCTCCAGCATCGTCGACAGCGCGGTTGAGGTTGGAATGGTCGACCTGTATGGAGGTGCGACCGATTTGCCTGTGATGTTCATGGGCCAGATCACTGCGATATTGCGTCGCAACCTTATCGATTTGCCCGAGCCCCAAGGCGCGTCAGTCGTTTAACCGGCGGCTGCATAACGGGCGCTCCATGATCGGCACACATGAAAAAAGCCCTGTGCCATGGACACAGGGCTTATTCAATTCGCGTGAAGCCTATTTCGCAGCCTTGGCTGCTTTCGCCGGCTTGGTCGGCGCCTCGACTTCAGCAGGTTGCTGCGCTTGAACCACCTCCACCACGGGAGCGGGGGCGCTGAGCAACTCGGACAATGCATCCGGCTGGCTCTTGAAGGCCCTGGCAAATACATCGCGGTTCTTCGCCATGTAGATCCCGGCTTCTTCCACTTGTTGTTCGCTCAGCGACGGCACTGCTTTTTGCAACACTTGCGCCAGCACTTCAGCCAGTTCGAGCATTTTGTCATGACGGTCAGCTTCGGCTTTATCCATGAACAAGCGCTCCAGATCTCGGCTGCTGCGGTATACCACTTCGACGGCCATTCACCACCTCACATGCCTTCACGATAATGGGTCTGTATAAATACTGTATCTATATACAGGTCGAGAGAATAGGCGAAACCTTTTCCCTTGGATAGTGGCTTTTTAATGTAGACGGAATTTTTTTCCCGGGCCGATTGTTACGCGGCCGTGCCTCGTTGCGGGCGGCCACCATCTCATTGACGGCTCCTGGCCTTTTTTCTGCATGCAGAACAACCGTCACGTCCAATCCGCATCATCCGGTCGAACCGACCTAAGGAAGAACCATCGTGAAAATCAATTGGGCCGAGAACCTGCGGCAGAACGTCCATCAACTGGCCGAGTCCCTGGGCAACCTGTTTGTCGAGTCGTTCCACTACCTGGCGCTGTTCGCCATCGGAGCGGTGACCGCCTGGGCGGCAGTGATGGAATTCCTGCAGATGATCGAGGCGGGCCACATCAAGATCGATGACATCCTGCTGTTGTTCATCTACCTGGAATTGGGGGCGATGGTCGGTATCTACTTCAAGACCAACCACATGCCGGTGCGCTTTCTGATCTACGTGGCGATCACTGCGCTGACCCGGCTGCTGATTTCCAACGTTTCCCACCACAACCCGCCGGACCTGGGGATCATCTACCTGTGTGGCGGGATTCTGCTGCTGGCCTTCGCCATTCTGGTGGTGCGCTACGCCTCGTCGCAATTTCCTTCGGTGAAGATCGAGCATCCGCAACGCAAGATCGGCGCGGGCTCCGGCGAGCACCCGGAAGTGGAGAAAGGCGAGCTCTAAAACCTCAAGGCCTGGGGCGCAGGCTTTTGGCCGACGGGCGGCAGCAGTGCGAGGCTGTCGCCATTGGTCATGGCTTCGAGGATGGCTACGGCGCTGTGGCCCTGCTCGATGGCGATGCCGAATTGAATGCTTTGCACCAGGCGCTTGATGCGCTGCGGGTCATTGCGCTGGGCTGCGCTGATCATGCGCTTGGCCACCACCCGGCCGGCCTGGGACAGGGTCAGCATGATGCTGCCGTCCAGGCCCTGGATGCTCAGGTTGACCTGATAATCCGGGGTGAAGGTGTCGGTAATCAGTTGAAAGGGGTTGTCCATGATGCGTCACCGCCTGATTGGATCGTGCAGTCATTGACTGGCAGGGCGCGGAATTAGTTCGCGATTCCAGACCGCTGACCGGTCGTTTGCCGAGGCTTGCCTACGTCCGTGTTGCTCAAGGATGAACAAAGCAAGGGGCATGCCGGGAACCTCGACGGGCAATGATTGCGGGGACAAAAAAGCGGACCACAAGGTCCGCTTTTTTTATTCCGGCCCGTTTCAGGGCACGACCGAGTAAATGATCGCAGACAGTGCGATCAGGCCGATCAGCACCACGAACAGGTTCGACAGTTGACCCGAATACTGGCGCAGCGATGGCACGCGCCGGATCGCATACATCGGCATCAGGAACAGCAGGCAGGCGATCACCGGTCCGCCCATGGTCTCGATAATGCGCAGAATGCTCGGGTTGAAGGTGGCCACGGCCCAGCAAGTGAGGATCATGAACAGCGCGGTGATCTTTTCCAGGCGGGTGGACGACAGCGAGCGCCCCCGCAGGTTTTTCACGATCAGCCCCTGGAAGCCTTCGCTGGCGCCGATGTAGTGGCCCAGAAACGACTTGGTAATGGCCACCAGCGCGATCAGCGGTGCGGCGTAGGCAATCACCGGGGTCTGGAAGTGGTTGGCCAGATACGACAGGATCGAGATGTTCTGCTCCTTGGCCGCCGCCAGGTCCGCCGGCGACAGGGCCAGCACGCAGCTGAAGCAGAAGAACATCACCGTCAGCACCATCATGGTGTGGGACATGGCCAGGATGCCGCTGCTCTTGCGCTCGGCCTGGGCGCCGTAATGGCGCTTCTGATCCACGGCGAAGGCCGAGATGATCGGCGAGTGGTTGAAGGAAAACACCATCACCGGAATCGCCAGCCACAGGGTCTTGAAGAACAGCGGCAGGGGCATGCCCTCGCTGGCCGAAGCGAAGAACGCGCCGTTCCAGTTGGGGATCAGGCTCAGGGCCAGCAACAGCAGAGCGGCGACGAAGGGATAGACCAGCAGGCTCATGGCCCGCACGATCACGCCCTGGCCGCAACGCACAATCGCCATCAGCCCGAGGATCAGCAGCAGCGACAGCAGCGCCCGGGGCGGCGGCGTCAGGTGCAACTGGTGCTCCATGAAGCTGCTCAGGGTGTTGGTCAGGGCCACGCTGTACACCAGCAGAATCGGGAAGATGGCGAAGAAGTAGAGCAGGGTGATCAGCTTGCCGGCACCGACCCCGAAGTGTTCTTCCACCACCTCGGTGATGTCCCCGGAGCGTCCGGAGAGGACGAAGCGGGTCAGGCCGCGGTGGGCGAAGAAGGTCATGGGGAAGGCCAGCAGCGCCAGTACGATCAACGGCCAGAAGCCACCGACCCCGGCGTTGATCGGCAGAAACAGGGTGCCGGCGCCGATGGCGGTGCCATACAGGCCAAGCATCCAGGTGGTGTCGTGCTTGCTCCAGCCTTGCCGGGCTGTTGCGGTGTCGCGTGATGTGGCTACAGCGGGATTTTCGGCAGCAGGTGTGGGTACATCGGTCATCGGTATCGCCTCGTTATTATTTTTGCTCGGGCTCACGTGTTACGGACGGTCAGGGAAGGCTCCTCAGCATTCCACCCAGCTCACCGCCAGGCCGCCCCGTGAAGTTTCTTTGTATTTGTCATGCATGTCGGCGCCGGTATCGCGCATGGTGCGGATCACCCGGTCCAGGGAAATGAAATGCTTGCCGTCACCGCGCAGGGCCATCTGGGTGGCGTTGATCGCTTTCACCGCGGCAATTGCGTTGCGCTCGATGCAGGGCACCTGCACCAGGCCGCCCACTGGGTCGCAGGTCAGGCCAAGGTTATGTTCCAGGCCGATCTCGGCGGCGTTTTCCAGTTGCTCGGGCGTGGCACCGAGGACTTCCGCCAGGCCCGCGGCGGCCATGGCGCAGGCTGAACCCACTTCACCCTGGCAGCCGACTTCGGCGCCGGAGATGGAGGCGTTCTTCTTGCAGAGGATGCCCACTGCCGCGGCTCCCAGGAAAAAGCTCACGACGTCGTCGTCAGAGGCCTGGGGATTGAACTTCATGTAGTAGTGCAGCACCGCCGGGATGATCCCCGCCGCACCGTTGGTAGGGGCGGTGACCATGCGTCCGCCGGCGGCGTTTTCCTCGTTGACCGCCAGGGCATAGAGGTTGACCCACTCCATGGCCGAGAGGGTCGAGGTGATGACATTCGGCTTGCCGATTTCCAGCAGGCTGCGGTGCAGCTTGGCGGCGCGCCGCGGTACATCGAGGCCACCAGGCAGGATGCCTTCGTGGCGCAGGCCCTGTTCCACGCATTCGCGCATCACCGACCAGATATGCAGCAGGCCGCTGCGGATTTCGGCGTCGCTGCGCCAGGCTCTTTCGTTGGCCATCATCAGCTCGCCGACGCGCAACTGGTGGGTCTTGCACAGCGCCAGCAGTTCAGCCGCGCTGTTGAAGTCGTAAGGCAATTCGACGCTGGCGCCGGCTTCGGTTCCGGCCTCGACCTGGGCCGCTTCGATGATGAACCCGCCGCCTACCGAGTAGTAGGTCTGCTCCAGCACGATGCCCTGCTCGCCGAGTGCGGTCAGGGACATGGCATTGGGGTGGTAGGGCAGGCTTTGGTCCAGCAGGAGCAGGTCCTGTTGCCAGTCGAAGGCGATGTTCCTGCGCCCCCCCAGCAGCAATTGGCCGCTGTCGCGCAGTTGCTGGATGCGTGGGCCGATGCTGCCCGGATCGATGCTGTCGGGCCATTCGCCCATCAGCCCCATGACGCTGGCGCGGTCGGTGGCATGGCCGACACCGGTGGCGGAGAGGGAGCCGTAAAGGCGGATCTGCACCCGCTGTACCTGATCCTCCAGGCCCAGGTCGAACAGCGCCTGGGCGAAAGTGGCGGCGGCGCGCATCGGGCCCACGGTGTGGGAACTGGAAGGACCGATACCGACTTTGAAAAGATCAAAAACACTGATAGCCATGCTAAAGCCTTACAAGCAATGGAAGGTGGATCGCTGCCATTTTTTGTAGGCCAAGCGCAATGTCGGCGATACTGCCCGGGTCGGTCGATACTGACCAACGAAACTTCCTAAGAGATCCTTTAGCAGGACTAAACGATGAGCCGTCAGTTTCATGCCCAGACCTATGTCTGGCTGCATGTGTTTTCCTGTGCCGCGCGGCACCTGTCCTTTACCCGTTGTGCCGAAGAACTGCACATCACTCCCGGGGCGGTCAGCCAGCAGATCCGCCAGTTGGAAGAGCGCCTGGGTTTGCGCCTGTTTCACCGTCGGCCCCGGGGTGTGGAACTGAGTGCCGAAGGCCAGCGGCTGGCGCTGACGGTGAGCGAGGCCTACGGCAGCATCGATGCGGAACTGCGGCGCCTGGACGCGGGAATGATCAGCGGCACCCTGCGTCTGCGTTCGATCCCCTCGTTTCTTGGCAAGTGGCTGACGCCCCGTTTGCCGCGGCTGCAACAGCGTTATCCGGAGATCCAGCTGCGGCTGGTGGCGGAGGACAGCAGCGTAGCCCTGCATGAAGGCGACTTCGATCTGGCCATCGACCTGAACGACGGCAGCTACCCCGGCTTGCAATCCACCGCGTTGCTGGACGAGCAGATCTTCCCGGTCTGCGCGCCGACTCTGCTAAGGGGTCGTCCGCCGTTGCACGGACCGGCGGACCTGGCGCATTTTCCATTGCTGCACGACATCACCGCCTGGCGCGGCAGCTATGAATACGCCGAATGGGAGTTCTACCTGAATGCCATCGGCTTCGAAGGCGCGGATGTGCGTCGTGGCCACACCTTCAACCGCAACCACCTGACCATCGAGGCGGCGATCGCCGGCATGGGCGTGGCGATTGCCCGGCGTACCCTGCTCAATGACGAACTGGAGCGCGGCACCCTGATCGTGCCTTTCGGTCTGGCAGTGCCCAACCACAAACGCTACGTGTTGCTCTATGCGCCGGGCGCCCTGAGCCATCCGGGTGTGCGCGCGGTGCATGACTGGCTGGTGGAGGAAGCGGAGATCTTTCGCGGTTTGCACCCTCTGGGTGAGGGGCAATTGTGAGGGTTTGAGCGAGGAAGCTGAATCGAGTCAACTCCCGACCTTAACAGCGCCTTTGCAGTTTGTCCGGCTTTATTTGCGTATGAATATTTATCTTTTTTAAGGGGTTGAAATGTTCGCCGCCGTGCCTAATTGTGTAATCAAGAGGTCACGAAATGCAGGTTCCAACACACTGCCTTGACCCTCTTACGAGCAAGCTGAAATAAGGGAAGAACTATGCAAATCCAAGTCCATAGCGATAACCATATTCAAAGCAGCCTTCGGATGGAGGAGTGGGTGCGCAGCACCGTTGAAAGCACGCTCGAACGCTACGAAGAAGACCTGACCCGGGTAGTGGTCCACCTGCGGGACGAGAACGGCGGCAAGTCAGGTCCGGACGACATGCGCTGCCAGCTGGAAGCCCGTCCGAAAGGTCACCAACCGATTTCCGTGACCCACAAGGCCGACACCCTGGAACAGGCCCTCGATGGCGCCACCATCAAGCTGGAAAGTGCCCTGGAGCACATGTTCGGTAAACTGCGCGGCAAACGTGCGGCGGCGGTGCCCAGCAGCGATGGCACCGAGGCGGATGCTCTGCTCGAAGAAGAATTCCTGGAAAACCAACAGGCCGCGCTCAATAGCTGACGGCTGAGTTTCTCCCCCAACCAACGGGCCTGCATTGCAGGCCCGTTTTGTTGTGGGCGAGAAAAAGTCAGAACGCCACTGAAGTCTGTACGTAAAGGGTGCGCGGCTCACCCACGTACTTGCCCTTGTTGTTGTCGTCGAAGGAGCGGGTGAAGTACTGGTGGTTGAAGATGTTCTTCACGCCCACCGCGACATTCAGGTCCGACAGCTGCGGACCGAAGTCGTAGCCGGCGCGAGTGCTGAAGAGCATGTAGCCGGGGATGCGGCCGTTGCTGCCGTCAACGCTTTCGCGTGACGTGTTGGCGTTGTCGGCGAACTGGCCGCTCTGGTAGCTGCTGTCGAGGTTGAGCTTCCACGGACCTTCGGTGTAGCTCACCCCCAGGGTGCCCTTGTGCTTGGAGGAGAAGGGCACGCGGTTGCCCTTGTTCGGGCCGTCCTCACGAATCGTGGCATCGACGTAGGCATAGGTGGCGTAGACGTTGAAACCGGCCAGCGCCGGATCGAGGCCGTCCAGGGCGTAGTTGATGCTGCTCTCGATGCCCTGGTGGCGGGTTTCACCCCGGGCGATCACCGTGTCGTTGGTCTGGTTGCTGTCGTACTGGTTGTCGAAGTTGATCAGGAAGGCGCCGATCTCTGCCCGCAGGGTGCCGTCGTCATAGCGGGTGCCCAGTTCCCAGGTACGGGCCTTTTCCGGTTTGACCTCGCCGCTGGCCACGCGGTTGGGCATCTGGCTGTACTGCACGCTGCCGAAGGAGCCTTCGGTGTTGGCGTAGAGGTTCCAGCTCTCGTTGAGGTGATACATCACATTCAGCGCCGGCAGCGCGGTGTTGTAGTCGCCTTTGTATTTAACATTGGTGAGGTTGTTGCTCTGCTGCGACTCGATCATCTCGTAGCGGATGCCCGGGGTCAGGGTCCACTTGCCGATATCGATCCGGTCGTCGACGAAGAACGCGTGGGCCTCGGTGCCACCGCGGGTATCCCGGTCGTTGCGGCTGTTGGTGGTGGGCAGTTGCTGGTTGGCGGTCAGCGGTGTGCGATAGCGCAGTTCATGCCCGGCTTCGTTGATGTAGCGGTAGCCGACGCCCACTTCATGGCTGCTGTCTCCCAGGTCGAAGCCCTGGGCGAAGCGGGTTTCCAGGCCACGTACCCAGTACTCGCGGGGTGACAGGGAGAGGAAACTGCCCTGGTCCAGATAGCCGCTGCGCAGGGTCTTGGTGAAGAAGCTGTTGACGGTGAACTCCCGGCGATCTTCCTGATAGCGATAGCCGACGTTGAACATCGTGCGTCGACCCCAGAATTTGTCATAGGGACGGGTGGACTGATACGGGTCGGCCTTGTAGTTCGCCACGTTCAGGCCACCGGGCATGTCCGCTTCACCCTCGTAGTACTGGGCCATGGCATTGAAGCTGTTGGCCTCGTCGAGCTGGTACTTGCCCTTGAGGATCAGGTCGTCGATCTGCGTGTCGCTGTGTTCGCGCCAGTCGCCGCCGCGGGTGCCGGAGTACAGCAGGGCGCCACCCAGGCCGTTGTCGGCCGTGCCGCCGGCCAGCAGGTTGGCGCTGGTCTTGAAACCGTCATGGCTGGAGGAGGGGCTGGTCTCGGTCTGAAAACCACCCTTGACCGTCGGTGCGTCGGGAATCGCCCGGGTCACGAAGTTGACGATGCCGCCGACGTTCTGCGGGCCGTAGCGCACGGCGCCGCCGCCACGCACCACGTCCACGGCATCCATGTTGCCCATGCTGATGGGGGCAAACGACAGTTGCGGCTGACCGTAGGGGGCGAAGGGTACCGGGATGCCGTCCATCAGCACCGTGGAGCGCGAGGCCAGACGCGGATTGAGGCCGCGAATGCCGAAGTTCAGGGCCATGTCGTGGCTGCCGGTGCCGTTGTTGTCCGGTGCATTGACCCCGGGAATCCGATTGAGCACGTCCCGGGCCTGGGTCGCGCCCTGACGCTCGAACTCTTCCCGCCGAATTACGTCCCGGGCGCCGGGGTGCTCGAAGACATCGCTCTGCTGGGCATCGCCGAGCCAGTCACCGACCACGCTGGAGGCTTCCAGCTGCACCGACGCCGGGGCAGTCTCGGGGCTGGCCGGTTGCAGGCTGAAGGCGTTGCTGCCCTCGGCTCGGGCTTGCAGGCCGGTGCCTTGCAGCAGGGCGTCGAGGCCTTGCTGCGGGCTGTACTGGCCTTCCAGGCCACGGCTTTGCACACCGCTGGTGACCTGTGAACCGAAGGAAATCAGCACCCCGGCTTGCCGGCCGAACTGGTTCAGCGCGTTCTCCAGTGAGGTCGGGGCAATGTGATAACTCTTGGCCTGGGCCTCGGCGGCTTGGACCAGGGGCAGGCTGGCCAAGCTCAGGCTTGCCCCCAGCAGCAGGTGACGCAGGGTGCGGGCCAGGGGCGTGAGGCGGGTGGGTTGCTCGGTCATGAACGGTGATCCTGAGAAGGGGGAATCAAGGTGGCTTTCCTTCTCTGTCACCCGAGCCCTGGAAAACGGCTCACCTGAATTGAAAGTTTTTTTCCGGTATGGAAAACACTCAGCCAATCACCGGCCAGACTTAGGCCCGCGCCTGGACGGTGACCCAATAACGGGTAAAGCGCCGCACCCGCACCGGCAGGCTGATTTCCAGCAGCTCGAGAATCCGCTCGCTGTCATCCAGGGGATAACTGCCGGAGATCAGCAGGTCCGCCACCTGGGCGTCGCAGTTCAACTGGCCACGACGGTAGCGCCCCAACTCGTCGAGGAAATCCGCCAGGCGCATATGGGCCGCCACCAGCATGCCTTCGCTCCAGGCACCGCTGCCGGCATCCAGGGCCCGGGGCGGCTTCCAACTGCTGTGGGTGAAATTCAATTGTTGTCCGGCCGCGACTTGAGGCGGCAGTGCGCTGTAGTGCGAAGGCGTCACACTGACCGTTCCGGAAAATACCGCCAACTGACTGTGCTCCTTGAACTGGCGCAGGTTGATCCGTGCGGCAGCGGGTCGTACCTGCCCCTGGGCGGTCTGTACCAGCAGCGGCCGGGCGTCCTTGCCGGCGCTGAGCATGATCTCGCCCTCCAGCAGGCGGATCAGTCGTTGCTGTCCATCGAAGCGCACATCCACCGCGCTGCTGGTGTTGAGCTGCAGCTGGCTGCCATCGCTCAGTTGCAAAGTGCGCCGCTGGCCCAGGGAGCTGCGGTAGTCCGCCAACAGCGGCGGCAGCGGGTTGTGTTCCCGCAGGCCCCAGGCGGCGGCCGAGCCGGCACCGAGAATCAGCAGCAGCTTCAAGGCCTGGCGCCGGCTGGCGGACTTCGGCGCATTCAAGGCCGCGTGGGCCAGGGGCGAGGACAAGCCGCGCAAGCGCTGATTGACCCGTTGAATATGCTCCCAGGCTCGCTGATGTTCGCTGTGGGCGTCGTGCCATTGCTGCCAGGCCGCTTGCTGGCGCGGGCTCAAGGCGCCGCCTTGCATTTCGATCAGCCAGTGCACGGCCTGTTCGGCCACGGGGTTGCTGAAGTCGGGCTGGCCATTGAGGTGTGGATTCATCGAGGCGCTCACAGGGCGAAATAGCAGCGCATGGCGGCTTTGTTCAGATGACGTTTGACCGTGGCGATGGAGATGTTCAATTGCTCGGCAATCTGGCCGTAGGTCAGGCCATCGAGCTGACAGAGCAGAAAGGCCCGCTTGACCGGGCGTGGCAGGCCGTCGAGCAAGGCGTCCAGCTCCATCAGGGTCTGCAGGATGATGGCCCGCTCCTCTTCGGAGGGGGCCACCTGCTCCGGCATCTGCGCCAGGGTTTCCTGATAGGCCCGCTCCAGGTCCTGGCGTCGGAAGTGGTTGAACAACACCCGTTTGGCGATGGTGGTGAGAAACGCCCGGGGTTCGATCAGGGTCGGAGTTTCCCGGGCACTGAGTACGCGAATAAAGGTGTCCTGGGCCAGGTCGGCGGCACTGTGGGGGCAGCCGAGCCGGCGCCGCAGCCAAGTGTTCAGCCAGCTGTGATGGGCTTGGTAGAGGCCTTCGACGGTAGCGCAATGGGACAAGTCGGACGCTCCTGCACCTATAAGGCGCATAAGAGAACAAGAATTGTTCGCATTGTAGTGGTGCGACATGGCATTCGGCAATCAGCCCGGACCGACGGAAACGAACGGTTTTGTCAGTGTTTTTTTGCGCATGAGAATATTTATCATTAGTATTGTCCGCCTGTTTCTCCCCGACGGCCTGTGCAGTGCCCCGGGCATCCCCTCGCTTCAAGGTTCAAACATGAAAAGCAAGGCCGGCGGAATTCCCGCTTCCTATCGTCTGGCAGTGGTGTCGCGGGTCTGTGCCGCGGTCCTGGGTGGTTATCTGCTGGCGGCGCTGTCCAGCGTCTGCCTGACCCTGCTGCTGCCCATTCCCAGGGCCGACGCCGTGCTCAGCGGGATGATGGCCTCCTTTGTGTTCTATCTGCTGGCGGTGCTCTGGTGCTTCTCCTGTCGCACTGCCTGGCAGGCCTGGTTCGGCCTGTTGCTGCCAAGCCTGGTGCTGGCGCTGGTCGCCGGCAGCGCCTATTGGGTGGCATTGCCATGAAGGAAGGTTTCCGTCAGTCCATGGCCTGGCTGCACACCTGGGGCGGGCTGGTGTTCGGCTGGTTGCTGTTCGCGATTTTCTTCACCGGGACCCTGTCCTACTTCAAGGAAGAAATTACCCACTGGATGCAGCCGGAAGCCCCGGTCCGGGCCGTGAATGCCGATACCAGCCTGGATCGCGCCCAGCGTTACCTGGAACAGCACGGCCAGGGTGCACAGCGCTGGTTCATCAGCCTGCCCGATGCGCGCCAGCCGCTGCTGTCGGTGGCCTGGCAGGCGCCGAGCGCCCCGGGCGAGCGTGGCGACTTCACGGAAAAACTCCTGGACCCCAGCACCGGCAGCGAACTGCAGGTGCGCGATACCCGTGGCGGCGAGTTCTTCTATCGCTTTCACTTCCAGTTGCAAATGCCTTATCCCTGGGGGCGCTGGTTGTCGACCCTGGCCGCCATGGTGATGTTCGTGGCCCTGATCAGCGGCATCATCATCCACAAGAAAATCTTCAAGGACTTCTTCACCTTCCGGCCCCGCAAGGGCCAGCGCACCTGGCTCGACGGGCACAACGCGGTGGGCGTGCTGGTGCTGCCATTCCACCTGATGATCACCTACAGCAGCCTGGTGATCTTCATGTCCATGGTCATGCCGGCGAGCATCCTGGTGGCGTACAAGGGCGACAGCAGTGCTTTCTTCAAGGACTTGCGGCCTGCCAGCAACAGCACCCCGGCGGCCGGGCAGCCGGCAGCGCTGACGGCCCTCGACCCGCTGCTCAAGCAAGCCCTGGAGCATTGGCCGGGGGGCCATGCGCAGCGGCTGGTGGTCAACCACCCGGGGGATGTGAACGCCTCGGTACACGTCATGCGCCACAGTGCCGACCGGGTGGCCCGGGATCTTGGCAGCACCGTGTCGTTCAACGGGGTCACCGGCCAGCCGTTGGAGGCCAGCCCCGAACAGTCCCTGCCCATGGCCATCGGCGGCAGTTTCTATGGTTTGCACATGGGCCTGTTCGCCGGTCCGGTGTTGCGCTGGCTGTACTTTATCTGCGGCCTGGCGAGCACCGCGATGATCGGCACCGGGCTGGTGATCTGGCTGGGCAAGCGCCAGCTCAAGCACGCCAAGAGCGGGGTCATGCCCTTTGAGCTGCGCCTGGTGGAAGTGCTGAACATTGCCAGCATGTCCGGGCTGGTACTGGCGGTGGCCGGCTTCTTCTGGGCCAACCGGCTGTTGCCGGCAGCCTTCGCCGAGCGCGCCGACTGGGAGGTCAACAGCTTCTTCATCCTGTGGGGCCTGAGCCTGGTGCATGCCGTGGTCCGGCCCGGGCGGCGAGCCTGGGTCGAGCAATTGAGTCTCGCCGCCTTGCTGTTCACCTGCATCCCCTTGCTGGACGCTGTGACCAGCCCGAGCCTGATGGACGGCTTCATGGTGCGTGGCGACTGGATGCTGGCGGGCTTCGACCTGGCCTGCCTGAGCAGCGGCCTGTTCCTGGCCTGGGCGGCGCGCAAGATGCATCGCGGCCAGCAAGCACCGGCCCGTGCTGCGCCCCGTGCGGCACGGCAACGGCCACTGGCCCCTGAAACCAAGGTGAACTGATGTTGCTGGCGCTGCTGCTGTGTTTTGCCGGATTCACCGGCCTGTGCCTGTCCCTGGACCGGCATCACGGCGAGCTGCTGGGGCACAAGCCCACGACTCGGCGCCGCCATGGCCTGCGCCTGGGAGGCTGGTTGCTGCTGGGCCTGTCGTTGGCGGCGGCAGTGCAGGACACCGGCTGGAGCCTGGGGCTGGTGCAGTGGTGCGCCGTGCTGATGTGCAGTGCCTTGCTGCTGGTGTTGCTGCTGCCCTATCGCCCGCGTCTGGTGCTGTCGATGGCGGGGGCCAGTCTGTTGGCCAGCCCCCTCGCGGCCCTGGCCCAGTTCTGAGGGAGCGGCCCGTGATGAGCGCCCTGCCGCCGGAGCCCGGCGATCTGGATCACCCCGATCTGCGGGGCAGTCGTGCGCATTTTCTCCAGGTGTTCCTGTCCCAGCGTTCGCAGATGGAAGCCCTGGTCAGCCGCCGGGTCGGCTGCCGGGCCACCGCCGCGGATCTGGTGCAGGACCTGTTCCTGCGCTTCTGGCGCCGGCCTCTGGTGCAGGTCGAAGAGCTCAGCACCTACCTGCTGCGCTGCGCCGGCAACATCGCCATCGATCATTTGCGCAGCGAAGGTGCACGGGTGCGGGTCAGTGAAGGCTGGCTGCCGGAGCAGCAGGACAACCAGGGCTGCGAGCCCCAGGCCGCCCTGGAAGCCGGCAACGACCTGCGGCACGTGGAGGCCGCCCTGCGCAGCCTGCCGCAGCGGACCCGGCAGATCTTCCTGCTCAACCGTATCCACGGGCGCAAGTACGCCGAGATTGCCAAGGTCATGGGCCTGTCCCAAAGCGCCGTGGAAAAACATATGATGCGCGCCCTCGAAGCCTGCAAGGCCAGCCTGCGGGAACCCTCGACCACGCGCACGCCAAGGAATGCACCGTGAATCAGCGCTCCAGTGTCATCCCGACGCCCGCCCAGGAACAGGCCGCCCTGGCCTGGCTGAGCCTGCTTCACGACCAGCCCAGCAGTGGCGACCAGGCCACCTTCAGCCAATGGCTGCAGGCCGATCCGGCCCACGTCGAAGCCTATGCCCAGGCCCAGGTGCTGTGGGAGTTGAGCGAACAGCCGGCGCGGACCCTGGCGGATGAAGACGCCCTGGCCCTGCAGGGCCTGCTGCGCGCCATGGATGGAGCCAGGGCTCGGGCCCGGCGGCGCTGGTCGGCGGGGTTGGCCATGGCCGCCAGTGTACTGCTGGTGGTCGCCCTGGGCGCCGGCTGGCAGCCGGGCCGTTGGGTCGATGACCTGGGAGCCGATTACGTTTCGGCACCGGGCCAGGTCCGCACGGTGATTCTTGCCGACCAGAGTCAGGTAACCCTGGACGCCGACAGCGCCATTGCCGTGGACTTCAGCCGCGGCGAACGGCATGTGCAGCTGCGTCGTGGCGCTGGTTTCTTCAGCGTCAGCCACACCGGCGCGCCCTTTGTGGTAGCGGCCGGGGAGGGCGAAGCGCGGGTCCTGGGCACCCAGTTCGAAGTGCGTCTGCAAGCGGACGGTGCCCAGGTTACGGTGCTGTCCGGGCGTGTCGGGGTCACGGCTGCCCAAGGCGCGGCGCAGCAGGTGCTCGGTGCCGGCCAGCAGGTGGCGTACGGTCATGGTCAGGCGACCCCGTTGCAGGGTGTCGACAGCGAGGCGCAACTGGCCTGGCGCCAGGGTTGGCTGAACTACTACCACGCGCCCCTGGCCGTGGTGGTGCAGGACCTGCGGCGCTATTTCCCCGGACGCATCCTGCTGCTCGATGACCAACTGGCAGCGCGTCGGGTCAGTGGCAGTTTCTCCAGCAAGGACCCTCAGGCGGTCCTCGATTCCTTGCAGGCGGCCCTGGGCTTCGAACAGCACCAACTCCTCGGCAGGCTCATAGTCCTGCGCTGAAAGGCCCGTCCCAGAGCTCCCGAACATTCATCGATATCACACGGTTCTGTCACCAAACCGTTACATCAGGCGCGGATGATCTGCGGATTCCTGAGCACATGGTCAGGATCGGCGAGGGTTGTGATTCAGCTCTCACAAGGGAGGGAAGGCTGAAGCGGGAGCAAGACGATGCGCAGCTGGGATGTCGCTAAAAAGAAGAAGGCCCACATCGAAATCATTCCGATGATCGATGTGATGATGTTTCTCCTGGTGTTCTTCGTACTGATCAGTCTCAACGTGATTCCCGCCGTGGGAATCAAGACGCAGTTGCCGGTCGCCAGTACCGCGCAACAATTGAAGCCGCAAAACAAGGCGGTGATTACCCTGGGCTTGCAAGAACGCCTGCAACTCGACGGCCAGGATCTGGATGAAGGGGCGCTGTTGGCACAACTCAAAGTGCTGAACAACGGCAGCGAAAAGTTGGTGATCATTATTAATAGCGATCAGGGTGTTGAAGTTAAACGCCTGGTTTCGGTGATGGACTTGCTCAAGGGCAATGGCTTCTCTTCCGTCTCCATCGCTACGCGCAAGTCCTGACGCCATGTTCGGTTTATATAGAACTCGCAAGTGGCTTGCGTGCCTGCTGCCGGCCGGCCTGCTGTTTCTGCTGATCTATGCCAGTCAGTTGCAACAGTTGCAGATCAAGCCGGTGTACGACGAAAGCACGGTGGAAATTGCCCTGGTGGATGCGGCGGAACTGGTGGCCGCGGCAGAGCCGCCACCGCCTGAACCCGAGCCGCTGCCGATCGAGCCCGAGCCACCGCTGGTGGTGCCCGACGAAGAACCGCTGGTGATCGAGCCGCCCAAGCCCAAGCCGGTGGTCAAGCCCAAACCCCCAGCGCCCAAGCCGTTGCTGGCCAAGCCGCAACCGCCCAAGCCGGCTCCGGCTCAGGTGGCCAGGAGTGCCCCCGCGCCGCAGCCTGCGGTGGTTGCAGCGCCGCAACCGGCGGTGGCGCCAGCGGCTCCCGCACCGGCTCCGGCCCCCGCACCCGCGGCGCCCGCCAGTGCCATCAAGGAAAGCCTGTACACCGCCGCTTTGCGCAAGGAACTGGAAAAGCACAAGCAATACCCCAGTGGCCGCGAGGCCTCGCTGCAACGTCCCCAGGGCGATGTAGTGATCTGGCTGGAAGTCGATCGGGCCGGCAACGTGCTCGACAGTGGCATCGAAAACAAGGCGCCGAACATGTTGCTCAATCGCGCCGCGCAAACCAGTTTGCGCCGCGTGGAGAAAGTTTCACCGTTTCCCTCGGACGCGTTCTCCGGCAAGAACAAGCAACGTTTTACCGCGACCTTTAGTTACAACGTGGAATAAACCCATCACCTATTAACGAAAGTTGTAAGCAAGGGATTGACCCGTGAAGATCAATAAACTTTATGCCCTGCTTCTGGCATCGGGCCTGGGCAGTTTTGCGCCATTGGTTATGGCCGACGATACAGTGGACGTCGGTTCGGTGAACGTTGCCGGTAAACAGACCCTGGGCAACGGCCACATGATCAAGGAAGAAAGCGCCAAAGGGCGCTCCACCGTGACCAAGGAGGCCATGGATCAGATGGCCCCCACTGCCAACGCCGTGGACAAGCTCAAGTACACCCCGGGGATCAACGTCTCCAGCACCGACGCCACCGGCCTGAGCGGCACCAACTTCACCATGCGCGGGATGAACTCCGACCAGGTCGGGCTTTCCGCCGACGGTTTCCCGATCAACGATTCGGGGGACTACAGCATCTACCCGAACCTGATGGGCGACCCGGAGAACTTCAGTGAAGTCTTCGTCACCCAGGGCTCGTCGGAAGCCGACGGCCCGCACATCGGTTCCAGTGGCGGCAACATCGGCCTGGTGACCGTGCGCCCGACCAAGGACTTCGGCGTCTTCGCCAAGCAGTCCATCGGTTCGAACAACGTGCGCAAGAGCTTCGCCCGTCTCAACACCGGTGACTTGGGCGGCTTCAAGACCTGGGTCTCGGCGTCCCACACCGAGGGCGACAAGTGGCGGGGCAAGGGCACCCTGCGGGCCGACAAGGTCGAGTGGAACACCCTGTTCGAAGACGGCAACGGCAACTCCACCAATGCCATCGTCAAGTACAACCTGCAGGAAAACTACAACTACAACAGCCTCAGCAAGGCCCAGTTCCAGAATCAGGGCCGGCGCCTGGACTACTCGGAAAGCACCGTGTTCAAGAACGGCAGCGTGTCCCAGTCCTACAAGCTCAACCGCAACCCCTTCGAAAGCGTGACCGCCTCGGTCACCCAGCGCTTCCAGCTGCGCGATGACCTGAGCCTGACCTTGAACCCGTACTACGTGTGGTCCAACGGCGGCAGCTTCAGCGGCCAGACCGCCACCAGCTTGTCCGCCTCGTCGAACAAGGCCGGCAACTACAACTTGGCCGGCTTGCCCAGCGGCACCTACTACCGGCCTTCGTGGACCGAAACCTGGCGCCCCGGGATGACCACCAAGCTCAAGTGGGACCTCAACGAAGAGCACAGCCTGGACGTCGGCTACTGGTACGAGCGCGCCCGCCAGCGCCAGACCCAGCCCTTCATCGGGATCAAGGGCAATGGCGCCCCGGAAAATGTCTGGGGCGACTACAACGGTTCCGACCAACTGGTGGACCGCAACGGCGCCACGGTCCAGGGCCGTCACCAATACACCGTGACCCCGGCGCAGAAACTCTGGGTGCAGGACACCTGGCAGGCGACCCCGGACCTGACCCTCACCGGGGCCCTGGCCTACCAGTACGTGGAACGTGACGGCAACAACCTCGGCAGCCTCACCGACAAGCCGGAAAAACGCGACGCCAAGTACCACGAGTTCCTGCCCAGCTTCAACGCCAAGTACCAGATCGACCCGAGCAACCAGGCCTTCTACAACGTCACCCGCAACATGCGCACGCCGCCCAACTACGTGCTCTACAACAAGGGTGATTCCATCAGCCTGAAACCCGAGCTGAGCTGGAACCAGGAACTGGGTTGGCGCTACAGCGAAGAGAACATGGCCCTGAGCGCGACCCTGTTCTACATCAGCTTCAAGGACCGGCAGATCTCCACCACCGACGTCAACGGCGACTACGTAGTGGCCAACGTCGGCGAAGTGAAGAACCGCGGCCTGGAGCTGGAGTGGAGCGGCAAGTTGCCACACAACTTCAACTACTACGCCTCGTACACCTACACCAAGTCCGAGCAGATGGACGACCTGAGCAACAAGAACGTGCTGCTGCCCACCTCCGGCAAGCAACTGGCCAACGTGCCGGAAAACATGTTCAACCTGAGCCTGGGCTACGACGACTCGCGCTACTACGGCAACGTCGTCGGCAAGTACGTCGGCGCCTTCTACGGCGACCTGACCAACGACGAGAAGATCGCCGGACGCACCGTGGTGGATCTCAATGCCGGTATCCACTTGCCGGTGGACAAGAAAGTGCTGAAGTCCGCGACCCTGCGCTTCTCCATGCTCAACGTGTTCGACAAGGAATACCTGGCCTCGACCCGCACCGTGTCGTTCAACACCCAGCGCACCAATGGCCTGGCACCGAGCACCGCCTACTACAACGTCGGTGAGGAACGCACCGCGATGGTCTCCCTGGAAGCCGGGTTCTGATCCGTTTCAGGCACACGAGGAAATGACGATGGACATGAATCTGCTGCACGACATCACCTTCTACACCATGTACGGCGCTGCTGCGATTGCCGCCTTTATCGCGGTAGAGCGGGGCATCTACTTCAGTTTCAGCCTGCGCCAGGCGAAGAAACTGGAGGCCGTGCTCAACCCGAAGATGCACAGCGTCGACGACCTGCCCGCCGAACTGCGTGAGCGCAACAGCCTGCCCCTGGAAATGGTCGCCGAGCTGTTTGCCCACAAGCAGGGACTGGCCAGCCACAAGGACCTGGAAGACCTCAGCGAGTCGATCTACATCGCCACCCGCAGCAAGCTGATGCACGGTCTGTGGCTGCTGGAAACCGTGGTCACCGCCGCGCCCCTGCTGGGGCTCTTGGGCACCATCCTGGGGATCATCGACACCTTCAAGGCCTTGGCCGAGACCGGCGTCAGCGATCCGGGCGAAGTGTCCAAGGGCATCGGCACCGCGCTCTACGCCACGGCCCTGGGTATCGCCATCGCCCTGGGCAGCATGATCTTCCACAACCACTTCCAGGACCGGGTCGAGCGCATCACCGACCACCTGAAGATCCTCCTGCTGCGCGCCGGCATGGGCACCGCGCTGAAAGCTCCAACGGCCGCACCAGCGGTGCATGGCGGCCTGCAAACCGCCTGATGAGTTGCCCTCTGTAGCCGCTGGTGATCGACGCTGGGGCCCCTGTTGTTCAGGGGGCTGCGCCGGCTGATCACCAGCGGTCTTTTTTTGCCGATTTGCCAAGGACTCTATCCATGTCCCGTCTTCGTCCCATGCCCCGGATGCTGGGTGCACTGACCCTGGCCCTGGTCACCCTGGCCGGTTGCAGCTCGGTGCCACGCGAGCCGCAACCGGTGGCGGTGAACATCGTCGCCATCAACGACTTGCACGGCTATCTGCAGGCCAACCCCTTCAGCGTCAAGGATCCCCAGGCCCCCGGCGGTGTGCGCAAGCTGCAGGCCGGGGGCATCGCCACTCTGGGCGGCATGCTGACCCAGTTGCGCCAGCAGGACCCGCAATTGCTGTTCATCGGCGCCGGCGACCTGGTGGGCGGCAGCCCGCCGCTGTCGGCCATGTGGGCCGACGAACCGACCCTGGAAGCCCTGCGCCACATGGGCATGAAGCTCAGCGCCATCGGCAACCACGAACTGGACAACGGCAAGGCCGAGTTCCTGCGCCAGCTCAACGGCGGCTGCCAGTCATCACGGCCGGACAAGGCCTGCCAGTTCCGAGCGAATTACCCGGGCAGCGGTTTCCCCTACCTGGCGGCCAACCTGCTGGACAGCGACACCGGCAAACCGCTGTTGCCGGCCTATCGCATCGAAGAGGTGCGCGGGGTCAAGGTGGCCTTCGTTGGCGCGGTGCTGCGGGACGTGGCTTCGGTGGTCAGCGCCAAGGGCATGCGTGGCCTCAAGGTTGCCGATGAAGCCGAATCCATCAACCAGCTGATCCCCGAGCTCAATGCCCAGGGCGTTAACGCCATCGTCGCCGTGGTGCACCAGGGCGGCGCGACCCCGGAACCGTTCGACAAGCAGGACTGCTCGCAACTCGGCGGCGATATCGTCGACGTGGCCAAGCGCCTGGACCCGGCGGTGGACGTGCTGATCAGCGCTCACTCGCATCAGGGCTACCTGTGCAAGGTCGGGCCATTGCTGGTGACCCAAGGCAATTCCTACGGCCACCTGCTGACCCATCTGACCCTGCAAGTGACCCCGGGCCAGCACCGGGTGGCGAGCATCCAGGCGCTCAACCTGTTGGCCGACCCGGCCCGTTATCCACAGGACCAGGACTTGGCGAAGCTGCAACAGGAGGTCGAGGCCCGCAGCAATCAGGTGCTGCTCCAGCCGGTGGGGGCGAT
This sequence comes from Pseudomonas sp. JDS08PS003, assembly GCF_045013505.1. Classification (NCBI taxonomy): domain Bacteria; kingdom Pseudomonadati; phylum Pseudomonadota; class Gammaproteobacteria; order Pseudomonadales; family Pseudomonadaceae; genus Pseudomonas; species Pseudomonas sp. JDS08PS003. Next base: position 1,226,616 of record NZ_CP120724.1, read on the forward strand.
TGCCGCCTCGCCGATTGCCCGGCGCGCCGACAACGCCGGGGAAATGCCCATCGGCGACCTGATCGCCGATGCCCATCTGGCGGGGGGCCGGGCCAACGGTGCGCAAATCGCCTTCATGAATACCGGCGGCATTCGCAGCGATCTGGCCCTGGAGCCGGGGCAGACCCAAGTGAACTACGGGCAACTGGCGACCCTGCAGCCGTTCAACAACAACCTGATCGCCTTCGACCTCACGGGGCGGCAGATCGAACAGGTGCTCAACCAGCAATGGAAGGGCGCGGACGATGCCAATATCCTGCAAGTGTCCCAGGGCTTCAGCTACCGCTGGGATGCCAAGCGTCCGCTGGACAGCCGCGTGGTGCCGGGCAGTGTGCGTCTCAATGGCCAGCCACTGCAGGCCGACGGCAGCTACCGGCTGGTGATGAATGGTTTCCTGGCCGACGGCGGTGACCGCTTCAGTCTGTTCAAGAGCGGCCTGAACCGCAGTGACCTGGGGGTTTCCGACCTGGAGGCGATGTTGCAGTACCTCAAGGCCATGGACCAGCAGCGTAGGCCGGTGGGTTCCAGCAGCAGCGCCGGGCGTATCCAGCGCAGCAACTAGCGCCCTGCGATCCCTGTAGCCGCCGGTTGCCGCGGCTACAGGAGACGCTCCCGAGCCGCGCCGGGGGGCATGCTTGTCAGGTCCCTGAAAATATTTTCAAAAAACAGGTGAGGTCTTTGCGCTCGACGTCCGTGTAATGCTTGAAAGTGCGATTAATTCGCATTCACAGCGCTTTTACACACGAGTCTCAAGCATGAAGTCCAGGGCACATTCGGCGGCAAACGGTTCGGTCAAACGGTGGTTCGGCGCTTCGGCGCTGGTGGTGTCGGGGTTGGCCTTGCTGCCCCTGAGCGTGGCGCAGGCGGCCGAGGCCGGCAGTGCGCAACACAATTCGCTGTTCAACTTTGCCATCGCGGCCAAGCCGCTGCCCCAGGCCCTGAGCGATTTCACCCGGGTGACCGGGATCAGCGTGGTCTACACCGACGAAGCGCCTTATGCGTTCAAGGCACCGGCCCTCAGTGGCCAGTTCAGCGCCGAACAGGCCCTGCAGCGTCTGCTGGGCGGTTCCGGCTTCACGTACCGGCGCAGCGACGCGCACACCCTGGTCCTAGAACCCTTGCCCAACAGTGGCGCACTGAACCTGGGGGCCACCAGCATCACCACCCAGGGCATCGACGACAGCACCAGCTACCAGCCACCGGCCACCACTTCGGTGGCCCGTTCCCAGGCGCTGAACCAGGAAATCCCGCAGATCATCAACGTAGTGCCGGCTCAGGTGCTGCGGGACCAGACCCCGCGCAATCTGGATGACGCCCTGAAGAACGTCAGTGGCATCACTCAGACCAACACCCTGGGCGGCACCCAGGATGCGGTGCTGCTGCGTGGTTTCGGCGACAACCGCAACGGCTCGATCATGCGCGACAGCATGCCGGTGGTGCAGGGCCGCTCCCTGAACGCCACGGCGGACCGGGTGGAAGTGATCAAGGGCCCGTCGTCGCTGCTCTATGGCATCCAGGACCCGGGCGGGGTCATCAACATCGTCAGTAAGAAGCCTGAACTGCAGCAGTCCACGGCCCTGACCGTGCGTGGCTCGACCTACGGCTCGGGCAAGAACGGCAGCGGCGGCAGCCTCGACACCACCGGACCGCTGGGTGATTCCGGGCTGGCCTACCGCTTGATCGTCGACCACGAGGACGAAGACTACTGGCGCAACTTCGGCACCCATCGCGAATCCCTGGTGGCGCCGTCCCTGGCCTGGTACGGCGAGCGCACCAAGGTGCTGCTGGCCTATGAGCACCGTGAGTTCCTGACCCCCTTCGACCGTGGCACCGCCATCGACCCCAAGACCAACCACCCGCTGGACATCCCCGCCACCCGACGCCTGGACGAGCCGTTCAACAACATGGAAGGGCGCTCGGACCTGTATCGCTTCGAAGTCGACCACGAGCTCAGCGACGACTGGAAGGCCCACTTCGGCTACAGCTGGAACCGCGAGACCTACGACGCCAGCCAGGTGCGCCTGACCGCGGTGAATGCCAACGGCACCCTGACCCGGACCATGGACGGCACCCAGAACGCCCTGACCACCGACCGCTACGCCACCGTCAGCCTGGAAGGCAAGGTGCAGCTGGGCGGCATGCGGCATGATCTGGTGTTCGGCCTGGACGACGAGTACCGCAAGATCTACCGCGCCGACCTGATCCGCGGCAAGAGCACCAGCTTCAACTACCGCAACCCGGTGTATGGCCAGCAAGTGGCGGGAACCAACGTCAGCGCCCCGGACAGCGACCAGACCGACTTGCTGCGCAGCGACTCGCTGTTCTTCCAGGACGCCATCCACCTCACCGACCAGTGGATTCTGGTGGGCGGCGGGCGCTTCCAGGAGTACGACCAGTACGCCGGCAAGGGCCGGCCGTTCCACGTCAACACCAACAGCAACGGGCAGAAGTTCGTGCCCCGTGCCGGCCTGGTGTACCGCTACACCGACCAGCTGTCGTTCTATGGCAGCTACACCGAGTCGTTCAAACCCAACTCCAGCATCGCTCAACTGGCCGGGGGCAGCGTGGTGCTGGACGGTTCCATCGCTCCGGAAGAAGCCAAATCCTGGGAACTGGGGGCCAAGCTCGACATGCCAGGGCGCATCACCGCCAGCGCGGCGCTGTTCGACATCATCAAGCGCAACGTACTGGTGACCACCGCCACGGCCACCGAGACCGTTTCCAGCGTCGCCGGCGAAGTGCATTCCCAGGGCCTGGAACTGGACCTGACCGGACAGCTCACCGATCAGTGGAGCCTGATCGGCAGCTATGCCTACACCGACGCCGAGGTCACCAAGGACACCCAATACAAGGGCAAGCAACTGCAGAACGTGGCCAAGAACACCGGCTCGCTGTCGGCGGTCTACGACTTCGGCAGCCTGATCGGCGGCGACCGCCTGCGGGTGGGGGCCGGGGCCCGCTACGTGGGTGAGCGTGCCGGTGACGCGCCCAACAGCTTCGACCTGCCGGGCTACACCGTGGCCGATGCCTTCGCCACCTACGACACTCAGGTCGAAGGGCAGAAGGTCAAGTTCCAGCTCAACGTGAAGAACCTGTTCGACAAGACCTACTACACCTCGTCGGTGAGCAAGTTCTTCGTGTCCATGGGGGACGCTCGCCAGGTGTCGCTGTCCAGCACCCTGGAGTTCTGATGAGAACCCTGATCCTGGGCTGGGCCTTGGCGTTCTGTGGCGTGGCCCAGGCGGCCGTGCCGACGGATGAACGCCTCTACCACCGTGAGCAGCAAGTGCTGTTGCCGGGGTCCGGCAGCAGTTGGGGCTTCATCGCCCTGGACCCGACCCGGCCCTACCTGTTCCTGGCGCGGCGGGAAAACGGCCTGAGCGTGTTCGATGTCGACAAGCAGCGCCCGGTGCGGACCATCGAGCAGTCGCAGGGGGCCAACGGCGTCGTGTTCGTCCCGGAGCTGGATCGCCTGCTGTTGCTCAATACCGACGGCAGCCTGGGGGTGGTGGAGTTATCCACACTCAAGCTGCTCAAGCGTATCGCCGTGACCAAGAGCAACCTCAACAGCGCGGTGTACGAGCCGCGCACGGGGCAGGTGATCATCGTCAGCGGGCGCCGGGCCGATCGTTCGACCCTGTTCGTCTTTGATCCCAAAGAGCAGCGGATCAGCGCCGCCCATGAGTTGGCGGTGAAGAAGATCGACCCGTTGCTGCTCAAGGGGGATGGCAGTTTCTTCTTGCCGATGCGCGATGAGGGCGTCGTGGCGCGGCTGTCCTCCAGCAGTTTCAAGGTCCTGGATCGCTGGCAGTATTCCGACTGCCCGCGGCCCAGTGCTCTGGCCCAGGATGAACAGCGCGGGCGGCTGTTCGTTGCTTGCCGCGGTGAACGGCCGGTGCTGCTGGTGCTCGACCGTGACAGCGGCGCGCTGAAAGCCAGCCTGCCGATCACCCGCGACGTCAACGCCCTGGCCTACGATCCGCAGGCTCGGCGCTTGTTGATTGCCAGTGGGGTGGACGCCAACCTCAGCGTCATCGTCCAACTCGATGCCGACCGCTACCGGCCCCTGGGTACCGTCAGCACCCAGCCCATGGCCTACAACATGGCGTTCGACCCGCGCAGCCAGCGGGTCTATCTGGCGGCCATGGACTTCACCCAACCGGCCGCCAGCCCGGACGAGCCAAGGCCGGACCCGCTGTTTCATGCCAATACCTTCAAGGTCATCACCCTGGCGCCCTAATCAGCGCCAAGTGCCAGGGCTTGCGCTTGCGTCGCACAGTCGCCGCTGGCGCTCAGGCCCTTGGCGCGAACGGCCAGCAGCTCTTGCCGGGCGACGGCGAAGTCGGCCTGGAAGGTCGGGTTGGTGTGCAAGCGGGCCACGGTGGTTGCGCCAATCTCACGGCCTTCACGCACATCGCTGTACCAATGCACGTTGCACACCATGCGACTTTCCGAATAGGCCCGGCCGCGGGCCCAGAGCGCGTTGCCGTGTTCGGGGGCCAGTTCGCTCAACAGCAGCGCCCAGGTCCAGCCGATGGCGCTGTGGCCCGAGGGGTAGGAACCATCTGCGGCCAGCTTCGCCTCATCTTCCGGGGTGCAGCTGGGCTGCTGGTTATAGACGAAGGGCCGGGTGCGCTGGTAGCGCTTCTTTGCGCCATAGGTGGCCAGCCCGGCATCGGTCAGGGTCCGCCGTAAGACTCTGTACAGCGCAGGTGTTTGCTGCTCGCTGATTGGCGCATTCAGGGCACAGGAAAACGTCTCTGCGGCGGCGGGGAACTTCAGGTTGGCATCGCTGGCGGCCAACTCCCAGCGTTTGCTGCCACGCAAGGCCTGGCTTTTTTCAGCCATGCTCTGGTCCAGCGCGAAGGCTGGAGTCCCCACCGCAGGAGGTGGCGGTAACAGCGACAGACTATTGGGCAGGTCCTGCTGTTTCAGATAACCGATCAAGTAACCCGGTCGGAACTCCGGGACACTTTCCGGTTGAGCACTTTGTTCGGCCAGCGCTGGGTTGATCAGGCTTAAAAACAATAGACCGGCCAAACGTTTTGATAGAAGACGTTGCATGTGGATATCACCTCTAAAAGTTAGATCCGCTACATCGGTTCTGCTTGTTGGATTACTTGATGTTCCAGGCGTAATTGAACATCAGTCGCGTATCATCGGTATCGCGGATGAAGTTTTTGGCATAGTTGGAGCGATAGAGCGCACTGCGCAGGCGCACACTTAAATTCTTTAGTGGACCTTGTTGCACGACGTAACGCAGTTCGTTATCCAACTCCCATGACTTGCCAATGGTTCGGCTGCCGGTGATCTCGGCATGGCTGCCGGATATATAACGGCTGTTGAAACTCAGGCCCGGCAAGCCCAGGCTGGCGAAGTCATAGCCATAACGAAGTGCCCAGGAACGTTCCTTGGCATTGGCGAAGTCGCCCAGTACCGATAAGTTGATCAAGTTGGCATCGGCACCCAGGATGTTGGCATAACCGGTGTCTCCCAACATTCGCTGATAAGCCAGGCCAAGGCTGTGGCCTTTATAGGCATAGCCGAGCAACCCCTGCAGGGCGCGGTTGTCGATCTTGCCGCCTTTGGCATTGCCGTAGTCGTTCATCAGGCTCAAGCGCAGATCGCTGCTGAACGTTCCCGCTCCCCAGGGGCTCTTGTTGACCAGGGTGAAAACCTGCTGGCGGTAGATGTCCTCCAGTTGGGCGACATGCAAGCGAGCCAGCCATTGCTTGTGGAATCGGTAGTCGACGCCCGCCATGTCGAAGTGTTCCGCCGTCGCACCCTGGCCCTGAAAGCGTCGGTTCAAGGGGCTCAAGGTCAGCGGCGTGTACTGCGTGGCGTTGCGCTGCATGACCCGGCTCAGGCGTCCGGCGGTAAACTCCAGGTCATCGATTTCATTCGACGTCAGCAGCCCGCCTTCAAAAAACTGCGGAAACAGGCGGCCGTCATTGGGTTTCAGCGTCGGCAGTACCGGCGGCACCAGCGCGCCGAGCTTGAACAGGGTCTTGCTGGCCTTGAGCTTCCCGGCCAGGGCCAGTTTCGAATAGTCATCCTCTGCCCGGCCATCGCGTGCCACCTTCAGCAGCCCGGTGCCGGTTCGGCCGGGCGCGGAATCCAGCTTGATGCCGAGCATGCCGATGGCGTCGGCACCCACACCCAGGCTGCCCTCGGTAAACCCCGAATCCAGGCGCAAGAGGAAACCTTGTGCCCATTCTTCACGGGTGGGCGCGGTGCCTTCGCGATAGTCCCGGTTGAAGTAGTAGTTGCGCAGCTCCAGGCGCGCGCTGCTGTCGTCAAGCAGTTCGGCGTTTACTGGGAGGGCCAGCACCGAGGCATACAGTAGAGTGGAGCGATTGATCCATTGTCGTGGCAAGTGTCTTGAAGGCATTTCATCGTTCTCTGTTTTTGTTGTTTTAGGAACAAGTCGATTGGGGCTTATGTGTCGAGTCTTTGCAGCTTTGTTTAAATGTTATGAGGGGTGGGTGGAAGTTGTGGGTATTGCTTTTTTGGGGGTTGAAGTTGATTGGGGTGAAAGCCTGCGGCTGCTTGTTGAATTTTTGCGTAGTGCCTGGGATTCAAGGCCTAAAGACTAAGTTGGGCCTGGTGTTAAACAAGAATCATCAGCTCTGTGAATGGGGTGATAACTGAAGTTGTAAAATAATGACCTGTTTATTTTTTTGATTGTCATACAGGTACTTGTTGAAAGTGCTCTTTTGCGGAGAACTGCGTAGGAGTTTCTTAATTGTTTGGTAAGAGTTTTCCTGCTTAGGTAAAGAATTTGAGTAATTTACTTTTTCAGGCGTGCTGATGCGGGCTTTGGCGTAAGCAGTGGCATGCAGAGGAGGGGTATGGGTAATCCGAAGCTCAGCGCAGGAACGCCAGGCGGTAGTCCCCCGGTGTTCCCCCCAGGGCCTGGCGGAAGCGATTGTTGAAGTGGCTGGCACTGGCAAAACCACAGGCCAGTGCAATCTCCCCCAGGGGCTGGGCAGTGGTGCGCAGCAGGTGCCGGGCCCGGCTCAGGCGTCGGGCCAGCACATATTGGTGGGGCGGCAGGCCGAAGCTTGCGCGGAACATGCGGGCGAAGTGGTATTCGGAGAGGGCGCACAACCCCGCCAGTTGGCCCAGGCTCAGGGGCGCTTCCAGCTGGCTGTCGATGTAGTCCACCAGCAGGCGCCGCTGGTGCGCGGCCAGCCCGCCCTTGAGCCGGGCACCCTGGCGTGGGCCCACTTGATGGAGCAGGGCATGGCTGAGCATCTCGTGGGCCAGGCTGCTGGTCAGCAGGCGCTCGCCGGGCTCGTCCCAGTTCAGGCGGATCAACTGCGCAAAACGCCGGGTCTGCTCGGGGTCGTCGAGAAAGGTGCTTTCCCGCAGTTGCAGCTCCCGGGGCTCGCGGTCCAGCAGGGTGACGCAGCCCAGGGCGAATTGCTCCGGGCTGAAATACAGATGGGCCAGACGGATATCGCCGTTGATCACCCAGGCCGACTGGTGCTCGGCGGGCAGGATGCACAGTTTGCCCGGGCCGCCCTTGCTGCCGGGCTGGTCGCGGCGAAAGGTGCCGGTGCCACCCGCCAGATAGCAGGACAGGGTGTGGTGGCTGGGCGCCTCATATTCCTGGGCGTCGTGATGGTTGCTCCACAAGGCTGCGGACAAGCCGTCACCGAGCTCGGCGCTGTGCTCCAGGCGAGCATTGGGCGAGCGGTTGAGGGCTTGGAAGACTTGCAGGGTATCCAGTGCGGGCATGGTGGTGACGTCAACATGGGTGCGGTTGCCGGTGTTTCGCATCCTACTCCGTAGCACCCGTGCTGCCAGCCCGGCACCGATAAAAAGCGCAAGTTTGTGCAAGCGCGGGCAGGGGCGGCGCTGGAAACTGTGCTCCTTATAGAGGAGTCGTGCCATGAACCTATCGCTGTACCTGTTGACCGTGCTGATCTGGGGCACCACCTGGATCGCCCTGAAACTGCAACTGGGGGTGGTGGCGATTCCGGTGTCCATCGTCTATCGCTTTGCCCTGGCGGCCCTGGTGCTGTTCGTCCTGCTGTTGCTCAGCCGCAAGCTGCAGCCGATGAACCGCCGTGGCCACCTGATCTGCCTGGCCCAGGGACTGTGCCTGTTCTGCATCAACTTCATGTGCTTTTTGCACGCCAGCCAGTGGATTCCCAGTGGTCTGGTGGCGGTGGTGTTTTCCACCGCGACCTTGTGGAACGCCCTCAATGCGCGAGTGTTCTTCGGCCAGAAGATCGCCCGCAACGTATTGCTCGGCGGCGGTCTGGGGTTGCTGGGGTTGGGGCTGCTGTTCTGGCCAGAACTGGCTGGCCACAGCGCCAGTCCGCAAACCCTGCTGGGCCTGGGCCTGGCCCTGCTGGGCACCTTGTGCTTCTCGGCGGGCAACATGCTCTCTAGCCTGCAGCAGAAAGCCGGACTCAAGCCGCTGACCACCAATGCCTGGGGCATGGCCTACGGCGCGACGATGCTGGCGGTGTATTGCCTGTCCCAGGGCATTGCCTTCGACGTGGAATGGACCACCCGCTATATCGGCTCGCTGCTGTACCTGGTGATACCGGGTTCGGTGATCGGCTTCACCGCCTACCTGACCCTGGTCGGGCGCATGGGCCCGGAGCGCGCGGCCTATTGCACCGTACTGTTCCCGGTGGTGGCGCTGAACGTCTCGGCCGTTGCCGAAGGCTACCAATGGACCGCCCCGGCCCTGGTGGGGCTGGTGCTGGTGATGCTGGGCAACGTCCTGGTGTTCCGCAAACCCAAGCCGTTGGTGACAGCCAAAGCAGCCACCGCCTGACCAGGCGCCGGCTTGTGTAGGAGCTGGCTTGTCAGCGAAAGCGGTTTCAAGGTTTGCGCAGAACTTGCGGGCCCCTTCGCCGGCAAGCCGGCTCCTACGGGGGAGGCGTTGCCAGTGAAGAGGCCGTCAAGGTGAGCCGATCAGCCCTTCCACACTTGCGGGTTGACCAGGTCTTGCGGCCGTTCACCCAGCAGGGCACTGCGCAGGTTGCTCATGGCGCGCTCGGCCATGGCGTCGCGGGTTTCATGGGTGGCCGAGCCAATGTGCGGCAAGGTCACCGCATTCTTCAGCTGGAACAGCGGCGACTCCGCCAGCGGCTCTTTCTCGTACACATCCAGGCCGGCGCCACGGATCTGGCCCTTCTGCAAGGCTTCGATCAGCGCCGGCTCATCCACCACCGGGCCCCGGGAAATGTTCACCAGGATCGCACTGGGCTTCATCAGCGCCAGTTCCCGATGGCTGATCAGGTGCCGGGTCTTCTCGCTCAACGGCACTACGAGGCAGACGAAGTCAGCCTCCGCCAGCAGCTGCTCCAGGCTGCGAAATTGCGCCCCCAGCTCCTGTTCCAGGGCGGTCTTGCGGTTGTTGCCGCTGTAGAGGATCGGCATGCCGAAGCCCAGGCGGCCACGCCGTGCTATGGCCGCGCCGATATTGCCCATGCCGACGATGCCCAAGGTCTTGCCGTGCACATCGCCGCCGAACAATGCCGGGCCGACGCTGGCCTGCCATTGCCCGGCCTTGGTCCAGGCGTCCAGCTCGGCCACCCGGCGGGCGCTGCTCATGAGCAGGGCGAAGGCCAGGTCGGCGGTGCTTTCGGTGAGCACGTCCGGGGTGTTGGTGAGCATCAGCCCGCGTTCGTTGAAGTAGCCCAGGTCATAGTTGTCGTAGCCCACCGAGATGCTCGACACCACTTCCAGCCGCGCGGCATTTTCCAGCTGCGCGCGGCCCAGCTTGCGGCCGACACCGATCAGACCGTGGGCCTGGGGCAGGGCTTCATTGAACTGCGCGGCGATGTCCCCGAGCTTGGGGTTGGGCACTATGACCTCGAAGTCCTGTTGCAGGCGTTCGGTCATCTCGGGGGTGATGCGGCTGAAGGCAAGTACAGTCTTTTTCATCGCGGGAAGACTCGTCAGGCGGGAGAGAATGCCAAGCAAGCTAACATTTTTGCCGCCGCTACCAAAGCACCCCGCCACGGGCCTGCGTGTGTAGGAGCTGGCTTGCCAGCGAAGGCGGCATCCAGGTTTGCGCAGGACGTGCGGGCCTCTTCGCCGGCAAGCCGGCTCCTACGGGGTGGGTGGACGCCCCGGCGGTCAATTGGCCAGGCGGGCACCGCTCAGGCTGCCACTCGGTTCATAGGCCGCCAGTTCCGCCTGGTGCGCGGCGAGGATCTCCGGCAGGGAACCGCGCAGGTATTCGACCCAGGTCTTGATCTTGGCGTCCAGGTACTGGCGCGACGGGTAGATGGCGTACAGGTTCAGTTCCTGGGAGCGGTACTTGGGCATGACCCGTACCAGGGTGCCGTTGCGCAGGCCTTCGATGGCGGCGTACACCGGCAGTACGCCAACCCCCATGCCGCTGATGATCGCGGTCTTCATGGCGTCGGCAGAGTTCACCAGGAACGGTGAGCTGTTGATGGTCACCATCTCCTGGCCCTCGGGACCGTCGAAGGTCCATTTCTCCAGGGGAATCACCGGGCTCACCAGGCGCAGGCAGGCATGGTTGAGCAGGTCGCTGGGCTTGTGCGCGCAGCCGTTGGCTTTCACGTAGGCCGGGGACGCGCAGACGATGCTGTAGGTAATCCCCAGGCGCTGGGAGACGAACCCCGAGTCCGGCAGCTCGCTGGCCAGGACGATGGACACGTCGTAGCCCTCGTCCAGGAGGTCCGGCACGCGATTGGCCATGGTCAGGTCGAAGGTCACGTCCGGGTGGGTCTTGCGGTAGCGGGCGATGGCATCGATCACGAAGTGCTGGCCGATGCCGGTCATGGTGTGCACTTTCAGTTGGCCGGCGGGGCGGGCGTGGGCGTCGCTGGCTTCGGCCTCGGCTTCTTCGACGTAGGCCAGGATCTGCTCGCAGCGCAGCAGGTAGCGCTTGCCGGCTTCGGTCAGGGCGATACGGCGGGTGGTGCGGTTGAGCAGGCGGGTTTGCAGGTGAGCCTCAAGATTGGAGACTGCGCGCGAGACGTTGGCCGTGGTGGTGTCCAGTTGCACTGCAGCGGCGGTGAAACTACCGGCTTCGGCGACGCAACTGAAGGCGCGCATGTTTTGCAAAGTGTCCATGGGGTGCTCTCAGGGGAGATGGCAAATTGTGACACGAAGTTACGGGGGCTTGGATAGGCGACCAAGGGATTATCGCGTTTACGGTAACAAAGATTCACAGGAATCCCAGCTTATCGCCGCCCCGACCGCCCCCTAGAATTGCGCCGATCCGTAGGGGCCGGTTTTTCGGCGATCCGCGCAACGCGGTGTAGCAGGCGTATCGCTGCGCCGGCCAGCCGACTTCTACGAGAGAAATATTCCCCCCCGATCTCAGGAATTCGCAGCAGTGCCGCGTCGCATCAGCAGAGGGTTCAAGACCCTCAGTGTTTGGGCTTTATCGTTAGCAATCAGCGGCTGCATCGGAACCGGAGGCATTGCCCCACAAGGCAAGACACTTCCCGCTAATACATTGGCCACCGACGAGGCGATCCGGAGCGCCGCGCAAGATGCCCACTGGCCCAGTGCCCAGTGGTGGCAGGCCTATGGCGACCCGCAGCTGAACCGCTGGATCACTCTCGCCGTGCAGGGCAGTCCGAGCCTGGCCATGGCCGCTGCCCGGGTGCGTCAGGCAAAAGCCCTGGCCGGTATCGCCGAGTCGGCCGAGTCGCTGCAGGTCAAGGGTGACGCTACCCTCAAGCGCCACAACTGGCCCACCGATCAGTTCTACGGCCCCGGGGCCCTGGCCAACACCACCACCTGGGACAACAACGCCGCCCTGGGCTTGAGTTATGTCCTGGACCTCTGGGGCCGGGAAAGCAACAGCACCGAGCGCGCCGTGGACCTGGCCCACATGAGCGTGGCCGAAGCCCGCCAGGCCCAGCTGGAACTGGTGAACAACGTGGTGCGCAGCTACATCCAGCTGTCCCTGCATTTCGCCCAGCGCGACGTGGTCCAGGCCACCTTGAAGCAGCAGCAACAGATTCTCGAACTGGCGCAACGGCGCCTGGACGGCGGCCTCGGCACCCATTTCGAAGTCAGCCAGGCCGAGGCGCCGCTGCCGGAAACCCATCGCCAACTGGACGCCCTGGACGAAGAAATCGCCCTGACCCGCAACCAACTGGCAGCCCTGGCCGGCAAGGGCCCGGGAGAGGGCGCGCAGTTGCAGCGGCCAAGCCTATCCCTGGGCGCGGCGCTGAAACTGCCGTCGGCCCTGCCCGCCGAACTGCTGGGCCAGCGCCCGGACGTGGTCGCCAGCCGCTGGCAAGTGGCGGCCCAGGCCCGTGGCATCGATGTGGCCCACGCCGGCTTCTACCCCAACGTCGACCTGGTGGGCAGCATCGGCTTCATGGCCACTGGCGGCGGGGCCCTGGAGTTCCTCACCGGCAAGAAACTCAACTACAACGTCGGCCCGGCCATCAGCCTGCCGATCTTCGACGGCGGACGCCTGCGCTCGGAGCTGGGTGAGGCCAGCGCCGGCTACGACATGGCCGTGGCCAAGTACAACCAGACCCTGGTGGACGCGCTGAAAAGCATCTCCGACCAGTTGATCCGCCGCGAGTCCATGGACAAGCAGCAGGCCTTCGCCGCCGAGTCGGTGGCTGCTGCGCAGAAGACCTACGACATCGCCACCGTGGCCTTCCAGCGTGGCTTGACCGACTACCTCAATGTGCTTAACGCCCAGAGCCTGCTGTTCCACCAGCAGCAGATCCAGCAACAGGTGCAGGCCGCGCGCCTGACCGCTCAGGCGGATCTGGTGACGGCCCTGGGCGGCGGCCTGGAGGCTGGACGCGACGTCCCGTCAGAAAGCCAGACTCAAGCGCCCAAGACCCCGGCGGCCCTGGCCGTCTTTGACCACTGAAGCAGGCCCCCATGACTTCCTTGCCCGCCCCTTTGCGCTGGCTGTACTCCCTAGAATGGCGCCGGGGTTTCTTCGACTGGGCGCGCAGCGACGGCGTGACCTGGGTTTATATCTTCAAGGTCCTGGCCGCCGCGTTCCTCACCCTGTGGCTGGCCATGCGTCTGGAGTTGCCGCAACCGCGCACGGCGATGATCACCGTGTTCATCGTCATGCAGCCGCAGAGCGGACAGGTGTTCGCCAAGAGCTTCTACCGCTTTCTCGGCACCCTGACCGGCTCGGCGGTGATGGTGGCGCTGATCGCCCTGTTCGCCCAGAACACCGAGCTGTTCCTGGGTTCCCTGGCGATCTGGGTCGGCATCTGCTCGGCCGGTGCCGCGCGTTATCGCAACTTTCGCGCCTACGGTTTCGTCCTCGCCGGCTACACCGCGGCGATGGTCGGCTTGCCGGCCCTGGCCCATCCGGAAGGCGCCTTCATGGCGGCGGTGTGGCGGGTGCTGGAGATCTCTCTGGGGATTCTTTGCTCGACCCTGGTCAGTGCCGCGATCCTGCCGCAGACCGCCAGCGCCGCCATGCGCAACGCTCTGTACCAGCGCTTCGGCGTGTTCGCCCTGTTCGTCACCGACGGCCTGCGCGGGCGCAGCCAGCGCGACAGCTTCGAAACCAGCAACGTGCGTTTCATCGCCGAGGCCGTGGGCCTGGAAGGGCTGCGCAGCGTCACCGTGTTCGAAGACCCGCACATGCGTCGGCGCAACGGCCGCCTGAGCCGCCTGAACAGCGAGTTCATGGGCATCACCACGCGCTTCAACGCCCTGCACCAGTTGCTCGAACGCCTGCGCAGCAGCGGCGCCGACCATGTAGTGGCGGCGATCAAGCCCGGCCTGCAGGACTTGGCGGAGCTGCTGGACGGCTTCTCCGGCCGGGCCCTGACCAGCCCCGACGCCGCGCGCCTGGTCACGGCCCTGGCGGCCTACAAGGCTGAGCTGCCGGCGCGGGTGCGCAGCCTGCGGGCCGCTTTCCAGGAGAGCGGCCCAAGCGACGCCGAGCAGCTGGATTTCCACACCGCCTACGAACTGCTTTATCGCTTCGTCGACGAAATGCACAGCTATGCCCAGACTCATGCGTCCCTGGCCGACCACAGCCACGAGCGCGAGCGCTGGGACGAGCCCTACACGCCGCAGACCAACTGGCTGGCCTGCGCCGCCTCGGGCATCCGCGCGGCCTTTGTGTTGGTGGTACTGGGCAGCTACTGGGTGGCCACCGCCTGGCCCAGCGGCGCCACCATGACCCTGATCGCCGCCGCCACCATCGGCCTCTCGGCGGCCACGCCGAACCCCAAGCGCATGGCGTTCCAGATGGCCTGCGGGACCTTTATCGGCGCCCTGGTGGGCTTCGTCGAAATGTTCTTCGTGTTCCCCTGGATCGACGGCTTCCCGTTGCTGTGCCTGATGCTGGCGCCGGTGATCGTGCTCGGTTCGTTCCTTGCGTCCAGGCCCAAGTACGCCGGGGTCGGCCTGGGCTTGCTGATCTTCTTCAGCACCGGTTCGGTGCCGGACAACCTGACCGTCTACAACCCCTACACCTTCATCAACGACTACATCGCCATGGTCATGGGCATGCTGGTCTGCGCCGCGGCCGGGGCGATCATCCTGCCGCCCAACAGCCGCTGGCTGTGGCGGCGCCTGGAGCAGGACCTGCGCGGCCAGGTGGTGTACGCCATCAGCGGCAAGCTCAAGGGCCTGGCCTCCAGTTTCGAAAGCCGCACCCGCGACCTGCTGCACCAGGCCTATGGCCTGGCGGTGGGCCAGCCCAAGGTGCAGAGCGAACTGCTGCGCTGGATGTTCGTGGTGCTGGAAGTCGGCCACGCCATCATCGAGCTGCGCAAGGAACAGGCGATCCTCCCGGTGCACCCGGCCTATGCCGAATCCCAGCCCTGGCGCCAGGCGATCCGGGTCATGGGCCGCTCCCTGGTGCGGCTGTTCCTGCAGCCCAGCCAGAGCAACCTGGAACGCGGGCTGATCGCCGTGGACCACGCCATCAGCCGGGTCCAGGCCACCGACGAACCCTTTGCCCCGCACTTCGACACCTCGGCCCTGCGCCGGGTCAAGAGCTACCTGCACTTCATCCGCACTTCACTGCTCGACCCGCAATCGCCGCTGGCGGCCTATGCCGTGGCCAAGCCGGCGGCGCCTGCACCCCAAGGACTTGACCATGCCTCGTGAAATCGCCTTCCACGGCGTTTACATGCCCACCATGACCCTGATGTTCTTCATCGCCGCGGCCCTGGCCTGGGCCCTGGACCGGTTCATTTCCGGCTATGACCTGTATCGCTTCTTCTGGCACCCGGCGCTGCTGCGCCTGAGCCTGTTCTGCTGTCTGTTCGGCGCCATGGCGCTCACTGTCTACCGTTGAGACCCCCGCAATGAAAAAGTTTTTCAGCCTGCTCGCCACCCTGCTCGTGCTGGCCTTGGCCCTGTGGATCGGCCGCACCCTGTGGGAGCACTACATGTACACCCCCTGGACCCGTGACGGCCGGGTGCGCGCGGACATCATCAACGTCGCCGCCGACGTCACCGGCGAAGTGGTGGACGTGCCGGTCAAGGACAACCAGCTGGTGCGCAAGGGCGATCTGCTGATGCAGATCGACCCCGAGCACTACCAGATCGCGGTCAAGCAGGCGCAATCGCTGGTGGCGTCGAAGAAGGCCACCTGGGAGATGCGCAAGGTCAACGCCCGGCGCCGCGCCGACATGGACAACCTGGTGATCTCCAAGGAAAACCGCGACGACGCCGGCAACATCGCCGACTCGGCCCTGGCCGACTACCAGCACGCCCAGGCCCAGCTGGAAGCGGCGGAACTCAACCTCAAACGCACCCAGGTGCGGGCGGCGGTGGATGGCTACGTCACCAACCTCAACGTGCACCGTGGCGACTACGCGCGCATTGGCGAGCCGAAGATGGCGGTGGTCGACATGAACTCGTTCTGGGTCTACGGCTTCTTCGAAGAAACCAAGCTGCCCCACGTGCGCGTGGGGGATAAAGCCGACATGCAACTGATGAGCGGCGAAGTGCTCAAGGGCCACGTGGAAAGTATTTCCCGCGGCATCTATGACCGCGACAACCCGGAAAGCCGCGAACTGATCGCCGACGTCAATCCGACCTTCAACTGGGTGCGCCTGGCCCAGCGCGTGCCGGTGCGCATCCACATTGACCAAGTGCCGGAGGGCGTGCTGCTGGCCGCCGGCATCACCTGCACCGTAGTGGTCAACCCCGAACCCCTGTAGGCGCAGGCTTGTGTAGGCGCAGGCTTGCCAGCGAAGGCGTCGTCACAGGCGGTGCAAGGCTTGCGGGCCCCTTCGCCGGCAAGCCGGCTCCTACGGGAAACTGCGCGGTCTATCTGACAGCTGTAGGAACTGGCTTGCCAGCGAAGGCGCCGGCCCAGGCGATGCAAGACTCAAGGGCCTCTTCGCCGGCAAGCCGGCTCCTACGGGGGGCGGTTATTTGTAGCTTTTCTGCATGATCGCCAGGGACTTCTTCGCCGTGGCTTCCAGGCCGTCGTTGACGTGGTTGATCGCGGCCACCAGCTTCGGGTTCTGCAGCACGTCGACACCGGGGTAACGCTGCTGGGCCAGGCGCGAGACGATGATGTACTGGGTCACCGCGTAATGCAGTTTGAACTGGCCGCTGTCCCGGGCCTTGGCGATGGCCGCTTTGACAAAGGCCTGGCGCTCGGCTGTGGTCATGCCCTGGAACAGGTCGGGGAGATCGAAATGGATCTCGGCGGAGAAAATCGCCACCTCCTCATCCCGCGCCTCGTCATACATCACCTGCTTGCTGGTCACCCGCGCCTTCAGCTCGCCAAAGCGCTGTTCGCCTGCGGCCAGCTGCTCAGGGCTCATCTTGCCTTTCAAGGCATCCAACTGGCTGGTGTCTTCGGTGTTGTCGATAACCTTCAGCCAGGCGTAGGCCTTCACCAGATCGCCGGACTCTTCGGCGGCGTCGGCCAGGCTCTGCTGTGGTTCCGGGTTGCCGTGCAGCGCCGAGCGCTCCAGCCAGCGCAGGGCCAGGTCCCGGTCCTTGGGGATGTCCTTGTCGCCGAACCAGTAGGTGGCGTACATGCCGTACTCGGCGCACCAGTCGTTCTGCGAGGCGGAGTAGGCGATGTAGTTGAAGGACTCGCGGTCGCGCTCGGCCTTGGGTTTGTCCGTTTCCTGATCGGTGGTGGTGGACAGGTAGCAGAAGGCCCGGGTGTAGTGCGGCGCGGCCATGGCGAAGCAGCCCTTGGCGTTCTTGTAGTCCTCGATCTCGTTCAGCTTGTAACCGATGCCGTACAGCAGATCGGCCTCCATGGCCGGGTTGCAGTACTCGTTGGCGCTGACCTTGGGCAAGACGCTGTCCAGCGTCAGCTTGGGCAGGGTGTCATTGAGTTCGGGGACTTTCGGTTCGGTGTTTTCCGGAGCCGTGGAGGCGCAGGCCGCCAGCAAGACAGCCAATGCCAGTGGCAGCGCGTTGAACAATTTCAATGGATATTCCCTGATCGGCGAATGAAAAAGGCGCGCATGAAATCAGGCTGGGACGGGAGAAGGACGAGCGTTAGCCATTCCGTGCTTGGGTGTCGACACCAGCGATTCCATGCTGCATGAGCCCTAAGGGCTCAAGGTCGCGCATTCTACTGGGATTGAGAGGGCGTACAACCCAAACCGCGGCATCTGGTTGACCGCGGCAAGGGGCCCTGAGGCCTTGAGCGGGTGACACCTCGGCGACGGCTTCAACAGCGTTAGCGCCGCCGCTCCCGTTATGGCTTGCGCTTGGCCAGAATGATTTTGGCCTTGGCTACGGTGTCTTCCACGCTCAGGTCATCGTCCTCCAGCAAGGCCTGCAGCCCTGGGTCTTGCCACAGGTCCACGGCCGGGCCGGCGCTTTGCACAAGGCGGGAAATCAAGGCGTAGGCCACCAGTTGACCGCGCGTGTGGAACTTCGGGTAGAGGTCCTGCATGTCCACCAACTGGGCGACGAAAGCATGCCGTTGCTCAGCGGACATGCCCTCGAACACCTCCGGGTTGCTGTAGTACAGATCCCCTGTGCCCAGGACAATGACGTCCTGGCGCAGCGCCTGCTCAATATCCTTTTTGGGGGTGAGTTGGCTGAGCAGCCGGGTGTAGTGCTGCTCGCCTTCGGCCATCTGCTGAGGGCTCATCTTGCGTTTCACCGCTTCGAGCGTTTGGGCGTCATCCAGGGTTCGGGCCCAGGCATAGGCCTGCGGGAAATTATTCTGTTCGCTGTTCCAGCGCACCATCTCCTGTTGCGAGTCCTGGTCGCCGTGCCGAGCGGCGCGTTCCAGCCAGCCCATGGCCAATTCCTTGTTCGGGGGCTGGTCCAGCTTGCCGACGTTATAGATGTCGTACAGGCCAGCTTCCGCGCAGGATTCATTCTGCTTGGCGGCGTAGGCGATGTAGTTGAAGGCTTCGCTTTTGTCATAGTCCTTTTGCCTGGAGCCGACAATCCCGCCCAGGATGCACAGGCTGCCGGTGGCGCGGGGGGCGGCCATGATCAGGCAACTGCGGGCCATTTGGATTGCCTTGCTCGCCAGCAGGGTACGGCTTGAGCCATGCAGCACCTCGTCCTCATTGAACAGTCGGATGCCCAGGCCGACCAGCCGTTCGCTGTCCATCTCCGGCGTGCAGTAGGGGTTGGCCTCGACCTTGGGCAGGATCTGTTCGAGGCTCAAGTCC
Organism: Pseudomonas sp. JDS08PS003; assembly: GCF_045013505.1. Classification (NCBI taxonomy): domain Bacteria; kingdom Pseudomonadati; phylum Pseudomonadota; class Gammaproteobacteria; order Pseudomonadales; family Pseudomonadaceae; genus Pseudomonas; species Pseudomonas sp. JDS08PS003. The sequence continues at coordinate 1,245,236 of NZ_CP120724.1, forward strand.
GGCAGGGAGGCATTGAGTTTTTCGTCCGGTGACGAGGCATTGCAGCCCAGTAGCAAAGCGAACAGGGTCAACGGCAGCGCATGACGACATTTCAATGGGGCAGATCCCTAATCGGCGAATGAACAAAGGTGTGCCGCGCCACCGCTGTAGGCGCTGGCCTGCCAGCGAAGGTGGCCGCAAGGTTTGCACCCGACTTGTGGGCCTCTTCGCCGGCTAGGCGGCTCCTACGGGAGGCACGCAGCACACCCGAAAAACGTGGTAGCTGGCTTGCATGCGTGGGGATCAGAGCTTGGCGCTCAATCCAAAACGCTTCATCAAGCCCTTCTCCAGCAGACCCTTGGGCAGCAGATTGGCCAGCAACGGCAAGGCGCGGCTGCCATTGCCCAGGCGCACCAGGCGCGGCGGATTGTCCTGCTGCACCGCCTTGAGCAAGCCCGCGGCAAATTCGCTGGCCGGGGTCGGCTTGTCCTGGGAGGCCTTGGCCCGGGAGCGGATGCCTTCGCGCAGCGGCCACCAGGGCGACTGTTCGTTGAGCAACTGTTCGGCTTCATGCCCGGCGTTCTTGGCAAAACTGGAAGCAATGGCCCCGGGCTGCACTTCCATGACCCGGATGCCGAACGGCGACAGCTCCATGCGCAGGGCGTCGCTCAAGGCATGCACCGCGGCTTTCGAGGCGCAGTAGGCGCCGGCAAACGGCGTCACCAGCACCCCGGACACACTGCCGATATTCACCACCAGGCCGCGGCTGCGGCGCAGTACCGGGAACATCGCCCGGGTCACCCCGACCACCGAGAACACATTGGTTTCGAACTGGCGTTGCATGGCTTGCACGCCGCCATCCAGCAGCGGGCCCATGGCGCCGTAGCCGGCGTTGTTGATCAGCACATCGAGGCCGCCGTATTGCTGGTTGATCTCCTCGCCCAGGGCGCTAAGGGCCAGGCCGTCATTCACGTCCAGTTGCACGGCCTTGAAACCGGCGGCTTGCAGGGTGTTCACGTCCTCGGCTTTGCGAGCGGTGGCGAGCACGGTGAAACCGGCGTTCTTGAAGGTGTCTGCCAGGGCGCGGCCGATGCCGCTGGAACAACCGGTGATCAACGCTACGGGCATGGCGCGGTCCTTGTGCTGGGGTGAGGGGCGGGGCGAATCAGTCGGAGAAACTACCCTGTAAACGCTCGGCGCGAAACTCCAGGGTTTGCGGGCGATAGCCCGGGCGCAGCGGTGGCAGCGGCAGGCAGTCTTCCCAGCTGGCTCCGGCCTGCAACTCGCCGGGGCCACGGTAGCGCGGGGCGCTGTACTGGTTGTCGGCGAGGTTGACCGTATCCCCCGGGGCGTAGGCAGCGACCCGCCAGCGCAGTTCGACCAGGGGCACCTTGTTACCGTTGTTGAGCTTGACCTGCAGTGGGCGGTCGGCGGGGCAGTGTTCCGGCGCGTAGGTCAGGCGCAGCTCCAGGCGCGCCAGTTGCTGGGCTTCGCGGTTGTCCAGCCAGACCACCCAGCAGGCCACCAGGGCCAGGCCGAAAGCAGCAGCGAGGGACACGGGAAGGGCTTTGGCGGGGTAGCGCAGAAGCAGGATCAGCCAGGTGATGACCAGCAGAACGCCGATGAACATGACGCGAGCCTCGGGGAAAAGGAGGGGACATCCTACCTAAGCGTAGGTGGGCTTGGCGATGGAGTAGGGCTAGGACAAATTATTACTCAAGACGATGAAGGTTGATTTTTTGTGGATAACATAAGGTCTCTTATTGGCTTTCTTTGCCTATAATGGATCTTATATTGTCCATAGTTTGAATAATTTATCAGCCGGTCGGAGGCAGACGCATTCTTATGTCGCTTACCCGTTTTATGTACACACCGTCCGAGATTACGGCCGAGATCGGAAAAAACGCGCAGGCCCTCAGGTTGTCAAAAAACCTGTCGCGCAAAACCCTGGCTGAGAAATCCGGGGTGCCGGCGTCGACCATCAAGCGTTTCGAGCTGCAGGGAGCCATTTCCCTCGAGTCGATGGTGCTGATTGCGGCGGCGTTGGATGAACTCGATCCGCTGCTCAAGTTGTTCAAGCCACCTTCGCCAAACACGCTGTTTGAGCTGCAAAACTCCAAACGCCAGAGGGGCACCCGATGACCGAGCCAGGCGTCAAGAAGTACAAGCCGATCGAGGAACTGGGTGTCTTCATGCACGGCCGGCAGGTGGGAGTACTGAGCTGGAATCGCCAGGGCTGCTACTTCACTTATGCCAAGGACTGGTTGAGCCGGGGCTTCAATCTGTCGCCGCAACTGGCCTTCGACGAGAAGCCGCAGCAACCCGATAGCCAATTGTTCCTGGGCATTCATGGGGCCTTCGCCGACTCCCTTCCCGATGGCTGGGGCTTGCTGCTGATGAAGCGTTTTTTCACCGCGCAGTATGGATCGCGGGTCGCCAATGGTCTGACTCAACTCGATCGGCTGGCCTACATCGGCAACCGTGGGATGGGCGCCTTGGAGTACTACCCCATGGCGGAAAAAGTGGAGCGCGAGCCCATCAGCCTTTCACTGCTGTACGAGGCTTCGGTCCAGGTACAGGTGGGGGAGACGGTTGACGTTCTGAAGGCACTGCGGATTGCCGGTGGCTCGCCAGGTGGCGCAAGGCCCAAGGCCGCCGTTGCCCTTTCGGAAGATCTGGCGCATGTCGTTTCGGCTTTCGACCCCTTACCGGAGGGCTACGGGCACTGGATCGTAAAATTCAGGGCCCTGCAGGAGCCCTGGTCCATGGGCGCGATTGAGTATGCCTACGCCCGCATGGCTCGCGCGGCGGGGGTCGAAATGGCCCATTGCGAGCTGATAACGGTGCCCTCTGAAAAGGGATGGAACGAGCGCTTCTTTGCCAGCCGGCGCTTTGATCGCAGGCACAACGAGAAAGTCCACATGATGACCGCTGCCGGAATTCTGCATGCGGACTTCAGAGTTCCGTGCCTGGACTACAAGGACTTGTTGAGGCTGACATTCGCGCTGACCAGGAGCGCCAAGGAAGTGGAGAAAATGGCCCGGCTCATGGTGTTCAACGGCCTGGCCCATAACTACGACGATCATGCGAAGAACTTCGCCTTCCTCTACGAAGAGGGGCAGGGCGGCCAGGACGGGCAGTGGCTTCTCGCGCCCGCGTATGACCTGACCTTCTCCACCGGCATGGGCGAGCACACTACCGCGTTCGACGGCCAGGGGCGCCCGTCCAGGAAGGCGATCAGGCGCTTGTGCGCGGACTACAAGTTCCTCAAGCCGGATGACTACATTGATCAGACGCTGGAGGCGCTGGGCAACTGGGAAGTGGTGTTTGGCGAAGTGGATGTTCCGGCCGTCGATGGAAAGGAGATATTCGAGACGCTAGAGGATGTTCGCCAACATCTTTAAGAATAAAACCTGGTGAAAAAAGCCCCCCTGGCTAGGAACTCCCCTGTACCCAGTGTGTTGAGGGTTTACTCACCCGGGCCTCTGTGTTCCGCGCAACTCGCCCATCTCCATCAGCTGTTTTCGAGCCATCCTTAGGTTTGAGCTCACGCATGGGGGCGGATCGGCTAGTCAGGTGTATTTCAGCAAACCTGCGAACTTGATTGGCTAATTCCTGGTCGCGGGATATTCAAAACTAATGTTCGCGAAATGTTTTGTAATATTTTATAGGGGCATGCCCTATAAGTTTTTACCCTCCTCGTTTGTCCTGTATTTGATCAAGGCGAAAAACCACGATCGCTTGGAATGCGTTAGTGAAAGTAATAGCGCGCTAGAGCCATATACGGAAATTTGATCAGAGGGTTGCACGATGCCAGACCACTTTATTAGTGTGAGAAACGAAGAGACGCTATCTACAACTTCAAATCCTACACCCGGAATGAATTTTTCAAATCGATCGTCATTTACCATACATGCAGCGAAGGCGGGGTCGAGCATGGGTAATAACACGACCAAGACCGGGCATGTTTTTTTAGAGATTGATACGCCTGGCTATCGAGGTTCTATAGGTTTTAGTCCAGGTGAGAAATACGACACCTCACGTGACAATATTTCGCTCAATGATCGAGAGATTTACAAGGAAACAAGTTCCCATCGATTTGAACTTCCTGGTAGTCCGAAGTTTGAGAATATGATGAATATTCTTACGGCGCAGGTTAGAGGCTATGCAAGCGGTGCAATAGACCCTGGGGACTACAATCTCTTGTTCAATAACTGCATCCATTTTGTAGAGAAACTGCTTTCAAAAGCGGGTATAGAAATTGATCTGGCCACAACGCCGGATGGGGTGGCCAAGGAAATAAGCAAAGTTCCGGAAAAACTTAAAACCCCACTCCTTATCGATTTGGATGGGAGCGGTATAGCTACCTTGCCAATTGAGCACGGTGTCAAATTCGACTTTGATGGAGAGTCGCATCCTATTAATACCGGGTGGGCAGGTACAAACAGTGGGTTTCTTGTCATGGATAGAAATAATGACGGCATCATAAATGATGGGACAGAGCTTTTCGGAGACCGTACGCCTTTGCCAACCGGTGGAACGGCTGCAGATGGTTTCATTGCACTCGCTGCTCTAGACAGCAATCTTGATGGGTTTATCGACAAGAATGATAGCGCGTGGGCGGATCTGAAGATCTGGCAAGACATCAATAGCAACGGGGTTTCGGAGGCAAGTGAGCTTTACTCATTGATCGACATTGGCTTGAAAAATATTGATCTGTCCTTTACCAGGGATTCAATTTTAGATAAGCACGGAAACATCCACGAATTAAATTCGTCGGTAACCTGGAATGATGGTCGGGTCACGGATATAACAGATGTTTTGTTCAAGGTTTTTGATCCTGAGGAAAGTAATGATCTTTTGAGTTTCATTTCGCAGGACTTTTCGATTGATGTGGTCGGGTCAAGATTCGCTGCTGAAGAGGTTTATTCATGATGAGCCGAACGCCCGTCAGCTGCGCTAGCATTGTCTCTTTATCGTTGCTACTTCTATCCATGCCGGCAGCCTCGGATAATCATATGAAAAATACAGCTTTTACCTTGCCCCCGGCAATTGTTAAGAAATTGGACTATCCGCCGGGTCTGCAAATAAACAATTACCCTAAGGACAGCGAAGAGTTTTCCAATGTGCTCAAGCTCTCCAGCATGGGTAACGCGCACTTCAACTATATTCTTGGCAGGATTTATAGCGACGATAGGCTGGATGAGTCGGAAAAAGACTATAAAACCAGTCTGCTCTATTATGAAAAAGCGATTGGTTTGTATCCGCGCCACCCAGACGCGCTTACAAATCTAGGCGTTCTCTATCAGCGTGGTTTAGGAACAAAAAAAGATATTGATAAAGCAATCGCCTTGTATGAAAGAGCTGGCGAGGTTGGGTCGATTATAGCCTACAATAACTTGAGCGTTATCTACGCTATGGGTAATGAAGTTCCGCAAGATTTCAAAAAAGCAAAAATATATAATCAAAATGCTGCTCATTTGGGTGATGCGCAAAGTATAGAGCTGTTAAAGCATTGGGATTACTATGTTGAGGTGTCTTCAACACAAGATGAGAAAAAAATAGAGCAGATTGCAGAGAAGTATAAAAAGATCGAATCGCAAAAAGTACCGAGTCAATAGGCCGTATTTTATAGTCAATAGTTGAACTGCCCCCTACCTGGAAAGGCAGGGGGCATCGAGATAAATCTGCCCCCTTTTTTGTAATGCATGCTGCAAAATCAACAGGTTTCTTACGTTGTCGGTTCCGTCATTCTATTGCGAGCAACAAGCGCGGAAGACTTGCAGCGACGGCAAGAACCGCAGCTCACGCACATGGCTATTTTCAGCAACTTTCCTGGCGGAGATGGGCAAGGCGCTGATCGATGATGTGGGATTGGGGATGAAGGATGAGGTATTGCAGGCCTGATCGTTGCTTCTTGATCAGGACGTCGAAAGGGCGCTACGTCTTTGTGGGAGGGGGGGTAGTGCTTTTTCTTGCCGCTTGAAGCTCGCCCCTTGCCCCTGCTTCCAAAAAAAATCCCCCTGTCCAAGCGCCTGCGGATAGGGGACGCAGGCGCCTGGAAAGGGGGAGCACAAAGGTCTTGCTGCCAACGACTCCCTGCTTTTACTTGCAGCTTGCCGCTTGAAGCTTACGGCTGCATCTACTCGCAGCTTGCCGCTTGAAACTCGCCGCTGTTACTGAGCGATGGTTTTCACCGAGACGCCACGTTCCACCGGCGTCGAGCGCCCGTAGATATCTTCAAAGCGCTCGATGTCGTCTTCGCCCAAATAGCTGCCCGATTGCACTTCGATGATCTCCAGCGGAATCTTCCCGGGGTTGCGCAGGCGGTGCACCGAGGCAATCGGGATGTAGGTGGACTGGTTCTCGGTGAGCAGGAACACGTTCTCGTCACAGGTGACTTCGGCGGTGCCGCTGACCACGATCCAGTGTTCGGCGCGGTGGTGGTGCATCTGCAACGACAGGCAGGCCCCCGGCTTGACCGAGATGTGCTTGACCTGGAAGCGGCCGCCCATGTCCACGGAGTCGTAGGAGCCCCACGGGCGATAGACTTCGCAGTGGTTCTGGGTTTCGCTGCGGCCCTGTTCGTTGAGGGTGTTGACCATCTGTTTCACCCCTTGGACCTTGTCCTTGTGGGCGATCATCATGGCGTCCTTGGTTTCCACCACGACGATGTTGTCCAGGCCGATCACCGACACCAGTTTGCCGTTGCCGTGGATCATGCAGTTGTGGCTGTCCTGGATCACTACATCGCCTTTGCTGACGTTGCCGTTGGCGTCCTTTTCATGCACGTCCCACAGCGACGACCAGCAACCCACGTCGCTCCAACCGGCGCTCAGGGGCACCACGCAGGCGCGCTGGGTTTTTTCCATCACCGCGTAGTCGATGGAGTTGTCCGGGCAGCAGGCGAAGGTGGCTTCGTCGATGGTCACGGTGTCCGCGTCCTGCTGGCTGCGTTCCAGGGTCAGCAGGCAGGTGTCGTAGATGTCCGGGTCGTGTTTCTTCAGCTCTTCGAGGAAGCGGCTGGCGCGGAACAGGAACATGCCGCTGTTCCAGAAGTAGCCGCCGGCCTCGACGAATTCGGTGGCGCGCTTGACGTCGGGTTTCTCGACGAAGTGCGAGACCCGGCTCACGCCTTCCGGCAGCAGCGCGTCGTTGCTGGACTTGATGTAGCCGTAGCCGGTTTCCGGTTTGGTTGCCGGGACGCCGAACAGCACCATCTCGCCACGCTCGGCGGCCACGGTGGCCAGGGCCAGGGCCCGTTGCAGGGCTTTCTGGTCGTCCAGGACGTGGTCGGCGGGCAGCACCAGCATCAGTTCATCGCGGCCTTCGTTGACCAGCATCATCGCGGTCAGGGCCACGGCGGGCGCGGTGTTGCGGCCGAAGGGCTCCATGAGGATGCGCTGGGATTCGAGTTTGCGCGTTGCCAACTGCTCGTTGACGATGAAGCGGTGGTCCTTGTTACAGACCACGATGGGGGTGTCCATGCCTTCGAACACCAGGCGCTCCAGGGTTTGCTGGAACAGCGTGTGTTCGCCGGTCAGGGCGAGGAATTGCTTGGGGAATTGCTTGCGCGAAAGCGGCCAAAGACGTGAGCCGCTACCACCTGACAAGATCACCGGAATCATGTTGTTACTCCTTCAAACATCGTATGGGTTAGAGCTACTGCGTTCTGTCGTTTCACTCTTGTTTTTGTTTGGTGCCCGGATGCCTTGCCTGTCCATTGTAGGAGCCGGCTTGCCGGCGAAGGGGCCTTTGAGCCTTGTGCTGGGCTTGAGGACGCCTTCGCTGGCAAGCCAGCTCCTACACAGGGGGCGCGGCGTGCATCCGGAAATTCGTTAGCGGGTCGACACTGGGCGTTTCACCCACACCGGCGACAGGCTGCTGCCGTTGCCGGTGACGTAGAGCACCGCCGCTTCGCCGCGCTCCAGGGCCACGGGCTTAAGGTCGCTGACTTTTTTCTCACCGTCGTACAGGGCGAAGCTGACCTTCACCGGGTTGATTTCGCGCTCGCCGCGGCCTTTGGCGGCCACGGCCTTGACCACGTCGGTCTTACCGTCGGCGGTCTTCAGGGTCAGGGCCTTGTCGCTGAGGTTCTGCACCCGCACCAGGGACTTCTGCTTGTTCTTGAACGGCGGCTCTTCGATCAGTTGTGGCTGGCCGCTGGCGTTGTTGACCAGGGTGTAATAGTGGTCGGCGGCGAGTTTCACCGGCACGGTCTGGCTGCCCACTTTGGCGCTGTAGTCGCCACCGGGCATGAAGCTGAAGTCACTGCTGGCCAGGGGCGCAACGTCGCTGACGTTGGTGCTGCCAACCGTGGCGCTGACTTCGCTGTTGCTGGCGTTGTACAGGCGCACGAAGGTCGAGCCTTTGGGCGCGGTCGGGCCGTACAGGGCGGCGTCGCCACCGGCGAATACCGGAGCTGATAGCAGGCCCAGGCCCGCGGCCAATACGGCAGCTTTCAGGGATTTGGCAGCGAGACGACGAGGAGTAGTAGTGAAAGTCATGAGTGTTACCTCTTTTCAGTTTTGCGCCCGGTCGGGCGTCTCGGATTTGTTGAGTACAGCTACGTTCTGTTGGCGAGCACCGGCTTGCTTGAGCTCTGCGACCCACTGCGGGTCGGCGTCGCCGATTTCGTTGTTCACAGGCAGATAGCGTTCAGGGAATTCCCAGATCAGCACCTGGGGCGGGTTGTTCTTGAAGTCGTCGCTTTTCAGGTAGCTGAGCATCGGCAGGATCGGGCCGTGGCCGTCTTCGGCGTAGCTCAGCACGTCGCTGTGCAGGGCCTGTTTCAGGGCGCCGACGAAGTTCCAGCTGGGGTTGGCGCTGTAGCTGGTGCCCACCAGGGTCACCGGTACTTCGCGGTCGGCAAACAGCGCGTCGTCGGCGGCCGGCTGCTCTTCGCTGGCCCGGGTCACGCGCTTTTGCAGGGGCTCTTCGGCCGGCATCAGGTTTTCGAACAGCGGGTCCAGGGGCAGGAAGCGGCGCAGGTCGCCCTTATGTTCCACGGTCTCTTGGGTCTCGGTGACGAAGCGCTGTGGCTGACCGCTGAGCGGGGTCTTGGCGGCGATGGTCAGGGCCAGTTGGCGGGCGACGATCTCGGCGCCGGCGGGGGTCCAGTGGGTGTCGGTGCGCAGGAACACTTGCTGGCCCTGTTGCTTGGCCTGTTGCAGGGGGCCCAGCAGGTCGGGGGCGAGGATCTTGTCGGCGGCGACCCGGGCGTGGAAGTCCTGGTAGAGGTTGGCGTGGATCCGCGCCGGGCGCACCTCGTCCAGGTGTTCCGGGTACAGGCGCACCTTGGCCGGGACGATCGCCATCACCAGTTTCACCCCGTGCGCCTTCAAGGTCTGGCGCACGCCTTCCACCAGGGCGTAGTTGCCCTGCAGGTTGAGCTCCTCGTTGACCACCGGGTTGAACTCTTCATCGCTGTACAGCCACTGGTCACGGCCCAGGACCACGCCCGGACGGCCTTCGTTGAACAGCTTGAGGTCCAGGGCGGCCCAGAGGTTGGTGCCCAGGCGCTTGATCGGAAACTCTTCGTCGTAGTGAGTTTCCACAGCTTTGGTCCAGCGCCCGTTGAGCACCGTGGCCTCGGCGTTGGTGCTGAAGCCGAAGAAGCTGCGCACCGACCACAGGCCCAGGACCGTCAGGGTCAGCAGGAACAGGGCGATGTAGAACAGACGTAATGAGCGGGTCATGTCAGATCCCTCAGAACTGGAAGTAAAGGAACGGCGAGAAGCTTTGCGCCGAGAGTTTGAGAATCGAGGCGATGAACAGCAGCAGCACCAGGCCCCGCATCACGTAGCGCGACCAGTCGGTGGTCCAGTAGGCCGGTTGCACCTGGGCCTCGGTGCCCACGGTGTAGCCCGGTTGATGGATGCTGCCGGGGTTGTCGCCGGGTACGGCCTTGATCAGCCCCGGTTGTGCGCCGGCCGGGCCGTCCGCTTCGCTGCCTGGTTCAGGCTTGGCCTTGTTCGCTGGCGGGTTGCGGTAGAGGTCGCGCAGGCCGAAGAACGCCAGGGTGGCGTAGGCCAGGACCAGGGTCGCCACTTGCAGGCCGGTGAGGCTGGCGCGGTTGAGTTCGGACAGCGACCAGTCGCCAAAGCTGAACATGGCGCCGTACATGCGCCCGGCCACGTGCAGGTTTTCGGCACGGAAGATCACCCAGCCCATGACCACCAGGAGGAAGGTCAGGGCCCAGCGGATCGGGTTCAGGCTGCGTGGGGTGGTGTTGATGCCCAGGGCCTTTTCGATGGCCAGCCACATGCCGTGCCAGGCGCCCCAAACGATGTAGGTGATGTTCGCACCGTGCCACAGGCCACCGAGCAGCATGGTCAGGAACAGGTTGCGGTAAGTCATCAGCGTGCCTTTGCGGTTGCCGCCCAGGGTGATGTACAGGTAGTCGCGCAGCCAGGTGGACAGGCTGATGTGCCAGCGCCGCCAGAACTCGGTGATCGACTGGCTGATGTAGGGCTGCTTGAAGTTTTCCATGAAGCGAAAACCCATCATCAACCCCAAGCCGATGGCCATGTCGCTGTAGCCGGAGAAGTCGAAGTACAGCTGCGCGGTGTAGGCCAGGGCGCCGAGCCAGGCATCGCCCGTGGTGGGGTTTTGCAGGGCGAAGCAATGGTCGGCGACCACCGCCAGGGTGTCGGCGATAAACACCTTCTTGATGAAGCCCTGCATGAAGCGGGTGCAGCCTTCGGAGAACTTGTCCAGGGTGTGGGTGCGGTTGTTGAACTGCTCCGCCAGGTCGCGAAAGCGCAGGACCGGGCCGGCGATCAGGTGTGGGAAGATCGCCACGAACGCCGCGAAGTCGATGAGGTTGCGGGTAGCCGGGGTGTCGCCCCGGTAGACGTCGATGATGTAACTGATGGACTCGAAGATGTAGAACGAGATCCCGATCGGCAACAGGATGTGGGTCAGGATGAACGGTTCCAGACCGTAGGAGGTCATGATCGCGTTGATGCTGTCCACGCCGAAGTTGGCGTATTTGAAGTAGCCGAGGATGCACAGGTCGACGCCGACGCCGAGCAGCAGCCAGCGTTGGGCGGGTTTGGTCCGGACCCCAGCCGCACCGACTTTCAGGCCGATCCAGTAGTTCCACAGGGTGACGCCGGCGAACAGCGCCAGGAAGTCCACCCGCCACCAGGCATAGAACACATAACTGGCGATCAGCAGCAGCAAGTTGCGATAGCGTTGCCCGCTCAAGTAGTACAAGCCGAGAAAGATCGGCAAGAACAGAAACAGGAACACATTGGATGAAAAAACCATCCCGATCTCTCCGTGTTTAACCAATAGTCAGAGGCCGGAGCCCCCCCAAACCCCCCCGTGAAAAACCGGGGGAAGCGGTACTGCGTGTAGCGCGACCTCTGTAGGAGCCGGCTTGCCGGCGATGGCGGTCTTGAGAGCGAAGACGTCCTTGAGGGCCCCTTCGCTGGCAAGCCAGCTCCTACGGTGGGTTGTTCCCATGTGCAGCGTGGGAACGATTCGAATCAGGAGCCTTTTTCGTGGGCCGGGTCGTAGACCTTGGTCAGGTCGCCCCCCAGGCGGAAGGTCTTGAACGGCTGCATCTTGTGTTTGCGCTCCAATACATCCGGGGCGCAGGTGTAGAGGCTGCAGAAGGGTTCGAGCCAGGCGAATTTCGAGTCGACCTTGAGGTCGCTCATGTCCTGCTGCTTACCGTTCTTCTTCTCGAAGTCGTCCGGGTCTTTCACCCCAGCCAGCACTCGGTCACCCAAGCGCTTGAGGGCGCCGTTGTTTTCCTGGCGCAGATCCACGCCATTGACCTGGGCGAAGCTGGCGATCATCGCCAACGGCGGCAGGGCGTAGTTGTGGTAGGCCAGGGCGCGCTGCTGACGCTTGAGTTCGTTGGGCAGAAAGCCGTCGGCGTCGATCTGGTTGGCGCCGACCTTGTATTCCTTTACGGCCCAGTCGAACAGGTCGCGGCGGTTGGTGGCGATGGAGGTCGCCATCACTGACCAGGCGGCCCAGTAGGAGTGGTTGTTGGTCTTGTCCAGGGGCAGGTTGTCCCAGTCGCTGACCACCTGATCGGCCATCTTGCTGAACCAGGCCTCAATCTTCTGTGCCTGTTCCTGATGGGTGGCCAGGGGATGGGAGTCGGAGAATTTCAGCCGCAGGTAGGCCGAAGCCATGCTGCCCAGGGCCCATTTGCGCATGGACTTGCCGGTGTGGTTGAAGTCCTTGGACATCAGCGCGTCGGCCTGGGCCCAGGCACTGAGCCAGCTCAGGGTGCAGTCCAGCTGTTGCGGGCGGCCGTCACGCATGAACTGCATGACCCTTTTGCTGGTGCCGCGCTCGATCTTGGTGATGTCCGCGGTGGTGTCGCGAAAGGCCTGTTCGGACTGGGTATTCAGGGTTGCCCGGGCCTTGTCCGAGCCTTCGTACTTGCTGCGAAATTGCAGGGCGCCGGTGTAGGGCGCCGGCATGGCGTCGCAGCCTTCGCTGTCGTCACCGCTCTTGAACTTGTCCACCGGGGCGTAATAGCCCTGGGGTGGACGCAGCGGCGCGGCGGCCTGGGCGCTGCCGGCGAGGATGGCCAGGCCCAGCAGGCTGGGCATCAGCAAGTGTTTCAAGGATGTGCTTTGCATAGGAAACCTCATTGCCCGATCTGCGCGGTGCGTTGCTCGGCGCCCGGGAATACGTTGCGTTTGCAAATTTTCGCTTCGACCTTCTGCCCGGCAGTGCCCGCTTCCGGGCCCTGGATTTCCACCGCCAGCAGGTTCTGCATGGCCCAGTCTTCGTCAGTGCGCAGTTCGAAGGCGAAGCGTCCGTCGGTGTCGGATGTTTCCGGCTTTTCGATCTTGATGTCCTCGTGGCGCCCGTTCATGTACCAGAGGGTGGCTTGCAGGGTTTTCACCGAAGGGTCGGCGAAGCGGATGTCGACCTGATGGCCGCTGTTGCGCAGGTCCAGGTTCTTGCTGTTGACCAGCAGTTCGTTCTTGCCCGGCTTGAGGGTGGTGCTGCCGGTCATCTGCGCATCCTTGCCCTCGCAGCCGTTGTCCAGCAGGGCCATCATCTGTCGGTAGATGGTTTCCTGATCCAGGCGGTACAGCGGCGAGAACTCCCAGATCAGGATCTTCGGCGGGCTCTTCTGGAATTCCTCGCTGCCCAGGTACTGCAACATCGAGCCTTCCAGGCCGCCGCCGGGGAAGGCCACGTTGAGGATGTCGGCGCCGATGGACTCTTCCAGGAAGCCGGCGAAGTTGTAGTTCTTGCCACTGTGGCTGGTGCCCACCAGGGTGATTTGCGGGTTGCCGGAATCACCGAACAGGTCGCCGTCCGCCGCTTCGCCCTTGGGCTCGGTGGTGAACTGGTCCATGTACTGGATGGCGTAGCTGGTGCCGCACAGTTGCCCGGCCATGTTGTGCAGGGTGCCGGTCTTGCCCATGCGCCCGGACTTGTGGGTCTCGAATTCACGCCGTGGAATGTCGGCGAAGGCCGGCAGTTGCTTGACCTTGTCGGCGACGATCCTGGCGGTGCGTTGGGCGCCGTAAGGCGTCCAGTGCTGGTCGCCGCGGAAGTAGAAGTCGTGGGCCGGCAGGGTGTCCGGCAGTTCTTCGTTGGTCAGCGGCGACAGGTCCGGCACCACGTAGCCCATTTGGGCGAAGCGCCCGAGCATGGCTTTGTAGTTGGTCAGGGCCTTGTCGTAGTCGAAGCGGGCCTTTTGCGCCGGGTTGAGCTTGTTGCGGTTCACCAGGCCACGGGTCGGCTGATAGACCACCACCAGCTCCACGCCCTTGCTCTTGAAAGCTTCGTGCAACTGCTTGAGGCGACGGTAGCCTTCCGGTGTGGTGTTGAATTCGGTGCGCAGGTCTTCCTGGGTGCGGAACAGCCAGTCGCCCTGGGCTTGCACCAGGGTGGTGAAGTTCTGCTGGTAGCGGGTGGTGTAGTTCTTCGCATCATGGGCGGCCGGGCACAGGTTGCAGCACGGCTCGGCGGTGAAGTTCGGCGCCTGGGGCTCATCGGCGCGGGCGCCGGCGCTGGCGGCGAGAATGCCGGCGGTCAGCGCCGACAGGCTCAACAGTTTGATCAGGTGTGGGGGCATGACAGTCATCCTCAATCGCGCATTTCGGTCTGGCGTTCGACGGGGTCGATCAGCACGGCTTTTTGCTGGCGAACCATCAGGTCGAGGATTTCATCCTGGCGCTCGCCAAGGATCCCCGAGAAGCTGATGCCGCTGCTTTTGGTCGGCGCGAGCATGGACACGCGATACAGCTCCACGCTCAACGGCGAGTCGATGGACAGCGGGCCGCTGCCATTGGCCGCCAGTTCGCCGCCGACCACGATCAGCGAAACCTGAGCGTCGAACGGGTCGAGCTTGATGTCGCGGTCGGTGTCGGAAAGGTCCTTGATGTGGCCGTAGACGCCGGTCAGGCCGTTGGCCATGGCGACGTTTTCGTACAGGCGAATATTCACGCTGTTGCGAATGCGGATGCCGTGGCGTTTGTTGCTGATCACCTTGTTGCCCCACAGCAGGTTGTCGGCACTCTCGTAGAGGGTGATGCCGTCGGTGTGGTTGCGGTAGATCTCGTTGTAGGCAATCAGGTTGTTGACGCTGTTACGGTCGATCACCAGGCCCGAGAGTTTGTTGTCGTAGCTACGGTTGTTGAAGATGAAGCTGTCGTTCACTTCCCGGGAAATGATGATGCCGTGCTTCTTCTTCGTCCCGTGGACGGTGTTGTCGGCGATGATCAGCCGGTGCGAACGGTCGTGGGGGTCGATGCCGTAGACGATGTTGTCTTTGTAGGTGTTGCCCTTGACCACGAAGTCGCGGGTTTCGTAGCAGTAGAAGCCGTACCACATGTCCGAGAATTCCGAGCCGATGATCCAGCCGGTGGGTTCATCGCGCTTGAGTACCTTGGCCATGTTCGGCGTGTACTGGGAAATACTCACGCCGTAGGACTTGGAGTTGGCGTAGCCGAAGCTGGCCATCTGGCTGTTGACGATGTAAGTCTCGGTGCCGCCCCAGGCCAACAGGAACGGGCGGAATTCCTTGGGCGAGCGGAAGGTCGCCGGGCCGTTGTCTTTCTCGCGCCAGCCCGTGACCTTGGTGTCGCGCACAAACAGCTGGCCATCGTTGACCAGGAACGAGCCGCCCTCCTGGGACAGGCGCAGCTCCTGGGTCTGTTTGTCGATTTCCAGGATGCCCTTGCGTCCGACCACGATCGGCAAGCGCGCGAGGAATACACCCGGCGCGGTTTCGCTGATGTACTGCTTGGGCAGTTTCTTGGCCAGGTCTTTGAGGTTGATGTAACCGTCGTCGATAAAGATCGCCTGGGGAATGCCGTGTTGGCGCACCACCCATTCGGCCATCTTGTTGTCACCGCCGATAAAGTCCTTCAGGGCGTCTTCCTGCATCATCCGGCGCACGCTGATCTTGCCCGGCTTGCTGCGCACGATCTTCGCCGCAGCGGCCTCGGCGGTGTAGCCGGAGAGGTCGGGCAGGGTCGGCGTGGCCAGGTTCAACGGCTCGGTGGGCGCGCTGCTGACAGTGTAGGTCTTGGCCTGTTGCAGCTCCTTGGCGACGATCGGCGCCTTGGCCGGCTCGACAGTGGCGAACGCCGAGCTGCTGGCCAGCAACAGGGCGCCGGCCAACAGGCTGATGGCGCCTTTCGCAGCGGGGCTGTTCATGGGGTAGCAGTTCATTTCGGGCACTCCCTTCGCGGCTCGCATCAGAAGCGCCAGATCACGTCGATAAAGGCGCGGTGCATGTACGAGTCGACGTCTTTGCCATAGGCATCGCCGGGCTTGAACACACCGCCACGAAAACGCACCAGGGCCGACGGCTCATCGATGGACTGGCTCAGGGCCGCCGGCAACAGGCCCTGCTTGAAGTACTTGGTGACCACCAAGTCCATTTCCTGCCCCAGGTCTTTCTTGCCGTCTTGCAGCGGCAGCGAGGTGCTGGAGAGCAGGTTGCCGTCGCCGTCATAGTCGTTGTCCACGGCGTTGATGCCGTTGCTGCCGACGGCCTTCTTGCCGTCCACGCGCCAGAACTTGTGGTAGATCAGGCTGGCGTCGTATTCGTCGTTGAGCATCCAGGAACCGAACAGGGTGGCGGTCTGCATGTTGTTCATTTCGCCGCGATAGGCTTCGCCGAAACGGTGCACGCGGGAGCGGGTGCCGGTGTAGTTGGAGCGGTTGCTTTCCAGGCCGTTCTGCTCGTAGTCGCCGCTGGCGCGGGCATAGGCGGCGCCGACTTGCCAGTTCGGGTCCAGGCGCAGGCGTACGCCCAGGTCCGTGGCCCAGCCGTCGAGGTTCTCGCCGCGCTTGGCCTGGGCCGGGCGGTTGCCATTGGCGTCCAGTGCGTTGACCGTGTCGCGGTCGCCGCGCATGCCGGTCAGGCTGGCCCAGTAGTTGACGGTGTTGGTGTTGCGCCAGTTGTAGGCGTCGCTGTCGGCGGTAAGGCCGAGCCAAGTGAGGTCGCCGTTGTCTTTCTTGTCCAGGGAGTCGGCTGCTTCGCCGGGCACCGGATAGTCGAGCTTGCCGTCATCGTGGGTGTGATGACCGCGAATCCCCACCCAGTTGCCTGGGGTCCACTGGTAAGCCGCGTCGCCGTAGACGTGCAGGCGGTCTTTATCCTTGGGCGCCAGTTCCTTGAGGTCGGTGCGGTACTCGCTGAAGCGCTCGGCGGCGCCAACGTTGGCCCGCAGCAAGGTGGTGTCGAAGGTCCAGTTCAGGGCTTCGATGTTGGTGTCGCGCCACTGGCCGTCGTCGTTGCGCAGGCGTTGGCGGCCCAGTTTCAACTGCTCGCCGGGGTAGGGCGTGAAGCCGCTGTAGCCGATCCAGAACTCACGCAGGGCCAGGTAGTTTTTCTTGGTCTTGCGGTCGTCGTTGCTCGACTGCTGGGTACCGTCGGCGTCCGACTGCTGCAGGGTATCGGTTTCGATGATGTCGGTGGAGG
This sequence comes from Pseudomonas sp. JDS08PS003, assembly GCF_045013505.1. Classification (NCBI taxonomy): domain Bacteria; kingdom Pseudomonadati; phylum Pseudomonadota; class Gammaproteobacteria; order Pseudomonadales; family Pseudomonadaceae; genus Pseudomonas; species Pseudomonas sp. JDS08PS003. The sequence continues at coordinate 1,262,142 of NZ_CP120724.1, forward strand.
TCACCGCCTGGCCCATGGCGTAGGCGCTCCAGGCACCGCGTTCACCGTAGACCCAAGGCCGCAGGTCCAGGCCCAGGCCGTTGACGTCGCCGCCGCGCTGGGTGCCGAGGTCGCGATCATCTTCGGATTGGCCGGTGATCTTCACTTCCAGGCCGAAGTTCTTGGTGTCGGTGATGGCTGCCAGCGACGGGGTCGCCCAGATCAGCGCGAAGCCCAGGCTCAGGCCCAGCTTTGACAGGCTGAAGCGGCCAGGGGCGGCAGTGGTGAGTGGAAACTTGAGCGTCATAGGGATTCCTCGCCGTCTTCTTCCTGCAGCGCGTGCAGTTGCAGCGTGTTCTGGGTCAGGGCGCCACGCACCGCCTGTTCCTGTTGCAGCAGGCGCTGGGCTTCGGCGCGCTGGCCGGGGGGCAGTTGTTCATCCAGCTGTTGCGCCAGTTCGTTGGCCTGGGGCGTGTCCTGGACCTTGGCCAGCTGGCTGAAGACGTAGGCGTTGATCGGGTTGGGCGCGGTGCCGCGGCCCTGGGAAAACAACTGGGCAATGGCGAAGTCGGCGCTGTTCTGGCCATTGCGGGCAGCGGTCAGCAGGTGGTCCAGGGCCTTTTGCGGGTACACCTGGCCCAGGTAGCCACGGCGGTAGATCTGCCCCAGGTAGTAGTCGGCGGCGACTTCGCGGCCCACGGCTTTCTGGAAATGCGCCTCGGCCACCTTGGCGTCGGCGGGCACCCATTTGCCTTCGTAGTAGAGCTTGCCCAGCAGCAGTTCGGCGCGGGGCTGGTCGGCGGCGCGGCCGTTGTCCAGGTATTCCATCATCTTGTCGACGTCACCCAGTTCGGGGAAGTCGTAGAGCAGTTGGGCCAGGCTGACCCAGGACGCCGGGTAGCCTGGGGCCACTTGCTCCAGCAGGGCCTGGGCGGTTTTTTCATCCGGCTTGCCGAGGCTGGCATCGCCCAGCACGCGGGCCACGCTGTCGACTCGCTGGGCGCTGACCGTGCCACGGCTGTAGCCAGCCTGCAGCTGCTTGAGCAGCTCGGCCTGTTGCTCCGGCTGGCCGCGTTTTTGATAAACGGTGGCCAGTTCCACGTAGCAGATGTCGGTGCTGTTGAGTGCGGCCTTGCAGATGGTTTCCACCTCCGCCAGGTGCTGGTCGTAGCTGCCTTGGGTGCGGTACAGCAGCACCTGGGCCAGGCCGGCTTCCGGGTAACCGGCGCTGCGCCATTGGCTGATCTGCTGCTGGGCGTTGATGTTGGGGAAGCTGTGGGGGTATTGCAGGTACAGCATCGCCAGGGGAATCAGGGTGTTGCCTTCACCGTTGGCAAAGGCTTTTTTCAACAGGCCTTCGGCTTCGTGCTGCTCGGCCTCGGTGGAGCCGGGCTTGGCCACCAACAGGCGGCCAAGGCGCGCCTGGGCCCGGGGCGACACATCAGCCGCAGCGCGATAGGTGGCCTCGGCCTGCTTGATCTGCGCCGGGTCGCGGCTGTCCACCTGGATGTCGGCCAGACCCACCTGGGCTTCGCTGTAGCCCAGGTCTGCCAACTGGCGGTAGTTCTGTTCGGCCAGGGCGGTGTCGCCGCGCTTCAGGGCTTCGTTGGCCAGGCGCTGGTCCGGCAGGCCGGCGCAACCGGCCAGGCTCACGGCCAGGGCCAGGGCGCACAGGGCCAGATGGCGGCGGCCTTGAGGCTTATCGAGTGCGCAGCACTCGCCAATGAAAAGACTAGTCACAGGCATGTCCTCCGCTCAGAGACCGGCGGCCATGGCTTTGTCGATCAACCAGTTCATCGAGGGACCGCGGTCGCTGCTGACTTCCACCGGGCGACCGGCGAAGGCGCTGCTCAGGGGCGCGTCGGGTTTGATCTGCACGCGGATGTCGGAGGACAGGTCGTTGCTGTTGAGGCTGGTGCTGCTGACGATGGTGCCGCGGCGCACGGTGTCTTCATCGGCAATCTGGAAGTTGACCTTGGTGCCTGGGCGGACATCAGCGAATTGACGGTAAGAGAAGCGCGCTTCGACGTTGGCCTGGCTGCCCCGCGGGACCAGTTGGAAGATCACGTCGCCTTTGCTGGCGTACTGGCCGTCGGCGACCATTTGCTGGGCCACGGTGCAGTCGCAAGGGGAGGTCAGGGTGCCGGTCATTTGCTTGCCGAACAGCTCCTCGACCTTGGCCGGTTGCAGTTGGTCTTCATCCAGGTGGCCTTTGAGCACGTCGAGCATGCTGGTGCTGAAGGTGGCCAGTGGCGCGCCCTTGGCGGCGATACCGTCGCTCTGCACCAGGCTTTGTACGGTGCCGTCGCGCGGCATGGTGACGTTCATCCCCGGGACGCTGACCAGGCCGGCCTGGGCGTGGCTGACGAAGTACATGCCGTACACCGACTTGAGGATGAAACCGAACGCCGCCAGGCCCACCACGAAGATCCCGGCGCTGAAGGTCACGGCCCGCAGACGGCCCATGGCGGTCATGCCGCTGCCGCTGTCCTTGGTCTTGCGCGCCTTGGTGAAGTTGTCGCGCTGCAGGGTGGCGAGCACGTCGCCCATGCTGACGATGTCGCCGGCCAGGTGCGAGGTGATCAGGTGGCGCAGGGTGGAAATGTCCTGGGGCTCGAGGTTCTGGAACTGGCAACCGACGCGCCCGTTCTGACGATCGAAGGAGCGGATCTGCAGTTCAACGTCCATGGCCAGGCCGAGGTTGTCGATGACGAACTGCAGACGGCCCTTGTGTACTTCGCCGACCTTGAGCATCTGCTGCCCGGCGTTGAAGCTCAGGCCACCGGCAGAGAGGTCGTGGACCCGCACTTCAAGGGGTTTGGCCTCGTTCCCGAAGAAGCGCAGCTTGGCCGGGATCTTGACCCGGGCGTGCTGGCGTTGGGCTTCGGATTCATGCACTACGTTGACGTTCACGGCGGTGTTCATAGAGTCGATTTCCTAGTTAATTCAGGCAAGTCGGGTCAGACCATCAGCAGCAGCACGGCGACGAATACGCTGCCGGCCGAGAAGGTCATGGTTCGAGACGACCAGGTGTTGAACCAACGTTGAAAGCTGGCGAGATCACGGGTCAGTTTGGTGTCCTGGCGGGTCCAGGATTGCTGGTCGAGGCGGAAGAACACATAGATCTTCACCAGGGCGCCGACGATCTGGTTGTAATAGAGAATCAGCGGATAGGCCGGGCCGATCCGGTGCCCCGAGCAGGACAGCAACAGGGTCAGGATCAAGCGGGTGATACCGATCCACAGCAGGTACGCGAGGATGAAGGCGGTGCCGTACTTGAAGCTGGCGATGATGGCCACGGTCAGGCCCAGCAGTGAGGTCCACATGGACACGCGCTGGTCGAACAGCACCACGCTGGTGAACAGCCCCAGGCGTTTCATGCCCAGGCCCAGAGCCCGGGCGTTCTGCCGCAGGTTGTTGCCGTACCAGCGGAACATCAGCTTGCGGCTGGCCTTGATGAAGCTCTTTTCCGGCGGGTGCTCCACGGTGTTGATCGCAGCGTCGGGCACGTAGAAGGTGTCGTAGCCCAGGCGCATCAGGCTGAACCAGCTGGACTTGTCGTCGCCGGTGAGGAACTTGAAGCGGCCCAGGCGCCAGTGTTGCAGGGAGTCGCTTTCCACGTCGGCGATGAAGTCCGGGTCGGTGACCACGGTGGCGCGGAACACCGACATGCGTCCGGTCATGGTCAGCACGCGCTTGGACAGGGCCATGGAGCACATGTTGATGTGGCGCTGGGCGAAGCGCAGCTTGTGCCACTCGCTCATGATGTAGCCGCCGCGCACTTCGCAGAATTCGTTGGTGGTCAGGCCGCCGACGTTGTCGAACAGCTGGAACCAGGGCACGGTCTTGCGCACGACGCCTTCGCCGAGCACGGTGTCGCCGTCGATCACCGCCACTACGGCGCGGTTGTCCGGCAGGTGGCGGGAGATGGCGCGAAAACCGAAGGCCAGGCCGTCGCGCTTGCCGGTGCCGGGGATGCGCACGAAGTCCAGCTTGACCCGCTCCGGCGGGTTCATCCGCGCCCACAGGCTTTTCACCAGCAGCTCGTCGGACATCTCCACGATCGAGCAGACCACGGTGGTGGGGAAGCCGCAGTCGATGGCTTCGCGGATCACCGAACCGTAGACCTGGGCGGTGGTCAGCGCATCGATGCGAAAGCTGGTGACCATCAGGAACACGTGGGACGGGTCCGCCGCGCTGCCGAGCTTGCGCACCTTGCGCCGCAGGTGCGGGTAGACCACGTAGAGAAACAGCATGCCGCGCACGAAGTGCGTGGCACCCATGGAGTAGCGCCAGATGCCCACGGCGCCAATCAGGAAAATGAAGTCCTTGGACTGCGAGTCGAAGGTCGATGTGGGCAGCAACAAGGCCATGCCCATCAGCAAACTCAAGTAAAACAGCCAACCGGCGGCCTGAAGCAGGCCGTGCTTTAGCCTGTGCATAATCTGCGTCCATCAAGGTCTCGGGCGAGCCTGTGGGGTGGCCCGAGGGGGGTTAAGGCAGGCATGGAGATTTGGGAGGGCCAGATCGCTGGCAAGCCAGCTCCTACGGGGATGGGGTAGGAGCCGGCTGGCCGGCGAAGCCTTACCAGCAGATCCCTTCGGTACGGCCTTTGGCGCAGGTGGCCTTGGACATGAAGCCCACCAGGTCGATGACCTGCTTGCCGTGGGGCACGTCTTCGGCCAGGGCGCGGAACTTCTCGTCGCGGTTGCCGAGGATGATCACGTCGGAGTTGCCGATCACCGCGTCGAAGTCCGAGTTGAGCAGGGACGAGACGTGGGGGATCTTCGACTCGATGTAGTCCTTGTTGGCACCATGGACCCGGGCGTATTCGACGTTGCTGTCGTAGATGCTCAGGTCGAAGCCCTTGCCGATGAGCATTTCCGCCAGCTCCACCAGCGGACTCTCGCGCAGGTCGTCGGTGCCGGCCTTGAAGCTCAGGCCGAGCAGGGCGACCTTGCGCTTGTCGTGGCTGGAAACGATGTCGAAGGCGTTCTGCACCTGGGACTCGTTACTGCGCATCAGCGAGTTGAGCAGCGGCGCCTCGATGTCCAGGGAGCTGGCGCGGTAGGTCAGGGCGCGCACGTCCTTGGGCAGGCACGAGCCGCCGAAGGCGAAGCCGGGGCGCATGTAGTACTGGGACAGGTTGAGGGTCTTGTCCTGGCAGACCACGTCCATCACTTCACGGCCGTCGACACCCACCGCCTTGGCAATGTTGCCGATCTCGTTGGCGAAGGTGACCTTGGTGGCGTGCCAGACGTTGCAGGTGTACTTGATCATCTCGGCGACTTCGATGTCCTTGCGGATGATCGGCGCGTCGAGTTCTTCGTACAGCGCTTGCAGCACGTCACCGGAGGCCTGGTCGAACTGGCCGATCACGGTCATGGGCGGGAAGTCGTAGTCTTTGATCGCGGTGCTTTCGCGCAGGAACTCGGGGTTCACCGCCACGCCGAAATCCACCCCGGCCTTCTTGCCCGAGCAGTCTTCGAGAATCGGGATCACCACGTTCTTCACTGTGCCCGGCAGCACCGTGCTGCGTACCACGATGGTGTGGCGGGTGGCCTTGTCGCGCAGGACGAAACCGATCTCGCGGCACACCGATTCGATGTAGTCCAGTTCCAGGTCGCCGTTCTTCTTGCTCGGGGTGCCGACGCAGATCATCGACAAGTCGGTATCGCGAATGGCTTCGGCGAAGTTGGTGGTGCCGCGCAGACGAGCGGTCTGGATTCCTTGCGCCAGAAGTTCACCCAGACCCGGTTCGACGATGGGCGATTTGCCGGCGTTGATCAGGTCGATCTTGTCTTTGGAGATATCTACGCCAACCACTTCATGGCCCCGTGCGGACAGGCAACCGGCACAGACTGCACCGACGTAACCCAAACCAAATATGCTGATGCGCATCGCATTTACCTCTGTGTTATTCACGCCATTAAATGGCCGGAGTTAATGTTTGCCAGCTGTTGTTGCGCACTCGGAAGTACAACGAAGTACGTTGTAGTGCCGTGTGCAGGCAGACTAAGTTCCGAGTGACTAAATAAATGCACTCAAGTTGTGCGCAACCGATCCTTGTTGTTTTGACTTGCCCTTGAATGTTGCCGGCGGCTCCTGCTACAGGTTTCCCGAGAAAAACCACTCGATGTCCTTCGAATGGCTGGAGGCCATGTATTCAGGGCTTTCCAGTTGATTTCTGCGGTCCTTGAAGGCCAGCTGTTCCTTGGCTCGTTAGGGGATAGTTGAGGTGCCTTATCTCCTGTTGTTTACCCGTTAGTTCAAGTTTGTGACTCATTGGTCAAACCAGTGTCGGAACTTGATTGGTTTTACTGAGCCCGTGTAAGTCATCTCTTACAACCTCGTTGAGAATCGTTACCGGTGGTATGAGCGGTGTCTGAAGGCATAGTTCCTGCCCACTCATCCTGTTTTTAGAAATTTCTTGAAATATTGAGAAAGATGGCACTGCTCTCAAACTGATAGCACTTAAGGTTTGAGCCTTTAGTTATGGGGAGTTGAAGCGAGGGGGTACTTTTGTGCCACTACTGAATAAAAAAAGTGGTGCCACTACTGAAAAAAATCAGCGCTGTCGAGTGAAAGAAAAGTTATAGAAATAGATGAAAGTTTCATGGCGCCAAAAAAATGGCTTTATAAAGGCGGGGAATGTGCGGGTGATCACATTCTGGCGCGCTCGCCGGGTGGAAACGAGCGCGGCAGGGGAACGCTTTATTCCGGTGCGTGGTCGCGCAGGAACACCAGGTTGTCGGCTTTGGATTGTTCCGCACTGAAGCGGTAGCCCTGGACGTCGAATTGCTTGAGTTGCGCTGGATCGTTGATGCGTTCCTGGATGACGAAACGGCTCATCAAGCCCCGGGCCTTCTTGGCATAGAAGCTGATGATCTTGTACTGGCCGTTCTTCAGGTCCTTGAACTCGGTATTGATGATCCGCGCGTTCAGGGCTGTGCGTTTGACTGCCGAGAAGTACTCGTTGGAGGCCAGGTTGAGCAACAGGTCGTCGCCCTGATCGGCCAGGGCTTCGTTCAGCCATTCACTGATGCGGGTGCCCCAGAAGGCATACAGGTCCTTGCCCCGGGCGTTGGCCAGCTTGGTGCCCATTTCCAGGCGATAGGGCTGCATCAGGTCCAGGGGGCGCAGCAGGCCGTAGAGGCCGGAGAGCATGCGCAGGTGTTGCTGGGCGTAATCGAAGTCCGCTTCGCTCAAGGATTCGGCGTTGAGCCCGGTATAGACGTCGCCCTTGAAGGCCAGCAGCGCCTGCTTGGCGTTGTCCGGAGTGAAGGCCGGGGTCCAGCTGCCGAAACGCGCGGCGTTGAGCCCGCCGATCTTGTCGGATACGTGCATCAGCTCGCTGATCTGTGCCGGGGTCAGTTCCCGCAGTTGCTGAATCAGTTCCTGGGAGTGGTCGAGGTATTGCGGCTGGGTGAAGCGCTGGGTAACCGGCGGTGTTTCGTAATCGAGGGTCTTGGCGGGTGAAATCACCATCAGCATGGGGTCGTCTCCTTTTGGCGTCGGGGGATTCTAGGGGCTCGGGCGTTCGGACTCCACCTATGATGGCGATAGCCATGACCGCTGATCGCGGTTCGCCGGCAAACCGGCTGCTACACGGCCCTGCAGGAGCTGGCTTGCCAGCGAAGGGGCCCTGATTCCTGGCGCAGATCGGCTATAGTGCCGCGCGGGTTTTGTTCTGGAGGCATCCCTTTGCGTATCGCGTTTTTCTTCTCGGCCTGGCTTCTGAGTTTCAGTGTGCTGGCGGCGCCCAATGATGTGGCGACCCTGGATCGCAGCACCTGGCCGGAAAAGCTCGACAATCCGACCCTGTTCGACGTCGCCTCGCGGGCCGAGATCCTGACCTTTGCCCGCACCTTGCTGATCAGCGAGGCCTGGGACGAGGCTTCCCTGAAGCAGCGCCTGGGCTTGCGCATGATCAACATGGAGGCGATCTTTGAGCTGCGCGAGCATCTCTGGAAGCGCCTGCTGGACAACTACAACTTCGCCCAGCAGAGCTGCGACCAGGACGCTTCGTTCTGCTATCTGGTGGAAAACATGCAGCAACTGCGCAAGCAGGCCGGCAAGTTCCACCTGGCGGAGGATTCCTACTACGCCCGTTGGGGCGAGCCGAGCCGGACTTTCCATGAGCAGTACCTGGACGAATTGCTGCGCAAGGCGGCGCTGGCCCCTCAGACCAGCAGCGAGGTGCTGCGCTACGGCGACTACGAACGCAACGGCGACGAACTCAACGACCGGCTGTTTCTGCTGACCTTCGACAGCGCCGCCAACCTGGCGCCGGACAACACGCCCTGGCTGACCAGTTACCTGCGCAAGGCCAATCTCAGCGGTACGTTCTTTGTCCTGGGCAACGACATCCAGAACCGCCTCGACAAGGCGTCGGTGGCCAGCCTGCAATCCCTGTACTCCAGGCAGTGCGTTGGCGTGCAAGGCTGGGAGTTCCGCTCCCACAGTCACTGGCAGGACTGGCAGTACTCGATCCAGCGCAGCGCCGATCTGGTGAAGAGCAAGCTGCCGGAGAACTACGTGCCCTTGTTCCGCCCGCCCTTTGGCCAGCGTCGTGCCGATGCCCAGGACTTCTTCAATGCCCAGGGCATGCAGGTGGCGTTGTGGGACATCGACGCCCAGGATGGCGCCGGCAAGCTCAAGGCCGAGGACAGTGGTCAACGGGTACTGACCTTGATGTTGCTATGGCGACGCGGGGTGATTGCCTTCAATGCCAAACAGGATGGGGTCAAGAGCAGCTTGCCCTGGTTGCTGGCGCAGACTGCGCAAAGCGGCATCGGTTGGGAGGATTGTCAGGACGCGTTTCGCTGAAACGGCCAAGTGCCCGGAAACACGGGGTATGGGCGCTAAAGGGGGCGGATTTCAGCGGGATTTCGAGGCAGGCGGACTTTCGACTTTAACGGTGCTGGGGCAACGCGCCAAGGGCTTTTCGTCACCCTGAAAAATAAACATCAAAAAAGCGTCAAAGTGCGTTTTCCTGTCACGGTTTTTGGAGTATTACGAACTTAGACCGCCGAAACCTGCGACACAGGTGGCGTCTCCCAAGACTCCTTGTGTGTGCAGCTCACCTGAACCCCTGCGGGTGAATTCGGTGGTCATTCGAGGCGCGATACCCCATGGTATTGCGTCGACTGGCTCCCACATAAGGTGACCGAGTATGGATGACCACGGACGTAGCTCTTCTTCCAACCAGCCAATCCTTTATGTACTCGATACCAATGTATTGATTCACGATCCCAACGCCTTACTGAATTTCGAAGAACACCACGTCGCCATCCCCATGACCGTCCTCGAAGAGCTGGACAAGCTCAAGAGCGGGCACCACAGCGTTGCCGCCGAATGCCGTCAGGCGATCCGTCTGATCGACAAGACCCTGGGCGAGGCTTCCCCCGAGGACGTCGAGCTGGGGGTTCCGATCCAGCGCGGCAAGAGCGGGCCCAAGGGCTTGCTGTCGATTCTGATGAGCAAGCGCAACGAGCCCAACAGCCTGTTGCCGGAAAACCTCAACGACAACATCATCATCAACCAGTTGATCGACCTGCACGCGCGCAACAAGGACTTGCCCGTGGTGCTGGTGACCAAAGACATCAATATGCGCCTCAAGGCGCGGGCCTGCGGGATCGCCGCCGAGGACTACAGCACCGACCAGCTGGTGGACGACGTGTCCCTGCTGCCCAATGGTTTCCACAACATGAGCGGCTCGTTCTGGGACCGCGTGAGCAAGGTGGAAACCCGTCAGGACCACGGCCGCACCTGGCACCAGGTGCAGTTGATCGACAACCTGCCGGCGGTGCATATCAATGAATTCATCATCGACGAACAGGGCTTTGTCGGCTGGATCAAGGAGATCCGCGCCGATGTGCTGCTGATCCTCGATCTGCATCAGGAACCCCTGTTGCACCAGGAAGCCTGGGGCCTGAAACCGCGCGACATCTATCAGGGCCTGGCGCTGTACGCGTTGCTCGACCCGGACATCCACCTGGTCAACCTGTCCGGCGCCGCCGGTTCCGGCAAGACCATCCTGGCCCTGGCCGCTGCCATCGAGCAGACCATGGTCAGCAAGCGCTACCGGCGCATCATCGCCACCCGCAGCGTGCAGGGGCTGGACCAGGAGATCGGCTTCCTGCCGGGCACCGAGGCGGAGAAAATGGAACCCTGGCTGGGTGCCATTACCGACAACCTCGAAGCCTTGCATATGGATGACGAGAACACCCATGGCAGCGTCGATTACATCCTCAGCAAGGTGCCGTTGCAGTTCAAATCCCTGAACTACATCCGCGGTCGCAGCTTCCAGCAGAGCCTGATCCTGATCGACGAATGCCAGAACCTGACCCCGCACCAGATGAAAACCATCATCACCCGTGCCGGCGCCGGTTCCAAAGTGGTGTGCCTGGGCAACCTGGCACAGATCGACACCCCTTACCTGTCGGCCACCAGCTCGGGGCTGACCTACCTCACCGAACGCTTCAAGGACTTCCCCAATGGCGTGCACATCACCCTGCAAGGGGTGCCGCGCTCGATCCTGGCGGAGTACGCGGAAAGCCACCTGTAACTTCAATCCTTCCAGCACGGGCGACCTTCGGGTCGCCCGTTTTGCATTCGGCCTGGGGCACTGGGTTATTCTGCGGCTCCCCGCCGCCGAGCGCTTCCCAGTTGGAAAACACCGGATGACCCGCGTTTCCCTGCGCAATATCGATCTGAATCTGTTGGTGGTGCTCGATGCCTTGCTGACGGAAAAGCACGTGACCCGCACCGGCGAGCGCCTGCACCTGAGCCAGCCGGCGATCAGTCATTCCCTGGGCAAGCTGCGGGTGCTACTGGATGACCCGTTGCTGATCCGCCAGGGCAACGATGTGCTGCTCAGCCCGCTGGCCCGCAGCCTGCAAGCGCCCCTCAAGGACATCCTCAGTCAGATCGAAACCCTGTTCGGCAAGTCCCTCGACTTTGATCCGGCCAGTTCCCAGCGGATCTTTCACCTGGCGATGTCGGATTACGGTGCGGCGATCGTACTCCCCAGGTTGCTGGTGCGCCTGCGTGGCGAGGCGCCCTTGATGCGCCTGGTGGTGACCCAGGGCAGCCGCCACGAGATGTTCGAGCAGATCGCCCTGGGCAAGATCGACCTGGCCCTGGGGGTGTTTCCCAGCCCTTCGGATGAGATCGTCAAGGAGGTGTTGTTCGAGGAAACCTTTTCCTGCCTGGTGGACCGCGCCACCCTCGATGGTGACGGCGGCCTGGACCTGACGGCTTATCTGCAGCGTCCCCATCTGCAGGTGTCGATGGACGGCTGTTTCAATGGCGAAGTCGATCACCGCCTGGGGGATGAGGGACTGCAGCGGCAGATCGCGGTCAGCGTGCCCCACTGGGGCATCGCGCCGGGGATGATCCGTGGCACCGACCTGATTCTGACCGTGGCCAGCCGCACCCTGGACGAGATCCCGCTGCAGGAAGGGCTGCTGCGGCTGCCCCCGCCCTTGAACATTGCGCCCTTCAAATTCGTGCAGATCTGGCATTCGCGTTTCAACGATGACCCGGCCCATCGCTGGTTGCGTGAACAGGTCAAGCTGGCCAGCCAGGCCAAGGCCTGAAATGACGCCTCAGCCGCGGGTGGTGATGACGAAACCGCCGATCACCACCAGCACGCCAATGAGTTTCTGCAGGCTGATGTCTTTGCGTGGCAGGCCCACCAGCCCGAAGTAGTCGATGATCAGCGAGATCAGCAACTGGCCGATGATCACCGCCATGATGAAGTTCAGCGCCCCCAGGCGTGGCGCCATCAGCAGTGCCACGGTGATGTAGAGCACTCCGGCCATGCCGCCCATCCAGATCCACCAGGGGCCTTGCAGCGCGGCCATGAGATTGGGCTTGGGCACTTTGATGAACAGCAGCAGGCCACCCAGCACCAGCAGGCTGACCAGCAAGGAAACGCCGGTGGCCCACAATGGATGCCCCAGCAGGGTGCCCAGGCGGGCGTTGGTCCCGGCCTGGAGGGGCACGGCGAAACCGGCGAGCAGGCTGAGCAGGATCGAAACGAACAAGGCCATGAAGCGACTTCCTTTTGCGGTTTTTTGCGCTGTTGTACGTTGATCCGCAGTCGGGCTCCAATTCGTTGTTTTGATGCGGGTTATTCGCCAGGCTGATTGCCGGTTGGCGCTGCCGGGCGCCGGGCAGATGCCCCGTGCGAAAAACTGGCCTGCAGGTTTACAATCGGCCCACCTGATCAGGAGTAACACCGTGCTGACTCATCTCGATTCCCAAGGTCGCGCCAATATGGTCGACGTCACCGATAAGGCCGTGACCTTCCGCGAGGCAGTGGCCGAAGCCCGGGTGCGCATGCTCCCGCAAACCCTGCAAATGATCGTCAGTGGCGGTCACCCCAAGGGCGATGTGTTCGCCGTGGCGCGCATCGCCGGAATCCAGGCGGCGAAGAAAACCAGCGACCTGATTCCCCTCTGCCATCCGTTGATGCTCACCAGCGTCAAGGTCGAGCTCAGTGCCGAAGGCGAGGACAGCGTGCGCATCGTGGCGCGTTGCAAACTGTCGGGGCAGACCGGGGTGGAGATGGAGGCGTTGACCGCCGCCAGCGTCGCCGCGCTGACGATCTATGACATGTGCAAGGCCGTGGACCGCGGCATGACCATCGAAGGCGTGCGGGTACTGGAGAAAACCGGCGGCAAGAGCGGTCAATACCGGGCGCGGGCGGCTGACGCATGAAGATCCAGGTCAGGTTTTTCGCCCGTTACCGTGAGGCACTGGGGCTCGACGCCCTGGAGATTGAAGGGTCGTTCGCCTGTGTCGACGATGTGCGCCAGGCGCTGTTGTCCCGTGACGGGGCCGCCGTGCTCGCCGAACAGAATCTGATGTGCGCCCGCAATGAGGACCTGTGCTCGCTGGACGAGCCCTTGGCGGACGGTGATGAAGTGGCGTTCTTTCCCACTGTGACCGGAGGCTGAGATGGCGATCCGAGTGCAATCCGCGGCCTTCGATCCGGGAGCTGAAGTCAACGCCATGCACGCCGCCGATACCGGGGTTGGCGCAGTGGTGAGCTTTGTCGGTTACGTGCGCGACTTCAATGACGGCCAGGATGTCCACGGCATGTTCCTCGAGCATTATCCGGGCATGACCGAAAAGGCCCTGGCCAAGATCGCCGCCGAAGCTCAGCAGCGCTGGCCGCTGTTGCAGTTGGAGGTGCTGCACCGCATCGGTGCCCTGGAGCCGGGCGAGCCCATCGTCTTCGTCGGCGCGGCCAGTGCCCATCGCCAGGCGGCTTTTGATGCCTGTGCCTTTGTCATGGACTACCTCAAGACCCGTGCACCGTTCTGGAAAAAGGAAAACACCGCCGACGGCCCCCGTTGGGTGGAAGGCCGCGACAGTGATCACGCTGCGGCCGATCGCTGGAAAGAATGATCCCCTGATCCTCGCTGGTGGGGCCTGAGCAGGCCGCCATTCAACCTTCAATCGACTGCGACTGTTCCCGCTAACCGCTGGGGATAAGTCGCTGCGCGCGTCGTTGACGATGTGTACGTAAAAGTCCAGTATGGATTAACAAGTACAAGTTGAGTCTTTACCGTTTTACCTCTTCCTTCTGTCTTGCCAAACCAACAACAACCCGCGAGAGAACGAACATGAAAAAACTCCCCCTCATCAGTGGCCTGGTCTTGAGCCTGTTGGCGTGCAGCAGCCTGATGGCCGCCGAGAAAACCCTGCGCCTGGGCATCGAGGCGGCGTATCCGCCGTTCGCCTTCAAGACTGCCGACGGCAAGATCGGTGGTTTCGACTACGACATCGGCAACGCCCTGTGCGCGCAGATGCAGGTCAAGTGCGAGTGGATCGAGGGTGAGTTCGACGGCCTGATTCCCTCGCTGAAGGTGAAGAAGATCGATGCCGCGCTGTCCTCCATGACCATTACCGCGGAACGGCGTAAATCGGTGGATTTCACCCACAAGTACTATTTCACTTCATCGCGCCTGGTGATGAAGAAGGGCGCGGTGGTGGACGACCAGTACGCCAGTCTCAAGGGCAAGACCGTGGGTGTGCAGCGTTCCACCACCACCGATCGCTTCGCTACCGAAGTCTTCGAGCCCAAGGGCATCAAGGTGGTGCGCTACAGCAACAACGAAGAGATCTACATGGACCTGGCGGCCGGGCGCCTGGACGCGATCTTCGCCGACACCATTCCTCTGGATGATTTCCTGTCGATGCCACGGGGCGCCGACTACGCCTTTGTCGGTCCTGAGTTGAAAGATCCGAAATACGTCGGCGAGGGCGCCGGAATTGCTGTGCGCAAGGGCAACGGTGAACTGGTGGGCGAGTTGAACAAGGCCATCGATGATATTCGCGCCAATGGTGAATACCAGAAGATCCAGGCCAAGTACTTCAAGTCGGATATTTATGGGGATTGAGAGATTGCGGCGTTCTTGAGGACGCCTTCGCGAGCAAGCTCGCTCCTACAGGTGTTGTGCAATTGCGTGTAGGAGCGAGCTCGCTCGCGAACCTTTATTGTCCCTTCAATTCCTTCAGGTGCTTGTACACCGTCGCCCGGCCCATGTTCAGCACGTTGGCCACATAGTTGGAGGCGCTCTTGCCCTTGAAGGCACCTTCGGCGTGCAGGGCCAGTACCAGTTCGCGCTTGTGATCGCGGGTCAGCAGGTTCAGCCCCAGCTGGCGCTCGCGCAGCCAGTTGTGCAGGAAGGTGTTGATGCGCTCTTGCCAGTCATCACGAAACAGCGAGTCGGGCTGGGGAATCAGTTTGCTGGGTGAGAGAAACAGGTCCAGCGCGGCCTTGGCATTTTCGAACAGCGAGATATTCAGGTTGATGCACAGCACGGCCATTGGCTGACCGTGGCTGTCGCGCAGCACGCTGCTGAGGCTGCGGATCTTCTGGCCGTCCCAGTTGAGCTTTTCATAGGGGCCGATGTTGCGTTCGCTGCTGTCGCCACTGAGCAGGTCTTCCAGGGCCGCATCGTCGCCCACTTCACGCTTGGACAGGTTATTGGCGATGTAGTCGATTTTCTGCGTGCGCAGGTCGTGGAGCACCACCTCGGCATGGGGGAAGAACAGCGTGGCAATGGCGTCGGCAATCGCCCGGAAATTGTCCAGGGCAGGGTCCTTTGCGGGTGAGGTCATGGGTCGTACTCCAGGCGGCTTCAGCGCCCGCCGCTAGCGGGCGCTGGGAGTGTGCCGCAATCGTTCGGGCGCGTCACCCCGAGGGCGGGTTCAACCGAGGCGGGCAGGGGAGAGCATGGCGGACTCCAGGCCGAAGCGGGTCAACTGTTCCGGCAGGGGTTGGCCACGTACCAGGGCGGCGCTGGCCTGGCCCATGGCCGGAGACGTCTGGATGCCATAGCCGCCTTGTCCGGCGACCCAGAACAGCCCGGGTACCTGTGGATCGAAGCCGGCCAGCAAGTCACCGTCGCTGACGAAACTGCGCAGGCCGGCCCAGGTCCGGGTCGGACGACGAATGCTCAAGGTGGTGGCTTCTTCGATCTGGTAGATGCCCAGGGCAATGTCCAGCTCTTCGGGCTGCACATCATGGGGCTCCACCGGGTCGGCGTTGGCCGGCGAGCCGAGGAACATGCCGGCGTCGGGCTTCATGTAGAAGGATTCGTCCAGGCTCACCAGCATCGGCCAGCGGTGGCTATCGAGCCCTTCCGGGCCGGCGAAGATAAAGGCCGCCCGGCGCTTGGGTTGCAGGCCCTGGGGGCGGGCACCGGCCATGACGCCGATCTGATCGGCCCAGGCCCCGGCAGCGTTGATCAGCACCGGAGCGCTGAAATCCTGGCCGCTGGTTTGGACCTGCCACAGCCCTTGTTCATCACGACGCAGTCCCAGCACTTCATGGTCGGTATAGAGCTGGCCCTGATGACGGCGGATGCCCCGCAGGTAGCCCTGATGCAGGGCGTCGGTGTCGATGTCGCTGGCACTGGGGTCGTAGAGGGCGCCATGGACCTTTTCGCGACGCAGGATCGGCAGACGAGCGCAGGCTTCGTCTGCACTGAGCAGTTGCATCTCCGGCACCGTGGCCTTGGCGCTCAGGTACTGGTTGTTCAGTTCGGCCGGATCGCCGGTGAAGTCCACGGTCATTTCTCCTCGTGGCGTCAGCAGCGGGTGGTCGCAGAAACCCTCCGGCGGGTGGTCGAAAAAGTCCCGGCTGGCCAGGGTCAGGGCCCGCACCTGGGCGGTGCCATAGGCGGCGGTGTAGAGCGCGGCAGAGCGGCCGGTGGAGTGATAGGCCGGGTGAGACTCGCGCTCCAGCACGATGACGCGGCCGTGGCGCGACAGCCAGAAACCGGTGGAGGCCCCGGCGATACCGCCGCCGATGATGATGAAGTCTGCCTGGATCATTCAAAGCTCCTGGAAAAGTGCAAGTGACGGGCCCTTAGTGCGGCTGCCGCAGGTGGTACAGGGCATTGGCCAGGGCGATGTCTTCCAGGCCCAGGCCGATGGAGCGGAAGAACACATGGCGTTCGGCACTGGGGCGTTGAGCCTGGTTGCTCAGTAGCTCCGGCAGGTCGCCGAGAATTGCCGCGCTGTCCCAGCCGTGCTGTTCGCCGGCAATCAGCATCTCGCCGGCCGAGCCCGGGGTGGTACGGCGATAGTCACAATAGACCTGCATCTGCTGCAGTGCGGCGGGCGGCACTTCATGGGCCCGTGGTGCATTGGTGCTGATGGAGGTGATCAGCGCCGGCTTGCTGAGGGTGCGTGGGTCGATGACCGGTCCGGCGGACGAGGTGCAGAGCATGATCACGTCCGCATCTTCGACAGCCTCTTCAAGCTGCTGGACGATTTGCAGGCGCGGATCGAGGGCCTTGAGGTGCGCATGCTCTTCGGCGGATTTACTGGCCAGGCTTGGGGAATAGAGACGGATGCTCTGCCATGGGCGCAGGTCTTTCACGTAGTGCAGATGAGCCTGGGCCACGGCGCCGCTGCCGATGATTGCCAGGTGCCGGGACTCGGGCGTAGCCAGTGCCTCGACGGCGACCGCCGTAGTGGCGGCGGTGCGTGCGGTGGTCAGTTCGGCGGCGTCGCACAGCAGCAGGGGCTGGCCGCTGTCCATTGACATCAGCAGGGTCCAGGCGGTGACCAGCGGGCCTTCGGCGCGAACGATGTAGGGCGAGGTCTTGACCCCGTAGACCCGATCTTCAGCCAGCACGCCCAGGTAGTTGATGAAGTCGCCGGCGCCCTGGGGAAATTCCACCAGTTGTTGTGCCGGTTGTACGGCGAGTCCGGCGGCCAGGTCGCGAAACAGTTTGCGCAGGGTCTGCGGGACGTCGATTTGCGCGAGCAATTGGCGGGCTTCGGTTTGGGCAATCAGGTAGGGCGTGCTGGGCATGTAGGCGTTCCCAAAGAATTAAACTCATTTGTCCATTATGGACTTTTAGTTTCTGCGGGCAATATCCAGGCAAAAAAAAACGCAGCCTGTGGTCGGGCTGCGTTTTTCAGATGGGCTAGGCGCTCTGGGAGCGCCGGTTATCAGGCTTGCGGGCGTTTGCGCTCCACCGGGCGCAGCAGTTCTGCGGGCGGCATCTCGCAGCTGATCTTGCGCCCCAGCAGGGCTTCGATTGATGGCAGCTGGTAGGAGTCGTCCTCACCGGCGAAGCTGATGGACACGCCGTCGGCCCCGGCACGACCGGTACGGCCGATGCGGTGCACGTAGTCGTCCGGCACTTCCGGCAGGGTGAAGTTGATCACGTGGCTGATGCCGTCGATGTGAATGCCGCGACCGGCCACGTCGGTGGCTACCAGGACCCGGATCTTGCCTTCGCGGAAGCCTTCCAGGGTCTTGATCCGCTTGTGCTGCGGTACGTCGCCGGACAGCTGGGCGGCGTTCACGCCGTCGCGAACCAGGCGTTCTTCGATGCGCCGCACTTCATCCTTGCGGTTGGCGAAGACCATGACCCGCTCCCAGCCGTTGTCGGTGACCAGGTTGTACAGCAGCTTGTACTTGTCGGCCCCGGCGACCGCATAAATGTGCTGTTCGACGTTTTCGCTGGCGACGTTTTCGGACTCGATCTCGACGATGGACGGGTCGGTGGTCCACTGCTTAGCCAGGTTCATCACGTCTTCGGTGAAGGTGGCGGAGAACAGCAGGGTCTGACGTTCGCTCTTGGGCGGGGTCTGACGAATGATCTGACGCACTTGCGGGATGAAGCCCATGTCGAGCATGCGGTCGGCTTCGTCCAGCACCATCACTTCGACCATGTCCAGGTGCACGTCACCGCGCTGGTTGAAGTCCAGCAGGCGGCCCGGGGTGGCCACCAGGATGTCGCAGTGGCGAGCTTCCAGGTGCTTGAGCTGCTTGTCGAAATCCATGCCGCCGACGAAGGTCATGACGTTGAGGCCGGTGTATTTGGTCAGGGCCGCGGCGTCCTTGGCGATCTGCACCACCAGTTCCCGGGTCGGGGCAATGATCAGCGCCCGTGGTTCGCCCATGTAGCGTTCTTTCGGCGGCGGGGTCTGCAGCAACTGGGTGATGATCGAGATCAGGAACGCAGCGGTCTTGCCGGTGCCGGTCTGGGCCCGGCCGATGGCGTCTTTGCCCGCCAGGGTAAAGCCCAGTACCTGGGCCTGGATCGGTGTGCAGTAGGGAAAGCCCAGGTCCTGGATGGCGTGCATCAGTTCCGGAGCGAGCTTGAAGTCGTGGAAACGGGTCTTGCCTTCCTGGGGTTCCACCACGAAGTCTTCGAGTTTCCAGGTGCTGACCGCTGGTTTTGGCGGCCGCGGGCGGCGCGGTTGCTCAGGTTTGGGTTGCTCGGCCTTGGGCTTCTCTTGGCGCGGCGCTGTGGGAGCGGAAGGGGCGGCCGGTGTGTTCACCGGTTCTTTTTTAGCTGCGGTAGCAGGTGCGCTCCGTTCCGGCTGACGGCCGTCATTACGGCTGCTGGAACTGGGGGAAGGGGCACTGGGGCTTGGCGCGAGCGGCTCAGCCTCGCTTTTACCGAAGATTTTCTTGAGTGCTTTGAGCACGGTCATCTCATCAATTGGTTAAGGAATGTACGCCGGCCAGTGTAATGCAAGAAACGGGCGCGGCGTAGTCTGTTGCTCGTGGTCCAGGTGCGAGGCGTTTGTTCTAGCGCAAACGCTCGCTCAGCCAGGTGCCGATATCGCGGATTTCCTCCGGTAACACCTCGTGTCCCATTGGGTATTCCTGCCATGTCACGGTGACACCATGCTGTTTCAGGTACTCATAGGCGGTGCGGCCCATGGCGTTCTGCACCACTTCGTCGTACTGGCCGTGCAGTGACAGCACCGGAATCCGCTGTTGGCTGGCGCAAAGTTGCAGTTCATCGCCAAAGGTCGGTGCGTAGGTGGAGAGGGCAAGTACGCCACCCAAGGGACCCTGCCATTTGAGGAAGGCGGTGTGCAGTACTACGGCGCCACCCTGAGAGAAACCCGCTAGGAAAATGCGCGATGCGTCTATTCCGCTGGTGCGTTGTTCTTCGATCAGTCTGATGACTTCGTCAGATGATTCGTCGAGCTGTTCGCGACTGATCGCACGAGCCGGGTTCATGGCCAAAATGTCGTACCAGCTGGGCATGGCGTATCCGCCATTGATGGTCACGGCACGGGTCGGTGCCTGGGGCAGGACGAAGCGGGTGCTCAAGAGTTTTTCCTGCAGCATCTCGGCCACCGGCAGGAAGTCGTAACGGTCCGCTCCCAGGCCATGAAGCCAGATCACACAGGCGTCTGCGGGCTTGCTGGGCTGAAGAATCAAGGGCTCGGTCATGGCTGCTCCATTTGTGTGCGTGCGCGCTGATTGAGTGCGAGGTTAAGGGGCGCGCCCGGTTGATCGGTGAAGAAGATGTCGCACGGTTGAACGTTTTGCTATTGACCACTGGCTGAAACGCTTTAGCCGAAACTGTGGTACGGGCTTTGCTATGGCTCGGAAAGAGGAGCGGATGTGATAGCACGCTCTGCCGGCGGTAACACTAACAGGCTACCGCGGGCGATGGCATACCCAGCTCCTCTGATACAGGTTCGCCTACGGCCGCTACGGGCTCTGTGAACTGCAAAGGGCTACAGCCCGTTCGGCCGATTGGTGAGATGTAGGTCCCCCATTACGTGGATTTCTCCTACTAGACTCATAGCGAAGGTCTTACGCCGCTTGACCCTATAAAAAAGCCGACACGGGTCAACAGCGCCTCATGAGGGTGCGGCAGGACTCAAGCTCCGACACAACAAGAGCAAAACTGGAGGTTTGAATGAAGATGTTGAAATCCACCCTGGCCGTCGTGACGGCGGCCACGGTACTGGCTACAAGCGGTTTCGCACAGGCGGGTGCGACCCTCGATGCAGTACAGAAGAAAGGTTTCGTACAGTGCGGCGTCAGTGATGGTTTGCCGGGATTCTCGGTACCGGACGCTACCGGCAAGATTCTCGGCATCGACGCCGATGTCTGCCGTGCCGTGGCCGCAGCCGTATTCGGCGATGCGACCAAGGTCAAGTTCAGCCAGTTGAACGCCAAGGAGCGCTTCACTGCGCTGCAATCCGGTGAGATCGACGTGCTGTCGCGCAATACCACCTGGACCAGCTCCCGCGATGCGGGCATGGGCCTGATGTTTGCCGGCGTCACTTATTACGACGGCATCGGCTTTCTGGTGAACAACAAGCTGGGTGTGAAAAGTGCCAAGGAGCTGGACGGTGCGACCATCTGTATTCAAGCCGGTACTACCACTGAGCTGAACGTGTCGGACTACTTCCGCGGCAATGGTCTGAAATACACCCCGATCACCTTTGACACCTCCGATGAGAGTGCCAAGTCCCTGGAGTCCGGTCGTTGCGACGTACTGACCTCCGACAAGTCCCAGCTTTACGCACAGCGCAGCAAGCTGGCGACTCCGACCGATTATGTCGTACTGCCGGAAACCATCTCCAAGGAGCCTTTGGGCCCGGTGGTGCGTAAAGGCGACGAAGAGTGGTTCAGCATCGTCAAGTGGACCCTGTTCGCCATGCTTAACGCCGAAGAGGCGGGCGTCACTTCGAAAAACGTCGAAGCTGAAGCCAAGTCCACCAAGAACCCTGATGTAGCACGTCTGCTGGGCGCGGACGGTGAATACGGCAAAGACCTGAAACTGCCGAAGGACTGGGTAGTACAGATCGTCAAGCAAGTAGGTAACTACGGTGAAGTGTTCGAGAAAAACCTCGGCAAGAGCACGCCACTGGCCATCGACCGCGGCCTGAACGCGCTGTGGAACAACGGCGGCATCCAATACGCACCACCTGTGCGCTGATGGTTCTATCACCCGGCGGGCCAACCGCCGGGTGATGTTCTGTTCCATTATTCCTGGGGCACTTCATGCAAAATACAATCGGCGCACCCAAGCAGAGGCTTAGCCTCAGCGACCCGCGTGTGCGCGCCTGGTTATTCCAGATCATCACCATAGTGGCGGTGGTTTCGCTGGGCTGGTTTCTGTTCGACAACACGCAAACCAACCTCCAGCACCGGGGTATTACCTCGGGTTTCGACTTTCTTGAGCGCAGCGCCGGTTTCGGCATCGCTCAACACTTGATTGCCTACACCGAAGCGGACAGCTATGCCCGGGTCTTCGTCATCGGTCTGCTCAATACGCTGCTGGTGACTTTTATCGGGGTGATCCTGGCCACCTTGCTGGGGTTCATCATCGGGGTGGCGCGGCTGTCGCAGAACTGGATCATCAGCAAGCTGGCGACGGTGTATGTGGAAGTGTTCCGCAACATTCCGCCGCTGCTGCAGATCCTGTTCTGGTACTTCGCGGTGTTCCTGACCATGCCGGGGCCGCGCAACAGCCATAACTTCGGCGACACCTTCTTCGTCAGCAGTCGTGGCTTGAACATGCCGGCGGCGCAGATGGCTCCGGGGTTCTGGGCGTTCGTTGCGAGTGTGGCGCTTGCCGTGATCGCCATCGTGCTGATGTGCCGCTGGGCCAACAAGCGCTTTGAGGCCACCGGGGTGCCGTTCCACAAGTTCTGGACCGGCCTGGCGTTGCTGCTGCTGATTCCGGCATTGTGCACGCTGGTCTTCGGCTCGCCCGTGCATTGGGAATTGCCGAAGCTGCAGGGCTTCAACTTCGTCGGCGGCTGGGTACTGATCCCCGAACTCTTGGCCCTGACTCTGGCCCTGACCGTCTACACCGCGGCGTTTATCGCCGAGATCGTGCGTTCCGGGATCAAGTCGGTCAGCCATGGCCAGACCGAAGCGGCGCGCTCCCTGGGGCTGCGCAACGGTCCGACCCTGCGCAAGGTGATCATTCCCCAAGCCTTGCGGGTGATCATTCCGCCGTTGACCAGCCAATACCTGAACCTGGCGAAGAACTCGTCCCTGGCGGCGGGTATCGGTTACCCGGAAATGGTTTCGCTGTTCGCCGGTACGGTGCTCAACCAGACCGGTCAGGCCATCGAGGTCATTGCCATCACCATGAGCGTGTACCTGGCAATCAGCATCAGCATTTCCCTGCTGATGAACTGGTACAACAAGCGCATTGCGCTGATCGAGCGGTGAGGAAGCGCCCATGACGACTCATACTTTCAAGCCCGATATGCCGCCGCCCAGCAGCAGTATCGGTGTGCTGGCGTGGATGCGCGCCAACATGTTTTCCAGCTGGCTCAACACCCTGTTGACCCTGTTTGCCTTCTACCTGATCTACCTTGTGGTGCCGCCGATCCTGCATTGGGCGATCCTCGACGCCAACTGGGTCGGCACCAGCCGTGCCGACTGCACCAAGGACGGCGCCTGCTGGGTGTTCATCCAGCAGCGATTCGGCCAGTTCATGTATGGCTACTACCCGGTGGAGCTGCGCTGGCGGGTGGACCTGACCGTGTGGCTGGCAGTGATCGGCGTGGCCCCCTTGTTCATCTCGCGCTTTGCCCGCAAGGCGATCTACGGCCTGTGTTTCCTGGTGTGGTACCCGGTGGTGGCCTACACCCTGTTGCACGGCGGCTACCTGGGTCTGAGCAATGTCGCCACCAGCCAATGGGGCGGCCTGATGCTGACCCTGGTGATCGCCACCGTGGGGATTGCTGGAGCCTTGCCGCTGGGAATCTTGCTGGCGCTGGGACGGCGTTCCAACCTGCCGGCGATCCGCGTGGTCTGCGTGACCTTCATCGAGTTCTGGCGCGGCGTGCCGCTGATCACGGTGCTGTTCATGTCCTCGGTGATGCTGCCGCTGTTCCTGCCCGAGGGCATGAACTTCGACAAGCTGCTGCGAGCGCTGATCGGGGTGATCCTGTTCCAGTCGGCCTATGTGGCCGAGGTGGTGCGTGGTGGTTTGCAGGCCATTCCCAAGGGCCAGTACGAAGCGGCCGCCGCCATGGGCCTGGGTTACTGGCGCGCCATGGGCCTGGTGATTCTGCCTCAGGCCCTGAAGCTGGTGATCCCCGGCATCGTCAACACCTTCATCGCCCTGTTCAAGGACACCAGCCTGGTGATCATCATCGGCCTGTTCGACCTGCTCAACAGCGTCAAGCAAGCCGCCGCCGACCCCAAATGGCTGGGCATGGCCACCGAAGGCTATGTCTTCGCGGCCCTGGTGTTCTGGATTTTCTGTTTTGGTATGTCCCGCTACTCCATGCATCTGGAGCGTAAGTTGGACACAGGCCACAAGCGTTAGGAGTACCTCCATGAGTGAAGCGAGCAAAAAGCCTGTGGGCCCTGAAGGCATTATTCAGATGCAGGGTGTGAACAAGTGGTACGGCCAGTTCCACGTGTTGAAGGACATCAACCTCAACGTCAGGCAGGGCGAGCGCATCGTCCTGTGCGGGCCCTCGGGTTCGGGCAAATCCACCACCATCCGTTGCCTCAATCGCCTGGAAGAACACCAGCAGGGGCGCATTGTGGTGGACGGCGTGGAGCTGACCAACGACCTCAAGCAGATCGAGGCCATTCGCCGGGAAGTGGGCATGGTGTTCCAGCACTTCAACCTGTTCCCGCACCTGACCATTCTGCAGAACTGCACCCTGGCGCCGATGTGGGTGCGCAAGATGCCCAAGCGCAAGGCCGAGGAAATTGCCATGCACTACCTGGAGCGGGTGCGCATTCCGGAGCAGGCCAACAAGTACCCGGGCCAGCTTTCCGGTGGTCAGCAGCAACGGGTGGCGATTGCCCGGGCGCTGTGCATGAAGCCCAAGATCATGCTGTTTGACGAACCCACCTCGGCCCTGGACCCGGAAATGGTCAAGGAGGTGCTGGACACCATGATCGGCCTCGCCGAAGACGGCATGACCATGCTCTGCGTGACCCACGAAATGGGCTTTGCCCGCACCGTGGCCAACCGGGTGATCTTCATGGACAAGGGCGAGATCGTCGAGCAGGCGGCACCGAACGACTTCTTCGACAACCCGCAGAATGATCGCACCAAGCTGTTCCTGAGTCAGATCCTGCATTGATCCTGCTGCAGGACCCGCGCTGAAGATAAACCCGGACTGGCTCCGGGTTTATTTTTGCCCGGCGTTCAACTGCCGGCAGCGCCGAGCTGTTGTTCGGATGAGTCGCGGGAGGCAGAGGGCGCCAGTTGCGGTTCGCTGAGATCCAGTACGTCCTTCATCAACTGCGGGTGGCGATCCAGCAGGCGCATCAGCATGTACAAGGGCTGAGGTGCGCTGACTTCGCCGCGCTCGTAGCGGGAAAAGGCATTGTGCCCGCCGCTCGAAAGCAGCCTGACGGCTTCTTTCTGGGAAAGGTGCAGCTTGCGGCGGATGCGCTTCATGTCTGCAGCGACGATCTGCCGATACTCCTCCAGCAATTGGTCGCCCGCGGCCGCGTAACGTTCTGCGCTCGCTGCGTCGAATTCGATTTCATTGCATTCCTGGCATTCCCAGCCGGCCAGGCCATGGAGGTGACGCAACAGGTGCCGGTAGTCGATGAGCTCGCTGCGTTGCTCGAACGCCAGCATGCCGCTCGGGGCGCCGCAGCTGTAGCACTGTTGTCGTTTCATGTTTCTGCCTCCTTGAAGGAGATCACTGGAGGCCCATGCCGGGGCGCTGGGTGATCTTGATGTAGAGCGTCCGGTTATCGATGCCGGTGTAATACACGTCCTGCCACACCCGGTGATCGTGATAGGTGGTCATCGATTTGTAGAACATGCTGCCCTGGAGTCCGGCTATCACTCGTTGCATGGCGGCCAGGGACAATCCGAGTTCCTTGCCGCAGAGCAACGCACTTCGAGTGAAGGCTTGTGCCCCTTGCCGAACGACCTGTGCCTTGATCAACGACAGGTCGTAATGAGGTGTTTTCTTTTCCATGAGACACCCTTGAGGCTTGACCGAAACTACCCTTATAGGGTTTTTTGTCAAGGCCTGTTTGAGATGGCGAAAGTGCCTCCTCCAGCCTAAAACGTTGAACTCTCGGAAAAGCCTGAATACCATGTCGGGCAATTCGTCCGATGATTGGATGAAAGAGTGAGTTCAATGAGCGAAATTTCCCCTCTGATCAAACGTTCCCTGGTCGATCAGGCCCTGGAACAGCTGCGCCTGCGCATCACCAATGGCGCCTGGGCTGTCGGCCAGCGCTTGCCCACCGAACCGGAACTGGCCAGCGAACTGGGCATCAGCCGCAACACCGTGCGCGAAGCCATGCGCGTGCTGGCGTTCTCCGGGCTGATCGAGATCCGCCAGGGCGACGGCAGCTACCTGCGGGCGGTGGCCGATCCCCTGGACATGCTCCAGGCCCTGTCCCAATGCTCCCTGGAACAGGCCCGGGAAACCCGGCAGATCCTAGAAGTGGAGGCGGTTGGCCTCGCGGCCCTGCGTCGCACCGACGACGACCTGCGCACCTTGAACGAAGCCTTGCAGGCCAGCGGCGGGCATTTTCATGGCGATCTGGAAAGCTACATCGCCTGCGATCTGGTGTTTCATCAGGGCCTGGTGGATGCCGCACACAATCCGACTCTCAGTCAGCTGTACCGCTATTTCTCCAGTGTGGTGGGCGCCCAGTTGCGCCAGGCCTTGACGGTCACTCCGCGTCGCCAGGACGTCTTCGATCTCCACCAGCACCTGCTGGATGCCATCGAGCAGGGCGACCCCGAGCGGGCCAAGCACCTTTCCCGCCAGTTGATCAACGAATCCTGAATCCGAGACCTATATGTCCAACCACCAGGCCCCCCCGAACACCCCGTCGCCTCCAGAGTTGTTGATTGACGCCGAGGCCGATGACGAAGAAGTCCAGCAGGCTCCGCCACCTTTGCGGCGGCCCTGGCTGTTGCTGCTGGGGCTGATCCTGGTGGCGTTGAACCTGCGTCCGGCGCTGTCGAGCATGGCGCCGTTGCTCAGTGACGTATCCCAGAACCTGGGCCTGTCGGCCGCCAAGGCGGGGTTGCTGACCACCTTGCCGGTGTTGTGTCTGGGGCTGTTTGCTCCTTTGGCGCCGCTGCTGGCCCGGCGTTTCGGCGCCGAACGGGTGGTGCTGGGGATTCTCCTGACCCTGGCCCTGGGCATTGTCCTGCGCAGTTCCCTCGGTGAGTTCGGCGTCTTTGCCGGGAGCATCCTGGCAGGGGCCAGCATCGGCGTGATCGGGGTGCTGCTGCCGGGCATCGTCAAGCGCGACTTCGCCCGGCATGCGGGAACCATGACCGGGGTCTACACCATGGCCCTGTGCCTGGGGGCGGCCATGGCGGCAGGGGCGACAGTGCCCTTGAGCCATCACTTTGATGACAGCTGGGCCATGGGCCTTGGCTTCTGGGTGGTGCCGGCGTTGGTGGCGGCGCTGTTCTGGTTGCCTCAAGTGGGGCAGAAACACGGCGCTCACCATGTCGCCTTCCGTGTCCGCGGGTTGCTGCGTGATCGTCTGGCCTGGCAGGTGACCTTGTACATGGGGCTGCAATCGTCCCTGGCCTACATCGTGTTTGGCTGGTTGCCGTCGATCCTGATCGGTCGTGGTCTGACTCCAACCCAGGCCGGACTGGTGCTGTCGGGTTCGGTGATCGTGCAACTGGCCAGCTCCCTGGCGGCGCCCTGGCTGGCGACTCGCGGCAAGGATCAGCGTCTGGCCATTGTGATTGTCATGTTGATGACCTTGGGCGGCCTGTTCGGCTGTCTCTATGCGCCGCTTGACGGCTTGTGGGGCTGGGCCATTCTGTTGGGCCTGGGGCAGGGCGGCACTTTCAGCCTGGCCCTGACCTTGATCGTCCTGCGTTCACGGGATACCCATGTGGCAGCCAACCTGTCGAGCATGGCCCAGGGCATCGGCTACACCCTGGCGTCCATGGGGCCGTTTGCCGTGGGGCTGGTGCATGACTGGACCGGCGGCTGGAACGCCGTGGGCTGGATCTTCGCTGTGCTGGGCAGTGGGGCGATCATTGCCGGGCTGGGCGCCGGCCGTTCGCTGTATGTGCAGGTGCAAAGCGAGAGAATCTGATGGGCGTCACTGTCGGTATTTGCACGGCAAATGCCGATAGTTTTCTCAAGGTGTGCGGATTATTGTGCAGGCATCCCTTTGCCCTTTCGGAGTCCGCCCATGAGTGATGCCCACCGCGCCCTGATCACTGAGTTCTATCAGGCCTTCCAGCGGCTCGATGCCGAGGCCATGAGCGCTTGCTATACCGAGGACGTCGTATTCAGTGATCCGGCCTTCGGCGAATTGCGCGGGCGTGACGCTGGCGACATGTGGCGCATGCTCACTTCCCGGGCCAAGGACTTTTCCCTGACGTTCGATCAGGTGCATGCCGACGAGCGCTCGGGTGGTGCGCACTGGGTCGCCACTTACCTGTTCAGCCAGACCGGCAACACGGTGGTCAACGATATTCAGGCGCGCTTCGTGTTTCGCGATGGCAAGATCTGTGAGCACCACGACCATTTCGACATGTGGCGTTGGGCGCGTCAGGCCCTGGGAGCCAAGGGGCTGCTGCTGGGCTGGACGCCGTTCTTGAAAAATGCCGTTCGCGCCCAGGCCCGCAAAGGCTTGAAGGCTTTCCAGGGCGGCCGTTGAAAACCATCCTCTGCTAAGATCGCGGCTTGTTATCCACAAGCCTCGATGCCCTTTGTGACCAGCCCCGATCCCTCTCCCGTCGTTGAAGCCGCTTCGCCAGTGGCGGACAGCAAACCCTGGTTCGTCTACCTGGTGCGTGCCGCCAATGGGGCCTTGTATTGCGGCATCAGCGATGATCCGCAGCGGCGTTTCGCCAAGCACCAGAGTGGCAAGGGCGCGCGGTTTTTTCTCTCCAGCCCCGCCGTGGCGCTGGTCTATACCGAAGCCTGCCGGGACAAGAGCGAGGCTCTGCGCCAGGAGCGGTTGATCAAGAAACTCAGGAAAAGCGCCAAGGAATGCCTGGTGGCTTCTGCCGGTGCAACCGCATCAATCTGACTGATAGGTTCTCATCAGTTGGATCTGTAGGCCGTCCACGGATTGCGCGCTAAGCTCAGCGTTCTCCCTCTTCCGGCGGAACCCAGCATGTCAGAGTTGATCCTGCACCATTACCCGACTTCTCCATTTGCGGAAAAAGCCCGCCTGCTCCTGGGCTTCAAGGGCCTGTCCTGGCGCTCCGTGAAGATTTCCCCGGTGATGCCCAAGCCTGATCTGACTGCCCTGACCGGTGGCTATCGCAAGACGCCGGTACTGCAGGTCGGTGCTGATATCTATTGCGACACGGCTTTGATCGCCCGGCGTCTGGAGCAGGAAAAGGCCTCGCCGGCGCTGTTCCCTGAAGGCCAGGAAATGATCAGCGCGACCTTCGCCGCCTGGGTCGACTCGGTGGTGTTCCAGCATGCAGTGACTCTGGTGTTCCAGCCCGAATCGGCAGCTGCACGCTTTGGCAAGTTGCCGCCGGAAGCAGTCAAGGCCTTCATGGCCGACCGCGCCGCGTTGTTCAGTGGCGGCAGCGCCAGCCGTCTGCCCCTGGAAGTGGCCAAGCATCAATGGCCAACCATCATGACGCGTCTGGAGCAGCAACTGCAGCGCGAGCCGGGGGACTTCCTGTTTGGCGAACCCTCGATTGCCGATATCGCCCTGGCTCACCCGCTGTGGTTTCTCAAGGGCACGCCGGTGACGGCGCCGCTGGTGGACGCGTATCCGGCGGTGGCCGCCTGGTTGGCGCGGGTGCTGGGCTTTGGTCACGGCTCTTTCACCGAAATGAGCGCCGAAGAGGCGCTTGAGGTGTCACGCAGCGCTACCCCGGCAGCCCTGCCTGATGAGCCGTTTGTCGATCCCAACGGCTTCGCGGCGGGGCAGCAGGTGGTGATTGCCGCCACCGATTATGGTGTTGATCCTGTAGCGGGAGAGTTGCTGTTCGCCGGCACTGAAGAGTTGATCCTGCGTCGCGAAGACTCCCGAGCCGGTGTGGTGCATGTGCACTTCCCGCGGTTGGGTTTCCGTATCCAGGCGCAGTGATCGAGGAGAAGCAGGCTGGTGTAGGAGCTGGCTTGCCAGCGAAGGCGCCCTCAAGATCGGTGCACGATCTGCTGGCCGCGCCGCCCAGCTCCTACTGACGTTGCAGCGCAGCCATGATGGCCTCGGGGTCGTAGGTGCGCAGCAGGGTTCCATTCACATCCAGGATCGGAATCCCGGCACCGCCCAGTTCGGTATAGGCCTTGCGCGCCTCGGCATCTTTCTCGATGTCGAACTCCTGATAGGGAATGCCCTTCTGATCGAGAAAGCGCCGGGTGGCCTTGCAGTAGCCGCACCAGTCGGTGGCGTAGAGCACGACCCGGGCCTGGCTACGGATCTCTTCGCTGACCACCGCCGAAGGGTTGAACAGTCGTTCGATCTTGCCCCAGTTCTGATAGACCACCACCACCAGCAGGATCAGCAGGAACTTCTTCAGTACTCCCTGGAGCATCAGTTGCGGCGCTTGAGCTGGTCAGTCAGTTGGGTCGGCAGGCCCTTGATGATCAGGGTTCCGGCTTCTTCGTCGTACTCGATCTTCGAGCCCAGCAGGTGGGCCTCGAAGCTGATGGACAGGCCTTCGGCGCGACCGGTGAAGCGGCGGAACTGGTTGAGGGTGCGCTTGTCTGCGGGAATCTCCGGCGACAGGCCGTAATCCTTGTTGCGGATGTGATCGTAGAACGCCTTGGGACGGTCTTCGTCGATCAATTCAGAGAGTTCTTCCAGGCCCATGGGTTCGCCGAGTTTGGCCTGGCTGCTGGCGTAGTCCACCAGGGTCTTGGTCTTTTCCCGGGCCGAATCTTCCGGCAGGTCTTCGCTTTCGACGAAGTCGCTGAAGGCCTTGAGCAGGGTACGGGTTTCGCCCGGGCCGTCGACGCCTTCCTGGCAGCCGATGAAGTCGCGGAAGTACTCCGAGACCTTCTTGCCGTTCTTGCCCTTGATAAAGGAGATGTACTGCTTGGACTGCTTGTTGTTCTGCCACTCGGAGATGTTGATCCGCGCGGCGAGGTGCAGTTGGCCCAGATCCAGGTGGCGGGACGGGGTCACGTCCAGCTGGTCGGTCACGGCCACACCTTCGCTGTGGTGCAGCAGGGCGATGGCCAGGTAATCGGTCATGCCTTGTTGGTAATGGGCAAACAGCACGTGCCCACCCACCGACAGGTTGGACTCTTCCATCAGCTTCTGCAGATGCTCCACCGCCACCCGACTGAAAGCGGTGAAGTCCTGGCCGCCGTCCAGGTACTCCTTCAGCCAGCCGCTGAAGGGGAAAGCGCCGGACTCGGGATGGAACAGGCCCCAGGCTTTGCCCTGTTTGGCGTTATAGCTTTCATTGAGATCGGCGAGCATGTTTTCGATGGCCGCGGACTCTGCCAGTTCGGAGTCTCGGGCATGAAGAACTGCGGGGCTGCCGTCGGGTTTTTTGTCGATCAGGTGGACGATGCAATGACGGATCGGCATGGGCTTCTCGGCTGATTGAAGGGGGAGGGCGGGCTCCCCGAAAAAGTGCCCAGTGTACCGCACCCGCTGGTTTTGGCGTGGTTTGCCAGGCGATGAACGGCCTGTGGGTAAGGCTTATGCATTTTTTTACCGATTTAGAGCAATAAAGCTGACCAAATGGCTAGGTAGAGGCGGATATTTCCCCGTCTGTGTGCTAGTTTTGCCCCGTCTTACGCGATGTCTCAGCGTTAAGCGTGCATTCAGCATTTGTCGGGTCGAACCAAACCCTGATTTCGGTATCTATAACCCCGATCTGTCGTGGTTGTAACCGGGGTGCCAGATTCACAAGATCTGGCTCGATGGCTGACACTGCACTCTGCAATCCAAATGAATTTGATAGGGAAGGAACACCACAATGGCTATTACTAAAGACCAACTGATCGCTGATATCGCTGAAGCTATCGACGCGCCGAAAACCACCGCGCGTAACGCCCTGGACCAACTGGCCCAGATCGTTGCTGATCAATTGGAAAATGGCGGCGAAATCACTCTGCCAGGTATCGGCAAACTGAAAGTGACCGAGCGTCCTGCCCGTACTGGCCGTAACCCATCGACTGGCGCTGCCATCGAAATCGCTGCCAAGAAAGTTATCAAGCTGGTTGTGGCTAAAGGCCTGACCGACGCTGTTAACAAGTAATACTTGCAGTGAAACCGTGCTCAGAAGTCTTCCGGGCACGGTTTGTGTGACACCGATTCACGCAAGGTGAATCGTCTTTGAATCCCCCGCCTCTTTAGCTCTTCCTAACCCAGCGTTCCTGACCCCAGGCCTGTTGCTGTGCCTTGTCCTTGAAGGTCCAGGCGACGAAGCGGCTCTGTTTCTGTCCCTGGGACATTTCCACCACTTGGCTTTCCAGTACTCCGGCTTTTTTCAGTGCGCTTTCAATGGCTGGCAGGTTTGAAGCCTTTGACACCAGGGTGCTGAACCACAGCACTTGCTGGCCGACGCCTGCGCTCTCGCTGATCAACTGACTGACGAAACGGATCTCACCGCCCTCGCACCAGAGTTCCCGTGCCTGGCCGCCGAAGTTCAGCACTGGCAGCTTGCGCTTGGGATCGGCCTTGCCCAGGGCTCGCCACTTGCGCTGGCTGCCGCGTGTCGCTTCGTCCAGGGAGGCATGGAAGGGTGGGTTGCACATCGTCAGGTCGAAGCGCTCGGTACTTTCCAGCAGGCCGGTGAGGATCTGCCTGGGATTGCCTTGCTGGCGCAGGCTGATGGCCTTGTTCAAGCCGTTGGCCTGGACGATGGCCTTGGCCGCAGCCAGGGCGGTGCTGTCGATGTCCGAACCGAGGAATTGCCAGCGGTAGTCGCTGTAGCCGATCAGGGGGTAGATGCAGTTGGCGCCGACGCCGACATCCAGCACCCGCACGGCCGCGCCACGAGGGATTTCACCCTGGTTGTGGCTGGCCAGCAGATCGGCGAGGAAATGCACATAGTCGGCGCGGCCGGGCACTGGGGGGCAGAGAAAGTCCGCCGGAATGTCCCAGTGGGCAATGCCGTAGAAGGCCTTGAGCAGGGCCCGGTTGAACACCCGCACGGCGGCCGGGTCGGCGAAGTCGATGCTTTCCTTGCCATAGGGGTTGAGGATCACGAATTGCCCCAGCTCCGGGGTGCTCTTGATCAGTTGTGGGAAGTCGTAGCGCCCCTGGTGGCGATTGCGCGGGTGCAGGCTGGCTTTTTCCCGGGGGGCGGCGGCTTTGGCTGGGGAGGCAGGCTTGGGTTTTTTGCGCGCAGGCTTGGGAGTGTTGGGGGCGGTCATGGGGGGATCGATTCGGGGCTGGTTCAAAGTGGCGGGCATTGTCCCATATCTTGCGGCGTTGGGGCGGGAGGCTTCGCCGCCGGCAAGCCGGCCCCTGCCAAAGCACCGTCTACCGGTAGGAGCTGGCTTGCCAGCGAAAGCGATCTGCCGCCAATAAAAAAGGGAGGCCTTTGCGGGCCTCCCTCTTTCACGCTGCGCGAATCGCCGTTACAGGCTGGAGATCCGTGCGTGCTGCTCTGCCAGCTTGCCCAGAGCCTGTTCGGCTTCGGCCAGTTTGGCGCGTTCCTTCTCGATCACTTCGGCCGGAGCCTTGTCGACGAAGGAGGCGTTGGACAGCTTGCCGCCCACTCGCTGCACTTCGCCTTGCAGGCGCTGGATTTCCTTGTCCAGGCGCGCCAGTTCGGCGCCCTTGTCGATCAGGCCGGCCATGGGCACCAGCACTTCCATCTCGCCTACCAGAGCGGTGGCGGACAGCGGCGCTTCGTCGCCGGCACCCAGCACCGTGATGGATTCGAGTCGGGCCAGCTTCTTCAGCAAGGCTTCGTTCTCGGTCAGACGACGCTGGTCTTCAGCGCTGACGTTCTTCAGGAACAGGGCCAGGGGCTTGCCCGGGCCGATGTTCATTTCCGCGCGAATGTTGCGAGTGCCGAGCATCAGGCCTTTGAGCCATTCGATGTCGTCTTCGGCGGCCTGGTCGATGCGGGCTTCGTTAGCCACCGGCCAAGGTTGCAGCATGATGGTCTTGCCTGTACTACCTGCCAGCGGCGCCAGGCGCTGCCAGATTTCCTCGGTGATGAACGGCATGAACGGATGCGCCAGGCGCAGGGCCACTTCCAGCACACGTACCAGGGTGCGACGGGTGCCGCGCTGGCGTTCAACCGGCGAGTTCTCGTCCCACAGCACGGGCTTGGACAGCTCCAGGTACCAGTCGCAGTACTGGTTCCAGATGAACTCGTACAGGGCCTGGGCGGCCAGGTCGAAACGGAACTGGTCGAGCTGACGGGTGACTTCGGCTTCAGTGCGCTGCAGTTGCGAGATGATCCAGCGGTCCGCCAGGGACAGCTCGTAAGCCTCGCCGTTCTGGCCGCAGTCTTCGCCCTTGTCCAGCACGTAGCGCGCGGCGTTCCAGATCTTGTTGCAGAAGTTGCGGTAACCCTCGACGCGGCCCATGTCGAACTTGATGTCGCGACCGGTGGTGGCCAGGGAGCAGAAAGTGAAGCGCAGGGCGTCGGTGCCGTAGCTAGCGATGCCGTCGGCGAATTCGGCGCGGGTCTGCTTCTCGATGGCTTTCTGCAGTTTTGGCTGCATCAGGCCGGTGGTGCGTTTCTGCACCAGGGTTTCGAGGTCGATGCCGTCGATGATGTCCAGCGGGTCGAGGACGTTGCCCTTGGACTTGGACATCTTCTGGCCCTGGCCATCGCGGACCAGGCCATGGACGTACACCGTCTTGAACGGAACTTGCGGCGTGCCATCCTCGTTCTTCACCAGATGCATGGTGAGCATGATCATCCGGGCGACCCAGAAGAAAATGATGTCGAAGCCGGTGACCAGCACGTCGGTCGGGTGGAAGGTCTTGAGGAAGTCGGTCTGTTCCGGCCAGCCCAGGGTGGAGAAGGTCCACAGGCCCGAGCTGAACCAGGTGTCGAGCACGTCGTTGTCTTGTTGCAGGGCAACGTCCGGACCGAGGTTGTGCTTGGCGCGGACTTCGGCTTCATCGCGGCCGACATAGACCTTGCCCGACTCGTCGTACCAGGCCGGAATCCGGTGGCCCCACCACAGCTGGCGGCTGATGCACCAGTCCTGGATGTCGCGCATCCAGGAGAAGTACATGTTTTCGTACTGCTTGGGCACGAAGGCGATGCGACCGTCTTCCACGGCAGCAATGGCAGGTTCTGCCAGCGGCTTGGTGGAGACGTACCACTGGTCGGTAAGCCATGGCTCGATGATGGTGCCGGAGCGGTCGCCCTTCGGCACTTTCAGGGCGTGGTCGTCGACGCTGACCAGCAGGCCGGCGGCGTCGAAGGCGGCAACGATCTGCTTGCGCGCCTCGAAGCGATCCAGGCCCACG
This sequence comes from Pseudomonas sp. JDS08PS003, assembly GCF_045013505.1. Taxonomy (NCBI): domain Bacteria; kingdom Pseudomonadati; phylum Pseudomonadota; class Gammaproteobacteria; order Pseudomonadales; family Pseudomonadaceae; genus Pseudomonas; species Pseudomonas sp. JDS08PS003. Next base: position 1,296,742 of record NZ_CP120724.1, read on the forward strand.
TACTCGGCCGGGATCTTGCCGTCGATGGTTTCGTTGAGGCTGCCGTCCAGGTTGAACACCTGGCAGGCCGGCAGTACGGCGGCGTTCTTGTCGAAGATGTTGAGCAGCGGCAGGTTGTGGCGCTTGCCGACTTCGTAGTCGTTGAAATCGTGGGCCGGGGTGATTTTCACGCAGCCGGTGCCGAACTCAGGGTCGCAGTAGTCATCGGCGATGATCGGGATGCGACGGCCGACCAGGGGCAGTTCGACGAACTTGCCGATCAGCGCCTTGTAGCGCTCGTCTTCAGGGTTCACCGCGACGGCGGAGTCGCCGAGCATGGTTTCCGGACGGGTGGTGGCGACGATCAGGTAGTCGTTGCCTTCAGCGGTCTTGGCGCCGTCGGCCAGCGGGTAGCGCAGGTTCCAAAGGAAGCCTTTCTCGTCGTGGTTTTCCACTTCCAGATCGGAAATCGCTGTGTGCAGTTTGGTATCCCAGTTCACCAGGCGTTTGCCGCGGTAGATCAGGCCGTCTTCGTGCAGGCGGACGAAGGCTTCCTTCACCGCTTCCGACAGGCCGTCGTCCATGGTGAAGCGCTCGCGGCTCCAGTCCACGGAGGAGCCCAGGCGACGGATCTGGCGGCTGATGTTGCCCCCGGACTGATCCTTCCACTCCCAGACTTTTTCGAGGAATTTTTCCCGACCCAGATCGTGGCGATTCTGGCCCTGGGCTTCGATCTGACGCTCCACCAGCATCTGTGTGGCGATACCGGCGTGGTCGGTACCCGGCTGCCACAGGGTGTTGCGACCCTGCATGCGGCGGAAGCGGATCAGGGCGTCCATGATCGCGTTGTTGAAGCCATGGCCCATGTGCAGGCTGCCGGTGACGTTCGGCGGCGGGATCATGATGGTGTAGGAGTCGCCCGCGCCTTGCGGGGCGAAGTAGTTCTCGGACTCCCAGGTCTGGTACCAGGAAGTTTCAATGGCGTGCGGCTGGTAGGTCTTATCCATGCGCGGCGGGACCCTATTGGCATTTATTCAGGAAAAGCCGGGAAGTATAGCGGAGGGGGGCAGTTGCAAGCCACTGGACAGCAGTCCAAGTGGCAAGCTTTAAGTCGCAAGGAACGCCTGGTCGTATTTTTCCGGCAGCTTGGGGGGGGAGGCGCAGCTTGTCGCTGCGGCTACGGCTTGCCGTTGGTGGCTGCTGCGAGCAGGCGTTCCAGGCGGGCGTCGAGGCGGCGCTTGATTTCGGTTTCGATGTGCGGAGCGAAATCGTCGATCACGTCTTGCATGATCAGCTGTGCGGCGGCGCGCAGTTCGGTATCCAGGTGCAGCAGGGCATCGGCACTGTTGCTGGCAGGGGCGGATTTGGCTACGGGAGCCGGTGCTGGAGCAGGGGCTGGTGCCGCCACTTGAACTGGGGCAGGGGCCGGTGCAGCTTGCGGTTTGGCTTGCGCTGCGGGAGCGGCTTCGGTTTCGGCAGGTTGCTGGCTGCCCACCATGTCGAACAGCAGGGGGATTTGCACTTCGCCGCTCACAGTCTCGGTAAGCAGCGGCGGTTGCAGATTGTCATCGCCGAGCAGTTGGCGGATCGACTCGAGATCGTCCAGCAGATGCGCGGGCTTTTGCAGCGGGTTGGGAGTGTCCATCGGGTGCTCAGAGTCGCTGTAAACGGTGATCTTGCAGAGGATAGCCCTGTTCGCGATAGAAACGGAAACTCTCGCGGGCCGCCTGACGAATAGTCGGATCTTCCACCACCACTTCGGCAATTCGGGCAAAGCGCGGTGCGAAGGTCGGTACTTTCAGGTCCAGGTTCACCAGCAGGTCGTTGTGGTCGCCGGGGTCCTGGCCCAGGCCGAGCACGATCAGGCCGTCGGCTTCGCTTTCCGCCGAGCCGTGGGGAACAAAGGCTTCGCCCTTGAAGCGCCACAGGCGGGCATCGAGCTCGTCCCGTTGTTGCGCGTCGCTGCAATGCAGGTAGATGCGATGGCCCATGCGCCAGGCCTTGTCGGTGAGTTTGCAGGCAAAATCCAGGCGCGCAGCAGGGTCCGCGCTGGGAAGAATATAGAAGTCGACTTTGGTCATTGGGATTCCTGAGCCGGGGAGGGCGCTGCCTTCAAGCGACGCCCTCCGCAGTCATGGTTTTCAGGCTTTGGCGCGGTCCAGCAGGTATTGGGTCAGCAGGGGCACGGGACGGCCGGTGGCGCCCTTGTCCTTGCCGCCGCTGGTCCAGGCGGTGCCGGCGATATCCAGGTGCGCCCAGTTCAGGTTCTTGGTGAAGCGCGAGAGGAAGCACGCGGCAGTGATGGTCCCGGCCTTCGGCCCGCCAATGTTGGCGATGTCGGCGAACGGGCTGTCCAGTTGCTCCTGGTACTCATCGAACAGCGGCAATTGCCAGGCGCGGTCGTCGGCTTGCTGGCCGGCGCTGAGTAGTTGGCCGATCAATTCGTCGTTGTTGCCCAGCAGGCCGGACGTATGGGCGCCCAGGGCGACCACGCAGGCACCGGTCAGGGTGGCGATGTCGATCACGGCCTGGGGTTTGAAGCGTTCGGCGTAGGTCAGGGCGTCGCACAGCACCAGGCGGCCTTCGGCGTCGGTGTTGAGGATTTCCACGGTCTGGCCGCTCATGGTGGTGACGATATCGCCAGGCCGTGCAGCGCCGCCGCTGGGCATGTTCTCGGCGCAGGCCAGGATGCAGACCAGGTTGATCGGCAGTTGCAGTTCGAGCACGGCACGCAGGGTGCCGAACACGCTGGCGGCGCCGCCCATGTCGTATTTCATTTCGTCCATGCCGGCGCCCGGCTTGAGGCTGATGCCGCCGGTGTCGAAAGTGATGCCCTTGCCCACCAGGGCAAACGGCTTCTCGGACTTCTTGCCGCCGTTGTACTGCATGACGATCAGGCGTGGCGGCTGGTCGCTGCCCTGGCCTACGGCATAGAACGAGCCCATGCCCAGTTCCTTGATCTTCTTCTCGTCGAGGACTTCGACTTTCAGACCCTTGAACTCCTTGCCCAGGGCCTTGGCCTGTTCACCCAGGAACGTCGGGTGGCAGACGTTTGGCGGCTGGTTGCCTAGGTCGCGGGTAAAAGCCATGCCGTTGGCGATGGCCTGGGCGTGGGTCACGCCGCGCTCGACTTCAGCCTGGGCGGCCTTGATCGTCAGCAGGGTGATTTTCTTCAGGGCGCGGGGTTCTGCTTTCTGGCTCTTGTAGCGGTCGAATACGTAGCCGCCGTCCACCAGGGTTTCCGCCAGCAGACGGGTCTTGCCGTAGCTGTCGCGACCTTTGACCACGACTTCATCCAGAGCCAGCACGGCATCGCTGCCACCCAGCCCCTTGAGGGTGGCGAGTACACCACTGATGATCTTGCGGAACGGGCGGTCGCCCAGCTCCTCATCCTTGCCGACGCCCACCAGCAGCAGGCGTTCCGCCTTGAGCTTGGCCACACCGTGCAACAGCAGGCTCTGACCGACCTTGCCGGCCAGGTCGCCGCGCTTGAGCACGGCGCTGATGGCGCCGCCGCTGAGTTCGTCGAGTTGCTTGGCCACGTTGCCGAGTTTGCGGCCTTCGCCGACGGCGACCACCAGGGTGGCGGTCTTCAACGTTTCCGGGCTAGCGCTTTTTACAACCAGTTCCATGTCTGGGTCCCTGAATGAATGGTCAAAGAGCGCAGGAAAGACTCCGGCGCGGGGCTTATCTATATAGAAGAAGACGTCGCGTGCTGCCGACGACAAAGCCGCCAGTTTGAACCTCGCCGCTTGCGGCTGACAACCCTCGTCTTGGCCAAGTTCGCCGCTTTAGAGCGCCGGGTGAGCATCCTCCGTGACAGGCGCGCGCAATCACAGGATAATGCGCCATCTTTTTTCGGCGGCCCTGCATTTGGGGTCGGCTCGATACGTTTGCTTGTTCGGCCGCCTTAGCCTGACAACCCTGGAGTGTCTGGTTTGATCGTCTTTCGTTATCTATCCCGCGAAATCCTGCTGACCCTGAGTGCCGTGAGTGCGGTGCTGCTGGTCATCATCATGAGCGGGCGCTTCGTCAAGTTCCTCGCACAAGCCGCCTCGGGCGCCCTGGACCCGGGCTCGCTGTTCCTGATCATGGGCTTTCGCCTGCCGGGTTTTTTGCAGCTGATCCTGCCATTGGGGCTGTTCCTGGGCATTCTCCTGGCTTACGGCCGGCTCTATCTCGAAAGCGAGATGACCGTGTTGTCGGCTACCGGCATGAGCCAGCAGCGTCTGCTAGGCATGACCATGATCCCGGCGGCCCTGGTGGCCTTGCTGGTGGCCTGGTTGAGCCTGAGCCTGGCGCCGCAGGGGGCCAACCAGTTCCAGTTGCTGCTGAACAAGCAGGACGCCCTGACCGAGTTCGACACCCTGGTGGCCGGGCGCTTCCAGGCGCTCAATGATGGCACTCGGGTGACCTATACCGAGCAGCTGTCCGAGGATCGCACCAATCTTTCCGGGGTGTTCATCTCCGAAAAGCGTCTGAGCCGGGAGAAAAAGGACCAGGGCATTTCGGTGCTGGTGGCCGAGAAGGGGCACCAGGACATTCGTCCCGACGGTAATCGCTACCTGATCCTGGAAAACGGCTATCGCTATGACGGCAATCCAGGTGAGGCCAACTATCGGGTGATCAAGTACGACACCTACGGCGTGCTGCTGGAGCGACCGGATGTCAGCGACGAAGTCACCGATCGCGATGCCATGCCCACTGCTGACCTGATCGGCAAGGATGACCTGCGGGCCCGTGCCGAGTTGCAATGGCGTCTGTCCCTGCCGTTGCTGGTGTTTATCGTGACCTTGATGGCGGTGCCGTTGTCCCGGGTCAACCCGCGCCAGGGCCGCTTCCTCAAGCTGATCCCGGCCATCCTGCTGTATATGGCGTACCTGACCATCCTGATCGCGGTACGTGGCGCCATGGAGAAAGGCAAGATCTCGCCAACCCTGGGGCTGTGGTGGGTTCACCTGCTGTTCCTGGGCATTGGCCTGGGCTTGATGTACTGGGAACCGTTGCGTTTGAAAATGGCGAGTCGTCGCAGCATGAAGGAGATGGCTCGTGGTTAAGCTCGATCGCTACATCGGTAGCAGTGTGTTCATGGCTATTCTTGCGGTCCTGGGGATCATCCTCGGGCTGGCTTCGCTGTTTGCCTTCATCGATGAAATGGGCAGTGTCAGCGATACCTACACCGTGATGGACGTGATGAGCTACGTGGTCCTCACCGCCCCGCGCCGGGTTTATGAAATGTTGCCGATGGCCGGCCTCATCGGCTGCCTGATCGGTCTTGGCTCCCTGGCCAGCAACAGCGAACTGACCATCATGCGTGCTGCCGGCGTCTCTGTCGGTCGTATCGTCTGGGCGGTGATGAAACCGATGCTGGTGCTGATGCTGGTGGGTGTGCTGGTGGGCGAATACGTAGCGCCGGCCACCGAGACCCAGGCTCAGGCCAGTCGCGCCCTGGCCCAGGGTTCCGGTGATGCCCAGAGCTCCAAGCACGGCCTGTGGCACCGTCAGGGCGAGGAGTTTATCCATATCAACGCAGTGCAGCCCAATGGCCTGCTGTATGGCGTGACTCGCTACCACTTCGATGACAATCACCACATGTTGTCGTCGAGTTTTGCTCGTCAGGCACGTTTCCACGAAAACTACTGGCAGCTGACGGATGTCACCACCACCTATTTCCGTGAAGGTCACACCGAGGTCATCAGCGTTCCCGACGAGCGTTGGGACGTGGCTCTGAGCCCGCAACTGCTGAGCACCGTGGTCATGGCGCCGGAGTCTCTGTCTATCAGTGGTCTGTGGGGCTATATCCATTATCTGGCCGACCAGGGCTTGAACAATGGTCGTTACTGGCTGGCGTTCTGGGTCAAGGTGCTGCAGCCGCTGGTGACGGCGGCCCTGGTGCTGATGGCGATTTCCTTCATTTTCGGACCGCTGCGTTCGGTGACCCTGGGTCAGCGAGTGTTCACGGGCGTATTGGTGGGTTTCACCTTCCGCATCGCTCAGGACCTGCTGGGGCCTTCGAGCCTGGTGTTCGGTTTCTCGCCGCTGTTCGCGGTGCTGGTGCCGGCGGGTATCTGTGCCATTGCAGGCTTCTGGCTATTGCGCCGGGCCGGCTGATTCAGCGGCTCTGTCAGGTTTTTAGCGCAACGCCCCGGTCCCTGGATCGGGGCGTTTTTGCATTTGACAAACGCTGACAGGCGAGCGTGACGCTCGTGCCGAGTATCAGGTACAATTCCCGGCTATTTTTCGGCGGGCCCTGCCTGCAGCCTTTTTGAGTGTTCATCCGTGAGTGATTTGAGTCATATCCGCAATTTCTCCATCATCGCCCACATTGACCATGGCAAGTCGACTCTGGCCGATCGCTTCATCCAGATGTGCGGCGGCCTGGCCGAGCGCGAAATGGAAGCCCAGGTTCTGGACTCCATGGACCTTGAGCGTGAGCGCGGGATCACCATCAAGGCCCACAGCGTCACCCTCTATTACAAAGCCAAAGATGGCATTACCTACCAGCTGAACTTCATTGATACCCCGGGCCACGTGGACTTCACCTATGAAGTCAGTCGCTCCCTGGCGGCCTGTGAAGGTGCACTGCTGGTGGTGGACGCTGGCCAGGGCGTTGAAGCCCAGTCGGTTGCCAACTGCTACACCGCCATCGAGCAAGGTCTGGAAGTGATGCCGGTGCTGAACAAGATCGACCTGCCCCAGGCCGATCCTGAACGGGTCAAGGAAGAGATCGAGAAAATCATCGGTATCGATGCCACTGACGCCGTGACTTGCAGCGCCAAGACCGGCCTGGGCGTGGACGAGGTGCTCGAGCGCCTGGTGACCACCATTCCGGCACCGACCGGCAATATCGAAGACCCGCTGCAAGCGCTGATCATCGACTCCTGGTTCGACAACTACCTGGGCGTTGTGTCCCTGGTGCGTGTGCGTCACGGCCGGGTGAAGAAGGGTGACAAGATCCTGGTGAAATCCACCGGCAAGATCCACCTGGTGGACAGCGTCGGCGTCTTCAACCCCAAACACACCGCCACCACTGACCTCAAGGCCGGTGAAGTGGGCTTCATCATCGCCGGCATCAAGGACATTCACGGTGCGCCGGTGGGTGACACCCTGACCCTGAGCTCGACCCCGGACGTGGAAGTGCTGCCAGGCTTCAAGCGCATCCAGCCGCAGGTCTACGCCGGCCTGTTCCCGGTCAGCTCCGACGACTTCGAGGATTTCCGCGAAGCGTTGCAGAAGCTCACCCTCAACGACTCGTCTCTGCAGTACACCCCGGAAAGCTCCGACGCCTTGGGCTTCGGTTTCCGTTGTGGCTTCCTCGGCATGCTGCACATGGAGATCATCCAGGAGCGCCTGGAGCGCGAATACGACCTGGACCTGATCACCACAGCGCCGACAGTGATCTTCGAGCTGCTGCTGAAGAACGGTGAAACGATTTATGTCGACAACCCGTCCAAACTTCCGGATCTGTCGGCGATTGAAGACATGCGCGAGCCGATCGTGCGGGCCAACATTCTTGTGCCGCAAGAGCACCTGGGCAACGTCATAACCCTGTGCATCGAGAAGCGCGGCGTGCAGCACGACATGCTGTTCCTCGGTAGCCAGGTCCAGGTGACCTACGATCTGCCGATGAACGAAGTGGTACTGGACTTCTTTGACCGCCTGAAATCCACCAGCCGCGGCTATGCTTCGCTGGACTACCATTTCGACCGTTATCAATCGGCTAATCTGGTCAAGCTGGATGTGCTGATCAACGGTGAGAAAGTCGACGCCCTGGCGTTGATTGTCCACCGTGACAACGCCCATTACAAAGGGCGTGCGTTGACCGAGAAGATGAAGGAGCTGATTCCTCGGCAGATGTTTGACGTGGCAATCCAGGCCGCCATTGGCGGGCAGATTGTGGCGCGGACAACCGTCAAGGCTCTCAGAAAGAACGTACTGGCCAAATGCTACGGCGGCGACGTCAGCCGTAAGCGCAAGCTGTTGGAAAAGCAGAAGGCCGGTAAGAAACGCATGAAGCAAGTGGGCAACGTGGAAATTCCACAAGAAGCCTTCCTTGCTGTGCTCAGGTTGGATAGTTAGGTCCTATGTCACTAAATTTCCCGCTGTTGCTGGTCATCGCTGTCTTTGTCTGCGGTCTCTTGGCGTTGCTCGACCTGGTGTTTCTGGCACCGCGTCGGCGCTCGGCCATCGCCAACTATCAGGGCAGCGTCAGCCAGCCGGATGGGCTGGTGGTCGAAAAGCTGAGCAAGGAACCGCTGCTGGTTGAATACGGCAAGTCGTTCTTTCCGGTGCTGTTCATTGTCCTGGTGCTGCGTTCGTTCCTGGTGGAACCGTTCCAGATTCCATCGGGCTCGATGAAGCCGACCCTGGATGTGGGCGACTTCATCCTGGTGAACAAGTTTTCTTACGGGATCCGCCTGCCGGTGATCGACAAGAAAGTCATCGAAGTCGGTGATCCGCAGCGCGGCGATGTCATGGTGTTCCGCTACCCAAGCGACCCCAACGTCAACTACATCAAGCGTGTAGTCGGCCTGCCGGGTGATGAAGTGCGCTACACCAGCGACAAGCACCTGTTCGTCAACGGCCAGTCGGTGGCAGAGCAGTTGGTTGGGGCTGAACCCGGCACCTTGGGCAGCGCCGAGCTGTACAAGGAAAAGCTCGGTGCCGTCGAGCACTTGATCCGCAAGGAAATGAGTCGCTACCGGCCCGCGCCGGACGGGCGTTGGGTGGTGCCTGCCGGGCATTACTTCATGATGGGCGACAACCGCGACAACTCCAACGACAGTCGCTACTGGGACGATCCGAGTATTCCCAAAGACCTGCTGGGCATGGTTCCCGACAAGAATATCGTCGGCAAGGCCTTCGCAGTCTGGATGAGCTGGCCCGAACCGAAACTCAGCCACCTGCCGAATTTCTCGCGGGTTGGCCTGATCAAGTAATCACACACGGCGCTGTTGAACACAGCGCCGAATGCTTTTCTGGCTCTTGTATAAAACGCCCTTGCCCTCGGGCATCGCGTAACAGCCTTATGGCCAGAAGCATGCAGTCAACGATATTCAGGATGTGGATTTGAACACAGCGTTAATTGCCACCCGCACCTCGTGCGCGGCCCCTAGGATGGCGAGTTTCGGCAACGAAATCAGCGTGGGTAAACCGTGAGCGTTTCTTTGAGCCGTCTCGAGCGTCAGCTCGGTTATACCTTCAAGGATCAGGAGCTGATGCTCCTGGCACTCACCCATCGCAGCTTTGCCGGGCGTAACAACGAACGCCTGGAGTTCCTCGGTGATGCCATTCTCAACTTCGTGGCCGGCGAGGCGTTGTTCGAGCGCTTCCCCCAGGCCCGCGAAGGCCAGCTGTCGCGTTTGCGCGCACGCCTGGTGAAAGGTGAAACACTGGCGGTACTGGCCCGTGGTTTCGACCTGGGCGAATACCTGCGCCTGGGCTCCGGCGAGTTGAAGAGCGGCGGTTTCCGTCGTGAATCGATCCTCGCCGATGCCCTGGAAGCCCTGATCGGTGCGATCTACCTGGACGCCGGCATGGAAACGGCCCGTGACCGCGTGTTGTCCTGGCTGGCCTCGGAGTTCGAGAGCCTGACCCTGGTAGACACCAACAAGGACCCCAAGACCCGGCTGCAGGAGTTCCTCCAGTCTCGTGCCTGTGAACTGCCGCGCTATGAAGTGGTGGATATCCAGGGCGAACCGCACTGCCGGACATTCTTCGTTGAATGTGAAGTCACCTTATTGAATGAAAAAAGCCGAGGTCAGGGTGTGAGCCGTCGTATTGCCGAACAGGTAGCGGCCGCCGCAGCACTGATTGCCCTGGGCGTGGAGAATGGCCATGACTGATTCAACCGCAACACGCTGTGGCTATGTCGCCATCGTCGGCCGCCCCAACGTGGGCAAGTCGACGCTGCTCAACCACATCCTCGGCCAGAAGCTGGCGATCACTTCGCGCAAGCCTCAGACCACACGCCACAACATGCTCGGGATCAAGACCGAAGGCGCCATCCAGGCGATCTACGTCGACACCCCCGGCATGCACAAGAGCAACGAAAAAGCCCTCAACCGCTACATGAACAAGACCGCTTCGGCGGCCTTGAAAGATGTGGACGTGGTGATCTTCGTGGTTGACCGCACCAAGTGGACCGACGAGGACCAGTTGGTCCTGGAGCGTGTCCAGTACGTGCAGGGTCCGGTGATCCTGGCGATCAACAAGACCGACCGCATCGAGGACAAGGCCGAGCTGATGCCGCACCTGACCTGGCTGCAGGAGCAACTGCCGAACGCCGAGATCGTGCCGGTTTCCGCGCAGCAGGGGCATAACCTCGAAGCCCTGGAAGGCCTGATCGCCAAGCACCTGCCGGAGAACGAGCACTTCTTCCCGGAAGATCAGATCACCGACCGCAGCTCGCGTTTCCTGGCTGCCGAACTGGTGCGCGAGAAGATCATGCGCCAGTTGGGTGCCGAGCTGCCGTACCAGATCACCGTGGAAATCGAAGAGTTCAAGCAGCAGGGCAAGACCCTGCATATTCACGCCTTGATCCTCGTCGAGCGCGACGGTCAGAAGAAAATCATCATTGGCGACAAGGGTGAGCGGATCAAGCGCATCGGCATGGAGGCGCGCAAGGACATGGAGCTGCTGTTCGACTCCAAGGTCATGCTCAACCTCTGGGTCAAGGTCAAGGGCGGCTGGTCCGACGACGAGCGCGCCTTGCGCTCCCTGGGCTACGGCGACCTCTGATGCACTTCGCCGGCAAGCCGGCTCCTACACCTTCCTGTAGGAGCCGGCTTGCCGGCGAACAGCTGCAACCCCTTCTTCGGACCCGGTTCCCTCTCTTCCCCTGAGATCCCCCGCAACCATGTCCAGCAACGCCCCAGTCGGCCAGCTCGCCTACGTCCTGCACAGCCGCGCCTACCGCGAAAGCAGTGCCCTGGTGGATTTCCTTACCCCCCAAGGTCGCCTGCGTGCTGTCCTGCGTAATGCACGGGGCAAGGCCGGTACCCTGGCGCGACCCTTCGTCCCTCTGGAAGTCGAGTTTCGCGGCCGTGGCGAGCTGAAGAACGTCGGACGTATGGAAAGTGCCGGCATTGCATCCTGGCTCAATGGCGAAGCGCTGTTCAGTGGTCTGTACCTGAATGAACTGCTGATCCGCCTGCTGCCGGCGGAAGATCCCCATCCGGCCGTATTCGACCACTACGCGGCAACCTTGCTGGCCCTGGCTGAAGGGCGGCCCCTGGAGCCGCTGCTGCGGGCCTTCGAGTGGCGTTTGCTGGATGATCTGGGTTACGGCTTCGCCCTGGACAGTGACATCCACGGGGCACCCATTGCTGCCGATGGCCTGTATCGCCTGCAGGTGGATGCCGGCCTGGAGCAGGTGTTCCTGCTGCAACCGGGTCTGTTCAACGGCACCGAGCTGTTGGCCATGGCCGAGGCCGACTGGAGTGCTCCTGGCGCGTTGTCGGCAGCCAAGCGCCTGATGCGCCAGGCCCTGGCAGTGCATCTGGGCGGGCGTCCTCTGGTCAGTCGCGAGCTGTTTCGCAAGCCCTAGGCGTGGCTGCCGTTTTGGCCGCTCGCCGCGATAGCCCAGCTGGCGCCGTCATTCTGCGTTCGAGCAAATGGCAACAGACCCTGTTCTCCCCGTATGCTGTGCGCCGAATCTTCATTCATTCAGGAGCGCTTTCGTGACCACCAGCAATCGCATTCTTCTTGGCGTGAACATTGATCACGTTGCCACCCTGCGCCAGGCCCGCGGCACTCGTTACCCTGATCCGGTCAAGGCCGCGCTGGACGCGGAAGAGGCGGGCGCCGACGGCATCACCGTGCACCTGCGCGAAGACCGTCGGCATATCCAGGAGCGCGACGTGCTGCTGCTCAAGGACGTGCTGCAGACCCGCATGAATTTCGAGATGGGCGTCACCGAAGAAATGATGGCTTTTGCCGAGCGCATCCGCCCGGCGCATATCTGCCTGGTGCCGGAAACCCGTCAGGAGCTGACCACCGAAGGCGGTCTGGATGTGGCGGGTCAGGAGGCGCGGATCAAGGCGGCGGTGGAGCGGCTGTCGAAAATCGGGTCCGAAGTGTCCCTGTTCATCGACGCCGACGAGCGTCAGATCGAGGCCTCCAAGCGCGTCGGAGCGCCGGCCATCGAGTTGCACACGGGCCGCTATGCCGACGCCCAGACGCCGAGTGAAGTGGCCGATGAGTTGCAGCGTATCGTCGACGGGGTTGCCGTGGGTCTGGCACAGGGGCTGATCGTCAATGCCGGTCATGGCCTGCATTACCACAACGTTGAAGCGGTGGCAGCGATCAAGGGCATCAATGAACTGAACATCGGCCATGCCCTGGTGGCTCATGCCCTGTTCGTCGGTTTCAAGGGCGCGGTGGCCGAGATGAAAGCGCTGATCCTGGCGGCTGCGGCCAAGGCCTGAATGGACTTCGCCGGCAGGCCGACGCCTACACAACCTCTGTAGGCGCCGGCCTGCCGGCGAATGCTTTTAGAGCGGCGGATTCTCTTCCGTCGGCTTGGTCTTGTTGACCCCCGGCACATGCAGGTTGCCCTCGGCAACCTGATCGCCTTCCAGCTGCGGCTGGGTCACCCAGGTCAGGATGTCGTAGTAGCGGCGGATGTTGGCCACGAAATGCACCGGCTCGCCGCCTCGGGCATAGCCGTAGCGGGTCTTGCTGTACCACTGCTTCTGTGACAGCCGCGGCAGCATCTTCTTCACATCCAGCCACTTGTTCGGGTTCAGGCCTTCCTTCTCCGCCAGCTTGCGGGCATCGTCCAGGTGGCCGGTGCCGACGTTGTAGGCCGCGAGGGCGAACCAGGTGCGATCCGGCTCCTCGATCTTGTCGTCCAGTTGTTCCTTGATATAGGCCAGGTACTTGGCGCCGCCGCTGATGCTCTGCTTGGGGTCCAGACGGTTGGACACCCCCATGGCCTGGGCGGTGTTCTGGGTCAGCATCATCAAACCGCGTACGCCGGTCTTGGAGGTCACCTCGGCCTGCCACATGGATTCCTGGTAACCCACGGCCGCCAGTAGTCGCCAGTCGACCTTTTCCTGCTTGGCCGAGGCCTTGAAGTGCTTTTCGTACTTGGGCAGGCGCTGCTGCAGGTGCTGGGCGAAGGTGTAGGCGCCGACATAACCGAGCACGTCCACGTGACCGTAATAGCGGTCCTTGAGGCGTTGCAGGGTGCCGTTCTTCTCGACCTTGTCGAGGAAGCTGTTGATCTCGTTGAGCAGGCTGTTGTCGTCACCGGCGGCCACCGCCCAGCTCTGGCTGCGGGCGTCCCCAAGGTCGAAGGCCACCCGCACATTGGGGAAGTACACCTGGTTCATCGCCAATTCATTGGAGTCCACCAGGGTCAGGTCGATCTGTCCCTCGTCCACCATGCGCAGCAGGTCCACGACTTCCACGGCGTCGGACTCTTCGTATTCGATACCGGGGTACTTGAGCTTGAGCTCCGCCAGTTGCTCGGCGTGGCTGCTGCCCTTGAGCACCATGATGCGCTTGCCCAGCAGATTTTGTGCGCTGGTGGGGCGGGACTGGCCATTGCGATAGATGACTTGCGGGGTGACTTGCAGATACGGATGGGAAAACCGGACTTGCTGCTTGCGCTGTTCGCTGCTCACCAGGCCGGCGGCGGCCAGCACCGGGCCCTTGGGTTGGCCCAGCTGGTTGAACAGATCGTCGAGGTTGTCGGCGGTCTCGATCTTCAGCTCCACCCCCAGATCGTCGGCGAAGCGCTTCACCAGCTCGTACTCGAAGCCGGTTTCGCCGTTGCGGTCCTGAAAGTAGGTGGCGGGGCTGTTACGGGTGATCACCCGCAGCACACCATCCTCCTTTACGCGCTCAAGGGTGCTGGGTTTCTCAACACAGGCGCCGAGCATCAGGAAGAGTCCGGTTACGATGAGCCACTTGGCGCAGCGCGGACGTAAAGCCATAGGGGAAAACATTGGCGCAGTATACGCAAAGGATAACGGCCGCCATATCTCGACAGCGAAGGGCTTGTCTGCTAGCGCTGGGCGGCCTGGGCTGGAGGCCTCAAGAATGGGGCTTCGGCCGTCAATGTGACGATTAAAATAACCCACGGTAATGACCTTGATGAGCCTTTGTTATAGGCCGTCGGGGCCGGACCGACGTCCGGGGGCGCCCCGGTTTGCGTTTCGAGTGCCGATGCCAACGGTTTACGTTAGAATGCACGGCCTCAAAGCACACCCCCTTCCCGAGGCTGTCCCGAAGATGTTGATCCTGCGCGGCGCTCCTGCCCTTTCTGCCTTTCGCCACAGCAAACTCCTTGAGCAACTGAGCCAGAAGGTTCCGGCTGTCAGTGGCTTGTATGCTGAATTCGCTCACTTCGCCGAAGTCACCGGCGTCCTGACCGGCGACGAACAGCAGGTGCTTGCGCGCCTTCTGAAGTACGGCCCCAGCGTTCCGGTACAAGAGCCGACTGGTCGTCTGTTCCTGGTCCTGCCACGTTTCGGCACCATTTCTCCGTGGTCGAGCAAGGCCAGTGATATCGCCCGCAATTGTGGCCTGGCGAAGATCCAGCGCCTGGAGCGCGGCATTGCTTTCTACGTCGCCGGTGAATTCAGCGACGCTGACGCACAGTTGATCGCCGAAGCGCTGCACGATCGCATGACCCAGATCGTCCTGGGTAACCTGGAGCAGGCTGCCGGCCTGTTCAGCCACGCCGAACCCAAGCCGCTGACGGCCATCGACATTCTCGGCGGCGGTCGCGCAGCGTTGGAAAAAGCCAACAGTGAGCTGGGCCTGGCCCTGGCCGAAGACGAAATCGATTACCTGATGAGCGCCTTTCAGGGCCTCAAGCGCAATCCCCACGACATCGAACTGATGATGTTCGCCCAGGCCAACTCCGAGCATTGCCGCCACAAGATCTTCAACGCCAGTTGGGATATCGACGGCCAGAGCCAGGAAAAAAGCCTGTTCGGCATGATCAAGAACACCTACCAGATGCACAGCGAAGGTGTGCTGTCTGCTTATAAGGACAACGCGGCGGTCATCGTCGGTTCCGTTGCTGGGCGTTTCTACCCGAACCCTGATACCCGCCAATACGGTGCGGTGCAGGAGCCGGTGCACATCCTGATGAAGGTCGAGACCCACAACCACCCGACCGCCATTGCTCCATTCCCCGGCGCTTCCACCGGTTCCGGCGGCGAAATCCGTGACGAAGGCGCCACCGGTCGCGGCGCCAAGCCGAAAGCCGGCCTCACCGGCTTTACCGTGTCCAACCTGCAGATCCCGGGCTTCGAACAGCCTTGGGAAGTGCCGTATGGCAAGCCAGAGCGCATCGTCACCGCCCTCGACATCATGATCGAAGGCCCACTGGGTGGCGCGGCGTTCAACAACGAATTCGGCCGTCCGGCCCTGACCGGTTATTTCCGTACCTTCGAGCAATCCATTACCACGCCTCGTGGCGATGAAGTTCGTGGTTACCACAAGCCGATCATGCTGGCGGGCGGCATGGGCAACATCCGTGACGAGCACGTACAGAAAGGCGAGATCACCGTCGGCTCCAAGCTGATCGTCCTCGGCGGCCCGGCCATGCTCATCGGCCTGGGCGGCGGCGCCGCATCTTCCATGGCCACCGGCACCAGCTCGGCGGACCTGGATTTTGCTTCGGTACAACGTGAAAACCCGGAAATGGAACGCCGTTGCCAGGAAGTCATCGACCGTTGCTGGCAGCTGGGGGACAACAACCCCATCAGCTTCATCCACGACGTGGGCGCCGGAGGCCTGTCCAACGCCTTCCCGGAACTGGTCAACGACGGTGGCCGCGGCGGTCGCTTCGAACTGCGCAACATCCCCAACGACGAGCCGGGCATGGCCCCGCACGAAATCTGGTCCAACGAATCCCAGGAACGTTATGTTCTGGCAGTGGGCGCGGCAGACTTCGAACGCTTCAAGGCCATCTGCGAGCGCGAGCGCTGCCCATTTGCGGTGGTCGGCGAAGCCACTGCCGAGCCACAGCTGACCGTGACCGACAGCCACTTCGGCAACAGCCCGGTGGACATGCCTCTGGAAGTGCTGCTGGGCAAGGCCCCGCGCATGCACCGTTCGGCGGTTCGGGAAACCGAGTTGGGTGACGATTTCGATCCGAGCACCCTGGACATCGCCGAGAGCATCGAGCGCGTCCTGCATCACCCGGCGGTGGCCAGCAAGAGCTTCCTGATCACCATCGGTGACCGCACCATCACCGGCCTTGTGGCTCGCGACCAGATGGTCGGCCCGTGGCAGGTGCCGGTGGCTGACGTGGCCGTGACCGCCACCAGCTTCGACGTCTACACCGGTGAAGCCATGGCCATGGGCGAGCGCACTCCGCTGGCCCTGCTGGATGCCCCGGCGTCCGGCCGCATGGCCATCGGCGAGACCCTGACCAACATCGCGGCGTCGCGCATCAACAAGATCAGCGACATCAAGCTCTCGGCCAACTGGATGTCCGCTGCCGGCCACCCGGGTGAAGACGCGCGTCTGTATGACACCGTCAAGGCGGTGGGTATGGAGTTGTGCCCAGAGCTGGGCATCACCATCCCGGTGGGCAAGGACTCCATGTCCATGGCCACCCGCTGGAACGAAGAGGGCGTGGACAAGAGCGTCACCTCGCCGCTGTCGCTGATCGTGACTGGCTTCGCACCGGTCGCGGACATTCGTCAGACCCTGACCCCGCAACTGCGCATGGACAAGGGCACCACCGATCTGATCCTGATCGACCTCGGTCGCGGTCAGAACCGCATGGGCGCCTCGATCCTTGCCCAGACCCACGGCAAGCTCGGCAGCCAGGCGCCGGACGTTGATGACGCCGAGGACCTGAAAGCTTTCTTCGCAGTGATCCAGGGCCTCAATGCCGACGGTCACCTGCTGGCTTACCACGACCGTTCCGACGGTGGTCTGCTGGTCAGCGCCGTGGAAATGGCCTTCGCCGGTCACTGTGGCCTGAACCTGAGCCTCGACGCTGTAGCGGAAAACGCTGCGGAAATCGCCGCCATCCTGTTCAACGAAGAGCTGGGTGCGGTGATCCAGGTGCGCCAGGATGCCACTCCTGATGTGCTGGCCCAGTTCAGCGCCGCCGGTCTGGGCGACTGCGTGGCCGTGATCGGCCAGCCGATCAACAACGGTGAAGTGAGCATCTCCTACAACGGCGAAAGCGTATTTACCGGCCAGCGTCGCCTACTGCAGCGTCAGTGGGCAGAAACCAGCTACCAGATTCAGCGCCTGCGGGACAACGCCGAGTGCGCCGAGCAGGAATTTGACGTCCTGCTGGAAGAAGACAACCCGGGCCTGAGCGTCAAGCTGGGCTTCGACGTCAACCAGGACATCGCCGCGCCTTACATCAAGAAGGGCGTGCGTCCACAGGTGGCGGTACTGCGTGAGCAGGGCGTCAACGGCCAGGTGGAAATGGCAGCGGCCTTTGACCGCGCCGGCTTCAACGCCATCGACGTGCACATGAGCGATATCCTCGCTGGTCGTGTCGACCTCAACGACTTCAAGGGCATGGTTGCCTGCGGCGGCTTCTCCTACGGCGACGTACTGGGCGCCGGTGAAGGCTGGGCCAAGTCGGCGCTGTTCAACAGCCGCGCGCGGGATGCCTTCCAGGGCTTCTTCGAACGTACCGACAGCTTCACCCTGGGTGTGTGCAACGGTTGCCAGATGATGTCCAACCTGCACGAGCTGATCCCGGGTAGCGAGTTCTGGCCGCACTTCGTGCGCAACCGCTCCGAGCAGTTCGAAGCCCGGGTGGCCATGGTCCAGGTCCAGGAGTCGAACTCGATCTTCCTGCAGGGCATGGCGGGTTCGCGGATGCCGATCGCCATCGCCCACGGTGAAGGCCATGCGGAGTTCGAAAGCGAAGAAGCGCTGCTGGAAGCCGATCTGTCCGGTTGCGTGGCCCTGCGCTTCGTCGACAACCACGGCAAGGTCACCGAGCGTTACCCGGCCAACCCGAACGGTTCGCCGCGCGGGATCACCGGTCTTACCAGCCGCGACGGTCGCGTCACCATCATGATGCCGCACCCTGAGCGGGTATTCCGTGCCGTGCAGAACTCCTGGCGTCCGGATGACTGGAACGAAGATGCGGCGTGGATGCGCATGTTCCGCAACGCTCGCGCCTGGGTGAACTGAGGCTGATGTACAAGCTCAGCTTCTTCGTGCCTCCCAGCCATGTGGAGCCGGTCAAGAGCGCCGTATTTGCCGCCGGTGGCGGACGTATCGGCGCCTATGACCAGTGCGCCTGGCAGGTGCTCGGCCAAGGCCAGTTTCGCCCGTTGGATGGCAGCCAGCCGTTTCTCGGGCAGACCGGTCAGGTGGAGCGAGTGGAGGAATGGAAAGTCGAGCTGGTGGTGGCCGATGAACTGATTGCTGATACAGTGGCGGCCCTCAAGCAGAGCCATCCCTACGAGACGCCGGCTTATGAAGTCTGGCGCCTGGAAGCGTTCTGAGGTTGTCCACCGATAAAAAGCCCGCTGAACCGGAGACGGTCAGCGGGCTTTTTTGTGGGTCTTTGCCTGTAGGAGCCGGCTTGCCGGCGAAGGCTTCTTCAGGCTCCCGCCTCCACCTTCCTGTGCAGCAGCGTTTGCAGAGCCGCTTGCAATCCCCCGGCCTTCTCGCCAATCACCACGTGCCAGATATCTCCCTCCATGCGCCGCATACCCTGGCAGCCCAGGCTCTTGAGCGCCGACTCCGACAGGCTGCGGCTGTCACTCAGTTGCACCCGCAACCGGGTCAGGGCCACGCAATCCATCTGTAGCAGGTTGTCCCGGCCTCCCAGAGCGCTGAGCCACTGCTGGGCTTCCTGGGTGGAAATGTCGATCTGCTGTGGTGCTTCTACGGGCGACGGCGTCACCGTGACGTTGGCCGAGGCTGGCAACGCCAGGCGGATCTGGTCGGCAATGCTGTCGGCCATTGGTCCCACCACCACCTGCAAACTGCCACCCTTGCCGGGGCGTACCACGGCCATGGCGCCCAAGGTTTTCAGTTCGGCGTCCGCGGCCAGGTTGCGATCCGCCAGCTCCAGGCGCAGGCGAGTGGTGCAGGCGCCAACGGTGATCAGGTTGCGCGCACCGCCCAGGGCCTTGATGTAGGCCGCGGCGCGCTGATCGGCGTTGAGTTCGGACTTCTCGCCGGAGGGGCTGTCCTCGCGTCCCGGCGTTTTCAGGTTGAAGCGGCGGATACAGAAGTCGAACACCAGGTAGTACACCACCGCATACAGCAGCCCCACCGGAAACACCTTCCAGCCATTAGTGGAACGGCCCCAGCCCAGGGCCATGTCAATGGCGCCTCCGGAGAAGGTAAATCCCAGGTGGATGTTCAGCAGATTGGTCAGGGCCATGGCCAGCCCCGTCAGCAGTGCATGCACCAGGTACAACAGTGGTGCGAGGAACATGAAGGCGAACTCGATGGGCTCGGTGACCCCGGTGAGGAAGGAGGTCAGGGCCATGGACAGGAAGATCCCGCCCATCACCTTGCGCCGCTCCGGCACGGTGTTGCGGTACATCGCCAGGCAAGCGGCTGGCAGGCCGAACAGCATCATCGGGAACATCCCGGTCATGAACTGGCCGCCCTTGGGATCGCCGGCGAAATAGCGGGTCAGGTCGCCAGTGACCACCGCACCGGTGCTCGGGTCGGTGAAGCTGCCGAAGATGAACCAGGCCATGTTGTTGAGGATGTGGTGCAGGCCGGTGACGATCAGCAGGCGATTGAACACACCGAAGACAAAGGCACCGAAGCTGCCGCTTTCCAGCAGTAATTGGCCGAAGCTGTTGATGCCGTGCTGGATCGGCGGCCAGATCAGACCGAACGCCACCCCCAGGCCCACGGCGGTAAAGCCGGTGGCGATGGGCACGAAGCGGCGGCCGCCGAAGAACGCCAGGTACTCCGGCAGTTTGATGTCCTTGAAGCGGTTGTACAGCGCGCCGGCCATCAGCCCGCTGATGATCCCGGCGAGCATGCCCATGTTGATGCTGGCATCCAGCACCTTGAGGGTCGAGATCATCACCAGGTAGCCAATGGCCCCGGCGAGTCCGGCGGTGCCGTTGTTGTCCTTGGCAAAGCCCACGGCGATGCCGATGGCGAAGATCAGCGCCAGGTTGCCGAAGATCGATTGCCCGGCATCGTGAATGATGGCGATGTTCAGCAGGTCGGTATCACCCAGGCGCAGCAACAGGCCGGCAATGGGCAGGATGGCAATGGGTAGCATCAGCGCCCGGCCGAGGCGTTGCAGGCCCTCGATGAAATACTGGTACATGGCGTCTCTCCTGGAATTCTTGTTATGAGTGCAGAGGCCAAAGCCGTTCGCAGGCCTGACGGACTGCGGCAGCGCCGGGCAGGTTGAGCAGCGGTTGGCTGAGGTGGCGGCATTGGCCGGCGTCCAGTTGGCGCACCCGGTCCTTGATCTCGCCGACCTGAGACGGGCTGACCGACAGCTCGCTGACCCCCAGGCCAATCAGGACGGGGGTGGCCAGCGGATCGGAAGCCAGTGCACCGCAAACCCCGACCCAGCGACCATGGCGCTTGGCGCCGGCACAGGTCTGGGCGATCAGCCGCAGCAGGGCGGGGTGCAGGGCGTCGACCCGCGCCGCCAACCCGGCATGATCACGGTCCATGGCCAGGGTGTACTGGGACAGGTCGTTGGTGCCGATGGACAGGAAGTCGGCATGCTCCGCCAGTTGCTCGGCCATCAGCGCGGCAGCCGGTACTTCGATCATGACTCCCAGCTCCGGGCGCTGGCTCAGGCCCAGTTCCACCGCGAGCTGATCCAGGCGCTGACGGATATGCAGCAGTTCGGCCACTTCGGTGACCATCGGCAGCATGATCCGGCAGCGCTGCACGGGGCTGACCTGGAGCAGCGCCCGCAGTTGCTGGTCCAGCAGTTCTGGGCGGGCCTGGGCCAGGCGGATGCCCCGCAGGCCCAGCACCGGGTTGGCCTCCACTGGCAGTGGCAGGTAGTCCAGTTGCTTGTCGCCGCCGACATCGATGGTGCGGATGATCACTGGCTTGTCGCCCATGGCATCCAGTACCGCCTGATAGGCCTGTAGCTGTTCGGCTTCATCCGGAGCGGTCAGGCGATCGACGAACAGGAACTCGGTGCGCAGCAGGCCGACGCCATCGGCACCACCCTGGTGGGCGTCCCGGGCTTCATCGCTGGAAGCCACATTGGCCGCCACCTCGATCTGCTGGCCGTCCTGGGTCAGGGCGGACTCATGGGCATGTTGCTGTTGCAGTGCACGGCGCTGGCGCTGGGTTTCACCAGCCTGTTGCACCTGTGCGATGCGCTGCGGGCCGGGCGCCAGTTCCAGGCGCCCGCCGTTGGCATCCAGCACCACCTGGCGGCCAGCGTCGATGCACAGCACCTCCGGACCCAGGGCCACCAGGCAGGGCAGGCCTTTGCCCCGGGCGAGGATCGCCACATGGGAGGTGGCGCCGCCGGCGGCCATGCACAGTCCGGCCACGCCCTGGGCGCTAAGTTGCAGAAGATCGGAAGGGGTCAACTCCTCGGCGGCGACGATCGCCCCGGGCGGCAGATCGTAGTGCCAGGCCTCCCCCAGCAGGGCGCGCAGTACACGTTGCTGCAGATCCCGCAGGTCGTTGGCGCGTTCGGCCAGCAGTGCGCTGCCCAGTTGCTGGAGGATTTGGCATTGCTCGGCAATCGCCGCGCTCCAGGCATGGGTGGCTGCGCGCCCCCGGGCAATGGCGGCTTCGGCGGCGTCCAGCAGGGTCGGGTCTTCGAGCAGGGCCAGGTGGGCGCTGAAGATGTCCTGTTCCTGCTGGTCGCGGCGTTGCCGGGCCTGCTCCAGGGTGTGGCGGATTTCCTCGCGCACCTGGTGCAGGGCTGCGCGCAATGCTTGCCGTTGGGGCTCGGGCGGATGCTGACCGTGATCGTCAGCCAGGACCATGGCGTTGAGTCGCACCAATGGCCCGCACACCAGGCCTGGCGCGGCGCAGACGCCCGGCAGCACGCCATCTTCCACGGGGCGTTGGACGACTGGGGCCGGTGCCGGGATTTCGCCATGGGCATCTGCGGCCATCGCGGTACCGAGGGTCTGCAGCATTGCCTGCAAGGCATCCTGGCAATCGGCGCCCTGGCAATTGACCAGCACTTCATCCTGCTCACCGATGCCCAGGCTCATCAGGGCGATCAGGCTGGTGCAGGGGGCGCTCTTGTCCTTGAAGGTCAACTGCGAATGGCTGTTGAAACTCAGGGCGGTCTGGCGCACCAGGGCGGCTGGGCGGGCATGCAGACCGCCGCGATGGGCAACCTTGATTCGGGCGCTGGCCTGCTGCTCGGATTGCTCTGGCGCCAGCGGTTGCGGGTCAGCGTTGGCACGGCGGCTGATGTGCAGCAACGGCTCGCCCACCTTGACCGCGGACAGGGTCAGCGGGCGCAGGTCGAAGCCCTCGCCGTTGGTCAGGATCAACAGGCTGATCAGGCTTCGGCAATGCTGCGCCACATGGTCCAGGTCAACCCGCAGCAGGGGCTGGCCGGCGCTAACCTGCTGGCCTTGCTCCACCAGCAGGGCAAACCCTTCACCTTGCAGTTCGACGGTGTCCAGGCCCAGGTGCAGCAGCAGTTCGGCGCCGTTGGCCGCCCGCAGGGTCACGGCGTGTCCGGTGCGAGCCACTTGGATCACTTCACCGGCGCAAGGCGCGTGCAGGGTGTCATTGAGCGGGTCGATGGCAATCCCGTCGCCCATGGCGCCGCTGGCGAACACCGGGTCGGGGACGTTGCGCAAGGGCACTACAGGCCCGCTTAACGGGGCACTGAGCGTCAGGTCGTTATTGTTGTTGTGCATGGCGCAGTACTCATCGATCAAAGGGGCTTAGTGCGTGCGGGTCACTTTGCTCAGGTGACGCGGCTGGTCGGGGTCCATGCTGCGGGCCTCCGCCAGGCCGGCGGCCATCACATAGAAACTCTGGATTGCCAGGATCGGGTCCAGCGCCGGGTGTTCGGCGCGGCTCAGGGTCAGGTCCCGTTCGCCGATGTCATCCGGTGCTGCCAGCAGCACCTTGGCGCCGCGCTGGCGCATGTCGGCAGCGAGGCTCAGCAAGCCGCCCTGTTCCGCGCCACGTGGGGCGAACACCAGCAACGGGTAGTCGTGGTCGATCAAGGCCATCGGGCCGTGGCGGACTTCGGCGCTGCTGAAGGCTTCGGCCTGGATCGCCGAGGTCTCCTTGAGCTTGAGCGCGGCCTCCTGGGCGATGGCGAAGCCGGCGCCGCGGCCGATGACCATCAGCCGCTGGCAATCGCGCAGGGCGTTGATCGCCAGGTCCCAGTCCTGGGTCGCGGCTTGCTGCAAACCTTCGGGCAATGCCAGGCCGGCTTCCAGCAACTGGTTGTCCTCGTTCCAGTGACCGATCAGGCGGGCGCTGGCGCTCAGGGTGGCGATGAAGCTCTTGGTGGCGGCCACGCTCTGCTCGGCACCGGCGTACAGCGGCAGGGAGAATTCGCTGGCGGCTTCCAGAGGGCTGTTTTGCGCATTGACCATGGCCACGCTCAGGGCGCCGCGTTTGCGCAGCAGGCGCACGCTGTTCACCAGGTCCGGGCTTTGTCCCGATTGCGAGAATGCAAACACCGCCTGGCCGCTGACCCGCAGGGGCGCCTGTTGCATGGTCACCACCGACATCGGCAGCGAGGCCACCGGGATGCCTACCTGTTGCATGGTCAGGTAGGCAAAGTAGCTGGCGGCATGGTCGGAACTGCCCCGGGCCACGGTCATTGCCACTTGTGGTGGCTGGCGGCGTAGGCGGCCGGCGACTTCGATTAGCGACGGGTCCAGGTGCTTCAATTGGCTGCTCACGGCAGCGTACGAGGACAGCGCCTCTTCAAGCATTTTTGAAGTCAATGTCTTCTCCTTCGACCATGACGGCGGTCAGTGTGAGTGCGCGGTCCAGGCGCACGCTGTCGGCCCAGCTGCCAGGTTGCAGGCGGCCGCGTTCAGGGATGCCGAGGTAATCGGCGGGAAATTGCGACAGGCGCTGGGAGGCTTCGGCCAGGGGCAAACCGATTTTCACCAGATTGCGCAGGGCCTGGTCCATGGTCAGGGTGCTGCCGGCCAGGGTGCCGTCGGCCAGGCGTACACCCCCCAGGCACTTGGTCACGGTGTGGCTGCCCAGCTTGTACTCACCGTCGGGCATGCCGGCGGCCGCAGTGGAGTCGGTGACGCAGTACAGGCAGGGGATCGAGCGCAGGGCCACGCGCATGGCGCCGGGATGCACGTGCAGCAGGTCGGGGATCAGTTCGGCGTACTGGGCATGAGCCAGGGCCGCACCGACGATGCCCGGTTCGCGGTGATGCAGTGGGCTCATGGCGTTGTACAGGTGGGTGAAGCTGGTGGCACCGGCGGCAAGGGCGGCCACGCCTTCTTCGTAGCTGCCCAGGGTGTGGCCGATCTGCATGCGCACGCCGCGGGCGCTGAGGGCGCGGATCAGTGCGTCGTGGCCGGCGATTTCCGGGGCGATGGTGATCACCCGGATGGGCG
The DNA here is from genome assembly GCF_045013505.1 of Pseudomonas sp. JDS08PS003. NCBI lineage: Bacteria > Pseudomonadati > Pseudomonadota > Gammaproteobacteria > Pseudomonadales > Pseudomonadaceae > Pseudomonas > Pseudomonas sp. JDS08PS003. The sequence continues at coordinate 1,321,212 of NZ_CP120724.1, forward strand.
CCAGTTGCAGGTACTTCTCCACTTCCGCCATGAGCGCGGTGTGGGCGAAGTTGGGTTGTGCACCGAGCTTGCCGGGGTTGATGTAGGGGCCTTCCAGGTGCACCCCGAGGACCCGGGCACAGCCATGGGGGCGCTGCTCGGCGTAGGTTCCAAGCTCAGCCAGAACCTGGCTGATTTCTTCGCTGGGGGCGGTCATGGTGGTGGCCAGCAGCGAGGTGGTGCCGAAACGCACATGGGTACGGGTGATGGTCTCGAAGGCTGTGCGGCCTTGCATGACGTCCTTGCCGCCGCCGCCGTGTACGTGCAGGTCGATGAAGCCCGGCAGCAGGTAGGGCAGGTCGTTGTCCGCCGGGTCGCAGGGGCTGCCTTCGATGGCGCTGACCTTGCCGTCCCGATGAATCAGGCGGCCACGGACCCAGCCTTGGGGCGTGAGGATATTGTCTTCGGACATGGGCGTTTCTCTGGCTCCAGGGGGCGGATTCAGCGTCGCAGTTCAGCGACGAAGTCGTAGTAGTCGTTGCGGCAGTAGGTGTCGGTGACTTCGATCGGTGTGTTGTCTTCCAGGTAGCCGACCCGGGTCATCAGCAGCATCGCGGTGCCGGGGGCAATGCCCACCAGGGCGGCGAATTCGTCCGAGGCATTGATCGCCTGGATGTGCTGCAGGGCTCGGACCACGGGACGGCCGATGCTGTCGAGGTACTCGTAGAGCGAATCGCCGACGGCCTCGGGCTGGGCAATGATGCTGGCCGGCAAGGTACTCATCTCGATCGCCATGACCGCATCGTCGGCTTTGCGCAGGCGCTTGAGGCGCGCCACCTTGTCGTTGGGCGACAGGCCGAGGCGGATCAGCTCTTCGTGGGTCGGCGGGGTCAGTGTGCGTTCCAGCCATTGCGAGCCGGGGACGAAACCTTTCAGGCGCAGCATTTCGCTGAACCCGGAAAGGCGCGACAGCGGTTGCTCAAGGCGCGGGGTGATGAAAGTGCCGGAGCCCTGGCTGCGCCGAATCAGGCCCCGTTCGAAGAGGACTTCCAGGGCCTTGCGCGCAGTCACCCGGGAGATGCCCAGCAGTTCGCTGAGGTTGCGTTCCGAAGGCAGTGCCTGCTCGGCTTTCCATTGGCCGGAGTGAATCGCGGCTTCCAGGTTGCGCGCCAGTTGCAGGTACAGCGGGGTCGGCTGAGTGTCGTCGGGACGCAGGGGCAGGAGGTGGTTCATCTGTAGGTTTTCCGATGCGGTTATTAGGTTGTTGTCGCCCGGTAATGCCGAAAAACTAATACCACTTAAATACCATGTCAACGCCACTGATCGGGTGTTGGCGCCGTAAATCGGGCACTTTCGGGGTGCTTTAGAGGATAAAGGATTGAAGTGGTATTAGGCAGGTCTGGCAGCGATGGCCAAAACCTCAGGCGGCGACCCGCAGCGGATCGCCAAGTGGTATGCGCGCTCTCGGGGCGCGCCAGGGAGGAAAATATTTTTTGCGCAGGAGGGATTAAGGGCGGATTTCGATCATGGTGCCGTCTTTGACCAGGCCCCAGACTTCGCGCATGTCGACATTGCGCATGGCGATGCAGCCGTCGGTCCAGTCGAGAGTGTGAAAGTACTGCTCGGGAAACTCTTCGGTGTCCGGGGTGCCATGGATCATGATCATGCCACCGGGGTTGACCCCTTCACGGCGCGAGCGCGCGGAGTCGGTGATGTTCGGGTAGGAGATGTGCATGGCCAGGTTGTAGCGATCACTGGTCTTGCGCCAGTCGAGCCAGTAAAGGCCTTCCGGGGTGCGTTTATCGCCTTCCATGAGCTTGGGGCCCTTGGGTTTCTTGCCCAGGGAAATCCGGTAGGTTTTCAGTGGTTTGCCGCCATTGATCAATTGCAGTTGATGGGCGGATTTGAGCACCAGGACTTTTTCGATGACCTTGCCGTCCAGGGTTTCCACCGTGGAGGCTTGAGACAGAGCGACGAAGGAACAGCACAGCAGGGCAAGCAACCAGCGCATTGACACGATATCCCCAGGCGCGCACAGGTTCCGTGCACGTTTTTATTGTTTAACTGATGGCAGGCTGAGAGAGCGGCGGAATGGATTCGGAGCGCACGGCAAATGCCTGTGTCCGCCGGTCAGCGAAGAAGCATTCTAAGGTACGGCCGACGGTGCGGAAAGCCAGCTCGGACCAAGGGATATCGGCTTCGTCGAACAGCTGCACTTCCAGGCTCTCGGGGCCGGCGGCGAAGTCCAGGTCGGCCAGTTCCGCGCGAAAGAACACGTGCACCTGGCTGATGTGCGGTACGTCGATCAGGGTGTAGATGTTCAGGTTGCGTACCCGGGCGCAGGCCTCCTCGTAGGTTTCGCGGATGGCCGCCTGTTCCACGGTCTCGCCGTTCTCCATGAAGCCTGCCGGCAGGGTCCAGTAGCCCAGACGCGGCTCGATGGCGCGCCGGCAGAGCAATACCTTGCCCTCCCAGGTGGCCAGGCACCCGGCGACGATGTTGGGGTTCTGGTAGTGAATGGTCTGGCAGTGATTGCAGACGAAACGCAGGCGCGAGTCGCCTTCGGGAATGCGCTGGGTCACCGGGTTGCCGCACTGGCTGCAAAATTTCATGTGGGGTATCCGAAAAGGCTGGGGCTATCTTGGCGCGCCGCCCGGTTGTCGGCAAGTTGTCGTTACAGGTGCGGGGGTTGGGCCTCTGATTGGATTGGTGCATGATGCACGGTAGCCAACAGATCGAGATGCCTCATGCTGGACGAGCTACTTCATCGGGTAAGCCATTACACGCCAAGAACGCTGGAGACCGACCGTCGTTTTCCCGAGGCTGCGGTGCTGGTGCCCATCACCCGCAGCGATGAACCGGAGCTGGTGCTGACCCTTCGCGCCAGCGGGCTTTCGACCCATGGTGGTGAAGTGGCCTTTCCCGGTGGCCGGCGCGATCCGGAAGACCCGGACCTGATCTTCACCGCGCTACGGGAGGCCGAGGAAGAGATCGGCCTGCCGCCGGGATTGGTGGAAGTCATCGGGCCCTTGAGTCCGCTGATTTCCCTGCATGGGATCAAGGTCACGCCTTACGTCGGGGTGATTCCCGACTATGTCGAATACCAGGCCAATGATGCCGAGATCGCCGCCGTTTTCAGCGTCCCCCTGGAGTTCTTTCGCCAGGACCCCCGTGAACACACCCATCGCATCGACTATCAGGGTCGCAGTTGGTACGTCCCCAGCTACCGCTTCGGCGAGTACAAGATCTGGGGCCTGACCGCGATCATGGTCGTCGAACTGGTCAACCTGCTGTACGACGCCAAGATCAGCCTGCATCACCCGCCGAAAACCTTTATCGATACCTGAAGCCATCGCCTCGCATGGCATGAACCCGCGGCTGCCTGAGCCATGAGGACAATAAGATGAAATACCGCCTGGGCGATGCCCGAGTCGACACCCATCCACAGAGCTGGGTGGCCCCGAATGCCACGCTGGTGGGCAAGGTCAAGCTGGAGGAGGGGGCCAGCGTGTGGTTCAACGCTGTGCTGCGTGGCGACAACGAGTTGATCCTGATCGGCAAGCACAGCAACGTCCAGGACGGCGCCGTGATGCATACCGACATGGGGTTTCCGCTGACTCTGGGCACCGGCGTGACCATTGGTCATAACGCCATGCTGCATGGCTGCACCGTGGGCGACTACAGCCTGATTGGCATCAACGCGGTGATTCTCAATGGCGCGATGATCGGCAAGAACTGCATCATCGGCGCCAACTCGCTGATCGGCGAAGGCAAGGAAATACCTGACGGTTCGTTGGTCATGGGCTCGCCGGGCAAGGTGGTACGCGAACTGACCGAACCCCAGAAGAAAATGCTCGAAGCCAGCGCTGCCCACTACGTTCATAATGCTCAACGTTATGCCCGAGACCTGGTTGAGCAAGAACAATGACAACCCCTGAAAGACCCGTTGCCTCGCCTTGCGTGAGCATCTGCGCCCTGGACGAACAAGACATCTGTACCGGTTGCCAGCGCACCGTGGATGAAATCACCCGCTGGAGCCGCATGGACAATACCGAGCGCCGTGCGGTCCTGGCCCTGTGCCATGAACGGGCCAAGTCCAGCGGGCTGCTGTGGATGATCGGCTCCAGTTCGGCGAGCTGATCCGCCCTTGTCGCCGGCAAGCCTGGTGTGGGTGGCTTGCCGGTGAAAGGGTTTCTTGGCCCAAACCCGCGCCTGCAGTAACCTGTTCACCTTCCTGACAGGTACTTTTCGCCCTCATGCTCTTCCTGATCACCTATATCAGCAGTGTCGTGCTGATCAACTATGCCTTTTCCGTTGCCCCGCACCTGGACATCATCTGGTCGGCCTGGGGCGGGCTGGTCTTCGTCCTGCGCGACATGGTGCAGACCCGCTTTGGCCACGGCGCCATCATTGCCATGCTGGCGGCCCTGGTGCTGTCCTACGTGACCTCCGACCCCACCATCGCCCTGGCCAGTGCCACCGCCTTTGCCGTTTCGGAATGCATCGACTGGCTGGTGTTCAGCATCACCAAGCGACCCCTGCACGATCGTCTGTGGATAAGCTCGGCCCTGAGCATTCCCCTGGATACTTTCATCTTCTTCGGCATGATCGATGCCCTGACCCCGGGGGTGATCTTCACCGCCCTGGGTTCGAAATTCGCCGGGGTCACCGTGGTCTGGTTGGCCATGGCTTGGCGTTTGCGCAAAGCGGCGTGCGCCGGCTGAGCCAAAGGCTGCGGTTCATGTAAAATGCCGCGCTCTTTCCCCATGGGTCGCCCGCCTGGCGCTCGGCCCTCGATGATCCGCTCCTTTGAGGACCTTCAGATGACTCGTATCGGAACTCCATTGTCGCCAACCGCGACCCGCGTCTTGCTTTGTGGCTGTGGTGAGTTGGGCAAGGAAGTGGTGATCGAGCTGCAACGCCTGGGTGTCGAGGTGATTGCCGTGGACCGCTACGCCAATGCGCCGGCGATGCAGGTGGCCCATCGCAGCCACGTGATCAACATGCTCGACGGTGCGGCCCTGCGGGCGGTGATCGAGGCCGAGAAGCCGCACTTTATCGTTCCGGAAATCGAAGCCATCGCCACCGCGACCCTGGTGGAACTGGAAGCCGAAGGCTTCACCGTAATCCCCACCGCCCGGGCCACCTCCTTGACCATGAACCGCGAAGGCATCCGGCGCCTGGCCGCCGAAGAGCTGGACCTGCCGACCTCGCCGTACCATTTCGCCGACACCTTCGAAGACTATTCCAAGGCCGTGCAAGACCTGGGCTTCCCGTGCGTGGTCAAGCCGGTGATGAGCTCCTCGGGCAAGGGCCAGAGCCTGCTGCGCAGCGTCGACGACGTGCGGAAAGCCTGGGACTACGCCCAGGAAGGCGGCCGTGCCGGCAAGGGCCGGGTGATCATCGAAGGCTTTATCGACTTCGACTACGAAATCACTCTGCTGACCGTGCGCCACGTTGGCGGCACCACCTTCTGTGCCCCGGTCGGCCATCGTCAGGAAAAGGGCGACTACCAGGAATCCTGGCAGCCCCAGGCCATGAGCCCGAAAGCTCTGGCCGAGTCCGAGCGCGTGGCCAAGGCGGTGACCGAAGCCTTGGGCGGCCGTGGTCTGTTCGGCGTGGAGCTGTTCATCAAGGGTGATCAGGTGTGGTTCAGCGAAGTGTCGCCGCGTCCCCATGACACCGGCCTGGTGACCCTGATTTCCCAGGATCTGTCGCAGTTCGCCCTGCATGCGCGGGCGATCCTCGGCTTGCCGATTCCGCTGATCCGCCAGTTCGGGCCATCGGCTTCGGCGGTGATTCTGGTGGAAGGCAAATCCACTCAGACCGCCTTCGCCAATCTGGGGGCTGCCCTGAGCGAGCCGGACACTGCGTTGCGTCTGTTCGGCAAGCCGGAAGTCAACGGTCAGCGGCGCATGGGCGTGGCCCTGGCCCGTGATGAGTCCATCGAAGCCGCCCGGGCCAAGGCGACCCGCGCTGCGCAAGCGGTAGTGGTCGAGCTCTGAGAAGCATCGCGAGCGAGGTCGCTCCCACAAGGTTTGCATTGAACCTGTAGGAGCGAGCTCGCTCGCGAAGCGGCCGCTCAGGCAATCCGATTCAGATCGTTATTCCGCGTTTCCTTCAAGCACAGCACCGCGATCAAGCTCAGGATCGCCGCCCCCGAAACATAGCCACCCACCCAGCTCAACCCGCCCATCGTCACCAGTTTCTGGGCGAAGAAGGGTGCCGCCGAAGCACCGACAATGCCCCCCAGGTTATAAGCCGCCGAAGCGCCGGTATAACGCACGTGGGTCGGAAACAGTTCCGGCAGCAGAGCGCCCATCGGGGCGAAGGTCACCCCCATCAGGAACAGCTCGATGCACAGGAACAGCGCCACGCCGGCGGTGGAGCCCTGAGTCAGCAAGGGTTCCATGGTGAAGCCGGAGAGAATCGCCAGCACGGCACCGACAATCAGCACCGGTTTGCGCCCGAAGCGGTCACTGGCCCAGGCCGACAGTGGAGTGGCCGCAGCCATGAACAGCACGGCGAAACACAGTAGGCCGAGGAAGGTTTCCCGGCTGTAGCCCAGGGTCGAGACGCCGTAGCTCAGGGAAAATACCGTGGAGATGTAGAACAGCGCGTAGCACACCACCATCGACGCGGCGCCCAGCAGCACTGGCAGCCAGTACTGGCTGAAGAGCTCCACCAGCGGCATCTTTACCCGTTCCTGGCGTGCCACGGCGTTGGCGAATACCGGGGTTTCGTGCAGCTTCAGGCGCACATACAGGCCCACCATTACCAGCGCGGCACTGAGCAGAAACGGAATACGCCAGCCCCAGGAGCGGAACTGCTCGTCATCCAGGCCCATGGCCAGGGCCAGGAACAGGCCGTTGGCGGCGAGAAAGCCGATGGAGGGCCCCAGTTGCGGGAACATGCCGAACCAGGCGCGCTTGCCTTGCGGAGCGTTCTCGGTGGCCAGCAGGGCAGCCCCACCCCATTCGCCTCCCAGCCCCAGTCCCTGGCCGAAGCGCAGTACGCAGAGCAGGATCGGCGCCCAGGCGCCGATGCTGGCGTAGCCTGGCAGTACGCCGATCAGGGTGGTGCACACGCCCATCAGCAGCAGCGAGGCAACCAGGGTCGACTTGCGTCCAATACGGTCGCCGAAGTGGCCGAACAGTGCCGAGCCCAGGGGGCGGGCAAGGAAGGCGATGCCGAAGGTCAGGAACGCCGAGAGCATCTGGGCGGTGCCGGAGGTCTGGGGAAAGAATACCGGCCCTATCACCAGCGCGGCGGCGGTGGCGTAGACGTAGAAGTCGTAGAACTCGATGGCCGTGCCAATAAAGCTGGCGGTGGCCACTCGCGTCGTGGAGTTGGCAGGTTGAGCAGGCGCGGAGGCGCTGTAGGCGGTGCTGGTCGTCATGCGGATATCCCTGACAGTCTGTGCTCCAGTGGAGCGAATTATTATGGTCGAGCACCCAGGGATGTGGGTTTGGCGCGGTCGCTGCTCGGGATGGGAGCCGCGTCGAACAGTGGCGGATGATGGCTGCAGGATCTCGCTGAGTGCGGGTAGCACGCGGGGCTGCGGAGCTTGGGTAAGCCGCCCGATTATAGAAAGGCCCCTAACGATTCAACAAGGGCTTCAGGGACGGGGGAGCGTCAGGCGATGACGGGGGTGCTGCTGGTGTGCCAGATCAGCACGCGGCTGACACGATTTTCCTCGGTTTCGAGGATCTCCAGGCGGTAGCGGCCGATCTTCAGGCACACGGCGCTGTCGGGGATGGTCTCCAGTGCTTCGGTGACCAGGCCGTTGAGGGTCTTGGGGCCGTCGCTGGGCAGGTGCCAGCCCAGGCTCTTGTTGAGTTCACGGATCGAGGCAGCGCCTTCCACCACATAGCGGCCGTCGGCCTGGGGGTGGATGTGGGGGTTGTCCAGGCTGTGCTCGCTTTCGAACTCGCCGACGATTTCTTCGAGGATGTCTTCCAGGGTGACGATGCCCAATACCTCACCGTATTCATCCACCACCATGCCCAGGCGCCGTTGCTGCTTGTGGAAGTTGAGCAGTTGCAACTGCAAAGGGGTGCTTTCGGGGACGAAGTAGGGTTCGTGGCAGGCCGCCAGCAGGGCTTCTTTGGTCAGGCTGGCGTCGGGCAGCAGGTGGCGGATCTGCCGGGTATTGAGTACCGCCTCCACCTGGTTGATATCGCTGTGGAACACTGGCAGGCGCGTACGTTTGTTCAGGCGCAACTGGGCGATGATCTCGTCGATGGAGTCGTCCAGGTTGATGCCGTCGACTTCGCTGCGAGGCACCAGGATGTCATTGACGGTGATGTTGTCCAGGGCATGGATGCCGGACAGCGGGTGATGTTCCTGGGGGGCGGGTTCTTCATCCTGCAGGGCCGGGTCGTCGTCGCTGTGTTTGACCGCGCCGGTCTTGGTGGCGAAAGGGCGCAATAGCAGTTGGCCGATGGCCTGGAGCAGCCAGGCCAGGGGATAGACGATCTTCATGGGGATGGCGAGCAGGCTGTTGCCAAAGCTCAGGGTGCTTTCCGGGTAGCGCAGTGCCAGGGTGCGGGGCAGGTATTCGGCCAGCACCAGCAAACCACAGGTGCTGATCAGGCAGGCCAGCCAGGGGCCGTTTTCCGCCCAGTAGAACAGTGCCACCAAGGTGCTGATGATCACTGCCAGGACTCGGCACAGGGTGTTGCACAGGATCAGGCTTTCCTTGGGAAAGGCCAGTCGCGCCGTCGGCTTGTCGCCCGGGCGCGAGCCGTTGCGTTGGGTCAGCAGGTGCTGTTGGGCAGCATCGATGGCCGTGAACAGGCCTGACCAGACGATGAGCAGGGCGATTACCGCAAGCATGGGCCCGGAGGGCAGGGAGTCGGTCATGGCCGGTCGTCAGATGTGCAGGATGTATTCACGAACCAGCTTGCTGCCGAAGTACGCCAGCATCAGCAGGCAGAAACCTGCCAGGGTCCAGCGAATCGCCTTGTGTCCGCGCCAGCCCAGACGGTTGCGGCCCCACAGCAGTACGCTGAACACCACCCAGGCCAGGCAGGCCAGCAGGGTCTTGTGCACCAGGTGCTGGGCGAACAGGTTCTCGACGAACAGCCAGCCGGAGATCAGCGACAGCGAGAGAAGGGTCCAGCCGGCCCAGAGAAAGCCGAACAGCAGGCTTTCCATGGTTTGCAGGGGTGGGAAGTTCCTGATCAGTCCGGAGGGGTGCTTGTTTTTCAGCTGATGGTCCTGCACCAGCAGTAACAGGGACTGGAACACCGCGATGGTGAACATGCCGTAGGCCAGGATCGACAGCAGGATATGGGCGAGAATCCCCGGTTCCTCATCGATCACAGGCACGGTGCCGGTAGGCACGAACTGCGCCAGTAGCGCAGTCAGGGCGCCGAGGGGGAACAGCAGTACCAGCAGGTTTTCCACGGGAATCCGCCAGCAGGCCAGCAGGGTCAGGGCGATGACCGCTGCGGCGATCAGGCTGGCGGCGCTGAAGAAGTCCAGGCCCAGGCCGACCGGGGTCAGCAAATGGGTCAGCAGGCTGATGCCGTGGGCGAGCAGGGCCAGGATGCCCAGCATAACCAGCAGGCGCTTGTTCGCCTTGGCGCCTGTGGCCAGGCGAGAGCCTTGATAGAAGGTCGCAGCGGCATAAAGGACGGCGGCGGCGAGGGTGGGTAGCAAACTGGGTGACAAGGGGAGCATAAATCCTGTTAGGCAGGCCCGAAAGTCGCTGAGTTTGGCATAGAACCCACAGCCCTGAAAGACCACGCAAGCAGACGGCGAGGTGTCCGCCACGCACAGTCTTCGCTATAATCCGCGACCTGCCCACGCCGCAGGCTCATCGAGCTCTTGTTTATTAAGCTCTGGGCCGCCATTACCCCGGTCTACCTTGGGCCTGAAAGGATCGAGCATGTTTGAAAACCTAACCGACCGTCTCTCGCAGACGCTGCGCCATGTCACTGGCAAGGCCAAGCTGACCGAGGACAACATCAAAGACACCTTGCGTGAAGTGCGCATGGCGTTGCTCGAGGCTGACGTCGCATTGCCGGTGGTCAAAGACTTCGTCAACTCGGTGAAGGAGCGTGCGGTCGGCACCGAAGTGTCCCGTAGCCTGACCCCGGGCCAGGCCTTTGTGAAGATTGTCCAGGCCGAGCTGGAAAGCCTGATGGGCGCGGCCAACGAAGACCTGAACCTCAGCGCCGTGCCTCCGGCAGTGGTCCTGATGGCCGGTCTGCAAGGTGCGGGTAAGACCACCACTGCCGGCAAGCTCGCGCGCTTCCTTAAAGAGCGCAAGAAAAAGAGCGTGATGGTGGTGTCTGCTGACGTATACCGTCCGGCAGCGATCAAACAGCTGGAAACCCTGGCCAATGACATTGGCGTGACCTTCTTTCCTTCTGATCTTAGCCAGAAGCCGGTGGCCATTGCCGAGGCGGCTATAAAGGAAGCGAAGCTCAAGTTCATCGACGTGGTGATTGTCGATACCGCCGGTCGCCTGCACGTCGACAGCGAGATGATGGACGAGATCCAGGCGTTGCACGCGGCCATCAAGCCGGTGGAAACCCTGTTCGTGGTCGACGCCATGACTGGCCAGGACGCCGCCAACACCGCCAAGGCCTTTGGCGACGCGCTGCCGCTGACCGGTGTGATCCTGACCAAGGTCGACGGTGACGCCCGTGGTGGTGCCGCGCTGTCGGTACGGGCCATCACCGGCAAACCGATCAAGTTCATCGGTATGGGTGAGAAGACCGAGGCCCTGGAGCCGTTCCACCCTGAGCGTATTGCTTCGCGAATTCTCGGCATGGGCGACGTGCTCAGCCTGATCGAGCAGGCCGAGCAGACTCTCGACAAGGAAAAGGCCGACAAACTGGCCAAGAAGCTGAAGAAGGGCAAGGGCTTCGACCTCGAAGACTTCCGCGATCAGTTGCAGCAGATGAAGAACATGGGCGGCCTTGGTGGTCTGATGGACAAGCTGCCGAATATCGGCGGGGTTAACCTGTCGCAGATGGGCAACGCACAGAACGCCGCTGAAAAGCAGTTCAAGCAGATGGAAGCCATCATCAACTCCATGACCCCGGCCGAGCGCCGCGATCCTGAGCTGATCAGCGGTTCGCGCAAGCGTCGGATCGCAATGGGCTCTGGCACCCAGGTGCAGGACATCGGTCGCTTGATCAAGCAGCACAAGCAGATGCAGAAGATGATGAAGAAGTTCTCCGCCAAGGGCGGGATGGCCAAAATGATGCGCGGCATGGGCGGAATGTTGCCCGGCGGCGGCATGCCGAAAATGTGAAGAATCCGCGCCGACAGTCATGTCGGCGCTTTTCCACGGGGACGTGGAATCTCGAGCAAACCCTCGATTGGGGCGCGCTCACTCGCTGCCGCTTGCGGCGGCTCCATAGCAAATCTGAGTGGCAGCCGATAGGCGCCGGAAAAAGTCATTTGCAAAAGTCCGGATATTCCTTAGAATATGCGGCCTTTCGGGCACCCATGCCCGCTGTGCATTTAGATTTGCAGCACCGACTACAGGAACGATGTTCACATGCTAACAATCCGTCTTGCCCTTGGCGGCTCCAAAAAGCGCCCGTTTTACCACTTGACCGTGACCGACAGCCGTAACCCACGCGACGGTTCGCACAAAGAACAAGTTGGCTTCTTCAACCCGATCGCTCGTGGTCAAGAAGTCCGCCTGTCCGTGAACCAAGAGCGCGTAGCCTACTGGCTGAGCGTTGGTGCACAGCCTTCTGAGCGCGTTGCTCAGTTGCTGAAGGAATCGGCTAAGGCTGCAGCCTGAACCCTATGAACGCGACGCCAGCTCCTGCTGATGATTTGATCGTTATCGGCAAAATCTACTCTGTTCATGGCGTTCGCGGCGAAGTGAAGGTCTTTTCCTTTACTGATCCGATTAAAAACCTGTTGGACTACAAAACCTGGACGCTCAAGCGCGAAGGTAGCGTGAAACAGGTTGAGCTGGTCAGCGGACGCGGGAACGACAAGTTCCTGGTCGCAAAGCTCAAGGGTCTTGATGATCGCGAAGAAGCTCGTCTTCTGGCCGGTTACGAGATCTGCGTGCCGCGCAACCTGTTCCCTGAACTGACCGACGGCGAGTACTACTGGTACCAGCTACAAGGTCTCAAGGTTATCGACACCCTCGGGCAACTGCTCGGGCAGATCGATCACCTGCTGGAGACCGGCTCGAACGATGTAATGGTGGTCAAGCCTTGCGTTGGCAGCCTGGATGATCGTGAACGCTTGTTGCCCTATACCGAGCAATGTGTGTTGAGCGTCGACCTGGCGGCAGGCGAGATGAAGGTGGAATGGGATGCGGACTTCTAAGCGTGGCTAACTTGCGCGTAGAAGTGATCAGTTTGTTTCCCGAGATGTTTTCCGCCATCAGCGAATACGGCATAACCAGCCGCGCGGTGAAACAGGGGCTCTTGCAGCTCACCTGTTGGAATCCGCGGGACTACACCACGGATCGACATCACACTGTGGACGATCGCCCGTTTGGCGGTGGCCCTGGCATGGTGATGAAGATCAAGCCCCTGGAGGATGCACTGGTTCAGGCCAGAAACGCAGCCGGGGAGGGTGCGAAGGTGATTTACCTGTCGCCCCAAGGCCGTCAACTGAATCAGTCGGCGGTACGCGAGTTGGCGAATGAGGATGCATTGATCCTGATTGCTGGTCGTTATGAAGGCATTGACGAGCGTTTTATTGAAGCTCATGTCGATGAAGAGTGGTCGATTGGCGACTATGTACTCTCCGGTGGCGAGCTGCCGGCGATGGTCCTGATTGATGCGGTTACGCGACTGCTGCCCGGAGCTTTAGGGCATGTGGATTCCGCGGAGGAAGATTCCTTCACGGACGGTCTGCTGGATTGCCCGCACTACACCCGACCGGAGGTGTATGCGGATCAGCGTGTTCCCGACGTGTTGCTAAGTGGCAACCACGCACACATCCGGCGTTGGCGTTTACAGCAGTCCCTTGGTCGGACCTATGAACGACGCGCCGATCTTCTGGAAAGCCGCTCGCTTTCTGGAGAAGAGAAGAAGCTGCTCGAGGAATATCTCCGCGAGCGGGACGATAGTTAACAACGTATCGATGGTAGATCCGACGATTTACCTTAGGAGCACAGCATGACCAACAAAATCATCCTTGCACTCGAAGCAGAGCAGATGACCAAAGAGATCCCAGCCTTTGCCCCGGGCGACACCATTGTCGTTCAGGTGAAAGTGAAGGAAGGCGATCGTTCCCGTCTGCAGGCGTTCGAAGGCGTAGTTATCGCCAAGCGCAACCGCGGTGTGAACAGCGCGTTCACCGTACGTAAAATCTCCAACGGTGTTGGCGTAGAGCGTACTTTCCAGACCTACAGCCCGCAGATCGACAGCATGGCTGTTAAGCGTCGCGGTGACGTGCGTAAAGCCAAGCTGTACTACCTGCGCGACCTGTCGGGTAAAGCAGCTCGCATCAAGGAAAAACTGGTTTAAGTCCAGCTTCCGATGCAGAAAAAAGCAGCCTACGGGCTGCTTTTTTGTTGCCTGTCATTTAGTGCTCGGAGCGGTTCAGCAGGGCGCAGACGGTGTTGGCGATCCGTTCCAGCAGTACCTCGTCATAAGGCAGCCAGGGCAGGGCGGTCAATTTGCCACTTTGTGCCGCCAGGGCCACTTCCACGGGTTCTCCATCGCGCGTCACGCGCCCGGTGACCAGATGCACCGCATGCTCGCCGACGCGGACATGGCGCCCCTCCATCGACAACACCCCCTCCTCGATAAGCGTGGCGAAAGCCGTGCTCAGTACGTGTTGGCGCATCAGCGTCATCTGGGTGAGATTGTGCTCGGCCAACAGATTCAGGCGTTGCTCGCGCTTGGCCGCTGGCATTTGCGGCAAGGATTGGCCGGTGGCAGTCTGTGCCAGTTCTTCGATGGCGAAACTGCTGACGCTGACCAGTAGGTCGATGGCCCGGCAGGCCTCTGAAAACACCTGCGGCGGCACATCCAGCAGCAGTATTGGCTGCCAGTATTTATCGACGCGTCGAGCGAAGCTTGCGCTACCGGACAGGCAGTGCCCCTGCAGCCCCGGATAGAGTGCTGCGTCCACCGCAAAACTCACCCGGATATCACCCAGGTTGCGGCTCAGGCCGCTGTCCCTGTCGATCTTCCAGCCTTCGCGGCGGGCCAGGCCGATCAGTGGGCGGATGGACAGGCTGTAGCCGGCGAATGCCTGGCAGGTATGGCTTTCCCGCTCTTGCTGGGACGGCAGGTAGTACTCGCGAAACACCTGGCGCAGCGGTTGTTTGATCCGGCGTTCGCTGATCAGGTTTTGCCAGGCGTGGCGCTCTGCGGCGCTGGCTGACAGCGGGTGCCACAGTGAAATTCTGCACCCGGCATCCAGGCTTAGCGGCTGGCCCCAGGGGTCTACCGCTTGCGCATCCGCGTTCAGCAGGAAGCTGCGGCGTTGGGCATGCCCGCAATGGGCAACCCAGACCAATGAGCGGGCAAAGGGCGAGCCCACGGCGGAGTCCGCCAATTGCTTTCGCCAGTCGCTGAAAGACAGCTCAAAGGCTTGCCACAGTCCGGACTCCAGGCAACTGGCCAGAAGCCCGTGCTGGGCCTTGCTCGGCGTGCTGGTGGGGGCCAGACGCAGGGCGATTTCGGGGCGTTGGGCCAGGCCGCGTTCGGCAGGTTTGAGGTTGCGTGTGAGTTTTTTCTGGATACTGGCATGCCGCACCAGGCTCAGGGCGTTGCGCAGGGCCTGCACGCTTTCCGGGGTTGGCACCTGCTCGATGCAGTGCCCCAGTGCAATGGCCAGGGACTGTGACGGGGCGGTCTTGGCCTGGGTCGGGGCGACGCAGGCCTTGGGCAGCAAAATGTCCATTAGCGGTGGCAGCCAGGAGGCATCGCGCAGCAGGGCGACCCGGGCGGCGCGGGCGATCACCGGGGTGTCATGGGTGGTGAAGGCGCCATCGGCCACATAGGGTGTGGCGCCGCTGTGGATAGCGTCCAGGCGCAGGGCTGCGGTGCTGAGGATCTGCTGTGAGAATTCGACGTAGGCCGCGTCATCCACCAGCACCCTGGCCGGGTCAGCACTCAGGTGATGATGGCCGGTCCAGTACTCGCTGCCGGCCAGGACCTGCTGTGAGCGGGGTTCCAGTTGCCCAAGCCGTTCGAACTCCTGCCGGGCGTAGGGGGCATCGGCGTAGTGCTGTTCCACGCAACGCCGCAGCGCCGCCTGAGCCTCTTCATCCACCCATTGCGCCAGCACGTACGCCTGGTGGTAATTCGCCGCCCACTGTGTGCAGGGTTCATCGAGGGTCCTGCGCAGTTCCTCGGCCAGGGCGGCGTTCGGTGTACCGCTGAAACAGGCGAGTTGCTCCACCGCCTCCTGCCAATTCAGGCAGGTGCGCAGCGCCTCTAGCAGGGTGGTTTGATCGAGGGCTGGGCTCAGTTCCAGTTGTGTGGCCTGCTGCACAATCGAGGTCGCCAGTTGCTGCGCAGCCGGGTTGGCAGGGTCGCGCAGGGCTCGGCGGATAGCCGGCCACAGGCTGCCCAGTTGAGCGGGTGTCAGTGGGCTGATGTCGAGCGGCGGGCCCAAGAAATTCGGATGATCCACTCTGTCGGCGTTCAGGCGTTGCTGCAGGTGTGCGACGAGCGAAGGCGTGGGCAGGGCATCCATGGCGGCGGGTCTCCGTTTTCAGTGCGCGGATGATCGCATTTTTTATCGCCGATCGTGGCCTCTGACCCCAGCCGGGTTCTTTCGGCCCCTGCTGGGCGGCGATATACTCGCCGACCCAATAAAGTGTGATCGCCCGCGCCGTGCAGCCTGCACGGGACACCTAGGGTGAGTCACGCACTCCCGGCGCTCCTGGTCTGTTGTTATCCACAGGCAGGCGGCCCCCGATTGTTCCCATCAAGCCTTTGGTCGCTGCCTTGCAGCGCTCATCGGTGTTCCATGCCCGCAGCGTGCCCCTGCGCGGATCTATCCATTCAGGCAGTAGTCCGATGACCCTTCGTGAGCAAGAAATTCAGCGCCGCACCGAGCTCTCGGTGACCCGCGTGACCAAGGCGGTATTCCCGTCCACCACCAATCACCACAACACCCTGTTCGGTGGCACTGCCCTGGCATGGATGGACGAAGTTTCGTTCATTGCTGCCACGCGTTTCTGTCGCTTGCCGCTGGTGACGGTGTCCACCGATCGGATCGACTTCAATCATCCGATTGCCGCCGGTTCGATTGTTGAGCTGGTAGGTCGGGTAGTAAAGGTGGGCAACACCAGCCTCAAGGTCGAGGTGGAGGTGTTTGTCGAGAGCATGAGCTGCGACGGAAGGGAGAAGGCCATTCATGGCCTGTTCAGTTTCGTCGCCATCGATGACGACAAGCGTCCGGTGCCGGTGCTTCCAGGATTCGCAGCGTAGTAGCCGGCTTGCCGACGAATGGGGCTCGGGCCTCTTCGCTGGCAAGCCAGCTCCTACGGGATCTCGGTTGTGTAGGAGCCGGCTTGCCGGCGAAGGCGTTCTTGCGGGTCTCTTCGCTGGCAAGCCAGATCCTACAGGGGAACTCGGTTACAGGGACTCGGGCAGGATCAGGGCCAGCAGGGTCCAGCCAGCCGTCGGCTTGAGGTCGCTTTCTGGGGTGACTACATGCACCCAGCCGTTGCTGTCGCGGGCGAACAGCAGGGTCGCGCGTTCGCCGTGCAAAGTCTGGTAGTCGCCCCAGCCAAAGGCTTCGGTCAGGTGCGTGCTGTATAGCTCGGCGCCCTGGCCCAGCAGGCTCGCCAGTTTGGTGTAGGTCAAGGCTTCGCTGCCCAGAAGCTGGCCGCGATGTTCGTGGCTGGCGCGGTGCTTGTCGGTGCGTCGGCTTTCCTGGCTGTTGGCCAGGGCGTAAAGGCGCTGATGGCCAAAGTCGTGACGAAAGCGCATGGCCGCCAGGGTGTTGAGTTCGCCTGAAGGTGAGAGCGCCAGCAAATGCCCCAATCCCACGAGATCCAGATGCGCGTCGGCGTGCTGCGAGGCCGGATTGCCGAAATAGGTGGGCAGGCCTTCCATGCGTGCTGCACGGATATTCTCCCAACTGGAGTCGGTCAGCAGCACTCGGCTGCCCAACTGCTGCAAGGCCTTGCCAATGGTGCGTGCCGGGCCGTTGGCGCCGACAATCAGGAAGCCGCTGGGGGCCGGTTCGGCCACTTTCAACAGGCGCGCCAAGGGCCGGGCAGTAGCGCTTTGCAGGACCACGGTACCGATGATCACGGCAAAGGTCAGTGGCACCAGCAGCAACGCCCCCTCGTGACCGGCTTCATCCAGGCGGATGGCGAAGATGGCCGACACCGCTGCTGCGACAATCCCCCTTGGTGCAATCCAGGCCAGCAAGGCGCGTTCACGCCAGTTGAGGCTGGAACCGGCAGTGGACAGCAACACGTTCAGCGGGCGAGCGATGAACTGGATCACCAGCAGCAGTATCAGCACCAGCGGCCCCAGGGCGATCAGTGCCTTCAGATCCAGGCGCGCTGCCAGCAGGATGAATAGCCCGGAGATCAGCAGCACGCTGAGGTTTTCCTTGAAGTGCAGGATGTGTCGCACGTCCACGCCCTTCATATTGGCCATCCACATGCCCATCAGGGTCACCGCCAGCAGCCCGGATTCGTGCATCACCTGATTGGAGGCGATGAAGATTCCCAGGACTGCGGCCAGGGTCGCCAGGTTGTGCAGGTACTCCGGTAGCCACTGGCGACGCATGATGGTGCCCAGGACCCAGCCGCCGGCGATGCCGAACAGGCTGCCGCACAGAATCACTCCGCCAAAGGTCAGCAGGCTGTGGCTCAGGCCCTCACCGGCGGCACTGGCGATGATGAAGCTGTAGACCACCACTGCCAGCAGGGCGCCGATAGGGTCGATGACGATGCCCTCCCAGCGCAGGATATTGGCGATCGAGGCCTTGGGTCGCACCACTCGCAACATGGGCACGATCACCGTCGGCCCGGTGACCAGCGTCAGGGTGCCGAACAGCAGCGCCAGCATCCAGTCGAAGCCCAGCAGCCAGTGAGTGGCGAGGGTGATCACCGCCCAGGTGGACAGCGCGCCGATGGTCACCAGGCGGTGCACCACGCTGCCGATTTCACGCCATTCCGAGAGGTGCAGGGTCAGGCTGCCTTCGAACAGGATCAGCGCCACCGCCAGGGATACCAGAGGCATCAACAGCGGGCCGAACATCTCCTGGGGGTCGAGCCAGCCCAGCACGGGGCCTGCGAGAATGCCGCTCAGCAGCAGGAACAGAATGGCCGGCAGTTTCAGTCTCCAGGCCAGCCATTGGCAACCCAGTGCCGCCGCGCCGATGCCGCCGAAGGCCAGCAGAATCTGTTGTTCACTCATCAATGCACCCTGTTCCTTGAAATGGCTGGCTATGAAAGACTAGCGACCCTCTGCGCAGTTCACTATTTTTTTACGCGTGGCCCCTGGGCCGTGCCTTTCGAGTCTTTATGCCCGCCATCGACCACCCCCTGATCGACCGTTTTCTCGATGCCCTGTGGCTGGAGAAAGGCCTGTCCGACAACACCCGCCATGCCTATCGCAGTGACCTGGCGCTGTTCAACGGCTGGTTGCAGGAGCAGGGGCTGGAGTTGCCGCGGGCCGGACGCGAACTGATCCTCGATCATCTGGCCTGGCGCGTGGAGCAGGCCTACAAGCCCCGGTCCACGGCCAGATTCCTCTCGGGAGTGCGTGGCTTCTATCGCTATTTGCTGCGAGAAAAGCTGATCGAGATCGACCCGACCTTGCAGATCGACATGCCGCAACTGGGGCGTCCGCTGCCCAAGTCTCTGTCGGAGGCCGATGTCGAGGCGTTGCTGGCGGCGCCGGACTTGAGCGAAGCCATCGGCCAGCGCGACCGCGCCATGCTGGAGGTGCTCTACGCCTGCGGCCTGCGGGTGACCGAGCTGATCAGCCTGACCCTGGAGCAGGTCAACCTGCGCCAGGGTGTGTTGCGGGTCATGGGCAAGGGCAGCAAGGAGCGCCTGGTGCCCATGGGCGAGGAAGCGATTGTCTGGGTCGAGCGATACATGCGTGATGCCCGGGCCGAGCTGCTGGGCGGGCGGCCCAGCGATGTGCTGTTTCCCAGCTCGCGTGGCGAGCAGATGACGCGGCAGACCTTCTGGCACCGGATCAAGCACCAGGCCAAGGTGGCCGGAATCGGCAAGGCGCTGTCGCCTCACACCCTGCGCCACGCCTTCGCCACGCACTTGCTCAATCACGGTGCCGATCTGCGAGTGGTGCAGATGTTGCTGGGCCACAGTGATCTGTCCACCACCCAGATCTATACCCATGTGGCCCGTGCCCGTCTCCAGGATCTGCACGCCAAGCATCACCCGCGGGGTTGATTTGGCTCCCGGGCGGCGCTTTGCGTCGCCCGTAGTCGGTGCCGGCAAACAGATGTGGTAGGCTTTGCCGGTTTGCAAAACGGGTGTTTGCGGGCCGTTGCCATTGCGACCGCTCCAAGTTGCCCATTTGCCCGCCTTCAGGAGTTCCCATGCGTTTGACCCAGATTTTTGCCGCCGCCTCCCTGGCGTTGCTCAGCACCTTCGCCATGGCCGATGACAGTGCCGAGAAAGCCATTCGCAAAAGCCTCGAGACCCTGCAGCTCGAAGTGCCGGTGGAGAGCATTACCGCCAGTCCCCTGGCCGGTCTGTACGAGGTCAAGCTCAAGGGCAGTCGCGTACTCTATGCCAGTGCCGACGGCCAGTTCGTGGTCCAGGGCTATCTGTTCCAGCTCAAGGACGGCAAGCCGGTGAACCTGACGGAAAAAACCGAACGCCTGGGTATTTCCAAGTTGATCAACGGTATTCCGGTCGCTGAAACTGTGGTCTATCCGGCTATCGGCGAGACCAAGACCCACATCACCGTGTTCACCGACACCACCTGCCCGTATTGCCACAAGCTGCACGCTGAAATACCGGCGCTGAACAAGCTGGGTGTCGAAGTGCGCTACGTCGCCTTCCCGCGTCAGGGCCTGGGTTCGCCGGGTGATGAACAACTGCAAGCGGTCTGGTGCTCGGCGGACAAGAAAGCCGCCCTGGACAAAATGGTCGACGGCAAGGAAATCAAGGCCGCCAAGTGCGAGAACCCGGTTTCCAAGCAATTCGCCCTGGGCCAGTCGATCGGCGTCAATGGCACGCCGGCCATCGTCCTGGCTGATGGCCAAGTCATTCCCGGCTACCAGCCGGCACCACAGATCGCCAAACTGGCCCTGGGTGCGAAATAATCCTGCATCGTCACGCTAGCCTTTGACGATCATGGCCCGCCGGTGAATGCCGACGGGCCATTAATAGAGAGCCGCGCTGTTTGCGGCTGTTTTCCACGGCCGGCCTAGAGTCGGCCGTTTTATGGGGAGTTCAGAGTGAATCCGGTCAAAGTAGGCATCTGTGGGCTGGGTACTGTCGGTGGCGGTACCCTAAACGTACTTCAGCGCAACGCCGAGGAGATTGCCCGCCGTGCCGGGCGTGGAATCGAAGTAGCGCAGATTGCTACCCGTACGCCAAAGCCGCAGTTCCAGACGACCGGTATTGCGATTACCCACGATGTCTTCGCCGTCGCCACCAACCCTGAAATCGATATCGTCATCGAGCTGGTGGGCGGCTACACCGTGGCCCGTGAGCTGGTGCTCAAGGCCATCGAGAACGGCAAGCACGTGGTCACCGCAAACAAGGCGCTGATCGCCGTCCACGGTAACGAGATTTTCGCCAAGGCCCAGGAGAAGGGCGTGATCGTGGCCTTCGAAGCCGCCGTGGCCGGTGGCATTCCGGTGATCAAGGCGATCCGTGAAGGGCTGTCGGCCAACCGCATCAACTGGCTGGCGGGGATCATCAACGGCACCGGTAACTTCATCCTCTCGGAAATGCGCGAGAAGGGCCGCACCTTCGAAGACGTGCTGGCTGAAGCCCAGGCCCTGGGTTACGCCGAAGCCGATCCGACCTTCGACGTTGAAGGCATCGACGCTGCCCACAAGCTGACTATCCTGGCGTCCATCGCCTTTGGTATCCCGCTGCAGTTCGACAAGGCCTACACCGAAGGCATCACCAAGCTGACCACGGCCGACGTGAACTACGCCGAAGCCCTGGGCTACCGCATCAAGCACCTGGGTGTGGCGCGCCGCACCGAGGCCGGCATCGAGCTGCGGGTACACCCGACCCTGATCCCGGCCGACCGCCTGATCGCCAACGTCAACGGCGTGATGAACGCGGTGATGGTCAATGGCGATGCTGCCGGTTCGACTCTGTTCTACGGTGCTGGCGCGGGTATGGAGCCGACCGCTTCGTCGGTGGTGGCCGATCTGGTGGACGTGGTTCGCGCCATGACCAGCGACCCGGAAAACCGCGTGCCGCACCTGGCCTTCCAGCCTGATTCCCTGTCCGATCACCCGATCCTGCCGATCGAGTCCTGCGAGAGTGCCTACTACCTGCGCATCCAGGCCAAGGATCACCCGGGCGTACTGGCTCAGGTGGCGAGCATTCTTTCCGAGCGCGGCATCAACATCGAATCGATCATGCAGAAGGAAGTGGAAGAGCAGGATGGCCTGGTGCCGATGATCCTGCTGACCCACCGTGTTCTGGAGCAGCACATCAACGATGCGATTACCGCGCTGGAGGCCCTGCAGGGCGTCGTCGGCCCAGTGGTTCGTATCCGCGTCGAACATTTGAATTAATGAAGCAGCCGCAAGTGGCGAGCGGCAAGCGCCAAGTCAGAAGCTGATCGGCTTTGACTTGAGGCTTGAAGCTTGCGGCTTGAGGCTCAAACCGAAGGTTTGTCCCCATGCGCTATATCAGTACTCGTGGCCAGGCACCGGCCCTGAATTTCGAAGATGTGCTGCTGGCAGGTCTGGCCAGTGATGGCGGTCTCTATGTGCCAGAGAACCTGCCGCGCTTTACCCAGGAAGAAATCGCTTCCTGGGCCGGCCTGCCGTATCACGAGCTGGCGTTCCGGGTCATGCGCCCGTTCGTCACCGGCAGCATTCCGGATGCCGTATTCAAGAAAATCCTGGAAGAAACCTATGCGTCGTCAGAGCAGGGCGCCTTCTCCCACGGCGCCATTGCCCCGCTGCGTCAGCTCAACGGCAATGAGTGGGTGCTGGAGCTGTTCCACGGCCCGACCCTGGCGTTCAAGGACTTCGCCCTGCAACTGCTGGGTCGCCTGCTGGACTATGTGCTGGAGAAGCGCGGCGAGCGCGTGGTGATCATTGGTGCCACTTCCGGTGACACCGGTTCGGCGGCCATCGAAGGTTGCAAGCGTTGCGACAACGTCGACATCTTCATCCTGCATCCGCACAACCGCGTCTCGGAAGTGCAGCGCCGGCAGATGACCACCATCCTCGGCGAGAACATCCACAACATCGCCATCGACGGCAACTTCGACGACTGCCAGGAAATGGTCAAGGCCAGCTTCGCCGACCAGGGCTTCCTCAAGGGCACCCGTCTGGTGGCAGTGAACTCGATCAACTGGGCGCGGATCATGGCCCAGATCGTCTACTACTTCCACGCGGCCCTGCAGCTGGGCGGTCCGGCGCGCTCCATCGCGTTCTCGGTGCCCACCGGCAACTTCGGCGACATCTTCGCCGGTTACCTGGCACGCAACATGGGCCTACCCATCAGCCAGCTGATCGTCGCCACCAACCGCAACGACATCCTGCACCGCTTCATGAGCGGTAATCAGTACGTCAAGGAAACCCTGCACGCGACCTTGTCGCCGTCCATGGACATCATGGTTTCGTCGAACTTCGAGCGCCTGCTGTTCGACCTCCACGGTCGCAATGGCGCGGCACTGGCCGGTCTGATGGACAGCTTCAAGCAGGGCGGCGGTTTCAGCGTCGAAGAAGATCGCTGGACCGAGGCGCGCAAGCTGTTCGACTCCCTGGCGGTGAACGACGAGCAGACCTGCGAGACCATCGCCGAAGTCTTCGAGCAGACCGGCGAGGTGCTCGACCCGCATACCGCGATTGGCGTCAAGGCCGCCCGTGAGTGCCGACGCAGCCTGGATACGCCGATGGTGATCCTGGGCACCGCGCACCCGGTCAAGTTCCCGGACGCGGTGGAGAAGGCCGGTGTCGGCAAGGCTCTGGAGCTGCCGGCGCACCTGTCCGACCTGTTCCAGCGCGAAGAACGCTGCACGGTCCTGGCCAATGACCTGAAAGCGGTGCAGGCTTTTGTCAGCCAGCACGGCAATCGTGGCAAGCCACTCTGATCCCTTGGTCTTGTCGTCCACGAAGCCCGTCTCCTGACGGGCTTTGTTTTTTCATCTACAAGCTTGGCCCGTCAGGGGCAGGGAGGCCCGGATGATGCTTCGTCTAACTTACAGGGTACGGCGTGTCCTGGGCCTGCTCGTGGCGGGCCTGCTGAGCTGGGCCGTACTCTGGGGTGTCGCGCTGGCCGGCACGGCGAAGAACCTGCCTTTCAAACTGGTGCCGGCGTTCGTCGAGCTGGAACCCCTGACCCTGGCGCCCAACGAGCGCCAATGGCTGGCGACGCATTCACGCCTGAGGGTGGGGATTGCCATCGACGACTACCAGCCCATCGACATCACCCGGGACCGCAATCGCTATCAGGGCATCAGCGCCGATTACCTCAGCCTGGTGGGCGAGCGATTGGACGTGACAATGGAAGTCCTGGGGTTTTCCGAGCGTGAGCAGGCGGTTGAAGCGCTGCGCAACGGCACCATCGATGTGCTGACCAGTGCCAATGGCTATGAGCGCGGCCTCTCGGGGCTGCGCTTCACCAGCGACTACATGCCCGACAGGGCCGTGGTGGTGGTGCGCCGCGACGGGTCGAGCCCCAGTGATGATCTGGCCGGCAAGAAACTGGTGCTATTGGACGGCTATGCCAACGCCGAACAGGTTCATGCGGCGTATCCGAACAGTCAGATCATGCTCTCGCCTAACCTCTACAGTGGCCTGGAAGCATTGAACCAAGGGGACGCCGACGCCTTCATCGGCAATGAGATCATCGTCCGAGCCTACAAGGCCTTGCGCCCTTATCTGGCGGTGCATATTCAGGATGAAAGCCGCTTGCCGCCGACCGGCTTCGCCTTTGCCACCCGTGACGACAACGCCCTGTTGGCAGGCATGCTGGAGCAGGCGCTACAGAGCATCGACGAATCCTTGCAGCGGGAAATACAGGCCCGCTGGACCACCGGCCTGGGGGCGAACATCTCCGGCGAGCGTATCGAGCTCAGCGCCGAGGAGCAGGCCTGGATTCTCCAGCATCCCCATGTGATGGTGGCGTCCCAGCAGTACCCGCCCCATGTGTTCAAGGACAAGGAGGGGCGCTGGGCCGGCCTGAACATCGATCTGCTCAACCGCATTTCGCGCATGACCGGCCTGCATTTTGTGCACAAGGAGAGCCTGTCCACAGCGCAGACCCTGGAGTGGCTGGAGAGTGGACAGGCGCAGATGAACTCTACCCTCACGGCCAGTGAGGACCGGCGGTTGTTCCTGAATTTCTCCCATGCCTTTGGTGGTGCTGCCTGGGTCTTTGTCGTGCGCCCCGAGGATCGCCGCCTCAGCAGCCTGGAGCAGATGGCCGGTGAGGTACTGGCGTTGCCGGCGCGGCACACCCTTGAGAGCTACATCCGGCGCTACTATCCCGATATTCGGCTGCGCAGCGTTGCCAGCTATGAGGAGGCTCGGGCTCTGGTCAGCAGTGGTGAAGCCATGGCCACCATTCAGAACGAGGTCCAGGTCCAGGCGCTGGGGTTGGGGCCCGCTGACGATGGGTTGCGGGTGGGGCGCAGCGTTGAAGGTACCTGGTCCGCCGACGAGTTTTCTGTGCGCAAGGATCAGCCCGAGCTGCTGAGTATCCTCAACAAGTCGCTGGAGGCGCTGCCGGTGGCGGAGCTCAGTGCTATCCGTCTCAAATGGCTGGGGGCCACGCCGGTGCCGATGCCGGTCTGGCAGCGGGTGCCGACCTGGGTGTACTGGGCCATTTCCACCGCATTGCTGTTCGGTCTGATTTCCCTGGCCTGGAGCAGTCGGCTCAAGCTGCAGATTCAGCAGCGATTGCAAGCCGAGCAGCGGCTCAACGATCAGTTGGTGTTCATGCGGGCCCTGCTTGACGGCATTCCCAACCCGATCTTTGTCCGTGATCTGCAGGGGCGCCTGATCACCTGCAACAAGAGTTATGAACAGCAGTTGGGGACGAGCCTGGAGCTGATTCAGGGGCGCCAACTGACGGAGCTGGATCTGTTGCCCGCGGCCACCGCTCGCCAGCTGCATGGCGAGATCATGCAGTTGCTGGCGTCCGAGGAGTCGGTGTTTGCCGACCGCCAGGTGGAGACGCGCAACGGATCGATCCACGCCTATCAATGGACGGTCCCGTTCTACAGCGCCGAAGGCCGTCTGCAGGGCTTGCTGGGTGGCTGGATCGATATCACCGAGCGCAAGCGCCTGGAGAACCAGTTGGTGGAGGCACGTCAGTCCGCCGACCAGGCCAATGCCGCGAAGAGCGCTTTTCTCTCCACCATGAGTCATGAGATCCGCACGCCGATGACCGCCATCATTGGCTTGCTGGAGCTGGAGAAAGAGCAGGCCAGGGTGCGTGGCGCGCCATTCTCCGAGGCCCTGCGGGTGGCCTATCAGTCTGCCCAGGAGTTGATCAGCCTGATGGGTGACAGCCTTGATCTGGCCAAGATCGAGGCCGGCCATATGCAGTTGGTGCCGCAGGTCACCGCCCTCAAGCCCTTTTTCGACAGTGTCCGGCAGCTCTTCGAGGTGACCGCGCGCAACCAGGGAGTGCACCTGCAACTGGTCTTCAACGAGGAAGCCCGGGGGCGTTACCTCTTTGATCCGTTGCGCCTGCGCCAGGTCCTGCACAACCTGTTGAGCAACGCCTTGAAGTTCACCGCTGAAGGTGAGGTACGGGTGACGGTGGAGCGCCAGCCTGATGAGTCCGGTGTCCCGTGTCTGCGTATCAGCGTCGCGGATACCGGCCCGGGGATCAGCGCCGAGCAGCAGGCGAAGATATTCACGCCCTTTGTCCAGGCGGATGCAATGACCTCTTCGACCTATGGCGGCACTGGGCTGGGGCTGAGCATCTGCCGGCAGTTGATCGAGTTGATGGGCGGGCGCATTCACCTGCTGAGTGAGCCTGGGGCCGGGACCGTTGTTGTCATCGAGCTGTATCTGGAACGGGTCAGCGAGGATCTCGATCCGCAAGTTTCGCCGCCTGCCGAGCGTCCGCCGAGCCGCAGCATCGAAGTGCTGGTGGTGGATGACTTGAGCGCCAATCGCATGGTCCTGAGCCAGCAACTGATGTTTCTCGGGCATCGGGTCGTGGCCTGTGGCGATGCCCGTGAGGCGCTGCAGCGGTGGCGCTCCGGGACCTTTGATGTGCTGATGACCGACTGCAACATGCCGGGCATGAGTGGCTACGCCCTGACCGAGGCCATCCGCCAGATCGAGGCGCAGGAAGGGCGCTCGCCCTGTCCGGTGATCGGTTGCACGGCCAACGCGTTCGAAGACGAGCGAGAGCGTTGCGAGCGTGCGGGGATGGACCAGTTGCTGGTCAAGCCGGTGACCCTGGATCAGTTGGCCCAATCTCTGGCCCGATTCCTGCCGTCGCCGTCATTCAACATCCAGACCTTGCGCGGCATGACCCAGGCCGACGAACACGTGTTGCAGCGCATGTTGCAGGAGTTGTTGCGCAACCTTGGCGAAGAGCAGCAGGCGCTGGAAGAGGCCTTGGCGGTGCGGGATTGGGGGCGCCTGGGAGGCACCCTGCACCGGCTCAAGGGTGTGTGTTGCCTGATCGACGCCTTGCCCCTGGCCAAGGCCTGTATCGAGCTGGAGGTACTGGTCAAGGAGCGGCGAGAGCAGGCGCTGGGCAGCCAATGGCCGCTGCTGCTTGAGGTCATTGGTATTTTGCGCAGCGATATTCAGACGGCTCTGGACGAATAAGACTTGTCCTATGTGTGATTGGGACTTGTCTGATTACCGTGTCGGCCCGTAGTGGACTGTTCCCACCTGCGCCGTATCGGAGGTTGCCCCCATGCATTCGCTTAAAGTGCTGATTCTCGAAGACAACTCGTTCCAGTTGATGGCCTTGCACCAGATGCTCAACGCCAATGGCGTTTTCAACGTGCTGACCGCCGAGAACCAGGAGTCCGCACGGCGTTCGCTGGACAGCAAGGGACCGGTGGATATCGCCATCTGCGATCTGTACCTGGAGCAGACCGATGGCCTGGAGCTGATCCGCGAACTGGCCCTGCAGCAGCAGGCCAAGGCCTTGATCATTCTCAGCGACGCAGAGCCGGATGTGCTCGAAGGCACGGCCGGCATGGCCCGTGAGCTGGGGTTGAAAGTGCTCGCGTGCCTGCCCAAGCCGGCTTCGGCGGCGGTGATCGGCGACTTGCTCTGTGCCTATCAGCAGCACTCCAGGTCAGACGGCCTCGAATTGAACCAGACATTGCTCCGGGACTTGCTGGGCCTTGAGCCTTTTGTCTTCGAGGCTGTGACTCAGGACGAGGGGCTGGCAGCGGTGCTGGGTTGTGGTGTTGCACATTTTCAGCCGGTCATTCACCAACACGGCGGTCTTCAAGGCGTCGAGGCGCTGGCTCGCTGGCAGCACCCCGAGCGGGGCTTGCTGATGCCTGGCGAATTTCTTCCGCTGATCGAGTTCGCCGGCCTGCAAGAGGTTTTCACCTGGCACATGCTGGAGCAGGCACTCGAGCTGGTGGCCGGAGTGAAACTGGTGCTCGGCTATTGGCTGCCGATTGCTGTGAACATTCCCATCGGCATCCTCGAGCGGCCGTTGTTCCCTCGTCAGTTGGAGGCATTGCTGAGGCGCTTCGAAGTGCCGGCGCGGATGCTGACCCTGGAAGTCATCGATACCACGCAACTGCAGACCGACACCGCCCATGTCGAGGCGCTGCTGCGCCTGCGGATGATCGGCTGCAAGTTGTCCATCGGCGATTTCGGTACCGGAGGAACCAGCCTGCAGCGCTTGCTGGAGCTGCCTTTCACCGAGCTGAAGATCCCTCCGGTGTTTGTCGCAGGCATGGCCGCCGATGAGCGCAAGCGGGCGCTGGTCGGCGGTGCGATGAGCATGGCGCGACGCATGTCCCTGGGGGTGGTGGTGACCGGTATCGAGACCGAGTCCGACTGTGTGGCGGCCAGGGGCTTGGGGGCGGCTCATCTGCAGGGGTGTTTTATCGCCCCGCCGATGGGCGCCGCCGAGATGCGCCAATGGCTGGCCGAGACCCCGGGGCTGGGCTGCAACGGCCTTGATGAGCAGACCACCGGTTTGTGTGCCTAGGACAGTCCGTGTTCCTGGACGTAGATATACAGCGCGGCTTCGCTGGCCAGGCCCAGTTTGCGCATGGCGCTGACTTTCTGCGCGCTGACAGTCTGTTTGCTGCGGTTGAGCTGAGCGGCGATGGTTCCCACCGCATGGCCGGCGGCCAACAGGCGGATCACTTCCAGCTCCCGGGGCGACAACTGATCCTTGGAGACCAGTCGATCCGGCCCCACTTCGCCGGCAAGGCTCAATGCCCGCTTGATGGCCTGGGCCACATAGCGTTTGTGCTGTCGCGCATGGGCAATGGCTGACGGCAGTTCATCGGCCAGGCTGGCCTTGCTCAGCAACCCCGTCACCCCCAGGTCGAGGATCGAACGAAACAGCCCGGCGTGGTTGAGCATGGTCACCACCACGATGGGCAGATCGGGATGATGCCGGCGCAGTTGTTCGATCAGGCGCAGGCCGTCGTTCTGCTGCTCCTCGGGCATCATGAAATCCGTGACCAGCACATCGCATTCGGTCTCCTGCATCAGCTGGCTCAGGGCGGAAGGCGAACTGGCCTCGCCGACAATGGCCAGGCTGTCGTCCTGCTCCAGCACGGCGCGCAAGCCGATCAGGAAGATCGGGTGGTCGTCGGCAAGGATGATGCGCAATTTGTTGTTCGACATTGCTTTCAAAGCTTGGGCTCCAATGCAACGGCGGCGTGGTTTGCGCCTGGTCGGCCGTTTTATATCTGTCATGTTACCCGTGCATGCTCGAATGACTCAGGTCGGCAGCAGTAGGCGTGGCGAACTTTCTTCTCTGAGCGATGGTCACTTGAATGTCAGAAAGCTACCGGCATTTTTGTTTTCGAACCTCTAATTCGAGCTATTGAGTGGTGATCTAGATGGAAAGTATCAGTCTTTTGTTGAGTGAGTCGCTGAGTCCCTACCAGGTCACACTGACGCCTTGCGGCGCTTATGGCGAATGTCTGGTGAGCCTGAAGAACGCTGCAGGCGCAATCGTCGTGGAGCGTGAGGTCAATCAGGCCCAGCTCACCGACAAGCGTTTGCTCACCGATGTAGTCGATGGCTTGCACCGTGATGTGCTGATCGCCGAAGGCCGGCTGGAGCCTTGTGTGATCGCCGCGTTGCGCCATGTCGCTGAAGGCAAGGTGTTCGATCAGCGCAGTTGATGCAAATTTTTACGGAACCTTCCCGTCACCCGGTCAGTCAGACTCAGTATCAGCAGGATCAGGCATTGTGCTCCGGTGCTTGTAACCTGCTGGTACGGGTCGTAAAAGACCACGTTTAACCCCGAGTCGTCTCCCCACTTCTCGGGGTTTCTTTTTGCCCGGGATTTGTCAGTGGTCGTGCAGATCGTGGAAATAGGCCTGGGCGTCGGCACGGTACTGGTCACGCATCTCGGGCTCCAGCCAGGTGGCGTACAGCTCAACCAGTCGATCCTCACGCAGCTTGAGCAGGGCCTGGTTGATCCGGGCGATGGCTTGTCGCCCTTGGGCGGTCTTGCTGCAGCCGATATGGATCTCCTGATACTTCTGGGTGCCCTGGATCGGATAGAACTCCAGCTCCTGCGGGTCTATGCCTTGCTGCATCGCCTGGTAGCGAATCTCTGGCCAGTAGCCCAGCAACAAGCGCAGGCGACCCAGGCGTTGCATCTGCAACAGGCTGCCCAGGGCGTCGTTGCCGTGGTGGGCATTGACCGAATCCGCGGGTGCTTCTTGCAGCAGGTTGTCGACTTGCTGGCCATAGCTGCGCTCGGCGACCACTCCGACTTTTTCCTGGCCGCTGGCGAGCAGGGCGCGCAGATCGACCTTGCCCTGCTGGAGGAAGTGGGCCAGGTGTTCATGGTCGGCGCGGCGGATCACCAAGCCATTGCTCAGGACCCGGAAGCTGGTGATGGAGAAGATCACCCACTGTTCGCGTTCCTTGTTCATGATCAGCGACGGGTCGCAGACGAAGGTCGGCTCGCGCAGCATCTGCATGCCCCGGGCGCGATTGACCCGGACTATCTGTTGTTGGTACTCCGGCAGGCTGGCGATCAGTTGCGGCATCAGCAGGTCGATGACCCCGTGTCCTTTCTGTTCACCCTCGAAAATGCTCAGGGGCGGCAGGTCTCGCAGCAGCCAGAGCAGTGTCTCCTTGGGTTCGCTGGAGGCGTTCGGCAGCCACAGCAGGGCGAGCAGAAACATCACGCAGCGCCGAAAGCGACCGCGTAGCAAGGGGTGTTTTGCGCCGGACAGGGCGCTGATGGAGAACCGGTTTTTCAGCTTAGATCGCCCCAGAGTTGCGCAAGTGTTGAATCTGTTCGCTGCTGTAGCCCAGGCTCGCCAGGACTTCTGTCGAATGCTCACCGAGCTCGGGTCCGACCCAGTCCGCGGAGCCGGGCGTCTCAGAGAGTTTCGGCACGATGCCCGGCATCTTGAAGGCCTTGCCGTCGGGCAGCTTGGCCTGGAGGAACATTTCCCGAGCGAGGAACTGCGGGTCGTGGAACATGTCTTCGGCACTGAAGATCCGGCTCGCCGGGACGTCAGCCTGATTCAGCCGCTGCAGTACCTGGTCCAGGGGCAGGGATGCCACCCAGCGGTCGATCACGCCATAGAGTTCATCGCGGCGGGTATCCCGTCCATCGTTGCTGGCCAGGGCCGGATCGTTGGCCAGATCGTCGCGGCCAATGAGCAGCATGAAGCGCTTGAAGATCGCATCGCCGTTGGCGCCAATCTGCACATGCTTGCCGTCCAGGCTGGTATGGATCGAGGAGGGGGTGATGCCGGGCATGATATTGCCGCTGCGCTCGCGGATAAAACCGAACACATCGAACTCCGGGACCATGCTTTCCATCATGGCGAAGATCGCCTCGTACAGCGCCACGTCCACCACTTGTCCCTGGCCGCCGTTGACCTCGCGATGACGCAGGGCCATCAGTGCGCCGATCACGCCCCAGAGGGCAGCGATGGAGTCGCCAATGGAAATCCCGGTGCGTACCGGCGGACGATCCTCGAAGCCGGTGATGTAGCGCAGGCCGCCCATGGATTCGCCTACCGCACCGAAACCGGGCTGGTCCTTCATCGGTCCGGTCTGGCCGAATCCGGACAGGCGCACCATCACCAGTTTCGGGTTGAGGGCGTGCAACACATCCCAGCCCAGGCCGAGCTTTTCCAGGACCCCGGGGCGGAAGTTTTCGATCAGGATGTCGGCCTCGGCCAGCAGCTGTTTGAGCACCGCCAGGCCGTCCGGGTGCTTGAGGTTCAGGGTCAGGGATTTTTTGTTGCGGGCCTGGACGAACCACCACAGCGAGGTGCCTTCATAGAGCTTGCGCCACTTGCGCAGCGGATCACCGCCGTCCGGAGACTCGACCTTGATCACCTCGGCACCGAACTCGGCGCAGATGCGCGAGGCGAAGGGGCCGGCGATCAGGGTGCCGAGTTCGATCACTTTCAATCCGGCGAGGGGCTTGCTGAGGCTATTCATGGGGCATCCGCTGGGCAGGAAAATCCGCCTAGCCTAGACCATTGGTTGCCATTAAGGCAGCGCTGGGCGGTGGCCTTCCTTCATTATTTCCAGGTCGATGCCGGGATAATTGTGCTTCTCATTCTCTTGGGTGGCGGGTTTAATGGCGCGGTTCATGAGAAAGGCGGTTGCAAATCGCTCAATGTGGTCTATGTCCCGTCACGGGGCCGGCGGTTTGTTTCGAGCGAATCGATAGAAAACTCTTGTTACAAATACCCCTTTAAAAAATTACATGTGATGAATTGAAAACCTTACATGTGATGCTCTAGTCTGTGCGCCATGGAAAACAAATCCTCAGCCCATTACCAACGTTTATTCCGCCAGCGCCTGCGTGATCAGGGTCTGGTGAAAAAGGAAGTCTGGATACTGCCCGAGAACGCCCAGGCGTTGCTGGCGGTTGAACGCAAACTGCGTCAGCCCTTCGAAGGGCTGGCTCCTGTGGAAAAGGATGGAGAAATGAGCATGCCGCAGATCTGGAATGCCCGATCGTTGTGCCAGGCCCTGGCAGCCACCGAGCTGTTCAATAGCGGCGAAGCCAGCGTTGAGCTGCTCGAGGGTGCCGAACCGAGCTTGCACGTGACCATGCGCGAATACGGTGACCTGCCGTTGTTCGTCGCCTTGTCCGGCGAGCAGATCCTGGTAGAGGGGCTGCTCTGGCCGCAAAGCGAAGTCACCGATGTGCAGGCCTTCAACGAAGAAGTGCTGCTCAGCCGACAGTTGTTCCCGCTGTCGAGCATCGGCCTGGAAACCCGTCTTGGCGGCGAGCGCTTCTACATGATGTTCGGTGCGCTCAGCGCCACCTCGATCCTCTCCAACGTGCTCTACGAGATCGAAACCCTGGCCAGCAACGTGATCAGGGCTACCGAGGCCTATGAAGGCTACTTGAAGGCTCAGGCCTGACCTGGAGGAATGCACATGAACGTATGGAGCAAGTTGCTTACCGCCCTGCGCGGTGGCGCCAATGAAGCGGGCGAAGCCCTGGTGGACAGCCAGGCCCTGAGGATTCTCGATCAGGAAATCCGCGACGCCGACCAGGAACTGCGCAAGTCCAAGGAAGCCCTGGCCGAGATCATGGCCCGGCAGAAACTCGCTGCCGAGCGTGCCAATGGCAGCGCGGCGAAGATCGCCGAGTATGAAAGCTATGCCCTCAAGGCCCTGGAAGCGGGTAATGAACATCTTGCCCAGGAAGTAGCGCAGAAGATCGCCAACCTGGAAAATGACCTGGCGGTCGAGCGTGAGCAGGCCGATGGTTTTGCCGCCAGCGTGGCCCAATTGCGCAAGGCCGTGACCCAGGCCGAAGGCAATATCAAACATTTGAAACAGCAGGTGGATACCGTCAAGGCCACCGAGAGCGTGCAGAAAGCCCAGCAGGCCGTGGCTCAGCGCTACGGTGGTTCCCAGAGCAAGCTGCACACCGCGGTGGAATCTCTGGAGCGGATCAAGCAGAAGCAGGCCGAGCGTGCGGCGAAGATGGAAGCCGCAGCCGAACTGGCCAGCACCAGCAACCCGGACGATGCCCTGGATGCCAAGTTGCGTGAAGCCGGGATCGTTGCCGGCAACACCAGCGCCGACAGCGTGCTGGCGCGCCTCAAGGACCGTAGCAAGTCCTGATTCACCGTTGTTGTAGGGGCGGGGCCGATTGGCCTTGCCCGGCTTTTTCAGGGATAGGAAAGCAATGGAAATCTTCCTGCAGACAGTGTTGTCGTTCCCCACAGTGCTGTTCAGCTTCATGCTCTGCCTGGCAGTGATCTACTGGGCCGTGGTGGCCATGGGCATGCTTGAGGTCGACCTGCTGGACTTCGAGGCCGACTCGCTGCTCGAAGGCGCTCACGCCACTGAAGGTCTGGCCGGGCTGCTGATCAAGTTCAAGCTCAACGGGGTGCCGGTCACCCTGGTGCTGACCCTGCTGATGTTCTTCAGCTGGTTCTTGACCTATTTCGCCGAACTCTATGTTCTCAGCCACCTGCCCCTGGGTTGGTTGCGTTATCCCCTGGGCCTGTTGCTGGCAGTGGTTGCACTGTTCCTGGCGGCGCCCATCAGCGCGGCAATCTGCAGCCCGCTGCGTCCGCTGTTTCACAAGATGGAAGCCACCAGCAGCCAGTCGGTGCTGGGGCAGACGGCTGTGGTGCGTAGCGGCAGAGTCACCCTGGAACACGGCGAAGCCGTGCTCGAGAACGGCGGCGCGGGCCTGATCCTGCGTGTGCGTGCCGATGAGGCGCGAGCTTTCAAACGCGGCGATCGCGTCGTGTTACTGGAGTATCTGGAGGCGCAACACGCCTATCGGGTCATTACCGAGGACGAGTTTCGCGGCCTCTGAGCCCGGACTTCCTCAGAATCAAAGGAGATTGATTGCATGAATTTACCGTCGCTGCTGCCCATCCTGCTCGGGATCGGCCTCGTCGTTCTGGTGGTCTTCGGCCTGCTGGCCCTGTTCAAGGCCTTCTACATCAAGGTCCCCCAAGGCACGGCGCTGATCGTCAACGACATGTCCTCGACCCCCAAGGTGCACTTCACTGGCGCCCTGGTGTACCCGGTCATCCACCTCAAGGAGTTCATGCGCATCTCGCTGATCACCCTGGAGGTCGACCGTCGGGCCAAGGATGGTCTGATCTGCCGCGACAACATGCGCGCCGACATCACCGTGGCCTTCTACCTGCGGGTCAATGAAACCCAGGAAGACGTGCTCAAGGTGGCCAAGGCCATCGGTGTCGACCGTGCCTCCGACCGCGCTGCGGTCAACGAGCTGTTCAACGCCAAGTTCTCCGAAGCGCTGAAGACCGTGGGCAAGCAGTTCGACTTCGTCCAGCTGTTCGAGAACCGCCAGGACTTCCGCGACCGCATCATCGAGATCATCGGCAACGACCTCAACGGCTATGTGCTGGAAGACGTAGCCATCGACTACCTGGAGCAGACCGCCAAGCACTCCCTGGACCCGAGCAACATTCTCGACGCTGAAGGTATCCGCAAGATCACCGAGTTGACTGCGGCGCAGAACGTCATCACCAACGAACTGGAGCGCAACCAGGAGCTGGCGATCCAGAAGAAGAACGTCGAGACCCGCGAAGCCTCGCTGTCCCTCGAACGCCAGCAGGCCGACGCCGAAGCCCGGCAGAAGCGCGAGATCGAAACCATCCGCGCCCGCGAGGAAGCCGAGACCGCCAAGGTCAAGGAAGAGGAACGCCTGAAGGCCGAGCAAGCACGTATTCAGTCCCAGCAGGAAATCGACGTTCGCACCGAGAACCATCATCGCGAAGTCGAAGTGGCCCAGCAGAACCGTCAGCGTGCGGTGGTCATCGAAGTTGAGAAAGTCACCCGCGCCAAGGACCTGGAAGTGGTGGCCCGCGAGCGTGAAGTGGAACTGCAACGCATCGAGAAAGAAAAGGCTCTGGAAGAGCAGCGCAAGAACATCGCCACAGTGATCCGTGAGCGGGTAGCGGTCGAGAAGACCGTGGCCCAGGAAGAAGAGCGGATCAAGGAAGTGCGCGAAGTGTCCGAAGCCGAGCGCGCCAAGCAAGTGGTGGTGATCCAGGCTCAGGCCGAAGCCGAGCAGGATCTGGTGCGCCAGGTCAAGCAGGCTGAAGCCGACGAGACCCGCTCCAAGCACAAGGCTGTGGAAATCAACAACCTGGCCCAAGCCGAACTGGAAGCGGCGGCCAAACAGGCCGAAGCCAAAAAGCGCCTGGCCGAAGGCCTGGAAGCCGAGCGCGCTGCGCCTGGCCTGGCGGATGCCCGCGTGCTGGAAATCACCGCAGCAGCCCAGGAAAAAGAAGGCCTGGCTCAAGCCCGAGTACGCACCGAGCAGTTGATTGCCGAAGCCCGTGGCGAGCAGGAAAAAGGCCTGGCCGACGCCCGCATCATGGAAGCCCAGGCGGCTGCCAAAGAGAAGGACGGCCTGGCAGAAGCCAAGGTCATGGAAGAGAAGCTCGGGGCTCAGGCCCGTGGCGAAGAGCAACTGGGCGCGGCCAAGGCCAAAGCCACCAAGGACCTGGGTTCGGCTGAAGCCGAAGTGCTGCTGCAGCGTCTGAACGCCGAAGCCGAAGGCCTGGGCAAGAAGTTCGGTGCCCTGGACTCCCTCAGCGACAGCGCACGTCAGCACGAAGAGTTCCGCATGCAATTGGAGAAGAACTTCGAGGAAGCGATGGCCGCCATCGCCGCCAACAAGGAAATCGCCAAGGACCAGGCCGAAGTGCTGTCCGCCGCCCTCAGCAAGGCCAAGATCGAGATCGTTGGTGGCGAAGGCGACTTCTTCAACTCCTTCGCCAAGTCGCTGTCGGTGGGCAAGGCCATCGAGGGCGTGGTGGGCAAGAGCCCGGTGGTCCAGGACGTCCTGGCACGCCTGCTCAATGGCAAGGGCGCTCCGGCCGTAGCCGCTGAGCTGGCCGCCGCTGCCGTTACGCGCAAGGCCGACGCTCCGTCTGCCGAAGCCTGAAATGCCTGACCACAGCTGATTCGCCAGCCCTCACCTGATCCTGTAGCTACCGTTTTTATCGACGGCTGCAGGGCGGGTGTCAGGCTGCGGGTTTCAGCTGGCTGGTTTCAGGTGCTGGGCTCCAGGTTTGAGGAGCCCGCTTTTTTGCACACCGCCGTAGATCCAGGAAGGCCACGATGTCGGACGCTCAAGTCGCAACTCCCCCACAGGACGTATTGGACAAGGCAGTCGCCGAAGGCGGCGCCTATGAGGTGCTGCAAAAGCGCCTGCTGGACCAGGGCCAGCGCCTGCGGGCCACCACTGACGACCTCAACCAGAGGCGTCTCGACGAGTTCGGCAACAGCCGCATGGAAGTGGTCGGGCGGGTGCGCATCCGTACCGAGAACAACTGCATCGCCCGGGACATCGTCCAGGTCGGCGACTGCCTGTTGTTTGGCTACAACGTCTTTATCGGCCTGAAGAAGGAAACCAGCGTCGCCGACGTGTTTTCCCTCTACCGGCTGGTGGAAGAGGGCGAAGGCTACGAAGCCGAGCCCGTGCCCCTGGAAGGCAGTTTCCTGGCGGCCCAGGGCTTCCTCAACGATTTCAACGAGCTCTACACCTATTACAAGAACACCCGCCTGCTGCAACTGGCGATCCGTGACGGCAAGTTGCTGGCGAGTTTCCAGATCGGCGAGCGCGTCACCGATGTGCGGGTGTTCCGTTGGTCGATCTCGGTGGACGGACGGGACGTCCGTTACATCGACAATCGCGGCGAGCGAGATATCGCCCTGCCGGCGCCCTTCGACTTCGAATGGAAGAAGGCCACCCGCGAGATGGTGGTCGAAGGCCGCTTCCCGCACCTGAACATCCTCGACACGGTGTTCGTCGAAACCATCGGCGGCGACCTGACCATCAAGGTCGAGAACAACACCGAGTCGGGTCTGGGCATCTACCGTGAAGAGGTGCTGGACAAGACCCAGTCCCTGGACGACTCGCAGATCGAATTCGCCCGCCTGGGCAGCCTGATCCTGCTCAAGGTTTTGCCGTACCGCGAAGAGCAGTGGCGCTATCTGGTGTTCAACAGCCTGACTCGCCAGGTGGAGCGCATCGACGCCATCGGCCTGGCCTGCGTGCAGCTGCCGGAAGACCACGGGATCATCTTCCCCGGCGGCTATTACCTGCAGAGCGGCGAGTACAAGACCTTCGAACAGTCCATGGAAGGCATGCGCTTCAAGCGCTCGGTGCGCTCGCCCAACGGTGAAGATGTGCAGTACATCTTCTACCACCCGGAGCAGGGCCGCTCGGTGCTGCTGACCTACAACATGATCAACCGCCAGTTGCAGAACCCGCTGTTCGGCCACGGCTACGCGCGCCTGGAAGACGGGCGCATGGTGATCTTCGCTGCCGAAGGCGACGAGCCGACCCGGGTGCATCCGATGCAGGTCTGGCAGACGCCGTTCTTCACCGAGGAATACGCCGCGCGGCAACCGACCCGCAGCGGTTTTCTCGGACGCATCGGCAATGCCGAACTGGTGCGCAGCGTGTCCGATCTCTACGACCTGTGCCGCGAGATCGATACCCCGGCGGTGTCGGTGCAGCGCTATTCGCTGCTGTGTCAGAACACCCGGCGCCTGTTCGACGTGTACCACTGGCTGGGCAGCGCCGAGCTCGACGGCCTGGCGCCGCTGCTGCGGGAAGTGGCCTCCACCTCGGAGCTGGTGCTCGACGAATACGAGAAAGTCGAAAGCATCCGTCGCCAGTCGGACCAGGCCATGGTGGCCGCCGAGGCCAAGCAGAAAGCCCTGCTGGACAGCCTGCTGGTGGACAGCTGGGATCAGGTGCAAAGCTTCGTCGATGCTCTGAACGGCATTACCGCCCAGCGCGGGCTGCTGCTGACCATTCGCGACTACCGCTACATCGACGTGGCGCGCATCGATGCCATGGAAGCCGACCTGCTCAAGGCCCAGGAGCGCACCGCCGCCGGCACTGCGACCTTCCTCGCCAGCGATCAGGCCTTGCAGCCTTTTGTGACCCAGCTCGAAGCCCTGGACGCCCAGGCGCAGAAAGCCGAAACCGTGGCCCAGCTCAGCGAGCCCTTGGGCGCCCTGCAAGCCATGGCCGGCGACCTGGACATGTTGTCGAGCCTGATGGCCTCGCTACAGATCGACGACGCCACCCAGCGCACCCGGATCATTGAATCCATCTCGCAGATCTACGCCCGCCTGAACCAGGCCAAGGCCCGTGCCGAACAGCGGCGCAAGGGGCTGGGTTCGACCGAGACCGTGGCGCAGTTCGGGGCCCAGTTCAAACTCTTCAGCCAGGGCATCACCAATGCCTTGGCCCAGGCCCAGGACCCCGAACGTTGCGACGAGCAGCTGTCGCGGTTGCTGGTGCAGCTGGAGGAGCTGGAAAGCCGCTTCGGCGATCACGAACAGTTCCTCGGCGACATCCTCGGCAAGCGCGAGGAGTTGCTGGAAACCTTCGAGGCCCACAAGCAATCCCTGCTCGACGAGCGTCAGCGCAAGGCCCAGGGCCTGCTGGACGCGGCGCGGCGGATTCTCGACAGCCTCGGCCGGCGCACCGCCAAGTTCACCCAGGCCGAGGAGCTCAATGCGTTCTTCGCCGCCGACCCGCTGATCCTCAAGCTGCGGGAACTGGCCGAGCGCCTGCGCGAGCTCAAGGACAGCGTCAAGGCCGACGATGTCGAGTCGCGCCTCAAGGGCGCCCGGGATCAGGCCGTGCGTGCCTTGCGCGACAAGACCGAGCTGTTCGAAGAGGGCGGCAACGTCATCAAGCTGGGGCCGCGCCACCGTTTCAGCGTCAACACCCAGGAGCTGGACCTGACCCTGATGCCCCGGGGCGACGAACTGCACCTGCACCTCACCGGCACGGACTTCCTCGAACCTCTGCGCGACCCCGAGCTGGAGGCCCTGCGCGACTTCTGGCAGGTGGCCCTGGAGTCGGAATCGGCCCAGTTGTACCGTGCCGAATACCTCGCCGGGCAAGTGCTGGACGCTGCCGATCGAGGCGTGGAAGGCCTGAGCCTGGAAAGCCTGAAACCCTTGCTGGCGCACCCTGAAGAACTGGCGCGGGTGATCCGCGACTTTGCCGCGCCGCGCTACAAGGAAGGCTACGAGAAGGGCATCCACGACCACGACGCCGCAGCGATCCTCCTGCAACTGCTGCCCCTGCGCGACAGTGCCGGCCTGTTGCGTTTCGGCGCCACGGCCCGTGCCTTTGCCAGCCTCTACTGGGATCGCCAGCAGGAACAGCCGCAACCCCGGCAATGGGTGGAACGTGCCCGTACCAGCCGGCATATCCAGCAACTGTTCGGGCGTCGCGAAGGCTTGCAGCAGTTGCAGGAGGAAATCCTCGTGGCACTGGGTGACTGGCATCAGCAGCACGCCTTCACCCTGGCCGTGGAGCTGCTGCCCGAGGCTGCCGAGTACCTGGTCCAGGAGCTGGCCGCCGAACGCATTGAATTCACCTTCAGCAAATACGCCAAGCAGCTGCAGGAAGCCCTGACCCTGCGCCTGCAGGGCGCGCGGATGTCGGACGACTACCAGCAGGCCCTGGCGCGGCTGGTGGAGCGCCCCGCTGCGCAGTGGGCACTGACCGAGAACTGGCTCTCGGCCCTGTGCGCCGAGGGCGAGTTCGCCGAGTGGGCCGACTACGTGCCTGAGGCGGTGGCCCTGTCGCTGCTGCGGGAAGACTTTGCCAAGCGCATCACCGAAGTCGATCTGCGGTTCAAGGTCGACAACCTGATGGGCGAACACCCGCGCATCCAGGAGCGCAGCCTGTCCCTCACCGTGGACGGCTTCTTCGCTCGCCTACGGGCCCACCGCGAACAATTCCTGCCTGGCCTGCAGCGTTACCAGAGTTTGCGCCAGGGCATCATCGGCCGTGAACGCTCGGCCCTGCGCCTGAGCGAATTCAAGCCGCGGCCGCTGAGCTCCTTCGTGCGCAACAAGCTGATCAACGATGTGTACCTGGGCTTTATCGGCGACAACCTGGCCAAGCAGATGGGCACTGTGGGCGAGAACAAGCGCACCGACCTGATGGGCCTGTTGATGCTGATTTCGCCACCGGGCTACGGCAAGACCACCTTGATGGAATACGTGGCGCACCGCCTGGGGCTGATCTTCATGAAGATTAACGGCCCGGCCCTGGGGCACCAGGTACGTTCCCTGGACCCGGCCCAGGCACCGGACGCCACTTCGCGCCAGGAACTGGAGAAACTCAACCTGGCCCTGGAGATGGGCAATAACGTGATGCTCTATGTCGACGACATCCAGCACACTCACCCGGAATTCCTGCAGAAATTCATCTCGCTGTGCGACGGCACCCGGCGCATCGAAGGCGTGTGGAAAGGCCGCACCAAGACCTACGACATGCGCGGCAAAAAGTTCTGCGTGGTGATGTCGGGCAACCCGTACACCGAGTCCGGCGAGGTGTTCAAGATCCCCGACATGCTGGCCAACCGGGCCGACATCTATAACCTCGGCGACACCCTGGGTGGCATGCAAGAGGCCTTCTCCCTGAGCTACATCGAGAACGGCCTGACCTCCAACCCGGTCCTGGCGCCATTGGCCACCCGCGACATGGCGGACGTCTACCGCTTCGTCGCCAAGGCCGAGGGCAAGGCCTTCTCCAGCAACGAACTGAGCCACAGCTACAGCGGTGCCGAGATCAACGAGATCACCACCACCCTGCAACGCCTGATGCAGGTGCGCGACGTGGTGCTGCGGGTCAACCAGCAGTACATCGCCAGCGCCGCCCAGGCCGACCAGTACCGCAGCGAGCCGCCGTTCAAGCTGCAAGGCAGCTACCGCAACATGAACAAGATGGCGGAGAAGATCTCGGCGGTGATGAACGACGCCGAGCTCCTGCAACTGCTGGCCGACCACTACCAGGGCGAATCCCAGTTGCTGACCACCGGCGCCGAGGAAAACCTGCTCAAGCTCGCCGAGCTGCGCGGTAACCAGACCCCGGAGCAGAGCGAGCGCTGGACCCAGATCAAGCGCGACTTCGTGCGCAACCGCTCCATGGGCGGCAGCGACAGCGATGTCGGTACCCGCGTGGTGGCCCAGCTCAACGATCTGGTGGAAGGCGTACGCGGCCTGGCCCGACCCGCGCAGCAGCACGAACTGCGCGACGTGCTGGAAAACCTCTCCGAGCACCTGGAGAACAGCTTCCTGCCGCTGATCAAGGTCATGCACAAGAAGATCGACGTCGACCTGCACAGCCACCAGCGCATCGGCGACATCGCCACGCGTGTGGATGAGTTGAGCCGCATGCTTAGCAACGGTGATGTGCCCACCCTCAAGGACCCCCAACCGTAGGAGCCGGCTTGCCGGCGAACAGCCAAGGATCACGACATGGATTTTGCCCACCTGGACCAGCAGCTGCGCGACAGCCTGCTGGACCTGAAACTGAGCAACGAAGAGCGCGACGAGCTGCGTCAACTGGGCAGCGAACTGGGCCAGGACCAGGTGCGCTACATGCGTAACCGCGCCTTTGATCTGGTGCGCGAACTGGCGCTGACAGACAGCGCCAATGTGCTGCCGGCGTTGAAATGGCTGGAGCAGGTGGTCAAGACCCTGGACGCCAACAGCGCCCCGGTGCGCGACATGGCCAGCGCCCACTTCAGCCCCGGTGAAGACTGCCGGCGCAAGATCCGCGACCTGTGCCGCCAGGCGCGAATCTCGGTGGATATCTGCGTGTTCACCATTTCCGACGATCAACTGAGCGACGAAATCCGCGCCTGCCACCAGCGCGGCGTGGCCGTGCGGGTGATCAGCGACAGTGAAAAGCAATTCGATGTCGGCAGCGATATCGCCGCGTTACGCGAGGCCGGCGTGCCGGTGCGGATCGACGACACGCCGTTCCACATGCACCACAAGTTCGCTGTGTTCGATGGCCGGACCCTGCTCAACGGCAGCTTCAACTGGACCCGCAGCGCCACCACCGGCAATGAGGAAAACCTGCTGGTGATCGACCACCCGCAACTGGTGGCCAGTTATCTCAAGGAGTTCAACGAGCTGTGGAGCCGCTACGCGCCGCGTTAAGGCGTGCAGCGGCGGGCCTCAATACGGCCTCAGGCGGCGTTCGGGTAACCCCAGGCGCTCTCGGCGGCCAGGCTGTCGATCAGCTTCTGGCGCAGCTCATGGGCTTTTTCCGGGGCACTCTGGCGCAGGGTTTCCAGGGCCAGGTGCAACTGCTGCACCGGGTTTTCGCCAATAAACAGGTTGCGCAGTTCCAGGCCGGCAATCGCCTCCTCGAAGCGTTGCTGGCGGATATGGTTCAGCACCATGGCCTGGCTCAATTGGCTGGCATAGGCCGCCCGCTGTTCCAGGCGACTCTTTAGCTCGGCGGCTTTTGCCTGATCGTCGATGTAGACGTAGCTCAGCGCCAGCTGTTCCAGGAAGAAGGCTTTTTCCGCTGGGTCCAGCGTCGCATTTTGACTGTCGTCGTCGAGCGCTTGCACAGCCTGATCCAGCAGTTCGCCGGCTTGCCGGGTTTGTTCCAGGTCGTGGAGCAGCTTGGCCTGCAACGCCAGTTTCATCGGACGATCGGCGTATTCGAGCTGGGTGTTGAGATGCGCCATTTCCTCCAGGTTATTGCGGATCAGCCAGCTGTCGCGGCGCAGGCGCGGCAGGGCGGCCTGCACCCGCAGTTGGGTTTCCAGGATCAGCAGGCGCAACCACGGCCATTGCTCATCGCCACGCAAGGTCTCCAGTGCCAGCAAGGCTTGCTCCAGCAGATGGGCGCACCATTGCGAGTGTTCCTCGACGTAGTTGCCCCACAGACAGATCAGGCACCAGATACGCTGCGGGGTCGAGACGGCGCCGGCCTGCAAGGCCGCCTCGGCCTCGGCCATCTCGTTGCGCGCGACATGCCAGTTCAACAGGCTCAACAGCAGCTCGCTGGCGTCCGACTCCGGCACCTGGGCGATCAGCTGTGTAGCCAGATCCGGGCGCTTGGCGTCCAGAATCAGCTTGAGTAACGGTGGGTAGCCGAAGTAGTCGTCGGGCTCGGGGTTTTGCGCCAGCAGTTCGAATCCGGCGTCGAATTCCCCGGCTTGCATCAGCAGGGTCACGACGATGATTTGGGCCGACTCGGGCAATTGCGCGGCCATGGCCGGGAACTGCGCGTCCTGCCCCTGGGCGCGGTACTCGAGCAGGGTCTGTTCCAGTTCATGCAGGTCCAGTTTGTTGGCCGGCTGTTTGAGTAGCAGTTGCCAGGCCAGGCCGATGCTGATGGCGGCTTTGTCGGCCAGGCCCAAGCTGCGTTGCAGGGCAGCCAACTGCCGATGCTCGCTGGCGGAGTCCTGGCTCAACTGCTCGACACCGAAGGTCACCAGCAAGGCGCGGGCCTGCTCGTGTTCACCGCTGGCCACCAGCAGTGGGATGCGCAGCATGGGCGCTGAGGGCAGGGGTTGATGCAGGCGCTCCAACAGGCTTAGCACCGCCTGTGGGCCGTCCTTGTCGAGCAAGGTTTCGAGCAGTTGGTCCAGGGCCATGGGCTGGTAGGTTTCATCGAGTTCGGCCAGTACTTCCAGGGCCTGTTCCTGGTCGCCTTGTCGGTACAGCGCCGCAGGCATCTGCATCAGCCCCAGTTGCCGGGCTTTGCCCGTCAGGCGCTGGGCCAGTTGCAAGCCCACTTGCGGTTCGATGGCGCTCAGGTGCGCCGCGCGATTGATCTGCGCTGCCTCGTCCAGGGTGATACCCAGGTCATTGCCGCTGCTGCTCTTGTTGGCATACACCACCAGCAGCGAGATCACGCCGGTAATGACCAGCAGGATGATAAGCACTTCCATGATTCGGTTTTCCTTTGGTGCGGGTCGGGGCCTGGCGCGTTGCATGGGGGCGCCCTGGACAACGGGTTGCAGCCAGGCGGGTGTCGGTCCGGGAGGCGGTCAGTTCGCCTGAGAGGTGCGCCAGGCCATGCCGCTGCTAAAGCTCTCCATCAGTTGCTGCTGAAGTTCGCTGGCTCGCTCGGGGGCCCGTGTGTGCAGCTCCTCCAGGGCCTCATACAGGCGCGACAGAGGCTTCTTGTCGCTGAGCAAGACGCTCAGGTTCAGGGCTTCGATGGCCTGGGCGAAGCGCTGGTGCTCGATGTGATTGAGCAGCAGGTCCTCTTCCAGGTCGCGACTGCCGGCCTCCAGGCTGTGCAATCGATCCTGCAGGACCTGGGCCTGCTGCGCCTCGTCGATGCTCAGGTAGGCGCTGGCGATGTCCTCCAGGTAGAAGGTTTTGTCCATCTCATCGACCTCCGGCAGGGTGTCGCTGTCCAGCAACGCCAGGGCCTGCTCCAGCAGGGTCCTGGCCTGGGCCGTCTGCCCCAGGTCGTGCAGTAGCTTGGTCTGCT
The DNA here is from genome assembly GCF_045013505.1 of Pseudomonas sp. JDS08PS003. Classification (NCBI taxonomy): domain Bacteria; kingdom Pseudomonadati; phylum Pseudomonadota; class Gammaproteobacteria; order Pseudomonadales; family Pseudomonadaceae; genus Pseudomonas; species Pseudomonas sp. JDS08PS003. The sequence continues at coordinate 1,365,724 of NZ_CP120724.1, forward strand.
CGCGAATGCACAGCAATTGCTGTTCGCCGTCCTCCTGCTGGTGCAGGCTGTGCAATTCCTCAAGGCCGCTGCGTACCAGCCAGCTGTCCCGGCGATGGGCCGGCAGCCGGCTTTGCAGCTGTAGCTGGGTTCGCAGGGCCTGCATGCGCATGCCGCTCCAGAACTCATGGTCATTCTTGTACCCGTCGATCTGTTGCAGCGCCTTGGCCAGCAGTGCCTCGGCCCATTGCGGGTGCGTGGCGTGGTGCTGTTCACAGAGGCTGAGCATCAGGCCCGGATGCTGGCTCGGTTCAGTTTCCAGGATCAGTAACAGAGCCTCGGCTTCTGCGGTCTGGCCTTGTGTCGCCATGTGGCTCAGCAGGCTCAGCAGCAGGCTGTAGCGATGCATGTCGGGGGCCTTGTCCAACAGGCGCAGGGCGTTATCGATCGGCGGCAGGGCCAGGGCCAGGTCCAGCAGTTCGCTGTGCGTTGTGTAGTAGAGGTCTTCGCTGATGGGGGCCAGCAGACTGAGGGCAGAGTCCAGTTGACCGGCCTTGATCAGGGCGGCGACTGCCTGGGCCTGTTCTTCTGCCGGCAGTGGCGCGGCCCGCGTGAGGATCGAGTCGAACTGACCCAGGGTCGCGCAGGCCTCGAACAGCCTGCGCAGAATCGACTGGCGATGGCTTTCCTCGGATGCCTCAAACGTCGACCAGGCGTGCTCGACGCTGGCCAGTGCCGCGTCCTGCATCCCGGCCTGATGTTGCAGGTGCGCCAGGATCAGCAGGTTGCCGATGCTCTGGCGTTCCTGGGCGGCCTGCTGTTGCGGGTCACTCAGTTCGCCCAGCACAGCCAGGGCCCGGTCCTGTTCGCCACGGGCCTGGAGGATACGCACTTGCAGCAGCGGCCAGCTGGGCAGGGATTGCCCCCAGTTCTCCAGGAGTTCCAGGCAGGCTTGGGTATCGTCGGTGTCGAGCAGTGTTTCGATCAGGGTATTGAGCACGTACTCCCGGGCGTGGGGCGGCAGTTGCTGGTAGATCGCCTGGGCCTGGGCCTTGTGTCCGGCCAGGTAGAGCTCGCTGGCCACCAGCTGCAAGGCCAGTTCCCGGGCCTCGCCGGGTAGCGTCTCTGCCAGTTTCAGCGCCAGCAGCGGCTCGGCCTTGCTCAGCAGCAGGGTCTGATTGATCTGGGCGGTGAGGTTGCTGGTCAGCTCCAGACCCTCGTTCCGATCGGCGGTTTTCTGGCGGGAGTACAAAATCAGTGCGATGAACACCAGCACGATGACAAGCAGGGTGACAAAGAGGGTCATGGACGTCCTTTTCTATTGCACAGCGGTTCTGGTGCGGTGCGCGCCAGCCGGTTTGCGCGGGGTTATAAAGCCATGGCTACAGGCTGGCAACCGACTTTACCCAGCCAATGCGTTTCAGCGGATGTCATCCAGGGCAGGGGTGGCCCGGTCAGTGGTCGGGCAGGGCGGCAGGTTTCGGGTTAGACTTGCCGCCTTTTCGCACACTCAAGAAGCCCGCACATGGCCCAGCCGTCCACCACCTACAAATTCGAACTGAACCTGACCGACCTCGACCGCGGGGTCTACGAAAGCGTCAAGCAGACCATCGCCCGTCACCCTTCGGAAACCGAAGAGCGCATGACAGTGCGACTGCTGGCCTACGCCTTCTGGTACAACGAGCACCTGTCGTTCGGTCGGGGTCTGTCGGATGTGGACGAGCCGGCCCTGTGGGAAAAGAGCCTGGACGATCGCGTACTGCACTGGATCGAAGTCGGCCAGCCGGACGCCGATCGCCTGACCTGGTGCTCGCGTCGCACCGAGCGCACCAGCCTGCTGGCCTACGGCAGCCTGCGGGTCTGGCAGACCCGGGTGGTGGACGCGGTGAAGAACCTGAAGAACCTCAACATCGCCGGCGTGCCCCAGGACGTCCTCGAGACCCTGGCCAAGGACATGCCGCGCGTCATCAAGTGGGACGTGATGATCAGCGAAGGCACGATCTTCGTCACCGACGATCGCGGTCAGCACGAAGTCCAGTTGGAATGGCTGCTGGGCGAGCGCGGCTGATCGCCCGCTCCGCACCTGAACGATCCACCGTCCCCCAAGAGAAGTTGCTGTTAGCCCATGCGTATCGAACCCCGTGAGTTGCCCGCCGTCCTGCCCTTTCTCGGCGATCTGCCGCCACTGCTGACCCGCCTTTATGCCGCCCGTGGCGTGCAGTCGGTGGAGGAGCTGGACAAGAGCCTGGCGCGGCTGATCCCGTATCAGCAGCTCAAGGGCATCGACGCCGCGGTGGACCTGCTGGTGACCGCTCTGGACCAGCGCCAGCGCATCCTCATCGTCGGCGACTTCGACGCCGACGGCGCCACCGCCAGCACCGTGGGCTTGCTGGGCCTGCGCCTGCTGGGCGCGGCCCATGTCGATTATCTGGTGCCCAACCGTTTCGAATACGGCTACGGCCTGACCCCGGAAATCGTTGCCGTGGCCCTGCAGCGCGAGCCGCAGCTTTTGATCACCGTAGACAACGGCATCTCCAGCGTCGAAGGCGTGGCGGCGGCCAAGGCAGCAGGCTTGCAGGTATTGGTCACCGACCACCACTTGCCCGGCCATGAACTGCCGGCGGCGGACGCCATCGTCAACCCCAACCAGCCGGGCTGCGAGTTCCCCAGCAAGGCCCTGGCCGGGGTCGGGGTGATCTTCTATGTGCTGATGGCACTGCGCGCACGCCTGCGCAGCCTGGGTCGCTATGAAACCCGGCCGCAGCCGAACATTGGCGAGCTGCTGGATCTGGTGGCCCTGGGCAGCGTGGCGGACGTGGTGCCCCTGGACGCCAACAACCGCATCCTGGTGCATCAGGGCCTGGAGCGGATTCGTGCCGGTCGCGCGCGGCCGGGGCTCAAGGCGATTCTCGAAGTGGCCAAGCGCGATCACTCGCGTATTACCTCCACCGACCTGGGTTTTATCCTTGGTCCACGGCTCAACGCCGCCGGACGCCTGGACGACATGAGCCTGGGTATCGAGTGCCTGCTCAGCGACGACGTTTCCGCCGCTCGGGCCATGGCCGCTCAGCTGGACGAACTGAACCAGGACCGCAAATCCATCGAGCAGGGCATGCAGCGCGAAGCCCTGGCCCAGCTCAAGGAATTGCCGGTGGAGTCGATGCCGTTCGGCCTGTGCCTGTTTGATGCCGACTGGCACCAGGGCGTGATCGGGATTCTCGCCTCGCGCCTGAAAGAGCGTTACCACCGCCCGACCATCGCCTTTGCCGATGCTGGCGACGGCATGCTCAAGGGCTCGGCCCGTTCGGTGCCGGGCTTCCATATCCGTGACGCCCTGGACGCGGTGGCCGCGCGCCATCCGCAACTGATCAGCAAGTTCGGTGGCCACGCCATGGCCGCCGGTCTGTCCCTGCCGGAGCAGAACTTCCCGGCCTTCGCCGAGGCTTTCGACGAAGAAGTGCGGCGCCAGCTGCGCGAAGAAGACCTCACCGGGCGCCTGCTGTCGGACGGCAGCCTGGCCGTGGAAGAGTTCCACCTGGAACTGGCCCGCGCCCTGCGCCATGCCGGGCCCTGGGGCCAGCACTTCCCCGAGCCGATGTTCCATGGCGTGTTTGAACTGGTGGAGCAGCGCATCGTTGGCGAACGCCACCTGAAAGTGGTGCTGCGCAGCGAATGCGGCTCGCTGAAACTGGACGGCATCGCCTTCGGCATCGACCGCGAAGTCTGGCCCAACCCCACCATCCGCTGGGTGGAACTGGCCTACAAGCTCGACCTCAACGAGTTCCGGGGCCAGGAAACCGTGCAGTTGATGATTGCCCATATTGAACCGCGCTAAGGGACGCTGTGGCTGGTTTCGCCAGACTTTGGGGAAACGGGATGGCGGAATGTCTCTTTCTTTTGTAAGGGGTTTCCGAGCGCACTCCCGGGCGCTTGTGGCGATCTACTCAGCTGACTAGTCTCGGTTCATCACTGCCTATCAGTGATCGGGAATAGCAGCCCGGGTCGAACGCAAGCGATGCCATCAGCACTGCAATTCATATTTGCAGTGTGCTGTTATGGCAGCTGTGCGTGGGGGCGCTTTCGGGCGCACCGGTTCCTCGACTCGGTCTGCTAGCCCGCGTACAGCCGCCACCTTTTTAAACGTCTAGCAGCGTTAGGTGTGGAGGCCTCATCGTCGAGGAACTGCACCATGAAAAAGATCGTCCCGATCCGCCTGTTTCCCCTCCTTCTTCCCGTCGTAATCCTGACCACGATCTGGCCAATGAAAGGGTTCGCCATGCCCTGGCCATTATCGGCGTAGAGGGTTCGCTGATCGCGACGCTGCAACCCACCACCGCTGGTCCTGCGGGCCCCGATAACCCCTTCACTGTGCGCCCCGGTATCAGTGCCGAAGAAGCACAGCTCCACGTTTCCATGCTGCTCAAGGCCGCCGAGGAGGTGTCCGACGAGATCACCGAGCAGGCCAGTGGCGTAGAGCGCGGGTTGATCTGGTCGCTGGTGCATTCGGTGGAGATGGCCCGTGGCGTGGTGGAGGCCTTGCTCGATGGCAATCGCAGGGGCCCTGCGATTTGACGCTCCGCCAGCCGCTGTCCCGCCGCAGCGGCTGGCGTTTGTGCCGCCCGGGCGCAAGGTTTTTGCCCGGGCAATCATCAGGAACCCTGCTGGCGGCAGTGTTGTCGACTAGTCTCTAAGCACTGTCTGATTGGCCTTGTGACCTTTTGTCATTCTTCTACCCGCGGGGGCGGGCGCTTCACTTCGCAGTCACTCGTCGACCGTTCAAACAGAACCCTGGAGCCTGACCATTGACCGAGAGGTGCCCCATGAGTCTGCTGCTTGAACCCTATACCCTGCGTCAACTGACCCTTCTCAACCGCATCGCGGTGTCGCCCATGTGCCAGTACTCGTCGGTGGACGGATTGGCCAACGACTGGCATCTGGTGCACCTGGGCAGCCGCGCCGTCGGCGGCGCCGGGTTGATCTTCACCGAGGCCACGGCGGTCACCGCCGAGGGCCGGATCACTGCCCAGGACCTGGGCCTGTGGAACGACGCGCAGATCGAACCCCTGCAGCGCATCACCCGTTTCATCACCGCCCAGGGCGCGGTGGCGGGTATCCAGCTGGCTCATGCCGGGCGCAAGGCCAGTACTCATCGACCCTGGCTGGGCAAGTCCGGCAGCGTCAAGCCCGAGGACGGCGGCTGGGTGCCGGTGGGGCCGTCACGGATTGCCTTCGACCCGCAGCACACGCCGCCCACTCAGCTGGACGAGGGGCAGATTGGCGAGATCATCCAGGCCTTCGTTGCGGCCGCCAAGCGCGCGCTGGTGGCCGGTTTCAAAGTGGTGGAAGTGCATGCCGCCCATGGCTACCTGTTGCATCAGTTCCTGTCGCCCTTGAGTAATCAGCGCCAGGATCAATACGGCGGTTCGTTCGAAAACCGCATTCGCCTGGTGTTGCAGGTGACCGAGGCGGTGCGCGGGGTGTGGCCCGAGGAACTGCCCCTGTTCGTGCGGGTGTCGGCCACCGATTGGGTGGAAGACGGCTGGAACCCGGACGAGACCGTGGAGTTGGCGCGGCGCCTCAAGGACCTGGGGGTGGATTTGATCGATGTGTCGTCCGGAGGCACTGCGGCCAATGCCGAGATTCCCACCGGGCCGGGTTATCAGACGCGCTTTGCCGAGCGAGTGCGCAAGGAGTCGGGCATGGCCACCGGGACCGTGGGGATGATCACCGAACCGGCCCAGGCGGAGCATATTTTGCGTACCTGTCAGGCGGACATCATCTTCCTGGCCCGCGAGCTGCTGCGGGACCCTTACTGGCCGCTGCATGCGGATGACGACCTGGGCGGGCGCAAGGCGATCTGGCCGGCGCAGTATCAGCGGGCGACCCACAGGGACCAGCCGATTCATGAGTCGGATTTGCGCGATTAAGGTCCTGCCGATGTAAAAAAACCGGCCCGTGTGGGCCGGTTTTTTGTGCCTGGCTTCAGGACGCCTGCGCTGGCAAGCCAGCTCCTACGGAGGCGGTGCGGTCTGTAGGAGCCGGCTTGCCGGCGAAGGGGCCCGTAGGGCGGGCCAGGGGCCGTCAGCCGATCACGGGTATTTGCGTTTGTCCGGTGCCGGCGGGAAGTACTGGTACAGCCAGGTCTCGCTCAGGGTGCGGTCGTGGGTGCGGATGAACAGCCGCAGTTCCACCGGTTCGACGCTGTCGTTGGTTGGGTACCAGTCGAAGAGAATGCGGTAGCCCTTGATCTCGTCCAGTACCAGGATGCTGAAATCCTTAACCTCACCGTTGGAGGCGCTGATTACCGGTTCGATGCCGGTGCCGGCTGGCAGGCGATCCAGGCCGCCACCGGTGAAGTCCACGGCAAAGCGTCGGGCCCAGACTGGCGGGTAGTGCTCGCCCGGAGCCCAGCCTTCGACGAAGCCGCCCATGCCGGAACGGGTGGCGTGGACCCGCGCCAGGGGCGTGCCCACCGGCGGCAGGGCGCTCCAGTAGAGCTTGTAGCCGTAGTTCAGGGAGTCGCCGGCGGCCACCGGTTTTTTCGGGGTCCAGAAGGCCACGATGTTGTCCATGGTTTCGCCGGTGGTGGGGATTTCCAGCAGGTCGACGCTGCCTTCGCCCCAGGCGGTGGTGGGCTCGACCCACAGGCTCGGACGGCGGCTGTACCAGTCCACGGTGTCCTGGTAGCTGGCGAACTCGTGGTCGGTCTGCACCAGGCCGAAGCCTTTCGGGTCCTTGTCGGCGAAGGCGTTGAACTGCAGGTTCGTCGGGTTGTTCAGCGGGCGGCAGATCCACTCGCCATTGCCGCGCCACATGGCCAGGCGGTCGGAGTCGTGGATCTGCGGGTGGATGGTGTCGCACATGCGTCGTTCATGGGTGCCGCAACTGAACATGCTGGTCATAGGTGCGATACCCAGCTGTTCGATGGCGGTGCGGGCATTGATGTGGGCATCGACGTCCATCACCACGCGCTCGGCCTGACAGTCGATGTCGAAGCGGTAGGCGCCGGTGGCGCTTGGCGAATCCAGCAGGGCGTAGACCACGAAGCGGGTGCTGTCCTTGTCCGGGGTCTCGAACCAGAACTGGGTGAAGTCGGGGAATTCCTCGCGGCGTTTGGCGTAGGTGTCGATGGCCAGGCCTCGGGCCGAGAGGCCGTACTGGCCGGTAGCGTCCACCGCACGGAAGTAGCTGGCGCCGAGGAAGGACACCACGTCGTGCCTGTCCAGCTCTGGTGCCTTGAACAGCTTGAAGCCGGCAAAACCCAGGTCGCCCTTGAGCTGGGCGGTGTCGACGCTGGTGTTCTGGTAGTTGAACAGCGCGGGCCGGAAGTGCACTTCCCGCGCCTGGCGAGTCTTGGGATCGACGCTGTGCATGCGCACCGGCTGCTTGAAACCCATGCCCACATGGAAGAACTGCACATCCAGCTGGCCGTTCAGGTCATTCCACAGCGAGTGCTGGCCGTCGTACTGGATGGCGTTGAAGTTCTGCGGCGTCATCTGCGCCAGGGTCGGTGGCAGCACCTGCTTGGTGTCCACGTACTGGCTGGCGGCCAGTTGCTTGGCCTGGGCCTTGAGGCGCTCGAAGTCGAATGCCTGGGCTTGGCCGTCAGCGGCGCCGGCCCAGGCCCTGGCTGCCAGCAGACCGCTGGCCGAGAGGCCGGTGTAGGCCGCCAGGGCCATGGAGGCTTTGAGGAGATTCCTGCGGTGCATAGGTGAACCTTGTACGGGGAAAGATCCCCAGCCGTTCCTGGCTGCATGAGGGGATCGCGAGGGATAGTTCGGTCATGCCATCGGCCAAACGCAACGGACTGTAAACAGACGCCGGATAGAATAAACGGTTCGCCAGGGGCAGAAAAATGATTAGCTTGTGTCCATTGGTAACCACCGATCAGCTTCAGGAACCCCTTCCATGCTGCACCCGCGCCGGCTCACCGAAGACGATATCCAACGGCTCAAGTTGATCGACCGCGCCGAGGTCATCGATGAGTTCTACCGCCTGCAGGACGGCGTTCTGCTGCGCTATGCCCAGCATGAAGTGGTGGAGGGCTGGCCGCAGGGCGAGGCTGAGCATGACGCGCTGATCTTGCAGCAGTGTTACCAGCGCGGCGGCTGGTTGCAGGGGGTGTTCGATGGCCCGGCTCTGGTGGCGGCGGCGGTGGTCGATTGCCTGCCCATCGAGGGCGCCGGGCTGGACTTGCGGCAGTTGAAGTTCCTGCATGTGAGCCGGGCTTATCGCGGCCTTGGCCTGGGCCGGCAACTCTTCGCCCTGGCACGGGAGCAGGCCCTGATCATGGGGGGGCAGGGCTTGTACGTGTCGGCCACGCCGTCGCGGCATACCGTGGATTTTTATACCGGCCTGGGCTGTGAGCCATTGGCCGTCCCGGACCCGGAACTGCTGCGCCTCGAGCCCGAGGATATCCACCTCTATCTGCGTCTGGTCTAAGCCTGGAGGGGCTTGCGCCAGTTCGGCCAGGCACCGATGGTCACCGCCCGCAGCAGCCACTCGCAGGGACCGTACTGATGAGTACGCAGCCACAGGGCGCTGAGTTGCATCTGCAGCAGGTAGATGGCGATCACCAGAACGGGCATCCACAGCGGCGACAGATGGTTGATCAGCCCCAGTCCGTAGCCGGTGAACAGCAGGCAGAGGATCAGCGATTGCAGCAGGTAGTTGCTCAGTGACATCCGTCCCAGAGGGGCCAGGCGTTGGCACAGACGCTGGCCCGAAGGGGAGTGAAAGGCCCTGAGCAGCAGCATGGCGTAACTGGCCGAGAGCAGCGGCGCGGTCAGTTGGCTGATGCCGTAGCCGATGACTTCCAGGCCGCCACCAGGGGCGTAGGCTGCCCAGTATCCGTAGAGCAGGGCGCCACCCAGGCCGAGGGGCAGGGTCAGGGCCAGCAGCCCTGGCAGTCTGCGCTCAAAGCGGTAAGGCGCCACCAGCAGGCCTTTGCGCCCGGCTACATAGCCCAGCAGGAACATCGCCAGGGTGCTGGGGCCCTGCAGCAGCCACAGGGCAGAAGCGGTCTCCAGCAGGTGAGAGGCGTTGTAGGCCAGGGTGTCCAGGGCATCGCCGCCCAGGGCCATGTCCTTGAGCGCCGGTTCGCCGTCGGCGGCGCCGGTGTAGAGGCCGGCGTTCAGCAGTTCGACACCGAACAGCAGGATCAGCACGGCGGTTCCCGTGATCAGCACAATCGCCAGGGTCGCCGCCCACCTTGCCGACAATCCGCGCAGCGCCAGCAGCACCAGGCCCAGCAGGGCGTACAGCGAGAGGATCTCGCCGTAGAACAACAGCGCACCATGCGCCAGGCCGATGGCCAGCAAGGCCAGTTGCCGACGCAGCATGCGCGGCACGAAGCGCTCCCCCGAACGTTCGGCGGAGGCCATCTGCAGGGTGAAGCTGTAGCCGAACAGAAAGGAGAACAGCAGGTAGAACTTGGCCTCGAAGAGGACCGACACCAGCCAGCGGATCAGATGATCGAGGCTGCTGGCATAGGCTGGATTGCTGACCGGCGAGGTGTAGTACGGGTCGGCGAAGGACCAGATGTTCACCGCCAGAATGCCCAGCAGAGCAAAGCCGCGCAGGGCGTCCACGTGCTGCAGGCGTGCCGCCTGGACGGGCAGGTGCGCACTCATCTCCAAGGTCCTGGCAGCGTGGTGGGTTCTTGGGGGGCGGGAAGCATGGGACGGCCTTTCGGTACTTGAGTGAACGCTCAATTAACGCGATCAGGCCGTGTGTGGGCAATCAAACTCTTGTGAAAAAGAGTCAAAAAGCGTGATGCCCACCCTCCACTCCATGGGGGCAGACCACAGGGGTCTCAGCTCCCCACTGGAGCCTGGGCATCCAGGCACTGGGCTTCGCCGGCGGGCGTTTCGCCTTTTTTCGTCCACCAGGTCAGGGGCCGGAGGCTGTTCAGATCGCCGCGCTTGATCGCTTCCCGGTAGCAGGCCAGGGCTCGGGGGCCATCGGTGGTGCCCCACTTGCCCTCGGCGTAGCCGCTGCCCAGGTAGTAGTAGGCGCTGGCCGAGTTCAGTTCCCGGGCAGTGCGCAGCACCAGCTCTTCGGACTTGCGCGGTTGTTGGCATTGGGTGATGGAGCCATCGCCGAGCGGATCGCAGTAGTACATGGACAGCATCAACGCCGCCTCGGCATCGGTCTGGGCGTAAGGCAGCAGCAATTCTTCCGGTTCCCCGGGCTTGAGTTCCGGCGCCATGCCCGAGTAACCCAGGCTCACCGCCTGCACTGCCGCCGTGGCCGAGCCATGCCGGGCGGCGTCCAGCAGAATCTGCTGGCCCAGCTCGAAAAAGTACTTGGTCAACAGGTACTGCTCCCGACCGCCGTAGCCCAGGAACAGATCGGCCTTGCGCATCTGCCGCTGCAGGGCGGTTTCATTGGCCGGGGCGTCCTGGTTGAGCAGACCGTCCATGGACCATTGCTCTACCCGCACCAGTTGCCAGCAGGCGCCCTGTTGAAAGACGAAGGCCTGGACCACGTCGCCCATTGGGTCGTGCACCACCAGGGTCTGGCTCTCCCAGAAGGATTGCAGCCCGGCCCGAGCCTGGGCCTCTGGATCGAGCAGGGTCAGCAGGTGACGGGTATCGCCCGTCAGTTTGTGCCGGGTGGTGACCTCGCGGCCGTACTCGTCATGGGTCGGTCGCTGTTCGATCAACGGCGAGTCGGTGAACGCCTGCTGCAGCTCCGGGCTGCTGGCAAAGGCCTTGGCGAAGGTCGGCAGGTCGCTGGACGGGCAGGCGGGGGCAGCGGCCTGGGCTGCCTGGGTGGTGGCGCCAAGCAACAGGACGGCGAGCAACGGGCGCAAGAGATGGCGAAGGGCGGGCATCGGCGAACTCATCAAGGTTGGAGGCGGAGCGTCGGTCATGGTGTGTCTGGCGGAGGTGTCGGCGCGAAGCAGCGGCACAGCCACTGCGCCAGCCAGATTGCCAGCAGCAGCGGTACGCTCATCAGGAAGCAATAGACGTAGCCACGTATCGGATGGTCGGGAAACATCGCCCAGGCGGTGAACAGCACCAGGGCGCCGACCAGGCCCAGCTTGGCCTTCAGGTTGGGCACCAGGGCCACCAGCACGCTGACGATGATCAGCAGATGGAGCAGAAGTTCCACCATCACTCCCAGGCCGAAGCCCTTGGCGATGGAACCGAAGTGGCTGCGATACACCGCTATGCCCCAGAAATGTGCCAGATAGAACAGCGGCGCCGGCAGCGACAAGGGCACCAGGCCGGTGATGATGCGTATCAGGTGATAACGGCCTGCGGCGTCCAGGCTCATGGGCGGCACTCGTGGGCGGTGGCGGAGGTCTGTCGGGGCATGGGCGCATCCTTGCTGCCGGAAGGTCTTCATCGATTCCGGTCGGTGGCGCCGGGTTTTTTCAGGCGGCGGATAGTGCCGTAACTCGGGGCGCTAATCCAGTCTGGCGACCTGAGTGGGGGCTGATGGAGGGCCTTTGATGCAGGCATTTCCGGCGCGGGGCCCCTTCGCTGGCAAGCCAGCTCCTACAAGGGGGGGCTGCCCGTGGGAAAGCAACATTCAGAAGCACTATCGTCCCCCTGAACCTGGGCACTTCTCTCTAGGCTTACGGCCTTATGTGTCGATGTGACACCTAATTTTCCGGAGGCGGCAGATGAACACCCGTGGATTGCTCGATCAATTACTCAGGTCCGGTCAGGAGTTGCTGCAGAACAAGACCGGCGCGGCGCCAACGGACAAGCCCCGAGCCGATTCCGCCGGCCTCGGCGGCTTGCTCGGCGGCAAGGCCGGCGGGCTGGGCGGACTGCTGTCCGGAGCGGGCGGCGGGGCCCTGGCGGCCGGCGCCATGGGCTTGCTGCTGGGCAACAAGAAGGCCCGCAAGTTTGGCGGCAAGGCCCTGACCTATGGCGGCTTGGCAGCCCTCGGCGTGCTGGCCTACAAGGCCTACGGCAACAGGCAGGCGCAACAGGGCAGCGCTCCACGCAACGAGCCGCAGACCCTCGACCGGCTACCGGCGCAGCAAGTGGAGCTGCACAGCCAGGCGATCCTCAAGGCCCTGGTGGCAGCGGCCAAGGCCGATGGTCACGTGGACGAGCGTGAGCGGGCACTGATCGAGGGCGAGTTCCGCAAGCTGGACAACGACCCGCAATTGCAAAACTGGCTGCACAGCGAGTTGAACAAACCCCTGGACCCGGCGGATGTGGCCCGTGCCGCCAGCACCCCGGAAATGGCGGCCGAGATGTACCTGGCCAGCGTGATGCTGGTGGATGAAGAACACTTCATGGAAAAGGCCTATCTGGACGAGCTGGCGCGCCAGTTGCAGCTGGCGCCGGGGCTCAAGGCCGAACTGGAAAAGCAGGTGCGTCAGAGCGGTCTCTGAAGCACCTGGAACTTGCCCTTTGCCAAGGATGGCGGTTCTGCCGGAAGGAATTGCCGAAATGCCCTCTAGTGGTCTGAAAATGCCCGCTGAGCCGCCATCCAGAGCGGGTGCACAAAGATGCCGAAAGTGCCATTCGGGTTGTTAAACCACCCATAAAACCTGCCTCGTCCTCGGCTATACTCCTCCCATTTTTGAATGGCCTCGAGGACTGACTGTGAAGAACTGGACGTTGCGCCAACGCATTTTGGCGAGCTTTGCGGTGATTATCGCCATCATGTTGTTGATGGTCGTCGTCTCGTACTCGCGCCTGTTGAAGATCGAGGCCGGTGAAGAGCGCATGCGCAATGACGCGGTGCCTGGGGTCTATTTCAGTTCCATGATCCGCAGTGCCTGGGTCGACACCTACCTGCAGACCCAGGAAATCATCGGCCTCAAGCAGAATCAGGACATCAGTTCCGAAGACAAGGCGGACTTCAAGGCCTTCGAAGAGCGTCTGCAGACCCAAATGGACAATTACAAGCAGACCATCAACAGTCGCGAGGACCAGACCGAGTTCGATGCCTTCGAGAAAGACCACCAGGATTTCAATCGCATCCAGGCCGCGGTACTCGACCTGCACCAGAAGCGCCAGGAAGCCGAGGCGATCCGCCTGTTCAACGAACAGCTGACCCCGGCCTGGATTGCCGGCCGCATGAAACTCAACGACATCATCAGCGAGAACAAGGCCGTGGCCGACTCCGCCACCGCCGCCATCGACGATGCGGTGGCCGCGGCCAAGGTCAGCATGGGCGTGTCGTTGCTGGTGGCGATTTTCGTCGCTGGTCTATGCGGCCTGCTGTTGATGCGGGCGATCATGGCGCCGATGAATCGCATCGTGAGCATTCTCGAAATCATGCGCACCGGTGACCTCAGCGGCCGCTTGAACCTGGAGCGCAAGGACGAGTTCGGCGCGGTGGAAACCGGCTTCAACGACATGATGACCGAGCTCACCGCCCTGGTATCGCAGGCCCAGCGTTCGTCGGTGCAGGTCACCACATCGGTGACCGAGATTGCCGCCACCTCCAAGCAGCAACAGGCCACCGCCACCGAGACTGCCGCCACCACCACGGAAATTGGCGCCACTTCGCGGGAAATCGCCGCGACCTCCCGGGATCTGGTGCGCACCATGACTGAAGTGTCCAGCGCGGCCGATCAGGCCTCGGTGCTTGCCGGCTCCGGCCAGCAGGGTCTGGCGCGCATGGAAGACACCATGCACTCGGTGATGGGCGCCGCGGATCTGGTGAACGCCAAGCTGGCGATCCTCAACGAGAAGGCCGGCAACATCAATCAGGTGGTGGTGACCATCGTCAAGGTTGCCGACCAGACCAACCTGCTGTCGCTGAACGCCGCCATCGAGGCGGAGAAAGCCGGTGAGTACGGCCGCGGCTTTGCCGTGGTGGCCACTGAAGTGCGACGTCTGGCGGATCAGACCGCCGTCGCCACCTACGACATCGAGCAGATGGTCCGTGAGATCCAGTCGGCGGTGTCGGCGGGGGTCATGGGCATGGACAAGTTTTCCGAAGAAGTGCGTCGCGGCATGGCCGAGGTGCAGCAGGTGGGCGAGCAACTGTCGCAGATCATCCATCAGGTCCAGGCCCTGGCGCCTCGGGTGCTGATGGTCAATGAGGGGATGCAGGCCCAGGCCACCGGCGCCGAGCAGATCAACCACGCCCTGGTGCAACTGGGGGACGCCAGCAGCCAGACCGTCGAGTCCCTGCGCCAGGCCAGCTTTGCCATCGATGAGCTGAGCCAGGTGGCCGTGGGCCTGCGCAGCGGCGTTTCGCGTTTCAAAGTCTGATGGATGAGCTCGCGCACAAGCGCGGCGCCGCAGCCGGGGCGCGCAGTGCTCTGTTCTTGGTGTTCCGCATCGGTCAGGAACGCTATGCGCTACAGGCCGTTGATGTGGTGGAGGTGTTGCCGCGCCTGCAGCTCAAGCCCATTGCCCAGGCACCGTCCTGGGTCGCTGGGGTCTTTGCCTATCGCGGGGTGGTGGTGCCGGTCATCGACCTGTGCGAGCTGACGTTTGGGCGCGCGGCGCAGCTGCGTACCAGTACCCGACTGGTGCTGGTGCACTACCGTGGCGACGTCGCCCAGCCGCCGCGGGTGCTTGGACTGCTGCTGGAACAGGCCAACGACACGCTGCGCTGCGCCCCCCAGGAATTTCAGCCCTATGGCCTGGACAACCGCCAGGCGCCGTATCTGGGGCCGGTGCGCGAAGATGCCCAGGGGCTTTTGCAATGGGTGCGGGTCGATGACTTGCTGGGCGCTCAGGTGCGTGAGTTGCTGTTTCCTGCCGAGCCTCTGGACCCGGCGTCGCTTGAGGAGCCTCGATGAGCGACGAACAACGGTTTTTCGACTTTCTCAAGGAGCGAATCGGCCTGGATGTCGCCTCGGTGGGCCCGGCGATCATCGAGCGCGCGGTGCGCCAGCGCTGCAACGCCCTGGATGCCCTCAGCAGCGACGAATACTGGCAAAAGCTGCAAGGTTCACGGGATGAGCAGCAGGCACTGATCGAGGCCGTGATCGTTCCGGAAACCTGCTTTTCCGTTATCCGGAATCCTTCGCCACTCTGGTCAAGCTGGCCAAGGAACGTCTGTCACAGATCAAGGGCATGCGCGCCTTGCGCCTGTTGAGCCTGCCGTGCTCCACCGGCGAGGAGCCCTACTCGATTGCCATGGCCCTGCTGGATGGCGGCCTGGCTCCGCACCAGTTCAAGGTCGACGGCCTGGACGTCAGTCCGTTGTCGGTGGAACGGGCTCGGGGGGCGGTCTATGGCAAGAATTCCTTTCGTGGCCAGAACACCGAGTTCCGTGAACGGCACTTTTGTGCCGAGGGCGATCGTTATCGCTTGAGCGAGCGGGTTCGCGAGCAGGTCCGGCTGCAAGTGGGCAATGTCCTGGAACCGGGGTTGCTGGCCAGCGAGCCGCCTTTCGATTTCGTCTTCTGTCGCAACCTGCTGATCTATTTCGACCAGCCGACCCAGCACCAGGTGTTCGAGGTGCTCAAGCGCCTGACCCATGAAGAAGGGGTGCTGTTCATCGGGCCTGCCGAGGGCAGCCTGCTGGGGCGTCTGGGCATGCGCTCCATCGGTATTCCCCAGTCCTTTGCCTTCAGCCGGCACTCTGAACCCGAGCCTGCACCGGTTCCGGTGGCCTTGCCCCAGCCCTTGTCCTTGCCGCTGCCACCGCGCAATCCGCCGCCTGTAGCGCCGCGCCAGCGCCCCTTTGCCGCCCGCGCGGCCCAGGCCCCGGTGGCCGAGAACACGCTGGCGGTCAGCGATGCCGCGAGCCTGCTGGCCAACATTGCCGCCTTGGCCAATGAGGGCAAGAGCGCGCAGGCCCGTGCCGCCTGCGAGCGTTATCTGCAACAGCACGAGCCTGTGGCCCAGGTGTTCTACTGGCTGGGGCTGCTCAGCGATGTGGCCGGCAACGCCATGGAAGCCCAGGGCTTCTACCGCAAGGCCCTGTACCTGGCTCCCCAGCACCCTGAAGCCCTGGCGCACCTGGCGGCGCTGTTGGCATCCCAGGGCGATGTCGCCGGAGCCCAACGATTGCAGGAGCGCGCTGCCCGCAGCACTCGCACTGCCGACAGTGAGTTGAAACGATGAGCCATTCCTACTCATTGGACGTGACCCGTGAAGATGCGCAGGCCATCGACGATTGCTGGAACCGTATCGGCATCCACGGCGACAAGTCCTGCCCATTGCTCGCCGAGCATATCCATTGCCGCAATTGCGCGGTCTACTCCGCCGCCGCCACGCGCCTGCTGGATCGCTATTCGTTGCGCCAGGAGGACCGGGAGCACGCGGTGGTCCTGGAGGCCGACAGCGATGTGGTCACCCGTTCGCTGCTGATGTTCCGTCTCGGCGAAGAGTGGCTGGGGCTGGCGACCCGTTGCCTGTTGGAAGTGGCACCGTTGCAGGACATTCACTCCTTGCCCCATCAGCGTTCGCGGGCGTTGCTGGGGGTGGCCAACGTGCGCGGAGCCCTGGTGGCCTGTCTGTCATTGACTGAGCTGCTGGGCCTGGATGGCACGCCGGTGGTCGCTGCCGCGGGGCGGGTCATGCCGCGGATGCTGATCATTGGGGCCGAGGGCGGCCCGGTGGTGGTGCCGGTGGATGAGGTGCACGGTATCCATGCCATCGACGAACGCATTCTCAACGGTGCCTCGCTCTCCGGAGAACAGGCCAATGCCAAGTACACCCGTGGCGTGTTGCAATGGCAGGGACGCAGCCTGCGTTTGCTGGACGAGGAGCAACTGCTCTCGGCCGTGACCCGGAGCCTGACATGACCCCCGATCAAATGCGCGATGCCTCGTTGCTGGAGCTGTTCAGCCTGGAAGCCGAGGCCCAGACCCAGGTACTCAGTACCGGGCTGCTGGCCCTGGAGCGCAATCCAACCCAGGCCGACCAGTTGGAAGCCTGCATGCGCGCCGCCCACTCGCTCAAGGGCGCGGCGCGGATTGTCGGGGTCGATGCCGGGGTCAGCGTTGCCCACGTGATGGAGGATTGCCTGGTCAGTGCCCAGGAAGGGCGACTGTATCTGCAACCCGAGCATATCGACGCCCTGTTGCAGGGCACTGACCTGTTGATGCGTATTGCCAGTCCCGGAGGCGTCGAGACAGTGGCGCCGGATATTCCGGGCTATGTGGCGTTGATGGAGCAGTTGCTGGCGCATGGACCGGGAGTGCCAAGCGTGCCGGCCCAGGCAAGCGCCCCGCCAGAGCCGGAGTTCGAAGCACCAGTGGCGCCCATGGCGCAGTTGCCGAGGGAGCTGGAGCCCTTGTCGCCACCGAGCGAACCGGCCCTGGAACCGGCAGTGAGCAACGGGCGCCCGGGCAAACGCATGACCGAGGGTGGCGAGCGGGTGCTGCGGGTGACCGCCGAGCGCCTCAACAGCTTGCTGGACCTTTCGAGCAAATCCCTGGTGGAAACCCAGCGGCTCAAGCCTTACCTGGCGACGATGCAGCGCCTCAAGCGGATCCAGAGCAACAGCCTGACCGCCCTGGAAAACCTCAACCTGCACCTCAAGGAACACGCGCTGAGCCTGGAGGCTCAGGAGGCCCTGGAGGATGCGCGGCGCTTGCTGGCCGAGTCCCAGCAATTGTTGGCGGAGAAGACCGCCGAGCTTGATGAGTTTGGCTGGCAGGCCAGCCAGCGGGCCCAGGTGCTTTATGACACGGCCCTGGCCTGTCGCATGCGGCCCTTTGCCGATGTCCTCACCGGTCAGGTCCGCATGGTCCGCGATCTGGGGCGCAGCCTGGGCAAACAGGTACGCCTGGAGATCGAGGGTGAGAAAACCCAGGTCGATCGCGATGTGTTGGAGAAACTCGAAGCACCGCTGACTCACCTGCTGCGCAATGCCGTCGACCACGGCATCGAGCTGCCCGAGCAGCGCCTGCTGGCGGGCAAGTCGGCGGAGGGGGTGATTCGTCTGCGGGCCTCGCACCAGGCCGGTCTTCTGGTGCTGGAGCTCAGTGATGACGGCAATGGCGTGGATCTTGAGCGCTTGCGCCAGAGCATTGTCGAGCGTCAGCTGTCGCCGGCCCAGACCGCCGCTCAGCTCAGCGAGGAAGAACTGCTGACTTTCCTGTTCCTGCCGGGCTTCAGCCTGCGGGACAAGGTCACCGAGGTTTCCGGACGCGGTGTCGGCCTGGATGCGGTGCAGCATATGGTGCGGCAACTGCGTGGTGCGGTAGTGCTGGAGCAGACCAGCGGCCAGGGCAGCCGTTTTCACCTGGAAGTGCCCTTGACCCTGTCGGTGGTGCGCAGCCTGGTGGTGGAGGTCGGCGACGAGGCCTACGCCTTCCCGTTGGCCCATATCGAACGTATGTGCGACTTGGAACCCGAGGCCATAGTCCAGGTGGAAGGGCGTCAGCATTTCTGGCACGAAGGGCGGCATGTGGGCCTGGTGGCGGCCAGTCAGCTGTTGCAGCGGCCGGCGACCGAGACCGACGCGCCAACCCTGAAGGTGGTGGTGATTCGCGAGCGCGACGCGGTGTACGGGATCGCCGTGGAGCGCTTTATCGGCGAGCGTACCCTGGTGGTGCTGCCGCTGGACGACCGCCTGGGCAAGATCCAGGATATTTCCGCCGGGGCCTTGCTCGATGACGGCCGGGTGGCACTGATCGTGGATGTCGAGGACATGCTGCGTTCGGTGGACAAGCTGCTCAATACCGGCCGCCTGGAGCGCATCGCACGCCATCACCAGCAGCACGCACAGGCCGCGCGCAAGCGTATTCTGGTGGTGGATGACTCACTCACGGTGCGTGAACTGCAGCGCAAGCTATTGATCAATCGCGGCTACGATGTGGCCGTTGCCGTGGACGGCATGGATGGCTGGAATGCTTTGCGTTCGGAAAGCTTCGACCTGCTGATCACCGATATCGACATGCCGCGAATGGATGGAATTGAATTGGTCACACTCTTGCGTCGCGACAATCGCCTGCAGTCCCTGCCGGTGATGGTGGTGTCCTACAAGGATCGTGAGGAAGACCGGCGCCGTGGACTGGATGCCGGTGCCGACTATTATCTAGCCAAAGCCAGTTTCCATGACGACGCCCTGCTCGATGCGGTGGTGGAGCTGATTGGAGGAGCGCGGGCATGAAGATAGCGATAGTCAACGACATGCCCATGGCTGTGGAGGCCTTGCGTCGGGCCCTGGCCTTCGATCCCAGCCATGAGGTGGTGTGGGTCGCCACCAATGGCGCCGAGGCGGTGAAATATTGCGCCGAACTGACGCCGGACCTGATTCTCATGGACCTGATCATGCCGGTCATGGATGGCGTCGAGGCCACGCGGCGGATCATGGCCGAGTCGCCTTGCGCCATTGTGATCGTCACCGTCGACCGCCAGCAGAATGTGCACAGAGTGTTCGAGGCCATGGGCCACGGCGCGCTGGACGTGGTGGACACCCCGGCGCTGGGCGCGGGCAATGCCCAGGAGGCGGCGGCGCCGCTGCTGCGCAAGATCCTCAATATCGGCTGGCTGATCGGCCAGCGTGGCAGTCGGGTGCGTTCGGCGCCGGTGCCGCTGCGCAGCGGGGCGCCACGCCAGAGCCTGGTGGCCATTGGCTCCTCCGCCGGTGGCCCAGCGGCCCTGGAAGTGCTGCTCAAGGGCTTGCCAAAGGACTTTCCCGCCGCCATCGTGCTGGTCCAGCATGTTGACCAGGTGTTCGCCGCGGGTATGGCCGAGTGGCTCAGCAGCGCCTCCGGCCTGCAGGTACGGCTGGCCCGGGAAGGTGAGCCGCCGCAAAGCGGCACGGTACTGCTGGCAGGCACCAACCACCATATCCGCTTGTTGAAGAACGGCACCCTGGCCTATACCGCCGAACCGGTGAATGAAATCTACCGGCCCTCCATCGACGTGTTTTTCGAGAGTGTTGCCAGCTATTGGAATGGCGATGCGGTGGGGGTGCTGCTGACCGGCATGGGCCGCGATGGTGCCCAGGGCTTGAAGTTGATGCGCGATCAGGGTTATTTGACCATCGCTCAAGACCAGAACAGTAGCGCGGTGTATGGCATGCCCAAGGCGGCCGCTGCCATCGGTGCCGCCGCAGAGATTCGCCCACTGGACAAGATCGCTCCACGTTTGCTGGAGATATTTGCCAAATGACTGATAAACGCAGCTGTCCTGGCCAGGTAGTAACTCAGGTGACAACCCATGAATGATTTACAGCTCGACGAATTCAAGACCGACGAAAACGCTGCGATGGTGTTGCTGGTGGATGACCAGGCCATGATCGGCGAGGCCGTGCGGCGTGGGTTGGCGAATGAGGAAAACATCGACTTCCACTTCTGCGCCGATCCTCACCAGGCCATCGCCCAGGCCATCCGCATCAAGCCCACGGTGATCCTCCAGGATCTGGTAATGCCGGGGCTGGACGGCCTGACCCTGGTGCGCGAATACCGTAACCATCCGGCGACCCAGAACATCCCGATCATTGTCCTCTCCACCAAGGAAGACCCGCTGATCAAGAGCGCGGCCTTTGCCGCCGGGGCCAACGACTACCTGGTCAAGCTGCCGGACAACATCGAGCTGGTGGCGCGCATCCGCTATCACTCCCGCTCCTACATGACCCTGTTGCAGCGCGATGCCGCCTACCGTGCGTTGCGGGTCAGTCAGCAGCAGTTGCTGGACACCAACCTGGTGCTGCAGCGGCTGATGAACTCCGACGGCCTGACCGGGCTGTCCAACCGCCGGCACTTCGACGAATACCTGGAGCTGGAATGGCGTCGGGCAATGCGTGAGCAGAGCCAGCTGTCGTTGCTGATGATCGACGTCGACTACTTCAAGACCTACAACGATACCTTCGGCCACCTGGAGGGGGATGAAGCCCTGCGCAAGGTGGCCACGGCGATTCGCGAGGCCAGCAGCCGGCCTTCCGACCTGCCGGCGCGTTACGGTGGCGAAGAGTTCGTGCTGGTGCTGCCCAACACTTCGCCGGGCGGGGCGCGACTGGTGGCGGAGAAGCTGCGCCAGACCGTGGAAGCCCTGAAAATCCCCCATATCGCGCCGGTGGAGGGCGCCAGCCTGACCATCAGCATCGGGCTCTCCACCATAACGCCGCAGCCCAACAGCCATTGCCGGCAGTTGATTTCGGCCGCGGACAAGGGGTTGTACCTGGCGAAAAACAATGGCCGCAATCAGGTCGGGATCGAGTAGGCGGGTTCGGCGTGCGCTCTAGGCGTCAGCCATTTGCGTGGCCGGCGCCTGATCCTGTGGGACCTCCACCAGGGTGTCTCTGAACAGGTAGTAGCTGTGGCTCGCGGTGTGCCGACAAGTGAGCTTTACCGCTTCGATGCGATAGGTGGTGTAGGTGTTGAGTGTCTTGTCGATGAACCAGTTGTTCAGCAGGTTGCCAGGGGCGATCGGGTAGTCGCCAAAGCGGTAGTCCATGTAGCCGCCCCTATGGACGTGGACCCAGCGACAGCTGAACCTGGCCTGCAGCCATTGGGTTCGCTCACCGACCTCATCCACCAGCATTCTCGTGCGGTAGTAGATCCACCACCACAAAAAGATCAGCCAGGGCACTACCAGGGCGCAGGCCAGCGCCGGTGAGACCATCAGCCAGATTCCCATCAATGGCATAAAGGCCAGTGCGCTGAAGAGCGCGGCGAAAAACGCCTGGACGCCTCTCCCGTTTCGGCGCTCCCTGCGCTGGATGTTTTCTATTTCTGCGCTGTTGAGTGTGCGTCCCATGAGCCTACTGCTTGCGTGTCATTTCAGGTGGGATTGTATAGCGCCGGCCGGTCTCAAGGGCGCCATGGTTGTACATCGCGGCCTGTGAGTATCGAAGGCGGTGTGACTTGCCGAACAGGGCTTGCAGGTAAGGGAGGGCAATGAAATTCAGTGTGCACTTGGATTTCAGTGGGGCTGTCGCTGAAATTAGATGGCTGATTGGCCTCTAAAGCCGCTAAGCGGGCTGCCGTGATTCGGTGATTCCGTTATAATCTCCGGCTTTCAAAAGTTCGCCAACGAGTGCCGCCCCCCATGGAAATCAACCCGATCCTGAACACCATCAAGGACCTGTCCGAGCGCTCCGAAACTATTCGGGGGTATCTTTGACTACGATCAAAAGCATGAGCGTCTGACCGAGGTCAATCGCGAGCTTGAAGATCCGAGTGTCTGGAACAAACCCGAATACGCCCAGGAACTGGGCCGCGAGCGCGCAGCGCTGGCACAGATCGTCGAGACCCTGGACGAACTGAACGGCGGCCTGGCCGATTGCCGCGATCTGCTGGACATGGCGGTCGAGGAAGAGGACGAAGGCGCGGTGGGCGATGTTGTCGCCGAGCTGGCCCGTCTCGAGGAAAACCTCGCCAAGCTCGAATTCCGCCGCATGTTCAGCCACGAAATGGACCCGAACAACGCCTACCTGGACATTCAGGCCGGCTCCGGCGGTACCGAGGCCCAGGACTGGGCCAACATCCTGCTGCGCATGTACCTGCGCTGGGCCGACAAACGCGGTTTCGACGCGACCATCATGGAGCTGTCGGCCGGTGAAGTGGCCGGGATCAAGGGCGCGACCGTGCACATCAAGGGCGAATACGCCTTCGGCTGGCTGCGCACCGAGATCGGCGTACACCGCCTGGTGCGCAAGAGCCCGTTCGACTCCGGCAACCGTCGCCACACCTCGTTCTCCGCGGTGTTCGTCTCGCCAGAAATCGACGACAAGGTGGAAATCGAAATCAACCCGGCAGACCTGCGGATCGATACCTATCGTTCTTCCGGTGCCGGTGGTCAGCACGTAAACACCACTGACTCGGCCGTGCGTATTACCCACGTACCGACCAACACCGTGGTCAGCTGCCAGAACGAACGTTCCCAGCACGCCAACAAGGACACCGCCATGAAAATGCTGCGGGCCAAGTTGTACGAGCAGGAAATGCAGAAGCGCAACGCGGCTTCCCAGGCCTTGGAAGACACCAAGTCGGACATCGGCTGGGGTCATCAGATTCGTTCGTACGTGCTCGACGCGTCGCGGATCAAGGACCTGCGCACCAACATCGAACGCAGCGACTGCGACAAGGTGCTCGACGGCGACATCGACGAGTACCTGGAAGCCAGCCTGAAATCCGGACTGTAAAAAGACGCGATACAGGATCGGCTGATTCAACGCGATCCCTGTAGGAGCCAGCTCTGCTGGCGATCCCCGGGCCGCAAGGCCCGGGGGCAACGAACCTGATGGAATATCTAAAGACATGAGCGACCAACAACTCGACCCGCAAGCCCTGCAACAGGAAGAAAACTCCCTGATCGCCCTGCGCAAGGAAAAGCTTGCTGCCGAGCGCGCCAAGGGCAATGCCTTCCCGAACGACTTCCGCCGCGAAAACTACTGCGAAGATCTGCAGAAGAAGTACGCCGACAAGACCAAGGAAGAGCTGGCAGAGGCGGCGATCCCGGTCAAGGTTGCTGGTCGCATCATGCTCAACCGTGGCTCGTTCATGGTCATCCAGGACATGACTGGGCGGATTCAGGTCTACGTCAACCGCAAGACCCTGTCCGAAGAAACCCTGGCCGCGGTGAAAACCTGGGACATGGGCGACATCATTGCCGCCGAAGGCACCCTGGCCCGTTCCGGCAAGGGTGACCTGTACGTTGAAATGACCCACGTGCGCCTGCTGACCAAATCCCTGCGCCCGCTGCCGGACAAGCACCACGGCCTGACCGACACCGAGCAGCGCTACCGCCAGCGCTACGTTGACCTGATCGTCAACGAAGACGTGCGTCAGACCTTCCGCGTACGTTCGCAAGTCATTGCCCACATCCGCAGCTTCCTGATGAAGCGCGACTTCCTCGAAGTCGAAACGCCGATGCTGCAGACCATTCCTGGCGGCGCCGCGGCCAAGCCGTTTGAAACCCACCACAACGCGCTGGACATGGAAATGTTCCTGCGTATCGCGCCTGAGCTGTACCTCAAGCGTCTGGTGGTTGGTGGTTTCGAGAAAGTGTTCGAGATCAACCGCAACTTCCGTAACGAAGGCGTTTCGACTCGTCACAACCCTGAATTCACCATGTTGGAGTTCTACCAGGCCTACGCCGACTACGAAGACAACATGGACCTGACCGAAGAACTGTTCCGTGAACTGGCGCAGCTGGTGCTGGGCAGCACCGACGTGCCGTACGGCGACAAGGTGTTCCACTTCGGTGAGCCGTTCGCCCGTCTGTCGGTGTTCGACTCGATCCTCAAGTACAACCCTGAGCTGACTGCCGATGACCTGAACGACATCGACAAGGCGCGTGCCATCGCCAAGAAGGCCGGCGCCAAGGTGCTGGGCTTCGAAGGTCTGGGCAAGCTGCAGGTGATGA
Source organism: Pseudomonas sp. JDS08PS003 (assembly GCF_045013505.1). Classification (NCBI taxonomy): domain Bacteria; kingdom Pseudomonadati; phylum Pseudomonadota; class Gammaproteobacteria; order Pseudomonadales; family Pseudomonadaceae; genus Pseudomonas; species Pseudomonas sp. JDS08PS003. The sequence continues at coordinate 1,389,912 of NZ_CP120724.1, forward strand.
TTTTCGAAGAGCTGGTCGAGCACAAGCTGGAGCAGCCGCACTTCATTACCCAGTACCCGTTCGAAGTGTCGCCGCTGGCCCGTCGCAACGACGAGAACCCCAACGTCACCGACCGTTTCGAGCTGTTCATCGGCGGCCGCGAGATCGCCAACGCCTATTCCGAGCTCAATGACGCGGAAGACCAGGCCGAGCGCTTCATGGCCCAGGTGGCGGACAAGGACGCCGGCGACGACGAAGCCATGCACTACGACGCCGACTTCGTCCGTGCCCTGGAATACGGCATGCCGCCAACGGCCGGTGAAGGTATCGGCATCGACCGTCTGGTGATGCTGCTGACCAACTCGCCGTCGATTCGCGACGTGATCCTGTTCCCGCACATGCGGCCACAAGCTTAAGCGTTGTGAATAAGAAGCCGCCTTCAACAGGCGGCTTTTTATTGTCTGGCTGCAACTGACGTACCGCTTCTAATTCTGTGTGATTTTTAAGAGGGAATACCTGTCGTGAACCGCGCAATTGCTCAAGAAGGTGCAGCCGGCATCGCCACTGCGGTGGCTGAAAGTGTTCAGTACCAGGGTCGCAAGGCCAGCCGGCAGGGCAGTGAGCAGCGTAGACAGGAGATTCTTGATGCCGCCATGCGCATTGTGGTGCGTGACGGTGTGCGGGCCGTGCGCCATCGTGCGGTGGCCGCCGAAGCCGGTGTGCCCTTGTCGGCCACCACCTATTACTTCAAGGATATCGATGACCTGCTCACCGATACCTTCGCCCAGTACGTGGAACGCAGCGCGGCGTTCATGGCCAAGCTGTGGGCCAGCAATGAAGGCCTGCTGCGGGAAATGGTGGCCTACGGCGACGGCAGCGCCGCGTCCCGTTCGCAGCTGGCCGATGATATCGCCCGACTGACCGCCGATTATGTGCAGCGCCAGTTGCACAATCGTCGCGAGCACCTGATGGCCGAACAGGCCTTCCGCCAAGAGGCACTGCTCAACCCGCGCCTGGCGCAGCTGGTGCGCTCGCACCAGCAGATCCTGCTCCAGGGCACCTGCCAGTTCTTCCAGGTCCTGGGCTCCCGGGAGCCGCAGCAGGATGCCAAAGTGTTGACGTCTATAATCGGCCGGATGGAATATCAGGGCCTGCTCAACGGCACCGAGCCGCTGGCCGAGGAAGAGATGCTCGGCATTCTCACGCGCTACATGCATCTGGTTCTGGCTTCGGTCTGACGCGCCTGGCACGGCTGACCGGCTGCGGCCTGTCGGTCGTAGCCCGCGCCAGCGGCTAGAGTCATTCTGGAGTTCATAGGAGAGTTGCATGCAAGCCTGGCGCATTCTGATTGCCCTGTCGTTCCTGCTGCTCAGTGGTTGCCTGGTTGCCTTCAAGGACCCGCTGCCGGCTGAACAGGCGGCGCCTGCCCAATTGCTGGGCAAGTGGGCCAGCAAGAATGCCTGGGGCGAGCCGCTGAATATCCAGCTCAGCCAGATCGGCGCCAACCGCTACCGCGCTTCGAGTTACCCCGGTGGCACGGCGCGCCCGCGCGACGCCTATGACTTCACCGTGTCCCGGCACGGTAACCGCTGGTACCTGTCGGCCGCAGTGCCCCAGGCTTTTGGCGGGCACTACAGCATTGCCGGGTTCGAGCTGACGGCAAAACACGAACTGGTGCTCTATACCCTGGATCTGGAACAGATTCGCCAGGCCCTGGGTCAAAAGGCCTTGAGCGGCGAAGCCATGACCACGGCCGAGGGGGATGGGGTGCTGATTAGCAGCCCGTTGCCCGAGGTCTTCGCCTACCTTGATAACCCCGCCAATTCCGACCTGTTCGTCGAGGCGGCGCGCTTCAAGCGTGTGGGCAAGTGACCCTGCGCTACAGACCCATTCAATAGGAGTTTCGGGTGGACGATTACCAGCAGACGATACGCACTTTGTCCGATCGCATAGTGCTGGCACAGACACCGATCCGTGTGCTGGATGCGGTGAAGTGGGACGAGAACATCCGCAAGGGCTTTCTCAAGGCCAAGGGCAAGGAAATGCCGGCGGTGGATCGCGCCTATTACGAAGGGCGGCCGCTGTCCTTCGATTCGGGCGCGGTGAAGCTGGAGTTCCAGAACATCGAGCGCGACATCACCCGCCAGTTGGGCCAGTTCAATCCGGTGGGCCAGATCATGCGCCGCATGTGCAAGGAATACCGCATGGTGGTGCGCATGCTCGAAGCCCGGGGGACCGCTGATTTCGGGCTGATTTCCCAAGAACTTTACGGCGCCGCGTCCGATGCCTTCCACGCTGGTGATCCGACCCTGGCGGACCTCGGGCTGATGATGTCCGACTACCTGAACAACATCGACGGCCGCGGCGACCTCAAGGACGAACCCAAGGTTCTCAGTGCCAAGGAGGCGGTGAGCCTGCTGCAAAGCCGGTTGAACAAAGTGTTCGGCGAGGCCGAGGAAACCATCCGCGTATTCGAGTCCGACGGCATTGTCGCCGACGCGGCGGCGGGTGCCGACTACATCAAGATCCGCAGCGATGCGATGTTCAACGAGCGTGATGTGCGGGCTTTGGAAGTCCATGAGGGGCTGGTGCATGTGGGCACCACCTTGAACGGTCTCAACCAGCCCATCTGCACCTTCCTGGCCAAGGGCCCGCCGTCGTCCACGGTGACCCAGGAAGGCCTGGCGATCCTGATGGAGATCATCACCTTCGCCTCCTACCCGAGCCGCCTGCGCAAGCTGACCAACCGCACCCGAGCCATTCACATGGTGGAGGAGGGCGCTGACTTTCTGCAGGTGTTCGAGTTCTTCCGCGAACAGGGTTTCGAGATGGCCGAGAGCTACGGCAACGCCAGCCGGGTGTTCCGCGGTTCGGTGCCCAACGGGCTGCCGTTTACCAAAGACTTGTCCTATCTCAAGGGCTTCATCATGGTTTACAACTACATTCAGCTGGCTGTGCGCAAGGGCAAGCTGGAGCAGATCCCCTTGCTGTTCTGCGGCAAGACCACCCTGGAAGACATGCGAACCTTGCGCCAACTGGTGGATGAAGGCCTGGTGGTGCCACCCAAGTACCTGCCCGACCAGTTCCGCGACATGAATGCGCTGTCGGCGTGGATGTGTTTCTCCAACTTCCTCAACCACCTGAGCCTGGACCGGATCGAGGCGGACTACTCCAATATCCTTTGAATTTTTCCGGGGGCGCACATGGACGTATTCATAGATACACGGAGTGGCCGATGATGCGTTTGTTGGCCGCACTGACGTTGCTGCTGTGCCTCACTGGCTGCAGCTCGCTGCTGTTCTATCCCGAGCCAGGACTGCCCTTCACCCCCGAACGGGCCAAGCTTGAATACCGTGACATTACCCTGACCACCGCCGACGGCCTCAAGCTGCACGGCTGGTGGCTGCCTGCCAAGCCGGGCGTGGCCGTCAAGGGCACGGTGCTGCACTTGCACGGCAACGGCGGCAACCTGGCCTGGCATCTGGGGGGCAGTTGGTGGCTGCCGGAGCAGGGCTATCAGGTATTGCTGCTGGACTACCGCGGATATGGCTTGTCCGAAGGTGCGCCGAGCCTGCCGGCGATCTACCAGGATGTCGACGCCGCGTTCAAATGGCTGGACCAGGCGCCGGAGGTTCAAGGCAAACCCTTGATCGTCCTCGGACAAAGCCTTGGGGGCGCCCTGGCCATTCACTATCTGGTGGAGCACCCCGAGCGTCAGGCCCAGCTCAAGGCCATCGTCCTTGATGGTGTGCCGGCCAGCTACCGTGATGTCGGGCGTTATGCCCTGAGCACGTCCTGGCTGACCTGGCCGTTGCAGGTGCCTTTGTCGTGGCTGGTGCCGGACGCCGACAGCGCGGTTCACCTCCTGCCGCGCCTGACTGGCGTGCCGAAACTGATCTATCACAGCATCGACGATCCGATCGTGCCCCTTTCCAATGGCATCCGGGTGTATCAAGCTGCGCCGCCACCGCGGGTCCTGCAGCTGACCCGCGGTGGCCACGTGCAAACCTTTGCCGATCCGACCTGGCGCCGCGTGATGCTGCGCTACCTCGACGATCCGCAGCATTTCGACGGGTTGCGCCGCCTGGGGGAAATCCCCAACTACCCGGCGACCCCGAATTCAGCAGTTGAACCTCCAGAGAGTCCGCAATGAGTGAAGAACGCAACGCCATTCCAATGATCATCACCGGTATCTGCAGCATCATCGTTACCGTGGGTAGCCTGTGGTACTACGGCTACCTGCACTTCGCCAAGCCGGAGGACGCGTTGTTGCTCAGCGACTTCACCATGCTCAAGACCGTGCCCGGCGAAGACTACAAGATCTCCCTGCAACCGGCCGATGAAGTGGCCCAGTGCATCGATGGCGTGCTGGTGCTGTTCGACACCCAGCAGAAGGGGCTGACCGGGGTGCTGGTGAACAAGAAGAAGCAAGCCGTGCGCTGCATGGGCCAGGAAACCCCGCAGTTGGAGCAGTGATCGGTTCGCCGGCAAGCCGGCTCCTACAGGGGTAATCGCATAAAAAAACGCCGCCGACCTGAAGAGGTCGGCGGCGTTTTGTTTGACCTGCCTATAAAGGCAGGGTGCCCCGTCAGTTGCGGCTGATGGCCGAACGTGGCGCTACCGGCTGGTTGTCGTTGGAAATGGTCACTTCCACGCGACGGTTCATGGCGCGGCCGGAAACACTGCCGTTATCGGCTACCGGATACTCCTTGCCATAACCCTGGCTGACGATACGCGCCGGGTCGACGCCCATGCGGATCAGGGCCATCTGCACCGAGCCGGCACGGCGCTCGGACAGAGACTGGTTGTAGGAATCGCTACCGGTGCTGTCGGTGTAGCCTTCGACGATCACCTTGCGGTCCGGGTTCTCCTGGAGGAATTGCGACAACTTGTTGATGTTCACCAGGCCGTTGGATTTCAAGTCGGACTTGTTGGTGGCGAACAGCACGTCACCGAAGGTCACCAGGGTGCCGCGATCGGTCTGCTTGGCGTTGAGGCTGTCCTGCAGTTGCTTGATCTGCGCGTTACGGGCATCGAGGATGGCGCGGGCGCGCTGGTCGCCGGCGTCCTTGAGCTTGGCTTCGGCGGTCCGCAGAGCGATGGTTTCCTTGGCCACTTCAACCCGCTGGTTGGTCAGGTAGGCCAGTTGGTCGACCTTCTTCTCGTCATCCTTGTTCAGGTACGCCTTGTCGGCCTTGTCCATCCAGTCGGCGGCGTCCTTGGTTTCCAGGGCCGCGACTTTGCTGGCCTGCGGGTTGGCCTGCAGGGCGGAGAAGTTGGTCCGGGCGTTTTCCAGGTTGGCGTTAGGCGGGGTGGAGCAGGCCGCCAGGGCTACGCTCATGGCCAACAGGGCAGGGATCATCAGTTGTTTGCGCATAATGGTTCGTCCTTTCAATCAAATACGAGTACGTGGGAATCGGCGGCGGCTTACTGCACGCTGCGCATACCTTCCTGACGCAGTTCCTGAACGCCTTTCTGCGAGTCTTTCAGCGCTTGCTCAGCCTTGGCTGCCTGGGCCTTGCGCTCTGCTACGCGGGCATCCCACTCGGCTTGTTCAGCCAGGCGACGGGCTTCGTCGTACTTCTTGTCGTGCATGGCAATCTCGGCTTGCTTGAGCTTGTCCTGGGCCGACTTCATTTCCACGGCGGCGAACTCGGTACCACCGGCGCTCACTGCGCTGTTGACCGCAGATTGCGTGACCGCGTACTGCTCGGAAGGCGGGTTACCGGCACAACCGGCCAGTACCATGCTGCTACCGAGGGCCAGCGCGGCCAGCTTCAGCCCGCGCAGAGAGGTGAACGAGGATTTGGCAGTGCTGATCTTCATGGTCTTCAACTCCATTGGGTAACTCCTGAAAACATCAATATCCATCCCGGTCCTGGCGCCGTGACGCTGAGTGACGACGAGCGCTGATGGCAAAATTTGAAACGGCCGTTCCAGTGATGGCTAATGGGTGTGACCCGAGGCTTTTTTGAATAGTTCAGAGAAAGATGGCGATTGGCCGGAAAAAAATCTGACGCCTTGGTCAGGGCTCTAAATCCGGAACTTTTGCCGTGCGCAGGGGTATCCCCGGCCCTTTTCAGGACCGGGAACGATGGTTTTCAACAGGGAAACGAGCGGCGGCGGACTCAGTGTTTCGGCTTGTCGGTCTGGCTCGACATCAGTTGCAGATGCTGGCGTGACAAGGCCAGAAAGCGAGGGGTGGGGCCGATATCTTCGTACAGCGGATCGCCTTCCTCGTCGGTGGCCACCACGTGCTGACCCTGGATGTAGGGGAAGCTTGCCTCGAGCTCTTCCAGGGCGGCGCCGATCAGCTCGCCAAGGAGCTCTTCGGTGTGGCGTTTGGGGTACATCTCGGAGAGGGCGGCCAGGCGTGCGGCGGCTTCCATATCCAGGTGAATCCGGTAGCCGGTCTTGGTCAGGCGACCCTTGGCGTTTTCTTCCCAATGTTGCGCGAGTTCACGGATTTTCATGATGACCTCAATGAACACCTGCTCGTGGCAGGTTGGGTTGAGTGACCGGCCCGGGCCGGTGCGTGGCCCTTGTGCGGCCTACTGTTGAGACTAGCTCCATCGCCGAAGGTTGGGCGCCGGTTTGCCACGTGCTTGCTAAGGGACGCGTGCAAGCGGCACTCTTGAGCCTTCCGTGCCGCCTTGAGTCTGCTGGAGAACACCTCGATGACCGATATTGATGCGCGCTTGCGCGAAGACGTTCACCTCTTGGGAGAACTGTTGGGCAATACCATCCGTGACCAGTACGGGGAGGCTTTCCTCGACAAGATCGAGCAGATTCGCAAGGGCGCCAAGGCCGATCGCCGGGGTTCACCGGGGGCCGAATTGAGCGCCAGCCTTGACCAGTTGAGCGAGGACGAACTGCTGCCGGTGGCCAGGGCCTTCAACCAGTTCCTCAACCTGGCGAACATCGCCGAGCAGTATCAGTTGATCCACCGTCGCGACGAGTCGCAGCCGGCGCCGTTCGAAGCCCGGGTGCTACCGGAGCTGCTGGCGCGTCTGCGGGCCGCAGGGCATTCCGCCGATGCCCTGGCCCGGCAGTTGGGGCGCCTGGAGATCGAGCTGGTGCTGACCGCTCACCCCACCGAAGTGGCGCGCCGTACCCTGATCCAGAAATACGATGCCATTGCCGGGCAACTGGCGGCCCAGGACCATCGCGATCTCACCAGCGCCGAGCGCGGGCAGATCCAGGAACGCCTGCAGCGCTTGATTGCCGAAGCCTGGCACACCGAGGAAATCCGCCGTACTCGGCCGACACCCGTGGATGAGGCCAAATGGGGGTTCGCGGTGATCGAGCACTCCCTGTGGCAGGCCATTCCCAACTACCTGCGCAAGGCCGACAAGGCGCTGTTCGAGGCTACCGGGCTGCACCTGCCGCTGGAATCGGCGCCGATCCGCTTCGCTTCGTGGATGGGCGGCGACCGTGATGGCAACCCCAATGTCACCGCCAGCGTGACCCGGGAGGTGTTGTTGCTGGCGCGCTGGATGGCTGCCGACCTGTATCTGCGGGACGTCGATCACCTGGCCGCCGAACTGTCCATGCAGCAGGCCAGCGCGGCCTTGCTGGCCAGGGCCGGGGACAGTGCCGAGCCGTATCGGGCACTGCTCAAGCAATTGCGCGAGCGTCTGCGGGCTACCCGTAACTGGGCGCATGCGGCGCTTGGCGCTCCGGTACCGGCGGGGCCCGAGGTCTTGCAGAACAACCGTGATCTGCTGGAGCCGCTGCAGCTGTGCTACCAGTCGCTGCATGAATGCGGAATGGGGGTGATCGCCGATGGTCCGTTGCTCGATTGCCTGCGGCGGGCAGTGACGTTCGGCCTGTTCCTGGTGCGTCTCGATGTGCGTCAGGACTCCAGTCGGCACACCTCGGCCATGACCGAGATCACCGACTATCTGGGCCTGGGCCGCTATGAAGACTGGAGCGAGGAAGACCGCATCACCTTCCTGATGCGTGAACTGAGCAGTCGCCGCCCCTTGCTGCCGGGTTATTTCAAACCCTCGGCAGACACGGCGGAGGTGCTCGCTACCTGTCGCGAGATCGCCGTCGCCCCAGCGGCTTCCCTGGGTTCCTACGTGATTTCCATGGCAGGCGCGGCCTCCGATGTGCTGGCGGTGCAGTTGCTGCTCAAGGAGTCCGGAGTGTTGCGGCCGATGCGTGTGGTGCCGCTGTTCGAGACCCTGGCGGACCTGGACAACGCCGGTCCCGTGATGGAGAAACTGTTGCACATGCCGGGCTATCGCTCACGCCTGCAAGGGCCCCAGGAAGTGATGATCGGCTATTCCGACTCGGCCAAGGATGCCGGGACCACCGCCGCGGCCTGGGCGCAGTACCGGGCTCAGGAACGGTTGGTGGATATCTGCCGTGAACAGCAGGTGGAACTGCTGTTGTTCCATGGTCGCGGCGGTACTGTCGGGCGCGGCGGCGGTCCGGCCCACGCGGCGATCCTGTCGCAGCCTCCGGGTTCGGTGGCCGGGCGCTTCCGCACCACCGAGCAGGGGGAAATGATCCGTTTCAAATTCGGCCTGCCGGACATCGCCGAGCAGAACCTCAACCTCTATCTGGCGGCGGTACTGGAAGCCACCTTGCTGCCGCCGCCCCCTCCGGAGCCGGCCTGGCGCCACCTGATGGACGAACTGGCCAGCGACGGGGTCCAGGCCTATCGCGCGGTGGTGCGGGACAACCCGCAGTTTGTCGAGTACTTCCGTCAGTCCACCCCGGAGCAGGAGCTGGGACGCCTGCCCCTGGGCAGTCGGCCGGCCAAGCGCCGCGCCGGTGGCATTGAAAGCCTGCGGGCCATTCCATGGATCTTCGGCTGGACCCAGACGCGCCTGATGCTGCCGGCGTGGCTTGGCTGGGAGGCGGCCTTGAGCAAGGCGCTGGCCCGGGGCGAGGGTGAGTTGCTGGGGCAGATGCGTGAGCAATGGCCGTTTTTCCGCACCCGTATCGACATGCTGGAGATGGTCCTGGCCAAGGCCGATGCTGACATTGCGCGCTCTTATGACGAGCGCTTGGTTGAGGCGGAACTGCTGCCATTGGGTGCGCATTTACGCGACCTATTGTCGCAGGCCTGCGCGGTGGTCCTGGGCCTGACCGGGCAGTCGCAACTGCTGGCCCACAGCCCCGACACCCTGGAGTTCATCCGCCTGCGCAATACCTACCTCGACCCGCTGCATCTGTTGCAGGCGGAGTTGCTGGCGCGCTCGCGCAAACAGGAGGCGCCGCAAGGAAGCCCCGTGGAACAGGCGCTGCTGGTCTCCGTGGCGGGTATTGCCGCCGGTTTGCGCAATACCGGCTGAGGCTGCAGAGGGCGGCGGGGCTGCTTTGGCACAGCCCTGGTCGGGACAATCCCAAGGTGTCGTGCAGATTCATCTGGCGACACTTTGTTATGGGGTTGCGACTTGTTCTACCGTGCCGATGGGGCACAAAAGGGCCGGGTTCCTCCGACTTTCGACTGCTTGTGTGCGCTGTGTCGGCTGTGTATCTTGATCAGCCTTTGGCCGTTTGGGCGGTCACTATCCTATTTTTGAGATTGGCCCCACGAGGCGAATCCGAGCGTTTCTAAATAAAAAATTGAGGAGCACATCGATGCGCGTAATTCTGCTGGGAGCTCCCGGGGCCGGTAAAGGTACTCAGGCAAAGTTCATCACCGAAAAGTTCGGCATTCCACAGATCTCCACCGGCGACATGCTGCGTGCTGCGGTCAAGGCCGGCACCGAGCTGGGCCTCAAGGCCAAGAGCGTGATGGACAGCGGTGGCCTGGTGTCTGATGACCTGATCATCAATCTGGTCAAGGAACGCATCAGCCAGGCCGACTGCGCCAATGGGTTCCTGTTCGACGGCTTCCCGCGCACCATTCCTCAGGCTGAAGCACTGGTCAAAGCCGGTGTGGAGCTGGACAACGTAGTGGAAATCGCTGTTGACGACGAAGAGATCGTCCAGCGTATCGCCGGTCGTCGTGTGCATGAGGCTTCGGGCCGGGTGTACCACACCGTCTATAACCCACCGAAGATCGCTGGCAAGGACGACATCACCGGTGAAGACCTGGTGCAGCGCAAGGACGACACCGAAGAAACTGTGCGTCATCGCCTGTCGGTCTACCATTCCCAGACCAAGCCACTGGTGGAGTTCTACCAGCAGCTGGCCGCCGCTCAGGGGAAGCCGAAGTACAGCCATATCCCTGGCGTAGGTTCGGTGGAAGTGATCACCGCCAAGGTGCTCGAAGCCCTGAGCTGAGTTGCCTGATCGTTTGATCGTTCAACGGCCCGCTTGCGGGCCGTTGCTGTTTATAATGCGTCACTTTTTTCAATGCCGATGGAACCCCCGATGAGCACCTTGCTGGCCCTGGACACCGCGACTGAAGCTTGCTCCGTTGCTTTGCTGCATGACGGCAAGGTTACGAGCCATTACGAGGTGATCCCCCGCCTGCATGCGCAGAAGCTGTTACCGATGATCAAGGAACTGCTGGCCAATGCCGGTACCACCTTGCAAGCGGTGGATGCCATTGCCTTTGGCCGTGGACCTGGCGCCTTCACCGGCGTGCGGATTGCCATTGGCGTGGTGCAGGGGCTGGCCTTCGCCCTGGAACGTCCGGTGCTGCCGGTGTCCAACCTGGCGGTGCTGGCCCAGCGCGCCTTGCGTGAGCACGGTGCGACCCAGGTTGCCTCGGCCATCGATGCGCGCATGGATGAGGTCTACTGGGGTTGCTATCGGGAAACGGCCGGCGAAATGCGTCTGGTGGGGGCCGAGGCGGTGTTGCCGCCAGAAGTCGCCGCCTTGCCGGAAGACGCCGCTGGAGACTGGTTTGGTGCGGGCACCGGCTGGGGTTATGGCGAGCGCATCGCGGTCACGCTCAGTGGTCAGGATGCGGGCATGCTGCCCCACGCTGAAGACCTGTTGACCCTGGCTAAATTCGCCTGGGAGCGGGGCGAGGCGATAGTCGCTGACGATGCGCAACCGGTCTATCTGCGCGACAAGGTGGCCACGCCCAAAGCCCGTTGAGGGTTGTCCAAGTGTCTGCGGGGGTTCAGATTTCTTCGGTGTAAAACGGCCAATCGTCTGGTTTTCAGAGTCGATCCTGCGCGGTTTTAAACCTTTTGGCTTTTCTGTGTTCTAGTTATCACTTGGGCATTTGCTAAGTCGAAGCAGTGCCGCTAAATTGCCATCATTGACCCCGGGCTTTTCAGTATGCGCATAGACGGCATCTCCTCTCAGTCCTACCCCATCAAGCGCAAGCCTCGTAAAGGCTTGGCGTTGGTAGATGAGTCTCTGGACGATGCCGAGGCCATTGAAGTCCAGTCCGAACCTTCGGCCCAAAGCCGTTCCCAGGCTTCTGCTCCCCGCACCGGTAATCTCCCCGCCCGTCCACAGGACATGGTCTTTCAGCGCGCGATGAAAAGGAGCGTGGCCAATGCCCTGGCCAGCTACCTGACCACCGCCGGTTTTGTCGATTGGGATCTGGAAGTGGTGGGGCTCGATCTGCATATCTGATGCTGCCTTATTTCCTGGGTTGTCCTTCCTGGAGCGAAAACGCCTGGCGTGAGTACCTGTACCCGGAGGACGCACGACCCAATGATTTCCTCGGCCTGTATTCCCAGGTCTTCAATGCCGTGGAAGGCAACACCACCTTCTATGCACGGCCCGCGCCCGGCACCGTGCAGCGCTGGGCCCAGATCATGCCCGAGCACTTTCGTTTCACCGCCAAGTTTCCCGGTGATATCAGCCACGGCGGAGACCTGCGGGAACAACTGAGCGCTGCCGAGACCTTTATCCAGTTGCTCAGTCCCCTTGGGGAACGCGTGTCGCCCTTGTGGCTGCAGTTGCCGGCCACCTTCTCCCCGCAGCGCCTGGCGGAACTGGCGGGCTTTATCGATGGTCTGGAGCGGCCGCTGGCGGTGGAGGTCCGGCATCCGGAGTTCTTTGCCAAGGGCGATGCGGAGCGCATGCTCAACCGACTGTTGCGTGAGCGTGGCGTCGAGCGGATCTGCCTCGATCCGCGGGCCCTGTTCAGTTGCACATCCACCACTCCCGCAGTGCTGCACGCCCAATCGAAAAAGCCCAAGGTGCCACCGCGTCCTGCGGCGTTCACCCAATTTCCCCAGGTGCGCTTCATTGGCCATCCGGAGCTTGAGGCCAACGATCCGTTTCTCGTGCCCTGGATCGACAAGGTCGCCGGCTGGATCGAAGAGGGGCGTACCCCTTATGTCTTCCTGCACACCTCGGACAATCGACTGGCTGCTGAACTGGCCCGCCGCTTTCATGGCCAGCTGATGCAACGTTTGCCTGGCTTGCCCGCCTTGCCTGAGTTATACAGAGAGCCCGCCGCGGAGCAGCTCGGCTTGCTCTGAGGCGGTTTCATTGCCTTCTTCTGGAGCGAGCAAATGGACGCGCAAACCCTTCGAGCCAATGCCTTCAAGGCCCTGCATGAACGTGCCGGCGCCTTTGTCATTCCCAACCCCTGGGATGCCGGTTCCGCGAAGATGCTGGCCGGTCTCGGGTTCGAGGCTCTGGCCACCACCAGCGCCGGTTATGCCTTCTCCCTGGGGCGTCCGGATGCCGAGGGCGCCGTCAGCCTGGAAGACACCCTGGACAATGTGCGCGCAATAGTCGGTGCCAGCAGCCTGCCGGTGGCGGTGGACTTGGAAAACGGCTTTTCCGACAGCCCTGAAGGTTGCGCCCAGGCGTTGCTGTTGGCGGCAGCCAGTGGTGTGGTCGGAGGTTCGATCGAGGACGCCAGCGGTCGCGCCGACGACCCTATCTATGACTTCAATCTGGCCGTGGAGCGTATCGAGGCCTGTGCTGCCGCCGTGCGCAGCTTGCCATTTCCCTTCATCCTGACTGCCCGGGCGGAGAACCTGCTCCATGGCCGTGATGATCTGCCTGACACCATTCGCCGCTTGCAGGCCTTTGCCGAAGCCGGTGCCGATGTACTCTATGCGCCAGCCCTGCGCAGCGCCGAGGAGATTTTGCAGGTGGTGCGGGCTGTAGCGCCCAAGCCGGTAAACGTGCTGATGTCCGGTGGCCTCAACCTGAGCGTGGCGCAATTGGCGGAACTGGGGGTCAAGCGCATCAGTGTCGGTTCGGCCCTGGCCCGGGCCGCCTACGGGGCTTTCTACCGGGCTGCGGAAGATATCCGTGAGCACGGTTGCTTCGATTTTGCCGACCGCGCGATGCCGTTCCGGCAGATCAATCAATTATTCAAGCAGCCATAAAACGGGACATTCTGTGCGGGTGGTGAAAATTCTGGGCGTCCTGTTGTTGCTGGGCGCCTTGTTGTTGATCGGCATACGCCTGGGCTGGGTGCCGCTGGCGGATGCCTGGAACCCTTGGGCGCCGCTGGATCTAAGGGCCAAGCCGAATCTGTTGACCCGCTTCAAGTTGGCGCGACTGCGGGACGATCCGCAGTTGTGCGACGAGGTGCTTGGCCGCTCCGGCCTGCGCATCAGCCGCCAGCCTGACAGTCGGGGCGATGTGGCCTGCCCATTGAGCAACACCTTGCGCGTGCAAGGTGGCGATGTTGCCTTGAGCAGCAGCTTTCTCGCCAGCTGCCCGCTGGCGGTGGCCTTTGCCCTGTATGAGCGCCATGGGCTGCAGCCCGCGGCGCAGGCGGTGTATGGACAGCGCGTGGCGCGGGTCGATCATCTGGGCAGTTTTGCCTGCCGCAATATGTACAGCCGTGAGAATGGTGCTCGCAGTCAGCACGCCAGTGCCAATGCCCTGGACATTGCCGGTTTTCGACTGGCGGACGGGCGCAGCATCAACGTGCTCAGGGATTGGCCGAAGGACAGTGATGCGGGACGCTTTTTGCGGCTGGCCCGGGACGGTGCCTGTGGTGCATTCAATGTGGTGCTGGGGCCGGACTACAACAGTGCCCATCACAACCATTTTCATCTGGATGTAGGGCCTTGGTGGATATGTCGCTGAGGAGGGGGCTCAGGCGGCGATGCGCAGGTTCTGCAGAATCAGCGGACGCGCCCAGCCGATGTCGAAGTCCATCTGCCGTTGTTGTTCGATAAGCTCCTGCGCTGGGAATGGCTCGGCCGGTTTATCCAGCAGGTCCAGTTCGAATTCGGCGATGGGCAGGTGCAATGGACGCGGTTCCGGCGCCGGGCCGGGAGTCGGTAGCGGTTGGCCGGCATTGAGCACGATCGGGCGAACCCAGCCACTCTCAAAGTCCTGCTGACGTTGCTGGGCAACGATTTCTTCTGGAGGGAAGGGCGGAGCCGGCTTGTCCAGCAGGTCCATTTCGAATTCGGCGATCGGCAGGAACAGCGGCTCAGGGGGGCGAACCTCGGTGTCCTGAACATCGCAATGGCGCTGGTTGACGATCTGCGTCAGTACATCGGTGCCGCCAACCGGCTCCACGGGACCATCGATGGCCACCGCAGGCAGCCCTTCAACGTTCGCGCCTTCCCCCTGTTGCTCGGCCAGGGCCTGGGCAAAGAAATCCTGCCACAGATGGCTGACGCCGCTCAGTGCCTGGGAATTGCGCAGGCCATAGTCGCCGTGGGGCGAGATATAACCTATCGATGTGCGTTGAATGTCTGACATTGCTCTCGGTCGACGCTGAGCTCTGGCAAAATGGCCGATAGTTCTGTTATCGGCAGTTTTTGCCGATCATTAATTTTTTGAGTGTGTTTTCAGATGAATGAGCAACCCGCGGCCTGCCGCATCAAAGTCGAGGCCTTGGACGCTGGATTCGCGCCGCAGGCTCAGCAATGGGCACAACGCCTGGGACTGCCGTTGCAGATCGAGGAGGCCGAGTTTGCCCTGCAGGTGGGTGAGCTGGGGCTGCAATTGCAGCAGCTGGGCGCCGATGCGCCAGGGCCGGTGCGGGTGGACTTCGTTGAAGGCGGCGCGGCCCATCGGCGGCTTTACGGTGGCGGCAGCGGGCAGATGATTGCCAAGGCGGTGGGCGTTGCTCAGGGCGTGCGGCCACGGGTGCTGGATGCCACGGCAGGCTTGGGCAAGGATGGGTTTGTCCTGGCGACCCTGGGCTGCGAGATGAGCCTGATCGAGCGCCAGCCGTTGATTGGTGCGCTGCTGGAGGACGGGCTGGCCCGTGGTGCGCTGGACGCCGAGGTGGCGCCTATCGTTGCCCGCATGCACTTGCTCAAGGGCAATTCCATCGAACTGATGCGCAACTGGGAGGGCGAGCCGCCCCAGGTGATCTACCTCGATCCGATGTTTCCCCATCGGGAGAAAAGCGCCTTGGTGAAAAAGGAAATGCGTCTGTTCCGGCCGCTGGTGGGGGACGACAATGACGCTCCGGCACTGCTGGCCGCCGCCTTGGCCCTGGCCAGCCATCGGGTGGTGGTCAAGCGCCCGCGCAAGGCACCGTGCATTGAAGGGCCGAAGCCAAGCCATGGACTGGAAGGGAAATCCAGTCGCTACGACATCTACCCGAAGAAGGCCCTCAAGGCCTGAATCCGATGCAGGCGCCGGCTTGCTGGCAAAAGCGGTTTCAGGGGAGGGTTCCTGGTTGTAGGAGCCGGCTTGCCGGCGAAGGCGATCTCAGGGCCTCTTCGCTGGCAAACCAGCTCCTACACCAGCCTGCTCCCGCACATGCCGGTTTCTACGGCCGATAGGCGCGCATGAACAGATCCACCACTTCCTGCACGTGCTCTTCTGCAGCCGCGCCTCTCAAGGGCTCGCCGCAACCATAGAGCAGGCGGAAGTTCGCCCCGCCCTTGAGCATGCAGAAGAAATGCTCGGCGGCATTGCGCGGCTTGTCGATGTGCAAGGTGCCCAGCTGATTGATTCGCCCCAGCAGCCGTTCCATACCCTGCAGAACGCGCTCGGGGCCGGCCTCAATGAACATTTGCGAGAGCTTGGGGTCCTGGTTGCCCAGGGCCATGATCAAGCGATGGAGGTTCACCGACTCATCGCTGTTGATCAACTGATGAAAGCCTCGTGCGATGTTCAACAGGACGCCTCGCACCGGTGTGTCGGGCGTCAGTTCGTAGATCAGCGTGGGCAGCTGCTCTTCGCACTTGGCCACCACGGCGGCAGTGAACAGGGTCTCTTTGTCGTTGAAATGGCTATAGACCGTGAGCTTTGAAACGCCGGCTTCGGCGGCGACCGCATCCATGCTGGTACTGGCGTAGCCATTACTCAGAAACAGGGTTTTCGCTGCTTCGAGAATGGCCTGACGTTTGGCCAGATCCTTGGGCCTGCCTGGCCCAACGTTTGCGGAGTGATTGTCGGACATTTTTTTCGCTGTTAATACTGGACTGGTGAGTTTGCTATTAATAACATACCGGCCAGTATAATTATTCCAAGCACCATTAGCGAAAGGTCGCCGCCATGTTCCGCTATGCCTTGCCAGTCAGCCTGGCTTTTTTTCTGTCTGCTTGTGGGCACGAAGAGCCCGTTCAAATTGGCGTCCGACCGGCCATGGTGGTCCAGCCAGAGCCTTCGGCACGGGCCTCGGACAGTTATCCGGGCGAGGTGCGAGCCCGCTACGAACCCGACCTGGCGTTCCGTATCGGCGGCAAGGTCAGTCGACGACTGGTGGAGGAAGGCGAGCGGGTCAAGGCCAATCAGCCCCTGGCCGAACTCGATCCCCAGGATGTACGCCTGCAACTGGAGGCCACTCGGGCCCAGGTTACGGCGGCCACCGCCAACCTCAATCTGGTGCGTGCCGAGCGTGATCGCTACAAGACCCTGCTGGAGCGGCAGATGGTCAGCCATTCCCAGTACGACAACGCCGAAAACCTCTACCGTGCCGGTGAAGCCCGCCTGAAGCAGATCAAGGCCGAGTTCGACGTGGCCAACAACCAGGCCGGTTATGCCGTGCTGCGTGCCCCGCAGGATGGCGTGGTGGCCAAGCGCGCAGTGGAAGTGGGTCAAGTGGTGGCGGCCGGGCAGACAGTCTTTACGCTCGCCACTGACGGTGAGCGCGAGGTGCTGATCAGCTTCCCCGAGCAGAACTACGGTCGCTTCAAGGTCGGCCAGCCTGTCTCGGTTGAGCTCTGGACCCAGCCGGGCCAACGCTTCGATGGGCGCATCCGTGAGTTGTCCCCGGCTGCCGATCCCAAGTCCCGGACCTTTGCTGCACGCATTGCCTTCAGTGCCGGCAAGGTTCCGGCGGAATTGGGCCAGAGCGCCCGGGTGTTCATCCAGAGCGCTGATGCGCTGTCGCTGTCGGTGCCGTTGTCGGCGCTGACTGCCGAAGGTGGCGCGACCTACGTTTGGCGAGTCGATGCCAACAACACCTTGCACAAGACGCCGGTACGGGTCGGTGCTTTCGGTGAGAAGACAGTGCCGGTGCTCGAAGGCTTGAGCGCCAGCGATTGGGTGGTGGCAGCCGGGGTGCATGTGCTCCATGAGGGCTTGCAGGTGCGCCCGGTGGATCGCTCCAACCGTGTGGTCAATCTGGCGGTCAAGGAGTAGTCCCCGATGGGTTTCAACCTTTCCGCATGGGCGTTGCGCAATCGTCAGATCGTCCTGTTCCTGATGCTGTTGCTGGCGATTGTCGGTGCGCTGTCCTACACCAAGCTGGGCCAGAGCGAAGACCCGCCTTTCACCTTCAAGGCCATGGTGATCCGCACCAACTGGCCGGGGGCCACGGCCCAGGAAGTCTCGCGCCAGGTCACCGAGCGCATTGAAAAGAAACTCATGGAAACCGGCGAGTACGATCGCATCGTTTCCTTCTCCCGCCCCGGGGAATCCCAGGTGACCTTCATTGCCCGGGATTCGATGCACTCCAACGAGATTCCCGAACTCTGGTATCAGGTTCGCAAGAAGATCAGCGACATCCGCCAGACCCTGCCGCCGGGTATCCAGGGGCCGTTCTTCAACGATGAGTTCGGCACTACCTTCGGCAATATCTATGCGCTGACCGGACAGGGCTTCGACTACGCCGTGCTCAAGGACTACGCCGACCGTATCCAGATCCAGCTGCAGCGGGTCAAGGACGTGGGCAAGGTCGATCTGCTGGGCCTGCAGGACGAAAAGATCTGGATCGAGCTGTCCAACGTCAAGCTGGCAACCCTGGGCCTGCCCCTGGCAGCGGTGCAAAAGGCGCTGGAGGAACAGAACGCGGTGTCCACTGCGGGGTTCTTCGAGACCCCCAGCGAGCGGGTGCAATTGCGGGTATCCGGCAATTTCCAGACGGTGGAGCAGATCCGCAATTTCCCGATTCGGGTCGCCGACCGCACCTTTCGCATCGGTGATGTGGCGGATGTGCGCCGGGGCTTCAATGATCCACCGGCACCGCGCATGCGCTTCATGGGTGATGACGCCATTGGCCTGGCCGTGGCGATGAAGGACGGCGGCGACATCCTGGTGTTGGGCAAGGCCCTGGAGGGCGAGTTCTCCCGCCTGCAGAAAAGCCTGCCGGCGGGGATGGAACTGCGCAAGGTGTCCGACCAGCCGGCGGCGGTGAAGACCGGGGTCGGCGAGTTTGTCCGGGTGCTGGCCGAGGCCCTGATTATCGTCCTGCTGGTGAGTTTCTTCTCCCTGGGCGTGCGTACCGGCATGGTGGTGGCCCTGGCGATTCCCCTGGTGCTGGCGATCACGTTCGCCACCATGTACTACCTGGGGATAGGCCTGCACAAGATTTCCCTGGGCGCCCTGGTGCTGGCGCTGGGCCTGTTGGTGGACGACGCGATCATTGCGGTGGAAATGATGGCGATCAAGATGGAGCAGGGTTTCGACCGGATCAAGGCCGCCAGCTTTGCCTGGACCAGCACCGCCTTTCCCATGCTCACCGGTACCCTGATTACCGCAGCGGGCTTTTTGCCGATTGCCACGGCCCAGTCCGGCACCGGCGAGTACACCCGCTCGATCTTCCAGGTGGTGACCATTGCCCTGGTGGCGTCGTGGATTGCTGCCGTGGTGTTTGTTCCCTATCTGGGGGAAAAGCTTCTGCCGGACCTGGCCAAGATCCACGCCGCCAAGCACGGCGCCGAGTCCAATCCCCATGGCACGCCTTTCTACCAGCGCGTGCGCCGGGTGGTGGGTTGGTGCGTGGAGCGGCGCAAGACCGTGATCGTCCTGACCATCCTGGCGTTCGTCGGCTCGGTGATGCTGTTCCGTTTTGTTCCGCAGCAGTTTTTCCCGGCCTCCGGCCGCCTGGAGTTGATGGTCGACCTGAAACTGGCGGAAGGCGCTTCCCTGAGCAACACCGCCGATGAGGTCAAGCGCCTGGAGGCGATGCTCAAGGATCACCCGGGCATCGATAACTATGTGGCCTACGTGGGTATCGGCTCGCCGCGTTTCTATCTGCCGCTGGACCAGCAACTGCCGGCCACCAGCTTTGCCCAGTTCGTGGTGCTGGCCAAGACCATCGAAGAGCGGGAGAGCCTGCGGGGTTGGCTGATCGCCACCCTCAATGAACAGTTCCCGGCCCTGCGCTCCCGGGTCACGCGCCTGGAGAACGGTCCGCCAGTGGGTTACCCGGTGCAGTTCCGGGTCACGGGTGAGCACATCGAAGAGGTTCGCGCCCTGGCGCGCAAGGTGGCGGCCAAGGTGCGGGAGAACCCCCACGTGGTCAACGTTCACCTGGACTGGGAGGAGCCGAGCAAGGTGGTCTACCTGAATATCGATCAGGACCGGGCCCGGGCGCTGGGTGTCAGCACCGCCAACCTGTCGAAGTTCCTGCAGAGCTCGCTGATCGGTTCCACCGTCAGTCAGTACCGTGAGGACAACGAACTGATCGAGATTCTCCTGCGTGGAACCCAGCAGGAGCGCACAGAGCTGGCACTGCTGCCAAGCCTGGCAGTGCCTACCGATAACGGTCAGAGCGTGTCGCTGTCCCAGGTCGCGACCCTGGAGTACGGCTTCGAGGAAGGGGTGATCTGGCACCGTAATCGCCTGCCCAACGTTACCGTGCGTGCCGATATCTACGGCAAGGAACAGCCGGCGACGTTGGTGCAGCAGATTCTGCCCACCCTGGAGCCGATCCGTGCCGAACTGCCGGACGGCTTCTTGCTGGAGGTGGGCGGCACTGTCGAGGACTCGACCCGTGGCCAGAACTCGGTGAAGGCTGGCGTACCCCTGTTCATCGTGGTGGTGCTGACCTTGCTGATGATTCAGCTGCGCAGCTTTTCGCGCACGGCCATGGTGTTCCTCACCGCGCCCCTGGGGCTGATCGGGGTCACCCTGTTCCTCCTGGTGTTCCGCCAGCCTTTCGGCTTTGTGGCCATGCTCGGCACCATTGCCCTGTCCGGGATGATCATGCGCAACTCGGTGATCCTGGTGGACCAGATCGAACAGGACATCAAGGCCGGCCTGCGTCCCTGGGATGCGATCATCGAAGCCACTGTGCGGCGTTTCCGTCCCATCGTGCTCACCGCCCTGGCGGCGGTACTGGCGATGATTCCGCTGTCGCGCAGTGTGTTCTTCGGGCCGATGGCGGTGGCCATCATGGGCGGCCTGATTGTTGCCACGGTCTTGACCCTGCTGTTCCTGCCGGCGCTGTATGCGGCCTGGTTCCGGGTCAGGAAGGACTGAGCCGGGCAACGCGCAAGGCATCAACCAGGGCCGGGTAGAGATTGCCCGGCCTGGTTTTTGCGGGGCACAGGCTTCCCAGCCATTGGGCAACGCGCTTCTCGAACATCCGCTGCCAGGGCTCCAGGACCAGCAGGCTTGGGCCGCGGAGTCGTCAATGGACTGCAGGCCGTTGAGGGCACCATGATCGGAGCGCCAGCTCCGG
Organism: Pseudomonas sp. JDS08PS003; assembly: GCF_045013505.1. Classification (NCBI taxonomy): domain Bacteria; kingdom Pseudomonadati; phylum Pseudomonadota; class Gammaproteobacteria; order Pseudomonadales; family Pseudomonadaceae; genus Pseudomonas; species Pseudomonas sp. JDS08PS003. Next base: position 1,410,559 of record NZ_CP120724.1, read on the forward strand.
CATTTCATCCAGGGCCCCTGGCCCCTTTCCAGGGAACCTGATCTCAGCAGGAGGCGCCCATGCAGCACGCGACCCAGGTACAGCTACTCAAGAAAGCCCTGGCGCTGGCCGAGCAGGGCATTTCCGATGGCGCCGAAGCGGCGAGTGCCTTGCCCGCCAGGGTCTACCTCGATGAACAGCGTTATCAGCGCGAACGCCAGATGCTGTTCCGGGAACCCCTGCTGGTGGCGCGTTCGACGGAAATTGCCGCCGGGCATTTTCTCACCCGCGACCTGCTGGCTCCCTTGTTGCTGAGCCGCGATCCCTCGGGGCGGCTGCGGGCCTTCCTGAATGTCTGCAAGCACCGTGGTACGCAATTGGTGAGCGATGTTACCGGTGCCAATCGGGTGTTTGTCTGTCCTTATCATGGCTGGTCCTATAACCCCGACGGACAACTGCGAGGCATTCCCCATGCCTATGGTTTTGCCGATATCCAGAGGGCTTGCCTGAACCTGACCGAGGTGCCGGTAGCCGAGCGCTTCGGCGCGGTCTGGGTGCGTCATTCACCAGGACCGGCCCTGGACCTTGCGGCCTTCTTCGGTGAACAGATCCTGGCGGATTTCGACAGTTTCGCCATAGACCGCCATGTCCTGTTCGACCCCCAGGACATTCGCCGCCCGGTGAACTGGAAGCTGACCATCGACACCTTCCTGGAGAACTACCACGTCGCCAAGGCCCATCAGGCGACCATCGATCATCTGTTCTGGCCCAACCTGGGACTGTTCGAGCGCCATGGCCGGCATATCCGCAACTTCTATGTGAAGCGCAATCTGCAGGAACTGCGGGACTTGCCCGAGAGCCAGTGGGACCTGCGCCGCCACGGCAACCTGCTGTATTTTCTCTGGCCCAATACCCTGGTGCTGGTGGAGCCCGATCACCTGGATTTCTCCACGGTCTTTCCTGACGGGCCGCTGGCCACACGAGTCCTCGGGCATACCTTGTTGCAGCAGGAGCCGGCCAGTGACCAGGCTCTGCGCTATTTCCAGAAGAACAATCAGATTCTCTACAGCGCCCTGGAGGAAGACTTCGCCATGGCGGCACAGGTACAGGCAGGGATTCGCGCCGGAGCCAGCGAGCAGCTGTGGCACGGACGATTTGAAGTGGCGTTGAAGTGGTTTCACCAGGCGCTGGATGTTGCGCTGGACGATCCACAGGTGCGGGAAGGGGCGAGTCTGCAAGTACACGGCGAGCGCTGAGCGCTCGCCGGCAACTTGTGGCCTTGCCCGCTAGGCAGTGGGCAAGGCCACAGGACGGATCAGAGGGTGCCGAAGACCTTCTTGGCCAGGCTGGTAGCTGCAGCCGCCGGGTTCTGGCGAATGGTCTCTTCCTGCTTGCCGATCATTTCGAACAGGCCATTGAGGGCCTGCTCGGTCACGTAACCCTCGATATTGGCGCTCTTGGCATCCAGCACACCCAGGGTCGCGGCCTGGCCGGCGAAGGAGTTGTATTGCTTGGCCAGGCCAACCTGATCGGTGGCTTGCTTGACGATAGGCAGGAACTTGGCGCGGATCTGCTCGCGGCTGCTCTTGTCCAGATACTGGGTGGCGGAGTCCTTGCCACCGGCGAGAATGCCCTTGGCGTCAGCCACGGTCATCTTCTTCACCGCATCCACCAGCAGTGCTTGCGCTTGCGGCACGGCAGCCTCTGCGGCCTTGTTCATGCTGGTTTCCAGTTGATCGACCTGATCACCCATGCCGAACTGTTTCATTTTCTTCGCGACTTTGCCGAGGTTGCCCGGCAGTTCGATGCGCACATCGGGGTTGTTGCTGAACCCACCGGGCGTCCCCAGCTGTTTGACGGCGATCTGTGCGCCTTGGGTCAGGGCATCCTTGAGGCCACCGCTGGCGTCACCCTGGGACAGGTCGCTCAGGGACAGGGCCAGGGCACTGGCGGAGATCAGCAGGCCAGCGCATAGGCTGGTGAAACGGAGCGAGGTACGGAGCATGGCGGCTTCCTTGGGCAATGAAAATTAACGTACAGCGTCGACACGGAGTTTCAACGGCTGGGGATCCTTGCCGTCGAGGTTGACCCCGTTGTGTTCGGTGGTGATGAACATCAGCTTGCCGTCCAGTTCGATCCGCGCGCTGACCGCATAGCGGTGGCCGGGCTTGACCTGGGCCGGGTCGTAGCTGAGGTGGAAGGGCAGCGGCACCTGGCCTTTGACCGGACCATTCTGCTCGGCCAGGACCACCGCCGGAGCGTCCGCCAGGGATACGTCCTGCAGGCTCACGCTCAAGGTGGCGGCAGGCGGCAGGGCGATGCGTTGCAGATAGAAGACTTCGCCGTCGAGGCTGGCTCTGGCTGCGGGGTGCATGGCTTGGCAGGCTCCAAGCAGCGCAGTGGCTGCCAGCAGGGTGAGTTTTTTCATGACGGATCTCCGTATCGAGGGCGCCGCAGGTTCTGCGGCGCCGATAAGAATCTAGTCGTTTTGCGCCGGTGCCGCGAGCTGGTCGGCGGCATCTTCGCTGCGGTGCAGGGCGACCTGGCGGATCGACAGGCGAATCTCCGCCGGCAGCACCCGTTTGGCTGCGCCTTCGGCCAGTTCCCCCAGCAGTGGGTGGTAGCTCAGCTTGCCGGCTTCGTCGCGGCGCAGCACGCCTTGATCCAGCAGGGTCTGGATGAAGTGGCGGAACAGGCTCTTGTCGAAGAACTCCGGGGCATTGAGGCCATGGAGGATCGACAGGCGCTGGGCCATGACGGTGCACAGGTCTTCCAGTTCTTCGGCGCTGATACTGTTCTGGCCGCTGTTGAGCAACAGGGAAATGGCCATGTAGAAGCGCTGCAGGGTCTGGGCGATGCTCTTGGAGAGCAGGGTCAGCAAAACAAAATGCCGCGAGCTGGGCGCCGGGCGCAGGTACAGGTCTTTCTCGAAGCGCAGCAGGCCCTGTTCGACGAAGGCCTCCAGCCATTGATCCACCACCGCATCCAGTTCTTCCAGGGGCCAGCGGATGAACAACTCCGCCTGCAGGTAGGGATACAGCGCACGGGTGTAGCGCAGGATCTGTTCGCGGCTCATGCGCGATGAACTCTGGAAGAAGCTCGCCAGCAGCGCCGGCAGGGCGAAGATGTGCAGCACGTTGTTGCGGTAGTAGGTCATCAGGACGGCGTTCTGCTCGTCCAGGTAGAGGATCTTGCCCAGGGCGTCGCTCTGCTCGGCCAGCAGATTCATGTCCTTGACGTGCTGGATCAGCGCCTGGCCGTCGCCTTCCGGCAAGGTGGTGTGGGGCGAGTAGGGCACGCGCCGCAACAGTGCCAGGTACAGGTCCAGGACCCGGGCCATGGCCCGGTCGTCCAGGGCCAGGCGGCTGGTGGACAGCAGGGCCAGGGCTACCAGGTTCACCGGGTTGATCGCCGCAGCTTCATTGAGGTGCTGGGCCACCCGCTCGCCCAGACGGTTGGTGGTTTCGTTGAGCCAGGCCGGGCGGTATTGCGGGCCCAGTTCCTGGGTGCGCCAGTCCGGTTGTTCCTGGTCGAGGAATTCCGCCAGTTTGATCGGTTCGCCGAAGTTCACCGCCACCTGGCCAAAGCGCTGTTTGAGGGCACCGATGACTTTGAAGATGTCGAAGATCGACTCCTTCTTCTTGCTTGCGCCGCGCAGTTCGCCCAGGTAGGTGCGGCCTTCCAGAACCCGCTCGTAGCCGATGTACACCGGCACGAAAACGATGGGCATGCGTGAGGAACGCAGGAAGCTGCGCAGGGTGATGGCGAGCATCCCGGTCTTGGGCTGCAGCATGCGCCCGGTGCGCGAGCGGCCGCCCTCGACGAAGTACTCCACCGGGAAGCCCTTGGTGAACAGGGTGTGCAGGTACTCGTTGAACACCGAGGTGTACAACGGATTGCCCTTGAAGGTGCGGCGCATGAAGAAGGCCCCGCCGCGGCGCAGCAGGCTGCCGATCACCGGCATGTTGAGGTTGATCCCGGCGGCGATGTGCGGCGGGGTCAGGCCGTTGCGGAACAGCAGGTAGGACAGCAGCAGGTAGTCGATATGGCTGCGGTGGCAGGGCACGTAGATCACTTCGTGGCCCTGGGCGATTTTCTGCACGCCTTCGAGGTGGTTGACCTTGATCCCGTCGTAGATCTTGTTCCAGAACCAGCTCAGCACCACTTCCAGGAAGCGGATCGCGGTGTAGGTGTAGTCCGAGGCGATCTCGTTGCCGTAGCGCAGGGCCTGGGCCTTGGCCTTTTCCGGGGAGATCTTCTCGCGCTCGGCTTCGTCGAGGATCGCCTGTTTCACCAGAGGCTGGTTGAGCAGGCCCTTGACCAGGTTGCGCCTGTGGGAGATGTCCGGGCCGATGACCGCGGCCTTTAGGTTGCGAAAGTGCACCCGCAGGATGCGCTGGGCCATGCGCACGGTGCGCTCGTGACCCTTGTTGTGCTCGATCAGCTCCCGCAGGTTGATCGGGGCCGAGAACTGCACCCGGGTCTTGCGCCCCAGGATCATGATGCTCAGCAGCCGACGCAGGCGTCCGGTGACCGCCCAACTGTCGGCAAACAGCAGCTTCCAGGGGCTGGACTCGCTGTCCGGGGACTGGCCCCAGAACACGCTGACCGGAATGATCTGCGCATCTTCGGCTGCGTTCTGGGTCAGGGCGCTGACCAGCCGGGTCAGGGTCGGTGGTGCGCCGCGCTTGTCCTGGCGGCCGAGCCAGTCGGGTTCCGGGGTCAGGTAGAAGAACGCCGCGGGCTCCAGCAGGTTGCCCACCGACACCGGCAGCACCGGGCGTGGCAGCCCGGCCTTGGTGCATTCGGTATCGACCACGGCGAGGTCGGTCAGGGATGGGTTTTGCAGGACGTAGAACACCGGCCGGCTGCGGTCGAGGTCGAGGGTGAAGGACGACTGGTTGATGGTTTCCGAGCGGACCCAGAGGTACAGCAGTCGGCGCAAGGTGCCAAACACAAGACGGCGGATCGGGGAACGGGTCATACGGCTTCTGCGTGAGTGAGTAGAAAACCGAGCAACTGCTCGGGAGCGGTAGTGTGCCGGATTCGTCGAAAATCGGCAAAAAAGCGCCGAAACAAGATTGAGTTGAGAGTTTTTACGCCTGTCATATACTCGGCCGACTCTCCCGCGGCCGTATTGCCTCCAGTCATAGAGAGGCAGGTCGAGGGAAAGTTCTCAAGGTTTGGTTGCAGCGCACCAACCCAATAATAAAAAAATGAGGTATGGATTCATGACTACTCGTGAGACCGGCAACGTGAAGTGGTTCAACGACGCCAAGGGCTACGGTTTTATCCAGCGTGAAGGTGGGGCGGACGTGTTTGTCCACTATCGGGCGATCCGTGGCGAAGGCCACCGCTCGCTGACCGAAGGCCAGCAGGTGGAATACGCCGTGGTCGAAGGCCAGAAAGGTCTGCAAGCCGAAGACGTCGTCGGCTTGTAACCAACCTTGTAGGAGCTGGCTTGCCAGCGAAAGAGGGGCGCTGGCGATGCAATGCTCAGGGGCCTCTTCGCCGGCAAGCCGGCTCCTACGGGTATGCGGTGTTCAGGCGGTGCGCCAGGTAATCTCTTCTTCGCCGTCGGTGCTGATGCGAATCCAGCGATCGGCGGTCTCTTCACCTTCTTCCTCGACCCAACTGCCCGGTGCGCAGCGCACTTCCACATTCAGCGCGGCAAAGGCGGCGCGGGCACAGGCAATGTCGTCGTCCCACGGGGTCTGGTCGCTTTCCAGGTACAGGCTGTTCCACTTGCCAACGGCCTTGGGCAGCCAGGTCACGGGTACTGTGCCTGCTGTGCATTTGTAGGTCTGACCCTTCTGTACCCACTCGCTGCAAGGGCCGAGCACGGCGCCGAGCCAGGTGGCGATGGCCTTGTAGTCGACGTCGGCGTCTTTCAGGTAAATCTCGATATCGGGCTGGCGCATGGATGTCCTCATTGCCGGTCTGAAAAATCCATTCGCGGATTTCTTCGACCCCGGGCCCATGCCCGCGGTCGTTGGGTTAAGTGGGGTTATTGCAGCACGAAGTAATCGTAGCGCATCGACACGCTGACCTCGAAAGGCTCGGCCTGCTCGATCACTGCGGCCCGTCGTTCGGCGCTGGCGCGCCAGCCGTGGGGCGTCATGGCCAGTAGATTGGCGCGATCTTCCGGGCGTTCCAGGCGCAGCTTGAACTCCAGGGTTTCGCTGTGAGCCAGGGCCATGCCAGGCGGCACCAGGGCCAGGTGCTTGTCGTCGGTGTATTCGCGCACTTCGTCGTACAGGCGTTCACGCAGTTCCATCAGGTGGCCGCTGGTAGGACCGACTTTCATCAGGCCGCCGCCGGGGCTCAACAGGCGCTTGGCCTCCAGCCAGTCGAGGGGGCTGAAGACGCTGGCGAGAAACTGGCAGCTGGCATCGGCCAGGGGAATGCGCGCCATGCTGGCGACCATCCAGGTCAGTTGCGGGGCGCGACGGCAAGCGCGTTTCACTGCCTCCCGGGAAATATCCAGGGCGTAACCATCGGCACCGGGCAGGGACTCGGCCAGTTGCGCGGTGTAGTAACCCTCGCCACAGCCGATGTCGACCCAGCGCTGGGGCGCGCGTTCTGCCGCCAGTTCTGCCAGGCGTCTGGCCACCGGGGCGTAATGCCCGGCGTTGAGGAAATCGCGGCGGGCCTCGACCATGGCCTGGTTGTCGCCCGGGTCACGGCTGTTCTTGTGCTGCACCGGCAGCAGGTTCAGGTAACCCTGGCGAGCACGGTCGAAGCGATGCCCGGCCGGGCAGACCACGCCATTGTCCACGGCGTTCAGCGGGGCGCTGCAAAGAGGACAGGCAAGCATCAGGCAAGCAACTTGATCAGGGTCTGGTAGTAGATCTCGGTCAGCACATCCAGGTCACTGGCCAGGATGCGCTCATTGACCTGATGGATGGTGGCGTTGACCGGGCCCAACTCCACCACCTGGGTGCCCAGGGTGGCGATGAAACGCCCGTCGGAAGTGCCGCCGCTGGTGGACGCCTTAGTCTCGCGACCGGTGATCTGCTTGATGCTGGCCGAGACCGCGTCCAGCAGGGCGCCGGGTTCGGTGAGGAACGGCAGGCCGGACAGGGCCCACTCCACGTGCCAGTCCAGGCCGTGCTTGTCGAGGATCGCAGCAACCCGTTGTTGCAGGCCTTCAACGGTGGATTCGGTGGAGAAGCGGAAGTTGAACACCGCCACCAGATCACCTGGGATCACGTTGGTGGCGCCGGTGCCGGAGTTGAGGTTGGAGATCTGGAAGCTGGTGGGCGGGAAGAACGCATTGCCGTCGTCCCAGTGCTCGGCCGCCAATTCCGCCAAGGCCGGCGCCGCCAGGTGGATCGGGTTCTTGGCCAGGTGCGGGTAGGCCACGTGGCCCTGTACCCCACGCACCGTGAGCTTGGCGCCAAGGGAGCCGCGGCGGCCGTTCTTGACCACGTCGCCCACCAGGCTGGTGCTCGAAGGCTCACCGACGATGCACCAGTCCAGGCGCTCCTTGCGTGCTGCCAGACGCTCCACCACCGCCTTGGTGCCGTGGTGCGCCGGGCCTTCTTCGTCGCTGGTGATCAGGAAGGCCACCGAGCCCTTGTGGTCTGGGTAGTCGGCGACGAAACGCTCGGCGGCCACCAGCATGGCGGCCAGGCTGCCTTTCATGTCCGCCGCGCCGCGACCGCAAAGCATGCCGTGTTCGTCGATCAGGGCTTCGAACGGGTCGTTCTGCCAGGCCTGGACCGGGCCGGTGGGCACCACGTCGGTGTGGCCGGCAAAACACAGCACTGGGCCATCATGTTGGCCATGAGTGGCCCAGAAGTTGTCCACGTCCTCGATGCGCATCGGTTCCAGCTTGAAGCCGGCGTCGCCCAGGCGCTGCATCATCAGCTTCTGGCAGTCGGCGTCGATCGGCGTCACGGAAGGGCGGCGGATCAGATCACAGGCAAGTTGCAGGGTCGGCGAAAGCTCGGCATGGGCCGTCATGGGTCACTCCGGTGCAAGGCATTGTGTAGGAGCCGGCTGTGCGGCGATGGCGGTTGGGCAGAAATACCGTGGCGCTCTGTTCGCTGGCAAGCCAGCTCCTACAAGGGGTGGGCGGGGCGCGCAAAATGGCGGGTATCTTAAAGCAAAACGGCGGCCTGAGGCCGCCGTTTAGTGCTTTGGATCGATTTAGGCTGCAGGAGCCGGCTCGGGTTGTTCCGAAGGTTTTGGCAGTGACGACAGGAACGCCATGACCAGTGCCGCCACATAGGGCAGCGACTGCACCAGGAGCATGGTCACCCAGAAGCGCATGTCGTTGCTTGGTAGGCCCTTTTGTACCAGGAAGATCCCCAGTGCCGCGCCCCACAACAGCAGCATGATGAACAACTCTTCCCGTGCTTCCGAGATTGCCACCCAGAAACCGTGGTTGTCGGCGTTCTTCGGTGTGCGGAAGAACGGGATGCTGCTGGTGAAGAAGCCGTAAAGCACTGCCTTGGCAATGGTGTGGGACAAGGCCAGGCCCGCCAGGGCCGCGCAGAACGCGTCCTTGAGGTTGACCCCTACTGCTCGGCGGTAGAGGAAGATGATCTTGCCGACTTTGAACACGAACAGCGCCAGGGGCGGGATGGCGAAAATCAGCAGCGGCGGGTCGACCCGTTGCGGCACGATGATCATCGCCGCCGACCACAGCAGGGCGCCGAGGGTGAAGAAGATGTTCATGCCGTCCGCGACCCACGGTAGCCAGCCCGCGAGGAAGTGGTAACGCTGGCCACGGGTCAGCTCGGTGTCCTTGCCGCGCAGCAGGCTGGCGGTATGGCGCTTGATGATCTGGATCGCGCCGTAGGCCCAGCGGAAACGCTGCTTCTTGAAGTCGATGAAGGTATCGGGCATCAGGCCCTTGCCGTAGCTTTCGTGGTGGTACGCCGCCGACAGGCCTTTCTCGAACACCCGCAGACCCAGCTCGGCATCTTCGCAGATGCACCAGTCGGCCCAGCCCAGTTCTTCGAGCACCGAGCGCCGGGTCATGGTCATGGTGCCGTGCTGGATGATCGCGTCGCGGTCATTGCGAGTGACCATGCCGATATGGAAGAAGCCCTTGTATTCCGCATAGCAGAGCTTCTTGAAGGTGCTTTCGTTCTGGTCGCGATAGTCCTGGGGCGATTGCACGATGGCGATCTTCGGATCGGCGAAGTGCGGCACCATGTGCTTGAGCCAGTTGCGGTCGACGCAGTAGTCGGAGTCGATCACCGCGATCACTTCGGCATCCTTGGCGGTGTGCGGCAGCAGGTAGTTCAGCGCCCCGCCCTTGAAACCGGCCAATGGCGCGACGTGGAAGAACTTGAAGCGCGGGCCCAGGGTTTCGCAATAGGCCTGCACCGGCTCCCAGACCGCCGGGTCCTTGGTGTTGTTGTCGATGATCAGGACTTCGAAGTCCGGGTAATCGAGGTTGGCCAGGGCGTTGAGGGTCTGTTTGACCATCTCCGGCGGCTCGTTGTAGCAGGGCACGTGAATCGAGACTTTCGGCCGATAGTTGGAGTCGCCTTCCACCGGCAGGAACTCGCGCCGGCGCTTGTGGATCCACACCGCCTCGGCCAGTTCATGGGCTTCGGTGAGCAGTACGATAAATACCCCCAGCGCGCCGAGGGCCAGCAGGAAGCCCACCGTCAGGCTGAACCAGGTGCTGTATTGCTGGCTGTAGTCGTAGCCGATCCATACCAGCACCGAGCCGCAAAGGAAGGCGATGAAGGTCAGGAAGGTCCGGCCACGCTGGCGCAGGGCCGAGCCGTCGATCATCAGCAGGGTCAGAGACAGCAGCGCCAGCACCACCGAACCGATAGCCAGCACCCGCCATTGCGGGATCGCCACCACTGGGCCTTCGAAGTTGAACTTCTGCTGGCGCGCGGCGTTGAACACGCCCCAATAGGCGCCTACCGAACCTTCGTCACTGGCCTTCCACGGCTGGTCGAAGGCTTCGATGACGAAGTAGTTGTAGCCCTGGCGGTTGAGCTTGTTGACCAGGGTGCGCAGGTAGATCGCCTGGTCTGCCGGGCTGGCGTCAGCCCCACCGCGCATGCGGCCGTTGCTCGGCCAGCCCACTTCGGACAGCAGCAGCGGTTTTTTTGGAAACATCTTCTTCAGGTCACGGGCGCGGTCGAGGACGAACTGTCCGGCCTTGTCCACCGGGATGAACTCCCAGTAGGGCAGGATGTGCGCGGCGATCAGGTCGACGTGCTTGGCCAGTTCCGGGTGTTCTTCCCAGACGTGCCACTGCTCAGAAGTGGTGACCGGGACTTTCACCGCGGCGCGGACCCGGTCGAGAAGCACCGACAACTGGTCGGCGGTGATTTCCTTGCGGAAGATCGCTTCGTTGCCCACCACTACGCGGACTACGCTGCGGGAGCTGTTGGCCAGCTCGATGGCGCGCATGATTTCCCGCTCGTTGCGCTCCAGGTCCGGGCTGATCCAGATCCCCAGGGTTACCCGCAGGCCGAACTCTTCCGCCAGCTTGGGAATGTCTTGCAGGCTGCCGTCCACCGAATAGGTACGGATGTTGTCGGTCAGCTTGCTCATGATCTCCAGGTCGCGACGCATTTCATCGTCGGACGGGAACTGGTCCTTCTGCGGGAACTGGCCCTGCTGGAAAGGCGAGTAGGAAAAACCGGAGATCTGTTCCGGCCAGTCGGGGGCCGAGACCGGGCGATTGATCAGCGCCCAGAAACCGGTGAACAGGGCGGCAATGGCCAGCACTATCACCAGATTGAGTCCAAATTTACGCGATGACATAGCTATTTCGGGTTCCAAAAGGTGTGGAACGAGGGAAGGGTTGGCAGGCGCCAAACGGCGGGCATCCTACACCGGCCCTCAACTGAGCGTACAGCGCACAGAGGAAAGCCAGACCTTGGGCACTGTATTCGGGTTTAAGTTCTTTACTTGTAGCTTCAAGGTTAAAACTTGTCGCCTTGAGGCCCTATAATGCGCGCCGGTTTTTTAGGTGATGGTCATGAGTACAGAAGATCCACGGTTTGCCGGCGTCGCCCGTTTGTATGGCATTGAAGGTCTGGAGCGGCTGCGGGCGGCCCATGTGGCGATCGTCGGGGTCGGCGGGGTCGGTTCCTGGGCGGCGGAAGCCATCGCCCGTTGCGGGGTGGGTGAAATTTCGCTGTTCGACCTCGACGATGTCTGCGTCAGCAACAGCAACCGGCAACTGCATGCCCTGGACAGCACCGTGGGCAAGCCCAAGGTCGAAGTCATGGCCGAGCGCCTGCGGGGCATCAACCCGGACTGCCGCGTGCACGCGGTGGCGGATTTCGTCACCCGGGACACCATGGCCGAGTACATCACCCCGGACATTGATTGCGTGATCGACTGCATCGACAGCGTGAATGCCAAGGCGGCGCTGATCGCCTGGTGCAAGCGGCGCAAGATCCAGATCATCACCACCGGCGGCGCCGGCGGGCAGATCGACCCGACCCTGATTCAGGTCTGCGACCTGAACCGCACCTTCAACGACCCATTGGCCTCCAAAGTGCGTTCCACCCTGCGTCGTGACTACGGTTTCTCGCGTACCGTGACCCGGCATTACAGCGTGCCCTGCGTGTTTTCCACCGAGCAGCTGCGTTATCCGAAGCCGGACGGCAGCATCTGCCTGCAAAAGAGTTTTGTCGGCGATGGGGTCAAGCTCGACTGCGCCGGTGGCTTTGGCGCGGTGATGATGGTCACCGCGACCTTCGGCATGGTGGCGGCGACCAAGGCGGTAGACAAGATCGTTGCCGGCGTGCGCCGCCCATCTGAACGCAGCAAGCCCGGCGCATAAGGCCGGATTGCACAGACGCTGGTTGTTGTAGGAGCTGGCTTGCCAGCGAAAGGGAACCAGAGGGCGATGCTCGGCTTGAGGCCCTGTTCGCCGGCAAGCCGGCTCCTGCGGTGCAGAGGGTGGGCGGCTCCTATAGAGCCAGTTCGCCCATGCGCTGCAGTACGGCATTCAAGCCGTTGCTGCGCGATGGCGAGAGTTGACGTGACAGGCCCAACTGGTTGAACCAGTCGGCCAGGTCCACTTCCTGCAACTGCTGCGCCGTCAGGCCATTGACCCGGGCCAGCAGCAAGGCCACCAAACCGCGAATCAGCCGCGCGTCGCTGGCGGCGGCGAACTGCCAGCGCCCCTCATGCAGGCTTGCCACCAGCCAGACCTGGCTCTCACAACCCAGCACCCGATTGGCTTCGATCTTGTCCGCTTCGTCCAGGGCCGGCAGGCGCTCGCCCCATTGCATCAGCAAGCGCGCACGCTGCTCCCAGCCTGGGGCTTGCTGAAAGACCTCCAGGGCGGCAACGGCATCGTCCGGCAGGCTCATCGCAGCAGTTCCAAGGCCTGATCCAGAGCCTCGAAGAAGCGCTCCAGGTCCTCGGAATCGTTGTACAGCGCCAGGGATACGCGAATCGCCCCGGCGAGGCCGAAGCTCTTCATCAGCGGCATGGCGCAATGGTGACCGGCACGTACGGCAATGCCCTGTTCGGTCAGCAGGTGCGCCAGGTCGGCGTTGTGCACGCCGTCCACGACGAAGCTGACCAGAGCCAGTTGCGGCGTGCCCAGCAGGCGGATGCCGTTGCGTGCCTGCAAGCCCTGCAACAGATAGGCGTGCAGCGCGGCTTCATGTGCGGTGACTGCTTGCTGATCCAGGGCGCCAAGATAGTCCAAGGTAGCCCCCAAGCCGATAACCCCGGCAATTGGTGGTGTACCGGCCTCGAACCCCAGGGGCGCCGGGCGAAAGCTGGCGTGCTGGTAGTCGGCGTCCTGGACCATTTCTCCGCCGAACTGCCAATGACGCAGGCGCTTGAGCGCGGCATGGCGGCCGAACAGCACGCCGACGCCGTCCGGACCATAGAGTTTATGGCTGGAGAATACATAGAAGTCGCAGCCCAGGGCCTGCACATCGTGACGGCCATGAACCACGCCCTGGGCGCCGTCGATCACCGTCAGTGCGCCCTGGGCCTTGGCCATGGCCAGCAGTGGCGTCAAGGGTTGCCAGGCGCCAAGCACATTGGACAACTGGCTCACCGCCAGCAGGCGAGTGCGCGGGCCAATCAGGCGGCTTGCCGCATCGATGTCGATCAGACCGTCGGCATCCAGGGGCAGGATCAGCAGCTTGAGATCGCGACGTTGGGCCAACTGTTGCCAGGGCAGCAGGTTGGCATGGTGTTCAAGGGCGCTGATGACGATCTCATCGCCGCTTTCAAATTGATGCTCCAGGCCATAAGCCAGGAGGTTCAGCGCGCAAGTGGCGCCGTGGGTGAAGACGATCTGCCCGCTGTCACCGGCATTCAGCCATTGGCCGACCTTGCGGCGACTGTCCTCGAAAGCCTGGGTAGCGTGGGCACCGGGCAGGTGCTGCGCGCGATGCACGTTGGCCGCGCCATTGGCGTAGTAGTGGGCCAGGGCGTCCAGCAGGGCTTGGGGTTTTTGCGTGGTGGCGGCGTTGTCCAGGTACGTCTGGTCCTGGCGATGCAGGGCGGCGATGGCCGGGAAGTCGGCGCGCCAGGGGGAGGGTACAAGCATGGTGGCAGAACTCGTTTGAACAGGCCGGGCGCCGATGATAAGCGCCCGGCCGGTTCCAGTGAAACCGAATCGCTGCTTAGTTGTGAGCGTGCAGCGCTTCGTTCAGCTCGATGGCCGACTTGTGGGTCTTGCACTCCACGGCGCCGGTTTCCGAGTTGCGACGGAACAGCAGGTCCGGCTGGCCGGCCAATTCACGGGCCTTGAGCACTTTGACCAACTGGTTGTTCTCGTCCAGCAGCGCCACCTTGGTGCCGGCGGTCACGTACAGGCCCGACTCCACGGTGTTGCGGTCGCCCAACGGAATGCCGATACCGGCGTTGGCGCCGATCAGGCAGCCTTCGCCGACCTTGATCACGATGTTGCCGCCACCCGACAGGGTGCCCATGGTGGAGCAACCGCCGCCCAGGTCCGAACCTTTGCCGACGAACACGCCAGCCGATACGCGGCCTTCGATCATGCCCGGGCCTTCGGTGCCAGCGTTGAAGTTGACGAAGCCTTCGTGCATGACGGTGGTGCCTTCGCCGATGTAGGCGCCCAGGCGGATCCGCGCGCTGTCAGCGATACGCACGCCGCTCGGCACCACGTAGTCGGTCATTTTCGGGAACTTGTCCACGGAGAACACTTCCAGCAGCTCGCCGCGCAGGCGCGCTTCCAGTTGGCGCTCGGCCAACTCGCCCAGATCGATCGCGCCCTGGCTGGTCCAGGCCACGTTCGGCAGCAGCGGGAACACCCCAGCCAGGCTCAGGCCGTGCGGCTTGACCAGACGGTGGGACAGCAGATGCAGCTTCAGGTAGGCCTCTGGAGTGGAGGTCAGCTGGGCGTCTTCGGCCAGCAGGGTGGCGACCAGCGGCTTGTGGCTTTCGGCCAGGCGGGTCAGCAGGGCTGCCTGGGTGGCGTCGATGCTCTTCAGCGCGTCGGCCATTTGCGCGGCCTGGGCAGTGGTGAAGGTGATGGCCTGGTTGCCTTCGCTGTAACCGAGGATCGGTGCGACAGCGGCAACGATTTCGGCGGCAGGGTTGAGCAGTGGCGATGCGTAGAACACTTCCAGCCAGGCGCCTTGACGATTTTGGGTGCCGACACCGAATGCCAGGCTGAACAGAGTAGTGGACATGCAGTTACCTCTTGCGAAATAGAGTGAGCAGGCTTACTTGAGCGCCGCTGCGTAAAGGTCTGGCTTGAAGCCAACCAGGGTCTTGTCTCCGAGGTCGAGCACCGGGCGCTTGATCATCGAAGGTTGCGCGAGCATCAGTTCAACGGCTTTCGCCTGGTCGAGATCGGCTTTGCTTTCGTCATCGAGTTTGCGAAAGGTCGTGCCCGCGCGGTTCAACACCACCTGCCAGCCGTGCTCGTCGCACCACTGATTCAGGTGCTCACGGTCAATGCCGGAGGTTTTGTAATCATGGAAGTCATAGCTGACAGCGTGTTCATCGAGCCAGGTGCGCGCCTTTTTCATGGTGTCACAGGCTTTGATGCCGAAAAGGTGCAACGTTTTGCTTGAAGCGGTCAAGGAATTGCCCCCTTTGGAGATGCTGGAGATGAAAGGTCACGGATTATGCCACGACCGCAGCGCTTCGGCGTCGGCCTGAAATCGGCTTTGTCGCAGGTTGTTGCACAGCAGATCATGGGGGTTGCGACTTTTGTGCAGCGGTCAGTACCGAGTTTAAGCGGCTAATATGGCACTTCGTCGGCGATTCTCAGCTGAGATGAGTACGATTTTTCTTGTTGAGCCTTGGATTTTCGCTTTATGCAAACTGCCTATACCGTCCTCATCCTGCTGATGCTGGTGAGCCTCTCGCGATTGGTCGGACGGGTGATTCCGCTGCCCTTGCCTCTGGTACAGATTGCCGCCGGCGCCTTGCTGGCTTGGCCGACCCTGGGTTTGCACGTGGCTCTGGACCCGGAACTGTTCCTTTTCCTGTTCCTGCCACCCCTGTTGTTTTCCGACGGTTGGCGCATGCCCAAGCGCGAGTTCTGGCGCTTGCGAGGCCCGATCCTGACCCTGGCGGTGGGCCTGGTGCTGTTCACCGTGGTCGGTGCCGGGTATTTCATTCACTGGCTGCTGCCGACCATCCCGTTGCCGGTGGCTTTCGCCCTGGCCGCGGTGCTGTCGCCCACCGACGCTGTAGCGGTGTCGGCCATCTCCCAGAACCGCCTGCCAACCCCGCTGATGCACATGCTCCAGGGCGAGGCCCTGATGAACGATGCCTCGGGCCTGGTGACTTTCAAGTTCGCCCTGGTGGCCGCCGTTACCGGAGTGTTTTCTCTGGCCAATGCCAGCCTGACCTTTGTGCTGGTGGCGGTGGGTGGCTTGGCGGTCGGTGTGGCCCTGAGCTGGCTGGTCGGGCGCCTGCGGGCCTGGATGATCGCCCGAGGCTGGGACGATCCGGCGACCCATGTGGTGTTCATGTTGCTATTGCCGTTTGCGGCTTATGTGCTGGCCGAGCGCCTGGGGGCCTCGGGCATTCTCTCGGCGGTGGCGGCGGGAATGATGCAGAGCTGGCTCGACCTGCTGCCGCGCCAGACCAGCACCCGACTGCTCAATCGCAGCGTCTGGTCGCTTCTGGAGTTCGCCTTCAATGGCCTGATCTTTCTACTGTTGGGGCTGCAGTTGCCTGACATCATCAAGGCTGTGGTCAGCCATGAGACTTCGCTCTGGCCGACCCTGTTCTATCGCTGCCTGGATGTGATGGCGATCTTCCTGGTGCTGTTGGTGTTGCGCTTTATCTGGGTGCAGAGCATCTGGCGTCTGTCCGGGCTGCTGCGGCGCTGGCGCGGCAAGGGCGAGCTGACCCTGGTGCCCACGGCGCGCTCCTGCTGGTTGCTGACTGTGGGTGGGGTACGTGGGGCGGTGACCTTGGCCGGTGTGATGTCGGTGCCCTTGTTCCTGGGCGTCGGGGAGGCATTTCCCGAGCGTGACCTGCTGATCTTTATCGCCGCCGGAGTGATTCTGCTGTCCCTGGTGGCGGCCTGCATTGCCCTGCCGCTGCTGTTGCGCGGTATCGTCAAAAGCCCGGACGACAAACGCCGTGGGGAAGTCCGCGATGCTTGGCGCAAGACCGCCGAGGCGGCGATCCATGCCCTGGAAGCCGAGGAAGTGGCTGAAACCAATGAGGCCCCCGATGCGGCCCAGGCGGCACTGGCCACCGAGCTCAAGGGCCGTTTGATGGCTGAGTACCGGCATCAGTTGGAGGTCTACAACGATTCCGCGGAGGCTCAGGCCCTGGCATTGCAGATGGACTTGCTGGAACGGCGCCTGCGGCTCAAGGCCCTGCGGGCGCAACGGCTGGAGTTGTACCGCCTGAGCCGACATCACCAGATCGGTGACGATGTACTGCGCGAGGTGTTGGCGGACCTGGATTTGAGCGAGGCGAATCTGGGGCAGGTGAAGTGAGCGAATAACGCTTTCGCCGGCCAGCCGGCTCCTACCAGGAGGGGGTAGGAGCCGGCTGGCCGGCGAAGGGTCTCAAGCGCGACGCAGAACGAAATCGCGAATCCGTTCCGCTGCTTCCACGCACTCCGCCAGCGGCGCGACCAGCGCCATGCGCACACGCCCAGCGCCTGGGTTAGTACCGTCCACATCCCGCGACAGGTAGGAACCCGGGACCACGGTCACGTGCTCTTGCTCGAACAGGTCGCGGCAGAAGGCAGCGTCATCCCCGGCCACGTTCGGCCACAGATAGAAGCTGCCATCCGGGCGCTGTACGTCCATCACGGGCGAGAGAATCGCCAGCACTGCATCGAACTTTTCGCGGTACAGGGCGCGGTTGGCGCGTACGTGTACTTCATCGTTCCAGGCAGCGACGCTGGCCAACTGGGTCTGCACCGGCATGGCGCAGCCGTGGTAGGTGCGGTACAGCAGGAAACCCTTGAGGATGTCCGCGTCGCCGGCGACGAAACCGGAGCGCAGGCCCGGCAGGTTGGAGCGCTTGGACAGGCTGTGGAACACCACGCAGCGCTTGAAGTCCTTGCGGCCCAGCTCGACGCAGGCGCTGAGCAGGCCCGGCGGCGGGGTCTGTTCGTCGAAGTACAGCTCGCTGTAGCACTCGTCGGCGGCAATCACGAAGTCGTGCTCATCGGCCAGGGCGATCAGTTTCTTCAGGGTGTCCAGCGGGATCAGCGCGCCGGTGGGGTTGCCTGGGGAGCACAGGAAGAGGATCTGGCAGCGCTGCCAGATTTCGGCCGGCACGGCGTCGAAGTCCGGGTTGAAGCCGTTTTCGTCGAGGCACGGCAGGTAGTGCGGCTTGGCCCCGGCGAGGAAGGCTGCGCCTTCGTAGATCTGATAGAAGGGGTTGGGGCTGACCACCAGCGCGTCGTCGCCGCGGTTGACCACGGTCTGGGTGAAGGCGAACAGCGCTTCGCGGGTGCCGTTGACCGGCAGGACGTTACGCGTCGGGTCAATCCAGCCGGTCGGCACGCCGAAGCGTCGCTCGCACCAGCCGCCGATGGCTTCACGCAGGACGGGGATGCCCAGGGTGGTGGGGTAGACCGCCATCTGGTCGAGATTGCTGGCCAGGGCCTCGGCGACAAAGCTGGGCGAGCGATGTTTGGGTTCGCCGATGGACAGGGCGATGGGGCGCTTGTCCGGATTGGGGGTCACTGTGCCGAGCAAGGCGCGCAGCTTTTCGAACGGGTAGGGTTGCAGCTGGTTCAGAGCGTTGTTCATTGGTGCGTTTTCTCACTCAAAGCGGCGGTTCAGACCTGTCAGATGCTCAGGCGGGTCATTTCGATAGTCGGTTCGTGGCTGACACTCAACTGTTCGACGATCGCATCCTGCAAGCGGCTGCACAGCTGTGGGTCGGAAAGAGGCTGGTTGTGTGCATCGGTAATGAAGAACACGTCTTCCACGCGCTCGCCCAAGGTGGCGATCTTGGCGTTTTGCAGCGACAGGTCGAACTCCAGGAAGATCTTGCCGATCCGCGCCAGCAGGCCCGGACGATCCGGGGCGCTGAGCTCCAGCACGGTGACCGGGCGCTGGGCGTCGTTGTGGATGGTCACCTCAGGGGCGAAGGCAAAATGCTTGAGCTGGCGCGGCACCCGGCGCTGGATGATGGTCGGGTAGTCGTCGGGGTTGCGCAGGGCGTCGGTCAGTCCCTTGCGGATCTGCTCGACCCGCTGCGGGTTGTTGCCGATGGACTCGCCGTCGTTGTCCAGGACGATGTAGGTGTCGAGGGTGAACTGGCTGCTGGAGGTAATGATGCGCGCGTCATGGATGTTCAGGTTGAGCTGGTCCATGGCGGCCACGGTCACGGCGAAGAAGTCGTGCTGGTCCGGGGCGTAGATGAAGATCTGGGTGCCACCCTCGAACTCGCGCTGGGTGATTTCCTTGATTAGCACCAGCGGCCCGCCATCGGCCGGTTGCTGGAGGATCGCGTCGCTATGCCAGGCCACATCGCCGGCGGTGTGACGCAGGAAGTAGTCGTCTCCCAGTTGCGACCAGAGCTGCTCGACTTCGTCCGGATCGGTGCCGTTGCGCACCAGGATGTCCAGGGCGGCGCTTTGGGTCTGACGGATCTGCTCTTCGCGGTCCACCGGGTTTTCCAGGCCGCGCCGCAGGGCGCGCTTGGTTTCGGTGTAGAGCTGGCGCAACAGGCTGGCGCGCCAGGAGTTCCACAGGGTCGGGTTGGTGGCGTAGATGTCGGCGACCGTGAGTACGTAGAGGTAGTCGAGGCGGGTCTGGTCGACCACGCTCTGGGCGAAGTCGTGGATCACCTGCGGGTCGGACAGGTCCTTGC
The DNA here is from genome assembly GCF_045013505.1 of Pseudomonas sp. JDS08PS003. Taxonomy (NCBI): domain Bacteria; kingdom Pseudomonadati; phylum Pseudomonadota; class Gammaproteobacteria; order Pseudomonadales; family Pseudomonadaceae; genus Pseudomonas; species Pseudomonas sp. JDS08PS003. The sequence continues at coordinate 1,429,786 of NZ_CP120724.1, forward strand.
GCTGGGCGGTGGTGGACATCACCAGGTGGTTCTGCACCAGCCAGACGATCAACCGGGTGTCCCAGAGAGGCAGCTGGTGGCGCACGCAGAAGGCTTCGGCATCCACTGCACCGATTTCCGAGTGGTCACCGTGGCGGCCCTTGCCGATGTCGTGGTACAGGCCGGCCAGATAGATCAGCTCGGGCTTGGGCAGCTTGCCCATGAGCTTGCTGGCCAGCGGGAATTTCTCGGAGATCGGCGTGTACTGCATCTTGCGCAGGTGCTTGATCAGATTCAGCGTGTGGGCGTCCACCGTATAGATGTGGAACAGATCGTGCTGCATCTGCCCGACGATGAAGCCGAATTCCGGCAGGTAACGCCCGAGGATGCCGTAGCGGTTCATCCGTCGCAGGTTCCTGTGAATCCCGATCTCGCATTTGAACAGTTCGATGAACAGGCTGGTGTTGCGGATATCGTGACGAAAATCGTCGTCGATCAGGTGCCGGTGTTCCCGCAGCAGGCGGATGGTGTCGGCCCGTACGCCCTTGATTTCCGGGTGCTGGGCCATCAGCACAAAGATTTCCAGCATGGCGAACGGCGTGCGCTTGAATACGTTGTCGTTGATCGCCTCGATGTAGCCGTCGTGCAGTTGGAAGCGGGCGTTGATCGGCTGCGGCGCAGCTTCGTCCTCGGGGGCGAGGATCACTTCTTCGAAGTGCTGGATGATCAGGTCGCTCAGCTGGGCGATGCTCATCACCACCCGGTAGTACTGCTGCATGAAGCTTTCGATGGATTGCTTGGCGTCTTCACCGCTGAAGCCCAGCAGTTCGGCGATGGAGCGCTGGTGGTCCAGCAGCAGGCGGTCTTCGGCGCGGCCGGCGAGCATGTGCAGGGCGTAGCGGACCTTCCACAGGAACTCTTGGGAGGAGGCCAGCAAGGCGTTCTCGCTTTCCACCAGGAAGCCTTCGCCGGCCAGGGCTCGCAGGTTCAGGGTCCCGTACTGACGGCGGGCGACCCAGAGAATGGTCTGGATATCCCGCAGGCCGCCGGGGGAGCCTTTGACGTTTGGCTCCAGGTTGTATTCGGTGTCGTTGTACTTGTGGTGGCGGGCTTTCTGCTCGGTGTGCTTGGCCAGGAAGAAGTCCTTGCTCGGCCACATATGTGCGGTGCTGGTGACGTCCAGCATGCGCTGGCGCAGGTGCTCGGGGCCGGCAATGGTGCGGCTTTCCATCAGGTTGGTGATTACCGTCAGGTCGGCCCGGGCCTCTTCGGCGCATTCGTCCACCGAACGCACGCTTTGCCCGACTTCCAGGCCAATGTCCCAGAGGAGGGTAAGAAAGCGTTCGATGGAGTCGCGAAAGATCTCGTGATCGGCACTGTCCAGAAGGATCAGCAGGTCGATATCGGAATAGGGGTGAAGCTCGCCGCGGCCGTAGCCGCCGACCGCCACCAGGGCAATGTCGGCGTCTTCGCTCCAGCTGAACTGGTCCCAGGCCTTTTGCAGGATGTTATCGATGAACCAGGCGCGGTCTTCGATCAGCCGACGGATTTCCCGTCCGCTGCGAAAGCGGTTGTCGAGCACTTCTCGTGCCTGACGGATGGCTTTCTTGAAAGCGGCGATGGGGCTGGCCTTCAGTGCCAGTTCCGCCTGGAACTGGCCACGGTCGAAGAGTTCGGGGTCCACCTGCGGCATCGATTGGCTTTCCTGTCTATCTATAAGGTCGGGATGCGGCGTTGTGGATCAGGCAGACACCCGGGCGATGGTGTCATCGCTGCGCAGGGTGAAGATCTCATAGCCGGTTTCGGTGACCAGCAGGGTGTGCTCCCACTGTGCCGAGAGCTTGCGGTCCTTGGTGATGGCGGTCCAGCCGTCGCCCAGTACCTTGGTGTCGGCCTTGCCCTGGTTGATCATCGGCTCGATGGTGAAGGTCATGCCGGCCTTGAGTTCCATGCCGGTGCCCGCGCGACCGTAGTGCAGGATCTGCGGCTCTTCGTGGAACACCTTGCCGATGCCGTGGCCGCAGAACTCGCGAACCACCGAGAAGCCGTTCTTTTCCGCGTGTTTCTGGATCACTTCGCCGATGTCGCCCAGGCGGCAGCCCGGTTTCACCAGTTCGATGGCTTTGTACATGCATTCCTGGGTGATCTGCGACAGCCGCTCGGCCCAGACCGGGACGGTGCCGACGTGGAACATGCGGCTGGTGTCACCGTGGTAGCCGTCCTTGATGACGGTGACGTCGATGTTCAGGGTGTCGCCATCCTTCAGCGGCTTCTCGTTGGGAATGCCGTGGCACACCACATGATTGATCGAGGTGCAGATGGACTTGGGGAAGCCCTTGTAGTTCAGCGGTGCCGGGATCGCACCCTGCACATTGACGATGTAGTCATGGCAGATGCGGTCCAGTTCTTCGGTGGTGACACCGGGTTTGACATGCTCGGCAATCATTTCCAGGACTTCGGCGGCCAGTTTGCCGGCGACACGCATTTTGGCGATGTCCTCGGGAGTTTTGAGGGTGACGGTCATACAGGCTCTCTTGACGCTCAATGGCGCGGTAAACACGGAATGGCTTGAAAACCTGCCCCTGCAAGGCTGGAACCGGGATGGAACCGGTGAGGTTTTCAGAAGCCGCAAAGGTGCGATTCTAACAGAGGCTCAGCGCAAATCTGAGGTTCTGCTGGCGCTTGTCTCTATACAATGGTGCATTCTGGGCTGAATCCAAGAGCAGGGCAAAAACTGCACGGAGCGGAGGATGTGAATCCGGGTTCCGTTTTGGCCCACGCTGTGGTATAAAATGCGCCGCTTTCCGGGGATGTCCCGAAAAGCTCAAACCCACACACGTGTCGACACGATGACCTGGGTGCCCTCAGCACATGCTGTTGGTTGGTCATTGGGATACGTGGAGGCCTAACCCGACTTATTAAGGAACTATCATGTCCCAAGTCAACATGCGCGATATGCTGAAGGCCGGTGTGCACTTCGGTCACCAAACTCGTTACTGGAACCCGAAAATGGGTAAGTACATTTTCGGTGCGCGCAACAAGATTCACATCATCAACCTTGAAAAAACCCTGCCAATGTTCAACGAAGCTCTGACTTTCGTAGAGCGTCTGGCCCAGGGCAAAAACAAGATTCTGTTCGTCGGCACCAAGCGTTCCGCTGGCAAGATCGTTGCTGAAGAAGCAGCACGTTGCGGTTCGCCGTACGTCGATCACCGCTGGTTGGGCGGCATGCTGACCAACTACAAAACCATCCGTGCTTCCATCAAGCGTCTGCGTGACCTTGAAGTGCAAGCAGAAGACGGCACCTTCGCCAAGCTGACCAAGAAAGAGGCGCTGATGCGCACTCGCGATCTGGAAAAGCTGGATCGTTCCCTGGGTGGTATCAAGGACATGGGCGGCCTGCCTGACGCACTGTTCGTGATCGACGTTGACCACGAGCGCATCGCGATCACCGAAGCCAACAAGCTGGGCATCCCGGTCATCGGCGTTGTCGATACCAACAGCAGCCCGGAAGGCGTTGACTACATCATTCCAGGCAACGATGACGCCATTCGCGCCATCCAGCTGTACATGGGTTCGATGGCTGACGCTGTGATCCGTGGTCGCAACAACGTTGCTGGCGGCACCGAAGTGTTCGAAGAAGCTGCAGCACCGGCGGCTGAAGCCTGAGTAACTGACGCTTAGCGTTTACTCAGTACGCAAAAAGGGGGCTTGGCCCCCTTTTTGCCAACTCGAAAATCATTTCGTCTTTGCGCCCTGACAGTTTCTGTAATGCGGGGCTGTTATGAAATGAGTTCGAGGTAGCGCCCAAGAATTGAACGCCCGTTCGATCGGGTGGAATGGTTGAAAACCTATCCAAGAGGATTTTGAAAATGGCAGAGATTACTGCAGCGTTGGTCAAAGAACTGCGCGAGCGTACCGGCGAAGGCATGATGGATTGCAAAAAGGCCTTGACCAAGGCTGGCGGCGACATCGAGAAAGCCATTGATGACATGCGTGCTTCCGGCGCCATCAAGGCTGCCAAGAAAGCAGGCAACGTAGCTGCTGAAGGCGCTATTGCCATCAAGGACGACGGTAAAGTCGCTGTCCTGCTGGAAGTGAACTCGCAGACCGACTTCCTGGCTCTGCAGGACGACTTCAAGGCATTCGTTGCTGCCAGCGTGGAAAAAGCTTTCGCTGACAAGCTGACCGACGCAGCTCCGCTGATCGAAGCTCAAGAAGCTGACCGTCTGATCCTGGTGGGCAAGACTGGCGAGAACGTCAACATCCGTCGTCTGGCTCGCGTTGAAGGTGACGTGGTCGGTACTTACCTGCACGGTAACAAGATCGGTGTTGCGGTTGTCCTGAAGGGCGGTTCCGTTGACCTGGCCAAAGACATCGCCATGCACGTAGCGGCAAGCAACCCTGAGTTCCTGCTGCCGTCGCAAGTTTCCGCCGAAGCCATCGAGCGCGAAAAAGCTGTGTTCCTGCAGCTGAACGAAGACAAGATGAAAGGCAAGCCAGCCGAAATCGTTGAAAAAATGATCGCTGGCCGTATCAGCAAGTTCCTGGCTGAAGCCAGTCTGGTTGAGCAGGCTTTCGTCAAGGATCCAGAAATCACCGTAGGTGCTCTGGCCAAGAAAGGCGGCGCTGAAATCGTTTCCTTCACCCGTTTCGCAGTAGGTGAAGGCATCGAGAAGAAAGAAGACAACTTCGCTGAAGAAGTTGCTGCACAACTGGCTGCTGCCAAGCAACAGTAAGACGGTTTTTCAACTGTCGCCCAGAAGAGGCTGCCCGCTCACGCGCGCAGCCTCTTTTCAAATGGGCAGGGTAATTTTGTTGTTTATCCTCGGAACCGGTTTACAAAGTCGTGTTCTGATGGCGCTGTGACAGCGTCAAGCTAGAGTGAACGCAGGCTGCAAACAGCCCGCAAAGAATTTTTAAAATACGCCGCAGGAGAGATTCGCAATGGCTCAGCAGGGCAGTGGTTATCAAGCTCGCTATAAACGCATTCTACTCAAGCTTAGCGGCGAGGCCCTGATGGGCTCGGAAGAGTTCGGGATCGACCCCAAGGTGCTGGACCGCATGGCGCTGGAAGTTGGCCAACTGGTCGGCATCGGTGTGCAGGTCGGTCTGGTGATTGGTGGCGGTAACCTGTTCCGCGGCGCGGCACTGAGTGCTGCCGGGATGGATCGGGTCACAGGCGACCACATGGGCATGCTGGCCACTGTGATGAACGCCCTGGCCATGCGCGACGCGCTGGAACGTGCGAATATCTCGGCCATCGTGATGTCGGCTATTTCCATGGTGGGTGTGACCGATCACTATGACCGTCGCAAGGCAATGCGCCACCTGAACTCCAAAGAGGTGGTGATCTTCGCGGCCGGTACCGGTAATCCGTTCTTCACTACCGACTCCGCAGCCTGCCTGCGAGCCATCGAGATCGATGCCGATGTCGTGCTCAAGGCAACCAAGGTCGACGGTGTTTACACTGCAGACCCGTTCAAAGACCCGCATGCCGAGAAGTTCGATCATCTGACTTACGATGAAGTGCTGGATCGCAAGCTGGGAGTGATGGACCTGACGGCCATCTGCCTGTGTCGCGACCATAAGATGCCGCTGCGGGTATTCAACATGAACAAGCCCGGCGCCCTGCTGAACATCGTGCATGGTGGCGCTGAAGGAACCCTGATCGAGGAAGGCGAGCAATGATCAACGAAATCAAGAAAGACGCTCAAGAGCGCATGAAGAAATCCCTGGAGTCCCTGGCGCATGCATTCAGCCGCATTCGTACTGGCCAGGCTCACCCAAGCATCCTGGCGGGTGTGATGGTGCCTTACTACGGCGCTGATACGCCGATCAATCAGGTGGCAAACGTTACCGTGAAAGATGCCCGCACCCTGCAGGTCGTGGCTTTCGAACGCAACATGCTGGCGGCCGTGGACAAAGCGATCCAGAGCTCCGGCCTGGGCTTCAACCCGACCAACCTGGGCGAACTGCTGCTGATCACTATGCCGGCCCTGACTGAAGAGACCCGTAAGGGCTTCACTAAGCAGGCTCGTGAAGCGGCTGAAGACGCTCGCATTGCGGTGCGTAACGTGCGTCGTGACGCGTTGAGCCAGTTCAAGGATCTGGTCAAGGAAAAAGAGATCAGTGAAGACGACGAGCGTCGTGCTGCTGACGATATCCAGAAGCTGACCGACAAGTTCGTGGCGGAAATCGAAGTGGCCGTTAAGCAGAAAGAAGCGGACTTGATGGCCGTATAAGGGTCAGGCGTTTTCATGGAAAAGACCAAGCAGCCAGTATCGTCCTCGGTACCGCGACATGTCGCGATCATCATGGACGGTAACAACCGCTGGGCAAAAAAACGCTTTATGCCGGGTGTTGCCGGGCATAAAGCGGGTGTTGACGCGGTACGTGCAGTGATTGAAGTGTGTGCCGAGGCCAAGGTCGAAGTGCTGACCCTGTTTGCCTTTTCCAGTGAAAACTGGCAACGCCCGGCCGATGAAGTCAGTGCCTTGATGGATCTGTTCTTCAAGGCGCTGCGGCGTGAGGCCAAGCGTCTTAACGAGAACAACATCAGTCTGCGGATTATTGGCGACCGATCGCGCTTCCATCCCGAGCTACAGGCGGCGATGCGTGAGGCGGAGGCCATTACTGCGGGCAGTGATCGTTTCATTCTGCAGATTGCTGCCAATTACGGCGGCCAGTGGGATATCGCCCAGGCTGCCCAGCGCCTGGCGCGTGAGGTCCAGGCCGGGCATCTGCGTCCCGAGGACATTACTCCGGGCCTGTTGCAGACCTGTCTGGCAACCGGCGACTTGCCGTTGCCTGACCTGTGCATCCGTACCGGTGGCGAGCATCGCATCAGTAATTTCCTGCTGTGGCAGCTGGCTTATGCCGAGCTGTATTTCTCCGACCTGTTCTGGCCGGACTTCAAACACGAAGCCATGCGCAATGCGCTGGCCGATTACGCCTCTCGACAGCGACGCTTCGGTAAAACGAGCGAGCAGGTCGAGGCTGGAGCCCGGGTTTAATGCTTAAACAACGAATCATTACTGCGCTGATCCTGCTGCCGATCGCCTTGTGTGGGTTTTTCCTGCTCGAGGGATCGGGTTTTGCCCTGTTCATCGGTTTAGTGGTGAGCCTGGGTGCCTGGGAGTGGGCGCGTCTGGCAGGTTTCGAGGCGCAGCCGGCTCGGGTGGCTTACGCGGTCGCGGTCGCGGCGCTGCTGTTCTTGATGCATCTGGTGCCGGGTGTTGCGCCTTGGGTGCTGGGTGCCGCGGTGCTGTGGTGGGGGCTGGCGACTTTCCTGGTGCTTACCTATCCGCGCACCAGTGAGCAATGGTCCGGGGCGGCCCCCAAGCTGCTGATCGGCCTGTTGATCCTGTTGCCGGCCTGGCAGGGCCTGGTGTTCATCAAGCAGTTGCCGCTGGGCAATTGGTTGATCATGGCGGTAATGGTGCTGGTTTGGGGGGCAGATATCGGTGCCTACTTCTCCGGCAAGGCCTTCGGCAAGCGCAAGCTGGCTCCTCAGGTGAGTCCTGGCAAGAGCTGGGAGGGCGTCTATGGCGGCCTTGCATTGAGCCTGGTGATCACCGCAGTGGTCGGGCTGGTGCGTGACTGGACCTTTGGGCAGATTCTGCTGGGGCTGTTGGGGGCTGCCATTGTGGTCTTTATTTCGGTGGTCGGTGACCTGACCGAGAGCATGTTCAAGCGTCAGTCCGGCATCAAGGACAGCAGCAATCTGTTGCCTGGGCACGGTGGTGTGCTTGATCGGATCGACAGTCTGACAGCGGCCATTCCGGTGTTTGCGGTGCTGCTGTGGATGGCTGCACTGTGAGTCGTGTGCAACAGATCACGGTTCTGGGGGCTACAGGCTCCATTGGTCTGAGTACGCTGGATGTGATAGCTCGTCATCCGGACCGCTATCAGGTGTTTGCCCTTACCGGGTTCAGCCGCCTGGCTGAGCTGCTGGCATTGTGCGTGCGCCATGTGCCGCGTTTTGCGGTGGTGCCCGAGTTGGCGGCGGCGAGGACTTTGCAGGACGATCTGCGAGCTGCTGGCCTGTCGACTCGAGTGCTGGTGGGGGAGCAGGGTTTATGTGAAGTCGCTTCGGCGCCTGAAGTCGATGCGGTAATGGCAGCAATTGTCGGGGCTGCGGGCCTGCGCCCGACCCTGGCGGCGGTGGAGGCCGGCAAAAAGATCCTCCTGGCCAATAAAGAAGCGCTGGTGATGTCCGGCGCACTATTCATGCAGGCGGTAGGCAAGAGCGGCTCGGTGCTGCTGCCTATCGACAGCGAGCACAACGCGATTTTCCAATGCATGCCTGGGGATTTTTCCCGGGGCTTGAGTCAGGTCGGGGTGCGACGGATTCTGTTGACCGCCTCGGGCGGTCCATTCCGTCAGACGCCTCTGGCCGAGCTCGAGCATGTTTCGCCGGAACAGGCGTGTGCCCATCCTAATTGGTCCATGGGGCGCAAGATCTCCGTGGATTCGGCGAGCATGATGAACAAGGGGCTGGAGCTGATCGAGGCCTGCTGGTTGTTCGATGCCAAGCCTTCCCAGGTCGAGGTGGTGGTGCATCCGCAGAGCGTGATTCATTCCCTGGTGGATTATGTCGACGGCTCAGTGCTTGCACAGTTGGGTAATCCGGATATGCGCACGCCTATCGCCAACGCCCTGGCTTGGCCGGAACGTATCGACTCCGGTGTGGCCCCGTTGGATCTGTTCGCGATTGCCCGTCTTGACTTCCAGGCGCCCGACGAGCAGCGGTTCCCTTGCCTGCGTCTGGCGCGTCAAGCTGCCGAGGCGGGTGACAGTGCTCCGGCGATGCTCAATGCGGCCAATGAAGTGGCTGTTTCGGCCTTTCTTGATCGGCGCATCCGTTACCCGGAGATCGCGAGTATCATCGACGAAGTTTTAGCCCTTGAGCCTGTAGTTGCAGTCAATGAGCTCGATGCAGTGTTTGCGGCAGATGCCAAGGCCCGAAGCCTGGCAGAACAATGGTTGCAGCGTAACGGGCGATAGGATTCGCGACCGGGCGAGTGGCGGCGAATAGGATTGCGGAGAAAGTAGATGAGCGCGCTCTATATGATTGTCGGCACCCTGGTAGCCCTGGGTGTGCTGGTCACCTTCCACGAATTCGGTCACTTCTGGGTCGCGCGTCGCTGTGGCGTCAAGGTGCTGCGTTTCTCCGTGGGCTTTGGCATGCCGTTGCTGCGCTGGCACGATCGCCGCGGTACCGAATTTGTGATCGCCGCCATCCCTCTGGGTGGCTATGTGAAAATGCTCGACGAGCGTGAAGGCGAAGTGGCCCTCGATGAGCTCGACCAGTCCTTCAATCGCAAGTCCGTACGCCAGCGTATCGCTATTGTTGCCGCTGGCCCGATCGCCAACTTCCTCCTCGCTCTGGTGTTCTTCTGGGCCCTGGCGATGCTGGGCAGCCAGCAGGTACGACCAGTCATCGGCGATGTTGAGGCGGGCAGTATCGCCGCCAAGGCTGGGCTCAGTGCCGGCGAGGAAATCGTTGCCATCGATGGTGAGCCGACTTCCGGCTGGGCGGCGGTGAATCTGCAGTTGGTGCGCCGTCTTGGTGAAAGTGGAACGCTGCAGGTGCAGGTGCGCGAGCAGGGTGCGACGGTTGATTCTCCTCGTCAATTGATGCTGGACAAGTGGCTCAAGGGCGCCGACGAGCCGGACCCGATCCGCTCTCTGGGGATTCGCCCATGGCGCCCGGCGCTGCCACCGGTGCTGGCTGAACTCGATCCGAAAGGCCCGGCCCAGGCTGCCGGCCTGAAAACCGGCGATCGTCTGCTGGCGCTGAATGGGCAATCGCTCAATGACTGGCAGCAAGTGGTTGATTGGGTCCGTGTGCACCCTGATACGAAAATTGTGCTGCATGTCGAGCGCGATGGTGCTCAAATCGACGTCCCCGTGACCTTGGCCAGCCGCGGCGAAAGCAAAGCACCCAATGGCTACCTGGGGGCAGGGGTGAAAGCTGTCGACTGGCCAGCGGAGATGCTTCGCGAGGTCAGTTACGGCCCGCTGGAGGCGATTGGCGAAGGGGCCCGACGGACCTGGACCATGAGCGTCCTGACCCTCGAATCACTGAAGAAAATGTTGTTCGGCGAGCTCTCGGTAAAAAACTTGAGTGGACCGATAACCATTGCTAAAGTGGCGGGCGCTTCTGCCCAGTCGGGCATTGCTGATTTCTTGAATTTCCTTGCTTATCTGAGTATTAGCCTGGGTGTTCTGAATTTGTTGCCCATCCCGGTACTGGATGGTGGGCATTTGTTGTTTTATCTGATCGAGTGGGCGCGTGGTCGTCCCTTGTCGGATCGGGTGCAAGGTTGGGGGATACAGATCGGTATCAGCTTGGTGGTCGGAGTCATGCTGCTTGCTCTGGTCAACGATCTGGGTCGTCTGTAACGCTTCGCTGAATTGCGAATCTGCCGCATTTTGCGGCAGTTTGTTTATTGCCAGTTGGAATAAGAAAGGACTTCATGAAACGTCTGCTGCTAACTGCGGTTCTCACCGTATTGATGATCGCCGAAGTTCACGCCGAGTCCTTCACTATCTCCGATATCCGCGTCAACGGCCTTCAGCGCGTTTCCGCGGGTAGCGTCTTTGGTGCCTTGCCGTTGAACGTCGGCGAGCAGGCGGACGACCGTCGCCTGGTGGAATCCACTCGTGCGCTGTTCAAAACCGGCTTCTTTCAAGACATTCAGCTGGGCCGCGATGGCAACGTCCTGGTCATCACGGTAGTCGAACGGCCGTCGGTTGCCAGTATCGAGATCGAAGGCAACAAGGCGATCTCTACTGACGACCTGATGAAAGGACTCAAGCAGTCCGGCCTGGCGGAAGGTGAAATCTTCCAGCGTGCGACCCTTGAAGGCGTGCGTAACGAGCTGCAGCGTCAATATGTCGCTCAGGGCCGTTACTCGGCCACCGTTGAAACCGAAGTCGTGCCGCAGCCACGTAACCGGGTTGGCCTGAAGGTCAAGATCAACGAAGGCACAGTCGCAGCCATCCAGCACATCAACGTGGTAGGCAACACCGTCTTCCCCGATGAGGACCTGATCGGCCTGTTCGAACTCAAGACCACCAACTGGCTGTCGTTCTTCAAGAACGACGACAAGTACGCCCGTGAAAAACTCTCCGGTGACCTGGAGCGTCTGCGTTCCTACTATCTGGATCGTGGCTATATCAACATGGATATCGCTTCGACCCAGGTGTCCATCACTCCGGACAAGAAGCACGTCTACATCACCGTCAACGTCAACGAAGGCGAAAAATACAGCGTTCGTGACGTGAAGCTCAGCGGTGACCTGAAAGTCCCTGAAGATCAAGTCAAGGCGCTGTTGCTGGTGGAGAAGGGCCAGGTGTTCTCGCGCAAGCTGATGACCACCACTTCCGAACTGATCACTCGTCGTCTGGGTAACGAGGGCTACACCTTCGCCAACGTCAACGGCGTGCCTCAGCCTCATGATGAAGACCACACCGTGGACATCACCTTTGTGGTGGACCCGGGCAAGCGTGCCTACGTCAATCGCATCAACTTCCGCGGCAATACCAAGTCCGAAGACGAAGTGCTGCGTCGTGAGATGCGCCAGATGGAAGGCGGCTGGGCTTCGACCTACCTGATTGACCAATCCAAGACCCGTCTTGAGCGTCTGGGCTTCTTCAAGGAAGTCAACGTCGAGACCCCGGCTGTACCGGGTGTTGATGACCAGGTTGATGTGAACTACGCGGTTGAAGAGCAGGCTTCCGGTTCGATCACCGCCAGCGTTGGTTTTGCCCAGAGCGCCGGTCTGATCCTCGGTGGTTCGATCACCCAGAACAACTTCCTGGGTACCGGTAACAAGGTCAGCATTGGCCTGACCCGCAGTGAATACCAGAGTCGCTACAACTTCGGCTACGTTGACCCCTACTGGACCGCCGATGGCGTGAGCCTGGGTTACAACGCCTTCTATCGCACCACTGACTACAAAGACCTCGATGTCGACGTGGCCAGCTATGCGGTGGACAGCCTCGGTGCTGGCGTCAGCGTGGGCTATCCGATCAGTGAGACTTCGCGTCTGACCTTCGGCCTGACTGCGCAGCAGGACAAGATCAAGACCGGCCTGTACACCGTCGACGAAATTTTCGATTTCGTGAACAAGCAGGGCGACAGCTACCTCAACTTCAAGGCGTCGGCCGGCTGGTCCGAGTCGACTCTGAACAAAGGTGTACTGGCCACTCGTGGTCACTCGCAAAGCCTGGTTCTGGAAACCACTACTCCAGGTAGCGATCTGTCGTTCTTCAAGCTCGACTACCGTGGCCAGTTGTTCACTCCGCTGAGTGAGAACTACACCATGCGCTTCCATACCGAACTGGGTTATGGCGACGGCTTTGGTGATACCAAGGGCTTGCCGTTCTACGAGAACTACTATGCTGGTGGTTTCAACTCGGTACGTGGCTTCAAGGACAGTACGTTGGGTCCGCGCAGTACTCCGAGTCGTGGTGCGAAAGTCACGGGTAACGTCGGTACAGCTGCTGACCCGGATCAGGATCCACTGCCATTCGGCGGTAACGTATTGATCCAGGGTGGTGCCGAGTTGCTGTTCCCACTGCCTTTCGTCAAGGATCAACGCTCGCTGCGTACCTCCTTGTTCTGGGATGTGGGTAACGTCTTCAACTCTCGCTGTGAAAGCACGTCCAACACCATTGCGGCGTCGAATGTGAAAACGCAGTGCAACGATATCAGCCTGAGCAATCTGGCCAGTTCGGTGGGTGTTGGTGTGACTTGGGTCACTGCTCTGGGGCCATTGAGCTTTGCCCTGGCGATGCCGATCAAGAAACCGGATGACGCTGAAACTCAGGTGTTCCAATTCTCTCTCGGTCAGACTTTCTAAGAGCTTGACCCAAGATAACGACAATGGATTTTGTAGGGGTGCATCGTGCGTAAGTTGACTCAATTGGTTCTCCTGGCCTCCGTACTGGTCGCGAGCCCGGCATTCGCCGAAATGAAAATCGCTGTTCTGAACTATCAGATGGCGCTGCTGGAATCCGATGCGGCCAAGAAGTACGCAGTGGATGCCGAGAAGAAATTCGGTCCGCAACTGACCAAGCTGAAAACCCTGGAAAGCAGTGCCAAGGGGATTCAGGACCGCCTGGTTGCCGGTGGCGACAAAATGCAGCAAGGCGAGCGTGAGCGTCTGGAGCTCGAGTTCAAGCAAAAGGCTCGGGATTTCCAGTTCCAGTCCAAGGAGCTGAACGAAGCCAAGGCTGTTGCTGACCGTGAAATGCTCAAGCAACTGAAGCCGAAGCTGGACAGCGCCGTTGAAGAAGTCATCAAGAAAGGTGCTTTCGACCTGGTTTTCGAGCGTGGCGCAGTGATCGATGTCAAGCCTCAGTACGACATCACCCGCCAGGTTATCGAGCGCATGAATCAGCTGAAGTAAGCCATGACCGCGACCATAAAACTCGGCCAGTTGGCCGAGTTCCTCGGCGCCACCCTGAGTGGTGACCCGGAGAAGGAAATCACTGGGCTAGCCACCTTGCAGGAGGCTGGCCCAGCTCAGTTGAGCTTTTTGGCAAATCCGCAATATCGCAAGTACCTGGTGGACTGCCAGGCCGGCGCGGTATTGCTGAAGGCCGCTGATGCCGAGGCTTATGCCGGCGATGCATTGGTGGTGGCCGATCCTTATCTGTCCTACGCCCGTATTTCCCATCTGTTCGATCCCAAGCCCAAGGCGCCAGTGGGTATTCATCCGTCTGCGGTGATTGCCGCCGATGCACTGGTGGACCCGGCGGCCAGCGTTGGCCCGTTTGCAGTGATCGAGAGCGGTGTGCGGATTGCGGCCGGAGTGACCATCGGTGCCCACTGCTTTATCGGTGCCCGCTGCGAAATCGGCGAAGGCGGCTGGCTGGCCCCGCGGGTGACCCTGTACCACGACGTGCGTATCGGCAAGCGGGTAGTCATCCAGTCGGGTGCGGTGCTCGGCGGTGAAGGCTTCGGCTTCGCCAATGAGAAAGGCATCTGGCAGAAGATCGCGCAGATTGGCGGTGTGACCATCGGTGACGATGTGGAAATCGGCGTCAATACGGCGATTGACCGCGGCGCCCTGGCAGATACCGTCATCGGTAACGGCGTGAAGCTGGATAACCAGATTCAGATTGCCCACAACGTCCAGGTCGGTGATCACACTGCCATGGCTGCTTGTGTGGGAATTTCCGGCAGCACCAAGATCGGCAAGCACTGTATGCTCGCCGGCGGTGTGGGCCTGGTAGGGCACATCGAGATTTGTGACAACGTATTCCTCACTGGAATGACCATGGTGACCCACTCGATTACCGAGCCGGGCGCTTACTCTTCCGGTACGGCCATGCAACCTGCTGCCGAGTGGCGCAAAAGCGCGGCACGCATCCGTCAGCTCGATGACCTTGCGCGGCGTTTGCGCCAGTTGGAAAAGCGCGTTGGGGACGTGACCCCTGACGGCAATGCTTCATCAGATGGCTGATACCATTTCCATATCAAGTGTGCACAGCCGCTAGACTGCCTCCTTGATTTGCTAGAGGGGCGTGCGTTAGTCGCGCGCTCCCACTCTTTACTACAGGCTTCCCCCCGAAATGATGGACATCAACGAGATTCGCGAATACTTGCCTCACCGTTACCCTTTCCTGTTGGTGGATCGGGTAGTGGATCTGGATGTCGAGGGCAAGTGCATTCGTGCCTACAAGAATGTCAGCATCAACGAACCATTCTTCAATGGTCACTTCCCAGCGCATCCGATCATGCCGGGCGTGCTGATTATCGAGGCCATGGCGCAGGCTGCGGGCATTCTCGGTTTCAAGATGCTCGACGTGAAGCCAGCCGACGGCACCCTTTATTACTTCGTCGGCTCCGACAAGCTGCGTTTCCGTCAGCCTGTGCTGCCGGGTGACCAGCTGATTCTTGAAGCCAAGTTCATCAGCTGCAAGCGCCAGATCTGGAAGTTCGAGTGCCAGGCGTCGGTAGACGGCAAGCCTGTCTGCTCCGCTGAAATCATCTGTGCGGAACGCAAACTATGAGTTTGATTGACCCTCGCGCAATCATCGATCCGACGGCCGTCCTGGCCGACGACGTTGAGGTTGGCCCGTGGTCGATCGTCGGCGCTGGTGTGGAAATCGGCGAGGGTACAGTGATCGGGCCCCATGTGATTCTCAAGGGCCCTACCCGGATCGGTAAGCACAACCGCATCTACCAGTTTTCCTCGGTAGGTGAGGACACGCCTGATCTCAAGTACAAGGGCGAGGAAACCCGCCTGGTTATCGGTGACCACAATGTGATCCGCGAAGGCGTGACCATTCACCGTGGCACTGTCCAGGACCGTGCCGAAACCACCCTGGGCGATCACAACCTGATCATGGCGTATGCCCACATTGGCCATGACAGTGTCATTGGCAACCACTGCATCCTGGTCAACAACACTGCGTTGGCCGGGCATGTGCACGTGGATGACTGGGCGATTCTCTCCGGCTTCACCCTGGTGCATCAGTACTGCCATATCGGCGCCCACAGCTTCTCCGGCATGGGCACGGCCATAGGCAAGGATGTGCCGGCATTCGTCACGGTGTTCGGCAACCCTGCCGAAGCCCGCAGCATGAACTTCGAAGGCATGCGCCGTCGTGGCTTCAGCGAAGATGCAATCCATGCACTGCGTCGCGCCTACAAGACGGTCTATCGTCAAGGGCTGACGGTGGAGCAGGCCTTGGCCGAGCTGGCCGAGCCAGCTGTACAGTTCCCCGAAGTCGCGGTCTTTCGTGACTCGATCCAGTCTTCGACTCGCGGCATCACCCGTTAATCATGAACACTCTGCGTATTGCGCTGGTGGCTGGCGAAGCCTCCGGCGACATTCTCGGCGCCGGTTTGATGCGGGCCCTCAAGGCTCAGCACCCGGCTGTCGAATTCATGGGCGTCGGCGGTCCGCTGATGGAGGCCGAAGGCCTCACTTCCTACTTTCCCATGGAGCGCCTGGCGGTCATGGGGCTGGTGGAGGTTCTCGGGCGCCTGCGTGAACTGTTGGCTCGGCGCAAGAAGCTGATCCAGACCCTGATCGCTGAAAAGCCGGATGTGTTCATCGGTATCGATGCCCCGGATTTCACCCTGAATATCGAACTCAAGCTGCGTCAGGCCGGGATCAAGACGGTGCACTACGTCAGCCCGTCGGTCTGGGCCTGGCGGCAGAAACGGGTACTGAAGATTCGCGAAGGCTGCGATCTGATGCTGACCCTGTTTCCCTTCGAGGCCCGCTTCTATGAAGAGAAGGGCGTACCGGTGAAGTTTGTCGGCCACTCGCTGGCCGATGCCATTCCGCTGCAAGCCGATCGCGCTGCAGCGCGTGTGGAGCTGGGCTTGCCTGATGGTCCGCTGGTGGCCTTGATGCCCGGCAGCCGTGGCGGCGAAGTAGGGCGCCTGGGTGCCTTGTTCCTCGATGCCGCCCAGCGGTTGCGAGCCATGCGCCCCGGTGTGCGCTTCATCATGCCGTGTGCCAGCGCGGAACGTCGGGTCCAGCTGGAAGAGTTGCTGGCCAGTCGTGACCTGCCGCTGACCTTGCTCGATGGTCAGTCCCACAAGGCCCTGGCCGCTTGTGATGCGGTGTTGATCGCCTCCGGTACCGCGACTCTGGAAGCCTTGCTCTACAAACGTCCTATGGTAGTGGCCTATCGCCTGGCGCCGCTGACCTTCTGGATTCTCAAGCGCATGGTCAAGAGTCCGTATATTTCCTTGCCGAACTTGCTGGCTCAGCGTTTGCTGGTGCCTGAGTTGCTGCAGGACGACGCCACTGCCGAGGCCCTGGCTCAGACGCTGTCGCCGCTGATCGATGGCGGTGAAGAGCAGACCCGCGGCTTTGACGAGATCCACCGAACCTTGCGCCGTGATGCGTCCAACCAGGCCGCACAAGCGGTGCTTGGGCTGATCGGCAAAACCCTGTGAGTAATTCAAAGATGCAGATGGGCCTGGATTTCACCCTGGTGGCGGATGCCGAGGACCTGGTGGCCGGTGTCGACGAAGTCGGCCGTGGCCCCTTGTGCGGGGCGGTTGTCACTGCTGCGGTGATTCTTGATCCACAACGGCCGATTCTCGGCCTCAACGACTCGAAGAAGCTCACTGAGGCCCGCCGCGAGAAGCTGTTCGACGAAATCTGCGAAAAGGCCCTGAGCTGGTGTATTGCTCGGGCTGAAGTCGAAGAGATCGACGAACTGAACATCCTCCATGCCACCATGCTGGCGATGCAGCGAGCGGTGGAGGGCCTGAGCGTGACGCCGAAGCTGGCGATGATCGATGGCAACCGTTGCCCGAAGCTGGCGATGCCGGCCGAAGCGGTGGTCAAGGGCGATAGCAAGGTTCCGGCGATCGCTGCAGCGTCGATTCTGGCCAAGGTCAGCCGCGACCGGGAAATGGCCGCTTTCGAGCTGATCTACCCGGGTTACGGTATTGGTGGCCACAAGGGTTATCCGACGCCGGTGCATCTGGAAGCCCTGGCCCGCCTGGGGCCGACGCCGATTCACCGGCGTTCCTTCGCCCCTGTGCGGCAAGCTTATGAAGCCCGTGAGGCGCAGGGCGAGATTCAGTCCTGAGGCTGATGTTTTAGTCGGGGCCCGGTACAATCCGGGCCTTGTTGTTTTCGCGCTTATTACAGGATCACTATGCCGGCTTCATTCGTTCACCTGCGCCTGCACACTGAATACTCCCTGGTCGACGGTCTGGTGCGGATCAAGCCGCTGGTCAAGGCCCTCACCGGCATGGGCATGCCTGCGGTGGCGGTCACCGACCAGAACAACATGTGCTCTCTGGTCAAGTTCTACAAAAACAGCATGGGCGCCGGGATCAAGCCGATCTGCGGTGCCGACCTGTGGTTGTCGAACAAGGACCCGGATAACCCCCTGAGTCGCATCAGTCTGCTGGTGATGAACGCCATGGGTTATCGCAACCTCACCGAACTGATTTCCCGCGGCTTTATCGATGGTCAGCGCAACGGCCAGATCATCATCGAGCGTGAGTGGGTGGCGGAGGCCGCAGAAGGCCTGATCATGCTCTCGGCGGCCAAGGAGGGCGAGATCGGCATGGCCCTCATCGCCGGTGACCTTGAGGTCGCTGAAACCCTGGCTCGGGAGTGGATGGCAGTCTTCCCGGACCGTTTCTACCTCGAAGTGCAACGTACCAATCGGCCCAATGACGAAGAGCAACTGCACGCCGCGGTGGCCCTGGCAGACAAGATCGGTGCGCCGCTGGTGGCCACCAACGATGTGCGCTTTATCAAGCAGGAAGACTTCGAAGCCCACGAAACCCGAGTCTGCATCGGTGAAGGTCGGGCCCTGGACGATCCGCGTCGCTCGAAGAATTACAGCGACCAGCAGTACCTCAAGAGCGCCGAGGAAATGGCCGAGCTGTTCAGCGACCTGCCCGAGGCGCTGGAAAACACGGTTGAGATCGCCAAGCGCTGCAATATCGAGGTCAAGCTGGGCAAGCACTTCCTGCCCGACTATCCCATTCCCGATGGCATGACCATCGATGAGTACTTCCGTAAGGTTTCCTTCGACGGCCTGGACGAGCGCCTTAGTGTGCTGCTGCCCAGGGACACCACCGAAGACTACGAAGCCAAGCGCCAGGTCTACGTCGACCGGTTGAATTTCGAGCTGGATATCATCATCCAGATGGGGTTCCCCGGTTACTTCCTGATCGTTATGGACTTTATCCAGTGGGCCAAGAGCAACGGCGTTCCGGTAGGCCCTGGCCGGGGGTCGGGTGCCGGCTCCCTGGTGGCCTACGTGCAGAAGATCACCGACCTGGACCCGTTGGAATACGACCTGCTGTTCGAACGTTTCCTTAACCCGGAACGGGTTTCCATGCCCGACTTCGACGTCGACTTCTGCATGGACGGTCGCGACCGGGTGATCGACTACGTGGCCGAAAAGTACGGTCGCAATGCGGTAAGCCAGATCATCACCTTCGGTTCCATGGCGGCCAAGGCGGTGGTGCGCGACGTGGCGCGGGTTCAGGGCAAGTCCTACGGCCTGGCCGACCGTCTGTCGAAGATGATTCCCTTCGAAGTCGGCATGACCCTGGAAAAAGCCTAC
Organism: Pseudomonas sp. JDS08PS003; assembly: GCF_045013505.1. Lineage (NCBI taxonomy): Bacteria > Pseudomonadati > Pseudomonadota > Gammaproteobacteria > Pseudomonadales > Pseudomonadaceae > Pseudomonas > Pseudomonas sp. JDS08PS003. Next base: position 1,448,848 of record NZ_CP120724.1, read on the forward strand.
GAGCAGGAAGAGATCCTGCGGGACTTCATCAAGGTCGATGAAGAAGCGGCGGAAATCTGGGAGATGGCGCGCAAGCTTGAGGGCGTGGTGCGTAACGTCGGTAAACACGCCGGTGGTGTGGTAATTGCTCCGACCAAACTCACTGACTTCTCGCCGATCTATTGCGATGAAGAGGGCGGCGGCCTGGTTACCCAGTTCGACAAGGATGACGTCGAGGCTGCTGGCCTGGTGAAGTTCGACTTCCTCGGTCTGCGAACCCTGACCATCATCGACTGGGCACTGAAAACCATTAACCGCGACCGCGCCAAGGTCGGCGAGGAACCGCTGGATATCGCCTTTATCCCGCTGGACGACAAGCCGACCTATAGCCTGTTGCAGAAAGCTGAAACCACCGCGGTGTTCCAGCTTGAATCCCGGGGCATGAAGGAGCTGATCAAGAAGCTCAAGCCCGACTGTCTGGAAGACCTGATCGCACTGGTGGCCCTGTTCCGTCCGGGGCCGCTGCAATCGGGCATGGTGGATGACTTCATCAACCGTAAACACGGGCGCGCCGAGCTGGCCTATCCGCACCCGGACTATCAGTACGACGGCCTGCAGCCGGTATTGGCGCCGACCTACGGCATTATCCTGTACCAGGAACAGGTGATGCAGATCGCCCAGGTCATGGCCGGTTATACCCTCGGCGGTGCGGACATGCTGCGTCGAGCCATGGGTAAGAAAAAACCCGAGGAAATGGCCAAGCAGCGTGGCGGTTTCATTGAGGGTTGCGCCAGCAACAACATCGATGCCGACCTCGCGGGCAACATCTTCGACCTGGTGGAAAAGTTCGCCGGTTACGGTTTCAACAAATCTCACTCCGCCGCCTACGGCCTGGTGTCCTACCAGACCGCCTGGCTCAAGGCTCACTACCCGGCGCCATTCATGGCGGCGGTACTGTCTGCGGATATGCACAACACCGACAAGGTCGTGACCTTGATCGAGGAAGTGCGGACCATGAAGCTGCGCCTCGATGCGCCAGACGTGAACACTTCCGAGTTCAAGTTCACGGTGAACGATGAAGGTCGCATCGTGTATGGCCTGGGCGCGATCAAGGGCGTGGGCGAGGGACCGGTGGAAGCTATCACCGAAGCCCGTGAGGGAGGTCCCTTCAAGGATCTGTTTGATTTCTGCGCCCGAGTCGACCTCAAACGCATTAATAAACGTACCCTGGATGGTCTGATTCGCAGTGGTGCTCTGGACCGTCTTGGCCCGCATTTCTTCGATGAGCCCAAGGCGTATCAGGCCAACATCGACCAGAACCGCGCGGTGTTGCTGGCAGCCATGGAAGAGGCGATCAAGGCGGCGGAGCAAACTGCCCGTACCCACGACAGTGGCCACTCCGACCTGTTCGGTGGTGTGTTTGTCGAGGAAGACGCCGATGTTTATGCCAATCATCGCAAGGCCAAGGAACTGACCCTCAAGGAGCGCCTGAAGGGTGAGAAAGATACCCTCGGCCTGTACCTGACCGGGCACCCGATCGATGAATATGAAGGCGAGATCCGCCGCTTCGCCCGTCAGCGCATCATTGACCTGAAACCGGCCCGGGATACCCAGACGGTGGCGGGCATGATCATTGCCCTGCGGGTGATGAAGAACAAAAAGGGCGACAAGATGGGTTTCATCACCCTCGACGACCGTTCGGGACGGATCGAGGCCTCCTTGTTTGCCGACGCTTTCCACTCGGCGCAGTCGCTGTTGCAGACCGACGCCATGGTGGTAGTGGAGGGCGAGGTCAGCAACGATGACTTCTCCGGCGGCCTGCGCCTGCGGGTCAAGCGGGTAATGAGCATGGAGGATGCGCGGACCAACCTGGCGGAAAGTCTGCGCCTGAAAGTTCATACTGATGCCCTCAAGGGCGATCAGCTACGCTGGCTGGGGGACTTGTTCAAGCGCCACCGCGGTGCGTGCCCGATTACCATGGAGTACACCCGTAACGATGCCAAGGCCTTGCTGCAGTTTGGCGAGAACTGGCGGATCGACCCGGCAGACAGCTTGATTCAAGCCCTGCGTGACCAGTTCGGGCGAGACAACGTCTTCCTCCAATACCGTTGACGGTGAGGTGCCATCATTGCGCCTCATCGTCACTTGAATTTTTAATCTCGACCTCAACGCGTCCGTCCCTTAAGGTAGGGCGCGAATAGACAACCGGCCGGCCCAAGCCCCCTTGGACGTCGAGCCCAGACGGACGCCTATGAACCCGAATTTTCTTGATTTCGAACAGCCGATCGCCGACCTGCAAGCCAAGATCGAAGAGTTGCGCTTGGTCGGTAATGACAATTCGCTGAATATCGGCGATGAGATTTCCCGCCTGCAGGACAAGAGCAATACCCTGACCGAAGACATCTTCGGCAAGCTCACCAGCTGGCAGATCGCACGTCTGGCGCGGCACCCGCGTCGTCCGTACACCCTGGATTACATCCAGCACATCTTCACCGAGTTCGACGAGCTGCATGGCGATCGCCACTTCTCTGACGACGCCGCGATCGTCGGCGGCGTAGCTCGCCTGGACGAGCAGCCGGTGATGATCATCGGTCACCAAAAGGGCCGCGAAGTGCGCGAGAAGGTCCGCCGCAACTTCGGCATGCCGCGTCCGGAAGGCTACCGCAAGGCCTGCCGCCTGATGGAAATGGCCGAGCGCTTCAAGATGCCGATCCTGACCTTCATCGACACCCCGGGCGCTTATCCGGGTATCGACGCTGAAGAGCGCAACCAGAGCGAAGCCATTGCCTGGAACCTGCGAGTCATGGCGCGCCTGAAGACTCCGATCATCGCCACCGTGATCGGTGAAGGTGGTTCTGGCGGTGCCTTGGCCATTGGCGTTTGCGACCAACTGAACATGCTGCAGTACTCCACTTACGCGGTGATCTCGCCGGAAGGCTGTGCCTCGATCCTGTGGAAAACCTCGGAAAAGGCCGCTGATGCCGCCGAAGCAATGGGCATCACCGCCGAGCGCCTGAAAGGCCTGGGGATTGTCGACAAGGTCATCGGCGAGCCATTGGGCGGCGCCCATCGTGATCCAGCCGCCGCGGCTGCCTCGATCCGTGCCGAACTCAGCTCGCAGCTGGCAATGCTCAAGGAAATGGACAACGACACCCTGTTGGCTCGTCGTTATGACCGCCTGATGAGCTACGGTCTCTGATCGAGCGCTGCTCCCCCTTGTAGGGGTACGCTTGCTCGCGACCCAGGCGCCGCAGTCGTTAAGATTGCGGCGTCGTCCTTTCTCGCGCACATGCTCCTACAGGGCTTGAAGCTCAATGAATTCTCTCTCCGCCAAACTTCTAAAAAGCCTGGCGCCCTGGCGTGAAGCCGCCCATTGGCGTATCGCCTTCTCCGGTGGGCTTGACTCCACCGTCCTGCTGCATCTTCTTGTCGATTTGGCGCAACAACATCGCCTTCCACGGCTCACGGCTGTGCACGTTCATCACGGGCTGCAAACGGCGGCGGATGCTTGGCCGGCCCACTGTCGGGCGGTCTGCGATGCTCTGGGTGTGCCGTTGCAGGTGATTCATGTCCAGGTAAAGGCCGGTGCCAGTCTCGAAGGGGCCGCCCGGGAGGCACGTTATGGGGCGTTCGAGCGCTTGAACGCTGCCAACGAGTTGCTGCTGATGGCGCAGCATCGTGACGATCAGGCCGAAACCCTGTTGTTTCGACTGTTGCGCGGTGCCGGCGTCAGGGGGCTGTCGGCAATGCCGGAAAGCCGACCTTTGGGCGCAGGGCACCTGCTGCGGCCTTTGCTTGGCGTATCCCGTGCCGAACTTGAACGTTATGCCGCTGAGCATTGCCTGAGCTGGGTCCAGGACCCTTCAAATGCCGATCATCAATATTCGCGCAATTACCTGCGGCATCAGGTGATGCCGTCGCTGCTTGCTCGCTGGCCTCAGGCCGCGACCAGCATGAGTCGCAGCGCCGGCCACCTGAGAGAAGCGCAGGGCCTGCTCGATGAGTTGGCGATGATGGATCTGGCGACAGCCGAGGTGGAAAGCGACTTTCCCTGGCTGGACTTGCCGTCACTGGCCCTTGCTCCTCTGCAGCAGTTGTCCCCGGCCCGGCAGCGCAATGCCTTGAGCCACTGGTTGAGCAAACTTGGCCGTTTGCCGGATACCGATCATTGGACCGGCTGGGAGAACCTGCGGGATGCCAGCGCCGAGGCGCGCCCGCAATGGCGTCTGGCCGATGGCGAAGTGCATCGCGCGGGAGGGCGGATCTGGTGGCTGTCCGGCGCCTGGTTGCAGCCGGTTAAGAGTGGGGTCGAATGGCCGGACCCGGGGAGCCCGTTGCAGTTGCCGGACAATGGCCAGGTGTTTTTCGTCGGACCGGCGCCACGGGGTCCGTTGCACATCCGTTACCGGCAGGGTGGGGAAGTCATGCAGGTGGCAGGACGTGGTCATCGTGACCTGAAGCGTCTGCTCAATGAAGCCGGACTACCAAGCTTCGTCCGTGGCAGATTGCCGCTGCTGTATCAGGATGAGCGGCTGCTGACGCTGGCAAACTTGCCGGAGCCCGGCGCAAAGCCCCAGGCAGGCTGGCAATTGCATTGGCGACCACTGACTAGCGATCAAGGTTTGAGCTGAAAGGGGCTTTCCGGTAGACTACGCTCCCTTCTTGATACAACTTCTGTGGATTCGCCTGAATTGCAGGAGTTGCCGATTACCAAGCAGTCTTTGCTGGGCGATTCCAAAAAATGTGTAGCGAGCAACCTACCGGTGTTTTTGCATCCGGTCTGTCACCACGCGGCGGTTTTTTTGAAAGGTGCACTGTGATTAATGCAGGTGATCGGGGGCTTCGGCCTTCCTTCGCTTTCCCCGGCGGCACTGACCGCTTTAACGCAGACTTCTAGGGTTTTTCATGACGCGCTACATATTCGTCACGGGCGGTGTTGTTTCTTCATTGGGGAAAGGCATTGCCTCGGCTTCATTGGCGGCCATCCTGGAGGCGCGGGGGCTTAAGGTCACCATGCTCAAGCTGGACCCGTACATCAACGTCGACCCGGGCACCATGAGCCCGTTCCAGCACGGTGAAGTGTTCGTCACCCACGACGGCGCCGAGACCGACCTGGACCTGGGCCACTACGAGCGGTTCATCCGCACGACCATGACCCAGAACAACAACTTCACCACCGGCCGCGTGTACGAGCACGTGCTGCGCAAGGAACGCCGTGGTGATTACCTGGGCGCCACCATCCAGGTGATTCCGCACATCACCGACGAGATCAAGCGTCGCATCATCAAGGGCGCTGGCGATGCCGACGTGGCCCTGGTGGAAATCGGCGGTACCGTGGGCGACATCGAGTCGCAACCGTTCCTCGAAGCTATCCGCCAACTGCGGGTCGAAGTCGGCTCCAAGCGCGCGATGCTGATGCACCTGACCCTGGTTCCGTACATCGCCACCGCTGGCGAGACCAAGACCAAGCCGACCCAGCACTCGGTGAAGGAACTGCGCTCCATCGGTCTGCAGCCTGACGTGCTGATCTGCCGCTCCGACCATCCGGTGGATGTGTCCTCGCGTCGCAAGATTGCCTTGTTCACCAACGTTGAAGAGCGTGCGGTGATCTCCCTGGAAGACGTCGACACCATCTACAAGATCCCAGCCGTGCTGCACGCTCAGGGTCTGGACGATTTCGTCGTCGAGCGTTTCGGCCTGCAATGCAACGGCGCCGATCTGTCCGAGTGGGAAAAGGTGGTGGACGCCAAGCTCAACCCTGAACACGAAGTCACCATCGCCATGGTCGGCAAGTACATGGAGCTGCTGGACGCCTATAAGTCGCTGATCGAAGCGATGAGTCACGCCGGCATCACCAACCGCACCAAGGTCAACCTGCGCTACATCGATTCCGAAGACATCGAGAACCAGGGGACCGCGCTGCTGGAAGGCGTCGACGCGATCCTGGTTCCTGGCGGCTTCGGTCTGCGTGGCGTGGAAGGCAAGATCACCGCCGTGCAATACGCTCGCGAGAACAAGGTGCCGTACCTGGGTATCTGCCTGGGCATGCAAGTGGCGGTTATTGAGTTCGCCCGTAACGTCATGGGTTGGAAAGATGCCAACTCCACCGAGTTCGATCGCACCAGCGGTCATCCAGTGGTCGGCCTGATCACCGAGTGGGAAGACGCCACCGGCGCCGTCGAAGTGCGTACTGAAGCTTCCGACCTGGGCGGCACCATGCGCCTGGGCGCTCAGGACTGCCTTCTGGAGCCGGGCTCCAAGGTCCACGACTGCTACGCCAAGGACGTGATCATCGAACGTCACCGTCACCGTTATGAAGTGAACAACAAGCTGTTGCCGCAACTGATCGAGGCGGGCCTGAAGATTTCCGGTCGCTCCGGCGACGGCGCGCTGGTTGAAGTGGTCGAGGCTGCGGATCATCCATGGTTCGTCGCTTGCCAGTTCCACCCTGAGTTCACCTCGACGCCACGTGACGGTCACCCATTGTTCAGCGGTTTCGTCAAAGCTGCATTGGCTCAACACCAGAAGAAGGCTTGAACCTGATGGCGCAGAAGATCATCCGCGTAGGCAACATCGAGATCGCCAACGACAAGCCGATGGTGCTGTTCGGCGGTATGAACGTGCTGGAAAGCCGCGACATGGCGATGCAGGTCTGTGAAGAGTACGTACGGGTTACCGAGAAGCTCGGTATTCCTTACGTGTTCAAGGCCAGTTTCGACAAGGCCAACCGTTCGTCGGTGACCTCTTACCGTGGCCCCGGCCTGGAAGAGGGCATGCGGATTTTCGAAGATGTGAAGCAGGCCTTTGGCGTGCCGATTATCACCGACGTCCACGAGCCGGCCCAGGCCGCGGTGGTCGCCGAAGTCTGCGACATCATCCAACTGCCGGCGTTTCTCTCGCGGCAGACCGACCTGGTGGTGGCCATGGCCAAGACCGGCGCGGTGATCAACATCAAGAAGGCCCAGTTCCTCGCGCCTCAGGAAATGAAACACATCCTGAGCAAGTGCGAAGAGGCGGGTAATGATCAGTTGATCCTCTGCGAGCGCGGTTCCAGCTTCGGTTACAACAACCTGGTGGTGGACATGCTCGGCTTCGGCATCATGAAGCAGTTCGAATACCCGGTATTCTTCGACGTGACCCATGCCCTGCAAATGCCGGGCGGTCGCGCCGATTCTGCTGGCGGTCGCCGGGCCCAGGTCACTGACCTGGCCAAGGCCGGCATGAGCCAGTCCCTGGCTGGCCTGTTCCTGGAAGCCCACCCGGATCCGGACAACGCCAAGTGCGACGGCCCTTGCGCTCTGCGTCTGGACAAGCTCGAGCCGTTCCTGGCTCAGCTCAAGGCTCTGGACGAACTGGTCAAGAGTTTCCCCACGGTAGAAACCGCGTAAAACCGGCGACTTCCTCTGTAGGAGCCGGCTTGCCGGCGAAGGTGTCCTCGCGGACCCGTTCGCTGGCAAGCCGGCTCCTACAAGAATGCAATTTGACCCACAAGTTATAAATCGAGCGGTACTCAGCGTTTTCGTCAACTTTGGAGTGTTTACAACAATGGCAAAAATCGTCGACATCAAAGGTCGTGAAGTTCTCGACTCCCGTGGCAATCCCACCGTCGAAGCGGACGTGCTTCTCGATAACGGCATCATCGGCAGTGCTTGCGCGCCGTCCGGTGCTTCCACCGGCTCGCGCGAAGCGCTGGAGCTGCGTGATGGCGACAAGAGCCGTTACCTGGGCAAGGGTGTGCTCAAGGCGGTAGCCAACATCAACGGTCCGATCCGCGACCTGTTGCTGGGTAAAGACCCGATCGACCAGAAGGCGCTGGATCAGGCGATGATCAAGCTCGACGGTACTGAGAACAAGGCCACCCTGGGCGCCAACGCGATCCTCGCCGTGTCCCTGGCCGCTGCCAAGGCTGCCGCTCAGGACCAGGACCTGCCCCTGTATGCTCACATCGCCAACCTCAATGGCACCCCAGGCGTCTACTCGATGCCGGTTCCGATGATGAACATCATCAACGGTGGCGAGCACGCTGATAACAACGTCGACATCCAGGAGTTCATGGTGCAGCCGGTCGGCGCCAAGTCCTTCTCGGAAGGTCTGCGCATGGGCACCGAGATTTTCCATCACCTCAAAGCCGTGCTGAAGGCCCGTGGCCTGAACACCGCTGTGGGCGATGAAGGTGGTTTCGCACCCAACCTGGCTTCCAACGAAGACGCGCTGAAAGTCATCTCCGAAGCCGTGGCCAACGCCGGTTACACTCTGGGCACTGACGTGACCCTGGCCCTGGACTGCGCCGCCAGCGAGTTCTACGAAGACGGTAAATACAACCTGTCCGGCGAAGGCCAGGTGTTCACCGCCGAAGGTTTCGCCGAGTACCTGAAAGGTCTGACTCAGCGCTACCCGATCATCTCCATCGAAGATGGCCTGGACGAGTCCGACTGGGCTGGCTGGAAAATCCTTACCGACAAGATCGGCGAGAAAGTGCAACTGGTGGGTGACGACCTGTTCGTGACCAACACCAAGATCCTGAAAGAAGGCATCGACAAGAAGATCGCCAACTCGATCCTGATCAAGTTCAACCAGATCGGCACCCTGACCGAAACCCTGGAAGCCATCCAGATGGCCAAGGCTGCCGGTTACACTGCCGTGATCTCCCACCGCTCCGGTGAAACCGAAGATTCGACCATCGCCGACCTGGCTGTGGGCACCTCGGCTGGCCAGATCAAGACCGGCTCCCTGTGCCGTTCCGACCGCGTATCCAAGTACAACCAATTGCTGCGTATCGAAGAGCAATTGAATGGCAAGGCCAAGTACAACGGTCGCAGCGAGTTTCGCGGCTAAGCCGTAGATGGTAAAAAGACACCGGATTGTGTCGGGAAAATCGCTACAGCGAGTTTTTTGCCACTAATCTGATGCCTTAAGAGTACAAGCCTGGGTCTTCCAGGCTTCGTGCTATCAGTAGGTTCGAAGTTGTTGGCATGGCTGTCTTTTTTCACTGGATACCCGATATTCGATGCGCAGTCCCAATTGGTTGTTCCTGGTCTTGCTCTTGCTGCTGGCTGGCTTGCAGTACCGCCTGTGGGTGGGGAATGGCAGCTTGGCCCAGGTAGCTGACCTGACTCAGCAGATTGCCGACCAGCACGCTGAAAACGAGCGTTTGCTGGAGCGAAATCGCGTACTCGATGCGGAAGTCATGGAGTTGAAGAAGGGCATGGAGACCGTTGAAGAACGGGCTCGCCATGAGTTGGGCATGGTCAAGGAGGGTGAAACCCTCTACCAGTTGGCCCAATGAGCGATAGATTGCCGGCCTTCTGGGCCGTGATTCCTGCCGCGGGCGTCGGTGCCCGTATGGCCGCGGACCGTCCCAAGCAATACTTGCAATTGGGCGGACGCACTATTCTCGAACACAGCCTCGGCTGTTTCCTCGACCATCCTGGCCTCAAGGGGCTGGTGGTCAGCCTGGCGCTTGACGATCCTTACTGGCCAGCCCTGGCCTGTGCCCATGACTCGCGGATTCAGCGGGTCGAAGGTGGCGCCGAGCGTTCCGGGTCGGTACTCAATGCCTTGCTTCATCTGCATGCTCAGGGCGCGGCCGATGAGGATTGGGTTCTGGTCCACGATGCCGCACGACCGAACCTGTCTCGCGATGACTTGGACAAGCTGCTGGGCGAGCTGGCGGACGATCCTGTAGGCGGCCTGCTGGCGGTGCCGGCCCGTGACACCCTGAAGCGGATCGACAAGCACGGACGGGTGCTGGAAACCGTGGACCGCAGTCTGATCTGGCAGGCCTACACACCGCAGATGTTCCGCCTTGGCGCCTTGCATCGCGCCCTGGCCGACAGCCTGGTAGCGGATGTAGCCATCACCGATGAAGCATCGGCAATGGAATGGGCCGGCCAGGCACCACGCCTGATCGAAGGGCGCTCCGACAACCTCAAGGTCACTCGTCCCGAAGACCTGGAGTGGCTGCGTCAGCGCTGGTCCAATCGGCGCTGATCCGTACTGTGGCTACAGGCCCCGGTATTCCGGGCGTTCGGCCAGGCCTTGCTTTAGATAATCCACCAACTTGCGCACTTTTGGCGACAGGTGCCGTTGCTGCGGATACAGGGCCCAGACCGCGGTATTGGGCGGCTGATGGGCTTCCAGCAGGGAGATCAAGGTGCCGTTCTGCAGGTGCTCCAGAACGTAGTAGTCCGGCAGTTGGCACAGTCCGACGCCTTGCAAGGCCGCATCCAGTACGGCTTGACCGCTGTTGCAGCGCCAGTTGCCCTGTACCCGCTGTGAGAACTCGCGCCCATCCAGCTCCAATTGCCAGATATCCGAACTGCCGATCAGGCAATTATGACGGCTCAGTTCCGACAGGCTATGGGGGCGCCCGTAGCGCTCCAGATAGGAGGGCGAGGCGCACAGGTACATGCGTCGCGGTGCCAAGCGAGTGGCCACCAGGCGTGAGTCCTGCAGCCGCCCGAGCCGAATGGCCAGGTCGAGTCCTTCGTGCACCAGATCCAGAGGGCGGTTGCTCAACTCGATGTCCACCCGTAATTGCGGGTAAAGCCCCATGAAACGGGTCACCAGCGGCACGATAAAACGCTCGCCATAGGCCACGGCGCAGGTCATGCGCAGCATGCCCTTGGGCTCGCTGGCCAGGTCCCCTACGGCCCGCAGCGCTTCTTCGCGGCCGTCCTGCAGGCGTTGGCAATGCTGGAGAAAGGTCTGTCCGGCCTCGGTCAGGGTGACTCGGCGGGTACTGCGATACAGCAGACGCGTCTGCAGGCGCTCTTCGAGGCGCACCACCTGACGGCTGATATGGGAGGAGGACACTCCCAGGCGCTCGGCAGCGGCGGTGAACTGGCTGCATTCGGCTACTGCAACAAACTCGTCGATGCCTTCCCAACGGTTTTCACTCATTGATTATCCCTGTACGGCAATAATGTTTTGCTTTTACCTGGATTATTCATCGCATTGCGCTGTTTTACACTCACCTCCTCGTTTTTATTCGCTGGAGAGTCAGGATGATCAAGTCACGTGCTGCCGTAGCCTTCGAGGCCAAGAAGCCCCTGGAAATCGTCGAAGTGGATGTCGCCATGCCCAAGGCTGGCGAGGTACTGCTGCGGGTGGTTGCTTCCGGCGTCTGCCATACCGATGCCTACACCTTGTCCGGTGCTGACCCGGAAGGCATCTTTCCGGCGATTCTCGGCCATGAAGGTGGTGCAGTGGTGGAGGCGGTGGGCGAGGGTGTGACCTCGGTCGCCGTCGGTGATCATGTGATCCCGCTGTACACCCCGGAATGTGGCAAGTGCAAATTCTGTCTTTCTGGCAAGACCAACCTCTGTCAGGCAATTCGCGCTACCCAGGGCAAAGGCCTGATGCCTGATGGCACTAGCCGTTTTTCCTACAAGGGCCAGCCTATTTTCCACTACATGGGTACTTCGACGTTCTCCGAGTACACCGTGCTGCCGGAAATTTCCGTGGCCAAGATCCCCAAGGAAGCGCCTCTGGAGAAGGTCTGCCTGCTGGGTTGCGGCGTAACCACCGGTATCGGTGCGGTGATCAACACCGCCAAGGTCAAGGCTGGTGACACCGTGGCTATCTTTGGCCTGGGCGGTATCGGCCTGTCGGCGGTGATTGGTGCGGTCAAAGCCAAGGCTGGGCGCATCATTGCCATCGATATCAACCCGGCCAAGTTCGAGATCGCCAAGCAATTGGGCGCCACCGACTGCGTCAATCCGAAGGATTTCGACCGTCCGATCCAGGAGGTCATCGTCGACATGACTGACGGCGGCGTGGATTTTTCCTTCGAATGCATCGGCAACGTACAACTCATGCGCGCCGCGCTTGAGTGCTGCCACAAAGGCTGGGGCGAATCGGTGATCATCGGTGTGGCCGGTGCCGGCCAGGAAATTTCGACCCGTCCCTTCCAACTGGTGACCGGCCGCGTCTGGCGCGGTTCGGCATTCGGTGGCGTGCGTGGCCGCAGCGAGCTGCCAAGCTACGTGGAAATGTCCCAGACCGGCGAGATCCCTCTAGATACCTTCATTACCCACACCATGGGTCTGGAAGACATCAACAAGGCATTCGACTTGATGCACGAAGGCAAGAGCATTCGTTCCGTCATTCATTTCTAAAAGCAGCGGCAAGCCGTGAGTGACAAGCGGCAAACGGGAAGCACCTGTTTGTGGCTCGAAGCGTGCGGCTTGTGGCTGGGGAGATTGCCATGAGTCTGGAAAACCTTTCCTGCCAGAAGAGCTTCGGCGGCTGGCACAAACGGTACAAACATCATTCTCAGGTGTTGGGCTGCGACATGGTGTTCGCTGTGTACCTGCCGCCGCAGGCCGAACAGGGCGGCAAGCTGCCAGTGCTGTATTGGCTGTCCGGCCTGACCTGCACCGACGAGAACTTCATGCACAAGGCCGGTGCCCAGCGCATGGCTGCGGAACTCGGGCTGATTATCGTCGCTCCCGACACCAGCCCTCGTGGGGCCGGCGTCCCTGGCGATCCGGAGGGCGCCTGGGACTTCGGCCTGGGAGCGGGCTTCTACCTGAATGCCACCCAGGAGCCCTGGGCTCAGCACTACCGCATGCATGACTATGTGGTGGACGAGTTGCCAGCGTTGGTGGAAGCACACTTTCCTGCGTCGCAAAAACGCGGTATCAGCGGGCACTCCATGGGCGGGCACGGGGCATTGGTCTGTGCACTGCGTAATCCTGGTCGTTATCAGTCGGTGTCGGCTTTCGCTCCCATCAGTAATCCCATGGATTGTCCTTGGGGGCAGAAAGCCTTTTCCCGATATCTGGGAGAGGAGCGCTCTCGATGGCGCGAATGGGACGCGAGCGTGCTGCTTGCAGATGCCGGGGAGAAGCTTGCGTTGCTGGTGGACCAAGGGGATCGTGATGACTTCCTTGCGACCCAACTCAAGCCCGAAGTGTTACAGCAGGCGGCAAAGAATGCCGGTCATGAACTGACGTTGCGTTTGCAACCGGGTTACGACCATAGCTACTTTTTCATCGCCAGCTTCATAGACGACCACTTGCAGCACCATGCACGTGCTCTTAACGCCTAATGCCTGCCAAAGCAGGTAGAATCACGCCCTGACTTTTTCGGGGCGTTTTTTTATGCGTATTGGCCACGGCTACGATGTGCACCGTTTCGCTGAAGGCGACTTCATCACTTTGGGTGGTGTGCGTATCGCCCATCATTCTGGGTTGCTCGCCCATTCTGACGGTGACGTGTTGTTGCATGCACTCAGTGATGCCCTGCTGGGCGCCGCGGCGCTAGGGGATATCGGCAAGCATTTTCCGGACACCGATCCGCAATTCAAAGGTGCCGACAGCCGTGTTCTGCTGCGTCACGTTGTCGCGTTGATCCATGCCAAGGGCTGGAGGATCGGCAACGTCGACAATACCATCGTCGCCCAGGCACCGAAGATGGCGCCTCATATCGAAACCATGCGGGCCTTGATCGCCGAGGACCTGCAAGTCGAACTGGATCAAGTGAACGTGAAGGCAACCACCACCGAAAAACTCGGTTTCGTTGGCCGCGAGGAAGGTATTGCGGTGCATTCCGTGGCCTTGTTGCTGCGCCCATGAATGAACTGCAACTGTTAGGCCCGCGGGCCTATGGCGAGGCCTTGGGCAGCGCCGTACTCAAAGCTACTGCCGAAGACTTTCAAGTCGATGAGGTGCTGGATATCCCGCTGAGCGGTGAGGGCGAGCACCTGTGGCTGTGGGTGGAAAAGCGTGGCTTGAACACCGAGGAGGCGGCACGCCGGATCGCCAAGGCGGCCGGTGTGCCATTGCGCACCGTCAGTTACGCCGGGCTCAAGGATCGACAGGCGCTGACTCGTCAGTGGTTTAGTGTGCAGTTGCCCGGTAAGGCCGATCCCGATCTTGGCGCCGCGGAAAACCACACCCTGAAAATCCTCAAGGCCACCCGCCACAAGCGCAAATTGCAGCGTGGTGCCCATGCGGCCAATGGTTTTACCCTGCGTTTGACAGAGCTCAAGGCGGATCAGGCGGCTATCGATGAGCGTTTGAAACGGATCGCCCAGCAGGGGATCCCCAACTACTTCGGGGCTCAGCGTTTCGGTCATGGCGGTGGCAATCTGGTGGATGCCCGTGACTGGGCGTCCCGTCAGGCCCTGCCGGAGCAGCGCAATGTGCGTTCGCGGTTGTTGTCCACGGCCCGTAGCTACCTGTTCAATCAGGTGCTGGCGGCGCGAGTGGCGGACGGCAGCTGGCAGCAGGCGCAAGTGGGTGATCTGCTGGCGTTTACCGACAGTCGCAGCTTTTTCATGGCCGGGCAGGCCGAATGCTCGGACCCGCGCCTGGCGATTCTCGACTTGCATCCCACTGGCCCTTTGTGGGGCGAGGGCGAGTCTCCTGCGGCTGGTGCAACCCATGATCGCGAGCAAGAGCTTGCAGGCGCTGAGTCGGCACTGTGCGATTGGTTGATAAAAGCCGGCATGAGCCATGAACGACGCATTCTGCGGCTGCCCATTGGCGGTTTGACGTGGCATTATCCCGAGCCTGACATTCTGCAACTGGAATTCGTCCTGCCGGCCGGGTGTTTCGCCACCGCATTGGTGCGTGAACTCGTCGATCTGGTGCCGGTGGGGCAGACGGACAGCTCATGCGTATTCTGATTTCTAACGATGATGGGGTAACTGCACCCGGTATCGCTGCGCTGCATGCTGCGCTGGCGGATTACGCCGAGTGTGTGGTTATCGCACCGGATCAAGACAAAAGCGGCGCCAGCAGTTCGCTGACGCTCGACCGTCCGTTGCATCCGCATACCCTCGGCAATGGCTTCATCAGCATCAACGGCACACCGACCGACTGTGTTCACCTGGGGCTTAATGGCCTGTTGGAGCATGAGCCGGACATGGTGGTGTCGGGGATCAATCTGGGGGCCAACCTGGGTGATGACGTGCTGTATTCCGGAACGGTCGCCGCTGCGCTTGAAGGCCGTTTCCTGCAGCGCCCGGCGATTGCCTTTTCGCTGGTGTCGCGGCAGGTAGAAAACCTCGCCACCGCAGCCCATTTCGCGCGCAAGCTGGTGCAGGCTCAGGGCTTGCTGGATTTGCCACCACGGACGGTGTTGAACGTGAATATTCCCAACCTGCCGCTTGATCATATCCGTGGCATACAACTGACCCGCCTGGGCCATCGCGCGCGCGCGGCGGCACCCATGAAGGTCGTCGATCCCCGTGGCAAGTCGGGTTACTGGATTGCCGCCGCAGGGGACGCCGAAGATGGTGGTCCGGGTACTGACTTTCACGCGGTCATGCAAGGTTATGTGTCGATCACGCCGTTGCAGTTGGATCGCACCTTCAATGAAGCGTTCAGGAGTCTGGACGGCTGGTTGGAGGGGCTGCGCTGATGGCTCGTGAGCAAGACGATTTGCTGCGACGGGGAATCGGCATGACTTCCCAGCGTACCCGCGAGCGCCTGATCCAACGGCTTTACGATGAGGGCCTGTCCAATCCCCAGGTATTGGAGGTCATTCGTCGCACGCCACGGCATCTCTTCGTTGATGAAGCTCTGGCTCACCGTGCCTATGAAGACACGGCACTGCCCATCGGCCATAACCAGACTATCTCCCAGCCTTATATGGTGGCTCGCATGAGCGAGCTGCTGCTGGCGGCAGGTCCGCTGGACAAAGTGCTGGAGATCGGTACCGGCTCCGGCTACCAGACGGCGGTGCTGTCGCAGTTGGTGGAGAGGGTGTTTTCGGTAGAGCGGATCAAGGTCCTGCAGGATCGGGCCAAGGAGCGCCTGCAGGAACTGAACCTGCGTAATGTGGTGTTCCGCTGGGGCGATGGCTGGGAGGGCTGGCCAGCGTTGGCGCCTTACAACGGCATCATCGTCACCGCCGTTGCCACCGATATTCCTCAGGCACTGCTGGATCAACTGGCGCCTGGTGGGCGCCTGGTGATTCCTGTGGGTGCCGGAGAAGTGCAGCAGTTGATGCTGATCATTCGTGAAGAACATGGCTTTGCCCGACATGTCCTGGGCGCGGTACGGTTTGTGCCTTTGCTCAATGGGCCATTGGCCTGAGCATTTATCGACCCTGGGTGAATTCTGTCTGCTTGGCTGTGTCTTAGTGCCGTATTGATCGTCAATGAGTGGGACGGCGATCAATGGCAATCTCTTGCGACTGTGTGTTGCGCTTTGCCAGCAATAAAACGCCGGCCTCCAGTTATACTTGCGTCATTTCATGCCTGAGCCAGGTAATTAATATCGTCAACCACCATAAAGGGAGCGGCGGGTGAGTCTCACAGTCATTGCGCAGCGTATGGGTATAACAAGCTTTCAGCGACTGATGATTGGCCTTGTCTTGAGTTCCTTGTTGGTCGGCTGCTCCAGCACCAAGTCCAGCAGTGTGGGTGTGGTTGAACGCAGTAATAACGCGGCGCCTCAGCGCCCTACCGTGACCACGGGACAATATGTAGTACGTCGTGGGGATACACTGTTCTCCATCGCGTTTCGCTACGGCTGGGATTACAAGGCGCTGGCAGCGCGTAACAATATTGCCGAGCCCTATACCATCCATCCGGGGCAAACCATTCGCTTTGATGGTCGCACGGGTACTGCGCCGACAACTGTGGTTACCAGCACCCAGTCCGGTGCCTCGTCCTCCAGCAAAACCACGGTTATTCGTCGTCCGGCGGGGGCTGTCATTGCCCCGGCAACAAGTGCTGCAACGCCTCCTGCAAGCAAGCCGGCGCCCGCTCCGGTTGCGCCTGCGGGGCCTGCTCCGACGGGCTGGGGCTGGCCTTCCAACGGTGTTTTGATTGGAAAATTTTCTTCAAACGGTAGTTTGAATAAAGGCATTGATATCGCCGGAGATTTGGGACAGCCTGTTTTAGCTGCGTCTGATGGGACGGTGGTTTACGCCGGGAGTGGCTTAAGGGGCTACGGCGAATTAGTCATCATCAAACACAACGAAACCTACGTCAGTGCTTACGGCCACAACCGCAAGCTATTGGTTCGGGAGGGACAGCAGGTCAAAGTCGGACAGACAATTGCCGAGATGGGATCAACTGGTACAGACCGGGTGAAACTGCACTTTGAGATTCGCCGACAAGGTAAACCTGTAGATCCGCTGCAATTCCTGCCACGTCGTTGATCCGTTACCAGCCTGTTCCGCTCACGTAGAGGGAACAGGCTCCAGCGTTGCCAGGGATATAGGCGCCGCTTGAGCCTGAGGTCGAACTCACCAAAGGACTATAACAATGGCTCTCAGTAAAGAAGTGCCGGAGTTTGACATCGACGATGAGGTTCTCCTTATGGAGAGCAGTATCGATATGGATTCGATGTCGAATAATGAGGGGGCAACTCCACCTTCCGTTCGCGCCAAATCCAAAAGCTCCGCTTCACTTAAGCAACACAAGTACATTGATTACACGCGTGCGCTCGATGCGACGCAGTTGTACCTCAATGAAATCGGCTTTTCTCCATTGCTCTCTCCCGAAGAGGAAGTGCACTTTGCGCGTTTGTCGCAGAGTGGCGACCCAGCCGGGCGCAAGCGCATGATTGAAAGCAACTTGCGACTGGTGGTGAAAATCGCCCGGCGCTATGTCAATCGTGGGTTGTCGCTGCTGGACCTGATCGAAGAGGGCAACCTCGGCCTGATCCGGGCAGTGGAGAAGTTCGACCCGGAACGCGGCTTCCGCTTTTCGACCTACGCCACCTGGTGGATTCGCCAGACCATCGAACGGGCGATCATGAATCAGACCCGGACCATCCGGTTGCCGATTCATGTGGTCAAAGAGCTCAACGTCTACTTGCGCGCCGCCCGTGAGTTGACGCAAAAACTCGATCATGAACCCTCTCCCGAAGAAATCGCCAACCTGCTGGAGAAGCCGGTGGCTGAAGTCAAACGCATGCTCGGTCTGAATGAGCGGGTTTCTTCGGTTGATGTCTCGCTGGGACCGGATTCGGATAAAACCCTGCTGGATACCCTGACTGACGATCGTCCGACGGATCCTTGTGAACTGCTGCAGGACGATGATCTGTCGCAAAGCATCGATCAATGGCTTTCCGAACTGACCGAAAAGCAGCGTGAAGTGGTGGTTCGCCGCTTTGGCCTGCGAGGTCATGAGAGCAGCACTCTTGAGGATGTCGGCCTGGAGATTGGTCTGACCCGTGAGCGGGTTCGACAAATCCAGGTTGAAGGCCTCAAGCGCCTGCGGGAGATCCTTGAAAAGAATGGATTGTCCAGTGAGTCGTTATTTCAGTAACGTCTGGAACTGATCCGTAAGAGCCCCGATTTATTCGGGGCTTTTTATTGGGTGATTGTTTTGACTCTGAGTTCTCGGATTCTGCTCAGGGTTGGGATTACTCTTAACTTGCGTGTAAGCAATAGATTACGTTTTCGTAAGTGTTCGGTTCTCGGTTGCTTCAGACTTGCCTAAAATACTCTAGGCTGTTTTTTATATTGTTGATTTATAAGGTGTTTTTTAATTTAGTTATTCGTGTCCGACAAGTTTTTACGGGAATAGTGCGATTGCTCTTACCTGGGAACTCTCTAATATCAGCCCTGTGTCGACGGATAGACACAGCCATCAAGGACGATGGTCAGGACATCGCAGGAAGCGATTCATCAGGACGATGAAAAGGAACACAGGGACTAGGGAAAAATGTGGGCGGGTCATACCGCCCCTTTTTTTGCCTGTCGAAAAGTCCCGAGTGCAAGAACCCCGTTCCCAGAAATACAAAAAGGCCCGCAAGGGGCCTTTTCAGGAACGCGGGGGCAATCAGCGTTCGAGGTCTTTGATCTTGCCTTTGACGCCATCCCACTCTTCGGCATCCGGCAACGATTCTTTCTTTTCAGTGATGTTCGGCCAGATCTCTGCCAGCTCGACGTTCAGCTGAATGAACTCCTGCATCTCTTCCGGGACTTCATCCTCGGAGAAAATGGCTACAGCCGGGCACTCAGGCTCGCACAGCGCGCAGTCGATGCACTCATCCGGGTGAATCACCAGGAAGTTCGGCCCTTCGTAAAAGCAGTCCACCGGACAGACTTCTACGCAGTCGGTGTACTTGCACTTGATGCAGTTGTCGGTGACGACGAAGGTCATTTCTAATTCTCTCCTCAGGCGGCGGCAGCGGAGCCCCTACATGACGGGGTCGCCAGGTTTGGGAGCGATAGTCTGCGAACCAGGCTAATAGTCCGCAGCATCCCAAACCGCGCGAGATTCTAACAGCTTGAAGGCGTTCGCGTTAGATGCGTGTCTTCAATGTATAGAGCATTTCCAGTGCCCGGCGTGGCGTCAGGTC
Source organism: Pseudomonas sp. JDS08PS003 (assembly GCF_045013505.1). Taxonomy (NCBI): domain Bacteria; kingdom Pseudomonadati; phylum Pseudomonadota; class Gammaproteobacteria; order Pseudomonadales; family Pseudomonadaceae; genus Pseudomonas; species Pseudomonas sp. JDS08PS003. The sequence continues at coordinate 1,468,101 of NZ_CP120724.1, forward strand.
ATCCAGATCCAGTTTGGCCAGTTCATCGAGGACTGGGTGCGGCAGGCTGGCAAACATGTCGCTTTGCTGGGGAACCGAGGTTTTACCCGGCGCTGGAGGCGCCACTTCATGGGGCAAACTGGTGGTTTCCAGACGGCTCAAGTGCTCCCTGGCGCGGGTGATGACAGCGCTGGGAACCCCCGCCAGCTGGGCTACCGCCAGGCCATAGCTCTGGCTGGCAGGGCCGGGCAACACATGGTGCAGGAAGACGATACGCTCGTTGTGTTCAGTGGCATTGAGGTGCACGTTCGCCACCAGCGGCTCGCTTTCCGGCAGTACGGTCAGTTCAAAATAGTGGGTGGCGAACAGGGTGTAGGCCCGCAGGTGGGCGAGACGTTCTGCCGCAGCCCAGGCCAGGGACAGTCCGTCAAAAGTACTGGTGCCACGACCCACTTCGTCCATCAGCACCAGGCTGCGTTCAGTGGCGTTGTGCAGGATGTTCGCGGTTTCACTCATTTCCACCATGAAGGTCGAGCGACCTCCGGCCAGGTCGTCGCTGGAGCCGATCCGGGTAAAGATCCGATCCACCAGGGACAGCTCACAGCTCGCCGCCGGGACAAAACTGCCGATATGGGCCAGCAGTACGATCAACGCAGTCTGGCGCATATAGGTGGATTTACCGCCCATGTTCGGACCGGTGATCACCAGCATCCGGGTGTTGTCGTCCAGGTTCAGGTCGTTGGCCACAAAAGGCGTGGTCAGTACTTGCTCCACCACCGGGTGACGGCCCTGGGTGATGCGCATGCAAGGTTCGCTGACAAAACGCGGGCAATTGAGGTCCAGATTCAGCGCGCGCTCGGCCAGGTTGCTGAGCACGTCCAGCTCGGCCAGGGCGCCGGCAGTGTCCTGCAGCGGCGGCAGGTGGCTGATCAGGGTTTCCAGCAACGCGTCGTAGAGCATCTTTTCCCGGGCCAGGGCACGGCTCTTGGCCGATAGCGCCTTGTCTTCAAACTCCTTGAGTTCTGGAGTGATGAAGCGTTCGGCGCCCTTCAGGGTCTGACGACGAATGTAATCCGCCGGTGCCTGTTCGGCTTGCTTGCTTGGCAGCTCGATGAAGTAGCCATGAATACGGTTGTAGCCGACCTTGAGGTTGGCCAGACCGGTACGGGCTTTTTCCCGGGCTTCCAGGTCGATCAGGAACTGCCCGGCGTTCTCGCTCAAGGATTGCAGTTCGTCGAGCTCGGCGTCGTAGCCGGTCTTGAGCACGCCGCCGTCGCGGATCACCGCCGGCGGGTTGTCGATGATCGCCTTGGCCAGCAGCGCTGCCAGCTCCGGGTAGGTGCTGGTGGTGGCTGCCAGTTGCTTGAGGTGGTCCGCCTCCAGTTCAGTCATGGCTTCTTGCAGCTCCGGCAGCGCGGCCAGGGCATCACGCAAGCGAGCCAGGTCCCGCGGACGGGCATTGCGCAAGCCGATTCGCGCGAGAATCCGTTCGATATCGCCGATTTCCTTCAACTGCGGCTGCAGCCGTTCGAAACGGTAGCCATCCAGCAGGCAGGTGATCGAGGACTGACGCGCCTGCAAGACCTTGAGATCCCGCAGCGGGCGGTTCAGCCAGCGAGTCAGAAGGCGGCTGCCCATAGCGGTCTGGCAGCGATCGACCACCGATTGCAGGGTGTTGTCGCGTCCGCCGGCCAGGTTGGTGTCCAGCTCCAGGTTACGGCGACTGGCACCGTCCAGCACCACCGTGTCGTCCAGGCGTTCGTGCCGCAGGCTGCGCAAGTGGGGCAGGGCGGTGCGCTGGGTTTCCTTGGCGTAGCTCAACAGGCATCCGGCAGCGCCGATGGCCAAGGTCAGGGTCTCGCAACCAAAGCCCTTGAGGTCCTGGGTGGAGAATTGCTGGCAGAGGCTCTTGTGGGCCGAGTCGCGCTCAAAGTCCCAGGGAGCGCGACGTCGGACACCCCGGCGTTTTTCCGCCGGCAGGCCTTGTGGCCAGTCGTCGGGGATCAGCAGCTCCACTGGATTGATGCGTTCCAGCTCCGCCAGCAAATTCTCCCAGCCCTTGATTTCCAGGACGCTGAAATTGCCGCTGGTGATATCCAGCACCGCCAGGCCGAACAGGCGCTCATCGCCCAGCACGGCCGCGATCAGGTTGTCGCGGCGCTCGTCCAGCAAGGCTTCGTCACTGACAGTGCCCGGGGTGATGATGCGTACCACCTGACGTTCGACAGGGCCTTTGCTGGTGGCCGGGTCACCCACTTGCTCGCAGATGACCACCGACTCGCCGAGCTTGACCAGCTTGGCCAGGTAACCTTCGGCGGCGTGGTAGGGAATGCCACACATGGGAATCGCCTGCCCCGCCGACTGTCCGCGCGCCGTCAGGGTGATATCCAGCAGCTTGGCGGCCTTCTTCGCGTCTTCGTAGAAGATCTCGTAGAAGTCGCCCATGCGGTAGAACATCAACTGATCAGGGTGCTGGTTCTTGAGGCGCCAGTACTGCTGCATCATCGGCGTGTGGGAGGACAGATCGGAGGTATTTTTACTCATTGGTATTTAGGCGGATTCATTGAATGGGTGAAGCAAAGGAGCGCTGGGCTCGGCTTTTTGCAGATGGCGGCAAGGTTACCATGGGTGCCCTGGCCTCGCAGACACCAAGGCACTACTGTGTTTGTCCGGTAAATGCAGCACAAATATGCAAAACAGCATTTGTCATTGACTAAAAGTTCGAGCAATATGCGTTCTATGCAAATACGCAATGTTTCTACCGTCTTAAGAGAGCTGCTGGATCGCGACGGAATCTCCCCTACGGAGCTTCACCGTCGGACCGGTGTGCCTCAATCCACCCTCTCGCGGATTCTCAGCGGGAAGATCGTCGATCCTTCGGATAAACACATCTCGCGGATTGCCGAATACTTCCAGGTGAGCACCGACCAATTGCGCGGACGCGTGAATATCGCGCCAGCTCGGGCTGCTGCGCCCCGTGACGAGATTCATTCGGAACTCAAGGACATAAGCCTGTGGGACGACGATACCCCTGTCGATGACGACGAGGTGTCGGTTCCTTTTCTGCGTGAGGTTGAATTGGCTGCTGGATCAGGAAGATTCGTCATCGAGGAGAGCGAGCGCGCCAGCCTGCGGTTCGGCAAGCGCAGCCTGCGGCACAACGGCGTGCAGTTCGACCAGGCCAAGTGCGTCACGGTGCGGGGCAACAGTATGTTGCCGGTGCTGCGCGATGGCGCCACGGTCGGGGTCAATGCCGGTAAGTGCGCCATCGGCGATATCGTCGATGGCGACCTGTACGCGATCAACCACAATGGCCAACTGCGAGTGAAGCAGCTGTATCGCCTGCCCACCGGGATTCGCCTGCGCAGCTTCAACCGCGATGAGCATCCGGATGAGGACTACAGCTTCCAGGAGATCCAGGAGGAGCAGATCAGCATCCTCGGTCACGTCTTCTGGTGGGGCATGTACGCCCGCTAAGCCATCACCGTCAGACAAAGCCCGCCACTGAGCGGGCTTTTTTTCGTCCTCGAAAAATCCCCCGACCTGCATTTATGCGGGCTCCATGCGCTCGCGCAATTCTTGCGCATAAATAAATGCGGTAATGCATTGACTGCATATGCATGAATGCATATTATCCATCTCAAGCCGTTCAACAACGGCTGCAACGACGCTCTTTAGTGGCAAAGCAAAGGCAGCGATGAACCGGCCTCGACGGTTCAGAGGGTTGGCAACTGACCCGGGTGTGCAGCGTAAAGCACCAGAAGCAGTTATCCGGCGGACAGGGTCGCGGTCGGAGGAACAATTTGAATGGGTCCGTACCGCACCAGTAGTGCCGAAAGACCAAGGTTTGCATTACTGAAAAGCCCGGGCGACCGGGCTTTTTGGAATGCCTGCCTAACGTGGGCCACCAACAGACAGGGACCCCTTGAAACATCGTTATCAGCCTTCTATCAACTGGCCATCTCGCTGGCCTCAATCCGCACGGGAGACGTGAATGACAAACGAGCAACAAGCGTTGCTGGACATGCCGATCTGGCTGGTCATCGTCCTGGCGCTGGTCGGTGGCGTTTCCGGCGAAATGTGGCGCGCCGACAAGGAGGGCGCCCGTGGCTGGTCGCTGCTGCGGCGCCTGGCGCTGCGCTCCGGAGCCTGCGTGGTCTGCGGGGTCTCGGCGATCATGCTGCTGTATGCCGCCGGCGTCTCGATCTGGACCGCCTGCGCCTTTGGCTGTCTGACCGCCATGGCCGGCGCCGACGTCGCCATCGGCCTCTATGAGCGTTGGGCGGCCAAGCGCATCGGGATTTGCGAACCGCCTTCCCGGGATTCGCATTCGGATCAGCCTTGAACCCTGATCGGCTCCGGCTCTCAACAAGGTCCACCGGCCCAGCCCTCAATGGCCGGGCCGCTTCGACCTTATTCTGGAACTAGACAATGAACGAACTGACCCAGCTAAAAGACGCCATCACGTCCACGATCAAGCTGGCGATGCCCCATCTGCATACGGTTGAGGCATTCCCCAAGGCGCTTCAGGACGCCACTGAGCCGGCGCTCTACTTTGCCGTCACGGCGCTGGACCAGGCCGCCGACCCGGGTGACGGCCGCTGCTGCATGCGTGCCACCTTGGAGGCCCGGTTGCGGGTTGATCCCGAACTTGCCCAGGCGCCGTTGCAGGCGGCCATTCTGGCGGCTCAGTTAATCGAGCTGCTGCGTTGCCAGCAGTGGGATCTGGAGTTTGTCGAAGGCGCAACGGCGGTGTGGGCCAAGCCTGCCGGCACGGTTGCGGAATCGGCTTACCGGGCCGAGTGGATCGTGCAGTGGCAGCAGCTTATCTACCTTGGCCAAGAGCAATGGTCCTGGCCGAATCAACCACCTGGCACGCTGGTGTTGGGGTTCAGCCCCGATACCGGCCCCGGTCACGAGGGCGGCTACCAGTCGCCGGAGCACATGGCGTGAGTTACGTGTCTGCAACCCACGACCGCATGATTGCCGGCCTGATCCTGCCTTGCAGCGTGGTCGGCGTGGATCTGGCTGCCGGACTGGTGCGGGTTTCCGATGGCGCCGGCTGGACCAGCGCCTGGGTGCGCTGGCACAGCCAGGCCGCGGGCAAGGCCCGACACTGGCGAGCACCGAGCCTGGGTGAGCAGGGCGTGCTGATCAGCCCCAGCGGCGAGCCGGCCCAGGGCACTTTTGTCCCCGGTCTGTATGGCAATGCCGGTCCCCAGCCGGACAACCGTGATCACGTTGAGGTCTGGCGTTTCGAGGATGGTGGTTCGCTGATCTATGACTGGCAGGCCAAGAGTTACAGCATCAGCCTGCCCAGCGGCACGGTGACCATTCAGGTCGGCGGCAGCTCGGCGGTGGTGACTGACAGCGCCCTGACCGGCAAGGCCGACAGCATCACCCTGACGGGTGCAATCACCTTGAATGGCGATGTGCAAATCAACGGTGGGAGCTTGAAGCACAACGGGGTCAATGTCGGTTCGACCCATACCCACCCGGGTGTGATGCCGGGTCCCGGTTCAACTGCAACACCGCAGTGATCCTCGCGGGTCGTCGCCCTCACGACTCCTCTCTCACCGAACACCCCATCCACCCGCCCAGAGCGGTTTTTTGTACCCGGAGAAGCCTATGGCCACCCCTAAGAAAACTCCCGGTCGCCCTGCGGGCACCGGCACTGTGGTGTTTCGCGACACCTTGTACACCTCACGTCTGTTGATCCTGCCGGATGGTCGCCAGTTGCTGGTAGCCCAGGGGCAGTTGTCGGTAAAGGCCGGCGATCTTGCCGCCCTGGACTACCTGAACACCCACCCGGATCTGCAAGTGCAGGAGTGATGTGATGATCGGAATGGATCGCCGTACCGGCCTGTCGCTGTCCGGCATCGAACATGTGCGGCAGTCCATCGAAGACATCCTGACCACGCCGCTGGGCAGTCGGCGGATGCGCCCGGAGTACGGCAGCAACCTGCGCCGTTACGTCGACTTGCCGGTAACTGGCGGCTGGAAAAGTGCGGTGCAGGCCGAAGTGGCCCGAGCGCTGTTGCGCTGGGAGCCCCGGCTGAAGCTGGAGCGGGTCAGGGTGGTTGCGGTAGTGGGAGGTCAGATCAGCTTTCAACTGACCGGCCAGTACCTGGGCGATAGCGCGGTTTTGGAGGTGACGGCATGAGTACGTTGGACTTGTCGGCGCTGCCGGCGCCGCAGGTGCTTGAGGCCCTGGATTTTGAGGCCTTGTACCAAGGCAAGCTGGACACCTTTCGCCGGCACATGGGCGACAACTGGACGGCCAGTCTTGAAAGCGATCCAGTCAGCAAACTGCTGGAGCTGTCGGCTTATGGCGATATGCAGCTGCGGGCCCGGGTCAACGATGCGGCCAAGGCGCTGTTGCTGGCCCATGCCAAGGGCACCGACCTGGATCACCTGGCGGCCAACGTCAAACTGCAGCGCTTGGTGATCCAGCCCGCAGACCCGCAGGCGGTACCGCCGTTGGCAGAGGTCAAGGAGGCGGATGATGCGCTGCGCGAGCGGGTGCAGTTGGCCTACGAGGGCCTGACCACCGCCGGGCCGCGCAACAGCTACATTCTGCATGCCCGCAACGCTTCCGCGCTGGTAGCAGACGCCGAGGCCGAAAGCCCGTCGCCGGCGCGGGTGACGGTCACGGTGTTGAGCCTGGAAGGCAATGGCGCGGCCAGTCCTGACTTGCTGGCGACGGTTACCGCAGCCCTCAACGATGAAGACGTGCGACCGCTGGGGGACCGGGTCACGGTTCAGAGTGCCCAGGTCTTGCCGTATCGCATCGACGCGGTGCTGCACATGAAGGGCTCCGGCCCGGAAGGTGACGCTGCCCTGGCTGAAGCCGAGCGCAAGCTGGCCACCTGGGTCAACCCACGCCGGCGCCTGGGCATCGAGGTGGCCCGTTCGGCCATTGATGCGCAATTGCATGTGGCCGGCGTGGCTCGGGTCGATCTGGCGGGTTGGCAAGACCTCACCCCGACCAAGGCTCAAGCGGCGTATTGCACCGGTTACAGCGTCACGCTGGGGAGCTGAGATGACCCGCCTACTGCCGATCAATAGCACGCCGCTGGAGCGCGCCCTCGAGGCGGCCAGCACAGGCGATACCGCCATCATGCTGCGCACCCTGTACAACCCGTCGACCTGCCCGGTGCATCTGTTACCGCAGTTGGCCTGGGCCTGGTCGGTGGATCGCTGGGACCCGCGCTGGTCCGAGACGGTCAAGCGCAACGCCATTCGTGCCTCGTACTTCATCCACGCTCGCAAAGGCACCATCGGTGCACTGCGCCGGGTGGTGGAACCGCTGGGCTACCTGATCGAAGTGGTCGAATGGTGGCAGACGGTCCCTGAAGGCGAACCGGCCACCTTTGCCCTGAAAGTCGGCGTTCTGGACACCGGTATCACTGAGGAAATGTACCAGGAGCTGACCCGGCTGATCGACGACGCCAGGCCTGTCAGCCGGCACATGACTGGCCTGGCCATCAGCCTGGAAAGCTCCGGAGTGATTGGTCTTGGCGCCTATGAATATCAGGGCGAAGACATCGACGTTTACCCCCCGACACCCCGCGATATCGAAGTGACCGGCCGTTATGGCCAGGTCATGTGTATTGATGAAACAGACACCCTGGATGTGTACTCATGATTGATTCCAACAGTCAGTTCTTTGCCATTCTCACGGCGGTGGGCGAGGCGAAACAGGCCAACGCCACGGCCCTGGGCACGCCCTGGACCTTCAAGGAAATGGCGGTCGGCGATGCCAACAGCACCGACCCCATCCCGAACAAGGCGCAGACCAAGCTGATCAACGAATGGCGCCGCGCCCCGGTCAACCAGGTGCGCACCGACCCGGCCAACCCCAACATCATCATCACCGAACAAGTGATCCCGCCTGATGTTGGCGGGCGCTGGATTCGTGAGATCGGCCTGTTCGATGCCGACGGCGATCTGGTGGCGCTGGCCAACTGCGCACCGAGCTTCAAGCCCCTGCTGGTTCAGGGCACCGGCAAGACTCAAGTCATCCGCATGAATTTCATCGTGACCAGCACCGCGCAGATTGTGCTGAAGATCGATCCGGCGGTGGTGCTGGCCACTCGTGAGTATGTCGACAATGCAGTCGTGCGTTCGCTACCCAAAGACAAGAAACCCGGCGAGTTCACGAGGCTCAAGGTTAACAACCAAGGGATTGTGGTGTCAGGCGACAATCCGTCAACGCTGGCCGGAATGGGTATCAAGGATACCTACACCAAGGCAGAGATCGAATCGATGTTGGCTCAAGCCTCGTCGCTGCCGGTGGGATCAATGGTGGCGTTTCCCCAGACCAGCGTGCCGTCAGGTTTTCTGGAGATCGATGGCAGCGTGCAACGGATTGCCGTCTATCCAGATCTTGCCGCGTACCTCGGCACGGCATTCAACAAGGGCGATGAAGGCGCGGGCAATTTCCGCCTGCCAGAGTCACGAGGAGAATTTTTACGTGGCTGGGACCATGGGCGTGGGGTCGATGCGGGACGAGCCCTTGGGAGCAACCAAGGGCAATCAACCGAAGGCCACTACCATGTCACGGGCGTCAACGACACAGCCTCCAGCACGATAGTCCAGGCCGCCAGGGGCGCAGACTTTTGGCCGTTTGGGGTATCAGCCATTGGTGTTCCTAGCTGCAACACGGTCACTAGTGCGGTTTTCACTCCCTCCGGTGAAGATTCGTGGCTGAACACAGGCCCTAACGTTTCCTCTGGGAGTGGCGATACTCGCCCCCGCAACCTTGCGGTGATGTGGTGCATCAAGGCGTGGAGCGCGCCTGTCAATCAGGGAAATATCGACGTTGCGGTTTTGGCCCCGCTTGCAGCTCATGCGACTGAGAACAATCAGGGGACCGCGAAAGTCGGAACCCAGACTCAGGTGAATGCTGGTACTGATGATTCAGTGATGGTAACGCCGAAGAAGCTACGGTGGGGCTTCTCTATCTCGTTCGCGCAAAATGGTGGAGTCTTTTTGCCATTCTGGCTAGGCGGGTTGGTTATTCAGTGGGGGGTGATCATTACCACCGGCGGCAGAACAGGCCCGTTTGGTAACTTCGCTTTTCCCTTCGCTTTCCCGACAAGTGTGCTTTCAATCATAGGCTCGTCAGCAGCGAACAACGCCAATAGTGGGCTTGATCTCGCAGCAAGCGGTATTCCAATTGTTGCATTTGACTCTGTGTCTACCACTGGCGCGCGCTGGCGAACCGATAGCAACAACGGCACAAATATGGCGAACGGAATCCCTGTTCGCTGGCTGGCCTTCGGCTACTGATAAGGGGTGATATGGACAGGCTATATAGCAAGACGACTCAAACGACTTATGTCCCTGGTTTACACGTATCAATTCCAGAAGACGCGGTAGAAATCTCTGATGCTCTGTATTTGGCAGTTATTGGCAATCCGGCTCCCGGCAAGGTCCGTGCGCACGATGAACGGGGCCTGCCTTATCTTGTAGATGCGCCATTTGTTGAGCGTGATCTTTCTGTAGAAGAACGGATATGGCGCGATGCAGAGCTGGCATCTGTCATGTGGCTGCGCGAGCGGCATCGGGATCAATTGGAAATTGAAGCCCCTACGACGCTGACAGGTGAGCAGTTCAAGGAGCTGCTTGTGTACATGCAATCGCTACGCAACTGGCCCCAATCCCTGGACTTTCCACAAACCGAACTCCGCCCAGCACCTCCATCCTGGATCGCCGAACAAACCCCATAAACGCCCCGCACCGCCGGGGCGTTTTCCTTTCCGCTCCCCATTAATCAAACATCCCTTACAGCCCCCTTCACCCGGGGCTTTTTCATGTCTGGAGTTTATCCATGAGTGGTTTTTTCCACGGCGTTACCGTGACTAACGTCGACACCGGCACGCGGACGATTTCGCTGCCGTCGTCTTCGATCATTGGCCTGGTGGACACCTTCACCGAAGGCCCGACCGCCGCTGCCAAGGTCAATGACCTGCTGCTGATCACCAACGAGCGCGAGGCCATTGCCGCCTGGGGGCCGGATGCGGCCATCACCAAGGCCTGCCAGGCCATCTACCAGCGGGCCAAGGCGGTGATCGTCGCTTGTGGCGTGGCCAAGATGACCGACGCGGCCGAGCAGACTTCGGCGATCATCGGCGGGGTGCTGGCCGACGGTAAGCGCACCGGCCTGCAGGCGCTGCTGGACGGCAAGAGCCGTTTCAACGCCCAGCCACGTTTGCTGGTCACCCCCAAGCACAGCGCGACCCAGGCGGTCGGTACTGCCCTGGTGGCCCTGGCTGACAAGCTGCGTGGCCTGGCCATTCTCGATGGCCCCAACACCACCGACGAAGCGGCCATGGCCTATGCCAAGAATTTCGGCGCCAAGCGCGCCTATATGGTCGACCCGGGTGTTCAGCACTGGGACAACGGCGCCAATGCCACCGTCGATGCGCCGGCCTCGGCCTGGGTCGCCGGTCTGTTCGCCTGGACCGACAACGAGTACGGCTTCTGGGCCTCGCCGTCGAACAAGGAGTTCGTCGGCATCACCGGCACCAAGCGGCCGATCGAGTTCCTCGACGGCGATGAAACCTGCCGCGCCAACCTGCTGAACAACGCCAATATCACCACCGTCATTCGTGACGCGGGCTTCCGCCTGTGGGGCAACCGCACGCTGTCCAGCGATCCGAAGTGGGCCTTCGTCACCCGGGTGCGGACCATGGACATCGTCATGGACGCCATTCTCTTCGGCCACAAATGGGCAGTGGACCGCTCGATCACCGCGACTTACGTCAAGGACGTCACCGAGGGCCTGCAGGCGTTCATGCGTGATCTGAAGAACCAGGGCGCGATCATCAATTTCGAGGTCTACGCCGACACCGAACTCAACACTGCCAGCCAGCTGGAGCAGGGCAAGGTGTACTGGAACATCCGCTTTACCGACGTACCTCCCGCCGAAAACCCCCACTTCCGGGTCGAGGTCACCAACCAGTGGTTGACCGAAGTCCTCGACCAAGCCGCTTAAGGAGCCGCAGCAATGGCAATGATTCCCGAAACCCTGGCGAACATGAACCTGTTCGTCGATGGCATCAGCTTTCAAGGCGACGTGCCGAGCCTGACCCTGCCCAAGTTGACCCTCAAGACCGAGGAGCATCGAGTCGGCGGCATGGATGTGCCGGTGGAACTGGACATGGGCATGGAGAAACAGGAAGCCGGCTTCACCACCACCGGCGTGCGCCGTGAGTCGCTGAAGCTCTTCGGCCTGGCCGATAGCAGCGGTTTCAACGGTGTGTTCCGTGGGGCGTTCAAAGGGCTCAAGGGCAAGGTCACTCCGGTGATCGTCACCCTGCGCGGCATGCTCAAGGAGGTCGACATGGGCGACTGGAAATCCGGCGACAAGGCCGAGATCAAGCACAACGTGGCCCTGACTTACTACAAGCTCGAAGTCGACGGTCGACTGATCTACGAGATTGATGCCCTGGGCATGAAGCGCGTGATCAACGGCGTCGACCAGCTCGCCGCCCAACGTTCGGCCCTGGGCCTGTAAGGAAGACACCCCATGTCTCAAGCAATCGACAAGACCCCGAGCTGGATGACCCTGAGCAGCGACAGCGTGATGGTGGCGCTGAGCAAACCGGTGGAGATGAACGGCGTGGTCTGCGACAAGCTCACCCTGCGTGCGCCGACGGTGCGTGATGTGCGCGCCGCCAGTGCCGCCGGCGTTGGTGACGATGAACAGCGCGAGCTGATGCTGTTTGCCAGCCTCGCGCAAATCAGCACCAAGGACCTGGAGAGCATGGCGCTCAAGGACTATCAGCGCCTGCAGGCCGGCTATTTTCGCCTGGTGCAAGACGACGAGCTTTGATCCTGCGGTGATGAAAATGGCGGCAAAGCGGCTCGCCAGCGAGCTGCATTTTTCCGCCGAGGAAATCATGACCATGGGCTTTTCCGACATGGTCTGGTGGCTCACGGATTGAGCCCGTCACCCAAGGAGCAGGAGAAACAGATGGCGAGCAAGCGGGTATCGGGGGCGGTGGTGATTGGTACAGCCCTCAGTTCGACGTGGGACGCCGCCTTCAAGACGGTGGAAGGCCGGATCAAGCAGCTGGAGCAGCAGGGCAGTAAGGCCAGGGTGCTGGAAAAGACCATCGGCCAGACCCTGCGCCTGCAGAAGGAATGGAAAAAGGCCCATGACACGGGCGATTCCTCGGCAGCCGGGCTGTTGCGTCGGTTGGAGAAGAGCCGGGAGGGGCTGCGCCAGCAAGGTGTTCAGGTGCACAAGCTGCGTCAGGAATATGAGGCGCTGGGTAATGTGGCCCGGGGCTCTGCTCTGCAGGCCCGGGGGCACCAGCAGATCGGCCAGGGCAAAGCCGACTTCAAGGCGGCTTATGGCTTGGCCAAGGACGGGATCGGCAAGCTGGCCATCCCGGTCAAGATCAGTGCCGATTATCAGGCACTGATCCGTGATATCGCGATCAAGGCCGGTGTGGCCAACCAGCCTCAGGAAGCGCAACTGAGCCGCACGGTCATTCAGACCTCGCGTGACACGGGAATGGCCCGCAACGAGGTGGCCGCTCTGGTGAGCCAGATGACTGCCAGCGGCATGTCACTGGCCAAGGCGCAAGGCTACGCAGGGCTGGCCGCCAAGTTCGCGGTGGGGCAGGGCGCGAGTGTCGATGACACGGCGAAACTGATGCGGGCCCTGGAGTTGAAAGCCGGAATCAGCGACCCCAGGGTCATGGAACAGGCCCTGGAAGCCATCGCCCTGCAGGGGCAGGCGGGCAACTTCGAGGCGGCCGACATGGCGCGCCTGCTCCCGGCACTGCTCAAGAGCGCGAGCCGGGAAGGACTCACCGGTATGGATGCGGTGAGTCAGTTGGGGTCGATGCTGCAAGTGCAGATGAACACCGCTGGCAGTGCTGATGAGGCCGCGGGCCAATTGCAGAACTGGATAGACAAAATCGGTTCCAGTGAGGCGGTCAAGGCTTATGAAGACGCCGGCATTGATTACCAGGCTTCGCTGAATACCGGTATCCAGAAGGGCATGTCGAGCCTGGAGGCGAGCTTTGCCCTGGCCATGCGTTACGTCAGGGCCATCGACCCGGCCAAGGCGGCGAAGATGGCCGAGGCTCAGGCGCAGATCAGCAAGGAAACCGACCCGGCGAAGGCCAAGGCCATGCTCGAGGCTTTGGAAGAGTCCCTGCGTACCGGTGATCTGTTCACCGATATGCAGATCAAGGCGGCCTTGTTGGCCCAGACCCAGGGCCGTCAGCAGTACGAGCAAGTGAAGAAGGATTCGTTGAGCGCTTCGGGGGTTCTCGCCAAGAACCTGGCCGAGCGTCGACAAGCCTCCGCGCAATTGTGGAAGGAGAGCGAGCAGGCGGTCGACGATGGCATGCGTGCGGTGGGAGAGGCCCTGCGCCCGGCCACGGATCTGGTGGCCCAAAGCATCACGGTGGTGGTCGGCAAGCTGACCGAACTGGCGGAGAAGGCCCCGTCATTGGTGCTGGGGGTGACCGCCCTGGGCGCCGCTTATGTCGCGGTGAAAAAGCTGATGGCCGTCTACACCATGGGCAAGGGCCTGCTGAATGTCTTGCGGGGTGGGTTGCAGATCGATCCCAAGGTGGCGAAGCGAGTGCCTGGCCGCAACGCCGGGGGCATCGACTGTTTTGAGCCCTTGGTTGACTGCGGCTTGGACAAAAAACGCCGCCAGGGCCGTGGCGGGCGCAGATCGCCCAGGGGTGAGCCTCGTTCCAGAAGCTCAGGTGGCAAAAGGTTCAAGAGCCCTCTGACGCCCAGTGGTCTGGAGAGACTGGCCAGAGGAGCGGCCGCGCCAGGCATGTCCAGCGCTGCGATGAAAGGTGCCGGCTCCTTGGCCAAGGGTTTTGCACCATTGCTCAAGGGCGGCGCGGTTCTCTCGGTGCTCGGTGCCGGTTTCCAGGTTGCGGACACCTATCTGAATGCCAAGACCCAGGATGAAAAAGCCGAAGGCTATGGCGAGGCGGCAGGCAATCTTGCAGGCGCCGCTGCCGGAGCAGCAGCAGGGGCCGCCATTGGTTCCGTGGTGCCGGTCATCGGTACTGTTATTGGTGGGCTGGTGGGCGGTGCACTGGGCGCCTGGGGCGGTTCGGCCGCTGGTGGAGCCTTGGGTAAAAAGATGTTCGGCTCCGACGACTCGCTCAAGCAAATGCCTGCAGCCGGTCCGCTGATGATGCGCAACGCCGGGCAGAACATCCCGCCGGTCATGGGCGATATCGCCAAATCCTTCCAGCCGGGGCAGACACCTCCGCTGATGGGGCAGGCCGTGCGTTCGATGGCCAGCCCGTCGCCGTCGGCATCGACCTCTTCGCTGCTCAAACCGGCGGAGCCGTTTACATCGGCGGCGCCACCTTCGATCGAACAACAGTTCAGCTTCGCGCCTTACCTGTCGATCTCGGTCCAGGGCGATGTCAGAGATCCCGCGCAACTGGCCCGGGAGCTGGAACCCTATCTGCGCTTTCAGTTCGACGAATACAGCCGTCAGGCGGCCGGTCGTCAGTTGTTCGACGCGGCACACGTTTAAGGAGGTGGCATGGCCTATATGGAACAGCTGCAATCGGGGCTCACGTCCCTGGTGGCGGCAGCAGAGGCGGGGCGGCGCAGCGCCGATGAGATGCTGGGCCCCATGAATGGCGCTATCAGCGATATCACCGGCGCTGCTTCTGAGCTGGAGAACCTGCCCAGGGTCGGCCCGGTGCTGGGCGCCAAGCTGCAACGCACGATGCGCAGCATCGGCGCGGCGCAGTCGGCGGTGGGTGAAGTCGCGGCCAAGTACAGCCAGGCCGTGACCGTGGCGGGGCAGATGCAGCAGCGTCTTGGCGCCTTGCAGGAACAGGTGGCCAAGGCCGGCGCGGCGATCAACCGCATCGGCGGGCAAATCAGCCCAGCCCTGGGCAACATCTTCCCTTCCGGTGCGCTGGCGCCTCAGGACACCCCGGCGGCGGAGGCGGTAAAACCCTTCCCGCACCTGTTGATCCTGCAGCCCCTGGGGGCCGGTGCCGAGCCTTTCTACTTCAACCTCGACACTGCGGCCTTCGATGAGCTGCGCCGCCAGACCGGCTTTCGCTGGGCGGCCCAGGAGCGCTTGAGCCGCGGCATCGCGCAGCAGGCGGTGGGGCAGGGCGACGACAAGATCTCCCTCAAAGGCACGATCTACCCCGGGTTCAAGGGCGGGCTGGGCCAGTTGCAGACGTTGCGCAGCATTGGTCGGCGCTTGCAGCCCCTGAGCCTGACCACGGGCTACGGCGAAGTGCTGGGCACCTGGTGCCTCATCAGCATCGACGAGGACCAGAGCCACCTGCTGGCAGGCGGCATTCCCCGCAAACAAGGCTTTTCACTGGAGTTTGTGAGCTATGGCAACGACCTGCAGAACCTCTGACGGTGATCTGCTCGATACCCTGTGTCATCAGTATTACGGACACCTCAATGGCAGCGTCGAGGCGGTGCTGGACGCCAACCAGGGCCTGGCCGATGAGCCACAACCCTTTCGGGCCGGGGTACTGATCCTGTTGCCGGATCTGCCGATTCGGGCCGAGGCGATGGTTCAGCTATGGGACTGACCTTGCATCCAATCAACAGACCCCGTCGTGTACGGGGTCTTCATTTTCTGGAGCACGGAGCATGACCCCAGTCTTTCGCATCCTGGCCGATGGCCGGGATATTACGGCGCAGATCAACGACCGGCTGCTGACGCTGCGCACCTCGGACAAACCGGGAATGGAGTCGGATGAGTTTGAACTGCGTATTGATGACCGCGACTCGGCGGTTGCGCTGCCCAGTCGTGGCGCCAGCATTGAAATCTTCCTCGGCTACGCCGGCCAGACACTGACCCGGCTGGGGCGCTACACGGTGGATGAAGTGGTGGTGAGCGGGCCGCCGGATTCGATCGAGATCCGCGGCAAGGCCAGCGACATGCGCGGCAGCGGCAAGACCACCCGCAGCGGTAGTTGGGAGAACGTGGCGCTGGCGCAGATTGTCCGCGACCTGGCGGCCCGCAACGGCTGGGCGCCCGTCTGCCCAGTCACCACCAAGGTGCTGCGGATCGATCAGCTCAATGAGTCCGACTTCAACTTCATCACCCGCCTGGCCCGGCAGTACGACTGCACCGCCAAGGTGGCCGAAGGCAAGTTGCTGGTGCTGCCCCGCCAGGCCGGGTTGAGTGCCAGCGGCAAGGCTCTGGGCGTGGTCACGCTCAGCCGCAGCGACGTCAGCCGCTATCAGTTCCGCCTGAGTGACAGCAGCACCCACAAGGCGGTGCAGACCCGGCATCAGGACAAGAAGAGTGGCACGCTCAGGGTGATCGACCTGGGCAACAGCGACTCACCGGACAGCGTGCCGGCAGTACACACCGATCGGCACCTGTACCCGAACAAGTCCGCCGCCGAGCAGGCGGCCAGTGCCCGTTTGGCCGCTTTCAATCGCAGCAATGCCAACGTCCGCCTGGAGATGCCGGGGCGCACCGACCTGTTCGCCGAGCGCCTGATCAATGCCCAGGGCTTCAAGCCCGGCCTGGATGGCCACTACCTGGTGGACTCGGTGGAGCAGATGTTCAACCCGTCCGGGTGGAGCACCACGGTCGAATGTAACGGCGGCAAGCAAGGCAAAGCCAAGGCCAAGGGCAAGAAAAACAGCGCCAAAAAACCACTCAGAGTGGTGCAGCTTTAACCCTTCAACGGCGCCGCGAGCATCCTCGCGGGCGGCTCATTCGGATCGTCCCCGATCCAGCATTCACTTCCTTTCAAACCACGCGGAAAATCCGCAGGAGTATTCATGAATCCAGGCATCAGCAGCCCGGCCTCGAAGCGAGGCATCCGGCATTTTTTTCAGGCATTGATCGCGGGCTGCACCCTGTTGCTGGCAACCGCAGCCCATGCCGAGCCCTTTGTTCTGGCCTACACCGACGGCCAGGTCGAAGCGTCCTACAGCAATCTGCAAACGTTCTACCGCAACCTTTCTGCCGTCGGTCTGGGCAGTACTTACGGGCTGACGGTCACCGGCCAGTTGCATCAGGAGGGGATGAACCAAACCACCGAAAACATCATCCGCTTCGCCCAGTCCAAGTCCCTGCCGCTGTATCCGACCGTCTCCGACTACAACGAAGGCATTGGTGATTTCGACCCGGCCATTTCCCACTCCATCGTCAACGACAAGACCTTGAGTGCCGGCAGCATCAAGCAACTGGTGACGCTGGCCAAGGACGGCGGTTTTGCCGGTATCAACCTGGATTTCGAAAAGGTCGAGCCGAGGAATGCCAAGGCGTTTTCCGCCTATGTCAAAGCCCTGGGCAACGCCCTGCATGCCAGCAACAAGAAGCTGATCATCAGCATCCCGCCCAAATCCAGCGACCGCGAGCCCGAATACCTCCAAGGCTACGACTACAAGGCCCTGGGCGCGGCGGTGGATTACTTCCAGGTCATGACCTATGACCAGGTCGGGCCTGGGTGGAGCAGCGGCGGTTTCCACGATGAAGTCTGGCCCGGCCCCGAGTCGGGCGCCGACTGGCAGCAGGCGCTGCTCAGCTACGCCGTTTCGCGAGTCGCGCCGAGCAAGGTCCTGGCGGGGCTCCCGGCTTATGGTCAGGACTACAGCATTGGCAATCGGGTGCACTGGTCGGCTTACCAGGAAGTGATTACCGAGCATCGCGCCGCTACCCATCTGGACGCCGCTTCGGCAACGCCTTACGCCACCTGGGGCCCGGTCAAGCGCTTCGCCGATGGCGTGGAATGGACCCCGGAGCGGGCGCAACCGGTGCTCTGGTACGACGATGCCAAGAGCATCAAGACCAAGACTGCATTGGTCGCCAAGCTGGGGCTGGGCGGTACCAGTGTCTGGGCCATGGGCTATGAAAATGCCGAATTCTGGACGGCGCTGCAGGCCGGGCTCAAGGCCGGTGCTGAGCTGTTGTCGGCGGGGCGGGAGTGAGCCAGGCCAGTACCAGAGTTCCGGGACTGCCCCGGGTAACGTTCGACGGATAGAGAGTACTGCCCCATGAATGACGAAGACCTTGCGGCGATCAATCGACTGATCGCTGCGCTCCAGGCCCAGACCGATGGCCAGGTAGCCTTGAATAGCGCGATCCGCCTGCTGGCGCAGAGCAATCAGGCACTGGTGGACTTGATCAAGAGTCGCGAGCCAGACCCCAACGCTCCCCCTTATCTGGATGGCTCGTCGGCCCCTTGAACCAAGGGTTCCAGCGTCTTGAGCTTCCTCCCCCGAGTAACACTCACAGCCCGCCATCGCGGGTTTTTTATTGTTTGATGGAGAACACCTGATGTCGATTCTTACCCAAGGTACGCAAATCTTTGCCCTGGTTCCGCCTGTCTCCGGTAGCGGCCCCTACACCGTGCTGGAAATCGAGCACGCCACTTCCTTCGACCCGGGTGGTGCACCCGCCGAGCAGATCGAAGACACCAGCCTCAACGCCGAAGAGCGCAGCTACAAGAAGGGCCTGCGCACTCCAGGCACTGCCAGTCTCGGGCTGAACGCCGACCCGGCCAACGCCAGCCATATCCGCCTGCACCAACTGTCCGAAGCCAATGGCGATACCAGCGTCAAATGGGTCGTCGGCTGGTCCGATGGCAAGGGTGTAGTCCCTACCCTCAATACCAAGGGTGACAACTTCGAACTGCCCACCACCCGTACCTGGTTCGCCTTCGACGGCTACGTCTCGGACTTCCCGTTCAACTTCGCCCTGAACGCTGTAGTGACCACCACCGTCACCATTCAGCGCACCGGCGGTTCCACCTGGATCAAGAAGGCCTGAGCCACGCCATGAACCTCAAGCAGCTGAAAGCCAAGGGCGGCATCGTCGATGCCCTGCCCGTGAAGAAACAGGTGAGCTGGACTCACCTTGACAGCAAGACTGGCAAGGAAGTGACCGACACCTTGACCCTGCATGTTCGCCGGCAGTCTTTCGGGGTTATCGAGCGCCTGTTTGCCGAGAGTGGCAGCGAGCTGAGCCGTAATGCCCGCTACATCGCCGCGTCGGTGGCCTTGGGCGCTGACGGCTCGGAAGCCCTCAGCTACGACGATGCCTACGGGCTGGAGCCGTCCCTGGGGTTCCTGATTCTCAATGCGGTGAATGAGGTCAATGGCACCGGTGGCGCCGCAGCAAAAAACTGACCGCCGCCGATGAGTTCTGGCACGAGTTGGTGCTGAACGGAGTCGGCGGCCGGACCATTGCCGAAGCCAAGGAACGCGTGACCTACCAGGAAGCCCTGGCATGGGGGCGCTATATCGACCGATATGGCTCCTTGCATACCGGTAGGCGGCTGGAGGCGGGCAGCGCCCTGGTGGCGCTGCAGACCCACCGGCTGGGCGGAGGCATGGCGGAGTTGCTGGACTTCATGCCTCACGAACAACGTTTGGGGTTGTCACTCGAACGTGCAATGAACGAGTGGCGCTGACCTCAGGCCACTTTCCCCAAACCCGTTTCGACGGGTTTTTTATGACCCGGAGAAACCTATGGCAACTGCTTCCCAGAGGAGTTTGCAGCTGGACCTTGGCAGCCTGGAGCGGGCCCTGGACAAGGCCCAGCGTATTACCGACCAAGGCATGCGCAGCATGCAGAGGCGTGTCGAGGAGGCCAGCAAGAAAATTGCCGAGGCGATGGCGACTTCCTCTGCTTCCGCGTTGGGCGCAACCTCCAATGCCTTCGATGGCCTGCGTAAGGCCTATGACCCGGCTGCCAGAGCGGCCGATGATTTTGTAAAGAGTCAAAGTTCCTTGAGCGCACTGCTCCAGCAGAACAAAAGTGCTGGAACCGAGTATGCGCAGTCCCTGGAAGTATCTGGAAAAAAGCTGGGGGCGTACTCCGACGAGATGGAGAAACTGCGTAATTCAGGTGCTCTAGCTGTCTCTCAGTTAGGCAGGGGGAGTCGTCAACAGGCACTGGCCGCCCAACTTAGCGCGAACGATGAAGAATATGCTTTGGCGCGTAAGGCTCTGGATAAGCAGTTTCCTCAAGGCGCGGTTCAGTCGCCAGCGACCTATGCCGACAAGTCGGGGATCAAGTTCCCGGCGGGAGATGCCTATGGCCGTGGGGCCGAACAGGGCGACGACTATGCCACCAAGCTTGATGAGCTGAAGACCAAGCACAGTGACATGGCCCTGCAGATTCAAAGCAACTATGTACAGATGAGCGAAGCACTCGGCGACTGGAAAAATGGTGCCTCGTCGGCTTTGGATGACTACATGAATAACGCCGGTAACGTCGCCGCTCAGTCGAAGGCGGTGTTCACCAGTGCGTTTGAGCAGATGGATGCCGCGATCCTCCAGTTCGCTACCACGGGCAAGTTCTCCTTTTCCGATTTCGCCAAGTCGGTGCTCAAGGACATGGCGATGTTGGCGGCGAAGACGGCGGCGTCCAAAGCGTTGAGTTCGTTGTTTGGAATGGCCAGTTCGGCGGTCATGGGATGGTTTGGGTCTACTGCTGCGCCTGCCCCGACGACCGCTTCGGTCGGCTCCTCAAGCTACACCTTCAATCCTCAGTTGAACCTGGACTCCAGCTTCAAGTACGCCAACGGCGGTGTTTTCACCAATGGTGTCGCTACCGGTCCGACGCTGGCGCCTATGGCCCTGTTCGGTGAGGCCGGACCAGAAGCAATCATGCCCCTGAGTCGTGGTTCCGATGGCTCGTTGGGGGTCGTTGCGTTGGGCGGGGGACAATCCGGCACCACCAGCAACCAGCAGGTGGTCATCCAGCAGACCATCAACGTACCCGACGGACAGGCCGGTGCCTCGGGTGCAGGCACGAACTCCCAGAGCCTGGCCAATGCCTACGCCAGCGCGGCGAAGCAGGGCGCGGCCGAACAGATCGCCCGAGACCTGAAACCGGGCGGCCAGATCTGGTCCGTCATCAACGGCCGCTGATTTCCAGCGGCGGCAACGGCTCACGCCCGGAGAAAAGACATGACTATCGAAACATTCATTTGGGTACCCAAGATCGAGCCCGTGGGCAGCGTCGAGTTTCGCCTCAAGTCGGCGCGCTTTGGTGATGGCTATCAGCAGGTTGTCCAGGACGGGATCAACAACAAGACCCAGTCCTGGCCGCTGACCTTTGTCGGCGACGACAAGAAGATCAAGCCGATCATCAACTTCATCGACGCCCATCAAGGAGCCAGGCCTTTCTATTGGACCCCGCCGTTGGGCGAGCAGGGGCTGTACCGCTGCAAGACCTACCAGCCCTCGCCGTTGGGCGCAGGGATTTACTCGCTCAGCGCAACTTTTGAACAGGCATTTCATCCATGACTATCGATCCGATCCACCTTGGTAGTGCTCCCAATGATGGCAGCGGGCAGAACCTGCGTTCGGGGGGGCAGACCATCAATGACAACTTCGCTGAGCTGGACACCCGTACTGCAACAGCACAAGCCACAGCCGAGCAGGGAGTTGCGCAGGCCGTAGCCGCCAAGGCCAAGGCTGATGCGGCGATTCCGGCATCAGCTCTAGGAGCCACTGTGGCTCAATTGGTCAACGGAACAGTACCGGTATCTCAACTACCGAGTTTTGTTGACGACGTGCTGGAATTTGCGACCCTTTCTGTCTTTCCAGTGGTGGGTGAGGCGGGCAAGATCTACATAGCCACGGACACAAACAGCTTATACCGCTGGACTGATGGAGGCAGGCAATACCTCTTGCTCAGTGCTGCGAAAGGTATTAACTCAGATATAACCGAGCTTGCAGGGCTTACGACTGCGCTTAGCGTCTCGCAGGGCGGGACAGGTGGCAAAGATCAAGCGGGCGCAATGGCTGGCCTGGGGCTTGGAACAGCCGCGACTGCGAATATAACTACGAGCGTGACAGACAGCACAGTTGGCCGGGTGTTGAAGGTAGGCGACTTTGGCGTTGGCGCCCCATTACTTAAGAACACTGGAACTCCTGATGCAAAAATTGCGCAGGATGCGGGTGCACAGTTCAGTTACCTTTCTGCAAGTGATAAGGCACCAGGAATGGTTGCGGATGGTGCTCTGGCTACATTCGGTGCAAACACTGACTATGCGTTCCAGTTGGCTATGGACTGGAGAAACGGAGCCATATACAGCAGGTATAAAGCTGCAGCGGCGCCCACTTTATGGAGAAAGCTGGTAACTGAAAATAGTTATATGCCCCGCCTTGCTAACGGTGACCTGAATAATTACACCGCCAACATTCAGCTATGGGCAGACCACACCTGCATTAATGTTCCTTTTACATCGAACTGGTATGTAGAGGTTATAGGGGTAAGAGAACAGGGACCGGCGTACAGTGTCCAGAGAGCCACAAATATGGGCACCGACATGGTGTATGTACGCCAGTGCATTGCCAATACCTGGGGAGCATGGGAAAAGACTTCGGTCGAGACGATCACCAACGCCAACGGTACCGCCACAAAGTTTCCTGACGGGACGATGATTTGTCGCACTGTCCGAAAAGAGGCTGGGCCTACAAATATTGCTGTCAATGCAGGTCTTTTCATTAATTCAGGAATCCCCTTTCAGTGGCCTGTTGCGTTCGTCGGTGATCTTCCAATGGTAAACGCATCCTCAGAATCTTATTCGGTCTCGTTTAGCTGGGCTGCATTAAACATCGCTCCATCCCTAACTGGGATACAGGATGTCAGAACTGTATCGACGGCAAATGGCGCTCTTGCAAAACTATGCGTATCAGCAGTAGGGAGGTGGAAGTAATGATAAAGATTTATCTTTCGCCAATCCTTATGGACGGCAGGCTTGAAGTATTAACTAATGGCTACGAACTGACGGTGTGTGGTGACGTCTTCGACTTTTCCGAGCTTCCGCTTGGCTATGAACTCGCGCTTACCGACATCGATTCAATTTTTTTTGCAGGTCCGGCCATAATGTCTGCTGATGGTGATCTGGAAGTAACTCTGCTGCAGCCCTATAGCGATCCTGATGCGCCGATGAGCACCCGCTTTCCCGAGCCTATCCTTGTGAGTACCGATGGCCCAGTTACTCTCCCTCAACAAGATGAGCTTGCGAATGAACTTCGATAATGCAAGGAAGACCCCGACACAGCACGACGTTGATATCACCTTGGCAAAACAGTATCTCGCGTCCACTGACTGGTACGTTATGCGCCTTGTTGAGACTGGAAAACCCATACCTGGAGATGTTGCTGCCAAGCGAGCTGAAGCGAGACTCAGCATCAACGAGCAGTGAAGTGCCCGTAAGCACCATCAGCCCGCCATCGAGCGGGTTTATTTTTGCCCGAGGAATCACCATGCCGATCACGGCCGATATCCAGACCCTGGAGCCAGGCGCGTGGGTGGAGCTTTTTGAGCTCGACGCCACCAGCCTCGGCGCCGAGCTTTATCGCTTTCACGGTTACCCCCAGCAGTCGTCGATCTTCTGGCAGGGGCTTGAGTACTCACCCTGGCCGATTCAGGCCGAGGGTTTTGAAATGACCGGCAAGGGCGCGCAGCCGACTCCGACGCTGTCGGTCGGCAACGTCGGCGGTTTCATCACTGCCCTGGTGCTGTATTTCGAGGACCTGGTCGGGGCCCGGTTGATTCGTCACCGGACCCTTGGCAAGTATCTGGATGGCCAGCCTGAAGCCGACCCCGAAGAAGAGTTGCCGCCAGACATCTGGTATGTCGAGCGCAAGTCTAGCGAAGACAACGAAGTGGTGAAGTTCGAACTGGCCAGCGCCCTGGACTTCAACGGTGTGCAACTGCCACGACGGCAGATCGTTGCCAACGTTTGCTGGTGGCTCAGTTGTGGAGGCTATCGCGGGCCTTATTGCGGCTACAACGGTGGTCCGGTGGCGGATCTCAACGATGTGATCGTCACCGATGCGGCCAAGGATAAATGCGGTGGTCGGTTGAGCAGTTGCAAGCTGCGTTTCGGTGAAAACAACCCGCTGCCCTTCGGTTCATTTCCAGCGGCAGGGCTGCTACGGAGCTGAGCATGAACAAGGAAAATCGGGCCGCCATCGAGCGCCACGCGCTGGCCGAGTACCCCAAGGAGTGTTGCGGGCTGCTGATCCGCGAGGGGCGCAAGCGGGTCTATGTGCCCTGTCGCAACACCGCTGTCACGCCCAGCGAACATTTTCGCCTGGCGCCCGAGGATTACGCGGCGGCGGAAGAGCGCGGCGAGATGCTGGCGGTGATCCACAGCCATCCGGATTGTCCGCCGGCTCCCAGCGAGGCGGATCGGGTTGCCTGCGAGGCATCGGGCTTGCCCTGGTACATCCTGGAAGTGCGCAAGGACGATGACGGCACCTTGCGCAAGGGCGACTGGGCGAGTCTGCTGCCCACGGGGTATCAAGCGCCGTTGATTGGCCGAGCCTTTGCCCACGGCATTCACGATTGCCTGAGCATCATCCTGGACTACTACCGTCGTGAACTGGGTATCGAATTGGGTAGCTACCAGCGTGAAGACGGCTGGTGGGAAAAGGGCGGCAACCTTTATTTAGATCATCTGCCTCAGGCCGGATTCGAGCGAGTCAATGACCTGCGCCAAGGCGATGTGGTGCTGATGCAGATCCGCTCGCCGGTGCCCAATCATGCGGCGATCTATCTGGCTGACGGCGTGCTCAAGAGCGAGCCGGAGCACTTCCCCGCGCCAGGCTCGATCCTGCATCACCTCTATGGACGCGACAGCAAACGGGACACCTATGGTGGTTACTGGGACGAGGTAACAGTCAGCATCTGGCGACATCGCCAGCTCATGGCTATGGATTGAAGTGCATCGTCTTTCCTTGAATTCAACCGGGGATCTTGTTCCTGGGAGTGATGTGATGAATCAGCAAAAAATCCGCGTCATCCGTCTCTACGGCACTCTGGGCGCACGTTTTGGCCGAGTGCACAGGCTGGCGGTCAGTAATGCCTCGGAAGCGGTAAGAGCCCTGTGCATCCTGATTCCGGGGTTCGAGGCTTTCCTGATGGAGTCCAAGGACCGCGGACTGACCTACTCGCTTTTTCTTGGGCGCGACAACATCGGTCACGACCGGTTGAACGCGCCCAGTGGCAACAGCGATATCCGCATTGCGCCGGTAGTGATCGGCAGCAAGCGTTCAGGTGGGCTGCAAACCATTATCGGAGTGGCCCTGGTGGTGGCCGCGTCGTACTTCTCCGGGGGCACGTTTGCCGCTGGTGGCACAACACTGATCGGCGGCACTGGCACCACGGGCTGGACCATGGCCGCGCAGATGGGCATCGCCCTCGCCATGGGCGGGGTCATGCAGATGATGTCGCCGCAGCTCAAGGGGCTGGGGGCCATGGACCGTCCCGACAACCGCGCCAGCTACAGTTTCAATGGTGCGGTCAATACCAGTGCCCAGGGTAATCCGGTGGGGTTGCTGTACGGTCAGTTGACCGTTGGCAGCTCGGTGATCAGCGCCGGGATCTATGCCCAGGACCAGCTCTGAACCCAGCTGGTTCCACCCTTTACTTGAAGCCCGCCTTGGCGGGTTTTTTATTGCCAGGAGAACCCCATGGGCTTGGCCGTAGAACGACAAAAGATGCAAACCGTGCTGCTGTCCGGCTCTTTGGCAAGGATGTTCGGACGTGAGCATCGAGTAGCCATTACGGGTGGCTTCAAGGAAGTGATGGGGTACTTCCGTCAGTTCCCCGGCTTCGAGCGCCACATGCTGCAAAGCGCGGAAAAAGGCTTGCGATTCGCGGTGTTCAATGGACGGCGCAACTTGTCCGAGACCGATATTCATCAGCCTCTGGGCAAAGAAGTCATTCGCATCGCCCCGGTCCTCAGCGGTTCGAAGCGTGCTGGTGGATTGCAGACCATTCTGGGTGCAGTGCTGATGGCCGTGGCTTATTTCAACCCCTTTGGATACCTAACCGGCCCTGCTGCCTCGTTTCTGTTTATGACGGGGGCGAGCATGGCGATGGGGGGCGTCATGCAAATGCTGGCGCCTCTACCAAAGGGGCTCGCTGCTCAGGATCGGCCGGAAAATCGCCCCAGCTACAGCTTCAACGGCCCGGTCAACACCAGCGCCCAGGGGCGTCCAGTGGGTCTGTTGTACGGTCAGTTGACCATCGGCAGCGCCGTGATCAGTGCCGGCATCTACGCCGAAGATCAACTCTAACCCCTCCTGTCTTCAACCAGCCTGCCGTTGCGCGGGCCTTATTTCGCCTGAAGGAAAGCCATGACTGACCTTACTCTCGCTGGCAGTAAAGGCGGCGGCTCCAAGCCCCGTCCCTCCGTGGAGGCGCCAGACAGCCTGCAAAGCACGGCTTATGCTCGGATCCTCGATCTCGTCAGCGAGGGCGAGATCGTGGGCTTGAAGAATGGCAAGCGCTCGGTGTTTCTCAACGAGACGCCCCTGGCCAACGCCGATGGCAGCCTGAACTTCTCCGGGGTCACCCTCGAGACCCGCAATGGCAGCCAGGACCAGACCTACATCCCGGGATTCCCGGCGGTGGAAAACGAATCTTCGGTGGCGGTGGAGTTGCGCAGTGACCAGCCCTGGAGCAAGGCCATCACCAACCTGCAACTGTCGGCCGTGCGCATTCGCCTGGCGGTCTCGCGGCTGGCGCAGACCAACACCAGCAATGGCGACACCAACGGTTATACGGTGCGCTATGCCATCGACCTTTCCACCGATGGCGGTGCTTTCGTGGAAGTGTTGCAAGCAGCCTTCAGCGGCAAGACCTCGAGCAAGTACGAGCGCTCCCATCGCGTCGATCTGCCTGCCGCTACTGCTGGCTGGACGGTTCGTGTACGACGCCTGACACCGAACTCCACCAGCGGAGCGATCGCCGACACCACCAGTGTCGAGTCCATCACCGATGTGATCGACGCCAAGTTGCGCTACCCCGGGTCGGCGATCATCGGCCTGCAATTCGATGCCTCGCAGTTCCAGTCGATCCCCACCCGTTCCTTCGAACTGCAGGGGCGGATCATCCGCGTACCCAGTAACTACGACCCGCTGACTCGGATATATAGCGGCGTCTGGGATGGCACCTTCAAGTCGGCCTGGACCGACAACCCAGCCTGGATCTACTACGACCTGCTGCTGCACCAGCGCTATGGCCTGGGGCATCTGCTCAACGCCGCCCAAGTGGACAAGTGGGAGCTGTACCGCATCGGCCAGTACTGCGACCAGCCGGTCTCCGACGGCAAGGGCGGCACCGAACCACGCTTCACTTGCAATCTCTACCTGTCCGTTCGTGCCGACGCCTTGAAAGTGCTGCAGGACCTGGCGACCACCTTCCGCGGCATGGCCTATTGGGGCGCCGGTTCGGTGATGGCCGTGGCCGATATGCCGGAAGACCCGGTGTACACCTACAGCAACGCCAACGTGGTCGACGGCAAGTTCGTCTACGGCGGCTCGGCGAAAAAGACCCGCTACAGCGTAGCGTTGGTCAGTTGGAACGACCCGGCCGACTTCTACCGGCAGAAGGTCCAGTACGTCGATGACCCGGAAGGCATTGCCCGCTACGGCGTGCAGCAGACCGAAATCACCGCCACCGGTTGCACCTCCCAGGCCCAGGCCCAGCGCATCGGTAAATGGGCGCTGCTGACCAACCGCCTGGAAACCGAAAGCGTGAGTTTCGCCGTGGGCCTGGATGGCACCCTCGCACGCCCTGGGCAGATCATCCGGGTGGCGGACAACGACAGGGCAGGGCGCCGGATTGGCGGCCGACTGCGTTCCGCGACCCTGGATACCCTGGTGCTCGACGCCGACGTGAAGGCCTATCCGGGGGACACCGTCACCCTGATCATGCCCACCGGCAAGGCCATCTCGCGGGTGATCAAGTCAGTGGGCTATCCACTGACCTGGAACAGCACGGGGATTACCTGGGACAACGGTGACATCACCCTTGATACCACCGGCTTTCCTGCCGAAGTTCAGCGGGTGGTGCTGGAGAAGAAGCTGGAGGAACTGCCGCCAGAGCAATCGATGTGGGCGATCGATTCGCCGACCTTGGCAGCCCAACAGTTTCGGGTGCTGTCGGTGGCTGAAGACTTCAGCGATGACTCCATCAAATACAGCATCAGCGCGGTCAAGCATGTACCCAGCAAGTTTGACGCGATTGATAACGGCGCGCGGATTGAACGGCCGCCGGTGACAGTGATACCGCCGAGTGTGCAACGGCCGCCGAGCAATGTTCGGGTGAGCAACGATCACTTTGTCGATCAGGGCAGTGCGGTCAGCGTCATGACCATCGAATGGGATCGCCCCGAAAGCGCGATTGCTTATGAGGTTTACTGGCGCAAGAACGATGGCGAGTGGGTGTTCGCCGGGCGCACCGGTGCGACTTCGATTGAAGTGAGCGGGATCTATGCCGGTCGTTATGTGGCCAAGGTGAGAGCGATCAACTCTTTGGATATTGGCTCTGTGTTCGCGACTTCGACTGAGACTGTACTGAATGGCAAGACCACGCCACCACCGGTGGTGGCGTCGTTCACCGCCGAGTCGATTGTGTTTGGCATCAAGTTGAAGTGGGGCATTCCGGCGGGTGTTGTCACTGCGGATCTGCAGCGAACCGAGATCTGGTACAGCCAGACCAATGACGTCGGAACGGCTATTAAGTTTGGTGATTACGCTTATCCGCAGACGGATCTGACGATCATGGGGTTGGCCGCTGGAGTACGGTTTTTCTTCTGGGCCCGGTTGGTGGATCGCATTGGCAATATCGGTGCGTTCTATGGACCTGTAACTGGCCAATCTTCGGCTGATGCCGGCCCGATTCTGGATTACCTGAATAACCAGATTACGGAAACCCAGTTGAGTCAGCATCTTCTGGAAAAGATCGATTCAGGTGGAGGTGCTCAGGTTGAAGTTGAGGCTGTAAAGAAAGAGCTAGCGGCGATGTACTCAATCAAGACCCAACTGACGGTAGACAACAAACCGTACCTGGCAGGCATCGGCATCGGCGTCGAGAACGACGAAGGAATGATCACCAGCCAAGTGCTTATCGCGGCCAGTCGTTTTGCAATCATCGATCCAAATACCAACGATGTTTTCCATCCGTTTGTAGTTCAGAACAATACTGCTTATATAAAGTCGACATTTATTCAGGATGGCTCAATCAGCAATGCGAAAATTGGCGACTATATCCAGTCAGATGATTACTTTGAGGGGAGTCGCGGGTGGCGCCTAAGCAAGGTTGGAAATTTTGAGATGAACGGTACCGGACAAGGAGGCAAGCGAGTAGTGACAAATACGTCTGATAAGTATTACGACAAGAACGGAATTCTGCGAATAAAAATTGAGGTTACATGACAGTTAAGTTTGAACTATACAATGCCGATGGAACTCTCCAGCTCGACATTAACACCAGAATTTCGAAGGTGTTGGGGTCTGGTGAGATACAGGTCGCAGGGGGGCGTCTAACGGATCCCGGATTCAATAGTGGCGCAATATGGTTCTACTTCATCCAGCCAATATCCGCATTGACTGATACATCGGGATCAAGCCCGCCCTTCGAGATTAAAAACCACTGGGAGCCTGGAGGGCCATTGGTAACGTTCTCATCACTGACACCGGCCATTATGAAAATTGTGTGGGGGATATACTGATGTCGGCATCAATTGAGATATTCAATGATGAATTAACCGTGATGATCAACGACCAATTCAGGTGTCACAGTCTAGCGGCCAAGGGGGGCGGGAGAACGGTTCAGGTAAGCGCGGGAACTGGTGGGGAGGCCACCGTAAGCTACAGGACGAGCAGCTCTACAGCTCCAGTGATCGCGGTGTACTGTAACGCGCTCGTTGTGGTTGAACCGAGGGCTGTAGGCCCCAACAATTACAGCTGGCGTATCCGATCGATGATGCAGACCCCGTCCGTGGGTTTTGAATGGTTTGTATTTGACTTGCCGGATGTAGGCATTGATGCGGGCGGAATGATTCAGCTGTTCAACAAGAGTGGGGATATTGTCTTTGATAGTAACTTGAAATACATGCGCGTTATAAAGATTCTATCTGCCGGTCGAAACACCCATTTCGAAAAGTCATACACCAACGTCCCTACTGGAAGAAAGTATGCTTACAGTGCTGGCAATGCTTCATATACATATCAGAGGGCCAGGGGGTCATTTCTTGCTAACAATGTTTGGGAGCACACCATCGACTACATGTATTACAGTTCAGCCGGTCAGTTAGGTCAGCAGTTTGTGCATGGTGGAAGGGAGCGTTACTTAGGGACATCTGTTACCGGTCCGGCAAACTTCGGATTTTTCAGGCGCCAATCAGAGAATAGTACGGGTATGATTATTGACGTAACCGATTTTTAATAATTAACACATCAAGTAATGAACCTGGTCGACGTATGCCAACAGCCAGCCGCAGCGCCTTGAGCGACAGCTCGGCATCGGCGGTCCTGGAAAAGGCCCAGCCGACGATCCGACGTGAAAACAGATCCATCACGATTGCCAGGTACAGCCAGCTTCCACCGACGCGAATGTAAGTGATGTCTCCGGCCCAAAACGTATTGGGTGATGCAGGATTAAAGCGACGATCAAGGACATTGGCTGCGGTATTGCTGGGCTTTCCGGTTCGACGATAGTGAGCGTAACGGGCTCTTCGCCTGACCAGACCAAGGTTTTTCATCAGACGGCCCATACGATGGCGCCCAATCACTACGCCCTGCTTTTTAAGCTCCCTGGCAAATCCCCGGGCACCCAGGGCACCTCGATGCTCCCGGTGCAACTGCCGAATGGTCTTTTCCAGTTGCCGCTCGACCCGAGGTTCAGACCGGGCCACGGGCTTGGCGTAATAGCTGCTGCGAGGCACGCCCAGAAGTCGGCAGCAGTGCCGAATGGAGAGCTGTCCTTTCAAACCCTCGATCATTTGATTCGGCTGAACAGCACCTTCAGATGAGAGGGCAATTGCTTTTTTAGGACGCTATTCTCGGCTTCCAGCAGGGCGAGCCTGGCCTGCAGTGAATCAATCAGTTCCTGGTCCTGAGGGCGTGTGGGCAGCAAGGCTCCTTCATGCTCCTTGCGCCATCTGGCGACCCAGCGTCGCAGTGCTGTAGGC
This sequence comes from Pseudomonas sp. JDS08PS003, assembly GCF_045013505.1. Taxonomy (NCBI): domain Bacteria; kingdom Pseudomonadati; phylum Pseudomonadota; class Gammaproteobacteria; order Pseudomonadales; family Pseudomonadaceae; genus Pseudomonas; species Pseudomonas sp. JDS08PS003. Next base: position 1,499,039 of record NZ_CP120724.1, read on the forward strand.
CCAACCCCGGTTTGCTCACACGCCTTAGGCACCGAGTAATTCATTTCCACGACCAAGCGAATGGCTTCAGCCTTTTCTTCAGCGCTAACAACCCGAAATCCCATGATGCTTCCTTAGGTTGAAACTCCTACAGAGTGGTCCGGGAATATTGAGCCACAACACTGATGGGAAGCGGGGCAAAAATTCGATGACCTGCGACCAGATTTCCACGATTTCTTGGAGCAAACCATGAAAATCATCCCTCTCTATACTCAGATACGCACTTATTGTCCCTGCCTCGCCAACCGTGTAGGGATTGCTATTGATTTGCCTTCGCTGGACGCAGTGAGTGCTCTACAAACACCTGCTGTTTATGTCGTGCCTTTGGCCGACCTTACAAGTCCTGGCACCACTCAAAATGCCACTTCTTCAACCATCCGCGACCGCTTCGAAGTCGCCTTGCTCCTCGACGCCAGCAACCCACAACAAGCCCTCGACCAACTCCATGACCTGCGCGCCGAAGTCTGGCGGGCCCTGGTCGGCTTCAAGCCCGGTGCCGAGTACAACCCGATCCAATACGACGGTGGCGAGCTGGTGTCGCTCAACGCCACCCGACTGCTCTACCGCCTGCGCTTTTTCGCCGAGTTCCAGCTGGGCCGCAATCTGCCCAGTCAGCCGGCGGAGACCTGGCATGAACGTGAACTCGACGGCTTGCCGTCCTTTACCGGGGTCACGGTGCGGGTCGATGCCATCGATCCGGCGGACCCCAATCTGCAACGTCCAGGCCCCGACGGGCGCCTGGAGCTGACTTTTTCAGGAGAGCTGAAGCAATGAGCAAACGCATCACCGTGCTGCCGGTCGCCGGCCGCGCCGTACCGGACCCGGAAGCAGGCGATCTGCTGCCGATAGAAGGCCGCGAAGTGCCGGACAACGCCTGGTGGCGCCGACGTCTGGCCGATGGCGATATCACTAGCAAGGCCGTGAAAGCGGCGAAATCTCAAGGAGCCAAATAATGGCGATCGGTTTCAGCAATATCCCGGCGGACATCCGTGTTCCGCTGTTCTACGCCGAGATGGACAACTCGGCGGCCAATAGCGCGTCTTCGGCCATGCGCCGTCTGATCGTTGCCCAAGTCAATGACAACCAGACTGGCGATGACATCGGCAAGCTGGTGCTGGTGTCCAGCGTGGCCCTGGCCAAGAGTATCGGTGGGCAAGGTTCGATGCTCGCTTCGATGTATGAAACCTGGCGCAAGACCGACCCGGTGGGCGAGATCTGGTGCTTGGCGCTGCACAGCACTGAAGGCAGTGTGGCCAAGGCTGAGGTGAAGATCACCGGCGCCGCCAGCGAAAGCGGCCTGCTCAACCTTTACGTCGGTGGCGTGCGGGTGCAGGCATCCATCGTCAGCGGCGCCACTGCCGCTCAGGCGGCCAGCGCCCTGGCGTTGAAGGTCAATGCGGCGGTGGATCTGCCGGTGACCGCGGCAGCCGTCGATGGCACTGTGACCCTGAGCGCCAAGTGGACCGGCGACAGCGGCAACGACATCAGTCTGCAACTCAACCGCCTGGGCAAGAGCAATGGCGAACAGACCCCGGCGGGCCTGACCCTGGTGCTGGGCAAGATGGCCGGTGGCACCGGTGTGCCGGATCAGGTGGCTGCGCTGGCGGCCCTGGGCGACGAGCCTTTCGAGTTCATCTGCATGCCCTGGACCGATACGGCCAGCCTCAATGCCTGGCAAGCGGTGATGGACGACAGCACTGGTCGCTGGTCCTGGGCCAAGCAGTTGTTCGGTCACGTCTACAGCGCCAAGCGCGGCACCGTCGGTACCCTGGTGGCGGCCGGTCAGGCGCGTAACGATCAGCACATCACCATCCAGGCCCTGGAAACCGGCGTGCCACAACCGGTCTGGGTTCAGGCCGCGGCCCTGGCGGCACGGACGTCGGTGTTCATCTCTGCCGATGCCAGTCGCCCGACCCAGAGCGGTAGCCTGCCGGGTATCGATCCGGCGCCGGCCAGCGAGCGTTTTACCCTGACCGAGCGTCAATCGCTGCTGAGCTACGGCATCGCCACCGCCTACTACGAAGGCGGCTACATGCGCATTCAGCGGGCGATCACCACCTACCAGAAGAACGCCTACGGCCAGGCCGACAACTCCTACCTGGACAGCGAAACCATGCACCAGTCGGCGTTCATCGTGCGTCGCCTGCAAAGCGTGATCACCAGCAAGTACGGGCGCCACAAGCTGGCCGCCGACGGCACCCGCTTCGGCGCCGGCCAGCCGATCGTCACCCCGAGCACCATTCGCGGTGAGCTGATTGCCCAGTACGCCAAGCTGGAGCTGGAAGGCCATGTGGAGAACGCCGAACTGTTTGCCGAGCACCTGATCGTCGAACGCGACGTGCAGGACCCGAGCCGGGTCAACGTGCTGTTCCCGCCGGACTACATCAACGGCCTGCGAGTGTTCGCGCTGCTCAATCAATTCCGTCTGCAGTACGACGCCGCGGCCTGAGCCGGACCTGCATCACTGCGCTTTTTCAGCCCGCCTTGAGCGGGCTTATTTTTTGGGAGAAACATCATGGGTCAACTGATTGCGGGCACCTGCTACGTCAAAGTGGACGGCGCTCAACTGACCATCAGCGGCGGCTGCGAAGCACCGCTGATGGCCGTCAAGCGGGAAACCGTGGTTCCGGGTTTCTACAAGGAAACCGACCTCACCCCGTCGTTCAAAGTCACCGCGCTGCACACCCCGGACTTTCCGCTCAAGCAGCTGATTGCCGGTTCCGACATGACCGTCACCTGCGAGTTCGCCAACGGCAAGGTCTACGTGCTGGCCGGTGCCTACCTGGTGGACGAGCCTATTGCCAAGGGCGACGACGCCAGCATCGAACTGAACTTCGAAGGGCAGAAGGGGACCTGGCAATGAGCAATGCGGTGAAGCTGCAGGTGCCCATCGAGGCCCACGGCGAGCCTCTGGCCGAACTCACCCTGCGCCGTCCGACGGTGCAGGAAGTGCGAGCGATCAAGGCACTGCCGTACAAGATCGACAAGAGCGAAGAAGTCAGCCTCGACATGGATGTCGCGGCCAAGTACATCGCGGTCTGCGCCGGTATTCCACCGTCTTCGGTGAACCAGCTGGACCTGGTGGACCTCAACGCCCTGAGCTGGGCGGTGGCGAGTTTTTTCATGAGTGCGGCATCGCAGCCATCGCCGACCTGATCGCTGTCGTCTATGACCTGGCCTGGTTCTGGAAGGTCGACCCCGAACAGATGATGGCCAGGCCACTGGATGTGCTCCGGGAATCCCTGGAGCACGCGCAACGGATCAATGCGATGCAGCAGGTGCAGTGATGGCAGACACACAAACCGTAGAGAGGAAGTCGGTGCTGTTGACCGGCATCGACGAACTGTCACCCAAACTCGTCGCCCTTCAAGGCAAGGTCGACTCTTTCAAGAAAAACCTTGAACAGGCCGGGCTGGGCAAGCTGAACATCAGCGGCCTGTTCAAGGGCGGCAGCCTGATCACCCCGTTTCTGGATGGGATCAAGGCCTGCGACGCGTTCAAGGGCAAACTGGCCGAGGTTGGCGATTCCAGCGCGTCGGCCGATGCAGCCAAAGGCATGAATGTATTCAGTCAATCCATGGCCAAGGTGTCCTCGGCCATTGATGCTGCGCTGGCGCCGGCGGTGGGGGCACTGGTGGTCGGTCTGGAGCCCATGCTCAACAGCGTGGGGACGCTGCTCGACGACAACCCGAAGCTGGTTGAGGGGCTGGCGATGGGTGCCATTGCCTTCTCGGCGATGCAAACCGCCGTGACCGGGGCGACCCAGGTGCTTGACCTGATGGGCACGGTGGCTAAGGCCAACCCGGTGATGTTGATTGCCATGGGCATTGCTCTGGCAGCCGGGGTGATCATTGCCAACTGGGGGCCGATCTCGGCCTTTTTTGTCAGTCTCTGGGAGGGCGTAAAGAATCTTGCAGCGCAGGCGCTGGAAGGACTGAAGACCCTGTTCAGCTGGACACCCCTGGGCATGCTGATCGGCAACTGGGGGGCCATTACGGCGTTCTTTGCCGGGCTCTGGGACAGCATCAAGGCGCTGACTGCATCGGTCGTCGGCTTCCTCAAGGAGGTGTTCTCCTGGTCGCCTCTGGGGCTGATCATCGATAACTGGGGCGGGTTGACGGGCCTGTTCGCGTCCATCTGGGAATCGCTCAAGGCCTTGACGGTACCGGCGATGGCCTTTCTAAAAGGCCTGTTCGATTGGGTGCCGATGGACATGATCACCAAGAGCTGGGGCGCGGTCACCGGTTTCTTCGCGTCGATCTGGGCAGTGTTGCAAACGGGCATCCAGGCGATCAAAACGGTGTTCCAGACGCTGTTCGACTTTTCTCCGTCCGTGTTGCTTTACAACAACTGGGGGGCTGTCAGCAGCTTCTTCAGCTCGATCTGGGCGGCGCTGCAACCGGGTATCGATGCGATCAAGAAGGTCCTGCAAACGCTATTCGACTTCTCTCCGCTGGTGGTTCTTTATAACAACTGGGGCGCAGTTACGGGCTTTTTCAGTTCGATCTGGGCCGAATTGCAACCGGGTATCGACTCGATCAGAAAGGCCATTGAGGTCCTGTTCGACTGGTCGCCGATGGAGCTGATCATGACCAATTGGGCCCCCATCGCCGATTGGTTTTCCGGGCTGTGGAGCAAGCTTCAAGCACTGATGGTTCCGATCAAGGAGCTGTTCGAAGGTGGTTTCGGAGGGCTGATTGCCACGGTCACCGGTAAGGTCGAAGGCTTTACCGAGGCGCAAAGGCAAATCAACGCTGAGGGTAAAGGCGGGTTGGCATCACCCTTTGCCACAACCCAGGGCAGCTCTCTGACCCAGAATTCCAGTGCCCTTATCCAGCAGAACGCTGCCAACAACCGCACGCAACTTGAGGGCGGTTTGACCGTGCGTTTCGAAAACGCCCCGGCAGGCCTGCGTGCCGAACAGGCCAAGACCAATCAACCAGGCCTGAACGTGGCTTCGACCCTGGGCTATCGCTCACTTTCCCTAGGAGGTTCCCATGGCGGATAACTGGCGTGATCGTTTGTTGCCCGCATCCTTTCGCGGCGTGCCGTTCTGGGTCGATCAGGCGAAAACCCCGGTGGGCCAGAAAGGTCAGTTGCACGAGTACCCGCAGCGCGACCAGCCGTTTTTCGAGGGCCTTGGCCAGCAGGCGAAGATTCATTACCTGACGGCCTTTATCGTCGGCGCCGATTGCCTGGAGCAGCGCGACAGGCTGCTCAAGGCCCTGGAGGAGGGCAGCGGCGAGCTGGTGCACCCCTGGCTCGGGCGGATGCAGGTCAAGGTCGGTGAATGCGAGATGACCCAGAGCCGCCAGGACGGCGGTCTGGTGACCTTCAGCCTGAAGTTCTACCCGGACCAGCCGCTGCGCTTTCCCTCGGCGGCGGTCAATACCCAGCAGCAGGTGCTGGTGGCCAGCGATACCTTGCTGGGGGCGGCGGTGCTGCGGTTCGAGTTTGCCACCAACCTGATCAAGCAGGCGCGGATTGGCGTGGCGTCTTTGCGCCAGGGGTTGGCGGACGTGTATCAGGTCATCGAGCACGAGTTCAAACCGCTGATTGAGTTCTATGGCGACCTCAACACCCTGGTCAAGGCGGTCAAGGAAATACCCAAGGAGCTGAGCACGGAGTTCAAGGGGTTGCTGGAGGATGTGCGCGGGCTCAAGGACTTTGCCCGTACCGGCTATCGGCAGATGCTCGCCGATATTTCCCAGCAGGTGGAGGCGGCCAGGCGCATTGATGCGCCGAAGCTGACCACCGGCAAGGACACCACGGCGGCGGCCGAAGCCGTGGCGAACCTGGTCCAGGATGCGCTGTTGGTGCAGATCGCCCGGCTGGTGTCGGCGTTGCCGGTGGCCACACCAGTGGTGAAGCTCAAGAACACACCGCCCCTGGCGCAGCAGGCCAGCCGTCCGGTGCAGCGCCTGGAGGTGCCGGTGGCCGACGATGTGCTGGCGCTGCGCGATCAGTTCAATGAGCTGATCTGGCAAGCCGCGCTCAAGGCCGACGCGGTGCATTACCAGGCGCTCAACACCCTGCGCCAGCAGGTGCAGGGGCACCTCAATGCGGTGGCGTCCTCGGGGGTGCGGCTGGTCAGCCTCAGCCCCAAGAGCAACCTGCCGGCGCTGGTGCTGGCCTATCAGCGGTTTGCCGATGCGACGCGGGTCGGCGAAGTGGTGCAGCGCAATCGGGTGGCCCATCCGGGCTTCCTGCCGCCGGCCAACCTGCAAGTCGCTCGGGAGTGACCCATGGACGAACTGGCAAACATTGTCACTCTGACGGTGGACGGACTGGATTACAGCGGCTGGAAAAACGTCGAGATCAGTGCGGACCTGGAGCGTCAGTTCCGCACCTTCAGCCTCAACATCACCTGGCAATGGCCGGGGCAGGATGCGCAGGTGCGCATCCGCCCGGGCGCTCGCTGCCAGGTGCGCATCGGCTGCGACCTGGTGCTCACCGGACATATCTACAAGGCGCCGATCAGTTACGACGGCAAGCAGATCAGCCTGAGCGTCCAGGGCAGCTCGCTGACCCAGGACCTGGTGGATTGCGCGGCCATCAACCGGCCGAGCCAGTGGCGCCAGCAGGATGTGCTGAGCATCGTCCGCGCCCTGGCAGGGTCCTACGGGGTTGGGGTCCGCAGCGAGATTGCCCCGACCAGCAAGCTGCACACCCACAGCATCGTGCCGGGGGAGACGGTGTTCGCCTCCATCGACCGTTTGCTGACCCTGTACCGGGTGTTCTCCACCGATGACACCGACGGTTACCTGCTGCTGGCGGCACCGGGCAGTGGCGGTCGCGCCAGCGATGCCCTGGAGCTGGGCAAGAACATCCTCTCGGCCAATGCCGCAATGGATTTTTCCGCGGTGTTTTCCGAATACCGGGTGATCGGCCAGCACAAGGGCAGCGACCAGAGCAGCGGTGCCGCGGTCAGCGAGGTGTCGGGTCAGGCCAACGACGCCAGGGTGTCCCGCAAGCGCGTGACCGTGATCAACGAAGCCGCGCAACTGAGTGCCGAACTGGCTCAGCAGCGGGCCGACTGGGAGTGCGGCACCCGCACCGGCAAGGCCCTGACCACCACCTACCAGGTGCAGGGCTGGCGCCAGAGCAACGGCGACTTGTGGAGGCACAACACCCTGGTGCGAGTGATCGATCCGGTGCTGGATGTTGACCGGGACATGCTGATCTCCAAGGTCACCTGGTCGCTGTCCGAGCAGGGATCGATCACGACTTTGCAGGTGGCGCCGCCCCACACCTTCGATGCCAACCCGGCACCCGCGAAAACCTGATACCCGCGTCCATCCGTAGGAGCCGGCTTGCCGGCGAAAGCGCCCTCACAGACAACGCCGAAGACCTGTTCACCGGCAAGCCGGCTCCTACCTCCCAAGGAACTCAGCATGAGCCTACTGACACGCCTGTTGGCGCGGGGCACCGTGGTGCTCGCCAACTCGGCCAACAAACTGCAATCGCTGCAAATGCGCCTCACCGCCGGCGAGGTCAACGACGACATGGAGCATTTCGAGCCTTACGGGTTCACCAGCAATCCCCTGGCCGGCGCCGAGGGCATTGCCACCTTCCTCGGTGGCGACCGTTCCCACGCGGTGGTGCTGGTGGTAGCGGACCGGCGCTATCGCCTGCAGGCCCTGGCCGCCGGCGAAGTGGCGATCTACACCGACGAGGGCGACAAGATCCACTTCAAGCGCGGCCGCATCATCGACATCGACACCGCGACCCTGAATATCCGCGCTAGCAGCGGCGTCAACATCGATACACCGACCCTGACCCAGAGCGGCAAGATCGTCTCCCAAGGGGATCAGATTGCCGCCGGCATCAGCCAGATCAACCACGTCCACAGCGGCGTGCAACCCGGCCCGGGGCAGACCGGCGTACCGGTGGGAGGTTAAGCATGTTTGCCACCTATGACCTGAAGAACGCCCTGACCCGGGCCGTGGAAATCAGCCTGTTCACCTGGCGCCGTGCCGCCGATGACGACGCCCTGGACGACGACCAGCGCTATGGCTGGTGGGGCGACAGCTTTCCCACGGTGGCCGACGACCGCATCGGCTCGCGTCTGTGGCTGCTGCGGCGGGTCAAGCTCAGCCGGCAGACCCAGCTCGACGCCGAGTTCTATGCCCGCGAGGCCCTGCAATGGCTGATCGACGATGGCCACTGCAACGCCGTGGAGATCATTACCGAGCGCCTCGACGCCCAGCGCCTGAACCTGCGCACGGTGCTGATCCTGGCCGACGGTGAGCGCCTGGACATCAACCCCATTCACAGTTGGCAGGTGACCTATGCCGTTTGAAACCCCTTCGCTGCCGGTGCTGATTCAGCGCACCCAAAGCGACCTGGCCAGCGATTCGCTGCGCCAGTCCGATGCCCAAGTCCTGGCCCGGACCTTGAGCGGTGCCGCCTTTGGCCTGTATGGCTACCTGGACTGGATCGCTGAGCAGATCCTCCCGGACAAGGCCGATGAGTCGACCCTGGAGCGCATCGCTGCGCTGCGTCTGAACCAGCCACGCAAGGCGGCTCAGGCCGCCCGTGGCAGCGTCAGCTTCAACGCCGCGGCCGGTGCCGTGCTGGATGTCGACACCCTGCTGCAGAGCAGCGACGGTCGCAGCTACAAGGTGACCGCCGCCCGCACCACCAGCGCCGGGCTCAACAGCATCACGATCCAGGCCGTGGATGCTGGCACCCTGGGCAATGCCGATGCTGGTCTGAGCCTGATCGCGGTGCAGCCGGTGCAAGGCATCAGCAATCCCTTCACCGTTCTGGCCCCGGGTCTGAGCGGTGGTGTGGCCGAAGAAAGCCTCGAGTCGCTGCGGGCTCGAGTGATCCGTTCATACCGGATCATTCCCCACGGCGGCTCAGCGGACGACTACGAAACCTGGGCCCTGGAGTGCCCGGGGATCACCCGCGCCTGGTCCCGACGCAATTACCTGGGGCCGGGCACTGTGGGCCTGTTTGTCATGCGTGACGACGACCCGCAGCCGATCCCCAATGCCGAGCAACTGGCGCTGGTTCAGGCCTATATCGAGCCGCTGCGCCCGGTCACCGCCGAGGTGCATGTACTGGCCCCGGTGATGCTGCCGGTGACCTACAAACTGCGCTTGACCCCCGACACCAGCGCGGTGCGCGCCGCCGTCGAGGACCAACTGCGCGACCTGCACAGCCGCGAGGCCGGCCTGGGCCAGACGCTGTTGCTGAGCCATATCCGCGAAGCCATCAGCAGCGCCACCGGCGAACAGGATCACCGCCTGCTGGCGCCTTCGGCCGATGTCCCGGCGGCGAACAACCAACTGCTGGTCTTTGGAGGTTGTGAATGGCTGCCATAAGAAGTGCCGCCCAGTACCAGGGCCAACTGCGCAGCTTGCTGCCCAGCGGCCCGGCCTGGGACCCGGAGCGGGTGCCGGAGCTCGAACGGGTACTGCAGGGTGTGTCCCAGGAGCTGGCGCGCATCGACGCCCGGGCCGTGGACCTGCAAAACGAAATGGACCCGGCCAGCGTCAGCGAACTGGTGACCGATTGGGAAAAGGTCATGAACCTGCCCGATCCCTGCCTGGGCCTGACCCCGCTGTTCGAAGACCGGCGCCTGGCCGTGCGCCGCCGTCTGCTGGCAGTAGGCAGTCAACGCGCCGCCTACTTCGTCGAAATCGCCCGTAGCCAGGGCTATCCCAATGCCAGCGTCACCGAACTGAGCACCCCGCGCATGGGCCGCTCACGTTTCGGTCACGCCCATTTCGGCACCTGGCGGGCGAATTTCATGTGGACCCTCAATACCGGCGGCCGCCTGCAACTGGGCCGGCGCTTCGGCGCGAGCTATTGGGGCGAACGTTTTGGCATGAACCCGGGCAGCGCCCTGGAATGCCTGATCCATCGCAGTACACCGGCGCATACCCAGGTGTACATCAACTATGACTAGAGAAGACAAGAACAAGTGGATTATCCGAAAAGTGTTCCCAGCGTAGGGCTGGTGAACGGCAAGTTTGTCGACGAGAACCCGGTGACCGGGCAAGTCGGCTCACTGATTTCCTCGGAATGGGGAAACGCGGTTACCGACGAATTGCTCAATGTGATTCGTGCGGGTGGGAAGGCGCCGGCCGAGGCCGAGCATGATCAGTTGCTGGCGGCGATCAAGGCGATCGTCCGGGATTCGATTCCGCCAGAAAAGATTCGCAGCACTTTGGCCGAGTACGGCATCACCGACGCCTACACCAAATCGGTGACCTACACCAAGGCGGAGATCGAGGCGCTGCTGAAGAACATGTCGGCCTTGCCAGTGGGGGCCATGGTGCCGTTTCCCAAGGGTACGGTGCCGGCGGGGTTCCTGGAAGTGGATGGCAGTGTGCAGAGCGCTGCGACCTATCCGGATCTGGCGGCTTACCTGGGGACGACCTTTAACACCGGGGGCGAGGGCGCGGGCAATTTCCGTTTGCCGGAATCGCGGGGGGAGTTTCTGCGGGGTTGGGATCATGGGCGTGGGGTGGATGCGGGGCGGGCACTCGGTAGCGAACAGCAGGATGCGTTGCAGAACATCACGGGTGAATCGTCAACGTTTCCCACAGGAAACACCGCGCCGCTAAACAGTTCGGGGGTGTTCAAAACGAATGCTCGATCTGGTGTGCCTACTGGTATTGCAGGAGGCGGGGCTTGGAGTTCTGCATCCTTGGACTTTGATGCAAGCCGAGTGGCTAGAACTGCTGCAGAAACCCGTCCTCGCAACCTGGCGGTCATGTGGTGCCTCAAGGCTTGGAACGCACCGGTCAACCAGGGAAACATTGATGTCGCTGCTCTAGCTGCCGAAGTTCAGAAGCTCAAGGCGCTATCGGGTAGCAGCTATCAGGGACTCTACGTTTCTGCGTCAGGCACCAATGCATTGATTTCCGTGAAGGCACGTAGCCTGATTGTCGGCAAAGGGAGTGCGGCACAGGCATTGAGTGCAGTGGACCTGAGCATCAACCTGCAAACCACAGGTCTGAACGGCCTTGATAGCGGGGTGGTTGCGGCTTCCAGTTGGTATAGCGCTTGGGTTGTCTCCAATGGCACTCAGGTCGCCGGTATTGCTGCGTTGATGCCGACAGTCCAGTGTTCGACCATCGTCGGTTCGGCAGTCGTGACCGGTATTACCAGCACTACGTCAATGCGTGTTGGAATGCCGTTTGGTGGGGCAAGCTTTCCGCCAGGAACCTTCATCAAGTCTGTCGACTCGTCGAGTCAGGTCACGGCGAGCGTGCCAGCGACCGTGACCGCCGTAGATACAACGCTGAGGTTTGTGTTTGAACCGATTATCCCCGCAGGTTTCATTGCGACGCGCGTGAGCGCATTTTTTACAGACGCTACGGCAAACAGATACCCACTGTCTTATGTACAGTTCGGCCGGAGCAGTCGTTACAAAGTTGCGTCAGGTTCGAATCTGGCATCCCTTCCAATGATGGCGTCGGGGGCGATGGGGGCAGCCACAGCTCTTGTTGGTGTTAGCATTTTTCAGTTTGTGCCACCAACGGCCACAGGTATCTGTCTTCAACTACTGGGGGCGACCAACAGCAACTCTTCAGCTGCACCAAACGCAAGTTACATCGGTGGTTATATTGGGCCCAATAGTCCACCGCTCAATAGTACCGGCTCTACTAATACGCAGCACAATACTCAGGGACGATTTCTGCTGGAAGAGCCAAGAGTTTACTACTGGGGAGCAGGCGCCGCAGGGCTGATGTGTTATGGCTGGGAGGACGATGTATGAGTTGGGCTGTACGAAATGATGGTGTTCAGGGATGGCGAGCGATAGGGACTGTTGATGAGCTATTTTCGAATGAAATTTATTCAGAGTTTGAGCCTGCACAGGTGATGCCTTCCCCACGCAGTATTGAAGAACTTTCTGTTCTAGCGAAGGTTCGACGAAGTGAATTGCTAATGTTTGCAACGCACAGAATGGGCCCATTACAGGATGCAATGGATATCGGTTGCATTACAGACGTAGAAGCCAAACAACTTTTATTGTGGAAAAACTATCGAATCAGCCTTAATCGAATTGAGGAGCAGGATTTCGTTTCGAGTGATTTTCAGTGGCCTCTGTCTCCAGATGAAATTTTGACTCAATAAACGCCCCGCCTCGCCGGGGCGTTTTCTTTTCCAGTTTTCTAACTATGTCCACACCGAACTCCGTCGGTGTGGATGAATGACAACGAGAGGACAGACGAGTGGATTATCCAAAGAGTGTGCCAAGTGTTGGGTTGGTTAATGGGAAGTTTGTCGACGAAAACCCGGTCACGGGGCAAGTGGGCTCACTGATTTCTTCCGATTGGGGAAATGCAGTGACCGACGAATTGCTCAACGTGATTCGTGCGGGTGGGAAGGAGCCGGCTGAGGCCGAGCATGATCAGTTGCTGGCGGCGATCAAGGCGATCGTTCGGGATTCGATTCCACCGGAGAGGATTCGCAGCACCTTGGCCGAGTATGGGATCACCGATGCGTATACCAAGTCGGTGACCTACACCAAGGCCGAGATCGAGGCGCTGCTGAAGAACATGTCGGCCTTGCCGGTGGGGGCCATGGTGCCGTTTCCCAAGGGGACGGTGCCGGCGGGGTTTCTGGAGGTGGATGGCAGTGTGCAGAGCGCTGCGACTTATCCGGATCTGGCGGCTTATTTGGGGCCGACGTTCAATACGGGGAGCGAAGGAGCAGGTAACTTCCGCTTGCCTGAGTCGCGAGGGGAGTTTTTGCGCGGGTGGGATCATGGGCGTGGTGCTGATAGCGGGCGGGTTCTAGGTAGCCTTCAACTTGATGCACTACAGAACATAGTCGGGGTGATACTAACTGATGGAGTAAACGGAAATCCTACAGGTGCTTTTCTATCTGAACCTGGAATTCCTCAGGCCGCAGCTCCTACGATTCCTGGAAACTCGAGTAAGCTCACATTCGATGCGTCTCGTGTTGTTCGTACGGCTGTCGAGACTCGTCCGCGCAACCTGGCAGTAATGTGGTGCATCAAAGCCTGGAACGCCCCCGTGAATCAGGGAAACATCGACGTCGCTGGCTTGGCTGCAAACGTTTCAGCATTAGACGCCAGGCCCCGTGGTCTGGGTGATGGGCAGACCTGGCAGAACGTCACGGCTAACCGTGTTTCTGGCACTGTTTACACAAACACAACGGGTCGGCCAATTCAGGTACATGTGGCGATCTCGTCCAACAGCAGCAGCATTTATGCCAAGGTTGGTGCCATAGACTTATCTTTCTCGGCCTATCACGCAGCATTTGTAGTGCCTGCTGGAGCCACTTATACAGTCACACTTGTCAGTCCTATTAATTTGTGCTGGTCGGAGTTGCGCGCATGAAGTACTTCTACAACTCCGAAACGAACGAAGTCCATGCTTACGATGAGGACGCCCCTGAGCACTTCATCCCGAGCAGCTTATTGCCAATGTCCGAAACGCAGATAAAAGCCTATATCGACAGTGCGACATCTGCGTTGCCTACCAAAGAAGATACGGAGCGCAACTGGCGTGATATCGAACTGACTTCGTTGAAGTGGCTGCGCGAGCGTCATCGCGATCAGCTTGAAATTCAAACCCCGACCAGCATTGATAGGGAGCAATTCAACGAACTGCTGGTGTATATGCAGGCGCTGCGTGACTGGCCGCAATCGGCGAGCTTTCCCGATGCAAATTTCCGTCCGATGGCGCCGTCCTGGGTGACCCAGCAGATTCAATAAACGCCCCGCACCGCCGGGGCGTTTTCTTATCCGACTTACAAACACCGACCATGCCAATCACTGAACAACAACTGCAACAAATCATGCCTAACGCCCGCCGCCAAGCGGGCGTTTTTGTTTCTCCACTCAACACCGCCATGGCCCATCGGCAGATCGATACACCGAAGCGCCAGGCGGCCTTTCTCGCCCAGATCGGTCACGAATCCGGGCAACTGCTATATGTGCGCGAGCTGGGCAGTGATCAATACCTGAGCAAGTACGACACCGGCACGCTCGCGGCACGCCTGGGCAACACACCGGAGGCTGACGGCGACGGCCAGCGTTATCGCGGGCGTGGTCTGATCCAGATCACCGGGCGCAGCAACTATCGCCAGTGCAGCCTCGGGCTGTTTGGCGATGAGCGCCTGCTGGAGTTGCCGGAACTGCTGGAGCAGCCGCAATGGGCCGCCGAGTCGGCGGCCTGGTTCTGGGAGCGCGGCGGACTCAATGCCCTGGCTGATCGCGATGAGTTCAACAGCATTACCCGCCGCATCAATGGTGGTTTGAACGGCTTGCAGGATCGCCTGCAACTCTGGGCCAGGGCGCGGGCGGTGCTTTGCCTGCCCGTGGTCTGAATCCCCTGCCTGATTGGGGGCTGATGGCCGCGGATCGGCAGGCCCATTTCTTTCACGGATAGCAGGAGTGGTTTGATGAACTTCAGCGGTTGGCTGGCCGTAGCCCTGGCGGCTGCGTTGCTTTATGCCCTTGGTTTTGTCAGCGGCGCCGGCAGTGAACGCAGTAAACACCAGCGCCTCGACGAGGCTCGGCTGCAGCAATCCTTCGAACAAGGCCAGGCCCTGGGCACGGTCAAGGAGAAGGTGGTGGTCGAGTACGTCGATCGCGTAGTCAAGGTCTATCAGGCGGGCGCCACTCTCACCAAGGAGGTTCCTATCTATGTCTCGAAAGCGGCTGATAACGCCTGCGTTGTGCCTGATGGTTTTGTCCGGGTGCACGACGCCGGCGCCGCCAACCTGCCCGTGGCCGCAGGCCCCAGCGTCGCTGATGGCGCCGCCTCGGGCCTTGCACTCTCTACCGTCGCCGCCAGCGTCGTCGACAACTACAGCCAATGCCACGCCAACGCCGAGCAACTGAAGGCGTTGCAGCAGTGGGTGCGTGAGTCTCAGGCGTTGTTGCAAGGCGCCTCGGCGATGCACTGATGGCCTTGAGGCTGGTATGAAAAATGGATCGCTGCCGCGGTTTGTGTCGGCACGTGGTGTGACTGAAATCAAATGGACTTGTCGATGTTAAAAGAATGCAGATGCGGTCATTGCAAACGACTTCTCGCCCGCGTGGGTGAGTTTACCGAGCTCCAGATCAAATGTTCCCGCTGCGGAACCTTGAACCATGTGAAGGCCTCGAGCCTCGAGCAATCGCCTATGAGCGACATGAGAGCGGACTTTTCCGCGACTGATCATTCGACTCAATAGGTATCAACATGGCTTGGATTAGATACGACTTTACCGATAACGGTTCTTCTATACTGCCTGCGCGCTATTACATGGCGCCGAACCAGTATCTGCAGTCCCCCAACAAGCGCTTCAAGTTGCTCTTTCAGCCTGATGGCAACCTCGCGCTTTATGACGGTGCTCAGTTGGCGTGGGTCGCCGATCAGAACACGCCCTTCACTAATGTGAGCAAGGGCAACAAAAAAGACCCCATGATGGTCTTCATGAACTATGGCTTCGTACTGGATGACCCACTGCGTGGCCGTATCTGGTCGACGACACCCAGCGATCCCACCATGGGCTCTCGCGAAGATGCGTCCTTGCGAGCGTTCACTCAGGTTCAGGATGACGGGAACATCGTCACCGTCGACACCATCCCTCACTGGTATGCGCCCAACGGTCGCGTGTTCACTCCGGCTGTCGGGGCGGCCATGATCATTGGTGGTACTACGGAGTTGGTACCGGGGCAGTTCTACAGTGCGGGCGATCACTCCCTGGTTTTCCAGAGTGACGGCAATCTGGTGGTTTACGGCCCGAACTCCAGCGTCGTCTGGGCGACCTACACCCAGAACAAAGGCGGCGTGAGATGCGTGATGCAGGATGACGGTAACCTGGTGATCTACGCAGCGAACAATGCCGTCGTGTGGCAAAGCGGCACCGCCGGCCGTCCCGGCGCCACTATCCGCTTGCAGGCCAACGGCAGCTTCACGATCGTGACCGAGCGGCCGATCTGGGCTCGCTTCGGGTACACCCCGACCATCAAGCCGCCCCGTGTCTTCTACCCGGACCACAAGTGGAAAACCGGTAGCTACACCTGGGACAACGTGTTCTAAAAAACAGCAATGAGCCCCGTGATAAGGCGGGGCTTTTGCATCTCTTCTTCGAGACTTCAGTGGGTTTGCTTATGTAGCTCGCCCATTGAGAAAGCCATGAGCTTCGACCCCATCGCCTTTGAGCGACATGAAAGCGGCACTCTCCGTGACCGACCATTCCATTCAAAGGTGAAAAATATGAACGCAGTAACCATGGGCAAGCACTTCATTACCGTATTCCCAAAAGGGATTGTGGAGATCGTTTCGGCTGCTCAAAACACGGGTGGCCTGATCATCCAGACGGGTTTGATCAAGACCTCGACAGGTGTCGTCGATCTGTATGTGGGACCGACCGGTTCTTCCATCTCCAATGCGGCGATCATCTTCTCTGGCAATGGCTCTACCATTTCCGGCAGCGACTCCGAGATTGTCATGCCGTACCCGATCCGTATTCCCGCGGGCCAGGCATTGTGGGCATATGCATCCACTCCAGGCGGTGCAATCGCATTGACCTGGGACTTGCTGGCCTGACCTTTCTGCGCAGGGAAGGCTGGTGAATAGTCATTGGTGCTTTTGTTCATTCCGGCAGGCTTGGGTAGCGGGGTGCCAGCGCTAGCTTCGTGGCTGGCGCTGTTCCTGGCGCGGGGCGGGACTGTTCGAGACCACCTCATCTGAAGCAGTGTTCCAGAGCCGTCCGGTTTCCTGACAGCTTGTCACTTGCAAGCCATCTTGCCTGGTGTACGGTAGGTGCACGCCAGCCCCATCAGGAGAGGATCGTGAAAGAAATTACCCAGCTTGCCGCTGAACTCGGCCGGCGTTTGCAGGTTCTGAATACCCACGTCACCACCGCGGAGTCCTGCACCGGCGGTGGGATTGCCGAGGCGATCACGCGGATCCCGGGCAGCTCGGCCTGGTTTGAGGCCGGTTATGTCACCTACTCCAACCGCCAGAAGACCCTGCAATTGAATGTGCCGGCCGATTTGTTCAATTCGGTCGGTGCGGTCAGTCGAGAAGTGGTGGAGGCCATGGTCCGGGGCGCGCAGGCCAAGAGTCATGCGCATTTTGCGGTGGCGGTCAGTGGTATCGCCGGGCCGGATGGCGGTTCTGCGCAGAAGCCGGTAGGTACGGTGTGGCTGGCCTGGGGCGCGGGAGAGACGTTGACCACCGAGTGCCGACACTTCCCCGGGAATCGCGATGAGGTTCGCCGACAAACGGTGAAGGCCGCGCTAGAGGGGTTGCTGCAACACGCTGCAGCAGAAATCGCAAATCAGGGGTAGGCGATCCTCGAGCGCTGTGGAATAATACTGGCTACTTATACAGGTGTTGGCCGTCAGGCCTTATTGATTACGTGAGGACTTTAATGGACGACAACAAGAAGAAAGCCTTGGCTGCGGCCCTGGGTCAGATCGAACGTCAATTCGGCAAGGGTGCCGTAATGCGTATGGGCGATCACGACCGTCAGGCGATCCCGGCCATTTCCACTGGCTCTCTGGGTCTGGACATTGCTCTGGGCATTGGCGGTCTGCCAAAAGGCCGTATCGTTGAAATCTACGGCCCTGAGTCGTCCGGTAAGACCACTCTGACCCTGTCGGTCATTGCCCAGGCGCAGAAAGCCGGTGCCACTTGTGCCTTCGTCGACGCCGAGCACGCGCTGGATCCGGAATACGCCGGCAAGCTGGGTGTCAACGTCGATGACCTGCTGGTTTCTCAGCCGGATACCGGCGAGCAGGCCCTGGAAATCACCGACATGCTGGTGCGTTCCAACGCGGTTGACGTGATCATCGTCGACTCCGTGGCGGCCCTGGTGCCCAAGGCTGAAATCGAAGGCGAGATGGGCGACATGCACGTGGGCCTGCAAGCCCGCCTGATGTCCCAGGCGCTGCGTAAAATCACCGGTAACATCAAGAATGCCAACTGCCTGGTGATCTTCATCAACCAGATCCGTATGAAGATCGGTGTGATGTTCGGCAGCCCGGAAACCACCACCGGTGGTAACGCGCTGAAGTTCTACGCTTCGGTTCGTCTGGACATTCGTCGTACCGGCGCGGTGAAGGAAGGCGACGAAGTGGTCGGTAGCGAAACCCGAGTCAAGATCGTCAAGAACAAGGTGGCTCCGCCGTTCCGTCAGGCCGAGTTCCAGATTCTTTACGGCAAGGGTATCTACCTCAACGGCGAGATCATCGACCTGGGCGTGCTGCACGGCTTCCTGGAAAAATCCGGTGCCTGGTACAGCTATCAGGGCAACAAGATCGGTCAGGGCAAGGCCAACTCGGCCAAGTTCCTGCAGGACAACCCGGAAATCGGCAACGCGCTGGAGAAGCAGATCCGCGAGAAGCTGCTGACCGCTTCGCCAGACGTCAAAGCCAATCCGGTCAAAGAGACCGAAGACGATATGGCCGACGCTGATATCTGATTGATCCAATGACCGCCGTACTCGATACCCTCGTCGCGGTGCGGCGAACTGCAATGGACCTGCTCGCGCGACGCGAGCACGGTCGAGTCGAGCTGACGCGTAAACTGCGTCAGCGCGGCGCCTCTCCTGAAATGATCGAAGCCGCCCTGGACCGTTTGACGGAAGAGGGTCTGCTTTCCGAATCCCGTTATCTCGAAAGTTTTGTTTCCTATCGTGCCCGCTCAGGTTACGGGCCGATGCGTATTCGCGAAGAGCTCAGCCAGCGTGGCTTGCAGCGAGGTGATATCGATCTTGCTCTGCGTGAGTGCGGTATCGACTGGCAGGAGCAGTTGCGAGACGTCTGGCAGCGCAAGTTTGCCGGGCAGCTTCCTGTGGATGCCCGAGAACGGGCCAAGCAAGGGCGCTTTCTGAGTTACCGCGGGTATTCCATGGACATGATCGGCCGCCTGTTGAGCGGCCGAGGGGTGGATGACTGAGGTTATACCCGCTGCATGATGCAGCGGGCGACGGTGCTTATCAGCTGACTTTGCTGGTTTCTCGCACGCGTTGGCGGGTCTCGGTTTGTTGCTTGGTCCAGTTCTCGGGCAGGTTGATAAAGTCGATCAGTTCCCGCAGACGGCCGTTGTCACGAGCGTTGAAAACGAACGATAGCCGCGCCAGATGGCTGAACTGAACTTCGTCGTGCTCCTCTCCTCTGTAGGCATGTTGCTGAAACTGGCCGCTCAAGCACAGGTCGGCGAATGCTGTCTGCATGTGTTCCAGCGCCTGTTCATTGAGGCTGTGGTTCATGCGGATGACAAACTCCTGCTTCAGCCAACGGCTGGAGTGGAAGTTGGCGTAGAACTGCTGGATTTCCTTAACTGCCTCTTCTGTACTGTGTACCAGGCGCACCAGCTTCATGTCGCTGGGCAGGATGTAGCGATTGGCCTCCAACTGGTTATGGATGAAGTCCAGGGCGCCTTGCCAGAACTGTCCGCCAGGTGCGTCCAGTAACACCACCGGTACCAGAGGGCTTTTGCCGGTCTGGATCAGGGTCAGTACTTCCAGGGCTTCATCCAGGGTGCCGAAACCGCCTGGGCAGAGCACCAGGGCATCGGCTTCCTTGACGAAGAACAGCTTGCGGGTGAAGAAGAAGTGGAACGACAGCAGGTTCTCCGTACCGCCGACGGTGGGGTTGGCATGTTGCTCGAAGGGCAGGGTGATGTTGAAGCCCAGGCTGTGTTCCAGGCCCGCGCCGTCATGGGCCGCGGCCATGATGCCGCCACCGGCGCCGGTGATAACCATCAGGTCCGAACGGGCCAGAGCGGCTCCCAGTTCCTTGGCCATGGCATAAAGCGGATGCTCGCTGGGCGTTCGCGCGGAGCCGAATACCGTCACTTTGCGCCGGCCCTTGAACTGTTCCAGTACCCGGAAGGCATGTTCCAGCTCGCGTAGCGCTTGCAGGGTAATCTTGGCGTTCCAGCGGTTGAGGTCGTCCTCGGCCATGCGCAGGACGGTGAGAACCATGTCGCGATAGAGGGGGATATTCGGGCTGTTGGGGGCAATCTGGTTGAGTTGCGCTTCGACCTGGCTTGTGAGGTCGACGCCCTTGCTTTGGAAATGACGAGTTAACAGGTCATTCGATTGGTAAGGCATTCAGCTTCTCCTTCTGCGCAGAACCTTGTGCACGACCGAAGTATTCGAACGTGCCACGACACAGCCTGTGTCGCTGCCTGCTCAGCCCAGCGTGTGAGCAATTCTCCTGTCCCGATCACCGCTGACCGTCGCTGGGCCGCAATCGAGGTATCCACAGAGGTTCTGCTTTCCTTTATTAAGAAAAAATTGCACTGCAAGACGTACAAGAACGGCCTCCTGAACCGTCCTGGAACAATCGATGGGAACCTTCGGACATGACTTGATCATGTGCCCATAAAGTCTTGGCTGGCAACCGCTTCTTGGTGAATTTACCAGCCTTGGCACCATTGGTCAGGCGCCAAGGCAAGGGCTCGTGGCTCTGATTTACTAAAGTGCAGCGCTGGGTTCAGGAGCCGGGCCCAGGAAGGGGTCGCGGCCATTCGTCCGTGCAAGCCGAGGGCAGGGAGGCAAGGGATGACCACTGTCGTGCTGGAAGTCGATCCGCAGTTGTACCAGCTGTTGCAAGCTGCTGCGGCGGCCCATCATTTGAGCCTTGAGGAAGAATGCCGACGCCGGTTGGCGGGGGAGGAGCGGCCTTCGCGATATCTGCAGGCCCTGGTGGCGGAGTTGCGCGCCGATGATCAGCAGCGGCGCGCGTCCCGTTCTTGATTCACTTCTTCTTTGGCGCTTTCTGAGAAGGGCAATCCGATTCCTGGAAGCGCGCCGAGGCTACAGGGCGATTGGTGCGGTTTTCGGTGAACTCGTAGCGCATGACTGCGCCTTTGGCCATCAGCTTGCGGTAGTTGGGGTTGCGGCAGACGCTGGCGCCCAGTTGCAAGTAGACGGCCTTGGGGTTGGCACGCATCTGTTCGGCGTGGCCGGCCTGGACGCTGAGGTGGTTGATCAGTTCCTTGCCTTCAACGGTATAACCCTGATCGAGAATGTTCTCGTTGACTTCCCGGGGAGTGCCGACGTTGCTTTCCGCAGCGACCTTCTCCAGCATTTTGCTCAGTTCGAACTCTTGCAAGGACGCAGCCTGGACACCCAGGGGCAAGGCCAGCAGAAGGGCGACGGTAGGGATGGTAAAGCGCAACATGAAACTCTCCTGGTGCAGTGACTGATGCTTCGACCAGCCACTCGACTGTGCGTTCAGTGGCGACGAATTATAGGGGGAGAGCTAGGAAGGCGGTACAGGTTTGAACAGATAGCTCTGATAAACTTGTCCCACTTTTTACCCCTTCGAGTTATTTCCGTGTCGATTCCTGTCCTTTGCCGGTGTGCTCAGCGATGAGCCATGCGGTATCCCGTTTACGTGATCTGCGCATGGCTCGTGCGGTCAAACCCTTTTTTGCACGGGGCTCACGGGCTGAGCGCTGCCCGCGTTGCCGAGTGATTCCCAGTCATTGCCTGTGTGCCTGGCGGCCCAAGGTCAGCGCCGAGTCGGCCATGTGCCTGGTGATGCACGATGTGGAGCCGCTCAAACCGAGTAATACCGGCTGGTTGATCGCCGATGTGATTGCCGATACCTGGGCGTTTCACTGGTCTCGTACCGAGGTCGATCCGCAATTGCTGGCTTTGCTTGCCGATCCGCAGTGGCAACCCTATATCGTCTTTCCCGGAGAGTTCGTGGCCCCCGAGCGAGTGGTCAGCGAGGTCCGGCAGCAGGAAGGCAAGCGCCCGCTGTTCATTCTGCTGGATGCCACCTGGAGCGAAGCCCGCAAGATGTTTCGCAAGAGCCCCTATCTTGAGCACTTGCCGGTGCTGAGCCTGTCTTCCGAGAAGCTCTCGCGCTACAAGTTGCGGCGCTCCAAGCGTGATGATCATTTCTGTACCGCCGAGGTAGCCGCTCTATGCCTGGAGTTGGCGGGGGACGAGCAGGTCAGCCAGGTAATGGATGCCTATCTTGACGTATTCAGCACTCATTACCTGTCGGCGAAGTTCCAGAAGGCCATCGATCCGCAGGATGAAGTGCATTCCCGGCTCAAGCCCTTTGTGTAGTGGTAGCCGTTACCTGGGATTTTTGCGGCCATAGTTGGGCCACTAGCATGCCGCTGAGCATGAGTGCACAGCCGAAGTAACCGCGCAGTTGCAGTGATTCATTCAGCAGCCAGGCACCGGCAATCGCGGCAAACACGGCTTCGAGGGACAGAATGATCGCCGCATGGGAGGCGATCGCGTCTTTCTGGGCAATCACTTGCAGGGTGTAGCCGACGCCGACAGCAATCACGCCCCCGTAAAGAATGGCCGGGCCGGCGGCGACAATCGCGTTCCAGTGAATCGGCTCCAGGCACAGCGCCAGGGCCAGGCTCACCACCGAACAGGTGGCAAATTGCAGGAAGGCCAGGCGAATCGGGTCGTGTCGGCTGGCGAATACTCCCACCAGGATTACGTGTGCGCCCCAGACAAAGGCGCCGATCAGTTGCAGCCAGTCGCCAGATGCAACGTGAAAGCTGTCGCTGACGCTCAACAGGAACATGCCCACCACGGCCAGCATCGCGCCGAGCCAAGTACCCAGGCCTGTCTTGTGGCCAATCAGCAGTCCCAGCAGCGGCACTACAATGACGTAGAGTCCGGTGATGAACCCGGCATTGGTTACGCTGGTAAACATCAGGCCGACCTGCTGCAGGTTGATCCCTAGGGCAAGGGCCAGGCCCATGAGCACGCCGCCCAACAACAGGCCACGATTGAGCAGGGGTTCGGCTTGGCGGTCAGCGGGCGTTTTGCGCAGTACCAGCGGTAGTAGGCAGAGTGAGCCCAGGGCGAAACGCAGGCCGGAATAGAGGAAGGGGCCGATATGATCCATGCCGGAGGTTTGTGCGACAAACGCTGAGCCCCAGATGACGGCG
Organism: Pseudomonas sp. JDS08PS003; assembly: GCF_045013505.1. NCBI lineage: Bacteria > Pseudomonadati > Pseudomonadota > Gammaproteobacteria > Pseudomonadales > Pseudomonadaceae > Pseudomonas > Pseudomonas sp. JDS08PS003. The sequence continues at coordinate 1,521,952 of NZ_CP120724.1, forward strand.
GTGATCAGCATCAGGACATCGGCACGCAATGCTTGGCTTCGCATGAGGGCTCTCTTATTAGTTAGCTGGCTAAGATGCCGCAAAGCTTCAAGCTTGACCACCCTGGCTTCGCTGGGCATGCTTGGCGCCGATTAGGGCGCCAGCGCTGTTTGAACCATCGTTTTGCTCAGGCTTTTCGCGGCGTTCGTGCTCTTTGGGTGTCGCACTCTGGCGAGCCCCCGTGTTGCTTGGGTGAGGGCTGAATGCATCAGTCCTGCCATGAAAAACAGGATCATTTGAAAAATGGCCACATACGAAATCCTGATTGCCGATGACCACCCGCTTTTTCGCAGTGCACTGCATCAAGCCGTCACTCTGGGCTTGGGCCCTGATGTGCGTCTGGTGGAAGTGGCGAGCATCGCCGAGCTGGAAACCCGCCTCACCGAAAAAGCTGACTGGGATCTGGTGCTGCTGGACCTGAACATGCCCGGTGCCTACGGTTTCTCAGGCCTGGTGTTGTTGCGCGGGCAGTATCCGCAGATTCCAGTGGTGATGGTTTCGGCGCAGGAAGAAGCGTCCGTCATGGTTCGTTCCCGCGAGTTCGGGGCCAGCGGTTTCATTCCCAAGTCCAGTTCTCTGGAAGTCATTCAGCAGGCGGTGCGCAGCGTCCTTGATGGCGACGTCTGGTGGCCGCCGCAAGCCTTTGAAGAAGTCAGTGTCTCGGCGGAAGCCAAGGCTGCCAGCGAAGGCCTGGCAAGCCTAACGCCTCAGCAGTTTCGGGTTCTGACCATGGTCTGCGAGGGGTTGCTGAACAAACAGATCGCTTATGAGCTGAGTGTTTCCGAGGCGACGATCAAGGCTCACGTGACGGCAATTTTCCGCAAACTCGGGGTTCGCACCCGCACCCAGGCGGCCTTGCTCTTGCAACAACTTGAGTCAATTTCCAGCCATTAACCGGCTGCTTGTTCACGCTTTTTTGACTTTGGTTGAACTAGCTTCCCCACTCCTTTTTCTTCAGTTGCTCAGCTTATGTCGCCTTTCAAAGGTCAAACCGGTCTTAAACGCATCCTCAACGCCGCGGGCTATTCGTTCGATGGCTTGCGCGCCGCCTTCACCGGCGAGGCAGCATTTCGTCAGTTGGTGTTGCTCAACGTGATCCTGATTCCCTTGAGCTTCCTGCTCAACGTCAGCCGGGTCGAGCGCGCGCTGCTGATTGCCGTGTGTCTGCTGGCGTTGATCGTCGAGTTGCTCAATTCGGCGGTGGAGGCAGCGATCGATCGCATTTCCCTGGATCGTCACCCGTTGTCGAAGAACGCCAAGGACATGGGCAGCGCAGCGCAGTTTATTGCCTTGAGCATGATCACTATCGTCTGGGCAGTGATCCTGATCTAAGGAATGCTCGGCAGGACGATTTCGTCGCTGCGCTGTACCCCGGCGGTAAAGGAACGGCACAGTTCGAGGAACTCGCGCATGGCTGAAGTCTGATACTTCTGTTTATGCCAGATGAAGTAGAACTGCCGGGCCAGATCCAGGCCCGGTGTTTCCACTGGCACCAGGCTGCCACGACGAAAGGCATCCCTCAGCGCCAGTCTGGAGATGCAACCAATCCCCAATCCCGACTCCACGGCACGCTTGATGGCTTCGGTGTGCTCCAGCTCCAGGCGGATATTCAGCGCGCTGCGGTGGTGACGCATGGCCTGGTCGAAGGTCAGTCGGGTTCCGGAACCCTGCTCGCGGAGGATCCAGGCTTCGTGGGTCAGCTCTTCCATGCTGGCGTGGCCGCGTTTGGCCAAAGGGTGCTGGGGCGCGCAAAACACCACCAGCTCATCCTCGACCCAGGTTTGCACCTCGATATCCGGATGACTGCAGTCGCCTTCGATTAGACCCAGATCAATTTCGTAGTGGGCCACCTGTTGCACGATATGCGCAGTGTTTTGCACATGGAGCTTCACCTGGCTTTCCGGATGCACCTGCATGAAGCTGCCGATCAGCAGGGTCGCCAGGTAATTGCCAATGGTCAGGGTGGCGCCCACCGAGAGCGAGCCGAATCCGGACTTGCCATTGAGCAGGTCCTCGATCTCCTTGGCCTGGTCCAGTAGTGCCACCGCTTGTGGCAAAAGCTGTTTGCCCAGGGCGTTGAGGCTCAGGCGCTTGCCGGCGCGATCAAACAGCTGGCAACTGGATTGGCGCTCGAGTTCGGTGATCGAGGTGCTGGCCGCCGATTGCGACAGGGCCAGAAGCCCGGCAGCACGAGAAACGCTCTCTTGCTGGGCGACGGCGACGAAGACTTGCAGTTGACGGAGAGTAAATCGCATATCGATATAACCGATAACCCTTATCTTAATAATCCAGTTAACAGATATTGTCGCCGCCATTAGAATGCTGTGCAATTGCGCTCATGGTCAGCGCAGGCAATTTCTAGGAGCCCCCGTACATGAGCAACATGAACCACGAGCGTGTCCTCAGTGTTCATCACTGGAATGACACTCTGTTCAGCTTCAAGTGCACCCGCGATCCGGGTTTGCGCTTCGAGAACGGTCAGTTCGTGATGATCGGCCTGCAACAGCCCAATGGCCGTCCGCTTATGCGTGCCTACTCCATTGCCAGCCCGAACTGGGAAGAGCATCTCGAATTTTTCAGCATCAAGGTTCCAGACGGTCCGTTGACTTCCCAATTGCAGCATTTGAAGGAAGGCGACGAGATCATCATCAGCAAGAAGCCAACCGGTACCCTGGTACTGGATGACTTGAAACCGGGCAAACATCTGTACCTGCTCAGCACTGGTACCGGCCTGGCGCCATTCATGAGCGTGATCCAGGATCCGGAAACCTACGAGCGTTTCGAAAAAGTGATCCTGTGCCACGGCGTACGCTACGTCAACGAAGTCGCCTACCGCGAATTCATCACCGAGCATCTGCCGCAGAACGAGTTCTTCGGCGAAGCACTGCGTGAGAAGTTGATCTACTACCCCACCGTGACCCGTGAGCCGTTCGAGAACGAAGGCCGCCTGACCGACCTGATGCGCAGCGGCAAACTGTTCCGCGACATCGGCCTGCCGCCGATCAACCCCCAGGACGACCGCGCCATGCTGTGCGGTAGCCCGAGCATGCTGGATGAAACCAGTGAAGTGCTCAACAGCTTCGGCCTGACCGTTTCGCCGCGCATGCGCGAGCCGGGTGACTACCTGATCGAGCGCGCTTTCGTCGAAAAGTAGGAACGAGCTTGCTCGCGAAGACCGCCCAGGCAGCGCATCCGTGCTGACTGGGCGGGTGCTCCCAGACACAAAAAAGCCCGCGTTGCCTGAAAAGGCAACGCGGGCTTTTTCGTTTCCAGGGTTCAGCCGGCGAGGACCACTTCCAACACCCGGATCAGCCCAGGCTCGGGGTAATGCCAGCGCACATCCAAGTCCCAGAACTGCGCACCGTATTCCCGCTCGGCAGTGGGCACCTGATAGGCCGGGCGCGGGTCCTGGGCCAGACACTGCTCGATGAGTTCTACCAAGGGCTCCTGCAGACGCTGAGCGTGGGTCTTGGCCTGTTGCAGGGCATTGTCCTGCCACTGCACTGGAATCAACTGTGGTGCAGCACTAGCGATCTCATTGCTCGCCGTGGCAATGATGTCGGCGTAGGGCACGTAGGGTTTGATATCGAGGATTGGTGTGCCGTCCAGCAGGTCGATGCCAGAGATCCACAGGCGATTGGCCTCGACCTTGTCCAGCTTGACCACCGACTGGCCAATACCGTTGGGCCTGTGGGTAGCGCGTGTGGCGAAGACCCCCATGGACTTGTTGCCCCCCAGGCGCGGCGGGCGCACCTTGAGCCGGGGTTTCTCCTCCAGGGCCTGGTGAAACAGGAACAGCAGCCAGACATGACTGACTTGCTCCAGCCCCTGCACCGCATCGCCCTGATCGAAGGGCGCCACCAATTCCACTACCCCACGGGCGGCGGGTGCCAGTTGCGGCTGGCGCGGGATGGCGAACTTCTCCTTGAAACAGGAACGCACGAAACCGATGGGAGAAACGCTGTAGGTCATGTTCTGGGGTCGAGGCTGGGAGAGGGGGAGCCATGATAACCCGTTCGCTGGCAAGCCAGCTCCTACAACGCCCAGCGCCATCCGTAGGAGCCGGCTTGCCGGCGAAGCACACGACACCGATCAGAGACTGAACCCACCATCCAGAGGAATGACATTCCCGGTCATGTAAGCCCCCGCGGTGCTCGCCAGGCTGATAGCCAGGGCCGCCATTTCTTCTTCCCGGCCCCAGCGCTTCATCGGGATCAACGCCGTATCCTCGGCCAGGGCCTGTTCATCATTGCCGATGTGCTGGGTCATCTTGCTGGGGAAACGTCCCGGAGCGATGACATTGACGTTGATGTGCTGGCTCACTAGCTCCCGGGCCAGAATGCGCGACATCTGGTGCAGGGCCGCCTTGCTCGGACCATAGGCGTAGGCCTGTTCGCCAAAGGAGCTGATCCCGGCCACCGAGCCAATGTTGATGATGCGCGCCGGATTGGCCGCCGAGCCGGCCCCGCGCAGCAGCGGCAGCAGTTGCTGGATACAACTGAACACCGAGGTCACGTTCAACTGCATGACCTTCTCCCAGCCCTTGGCCGGGTAGCTTTCCAGGGGCGCGCCCCAAGTGGTGCCAGCGTTGTTCACCAGAATGTCCAGAGCGTCCAGTTGCTGGCCCAGTGCGGCGGCGAGTTGCTGCACGCCTTCTTCGCTGGCCAGGTTGGCGGCCAGTCCCCGGCAGTCGCCAAACGCTGCCAGTTCCTCGGCGGTTTGCCGGCAGGCCTCGGGATCACGGGCACAGATATAGACCCGGGCGCCGGCCTCGACGAAGGCCTTGGCGATCATCTTGCCGATGCCACGAGTGCCACCGGTCACCAGGGCGGTGCGGCCTTGCAGGGAAAAGTAGGGATGCATGACGAGTCCTGAGGGGATGTGGGTGTGTGCCTACCCTAGTCTTCAGGCGTTCGTCGCGGAGCCACTATTGTCTTGCGCAATAGCGGCTCATCAGAGGCGCTGACGGTGTGCGTCGACGCTCAGCCGCGTACTCGCAGGGTCAGGCCCTTGAGAAAGTTGCGCAGCAACTGGTCGCCGCAGGGACGGTAGTTGGTGTGGCCGAATTTGCGAAACAGCGCGCTGAGTTCGGGCTTGGACACTGGGAAGTCGGCGGCCTTGAGCACGGCGTGCATGTCGTCTTCCTTGAGTTCGAAGGCTACGCGCAGCTTCTTCAGGATGATGTTGTTGGTCACCGGCAGTTCGATCGGCAGCGGCGGACGGCTTTCATCCTTGCCGCGCTTGAAGATCACCAGGCCGTCGAGGAAATGCGCCATGACTTCGTCCGGGCAGTGCACGAAGCCTTCTTCCTCGTCCTTCTTCAGGTAGCTGACGATGTCGTCCAGGCTGACCTTGAAACCGGTGAGCTTGATGATTTCCACGACCTTCTTGTCGCTGATATCGAGCATGTAGCGCACGCTGCGCAGTACATCGTTATGAATCATGGTTACAGTCCTGATCAATGCGCGTGGAGCGCCGCGCCAGGGCACGGCGTCTGAATGGGGGAGGTTTTAGAACTTCTCTTTGGTCGACAGGTAACGCCACTGGCCCAGTGGCACTTTGCCGATGGACACGCCGCCGATCCGGATGCGGCGAATGGCGACGACCTTGAGGCCGACGGCTTGGCAAAACAGCGCGATCACGCCTGGCTGCGGATTCTTCATGGCGAAGCGCAGGCGGTTTTCGTTCTGCCAGCTGGCCTTGACCGGTGGCAGCTCGTGGCCTTTGTAAGTCAGGCCGTGGTTCAGGCGGTTGAGGCCGTGATCGATCATCTCGCCTGCGACCTCGACCACGTATTCCTGCTCGATCTTGGCCGCATCGGCCGTCAGCTTGCGCAGCACTTTCCAGTCCTGGGTGAACACCAGCAGGCCACTGGCGTTGGGCTGCAGGTCTTCACTGGCGGTCAGGCGCAGGAAGTGCCCGCGTAGCGGACGTTTGCCGTAGCGGTGCTCATCCGACAGGCTGTCGGCGCCGATGGATGCCAGGGCGCTGTCCAGGTCCTGGCCGGCGGGCACGTTGAGCAGAATGGTCACCGGCTCCGGGGCAGTGGCCTTGGCCTCGGGGTCGAGGATGACCTTTTGCGCGCCGACCTTGAACTGCGGTTCGTCGATGACTTCGCCGTCTACGGTGACCCAGCCGCCCTCGATGAACAGCTCAGCCTCCCGGCGGGAGCAGCCGACCAGTTCGATGAGGCGTTTGGAGAGACGAATCGGGTCAGTCATGACAGGGGCCGTAACAAAAGAGGGCAGCTATTGTACCTGCCTGGCGCCGGTTAATCGCGGGTCCATTTGCCCGCTGTGGCTTTTAGCCGCGTCGGGCCTGCAGTTGTGGTTGTTTCAGGCGCATGTGCAACAACGGGTAAGGCTGGCCCATACCGTCCTGCTCAGAGCGGCCGACCACTTCGAAGCCTTGCTTGAAGTAGAAGCCCAGGGCCTGGGGGTTCTGTTCATTGACGTCCAGTTGCTGAGCATTCAGGTGTTCCACTGCGTAGTGCAGCAGGTGCCGGCCCAGGCCCTGGCCGCGATGGGCCGGGTCGATGAACAGCATCTCGATCTTGCCTGCCGCCACGCCTGCGAAACCGGTGATGCGTTGCCGCTGATCCCGGGTACAGATCAGCATTACCGCATCCAGGTAGCGGGTCAGCACCAGGTTTCTCAGCAGCTCTATATAGCTGTCCGGGAGAAAGTCGTGGGTGGCGCGCACCGAGTCTTCCCAGACGCGGACCAGTTCCGGGTAGTCGCTGAGTTTCGGTGTGTGGATGACCGAGTGGTGGCGCATGCCGCTGCCCCTGATGTGATTGGCAAGGGCTAACGATAGACCGAAAAAAGCCCCGCATCTCGTCGCGAGAGCGGGGCTTGGCAGTTTTTTTACGCCTTACAGGGTTTCGGCCCAGAGGTCGTATTCGTCGGCGTCGGTGACCCGGCACCAGACCTTGTCACCCGGCTTCAGGTCGCCTGCACCGTCGATGAACACGTTGCCGTCGATTTCCGGCGCATCGAAGAAGCAGCGGCCCACGGCGCCATTCTCGTCGACTTCATCGATCAGCACTTCGATTTCCTTGCCGATGCGCTGTTGCAGGCGTGCCGAGCTGATTTCCTGCTGGTGCGCCATGAAGCGCTCCCAGCGGTCCTGCTTGACCTCGTCCGGGACCACTTCCAGGTCCAGGTCGTTGGCCGGTGCGCCTTCCACCGGCGAGTACTGGAAGCAGCCGACGCGGTCCAGCTGGGCTTCGGTCAGCCAGTTCAGCAGGTACTGGAAGTCTTCCTCGGTTTCGCCAGGGAAGCCGACGATAAAGGTCGAACGGATGATCAGCTCGGGGCAGATCTCACGCCAGTTCTTGATTCGCGCCAGGGTCTTGTCTTCGAAGGCCGGACGTTTCATGGCCTTGAGCACTTTCGGGCTGGCGTGCTGGAACGGGATATCCAGGTACGGCAGGATCTTGCCGGCGGCCATCAGCGGGATCAGCTCGTCAACGTGCGGGTACGGGTACACGTAGTGCAGGCGCACCCAGACGCCCAGGGTGCTCAGGGCCTCGCACAGTTCGGTCATGCGGGTCTTCACCGGCGCGCCGTTCCAGAACCCGGTGCGGTATTTGACGTCGACGCCGTAGGCGCTGGTGTCTTGGGAGATCACCAGCAGTTCCTTGACCCCGGATTTAACCAGACGCTGAGCCTCGTCGAGCACATCGCCCACTGGGCGGCTGACCAGCTTGCCGCGCATCGACGGGATGATGCAGAAGCTGCAGCTGTGGTTGCAGCCTTCGGAAATCTTCAGGTAGGCGTAGTGTCGCGGGGTCAGCTTGATGCCTTGTGGCGGCACCAGATCGATCAGCGGGTTGTGGTCCTGTTTCGGTGGCACCACTTCGTGCACGGCGTTGACCACCTGCTCGTACTGTTGCGGACCGGTGACCGCCAGCACGCTAGGGTGCACGTCACGGATATTGCCTTCTTCCACGCCCATGCAGCCGGTGACGATGACCTTGCCGTTTTCCTTGATGGCTTCGCCGATCACTTCCAGGGATTCGGCCTTGGCCGAGTCGATGAAACCGCAGGTGTTGACCACCACGACATCGGCGTCCTGGTAGGTGGACACAACGTCATAGCCTTCCATGCGCAGTTGAGTAAGGATGCGCTCGGAGTCGACCAGAGCTTTTGGGCAACCCAGGGATACGAAGCCGACTTTCGGGTTGGCCGGCGCGGAGGGGGTGGACATGTCTAACCTCGGTATTGGGTGTCGAGCCACTTGGGGGGCAAGTGCGACGGTTGGGCGCTGGCTGCGCCTCTGATCAAAAAGTGCGCAATTCTAGCGATGGTCGACGCGCTTGACCAGCTTTATGCAGGGGAAATACGACCAGCGCTGGACTATGCTTCGTCCCGTTATGCCCGGTTGCTTTCATACGGCGTTAGTTGGCGCCTTAGTGGTAATAAGAATCTGCAAATTACATGGCAAACTGCGCAACTTAAGAGAATAGCGCTTGTATAACCTTGCGCTTTCTATATAAGAAGCCCCGGTCTTGAGTAGTAGGAGTCATTGATGGGTCAGGCAAGTAGTCAGGCGGCGAGTGGCGAGCACTCCGGGGGCAAGCCTCTGGGAATGCTGGTGGCGGCGGTCGGGGTGGTGTATGGCGATATCGGCACCAGTCCGCTCTACACCCTCAAGGAGGTGTTTGCCGGCCATTATGGGGTTCAGGTCAATCATGACGGGGTGTTTGGCATCCTGGCCCTGATTTTCTGGTCGTTGGTCTGGGTCGTCTCGATCAAGTACGTACTGTTCGTCCTGCGGGCCGACAACCAGGGCGAGGGCGGCATCATGGCCCTGACCGCGCTGGCCAGGCGGGCTTCCGGTTCCTATCCACGCTTGCGTTCGATGCTGGTGATTCTGGGCCTGATCGGGGCGGCGCTGTTCTATGGCGACAGCATGATCACCCCGGCGATTTCCGTGCTGTCGGCGGTCGAGGGCCTGGAGCTGGCATTCAGCGGCCTGGAACACTGGGTGGTGCCAATGGCGCTGGTGGTACTGGTGGCCTTGTTCCTGATCCAGAAACACGGCACTGATCGCATCGGCAAGCTGTTTGGCCCGGTGATGGTGGCCTGGTTCGTGGTCCTGGGCGGGCTGGGGGTCAATGGCATTCTCCAGCACCCGGAAGTGTTGCAGGCGTTGAACCCGATGTGGGGCGTGCGCTTCTTCATTGTCCATCCGGGCATGGGGGTCGCCATCCTCGGGGCGGTGGTTCTGGCATTGACCGGTGCCGAAGCCTTGTATGCCGACATGGGGCACTTCGGGCGCAAGCCCATTGCTCGGGCCTGGTTTGCCCTGGTGCTGCCGGCGCTGGTGCTGAACTACTTTGGCCAGGGCGCGCTGCTGCTGGAGAACCCTGAAGCCGCCCGCAACCCCTTCTACCTGCTGGCGCCGAGCTGGGCCCTGATTCCGCTGGTGGTGCTGGCCACTCTGGCCACAGTGATCGCGTCTCAGGCGGTGATTTCCGGGGCCTTCTCCCTGACTCGTCAGGCGATCCAGCTGGGTTACATCCCGCGGATGCACATTCAGCACACTTCCAGCGCCGAGCAGGGGCAGATCTACATCGGCGCGGTGAACTGGGCGCTGATGGTGGGTGTGATCCTGCTGGTGCTCGGTTTCGAGTCCTCCGGTGCCCTGGCTTCGGCCTACGGCGTGGCGGTGACCGGGACCATGCTGATTACCAGCATCCTGGTGTCGGCAGTGATCCTGCTGCTGTGGAAGTGGCCGCCGATGCTGGTGGTGCCGCTTCTGGTGGGATTTCTCCTGGTGGACGGGCTGTTCTTCGCTGCCAACGTGCCGAAGATCTTCCAGGGCGGTGCCTTCCCGGTACTGGCGGGGATCGTGCTGTTCATCCTCATGACCACCTGGAAGCGCGGCAAGGAATTGCTGGTGGATCGCTTGGACGAAGGTGGGCTGCCGCTGCCAATCTTTATCGGCAGCATCCGCGTACAGCCGCCACATCGGGTACAAGGCACCGCCGTGTTCCTCACCGCCCGTCCGGACGCCGTGCCCCACGCCTTGCTGCACAACCTGCTGCATAACCAGGTGCTGCACGAACAAGTGGTGCTGTTGACGGTGGTCTACGAGGATATTCCGCGTGTACCTGCACAGCGGCGCTTCGAGGTGGATTCCTACGGCGAAGGCTTCTTCCGGGTGATCCTGCACTTTGGTTTCACCGATGAACCGGACGTCCCGGAAGCCCTGAAACTGTGCCACCTGGACGAGCTGGACTTCAGTCCCATGCGCACCACGTACTTCCTCAGTCGTGAGACCGTGATCGCCTCCAAACTGGTGGGCATGGCCCGCTGGCGCGAAGCGTTGTTCGCCTTCATGTTGAAGAACGCCAACGGCAACCTGCGCTTCTTCAAACTGCCGGTGAACCGGGTGATCGAACTGGGTACTCAGGTCGAGATGTAATCCTGACCAGACAAAAGCCCCCGTTGCCTTGCGGCAGCGGGGGCTTTTTCGTTTCTACGGTTCTGTAGGAGCGGGCTTGCTCGCGATGACGGACTGGTAGCCGACATCGATGCTGATGACTGGACGGTTTCTCCCGGAGCCCTCCGGCCCCGAGATCGCCCCTGGTCTTTACGCGGCTAGCGCCTGCACCACATCGTCCACGACCGCCTTGCCGATGGTGGTCAGGTAGTGCGCCGTCCAGGCGTGACGGTCGCTGTCCTTGCTGTAGGCGGCGTCCTCGGCAAAGGCCTTGGCCAGGGACAGCAGGTCGGAGGCTTGGGCCAGGGCTTCGCCAATGGGCAGGCCGGGGCTGACCTGAAACAGCGGCAGGTCGGAGCGATAGATGAAAGGTGTGAGGCCGACGGTTTTCAGTTCACGAGGTGCAGGTGGACTTGTTTGGCTCATGGTCATACTCCTTAACTCAAAGAAGTTGCCACGTTCGTTTCCAAGCGAATGGGTGGCAGCTGTGCGCGGGTTGGAAAACCGGGAGTTAAGAACCGGCACGCCTAAAGGCGTCCCACGCACAGCTGCCATAACACAGAACTGCAGCGGTAAACCGCTGCAGTCGTGACGGGGTGCTGTTGCGCTTAACTCTTCGGGTTTCCAAGCCCGGCCGCTGAAGGATCAGCGACACCCGGAGCCTAGCCCGTCGAAGCGCAGGCCAACAAGGCAGCAAAGTGCCCAAAACGCACCCCCTACACAACTCTCGGAGTTTGCCTACAAGCTGCGCGGGAGTCATCCGCCATTACGCGCGCTTCAACGAGGCAACTAGACAGCGGATGTAAAAAAGCCCCTGCAACCTGAGGCTGCGGGGGCTTTGTCGGGCTAGGCTCAGCTCACTCTTGAGCGGTGGCCTGATCCTTGGTCTGGCGCTTTTCGATGGCGTCCACCAGGCGCTTGGCCAGCGCCGGGTAGTTCTCATCGAAGTGATGGCCGCCCGGCAGCTTCATGGCTTCACCGACCGCAGTCTTGTCGGTGCAACCGCTTTCGTCGACTTCTTCCTCACCGTAGATGCACACCACCTTGGCGGCGGGGAGCTTGGCCATTTCCGGGCCGGTGGCGGCTTCCTTGCCGGCATTGCCCAGCCAGCCTTCGACTTCGATCTCGAAGCTGCCGGTACGGGCGAAGGCCAGCAGGATAATGGCGTCGATGCGCTGCTGTTCGGCTTCCGGCAGGCGGTTGTAGATCGCTGGCAGCACGTCGGCGCCGAAGGAGTAGCCGGTCAGCACGAAGCGCTTGGTGCCCCACTTCTGCCGGTAGTGTTGCATCAGCTCGGTGAGGTCGACGGCGCTTTGCTCAGGCGTCTTGTGCTGCCAGTAGTAGCGCAGGGTGTCGATGCCCACCACCGGGTAGCCGATCTTGGCCATTTCACCCGCCACGTCACGGTCCAGGTCGCGCCAGCCGCCGTCGCCGGAGAGGAACAGGGTCACGGTGTCCTTGGTCTGGCCGGCCGGTACTTCCACCACGGGAATGTTCAGGCCGCCGTTTTCCGAACCCACCAGCAGCTTGCGCAGCTCATTGTTCAGCACTTGCGGCAGGTGAATGTCGTAGTCGCTGATGCTGGTGGTGGCGTTGGGGGTGTCGCGGACGAAACCGGCGCTTTCATCGTCGGGGTTGTCGTTCCAGGCCACCAGCCAATGGCCGTGGGCCAGGGTCTTGGGCAACGGATCGGTGCAGCCCGGGGCCGGGTTGATGGTGAAGCCAACTGACACTGCCTGGGCCTTGTCGTCGTTCTGGGAGGCGATCCAGCGCCAGGCCAGGGCGGCGCCCGGGCCAATGCCGCTGACCAGGGTGGCTGGGCCGTTGAGCTGGGGCAGGGCACTTTGCAGGGCTTGTTCCTGCAGTTTGCAATCGTCCTTGGGCAGGATCACCTGGACGATTTGCGCCGCACCGCTGCGGCTCAGGGCCAGCAGTTGTTTGTCGGTCAGGGTCGAATCAGGCAGCACCGCCACCACCACCCGGGCCTTGGCCTTAGTGCCTGGGGTCACTCGGGTCAGGGTCGAACCGTCGGCCTGGGTCAGTTGTTCCAGAGTGGGTTCAGGGGCGGGACGGTTCCACCACCAGTAGCCGCCACCCGCAATCAAAGCCAGCACCACCAGTGTGGCCAGCAGATACCGCCAAGAGCGTTGAATCATCAGCGTTTCACCAATCCAGTCAGGCCGCCTGCGATCAGGGCGGCGGTGTCGGCCAGTGCCACCAGCGGGTCGAGCCCGGCCGGCACGGCCATGTAACGGGGTTCCCAGTCGGGCTGGAACTTGTCTTTGAAGCGGCGCAAGCCTTGGAAGTTATACAGTTGCTCGCCGCGACGGAAGACCATCGAGCCGAGGCGTTGGGTCAGCGGCGCGCCACGGCGCGGTTGCAGGCCGGACAGCGGCACCATGCCCAGGCTGAAGCGGGCGTATCCATGATTTTTATAATGCTGGATCAGGCCGACCATCATGAACTCCATGGTCAGCTTCGGCGCGTCCGGGTGCGCGCGCATCAAGTCGAGGCTGGCCAGGTCATGGCCGTAGGTCTCGAGCAGGTTGGCGAAGGCCACCGGGCGTCCTTCAAAACGAATGATGGCGATGCGGAAGTGCTTCAGGTAGTCGTCGCTGAAACGGCCCAGGGAAAAGCCTTTCTCGCGGACATTCTTGCCGGTCAGCCAGGCGTCGGAGATCACCTTCAGCTCGTCCATCGGCGCTTGGCCGGGTTCGTGGATCTCCAGCGACAGGCCGTCGCGGGTGCCACGGTTCCAGGTGTAGCGCAGGTCCTTCATCTCTTTGCCCTTGGCTTCGAGATCAAAGCGCTTGAGGTCAACCCGGGCCTCTTCACCGAGCTTGATCGCGGTCAGGCCGATGTCCATGTAGTAGGGCAGGTTCTCCGCCCGTACCTGGTAGAACACCGGGCGCGCGTGGTGCAGGTCGCACAGGTCGCGGAACTGCCAGATCATTTCCGCGCGCTGCTGGGTCGGGCCGATGGGGTCGTACAGCGCCACCAGGCTGCGGCCGCGGCGAGCGTACATCAGGAAGGCGTCGTCGTTGGGGTGGAACAGCAGCGCCTTGTCCCCGGTCAGGGCCAGGCCACCATCGGGTTGAGAGGAGGCCATGAGGATCTTCGCGGCCTTGTCCAGCTCGTCGCTGGTGGGCAGGTGGATGACCGGGCGTGCGGTGCGCAGCAGCCAGGTCAGGGACACCACCAGCAACAGCACCGCGGCTCCCAACAGCGAGCGCAGGCCCCGGGGGGCGTCGGCGTCGAGGGTGAACTGCCACCACAGTTGGTGGCTGTAGGGCACGTCCTGATAGGCGAACAGCAGCAGCCAGATGGAGGCACCGAGCACGCAGACGCTGGCCACCAGGTACAGCGGCGAGAAGGGCAGTTCGGTGAGGCGGCTGGGGCGATAGAACGAGCGCCGGAACACGGCCAGCAGGCTGGCGGTGAGGGTCATCAGGCAGGCTTCTTCCCAGTCAAAGCCTTTAAGCAGCGAGAGCAGGGCGCCCACCAGCAACAGAATGGTGGTGAGCATCCATGCGGCAGACAGGCGCCGGCGCAGGCCTTGGGCCAGCAGCAGGCAGAGCACGCCGATCAGGCTGGCGCCGAAGTGCGAAGCGTCCACCAGGCGGTGGGGAATCAGGAAACCGATGTGCTGCAGGCGGGTATCGATTTCCGGGGTGGCGCCGGAGAACAGCAGCACCACGCCGGAGAGGAACACCAGCACCGCCAGGATCGGCGCCGCCAAGCCGGAAGCTACCCGCAGGGATTGCCGGGTCTGGAACAGGCGCTGGGCTTCGTTGATCAGCAGCAGGACGCAGGCCACCAGCATCGGCAGCACCACGTAGATCAGGCGATACAGCAGCAATGCTGCCGCCAGGGGCGCGGCACCGAGCTTGTCGGCGAACGCCGCCAGCAGGATGGCTTCGAACACCCCGACGCCGCCGGGCACATGGCTGAGCACACCAGCGGCCAGGGCCAGCAGGTACACCAGCAGGAAGGCGCCGAACGGCGGTGCCTCCGGCAGCAGCAGGTAGAGCACGGTGGCGGCTGCGGCGACGTCCAGTGCGGTGATGATCAGTTGCAGGAAGGTCAGGCGGCGTCCAGGCAGGCGCAGGGTGCGGCGCCCGACCCGGACCAGCAGGTTGTCGCGCAGGGGCTGCTCCGGCAGGCGTCGGCGATAGATACCGACCGCCAGTACCGCGCCCAGCAGCAGGACGGCAATGGCAATGCCGGCCAGCAGGCTTTCAGGCAGGCGCAGGGCCGCCGAGGCTGCCGGCAAGTTGCTCAGGGTGGCCAGGGCCGCCAGCGGTGGCAAGGCACAACCCAGAGAGAGGCTGGCAAACAGGGTCATGTGTGCAACGTCGGAGGCCCCCAGCCCGTGACGTGCATACAGGCGATAACGTACCGAACCGCCGGATAGCAGCGACAGACCGATGGCGTTGCCGATGGCGAAAGCGGTGAAGCCGCCCAGGGCCAGGGTGCGGCCGGGCAGGTTGACCCCGGCGTAACGGCTGGCGGACCACTCGTACCCCAGCAGAATGATGAAGCCGACGATGGTCGCGCCCAAGGCGCCGAGCAGGGCCGGCTTGGGCACCTCGAGGATCGAGTCGTGCAGGGCGTAGAAGTCCAGCTCGCTGAGCAGGTGACGGCAAGCGATCAGGGCAATGGCGAACAGCAGCAGGGTTATGGCCAGGCCCAGGGGTTGGCGGTACTTGCTCAACAGGTCCAGCCAGCGCAAGCGAGTGGCTGTCACAGGTTGAGTGGCGGTAGTGGTATCGCTGTCTTGTGAATCAGACGTGTTGGCGCGCATCAATCACCTCGTGGATTGTGCGCGACAGGATGGGGGTATCCAGCCAAGTTACCAATCCCTGTAGAAAAAATAGTTTCAAATATTAACGCGTCTCACCGTGGCCCGGCGACCCTGGGCAATGGCCACCGGGTGGTCGCTCGAGACAGAGCATAGCTCGCATCTTGAAGGGTCGAAGCATCGCTAACGGCTCGCAACACTTTGCCAGGTCATTGTTGCGAAAGGACTTTTTCAACAGATACAAAAAAGGCCACTCTTTCGAGCAGCCTTTTTTGATGTTTGGTTGCGGGAGCCGGATTTGAACCGACGACCTTCGGGTTATGAGCCCGACGAGCTACCAGACTGCTCCATCCCGCGTCTGTGTGGCGGCATTCTACAGGCGAACGACTGAGTGTCAACCGTTAATGGTCCAATAGGTCAAATAAACGTCGAATGGCCAGTTCTGTCTCTTAAGTCATCGACAGCTAAAGAGTTTTGCTTGTGCCATGTTTGAGAGGGCGCAGTACAAAACAGCCACGCACAAAAAAGGCCACTCTTTCGAGTAGCCTTTTTTGATGTTTGGTTGCGGGAGCCGGATTTGAACCGACGACCTTCGGGTTATGAGCCCGACGAGCTACCAGACTGCTCCATCCCGCGTCTGTGTGGGCGAATTCTACAGCGTCGCGAGATGCTGTCAATCAATAAATTTTAAAAAAGGCTTCCGGTTCAATCGCTTAGCGTCTGGCCTGAGGTGTTTTAGGAGGCTTCGACCTAGGTAAAACGTGGCTTGTAGCTCTATTGATGAGTTTGTGGTCATTGAGAAAATAAATTCACTCCGCCGCTGTGCTCGTTGATCTGAGATGCAAGGTACTGGTGCTATATACAGGTGTCGGTAGATACTGGCTGCCCGCTTTGATTTCAACGTCGGCCTTTAATGATCTCTGCCTTTATATGATGCAGCGCAAAATCATCCACATTGACTGTGATTGCTTCTACGCCGCCATCGAAATGCGCGACGACCCGCAACTGGCCGGCAAGCCGCTGGCAGTGGGTGGTTCCGCAGATCGACGCGGGGTGATCGCCACCTGCAACTACGAGGCGCGGGCCTATGGCGTGCGCTCGGCCATGTCGTCGCGGCATGCGCTGACGCTGTGCCCGGACCTGGAGATCGTCAAGCCGCGCATGGATGCCTATCGCGAGGCATCGAAAGAGATTCATACGATCTTTCGTGACTACACCGACCTGATCGAACCCTTGTCCCTGGATGAGGCCTATCTGGATGTCTCCGATAGCCCGAACTTCGCCGGTAGCGCCACGCGCATTGCCCAGGACATTCGTCGGCGGGTCTCCAATCAGCTGCATATCACGGTGTCGGCCGGCGTCGCGCCCAACAAGTTCCTGGCCAAGATCGCCAGTGACTGGAAAAAGCCCAACGGATTGTTCGTGATTACCCCGGATCAGGTGGAGGATTTTGTCTCCGAACTGCCGGTGAGCAAATTGCATGGGGTGGGCAAGGTCACGGCGGACAAACTGGGGCGCCTGGGTATCGTCGACTGCCTGCAGTTGCGTGATTGGAACAAGCTGGCCCTGGTGCGCGAGTTTGGCAGTTTCGGCGAGCGGCTGTGGAGCCTGGCACGAGGGATCGATGATCGGCCGGTGCAGAATGACAGCCGGCGGCAGTCCATCAGCGTGGAAAACACTTACGACGTGGACCTGCCCGATCTGGATAGCTGCCTGCAGAAACTACCGGAGCTGATGGAGACTCTGGCAGGGCGCATTGCACGTATCGACAGCAGTTATCGGCCGGGCAAACCCTTCGTCAAAGTGAAGTTCCACGACTTTACCCAGACCACTCTTGAGCAGGCGGGGGCCGGACGGGATCTGGAGAGTTATCGGCAGCTGCTGACCCAGGCCTTCAAGCGTGGCGGCAAGCCAGTGCGGCTGTTGGGGATTGGAGTGCGACTGCAGGATCTACGTGGTGGTCACGAACAGCTGGAGCTGTTTCGGGGCGTGTTGTAGGCGCTGGCTGGCTGGCGAATTGGGCGTCGCGATTGATCCGCGGCGTGGTATTCGCCGGCAAGCCGGCTCCTAGTGAATCAGTGACCGGGATCGGCGACCAGACGGCCGGCGTTCTTGGTCAGGGACTTGAGAAACTCGCTCTGCAGTTCCGGATCGTTGCGGGTCAGCTCGATCAGGCTCTGCTCCAGCTCGCTGGCTTCTTCTTCCAGCCCCAGCTCCGACAGGCGCTTGACCCGGTGTACCCACTGGCTCACTTCGTCATCTTCCAGGTCGTCGTAAATCAGTGCGTGGGCTTCCAGTAGCTTGCCGCGAAGGCTGCTGCTGAGACTCAGGGATGAGTCGGAATGCACTTCGTCCTGAGCATCCTCGACGCTGATCTGCAACTTGCCGATGTGGTTCAGGTCCTGTTCGGAGAACGGGTTGTCCAGCAGGTTCAACCGCAGCACACCATTGCGATCGGTACTCAAATCGTAGGTTTGCTTGCCGGCTTTGACCTGCACTGGACGCTCGCTCCAGGGCAGGCTCGAATACTCCAGGCGCTTGTCACGCTGGACTTCATCGATGGCCGCCAGGTTCTGCTGGGCGCGACCGTGGGACGGCATGTTCATGAACGGGTTGAGCCCGGACACGCCATAGCTGACCCAGTCCTTGGTGACGCTGTCTGGCAGGTTGCCCAGAGCAAACACGTTGACCACATTGGCGCCGACGCCGGCCACCAGGGCCACCGCGCCCAGCGGGATCTCGTAGATTTCCCGCCAGGGTTGGTAGGGCGTATAGCGATCGTAGCGGCGAGTGACCTCGAACTCAGTCACTTCGAAGGTCTTCTGCTCGTGGATGCGTACCCGGCGTTGCGGCAGCTCAAGCACCTTAGGCTCACCGACATCGATCTGCAGGCTATGGTCGAGCAATTTGCGCTCGACCCGCTCCTCGTGCTCGCTGCGTTGTGACATCTGGTTGGCACAGCCGCTGACCAGCAGGGCGCCGCACAAGGCGGCGCCACCGAGGCTTAAGGTGTTTCGCTTGAACATGACTTCTCTATCTGGTTTCAGCGACGGATACGGGCTTGGAGGAAGGACAGGACATCGGCCACTGGCAGCGCTTGCGCCTGGGCTTCGGTACGGCTCTTGTATTCCAGGTTGCCTTCGGCGAGGCCGCGGTCGCTGACCACGATCCGGTGAGGAATGCCGATCAGCTCCATGTCCGCGAACTTGATGCCCGGGCTGGTCTTTTTGTCGCGATCGTCCAGCAGCACTTCGAAACCGGCGGCAGTCAGTTCTGCGTAGAGTTTGTCGGTGGCTTCGCGAACCTGCTCGGTTTCGTAGCGCAGTGGCACCAGGGCGATCTGGAACGGCGCCAGGGTGTCGCTCCAGATGATGCCGTTTTCATCGTTGTTCTGCTCGATGGCAGCGGCCACCACGCGGGACACGCCAATGCCATAGCAGCCCATTTCCAGGGTGACCGGCTTGCCGTTCTCGCCCAGCACTTCGCACTTCATCGCCTTGCTGTACTTGTTGCCCAGCTGGAAGATGTGCCCGACTTCGATGCCGCGCTTGATTTCCAGGGTGCCTTTGCCGTCCGGGCTCGGGTCGCCGGCCACCACGTTGCGCAGGTCGGCAACAGTTGGTACGGGCAGGTCACGTTCCCAGTTGACGCCGAAGTAGTGCTTGTCGTCGATGTTGGCACCGATACCGAAGTCGCTCATCAGCTCCACCGAACGGTCGATGATGATCGGCAATGGCAGGTTCAGCGGACCCAGGGAACCAGCGCCGGCACCAATGGCGTCGCGCAGTTCGGCGTCCGTGGCCATGACCAGCGGGCTGGCTACGCCAGGTTGCTGGGCGGCTTTGATTTCATTGAGCTCGTGGTCGCCACGGATCACCAGGGCGATCAGCTTGCCTTCTTCCTCGGCGCGCACGATCAGGGTCTTGATGGTCTTTTCAATTGGCAGATTGAATTTTTCCACCAGGGCCGCGATGGTCTTGGTTTCTGGGGTGTCCACCAGGCGCAGATCTTCAGTCGGCGCCGGACGGGAGGTTTCCCGTGGCACGGCTTCGGCTTTCTCGATGTTCGCCGCGTAGTCGGAACCGTTGCTGAAGACGATATCGTCTTCGCCGGACTCGGCCAGCACATGGAACTCGTGGGAGCCGGCACCGCCAATCGAGCCGTTATCGGCTTCCACCGGGCGGAAGTTCAGGCCCAGGCGGCTGAACACGTTGCAGTAGGCCTGGTGCATGCGGTCGTAGGTGACCTGCAGCGATGCCTGGTCGGCGTGGAAGGAGTAGGCGTCCTTCATGATGAACTCGCGACCGCGCATCAGACCGAAGCGTGGGCGGATCTCATCACGGAATTTGGTCTGGATCTGGTACAGGTTGAGCGGCAGTTGCTTGTAGCTGCTCAGCTCGTTGCGGGCCAGGTCGGTGATCACTTCTTCGTGGGTCGGGCCGGCACAGAAATCGCGACCGTGACGGTCTTTGAAGCGCAGCAGCTCAGGGCCGTATTCTTCCCAGCGACCGGATTCCTGCCACAGTTCAGCCGGTTGAGTGCTCGGCATCAATACTTCAAGCGCGCCCGCGGCGTTCATTTCTTCGCGAACGATGGCTTCAACCTTGCGCATTACCCGCAAGCCCATCGGCAGCCAGGTGTACAGGCCGGAAGCCAGTTTACGGATCATGCCGGCGCGCAGCATCAGCTGATGGCTGATCACGACCGCGTCGGAAGGCGTTTCTTTCTGTGTGGCGAGCAAATATTGACTGGTGCGCATGGTAGGCCGTTGTCGGTTGCTGAAGACTGGAAGTGACGGAGCATTGTACGGGCGAGTTCCGCTGGCGTACAGGATTGCGCTTTGAGGGGGCGGGAGCCGCGGAGAAAAGCCTGCAACTCCCGGGATTTTCTAGGATTCTTCGCCCGCGACAGCGCCCTTGGCGGGCTGCTCCGACTGGTCTTTCGGTCCTGCGCGACGGCTCTCCTGGAACCAGTGAATGGCGATCAGAATCAGCGTCGGCACCCCGAGTATCGAAGTGATGAGGAAGAAGTCGTGATAGCCGAATTTTTCCACCATGACCCCGGAATAGCCGCCGATCAGGCGTGGAAGCAGCAGCATGATGGAGCTGAGCAGGGCGTATTGAGTGGCGGAGAACTTGAGGTTGGTCAGGCTCGACAGGTACGCGACGAAGGCTGAAGTGGCCATTCCTGAACTGAAGTTGTCCAGGGAAATGGTGACAATCAGCATTTTCAGGTTCGGGCCCATGTCGGCGAGCATGAGGAACAGCAGGTTGGTGCCGGCGGACGCGGCACCACCGATGAACAGGATCGGCAGGATGCCGAAGCGCACGATCAGCAGGCCGCCCATGCCGGCACCGAGCAGGGTCATGATCAGGCCGAAGATCTTGCTGACTCCGGCAATCTGGTCCTTGGTGAAACCCTGGTCGATATAGAACACATTGGCCATCACGCCCATGACGGTATCCGACATGCGATAGGTGGCGATCAGACCGAGCAACAGAAAGGCTTGCCAGCGGTAGCGCAGGATGAAGTCGTTTACCGGGGTCAGCACCGGCGCCAGGCCCCGACGGCCCATGGCTGACAGGCACAGGGTGCTGAGCGTGATGTAGAGGATCGCCCGCAGGAAGGCCCGGTCTTCCAGCAGCAGGTCCAGCAGGCTCACGCCGTCGAAGATCACACTGGCGAAGTCGGTGTTGTAGAGCTGGGTAAAGGTGGCTGGCACCGAAACCAGGAGCACGATCAGGACGAATACCGAGATCAACTGGTGGGCGAAGCTGTAGCGCCCTGCCGACAGTTGGGTGCGCAATGGCACCGCAGGTTCACGCATCAGCAGGGTAGTGATCAGTGCTGGAATCATCAGTACGCCGAACAGCACATAGGTACCGGTCCAGGCTGAGTGCTTGTAGCTGAAGCCGGTTGAGCCAAAGCCTTCGGCGAAAAACAGGGCGCCGGCGGTGGCCAGCAGTACCGCGACCCGGTAACCGGACATATAGCTGGCGGCCAGGGCGGCCTGTCGACTGTCGTCGGCGATTTCCAGGCGGTAGGCGTCGATGGCGATGTCCTGGGTCGCCGAAGCAAAGGCAACGACCACCGCAATGGCAATCAGCCAGGACAGGTGTTTTTGCGGGTCGCAAAAGCCCATGCCGATCAGGCCGAGAATCACCAGGACCTGGGCCAGTACCAGCCAGGAGCGACGTCGGCCGAGCTTGCCCAATAGAGGCAGGCGCCATTGGTCGAGCAGCGGCGACCACACCCATTTAAAGGCATAGGCCAAACCGATCAGGCTGGCGTAACCGATGGTTTCACGGGCCACACCGGCCTCGCGCAACCACACCGAAAGAGTCGAGAACACCAGCATGTAAGGCATGCCGGCAGCGAAACCAAGCAGCAACAGCACGAGCGTCGAGGGGCTGGCATAGGCGGCAAGTGCGGCTCGCCAGGTTTTACGGGGCATGGGCTGAAGTCTGCCTCAGATTACGGAAACAAAGCGCGCACTCTAACCGCTGTGCTCTACCGGGCGCCAGCCATGGCACTGAATATCCACGCGATTGTTCAGGATAGAGACACCTTCGTCGCGCAGTCTGGCGCGTTGCTCGTCGCCTGATGGGCTGCCGACGGGCAGGCTGATGCGGCCCCCGGCGCCGAGTACCCGGTGCCAGGGCAGGCTGGTATCGGCGGGTAACTGACTGAGGGTGCGTCCAACCCAGCGTGCGGCCCGGCCCAGACCGGCCATTTCCGCCAGTTGGCCATAGCTGACGACCTTGCCTTCGGGGACTTGGGCCAGGGTCAGGTACAGCGCCGTGCGTCGGATTTGCGCGGGGTTTTGCGAGTCTTCGCCGTGTTCGGTCACTTTCGCGGTTCCAGATAGAGGAAGGGGCGCTGGTCGGTTGTGAGGGTGAAATCCGGATGAGTATTGAACTCACTCTCGATACTCGGGTCACTCCTGACTAAGGCTTGTTCAGCAGGAATAATGCCGTTTTTTTTCGCAAGATCGAGTCCTGTATTGCTTATGTTGCCTAGAACGTTGCTGTGTTTCGCGGTGCTCAGCGCCTCCATGCCTACCCTGGCCGATACCGTCTGGTTGAAGAATGGTGATCGGTTGAGCGGCAAGATCAAGGTTTTCGACGGCGGTAAGCTGTTGATCCAGACCGATTACGGTGGTGCTATTTCCATCGACTGGAAGCAGGTCAAGACCCTGGAAAGCGATCAGGAGTTGCTGGTCAAGCAAGATGCTTACATCGGGGAAAAGGCCAAGTCGTTACAGGCGGCGGAGGAGGGCAAGGTCGTCCTGGCCAACGGCGAGGCGCCCAAGACCGTGGAGCTGGCCAGCATTCAGCAGATCATGAAGCCCAAGCCGCTGGTAGAGGACATGGTGTGGAAGGGTAATGTCGACGTGGCCATGGACTACAAGCGTGCAGAGAAGGACACCGATGACTATGACATTGACTTCAAGACCTCGGCGCGCCATGGCGCTTGGCGCCACAACGCCCAGGGCGAGTACAACCGCGAGTTCCAGAATCATGTGGTGACCACCGACAACTGGAGTGCCGAGTACGCTCTGGACCGCTTCATCACTGAGAAGTGGTTCTGGGAAGGACGCCTGACCTATAAGCGCGACAAGGTCGAGGATCTGGCACGGCAACGGGTGGTGGGTACGGGTCCCGGTTACCAGTTCTGGGACGATGAGCTGGGGGCATTTTCCTTGGGCTCGCTGCTCAACCGCACGGATTACGAGTACGCCGATGGCGGCAAGGACAGCTTCTATTCACTCGCGATGAAGTGGGATTACAACCGCTACCTGATCGGCAAGCGGGTGGAGTTCTTCACCAATGGTGAAGTGGGCAGGCCGCTTTCCGGGGTCGCCGACTACGCGCTGGATGCGGAGATGGGGCTGCGCTACAAGGTTACGGACTGGGCATCGCTAAACCTCAAGGCGGAAAAGGATCTGATCCGCGGTACCGAGGACAGCGACCTGGACAAGACCCGCTATACCGTGGGCTTCGGCGTGACTTGGTAACTTGGTGTCGGCCAGGTGCATTCGTCAGGATGCGCCTTGGCTGCTGGTAGCAAAAAAATCTGCGAGCACAAAAAAACCCCGCTGTTGAGGGCGGGGCTTTTTACTGGATCAGTACAAGTTAGATAACTTGAACTTCTTCAGCTTGCATGCCTTTCTGACCGCGGGTAGCGATGAAAGAAACCTGTTGGCCTTCTTTCAGGCTTTTGAAGCCGTCGGATTGGATAGCTTTGAAGTGTACGAACAGGTCGTCACCGGATTGTGGAGTGATGAAGCCGAAGCCTTTTTCATCGTTGAACCACTTAACGGTACCGGTTTGGCGATTAGACATGGTGTATCTCCTTGGACAAAGTTAACTGCGACTCAGGAAAAGCCCTGGCCGAGACTGAGTGCAAAGAGCAGGAAAAATTCTTGGAGATGGTTGGATCGAAATTCAACATCGTGTAGAGATTCTCAGTGACACAAGCAACACAGTGGCGCCACCTTAACCCTTTTTCCTGAACGTGCCAATGGTCAGTGCGAAGGTTTCTCGGTTTTCGTGACTGACGGCGGGTCGCTCGTCGCCGAGCCCTTGAAAAATGCGGGGTGAGGCGAGAAAAACGCCCCAGACTTTGAACCCGACCCCGCGCCCCGGTAAGATGCCGGACAGATTTTTTTCACCTCGTTATTTCAGGACACCCGCCATGAGCATCAAATCGGACAAGTGGATTCGCCGCATGGCGCAAGAGCACGGCATGATCGAGCCCTTCGTAGAGCGCCAGATGCGTGGCGAAGGCCCGGATCGGCTGATCTCCTTCGGGGTGTCGAGTTACGGCTACGACGTGCGTTGCGCCGATGAATTCAAGGTGTTCACCAACATCAATTCGGCCACTGTCGACCCCAAGAACTTCGATGAAAAGAGCTTTGTCGACATCAAGAGCGACGTCTGCATCATCCCGCCAAACTCCTTCGCCCTGGCCCGCACCGTCGAGTACTTCCGCATTCCGCGCAACGTGCTGACCATCTGCCTGGGCAAAAGCACCTATGCCCGTTGCGGCATCATCGTCAACGTGACTCCGCTGGAACCCGAGTGGGAAGGTCACGTGACTCTGGAATTTTCCAACACCACCACCTTGCCGGCCAAGATCTACGCCAATGAAGGCGTGGCGCAGATGCTGTTCCTGGAGTCGGATGAAGAGTGCGAAGTGTCCTACAAGGACCGTGGCGGCAAATACCAGGGCCAGCGTGGTGTGACTCTGCCGCGTACCTGAGTACGTCCGTCTGACAAATAGCGGGAATTCCTGAGCGCACCCACACTCTATTGGGTGTACTTCCGGTATGCGCAAGGCGTACCGGGCATAGCTCAGGAGTGCCCCATGAAGATAGATCCGCGAATCAGCGCCACCTTGGCCAGGCTGGAACCCAATCAGGTTGGGGTATTGGCTTGGAGCCTGCTGGCACATCCGCCTGTCAACATGGCAGGCGGCATTCCCGGTCAGCCCGACCCGGACTCTCCGCAACCCCCAGAACCCACCGAACCTGGCGAGCCCACTTTGCCGGACGAGCCGCCGCCCGCGCCTGTGGCGTGATCTCACTGGATGCCGACAGTAGCCCCGTCCGCGGCAATCCTGCGCGGACGGTGGCGTACCACGCGGGCGCTACTTCAGATTGCCACTGAGAAACTGCTGCAGGCGCTCGCTTTTCGGGTTGCCCAGCACCTCCTCAGGAGCACCTTCCTCCTCCACCAGGCCCTTGTGCAGAAACAGCACTTGACTCGACACCTTGCGGGCGAAGCTCATCTCGTGGGTGACCATGATCATGGTCCGGCCTTCCTCGGCCAGGCCCTGAATCACCTTGAGCACCTCGCCCACCAGCTCCGGGTCCAGGGCTGAAGTGGGTTCGTCGAACAACATGACTTCCGGCTCCATGGCCAATGCCCGGGCGATGGCCACCCGCTGCTGCTGACCGCCGGAGAGGAACGCCGGGTACTGACCGGCGACCCGGGCCGGCAGGCCGACCTTGTCCAGATAGCGCCGAGCGCGCTCCTCGGCGTCCCTGGTACTGACCCCCAGCACTCGGCGCGGGGCCATGGTGATGTTTTCCAGCACAGTCATGTGGCTCCACAGGTTGAAATGCTGGAACACCATCGCCAGGCGCGTACGAATCCGCTGCAGCTCGGCAGGATCGGCCACGTGCATGCCGTGGCGATCGCTGACCATGCGGATCGGCTGGCCATCCAGGCTCATGGCGCCGTTGTCCGGGGTTTCGAGAAAGTTGATGCACCGCAGGAAGGTGCTTTTGCCCGAACCGCTGGCGCCGATCAGGCTGATCACGTCACCGGTCTTGGCCTTGAGAGACACACCTTTGAGCACTTCATTGTCGCCATAGCATTTATGCAGGCCTTCAACGGTCAGTTTGTACATGGGGCTTGCATCCTCAAGGCGAAAGTAGATAGCCGCTGCGATAGGCCTCGCGGCCGGCGACATGGGCGATCACCATGCCGGCGGTGGCCATGCGCCGCAGCGAGCGGGCATACAGGAGCCCGGCATTGTTGCAATGGATAGGGGTAACCCGGTCATTGATCGGATCGATGATTTCAGCCACCAACTGCCCGGCCTCCAGGTATTCCCCCGGTAGCGCAGCGAACACCAGCAGACCGCCCACCGCTGTCGTCACCGGTTCGACCGCCGCCAGCGGCGTGGCTGGGAAGGGCAGCTCCGGCAGCGGTGGAATCTGGCCGGCGATGGCACCGAAGCGGGTCAGGTAGTCCAGCATGGCCTGGCAGTCGAGGCTGGCCAGGCCGTGGTTGACGTCACCCTGGCCACGCAGCTCGACGGTGACCGCAAAACTGCCCGCGGGAATGGCGAAGTGTTCGCCGAAGCGCTGTTGCAGTTGCCACCACAGCAGGCTGAAGCACTCGTCGAACGACCAGGCCGCGGAATCGGTGGCCAGGAGGCAGGCCTCGGCACCGAGGTAGCGGGCCAAGGGCTCTACCTGCGGCCAGGCTTCGGGGGTGGTGTACAGGTGCGCCACAGCTTCGAAATCGCAATGCAGGTCCAGCACCATGTCGGCATCGCAGGCCAGCCGTTGCAGGGTCAGTTGCAGCGACTGCAATTGCGTCTGTGGTGAGTGACGGGCCAGGGCATCGGCCAGGTGTCGGCGGATCAGGTCGAGGTTGTGCTGCGGATCGTGATTGAGCAGCCCTTCGATGGCGTTGCCGACCTCTTCACTGAGGTCGACGAAGCCGCGATTGAAGTTCTGCCCGCTTTCCAGCTGGTAGCGGCCCAGGGGCACGTCCATCAGTACCTGTTCCAGGCCCACCGGGTTGGCTACCGGCACCAGGACTATTTCATGCAACAGGCGACCGGCGGCCTCCAGTTCCGTCAGGCGCTGCTTGAGGTGCCAGGCCACCAGCATGCCGGGCATTTCATCGGCATGCAGGGAGGACTGGATGTAGACCTTGCCTTGGGCCTGGGCGGGGCCGAAATGAAAACTGTGGACCTGACGCGCGGTGCCCGGCAGCGGAGCGAGCAGGTCGTGGATCTCGTGGCGCATTGATGATTTCCCGGCAGCAAGTCCTAGTGGGTCGGTCCGAGGAAGGCCAGCCAGCGGCGTTCGGCAAGACGGAACAAGCCCACCAGGGTGAAGGTCACGCACAGGTAGATGATGGCGGCGATACCGAACGACTGAAAAGTCAGGAAGGTCGCCGAGTTGGCGTCCCGGGCGATTTTCAGGATGTCGGGAATGGTCGCGGTGAAGGCTACCGTGGTGGAGTGCAGCATCAGGATCACTTCGTTGCTGTAGTAGGGCAGCGAGCGGCGCAGGGCCGAGGGCATGATCACGTAGGCATACAGCTTCCAGCCGCTCAAACCATAGGCCTTGGCTGCCTCCACTTCGCCGTGGGCCATGCTGCGGATCGCCCCGGCGAAAATCTCCGTGGTGTAGGCGCAGGTATTCAGGGCGAAGGCGAGGATGGTGCAGTTCATCGCATCACGGAAGAACGAGTCCAGCAGCGGTTGTGCGCGGATCGCGGCGATGCTGTAGATCCCGGTGTAGCAGATCAGCAACTGGATATAGAGCGGCGTACCCCGGAACAGGTAGG
Source organism: Pseudomonas sp. JDS08PS003 (assembly GCF_045013505.1). Lineage (NCBI taxonomy): Bacteria > Pseudomonadati > Pseudomonadota > Gammaproteobacteria > Pseudomonadales > Pseudomonadaceae > Pseudomonas > Pseudomonas sp. JDS08PS003. The sequence goes on from NZ_CP120724.1 coordinate 1,549,339, forward strand.
TGTAGAACTGCACCGGCCAGCGGACGTAGCGCTTGGGCGAGACCCGGGCGATGGACAGTGGGATCGACACCAGGAAACCGATGCAGATTGAGGCGCTGAGCAGCCACATGGTCATGGCCAGCCCGGTCATGTGGTACCCGTCGCTGTAAAGGAAGGGACGCCAGTATTCCTGCAGGAGTTCGATCATCGCACGGCCTCCCGGGCGCCAGCGGCGTAGCGCCGTTCAAGCTTGCGCAGTACGAAGTTGGAGGCGCTGGTGATCAACAGGTAGATCAATGCTGCCAGGACCAGGAAGTAGAACAGCTGATAGGTGCTCTTGCCGGCATCCTGGGCCGCCTTGACCAGATCGGCCAGGCCGATGATCGACACCAGGGCCGTGGCCTTGAGCATCACCATCCAGTTGTTGCCGATACCCGGCAGGGCGAAGCGCATCATCTGCGGGAAGACCACGAAGCGAAAGCGCTGGCCGCGCTTGAGGCCGTAGGCGGTGGCCGCTTCCACCTGGCCCCGGGGCACGGCGAGGATCGCCCCGCGAAAGGTTTCGGTGAAATAGGCGCCATAGATGAAACCCAGGGTGATCACCCCGGCGCTGAAAGGGTTGATCTCGATGTATTCCCACTCCATGAAATCGGTGAAGGAGGTCAGCCAGGTTTGCAGGCTGTAGAAAATCAGCAGCATCAGTACCAGGTCCGGCACTCCGCGGATCAGGGTGGTGTAGAGCTGGGCCGGGACCCGCAGCAGGGCGAGGCTGGACAGTTTGGCGCTGGCGCCGAGCAGGCCGAGCAAGACGCTGACCAGAAGCGACAACACCGACAACTTGATGGTCATCCAGGTACCTTCCAGCAGCAGAGGGCCGAAACCCTTCAGGCTGAAGGCGGAAAGCCCCAGGTTTTTTAGAAGTTCTTCGAGCATTGATCAATGACCCGTGGCGATAAAAAAGGCGCCCATCGAGGATGGGCGCCGGCAGGTTATTTACCGCTGTAGAGGTTCAGGTCACCGAAGTGTTTTTTCTGGATGGTGGCGTAGGTGCCATCATCGTGTAACGCTTTGATACCTTTATCCAGGAGCGCTTTCAGCTCTTTGTTACCTTTCGAGATACCGACTGCGGTCTTCGCTGGCAGCAGTGGGTCTTCCACCGGCTTGCTGACTTCGTAGTCCGCGCCCTGCGGCGATTTGAGGAAGCCCAATTCGGCTTGGAGCATGTCCTGGATCGAGGCGTCCAGGCGCCCGGAAGTCAGGTCGGCATAGACCTGATCCTGGTTCTGATAGGCCTGGGTCTTGACCCCGGCCTTGTCCAGCACGGCCTTGGCATAGGCTTCCTGAATGGTGCCTTGCTCATAGCCCACGGTCTTGCCCTTGAGCGAGGCGGTGTCTTCGCTCAGACCCGAGCCTTTCTTGAATACGAACGAGGTGGGGCCGGAGAACAGCTCGTTGGAGAAGTCGATGACTTTTTCACGGGCCGGGGTAACGGTCATGGAAGAGATCACACCGTCGAATTTATTGGCCTTGAGGCCGGGAATCATGCCGTCGAAGTCACTTTCGACCCATTTGCACTTGACCTTCAGCTCGGCGCAGATGGCGTTGCCCAGATCAATATCGAAGCCCACCAGGCTGCCGTCGGCGGCCTTGGACTCGAAGGGGGCGTAGGACGGATCGACGCCAAAGCGCAGTTCCTTGTATTCCTTGGCCAGCGCGGAGCCGGCGGCCATGCAGAGAGCCAGTGCAGAAAGGGTCAGCAATGCTTTTTTCATTATTCAATCCCTAAGAACCAATATGAGCGCTTGTGGCGCATGAGTACTGTTACTGGAACGCATAAGACTTATTGAAAGTAGCAATTTCCGAACCAGAGTCCCGAACAGGTGTTTTAAAAGCTGCTGATCGCGCTTGCACAATGCCTGTCGTGCACTGAAAGGGGGCGTGTTGGTGGTGTGGCGCCAAGAGGGGGCGCGATGGCCGCAAGTGGGCCGCAGGCCGGAGCAGAGCGGATGTCTGCCGACTTGATCGCAACTGGAGGGATTGAACAGTGATCGTTATGGGGCAAACCCGCTGACGCAGGATGCGCCGGCGGGTTCGGTCGTGAAGGCTACTTGCCCGGGACCAGGGTCAGGCGGGTCTTGCCGTAGCTGCGCTCGAAGTTCTGCGGCTGCATCGGGAAACTCAGGTACTGGGCCTTGAGCCAGCCGTCGATGCCGTTGGCGTAGTTCGGGCTCACCGGGTTGCTGGATTGGCCACTGCTGTTGAGACCCATCAGCGGCTCGCTCAGCGCGAAGTCGACGACGAAACGCAGGGCCGGGGTCGTGGTAATGGCAAAGTCCTGTCCCCAGCGATAGCCGGCGCTGTTGACGGTGTTCTGGTCGCCACCGGCCTGCAACGGGCCGCGCATTGTCTGGCCATTGTTGTAGGTCCAGTGGTAGCTGTGCAACTTGCCCCACTGCCAGGCCTTGCGGTCCGTGCCCAGCAGTTGCTCGCCCGAACTGACGGCCGCCGCCAGGCTGCGGGCGAGAATGGCCGGCTTGTCCTCTTTTTGCCCGTTACGCGAGTCGCCCCAGAACGGGCTGTCTTCCCGGCTCAGAAGATGGTCGGCCTGGGCCGAATAGGACAGGCCCGCGTTGGCAACGAAGGCCTGCCAGGCGACGCCGGGCTCTGGGCCGAGCTGTTTGAGGAAGGTCTGCTTGGCGCTTTCCTGGAGGAACAGTTCGTAGAGTGCGGCGTCGGCGGAGCCGGCACTGAGCTTGCCGTCGAACGCCATCAGCCGGCTGTAGGCTTCCCGGGCCTTGGCGCGGTCTGCATCGGGCAGGGTGTCGATGGCGTTTTTCAGCGGCTGGGCCATGCCCGGCGCCTCGAACATCTTTTTCAACTTGGCCGCGAACAGGGTGGTCTGGTCGTACTGCAGGGCAATCAGGCTGCGGTTGTCCTGCTTGCCGCCCGACAGCCATTGGCCGATGCGCTCGGCCCGCTCCGGAGCCTCCCAGGAGTTGGAGAGCTGCATGCCATAACCGCGGGAGATCACCCGCTGGTTGGCGGTGGCGATCCAGCCTTGCGCCGGGTCCTGGTCATAAGGGTGGAGCATCGGGTCGGCGTAGCCATCCCAGTCATAGCGTCCGTCCCAGCCGGGAGAGGGCAGCAGGCCTTCGCCCTCGCGGCGGTTGGGGAAGCGCCCGGTGACCTGCCAGCCGATGTTGCTGGCATCGGCATAGACCATATTCAGGGCAATGGCGCGGATCTCGCGGCTGGCGTCGGAGGCCTTCTCCACATTCTGTGCCCGTGACAGATCGAAGAAAGCATCCAGGCTCTTGTCGTCCTTGAGCTCCGGCATTTGCAGCGCCAGGCCGTAGCCACTGGCCAGGGCATTGTTGGCGTTGATCCCCAGGGTGCTGTTGAGCAATGGACCGTGGCGGGTTTCGTACACGGCTTCGCGAATCGGCCGCTGGCCTTTGACGAAGTAGGTCTCGTTGCGAACGATGACCGGCTGCCATTTTCCGTTGTTCTGGTAGTACAGGGCATTGCCCTGACGCTTGAGTTTTTCCAGGAACAGGTCCTGGTTGTCGCCCATCGCCGAGCTCATGCTCCAGGCCAGCTTGCCGTTGAATCCTTGCACAATGGTCGGTAAACCGGCGATCGAGGCCCCAGCTGCCTGATATTTCGGTGCGCGGATCTGTACGTAGTACCAGGCGCTGATCTGGCTGTCGCTGGCCAGCAGGCTGCGACCGCTGCGAGTGCGCTGCGGGGCGACAGCCAGGTTGCTGCCGGCGGTGACGCCCAGTGAATTGAGGGCCGACATCTGCTTGGCAGCCAGGCTCAGTTCGCTCAAACCCGGCACATGCAATGCCAGCCCCTTGAGCTTGTCGGCCTCGGCCATGGGCAGCGGCTCATCGGGGTAGCTCGGGGTCAGCCAGGGCAGTTTGTCGCTGCCGACCTTTTGCGCCAGTACCAGGCTGTTGATCTCTTCCAGCAGATTGGCGGACTGGCCGAAATTCAGCAGGCAGAAGATCAGTGCCGAGTCCTCGGCCTTCCAGTATTCAGGAATGTAGCCACGAGCGGCGAGGTCTGGCGGCAGCTTGTCGCGGTAGCGGAACAGATAGGCGTTGACGCCCCGTGCGTAGACCTCGAAGAAACGTTTGATCCGTGGCGACGAGGCCTTGTACAGCTCGTCGGCGCTTTTCTTCAGGTTCACCGCACGCATCAGGCGGTCGACTTCCAGCACCTCGGCGCCGGACATCTCCGCCAGGCGGCCCTGGGCCAGCAGGCGCAGGGTGACCATCTGCTCGATACGATCACTGGCGTGTACATAGCCCAGGGTGAAGAGCGCGTCGTGGAAGCTGTTGCTTTCGATCAGCGGTACACCGACGGCGCTACGTCTGACCGAAACGTTCTGCGCCAGGCCCTTGAGGGGCTGTACGCCCGAGGTGGGTGGCAGGCTGTTTTGGGTGTTCCAGGACTGGCAACCGGCCAGGCTGAGAGCACCGGCCACTGCCGCGGCAACGCCGAACCGGGGAAGAAAATGTGAGAGGGCTGGCGAGGCCATGGCAAAGCTCCTGCGGGGGGGTAGCGTCGATAAAGGCGCTACGTTAGTGAGCAGGCGAGTGCCGCGCAAGCGGGGGCAGGAGGTATTTCTCGAGCGCGCCACAAATAGTTATCGCCGGCGCGTCGGTAGCTGGCCAAACCCGTAGGAGCCGGCTCGCCGGCGAAGAGGCCTTGGAGCCCGGCCTGGCCTTTGCAGGCCATTCACTGGCAAGCCAGCACCTACAGGAGCTGGCCGGTGCAAGGCTCAAGAGGCGGGATTGACCTGCTCGACCAGGGCGTAGGCGCGCTCGGTAGCCGGCCGCCCCTGGATGCTGTTGAACCAGCGCTGCAGATGAGGGAAGTCCTCGAGTTTCTGGCTCTGTTTCTTGTACGACGCGATCCACGGATAGATCGCCATATCGGCAATGCTGTAGTCACTGCCGGCGACGAACGCCCGGTCTGCCAGGCGCCGGTCCAGCACGCCATACAGCCGCGCCGTTTCGTCCACATAGCGTTTGATGGCGTAGGGGATCTTTTCCGGGGCGGACTGGCTGAAGTGATGGTTCTGTCCGGCCATCGGCCCCAGCCCACCCATTTGCCAGAACAGCCATTGCAGGGCTTCCTGACGCCCCCGCAGGTCCTGGGGCAGGAACTGTCCGGTTTTTTCCGCCAGGTACAAAAGGATCGCCCCGGACTCGAACAGCGACAGCGGTGCGCCGCCATCTGCCGGTTCATGGTCGACGATGGCCGGAATGCGGTTGTTGGGAGCGATCTTCAGGAATTGCGGCTTGAACTGTTCGCCCAGGCCAATGTTGACCGGGTACAGGGTGTAGGGCAGGCCGGCTTCTTCCAGGAACAGGGAGATCTTGTGGCCGTTGGGGGTGGTCCAGTAGTACAGATCGATCATGCAGCGCTCCAAAAGGAATGGGTCCTTGTTAAACGACAGCAAACTCCGGCATTAGGTCGTCCTGTGTGCAATGGGTGGCTTGCCTGAAACAGAAGGTGATGTTGAAGTCGGCAAAATTCAATGATGCTCCAACGGAGAATGCTCAATGCCCATTCCGGCCGACACGGCGCTGATACTCATCGATCAACAGCAAGGCATCCTGCACCCCCGGCTCGGTCCACGAAACAATCCTGAGGCAGAAGAGCGGATGCTCGAGTTGCTGGCCCATTGGCGCACCCGGGGTTGGCCGGTGATCCATGTGCAGCATCTGTCGCGCTCGACGGATTCGGTGTTCTGGCCCGGGCAGTCCGGTGTGGAGTTTCAGCCGCGCTTTCGCCCGCAAACGGGGGAGGGGCTGATTCAGAAACAGGTGCCGGATGCTTTTTGTGGCACCTCGCTGGAGGCGGATCTGCGCCGACAGGGGATCGGACAGTTGGTGATAGTCGGTGTTGCCACCAACAACTCGGTGGAGTCGACGGCGAGAACCGCCGGTAACCTGGGCTTTGCGGTATGGGTAGTGGCCGACGCCTGCTTTACCTTCGACAAGCTCGACTTCGCCGGTCGCGCCCGTTCTGCCGAGGAAGTGCATGACATGTCGCTGGCCAACCTGCACGGCGAGTACGCCACGGTATTGAACCTGGCGCAGCTTTTTTAGGAGAGGTCGGACGGCGAAGTCGCGCGGACAAGCCTCTCCCGCGATCAGATCAAGCGCCGTGGCACTTCTTGAACTTCTTGCTGCTGCCGCATGGGCAAGGATCGTTGCGGCCAACGTCTTTCAGCGCGTTGCGTACCGGCTCCTGGTGGGCGTGGTTGCAGTGCGGACCGTGAACATGGCCATGGTCATGATCATGGTCGTGGTGGTCATGATCGTGGTTGCAGTCAGGGCCATGGACATGAGGTTGCTGGGTCATTGCAGGTTACTCCGGGATAAAATCACCGGGAATTATCACGCCATTGCGCTTCAGGTGCACGTCCTGGCCGATGAATAATCCGATTTCCAGCTCGCCTTCGAGGCGATAGGGGATCGGCCGTTCGGGCTTGCGCAACAGTTTCACCACATCGCGAATCTGCGGCCACAGGTTGGTCCGCACCGGGACTTTGAAGAAGCGGCTGCTGTGGGGCGAGACGGTGAACCAGTGTTCGTGCTCGCCCTCGCTGAGCAGAAAGCGCTCCAGGTAGACCCGGTAGGTCAGGCGGCGCACCGTCAGGTCGCTGTCATTGGGGTTGTCGACCCGCAGGTGCAGGGTGAAGCGCTGCTCCAGCAGGTTGGCCTTGACCACCTCGACCTCGACCAGGTGTACCGCAGGGTCCAGGTTCTCATCGGTGAACCAGGACACGCACCCCGACAGGCTCAGCAGTCCGAGCAGGCAGACGGCCCGTAATGCGCGCAGCTCACCGATCATTGCAAGACTCCCTTTGAACCCCCTGTACCCGTCCTGGGCTTGGGGTGCCTGGCCTGCAAAGGCTCAGCGTGTGAAATAGCCGGCGCAGCACTTCTTGAATTTTTGCCCGCTGCCACAGGGGCAGGCGTCATTGCGCCCGGCATTCAGGGGCACCGTGGGCTCGATGAAGTACCAGCGTCCCTGATTCTGCACGAAGGACGAGCGTTCGCGATGGCTGTGTTCGCCCTGGCTGTCATGCCAGCGAGCAGTGAAGGTGACGAAGGCATGTTCCGGCTGACCGCCGAAGACCTCCGAGCTTTCCACCTCCAGCCCCAGCCAGGTGCTTTGTGCGCTCCAGTCACTGATGGATTGGCGATCCAGGCCTGCCTGTTGTATCGGCAGTGTGGTGGCCAGCAGGTAATCCACCTGCCCCAGTACATAGGCGCTGTAGCGCGAGCGCATCAGGGCTTCGGCGCAAGGGGCGGGATGGCCGGCATGGTAGTGGCCGCAGCAGGCATCCAGGAGGTTGCCGCTGCCACAAGGACAAATCGAGGCGCTCATTGTGTTACCACCAATACTTTCCAAAGTTTTCCGGGTTCGCCCAGAAGCGAGAGTTGAGCCAGTCGGGCACTTGTTTGTATTCAAGCAGATCGTAGGTAAACAGGGTCAGTACCTGTTCGTCCCGCTGGAAGCGTTCACTGGCCTGCAGGGCCAGGGAGAAAAAGTCGGTCTCCTGCCAACCGCAGGCACACAGGTCGGCCAGCACGGCAATCCGGCTGGCATTGAGGTTGCGAATGCCCCCAAGCAGGTTCAGACCATCGCGCTTGGGCAGATGCTCCAGGCAGTCCACTGCCAGAGCCAGGTCGAAACGCCGAGCAGCCAGCTCCGCAGGCAAGGGGCCGGGGGCCGCCTGCGCCACCTCGGTACCGGGGTGAGCCTCCTTGAATGCGGCCAGGGCGGGGAAGTCGCTGGCGCCGATCAGCAGCAATTGTTGGGGGGCGTAACGGTCCAGTAAGGCCGCCAGAGCCTGCTGGGGAGTACGGGTAGAAATTCCGGCGCTCATTTTAGCTCCTCGATCAGAACGCCCAAGACTAGCGTGCCGGCACCCTTGGGCCTAGAGCGGTTCGCCACTAAATCGGCGAACCTCCCGTATTTACGGGGCGAAATCAGTGATAGCCCGGTGCTGGCGCAGTTGAAATGCGCAGTCTTTACTCCGTGAATCGGCCTCGAGCCGATCCCTCAGGAGAAATCAGATGAGCATCATTCGGACGGCAGTACCCTTGGTTCTGTTAACCAGTGTGTTGACTGGTTGTGCAGGTTTGCAGAAAACCGACTGGCCAATCTGCGCCGCAGTCGGCGGCGTCACGGGCGCGGCGTTGGGCGCCACCGAAAGCGCCTCGTGGGCGGGCGGTGGCGCATTGGTGGTCGGTGGTCTGGCAGGTGCCTACTGCTGGGTAAAAGGTGATGGCGATGAAGACGGCGATGGCGTGCCGGACAGCCGTGACAAGTGTCCACATACCCCCAAAGGCGTGCAGGTCGATGCCAATGGTTGCCCACCGCCGCCACCAGTGGTGGAAGAAGTCGTGGTGGTCAAGGAAGAAACCATCGTCATTCGCGATGTGTACTTCCATTTCGACTCGGCCAAGTTGACCGACGCCGACAAGACCAAGCTCAACACCGTAGTGAGCCGCCTGAAACAGGAAGCGCCGACTGCACAATTGCGCGTGACCGGCCACACCGACAGCGTCGGCAGCGATGCCTACAACCAGAAACTCTCGGACAAGCGTGCCCACTCGGTCGTGGACTACCTGATCAGCAACGGTATTCCTCGCAACAGTTTCGTGTCAGTGACCGGAGCCGGTGAAAGCAAGCCGGTGGCGGACAACAAGACTGCCGAAGGCCGGGCGATGAACCGTCGTACGGAGATCCAGATCAACCGTTGAAAGCCTATGCCTGCGCGGCTTGTGTCGCCGTCGATGGCAGTCTTTACTCCTGTGTGACCGGTCTTGCCGGTGACACAGGAGTATTCATGATGAACCTTCTCCCTCGGACCGTGTTCCCGGTCCTGTTGCTCGGCGGCCTGCTGACAGGTTGCGCAACCCACAGTGATGGTACTGCCCCCCTCAACCAACGCACCTGGCCCATCTGCAGCCTGCTCGGTGGCCTGGCCGGCGGTGGCTTGGGAGCGATCGAGAGTGGTAGCTGGGCGGCTGGAGGTGCGGCCCTTGGGCTGATCGGTGGTGGCTTGATCTGTTACGCCCAGGATGGTGATGAGGATGGCGATGGGGTATTCGATCGTCGTGATCATTGCCCGGACACCCCGTCCAACACCGCGGTGGACGATCGCGGGTGCCCGCTGCCCCAGTATCCGGCGGTGGTCAAGGCGCCGGAGCCCGAGGCTGCAGCCCCTGCGGAAGTGATCACCCTCAGTGATCAGGGCAATGTGCTGTTCGCCTTCGACTCCGCGGAGTTGACTGCCGAGGCCCGCAACCAGTTGCAGGGGCTGATGGCCAAGCTGGCCAATGCCGATGTGGTGAGCATCAAGGTGCTCGGGCATACCGACAGCCAGGGTTCCGATGCCTACAACCAGAAACTATCGGAACGTCGAGCCAGCAGTGTCGTGGCCTTTCTTGTTGGACAGGGCTTGGCGTCGGACAAGATCAGCAGCCAGGGCCTGGGAGAAAGTCAGCCGGTAGCGGATAACGACAGTGAGCAGGGGCGAGCAAAGAATCGCCGCGTGGAACTGCATATCCAACGTTGAAACCAGGCGGCTCGGGTCGGCGATCCTCGCCGATCGGGCCGCTAAACAGACGCTTCGGGAAGAATTTTCATCGCCCTCTGGCGTATCCCCGGGGTAAGTCGTTACTGTGCGCGCAAAGAATAATTCACAAGGGGAGCGTATGAAGGTCTTATGGGGGATGGGAAAATTTCTGACCTTGGTCTTTTGGCTGGTGGTGCTGATCAATATGGTCAAGCCATTGGTCAATCCGTTGCACCTGCTGGTCAACCTGGCGGGTAGCCTGTTGCTTTTGACCCATTTGCTGGAACTGTTGCTGTTCAACGGCAGCCTCAAGGATCGTCCATATCCCTGGCGTGATCGTTTACAAATCCTGCTGGTGGGGATCTTCCACCTGCAAACCCTTCCCGCTGTTGCTCCTGTTGTCGAGACCGACCATGCGTAAGTTTTGCCTGCTGGCCCTGTTCTGCAGTCCTCTAGCCGTGGCCCAGGTGGTCCAGGTCGAAACCAACTCCTTCATGCGCCTGCCCAATACCGCCAGCACCCTGCAGCTGGAGCGTCTGGACGTGGCGGATTACGGCACCCTGCTGATCCCGGCCAATGTCACCGAGCTCAAGGTCGACGAACTGCGCCTGGGGCGTGACGCGCGGATTGCCATCGTGCCTACCGGGCAAAGCCTGCAACTGATTATCCGGCATGCGCAGTTGGAGAACGGCAGTCAGATCAGTTCCCGTGGTGCGCCGGGCACCTATGAGAAAGTGGCCAAGCCGGGGCGCAATCTGAACCTGCGAATCGAGTCCTTGAAGGCCGAGCAACTGTCCGTGGACGCCCGTGGTGGCACGGGTGCTCCCGGTTATGTCGGCCTCGACGGAGCCAATGGCCAGGAGCCGGGTTGCACCTGGGGGCAGGCCGGGCGCGGCGCCGACGGTGACAACGGCGGTGACGGCCGGCCGGGGGCTTCGGGCGCCCAGGTCCGGGTGGAGTTGCCCCGTGATTACCCCAGCGAGCAAATCAAGGTCCTGGTCGATGGCGGCGCGGGCGGCCTGGCCGGTGCCGGCGGCAAGCCGGGGGCCGGGGGCAAGTCCAAGGGCTGCCTGGTCTACCGAACCGACGGCGGCAAAAGCGGGCGTCCCGGTGCTCAGGGGCAGCCAGGGCCCGCAGGCGAGGCGGGGTCGCTGACGGTCCAGCGTTTGTAGTCAGCCTCGAAAGATGGATGCTTCCAGCCGCCCGCTCCTGTAGCGGGCGGTTGCTTTCAGAAGGTTGGCCGTGCCGCAGCCAGGGCGACCAGCAGCAGACCAATGATCAGATTGATGCCCACCAGGCGACGGATCTTCCCCAACGCCGCCGCAGCGATCGGCCAGTCCTGGGCCGCTACCGCCTTGTGCAACTCCGGCAGTTGCAGGGATTGGATACGGATGAACAGGGCGGTCATCACCAGGTAAACCCCCATCATCACTTGCACATAACGCGGTGCGGTTTCAAAACCGCTGAAGCGCAGGTGCAGCAGGCCGATACCGCTGATCGGCAACAGCACCACCGCTGCCCAGACCCAGACGAAAAAACGCGGAAACACTTGCGCCCAGAGCTGTAGTCGCGCCGGTCCCTCTAGGGCCGCCACGGCTGCCGGGCGCAGGACCATCCAGGCGAAAAACATGCCGCCCACCCAGACCAGGGCGGCCAGTACATGCAGGGTGTAGGCAAGGGCGAAAGCGGTCATTCGGGTACTCCGTTCTGCGCGACATGAATTAGCGGGGTATGATAGCGGCCGATTCGAACCACTGAAAATTTATCCAGCGTTTTGTGCGCCCGAAAAACCATGATCAGCAACGAACTCAAAACCACGATCCAGGGCGCCTACTCGCGTTTTCTCGAAGCCAAGAGCCTCAAGCCGCGTTACGGCCAGCGCCTGATGATCGCCGAAGTGGCCAAGGTCCTGGGTGATATCGACACCGACGACGAGGGCCGGCGCAGTGGCGACCCGGCGGTGGTCGCGGTGGAGGCCGGGACCGGTACCGGCAAGACCGTGGCCTACAGTCTGGCGGCCATTCCCACGGCCAAGGCCGCCGGCAAGCGCCTGGTAATCGCCACCGCCACCGTCGCCCTGCAGGAACAGATCGTCTACAAGGACCTGCCGGACCTGATGCGCAACAGCGGGCTGAACTTCAGCTTCTCCCTGGCCAAGGGCCGCGGGCGCTATATGTGCCTGTCCAAGCTCGACATGTTGCTTCAGGAAGGTCACGCCCAGACCGCCACCGCCCAGCTGTTCGAGGAAGAAGGCTTCAAGATCGAGGTCGATGAAGCCAGCCAGAAGCTGTTCACCAGCATGATCGAGAAGCTCGCCGGGAATAAATGGGACGGTGACCGCGACAGCTGGCCCACCGCCCTGGAAGACGCCGATTGGGCACGTCTGACCACCGACCACAGCCAGTGCACCAATCGACATTGCCCGAACTTCGGCCAGTGCGCCTTCTACAAGGCCCGGGAAGGCATGGGCAAGGTGGACGTGATCGTCACCAACCACGACATGGTCCTGGCCGACCTGGCCCTGGGCGGCGGCGCGGTACTGCCGGACCCGCGCGACACTCTCTATGTGTTCGACGAAGGCCACCACCTGCCGGACAAGGCCATCGGCCACTTCGCCCATTACACCCGGTTGCGCTCCACCGCCGACTGGCTGGAGCAGACCGCCAAGAACCTCACCAAGTTGCTGGCCCAGCACCCGCTGCCGGGGGACTTGGGGCGCTTGATCGAGCAAGTGCCGGAGCTGGCGCGGGAGATCAAGACCCAGCAGCAGTTCATGTTCAGCGCCTGCGAGCAGATCGCCGACTTCAAGACCGGCGAAGACATGGAAGGCCGTGAGCGGCCACGCCATCGCTTCGTCGGCGGGCTGATCCCCGACCACATGCGCGAGATGGGCATCGAGTTGAAGAAGGGGTTCTCCCGTCTCACCGATCTGTTCACCCGCCTCACCGAGCTGCTCAAGGAAGGCATGGATGGCGAGGTCAATATCGGCATCGCCAGCAACCAGGCCGAAGAGTGGTATCCGCTGTTCGGTAGCCTGCTGGCGCGGGCTTCGGGCAACTGGGAACTGTGGACCGCGTTCACCATCGAAGACCCGGAAGACAACCCGCCCATGGCCCGTTGGCTGACCCTGGCCGAGAGCGGTTCGCTGTTCGACATCGAGGTCAATGCCAGCCCGATCCTTGCGGCGGAGATGCTCCGGCGCAATCTGTGGAACGTGGCCTACGGCGCCCTGGTGACTTCGGCGACCCTGACCGCCCTGGGCACCTTCGACCGCTTCCGCATGCGTGCCGGACTGCCGAAGAAAGCCGTGACGGCGGTGGTCCCCAGCCCGTTCCATCACGCCGATGCCGGGGTGTTGCGCGTTCCCGACCTGCGCGCCGACCCGCGGGATGCACCGGCGCATACCGCAGCAATCATCCGCGACCTGCCGGAACTGGTGGAGGGCTCCCGGGGCACCCTGGTGCTGTTCTCCTCGCGCAAGCAGATGCAGGACGTGTTCGACGGCCTGGACCGTGACTGGCGCAAGCAAGTGTTCATCCAGGGCAACCTGTCCAAGCAGGAAACCCTCAACAAGCACAAGGCCCGGGTCGACGGTGGCGATTCCAGCGTGCTGTTTGGCTTGGCGAGCTTTGCCGAAGGGGTGGACTTGCCCGGTGCCTATTGTGAACACGTGGTGATCGCCAAGATTCCGTTCTCGGTACCGGATGATCCGGTGGAAGCGGCGCTGGCGGAGTGGATCGAGGCCCGGGGCGGCAATCCATTCATGGAGATCTCGGTGCCGGATGCTTCTCTCAAGCTGGTTCAGGCCTGCGGCCGCCTGCTGCGTACCGAGCAGGACCGCGGCACCATCACCCTGCTGGACCGCCGACTGGTCACCCAGCGCTACGGCAAGGCTATCCTCAATGCCTTGCCGCCATTTCGCCGAGAAATATCTTAAGCAAGGCGCGCACCTTTGCGCGCCGTGCTGTCTATTTCATGTCACCGCTTCAGCACCGGCCGTTTATCGGTCTTTAGGGAGAGCCAGGTTCATATGATTCGCCGTTCGTTGCCCGCTGTACTTGCCCTGTTGTTTGCCGCCCCCGTCCTGGCGGCCCCTGCCGGCCAACAGACGCTGTTCAACTTTGTCCGGCCTGCCGCTGTGGTGCAGGTGGCGACACAAGATGCCAGCCTGCCACAGTCCAATGCGGAGCAAACGGCCGAAGGTGAAGTGCTGCGGCGAATCACCTTCAACCCGACCAGTCGGCCCAGCCTGAGTCTGAGCCCACAAAGCGGCGCCTGGGACTGGTCGCAGTCGGGGATGATGAGCCTACGCATCCAGAGCGCGATGAACTGGGCCTTGACCCTCTATGTGACCATTCAAAGCAACGACGGCAAGACCCTGGTCAGCCGCGTCGATCTGCCGGCGGGTCCGGCGCAGACCCTGCTGGTGCCGCTGGTGGCCAGTACTCCTCTGAGCCAGGGCATGAAGGCCGCACCGCCGATGCCGATGACCGTGGACGGCCAGCGCATCCTGCTGGCCAGCAGCGAAGGGCAATTGGACCGCAGCCAGGTGGTGTCGGTGACCTTGTCTCTGGATAGCCCCAAAGCCGCCCAGAGTATCCTCCTCGAACGTTTTGGCGTGCAGGATGGCGAGGGCGTGGTCAGGGCGGTCTACGGTTCTCTGGTGGATGGCTACGGCCAGTCGACCCGGGCCCGCTGGCCGGAAAAGATCGCCAGCGACGATCAGCTCAAGGCGGCCGATGCCAAGGAGCAGCAGCAACTCAAGGCGTGGCTTGGCGAGCGCGAGAAGACTTCCCTGGACAAGTTCGGCGGCTGGGACAAGGGCCCGAGCTTCAAGGCCAGCGGCTTCTTCCGCACGGAAAAACGTGATGGCCGCTGGTTCCTGGTAACTCCGCAAGGTCACCCGTTCTACTCCCTGGGCGTCAACACCGTGGCCCCGGACAACAGCCAGACCTATGTCGCCGGGCGTGAGTGGATGTTCAGCGCCTTGCCCAAGAACGGCGAGCCTCTGGCGAGCTACTACGGTGAGGGCGACAACCGTGGCGGCAACGGCGCCGACCAGGGACGTGGTTATAACGCCGGCCGCTGGTACGACTTCTATCGGGCCAACCTGCAACGCACCTACAGCGCCCCCTGTGCGATGGGCAGCGAAGCCCCGGCCGAAGCCTCCAGTAACGAGCCCAAGCCAGCGGCGCCTGAAGCCGCCGCAGTCCCATGTGCGACACCGGCCTTCGATGAGCGACGCTGGGTCAGCCACACCCTGGACCGCTTGCAGGCCTGGGGATTCAACACCATCGGCAACTGGAGCGCGCCGGCGCTGGGGTTGGCTGACCGGGTGCCCTACACTTTGCCGTTGTCCATCGTTGGTGACTACGCCAGCATCAGCACGGGCAGTGATTGGTGGGGCGGCATGCCGGACCCTTTCGATCCGCGCTTTGCCATGGCCACTGAACGCGCCGTGGCCATCGCCGCCCGCGACCATCGGGACGATCCCTGGCTGATCGGCTACTTTGCCGACAACGAGCTGGCCTGGGCCGGCCCCGGTGACGATCCGAAAGCCCGCTATGCCCTGGCTTACGGCACCCTGCGCCTGACCACCGATGTGCCGGCCAAACGGGCCTTCCTCAAGCAATTGCGGGACAAATACCGCAATCAGGCGGGCCTGTCGAAAGCCTGGGGCATCGATCTGCCGGCCTGGGAGTTGATGGAAGACCCAGGGTTCGTACCGCCGCAGCCAAGTCCCGAGCACCCGGAGATCGAGGCTGACTTCAAGTATTTCCAGAAAGTCTTTGCCGAGACCTATTTCAAGACCATCGCCGACTCGCTGAAGTGGCATGCCCCCAACCATCTGCTGCTGGGCGGTCGCTTTGCCGTCAGCAACCCCGAAGCGGTGGCGGCCTGTGCCCAGTACTGCGATGTGCTGAGCTTCAACATGTACACCCTCAAGCCTCAGGACGGTCAGGACTTTGCGTACCTGCGCAGCCTGGACAAGCCGGTGCTGGTGACCGAGTTCAATTTCGGCTCCCGGGACCGTGGCCCGTTCTGGGGCGGCGTGACCGAACTGGCCCGGGAGGAAGATCGTGGACCGGCCTACGCCAATTTCCTCAAGCAGGCTGTGAGCGAGCCATCGATTGTCGGTGTGCACTGGTTCCAGTATCTCGACCAGCCTGTAACCGGGCGTCTGCTGGATGGTGAAAACGGCCATTTTGGTCTGGTGGGGATTACCGATGTGCCCTTCCAGGGGTTTGTCGACAGCGTGCGCAAGAGCAACCTGCAGGCTGTGGATCAATTGGGCAAGGAGGCGCAAAAGGCCCGAGTCCAGGCACAACAGGCAGCGGCTGCCGAACACGGCTCCGGGGATGAGGGCAAGGGCCGCGGAGCCAAGGAAGCGGGCGCGCGCGCCGGTGGCCACTCCGGCAACGGCCACTGATCTGTCCAGGGCTCTGGATCAATGAGCGGAGCCCTGTCGGTTGTTCCCAAATCGGTTCAGGGCTGGAACAATGCGCGCCACGTTGTCGAGCATTGTCGTGGGGAGAGTCAGGGTGCAGATTCAAGGTCATTACGAACTTAAATTCGAGGCGGTACGCGAAGCCTTCGCGGCGCTTTTCGAAGATCCCCAGGAGCGCGGCGCGGCGCTGTGCATCCAGATCGGCGGGGAAACGGTCATTGATCTGTGGGCCGGCACCGCCGACAAGGACGGTGCCGAGGCGTGGCACAGCGATACCATCGCCAACCTGTTCTCCTGCACCAAGACGTTCACTGCGGTCACCGCCCTGCAATTGGTGGCCGAAGGCAAGCTCAAGCTGGATGCGCCGGTAGCCAATTACTGGCCGGAATTCGCCGCGGCAGGCAAAGCCGCCATTACCCTGCGCCAATTGCTCTGTCATCAGGCGGGCTTGCCGGCCCTGCGCGAATTGCTGCCTGCCGAGGCCCTCTACGACTGGCAGACCATGGTCGATGCCCTGGCCGCCGAGCAGCCCTGGTGGACGCCGGGAGAGGGCCACGGCTACGCGGCCATCACTTATGGCTGGCTGGTCGGCGAGTTGATCCGGCGTGCCGATGGGCGCGGGGCGGGAGACTCCATCGTGGCCCGGGTCGCCACGCCTCTGGGGCTGGACTTCCATGTCGGCCTGGCTGACGAGGAATTCCATCGGGTGGCACATATCGCCCGTGGCAAAGGCAATGTCGGTGACGCCGCGGCGCAGCGCCTGCTGCAAGTGACCATGCGCGAGCCGGATGCGATGACTACCCGGGCGTTTACCAATCCACCGTCTATCCTGTCCAGCACCAATAAACCCGAGTGGCGGCGCATGCAGCAACCGGCGGCCAATGGTCACGGCAATGCCCGCAGCCTCGCCGGGTTCTACAGCGGCCTGCTCGATGGCAGCTTGCTGGAAGCCGATATGCTCGAAGAGCTGACCCGAGAGCACAGCCTGGGCATGGACAAGACGTTGTTGACCCAGACTCGCTTCGGCCTGGGTTGCATGCTCGACCAGCCTCAGGTGGCCAATGCCACTTTTGGCTTGGGCGCGCGGGCATTTGGGCATCCGGGGGCCGGGGGCTCCATCGGTTTTGCTGACCCTGAGCATGATGTGGCATTCGGTTTTGTGACAAATACCCTGGGGCCTTATGTATTGATGGACCCCCGGGCACAGAAGCTGGTGCGGGTTTTGTCGGATTGTCTGTAAAAAGGTTGCTGTTAAGAACTTTTTTGCTTAAACATGCTTGGAAAGCTGCAGGACGGAACCCTGTGGCTTTTATAATTTCCAAGCGTCTGTTTGTACCGGTCATGTAGACCGAATTTTTTATCTCATTTTGTGGATATCCCATGTCGTCGAACAAGTCTCTAGCCTTGGCCATCTGCCTGACCGTCACTGGTTGTGCACAAACCCCACAAAATGAAGCGGATGGCGGCCATTGGTGGTCGTTCGGGTCCGATAAGGCCAGCAGCAAGGAAGCCCCGCAGGCCGCTGAAAAACCCGTCACAGCCGAAGCGCCAGCTCCTGCCGCTCCTGCGGGCAAGCCGGCAGTGGCGGCCAAGCCCGCAGCTCCTGCGGCCGCTGCCGGTAAAACCACCGCTTCCGCGAAGCAGGCGGCGCCAGCTGGCAAAGCTCCGGTTGCCGCCAAGCCGGCAGCAGCCGAGCCAGCTCCTGCTCCTGCCCCTGTAGCCGCAGCACCTGCCGCTCCTGCCGCCAAGGCCGAGAGCAGCAACTGGTGGTGGCCGTTCTCTTCCAAGGATTCCGCCGACAAGCCTGTGGCTGAGGCCAAAAAGGCCGAGCCGGCTCCGGCTCCAGAAGTTGCCAAGGCCGCAGACTCCGAGACCCACTGGTGGTGGCCGTTTGCCAAGAGCCAACCCAAGCCACTGAGCAAGGTCAACGTGGCGGACATCCCGATGCCCGACCCGAAAATCACCCAGGCCTGGCTGGACGACTACGAGCCACGCCTGCGTGAAGCGGTTAAGGACAGCAAGCTGCAAATAGAGCGTCGTGAAAATGTGCTGGTAGTGACTGCGCTGGTCGACGCGTCCTTCAACCCGGACCGTCCAGCCATGCTGCTGCCGGTAACCCTGGGCCCATTCACCCGCGTGGCCAAGGCCGTTGAAGGCGATCCCAAGACTGCCGTACTGATTCTCGGCCACGCCGATGCGACTGGCCCGACCCTGGCCAACCAGAAGCTGAGCCGTGATCGCGCCCAGTCTGTTGCTGCCATCTTCAGCCTCAGTGGCTTGAAACAGGACCGCCTGATGCTGCGTGGCATGGGTTCGGTCATGCCGCGTGCAGCCAATGACAGTCCTCAAGGCCGTTCGCTGAACCGTCGAGTGGAAATCATGCTGACCCAGCGCAGCACCATGCTGGGCCTGCTGAGCAAGTACAACCAGCCGACGCCGTCCGAGACCGAAATGGTCGCCGTGCAGGACGCCAAGCCGCCCGTTCCTGCCGCCACCGGCAAAAAGGCCGCAGCGTCAGCGAAGAAGTCCACCGTTGCCAAGAAGCCGGCAGCCAAGAAGGCTCCAGCGAAGAAAGCCGCAGCTCCAGCGAAGAAAACTACGGCTACCGCTCAGGCTAAAAACTGATTCTCAAGGATAAGGAAGCAGGCATGACTCAGTCTCTGGCTGATATGCGCCGGGATTACACCCGCGATGGTTTGTCCGAGGCCCAGGCCCCGGGCGAACCTTTTGCGCTGTTTCACCAGTGGTTTGCCGATGCGGTGAAAACCGAGCAACCACCGGTAGAGGCCAATGCCATGACGCTGGCGACTGTCGATACCGACGGTCGTCCCCATTGCCGCATCTTGTTGCTCAAGGGGTTGGATGAACAGGGTTTCACCTTCTTCACCAACTACGAAAGCGCCAAGGGCGAGCAACTGGCCGCGCGCCCTTTTGCCGCCATGACCTTCTTCTGGCCGACCCTGGAGCGTCAGGTTCGGATCGAAGGAAGGGTGGTCAAGGTCACTCCCCAGGAGTCTGATGCCTACTATCAGGTGCGCCCTCTGGGGAGTCGGTTGGGGGCCTGGGCTTCACCGCAAAGCCGGGTGATCGCCGATCGCGACCAGTTGCAGGAGTTGCTCAAGGCCACTGAGGCGCGCTTCAGCGATAGCCAGCCCGATTGCCCGGAACATTGGGGTGGTTATCGCCTGCTGCCCGAGCGCATCGAGTTCTGGCAGGGGCGTCCCAGCCGTCTGCATGACCGTTTGAACTATCGCCTGCAGGCGGGGCAGTGGAGCCGGGAACGTTTGGCCCCCTGAAACGCGCAGATCACTCGCCGGGATAACCGGCCGCGGCGGCTTCCAGCCATTGCGGCAGGTCCCGGCGTTTTACTTTCTGGCGTTGGGCCTCGGCCAGCTGTTGCAGCATGAATTGCTTCTTCTGTTCATCGGTTCCGGCCAGGGACAAGGCCAGGTCCCGGTCCACCCAGCGCTTGATGCGCACGTAGAGCCACCAGTGAAAATACAGGCCGGCGATGGTGGTCACGATGATGATGAAGTAATCCATGAAAAATCCTTTGCTCGGTGGCGCTATGCTGGAAACCGGCGTTACCGTATTGAGAAGGTTCAGCGTTCATACAGTCTGTACTTTGGCTGAATGAAACCAATTTTATCCGGGCTGCGCCGTGACAGGCGTCAAGCTGCGGAGTCTAATGTCCATCTGTCCTTTGGAGTTGATCCTATGCGTAAGTCTGTTTTGCTGGTTGCGTCTTTCACCACGATGGCAATGTTGCTCGGCGGCTGTGCCTCAAACCTGACCGGTGACTCTTACTCCCGTGATGAAGCGCGTCGTGTGCAAACCGTACGCATGGGCACCATCGAGTCCCTGCGTCCAGTGAAAATCGAAGGTACCAAGACCCCGATCGGCGGTGCTGCCGGTGCTGTCATCGGCGGTGTGGGCGGCAGCGCCATCGGCGGCGGCCGTGGCAGCATCGTCACTGCGGTGATCGGTGCGGTAGCTGGTGGCCTGCTGGGTTCGGCCACTGAAGAAGGTCTGACCCGTACCCAGGGCGTGGAGATCACTGTCCGTGAAGACGACGGCAGCATGCGTGCCTATGTACAGCAGGTACAGGAAAACGAAGTGTTCCGTGTTGGTGATCGCGTGCGCATCATGAGTGTCAACGGCACCAGCCGCGTTACCCGCTGATATTTCTGCTACAAAACAAAACCCCGACCAGGCAACTGGTCGGGGTTTTGTGTTTTCAGGCTGGCTGATCCTGCTTGATCAGGAGGTCAGCGCCGTGTTCTTGCGGCTGGCGGCGGCGGTAACCGCATAACCGATCAGTGCGGCCAGCAACGAGCCGGTGAGAATCCCCATCCGGTCCATGCCGGCGTATTCGCTGCTACCGGGCACGAAGGCCAGGGAGCCGACGAACAGGCTCATGGTGAAGCCGATCCCGCACAGAATCGCCACACCGAGCACCTGTCCCCAGTTGGCGCCGGCAGGCAGGGAGGTGAGCCCGGTCTTGATCGCCAGCCAACTCAGGCCGAACACGCCGATGGTCTTGCCCAGCAACAGGCCGATGGCGATCCCCATAGGTACATGGTGGGTGAAGCTCTCAAGCGTTACGCCGCTCAGGGACAAGCCGGCGTTGGCGAAGGCGAACAGCGGCAAGATGCCAAACGCCACCCAAGGATGCAGTGCATGTTCCAGTGCCTGGGCCGGCGAGGGTTCGGCATTGCGGGTACGCAGGGGAATACAGAAGGCCAGGGTCACGCCGGCCAGCGTCGCGTGGACCCCGCTCTTGAGCACGCAGACCCAGAGGATCAGGCCGATGATCATGTAGGGCCCAAGTTTCACCACCCCCATTCGGTTCATCGCCACCAACGCAGCGATACAGGCGGCCGCCAGCATCAGCGACAGGGTCGACAGGGCGCCGGAGTAGAAGATCGCGATGATCACGATGGCTCCCAGGTCATCGATGATCGCCAGGGTCATCAGAAACAGCTTCAGCGACGTGGGGACACGCTTGCCCAGCAGGGCCAGAACCCCCAGGGCGAAGGCAATGTCAGTGGCCGTCGGAATCGCCCAGCCATTGAGTGCCGCCGGGTTGTCACGGTTGAGAAACCAGTAGATCAGGGCCGGTACCAGCATGCCGCCAATGGCTGCCAGGCCTGGCAGGACGATCTGCGAAGGCTTGGACAACTGGCCTTCCAGGACTTCGCGCTTGACCTCAAGGCCGATCAGCAGGAAGAACAGGGCCATCAGGCCGTCGTTGATCCACAGCAACAGCGGCTTGGCAATCTTCAAGGCACCGATCTGGGCCACTACCGGGGTTTCCAGCAAGCCGTTGTACAGCCAGGACAGTGGTGAGTTGTTGATGATGAGAGCCAGGATGGCAGCGGCGATCAATAACAGACCGCTGGCAGCTTCCATGGCAAAGAAACGAGTGAAAGTGCTACGCAGAGGCAAGGTCGCTCTCCATCTAAATCTAAAAAAGGTGGCACACCCTAACCCGTACAGTTAGTTGTTAAAACAAAAGTTATATTCTTTTTTGTTATATGTAGCAGGCAAGCGGCCTGCTGAAAAAGCTCCCTTGCAGTTGTGTTTCCAATTGCTTACCAGCTGTACCTGTCAGGGGCTGGAGATATTTCCTAACATGTCCGTCGCCAGGGGCTTACAGATGGTTTTCCTCCAGGGAACAATCACCTGATTGCGCCGAACCCGGATCACCTAAGCTGGGTGCATTTCATTTTCTTGCGCCGGTACGGCGTTCGATCCGACGAGAATAGAACATGAGCGACAATCGCCAGTGGGCCCGTGAGGCCATCCGCATCATCGAAGCCGACTTCCAGCGCAGTGCCGACACCCATCTGATTCCGCTGGCGCTTCCAGGCCAGCCGGGTATCGAACTGTATTTCAAGGATGAATCCAGCCATCCCACCGGCAGCCTCAAGCACCGCCTAGCCCGCTCGTTATTTCTCTATGCCCTGTGCAATGGCTGGCTCAAGCCCGGCGCGCCAGTGATCGAGGCCTCCAGTGGGTCCACGGCGATTTCCGAAGCCTATTTCGCCCGTCTCCTGGGGCTGCCTTTCATTGCCGTGATGCCAGCCACTACCTCCCAGGAAAAGATCGCGCAGATCGCCTTCTATGGCGGCAAGAGCCATCTGGTGCAGGACCCGACACAGATCTATGCCGAATCCGAGCGCCTGGCTCGGGAGAGCGGCGGCCACTTCATGGACCAGTTCACCTACGCCGAGCGGGCCACCGACTGGCGGGCCAACAACAACATCGCCGAGTCGATCTTCCAGCAGTTGCGTTTCGAGCGTTACCCGGAGCCTAGCTGGCTGATCTCCAGTCCGGGCACCGGCGGCACTACTGCGACCCTGGGCCGCTACGTGCGCTATCGCCAGCACAGCACCCGGGTGCTGTGTGCCGACGCCGAGCGTTCGGTGTTCTTTGATTTCTACCAGAGCGGCGATGCCAGTTTGCGTCTGGATTGCGGTTCGCGGATTGAAGGCATTGGCCGGCCACGGGTCGAGGCTTCCTTCCTGCCCAAGGTGATCGACGCCATGGTCAAGGTGCCGGATGCCTTGTCCCTGGCGGCCATGCACTACCTGGCCCAGCGCCTGGGTCGCCGGGTCGGCGGTTCCAGCGGCACCAACCTGATCGGCGCATTGATGGCCGCGCAGCAGATGGCCGCCGCGGGCGAGACGGGTTCGATCGTGGCGATTCTCTGTGACGGTGGCGAGCGCTATGCGACCACTTACTACGATGAGCAGTGGCTGGCGGAGCAGGGGTATGAGTTGGATGCCTTGATCGATTCGGTAGCGGCCAGTGTCGAACGTGGCGAGGCACTACCCGCCAGCGTATTGCGCGCCGGCATCTGAACCTGTCGTAGGAGCCGGCTTGCCGGCGAAGGGGCCCTTGAGCCGTGCGTTGTTCTGGATGACGCCTTCGCTGGCAAGCCAGCTCCTACGGTAGACGGTAGGAGCCGGCTTGCCGGCGAAAGGGCCCGTCCGTCAGGCCTGAATCCCGAGGATGTCCCGGGCCACGGCTTCGGCAATGCGAATCCCGTCCACACCGGCGGAAAGAATCCCCCCGGCATAACCGGCGCCTTCACCGGCTGGATACAACCCCTTCACATTCAGGCTCTGCATCGATGCGTCACGAGTGATACGCAGCGGCGATGAGGTGCGGGTCTCGATCCCGGTCAACACCGCGTCGTGCAGGGAGTAGCCCTTGATCTGCCGCTCGAAGGCCGGCAAGGCTTCGCGAATGGCTTCGATGGCAAAGTCCGGCAGGGCCGGGGCCAGATCGCCCAGGCTCACCCCCGGCTTGTAGGACGGCTCGACGCTGCCCAGAGCGGTAGTGGGTTTGCCGGCGATGAAGTCGCCCACCAGCTGCGCCGGAGCCTGATAGTTGCTGCCACCCAGGACAAAGGCGTGGGACTCCAGGCGTTCCTGGAGTTCGATGCCCGCCAATGGGCCGCCCGGGTAGTCCACTTCAGGAGTGATGCCTACCACGATGCCCGAGTTGGCATTGCGCTCGTTGCGCGAGTACTGGCTCATGCCGTTGGTCACCACCCGGTTCGGCTCGGAGGTGGCCGCGACCACGGTGCCGCCCGGGCACATGCAGAAGCTGTAGACCGAACGGCCGTTCTTGGCGTGGTGCACCAGCTTGTAGTCGGCGGCGCCGAGTTTCGGGTGGCCGGCGTACTTGCCCAGGCGCGCGCTGTCGATCAGCGATTGCGGGTGTTCGATACGGAAGCCCACCGAGAACGGCTTGGCTTCCATGTACACGCCACGGCTGTGGAGCATGCGGAAGGTGTCGCGGGCGCTGTGGCCCAGGGCCAGGATCACGTGCCGGGAGTGCAGTTGTTCGCCGCTGGCCAGTTCCACGCCCCGCAGTTGGCCGTCTTCGATCAGCACGTCGGTGACCCGCTGCTCGAAGCGCACCTCACCGCCCAGGGCGATGATCTGCTGGCGCATGTTTTCCACCACGCCGGTGAGGCGGAAGGTGCCGATGTGCGGCTTGCTGACGTAGAGGATTTCGTCCGGCGCACCGGCCTTGACGAACTCGTGGAGCACCTTGCGGCCGTGGTGTTGCGGGTCCTTGATCTGGCTGTAGAGCTTGCCGTCGGAGAAGGTCCCGGCGCCGCCTTCGCCGAACTGCACGTTGGACTCGGGGTTGAGCACGCTTTTACGCCACAGGCCCCAGGTGTCCTTGGTGCGCTGGCGCACTTCCTTGCCGCGCTCGAGGACGATCGGCTTGAAGCCCATCTGGGCCAGCAACAGGCCGGCAAAGATGCCGCAAGGGCCGAAACCCACCACGATCGGTCGTTCGTTCAGGTCTGCCGGAGCCTGGCCCACCACCTTGTAGCTGACATCCGGCGCCGGGTTGACGTTACGGTCGTCGGCGAACTTGAGCAGCAGCGCCGCTTCGTCGCGCACGTTGAGGTCGATGGTGTAGATGAAGCACAGCTCGGAAGACTTCTTGCGCGCATCGTAGCTGCGTTTGAACAAGGTGAAATCGAGCAGGTCATCGCTGGCGATCCCCAAGCGCTGCACGATAGCGGCGCGCAGGTCTTCATCGGGATGGTCGATCGGCAACTTGAGTTCGGTGATTCGTAACATGACAGGATCCGGGTAGGCGGTGCGCAACAGTGCGCCGGCTTGCTTTGCACAAACCGGCGATTATAAGCCGCAATCCACCGTCGCCGTGAGGCTAAAACCGCTGCTCGTCGAATCAGTCGTTGCGCGAGCCGCCGAAATAGCCGCAACCGCGCTGGACCTGACCATCCACCCGCAGCTCGGCGCTCAGGTGCTGGACGCTGCCGGTAACGGGGTCGACGCAGCGTTGCGGTGCGACCCAAAGCTCCACGCGCTGGTGATTGGCCTCGCTGGTGAGGTTGAAACGACCGTCGCCCAGTTGCTCTTCCAGATAGGGCAGGGCCAGGGTTGGTTGGCCGGCGCGCTCGATCATCATGCCCTTGGCACTGACATCGACATTCCAGGCCGGGTTCTTGCTGCCGGCCCGCAGGATCAGACGCTGGAAATTCGGGTCGTTGCAGGCACTGCCGGAACGTTCGATGCGATACAGCTGGCGCAGGTTCAACTGCCCGTCGCTACTGCCGCTGGCGGAAAACTTGCCTCGCAGGTCGGCGAACAGCTTGCCCTGTTTCTCAGCCAGGGTAGCGGCCTCTTGCAGCACACTGGTATCGCCGCCGTCGCGGACCACATAACGGCGATCTTCGGTGCAGGGCTTGAACAGCAACTTGCCGTCTGCCGCACTGAGTTCCCCCTGCATCCGGGTCAGCCCGGCCATGGATGGCGCCTCGGGTTGTGAGTTGAACATCGGCAACATCTGGCAGCCGGCAAACAGCGGCAACAGGGCGAAACAAAGCAGTGAACGGGCGGTGCGCATCATTGGGCCTCCAAGCGGAAGCCGACACGTTACGCAGCCCGCCCGGTCACCACAACCCCGGATTGAACGCGGCAGCGCCATCAACCGTAGGAGCCGGCTTGCCGGCGAAGAGGCCCTGAAGCCTTGTGTGGTTCGGGAGGACGCCTTCGCTGGCGAGCCCTACACAAGCCGGATCAGCCGACGTGGTAGGTCTGGCCGGTCTGCAGGCCTTCCACGCTCTTGGCGTAGGCCAGGGCCACGTCGGCCGCCGGCACCGGCTTGAAGCCGCGGAAGTAGGGGGCGTAGCTGCCCATGGCTTCCTGCAGCACGTTGGGGCTGATGGAGTTGACTCGCAGGCCCCGGGGCAGCTCGATGGCGGCGGCCCGCACGAAGCTGTCGATGGCGCCGTTGACCAGGGCGGCCGAGGCGCCGCTGCGGATCGGGTCGTGGCTCAGCACGCCGGTGGTGAAGGTGAAGGAGGCGCCGTCGTTGGCGTATTCGCGGCCGATCAGCAGCAGGTTGACCTGGCCCATCAGTTTGTCCTTGAGGCCCAGGCTGAAGTGCTCGGCGGTCATTTCCCCCAGCGGTGCGAAGGTGACGTTACCGGCGGCGCACACCAGCGCATCGAAGCGCCCGGTCTTTTCGAACAGCGCGCGGATCGACTGGCTGTCGCTGATATCCACCTGGAAGTCACCGCTGGTGCGGCCGATACGGATCACTTCGTGACGCTGGGACAGTTCCCGGTCTACCGCCGAGCCAATGGTGCCGTTGGCACCGATCAAGAGAATTTTCATGGGCTGTTCCTCAAAGGGGGGGGGACGAGGTTGCAGTCTAGAGTGGTTTTTTTTGTGGATTAACGCGCTAATAGGCAACCTTTGGTTTTCAAATGGAAACAATCCGTGAGCGAGATGGATGACCTGGCGGCATTTGCAGTATTGGTGGAGGCGGGCAGCTTTACCCTGGCTGCCCAGCAACTGGGGTGCAGCAAGGGTCAGTTGTCCAAGCGCATCAGCGCCCTGGAAGCCCGCTACGCCGTGGTACTGCTGCAACGTACTACCCGTCGCCTGGACCTGACCGCCGCCGGCGCGGCGCTTCTGCCTCAGGCCCAGGCGCTGGTGGTCCAAGTGGAGCGGGCCCATCAGGCCCTGGCCCGGCTCAAGGACGATATGGCCGGCCCGGTGCGCCTGACGGTTCCGGTGTCCCTGGGAGAGACCTTTTTCGATGGCCTGCTGCTGGAGTTCTCCCGGCACTACCCCCAGGTGCAGATCGAGCTGGACCTGAGCAACAGTTACCGCGACCTGGCCCGGGAGGGGTTTGACCTGGCGGTGCGTTCGGAGGTGGCCAATGATCAGCGCCTGGTCGCCCGGCCGCTGCTGGCCTGGCATGAGATGACCTGTGCCAGCCCGGCTTACCTTGAGCAATACGGCGAGCCGCAGACTCCCCGGGAGCTGGCCGAACATCGCTGTCTGCTCAACAGTCATTACAGCGGACGGGAGGAATGGTTGTATCACCAGCGCCACGAGCTGTTGCGAGTGCGCGTCAGCGGGCCCTTCGCCAGCAACCACTACAACCTGCTGAAGAAAGCCGCCCTGGCGGGAGCAGGCATCGCCCGGCTGCCTTCCTATGTGCTGCACAGCGATCTGGCCGACGGTCGCCTGCGCTGGCTGCTGCGGGATTACCAGACCCGCAGCATGCCGATGTATCTGGTGCATCCCTATCAGGGCGGCCTGCCCAAGCGTACCCAGGTGTTGGCCGATTACCTGATGGACTGGTTCCGCCGCAGCGGCGAGGCCCTGGATCGCCTCTAGGGCCGCTCGTCGTTACAGCGCGCGGCGATAGCGACGGGCGAGCAGTTGATCGAGAGAGAACACGCCCGGGCCTTTGGCCGTCAGCAGTAGAAGGATGGCCGCCCAGGTGCCGTGGGTCGGGTAGGCATCCGGGTAGACGAACAACTGGATGGTCAGGGTCATCCCCAGCAGCGCCAGGGCGGAAAAGCGCGTGGCCAGGCCCAGCAGGATCAGCATCGGGAAACAATGCTCGGCAAAGGCCGCCAGGTGCGCCGCTACTTCCGGCGTCAGTAGCGGCACGTGGTATTCGCTCTGGAACAGGGGAATGGTCGAATCCGCCAGACGCGGCCAGCCCAGCTGGAAGGTGCCGTCGATCAGGTCGATGGCCAGCCCCTCGACCTTGGTCTGGCCGGATTTCCAGAACACCGCGGCGATGGAGAACCGCGCGATAAAGGCAATCAGGCTGTAGGGAATACGCTCGAACCCTTGAATGATTCGGTTCAGCAGTCCACTAACGGGGGCAGGATTCTGGGTGTTCATGGTCAAGCCTTTTGGTGAGGTTGCAGGTCGATAACGGCGCCGTGGCCCAGCAGCAGGCCCAGGCACTGGCCCAGGTCGAAATCGGCTTGGGCATCCAGGGCATAGGCGGCAGCGATTTCCAGCGGCCAGTGGTTGTGCAGACTGTCGATGAAGGTGGCGCTGCCGGCGTCCAGCGCGATGACCTCCACCTCCAGGGCATTGCGCAGCACCAGGGCGTACTGGCCCTGATACAGGTCGAACGCAGGCCACGCCGCCTCGCTCTGGTGAGCGGCCCACAAGCTGACGACGGCGAAGTGTGAGTGCAGGGTGCGCAGCGACGGATGCAACAGCAGGCGCACCTGCCCGAGGCTGTCTGGCCGGCTCATCGCCGCCGCCAGGTGCGCCGGGTCCAGGGGGCGTGCGTCGGCGGCGTGATAGGCCTCGACCCGCAGCCGTTCCAGGCGCGCCACATCGGCCAGATAGGGCAGGGCGGCGGCGGGAGCAAAGCCCTGGATAAAGTCGCCCAGGTCCTGGCCGTAGTCGCTGAGCAAGGGGCTGTGGGGCGCGAAGTCCTGCACATAGTGACGGGCCATGGCGTCGAAGAAGGCCTGGCCCACCAGTTGCGCCACCACCGGGTAGGTCGCCGAAAGGGCGTTGATCAACGAGCTCTGCACATTGTTGCGATAGACCGCGAAGCGGCTGGCCGGATCGGCGCCGTTGCTGCTGCACAGCCCCGCAGGACAGATCGCCTCGCTGCTCAGCAGGGCGTTGGCAAAGGCGGCTTGGCTGCTCATGGCTGCACCCGGGCACGCTGCAGCAACGCCTGGGCCTGATCGGCCTCGACCACCAGGGTCGCCAGGCTCGGCACCTGATTGTCCCGCTCGATCAGGGTGGCCATGGGGCCGATCCTCTTCAGCGTTTGCCGATACAGGGCCCAGACTTCCTGGTCCACCGGAGCGCCGTGATCGTCGATCAACAGACGGTCACCGAGGTTGTCTCGGTCTTCGGCGAACCCGGCCAGATGAATCTCGCCCACGGCGTGCAGCGGCAGTGCCTGCAGATAGGCCAGGGGATCGCGTTGGTGATTGATACAGGAAACGTAGAGGTTGTTGACGTCCAGCAGCAGGCCGCAGCCGCTGCGCCGGATCACCTCCTGGATGAAGTCCGTTTCGTCCAGGGTCGAGCGCTGGAATTGCAGGTAGGTGGCCGGATTCTCCAGCAGCATGGTTCGCCCCAGATGGTTCTGCAGCTGATCGATGTGTTCGCAGACCCGCCGCAGGGTCGGCACGTCGTAGGCCAGGGGCAGCAGGTCATTGAGAAACACCGGGCCGTGGCTGGACCAGGCCAGGTGTTCGGAAAAGGACTGGGGTTGATAGCGCTCGATCAAGACCGCCAGGCGCTGCAGATGCTCGGTGTCCAGGGGCCCTTCGCCGCCAATGGACAGGCCGACACCGTGCAACGACAGCGAATAGTCTTCGCGGATCAACCCCAGGTAATGATGGAAGGGCCCGCCCGCCACCATGTAGTTCTCGGCGTGCACCTCGAAAAAACCGACATCGGGTCGCTGTTCGAGGACATCCTTGAAGTGTTCGCTCTTGAGCCCCAGGCCTGCACGGGGCGGCAGGCACGAGGCGGACGCCTGAATGTCGTGGCGGGGACGCTGGATCAGGGTTGTGTTCATCATCGACACTCAGGCAGGCGCGGGATCAGGACTTGGCTTTGAAGGCTTCGAGCTGGCCGAAACCGGTGGGCGAGGTGCTGCTGGCGGTTTTTTCGCAAGTGCCTTTTGGCACCAGTTTCCAGGCGTTGGCCTGGTCATTGAGCTTGGAGGTCCCGGCGCAGGTGGTGCCGGCGCCCGCGGCACAGTCGTTCTTGCCCTTCATGGCCACGCCGAAGCATTTCTCCATGTCGCCGGCCGCCTGGGCGGTGGTGGAGACGGCAGCGATGCTCAGGGCGGAGCCCAGAGCCAGGACCAGGGCGGTAGCGGACAGGGTGCGAGTGTTGCTCATGGTGTTTCTCCAGATCGGGGTGGGTTAAGGAAGCATTCGTGCTTGCTTACCCCTCTAGAGAAGGCTCATCGGCATTCGTTACAGGTGGGGACAGTTTTTTATTCCGGGATAAAAAAAACGGCCCCGAAGGGCCGTTTTCATTGACGCAGGTGCTTAGCCGCCCAGGTAGGCTTCACGCACCTTCGGATCGGTCAGCAGCGACTCGCCGGTACCTTGCATCACCACCCGGCCATTCTCCAGCACATAGGCGCGGTCGGCGATCTTCAATGCCTGGTTGGCGTTCTGCTCCACCAGGAACACCGTCACGCCGTCGCGGCGCAGCTGTTCGATGATGTCGAAGATCTGCTGGATGATGATCGGCGCCAGGCCCAGGGACGGTTCGTCCAGCAGAAGCAGCTTGGGCTTGCTCATCAGCGCACGGCCGATGGCGAGCATCTGCTGCTCGCCGCCGGACATGGTGCCGCCGCGCTGAGTGAAGCGCTCCTTGAGCCGTGGGAACAGCTCCAGGACCTTGTCCATCTGCTCCTGGTAGTCGCCCTTGTCGGTGAAGAAGCCGCCCATGGCGAGGTTCTCTTCCACGGTCAGGCGGGCGAATACCCGGCGGCCTTCCGGCACCACGGCAATGCTCTTGCGCATGATCTGCGCCGAGCTTTGTCCCACCAGCTCTTCACCCAGGTAACGGATGCTGCCGCTGTGAGCCTGTGGCGAGCCGCAGAGGGTCATCAAGAGGGTGGATTTGCCGGCACCGTTGGCGCCGATCAGGGTGACGATTTCGCCCTGGCGGATCTCGACGTTGACGCTGTGCAACGCCTGGATCTTGCCGTAGTAGGTGGAAACGTTTTCGAACTGCAGCATTTACGCTTCCCCCAGGTAGGCTTTGATCACTTCGGGATTGTCGCGGATCTGTTCCGGCGTACCGTCGGCCAAGGGGGTGCCCTGGTTGATCACGACGATATGGTCGGAAATGCTCATGACCAGCTTCATGTCGTGCTCGATCAGCAGCACCGTGACGTTGTGCTCCTCGCGCAACACGCTGATCAGCGCTTTGAGGTCCTCGGTTTCCTTGGGGTTGAGGCCGGCGGCCGGCTCGTCGAGCATGAGAATTCGCGGGCGGGTCATCATGCAGCGGGCGATTTCCAGACGCCGTTGCTGACCGTAGGCCAGGGTGCCGGCGGGACGGTTGGCAAACTCCCGCAGGTTGACCTTGTCCAGCCAGTAGCCGGCGTACTCCATGGCTTCGCGCTCGCTCTTGCGGAACGCCGGGGTCTTGAACAGACCGGCCAGGAAGTTGGTGTTCAGGTGACGGTGCTGGGCGATCAACAGGTTCTCGACCGCGGTCATGTCCTTGAACAGCCGTACGTTCTGGAAGGTTCGCACCACGCCCTTGCGGGCGATCTTGTGGCCCGGCAGGCCTTCGATCGGCTCACCGTCCAGGAGGATGCTGCCGGCGCTTGGCTGGTAGAAACCGGTCAGGCAGTTGAACACCGTGGTCTTGCCGGCCCCGTTCGGGCCGATCAATGCCACCACTTGTTTTTCCTTGACGGTCAGGGCCACACCGTTGACCGCCAGCAGGCCGCCGAAGCGCATCGACAGGCCCGTTACTTTGAGGATCTCACGGCTCATTTGCGCAGCTCCATGTGAGGACGTTGCATGGGCAGCAGACCTTGAGGACGCCAGATCATCATCAGCACCATCATGGCGCCGAACATCAACATCCGGTATTCGCTGAATTCACGCATCATTTCAGGCAAGAGGATCATCACGATTGCCGCCAGGATCACACCCAACTGCGAGCCCATGCCACCCAGCACGACGATGGCGAGGATGATCGCCGACTCGATGAAGGTGAAGGACTCCGGGGTTACCAGGCCTTGGCGCGCGGCGAAGAAGCTGCCGGCGAAACCGGCGAACGCGGCGCCCAGGGTAAAGGCCGAGAGCTTGATCACGGTGGGGTTCAGGCCCAGGGCGCGGCAGGCAATCTCGTCTTCACGCAGAGCTTCCCAGGCACGACCGATAGGCATGCGCAGCAGGCGGTTGATGACGAACAGCGCCGCCAGCGCCAGCAACAGGGCCACCAGGTAGAGGAAGATCACCTTGTTGATCGAGTTGTACTGCAGGCCGAAGAACTCGTGGAAGGTCTGCAGGCCTTCCGCTGCCTTGCGCTCGAAGGTCAGGCCGAAGAAGGTCGGCTTCTCGATGTTGCTGATGCCGTTCGGACCACCAGTGAGATCGGTCATGTTGCGCAGCAGCAGACGGATGATTTCACCAAAGCCCAGGGTCACGATTGCCAGGTAGTCACCTCGCAGGCGCAGCACCGGGAAGCCCAGCAGGAAGCCGAAGGTGGCCGCCATCAGGCCGGCGATCGGCAGGCAGATCCAGAAGCTCAGGCCGAAGTAGTGCGACAGCAGCGCGTAGCTGTAGGCGCCGACGGCGTAGAAGCCCACGTAACCCAGGTCCAGCAGGCCGGCCAGACCGACGACGATGTTCAGGCCCAGGCCCAGCATCACGTAGATCAGGATCAGCGTGGCAATGTCCACCGCGCCGCGAGAGCCGAAGAACGGCCAGACCAGAGCGCCGAGGATCAACGCCAGGATGATCCAGCGCTGGGTGCTGGGCAGGGTCAGGAAGTTGCTGGCCTTGGCCGGAATCAGCGGCATGCTGGGAGAAGACTTCCAGGCGGCGCTGATCTGGCTATGGAACAGCACCCGCAGGAACATCAGCACCGAGCACAGCGCGATGGTGGCGAGGATGGTCGGGCTGGTGTTGTGGACTTCCAGGTTGATGCCGACGATGGTCAGTTTCAGGCCCAGCACCGGGTAGGCGACGGCCCAGACCAACAGGGCGCTGAACAGCGCCGATTTAAGATTCCTAGTCATACTTTCTCAACCTCCGGACGGCCCAGAATGCCGGTCGGACGGAACAACAGCACCAGAACCAACAGGCCGAATGCCACAACGTCCTTGTACTGGTCGCCGAACACGTCGGCACCAAAGGCTTCAGCCACCCCCAGCACCAGCCCGCCGAGCATCGCGCCCGGAATGCTGCCGATGCCGCCCAAGACCGCCGCGGTGAAGGCCTTCAAGCCCACCAGGAAACCGGCGTTGGGGTTGATCACACCGTATTGCATGCTCAGCAGCACGGCGGCGATGGCCGCCAGTGCGGCGCCGATCACGAAGGTCAGGGCGATGATGTTGTTGGTATTGATCCCCAGGAGGTTGGCCATCTTGATGTCCTCGGCGCAGGCACGGCAGGCGCGACCCAGGCGAGAACGGGAGATGAACAGCGTCAGGCCGAGCATGGCGACTAGAGTCACCACGAATACCACGATCTGCATGTAGGAAATCAGCACTTCATGTGCGCCACCTGGCCCGATGGAGATGTTGCCCGGGATCAGGTTAGGGATGGATTTGTCCTTGGAGTCTTGCGCCAGCAGAACGGTGTTCTGCAGGAAGATCGACATGCCGATGGCGGAGATCAGCGGGATCAGGCGGTTACTGCCACGCAAGGGGCGGTAGGCGATCCGTTCGATGCTGTAGCCGTAGGCACTGGTGACGACGATGCTCGCGATAAAGGCTGCGGTCATCAACAGCGGGACGCTGTCGAGTCCCATCATGGCCAGCCCGGCGATGGCGATGAACGCCACATAGGAGCCGATCATGTACACCTCGCCGTGGGCGAAGTTGATCATTCCAATGATGCCGTAAACCATCGTATAGCCGATGGCGATCAGGGCATACGTGCTGCCAACGGTGAGACCGTTAACCAGCTGTTGGAAAAAGTGATAGATGTCAGGCATTACAACGCTCCTAAAAACCTGATACGCATTTCACTGGTGGAGTCATTTTCCCGCCCAGGCCCCGTGGATCTGCACCCACTTCGGGCTGGGTTTTGCCAGCGAACCGCTGATGACGGTTTTGAGATTTTCAGGTGGGCGGGATTCCGGATCACGGAACACAGGCCCATACATTCGTAAAACAAAGCCCACGGCGAGCCGTGGGCTTTATTGGCAGTCAGTCAGGGCACGCCTTACTGAGGAGAGACTTCGGTTTTAGGTTTGCCGAAGTGCCACTCGTAGACCACGAATTTGAAGTCTTTCAAGTCGCCCTTGGCGTCGAAGCTCAGGTCGCCAGTGGGGGTCTTGAAGGTGCCGGCGTGGATGGCTTCAGCCACCTTGGCCGCGTCTTCGCTCTTGGCGTTGGTGATGGCACCCGCGATAACTTCAACGGCGGAGTAGGAAGGGAATACGAAAGGACCGCTCGGGTCTTCTTTCTTGGCCTTGAATGCGTCAGCCAGGGCGACGTTGGCCGGGTCCTGATCGAAGGATTTGGGCAGGGTGACCAGCAGGCCTTCGGACGCGTCCTTGGCGATCTGCGAGATGGAGTCGTTACCCACGCCTTCCGGACCCATGAACTTGGCCTTCAGGCCTTTTTCCTGGGATTGGCGCAGGATCAGGCCCAGCTCCGGGTGGTAGCCGCCGTAGTAGACAAAGTCGACGTTGGCTTGCTTGAGCTTGGCGATCAGCGAAGAGAAGTCCTTGTCGCCGGCGTTGATGCCTTCGAACACGGCAACCTTGGTGTTTTTCTTCTCCAGGGTCTGCTTCACGGCAGTGGCGATGCCTTCACCGTACTGCTGTTTGTCGTGGAGTACGGCCACGACTTTTGGCTTCACGTGGTCGGCGATGTAGTTACCGGCGGCGGGGCCTTGGGCGCTGTCCAGGCCGATGGTGCGGAACACCATTTTGTAACCACGGGCGGTGATGTCCGGGCTGGTGGCAGCCGGGGTGATCATGATCACGCCTTCGTCTTCGTAGATGTCGGAAGCGGGTTGAGTGGAGCTGGAGCACAGGTGGCCGACCACGAACTTGACGCCATCGTTGACCACTTTGTTGGCCACCGCCACGGCTTGTTTTGGATCACAGGCGTCATCGTATTCAACGGCTTCGAGCTTCTTGCCGTTGACGCCGCCCTTGGCGTTGATCTGTTCGATGGCCATTTTGGCGCCACTGAACTGCATGTCGCCGTATTGGGCTACAGGGCCGGTCTTGGGGCCGGCGATACCGATCTTGATGGTGTCAGCTGCGAACGAATGGCTGGCAACCCCGGCCAGGACCATAGCGGCAAACAGTTTGGAAATCTGCTTAGTAGCCTTATTCATAGTGCTCCACTCTTACTGTTGTAATTTTTATAGTTCCGGCGGCCTTGGTCGCAGAACCGAATCAGATATATCGCGATATCCGTCGGAAATGCCCCTGGCAACTGTACCGGTACAGTGTAGAGCGCCGGTTGTTCGCTTGAAAAGCTGGCGGCTGGGGGCAAAAACGCGGAGTGTCGCTTAATTGAAAGAAAAAGACAGATTTGCGGCGTGGCTTGCGCCCGGTTCGGCGTCAGTCCCTGGCGCTTCTGAGCTTCTCGATCGGTGACGCGTTTGCTTCTGGGTTTTTCTGCCAGAGCACCGACGTTATGATTGCGCCGATTTCATTTCTGGACAGTCCCATGACTCAAGAACCTAGCACCCTCTATGCCAAGCTGCTTGGTGAGACCGCATCTATCAGCTGGAAGGAACTGGAGCCGTTCTTTGCCAAGGGCGCCCTATTGTGGGTCGATGCCGACCTGGATCTGATCGAGGCGGCCCAGGCGGTGGCGGAGAATCAGGCGCAAAAAGTCGCGGCCTGGCTGGCCGAAGGGAAGGTTGAAAAGCTGTCTGCGACGCGGGCGTCCGATCTGTTGGAGCGTGATCCGCAGTTGTGGGCAGTGGTGGTCTCACCCTGGATTCTGACCCAGGAGAGGGCGTCGCGCTGAAGGTGTGCGCCGATTTGGTGCGCTGTTTTGTCGGACAAAAGTGTGTAGCCGAGTAACCGTGAATCCAGTGATGGCATCTTGCCGTGGAGAAAGGCCCCACAAGGGTTTCAGCCAAGGTGACGTTCACGGAAGGGGCACAGTTTCAAGCCCGTCCGACGAGCTGCTTAATTGTTTCGTGGTGTAAGCAAATTGACCCTTCGCCGGCGAGCCGGCTCCTGCACCTTGCAGGAGCCGGCTCGCCGGCGAAGCTCTTCTTAATAGGCCGTCTTGCCCGTGTGGCTATTGAGGGAGATGACCCGAGTCTTGCCGATGCGGTGACGGTAGATCTCGCGCAGGTACTTGATGGCCTTCTTCACGCAATCGCGCGACAGACGGATGTCGTTGATCGAGACGAACTTGTCCTTGTCGTTGATCAGCTCGCGGTATTTCTTCTCGTACATCGGCTTGATCGCGTACCAGTTGGTGTCGAGGATCTTCGCCGGGTTCTCGAATTCGTTGAGCAGATCGTCGATGCGGTCTTCGTCGAACTGGTCGCTGACGATGAAATCCAGCACCGAGTTGTCCAGGGTGTCGTCGAAGCGGTACGGATTGCGCGCAAAGCAACGCTTGATAAAGGCCACGATCAGGGTCAGGAAGTCATCCGACAGGCACGGGCTCTTGGCGATCAGGGTGGTCAGCGACAGGTTGGCCGAGGCGCCGATCACCAACGCGTAGCGCTTGAGGGTGGTGTTGGGGAACAGGCTGTTGAGGTGGGTCTTGAGCCGGTTCAGGTCCATGTAGGACAGCTTGTAGTCCTTGGGCAAGGACACGATCGAGACCACCGACGAGCAGTTCTTGAAGAAGTGCAGGTCGTGCAGCGCCGCAGCGTCATAACCCGAGGCCTTGTACTGCTCCAGGGCTGCGCGATAGCGCTTGGACTCGATAGGCAGCAGGCTGATGCCTTCGATGGCCTGGGTCACCTTGTTGAAGTGCGGCAGGTCGATGGAGCGGAAGAACAGGTCGTCGATGTTCAGGCGCTGCGGCTCTTTCTCGAACACCTTGAACTTGTCGCCGGTGGGCACCGGTTGCTCCGGCACCACGGATTCGGCGTAGGCGATCGCCACCGGGCCCGCCAGGCTCATGAACAGGTCGTTGGCGTCCAGGCGGATGGTCTCGCCGATGTCGATGCCGGCCCGACGGAAGTAGTTCTGGTCGTAGTCGGTGGTCACTGCCTGAGCGGTGAGGATGTTGAAGATCTGTTGGGAGATGTACTGGTTGGCGTGCTTCTCCATGGCGTTGACGTCAATGTTCTGGATGTTGCCGTCATCGCTTTCTTCGGCGTAGCGCATGATGTCGTTGGAGATCAGCATCATCGCGTTCCATGGGCGGATACGCCCCATGACGCTGGCTTCACTGCTGTCTTCATTGTCGAAGTTGTAGGAGAAGTCCCACTCTTCCGAAAGGTATTTGCACAGCAGGCGGCCGGCGTTGATGTGCAGCGCCTCGGACATTTCGCTGCGATGGTCCGAAATGTTCGGCAGCACGCAGATGCCGCTGGTGAAGATCGGCTCGAAGACGAAGGAGTGCCCGCTCTTGCTGTCGTGCTCGTCCATCGGCTTGGTGTCGAAGGTCTTGTTCATGTACGAGTACTGCTGGGCCAGGCCGAACTCCGAGGCCATGCCCGAACCGGTACCGCCGCCGGCGCTGAAGATCGAGAAGTACAGGCGCGACTGGTTGGCCTTGATCCCGCAGGAATCGATCAGGTACGAGTGGATCATTTTCCAGTCGGGGCTGGAGAAGCGCTGGGTGTCCTTGTTGAGGATGATCTTGGCCAGGTACTGGCCAAGGATCGGCGCGTTACCGGCGCCACCGGCGTGGACTTCCGAGAGGTCCATGATCTTCATTTTGCTGTAGTCGCGGATGAAGCCGCTCTTTTCGCCCTTGCGCGAGAAGCGGATGCGTCCGGCGATGTCCTTGTCCAGGTCGCCGAGCATCACCAAAGGCTCCACCAGGAATACCGGTTTGCTGGCTTTGTTCTGGCCCAGGCGCAGGTTCTGGCGGATCCACTGGCCGGGGCTGTAGCCACCGCCTTCGTAGGACTTGTCTTCGTTGTTGAATTCGTTGAGGTAGAACTTGCGGGCGTTGTACACCAGCTCCGCCACGTCCAGGGCAATGTTGGAGCCGCAGCGACCCAGGCCGATCAGGCACACCGACGGGAATTCCTGGTCGCGGCGATTTTCCTGCTCGTCTTCCAGGTGCGGCGGGCGCGGGAACACGGAGTCGCGCAGGCCATCGAGGTTGTCGAGGATGCGGTCGGTGTTGGTTTCGGTGAAATACAGGTACTGCTGGGTCGACAGGGGGCGTGAACTGGACAATGGCTTCGTATCTGAGTGGCTTGATGTGGGGGAGGTCAGCGTCATCTCGGAGACTGCGTTGGCAGGATTGTTTTTAGAAGTCATTGTGCGCCATATGCCTGGTCTGGTTGGCTCGAGGACGAGGTGTCAGCGAACCATCACGGAATGGGACCTCGCCGCTGCGTGGAGCGCGAATTTTGCCCAAGGCGTCAGGGTATTTTCTGAGCGTCGCTCGGGGGAATCCTTTCCTGAATCATGATGAATCGGCCAGTATTCGATGATCTTTAATCAAATGAGGGCAATATGATGTCAGCGTTACCTTCACTCGGGTTTGCCGGGATCGGCCTGATGGGGCTGCCCATGTGCCGGCGCCTGCTGGCTGCGGGCTATGGGCTGACGGTGTGGAACCGCAACCCGGAGAAATGCGCGCCCCTGGTGGCTGCCGGGGCGCGACAAGTGGCCACACCGGCGCAGCTCTGCGAGCACGCGGATCTGCTGCTGCTGTGCCTGGCCAACACCGAGGTGGTGCGCGAGGTGGTGTTTGCTGCCGATGGCATCGCCCAGGGCGCCCGGGACGGGCAACTGCTGCTGGACCTGTCCAGCCTGGAACCCACCGCCACCCGGGAGATGGCTGCGGCGCTGGCCCGCGACACCGGCATGGCCTGGGTCGATGCCCCGGTTTCCGGTGGAACCCCCGGCGCCGAGTCCGGCAGCCTGGCGATCATGGTGGGTGGCGAGGCGGCGGATATCGAACGGGTTCGCCCGGTGTTGCTGGCCCTGGGGCAGCGGGTGACGCACATGGGCGCTGTGGGTGCTGGTCAGGTCACCAAGGCCTGCAACCAGATGATTGTCGCCTGCAATGCCCTGGTGATTGCCGAAGTGGTGGCCCTGGCGGAGCGTTCCGGCGTGGATGCACGATTGATTGCCGAGGCCCTGGCCGGCGGTTTCGCCGACTCCAAACCGTTGCAGATCCTGGCCCCGCAGATGGCCGAGAGTCGTTTCGAACCGGTGAAATGGCATGTGCGGACCCTGCTCAAGGATCTGGACGGGGCGGTGAAGTTTTCCCGGGAACAGGGTTCGGCTACGCCGATCAGCGGATTAGCTGCGCAGTTGATGCGTCTGCATGGTGGCCAGGGCTATCTGGAGCAGGACCCGGCGACCCTGGTTCGCCTCTATCGAGACCCGGCATCCGCGGATTGAGCCCATCGTGGCGCTGGTTCAGTTCATCCAGTACCCGGCTCAGGTCCTGCAGCGGCACTGGGCGACTGAGCAGGTAGCCCTGCAGGTAGTCGCAGCCGTAGTGTTCGAGGAACTGCTGCTGCTCCAGGGTCTCGACCCCTTCGGTGACCACTTGCAGGTGCAGGGTGTGGGCCATGACGATGATTGCCTGGACTATCTCCCTGTCCTGGGTCGACTTGGGGATGTCCTGGATGAACGAGCGATCGATCTTCAGGGTATTGAGCGGCAGGCGCTTGAGGTAGGCCAGGGATGAGTAACCGGTGCCGAAGTCGTCGATCGACAGCGATACGCCCAGGCCGCGGATCTGGTTGAGCAGCGCCAGGGTGCTGGCGATGTTGCCCATCAGGGCGTTTTCCGTGACCTCCAGTTCCAGGCGTTGCGGGGCTACCTGGGCTTCTCGCAGGGCGGTTTCGATTTCCCCGGCCAAGGTTTCACGGGTCAGGTTCAGGGCCGAGCAGTTGACCGCGATCTTCAGCTCGCCACCGCCGTTTTGGGACAGGTAGGCCAGGTCCTCGCAAGCCTTGCGCAATACCCAATTGTCCAGCTCGGCGATCATGCCGTTGGTTTCGGCAATTTCGATGAAGCGATCCGGGGGCAGCAGTCCGTGCTGGGGATGTTGCCAGCGGATCAGGGCTTCGAGCTTGGTGACCTTGCGCAGCTTGAGGTCGTAGATCGGCTGGTAATACAGCAGCAGCCCTTGATCGTCGCGCAGGGCATTACGCAACTCTTCTTCCAGTTGCAGCTCCAGGGTGGCGCGAGTCTTCAGCTTGGAACTGAAGAAGTGCAGGCTGTTGCGCCCGGCATCCTTGGACTGATAGAGCGCCAGGTCGGCGTTCTTCAGCAACTCCTCGCACGTCTTGCCGTCGTCGGGGAAGACACTGATGCCGATGCTGGTGGTCATCACCATGCGCCGGCCCCCCAGTTCGATCGGTTCCTTCATCTTCTGCATGATGCGCTGGGCCATGTGCCGTGCCTCATCGCGCTCATAGAGGTTGATGAGAATGCAGAATTCATCGCCACCCAGGCGTGCTACCACGTCTTCATGGCTGCGGGTGGAGCTCTTGATGTGTCCGGCGATGACCTTGAGCAACTCGTCGCCGGCATCGTGGCCCAGGCTGTCGTTGATTCGCTTGAAGTGGTCGATGTCGAGGAACATCACCGCCAGCATGCCGCCGAAGGTGTTTTTCTCCATGAGTTTTTCTGCGAACAGCTGGTTGAAGCCACGGCGATTGATCAGGTTGGTCAGGGCGTCGTAATGAGCCACCTGCTGCAGAGAGACCCGGGCCTGGTCCAGTTGCGAGAGCAGGGCGTTGACCCGGCGCAGGTCGCGTTCCTTGTGCTGCAATTTCTTGTCCGCCAGGGCTGCACTGATACCGCTGGCGATGATCAGGAGGGTGATCACGCTGAGGGTCAGACCCAGTTGCATGTGGCCGTTGGGTGCCACGGAGGTGGGCAGGCTGCCCGCAGGCACCACCAGGGTCATGGACCAGATGCCGGTGAAATGCATCAGCACGATGGCGCCCCCCAGCACCAGGCTGCTGGTGTACTTGAGCAGTTGATGGAACATCCCGCTGCCATCGCGCAGGTGCCGGGACAGCAGCAGCGCGGCCAGGCTGCAGCCGATCGCCACCAGCAGCGACAGCCCCATGAGCTGCGGCTGGTAGTACAGGCTGGCGCTTGAACGCATGGCGGCCATGCCCACGTAGTGCATGCAGCAGATGCCCAGGCCGATCCACACCGAGGCCACGCCGTAGCGCCATAGCGGCAGCTCGATATGGCTCAGGATGTTCATCGCCAGCCAGGCGGCGACCAGGGCGATAAACATGGAAAGCAGGGTCAATGGCAGGTCGTAGTGGATCTCCAGGGGCACTTCGAACGCCAGCATGGCGATGAAGTGCATGGCCCAGATGCCGCCCGCCAGGCAGCAGGCACCGACCCAGCGCCACAGGCGTTGGCTGGTTGCTTGCTCGACGTGGCTGACACGTTCTGCCATATCCAGGGTAGCGAAGCTGGCGGCACAGGCCACCAGGTAAGCCAGCAGCACCAGGACCGGGTTGTGGCTGCATTGCAGAACCACTTGCCCGTTATCTGGAAGCTCGGTGATGAAATGCAGACCCAGCCAATCCATAGCATGCCCATCTCTGAGTCATCTGGTGTCGGCGGACCCGCACGCCAACAAGTGCTTGCAGTATAGAGGGCACCCGTTGGCTGCAATGGGAGGTGGCAATCTGGCTCTAATGATTTGCTTATGAGCCCTATCGCCAATGGTGCTAAGCGCTTTTCTCGAACCAGGGTTCGTGGTCCACGGGTTCCAGGGGCGCCAGGCCGAAGGCGGCCCGGGCGGCGTCGCAGTCGCTGTTGTGCTGGCCGTCGGCCCAGGAGGCTTCGAACTCCCGGCAGGGGCTGGAGCGCTGCTCGTAAATGGAGCAGCTCACGCCCTGGCCGACCTCGCCTTCAAGGGAGATGCAGCGCGGCGACTTGCAGTCGGTGCCCAGCATGGCTACCCGAGTGGGACTGATGCTCTGCACCAGATCGTCGGGGACCGTGCCGCCGGATGAGGCGCATTCGCCCCAGAAAAAAGACACACGAAAGTATGAACAGCAGGCACCGCAATTCAGACACGGACTGGCTTCGGACATAGGCGTATTCAAAGGGAGAGGGAAGGGTAAGGGGGGCAGGCAAGGCGGCTATTCTAGGCTTCCCATCGGCCTTGGGAAGGGGGGGCGCAAGGTATTTTTTCAGCCTTGGCCAAGCCCTTGAAAAGACTGGGAAAGCCCCGGGTACCGCGGGCTGTGGCGGATTCGCCGCGCCGCGCCGCAAGGACTTCGAAGGCCGCAGCCGGGGCCAGCATGCGATGGTTTGATATCAGGCTGACGAATGATCACAGACAGCTACGCCCAGCCTGACTAGATTGCAGCTTCCAGGCTCGCTCGCGTCTGGCCGAATAACAATAAAGAGATCGACCCATGGATAATTCGACTCAAGCGGCAAATGCCTGGCGCATTCTGTTCCTGTTGTTTTTGGCAAACCTGTTCAACTTCTTCGATCGCACCATTCCCGCCATCATCATCGAGCCGATCCGCATGGAATGGCACTTGAGTGACTTTCAGCTGGGGATCATCGGCACCGCCTTTACCCTCGTCTATGCCATCGCCGGCCTGCCCCTCGGGCGCCTGGCCGATACTGGCTCGCGGAGCAAGCTGATGGGCTGGGGCCTGGCGGTGTGGAGCGGGCTGACTGCGGTCAACGGCATGGTCGGCAGTTTCTGGAGTTTCCTGCTGGTGCGCATGGGGGTGGGCATTGGCGAGGCGAGCTACGCACCGGCGGCCAACTCGCTGATCGGCGACCTGTTCCCTGCGCACCGCAGGGCCCGGGCCATGGGCATCTTCATGCTCGGGCTGCCCCTGGGGCTGGTGCTGGCCTTCTTCACCATAGGGGCGATGGTCAAGGCGTTCGACAGCTGGCGGGCGCCGTTCTTTATCGCCGCGGTGCCAGGCTTGGTGTTGGCGGTGTTCATGTTCTTCATCAAGGAGCCCAAGCGCGGAGCGGCGGAAGCGGTGAAGGTGGCGCAGGTGCCTATCGACCGACCGATTCGCCGGGTGCTGGCGATTCCGACCTTTCTCTGGCTGACCCTGGCCGGGCTGACCTTCAACTTCGCCACTTACGCCTGCAACTCGTTCCTGGTGCCGATGCTGCAGCGTTACTTCCTCATGCCCTTGCAGGAGGCGGCAATGGCGACGGGGCTGATTGTCGGTGTGACCGGGTTGGTGGGTTTGACCCTGGGCGGCTGGTTCGCTGACAAGATTCATCAGCGGATTGCCAACGGCCGCCTGCTGTTCGCGGCCTGCAGCCTGATCATTTCGACCTTGGCCACCGGCTGGGCGTTGCATGCCGGGCGCGTCGAGATCGGGGTATTTGTCGCGGTGTTCAGTGTCGGCTGGCTGTTTGCCTACAACTTCTACACCTGCGTCTATACCGCCTTGCAGGACGTGGTCGAACCCCGTTTGCGGGCCACTGCCATGGCCTTGTTTTTCGCCGGTCTGTATCTATTGGGCGGCGGATTGGGGCCGGTGGTGGTCGGCGCGCTGTCGGATCACTTCGCCCACTCGGCGATGTATGCCGCCGGTGCCGAGCTGATGACCGAGGAATTCAAGGCCATCGGCCTGCACGACGCCATGTACCTGATTCCGGTGGCGTTATTCCTGACCCTGCTGTTTCTGTTCCAGGCTGCGCGTTGCTTTGTGCGCGATGCCCAGCGCATGAAGGAGGGATTGGCACTGGCCGAGCCTGCGGCGACGGCGTTGGCGGTTTGATCTGGCAGATGAAAAAAGGCCCGCATGATGCGGGCCTTTTGTTTAGCGCTTGGAGCCGGGCAATCAGCCTGCCACCAGCACCCGGATCGCTTCCAGGCGCAAGGCGGCTTTTTCCAGCATCGCCAGACCCTGTTCCCGTTGCTTGCGCAGGGCTACCAGCTCGCTGTCACGGACGGTCGGGTTGACCGCCTGCAACGCGGTCAGGCGCGCCAGCTCTTCCTCGGTATCGGCTGCCAGCCGGCGTTGTGCCTCGGCCACGCGCTCG
Organism: Pseudomonas sp. JDS08PS003; assembly: GCF_045013505.1. Classification (NCBI taxonomy): domain Bacteria; kingdom Pseudomonadati; phylum Pseudomonadota; class Gammaproteobacteria; order Pseudomonadales; family Pseudomonadaceae; genus Pseudomonas; species Pseudomonas sp. JDS08PS003. Next base: position 1,593,023 of record NZ_CP120724.1, read on the forward strand.
GCGTGACGCGGTGCGACCTTGGCTTCACCGGCGTTGATCTTCGGCGCCAGTTGGTCGCGCTGGGCCTGGATGAACTTGTTGGCGCTGGCCTTGGGCACGCTTTCCAACTGGTCGTTGAGGGTCTCGAAGGCCACCCGTGCCGACAGGTCGTTGCCATTGGCATCCAGCAGGCAGCGCAGGGCGGCCGGTGGCAGGTAGCGACCCAGTTGCAACGAACGTGGAGCGACCACCTCACTGACGTAGAGCAGCTCAAGCAGCACGGTGCCGGGTTTCAGCGCCTTGTTCTTGATCAGTGCCACGGCGGTGTTGCCCATGGAGCCGGACAGCACCAGGTCCATGCCGCCCTGTACCATCGGGTGCTCCCAGGTGATGAACTGCATGTCTTCGCGGGACAGCGCCTGGTTGCGGTCGTAGGTGATGGTCACGCCTTCGTCGTCACCCAGAGGGAAGCTGGCATCAAGCATCTTCTCGCTGGGCTTGAGGATCAGGGCGTTTTCCGAGTGGTCTTCGCTGTCGATGCCGAAGGCGTCGAACAGGGTTTCCATGTAGATCGGCAGGGCGAACTGGTCGTCCTGTTCGAGGATCGCTTCCACCAGCGCATCGCCTTCACCGGCGCCGCCGGAGTTGAGCTCCAGCAGACGGTCGCGGCCGGTATGCAGCTCGGCTTCCAGGCGTTCACGCTCGCCGCGGGCTTCGTCGATCAGCGCTTGCCACTCGCCGTCGTCGGCGTTTTCCAGCAGTGGCAGCAGGCGTGGGCCGAACTGGTGCTGCAGGGCGTTGCCGGTCGGGCAGGTGTTGAGGAAAGCGTTCAGCGCTTCGTGATACCACTGGAACAGACGCTCTTGCGGGCTGGTTTCCAGGTACGGCACGTGCAGTTCGATCACGTGTTTCTGGCCGATCCGGTCGAGACGGCCGATGCGCTGCTCCAGCAGGTCCGGGTGCGACGGCAGATCGAACAGCACCAGATGGTGGGCGAACTGGAAGTTGCGGCCTTCACTGCCGATTTCCGAGCAGATCAGCACCTGGGCGCCGAACTCTTCATCGGCGAAGTAGGCGGCAGCCCGGTCGCGTTCGAGGATGTTCATGCCTTCGTGGAACACCGTGGCCGGGATGCCGGAGCGCACGCGCAGAGCGTCTTCCAGGTCCATGGCGGTTTCCGCGTGGGCGCAGATCACCAGGACCTTGGTGCGCTTGAGCATCTTCAACTGGTCGATCAGCCATTCGACCCGCGGGTCGAATTTCCACCAGCGCTGTTCTTCATCGGCGGCATCGGGCTGGGCCTGGAAGCTGACTTCCGGATACAGCTCGGCGTGTTCACCCAGGGGCAGTTCCAGGTATTCGTCCGGGCACGGCAGCGGGTAGGCGTGCAGCTTGCGCTCCGGGAAACCCTGCACGGCGGCGCGGGTGTTGCGGAACAGCACGCGGCCGGTGCCATGGCGGTCCAGCAACTCGCGCACCAGGCGTGCGCTGGCTTCGCTGTCGCCATCGTTGACCGCGGCCAGCAGGGCTTCGCCTTCGTTGCCGAGGAAACCGTGGATGGTCTTGTGCGCCTCGGGAGACAGGCGGCCTTTATCCATCAGTTCTTGCACCGCTTCGGCCACCGGGCGGTAGTTCTCGCTCTCGGCGCGGAAGGCCGCGAGGTCGTGGAAGCGATTCGGGTCCAGCAGGCGCAGGCGGGCAAAGTGGCTGTCCTGGCCCAGTTGTTCCGGGGTCGCGGTCAGCAGCAGCACGCCAGGGATGGTCTCGGCCAGCTGTTCCACCAGGGCGTATTCCGGGCTGACCTGATCTTCGTGCCACACCAGGTGGTGGGCTTCGTCCACCACCATCAGGTCCCAACCGGCGGCGAACAGCGCGTCCTGGGCCTTCTCGTCATCCACCAGCCATTCCAGGGCCACCAGGGCCAGCTGGGTGTCTTCGAATGGGTTGCTGGCATCGCTTTCGATAAAGCGTTCTTCGTCGAACAGCGCCACTTGCAGGTTGAAGCGACGACGCATTTCCACCAGCCACTGGTGCTGGAGGTTTTCCGGAACCAGGATCAGCACCCGGCTGGCGCGACCCGAGAGCAGTTGGCGATGGATCACCAGGCCGGCCTCGATGGTCTTGCCCAGGCCCACTTCGTCCGCCAGCAGGACCCGTGGCGCGATGCGGTCGGCGACTTCACGGGCAATGTGCAACTGGTGGGCGATAGGTTGGGCGCGCACGCCACCCAGGCCCCAGAGCGAGGACTGCAGTTGGCGGCTGGTGTGTTCCAGGGTGTGGTAGCGCAGGGAGAACCAGGCCAGCGGATCGATCTGCCCGGCGAACAGACGGTCGCTGGCCAGACGGAACTGGATGAAGTTCGAGAGTTGGGTTTCCGGCAGGGTAACGGCTTCGTTCTGCCCGTTGAGGCCGTGATAGACCAGCAGGCCGTCGACGTCGTCGACTTCCTGAACAGTCATTTTCCAGCCTTCGAAGTGGGTGATGCTGTCCCCTGGAGAGAACCTCACGCGAGTGAGGGGCGCATTCCGTAGCGCATACTGGCGGGTGTCGCCAGTGGCCGGATAGAGCACGGTCAGCAAGCGACCGTCCTGTGCCAGAACGGTGCCTAGGCCTAGCTCGGCTTCGCTGTCACTAATCCAGCGTTGCCCCGGTTGATACTGCTGCGCCATGCTGCCTGACTCCCGCTTTGAAAAAGCCGACTATCTTAACGGAACGACGCTTCCAGTCCAAAGAACTCTGATAAAAACCCCTGGAATAAAAGGTAGCGTACAGCGGCGTTCGTCGGCCCCGAGGGCACTATCGGCTGACGACTGGGTCACAGTTTTGCGACCGATGGCTCAAGTCGCCCATGCCGCAGCCGACAGACTGCCGACAGGAGACCAATAACATGCTGCCACCGATGCTCCCCTTGAGTGCCGTGCCCATCACCGCCCAGCAGGACCCGATCCGGCAGCGTCCGGATATCCCGCCAGTGGTGCCGGTGCAGGAAAGCTCCAATGAAAGCACCATCGACTTGCAAAAGCGCGATGCCGAGCAGTCGGCCCTGCTCTTGCGCGAGGAGCAGCAGCGCCAACAGGAAAAGCAGCGGCGCAAGCGTGAGGCCGATGAGGATCCGGAGCAGCATCTGGCCGTACCCGGCGACGAGTTGAATGCCGACAACACCGTACCGGTGGCTCCGTTGATCGAGGATGCCCCGCGCCAGGGGCTGTGGGTGGACGTGCAGGTCTAGCTTGTGGGGCCGCGTTCGGCCAGTTCCGTCAGCGCCTCCAGCAGGCACTGGATTTCCGCTTCGGTATTCAAATAGCTCAAGGCGATCCGGGCAATCTGGGTCAGGCCCCGGGCCTGCATGTCCAGCGGGGTGTAGGCCACGCCGTTGGCACCGATATTGATGCCCCGGCGAGCCAACTCTTCCTTTAGTTCAAAACCGTCCCAGCCCTTGAGCGTGAAGGCAATCAAGCCTGACTGCTGACCGGCGGCGCCCAGGTCCTGGCGCTGCAGGCCGGGCAGGCGGTCGAGGTCCTGGCGGAGCCTGTCGGCGAGGCTCCTGATCCGCTGGTGAATGGCTTCGATGCCGATGCTGTTCAGTTCCTGCAAGGCATTGGCCAGTCCCGCCAGCAGCACCAGCGAAACTTCGCTGGTTTCGAAGCGCCGCGCATCGTCTCGCAAGCTGAAGCCCTGGCCGTTCCAGGGGGCTGACAAGACATCCCGCGGCAGTGGTTGCAACTGTTCCAGGAAGCCCGGCCTGACATAGAGCAGGGCCGTGCCCCGTGGCCCGCGCAGGTATTTGCGTCCTGCGCCTTTGAGCACATCGCACCCCAGCGCCTGTACATCACAGGGCAGTTGCCCCAGGGCCTGGCCGGCGTCGATGAAATAGGGAATGCGCCAATCCCGCGCCAGTTGGCCAACGGCGGCGGCCGGATTGATCAAGCCGCCGTTGGCCGGCAGCCAGGTCAGGGCGATCAGACGCACGCGCGAGTCGAGCATGGATTCCAGTGCCTCCACCGAAACCGCACCATTGTGATCGCAGGGGATGACTTCCAACTGGGCCCCGGCGCCCACGGCTTGGGCCAGGCACGCCAGATTGCCACCCCATTCGTGGCGCCCCACCAGAATCCGGTCGCCCGCTTGCCACGGCGGCAGGGCACTGAAGGCCATGCCCCAGGCTGCCGAGCCGCTGCTGGCAAAGGCGATTGCGGCGGGGCAGGTATTGAGCAGCCGGGCCGCGGCCTCACGGGCCTGTTCCTGCAGCTGTGCGCCGGTGATGGCGGCTTCCATCGGCCCTTCACGGGCTTCCCGTTGCAACTGCCCGAGCATGGCGTCCAGGGTGCCCTGGCTGGGCAATGAAGCACCCGCGTGGTTGAAGTGGCAGACCTGGGCGCAGCCGGGTGTGGCCAGGCGCAGACGGGCGAGGTGCTGTGGGTCCAGGGGGGTCATGGCTTGAGTTCGAAGATCGCGTCGACCTCCACGGCGACCCCGGCGGGCAGGCTGGCCACGCCCACCGCCGTGCGTGCGTGCCGGCCTTTCTCGCCCAGGGCGTTGACCAGCAGGTTGGAAGCGCCATTGGCCACGCTGCCATGGCTCTGGAAAGCGGCACTGGCGGCAATGAATACACCGAGCCGGCTGATGCGCTGCAGCCGCGACAGGTCGTCGTCCAGCGCCGCGCTCAACTGGGCCAGCAAGGCCAGGGCCGCGAGCTCGGCGGCCTGGGTGCCTTGCTCCACCGTCAGACTCTCGCCGAGACGGCCCAGCAGGGTCGGTTGGCCCTGTAACAAGGGAATCTGTCCGGAGATGAACAGCAGGTTCTGGCTGCGTACATGGTTGACGTAGTTGGCGATCGGCTGGCTGGGGGCGGGCAGTTCAAGCCCCAGTTGCTTAACGCGGTGTTTCAGGGAATCGCTCATGGGCAGTCCTCGGATGCAAGGCCTGCAGCATCGGCGTTCAGTCCAGGAGCGACAAACGGATAGATCTAATTCGATGTATCTGAATTTCTCATGGGTCGAGCCCTTGCTCCAGCAGCCATTGTGCAAAGCAGTCCAGTGCCGGGTTCGACGGTCCTTCAGCGGTCACCAGCCAGTAGCCGATCTGACTGCACAAGGGCGGCAGGTCGAAGGCATCCACCAGGCTGCCCTGGGCCAGGTGGCGTTGGATCAACTGGCGACGCCCCATGGCGATGCCCTGGCCGGCCACGGCGGCCTCTACCACGATGTTGTAGTCGTGCAGCATCACGCTGGGGAGGGAGGCAAGGTCCATAGCCTGTTGCCTGCTCCAATCATCCCATTCGAAGGGTTGATGGGAGCGAGCCATCAGCAAGGGGCCGCTGGCCAGGGAGGTGGCTTTGAAGCCAGGGCTGCAGACCGGTGACAGCTGCTCGGCGAGAAAGCGCGTGGCCCGCACCTTCGGCCAGTTGCCCTTGCCGTAGCGAATGGCCAGGTCGACTTCGGCGCCGGCGACATCCGCCAGGTCGATGGCCGGTTGCAACTCCAACTGGATCTCCGGATGGCGGCGGGTGAAGTCCGCCAGGCGAGGCGCCAGCCACAAGGTGGCGAAGGACGCCAGCAGACCGATGCGCAGTACTGGCTGGCGAGGTGGGGCAAGCAGCGCTTGGGTGGCTTGGGCGATCTGTTCCAGGGCCGGGCGAATCTGTCGGTAATAGGTGTCACCGGTGGCGGTCAGGTCGATGGCGCGGGTCCGGCGTATGAACAAGCGTTGGCCCAGGTGCTGTTCGAGTTTCTGCACTTGATGGCTGACCGCGCTCTGGCTCACGCACAGTTCCCGAGCCGCCTTGATAAAGCTCAGGTGGCGGGCCACGGCCTCGAATGCGCGCAGGGCCAGTAGCGGCGGCAGGTGCTTGGGCATTTCCACATCAGGCTCCGGGGGGCGTTTCGCAAAGGGCCATTGTGCGGATAAAAACTCTTCGCGGCAGCGACTTTATTACCGGAGTGTCGGTCTGATCACTGGTCAGGTGCGGCGGCACGTCGCATTATTGGCACATCCGCCAGGGCCGCTCTGCATCCTGTAGCAGTGCGGTTGATATTGACTTCCCAGTGATGCCAGCCAAGCCATGAATCAAGACGACAAGCTGATCGACCTGAATGCCGAACGCGCCAAGCGCGTACATGACCTGAACGAGAAGCGCCTGAATGAAGTGCGCCAGGCATTCGAGCAGGCCATGCCTTTGGGCAAAGCCAAGAAAAAGTCGAAAAACAAACCGAAAAAGCGCTGAACTGGGCGCTTTCTGTTGATACAGGTCAGTTATTCCCCCTTCCTCGCGCCCAGTCTTGGGCGACATTGACCCCGGTCAATTTTCCCCGCCGCCTCTTTGGTTAACTTAGCCCCATCGCAACAGGGCAAGAGCAGGAGGCCAGTCATGTTTTTCGACAATGTGGTGATCGCCGGAGTGCTGACTGTCGGCCTCATGGTTCTGTTTTTCGCAGGGTTTGGATTCTTCATCTGGAAAGACGCGAATAAGCGTAAAAAACCTTAAGTCTCTCCAGAGCAACGAGCACGCAAGGCATTTTGGGCAACTTCGGTTGCCCTTTTTTTTGCCTGTCGAAAAGCTCAAGGCATAAAAAAAGGTGCGTCCCGAAGGGCGCACCTTTTTTGTTGGCGCTGGGGTATCAGGTCCCGAGGACTTTCGACGCCGCCCAGAACAGACCGGCGGACAGGGCCACGGTCGCCGGCAGGGTCAGGACCCACGCCAGGAGGATGGTCTTCACCGTACCGCCTTGCAGGCCGCTCTTGTTGGCGACCATGGTCCCGGCCACGCCGGAGGAGAGTACGTGGGTGGTGGAGACCGGCAGGCTGAAGATGTTCGCCAGGCCGATCAGGCCCGCGGCGGTGATCTGTGCCGACATGCCCTGGGCGTAGGTCATGCCCTGTTTGCCGATCTTCTCGCCAATGGTCAGCACCACACGCTTCCAGCCGATCATGGTGCCCAGGCCCAGTGCCAGGGCGACAGCCAGGATCACCCAGAACGGCGCGTACTCGGTGGTGGCGGTCAGGTCCTTGCGCAGCTTGTCCAGGTCAGCCTTTTCACGGGCCGACAGGTTCGGCAGTTTGCCCACTTTCTTCGCCGTGTCGTCCAGGCACAGCAGGTAGCGGCGCACTTCGATGCGGCTTTCCGGCGACAGCGAGTGGTAGTCGGCGACACCCTTGAGGCTGCTCAGCAGGGCGCTGATGGTGGGCTCGGTCTGTTGCGGGTTGCAGCGGAACTTGCCCGGCAGGTCGTCTTTCACGCTCTTGCCCAAGGCCAGGAATTCGCCCAGTGAGTCGTGGTTGCGCTCATAGAACTGACTCAGGTGCAGGGTCGCGTCGCGGGTACGCTCGATCTGGTAGGTGGTGCTGTTGAGGTCCAGCACGAACTGCGCGGGCACGATGCCGATCAGCACCAGCATGATCAGGCCAATGCCCTTCTGACCATCGTTGGAGCCGTGGACGAAGCTCACGGCCATGGCCGAGATCACCAGTACCAGTCGGTTCCAGAACGGTGGGTGCTTCTTGTCATCGACTTTGCGGCGTTGTTCCGGGGTCTTGTGCATCTTCGAGATCGGACGCCACCATTTCAGGCCGATCAGTACCAGCGCAGCAATAAGGAAGCCGGCCATCGGCGAGAACACCAGGGAGGCCCCGATATCGATCGCTTTCTGCCAGTTCACGCCGTCCCCCAGGGGGATGTCGTTGAGCAGGGCGTTGGCCAGGCCGACACCGAGGATCGAGCCGATCAGGGTGTGGGAGCTGGAGGCCGGGATGCCGAAGTACCAGGTGCCCAGGTTCCAGGCGATGGCCGCGGCCAGCAACGAGAAGACCATGGCCAGACCGTGACCGGTGTTGACATTGATCAGCAGCTCGACCGGCAGCAGGTGAACAATGGCATAGGCTACGCCGACGCCGCCCAGCAGCACACCGAGGAAATTGAAGACACCGGAAAAGAACACGGCCAGGTGTGGCGGCATGGCTTTGGTGTAGATGACAGTGGCAACCGCGTTTGCGGTGTCATGAAAGCCGTTGATGAACTCGTAGGCGAGGACAAAAGCCAGGGCGAGCAAGAGGCTCACAAGCACCCAAGCATCCAGTCCGCTGAATAAATCGATCATGAAGGTTTTCTGACCCGGTCATAAGGGGGCGCGATTATGCCAGAAAACCCTGCTAATCAATGCACAAGGTGCTCACCGGTAACATTCTTCAACGAAAAAACTGACCGGGAGCAGAGTTTTCGCCGATTCCCGCCCAGCGCGGCAAGTCATTGAGTTTATTGGCCCAAAGCACGACGCCGGGGCTTCTAGCCCGGGGATGAAAGGGTTAAAACGCTTGTATGAAATTTCAACGAAAGGGCCTGCCGGGTACCGTTTCTCGCTGTGGGTGGGGCGAGGCGGTGAAGGGCCCGGGGTAGCGAGCATCAATGGTCTGCCTGGCCGCTGGGGTGATCGAGCGGACAAGAGAGCAAGCCCTGAAAAACTCAGGCCGTCAGCATTATGGCTGTTCGGCCTTGAGCTCTTTTTCCATCTTTTGCAGTTCTTGGGTGAACGCCTGATCGCGAATACTTGCGCGTTTGCGCCAAGGTTTGCGTTCAGGTTCCGGTTGGGCGGCATAACGGGTGATCTCGCCGCCGTAAACTTCCTTGTAACGTTGTTCCTGGCGCTCAAGTTCCGCGCGCAGTTCGTCTTTCGTCACAGTGTTACCTAATTGAGTAAGGGTCCATTCCGGTGCAACGCATTGCCTGGGGGGCGACTATCAAGAAAGCGGACTGTTTGCCTGCTCAGGCCTTGGGTCCTGTTCTTTCCAGCCAGCCTTTTGTTGCATGCGGCCACGTCACCGGATGAAAACGACTGTCGTAGCAACAGTGTTGTTTGTTGCAAGCGGATTGGCCGAATCTGGTTTGGGGTCAAGCGCTTGCGGCAGGTGACCGATTGCAGCCTGAATCACCTGAGCGAGGTACGAGCGGGACTGATTCCGCGCTACTCACTCCGGCAGTATAGCTTCGGCGAAGAATAACTCTATGGTTAGAAAGTTTAAAACAGCCAACTTTATTGTGAGCGTTTTGTGACACGAAAGTTCTAATGAATTCCTACACGGTGCTTCCCGTCTTCGCACTCCGCTGGCTGAATTCTATATGGGGCGAGTCCGCTCTTGATACAAGTGGCAGGCCTGAAGATAGCCACTGAGTCCGCCTCCTGCTGGCGATTATTACTATGAGTTTTTGCAATAAAAGAGTGGGTGGGTGGTCGGCAACGGCCAGCATCGTTGATTGCGATTATCGGTCGACGGTTCGATAATCGCCCAATCTTGCAGGGGCCGGCTTGTGCTGCCTCTCCAATACGGCTTGTAATACGGAAGAATTTCATCGCAGAGACCCTGAAATGAACGATCAGATGCGTAATTCCTTTACCTCAGTGGCGCCGCCCATCGTGGCTTCGGCGGCGAAGAGGATTCAGGCGTTGACCGGTGACCCGGATTTCATGACGTCTCTGGCCCGAGGCCTGGCGGTGGTGCAGGCGTTTCAGGAGCGCAAGCGCCACCTGACCATTGCCCAGATCAGCCACCGCACGGAGATTCCTCGGGCGGCAGTGCGCCGCTGCCTGCATACCCTGATCAAGCTGGGATACGCCACCACCGATGGGCGTACCTATTCGCTGCTGCCCAAGGTGCTGACCCTGGGTCATGCCTACCTGTCGTCGACGCCCCTGGCGGTTTCCGCGCAGCCTTATCTGGACCGCATGAGCGAGCAACTCCACGAAGCCTGCAACATGGCCACCCTGGAAGGTGACGACATCCTGTATATCGCCCGTTCGGCCACTACCCAGCGGTTGATTTCCGTCGATCTTTCGGTGGGCGGCCGGCTACCGGCCTATTGCACCTCCATGGGGCGGATTCTGTTGGCCGCGCTGGATGATTCTTCGCTGCATGAATATCTGGAACATGCCGATCTACAGGCCAAGACCAGTCGCACCCTGCACACCCCGGAGGCGTTGCTGGAGTGCCTGCAGCAAGTGCGTCAGCAGGGCTGGTGCATCGTCGATCAGGAACTGGAGCAAGGGCTGCGTTCGATTGCCGTGCCGGTCTACGATGCTTCGGGCCAGGTACTGGCGGCGTTGAACGTCAGCACCCACGCGGGCCGGGTCAGCCGCGCCGAATTGGAACAGCGTTTTCTACCCGGCCTGCTGAGCGCCAGCCGTGATCTGAGCGCCCAGCTGTTTGCTTAAGCTGTTCGATAAACGCACAGATCCGCCTTTGACGAATTGACGCTCTTTCCCCTGGCTCATTAATGTCGCGGCAGCGTCATCGGCGGCCAGCCGGCATTGCCAGGCTGCCGCCGCCGACCCGTCCAATAATAATGAAGAGGCCAACTCATGAGCATGCTCTCCCTGCGTCGTTGCCGTGACCGTTCCTGCCGTCCCGCTCGAATCGCCTGATTTTCGCCACCCTTTCTACGTGACCTGATCAGCCCTTGGCGGCCTGTGCTCGCCTGCGTTTTAGTGTGGAAATAAAAACAATGAATCAACCCCAATCCGCTGTAGGGAACTGCCTCGATGTGCAGTCCTTCATCAATTCCCAGCCGCTGTCCCGTTACCAGTGGCGAGTAGTGATCCTGTGTTTCCTGATTGTCTTCCTCGATGGCCTGGACACCGCGGCCATGGGCTTCATCGCCCCGGCGCTGTCCCAGGACTGGGGCATCGACCGTGCCAGCCTCGGCCCGGTGATGAGTGCAGCGCTGATCGGCATGGTCTTCGGTGCCCTGGGTTCCGGGCCCCTGGCTGACCGTTTTGGCCGCAAGGTGGTGCTGGTAGGGGCGGTGCTGCTGTTTGGCGCCTTCAGCCTGGCTTCGGCCTACAGCACCAACGTCGACCAGTTGCTGGTGCTGCGCTTTCTTACCGGCCTGGGCCTGGGGGCGGGGATGCCCAATGCCACCACGCTACTCTCGGAGTACACCCCCGAGCGCCACAAGTCGCTGCTGGTGACCAGCATGTTCTGCGGGTTCAACCTGGGCATGGCGGGCGGTGGTTTCATTTCCGCCAAGCTGATCCCGGCCTTTGGTTGGCACAGCCTGCTGCTGATCGGCGGTGTCCTGCCGCTGATCCTGGCCCTGGTGCTGGTGGTCTGGCTGCCGGAGTCGGCGCGTTATCTGGTGGTGCGCAATCGCGGCACCGACAAGGTGCGTAAGACCCTGGCTCCCATCGCTCCGGCCATCGTCGGCGAGGCCGGCAGTTTCAGCGTGCCGGAACAGAAGACGGTGGAGGCGCGCAACGTTTTTGCCGTGATCTTCTCCGGCACTTACAGCGTCGGCACTCTGCTGCTGTGGCTCACCTATTTCATGGGCCTGGTGATTGTCTACCTGCTGACCAGCTGGCTGCCGACCCTGATGCGCGACAGTGGCGCCAGTATGGAGCAGGCGGCCTTTATCGGCGCCTTGTTCCAGTTCGGTGGGGTGCTCAGCGCGGTCGCCGTGGGTTGGGCCATGGACCGTTTCAATCCGCACAAGGTGATTGGCTGCTTCTACCTGTTGGCCGGGGTCTTCGCCTACGCCGTGGGACAAAGCCTGGGCAACATCACCGTGCTCGCCACCCTGGTGCTGATCGCCGGCATGTGCGTCAACGGTGCGCAATCGGCGATGCCTTCCCTGGCGGCGCGTTTCTATCCGACCCAGGGACGGGCCACCGGGGTGTCCTGGATGCTCGGCATCGGCCGTTTCGGCGCCATTCTCGGTGCCTGGATGGGCGCCACCCTGTTGGGCCTGGGCTGGAACTTCGAACAGGTACTGACCGCGCTGGTGATCCCGGCGGCGCTGGCCACCACAGCGGTAGTGATCAAGGGCATGGTCAGCCATGCGGACGCCACCTGACAGGCAATAAAGGCCAGGATTGAGTGCGGGGCCGAGGATCGATAGCCCTGCAACAATCCGTTCGATAATCGAACGCTCAGTCGATTATCGGATTGTTTGGGGTAGTGCTCCGGCTTAATCTTCAGTCACTGCGGCGCGCCCAGAGCGCCTTTTTCTCCAGTCGCTGAATAACAATCGGGAGACCCCATCCATGGCTGAAATCCTTTCGCTGCACGACGCGGTGAAGCAATTCGTCAACGACGGTGACACCGTCGCACTCGAAGGCTTCACCCACCTGATCCCTACGGCCGCAGGTCATGAAATCATCCGCCAGGGCAAGAAAGACCTGACCCTGGTGCGGATGACGCCTGACCTGATCTACGACCAGTTGATCGGTGCCGGTTGCGCTCGCAAGCTGATTTTCTCCTGGGGCGGCAACCCGGGTGTTGGCTCCCTGCATCGTCTGCGGGACGCCGTGGAAAAGCAGTGGCCACAGCCCCTGGAAATTGAAGAGCACAGCCACGCCGACCTGGCCAACGCCTATGTGGCCGGAGCCTCCGGACTGCCATTCGCGGTACTGCGCGCCTATGCCGGCTCCGATCTGCCCAAGGTCAACCCATTGATCAAGACCGTGACCTGTCCCTTCACCGGTGAAGTGCTGGCGGCGGTGCCTTCGGTGCGTCCCGACGTTACGGTGATTCATGCGCAGAAAGCCGATCGCAAGGGCAACGTCCTGCTGTGGGGCATCCTTGGGGTGCAGAAAGAGGCCGCCCTGGCCGCCAAGCGCTGCATTGTCACCGTCGAGGAAATCGTCGACGACCTGAATGCGCCGATGAACGCCTGTGTACTGCCGACCTGGGCCCTGAGCGCGGTCTGCCACGTGCCCGGCGGTGCCCATCCGTCCTATGCGCACGGCTACTCCGAGCGTGACAACCGCTTCTACCAGGCCTGGGACCCGATCGCCCGCGACCGTGAGACCTTCACCGCGTGGATCAACGAATACATCCACGGCAGTGCCGACTTCAGCGAATTCCAGGCCAAGCTGGCCGCAGCTTCGGAGGCCCAGTAATGACCTACTCCACCAATGAAATGATGACCGTGGCCGCGGCCCGTCGCCTGCAGAACGGTTCGGTATGCTTCGTCGGCATCGGCCTGCCGTCCAAGGCCGCCAACCTGGCGCGCCTGACCTCGTCGCCGGACGTGGTGCTGATCTACGAGTCCGGCCCCATCGGTGCCAAGCCCAGCGTGCTGCCGCTGTCCATCGGTGACGGTGAACTGGCGGAAACTGCCGACACCGTAGTCCCCACCGGAGAGATTTTCCGCTACTGGCTGCAGGGCGGACGCATCGATGTGGGGTTCCTCGGCGCGGCCCAGGTCGACCGTTTCGGCAATATCAACACCACGGTGGTGGGTGATTATCACCGGCCCAAGGTGCGCCTGCCGGGCGCCGGCGGTGCGCCGGAGATCGCCGGTTCGGCGAAGAGCGTGCTGATCATCCTCAAGCAGTCTTCCCGCTCCTTCGTCGACAAGCTGGACTTCATCACCTCCGTCGGCCATGGCGAAGGCGGCGACTCGCGCAAGCGCCTGGGCCTGCCCGGGGCTGGTCCGGTGGGGATCATCACCGACCTGTGCATCATGGAGCCGGAAGCCGGTACCCACGAATTCGTCGTCACCTCCCTGCACCCGGGCGTGACCCGCGAGCAGGTCGTGGCCGCCACCGGCTGGGCGATCCGTTTTGCCGAACAGGTGGCCGAGACGGCCGCGCCTACCGAAGTCGAACTGACCGCCCTGCGTGACCTGGAAGCACGCACGGCCGCGGCCCATGGCCAAGCCCCCGGAGAAGCCTGATGCGCGACGTATTCATCTGTGATGCCATTCGTACCCCCATCGGCCGCTTTGGCGGCGGCCTGTCGGCGGTGCGCGCCGATGACCTGGCGGCGGTACCGATCAAGGCGCTGATGGAGCGCAACCCGACGGTGGACTGGAATGCCGTGGACGAGGTGTTCCTCGGCTGCGCCAACCAGGCCGGTGAAGACAACCGCAACGTGGCGCGCATGGCACTACTGTTGGCGGGCCTGCCGGACAGCGTGCCGGGCGTCACCCTCAACCGCCTCTGCGCCTCGGGCATGGATGCCATCGGCACCGCCTTCCGCGCCATTGCCAGTGGCGAGATGGAACTGGCCATCGCCGGCGGCGTCGAGTCCATGTCCCGTGCGCCCTTTGTCATGGGCAAGGCCGATGCCGCCTTCTCGCGCAACATGAAGCTGGAAGACACCACCATCGGCTGGCGCTTCATCAACCCGCTGATGAAAGCCCAGTACGGTGTGGATGCCATGCCCCAGACCGCCGACAACGTGGCGGACGACTATAAAGTGTCCCGCGCTGACCAGGACGCCTTCGCCCTGCGCAGCCAACAGCGCACCGCCGCGGCCCAGGCCGCGGGTTTCTTCGCAGAGGAAATCGTCCCGGTGCGCATTGCCCACAAGAAGGGCGAGAGCGTGGTGGAGCAGGACGAACATCCACGGGCCGACACTACCCTGGAAGCCCTGGGCAAACTCAAGCCGGTCAACGGCCCGGACAAGACCGTCACCGCCGGCAATGCGTCCGGGGTCAACGACGGCGCTGCCGCACTGATCCTGGCTTCGGCCGAGGCGGTCAAGAAACACGGCCTGACTCCACGTGCGCGAGTGCTGGGCATGGCCAGTGCCGGTGTGGCGCCGCGGGTCATGGGCATTGGCCCGGTGCCGGCGGTGCGCAAATTGATCGAGCGCTTGGGTGTGGCCGTCAGCGACTTCGATGTGATCGAACTCAACGAAGCCTTCGCCAGCCAGGGCTTGGCGGTCCTGCGGGAACTGGGGCTGGCGGACGATGCGCCGCAGGTCAATCCCAATGGCGGCGCCATTGCCTTGGGTCACCCGTTGGGCATGAGCGGCGCACGCCTGGTACTGACGGCCTTGCACCAGTTGGAAAAGAGCGGCGGCAAGAAAGGCCTGGCCACCATGTGCGTGGGTGTCGGCCAAGGGCTGGCACTGGCCATCGAGCGGGTTTGAATGCCTGCCCTATATAAGAAGAGAACGAGGAACCACCATGAGTGACAAGCCCGGTTACCGGCGCCCGCAAGCGGGTACTCAGCCTGATTATCTGCACCCGGCCTACCAGTCGACCAACACCCGTTCGCCGTCCAAGCCGCTGGTGTTCCTGCCGCATTCGCTTTCGGAAATCACCGGCCCGAGCATCGGTGCCGAGTCGATCCAGGAGCGGGACAACGACCTGACGGCCCAGCACGAAGGCCAGCCTCAGGGCGAGCGCATCATCATCCACGGTCGGGTTCTGGACGAGAACGGCCTGCCGGTGCCGGGCATCCTGGTGGAGATCTGGCAGGCCAACGCCGCCGGTCGCTACAACCACGACCGCGACTTGCACGACGCGCCCCTGGACCCGAACTTCACCGGTACCGGGCGTACCGTGACCGACGCCGACGGCTGGTACCAGTTCCAGACCATCAAGCCCGGCGCCTACCCCTGGGGCAACCACCACAATGCCTGGCGTCCGGCGCATATCCATTTCTCGCTGTTCGGCCCGAGCATTCTTACCCGCCTGGTGACCCAGATGTATTTCCCCGGCGACCCGCTGCTGGAATATGACCCGATCTACAACTGCGTGCCGGACACCCGTGCCAAGGAACGCCTGATCGCCAGCTTCGACCTGGAGAAAACCATTCCTTCCTACGCCCTCGGTTACCGTTGGGACATCGTCCTGCGCGGCCGCGATGCCACGCCGATGGAGAAATAACATGAACCTGACCGCGACCACGTCCCACACCGTCGGCCCCTACTATCACATCGGCCTGACCTGGCTGAACCGCGAAGACCTGACCGAGGAAGGCACCCTGGGCGAGCGGGTGGCAATCACCGGCCAGGTGGTGGACGGCAACGGCAACTTCGTCAACGACGCCATGCTGGAAGTCTGGCAAGCCAACGCTGCCGGCAAGTACCGCCACTGCGAGGATGAGCAGGCCAAACCCCTGGACCCGAACTTCCAGGGGTTTGGCCGAGTCCCGGTGGACGCTGAAGGGCGCTTTCGTTTCACCACCATCAAGCCGGGCACGGTGCCAGGTCTCAAGGGCGCGACCCAGGCCCCGCACCTGGTGGTGCTGGTGTTCGCCCGTGGCCTGGTCAAGCACCTGCTGACCCGGATCTATTTCGAGGGTGAACCGGCCAACGCCGCCGACCCCTTGTTGGCCTGCGTACCCGAGGAGCGTCGTACCACCTTGCTGGCCAAGGCCGATGCCGAGGGCCGCTATCAGTGGAACGTGATCCTCCAGGGCACCGACGCCGAAACCGTGTTCTTCGACTACTGACCTGGGGCACCGCTGCCTGCATGGCAGCGGTGACAGGGAACGGGAATGTTGCCAAGTGTGTCTAGACTCACACTGTCCCCCACGAGTGAAAAACCATGACTACAACGACAAGTCACTACACCGCAGAGGAGCGCAGCAAAAGGATCTTTGCCATTGTCGGTGCCTCCTCCGGCAACCTGGTGGAATGGTTCGACTTCTACGTCTATGCCTTTTGCGCCATCTACTTCGCTCCGGCCTTCTTCCCCTCTGACGACCCCACCGTGCAACTGCTCAACACCGCTGGGGTATTCGCCGCAGGGTTCCTGATGCGCCCCATCGGCGGCTGGCTGTTCGGCCGGGTCGCCGATCGTCATGGGCGCAAGAACTCGATGATGATCTCGGTGCTGATGATGTGCGCCGGCTCCCTGGTCATCGCCTTCCTGCCGACCTATGCCAGCATCGGTGCCTGGGCGCCGTTCCTGCTGTTGGTGGCGCGCCTGTTCCAGGGCTTGTCGGTGGGCGGCGAGTACGGCACCACCGCGACCTACATGAGCGAAGTGGCGCTCAAGGGCCAGCGTGGTTTCTTCGCTTCCTTCCAGTACGTGACCCTGATCGGCGGACAACTGCTGGCGGTGTCGGTGCTGGTGATCCTCCAGCAGTTCCTCGATGAGGCCGAGCTCAAGGCCTGGGGCTGGCGCATTCCCTTCGTGATCGGCGCCATTGCGGCGGTGATCTCGTTGCTGCTGCGTCGCTCGCTGAAAGAAACCACCAGCAAGGAAATGCGCGAGAACAAGGATGCCGGCAGCATCGCCGCGTTGTTCAAGAATCACTCGGCGGCCTTTATCACGGTGCTGGGCTACACCGCCGGCGGCTCGCTGATTTTCTACACCTTCACCACCTACATGCAGAAGTACCTGGTGAACACTGCGGGCATGCACGCCAAGACGGCCAGCTACATCATGACCGGCGCGCTGTTCCTTTATATGTGCATGCAGCCGCTGTTCGGCATGCTCGCTGACAGGATCGGCCGGCGTAACTCGATGCTCTGGTTCGGCGCCCTGGGCACCCTGTTCACGGTGCCGATCCTGATGACCCTGAAGACCGTCACCAGTCCGTTCCTGGCCTTCGTGCTGATCACCCTGGCTCTGTCCATCGTCAGTTTCTACACCTCCATCAGCGGCCTGGTGAAGGCCGAGATGTTTCCGCCCCAAGTGCGGGCGCTGGGGGTGGGCTTGGCTTATGCGGTGGCCAATGCGATCTTCGGTGGCTCGGCGGAATGGGTAGCCCTGAACTTCAAGAACATGGGCATGGAAAACACCTTCTACTGGTACGTCACGGCGATGATGGCGATTGCTTTCCTGTTCAGCCTGCGTCTGCCGAAACAGGCGGCGTACCTGCACCACGACCTTTGACCCATGCACCTGCGCCCGCCCAGGACGCAGGTGCAGCAAGGACTGTTTATGACCCTACCTGCGAGCAATCAGCTGTTCGATGCCTACTTTACTGCCCGGGAAATGCGCGGAGTGTTCTGCGATCAGGGGCGGGTCCAGGCCATGCTCGACTTCGAGGCCGCCCTGGCCCGGGCCGAGGCGCGGACCGGGTTGATTCCCAGCGCAGCGGTTGCCGCCATCGAGGCAGCCTGCCGCGCCGAACTCTATGACTTCCAGGCCCTGGGCGAAGCGATCGCCACGGCCGGCAATTCGGCGATTCCACTGGTCAAGGCCCTGGGCAAACAGATCGCCCGGAGCGATGCCGAGGCCGAGCGCTATGTGCACCTGGGCGCCACCAGCCAGGACGTGATGGACAGCGGGCTGGTGCTGCAATTGCGGCGCGCCGTGCACTTGCTGGAGCAGGACCTGAACCGTCTGGGCGGCATACTTGCGGCCCAGGCCAAGCGCTATGCCGACACGCCTCTGGCCGGCCGAACCTGGCTGCAACATGCTACGCCGGTGACCCTGGGCATGAAGATTGCCGGTTGGCTGGGGGCCGTGACCCGCAGCCGCGAACGGCTGCAGCAACTCAAGCCGCGCCTGCTGGTGCTGCAGTTCGGTGGTGCTTCCGGAACCCTGGCGGCCCTGGGCGAACAAGCCCTGCCGATTGCCCAGGCCCTGGCGCAAGAGCTGCAGTTGAGCCTGCCGGAACAGCCCTGGCACACCCAGCGCGACCGTCTGGTGGAGTTCGCCTCGGTGCTGGGCCTGCTGGCCGGCAGCCTGGGCAAGCTGGGGCGGGACATCAGCCTGTTGATGCAGACCGAAGCGGCGGAAGTCTTCGAGCCTTCGGCGCCGGGCAAGGGCGGTTCGTCCACCATGCCCCACAAGCGCAATCCGGTGGGCGCGGCGGTATTGATCAGCGCCGCGACCCGGGTTCCGGGGCTCTTGGCCACGATGTTCGCCGCCATGCCCCAGGAGCACGAGCGCAGCCTCGGCTTGTGGCACGCCGAATGGGAAACCCTGCCGGAGATTTGCTGCCTGGTGTCGGGGGCCCTGCAACAAGCCTTGCTGGTAGCCGAGGGCCTGGAGGTCGACAGCGCACGCATGGCGCGCAACCTTGACCTGACCCAGGGCCTGGTCCTGGCGGAAGCGGTGAGCATTGAACTGGCCCAGCGCCTGGGGCGGGAGACTGCCCATCACCTGTTGGAACAATGCTGCAAGCGTGCGGTGGCCGAACGACGCCATCTGCGCGAGGTATTGGCGGACGATGCCCAGGTCAGCGCCGAGCTTTCGGCGCCAGAGCTGGATCGTCTGATGGACCCGGCGCAGTACCTCGGTCAGGCCCAGGCCTGGGTCGAGCGCGCCGTGGCTGAACATTTTGCCTTGAAGGCCTGAAGGAGACTGCTGTGGGATTCGTGAAACTCGCCAAGGGCGATCTGCACTATCAACTCGAAGGGCCAGAAGGCGCGCCGGTACTGGTGCTGTCCAACTCCCTGGGCACCGATCTGCACATGTGGGACAAGCAGATCGCGGCGTTCACCCGGCACTTTCGGGTGTTGCGCATGGACACTCGCGGCCATGGCCTTTCGCTGGTGACCGAGGGGCCCTACAGCATCCAGCAACTGGGCCAGGATGTGCTGGCGCTGCTGGACGCCCTGGATATCCAGCGTGCGCATTTCTGCGGTCTTTCCATGGGTGGCCTGATCGGCCAGTGGCTGGGGATCAATGCCGGCGAACGCCTGCACAAGCTGGTGGTGTGCAACACCGCGGCGAAGATCGGCGAGCCGTCTGTGTGGAACCCGCGGATCGAGACGGTTCTACGTGACGGTCAGGCGGCCATGGTGGCGCTGCGCGATGCCTCCATTGCCCGCTGGTTCACCGAAGATTTTGCCGCCGCGCGTCCTGACCAGGCCAAGCTGATTACCGACATGCTCGCTGCCACTTCGCCCCAAGGCTATGCCGCCAACTGCGCAGCGGTGCGGGATGCGGATTTCCGTGAGCAACTGGCAGCGATCAAGGTGCCGACCCTGGTGATCGCCGGCAGCGAAGACGCGGTGACGCCGCCTTCCGGCGGGCACTTTATCCAGCAGCACGTGGCCGGCGCCGAGTACGCCGAGTTTTATGCCGCGCACCTGTCCAACGTCCAGGCCGGTGACGCGTTCAGCGACCGTGTCGTGGAATTCCTGCTGGCCTGACCCCGGATTCAAGGAGCCCTTTGTGGACGAGAAACAACGTTATGACGAAGGCATGCAGGTACGCCGCGCCGTACTGGGCGATGCCCATGTGGACCGCAGCCTGAATGCCCTGAACGAGTTCAACTCGGAATTCCAGGAAATGATCACCCGCCATGCCTGGGGTGATATCTGGACCCGTCCGGGCCTGCCGCGGCACACCCGCAGCCTGATCACCATCGCCATGCTGATCGGCATGAACCGCAACGAAGAACTCAAGCTGCACCTGCGGGCCGCGGCCAACAACGGCGTGAGCCGCGCCGAGATCAAGGAAGTGATCATGCAGAGCGCGATCTACTGCGGCATCCCGGCGGCCAATGCCACCTTCCACCTGGCCGAATCGGTGTGGGACGAACTGGGCATCGAATCCCGCAGTTGAGGCGCCGGAGCTGCACCGCATGGTTTCAGACGGTGGCCAGAATGAACACCCGCTTGAACGGGAACAGCGTCCGGCCATCGCCTTCGGGCGGATAGTAGCGATGTACCCGTGCCAGGTAATGGTTGAGGAAGCATTGTCGTTGCCGGTCGTCCAGGCTCAGGAGTACGGGGCGCAAGGCCGAGACCTTGACCCAGTCGAAGATCGGCGACTGGCCTTCCACGACCTGCAGGTGTTCGGTTTCCCAGATGTCCAGTTCCCGAGTCAGGGGCGCCAGCAAACGGTAGTAGCCATCCAGCGACAGTACCCGGCGCTCGGCCATGAACGCCCGCAGCTCCGGGGTGCCCAGCGGCTTGCCGTCCGGTCCTGCCTGCTCCAGGCTTTCGAGTATCAACTGATACCACAGGGCATCGCGCCAATTGGGCATATGCGCCGCCAGGCAGCCGCCGGGGGTGAGCTGGTTCAACAGGCGCGGCAGCAGGTGTTCGTGGTCACTCATGAAGTGCAGCACTGCGGCAGCGAACAACAGGTCTGCAGGCTGTTTGGCTTTCCATTGCAGCAGATCGCACCTGCGCCACAGCGCCTTGATCGGCAGGCAGCTGGCTTCGGCAAGCATTTCCGAGGAACTGTCCACGCCTGTCAGCTCCGCGTAGGGCCAGCGCTGCGCCAGCAGTTGAGTGGCGATACCTGTTCCGCAACCCAGGTCGTAGATGTGATGGGGGTGCTGCAGGGCGACATGATCCAGTAGTTCGACCGCAGGTCGTTCTCGCAGGCGCACGAACTGCTGATAGGCCTGGGGATCCCATTGGGTACTGAGGTTCCTGGCCGTGGTCGGCTGAGGCTTGGTACTCATGTAAACATCCTTTTTAAAGTTGTCGTCCAATGACATTCAGAGTTCTGAGGAGCAGGGCTGCGCCACGTCGTGTGTCCTCTTCACGCAGCAGCGAGAGCAGCCCGTACAGGCTGGGAGCGGTACCGTGCGCTGAGGTTTCGGCCTTGGCCATGCGCAGTGCATTGCCCAGTATCCAGCTGGCAGCGGTGGCTTCTTCGAACTGTTGCGCAAGTTTTTCGATCATTGCCTGATCGAGCATGTCGATCAGGTCGCAAAGCAGTGACAACAGGTCGACCAGGTTGTCCAGGCGAGCGCTGTCCAGCAGCGGCTGGAGCTTTTTCATCAGGGCTTCCAGGCCTGGCGTGCCGGCAAGTTCAGGCTT
Organism: Pseudomonas sp. JDS08PS003; assembly: GCF_045013505.1. Lineage (NCBI taxonomy): Bacteria > Pseudomonadati > Pseudomonadota > Gammaproteobacteria > Pseudomonadales > Pseudomonadaceae > Pseudomonas > Pseudomonas sp. JDS08PS003. The sequence continues at coordinate 1,614,407 of NZ_CP120724.1, forward strand.
GGTCGCCCTTGGACCAGGCATGCTTGGATCAAAGCTATCCATGGCGTTGTCTCCTCCCTGTGCAGGGTCATAGCATTCCGCGGGCTACGGCCCAGTACAGGCCGCGATTGAATCCAGTGCGCAGCAGGCCACCCAACTTGCTCGATGGGGTGGGCAGAACGTCGTGGGCGTAGTCGTACCAAAGGGGCATGCCGGCATTGAGGCCCATTTGCGCGACCGCCTGGACCCTGCCGTCATAAACCGCCTCGGGAGAGCCCAGGCGGATTTCTCCGGCAATGTTGTTGGCAATCACCGGGGCCTGGTTGTGGCAGGCGCCGCCGGCCTTGCTGATCGGCAGGTCGACGGTATCGCCAATCACATAGACCCGCTCCAGGCCATAGACTTGCAGGGTTTCGTGATGGGTCGGCAGCCAGCCCTCGTGGTCCTGTGCCTGCGACGCACCGGATTCGAGCACGGCGTCTACGGCCCGAATCGGTGGGGTGGCCATGAGAATGTCGAAAGGCTGTTCAGCGCCTTCCTCCGAGTAGGCGATACGCCGATCCGGGTCGACCCTGGCCAGGGTGAAGCCGCGCTGGAAGCGGATGTTCCTCTGTTCGAAGAGATCCGGCAGCACCTCGCCGACCGGGCGTTGCAGGAACAGGCAATTGCGCAGTAGCTGGGCCGTGCTGGGGTAGGTGTAGATGATCTCGACCCGATCCCGTACTCCACGCCGCCGCAGGAAGTCATCGAGCATCAGGGTCGTTTCTACCGGCGCGATGCCGCATTGATGAGGAACATTGGGTGTTTGCGGAAACGACACGGTGATGAACACCCGGCCCTTTTCGATCCGGCTCAGGCGCTGTGCCAGTTGCCGGGCAGGCTGGTATTGGTAGAAGTGGTCGCCGGCTTCCTTGAGCCCCTCGATCCGTTCCGGTGCCGGCACGCAGCCGGTGGCGACCACCAGGAAATCGTAGCCAAGGCGCTTGCCGCTGCGAGTGTGCAGGCTCTGGCCGGCAAAATCGAAGCGGGTGACGGGGTCGACCTCGAAGGTTATTTCGGGGCGTAGCAGGGAGCGTTCGGGCCGCTTGAGTTCTTCGTGGAAGAACAGGTTGAACGCCACATACATGAAGGCGGGCTTGTAGAAATGATCCGGCGATTCGGACAGCAGGGTGATTTTGACCTCGTTCCTGAGTATCTCCGGGTAGAGCTTGCTGACCAGTTGATTGGCCAGGATGGTACCGCCTACACCACCTCCGACAATGACGATGTGCTTGCTCACAACGCAGACCCTCCAGGGCTACGTCAGCTTCACGTATGACATCCGATGGATAACGGAACTGAATCGATAGATTTCGTTCATGGAAGCGAGCGTTGCCCGCCGAGAGTAAATACCCCTTCACTTTATCTGTGTATCGGAGTGCTTTTTACTAAGCCCGACCAGCGGACCTTTTCTCGGACGCCGCGGTTCAATGCCGGCAACTGCGGGGGGCCGGCCCTTTGGCTGGGCCGGCCCCTTGGTAGAAGGGGCTTACAGCAGGCTGATGGGGTAGCTGACGATCAGGCGGTTCTCGTCGAACTCGTTGTTGCTGAAGTCCCGACGCATGGTGGAGTTGCGCCATTTCAGGTTGAGGTTCTTCAAGGTGCCGCTCTGTACGGTGTAGGCCAACTCACTTTCTCTACCCCATTCCTTGCCGTCGCTGACCGTGGCGGTGTGCACGTTGCTGCCGCTGATATAGCGGTTCATCAGGGTCAGGCCGGGAACACCCAGCGCGGCGAAGTTGTAGTCATGGCGCACTTGCCAGGACTTTTCCTTGGCGTTGTCGTAGCTGGCGTTGTAGCTGTCGTTGGCCAGGGTCCCGCCGCTGGTGCCGTTGACCCGCATCCAGGCACTGTCGCCGGTGAGTTTCTGCAGGCCGACGTAGAAGGTGTTGCCGCCGTACTTGGCCGAGAACAGGCCGGACCAGGTGCGGTTTTCCATGTCGCCGGCCCGGGCGCTGCCGTCTTCCTTGCCGTAGAAGAAGCCCAGGTTGGCCCCCAGGGTCCAGTCACCCAGGGGTTGGGTATGGGTCAGGTTGACGAACTGCTGACTGTAGATGTCCTTGAGCTCGGCATTCCACAGGCCGATCTGGGTGCGCTTGTCGTTGAAGGCGTATTCCGCCCCTTGGAAGTTGAAGCGATCCGAGGTGAAGGCCGCTTTGCCGAACATCGTCATGTCGCTCATGCTGCTGTCATCGCGGGGGCTGTTGCCGCGGAACTGGCCGCCGTAGAGCGTCAGACCGGCGATTTCCTTCGAGGTGATCTGGCCGCCGCGGAAGGTTTGCGGCAGCGAGCGACCGTCATCCGAGCGCAGGATCGGCAGCACCGGCATCCATTCGCCAACCTTGACCTCGGTCTGCGACAGCCGGGCCTTGAAGGCCACTCCCAGGCGCCCGAAGTTGTTCGCCGGGCGCCCGTCGTGGTCCAGAGGCAGCAGCTGGGTGCCGCCGGTGCCCCTGCCGCCGTCGAGCTTCAGCGAGTACAGGCCCAATACGTCCATGCCGAAACCGACAGTGCCCTGGGTAAACCCGGACTTGGCGTCGAGGATGAAGCTCTGGGTCCACTCTTCAGCTTTGCCCTGGGCCTTGGTCGGGTTGGTGAAGTTGCGGTTGATGTAGAAGTTGCGCAGGTTCAGGTTGGCCTGGGCGTCTTCGAGAAAGCCCGACTCTTCGGCCATGACCGGCAGTGCGGTGCTGGTCAGCGCCAGGGCCAGAAGGCTGGGCAGCAGGTGTTGCGGCGGGGTGATTGGCTTCATTCGTCGGTCTCTCTAATTGTTAGGGGTGCAACGATCCACTGCCGCAAAAAGCCCATGCGGACAGCTTTCAAGGTTTGGGAGGTGGTGCTTGCAGGATCAGCCGGAGCGGGCAGGACGTGAGGGCATAGCATCGAACCTGTTGTTATTGGTGTGTTCGGGTGCCGGGAATGGTGCGTCGCGGATCAGGGCCGATCAATTGGCGAACGCGGGTTCTGGGCGATTAACGAACACTTATCAAGTCGGGTGTGGCGGGGCGTCCAAGGGACATATCCCTGATTAATCCTGAGGTTGTCCACGCCGATCGATCAATGTTGGAAGTTACGCTGTTTCCATGACGCTGCGGGCGGCATCGGATTTTTCAATACAAGGGCTTATTGCTTTGGTTGTAAGTCATTGTCCTTGAGTGTTGCTCTTGTATAAAAGATATATGGGTAATCGCCAGTAATACTTGATATTCGGTGTTATCGATTATCGTAAAAAGGTTTAAGTGAAAGGTTTGCGCTCGCTGGAAAAGCAGGGTTGCCTTGCTATATTGAAGTTCCTCAGGGCGGATAGGGATAAGTTTTAAGTTTCGTCAGGAGAAGGATTGTTGTTGTGATTTGAATATATAAGGAGAAATACCATGGGTACTAAAGTCAATCAGGAACGCTTGGCATCGGTAGTAGGTCGCGCACTTCTGGATAAGGAGTTCGCGGCGCAGTTGCATCAGGATCCTGAAGCGGCAGCCAAAGGCATCGGTGTGCACCTGAGTGCTACCGAAGTGGGCGCAGTGAAAAGTATCGATACGGCAAAACTGACCAGCGCCGGTTCGGCGATTCGCGACAAGATTGGCGTTGCAGCAATCTTTGACACTCAACAGCAACAGGCACGCATGGACTGAGCGAGGCGTGTGCAGTCCGGTGTGTCGCACTCAAGCTTTCATGAATGCGGCACACCGGAACCGGGATTCAAGGTCATAGTGGAGTGCCTGTCCGTGTCCATCACCTTGGTGTCGATGCAGGAAGCCGACTTCAGTCGTTTCGCCCAGCGAGCCCTGGATGAGTATGCCGCCGGCATGGTGGCTGCCGGTGAGTGGCTACCGGAGCAGGCATCGTTCCAGGCTGCAGAGGTGTTCCGCCAGTTGCTTCCGCAGGGTCGTCTGAGCACGCACAACCACTTGTGGCGGGCGCTTTATGCGGGGCGGGCGGTGGGCGAGTTGTGGATCGCCGAGCGCCAGGTGGGCCCTCGACGGATTGCCTTCATCCTCGATCTCTATATCGAACCGATCGAACGTCGCCGGGGTTACGCCAGGCAGACGCTGCTGGCCGGTGAGTCGGCGGCGCGTGAGTGGGGGTGTGACGAGATGCGTTTGCATGTCTTCGGCCACAACCAAGGGGCGCGTCGTCTTTATGAACTGCTGGGCTATGAAGTCGCCAGCCTGACGATGAACAAGCCCTTGCCGTGACCTTAAGGGAAGGTTGAACCATGGACAGTGCTAACAGTAAGCAAGCAGAACTTTCCTTCGATGAACTATTTCAGGGCACTACTTTTCTCCCGGACAGTGAGCCGGAGCGATTTCTGCAGTTACAGGAACAAGTTGCAAAAAATAGATATACGATGTTTGTCGCGTTATATGCCGAACTGTCAAAGTTGTTTGCCGCTGATGCTGCGTTGAGTCCATTTTTTAAGCAGGCGCTGGATATTATTCTGTCTGCGCCAAGTGCTCGCTCCAAACTTGTTGGACATCCAGTGTTTCAGATCTGGAGTATTCTGACATTTCGCGATGTCAACTATCTGTTGACTGGAAAGACGCAGGATGAGGGTGAAGTTAAAGCCAGGCTCCTGGAGTTTGCGCCAGTACTGCAACGGATCGAAGCTTCGCAGGATGCACAGGTCGATGAGCAATACCCGCCGGTTTATCGATTCGATGTCGACCCGTTGATCACCCAGGTCACGCCGCCCAGTTATGACTATCCGCCAGATGAACTGACCCAGCGTCAGCTGGAGAAGGCGGGTTACTCCAAAGCCTTTTTCAAGGACGTCATGCAGCTTGCCCTGCAGCGGATCAAGCATACCTGGCCGGCCTGTCATGAACAGTGGCAGGTGCTGGTCAAGGCCGTGTGCTATTTACCCGACGGCAGTTTTCGCAGTTGCTCGGCGTCCCGTTATACCGGGGTGATCCTGCTATCGAGCCGGGACAACTCGATACTCGACATGGAAGAGTCGCTGGTGCATGAAGCGACCCACCAGTTGCTGTACAACATCGTCGAAGTCGCCGCGGTGGTTGAGCCCCACGCCTCCAAGGAGGCCCTGTACACCTTGCCCTGGTCGGGGCAGCAGCGTGACTTGTATGGCTACTTCCATGCCTTTTACGTCTACATCGCCCTGGTCAAGTACCTGGAGCGGGTCCAGGCCCGTCCGGCGGAGGAAATGCGCCGGGCCGAGCAGCGCATGCTGTTTATCCTGCGGGGGTTGAGCAAGGCGCTGGCGGATTTCGAAACCGCGTCGGGTTTCACCGCGCAAGGGCGAGAACTGCTGGGCAACCTGATGCAAGAGGTGCATCGGCTGGAGCGGCGTCATGCCGGATTGCTGAGTCGGGGCGCGGGGGCCAGCACCGTTGCGGCGCCCCTGCACATGACGGCCTGAGCCGGGGAGGCGGACATGCAAAACTTCGATTCTTCGCGTTTCCCGGAAGCCGGGGTAGGGCTGGAATACCATTTGCCGCAGGGTGCCGGGGCTGAACCAGGCGGGCTTGATCCCACCATCGAGCGGATCCTGGGTGAAGGGCTGCCGTACTTCGATTACCTGGAATTCCAGCCCACCCACTGCATTCTGCAGCCGCGGCTGAACGAGCTGGGCGGACGGGTGCCGGTGCTGCTGCACTCCTCCAGCCTGTCCCTGGGCAGCGTCGGCATCGAGATGGACCGGGAGTTTTTGCACATGACTCGCCGTCTGTGCGACCGGACCTCATCCCCCTGGCTGGCGGAGCATATTTCCTGGTCACGGTTTCAGGGGGGCGATACCCAGCATTTCATTTTGCCGAGCCTGGCCCGTGAAGTGGCCGATACGGTGGTGGCCAACGCCATCGAGCTGCAGGCCTTCACCCGGACCCCCCTGGTGCTTGAGAACGCCCCTCGGCTGTTTTCCATGGACATTGGCCAGGAACTTTCCGAAGGCGGGTTCATTTGCAGTGTGGTCGAGCGCAGTGACAGTGGCTTTCTCCTGGACCTGGACAGTGCCATCAGCACCGCCAGGGCCCTGGGCTACGACTTGCGCGATTACCTGCGGTCGTTGCCGCTGCAGCGTTTGATCGAGGTGCATATCGGCGATCCGCGGCGCGACTGGGACATCCTGCGCCAACTCTTGCAGTGTGCGCCGCTCAAGGCCGTCACCATCGAGTGGGACATTGCCGATCGAGCCGAGGACCCGCAGTTGTCGGCGCTGATCAAGGAGATCAAGGCCCTGCGGCCCGAGCCTCTGTTCTGGCAGGCCGCGTCTGTATCCAGTGCGCCGGCTCCGGCAGCCGCTGCGGTGGATGGCCGGACCTTGTTCCAACTGCGGCCGGGGACCTGGCTCGGTTTTGCCCATCAGTCCTTTTCCCTGCGCGATCGCCGGCGCGACCTGGACCTGGAGTTGTCGACGGAGTTTCTGCCATTGGTGCGGCACTTTCTCTGCCCACGGTCCCTGGACAGCGCACTCTTGCTACCCGGCGCGTTGCAGGACGAGAGCCTGGCGGTGCTCCAGGAACTGATTGATTTGGGGCTGTTGCAGCCCGGGCAGTCCCAGGGCCTCGCCGAGCCCGAGGAGGCCGGCGATATCTGGGCCCACTGGCAGGACGCCCTGGATTTCTACCTGGGGACTCGCACCCAAACCGCTACGCCCTACATCAGCGTGGCGCAGATGGAAGAGCAACTGGCGGGCAAGGCCTTGCAGCAGCGTCAGCCGTCGGCCTTCAAGGACTACTTTTCACACCCGTTCCTTGCCCTGGACAATCCTCTGCTGGCACCTGCACAGGTGCTTGGCCAGCGGAACCTGCTGGATGCCCTGAACGATCGCGAGACTTGCCGGACCTTCGACGGTTCGCCCTTGAGCGCCCGGCAGTTGTCCCAGCTGCTGTATTACACCTGGGGTGCCAGCCAGATGCGTCGCAACCCCATGGGCGACTTTTTCCTGAAGAAAACCTCGGCTTCCGGCGGCTCCCTGCATGCCATCGAGGTCTATCCGATCCTGCTCAATGTGCAGGGCTTCGAGGCGGGCTTGTATCACTATTCGGTGCGCCGGCACGGGCTCGAACTGCTGTCGCGAGAGGACCCGAGGGCGTGGATTGGCGCGGCTTGTGGTGAGCAGGACTGGATCAGCAAGGCCGCCGTGGTGTTTCTGTCCACCGCGCGGCTCGAGCGCCTGGCCTGGAAGTACCCGGGCAGCCGGGCCTTGCGCGTGGCGTTGATGGACTGTGGCCACCTGAGCCAGAGCTTCGCCCTGGTGGCCACGGCACTGGGGCTCAAGAGCTGCACCACGGCGGCCTTGCGCGACGAGACTTTCGAAAACCGACTGGGCCTGGATTACCTGCGCGAGCCGGTGTTCCTGCTCAATGGTGCCGGCGGTTGAGGGGAGGGCGCGGCGAGGCATAAAAAAACCCACCGTCAGGTGGGTTTTTCATACAGACAGGCTGTGCTTCAGAACAGGTGCAGCGCCGGGGCCTTTTCAGCCAGTGGCTCGTTCTTCGCGGTCTGTTCGCTCCAGCCGCCGCCGAGGGCCTTGTACAGGTTGACCTCGCTGGTCAACTGCGACAGGCGATCGGTGATCAAGGCCTGCTGGGCACTGAACAGCGAGCGCTGGGCGTCGAGGAAGGTCAGGTTGCTGTCGACCCCGATGCGATAGCGACGCTCGGCCAGGCGGTAGTAGTCCTGGTTGGCGTTGACGAAGTCACGCTGGGCCTGCAACTGCTGGTTGTAGGTCTGGCGTGCGGCCAAGCCATCGGAGACTTCCTGGAAGGCCGTCTGGATGGACTTCTCGTACTGCGCGACGGTGATGTCTTTCTGGATCTTCGAGTAGTCCAGGCTGGCTCGCAGGCTGCCGGCGTTGAAGATCGGCAGATTGATCTGCGGCTGGAACAGCCAGGTCCCCGAACCGCCCTTGAACAGGCCGGACAGATCCGGGCTCAAGGTGCCGGCGTTGGCCGTCAGGCTGATGCTCGGGAAGAACGCCGCCCGCGCCGCGCCGATATTGGCGTTGGCCGCTTTCAGCTTGTACTCGGCTTCGAGGATGTCCGGACGCCGTTGCAGCAGCTCCGACGGCAAGCCCGCCGGCAGATCGCTCAGCAGGTCGGCCGCCAGCGGCTGGGCCTTCGGCAGATTGGCCGGAATCGCCGCACCCAGCAGCAGGGTCAGGCTGTTTTCGTCCTGGGCCACCTGGCGGGTGTAACGGGCCAGTTGCACCCGGGCGTTTTCCACCGAGGTCCGCGACTGGCTCAGGTCCAGGGCCGACGCCACGCCCACTTCGTTGCTGCGCGAGGTCAGCCGGTAGCTTTCCTCGTAGGCACCGAGGGTGTCCTGGGTCAGTTTCAGCAGCTCCTTGTCGGCCTGCCAGGTCATGTAGGCATTGGCCACGCTGGCCACCAGGCTGATCTGGGTGCTGCGCCGGGCCTCTTCGCTGGAGAAGTAGGTCTGCAGGGCTTGCTCGCTCAGGCTGCGAACCCGGCCGAACAGGTCCAGTTCGTAGGCGCTGACGCCCACGGTGGCCGAGTACTGGCTGGTGATCCCGGCTTCGCCGGTCTGCGACATGCGTGCCGGAGTACGCTGGCGGCTGCCGCTGGCGTTGGCCGACACCGCAGGGAACAGGTCAGCCCGCTGGATCTGGTACTGCGCAGCGTAGGCGTCGATGTTCAGCGCCGCGACCCTGAGGTCGCGGTTGTTTTCCAGAGCGGTCTGGATCAGCTGCTGCAGCGCCGGGTCATGGAAGAACTGCCGCCAGCCCTGTTCGGCGGCCGCCACGTTGGCGGCCTCCTTGGGCGAGTAGGCAGGGCCTTGCGGGAATTGCGCCGCCACCGGCGCTTGCGGTCGCTGATAATCCGGTATCAGCGAGCAACCACTTAGCGCAATGGCGGTGATTGCCAGGGAGAGTAGCGACTTGCTCATTGGCCAGCCTCATTAGGAGTTGCAGTAGTTTCTGATTGGTCCGCTTTCCTGCGGCCCATGGACGACACGGTGACGAAGAACAATGGCACCCAGAAGATCGCCAGGATCGTCGCGGTGAGCATACCGCCGATGACCCCGGTACCGATCGCATGCTGGCTGCCCGAGCCGGCGCCGGTGGAGATGGCCAGTGGCACAACCCCGAGGACGAAGGCCAGGGAGGTCATGATGATCGGCCGCAGACGCATGCGGCAGGCTTCCACCGCGGCGTCCACCAGGGAGCGGCCCTGCTCGTGCAGTTCCTTGGCGAACTCGACGATCAGAATGGCGTTTTTCGCCGCCAGGCCGATGGTCACCAACAGTCCCACCTGGAAGTACACGTCGTTGGACAGACCCCGCAGGCTGGTGGCCATCAGTGCACCGATGATCCCCAGAGGTACCACCAGCATGACCGCGATCGGAATCGACCAGCTTTCATACAGGGCGGCCAGACACAGGAACACCATCAGCAGGGACAAGGCATACAGCGCAGGTGCCTGGGAGCCCGACAGACGTTCCTCGTAGGACAGGCCGGTCCAGGAAATGCCCACACCCGGCGGCAGCTTGGCGGCAATGGCTTCTACTTCGGCCATGGCCTCACCGGTACTGTAGCCAGGGGCTGGAGCACCGAGGACTTCCATGGCTTCCACGCCGTTGTAACGGGCCAGTTTCGGCGAACCGTAGATCCACTCGCCCTTGGCGAAGGAGGAGAACGGCACCATGGTCCCGGCACTGTTGCGTACGTACCACTTCTTCAGGTCTTCAGGGCTCATGCGAGCACCGGCCTGACCCTGGATGTAGACCTTCTTCACTCGACCGCGGTCGATGAAGTCGTTGACGTAGCTACTGCCCAGGGCAATCGACAGGGTGTTGTTGATATCGGTGAGGGTCACGCCCAGGGCACTGGCGCGCTCGTCATCGATGGTCAACTGATACTGCGGTTCATCGTTCAGGCCGTTCGGACGCACCTGGGACAGCACTTTGCTCTGGGCGGCCATGCCGAGGAACTGGTTGCGTGCAGCCATGAGTTTCTCGTGGCCGATACCGGCGCGGTCCTGGAGGAACACGTCGAAACCGGTGGCGTTACCCAACTCCAGTACGGCCGGAGGGGCGAAGGCGAACACCATCGCGTCACGGAAGCTGAAGAAGTGCTGCTGGGCGCGGTTCGCCAGGTTGAACACGCTGTTTTCCGCGGAACGTTCGCCCCAGGGCTTGAGCATGATGAAGGCCATGCCCGAGCTCTGGCCGCGACCGGCAAAGTTGAAGCCGTTTACGGTGAACACCGAGGCAACGGTGTCCTTTTCCTTGTCCAGCAGGTAGGCGCGCATTTCATCGACTACCACCTGGGTCCGTTCGGCACTGGAACCGGCTGGGGTCTGCACCTGGGCGAACAGAACGCCCTGGTCTTCTTCCGGCAGGAACGCGGTCGGGATGCGGGTGAACAGCCAGATCATGCCCAGGACGATCAATACATAGGCCAGCAGGTACGGGACCTTGTGGCGCAGCATGTTGCCGACGCCGCGCTCGTAGCTTTTCACGCTGCGATCGAAGGTACGGTTGAACCAGCCGAAGAAGCCCCGCTTCTCGTGATTCTGCCCCGCAACCACAGGCTTGAGCATTGTGGCGCACAGGGCCGGGGTGAAGATCAGGGCCACCAGCACCGACAGGGCCATGGCCGAAACCACGGTGATCGAGAACTGCTTGTAGATCACGCCTGTGGAGCCGCTGAAGAAGGCCATCGGCAGCAGTACCGCGGACAGCACCAGGGCGATACCCACCAGGGCTCCCTGGATCTGGCCCATGGATTTCTTCGTTGCTTCCTTGGGTGACAGGCCTTCCTCGTGCATCACCCGTTCGACGTTTTCCACCACGACGATGGCGTCGTCCACCAGCAAGCCGATGGCCAGCACCATGCCGAACATGGTCAGGGTATTGATGCTGAAACCGGCCGCCGCGAGGATGCCGAAGGTCCCCAGCAACACCACCGGTACCGTCATGGTGGTGATCACCGTGGCGCGGAAGTTCTGCAGGAACAGGAACATCACCAGGAACACCAGGACGATCGCTTCCACCAGGGTTTCAACCACACCCTTGATGGATTCGGTCACCACTGGCGTGGTGTCGTACGGGAACACCACCTTCATGCCTTGCGGGAAGAAGGGTTCCAGGTCGCTGATGGTCTTGCGCAGCGCCTTGGCGGTGTCCAGGGCGTTGGCGCCGTTGGCCAGTTTCACCGCCAGACCGGAAGCCGGCTTGCCGTTGAACTGGGCGCTGATGGCGTAGTTCTCGCCGCCAAGCGCGACGTCGGCGACGTCACCCAGACGTACTTGCGAACCGTCCTTGTTGACCTTCAGCAGGATTGCCTTGAACTGCTCGGCAGTCTGCAGGCGGGTCTTGCCGATGATGGTGGCGTTCAACTGCTGGCCGGGCAGGGCGGGCAGGCCGCCGAGCTGGCCGGAGGAAACCTGAACGTTCTGCGCGGCAACCGCGGTCTTCACGTCCACCGGGGTCATGTTGAAGTTGTTCAGCTTGGCCGGGTCGAGCCAGATCCGCATGGCGTACTGGGCACCGAACACCTGGAAGTCACCCACACCCGCGGTCCGCGAGATCGGGTCCTGCATGTTCGACACGATGTAGTTCGACAGGTCGTCCTTGGACATGCTGCCGTCCTCGGAAACCACGCCGATCACCAGCAGGAAGTTCTTCACCGCCTTGGTCACGCGGATACCCTGTTGCTGCACTTCTTGAGGCAGCAGCGGGGTGGCCAGGTTGAGCTTGTTCTGCACCTGTACCTGCGCGGTGTCCGAGTTGGTGCCCTGCTCGAAGGTCGCGGTGATGGTCATGCTGCCGTCGGAGTTACTCTCCGAGGACACGTAACGCAGGTTGTCGATACCGTTGAGCTGCTGTTCGATCACCTGGACCACGGTGTCCTGCACGGTCTGTGCAGAAGCGCCTGGGTAGGTCACGGAGATCGCAATCGCCGGAGGGGCGATGCTCGGGTACTGGTTGATCGGCAATTTGAGGATCGATAGAGCCCCGACCAACATGATCACCAGGGCAATTACCCAGGCGAAAATCGGACGGTCGATAAAAAATTTCGACATGGTTTACTCCCCTTTGCCGCCTGCAGCTTTGTCAGTTGCCTGTGCAGGGGCCGGGTTCTTCGCTGCTACGTTGGTTGCTTCGCTGGCCTTGACTTCAATGCCTGGCTTGACGAATTGCAGACCTTCGGTGATCAGACGGTCACCGGCTTTCAGGCCATCTTCCACCAGCCACTGGCTACCGACGGTGCGGCTGGCCTTGAGCTGGCGCAGCTCGACCTTGTTGTCCGGGCCAACCACCAGAGCGGTCGGAGTGCCTTTCAGGTCGCGGGTCACGCCTTGTTGTGGCGCCAGGATCGCTGCACTGTTCACCCCGGCTTGCAGCTGGGCGTGGACGAACATGCCCGGCAGCAGAGTGTGCTGAGGGTTGGGGAACACGGCGCGCAGGGTCACCGAGCCGGTGCTTTCATCCACCGAGACTTCGGAGAACTCCAGCTTGCCTTCGAGCTTGTACTGGCTGCCGTCTTCCAGGGTCAGTTTGACCTTGGCGGCGTTGTCGCCAACTTTTTGCAGGCGACCGCTTTCCAGCTCGCGGCGCAGCTCCAGCAACTCAACCGAGGACTGGGTGACGTCGACATAGATCGGGTCCAACTGCTGGATCACCGCCATGGCATCGGCCTGGCCGTTGCTGACCAGAGCGCCTTCGGTCACCGAGGAACGGCCAATGCGGCCGGTCAAAGGCGACAGCACCTTGGTGTAGCGCAGGTTGATCTGGGCGCTTTGCAGGGAGGCTTCCGATTGCAGACGGTTGGCCACGGCGGTGTCGTATTCCTGACGGCTTACGGCTTGCTCGTTGACCAATTGCTTGTAGCGATCGGAAATCGACTGTGTGGACTGCAGATTAGCCTGAGCACTCTTCAGCGTTGCCTCGTAGATCGACGGATCGATCTGATAAAGCTGCTGACCTTCCTTAACATCTCCGCCTTCTTTGAACAGACGCTTGAGAATGATCCCGTTTACCTGTGGGCGAACTTCGGCGATGCGGAACGCGGTGGTCCGGCCCGGGAGTTCGGAAGTCAAGGTAAAGGCTTGTGGTTGCAGGGTGACGACGCCGACCTGAGGGGCTTGAGGGGCTGGTGCCGCCTCTTCCTTTTTACATCCGCTGAGCAGCGATGCCAGGGCGACGGCAGTGACCAGAGCGGTAACAGCTGGCTTGAGTTGCATGAAGATCCTCGGGTCAGGCACGCAAGATGCGCACAAGAAAAGTGGAAGGGTAAAAAGAGTTGGCTGAGTGGATTAGTAGCTTGCTAAGGAATATACTTACGTTCATGGTTGTTTGTAAATACCCTGGCGGCGTACCCATCCGGTTACAAAAGCCCCTGTAGGTGTTGAATTGTAGGCTGGGCAAACGGCACTCGAGATGCCGTTCCATATTTATTCAGAAGGTCTTCACGCATCGCTGAAAGATCCTGATCGAGGTTTTACTGCCATGGTCCGTCGTACCAAAGAGGAAGCTCAAGAAACCCGCAGCCAGATACTCGAGGCCGCCGAAAAGGCCTTTTACGAGCGTGGCGTGGCGCGTACCACCCTGGCCGATATCGCGGCACTGGCGGGGGTGACGCGGGGTGCCATTTATTGGCACTTCAGCAATAAGGCCGATCTGGTGCAGGCCATGCTCGACAGCCTGCGTGAACCCTTGGATGAGATGGCTGCCGCCAGTGAAAATGTAGATGAAATGGATCCGTTGGGCTGGATGCGCAAGCTGCTCATTCATTTGTTTCATCAAGTTGCCCTGGACCCGAAAACCCGACGCATTAATGAAATTCTGTTTCATAAGTGCGAATTCACCGATGAAATGTGCGATCTGCGTCGCCAACGTCGCGCCGCCAGCCTGGACTGCAACCTGCGTATCGAGCTTGCGCTGACCAATGCAGTGAATCGTGGGCAATTGCCCGAAAACCTCGACACGATGCGGGCGGCTATCAGCATGCGCGCCTTTATCGATGGCATCCTTTATCAATGGCTGCTGGCCCCTGACAGCTTCGCTCTGCACACCGAGGCAGAGCGCTGGATCGACATCGGGCTGGATATGCTGCGCTTGAGCCCGAGCCTCCGTCATTAAGACAAAATGCGTAATTGAGTCCAGTTGTGTCAAGATTTACGGCGAGGGAGATTCATTCCAGCGCTCGCCAGATCGCGATGGGGTGCTTTTATATACGGGCTGGCTGCATCTTGATAGATAGCGAGCTACGTATTTTGTAGGGATTTTGTTGCGGGTGTGTGAATGAGTGTGAACCCTTCACCGTTCAAAGGCGCAGAACAGCCAATCAAGGGTATCGCCCTGATTTGTCTGGCGGTTCTGCTCTTCGCCAGTCACGACACGCTGTCCAAATACCTCTCGGCCTTTTACCCCATCGTCATGGTGGTCTGGGCGCGTTATGTGGTTCATACGCTGCTGATGCTGGTGGTGTTCGTCCCCCGCAGCGGCTTTTCCGCGGTGGTGCGAACCAAGCGTCCCGGCCTGCAACTGCTCCGGGCCTTGTGTCTGATCGGCACCAGCCTGCTGTTCACCACCGGCCTGCGCTATATCCCCCTGGCGGAAGCCACCGCGGTCAACTTCCTTGCGCCCTTGCTGGTCACGGCCTTGTCCGTGCCGTTCCTGGGCGAGCGGGTCAGCCGCGGGCAATGGCTGGCGGTGCTCGCGGGCTTCGTCGGGGTGCTGATCGTGGTGCGTCCCGGTGGCGTACTCTTCACTCCGGCGATCCTGCTGCCCCTGGGCTCGGCGCTGTGCTTCGGCTTTTATCAGTTGCTCACCCGCAAGCTCAGCGGCATCGACAGCCCCACCACCAGCAACTTCCTGACCGGGATCTTCAACAGCCTGATCATGAGTGCGTTGTTGCCGTTCTTCTGGAGCACGCCGAGCTTTGTCCACGGCTTGTTCATGATCGGCCTCGGCACCTGCGGCATGCTTGGCCATATGCTGCTGACCCAGGCCTTCCGCCATGCCGCGCCGGCAATGCTGGCGCCGTTCAGCTACGGGCAGATTCTGTTCGCCGGCCTGTATGGCTACCTGATCTTCGGTCATACCCCAGACAGCTATGGCCTGATCGGCATCGCGGTGATCTGCCTGAGCGGCCTGGCGGTGGCCTGGACGCAACGCAAGCGCTGATCCCGGCGCTCACAAAAAAGCCCCGGCTCGCGAGAGTCGGGG
Source organism: Pseudomonas sp. JDS08PS003 (assembly GCF_045013505.1). Taxonomy (NCBI): domain Bacteria; kingdom Pseudomonadati; phylum Pseudomonadota; class Gammaproteobacteria; order Pseudomonadales; family Pseudomonadaceae; genus Pseudomonas; species Pseudomonas sp. JDS08PS003. The sequence continues at coordinate 1,629,581 of NZ_CP120724.1, forward strand.
CTTTTTATTTACCGATCCAGGCTTACAGCGTCGGATAGTCGATGTAACCGACCGGGCCCTTGCCGTAGAAAGTTTGCGGATGCGCCTCGTTCAACGGGGCGTCGGCCTTCAGGCGGGCCGGCAGGTCCGGGTTGGCAATGAAGGGCACGCCGAACGCCACGGCGTCAGCCTTGCCGGCGGCCAGCCAGGCATTGGCACTGTCCTTGGTGAAACGCTCGTTGGCGATGTAGGGGCCGCCGAAGGCCGCTTTCAGCTGCGGACCCAGGCTGTCAGCGCCTTCTTTCTCGCGGGAGCAGATAAAGGCGATGCCGCGTTTGCCCAGCTCGTGGGCTACATAAGTGAAGGTCTCCGCCAGGTTGTCGTCGCCCATATCATGGGAGTCGGCACGGGGTGCCAGGTGCACGCCCACTCGGCCGGCGCCCCAGATGTCGATGGCGGCGTCGGTGACTTCCAGCAGCAGGCGGGCACGGTTCTCCAGGGAGCCACCGTACTGGTCGGTGCGCTGGTTGGTGCTGCTTTGCAGGAACTGGTCCAGCAGGTAGCCGTTGGCGCCGTGGATTTCCACACCGTCAAAACCGGCGGCCTTGGCGTTTTCCGCACCGACCCGGTAAGCGTCGACGATGTCGGCGATCTCAGCGGTTTCCAGGGCGCGCGGGGTTGGGTAGTCGGCCAGTGGACGCACCAGGCTGACATGGCCCTTGGGCTGGATGGCGCTTGGCGCCACTGGCGTTTCACCGTCCAGGTAGGACGGGTGGGAAATCCGGCCCACGTGCCACAGCTGTAGGAAGATCTTGCCGCCGGCGCCGTGCACCGCCTTGGTCACGTTGGACCAGCCACGCACCTGGTCGTTGGACCAGATGCCGGGAGTGTCCGGGTAGCCCACGCCCATTGGGGTCACCGAGGTGGCCTCGCTGAGGATCAGGCCAGCGGAAGCCCGCTGCACGTAGTACTCGGCCATCAGTGCATTGGGTACGCGGCCAGCGTCGGCGCGGCAGCGGGTCAGCGGCGCCATGATGATGCGGTTGGACAGCTCGAGGTCGCCGATCTTGATCGGATCAAAGATAGTGGTCATGGAATGCAGCCTTCTATATAGGAAAGAAACGGGTCAGTGGGTCGCAGGGGCCAGTTCGGCGTTGCCGCCCTGGCGAAAGGTAATCAACGTCACCAGCAGGGCCAGGATCGCCAGGACCGCCGCCGCCAGTGGCACGCTGGTCAGGCCGAAACCGTGGGCGATGACGCTGCCGCCGACCCAGGCGCCCAGGGCGTTGCCGATGTTGAAGGCGCCGATGTTCAGGGTCGAAACCAGGTTGGGGGCAGCCTTGCCGAAGGTCACCACATTGACCTGCAGCGCCGGTACCGCGGCAAACGAAGCGGTGGCCCAGAGGAACAGGGTGATCTCGGTGGGAATCAGCGCCACGCTGGTCCAGGTCAGCACGGTGGAGACCACGGCCATGGCCGCGAACACGCCGATCAAGGTGGCCCCCAGGCGCTTGTCCGCCAGCTTGCCGCCGATGATGTTGCCCAGGGTCAGGCCCAGGCCGATCAGCAGCAGGGTCCAGGTCACGCCCTGGGGCGAGACGCCGGTGACGTCGCCGAGCAGCGGCGCAACGTAGGTGAAGAGGGTGAACATCGACGCGGCAAACAGTGCGGTCATGCTCAGGGACAGCCAGATCCCCGCGCCCTTGAGGGCTGCCAGTTCCGCACGCATGTCGAGTTTTTCCTCATCGCGCTTGGCCGGCAGGAAGCGCAGCAGGCCGATCAGCGCCACTACACCGATTACCGTCACCGCCCAGAAGGTCGAACGCCAGCCGGCTGCCTGACCCAGGGCGGTACCCAGGGGCACGCCGAGTACATTGGCCAGGGTCAGGCCGGTAAACATCAGGGCCACGGCCGAGGCGCGCTTGTTGGCGGGCACCAGGCCGGCAGCCACCACTGAACCAATACCGAAGAAGGCACCGTGGCACAGCGCAGTGATCACCCGGGCGAACATCAGCACGTTGTAATCACTGGCCAGTGCACACAGCAGGTTGCCGACAATGAAGATCCCCATCAGCGCCACCAGGGCTGCCTTGCGCGGCAGGCGTGCGGTGGCCAGGGCCATGAACGGCGCGCCGATGGCCACGCCCAGGGCGTAGCCGGTAACCAGCCAGCCGGCGCCGGGAATCGACACCCCGAGGTCCGCCGCCACATCGGGCAAAAGCCCCATGATGACGAACTCGGTGGTGCCGATGGCGAAGGCACTCAAGGCCAGGATGATGAGTGAAAGGGGCATTGTCGGGTCCTTGTCAGATCAGAGCTGTTGGCTCATTTGCTTGAGGAACTGCTGGATGACTTCCTCATTGCGTTTGAAAAAATGCCATTGGCCGACTTTCCGGCTGCTGATCAGGCCTGCACGTTGCAAGGTGGCGAGGTGGGCGGAGACGGTCGACTGCGACAGGCCGCAGCGTTGATCGATCTGTCCGGCACAGACGCCGTGCTCATTGCTGTGAGCCTGATCGGGAAATTCGACTGTCGGGTCTTTCAGCCAGTGCAGGATTTCCCTGCGAACCGGATGTGCCAGGGCTTTTATTATTTCGTCGAGGTCGAGGGACATGGCGGTGCTCGTTTTCCATAAAACGTTGTATCGCGATGAAGCGAAATTTAAATCGTTATTTCGCGATATACCAATATGATTTTGGTCTTAAATCATTACTTATCGGTATATCGAGTTATAACGATATGTTGGGCGCAGTGCTAAGCTGCGCAAATGAATTATCTCGCACATCTGCACCTTGGCGGCCAGCGCCCGGGTCAATTACTCGGCAGCCTGTATGGCGATTTCGTCAAAGGGCGCCTGCAAGGGCAGTTTGCCCCCGAGGTCGAGGCGGCGATCCAGCTGCATCGGCGCATCGATACCTACACCGACAGCCATCCTCTGGTGGCGGCGGCACTGTCGCGTTTCTCCCTGACCCGACGGCGTTACGCCGGCATCGTCATCGACGTGTTTTTCGACCACTGCCTGGCCCGGGATTGGCAGCATTACGCCGATCGCCCCTTGCCGCTGTTCACTGCCGAGGTGTATCGGGTGCTGGCGGCCGAACCGCAGTTGCCAGCGCGCCTGGCGCAGATTGCGCCCTATATGGCGGCGGATGACTGGCTGGGTTCCTATCGCGAATTTGCGGTGCTGGAGCAGGTGTTGCGAGGGATTGCCCGGCGCCTGTCACGGCCAGAGGAACTGACCGCGGCGATGGGCGAGTTGGAGCGGCTGTATCAGCCGTTGAGCGAAGATTTTCGTGCCTTCTACCCGCAGTTGCAGGCATTCGCCGCGCAGCACACCCAGTTACCCTGACGAACGTTCCCCCGGTAGGAGCTGGCTTGCCAGCGAAGGCGCCTTCATGAATGACGCCAGGCTTGAAGGCCTTTTCGCCGGCAAGCCGGCTCCTACAGAGAGTTTCAGGCGGCGACCAGTTCGCCGTTGTGGCGTGGTTCGGCGGGCTGTACGACATCACCGAACAGGGCTTTGTGCACCGCTTGCTGGGCCTGGAAGGCCAGCGCCGCACGTTCCTGGCCCTGGCAGGCAATGGGCTTGAGCACATGGATTTCCACTCGGCCCTGATCGTTGGCAAATAGCCGCATCAGGTGCGAGAGCAGGTCGTCGTCGCCAATGAAGGGGGCCAGGGTGTCGATCTGGCCATCGCGCAAATAACGGATCGCCACGGGTTGCAGGGATACCTCGGCATCGATGGCGCTGGCCAGCAGGCGTCCGTGGAAGGTGCGCAGGCCACGGCCGTCGGTGGTGGTGCCTTCGGGAAACAGCAGCAGCGGGTGCTGCTCCTGCAGGTGGCGGGTCATTTGCTTGCGGATCAACTGGCTGTCACCGGCCCCACGACGGATGAACAAGCTACCGGCTTTGGCCGCCAGCCAGCCCGCCACCGGCCAGGTGCGCACTTCGGCTTTGGACAGAAAGGACAGCGGCGTGAGCATGCCCAGCAGCGGAATATCGGTCCAGGACACGTGATTGCTGACCCAGAGCATCGGCTGGCGAGGCAACTCGCCGTGCACCGTGACCCGGAACGGCAGGGCATTGCTCAGGCGTGCCATGAAGAACCGTGACCAGCGCTGGCGCCGGACCATGGAATGGGCAACACCCAGGCGCTCCAGCAGGCCAAAGATGCTGGCCATGCTCAGGCCCAGCGCCACCACCAGCAGTACCCGGGCGATGCGCCCGTAGACCCGCAACCGGCGCATCAGACCGCCGCCTTGAAGTGCCGGGCATACCGCGGGCACAGCTCGTCGCGCTTGAGCAGGATGAACACGTCGGCCACCTGGAAGTCCTGGTCCCAGCAGGGTTCGCCGCAGATCTTCGCCCCCAGGCGCATGTAGGCCTTGAGCAATGGCGGCATCTCGGCGATGACATTGGAAGGGATGTCCAGGCTGGGCAGCGGGTTCTTCGGCTCGGCCCGCAGGTGTTCGGTACTCAGGTAACGCTCCCGCAGTCGCTGCATGATGGCCTGGGCCTGGATGCCGCCGTCCTGCATCGGAATGCTGGCGCACCCCATCAGGTAGCTGTAGCCGCCCTGATTGAGCACTTCCGCCAGCTCGCCCCAGAGCACGGCGATGGTGCCGCCGTTGCGATAGGCCGGGTCGACACAGGTGCGGCCGATTTCCAGGATGGGGCCCTTGAGGTGCGTCAGGCCGTGCAGGCTGAACTCTTCCTCGCTGTAGAAACGTCCCAGGCTGCTGGCGGCCTGATGGTCCAGCAGGCGGGTGGTGGCTACCAGGCGCCCGGTGTTCAGGTCGCGGACACCGATATGGCTGCAGTGAACGTCATAGTCATCCATGTCCAGACCCAGTTCCGCGCCCTTGAGCTTGGCGTTGAACTCGCCGCTGAAGACGTTGAAACGCAGGGCCTGGGCTTCCTGCAGGGCCTGGGCGCCGATCAGGCGTTCGGCTTGCAGGCGGCGTTCAGTGCCGGTGTCGCTGATGCGGGCGATCTGAGTCATTGTGAATCTCCGTGCGGGCTACCGACCCGCCTTGGGTTGCAGCCAATCGACTTTGTTGTGCAAAGTCAGGCTATGTAGCCCCGGTGTCATCGCCATGAAGCTTTGGTGATGCTTATATGACAGCCCCTGAGGATCTTCGAATGCCCTGGCAAGCCCTGCTCGAGAGCCGTGAACGACTGCCCGTCAACCCCGATCTGGCCGAGGGCTACGGGGCTTTGCTGGCCCATTTGGGCAGCGTTACGCCCTTCGAACTGGCGGTGCTCGGGGGCCGCCTGATGGAGACTCCGGGGCTGGCGTTCCTGGTGGGCTACCAGGCAGCATTGCGCATGTTGTGGCCCAGTGCGCCGCAAAGCCTGGGGGCTTTGTGCGCGACCGAACGCCGCAGCCTGCGCCCGGCGGACATGCAGACCCGGCTGGAGGATCTGCGCCTGCAAGGGCGCAAGGATTTCGTGACCGCCGGTGATGCTGCCGACTGGCTGTTGGTGGCGGCGCGCAGCGAGGCCCCGGGTGAGCGGGCAGCATTGCGCCTGACCGTGGTCTATGCCGGAGAGCCTGGGGTCAAGGTCCAGACCCTGCCGGCCATCGCCCTGATGCCGGAGATCAGCCACGGCTGCCTGTTGCTGGAAAACGCCGCCTGCGAACTGCTGGCCGGCGATGGCTGGGAAGCCTATGTCAAACCCTTCCGCACCCTGGAGGACATCTATGTCCTGAGCGCCATGCTCGCCTGGCTGTATGGCGTGGGGCAGGACAGTGGCTGGCCGCAGCCCTTGCAACTGCAGTTGCTGGGATTGCTTGCGGGCTGTGCCGAAGTCAGTCGGCAGAATCCTTCCTTGAGTGGCGGGCACATTCTATTGGGTGGTTTGTTCACGCAGTTCCAGGTATTGCGGCCTGAAATCGACGCCGCCTTCGCCAATGGCCCTGAGCGTTGGCGCAGCCAATGGTCCCGGGACCAGGCCCTGCTGGACCTGGCTGCCAGCGCCCGGGAGCAACGCCTGGCCAAAGCCCTGGCCTCGTTTTAGCAACGGCGCCCCCTTGCGTAGGAGCCGGCTTGCCAGCGAAGGGGCCGGATGGTTTTGCACAAGGCTTGATGCTCCCTACGCCAGCCAGTGCCAACAAACGAGGGCGCTTGCAGTGAAACTGTCATCCGCCTCAACTAGGCTCGGCCACTGACGTCATTCGAGGCTCATCCATGGTCAAAGGTCCGATCCTGCTGGCGTTGCTTGTATGCCTCAGCCTGCCGGCCTGGGCCGAGGAGTGGCCGGCGCAGCAATGGAGTCGAGGCCCGGTCGTCGATAGCCCGGCGCTCAAGGCTCTGGAGGACTACGCCTTCGTGCCCAGGGACGACCAGTCCCACAAAGGCATTCGTACTGATGCCTTGCTAGTGATCCGCGATGGCCAGGTGCTTTACGAGCGCTACGCCGGCGCCACCGGACCCCAGACGCCCCATCTCATCTGGTCGGCCAGCAAAAGTCTGTTGGCGGTAGTGTTGGGCGTTGCCTACGGTGAAGGCCGCTTCCAGCTCCAGGACCCCGCGGCACAATATTACCCGGCGCTACAGGCGCATCCGGCCATCACCCTGGGTGACTTGTTGCACTGGGCCTCGGGTCTGGACTGGCAGGAAGACTACGAATACGCCCCCCTCAATTCCTCAGTGGTGGCCATGCTCTACACCCGCGGGCATCGGGACATGGCGGCATTTGCTGCACAGCAGGCGCGCTCCACTCCACCGGGGCAGGCCTTCCGTTACTCCAGCGGCGATAGCAACCTGCTGGCGGCCAGCCTGCGGGGGATGGTGGGGGCGGACCAGTATGCGGACTATCCCTGGCGTGCCCTGTTCGAACCGCTGGGCATCACCCAGGCGGTGTGGGAACGCGACGCCGTCGGCACCTTCGTGGCGTCTTCCTACCTCTACCTGACGGCCCGCGATCTGGCCCGTGTCGGCCTGTTGATGCAGCGCGAGGGTCGCTGGCGTGATCGGCAGTTGCTGCCCAGGGCCTGGGTCGAGTTCAGCCGCACGCCCTTCGCTGGCTATCGGGCCAACCAGGATGAGGCGGTGGCGGGCGGGCACTGGTGGCTCAACCGCTCGGTGGACGGCGCGCCCCAGCCCTGGCCCGATGCTCCAGCGGATACCTATGCGGCCCTGGGGCACTGGGGACAGGCGCTGTATGTCCTGCCTGCACAGCGCCTGGTGATCGTGCGTTACGGCGACGACCGCGATGGCAGCTATCGGCACAATGAGCTGCTCAAGCGAGTCCTGGCGGCTTTTTCCAGCAAGGGGCAGCCATGAGACGCCGGGCCTTTTTCCGCCGTCATCCGCTGCTCGGCCTGGTGCTGGTGGCGTTGCTCCTGTTGCTGGGCTGGAGCTGGCAGCAACGGGAGGCCCTGCAAGCCTTCCCGGATATCCTCGGTGCCTACACCGCCAAGGAGTACTGCTCCTGCCGCTACGTGATGCAACACCCCGCCGACTACTGCCGGGCCTATGTACGCCAGTACCTGCCCATCAGCGGTTTTAGCGATGAACCGCAGAGCCGACGTGTCACCGCCAGCGCCCTGGGGCGTACCCACAGCGCGCTCTGGCTGGGCCCCCGGGAAGGCTGCCGCCTCGATCCCTGATCCTGGATCAGGCATCGCTGCAGATTATGTGTTCCATCCAGTGGAACCACATTTGATTGTCCTGTGCTCCGGCTCGCGGTTATCTGACGCAGAGCTTCGAGCACGCTCCTGCGCCTCGTGCAACGCTCCGAAAAAAAGAACGGGAAGCCACCCGGCCCAGAGGAGATACGCCATGACCCGACACCAGCACATCCTTGCCTGGCTCAACGACATTGCCAGCGATCTGCGGGCCATCCGCCAGGATATTCATGCCCACCCGGAACTGGGGTTCGAAGAGCAACGCACTTCGGCGCTGGTGGCTCGTTGTCTGGAGGAGTGGGGTTATGAAGTGCACACCGGCATCGGCCGAACCGGGGTCGTGGGCGTTCTGCGCAACGGCACGGGCACGCGCACCCTGGGCCTGCGGGCGGACATGGACGCCTTGCCGATCATCGAGAACACCGGAGTCCCCTACAGCAGCCGCCATGGCGGTTGCATGCACGCCTGCGGGCATGACGGCCACACCACGATCCTGCTGGGGGCGGCGCGCTACCTGGCGGCGACCCGAGCGTTCGACGGCACCCTGAACCTGATCTTCCAGCCCGCGGAAGAGGGCCAGGGCGGTGCCGAGGCGATGCTTGCCGATGGCCTGCTGGAGCGCTTCCCCTGTGATGCGCTGTTCGGCCTGCACAACATGCCCGGGCTGCCGGCCGGTCACCTGGGCTTTCGCGAGGGGCCGATGATGGCGTCCCAGGACTTGCTCGAGGTGATTGTCGAAGGCGTCGGCGGCCACGGCTCCATGCCGCATCTGGCGGTGGACCCCTTGGTAGCCGCGGCCAGCATGGTCCTGGCGTTGCAGACGGTGGTGGCGCGCAATATCGATGCCCAGGAAGCGTCGGTGGTGACGGTCGGCGCCCTGCAGGCCGGCGAGGCGGCCAACGTGATTCCCCAGCAGGCGTTGTTGCGCCTGAGCCTGAGGGCCCTCAATGCACCGGTGCGCGAGCAGATGCTGGAGCGGGTCAAGGCGATCATCCAGACCCAGGCCGAGAGCTTTGGCTGCAGCGTCAGCATCGACCATCGCCCGGCTTATCCGGTGCTGATCAACAGCCCGGAAGAAACCGAGTTTGCCCGGCGGGTCGGTGTCGAGCTAGTGGGGGCCGAAGCGGTCAATGGCAACACGCCGAAGCTGATGGGCAGCGAAGACTTCGGCTGGATGCTGCAGCGCTGCCCCGGCAGCTACCTGTTCATCGGCAATGGCGTAGCGCAACCGATGGTGCATAACCCGGGTTACGACTTCAACGACGACATCCTGCTCACCGGTGCGGCCTATTGGGGTGCCCTGGCGGAGAGCTGGCTCAAGCCCGTCTGAGCCTTCCTGTTCCTGTAGCGCTGTTCGGTCCGGGCGTTCCATGCGCCCGGCACTTTTCCGAGCCCGCAAGAAGGCTCAAAAGTTTCAAGGAACCTCCCATGAGCGTCTCGATACCCTCTGTTTCCAAGACCCGGCAGGTGGTTGCCGCCGTGGTTGGCAACGCCCTGGAATGGTATGACTTCATCGTCTATGGCTTTCTCGCCAGCTTTATCGCTCGCCAGTTTTTTCCGGCTGAAGATGAGTACACCTCGCTGCTGATGGCCCTGGCCACCTTCGGCGTGGGCTTTTTCATGCGCCCGGTGGGCGGCGTGCTGCTGGGCATGTATTCCGACCGCAAAGGCCGCAAGGCGGCCATGTTGGTGATCATCCAGCTGATGACCCTGGCCATTGCGATGATCGTCTTTGCCCCCAACTACGCGGCCATCGGCCTGGGCGCGCCGTTGCTGATCGTGGTGGCGCGGATGCTTCAGGGCTTTGCCACTGGGGGGGAGTACGCCAGCGCCACGGCCTACCTGGTGGAAAGTGCCCCGGCGGACAAGAAAGGCCTGTATGGCTCCTGGCAACTGGTAGGACAGTGCCTGGCGGTGTTCAGCGGAGCCGCGATGGTGGCGGCGGTGACCCACTTCTTTTCACCACAGACCCTGGATCTCTGGGGCTGGCGCCTGCCGTTCGTGATCGGTCTGCTGATCGGTCCGGTGGGGCTGTGGATTCGCAAGTACATGGAGGAGCCGGAGGCCTTCATCGAGGCGCGCAAGCAGGTGCGTGGCAAGGGGCCGGGGCTGTGGCAGGTGGTGTCGGCCTACCGCCGGGCAATCCTGGTGTCCATGGGCCTGTGCTGCGGCGGCACCGTGTCTTTCTATGTGGTGCTGGTGAACATGCCGACCTTCGCCCACACCAACCTCGGCCTGCCTCTGGATCAGGTACTGCTGGTGCAGATGTTGGCCGTGGCCCTGATGACCGTGGTGATTCCCTTTGCCGGAGCACTGTCGGACCGCATCGGCCGGCGCCCGGTGCTGATGGCCTTCACCCTGGCGTTTTTCGTCATGGTCTATCCCTTGTATGTGTGGGTCGCCGCGGCGCCGTCCATTGAGCGTCTGCTGGTGATGCAGATGTTGCTGTGCGGTGCCATTGGCGGTTTTTTCGGTCCCGGTCCTACGGCCCTGGCCGAGCAGTTTCCCATCGAGGTGCGCTCCACTGGGGTATCGGTGGCGTATAACGTTACGGTGATGCTGTTCGGTGGCTTTGCGCCCTTGATCGTGACCTGGCTGAGCAAGGTCATGGCCACGCCGGTGGCGCCATCCTTCTATGTCTTGCTGACCTCGATCCTCAGTCTGCTGGGTATCTACTGCATGTACGACGCGGTCAGAGACGACAAACCCGATGCCGTGACCCTGGGAGGCGAGTCTTGATCAAGCACAGCGAACCAATGGCCAACGAATCCATCGTCGAGCTGGACGCCCTGGCGCTTTCCCGGGCGATCCATGCCCGCGAGCTGTCCTGTTGCGAGGTGATGCAGGCTTATCTGCAGCAGATCGAGCGTTACAACCCCGGCGTCAATGCCCTGGTCTCCCTGTGCGATCCGCAGGACCTGCTGGCCCAGGCCGATGAGCGTGACCGGCAACTGGATCGGGGACAGTCCATGGGCTGGATGCATGGCATGCCCCAGGCGATCAAGGATCTGGCAGCCACTGCGGGGCTGACCACCAGCATGGGGTCGCCACTGTTCGCCGATCAGGTACCCCAGGTGGATGCCATCAGCGTGGCCCGGGTCCGGGCCAGCGGCGCGATCATTGTCGGCAAGAGCAACGTGCCGGAGTTTGGCCTGGGCTCTCATACCTACAACCAGTTGTTCGGCACCACCGGCAATGCCTACGACAGCAGCCTGAGCGCCGGCGGCAGCAGCGGCGGTGCGGCGGTGGCCCTGGCCTTGCGCATGCTTCCAGTGGCCGATGGCAGCGACATGATGGGCTCGCTGCGCAATCCGGCGGCCTTCAACAACGTGTTCGGCATGCGCCCCTCCCAGGGGCGGGTGCCATTCGGCCCGACCCCTGAGCTGTTCGTGCAACAACTGGCTACCGAAGGACCGATGGGCCGCACGGTGGCTGATGTGGCACGGCTGTTGAGCACCCAGGCCGGTTACGACCCGCGGGTGCCCTTGTCCCTCAAGGAAGATCCGGCGTTGCTGCAGGCGCCTCTGCAACGGGATGTACGCGGACTGCGCCTGGGCTGGCTGGGGGACTACAACGGGTACCTGGCCATGGAGCAGGGAGTCCTGAGCCTGTGCGAAAAGGCCCTGGCCGACTTCACCCGTCTGGGCTGTGAAGTGGAAAGCTGCCAGCCGGAGTTTTCCATGGCACAACTGTGGGACTGCTGGCTGGTGCACCGGCACTGGCTGGTCCAGGGTTCCCTGGGGCTGTTGCACAACGACCCGGACCAGCGCCGCTGGCTCAAGCCCGAGGCACGGTGGGAAGTAGAGGGCGCGGCCAACCTCAGTGCCGCGGACGTGTATCGCGCTTCCCAGAGTCGCAGCGATTGGTATCGCGCCTTGCTGCGACTGTTCGAGCGTTACGATTTTCTGCTGCTGCCTACGGCCCAGGTGTTCCCTTTCGATGCACGGCAGGCCTGGCCAAGGCAGATCGATGGGCAGGAAATGGACACTTATCACCGCTGGATGGAAGTGGTGATCGGTCCGACCCTGGCCGGTCTGCCCAGTATCAGCATTCCGGTGGGGTTCAATCTGTCGGGCCTGCCCATGGGCTTGCAGATCATCGGGCCGGCCCAGGCCGACCACGCTGTGCTGCAACTGGCCTATGCCCACGAACAACTGACGCAATGGGTGCGGCAACACCCTCCGGGTAATCTGCTGTAACCAGGCAAATGCCGTTGATAGGGTTCTGAGGCCCGCATCTTGCTGGGTAAAACCTTTACCCATCCTCAGTCAGGGAGTTCGGACTATGGCCAGCAAGGTAGAAACCGGCAGCGTGCGTTCCGTGGAACGGGCCCTGGCCATCGTCGAGTTGCTGGGTCAGCACCAGGCCTTGGGCCTGGAGGAGCTGCACTACCTGACGGGCCTAGCCAAGGCCACGGTGTCGCGCATGTTGCTGACCCTGCAGGAGCAGGGCTGGATCTACCGTGGCCTCAGCGATCGGCGTTATCGCCTGAGCGCTCGCAGCCTGTTCGGTGACAGCCGGCAACGTTTCAAGCGCCATCTGGTGGAGCAGGCAGCGCCCTGGATGCTGGAGTTGAGTGCACGCACCGGACTGGTCAGTGACCTGTCGAGTTTTGACGGCGAGCACCTTGAGGTCCTGGAAAGTGCGGTGCCTTCGGTGTTGCGCAAGCGTTACCCGACCAACAGCCGGATTGTCGGCCAGCACGCCAGCCTGTTTCATTCGGCCATGGGCAAGGCTTGCCTGGGGGCCCTGGCCAGTGATGAAGTCGCGCGTCTGGCCGAGCGTGAGCGAGTGCCGGCCGAAGACCGGCAACAGGCTTGCGCTCAGTCCCAGCATCTGGGGTTCGGCCAGCGTACCGAGGGGCACTGGGAGTATCCGGTGCGCCTGCCCTTTCTGATTCGCGCGGTGGCCTTGCCGTTGCAGGCCGAAGGTCGGGTGATCGGCAGCATCGCCCTGCATTGGCCGATGGACCTGAGCTGTGTCGAACTGGTGCGCAATCGCCACTTGGGATTGCTGGCCGACACCATCGAGCAATTGCAGAAGTCCATTGCCTGAGCCATTCCCCGTCTGCAACGGCTGAGCCCCACTTGAGCGCGGTGTTTGCCAGCCCCCTGGCAGCCGGTTAAGGTGGCGCCTTCTGTTCACGGGAGCTTGCATGCGTACGCCGATCCGCCTTCTTCTCAGCCTGCTCGGGGTACTGGCCCTGCCGGCCCAGGCCAACTGGTACCTGGACAACGAGTCTTCCCGGGTGTCCTTCGTGACCACCAAGAACGCCAGCATTTCCGAGGTCCAGCGCTTTCTGGTGTTGCACGGCAAGGTCGACGCCAAGGGCCTGGCCCAGTTGCAGATCGAGCTGGACTCGGTCAGCAGCGGCATTCCTCTGCGGGATGAACGCATGCGCCAGGAGCTGTTCCAGGTCCAGCAGTTTCCCGAGGCGCAGATCACGGCGCAGATCAACCTGCGGCCGATCAACGACCTGGCCCCCGGGGCGCAGATCGAGTTGCTGCTGCCGGTCACCGTGGCCCTGCACGGCCAGGAACACACCTACAACGCCGAACTGCTGGCCACTCGCCTGGATGAGCGGCGTTTCCAGGTGGTGACCTTGGAACCCCTGGTCCTCAATGCCGAAGACTTCAACCTGGCGCCGGGCCTCGACAGCCTGCGCAAGGTGGCTGGCTTGTCGGCCATCAGTTTCTCGGTACCGGTGGGTGCGGTACTGATCTTCACGGCGCGCTGAAATGCGCGGAGCGGTGTTCCCCTGGCGTGAAGGCAACCGCTTCGAGCTGCTGATCGACGGTCCCCAGTTCTTTCCGCGCATGCTGGTGGCCATTGCTCGCGCCCAGCAACAGGTGGAGCTGGAGCTGTATCTGGTGGAAGCCGGTTCATGTGCCGAGGCTTTGGTCCGGGCCCTGGTCCAGGCTGCCGAGCGCGGGGTACGGGTGCGCTGTCTGTTCGATGACTATGGCAGCCTGGCCTTTACCCAGGCCTTGCGCCTGCGCTTGACCAAGGCCGGTGTCGAGTTGCGTTTCTACAACCGCCTGAAGTGGCGCCAGGGCTTTCTCAACCTTTACCGCGACCATCGAAAACTGCTGTTGGTGGACCAGTCCCTGGCCGTGGTGGGCGGTACTGGGGTTACCGATGAGTTCTGGCAGCCCGAGGACAACAGCTGCGATTGGCATGAAGTGATGGTGGAGATCGCCGGGCCCACGGTGCAGGACTGGCAGAGGCTGTTCGATCGCCAGTGGAGCGCCAACCTGCGCAGGGGCGCCTGGCGGCCCAACGTCGATTTTGGCCTGCCCCATCTGCCCCGTGTACCTGACTCGGGGGAGGGCATGGGCCGTGTGGCTTATGCCGACTCGCGTCAGCATCGCGACATCCTGCATTCACTGATTCGTGCCCTGCACAGCGGCCAGCAACGCATCTGGCTGGCCACGCCTTATTTCTTGCCCACCTGGTCGGTGCGGCGCTCATTGCGCAAGGCGGCCGCCCGGGGCGTCGACGTACGCCTGTTGCTGACCGGGCCGCACACCGACCATCCGGCCGTGCGCTATGCCGGGCACCGTTACTACCCGCGCCTGCTCAAGGCCGGCGTGCGGATCTTCGAGTATCAGCCGCGTTTCCTGCATTTGAAGATGGCGCTGGTGGACGACTGGGTCAGTGTGGGCTCGTGCAATTTCGACCACTGGAACCTGCGCTTCAACCTGGAAGCCAACCTGGAAGCCCTGGACCCGCCACTGACGCGCTCCGTGGCGGCGAGCTTCGAGGCGGACTTTGCCCAGAGTGAAGAGATCAGCCTGGCGCAGTGGCGCAACCGGCCGTTGTGGCGGCGGATCAAGCAGCGGATCTGGGGCTGGGTCGACCGCCTGGTGGTCAACCTGCTGGATCGTCGCGGCTAGGCGCCAAGGGCAGAGGCGTAACCGGCCGGCGCTGTTTCAGCGCCGACCCGTCACAGGGGATCAGAGCAGTTCGAAGCTCTGTTGCTTGACGTCCTGGGAATCCAGGCCGATCTGTACATTGAAGTCGCCCGGTTCCGCGGCGTACTTGAGCTGCGCGTTGTAGAACTTCAGGTCGTCCTCGGTGATGGTGAAGTGGATGGATTTCTCTTCACCGGCCTTGAGCATGACTTTCTGGAAGTTCTTCAATTCCTTGATCGGGCGGATCATCGAGCCGGCCACGTCCTGGATATACAGCTGCACCACGGTTTCGCCGTCACGCTTGCCGGTGTTCTTCACGGTCACGCTGGCATCGAGCTTGCCGCTCTTGTTCAGGGTGGTGGAGGACAGCGCCATGTCTGAAAGGCTGAAGCTGGTGTAGCTCAAGCCATAGCCGAACGGAAACAGGGGGCCGGTGGTGTCGTCGAAGTACTGCGAGGTGTAGTTGCCTGGCTTGCCCGGCGTGAACGGCCGGCCAATGGTCAGGTGGTTGTAGTAGGTGGGAATCTGGCCCACGGAACGGGGGAAGGTGATCGGCAGCTTGCCCGACGGGTTGTAGTCGCCGAACAGTACGTCGGCAATGGCGTTGCCGCCTTCGGTGCCGCTGAACCAGGTTTCCAGGATGGCGTCGGCTTGCTGGTTTTCTTCCAGCAGTGACAGCGGACGGCCATTCATCAGCACCAGCACCAGAGGCTTGCCGGTGGCCTTGAGGGCCTTGATCAGCTCCCGCTGGCTGGCGGGAATATGCAGATCGGTGCGGCTCGAAGACTCGTGGGACATGCCACGGGACTCGCCCACCGCGGCCACGATCACATCCGACTGCTTGGCCGCCTTGACCGCTTCGTCGATCATCTGCTGCGCAGAGCGTGGGTCGTCCACCACTTCCGGGGCATCGAAGTTGAGGAAGTTCAGGTAATCCACCACCTTTTTGTCGGCGGTGATGTTGGAACCCCGGGCGTAGACCAATTGGGCGTTGTCGCCCAGAACGTTGCGCATGCCGTCATACAGCGTCACCGACTGTGCCGGAACGCCGGCGGCGGCCCAACTGCCCATCATGTCGATCGGCGCCTTGGCCAGGGGGCCTACCAGGGCGATCTTCGCGGTTTTCTTCAGCGGCAGGGTGTCGTTCTGGTTCTTCAGCAGCACCAGGCTGCGGCGGGCAATGTCCCGGGCGTCGCTGCGGTGCAGGCGGCTTTCGGCGTTGGTGTCGGCCGGGTCGTCCTCGGCCTTGCCGATACGCACATAAGGGTCCTTGAACAGGCCCATGTCGTACTTGGCCGCCAGCACTTCACGCACGGCGTTGTCGATGTCCTTCTGCTCGATCTCCCCGGACTTGAGCAGCCCCGGCAGTTCCTTGCCGTACAGCGAGTCGTTCATGCTCATGTCGATGCCGGCCTTGATCGCCAGCTTGGCCGCTTCGCGACCGTCCTTGGCGACGCCGTGGCGGATCAGCTCGATGATCGCCCCGTGGTCGCTCACCGCCAGGCCCTTGAAGCCCCACTCCTTGCGCAGCAGGTCGTTCATCAGCCAGGTGTTGGAGGTGGCCGGCACGCCGTTGATGGAGTTCAGGGCCACCATCACTCCGCCGGCACCGGCGTCGATGGCCGCGCGGTAGGGCGGCAGGTAGTCCTGGTACATCTTCACCGGGCTCATGTCGACGATGTTGTAGTCGCGACCGCCTTCCACGGCGCCGTACAGGGCGAAATGCTTGACGCTGGCCATGATGCTGTCCGGCAAGGCCGGGCTCTGGCCCTGGTAGGCCTTGACCATCACCTTGGCAATCCGCGAGACCAGATAGGTGTCTTCACCGAAGCCTTCGGAGGTACGGCCCCAGCGTGGATCGCGGGAGATGTCGACCATGGGTGCGAAGGTGATGTCCAGGCTGTCGGCGCTGGCTTCCTTGGCGGCGATGCGCCCGGAGCGGCCGATGGCGTCCATGTCCCAGCTGGACGCCAGGGCCAGGCTGATGGGGAAGATGGTCCGGTGGCCGTGGATCACGTCATAGGCGAAGAACATCGGGATCTTCAGCCGGCTGCGCATGGCCGCGTCCTGCATCGGCCGGTTTTCCGGGCGGGTGATGGAGTTGAAGGTGCCGCCGATGTTGCCTGCGGCGATTTCCTTGCGGATCAGCTCGCGAGGCATTTCCGGGCCGATGCTGATCAGGCGCAACTGGCCGATCTTCTCTTCCAGGGTCATGCGCTGGAGCAGATCGCTGATAAAGGCTTCTTTGTTTTCCAGGGGGACCGGGGCAGATTCGGCCAACACAGGGTGACTGGCCAGGCTGACCAGCAGGCCCAGCAAACACAGCTTATTCATGAATAGTGTTCTCAGGGGCTCAAGACCGACGCATGAGTGACGCGTCGAACAGCCAAAATTTAGGGAGCGACTATTGTTGTTCAGATAATTCCCGCACACTTCTGAACTCTTTTTCGCGCTGGGCATCTTTTAGCCCATCAGCCCGATGCATTCCAGTGGCGCAGGCAGATTTTGCCCCACAGGATGTGTGAAACCGGGCAAAAGATTCTTTTCCATCAGGTTGTGCAAGGAGCCCCACCCATGAACATCACCCAAAGCCTGCGCTCGAGCTGGCCCGTTGCCGCCCTGTTGCTGCTCACCAGCCTGCTCAGTGGTTGTGGCATCAACAACATTCCGACCCTCGATGAGCAGGTCAAGGCCGATTGGGGCCAGGTGCAGAACCAGTACCAGCGTCGTGCCGATCTGATTCCCAACCTGGTGGAGACCGTCAAGGGCTACGCCAAGCATGAAGAGGAAACCCTCACTGCGGTGATCGAGGCCCGGGCCAAGGCCACTTCGATCCAGGTGGACGCCAGTACCCTGGACAACCCGGAAAAACTCAAGCAGTTCCAGCAGGCCCAGGATCAGTTGAGCGGTGCCCTGAGCCGCCTGATGGTGGTCTCCGAGCGCTACCCGGATTTGAAGGCCAACCAGAACTTCCTGGCCCTGCAATCCCAGCTTGAAGGCACCGAGAACCGCATCGCCGTGGCCCGCCGCGACTTCATCCTCGCGGTGCAGAAGTACAACACCGAGATCCGCACTTTCCCCGGTCGCCTGTGGCACAGCCTGATGTACAGCGACTTGCCGGTGCGTGCGTCCTTCGAGGCCACCAGCCCTGACGCCGACAAAGCGCCGCAAGTGAAATTCTGATGAGCCTCGGGCAGCGCGTGCTGCAAAGCGCGCTGCTGTCGCTATGCCTGGTGAGTGGCGCCGTATCGGCGCAACAGCCGTTCCAGTTCCAGTTCCGACTCCGACAGCAGCCGGAGCGGTGGTGGCAGTTTTGGCGGAGGCGGGGCGTCCGGCACTGGGTAGCGCAAGCGGACAATCATTGAGGATGAGGTGCTGATGCGACTCTATAAAATCGGCCTGGTGCTGTTGCTCTGGGTCTTTGCGGTCACGGCCCAGGCCGAGCTGAAGTTCCCGGCTCTGAGTGGGCGGGTGGTGGACAACGCCCAGTTGATCGAACCAACCATCAGCGCCCAGCTGACTCGGCAGTTGCAAGCCCACGAACAGGCCACCGGCGAGCAGTTGGTGGTGGTGACCCTGCCTGACTTGCAAGGTGCCAGCATTGAGGACTACGGCTATCAGCTGGGGCGTTACTGGGGCATTGGCCAGAAGGACAAGAACAACGGCGCGCTGCTGATCGTTGCCCGGGACGAGCGCAAGCTGCGCATTGAAGTGGGTTATGGTCTGGAGGATCGCCTGACCGATGCCCAGGCCTCGGTGATCATCAATCAGGTGATTACCCCGGCGTTCAAGACTGGACAATTCAGCAAGGGCATCAGCGACGGCGTCTCGGCCATGCTGCTGGTGCTCGGTGGCACGCCGCTGGACCAACCGAACCCGGTGTATGACAGCGTCGAGAGCAGCGACCAGGACGATTTTGTCCAGCGTCATCCGTTGCTGTTCATCTTCCTGGTGCTGCTGTTCATCCTGGTGGTGATAGTGGCGCAGGCGCTCGGGTTCATCACCACCACCAGCGGGCGCGGCGGTGACGGAGGCGGTGGCTTCGGCGGTTTCGGCGGTGGCGGTTTTGGTGGCGGGTCCGGCGGTGGTGGCGGCTTCAGCGGGGGCGGTGGCAGTTTTGGCGGCGGCGGTTCCTCCGGCGGCTGGTAACTGAAAATAAAAAGAGGGTATCCAACGACATGGCATTACTGAGTGAGTACGAACAACGGCAGGTGGCCGAAGCCATCGCCCGAGTCGAACGCCAGACCGACGCCGAACTGGTGACGGTGCTGGCCGCCCGGGCCGACGACTATGCCTACATCCCGTTGCTCTGGGCCAGTCTGCTGGCGCTGGTGGTGCCGGGGCTGGTGCACTACGCCACCGGCTGGCTGAACATGCACCTGTTGCTGCTGGCGCAATGGGCGACCTTCATCGTGCTGTGCCTGGTGTTCCGCCTGCCCAAGATCACCACCCGGCTGATCCCGCGGTCGGTGCGCCACTGGCGCGCCTCGAACCTGGCCCGGCGGCAGTTTCTCGAACAGAATCTGCACCACACCGTGGGCGGTACCGGGGTGCTGATCTTTGTCAGCGAAGCCGAGCGCTATGTGGAAATCCTCGTGGACGAGGGCATTTCCAAGCGTCTGGATAACAAGCAGTGGAACGGCATCGTGCGCAACTTTACCCAGCAAGTGCGCCAGGGCCAGACCCTGCAGGGCTTCCTCGACTGTATTGAAGCCAGCGGCGAGTTGCTCAAGACCCATGTGCCCCTGACCCAGGTACGCAACGAATTGCCCAACCGCCTCGTAGTGCTCAACTGAGCCCGCCGCCGTAGGAGCCGGCTTGCCGGCGAACAGGCCCCTGAGTCTTGCACCGCCCTTGAGGACGCCTTCGCTGGCAAGCCAGCTCCTACGGCGTTGCGATATCGGTGTTGTTCATGCAGGAGCCGGCTTGCCAGCGAATGGCCCCTGAGCCTTGCACCGCCCTCGGGCGAGGATTTTTTACCGTCGGGTGAATAACTTCGTGCCCCGACGGGGCTAGCTCCCTAAAATACCTGCCACTCCCTGATTCACACCCCGCATTGCCCGAGGCACCTGCCCCCATGTCTGTCACCGCACCTTCCGCCCGTCCCGCGCCGGATCATCACGCCCAGTTCCTGCAATTGCTCGACACCAGCCTTGCGCAAAACGCCTTTATCAAGCTGGTACTGGCCAAGCACGTGGGCCCGGAGGCGGACCTGCAACGGCTGATCATCAAGCAACTGACGGTCAAGGAGCAGCCGTGCCTGTCTTTCGTCTATCGCTACAAGACCCGTGACATCACCAAGAACTTCCCCCTGGACGAGGGCGTGGCCACCATCGCCGGGCTGCTGCCGGCCTCGTTCAAGAATGCCCATCTGCTGACCCTGACCGACGAAGTGCAGCTGGAATACAGCAAGAAGGGCAAGAGCTCGCTGTTCAAGGGCAAGCCGCAAACCCAGCGCGATGTGCCGTCCGCCGAGCACAACCGCGAGAAGAACCGCTTTCTCGACCTGAGCCGACCTTTCCTGGCCGATCTTGGAGTGACCAACAAGCAGCACGAACTGATCCCGGCCATGTCGCGCAAGTGGAAGCAGATCAACAAGTTCATCGAGGTCTTCAGCCACGCCCTGGGCAGCTCGCCGATCAAGCTCGACCAGCCGGTGCGGGTCGCGGACTTCGGCTCCGGCAAGGGCTATCTGACGTTCGCCATCCACGATTACCTGCGCAACACCTTGCAGGCCCAGGGTGACGTCACCGGTGTCGAATTGCGTGAGGACATGGTGACCCTGTGCAACACCGCCGCCGCGCGTCTGGAGCATCCGGGCCTGGTGTTCAAGTGTGGCGATGTGCGCAGTGTGGCCCCCAGCGAACTGGACGTGATGATTGCTCTGCATGCCTGTGATATCGCCACCGACTACGCGATCCACACCGGCATCCGCTCCGGCGCGGCGATCATCATGTGCTCGCCGTGCTGTCACAAGCAGATCCGCCTGCAGATCCAGAGCCCGGCGCTGCTCAAGCCGATGCTGCAATACGGCCTGCACCTGGGGCAGCAGGCGGAGATGGTCACTGACAGCCTGCGGGCCCTGTTCCTCGAAGCCTGCGGTTATGAAACCAAGGTCTTTGAATTCATCTCCCTGGAACACACCAACAAGAACAAGATGATCCTTGCGGTCAAGCGTGCCGAGCCGGTTGACCCGACCCAACTGCTGGCCAGGATCGAAGAGCTCAAGGCCTTCTACCAGATCAGCGAACACTGCCTGGAAACCCTGCTCAAGGCCGACGGCTATCTACAGAGCAGCAGCGCCAAGCAGTAAGCTGCAAGCCACCAGTCTGGAGTTTCACGCCAGCAGCTTGAGGCTTACAGCTTGCCGCTGTAGTAAGTGGCTATTACCCGGGCTGGCGGATTGGGACTACCTTGAGTACTCATTCCGCCCACGTCTTTCCCTGAAAGGAGTCCACTCCATGGCCGCGAAAAAGATCCTCATGCTGGTTGGCGATTACGTCGAAGACTACGAAGTGATGGTGCCGTTCCAGGCACTGCTGATGGTCGGTCATACGGTGCACGCCGTGTGCCCGGACAAGAGCGCCGGGCAGACCGTGCGTACGGCGATCCACGACTTCGAGGGCGACCAGACCTACAGCGAGAAACCGGGTCACCTGTTTGCCCTCAACTTCGATTTTGCCCAGGTCAGCTCCGCTGATTACGACGCCCTGCTGATCCCCGGCGGACGTGCACCGGAATACCTGCGCCTGAACGAAAAAGTCCTGCAACTGGTCAAGGAATTCGACCAGGCCGGCAAGCCGATTGCTGCGGTGTGCCATGGCGCGCAACTGCTGGCGGCAGCGGGCATCCTCGAAGGTCGTGAATGCAGTGCCTATCCGGCCTGTGCCCCGGAAGTGCGTCTGGCCGGTGGCACTTACATCGATATCCCGGTGACTGAAGGTCACGTCCAGGGCAATCTGGTCACCGCCCCAGCGTGGCCGGCGCACCCCAGCTGGCTGGCGGGTTTCCTGGGCCTGCTGGGCACCCGCATCACCCTTTAAGCGAGGACCACGTCATGTGCGAGCTGTACGTCAAGGCCGACCCGATTCTTTATGAATCCCGTTCCCGCTCGTTGCGTATCTGTGGCGTGGTCACCACCTTGCGCCTGGAAAACCAGTTCTGGGACATCCTCAGCGAAATTGCCGAAGTGGACGGCATGACCACCAACCAGCTGATTGCCAAGCTGTATGAAGAGGTCATGGACTATCGCGGCGAAGTGGTGAATTTCGCCTCCTTCCTGCGGGTCAGTTGCACCCGCTACCTGAGCCAGCGCCGCAGCGCCCCCGATCTCAGCCTGGTACGCCGCAACGCTTTGTAAGTCCTCGTGTCGTGCATCGCACCTGGCGGCGCTTTCGCTGGCAAGCCAGCTCCTACGAGGCTTACGGCGTTACATCTTGTAGGCGCCGGCTTGCCGGTGAAGAGGCAGGCCATCGTGGCATGCCTTCACTGGCGCCGGGGGGATTGGCTGCAGGCGGGCAGGGCGCCCGGACGAGGCGCGGGCTGAGCGGTTACAGGCCCAGGCGCGCCAGTTGGCGCAGGTCGGCGATCACCGCCGGGTTGCCGCCCTCCAGCACATCCAGGCGAATCTGTGCGATCAGCGATTTCAGCAGTTCGGTCTGGGTCATCCGGGTTGCCTCCAGCAGACGCGCGAGATCCTCAGCCACATAGTGGTTGACCTTCAGCGACAGGCGCTTCATTGCCGGCACGGCAGGCAACTGGCGGGCCTTGGCCTGTTCCGCCAGGTACGTGGCGAAACCCTCGTGTACCTGCTCCAGGCCAGGCTCGGCGGGGGCGCTGAAGTAGTAGCTGAAGAACAATTTGCGCATCTGTACCCCGGCGTCCTCGGCCACCGAGTGCATCGCGGCATCCAGCACGTCGAGGTAGACCGCTGGCAGCCGCGCCTCGATGGAGGTCAGTTGCTGGCGGCGCGCTTCCTTGATCGCCGGCGTCGACTGGGGCGGGATGGCTACCACCGTGGCGCACAGGTCGCAGACCCCCACCAGGATCTCCCGGGCCTGGCCGTTGCCGTCGCTGAACGGTACGTCGCGGCGGGTGTAGGTGATGCCCACGACCTGCTGGCAATGCTCACAAAGCGCCTTGCCCCGGTCGCCCTGCAGATAGAGTTTCATGGGTTGCCCTCATCGGTGAACGCTGATGAACCACACATCTGGCTCGATAAAGTAGAACTTGATGTACCAGCCCGCCTTATTCAGCACATGGACGGCAAGGTCCGGGGCGCTGTGGTGGGCACTGCACTGGTGGTCGGTGCCCTTGCAGGCGCCGATGACCTCGATCAGTTGGCCGGCCGAAACCTCACCGGTGGCCAGCAGGTTCTTGACCTCGATCGAGCCGCGGCATGCACATAGTTGCCGCTCTGTAGTGCATCGATCAGGTCCCGCCTGACCTTCCTGAAGCCTCTGTCCATGATGCTTTCTCGTTTGTACGACGAATGTCGTACATAATCAATGGGAAGTCGGCTGAAAGCGCCCAAAGGCATTTCAGCGGTTTTCAGGGGGGAGTCGATCTTAGCCCGGCAGGCGCGGGCGGCAGGGCTTGGCTAAAGGCTTGCAATACATCCGTGATGGCCAACGGCTGGCCTGCTGCGGTGCATCCGATGCACCGCAGCCAGTTGCCGTCAGAAGAAGCGGGTCACGCTGATCTTGGCGTTGCGTCCGACGCTGTAGGCGTTGTCGCCGCTGAGGGCCGGACGGTAGTCGCGGTTGAACATGTTATCCAGGGTGAAGTTGACTTCAGTGCCCTTGAGATAGGCTTGTTGGGGCTTCCAGTTGGCAAACAGGCCCTGCACGTTGTAGCGATCATTGCCGTACTGGTCCCAGTAGGAATCACCCAGGCTACTGGCCGGACCGCTGGGGTATTTGTCGCTGGGCAGGCGGTCGGTCTGGCGTACCCACTGGCCCTGCCAGCCAACCTGGGCATCCCATTGGGGAATCTTCAGCCCCAGGGTCGCCACCCACTTGCGTGGCGGAATGTCCCGGGCCCAGACGTTCGGTCCCCAAGGGTTGGTATAGGCGCCTTGGTGCTTGCCGGTGATCCATGAGTAAGACAGGGCGCCGAACAGGTAGGTGGAGTCGTAGTAGCTCTCGACTTCAAAGCCTTTGATGGTCAGGTCGCCGATGTTGCGATACACCGACATCGGCGATTCCTTGCACACCTGAGAGATGCTCTTGCCAGTGCTCAACTGCTCCGCACAGCCGATGCCGGTGGCCTTGAGGATCTCGTTGGTGATCTTGTTCTGGAACACCGTGGTGCGGATCTGCGCGTTGTCGTTGTCGGTCAGCACCTTGGAGAAATTATGGATGGTCCCTGCTCGCAGTGCGGTGATGCGCTCCGGGTCCAGGTTACGGCTGGTGGCCGAGCGCGTGCTGCCGGGGGCCTGAACTTCGTACTGCTCGTCGATTACCGGTGCGCGCCAGGTCTTGCTGTAGTCGGCGAACAGCGCCAGGTTCGGATTGACGTTCCAGAACGCCGAGAGGCGCGGCGACCAGCCGGTGTAGGTCTTGTCACCATAGTCATGGCCGTCCTTGGGGCTGGTGCTGTTGTACAGCGGCGCATCGTTTTGCTCGCCACGGTTGCGTACATGGTCGTAGCGCAGCGATGGGGTCAGGGTGAAGTCCCCCAGAGTTACCGCGTCCTGGATGTAGAAGGCGTTGTTGTCGACCTTGCCATGGGGCATGAAGCCCGGCTGGTAGTGGCCGTAGTTGTACTTGGGCACTTCATAGGTCTTGCCCGGCATCCACATGTCCACCTCGCGAGTGTGCTTGCGGATCTGCGCACCTGTGGTGAAGGCGTGTTCCAGAGGGCCGGTGCTGAAGCGGCTGGTATTGGTCACTTCGAGGATCTTGTCCTCGTAGCCCACGGTGATCTTGCGACCGCCAGTGACCGGTTGATAGAAAGCGGTCGGGCCGCGCTCGTCGGTCTGGTCGGTCTTGGAGTTGGAGTATTGGACCTTGAGGTCGACCCAGGGGTTGTCTACCGGCTGATACTCGTACTTGGTCAGCCAGGTGGTGTCGACGGTATTGCGCTGAGCCAGGTAGCGCTTGGTGGCGCCGTCATAACCGTACTTGTCGATGTTGGCCTTGCTGGGCGGCGCCGGGTAGGTCTTGGCCGAGAAGGGCGCCCAGATGTCACTGTTGGAGCGCATGTAGCTCAAGCCCAGGCGATGCTCGTCGGTCAGTTGCATGTTGAACTTATAGAGCTCGCCGTCCAGGTCCTGAGCTGTGTTGGGCTGGCGCTTGGGGTTGATCAGGTATTCATTGCGCGGGTCGGGAATGGAACTGGCCAGCTTCATGTCGTCGCCGTCGCGCTTGGTCCAGTAAGCCAGGGCATCGAAGCGATGGTCATCGGAACGGCCATAGACGGCAGAGGTGTAGGCCTGTTGATGGTCGTTGCTGCTGTAGCCGTACTTGACCATGGCGCCGACATTGCGTCCGTCCTGCAGCAGGTCCGGGGCATCCTTGGTCTCGGTGTGCACGGTGCCGCCGAAGCCGCCGTTCCCGGTCTTCGGCGAGTGCGGGCCTTTCTCCACTTCCACCCGACGGATCAGTTCCGGCTCGATGAAGATCACTCCCTGCTGGTAGCGCTCGAAGCCGCTCTTGGTGGCGCCGTCGACGGTGATCGGTACGTCTTCGGCGTCTCCCAGGCCCCAGATGTTGATGGTCTGGCCGCCGGGTTTGAGCGAGCCGCCCAGGCTCACGCCGGGCAGGGTGTCGATCAGGCTGACCACGTTGTTGGACTGGTGGCGATCGATTTCCGTCTGGTTCAGGGTCGAGCGGCCAACACTGGCGGCGTCCACCTCGGTGCCATTGCCGATCACGCTCATGGCCCCCAGTTGCAAGGCCGAACCACTGCTGAGGCTGGTCTCGGCAGGGCGCACGATGTAGGTGTTGTCGACCTTCATCAGGTTGAACTGGCCGTTCTGCAGCAGGGCGCGGATCGCCTCTTCCGGGCTGTAGTCGCCTTGCAGGGCCGGGGCCTTGGCATTGCGCAGCAGTTGCTCATCGAACAGCAGCTGGATCTTTGCCTGCTGGGCGATCTGGCTCAGGGAGGCGGCCAGAGGCTGCGCCGGCAGCTGGAAATGCAGCGGCCCGGCATGGGCCTGCAGGCTGAATGCCAGGCAGGCGGCGAGCAGGGTCGGGCGGGTACGGACTAACGGAACAGGCAAGAACGCGCGAAACATGACTTCCCCCAGAGCGGCTTAAAGGCCAAAAAGGCGCTGCGGACAGATCGCAGACAGGAGGAAGACGCGGCAGTGAAAAAAAACCTCATATGCGAATGCAAAATATTCTCATATAAAATTCAGCGGGCTTC
The DNA here is from genome assembly GCF_045013505.1 of Pseudomonas sp. JDS08PS003. Taxonomy (NCBI): domain Bacteria; kingdom Pseudomonadati; phylum Pseudomonadota; class Gammaproteobacteria; order Pseudomonadales; family Pseudomonadaceae; genus Pseudomonas; species Pseudomonas sp. JDS08PS003. The sequence goes on from NZ_CP120724.1 coordinate 1,655,478, forward strand.
GATTTTCAGCCGACCGTTGGCCTGTACCCGGGTTTTTACCGGGATCAGGGCCGGTAGAGCCTTGACCAAGGCATCCGGATCGTTGACGTCGAGGTTGCCGGAAACCTTGTAGGCGCTCAGCGGGCCCTCGGCCAGTTGTACCGGCTGGTGGCGGTACAGGTTCAGCTCGTCCACCAGGCTCGCCAGGTCGCGGTTGCGAAAGGCCAGGCGCCCGCTGCGCCAGTCGGCCACCTCGTCGCGGTCCAGGGGCTGCTGGCGCAGGGTGCCTTTTTGCAGGTCATAGGTGGCCTGTTGTCGAGCGCTCAGCAGGGTCAACTCCCCGGGCTTGCCGTCCGGGCTGAAGGCCACCTGGCCGTGGGCCACGCTGACCACCAGTTGGCGCTGGCCGCGACGCACGTCGAAGGCGGTGCCCACCACCCGCACCTTGGCCTCGCCGCTGTGCACCCACAGCGGACGTTCCTTGTCGGCGGCGACTTCCAGGTACAGCTGGCCCAACTGCAGGTAGATGTTGCGCTGATGGGCGCTGAAATCGATGGTCACCTGGGTATTGGCGTTGACGTACAAGGTGCTACCGTCCGGCAGCTTGAAGGCCCGTGCCCCCTGTTCCTGGGCCGCGATCTGCTGCCGGTAGGGGGCCTGGGGCGTGCCCAGGTTGACCGCCAGCACCGCGCACAGCAAGGCGGCGGCCACTGCCAGGGCCGGCCGCCAGAGTGGCGTCTTGCGCCGGGGGAGCGGCACCGGGCGGCTCAGTTGCTGCAACTGCGCCAGGTCGTCCCACAGCGCCTCGAATTCGGCGTAGGCCCGGGCATGGGCCGGTTCACTGATCCAGCTATCGAAGGCCTTGCGCGTGGCGCGATCCGGATCATTGCGGTTACGGGCGAACCAGCTGGCGGCCTGAGCATCGATCTGTTCGCTGTCGAGGTCGTCGTGGGTGCCGGGAAAGCGGGTCATTCAGGCTGCTCCTTGCCATTTTCTCGTTGTAGGTGCTGCTTGCAGTGCAGCAGGGCAAAGGCGATGTGTTTCTCCACCATGCTCACGGAAATCCCCATGCGTTCGGCGATCTGCGCCTGGCTCAGCCCTTCGAAGCGGTGCAGCATAAGGGCTTCGCGGCGGCGCGGCGAGAGTTGGGCGAGGACTTCTTTCAATTGCTCCAGGCGTTGCAGGCGCTGGATGGCGGGCAGCGGCTCATGCTGTTCGTCGGCCAGGGGTTCGCTGTCGAAGTTTTCTTCGAGGTGGGGCTCGTGGTGCACCTTGGAACGCACTTGCTGGCGTCGCCAATGATCGCGCAGCAGATTGCGCGCCATCTGGAACAGAAAGGCCCGGGGCTGCTCGACCTGGGCCCGATCACGGTAATCGAGCCATTGGGTGAACACGTCCTGGGTCATGTCCGCCGCGTCGCTGGCGTTGTCCGTGCGTTTACGCAGGAAATGCAGGATGTCCGCATAGAACCCGCGAACAGAGTCCGCCGACGCAGAGTCGGTCTTGGAGCGAGACATGGATATCCTTCTTGACGACGCGGTGAGCACAAGGTCGCGAATGATATCGAGAATTATTGCTATTTGTCACTTGCGCAAATTGACGATCAGCCAGCACCGCCTTCGCGCTCTAAATACCCCTCTTCGCGGGAACGGGCTTGCCAGCGAAGGCGCCCTTGCAGGCGATGTCAGGCTGCGCCCTCTTCGCCGGCAAGCCGGCTCCTACAAGGGGGAAGCACGGCATGTCGGCGCTGGCTTGCCAGCGAAAGCCCCCACAAAGGCTCAGATCACGAAAAAGCCGTGGGTGCCGTCGCGCCGCAGTTGTTCCACCAGGCCAAACTCCCAGTCCAGGTAACCCTGCATGGCTTCCCTGGGGTTGTCGGTGCCTTCATAGGGGCGGCGGTAGCGGTCGATCCGTGGCGCGGCCAGTTGCTGGCGGCTTTCCTCCAGGGGCAGGCCGGCTTCGATCCAGGCTGCGGTGCCACCGCTCAGGAGAAACACCGGACGCTGGGTCAGGGCCTGCAATTGCGGCACTACAAAGCGTGCCAGCAGGCTGCTGCCGCAGGTCAGGACAAACCGCTCGGGCTGGGGCAGTTGGGCCAGGGATTCCTCCAGTTGGCTGGGCAGGGCCCACCAGGCACCGGGGATATGGCGTTGCACGTAGTTGGCGCTGGCGGTGAAATCCAGAACCAGGGTGCCGGGTTCCTGCAGCCAGTCGGCCAGGGTGCGCGGGCTGATCTCCTCGGCCGGGGCCACATCCGGCAAGGGCGCCTGCCAGGGACCGCGCACGCTGAAGTCGCTGTCGCGCAGACCGTCGAGCACCGCCACCTGCCAGCCCATCTGGGCCAGCCAGGACGCGCTCATGTTGGCGCGCACGCCGTCGTTGTCCACCAGCACCAGGCGCGCACCGCGAACGCTGGCGAAGTGATCGGTTTCCTGCACCAGTTGCCCCCCGGGCGTGGAGCGGGCTGCGGGCAGGTGGCCGGCGGCGAATTCCTCCGGAGTACGTACATCGAACAGATAGCTGGTGCGCTTGGGATCGGCTTGCCAGCGCCGCCACTGGGCGAGATCGATGCGCGCCACGTCAGCCTGATCCGCTACCGCCCGTGCCGCCGTTTGCGCCTGCGCCCGCTGGGCCTCATTCACCGCCTTGAACCGGCGGTTCTGGCCGTGCTCCAGTTTCTGCCCGGCCAGGGTCCAGCCGATGGTGCCGTTGCGCAGGGCCGCCACCGGATTGGGAATGCCGGCGTTCACCAGGGACTGGGTGCCGATGATGCTGCGGGTGCGTCCGGCACAGTTGACCACCACCTGTGTCCGCGGATCGGGGGCCAGTTCACGCACCCGCAGCACCAGTTCGGCGCCGGGCACGCTGGTGCTGCCGGGGATGCTCATGGTCTGGTATTCGTCGAAGCGTCTTGCATCCAGCACCACCAGATCGGCCTGCTGGTCGAGCAGCGCCTGGAGTTCTTCGGCGGCCAGGGATGGGGTATGACGCTCCGCCTCCACCAGTTCGCCAAAGGATTTGCTGGGGACGTTGACGTCCTTGAACAACTCACCACCGGCGGTGCGCCAGCCATCCAGGCCGCCCTCAAGCAGGGCGACATCGCTGTAGCCCAGTTGCCGCAGGCGGGTCGCCGCACGTTGGGCCAGCCCTTCGCCCTGGTCATAGAGGGTAATCGGGGTGTCGCGCCGGGGGATGCGCGCATAGACCTCCAGCTCCAGTTTCGACAGCGGGATATTGGCGGCGAACAGCGGGTGGGCTTCGGCGAAGGGCGCCTCTTCACGGACATCGATCAGCGCCAGTTCCTGGCGGTCGAGCAGGGCCTGACGGATGTGCGCCGGGCTGCGGGTAGGGAAATCGGTCATTGCAGGGGCTCCTTCGACAAGTCCCAGAGGTTAGGCAGCAAGCGGTTGGAATAACCGGAGACAAAGGGCTTCTCGTGACCGTCCGGATCGTATACGGCACGGCGTACCGCACCGATATTGGCGCCATACACATGGATGCTGATGGACACCCGGTCGGCGTAGGCGTTGCTCACCTGATGGATGTCGCCAATGCGCGGCGACACGGCCTCCACTTGCCCCGGCACCAGGCGTATCGGAGCCCCCGCAGGTTGCAGGCGGCCGTCCGCCAGGCGTTCGAAACCCTGGGAGTCTTCGGCGCCGCGGAGCATGCCGATCAGCCCCCAGGCCCGGTGATCGTGGATTGGCGTGCGCTGCCCCGGCCCCCAGACAAAGCTGACGATGGAGAAGCGCTGGCGCGAGTCGGCATGCAGCAGGAATTGCTGGTAGCGCTGTGGGTCCGGCTCGGCGAACTCATCGGGCAGCCAATCGTCCCGGCTCACCAGGCGCTGCAGCAGCGTGGCCCCTTGATCCAGCACCCGGGCCTCATCGGGGGCGCTGTCCAGCAGCTCGGCCAGGGCGGCGATGAAGTCCCGCAGGCGGGCGAAGTTGGGTGAAGCAATGGCGATTGTTTCGGCGTTGTGGGGCATGGGCTCCCTCCGTGGACACAAGGCAAATGACGCGAACTACACGGGCGAGCTAAAAGGTATTATTCTTATCGAACATTTTTCCAGTCATTTATTATGCGAAAAAAGAATGAAGATAGATGATCTGAATGCGTTCGTTGCGGTGATCCGTTGCCAGACCATCAGCCAGGCGGCCGATGCCCTGCAATTGACCCAGCCGGCCATCACCCGCCGGGTGCAGAATTTCGAGGAAGCCCTGGGGGTGGAGTTGCTGGATCGCAACACCAAGCCACTCAAGCCCACCAGCATGGGCCTGCGGGTTTATGGCCAGTGCCTGGAAGTGCTGCGCAGCATCGATGCCCTGAACGAGTTGGTGGCCAATGACGGCGCCCCCAGCGGCGCCTTGCGCATCGGTGTGCCGCAGACCATTGGCGATGTGGTGCTGCTGGATGCCCTGAGCCAGCTGAAGACGCTCTATCCGCAATTGCAGACGTCGGTGGCCACGGGGTGGGGCAGCCACCTGCTGAGCAAGGTCGAGAACGGTGAGCTGGACGTGGTGGCTGCGCTGTTTCCCGCTGGCAAGGTATTCCCCGAAGGCGTAGTGGGGCGCTCCCTGGGCAGCATGAATCTGGTGGTGGTAGCGGCCAAGGGCGAGGTGCGCAAGCGTTCCTGCAAGCTGGCCGACTGTTACCAGCGCGGCTGGGTGTTGAATCCCGATGGCTGCGGTTTTCGTGCGGGCCTGCAACGAGCGTTGAGTGCCCAGGGCCTGACTTTGCAGATCAACCTGGAAACCTTCGGCACCGAGCTGCAACTGGGGCTGATCGCCAATGGCCTGGGGTACGGCCTGGTGCCGCTGCCGTTGCTGGAGAACAGCAGCCACCGCGACAAACTGGAGATAGTGCCGGTGAGCGACTTCAAGCCGGTGATCGACCTGTGGCTGGTACACCCGCGCTTCCTCGGCAACCTGCAAGAACCGGTGAGCCTGTTTGGCGAGATGGTCGCCGCCCGCGTCGGCTAGTCACGGGTGCGGCGCAACGGGTGCTTGCAGGTGCTGGCTTGTTGCAAGAGCGGGCTAGTCGGCAAAGGCTTCGGCAGGGGCAGCACAACCCGCAACGGCCCCTTCGCCGGCAAGCCGGCTCCTACAGGGGGGGGGGGGGGTTATCCTTTGTTTGCATATATATCTATTTGCTGAATGCATTTTTTGTATATTAAGTTAGAACCAAAACGAATTTCACGGACGTTTTTTATGTAGTTAGCATGGGGCTCGAACGCGCTGAAATAGGGATGTTGAAATGCCTGCGCAAGCCCCGCTGACCTTGTCCTCCCGCTGGACCGAGCGCCCCGGATTGAAGCTCCTGGGCAACCTGCTGTTACGCCTGATCAGCCCGCTGTTACTCCTGCTGCTCTGGGAACTGGCCTCCCGCACCGGGCTCTTGCCGACACGGATCATCGCCGCCCCCAGCACCATCGGCGACACCCTGTGGCAGATGCTCGGCAGTGGCGAGTTGGGCGGACATCTGTGGGTGTCCCTCAAGCGCGCCCTCAGCGGACTGGCCATCGGTGTCAGCCTGGGCACTGTCCTGGCCCTGCTGGCGGGCCTGTCCCGGCGTGGCGAGATCGCCATCGACTCGCCGATGCAGATGCTGCGCACCCTGCCATTCCTGGCCATAGTGCCGCTGTTCATTCTCTGGTTCGGGGTTGGCGAGACGCCAAAGATCGCCCTCATTGCCCTGGGCACCACCTTTCCCATCTACCTCACCCTGTTCTCCGGTATCCGCAGCCTCGACCCCAAGCTGGTGGAGGCAGCGACGCTGCTGGGCCTCAAGCGCTGGGAGCTGATCGTCCACGTGATCCTGCCCGGTGCGTTGCCGGCCTTTTTCGTCGGCCTGCGCTACGCCTTCGGCATCAGTTGGTTGGGGCTGGTGGTGGTGGAGCAGATCAACGCCAGCGCCGGCATCGGCTATCTGGTCAATGACGCCCGGGATTTCATGCGCACCGACGTGATCGTCATCTGCCTCTTGGTCTACAGCGTATTGGGCCTGGGCATCGACAGCCTGGTGCGCGGCCTTGAACGTTTCGCCCTGGCCTGGCGGCCGACCTTCATCAGGAACTGACCATGACTGTATTACTGCCCCAGCCGGGCCGCGTGCGCGCCGCCGTCGAATGCCGCGGCGTCAGCCGACGCTTTGCCGGGCAAGCGGTCCTGGATGGCCTGGACCTGGAGATCGCCCCGGGGGAGTTCGTCGCCCTGTTGGGCAGCAGCGGTTCGGGCAAGACCACCTTGCTCCGGGCCCTGGCCGGGCTGGAACCGGTAGATGAGGGGCAGTTGCAGGTGCCCACTGCCATGGCCGCAGTCTTCCAGGAACCACGGCTGATGCCCTGGAAGCGCGTATGGCGCAATGTCGCCCTCGGTGTGCGCGGGGCCCAGGTGCGTGAGCGGGCGCTGGCGGCATTGGCCGAAGTAGGGCTGGGTCATCGCCTCGGTGCCTGGCCCGGCACCCTGTCCGGCGGCGAAGCCCAGCGCGTGGCCCTGGCCCGGGCCCTGGTGCGCGAGCCGCAGTTATTGCTGCTGGACGAGCCCTTTGCCGCCCTCGACGCCCTGACCCGAATTCGCATGCATCAGCTGATCATCCGCCTGTGGCGGGTGCATACCCCGGCCGTGTTGCTGGTGACCCACGATGTCGATGAGGCATTGCTGCTGGCCGACCGAGTGCTGGTACTGGCCAACGGGCAGATAGCCGAACAGCTACCGATTCGCCTGCCGCGTCCGCGTCAGGCGTCCACCCCGGGGTTCCAGCAACTGCGTGCGCGGCTGCTGCAACTGCTGGGGGTTGAAACCGAGGCCGAGCCGGCCGTCAGCGTCTCCCACCCCTTGAGCAGGACTGCCAGCCGATGAGCCTTTCCACTGTGCAACCGTCCCCGTCCGTAGCCCGTTCCTCGCTGGATGCGGACTCTGCCGAGTTCGCCGATCTGCTGCAGCAGTTGAGCGAGGAGTTCGCCGCCACTGCGGCCCATTACGATCGTCATAGCGAGTTTCCCCACGCCAACCTGCAGCGCCTACACGAGCATGGCCTGCTGGCCTTGACGGTGCCCCGGGCCCTGGGGGGCAGTGAGGCGACCCTGGCCCAGGCGCGCCGAGTGATCGGCGCCGTGGCCCAGGGTGAGCCCTCCACTGCGCTGGTGCTGGTGATGCAGTATCTGCAGCACACGCGGCTGCAACAGAACAACGCCTGGCCCCTGCATCTGCGTCAGCAAGTGGCCCGTGAAGCGGTACAGGACGGCGCCTTGATCAACGCCCTGCGGGTCGAACCGGACCTGGGCACCCCGGCCCGTGGCGGGTTGCCCGCGACCTTGGCGCGGCGGGTCGAAGGCGGTTGGCGGCTGAGCGGGCGCAAGATCTACTCCACCGGCATTCCCGGGCTGACCTGGCTGGCGGTCTGGGCCCGCAGCGATGATGCCGAGCCGCAGGTGGGCACCTGGCTGGTGCACCGCGACAGCCCCGGCATCAGCGTCGAGGAAACCTGGGACCACCTGGGCATGCGCGCCACCGGCAGTCACGACGTGATCTTCGACGAAGTGTTCGTGCCCCTGGAACAAGCGGTGGACATCCAGCCGGCCAACGTTCCGCGCCCCTCGGAGTTGGACAGCAAGGGTGTGCTCTGGCTGGCGGTGCTGCTGTCGGCGATCTATGACGGCGTGGCCCGGGCCGCCCGCGACTGGCTGCTGAGCTGGCTGGCCCAGCGCACCCCGGCCAACCTTGGCGCGCCACTGTCGAGCCTGCCGCGTTTCCAGGAACTGATCGGGCGCATCGATGCCTTGCTGTTCAACAATCGGGTGCTGCTGGATGCGGCCGCCGAAGGGCGGATCGCCCCGGGGGAGGCGACCCAGATCAAGTACCTGGTGACCAGCAACGCCATCAGCGCCGTGGAGCTGGGCATCGAAGCCATCGGCAACCCCGGGCTGGCCCGGGGCAATCCCATCGAGCGGCATTACCGCGACGTGCTCTGCAGCCGGATTCACACGCCGCAGAACGACGCGATCCTTGGCGCTGTCGGGCGTGCCGCCTTTGCCTTGCCCAGCCGGGGAGCCCAGGTGTGACGCGGATCGCCAGCCAGCTCGACGAGGGCTTCAACCAGCAATTGCGCCAGTGGCTGCCAGGCGTCGAGGTACTGAGCCTGCCCCGCGGGCTGCCCAGCGATCTGCCCGGGGATATCCAGGTGCTGCTGGCGGCGCCCCATGCCGATTTTCGTGATGCTCCAGAGCCGCCTGCGGGTTGGCCCTTCGGCCTGCAGTTTGTGCAACTGGTGACCTCGGGCCTGGACTATTTTCCGCGCTGGCTGTTCGCCCGGTTGCCGGTGGCCAGCGCCCGTGGCAGCACCGCCGAGAGCATCGCCGAGTTTGCCCTGGCGGCGATTTTCGCGGCCGCCAAAGACCTGCCCCAGGTGTGGATCGATGATGCCGAGCACTGGCGGCAACGGCCGCTGGCCTCGGTGGCCGGCAGCACCTTGGGCCTGTTCGGTTTTGGCAGCATCGCTCGGGAGCTGGCGCCCAAGGCCCAGGCCCTGGGCATGCAGGTGCTGGCCCTGCGGCGTTCGCAACGGCCCTTTGATGTGCCCGGAGTCGAGCCTGTGGCCAACCTGCATGAGTTGTTTGCCCGGGCCGACCACCTGCTGCTGGCGGTGCCGCTGACCGAACAGACCCGGCAGGTCATCGACGCCGAGGTACTGGCGGCGGCCAAGCCCGGTCTGCACCTGATCAATATTGCCCGGGGTGCCCTGGTGGATCAGACCGCCCTGTTACGGGCCCTGGACGTGGGGCAGATCGCTCGCGCCAGCCTGGACGTGGCCGATCCCGAGCCGCTGCCCGCAGGCCATCCGTTCTACCGTCATCAACGCATTCGCCTGTCGCCTCACACCTCGGCCAACTCGCCTCGGGTCTACCTGAATATCGCTCGTTTGCTGGAGCGCAACCTCCAGCGCTGGCGTGCGGGGCTGGCCCTGGAAAACCCGGTGGAGATCGAACGTGGCTACTAGCCTCGCCAGCCATTGGCCCCCACAACCCCTCTGAAGGAGAGCCGCCATGACGGCGCATTTTCGTCCCGCGGTGTATGACCTGCCCCGCGACGGCAACACGGTTTTGCGCTGGGAGCATCCGCCCCAGCAAGCCACCGTCGAGCTTGAGCGCCAGCAGCGCAAACAGAGCCTTGCCGCTGCCTTCCGGGTGTTCGCCCGGCTGGGTTTCGACATGGGCGGCGCCGGGCATATCACCGTGCGTGATCCGCAGCGCCCGGACCATTTCTGGGTGAATCCGGTGGGGGTGTATTTCGGCCATATCCGGGTCAGTGACCTGTTGCTGGTCGATCCCCAGGGCGCCATTGTCGAAGGCGAGGGCGCCTTGAACCTGGCGGCCTTCGCCATCCATGCAGCACTCCACGAAGCCCACCCGCAAGTGGTGGCCGCCGCCCATGCCCATTCCCTGTACGGCAAGGCCTGGTCGAGCCTGGGCCGCCTGTTGGACCCGCTGACCCAGGACGCTTGCGCCTTCTATGAACAGCACGGGCTGTTCGACAACTTTTCCGGGGTGGTGCTGGAGGCCAGCGAGGGCGCGCGGATCGCCGCCGCGTTGCAGGGACGCAAGGCGTTGATCCTGCAGAACCACGGGCTGCTCACCGTTGGCGAAACCGTCGAGGCGGCCGTCTGGCGCTTCATTGCCATGGACAACGCCGCCCAGACTCAGCTGTTGGCGGAAGCCGCCGGCACACCCAGGCCCATTCCCCATGATGTGGCGCGCCACACCGCGCGCCAGGTCGGCACCGAGTTTGGTGGCTGGTTCAGCTTCCAGCCTTACCGCGAGCGGATCGTGCGCGAAGAACCGGATTTTCTCGATTAAGGACAAGCTCATGCAGCGTCGTCGATTTCTGCAACTCTCGGCCCTTGCCGGCCTGGCCGGTGCTTTGCCGCGTCTGGGCCTGGGGGCCCCGGCGGACCTGTCCGGGGTCACCCTGAATGTCGCCACCTACAAGGGCGCAGCGCCGAGCTTCTTCCCCGAGGCGGGCATCGAATCGCCGCCCTACAAGGTCAAGTACGCCGAGTTCACCGGCGGTAACCTGAGCTTCGAAGCCCTGGTCAGCGGCACCCTGGATATCTCGCCGATGAGTGAGATCCCGCCGATTTTCGGGATCAAGAACCACGCCCCGGTGAAACTGATCGCGGTGCTGACCGGCGACGTCAACAACCAGGCGTTTATCGTGCCCAAGGGCTCCAGGGTGCAGTCGGTGGCCGAACTCAAGGGCAAGCGCGTTGGCTATATCCGCTCCACCAGTTCCCACTACTTCCTGCTCAAGGCGTTGAAGGAGCAGGGGCTGGGCTTTGCCGACATCGTGCCCATGGCGCTGACTCCGCAAGATGGCTTCGCCGCCTTTCAGAATGGCGCGCTGGATGCCTGGGTCAGCTTCGGCTACTTCATCCAGCTGGCGGAACTGCGGGCCGGGGCCCGGGTACTGAAGACCGGCCAGGGCTACCTGTCCGGCAACTACGTGATTGCCGCCAACCAACAGAGCATTGCCGATCCGCTCAAGCACGCGGCGATCACCGACTACATCCTGCGCGAATACCGTGCCTGGCAATGGATCGCCAGCCATCCCGAGGAATGGGCCACCAAGAGCGCGAAGATCCTCGGCATGCCCCGGGAAGTGTTCCTGGCCCAATACCGTGCCCAGAGCGGCCCACGGCTGTTGCAACCGGTGGACGACGCGGCGGTGAAATCCCAGCAGGACGTGGCCGATCTGTTCTTTGAAGCCGGTGTTCTGCCCCAGCAGCTGGATGTTTCCGGCCTGTGGGACCGCAGCTTCCACTGGAGCTGAGCCTTCACCCCGTAGGAGCCGGCTTGCCGGCGAACAGGTCCTTGAGTCTTGCATCGATCTTGTGGCCGCCTTCGCTGGCAAGCCAGCTCCTGCAGGGCAGCGTTTCTATTGGCCACGGAGGCCTTATGTTCACCCGATCCTTGCTGTTGCTGGCGCTGGTCAGTCCCTGGGCGCTTGCCGCCAGCCCTGCCGCTTCACTGCACCAGCGCCTTACGGTGCTCGACAGCCACCTCGATACCCCCATGCAACTGGCTCGCCCCGGCTGGGACATCACCCAGCGCCATCGTTATCAGGACGACCTGTCCCAGGTGGATCTGCCGCGCATGAAGGAGGGCGGCCTGGATGGCGGTTTCTGGGCCATCTTCACCCCCCAGGGCCCGCTCAATGCCGAAGGCCGGACCCTGGCCAGTGAGCATGGCCTGGCAGTGCTCACGCGGATTCGCGACCTGATCGCCGCCCACCGCGAGGACTTTGCCCTGGCCCTGAGCGCCGCCGATGTGCCGGCGATCATCGCCCGTGGCCAGCGAGTGGTGTTTATCAGCATGGAGAATGCCGAGCCTCTGGCAGCCGATCCCGGGCGTTTGCTCACCTACCATCGCCAGGGCTTGCGCATGCTCGGCCTGGTGCACTCGGCCAATAACGACTTCGCCGACTCGGCCACTGCCCTGCCGCAGTGGCAGGGCCTGAGTCCTGCGGGCCGCGATCTGGTGGCCGCGGCCAATCGCCTGGGCATCCTGCTGGATGTGTCCCACGCCTCGGATCAGGTGTTCGACCAAGTGCTGGCGCTGTCCACGGCGCCGATCATTGCCTCCCACTCCAGCAGCCGGGCCATCACCCACCATCCCCGCAATCTGGATGATCGGCGCCTGCGGCAACTGGCGGCCAAGGGGGGTGTGGTGCAGGTCAACAGCTTTGCCAGTGACCTGATCAACCTCGTGCCCAATCCCGAGCGTGACAAGGCCTTGGGGCCGCTGTACCGCGAGTTTCGCCTGGCCGCCAGCCTGAGCCCCGGGCAGGTGGCGGACCTGGCCGAGCGGATTCGTCAGGTGGAGATGCGCTACCCGCAGCCCAGGGCAACCCTGGACGACTACCTGCAGCACCTGTTGCACATCCTTGAGGTGGTGGGGCCGGACCATGTGGGCATCGGCGCCGACTGGGATGGCGGTGGAGGGGTGCAGGGACTGGAGGATGTGGCGCAGCTGCCGCGAATCACCGAGCGCTTGCTGGCGGCGGGGTACGGCGAAGCGGACCTGGCGAAGATCTGGGGCGGCAATCTGCTGCGAGTCCTCGACGCCGCCCAACGGGTAGGAGCCGGCTTGCCGGCGAATGGACCCTGAGGCTTGCGGGGCGCTGGAGATGGCCTTCGCTGGCAAGCCAGCTCCTACCGGGAGAGGAGGCCTGTTTGGTTTTTTGGGCTATGCGCGGGGCGCAGAATCTTCTGGCTTGAATATGAAACAAAGTAATATTTGCATATGCTTAAAATGTATTTCTCTTATTAAATGAGCGCCCCTAGGATGGCTTCCCATAGACCCAAGTGACTGCATAAGTCCATGGGCTATAACCGAACGCACTATCCATCCGCAGCAGGGAGCGCTGGCATGCCACTGACCAGAAGACAATTGATCGCCCGTATCGCCGCTGTCGGCGGGGTCCAGGCGGCGAGTGCGGTCATGGGCCTGTTCGGCGGTCCGGGCAACGCCGAGGCCTACGAGGAGAACTATGCGTCGCTGCCCACAGCCGCCCTGGGCAAGGGGGCTTCGGTGGTGGTAATCGGCGCCGGAATCGGCGGTCTGGTCAGTGCCTATGAACTGAACAAGGCCGGGTTCAAGGTCACGCTGCTGGAAGCCCGGGACCGGGTCGGCGGGCGCAACTGGACCGTGCGCCGCGGTGATCGGGTGGAATACAGCGACGGCAGTGCGCAAGTCGCCGAGTTCGATGACGGTTTCTATCTCAATGCCGGGGCCGGTCGCTTGCCCAGTCACCATCAACTGATGCTCGGCTACTGCCGCGAGCTGGGGGTCGAACTGGAGGTACTGGTCAACACCAGTCGCAATGCCCTGGTGCGTCCGGACCTGAACCAGCCGGCCCTGCAGATCCGCCAGGCGGTCAATGACAGCCGCGGGCATTTTTCCGAGCTGCTGGCCAAGGCGGTCAATCGGCATGCCCTGGACCAGGAGTTGACGGCGGCCGATCGCAGCAACCTGCTGAGCTTCCTGAAAACCTGGGGCGATCTCTCGGACAAGCTGGAATACCTGGGATCGGCCCGCTCCGGCTACAAGGTCTGGCCCGGTGCCGGTGACCAGCTGGCGCAGAAGAATGATCCGCTGCCATTGCAGACCCTGCTCAACCCGGCGCTGACCACGGCGCTGATGATCGATGAGTACCCGGAATTCTCGCCCACCATGTTCCAGCCCGTGGGCGGCATGGACCGCATTCCCCAGGCCTTTGCCCGACGCTTGCAGGGGCAGTTGCGGCTGCACAGTGAGGTGCGTTCCATCACCAATCACAGTGACAGCGTCGAGGTGGTCTACCTGGACCGGCGCAGCGGTCGCACCCAGAGCCTGAAGGCCGACTACGTGATCAGTTCCTTGCCCTTGCCGCTGTTGGCCAAGGTGCAGAACAACTTCAGTGCCCCGGTACGCCAGGCCATCGCTGCGGTGCAGTTCGGCTACGCCAACAAGGTGGCCTGGCAGTCCCGGCGCTTCTGGGAAAGCCAGTACCAGATCTATGGCGGGCTGTCTTTCATCAATCAGGAAGCGTCCGGGCTGTGGTACCCCAGCGGTGGGTTCAACCAGGCCGAAGGGGTGTTGGTGGCGGCGTACAACAACGGTGAAACCGCGCGCAAGTTCGGTGAGAAAACCCTGGCCCAGCAGATCGAGATCTCCCGTCAGGCGGTGGAACTGCTGCACCCCGGTCACAGCCATGAACTGCGCAATCCTCTGGTGATTGCCTGGAGCAAGATCCCCTACAACTTCGGGCCCTGGATCAGCCATGAAGTGGCCGAACCGGACTACAGCCTGCTCAACCAGCCCCAAGGCCGGGTCTACCTGACCAGCGACGGCCTGGCCCACAGCGGCGTGGGCATCTGGCAGGAAGCCGCCGCCGGTGCAGCGCGGCGCGTGGTGCGCCACCTTTTTGAACGGGCGCAAGGCTCGTCGCTACAGCAAACGGCCTGAAAAAGCCGAGCATTTACCTTGTTCTGCACAAAAAATTACCTGATCGAAATGCAGGCAGTTTTCGTACAGAACAGCAGTAACCCATGCCGGGTAGCGGACCTCCGAGGCTGGCACACACAACCTTGGAGCGTCTTTGCATGTCTGTAAAACATACCGTCGTAGGGCTGGGGCTGTTGCTTGCCGCCAGCAGCAGCTGGGCCGCGGGTATCCAGCGCGTGCCGTCCACCTATCCCAATTCACCGATCCTGCAGTCGGTGACTTTGCCCGCCAACAGCGAGGTGACCTACCTCTCCGGCCTGTTGCCGGACCCGGTGGACCCCAAGGCGCCCAAGGAGCAGATCCATGCCGCCGGCAACACTGAGGCCCAGGCCCGGGTGGTGCTGCGCAAGGTGCAAACCCTACTCGCCAGCCAGGGCTTGACCCTGGGGGATGTGGTGCAACTGCGGATCTACCTGGTGGGCGACCCGGCCCTGGGTGGCAAGCTGGATTTCGATGGCCTGCAAGTGGCTTTTCGCGAGTTCTTCGGCACCGAGAAACAACCGCTGAAACCGGCCCGGACCACGGTGCAAGTGGCAGGGCTGGTGTTGCCCGGGGCCCTGATCGAAGTCGAAACCGTCGCCGCCCGGTCGCGCTGAGCGCCATTCAAAAGGATCTGAAGTCATGGGTATTTCCTTGCATAAAATCGTTCGCGGCGCCGCGCCCCTGAGCCTTGGCCTGTTGAGCCTGACAACCCCTGTGGAGTTGCTGGCCGCTGACGAAACCCTGGGCACGGTGGTGGTCACCGGGGTCCGTGGCAGCCAGCAGCGCACCGTCACCAACAGCCCGGCGCCTATCGATGTGATCGACAGCGAGCAGTTGCGCAGCATCGGTCAGAACGGTCTGAAAGAAATGCTCGGGCGCCTGCTGCCGTCGTTCAACGTGCCCACCATCAACGGCGGCGGTACGGCGTTCCTGGTGCGTGGGGTGAGCATGCGCGGCCTGGGCGGTGATCAGGTGCTGGTGCTGATCAACGGCAAGCGCCGGCACAACTCGGCGCTGATCAACAACGGTGCCCGGGTCGGCAACGCCTCGGTGCCGGTGGACCTGGACCTGATTCCCACGGCCGCCATCGAGCGTATCGAAGTGCTGCGCGACGGCGCCGCAGCGCAATACGGCTCCGACGCCATCGCCGGGGTGATCAATATCATCCTCAAGCGCAATGCCGAAGGCCTGACCGCGGACACCACCCTGGGCCAGTACTACGACGGTGACGGCACCACCGGCCACGAAGCCTTCAACTGGGGCAGCAAGCTGGGGGAGGACGGCGGCTTCGTCAACCTGTCCTGGGACGCCAAGCTCCAGGAGCCTTACGAGCGCTCCAGTGCGGCCAGCGGCCAGCTGTACTTCAATCAGCCCAATGGCTCGCCGGACCCTCGGGAAAGCAATCGTCAGGGCTGGGGCACCGAGTACGGCCTGGGCCGCGACCGCACCACCAGCCTGGCCTACAACGCCGAGCTGCCCCTGGCCGACGACCTCAAGCTGTACTCGTTTTCCACCTTGAGCTACCGCAACAGCAACAAGAACCTGGGGCACCGCAAGCCCACCGATATCACCAGTCTGGCGGGAGTACCCAACGCACCGTATCCCAATGGCGGCCAGGCGCGGCGGGAGATCCGCGAGACCGACTTCCAGATCGCCGGTGGTGCCAAGGGTTTGGCGGGCGGTTGGGACTGGGACCTGTCCAGCACCTACGGCAAGGACCGCGGGGTACTGGATACCGCCAACAACTTGAACATTTCCAACGGCCCTTACGGCCAGCACGACTTCCACCTGGGCAATCTGGTGTTTGACCAGTGGACCAACAACCTGGACTTCTCCCGGGCCCTGGACATCGGCTGGAGCAGCCCGCTGGAAACCTCCTTCGGCGTGGAATACCGCTGGGAGAAATACGCGCTGGAAGAGGGCGAGCCCAACTCCTACAACCAGGGCAGCTACGTCCCGGCCACCGGTCCCTTTGCCGGCGTGGTACCGGACCCGGGGCTGTTCTCGGTCAACGGCACCACGCCGGAAGACGCCTACAGCCTCAAGCGCCACAGCGAAGCCGCCTATGTGGATTTCGGCCTGAACATCACCCCCAACTGGTACGTCGGCGCAGCGGCGCGTTATGAGAAATACAACCTCGGCGTGGGCGATACCACCAGCGGCAAGCTCACCACCCGTTATGAGTTCATACCTGGCTATGCGGTACGGGCGGCGGTGAGCAACGGCTTCCGCGCACCGTCCCTGGCCCAGAGCGTGTTCTCCACCACCAGCACCGTGACCCAGTTCGGCGCCGGCGGCACCACCAGCTCGGTGCGGACCAAACAGATGCGCCCCAACTCGCCGGAAGCCATTGCCCTGGGGGCCAAGGACCTGGAGCCGGAAACCTCGCGCAACTACAGCCTGGGCTTCACCGCCGAACCCACCGAGCGCCTGCGCCTGACCGCCGACTTCTACCTGATCGACATCGACAAGCGCATCCTCCAGACCGGCATCCTCAAGGGCCCGGCGGTGTCGCAGATCCTGGTGGAGAACGGCCTGTCGCCGAACCTCGCCGGGCAGTACTACACCAACGCCGCCGACACCCGGACCAAGGGCGTGGACCTGGTGGCGGACTACAGCCAGTCGTTCGGCGAGTACGGCACGGCCAAGTGGAGCGTTGCCTACAACCACAACAAGACCACCATCCGCGACCTGGCGCAGACCCCGGCGGCCCTGTCGCGCCTGGGGGCCGGCTATGTGCTGTTCGACCGCCAGCAGCAGATCGACCTGACCAAGTCGACGCCCAAGGACAAGTGGATTCTGTCCAGCAACTACAAGGTGGGCGACTGGACCACCAACCTGCAGTTGACCCGCTTTGGCGAGTACACCGAAGGCTCGAACCTTGCGGCCAACGACCGTACCTACAGTGCCAAGTGGATCACCGACCTGGACGTGGCCTACGACGTGACCCAGAACCTCACCGTCGCGGTGGGGGCCAATAACCTGTTTGACGTGTACCCGGACAAGATCGGCCTCAAGGCCTGGGCGGGGACTTATGAATACGGGATGTTCTCGCCTTATGGCCTGGGCGGTGGTTATTACTACAGCCGCGTCAGCTTGGCGTTCTAGGCATGGTCAGCATCGATCTCGTAGGAGCTGGCTTGCCAGCGAAGGCGGCCGCATGACGGGTGCAAGGTTCAGGGGCCAGTCGCGGCTCCTACAAGGGGTGGTGTTGTGTTTGTGGGTGGGCACTGCGCTGGCGCAGCCGGCGTTGCGGGTTTCCAGCCAGAAGCAGTCGCTGAAGATTCTGCTGCAGGCCGCCGGCGAGCTGGAGCAGGTGCCGTATCCCATCGAGTTCGCGTCCTTTGCCGCCGCCGCGCCCACCGCCGAGGCGCTGGCGGCCGGGGCGGTGGACATCGGCAGCCTGGGGGATGCGCCGTTCGTGTTCGCCGCCGCCGCCGGGGCGCCGATCAAGACCGTGGGGGTGATCAAACTCAAGGTCACGCCCACGGCAGTGGCGATTGTGGTCAATAACGACTCGCCGCTGCAGGATGCCGCCAGCCTCAAGGGCCAGCGCATCACCACCACTCGCGGCTCCATCGGCCATTTCCTGGCCCTCGCCGCCCTGCGTTCGGCGGGGCTACACGGCGCGGATGCGCAGTTCATCTTCCTGCAGCCCGCCGAGTCCCGCAGCCTGCTGAGCAATGGTCAGGCCGATGCCTGGTCGACCTGGGACCCCTACACCAGCATGGTGCAGATGGAGGGTGGAACCCGGGTGCTGGTCAGTGGCGAGGGCCTGTTCGCCGGGCACATGTTACTGGTGGCCAATGATCAGGCGATCCATGACAAGCCGGCACAGATTGCCGATTTCCTCCGGCGCCTGGATCGCGCCTATGCCTGGGCCAATCAGCATCAGGCCGAGTTTTCCCGCATCCAGGCCGGCTACAGCGGCCTGCCGGTAGAGGTCCATGAACGCTCCAACCGCTACTCCGTGCCCCGACGCATTGCCGTGGGGCCGTCGGTGGTGGCGGACGTGCAGCACACCGCCGATCTGTATCGCGAGGAAGGCATCATCCGCCAGTCTTTCGATGCCTCGGCTTACATGGACGAACAGTTCAATGAAGTTGAATGAATAGATGGCATTTTTATTAATTAAGCTCGGGAGGAATGAATAAATATCCCTTCAATAATGTCCGCTGTTTAACTTAACTATCAGCAAATTTCATAGTGTCCGCGCAGGCCGTTAAAGTTGTCGGTGATGGCCGCTATTTACCTGATTTTCTATACATTTTTAAGTTTGGATATTAGAGATAAAGGGTATTTCACAAGGCATTGGCAACTGCCTAAAGTGGCCTTGAAATAAATTATTACGTTCTGCCAAAGATGTACTTCGTCGCTACTTCCAGGGAATAAGGGAGCTTGCATGTTCACAGTCACTACTGCCGACAAACTTGAAGCGCGGCATATCCTCGATGTCGTTGAAAAACGTTCTTATGGCGTCCAGCTCAAAGGTTTCTGTCCGCCGGACACCTTGCAGGTGGCGCGGGATCATCTGTACCAGCAGGAGCTGCGCAGCGCCTTCAGCCAGCAGCAGGAATTCGTCCGCGTCGGCAAGGCCTATATCGAGATCCAGGATGAGCAGAGCCGCGCCGAATACCATGCCCTGGCACTGCCCAATATCCGCAAGATCCGCAACCTGTTCCGGCCCCTGGCCTCGCCCATCGACGAGCTGCGCCTGCTGCTGGATGAGGTCTGGCCCCAGGGCGCCCACCTGCTGCAGGTAGGCGGGCAGAAGTGCTTTGTCGGCATCGCCCGCTTCCAGGGCTCGGGGGTCGATCTCACGCCCCATACCGACAAGCTCGAACGCAACGCGCCGCAGGGCCACAGCCCGCCACTGCTGACCCAGCTGTCCACCAACATCTACCTGGAAATCCCCGAGGACGGCGGAGAGTTGGAGATCTGGGGCATCGAGCCGGACGAGGAGGAGTACAACCGCCTGCGCGGCGAACGAGCCTACGGCATCGAGCGCCATCTGCTGCCGCCGCCGGATTTCGTGATCAAGCCCGAGCCGGGCGACCTGATCCTGCTCAACCCGCGGCTGATCCACGCGGTACGCCCCTCGGCCAGCAGCACCCGGGTCACCCTCGGGGTCTTTATCGGTTACTACGGCGAACAACAGCCTTTGGCCTACTGGAGCTGAACTCATGAGCAAGGTGCAGGAAATCAATCTCAAGGCCTACTTCAACAAGGGCGGCGAAGAGCACGAATTCGATGGCAAGCGCGTGGTCCTGGCGGTCAGCGTTGGCCAGGAATATCACGAAGACCAGAAGCTGCGTTCCACCATTCACCTGATCAACCAGTCCGGCTTCAGCCACGTCAAGGTGGTGGTGGCCGACACCCTGCAACGCCACAACAAGCACGGCAAATCTCCGGGGGAGGCGTTGTCGGCGTCGATCCGCGACGGCGATGCCTGGCTGGCGCGCAACCAGGACATCCTCGATGGCCTGCGGGTGCCCTATCACATCACCCGCTGGAACCAGGAACTGGCCAGCGACCGCTATGCCGAGTTGCGTCAGCAACTGGACCGGATCTATCAGCAGCGCGAGGAATTGCGCGAAGCCATCGACAGCACCATCGGCGTGTTCACCGAGCGTTTGCGCCTGCGTGACGAGCACGCGGACATCGAACGCGCGGCGGCCCAGTGCCGCGAATACATCCTGGAAGAGATCCCCATCATCCTGCCGCTGTGGGCCGATGAGGGTTATCACTACGTGCTCTACCCGCAGCAGATGACCACGGCCATGGCCACCAGTCGCGAGCTGTTGATCGAACCCCACAGTCCGGATCGGGTGCGCTGGCTGCCCCTGAAGTTCAAGAAGCGCGGGATTCCGATTCCGTTCACCTTGCCTGGGGCCATTCACCCGAACTGGACCAGTGGCGCGATCGCCATCTGATCCGCCGCGATCAATGTAGGAGCTGGCTTGCCAGCGAAGACGTCCTTGCGGGCGGTGCAGGGCTCAAGGGCCTGTTCGCCGGCAAGCGGGCTCCTGCAGAGCGGTTTTTTTATGACTGACAAGGAGTTTCCATGGGCGTTTTTGCGCAACAGCAACGCAAATGGTGGGCATTGCTCGGAGTGAGCATTGCCAGTTTTCTCGGCTGTGTGGATTTCACCATCGTCAACACGGCGCTGCCGGCATTGCAGACCGATCTGGGGACCTCGGTGGACAGTCTGCAGTGGGTCATCAATGGCTTCATCCTGGCGCTGTCGAGTTTCATGGTGCTGGTGGGGCGCCTGGCCGACTTGCATGGACGCAAGCGGGTGCTGTTCATCGGCTTGACGGTGTTCGGTCTGGCGTCGCTGGCGGCTGGGCTGGCGACGCAGATCGACACCCTGATCGCTGCCCGGGTGATCCAGGGGCTGGCCTGCGCCGTGCTCTACACCGCGTCGGGGGCCATTGTCTCCAGCACCTTCGACAGCGCCGAACAGGGCAAGGCCTTCGGCGTGCTGTTCGGCGTCAATGGCGTGGGGCTGGCAATCGGGCCGGTACTGGGGGGGCTGATCACCAGTGGCTTTGGCTGGCAGTGGATTTTCCTGATCAACGTGCCCTTCGTGCTGCTGAGCCTGGGCATCTGCAGTTTCAGCGTGAAGGAGTCCCGCTCGGCAGAGGCCGGTGCACGACTGGATGTATGGGGCGCGTTGCTGTTGCTGATCGGCTTGCCGAGCCTGGTGCTGGTGATCGTTCAGGGTGGAACCTGGGGCTGGGGCTCGCACCTGACTCTGGGTCTGATCGCCCTGGCGACCCTGGCCCTGGTGGCCTTCCTGGCGGTGGAGAAACGGGTTGCGGCGCCGATCATCGATCTCAAGCTGTTCGCCAACCGACGCTTTGTCGCCGGGGTCGCGGCAAGTTTCGGTCTGGCGCTGTTCTACTGCGTGGCGTTTTTCGTCATGCCGCTGTATCTGGCGCAGATCCGTGGTGAGTCGGTGCAGGCCAGCGGCTTGCTGTTATTGCCCACCACCTTGGGGGTGGCGCTGCTGTCGCCGCTGGTGGGACGGCTGGTGGACCGCAAGGGCCCGGCGCTGCTGATCAAGACCGGGCTGCTGCTGTTCGTGCTGTCGGCGCTGTTGCAGGCCGGGTTCGACCGCCAGACGTCGCTGGCGTATCTGCTCGGCGCCTTCGTCATCATGGGCCTGGGTTGGGCCAGTATTCTCGGGCCGTCGACGGTGCTGGGGATTTCCTCGGTGCCTCAGGAAGTGGGCTCGGTGGCCATGGGTTCGCTGATGACCCTGCACAACGTCGGCGGTGGCGTGGGGCTGGCGGTGGGGGTGGGCTTGTTCCACTACTTTTCCGCGACGCCGCTGGACGATGCCCAGGGCGCCTTTCTCAACGGTTATCGCGGGGTGATGGGGTTTCTGGCCGTGGCGACGCTGTTGGTCTGGGCCACGGTGAGCCTGTTGCTGCGTACCGCCCCGGCTACCCTGGCGGCGGCCGAGGAGGGCGCCGGTCATGGCTGAGCGCAGCGGGCAGATGGGGCTGGGGGCCTTTCTCTCCGGCTCCGGCGCCCACGGCGGCAGTTGGCGCCATCCCCGGGCGGATGCCGATGCCTCGTTGAATTTCCAGCGCTACCGACACTACGCCCAGACCCTGGAGCGCGGCTGTTTCGACGCGCTGTTTCTCAACGACAACGTGGCTGTGGGGGATCTCGATCCCCGGGTGCTGGCCCGCAGTTCCTACAGCTTGCGCTGGGACCCCTTGACCCTGCTGCCGGCGCTGGCCGTGGTGACCCGGCATATCGGCCTGATCGCTACCGCCAGCACCACCTACAACGAGCCCTACAACCTGGCGCGCAAGTTCGCGTCCCTGGACCACCTGAGTGAGGGGCGTGCCGGTTGGAACCTGGTGACGGGGTTGATCGGCGCAGAGAACTTCAATTACCCCGAACCCCCCAGCCATGCCGAACGTTACGCCCGGGCCGAGGAGTTTTTCACGGTGGTCAGCGGCCTGTGGGACAGCTGGGCCGATGACGCCTTCCCCCGGGACAAGGCCAGCGGCCAGTGGTTGCAGCCGCACAGGATGCACTTGCTGGAGCATCGTGGCCGGCACTTCCAGGTACAGGGCCCGTTGAATGCGCCGCGTCCGCTGCAGGGCTGGCCGGTGATCGCCCAGGCCGGGTCTTCGGGCCCGGGCTGCGAGCTGGCGGCCCGCTGTGCCGAGCTGGTGTTCACCGCCCAGAGCGACCTGCAACAGGCCAAGGATTTCTACGTCGGGCTCAAGGAACGACTTCCCCATTACGGTCGCCATGCCCGGCAGTTGAAGATCTTCCCGGGGATTGCGCCGACGGTCGGCCGGACCCTCAGCGAGGCCGAGGAGAAGTATCAGCAATTGCAGGAGCTGCAGGACCCGCAGGCCCAGCTCAGGGCGCTGTCCTACTTGCTGGACCTGGGCATCGACCTGTCGACACTGCCCCTGGATGCCCCAGTGCCGCTGTTGGCAGACGCGGCGCCCACCGAGCGGCACAAGAGCCGTCGGCAACTGGTGGTGGAACTGGTCCGCCGGGAGCGGCCAACGCTGGCGCAGCTGCTGCGCAGCCTGTCCGCCAGCGGGCACAAGGTACTGGTGGGGACGCCAGGGCAGATCGTTGATGAACTGGCGACCTGGTACGAGGAGTACGCCGCCGATGGCTTCAATGTGCTGTTTACCCATTTGCCGGGAGCCATCGAGGATTTCGTGCAATTGATCACCCCTGAGCTGCAACGCCGGGGCCTGTTTCGCCAGCGCTACACGGGGCACACCCTGCGCGAACACCTGGGGCTTGCGCGAGTGGAAAACCGATTTTTCAGTCAACGGGGCAATGGCTGAATCGCTTAAAGAGTCTTTACTCTCAAGGCGCAACGCCCATCGATCAACGCAAGGAGCCACAGCATGTCCGGATGGTATGAGTTGAAGAAAAGCAGCAACGGTCAGTTTCGTTTCGTGCTCAAGGCGGCCAACGCCGAGACCATTCTCACCAGCGAGCAATACACCACTCGCGCCGCCGCGGAGAACGGCATTGCCTCGGTGCAGACCAACAGTCCCCTGGAGGAGCGCTACGAGCGCAAGAGCGCCAAGGACGGCAAACCCTATTTCACGCTGAAGGCGGCCAATCACCAGATCATCGGCAGCAGTGAAACCTATTCATCGGAGGCGGCCCGGGACAAGGGCATCGCCAGCGTCAAGGCCAACGGTCCGAGCCACAACATCAAGGACCTGACTGGCGTTTAAACCCGGTTCGGCAAAGCCCCGGCCGCTTGGCCTGATCAGGGGCAAGGCCGCATGGCTGCGCCGCCATCTGCCCGGCTGAAACTCGTCGCCCGCGATGGCGGCGAGCTTTGGTTCGAGCTCCTGGCGGACGCCAGCCGCTTGGCGACTGAATTCTGGCGAAATGCCATCACTTGCATTATCCTCCGCGCCCGTCACCGGGCGGTCGGCATGCCTGGCGCACTGGTTGACGTTATCGATCATTGTCCAAGGGATTTGCGACCTCATGATTCGCCCTCTCGTATTACTCGCCGCGCTGCTGGCGCTGAGCGGTTGCTACAGCCTGTCTTCCACGAAAATCGCCGAGAGCATGCGCCCCGATTCGCAGTCGGGGGTGGCCTATGTGGTGGGCGTGGTCGGCATCTGGCCGAAGGCGGTGCACACCGCCAACGAACAGATGCTGCTGATTCGCCCACGGGGCGGTGAGGGGTTCGCCTCGGCGCGCTTGTACAACCAGGTCTACGGTCGCACCCCGCGCGATGTGCGCGAGACCTGGCACGGTATCGGCAGCCTGTTCGTGATGCCGCTCAAACCCGGGCGCTACGAGATCTACAACCTGCACTTCGACCGCGGCAACGCCACTTCCTGGAGCCGCGAAGACTTCTCCATCCCCTTGGAACTGGAAGCCGGCAAGGCCTATTACGTCGGTGATTTCCGCGCCGGCTGCCTGTCGGCGGCGGGGGCCAAGTGCGTGTTTCTGCACAGTGACCACCTGGAGCGCGACGCCGCTCTGGT
Organism: Pseudomonas sp. JDS08PS003; assembly: GCF_045013505.1. Lineage (NCBI taxonomy): Bacteria > Pseudomonadati > Pseudomonadota > Gammaproteobacteria > Pseudomonadales > Pseudomonadaceae > Pseudomonas > Pseudomonas sp. JDS08PS003. The sequence goes on from NZ_CP120724.1 coordinate 1,679,490, forward strand.
GCGCGCCAAGTACCCGCAGGTGCCGAGCCTGCAACGGGTCGATCTGCAGAAGATGGAAGACGTCACGTCGCTGATCGTCAAGGAGCAGGGGCCCAAGGCGTCAATGCTCAAGGCCATGCTGTCGGGGGATCTGTAATGCGCAGTGGTTGGTGGTTGTTGATGGTGTTGATGCTGGGGCTTGGCGGTTGCCAGACCAGCCATAGTCTCAAGCCGGCCGAGGTGGATTATCAGCAGAGGTTGCCGGCCATCAGCGTCAGTGTGATCGGGCCCATTCCCGGCGGCCTGATCCGTGACGAACTGCGTCGTCGCGGCACCTTCGAGCAGGTGCAGTCGGGGTTCAGTACCGATGGCTACAACGTGATAGTGATGGCGAACAGTGATTACTTTGGCTGGCAGAACATTCCCATGGGGCTGCTCAGCGCGATGACCTTTTTTATCGTGCCGGCCCGGGCCACCTGGGACAGTCAGGTGATGTTCCATGTCAGCCGTGGTGACCAGCCGCTGGCCAAGTATCGGGTCAGTAATCAGACCCGGTCCTGGCGCGGCTGGGCCAATCTCGATGGCGGCCAATACCAGCATGTGCAGCGCATCACCGACGACTTCATCGCGCAGATGCTGCAGGACCCGCTGTTCAAGGCCAAGGCCCCGGTGGCGCTGAGCAGCCACTGAGCGACCGTTGAACGTGGCCCATGCCAAAGCCCGGACGGTGTCAGCCGTCCGGGCTTTTTTGTCAGGGATTCAACCCAGGGTATGCAGCAGCGTCTGCAACTGTTGGCGACCGCCCGGGTTCAGGGCAAACACCGGCCGGCGTGGCTCGCCGGCGTTCAGTCCGGCCAGTTCCAGTCCGGCCTTGACCGTGGCCGGCAAGCCGCCCTTGAGGATGAAGTCCAGCAGCGGCAACTGACGGTAGAACAGTTCCCGGGCCCGTTGCAGGTCATGGTTCAGCACGGCCTGGTACAGATCGAGATTGAGCTGGGGGATCAGGTTCGCCGCCGCCGTGCACCAGCCGCGGGCACCGGCAGCGAAGGCTTCCAGGGCCAGGGGGTTGCAGCCGTTGTAGAACGGCACCTGGCCTTCGCCCAGCAGTTGCAGCTTGTGCATGCGCTGGATGTCGCCGGTGCTTTCCTTGACCAGGGTGACGTTCTCCACGGCGTGGAAAATCTTCAGGATCAGCTCCACCGACATGTCGGTGCCGCTGGTGGCCGGGTTGTTGTAGAGCATGATCGGCACGCCGATGCTGGCGCCTATGGCCTGGTAGTGGGCGAGGATCTCGGCTTCGCTGAGCTTCCAGTAGGAGGCCGGCAGTACCATCACCACGTCGGCGCCCTGGGCTTCGGCAAAACGCGCGCGGCGGATGGCCTTGGCGGTGGTCAGGTCGGAAACGCTGACGATGGTCGGCACGCGTTTGGCCACGTGGCGGATGCTGAACTCGGCGACCTGATCCCATTCCGCATCGCTGAGGTAGGCACCTTCACCGGTGCTGCCCAGGGGGGCGATGGCGTGGACGCCGGCGTCGATCATGCGGTCGATGGAGTGCCCGAGGGCGTCCAGGTCCAGGCCCTCGCCGTGGGGGCCGAAGGGGGTGACGGTGTAGCCGATGATGCCGTGGATATCGGGTGTAGACATGGTGCAACTCCTAGCAAGGCATAAGGGTGTGGATCAGTTCAGGCAGTCGGCGTGTTTTTTCAGGTTTTGCCGAGCGTAGTAGTTGAAGGCGGCGCCATGGCGCTTGGGCTTGGAGATCCAGTCGTGGGCTTCACGACCCAGCTCAGGGAGGATCGGCTTGATGGTGCCGGCGGCCATCGCCAGCAGTTGCAGCTTGGCTGCGCGCTCGATCAGTTGGGCGATGACACAGGCTTCCTCGATGCTGGCCCCGGTGGACAGCTGACCGTGGTGGGAAAGCAGGATCGCGCGCTTGTCTCCCAGGGCTGCGGAGATGATTTCGCCTTCTTCGTTGCCCACTGGCACCCCGGGCCAGGGTTCGAGAAAGGCACAGTCCTCATACAGCGGGCAGAGGTCCATGTGCGATACCTCGAGGGGCACTTCCAGCATCGACAGCGCGGCAACGTGGGTCGGATGGGTGTGGATGATGCAGTTCACGTCCGGGCGGGCGCGGTACACCCAGCTGTGGAAGCGGTTGGCCGGGTTGGGCATGCCGTGGCCTTCCAGGACTTCCAGGTCTTCGTTGACCAGCAGCAGGTTGCTGGCGCTGATTTCATCGAAACCCAGGCCCAATTGCTGGGTGTAGTAGGTGCCTGGCTGCGGACCGCGGGCGGTGATCTGCCCGGCGAGGCCCGAGTCGTGACCGTTCTCGAACAGAATGCGGCAGGTCAGGGCCAGCTTTTGCCGGTCGGTCCACGTATTATCCGCCAGTGTATTTTGCATCTGGGTCAGGGCTTGCTTGATCAGTTGGTCCTTGGGCAATGCTAATGTCTTGGCCATATCGGGGTCCTTGGTGAGGGTGCAATGGACGTCGGGTCTGCACTTCACCTGCTACTTGCAAGGTCGTTGGGTGAATGCTGATGACACTAAAGAGGCTATATGACACTTTGTGTCATTGGCAAGCGCCAATCGTTGTTTTCTAGATGGATTAATCGCTCCACATGTCTATCCGTTTGAAATTATTGAGAAAAAAACTTGGCGTGACCCTGGAGGCCCTGGCTGAAAAATCCGGGATGACCAAGAGCTACCTGTCGAAAGTCGAGCGCGGGTTGAACACGCCGTCGATTGCAGCCGCCTTGAGGCTGGCCAAGGCGCTGAACGTCAAGGTCGAGGAGCTGTTCGCCGAGGACAGCATCAGCCTGGACAGCTACAGCCTGGTGCGCAGCGACGAGCGCCAGTCATTGGCAGCCAACGGGCAGACGCCGGGATATGCGGTGCTGGCCCATCAGGTCAGTGAACGCAATCTGCTGCCGTTCATCATCTACCCGGCCAAAGAGTTCAGTGACAAGACCTTCAAGGAACACCTGGGGGAGGAGTTCCTGTTTGTTCATGAAGGCCAGGTGGAAGTGGACTTCATGAACGAGCGGGTGATTCTCAACCGTGGCGACGCGCTGCACTTCAATGCCCAAAAGCCCCATCGCATCCGCTCCCTGGGGGACGAGCAGGCGCAGTTGCTGGTGGTGGTGCACAGCAGCGAGGACTGAGGGCGCTCATCCGCCAGGAGCCAGCCGGGCGGTGGAGCCTTGTGTTGCTTCTGCGGCCGCCTTCGCTGGCAAGCCAGCTCCTTGCGCCAGTCGTGAGATCTGCGGGGCTGATCAGCGTTCTACGGGGACTGACAGCGCCGGGTTGCCCAGGGCGTGGGTCTTGGAGTCGAAGAAGCGCAGGCTCAGCTCCAGGCCCTCGAACAGCTTGGCGTAGTGGCGCTTCTGGTGCTGGATGAAGGCTGCGCTGCGTGGGTAGATGGAGATGGCCAGGGTCTTGGTGGCCGACTGGCGGATCGCCTGCACCAGATGCTGGTCCTGGGGGCCGAGGTTGTGGCCGAAGATGCACAGGGCGCCGCTGTGGTCCAGCAGCTGCTGGTAGCAGAACGACAGGTAGTCCGAGCTGCGGATGGTCTTGAGCTTGTCCGCCAGGGGCCCTTCGCTGACAAACAGCGGCACGTCGTCCAGGGTCTTGAGGGTGTTGTTGATGGCGAAGCTGCCCAGCAGGGTGCCTTCGGTGGAGCTCAGCTTGCGTGCGCTGCCGTCCAGGTTGCGCACCAGGTGCAGGCCGCCGTGGAGGTAGAGCAAGCGGGTAGCGGTGCTGGAGGTGGTGCCCAGTGCGAAGGCCGGATCGGCGCCGTGGAACAGGTCGTCGATGCCTTGGCTGTCATGCTGTACCGCCCAGTAGTTGAGCAGGTCGTAGTTGCTGGTGAACACCGTGGGATAGCGTCGCAACTCCTGGTTGATCGCCGCCAGGCTTTGCGGCTGCACCAGGCGCCAGGGGATGTGCACCGCATGCACGGTGTTGATCAGGGCTTCCTTGATGGCGTAGTAGCGGTTGCGCGGCGCCGCCGAGCTGACCGCCAGGGCCTTGTTGACCCGGCTGGTGGTTTTCAGGGCGCCCAATACCTGTTCGAAGCTGCGGGTCTGCAGGGCTTCGAAGACGCTGAGCTCGGACTGGCTCAGGGGCTTTTCTTCCACTGTGCGAGCGTTTTCGAACAGCGAGTCGTAGGCAAAATCCTCCCACACGGCACGGCTGGCACCGTTGCCGATCAGCAGGCCACTGAACGGCGTGCTGGTGACCAGGGCGTTCCAGTCTTCAAGTTTGGCGTCAAATTCCTGGAAATCCGTCATCGCGGTCATTGGTCTCAAGGCAGAAGGTAATCAGGGCGCCGACTTTATCACGACCGACCCTTGAGCCAGATCAAGATCGCCCGTGACCGATGAGTCGATCCTGTCGGGCAGACATGAATCGACACCCGCATTGGGCATTCGCCTGGAGACCTCCTCATGAGCAGCACCTTCTTTATCCCAGCCGTCAACATCATGGGCATCGATTGCCTGGACGAGGCCATGAGCGCCATTCGCAATTATGGGTTTCGCAAGGCGCTGATCGTCACCGACGTCGGGCTGGCCAAGGCCGGGGTGGCGGGCATGATCGCCGAGAAGCTGGCCATGCAGGACATCGACTCGGTGATCTTCGATGGCGCCAAGCCCAATCCGAGCATCGCCAACGTCGAGCAGGGGCTGGCGCAGTTGCAGCAGTCCCAGTGCGATTTCGTGGTTTCCCTGGGGGGCGGCTCGCCCCATGACTGCGCCAAGGGCATTGCCCTGTGCGCCACCAACGGCGGGCATATTCGCGATTACGAAGGCGTCGATCAGTCGAGCAAGCCGCAACTGCCGCTGATTGCCATCAACACCACCGCCGGCACCGCCAGCGAGATGACCCGTTTCTGCATCATCACCGACGAGTCGCGCCACGTGAAAATGGCCATTGTCGACCGCAACGTTACGCCCCTGCTGTCGGTCAACGATCCGGCGCTGATGGTGGCGATGCCCAAGGGCCTGACCGCCGCCACCGGCATGGACGCCTTGACCCACGCAGTGGAGGCTTATGTGTCCACCGCCGCCAACCCGATCACCGACGCCTGTGCGTTGAAAGCCATCAGCATGATCAGCGCGAACTTGCGCCAGGCGGTGCACGACGGCAGCGATTTGCTGGCCCGGGAGAACATGGCCTATGCGCAGTTCCTCGCCGGCATGGCCTTCAACAACGCTTCCCTGGGCTTCGTGCATGCCATGGCCCACCAACTGGGCGGTTTCTATGATCTGCCCCATGGAGTGTGCAACGCGGTACTGCTGCCCCATGTGCAGAGCTTCAACGCCAGTGTCTGTGCCGAGCGCCTGACCGATGTGGCCCACGCCCTGGGCGCGGACATTCGTGGCTTCAGCCCGGAGGAGGGTGCCCAGGCTGCAATTGCGGCGATTCGTGTTTTGGCTCGGGATGTGGAAATTCCTGCCGGGCTGCGCGAGCTGGGTGCCAAGTTGCAGGACATACCGGTGCTGGCGGCCAATGCCCTGAAAGACGCCTGTGGCCTGACCAACCCGCGTCCGGCGGAGCAGCGGCAGATCGAAGAGATTTTCCGTAGCGCGTTTTGAGGAACGAGTAAGTCCGTTTCGCTGGCAAGCCAGCTCCTACAAGTGAAGCGTTCACCAACGTGCCAGGGGCTGCCGGCGGGTATGGAAAATTCGCAGAATCTGGAGCCGGTCCCCGCGCACCCGGTAGGGAATCAGGTAAGGCCAGCCGGATATCACCCACCCCCGGGTGCCGGGTAGCCGGCCTGAGGATCGGCCTGAGCAATATGGCGGCCTTATTCCCGGACCCGTGCTCCCAGCGTTGAAAGCGTCGGCGGGGCAGAGGATAGTGCGACCTGAAACCGCGCTGTATCCGCCTGTCACAAGGAGTCGTGAATGTTCCGTCGCTCTTCTCTGATCCCGCTTCTGGGCAGCCTGGCGCTGCTGGCCGGCACCACATCCGTAGCGGCTCAGTGCCTGCCGCCGCCACGCAACGCCGAGGTTCCGGGCTTTTCCTTGTGCAAGGACTGGCCGGCCTTTGACGACCAGAGCATCAGCCTGCTGTCAGAACAAGTCCCGGACCCCAGCGACACCGGCGACGGGGACGGCACTTACAATCTGCAACTGGCAGTGCTGGAGCGCAACAGCGGCAAGCCCCTGGCCAGTTACAGACAGCCTGTGGCTTTCGTCTCCGACGCCTTCCGCCTGGAAAGCGTGACGCTCGACACCGGGCGCTTCCAACTGGCGCCAGAAGTGCGGGCCTTTGGGGTTCGGGCGGCGTTCGAGGGCTCCTCCCGGGTCAACCCCTTCAATCAGATCTGGCTCAGTCTCTACGTGCGCGAAGGCAGCACCCTGCGCCCGGTGCTGGAGAAGTTCCTGGCCCGCTCCTACAACGGCGAGTGGGATGGCCAGTGCACCGGCGAGGGCACTGAAACCACTCGCACCCTGGATATCGCCAAGACCCGCAGCCATGGCTATGCCGACCTGATCGTGCGTTCGGTCAGCGTCAGTACCCGGAGCGAAAAAGTGGGGGAGGAGTGCCAGTCCAAGTCCGTGACCGCCAAGCCGGTGCTCATCACGCTGCATTACGATGGCCAGCGTTACGTCCTGCCCAATGGTTACAGCGGTATCTGAAGGAGTTTTGATGAAGTGGCTTGAACCATGGGGTCTGGGCCTGGTGCTCTGTGCCTGGTTGGGGGGTGTCACGGCGGCGCAGGCGCACTGTGACAACACGACGGATATCCCCGGAGAGCTCTATGTCTGCAAGCCCTGGCCCGCGGAGCCGGAACTGAGCATCAGTGCCCGGGCGACGCCCATGCCCGGGAGCCAGGCTGGCGACGTCAGCAGCTACAGCCTGGACGTATCGCTGCAGGACATCGACTCCGGTTGGACCCTGGCCAGCAACTACAAGGATTCCGCTCTGTTCTCCGATGCCGTGGCCCTGCAAGGGCTGCAGATCGACACCGGGCGCTACCGCTTGAACGAAGAGCAGCGGGCCTTTGGCCTGCGGGTTCTCTATCACCACAGCTCCAGTGCCATGCCCTACGAGAAAAGCGTGCTGACCCTGTATCGACGTGAAGACAAGGAGGTCCTGCCGCTGCTGGAAGGATTGGTGGTGGATGAAAGCACCGGCGAGTTTGGTTGGGGCGGCGAATGCGTGGGCCGCTCCCGGACCCTGCACCGGACCCTGGAAGTCGGCAGCGGCCAGCGCAACGGTTACGCCGATCTGATCGTGCGTACCCGTGAAGTCAGTACCGAGCATTTCAAGGGCCGCGACGGCTGTGAAAGCCGTGACCTGGCGCCCAGGAACACGCTGGCGACCCTGCACTATGACGGCCGGCGCTACGTGTTGAGCAAAGCCCTGAAAGGACAGTAATCGATGCTCACCGGCCTCAATCACCTGACCCTGGCGGTCAGCGACTTGCCCCGCAGCCTGGCCTTCTATCACTCGCAGTTGCAACTGCGTCTGGAGACTCATGTCGGTGACTTGGCTTCGCGATTACGGGCCTGTCGCGAACATCCTTACGCTGGGATGCGCTTTTACCCCGCCGACTGAGGCGCCGCTAGCGGAAGCAGCTGACGAAAGCCGCTGGTGGCAAGGTGCCTTGATCGTGCAGAATCCGGCAGATTCATTCTGTGCCTGGCGTTTCCGTGAGGTGCATCCGTTCTGGAGTCTTGTTGATGACCTCATCGCTGTTACTGGCCGTTATCGCCTCGGGTTTCATTTACGCGATCACCCCCGGACCAGGAGTCCTGGCGGTCTTCGGTATTGGCGCCTCCCGTGGTCGGCAGGCCGGCGCCGGGTTTCTCTGCGGGCACCTGCTGGGCGATGTGGTCTGGTGCAGTACGGCGCTGATCGCCATTGTCGGCGCCCGGGAAATCGGCAGCGACGCCTTCAATATCCTCGGGGTGCTCAGCGGTCTGTACCTGTTCTGGCTGGGGCTGCGGGCGATTCGCAGTCGTGGTAGCAATGGCGATGAACCTCAGGGCGCTGCGCGCAATCCGTTCTGGCACGGGATCATCTTCGGCCTGACCAATCCCAAGGCCTATCCGGTGGCGGTGGCGACGTTCACCGCGCTGCTGTCCAGCCGTGCGGAGCTGCTCAGCTGGTCCATGCTTCCCGGCCTGATTGCCCTGAGCTTCCTTGGCGGCCTCGGCGCTTACGCTATTCTGATCGGCGTGGTCGGTGCGCGTCAGGTACGCAGTTGGTATCAGCGTCACGAGCTGGCGATCACCCGGGTCTGCGGGGTGATGTTCATCGGTTTTGCGATCAATGCCCTGTTGCATGCGGTGCCGGGGTTGATCGGTAACAAGGCATAACGTACCGCGCGGGTTGCGACGGTGCGCAGTCGGTGGCGATCCCACCTGACCGGGCTCAAGGGATGGGTACTCAGTGCATTTTTCATGGGTAGTAGCTTTCTCTGATGGCAACCAACAATTCCGCGCCTCTGGCGAGCTTTATCGATCTGCTTCTGGACGCTGTGTGCGCAGTGGATATCGATGGGCGCTTCGTGTTTGTCAGTGCCGCCTGCGAGCGGGTCTTCGGCTACACCGCCGATGAACTGATCGGCCGGCCGATGATCGAGCTGGTGCACCCGGCCGATCGTGAGCGCACCTTGCAGGCCGCCCGGGAAATCATGGGGGGCGTGCCCAAACCGAATTTCGAGAACCGTTACCTGCGCAAGGACGGGCGGGTGGCACACATCCTCTGGTCGGCGCGCTGGTCGGAAGTGGACCAGTTGCGCATCGCCGTGGCTCGGGACATTACCGAGCGTAAACAGGCCGAATCGAAACAGGCGGCGTTGTATGCCATTTCCGAAGCGGCCCATGCCACCGAGGACCTGCTGGTGCTGTTCAAGCATGTGCATCGGATCATCGGCGAGTGGCTGCCGGCGCTCAATTTCGTTCTGGCGCTGTACGACGAGCGCAGCGATAGCCTGAACTTTCCCTACCACGTCGATGACTGCGAAAGCAGCCCGGAGCAGCCCGGGACCTTGATCGGGCGTTTCTGCACGCAAGTGCTGCGGCACGGCCAGTCCTTGCTGCTGGCACCGGAGTGTCCGTTGAGCCGGGATTTGTGGAACGAGTTCGCCGTCGCTCAAGGTCCTCGCTGCTGGCTGGGCGTACCACTGAATTCGCAGAAGGGCACCATCGGTGTGCTCATGGTCAAAAGTGCACCCGGCGCACAAGGCTACGGTGATGCAGAGCTGGAATTGCTGCAGTACGTCAGTGCCCAGCTCGCCGCTGCCATCGAACGCGCGCAATTGCATGCGCGCCTGCATTACATGGCCGAGTACGATCAACTGACCCATCTGCCTAACCGCGAGCTGCTGCGCGAGCGCTTGCGTTCAGCCCTGGCTCGGGCCCGGCGCGAGTCGGGACGCATGGCCTTGCTGTATGTCGACCTGGACAAGTTCAAGGAGGTCAACGACACCTGCGGGCATGCTGTGGGCGACATGCTGCTGCAAGCAGTGGCCAATCGCCTCAAGGGCTGCGTGCGGGAAACCGACACCGTGGCGCGCATGGGCGGCGATGAGTTCGTGGTGCTGCTCGAGAGCGTGCAGCACAGTGACGATGCCGAGCATGTAGCCGAGAAGATTCGCCGCGCGCTAAACGAGCCCCTGCGCCTGGATGGCCATTCCCTGCGTATCCTGCCGAGTATCGGCATTGGCCTGTACCCCGAACATGGCCTGGAAGAAAAGCAGCTGTTCAAGCACGCCGATGAGGCGATGTACGCGGTCAAGCGCGAGCGCAAAAGCCGCTCCAGCGCCTGAAGTCATGGCCAGGGGCAGGGCTCTGGTCCAGGCCTGAAAGAGTCGCCGTTCGTCGTACCGGCGGCGATTGTTGTAAACCTTTGTGGCTCCGGGTTTTCCCAATGCAGGCGGGTGCTGTGGCTCCCGCCGTATTGATTTGCAAGAGGAGACTCCCCGCATGAACCCCATGGCCACAATCCTCGGTCGTGCCGGCCTGGCCTTGTTGCTCGGCCTTGGCGCCAGCAACGCCCTGGCCCAGTCCCCCGCGGCCTTTATCGACGACGCTTCGGCCAAGGGCATGGCCGATATCGAAGCCAGTCGCCTGGCGCATCAGCAAACCTCGTCCCGGGCGGTCAAGGAATACACCATTCAGGTGATCAACGATCGCACCACCGCCAATCAGCACCTGGCAAAAATCGCCAGGCAACTGGACCTGCCGGTGGCCCCCCGAGAGCAGGTAGTGGACCAGGCCAAGCGCCTGATGCCACAGGTGCCCGAGGGTGCGGATTTCGACCGCGCCTATGCCGCGAGCCAGATCAAGGCCACTGAAGCGGCGATCCGGCAGATCCAGCAACAGGCGCAAACCAGTGAAGTGCCGGAGCTCAAGGCCTTCGCCGAGGAAACCTTGCCCAAGCTGGAGAACCACCTGCAAATGGCCAAGGCCATCCAGGCCGGACGCCCCGGCGATCGCCTGGATGGTTGAGTGGTGATCAACCAACGCTGTCTGCTTACACCTCAGAACATTCCTTCGCACAATAAAACAGGATTGTGCTGGAGCCGCCGGGCCTGTGGGCTTAACGTGGCTCGGATCAGGCGACGCATGGCGCGCCGCGAGGCTCAAGGAGGTAGCAGATGGCGCAGGTACCCAGCGCGTCGATCATCGATCTGTATCATCAGGCGGAAGACTATTTCTTCGTTTCCATCTCCCAGTTCTATCGGCGCTTCGGCTCCGATCTCAGTGCCTATTGCACTGGGGTCGAAGCCAGCAGCCTGAATCTGTTGATGATGACGGACCAGGCTGGCGACAACAGCGAGCAACTGGCCGAGGGCGTGGCGTTCCTGCAGCGCACCGGCATGCCGTTCTGTGTGGTGATCCCTCAGGCGCAGGTGTCGCGGGTCAGTCTGCAGTTGCAACAGCAGAACCTGATGCCCGCGGACAAGACCACTTGCATGGTGCTGGATCTGGCGACCTATGAAGCGCAGGAGGTACTGGTGCCACTGGCGGATGTGCGTTGCACCGATGAGCATCTGGACGATTGGGGGCTACCGGTGGAGAGTGCGTTCGAGCCCGATGGTGGGGGCATCGAGCAGTACCTGGAACGGCATCGGGCGGCGTTGCAGGCCGGCAGGGCGCTGCGCCATTTCACTCTGTATGTCGACCAGCGTCCGGTGAGCGCCCTGACGCTGTCCCTGGGGCCGGGGGTGGCGCGGCTGGATGATATCGGCACTTTGCAGGAGTGCCAGGGGCGGGGCTATGCCACGGCGCTGATTCACTCGGTGCTGCGCCTGATCCAGGCCCAGGGCGCGAAAATCTGTGTGCTCGAAGCCTCCCTCGACGGCCTGTCGATCTACCGCAAGGTCGGCTTCACGGGCTTGTTCGACTACTGCACCTTCTGCCAGGAGTAAGTCCTGGCTAAGTCGTGGCGTTGAGCCGGAACTGCCGTGGACTGAGTCCGGTCAGGGACTTGAATTGCCGGCTGAAGGCGCTGTGGTCGGTGTAGCCGCATTGCAATGCCACCTCGGTGATGGGCTCCTGGGTCAGCAGCAGCCGTGAGGCGTGTTCCAGGCGTGCCTTGTGGATCATCTGCCGGGGCGTGAGGTGGAAGATGCGCTTGCAGTAGCGCTCCAGCTGCGCCGTGGACAGGTTGGCGATGCGGGTCAGGTCCTGCAGGCGGATGGCTTCGCTGTAGTGCTCGCGGATATGCCGGTCCACGGCCGCCAAACGCTCGTAGGCCGGATGGGTGTCACGGGCTGCCTGCAGGTCCAGGGAGATGCCGGCCATGCCGATGATCTGTCCGTCACGTCCATACAGCGGCAGTTTGTGGGTCAGGCACCAGCCGGGTTCACGGCTGCCGTACAGGTGCAATTCCAGTTGGCCCTTGATGGTGATGCCCTGGCGCAGCACGCGCTGGTCCTGCTCGGTGTAGACCGGGCCGAGCACCGCCGGAAAGACTTCTGCGGAGGTCTTGCCGAGCAATGGCCGGATGTTCTTGAAGCCGCAGCGCTGGGCCAGGGTCAGGTTGGCGATCAGGTACCGGGCCTGCAGGTCCTTGATGAAGAACACCGCGCTGGGAATGCAGTCCAGCAGGGGCGTGATCGGAGCCATGCTGGCCAGCAGGCTGTTGATGTCCCCGAGGGATTGGGCGGCGATGGCCCTGGGCAAGTGGTGGAGCTGTGCGCTATCGATCATCGTCGGCCTCTCTCTAGGGGGCTTGGGGGATGGATCTGTGTCGATAAAGCCAGGGGGTACAAAAGGGCTGTGCAAGCTGGCCGGGTATTCCCGGCCAGGGTGGGTTCAGGGGCTCAGTCTGCGGCGTCGTGGCAGGTCTCGTCGAGCATCAGGGTGGCGACCCGGGCCGGGACCAGCGGCGTTCGCGGGGCCACTATGGGCCAGTTGAACAGGCGCTGGGCAGCGTTGGCGCAGACCCGGCCCTGGCAGGCCCCCATGCCGCATCGGCTGTGCAACTTGGCGCTGGGCCAATCGGCTGCCGCCGCCACCGCAGCGTAGGGCACATCTTCGCAACGGCACAGCAGCGTCTCGGGGCGGGCCAGTTCGAGGATCTGCGGTTGCAGCTCGAAGTGACGCTGCAACTGCCTGGCAAAGGCCTGCCAGTGTTGGCGCTGGCGGATCAAGCTGGCCGCTCGGACGCTCTGGCCGCTGGCGACGCAGCCGGCAATCTCGCCTTCGATCAGGGCCAGTTCGCTGCCACCGATGCCGGTGCATTCACCGGCGGCAAGGACCTGGGGCAGGCTGCTGCGCTGCTGGTGGTCGACCACGATGGCGCCGTGTTCCAGGTGACAGCCCAGATGGCTGGCCAGACGGGTATTGGGCACCAGGCCGAAGCCGCAGGCCAGGTAGTCGCAGGGGATTTCTTCGCTGCGTCGACCCTGGCGGATGCGCACCCCTTGCAGGTGCCGGTCCCCCAGGGCCTCCACCACATGGGCGTTGCAACGGTAGGCCGGGGTGGCCAGCTTCAGGGCCTGGGCCAGCTTGCTTGGCCAGCGCCACAGCTGGCCGGCGAAACCCAGCACGGAGGCTGCGGGGGCCTGTTCCAGCACCCGCACCACGCGGGCGCCGGCCTGGCGCGCGGTGGCGGCGCTGGCCAGCAGCAAGGGGCCGCTGCCGGCGATCACCAGGGTTTTTCCATTCACTTGCAGGCCATTCTTCAGCAGCGCCTGCAGGCCTCCGGCGCCGGTGACCCCGGGCAGGGTCCAGCCGGGAAAGGGCAGCAGCAATTCCTGGGCGCCGCAGCACAGGATCAGGTGTTCAAAGTCCACCTGCCAGGCCTGCTGTGCATCCTCCAGCAACAGGCGTTGCGGGCCCAGGGCGGCGATGATGCGGGTGGCGCTGAGGTAGCGCAGCGCCGGGTGCTGCAGGACCTTGAAACGCTCGGCCTGGAGGGCTGTGGGCGGGTGCCCGGGGCCATTGCGCCAGATCTGTCCGCCGGGCCGCGGGTTGTCATCGATCATCAGGATCGAGGTCGCGCTGTGGCTGGCGGCCTGGGCGGCGGCGAGCCCCGCCGGGCCGCTGCCGACTATGACTATCTGGCAGTGCAGGCGTTGGGCGCTCATTGGCTGCGCTCCACTTGCATGCCATCCCGGCACAGGGTCTGGCAGGCCAGTTGACGGCGACCGTCGATGGTCATTCGACATTCCTGGCACATGCCCATGCCACAGAACGGCGCTCGTGGAGCACCGCTGCAGGCGGTGCGGGTATAGGGCATGCCGCTGTTGGCCACGGCGGCGGCCACCGTGAGGCCGGAGCGGATCTCCAGCGCTTGCTGATCCAGGTAGATGATCACGGGCGTTCTCCTGTCAGGGTGGCGAAGCGTCCGGGCCGATAGGGGCGGGGGTCGATCGCCGGGCATTCGCAGAGCATCAGGTCCACCAGCAGCCGCGCGCTGCCGGGGGCGGTTGTCACGCCCAGGCCTTCATGGCCGACGGCCAGCCACAGGCCCGGCTGTTGCGGGTGTTCACCCAGGATCGGCAGGCCGTCCGGAGTGGCGGCGCGAAAGCCGGTCCAGGCGCGGATACCGTTGAGCGTTGCCAGCTCCGGCAGGTATTCCACTGCCCGTTGCAGCATGGGCGCCAGTACGGCCGGTTCGACTTGAGGATCGAGGGTGTCGAACTGCCGGGACGAGCCGATCAGCAACTGGCCGGTTGGACGCGGCTGGACGTTGAAGGCCACCGAGGTGCCGTCACTGGCGTGGGCACTGGCGGCGTAGCCCAGTTCTACCAGTTGATGCTGGACCTGTTGCGGGTAGCGGTCGGTGATCAGCAGGTGGCCCTTCTTTGGCCGCAGGGGCAGGGCCGGCAGCAGTTCCCGGGCGGCGAGACCGTTGGCCAGCAGCACCCGGGGCGCGCGCAGGACCCGGCCGTCGTCCAGCTCCAGCTGATCGCCGGCAACCCGGCGCACGTGGCCGTACTGGCGCTGGATCAGTGGATGGCTGCTGAGCATCCAGTGGGCGGTGGCCGGGGCATAGAGAATGCCGTCCCCGGGGATCTTCAGGGCGCCTCCCAGGCCCTGGCGCAGCATCGGCTCCAGCGCCGCCAGTTGCCGGCCGTCGAGCAGTTGGCCGGTGACGCCGTGGTCTGCCAGGGTCTGCTGCTTGGCGCGCGCCAGGTCCATTTCCTCGCGGTCGGCGGCCAGCCACAGGGTGCCGCAGTTGCGATAGGCACAGGCCTCGGGCAGACGTTCCCGCAGTTGCCGCCACAGGTCGATGGAGTAATGACTCAGGGCCAGCTCCGCCGGGTTGTCGTCCATGGCCACCAGATGCCCCATGCCGGCCCCGGTGGCGCCGCCACGGGCGTCGTCCAGCACCTGCACCCGCAGGCCGCGGCCGGCCAGTTCATGGGCGCAGGCGGCACCGATGATGCCGGCGCCGACCACGATCACGTCGGCCTCGCCCTGGGAATTCACGAGCCGATGCCCCAGGCGAACGGGTCGCTGTCATCGAGCAGCAGGGTCGCTTCGGCGCTGATGTGGGCGCTACCACGCAGGGTGGGAATGATCCGCTCGCCGGCCTGCTCGTAGTGGGCGCTGAACTGGCTGCCGATGACGCTGGCCTGGCGCCAGGTCTGGCCCGGAGCGAGCTTGCCGTCCGCGGCCAGACAGGCCAGCTTGGCGCTGGTGCCGGTGCCGCAGGGGGAGCGGTCGTAGGCCTTGCCGGGACAGAGCACGAAGTTGCGGCTGTCGGCCTGTGGGTCGTCGGCGAACAGTTCGATGTGGTCGATGACCTCGCCCTCGGCCCCGGTCACCCCGGCGGCTTCCAGGGCCTCGCGCACGCGCCAGGTGTATTGGGTCAGGGCTTCGACATTGTCCAGGGCAATGTCCTGGCCGCGTTCGCTGATCAGGAAGAACCAGTTGCCGCCCCAGGCGATGTCGCCATGCACCGTGCCGTGCCCCGGCACTTGCAGCGCCACCTGGGTGCGGTAGCGATAGGCGGGGACATTGCGCACGCTCACTGACAGGTCGTCATGCAAGGTGGCCTCCACCGTGCCCACCGGGGTTTCGATGCGGTGCACGCCGTAGTCGATGCGGCCCAGGTGGTACAGCGAGCGCACCAGGCCGATGGTGCCGTGGCCGCACATGCCCAGGTAGCCGCTGTTGTTGAAAAAGATCACGCCGGCACAGGCATCCCCGGCCTGCGGTTCGCAGAGCAGGGCCCCCACCAGCACGTCGCTGCCCCGGGGTTCGAGGACGCAGGCGCGGCGCCAGTGATCGTGCTGACTGCGCAGGGTCTGGAGGCGCTCGGCCATGGAGCCACGGCCCAGCTCGGGAAAGCCGTCGATCACCAGGCGAGTGGGTTCACCCCCGGTGTGTGAGTCGATCACGGTTATTTTTTTCATGGCGGCACCTGACGGGAAAGAGCTACAGAGTGGCCTTGGCGGGGGCGGCGTTGCTTGTGGGTTTTCGCTGTTGCAGATGACGAAATCGGCACAGTCACGCCATGGCTCCTGTGGCGCTGGAGCCACAGTGGGGCGAGGGGCGAGTGTGCCGATTTCGTCTCTTGCAGGGACGAAAAGCCTCAAGCTGCGAGGGGGATAAAAGGCGACTCTGGTCTGGGTTTTCAACGTCAGTCGGCCCCGCCGACCTCACACAAGGACAAGACCATGAGCCGTAAAGCCATCCAATGGAGCGGTGTGTTCCCCGCTGTGACCACTCAATTCAAAGCCGATTTCTCCCTCGACCTGCAGGCCACCCACAAGGTCATGCGCAACCTGGTGGACGATGGCGTATCCGGCCTGGTGGTGTGCGGCACCGTGGGGGAGAACACCTCCTTGAGCACCGCGGAAAAACTGTCAGTGATCGAAGTCGCCAAGGACGCCGCCGGCGGCCGGGTGCCGGTGATCGCCGGGGTGGCCGAATTCACCACCGAGTTCGCCCGCCATACGGTGCGCGAAGCGGCCAGGGTCGGAGTCGACGGGGTGATGGTGATGCCGGCCCTGGTGTACTCGGCCAAGCCCCATGAAACCGCGGCGCATTTTCGTGCGGTGGCCACCGGTACCGACCTGCCGGTGATGGTCTACAACAACCCGCCGATCTACAAGAATGACGTCACCCCCGAAGTGCTGATCGCCCTGCAGGACTGCGAGAACATCGTCTGCTTCAAGGATTCTTCCGGCGATACCCGGCGTTTCATCGATCTGCGCAACGCGGTCGGCGATCGCTTCGTGCTGTTCGCCGGCCTTGATGATGTGGTGGTCGAGAGCGTGGCGGTGGGGGCCGAGGGCTGGGTCTCGGGCATGTCCGTGGCCTTCCCCAAGGAAGGCGAGACCCTGTTCCGCCTGGCCAAGGAAAAGCGTTTCGAGGAGGCCCTGGCCCTGTACCGCTGGTTCATGCCGCTGCTGCACCTGGACGCTCGTCCGGACCTGGTGCAGTGCATCAAGCTCTGCGAAGAACTGGTGGGCCGTGGCTCGTCCATCACCCGGCCGCCGCGTCTGGCACTGCAGGGTGAAACCCTGGCCGAAGTCAAAGCCATAGTCGCCAAGGCCCTGGCCACGCGCCCGAGCCTGCCGGACGTCGGCCTGTAGAAACTGGCCTGTAGGAGTGGGTCGGGCGCCCTGGGTGGGGGCGCCCGCTTTTGGAACATCACACGTGCTGCAAGCGTCGAGCGGTTCCGCCGACGTGACATTCGACCTGCCTATTCCAATAACCTCAAAAAGGCGCAGCCCCATGTCAGGCAAAGGTAAATTCAAGAAACAACTCTCTCTGGTGGACCTGACCTTTATCGGTCTGGGTGCGATCTTCGGTTCCGGCTGGCTGTTCGCTGCCAGCCACGTTTCGGCGATTGCCGGGCCGGCGGGGATCTTTTCCTGGCTGCTGGGCGGGTTCGCCGTGCTGCTGTTGGGCATCGTCTATTGCGAGCTGGGAGCCGCCCTGCCGCGGGCCGGTGGCGTGGTGCGTTACCCGGTGTTCTCCCATGGCCCGCTGCTGGGCTACTTGATGGGGTTCATCACCCTGATCGCCTTTTCCAGCCTGGTGGCGATTGAAGTGGTGGCGGCCCGGCAATACGCCGCGGCCTGGTTCCCGGCATTGACCCACGAAGGCTCCAGCAACCCGACCATCATCGGCTGGCTGGTGCAGTTTGCCCTGTTGTGCCTGTTCTTCTGGCTCAACTACTACAGCGTCAAGACCTTCGCCAAATCCAACAATTTCATCAGCCTGTTCAAGTTCATCGTGCCGCTGCTGGTGATCGCGGTGCTGTTCACCTTCTTCAAGCCCGACAACTTCCACGTCCAGGGTTTTGCCCCGTTCGGCCTGTCGGGAATCGAGATGGCGGTCTCGGCGGGGGGCATCATCTTCGCCTACCTGGGGCTGACGCCGATCATCTCCGTGGCCAGTGAAGTGCGTAATCCCCAGCGCACCATTCCCATCGCGCTGATTCTCTCGGTGCTGCTTTCGACCTTGATCTACGGCCTGTTGCAACTGGCCTTTCTGGGGAGCATTCCCACGGAAATGCTGGCCAACGGCTGGAGCGGCATCAGCAAGGAATTCTCCCTGCCGTACCGCGACATTGCCCTGACCCTCGGGGTCGGCTGGCTGGCCTATCTGGTGGTGGCCGATGCGGTGATCTCCCCCAGCGGCTGCGGCAACATCTACATGAACGCCACGCCACGGGTGGTGTACGGCTGGGCGCGGACCGGGACCTTTTTCAAGATCTTCACCCGCATCGATGAACAGTCCGGCATCCCGCGTCCGGCGTTATGGCTGACCTTCGGCCTATCGGTGTTCTGGACCCTGCCGTTCCCCTCGTGGGAGGCACTGATCAACGTGGTTTCGGCGGCCCTGGTGCTCAGTTATGCGGTGGCCCCCATCAGCGTCGCGGCGTTGCGCAAGAGTGCACCGCAGATGCCGCGGCCGTTCCGGGTCAGGGCGTTTGCCTTGCTCGGCCCGGTGTCCTTCGTGATCGCGGCGTTGATTGTCTACTGGTCCGGCTGGGGCACGGTGTCCTGGCTGCTGGGGCTGCAGATCCTGATGTTTGTGATCTACCTGCTGTGCAAGCGCCTGGTACCCACCGATCACCTGAGCCTGGGGGAACAGGTCCGCTCGTCCCTGTGGCTGATCGCCTTCTACGCGTTGACCATCCTCATTTCCTACCTGGGCAGCTTCGGCGGTATCGGCGCCCTGAGTCACCCCTACGACACCCTCACCGTCACTCTCATGGCCCTGTGCATCTATTACTGGGGGGCCAATACCGGGGTGCCCAGCGCCAAGCTGGTGCTCGATGGCGATGAGGTGGAATGACCACGATCACGATCACGATCACGATCACTTTCACGCAGACGAGGTAATCCATGACTGTTACGGGACAGATGCTGATAGGTCACACCGCCGTGCTTGGCGGCAATGGCTCGGTTCATGGGCTGGCCGCCGCCAGTGGCGAGGTGTTGCAACCGGCTTTCGGTGGCGCCTCGGCAGCTGAGCTCGAGCGCGCCTGTGCCTTGGCCAAGGCGGCCTTCGATCCTTATCGCCAGCTGCCGCTTGCACAGCGGGCGGCATTTCTGGAGAGCATTGCCAGCCATATTCTGGCGTTGGGCGAGGAGCTGATTGAGCGCTGTCAGTTGGAAACCGGCTTGTCCCGGGCCCGCCTGGAAGGTGAGCGGGGGCGCACCGTCGGCCAGTTGCGCCTGTTTGCCCAGGTGGTCCGTGACGGCGGTTTTCTCGGGGTCAGGATCGACCCGGCGCAACCTGAGCGTCAGCCTCTGCCCCGGGTCGAGCTGCGCCTGCGGCATATCGGCCTGGGCCCGGTGGCGGTGTTTGGCGCGTCGAACTTTCCCCTGGCGTTTTCCGTGGCCGGCGGTGACACCGCCTCGGCCCTGGCGGCGGGTTGCCCGGTGATCGTCAAGGCCCACTCGGCGCACCCCGGTACATCAGAGCTGGTGGGGCAGGCCATTGTCCGGGCCGCGCAGAGCCTGGGGTTGCCCGAGGGGGTGTTTTCGCTGCTGTTCGACAGTGGCCGGGCCATCGGCCAGGGGCTGGTGGCGGACCCGCGGATCAAGGCGGTGGGGTTCACCGGCTCGCGCACGGGCGGGATCGCGCTGATGCAGATCGCCGCCTTGCGCCCTGAGCCGATTCCCGTGTACGCCGAGATGAGCTCCATCAACCCGGTGCTGTTGTTGCCCCAAGCCCTGGAGGCACGGGCGGAGCAGATTGCCCTGGCGTTCGTTGCCTCGCTGACCCAGGGCGCCGGGCAGTTCTGTACCAACCCGGGCTTGATCCTGGCCCTGGAAGGCTCGGCATTGCAGCGCTTTGAACACGCTGCCGCAGCAGCCCTAGATACACAGGCGGCGCAGACCATGCTCACTCCAGGCATTCACCGCAGTTACTGCCAGGGCGTTGCCGCCCTGGCGGCCCATCCCCAGGTGCAGGTCTTGGCCCAGGGCCTGGCGGGGCAGGGCAGCCAGGCCCAAAGCGCGTTGTTTGCCACCTCGGCCGAGGCCTTCATGGGCTGCGCAGCATTGCGCGAGGAGGTCTTTGGCCCGGCTTCGTTGATCGTTCGTTGCCCGGACTTTGCTGCCTTGCAACAGGTGCTGCAAAGCCTGGAGGGCCAGTTGACCATTGCGCTGCACCTGAGCGATGGCGACCACCCCCAGGTCCGGACGTTGCTGCCGCTATTGGAGCGCAAGGCCGGACGCCTGTTGGTCAACGGCTTCGGCACCGGGGTCGAAGTGGGCCACGCCATGGTTCATGGCGGTCCGTTCCCGGCCACCTCCGACAGTCGCAGCACCTCGGTGGGCAGCCTGGCGATCCAGCGTTTTCTGCGTCCAGTGTCTTACCAGGATCTGCCGGAGTTGTTGCTGCCTGTCGAACTGTCCAGCGGCAATCGGTTGCAGGTGCCGCAACTGATCGATGGCCAGGGGCCGATCAGCCCCACAACAAACTCTCCCACAGGAGCTTTCACTCACCGCTCATAGAGGTTCCACCATGTCTGAATACATCACCCTGTCACTGGACGAAGTCCGCAGCCTGTCTTTCCAGGTGCTCAGCCGACATGGCCTGTCCGACGCTCACAGTCGGGCGATCGCCGAGGTCATCACCCAGGGCCAGCGTGACGAATGCCATTCCCACGGGGTGTATCGCCTGCTGGGCTGCGTGCGCTCGGTGCGCGAAGGCAAGATCGACCCCCGGGCCGAGCCCAGCTTGCGGCATGTCTCGCCCGGGGTGCTGGAAGTGGATGCCCATTACGGCTATTCCTTGCTGGGTTTCCACACTGGCTTGCCGGTCCTGGCGGAAAAGGCCCGCAGCCAGGGGATCGCCGCCATGGTGATCAAGCGCTGTTTCCACTTCTCCGCCCTGTGGCCCGAGGTCGAGGCGATTGCCGCCACCGGGCTGGTGGGCCTGGCGATGAACCCCAGTCACAGCTGGGTGGCTCCGGCCGGTGGCCGGCACCCGGTATTCGGCACCAACCCCCTGGCCTTTGCCTGGCCGCGACCGGGGGGCGATCCTTTTGTTTTCGACTTCGCCACCAGCGCCATCGCCCGCGGCGACATCGAGTTGCATGCACGCCAGGGCAAGCCGATTCCCGGGCACTGGGCCATCGATGCCGACGGCGAGCCCACCACGGATGCCAAGGCTGCATTGCGCGGTGCCATGCAGACCTTTGGCGGACACAAGGGCTCGGCCCTGGCAGCGATGATCGAATTGTTGGCCGGGGCCCTGATTGGCGACCTCACCAGTGTGGAATCCATGGCCTTCGATGAGGGCGTCGGGGCTACGCCTTGTCATGGTGAGCTGGTGCTGGCGTTCGAACCCCAGGTGTTTCTGGGGCAGGGGTATCAAGCGGGACTGGAGCGGGCGGAGGGCTTGTTCGCAGGGATTGCCCGGGATGGTGCGCGGTTGCCGTCCCAGCGCAGGTTCGAGGCGCGGGCGCGCAGCCTGGAGCACGGGGTGCAGATTCCTCGGGAGTTGCTGGAGGAGATCCGGCGTTTGCTTTAGGGGGTGTTTGCCGGCGGGCAGGGACTGGGTTCATGTGACGCCTTCGCCGGCAAGCCGGCTCCTACAACCTCCGTAGGAGCCGGCTTGCCGGCGAAGAGGGCAAGCCCTTAGAAACGCAGGTTGGCCGCCAGCTCGGCAGAACGGCCCGGAGCGACGATGGCGAACATGCCGACGTGGGAGGCGTCGTAGTAGGTCTCGTCGGTGAGGTTGAGGACGTTGAACTGCAGGTCCAGGTTCTTGTTCACCCGATAGGCCAGCATGGCGTCGTAGCGCCAGTAGGCATCGAGGCTGCGGGTGTTTTCGTCGTTGGTGTAGCGCTCGCCCACATAGTTGGCGCCGGCACCGATTTTCAGGCGGTCGGTGAGCATGTAGGTGCTCCAGACCGAGGCGCTATTGGGGGCGATGAACTTCATCTGGTTGCCGTTGAAGTTGGATTTTTCACCCGAGGCGTACTTGACGGTCTTGGCATCCAGGTAGGTGTAGCCCGCCACCACTTCCCAGAGGTCGGTCAGGTGACCGGTGGCGCTCACTTCAAACCCTTTCACTTCGACATCGCCATCCAGGGTTACTTCGTTGCTGATCGGGTCGTAGGTCCGGGCGTTGGTCTTCTCGGTCTTGAACACGGCTGCGGTCAGGGCCAGGCGCTCGTTGAGCAGGTCCCATTTGGTGCCCAGTTCGAGGCTGCGGCTCTTTTCCGGGTCCAGGTTGCTGAGCCGGCCGCCCGCTGCGCCATCGGCGCCGCCCGACTGCCCGGCGGTTTCGCCCGAAGGGTTGAACGAGGTGCCGTAGGACAGGTAGATGCTGCCGTAGGGCAGGGGCTTGAAGACGATGCCACTTTGGTAGGTCCACATATTGCTGCGGTTGCTTTGGCTGGGGTCCCTGACGTGATAGGCGTCATAGCGCACACCCAGGTTCAGGTCCCATTGTTCGTGCAGGGCCAGGGTGTCCATCACGTAGACGGCACGGTTGTTGTGTTTGGTGGCGGTGTGCTGGCCGTTGCCCCGTGGTATCGGGGTGAACGGGTCCTTGGGGTTGGGCTGGTTCAGGTCGCCGAGATCGGCACTGCGGGAGTTGCCGTAGCGATTCTTGACGTCGATCCGTTCCCGGGAAAACTCCAGGCCGGCGCTGTAGCTGTGGCCGATGGTTCCTGTGTCGAACTTGCCGAAGATATCGGTCTGGTTGATCAGCGAGGCGTTGGTCACGTTGCGCCCGCGAGCGGTACGTTGCACGGTGTTCGCCCGCTCCTGCGCCGCCGAGGCGATCGGCCGGCTCATGATGTAGTCCTGCATGCTGCGGCCCTGGCGGGTGGTGTTGCGCAGGGTCAGGTGCTCATTGAAATCATGTTCCAGCTGCAAGGTCGCGAGGTCTGCCGAGGTCTTGCGGAAGTCGCGCTTGGTGAGGCCGTAGAAGTTGTCCCGATCGACCTTGACCGGCTTGCCGCTGATTTCCGACACCGGAATGCCCTGGTCGGGCATGTCGTCGGTCTGCATGTGGTAGTAGCTCAAGGTGCCGCGGGTCGCGGTGCCCAGGCCGAAGGAGAAGCTCGGTGCCAGGCCCCAGCGGCTGACTTCGACGTTGTCTCGCCCCGGGGTGTCGGCTTCGTGCTTCATGGCGTTCAGACGCAGGGCCATGTTCTGTTCGGGCAGGTACTGGTTGAGGTCGAGGGTGCTGCGGCGCTGATGATCGGTGCCCAGGGTCAGGCTGCCGGTGGCGAAGTTTTCCTGTTGCGGCACCTTGCTGATCAGGTTGATGGTGCCACCGGTGGAACCGCGTCCCGAGTAGGCCGAACCCGGGCCTTTGACGATCTCGATCTGCTCGTAGTTGAAGACTTCATGGTTCATCCGGCCGACATCGCGGATGCCGTCGATCATGATGTCGGTGCTGGCCTCGAAGCCGCGGATGAAGGGGCGATCCCCCAGCGGCGTTCCGCCTTCCCCGGCGCCGAAGGTGATGCCCGGGGTGGTGCGCAAGGCGTCGGTCAGGGTCGACACCGCACGTTCCTGCATCAGGGTGTCGGTGATGATGGTCACCGACTTCGGCGTTTCCCGCAGTGGCGCGGTGAACTTCACCGAGTCCGAGGCATCGCGCTTGTAGCCAGGCTGATGCACCCCCTGTACATGGGTCGGGGCCAGGGTGACAGGAGTCGCCTCGGTGGGACGCTTGGTGTCTTCAGGAGTGGCTCCCAGGCTGGCTTCGCTGAGGGCCATCAGACCGAGAGAGGTGGACCACAACTTCCAGGGTTGTGGGCGGGCGGGACTGGACATTGAGATAGAGCCTCCGTTTTATTTGGAAGCGATTCTCATTAGATAATTATTATCATTCAATCAGATAGTTCTGAACAATGGTGTCGAAAAGTGTATGCGTGGCTGTATACGAGGTGAGGGGGCTTGATCGGGTCTGCTGTGCGGAGCGACGTGTTTCTTGCGGCGGGCTGTTTTATTTTTCCGCCCACCGCTGTTTCATGGTCGACCATCAACCCAGGAGATCACGGATGAATCTGCACTTCGACACCCCCAACCTGATATTGCGTCCACGCACGCTCGAACACTTCGAGGCCTGCTTGCGCATGGACCTGGACCCTGAAGTCACGCGCTTCACTCCGGGGATCTGGGACGGTGGGCAATGGCATCGGGATTTCCTGCAGTTGCGCATGACCCAGAACTTTGGTGAGCGATGCGGTTATTGGGCGATCTTCGCCAAGGAGGCCCCGAACGATTTTCTGGGCTGGGTCTCGTTCATTCCGTTCGACGCCGTGGGCCCCGAGCTGGAGATGGGCTGGCGTCTGGTGCGGCGTGCCTGGGGCCGGGGGGTTGCCTCTGAGGCCGCCAGGCGCATTGTCGAGCACGCCTTTGCCGACCCGGAGGTCGAGCGGATTGT
Organism: Pseudomonas sp. JDS08PS003; assembly: GCF_045013505.1. NCBI lineage: Bacteria > Pseudomonadati > Pseudomonadota > Gammaproteobacteria > Pseudomonadales > Pseudomonadaceae > Pseudomonas > Pseudomonas sp. JDS08PS003. The sequence continues at coordinate 1,703,777 of NZ_CP120724.1, forward strand.
CGCTGATGCTCACATCGACAATGGCGCCTCGTTGGCGGTGGCTCGTAAGATAGGTTTTCGTTTCACTCACGACGGCGAATTTGAAGGGCTGCCAAGCCGTTTTTTCGAAATGACCCGTGAGGATTTTCTTCAGCTGTCTGCCACCGGTTGAAGGGCTGCTAGCGATGGGGAGACGGGGCGCCGTCCTGTGGCACCCCGCAATGAAGGCCGTTGCCGGTCAGTTGCCGGTCAAAGGTGACGGCTGACCCACCACAGCACCAGGAAGGCGATGACTGCGGCCAGGGCTGACAGCTGGAACAGATTGATCAGCCATTTCAGGCCCAGGGGGAAGTTCTTGTAGTCCCGTACATCCATGCCGCCATTGCGCAGAAAGAGGTGGGGCATGGCGAACATCCCGCCAATGCACACCAGCATGCACAGACGGCTGAGGGGGTCCTTGCCCAGCAGCGGCATGCGAATGGCGATGACCCGGCAGCGGGCCAGGTACTTGACCATGTCATCGATCTTGAAATAACCCAGGTAAACCTGGATCACCAGGGACACCAGTCCGGACATGACCACCAGAATCCAACCCGCGGTATAAATATCTTTGGCGTTGCACATATCTATTCAGTGACCTCCTCAAGCTTCACGACCAGGCGTTCAGCGTCGCACTCCTCCAGTGAGCCCTGGCACGCAGGGCAGCCGACCACCATAGCACCCCTGGACCAAGGGCGGGCGCAGGGCTCCCCGGGGCCTTGGGCAGGGGTGTTGTTGCGACCATAGCCAGGGGCTGGCCCGGTCGACATGAGACGAGTACCAAAGAACGGGGGGGGGCGTGCAGAAGGGGAGGGGTCAGAGCTTTGCGCAACGCTCCACGTCGGCCTGGGTAGTGACTTGGGTATCGATGCCCAAACGGTACTTGCAGTAGTCGATGATCATCTGCCGGTACTCGGGGGTGAGTTTTTCCACGCGCCGGTAATCGCCGTCATTGGCGTGGATATTGAAGAACTCCAGGCGCAGAGTCGGGGACTGTTTGATAAACCAGCGGGTGTGGGTCTCAGCTTCTTCCAGCTCGGTGTAGTAGCCGACGTTGAGCACCACCAGCAGGCCGACGAACAGCAGGAAGACGAGTTTTTTCATGGTACGGCTCCATCCGTGGGCAGGGCGGCGCATGGTTCCGGCTTTGCTTCTGCTTGGCAAGGGCCTGGTCATGAATTGTCACGCTTGTCGCCGGCAGGTTCAGCCAGCAGACAGTCGCAGACTGTTAAAAGATTCGGACGCCCGGCAGGAGCAGGGTAGTGACAAGGGGGCAAGGAGGTCGGGACGCTGGAACCGGCCTTGTGATGCAGTAACAAAGAAAGCGATCTGCGGATCGCTTTTTTTGTCCTCGCAAGGTGCGCACCTGCCGATCTGCCAGGGGTTGCAGAGGGCGGCTGGAACAGGGTGCAATAGCCGGCAAGGTCTCTTTGTCATTGGGCGCAAGCGCTCTGGACCGGTCCTTTCAAGGTCGCGATAAATTTTCCAGGGAAATACCGTTCGTCCGACGGATGGAATTGGCAAGCACTAGTCACTGCGTCATGCTGTCGATGGATGTCGTAATGCCACTACTTTGGGCGCGGCCCGTTTCCAGGTGGCGTTTTCCCCCTGCGATGCTGAGATAGGTTTTCTGATGAGTGTGTTGATCCTGCCTGAGGCGCGGTATGCCCGATAAGGCGTTGGCCGAGGAGCAGCGCCTGGCTGCCCTGTATGCCCTGGAGCTGCTGGACACGGCTCGTTGCGAGCGTTTCGATCGTATTTGTCGTCTGGCGGCGGAATACTTCAAGGTACCCACGGCCCTGATCACCCTGGTGGATCGGGACCGCCAGTGGTTCATGTCGCGAGTGGGTTTTGTCGCCGAGCAGACCCCTATCGATCAATCGTTCTGCGCCTACACCATCAAGTCCGGTGATGTGTTTGAAGTGGAAAACGCCCGCCGGGATGTGCGCTTTCATGCCAATCCGCTGGTTACCGAAGATCCTTGCATCGGCTTTTATGCCGGCGCGCCGCTGATCACGTCCACTGGCCACGCCATCGGCAGTTTGTGCGTCATCGATAAACAGCCCCAGCGCTTGAATGCCATTGAACGCCAGCAACTGCGGGATCTGGCGTCCCTGGTGATGGAGCAGATCGAACAGCGTCAGCGCCAGACCCGTCGCGATCCAGTCAGCAGTCTGCCCAATCGGGAACAATTCCAGAGCGACCTGTACGACCTGGCGGAACAGCATCCTGGCGAAAAGCGCGTGCTGGTGCTGGTGGATGCGGTGGACATGACCGTGGCTCACGAGCTGACCCTGGCCATGGGCATGGCTCCGTTCGAAATCATCGTGCGCTTTCTGGCCCAGCAACTGCTCGCCTACCTGGGACGGCATGTGCGGGTGTATCACGTCTCGGTCAAGCGTTTTGGCTTCCTGCTACCGGCAGCGCCGGGCATCGAACGTTTTCTCGAAGGGCTGGTGCGGCGTTTGCGGCGCCAGCCGCCGGGCCTTGAGCTGCCGATGATTCCGGGGGTATGTGCGGGCACCGTGGAGTTCTCCACGGACCGCGATGCGGTGCCGGACGTGCTGCGCAAAGCCATGTTCGCCCTGGAGCTGGCGGCCTTGAAGCGCAGCACCTGGGCGCCCTATGACGTGGTGCGGGATCAGGCCTATCGACGTGCCTTCAACTTGGCCTCGGACATCAGCGAAGCCCTCGACAGCGGACAGATCTACCTGATGTTCCAACCGCGCTTTGCCCTGCCCGACGGTGCCCAGGTCAGCGCCGAGGCACTGATCCGCTGGGATCATCCCTGGCTGGGACCGGTTTCCCCGGCGGAATTCATTCCGGTCATGGAGCGTAACGCCTTGATCCACCGGGTGACCCATTGGGTGATCAACGCGGTGCTTGAGAGGCTGCACAGCTGGGGCTCCAGCGATGTACAGCGCCTGTCGATCAACCTGTCCCCCCAGGATTTCGAGGACCAGGACATTGCCGATGTGCTCAGGGATGCCTGCCTGCGTCACCGTATCGATCCTCGGCGCCTGGAGGTGGAGATCACTGAGGGTGCCTGGCTGCGTTCCAACCCAAGGGTGCTGGATCAGTTGAGCAAGATACGTGGCCTGGGCATGGACGTGGCCATCGATGATTTCGGTACCGGCTACAGTAACTTCGCCTACCTGCATCAGATTCCCGCCAATGTGGTGAAACTCGACAAGTCCATGGTCACGGACCTTGAGAGCAGCGCCCAGCACCAGAAGATCACCCGTTCGGTCATCGCCCTGGCCAGGGAGTTGGGCTATCGCACCGTGGCCGAGGGTATCGAGAGTTTCAAATGCCTGCAGATGCTGCGGGCCTTTGGCTGCGACGAAGCCCAGGGCTATTTCCTGGCCCGGCCCATGGCCCAGGAAAAATTCCTCGCTCGCAGCGGGGCCCGGCGTTTTCCGTTGCAGGGTGGCATCTAGACGCCTGCTAAGGGCGATGGCTGCCTCAACGCTGGGCAGCCACCAGCAGCATCATTGGCCGTTCCCGCTCTTCTTCCAGCGCCGGTTGCTGAAGCACCTGCTGCGCCGTGGGGCCCCACTCTTCGACATGACGAATGCTGAACCCTGTGTCGATCAGAGTGTTGAGCAGGGTGCCCAGGGTCCGGTGCTGCTTGATCACGCCTTCCGCCAGCCAATGGGTTACCCGCTCGCCTTCCTGCTGGTAGCTGTCCAGCGGCCAGGACTTGCGGCCCTGGTCATCCACCCGCCAACCCGGGTTGCGCGGAGCCATGAAGATCGGGTGCTCGATGGAGAACACCAGACGCGCCCCGGGTACCAGGGCGGCATGGACCTGGGTGAACAACCCGCGCAAGTCCTTGATGTAGTGCAGGGCCAGGGAGCTGTAGGCCAGGTCGAAGCGGCAGGTGGGCAGGCTCAGGTGTTCCAGGTCGGCCCGCTGATAATCGATGTTGGGTGCCGAGGTGCTGGCGCGAGCGGTCGCCAGCATCTTTTGCGAAACGTCCAGGCCCAGTACCTGCTGGGCTCCCTGTTCGCTGGCCCAGCGGCTGAACCAGCCATAACCGCAGCCCAGGTCCACCACCTTGAGCCCGTTCATGGCAGGCAGTAGTGCCTGCAGGGCCGGCCATTCCGGTGCCGCATCCAGGCCGCCGAGGGAGCGGCCCATCTGGCTGTAGCCCTGAAAAAAGGTCGGATCGTCGTAAATGTTCTGGGTCATGTAGCGTTTCCTTCAGGTTCGTGTGCAGCCGTGGTGTCGGGCGGACCATACAAAAGATGCGGCTGAGGGTTTTCCTCTGACCCTGTCACGGCGGATTTTCACTCAGTGTGGGTTATGCATTATCGTGCGCCACGCCTCAAACGATCAGCGTCGTCATCGACACCAACCCAACCGATACCGGTGGGTGATCGTCTGTAAGGGCCAATCGAATCCCCCGAACCCGGGTCTGTACCCTAAGCGAGGAATCTTGGGCAAAGCGAGAGTGATAGGCACGACAGTAGAGGCTATTCATGCTGCCGAGATGGCATTGGGGCGAACCTTGCCCAGGTCGTTCGTGGACTGGCTTCTGGAGCACAACGGCAAGGCGCTGGGGGGGCTGGAAGTATTTCCTGTCTTTGATGCGCGTGATCCCCGCAAGACCTGGGAGTCGATAGTCCGGCATTTCGAGCAGGGCTGGCAGGCCTGGCAAGACACCTTCTCCGACATCGCGCTCGACTTCTCCAGCCTGCTGCCGTTCGCTCAATTTGGCACGGGCGACTATTACTGCTTCGATTACGCCGTACTGGGTGATACCGGTGAGCCGGTCGTGGTGCTCTGGTCCCATGAGACGGGCCGAACCTGCGTCGTTGCGGATGGCTATGCGGCCTTCTTGGCCAATCCTGATCGGCAGTGCCAGGCATCAGGCTGATGCGCTCTTGGCAAAGGTCGGTGCTTAAACAGCGGCGCCCCAATCATCTGCACGAGGCTTGGGCTTGATTCGCCAGGTTTGCTGCTGGGGGGGAGGAGATCGTTTGAGTTAACGACTTGAGAAGCTACTACAGATATCTGCGCGAGCCCGCAGATTGGGGAAGTGGAGCGGGTGAAGGGAATCGAACCCTCGTTATCAGCTTGGGAAGCTGGAGTAATGCCATTATACGACACCCGCTCGAACGGCTGACTTTGTACCAGATGTGGCCGGGGATTTGAAGTTTTTCTTTATCTGACTTGTGCTTGCGTGTCGGTTGAGGTCGCCACAGGTGCGTCACGCGCCAGGAAAAACAGGGTTTTTCAAGACGGGGTGACGGCCTGTGGCGACGGGGTTTCAGATGGCTCGTGCATGCTGATCCTGAACATAGTGTGGACGCGAGCGGTTGTCGTACTGAGTTGGCTTGAGGAAACCCATGAGTGCCTGGCGACTGTCGCGGCAGGCTGCCTTGTGTTCCATATCGAGAAAATGCCCGGTGGCCTGGATGGTGCTGAAGCTTGAATGCTGCACGTGGTTGGCGAACAGACGGGCGTCGTGGGCCGAGGTGTATTCGTCCCATTCACCGTTGATGAACAGCACCGGTACTTGGATGTTCTTCGCCGCCCGCAAGTAGCACTGGCGATCGCCGTTGAGCACATGGCTGATGTGGAAGTGCATCTGCCCGTACTCGTGCTCCGCCAGGCTGCTGACGTGGCGATAGTTGAAACGCTTGAACAGCGATGGCAGGTGCTTGCCGATGGTGTCGTTGACCAGGTGACCGACGCGATGGCGGTCGAGGCTGCCAAGGTAGTCGACGCCGCGCTCCAGGTAGTCGCGCATGGGTTCGTTGATCACCGGCGAGAACGAGCTGATCACCGCCTTTTCGATGCGTCGTGGACACTGGGACAGGGCCTGCAAGGCCGCGGCGCCGCCCCACGAGAACGACAGCACATGCTCGGCGGCGAAGTGCTCGATCAACTCCAGCAGGATCTGCCCCTCCACTTCCTTGGTGAGCATCCGTTCGTGCCTGTTGTGGGCCTTGGACCGTCCCGCGTAGGGCTGGTCGTAGAGCACCACGTTGAATTGCGGGTGCAGGTTCTTCACGGTCTGGGCAAATGACGCAGTGGTGGCCATCGAGCCGTTGACCAGAATGATGGTCTTGTCTGCGGCATCTGCGCGATAGAACTCCGTGTAAACCCGATACTGACCCTGTATATCCAGCACAGCGATTTCTGGCCTCATGTCATAAGACTCCTGGCAAGCGGGTATGCGCGCAACATTGAGTGTGCACGGGCAATGTGACAGGTAGGCATACGCCTGGAATGGGAGCCCATGTCGATCCGGTAATGCAGGTCGACGGGTGTTGTTATAGGCGGGCGATTTACCGGGTTGAATGCAGAGCAGGCAGGGCTCAGGCCGGCAAAAGGTTTCTTAGATATGTGTTGGTGACTCGTCGGTCACATTTCGGCCGACGGACTGATTCAAGCAGGGCAACCGGGAACCTGCAAGTGCATTGGACAAATTGTTCGACAGCTTCTGCCCAGCGGTCATTCAGAGGGCAGGGGGCATCAGATCAGGCGGATTTCGTCTGCGCTGAGGGGGCGGTATTCGCCGGGGGCAAGGCATTTATCCAGCACCAGTGGTCCCATGCGTTCGCGGTGCAGGCGCACAACCTTGTTGTTGAAGTGACCGAACATCCGTTTGACCTGGTGATAGCGCCCCTCGACGATGCTCAGTCTGGCGCTGCGGGGGCCGAGGATCTGCAACTGCGCGGGCAGGGTGGTGAGGTCCTCGAAGGCGAAATACAGGCCCTGGGCGAAGGTCTCGATGTACTCGGGGCCAATCTGCGCTTCGGTCTCCACGTAGTACAGCTTGGGCAACTTGGTCTGCGGCTGGGTCAAGCGTCGCGACCAACTGCCGTCGTTGGTGATCAGCATCAGTCCGGTGGTGTTGTAGTCCAGGCGCCCGGCGATGTGCAGTTCCTGAGGGTCCGGCTCGTGGATCAGCTCCAGCACGGTTTTGTGCTCGGGGTCTCGGGTGGCGCTGACGCAGCCCATGGGTTTGTGCAGCATGAAATAGCGCGCCGGCTTGCCGCTCTGGAGCACTTCCTCATCCAGCTCGACACGACTGAACTCCCGAACCTCGGCCTTGGGGTCGCTCACTGGCTGGCCGTCGATGCGGATGCGTCGTTGCACCAGCAACAGGCGCACCTGCTGACGGTTGAAGCGGGGCAGGTTGCTGAGGAAACGGTCAATGCGCATGGTGATCGGCGGCTGGGGGCAAGGTGAGGAGGTTCAGGAGCGCGGTAAGGTGCCGGCGCGCAACTGCGCCTCGACCCCGGCACAGCGGGGGCACAGGCAGGAGCGGTCGCGCAGTTGTGGCGGCAAGGCTTCGATGATTGCCGGGTCGATGCTCACGCTGTAGCACCAGCAGGCTTGGTCCGCCGTCCGCGGGTCGGCCAGGGTGCAGTCGTTGCGGGCACCGCAGGCCGGGCAAAGGTCAGGTTCATTCATGGCTGGAGTGAGGCATTTCCACACAGGTTCGATTGCGTCCGCTCTGCTTGGCGCGGTACATCGCATGGTCGGCACGGGACAGCAGGCTGTGCAGGGTGTCTTCCGATTGCAGAGCGGTCAAGCCGATACTGACGGTTAGTTGCAGAGGCTGCCCTTCATAGTAGTAGCGCTGTTGTTCGGTCTGCAGGCGGATCTTCTCGGCGATTACCAGGGCGGCGCTGCTCTCGGTGTCCTTGAGCAGGACGATGAACTCCTCGCCGCCCCAGCGGCAGACGATGTCGGACTGGCGCAGGCAATCCTGCAGGTCCCGGGCAAAACCGCTGAGCACCAGATCCCCGGCCAGGTGGCCGTAGGTATCGTTCAGGCGCTTGAAGTGATCCAGGTCCAGCAGCAGGGCGCACAGTGGGGTCAGGTCCCGTCGCGCCTCTTGCAGGGCCTGGGCTGCCAACAGGTCGAAGCCGCGGCGGTTGGGCAGGCGGTTGGGCAGGCGGGTGAGGCTGTCGAGGGTGGCCTGGGCCTCGATCTTGCGCTGGTAGCGGCGCACCACGCCGCTGAGCAGGATCAGCACGATGCTGGTAATCACCAGACAGATCAGCAGGTTCAGGTACAGCGACTGGCGGATGCTATTGAGGGCGCCGTCTTCGCGCTTGTCGACGAACAGGTACCAGTTCAACTCGGGAATGAAGCGAACATTGAGAAAGTGCCCCTGGCCCTGGGTCGAGTACTCATAGCTGCCGCTGTGAGGCTTGGGCTGCTGGTTCATCAGTTCCTTGAGGCTGTCCAGGTCATGCAGGGACTGGCCGCTGCGGGCGCCCTGGGGCCCGCCGTCGGCGCCGGTGAGGACGATGCGGCCGAAGGTGTCGACGAAGTACACACTGCGCTGGTAGCGCTGCTGGTACTTGTCGATCAGCTTGATCACCGCGTCCACCGTCAAGCCCACTCCGGCCGCCCCGATGAAGCGGTCCTGGTAGTCGTAGACCTTGTAGTTGATGAAGAAGGTCAGTTTGTCCTGGTTGGCCAGGTCCGGATCGACGTTGATTTCGTAGGGCGTGGCCATGTCGCGTACGCGAAAGTACCAGGCGTCTCGGGGCTCATCGACCTTGACCTTCTTCAGCACGCCCTTGGCCTGGTAATAAGTGAGGCTGGTGTTGGAGACGAAGAACGCGGTGTAGGCCTCATAGTGGGTCATGACCTCGTTGAGGTAACGGGTCATCTGGGTGGGGTTGTGTTCACCGGCCACCACCCAGTCACGCATGAAGGTATCGCGGGCCATCATCGAGGAGATCAGGACCGGACGTACCAGGTCTTTCTGGATTTCCGAGTACACGGTGTCGGAGGTCAGGGGCAGTTCGGTGTTGACGATGCTGTCGCGGATCGAGTCTCGGGAAGCGTAGTAGCTGAGCAGGGAGGTGGCGAGGAAGCCACTGCCCAGCAAGGTGATCAGTGCCAGTACCAGCGAACGTTGCGAATACAAGGGAGAACGAAGCGGCATGGCGATTCCGTGATAGTGGCCCGATGACTCATTCTAGTGGCACGGCTTGGAAATAACTCGTTCATCAGCGCACTGAATTGTCTCGGAATCGATACACGGCATGGGGCTTTTCCGGTGCCGGAAGCGCAGGTCCCGAGTCGTCCTGATTAGGCGGTTACCGGCGGTCGAGGACTTGTATCAATGTGTTGCCAAAATCGCACCAGAAGGGGTTTTCGCGGTCAGATATTTCGTCAGTCGGCCTGTTGTCGGCTGCCGCCTGCCAGCGTCGCTGGCGTGGCTTCTTCGCGGTCCAGGAGGCCGCCATGTATCGTCGACTTCTGCTTGTTGCATTACTGGGTCTGAGTCTTAGCGCGTGTGTCCCTTATTACGGTGGAGGTTCAAGCTATTACAGCTCCGAAGTCTACAGTTCCCCCGCGCCTGCCTATTACTACGGTGGCGGGTCTTCCTATTACTCCACTGGCCGCAGTTACTACGCACCACGCTACTACCAGCCGGCGCCCCGTTATTACCAACCGGCTCCGCGCTACTACCAGCCACCTCGGGCGGTGTACCGACCTTATCCGAACCAGGGCTGGGGCGGGCATGATCGCCACAGCAACTGGGGCAACAACAATTGGGGCAACAACGGTGGCAACCGGGATTGGGGCGGTCACGGCGGACGTGGCGATCGTGACCGTGGCGACCATGGGCGAGGCGGTCGCGGTCATTGATTCCCAGTGGGCCACAAGCCTGTAGCCGCTGCCGGCGGCTCCAGGCTTTTTAGTAATCCGTCAGGTCCGCCAGAGGATGGCGGCCTTCCCAGGCCTTGTGAAAATGCGCTTCCACCACCGCTTCGGGCACGCTGTTGATATCCGACCAATGCCAATGGGGCTGATGATCCTTGTCGATCAGGCGGGCACGCACCCCTTCGGCGAATTCCGGGTGCCGGCAGCAGTTCAGGCTCAGGGTGTATTCCATCTGGAATACCTCGGCCAGGGACAGGTAGCGGGCACGGCGGATCTGCTCCCATATCAGGTGCGCGGTCAGCGGGCAGCCCTCGACCAGCGTCTTGGCCGCTCGGCTGTAGAGAGCATCGCTGTGGTTCTGCAACTGGCTGATGGCACGCCAGGCACAGGCCACGTCACTGACGTCCAGCCAGGCATCGATCTGCTGCCGACGCGGCAGCCATTGGGCGTCGGGCAGTTGAGCCAATGCTTCCTGCTGCAAGGCCTTGAGCAAGCTGTTGAGTTGCCTTGGTGTCTGTTCCTGCCAGTTCAACTGCAACAGCCCCTCGATCAGTGCTTCCTGTTGTTCGTCCAGCAGGAAGCGGTCGGCGAGGTTCAGGTCCAGGGCATCGCGGCCATTCATGTGGGCGCCGGTCAGCCCCAGGAACAAGCCGAGCTTGCCGGGCATCCGCGAGAGGAACCAACTGGCGCCGACGTCGGGATACAGGCCGATGCTGATTTCCGGCATTGCCAGGCGACTGCTGGGGGTGACGATACGAATCCCGGCGCCTTGCAGCAGGCCCATGCCGCCGCCGAGCACATAGCCGTGGCCCCAGCAGATTACTGGTTTGGGGTAGGTGTGCAGGCGATAGTCGAGACGGTATTCCGCTGCGAAAAAATGCCCGGCCAAGGCCGGCACTTCGCCGGGGTGATCGAGGCAAGCCTGGGCCAGGCTGCGTACCTCGCCGCCGGCACAGAAGGCCTTGGTGCCGTTACCCCGCAGCAGCACACAGACCACTTGCGGATCCTTGGCCCAAGCGTCGAGGCGCTCGCTCAACTGCTGGATCATGGGCAGCGACAGGGCATTCAGGGATTTTTCCGCGTCCAGGGTGGCAATGGCGATGCGTGCGCCATCGGTGCCGGTGAGTTCTTCGACGTGCAGGTTCATCGTGACCTCGAGGGGAAATAGGAGCGATCAGTATGATCGCTGGTAGGGAAAGTGCCGGTTCTGTGTCAGATCAATTGACAAGCGAAGTCGGCTTTCCTAGGGTGCGGCCATTGTTTTTTTCACGGGCCAGGCCATGACTGCTGACGATCGTATCAAACTCGAACCGAGCTGGAAGGAGGCGCTGCGTGCCGAATTCGAGCAGCCCTACATGGGCGAACTGCGCGAATTCCTGCGCCAGGAACATGCCGCCGGCAAGGAAATCTATCCACCGGGTCCGATGATCTTCAATGCCTTGAACTCGACGCCGCTGGACAAGGTCAAGGTGGTGATCCTCGGCCAGGACCCGTACCACGGACCGGGTCAGGCCCACGGTTTGTGCTTCTCGGTACAGCCCGGGGTGCCAGCGCCACCCTCGCTGGTGAACATCTATAAAGAGCTCAAGCGTGACCTCAACATCGACATTCCTAACCACGGCTACCTGCAAAGCTGGGCCGACCAGGGCGTGCTGATGCTCAACACCACCATGACCGTGGAGCGGGCCAACGCGGCGTCCCATGCGGGCAAGGGTTGGCAGTTCTTCACCGATCGGATCATCGAAGTGGTCAGCGAGCACCAGCCGCACCTGGTGTTCCTGTTGTGGGGGGCTCACGCCCAGAGCAAGCAGAAGCTGATCGACGCCACCAAGCATCTGGTGCTGACCTCGGTGCATCCTTCGCCGCTGTCGGCCTACCGCGGCTTTCTCGGTTGCGGGCATTTCAGCCGCACCAACAAATACCTTAAGCAGAACGGCGAGACGCCCATCGAGTGGCGCCTGCCGCCGGTATGATCAAGGCCCTTTCGCCGGCAAGCCGGCTCCTGCATTCCCTGTAGGAGCCGGCTTGCCGGCGAACAAGGTTCTCAGTCCCTGTTCCAATGCCGAAACAACGGCTCCGCGAGAAACAGCACGAACAACAACCTCATCACCTGCATGGCGGTCACCAGTGGCACCGACAGTTGCAGGGTCTCGGCCGTGAGGCTCATTTCCGCGATACCGCCGGGCATCATGCCCAATGTCAACGAGCGTAGATCCAGGTGGGTCAACACACTCAGGCCCAGTGCCGCGAGGCCGGCGATCAGCATGGTCAGGGCGGTGCCGATCAAGGTCCGTCCCATGAACGACGGCGCACGGCGAAAGAACTGTCGATTGAAGTGACAGCCCAGGCCGCTGCCAATCAGCCATTGGCCCACCTGACTGCCGCCCTCGGGCAGGCCAATGTGCAGGTCCCAGGCGATGCTCACCGTAGCGCTGAGCAGCAAGGGGCCGAACAGCCAGGGGTTGGGTTGACGCAGACGCTGCCAGATCCAGGCCAGTAGTGCGCCCGCCGGAAACAACAGGGCCAGCCACTGCCAGTCCACAGTGGTGGCATGCAGGGCGGGGGTACCTTCTCCTAGCAGATATTTGAAGGCCGCTGGCACGCAGAGCACCACGGTCAGTACTCGCAGGCTCTGTCCAGCCGCCACGCGGCTGAGCACCGCGCCATTGCGCGCGCCCAGATTGACCATCTCCCCGGAGCCACCGGGCATGCTGGAGAAAAATGCAGTGGCCCGGTCCTCTCCGGTACGCCGCAGCAACCAGACTCCGACCACGCTGGACAGGCTGGTCACCAGGGCACCGAAGAAGATCAGGCCAAAGTGGCTCATGACCTGCGCCATCACCAGTGGGGTGAAGTGCAGGCCAATGCCGATGCCGACGACCCATTGCCCACATTTGCGGCCGCCGGGAATTTCCGCCAATTGCCAGGGCGTCAGGCAGCGCACCAGGATGATCGCCAGCAGCGAGCCGACCATCCAGGGCAGCGGCCAGCCGATCTGGCTGGCGAGATAACCGCCAGCCAGGCCCACCAGGGGCGTGCCCCACCATTGTCTGAAGCGGGCTTCAGACATCGGCCACGGCACGTTGCTGGGCCGAACGCTTGCGCCAGATACGCAGCAGCGGCATGAACAGCATGATGAGGGTCAACACCCAGACCCCGACCGTGATCGGGCTCGACCAGAGGATCTCTAGCGCGCCATTGGAGATCGACAGCGCCCGGCGCAGGTTCTGTTCCATCAAACCGCCGAGGATGAAACCCAGCAATACCGGGGACAACGGGAAGTCGAGCTTGCGCAGGATGTAGCCGAAGATGCCGATGCCCACCATCAGGAACAGGTCGAAGGTGGTGGCGTGCACTGCGTAGACACCAATCCCGGTAATGATCGCGATCACCGGCACCAGGGCCCAGTTCGGTACGGCGAGGATGCGGGTGAAGATGCGGATCATCGGGATGTTGAGGATCACCAGCATGATGTTGGCGATGAACAGGGAGGCGATCAGGCCCCAGACGATATCCGGCTGCTGCTGGAACAACAGCGGACCGGGGGTGATGTTGTACAGCGACAGGGCGCCGATCATCACCGCCGTGGTGCCGGAGCCGGGAACGCCGAGGGTCAGCATCGGCACCAGGGCACCGCAGGCCGAGGCGCCGATGGCGGTTTCAGGGGCCGCCAGGCCGCGCTTGTCACCTTCACCAAAGGTGCCGCTGGCGCCGGCGATGCGCTTCTCGGTCATGTAGGCCACGGCGCTGGCCAGGGTTGCGCCGGCACCGGGCAGTACGCCCATGATGAAGCCCAGCAGGCCGCAGCGGATGTTCACCACGAACACCGAGGCCGCTTCCTTGAAGTTGAACATCATGCGTCCGGTGGCTTTCACCGCTTCCTGGCCGCGATGGGTCTTCTCCAGCAGCAACAGGATCTCGCTGATGGAGAACAGGCCCAGCACCAGCACCACGAACTGGATGCCGTCGGTGAGGTGGATGTTGTCCCCGGTGAAGCGGTACACGCCGCTGTTGGCGTCGATGCCCACCGCCGACAGGAACAGGCCGATCAACGCGGCAATGAAGGTTTTCAGCGGTCGATCGCCGGCCATGCCGCCGAGGCAGACGATGGCGAACACCATCAGTACGAAGTATTCCGCCGGACCGAAGGCGATCGCCCACTTGGCCAGCAGCGGGGCGAACAGCACCATGCCGCAGGTGGCGATGAAGGCGCCGATGAACGAACTCCAGGCCGAGAGTGACAAGGCCACGCCCGCCAGGCCTTTGCGTGCCATGGGGTAGCCGTCCAGGGTGGTCATCACGGTGGAGGCTTCGCCAGGAATGTTCAGCAGGATCGAGCTGATGCGGCCGCCGTATTCGCAACCCAGGTACACCGCCGCCAGGAGGATCAGCGCCGACTCCGGCGGCAGGCCCAGGGCGAAGGCAATGGGGATCAACAGGGCCACGCCGTTGATCGGGCCCAGGCCCGGGAGCAGGCCGACCACGGTGCCGATCAGGGTGCCGGACAGGGCGGTGACCAGGTTGTAGGGGGTCAGCGCAACGCCGAAGCCCTGGCCCAGATAACTGAGGGTATCCATATCAATTCTCCAGAACGTCGAGCAGGCCGAGGGGCAGTGGTACGTCCATGACCCGGTCGAACAACCAGTAGAGGCCGACACTGAGCAGGCTGATGATCACCAGGCTCGGTAGCCAGCGGCCGCCGTAGAGCCGTGCCATTGGTACACCGATGAGGATGCTGGCGACGATGAAGCCCAGGGGTTCGAAGGTTCCGGCGAACACCAGCAGCAAGGCGACGCAGACTGCGATCTTGCTCAGGGTTGCACGGTCCAGGGGCGGTTCTTCTTCACTGTGCTTGATGGGGGCCGGACGCAGCAGCATGTACAGCAGGGCCAGGCCCATCAGGCCGAGCATCAGCAAGGGGAAGGCCCGCGGGCCCACGGGTTCGTAGGAAAAGGCCGCCTGATACGGCCAGGCCATCAGTGCCAGGCCGGCACAGGCCAGCAGCAACACCGCAGCGAAGAGACGTTGAACGAGCATGGCTAACTCCCGGGCGCGGCCCTCGATGCGCGAGGGCCGGGCCGTCAGAAAGGGTCGGTCACTGGATCAGGCCGAACTCTTTGGCCAGGGTCTTGTAGTCGGCCACCTGTTTTTTCACATAGGTGTCCAACTCGGGGCCGGTGAGGGCGAAGGGGAAGAGTTCGCGCTGATCACGCAGCTTGGCGAACTCTTCGGAGGCCAGCAGCTTGTCGAAGGCATTTTTCCACCAGGCGTATTCCTCGTCGGTGACTTTCGGCCCGAGGTAGAAACCGCGTACCACTGGCCAGACGATGTCGTAGCCCTGCTCCTTGGCAGTGGGGATGTCTTTCATTTCCGGCTCGTCCAGACGCTGTTCGGAGAACACCGCCAGCAGGCGCATGTCGCCAGCCTGGATATGGGGCATGGAGTCGGAGATGTCGGTGCTGCCGACCTGAATGTGTCCACCCAGCAGGGCGGTGGCGATTTCACCGCCGCCTTCCAGGGCGACGTAGCGCAGGTCCCGGGGGTTGATCCCGGCGGCCTTGGCGATCAGTGCGGTCTGCATCCAGTCCTGGCTGCCCACGGTGCCGCCGGAACCTATCACTACCTTGCTTGGATCTTTCTTAAGAGCCTGGACCAGATCGTCGAGGGTCTTGTAGGGCGAGTCGCTTTTCACGGCGATGGCCCCGTAGCTGGTGCCGACCGCTGCCAGCCAGCGCACTGCGCTTTCATCGAAACGGCCGAACTTGCCCTGGGCCAGGTTCAGCAGCGAGCCGCTGGACCAGGCCACCAGGGTTCCGGCGTCGGCGGGACGCTGGGCCACCACGGCGTTGTAGGCCACGGCACCGACACCGCCAGGCATGTAGGTCACGCGCATCGGCTTGGTGAGGAGTTTTTCGTTGACCAGGGCGCTTTGCGCCAGCTTGCAGGTCAGGTCGAAACCGCCGCCGGGGGAGGCCGGTGCGATGCATTCCGGGCGCTTGGGCTCGGCGGTCGCGGCCAGCAGTTGGCCGGCGAACAGCAGGCAGCCGGCGGCGAGGGCTAGTTTGCGCAGTGAAAGGTCCATGAACGTCTCCACAGGAGTTGTTGTTATCGGTATGTCCGGGTCATCCCCGACCCTTTTTCCGCAGGAGCCGGCTTGCCGGCGAAGGAGGCCTTGGTTTTGTACAGGGCTTGCGGGCCTCTTCGCTGGCAAGCCAGCTCCTACGACGCAGCGTGATACGGGTGGCTTACCACAGGGCCACGCTGTAGCTCACCAGCAGGCGCACTTCATCCGCGTCGCGAGCCGAGTAGTTGGAGCGGTAGGTGGCGTTGCGCAGGCGCACGGCGACGTCCTTGAAGGTGCCGCTTTGCACTACGTATTTGACCTCGGTGTTGCGTTCCCACTCTTTGCCGGTGTCGCCGTTTTTCAGGGCGATGTTGTCGCCGCTGAGGTAGCGGGTCATGAAGCTCAGACCGGGAATTCCCAGCTTGGCGAAGTCGTAGTCGTAGCGGGCCTGCCAGGAGCGTTCCTCGGCCCCGGCGAAGTCGTTGATCTGCACGAAGTTCACCAGGTACGGATCGCTGCCATCCACGTAGGGGAAGGCGCTGTCGCCGGACATGTGCTGGTAGCCGGCGCTGAGTTTATGCCCGTTCAGGGCATAGCTCACCAGGCCGTTGAGGGATTTGTTGTCGATCTTGCCGCCCCGGGCCTGGCCCTGGTCGTCGCTGATGGCCAGGCGCAGGTCGGTGCCGAAGGTGCCCGGCCCCATGGGCTGGGAGGCTACCAGGCCGAGGAAGTGCTGGTTGTAGACATCGTCCAGTTGAGCGAAGTGGTAGCTGCCGGCGATCTTGTCGGTGAACTTGTAATCCAGGCCGCCGAAATTGAAGTGCTTGCCGGCCACGGTGCCGGCGAAGCGGCTGTTCTTGTTGTTGAGGCGGATGTCCTCGTAGTTGCTGTCGTCGCGGTCCTTGGCCTTGTCCAGGCGGCCGCCGGTGAAGGTCAGGTTCTTGATTTCCTTGGAAGTCAGCAGGCCGCCTTCGAAGGTCTGCGGCAGGATGCGCCCGTCGTTGGGCTTGAGGATCGGTAGCTCGGGGATCAGGCTGCCGATTTTCAGTTCGGTGGCGGAGATCTTCACTTTGCCGGTCAGGCCGAGCTTGGAGTACTGGTTGGCCGCGCGTCCGTCGTCGTGGGTCGGCAGCAGGCCGGTACCGGTGCGGTCGGGGCTGGAGTCGAGCTTGACCCCGAGCATGCCCAGGGCGTCCAGGCCGAAACCCACGGTGCCTTCGGTGTAGCCCGACTGCAGGTTGAGCATGAAACCCTGAGCCCATTCATCGCGCTTGGATTGCTGGGCGCTGGTGCCGTCGCGAAAGTCGCGATTGAAGTACATGTTGCGGGTTTCGAAGGTGGCGCTGCTGTCTTCGAAGAAGGCGGCCTGGCTGAGTGGGGCGAAACCGGCGAGGGCGGCGGCGCTGGCCAGGGCGGTCGGGGTCAAACGGGAAAAACGCGCGGGCTGGACAGCCTGAGGGTGCGAGGATGGCATCCTGGAGTACTCCGTTATTGTTCTTATTTTGACGAAAACGCTTCGAGGCGTTTTGCGTATCAGCGGCCGTCAAGGCCAGGGCAGTCGAGACTGTCCGTAGTCGGACTCTAAAGGGCCAACCTTTCGCTAACCTTTCAGCGTACTTTCACGGTTTTCGGGCTTCACAGCGGCGGTTGCGGCGGTACACTCCGCGCCAAAGAGTGGCGTCGATCCCCCCGGAACGAGGTAAGAAAACATGCGAGTCCTGCTCGTCGAAGACCATCTGCAACTGGCCGAAAGTGTCGCCCAGGCGCTCAAGAGCACCGGCCTGACCGTGGATGTGCTGCACGATGGCGTGGCCGCCGACCTGGCCCTGGGCAGTGAGGAATACGCCATGGCGATCCTCGACGTCGGCCTGCCGCGCATGGACGGTTTCGAGGTGCTGGCGCGCCTGCGGGCCCGGGGCAAGAACTTGCCGGTGCTGATGCTCACTGCCCGCAGCGACGTCAAGGATCGGGTCCATGGTCTGAATCTGGGGGC
This sequence comes from Pseudomonas sp. JDS08PS003, assembly GCF_045013505.1. Taxonomy (NCBI): domain Bacteria; kingdom Pseudomonadati; phylum Pseudomonadota; class Gammaproteobacteria; order Pseudomonadales; family Pseudomonadaceae; genus Pseudomonas; species Pseudomonas sp. JDS08PS003. The sequence continues at coordinate 1,721,500 of NZ_CP120724.1, forward strand.
CGACGATTACCTGGCCAAACCGTTCGAACTGACCGAGCTCGAAGCTCGGGTCAAGGCGCTGTTGCGCCGTAGCGTGCTGGGGGGCGAGCGCCAGCAGCGTTGCGGCGTGCTGGCTTATGACCTGGATACCCGGCGCTTCACCCTGGGTGAGGAATTGCTGACCCTGACGTCCCGCGAGCAGGCCGTGCTCGAGGCATTGATTGCCCGTCCTGGCCGGGTGATGAGCAAGGAGCAATTGGCCTCTCAGGTGTTCGGCCTGGATGAGGAGGCCAGCCCGGATGCCATCGAGATTTATGTCCACCGTCTGCGCAAGAAGCTCGATGGCCATGCGGTGGCCATCGTGACGTTCCGTGGCTTGGGTTATCTGTTGGAAAGCCGCGATGCATAGGCCCAGCAGCCTGCGCTGGCGGTTGTTGTGGAACCTGGCTCTGCTGCTGGTGGTGCTGATGCTAGCCAGCGGCTTGAGTGCCTACTGGAACGGCCGTGAGGCCGCTGACACCGCCTATGACCGCACCTTGCTGGCCTCGGCACGGACCATTGCCGCCGGGTTGTCCCAGCGTGACGGCAGCCTGAGCGCCAATGTGCCCTATGTGGCCCTGGATACCTTTGCCTACGACAGCGCCGGGCGCATCTATTACCAGGTCAACGATATTCACCAGCAACTGATCTCCGGTTACGAAAACTTGCCCGGTCCGCCACCGGGTACTCCGCGTACCGATGACTATCCGGCTCTGGCGCGTTTCTACGACGCCACCTACCAGGGCCAGAACGTGCGGGTGGTGAGCCTGCTCAAGGCGGTCAGCGAGCCGAACATGAACGGCATGGCGGAAATCCGCGTGGCGGAGACCGACGAGGCGCGGGTCGCCATGGCTCGCAGTTTGATGGCCGACACCTTGCTGCGCCTGGGCATGCTGGCCATTGGGGCGTTGCTGCTGGTGTGGTTTGCGGTGAGTGCCGCCTTACGCCCGCTGGAACGTTTGCGCGGTGCGGTGGAGGAGCGCCAGCCCGATGACTTGCGGCCACTGCCGCTGGTTTCGGTACAGCGTGAGTTGTGGCCTCTGGTGCGGGCCTTGAACCATTTTACCGAACGCCTGCGGGGGCAGTTCGAGCGCCAGGCACAGTTCATTGCCGAGGCCGCCCATGAATTGCGTACACCGCTGGCGGCACTCAAGGCCCGCCTGGAGCTGGGACTGCGCTCCAGTGAGCCGGACACCTGGCGCACGACCCTGGAAAGCGCGGCCCAGGGCACCGATCGCCTGACCCACCTGGCCAATCAGTTGCTGTCCCTGGCCCGGGTGGAAAATGGCGCCCGGGCCATCGCCGAGGGGGGCGCACAGTTGCTCGATCTCAGCCAGCTGGCCCGGGAGCTTGGCATGGCCATGGCGCCCCTGGCCCATGCCAGAGGGGTGGCCCTGGCCTTGGAAGCCGACGAGCCGGTGTGGCTCAAGGGCGAGCCCACCCTGCTCAATGAACTGCTGAGCAACCTGGTGGACAACGCCCTGGCCCACACGCCGTCGGGCGGCAATGTGGTGCTGCGGGTATCGGCGCCGGGGGTGCTGGAGGTGGAGGACGACGGGCCGGGAATTCCCCTGGAGGATCGCGACCGGGTCTTCGAGCGTTTTTACCGGCGTAATCAGCAGGTGGCCGGTTCGGGGTTGGGGCTGGCGATCGTGGGGGAAATCTGTCGCGCCCATCTGGCACAGATCAGTCTGCACGATGGCGAGCCTTCGGGGCTGAAGGTGCGGGTGAGTTTTATCGCCGGATGAGGATCAGTAGAGCATTGAGCGGGATTCTTGCAGATCGTTGCACATGGCCTTGTTGTCCGGGTCGATCCCCAGCTTCTTGAACGCCGGCACGCTGAAGGCGTCGATACGCGAGAGAGGGTGATCAGTGTCTTTGTGGCAGTACAGGGTCGCCACCTGGACCAGGTCGACGTAGTCGATCCCGGTGGTCTGGCGGTTGAATTCCAGGTAGTGCCCGGGGATTTCCACCAGTTGCTCGGGGAACTCCCAGACCCGTAGCAGCTTGTCCCCCAGCAGCGGGTGAATGCGTTCGATCACGTGATTGAGGCTGACCGGGTCGGAAAGCAGTTCGTAGTGGTCTTCGGCGTAGGTCAGGATCGGCAGCACGCCGATCTGGTGTACCAGGCCGCCGAGGGCCGCCTGGTCGGGCTTGAGCTGGGTGTAGCTGCGGCACAGGGCATAGCTGACCCCGGCCACTTCCAGGCTGCGGCGCCAGACATCGTGCATTTTCTGTGCAACCACCTCGGAGCGGGCATTGAAGATCTGCTCCATCACCAGGCCGATGGCCAGGTTGCTGCTGTAGTTGACTCCCAGACGAGTGATTGCGGTGTGCAGGTCGGTGACTTCCTGGGCCGCCCGCAACAGTGGGCTGTTGACCACCTTGATCAGTCGCGCCGACAACGCGGTGTCGCGGCCTATCACTTTGCTCAGGGTGCTGACGCTGATTTCCGGGTCTTCGGCGGCCTGGCGAATCTGCATGGCCACCTCCGGTAGGGTTGGCAGAACCAGGTCATCATTGTCGATGGCCTCCACCAAATCCTGTTGGACCTTTTCCGCCAGCTCAGTCATTTCAGTTCTCTAGGGTGTTGCAGGAAAGGGGGAGTCGGTCAGCGCTGGATTTCGCGATCGCGGTCCAGTTGGTACGGCAGGTCAAGCAATTGCAGACCGGGCCCTTCGAGTGCGCCCAGGTGCAGGTTGCCATCTTCTACCGCTTCGGCTTGCAACACGGCCAGCAGTTCCACTTGATCGGGTGCCTGGGCAGCCAGGACCACTTCGCCGATGGAGCTGTTGTGGGTCGGGGAGAACAGCGGGGTGCCTGGGACGGGGAGCTCGCCGGCGGGCAATGCGAGTCGGTAGAGGCGGCGCTTGAGCTTGCCCAGGTATTGCATGCGGGCGACGATTTCCTGACCGGTATAGCAGCCTTTCTTGAAGCTGACGCCGCCTACGGCCTGGAGGTTGAGCATCTGTGGAATGAACAGTTCACGGGTCTGTGCCATGACCTGGCCGAGGCCCGCGCGGATCTGGCCTAGCAGCCACTGATTGAGCTCGCCCTGGGGTAGTTGCGCAGCCAGTTGCTGGCCCAGGCTCTCGGCGCGTTCCGCCGGGACCCAGAGTTCGACGCGCTTGCTTGAGGCGCGCACGGCAATCAGGCCATCGGCGCGGACTACGGCGCCGTCTTCCTGGGGCAGTTCAAGGCCCAGGCCGCTCAGGCTGGAGTCGGCATTGCTGAGGCCGAAGCGCGCCCAATTGGCGCTTTCATCGGTGAGCTTGGCCTTGGAGAAGACTGCGTATTTCTTCAGGTCTGCCAGTTGCGGCTCAAGCAGTTCGCTGGCCATGGCCAGCAGGCAGCCGTCACCCTCCAGGAGGATACGAAAACTCGACTGCATGCGGCCTTTCTGGTTGCAACGGGCGCCCAGGCTGGACTGGCTGTCGCTGAGGTAACTGAGGTTGCAGGTCAACTGACCCTGAAGGAATTTGCTGGCATCAGGGCCGCGGACGGCGAGGACGCCTTCGTGGGACAGGGGGCAGAAAAAAGCGGAGTCAGCCATGGTTCATCGCAGGGTAAAAAGTCTGGGGCACATCATAAGGGGGCGCCCCTGAAATGGATAGTTCACAAAGGACGGGTGGTGACCGACCAAAGCCGACTGTTCTCGTGTTCCCCGGGCTGTATACTTGCGCTCTATTTGAGGAGCGCTCCATGGTTGAAGATGTTGAACTGAATCGCCTCTACTGGCACAGCCGTCGCGGCATGCTTGAGCTGGACGTATTGCTGGTGCCGTTCGTCAGGGAGGTGTACCCGCATCTCAATGAGACTGATCGCGAGTGCTACCGCAAGTTGCTGGAGTGTGAGGATCAGGACATGTTCGGCTGGTTCATGGAGCGCAGCGAATCCGAGGATCCTGAGCTGCAGCGCATGGTTCGCATGATTTTGGACCGTGTCCAGCCCAAGTAGGCTGTTCGAGTGCCGCTGGCGTGCTTCACGGCAACTGCTGGCGGCCTACCTGCTGGCCCAGGCATTCGCCCTGGTCGCCATTTTTCTGCTGGATATCCCGTCTGTGGCCAAGGGGCTGGGCATCCTGCTGTGCCTGGTGCATGGCGGTTGGGTGCTGCCTCGACAGATTTTGTTGACCCATTCCCGCGCATTCAGCCGCTTGCGGCACTCGCCTGAGGGCTGGCAGTTGTGGAGTCCGGCCACGGGGTGGCAGGTGGTGCAGTTGCGGCCGGACAGTCTGGCGTTACCGCTGATCGTGGTGTTGCGCTTTCGTCTGCAGGGCGAGCGCTGGGTGCGCTCCCTTTGTGTTCCCAGGGACGCGCAGACAGCCGATGAGCACCGGCGTCTGCGGGTGCGGCTCAAGTTCGGCCGGCGTAGGTGGGCGGCAGCAGAATAGTGTCGCGTGCCTCGGGCAGCAGCTGCGGGTAGTCGAGGGTGTAGTGCAGACCTCGGCTTTCCTTGCGCTCCATGGCCGAGAGAATCATCAGCTCGGCCACCTGGGCAAGGTTGCGCAACTCGATCAGGTCACGGCTGACCTTGTAGTTGCTGTAGAACTCGTCGATCTCGTCCAGTAGCAGGCGTACCCGGTGTTGAGCCCGTTGCAGGCGTTTGTTGGTCCGCACGATACCGACGTAGTCCCACATGAATCGCCGCAGTTCGTCCCAGTTGTGCGCAATGATCACGTCTTCGTCGGAGTCGGTGACCTGGCTGGCATCCCAGGCCGGCAGGGCGATGGGAATCGAGATCTGGGGCAACTGCTGGAGAATGTCGGCTGCTGCCGAACGGGCGTAGACGAAACACTCCAGCAACGAATTGCTGGCCATGCGGTTGGCTCCGTGGAGGCCGGTAAAACTGGTTTCGCCGATGGCATACAGGCCTGGCACATCAGTGCGCCCCTGTTGATCGACCATCACGCCGCCGCATGTGTAGTGAGCGGCCGGCACCACCGGGATCGGCTGTTGGGTGATGTCGATGGAAAATTCCAGGCAGCGTTCATACACGGTGGGGAAGTGGGTCTTGATGAAGGCTTCTGGTTTGTGGCTGATATCCAGGTAGACGCAGTCGATCCCCAGGCGCTTCATTTCATGGTCAATGGCCCGGGCGACGATATCCCGGGGAGCCAGCTCGGCCCGGGGGTCGAACCGCTGCATGAAGCGTTCACCGTTGGGCAGCTTGAGGTGGGCGCCTTCACCGCGCAGGGCCTCGGTGATCAGGAAGCTCTTGGCCAGGGGGTGATACAGGCAGGTGGGGTGGAACTGGTTGAACTCCAGGTTGGCCACCCGGCAGCCCGAGCGCCATGCCATGGCGATGCCGTCGCCACAGGCACTGTCGGGGTTGCTGGTATAGAGGTAGACCTTGGCCGCACCGCCGGAGGCGAGGATTACGAAGCGGGCGCCAAAGGTATCCACTTCACCGGTGCCGCGGTTGAGCACGTAGGCGCCCAGGCAGCGATCACCTTCCAGGCCCAGGCGTTTCTCGGTGATCAGGTCGACGGCAACCCGTTGCTCCAGCAGTTCGATATTGGGGTGTTGTCGGGCCTGTGCCAGTAGTGTCTTGAAGATGGCCGCGCCGGTGGCGTCTGCGGCATGAATGATCCGTCGGTGGCTGTGACCGCCTTCTCGAGTCAGGTGGAACTCGAAGCCATTGTCGTCGCTGCTGGCGTCTTCATCACGGGTAAAGGGAACCCCCTGGTCGATCAACCATTGGATGGCCTCACGGCTGTGTTCCACGGTAAATCGCACTGCATCCTCGTGGCACAGGCCGCCACCGGCGTTGAGGGTGTCATCGACATGGGATTCGACAGTATCGGTATCGTCCAGCACGGCAGCGACGCCGCCTTGAGCCCTGTAGGTCGAGCCATTGGCCAGATCGCCCTTGCTCAGGACGGCAATACGCAGGTGGCGGGGCAGTGTCAGGGCCAGGCTCAAGCCGGCGGCGCCGCTGCCAATCACCAGAACATCGTGTTGAAACTGTTGGCTCATTTGAAGGATTCCGCTCAAAGCGACCCAGGACGGGGTTGGCGCAAGACGCCTGAATCGGCGAGTCATGGCAGCCACACAGCCCACTAGTATATAGAGGGGGGGATCGGCACAATAGTCGCGCCTTCAGGGCATTGTGCGACTTCGCTGAGCAGAAGCGTTGCTCTCGATCACCCAGGTATTCGAAGCATTCCAGGTTGCGAAACCGAGTGTTCGAAGAAGTAGGGCGGTTTTTCTCTTCACCGTTACACAATCTTCGTTCAGCACAGCTATAAAGATTGGGAACTTTTGCCAAGGCCCCAAACTCAATAGAAGGTTGCCTGAAAGAAGGGACAGCGTCGGTTCTGGCCAAGGTTTGCAATCTGGCCCTTGTGACAGAAATCGACGACAGGATTATTCGCGCAGCCGGCCTTGCCCGCGCTGCGTTTTTCGTGCGTGCCGGATCAGAGCCCGCAGGAAACTTGCTTGGAGGGGGAGAACTTTTGCGAAAAGCCCGAGTCTATGTTTGCAAGCCTGATCAATTAGTGATGCAAGCCTCCTCCGAGCTTATCGAGGAGTGTTCATGCTAACCCAGGAAGAGGATCAGCAGCTGGTCGAACGCGTTCAACGCGGCGACAAGCGAGCGTTCGATCTGCTCGTGCTGAAATACCAGCACAAAATTCTCGGGTTGATCGTGCGTTTCGTGCACGACACCCATGAAGCCCAGGATGTCGCACAAGAAGCCTTTATCAAGGCTTACCGTGCACTAGGTAATTTTCGAGGGGACAGCGCGTTTTACACGTGGCTGTACCGTATCGCCATCAACACGGCGAAAAACTATCTGGTTTCACGCGGCCGTCGGCCGCCGGATAGCGATGTGAGTTCTGAGGATGCTGAGTTCTATGACGGCGATCATGGCCTGAAGGATCTCGAGTCGCCGGAACGTGCATTGCTGCGGGATGAGATCGAGGGCACCGTCCATCGAACCATCCAGCAACTGCCTGAAGATTTGCGTACAGCCTTAACTTTACGTGAATTCGATGGTCTGAGTTACGAGGACATTGCCAGCGTCATGCAGTGTCCGGTGGGTACCGTGCGCTCCCGGATTTTCCGCGCTCGGGAAGCCATCGATAAAGCCCTGCAGCCGTTGTTGCAGGAAACCTGAGACAGCGGCGACAGCCAAGAGAGGAACCGCCATGAGTCGTGAAGCCCTGCAGGAATCGCTGTCCGCGGTGATGGATAACGAAGCGGACGAACTGGAATTGCGTCGGGTATTGAATGCCGTCGACGAAGTAGAAACCCGTGAGACTTGGGCCCGTTATCAAATCGCCCGGGCAGCTATGCACAAGGAGTTGCTGCTTCCACGTCTGGACATTGCCGCTGCCGTTTCTGCAGCTCTGGCTGATGAGGCCGTACCGGCCAAAGTGTCCCGCGGACCTTGGCGCAGCCTGGGCCGCCTGGCGGTAGCTGCGTCGGTGACTGTGGCGGTCTTGGCCGGTGTGCGTCTGTACAACCAAGACGAGATCGCGGGCGTTGAACTGGCTCAGCAAGCCGGTCAGCCAACCCTGGCGACTCCACAAGTAAAAGGCCCTGCTGTATTGGCCGGCTACAATGAAAGCTCGGAAGCCACTGGCCCTATGGCTAATGGTGTATTGCAAGGGCAGCCAGGCTGGCACGATCAGCGTCTGCCGAGCTACCTGCGTCAGCATGCTCAGCAAGCTGCACTAAAAGGTACTGAAAGCGCACTGCCTTATGCCCGTGCGGCAAGCTTGGAAAACCGCTAAGGAGGATCATGCGCGCCATACCTCTACTCTCGCTTCTGCTTAGTGGCTGGTTTGTGGTTCCAGCCCACGCCGATGAAGCCCAGGACTGGTTGCAACGTCTTGGGCAAGCGGAACAACAGCAAAGCTTTCAGGGCACTTTCGTTTACGAGCGTAACGGTAGTTTTTCTACCCATAACATCTGGCATCGCGTCCAGGATGGAAAGGTCCGTGAGCGTCTGATTCAGCTCGATGGATCCGCTCAAGAGGTGGTGCGTGTCGATGGTCGCACCCAGTGCGTCAGCGGTACGTTGGTGGCAGGGTTGGGGGATGCTCCGGACTCTGCGGCCCGTGCGCTGGACCCGCAAAAGCTCAAGAATTGGTACGACCTTGCCGTTATCGGCAAGTCTCGTGTGGCTGGGCGTCAGGCAGTGATCGTTTCGGTTACGCCCAAAGATCAGCATCGCTACGGCTTTGAGTTGCATCTGGATCGGGAGACCGGCCTGCCGCTCAAATCCCTGTTGTTGAATGACAAGGGACAGCTGCTGGAGCGCTTCCAGTTCACTCGTCTGGATACTACAGATGTACCCGAAGACGCCGAGTTGCAAGCTGGTGCTGACTGCAAGCCGGTGAGCCTGGACAGCAACAAGGCTTCGGCCATCAAAACTGCGCAAACCTGGCATTCCGACTGGCTGCCTCCAGGTTTCGAGCTGACCAGTAGCTCCGCCCGCAAGGATCCGGAAACCAAGACCCTGGTCAACAGCTTGCTGTATGACGACGGCTTGGCGCGGTTCTCGGTATTCCTCGAGCCGCTCAACGGTGCGACGGTTACCGATACCCGGACTCAGCTCGGTCCGACTGTCGCCGTATCGCGTCGCTTGACCACGCCCGATGGCGAAATGATGGTCACCGTGGTCGGGGAAATCCCTATCGGTACCGCTGAACGAATCGCACTGTCGATGCGTTCCGATGCCACCGCCAAGCAATGAGCCTTTATTGGTTGTGTAAGAGGTCGGTAATGCCTACTCCACAATTGAGAAGATGAAATGTTTGGTGAGCAATTTCATTTGCAAAATCCCCAGAGTTTTTTTATAGGTCAGAACCCCTCGGTTCTGACCTTATTTGTCGTTCCTGGAACAAAAGTACCGCCCCTGTCTGTTCGGTACTGCTTGCTCCATATCGCTTAACCACGCTCGTCGTAACGGGAGCCGTATGTCGATACCACGCTTGAAGTCTTACTTCACCATTCTTGCCACCGTGCTGGTGCTGGGACAGGCCGTGTCTGCCCAGGCAGCCGAGTTGCCTGATTTCACCCAACTGGTCGAACAGGCCTCGCCTGCAGTGGTGAACATCAGTACCACACAGAAACTGCCTGATCGCCGGGTCTCCAACTCGGCGCAGATGCCCGATCTGGAAGGCCTGCCGCCAATGTTGCGGGAGTTCTTCGAGCGCGGCATGCCGCAGCAGCGCTCTCCGCGAGGGGATCGCCAGCGTGAAGCCCAGTCCCTGGGCTCGGGTTTCATCATTTCCCCGGATGGCTACATCCTCACCAACAATCACGTGATCGCCGATGCGGACGAGATTCTCGTGCGCCTGGCCGACCGCAGCGAATTGAAAGCCAAGCTGATCGGCACCGACCCACGCTCCGACGTGGCACTGTTGAAGATCGATGGCAAGGACCTGCCTGTGCTGAAGCTGGGTAAATCCCAGGACCTGAAAGCCGGGCAATGGGTCGTGGCTATTGGGTCGCCATTTGGCTTCGACCACACAGTGACCCAAGGCATCGTCAGCGCTATTGGTCGCAGTCTGCCAAACGAAAACTACGTACCTTTCATCCAGACCGACGTGCCGATCAACCCGGGTAACTCGGGGGGGCCGCTGTTCAACCTGGCGGGGGAAGTGGTGGGGATCAACTCGCAGATCTATACCCGTTCCGGCGGCTTCATGGGGGTGTCCTTCGCGATCCCTATCGACGTTGCCATGGACGTTTCCAATCAGCTCAAAACCGGGGGCAAGGTCAGTCGTGGCTGGCTGGGCGTAGTGATTCAGGAGGTCAATAAAGACCTGGCTGAATCCTTTGGCCTGGAAAAACCTGCCGGTGCACTGGTTGCGCAGGTTCAGGACGGCGGACCAGCGGCCAAGGGCGGCCTGCAAGTGGGTGACGTGATTCTCAGTCTTAATGGCCAGCCAATCGTGATGTCGGCGGACCTGCCGCATCTGGTAGGGGCGCTGAAGGCCGGAGCCAAGGCCAACCTGGAAGTGATCCGTGAAGGCAAGCGCAAGAATGTCGAACTCACCGTGGGCGCCATTCCTGAAGAAGACAAGGATCTGAGCATGCTGCCCAAGTCCGGTGTCGAGCGCAGCAGCAACCGTCTCGGCGTAGCCGTGGTCGAGCTCAATGATGAGCAGAAGAAGACTTTTGACCTCAAGGGCGGCGTAGTCATCAAGGAAGTCCAGGACGGCCCAGCGGCGCTGATCGGTCTGCAGCCGGGTGACGTGATCACCCATCTGAACAACCAGGCGATTACCACCGCCAAGGAGTTCACCGAAATTGCCAAGGCGCTGCCGAAGAACCGTTCGGTGTCCATGCGCGTACTGCGTCAGGGGCGAGCCAGTTTCATTACCTTTAAACTGGCCGAGTAATCCGTCTGACGGAATGCTCGCGCAATAAAAAGCCCGCCTCGTAAGAGGCGGGCTTTTTTATGCTGCCTGGAAACATCAGCGCATCATGTCCTTGACCATCTGCTCCTGATCCATCATCTCCCGCTGGCGAGCGTCGATTCTCGATGACAGTGGGAAGTTGCTGCCGGCCCGCCGTTTGGCGAAGTCCAGCTGCTGGATGGCCTGGCGGTAGTCGCCGACCAGGGCGAAGTACTCGGCCCGGGCCTGGTGCAGGCCAATGATGTTGCCCGACAGGCCGCGAGTTTCCGCCACCAGATACCAGACATCCGGATCGTCCGGACGACTTTTCAGCAAGCCCTCCAGGGCCTTTTCCGCATCCGCCGGGCGGTTCTGCTTGAGCAGCAGGTCCACCCGGATCTGGTTCAGCGGGTAATTGCCCGGGTACAGATTGAGCATTCGCTCCACCCGGGCCTGAGCATCCGGCAGGCGGTTGTTGGCCATGTCCAGTTCGATCTGGGCCAGGTTGTAGGTGACGTCATTGGGGGATTTGGCCAGCAGCGGCTTGAGGTTTTCCCGGGCTTCGTTCCACTGGCTGCCCTTGATCTGGGCGATGGCCAGACCGTAGCGGGCAATGTCGTTCTTCGGGTTTTCATCGAGCTGTGCGCGAAAGCGCTTCGCAGCCAGCCCTGGAGATTCTTCGTAGTTCAACTGCACCCGGGCACGGATCAGTTGATAGCGCAGGCTGTCCTCGGTGCCTCCAAGCTTGGCCTGTTCCGCGCGGTTGCGGGTGTCTGCGATCCGCGATTCGGTGACCGGGTGCGTCAGGAGAAATTCCGGTGGCTTGGCGTCGAAGCGGTATTGACGCATCAGACGCTCGAACATGGTGGGCATCGAGCGCGGATCGTAGCCAGCCTTCTCCAGGTTGAGAATGCCGATGCGGTCGGCTTCCTGTTCGTTTTGCCGGGAAAAGCGTCGCTGTTCCTGGATGGCCGCGGCCTGGGTGCCGGCGATGGTGGCGATCCCTGCATCCCCGGCGCCGGCGGCGGCGATCACGATCCCAGCCAGCAAGGCGGCCATCATTGGTACCTGCATGCGCTGCTGGGCTTCGACACCGCGGGCAAAGTGGCGTTGGGAAAGGTGCGCCAGTTCGTGAGCCAGCACCGAGGCGTATTCACCCTCGGTCTGGGCATTGAGAAACAGGCCGCCGTTGACCCCGACAATCCCACCTGGGGCGGCGAAGGCGTTGAGCTGCGGGCTGTTGATCAGGATGAACTCCAGGCGCCGGTCGTTGACCTGGCTGGTCTCCACCAGTTTGTAGACGCTGGTTTCGACATAGTCCTTGAGTTGCGGGTCGTTGAGCTGCGAGACCTGGCTGCGCAGCAACGCCAGCCAGGCACGGCCCAGCTGGTATTCCTGTTGTGGAGAGACGATGGATGAACTGGCATCACCGAGTGACGGCAGGTCGTCGGCGAAGCCCGGTGAGGCGAGCAGGCAAGCGAGCGTCAGCAGGGTAGGGCGCAATAAATTCATGCACAAAGCCTTAATCGACAAAGGCTCTACTGTAGCTGGACACCTGGCCGGGGACCAGACAAAGCCAGTGAAAACTCTGAGGATAAAAAAGTGCTTTCAGGCAAATTCCGACGTCTACCTTATCGAGCCTTTACCTCGGCGCAACAGCGCTCTGGTTTCAGGCTTGTTTATTGCCGACGGCTTTGCCTTGCAGGGTATTCTAGGCGTCTTGAATTGATGATCGGAGTAAGCCCATGACCGATGTTGTCGCCCATGACGCCGTGCTGGATGCCAGTGGGCTCAACTGCCCGCTGCCACTGCTCAAGGCCAAGATGGAACTCAATCGCCTGGCCAGTGGCGCGGTGCTCAAGGTCATTGCCACCGATGCCGGGTCCCAGCGTGACTTCCGCACCTTCGCTCGCCTGGCCGGTCATACCCTGTTGCGCGAAGAGGACGAGGCCGGAGTCTATCGTTACTGGCTGAAAAAGGCCTGACGGCCCATCACCGCTTTCATCTAAGGATCATTGATGTTCAAAGTGCTACGTGACTGGATACAGCGCTACTTCTCGGATGAAGAAGCGGTGGTGCTGGCTGTGCTGCTGTTCCTGGCCTTTACCGCTGTCCTGACCTTGGGCGGGATGCTGGCGCCTGTACTGGCGGGCATGGTCCTGGCTTACCTGATGCAGGGGCTGGTGGTGAGCCTGGAGCGCCTGCACCTGCCCGGTGGGGCGGCGGTGGGGCTGGTGTTCGCCCTGTTCATGGGGCTGCTGCTGGTGTTCATCCTGGTGGTGGTGCCGTTGCTTTGGCACCAGTTCGTCACCCTGTTCAACGAGTTGCCGGGCATGCTTGCCAAGTGGCAGTCGCTGTTGCTGCTGTTGCCAGAGCGCTATCCGCATCTGGTATCGGACGAGCAGGTACTGCAGGCCATCGAAGTGGCTCGGGGCGAGATCGGCAAGTTCGGGCAATGGGCGCTGACCTTCTCCCTGTCCAGCCTGCCCTTGCTGGTGAACATCATGATCTACCTGGTACTGGTGCCGATCCTGGTGTTCTTCTTCCTCAAGGACCGGGCGATGATCAGCCGTTGGGTCATTGGCTATCTGCCCCAGGAACGGACCCTGATCACCCGGGTCGCCCATGAAATGAACCGACAGATCGCCAACTATATCCGCGGCAAGGTGATCGAGATCGTCATTTGCGGTGGTGTGACTTACATCGCCTTCGTCGCCCTGGGCCTGAACTACGCGGCCCTGCTGGCCCTGCTGGTGGGGATTTCGGTGGTGGTGCCCTATGTCGGCGCAGTAGTGGTAACCGTGCCGGTGGCGCTGATCGCGCTGTTCCAGTGGGGCTGGAGCGACCAGTTCATTTATCTGATGGCGGTCTACGGGATTATCCAGACCCTGGATGGCAACGTGCTGGTACCGCTGCTGTTCTCCGGCGCGGTGAATCTGCATCCGGTGGCGATCATCTGTGCGGTGCTGCTGTTTGGCGGGTTGTGGGGCTTCTGGGGGATTTTCTTTGCCATTCCCCTGGCCACCTTGTTCAAGGCTGTGCTGGATGCCTGGCCGAGGAAGGACCCGGTGGTGGCGCCTTTACTCTAGATAACGCGGGGCGGCTGATTCAGCCGCCCCGTTGGTTTCAGGCCTTGTTCAGTGCCTGGGCTGCAGCCAGTACAGCGTCGACGTGGCCCGGAACCTTGACCCCGCGCCATTCCTGGCGCAATACGCCGTCCTTGTCGATCAGGAAGGTGCTGCGGTCAACCCCCAGGTATTCCTTGCCATAGAGCTTCTTCAACTTGATCACGTCGAACAGCTGGCAGACGGCTTCGTCCTTGTCGCTGATCAGCTCGAAGGGGAACTCCTGTTTGCACTTGAAGTTCTCGTGGGACTTCAGGCTGTCGCGGGAGATGCCGAAGATCTCGGTGTTGGCGGCCTGGAAGGCGGCGTACTGATCACGAAAGCCCTGGCCCTCGGTGGTGCAGCCTGGGGTGCTGTCCTTGGGGTAGAAGTAGATCACCACTTGCTTGCCCTTGAGGCCGGACAGGCTGACGGTCTGGCCGCTGGTGGCAGGGGCCTGGAAATCGGCAATAGGTTGATCGATAGCAACGGCCATGGGGCTTCCTTACATAGGGTTCTGTGGGCGCCAGGGTTCGATCAGCGCATCGAGGTTCATGGCATCGGCAAAATCCAGGAACTGGTCGCGCAACCAGCTGATCTGGGTGCCGGCGGGCAGGGTCACGGTAAAGGTGGCGTTGAGCATGGTGCCGCCTGTTTGCGGAGCCTGGTAGGTATCGCAGGTGAGGTTTTCCAGCTCGACATGGTGGTCGATGAAGAACTGGCACAGCTCATTGACGATGTCAGAGCGGTACGCCGCGCTGACGTAGGCGACATAAGGCAAGGCCTGGGGGCGGCTTTCCAGGGCGGCGCTGCGCACCACGTTGACCGTGAAGGCGTGCTTCTTGGCCAGGGATGACAGGCTGCTTTCCAGGCGCGCCAGGGCGTCCCAGCTGCCGGAAATCTCCAGCACCAGGGCGCTGCACTCGCCATGCCGGGTCAGGCGCGAGGTCACTACGGCGCAGCGGTTTTCATGGCTGGCGCGGCACAGGACGTTGGTCAGCTCCATGGGGTTGGCGCCAAGGGCACTGATGACAAGGAATTGTTCGCGAACTGTGGGGGTGGACATGCAGCATTCCTAAAGCGATGAGCGGTCGATACTTTTGACAAGCCAGTGCCGGGCAAGTGTTGCAAGCGGATCTTCTGGGCCTTGAACCACAAGCCGGCGACAGGTCCCGATACGTCCGGAACACAGGCTGGCAATGCAGGAATGGGGCTTTGGAGAAGCGACAGGCAGGCGATAACCCGGTTTACACGCTTATCGGTAGCGATCAAAGCCTGAAGGGTAGCGAAAACCATCGCTCAGGGGAATGCTCACGGCGCGGGACTTCGCTTGTGCAAGGAACTTGGCGCCAGTACCATTACCGCTCTCTTTTTCCGGCAGGAGCGGTTGCATGATTGCGGGCAGTATGGTGGCACTGGTCACACCCATGGATGCACAGGGAAATCTCGACTGGGACAGCCTGAGCAAACTGGTGGACTTCCACCTGCAAGAGGGCACCAACGCCATCGTGGCGGTCGGCACCACAGGTGAATCGGCCACACTGGATGTCAACGAGCACATCGAGGTGATTCGTCGGGTGGTGGCCCAGGTTGCAGGGCGCATCCCGGTGATTGCCGGTACCGGCGCCAACTCGACGCGTGAAGCGATCGAACTGACCACCAACGCGAAGATTGCCGGCGCCGATGCATGCCTGCTGGTGACCCCGTATTACAACAAGCCGACTCAAGAAGGCCTGTACCAGCATTTCCGCGCCATTGCCGAGGCCGTGGACATCCCGCAGATCCTCTACAACGTTCCAGGCCGCACCGCATGCGACATGCAGGCCGAGACCGTGATCCGCCTGTCCTCCGTGAAAAACATCATCGGGATCAAGGAAGCCACCGGCGACCTGCAGCGCGCCAAGGCCATCCTGGCCGGTGTGCCCGACGATTTCCTGGTGTACTCCGGCGATGACGCCACTGCCGTCGAGCTGATCCTGCTGGGCGGCAAGGGCAATATCTCGGTGACTGCCAACGTCGCGCCTCGGGCCATGAGCCAGATGTGCGCCGCGGCCATGGCCGGCGATGCCGCCAAGGCCCGCGAGATCCACGAAACCCTGATGCCGCTGAACAAGACTCTGTTCATCGAATCCAACCCTATTCCCGTGAAATGGGCCCTGCACGAAATGGGTTTGATGCCGGACGGTATCCGTCTGCCGCTCACCTGGCTCAGTGCCGCCTGTCACGAACCGCTGCGGCAGGCCATGCGCCAGTCCGGCGTCTTGGTTTAATTGAGGAAGTACAACGCATGAAGCGAATGGCCGGACTTTCCGCACTTGCCTTGATTATCTCCAGCACCAGTGGCTGCGGTTGGATCTGGGGCCCGGAAGGCTACTTCCGTGACCGGGGTAGCGATTACCTGCAAGCGCAACAAACAGCACCGATGCAACTGCCGCCGGATGTCCAGACCTCCAAGCGTCTGGATCCGCTGCTGCCGATCCCGCGCAACGTGGCCGACGACAACGTCAAGGGCGAGTACCAAGTACCTCGTCCGCAGCCGCTGTCGGCCATTGCCGACGCCAGCGACTACACCCTGCAGAAGAGCGGCGATTCGCGCTGGGTCATGGCCCAGCATCCACCGGCCGAAGTCTGGCCAGTGGCGGTGCAGTTCTTCCAGGACAACGGGTTCCGTCTGGATCAGCAACGTCCGCAAACCGGCGAGTTCAGCACCCGCTGGCAGCGTTCCGACGAGCTTTCCGCTGCCGTGGCCAAGCGCCTGAGCAGCGCCGGCGTCGCCGCCGACAGCGAAACCCGCGTACGGGTCCGTATCGAACCGGGCGTGCAGCGCAATACCAGTGAAGTCTACGTGGTCAGTGCCGAGCGTCCCGCCGGCAGCACCGCTGACGTGGAGTTCACCAATCGCTCGGTCAACACCGGCCTGGACGCCGCGCTGGTGGACGATATGCTGGCCAGCATGAGCCGTACCTCCGAGAAGGGCGGTTCAGTGTCCCTGCTGGCGGCCCGTGATTTCGATACCCCAAGCCGGGTCAGCCTCAGCGAAGACGGCAGCGGCAATCCGGTGCTGAACCTGGGTGCCGACCTCGATCGCGCCTGGTCCAGCGTAGGCCGCGCCCTGGAGCAGGGCGAGTGGCGGGTTGAGGACATCAACCGCAGCTTGGGCCTGTACTACATCAACCTGGCGGAAAAAGCCGAGAAGAAGAACGACGAGCCGGGCTTCTTCGGCAAGTTGTTCGGCAGCAAGCCGGCCAAGGAAGAGATCGAAGCCCGTGCCGAGCGCTATCAGGTTCGCCTGAGCAAGGTGGGCGACAACGTCCAGGTGACCGTCGAGAAGAACATCAACACCGTGGCGCCGGCCGATGTGGCGCGCAAAGTGTTGGGCGTGATTCAGGACAACCTGGGCTGATCAGATGCGTTTTGCCGTTCTCGGCAGTGGTAGCCAAGGGAATGGCACGCTGATCGCCAGTGCTGACACTTACATCCTGGTGGATTGTGGTTTCTCCCTGCGGGAAACCGAGCGGCGCCTGCTGCGCCTGGGCGTTCATCCCTCGCAGTTGAGCGCCATCCTGGTGACCCACGAACATGCCGACCACGTGCATGGCGTGGGTTTGCTGTCTCGGCGCTACAATTTACCGGTCTACCTCAGCCAGGGCACGTTGCGCGGGATGCGCAAGCCGGTGGAGGCTGCGGGTTTTGTCCGCGGTGGCGAGCAACTGCAGATCGGCGCCTTGTGCATTGACGTGATTGCCGTCGCTCATGACGCCCAGGAACCTACGCAGTTTGTCTTCAGCGACGGTCAGCGGCGTTTTGGCCTGCTGACCGACCTGGGTTCCTACTGTGCCGGCGTACTGGAAGGCTACCGTGGCCTGGATGCCTTGATGATCGAGGCCAACCATTGCCGGGACCTGTTGGCGCGCGGCTATTACCCGTACTTTCTCAAGCAGCGGGTTGGCGGCGACGAAGGGCATTTGAACAACCATCAGGCCGCAAGCCTGGTGGCCGAATTGGGATGGCAGGACCTGCAGCATCTGGTCCTTGCTCATCTGAGCAGCAAGAACAACCTGCCGCAGCTGGCCCGGCAATGTTTTGTCGACACCCTCGGGTGCGACCCGGACTGGCTGCAACTGGCCGATCAAGATTCAGGGCTCGACTGGCGCCACATCGCCTAGCCCACCTACTTAGCAAGCGGAGCCCATCATGGAAAAACGTGAAGAACTCTACCGCGGCAAAGCCAAATCGGTTTACAAGACCGACGACGCCGACCGCTTGATCCTGCTGTTTCGCAACGACACCTCGGCGTTCGACGGCAAGCGCATCGAGCAACTGGACCGCAAGGGGATGGTGAACAACAAGTTCAACGCCTTCATCATGCAGAAACTCGAAGCCGCCGGCGTGCCGACCCAGTTCGACAAGCTGCTGGGCGACAACGAGTGCCTGGTGAAGAAGCTCGACATGATCCCGGTGGAGTGCGTGGTGCGTAACTACGCGGCCGGCAGCCTGGTCAAGCGCCTGGGTGTGGAAGAGGGCATGAAGCTCAATCCTTACACGTTCGAGCTGTTCCTGAAGGACGACGCCAAGGGCGACCCGTTCATCAACGAATCCCACGTTGTGGCGTTCGGCTGGGGCACCGTCGAGCAACTGGCGCGCATGAAAGAACTGTCGCTCAAGGTCAACGAAGTCCTGAGCAAGCTATTCGATGACGCTGGCCTGCTGCTGGTGGACTTCAAGCTGGAATTCGGTGTGTTCAGCGACGGCTCCATCGTCCTGGGCGACGAGTTCAGCCCGGACGGCTGCCGCCTGTGGGACAAGGACACCAAGAAGAAGATGGACAAGGACCGCTTCCGCCAGGGCCTCGGTGACGTGATCGAAGCCTACGAAGAAGTCGCTCAGCGCCTGGGCGTACCGCTGTAATCGACGCAAGCATCTGATAGCACGGAAAAAATTTGCTCGGGGGCTTCGCATCCGGCAAAGGTGCTGTTATGATGCGCGCCGTTGGAGAGATGCCAGAGTGGCCGAATGGGACGGATTCGAAATCCGTTGTACCTTCACCGGTACCTAGGGTTCGAATCCCTATCTCTCCGCCATACAAATGAAAGCCCCGGAAATCGTCGATTTCCGGGGCTTTTTTGTTGCCCGCTGTTTTTTCCGAAACCGCTTTCCCGCCGCGCTCCAAGCCATCACCCAGTCCTCTCGGACGTTCCTTGTTCGGCCTGACTTTATTCTGCCGTTGTGGCTTCCTTCTCGCCCAACTCCTGTTGTCGATCTCAATAGCTCCAGTGGCCAAGTTTATTCGTGGTCGTTGGAGTTGTATTCATCTACGGCCTTATTAATAAACTATTAAATTTAAATGCTGTTGTCCGGTATCCAATGGATTTATCTGGATATTGACTCGTGGGTGCTGTTTTTAAGGCTGTAGGAAATTTCTTATAGAGCTCTGGGACTGTTCCTGTAATTCGAGTCGGCGTGGTCTTGATCTAAAACAATCGGCTATTCGATATGGTGGCTTCCTGCTGGCAAGCCTGGCCCGCTTGTGTGACTGAAGTGGGTCATCGAACTGGAAGTCAGCAGTATTCATAAACGTTTGAAGGCAGAGCAGGTCTTTTCTTCTATTGCGGTGGCAAGAGTGTTTGTCGACCTCTTTCAGATAGGGAAGATCTTTGTGCTTACTCTATTGAGCTATTGGGAAAAGGAAATCAGATGAAACGCAACTCTCTCTTGTCCATGGCAACTTCCGGTTTGATGCTGGCTGCATTGATCCCGACATTTGCCCAGGCTACCGACGGTGTAGTGAACTTTAGTGGCAGCATCACTGACGTGACCTGCGAGATCAACGGCAAGGCGCCCGGCGAAAACAACGTGACCAACGTTGAGTTGGGCACTTTCTTGCCTACGCACTTTGCAAAAATCGGTACCACGTCCGACTTGAAACCCTTCGAGCTGAAACTCTCGGGTACTAACTGCAAGAACGACTCCAAGGTGTCCATCGAGTTCGATCAGGTCAATAACATTGACCCTGCTACAGGCAATCTGAAGCTGATCGGCAGTGCACCGGCAACCGGTGTACAGATCCAGATCTACAACGACAACGCCGCTCAACCGCAGAAGATTGTCCTGGGCCAGGCCGAGACCACGCCGCAAGTGGCAACGGTTTCCGGCAACGCCGCGACCCTCAAGTACAAGGCCGCTTACGTCTCTACGGCAGCTTCGGTCGGTGCCGGTTCGGGTGTTTCCTTCATTCGCTACACCCTGGCTTATCAGTAACAGTCGTTAGTTATTAAGGGGCAGGTCATGACGCCGACAGCGCGTTTTGTACATTCTCTCGTTATCGGTGTCATGTTCCTGGGGCTGTTTTCGGGAGCTGCGCATGCAGGGATAGTTCTACAAGGGACTCGGTTGATTTATCCGGCCGAAGCCCGAGAGGTTACATTGAAAATAAGTAACTCCGGTCCTGTTCCTCTTTTGGCGCAAAGTTGGATCGATAGAGGGGAAGCCAATAAGGCCCCTGAAGAAATACAAGTACCTTTCCTGCTGGCGCCGGCTGTCAGTCGTTTGGAGTCTGGAGACTCGGCAGTGCTGCGCCTGTCTTATTCGAAAGAGCCGTTGGCGACCGATCGCGAATCATTGTTCTGGCTGAATGTATTGGAAACTCCGCCCCGCAAGGAGAAGGATGAAAACGTACTGCAGTTTGCATTTAGAACGCGTATCAAGATTTTCTTTCGGCCGCCCAATCTTGACGGTGTTGTTGACTCGGCCGCTGAAAAACTCAAGTGGGAGTTCAATCGGGCCGGTCACTTGAGTTCCGCCCCGACAGGTCCGCAAGTGCCTGTTGTCAAGGTATCCAACCCAACGCCTTACTACGTGTCTTTCGGTCGTATAGAGGTTGAACTGGGAGGTCGTCAGTTTGCCCTTAAACCGGGAATGGTCGCGCCGTTTGCCAATGAGTCGTTCGCTTGGCCGGCGACAGCTCCGAAAGACCCGGCCAAGGCCTCCATCAACTATGAAGTGATCAACGATTTCGGTGGCCGCCGATCGCTGAAGAGTTCGCTGCTCTAGTTGGTTTCTTAATTCAACTTCGCTCGTTTGTCCGCTTGCTCAGTCTTGAGCGCGTTGGGATCTCGTTATGTTGAGTGTTCAGTGCCATAGGCGCGATGTATCTGCGCGCCCCGGTGTTCGGTGTGGTCGGGGTTCTGCTCCGGTTGTGCAGACGCTGTGTCTGGCGGCGCTGATGGGGCACTCGACGGTCCTGGTCGCGAGCGAGGAGGGGCCCCAGCAGAACAGTGGCGAACGCGTGCTGTTCGACAGCCAGATGTTGTTTCAAGGCAAGGAGACACCCATCGATACTTCGCGCTTTGAGCAATTGGGCTATATCGCGCCCGGCAAATACCTGCTTGATCTGCTGGTGAGTGGCCAATGGCGGGCGTTGCTGGAGGTCGAGTTCCGTGCCAGCGACGAGCCTCAGGGTAGCCGGCCGTGCTTCGATCGCGCGTCACTGCAGCAGTTGGGGATCGACCTGCACAAGGCCGATGCCGCGCTGGGGGCCGGGGCGTCCCACCCGCTCATGAGCGAGGGGTTGTTCTGTGGCGACCTGGGCAGCTACATCCCCGGTGTAACCAGCCGCATCAATATCGCCGAGCAGAAGATCGACCTGTCCGTGCCGCAGTTCTTCCTCCAGCCGAACCAGTCGAAGACCTACGTCGATCCGGCGAGCTGGGATTCCGGCGTGTCCGCGGCGGTGCTCAATTACAACACCAGCCTGTTCAGCTCCCAGAGTCGTGGACAAAGCCAGACCCATGGCTACGCCGGACTCAACATGGGGCTCAACATCGGCGCTTTGCGCTTGCGCCACAGTGGTACCGCGACCTGGTCGCCGGAATTGGGCAGCCGCTATCAGCGTGGCTACATCTATGCCCAGACCGACCTGCCGGACTGGAGCTCACAGTTGCTGGTGGGGGAAAGCGTGACCGATGCCGATCTGTTCGATTCGGTGTCGTTTCGCGGCGTCCAGTTGGCCAGCGACTCGCGCATGTTGCCCGACACCCAGCGTTACTACGCACCGCAAGTGCGAGGCACCGCCAGCACCAACGCCAAGGTCTCGGTGTATCAGCGCGGCTATCTGATCTACGAGACGGCGGTCGCCCCGGGCCCCTTCGAAATCTCCGATTTGCAGGCGGCCAGCTTTGGCGGTGACCTGGAGGTAACAGTTACCGAGGCCAATGGACAAACCAGCCGTTTTACCGTGCCTTTTGCCACCACCGTGCAATTGCTGCGTCCGGGTACCTCACGCTACAGCCTGACCGCCGGCCAGGTCACCGACCCGGGGCTTGGCGGCGAGCAGTATGTGGCCCAGGGCACCCTGCACTACGGGCTGAATAACCAACTGACCGGCTACGCCGGTACGGCAGTGACCGGCAGCTACATGTCGGCCCTGATCGGCAGTGCGTTGAATACCTCCGTGGGCGCATTCGCTCTGGACCTGACTCAGGCCAAGACCGAACTGCCCCGCGAAGGCAGTCTGCAGGGGTCGAGCCTGCGCCTTTCCTACAGCAAGAACCTGCCCATCAGCGGTACGCAGTTTTCCCTGTTGGCGTATCGCTATTCCACCCGTGGCTATCTGGGGCTGCATGACGCCATTGCCTTGCAGGACTACGTGGAGCGTGGCGCCGGGGCCGAGTCGTTTTCCCGCGTGCGGGACCGCCTGGATGTGAACATCAACCAGCAACTGGGCGAGGGTGGCGGTCAGCTTTATGTCACTGGCTCCAGCCTCAAGTACTGGAATCGCCAGGGCCAGACCCTGAACTTCTCCCTGGGCTACAGCAATCAGTGGCGGGGCAACAGCTACTCCTTCATGGCCCAGCGCATGCGCGCGTCCAGCAATGGCTCTGGAGGTGGAGTCGGGGCGGACAACACCTATTTCAGCTTCAGTCTGTCGATCCCCCTGGGACGCGAGGGTCGCCGAGCAACCACGGTCAACGCCTACGCCAGTCATGACAAGAACTCCGGTGCGCACTACACCAGCGGTGTTTCCGGAGCCCTGGGCGAGCGCGGCGATGCCACCTATGCCGTGTCCGCGTCCCATGATCAGCGCCAGCGCGAGACCTCGACCAACGCCAGCTTCAACTACTTCATGCCCGAGGTCTCCCTGAGTTCGAGTTTTTCCCAGGGCAGCGACTATCGCCAGGAGTCCCTGGGGGCTTCCGGAGGCATGGTCCTGCACTCGGGCGGCCTGACGTTCTCCCAGACCCTGAGTGAAACCTCAGGCCTGGTGTATGCCCCCCATGCCAAGGGTGCCAGGGTTGGCTATGCCCAGACGCGGGTGGATGGACGCGGCTACGCCGTGGTGCCGAGCCTGAGTCCCTATCAATTGAACACCGTGGACATCGACCCCAGCGGCATGGCCGACGATGTCGAACTGCAGGTCAGTTCACGCAACGTCGCGCCGGTAGCGGGCGCGGTGGTGATGCTCTCTTATCCCACCCGCAGGGCCAGGGCGTTCCTGATCGATAGCCGGCAGCCCAATGGCCAGCAATTGCCGTTTGCCGCGGTCGCCGTCGATGACCAGAGCGGTGCCGAACTGGGCGCCGTCGGCCAAGGCAGTCGTCTGGTACTGCGTTCCGAGCAGGACCAGGGAACCCTCCGTGTGGAATGGGGCCACGAACCGGATCAGCGCTGCCTGATCGACTACCAGTTGCCGCCTCGTGATCCGGCGTCCGCCACCGGTTATGACCTGCTCCAGCTTCCTTGTCGGGCAGTGCCCGCTGGCGACGCGAGCCCAAGCCAGGGGGGGCAGTCTTGATGCGCTTTCTGGAGGGACGTGAGATCCCATGCCGAGCCGGTCTTGGCCGCTGGCTGCTGGCGGCGCTACTGCTCTGGTTCAGTGCCTGGGCCCAGGCCGATCTGTCGATCGCCGGCACCCGGTTCATCTTCCCCGCAGATACGTCCGTCATGAGCATCCGGGTCGGCAACATCGGCCAGGCGCCGATCCTGTTACAGGCCTGGCTGGACAAGGGCGATGCCAAGGCCAGTCCCAGTGGGTTGGCAGTGCCGTTCGTGCTGTCGCCGCCGATCTCCAGGCTGGAACCGCAACAGCGGGCGGCCCTGATGCTGCGTTACAGCGGCGAGCCTTTGCCCTCTGATCGCGAGTCAGTGTTCTGGATCAATTTTCTGGAAGTGCCATCTCGGCTGCCGGTGACCGAGAACGTCTTGCGCCTGGCCTATCGCATGCGCATGAAGCTGCTGTATCGCCCCCAGGGCCTGGCCGGTAGTGCCGACCAAGCCGTGCGCCAACTGCGCTGGAGCTTCGCCGCTGCGGGCAAATCCGATGCGGCGCTGCTGGTCGGCAACCCGACGCCGTATTACGTGTCCTTCGCCGAATTGACGCTGGGCAGCAGCGCTCGAGCCAACACCTTGCAGGGCATCACCGTGGAGCCTTTTGGTTCGGCGCGGATCGCCCTGCCTGAAGTACCAGGAATTACCCCGGATCAGGCGGTGGTTCATTACCAAGTGGCAACAGACAGCGGGGAGACGCTGAGTGGAAGTGCGCGGATACAAGACTGAAGTTGCCTTGGGCAAGTCTTTGAGTGGGTCGGTTTTCGGGGGCCTTGAAGGCGCTCGACAACATTTTTCCAGAGGCTGTTTGAGCCTGCTCCTGCTGCTGCCGGGGCTGGCGACTGCCGCTGGGTATGTGCCCAACGCGGGACAGGCGATGCGTGATATCGAGTCCACCCAACCGGCTTTGCCGGAACCGGCGGAGCCGGAGTTGGACCTGCCTGCGGTCAAGCCGCCGAGCGCTTCTGCCCCGGATACCTCGGGTATCCGCCTAGAGGTCAACGACTTTGTGCTTGTGGGCAACCAGGCGTTCTCCAATCAGACCCTGCTGCCGTTGCTGGCGGACCTCAAGGGCCAGGAGCTGGACCTGAATCAGTTGCGTGCGGCTGCCGAACGCCTGACCACCTATTACCAGGGCCAGGGCTACATGTTGGCCCGGGCCTTCCTGCCGGCCCAGGACATCGAGGACGGCGTGGTGCGCATCGAGGTCATCGAGGGCCGTTACGGCCGTATCGAACTGCACAACCAATCCCGGGCCCTGGACTCGGTGATTCGTGGCCCTTTGTCGTCACTCAAGAGCGAAGCCCCCGTGTTCAGCGATGACCTCGAGCGCAGTCTGCTGTTGTTGAGCGACCTGCCTGGAGTACGGGTCAAGGGCACCTTGCGCGCCGGTGAGCAGCGCGGCACCACCGACCTGCTGATCAATGCGCAGCCCGGTCCCTGGGCCAGCGGCAGCCTGGAGGCCGACAACTATGGCGGCTACTACACCGGCGAATATCGACTGGGGGGCAGCCTCAACCTCAACAACCCCTTGCGCCTGGGCGACCAGCTCAACCTGCGGGTATTGGGCAGCGATGAGGATCAGCGTTATTACCGCGCCGCCTACAAGCTTCCGGTAGGCCCCTGGTCCACCAGCCTGGGCGTGGCTTATTCGCAGATGAACTACGAGTTGGGCAAGGTCTTCGAACTGCTGGAGGCCCACGGCCAAGCCAGCATCGGCAGCGTCTTTGTCACCCAGCCGCTGATCCGCAGCCGCACCTTCGATCTCAGCGCCCAGCTGCAATACGAGGACAAGCGTCTGCGCGATGACATCGACCTGTTCGAAGTCAGTAGCAAGAAACACGTGGAACTCTGGAGCCTGGGTCTCAACGGCAATTTTCAGGACAGCCTGCTCGGCGGCGGCCAGACCTTCTTCTACCTCACTTATGGCAGCGGGCGGCTGAGCCTCGACGATCCAGGGGATCAATGGCGTGATCACTTCACGGCCGGTACGGCCGGCGGTTTTCAGAAGTTCAACCTCAATGCCGCGCGCCTGCAGTACCTGAGCCCGCGCTTTCAGCTCTACACCCAGTTCAACGCGCAATGGGCTTCAGCCAACCTGGACAGCTCGGAAAAGTTCGGCGTGGGCGGTCCTTTTGATGTGCGTGCCTATCCCCAGGGCACCGGCAGTGGCGACCAGGGTTGGCAGGCCAGCCTGGAGTTGCGCTACGCCCTGGCCCCTCGCTGGCAGCTCAAGACGTTTGTCGACCACGGAGCGGTGGAGGTCAACAAACGTCCCTGGACCCGCGAAGAGAACCGCCGCCAGCTCTCGGGCGCCGGTGTGGGCGCCAGTTGGAGTGGGCCATCGCAACAGATCAGCGTGACCAGCGCCTGGCCCCTGGACAACAGCAAGGAAGGCAGCGGGCCCGAGCGCACACCGCGGGTCTGGGCCAGCGCCACACAGTATTTCTGAAGGCCTGCGTGCACTTCGGATGCAGTGCCGTCCTGCAAATGTTGCAGGGCGTTAATTGATAGATGAGGAGTCAACGTGAACAAGGTTTATGCATTGGTATGGAATCAGGCCCAGGGCTGCTGGAGTGTGACCGACGAAGGCGCCCGTCGTCGCCGTCGTTCCGGAACCCGCAAAGGCCTGGTGGTAATGGTCGCCGGTTTGTTGGGCCTGGGCGGTTTGCCCGCGGCTTTCGCCTTGCCGACTGGGGGAACAGTGGTCTCCGGGACGGCGGATATTCTGACGTTCGATAACGGCAAGCAGATGTCGATCAACCAGCACACCGACAAGTTGATCACCAACTGGAACGACTTCAGTGTGCGAAACGGTCAGACCGTGACCTTCAGCCAGCCGACCAAGACCTCTATCGCCCTGAACCGGGTGATCGGCGTCAACGGCAGTGACATCCAGGGGCAAATCAAGGCTAACGGCCAGGTGTTCCTGATCAACCCCAACGGGGTGGTCTTCGGCCAGGGCGCGCAAGTGAATGTCGGCGGCCTGGTGGCCTCGACCCAGAACATCACCGATGCCAACTTCACTGCCGGCAACTACAAGTTTGCCGGCACCTCATCGGCGCGGATCGTCAACAACGGCACCATCACCGCTGCTGACGGCGGCAACGTGGCGCTGCTCGGCAAGACCGTGATCAACGACGGCACCATCAAGGCCCAGAAGGGCCGGGTAGCCCTGGGCGGTGGCAATGAATTCACCGTCAGTTTCGACGGCAGCAACTTGCTGGACCTGCAAGTGGACGCCGCGGCGATCAATGCGCTGGTGAGCAACGGCGGCCTGCTCAAGGCCGACGGTGGACAGGTGCTGATGACCGCCAAGAGCGCCGGCTCCATGCTGCAGACCGTGGTCAACAACCAGGGCGCCATCGAAGCCAACACCCTGTCACGCAAGGCCGGCAAGATCACCCTGGACGGTGGCGACATAGGTGTAGTCAACGTCGGCGGCTCGATGAGCGCCAGTGCGCTGACCTCGGTGGGTGATGGTGGTGTGGTCGAGACCAAGGGCGCCAATACCAAGGTGCAACTGGCCGCGCGGGTCAACACCCTGGCCAACAATGGCAAGGCCGGCACCTGGAAGATCAGCTCCGACGAGGTCAAGGTCAGCCCTACCGCCACGGCCGGTAGCAACACCGTGTATGCCGATACCCTGGCGCACAACCTGGCCACTACCAATGTCGAGCTCAACAGCAAGAGCGGTGACGTTTCGGTGGATGGAGCCATTGCCTGGACCAGCGGCAATCAACTGAGCGTCAACTCGGCCCAGGACATCCATATCAATAGCGGCCTGAAAGGCAGCGGCGGCGGTACTCGCATCGAGCTCAATGCCGAGCGGGACATCAAGCTCAATGGCGCGGTGGAGCTCACCGGGATCAACAGCAGTCTGGGTCTGGACTATGGCAACGCCTATGCCCTGGGCACGGATGGCCGGGTCACGCTGTCCGGCAGCGGCGCCTGGTTCGACGCCAATGGCGATCTGTACAACGTGATCCAGAACGCCGCGCAGTTGCAGGCGATCGGTACCAGCCTCGATGGCCTGTACGTACTGGGCAATAACATCGCCGGCAGCGGGATCATCAAGTCCATTGGTGGCAGCAACACGTTCACCGGGACCTTCGATGGCCTGGGCAACACGATCAGCGGTTTCACCGTCAACACCGACGGCCCTTACGGTGGTCTGTTCGGCAAGTCGTCGGGTGACATCAGCAACCTCAAACTGGCCTCCATGACCATCAACGGTACGACCTCCAACGCCGGCTTCGGCAATATCGGTGGGCTGGTGGGCTTGAACAGCGGCCGGATCAACAACGTCAGTGCCACCAATCTGCGGGTAGTTGCCAACAGCAATCAGAACAACTACCTCGGTGGCCTGGTGGGGATCAACTCCGGTGGCACCATCGATCGTGGAACCATGGCCGGCACTGTTACCGGTAATGGCTACACCCTCGCTGTCGGCGGGCTGGTAGGGGAAAACCGCAACAGTTTCGCCGGTGCGGGCTCCATCACCAACAGCAGCACCAACGTGCAGGTCCTGGGCACCATGCAGATCAGTCCCGTTGGCGGTATGGGCGGCCTGGTGGGGGTCAACAAGGGCGGGTCGATTGCCGACTCTTCCAGTGCCGGCACCGTCGGCACCGGTTTCAACCGTTACGTCCAGGACCCGAACCTGGGTGGGTTGGTGGGCTACAACCAGGGCGGCACCATCGAGCGCGCAAGCTCCTCGGTCAACGTCTGGGGTTATGCCGCCAGCAACATCGGTGGCCTGGTGGGCTTCAACAACAACGGCACCGTCACTGACTCCAGCGCCAGCGGTGCGATCACCGGCACGGGGTCAGCGGCAGCAGGCGGCCTGGTTGGCTTGAACCAGAACAGCGTGCTGAACAACGTCAGCGCTTCCGGCAGGGTTGCCGACTCGACCGGTGCCAATGTTGGCGGTCTGGTGGGCAAGAACGACCGGAGTGAAATCCACACGGCTGAAGCCACCGGTGAGGTTCTGGGTGGTGGCAGCGGCAACATCGGCGGCCTCATCGGGCACAACTTTGCCGGCACTACCGAATATGCAGTGGCTCGCGGCAAGGTCACCGGCGGCACCCTGAGCCATATCGGCGGGTTGGTGGGGTTCAACGATGGCGACCTGAGTTCAGTCGAGGCCAGCGGTAATGTCAGCGGCGGCGCCAGCAGCTTTATCGGCGGCCTGGTGGGGACCAACGGCGATTATGTGGATCACCGCATTGATACCGCGTCGGCCAAAGGCAACGTCGTGGGCGGTGCCCAGAGTACCGTTGGTGGCCTGGTCGGGCAGAACAATTCGCGGATCGCCAACTCCTTGGCCAATGGTGAGGTGAGTGGTGGCAGCTATGCCCGCCTGGGTGGATTGGCCGGCTTGAACATGGGGGATATTCGTCAGTCCGTGGCCTACGGCAACGTCAAGGTCCTCGCGAACGGCAAGCAGACCTACGGTGGTCTGGCCGGTGTCAACTACGGAATCCTGGCCTACAACACCGCGTTGGGGCAGGCGACCCAGGTACCGCTGGTTGGCCTCAATCAGGGCGATATCCGCAACTGATGAGGTAGTACAGGGGAAACGCAGTCTCTCGATACGCCGTGCGGGTGCAGGGCGTATCGAGGCTGCTGGCGGGTACCTGCTTGTCCCGTCCCTTGTCTGTTCTTTGCCGATGGCCGGAAGCAGCCGGCCATCGCTGTGCAATCCATCTCGCTTGTGCATCACGCAGCCGTTTTCAGGGGGCGTGGCACACAGGCGCAGACTGGGAGAATGACAGATGATTCGCCAATGGCTCAGGCTTGTAGCTGATCGGAAACGACGTTCCCTGTGGGTGAACGCAATACTGCTGACAGGGCTGTTTTCAGGCGTGTCCAGCGGTGCTGCGCAGGCGGCCACGGTGAATGGCTTTGCGCTGAACTGTGAGTTCAGCAACGGTGATGGCACGCCGTGGGTGGCGGTTACGCCGTTGGACGGCAGGGCCAAGGAGGGCGACGTGTTGTGGCAGCGCGCGGTCAGCCTCTATACCAACTTCCGCTACTCACCCTCGGGGAACCGGGTACGAGAGTTGGTGACGGTTGGCAACTGGAGTGGCGGTACGCCACAGCGCTTTCAATCCGCACCGACCAACGTCGAAGGCATAGGCTTTCGCGTAGCAGTGAACCCTCAGGATGGCGGGCCTCTTACCCTGACACAAACCCCCAAGCTGATCGCCCTGGAAAAGAGCGATTTGAGCTATGACACCGGCGGACGTCCCTTTGGGACCATGATTACTCGCTTCACTCAATCACTGATCCTGACAGTACCTCCGGATCAGTTGCCCAGCGGCAAACTGACCGTCGACAGTGTGGTCGGCAGTTCCAACCTGATGCTCTATGCATTCGACTTGCCTGCCAACCTGGCGAGTCTGGGTGCCGAGGTGGCCTGGCCCACCGACAGCAATCCCCCAGGCATCTGCCGGCACAATTATCCATTGATGGGTCCCGAGCTGATCAGCATGGGCGGCGGCGGACCGATCGTGATTCCCAATACCTGTGTGGTTGAGGGCTACAAGACCATCCCTGTTCCTTTGGGGCGCTTTGCCCTGACGGACTTTCCCAAGGTCAACGACACCTCGCCACAGGTGCCTTTTCGCATTGAGCTGAGTCGTTGTGCAGCCAATGCCAAACCGCGCATCAGTTTCACCGACAAGTCCGCTGCCTCAATGGCCCCGGGAATTCTCGGTCTGAGTTCCTCGACCCAGTCCCGGCCCGCCAAGGGCTTCGGCATTGTGGTGATCAACGACCTGACCCGGCTCCCGATCCAATACAGCGGCGAGAGCTACGAGATGCAGCGCGTGGGTGATGGCGCAAGCATTCCCTTGCGGGCCAGCTACATCCGCACCGGCAATGACAGTGAAATCGAAGCCGGCCAGGCCAATGGCGCTGCGGAGTTCACCTTTACCTTCCCCTGACCACGACAGGCACCGAGCAAGCCCTGTTGCGCCATGGATTGCCTTGGCGCAGGCGCGCCTGTGCCCTGCGTGCCCCCTAAACAACGCTTCAACGGTCCCACTGGATCTTTGGATGTTGTGCCGCCCTGCAAAGGTTTGCAGGGCGTTGTTCAACCGATAAGGAGTATTTGCATGAACAAGATTTACGCGTTGGTCTGGAACCAGGCCCAGGGTTGCTGGAACGTGACCCATGAAGGGGCGCGCCGTCGGCGCCGCTCGGGCCCGAGCAAGGGCCTGGTGGTGGCGGCCGCCAGTCTCCTGGCATTGGTCGGCTTGCCCTCGGCCTTCGCCTTGCCGACAGGCGCTGAAGTGGTGTCCGGGAGCGCTGATATGCAGACCCAGGGTCAGCACCTGTCCATCAATCAGCACAGCGACAAACTCATCACCCACTGGAAGGATTTCAACGTGGGGGCCGAGCAGTCGGTGACCTTCAACCAGCCCAGCAGCACCTCGATCGCCTTGAACCGGGTGATTGGCGTCAATGGCAGTCAGATCCAGGGACAGATCAATGCCAACGGCCGGGTGTTCCTGATCAACCCCAACGGGGTGGTCTTCGGTCAGGGCGCGCAAGTGAATGTCGGCGGCCTGGTGGCTTCGACCCAGAATCTCAGCGATGCCGATTTCAAGGCGGGCAACTACAAGTTCGCCGGGACTTCAGAGGCGCAAATCGTCAACCGCGGCTCCATCACCGCCGCTGACGGTGGCGCTATCGCGCTATTGGGGGCGAATGTGCGCAACGAGGGCACGATCAAGGCCCAGGGCGGGAGCGTGGCATTGGGGGCGGGCAATGGCTTCACCGTCAGTTTCGACAACAACCAACTGCTGGACCTGCAAGTGGATGCCGCAGCGGTCAATGCGCTAGTGAGCAATGGTGGCCTGCTCAAGGCTGACGGCGGACAGGTGTTGATGACCGCCAAGAGCGCCGGCTCCATGCTGCAGACCGTGGTCAATAATCAGGGCACCATCGAAGCCAATACCCTGTCGCAAAAAGCCGGGCGGATCACCCTGGATGGCGGCGATGTGGGGGTGGTCAGTGTTGACGGTACGCTGCAGGCCAGTGCGCTGGGTGGCGAGGGCGATGGCGGGGTGATCGAGACCCGGGGCGCGACCACTCGGGTACAGTTGCCGACCAAGGTCAACACCCAGTCCAGGGATGGCCAGACCGGAACCTGGAAGATCGCCAGTAACACCGTCAAGGTCGGCTCGTTCATCAGCGCCAAAAGCAATACCGTCCATGCCGATACCTTGTCGCGCAACCTGGCCACGACCCATATCGAACTGGCCAGTGGCAAGGGCGATGTGGCGGTGGACAACGGGGTCTTCTGGTTCAGCGGCAACCGCTTGACCCTCTCTTCGGCCAAGGACATCCGCCTGGATGACAGCCTGTTTGCCGGCGGCGCCAATGCCCGGGTCGAGCTCAATGCCCAGGGTGATATCAAGCTCAACCGTCAGCTTGTGCTGAGCGGCAGCAACAGCAGTCTGGGGATGAACCACGGTGGTGATGTTGCCCTGGGCCAGAACGGACGCGTCACGCTGTCCGGCAACGGTGCCCGCTTTGACGCCAATGGCGCCGCCTACAGCGTCATTCAAAATGCCACGCAGTTGCAGGCGATCGACAAAGACCTGGCGGGCCGCTACGTCCTCGGCAACTCCATCAACAGTAGCAACCACCTCACCTCAATAGGTGGACAGCAGGGCTTTAGTGGCATCTTCGATGGCCTGGGCAACACCCTCAGCGGTTTGACAATCAACAGCAACGGCACCGATGGCGGGCTGTTCGCCCGTTCATCCGGCAGCCTCAGCAACCTCAATCTGGCCTCGATGACCATCAACGGAGCCGCCTCCGGTTCCGGTGCGGTCGGTGGTCTGGTCGGGCGCAACAGCGGGAGCATTGCCAACGTCAGCGCCAGCGATCTGCGGGTGAATGCCAAGAGCCGGCAGGACAACGTGGTCGGCGGGCTGGTGGGGAGCAACTCCGGCGGTTCCATCGATGCGTCGTCCATGAGCGGCGTGGTGCTTGGCAATGCCTACACCTCGGCGGCCGGTGGCCTGGTGGGCGAGAACCGTCAGGGAGCGGCCGGTGGTGGCACCGTGACCAACAGCCGTGCCGATGCCCGGCTTACCGCCAGCATCGCCAGCAATCCCCAGGGCGGAGTGGGTGGATTGGTGGGCATCAACGATCAAGGACTGATTGCCAATTCCGCAAGCTCGGGAGTGGTCTCCAGTGGTGCCAGCTACAGCTACAAGGGCACGAACCTGGGCGGTCTGGTGGGTTACAACCAGGGCGGCCGTATCGAGGGTTCCCACTCCTCGGTTGCGGTATCCGGCAACGGCGCGAGCAACGTTGGAGGCCTGGTCGGTCGCAACGAATCGGGCCGGATCAGTGACTCCGTCGCCAGTGGCGCGCTGAAGGGTACAGGCTTTGCCACGGCCGGCGGCCTGGTGGGACTCAACCACGACGGTGTGCTGCGCAACGTCAATGCCAGCGGCTCGGTCAATGCGGTCAATGGCCTGCATGTCGGTGGCCTGGTCGGGCAGAACATTGATAGCGACATCCGCCTTGCCGAAGCGTCCGGCAAGGTTCAGGGCGCCAGCAACAGTCATGTGGGCGGACTGATCGGCTACAACGCTGGCGGGCTTGTCGCCAATGCGCTGGCCTTGGGCGATGTCGAGGCCAAGGATCAAAGCCATGTAGGCGGGCTCATCGGTTACAACGCAGGGAACCTGAAAGCGGTCGAGGCCCGCGGTGAAGTCAGTGCCGGCGCCAAGAGCATGGTCGGCGGCCTGGTGGGGACCCATGGCGTTGACAAGGGTGACAGCCTGATCGACACGGCCTCGGCCAAGGGCAATGTCACAGGAGGCAGCTACAGCAGAGTCGGCGGCCTGGTGGGGCAGAACAACGCCCGGATCGCCAACACGCTCGCCAGCGGCGAGGTCACGGGCAACCGGGATGCTCAGTTGGGTGGCCTGGTGGGCCTGGACCTGGGCGACATTCGTCAGTCCGCAGCCTTCGGCAATATCCAGGTGGTTGCTGGCTACGATAGGTGGAATGACCAGTAACTGATGGGGCGTCCCCGCTAATACCGGGGCCGGTTTCGGGTACGTCATGGCAAACCATGGCGTACCCGATGTCTCCCTGCTGATTGCAATAACTGAAAATCTGCCTTGGCGTCTGCTTCAGACGCCGAGGCTTTCCAGATCCCGGGCCAGCATCACCAACTGGTGGGCCAGGGAGCTTTCGAGTTTTTCGCTGGACAGCTGGAAGCTCGGGGCGCCGCAGGTCAGGGCCATGATGCTGCCGTCGGCCAGGCGCAGCGGTACTCCGGCACCATTGACGTTGCGGTCCCATTCTCCCAGTGACAGGCAGAAGCCAAAGGCTTCGTATTCACGGAAGGAGTCCTCCAGGGACTTTTCCAGGGCCGGCCATTCATCGCCGACTTTTTTCGCCACTTCCCGCAGCAGATGGTCACGCTCGATTTTCGGCGTGGCCGCCAGATAGGCGCGTCCCGCGGCACTGGTGGCAAGGGGCAGGCGCAGTCCGGGTTCCATGCGCAGACTGGCCACTTCCGGCGGGCGGCTGCTGTCCACGTGAATCATCGACAGGCGATCGCGGCAGGTCAGGCTGACCGTGGTGTTGGTGCGCCGGGAGAACTCGTCCATGAAGGGTTTGCCCAACTGGCGAACCCGCAGGCTGGCGGAGTAGGCGTAACCCAGGGCCAGTACCGCCGAATCCAGCTGGTACTTCTCCAGGTCCTGGTTGTACTTGAGATAGCCCAGCTGCGTCAGGGTGTAGGTCAGGCGCGATACGGTGGGTTTGGGCAGGCCGGTGATGCGGGCGATGTCCTGGTTGCCGCGCACCGCGTGACCGTGGGTAAAGGCCCGCAGGACTTCCAGGCCACGGGCCAGGGCTTCGACGAACTTGCGGTCTTTGGGCGCTTGTTCCGGGGAGTCGTTCGGGTCGTGCATGGGGTCTTCCGGTAGGGGCTGGTGCCGGGCGCAATGCCAGTTGACCACACAGCGGGTTCTTGGAAACAAGGGAAAAATGTTATCCCGGAACCGCTTGAATTGAAATCGACGATTCCTTCTCGGAACCCTGTTGCGCCAGGCAGGCACTTGTCTCGTCAGGCGGTCGTACCCTGGTCGATCCGCAGTCGGCAGCGTGCCGCCTCAGCGACTATCGAGGCGCAGGCGGCCACGCTTGAATACGCCCTCGGCGCTGGCCAGCAGCCGATCCTCGGCATCCAGCAGGTCGCAACTGGCCATGAAGATCTTCACGCCGCCGCCCC
Source organism: Pseudomonas sp. JDS08PS003 (assembly GCF_045013505.1). Classification (NCBI taxonomy): domain Bacteria; kingdom Pseudomonadati; phylum Pseudomonadota; class Gammaproteobacteria; order Pseudomonadales; family Pseudomonadaceae; genus Pseudomonas; species Pseudomonas sp. JDS08PS003. The sequence goes on from NZ_CP120724.1 coordinate 1,756,073, forward strand.
GGGTGCGGGCCACGGCGCGGACCTCGGTCCCCGGTGGCGTGCTCGCCATGTAGTTGATGTTCAGCGACAGGGTCAGCGCCAGCCGCCATTGCTCGGGGTCGGCGTGCCAGGTTCCGCTCATGCCCATGGCGGTGTCGGCCAGGGACGCGATGACGCCGCCGTGCAGATTGCCGGCCTGGTTGAGGTGATGGGGCTGGACGGTGACTGCGATGACGGTCTGCGCCTGCTGGTATTCCTGCAGGTCCAGGCCGAGGTGGGCGGCGAAGCCGCTGAACAGACCTTGCAGTATCGGCGCGTCAGGTACGGCACTCATAGGCGATGGCCCTTGGGGTCAGGTCCTGGTCCGTGTCGTGGGAGGCGGGTGTTGCCCATGACCGGCAGACAGTGATTTTTCTGATTGTGTTTCGCACAGGCATTTGCACGTTGAAATGCAGAATGTCAGCGAATAATCTACCGGTCAATACGGAATGATATTCCGCACAGCGAAATATAAGTGATTGAAATGAACCGGGCGCATGGGGCAGGATCGACCCGGTCCGGTGGCGACACCCCGATCAATCCAGGGCTTTGAAGGAGGCTCCATGTCCACTCCCCGTACTCAGCGTCCCCATCACCGTGTCTGGCCCAAACGCTTGCCCCTGGCGCTGACGGTGCCGGCCACGTCGCTGTGGTTCAACCTGGAAGTGGCCGCCCAACGTTACCCGGACAAAGTGGCGTATCGCTTCTTCGGTCGGGAACTGAGTTTTTCGGCCTTGCGCGCCCAGGCCCTGGCCCTGGCCGGCTGGTTGCAGAGCGTGGGTGTCGAGTCCGGGGATCGGGTGGCGCTGTACCTGCAGAACTGCCCGCAATTCATCGTCGCCTACTACGCCATCCTGCGAGCGAACGCGGTGGTGGTACCGGTCAACCCGATGAACAAGGTGGAGGAGTTGAGCTATCAGCTCGGTGATTCTCAGGCGCGGGTGCTGATCTGCGCGGCGGACCTGGCGCCGATTGCCCAGGCGGCCAATGCCACCCTGGCTCCCGAGCAGCAGTTGCGCGAACTGCTGGTGACCCGCTACAGCGATGCCATGCCGGCGCCTGCGGACCTGCATCCGGCGGAAGCCCCCAGCCCCGAGATCGATGCCTGGTTGCGCAGCGAGCCGCCCTTGACCACGGGCTACCGGCACTGGTGTGAAGTGCTCGACCTTTCCTTGAGCCCCGGGGCCCATAGTGCCCAGGCCGACGACCTGGCCATGCTGCAATACACCTCGGGCACCACCGGCCATCCCAAGGGGTGCATGCACAGCCATCGCAGCCTGATGAGCAATGCTGTCAGCGGCAGTTGGACCCAGTCCACCGTCGAGTCGGTGGGCCTGGGGGTGGTGCCGTTCTTCCACATCACCGGCCTGGTGTGTTTTGTCCTGCGGGCGGTGTTCGACGCCACCAGCACGGTGATCATGCCGCGCTGGGACCGGGAGCTGGCCGGGCGCCTGATTTCCCGTTATCGGGTGACTCACTGGACCTGCATCCCGACCATGATCATCGACCTGTTCGCCAGCCCCAACTACCAGGGGTTCGAGCTGTCCAGCCTGGTGCATATCAACGGCGGCGGAGCAGCGATGCCGGAGGCGGTGGCGCAGCGCCTGAGGGAGGAGTTCGGCCTGACCTTTCTCGAAGGCTACGGGCTTACGGAAACCGCCGCCGCCAGCCATGGCAACCCGCCTGAGCGGGCCAAGCTGCAATGCCTGGGCATGCCGTTCTTTGGTGTGGACTCGCGGGTGGTCGATCCACTGACCCTCAAGGAACTGGAGCCGGGCCAGGTGGGGGAAATCATCACCTTTGGTCCGATGCTGTTCAAAGGCTACTGGCGCAACCCCGAAGCGACCGCGGCGGCTTTCGTCGAGTTCGAGGGCAAGCGCTTCCTGCGCACCGGCGACCTTGGCCACATGGACGAGGAGGGGTACTTCTTTCTCACCGATCGCCTCAAGCGAATGATCAACAGCAGCGGTTTCAAGGTCTGGCCGGCGGAGGTGGAAGCCCTGCTGTTCAAGCACCCGGCGGTGCATGAAGCCTGTGTCATCGCGGCCCAGGATGCCTACCGCGGAGAAACCGTCAAAGCCCTGGTGGTCCTGCGCAGCGAGGCCGTTGGCCGCACCAGCCCAGAGCAGATCATCGACTGGGCGCGCGAGCACATGGCCGCCTACAAAGTGCCGCGGTTGCTGGAGTTCGTCGACAGCCTGCCCAAGTCCGGCTCCGGCAAAGTCATGTGGCGCGTGCTCCAGGAGCGCGAGGCCATCAACCCCTGAACAGCGATTCCCTTGATGCAGTAACCAACGACTGCGCCGGAGACGACAATGACTACAAAAATAATAACTGTCCAAGATCCGCACGCTTCACCCGACCCAGCCCGGCAGCTCGACTCGCTGTACGCGAAGATTCGCTGGCGCCTGCTGCCGCTGCTGATGCTCTGCTACATGATCGCCTTCCTCGATCGGGTCAATATCGGCTATGCCCAACTGCAGATGAAACAGACACTGCCGTTTGGCGACGCGGTCTATGGCCTGGGTGCCGGGATCTTCTTCATCGGCTACTTCCTCTTCGAAGTCCCCAGCAACCTCATGCTCAAGCGCAGTGGTGTGCGCAGGACCCTGTTGCGCATCATGTTCTGCTGGGGGCTGGTGGCCGCGGCGATGATGTTTGTCTCCACACCGTTGCAGTTCTACATCCTGCGCTTTCTTCTGGGGGCCTTCGAGGCAGGGTTCTTTCCGGGGGTGATCCTGTATTTCACCTACTGGTTTCCGGCGCCGCGCCGCGGGCAGGTGATCGCCATCTTCATGACGGCCGCCGCCGTCGCCGGACTGATCGCCGGCCCCGTCTCGGGGAGCATCCTCAAGTACCTCAATGGCGTGGCCGGCTTCAATGGCTGGCAATGGATGTTCGTGATCCAGGGCCTGCCGGCCAGTGTGCTGGGGGTGGTGGCTTTTCTGTACCTGCAGGACAGCCCGGAACAGGCCAGGTGGCTCAGTTCAAGGGAGCAGCGATTGCTCAAGGAGGACATGGCCCAGGACCTGAAAAATGCCCGGCACAAGTCCCAGGATAGCCTGGCGCAGATGTTTCGCGACCCCAAGATCTATCTGTTGTCCATGGCCTATTTCATGTTCCTCGGCGCGACTTACATGCTGGTGTTCTGGATGCCGAGCCTGATCCAGAGCTGGGGCTCCCAGGACCTGTTGCAGGTCGGGCTGATTACCGCGATCCCCAATATCGTGGGCATCGTCGGTACGGTGCTGATCGGCTTGCACTCCGACAAACACCGGGAACGCCGCTGGCATTTCGTCGGCTGCATGGCCATTGCCGTCTTCGGCCTGGCCATCACCACCTTGCTCAACGGCCATCTGCTGCTGTCGGTGACGGCCTTGTGCGTGGCCTACATAGGGATCAAGGCCGGTACTCCGATCTTCTTCGCTCTGGTCAGCGAGTACCTGTCGGTGGCGGCCACCGCCGGGGGCATCGCCTTTATCAGCAGCCTGGGCAACCTCGGGCCGGCTGTTACGCCCTGGCTCAACGGAGTGATCAACAGCCATACCGGCGGGCATGTCTCCAGCATGTACCTGGGGATCGTGATGTACCTGCTGGCCGGCGCGCTGGTACTGATCACCGCGCGTACCGCCAGAGCCCCTCGAACTGCAGCGGCCCTGGCCGAATCATGAACCCCCTCGCCATTGGCACAGGAGCCAGAGCATGAGCTTGCCCAACATCCTTTCCCAGCGTTTGCGCTTGCCGGTGGTGGCGGCGCCGCTGTTCATCATTTCCACCCCTGAACTGGTGATCGCCCAGTGCAAGGCCGGCATCGTCGGCTCGTTTCCGGCCTTGAATGCCCGGCCCGCCGAGCGCCTCTCGGAGTGGATCGAACAGATCACCCAGGCCCTGGCCGAGCACGATCGGCTGCACCCGGACCGGCCCGCGGCGCCTTTCGCGGTGAACCAGATCGTGCATCGTTCCAACGACCGGCTGGAGCAGGACATGGCGGTCTGCGTGGAGCACAAGGTGCCGATCATCATCACCTCCCTGGGGGCTCGTCCCGAGATCAACCAGGCGGTGCACAGCTACGGTGGCATCGTGCTGCACGACGTGATCAACAACCGCTTTGCCCGCAAGGCCATCGACAAGGGAGCCGATGGCCTGATTGCGGTGGCGGCCGGTGCCGGAGGCCATGCCGGCACCCAGTCGCCCTTTGCCCTGGTACAGGAAATCCGCCAGTGGTTCGACGGCCCGCTGCTGCTCTCGGGGGCCATTGCCTCGGGCCGTTCGATCCTCGCGGCCCAGGCCCTGGGAGCCGATCTGGCCTATATCGGCTCGGCCTTTATCGCCACCCAGGAAGCCAACGCCGTAGCGGCCTACAAAGAGATGATCCGCCAGTCGGGGGCGGAGGACATTGTCTACACCGACCTCATCACCGGGGTGCATGGCAACTACCTGAAAGCCTCGCTGACCGCGGCCGGCCTGGACCCCGAGGCGCTGCCCAGCAGTGATCCCTCACAGATGAACTTCGGTGCGGATCGGCAGCGCCCCAAGGCCTGGAAGGAGATCTGGGGCTGCGGCCAGGGCATCGGCGTGCTGGACGCGGTGCCGGCCGCCGAAGCGCTGGTGGAGCGTCTGGCCGCGGAGTATCGAGAGGCTTGCCAACGGCTTGGCCGCCAGGTGTTCTGAGTCGCTGCGGCTTGATAGCGCTGCCGGCACTTGCCGGCAGCGTCGTTTCCGGGGCCGCTGTTCCCGGCTACCAGAGCTTGAGGCTGTATTCGAGGATCAGCCGGTTCTCATCCACATTGGCAGCATGCTTGGCGCGATACACCACGTTGCGCCAGCGCAGCCCCAGGTCCTTGAGCGGGCCGTTCTGGATCACATAGGCCAGGTCGGTATCCAGCTCCCGCTCCCGGGCCTGCCGCTGGTCGAGGGTGAATTCATTGCTGCGCACATAGCGGCTCATCAGGCTCAGGCCGGGCAGGCCCAGGGCGGCGAAATCATAGCGGTAGCGCACTTGCCAGGAGTCCTCCCCGGCATGGACGAAGGACTTGTAGGTCGAGGTGTTGAAGCCGTAGGGGTCGGTGCCGCTGATAAAGGGCATGCCGCTGCGGCCGCTCTGGTCCTGATAGATCAGGCTCAGGGCGTGGCCGCGATAGGACAGGGTTTGCATCAGCCCCAGGTTGCGGTTGTCGACCTCGGTCCGACCCAGGCCGGCGCTCTGGAAGTAGCGCAGCTCGGATTTCAGCGAGAGGCTTTTACCCAGGGCTGCCGTGTGGGTCAGATTGCCGTAGTGCTGCCGGTAGTTGTCCTTGAGTTGGGCATGAAAATAACCGGCCTTGAGCTCGGGGCGGATGCTGTAGCTGGCTCCGCTGTAGGTGAACCTGTCACTGGCGATCCCACCGGCGACCTGCCGGCCGTTGCGGGCCAGGGCGACCATCTGCAGGTCTTCATGGTCCGTGGAGTTGCGCTGGCGCACGCTGTCGAAGCGCCCCAGGGTCAGGGTCAGATCCTGGATATCGTTGGACACCAGTTGCGTGCCCTTGAAGGTTTGCGGCAGCAGGCGGGTGTCATTGCGAAAGGCGACTGGCAGCAGCGGTTCGTGGATGCCGGTGCTCAAGACGCTGCTGGCGACCCTGGCCTTGGCGGTCAGGCCGAAGGAGCCGTACTGGTCGGCCACATCGCCATTGCGGTCCGCCAGCAGCGCCCCGGTATGGGCGGTGCCGCCGCCGGAGTCCAGCTTGATGCCCTGCAGGCCTAGCCCATCCACCCCCAGGCCGACGCTGCCTTGGGTAAAGCCGGACTGGTAGCGCAGGACAAATCCCTGGGCCCATTCTTGCGCCTTGCTCTGGGGCGGACGGTCGCCATGGAAATCGCGATTCATGTAGAAGTTGCGAGCCCCAAGGGTCAACTGGCTGTCGTCGATGAATTGCGCCTGGCACATCAGCGGCAGCACACAGCCGCCCACCAGGGTGGACAAGGGCAAGCAGGGATTGGAAGTGGAGTGCATGGTGTTCACCGGTCTTGTTGTTTTTATAGTGAGAAATGCGGCGCTGGGTCGCTGCCGGAGCGGCCGTGGAAAAGCCCCGGACGCGACCGCTCCTGACCCTGCCGTGAGGCGGGGCCATTGAGGAGGCAAGTAGCGGGAGCAGGGACTCAGTGCAGCAGGGCCATCAGCGCAGCGTGATGGGGCACGCTGCGCTCCGGGCAAGGAAGGCGGCGACACCTGCCGCCCTTTTGGCCAGGGCCTGTGGTTGCCTGCCCGAGAGACTCATGGGGTCGGTGCTTGACCGAGGGCGATGTAGCGTTGCAGGTGATGATCCTCGTCCCCCAACTGGTGGTCGATCATCACCAGCCGCTTGGCGTAATGGGCCAGTGGCAGCTCCCAGGTCATGCCGATACCGCCATGCAGCTGGATGCATTCCTCGGCCACCAGGGCGCCGATGCGACCGATGCTGACCTTGGCCGCCGACAGGCTGCGTTCGCGGGTCAGGCGGTCGGCGTCCAGGGCGGCAGCGGCGTTGATCACCGCCGAACGAGCCTGCTCGATCTCCAGCAACAACACCGCCATGCGATGCTGCAGCGCCTGGAAACTACCGATAGGACGGCCAAATTGTTGCCGGGTGCGCAGGTAGTCCAGGGTCGCCAGCTTGGCCACTTCCATGGCGCCAAGGGCTTCCGCGCAGAGCGCCAACAGGCCCCGGCCGATGGCCCGCTCGAGGATCGCGTGGCCCTGATGCAAGGGCCCCAGCAAGGCCTGTGCCGGCACTTTTGCATGGTGCAGGCGCACTTGCGCGACGGGGCCGCTGTCGAGGGTCGGGCAGGCCTGGATCTCCAGGCCCGGGGTGTCCGCCGGCACCAGGAACAGCGAGATGCCCTGGCTATCGTCCAGGGCTCCGGCCGTGCGTGCCGCGACCACCAGCAACCCGGCCTGGCGGCCGTTGAGAACCATGCTCTTGATACCGTCCAGACACCAGCCGGCAGAGTCCGCCTCGGCGCGGCAGGCGACCCGGTTGGTTGCATAGTGGTTGCCGGGCTCTTCATGGGCCAGGGCGGCGATCAGGCTGCCGTCGATGATTGGCCCCAGGTGTATTTTCTGCGCCTCGGTGCCGGCGCTGGCGATGGCCTCGCCGGCCAGCACGGCACTGCCCAGCAGAGGCTCCACCAGCAGTCCGCGGCCTATTGCCTCGAAGACCAGGGCCAGGTCGAAGCCGCCGCCACCGAAGCCGCCGTCGGCTTCACTGAATAGGGCGCCGATGACTCCCAGGTCCGCCAGTTGGCGCCAGATATCGGGGTTGAAACCCAGGTCGGACTGCAGGCTCTGCTGACGTTTTTCCAGGTTGTATTGCTGGGTGATGAAGCGGTTCAAACTGTCGGCGAGCATGCGCCGTTCTGCGCTGTGTTCGAAGTTCATGTGCGCGCCCTCAGAGCCCGAGAATCATTTTCGAGATGATGTTTTTCTGGATTTCATTGGAGCCGCCGAAGATCGACAGCTTGCGATTGTTGAAGTACTGCGCCGCGGCGCTGGCCGCGAACCCGGGGCCGGTGTCCAGCGCTTGGGCGTTGGCGTCATCCGGCATGAGCCGGGCTTCGGGGCCCATGGCCCGACGCAGCAGCGCGCTCAGTTCCTGGCGGATCTCCGTGCCGCAGATTTTCAGCATCGAACTTTCCGCACCGGGAGCACCGCCGCCGGCCACGGCGGCGATCACCCGCAGGTTGGTGGTCTGCATATTGGCCAGGTCGATCTCGACCCGCGCCAGGCGGGCGGCGAACTGCGGGTCCTGCAGCAGCGGCTGGCCATTGCGGGTGCGTTGCGCGGCCAACTGCTTGACCCGTTGCAGCGCCGCCATGGACAAGCCGACCCCGGCGATATTGGTCCGTTCGTAGGTCAAGAGGTACTTGGCGCAGGTCCAGCCCTTGTGTTCTTCGCCCACCCGATTGGCCACTGGTACTCGCACGTCGGTGAAGAAGACTTCGTTGATTTCGTGATCGCCCTCCAGGGTGATGATCGGCCGTACCTCGACCCCGGGGCTGGCCATGTCGATCAGCAGGAAGCTGATGCCTTCCTGGGGCTTGGCTTCACGGTCGGTGCGTACCAGGCAGAAAATCATGTTGGCGTGCTGGCCGAGGGTGGTCCAGGTCTTCTGGCCGTTGACCACATACTGATCGCCGTCGCGCACTGCGGTGGTTTTCACTGCGGCCAGGTCCGAGCCGGCACCGGGTTCCGAATAGCCCTGGCACCACCAGTGGCGGCCGTCGAGAATCCGTGGCAGCCAATAGTCCTGCTGCTGTGGGGTGCCGTACTTGATCAGCACCGGCCCTAGCATATTGACGCCGAAGGGCACGATGCGCGGCGCATTGGCCAGCCCGCACTCGAGCTCGAAGATAAACTTTTCCACGGGGCTCCAGCCCGGTCCGCCAAAGGCTTCGGGCCAGTGGTTGGCCAGCCAGCCCCGGGCATTGAGCAGCGCGTGCCATTGCTCCATGTCGGCCTTGGACAGACGCTCGCCTGCGGCCACCTTGTCACTCAGGTCGGTGGGCAGGCGTTCGGCGAGAAAGCTTCGTACCTGGTCGCGGAAGGCTTCTTCTTGTGGGGTGAAACTCAGGTCCATAGCGACGTCCTCAATAGATTTCGAACAGCGCAGCGGCGCCCATGCCGCCGGCGATGCACATGCTGACCACGGCGTACTTCACGCCCCGGCGGCGTCCCTCGAGCAGCACATGCCCGGCCAGGCGCGCGCCGGTCATGCCGAACGGGTGACCCAGGGCGATGGCACCGCCGTTGACGTTCAGGCATTCGTCGGCGATGCCCAGCCGCTGCTGGCAGTAGATCGCCTGGGAGGCGAAGGCTTCGTTGAGTTCCCAGAGGCCAATGTCCTCGACCTTGAGGCCGTGCCGGGCCAATAGCCTGGGCACCGCGAACACCGGGCCGATGCCCATCTCGTCGGGCTCGCAGCCGGCCACCGCCATGCCGCGGAACACCCCCAACGGGGTCAGGTTGGCGCGGGACGCTTCCCGGGCCTCCATCAATACGCAGGCCGAGGCGCCGTCGGACAGTTGCGAGGCGTTGCCGGCACTGATGAAACGCTCCGGGCCCTGCACCGGCTCGAGCTTGGCCAGGGCCTCGTAGGTGGTGCCGCGACGGTTGCAGGTGTCGGCCTCCACCGTGACCTGAAGCTGGCTGACCACGCCACTCTGTTTGTCGGTCAGCGCCATGGTGGTGCTGCAGGGGATGATTTCCTCGCGGTAGCGGCCGGCCACTTGTGCGGCTTCGGTCTTGCGCTGGCTCTCTACCGAAAAACGGTCCTGGGCCTCGCGACTGATGCCATAGCGCGCGGCGACGATGTCGGCGGTTTCGATCATCGGCAGGAACAGTTCCGGCTTGTGCTGCAGGAGCCAGGGGTCGAGGTCCGGGTCGTCGCTGGCGCCGCGGCCACGGATCTGGGAAATGCTTTCCACGCCGCCGGCGATGATCGCCGGGGCACCGTCCACCACGATGCGTCCCGCCGCCATGGCAATGGCCTGCAGCCCGGAGGCGCAGAAGCGGTTGACCGTGGTGCCGGCGATGCTGATGGGCAAGCCGGCACGGACTACCGCCAGGCGCGCGACGTTGCGCCCGGTGGTGCCTTCGCCGTAGCCGCAACCGAGGATGGCATCTTCGATCAACCCTGGATCGATGGCGGCCCGCTCGACCGCGGCGCGCACCGCGAAGGCGGCGAGTGTGGGGCCGGGAGTGATGTTGAATTCGCCGCGATGGGCCTTGGTCAGGGGCGTGCGTGCAGTGGAGACAATAACGGCTTCGCGCATGGGACGTGCTCCTTGGTCAGTGGCTGTGGTTGAGGCTGTCGAAGTTCTCGCCGCGCTCTACCAGCTGCACCAGCAAGGGCGAGGCTTTCCAGAACAGCGGATCTTCTTCGGCGAATTCGCGGATATCCGCCAGGACCTGAGGCAGGCCGTACTGGTCGGCATACTTGAGCGGGCCGCCGCGATGCCGGGGGAAGCCGTAGCCATGGATAAAGGTGATGTCCACGTCCAGAGGGCGCAGGGCGATGCCTTCATGCACCACGTTGGCGCCTTCGTTGATCATCGCCGCCATGTAGCGCCGCAGGATCTCCGGGTTGCTGAAGGTGCGGGGCGTGATGCCGGCCCGGGTGCGCTCGGTATCGATGATCGCCAGCACGTCCGGGTCCTGGCTGGCGCTGCGCGGGCCCTGGGCATAGAGGTAGTAGCCGCGACCGGTTTTCTGCCCGAACCAGCCGCGCTCGCACAGGCGGTCGGCAATCTGTACATAGCGGGCCCGGGGATCGCGGGTGGCGGCTTTGCGCTGGCGGGTCGCCCAGCCGATGTCGCCACCGGCCAGGTCAGCCACCTGGAAGGGCCCCATGGGGAAGCCGAAATCACGCAGGGCCTGGTCGATCTGATAGGGCGAGGCGCCGTCTTCCATCATGTAGTCAGCGGCCTGGCGATAGACCGCGAGGATCCGATTGCCGATAAAGCCATCGCAGACCCCGGCACGCACCGGCACCTTGCGCAGTTTCTTCGCCAGTTCGAAGGCGGTGGCGACGACATCCGCGGCGACCTTGGCCGGGACCACGATCTCCAGCAACTTCATGATGTTGGCAGGGGAGAAGAAGTGCAGGCCGATCACGTCCGCCGGTCGCGAGATGCTCTGGGCAATCGCGTTGATGTCCAGGTAGGAGGTGTTGCTGGCGAGCACGGCGCCGGCCTTGCACACACGATCCAGTTCGGCGAATACCGCAAGCTTGGCCGCCATGTCCTCGAACACTGCCTCGATCACCAGATCGGCCTGGGCCAGGTCCTGGTAGTCGGTGCTGGCGCTGAAGCGGGCCAGGGTCGCGGCTTTGTCGGCCTGGGTCAGGCGGCCTTTGTCGATCAGGGTGTCGTAGACCTTCTCGACATTGCCGCGTCCGCGATTCAGGGCGTCCTGGTCGCGTTCGATCATGGTCACTTCCAGGCCCGCGTCGAGGGCCGTCACGGCGATGCCGGCGCCCATGGTGCCACCGCCCACCACGCCCACCCGGGCAATGGCACGAGGCACTGCCGCGCGGGTCTCGGGGGCCTTGAGCACTTCCCGTTCAGCGAAAAAGGCATGCACCAGTCCGGCACGCTGCGGGCTGTCGAGGCACTCCAGAAACAGTCGGCGTTCTTCCCGCAGGCCGTCTTCGAACGATTGATCGAGGGCCGCTTCCACGGCCTGGATGATGTGCAACGGCGACAGCAGGCCCCGGGATTTCTGCGTGGCCTGCTGGCGGGCGGCATCTATCGCTTCGCGCTGGGCGGCGGGCTCGCTCAGGGCCTGGGCATCCCGGGTGCGTCGAACAGTGGCGCCCTGTGCCAGCAACTGACGCAGATAGGCCAGGCCTTCGGCCAGGGCGTCATCGCTGTCCCCCAGACGGTCCACCAAACCCAGGTCCAGGGCCTCCTTGGCGCTCAGATGGCGCCCGCTGAGCATCAGTTCCAGAGCCGCTTTGGCACCGATCAGGCGTGGCAGCCGCTGGGTGCCGCCGGCCCCGGGGAGCAAGCCCAGCAACACCTCTGGCAGGCCGAGTCGGGCGCTGCCGGTGGCCAGGCGGTAATGGGCGGCGAGGGCAACTTCCAGGCCTCCTCCCAGGGCCACTCCCTGGATTGCCGCCAGCACCGGTTTGCTGCTGTCCTCGATCCGCTTGACCACCTCCGGCAGTGCCGGCGCCTGGGGCGTCTTGCCGAATTCGCGAATGTCGGCGCCGCCACAGAAGTGCCGTCCTGCGCCGACCAGCAAGAGGGCGTCGACCGCCGGGTTATTGCTGGCGCTGTCGATGGCCGCCAGCAGTCCGCCGCGGATCTCCACCCCCAGGGCGTTGACCGGCGGGTTGTTGAGGGTCAGTACCAGGATGTTTCCGTGTAATGCGGTTTCGACGATGGGCAGGGCTGTTTGGCAACTCATTGCAGCAGTCTCCGGGGTGAAGGGCAGCGAGAGGTCGATGGGCGCGGCATGGCGTTGAGGGTGACCAGCAGAACAACACCCACAGTCACCGGCAGCTCGATTCCGCTATTTGAATCACTTGGCGAAAATAATCCTGGCATCAATGAATAATTGGGTCAATACGGAATAGTGTTTCGCAGTGCGGAATTAATAAATTGTTTTAGCTGTAAATCGACCCTCCATGACAGGTTTTGCATCGAAGTCTGGTGTTTGACATATTTGATTTGTGATCACATATTGTCGGACACAAGAACCACAACACAGGTAGATTCCATGTCTGAAGCTCCTATATCTCAAGGTCCAATCCCTCTTCCCACGTTGCGTCAGGTTTCTCGCGATACCTTGCAGGAGCAGGTGTACCGGCAGATTCGCGAAGCCTTGATGAGTGGGCGTTTTCAGCCCGGTCAGAAGTTGACCATTCGTGGCCTGGCCGAAGCCCTGGGTTCCAGCCCCATGCCGGTACGCGAGGCCCTGCAGCGCCTGAGTGCGGAAAATGCCTTTGAGGTCACGGAAACTTCCCGCCTGCGGGTGCGGATGATGACGCTGGAGCGTCTGCGGGAGATCCGTGATGCGCGGGTGGCCCTGGAAGGGCTGCTGGCGGAAAAGGCCCTGCAACATCTGCAAAAGACCGATCTGCAGGAGATCACCGATCTTTGCCGGCAGATGCAAAAGGCTGCCGATGAGGTGGATGTGTCCCGTTACCTGTGGACCAACTTTGCCTTTCACCGGCGTATCTATGCCGTGGCCCGAGCCGAGCTGACCATGGCCGCGGTGGAGAATTTCTGGCTGCACATGGGGCCCTGTTTCGCCCTGGTGGCGCCGGACCAGGCCCACTTGCAACGTTCCATGGAGGCCCACAATCGCATCGTCGAAGCCCTGGCCGCCGGCGATGGTCCGGGAGTGCGAGCGGCTGTCACCGACGACATCATGCAAGCGGCGGATTCCCTGGGCCGGCTGTTGGCCAAGAAGCCTGGGGCGGCGGTCAAAGGAGGTCGGGCATGAGCATCTTGCAGCGGTTGCAGCCTTATCCGGGCTTGCGGGTGATGATTTCCGGCGGCGCAGCGGGCATCGGTGAAGTGCTGGCCAGGGCCTATCTCGAAGCCGGGGCCCAGGTGCACGTCTGCGATGTCAGTGAGGCGGCCCTGGCGGCGTTCCGCGATCGCTACCCCCAGGCGCTGGCGACTCGCACCGATGTCGGTGATCCGGCACAGATCCAAGCGCTGTTCCAGCTTCAGGTGGAGCATTTCGGCGGTCTTGATGTACTGGTCAATAACGCCGGCATCGCCGGGCCGACGGCAGGCATCGATGCGGTCAGCGACGCCGACTGGCAGCGCACCATCGATATCAACCTGACCGCGCAGTACCGTTTTGCCCACCACGCAGTGCCCTTGCTCAAGGCTTCGGACAACGGCCATCTGCTGCACATCGCCTCGGTGGCCGGGCGCCTGGGATATGCCTGGCGTACGCCTTATGCGGCCACCAAGTGGGCCATCGTCGGGCTGATGAAGTCCCTGGCTGCCGAGCTTGGGGCCAGCGATATCCGGGTCAATGCGTTGTTGCCGGGGATCGTCGAGGGGCCGCGCATGGACGCGGTGATTCAGGCCCGGGCCGAACAGACCGGGGTACCGGTGGCCGAAATGCGCCAGGAGTACCTGAACAAGATCTCCCTCAAGCGCATGGTCAGTGCCGAGGACGTGGCCGCCATGGCGCTGTTTCTCTGCTCGCCGGCGGCTCGCAACATCACCGGTCAGGCGATCAGCGTCGACGGCAACGTCGAGTACCTCTAGCCGCGCCGGCTGGCCGCGCTGGCGAGGACCGCCGGCGCTGAAATCTGCACGCGACACCCTGGGATTTTTTTCATCAAGAATAAAAGTCGGAGTACCGTCATGCCTGGAAAAACACCCGTCATCATCACCTGCGCCGTTACTGGTGCCATTCATACCCCGTCCATGTCGCCCCACCTGCCGATCACGGCCGGGGAGATTGCCGCCGAGGCCATCGCCGCCGCCGAGGCCGGGGCGGCCATCGTCCACCTGCATGCCCGGGACCCGGAGGACGGGCGGCCGAGCCAGGACCCCGAGCTGTTCCGGCGTTTTCTGCCGCAGATCAAGGGCGCCTGCGACGTGGTCATCAACCTCACCACCGGTGGCGCCCCCACCATGGGCGTCGAGGAGCGCCTGCAGCCGGTGCTGGAATTCAAGCCGGAGCTGGCCTCGCTGAACATGGGCTCGATGAACTTCGGCCTGTACGAAATGCTCAACCGCTTTACCGAGTTCAAGCACGACTGGGAGCGGCCGTACCTGGAAGAGAGCGACGACCGGATCTTCCGCAACACCTTCCGCGACATCGCTCATATCCTCAGCGCCTGTGCCGAGAATCGCACCCGCTTCGAGATCGAGTGCTACGACATCGGTCACCTGTATACCGCGGCGCATTTCCTCGAGCGCGGCCTGCTCAAGGCGCCGCTGTTCATCCAGTCGGTGTTCGGCCTGCGGGGCGGCATCGGTGGCCATCCCGAGGACCTGGCGCACATGCGCCGCACCGCCGATCGCCTGTTTGGCGATGCCTATCACTGGTCGATCCTCGGCGCCGGACGCAATCAGATTCCCCTGGCCACCATGGGCCTGGCCATGGGCAGCCATGCCCGGGTCGGCCTGGAGGACTCGCTGTGGGATGGGCCCGGCAAACTGGCGGCCAGCAACGCTGATCAGGTGCGGCGCATTCGCACGGTCATCGAAGCCCTGGGCGGCCGTGTGGCGACCCCGGCCGAAGCCCGGGCCCTGCTCGGGCTCAAGGGGCGTGACCACGTCGCGTTCTGACCCTTGAAGGCCCGTGTCAGCGGCCCTGGCTCCAGGCCCGCTGACGATCCCGCATAACAACTACAAAGGGATATGCCCCATGAACACTGCAACCACTGCAGCGCCCCGGGACCCGCAACAGCTGACCCGCCTGATGTTTCTCAAGCTCATGCCACTGTTGATCGCGGCCTATGTCCTGAGCTTTCTCGACCGCACCAACATCGCCCTGGCCAAGCACCAACTGGATGTGGACCTGGGTATTTCCGCCGCTGCCTATGGCCTGGGTGCCGGGTTGTTCTTCCTCACCTATGCGCTATCCGAAGTGCCCAGCAACCTGATCATGCACAAGGTCGGGGCGCGCTTCTGGATTGCCCGAATCATGGTCACGTGGGGGTTGATCTCCGCCGCCATGGCCTTTGTCCAGGGCGAGACCTCCTTCTATGTGCTGCGCCTGCTGCTGGGGATCGCCGAAGCCGGCCTGTTTCCCGGGGTCATGCTGTACCTGACCTACTGGTTCGACCGCCGGCAGCGGGCCCGGGCCACCGGCTACTTTCTGCTGGGGGTGTGCCTGGCCAATATCATCGGCGGTCCGCTGGGCGCCGCGCTGATGAAGATGGACGGCCTGTTGGGCTGGCATGGCTGGCAGTGGATGTTCCTGATCGAAGGGCTGCCGGCGGTATTGTTCGCCTGGGTGGTCTGGCGGCGCCTGCCGGACCGTCCGAGCCGCGCGCCCTGGTTGAGCGCCGAGGAGGCCCGGGGCATCGAGCAGCGTCTGGCTGACGAAGCCGATGAGGGCGCGGGGCAGGGCGGGCATTCGTTCCGGCAGTGCTTTACGCCGCAGATCCTGTTGGCGATCTTTGTTTACTTCTGTCACCAGATCACCATTTACACCGTGATCTTTTTCCTCCCCAGCATCATTGGCAAGTACGCCAGCCTGAGCCTGATGAGCGTCGGCCTGCTGACCTCCTTGCCGTGGATCGTCGCGGCAGTGGGGGCGATCAGCCTGCCGCGGCTGGCCACCAGCGCGCAGCGGGCACGGCGCTTGCTGGTCTGCGGCTTGCTGACGATGGCGGCAGGGCTGCTGATCGCGGCCTTTTCCGGGCCGGTGTTGAGCTTGCTGGGATTCTGCGTGGCAGCGCTGATGTTCTTTGTGGTGCAGTCGATCATCTTCCTCTACCCGGCGTCACGGCTTAAAGGCGCGGCCCTGGCGGGAGGCCTGGGCTTTGTGAACTCCTGCGGACTGCTGGGCGGTTTTGTTGGCCCCTCGGTCATGGGGGCGATCGAGATGAGCACCGGCGATGCCATGAACGGCCTCAAGGTGATCGCCCTGGTGCTGGTAATGGCTGCCCTGGCTGCATTGCGTTTGCGTCAGGGGCAGGAGGATCAGCGTCCGGTGCGCCCCATGGCCGCGGTTGCGCACCCTGTTTCGGGGCGTTCAAGCAGCTTGTGAACGCTTGCAGCGCAGGCTGCGTTGTCGAGAGCTCTGGTCAAACGCCCGGTGCAATGCACCGGGCGTTTTTCGTTGGGCGGATGTTCGCGGCTTGCACAGTACTTAGGTCCAGAACCGGCCGGCAGTCAATTGAACTGGTGGTTACAGCACTGAATTTCTACCGTTTATCACGTGTTTGCAGTGTAGGGGGGGTATATATAAGAAGTGTCTTATTTATTGACTGTTTTTAATCTGTTTAGTGGTTTTTTAATAGTGCAGGTTTCCAAGAAAAATCTTGTTCATTTAGGGAGTGCTCCTCGTTACATGAAGATTGGTCGTTATTCTAAAAGAAGAGGGCGGTCGGTATCGTAATGCTCGCTCTGAATGGAATGCAGATGCCTGTTATCGATATGCATTTTATTGTGGGCGAGAGCAGTTGATCGAGGTTGTTGTGGTGTTCAACTCATGTTTCGTTGGCTCGAAGTTCAGCAAGGTTGTATGTCTCGAGAGGACGATGTTGTTTTGAATGCTGTGCTCTTAGACGGTTTTTAATAATAGGGAATCAGATGAAACTTAAATCTTTTGCATCCATGGCGGCCTCCGGGTTGCTGCTTGCGGCACTGACTCCGGCAGTGAGCTACGCAGAGACCGGTGTCAACTCCGGCAACGTGAAGTTCGAAGGCCTGATCTCCAGTGTCAGTTGCAAGGTTCAGGTCGATGCCAACGAATCCGGAGCGAACACCGGCACAGTCAAGTTCGGCAACGTCCTGCCTTCGGTTTTCGCCGGCGGCATCGGCACGGCTTCCGAGTTCAAGGAATTCAACATCAACCTCAGTGGCGGCGGCTGCACCGACGGCTCCAAAGCCGCCGTCAGCTTCCACAAGGATGGTTTCATTGATAACGCCACCGGCAACCTGCGTCTGATCGACAGCGGTTCCGGTTCGGCCTCGGGCGTGCAGATCCAGATTCACAACAACGGCGCCACGCCCGGGAAAATCGACCTGTCGGAAAACAACAATCAGCAGGTTGCCGAAGTTGTGGGCAATAAGGCCGTGCTGAAGTTCAAAGCCTCCTATGTGGCGGTCAGCGACGCAATCGTCGAAGGTCGTGCCGATTCCAATATCAACTTCGATGTGACGTACAACTGACGTCTGTCAGTTACATAAGGAGTTGCTCATGGCGCCGAAAGCGCATGTGTTTAAAACGTTCGTTATCGGCGCCCTCTTTCTGAGTTTGTTCTCTTCGACAGTCAATGCAGAAATAGTCATTCATGGTACTCGTGTGGTTTATCCGGCGAATGCCCGTGATGTGACACTGAGAATGAATAATCCAGGCAGTATGCCGATATTGGTTCAGGCCTGGATTGATGATGGTGATGCCAGTAAGGCACCTGAAGAAATGAAAGTCCCCTTTCAACTTACACCGGCACTCAGTCGCCTGGAACCCAATGCCGCGGCGGTGCTGCGTATTGGTTATTCGAAAGAACCGTTGCCCGCTGATCGTGAGTCACTGTACTGGCTGAACATTCTGGAAGTTCCGCCACAACAGAAACAGGATGAAAACCGATTGGCCTTTACTTTTCGGCACCGGATCAAGTTGTTCTTTCGTCCTGCGGACTTGAAGGTCAATGTCAACTCGGCGGTGGAAAAACTCAGTTGGAAGTTTGAGCCCGTGGGAGTGGCCAAAGACCAGGCCGCAGGTCCGGTCATTCAGGTATCCAATCCCACGCCTTATTACCTGTCTTTCAGCAAGGTCGAGGTGCAAGTGCAAGGACGCACCGTCGACCTGGGGGCCGGGATGGTCGCGCCCTTTGCCCGTGAGTCCTTCGCCTGGCCGGTAAGCGCTGAAAGAGCGCCACGCAATGCGGCGGTGCGCTTTGAAGTGGTCAATGACTTCGGTGGCCGGGTGCCGCTTGAAAAGAACCTTCTCTAGTTGCCCTGTTAATTCAACTCCGCTCTTGGCCCTGGTTATTAAGCGCTGAGTTCATTGGTATCGATTATGTTCAGTGTGCAGCCCTTCTGGCCGGGTTTTCCTGTGCTCGCGCGAGTCTGTCCTGGCGATGGTCCGGCCCTGCTCTTGCGAGCACTATCGGTGCTGGCCGGGCTGCTGGGGCTGGCGGCTTCTGTGGCTGCCCAGCCGACCACCGCTGATCAAGCCTCGGTATCGGAGTTGTCCGGCGACGCGCCTCAGAACAGCCCTGTGTTCTTCGATACCCAGATGCTGTTCAAGGGGGCGGGAACCCTCATCGACACGCAGCGCTTCGAGCGCGCGGGTTACGTGGCGCCGGGCAAGTACCTGCTGGACGTGCGGGTCAGTGGCGCCTGGCGCGGGCTGATCGAGATCGAATTGCGCGAAAGCGATGACCCCCAGGGCAGCCAGCCCTGCTACGACCGCGAGTTGCTCACGCAATTGGGCATCGACCTGCACAAAGCCGATGCCGCACTGGCGCCTGCCAGCCATCCGCTGCAAGGCGATGGCCTGTTCTGCGGGGACCTTGCCAGTTACATCCCCCGCGTCACCACCAGGGTCAACATGGCCGAACAGCAGCTGGAACTCTCGGTGCCACAGCTGTTCGTGCTGCCTGAAGTCGCCTCCAGCTATGTCGATCCGGCCAGTTGGGACTCGGGCATCAACGCTGCCCGGCTGAACTACAGCACCAACCTGTTCAGCTCCCAGAGCCGTGGCCAGCGCAGTACCAACGGTTATGCCGGATTGAGCATGGGCCTGAACCTGGGAAACCTGCGCCTGCGTCACAGCGGCACCTTGTCCTGGTCGCCCGACAGCGGCAGCGATTATCAGCGGGGCTATATCTACGGCCAGACCGACCTGACCGACTGGCGTTCGCAATTACTGGTGGGGGAGAGCGTGACCGATTCCGAGCTGTTCGATTCGGTGTCGTTTCGCGGGGTCAAGTTGTTCAGCGATGAACGCATGCTGCCCACCACCCAGCGCTATTTCGCCCCGGTGGTGCGCGGCACGGCCAATAGCAACGCCAAGGTCACGGTGCAGCAGCGTGGTTACCTGGTGTATGAAACCACCGTCGCCCCAGGCCCTTTCGAGATTGCCGACCTGCAGGCCGCCAGCTTTGGCGGTGACCTGGAGGTGACGGTCACCGAGGCCGATGGCCGTACCCAGCGTTTTACCGTGCCCTTTGCCACCATGGCCCGCCACCTGCGTCCCGGCGTCACCCGCTACAGCCTGACCGGCGGTCAGGTGATCAGGGCCGGAGGGCGTGGCCTGCACCAGTATGTGGCCCAGGGCACCCTGCAACGCGGGCTGGACAACCAGGTCACCGGTTATGCCGGTGCCTCGCTCACCGGCAGCTACATGGCCGGGCTGATCGGTGCGGCGCTGAACACCGAGTTCGGCGGTTTCGGCCTCGACCTGACCCAGTCCCGCACCGAGGTGCCGCGCAACGGCAACCTGCAGGGCACCAGCCTGCGTCTTTCCTACAGCAAGAACCTGCATGACAGCGGCACCCAGTTCTCGTTGCTGGCTTATCGCTATTCCACCCGGGGCTACCTGAGCCTGCGGGACGCCATCGATCTTGAGGACTTCGTCAACCGAGGCGCGCGCTTCGAAGACTTCGCCCGGGTCCGCGATCGCTTGGATGTGACGATCAACCAGCGGGTGGATGGTATCGGCGGTAACTTTTACCTCAACGGCTCCTCCCTCAACTACTGGAACAGCCGCGGTCAGGCCCGCAACTACGCCATGGGCTACAACCACAAGTGGCGCGGCCTCAGCTATGCCCTAAGCGTCCAGCGTACCCAGGGTTCGAGCCAGTTCTCGGGGCGTCGCACCCGCAGTGAGAACACCTTGTGGAGCCTCAGTCTGTCGCTGCCTCTGGGGGGCGTCGCCGGGCGTTCCACCCTGGCCAATGCCTTTGCCAGTCACGACCAGAATTCCGGTGCCCGTTACTCCAGCGGCATTTCCGGTTCACTGGGCGAGCACGACACGGCGTCCTATGGCGTCTCGGTGTCCCATGATGCCCAGCCGCGGGAAACCTCGACCAACGCCAACCTGAGCTACTACCTACCGCAGGTGACCCTGAGTTCGAGCCTGTCCCAGGGCCGTGACTATCGGGCCCAGTCGCTGGGTGCCTCCGGCGGCATGCTCCTGCATTCCGGGGGCCTGACCCTGTCCCAGACCCTGAGTGAAACCGCAGCCCTGGTGCATGCCCCCCATGCCAGCGGCGCCAGTGTCGGCTATGCCGGTACGCAGGTGGACGGACAAGGTTATGCGGTGCTGCCGAGCCTTGCGCCCTATCAGCTCAATACCGTGGACCTGGACCCCAGCGGCATGGATGAGGATGTCGAGCTGCAGGTCAGTTCGCGCAATGTCGCGCCTCGGGCGGGGGCCGTGGTCAGGCTGTCCTACCCGACCCGCAAGGCCCGGGCGTTTCTGATCGACAGTCGGCAGGCCGATGGCGCGCCGCTGCCCTTTGCCGCCAGTGCCCTGGACGCCGACAGCGGCGATGAGCTGGGGGCGGTGGGGCAGGGCAGTCGCCTGGTGCTGCGCAGTGAGAAGGACCGGGGCCGCATCCGTGTGCAGTGGGGCGAAGGACTCGGCGAGCGGTGCCTGATCGACTATGTGTTGCCAGTGCCTAAGGCGCAACCGGGCAACGATTCGCTCCTGCTCGAGCTGCCATGTCACGACGTGTCGCTGCGCAGCGCCGTCACCGTGGAGCCTGCATCTTGAGTGGCCGCCTTGCTCGTGTGGTGCGTTGCGTGCGCCTGCTGGGGACGGCGCTGCTGCTGTTCAGCCAGGGCGTGCGCGCCGATCTGTCGATTGTCGGCACACGCTTTATCTATCCCCAGGGGCTGGCGGCCTTGAGCATCCGGGTCGGTAATCTCGGGACGTCGCCGCTGCTGCTGCAGACCTGGCTGGACAAGGGCGATGCCTCGGTCGATCCGAGCCGGCTGGCGGTGCCATTTGTGCTTTCGCCCCCGCTTTCGCGGCTTGATCCGCAGCAGAGCTCTGTCTTGTCGCTGCGTCATAGCGGCGAGCCGCTGCCAGCCGATCGCGAGTCGGTGTTCTGGCTCAACTTTCTGGAAGTGCCTGCCCTGCGGCCCCTGAGCAGCAATCAACTGAGCCTGAGCTATCGCTTGCGCATGAAGCTGTTGTATCGCCCCAAGGGTCTGCCGGGTCACGCCGACGAGGCGGCGCGACAGCTGGGCTGGAGTCTGCAAGCGACCGCGCAGACGGGTGGGGCTGCGACGCTCAGCGTGAGCAATCCGACGCCGTACTACGTGTCCCTGGCTCGGGTGGATGTGGGCGACCAGCACCACTCCATGACTGTGCAGGGCATCACCGTCGAGCCGTTCGGCTCGGCGCGCCTGCCTTTGCCCGCCGCGCCGGTCTTGAGCGGCGGCGCGGCAGAAGTTCGATACCAAGTGGTTTTAGACAGTGGGGAGACGCTGAGTGGAAGTGTGCAAGTACACCTGTAGTGGTACGCCAGCCGGACTGTCGGCTGGTGTGGGCAAGGGGCGAGGTCCGGGGCGGGTGCGAGTGCCGTTGGCTCTGCGCTCGGGGATGTTGCTGGCGCTGTTGTTGCCCGCGCTGGCGCAGGCCCAGATGCGGGTTCAGGTACCCAGCGCCGGACAGGCCATACGGGATATCGAAGCCACCCAGCCGGCGCTGCCGCCGCCCACCGATGACGTGCAGCTGGATGTGCCCAAGGCCGAGCGTTCGACGCCAGCCCCGGACACTTCGGGGGTGCGCTTGCAGGTCAAGGCCTTCGTCATCGAGGGCAATCAGGTGTTCAGCGATCAGGACCTGCAGCCGCTGCTGGACGATTTGCGCGGTCAAGAACTGGACCTGGGCGGTTTGCGTGACGCAGCGCAGCGCATCACCGCCCATTACCAGCAACAGGGCTATCTGCTGGCCCGGGCCTTCTTGCCGGCCCAGGAAGTCGATGGCGGCGTGGTGCGCATCGAGGTCATGGAAGGTCGCTATGGCCGGGTCGAACTGAGCAACCAGTCCCGTGCCCGGGATGGCGTACTGCGTGGGCCGCTGGCCGCACTGGACGATGGCGCGGCGGTCAACAGCGCGGATCTTGAGCGCAGCCTGCTGCTGCTCAACGACCTGCCCGGGGTCAGGGTCAAGGGTACATTGCGTGCGGGTCAGGCCCCCGGCACCAGCGATCTGCTGGTGGATGCACAGCCCGGTCCCTGGGCCAGCGGCAGCCTGGAGGCCGACAACTTCGGCGGCTACCACACCGGCGAGTTCCGCCTGGGGGGCAGCTTCAACCTCAACAACCCCCTGGGCCTGGGGGACCAGATCAACTTGCGCCTGCTGGGCAGCGATCGGGACCAGCGCTACTGGCGCGGCGCCTATCAACTGCCCGTGGGGCCCTGGTCGACCCGGGTCGGTGCGGCCTATTCGCACATGAGCTACGAGCTCAACAGAAAGCGTGTGAAGAAGCTGGAGATGAACGGCCAGGCCAGTGTCCAGAGTGTCTTCCTCGCTCAGCCGATCCTGCGGGGGCGGACCTTCGACCTGAGTGCGCAACTGCAGTACGAGAACAAGCAACTGCGTGACGACATCGACCTGCTTGAGCTGAGCAAGCGCAAGCACATCGAGTTGTGGACCCTGAGCCTGGGTGGCAACCGTCAGGACCGGTTTCTCGGCGGTGGCTACAACCAGTTCAGCCTGTCCTACGGCTCGGGCCGCCTGACCTTCGATGACGCCTTTGAGCAGCGCCTGGATCGCTATAGCGCCGCCACCGGCGGCGGCTTCGCCAAGACCAACCTGCAGGTTGCGCGCCTGCAGCGCCTGGGCGACCGCTTCCAGCTCTATGCCCAAGTCAATGCCCAGTGGACCTCGGCCAACCTCGACAGCTCGGAAAAGATGGGGCTCGGCGGCCCCTACGGCGTGCGCGCCTATCCCCTGAGCGCCGGTATTGGTGACCAGGGCTGGCAGGCCGGTCTGGAGCTGGGCTACGCCCTGGCACCCGGCTGGCAGCTCAGCCTGTTTGCCGACAAGGGCTATGTGCAGGTCAACCGCCTGCCCTGGACGAGCGAAATCAATACCCAGCGCCTGCAAGCGGCGGGGCTGGGGGCACGCTGGAGCGGCGATCAGCGGCAACTCAACCTGAGCAGTGCCTGGCCTCTGGATAACCAGAAGGCCGGGGACGGTCCCGAGCGCACCCCGCGGATATGGGTGAGCGCGACACAGTTTTTCTGAAGGCCTGCGTGTGCTTTGGAAGTAGTGCCGTTCTGCGAAAAACAGCAGAGCGTTTAAACGTCAATAAGGAGTCATTGTGAATAAGATTTATGCGTTGGTATGGAACCAGGCCCAAGGTCGCTGGAGCGTGACGTGCGAGGGCGCGCGGCGCCGGCGTCGCAGTGGTGGGCGCAAGGGGTTGCTGGTGATGGCGGCGGGGTTGCTTTCCCTGGGTGGGCTGAGCCCGGCGATGGCGCTGCCCCAGGGAAACGTTACGGTTAGCGGCAGTGCTGACTACAACGTCACGGGTAACAACATGGTGATCCAGCAGCACAGTGACAAGCTGGTGACCAACTGGAACGAGTTCAACATCGCCGCCAATCAGTCGGTAACCTTCAACCAGCTGGGACGCGAGTCCATCGCCCTGAACCGGGTGACCGGCTTCAAGGCCAGCAACATTCAGGGCGCGCTGAATGCCAACGGCCAGGTGTTTCTGATCAACCCCAACGGGGTGTTGATCGGCCAGGGCGCCCAGGTCAACGTCGGCGGCCTGGTGGCCTCGACCCGTGACATCAGTGACGATGACTTCAATAACGGTCGCTACCAGTTCACCGGAAAGTCGGCGGTCGAAGTGATCAACGACGGCAAGATCACCGCCGCCGATGGCGGCTACGTGGCGCTGCTGGGTGCGCGGGTGCGCAACAACGGCGAAATCGTCGCCAATCAGGGCGCCGTGGCCCTGGGGGCCGGCAACGATTTCACCCTGAGCCTGGGTAACGACAATCTGATCAGCTTGCAGATCAACGGTGCCGCCGCGGATGCGTTGGCGCAGAACACGTCGTTGCTCAAGGCCGATGGCGGCCAGGTGCTGATGCTGGCCAAGAGCGCCAATGCGCTGACTCAGGCGGTGGTCAACAACCAGGGCGTGATCGAGGCCAATACCCTGTCCAACAAGGATGGACGCATCGTTCTGGATGGCGGCGAGCGTGGCGTGGTCAATGTGGGGGGGCAATTGAAGGCCAACGCCTTAGCCGCCGACGGCAACGGCGGTACGGTTCAAACCTCGGGCGCGGTCACCCGGGTCGAGCTCAATGCCGAGGTCGATACCCGCTCCAGGAGCGGTCGCACCGGCACCTGGGTCATCGAGTCCAATGAGGTCAAGGTGGGCTCCACGGGCGTGTCCGGCAACCCGACCCTGATCGACAGCACCCTCTCCCAGAACCTGGACAAGACCAACCTTCATCTGCGCAGCCGCAATGGCGATGTGGCGGTGGACGCTGCGGTCGAGTGGA
The DNA here is from genome assembly GCF_045013505.1 of Pseudomonas sp. JDS08PS003. Classification (NCBI taxonomy): domain Bacteria; kingdom Pseudomonadati; phylum Pseudomonadota; class Gammaproteobacteria; order Pseudomonadales; family Pseudomonadaceae; genus Pseudomonas; species Pseudomonas sp. JDS08PS003. Next base: position 1,780,742 of record NZ_CP120724.1, read on the forward strand.
AAAGCGGCAACCAACTGACCCTGAGCTCCGCCAAGGACGTCAAGGTCAATCAACGGATCAGCGCCACGGGTGCCAACTCGCGTCTGGAACTGAACGCCGCCAAGTCGGTCCGGCTCGACAGTCACGTGAGCCTTACCGGCGCCAACAACAGCCTGGGGGTCAATCATGGCGAGCAACTGGTGGTGGGCGACAAGGGACTGGTGACCTTGTCTGGAAAGAGCGCCGGGTTTGACAACAATGGCAAGCAGCACAAAGTGATCCAGAACAGCCAGCAGTTGCAGGCCATCGGCAACAAGCTCGATGACCACTATGTGCTGGGCAATCAGATCAAGGGCTCGGGGAGCATCAACTCGATTGGCGGCGACCAGGTGTTCACCGGCTCCTTGAACGGCCTGGGCAATACCATCAGTGGCTTCACCATCAACAGCTCGGGCCTGTATGCCGGATTGTTCGGCCAGTCCTCCGGCAGCATCAGCGATCTGAAGCTGGCCTCGATCACCGTCAACGGACAAAACAGCCGCAACGGCTTCAGTGAAATTGGCGGTCTGGTGGGGCGTAACAGCGGCAGCATCGAACGGGTCAGTGCCAGCGATATGCAGGTCTCTGCCAATAGCGACCAGCGCAACAAGGTCGGCGGCCTGGTGGGGGTCAACTACGGTGGGTCGATCAAGGACTCTTCCATAGCGGGTTCGCTGTACGGCGGCGCCCATACCTCGGCCATCGGCGGCGTGGCCGGGGAAAACCGCTTCGGCAGTGTCAGGGCCGGTCTCATCAGCGGCAGTTCCAGTCATGTCGATATCACCACCAAGATGTTTAAACAGGCCATGGGCGGCGCCGGAGGACTGGTTGGGGTCAACAAGGGCGCAGTGATTGTCGACTCGTCGAGCAAGGGCACCATCGGTACTTACAATCCGCTCTACAAGGGACTGAACCTGGGCGGGTTGGTGGGCAACAACCAGAACGGCACCATTACCGGCTCCAGTTCCTCGATGACCGTGTACGGCGCGCTGGGGAGCCATATTGGCGGTCTGGTCGGGTTCAACCGCTCTGGCATCATCCGCGGGTCCAGTGCCAGCGGTAACGTCCACGGGGTGGGCAGCGAGGCCGCTGGGGGGCTGATCGGCTCGCAGCAGAACCAGAGCGTGGTCAGCAACGTCCAGGCCACCGGGAATGTCATTGACCTGGCCGGCATGAATCTGGGGGGGCTGGTAGGAAAAAGTGACGACAGCACCATCAGCGGCTACATCGAGGCCAAGGGACAGGTCAAAGGGGGAGCGAAGGCCAACGTCGGCGGTCTGGTCGGCAGCAACATCGGTGGCCTGATCTACGATGCCAAGGCGCTGGGCGCGGTGGAGGGCTATGCCAGCAGTAATATTGGCGGGCTGGTGGGCTACAACGATGGCGACCTGGTCTCGGTCGAGGCCCATGGCAAGGTATTTGGCGATACCTACAGCTCAGTGGGCGGACTGGTGGGCTTCAACTCCAACTACTCCAACCACGTCATCGAGCGTGCCGTGGCGACTGGCAATGTCCATGGAACCTGGCACAGCAAGGTCGGGGGCCTGGTCGGCGATAACCAGTCGCGGATCGTCAACTCCGAGTCCCGTGGCCGCGTCAGTGGCGGCTGGCGTACCACTCTGGGTGGGCTGGTGGGCGTGAACGAGGGGCAGATCCAAGGCTCGAAATCCACCGGCAAGGTCGATACCGTCTGGGCCTACTTCCAGACGTATGGTGACCAGATCGGCCTCAACCACGGTTCCTACTCGTCGGCCCGGGTGTCCAGCGGCCTGATGGACTAAGGCGCGTCGGCAAGACCTCGACCCGGCTGCCAGGGACTGCCCCTGGCACGCCGGGCACTTGCAACTTGTTGACTATCGATTGACCCGCTCCCGGGGCGCCGCAGTGTGCACCCGGGGCCGGCTTGGAAAAAGAGGCAATGACCGATGAGTGATCCATGGCTCAGGCTCCTCAGCGATGGGCGACGGCCCGGTCCGTTGATGCGCGCGATCATCCTGGCGCTGTTGTGCGTGCAAGGGGGCGCACCGGTGTACGCTGTTACCGAGGGCAAGGCCAAGGGGTGCGCGTTCAGTAGCTATGGCGGCACTGCCCAGGACTGGTTAGAAATCACGCCATTGACCCGGAGCACGCCGGTGGGTTCGGTATTGCAGCAGCGTAACGTGAACCCGGTGATCGAATACACCACCGAGGAATCTGCTACCCAGGAGCAGCATGAGTTGGTGTCCGCCGCGCATTTGCCCGGGGTGAGATTTCCCGACGGCATCATTCCGACCAATATCGATGGCATCAGCTTCAAGGTGACGGCCTATCCTACCGGCGCGGGCCCTCATGTCCTCACGGGCAATTTCTATCCCCGGGTACTGGAAAAGTACGGCGTGGAGCACTCAAGCGACGCGTTGAAAAAGGTAGTCACGGCCTACGTGTATTCGCTGATCCTGACCCGACCCGCCGACGAGTTGCCCAAGGGCACGCTGGTGGTCAACAGCTTGAGCGGTGCCCAGGTGGCGCTGTACGCGCTGGATCTGGACAAGGGGGCGGTGGCGGTCGGGCAACATTTGCAGGAGCTGCCGCAATACGACAATAGAGAGCGGTGTTCGAAACAACTGCTGCTCAACGAGCACGACCTGCTTGGTTCCGAAGGCGTCAAGTTCACCGCCAAGTGCCAGGTGGTCACCCGCAACGTTACGCTGCGCCTGGGCAGTCCCTCGACCCATGACTTTCCCACGCTGGGCTCGACCTCGCCGCCCTCGGCCGTGGCCAGGCTTGAGGTCAACGACTGCTCGTTCAACAGCCTGCCGAAGGTCTCGTTCAGCGCCGAACCCGCCTCGCGCTGCGACCCGACAGGGATCCTGGGGCTGACTCAATCGGCTCAGGATCAGGGGCGGTCTGTCGCCAAGGGCGTTGGTATCGTCATGTTCAACGAGCAGATTCCGCGTATTCATTGCAATGGCACCCCATATGCCATGGAGCGCCTGTTGGGCAGCGATAGCGCCAGCTTCAGCTTTCGCGCCCAGTACATTCGCACCGGTCCGATCACCGAGGGATCGGCCAACAGCAACGCCCAGTTCAACTTCACCTTCGACTGAAGCCCCGGCGGCTGGCCTCGGGTGTTTACCTGGACGCCAGGCCCCAGGCCTTTCTACACTGACCTCCGTCTGGGGACCGGGGGCAACACCGATGAATCGCAATGAACTGCGCAAGGCCGACATCAACCTGATGGTGGTGTTCGAGGCGTTGATGCTGGAACGCAATGTCACCCGGGTGGCGGAGAAGCTGTTTCTCGGCCAGCCCACCATCAGTTCCGCACTCAACCGTTTGCGAGCGATGTTCAACGATCCGCTGTTCATCCGCGTCGGCCATCGCATGGAGCCCACGGCGCGTGCCGAGCAGCTTATCCAGCACTTGTCGCCGGCCCTGGATGCGCTGTCCTCGGCCCTGAGCCTGACCCACGATTTCGATCCCGCCAGCAGCACCATGACTTTCCGTATCGGCCTGTCCGATGACGTCGAGTTCGGCCTGCTGCCGCCCTTGCTGCGAGCCCTGCGCCAGGAAGCACCACAGGTGGTGGTCGTGGTGCAGCACGTGGACTACTGGCGGATTCCCGACCTACTGGCCTCCGGCGACATCACCGTCGGCATCAGCCAGACCCGGGGCCTGCCGGCCAATGCCAAGCGCAAGTTGCTGCGGCATATCCAGCCCAGCGTGCTGCGGGCCGATGCCAGCGATACGCCGCTGAGCCTCGACGAATACTGCGCGCGGCCCCATGTGCTGGTGTCCCACACCGCCAATGTCGCCGGCTTCGCCGATGAGTGGCTGGCGGAAATCGGCCGCACTCGCCAGGTGGTGCTGTCGGTGCCGCAGTACAGCTCATTGCCGGCCCTGCTGGCCGGAACCACGCTGATCGCCAGCCTGCCCGACTACGCGGCTGCGGCCATGGCGGCCTCGGGGCAGTTGTACGCCGAGCCGTTTCCGTTCAAGACGCCGACCCTGGACCTGTCCATGGTCTGGCTCAGCCATGTCGACACCGATCCCGCCGAGCGCTGGCTGCGCTCGCGCCTGGAAGCCTTCATGAGCGAGCGGGCTCCCCTGGCGGCGCCCTTGTAGCCGTCGCTTGGCAAGCGTCCCGACGCCTGCTTTGCTCTGTAAGTCCCTGTTCAAACGTCAAACCAGCGGAGTGTGCCCATGAGTCGTTCCCGTTCCCTGTTGCGTGGGCGAGGCAGCCACGACAGCGGCAAGGTTGGCATGGTCGAGCTGTTCTTCGACCTGGTGTTCGTGTTTGCCGTGACCCAGTTGTCCCATTCCCTGCTGGCCCATCTGTCCCTGGGCGGGGCGCTGCAGGTGGCGTTGCTGATGGTGGCGGTGTGGTGGGTGTGGATCTTCACGTCGTGGATCACCAACTGGCTGGACCCGGAAACCCTGCCGATCCGCCTCGGGTTGTTCGTGCTGATGGTGGCGGGGTTGCTGCTGTCGTCGTCGATTCCCCAGGCCTTTGGTGAGCGCGGCCTGCTGTTTGCCGGTGCCTATGTATTCATGCAGGTGGGGCGCACCGCCTATTCCCTGTGGGCGGTGCGCGGCGAGCCGTTGAACATGACCCGCAACTTCCAGCGAATCCTGTTGTGGCTGATGTTCTCGGGGCTTTTCTGGATCGCCGGCGGCCTGCTGGAGGGCCCGCAGCGGCTGGCCTTGTGGGGGCTGGCCCTGGCCATCGAAGTGCTGTCGCCATCGTTGTATTTCTGGGTGCCGGGGCTGGGGCGTTCGACCCTGGCCGACTGGAATGTGGAAGGCAATCACATGGCCGAGCGCTGTGGCCTGTTCGTGATCATTGCCCTGGGGGAATCGCTGCTGGTGACCGGCGCCACCTTCGCCGAGTTGACCACCAGCGCCCAGGGCCTGCTGGGGTTCGTGGTGGCGGTGCTGGGCAGTATCGCCATGTGGTGGGTGTACTTCGACAGTGGCGCCGAGCGGGCCCACCACCGTATCGCCCATTCCGACGACCCGGGGCGTCAGGCGCGCATTGCCTACACCTATCTGCACCTGCTGATCGTGGCCGGGATCATTGTCAGTGCCGTGGCCGATGAGCTGGTGCTGATGCATCCGGAGCACGCCAGCCCGGCCGGGGTGCTGGTGATAGTCGGCGGTCCCTGGCTGTTTCTCTTGGGCTGCGCTCTGTTCAAGTGGGTGATGAACGACCGGCCGTTACCGCCGCTGTCGCACCTGGCCGGGCTCGCGGTGCTGTTGCTGTTGTTGCCGGCTGCCTGGAATCAGCTGTTTTCCGCCCTGGCCCTGGGCAGCCTGACCACCCTGGTGATGGTGCTCGTGGCCGTCTGGGAAACCCTGGCCCTGCGCGAGCGGGCAGCGACAGCGGGGCAATAAGGCCTGGGGATAATGCAAGCGCGAGCTCGGGCCTTGTGTAGTATGGAGCGCCTTTTCCCCCTGACAGACCAGGAGTTCTGCCATGCCGCACCTGCATATGGAATACACCGCCAACCTGCCCCAGCTGGACGTCGACAAGGCGCTGCTGCGGCTCAATCACGGGCTGGTGGCCTCCGGGCAGTTTGCCGATGAGTTCGATATCAAGAGCCGGGCAGTGAAGGTCGAGTCGTTCCGGGTCGGCACTGGCCTGGGTGAGCGGGCCTTTGTCCACGTCAAGCTGGCCCTGCTCAGCGGCCGCTCGCCGCAGATCAAGAAGCAATTGTCCGAGAGTCTGCTGGCTTTGCTGCAGGACCTGGCGCCTTGGCCGGCTGAGCTGGCGGTGCAGTTGTGCGTGGAGATTATCGACATCGACCGCGCCTCCTACAGCAAGGCCGCCGTCGGTCTCTGATGGGGGCCGGGCCTAAAGCAGGCCCTGTTCGGCGCAGGCCTTGACCACCTGTTCACGGAACCAGGTCTGCGCGCTGTCCTGATCGGTGTTCTGGTTCCATTGCATGTCCAGGGTGAACCCCGGCAGGCCGCTGGGGGCCTCGCAATGGTTGAACACCGCTTCGTTGGCCAGCAGGGCCTGGATGCGTCGGGGCAGGGTCAGGATAAAGTCGGTGCCAGTGATCATTTTCAGCGCCGCGCTGTAGCTGTTGGAGCGGGCGACGATCTGCCGCTTGTGCGCCTGGCGGGCCAGCCAGCCATCCACCATGTTGCTGTCCGACGTCCAGGGCGTAGGAAAAACGTGGCGCCGTTCGATGAACGATTGCAGGCTGAAACGCGGCTCCTTGGGCGGCGTGGCGCGCTTGTCGAAGACGCACACCAGATCGTCCTCCAGCAGCATCTGCGACTTGAAGTCGGCATGGCTGCGATGGAAGTTCGGACCAAAGCAGATCACCAGATCAACACTGCCGTCACGCAGTTCCTCGGCAGGAATATCGCTCTCAAGCTTCTGCACATTGACCGTCACCGGCAGGTCGGCGTAGTCGAACCCCTTGAGCAGGCGCGGCAGGATCAGCAGCTCGAAGTATTCCGGGGCGCAGAGGTTGAAGGTCACGGCCTGGCGGGTCGGATCGAAGGCCTGCACGCCGCTGTGGCACAGGTTGATGCTCTCCAGGATCTTCAGCACGTGGCTGTACATGCTGGTGGCCTTGTAGGTCGGGCGCATGCCGGTGCGGGTGTTGATGAACAGCTCGTCTTCAAAGCCGTTGCGCAGTTTCTTCAGGCAGTAGCTGACGGTCGACTGACTGACGCACAGGGTTTCCGAGACCCCGGTGACACTGCTTTGCTCGTACACCGCGATAAAGACCATCAGGTCCTGCATGTCGAGTTTTCTGAGCACGTTGCTGATGAGCATCTGTTCCATCCCGCTGGGCACCTGGCGCCGGTGGCGCACAAACCGGGTCGATGCTAGCGGAACGATCGTCCTAATCAAATGCCCGGGGTGGGAATTGGCGGACAGCATCCGGACATTAAATTCCGATAACACGACCTGTGCAGTTTCTCGCAGAATAATGTCCCCTGTCTCAGGGCCATTTCAGGTCATGGCAGATGCGGGACGGCTGCCGCGCACCAGGCCGAACATGCCCAGGGCCACCAGCAGAGCACCGAGCCCTTCTCCCGGGTGCGGACGCTGGCCCAGCCACAGCCAGTGGAACAGGGTGAGAAACAGGGTGCTCAGATAGATATAGGAAATCACCGTGGACGGGGCGATGACGCCAATGGCCCGGTGCAACAGCCAGAAGGTCGCCAGGGTCGCGAACAGGGCCAGGTACAGCAGCCACAGCAGGTCGTTGCCGCCGAGCAGGGCGGCGCTGCGCCAGCCGCCGCTGACCAGGCTGGCGGCAAACAGGAACAGCGCACCGAAGAGCATGTTCCAGAACGTCATGGCAGCGGGGCTGCGACCTTGCAGGCTGCCGGCCTTGAAGCGCTGGCTGAGGGGCGAATAGGCCGCCATGGCCAGGCAGCCCAGGGCATAGACAGCCATGGCATACAGGGAGGGCAACTGCCCCGGCGCGCCCCCCTTGAGCACCAGCAGTAATGCCCCGGCACCGGCCACCAGCATCGGCAGCAGGCGGCGTTGCTGGCTGCCGCCGGGCAACAGCCAGCCTTCGAACGCCAGGGTCAGCAGCGGCACCAGGGTGAACAGGGTCCCGGTGTTGACCGCCGAGGTGTAGCGCAGGGCCTCGAACAGCGAACCGAAGTACAGCGCCAGCAGCAGCCCCAGTACCGCGTGGGCGCCCAATCCGGCCCGGGTCGGCGCCGAAGCGCCGTTGAACCACAGCAGGGGCATGAACATCAGTGCCGAGAACAACAGGCGCAGGGCGGTCAGCAGTACCGGGTCGATGGCCTGGCTGACCTGGGCGGCCGCGAAGAACGAGGCAGCGATCAGCGCCGCCCAGAGCAGCATGCCGAGGTTGGCTTGGGTAAAACTCACAGGACTCATGCAGGCCTCCCGGGCCGAGGCTCAGCGGATGTGCCGGGCGTAATGCCGAGGGTCGAAGCGCAGCACCATGAGGATCATCACCGCCATCACTGCCGTCAGTGACCACCAGGCCCATTCGAAGCTGCCCAACTGGTCGCGGATCATCCCTGCCAGCAGCGGCGACAGCCCGGCGATCAGGTAGCCGATGCCCTGCACGAAGGCGGTCAGGCCGCCGGCCCGGCGCGGGTCGGGCAAGTGGTCCAGGGACACGATCAGGCTCATGGGAAACAGTCCGCCAATGCCCAGGCCCAGCAGGCACGGCCACAGCAGGCTCAGGTGTTGCGGGCTGAGGATCAGGCCGCAGAAGCCGACGATGATCAGTACCAGCAGGGCCACCAGCACCAGGCGACGATCCTGGCTGCGGTTGGCGATGGCGGGGGTGACCAGTCCGGAAATCACTTCCATGGCGGTGAGAAAGCCCAGCAGCAGGCCGGCGTTCTGCTCGCTCCAGCCGTTCTCCACGTAGTAGGGCGCCAGCCACGCCAGCACGCAGGTGTAGGACGCGGTGCCAAGACCGAAGAACACCGCCAGCAGCCAGGCCCGACGATTGCCGCTAAAGGATTCACGTCCGCCGCCGGAGGCCGGCAGGCTGGGCAGCGAGCCGCGCTGGGCGTACCAGAACACCAGGGCCAGCAGGGCCAGGGCGGCCCAGATCGCCAGGGCCAGGCGCCAGCTGCCGCTGTGGTTCATCACCAGTGGGGCGAAGGACGCCGCGATGGCCGCGCCGCCCATGATCGAGGTGACATACAGGCCCATGAACAGCGAGACGTTATCGGCAAAGCGCGACTTGATCAGGGCCGGCATCAGCGCCTGGATCAGGGCAATGCCGACACCGGCCAGCACGGCGCTGAGAATCAACTCCGCCGCCGAGTCCATGAACAACCGCGAGACCGTGGCCAGCCCGATGATCAGCAAGGACAGGACCACAGTGCGGTGTTCGCCCAGGCGCTGACTGATGGCCATGCCGAAGAACATCGCCAGGCCCATGGCCATGACCGGCAACATGGTCAACAGGGACGCCAGGCTGAAACTCAGGGGGATATCGCCACGGATGCCCGACAGCAGAGGGCCGACGGCGGCCATCGACGGCCGCAGATTGAGGGCCACCAGGACCACACTGACCATCAGCCAGAGTGCGGGGCGGGTGCTTGCACGAACGTTTTCCATAACCAGACCTTCAAGGAACAGGGGGCTGATTAGGCGGCGTGGCTCAGGGAAGGGGCAAATCAGAAAGTCTGCGGTGTTATTTAAAAATTAAATAAGCTGCAAGCTGCAAGCGTGAAGGCCTGAACTTGCAGCTTGGCGCTTGAAGCTTGCCGCTGCCTTTAGAAGGGCTTGGTTGGCAGGTACTTGCCGTCCAGGGTGATGACCGCGCGGGAGCCGCCTTCCGGGTCCTCGACCTTCTTGATGTCCAGCTTGAAGTTGATGGCGCTGATGATGCCGTCGCCGAACTGCTCATGCACCAGGGCCTTGAGGGTCGAGCCGTAGACCTGGAGCATTTCATAGAAGCGGTAGACGGTCGGGTCGGTGGGGATGCCACCGGCGATGCTGCCCCGCAGGGGAATGCTCTGCAGCAGGCGGCTGGCGTCCTGGTCCAGGCCGAGCTTGTCGCATACCCGATCGGCGGCAGCGGCGGGCAGGGCATGCTGGCCCAGCAGGGCGGCGGTGACGAAGGCCAGGCTCAGCCCGGTACCGTCGGCAAGGTCCTGCCACGACAGGTTCTTACGGGCCTTGGCGTCGATGATGGTGTCGGCCAGGGCCAGGCGTGGAGCTTGGGCAAATTGGGATTGCAGCATGGGAATGTTCCTCTTGGATGATGAAGGGGGCTGCTCAGGCAGCGGTTGTAGCGTGGCTGGCCAGGGCGCAGGTCTGCGGGTGCTCGGCCAGGGAGACAAAGCGCTGGCTGCTGCCGTCGAGGGCGGCGATGGCGCCGCTTTCGATGTCATACACCCAGCCATGCAGGTTCAGCCGGCCCTGTTCCAGGGCCAGGGCCACCGAGGGATGAGTCTTCAGGTTAGCCAACTGGGCGATGACGTTGTCCCGCACCAGGGCGTCCAGGTGGTCGGCGGGCGAGGCATGCTGGCGGGCGGCGTTGATCACCTTGGCCGACTCGGCGTGGCGCAGCCAGTTGGCCACGGCGGGCAGGTGGTCGAGGCATTTGCAGGTGGAGATGGCGGTCATTGCGCCGCAGTCGGAATGGCCGCAGATGACGATGTCGCTCACCCCCAGCACCGCTACTGCGTATTCCACGGTGGCCGACACGCCACCGGGTTCCGGGCCGTAGCTGGGGACGATGTTGCCGGCATTGCGAATCACGAACAGGTCGCCGGGTTCCTGCTGGGTCAGTAACTCGGGAACGACCCGACTGTCGGAGCAGGTGACGAACAGAGTGCCGGGGCTTTGGGTGCTGGCCAGTTGCTTGAACAGCTCGCTGCGTTGTGGAAAGGCTTCGCGCTGGAACTTGAGGAAGCCGTCAATGATGTTCTGCATGGGATGGTCCTTGCGTCGCTGATGGGGCAAGGATGGAAGTTTTCAGCTATAGCGTCCAAGACCGGCTTATTATGCTTTCCATAAGTCCTGCCTATAGTTGGAGCCTTCATGCTCTTGCGTCATATCCGTTACCTGCTGGCCGTGGCCGAGCACTGCAATTTCACCCGTGCCGCCGAGGCGCTGCATGTCTCCCAGCCGACCTTGTCGCAACAGATCAAACAGTTGGAGGAGTCCCTGGGCACGCCGCTGTTCGACCGCTCCGGGCGCAGCGTGCGACTGACCGATGCCGGCCAGGCCTATGTCGTCTATGCGCGCCGCGCCCTGCAAGACCTGCAGGCAGCCAAGCGGGCGATCCATGATGTGCAGGACCTGAGCCGCGGCTCATTGCGGTTGGCGCTGACCCCGACTTTCACTGCCTACCTCACCGGCCCCTTGCTCAGCCGCTTCAACCAGCAGTACCCGGGGATCGACCTGAGCCTTGAGGAAATGACCCAGGATCGCCTGGAAGCGGCCTTGGCCGAGGACCGCCTGGACCTGGGGATCGCCTTTGCCGGCGAGCACCTGGGGGAAATCCAGAGCCAGCCGCTGTTCACCGAAACCCTGAGCCTGATGGTCGGCCTGCACTCTGCGCAGCAGGACTGCCAACCCCTGAGTGCAGCGGCCCTGGGCCAACAGTCCCTAGTGCTGCTCAGCACGGACTTCGCCACCCGCCGGCATATCGACCTGTATTGCCGGCAACAGGGCATTGCGCCGCGTATCGCCATCGAGGCCAATTCGGTGAGTGGGATTGTCGAGATCGTGCGCCGCGGGCAGTTGGCGACCCTGCTCCCGAGTGCTATCGCCCGCGAGCAGCCGGGTTTACGGGCATTGGCCCTGCAATCACCCCCGGCGCCCCGCAGCGTGGTGCTGCTGGAGCGCCGGGGCGCCTATCGCAGCGCCGCCTGCCAGGCCTTTGGGCAGATGCTGCTGGACCAGGACTACGGCGCCGCCAGCCACTGATTCACCACCTGCTCATAGGCGCCGGTGGCCTTGCTCAGGTGCAGCCACTGGTCGACGTAGCTTTTCCAGGCCATGTCGTCCCGGGGCAGGAGAAAGGCCTTCTCGCTGTATTGCAGGTAGCGCTCGGGGTTGACCGCGCACAGCCCCGGCTTGTGCTTCTGCTGGAAGCGCGCTTCCGAAGCGTCGGTGATCATCACGTCGGCCTGCCTGGCGAGCAATTGATCGAAGATTTTCACGTTGTCGGCGAACAGGATCAGCTCGGCCTTGGGTACATGGGCCCGGGCAAAGACTTCGTTGGTGCCGCCCGGCGGTTCGATCAGGCGCACCGAGGGCTGGTTGATCTGCTCCAGGGTTTCATAGCGCTTGAGGTCCTGGCAGCGCACCAGGGGAATCTTGCCGTCGATCCCCAGGGGCTGGCTGAAGAAGGCTTTTTTCTGCCGTTCCAGAGAGACGGAAATACCCCCCACGGCGATATCGCATTGCTGGCTCTGGAAGTCCGCCATCAGGGTCTTCCAGGTGGTATTGATCCACTTCACCCGGACCCCGAGGCTTTGCGCCAGGGATTCGGCCATGGCGATGTCGATGCCCTCGTAGTGGCCGTCGTCGCGCAGGTAGCTGTAGGGCTTGTAGTCGCCGGTGGTGCAGACCGTGAGGTGGCCACGTTCGAGCACCTGGTCCAGATGGGAGGTCGGCTCCTGGGCGAAACTGAGGGCGGGGGCACTGAGGCCGAGCAGAGTGCAAAGCAAGAGGCGGGGCAGCATGGGGTCGTTCCTTGAAGTGACGGGCGGGACGCGGTGCCGAAGCATTATTGGCATCGGCCCCTGCTCGGGCAAGGGTGGTCTGGCACCCTGCCCGGATAAAACCGCCCGAGGGGCTTTCGACCTTTTTTTCACGAACGACTGGTTAACCTGTGGCTTCTGGATACCTACAAGAGTTCGCCAGTCATGTCGTCTCACCCCCCACCGTCCATCGAGCTGGAGTTCGCTCGACGCTATGACCAGGAGCACGCCCGTGTCTGCGGTGAGCCCCGGCCTGCCGGGCTCGCCGCACGTCTGGCGCTCTGGCGCACGGCGCGCCTGGTACGTCATGCCCTGAAAGTGGCCGGGGAGCCGGGACTGATCCTGGATGTGGCCTGTGGTGCCGGGCGCTACTGGCCGGTGCTGGCCGAGCATGGCAACCGGGTGATCCTGGCGGCGGACCCTTCCCAGGACATGCTCAATCATGCCCAGACCCATCACCCGGCCAGCCTGCTGCAACGGGTCAAGACCTTTCACAGCTCGGCTTTCGACATCGGTCTGTCGGCCAATGCGGTGGACAGCATCATCTGCATGCAACTGTTTGCCCATGTGACCCGCAGCGAGGATCGCCTGGCGCTGCTGCGGGAGTTTCATCGGGTCAGCCGTGATTCGGTGATCGTCGCGGCCCGGGTCGAGCCGTTGTTCAATATCCTTGCGGCCACGCCGGGTGAGTCCGCGGCGTCACTGGCGATCGGCAGGGTGCAGTTGGAAGGCGAGTTCAAGCAGGCCGGTTTCGAGGTCGTGAGCCAGCAGGATTTCCTGCCCGGTTGTGCGGCGGCGCGGGTCTATGTCCTTAGAAAACCCAGCTAGGTTCTGCACGAAAACTGCCTGCGTTTCGACCATGCCGCGTTAAAAACAGGCTCGCAATGCTCATGTAGGCCCCTACACTCCGCTTGCTCGCCTATTTTTGCCTTGCCTGATCTTCACTCGGCGAGCTTTCGTACAGAACCCGATTCCGACTCTCGGACTATTCTTGCCGTCCGGCAGAAGGTTTCGCACCTGCTCTTGTCGGGTGAATGCTCAGAAATCGCCGGAGGCGATATATACTGCGCGCCATTCTTCAAGGGAGAGCCGTGTGGCCATCGATATACATTGGATTCGCGACAACGATAGCCTCGGTCAGCTTTGCGCCGAGTGGCAGCAGCTGCCATTCGTCGCCCTCGACACCGAATTCATGCGGGTCGACACTTTCTATCCCATCGCCGCCCTGTTGCAGATCGGCGATGGGCAGCGCGCTTACCTGATTGATCCTTTGACCATCGACAACTGGAAGCCCCTGGCGGCCCTGCTGGAGAACCCGGCGGTGGTCAAGGTGGTGCATGCCTGCAGCGAGGACCTCGAAGTCCTGCTGCGCCTGACCGGCAGCCTGCCGGCGCCGCTGTTCGACACGCAACTGGCGGCCGCCTACCTGAACCTGGGTTTTTCCATGGGCTATTCGCGCCTGGTGCAGGAAGTCCTGGGCATCGAACTGCCCAAGGGCGAGACCCGCTCCGACTGGCTGCAGCGCCCGCTCTCGGAAACCCAGGTCAGCTACGCCGCCGAAGACGCCGTACACCTGGCCCAGGTCTTTACCGAACTGCAGCCCAAACTGTCCGAGGACAAATACCGCTGGGTGCTGGAAGACGGTGCCGAGCTGGTGGCCAACCTGCGCCGCGAAGTGGACCCCAACGAGGTCTACCGTGAGGCCAAGCTGGCCTGGAAACTCTCCCGTGCGCAGCTGGCCGTGCTGCGTGAGCTCTGTGCCTGGCGTGAGCGTGAAGCCCGTGCCCGCGACTTGCCGCGCAACCGCATCGTGCGTGAACACGCCCTCTGGCCCCTGGCCAAGACCCAGCCCGATACGCTGGCGGCGCTGGCCAAGATCGAAGACATGCACCCGCGCACCGTGCGTCAGGACGGCGAATTTCTCCTCGACCTGATCAAGCGCACCGCAGCCCTTGGCCCGGACCAATGGCCGCCGGCCGTACCCGAGCCGTTGCCGATCGAAGCCGCGGCCCTGCTCAAGCGCCTCAAGGCCGTGGGGCAGGCCGAGGCCGAGCGTCTGGGCATCGCGCCGGAAGTCATGCTGCGCAAGAAAACCCTGGAAAGCCTGCTCAAGAGCGGCTACCCCAAAGGGCCTTACCAATTGCCTGATTCGCTGCGTGGCTGGCGCCGCGAATTGATGGGCCAGGCGCTGCTGGACAGCCTGGCCACCGCCGGAGAACAGCCTTGAAACGTATCTGCTCCATCTATAAAAGCCCGCGCAAGAACGAGATGTACCTCTACGTACTGAAAAGCGAGGCCCTGGAACGCGTGCCGGAAAACCTGCTGCTGGCTTTCGGCAAGCCGCAACATGCCTTCGACCTGGTGCTGAGCCCGGAGCGCAAGCTGTCCCGGGAGGACATCCACCAGGTGCTGGAAAACCTCGAGAAGCAGGGCTATCACTTGCAGATGCCGCCGGCAGAAGACGAGTACATCGAGCACCTGCCCGAAGAGTTGCTGCGCCGCAATGATCCGGTCTGACCTGTAGGGGCTCGGTCCCGAGCCTCTGTTAAATGCAACTGACTGACCTGGCCACCGCCTTGATCGATGGAGCAATACTCCGTCGGCGGCGGCCTGCACCGTTTTTTAAGGTTTGAACCATGCGCGTTCTGATTGCCGAACACGATCACGCTGTTTATGCCCGCCTGTTGCGTCAGGTGGCACCGGAGCTGGACGTACTGACCAGTGGCGACTCTGCCGAGCTGTCGCGCCTGGCGGCGGATTGCCCGGTTTGGCTGGGCCAGCCGGACCTGCTGGCGACCCTGTTACGTCAGGGCCATCAGCCCCAGTGGCTGCAATCCACCTGGGCCGGCATCACCCCGTTGCTGGCCGACGGCCTGCCCCGGCATTACCGCCTGACCCGGGCGGTAGGCATCTTTGGCCAGGTGATGGCCGAGTACGTGCTTACCTACATCCTTGGCCATGAGCGCGAAGTGCTGGCGCGGCTGGTCAGTCAGGTGGAGCGCAAGTGGGACAACCGCCTGGGCCAGAGCCTGGTGGGGCGCAAGGTGCTGATCGTCGGCACCGGCGACATCGGCCAGAGCGTGGCGCAATTTCTGCTGCCCTTTGGCGTGAAGCTGTACGGCATCGCCAGCCAGGCGCGGGAGCAGGCCCCCTTTGTCGAAGTGGCGGGCCTGGAAGACCTGGGACGCTTGGTGGGGGAGGTGGATTATGTGGTCAATCTGCTGCCCAACACTCCGAGCACTCATGACCTGTACGACGCGGCGCTGTTCAAGCAATTCAAGTCCACGGGGCTGTTCATCAACGTGGGCCGGGGTGTTTCCGTGGTCGATGGGGACTTGGTGCAGGCCCTCAAGGATGGGCATCTGGCGGGGGCGGTGATCGATGTCTGCCGCCAGGAACCCTTGCCGCAACGACACCCGTTCTGGACGGCCTGGGGCTTGCTGCTGACGGGGCACAGCTCGGCGCCGACCTCGCCGGAACTGATGGTGCAGTTGTTCGTCGACAACCTGCGGGCCTATGAGGCCAAGCAGGCCTTGCGCGGCGAAGTGGATTTCGCCCGCGGCTATTGAGAGAGGCCTGATCGTAGGAGCGAGCTTGCTGGCGAAAGCCGCGCTTGCCAGGCCAGCGCGGCGCCCTTTAGGGCTTCGCGAGCAAGCTCGCTCCTACAGGGCCGATTCTTTGTTACAGGCTGAAATCGCCTTCGGCCACCGTCTCGCTCAGTGGACGACGCGGGCTCGGCTCTTCCCGGGCCTGCAGGTAGTCGGCCAGGCTCGACTTGTCTCCCAGCTTGCCCACCGCTACCGCAGCGTGCAGCGCATAGCCTTCGGGAATCTTCAGCTCCTTGCGGGTCAGCTCCTGATCGAAGCCGGCCATGCCGTGGGTGTGCCAGCCGCTGAGGCTGGCCTGCAGTGCCAGGTGGCCCCAGGCCGAGCCGGTGTCGAAGGTGTGCCACAGGGCCGGGGTCTCTTCCGTGGCGCCAGGGGCGGTGAAGGTGGTCTTGGAAATCACGATCACCAGGGCCGAGGCATGTTGCGCCCAGCCACGGTTGAACTCGTTGAGCAGGCCGAGGAAGCGCTCCCAGTTCGGCGTATCGCGCCGGGCATAGAGAAAGCGCCAGGGTTGCGAGTTGTAGGCCGAAGGGGCCCAGCGTGCCGCTTCGAAGAAGCTCAGCAGGGTTTCTTCAGGGATGTTTTCGCCGGTGAAGGCCCGTGGCGACCAGCGCTGGGTGAACTGCGGGTGGATGGCGTAATCGGCAACGCGAGGATTGGCGCTCATGCAAAGACTCCAGGCAACGTTTGAGATAGATGGGGTAAACCGGCAGGCGCAGTTGAGCTGGGCGAAGGGGTTTTCCTGACCTTGTGGGGTTCGTCGGGTGCGACGCGGTCGAGCGTTAATGGCACACGGACGCGGGGTGGTCCGAGGGGCAAAGCTACTGTGCGGGCCTGCCGCTGACAAGCCCCGGCCTACCGACAGTCGTAAGCGCTTGGCCCGCCGGGCCTTCGGCACTAGACTGGCGGCCTTTTCACCCTCGGATACTGATGCTTGAGCCATGGCCGCCAAAGTCGAACCTTTCTGGATACGCAAAACCCTCGAACAGCTCGACCAGGACGAATGGGAGTCGCTGTGCGATGGCTGCGGTCTGTGCTGCCTGCAAAAGCTTGAGGACGAGGACGACAACAGCGTCTATTACACGCGCATCGCCTGCAAACTGCTGGACCTGAAAACCTGCCAGTGCAGCGACTACCCCAACCGTCGGGCGTCGGTGCCCGACTGCATCCAGCTGACCCCGGGCAAGGCCGACGAATTCAAGTGGCTGCCGCCCACCTGCGGCTACCGCCTGGTGAGCGAAGGCAAGGACCTGCCGCTCTGGCACCATCTGGTGTGTGGCGATCGCGATGCGGTGCACCACGAACGTATTTCCCAGTCCGGGCGCATGCTGGCCGAAGGCAGCGTGGCGGAAGAGGACTGGGAGGATCATCTGATTTTCCGCGCCGGCTGAGGATTCGCCGCGTTGGCTGCAGAACCAGGTTACCCAGGAAAGGAGTGTGTATGAGGGTGGGGGCGAAACTGGCGCTGGCCGCTGCGATGCTGGCATTGAGCGCATCGGCCTTTGCGGCGAAGAAAGTCGATCTGGATTATCACGTGCGTTTCCTGCCCCAGAGCGATCAGGCCGAGGTGCGCCTGACCCTGGCCGATGGTTCGGCCTTGCGCAGCCTGGACTTCGACCTGGGCCGGGACGGCGACTACAGTGACTTCAAAGCCGACGGCCAATGGCAGGCTGGGGCGGCGGATGCCGCCGGCCAGCGTGGTGTCTGGCGTCCGGCCAGCGGCAAGGCCAGCCTCAGCTACAGGGTGCGCCTGAGTCACAGCATCAAGAAGGGCAGCTACGACAGCCGCAGCACCGCCAACTGGGCCTTGCTGCGGGGCGAGACGCTGGTGCCGCCGGCCAGGCTCGACCAACAGGACGGCATCGAACTGGTGGCGCGTCTGGATTTCGACTTGCCGGCCGGTTGGAAAAGCATCGAGACCGCCTGGCCACGTATCGGCAAGAATCGCTTCCGCATCGACAATCCTTCGCGGCTGTTCGACCGTCCCGCCGGCTGGATGCTGGCCGGCAACCTGGGCAGTCGCCGCACGCGTCTGGGAGCAACCGAAGTCAGCGTGGTGTCGCCCCTGGGCCAGGGCATGCGCCGTATGGACGTGCTGACCCTGCTGACCTTTGTCTGGCCGCAAGTACAGGCGGTGTTCCCGCGTCAGCCCGGCAAGCTGTTGATCGTTGGTGCGGCCGATCCGATGTGGCGCGGCAGTCTGGCGGGGCGTGACTCGCTGTTTCTCCATAGCCGTCTGCCCCTGGTCAGCGAGAGCGGCAGCAGCCCGCTGTTGCGGGAGCTGGTGCAGTCATTGTCGCGAATCAACGACAGCCAGGGCAGCGATTGGATCAGTGAAGGGCTGGCGGAGTACTACGGCATCGAACTGTTGCGCCGGGCCGGAGGCATCAGTGACGAGCGCTATCAGGTGCTGCACAAGCGTCTGGTCCGGGACAGTCACAAGGTCGACAGTCTGCGGGGCGAGCAGGTGGACAGCGCCACCTTGGCCAAGGCCGTGCTGCTGTTGCAGGAGCTGGATCGGGAAATCCGCCTCAAGACCCGCAACAAGCGCTCACTCGACGATGTGCTGCAAGGGGCGATGCGCCTGGAAAGCGTCAGCACCGCCGAGTTCATCCAGCTCAGTGAAAACGTGCTGGGCGAATCGTCCAAGGTCCTCGACACCCCCTTGCTGCACTGATTCGCCCCGGTATCAGGCCTTGGGCACTTTCACTTCATCATTGCTGGCCGTCTTGGCATGGCGCCCGGCGGCTTCGGCATTGGCCTTCAGATTGCGCAGCTCTTCCCCGGCGCGTTCGATCTTCGTGCGCACGTTGTGCATGTCCTGGCGGCTCTTCTCCAGCAGGCTTTTCGCCGAGCTGTGTCCGGTAATCCCCCGGGCCAGGGCGACGCCACCGATGGCGACTTGAATCAGGCCGAACACGCCGCCGCGGCGCAGGCCCTTGCCCATCATCACCACGCCACCGGCCAGGGAGCCGATGCGCTCCCAGCCCTGGACGTTCTGGGTCGGTTGGCTCGGCAAGGGTGTGGCTTCGATCGTTTGCAGCTGTTTGCGCTCGCTCATGCTCTGTCTCCAAGGGCGGTGTGGGATACAAAGCTGACTGCACCAGGGCGTCGCTGGTTCCCGGGGATTGATCGGCGGGTTTTCAGTACTTTGGACCGGAGCGGGTGTTGTTGCCTTTGGCCAGGCGATCGTAGAGCACCACGTTGACCGTGGCCGCCAGGTTCATGCAGCCGGTGGTGGGGATGTAGACCACGTCTTCGCACCAGTCGCGGATCTCCTTGTCGAGGGAGCCGTCTTCCGGACCGAAGATGTACAGCGCGCGATCCGGGTGGGTGTATTCCGGCAGCGCACGGGCGCCTTCCACCAGTTCCACGGCCACCGGGATGCAGCCCAGGGGGAGGATTTTCTTCAGGTCGTCGATGCCGATCAGGGGAATGTCCTGGTGGACTTTCTTGGTGTCGGTGACGAAGTCGCGGGCACGTTCATAGCGCTTGCCGGTGTAGAACACCGAGGCGACGCCATAGCAGCCGGCGGCGCGCATCACCGAACCGACGTTCTCCGGCGACTTGGGGTTATACAAACCGATGCAGCTGTACCTTTTGTTTGCCACGAGCGAGGAGCCTTGGGGAAAAGAGCGCGATTATACGGGGATTGGGCGGGGTGTGGCGGGGTGTTCGGCGGTTCACGGGCAATCCGCTCCTGCAGGAGCGGATTGCCCGTGAAGCCGTTATTCGCCGTCTTTCTTCATCAACCCGGCCAGGGCGGCGAACGGGTTGTGGGTTGCCTTGGCGACTTTCGGGGTGCTCAGGGAGCCTTCACCGAAGTACTGCTGGTCGGTGTAGCGCGAGTGCTCGTTGTCGTGGCAGTACAGGCACAGCAGTTCCCAGTTGGAACCGTCCTGGGGGTTGTTGTCGTGGTTGTGATCGCGGTGGTGTACGGTCAGCTCGCTCAGGCGCTTGCCGGAGAATTCCCGGGCGCAGCGGCCGCAGACATGGGGGTACATCTTCAGCGCCTTGTCGCGGTAGCCCATTTCCCGGTCGCGCTGGGCGTCGGCAAGGATACGGTCCAGCTTGGCGGTGTTGGACGGAGGAGTGGACGAACTCATGGGTTCACCTTTGTAGAAGGACTAATGACGGTAATGGACAAAGTTTAGCTCAGGCCTTGAGCTTCTCGGCAATCCAGATGGTGTGCCGGGTGCCGCGATTGCCATGGGCGAAGACCTGCACTTGCTCGGCCTTGAAACCGGCCTTGCGCAGGCGCTCGGAGAATTTCTGGTCGGCGCTGGCGGACCACACCGCGAGGATGCCCTTGGGCCGCAGGGCCCGGGCACAGGCACCCAGGCCGGCGCTGGAGTAGAGCCAGCTGTTGGCTTTCTGGGTCAGGCCTTCAGGGCCGTTGTCGACGTCGAGCATGATCGCGTCGAAGCCCTGGGGTTCGGCCTGCAGGACCTTGGCCACGTCTTCCAGGCGGATCACCGTGCGCGGGTCCAGCAGCGGCCGGCCGGACTTTTCCCCGAGCGGGCCACGGTTCCATTCCACCACCCCGGGCACCAGTTCGGCCACCACCACCTCGGCGCTCTGGCCCAGGTGCTTGAGGGCCGCGGCCAGGGTGAAGCCCATGCCCAGGCCGCCGATCAGCACCCGCGAGTTCGGGCGCCCGGCGACCTTGCTGCAGGGAATCTGCGCCAGGGCATCCTCGGAGCCGTGCATACGGGTGTTCATCAATTGGCCGCCGTCGCCGCCCTGGATCTTGATGACGAAATCCTCACCGTATTCGAACAGGCACAAGGCACCGCCGTTTTCAGGAATCGGAGTAGTGTCCAGCAGTACGAAACGTTTCATGGAGATCTCATTGAGGAAGGCAAAAGCTCCCGGTTGGGAGTAGCCTGACGCCAGACAATAGCAATGGAGCCATTGATGAAGCGCACTATTCTAACGGTGATTGCCCAAGCGGCGCTCGCCCTGACCGCAGCCCTGGCGCTGAGTGCTGGCCCGGCCCTGGCCGACGAGCCGCAAAGCGCCCCGGTGGTGACCCCGACGCCGACCCTCGGCACCCCGGGCACGGCCACCCCCACGCCTTATCCGCAAGTGACCCCGCCCAGTACGCCGAAAGCCGGGAGCAGTGGCAGCGCGCCCTTGCTACCGCCGATCGATATGCCCAAGCCGCCCAAGGACCAGACTCTGCCGGGGCTGGAGCAGAACGACAACAAGGCCAAGGTGCAAGGAGCCTAGATCTGCTGCGCGAGCAACTGGCCGTCGGCCATGCGCAGGCGCTTGGACAGGGAAATAGCCAGGGCGCGGATGATCTTGGCGGCGATCTTCGGCGCATCGTTGAGCATCTTCTCCAGGGAATCCTTGCCCAGGTTGAGCAACTGGCAGTGACTGGCCGCTACGCAAGTGGCGGAGCGTCGCTCGCCATCGAGCACCGCCATTTCGCCAAAGGCCCGGCCGCTGCGCAGGGTGGCGATGGTCAGGGGCTGGCCGTCGTGGTGGGTCTTCTGCACGGCCACCTGGCCGCTGTGGATGATGCACATGAAGCTACCGGCATCGCCCTCATGAAAGATCGCTTCGCCCTCGGCGATGCTGCTGATGCTGAAATAGCCGGCCGCCGCGTTGAAGTCGGCGGGCAGCAGTTGATCGAACAGGCCGCAGTCCATCAGCCAGTCGCGGATCTCGTTGTTCAGTAAGGTGGGTTCAGACATGGGATCAGGGTCTTTTTCTTGTGTCTGTTGCACGGGCGCAAGCCCGGTCCGGCGGTTGCCGGCGGCGGTCCAGTGTTAAGACAGGAGCGCCGCGGGTAGTTCCTCAGTCCAGGCCCAGAATGTTCAGGATAAAGGCATATTCGAGGGCTACGTCACGTAATCCCTGGTAACGGCCGCTCATGCCGCCATGACCGGCACCCAGTTCGGTCTTGAGCAGCAGCGGGTTGTCGTCGGTCTTGGTGGCGCGCAGTTTGGCCACCCATTTGGCGGCTTCCCAGTACTGCACGCGACTGTCGTTGTAACC
This sequence comes from Pseudomonas sp. JDS08PS003, assembly GCF_045013505.1. Classification (NCBI taxonomy): domain Bacteria; kingdom Pseudomonadati; phylum Pseudomonadota; class Gammaproteobacteria; order Pseudomonadales; family Pseudomonadaceae; genus Pseudomonas; species Pseudomonas sp. JDS08PS003. The sequence continues at coordinate 1,802,542 of NZ_CP120724.1, forward strand.
GGCGATCACCAGGGTCGCCGGGTAGGCCTGGGCCCGGACGTTCTCATAGGGGGCGTAAGCCTTGATCCGCTCATAGACCTCAGGCTCCTCGGGATTGCCCCATTCGTCGTACTCGGTGACGGTCAGTGGCAGGTCCGGGTCGAGCATGGTGTTGAGCACGTCGACGAAAGGCACTTCGGCGATGGCCGCCCGGAACAGCTCGGGACGCTGGTTGAGCACGGCGCCGATCAACAGGCCGCCGGCACTGCCGCCGCTGATGGCCAGTTGTTGGGCGCTGGTCAGGCCCTGGGCGATCAGGTGTTCGGCGCAGGCGATGAAGTCGCTGAAGGTGTTCTGTTTGTGCTCCTGCTTGCCGGCGCGATACCAGGCTTCCCCCAGCTCGCCACCGCCACGCACATGGGCGATGGCAAAGGCCACGCCGCGATCCAGCAGGCTCAGGCGGGCATGGGAGAACCAGGGATCGAGGCTCTCGCCATAGGCGCCGTAGCCATACAGGTACAGCGGTGTCGGTTGGCCCAGGCACTCGCGCTTGACCACCAGGCTGATGGGCACCTGGGTGCCGTCGGCAGCGGTGGCCCAGAGGCGCTGGCTGACATAGGCGTCGGCATCGAAGGGGCCCAGCACCGGGGTTTCCTTGAGCACCTGCTGTTGACCGTCGGCCAGTTGCAGCTGGCGCACCTGGGCCGGGCGATTCAGCGCCTCGTAGCGCAGACGGATGCGATCGCTGGAAAACTCCAGGCTGTTCTGCACGTGCAGGCTGTAGGCCGCGTCCGGCAGTTGCACGCGATACACGGGCAGGTCCTGGGGATGCACTTCGATGATCGGCAGGCCGCCTTCGCGCAGGCTCAGGGTCATGGCGCCGGCGTTGAGGGTCACGCCGTCGAGCATCACCTCGGGATTGTGCGGGACCAGCAGCTGCCAGTCGCTTTCTTCGGGGATGGCACCCTGGTCGGCTGCCTGATACAGGGCGAAGTTGATGCCCTCGCGGTTACTGCGGATGAACCAGGTCCACTGGCCGTCGAGTTGACCGTGATCGACATCGTATTCGTGGCCCTCGACCCGTGGCGCCAGGCAGGTGAACGGCAGCTGCGGCTGCGCGGCGTCCAGGGCCCAGGTTTCGCCGGTGGTCTTGCTGCCCAGGGACAGCAGCAATTGGCGCTCGGAGCTTGAGCGGTAGCAGTGCAGGAAGAAGCGTCCGTCCGGCTCGTGGAACACTTCCTCGGCGGCAGTGCCGTCCAGACGGTAGCGGAACAGTTTGTGCGGGCGATGGGTGTCGTCCAGCTCGCCGAAGAACAGGGTCAGGCTGTCGTTGGCCCAGGTCATGCTGCCGTCGCAGTTGTCGAAGGACAGCTCGCTGACCTTGCCGTTGGACAGCTCCTTGATGAACAGGGTGTAGATTTCCTCGCCGGTGGTGTCGAGGCTGTAGGCCAGGCGCTGGTGGTCGGGGCTGATGCTGAAGGCACCGAGGGAGAAGAAACCGCCGTTGGCCAGGGCGTTGGGGTCCAGCAGCAGCTGTTCGCGGCTTTCGTCCACCGTCAGGCTGTCGTCTGCCGGGCGCGGGCAGCGATAGTGCCGGGCGTATTCGTCACCGGCGGTGGTGCGGGTGTAATACAGGTACGGGCCCCAGGGGGAGGGCAGGGACAGGTCGGTTTCGAGGATCCGTCCCTTGATCTCCTGGAACAGTGTCTCGCGCAGGGGCGCCTGGTGGGCCAGCCGGGCTTCCTGGTAGCTGTTTTCAGCGTTCAGGTAGTCGAGCACCGCGTCGGTGTCGCGTTCCTGCAGCCAGGCATACGGGTCAGCGCCTTCGGCCTTGTGGGCAATCGGGGCGCTGCTGTCGTTGGCGGGTAGGGGCATGGGTGGCTCTCGAACGAAGACAAATGAGGGCTTGGCAGACGGCGGTGCAGCCTGACACGGGAAAAGTCGTTATCATAAGCGCCTCTTTGCCTGCCTTGCCATGGACACCATGACCGAGAACGACTATCTGATCGCCTGGGGCCTTTACGCCTTTGCCGCTTTGGGCTGCCTGCTGGTGTGGATGCGCCTGACCCGCTGGATGTGGCGCTGGCTGCGCGAGCCGCTGCGTGTACTGATGGCAGTGCTGCTGTTGAGCCCCACCATCATCGACCCTGTCAAAGAAAAATATGCCCCGGCCGTGGCCATCACTGCCCTGGATATGGCCTTCAAGGTCGGCAACAACGCCTGGCGCGCAGTGTCCGATCTGTTCATGTACGGCATGATCGCCTTTGGCGTCTACCTGCTGTTCGTGCTGATCCGCTGGCCCATCGAGCGTGCTGCCGAGGAGCGCCGCCAGCGCAACGAAGCGGCGCAAGCCGCGGCCAAGGCTGCCGAAGTGGAGGATGACCAGCCCTTTGGCGGCGCCGGCAATGACCGTTATGGTCGTCCGCCTGCTGCGGGCACCCCTCTGAACACGCGGGTCGAGCCGCGTCTGTAACCTGGCCCCGGCATTGCAGCGAGAGTCCGAGCATGTGTGAGTTATTGGGCATGAGCGCCAATGTACCGACCGATATCGTCTTCAGCTTTACCGGGCTGATGCAGCGCGGCGGCCGTACCGGCCCCCATCGCGACGGTTGGGGTATCGCTTTCTATGAAGGCCGTGGTCTGCGCCTGTTCCAGGACCCGGCGGCCAGCAGCGAGTCGGAAGTGGCCAACCTGGTGCAGCGCTACCCGATCAAGAGCGAAGTGGTGATCGGCCACATCCGCCAGGCCAACGTCGGCAAGGTCTGCCTGGCCAACACCCATCCCTTTGTCCGTGAACTCTGGGGCCGTAACTGGTGCTTCGCCCATAACGGCCAGTTGGCGGACTTCCAGCCCCAGGCCAGTTTCTATCGCCCGGTGGGGGATACCGACAGCGAGGCGGCGTTCTGTGACCTGCTCAACCGGGTACGCGAAGCCTTTCCCGAGCCGGTGGAGGTCGAGCAGTTGCTGCCGACCCTGATCCAGGCCTGCAGCGAATACCGCAGCAAAGGCGTGTTCAATGGCTTGCTCAGTGACGGTGACTGGCTGTTCTGCTTCTGCTCCACCAAGCTGGCGCAGATCACCCGACGTGCCCCATTCGGTCCGGCCCGGCTCAAGGACGTCGATGTGATTGTCGATTTCCAGGCGGAAACCACCCCCAACGACGTGGTCACGGTGATCGCCACCGAACCCTTGACTGAAAACGAAACCTGGACCCGCTACCAGCCGGGCCAATGGAGCCTGTGGCGACGCGGTGAATGCGTCAGCCACGGCCAGACCGAATAAGGACATCCCTATGTTGCTCAGTTATCTGCGGCTGGTGTTGTTCGCCGCCGGCCTGTTGATCGGTGTGCAAGTGCCGGGTTTCATCAGCGATTACGCCAAGCGCGTCGAGGCTCACCTGATTGAATCGCAGAACAGCCTGCGGGGCTTCCAGGGCACCGCCGCGCAGTTTTTCAAGGGCGACCTGAACGCCCTGGTGGCCCATTACCGGGCCAGCGAGGACCCGGTGTTTCGCAGCGATGCCGAGAGCCTGAGCGGCTTGCTTCATCGTCAGTTGGCCCTGGACAAGCAATACCAGGCGATGCAGGGCCCCTGGTACATCCGCCTGCTGCAAGTGGCCCTGGCAGCCGACCCGGATATCCGCAAGGAAACCTGGGATGGCTACAGCTACCAGATCCTGCTGACCCCGGAAGCGATGATCTGGGGCATGAGCGGCGCCTTGCTGCTGTCCTTCGGACTTGAGTGCCTGTACCGCCTGATCGATTGGGTGGTGCTGGGAGGCCGGCGTTTGCGCCAGAGCCGTCCGATCGAAGAGCGCGACCTCAAGGGCCTCTGAGCGCCCCGCACTGCAGGTGCCGGCAACACCTGCACAAGGCTGGCGCATTCGCTGGCAAGCCAGCTCCTACGGATGTCGACTCGCCAGCGGGGTTTGTGTAGGAGCCGGCTTGCCGGCGAAGAGGCCTGCAAGACCTGCACAAGGCTGAAGAGTGCATTCGCTGGCAAGCCAGCTCCTACGGATGTCGACTCGCCAGCGGGGTCTGTGTAGGAGCCGGCTTGCCGGCGAAGAGGCCCGCAAGACAGGCACAAGGCTGAAGAGTGCATTCGCTGGCAAGCCGACGCCTATGCGGGCTCAATCAGGATGATGTGCTCCTGGCCCACTTTCTGCCCATAGCGCTGCACCACGCGCTGGCACAGCTCCACGATATCCTCCACCAGCTCCACGCCTACGCGCCACGACACCACCACCTGCAGGTTGGGCGGGCGCTGGTCGATGGCCAGCAAGGTCAGTTCGCCACGGGCCAGTTCCTCGCGCACCAGCACCGGCGGCAGGGCGCCAATCCCGAAGCCGTCCCTGAGCAGGCGGGTGATGGCCGACACCGAGTTGACGCAATTGAGCCGTGGCGCCAGCACCCCGTTGGCCTGCATCAGGCTCAGCACCTGCTGGTGGGGCAGGGAGTTCTTCGAATAGGTGATGATTCGCTCTCGGGCCAGCTCGGCGAGATTGGCGTAGTCGCGGTTGTAGATCGAATTGCTGGCGGCAATCCAGCCCACCGGGTGGCTGGCCAGCTCCAGGCTGCGGATGCTTTCCTGGCGCAGCAGGTCGGTCTGCAGCACCAGGTCGAGAAAGCCTTTTTGCAGCTGGTCGCACAGGTTCAGCGAGGTGTCGGCCACCAGTTCGATGTCCACTTGCGGGTAGTGGTCCATCATTTCCGCCACCAGGGGGCTGAGCCAGGTGTGGATCACCGTGTCCATGACCCCGATGCGAATCCGTCCGACCTTGCTCGACGGCGCCTCGATGGACTGTTTCAGCACGTGCAGGGTGTCGAGCATCTGCTCGGCGTGCTCCAGCACCTTGAGGCCTTCCGGGGTCAGGCTGACGCCCCGCGAGTCGCGCAGGAACAGCTTCACCCCCAGTTCGCCTTCCAGCACCGCAATACGGCTGGAGATCGCCGCCTGGGTGGTGAAGAGTTTTTCCGCGGTGAGGCTGAAGCTCTTGAGCCGCGCCACCCAGACGAAGGTTTCGAGAAACTTGAGATTCATGGGATCAACTTTTCTTATGCCTTGGGGCGGTTTTTATTAGTTGGACGCCGGTTGTGCCTGAACCGAAGAATGGCCCAACCCACGATATGCGTCGTCGGGGCCCAGAACAATACCAACAACACTACCCTGGAGATCGCCATGAGTGCGCCCGAAACACTGGCCGCCAAGGCTTCGCGCCGCGCCGGCCCGTTTGACTGGTACCGGGACATCAACCAGCAGGAACGCCGGACATTCTGGAGTTGCAAGATAGGTTATGGCCTGGATGGCATGGACACCCAGATGCTCAGCTTCGTGATCCCGACCCTGATCGCGCTGTGGGGCATCACTTCCGCCGAAGCCGGCCTGATCCATACCAGCACCTTGCTGGCCTCCGCCCTGGGCGGCTGGATCGCCGGAATTCTTTCCGACCGCATCGGCCGGGTACGCACCCTGCAACTCACGGTGCTGTGGTTCGCCGTCTTCACCTTTCTCTGCGGTCTTGCGCAGAACTACGAACAGTTGCTGATCGCCCGCACCTTGATGGGGTTCGGCTTCGGCGGCGAGTGGACTGCCGGAGCGGTGCTGATCGGCGAAGTGATCCGCGCCAAGAACCGTGGCAAGGCGGTGGGCATGGTGCAATCCGGCTGGGCCCTGGGCTGGGGGCTGACGGCGCTGCTGTATGCGCTGCTGTTCTCCCTCTTGCCGCCGGAAGATGCCTGGCGCGGGCTGTTTCTGCTGGGCATCCTGCCGGCGATTTTCGTGATCTTTGTCCGTCGCCTGGTCAAGGACCCCGAGGTCTACCGGGAAACCAAGGCGCGTGAAGTGCCAAGCAACCCGGCGCGGTTCTACGAGATCTTCGCCCCGGGGATTCTCAGCACCACCTTGCGCGCCTCCTTGCTGGCGGCAGGGGCCCAGGGCGGCTACTACGCCATCACATTCTGGCTGCCGACCTTCCTCAAGACCGAGCGCGGCTTGAGCGTGCTCAGTACCGGCGGCTACCTGGCCATGGTGATCGCCGGCTCCTACGTGGGGTATGTGATCAGCGCCTACCTGACGGATATTCTCGGCCGCAAGAAGAACTTCGTGCTGTTCGCCGCCGGTTCTTTCACCATTGTCCTGCTCTACACCCAGTTGCCGGTGAGCAACGCAGTGATGCTCTGGCTGGGCTTTCCCCTGGGCTTTTTCGCTTCGGGCATTTTCAGCGGCATGGGGGCGTTCCTGACGGAACTGTTCCCCACGCGCATCCGCGGTTCCGGCCAGGGTTTCTGCTACAACAGCGGCCGGGCGCTGGCGGCGCTGTTCCCACTGCTGATCGGCCTGTTGAGCCAGCATGTGCCGCTGAGCGTGGCCATTGGCACCTTTGCTGCGGTGTCCTACGGCGTAGTGGTGCTGGCGGCCCTGAGCCTGCCGGAAACTCGTGGCAAGGAACTCGAGGCCCGCTAACTGATAATCTGCGGGAGCATTGCGCGACCGCCCCGCAACCGAACCTTATAAGAACCACAGGAGCACTGACCGTGAGCCGCCTGTTATTGAATTGCGACATCGGCGAAAGCTTTGGCAACTGGACCCTGGGGCTGGATGCCGAGGTGATGCCTTTTATCGACTGCGCCAACATTGCCTGCGGCTTCCATGCCGGCGACCCAGGCATCATGCGCAAGACCGTGGCCCTGGCCCTGGCCAACGGCGTGCGCATCGGCGCCCATCCGGCGTATCAGGACCTGGCAGGCTTTGGCCGCCGCTCCATGAGCTACTCGCCCCAGGAAATCCAGGACCTGCTGCACTATCAGATCGGTGCGCTGGACGGCATCTGCCGGGCCCAGGGCGGCCGGGTCGAGTACGTCAAACCCCACGGCGCGATGTACAACGACATGATGGCCAAGCCCGCCCAGTTGCGGGCGGTGATCCAGGCGGTGGCGGCCTACGACCCGCAGTTGCCATTGATGCTCATGGCCACTCGCGACAACAGCGCGGCCCAGGCCTTGGGCGATGAATACGGTGTGACCCTGTGGTTCGAGGCCTTTGCCGACCGTGCCTACGACAACGCCGGGCATCTGCTGTCGCGGCAGTTGCCGGGGGCGGTGCACCATGACGCGCAAACGATTCTCCAGCAGGCCCTGACCATTGCCCGGGGCGAAACCTTGACCGCCAGTGACGGCAGCGCCTTGCTGCTGCACGCCAACACCCTGTGCGTGCATGGCGACAACGCCAGTTCGGTGGCGGCGGTGCAGCGCATTCGCGAAGCCCTGAACCAGCAGTCCGGCCTATGAAGCCACAGGTTGAAGTAGTCGCCATCGACTGCCTGATGGTGCGGCTGTTCGAGGTGATCGCCGAGGACAACATGCCCTGGATGCTGGCCGCCGCCGAGGGCCTGCGCCAGGCTTTCGGTGAACAACTGATCGATCTGGTGCCGTCCTACACCACGCTGATGGTGCATTACGACCTACAGGCCTTGAGCCCGTCCGAGGCCCGCGCGCGGATCGAGCTGGCCTTGACCGATCTGGCGCCCGGTAGCGCTCAGGCTGGGCGCGAGCATGTATTGCCGGTGTGGTACGACCCCAGTGTAGGGCCTGAACTGGCGCTGCTGTCCCGGCGCAGCGGGCTGTCGGTGGCCGAAGTGATCCAGCGTCACAGCCAGCGTGAGTACCAGGTGTTTGCCCTGGGCTTCGCTCCCGGGTTCGCTTTTATGGGGCTGGTGGAGGAGCGGTTGGCGGCGCCCAGGCTGAACACCCCGCGCAAGCGTGTGGCAGCGGGTAGCGTCGGCATTGCCGAGCGCCAGACGGCGGCTTATCCGGTGGTGTCGCCGGGGGGCTGGAACCTGATTGGTCGCACCCCGAGTCGACTGTTCGATCGCGAGCGCGAGGGCTACAGCCTGATGCAACCTGGGGATCGGGTGCGTTTTACCCCGGTGGAGCATGCCGAGTTCATCCGCCTGGGGGGCGATGACACGCCGCTGGAGGTGCCGGCATGAGCCGCCTGTCGATCGAGGCCAGCACGCCTTTGTGCCTGCTGCAGGATGGCGGACGCTTTGGCGTGCGCCACCTGGGGGTGACCCAGGGCGGGGCGTTGGACTGGGTGTCCATGTCCTGGGCCAACTGGCTGCTGGGCAACGCCCTGGATGCACCCGTGGTGGAAATCACCCTGGGCGGTTTCACCCTGCTGGCCGAGGACTATTGCCTGCTGGCCCTGGCCGGGGCCGATCTTGGGGCCTATGTCGATGAGCGGCCTTTGACCCCGGGGCGCAGTTTCATCCTGCAAAAAGGCCAGCGCCTGCGATTCACCCAGCCGTTCTTTGGGGCTCGGGCCTATCTGGCGGCCCCTGGCGGTTTCGATGCGCCCAAGGTGTTGGGCAGTTGCGCCAGTGTGCTGCGCGAGGCTCTCGGTGGGCTTGATGGTTACGGTCGGGCGCTGAGTGAGGGGGGAGTGCTGAGCTATTCGGGAACCGGTGGTGCGCTCAGGAGTCTGTCGGCTGCGCAGTTGCCGGATTGGCAATCCGCTGCACCGCTGGAGGTGATCCTGGGTGCGCAGATCGGCCAGTTCAGCGGGTTGAGCCTGTTCGACGCCTTCAACAGCACCTGGACCCTGGACAGCCGGGCGGATCGCATGGGAGCTCGCTTGCTGGGGCCGACCTTGCAGTATCAGGGCCGGCCAATGATTTCCGAGGGCATTCCCCTGGGGGCGATCCAGGTGCCGCCGGACGGCCAGCCAATCGTCCTGCTCAATGATCGGCAGACCATTGGCGGCTATCCGCGATTAGGGGCGTTGACGCCGCTGTCACTGGCGCGCCTGGCGCAGTGTTTGCCGGGCAGTGAGCTGCGTTTGACGCCGGTGGTGCAAGAGACGGCGCATCGGCAGCAGGTGGCGTTCCTGCGCCGGTTCGGGTGAGGGGCTGAAGAGCTTCGCCGGCAAGCCGGCTCCTACAGGGTTGTGTAGGAGCCAGCTGGCTGGCGAACGGGTTTATTTGGACAGGAAGCGCATGCCTTCTTCCAGGCCGCGCAAGGTTAGCGGGTACATCTGGTCCTCGATCAGATCGCGGACGATGTTGGTCGAAGCGGTGTAGCCCCAGGTGTCTTTCGGGTAGGGATTGATCCAGATGAGCTTCTTGTACTTTTCCATGAAGCGCTGCATCCACACGTAGCCGGCTTCTTCGTTCCAGTGCTCGACGCTGCCGCCGGCCTGGGTGATTTCGTAGGGCGCCATGGCGGCGTCACCGACGAAGATCACTTTGTAGTCGGCGCCGTACTTGTGCAGCAGGTCCTGGGTCGAGGTGCGCTCGGAGCCGCGGCGCATGTTGTTCTTCCACACCGATTCATAGATGAAGTTGTGGAAGTAGTAGTACTCCAGGTGCTTGAACTCGGTCTTGCAGGCCGAGAACAATTCCTCGCAGATCTTCACGTGGGCATCCATGGAACCGCCGATGTCGAACAGCAACAGCAGCTTGATGCTATTGCGTCGCTCCGGGCGCATCTGGATGTTCAGCAGCCCGGCATCGCGGGCGGTGTGGTCGATGGTGCCGTCGATGTCCAGCTCCTCCGCCGCCCCCTGGCGCGCGAACTTGCGCAGCCGGCGCAGGGCCACCTTGATGTTGCGGGTGCCCAGCTCCACCGAGTCGTCGAGGTTCTTGTATTCGCGCTGGTCCCAGACTTTCACCGCCTTGCCCTGGCGCTTGCCGGCGTCGCCGACGCGGATGCCTTCCGGGTTGAAACCGCCGGAGCCGAAGGGGCTGGTGCCGCCGGTGCCGATCCACTTGTTGCCGCCGGCGTGGCGTTCCTTCTGTTCTTCCAGGCGTTTCTTGAACTCTTCGATGAGCTTGTCCAGCCCGCCCAGGGACTGGATCTGCGCCCGTTCTTCATCGCTCAGGGAGCGCTCGAATTCCTTGCGCAGCCAATCCTCGGGGATCAGCGCCTGCAGGTGGTCATCGAGCTTTTCCAGGCCGTTGAAGTAGGCACCGAAAGCCCGGTCGAACTTGTCGAAATGCCGTTCATCCTTCACCAGGATCGCCCGGGCGAGGTAGTAGAACTCGTCCATGTCGGCGAAGGTCACGCGCTGCTTGAGCGCGTTGATCAGGTCCAGCAGCTCGCGTACCGACACCGGCACCTTGGCCGCGCGCATTTCATTGAACAGGTTGAGCAGCATGTCTATCGCTCTCTAATAATCTTTGGGTCTGTTCAGAAGCTCGCCGAGCGGCGATCAGGCAAGGCAAAAACAGGAGAGGAAGCGGAGTTTAGCCTGCTAAATGAGCATTCCGAACCTGTTTTTAACGCAGCATGATCGACGCGCAGGCCGCTTCTGGGCAGAGCCTAGCGATTTCCGCGACGGCTCATGAATGCCAGGCGCTCCAACAGTTGTACATCCTGCTCGTTTTTCACCAGGGCGCCGGCCAGGGGCGGGATGGCCTTGGTCGGATCACGCTCGCGCAGCACCGCTTCGCCGATGTTGTCGGCCATCAACAGCTTGAGCCAGTCCACCAGTTCCGAGGTCGAGGGCTTCTTCTTCAGGCCCGGCACTTTGCGCACGTCGAAGAACACGTCCAGGGCTTCGCTGACCAGGTCTTTCTTGATGTCGGGGTAGTGCACGTCGACGATTTTCTGCAGGGTGGTGCGGTCGGGGAAGGCGATGTAGTGGAAGAAGCAGCGACGCAGGAAGGCGTCCGGCAGCTCTTTCTCGTTGTTGGAGGTAATGATGATGATCGGCCGCTGCTTGGCCTTGATGGTCTCGTCGATTTCGTAGACGTAGAACTCCATCTTGTCGAGTTCCTGCAGCAGGTCGTTGGGGAATTCGATGTCCGCCTTGTCGATTTCGTCGATCAGCAGGATCACCCGCTCCTCGGACTCGAAGGCTTCCCAGAGCTTGCCTTTTTTCAGGTAGTTGCGGATGTCGTGGACCTTGTCCACCCCCAGCTGGGAGTCGCGCAGGCGGCTGACCGCGTCGTACTCGTAGAGGCCCTGGTGGGCCTTGGTGGTGGACTTGATGTGCCAGGTGATCAGCTTGGCGCCAAAGGATTCGGCCAGTTGCTCGGCGAGCATGGTCTTGCCGGTGCCGGGTTCGCCCTTGACCAGCAACGGCCGCTCCAGGGTGATGGCGGCATTGACTGCCAGCTTCAGGTCATCGGTGGCGACGTATGCACGGGTGCCTTCGAACTTCATCTGCAATTCCTCGAACGGTGACGGCGAGCTGCCCGGGGCAGGTCGATTGAATGGGGAGTGATGGCGCGACTATAACGCGCTGCCCGGTCGACTGTGAACGTGGACGCCCCATTCAGTCTCTGAATGGAGCGTCACGGGGTGACTCAGTCAGTCGAGGGCTTGGGTTGTTCGTAACGGGCATTGAAGGCCTGGATGAACCCGTTGCGCAAAATCTGCAAAAACGCCTGGAATGCGCTGATATCTTGCTGGTGCACGCTGCCGCTGAGTTCGACCCGGGTGGCGAACTGGTTCTTGCGCTGGTTCTTCAGCAGGTTTTCCCCGGCTCCCACCAGGGCTTCCCATACCGAGCGCAATATCCCCTTGTTGCGGTTCTGCACATCCTGCTGCCAATTGAAGATTTCCACGTCCCGCAGCAACGGCTTGATATAGCCGTGCAGTTGGCCCTTCTCGGCCTGGGCTTCGATCACCACGTCGCCGTGGCCGGCATTGAAGTCGAACTTGCCGTAGGCCGAGGCGAAGTCGTTGAAGCGCTTGAGTTCGATATCCCGGGCCCGCAGACGGAATTCGAAGTCCTCGAAATTGCTCAGGGGATCGAAGGTGGCGGTGCTTTCCATGGGGGCCTGGCCTTGCAGCAGGGCCTTGCCGTCGAAGCGCGCATCGCGCTTGCCCTGGGTATCCACCACGTTGGTCAGGTTGTAGAAACTGGCATTGACCTGGGTGGCGCCGATGTTCACCGGGGGGGTGGAACTGAAGTTGCGAAAGTGGATCTTGCCGTCGCTGATCCGCACCTCGTCGAGGGTGATGGGCAACAGCTTGCCCAACTGGGCCCGCCAGTCGGTGCCTTCACCGGTCTGCGAGGCTTGCTTGTCCGCGCCGCCATCGACGAAGTTCAGCTCCGGCTGGACGAACTGTACCTTGGCCACCACGGCGTGGTCGTACCACAGGGAATGCCAGCTCACCGCCAAGTCGATCAGCGGCGCCTTGACGAAGGGCACCGGCACCTTGCCGCTGACCTTGACGATCTCCAGCCCGTTGATGCGGTAGGCGCCGCGCCACAGGGCCAGGTCGATATCGCTGATCTGGCCACGGTAGTCGCCCATGTCCGCCAGTTTGTCATTCAGGTAGTCGCGCACCAGATAGGGCAGGGTGAAGTGCAGGGCCAGCAGCAGGACCAGCAGGCCGGCCAGGGTCCATAGGGGCCAACGGTAACGACGTTTCATGATCAGCAGTCTCCAGCCGTATAAAGGCATTGACTGCCTGGGGCCGCAGTCGTTCGGCGCGACTGGACGCTCAAGGGCACCAGGCATACCCTTGAGGACTTCTTCACTGCTGCATAAGGACCCAGCCATGAGCCGAATTTTTGCTGACAACGCCCATTCCATCGGCAACACGCCCTTGGTGCAGATCAACCGCATCGCCCCTCGTGGCGTGACCATCCTGGCCAAGATCGAAGGGCGTAACCCGGGCTACTCGGTGAAATGCCGGATCGGCGCCAACATGATCTGGGACGCGGAAAGCAGCGGCAAGCTCAAGCCGGGCATGACCATCGTCGAGCCCACCTCGGGCAATACCGGGATTGGCCTGGCCTTCGTCGCGGCCGCCCGTGGCTACAAACTGATGCTGACCATGCCGGCGTCCATGAGCATCGAGCGGCGCAAGGTGCTCAAGGCCCTGGGCGCCGAACTGGTGCTCACCGAGCCGGCCAAGGGCATGAAAGGGGCGATTGAAAAGGCCGCGGAAATTCTCGCCAGCGATCCGTCCAAGTACTTCATGCCACAGCAGTTCGATAACCCGGCCAACCCGGCGATCCACGAGAAAACCACCGGTCCTGAAATCTGGAACGACACCGACGGCGCCGTGGACGTGCTGGTGGCCGGGGTCGGTACAGGTGGCACCATCAGCGGCGTGTCGCGCTACATCAAGAAGACTCAGGGCAAGCCGATTCTCTCGGTGGCGGTGGAGCCGGCCACTTCGCCGGTGATCAGCCAGAAACTGGCCGGTGAAGAAATCAAGCCCAGCCCCCACAAGATCCAGGGTATCGGCGCCGGTTTCGTGCCGAAGAACCTGGATCTGGAAATGGTCGACCGGGTCGAGCTGGTGACCGATGAGGAATCCAAGGCCATGGCCCTGCGGCTGATGCAGGAAGAGGGCATCCTCTGCGGCATCTCCTGCGGAGCGGCAATGGCGGTGGCGGTGCGCCTGGCGGAAACCCCGGAAATGCAGGGCAAGACCATCGTGGTGATCCTGCCCGATTCCGGGGAACGCTACCTGTCGAGCATGCTCTTCAGCGATCTGTTCACCGAGCAGGAAAACCAACAGTAAGCGCGGGTCAGGCATTCGCCCGTAGGAGCCGGCTTGCCGGCGAATGCTGACCCATATCAGGCCAGGGCCTGGCTGCTTATGCTACTTAACGCCTTTGTTGCATAACCGTTAACGCTGAATGTTGGGTTGTGCGGGTTTTTCCAGGGCCCAGGAGTGTTTATCATTGCCGGCTGCCAGGTCGGGTGAACATTCCCCTACAGGTACCTATTTCCTAGGAGTCGTTGCATGAGCTTTTCCTTTACCGCCAAGGTCGCGGTGTTGTCGCTGTTCGTCGGCAGCATTCTCTACGTGCACCTGCGCGGCAAGGCGCGTCTGCCGGTACTGCGCCAGTTCGTCAACCATTCGGCGCTGTTCGCCCCTTATAACGCATTGATGTACCTGTTCTCCGGGGTGCCTTCCAAGCCCTACCTGGACCGCAGCAAGTTCCCCGAGCTGGATATCCTGCGGGACAACTGGGAAGTGATCCGCGAAGAGGCCATGCACCTGTTCGACGAGGGTTACATCCGCGCTGCCGAGAAGAACAACGACGCCGGCTTCGGCTCGTTCTTCAAGAAGGGCTGGAAGCGTTTCTACCTCAAGTGGTACGACAAGCCACTGCCCTCGGCCGAGGCCCTGTGCCCGAAGACCGTGGAGCTGGTGAGCGCCATTCCCAACGTCAAGGGCGCGATGTTCGCCCTGCTGCCCGGTGGCAGCCACCTGAACCCGCACCGCGACCCCTTTGCCGGCTCCCTGCGTTATCACCTGGGGCTGTCGACCCCCAACTCCGACGCGTGCCGGATCTTTGTCGATGGTGAGGAATACGCCTGGCGTGACGGTGAAGACGTGATGTTCGACGAGACCTACGTGCACTGGGTGAAGAACGAAACCGACGTCACCCGGGTCATCCTGTTCTGCGACATCGAGCGTCCGCTGAGCAGCCGCCTGATGACCCGTATCAATCGCTGGGTCAGCGCCCAGTTGGGTCGTGCTACTGCGCCGCAGAACCTCGACGACGAGCGCGTCGGCGGAATCAACCAGGCCTATGCCTGGAGCAAGCGTTTCAGCGACAGCTTCAGTGGTGTGGTCAAGCAGTGGAAGCGTCGCAATCCCAAGCTCTACCGCATCCTGCGCCCGGTGCTGGCGGTGGTGGTGCTGGTGGTCTTGTGGAAGTGGCTGTTCGGATAAATCTTGCAATGAATATCGGGCGCTGGTTATATTCGGCGCTCGATGAGTCAGCCGACTCATGGTTTTTCCCTTCAAGAAAGATCAGCACATGGCCTTTTCCCCCCTCAACGCGGTAGTGCTTTCAGCGGTCAACGCTGGCGTCGTGCCGTGTGGGAATCAGCAGCCTGTGCAGATCGGTCAGTACCCCCCACCTGTCAGTAGCACGCCGGTGTACGCAGTCGTATCACCGCCGGGCGTTGGCTTTTCGGGCTGATCAGCAATCGCTGCTGTTCCCTGTGCCCGCCTGAACCAAACACTACTGAACTTCAGCCTTGGCTGAATTGGCTTCTTGCCTGATTACAGGTGGTTTTCATGTTGCTCATTTCCAAAAAGTCCGCGCTTGCGGCGGCTTCCACGAGCCTGTTCGTCCTGCTCTGGAGCAGTGGCGCCATCTTCTCCAAATGGGGCCTCACCCAGGCTTCGCCCTTTGCCTTCCTGCTGCTGCGCTTCATCATCGCCCTGATGGGCCTGGTGCTGCTGATGCCCCTGCTCAAGCTCCACCTGCCCCGGGGGCGTCGGGCCATGGGATTTGCCGTGGCTACAGGCCTGGTGCTGCTGGGTGCTTATCAGATCTTCTACATCCTGGCCCTGGACCTGAAGGTCACGCCCGGCGTCATGGCCACCATCATGGGGGTGCAGCCGATCCTCACCGTGGTGCTGATGGAGCGCCAGCGTTCCTGGCGTCGCCTGTTCGGCCTGAGCCTGGGGCTGGCGGGGTTGATCATGGTGGTCTACCAGGGCATCGGTCTGGCGGGGATCTCCATCTCCGGGATGCTCTGCGGCCTGCTGGCGCTGGTGAGTATGACCGCTGGCTCGATCATGCAGAAACGCATCACCGACAACCCTCTGGGCACACTGCCAGTGCAGTACTTGGCGGGGCTGTTGCTGTGTTCCTTGTTCGTGCCGTTCCAGCCGTTTCACTTCGAGTACAGCGCCGGACTGCTGGTTTCCGTGCTGTGGATGGGGCTGGTGGTGTCGGTGCTGGCCACGCTGCTGCTGTATCGGCTGATCGCCCAGGGCAATCTGGTGAATGTCACCAGTCTGTTCTATCTGGTGCCGGCGGTGACGGCGCTGATGGACTATGTCTTTTTCGGCAACCGTCTGGCATTGCTGAGTCTGATCGGCATGGGACTGATCATTGTCGGGCTGGTATTTGTGTTCCGTAAGAGCGCTTGATCCACCCAGGCAGTTGTCTCCCCGACGACTGCCGACTACGCCGGCCGGGTGCAATGCCCGGTCGGTGACTGGATTCATCGGCAGCATGAGCAAACAACCATAGCGCCAGCTGCTGGCCATGTGCCATTATGTTGATGAAGGTCTCTGACCGGTGAAAAAAAGCTCGTTTTCAATCCCTTGAAGGTGATTCGAAGTGTGCTGAACGAGCTTTCAAGGTTCTTTTGATAACCAGATGTTTGGACTTTCTTTGGTGTATTCCAAATTAGTCCATCAGATAAACCTTAAAAATTAAAGCCGGTACCTAGACTGACGACATATTCCTTATACAAAGGAGAGTCAGTATGAACGCAGCGTTCGCTTCCACCGCTTTCGGCTTGCTTTTGGGACTATCGAGCAGCTGCTTTGCTGCTGCTCCAATCGCACAGGGGATCATCCGTTTTACCGGCAGTATCGTTGAGAGCAATTGTACCTCCAGCGCCGCCAGTACCGGGCTTAGCCTGCGCCAGTGTCCTCAAGGCTCCCGCGGCGCCGCGATCGACGTAGCACGTGTGGGAGCAGTGGCCAGCGTCAGCGCTCTGGATCATTCCGCCGTCAAGCTCAAGCTCCTGACCGACAGCGGTTCCCAGGGACGCTATTACGACCAGCACTATGCCTTTGTCGACCAGGCCGGGAAGGCCGTAACCTCCGGCACTTACCTGATTACCCTGAACGTTCCATAAGACCTCTGGCGGTGTTCATGCCGGGTTCATCCAGGTCGAGACACCGGCTTCAAACCGGCGTTTTCACCGCCGGCCGCAGCACCAGCCACAGGGCGGCGGCAATCAGCGCGCCGCCATACAGATGAGCCATGGACAATGGCTCATCCAGCAGCATGGCCCCCCATAACACGCCGAACGGCGGAATCATGAAGGTCACGGTCATTGACCGCACCGGTCCGATGGCGCTGAGCAGACGGAAATACAGCACATAGGCAAACGCCGTGCAGCCCAGGCCCAAACCCAGCAGCGACAGCCACACGCTCCAGCCACCCCAACTGGCCGGAGGCTGGCTGATGGCGTTGTAGACGAACAGGGGCAACAGCAGCAGGGTGGCACCGAGCATGCTGCCCAGTGCCGAGAGGCGACTGTCCAGGCCGCCGGCCTGATCCAGCCAGCGCCGCGCAAGGAAGCCGGCGAAGCCGTAGCAGGTGGTGGCCATCAGGCAGGACAGGGCGCCCAGCAGCAGTTCATGGTCGAAGGCCACGGGGCCGGCGCGGGTGAGAACGCCCACGCCGAACAAGCCCAGGCAGACCCCGGCCATCTTGCTCAAGCTCAGGCGCTCGTGAAAAAACAAGCCGCCGATCAACACCCCCATCAACGGCGTGGTGGCATTGAAGATCGCCGAATAGCCCGCCGGCAGCACCAGGGCCGCCACTGAGTACATCGTTGCCGGAATCCCCGAGTTGATCACCCCGAGCAGCAGTACGGTCTTGAACTTGCCGCGAAAATCCCAATCGATCCGCATCAGTGCCAGCATCACCAGCAAGCCGGCAGCGGCAATCGACACCCGGAAGAACGCCGTGGGTACGCTGCCCAGCACCGGGGCGATGATGCGCATGAATAAAAAGCTCGCGCCCCAGATGGCGGCCAGCGACAACAGACGCAGGAGATCGACAAGTCTCACGGAAGGATCCTTCGGTTTGAAGGCGGGGATCTTGCCCAGCACTGGCGGGCATGGCAAACCTTATTGGCGCACAGGGCGACGAAGCCCGACACTCCGTTTGTTGCGATCAATGATCCGCCACCCAAGCTTGGGGAGCAGGGCGACTGCCGGGTCATTTTCCGGCGTACGCTTGATCACAAAAATACGCTTCTCCTCAAGCCGTTTCACTGGCTAAGCTCTGGCATCGTAAATTCCCGCAGAGGTCTACTTATGCCGCAGCCATGGCCAGCCGCCGATATCGCTCGAATGATCCTCGATGGCTTCGACGACTACCGCGAGCACTTTCGCCAGATTACCGATGGTGCCCGGCAACGCTTCGAGCAGGCGCAGTGGCAGGAAGCGCAAAAGGCCTCGGCGGCGCGGATCAACCTCTATGAGGAAAAGGTCGGGGAGACCGTAGCCCGGCTGCACCAGGCCTTCAGTGACGATTCGCTGATGGATGTCAGCCAGTGGCCACTGGTGAAAAGCGCCTACATCAGCCTGATCGACCTGCGCTTCGACGATGAGCTGTCCGAGACCTGGTACAACTCGATCTTTTGCGGGCTGTTCAGCCATGACCTGATCAGCGACGGCTGCATGTTCATTCACACCACCCGCCCCAGCCTGCGCCGGGCCCGGGCCGCGCAGACACGCAGCTACAAGCCAGCGGGCGAACTGGCCAACATGCTCGAACAGGTATTCGCCGACTACCGCTTCAGCGAGGGCTATGCCGACCTGCCGGGCGACCTGCGGCGCCTGGAGGCGCAACTGCGGGAGAACCTGCCGGACTGGGTGTGCAAGGACCCGGAGTTGACCCTGGAGCTGTTTTCCTCGGTGCTTTATCGCAACAAGGGCGCCTACCTGGTGGGGCGCATCTTCACCCACGAAGAACAGTGGCCGCTGGTGATCCCGCTGCTGCATCGTGAAGGCCGGGGCATCCAGATCGATGCACTGATCACCGACGAAGCCGATGTCTCGATCATCTTCTCCTTCACCCGCTCGTATTTCATGGTGGATGTGCCGGTGCCGGCGGAGTTCATCGGCTTCCTCAAGCGCATCCTGCCGGGCAAGCACATCGCCGAGCTGTACACCTCCATCGGGTTCTACAAGCACGGCAAGTCGGAGTTCTACCGGGCGCTGATCAACCACCTGGCCAACACCGACGACCGCTTCATCATGGCCCCCGGTGTGCGCGGGATGGTCATGAGCGTGTTCACCCTGCCGGGCTTCAACACCGTGTTCAAGATCATCAAGGACCGTTTCTCGCCGTCGAAGAACGTCGACCGGGCCACGGTGATCGAAAAATATCGCCTGGTGAAAAGCGTCGACCGGGTCGGGCGCATGGCCGATACCCAGGAGTTTGCCGACTTCCGTTTTCCCCTGAGCAAGTTCGACCCGGCCTGCCTTGAGGAACTGCTGGAAGTGGCGCCGTCCACTGTGGCCGTGGAAGAGCAGACGGTGCTGATCCGCCACTGCTGGACCGAGCGCCGCATGACCCCGCTCAACCTCTACCTGGAGCACGCCAACCCGGATCAGGTACGCGAGGCCCTGGAGGATTACGGCCTGGCGATCAAGCAACTGGCGGCCGCCAACATCTTCCCCGGCGACATGCTGCTGAAAAACTTCGGCGTGACCCGTCACGGTCGGGTGGTGTTCTACGACTACGACGAGATCTGCTACCTCACCGAAGCCAACTTCCGTCACATTCCGGCGCCACGTACGCCGGAAGACGAGATGGCTTCCGAGCCCTGGTATTCTATCGGCCCCCACGACGTGTTCCCCGAGGAGTTCCCGCCGTTCCTGTTCGCCGATGCCAGCCAGCGCAAGCTGTTCGACCAACTGCACGGCGAGCTGTACAACGCCGACTACTGGAAGGGCCTGCAGGACGCCATCCGCGCCGGCAAGATCATCGATGTCTTCCCTTACCGGCGCAAAGGCCTGGAAGACGAATAGACGTGTAGGAGCCGGCTCACCGGCGAAGGCGTCCTCACCGGCCCTTTCGTCGGCAAGCCGGCTCCTACGTATTGCCTGGACTTTTCTGCGACAATCGCGGCCTGCCTAAATAGACGACATTTTGCGTACCTGATGACTTCCGAATCGCCTGCAATCGACCAACTGTTGAAAAACCTCGATCAAGCCATGCTCGCCGACCGCCACCGGTTGCGCCGGCAGCTGCTCGAACTGCGCAAGAAGCCCGACGAGGCCAAGCTCGCCCAATGGCTGGAGCGGATGCAGGCGTCCTGCAACCTGGTGACGGCGCGGCGCGACAGCGTGCCGCCGATTCGCTATGACGACAGCCTGCCGATTGCCGCCAAGCGCGACGAGATCAAGGAGGCGCTGCTCAAGCATCAGGTGCTGATCATTGCCGGTGAGACCGGCTCGGGCAAAACCACTCAGTTGCCGAAGATCTGCCTGGAAATCGGCCGTGGCCAGCAGGGGCTGATCGGCCATACCCAGCCCCGGCGGATTGCCGCCCGCAGCGTCGCCAGCCGGGTCGCCGAAGAACTGGCCACGCCCCTGGGTTCGCTGGTGGGCTATCAGGTGCGCTTCGAGGACCAGAGCGATTCCAGCACCCTGATCAAGCTGATGACCGACGGCATCCTGCTGGCGGAAACCCAGAACGACCGCTACCTGGAACGCTACGACACCATCATCGTCGACGAGGCCCACGAGCGCAGTCTGAACATCGACTTCCTCCTCGGCTACCTCAAGACCCTGTTGCCACGGCGCCCGGATCTCAAGGTCATCATCACCTCGGCCACCATCGACCTGGAGCGCTTCTCCAAGCATTTCGATGATGCCCCCATCGTCGAAGTCTCCGGCCGCACCTTCCCGGTGGACACCTGGTATCGCCCCCTGACCCTGGAGCAGGACGAGGAGGGCAACCGGGTCGAGGACGACCTGACCGTGGATCAGGCGATCCTTGCCACCCTGGATGAGATCGCTGCCTATGAGCGCAGCGAACGTCGCAGCCCTGGAGACGTGCTGGTGTTCCTGCCGGGGGAGCGGGAAATTCGCGATGCCGCGGAAATGCTGCGCAAGGCCCAGCTCAAGCACACCGAGATCCTGCCGCTGTACGCGCGCCTGTCGCCGGAGGAGCAGCAGCGGATCTTCCAGTCTCACCCCGGTCGCCGGGTGGTGCTGGCGACCAACGTTGCCGAAACCTCGCTGACCGTGCCGGGCATTCGTTATGTGATCGACAGCGGTACTGCACGCATCAGCCGCTACAGCTACCGGGCCAAGGTCCAGCGCCTGCCCATCGAGGCGGTGTCCCAGGCCAGTGCCAACCAGCGTAAAGGCCGTTGCGGCCGGGTCGAGCCGGGGATCTGCGTGCGCCTGTACAGCGAGGAGGATTTCCTCGGTCGGCCGGAGTTCACCGATCCGGAGATCCTGCGCACCAACCTGGCGGCGGTGATCCTGCAGATGCTGCATCTGCGCTTGGGTGAAATCACCGCGTTTCCGTTTATCGAACCGCCGGATGGCAAGGCCATCAGCGACGGTTTCAACCTGTTGCAAGAGCTCTCGGCAGTGGACCGCAACAGCCAGTTGACGCCGCTGGGCCGGCAGCTGGCGCGCCTGCCGGTGGACCCGCGCATGGGCCGCATGCTGCTGGAAGCGGCCAAGCTCGGCAGCCTCCAGGAAGTGCTGATCGTTGCCAGTGCGATGTCGATCCAGGACCCCCGCGAGCGTCCGCCGGAGCGCCAGCAAGCCGCCGACCAGGCTCACGCACAGTGGAAGGACGTGGACTCGGACTTCGCCGGGCTGGTCAATCTGTGGCGCGGCTTTGAAGAGCAACGCCAGGCCCTGACCGCCAGCCCGCTGCGCAACTGGTGCCGCAAGAACTTCCTGAATTACCTGCGCCTGCGGGAGTGGCGCGACTCGCACCGGCAACTGAGCCTGATCTGTCGTGACCTGCAACTGAGCCTGAACAAGGAACCGGCGGACTACCCGAAACTGCACAAGGCGGTGCTGGTGGGTTTGCTGAGCCAGATCGGCCAGAAGACCGAAGACGGCGACTACCTCGGCGCCCGTCAGCGGCGCTTCTGGATTCACCCGTCCTCGGGCCTGGGCAAGAAACGCCCGCAATGGCTGATGACCGCCGAGCTGGTGGAAACCACCAAGCTCTATGCGCGCATGGTGGCCAAGATCGAGCCGGACTGGATCGAGCCCCTGGCCGGCCATCTGGTGAAGAAGAACCACTTCGAGCCCCATTGGGAGAAGAAGCGTGGCCAGGTGGTGGCCTACGAGCAGATCACCCTGTTCGGGCTGATCGTGGTCGGTCGCCGGCCGGTGCATTACGGTCCGGTGGACCCGGTGGTGTCCCGCGAGTTGTTTATCCGCGAAGCCCTGGTGCGCGGCGAGATCCAGTCCAAGGCCAAGTGCCTGAGCGCCAACACCCAGTTGCTGGAACAGCTCGACGCTCTCGAAGCCAAGGCCCGGCGCCGGGACATCCTCGCGGACGAGGAAACCCTGTTCGCCTTCTACGACGAGCGCTTGCCGGCGGAGATTCACCAGACCGCGACCTTCGACAGCTGGTACCGGGTCCACAGCCAGAAGAACCCACAACTGCTGATCATGCGCGAGGAAGACGTGCTGGCCCGCGAGGCCAGTGAAGTCACCGCCAAGCAGTATCCGGACACCCTGCATATCGGCGACCTGGAGCTGGCCCTGAGTTATCACTTCGAGCCCAACCACCCCCGGGACGGCGTGACCCTGCGGGTGCCGGCGCCCTTGCTGCCGGCGCTGCCCGCCGAACGCCTGGAGTGGCTGGTGCCGGGGCTGATCGAGGCCAAGTGCATCGCCCTGGTGCGCAACCTGCCCAAGGCCCTGCGCAAGAACTTCGTGCCGGTGCCGGACTTCGTCAAGGCGGCCCTGCAGCGCATGGTCTTCGCCGAGGGCTCGCTGCCCCAGGCCCTGGGCCGCGAACTGCTGCGCATGACTGGTGCCCGAGTCAGCGACGAGGCTTGGAGCGAAGCTGAGCAACAGGTGGAAAGCCACCTGCGGATGAACCTGGAAATCGTTGATGCCCAGGGCAAGTTCCTCGGCGAAGGCCGGGACCTGGCCGAGCTGACGGCGCGGTTCGCCGAAGCCAGCCAGGCTGCCCTGGCGGTGCCGCAGACCGCCAAGGGCCAGCAGCCGGTGGAGGCCAAGGTGTTCGCCGCGGTCGCAGAAAAGACCCAGCAGAAGATCGCCGGGCTGTCGATGACGGTGTATCCGGCGCTGGTCGAGGAGGCCGGGACCGTCAAGGAAGGGCGCTTCTCCACCGCCGCCGAGGCTGAGTTCCAGCACCGCCGGGCCTTGCAGCGCCTGCTCTTGCAACAACTGGCGGAGCCGGCCAAGTTCCTGCGCGGCAAGCTGCCGGGGCTCACCGAGCTGGGCCTGCTGTACCGCGAGCTGGGCCGGATCGATGCGCTGGTGGAAGACATCCTCCTGGCCAGCCTCGACAGCTGCATCCTCGACGGCGAAGCCACGCTGCCTCGGGATGGCGCGGGCCTGGCGTCCCTGGCCGAGCGCAAGCGCGGCGCCTGGACCGAGCATGCCGAGCGCCTGGCGCGCCTGACCCTGGAGATCCTCAAGCTCTGGCACGGTCTGCAAAAACGCTTCAAGGGCAAGATCGACCTGGCCCAGGCCGTGGCCCTCAACGACATCAAGTCCCAGCTGGCGCATCTGGTGTACCCCGGCTTCGTACGGGAAACCCCGGCCTTGTGGCTCAAGGAAGTGCCGCGCTACCTCAAGGCGGTGGAGCTGCGCTTCGAGAAGCTCGGCAGTCAGGTGCAGAAGGATCGAGTCTGGAGCACCGAACTGGCCGGCCTCTGGAGCCAGTACCAGACCCGGGCCCAGAAGCATGCCCAGGAAGGCAAGCGCGACCCGCAACTGGAACTGTATCGCTGGTGGCTGGAGGAATACCGGGTGTCCCTGTTTGCCCAGCAACTGGGGACCAAGGTGCCGATTTCCGACAAGCGCCTGAGCAAGCAATGGAGCCAGGTAGACGTCTGACCCAATGCCCCCTCGTAGTAGCTGCCGCAGGACGCCCCGGTAGGGAGGGCGGTCCCGCCGATCTTGCAGTTGCGGCGAAATATCGGAGGTTATGGCAAACTCCGCCGTCATAAATGCCGGCCCCGGTTATCTGCACCACAGGCAGCCCGGGCGGATCGGAATAAAGCGATGCCAGGGACTGCTCCCCACCGGGGGCCGTCCCTTTACGGTTTGGCACGACGGTGCCAAGACCTTTTGCCTCATCACACTAGAGGAACGACCGTGCATAACGTCGTCATCAGCGGCACCGGCCTGTTTACCCCGGCCAACAGCATTTCCAACGAAGAGCTGGTGGAATCTTTCAATGCCTACGTCCACCAGTTCAATAGCGACAACGCTGCCGCCATCGAGCGCGGTGAAGTGCAGGCCCTGACGGAATCCAACGCCGCTTTCATCGAAAAAGCCTCGGGGATCAAAAGCCGCTTCGTCATGGACAAGGACGGCATTCTCGACCCGCAACGCATGGCCCCGCGCCTGCCGGAACGCTCCAACGACGAGTGGTCGGTGCTCTGCCAGATGGCGGTCGCCGCCGCCGAACAGGCCCTGCAACGAGCCGGCAAGACCGCCGCCGACATCGACGGGGTAATCGTTGCCTGTTCCAACCTGCAGCGTGCCTATCCGGCCATCGCCATTGAAGTCCAGGCTGCCCTGGGCATCCAGGGCTTCGGTTTTGACATGAACGTGGCCTGTTCTTCGGCGACCTTCGGCATTCAGGCCGCCTGCAACAGTGTGCAACTGGGTCAGGCCCGGGCGATCCTGATGGTCAACCCGGAAGTCTGCACCGGGCACCTGAACTTCCGTGACCGCGACAGCCACTTCATCTTCGGCGACGCCGCCACCGCGGTGATCGTCGAGCGGGCTGACCTGGCTACCTCCAAGCACCAGTTCGAGATCGTCAGCACCAAGCTGCTGACCCAGTTCTCCAACAACATCCGCAACAACTTCGGTTTCCTCAACCGCGCGGCGGAAGAGGGCGTGGGTGCCCGGGACAAGCTGTTCGTCCAGGAAGGCCGCAAGGTATTCCGTGACGTATGCCCGATGGTCGCCGAACTGATCGCGGCCCACCTGGAAGAAAACCAGCTCAATGTTGGCGACGTGAAGCGCTTCTGGCTGCACCAGGCCAACCTCAGCATGAACCACCTGATCGTCAAGAAACTCCTGGGCCGCGAAGCCACGGTGGAAGAGGCGCCGGTGATTCTCGATACTTACGCCAACACCAGTTCGGCGGGCTCGGTGATTGCCTTCCACAAGTACCAGGATGATCTGGCCAGCGGCTCCCTGGCCGTGCTCAGTTCCTTCGGTGCGGGTTATTCCATCGGTAGCGTACTGCTGCGCAAGCGTTGATCTAGGCTGAGTCGAGGTGTGGCGCGAGGCCTGGTTGGCGCGTCACACCCCATTCAAACCCGCATGATGAACGAGGCATGAATGGCCGCTGCTGATGACACGCAACTGCTAGAACGCCTTTTGGCGGGCGAACAAAAGGCTTACAAGGAACTGGTGAGCACTTACCAGAGCGCCATGCGCGCCGTGGCATATGCCATTGTCGGCAACCGCCACGCCGATGAAGTGGTGCAGGACGCCTGGCTGTCGGTGGTGCGCAACTTGTCAGGGTTCCAGGGGCGTTCCAGCCTCAAGACCTGGCTGCTGACCATCACCGCCAACGCCGCCAAGGGCCGTTACAAACAGAATCGTCGGGAAGTGCTGATGGATGACTTGCCTGCCCCTCACGGCACCGTGGGCGACGAGCGCTTCTCCTCTTCCGACGGTCACTGGCTGGTGGCGCCTTTTGCCTGGCACGAAGACACCCCCGAAGCCCTGCTGACCGAATCCGAGTTGCGCGAGTGCCTGGAGCACACGCTGCTCAGCCTGTCGGAACTGCAAAGCAGTGTCCTGCTGCTGCGCGAGCGCCAGGGCCTGGAGCTGGAAGAGATCTGTAATCTTCTCGGGCTTACGCTCTCCAATGTCCGGGTGCTGTTGCACCGGGCGCGCTTGAAAGTCTTCGCCACCGTGGAGCATTTTGAGGAAACCGGCCAATGCTGACCTGTAAGGAACAAGTGGCACGTTCCAGCGACTACCTGGATGGCCAGCTGAGTTTTCGCGAGCGCCTGATGGTTCGCCATCATCTGCTGTTCTGCCCCAATTGCCGGCGTTTCATTCGTCAGATGCGCCTGCTCCAGGCCACGTTGCGGGTGCTTCCCGAGCCGCCTCTGGAAGGCCTGGACGAACTGGCCGAACGCCTGGCTGCCGAGAACAAGCGCGACCTCTGACCTTCCCTCCATGCGGATGCCGCTGTGCATCCGCATCTGCCATCAATCTGTCATCCGATCGAAGGTGACAGTGCTGCAATGTCCCCCCATCCCCCCGCAAATCCTCACGAAAGCGCTCTAGCACGGGCTTCTCGTCTTATTTCATTTCGAAGTAAAAAAGTTCCCCTGTAATTAAATCTTTATCTATCAGCAACCCGGCTGAAATAACCCATCGCCAAGATTCCCACCCAACACCAGCGGGCCAACCCCGCGTGTTTTCCAACGCTACAGACCACCAATTAGGGGAACTCTTCGATGATCCGTAAGCACTTCGCCGGTTTTGCCGCCAGCGCCCTGGCCCTGGCAGTAACCGCCCAGGCTTTCGCTGGCACCGTCACCACCGACGGCGCCGATATCGTAGTCAAAACCAAGGGCGGCCTTGAGGTTGCTACCACCGACTCCGCATTCAGCTTCAAGCTGGGCGGTCGTCTGCAAGCCGACTATGGCCGTTTCGACGGGTTCTACACCAAGAATGGTGACACCGGCGACGGCGCCTACTTCCGCCGCGCCTATCTGGAATTGGGCGGCACCGCCTACAAGGATTGGAAATACCAGATCAACTACGACTTCTCCCACAACTCGGGCACCGCCGATGACGGTTACTTCGACGAGGCGTCCATCTCCTATGTGGGCTTCAAGCCGGTGACCATTCGTGCCGGTCGTTTCGATGCCGACTTCGGTCTGGAGAAGGCCACCAGCTCCAAGTGGGTCACCTCCATGGAGCGTAACGCCGCCTACGAGCTGGCCGACTGGATCAACTCCCACGAGAACGGCATGGGGCTGCAGGTCAGCTCGGTGGTGGCCGACATGGCTTACCTGTCCGGCAGCGTCTCGGCCAAGGACATCAACGACAGCGATGGCGACAGCGTCAAGCAGTTCAACGCCCGTGCCGTGTTTGCCCCGCTGCATGAAACCGGCAACGTCCTGCACTTCGGCCTGGACTTCGCCAGCCGCGACCTCAGTGACACTGCCTTCGACTCGCGGATTCGTCCTCGCCTGGGCGTGCGTGGCATCGCCACCAACGGCGGCAACGATGCCGGCACCAACGGCAACCGTGCCACCTTTGGTGGCGGCGCCGGCCTGAACGCCTCGAACCTGACGGCAGCAGGTGCTTATGACAATGACCGAGTGTTCGGCGGTGAGTTCGCCTTCGCCAGCGGCCCGTTCTCGGCCCAGGCGGAATACCTGACTCGCAAGCTCAAAGCCGACAGCAACGCTTACAAGGACGTCAAGGCCAGCGGTTTCTACGGCCAACTGGCCTACACCCTGACCGGCGAATCCCGGGTCTACAAACTCGACGGCGCCAAGTTCGACACCATCAAGCCCGAGAACAAGCAGTACGGTGCCTGGGAAGTGTTCTACCGCTACGACAACATCAAGGTCGATGACAAGAACATCGTCGCCGCCACCGCTACCCGTGAAGTCGGTGATGCCAAGGCCAACATGAACACCATCGGGGTCAACTGGTACGCCAACGAGGCGATCAAGATTTCCGCCAACTACATCAAGGTCAGCACCGACAAGATCACCAACAACGTTGGCGATGACAGCGGTGATGCCCTGGTGGCTCGAGTGCAGTACGTGTTCTAAGGCTGTTGCAACATCCAGGTAGAGCTCTTTCTCATCCGTTATAGCTCCTCTCGTTTTGACCCCGCTACGGCGGGGTTTTTTTATGCCTGAGCACGGCAATACGCTGTTTTTGCAGTGAAGTTGACAGCGACCGAAGGACGCTAGTTACCCCCTTGGCAGGCGTCAAATTTAAAAAACAAATAATGTCTGGATAGTTCCCGTCGAGATTTTTTTCGCTGTTGAAATTCGCCGTAAATTGCCCTCGCCGCAGCTGTTGGCAAAGGTGCTCATGGGCCAGTCGATGCGGGGGAATGGTGGATAAAGCGAGGGCGTCGAGACGGTTTTTTTTCTTGAGTGATTTTCTTTCTTAAAAAATATTACGGTTTCTTAGAGCGAAACTAGTGCGGTTGACAGCCTCTGAAAGGCTATGGAAGTATCAAAAAAGATCGCAGGTAAAATGTTGAAAAAGTTGTCGGGCAGATAGTGTTCTACACGGAGTTTTGTAGAACTGGTCAGGCTGCTTGTTGCCAGGGAAGTTAGAGTTTTAACTGGATTGTTAATACGCTGGTGGCCGGGGCTGATTTGTTTGCTCATGCCCGGGCCCGATAAACCCTTCAAGGAAGTGAAGGGCAGGGCAGAGTAATTAAGTACCCCTGTACCGGGGGTCGCAAGGGATTGCTGATATGACGAAAGTTGAACTTTACGACCCGACACTGCGGGACGGTAATCACGCGCTCGGGCACCGCCTTGGTCTGGAGGACATCAGTGCCTATTGCCGCGCCGTGGATGCCTGCGGGCTCTATTGCGTGGAGGTCGGCCATGGCAACGGCCTGGGGGCTTCCTCCCTGCAGTTGGGGCTGGCTCCCCACAGTGATGAGGCGATGTTGAGCACCGCCCGGGAAGCCTTGCAGCAGACCCGCCTGGGGATTCATGCGATTCCCGGGTTCGCCAAGCTCGATCATCTGCACATGGCCATCGAGCAGGGTGTGGATGTGCTGCGCATCGCCTGTCATTGCACCGAAGCCGATACCACCGCGCGCTACATCGAATTCGTCAAGTCACGGGGCGCCGAGGCCCAGGGCGTGCTGATGATGACCCACATGGCCAGTGCCCGGACCCTGCTGGAACAGGCTCGACTGCAGGTCGGCTATGGTGCCGACGCCATTGTGCTGATGGATTCCGCCGGGGCCTACATGGAGCAGGACGCCTTTGAAAAGGTCTCGCTGCTGGCCCAGGAGTTGCCGGTGCCCATCGGTTTTCACGGGCATAACAACCTGGGGCTGGCGGTGGCCAACAGCCTGAGCGCTGCCAGGGCCGGTGCGCGGTTGCTCGACGGCACCATCAATGGCCTCGGCGCCGGTGCCGGCAATACCCCCCTGGAAGTATTGGGCGCGGCGCTGATGAAGCTCGGTCTGCTGGACGAGGCCCGGGCCTTTGCCATGATCGCTGCCTCGGAGCAGACCACCGACCGGATCAAGAACGCTCAGCCCCATATCAGCGCCATGAACATTGTCAGCGGTTTGTACGGGGTGTTCTCGGGTTTTGAAAAACCGGTGTTGAAGGCGGCACAACAACATGGTGTCGAAGCGGTGGATATATATCGCGTGCTGGGGAAAAGAAGAGTAGTGGCAGGTCAGGAAGACCTGATTATTGAAGTTGCGATGAATCTGGCCAAGGCGCTGTGAATTCAACTGACTTCCCATAAGCAAGGAGAGCGCTTTATGGTACTTAGAGTCGCGATATTAGGCAGCGGTAATATTGGTTGTGATCTTTTATTGAAGGTCATGCGCAGCCCTTATTTGCAATGTGATTATTTTATAGGGCGCAATGAACACTCGGCGGGGCTGGAGTATGCGGCGAAACTGGGAGTGCGTTGCGATCATCGCGGTATTGATAAGTTAGTTGAACATCTGGATGAAGTTGATGTGGTGTTCGATGCCAGCAGTGCCCAGGCCCATCTGCAACATGCCCAATTGTTGGAGGGGCAAGGCAAGTTGCTGATCAACCTGACCCCGGCGGATACCGGCGTCTGGTGTGTGCCGACGATCAATTCGAACACACTGCGGGATGTGGAGAACCTCAACATGGTCACCTGCGGTGGCCAGGCCTCCCTGCCGATCGTGCACGCGCTGCGGCGCACCGGGCAGCACCTGAACTACGTGGAGGCGGTGTCGTCGATTTCCGCCCGCAGTGCCGGCGCCGCAACCCGGCTGAATGTGAACGAGTACCTGTGCACCACGGAGAAGGCCCTCAAGCATTTTTCCGGCGCCCCGAGCGTCAAGTCGATCCTCAACATCAACCCGGCCGATCCGCCGGTGGACATGCAGACCACGATCTTCGCCCTGATAGACAAGCCGGACATGTCCGAGCTGCGGCACAGTGCCCGCGTGATGCTCGATCAGGTGCGCCAGTACATGCCCGGCTACTCGCTGATCATGGAGCCCAGCCTGATCGACGGCAAAGTGGTGACCATGGTCCGGGCCAGGGGGGCAGGGGATTACTTGCCGGCCTATGCGGGCAATCTGGACATCATCACCAGTGCGGCAGTCCGGGCCGCCGAAGATCGTTACCGGAACTGAACCCAGGACGGGTTCGAGGTTTATCTCAGGAGAGTGTCGACATGACCACGGTATATGGAACCTACGGGCCGAAGCTCAAGCGACTGCCCGAGTGGGTCAAGCGCGTGACCGACTTCGTCTACGAGAAGTTGGGCCGACGTCAGCATTTCTACAGCGGTGAAAGCGCCTTCGCCCAGGAGCGCGGAGCGGAGTTCGCCCGGCGTCTGGCCCAGGGCGAGAGCCTGTACCTGCTGGGGGTCGGCCCCTTTGGGCACAACACCGGCGTGGCCCTGATCAAGGTCAGTGCCAAGGATGGCATCAACATCATCGCCAACAACGAGGAGGAGCGCTTCAGCGCGGAAAAGCACTCCAACAAGTTTCCCGAACACAGCCTGGCGGAGATCCGCCTGATCATGGCCAACCGCAAGATCAGCGCGCAGGACATCTTCTGCATTCTTGGCAGTTGGGACTACATCCGCGCCCTGGGCTTTGACCTGAAAATCATCTTCGAGCATGCCCCCAGCAGCCTGACCCTGCTCAACCCGCGGC
This sequence comes from Pseudomonas sp. JDS08PS003, assembly GCF_045013505.1. Taxonomy (NCBI): domain Bacteria; kingdom Pseudomonadati; phylum Pseudomonadota; class Gammaproteobacteria; order Pseudomonadales; family Pseudomonadaceae; genus Pseudomonas; species Pseudomonas sp. JDS08PS003. The sequence continues at coordinate 1,833,082 of NZ_CP120724.1, forward strand.
ACGACCCGAACTTCAACCTCAGCCACTTGGTCAAGGGCCTGGGAGCGCCCAAGCGGATCTCCCAGAGCCTGGGCCTGGAAACCACCCAGCCGCTGATCGGCATGCATCACCACAACAACCACGCCTACCTGGCCTACGCCTTGTCGCCGTTCGCCCGGGAGCCTGAGCCGGTGATTCTCACGGTGCTCGACGGCACCGGCGACAACGGCGCCATTTCGCTGTACGAAGTCCGCGACGGCCAGGTCATCTGCCACCGGCAGAATCAGAGCACCATCGACTCCCTGGGCTACCTGTATGGCTATATCAGCTCGACCCAGGGCGGCTGGAGTTTCCTCAGCTCCGAAGGGCGCTACATGGGGGCCGCCGCCTGGGGTAATGCCAGCCGCCTGACCAATCCCTATTACAAGCGCCTGCGGCAGATCCTGTATTTCGCCGAGGAAGGCAACATCCACGTCAACCGGACCATGGTTAACTGGCACATCAAGAGCCACACCGAACCCTATGGCCAGCCGTTGATCGACATCCTCGGCGCGCCCATCGCTCCGGGGGACATGTGGAACCCGGACAGCGTGCTCAGCGTCGATGACATCGAGCATTCGGACATCACCCAGGATCGGGTCGACAAAGCCCAGGCCCTGCAACTGGTGTTCGAGGACGCGCTGTTCCATATCGTCGACCACCTGATCCGCAAGACCGGCGCCCACAAGCTGGTGCTCACCGGCGGCACGGCGCTCAATTGCATTGCCAACATGCACCTGGTCCAGCACTTCGATCGGGACTACTTCAAGCGCTACCTGGGTCAGGACCAGTGCCTGAAGATCTGGGTGCCACCGATCCCCAGCGACTGCGGTGTGGCCCTGGGCGCGGCGCTACAGTTCGCCATGCGCAATGGCGCCGCGGCGCGCAACGATTTCGCCAGCCCGTACCTGTGTGGCCTGGCACCGTCCACTGCGCAGATCCAGCGCGCGGTGGTCGAGGAGCAGGGGGTCGAGGCCCGCAAGATCGGCTCCCTGAACCAGGCGGATTCCCTGGCCGAGGTGGCGCGCTTCATGGCCAGCCTGGTGTGCAATAACGCGGTGATCGGGGTGTTCCAGGGGCCGGCGGAAACCGGTCCGCGGGCCTTGGGCAATCGCAGCATCCTGGCCAACCCGTGCAATCCCAACACCCTGGAACTGCTTAACTCGAAAGTGAAGTTCCGGGAGAAGATCCGGCCGTTGGCGCCCATGGTCACCCTGGAAGAAGCCCACCGGCTGTTCGAGCTCGATGAAGGGGCCAAGACCGACGATTACTCGGCCTACAACTACATGGTGCTCACCGCCCGGGCGCGCCCCGAGGCCCGCAGCCGGGTTCCGGCGGTGGTCCATGTGGACGGCACCAGTCGCCTGCAGATCGTGCGCCAGTCCCTCAACCCGCTGATCCACGCCTACCTCAAGCAGATGGGGAAACAGTGCGGAGTCGAGGCCTCGGTGAACACTTCGCTGAACGTCGGCAGCCCGATCGCCCAGACCCCGGCTCATGCCCTGCAGACCCTCAAACGGGCCAAGGGCATGGACGCACTGATCATGGTCGGCGCCAGTGGCGACATCTTCGCAGTGTGGAAAACCGACAGCGACTTCAAGCGGCGGCTGGCGGTGTTCGAAGCCCAGGCCCTCGACGTCATGCCTACCTGACAGGCCCCTACTTACTCGAATTCCGGAGAGCATCATGACCGACAACACTCAACCTCAGGCCACCAACAAGTACCGTAACAACCTCAAGGCTTTCGATTACGGCAACCAGTTCTGGGACGAATCCGAACGCAACGGCCTGGCGGGCATCGTCGCCAATCTGGTGGGGGACGGCAGCCTGGAAACGGCCGATGGCCATCGATTCATCAACGTCAGTTGCTGTTCCTATCTGGACCTGGATTCCCATCCGAGCATTGTCCAGGGTGCGATTGACGCCTTGCATCGCTACGGTGTGCTGGACCACTGCATTTCCCGGATCCGCATCCAGATTCCGGCGCTGCTGGAGCTGGAGGCGTCGCTCTCGCAGCTGTTCGAGGCCAAGGTCATCACCGCCATTTCCGCAGGCGCGGCCACGGCGGGCATTCTCCCATTGCTGGCGTCCGGGCACCTGACCCAGGGCGTGCGCCCGGTGATGGCTTTTGACAAGTTCGCGCACTTTTCCATGAGCCTGTACAAGCCGGTGTGCGGCGACGAGACCGAAGTGTTCACCATCGGCCACAACGACATGAATGCCCTGGAAGACCTGTGCCGCAAATACCGCAAGGTCGCCTACGTCGCCGACGGCACCTACAGCATGGGCGGCCACGCAGCCCTTGGGGACCTGCTGACCCTGCAGGAAAAGTACGGCCTGTTCCTCTACCTCGACGACTCTCACTCGCTGTCCATCGTCGGTCGGCACGGCGAGGGCTATGTCCGTTCACACATCGATCAGGTCAATGAGAACACCATCATTGTCGCCACCCTGAACAAGGCGTTCGGCACCAGTGGCGCGGCCATCATGTTCGGTCCCAAGGGCAAGCAGGTGGAGGACATCCTGACCCGTTTCGGCGGGCCGATGGCCTGGTCGCAGCCGATGAACACCGCGGCCATCGGCGCTTCCCTGGCATCCGCCGAGCTGCATCGCGGCCCCGAGCTGGCGCTGCGGCAGAACGCCCTGTCGCGCAACATCCAGCTGTTCGACGAGTTCATCCGTACCGAGCAGGCCGGCAATGCCTTTCCGATCCGCCTGGTGCAGTTGCCCAACGACAAGGTGATCCGTAGCGGCCGATTGCTGTTCGAAAACGGCTTCTATGTGTCGCCGGTGTTCTTCCCCATCGTGGCCAAGGACAACGCCGGGCTGCGGGTCATGTTGCGCTCCACCATCAGTGAGGAGCAGGTGCTGTCCATGTGCGGCCTGCTGCGTGATTGCATCGAGTCCTGAACCCCCATCCATTGCTGCGAGTGTCCGGTTATGCAAACCCGTGGTTATTCGGTTGCCCCCATTCCCCGGTTGCCCCGTTCAATCCTTTACACCCCGGCCTTCAACCTCGAGCGGCTGCAGGGTGCTCGGGAGGCGGGGGCCGATGTCTGCCTGATCGACCTGGAAGATTCGGTGCCCCCGGCCAGGAAAGCCCAGGCCCGGGAGCATTGCCTGCAACTGCTCAAGGCCCCGGCGTCTGCTTCCCGGGTGGCGGTGCGGATCAACGAACTGCGCTCGCCCCAAGGCCTGCTGGACCTTGAGGCCTTCATCCGCCATGGCGTGGCGCCGGACATCGTGATGCTGACCATGGTCCGCGATGCCTGCGAACTGGAGATCGTTCGTGCCCAGCTCAGCGGCCTGGAGCACCCGGTGCAGCTGTACGTCACCGTGGAGACCCTGGAGGCCATTGACGCCATCGACAGGATTGCCAGCCAGTGCTCGGGGCTGGTGTTCGGCTCGGCGGACTTTGCGGCCGAGCTGGGGGTGGAAATCGGCTGGGAAAACATGCTCTACGCCCGTCAGCGCATCGCCAACGCGGCGGCGCGCTACGACATCGCCGCCATCGACACCGCCTGCTATCACCTGGACGACCCGCAGCTGTTGCTGGAGGAAAGCCGTGCGGTCAAGGCCTTGGGATTCCATGGCAAGGCCATCGTCCATCCACGCCAGCTGGCCACGGTCATGGAGGTGTTCAGCCCCAGCCCCGGCGAGCTGGAACGGGCCCGGGAGATCCTGCGTCGGGCGGAGCACAGCCAGGGCGAAATCTTCACCCTGGATGGCGACATGATCGGTCCTCCATTCATCAAGAAGGCCCGCAAGCTGCTGAACAATTTCACCCAGGAGCCACATCCATGATCTCGACCCTGCAACGGCTGGACAACGGTGAGTACCTGGAGTCGCCGGGGATGTTCTTCGAGGACTTCAAGCCCGGCGACGTGATTCGTCACTGGCCCGGGCGCACCGTGCTGGAAACCGACAACACCTGGCTGACCCTGCTGTCGATGAACCATCACCCGCTGCACTTCGATCAGGAGTACGCCAAGGACACGGAGTTCGGCAAGGTCCTGGTCAACAGCGTGGTGACCTTCGCCATCATCAATGGCATGTCGGTGCAGACCATGAGCTTTCGCACCCTGGCCAATCTGGGCTGGGATCAGGTGCGGCTGTCGGCCCCGGTGTTCATCGGCGACACCCTCTACGCCAAGTCGAAGGTCCTGGCCATCCGTCCCAGCCGTTCACGGCCGGGGCAGGGGATCGCCACCATCGAGACCGAAGGCTTCAAGGCCGATGGCAGCGTGGTGCTCAGTTACCAGCGGTCATTCCTGGTGCCGCGGCGCGAGCCTCTGGCGCTGCCTGTGGTGGAACAGGAGGCCCCATGAATTTTCTCAGTCTCGATCGCCAGGCCATGGCCCGGGCACTGTCCATGCACGAGGCCATCGAGGCCCTGCGCCAGGCCCTGGCACCGGCCATGGCGGATGGCGTGCAAGTGCCGGCGCGAACCATCATGACCCTGGGCGCGAGTGCCGACAGCAACCAAGTGCTGGTGATGCCGGCAGCCCTGCCACTGGCCCAGGCCGTGGCGGTCAAGGTCTCGACCATCACCCCGGACAACCCTGGTAGCGGCCGGCCGCTGATCCATGCCCTGGTGATCCTGCTCAGCAGCCAGACCGGGGAAATCCTGGCGCTGATGGAAGGCGCCCAGCTGACGGCCCTGCGTACCGGGGCCATGGCCGGGCTGGCCACCGACCTGCTGGCGCGGCCTGAATCCCGGGTACTGGCGGTGATCGGCGCCGGGGTCCAGGCCCGCAGCCAGATCGAGGCGGTCTGTGCGGTGCGGCCCATCGAACAGCTGTTGCTGCATTCCAGGTCCCTCGACAAGGCCCGGGCCCTGGCGGCCTGGGTCAGCGATCGCGGGCTGTGCACGCAGGTCATGGTGACCGACAGCGTGGCCCAGGCGGTGCGCACGGCGGACGTGATCTGCACCGCCACCTCCACGGCCAGCGCAGAGCCTTTGGTGCGGGCAGCGGATGTGCGCCCCGGGACCCATATCAATGCCATCGGCGGGGTCGATGAAATTGCCTGCGAGATCGATCCGCTGTTGCTGGGACAGGCAGCGGTGTATGTCGAGGAGCGCGATGCTGCCCTGCGTGAGGCCGGCGAGCTGATTCAAAGCCTGCGCCTGGGGGTGCTGATGCCTGGCGATGTGCAGGAAATCGCCAGCCTGCTGGGCGGGGCCGCCGACCCTCGGCGCATCGGCAGCAGCCTGTTCAAGTCAGTGGGCACAGCGATCCAGGATGTGGCGGTGGCGGCAGCCTTGCTGCGCGCGGCACGGACCAAGGGGTTGGGCACACGCATCAGCCTCTGAAACCAAAGTGCCTGGAGCCCAGGCACGACAAGGATGAATACATGGCAGAACAACGATTGTCCGGCAAGAACGTGCTGATCACCGGCGCCAGTCATGGCATTGGCCAGGCCATTGCCCTGGCCATGGCGCGAGAAGGGGCCAATGTGGCGTTCACCTATCAGCGCGATGAAGCCGCCGCGGCCCAGGTGCTGGGTCAACTGCAGGAGTTGGGAGTGAAGTGCCAGGCCTTCCAGGTGGATGCGGGGGAGGCCAGTGCCGCGTCGCAACTGGCCGGGCAGGTCCTCGCTGTGTTCGATGAGCTGCATGTGCTGGTCAACAATGTCGGCATCACCACGCGCACGGGATTTCTCGAAACCAGTGTCGAGGACTACCACAAGGTGATGAATGCCAACCTGCGGTTTCCGTTCTTTCTGACCCAGGCGGTGATCGCCCATATGCTCGAACGGCGGATCGCCGGCAGCGTGATCAACGTGTCTTCCATCAGCGCCTTCAAGGCCATCAGCCAGATGGCTCACTACCAGTCGTCCAAGGCAGGGCTGTCGATGCTGTCCAAGAGCCTGGCCTATGAGTTCGCCGCCCAGGGCATTCGGGTCAATACCCTGTCGCCCGGGCTGACCGCCACCCAGGGCAACCGCAACCAGTGGCAGAACGATCCGCAGTTGTGGCGCGAACGGGGCAAGGACATTCCCATGGGCCGGGCCGGCACTCCCCGGGATCACGCCGGCGCGGCGGTGTTTCTGGCCAGTGACGAAGCCGCCTGGGTGACCGGCGCCGACATCGTGATCGATGGCGGCGAAGCGACCCTCTGATTCACCCCCACCGAGGGCTTGTCCCTCATTCCCATCAGGAAGCGCGATCCATGAATTTTGAAGAGCTCAATCGCCCGTTGTTCGATGTGTTTGGCCAGCGCAATCCGCAGTTGATCAAGCCTCAGGGGTTCAAGGCGACCCCCTTTCCCCTGGCGCTGTTTCCCGCTGCGGCCTTCAAGGCGGTGGCCGCTGACTTGCGTCTGATTCTGGCGGCGCAGTCGCGGATACTCGCCCATTTGCTGACCCTGCACAGTCGCGAGGACATCCTCGAACTGTTCAATGTGCCGGTCCAGGTCCGTGACCTGGTGGATTGGTCGCTGCTGGAAAAGGGCGGACGGTTGATCGGCCGGGCGGACGTGCTGCTGAGCCAGGACGGCCAGTACCAGCTGTGCGAGCTGAACATCGGCCCGGCCATCGAAGGCCCGCAGTTGCACGAATTCTGCTCGCGCTTTCTGGAGTCGCGAGGGGTGCAGCTCAGTGGGTTCGAACACGGGCAATCGCCTTATGTCGATCTGGCGCGGTTGATCCAGCGCTTGTGCAAGGAGCAGCGGCGCAGCCGGGTGGTGCTCCTGGATCTTGAAGCCTATGACCACTGGGGAGGCGCTTCGGCCTACCAGCCGTTGTTGCGCCATGTGCGTCAGGCCTGTCCGGACCTGGAGGTGGTGCTGATCAAGGAGCATCAGTACCAGGCGCAGTGGCTGAGCGCCGAAGAGGGCGCGCGAACCCTGGTCTATCGCCTGTTCCTGGAGGAGGAAATCGTCGATGGCGGCGATCTGGTGCGGCGTATCTGCGGCTCGGGTGCCTTGCTGCTCAACACCTTTGAAAACTACGTGAGCGGCTGCAAGTCATGGTTTTCGCTGTTTCATGAGCCGGCGCTGCGGGCGGTGCTGGACGAAGAGCAGCGCGCCGCCATCGATCGCCGGATACCGCTGACGGTGCGGGTCAGTGCGCAAAACCTTGAGGGCCTGCTGCAGCGGCGCCAAGAGCTGGTGTTCAAACCGTGCAACTCCACCGGTGGCAAGGGGGTGATCCTCGGTGAGGAAGCCACTGACGAACTGATCCGCGCCAGTATCGGTCCAAGACACGGTGAATGGATTGCCCAGGCCACTATCCGCCAGCGCTCCTATGGCTTGCCCCAGGCCTTCTGGAACCGGCCGGTGGAGCAGTTCGTGGTGTTTGGCCTGTACTACATCAATCAGCAGATGTCGGGTCTGTATTTTCGCTGCAACGGTCGCTCCAGGGCGGTCAATGTACTGTCCGGCGGTATGCCGGGCTGGGCGCTGCCGATCACCGACCAGGAGCACCGGTTGCTGCTGGCGGAACTCAAGATACAGGAGCATGAGTCGTGCCCCTTAGCGCAATGAACCAGGGTCTGGGGGGGCAGGCTCCCCCGGGCGGGAGACGTGGGCCGGCCCATGGTTGAAAGAACCTTCAGTTGGACGCGCTACGCAACCCTGCCCAGGGAGGTCCATGTGGTGCTGTTCGGCACCCTGTTGACCCGCGGCGCGTTCTTCATGATCTGGCCGTTCCTGGCGATTTTCCTGTACCAGGACTATCACCTGAGCGCGACGCTGATCGGCACCCTGCTGGCGGTGGCCATGGTGGGCGGCGCGCTGAGCAGTATCTACACCGGCTGGCTGTCGGACCGCTTCGGGCGACGGCGCTTGATTCTGGCGGGCGCCTTGTTGAGCGCGCTGTCGTTCCTGCTGTTCATCAAGGCCGGCTCGGTGTTCTGGTTCGGCGTGGCCGTGGCCGGAGTGAGCGTGGGCTGTTCGCTGCTGGAGTCGACCTGCAAAGTGCTGATCGGCGATTACGTGGAGGATCTGCAGTCCCGGGAACTGGCGCTGTATGCCAACTATTTCCTGGTGAACGTCGGTGGTTCCATCGGGCCGTTGATCGGCATGTTGCTGCTGTCCAGCGTGCGCTCCCTGGTGTTCGCCGCCTGCGCCCTGGTGTACACGATTTTCGGCCTGCTGCTGTGGCGTCTGCTGCGGGACAAGGAGGCCCGGGCGCAGCGGCATACCAGCGCTCCGACCCCCAACTTCCTGGTGGCCTTCGGTGCGGTGCTCAAGCATCGGCGATTTACCCTGCTGATGCTGTGCAACACCGTGGCGGCCTTTGTCTATGCCTCGTTCGATTCGACCCTGCCGCAGTACCTGGCGCGCAGCGAAGTGCAGGACCCAGTGACCCTGCTGGTGATCCTGATCACCCTCAACTCGCTGATTGTGGTCTTTACTCAGTTTCCTCTGTTGCGCTTGTTGGAGGCCTATTCCACTCGCTGTCGGCTGTTCTGGGGCATGGCCCTGATGCTAGCCTCGCAGCTGGTGTTCGCCGGCTCGCCGGTGACACTGTTCTGGGGGCTGGCGCTGGCCACGCTGCTGTTGAGCGTGGGCGAGCTGATCGTGTTCCCGATCTTCAGCATCGAAGTCGACCGGCTGGCTCAGGAGAGCCTGCGCGGCACCTATTTCGGGGTCTCCAGCCTTTATCGGGTGGGCATCGCCCTGTCGCCGATCTACGGTGGCGGCATGCTCGATCTGGTGGGGGGGCAATGGATGTTCATAGGGCTGGCCGCGTTGTGCGGGCTGGTCATGGTGGTACAAAATTACGCCGTCAGGTAAAGGGCAGGGTTGCCGCCTGAGGTTCGAAATCTTCAAGGATGAGGTGTATCCGACATGTCTGTAATGCGCATTCTGGACCAACGTTTCGCGGCCGCCCTCAACGGCCTGGGCGCCACTGACAGTCCGCCGGTGATCCAGCTGGCCAGCCGTCCCGAGTTCGGCGATTTCCAGATGAGTGGAGTGATGGCCGCGGCCAAGAAGCTGGGCCTGGCGCCGCGCGAACTGGCCCTGCAACTGGTGGAGCGGGTGGACCTGCGGGGCATCGCCGAGCACCTGCAGATCGCCGGGCCGGGCTTCATCAATATTTCCCTCGACAAGGACTTCCTGCGCGAGCGCCTGGAGCATGCGCTGCTGACCCGCAACCTGGGAGTCGAGCCGCAGCCGGCCAAGCGGGTGATGGTGGAGTACGCCTCGGTCAACCTGGCCAAGGAAATGCACGTCGGGCACCTGCGCGGCAGCATCATTGGCGACGCCCTGGCGCGGATCAATCTGTTCATGGGCCAGGACGTGATCCTGCAGAGTCATGTCGGCGACTGGGGCACCCAGTTCGGCATGCTCCTGGCTTATATGAAGGAGGCCACCGACACCTGTCGGCAGGACTACGAACTGCGGGACCTGAACCGCTTCTACCAACAGGCCAAGCTGCGCTTCGACGAATCGGAGGATTTTGCCCGCCGTGCCCGGGATTATGTGGTCCGGCTGCAACAGGGAGATGCCGAGGTGCTGCGCATGTGGCACACCTTCGTCGAGGTGTCGCTGTCCCACTCCCTGGATATCTTCCAGCGCCTGGGCCTGTTGCTCAAACAGTCGGACATCCGTGGCGAGAGTTTCTACAACGATGACCTGCAGCCCCTGGTCCAGGCCCTGCAGGACAAGGGCCTGCTGACCGAAAGCCAGGGCGCCAGGGTGGTCATGCTGGCGGAGTACGCCAACAAGGAGGGCCAGGAGGCGGCCTTTATCGTGCAGAAGCAGGGCGGTGGCTTTCTCTATGCCACCACGGACCTGGCGGCGATCCGTTTTCGCATTCGTCAGCTCAAGCTCGACCGCTGCCTGTATGTGGTGGATGTGCGCCAGTCCCTGCATTTCCAGCAGTTGTTCCTGGTGGCGCGCAAGGCCAGCTTCCTGCCGCCCCAGGCAGATTTTGAGCATGTCAGCCATGGCACGATCAAGGGCGCCGATGGCAAGCCGTTGAAGACCAAGTCCGGCGAGTCGGTCAAGCTCGACGCGTTGCTGACCGAGGCGGTGGAGCGGGCCGAGGTGCTGATCGCCGCGAAGAACAATGGGCTGGACCCCCAGGCCCGTCAGCACGTGGCCCGGGTGGTGGGCATCGGCGCGCTGAAGTACGCCGACCTGTCCCGTCATCGCAACACCGACTATGTGTTCGACTGGGACGCGATGCTGTCCTTCGAGGGCAATACCGCGCCTTACCTGCAATACGCCTACACTCGGGCCAACCGCGTGCTGACCCGGGCCGGGAGCGTCAAGGAACAAGGCCTGCAGATCATCGAGCCCCATGAGCACAGCCTGGCCATCGAGCTGCTGCGTTTCGAGGATGTGATGTTGCAAGTGCTGCGTGAAAGCCTGCCCCATGTGCTTTGTGCCTACCTGTACGGGCTGGCCACGGCGTTTTCGCGTTTCTACGAGTCCTGCCCGGTGATTGCTGACGAGCGCGTCGATGGTTCGCGGCTGAAACTCTGTGAGTTGACCGCCCGCACGCTGAAGGAGGGCCTGGGGCTGTTGGGGATCGAGGTGGTCGACACCATGTGATGCCCTATGCGTGGCCGAGGCGGGGCGCGTGCCTCGCCTCGGGCAAAGGGCTCAGGGGCAGGCGGTTTCGTGCAGGTACAGCCACTGCACCGAATCGTCCCGGACCCGGATGATCGCCAGTGACAGGCGCGAGGTCTGGCTCTGGTTCAGGCAATGGGTTTCCTTGTAGCGGATCGCCGCGCTGTGGCCTTCGTGCCACAGGCAGTGCAGATCGCTGATGATGATTTCCAGCCCCGTTCGGGTGCCCAGGGCGCCGCGAAACAGCTGCTCCACCTGTTCCCGGCCGACTATCGCGCCGCTGGTGGTCACCATCTGGAAATCTTCGGCGAACAACGGCAGCAGTTGTTCGATGCAGGCTGCGCCATCCCCCCGTTGATCGGTGAAGACACTGTGAATCAGTTGATGAATCCAGTGCACGCTGTACTGCGCCTGTTTAATGATCGAGTTGGGCATGGGAGGCCTTTTGTGGGTTGAGTCTGCCGAGGGCCGGCAAGGGAAGCAGGCCGGCCAGGGCGGCCAGCAGCAGGCTCAGGTGATAGGCCGCGAGAGCGTCCAGGTACCTGAGCAGGAGGTTGTAGAGCATCAGCAGCAAGGCCGCGCCAAGGCTGAAGGCCATCTGCCGGTTGATGTTCCAGATCACACTGGCCTTGTGCGTGTCGCTGCCGCTGAAGTCCAGCAGGGCGGTGGTCTGGGCGGTATTGGCGCCGGCGCCGCCGCCAAGGCCCATCAGCAGGTAGGCCAGCATGATCAGCGGCAGGTCGGACGTCGCATTGACCCAGCACAGCGTGACGATGCCGGCGCTGTGCAGCACCAGGGCGATGGCGAACAGTCGCGGGGCGCCGATGCGGTGGTAGTAACGCCCGCAGGCCAGCATCGCCAGCAGCGCGCCGGCGGCATACAGCAACATGAACATGCCGCTGTGTTGCGCGCTCAGGTGCAGGCTGTCCTGCAGGAAGAACAGGCTCAGCAGGTTGACGCCGGTGAAGATCCCGGGAATCGCGTGGTAGATGCCCACCGACAGGCCGAGGCGGGGATTGTTCAGCAAGTGCAGATCGACGATGGGCTGTGGGCAAGCCTGGCAGTGCCTGCGGTACAGCGCGGCGAACAGCAGGCCGGCCGCGAGGCAGAGTAGGGCCTGATAGGCCGGGTAGCCGCTGCCGTACAGCGACATGCCCAGCAGCAGGCTGCCCAGGCTGGCGCTCACCAGCAGCAGGCCGCGCAGGTCCGGGCGGGCCGGATGCGCCGTGCGTTCGCTGCGGACCCAGCGCCAGGACAGCAGCGCCGCCAGCAATGACAACGGCAGGCTGGCGAAGAACACCCAGCGCCAGGAACTGTGGTCGACGATCGCGCCGCCCAGGGTCGGCGAGAGTGCCGGCGCCAGCAATGCCACGGCCATGATCAGGGTCGAGATGCGTGCCCGTTGCGGGCCCTGGAATAGGTTGAAGGTCAAGGCCTGCCCCAGGGGAATCAGCAGGCCGCCGGCCATGCCCTGCACCAGTCGCCAGAACACCAGCCACCTGAAGTCGTCGGCCAGCCCGCATAGCAGGGCCGCGCCACTGAACAGCAGCATCGAGGCGCTGAGGATCTCCCGGCTGCCGAAGCGTCCTGCCAGCCAGGTGCTGATGGGAATCACCAGGGTCAGGCCGAGCATGTAGGCGTTGGCGACCCAGGCCACGCTGGCGCTGGATACCTGCCAGTGCGCGGCGATGCTCGGCAGGGCCACCGCCGACATGAAGATGTTCACGCAGTCGATAAAGAATCCGAGAAGAAATACCACCGCCACTTTGTATCTGTAGGTCATGCCGCCTCCGTATTTCCCGCAGCATAGGGAGCCTGGGCGGAGACTGTCGAGGGGCCTATACTTGACGCATTGTTTAATAGGATTTGACAGTGAGCGAGACCTTTCACGGCCAATTGCATCGGGTGCAGACCTTTCTCGCGGTGGTGGACTTTGGCTCCTACACCCGCGCCGCGCAGTATCTGGGCATCAGCAAGGCCATGGCGAGCCTGCATATCAAGGCGCTGGAGCAGGCCCTGGCCAGTACCTTGCTGATCCGCACCACACGGCATATCGCCCTGACGGAAAGCGGCCAGGACCTGTATGACGAATTCAAAGGGATTGTCGCCAATATCGATACGGCCTTTGACAACGTACTGCATGGGCGTAACCGGGTTTCGGGCAAATTGCGCATCAGCTCCACGGCGGAGTACGCAGAGACTTTCGTGCTGCCGATCCTGCCGTTGTTCACGGCGCGCTACCCCGAAGTGCGCCTGAGTTACCACTTCAATTCGTCGTTGAATGACTTGGTGGCGGAAAAGCTCGATCTGGTGATTCGCCTCGGCCACCTGGCGGACTCGGGGTTCAAGGGCCGCAAGCTGGCGGACTATGGCATCGCCCTGGTGGCCAGCCCGGACCTGCTCCATGGCCAGGAACTGCTGCAGGCCGAGGATCTGAGCTGCTTGCCGTGGATCGGCAACAGCAATCTGGCGGGGCCGCCCAGCTGGACCTTCAATCATCCGCGTCGGGGCGAGGTGGAGGTGCGGGTCAACCCTGGGCACGAGTCCAATTCGGCAACGGCGATTCGCGCCCTGGCCCTGGCCGGCCTGGGGCTGGCGGTGCTGCCGGAATGGCTGGTGCTCGACGACCTGGCCAATGGGCGCCTGGTGCGGGTGCTGGCGCAGTACAGCCTGGCGCCGCAGCCGGTGCATGTGCTGTTTCCCAACAGCGCCCACTTGCCGCGCAAGTCCCGGGTGTTCATCGATTTTCTTGCGGAGCATCTGGGGCGTTGAGCTCGCGCCAGGGCCGTGGCTGTTTCGGTGAGTCCGGGGATGGGGGATACTCGCCGGGTTGTCCGATCTGAATCCCGGGGACCCCAATGCCGCTGCAATCCTTGAACAGTCTGTCTGCCGTCGATCCTGTGCAATGGGATGGCCTGCTCAAGGACGGGCAACCCTTTGTCCGTCACGCCTTTCTCAGTGCCCTGGAAGACAGTGGCAGCCTGGGCCCGCGCTCCGGCTGGCAGGCCGAGCACCTGCTGCATGTGGAAGACGGCCGGCTGCTGGCGGCCCTGCCCAGTTATCGCAAATGGCACTCCTACGGTGAATATGTGTTCGATCACGGCTGGGCCGATGCCTGCGCGCGGGCCGGGATCGACTACTACCCCAAGCTGCTGACGGCGGTGCCGTTCAGCCCGGTCAGCGGCGCCCGGGTGCTGGCGGCGACCCAGGCGGATGCCTTCGAGCTGCTGAAAAGCCTGCCCGGCTACCTGGAGATCGAAGGGCTTTCCAGCGCCCATATCAACTTCACCGATGACTTCAGCGATCAGGCCCTGGAACAGCAACCGGGCTGGTTGCAGCGCCTGGGCTGTCAGTTCCATTGGCAGAATCGCGGCTACCGGGACTTTCAGGATTTTCTCGACGCCTTGAGCTCGCGCAAGCGCAAGCAGATGCGCAAGGAGCGCGAACAGGTGGCGGGGCAGGGCTTTGATTTCCAGTGGTTCGAAGGCCATGAACTGGACGAAGCCCAGTGGGATTTCGTCTATGCCTGCTACGCCAATACCTATGCGGTGCGGCGCCAGGCGCCGTACCTGACCCGGGCCTTCTTCAGCCTGCTGGCCGAGCGCATGCCCGAGGCGATTCGCGTGGTCCTGGCCAAGCAGGGCGGCCGACCGGTGGCCATGGCGTTCAGCCTAGTGGGGGGCGACAGCTTCTACGGCCGCTATTGGGGCTGCCTGGCGGAGTTTGACCGCCTGCATTTCGAGACCTGTTTCTATCAGGGCATGGAGTACGCCATCGCCCAGGGGCTGCAGCGCTTCGACGCCGGGGCCCAAGGCGAGCACAAACTGATTCGGGGCTTCGAGCCCGTGATCACCCGCTCCTGGCATTACCTGCGTCACCCCGGGCTGAATGCCGCGGTGAAGGATTTCCTGCAACAGGAGCGGGCCGGGATTCGCGCTTATGCCGAGGAGGCGAGGGACGCCTTGCCCTATCGGCAGGCGTGATCCTCGCCGCCTTTGCTCAGCTGTCTTCCTTGCCCAGCCAGCGGTAGAGCACGGCGCCGATCACCGCGCCGAGGATCGGCGCCAGCCAGAACAGCCACAGCTGATGCAGGGCCCAGCCGCCGACGATCAGCGCCGGTCCGGTGCTGCGGGCCGGGTTGACCGAGGTGTTGGTCACCGGGATCGAGATCAGGTGGATCAGCGTCAAGGCCAGGCCGATGGCGATGGGCGCCAGCCCCGCCGGGGCGCGTTTGTCGGTGGCGCCCAGAATGATCACCACGAACATTCCGGTCATCACCAGCTCACAGACAAACCCCGCGGCCATTGAATAGCCGCCGGGTGAGTGTTCGCCATAGCCGTTGGAGGCCAGCCCCGAGGCCAGCTCGAAGCCGGGCTTGCCGCTGGCAATGAAATACAGCAGCGCTGCGGCGATGACTCCACCGATCACTTGCGCCACGACATAGGCCGGCAGTTCCCTGGCCGGAAAGCGTCCGCCCACCACCAGGCCCACGGACACGGCGGGGTTCAGGTGGCAGCCGGAAATATGGCCGATGGCGAACGCCATGGTCAGTACCGTCAGGCCGAATGCCAGGGCCACCCCCAGCAGACCGATGCCGACATTGGGAAACGCCGCCGCCAGCACAGCGCTGCCGCACCCGCCGAGAACCAGCCAGAAGGTCCCGAGCAATTCAGTCATGGAACGTTTGAACAAAGACATGAGTGAGTCCTTGATAGGTCAACCTATCAACGCGATACAACTGTTATGCATCCCGCGGGTTAACTACAGGTTCTGTCCCGGAACCTAGGCTCAGTACAGCAGGCTTTTGGCGCAATTCCAGCCCGTCAATAAAAACGCCAGGGCCCCTGGAAACAGGGCCCTGGCGTTTATTGGTGGGCGTGGGACGAAGGTTTTTGCGCTATCAGTCGATACCGACAAAACCTCCGGTCTGGTGCTGCCACAGGCGCGCGTACAAACCGCCATGGGCCAGCAGTTCGGCGTGGGTGCCGGCCTCGGCAATGCGCCCCTGTTCCAGGACGATCAGGCGGTCCATGCGGGCGATGGTGGAGAGGCGGTGAGCGATGGCGATTACGGTCTTGCCCTGCATCAGGGTTTCCAGGCTTTCCTGGATCGCCGCCTCCACTTCCGAGTCCAGGGCCGAGGTGGCTTCGTCCATGATCAGGATCGGCGCGTCCTTGAGCAGCACCCGGGCAATGGCGATGCGCTGGCGCTGGCCGCCGGACAGCTTGACCCCGCGCTCGCCGACGTGGGCATCGAAGCCGGTGCGGCCCTGGGCGTCGGAAAGCTGCGGGATGAACTCGTCGGCGCGAGCCTTGCGCACCGCTTCCCAGAGTTCCTCGTCGGTGGCATCGGGGCGGCCGTAGAGCAGGTTGTCACGTATCGAACGGTGCAGCAGCGAGGTGTCCTGAGTGATCATGCCGATGCGCTCGCGCAGGCTTTCCTGGGTCACCTCGGCGATGTTCTGGCCGTCGATGAGGATCTGTCCGCCCTGCAGGTCGTAGAGGCGCAGCAGCAGGTTGACCAGGGTTGATTTGCCGGCCCCGGACGGGCCGATCAGGCCGATCTTCTCCCCGGGACGGATGTCCAGGTTGAGGTCGCTGATGACCTTGTTGGCCTTGCCGTAATGGAACTCCACATGCTCGAAGCGCACGCCGCCCTTGGCCACCGCCAGCTTCGGCGCCTGCTCGCGGTCAGTGAGTTGCAGCGGTTGGGCGATGGTCTTGAGGCCGTCCTCGACCATGCCGATGTTCTCGAAGATGCCGTTGATCACCCACATGATCCAGCCGGACATGTTGACGATGCGGATCACCAGGCCGGTGGCCAGGGCAATGGCCCCGGCGCTGATCAGTGATTGGCTCCACAGCCACAGGGCCAGGCCCGTGGTGCCGACGATCAGCAGGCCGTTGAGGCTGGTGATGGTCACGTCCATGGCGGTGACCACACGACCCGCCAGCTGGCTTTTCTCGGTCTGCTCGGCGATGGCTTCGCGGGCGTAGCTCTGCTCGAAATGGGTGTGGGCAAAGAGCTTGAGGGTGGTGATGTTGGTGTAGCCGTCGACGATCCGCCCCATGAGTTTAGAGCGGGCGTCGGAGGCGTCCACCGAGCGCTTCTGGATGCGTGGCACGAAGTAGCGCATGGCGCCGATGAAGCCGGCGATCCACAGCAGCAGGGGAATCATCAGGCGCCAGTCGGCGTCGGCGAACAGCACTAGGGAGCCGATGGCATAGATGGTCACATGCCACAGGGCGTCGATCACCTGCACCGAGGAGTCCTGCAGCGAATAGCCGGTCTGCATGATGCGCTGGGCGATGCGCCCGGCGAAGTCGTTCTGGAAGAAGTTCAGGCTCTGGCGCAGCACGTAGCTGTGGTTCTGCCAGCGGATCAGGCTGGTCATGCCGGGGTTGATAGTCTGGTGCATCAGCAGGTCGTGCAGGCCGACCATCAGCGGCCGGAACAGCAACGCTACCACCGCCATCCAGGCCAGTTCCAGGCCGTGGTCGGTGAACACCTGGACGCTGGGCGTGCCCTGGGCCAGGTCGATGATGGTGCTCAGGTAGCTGAACAGCGACACCTCGATCAGGGCCACGAACAGGCCCACCACCAGCAGGGCGACGAAGCTGGGCCAGACTTGCTTGATGTAGTGGAAGTAGAAGGGCAGGACCCGATTGGGTGGGGTGGCGCTGGGAGCGTCGCGAAAGATATCGATCAGTTGTTCAAAACGACGATAGAGCATGGGGTCTGAAGCCCGTTATGCGGGCTCTCCTGTTCTGAAAGCGGACGGGGCGCCGGGTAGGGCGCCGCCGTCGGGACAGGCTGCTGGGTTCAGTCGATACGCTTGGCCGACTTGATCAGCACCGGGTCGATCGGCACGTTCTGCATGCCTTGCTTGGTGGTGGTCTGGGAGTTGACGATCTGGTCCACCACGTCCATGCCGCTCACCACCTTGGCGAATACGGCGTAGCCGGCGTCGCGGCCCGGGTCGAGGAAGGCGTTGTCGGCGACGTTGATGAAGAACTGGCTGGTGGCCGAGTTGGGGTTCGAGGTGCGGGCCATGGACAGGGTGCCGCGTACGTTATGCAGGCCGTTGGAGGCTTCGTTCCTGATCGGGTCGCGGGTGTCTTTCTGCACCATCTGTGCGGTGAAGCCACCGCCCTGGACCATGAACCCCGGGATCACCCGGTGGAAGATGGTGTTGGTGTAGAAACCGCTGTCGACGTAGTCGAGGAAGTTCTTGCTGGAGATCGGTGCCTTGACCGGGTCCAGTTCGACTTCGATCTTGCCGAAGCTGGTATCCAGCAGGACGTGAGGCGCCTTGGCCGGTTGGGCGGCCATCAGGTTGGCAGCGAACAGCACGGAGCCGGCGACGAGGGCGATTTTTTTCAGCATGGTTCAGTGATCCTGGGTGGTGGTGTCGACTGTGGTTATGAAGTCCAGCAGGGTGTGGTTGAAGCGCTGCGGCTGGTCCAGCGGCGTGGCGTGTCGGGAGTCCTCGATCACCACCAGCCGTGCATCCGGCAGCAGTTTGACATAAGCCTCTTTGACCGCCACCGGGGTGTAGTCGCGGTCGGCGCTGACGACCAGGGTTGGACAGGTGATCCGGCCCAGACGTTCCTGCACTCCCCAGCCGACGATGGCGTCGAAGCTGGCGAGATAAGCACGTTTGTCGTTTTTTGCCCAGCGCTCGGCCATCTTTTGCCGCAGCTCGCCCTGCTCCGGCTTGGGAAACAGGCGCGGCCCCAGGGCCTTGCCGATGGCGCCCGGGCTCAGCACTCGGGCCAGGCTCCAGCGCTTGAACCACTGCCAGTAGTCATTGGCGCTGCGTAGCTTGACCTCGGGGGCGCTGTTGACGATGCACAGGCTCTTGAGCAGTTGCGGCTGATCCACCGCCAGCTGGAAGCCGATCATGCCGCCCATGGACAGCCCGACGTAGTGCGCGGGGCCCAGGTTCAGGTGCTCGATCAGCGCCACGATGTCGGCGGTAAAGCCCGGGATGCTGTAACGCTCCCGGGGTTTGTCGGAACGTCCGTGACCGCGAATGTCCGGGATGATCAGCCGGTAGCGGGCCGAGAGTTCGGGGATCTGTTTTTCCCAGTCCAGGGCGCTGGAGCCCAGGCCGTGAACCAGCAGCAGGGGGTCGCCCCGGCCGTATTCCTCGTAGTGCAGGGTGCAACCTTCATGCTCGAAATACGCCATGGCAGAACTCCTGTTCTGATGAGTGGGACGTCAGGCTTGCTCGGGTGCGGCAAAGGGCGCATCCAGGGGCGCGGTGTCGAAGGTGCGCAGCAGTTCCACGAGGATCTGCGTTGCCGGGCCCAGGGGTTTGTCCTTGTTGGAATAGAGGAAGAAGGTCGGATGGCGGCTGCCGCCCTGATCTAGGGGCAGGACCTTGAGCAGGCCTTCGCGCAGCTCCCGTTCGATCAGGTGCCGGGGCAGCCAGGCAAAACCCAGGCCGCTGCTGACGAAGGTCGAGGCGGTGGCCAGGCTGCCCACGGTCCAGCGTTGTTCGGCGCCGAGCCAGCCCACGTCCCGCGGTTGCTGGCGGCCGGAGTCGCGGATCACCACTTGCAGTTGGCTTTCCAGGTCCTGGAAATGCAGTTCACGTTGCAGGCGGTGCAGGGCGTGTTCCGGGTGGGCCACGGCGACGAACTCCACTGAACTCATCTCGGTGCCCAGGTAACCGGGAATGTTGAAGCCGCTGATGGCCAGGTCGGCGACCCCCTCGAGCAGCACTTCCTCGACCCCGGACAGCACTTCTTCGCGCAAGCGCACGCGGCAGCCACGGCTTTGCGGCATGAAGGCGGTCAGGGCGCGGACCAGGCGCGCATTGGGGTAGGCGGCGTCCACCACCAGCCGTACTTCGGCTTCCCAGCCTTGTTCCATATGGTGGGCCAGGTCTTCCAGCTGGCTGGCCTGCTTGACCAACTGCCGGGAGCGGCGCAGCAACACGCCGCCGGCTTCGGTGAGTACCGCCTTGCGGCCATCGATTCGCAGCAGCGGCACGCCGAGCTGGTCTTGCATGCGCGCCACGGTGTAGCTGACCGAGGATTGCGAACGGTGCAGGGCTTCGGCGGCCTGGGCGAAGCCACCGTGATCGACCACCGCCTGCAGGGTGCGCCATTGATCCAGGGTCACGCGGGGCGCTTTCATGAGGGACTCCTCTTGTCCTAAGCTGGCGCTCCTTATTGGAGACTGCCGAATGAGAAAATTCTGTTGTGTGTTGCTGGCTCTACTGCCCCTGAGCGCCTGGGCCTATCCCATCGATGTCGAGAAGCAGTTGAACGGCCAGAGTATCGACTACACCACCTTCGATACCGATGAAGACATCGGCTCCATCCAGTTGAACAACTACGGCAAGAACGACGCCGTGTGTTCGGTGGTGTTTCGCAATGGCCCCGAGGCGCCCCGCACCCGCAAGGTGGAAGTGGCGGCCGGCAAGAGCAAGAACGTCACCGCCAAGTTCAATCGCAAGATCATCAAGCTGCGCCTGGACCTGAACTGTCAGGCCAAGTGATAGACCCTGGGCCGGCCCGGCATACTGCGCTGGGGCTGGCTCCGCTTATAAACGAATTTGTTGATTGGTTATAGCAGTTATTTGCGCTTTTTCATCGATATCACTCTGTTTAATCTGCGCTCCATCGACTTACGCATACCCCGATGGAGGCTTCAGCCATGTCCCGCGTCCTGATCATTGAAAGCAGCGCTCGCCAGCAGGATTCCGTATCCCGGCAACTGACCCAGACCTTTATCCAGCAATGGCAGGCCGCCCACCCTGGCGACTCGATCAGCGTCCGTGACCTGGCCCGCAACCCGGTGCCGCACCTGGACGCCAATCTGCTGGGTGGCTGGATGAAACCTGCCGAGCAGCGCAGCGCCGCCGAGCAGGATTCCCTGCAGCGCTCCAATGAGCTGACCGAGGAACTGCTGGCCGCCGACGTGTTGGTGATGGCCGCGCCGATGTACAACTTTGCCATTCCCAGCACCCTGAAGGCCTGGCTCGACCATGTGTTGCGCGCCGGGGTGACCTTCAAGTACACCGACACCGGGCCACAAGGCCTGCTGACTGGCAAGCGTGCCTATGTGCTCACTGCTCGGGGCGGTATCTACGCCGGCAGCAGCGCGGACCACCAGGAACCCTACCTGCGTCAGGTCATGGGCTTTATCGGCATCCACGACGTCGAGTTCATCCACGCCGAAGGCTTGAACCTGGGCGGCGACTTCCATGAGAAGGGCCTGAACCAGGCCAACGCCAAGCTGGCCCAGGTGGCCTGAATCGCCGCTGGCGAATTGATGCCGTCGCTCTGGCGCAGGCTCGCGACGCGGTAATCAGCGGCGTTAATCCGCAGATAATCCCCAGGTGTTCAAGTAGCGCCTGCGGATCCCCTTCAAGCCGGTTCGCGCATCGAACCTCCCTTTGCACTGGTTGCTCCTTCAGTGCCGACGCCCGATTGCACGCCTAGCGAGATCGGGCTTTTTTTTGCCCGGGATTTCATCTGTACCGGCAAAACCGCTATCGTCGCCGCCATTCAAGATGAGGCGAACATGGGCTATCTACTTTTTGTCACCCTGATCCAGGCGTTTTCCTTCAGCCTGATCGGCGAATACCTGGCCGGTCATGTCGACAGTTACTTCGCGGTGCTGGTGCGGGTGCTGCTGGCGGGACTGGTATTTCTCCCGCTGACTCGCTGGCGCCGGGTGGAACCGGCCTTCATGCGTGGCATGCTGCTGATCGGTGCCCTGCAGTTCGGCATCACCTACGTGTGCCTGTACCTGAGCTTTCGGGTGCTGACGGTGCCGGAGGTGCTGTTGTTCACCATCCTCACGCCTTTGCACGTGACCCTGATCGAAGACGCCCTGAACCGACGCTTCAATCCCTGGGGGCTGCTGGCGGCGCTGGTGGCGGTGGCGGGCGCGGTGGTGATTCGCTACGACAGCGTCAACCCGGACTTCTTCATCGGCTTCTTGTTGCTGCAACTGGCCAACTTCACCTATGCCGCCGGACAAGTGCTGTACAAGCACCTGGTGGCGCGCTACCCCAGCGACCTGCCGCATTACCGGCGTTTCGGCTACTTCTACCTGGGGGCGTTGCTGGTGGTGCTGCCGGCGTTCCTGCTATTCGGCAAGGCCCACTTCCTTCCAGATGCACCGCTGCAATGGGCCGTGCTGCTGTTTCTCGGGCTGGTGTCCACGGCACTGGGGATGTACTGGTGGAACAAGGGCGCGTGCCTGGTGACCGGTGCCACCCTGGCGGTGATGAACAACCTGCATGTGCCGATAGGCCTACTGATCAACCTGCTGATCTGGAACCAGCATGAAGACCTGGGTCGGCTGATGCTGGGTGGGCTGGTGATCCTCGCCGCGGTATGGATCAGCCGCCGCGGCGTCCCGTCCCGCCTGACAACCTGACCCGTAGGAGCCGGCTTGCCGGCGAAGAGGCCCGCAAGTCTTGCGCCTGAGCGGCCGACGCCTTCGCTGATCTGTAGGAGCCGGCTTGCCGGCGAAAGGGTCCGCAAGCCTTGCACCTGACGGGCCGACGCCTTCGCTGGCAAGCCAGCTCCTACGAGGTTACAGCGCCTGTTTTTCGATCTGCGGCACGTGGCTGGCCCCCAGTACCGCCGGCAACAACCCGGCCCGTAGGTCGGTGCCGCTGGGTTGCTGGTACAGGTTCAGGCCAAATTCCGGCATCACCGCCAGCAGGTAATCGAAGATGTCCCCCTGGATGCGCTCGTAATCCACCCAGGCCGTGGTGCGGGTGAAGCAGTAGATCTCCAGCGGAATGCCCTGGGCCGTGGTCTGCATCTGACGCACCATGCAGGTCATGTTCGGCTGGATCTCGGGATGGCTCTTCAGGTACGCCAGGGCGTAGGCGCGAAAGGTGCCGATATTGGTCATGCGCCGACGGTTGGCCGACAGTGCGGCGACGTTGCCCTGGGCTTCGTTCCAACTCTTGAGCTCGGCCTGCTTGCGCCCGATGTAGTCGGTGAGCAGGCGCACCTTGCTCAGCCGCTGCTCTTCGTCGTCATGCAGAAAGCGCACGCCGCTGGCATCGATGTACAGGCTGCGCTTGATCCGCCGGCCGCCGGATTGCTGCATGCCGCGCCAGTTCTTGAACGACTCGCTCATCAAGCGCCAGGTCGGGATGGAAACGATGGTCTTGTCGAAGTTCTGCACCTTGACCGTGTGCAGGGTGATGTCCACCACGTCGCCGTCGGCGCCCACCTGGGGCATCTCGATCCAGTCGCCGACCCGCAGCATGTCGTTGCTGGTCAACTGCACGCTGGCGACGAAGGACAGCAGGGTGTCCTTGTAGACCAACAGGATCACCGCCGACATGGCGCCCAGACCGGACAGCAGCAACAGCGGCGAGCGGTCGATCAGGGTGGCGACAATGATGATCGCGCCAAACACGTACAGCACCATCTTCGCCAGTTGCACATAGCCCTTGATCGAGCGGGTGCGGGCGTGTTCGGTGCGGGCGTAGATGTCCAGCAGGGCGTTGAGCAGGGCGCTCAGGGCCAGGAGCTGGAACAGGATGGTGAAGGCCATGGCCAGGTTGCCGAGGAACAGCAGGCTGGTCTTGCTCAGCTCCGGCACCAGGTGCAGGCCGAACTGGATCACCAGGGACGGGGTCATCTGCGCCAGGCGGTGGAATACCTTGTTGTGGCGCAGGTCATTGAGCCAGTGCAAGGCCGGCTGGCGCCCCAGCAGCCTGACGGCGTGCAGGACCAGGTAGCGGGCCACTCGTCCGAGTACCAGGGCGACCACCAGTAACAGGGCCAGGCCGATGCCGGCGTGCAGGAGAGGGTGTTGATCGAGGGCTCCCCAGAGATCCTGGGTATCGAGCCAGAGCTGTTTGAAGTCCATGGGCTAAAACGATTCTTCTATATGGAACAAGGGGGGGATTAGAGCATTTAACCCTGGCAAAGTTACGGTTAAGGACAAATCGGTTAACAAAAAACCAACTCTTTGCGACCGTTTGCACAAAGAAACTCGGCCTTCGCGCTCGAAACCGTTACCCTATGCAGCTGTTTTTTTGCATATCTTCGAGGTAGCACCCGTGTTTTCCCAATTCGCCCTGCACGAACGCCTGCTCAAAGCCGTGGCCGAGCTTAAATTTGTCGAGCCGACGCCGGTGCAAGCAGCGGCTATTCCGCTCGCGCTGCAAGGGCGTGACCTGCGGGTGACGGCACAGACCGGCAGCGGCAAGACTGCCGCCTTCGTCCTGCCGATCCTCCATCGCCTGATCGGCCCGGCGAAGATCCGCGTCAGCATCAAGACCCTGATCCTGTTGCCGACCCGGGAACTGGCCCAGCAGACCCTCAAGGAAGTCGAGCGTTTCTCCCAGTTCACCTTCATCAAGTCCGGCCTGATCACCGGCGGTGAAGACTTCAAGGTCCAGGCTGCCATGCTGCGCAAAGTGCCGGACATCCTCATCGGCACCCCGGGGCGCATGCTGGAGCAACTCAACGCCGGCAACCTCGACCTCAAAGAAGTCGAAGTTCTGGTGCTCGACGAAGCCGACCGCATGCTCGACATGGGCTTTGCCGAAGACGTGCAGCGCCTGGTGGACGAATGCCCGAACCGCCAGCAGACCATGCTGTTCTCCGCCACCACCGGCGGCTCCGGCCTGCGGGAAATGGTTGCCAAGGTCCTCAACAACCCTGAGCACCTACAACTCAACAGCGTCAGCCAGCTGAACGAAACCACCCGTCAGCAGATCATC
The DNA here is from genome assembly GCF_045013505.1 of Pseudomonas sp. JDS08PS003. Taxonomy (NCBI): domain Bacteria; kingdom Pseudomonadati; phylum Pseudomonadota; class Gammaproteobacteria; order Pseudomonadales; family Pseudomonadaceae; genus Pseudomonas; species Pseudomonas sp. JDS08PS003. The sequence goes on from NZ_CP120724.1 coordinate 1,857,346, forward strand.
ACCGCCGACCACAACCAGCACAAAGAACAGATCGTCAACTGGCTGCTGGCCAACGAGACCTATCAGAAGGCCATCGTCTTCACCAACACCCGGGCCATGGCCGACCGCATCTACGGCCGCCTGGTGGCCCAGGATTACAAGGCTTTCGTCCTGCACGGCGAGAAGGACCAGAAGGACCGCAAGCTGGCCATCGATCGCCTGAAGCAGGGCGGGGTCAAGATTCTGGTGGCCACCGACGTCGCCGCCCGTGGCCTGGACGTGGACGGCCTGGATCTGGTGATCAACTTCGACATGCCGCGCAGCGGCGACGAATACGTGCACCGCATCGGCCGTACCGGCCGCGCTGGCAACGATGGCCTGGCCATCTCGCTGATCTGCCACGGCGATTGGAACCTGATGTCGAGCATCGAGCGCTACCTCAAGCAGAGCTTCGAGCGCCGCACCATCAAGGAAGTCAAAGGCACCTACAGCGGCCCGAAAAAGGTCAAGGCGTCCGGCAAGGCCGTTGGCGTGAAGAAGAAAAAGACCGACGCCAAGGGCGACAAGAAAAAGTCCGTGGCCAAGTCGCCGACCAAGCGCAAGACCGCCAATCGGCCGAAAAGCGACAGCCTGGTCAGCCAGGACGGTCTGGCGCCGCTCAAGCGCCGCAAGCCACAGGCGCCGGCAGCCGAATAAGCCTGCCGCCAGCGGTAAACGAAAAACCCGGACCTGGTCCGGGTTTTTTTTGGGCTGGCTTTCAGAGCTACTCCGGGCCTCGATGGCTCAACTGGCCTTGGGTTTCCCGGCCCATTCCGGCATCCCGGGCAATCTGGGCCATGCCCTGAGTTTTGGCTAAGTAGACCAAGTTCGAAGAGACGCTTCTGGCGGATCAACAGTCCGCTACCAAGAAACCTTTCCTGAAGATTCAGAAGTGTCTGATGTGTCGGTTATTGGGGTTAATCCAGTATCGGCACCCACTGCAAGGCCCGGATTCCGGGGGTGTACGCAGTTTGTCGGGGCGTTCAGCGCTTATTTGACGCCAAGATGGTGGCACATTAACATCGCCCGCCCTGTCTTGACCCTTGCTGCCCTTTCGAAGGACCGAATATGTCTATCCCCACCCTCGGGATGAGGTTGTGCTGTGCCTTGTCTTGCCTGCTGCTAGTCGGCACCGTGCACATGGCTGTTGCCGCTCCCTTGCCCGCACCGACCTTCAACCCCGGCGACCAGGACCTGATCCGCGATCGGCAGAATCGCCTGCTGGAAGAACAGCAGCGGCGTCTCGAAGAACTCAAGGACCTGCCCGGCAAGAGCACCGCGCCTGTGGCGCCCAGCGCGCCCAGCGATAGCCGCTGCTTCCCGATTCAGGACATCCAGCTCAAAGGCGCCGATTCGCTGTCCGCCAGCGAACGCGAGAGCCTGCTCAAGCCCTACATCGGCCAGTGCCTGGGGGTGGCCCAGCTCAACGAGCTGCTCAAGGTCATCACCAACCGCTATATCGAAAAGGGCCTGGTCACCAGCCGTGCCTACCTGCCGCAACAGGACTTGTCCAGCGGCCACCTGCAAGTGCTGGTGGTGGAGGGCAAGCTCGAAGGGCTCAAGGCCGCGGAAGACAGCAAGCTCAGCGCCCGCGAGTTGAACATGGCCTTTCCCGGCAGCAGCGGTGAGCTGCTCAACCTGCGGCAGATCGAGCAGATGGTCGACCAGCTCAACCGCCTGCCGTCGAACCAGGCGCAGATGGAACTGGCCCCAGGGCAGGCCGTGGGCGGCAGTCAGGTGCTGGTCAAGAACAATGCGCAAAAGCCCTGGCGCGTCGGCCTGTCGCGCAGCAACGAGGGCCAGAAGAGCACCGGCGAGCAGCAGTGGGGCAGCTCTTTGGAATGGGACAGCCCCCTGGGATTGGCCGACCAACTGGTGCTGCGCGGCGGCCACGACGCCGTCAGCGACCACCAGAAAACCTCGCGCAACGCCATGCTCTACTACAACCTGCCGTTTGGCTGGTGGAACCTCAGCTACAGCTACAGCCAGAGTGAATACCGCTCCCTGGCCCAGGCCGTTGGCTTCAACTTCAAGCAGACCGGCGACAGCCAGAACCATCAACTGCGGGTGGAGCGGGTGATTCATCGCGACGCCGTGAGCAAGACCTCGCTGAACAGCGGCCTGAGCTACCTGCGCACCAACAACTACATCGAAGACAGCAAGCTGAGTAACAGCAGCAACCGTCTCAGCGAAGCCCAGTTCGGCATCAACCACGGCCGGCGCATCGGCAGTGCCTTCCTCAACCTCGACCTGGGGCTGCAGGACGGTATTGGCGCCTTCGATGCCCAGCGCGAAAACCAGCGCGACAAATACGGCAATCGCCAGGCCAACGCCCGCTACCGCAAGTACACCGCCACCGCCAGCTACCTGCAGCCGTTCAAGCTGTGGGAAGAGTCCCTGGTGTTCAGCAGCCTGGTCACCGGCCAGCGCAGCGAGGATGTGCTGTTCAGCTCGCAACGCATGAGCCTGGGCAGCCAGTCCTCGATCCGTGGCTACAAGGACCAGAGCCTCAATGGCGACAGCGGCTACTACTGGCGCAACGACCTGCGCTGGAGTCGCCCGGTGACCTGGGACTGGCTGCGCCCGGTATTCGCCGAGTACGGCACGGGGCTGGGCTATGACCTCGGCGCGATCCGCAACGACCGCTACAACGCCGAGCAGCATGGCCGGGTCTCCAGCGACTCCATCGAGTTCTTTGCCCGGGGCAAGAACCTCGCCGCCAGCGTGACCTTTGCCCATTCCCTCGAACGGCCCGAAGCCCTGAGTGAACGCGAAGCACCGATCTATTTCCGTCTGGACCTGTTCCTTTAATTGCGCTCTTTACCCGAGATACATGACATGGACGCTCGTCAGTTTGCCTTTCTGGCCCGCCAGCCTTCCGCCACCCTGCAAGCGCGGGATACGTTCTGGGGGCTGTCCAAACGCGGACTGGCGTTCATCCTGGCCAACATGATGTTCTGGCAGCCCGTGGTGGCGATGGCCGACGGCATCGTGGTCAACGGCAGCGGCACCAGTCTCGGTCAGGCCGGCAATGGCGTGCCCATCGTCAACATCGCCGCCCCCAATGGCGGTGGCTTGTCCCATAACCAGTTCAGCGACTACAACGTCGGCCAGCAGGGCGTGATCCTCAACAACGCCATCAACCGTACCCAGGAAACCCAACTCGGCGGGATCATCCTCGGCAACCCCAACCTGGGTGGCCGCGCGGCCAATGTGATCCTCAACGAAGTCAACGGCGGCAGCCCCAGCCAGCTCAAGGGCTACACCGAAGTGGCCGGGCAATCGGCCCATGTCATCGTTGCCAACCCCTATGGCGTGAGCTGCAACGGCTGCGGCTTTATCAACACCCCGAAAGCCACCCTGACCACCGGCAAGCCGGTGATCGAGAACGGTCAGATCCAGCGTTATCAGGTGGACCAGGGCAGCGTGTCCATCGAGGGCGCGGGGCTCAATGCCAGCAACATCGACCAGTTCGAAATCATCACCCGTAGCGCGAAAATCAACGCCGAGATCCAGGCCAAGCACCTGGCGGTGATCGCCGGGGCCAACGATGTCGATGCCAAGACCCTCAATGCCACAGCCCGCGCCGCCAACCCAGCGGAGGCACCGCAACTGGCCATCGACTCTTCGGCCCTGGGCGGCATGTACGCCGGGGCCATCAAGCTGGTGGGCACTGAAGCTGGGGTCGGGGTCAAGCTCGACGGCAAGCTGATCGCCAGCGGCGGTGATATCCAACTGGATGCCAACGGCCAGTTGCGCATGGTGGAGGCAAGCGCGGAGAAGGGCGCGGTGGCGATCAAGGCGCAAAGCCTCGATGCTAAGGGCGCGGTCTACGCCGGCACCGATCTCAAGGTGCAAACTCAAGACGACCTGAACAACCACAGCACCCTGGCGGCGGCCAACAGCGTCACCCTCGGCAGCGGCGGGCAACTGAACAACCACGGCATCATCGAAGCCGGGGTCAACCTCGACAACAGCCGCAACCCGAACGGCGATGTCACCCTGACGGCGCAAAACCTGAACAACACTGGCAAGAGCGTGGTGGCCAGCCGTGATTTGACGGTCACGACTACCCAGACTTTGACCAACCAGGGCGGCACCCTGAGCGGCCAGCGCCAGGTGACGGTCAGTGCCGGGACTCTGGATAACAGCCATCAGGGCAAGCTGCTGAGCGCCGAGCGCCTGCAACTCAATGCCGATCAGGTGCGCAACGGCCAGGGCGGTCTGATCAAGAGCCAGCAGTCCCTCAACGCCACCCTGGGCCACCTGGGCAACAGCGGCGGCGAGCTGTCGAGCCAGGGCAGCAGCACCCTGGTGCTGGCCGGGATGGACAACCTCACCGGCGTGGTACTGGCGCAACAGACCCTGGAGATTACCGGTACTGCGGAACTGGACAACCAGGGCGGGCTGCTGTCTGGCTGGCAGGGCCTGACCCTCAAGGGCATCGGCCTGAACAACAGCAACAAAGGCACCGTCTCCAGCCTCAAGGGCGCTGTCGACATCACCCTCAACAACGCCTTGAACAACAGCCAGGGCGGTGGCCTGGTCAGCCAGCAGGCCCTGGACGTCAAGGCCGCGAGCCTCGACAACAGCCTCAAGGGCGTGATCTCCAGCGCGGGTGCACAGAGCCTCAAACTCAGCGAGCGGCTGGACAACAGCCAGGGCGGTTCCCTCGACAGCGCCACCACCCTGACCCTGCAGGCCATGGCCCTGGGCAACCAGGGCGGCACAGTCAACGCCAGCGGCGACCTGGAATTCATTGGTGGTGACCTGGACAACAGCCACGGCACCTTCACCGGCAAGCAGGGCGTCACCCTCGACCTGCTGGGACACTTGATCAACAACCAGGGCACGCTGTCTGCCGCCGGCCCCTTGCTGCTCAAGCGCAGCACTAAGGTTGAGAACCAGGGCGGCGACCTCTCCAGCCAGCAGTGGCTGCGGCTGTTCACCGAACACTTGGACAACCGGCAGAAAGGCCGGGTAGCGGCCAATGATTCAGTGTTGATCAGCGCCAGTGGCGAAGTGCAGAACAGCGATGGCGGAGAGATCCTCAGCCGCGAAGCCGACCTGCAACTCAATGCCGAGCGTCTGGACAGCGCCAAGGGCCTGCTGCAGGCCAAGACCAACCTGGGCCTCGATGTGGCAGCCGCCGCCGGCAACCAAGGCGGGCAAGTGATTGCCCAGCAGGGCGACCTGACGCTCAAGGCGGCCCACCTCGACAACCGCGCGGGCAAGGTCTCGGCCCTCAACGGCGGCGCCACTCTGGAAACCGCCGCCGATGGCCGCCTCGACAACCGTGACGGCGCGCTCTTCGCCCAGCAGGCGCTGCATATCAGCGCCAAGGACCTGGACAACAGCGCCGGCCAGATCAGCGCCCGGCAGATCGAGCTGGAACTGGCTGGCGCCCTGGACAACCGCCAGGGCCTGATCGAAAGCCGCAGCACCCTGGCCACCGCCGCCGCCAGCCTGGACAACCAGCGCGGGCAACTGCGGGCCCTGGGTCTGGCGAGCAAAACCCGCTTCGATATCGGCGGCACTTTCGACAACCGCGACGGCTTCCTGGAAACCGCCAACCACGACCTGGCCTTCGACGCCGGCGGCTTCAACAACCGCGGCGGCAGCCTGCTGCACAGCGGCAGCGGCATGTTCGGCATCTCCATGGCCAACCTCGAAGACGTCGGCGGCCGCCTGAAGACCGCCGGCCAACTGACCCTGGAAGCCGAGCGCTGGACCAACAGCAGTGCAATCCAGGCCGACCAGTTGCTGGTCAAGGTCGACCACCTGACCCAGACCGCCGATGGCCAGCTCCTGGCGGGCAACGGCCTGACCGGCAGCGGCAGCCACTGGAGCAACGACGGCCTGATCGGCAGTGACGCCGCGCTCAACCTCGACCTGAGCGGCAACTACAGCGGCAAGGGCCGCCTGAGCAGCATTGGTCAACTGGACCTGCATGCCGCCCAACTGGATCTGGCGGACAGCGCCAGCATCGCCGGCGGCGCCAACAGCACCCTGAAGGTCGACGGCGCGCTGAACAGCGCCGGGCGCATCACCGCCAGCCAGAAACTGCAACTGAACGCCGCCAGCATCCACAACCTTGGCACCCTGGGCAGCGGCGAAGACCTGAACCTCAACGCCGCCACCCTGGTCAACGACCACGGCCTGATCTCCAGCGGCGGCAATATGCAGCTGCTAACCACCAGCTTCACCAACCGCTACGCCCAGGTGTACAGCCTGGGCACCGCGCTGATCGCCAAGGACGACCAGCAAACCCGCGCCGACCTGCTGGACAACCGTTCCGGGGATATCGAAAGCCTCGGCAAGCTGAGCATCGCCGCCACTACTGTCAACAACGTCATGGACGTGCTGCAGTACACCGAGCACGAAAAGAGTGCGGCCAGTATCACCCGCTTGCCGTGTGAGTGGATTGGTTGCGACGACCGCGGAGGCGGCCGCATCAACGGCTTCTGGGAAGTGGCCGAAACCGATCGTCTGCGAGTGACCAACAGCAGCGCCGCCGCCAGCCTCAACAGCGGCGCCGACCTGCAGATCGACACCCAGACCCTGACCAACACCAGCAGCCTGATCACCGCGGTCGGCGACCTCAACGTCAAGGCCGAGACCGTCCACAACCAGGGCCTGCAACCCCAGGAAATCACTACCCTGCGGCGTTATCAGAGCTTCGTCAACGAGACCGGTAACGCCGCCGCCCATGCCGCCGCGTTCAACGCCCGCAACAACCCGACGCCCTCGGCCAGCTTCGCTTCCGACCTCAGCGGCTTTATCGCCTGGACCGGGGTATTGCGGTCTTCCAGCAGCAAAGTGGTGGATGGCGACCAATCCTTCGCCGCCACCCTCCAGGCCGGTGGCAAGGTCAACCTCAAGGCTGACAAAACCCTCGACAACAGCGTGATCCGCTCCTTCTACGAGTACGTCGGCGCCGGCAAGACCCTGACCGACACCGGCGTTGGCAACGGCTACTCGACGCCGATCCGGATCAACCCGCAACTGCCCCCGGAACTGGCCCAGCAACAGGTCAACCCCCTGGTACTGCCGGGCTTCACCCTGCCCACCAGCGGCAACGGCCTGTTCCGCCTCAGCGGCCAGGGCAGCACCTTGGCCCAGGCCCCGACGCCTGCGCAGATCGCCGGCCTACCGGACGCCGCAAGCCTGTCCCGGCCGCACAAGTACCTGATCGAAACCAACCCGGCGCTGACCAACCTCAAGCAGTTCATGAGCTCGGACTACCTGCTGTCCCACCTCGGCTACAACCCGGACCAAAGCGCCAAACGCCTGGGGGACGGTTTCTACGAACAGAAACTCATCCAGCAAGCCATGGTGGCCCGCACCGGCCAGCGCTTTATCGACGGCCAGGACAGCAACGAAAAGCTCTTCAAGCACCTGATGGACAACGCCCTCCAGAGCAAGCAACAGCTTGACCTGTCGGTGGGCGTAACCCTGACCTCCGAGCAAGTCGCCGCCCTGACCCACGACATCGTTTGGCTGGAAAGCCATGAAGTGAACGGCGAACAGGTGTTGGTGCCAGTGCTGTACCTGGCCCAGGCCAACAACCGCCTGGCGCCCAACGGCTCCCTGATCGCCGGCAAGGACGTGAGCCTGATTGCCGGCAAGGACTTGAACAACGTCGGCACCCTGCGCGCGGCCAATGACCTGTCGGCGGTGGCGGGGGAGAACCTGGTCAATAGTGGGTTGGTGGAGGCGGGCAAGGGCCTGAATCTGACGGCGGGCAAGGATCTGCTGAACAAGGCCGGTGGTGTTGTCGCAGGGCGCGATGTGGCCTTGACGGCAACTGATGGGGACGTGGTTAACGAGCGCACTTTGACTCGCCATCAGAGCTCCACTTCCATCAGTAATGAGCAGCGCGATTTTGTTGATAGTGCAGCGCGTATCGAGGCCGCCAACAATCTGACCCTGACTGCAAGCCGGGACCTGAAAAATACCGGCAGCGCATTGACCGCAGGCGGTGATGCGGTGCTCAGCGCTGGGCGTGACCTGTCCATTACGTCCACCGAACAGGCGAACAGCAGCAATGGCCAGTTCAAGAAAGATCTCTGGACGCGTAGTCAGACCACACAAAATGCCAGTGACGTCCAGATAGCCGGCAGTCTGAAAGCAGCAGCGGGTCAAGACATTCAAGTTGTGGCGAGCAAGGTTGCTGCCCAGCAAAGCTTGTCGATGGTTGCAGCGCGAGATGTGACCATCGAGTCTGCGGCGAATGCGGGTCATAGCTCGTTCAAAACCAGTAACGGTAGAAGTTCTGACGATCAGGTTCGCCAGCAGTCTTCACGCGTAGAGGCGGGTGGTGATCTGTCGATCAAGGCAGGCCAGGATCTGACGTTGGTGGCCAGCCGGGTTAAAGGGGGGCAGAACGTCGCCCTGGATGCCGCTCGCGATCTCAATGTGCTGTCGGCAAAGGATGAAACTGCCTCTTTCATGTCCAAGAAGGGCAAAGGCTCCTTTGGTCAGAGCAGCAGCAAGCAACAGGAGAGTTACCACAGCACCAACGTCGCCTCTGTGGTTGAGGCCGGGAAAGACCTGACCCTCAACACCAGCAAGAAAGCCGATGGCGGCATGAGCATCAACGGCGGCCGCGATGTCACGCTGATCGGTAGCCAGCTCAAGGCCGGTGCAGACCTGATGGTCGGCGCCACCGGCGATGTGGCGATCCTCTCTGGCGTCGAGGAGCACGGCTCCTACAGCAAGAAGACCAAGTCCGGTTTCCTTGGCCTGTCCAAAAGCGGCAAGAGCCAGTTGCAAACCACCGCGACCCAGGTCGGCAGCGAGCTGAGCGCTGGCAACGATGTGGTGCTGGCAGCAGGCAACGATATCCGCCTGCGGGCCAGTGAAGCCACGGCCGGCAACGATGTGGAACTGCGCGCCGGGCTGGTCAAGGACACAGGTGACATCAATCTGGTTTCGGCCAACGACACGGCCTACAGCCGCAGCGAGCAGTACAAGAAAAAGGTCGGGCTTTCCTCCTCCGGGGCCAGCGTCTCCTTTGCTTCGGCCAAGGAGTCCGGGCGCCAGGCGCAAAGCAGTACCAGCGTGGGCAGCCAGGTGTTGGCCGACCGCGATGCGAGCCTGAAGGCCGAGCGCGACATCAACGTGGTGGGCAGTGGCATCAGCGCCGGGCGCAATGTCAGCCTAGACGCCGGACGTGACGTCAATGTCGTGGCGGCACAGAACAGCTCGGCGGAGCAGGACTGGAAGAAGAGCAAGCAAGTCGGCGTGGGCGTCAGCAGCGACGACAACGGTGTCAGCCTCTTCGCCGGTGCCGAGCGCAACAAGGAGAAGAATCGCGTTGAAACCCAGACCGCCGCCGCCAGCCAGATCAGCGCCGGTGCAGATCTGTCGGTCAACGCCAAGCGCGACATCAATCAGGTGGGTTCCGACCTTCGGGCCGATCACGACATCAATCTGGTGGCCGGCCGCGACATCAAGATCGACGCCGCCCGGGAAGTGCGGGTGACCGAGCAGCAGCGTGAAAGCGAGCGCAATGGCCTGGGTGTCACCCTTAACCACAACTATGGCAAGACCAAGGACGCGGTCAATGGTGCCGGCGACGGTGAAAACAACACCAGCAAAGCCTCCAGCACCCTCAAGGCCATCGACTCGGTCAGCCAGTTCCTCGCCGGGCCGACCGCTGACGTCAAGCTTGGCAACAGCAAGCAAAGCAGCAGCCAGGAGATCATCGAGCAGAGCAACCGCTCCTCAACCCTGCACGCCGGCAACGACCTGAATCTCACGGCCAACAACGACGTGACCGTCAAGGGCAGCCAGCTGGGTGCCGGGCGCGACATCAACATCAAAGGGCGCGACGTCACCCTGGATGTGGCCAAAGGCAGCATCAGCGAGGAAACCAGCAACACCGAGATGTGGGGCGGCATTCACGGCGGCACCAGCGGTGGCTTCAAGATCGGCGTCGGCGGCAGCTTCGGCACCGCCAGCACCGAGAGCAGCCAAGGCTCCTCCACCGTCACCCAACTGGATGCCGGGCGCGACATCAACCTCAAGGCCAGCAACGACCTGAACCTGATCGGCACCCAGGCCCAGGCCGGACGCAACATCGACCTGGATGCCGGTAACGACCTGAACATCCGCGCCGCGCAGAACGACCACAGCAGCGAGAACAACCGCAACAGTGGTGGTGGGGAGATGGGCTTCACCTTTGGTTCAGAAGGCGTGGGCGTCTACGCCAGCGTCAGCATGGGCAAAGGCAATCTGGAGCGTGAAGGCGAGCGCCAGCAAGAGGCTTATCTCTATGCCGGGGAGCGTCTGGGCTTCACCAGTGGCAAGGACACCAACATTTCTGGTGCCAACCTGCGTGGCGATGAAGTGATCGGGCGTGTCGGGGGAGACCTGAACGTCGCTTCGGTCGCCGATACCGGCAAGGTCAAGGGCAAGGAATTCGACATCAGCGTCACCGCCACCTTTGGTCCTGCTCCGGGGCTCAGTGGCTCGGTCGGTTATGGCCAGACCACCGGCAAGACCGACTGGGTTGAAGAGCAAACCCGCATCACTGGCAAGAACAAGGTCGATATCCGCACCGAAAACCACACCCAAATCGACGGTGCGCTGATCGCTGCTGACAACGGCAACCTCAAGCTGGACACCGGCACCCTGGGCTTCAGCGATATCGCCGGCAAGGACAAGGAACACGGCTATTACCTGAACGTGGGCGGCACCTACAGCTCCGGTAGTGGCACCACACAAGACAGCAGCCAGGTGGGTAAAGGCAAGGAAGGTGAAACCGGCTGGAGCGTCAGCGGCTGGGATTACCAGAAGGACCGCGAGCAGATCGTGCGCGCCACCGTCGGGGCGGGCGAGATTGTGGTGCGCAAGGATGTCGAGACCGGGGCTGATTCAACGGCCGGGCTGAATCGGGATGTGAGCAAGGCGTATGAGATCACCAAGGATGAGGAGTCGCGTACGGATTTGTATGCGAGCAGTTCTTCCCTTGGAGCGGTGGCGAGCCCGAAGAAGGCGTATGAGCAGTGGAAGAAGAGTGTTGAGTTGTATGGGGAAAAAAGCCGGGAGACGATGGTAAAGCTGACCCTTCTCTTGGCCAGCATGGGCGTTCTAATCGCGTCGCCAGACAATCTTCAGGGCACATCCGAAGACATTAATAGAGTCCTGGTAGAAACCGAAAACTATCTAAAAGCCTTCAGTAAGGATGAGAACAGACGTGCGGAGGCTATTGAGTTTCGCCTGAGGGAGCAGTTGGGAGACTTAAATTCCGATGGGGAAAAGATTCTTCTCGCTCGGATGAAGGAAATTGTCCGCGAAAGCCCTGAGAAATCAGTTGAACTGACAGCAATGATTTCCACTCTGAGAGGTTCTCCTACAACGGCGCAGAATTATGTACAAGGGGTAGCCTATGTTGGAGTAATGGCAGCACTTGCTGCGGCTCTGGTCTATCCTACTTTGACACCTGAAAGTCAAGAGCGGATGCGTAACTCTGCTAATTCGATGATTAAAGCTGTAAGCCAAGATTTCGCTTTAACAAAGGAGCAAATGCAGAACCAACTCAAGGTTACGATGGCAGCCTGGGAAATGGTCACCCTCATGCCGTTCCCAGTTCATCTACTTGATGACGAAAACCGAAAGCTGGTTAATCCGATTGTTATTACATCAGGATGGAACCCCGCCAGCGGGGGCTACGCTGAGGGTGGCGGAGTTATTACAACGCCGCATACCGGCGGTACTCAGCTGGATGGAGTGCAGAAGGATGGTGCCTATGTGACTCCGGAGCACAAGCTGAATCCGGGGGTGATGTATAGTGATGGCGGAGCTGAGAAAGATATAAATAGTGTTGCCGATAAAATATTGTCGGCTAATCGTGTAGGCAGTGGTTTGAAAGATGATATGTCACATATTGCAGCTAGCTATCTTGCAAAGGAACAGCTCGCGGCGGGTAAGACCTTTACGTTAACAGGTGGTGATGGAGTAGATAGAATATTGTTGCAAACATCGGGTGATCTTAATGGAAAGTCAGGTATATATGAGTATATTCTTGATCCCTCGGGTAATGTGACTCACCAGCGATTTATTGAGAGGGGATTGATAAATGGTATCGCGAATCAACGTCCGCCTAAGGTGAAATGATATGTACTTTCCTGAAATTCCAAATTCGTTTATCTATAGTTGTACGTTTCTGTGTTGGCGTGATGTGCTCTGGGGTTATCAACGCAAGCTGATAGGTTGGGAGTTTGTCGTAGAGATAGCAGATTTTTATGTGTCTAATGGCTCAGTTAACTCATTGGAAGTGGATCTAATTTGCTTTGGGAAGCTGGATATTCAGGAAATTGAAAGCACTCTGTATTCCCTTGCTGAGCACGAAGATGAGTCGCTTGGTTTGGAGTCTCAAAAAAAATGGTTGTTTATTGCTCTTAAATGGTTGTTTGAAAATAAAGATAATGTCGCTGACCCGCTTGGGGTAGTTGAGTTGATTTACGAAGACTTTGATTTTCCTTTTGAAATAGAAAGTTTCGTGCGCTATATGCCACCGCAGGATGGGTATAAGCCTGGGGAACACAGTAGTCAACAAAATATAGAAAGGCTTTTTTGCAATTGGCAGAGCTATTTAGAAGGTGCGGCAGAGGCTTTCAAAATGAAAGTGTGAAGTTAAAATAGGAACGCTGGTGGCGAAAGGTTTTCCAGTGGTGTCTACTTAACTGATGTTGAGTGTGAGTTTGTATTTTTGGCCGGTTTTGGGTGCTGTTCTAGATGGTGCTCCGCTACGATGGGTACACCAAAATAGGTGACTGTTTCAGGTATTTGGTCCCGACAGTTTAGGCTTCGATTGAGGGCTTTCCTGAGCCATTGCGAAAAGGGATTGCTGTTTCAGAGAGTCTGGATTTTACCGTTGATCGGTTGTTTGATAACGAACGAATTAATGAATAATTCCAGCAAATGTACCAAGGCTAAAGGGGGTGGCTTTACACCGCCCCTGGCTGCTTATTCTGATAGCTGACTTTGCAACCGTCGCCCCGCAACATCCATCAAATCACACCCATCGCGCAGCAAAATGCGGCACACCAGCGACAGTTCCTGCAGCACCACTGCATCTTTGGGCGCGTCATCACAAATCGCGAAGTTTTCCAGCAGTTGAGTCACAGCGCGAATGCGGTAAGCCGCTGCATCGTGAAGGACGTCAATGGGGGCTTGGGTATCGATCAGCAGTGAGGGAATGTTGCAGTCGTGGCCGGTAATCGGCATGTATCTTTTCATGGTTAGTTCTCTGGTAATGGGAGTGATGCTGTCCCTACCGTCGCCAAACGAAAGGTGGCAGCTGTACGCAGGTTGGCGAACCGGCACCAGACAAGCAACAGCTTGATCTCTCGGTGGGCGTGACCCTGACCTCCGAGCAAGTCGCCGCCCTGACCCACGACATCGTTTGGCTGGAAAGCCATGAAGTGAACGGCGAACAGGTGTTGGTGCCAGTGCTGTACCTGGCCCAGGCCAACAACCGCCTGGCGCCCAACGGCTCCCTGATCGCCGGCAAGGACGTGAGCCTGATTGCCGGCAAGGACTTGAACAACGTCGGCACCCTGCGCGCGGCCAATGACCTGTCGGCGGTGGCGGGGGAGAACCTGGTCAATAGTGGGTTGGTGGAGGCGGGCAACCGCCAGGATCTGCTGGCGGGCAACCATCTGGTCAACCGCGCCGGCGGCATCATCGCCGGGCGCGACGTCACCCTGACCACCACCCAGGGCGACGTGATCAACGACCGCACCCTGACCACCCACCAGAGCAGCAGCGAAGACTACGTCCGCGAGCAGCGCCGCGACTTCCTCGACAGCGCCGCCCGCATCGAGGCCGGCAACAGCCTGAGCATCGATACCGAACGGGACTTCGACAGCAACGGCAGCGTCCTGCACAGCGGTGGCGACACCCGCATCAAGGCCGGTCGCAACGTCAGCCTCAACGCCGTCGAGCAAGTGGTCAGCAACGACCGCGGCATCGGCAACCTCGATCAGAGCAAAACCCAGCACAGCGCCACCCTGGAGAGCGGTGGGAACCTGAGCATTGAGGCCGGAGGCAACGTCACCGCCGTCGCCAGCCAGATCGACGCCAAGGGCGACGTCTCGATGACGGCCAAGGACCACCTGACCCTGGCCTCGGCCGCCAATGAACAACACTGGGCCAGCAAGACCGGTACCACCAAGAGCGAAGAGGATCGCGTCCACCAACAAGCCACCACGGTGACGGCGGGCGGGGATGTGATGCTCAAGTCCGGCCAGGACATGACCCTGATTTCCAGCAAGGTCAAGGCTGGGGATGAAGCCTATCTAGTGGCCGGTGGCGAACTGAACCTGCTAGCGGAGCAGGACAGTGAGCATTCGCTGTATGACATGAAGAAGAAGGGGGGCTTTGGCAACCTGCAGACCCAGCGTGACGAAGTCACCCGCACCACACATATCGGCAGCGAAATCAGTGCCGGAGGCAACCTGACGCTCAAGAGCGACGGTGACCAGAGGTATCAGGTTGCCAAGCTGGAGAGCGGCAAGGACATCACTCTGGATAGCGGTGGCGCTATCACATTCGAAGCTGTCAAGGATCTACACCAAGAGAGCCACGAGAAGAGCAAGAGCAGCTTCGTCTGGAACTCGATGAGTGGCAAAGGCAACACCGATGAAACGTTGCTGCAAAGCCAACTGATCGCGCAGGGCGATATTGTGATCAAGGCCGTTGAGGGGCTGAAGATCGACATCAAGCAGGTCAACCAACAGAGCGTTAGTCAGGCCATCGACGCTATGGTGCAGGCCGACCCGCAACTGGCCTGGATCAAGGAGATGGAGGCGCGTGGTGACGTCGACTGGCGGCAGGTGAAAGAGCTGCACGACAGTTTCAAATACAGCCACTCTGGGCTGGGCGGTGGAGCAGCCATCATCATCGCTATTGTCGTGGCCTACTTCACCGCCGGTGCAGCGAGCGGACTCATTGGCAGTGCAGCTAGTGCTACGGCCGGTTCAGGTAGTGCCATGGCAGCCGGTACGGCGGCGACAGCAACTACGGCGGCCACTTCAGCTGGTTGGGCAAACGTGGCACTCACAGCCATAGCCTCTTCCGCTGCCGGATCAACGGCCGTCAGCACCATCAATAACAAAGGCAACCTTGGAGCGGTAGTCAAAGACATCACCTCGAAAGATGCACTGAAGGGTTATGTTGTGACCGGCGTAACGGCCGGCCTGACAGCTGGTCTTTATGACCAATGGACTGGCACCGAGACCGCAACAGGTACCTCTCCGGCTATTGACGGCCATGCCGGGCAACTGGCCAATAGCGGCACCGTCACCGGCGCCACGCTCAACATTTGGCAGGGCATTGGCCAGTTTGCCGCCAACCAAGCGCTACAGAATGGCACCTCAGTCTTGCTAGAGCGCGCGTTAGGCGGCGATGCCAAACTAAGCGACGCCCTGCGCACCAGCTTGGCTAACGCCTTCACCGCAGCAGGGTTCAATTGGGTCGGTGACCAGAGCGGGCCCGAAAAATGGGACCTCAAAGAGGGCCGCCTGCCCAAGATCGGTCTGCACGCTATCATGGGCGGCCTTGCAGCGGAGGCGGCGGGCGGCGACTTCAAGACAGGTGCCTTGGCTGCTGGAGTGAACGAGGCACTGGTTGGCTCGCTGTGGGATCAATACAGGCAGATGTCCTACGATGAGAGAAAAAAGCTACTTGTGATGAACTCGCAAGTGCTCGGTGTGCTGGCCGCCGCCGCGCAAGGCGGGGACGAGAAAGCCATGCAGACTGGCGCCTGGGTGGCGGGGAATGCTACGCAGTACAACTTCTTTGAACACCTGCCTCCAGGTTTGGCAGAGTATGGACAGGCAGCCACTACACTCACGGAGAGCATGCAGCAGCAAGGAGCAACTGCTGATGAAATAGCTCAGGAAAAGCTGGATCTTGCTCGAGGTCGAGGTTTCGAAGGTGTTCAACCTGCTACTGAATTCACCAAGGCCTGGGCTATGTTTATGGCCGGTGAACTCAGTGGCATGGGGCTGGCTGCGGCGTTAGGTAAGTTCCTTTCGGGAGGTGCGCGAGGGGGAGTCGCAGCGGGGCAGGCTGCAAAAGGTAAACTTAGAATAGATCCAAATGGAAGTTTCTCTCAGTCAGAGATAAATTCTGCATACTATATGGCTGCTCAAGGTAAAAAAGTTGAGCTGCGTCGCCCTGTTGGTACGAGAGCAGAAGGGAAAACTTCAGATCTTCTGGTCGATGGTGTTAGCTATGATGTATATACCCCTACAACGGGTAATGCGGACCGAATAATTTCTGCGATAGCAAAGAAAAATACGCAAGCTGAGGGGATTGTTCTAGATTTATCTAGAAGCACCGTTACCAGAGAGCAGTTGGGAGATGTCCTGCGGAGAGTTAATGGTTCAGGGGCGAAAAAAATTAATGATATCGTTATCATAGGTAAGTGAAATGCCATCAATGCTCTGTAAATGTGGTAATAAGTTAAGTTTTGGTGAGATACCGAATCCAATTGAATGGCTTTTGATTTCAGATGAGAAATTTGACAAGTTCCAAGAGGGGGTGGATTTGGAGGCGATTTATCGAGAGATGAATAGTGCCCTAAAGTGTTCTCGTTGTGGAAGATTATGGGTGTTTTGGAACGGCTTTGATTCTGCCCCAGTGTCATATACTCAAGAATAGTTAGTTATTCTCAGTGAAGTCGCGGCAAAAGGAATACTTACACCTAAAGACTTTCCTGAGGTCTCAACAAAAATAAGCCAGAGGCAGAATCGTCATACTGCAGGGACACAGCAGCTTGAGGAGCGGGGGAGCGTTGGTTTCGTGAACAGTGTTTCAGATGCTCAAAAAGTGCTTGACGCTTACCACTCCGGCCAAGTGAAAATCCCAGGAAAGAATGGTCAAGATTTTCCAGTGGTTAAATTTGAGGGTGTTACTGGAACTAACGTGAATCTCGGCGTTGGTATAACTGATCAGCCGACTAACGTATTTGTTATCAAGGGAACAAAAAAGCCGAGCATTTTCCCCACCAATCCAAACTGAAGTCAGAAATGAGTGATCAGCCTGTGCTGGAAGATTGGAACTTTCAAGTGCTAATGCTTGTTCAGGCGTTGGTAGGGGCGGTCTCTGCCAACTTTAGAGTGGTCGCATTGCTGTGGTGTGGCGATGAGTGGGTATTGAGGTTCTATCTTGAAGAGAACCTTGAGGATGACGTCGAGGAGGTTGAAGATATTGTTTGTCAATATACGGCATATCAAAATTCTAGCTTGAGATGCCGTTCTGAATTGATTGTGGGTAGCGAAAGACTTCCGGTGTTATCTGAGCTTGGGCGGGTCGTGTACCGTCGCAGAGAGGCCATTGGCAGTTAGTTGCTGCAAAGGAAGTAGCAGTTCCTTCGGATGCTAAGTGGAACACTTCTGTATCACAAGCGGATGGAGATTTCGGCGCTCTGAATCAACTGGCTCCAATAAATAAACCAGCCTTTTTTGATCCTAAAAATTCAGCTGCTGGATTTATAAGTAATGGGAGGATTAAAGCGGCTGATTTAGAAAAGCTAATTCCGCCAGGTGTTCCTGATAGCTTTAAGTCCTCAGCAATGATAGTTGATGGAAGTAAATTTCAGTATAGTTTTGGTGGATAGAAGATTGAGATAGAATGGCATTCTCAAGATTTGAATGCGGCAGTGAAATACCCAGGATCTAACTCAGGGGCAGGATGGGCTGCTCATATAAAAATAGGTAATAAATTGTTAGGCCAAGATGGTAATCTTTATAGGAAGGCTTCAAATTTTACTCATATTCCAGTGGGTTTTTAGATGAAAGATATTTCCTACTATGAATCATTGCCTGAGTTGTTGGGTGAGGAAAGTTTGCACTCTGAGTTTGTGGAGGTTTTAGATGCCTATGGTCATGGAAAGCATGGGAGAGGGGTGATTGTAAAAATTATTCTCGAGCTTAGTGATCGCCAATGGAGCTCGTATTCTTATATGGATGAAACTCTGAAGGCTAGAGTGGAAGACGTATTGTTGAAAGTCTGGGATGGCACTGATCTAGAGTATGTTGAGGACGTTATCGCTATTTCTGCACGGCTAGGTCTTGTTCGGTTTTTTGAGTTTTTATATTCTCGTCAAGATTGTGAGATGTCGGATGAAGTTGCGGCGGAAATTAAAAGTGCAGTTGTCGAGCTCGGAGGGAATATTGATGATCCGTATAGTGGTATGAAATGATTTTTTGTGCTGCTGTTTGGTAGGAGGGGGACTTTCGGCAGTAGTACGATTTTTCTAGTTTATATAAAATTACAAAGACTGTGTGAAATAGGGATGGATAACATGATTAAGATTTTCTGCAAGACTGCTGCTGTTCTCTCGATAGCCCTGCTTTATGGCTGTGCCTCAGCCCCATCAATGGAAAAAATGCAAGCCGAAGTCGCGCAGTACTCGTTGCCCAAACCTGCAGTTGCCGATAAAGGGCTGGTATACGTCGTTCGCCCCAGCAATGTGGGAATGATGGTGCGTTTCAATGTCTTCTTGGATGATAAAGAAGCCGATTCGGAAATGGGCTACAACCGTGGTAACCAGTACATCTATTTTTACGTCACTCCTGGTCAGCACGTGATCAGCTCCAAGGCTGAAAACTGGTCAGATATGCCTGTGACGGTTAAGGCTGGCGAGGTTATCTACCTCAAGCAAGAAGTTGAAGTCGGCATGATTATGGCCCGCAACAGCTTGAAGGTGTTAAGTGATGTAGAGGGGCGTTATCTGGTCAAAGATGCAGGCCTGGGCACTATTGCCAAAGAGAGCAAGTAGCCTTTGATCGATCGGTATACGATCTACTGAGAGCGAAAAAGGGCGACCTTTAAACCATCCTTATGTTGATAGGCTTTTGATGGGCGATGCAGCGCTAGCAATTGACATGGATGGAGATGTGATTGTTGAAGGAGATCATAGATATATAGCCGAAAAAATCATCAGGCAGGGAACCTAGTGTAAGGCCTGGAGCGTTATCTTCAAAAAAATTGATCTAAAAAGGCCTATTGGTGATTTAAGATTTTATCCAGTGGTTTGATGAGTGGCGCTAAAATGATTGGGTCGCATTCGTGAACGCTACATTGACCTGTTCAGTAATGAGAGGTGCTGACCTTTCAGGTTAAATTGCTGCTTATGCTGATTTTTCTTAGGCTGATCTTTTAATGGCGAATTTGAAAAATGCAGATTTGGGGGGGACGTTAAAGATGCTGACTTGTGTGGCGCTAATTTTGACGTCAGGCGAATAGAAGAACTAAGTGTGATGAAAAAAATTCTATGGCCAGAAGGGTTTTATCCTGCGCTCCACGGTGCGGTTAAGGTTAAGGCTTAGTATTGGGTTTTTAAGTAAGTGTTTACGGTGATAGCCCTATTTTATCGATGGAGAGATACATTGTGAGTCAGGTAGAGTCAACTAGTCCAATAGGTACTTATGATCTGGCAGGCCCTATAAAGCGCCTAGCTGGATACGTTGTTGATATGGCGGTTGTATTTTTTATTCTGTTTTTGAAAAGCTTCATGCTGCATTTGTCTGTTCGCTTCAGCTCAGAACTGGGTCTGACGGTTTTTCAGGGGGTTGATTATTTCTTGACTTTGCTTGCTCTCGCCTACTTTTTGTTTTGCGATGCACTGCCCAATGGGCAAAGTCTGGGGAAGCGTCTATTCAAGATGACTGTGGTTGGCTTTCCTTATGGACCATCCTGTACCCCGCTTCAATCAGCCTTGAGAAATTTGCCTAAAGCGTTATTCAGTATTTTGGATGGTGTATTTGTATTATTTGGTTTGCGTCGACGACTTGGCGATATGTTGGCTAGAACTGTTGTTATCAATTTGTGAAAAAATAGAGTCGAAAAGAGCGGGATAAAGGTAGAGTCGAGGTGTTTGAAAAGTATTGGACTTGTCTTGCCGATGCGGAGTGTTTGACGAAACACTGAAGGTGCTGAGTGATCGAGAGACTATCATCTGGTCTACTACTATGTACCAAGACTAAAGGGGCGGCTCTAATACCGCCCCTTTTTGCTTATGCTGATAGCTGACCTTGCATCCTTCGCCCCGCCACATCCATCAAATCACAGCCATCGCGCAGCAAAATGCTACACACCAGCGCCAGTTCCTGTAGCACCACTGCGCCTTTGGGCGCTTCATCAGAAACCGCGAAGTTTTCCAGCAGTTGAGTCACGGCGCGAATGCGATACGCCGCTGCATCGTGCAGGACGTCTATGGGGGCTTGGGTATCGATCAGCAGTGAGGGAATGTTGCAGTCGTGGCCGGTTATAGCTTGATAACGCGTCATTTATTGAGCCTCTTTAGTTTGACTGAGGACTCTGTAAATCAGGTCGCCAAACCCGGTCGTCCTTTCAACGACCCCTCGACTATATCCAGCGCTCCCCCTGTCCTTAAAGCCCCATTCCTGTTGGATCGTCTGCTTCTGCCGTAAGGCAATTCCTAATTTGCCGAGAGTATCTTTTCGAGCCGGTCCGCCGCGATTTTCCTGGCTTACAATGCCGCCGCTTATCGCCATGCCACCGGTGGTTTTCAGGTGGCGGTGCGTTGTTGAAAACCTTCTCAAGGAAGATCCGTCATGCGTCTGTTGTCTCTGCTGTTCACCCTCGTTCTGCTCGCCGGTTGTGCCTCCACCCCGGACTATTACATCTCGCCCAAGCCGGTGCAGATTCCCGCTACCGCCACTTACTGGATCGATACCTTCAACCTGCAGTTGGTCGGCGAGAGCGAGCGCTTTCTGCCCGAGGACAAGTTGCGCCAGCAACTGGGCATGGAGTTGATCCGGCAATTGGGCAATGCCAATCGCTACGCCGCCACTAAGGACAGCGCCGACTACCTGCTGGATGTGAATGCGGTGTACAAGCGCCGCCTCAGTGACTCCAAGGGCGGGCTGGTGTCGATGGTCGTCGATGACAATACGATCCTTGCCAGTGTCGATTTCGGTTACAAGGTTCAGGTCAAGCGCGACGGCGTCGAGGTGTTGCATTTCGCCCAGGAACGCAATGGTTTGCAGCCTGCCGGGGCCATGGGCCAGTTGCGCAATATGAAGACCATGTTGGGGGCGATCACCAACAGCGGTAATTCGGATGTGGAGAACTTCTACATTCGTGCTCTGCCGAGGTTCATCGTTCGTGATATCACGGCCATTCCTTCTCGTTGAGAAGGGGCGGGCGGCGATGAATTCTCTCTGTCCAACTCGGGTGTTATGCTCGCGCACGCCAGGTTGCTGGCTATCTGCCACGGATGTATTGGGCCCCGTTCGATGAGGGGCTCCGGGTCATCCAGGCCGTTGCGTAGAAGCTGCCGGCAACGCTGCAACCGATTTTAAAGTGGGGGGTGGAAGCCCCCTTCGCCTATTCACCTGTCAATGGATGATGGAGCCTCGGCGTCGTGGCTCCACCCCGGGAATATGCCCATGCTCATGAATTACCTCGAACGCTCCATGTCGGCCTTGCGCTCCATCGGTATCACCTTTCCCAAGCAGGAGATGCCGGTCCTGGCGCTGCTGGACAAGGTGGCGGTGTACGACGTTGAGCGGGTGACTCAGATCGCTGCCACCCTGCAGCAGGCCACGGTGTTCAACGCCGCGGTGCGTGACAAGTTGCAGGGCATGGATATCAGCACCCGCTATGCGGATATCGCCACCAGCTTCGATTCGATCCGCAACGATGCCCAGCAGATGATGGAGTGGATGGCCGACGGCAAGTTGCAGTTCTCCGAGCGCATACAGCTGGCGTGGTTGAACATGCGCCGCGGCTCGATTCCGGATCGCTTCGAGAGCATCCGCGAGAATTACCTGGCGGTGGCCAAGTCGGCCAATGAGCAGATCCAGCTGGAAACCCTGATCCTCGAGGCGTACCAGGATTACCGCCTGGCCATGAAGTCGGCCGAGGTGGATGCCTGTGAGGTGCAGAAAATCGCCCAGGCGCAGATGGACGCCGGGCGCAAGGCCCTGGCTGATGCCAGTGCCGCCCTGGAAGTGGCAGGGCTGGCGGCGGCGGATCAGCCCAAGCTGGAGCTTGAGCGGGACGTGGCCCTGCGCAATCTGCAGGACGAGGACAAGCGCTTTCAGATCATCACTGACATCGCCGATCAGTTGAAGGCCGCCTATGGCGCGGCGGAGCTGGTGTTCGCCCGGCTCAATCAGTACCACGCGGTGAAGGAGCGCCTGTATCAGCGGGCGGTGAGTTTCTTCGCTACCAACGAGATTGTGCTCACCGGGCTGGCGGCGGGTTTCACTTCTTCCGGCGGTCTGGCGGAAACCACCCAGACCCTGAACGCCATGACCGATGGCATCAACACCAGCCTTGAAGTGCAGGCGCGGGTGGGTGGCGATCAGCTCAATGCGGCGCTCAAGGCCGGTTACGGTTCCAGCCTCAAGGCCAGTTCGGTGAAGGCCTTGGCCGATGCGGTGGTGGAGTTCCAGGCCAGCAGCCTGAGCCTGATTCAGGAGCTGCGCAAGGAGTCGGCATCGGCCGCCGCCGAGATTGAGTCGGTGACCGAGGACAGCAAGCGCCGCTTCACCGCGCTCCTGCAGAAGGGGGTGTGAGGTGAGCGGGGTTTCTATCAGCGAACAGATGGGCGCCATGGCGCTGATCGATGAGCTGCGCCACAACCAGACCGAGATCCAGAAGCACCTGGACCTGCCCAAGCACCGCAAGGCGGTGGCCGAGCGTATTCGCGAGTTCTACAAGGCCCAGGGCGTCGAGGTCGAGGACGCCCTGGTGGAGCAGGGGGTGCGCAAGTACTTTGCCACTCGCCTGACTTACGAAGCGCCGACGCTGCGCTGGTGGGAGCAACGTCTGGCAGACGGTTACCTGCGTCGTAACCACTGGCTGAAATGGGTGGCGATCTGGACGCCTATCGTCCTCTATTCGCTGTATGCCTGGACCCACGTGATCATCGATTTCAAGGAGCAGCGCCGTTACACCTATGCCGATCTGGTGAGCTTGCAGAACGAGGCGCACTCGCGCACCCAGCAGGTGTTTTTGTTGCAGGAGCAGATCGCTCAGCTGGAGCCTGCGGTCGCCAATTCCCAGGTGGCGTCAGCGGGGCGTTTGCTGGACAAGGCCAAGGCTCGGTTGGCAACGGCTCGCCAGCAGACCACGATCAAGTTGCCGCAGTTTGCCGTGCCTGAGGAGCAGCGTAGTTTCAACGACGGTGTGATGGTCTCCAATGCCAAGACCGACTTGAGAAGAAGCATCACCTCGCTCAAGGATGTGCGGGCGCAACTGGATGAAATCGACACCCTTCTGACGGCAGCGCAGAAACTCAAGAGCCTGACCGCCAGTCGCGAGTTTCTCGTGGCCAGCAAGGTCGTGCCCGAGGTTGCGGCGGCGGCCAAAGAGGCTCAAGGGGCCTTGGATGATGCTGACACCAGGGGCGTGGCGGTAGCCATGGCCAAGGTCGAGCAGGCCATCAGGCTGACTGACCAGCAAAGCCTGAACCCCAACTACCTCGCCACCCTTGAGGCGGCTCGGGCCAGCGTGCGCCAGATGAACTTGAGCCAGGCGGATGCGGCGCAGTTCCAGCCGCTGTTGAGCAAGGTGGAGCAGGCGATCCAGGCCCTGGATGTGGCAACTACCACCGGTGGGCTCAAGGAGATCGAGCAGTTGCTGGCGTTTGCCAAGACGCCCTTGACCCTGGACATCGTCAGCCGTGCCGGTGAGAAATCCATGGTCGAGCGCAACTTCGACGCCACCGGGGGCAAGAGCTGGTACCTGCTGATCGAGGCCACCGATGCGGCCGGCAATGTGCTGCCGGTGCCGATCACCAGTATCGAGACCGGTGAGAAGCGCTACGCCAGTGTCTTCGGCGTGCGGGTCAATCAGGCCACCTATCAGGAGGTCAAGAACGACAAGCTGGCCGACGGCCATGTGGATAACCGGCGCCTGGGCAGCAAGGATGCCAATTCCTTGAGCTTCAAGTTCCTCAAAGGGCGGACCACCGCCAAGCCTGACTACATCCTGGAGTGGTGATGAGCGCGAACAGCATGATGGCGACCCTGAGTGAAAACTCCCGGCGCTACGAGTATGAACTGCGCAAGTTGCAGCAGGAGTTGTCCAACGCCCATGAGCGGGAATTGCGTCTGGAGCAGGACATCAGCGACGCCCTGGCGCGGATTGCCGGTCACCAGCTCAAGGGCGGTGGCCAGCAGTCGGCCGAGGTCAAGCGCTTGCTTGACCAGCGCAACCAGGGCGAAGCGCAATTGCGCGAGCGCCTGGCCACGGCCGAGGCCGCGGTAGCGCAGCAGTTGCAGGCGGCGATGGGCGTGTCCGGAGAGTTGCAGACCCGGGTGGCGGGCATCGATCGGCAACTGGCCGATGACCCGGCCTATCAGCGCCAGGTGCAGGCACTGCGCGAAGCCGAGGCGGCGCGGGTGGCGGCATCCGAATCCTATGAGGAGCTGCGTGATGAATGCCGGACCAAGCTGCAGGGTTTCCAGGTGGACCGGTTGTACACGTACCTCAAAGGTCGCAAGTTCGGCACCGAGGGTTATCCGCGCTGGACGCCATGGCGGCAATTGGACCGCTGGGCCGCCAGGCTGTGCAACTTCACGGAAAACTGGCGCACCGAGCAGACCCTGTTGGCCATTCAGCAGGCCAACGAAAGCGCCGCCAGTCGCCTGGAGAAAGAAGAAGCCGCGCAGCAGGCCAAGCTGTCGCAGCTCTACCAGGAGGCTTCCACCGGCGGTGACTTCATTGTGCTTCAGCAGCGTTTGCAAGCGGCCTTGCAGGCGGTGGAGGTGGCCAAGGCCCAGGCCAACGAGGTACATGCGAGCCTGGATGCCTACAGCTCAAAACGTGACGAGTACCTGGCCCAGGCGTCGACGTTGCTGGCTGAACAATTGGCCGAGATGAGCGACCACAAGCTGGAGCGCCTGGCGGCACAAACCGCCGGCAAGGAGGACGATGCGCTGGTACGCAAGGTGCGTGAGCTGCGTGCGGAGCTGGATGAGTTGCGGGTGCGTGTGCCGTTTCTGCAAGGCCAGTGCGAGGAGGCGCAGAACGAGTACGAGCGCGCCAAGCAGTTGGAGCGCAGCCTGTTGGCCAGCGAGGCCGGTCGGGCCAGCCAGAACGCTTCGAGCCGCAGCAATGTCGACTCGCTGATGGTCGGGTTCATGAAGGGGGCGCTGTCGGCTGCCCAGGCAAGCAGTAGCCGCAGCTCCGGATCATCAGGCTCCAGCAGTCTGTGGGGCAGTTCCAGCAGCTCGTCTAGTAGCTCGCCCAGCAGTTCCTCCAGCAGCACCCGCTCCCGTGACAGTGGCGGCTTCTCCACCAGCGACAGTCTCTAGCACAGCGCAGGGTTCAAGGCGCAAGGCACGGGGGAGCATGGGCTCCCCCGTGTCGTTTCTGGCTGGCGACGGTGCTGCGTTACAGCTTCTTCACCGGAATGCAGATCTCACACTCCAGCTCTCCCGTCTTGATGTCGTAATACGCATCCGCCGGATAGCGCTCGAACGCCGGGCGCGGGTCGAACTGCATGCCGCTCTTGGGCAGCCAGTCGCGGCACAGTTCGATCCAGGCGTCGGCGATAGCCGGGCCCAGGCCGCGGTAGTGGGCCACGGCGTAGAGGCCGCCGGGCAGGGTGGTGACGACGGCGGGGGCGCTGACCTTGAAGTCTTCGGGCACTTCGACGCAGGCGTCGTAGCGGCATTTGTCGGCGGGGGTGAGGTCCGGGTCGTCGTGGCCGATGCCGTAGCGCACGCGGTTGAACAGCTGGTGTTCGAGCATCCACGGCGCGGCGGTTTCGCGCCAGAAAACGCCAATGCCCGGGCCGTAGGCGCCGATGTAGCGCAGGTAGGCCACGCGGGTCGCGGGCAGTTGCTGCAGGGTGACGTTCATGCTGGTTTCCTTCAGATGAATGAAGGCGTCAGGATCGTCGAAGGCCGGGATGTGGGTCTGATCAGGATTGCTCAATTCACGCAGGCGGCGTTCGCGGATGTCGTCTAGGCGACGGTGCCAGCGTTTCGGTTCGGTGTCGCGCCAGGTGCTGGGGGACACCGAGAAGTGTTGCTTGAAGGCCCGGGAGAAGGCTTCGCCGGAGCCGAAGCCCACATCCAGGGCGATTTCCAGGATCGAGGCTTCGGGTCGGCTGGCCATCAGATAGGCACCGCAGGCCAGGCGCCGACGCCGCAGGTAGGCCCCCAGGGGCTCGCCGACCCAGGCACTGAACAGGCGGTGGAAGTGGTAGGGCGAGAAATGCGCCACCCGCGCCAGGTCCGCCAGCTCCAGTGGCTGGTCCAGGTGTTGGTCGATGTGCTCCAGCACCCGGTTCATGCGCAGGGTGTATTCATGGAGGCTGTGGTAGGCGGCGCTCATGTTTGCAGATTAGTTGGCTGTAGAGGGGGGGCACGCAGTTTGCCGCAGATTTGTACTGTCGGTCGCTACGATTCGCCGGCAAGCCGGCTCCTACACATGTCCTGTGGGAGACGGCTTACCGGCGAACAGGATATCAAGCGTCACCACAGCAATGCTGGCTTCCCTTGCCTTCGGGCGTCTGTTCGTAGCGGTCATGGAGGCGAACCCAGTCCATGATCTGCTCTTCATTGCGCCCCTTGGGCGTCAGGTCGAGGAAGTTATAGGCCCCCACCAGCAGGTCCAGCCCACGGGCATAGGTGGAGTAGGTGTGAAAAATCTCACCCTGGTCATTGCGATAGAACAGGCTCAAGCCGGGCAACTCGGCCTCATCGCCACTGGCCTGTTCATAGTTGTAGGTCGCCGTGCCTGCGGCCAGTTGCTGGGCGCTGAGGCTGACACCGAAGTCCTGGTTGAAGTCGTCACCGGCACTGGAGTACCAGTCGAAGCGCCAGCCCATGCGTCGACGGAAGTTCTGGAATTGGGCATAGGGCGCGTGAGAGACAGCCACCAGGCTCACGTCGTGATGGGCCAGGTGCTGGTTGGCGCCGTCGAAGTGGTCCGCAAGGAAGGAGCAGCCCTTGCAGCCTTCTTCCCAGCCGGCGCCGAACATGAAGTGGTAGACCAGCAACTGGCTACGCTCGCCGAACAGTTGCGCCAGGCTCAGTGGCCCGTCGGGGCCTTGAAAGTGGTAGGGCTTGTCGATCTTGACCCAAGGCAGCGCCCGTCGCTCGGCACTGAGCTGGTCGCGCTGGCGGGTAAAGGCCTTTTCATGGATCAGGTGCTGTTTGCGTGCGCGCAGCCATTGTTCCCGGGAGACCACGGGGTGATCGGTAGTGCTCATGGCGTTTCTCCTCAAGGCAGGGGGCATGGGTCTTACACACGCTAGTCGTTTGGCGCAGGGCGGGATCGACAAGCTGCCCAGCGGTTTTCCGATCAGGGGTCTGGCTGGCGCGGCGTATTTCCTGAACGGCTGAAAACCCGGTCGGTCACAACCTATGAAAGGCCTTTCATTCTCATGTCTGGAGGTTGAACCGCAATGACCACTTATAACTGGGATCTGATTGAACGACTGCTGCACGAAGTGCAGAACGGCGCCGGCCACAGTTTCACGCCTCGCCCCTACGCCGAGCAGCATGCGGCGGCCAAGGAGGCGGAAGGTGAGCCCACCGGCAATCTGGATGAGCTGAAAGTCACCGCCACCCAGTACGAAAAGTTGCTGCTGGACCGGGGTTTTATAGAAACCAGGCCCGAGGAAGAGGGCGGCAACGGCGAGAACTTTGTACTGACGCCCCGCGGCTCAAGCCTGCTGTGTCTGATCGACAGCAGTATTCCGGGCAACGATCACCCGCGTCAGGTGCTGGATGAACAGGCTGATGCTCTGGATCCGGATACCTTTGACGAGGTGGCCTCCAGGGCGCAGATCGCCTAGTTTCGCGCCGCTAGCCCTGGCGGGCGTTCTGCAGGCATTTCAGGGCGGTGAAGTCCTTGCGTACGCCGTCGATTTTCTTCAGCAGGCGTTGGCGTTGGTCCTGGCTGCTGGCGGCCATCAAGTCCACCAACAGGCTGCGTGCGGCCTGTTCGGTGTGGGCGTAGGCCTGGCGGTAGTCGTCTGTCCATAAACTCTCGCGGTTGACCAGCAACTGCTCGATGCGCTGTGGGAAATCGCTGTCTTGGCGTTGCGCCACCGCGGCGCTGAATTGCGCCTGCCAGTGAACGCGGTTAGCGATCCACTGCTGGTTCTGCTCTCCCAGGGAGGCGGACCATTGCTCGATTCGTTGTTGCTGGCTGGGGTTCAGGGGGCCGAGCCAGGCATTCAGGCGCTTGCTCATGCGCTGACTGCGCTGTTGGATCTGTTGCGCCAGTGATGGCGTGAGGTATTGCTCCCGGTGTTCCTGCTGGTCCTTGGCGAA
The DNA here is from genome assembly GCF_045013505.1 of Pseudomonas sp. JDS08PS003. Taxonomy (NCBI): domain Bacteria; kingdom Pseudomonadati; phylum Pseudomonadota; class Gammaproteobacteria; order Pseudomonadales; family Pseudomonadaceae; genus Pseudomonas; species Pseudomonas sp. JDS08PS003. Next base: position 1,885,653 of record NZ_CP120724.1, read on the forward strand.
GGCATTGTTCATCTCTTTGACTTGCCCGTCGTCCAGGCCCTGGAGCAGCTCCACAGCGGAAGGGGTGATCTGCCGTGCAGTCTCGGCGATGGCCTGCTTGGCTTCCCGGGTTCGTGCCAGCAGGTCCTGATCACTGACCTGATTGTTCTGCACCATCAGTTGCAGGCGATCGAGCCAGCCCAGATAACCGGGTAACTGGGTGCTGCAATGCCAACTCAGGTGCTGCTGCAGACGCTGGTTGAACCAGCTTTTCTGCTCGCTGTTCATGTCCAGGTAGTCGTTGAGGGTCCAGGGGATGATCACATCCAGGTTGCGATAGGCTAGGCCGACTCGGCTGCAGGCGCCTAGCAGCAGGCAGAGGATCAGTAACAGGATAAGCAGGGGCCACCGGCGCGCCATGTTCGAGTCCTTGCGAATGCGGGTTCCTGCATCTGAACCCGGAAGGCCCCCGGCAGTTCAGCCGCTGGGTGGAAGGTCGGCAGTGATGAACAGGGAGTTGGCTGAAACCATTGATCCAGAGAGCGGCAAGGATAGCGGCCAGGGACTGCGGATAAGGGCCGTTGGTCGACTTTTAGTACTAGGGGGAGGGGAGAAGGGTGCCAGTCCTAGCGCTTTGAGGGCAAAGCGCTAAGGGACCAGGATAATGCGGGGGAATTACTTCTTGCCGAGGCTGATCTGCTTGGATGGGCCGAAAGTCTGGCCGCTGACGCCTTTGGCAATTTGCTGGATTTCGCCGCCCGATTTCAGGAAGGCCGCGATTTGTTCGTTGATCGATTCGCTGGTTTCAACGGCGGGAGCTGGTTTTGCTTTGCTGTTGGAGGCTTTTACTCGCATGGCGGCCATTTAACCTTTTGGAAAATTAATTTGGCCAGGCATCTTATCAGAAATACTTGACAATTGCTTGGTAAATATCCTCTGAAACAGAAGGTCGCTTTTTTGGCTTTTTTCCTAAGTTGATCTCGCTGACATCTTCCTAAGTGGCTGTTTTAAATAAAGACCAGCTTCTGAAAATGCCGGCTGGTGGCTGTTTGCCCCTACCCGGTAGGTCGCTGTTTGCCTGACGAATGGCCGCTTGATCGCCAGTGAAGCTAGAAAAACCAAGGCTCTTCACGGATTTTTCCGGTCCGGGGCTCAGGAGCGCCAACCTGTGCCTGGAAAACAGGTAGAATGCCGCCCACGCAATGAGGGTATTGGAAATGGCTTTAGTCGGGCGCTACAACAGTTTGCAAGTGGTTAAACACACTAACTTTGGTTTGTATCTGGACGGAGGGGCGGACGGCGAGATATTGCTGCCCAATCGTTATATTCCCAAGGACATTCCCAGTGAAGATGAAGACTGGTTGAATGTTTTTGTTTATCTGGACAGTGCCGACAAGTTAATCGCAACTACCGAAAAGCCGAAAGTTCAAGTTGGTGAGTTTGCCAGCCTTAAAGTCGTCGAAGTTAACAGTATCGGGGTATTCCTGGATTGGGGATTGCCCAAGGACCTGTTGCTGCCCTACTCCGAAGAAAAGCGCCAGATGAATGCTGGCGAATACTGCGTGGTGCATGTCTACCTGGACAAGCACACCCGTCGTATCACCGCCACGGCCCGCCTGGACCGCTACCTGGACAAGACTCCGGCCAACTACAAGGTTGGCCAGGAAGTCGACCTGCTGGTGGCCGAGTCCACCGACATGGGCTTCAAGGCGATCATCAACAACAAGCACTGGGGCCTGATTCACAAGAACGAAGTGTTCAAGTTCCTGCGCTCCGGCATGCAAGAGAAAGGCTTCATCAAGGAAGTACGGGCCGATGGCAAGATCAGCCTGAGCCTGCAACCGGTGGGTGAAGAAGCAGCCACCAGCCTGAACTCGAAGATCCTCGCCAAGTTGCGGGAAAACAATGGCTCTCTGGCGGTCAGCGACAAGAGCGATCCGGCATTGATCAGCAGTTTGTTCGGGGTCAGCAAAGGCAACTTCAAGAAGGCCATCGGCGCGCTCTATAAACAGGGCCAGATTGTCATTCACGCGGATCGTATCGAGCTAAGCTGATACTCATTTCGCCCAGGGGTGGACGGGTGTAAACCTCCACCTTCTCTATGTCTCGGGTTACTTGTCTTTCCCGGTGCGGCCCGTCTTGCAGCACGATGGCTGGCCGCGTCCCTGGGGGCGTTGTCCTTTCCACAGCGGGTAGCTGTCATGTCGATGAATCAATCTGAGGGGCTGCGGTGAGCATCGAGCGACGCAACGCCGATGGCTTTGCCCTGCAGGTGATGCTGGGGTTGTGCCTGATCTGGGGCGTGCAGCAGGTGATGATCAAATGGGCGGCGGCGGATATTGCCCCGGTGATGCAGGCGGCTGCGCGTTCGGGGATTTCGGCGCTGCTGGTGGCCCTGCTGATGTGCTGGAAAGGGGGCTGGTCCCAGGTCTCCAGTACCTGGCGCGGCGGTTTACTGGCCGGTGCCCTGTTCGGTCTGGAGTTCCTGTTCATTGCCGAGGGGCTGAAGCTGACGAGCGCCGCGCATATGTCGGTGTTTCTCTATACCGCGCCGATCTTCACCGCCCTTGGGGTCAATTGGCTGTTGCCCAGTGAGCGGCTGCGGCCGTTGCAATGGTTGGGGATCATCCTCGCTTTCATTGGCATCAGCATCGCCTTTGCCGGAGGGATCTCCCTGGACAATCTGGATCGGCGCATGCTCCTGGGCGATGTGTTGGGACTGCTGGCGGGGCTGGCCTGGGGCGCGACCACGGTGGTGGTACGTGCCTCGCGACTGTCGGAAGCGCCAGCCACACTGACGCTGTTCTATCAGTTGATCGTCGGTTTCGTCGGCTTGCTGCTGATTGCGGTGCTCAGCGGCCAGGTGACCCAGGTCAGCCTGACCCCGGTGGCCGTGGCCAGTGTGTTGTTTCAGGGGCTGGTGGTGTCGTTCTTCAGCTACCTGACCTGGTTCTGGCTGCTGCGTCGCTATCTGGCGGCGAACCTGGCGGTGTTTTCCTTCATGACGCCGATGTTTGGCGTGACCTTCGGCGTGTTGTTGCTGGGTGAACCCTTGAGCCTCAACTTCGTGCTGGGGGCGCTGCTGGTGTTGTTGGGCATCACCTTTGTCAGCGCCGAGCAATGGTTGCGCCGGCGCATCAAGCGCTTTCTATAACGCCGCTGCCTAGGAGACCGCCGGGCAGCGCTGTGTCGCGGGTCGCGGTTGCCAGAGCAGGCCACCGCTGATCAGCAAGCCGGAACCGGCGGTCACCAGCGCCAATTGCAGGCTGGCGCTGAAGTGACTGCTCAGGGCCGCCAGCAACGGGCCGCTCAATTGCCCCGCGGCAAAGCAGGCGGTGAGCAGACCGGCGTTGCGCTGGGCCGACTGCGGCGCCAGTTCCCGGGAACGCTGCATCACCAGCTGCATGCAAGCCAGGAACGGTGTGCCGCACAGCAACACGCCCAAGACCAACCCCAGGCCGCTGTCCAGCAGGCAGGCAAAGACCCCGGCGGCTTGCAGCCACAGGGTCGCCATCAACCATTGGCGAGTACTGTGCGGGGTGTGCCGGCGCAGGCTGACCAGGGCCACTCCCAGGGCGGCAGCCAGGCCGAAACCGGGCCAGAACAGATCGGCTTGCCACTGACCTTGAAAGCGCGCGCTGGCCATTTGCGAAAGAAAGGTCGCCGGGATGATGTAGCCCACCCCGTACAAGCCATAGACCAGCCCCAGGCGGCCCACGCTCTGCTCATTGCCTCTCGAGTCCTGGGCGGCCGGACTGAGGTTTTTCGAGGCCTGTGGCAGGATCGGCAGGATCACCAGCAGCATCAGCAGGGCCACCAGCCCATACAACAGCCACAGGTTGGCGGAGCCTTGGCCCAGCAGGTTGGAGCCCAGGGCCAGCAGGCCGGTGAGCATGATGCCCAGCCCGGGACCGGCGAACACCAGGGCTCCCAGGCGTGGCCGGCCCGCCGCCAGCGCCAGGGGCTGGCTCAGGGCGGTGATCATCACCAGCACCCAGGCACTGGCCACGCCCGTGCCGAAGCGCAACAGCAGGTGCGGCCAGAAGCCCTGGGCCCAGAATGAGGCCAGGGTCAGCAACACGCACAGCCACAGTCCACCCAGCAGCCGTGCCCGTACCTGTTTCGGCTGGCGGGCGAACATGGCGTCCAGTGCACCGCAGAAGTAGCCCAGGTAGTTGGCGGCGGCAATCAGGCCGGCGGCGGTCAGGTCGACCTGGCCTTCGCCGATCAGGTGCGGCAGCTGAGGAGTCAAGGCAAAGCGGCCAATGCCCATGGCCATCATCAGGGCAATGAAACTGGCGAGCAGGCGCAGCAGCGGGGACATGGTGGGGGTTCCATCGGCAAGGACAATGACCGTCAGGCTAGGACTGATTGACTTTCTGTAAAAATGAATAATAGTGAGTAACTTGTTCAGTTTTGGAGAATGTCATGGAGTTCAGCCAACTGCGCATCTTTCAGGCCGTGGCCGAGGAAGGTTCCATCACCCGGGCCGCCGAGCGCCTGCACCGGGTGCCGTCGAACCTCTCGACCCGGCTCAAGCAGTTGGAGGAGCAACTGGGCGTCGAGCTGTTCCTGCGCGAGCGTCAGCGCTTGCAACTGTCGCCGGCGGGCAAGGTGCTGCTCGATTACGCCGCGCGGCTGTTCGCCCTGCACGATGAAGCCCATGCCGCGGTACAAGGCGGTCAGCCGGCCGGGGATTTCGTCCTGGGCACCATGTACAGCACGGCGGCGATTCATCTGCCGGCGCTGCTGGCGCGTTACCACCGGACCTATCCGGCGGTGAACCTGCAGGTGCAGTCCGGGCCCAGTGGCGAGCTGCTGGAAGGCCTGCTCAGCGGGCGCCTGGACGCGGCCCTGGTGGATGGCCCCCTTGAATTAGCAGGGCTGGATGGGGTGCCCTTGTGCGATGAGACCCTGGTGCTGATCAGCGAGGCCGATCACCCGCCGGTGCGCACCGCCCGGGATGTGGAGGGGCGTGCGGTGTTCACGTTTCGCCAGGGTTGCGCCTATCGCATGCGCCTGGAGTCCTGGTTCGCCCACTATCACGCGGCGATGGGCCGGGCCATGGAGATCGAGTCCTACCAGGGCATGCTGGCCTGTGTGATCGCCGGTTCCGGGGTGGCGCTCATGGCCCAGTCGATGCTCGACAGTCTGCCGGGGCGCGAAAGCGTGGCAGTGCATGCCCTGGCCGAGCCGTTCGCCCAGACCACCACCTGGCTGATGTGGCGCAAGGGCATGCTCGGGGCCAACCTCAATGCCTGGATCGAACTGCAGCAGGGGGCCGCCGGGCAGGCGCCACAGGCGCTGCGGGCCAATGGCTGAATAGCCTTGGCCGATTCGCTTCAATCCAGTAACAGTTCATTGCTATTGCGAGGCAGCGCGCGGGAAAAGTTAGGACTATTATCTGCTTGAGGCGGCGCAGTATCGCCGCTCGGCACGACCCTGAGGGGGCACTATGAAAGACAAACTGCAAAGCTGGCTTCACGACCTTGGCGTCGCACTGGGCCTGATCGAGCCACCGCTGCAACCGGTGCCGATTCCTACCGACGAAGAACTGCGGCGGCGTCAGCAACGTCGTCGTTGAGCTCGAGGCGAGAGCGGAGTGCAGACTCCGGCTCTCGTCAGTGTTTTCTGGCCGGCAGTCGCTCGGCCACCCACCCGGGACAATCGGGTCAATCCTGATTTTGCCGGGACTTTTCCAGCAACCATTGCACCAGGTCGCCGACCTTTTCCAGGCGCCAGAGCGCTCGCTGCTCTTCCCGGGGGGAGATGCAGAGGTCGAACCTGTCCTCCAGGCGCCAGAGCAGCGCTTCGATATCCTCCCTGTCCAGCCCGAGTGCCTGCAGAGTGCTGTGGTCATCGAAGTCGATGAGTTCACCCAGTCCCCGGCGGATAAGCAGGTGCACGGCCACGCGCGCTTCGGCCCGATTCATCGCGTTGCTCCCGAGGGATTAGCGGGTCAGGCGGGGCGGGCAGCGTCGGCGCGGGTCTTTTCCAGAATCACCTGGCTGAGCTCGCTGATGGAGTTGATTCGGTACAGATCAAGCTCCGGATCAAGGCGAATGTTGAACTCGCATTCCAGGCTGTAGAGCAGGGCCTTGAGGTCCAGGGAGTAGGTGTTCCGGGCGCGGGCCTGGCAGGGGGGGATTGGCCACTTCTGGGCCATCTGGGTCTCGATGGCGTGGCGGATGCTTTGCTGGATGTCGAAACGGTCCATAAACACCTCGGGGCAGGGGAGAGGTTCTTATTGTTTTATGACCCCGTCCAAGGGTGAAGCGATAGCGTGCCCTAAGGCTGCCAGCGATCCTTGTACTGTTCAGGAACAGTCGTCGCTGAGTCAGATTACAGCACAGGTTTTTTCCGGCGGTGGTGACCACTCGTCCAGTGGCTGGCTTCCGGGATCGAGCTGCAGGCCACGCCATCCGGCGTTGTGGCACTTTTTCGTGGACGAAAAAAAACGGATGCGGCCACCGACGCCGCACCCGTCGAAGAAAAGCTTCAGGCGTCCGACTTCAGGTCAGATCGCGTTGGCCAGAGGCGCCGAGCGCCGGGAAACCAGGCTCACCACCACGAAACTCACCAGGCCCACGGCCAGGCTGTAGTAAATCGGCGTGTTGGCATCCAGGCCGTCCTTGAACATGAACACCAGGGCGGTGACGAAGCCTAGACCCATGCTGGCGATGGCGCCGGCGGTGGTGGCGCGTTTCCAGAAGATGGCGCCGATCAGCGGGATCAGCATGCCGCCCACCAGCAGGTTGTAGGCCAGGGTCAGGGCGCTGATCACGTCGTTGACCACCAGGGCGATGCCCAGCACCACGATGCCGGTGAGGAAGGTGAACAGGCGGTTGATCCCCAGGCTCGATTGTTTGCCGCCCCGCAGTCGTGGCAGCAGGTCTTCGGTCAGGGTGGTGGAGGCGGCCAGCAGGCCGGCGCTGGCGGTGGACATCATCGCGGCCAGGGCGGCGGCGATCACCAGGCCGCGGATACCGTCCGGCAGCGAGGCTTTGACGATGGCGGCGAAGGCGTTGTTGACGTTGTCCAGGTCCGGCAGCAGGACGTGGGCAGCCATGCCGATCAGGGCACAGGCCAGTCCGTAGAGGATGCAGTAGAAGCCCGCCAGGGTACCGGCGTATTGCGCGACTTTCTCGGTCTTGGCGGTGAACACCCGTTGCCAGATGTCCTGGCCGATCAGGATGCCGAAGAAGTAGATCATGAAGTAGGTGATGATGGTGTCCCAGCCAATGGTGGTGAAGCTGAAACTGGACGCCGGCAGCTTGGCCACCAGCTCATCCCAGCCACCCACGCGGTACAGGCAGATCGGCAGCAGGATGAACATCAGCCCCACGGTCTTGATCACGAACTGGACGATGTCGGTCAGGGTCAGGGACCACATGCCGCCGATCGCCGAATAGACCACCACCACGCCGCCGCCCAGCAGGACCGAGATCCAGAACGGCAGGCCGAACAGCACTTGCAGCACGGTGCCGATGGCGAGGATTGAGGTCACCCCGATCATCAGCGCATAGGCCAGCATGATCACCGCACTGGCCTGGCGGGCCATGGGGTTGTAGCGCTTTTCCAGGACCTGGGTGACGGTGAAGATGCGCAGCTTGAGCAGCGGCTTGGCCAGCAGCAGGTTCAGGGCAATGATCCCCGCGCCCAGGGCGGCGCACAGCCAGAAACCGGAAATGCCGTGGACGTAGCCCAGGCGCACGGTGCCGACGGTGGAGGCGCCGCCCAGGACCGTGGCAGCCATGGTGCCCATATACAGGGTCGGCCCCAGGTTGCGTCCGGCCACCAGGTAGTCCTCGTGGGTCTTGGCCTTGCGCATGCCGTAATAGCCGAGCACGAGCATGCCGGCGGCATAGATGAGTACGACAAATAGATCTAAAGCCATGGTGGCGTGTCTCCGATTATCTTTTTTATGTGAAACAAACAGGTCAAGCGGGCTTGGGTGGGAGCCGGCTGTTCAGCGAAGGAGTCTTCAAACCTTGTGCAAGGTTCAAGGCCCGTTCGCCGGCAAGCCGGCTCCTGCGGTAATCAGGCGGTTTGGCGCTGGGAACGGCGCTGGGCTGTCTCGGTTGTTTGACTGCGTGGGTCGTTGGGGCCGTACACCGTTGCCGGTTCCGGGAACAGGCTCAGCAGGATCAGGTACACCAGGGACGCAAGCCCCAGAGTCACTGGCAGGCTGATGTCGATGCCGTCGGCGAGGTTGCCCAGGGGGCCGACGAACTGCCCCGGCAGGTTGACGAAGCACAGGCCCACCAGTGCACTGGGAATCCACGCCCCCAGCCCGCGCCAGTTCCAGCCGTGCTGGAACCAGTAGCGGCCGCCGCGCTCGCCGCGGGTGAAGACTTGCAGGTCGTCCGGGCAGTAGTAGCCGCGACGTACCCACAGGCCGATGAGCATGATCACCATCCAGGGAGTGGTGCAGGTGATGATCAGCACGGCGAAGGTCGACACGCTCTGCACCAGGTTCGCCGCAAAGCGCCCGATGAAGATGAAGGCAATCGACAGCACCCCGATCAGCAGGGTCGCCTTGACCCGCGACAGCACCCTCGGGAACACGCTGGACATGTCCAGCCCGGTGCCATACAGCGAAGTGGTGCCGGTGGACATGCCGCCGATCACCGCAATCAGGCACACCGGCAGGAAGAACCAGCTCGGCGACACCGCCAGCAGGCCGCCGACGTAGTTGTTGGCGGCGATGTAGTCCGGCGCCTTGATCGCAACGATGGTGGCTGTGGCCAGGCCGAACAGGAACGGGATCAGGGTGGCGAACTGTGCGGCGATCACCGCCAGCATGATTCGACCCTTGGGGGTCTCCCGGGGGATATAGCGCGACCAGTCGCCGAGGAAGGCACCGAAGGAGATCGGGTTGCTCATCGCCACCAGCGCGGCCCCGATAAAGGCGGCCCAGAATCCGGCCTGGCCCAGGGCCACGGTGCCGGCAAAGTGGCTATCGAAGGCCGGCGCGAAGGCGAAGACTCCCAGCAGGAACAGCAGGCTGGCGGCCCACACGGCGATGCGGTTGACCCACAGCATGAAGCGGAAGCCGTAGATGCACACCGTCAGCACCAGGATCGCGAACAGGCCGTAGGCCAGGCCCAGGCTCAGATCGGTTTCCGGCAGGTCGATCAGGCGTTTGGCGCCGCCGATCAGCGCGTCCCCCGAGCTCCAGACCGAGAGTGAGAAGAAGGCGATGGCGGTCAGCAACGACAGGAACGAACCGACAATCCGTCCGTGCACACCGAAGTGGGCACCGGACGACACGGCGTTGTTGGTGCCGTTGATCGGCCCGAACAGTCCCATGGGGGCCAGGATCAGCGAGCCCAGGGTCACCCCCAGGACAATGGCCCAGACCCCGGCCTGGAACGACAGGCCGAAGAGTACCGGGAAGCTGCCCAGCACCGCAGTGGCGAAGGTGTTGGCGCCGCCGAAGATCAAGCGAAACAGGTCGCCGGGGCCGGCGTCACGCTCGTGGTCCGGGATCTGTTCAACCCCGTTGGTTTCAATGCTGCTAAGGCTTTTTTCTTTGTTGTTGTTATTCATGATCTGCTCCGATCACATTGGCTAAGGGGGTGGCAGCCCTTCCGGCATAGCGGACAAATGTTCGTGACAGGCCAGCCATAGGCCTTGTTGTTGTTTGCGAAACACAATGGTTTCGCGTTCCTGGCTGAAGTGTTGCTCCCCTTGCATGCGCAGCTGTGTGGCCACGTCATGAATAAACACGGCGACGTCACCCTGCAGGCTGACGACGGCGTTGCTCGAGGTGCACGAAAGCACCTCGAAACCCTGCTCGGCGCGCCATTGATCCCACAACGCCTGGTAGGCATCGCGCGACAGCAGTGGCTGAGCAAGGGTGTAGAAGACGAAGCTGGCATCGCTGCTGAACGCCGCGAAGTAGGCTTCGCGGTCGTTGCGGGCAAAGGCCGATACCAGTTCGGCTGCGGCGTTGAGGACGTTCTCGTGCTCGCTCATGGCCGGGACTCAGCGATGGGCTACGCCAGGCAGTACGCAGAGCATTTCGTACAGCAGGTTGGCGCCCAACAGCGAGGTGTTGCCGGTGGTGTCATAAGGTGGCGAGACCTCCACCAGGTCGCAGCCCACCAGGTCCAGGCCCTGGCAGCCACGGACGATCTCGATGGCCTGGATGGTGGTCAGGCCGCCGATTTCCGGGGTGCCGGTGCCCGGAGCCCAGGCCGGGTCGATGCCGTCGATGTCGAAGCTCAGGTACACCGGACCATTGCCGACTTTCTCGCGGACTTCGGCCATCAAAGGTTCCAGGGACTTGTGCCAGCACTCTTCGGCCTGGACCACACGGAAGCCCTGTTTGCGGCTCCAGTTGAAGTCTTCGGCGGTATAGCCCTGGGCACGCAGGCCGATCTGCACCACGCGGTCGCAGTCCAGCAGGCCTTCTTCCACCGCACGGCGGAAGGTGGTGCCGTGGGCGATCTTCTCGCCGAACATGTGGTCGTTGACGTCCGCGTGGGCATCGATGTGCACCAGCCCGACCTTGCCGTGTTTCTTGTGGATGGCCCGCAGGATCGGCAGGGTGATGGTGTGGTCGCCGCCCAGAGTCAGGGGGATCACGTTGTGTTCGAGGATGCCGTCGTAGGCCTCTTCGATGATGCGCACCGCATCCAGCAGGTTGAAGGTGTTGATCGCCACGTCACCGATATCGGCCACCGACAGTGAGTCGAACGGGGCGGCACCGGTGGCCATGTTGTATGGGCGGATCATCACCGATTCGGCGCGGATCTCCCGTGGGCCGAAACGGGTGCCGGCGCGCAGCGAGGTACCGATGTCCAGGGGCACGCCGACGAACGCAGCGTCCAGGCCGGCAGCGGATTGCAGATGGGGAAGACGCATCATGGTGGCGATGCCGCCGAAGCGCGGCATTTCGTTGCCGCCCAGTGGTTGGTGGAGAATCTTGTCCACGGGATAGGCCTCATCGTTGTTTTATATTTATGGGGTCGGCGGCACAGCCCAAGCTGCCCGTACAACCGAGTGGAGCCGATTCTGCGAAATGTAGTGAGGGGAAAGAATCGCTACGAACAAATACTTAGTTCAGATTTTTCTAAACTAATGGTCGGGCTCGCGCTAGACTTCCGCGCTGCTTCCAGGGCCCTGCCTGGCGAGGGAGCGAGCACCCGCTCGGTGGCGTAGCCTCCGTTATCCGGGTTGCAGGGTCAGACTGAAAGTGCGCATGGAGGTCATCGAGGTTGCTTGGCCGCCCGGCGGGAGCAAGCTCTCTTGGCACAGGGAAGTGGTCGTTTTGCCTGTTATCGGAGCCCGTCATGGCCAACGCTTTACCTGATCTGAAACTATTGCGCATCTTCGTCAGCGTGGTGCGACATCAGGGGTTCGCCAATGCCCAGCACGAACTCAATCTCTCGACGTCGGCCATCAGCACCTACATGAGCCAGCTTGAAGGCGCCCTCGGGCTGGTGCTCTGTCACCGTGGCCGTGGCGGGTTCAGCCTGACCAGCAAGGGTGAGCTGTTCCACCAGGAAACCTTGCGTCTTCTTGGGGAGCTGGAGGGCTTTGAACAGTACGCCGCGGCCCTCAAGGGCGAGTTGCGCGGCACCCTGAACCTGGGGGTGATCGACTCCACCGTCAGCGACAAGGCCCTGCCGTTCGCCGAGGCCATCGGTGCCTATAGCCAGGAGCATCCCGCAGTGCATCTGCACCTGTCGGTGATGAGCCCCCATGAACTGCAACTGGGGGTCCAGGACAACCGCCTGGACCTGGCCATCGGTGCCTTTTCCACGCGCATGAGCGGTCTGGTGTACATGCCGCTGTACCGCGAGCAGCACTGGCTGTATTGCAGCAACCGGCATCCGCTGTACAGCGAGCGGCGCATCCCGGAGCAGGTCATCACCCAACAGCGCATGGTCGGCCGAGGCTACTGGAGCCAGGCAGAACTGGCCCGGCATGGTTTCAAGCACAGCGCGGCGACCGTCGAGAGCATGGAGGCGCAGTTGATCCTGGTGCTATCCGGCGCCTACATCGGCTACCTGCCGGAACACTACGCCCAGGCCTGGGCCGACAAGGGCGACCTGCGAGTGTTGCTGCCGGCGACCTTCGGCTACCAGGCGCCTTTCTCGATGATCATGCGTCGTGGCCGTGGTCGTGAACCCCTGATCCAGACCTTTCGCGATCTGCTCAAGGCCCAGCTCAACCAGTCATAAGGAATTTCCATGTCCAGAGCACGCTGCGAGCGTTGCCTGCGTCCCACAGGCCATTGTTTGTGCCCGCTGATCCCGGATTTGCCCAGCCGCACCCGGGTGCTGTTGTTGCAGCATCCCAGCGAGGTCAACCACGCCTTGAACACGGCGCGGCTGGCGGCCTTGGGGCTGAACAATGCGCAGTTGCGGGTGGGCGAGGTGTTCGAGGATCTGCCGGCGCTGCTCAACCGCCCGGGCTACCAGGCCCGCCTGTTGTTTCCGGCGGACGATGCCCAGCCGTTGCAGGCTTATGCCGAAACGGATGAACCGCTGCTGCTGGTGGTGCCCGACGGTACCTGGCGCAAGGCCCGTAAGCTGTTGCACCTCAATCCGCTGCTGGCGGCCCTGCCGCGGGTGACCCTGGCCGCTGCGACGCCCTCGCGCTATCGCTTGCGCAAGGCCCCGGGGCCGGGTGCGCTGTCGACCCTGGAAGCCATTGTCCAGGCGTTGCAGGTACTGGAGGCGCCGGCCTCCTTCGAGCCCTTGCTGCGCCCCTTCGAGGCTCTGATCGAAGGGCAGATCGCGGCGATGGGCGAAGACACCTACCAACGCAACCACGGCGCCAAACCCTGACCTCTTGTCTGTAGGAGCGTGCTTGCCCGCGCAAGCACTCTCAAGCCTGCTGCAAAGTCAGAGGGCCTTGCGCCGGCAAGCCGGTTCCGACCTACGCTGCAGTCAGCGTTCGCGCATGGCTTCGGTGCGGGCCTTGAGCACGGGCTTGAGCAGGTAGTCCAGTACGCTTTTCTCGCCGGTGATGATGTCCACCGTGGCCACCATGCCGGGGATGATCAGCAGTGGGTTGACGTCGCCTCCCAGGTGGTTCTTGTCGGTGCGCACCTGGATCAGATAGAAGCTGTTGCCCTTGTCGTCGGTGATGGTGTCGGCACCGATCAGTTCCAGCTTGGCACTCAGGCCGCCGTAGATGGTGTAGTCATAGGCGCTGAACTTGACCATGGCTTTCTGACCGGGGTGGAGGAAGGCCACGTCCTGGGGCCGGACCTTGGCTTCGATCAGCAGGTTGTCTTCCATGGGCACGATTTCCACCATGTCGCTGCCGGGCTGGACCACGCCGCCGATGGTATTGACCTTGAGCTGCTTGATCACGCCATGCACGGGCGATACCACCGTGGTGCGGTTGACCCGGTCGTCGATGGCGATCCCCGACGCGGTGATCTTCGACAGGTCGGTGCGTTTCGCGTTGAGTTCCTTGGCGGCATCGGAGCGGAAGGTCTGCACCGATTCGTCGATCTTGCTCTTGATCTCGTTGATGGCCGACTCGGCCCGTGGAATGGCCAGGGTGGTGGCGTCCAGGGAGCCGCGAATCTCCACCGCGCTGCGCTTGAGTCGCAGGATCTCCACCGGTGACACGGCGCCAGTGCCCACCAGCGGCGTCGACATATTCATCTCTTGATTGAGCAGAGCCAGGCTGGAGCTGTATTGCCCCTGCTTGGAGCGAAATTCCGCCAGTTCCTGGGTCTTCTGCCGCAGTTGTTCGCTGAGGGTGCGCTGTTCGCTGGCCAGGCGCCGCTGGCGCTGGTCGTACAGCGAGCGTTCGTCTTCCGCGACTTGCGGCGCCTTGCTCACCACCTCGGCGGACGGGCTGAACGGTTTGCCCTCGGCTTCGGCGGACAGCCGCTCGACCTGGGCCATCAAGGCAAAGCGATCGGCCTCGCTCTCGCCCTTGTTCGAGCGAAAGCGTGTGTCATCCAGGCGCAGCAGGGTCTGGCCCTTGTCCACCATCTGCCCCTCACGGACGAAGATCTCGGTGACAATGCCGCCTTCCAGATTCTGGATCACCTGGACCTTGCTCGAAGGAATGGCCTTGCCTTCGCCCATGGTGACTTCCTGGAGCACCGCGAACCTGGCCCATACCAGGGCACAGAGGATCAGCGCGGCGGCGATCCAGACCGTCAGCCGTGAGCCGCGGGGTGAGTCCTGCAAGGAGGCTCCGGCGGTTTCCGGCATGAATTCGCTTTCCGCGCTGCGGCGAAAACTGCCCAGGTAACCCCGGGGCGACGATGGTGTAGACATGCTCGGCACTCCTAGACGGCTGCAGAGCCGACACGGCCCTTGCGCAGTGCATCGATAACCGCGTCTTTCGGTCCGTCGGCGACAATCCGTCCTTCGTCCAGAACCACCAGGCGGTCCACCAGACTGAGCATCGAGGTGCGGTGGGTCACCAGCAGCAGGGTCTTGCCCTGGACCTTGGCGTGCAGGCGCTGACGCAGAGCGTCTTCGCTGCTGTTGTCCATGGCGCTGGTGGGTTCGTCCAACAGCAGGATCGGCGGGTCCAGCAGCAGGGCCCGGGCCAGCAGCACCGCCTGACGCTGGCCGCCGGACAGCAGTTGCCCGCGTTCACCCACCGGTCGGTCGAAGCCTTGGGGGTGCTGGCGGGCCAGCTCGGTGACCCCGGTCAGCTCGGCGACTTCGAGCATTCGGGCATCGCTGACGTAGCGCGCACCCAGGGTCAGGTTGTCCCGCAGGCTGCCGGCCAGCAGTGGCAGGTCATGGGCGACGTAGCCGATCTGCTGACGCAGGTCGGCCACATCCAGTTGCCGTAGGTCCAGGCCGTCCAGCAGCAGTTGGCCTTCCTCCGGGGCGAGAAAGCCCATCAACAGCCGGGCCAGGGTACTTTTCCCCGAGCCGCTGCGGCCGATGATGCCGACTCGCTCTCCGGGCTTGAGGCTGAAACTGATGTTGTTCAGCGCCGGGGTGCTTTGCCCCGGGTAGCGAAAACTCACTCGACTGATTTCCAGGGCGCCTTGCAGCTGAGTGCGTTCCAGAGGCCGCTGGCGGGCATCGCGTTCCTGGGGCAGGGCCATCAACGCATCGGTGCTGCGCATGGTCAGTTGTGCCTGTTGGTAGCGGGTGATCAGCCCGGCGATCTGTCCCAATGGCGCCAGGACTCGGCTGCCGAGCATATAGCTGGCCACCAGGGCGCCGACGCTGAGGTTGCCGGCGATGATGCTGTAGACCCCGGCGACAATGGTGGCCATGCCGGACAACTGCTGAATGAACAGGGTGCCGTTGGTGGCCAGGGCCGAGAGATTGCGGGCGTGGCTGTCGAGGCGGGTCAGGGCGCCGTGGGTGCTTTCCCACTTGTGCTGGCGTTCGCTTTCGGCGCTGCAGGCCTTGAGGGTTTCCAGGCCGCCGAGGGTCTCGATCAACAGCGCCTGGCGTTCGGCGCCCAGGGCCAGGCTTTTTTGCACGGTGTCCCGCAGGCGCACCTGGATCAGCATGGCGAAGACGATGGTGATGGGGAACGCCAGTACCGGGATCACCACCAGCCAGCCCCCGAGCAGGCCGATCACCACCAGCATCAGCAGGGCAAAGGGCAGGTCGATCAGGCTGGTCAGGGTCACGGCCGTCAGAAATTCGCGCAGGCCCTGGAAGTCGTGGATGCTTTGGGCGAAGCCGCCAATGGTGGCCGGCCGGGCCTTCATGTTCATGCCGGTGATGCGTTCGAACAGGGTGGCGGAGAGGATCACGTCGGTCTTTTTCCCGGCCTGGTCCAGCAGGTGTGCCCGCACCACCCGCAACACCAGTTCGAAGCCGGTGCCCAGCAGCAGGCCCAGGGTCAGGACCCAGAGGGTCGAGGTGGCCTGGTTGGGCACCACGCGGTCGTAGGTCTGCATCACGAACAGCGGCACCATCAGGCCCAGCAGGTTGATCAGGAAGCTGGCGAGAATGGCGTCGCTGTAAAGCCAGCGGGAGAGTTTCAGGGTGTCGCGAAACCAGGCATCGACCCTGGGCACCAGGGGGCTACGCAGGTCTTCGAGCTCGTGACGGGGGCGGGCGAACAGGGCCTGGCCGCTGTACTCCCGGGCCAGTTCCTCGCGGCTGACCCACTGCTCGCCACCTTCGGCCTCGCTGGGCAGGAGCAGGGCCTGGCCATCCTCGCCCCAGCGCCTGAGCACCGCACAACGACCGTCGTGGAGGATCAGCAGCACCGGCAGGTTGAGGGCGGAAATCGCCCCCAGTTCCCGGCGCAGCAGGCGTGCCTGAAGGCTGGCCCGGGCCGCGGCCCGGGGTAGCAGGTCCAGGCTCAGGCGTTGCTTGTCCAGGGGCAGGCCTGCGCTGAGGCTGCCGCGGCTGACATTGCAGCCGTGGAGTCGGCACAGGATCAGTAATCCGTCCAACAGCGGGTCATCGAAGCTGGCACGCGGATCGGCGTGCGGGCTCCCGGGTTCGAGGCTGGTCAAATCGAGTCCTCCACGGGACTACTTCATTTCCGGCAGGCGCGCCTCGCTTTTCACTTCGCTCTGGGCGATGGCTTCGGCCGGCACCACGACTTTTTCCTTGCTCAGCAGTTCGCCCATGTTGGCCAGGACCCGGTACATGGAGAACTCTTCGGTGTAGCGCACTTCGGTGTAGCGGCGGTTGGCGTTGTACAGCTCGTTTTCACTGTCCAGAACGTCGAGCAGGGTGCGTTGGCCGAGGCCGAACTGGTCCTGGTAGGCGGCCCGCACCCGGGTGGTGGTTTCCGCATATTCCCGGGCGGTGGGGGTCTGTTTCTTGGCGTTGAGCATGGCGTTCCAGGCCAGGGTGATGTTTTCGTTGAGCATGCGCAGCGCGTTGTTGCGGATGTCCATGGCCTGGTTGATCTTGTGCGCGTCGGACTGCAGGCGGGCCTTGTCACTGCCACCGCGGAACAGGTTGTAGTTCATGATCACCCCGACCCGCCATTCATTGTCGTGGCCCAGGTCGCCCTGCACATTGTCGTTGGCGTTGACTGCGGCCTCGGCGTCGAAGCGCGGATAGAAGGGCGACTTGGCCACCTCGTACTGACTCTCCGCCGCCTGGATGTCAGCCTGGGCGGACTTCAGGTAGGGGTTGTTCAGCAGCATGCTCTGTTTGGCATCGTTGAGGTTCTGCGGGACTTCGCCGCGGATCGACGGCAGGCTTTCCAGCTCGTCGGGCAGGCGTCCTACCGCGCTGTAGAAGTTGGCCTCGGCATCGGCCAGGTCGACCTGAGCGGTGTCGTAGTTGTTTTCCGCCAGGGCACGCCGGGCCTTGGATTGGTCGAGGTCGGCGGTACTGCCCACGCCCTGCTGGCTGCGCAGGCCGATCTGGTCGTTGACCCGCAGGTGGGCCTGCAGGTTGTTCTTGGCCAGGGTCACCAGTTCACGGCGCTTGAGCACCTCCAGGTACACCTCGATGGTGCGCAGGGCCAGGCTTTCGGCGGTGCCGCGCGTGTAATAGGCCCGGGAGTTGACCACCGACTGGGTGCGGCCCACTTCATTGGCCGTGTTGAAACCATCGAAGAGCATCTGCCGCAGGCGCAGTTCCGACTGGGTGTAGTTCAGGGTCTCGGTGTTGTGGTTGCCAGTGCCGCGTGCCACACCGTAGCCGCGGGTGGTGGTGTTGTCGCTGTAGCCTCGGCCGTAGCCGGCATTGAGGTCCAGGCTGGGGTAGAAGCCGCCCTTGGCCACCTTCACATCCTCGTCCGCAGACAGCCGGTTGTTCTGGCTGGCGCGAAGTTCAGGGTGGTTGTCCAGAGTGCTCTGGATCGCTTCAGTCAATGACATGGCCTGGGCCGGGTTGGCACAGAGTGAGGCCAAAAGAATTGCACCGCTGAGGGGGGTGAAAACGCGCATGGGTGTCTCTCCCTGATCCAGTGAAACTGTGTTTTCGTCAAAAATATGACTAAAAAATTGAGACTTAACCGTCTCATCTTGTTTACAACAGAGCTAAGAACATCCAGAAGGATAGCTAAGAAAAAAATCTCATAAGTTTTATGCCAAAAAAAACTTATGCATGTTTGTCAAAGCAAGACATTGTTCCAAGCGAAGGCCCAGATTTTTCAGGTGTTGAGGCATTTCCTGCAGTTTCTGGGGACGTTCAAATTTCAGGTAGTTCAGGGCGGGGAAGTGGTTACAAGGACGGAGGTGCGAAGCAGGTCTTGGCGGCATTTTTTTGGCGAATCCGCTTTTTGACCTGTTCCACACAACGTAGTTGGTGAGCGATCCGAGGCGCGGACGAGGCCGTTTTGTCCGGCGCGCTGCGGTATCAGCCGTCCGACTGGTAGCAAGGGAAGGCGGGACATCAAGACTGGCACGCTTCGCCATGGGAGCGACGCTGCCAGGCACAGGGTCTGTTCAACCACGGGTCAACGCCGTCTGCACTGCCGCTAGCAAGCGGATGCCGATTGTTCTCGGCATCGGAGGAGTGCACATGGCAACGTTAATCGGCATTGTGACCCAGGTGATCGGGCAGGTTTATGCGGTAGCGGCGGATGGCGCCCGCCGGGCCCTGGTGGAAGGGGACCGGCTGTTTGTCGGTGAGCAGTTGGTCACTGGAGCCGAAGGCGCGGTGGCGGTGCATCTGCAAAATGGCCAGGACCTGACCCTGGGCCGCGACAGCAGTCAGCAACTGACGGCGCAACTGCTCGACCATCAGGCCACCCATGTCGATACCCCCGAAGTGCCGGCGCCCACTGATGCGCAACTGAGCGATGTGGAACAACTGCAAAAGGCCATTGCCGCCGGTGATGACCCGACCCAAAACGCCGAAGCCACGGCGGCGGGGCCCACCGGTACCGGTGGCGCTCCAGGTGCTCAGGGCGGCGGTCACAGCTTCGTCCTGCTGGAAGAGGTCGGGGGCCGGGTCGAGCCGGTGATTGGCTTTCCGACAGCCGGCTTCAACGGCATTCCCGAGTTTGTCCCTGAACGCCTCGATGGCCTGGTGCAGCTCAATGGCGCGACACCCAATAACCCGGTGAGCCTGAGCGGGCTCTCGGTGGAGGGCGGCGAGCTGACGGTCAATGAAGCCAACCTGGAGCAGGGCTCGGCAAGCAACCCGGCGGCCTTGACCCAGAGTGGCACCTTCAGTGTCTCGGCCCCGGATGGGCTGTTCAGCCTTAATGTCGGTGGCATCAATGTGGTCAGCGGCGGCGTGGCGGCGGCCTTTCCGCAATCCATTGCCACCGGCCTGGGCAATACCCTGACCATCACCGGCTTCAACGCGGCCACCGGGGTGGTCAGCTACAGCTACACCCTCAATGGCAATGACCTGCATTCTGCGGGCGATGGCACCAACAGCCTGAGCGAGCACTTCAGTGTGGTCGCCAGCGATAGCAACGGTGACTCGGCCAGCAACTCCCTTGACGTCAATATCACCGACGATGTGCCGACAGCGGTCAATGACAGCAACCCGGGCACTGCCTCGGAAAGCCAACTGACCCTGAGCGGCAATGTACTGATCAATGATGTGCAGGGCGCCGATCGGGTGGCTTCCGGCCCCATAACCGCTGGCACCTTCACTGGCACCTACGGCACCCTGGTGCTGGCGGCCGATGGTAGTTACACCTACACCGTTCACCCCACTGATCCGGCCTTCCTGGCGCTCAAGGGCGGCGGCAACGGCACTGAAACCTTTGCCTACACCCTGACCGACGCCGATGGCGACGCCAGCACCGCCAACCTGGTGCTGCAGGTGCACAACAATGATGATCCGGTGCTGCTGCGAGGCCTGGAAGTCCAGGGGGGCGAGCTCAGCGTCTACGAGAAGAACCTGACCACCGGCAGCAGTCCGGATACCCCGGCCCTGACCCAGAGTGGCACCTTCACGGTGACCGCCCTGGACGGTCTGCAAACCCTGACCGTGGGCGGCATCACCCTGGTCAGCGGCGGCAGTGCCAGCGCCGTGCCGCAGTCGATCACCACCGGCCTGGGCAATACCCTGACGATTACCGGCTTCAACCTGGCCACCGGAGAGGTCAGTTACAGCTACACCCTCAATGGCAACGATGCCCATCCGAGCGCCAACGGCGCCAACAGCCTCAGCGAGCATTTCAATGTAGTGGCCACTGATGTGGATGGCAGCAGTGCCAGCGGCTCACTGGATGTGAACGTGGTGGACGACCTGCCCACGGCGGTCAGCGACAGCAACTCCAGCACGGCCTCGGAAAGCCTGTTGACCCTGAGTGGCAACGTCTTGACCAATGATGTGCAAGGCGCGGATCGGGTGGCTTCCGGCCCCATTACCGCAGGCACCTTCACTGGCACCTACGGCACCCTGGTGCTGGCGGCGGATGGTTCCTACACCTATACCCTGCACCCCACCGATCCGGCGTTCCTGGCGCTGGGCGGTGGCGGCAATGGCACTGAAACTTTCGCCTACACCCTGACCGACGCCGATGGCGACCCCAGCACGGCGAACCTGGTGCTGCAGGTGCATAACAACGACGATCCGGTGACCTTGAACGGCCTCGAAGTCAACGGCGGCGAGCTCACTGTCTATGAGAAGAACCTGACCACCGGCAGCAGTCCGGATACCCCGGCCTTGACTCAGAGCGGCAGTTTCACGGTGACCGCCCTTGATGGTCTGCAGAGCTTGAACGTGGGGGGCATCAGCGTGATCAGCGGCGGGGTGATTGCGGGGTTCCCGCAATCCATCGCCACTGGGCTGGGCAACACCTTGACCGTCACCGGTTATGACGCCGGCACCGGGGTGGTCAGCTACAGCTACACCCTCAACGGCAACGACGCCCATCCGACGGCCAATGGCGCCAATAGCCTCAGCGAGCATTTCAGTGTGCTGGCCACTGATGTGGACGGCAGCAACGCCAGCGGCTCCCTGGACGTCAACGTGGTGGACGATCTGCCCACCGCAGTCAACGACAGCAACCCGGGCACTGCCTCGGAAAGCCAACTGACCCTGAGCGGCAATGTGCTGGCCAATGATGTGCAGGGCGCCGATCGGGTGGCTTCCGGCCCCATCACTGCCGGCACCTTCACTGGCACCTACGGCACCCTGGTGCTGGCGGCGGACGGTAGTTACACCTACAGCGTGCACACCAGTGATCCGGCTTTCCTGGCGCTCAAGGGCGGGGGCAGCGGCAGCGAAACCTTCACCTACACCCTGACCGATGCTGATGGCGACCCCAGCACCGCGAACCTGGTGCTGCAGGTGCACAACAACGACGACCCGGTGACCTTGAATGGCCTGGACGTCAACGGTGGCGAGCTCACCGTCTATGAGAAGAACCTGACCACTGGCAGCAGCACAGATACTCCGGCCCTGACCCAGAGCGGCAGCTTCACCGTGACGGCTTTGGACGGTGTGCAGAGTTTGAGCGTCGGCGGTATCAGCGTGGTTGCCGGCGGTGTGGCGGCGGGCTTCCCGCAAAGCATCACCACCGCCCTGGGGAACACCCTGACGATTACCGGCTACAACGCCGGCACCGGGGTCGTCAGTTACAGCTACACCCTCAATGGCAACGATGCCCATCCAAGTGCCAATGGCGCCAACAGCCTCAGCGAGCACTTCAATGTAGTGGTCAGCGATGTGGATGGCAGCAGCGCCAGCGGCTCCCTGGATGTCAACGTGGTGGATGATTTGCCCTCGGCGGTCAACGACAGCAACTCCAGCACGGCCTCGGAAAGCCTGTTGACCCTGACCGGCAACGTCTTGACCAATGATGTGCAAGGCGCGGACCGGGTGGTTTCCGGCCCAGTCACTGCGGGTACGTTTACCGGCACCTACGGCACTCTGGTGCTCAACGCCAACGGTTCCTATACCTATACGCTGAACACCTCGGATACCGACTTCAAAGCCCTGCATGGCAATGGCAATGGCACAGAAACCTTCGCCTACACGCTCACCGATTCCGATGGCGACCCCAGCACAGCGAATCTGGTGCTGCAGGTCCACAACAATGACGACCCGGTGACCTTGAACGGCTTGGACGTCAACGGTGGCGAACTTACCGTCTACGAGAAAAACCTGACCACCGGCAGCGGCCCGGATACTCCGGCGTTGACCCAGAGCGGCACGTTTACCGTGACCGCGCTGGACGGTTTGCAAACCCTGACTGTGGGCGGCATCAATGTGGTCAGTGGTGGTGTGGCCGCGGGCTTCCCGCAATCGGCAACGACGGCGCTGGGCAATACCCTGACTATCACTGGCTACAACGCCGGCACCGGGGTCATCAGCTACAGCTACACCCTCAACGGCAATGACGCCCATCCGACTGCCAACGGCGCCAACAGCCTCAGCGAACACTTCAACGTAGTGGCCACCGATACCGATGGCAGTAGCGCCACCGGCTCATTGGATGTGAACGTGGTGGATGACCTGCCCACCGCAGTCAATGACAGCAATCCGGGCACGGCTTCGGAGAGCCAACTGACCCTGACTGGCAACGTCTTGACCAATGATGTGCAAGGCGCGGATCGGGTGGTTTCCGGCCCTGTCACCGCGGGTACGTTCACTGGCACCTACGGCACCTTGGTGCTCAACGCCAACGGTTCCTACACCTACACGCTGAACACCTCGGATGCCGACTTCAAAGCCTTGCACGGCAATGGCAACGGCACAGAAACCTTTGCCTATACCCTGACCGATTCCGATGGTGACCCGAGCACGGCCAATCTGGTGCTGCAGATCCACAACAACGACGATCCGGTGACCTTGAACGGCTTGGACGTCAACGGTGGCGAACTCACCGTCTATGAGAAAAACCTGACCACCGGCAGCAGCCCGGATACCCCGGCCCTGACCCAGAGCGGCACGTTTACCGTGACGGCTGTGGATGGCGTGCAAACCCTGACCGTGGGCGGCATCAATGTGGTCACTGGCGGTGTGGCCGCGGGCTTCCCGCAATCGGCGACGACGGCGCTGGGCAATACCCTGACCATCACCGGCTACAACGCCGGCACCGGGGTCGTCAGCTACAGCTACACCCTCAACGGTAACGATGCCCATCCGAGCGCCAACGGCGCCAACAGCCTCAGCGAACACTTCAACGTAGTGGCCACTGATACCGATGGCAGTAGCGCCACCGGGACTCTGGATGTGAATGTGGTGGATGACCTACCCACCGCAGTCAACGACAGTAACCCCGGCACGGCCTCGGAGAGCCAGCTGACCCTGACCGGCAACGTGCTGACCAACGATACTCAAGGGGCTGACCGAGTGCCCAGCGGGCCAGTGACTGCCGGAACCTTTACCGGCACCTACGGCACCCTGGTGCTCAATGCCAACGGTTCCTACACCTATACGCTGAACACCTCGGATGCCGACTTCAAAGCCTTGCACGGCAATGGCAACGGCACAGAAACCTTTGCCTACACGCTCACCGACTCCGATGGCGACCCGAGCACGGCCAATCTGGTGCTGCAGATCCACAACAATGATGACCCGGTGACCTTGAATGGTCTGGACGTCAACGGTGGCGAACTTACCGTCTACGAGAAGAACCTGACCACCGGCAGCAGCCCGGATACTCCGGCTCTGACCCAAAGCGGCACGTTTACCGTGACCGCGCTGGACGGTTTGCAAACCCTGACTGTGGGCGGCATCAATGTGGTCAGCGGCGGCGTCGCGGCGGGCTTCCCGCAAAGCGTCACCACCGCCCTGGGCAACACCTTGACCATCACCGGCTACAACGCCGGCACCGGGGTCATCAGCTACAGCTACACCCTCAACGGCAATGACGCCCATCCGAGCGCCAACGGCGCCAACAGCCTCAGCGAACACTTCAATGTGGTGGCTACCGATACCGATGGCAGCAGTGCCACCGGGACTCTGGATGTGAATGTGGTGGATGACCTGCCCACGGCGGTCAACGACAGCAATCCGGGTACGGCCTCTGAGAGCCAACTCACCCTGACGGGCAACGTGCTGACCAACGATACTCAAGGGGCTGACCGAGTACCCAGCGGGCCAGTGACTGCGGGTACGTTTACCGGCACCTACGGCACCCTGGTGCTCAACGCCAACGGTTCCTACACCTACACGCTGAACACCTCGGATGCCGACTTCAAAGCCTTGCACGGCAATGGCAACGGCACAGAAACCTTTGCCTACACGCTCACCGACTCCGATGGCGACCCCAGCACGGCCAATCTGGTGCTGCAGATCCATAACAATGACGACCCGGTGACCTTGAACGGCTTGGACGTCAACGGTGGAGAACTCACCGTCTACGAGAAAAACCTGACCACCGGCAGCAGCCCGAATACCCCGGCCCTGACCCAGAGCGGCACGTTTACTGTGACGGCTGTGGATGGCGTGCAAAGCTTGACCGTGGGCGGCATCAATGTGGTCAGCGGTGGTGTGGCCGCGGGCTTCCCGCAATCGGCAACGACGGCGCTGGGCAACACTCTGACCATCACCGGTTACAACGCCGGCACCGGAGTCATCAGCTACAGCTACACCCTCAACGGCAATGACGCCCACCCGACCGCCAACGGCGCCAACAGCCTCAGCGAGCACTTCAATGTGGTGGCTACCGATACCGATGGCAGCAGCGCCACGGGGTCATTGGATGTGAACGTGGTGGATGACCTGCCCACCGCAGTCAACGACAGTAACCCCGGCACGGCCTCGGAGAGCCAACTGACCCTGACTGGCAACGTCTTGACCAACGATGTACAAGGCGCGGATCGGGTGGTTTCCGGCCCAGTCACCGCGGGTACGTTCACTGGCACCTACGGTACCCTGGTGCTCAATGCCAACGGTTCCTACACCTACACGCTGAACACCTCGGATGCCGACTTCAAAGCCTTGCACGGCAATGGCAACGGCACAGAAACCTTTGCCTATACCCTGACCGATTCCGATGGTGACCCGAGCACGGCCAATCTGGTGTTGCAGATCCATAACAATGACGACCCGGTGGTCCTGAACGGCCTTAACGTCAACGGTGGCGAGTTGACGGTCTATGAGAAGAACCTCAGCGATGGCAGCAGCCCCAATACCCCGGCCCTGACTCAGAGTGGCACCTTCACGGTGACCGCCCTGGACGGCCTGCAAACCTTGACCGTGGGCGGCATCAATGTGGTCAGTGGCGGTGTGGCCGCGGGCTTCCCGCAATCGGCAACGACGGCGCTGGGCAATACCCTGACCATCACCGGTTACAACGCCGTTACCGGCGTGGTCAGTTACAGCTACACCCTGCTGGACAACGAGGCCCATCCAACGGCGCTGGGCGCCAACAGCATTGCCGAACACTTCAATGTGGTGGCCACCGACGGCGACGGCAGTACGGCGTCCGGGGTGATCGACGTCAACATCGTCGACGACCTGCCCGGCGCGGTGGCGGACACTGCCAGCGGGATGGAAGGCGCCACCATCAATGTCAGTGTGCTGGGCAATGATGTGCTGGGCGCCGATGGCGCAGCTGTGGGGGGCGCGGTGGTCGGCGTACGTGCCGGCAGCAATACCGCCACTTCGGCCATCGGTGGGCTGGGCAGCAGCATCGCCGGTACCTACGGCACCCTGACCCTGGATGCCGCCGGCAACGCGGTGTACCACAGCAATCCGAACTCGGTGAGCCCGCCCGGAGCCAGTGATGTTTTCACCTACACCATCCGCGACAGCGATGGTGATGAGAGCACCACCACCCTGACCATCAATGTCACCGACAGCGGCCTCAAGGCGGTGACCGATCAGGACGTCACTGTCTATGAGAAAGCCCTGGACCTGAATAAGGATGGCCAGGACCTGGCCGCCGGCACCGTGACCGGCAGCGATCCGGGTTCCACCGCGGAAACCGCCAACGGCACCCTGGTGGGATCGGTCACCGGCGGCTCCGGAGGCATCACCTTCAGCCTGGTGGGCAGTGCAACGGGCAGTTACGGGCAGATTCTGCTCAACCCCAATGGCACCTATACCTACACCCTGACGTCGGCGCCGAAAACCACCCCCAACGCCAACGATGGCGCCAATACCCTGAGCGAGAGCTTCACCTACAAGGCCACCGATGCCCTGGGCAACAGCACCACCGGCAGCATCCTGGTGAGCATTGTCGATGATGTGCCCAAGGCGGTGGCCAGCGAGCGCTCGGTGACAGCGGTAGAGGTAGATTCCAACCTGCTGCTGGTGATCGATGTGTCCGGCAGCATGGCTGATCCTTCCGGTGTCTCCGGGCTGACGCGGCTGGACCTGGCCAAGCAGGCCATCAGCGCCTTGCTCGACAAGTACGACAACATGGGGGATGTCAAAGTCCAGCTCGTCACCTTCAGCAGCACCGCTACCGACCGGACTCCGGTATGGGTAGACGTGGCCACGGCCAAGGCGATTGTCGCAACATTAGTGGCAGGCGGCGGGACCAACTACGACGCGGCGGTGGCGGCGGCGAAGCTGGCCTTTGTCACCAGTGGCCAGCTCAGTGGCGCGCAGAATGTCGGTTACTTCTTCTCCGATGGCGCACCGACCTCGGGCCAGGAAATCGGCACCGCGGACGAGACGGCCTGGAAAGCCTTCCTCGATGCCAATGGCATCAAGAATTATGCGATCGGCCTGGGCACTGGAGTCAGCAATGCCAACCTCGATCCGCTGGCCTATGACGGCAGTACCCACGTCAACACCAATGCGGTGGTGGTCACCGACCTGAACCAGCTCAATTCGGTGCTGGCCGGCACGGTGCAGGGCTATCCGGTCACCGGCAGCCTGTTGGGGGATGGCGGCAGCTTTGGCGCCGACGGTGGGTTCATCAAGTCGATCGTGGTGGATGGCGGTACCTACACCTACGACCCCAAAGGCAACAGCAACCAGGGTTCGCTGACCTTCAGCGGCACTACCAACAACGGCACCTTCAATACCGTCAACAACAGCGTGAGCATTGCCACCAGCAATGGCGGCACCCTGGTGGTGAACCTCGATACCGGGGACTTCAGCTACAGCTCGCAGAAGGTCACAGGCTCGGTGATCACCGAGACCTTCGGCTATTCGGTGAGCGACAACGACGGTGATCTGGCGAGCTCGACTCTGGTGGTCAAGGTCAATCCCAATGCGCCTCCGGTCGCCGGGGATGACCACGTCATCACCAACGTGCTGTCCAGCAGTGTGGCGATTCCCGGGGATGTGCTGCTGGCCAACGACAGCGACGCCAATGGCGATCCTCTGAACGCAGCGCCCACCACCTTCAACACCGGCTGGGCTGCCAGGGGTGCGGAGTTCACGGCGGCCAGCCAGCAGACCATCGGTTTTGCCGGGAATGGCAACAATGGCGCCAACCAGGCCATCACCATCGATCGCGCCTCGTTCAATGCCAACGCCGCGACCATGACCGCGGTGGTGCTGGTCAGCGGTTACCTGGGAGCCGTCACCAACACTAATGCCAACGATGAGGATGTAATCACCGTCAATCTCAAGCAGGGGGAAACCCTGAATCTGGATCACAACCTGGTAGCCGGCCACGTCACCATGGAGTACGCCTTCAACGGCGGTGCCTATACGGCGATCGCCGATGGCGGCACTTTCACGGCGGCGGCGGACGGGCCTTACCAGATCCATATCGTCAACATCACCAACACCAGCGGCAGCAACACCACGGCCGCGGAAGGCTACCAGCTGACCATGACCGTGAATTACTCCGGGGCGCAGAATGTCACCCCGGATTACCACGGTACCTACACCGCCAGTGACAGCCATGGTGGCAGCGATGTGGCGGCGGTGAGCATCTCCTACCAGGATGGACACACCCTGACCGGTACTTCCGGTGACGATGTGCTGGTGGCGGGCAGTGGCGACAACATCCTCAATGGCGGCGATGGCAACGATGTGCTGACAGCGGGCGCGGGCAACAACTCCCTGTATGGCGGCAACGGCAATGACCTGCTGTTCAGCGGGCCGGGCAATGACCTGCTGGATGGCGGCGCGGGTATCGATACCGCCAGTTACGCCCATGCCACAGCGGCGGTGACGGTCAGCCTCGGCCTGGTAGGGGCGCAGAACACCCTGGGCGCGGGCACCGACACCCTGACCGGCATCGAGAACCTAGTGGGTTCCAACTACAACGACACCTTGACCGGTGATGGCAACGCCAACGTCATTACCGGCGGCCTTGGGAACGATGTGCTCAATGGCGGTGGTGGCGATGACCTGCTGATCGGCGGAATGGGCAACAACACCCTGACCGGAGGCAGTGGCAGCGATACCTTCCAGTGGCTGCAGGGCAACAATGGGCACGATGTGGTGACCGACTTTACGCCGGGCACCGACAAGCTGGACCTGTCCCAGCTGTTGCAGGGGGAGAATGCGACTTCCGCTTCCCTGGATGACTACCTGCACTTCAAGGTCACCGGCAGTGGCGCAACCCTGGTCACCAGCATTGATGTCAGCGCGGTGGCGGGGGCGACGCCGACCCAGACCATTGACCTGGCGGGAGTCGACCTGGCCAGCCATTACGGAGTCACGCCGGGGGCGGGCGGAGTGATTGCCGGAGGGGCAGACACGGCCACCATCATCAACGGCATGCTCAACGATCACTCGCTGAAGGTGGATACCGTCTGATGGTCGTCACGGTCCTTGAGGCCGCTGCCCAGGCAGCGGCTGCAGGGGTAGCTCAGGGGCGCTGCAAGGTTTTCTGGCGCAGGATGTAAATGCTGACCAGCACGGCGCTGGTCAGCATGAAGCCTCGGGCCCAGGGCAGTGGCACCAGGTAGCACGAGAGCCCAATGCTCAGCCACATCAGGCCGATCGCATACACCTTGCCCTTGAGCGGAATGCCATTGCCATCCAGGTAGTCGCGGATCCACGGGCCCAGGCGCGGGTGTTGTACCAGCCATTGGTAGAAGCGCGGAGAGCTACGGGCGAAACAGGCGGCCGCCAGCAGCAGGAAAGGGGTGGTGGGCAATACCGGAAGGAAGATGCCGAGTACCCCCAGCGCTACGCTCAGCCAGCCGATGGCCAGCAGAACGTAACGCAATACCAGGGGGCGTTGGCCTATGGGCTTGGCCATAGGCGCCGACTCAGTGGTGGCGAGGCTTGAGCAGCGCCGGCTTTTCGTCGGGGGCGTTGCACAGCAGGTACAACGCGGTCAGGGCTTCGGGGATCTGCACGATCATGTCGTCCATCAGGTTGGCATCGCTGGCGATGTCGGAGAACTCCGGCTGCTCGTCGAACAGGCCGGAACCCACCATGATCGGCAGCAGCATCTCGCTGACTTCTTCCTCTGCGGTTTCGAACCAGGCCGCTTCCCGCAGGAACACGCCTTCCATGAAGCCGATGCACCAGCCGCGCAGGTCGGAGTCGTCCGGGTCGTCGCCCAGGTCGAGTTCGCAAGGCAGTTCGAACTCTTCGTCGGAGGCCAGTTGGCGCGCGATGTGCGCCTTGAGGGCCAGCAGGGTGGACTCGATGGCTTCGCGCTCGGCGTCGTCGCGGTAATGCGGCTCTTCGGCGAACAGGGCGTCGATCCATTCACGATCAGGAACGCTTTCCGAGCAGATTGACAGCGCGGTCAGGTAGCCGTGAGCGGCCACGTAGTCCAGCGCCTCGTCGTGCAGATCATCTGCGTCGAGGAAGACTTGCAGGCGGGTTAGTTGCTCAGCGAAGGACATTGACGGGCTACCTTGGGGAATAAACGATGCTGAATTCTAGGCTTTCTTGAGCGCTCAAGCCAGCCACGGGGCAGATTTGAGCGGTTCTAAAGGTTACCAGCGGTCCATTGTCGGCGCCCTCTGCCGGGAAGGGCTCGGGTATACTCGCGCGTTTTGTGATGCCCAGCAGGCCCGGCAGCAAGTGCGGACAAGTCCGCTAACGCATTTGTCGGTGAACCGCGCCGGCTTTTCGGCCAGTCTGCACCCAGGGAAATCGGCGATTTTTGGAGTTTTTCATGCTCGAACAGGCTCAACGCGTCCTCAAGGACATCTTCGGCTACGACAGTTTCCGTGGTCGCCAAGGTGCGATCATTGAGCGCGTGGCCAGCGGCGGCGATGCCTTGGTACTGATGCCCACCGGCGGTGGCAAGTCGCTGTGTTTCCAGGTTCCGGCCCTGCTTCGCGAAGGCCTGGCGGTGGTGGTCTCGCCGTTGATCGCGCTGATGGACGATCAGGTGGCGACCCTTGAGGAACTCGGTGTTGCGGCTGCAGCCTTGAACTCGACCCTGAGCGCCGAGCAGCAGCGTGACCTGGCGGCGCGCATTCGTCGCGGCGAGGTGAAAATGCTCTACCTGGCCCCGGAGCGCCTGGTCCAGCCGCGTATGCTGGCGTTCCTGCAGAACCTTGATATTGCTCTGTTCGCCATCGACGAAGCTCACTGCGTGTCCCAGTGGGGGCATGACTTCCGTCCCGAATACCTGCAGCTGGGTCAGTTGGCGGAAATGTTCCCGAACGTGCCGCGCATTGCCCTGACTGCCACCGCCGACAAGCGTACCCGGGAAGAGATCGTCAATCGCCTGCACTTGCAGGACGCCGAGCGTTTTCTTTCCAGCTTCGACCGACCCAACATCTTCTATCGCATCGTACCCAAGGAACAGCCGCGCAAGCAGTTGCAGGCCTTCCTCAACGAGCGGCGCAGCGATGCCGGGATCGTCTATTGCCTGTCGCGCAAGAAGGTCGACGAAGTGGCGGCCTTCCTCTGTGAGCAGGGCTTCACCGCGCTGCCGTATCACGCCGGCCTGCCCAACGAATTGCGCGCCTATCACCAGAAACGCTTCCTCAATGAGGAAGGCCTGATCATGGTGGCGACTATCGCCTTCGGCATGGGCATCGACAAACCCAACGTGCGGTTTGTGGCCCACATGGACCTGCCCAAGTCTCTGGAGGCGTACTACCAGGAAACCGGTCGTGCCGGCCGTGATGGCCTGCCGGCGGACGCCTGGATGGCCTATGGACTGCAAGACGTGCTGATGCTCAAGCAGATGCTGCAGAACTCCGAAGGCGACGAACGCCACAAGCGTCTTGAACAGCACAAACTCGATGCGATGCTGGCCCTGTGCGAGGAAACCCGTTGCCGGCGCCAAACGTTGCTGGCCTATTTCGATGAGGACATGCCCCAGCCTTGCGGTCATTGCGACAACTGCGTCGATGGCGTGCAAACCTGGGACGCCACTGAGCCGGCGCGCCAGGCACTGTCGGCCATCTATCGCACCGGTCAGCGTTATGGCGTCGGTCATCTGGTGGACGTGTTGCTGGGCAAGGATACGGAAAAGGTCCGCAGCTTCGGTCATCAGCACTTGTCGGTATTCGGGGTCGGCAAGGCCCGCAGCGAAGGCGAGTGGCGCTCTCTGTTCCGCCAACTGGTGGCTCGCGGGCTGGCGGACATCGACCTGGAAGGTTACGGCGGTCTGCGCCTGAGCGACACGTGCCGGCCCTTGCTCAAGGGTGAGGTAACCCTGGAGCTGCGACGCGATCTCAAGCCGCAAAGCACTCCGAAGAGCAGCACCAGCCAGGCCAGCCAACTGGTACGCGGTGAGGAGCGCGAGCAATGGGAGGCGCTGCGAGCCCTGCGGCGCAAGCTGGCGGAAGAGCATGGGGTGCCGCCCTACGTCATTTTCCCCGACTCGACCTTGCTGGAGATGCTCCGTAGCCAACCCGGCTCCATGGCGGAAATGGCCGAGGTCAGCGGTGTCGGCGCGCGCAAGCTGGAGCGTTATGGCGCGGCGTTCCTCGAAGTGCTGGGGGGCGGTGTGGAGGCGCCGAAAGTGGTCGCCGATATCCGCCACGAGCTGATTACCCTGGCCCGTGCCGGTATGACCCCGGTGCAGATCGCCGGGCAACTGCAGTGCACGGAAAAGAACGTCTATACCTTGCTGGCCGAGGCCATTGGCAAGCAGCAACTGTCCCTGGACCAGGCGCTGGATCTTCCGGAGGACCTGCTGGGGGAAATCCAGGACGCGTTCCTCGACGGCGAGGGCGAACTGCCGCCCGTGGCCGAGATCAGCGAAGTGTTCGCCGGACGAGTGCCCGAAGGTGTTTTGTATTGCGTGCGTGCCGCGCTGCAGTCGGAGTTTGAAATGTGAAGGGGTGCGTCAATGTTGTAACGATTCAGTCCCTTACAGGCCTTGCCTCCGGGCAAGGGTCATGCTTAGCTGACTAATAATTAGTTTTTCTTCATTTTCAGTCTGATCATGAGTGTTTTATGCCGTTAACCGATGAACACCGTTTTGGTATGCAGCTGGCGCATATGTCTCGCGGCTGGCGTGCCGAACTGGACCGCCGCCTGGCCGGGCTTGGCCTGTCCCAGGCCCGTTGGCTGGTGCTGCTGCACCTGGCCCGTTTCGAAGACGCGCCAACCCAGCGGGAGCTGGCGCAAAGCGTTGGCGTAGAAGGGCCAACCCTGGCTCGGCTGCTGGATAGTCTGGAAACCCAGGGCCTGGTTCAGCGCCAATCGGTGGTGGAAGATCGCCGGGCGAAGAAGATCGTCCTCTGTCCTTCCGCGCGGCCCTTGATCGAGCAGATCGAGACCATCGCCACTGCCTTGCGTCATGAGTTGTTCATTGGCGTCGACGATGAAGACCTACGGGTCTGCATGCGCGTTCATGGGCGCATCCTGGCTAATCTGGAAAAGTCCTGATGCCTTCAGCCGGGGTTGCCTGACCCCGGTTCGTTCTGTCTTCGCGCCCCCCTGAATTCTGCTGATTGCGCCGTCCGGTGCGGCATTTTTGCGCCTGTCAGAAGGTCTGGCCAAGGTTCAGCGACAAGGCCTTCTGGTTGTCGTCGTTGAAGCCGTAGCTGAAGTTCAATGGCCCCAGCGGCGTGTCGAAGCCCAGGAAGATGCTCGCGGCATTGATATAACCGCTGTCGAAGGCGTTGTCGTTGTTCCACACCCGGCCGCGCTCCAGTGAGCCGCCCAGGTAAAGCGGGAAATCCAGTGGCAGGTAGGAGCGCGGTGTGAGTCGGCGAAAGTACACGGCGCGGGCCAGGGTGATGTTCTGCCCGGACAAGGCGTCCTGACGGAAACCGGACAACTGCCGTGCACCCCCCAGGAGGAAACTGGAGGTCACGACATCGGCGTTGTCCAGGGTCCGGCCATAGCGCCCCCCCAGGACGAAGGTATTGGGGCCGCTGCTCAAGGCCTTGTCGAGCTTGAACTCCCACTGTCGGTAGCGATTGTCCGAACCCAGGCTCGGTTCGAACTGGCGCAGGGTCAGGCCGATGTCTTCACCGGAGTGGGGGAAGTAGACGTTGTCCAGGGAGTCGAAGGAGTACTGCAACTGGTAGTAACCCTCATTGAAGTTCTCGCTGGGCAGGTTGTGGTCGCCGATCCGTACATCGGCCTTGCCCCAGGCCTCTCCTACACCGAAACGTACTTCGCCGCTGTTGCCGATCTGCCGCCCCAGATTGAGGCCCAGGCCGTAGCGTTCCAGGCGGTATTCGGCGATCGGGTCGTTATCCAGCACCGCCTCGACATTCTGCGCTTCGGCCGCGATAAACGGCGCAATGAAGTAGCGTGAACCGGCATCCAAGGGTTGATAGAACTCGCTGTAGATTTCCTGCTGGTCGCCGATCTGCACCCGGGTCAGCCATTCCGCGCCGAGGCTGTTGATACCGTTCATGCGATAGCTGGCGCCGATGTTGAAGGCGCTGTCGCCGCGCATGTCATCGGAGAGGTTCAGGCCAAGGCGCAAGTAGTCAGTGCCGCTGCGCTTGCCCCGAGCGCTGATCACCAGGGTGTTGTCCTGGCCTTTGTGCACCACGCGGTATTGCACCTGTTCGAAGAAGTCCAGGCCGTACAGGGTGCCCATGTCGGTTTCCAGGCGGCCCAGGTCCAGCGGTTCACCGATGTGCTGGCGGATGTAGTAGCGGATCACGTCATCGCTGACCTTGGAGTCGTTCTCCACCTTGATCGCGCTGATGATCGGCGTGCGCTGGCTGGGCTGGCGCGCGGCGGTCAGCTCTGCATCCAGCGGATGGGCCGGGCGCAGGCGTGCCAGGCGGGCATCGAGGATGCGGGTGGCGCGATAACCGGCGTCGATCACCTCCTGGGCACGGCCGAAGTCGGTGACGCCGAAGCTCGACAGCGCTGGCTGGATCAGTACGTCGTCCTTGTGCAGCGCCGCCAGTTGCACCTCGGAGTTGCGCCGGGTCATCAGGGTGATGGACTGGTTGAGCACATCCACCACGGTGTTGAGTTGCTTGCGTGAGCGCAGCGGCGTGCCGATGTCCACCACGATGGCGATGTCGACCCCCATGTCCCGGGCCACATCCAGAGGAATGTTGTCGGTCATGCCGCCGTCCACCAGCAGCCGGCCATCGAGTTCCACCGGCGCGAAGACCGCCGGGATCGACATACTGGCGCGGATCACCTGGGGCAGATGGCCCTTGCGGAACACCACTTTCTCGCCACTGGCGATGTCCGTGGCCACGGCCCGGAAGGGGATCGGCAGCTTGTCGAAATCCCGGGTATCGCTGGCGTGCGCCAGCTTGCTTTCCAGGAGCAACGCCAGGTTCTGGCCCTGGATCACCCCCAAGGGCAGGCCCAGGCTGCCGTCGTCACGGAAGCTGAGTTTCTGTTTGACCAGGAAATCCCGATCGTCCTGCTTGCGCCGGAAGGGCACGTCTTCCCGGGGCGGGGCGTCGGACAGCGCCTGCCTCCAGTCGATGTTCAGGGCCAGTTTTTCCAGCTCGTCGATCTTGTAGCCCGAGGCATAGAGTCCGCCGATCACTGCGCCCATGCTGGTACCGGCAATGGCGTCAATGCGGATGCCTTGCTCCTCCAGGGCCTTGAGTACGCCGACATGCGCCAGGCCGCGGGCGGCGCCTCCCGACAACACCAGACCGATTTTCGGTCGCGGCGCTTCACTGGATTGAGCAAGCAGGGGCAGCAGGCAGAGGAACAGGCAGGACAGCAGGCGGCGCATCGTGGTTCTCGGGGACGGGCGATAAAGCCGGCTATTATAGCGACGCCCTTGAACTCAGGAGTCGGCCGTACCATGACTGAACGTAAACCCGAAGTGATCATCACCTATTGCACCCAATGCCAGTGGCTGTTGCGAGCTGCCTGGCTGGCCCAGGAGTTGTTGAGCACGTTCAGCGATGACCTGGGCAAAGTGTCCCTGGAGCCTGCTACCGGTGGCACGTTCCGCATCACCTGTGATGGCGTGCAGATCTGGGAGCGCAAGGCCGATGGCGGTTTTCCCGAGGCCAAGGTACTGAAGCAACGGGTCCGCGATCAGATCGATCCGGAGCGCGACCTGGGGCACAACGATCGTCGTCAGTGAGAGCCGGCCGGCGCCTGCGCGGTCTTGTTGCCTGAGCCGGCGGACAGTCGGCTCGACACCACGATCGCCACAATGATCAAGGCCCCGCCCATCAGCATGCGCAGCGTCGGATTCTCGCCGAACAGCAGCCAGGCCACGGTAATCCCATAGACAGGCTCCAGAGCGAAGACCACCGCCGCGGTGCGTGCCTTGATCACTGCCAGGCTGGCGACAAACAGGCTGTGGGCCAGACCGGTGCAGAAGATCCCCAGCAGACTGATCCACAGCCAGTCCATGGCCCGGACCTGGCCAAGCTCCGGTGCCGCCACCGGTAACAGGCACAGGGCTACCACCACGTTCTGGCAGAGGGCTGCCTGCACCGCTGGAATACGTCCGGAGCTGGCGCGGTTGTTCAGTGACAGCAGGGCGAACAGCAGGCCCGACCCCACGGCCCAGAGCAAGCCGGTGGTGGCCTGGCTGGCCAGATCGAAGTCCGGGGTCACCAGCACCAGGCCGATGCTCACCAGGATCACCAGCAGAATCTCGTTGAAGCGGATTCTCTCGCGGAAGATCAGGCCCTCGAGAATCACCGTGAAGGCCGGGAAGCTGGCGAAGCCCAGGGTGGCAATGGCCACCCCGGCAACTTTTACCGCGACGAAGAAGCTCACCCAGTGGCCGGCCAGCAGCAGGCCGCTGAGCAGCAGGCGCCGCCAATCGGTAGCGACGAGTTTCTGCCAGGGGGTGTTGCTGGCCAGACGGGCGAAGACGCCCAGGGCGAGTACGGCAAAGGCGGCGCGACCGAACACGATAACGGCAGGCGAAGCGGCGGCCAGCTTACCGAACACGCCGGTGAGGCCGAACATCAGGGCGCCGATATGCAGGGCGCCAAGGGCGGTACGCGGAGTCATCTCTATCCTTAGCCACAAGACGGGCAGTAATGGCCTTAGGCTTTGTACGAAAAGCCTTGATACTCGGTGATGCTGCGTTGAAAACGGTCTCGTGCGCGAGTCCGATCGGAATGCTCATTTACAACCCGTAAAGTCGAACGCGACCCCGACCGTTCCTCGACCGTTTTCGCCTTGCCTGAGCTTCGTCTCAAAACTTTTCGTACAGAGCCTTAGGCGGCAACGGGCTCAGTCTACGGGCGGACGACCTGTTGGTCTGTCGCGATCCTGGCGTTTTTTGTCGAGGGATTAGCGTCTGCCCCTTGACGCAGTTGGCGCGGCGAGTGGCCGTACTGGCGCAGTATCGCCGCGGCAAAGGCACTCTGGGAGCTGTAACCCACGCGACTGGCTATTTCGCCCATGGGCAAGGCTGATCCGCGCAACAGTTCCAGGGCCATGTGCAGGCGCCGGCGCCGCACATACTCCATGGGGCTGGCCCCGCACTCGGCGATGAACCGTGCATGCAGACGGGCAGCGGACAGCCCGGCGATACGGGCCAGGTCGGCCACCTGCAAGGGGTGGGCGGCGTGACGATCGATGTGGGCATTCAGGGCGGCATAGGGCAGGCGGCGCTCGCCAGGCTGGCTGTCGGCGCTATGGTTGAGGCTGGCCAGCAGCAGGACTGCGCCTTGCTGGGCAATCAAGGGGTCGTCCACCGGGCTGTCCGCCAGCCAGTTGACCAGGCGGCTCTGGCTTGGCCCCAGGACCCGATGTCGGGGGGCATCGAGCAAACGCCGGCTGGCCTCGGCATGTTCGCCCAAAGATTGTTGCACCCAGTGTTCACCGGGTATGTCCAACACCAGGCAATGGCTTCCGCTGGGGCTGCCGCAGACATGCCGGGCACCGGCCGGTACCACCACGAAGCTCTGTTGCTGGACCTGGCTGCCCTGGCCCTCGACTTCGAAATCGAGCTGGCCGCAAAGGCCGAACACCAGTTGTGCATGCTCGTGGCTGTGGGCGATCAGGTCGTGGCTGTAGTGGCGCAGGGTGAGGATAGATCCCATCACGGTCTCCTTGGCAGACCCGCAGTCTACACCGGCGGTCGGAGAGTTCGCGCTGTCATCGCACTGCCGCATTTTTGTCATGGGCTATTAATCGCTGGGGCGCAAGCTCGCAAAAAATCCCGGAGAGCGTCCA
The DNA here is from genome assembly GCF_045013505.1 of Pseudomonas sp. JDS08PS003. Lineage (NCBI taxonomy): Bacteria > Pseudomonadati > Pseudomonadota > Gammaproteobacteria > Pseudomonadales > Pseudomonadaceae > Pseudomonas > Pseudomonas sp. JDS08PS003. Next base: position 1,922,813 of record NZ_CP120724.1, read on the forward strand.
TGACCCATGTCGAACTCGCCAAGCCCAGCCGCAAGCAACGGGTACGGACCTTATGGATTTCCGATGTGCATCTGGGCACCCGGGATTGCCAGGCGGAACACCTGGCGCAGTTTCTCAAGGGGTATCAGGCCGACCGTATCTACCTGGTTGGCGACATCATCGATGGTTGGAAGCTGCGGGGCGGCATGTACTGGCCCCAGGCCCATACCAATGTGATCCGCCGCTTGCTGACCATGAGCAAGCGCGGCACCGAGGTGATCTACGTCACCGGCAATCACGATGAATTCCTGCGTCGTTACTCCAAGCTGATTTTGGGCAATATCCAACTGGTGGACGAAGCCGTGCACGTCACCGCTGACGGCCGCCATCTGCTGGTGATCCACGGTGACCAGTTCGACGTCATCACGCGATATCACCGCTGGCTGGCCTTTCTTGGCGACTCGGCCTACGAGTTCACCCTGACCCTCAATCGTTGGCTCAATCATTGGCGAGCGCGCTATGGCTACGGTTACTGGTCGCTGTCGGCCTACCTCAAGCACAAGGTCAAGACTGCGGTGAGCTTTATCAGCGACTTCGAGGAGGCCATTGCCCACGAGTGCGTCAAGCGCGAGTTGCACGGGGTGGTTTGTGGCCACATTCACCATGCCGAAATCCGCAAGGTGGGGGAGGTGGATTACCTCAACTGCGGTGACTGGGTGGAGTCCTGCACGGCTTTGATCGAGCACTGGGACGGCAGTATCGAGCTCTATCGCCTGGCCGAGGCCCAGGCCCGGGAAGCCCAGCTTAAGGCTGAGCGCATGAAGTTGGCGGAGCCGGCCTGAGCGATAGCTTGTCGATAAGGCTTCAGGTGGGGCTGGACTGCTCCATCGCGGCCTTGTACAGCGACGTTCGGGGCTGGGCGAACAGCCGTTGCAACATAGGTTCGAAGAAGCTCAGGGGCAGGCTTTCATAGTCGGGATCAAAGGCTGCCGCATCGTACTTGGCGCAGAATTCGGCGGTGCGCTGGTACAGCGGATGTTCGCGGAATTGGTCCCGCAGATGGCGGTCCATGCCCAGGTGATGAAAGAAGTAGTAACCCTGGAAGATTCCATGCTTCTCCACCATCCACAGGTTTTCCGGGCTGACAAAGGGCTTGAGTATGGCCGCGGCGATATCCGGGTGGTTGTAGGAACCCAGGGTGTCGCCGATGTCATGGAGCAGGGCACAGATCACGTACTCCTCATCGCGTCCGTCATGCCAGGCACGGCTGGCGGTCTGCAGCGAATGGGTCAGGCGGTCCACCGGAAAACCGCCGAAGTCGCCCTCCAGCAATTGCAGGTGAGTGATGATCCGCGCTGGCAGTTGTTTGGCGTAGGCAGTGAAATCCGCAGCGATGATCGCCCAGTCTTCCTGGGTGCCGTCCTGCATGTGGGTGAAGCGCGCGTGAGCATTCATCGGCCGGACTCTTGTTGTTATGGGCTGGACTGGAGTGTATGCCTGCGTCCCGTCACCGCAGTGGCTGTGCGGGACGGCTTGTTGTCCGGCCGGGCCTAGAAGGGGACCTTGCCGAGAATCATGTCGCGGTACATGACGAAGTCCCCCAGCAGGCTGTACAGCGGATGCTGGAAGGTGGCCGGACGATTTTTCTCGAAGAAGAAATGCCCGACCCAGGCAAAGCCATAACCGGCAACCGGCAAGGCCAGCAGTAGCAGCCAGGCGCCTTTGCCGATGGCCAAGGCCAGGAGAAAGATCACCAGACTGGTGCCGATGAAGTGCAGGCGACGGCAGGTGCTGTCGCTGTGTTCACTCAGGTAATAGGGGTAGAACTCGGCGAAGCTATTGAACTGTCGGATGTTTTCCATGGCCGCGATCTCTGTGCTTGTTGTTCTGTGAGCGGATGTTCTGCGGGGAGCTTATTTGAGTCTAGAGTCCTTGGCGGCGCTGGCCAGTGACAATAGGCGCCACTTTAGTATCCTTGGAAAATTGGCCGTAGCATGCGGCTCATCATGTAAGAAATCCTCATGAGCGAACGAACGACTTCTGCAAGCTGGGCCTTGGGAATAGTCAAGGCCCTGGAGATGGACGGCCTGGATTGCCGCGCTTTGTTCAAGCAGTTGGGGCTCGACTATGGCGCCCTCGACGACCCCGACGCGCGTTTCACCCAGGATTCGATGACGCGGCTCTGGCAGCGGGCTGTCGAGTTGTCCGGCAACCCGGCGATTGGCCTGAACATGGGCAAGGTGGTTCGCCCGGCGTCCTTCCATGTGGCCGGTTATGCACTGATGTCGAGTCGCACCCTGGCCGAGGGTTTTCAGCGCCTGGTGCGTTATCAACGGATCATTGCCGAAAGTGCTGACCTGAGTTTCCGTCTTTTACCTGAGGGTTATGCGCTGATCCTGACGGTGCATGGCGATCATCTGCCCCCCACCCGGCAAAGCTCCGAGGCCTCGCTGGCCTGCGCCCTGGCCTTGTGTGGCTGGTTGACGGGGCGCGCCCTACAGCCGCGCAAAGTGCTGTTGCAAGGGCCGCAACCGCAGGATGTGCAGCCATACAAAGACATGTTCCATGCGCCGCTGGTGTTCGCTGCGCCCTTTGATGCGCTGATTTTCGAGCGAGCCGACATGGAAGCGCCCCTGCCTACTGCCAACGAGGCCATGGCTTTGTTGCACGATCGCTTTGCCGGCGAATACCTGGCGCGTTTCTCCGAGAGCCGGGTGACCCACAAGGCACGGCAAGTGCTGTGCCGTCTGCTGCCGCAGGGCGAGCCCAAGCGCGAGATGGTGGCGCAGACCCTGCACCTGTCCCAGCGTACATTGCAACGCCGCTTGCAGGAGGAGGGCACCAGCTTCCAGACCCTGCTCGATGACACCCGCCGCGAGCTGGCCGAGCAGTACCTGGCGCAGCCACGCATGACCTTGCTGGAGATTGCCTACCTGCTGGGGTTTGCCGATCCGAGCAATTTTTTCCGTGCGTTCCGCCGCTGGTTCGATGTCACGCCCGGTGAGTACCGGGCGCGGTTGCTGGCGTTGCCGGGTTCCATCAATGACGCCAGAACGCCGGAATGCACAGCACGAACACCGTGATGATTTCCAGCCGGCCCAGGAGCATGCCCAGGGACAGGATCCACTTGGCGGCGTCGGGCAGGGTGGAGAAGTTGCCCGCCGGGCCAATGGTTTCTCCCAGGCCCGGACCCACCCCGGATACGGTGCTGGCAGCGCCGGTCAGGGCGGTCATCCAGTCCAGGCCCAGCAGCGACAGGGCGAGGGCGATCATGCAGATGGTGATGGCGAAGAAGAACGAGAAGGTCAGGATCGAACGGACGATTTCCTCGTCCAGGCGATGGCCGTTGTACTTCTGCTTGATCACCGCCCGGGGATGGATCAACTGATTGAGGTTGGCCTTGAGCAGGATATAGGCGACCTGGAAGCGGAAAATCTTGATCCCGCCGGCAGTCGATCCCGAACAGCCGCCTACGAACCCCAGGTAGAAGAACAGCATCAGCGAGAAGTTGCCCCACAGGCTGTAGTCACCCAGGGCGAATCCGGTGGTGGTGACCACCGAGGTCACGTTCAGCGCGACGTGGCGCAGGGCATCCAGCCAGTGCAGGTCGGTGGTCCACCAGTACCAGGTGCCGAGCACCAGCCAGGTCACCAGCAGCATGCCCAGCAATCCCTGGACCTGCTGATCCTTGATCAGCGCCCGACGGTTGCCCCGCAGGGTCGCCACATAGAGGGCGAAGGGCAGGCTGCCGAGGATCATCACCACCACCGCCACCCAGTGCACCGCCGGTTGTTTCCAGTGAGCCAGGGACTCGTCGGAGGTGGAGAAACCACCGGTGGAGATCGCCGACATGGCGTGGTTGATGGCGTCGAAGATGCTCATCCCGGCCCACCAGAAGGCCAGGCTGCCGCAGATGGTGATGCCGACGTAGCTGGCGACAATCAGGCGCGCCACCATGTGCGAGCGCGGCATGACCTTTTCCGAGCGGTCCGAAGACTCGGTCTGAAACAGGCGCATGCCACCGATGCGCAGCAACGGCAGGATCGCCACCGCCATGCCGATAAAGCCGATGCCCCCCAGCCAGTGCAGCATCGAACGCCAGATCAGGATGCCCGGGGACATGCTGTCCAGGCCGCTGAGCACGGTGGCTCCGGTGGCGGTGATGCCTGACATGCTTTCGAAGAAAGAGTCGGTGTAGCTGATGTGCTGGGTCAGCAGGAACGGCAGGGCGGCAAAGATACACACCACCACCCAGCTGGAGACCGTCAGCAGGTACATGTCCCGCGGGCGCAGGTGAATATGTTCGGGACGGCCGGGAATCACCAGGGCCAGGCCGGCGATGAAGGTGATCATGCTGGCCCAGAGGAAAGACGGCAGGTCGCCGGTGCGTTCGAAGATCACCAGTGTCGCCATCGGCACCACCATGGCGATGGCCAGGGTGATGAGGAAGATGCCGATGATGAAACCAATGATCCTTAAGGTCGGCAACGCCATGTGTTCCGCTCGGGCTGGTATGAGAAGGGCGCCCATTCTACCTAGGGTGCAGGGCATGTAAACCGGCACCCGGCTGGCAGATACCGCTAGAATAGCCGGACATTTTTTTCAGGAGGTGGCCGATGGAGGCTCTCGACGCTTTGCTCAACCGTGTTTCCGTGCCGCGCCTGGTGGAGCCAGCCCCCACTGCGCAGCAACGCGAAGCACTGTTCGCTGCCGCCTTGCGGGCGCCGGATCACGGGCAACTGCGCCCTTGGCGCTTTCTCACTGTCGAGGGGCAAGCCCGTGATCAGTTGGGCGAGTTGCTGGTGGAGGCGGTGCAACTGCAAGGCGGCGACGTGACCCAGGCAGCCTTGGACAAGGCTCGCGCCATGCCTCTGCGTGCGCCACTGGTGGTTGTGGTGGTCGCTTGCTTGCAGGAGCACTTCAAGGTGCCCAAGAGCGAGCAACTGCTGGCGGCGGGTTGTGCTGCCCACGGTATTCTGCTGGCGGCCTATGCCCAGGGTATCGGCGCGGTATGGCGCACTGGCGAGTTGTCCTATTCGCCCCACGTGGCCAAGGGGCTGGGCCTGGCGGACGGCGAAGAGATCATCGCCTTCCTTTACCTGGGCACGCCGCTGAACGAACCGCGGGTCGCACCGAAAGTCGACATCGCCGAGTTCGTCAGTGCCTGGACGGCCAGGGCCTGATTTTCCCCTTCGAACGCTAAGTCCCTCGCGGGCAAGCCCGCTGCTGTCGAACCTCGCAGCAGCGGCTTGCCCGCGTTGCATTCAAGCCTGCACCACGGCCCCCGGGACCTGGGGCAGCTCCAGCGTGGCGATGAATCCGCCCTGAGGATGGTTGTCCAGTAGCAGGCTGCCGCCGTGGCGTTCCGCTGCGCGGCGGGCGATGGCCAGCCCCAGGCCATGGCCCGGAGCGCTCTGTCCTGGTGCGCGGAAGAACGGCTCTCCCAGTTGTCGCAGGTGTTCGGCTTCCACGCCGGGGCCATGGTCGCGCACGCTGATCTGGAGCTTTTCGCCATGGCGCAGGGCCGTGACTTCGATCGGTTGCCCGGCAGGATTGAAGCGCTGGGCGTTGCGCAGCAGGTTATCCATCGCCCGTTCGAGCATGGTCGGCCAGCCCCGCAGGCTCAGTTGCGGTTGGGCATCGATCTGCACCTGCTGCTCGGGGCAGGCCAGTTGCGCGTCTTTTTGCAGGGCCAGCAGCAAGGCGTTGAGGTCGACTTCTTCGGCGCTGGCGTTGTCCGCATCGACCCGGGCCAGCACCAGGATCTCGCTGATCAGTGCCTCCAGGCGATCGCATTCCCGGGTCAACCGCGGCCAGAGTCTCTCCCGCTCTTGCGGGGCGGCGCGCTCCGCCAATGCCAGGGCGATACGCAGGCGCGCCAGGGGCGAGCGCAGTTCGTGGGAGACATCCCTGAGCAGTTGCCGCTGGCTGCCGATCAGGCTCTGCAGGCGTGAACCCATGCGGTTGAAGTCTCGGGCCAGCACGCCAAATTCGTCACGGCGATTGGCCAGACGCGCCAGGCTGTTCTGCTGATAAGTGGCCTGGCCCAGGTCGTGTACCGCGCCGCGCAGGCGACTCAAGGGGCGGGTGATGGACAGGGTCACCAGCAGACTGAACAGGGTCAGTACCACCAAGGCAATGGCCAAGGCGCTGAGGGGCCAGGTCAGGCTGTCGCGATGCCAGGCGTCCAGTTCCGGATGGGGGATGCGGTAGATGAACAGGTAGGTGTCGCTGGTTTTCGGGCTGGTGTATTCCGCTGTCAGGCGGCGCCAGGGCAGGTGGCGGTCATCGTTGTTCTGCCGGGCTTCGAAGGCGGCGGCGCGGCGCGGGAAGGTCCCGCGGACCACCGGGTCGCCACTCTCGTTGAGTACCTGGACGTCAATATGGTATTGGCGCTTGCGCTGCTGGAGGATGTCCTGGGCAGCATCTTCGCCCTGGGTCTCGTAGGTTTGCGTCCACTCCTCGGCGAGGCTGTTGAGGCCTGGGTGGCGACTGAGAATCCAGGCGTCCTGGTTGAGCATGTGCCCAAGCAGGATCGACAGTCCTGCAACCAGGGTGATGGCCAGCCAGAAACTGGCCAGGATGCGCCAGAACAATGAACGCACAAGAACTCCTCGAACGCGAAAGCCCAGTGGGGGGAGGCCACTGGGCTATAGGGTGAACTCTAACGCATTATTGCGCTTTTTGCGGTTGTTGCGCTTTCCAGGCCTTGAACTGAGCCCATTCGGCGCGACGTTCCTCTTGTTTCTTGATAATGGCGTCGAATTCCTTCTGCTGCTCGGGTTTGAGCAAGGCGCGGATATCGGCCTGGGTCTTCTGGTGTTTGGCGTCCAGTTCATCCTTCATGGCTTTCTGGTCGGCCGGCGAGAGTTTCTCCAGATACTTTTCCACCACTGCCTTGCGGTCGTGCATTTGCTCGCCCATCAGCTTGCCGATCTGCTGGCGTTGTTCACGGCTCAGATCCATTTGGCTGAAGGGGCCTTTGCCGCGCATGTGTTCGCTGTGCCGAGGGCCGTCCATCGGGCCCATCGGGCCGTTGCCTTCAGGCATGGCCATGGCCACGGTTGGCAGGGCGGCGGCAAACATCAGGGCGATCAGGGTCTTGCGCATGGTGTGTCTCCTTGTCTCATTCCCGGTAAGTTCCGGATGAGTTCAGGTTACCCAGATCAAGGTCAGCGGCAGTCAGCGGAGGGTAAAGCTTGGGTAAAGAAGGTATTTCCGTGCCCTGACAAATGCGTCAGGGCACGTTGCAATCACAGGCTGTAGTAATAGCCGCGGCTGCGCAGGGCGACGATCCGCGGGCGGCCGTCGGAGTGGGGGCCGATCTTCTTGCGCAGGTTGCTGACGTGCATGTCCAGGCTGCGGTCGTACAGGGTCAGTTTGCGACCCAGGGCGATCTGCGCCAGTTCCTGTTTGTCCAGGGGCTCGCCCGGCTGCTTGAGCAGGGCTTCCAGCAGGCGGCTTTCGGATACGGTCAGGGTGATGTCCTGATCGTCGATGTTGACCACGCCGCGAATCGGACTGAAGCACAGGTCTCCCAGCTCCAGCTGGCTGGACGCTGCCACCGGGTGGCTGCGGCGCAGCACGGCGCGCAAGCGGGCGGTGAGTTCGCGAGGGTCGCAAGGCTTGGCCAGGTAGTCGTCGGCGCCCAGCTCCAGGCCGAGGATACGGTCCAGGGGCTCGCCACGGGCCGACAGCATCAGTACCGGCAGGTCGGGGTGGTCGTTGCGCAGTTGCTTGAGCAGCTCCAGGCCACTGCCGTCGGGCAGCATCACGTCCAGGACCACCGCAGCCGGTGCGGTTTCCGACAAGGCCCGGCGTGCGCTCAGGCCATCGTGGCAGGCCCGTACTTGAAAACCTTCCTGGCCGAGCCAGCTGCTCAGGAGCTCGCACAGCTCCTGGTCGTCATCAATCAGTAACAGGTCGCTCATGAATCACTCAATTTAGCCATTGTCGACGCTTGCGATGTCCGCCACTGGCAAAGATACCGCAGAGCAGGGCGATGAGGGCCACGCCGCCGCCGGTGACAAACCATTGCTGCTGGTCGGTCAGCAGGCGCGGCACCGGGTTGGCCTGGGCCTCCTTGAGTTGCAGCTTGAGGCGCTGGTTCTCCTGGCGCAAGCGGGTCAGCTGCGGGCTTTCCCGTTCGGCATCGGCACTCTGCAGTTGTTTGCTCAGCTCTTCACGCAGGCGTTCGCTTTCTTTCAAGCGTTGCTGCAACTCGGTGATCTGACTGCCGGCGCTCAGGGACAGCGGCGTCGAATGACCGGATTCCTGGGCTTCCTCGGCAAGGGCCGGAGCCCCGATCGACAACATGACCAACAGCAGGCACAGCGGACCTTGGCGCATCGAAACTCCTGATTCCAATCGAGTGTTGGGCAGGTTGTCGGCCGTCAAACGAGAATAATGAGCGATTGAGAACGCGATGAGCCGTGAAGGTTCATCGCGTCAGGGAGGATTTACGGCATCGATTGCCTGAACGGCTTGACCTGCACATGGGCATAGACGCCGGCGGTCACAAAGGGGTCGGCGTCGGCCCAGGCTTGGGCGGCACTCAGGGAGTCGAACTCGGCGACGATCAGGCTGCCGGTGAAGCCGGCGGCGCCAGGGTCATTGCTGTCGATCGCCGGGTGCGGGCCGGCCAGCACCACACGCCCTTGGTCCTTGAGCACTTGCAGCCGTTCCAGGTGCGCCGGCCGGTTGGCCAGGCGCTTTTCCAGGGAGTTGGCGACGTCTGTGGCAATGATTGCGTAAAGCATGTCAGTCCTCGGTTTTCGGGGTGGTGGGATCGGCGTCATGCAGGTGGCGCGACAGGTAGACACCCTGGCCCACCAGGAACAATACAGTCATGCCCAGGCTGCCGAAGACCTTGAAGTCGACCCAGATGCTCTGGAAGGTGAAGGCGACGAACAGGTTGGCGGCGCCGCAGAACAGGAAGAAGGCGATCCAGGCGATGTTCAGGCGGGTCCACACTGGGTCCGGCAGGGTCAGGGCGTGACCCATGATGCGCTTGATCAGCAGGCGATCACCGATGAAGTGGCTGCCGATAAAGGCCAGGGCGAACAGCCAGTTGACCACCGGCGCCTTCCATTTAAGGAAGGTTTCGCTATGGAAGGCCAGGGTCAGGCTGCCGAAAACCAGGCAGGCGATCAGGGTCAGCCATTGGCTTTTTTCCAGTTTGCGTTGGGAAATGAACAGCGCGCCGTAGACCACCAGGGAACTGATGATCAACACCGCGGTGGCGCTGTAAATACCGCCCACGGTGACTTCGTGACCGGCAAGGTCGACGACCCGGGGATCGATTTTGTAGACGATGAAAAACAGGAACAGCGGGATGAAGTCGATGAATTGTTTCACAGTGGCAGCCAGAAGCAGGATGTGGCGGCATAATAACAAACATCCTTGGTAGCGAAAGCGCCAGCTGACTTGAGGTTTTATCGTCCTGTGAATGTTGATTTGCACTGCCATAGCACGGCCTCCGATGGTGCCCTGGCGCCCGCGGTTCTGGTTGCGCGTGCGTACGAGAGAGGCGTGCGAATCCTGTCCTTGACCGACCACGACACCCTCGAAGGCCTAGCGGAGGCTCGCCAGGCTGCACAGCAATTGGGCATGCAACTGGTCAATGGCGTCGAGCTGTCTTGCACCTGGGGCGGCGCCACCATTCATGTGCTGGGTTATGGATTCGATACCCAGGCTCCGGCCCTGGTGGCGGCCATCGACAAACTGCACGAGGGGCGCTGGCTGCGCTCCGAGGAGATCAGCCGCAAGCTGGCCCTCAAGGGCATGCCCGGGGCGCTGGAAGGCGCCAGGGCAATCCAGCAGGAGTTGGGGGACAGTGGCAATGCCCCGGCGCGGCCGCACTTTGCCGACTATCTGGTACGTGCCGGTTTTGTGAAGGATCGTGCCGAAGCCTTTCGCAAATGGCTGGGGGCGGGAAAACTGGGGGACGTCAAGCAGCACTGGCCGACTCTGGAAGACACCGTCGGCACCCTTCGCGAGGCGGGGGCCTGGGTCAGCCTGGCGCATCCCTGGCATTACGATTTCACCCGCAGCAAGCGTCGCCGCTTGATTGCCGACTATATTCAAGCCGGTGGCCATGCAATCGAGGTGGTCAATGGCCACCAACCTGCAGAGCAAGTGGGCAGTTTGGCTATCCTTGCTCGTGAATTCGGACTGCTGGTCAGCGCCGGCAGTGACTTTCATGGCCCAGGAGGCTGGTCCGAGATCGGCGAGTATCGTCCGGTTCCGGAGGACCTGCCGCCACTTTGGTGTCGGTTCAAACATGAGCCAATTATTGCCGCCTGAACAGGTAGAGACAGTGAGTCAATTTTTCCAGATCCACCCGGAAAACCCACAGCCACGCCTGATCAAACAGGCTGTCGAGATCATTCGCGGCGGTGGCGTGGTGATTTATCCCACGGATTCGTCATACGCCGTTGCCTGCCAGATGGGCGACAAGGGCGCGATCGAACGAGTGCGGCGCTTGCGTCAACTGGACGACAAGCACAACTTCGCCCTGATCTGCAGCGACCTGTCGCAGTTGGGGCTGTTCGCCAAGATCGACACCGGCACTTTCCGCCTGCTCAAGGCCCATGTGCCGGGGCCTTACACCTTCATTCTCAACGCCACCCGGGAAGTCCCGCGCCTGCTGCTGCACCCCAAGCGCCGTACCATCGGCCTGCGGGTGCCGAGCAATCCCATTGCCCTGGCGCTGCTGGCCGAACTGGGTGAGCCGCTGATGAGTGTCAGCCTGATCATGCCCGGCGATACCGAGGCACTGAGCGACCCTTATGAAATGCGCCAGTTGCTGGAGCATCAGGTGGACCTGATCATCGACGGCGGCTTCGGCAGTACCGAGTCCTCCACGGTGATCAGCCTCGCCGATGGCGAACCGGAAGTGATTCGCGTCGGTTGCGGCGACCCTGCGCCGTTCATGGCCGAGGCCTAGATGTCCGTATTGGAAACCGTCGACGAGCAGGCCGGCGCCCAACAGGAACTGCCATTCGCCATGGTCTACGGCCAGGCGGTCATGGAAATGCCCCTGGACCTGTACATTCCCCCGGATGCCCTGGAGGTCTTCCTCGAAGCCTTTGAAGGCCCGCTGGACCTGCTGCTGTACCTGATCCGCAAACAGAACATCAACATCCTCGACATCCCGGTGGCGGAAATCACCCGCCAGTACATGGGCTATGTGGAACTGATGCAGTCGGTGCGTCTGGAACTGGCCGCCGAGTACCTGGTGATGGCGGCGATGCTGGCCGAGATCAAGTCACGGATGCTCCTGCCGCGCTCCGCCGAGATCGAAGAAGAAGAGGACGATCCCCGGGCCGAGCTGATTCGCCGCCTGCAGGAGTACGAGCGTTTCAAGGCCGCCGCCGAAGGCATCGACGGCCTGAGCCGGGTCGGTCGCGACGTCGTGGTGCCCAAGCTCGACGCCCCGCAGGCCCGGGCGCGCAAATTGCTGCCGGATGTGGCCCTGGAAGAGTTGCTGATGTCCATGGCCGAGGTGCTGCGCCGTGGCGACATGTTCGAAAGCCATCAGGTCAGCCGCGAGGCCTTGTCCACCCGCGAGCGCATGAGTGATGTGCTGGAGCGCCTCAAGGGCGGCGGTTTCGTGCCCTTTGTCGAGTTGTTTACGGCAGAAGAGGGGCGCCTGGGAGTGGTGGTGACCTTTATGGCGATCCTCGAACTGGTCAAGGAATCCCTGGTCGAGCTGGTGCAGAATGAGCCCTTTGCGGCCATCCACGTACGGGCGCGAGCCGAATAACGAGCTTAAATCATGAACCTGAATGAACCCCGCGAGCTGGCGCCCCTGCTCGAAGCCTTTCTGTTGGCCTCGGGAAAACCCCAGTCCCTGGAGCGCCTGTTCGAGCTCTTTGAAGAAGCCGAGCGGCCGGACCCGGCCGTCTTCAAGAAGGCCCTGACCCTGCTGGGCAAATCCTGCGAAGGACGGGCTTTCGAGCTCAAGGAAGTGGCTTCCGGCTATCGCCTGCAGATCCGTGAAAAGTTCGTCCCCTGGGTTGGCCGCCTGTGGGAAGAGCGGCCTCAGCGTTATTCCCGGGCCATGCTGGAAACCATGGCTCTGATTGCCTACCGCCAGCCCATCACCCGGGGCGAGATCGAGGATGTGCGCGGCGTGGCGGTCAATAGCCACATCGTCAAGACCCTGCTCGAACGCGAGTGGATTCGGGTGGTGGGTTACCGCGATGTGCCGGGCAAACCGGCGATGTTCGCCACCACCAAGGCTTTTCTCGACCATTTCAACCTGAAGAACCTCGATGACCTGCCGCCCCTGGCCGAACTGCGGGAGATCGAGGCCGAGCCGGTGCTGGAGTTCGACGATGTGCCGGTGCCCGAGCACCTGCAGCAACTGGCCGATGCCAGCGCCGAGCCGGAAGAGCCCAAGGAAGAGACCAGCTTCCATACCCTGCTGCTGGAGCTGGACTCTATGGAGGAGGGGATCAAGACCGACTTCGACGACTTGCATCGTGATGGCGCGGTTGAGCCTGGGAACTCTGAGCCGGTGTTCGATCACCCAGAAGTGCAAGCCGAGCCTGGCATCCCTGGTGACGACTCCGATGAGTTTGCGGTCGAGCCCGAAGAGGAGCCGCAGTTTGAAGCCGAGGACGATGTGCTGGGTGTTGCCGAGGCTCGGGCCAAGTTGCTGGCTGCCGTTGCAGCCCTGGAGCCTTCGGAGCCTGAGCCTGAGCCTGAGCTGAGCGAAGAAGAGGCCGAAGCCCTGGCCCTGGCTGAAGCCATCGAAAACGAACGCCGCCTGCTGGACGACTGACCGTGTAGGCGCTGGCTTGCCAGCGAAGGCGTCAGCCGGTTTTGTGCAAGGCTTGTGGGCCTTTTCGCCGGCAAGCCGGCTCCTGCAGGTGGCGGGCACCGGTGGGCGGAAAAAAGCCAGGGCGGCGACTTATCAACTAGTCTGTGATGCGCAACCGCCGCCATGAGCGTATGATTCGCGACCCTTTGGCGATCCCTTCGCCAGAGAACCTGTTTTCACGTCTTCAGGCCGCTCAAGCCTGAAGCGACACACCGGGAGGTGCCCAGATGAGCGATACCGATCAGAACGACCAGGAAATCCGTCCAGCCGGCGAGAAGCTGCAGAAAGTCCTCGCCCGCATCGGCGTCGGCTCGCGCCGCGACGTCGAGTCCTGGATCAGCCAGGGCCGGATCAAGGTCAACGGCAAAGAGGCCACCCTCGGCCTGCGTGTCGACCTGCATGACGCCATTTCCATCGATGGCAAGGTGATCAAGCGCGAAGAGGCCGCCGAATCGGTGCGCCGCGTGATCATGTACAACAAGCCCGACGGCGAGATCTGCACCCGTGACGACCCGGAAGGTCGCCCCACCGTGTTCGACAAGCTGCCGCGTCCGAAAGAGGGCCGCTGGATCAACATCGGCCGGCTGGACATCAACACCACCGGCTTGCTGATGTTCACCACCGACGGTGAACTGGCCAACCGCCTGATGCACCCGTCCTACGAGATGGACCGTGAGTACGCGGTACGGGTCCGTGGTGAAGTTGACGACGAGATGATCGAACGCCTCAAGGCAGGCGTCATGCTCGAAGACGGCCCGGCCAAGTTCACTGACATCAAGCAGGCTCCCGGTGGCGAAGGTTTCAACCACTGGTACCACTGCGTGGTGATGGAAGGTCGCAACCGTGAAGTGCGTCGTCTGTGGGAGTCCCAGGGCCTGGTGGTCAGCCGTCTGAAGCGCGTGCGTTTCGGTCCGGTGTTCCTCAATTCCGACCTGCCCATGGGGCGCTGGCGCGAAATGAGCCAGTACGAAGTCGACGTGCTCAGCGCCGAAGTCGGCCTGACGCCGGTGGCGCTGCCACAGCTCAATGCCAAGTCCAAGGACAAGCTGGAGCGCATGCAGCGCAAATCCTCGCGTCCGGTGGGCAAGAGCGAGCGTGTACGCACCCTGCGCCCGGCCAATGGTGCACCGGCCAACCCGCGTGCGTCCCGCGAGCCGCAGATCGAAGGCGAGCGTCCAGGGCGCAAGCCGGCAGCCCGTCAGGATGGCGAGCGCGGACCACGCGCACCGCGTCCGGCAAGCGGTCGTGGTACTCCGGTAGCCGAGCGTCCGGCGGACACTAAGCGTCCGGCCAAGCCTGCACCGAAGTCCAAGCGTCCAAGCCTGGTGCTGGACAAGGACGCACCGTCCGGCAAGCGCCGTGGCGCCCCGGCCGGTAGCGGCCAGCGTCCTGGCTTCGGTCGTCGCAAGCCGGAATAAGCCTCGGCCCGCCGACAAAAAACGCCAACCTCCGGGTTGGCGTTTTTTTTTGCCCGGTGCTTCGTAGGAGCCGGCTTGTCGGCGAATAGGCTCTCGAGCCTTGCTCAAGGCTCATGATCGCTTTCGCTGGCAAGCCAGCTCCTACACAAGCCAGCTCCTACACAAGGTGAAGTTAAAAGGCGAACTGGCCGTCAAACACCGGTTTGTGGTCTACCGTCAGCACGCCGGCGCTGAAGATCAGGTCCAGGTGGTGGCTGCCCTTGGCTCCGCCTCCCAGCCCCAGATGCAGGCCGCAATGACGCTCTTCAAAGCCGGAGTTGCGTCCGTACAAGGACTTGATCCCTTCGTTGGTGCCGATCCCCAGCTCCTCGATACGTCGGTTCGACGGGTTGGCGTCCAGGTACTTGTTGAAGTCATTGGCCAGCCCGGGCACCTGGGTGGCGACCTGGCGGATGCTGGAGTTCTCGATCCACAGCTCCAGCGGAATCTGCAGCACCCCGTATTTGCGCGCAAAGGGGATGGTGCTGAGGAAGGTGCCGAGGAATTTCACATGACCATTGATCGCGTCGCTGTGGGTGGCGATCTCACCCGGCGCCAGGTCGTAATTGCCTACGCCGTTGATGTCGGTCCACTTCTTCACGCTGTCCAGGGGGGCCTCGAAATAAGAGCCCTGGGGGTCGCTGAAGCTCAGGGTGCTGGCGTGGGACAGGCGTCGGATCAAGGTGGCATTGAGGTCGGCGATGCGTTGTGGTTCGACGCTGAAGGTGTCGTAGAAATAGTCGCCGTAATCCTTGAACAGCAGGGACTTCTTCCAGTGTTCGGCCATCAGGCCATGTAGGGGGCGGAGGAATTCCGGGCCATCGGGGCGTGGCTGGGGCAGGGTCGAGGAGTCGTAGAAGAAGATGTACAGGTCACAGTCGATGATCGCCTGGGCGAGGCGTTCGGCCGGCTCCAGGTCCAGGCGCAGAGCGCTGACAGCCAGGGGCGTGGCCTGGCGCGACTGTTCGATGATGGCGTTGGCCATGGCCTGGTATTCGGCGGTATGGCCGATCACCACTTTCCAGGCCTGTGCGCCGCTCAGGGCCGGATGGCGTTCGAGGTAGTACAGGAAATGGCGGATGGCGCGGGTCTGGTCCATAAAACCTCCCTGGAGGACAAAGGTGACCGGGGCAGGCCCGAGGCCTGCTCCGGTCCGGGCGCCTTACATCGGCCACATCGCCGTGCCGAACGGCACCACCGCATCGGCCTGCATCATTTCCACTGCCGCATCATGGGTTGCCGCTTCGAACCAATCGTCCAGTTGCAGTTCGGTTTCCAGGTCTTGTTCCAGTGTTTGCATGGTGACTCTCCTAGATGACATAGGGCATAGCAGTCCATTGGCGGAGCGGATCAACAGCGGCGAACGGGATGGTTGCGAGGGCTGTTCATCCACTCCTCGTACTTGTCGGACGAGGCATCCGGCAAGTGGCTGGAAACCTAGTTCAGGGCATTTTGAAGTGCAAAAAAATAATTAGATTATTTTCTACTGAACTTTATTTTCTATTTTTAGGGCGAAATTTTATTGCCTGAAAACAAAAAGCTAAGGCTTTTTCCGGTGCCGGAGGGTGTGCGCGTCAATTTGCAGTCGCTGCGCTGGTCGATCTGGTTTGGCAAATTTACGTTACGCGATGTAAAGAAAATATTACGAAATCTTCCGTGTTTTGCCCTGAATCGGCCAAGGTCCGGATGCTGTAAGGAAAAGCTGCCGCCGGGCGCCGGGCAATCTGGCCGTGGAGGCTCTGGCCCGCTTGTTCCGGGGCGCCAAGGCAGGTGAGATGCACACCTGCCTGCGTACAGGTGCATAACAAGAAGGAGGCGCAATGAACGCCGTAACCGACTTTCACCGACACCCTTCGAAGGGCGATGGTCATCGCACCTTCATCGACGACCCCACTCGGTCCGTCCAAATTTCCGCCGCCGATGCCGAGCATCGAGCAGGCCCCGCAGGATCCCGGTTACCGGCACGCTGATACAGCGGTGTCTGGCGGCAGGGGGTCAGGGGTGTACAATGCGCGGCGTTTTAACTGTGACCCAACTGCGTACCCGCGCACTTTGCGTCTGCGCCGCGTGTTTCAGCCTGCTCCCAGGGCGCTGAAGACACTGCTGCCGGGCCAATAAACTCAAGGTTATCCACCTTGTTCACTCCGCCGCGTCACGAGCGTGGTGGGTTCGATTTCGTCACAGATAAAAACAAACAGGTGACGCATGACCGTTAGAAAAACGCTGAACTTCGGGTGCCTGCGCTGGGGTTTGCTCCGCGCCGCTTAAGCCTTCACCGGGCGGCAACGTCTTGCAAACATCATCAAACCTTGCGTGAGAACCTTTTCATGAGTGGACAAAACTCGCATTCGGGCGAGCTGAAACGCGGCCTGAAAAATCGCCATATTCAACTGATTGCCCTGGGCGGCGCGATCGGTACCGGTTTGTTCCTGGGGTCGGCCGGGGTGCTCAAATCCGCCGGTCCATCGATGATCCTCGGTTACGCCATCTGCGGTTTCATCGCCTTCATGATCATGCGCCAGCTGGGCGAGATGATCGTCGAAGAGCCGGTGGCCGGTTCCTTCAGTCACTTCGCCCATAAATACTGGGGCGGCTTCGCCGGTTTCCTTTCCGGCTGGAACTGCTGGATTCTCTACATCCTGGTGGGTATGTCGGAGCTGACCGCGGTCGGCAAGTACGTGCACTACTGGTGGCCGGATGTGCCGACCTGGGCCTCGGCAGCGGTGTTCTTCGTGATGATCAACGTCATCAACCTGGCCAACGTCAAGGTGTTCGGCGAGGCCGAGTTCTGGTTCGCCATCATCAAGGTGGTGGCCATCGTCGGCATGATTGCCCTGGGCAGCTACCTGCTGGTCAGCGGTAACGGCGGCCCGCAGGCATCGGTGAGCAACCTCTGGTCCCATGGCGGCTTCTTTCCCAACGGCGTCAGCGGCCTGGTGATGGCCATGGCGATCATCATGTTCTCCTTCGGCGGCCTGGAAATGCTCGGCTTCACTGCAGCCGAGGCCGACAAGCCGAAAACCGTGATCCCCAAGGCGATCAATCAGGTGATCTACCGCATCCTGATTTTCTACATCGGCGCCCTGGTGGTGCTGCTGTCGCTGACCCCGTGGGACACCCTGCTGGTGACCCTGAATGCCTCCGGCGACGCCTATAGCGGCAGCCCGTTCGTCCAGGTGTTCTCGATGCTGGGCAGCAACACCGCCGCGCACATTCTCAATTTCGTGGTCCTGACCGCGGCGCTGTCGGTGTACAACAGCGGCACCTACTGCAACAGCCGCATGCTGCTGGGCATGGCTGAGCAGGGCGATGCGCCGAAAGTCCTGGCCAAGATCGACAAGCGCGGCGTGCCAGTGATGTCGATCCTCGCTTCGGCGGTGGTGACCTTCGTTGCCGTGGTGCTCAACTACCTGATTCCCCAGCACGCTCTCGAGTTGTTGATGTCCCTGGTGGTGGCGACCCTGGTGATCAACTGGGCAATGATCAGCTACTCGCACTTCAAGTTCCGCCAGCACATGGACCGCACTGGCCAGACCTCGTTGTTCAAGGCCTTGTGGTACCCCTACGGCAACTACGTCTGCCTGGCGTTCGTGGTGTTCATCCTCGGCATCATGCTGATGATCCCGGGCATCCAGATCTCGGTGTACGCGATCCCGGTGTGGGTGGTGTTCATGTGGGTCTGCTACCTGATCAAGAACAAGCGCAGTGCCCAGCATGCGCTGCAGGCGGCCAGCCCTTCGCTGAAGTAAGCGCGGCCCCGGCAATGACTAACCCGGCTCCGGCCGGGTTTTTCATGCCTGTGATTTTTGTTGGGCATGCAGATCGCCTTCGCCGGCAAGCCGGCTCCTGCGAGGGCTGTCTCTTGCAGGCGCTGCCTTGCCAGCGAAGAGGCCCGCAAGAGCGTGGAGAATGGGGGTATCCTGTGCGCCCTGAAGACGGATTCCTGTTCCATGCTGGTGATTTCCAACAACGTGCATCTGCCGGATGCCGAGATCGAGCTGACCGCCATCCGCGCCCAGGGCGCCGGCGGGCAGAACGTCAATAAAGTGTCCAGCGCAGTGCATTTGCGCTTCGACATTCCGGCCTCGTCCCTGCCGCCGTTCTACAAGGAGCGGCTGCTGGCGCTGCGCGACAGTCGCATCACCAGTGACGGCGTGATCATTCTCAAGGCCCAGCAGTACCGCACCCAGGAGCAGAATCGCGCCGATGCCCTGGAGCGTCTCACCGAGCTGATTCTCAGTGCCATCAAGGTGGAAAAGAAACGTCGTCCGACCAAACCGACCCTGGGCTCGAAGAAGCGCCGGCTGGAGACCAAGGCCAAGCGCGGCAGCATCAAGGCCGGCCGCGGCAAGGTGGACTTTTAGCGGTTCTCACGTTCCTTGCGCAGCTTGGGCGCCTGGTAATACAGGTACAGGCTCAGCAGCAGGCCGCAACACGCGGCGATGGCGGCAAACAGGAAGATCGAGGCAAAGCCGAAGCCGGCGGCAATCGCCCCGGCCAGCGGCCCGGTGATGCCCAATGACAGATCGATGAACAGCGAGTAGGCGCCCACCGCCGCGCCGCGGCTGGAGGCTGGCACCAGATTGACCGCTTCCACGCCCAGTGCCGGGAACACCAGAGAGAAGCCAAAGCCACTCAAGGCCGCGCCGGCCAGGGCCCAGCTGGCATCGGGGGCCAGCCACAGCAACAACAGGCCGAGGGTTTCCACCGACAGGCAGGCAATGGCCACGCGAAAGCCGCCGAGGCGGTTGATCAGGTTGCCGAACAGCAGGCGCGCGCCAATGAAACTGGCACCGAACAGGCTCAGGCACAGCACCGCGTTGGACCAGTGCTGGGTCGTGTAGTACAGGGTGATGAAGGTGGCGATGGTGCCAAAGCCGATGGAGCCCAGGGCCAGGCCGCAACCATGGGGGAAGACTTTGCCCAGTACATGGATGAACGGCAGGCGCTCTCCGGCGACTATCGGCGCGGCGAGTTTTGGCCAGGCCAGTAGCAGGCCGAGCACCGCCAGCAGAATGATGCTTACCCCCATGCTCCACAGGCCCAGGCGATTGACCAGCCATACCCCCAGGGGCGCGCCGATGGCCAGGGCGCCATAACTGGCGATGCCGTTCCAGGAAATCACCTTGGCGGTGTTCTGTGCACCGACCCGGCCGATGCCCCAGCCAATTGAACCCGATCCCACCAGGCTTTCCGCGCTGCCCAGTACCAGGCGGCCGATCAGCAGGCTGACCAGGCTCAGGGTCGGCAGGCTCTGCAGCCAGGCGGAAAGCAGCATGAACACCCCGCTCAGGCCGCAGCCGGCCAGGCCGTACATGACAGCACGCTTGCTGCCCAGGTTGTCGATGATGCGCCCGGCGTAGGGGCGGCTGAGGAGGGTGGCCAGGTATTGCACGCTGATCACCAGGCCGGCGATCACCGCACCGAATCCCAGGTCGCTATGGACGTAGCCCGGCAGTACCGCCAGGGGAATGCCGATGTTCAGGTAGCCGATAAAGGTGAACAGGACGATGGAGACGACTTGCAGCGTGACCGCCAAGGGGCGCTGGGTATCTGGCATGGGCATGGGTCCACTGCGACAGCTAAATAGATAGGCTGCTTATGATACCGATGTAGACGGGAATGCAGGGGGAGAAATCGACGCGTTGTTCAGAACTTTCCTGATTGATGGATTGAATCAGGCGTCTTTGGCGTTCAGCAGATGGGTGGTGACCAGGGCGGCCAGGGCGTTTTCCTGGGTGCCAAAACGGGCCAGCAGGGCGGCCTGTTTTTCCGGACTGAGGCGATTCCAGACCTCGATCATTTTTTCCGCAGTACCCATCAGTACGCTGGCCTGGGTTTCGCTGAAGGAGTCGGTCATGGTTCGGCAGAGGCTCGGGGGGTGAGGATTCAGGCGGTGTGGAAAGCGCTTGAGTAGCGCTTTCCACACGGTCTGGTTACAGCTCTTTTTCAGTCTTCGCTGTCGGCCTTGCGGCTGTCGGCGGCTTCTTGCACTACAGGCTTTTCAGCACTGGCTTGTGGCGTGGTTGTCTGCTCAGTTTCGTGCAGGCTTGGGAAGGGGAGATTCGGAATCTCATGCATGTCGTTGCTCCTCGCAAAGTCTGTTTTTTAAATCGCTGGGTAGGTCCGCGCTTTTAAAAAGCCTGGGCAGGATACAGCACTGGAAATGACAAAAAGATTTTTATCGCGATTTTGGGATGAAAGGGCAACGCCGCAGCAGGAACCGGCTTGTCGGCGAAGGCACCCTCAAGGCCACCCGCGCCGGCAAGCACGCGCTCTGCTTTTAGACGACCCGAGCGATCGCCTCGGCCAACAGGCTCAGGCGCGAAGCGTCGATTCCGGCGACGTTGGCCCGGCCGGAACTGACCATGTACACGCTGTGGTGTTCACGCAGTTCCTTGACCTGAGACGGGCTCAGGCCGGTGTAGGAGAACATGCCGCGTTGCACGCCGATGTGGGCGAAGCGCTCGGCCAGGCCGTAGGGCTGCAAGGCTTCCAGCAAGCCGGCGCGCAGTTGGGCGATGCGCTGGCGCATGGCTTCCACTTCGTCGGCCCAGAGGCTTTTCAGCTCCGGGTCGCCGAGGATGGTGGCGACCACTGCGGCCCCGTGATCCGGTGGCGTGGACCACAGGTTACGGGCGATATGGGCCAGTTGACTGCGCACGTCCAGGAGCTTTTCCGCATCCCGGGTACAGACAATCAGGGCCCCGGTACGATCGCGGTACAGGCCGAAGTTCTTCGAGCAGGAGCTGGTGATCAGCACTTCCGGCAGTTCGGCGGCGAACAACCGCACTGACCAGGCATCCTGTTCCAGGCCGTCGCCAAAGCCCTGGTAGGCGAAGTCGATCAGCGGCAGCAGGTTGCGCTTGCGAACCACCTCCAGCACCCGTTGCCAGTCGGCCTGGCTGAGGTCGAAACCGGTGGGGTTGTGGCAGCAGGCGTGCAGCAGCACCACGTCGCCCTCGGGCACCCGGTTCAGGGTGTCCAGCATGGCCTCGACGTCCAGGCGGTTGTCGCTGCCCACGTAGGGGTAGTGACTGACCTTGACCCCGGCTGCGGCGAAGATGGTTTCGTGGATCGGCCAGGTCGGGTTGCTCAACCAAACGCCGCGGCCCGGCAGGCACTGGGCGATGAAGTCGGCGCTCAGGCGCAGGGCTCCGGTGCCGCCCGGCGTCTGGGTAGCGCCGGCGCGCTGTTCGGCGATGAGTGTCGAATCGCTGCCCAGTACCAGTTCATTGATCACCTTGCCGAAGGCCGCGTCGCCGTGGCCGCCGATGTAGGTCTTGGTGGTCTGGCGGTCTACCAGGCGCTGCTCCGCCAGCTTCACCGATTGCGGGATCGGCGTCAGGCCCTGGGCGTCCTTGTAGACCCCCACGCCGAGGTCGAACTTGCGCGGGTTGGGATCGTTGGCGTAGGCCTCCATCAGGCCGAGAATCGGATCGCCGGGTACGCGGCCGATGGCATCGAAATGCATTACTTGCGTCCCTCTGCGGTCTTGGCCACTTCGTCGGTGCGGGCCGCCATGATGAAGTCGTTACGGTGCAGGCCCTTGATCGAGTGGCTCCACCATGTCACGGTGACCTTGCCCCATTCGGTGAGCAGGCCTGGGTGATGGCCTTCGGCCTCGGAGATCTCGCCCATGGCATTGGTGAAGGCCAGGGCGAATTTGAAATTCTTGAACAGGAAGACTTTTTCCAGTTGCATCACGCCGTCGCGAACTTCGATGTTCCAGTCGGGGATCTGCTTGATCAGTACCGGCAGTTCTTCGTCGCTGACCTGAGGGGCATCGGCGCGGCAGGCTTCGCAATGGGCTTGGTTCAGAGCGGTCATGGTGTGTTCCTGAGTTCGATTCTTGTTGGAAGTTACTATCTTTCGCAGCCGCCCGCGAGGGCGGGCTGCTCAGGCCGCCTTGGGTTTTGGCGGGAACTTGGGTGCGTGCAGACCCAACTGCATGCCTTGATGAACCAGGGCCATGATGTCTTCATGGGCCAGGTCGAACAGGCGCTTGAGGTTGGGCAGGGCGAAGTAGATGGGTTGCAGGATGTCGATGCGATAAGGCGTGCGCATGGCTTCCAGCGGGTCGAAGGCTTGGTGCTCCGGCTCTTCGGACAGGCTGTACACGGTTTCCTTGGGCGAGGAGAGGATGCCACCGCCGTAGATGCGCCGTCCGGTCGGTGTGTCCACCAGGCCGAACTCAATGGTCATCCAGTACAGGCGCGCCAGATAGACACGCTCCTCCTTGGTGGCTTGCAGGCCGAGCTTGCCGTAGGTGTGGGTGAATTCGGCGAACCAGGGATTGGTCAGCAGCGGGCAGTGGCCGAAGATCTCGTGGAAGATGTCCGGTTCCTGCAGGTAGTCCAGTTCTTCGCGGGTACGAATGAAGGTCGCCACTGGAAAGCGCTTGCTGGCCAGCAGTTCGAAAAAGGTCTGGAAAGGAATCAGTGCCGGCACCCGGGCCACTTGCCAGCCCGTGGTTTCGCCGAGGACCTTGTTGATTTCGCTCAGCTGCGGAATGCGGTCGTGGGGCAGGCCGAGCTTGTCGATGCCGTCCAGGTACTCCTGGCACGCGCGGCCCTCGATCACTTTCAACTGGCGCGTGATCAGGGTGTTCCACACCGCGTGTTCTTCGGGTGGATAGTCGATAAAACCTTGCGCGTCGGGCTCGCGGGCCACGTACTGCGTCTGCTTCATGCTGCTCTCCTGCCAGGGGATGCGTTCTTGTTATGTGTGACCCCAGTGATACCCCAGGGTGCGACGCTTTGCAGCAGTTGGCCGCCGGTGGCGGAGGGGCGTAGAGCGTCATTTTGTAAACTAATCGTTACGATTTTGCCTGGGGCTCCCAAGTATTGTGGGTTTCCGGTTTGAAAAAGCCCTTTGCTGTCACATAATCTTGACGATTATCTGTGCCATCCCGCAGAAAGTTTGCAAATGCCGGCGTCAAAAGCGTCGGCTTTCGGCGTTTATGCCCTCCATTATCCGCTTCGGGGCTTTCTTCATGCGTATCAAAGTTCACTGCCAGAACCGCATCGGCATACTGCGGGACATCCTCAATCTGCTGGTGGAATACGGGATCAACGTGGCTCGGGGCGAGGTAGGTGGCGAGCATGGCAATGCCATCTATCTGCACTGCCCGAACCTCATCAACCTGCAGTTCCAGGCGTTGCGCCCCAAGTTCGAATCCATCGCCGGGGTGTTTGGCGTCAAAAGGGTCGGGCTGATGCCCAGCGAGCGTCGGCACATGGAGCTCAATGCGCTGCTGGGGGCCCTGGAGTTCCCGGTGCTGTCCATCGATATGGGCGGCTCCATTGTGGCCGCGAACCGGGCGGCGGCGCAGTTGCTGGGCGTGCGGGTGGATGAGGTGCCGGGGATTCCACTGTCACGCTACGCCGAGGATTTCGATTTGCCGGAGCTGGTACGGGCCAACCAGTCGCGGATCAACGGGCTGCGGGTCAAGGTCAAGGGCGACGTGTTCCTGGCGGATATCGCCCCGCTGCAATCGGAACACGATGACAGCGAAGCCATGGCCGGCGCGGTATTGACCCTGCACCGGGCGGATCGGGTAGGGGAGCGTATCTACAATGTGCGCAAGCAGGAACTGCGGGGCTTTGACAGTATTTTCCAGAGCTCGAAAGTCATGGCGGCGGTGGTGCGGGAAGCCCGACGCATGGCGCCACTGGATGCGCCGCTGCTGATCGAAGGCGAGACCGGCACCGGCAAGGAGTTGCTGGCCCGCGCCTGCCACCTGGCCAGCCCTCGGGGCCAGTCGCCGCTGATGGCCCTCAACTGCGCCGGGCTGCCAGAATCCATGGCCGAGACCGAGCTGTTCGGCTATGGCCCCGGGGCCTTTGAAGGGGCTCGGGCCGAGGGCAAGCTCGGGCTGCTGGAGCTGACGGCCGGTGGCACCCTGTTTCTCGATGGTGTGGGCGAGATGAGCCCGCGCCTACAGGTCAAGTTGCTGCGCTTCCTCCAGGATGGCTGCTTCCGCCGTGTCGGCAGTGACGAGGAGGTATACCTGGATGTGCGGGTGATCTGCGCGACTCAGGTGGATCTGTCCGAGTTGTGCGCACGGGGCGAGTTTCGCCAGGACCTGTACCACCGACTCAACGTGCTGTCCCTGCATATTCCGCCACTGCGCGAATGCCTCGACGGTTTGACGCCCCTGGTGGAGCACTTTCTCGATCAGGCCAGTCGCCAGATCGGTTGTCCGCTGCCGCGGCTGGCTCCGGCGGCCATGGAGCGCCTCAGCCACTACCACTGGCCGGGCAATGTCCGGCAGTTGGAGAACGTACTGTTTCAGGCGGTCTCGCTGTGTGATGGCGGCACGGTCAAGGCCGAGCATATCCGTCTGCCGGACTATGGCGCCCGCCAGCCGCTGGGGGATTTTTCCCTGGAGGGCGGCCTGGAGCAGATTGTCGGGCGCTTCGAAAAGGCCGTGTTGGAAAGCCTTTATGCCGAGCATCCCAGCAGTCGGCAGTTGGGCAAGCGCCTGGGGGTTTCCCATACCACCATCGCCAACAAGCTGCGGCAGTACGAGGTCGGAAAGGAATCGCCGGAATGAAAAAAGCCCCGCTTATGAAGCGGGGCTTTTCGTTTGGCTCGGGACTGGCGGTCTTCAGATATGGAAGTAGCCGACACAGGAGTCAAAAGGCAGGCGCTTGAGTTCGATCTTGTTCATGTCGAACACTTCGCGCAGGGCCTTGGTTTCGCCCGGGAAGTTGCGGTAGGCGACTTCGTCGAGGACCACGATGGCGCCCTTGGGCATGTATGGCAGGAAGGTTTCCAGGGCGACCTTGGTCGGTTCGTACAGGTCGGTGTCGAGGATCAGCATGGCCACCACCAGGTCCGGGCGCGACTTGACGAATTCCGGCACGGTCTTGCAGATGTCGCCCTTGACCAGCTCGCAGCGCGGGATGCGGTTCACCGGACGCAGCAGGTCGTTGGCATCGATCATGTCCTGGATCAGCGACTGGTCGGTGTCGGAGAACATGCTTTCGTTGATGTCGGCCGGGTCCTCGTCCTTGTTGATGCTGGTGAAGCCTTCGAAGGTGTCGAAGCCGACGATGGAGCGGTTGATGGCATAGGGCTCGAGGATCATCGACAGGTGCATGTAGAGCATCAGCGAGTTGCCCTTGTACACGCCGCACTCGATGATCGCCCCTGGTACATCCATGACCTTCTTGAACAGCTCCATGCGCGACAGCGCGGCGGTGACGTTGATGCGGTTGGCGAAGACGAAGGGCGCGTCGGCAACGTACTCGGCGTCGACCCGCTTGAGTACGCCGGCGCGGGTTTCGTTGTATTCGGCTTCGGCGGGGGTAAGGCGACGTTTGGTCATGGCTTGAATCCTTGGAAATTCGAGAAGTCGTGGGCGTGGAAGTAGTCTTTGAAGCCGGAGCCGACGTCAGGGCAGGCGCTGTCGACGTTGGGGGCTCCGCGGTTGTGTTTCAGGTCTTCGAGGTGCATCAGGCGGAAGTCCACGCTGAAGCGGGTGCGGTCAGTGCGGTTGGGGACGGTGCCGTGCAGGTGCGAGCCGGAGAACACCAGCATCTCACCGGAGTTGCCGGCGATGCGCAGCTCGGAGCTGTCGTCGATCGCCTCCACGGGCACCGGGTGGACCCGCACTTCTTCGGTCAGGTTGTCCTTGGCCTTGTGCCGCTGGTTGCTGATCCAGTCCTTCAGGCTCCAGTCTTTCGAGGTGTTGGCCACCGGCTTCTCGAAGTAGCTGGGGTTGATCATCATGGTCTGGTCCGGGGTGATGGTGTAGACCGGCATCCAGGTGTTGATCTGGCAGTCCACGCTGCCGTACCAGCTGTCGCGATGGGGTTTGTAGGCGTAGCTGACGCCGGCGTGCAGGTAGTCGTAGTTGGGCACGACCCGCAGGCGCGGTACGTCGAAAATGTAGTCCCGAGGATCGATGCCGATCTCGTGAATGAAGCCAAGGATCAGATCCTTGACGCGCTGGCTGTTGGTGAACTGGCCCTTGAGTCGGGTAACCCGGCTGACGAACTCTTCCACCGGCATCATCGTGTGCAAAGCCTGGTGGTTGGTTTCACCATCAAACGCCGCGGTGATGCTTTCCTTGGCGAACCCGCAGAGGTCTTTTGCGGTGGCCAGGTCGGTGTCCAGGAAGATATCCCCGGAATAGATGGCGTCCTTGAAGTCAGCTGTCTTGCGCAGCTGATTGAGGTACAGGTTCAAAGTGGTTCTCCTTGGCAGTCACTGGCTTAGGTGTCGGCCACCCCCCCGCAAACTGAAGTCGCGATAGCCAGTCACTGTGCCTTGCAAGATCTGTTCACAAAGTCTCCGGCCCGGAGGGCGGGTCTGATCCGCGTCATGCGACCGATGCTTGCCGTTAGCGGCATAAGTCCGCCGTTTTTTCGTCTCTCGTTCCGCCCTGAAAATCCCGTTGCTCGCGGCAAAGCCCCGGCCCGCATGGGGAGCGTTGCTGTCAGTGAAAGTTGGTGTAGAAATTGCTTGCGCCATGCTCAGTACAGTGTGGGGCGGCAAACGTCCGGCAGATGAGGAACGATTGTGGACAAGTACCTTTATGTGGCAATGACCGGCGCCAGCCAGAATGCTCTGGCGCAAAAGGCTCATGCCAACAATCTGGCGAACATCTCCACCAACGGTTTTCAGCGCGACCTGGAGCAGGCGCGCGCGATGCCGGTGTTTGGTGACAGTTTTCCGGCGCGGGCCTTTGCCATGGGCGAACGGCCAGCAACGGATTTTACTCCCGGCTCCATGGTGGAGACCGGTCGTGACCTGGACGTGGCCGTCAGCGGCAAAGGCTGGATCGCCGTACAGAGCCCGGATGGCAGCGAAAGCTATGTGCGCACCGGCAGCTTGAATGTCGATGCGCTGGGCGTGCTGCGTGCCGGCAACGGCATGCCGGTCATGGGCAATGGCGGTCCTATCGCCGTGCCGCCCGAGCAGAAGATCGAAGTCGGCCAGGACGGCACCATCAGCATTCGTGCCATGGGTGAAGGTCCGCGGGTCATGGCTGAGGTCGATCGCATCAAGCTGGTCAATCCGGATATCAAGAACCTGACCAAGGGGCTGGACGGGTCGATCAAGACCAAGGACGGCCAGCCGGCGCCTGCCGATGCCAATGTGCAGCTGGTGTCGGGCTTCCTGGAGTCGAGCAACGTCAATGCCGTGGAAGAAATGACCGCGGTGCTGGCCTTGTCCCGCCAGTTCGAATTGCACGTCAAGATGATGAACAGCGCCAAAGAAGACGACCAGGCCATGGCTCGGGTCTTGCAGATCAGCTAATTACCAGTATCTAGCGCCGTAAAACAGGCGCGAGAGGAGAATCGAATGCTTCCGGCTCTATGGGTTGCCAAAACCGGTCTGTCCGCCCAGGACACCAACCTGAGTGTTATTTCCAACAACCTGGCGAACGTCTCGACCACGGGTTTCAAACGTGATCGCGCCGAGTTCCAGGACCTGCTGTACCAGATCAAGCGTCAGCCCGGTGCTCAGTCGACTCAGGACAGCGAACTGCCAACCGGCCTGCAGGTCGGTACCGGTGTGCGCATCGTCGGTACGCAGAAGAACTTCACTGCCGGCAGCCTGCAGACCACCGAACAGCCTCTGGACCTGGCCATCAATGGCCGTGGCTTCTTCCAGATCCTGCAGCCCGATGGCACCACGGCCTATACCCGTGACGGTACTTTCCACCTCAACTCCGACGGCCAGATCGTCACCGCCAGCGGTTTCGCCCTGGAGCCTGCGGTGGTCGTGCCCAACGACGCGCAGACCTTCACCGTGGGTCAGGACGGCACCGTATCCATCACCATCGCCGGCAACCCGGCTTCCCAGGTGATCGGCAACCTGCAAACCGCCGACTTCATCAACCCGGCGGGCCTGCAGTCCCAGGGCAACAACCTGTTCCTGGAAACCGCCGCCAGCGGCGCGCCGCAAATCGGTACCCCGGGCCTCAACGGCTTCGGCACCACACTGCAGAACACCCTGGAAGCGTCCAACGTCAGCACCGTTGAGGAGATGGTCAACATGATCACCACCCAGCGTGCCTACGAGATGAACTCCAAGGTGATCTCCACCGCGGACCAGATGCTCTCGTTCATAACGCAGAAGCTGTAATCAAGTCTTGAGGTCGCCACGGGTCTGAAGTGGCGCACCGGCAACATCGTGAGGAAGGGTCATGAATCGGTTTATTTGTGTTCTAGCGCTGAGTGGGAGTGCCGTGCTCGCGGGCTGTGTTGCCCCGCCGCCCAAGCCCAATGACCCTTACTACGCACCGGTGTTGCCGCGCACGCCGCTGCCTTCCGCGTCCAACAACGGTTCGATCTATCAGGCCGGCTTCGAGCAGAACCTCTACAGCGACCGCAAGGCGTTCCGGGTCGGTGACATCATCACCATCACCCTGAACGAGCGGACCAACGCCAGTAAGGGTGCCAACTCGGCCCTGACCAAGACCAGCTCCAACAGCATCGGCCTGACCTCGCTGTTTGGTGCCGTACCCAACACCAACAACCCGTTGGGCGATGGCGACCTGACCCTCAATGCCGGCTACAGCGGCAATCGCGCCACCAAGGGCGACAGCAAGGCCGCGCAGAGCAACAGCCTGACCGGTTCGATCACGGTTACCGTGGCCGATGTACTGCCCAACGGCATCATCGCGGTGCGCGGCGAGAAGTGGATGACCCTCAACACTGGCGATGAGCTGGTGCGGATTGCAGGTCTGGTGCGGGCGGACGATATCGCCACGGATAACACCGTGTCTTCGACCCGAGTGGCAGATGCACGCATTACCTATTCGGGCACCGGCTCGTTTGCCGATGCCAACCAGCCTGGCTGGTTCGATCGTTTCTTCCTCAGTCCGCTGTTCCCTTTCTAGGTGATGAGAAGCCTCATGTTCAACTTCAAGCACCTGATGGCGGCGGCCTTGTTGCTGTCCACTTCCCTCGGCGTTCAGGCCGAGCGGTTGAAGGACATCGCCAGTATTTCCGGCGTGCGTTCCAACCAGTTGATCGGTTACGGCCTGGTGGTCGGGCTTAACGGCACCGGCGACCAGACGACCCAGACCCCGTTCACTCTGCAGACCTTCAACAACATGCTGTCGCAGTTCGGCATCAAGGTGCCGGCCGGTTCCGGCAACGTGCAGTTGAAGAACGTCGCTGCAGTGTCCATCAGTGCCGATCTGCCAGCTTTCGCCAAGCCGGGTCAGCAGGTGGATATCACCGTTTCGTCCATCGGTAACTCCAAGAGCCTGCGTGGCGGCACCCTGCTACTGACCCCGCTCAAGGGTATCGACGGCAACGTCTACGCCATTGCCCAGGGCAACCTGGTGGTGGGCGGTTTCGATGCCGAGGGGCGTGACGGCTCGAAGATTACTGTCAACGTACCGTCTGCCGGGCGCATTCCCGGTGGTGCTTCGGTGGAGCGCGCCGTACCCAGCGGTTTCAACCAGGGCAACAGCCTGACCCTGAACCTTAACCGTTCGGACTTCACCACTGCCAAGCGCATTGTCGACAAGATCAACGACATGCTCGGTCCGGGTGTGGCCCAGGCCATCGATGGCGGTTCGATCCGGGTCACCGCGCCTCTGGACCCAAGCCAGCGCGTGGACTACCTGTCGATCCTGGAGAACCTGGAAATCGATCCGGGGCAGGCGGTGGCCAAGGTCATCATCAACTCCCGTACCGGCACCATCGTCATTGGCCAGAACGTCAAGGTGTCGCCGGCAGCGGTGACCCACGGCAGCCTGACCGTGACCATCACCGAAGACCCGATCGTCAGCCAGCCCGGTCCGCTCTCCAACGGCCAGACTGCAGTAGTTCCCCGTTCGCGGGTCAATGCCCAGCAGGAAGCCAAGCCGATGTTCAAATTCGGCCCGGGCACCACCCTGGACGAGATCGTCCGTGCGGTGAACCAGGTGGGAGCCGCTCCAGGCGACCTGATGGCGATTCTCGAAGCCTTGAAACAGGCCGGCGCCTTGCAAGCCGACCTGATCGTGATTTGAGGTGACGGCCATGGATATACGTAAGAGTGGATTGATCGGCAGTGGCGATTCCGGGTCCTATTCCGACCTCAATCGCCTGCAGCAACTCAAGGTTGGTGACAAGAACGGCGAAGCCAACGTGCGCAAGGTGGCGCAGGAGTTCGAGTCGCTGTTCCTCAATGAAATGCTCAAGTCCATGCGCAAGGCCACCGATGTCATTGGTCAGGACAACCCGCTCAATACCCCGGCCGCCAAGCAGTATCAGGACATGTACGATCAGCAGCTGGCAGTGTCCCTGTCTCGCGAGGGGGGTGGTATCGGCCTGGCCAATGTGCTGATGCGCCAGATGATGAAGAACAAGCCGGCTCAACCGGGTGCGACCCACACGGCCTTGACGGCCGCGGCGCCGGTGGCCACTCCGACCCCGATTGCCGCCGGTACCACCGCCCAGGATGGGCCGCTGAGTCGGGTCAATGGCCAGCGCCCAATGTGGGCCTCGCGTGCCCAGGACCCATTGCGCAGCACGGTGTCGCATAACGATATGGCGTTGCTCAATCAGCGGCGCCTGTCGTTGCCGAGCAAGCTTACCGATCGCCTGTTGACCGGTATCGTGCCATCGGCGGGTGCGACTGCTGACGCCTCTACCCAGAACCTGGCGCCTGCCCGCAATAGTGCAGCCGCCGATGCGGTGCTGCGTGGCGAGTGGCGGGTCAATCAGGGCTACGCCGCGTCCCAGGGCAAGATGCGCGTGTATGGCCGGGCCATGGCTCAGCCGCCGTTGGCGCCGGCCAAGCGCGCCTTCAGTTCCGCAGATGATTTTGTCGCCACCATGTTGCCGATGGCGCAGCAGGCGGCCCAGCGCATCGGTATCGATCCGCGTTACCTGGTGGCCCAGGCCGCGCTGGAAACGGGCTGGGGTAAATCGGTGATGCGTCAGCAGGATGGCAGCAGCAGTCACAACCTGTTCGGTATCAAGGCCAACAAAAGTTGGCAGGGCGCACAGGCGCGAGCGATCACCAGCGAGTTCCGCGATGGGCAGATGGTCAAGGAGACGGCGGCGTTCCGCTCCTATGACTCCTACCAGGACAGCTTCCACGATCTGGTGACCTTGCTGCAGAGCAATAATCGCTATCAAGAAGTGCTGAAGGTTGCCGATAAACCAGAACAGTTTGTTCGCGAGTTGCAAAAAGCCGGGTATGCAACGGACCCGGATTACGCTAGCAAGATTTCGCAGATAGCCAAGCAGATGAAGAACTACCAGAACTACGCTGCGGCGGGCGTTTCCACGAATTTATAAGGTCTGAATCATGAGTTTGCTCAATATTGGGATGTCGGGGCTGGCCGCCAGCCAAACGTCGTTGGTGACTACGGGTAACAACATTGCCAACGCCGACACCGCCGGGTACTCGCGCCAGCAGACCGTGCAGGGCACCAAGGCCTCTGCTCAATTCGGCAATGTCTTCATCGGCACCGGTACCACCCTGGCGGACGTACGCCGGGTGTACAACAGCTTCCTCGATGCCCAGTTGCGCACTGCCACGTCCCTCAACAGTGACGTTGCGGCCTACCAGGGCCAGATCAGCCCGATCGACCAGTTGCTGTCGGACAATGGCACCGGCATGAACGGCGCCCTGACCAAGTTCTTCGCTTCTCTGCAGAACCTCAACGCCAAGCCTACCGATGAGGCCTCCCGGCAGTTGCTGCTCAGCGACACCCAGGCCTTGAGCAACCGTTTCAACTCGGTGTCCAGCCAGCTCAACGAACAGAACAGCAACATCAACGGCAACATGGCGAGCATGGCCGATCAGGTCAACAAGCTGGCCAATACCGTTGCCCAGCTCAACCAGAAGATTTCCGAACTGTCGACCAACGGCAACGGCATGCCCAACGACCTGTTGGACGCCCGTAACGAAACCGTACGCCAGCTGTCGACCTTTATCGGTGTTCAGGTGTCGGAGCGTGGCTCCAGCCTCGACCTGTACCTGGGCAGTGGCCAGCCGCTGGTGATGGGCAACTCCGCCAACACCCTGGAAGTGGTGCAGGGCAAGAACGACCCGACGCGCTCCATGCTGCAGCTCAATCGCGGCACCAGCACCGTGGACATCACCAACGTCACCACCGGTGGCGAGATTGGTGGTCTGTTGCGCTATCGCAGTGAAGTGCTGGACCCGGCCATGAACGAGCTGGGGCGCGTGGCCCTGGTGGTTGCCGACCAGATGAACAGCCAGATGGCCCAGGGCATCGACAAGAACGGTGAGTTCGGCGGCAACCTGTTCAACGACATCAACAGCCTGCGGATGATCAGTCAGCGCAGTATGGCCAGCGCCGCCAACAGCGCAGGCTCGGGCAACTTCGATGTGACCATCAAGGACACCGGCAAGCTGAGCACCGGTGACTACACCGTGACCTTCAGCAGTGCCACGGATTACACCGTCAAGCGTTCCGACGGCAAGGACATGGGCACCTTCAGCACCACGACCAGCCCGGCGCCAGTGATCGACGGTTTCTCGCTGAACCTCAATGGCACGGTGGCCGCTGGTGACAGCTTCAAGATCACCCCGACCCGCAATGCGGCGGCCACTATCCAGACGGAAATGACTGACGCCAAGCGCCTGGCTTTGGCTGCGCCGTTGAAGGCCGAGATTGGTGCCGGGGTCAAGAGCTCCCTGAGCATCTCTGCGCAGCCGTCCCTGGCGGTGCCGATCGACAGCTACAACACTGCCAGCAAGCTGGAGATGCAGACGGCGCTGAAGAACTCCGGCCCGGTCAAGGTGGTGTTCAACGCGGCGTCCGGCGGCAGCCAGACCTACGATTACTTTGACGCCAAGGGCGTCAAGATGGGCAGCGGCTCTATCGTGCCGGGGCAGAGCAATGTCCTGAACCTGCAGGTCAAGATGCTCGATGCCAGCGGCAACCCGATCACCGACGGTGGCACGCCACCCGTGACCAAGACCTTCACGGTGCAGATGACCGTTGCCGGTTCGCCCAATGCCGGCGACAACATGAACATTTCGGTGAATGGCGCCGGTTCTTCCGATAACCGCAACGGCCTGACGCTGTCGGGTCTGCAGACCAAGCAGACCGTTGACACCGGTTCGGCGAGCAAGGGCATCACCCTGGTGGATGCCTACGGCAAGCTGATCGAGAACGTCGGCGCCAAGGCCAGCCAGGCCAAGCTCGACAGCGCTGCCAACGGTTCCATCCTGGCCAACGCCAAGGGCGCCCGCGACTCGCTGTCCGGGGTCAACCTGGATGATGAGACCGGCAACCTGGTCAAGTTCCAGCAGTACTACACAGCGTCTTCGCAGATCATCAAGGCTGCGCAGGAAACCTTCAGCACGCTGATCAACAGCCTTTAAGGAGTCGTAGCCCATGCGCATTTCCACCGCCCAGTTTTACGAGACTTCGGCTGCCAATTATCAGAAGAACTTTTCCAACGCAATCAAGAGCGGCGAAGAGTCCAGCAGCCTGGTCCGGGTCAAGACCGCCGCCGACGATCCGGTGGGCGCTGCCCGCCTGCTGCAGTTGGGTCAGCAGGCCTCCCTGCTTGATCAGTACAAGGCCAACAGCAACTCGATCAAGGCTTCTCTGGGCCAGGCCGAGTCGGTGATGACCAGCATCAACAACGTCCTGGACCGGGCCAAGCAACTGGCCACTGGCGCCGGCAGTGCCGGTTACACCGATGCTGACCGGCAGGCCAATGCTTCCGAGCTGGGGCAGATCGAAGAGCAACTGCTGAGCCTGATGAACTCTCAGGACGAAAACGGCAAGTATCTCTTCGGTGGTTCCAAGGACGACGTTCCGCCGTTCAGCCGCAACTCCGATGGCACCTACAGCTACAACGGTGACCAGAGCAGCCTGAAGCTGCCGGTGGGCGACACCATGATGATGGCTGCCAACAGCACTGGCTGGGATGTGTTCCAGCAGGCACTCAACACCAGTCGTAGCCAGGTCACCATGACCTCGCCGGCGGTGGATGATGGACGGGTTTCCCTGTCCAATGGCCAGATGACCAACAGCGGCACCTACAACAGCCAGTTCCGCGCTGGCGAGCCTTATACCGTGTCGTTCGTCAGCGGTACTCAGTTGAAGATCCTCGATGGCAGCGGCAACGATGTGACTGCCGAGGCCAGCAAGGGCGGCGTGGTCGGCACTTCGCCGAACCAGACCGTGAGTTTCCGTGGTGTCGATCTGAACCTGAACATCAATCTCAAGTCCGGCGATGTCGCCAACACGGTGCTGCCGGGGCATAGTTTTACCTTGGCCTCGAAGCCGGACACCTTCAACGTTGCGCGTTCTCCGGGCAACCCGAGCATGACTCAGGTCTCAGCCACCAGCGTGACTGATCCGGTGGCTTACAACTCGACGTTCCCGAGTGGCTCTGCAGTGCTCAAGTTCACCAGCGCCACCAACTTCGATCTGTATGCCGCGCCGCTGACGGCAGACAGCAAACCGGTGTCTTCGGGTGTGGTAGGCCCGGGCAATATCGCCACCGCGGCAGGTGTGAGCTTCACCCTGACGGGCGCTCCTTCGCCGGCCGCCAACGATCAGTTCAGCGTGGCGGTCAACACTCACGAAACCCAGAACGTCCTGGACACCGTGAGTCAGTTGAAAAACGCGTTGAACGTACCCACCGACGGTAACGTCCTGGCGACCCAGAAGCAGCTGGCCGACCTCGCGTCGGGGATGGCCAACCTGGCCAGCGGTGTTGATCAGCTGTCCATCGGCATCAGCTCCATCGGTGGTCGTGGTTCGGCTCTGGCTACCCAGAACGAAATCAACGAAAGTCTGTCGGCAGCCAACGTCACCACCCGTTCTGCCATCAGTGATTCCGATCCGGCCGAAGTCATGACTCGCCTGACCCTGCAACAGACCATGTTGCAGGCCTCGCAGTTGGCCTTCAGCAAAATCACCCAGCTCGGCCTGTTCAACAAGGTCTGAGAACATGGCGTTCGGGCTGCGGCTCGAGCGCCATGACCGTCGAGCCGTCAGCCGTCTTTTTAAGCGGTCCTGCAGCCCTGGTCCTTCTGGCCGGGGCTCGCCGCTCGAGAGTTTCCAGCCGTGAACCCAGCCCCTCTAGTCAGCATCGTCATCCCCGCCTTCAACCCGCGTTTCTTCAGCCAGGCCCTCGACAGTGCCTTGGCCCAGACTTACCAGCCCCTGGAAATCGTCATTTGCGACGACAGCGCCGACGATCAGATCCAGCGTATCGTCGAAGCCGTGGCCGAGCCTGCGCACCCTGTGCGTTACCTGCGCAACCCGCAACGCCTGGGGCTGCAGAAGAACGTTCTGCGTTGCGTTGAAGAGGCGCGCGGCGAACTGATCAAGGTGTTGTGCGACGACGATCGGCTGTTTGCCCCCAGCATCGCCCTGCAGGCGCCGGTACTGATCGACAACCCGGATATCAATCTGGTGTGTGCACTGCGGGTGTTCAGTGATGCCGGGAATTTCATCCTGCCGCCGCGGGTCGACAACTGCCGTTTCACCTACAACGATGCCGTGCTCAAGGGCGAGGACATGCTGGCGATCTTCGAGAGCACGCCACGCAATTTCCTTGGCAACTTCAGTTCGGCCCTGATGCGTCGTGCCGATGTGCTGGAGCTGCTGCCGGCATTGATCCAGGAGGGCGCAGGTTTTGTCGCGCTGCTGGATTTCGCTCTGTTCATCTGCCTGATGCGCCGTGGCAATCTCGCGGCGCTGGTGACGGTGCTCAGTTGCGAGCGCCTGTACTCGGGGCGCCTGAGCGCGACCCCGGAAATGCTCAAGCTGGCCAAGAATGAGTGGGAGTGGCTGGTGCAGATGCTGGCCGCCCGCAGTGGCGAGTCGGCGCCGGCGGCAGGCTGGGTACGGTATGTCGATATGGCTCGGGAGGCCGGGCAGCCGCGCAACTGGCAGGAGCTGTGCGTGACCCGTGTGCTGGGCAATCGCAGTACCGTGGTCGATGGCCGGGTCGGTGGCGAGAGCATCAGTTACGAGGATTTCTATCGCGAGTGGCTGTCGGTACGCAAGTTCTCGGCGGTGGAGCAGCGGCTGATGCCTCAGCGCATTGACAGCTGGCCGCGGCGGGTACAGCTGGTGCCGGTGGTTCTCGACTTCGAGGGCGATGGCCAGGCGCTTGCCCGGACTCTGGACAGCATTGATGGCCAGCTGTTCGCGCCTGCCGCAGTGCTGCTGTTGTCGGCGGGCGAGGAGCCGATGCGTGAGCGGGTCCTGCACCAGCCTCTGCGCGACGACTGGGTACAGCAGCTCAATGAGCTGGCCCCGCAGTTGGAAGGTTGCGACTGGTTCTATCTGTTGCAGGCCGGTGACCGTCTGCAGGAGTCGGCGCTGCTGATCCTGGCCGAGCGCATCGCCAATACCCCGGCCATGCTCTGTGCCTACAGCGATGAAGGTGCGCTGGTGGAGGGGGAGTCGTCGGAACCGGTGTTCAAGCCTGACTTCAACCTCGACCTGATGCGCTCCTACCCCTATGTCGGCCGTGCCCTGGCTTTTTCCCGCGAGCGCTTCATGACCGAGGGCGGCTTCGATCCGCTCCATGGCGAATTGGCGCCCCATGATCTGCTGTGGCGGATGGTGGAAGCGGCGGGGCCCCAGGCGATCGAGCACATTGCCGATATCCAGCTGGAGTCCGAGTTCAGCTTCGCCCAGTGGCTGTCCCGGCCCCAGGTGATCGAGGCCAGCGAGGGGCTGGTGGCGGCGCATCTGCAGCGGATCGGTGTGGAGCACCGGATTGTTCACGATGATTTGCCTCTGCTCAACCGCATCGACTACCTGCATGGCAGCCGGCCGCTGGTGTCGATCATCCTGCCGTGCGGCGACTCCCTGGCGACCCTGCAGCGCTGTGTTGAAAGCCTGATCGAGCAGACGGCCTACAACCACTACGAAATTGTGCTGGTGGATGCCGGCAGTCGCGACCCGGCCATGGCCGACTGGCTGACGGCCATGGCTCAGTTGGGTGGTGCAATGCTGCGGGTCCTGCCTTATGTCGGTCCGCACAGCCATGCTGCGCTGATCAACAGTGCGGCGAGCCAGGCTCGTGGCGACTACCTGTTGCTGCTCAATCCGGGGGCGCTGATCTGTAGCGGCGACTGGCTGGATGAGTTGCTCAATCAGGCTCAGCGTCCAGAGGTGGGCGTGGTGGGCGCGCGGATTCTGGCTACCGATGGCTCTATTCTCCATGCCGGCCAGGTGCTGGGCATGGCCGGGCCTGCGAGCTCACCCTTTGTCGGCGAAGCCATGGATGCCCGGGGCTACATGCAGCGGCTGCAGGTGGTGCAGAACTGGAGTGCGGTCAGTGGTGATTGCCTGATGGTGCGCAAGGAGGTCTTCGACAGCCTGGGCGGCCTGGATGAGCAAGCCTTCGCCGGCGAGCTGGGTACCACCGACCTGTGTCTGCGGGTCGACCGCAACGGTTATCTGGTGGTCTGGACGCCTCACGCCACCCTGATGCTGCGGCCGGCGTCGCCTGCCAGTGACGACAGCGAGCAACTGCTGGCCCGTGAAGCCGAGCAAGAGCGTTTCTATCAGCAGTGGATGGCCAAGGTCGCTCGCGATCCGGCCTACAACCCGGCCCTGAGCCTGGGCTACTCCAGCTTCAGTCTGGAGCCCTCCTTGCGCAACAATTGGAATCCGTTCTGCAGTCGGGCCTTGCCCTTGATCCTCGGCTTGCCGGTCAACAGCTCTGCGGTCGGACATTACCGGGTGACAGGTCCCCTGACGGCGCTGGAAGAGGCGGGGCGGGCGATTGCCCGGGTGGCCTACGAGTCGCCGTCCACGGCGGACATCGAGCGCCTGTCACCGGATAGCATCATCCTGCAGTGCCGCTACAGCGAAGGGGCGGCCAGCGACATTCTGCGGATGAAAAAATACTCCAGTGCCCTGCGGGTCTTCGAGCTCGACGACTACATCGTCAGCGCGCCGAAGAAAAACACCCACGCTCGGAACAAGCCGGTGAACACCGAGCAGATGCTGCGCGAAGGTATCGCCTTGTGCGATCGCGTGGTGGTGACCACCCAGCCCCTGGCCGATGCTCTGTCGAGCATGCACAGCGACATTCGCGTGGTGCCCAACATGCTGGCGCTGGACCCCTGGGCCAGTTTGACCAGTCGCCGTGGTACCTCCAGCAAGCCGCGGGTGGGCTGGGGTGGTGGCACTAGTCATACCGGCGACCTGGAAATCATTGCCGAGGTGGTACGCGAGCTGGCCAACGAGGTCGAGTGGGTATTCTTCGGCATGTGCCCTGATGACTTGCGTCCTTATGTGCACGAGTTTCACTCCCTCACCAGCCTGCAGAGCTATCCGTTCAAGTTGGCCAGCCTGAATCTGGATCTGGCGCTGGCGCCGCTGGAGTTTCATATCTTCAACGACTGCAAGAGCAACCTGCGGCTCTTGGAATACGGTGCCTGCGGTTACCCGGTGATCTGCACCGACACCGAGGCCTATCGCGGTTTCCTGCCCTGCACCAAGGTCCGCAGCAACAGCACCGAGGAATGGTTGCAGGCGATCCGCATGCACCTGTCCGACCCGGCAGCCAGCTACCGCATGGGGGATGAGCTGCGAGAAGCGGTGCATCGCGACTTCATGCTGCGCGACGACAACCTGCGGCACTGGCTGTGGGGATGGTTGGCGGACTGATCGATCCCCGGGCCGGCGACTGCCACCGTCGCTGGCCGGTGTTTTGGGCAATCTTCTGTTCGGGGGGGGGCTCTCGCTGCCTTCTGCGGCGCCTGCGGGCGCCGCGCACGCAATTGGCGCACTTCCTGCAAGTCTTCAGCAAATCGCCATAAATCCTTCACTGCGGCGCGGTGCAAGGGACCCTTTGGTTGCGATGAATGATCTGCATCTGGCGCCGCGCCAGTCCTGAAAGGGCTGGCCTGGCCCACGAAGAGCAAGAGGACAGCGATGAAGGCAGTAATTCTGGCAGGTGGACTGGGTACGCGAATCAGCGAGGAGTCCCACCTCAAGCCCAAGCCCATGATCGAGATCGGTGGCAAGCCAATTCTTTGGCACATCATGAAGCAGTATTCCGCCCACGGGATTCATGACTTCGTGATTTGCCTGGGCTACAAGGGCTACGCAATCAAGGACTTCTTCGCCAACTACTTCCTGCACACTTCGGATGTGACCTTCGACATGCGCAACAACCGCATGGACGTGCATCAGAATTACAGCGAGCCATGGAGCGTGACGCTGATCGACACCGGCGAGGAAACCATGACCGGCGGACGGTTGCGCCGGGCCGGGCGCTACCTGCAGGAAGACGAGGCCTTCTGCTTCACCTATGGCGATGGCGTCTCCGATCTGGATATCAGTGCCCTGGTGGACTTCCACAAGTCCCACGGCAAGCTGGCCACCGTCACTGCCGTACAGCCCCCGGGCCGCTATGGCGCCCTGGATCGCGATGGCGACCAGGTCTTGGGTTTCACCGAGAAACCCCGTGGCGACGGTGGCTGGATCAACGGCGGGTTCTTCGTGTTGTCGCCCAAAGTGCTGTCCTACATTGATGGCGATAGCACCACCTGGGAGGCCGAGCCCCTGATCCAGCTGGCCAAGGATCAGCAACTGAGCGCCTACGAGCATTCGGGGTTCTGGCAGTCCATGGATACCCTGCGGGACAAGAATCATCTGGAACAGCTCTGGCAAAGCGGGGAGGCCCCGTGGAAGCAATGGGACTGAGCCAGGAGTTCTGGCGTGGCAAGCGTGTCCTGCTGACCGGGCATACCGGTTTCAAGGGCAGTTGGCTGAGCCTGTGGCTGCAAAGCCTGGGGGCCCAGGTCAGCGGATTCGCCCTGGACCCGGGGACCGAGCCGAGCCTGTTCGAACTGGCCCGGGTGGCCGAAGGCGTCGACGATCATCGTGGCGACCTGCGGGACCTGGGCAGTCTGCTGGAGCTGATCGCCCAGGTGCAGCCGGAAATCGTCCTGCACCTGGCGGCCCAGCCCCTGGTGCGCGAGGCCTACCGCGATCCGCTGGGGACCTACTCAAGCAACGTCATGGGCACCCTCAACCTGTTGGAAGCGATCCGTCAGGTCGGTGGGGTACGTGCCTGTGTCCTGGTGACCACCGACAAGGTCTACGCCAATCAGGAATGGCTGTGGCCCTATCGGGAAAACGAAGCCCTGGGCGGCCACGATCCCTACAGCAGCAGCAAGGCCTGTTGCGAGTTGCTGGCCCAGTCCTATGCCTCATCCTTCTTTGCTGCCGAGCGTTATGCCGAGCATGGCCTGGCCCTGGCCACGGCCCGGGCCGGCAACGTGCTGGGCGGTGGCGATTTTGCACCCGAGCGGTTGATTCCCGATGTGCTCAAGGCCTGGTCGGCCGACGAGCCGGTGACCTTGCGTTATCCCCAGGCGGTACGCCCCTGGCAACACGCCCTGGAGCCCCTGGCCGGTTACCTGCAACTGGCGGCCGGCCTGTACCTGGACGGCCCGCAATACGCCGGTGCCTGGAACTTCGGGCCCGGTGAGCAGGACATGTGCAGCGTCGGTGAAGTGGTGGAGCTGCTGGCCCGGCATTGGCCCGAGGCCCCGGGCCTGCGGATCGAGCCCAGTGAGCTGCACGAAGCCGGCCTGCTGCGCCTGGACAGCAGTCGTGCGCGCCAGCTGCTGGGCTGGAAACCCCGTTGGACGCTGCAACAGTGTCTGGTGCAAACCCTGGACTGGCACTTGGCCTGGAAGGGCGGTGCGGACATGCGTGCCGTGACCCTTGGGCAGTTGAACCTGTACCGGGGGGCGCTGTGAGCGAGTTTCAGGTCCTGGCTCTGCCAATGGCCGGGTTGTTCGAGGTGCGCCACAAACGCTTCGAGGATCAGCGCGGGCATTTCTCCCGGTTGTTCTGCGAGGGCAGCCTGAGCGCTTTTGGCCAGCCCTTCCATATTCGCCAGATCAACCACTCCTGCACCCGCGAACGGGGCAGTGTGCGTGGCCTGCATTATCAGACCGCTGCCCGGCCCGAAGCCAAACTCATCAGTTGCTTGCGGGGTGAAGTCTGGGACGTGGCGGTGGACCTGCGCCCCGAGTCGCCGACCTTTCTGCATTGGCATGCCGAGCACCTGCGCGGCGGCGATGGGCGCAGCCTGTTGCTGCCGGCGGGTTTCGCCCATGGCTTCCAGGCCCTGAGCGACGATGCCGAGCTGCTCTACCTGCACAGCGCCGACTACGCCCCCGAGCACGAGGCCGGGTTGTCGGCGCTGGACCCGCGACTGGCGATCCACTGGCCGTTGTCTGTCAATAATCTGTCGAACCGGGATGCCAGCCACCCCTTGCTCGATGCTGCCTTCGCTGGAGTGAGACTATGAATTGCCGCGGTTGTGGCGCATGCCTGAGCCTGCCTCTGATCGACCTGGGCACCTCACCGCCATCCAACGCTTACCTGCGTGCCGAGCAACTGGATCAGGCCGAGCAGTGGGTGCCGCTCAAGGTCCAGGTGTGCCAGCAATGCTGGCTGGTGCAGACCGAGGACTACACCCGCGCCGACCACCTGTTCGACGCCGACTATGCCTATTTCAGTTCGTTCTCCAGCACTTGGCTGCAGCACGCCCGGGACTATGTGGCGCAAATGGTCGAGCGTTTCGGCTTGGACGCCCGCAGCCGAGTAGTGGAAGTAGCGGCGAACGACGGCTACCTGCTGCAGTACGTGGCCCAGCGTGACATTCCCTGCCTCGGGGTCGAGCCGACTCGCAGCACCGCCCAGGCGGCGCGGGCCAAGGGCTTGCAGATCCGCGAGCTGTTCTTCGGCCGTGGCACTGCCGCGCAGTTGCTGGAGGAGGGCTGGGCCGCGGACCTGATGGCGGCCAACAACGTGCTGGCCCATGTGCCGGACATCAACGATTTTCTCTGCGGTTTCGCGACGTTGCTCAAACCGACGGGGGTGGCGACTTTCGAATTTCCCCAATTGCTGACCCTGATGGCCGGCCAGCAGTTCGACACCCTGTACCACGAGCACTATTCCTACCTGTCGCTGACCGCCGTCCTGAGCTTGTGCCAGCGCAACGGCCTGGAAGTCTTCGATGTCCAGACCCTGCCAACCCATGGCG
The DNA here is from genome assembly GCF_045013505.1 of Pseudomonas sp. JDS08PS003. NCBI lineage: Bacteria > Pseudomonadati > Pseudomonadota > Gammaproteobacteria > Pseudomonadales > Pseudomonadaceae > Pseudomonas > Pseudomonas sp. JDS08PS003. The sequence continues at coordinate 1,965,076 of NZ_CP120724.1, forward strand.
GTTCGCTGCGGGTCTTCGTGCAGCGTATCGACGGTTCGCGTCGGCCAGTGCAGGACAGCGTGGCGCAGCAGTTACTGTTGGAGCAGCGCGCCGGGGTGAACACGCCCGAGTATTACCAGACCCTGGCGCCGGCGGCAGAGCGGATCAAGCACGAGCTGTTGCGCTTCCTGCTCCAGGCCAAGGCCGAAGGCAAGCGCGTGGTGGGCTACGGCGCGGCAGCCAAGGGCAATACCTTGCTCAATTACGCGGGGATCAAGGCCGACTTGCTGGCCTGGGTCGCCGACGCCAGCCCGCACAAGCAGGGCAAGTTCCTGCCGGGGAGTCGTATCCCGGTGGTGGCGCCCGAGCGCATCGACCAGGAGCGACCGGACTATGTGCTGGTGTTGCCGTGGAACCTGTTGGGCGAAGTCAGCGAGCAACTGGCCCAGGTGCGGCAATGGGGCGGGCGTTTCGTGATTGCCGTGCCTGAGTTGAAGCTGCTGTGAACGGCATGAAGGTGCTGGTCACCGGCGCCACCGGCTTTGTCGGCCGGCATCTGGTTGCAGCCTTGCTGGCCCGGGGTTGCCGGGTCCGTGCGCTGGCCCGTGATCTGGGCAAGGCGCGGCAGATGCCCTGGTTCGACGCTGTGGAGTTCCGCGCGCTGGATGTGCATGACCCGCACCTGGATGTCGCCGCCCTGGTGGACGGGGTCGACGCCTTGGCCCATCTGGCCTGGCCCGGATTGCCGAACTACCAGGCGCTGTTTCACCTGGAGCACAACCTGATGGCCGACTATCGCTTTATCAAGGCGGTGGTCGAGGCGGGGGTGGGCCAGGTGCTGGTCACCGGTACCTGCTTCGAGTACGGCATGCAGAGCGGACCTTTGACAGAGCAGACCGAGGCTTGCCCAGGCAATCCCTACGGCCTGGCCAAGCACAGCCTGCACCTGTTCCTCCAGGCCCTGCAGCAGCACGTGCCCTTCAGCTTGCAGTGGGCGCGGCTGTTCTACCTGCATGGTCCGGGACAGAATCCCAAGAGCCTGCTGGCGGCTCTGGATCGGGCCATCGACGCCGGTGATGAGGTGTTCGACATGTCCGGCGGCGAGCAGTTGCGGGACTACCTGGCCATCGAGGAAGCGGCCGGCTACCTTGCGGCGCTGCTGCGCCAGCGGGCGTTTTCCGGTGTGGTCAATTGCTCCAGTGGCCGGCCGATCGCCGTGCGTTCCCTGGTGGAACAGCGCATCGCCCAGCGCGGTTCATCGATTCGCCTGAACCTGGGGCACTACCCGTACCCGGACTACGAGCCCATGGCGTTCTGGGGCTTGAACCAACGCTTGCAGCAAATAACAGGAGCCGAACATGGCGCATGAGTTGTATCGGGTCGCCGACTTGCCGGTGTTGCAGAACCGTACCTTCGCCGATGCCCAGAGTGCCCGCGCCTCGGCTGCTGCGGACATCGTGCTGGTGCAGGACCTGCAAAGCGGGCTGATCTTCAATCAGGCCTTCGATGCCGACAAGCTCAGTTACGACAGCGACTACCAGAACGAACAGGCCCATTCGGCGCAGTTCCAGCAGCACCTGATGGATGTGGAGGGCATCATCGCCCGGCACTTCAAGGGGCGCGAGCTGATCGAAGTCGGTTGCGGCAAGGGCTATTTCCTCGAACTGCTGCGCAGCGAGGGCTACGCCATCACCGGCATCGACCCGGCCTACGAAGGGGCCAACCCCGAGGTGATCAAGGCGCCTTTCACCCGTGGCCTGGGGCTGGCTGCCGAGGCCATCGTGCTGCGTCATGTGCTGGAGCATATTGCCGATCCGCTGGCCTTTCTGGCAGAGATTGCCGATGCCAACCAGGGCGGGCAGATCTATATCGAGGTGCCATGTTTCGACTGGATTCTCGAGCATCGCGCCTGGTTCGACGTGTTCTATGAGCACGTCAATTACTTCCGCCTCGAAGACCTGCAGCGCATGTTCGGCACCGTGCATGAGGCCGGGCATCTGTTCGGCGGCCAGTACCTGTACGTGGTGGCGGACCTGGGCAGCTTGAAGTCGTCGTTGCCGGCGCCGAGCCGGCCGTTGCAGATGCCGGCGGATTTCACCGCCAGCATCGAGTGCGCCAAGCGCATCATCGAGTCGGCGCCGCACACCGCGGCCGGGATTTGGGGCGCCTCGTCCAAGGGCGTGATCTATTCGCTGTTCCTGCAACGGGCCGGCGTGGCGGTGGATCAAGTCGTCGATATCAACCCGGCCAAACAGGGCCGGTACCTGCCGCTCAGTGGCATGCGTGTGTCATCGCCACAAGAAGCCATGGAGGCACTGCCGGCAGGCGCCAACCTGTTCGTGATGAATTCCAACTACCTCGAAGAAATCAAGCGCATGACCGACGGCCGTTATGTCTATCACGCCGTCGACAGCGCTTCGTTCAGCTAATTTGCCATTGAGATCCGAACATGACCGAGCACAACGTCATTCAAGCCTTTGAACAAGAATGCCAGGCGCAGATCAGCGCCCAGGGCCAGGATGAGAAGCTCAAGGGCCTGGCCCGTGACTTTTTCAACGAGTCGGCGACCCACAAGTACAGCTATCACTTTTCCTGGATGGGGCGGCCGATCATTCAGCTGCCCCAGGACATGATGGCGATGCAGGAGATCATCTGGCAGGTCAAGCCGGACCTGGTGATCGAATGCGGTATCGCTCACGGCGGCTCGATCATCTACTACGCCTCGCTGCTGGAGTTGCAGGGCCATGGCGAAGTGCTGGGCATCGACCTGGATATCCGTCCGCATAACCGCGAAGCCATCGAGCAGCATCCGATGAGCAAGCGTATCCGCATGATCGAGGGTTCGAGCATCGATCCGGCCATCGCCGAGCAGGTACGGGCCGCCGCAGCCGGCAAGAAGGTGATCCTGGTCCTGGACTCCAACCACACCCACGAGCACGTGCTCGAAGAGCTGCGTCTGTATGCGCCGCTGGTGTCGGTGGACAGCTACTGCGTGGTCATGGACACCGTGGTTGAGGACATGCCGGAAAGCTTCTTCCCGGATCGTCCCTGGGGGCCGGGTGACAACCCGAAAACTGCGGTCTGGGCCTATCTGGAGGAGAACCGCGATTTTGAAATCGACTATCAGATGCAGAACAAGCTGCTGATCACCGTGGCGCCGGACGGTTACCTGCGTCGGGTTCGTTAACTATCAATGGTTGCAGGTTCAAGGCGTTTGGCCGGTTGTGGGGAAGTACCTATGTGGGTTGGAGACAAAGCAATGAATGACAAAGCACCCCTGAGTGAGCGTTTCACCCTTGTGCTGTTGTCCCACAACCGCAAAGCGTTCATGCAGCGCACCTTGCAGTATTACAGCACCTATCCGTGCTCGATCCTGGTACTGGATTCGTCGCTGGAGGCGGATGAGTCCCTGGCGCAGCTCTATCCCCAGGTCGACTACCGGCATCTGCCGCAGTTCGGCTACAAGGGCCTGCAGGACAAGCTGACCTATGGTATGAGCCTGGTGACCACGCCTTACATGGCGTTCGCTGCCGATGACGATTTTCTCCTCCACGATGCGCTGACTAGCTCCCTGGAGTTTCTCGAGGCCCATCCCGACTACGGGCTGTGCCACGGCTACGGGATGATGTATCTGGCCCGGGCTTCGGAAACCAATTACTACCGCCGTGATCGCCGGGTCATGGAGGACTATGACTCCCATGATGCCCAGGATCGGGTAATGAACTTCATGGGGCATTTCCTGCCGCCGTTCTATGCGGTGACCCGCACCGACCTGCTGCGCCAGTGGTATGAGCTGCTGCCGCCGGGGGTGAGTTTCGAATGGCAGGAAATCGGTCATTCCTTCTTCCTGCTGGCCTGTGCCAAGGCGCGGATCCTGCCGATTCCATTTGCCGTGCGTGAGGCCAACTACGGGGCTTCGGAGCACAACACCAATGTGCTGACGGTGCTGACCTACAAGGACGCGCAATCGGTGGCCCAGCGTGAGGCCTTCGCCGAATTCCTCGCTTCGTTGCCCACCGGTTTCAGTGGCCAGGACCCCGAGCAGGTGAAGCAGATCGCCCTGGACAGTTTCACCGCCATGGCCGATTGCCTGCTCAGCGGACGTTCCCTCAAGGGCACGGCGATCTTCCGTTCGGCCTGGGTCGAGGTCGGGGCCGAGCCGGTACGCTCCTTCGGTCCCGAGCAGTTCGTCGAGATGCCCTTCTACAACCAGCCGATGTTCGATCTGCTGACCCAGTTGGAATTCCTCATGCACGCCATGCCCACCGGGCGCCTGCAGCTCAAAGAGCTGGAGGGCGTGTGGCTGCGTCAGGAAGAGTTGATGCGGGTTCATCCCAACGATACGCCGGAGAGTCTGCGCGCCCGGTTGTGGGAAGCGCTGACCCTGAACCTGTTCAACCGCGAGGTGGTCAAGCGCCTGGCCGAGTCGATGCAGGACAGCGACGAGCCCGAGGAGGCGCGCAAGCTGCAGGCCTGGGCCGAGCGCCTGGCATCGGTGCCAGGCTCTGACAGTCGTGCCCTGTTCAACGTGACCGAGTCGGGACGTTTGCTCAAATGGCTTGAGGCCCGTGCTCCGGAGCCGGCAAAGCTGAATGCCATCGCCGCGCACCTGGCCCGTCATGCCGGTGGCCCGCAGGTGCAGATCCTGTTGCTGGACCTGGACGCTGACCTGGTCAAGTTGCAGGCCACGCTCGACAGTCTGCTGGCCGGTCATTACAAGGCGTTCAAACTGGTGGTATTCACCACCGGCGAGCTGCCGGCCACCACCACGGCCCAGGACACCTTGCACTTCGTCAAGGTCACGGAAAGCAACTACGTCGAGCGCATCAACCAGGCCATGGCCCAGTCCCGTGCCGACTGGGTAGTGTTGGCCGAGGCCGGTGACCAGTTCACCGCCAGCGGCCTGCTGCGGGCGAGCCTGGAGTTGCTCGGCGCCGAAGGCATTCGGGCCGTGGCCATGGACGAGATCCAGCGCCGTGCCGATGCCACCTTGAGTTCGGTGTTCCGCCCCGGGGTCAACCTGGATCAACTGCAAGGCACGCCGGCGCTAATGGCCCGGCATTGGCTGCTGGACCGCGAGACGGTGCTGCAGATCGGTGGTTTCTCCCGTGAGCTCAAGCAGGCCCTGGAACTGGACCTTGTATTACGCCTGATCCAGGACGGTGGCCTGGGCGGACTGGCCCACCTGGCCGAGCCCTTGCTGATTTGTCAGGCCCCAGGGGACAAGGCGGAAGCCGAAGAACGGCAGGTGCTGACCCGGCACCTGGCCGCACGAGGCTATCGCGCTCAGGTTGGTTCGGCGCAGCCGGGCACCTATCAGATCGAGTATCAGCACGCCGAGCGGCCGCTGGTGTCGATCATTCTGCCCAGCCAGGACAATTTCGCGGAGTTGCAACGCTGCCTGGTCAGCGTGCTGCAGCGCACCCGCTACCAGCGCTATGAAGTGCTGATCGCCGAAAACCACAACCAGAGCGCCGAGCTCGACAGCTGGCTGACCAGCCTGGAAGGCCGCGGCGAGCGCATTCGCGTGTTGCGCAGCGGCCAGCGCCTGAGCGCTTCGGCCCTGTACAACATGGCGTGCCGGGAAGCTCGGGGCGAGTACCTGGTGCTGCTCTCGGCCGATGCTGAGGTGGTCAACGCCAACTGGATCGAGAGCCTGCTCAACCAGGCTCAACGCCCGGAAGTCGGGATTGTCGGCGCCAAGCTGGTGAACGAAAATGGCGTGACCACCCAGGCCGGGTTGATCCTGGGTTTTGACGGCCACCTGGGTGCCGCCTTCGCCGGTGAGGCCAGGGAGGCAGCGGGCTACATGAATAGCCTGTGGGTGGAGAAAAACTATTCAGCGGTGTCCGGTGCCTGCCTGATGATCGCCAAGGTGCTGTTCGAGGCGGTGGGCGGGTTGGACGAAGAGCATTTCGACCAGGCCTTCGCCGATGTCGACCTGTGCCTGAAAGTGGCTGATGCCGGTTACCTCACGGTACTGACGCCCCAGGCCCAGGTGCAGCATCCGGGGACTTTGCCGCAACACCCACAGGCGGCCGCGGCCCTGCAGGACAAGTGGGCGGCGCGCTTTGCCCAGGATATTGCCTATAACCAGAACCTGGCGTTGAGCGGCAAGGGCTTTACGCTCGGTACCGCCAGTGGTGTGGATTGGCTACAGATGATTGCCAATTGATTGCTGTCTCGAGGGAACCCAGCATGCTCAATAGTCTTTTGAATGTCCGCTTTGCGCATCGTGACTTGACGCTTGCTTGCAGAGGGAGACTGTCATGACTCCCTACAGGATTCCCTATGGCTGCCAGAGCATCAATCAGGCGGACATCGATGCGGTGGTGCAGGTGCTCCAGTCTCCCTGGCTGACCCAAGGGCCGACGATCGAGCGTTTCGAGCAGGCCCTGGCCGACTACTGTCAGGCCGGGCATGCCGTTGCCGTGTGCAATGCCACGGCGGCGCTGCATATCGCCTGCGTGGCGGCGGGCCTGGGGCCGGGCGACTTTCTGTGGACCAGCCCCAATACCTTTGTCGCTTCGGCCAACTGTGGGCGTTACTGCGGTGCCCAGGTGGACTTTGTCGATATCGATCCCCATACCTGGAATATGGATGCGGCTCTGCTGGCGCAGAAGCTCGAGTTAGCCGAACGCAACGGCACCCTGCCGAAGGTGGTGGTGGTTGTCGCATTTGCTGGACAGAGTGCCGACATGCAGGCCATCGCCGGGCTTGCCGAGCGCTACGGATTTGTCTTGATCGAAGACGCGGCGCACGCCGTGGGTGCCTCCTACCTGGGGCGTCCAGTGGGTTGCGGAACCTATGCGGCAATGACCATCTTCAGCTTTCACCCGGTGAAAATCATCACCAGTGCCGAAGGCGGGATGGTGCTGACCAACCGGCCGGAGTTCGCCGAGCGCCTGCGCCGTTTGCGCAGTCATGGCATTACCAGCGACCCGGCACTGATGCAGGTCCCGGATACTGGCCTGTGGTACTACCAGCAACTGGAACTGGGCTTCAACTATCGGATGACCGACTTGCATGCTGCACTGGGACTTTCTCAAATGTCCCGGCTCGACGAGTTCGTGGCTCGACGTCGGGAGCTGGCGGCACGCTACCAGATGTTGCTGGCCGACCTGCCGCTGACCTTGCCGGTGGCGCAGAGCGGGGCCGACTCGGCTTGGCATCTGTATGTGGTGCGCCTGGATCTGACCCGTATCCGGCTGACCCAGAAGCAAGTCTTTGACGAATTGCGTGCGGCGGGACTGGGGGTGAACCTGCATTACATTCCCGTGCACCTGCAGCCTTATTACCAAGAACAGGGCTTCGCCGAGGGTGATTACCCCGAGGCTGAACGTTACTTCCTGGAAGCCCTCAGTCTGCCCCTTTTTCCAGAGCTGACCGATGAGTTGCAAGACGAAGTGGTGGCGCACCTGCAGCGGATTCTGGATTGAGAGGTAGTGATGACGGTTTTTTCCTGGCCTGGGATGTGCTGCGTCCAAGCGGCTGCGAACGCTCCAGGCTGTCTGCCTGAGTCAGGGGCGTGCAAGTTGGAGCCAGGCCTTTGAGTTGTGTGGCGTTGATTCCTGCCCGAGGCGGCAGCAAGCGTATTGCACGCAAGAACCTCAGGGCCTTCGATGGTGTGCCGATGCTCGCTCGCTCCATCGACAAGGCATTGAGTTCCGGGCTGTTCCAGCGAGTGGTGGTCAGCACCGACGATCCGCAGATCGCCGAACTGGCGCTCGCCTGTGGCGCCGAGGTGCCGTTTGTTCGGCCACAGTCCCTGGCAGATGACTTCACCGGCACGGCAGCGGTGATTGTCCATGCCTTGCAGGTGTTGCAGGAGCAGGGACAAGCGTTCGAGTACGCCTGTTGTATCTACGCCACCGCGCCCTTGCTGCAGGTGCGTTATCTGCGCCAGGGGCTGGAGACGCTGGTGCAGCACCCGGACAAGGCGTTCGCCTTCTCGGTGTGCAGCTTCGGCTTTCCCGTGCAGCGGGCGCTGACTCTCGATGAGCAAGGGGCGCTCAATGCCCTGTACCCGGAATTTCGTCAGAGCCGTTCCCAGGATCTGCCACTGGCCTATCAGGATGCAGGGCAGTTCTACTGGGGCAGGAGCCAGGCCTGGCTGGAGGGGGAGGTGCTGTTCTCACCCCGCAGCCTGCCGGTGATCCTGCCCCGTCATCTGGTGCAGGACATCGATACCGAAGAAGACTGGCGGCGAGCGGAATACCTGTACGCCGCACTGAAGGCCGCAGGAGAGCTGGAGTGAGGGTACTGATCCGCGCCGATGCGTCGCCGGTCATCGGCAGCGGCCACGTGGCCCGCTGCCTGACCCTGGCCCAGGAACTGCGCCGCCAGGGCGCTGATGTAGCGTTCGCCTGTCGGCGTCTGCCCGGTCATCGCCTGGAGGCGCTGCGGGCCGAGGGCTTCCAGGCCTTTGAGTTACCGGAGTGCTACGTCGACGAGCATCCAGAGTTGGGGATCGAGGCGCCCTTGCCCTGGCAGGCGGACATCGCCGCGCTGCAGCTGGTATTGGTCGCTCAGCCGGCCTTCGACTGGGTGCTGGTGGATCATTACGGTCTCGATCATCTATGGCAGAGCGCCGCTCGCCAATGGGCGCCGAGGATCGCCGCGATCGACGATCTGGCCAACCGCAAGCATGCCGTGGACCTGTTGCTGGATCAGAATTTCAGCGGCAGCGCCGAGGCCTATTCCGGGTTGTACGACGCGTCGTGCCGGACCCTGTTCGGTCCGCATTACGCCTTGTTGCGCGAAGAGTTTCACCGCCCCCCCATATCGATCCGGCCACAGCCGCGGCGCTTGTTGGTGAACTTCGGCGGTTTCGATGCCGCCGGCCAGACCCACAAGGCCATGTTGGCACTGCTGGATTTCCACGATCTGCAGGTGGACTTCGTCGCCGGCAGCGGCAACCCGGACTGGCAGGCCATGCAGGCCCTGGCCGCCGAACGGCCGCACTGGCGACTGCACAGCTATGTGAAGGATTTTGCCGGGCTGTTGGCCGAGGCAGACCTGTGCCTGGGCGCGGGAGGCGGTACCAGCTGGGAGCGAGCGGTGCTGGGGGTGCCTACGCTGTGCATCACCGTGGCCGCTAACCAGGAGGCCAATGCCCGGTTGCTGGCCGAGGCGGGTGCCCACTTGTACCTGGGGGCCTGTGAACAGGTCAGCGTGGAGCAGGTGCGCCAGGCCCTGAGCCTGTTGCTGGACAATCTGGGGCTGCGTCATAGCCTGTCCCGCCGGGCCCGCGAGCTGGTGGATGGTCGGGGTGTGCAGCGAATGGCAGCGGCGTTGTTCACTGTGGCACTGCGTTTGCGTCCGGCGGCTGTGGATGATGCCCGGTTGCTGTTCGAGGGGCGCAATGCCGAACTCGTCAGGCGTTGGTCCCAGCAGCCCGAGGCGCTTGAGTGGCCGGACCATGTGCGCTGGCTGGAGGCCGCTGTGAATGATCCGCAGCGGCTGTTGCTGATAGCGGAAATAGCCGCGGGGGCGGTGGGGGTGCTGCGCTATGACCGCCAAGGCATTCAGGCGGATGTGTCGATTTACCTGTTTGCCGAGCACCTGGGACTAGGTTGGGGGCGGGCGTTGCTGGAGCAGGGCGAGGCTTGGCTGATGCGCCATTGGCCCGATGTGCAGCGCCTGGGGGCTCGGGTGCTGGCAGAGAATCAGGTTTCGCTGACATTGTTTCGCCGGGCCGGCTATTGCCAGGCGCCTTGTGAATTCACCCGTGTGTTGAAGGAACATCTGGATGACTAGTTTCAAGATCGGCTCGCGCTCTGTGGGCGCCGGTGCTGCGCCGTTGATCATCGCCGAGATGAGCGGCAACCATAATCAGTCGCTGGATGTGGCTCTGCAGATTGTCGAGGCCGCGGCCAAGGCTGGTGCCCATGCCCTGAAGTTGCAGACCTACACCGCCGACACCATGACCCTGGACCTGGATCAGGGGGAGTTTTTCATCAAGGACCCGGATAGCCTCTGGGCTGGCTCATCGCTGTACGACCTGTACCAGCGTGCCCATACGCCCTGGGAGTGGCACGAGCCGATCTTCGCCCGGGCGCGGGAGCTGGGCTTGCTGGCGTTTTCCACGCCGTTCGACGAGAGCGCGGTGGACTTTCTCGAAAGCCTCGACGTCCCGGCCTACAAGATCGCCAGTTTTGAAAACACCGACCTGCCGCTGATTCGCCGGGTCGCCGCCACCGGCAAGCCGCTGATCATTTCCACCGGCATGGCCAGCATCGCCGAGCTGGACGAAAGCGTGCGGGCCGCCAGGCAGGCCGGCTGCCGGGATCTGGTATTGCTCAAGTGCACCAGCACCTATCCGGCTTCGCCGGCCAACAGCAACCTGTTGACCATCCCTCATCTGCGGGAGCTGTTCGGCTGTGAAGTGGGCCTGTCCGATCACAGCATGGGGGTTGGGGTCTCGGTGGCTGCTGTGGCCCTGGGCGCCACGGTGATCGAAAAACATTTCACCCTGGACCGTTCGGCCGGAGGGGTCGACGCCAGTTTTTCCCTGGAACCGGGGGAACTGGCCAGCCTGGTGCTGGAAACCGAGCGGGCCTGGCAGGCCATGGGGCAGGTGCGCTATGGCGCCACCCAGGCCGAGAGCAAGTCGCTGATGTACCGTCGGTCGCTGTATGTCACCCGGGACATGCAGGCTGGGGAACTGTTCAGCGCCGACAATGTGCGGGCAATCCGTCCCGGACTGGGGCTGGCTCCCAAGCACTACGATGCGCTGCTCGGGCGTCGTGCGCGTCAGGCCCTCAAGCGCGGCACGGCACTGGACTGGGCGCTCATCGATTAAGCCTTTGTGTGGCTGATTCGGCAAAATAGCGTGACCTGTGAGTCATAACGTGCATCTTCACTGTATTGTATTGCCCGGGAAGATGGCGCCAGCCCTGCGTGACAGGACCCGTGATAGCCCTTGGTTCTTCCCGATGCCGTTGTGTTCGGCGCAAGTATCTGTGTTTCTTTCGGCAGCCCCTGCTCAGTGACTGAGCGGGGGTATTGAGCTGTTTATTATTGGGAAGCCGTAATGATTGGCATAAAAAGCATTGCGAGCTACGTGCCTGTAGCCGGCGTGGACAATTACGCACAAGGTGCAAAGTTCGCCAAGGATGAAGACTTCATCCTGGGCAAGATCGGTTCCGCTTTCCTGCCGCGCAAAGACGCCGGGCAAGAGACTTCCGATCTGTGTGTCGAAGCGGTCAATGCCCTGTTCGCCAGCAACCCGGAACTCAAGCGCGAAGCCATCGACGTATTGATCGTGGTCACCCAGAACGGTGACGAGGAAGGGCTGCCCCATACCGCCGCGATCGTTCAGGACAAACTGGGCCTGCCGACCACGGTGGCGGCCTTCGATATTTCCCTGGGCTGTTCCGGGTATGTCTACGGTATCTATGCCATCAAGGGTTTCATGGAAGCTGCAGGCCTGAAGAACGGCCTGTTGGTCACCGCCGATCCTTATTCGAAGATCGTCGATCCCGAAGACCGCAACACCACCATGCTGTTCGGCGATGCCGCCACCGCCACCTGGCTGGGCGAGGGGGCGACCTGGCAGTTGGGCAAGGCCAAGTTCGGCACCGATGGCTCCGGTGCTCCGCACTTGAAAGTCAGCGATGGCGTGTTCTTCATGAACGGCCGCCAGGTGTTCAACTTCGCACTGCTCAAGGTGCCTGCCCACCTGCACGAGTTGCTGGCCGAGTCGGGCTTGCAGCCTGACGATATCGATGCCTTCTGCATTCACCAGGGCAGTGCTGCGATTGTCGACGCCGTGGCCCGGCGTTTCGAGGGCGATCCGAACAAGTTCATCAAGGACATGGTGGAAACCGGCAACACAGTTTCCTCGAGCATTCCGCTGCTACTGGAAAAGCATATGTTCGATTCCAGCTGGAAGCGCGTGGCCTTGAGTGGCTTCGGTGTTGGTTTGTCCTGGGGGTCGGCGATCATCTATCGCTCCTGACGCTCAGCTTCCGGCGGCACACGTAGCGCTCAAGGTGTAATCTTGAGCGCTATTTTTTTGCGCGAGTGATAAGCGAGGCAGCATGAGCGACAGCTTGGAACACAATGCCCGGGTCCTGGGCGAGCGTTGGCCGGTGCTGCTGGAGCGGCTGCTGGCTGAAGACAGTGATGCGCTGCAGGCGGACCTGGTGGAGGGGCTGGGTTCGACCCTGAGCATCGCCGGTATCCAGCTCACCAGCCGCCATGATCGCACCCGTGAGGCGCATACCCAGGCCGCCAGCCTGCCTGAGGCGCCGGTCCTGCATCTGTACGGCTGCGGCCTGGGGGACCTGCAACGGGCGTTACTCCAGCGGCCGGAGTTGACGCGTCTGTACGTGCACATCCTCAATGGCGCGGTGTTCAGGTTGGTGCTGCAACTGCTTGATCAGCAGGACTGGCTGGCCGATCCACGGGTCGAGTTGCTGTATGCCGGCGATCTGCCGGAGATTCAACTGCCGTTCTTCGCCCTGCCGGCCGAGTTGGTGCTGGCCGATGATTACAGCGCGAAGATTCGTGACCGGCTGATCAGCGAGACCCATCTGTCTTTCAACAATCGTCTGTTCTCGGCCGATGCGCCGGACATCGCTGCGCGTCTGGCCGCCATCGAGCCCTGGGTTCGGGCGGATCGCGATGTTGCCGAACTGTTCGATCTTCATGCTGGGCGCGAGGTGTTCGTGATCGCTACGGGGCCGAGCCTGGAGCAGCATTACCAGGCATTGCGTGCGGTAGCCGAACAACCTGAGCGGCCGTTGTTGATCTGTGTGGATACGGCCTATCTGCCTCTGCTCAAGCAAGGCATCCGGGTGGATCTGGTGGTCAGTATCGATCAGCGAATCTCCACGGTGCATCTGCCGGGCCAGGGTAGTGACGGCGTCGTCCTGGTCTATATGCCCCTGGCGGACCCGTTGGTTCTTGAAGGTTGGCGGGGGCCGCGGTATGTGGGCTATTCCTCCAGTCCGGTATTCCAGGCGTTGCGCCAGCGGATACCGCGGGCGCAGTTGCATGCTGGAGGCAGTGTGATTCATCCGGCCGTGGATCTGGCGGTGAAGATGGGAGGCAGGCGGATCACTCTGTTTGGTGCGGATTTCGCATTTCCTCAGAATCGAACTCATGCCGGGTGGCAGGACGGTGATCTCGGGCCTCAGGCCGGCGTGGCCCGGCATTGGGTGCTTGACGGCCATGGGCAGCGGGTCAAGACCCAGCTCAACTTTCGTAGTTATCTGTGCGAGCTGGAGCGTTACATCGCGAGTCGGCCCGAAGTGGTGTTCTTCAATACCAGCCGCAGTGGCGCGATGATCCTGGGCACCACCTTCCATGGGGATTTTGTTCAATGAAGCGACTTGAGCCTGTGTTTGATCGTGCCCGGGAAGTTGCCGATCTGTTCCGCCTGGGCCGAGATGTGGAGGCTGTAGGAGGCATGGTCGAGTTGTTCGAGCCCATACAGTTGCGGGTGGATAGTGCGTCGGTGTCGGTTCAGCAGGACTGGGCCCAGTTGCTGGGCCTGATGCTGGCTTGCCAGGAGATGCAGAACTGGCTGAGCCTGGCTGATTATCTCGAATATGAACTGGTGGATTGGCTGCAGGGTGAACTGGGTAGCTGAAAGGTTTTTTCTTGTTGCCTGCCAGGGCGGTTTTGGCGAGGGTTTTCTGACGTCATTTTTTTCGCTTGTCGATGGGCTTAACCCCTTGTTTTCCAAGGGGTGGCAGGGTGATGGCAAATATTTTTGAAAAAGCCCTAAAGCAACTTGCATTGGCGACGATAACTATTACGAAGGTTCTCTAGGCCATTACCCGGCGGTTGCCAGGGCCGGAAGCCGCAGTACCCAACCAACGAGGAATTCGTCATGGCTTTAACAGTAAACACTAACGTCACGTCGTTGAACGTTCAGAAAAACCTGAACCGCGCTTCCGACGCTCTGTCGACTTCGATGACTCGCCTGTCTTCCGGCCTGAAAATCAACAGTGCAAAAGACGACGCCGCCGGCCTGCAGATCGCTACCCGTATGACTTCGCAGATCCGTGGTCAGACCATGGCTATCAAGAACGCCAACGACGGTATCTCCATCGCCCAGACCGCTGAAGGCGCGATGCAAGAATCCACCAACATTCTGCAGCGTATGCGTGAACTGGCTGTACAGGCACGAAACGACTCCAACGGTACTCAAGACCGTGTTGCTCTGAACAAAGAATTTGGTCAGATGTCGGACGAACTGACCCGTATCGCCAAGTCGACCAACCTGAACGGCAAGAACCTGATCGACGGTACTGCTGGCACCATGACCTTCCAGGTCGGTTCCAACACTGGCGCTACCAACCAGATCACCATCACTCTGGCCAGCGGCTTCGACGCTGCAACCCTGAGCGTGGGTTCCGCGACCATCGCCATCACCGGTACTGACAGCACCACTGCTGAAGCCAGCACCAAAGCCGCTATGGACGCCATCGACAAGGCGCTGCAGACCATCAACTCCAGCCGTGCCGACCTCGGTGCTGCCCAGAACCGTCTGACCAGCACCATCTCCAACCTGCAGAACATCAACGAAAACGCCAGTGCTGCACTGGGTCGCGTACAAGATACCGACTTCGCTGCTGAAACTGCCCAGCTGACCAAGCAGCAGACTCTGCAACAAGCTTCGACCGCAGTTCTGGCCCAGGCCAACCAACTGCCATCCGCTGTACTGAAACTGCTTCAGTAATAGCTGGCTAAGCTTTGGCGGGGGAGTGCGCTGGTCGTGCTCTCTCGCTTTTTTACTTTAAGAGGTGATGGACATGGATATGAGCGTGAAGCTGAACTTGTCTTATCCAGCGGCCAAGCCGGTGACGCCTGTTGCTGACAAGCCCGTGGAGAAGCCTCGAGAGGTGGTGCCTGCTGTGGCTGAGACCGCCAGTCAGGACAGTAAGAAAGGTGCTCAGACCGAGCAGGAAAAGTTGAAGATGGCCGTCCAGGAAATCGAGAAATTTGTCCAGTCGGTCAAGCGTAACCTGGAGTTCTCGATCGACGAGCCCTCCGGCCAGGTTGTGGTCAAGGTGATTGCCAGCGATTCGGGTGAGGTGGTTCGTCAGATCCCCAACGAAGAAGTGCTGAGATTGGCCAATAGCTTGAATGACGCCAGCAGCCTGCTGTTCAGCGCGAAAGTCTGATAGCTGGCATGAAATTTGTTGCTGTGTTCTTTTGGACGTTGTAGTGGTCAAAAGACCGGCGGCACACTGAAGGGAGATACACATGGCAAGTCCAATTCTACCGGGTACCGGTCTAGGTTCCGGCCTCGACACCGGTGCTATCGTCAAGGCGTTGGTTGCGGCTGACAAAGCGGCCAAGCAGGGTCAGATCGACCGTGCAACTGCCAGCAACAGTGCGAGTATTTCCGGTATCGGCACCTTGCAATCGCTGTTGTCGACTTTCCAGAGCACTCTGTCGGTCACAGGGCTTGGAAGCTCGGTCAATCCTTCCTTTGCCGGTTTTGCGGCTACCTCCAGCGACAATAAAATCGTGGATGCCACGGCCGACAACTATGCGGTGGCTGGCAAGTACACTGTTGAAGTGGCTAATATTGCAACTTCGTCAAAAGTGGCCAGTAAGGCTTTTGCCGGAGGAAATACCAGTGCCATTCCGAGTGGTACGTTGAACATCACTCAAAATGGCATTAACTATCCGCTGACAATCGGCGCGAATGCGACGTTGCAGTCGGTGCGTGACTCGATCAACGCCGATTCCAAAATGGCCATGTCCGGAATCAGTGCCAACATCGTGACCGACTCGTTCGGTTCGCGTCTGGTGATTGGCTCTGAGAAGACTGGTGCGGGCTCTGATATTTCTGTCAGTGGTATTGCTGGGTTGGAAGTTGACGGCACCCAGCCCATGGGGGCCGGCGCTGCGGCATCGGGCAACATTGGTGGGCTTGCCAAGGATGCGGTTTTCAGCGTCGATGGCATGCAACTGACCAGCAAGACCAATACCGTTACTCAGGCTGTTTCCGGTCTCAAGCTCAACTTGGTGGCCAAGACTGATAAGCCGATCACTATCACTGTTGCGACCAACACTGAAGGTCTGAAGACTTCGATTCAGAAGTTTGTCGATGCTTACAACGCGGTGGCCAATGGCATTTCGACCCTGACCAAGCCCTCGCTGGACGACAACGGCAAGCTGACGGTCCCTGCTCAGTTGACCGGTGACGCTCTGCCTCGTTCGATTCTGGCGGCGATTCGTGCGCCGTTGTCGGAGGTGGGGGCGGGTGACAAGTTGACAGTGCTGGCGCAGTTGGGGATTACCACCAACCAGAAGACTGGTGCCCTGGACTTCGACGATAAGAAGTTCACCGTTGCCATGACCGACAAAAAGCTCGGTGGTGAAGTGCAGAAGCTGTTTTCCGGAGATGGCACCAATCCGGGCCTGCTTGATCGCATGACTTCCGCTATCAAGCCGTTCACTCAGGGCGTAGGCACCATGACCGAGGGGATTCTCACCACTCGGACCAAGACCCTGGATATCACCAAGAAAAAGCTCAGCGATCAGCAGGATGCCCTGGATCGTCGAGTGGCGACGCTGACAGCGGTACTGACCAAGAAGTACAACGACATGGATACTCTGGTGGGCAAGCTGAAGGCCACTGCCAGTAACATCACGTCGATGTTCGAAGCGTTGAACGCACAGAAAAAAGGCTAATATCCAGCCTGCGCCAAAAGCCCGGCAGCGTTTTTTCAGCGCTCCGGGCTTTTGCATTTGATCTAAAGTTTTTTGACGTTGCGTCGATACATTGCTTATACGAACCCTTGAGTTTTGAAGAGGTATCACATGAATCCGATGTTAGCCCTTCGGCAGTACCAGAAGGTGGGTGCACAGGCACAGACCTCAGAAGCCAGTCCGCATCGTCTGGTGCAGATGCTGATGGAAGGCGGTCTGGATCGTATTGCGCAGGCCAAGGGCGCAATGGAGCGCAAGGATATCGCCAACAAGGGCGTGTTCATCGGCAAGGCCATTGGCATCATCGGTGGCTTGCGTGAGGGGCTGGACCTGGAAAACTCCATGGATGCCCTGGGGGATCTGGATGGTCTCTACACCTACATGATGAAGCGTCTGACTGAAGCCAATATCAAGACCGATCCGAAGATTCTCGATGAGGTCGCTGATCTGCTGCGCACGGTCAAGGAAGGCTGGGATGCCATCGCTGCACCGGGTCCGCAGTTCTAAGGAGGAACACCATGAGTGCTGTCCTGCAACGCATCGAAGAAACCCGCGAGGCTCTGGTTGGCGCCTTGGCCGAGCGCAACTGGCAAGCCATTGGCGAGTTGGACCTGGCCTGCCGTTCGTGCATGGAGGATGTGCTCGGCGAGGCTCAGGTTGACGAGGTCGCCTTGCGGGACAATCTGGAGGAGTTGTTGGGGGTTTACCGGCAGCTGCTTGAGGTGGCTACCGGAGAGCGTCAGGCGATAGTCGACGAGATGTCGCAGATCACCCAAGCACAGAACGCGGCAAAGGTTTACCATTTGTTCGGTTAATGTTGAGTTAATCCGAACGTTGCGCGCCATAAATTTGACTGTGCACGCATTTTTGACTTAACTAGTGGCTGTTTTCAGATTTCAGGCGTCTATAAGGCAGAAAATGCCTAAAGCGCGTCTAGCTTGCCCCTCATTCTGGGCATTGAGTTGACTAGGGAAGTTGCTATTGCATGTGGCGTGAAACCAAAATTCTGCTGATCGATGACGATAGCGTGCGCCGCCGCGACCTGGCGGTGATTTTAAATTTTCTTGGTGAAGAAAATTTACCCTGCGGTAGCCATGACTGGCAGCAGGCTGTCGGCTCTTTGTCGTCAAGTCGTGAAGTAATTTGCGTCCTCATCGGGACTGTAAATGCTCCTGGCGCACTTTTGGGCTTGTTAAAGACACTCTCAACCTGGGATGAGTTCCTTCCGGTTTTGTTAATGGGCGAAAATTCTTCCATCGACTTGCCCGAAGACCAGCGTCGTCGAGTGCTTTCCACTCTGGAAATGCCTCCTAGCTACAGCAAGTTGCTCGACTCCCTGCACCGTGCCCAGGTCTATCGTGAAATGTACGATCAGGCCCGCGAGCGCGGTCGTCACCGAGAACCCAACCTGTTCCGCAGCCTGGTAGGCACCAGTCGTGCGATCCAGCACGTGCGGCAGATGATGCAGCAAGTGGCGGATACCGATGCCAGCGTGCTGATCCTTGGTGAGTCCGGGACCGGCAAGGAAGTGGTAGCTCGTAACCTGCACTACCACTCCAAGCGGCGTGACGCGCCATTCGTTCCGGTCAATTGCGGAGCCATTCCTGCAGAGTTGCTGGAAAGCGAGTTGTTCGGCCATGAGAAGGGTGCATTCACCGGGGCCATTACCAGTCGCGCCGGGCGCTTTGAGCTAGCCAACGGCGGCACCTTGTTCCTCGACGAAATCGGCGATATGCCGCTGCCGATGCAGGTCAAGCTGTTGCGGGTGTTGCAGGAGCGTACCTTCGAGCGCGTAGGTAGCAACAAGACCCAGGGTGTCGATGTGCGAATCATCGCAGCCACCCATAAAAACCTTGAAAGCATGATTGAAGTGGGCAGTTTCCGTGAGGACCTGTACTACCGCCTCAACGTGTTCCCCATCGAGATGGCGCCATTGCGTGAGCGAGTGGAAGACATTCCGCTGCTGATGAACGAGTTGATCTCGCGCATGGAGCATGAGAAGCGCGGTTCGATCCGCTTCAACTCTGCTGCCATCATGTCCCTGTGCCGGCATGGCTGGCCGGGTAACGTCCGCGAGCTGGCCAACTTGGTTGAGCGCATGGCGATCATGCACCCGTATGGGGTGATCGGTGTGGTCGAGTTGCCCAAGAAATTCCGCTACGTCGATGATGAAGACGAGCAGTTGGTAGACAGTCTGCGCAGCGACCTGGAAGAGCGGGTGGCGATCAATGGCCATGCGCCGGACTTCGCCGCCACCGCCATGCTGCCGCCGGAAGGCCTGGATCTGAAGGATTACCTCGGTAGCCTGGAGCAGGGTCTGATCCAGCAAGCGTTGGACGATGCCAATGGCATTGTGGCTCGGGCTGCAGAGCGCCTGCGCATTCGTCGCACCACTCTGGTGGAGAAGATGCGCAAGTACGGCATGAGTCGTCGTGAGGGCGATGAGCAGGCGGATGATTGACGCCTGTTTTTCAAGTCGTTGAAAGCCGTGTGGTTTTTTTTTAGGCACGGGTATTGCTAAGTCTCTTGCAACGTTCCGTTTAACTGACGGTCAGCCACGCGAGAGAGCACGATGCCCCAAGCCGCCCAGATGTCTCCTGCCCCCGATGCTCCGGGGCAATCGTCGTCCGTAGAGCAGGCAAGTCGGCTAGGTCTTGAGCAGGCCTTCGCTTTGTTCAACCAGATGTCGAGCCAACTTACTGACTCCTACAGCATGCTTGAGGCTCGGGTGACTGAGCTCAAGGGTGAGTTGGCTGTGGTCAGTGCCCAGCGGATGCAGGAACTGGCGGAAAAAGAGCGTCTGGCCAACCGTCTGCAAAATCTTCTCGACCTGTTGCCCGGTGGCGTCATCGTCATTGATGGCCACGGTATTGTCAGCGAAGCGAACCCGGCGGCATGCGATCTGTTGGGGTTGCCGCTGGAAGGGCAATTGTGGCGCAACATCATTGCCCGCAGCTTTGCGCCCCGTGAGGATGACGGTCATGAGATTTCCCTGCGCGACGGCCGGCGTCTATCGATAGCTACCCGCTCGCTGGATGCCGAGCCCGGGCAGTTGGTGTTGCTTAACGACCTGACGGAAACCCGTCATCTGCAGGATCAGTTGGCTCGCCACGAGCGTCTGTCCTCGCTGGGCAAGATGGTCGCTTCCCTGGCACATCAGATTCGCACGCCGCTCTCGGCGGCCCTGTTGTATGCCAGTCACCTCACCGAACAGGAACTGCCGGTGGCCACTCATCAGCGTTTCGCCGGGCGCCTCAAGGAGCGCCTGCACGAGCTGGAGCATCAGGTGCGCGACATGCTGGTGTTCGCTCGTGGTGAGTTGCCCCTGACCGATCGTCTGACCCCCAAGTCTCTGCTGCAATCACTGCAAGCCGCGGCCCTGACCCATGTTCAGGATGTTGCCGTGCGCTGGCAGTGCGACAGTCATCAGGGTGAATTGCTGTGCAATCGCGACACCCTGGTGGGGGCCTTGCTCAACCTGATCGAAAATGCCGTGCAAGCCAGTGCCGGCGCGGCGCGGCTCAAGGTGCACCTGTACAGTCGTGGTGACACCCTGCGGCTGTGCATCAGTGACAGCGGCAGTGGTATCGATGCGGCGGTCCTGGAGCGTCTGGGTGAGCCGTTTTTCACCACCAAGGCCAATGGAACCGGGCTTGGCCTGACGGTGGTCAAGGCGGTGGCCCGTGCGCATCAGGGAGAATTGTCGCTGCGTTCCCGTCCTGGGCGCGGTACTTGTGCGCTGGTGACATTGCCTCTGTTCTCCAGTGCTCATGGAGTGGAGTGAAGGTAATGGCAATCAAGGTTCTACTGGTTGAAGACGATCGTGCATTGCGCGAGGCCCTGGCAGACACACTGCTGCTGGCCGGCCATGACTACAAGGCGGTCGGCAGTGCGGAAGAGGCGCTGGAAGCGGTCGCCTTGGAGTCCTTCAGCCTGGTGGTCAGCGATGTAAACATGCCTGGCATGGACGGCCATCAGTTGTTGGGTCTGTTACGTGCCCGCCAACCGCAGTTGCCGGTATTGCTGATGACCGCCCATGGCGCCGTCGAACGAGCAGTGGAGGCCATGCGTCAAGGCGCTGCCGATTACCTGGTCAAGCCGTTTGAGCCTCGGGCCCTGCTCGAATTGGTGGCGCGCCATGCACTGGGTTGTCTGGGTGCGAGCGAGGATGAGGGGCCGGTAGCCTTCGAACCGGCCAGTGCGCAATTGCTGGAATTGGCCGCGCGCGTGGCTCGCAGTGATTCCACTGTGCTGATTTCCGGCGAGTCCGGCACGGGCAAGGAAGTGCTGGCGCGTTACATCCACCAGCATTCCCATCGGAGCACCCAGCCCTTTATCGCCATCAACTGTGCGGCGATTCCCGACAACATGCTCGAAGCCACCCTGTTCGGTCACGAGAAGGGTTCTTTCACCGGGGCCATCGCCGCACAGCCCGGCAAGTTCGAGCAGGCCGACGGTGGCACTATTCTCTTGGACGAAATTTCCGAAATGCCCCTGGGACTGCAAGCCAAGTTGCTGCGGGTGTTGCAGGAGCGTGAAGTGGAGCGGGTGGGGGCGCGCAAGCCTATCGCTCTGGATATCCGGGTAGTGGCCACCACGAACCGCGACTTGGCAGGAGAGGTGGCGGCCGGACGTTTCCGCGAAGATCTGTATTACCGTCTTTCGGTGTTTCCTCTAGCCTGGCGGCCATTGCGCGAGCGTACCGCCGATATCCTGCCGCTGGCTGAGCGTCTGCTGGCCAAACACGTCAATAAAATGAAACACGCCGCCGCCAGGCTCTCGGCTGAGGCGCAAGCGTGCCTGCTGGCTTATCCGTGGCCGGGCAACGTCCGGGAGTTGGACAACGCTTTGCAGCGGGCATTGATCCTGCAACAGGGCGGTCTGATCCAGCCGGAAGATTTCTGTCTGGCCGGGCCCGTGGCCTGTGCGCCCCTGCCGGCACTGGCTCCTGCCGTTCAGTCGGCGTTGCGCGGCGTGGCCGGCGAGGATGAGGGCCCACCCCAGGAGTCGGGCGGCCTGGGGGATGATCTGCGGCGCCGGGAATTCCAGATGATCATCGATACCCTGCGTTCCGAACGTGGGCGGCGCAAGGAGGCGGCGGAGCGTCTGGGCATCAGTCCGCGCACCCTGCGTTACAAATTGGCGCAGATGCGTGACGCCGGAATGGACGTCGAGGCTTATCTGTTTGCGACCTGATTACTGATATGCAAAGCCCTGGATGGGCTTTTGTCGAGTTGGGCCATGGAGCTGGCACCCTTGTTGCTAACACCTCACTAACCGCACAGTGAGCGTCAAAAAATTGCGGGTCGTCAGAGAGAGTAGACCATGAGCCAAGGTGTTGAATTTAATCGGTTGATGCTGGATATGCGGGCCATGCAGATGGACGCGATGTCGCAGCCCAAATCCGCCGCAGTGGCAGAGGTCAGCGGCAGCAGTTTCGCTGACATGCTTGGCCAGGCCGTGAACAAGGTCAATGACACCCAGCAGGCGTCCAATCAGTTGGCCGGCGCCTTCGAGATTGGCAAAAGCGGTGTGGACCTGACGGATGTGATGATTTCCTCGCAAAAGGCCAGTGTGTCCTTTCAAGCCTTGACCCAGGTGCGCAACAAACTGGTTCAAGCGTATCAAGACATCATGCAGATGCCGGTTTAAGGACGAGATTGAGTCATGGCAGAAGCAGTCGCCGATAACGTACCGGCCAAGGCCACCCCGATAGACGGTAAACCGCCGCTGTTCGGTTTGTCCTTCCTGGAAAACCTGTCCCAGATGACCATGCTGCGTCAGGTTGGCCTGTTGGTAGGCCTGGCCGCCAGCGTGGCGATCGGCTTTGCCGTGGTGCTGTGGTCCCAGCAGCCCGATTACCGGCCGCTGTACGGCAGCCTGGCCGGGATGGACGCCAAACAGGTCATGGATACCCTGGCTTCTGCCGACATTCCCTACACCGTCGAGCCCAATTCCGGTGCCTTGCTGGTCAAGGCCGATGACCTGCCACGTGCCCGCCTGAAACTGGCTGCTGCCGGGGTAGCGCCGGGTGACGGCAACGTCGGCTTCGAGATCCTGGATAAAGATCAAGGCCTGGGCACCAGCCAGTTCATGGAGGCGACCCGTTATCGTCGCGGCCTGGAAGGCGAACTGGCCCGCACCATCTCCAGCCTGAACAATGTCAAGGGTGCCCGGGTGCACCTGGCGATTCCGAAAAGCTCGGTGTTCGTCCGTGACGAGCGCAAGCCCAGTGCTTCGGTACTGGTAGAGCTGTATTCCGGCCGCTCCCTGGAGCCGGGCCAGGTCATGGCCATCGTTAATCTGGTGGCTACCAGCGTCCCCGAATTGAGCAAGTCCCAAGTTACAGTGGTCGACCAGAAGGGCAACCTGCTCTCCGATCAAGCGGAAAACTCCGCGCTGACCATGGCTGGCAAGCAATTCGACTACAGCCGTCGTCTGGAAGGCATGCTGACCCAGCGGGTGCACAACATCCTGCAGCCGGTGCTGGGCAACGATCGCTACAAGGCTGAAGTTTCCGCGGATGTCGACTTCAGTGCCGTTGAATCCACCTCCGAGCAGTTCAACCCCGACCAGCCGGCCTTGCGCAGCGAGCAGTCGGTCAACGAACAGCGCTCCAGCAGCAATGGCCCGCAAGGCGTTCCGGGTGCCCTGAGCAACCAGCCGCCATCGCCGGCTTCGGCGCCGCAAACCACCGGTGGGGCTACCGCCGCCGCTGGCATGGTACAGCCAGGTCAGCCGCTGTTGGACGCCAACGGTCAGCAGATCATGGATCCGGCTACCGGCCAGCCGATGCTGGCACCGTATCCGTCGGACAAGCGTCAACAATCCACCAAGAACTTCGAGCTCGATCGCTCCATCAGCCACACCAAGCAGCAGCAGGGGCGTCTCAATCGCCTGTCGGTAGCGGTAGTGGTGGACGATCAGGTCAAGGTCAATCCGGCCAACGGCGAAACCAGCCGTGCTCCCTGGAGCGCCGACGAATTGGCGCGCTTCACTCGCCTGGTGCAGGACGCAGTGGGCTTCGATGCCAGCCGTGGCGACAGTGTCAGCGTGATCAACGTGCCGTTCTCCGCCGAGCGTGGGGAAGTGGTCGCCGATATTCCGTTCTACTCGCAGCCGTGGTTCTGGGACATCGTCAAACAAGTGTTGGGTGTGTTGTTCATCCTGGTGCTGGTGTTCGGTGTCCTGCGTCCGGTGCTCAACAACATCACTGGCGGCGGCAAGAACAAGCAATTGGCAGGACTGGGCAGCGACGTCGAGCTGGGCGGCATGGGTGGCCTGGACGGCGAGCTGGCCAACGACCGCGTCAGTCTCGGCGGCCCGCAAAGCATTCTGCTGCCGAGCCCGAGCGAGGGTTATGACGCTCAGTTGAACGCAATCAAGAGTCTGGTGGCTGAAGACCCGGGTCGTGTGGCTCAGGTCGTGAAAGAGTGGATTAACGCAGATGAGTGATAACCGAGCCGCTACCGCCAAACTGACCCGGGTCGACAAAGCCGCGATTCTGCTGCTGTCCCTGGGTTCCACCGATGCCGCGCAAGTGCTGCGCCACATGGGGCCCAAAGAGGTTCAGCGTGTGGGTGTGGCCATGGCGCAGATGGGTAACGTGCACCGCGAGCAGGTCGAGCAGGTGATGAGCGAGTTCGTCGACATCGTCGGCGATCAGACCAGCCTCGGCGTCGGTTCCGACGACTACGTGCGCAAAATGCTCACCCAGGCCCTGGGCGAAGACAAGGCCAACGGCCTGATCGACCGCATCCTCCTGGGTGGCAACACCAGTGGCCTCGACAGCCTGAAGTGGATGGAACCGCGGGCCGTGGCCGACGTGATCCGTTACGAGCACCCGCAGATCCAGGCCATCGTGGTGGCTTACCTCGATCCGGATCAGGCCGGTGAAGTGCTGGGCAACTTCGACCACAAGGCGCGCCTGGACATCATTTTGCGGGTTTCCTCGCTCAATACTGTGCAGCCGGCGGCCCTGAAAGAGCTGAACCAGATTCTCGAGAAGCAGTTCTCCGGCAACTCCAACGCGTCCCGTACCACCTTGGGCGGTATCAAGCGCGCAGCCGACATCATGAACTTCCTCGACAGCTCGATCGAAGGCCAGCTCATGGATTCGATCCGCGAAGTCGACGAAGACCTGTCCGGTCAGATCGAAGACCTGATGTTCGTGTTCAACAACCTGGCCGATGTCGATGACCGCGGTATCCAGGCCCTGTTGCGCGAAGTGTCCTCCGACGTCCTGGTTCTGGCCCTCAAGGGTTCGGACGAAGGGGTCAAGGAAAAGATCTTCAAGAACATGTCCAAGCGTGCGGCGGAGCTGCTGCGCGACGACCTGGAAGCCAAGGGCCCGGTTCGCGTCAGCGACGTGGAAACTGCGCAGAAGGAAATCCTCACTATTGCCCGCCGTATGGCCGAAGCCGGAGAGATCGTTCTCGGCGGGAAGGGCGGCGAAGAAATGATCTAAGGTCGCTTTATGTCGTCCAGCAGTGATGAGTCCCAAAGCGAACTGATTCGTGCCCGGGACGTCGAGGGTTTTGACGTCTGGGCACTGCCCAGTTTCGATCCCGAGCCGCCCGAGCCTGAGCCCGAGCCTGAAGAGGTGCCGGAAGAAATCGAGGAAGTGCCCCTGGAAGAAGTCCAGCCACTGACCCTCGAAGAGCTCGAGAGCATTCGCCAGGAAGCCTATAACGAAGGTTTCGCCACCGGCGAGAAGGAAGGCTTCCACAGCACCACGCTCAAGGTTCGCCAGGAGGCTGAAGTCGCCCTGGTCGCCAAGTTGCAAGCGCTCGAACAGCTGATGGTCAATTTGTTCGAGCCCATCGCCGAGCAAGATACGCAGATCGAAAAATCCCTGGTGGATCTGGTCAAGCATGTCACCCGTCAGGTGATCCAGCGTGAGCTGGCGATGGATTCCAGCCAGATCGAACACGTCATGCGCGAGGCTCTCAAGCTGCTGCCCCTGGGGGTTGGCAATGTGCGCCTGTACGTCAATCCGCAGGATTTCGAGCAGGTCAAGAGCCTGCGCGAGCGGCACGAGGAAAGCTGGCGCATCGTCGAGGACGAGGCGCTGCTGCCCGGCGGTTGCCGGGTCGAGACCGAGCACAGCCGCATCGATGCCAGCATCGAAACCCGGATCACCCAGGCCATGGACCAACTGTTCGATCAGTTGCACGAGCAGTCGCTGCACCCGGCAGCTGCGGACCTGAGCCTGGACCTCGGCCCACGGACTCCGGCTGCGCCGGATGTCGACGCCGCAGAATCCACCGTCACAGAGCAAGCCGAGCCTGCGGAACACCCCGATGCGCCTTGATCGCACCAGTTTCGGCAAGCGCCTGGGAGGTTACGCCGAGGCCATCAAGCTGCCGGGCCAGCCGATTCTTGAAGGCCGCCTGCTGCGTATGGTCGGTCTTACTCTTGAAGCTGAGGGACTGCGCGCCGCCATGGGCACCCGCTGCCTGGTGATCAACGATGACAGCTATCACCCGGTCCAGGTCGAGGCGGAAGTCATGGGCTTTTCCGGGAGCAAGGTGTTCCTGATGCCCGTAGGCAGCGTGGCCGGGATCGCTCCTGGCGCCCGGGTTGTCCCTTTGGCCGACACCGGGCGCCTGCCTATGGGCATGGGCATGCTCGGGCGTGTACTGGATGGCGCCGGGCGGGCTCTGGATGGCAAGGGCGGCATGCGTGCCGAAGACTGGGTGCCGATGGATGGCCCCACCATCAACCCCCTCAAGCGCGACCCCATCAGCCAGCCGCTGGATGTGGGCATTCGCAGCATCAACGGTTTATTGACGGTGGGCCGCGGTCAGCGCCTCGGTCTGTTCGCCGGTACCGGTGTGGGCAAGAGTGTGCTGCTGGGCATGATGACTCGCTTCACCGAGGCCGACATCATCGTGGTCGGGCTGATCGGCGAGCGGGGTCGTGAGGTCAAGGAGTTCATTGAGCACATTCTCGGTGAGGAAGGCCTCAAGCGTTCGGTGGTGGTGGCTTCGCCAGCGGACGATGCGCCGTTGATGCGTTTGCGGGCGGCGATGTACTGCACGCGGATTGCCGAATATTTTCGCGACAAGGGCAAGAACGTCCTGTTGCTGATGGACTCCCTGACTCGTTTCGCCCAGGCCCAGCGGGAAATCGCTCTGGCCATCGGCGAGCCGCCGGCCACCAAGGGTTATCCGCCTTCGGTGTTCGCCAAGCTGCCCAAGCTGGTGGAGCGGGCCGGTAACGCCGAGGCCGGTGGGGGCTCGATTACCGCGTTCTATACCGTGCTGTCCGAAGGTGACGACCAGCAGGACCCGATCGCCGACTCGGCCCGGGGCGTGCTCGACGGGCATATCGTGCTGTCCCGGCGCCTGGCCGAAGAAGGGCACTATCCGGCCATCGATATCGAGGCCTCCATCAGTCGGGTCATGCCGGCGGTGATCAGCCCCGACAATATGGCCAGGGCGCAATACTTCAAGCAGCTGTGGTCGCGTTATCAACAGGCTCGGGACTTGATCAGCGTTGGCGCCTACGTCGCCGGTGGCGATCGCGATACCGACACCGCAATTTCCCTGCAGCCGGCGATGGTCGCCTACCTGCGCCAGGGGCTTAACGACAACGTCAGCCTGGGTCATAGCCAGACCCACCTGGAAATGCTGTTCGCTCCAGCGACGGGAGGCTAACCGGCCATGGCCGACAGCCGTGCGGCGCGTCTGGCGCCGGTGGTGGACATGGCGGAAAACGCCGAGCGTACCGCTGCCCAGCGTCTGGAGTACTTTCACGGCCAGGTACGTGTGGCCCAGAGCAAGCTGGGGGACCTGGAGCGTTTTCGTGGCGACTACCAGGAACAGTGGGTCGAGCGCGGCAAGCTCGGCGTCAGTGGTCACTGGTTGATGAACTATCAGTATTTTCTCAGTCAGTTGGATACCGCCGTGGCCCAGCAGCGGCAAAGCCTTGCCTGGCATCAGAACAACCTCGATCGCGCTCGCGAGGCTTGGCAGCAGGCTTATGCGCGGGTGGAAGGGCTGCGCAAGCTGGTGCAGCGTTACATCGATGAGGCTCGGGCGCTTGAGGACAAGCGCGAACAGAAGCTACTGGATGAACTTTCCCAGCGCCTGCCCCGTCAGAATCCTTATTGAGAGCGCTCATTTTTCGTCCGCAGGTTGTTCGCCGGGTCAGTGGGTGCTAAACCTTTTAAACGTCGTCAATGACAAGGAAGCAGTCACATGTCGGTCGTTACAGAAATATCCCCGGACGGGCAGAAACTCACGATTTCCATCAGGGGGCGCTTCGATTTCGGGCGCCACCAGGAGTTTCGTGAATCCTACGAGCGCCTAAACCGGACGCCGGAGTCCATCGTGGTGGACCTCAAGGAAGCCACTTACCTCGACAGCTCGGCTCTGGGCATGCTGTTGCTGTTGCGTGATCATGCCGGTGGCGACAATGCCGATGTCCGGGTGATCAACAGCAACTCGGATGTGCGCAAGATCCTCGCCATCTCCAATTTCGACAAGCTTTTCGACATCAGTTGAGCGATATGCGCTCGATGGCCGAGCCCCTGTGTGTGCTGATCGCCGAGGATGGCGCGGCGGACCGCTTGCTGCTGTCCAGTATCATTCGGCGCCAGGGGCATCAGGTGCTGGCGGCCAGCAATGGGGTCGAGGCACTGGCGTTGTTCGAGCAGCAGCGTCCGCACATCGTGCTGATGGACGCGATGATGCCGGTGATGGATGGCTTTGAGGCGGCGCGACGGATCAAGGCCCTGGCGGGCGAGACGCTGGTGCCGATCATCTTCCTCACTTCCCTGAGTGAAGGCGAGGCGCTGGCTCGCTGTCTGGAGGCGGGCGGCGACGACTTTCTGGCCAAACCCTACAATCCGGTGATCCTGGGCGCCAAGATCAACGCTATGGACCGCTTGCGGCGCCTGCAGGAAACCGTGCTGGCGCAGCGCGACCAGATCACTCGTCACCATGATTACTTGCTCAATGAGCAGCGGGTGGCCAAGGCGGTGTTCGACAAGGTTGCCCACTCCGGTTGCCTGGATGCGTCGAACATCCGCTACCTGCAATCGCCTTATGCACTGTTCAACGGCGACTTGCTGCTGGCGGCCTACACCCCGGCGGGTGACATGCATGTATTGCTGGGGGACTTCACCGGTCATGGTTTGCCTGCGGCGGTGGGGGCCATGCCCCTGGCCGAGGTGTTTTATGGCATGACCGCCAAGGGTTACGGGCTGCCGGAAACCCTGCGGGAGATGAATGCCAAGCTCAAGCGCATCCTGCCGGTGGATATGTTCTGTTGCGCAACCCTGCTGTGCCTGAGTAACCAGCGGCGGGCGGTGGAGGTGTGGAACGGCGGCATGCCCGAGGGGTATTTGTATCGTGAAGCCAGCAGCGCGCGTACGCCTTTGGTGGCGCGCCATCTACCTCTCGGGGTGCTGAGTGCCGAGGCCTTCGAGGATCACACTGAGGTGTTCCCCATGGCGCCGGGTGATCGGGTATTCCTGCTGTCCGACGGGGTGATCGACACTTGTAATGCCGAGGATGAGTTGTTTGGTGTGGAGCGGTTGCACCGGGTGTTTGCCGCCAACCGTGAGCAGGAGCGGCTGTTCGAGGAGATTCAACAGGCCCTGGAGGACTTTGGCGGCAGTGCCCGGGACGACGTGAGCATGGTCGAAGTCGGCTTGCCGGAATTTCCCAGGCTGGCGCCGCCGGCCCCGGTGTACTCCGACAGCGGCCAGTCCTGCCCGCTGGACTGGTCGGTGAGCTTCGAGTTCCGCGCCGCTACCCTCAAGCGCTTCAACCCCTTGCCGTATCTACTGCAGTTGTTGCTTGAAGTGCATGGCCTGCGCTCCCAGAGCGGGGCTTTATATAGCGTACTGGCCGAGCTCTATTCCAATGCGCTGGAGCACGGTGTGCTCAAGCTCGATTCCCGGCTCAAGCGCGATGCTGAGGGCTTTAGTCGCTACTACCGCGAGCGATCGGTGAGGCTGGCGGAGCTGGAGGACGGCTTTGTCCGGGTGCATTTGCAGGTGCAGCCCCTGGACACGGGAGGGCGCCTGATCGTGCGGGTCGAAGACAGTGGCGAGGGCTTCGATGTCGCGGCGATCCTGGCCCGGCCCAACGATACCGGGCGCTTGTCGGGGCGCGGCGTCAGCCTGATCCGACAGATGAGCCGCCAGGCGGTGTGGGCGGACGACGGGCGCAGTGTCTGCGTGGAGTTTTCCTGGGAGGCTCTGGCATAATCCTGGGGTTCTTGATCAAGGAGTGAACAAGTGGCTGAGATACATCTGGACCACACGGTGCTCAACGCATTGCAGGAAGTCATGGAGGATGAATACCCCGTCCTGCTGGACACTTTTGTCTGCGATTCCGAGGAGCGGATGCGACTGTTGCGCAAGTCCGAGGATGCTCTGCAGCTAGTGGCAACCGCCCACAGTCTCAAGGGCAGTAGCAGCAATATGGGGGCTATCCGCCTGGCGGAGCTCTGTCATGAGCTCGAGGTGCGGGCCGGACAGTCGGCCATTGATGGCATTCGTCAGCTGGTGGGGGAGATCGATGGCGAGTTCGCCATTGTCCGGCGCCTGTGCGAGCAAGAACTGCAGCGTTTTCACTGCTGAGAAACGACCTTTTATCAGCTGGTTGATAAAACTGGCTCGACCTTTGCAGTCAAGTCTCTCAACTGTACCTATGATCCCCGTGCAGCGGAGACTGTCCCATGGCTGTTACCCCTAATTCGCTTCTTCAGGCCACTGCTCAGGCCAACGCTAAGTCCAAGACTCAAGCGGCCCCTGCCAGCCCGTTGGCAAGCGTTGCCGAGCCTGGGGACAAGGCGTCCAGCTTTGCGCAGCTCTATGCCAAAGAGTCCCAGAGCAAGCCGCAGAACAAGCCGCCGGCCCTCGCCGACAACTCGCCCAAGCCCGTGCGTGACAAGAGCGTCGACAACAGTCCTAAGAAGGATGTTGCCAGCGATCAGTCTGCCGCGCCGCAGCCAGCGGTTGCCGATAGCGGCAAAACCTTGCCTGCCGATAAGTCGGCGAACAGCGACAGCAAGCCTGCCGCTGCCGCCAGTGATGACAGCAAGCCGGCCGACACCACGCAGGCCGATGCCTCGGTGAATCCGGCGCCGGTGGACCCGAGTCTGTTGCCGGCGATCCAGCCGCAACCTCAGGTTGCTGAAGTGCCGCCGCCGGTAGTGGTTGCGCAACCTCAGGTGGAAGTGCCCGTGGCGCCGCCAGCCGTGGTGGCGGCAGCGGTAGTGCCGACGGTGGCGCCTGTGGCGGAGCCGCCCAAGGAGGCGTTCGATCCCGAGGCCGATCCACTGGATGCCTTGCCGGCGGTGCGTCTGGCCATGGAGCAGGGCGGACACGTCTCGGCCTCCAGTCAGTCTCAGCCCAAGGCTGCGCCAGCGAACGCCAATGCCGACGGTCAGTTGACGTCGGTGCAGAACTTCGCCAATGGCATGGCCGGCATGCTTGAACAGCAAGCCAGCAAGAACAGCACCGAGCAGGGCGGCGAAAAGGCCTTCACTGGTCTGATTGCCGACGGCCTGAAAGACCTCAAGGGAGCGTCCAGCGATACCCGGGTGGATGACTTCGCCAATCGTCTGGCGGCCCTGACCCAGGCGGCGACGCCGAAGACCGCCAATGCGGTGCCGGTCAACCAGCCGCTGGCCATGCACCAGAGTGGCTGGACCGATGAAGTGGTCAATCGGGTGATGTACCTGTCCAGCGCCAACCTCAAATCGGCGGATATCCAATTGCAGCCTGCGGAGCTTGGTCGCCTGGATATTCGTGTGCACATGATTCCTGATCAGCAGACCCAGGTGACCTTCATGAGTGCCCACGCCGGCGTTCGTGAAGCCCTGGAAGGGCAGATGCACCGTATGCGCGACATGTTCAACCAGCAGGGGTTGGGGCAGGTGGACGTCAATGTTTCCGACCAGTCCCGCGGCTGGCAGGGTCAGGAGCAGGCGCAACAGGAGCAGAACCGCAGGAGTGGTTCCAGTACCAGTGGCACGCGCCTGGACGGTGGCGACGAAGAGTTGCCCCATGGCGTGGCTGAAGTGGCTGCCCCGGTACAGACCGTGATCGGCACCAGTGCTGTGGACTATTACGCCTGATTGAGTGACAGAAGGGGCGTGGCGAGACAGCTCGTCATGCCCCTTGCTTCTCCCTCCCCGCTGTTTATCCCCCTATTTCAGACAAATCTGGCATAACACTTGCTCTTGCCTTGCCGTGCGACTGTGAACCCCCGAATAGTGACGGATTATTGGCATGGCGAAGAGCGAAGCAGCAGAAAAACCCACCGCAGGGAAAAGCAAACTCAAGCTTATCCTCTTGATTGTCCTGGCGTTGTTGCTGGCCATCGGCTTGTCGGTCGGCGCCACCTGGTACTTCATGCACAGTGCTCAGAGCAAGCCTGCGCCGGCTGCAGAAACCGCCAGCAACGTCAAGCCGGCAGCGATCTACGAGCCCATGGCCCCGGCCTTCGTCGCCAATTACACGCAGAACGGCCGTCAGCGCTACATGCAGGTGAGCATTACCCTGCTGGCGCGCAACCAGGCAGACCTGGACGCGCTGAAAGTGCACATGCCGGTGATCCGCAACAACCTGGTGATGCTGTTCTCCGGACAGAATTTCGACACCCTGGCGACTCCGGTCGGCCAGGAAATGCTCCGCCAGAAGGCCACTGCCAGCGTCCAGGAAGTGGCGCAGAAAGAGGTGGGCAAAGTGGTGGTCGAGCAGTTGCTCTTTACTAACTTCGTACTGCAGTAGGAACACGACATGGCCGTGCAGGACCTGCTGTCCCAGGATGAGATCGATGCGCTGCTCCATGGCGTCGACGACGGTCTGGTACAGACCGAACACGCTGCCGAACCCGGCAGCGTCAAAAGCTACGACCTGACCAGCCAGGATCGCATCGTCCGCGGACGCATGCCGACCCTGGAAATGATCAACGAGCGTTTCGCCCGCTATACCCGGATCAGTATGTTCAACATGCTGCGTCGTTCCGCCGATGTGGCGGTAGGTGGCGTGCAGGTCATGAAGTTTGGTGAATACGTGCACTCGCTGTATGTGCCCACCAGTCTCAACCTGGTGAAGATCAAGCCGCTGCGTGGTACGGCGCTGTTCATTCTCGACGCCAAGCTGGTGTTCAAGCTGGTGGACAACTTCTTCGGCGGCGATGGCCGTCACGCGAAGATCGAAGGGCGTGAGTTCACGCCTACCGAACTGCGGGTGGTGCGCATGGTGCTGGAGCAGGCCTTCGTCGATCTGAAGGAAGCCTGGCAGGCGATCATGCCGGTCAATTTCGAGTACATAAACTCTGAAGTGAACCCGGCCATGGCCAACATTGTCGGCCCCAGCGAAGCCATCGTGGTGTCGACCTTCCACATCGAGCTCGATGGCGGCGGCGGCGATCTGCACGTGACCATGCCGTACTCGATGATCGAGCCGATCCGCGAAATGCTCGACGCCGGCTTCCAGTCCGATCTGGACGACCAGGACGAGCGCTGGAGCAAGGCCCTGCGCGAAGACGTGCTGGACGTGGCCGTACCGCTGAGTGCCACGGTGGCCCGTCGTCAGTTGCGCCTGCGGGACATCCTGCACATGCAGCCTGGCGATGTGATCCCGGTGGAACTGCCGGAAGACATGATCATGCGCGCCAACGGCGTGCCGTCGTTCAAGGTCAAGCTGGGTTCCCACAAGGGCAACCTGGCGCTGCAAGTGATCGAGCCGATCGAGCGCCGTTGAGCGGCGCTCCAACCTGTTTGCTGTTCAATGAATTTTTGCCCGTCGAGGACCCAAGATGGCTGACGAAATTAACTCCCAGGACGACCAGGCGCTGGCCGATGAATGGGCTGCTGCACTGGAAGAAACCGGTGATGCCGGCCAGGCCGATATCGACGCCTTGCTGGCCGCTGACGCAGGCGCCGCATCCGGTTCCGGGCGTTTGCAGATGGAAGAGTTCGGCAGCATGCCCAAGAACCATGAGCCGGTCACGCTCGACGGTCCCAACCTGGACGTGATTCTTGATATCCCGGTATCGATCTCCATGGAAGTGGGTAGCACCGATATCAACATCCGCAACCTGCTGCAGCTCAACCAGGGTTCGGTGATCGAGCTTGACCGCCTGGCCGGCGAGCCGCTGGATGTGTTGGTCAACGGCACCCTGATCGCTCATGGCGAGGTGGTGGTGGTCAACGAGAAGTTCGGTATTCGCCTGACTGACGTGATCAGCCCCAGCGAACGCATCAAGAAGCTGCGCTAAGTGAACAAGCTGCTTGGCGTGGTTGTGCTCGGCTTGCCCCTGGGCGCCCTGGCTGCAGAGTCGGCTGCGACCGCTGCGGTTGCAGCCCCGGCAGTGGGCAGCGTCAGCGGGCAGTTGACCCAGCTGGTACTGGGGCTGCTGCTGGTGATCGGGCTGATCTTCTTCCTCGCCTGGCTGCTGCGCCGAGTGCAGCAGGCCGGTCCCGCCGGCAAAGGGCAGGTGATCGAGCTGATCGGCTCTCGGGCCCTGGGGCCGCGGGATCGTCTGGTGCTGGTGCAAGTGGGCAGCGAGCAGATTTTGCTGGGCCTGACCCCGGGCACTATCACCCCGTTGCATGTACTCAAAGAGCCGGTGCAGGTGCCCAGTGCCGAGCAGGCGACGCCCGAGTTCGCCCAGCGCCTGATGGAGCTGTTGGGCAAGGATCAGAAGGATAAGAAGTAATGCCGTTGCGCATCATCTTGACGTTGGCACTGATGTTGGCGGCGCCGCTGGCGCTGGCGGCCGACCCGTTGTCGATCCCGGCGATCACCCTGGGCACCAACGCCAGCGGTCAGCAGGAATACTCGGTCAGCCTGCAAATCCTGCTGATCATGACTGCGCTGAGTTTCATTCCGGCGTTCGTCATGCTGATGACCAGCTTTACCCGGATCATCATCGTCTTCTCGATCCTGCGTCAGGCCCTGGGCTTGCAGCAGACACCGTCGAACCAGATCCTCACCGGCATGGCGCTGTTCCTGACCATGTTCATCATGGCTCCGGTGTTCGACCGGGTGAACCAGGATGCCTTGCAGCCTTACCTGGCGGAAAAGCTCACGGCTCAGGATGCAGTGGCCAAGGCCCAGGTGCCGATCAAGGACTTCATGCTGGCGCAGACTCGCAGCAGTGACCTGGAGTTGTTCATGCGCCTGTCCAAGCGCACCGACATCGCCAGCCCTGACCAGGCACCCCTGACCATTCTGGTGCCGGCCTTCGTCACGTCCGAGCTCAAGACGGCCTTCCAGATCGGCTTCATGATCTTTATCCCGTTCCTGATCATCGACCTGGTGGTGGCCAGTGTGCTGATGGCCATGGGCATGATGATGCTTTCGCCGCTGATCATTTCCTTGCCGTTCAAGATCATGCTGTTTGTCCTGGTGGATGGCTGGGCCCTGATCATCGGTACCTTGGCGGGCAGTTTCGGTGGTGTTTAAAACCTTGTTAGCGGGTGCTCGACAATGACTCCAGAAGTCGCGGTAGACCTGTTTCGCGAAGCCCTCTGGCTGACCACCATGATGGTGGCGGTGCTGGTGGTGCCCAGCCTGCTGGTGGGGTTGATGGTGGCCATGTTCCAGGCGGCCACCCAGATCAACGAACAGACCCTGAGCTTCCTGCCGCGCCTGCTGGTGATGCTGGTGACCCTGATTGTTGCCGGTCCCTGGCTGGTGCAAACCTTTATGGAATACATCCGTCAGTTGTACGGCAGTATTCCTCAGCTGATCGGCTGAGCCGATGTCCCTGTTGGCGCTGACCGACACTCAGATCAGTACCTGGGTGGCGAGCTTCATGTTGCCGCTGTTCCGGGTCACCTCGCTGCTGATGGTGATGCCGATTTTTGGTACCACTCTGGTGCCGCGTCGCGTGCGCCTGTATTTCGCCCTGGCGATTACCGTGGTCATAGTCCCGGGCCTGCCACCCATGCCTGAAGTGCATGCCCTGGATCTCAGTGGCCTGCTGCTGATTGCCGAGCAGATTCTGATCGGTGCGGTGCTGGGGTTTTCCCTGCAGTTGTTCTTCCAGTCCTTTGTGGTCGCCGGGCAGATCGTGGCGATCCAGATGGGCATGGGCTTCGCTTCCATGGTCGACCCCACCAACGGTGTCTCGGTGGCGGTGATCGGGCAGTTTTTCACCATGCTGGTGACCCTGCTGTTCCTGGCCATGAATGGCCATCTGGTGGTTTTTGAGGTCCTTACCGAAAGCTTCACCACCCTGCCGGTGGGCGGCGGCCTGATGGTCAACCACTACTGGGAGTTGGCGGGCAAGCTGGGTTGGGTCCTGGGGGCGGCGTTGCTCCTGGTGCTGCCGGCGATCACCGCCTTGCTGGTGGTCAACATCGCCTTTGGCGTGATGACCCGAGCCGCCCCGCAGTTGAACATCTTCTCCATCGGCTTTCCCCTGACCCTGGTGCTCGGCATGGGCATTGTCTGGATCAGCCTGGCCGACATTCTCAACCAGTATCAACCGCTGGCCTCCGAGGCCTTGCAGTTCTTACGCGAACTGGCAAAGGCGCGCTGAGCCATGGCAGAAAGCGAGAGCGGTCAGGACAAGACAGAAGACCCCACGGAGAAGCGCAAGAAGGACTCCCGGGAGAAGGGTGAAATCGCCCGTTCCAAGGAGCTCAATACCCTGGCCATCATGCTGGCGGGGGCGGGCGGTCTGCTGGTTTATGGGGGCGGTCTGGCTCAGGATCTGCTGGAAATCATGCGCCTGAACTTCTCTTTGCCCCGGGAAGTGCTGCTCAGCCCGGGCGCCATGGGACTGTACCTGCTGCACTCGGGCAAGATCGCCATCCTGGCGGTGCAGCCGGTGCTGTTGACCTTGCTGCTGGCGGCCGTCATCGGGCCGATATCCCTGGGGGGGTGGCTGTTTGCGGGCAAGAGCCTGGCGCCCAAGTTCAGTCGGATGAATCCGGCCAACGGCCTCAAGCGGATGTTTTCGTTCACTGCGTTGATCGAGTTGCTCAAGGCTCTGGCCAAGTTCGGCCTGGTGCTGTTCGTGGCGCTTTCGGTGTTGTCGTCGGACATTGACGACCTGCTGCGGATCGCCCACGAACCGCTTGAGCTGGCGATCATCCACAGTGTCCAGGTGGTGGGTTGGAGCACTTTGTGGATGGCTTGCGGGTTGATTTTGATCGCCGCGGTGGATGTGCCGGTGCAGCTGTACCAGGCCCATAAGAAGCTGTTGATGACCAAGCAGGAGGTGCGTGACGAGCACAAGGACCAGGAAGGTCGGCCTGAGGTCAAGCAGCGGATTCGCCAGACCCAGCGCGAGATGTCCCAGCGGCGGATGATGGCAGCGATCCCCGAGGCCGACGTGGTCATCACCAACCCGACCCACTACGCCGTGGCTCTCAAGTACGACGCCGAGAAGGGTGGGGCGCCGGTGTTGCTGGCCAAGGGCAGTGATTTCTTGGCCCTGAAAATCCGCGAGATTGCCGTGGCCCATGAAGTGATGTTGTTGGAGTCCCCGGCCCTGGCGCGTTCCATCTATTACTCCACTGAGCTTGAGGAAGAGATCCCGGCGGGGCTTTACTTGGCGGTGGCCCAGGTCCTGGCCTATGTCTACCAGATTCGCCAGCACCGTGCAGGCAAGGGCAAGCGCCCGGACCCGCTCAAGGACTTGCCGATTCCTACGGATCTGCAGCGCGACACTGGCGGCAAGCAGTCCTCGGGCGGCCCCATCGATCCTGTCTAGTTCCAGGCATGCAGGCGCTGGCTTGCCAGCGAATGCGCCTTGCTTATGTCAGAAAAATGGCTAATTGCCATTATCTCGCCTTGTAACTCTGTTCCTTGCAGCCGGCCCTGCGACGCTTCGTTTGCCGACGAGGGCGGCCCCGCGATCCTGTTCGCCGGCACGCCGGTTCCTCCTGGTTCAGGGCGCGATTGCGCCGCTGCGGCAAAGTTGGAAGGCTTCTTGCAGTAGCAGCCCCGAGCCGCTTCAGGCGTCAAAAGTTTGCTTTACGGAACGGGGTAAATCGGTGGATCGCTCTCAGTTAATCAACACGGCTCGCAGTAACCTGGTCGACCTCGGTCGAGGCAACCTGGGTGTACCTGTGCTGCTGTTGGTCATGCTGGCCATGATGATGCTGCCAGTGCCGGCGTTCCTGCTGGATGTGTTCTTCACCTTCAACATCGCCCTGTCGATTGTGGTCCTGCTGGTCTGCGTGTACGCCCTGCGACCGCTGGATTTCGCGGTGTTCCCGACCATTCTGCTGGTGGCCACCTTGCTGCGGTTGGCACTCAACGTGGCCTCGACCCGAGTGGTGATGCTCCACGGCCAGGAAGGCCATGCCGCGGCCGGTAAGGTGATCCAGGCCTTCGGTGAGGTGGTGATCGGCGGTAACTATGTCGTGGGTATCGTGGTCTTTGCGATCCTCATGATCATCAACTTCGTGGTGGTGACCAAGGGTGCCGGACGCATCTCCGAGGTGAGCGCGCGCTTCACCCTGGATGCCATGCCCGGCAAACAGATGGCCATCGACGCCGACCTCAACGCCGGCCTGATCGATCAGAATCAGGCCAAGCTGCGTCGTCTGGAGGTGGCCCAGGAAGCCGAGTTCTACGGCTCCATGGACGGTGCCAGCAAGTTCGTTCGCGGCGACGCCATCGCCGGCCTGCTGATCCTCTTCATCAACCTGATCGGCGGTATGGCGGTCGGTATCTTCCAGCACAACATGACCTTTGCCGACGCCGGCAAGGTCTATGCCTTGCTGACCATCGGTGACGGTTTGGTGGCGCAACTGCCATCGCTGCTGCTGTCCACTGCGGCCGCCATCATGGTGACGCGTGCTTCGGGTTCCGAAGAAATGGGCAAGCAGATCAACCGGCAGATGTTCGCCTCGCCCAAGGCGCTGGCGGTGGCCGCGGGCCTGATGGCGGTGATGGGGTTGGTGCCGGGCATGCCGCACTTCTCCTTCCTCAGCCTGGCAGCGGTGGCTGGCGGTGCGGCTTATCTGGTCTGGAGAAAGCAGAATCTGGTCAAGGTCCAGGCTCTGGAAGAGGTCCAGCGTCAGCAGGACCTGCTGCCTTCTCCGGCTCGGGCCATGGAAACCAAGGAGCTGGGTTGGGACGATGTGACCCCGATCGACATGATCGGTCTGGAAGTTGGCTACCGCCTGATTCCCCTGGTGGATCGCAACCAGGGCGGACAGCTGCTGGCGCGGATCAAGGGGGTGCGCAAGAAGCTCTCCCAGGACCTGGGCTTCCTCATGCCCACTGTGCATATCCGTGACAACCTGGACCTGGCCCCCAGTGCCTATCGCCTGACTCTGATGGGGGTGATCCTGGCGGAGGCCGAGATCTATCCGGATCGCGAATTGGCGATCAACCCCGGGCAGGTCTACGGCACCCTCAACGGTATCTCTGCCCGTGACCCGGCCTTCGGCCTGGAGGCGGTGTGGATCGAAATCAGCCAGCGGCCTCAGGCGCAGTCCCTCGGCTACACCGTGGTGGATGCCAGTACCGTGGTCGCCACCCACTTGAACCAGATTCTGTACAAGCACTCCAGCGAGCTGATCGGTCACGAGGAAGTGCAGCAGCTGATGCAGTTGCTGGCCAAGAGTTCGCCGAAGCTGGCGGAGGAGTTGGTGCCGGGTGTGCTGTCGTTGTCGCAGTTGCTCAAGGTTTTGCAGGCGCTGCTGGCCGAACAGGTGCCGGTACGGGATATCCGCAGCATTGCCGAGGCTATCGCCAACAATGCCGCCAAGAGTCAAGATACTGCCGCTTTGGTTGCCGCGGTTCGGGTCGGATTGTCTCGCGCCATCGTCCAAAGCATTGTAGGTACTGAGTCTGAGCTGCCAGTGATCACCTTGGAGCCAAGGTTGGAACAAATTTTGCTCAGCAGTTTGCAGAAGGCAGGACAAGGCCAGGAAGAAGGCGTTCTGCTGGAGCCAAGCATGGCTGAAAAGCTGCAACGTTCGCTGATCGATGCGGCGCAGCGTCAAGAGATGCAAGGTCAACCGGTGATTCTGTTGGTAGCGGGTCCGGTCCGCGCCATGCTCTCGCGGTTCGGGCGTCTCGCCGTTCCCGGGTTGCATGTGTTGGCGTACCAGGAAATTCCCGACAACAAGCAAGTGACCATCGTTGCGACAGTAGGGCCCAACGGCTGAGGTAGTGGGTTATGCAAGTTAAGCGTTTTTTCGCCGCCGATATGCGTCAGGCCATGAAACTGGTTCGTGATGAATTGGGCGCTGAAGCTGCCATTATCGGCAACCGGCGGATTGCCGGGGGGGTCGAGCTGACGGCTGCGCTGGATTACAAGTTGTCGGCGTTGTCGCCACGGGTTCCGAACATGGAACTCGAGGACGAGTTGCGCAAGACCCAGTCGCGGATCGTCACCGCCCAGGCCGAGCTGAGCCTGCGGGGCGAGGGCGACAGCGCCTCGATCACCAATCGCCAGTTGTTCGCCGGTCTGCCATTGACTGCCGCCGAGCCGCTGATCGAGCCGACCCTGACCGAGCGTCCGCGCCCGGCGCCGGCTCCTGCTGCTCCGGCGCCCGATAATCGGGCTCTGGACTCCATGCGTTTCGAACTCAACGGTCTGCGCGAGCTGCTGGAAGTGCAACTGGGCTCTCTTGCCTGGAGCCAGTTGCAGGGCAGTCGCCCCGAGCAGGCCAACCTCTGGCGTCGCCTGCAGCGCATCGGCCTCTCCGGCCCGCTGTCTCGCGACCTGCTGGCACTGATCAGCGAAATCGACGAGCCTCGCCAGGCCTGGCGCATGTTGCTGGCACACCTGGCGCGGATGATCCAGACCCCGGAAGTCGAGCCGCTTGAAGAGGGTGGCGTGATCGCCATGGTCGGCCCTGCCGGCATGGGCAAGACCACCACCCTGGCCAAACTGGCAGCGCGCTATGTCCTCAAGTACGGCGCGCAGAACATCGCTCTGGTGAGCATGGACAGCTTCCGTATTGGCGCCCAGGAGCAGCTCAAGACCCTGGGGCGTATCCTCAATGTGTCGGTGACCCATGTCGATCCAGGCCAGTCCCTGGCTCAGGCCCTGGACCCGCTGCTGCGCAAGCGCGTGGTATTGATCGACACCGCCGGCCTGCAAGCCAGCGACCCGGCGTTGCGCATGCAACTGGAAAGCCTGGCCGGTCGTGGGATTCGGGCGAAGAATTACCTGGTACTGGCCACCACCAGCCAGAAGCAGGTGCTGACCGCTGCCTACCACAGCTACAAGCGCTGCGGTCTGGCCGGTTGCATCCTGACTAAACTGGATGAAACAGCCAGTCTTGGCGAGGTCTTGAGCCTGGCCATCAGTCACGAATTGCCGGTGGCCTATCTCACCGATGGTCCACGGATTCCCGACGATTTGCACCTGCCTCGCCGGCACCAGTTGGTGAGTCGCGCTGTCAGCGTGCAGATGCAGGAAGAACCCAGCGAAGAAGCCATGGCCGACATGTTCGCTGACCTCTATCACAGCCCGACCAAGCGGGTCGGCTGAGGTAGACATGAATAGATTGCAGTGTATCTACATCGATGGTCTGCCATGCATTGTTCCAATGGTGAACGCGCAGCCAGTTATGTGGCCCCGTCTAAGTAAGACAAGGTAAAGAAAGAACATGGGCAGCATGCATCCCGTACAGGTGATTGCGGTGACCGGCGGCAAAGGTGGCGTCGGCAAGACTAATGTGTCAGTGAACTTGTCCCTGGCTCTGGCTGAGCTCGGCCGGCGAGTCTTGCTGCTGGACGCCGATCTGGGACTGGCCAACGTCGATGTCCTGTTGGGTCTGACCCCCAAGCGCACCCTGGCGGATGTCATCGAAGGGCGCTGTGAGCTGCGCGACGTGCTGCTCCAGGGGCCTGGCGGCATTCGCATCGTTCCGGCCGCTTCGGGTACCCAAAGCATGGTGCACCTGAGCCCCGCCCAGCACGCCGGTCTGATCCAGGCCTTCAGCGACATCGGCGACAATCTCGATGTACTGGTGATCGACACCGCTGCAGGTATTGGTGACTCGGTAGTCAGTTTCGTCCGCGCGGCCCAGGAAGTGTTGCTGGTGGTCTGTGACGAACCGACCTCCATCACCGACGCCTACGCGCTGATCAAACTGCTCAACCGCGACTATGGCATGAACCGTTTCCGGGTCTTGGCCAACATGGCCCAGAGCCCTCAGGAAGGGCGCAACCTGTTTGCAAAATTGACCAAGGTCACGGATCGCTTCCTGGACGTGGCCTTACAATACGTCGGCGCAGTTCCCTACGACGAAAGCGTACGCAAGGCCGTGCAAAAGCAGCGTGCGGTCTATGAAGCCTTTCCTCGTTCGAAGTGTGCATTGGCGTTCAAGGCCATCGCGCAAAAAGTCGATACCTGGCCGTTGCCAGCGAACCCACGCGGGCATCTGGAGTTTTTTGTCGAGCGGCTAGTGCATCAAACAGCGGGACCGGTGCTATGACTGCCAGCGGCTACAACCTCTACAAGAAGTCGGCACGTGACAGCCAATACGAACTGATCGAGCGCTACGCGCCCCTGGTCAAGCGTATTGCCTATCACCTGCTGGCGCGGTTGCCGGCCAGTGTTCAGGTGGAAGACCTGATTCAGGCCGGGATGATCGGTTTGCTCGAAGTGTCGACCAAATACGACGCGAGCAAGGGAGCGAGTTTCGAAACCTACGCGGGTATCCGTATCCGTGGGGCGATGCTCGACGAGGTTCGCAAAGGCGATTGGGCACCGCGTTCGGTGCACCGTAATACGCGCATGGTCAGTGATGCCATTCGCGCAATTGAAGCTAAAACCGGTCGTGACGCTAAAGATCACGAGGTTGCGGCCGAACTTCAATTGAGTCTCGACGATTATTACGGGATTTTGAACGACACCTTGGGCAGCCGCCTGTTCAGTTTCGACGACCTGTTGCAGGACGGCGAACATGAAGGGCTGCATGAGGATGGCGCCAGTGCTCATCTCGAGCCGTCACGGGACCTGGAGGATGAACGCTTCCAGGCTGCGTTGGCGGATGCGATTGCCAATTTGCCGGAGCGCGAGCGACTGGTGTTGGCGCTGTACTACGACGAAGAGCTGAACCTCAAGGAAATCGGTGAGGTCCTGGGGGTCAGCGAGTCGCGGGTCAGCCAGTTACACAGCCAGTGCGCAGCCCGCTTGCGGGGGCGTTTGGGGGAGTGGCGAGCGCGCTGACAGGCAGTGTGGGGACACTGCGATCAGGACCGGTGAAGCAAGCGCTGCACCGGTCTTGCGGTATGTGCTCCATGCAGTCGTTGTGTGTTATGCCGAATTGATTGAATGGCGCGTTCAGGTGCTGGATGCGTTTAAGACTGCTTGGAGGTCGAATTGGACAAGAACATGAAAATCCTCATCGTTGATGACTTTTCAACGATGCGGCGGATCATAAAAAACCTGTTGCGTGATCTGGGTTTCACCAACACGGTCGAGGCCGACGATGGCACCACTGCCATTCCGGTACTCAACAGCGGGAGCATCGACTTTCTGGTAACAGACTGGAACATGCCGGGCATGACCGGTATCGACCTGCTGCGCCACGTGCGTGCCGATGAAAAACTCAAGCACCTGCCGGTATTGATGGTTACTGCTGAAGCCAAGCGCGAGCAGATCATCGAAGCTGCCCAGGCCGGCGTAAACGGCTATGTCGTCAAACCATTCACGGCTCAGGCGTTGAAAGAGAAGATCGAAAAAATCTTCGAACGCATCGGTTGAGACGCGTAGCCATTCCGCCACGGGGGAGCTATGGAGCATAACGAATCTTCACTGGGCGACTTTGAGTCGACCCTGAAAAAACATGCGCTGGAACTGGTCGAAAGCCTTGAAAAGGGCAGGTTCGGCGAAGCGGTGCAATTGATCCATGAGCTCAATCAGACCCGTGACCGCGGCCTGTATCAGGAAGTGGGCAAGCTCACCCGCGAGCTGCATAGCGCAATCGTCAATTTCCAGATTGACCCGCACATGCCGCAAGCCGAGGAAGTTTCACAGATCACGGATGCCACTGAGCGCCTGTCCTATGTGGTCCGGCTCACGGAAGCCGCAGCCAACCGCACCATGGACCTGGTAGAGAGCAGCACCCCGTTGGTCAACGGCCTGAGCACTGAAGCCCAGGCCTTGAGCGCAGACTGGGGGCGCTTTATGCGGCGTGAGGTCGGCGCTGAAGAGTTTCGCGAACTGGCACGCCGGGTCG
This sequence comes from Pseudomonas sp. JDS08PS003, assembly GCF_045013505.1. Taxonomy (NCBI): domain Bacteria; kingdom Pseudomonadati; phylum Pseudomonadota; class Gammaproteobacteria; order Pseudomonadales; family Pseudomonadaceae; genus Pseudomonas; species Pseudomonas sp. JDS08PS003. The sequence goes on from NZ_CP120724.1 coordinate 2,008,879, forward strand.
ACAGTTTCCTGACGCGCAGCGAGCAGGAAACCCGCACCGTATCGGGCCACCTCAACGACATTCTGCTGGCGCAGGATTACCAGGACCTGACCGGTCAGGTGATCAAGCGTGTGACCCAGTTGGTCACGGAAGTCGAAAGCAATCTGCTCAAACTCGTCTTGATGGCCAGCCAGGTCGATCGTTTCGCCGGCATCGAACATGACCGTGAATCGATCCTCGCTGAAAAAGATCCGCAAAAACATCTCGCCAAGGGTGAAGGTCCGCAGATTCATGCCGATAAACGGGAAGACGTTATGTCCGGTCAGGACGATGTAGACGATTTGCTTTCCAGCCTTGGATTCTAGGAGCACCCATTAATGAGCTTCGGCGCCGATGAAGAGATCCTTCAGGATTTCCTGGTTGAGGCCGGCGAGATTCTAGAGCAACTGTCCGAACAACTGGTCGAGCTGGAAAGCCGGCCAGATGATGCGGACTTGCTCAATGCAATTTTTCGCGGTTTTCACACTGTTAAAGGGGGCGCCGGCTTCCTCCAGCTCAATGAGCTGGTGGAGTGCTGCCACATCGCCGAGAACGTCTTCGACATCCTGCGCAAGGGTGAGCGGCGAGTCGACTCGGAACTGATGGACGTGGTGCTTGAGGCTCTGGACGCGGTGAACGGCATGTTCAGCCAGGTCCGTGAGCGCACCGAAATTACTGCCGCGACACCGGAACTGCTGGCCGCCTTGGCGCGCCTGGCCGAACCCGCCGGTGCCGAGGCTCCAGCGCCTGTTGTGGAAGAGGTGGCTGAACCCGTTGCCGAGCCTGAGGCCCAGGGCGGGGATATCACCGATAACGAATTCGAATTGCTGCTCGATTCGCTGAATGCCGCCAAGGCCGACGCCGAGGCTGCGCCTGCCGCTGCTCCAGTGGCTGCGGGCGAGCCGGCCAGCGATGAAATCACTGACGCCGAGTTCGAGTCGCTGCTGGACCAACTGCACGGTAAAGGCCAGTTCGCCGCCGATGCGGTGGCCCCGGCTGCGGCCAACGCCACGCCTGGCGCAGCCGCCGGTGGCGACGAAATCACCGACGACGAATTCGAGGCCTTGCTGGACCAATTGCATGGCAAGGGCACCTTTGCCGTGGATGCGCTGGATTCGGCCGTGGCTGCGGCGCCTGCTCCGGCAGTGGCTGCGCCAAGCGCGGCAGCCGCTGGCAGCGACCTGATCACCGATCACGAATTCGAATCGCTGCTGGACGAGTTGCACGGCAAGGGCAAATTCTCCGAAGCCCCGGGTGCGTCGAAGCCGGCCGTGGCGGCGGCAGCTGCACCTGCGGCAGCCGCTGCGACAGCCAGCGCTGCAGTCGCCAAGCCAGTGGCGAAGAAGCCCGAGGCCAAGGCTGAAGCACCGAAGCCGGCCGCGGCTCCAGCCCCGGCTCCTGCTCGCGCGGCGGCTGCGCCGCCAGCGGAAAAGCCTGCCAGCGAAGCAGAAACCACGGTGCGGGTCGATACCGCGCGCCTGGACGAAATCATGAACATGGTGGGCGAGCTGGTTCTGGTGCGTAACCGTCTGGTGCGCCTGGGTCTCAACAGCGGCGACGAAGCCATGTCCAAGGCCGTGTCGAACCTCGACGTGGTGACGGCCGATCTGCAGACCGCGGTAATGAAAACCCGCATGCAGCCGATCAAGAAGGTTTTCGGGCGCTTCCCGCGTCTGGTTCGCGACCTGGCCCGGCAGCTCAAGAAAGAAATCAACCTGGAACTGGTGGGGGAAGAAACCGACCTCGACAAGAACCTGGTAGAGGCCCTGGCCGACCCGCTGGTGCACTTGGTGCGCAACGCGGTGGACCACGGCATCGAATCGCCGGAAGAGCGCGAAGCCTCGGGCAAGTCCCGCGGTGGCAAGGTGGTGCTGGCGGCGGAACAGGAAGGCGATCACATCCTGCTGTCGATTTCCGATGACGGCAAGGGCATGGACCCGAACGTACTGCGGGCCATCGCCGTCAAGCGCGGCGTGATGGACAAGGACGCGGCCGACCGCCTGAGCGACACCGAGTGCTACAACCTGATCTTTGCCCCGGGCTTCTCCACCAAGACCGAGATTTCCGACGTCTCCGGTCGTGGCGTGGGCATGGACGTGGTGAAGACCAAGATTTCCCAGCTCAACGGTTCGATCAATATCTACTCGACCAAGGGCCAGGGCTCGAAGATCGTCATCAAGGTGCCGTTGACCCTGGCGATCATGCCGACCCTGATGGTGATGCTGGGTAACCAGGCGTTCGCTTTCCCGTTGGTCAACGTCAACGAGATTTTCCACCTCGACCTGTCCCGCACCAACGTGGTGGACGGTCAGGAAGTGGTGATCGTGCGTGACAAGGCGTTGCCCCTGTTCTACCTCAAGCGCTGGCTGGTCAGTTCCGCCGCTCATGAAGAGCAGCGTGAAGGCCACGTAGTGATCCTTTCGGTGGGCACCCAGCGGATCGGCTTTGTCGTCGACCAGCTGGTAGGTCAGGAAGAAGTGGTCATCAAGCCCTTGGGCAAAATGCTTCAGGGAACCCCGGGCATGTCCGGCGCCACCATTACCGGTGACGGCCGCATCGCTCTGATTCTCGATGTTCCGAGCATGCTCAAGCGTTACGCCGCACGGCGTATTTGATTCGGCGGGGAGGGGCGGTTGGCCTCGCCCCACCTAACGGAGTGTTTATGGCAGTCAAAGTCCTGGTGGTGGACGATTCGGGTTTTTTCCGCCGCCGCGTCTCGGAAATTCTTTCAGCGGATTCGAATATCCAGGTCGTCGGTACGGCGACCAATGGTAAAGAGGCGATCGATCAGGCCCTGGCGCTTAAGCCGGACGTGATCACCATGGACTACGAGATGCCGATGATGGATGGCATCACCGCAGTGCGGCATATCATGCAGCGCTGCCCGACGCCGGTCCTGATGTTCTCTTCCCTGACCCACGAAGGCGCTCGAGTGACCCTCGACGCGCTGGATGCCGGGGCTGTGGATTTCCTGCCGAAGAATTTCGAAGACATCTCGCGCAATCCCGAGAAGGTCAAGCAACTGCTGTGCGAGAAAGTCCACAGCATTTCGCGCAGTAATCGCCGTTTCAGCAGCTACAGCGCCCCGGCGCCGCAACCGGCTGCTCCAGCTCCGGCGCCGTCGAGCTTTGGCGGCAGTCGTCCAGCGCCTGCACCTGCACCTGCTCCAGTCCGTGCTCCGGCACCGGCTGCCGGCCCGGCATCACCGGCGCCCAAGCGCAAGGCCTACAAGCTGGTGGCGATCGGTACTTCCACCGGTGGCCCGGTGGCGCTGCAGCGGGTCCTGACCCAACTGCCGGCCAACTTTCCGGCACCTATCGTACTGATTCAGCATATGCCGGCGGCCTTCACCAAGGCTTTTGCCGAGCGTCTGGACAAGCTTTGCCGTATCAGCGTCAAGGAAGCGGAGGATGGCGACATCCTGCGTCCGGGCCTGGCGCTGCTGGCTCCTGGCGGCAAGCAGATGATGATCGACGGTCGTGGTGCGGTGAAGATTCTTCCTGGCGACGAGCGCCTGAACTACAAGCCGTGCGTGGACATCACCTTCGGTTCTGCAGCCAAATCTTACAGCGACAAAGTTCTGGCGGTGGTACTGACCGGTATGGGCGCTGACGGCCGTGAAGGTGCTCGCCTGCTCAAGCAGGGTGGCAGCGCGGTCTGGGCCCAGGATGAAGCCAGTTGCGTGATCTACGGCATGCCCATGGCCATCGTCAAAGCCAACCTGGCGGATGCGGTGTACAGCCTGGATGACATCGGCCGGCATCTGGTCGAGGCCTGTCTCTGATGGATGTGCTCAGCCTTATCGGGATCATCATGGCGTTTGTCGCCATCATCGGCGGCAACTACCTGGAAGGTGGTCACCTGTCGGCTCTGGCCAATGGCCCGGCGGCACTGATCGTGCTTGGCGGGACCATTGGCGCTGCCTTGCTGCAGTCGCCGTTGAGTGCCTTCAAACGGGCCATGCAGATCCTGGTGTGGATTCTGTTTCCACCTCGGGTGGATCTGCCCGGAGGTATCGATCGGGTGGTCAACTGGAGCCTGACGGCGCGCAAGGAGGGCCTGCTGGGCCTGGAAGGCGTGGCGGATGCCGAGCCGGACACCTATTCGCGCAAAGGCTTGCAGCTGTTGGTCGACGGTGCCGAGCCGGAAGCCATCCGCAGCATCCTTGAAGTGGACTTCTACACCCAGGAGAGCCGCGATATCGAGGCTGCCAAGGTCTTCGAAAGCATGGGCGGCTATGCGCCGACCATCGGCATCATCGGTGCGGTGATGGGCCTGATTCACGTGATGGGTAACCTGGCGGACCCGTCGCAGTTGGGCAGTGGTATCGCCGTGGCCTTCGTCGCCACTATCTACGGGGTGGCCAGCGCCAACCTGGTGCTGTTGCCGATCGCGGCCAAGCTCAAGGCCATTGCCTTGCGCCAGTCCCGTTACCGGGAAATGTTGCTTGAAGGCATTCTGTCGATTGCCGAAGGCGAAAACCCCCGCTCCATCGAGTTGAAGCTGCAAGGCTTCATGGACTGATTATGGCTCGTCGTCGCCAGCAAGAAGAACACGTCAACCACGAACGCTGGTTGGTTTCCTACGCCGACTTCATCACCTTGCTGTTCGCGTTTTTCGTGGTCATGTACTCCATTTCCTCGATCAACGAGGGCAAGTACAAGGTGATTTCCGAAGCCTTGATCGGGGTCTTTACCGACTCCGATCGCAGTCTCAAGCCGATTCCCATCGGTGACGAGCGGCCCAAGACCGTGACCCCGGCCAAGCCGCTGGTCAAGGACAGCGAGCAGACCGACGCTGGCATCTCCGGTGGCAGTGATCCGCTGAAAAGCATCGCCGATGACATCAGCGCCGCCTTTGGCGACTTGATCAGCTCCAACCAGATGACCGTGCGTGGCAACGAGTTGTGGGTGGAGATCGAACTCAATTCCAGCCTGTTGTTCGGCAGCGGCGATGCCATGCCCAGCGATCAGGCGTTCACCATCATCGACAAGGTGGCGAAGATCCTCAAACCCTTCGACAACCCGATTCATGTCGAAGGCTTCACCGACAACCAGCCGATTCAGACCGCGCAGTACCCGACCAACTGGGAGTTGTCTTCGGCCCGGTCGGCGAGCATCGTGCGGATGCTGGCAATGCAGGGGGTGAACCCGGCGCGCATGGCTTCTGTGGGGTATGGCGAGTTCCAGCCGGTGGGCAACAACGCCACCGCCGAAGGCCGGGCGCGCAATCGCCGAGTGGTCCTGGTGGTGTCGCGCAATCTCGATGTGCGCCGCAGCCTGACCGGCACCGGAACCGCCAATGCGACACCGGATGCGGCACTCAAGCGTGCTGGCACACAAACTGCACCAACCCCAGTGAAAACACCGGTACAGGGAAGCGCCGTCAATTCTCCGTCACCTGCTTTATAACTTAGCGCTATGTCTCGCCCCGCTGTGGCCGGGCGGGAGGAACAAACCGAATGAGAGTCTGGGCAGTTGCCAATCAAAAGGGTGGTGTCGGTAAAACCACCAGTTCCATCGCTTTAGCCGGTTTGCTGGCCGAGGCGGGCAAGCGCGTGGTCGTGGTCGATCTCGACCCCCACGGTTCCATGACCAGCTACTTCGGCTATGACCCGGACAGCCTGGAGCACAGCAGCTACGACCTGTTCCTGCACAAGGGCAATGTGCCCCAGGACCTGCCGGGCCAGTTGTTGCTGGGCACCAGCCATGAGCGCATTTCATTGTTGCCGTCGAGCACCGCTCTGGCCACCCTCGAGCGCCAGTCGCCGGGGCAGAGTGGCCTTGGCCTCGTGATCGCCAAGAGCCTGGCGCAGCTGTGGCAGGATTTCGATTACGCGGTGATCGACAGCCCGCCGTTGCTCGGTGTGTTGATGGTCAACGCCCTGGCGGCCAGCCAGCAACTGGTGATTCCGGTGCAGACCGAGCACTTGGCGGTCAAGGGGCTGGAGCGCATGGTCAACACCCTGGCGATGGTCAATCGCTCGCGCAAGCAGCCGCTGCCGTTCACCATTGTGCCGACCCTGTTCGATCGCCGGACCCAGGCTTCCCTGGGCACTCTGCGGATTTTGCGGGACAAGTTTCCTGAAGAGATCTGGCAGGGTTATATCCCGGTGGATACCCGCTTGCGGGATGCCAGCCGGGCAGGGGTTACCCCTTCTCAGTTCGATGCCAAGAGCCGCGGTGTACTGGCCTACAAGGCCTTGCTCAAGCATCTGCTGGCCCAACAACTTGTGGCGCAGGTGGCTTGACGTGAAGCGTTATTCAAGTCACTCGACAGCCCGGCCGATAACCCCTACAGATCACTGTATCGGGGTTTTTGCGTGGGCATCCTCATGAACCGTCCTCTGGATATCAAGAGCCGGCCCCAGCTGGCGCTGCAGTCGTACCTGGACGCTTTGCTGCAGGATGCTACCGAAGAGGAACAGCTACCGGAGCCGCCGGTCCAGGTTGCTCCGCCGGCCCCGCCGGTAACACTTGCGGCTTCCAGCGAAGTACTGGATGAGTTCCAGGCTGCAGTACTGGAAGAGCAGGCGCGGGACGCACAGGCCCAGCACCAGGCGGCACCCGCCGCCCGGGATGCTGCACCTGCATCTGCGCCGCTGACACCGGCAGTAATGGAAGCACCGCAACCCTTGCCGAGTTCGATCTCGCCGGTGGTGCCGCTGCTCCAGGCCCTGGTGCCGCCATTGGTGGAAGTTCACCTGCCGCCGAGCAATACACCGCCTCCGGTCACCGGTAGCGACCGTCCCAGCTGGGCGGCCGAGCCTTTCGAATGCCTGTTGTTCGATGTCGCCGGCCTGACCCTGGCAGTGCCGCTGGTATGCCTGGGGTCGATCTATTCCCTGGCAGGGCAGGAACTGACACCGCTGTTCGGCCAGCCGGAATGGTTCCTCGGCATCCTGCCGAGCCAGGCCGGCAACCTGAAGGTGCTGGATACCGCGCGCTGGGTCATGCCCGATCGCTACCGCGATGATTTCCGCCAGGGCCTGCAGTATGTGATCTCGGTCCAGGGCTACGAGTGGGGGCTGGCAGTGCATCAGGTCAGTCGCTCCCTGCGCCTGGACCCCAACGAAATCAAGTGGCGCAGTCATCGTGGTCAGCGCCCGTGGCTGGCCGGCACGGTGATTGAACATATGTGTGCCTTGCTCGACGTTGCTGAACTGGCCGAGTTGATTGCCACCGGCGGCGCCAAGCAGATGGCTATCAGTCAAGCGGCCCACAAGCCGAAGTAAACCAACAACAGGCCGCGTCCGTCGGATGTGGCCACACAGAACACACGCCGTTTTCAACGGTTTTTTGAGGGGTCAGGGTATGAATAAGTCGTCGTCTGCACAGGGTTCCGAAGATCCGATCCTGCAATGGGTCACCTTCAAGCTGGATAACGAGTCCTACGGCATCAACGTGATGCGCGTCCAGGAAGTCCTGCGCTACACCGAGATCGCTCCGGTACCGGGTGCCCCAAGCTATGTGCTGGGGATCATCAACCTGCGCGGCAATGTGGTCACCGTGATCGACACCCGTCAGCGTTTCGGCCTGGTGCCTACCGAAGTCAACGACAACACCCGGATCGTCATCATCGAAGCCGACAAGCAAGTGGTCGGGATCATGGTCGACAGCGTGGCGGAAGTGGTTTACCTGCGTCAGTCGGAAGTCGAAACCGCGCCAAACGTCGGTAACGAAGAGTCGGCCAAGTTCATTCAGGGCGTCTGCAACAAGAACGGCGAACTGCTGATTCTGGTTGAGCTGGACAAGATGATGAGCGAAGAGGAATGGTCGGAACTGGAGAGTATCTGATTGATCCTCGAGGTAGCGGTGATTGTCCTGGCGATCCTTTGGGTCGCCACTGTGGCGCTATTCCTGTCGTACACCCGCAATCAGCGGCAGATCGCTGCGCAACAGGCCGAAGGCGATGCCGTGCGCGACCAGCGGATCAAGGAACTGGCCAAGCGCGTTGACCATTACCAGAGCGGTACGGTGCGCATGGGCGAGGATCTGCACGAACTGCGAGCGGTAGTGGGCCCCTTGCCGGACAAACTGGCCCAGCTGGAGCAGCGTGACCCTTCCAGCCTGTCCTTCGCCCAGGCCGCGCGCCTGGTGGGCATGGGCGCCAGTGTTGACGAGCTGACCCAGTCCTGCGGCTTGACCCAGGCCGAGGCGGAGCTGGTCAGCAAGCTGCACAAAGGCTAGCCACAAGTCGCAAGCTTCCTCCGGGGAGCTTGCGCTTTAGCGCCTGCTGCGGCCTTTCTTCAATAATCGTCACCGCGCTCGGTGATGTCCTTCTCCAGCTCCACCTGATGCGGATCATGCCCGGCCGGAAACTTGCCCTTGAGGTTCCAGGCGAAGGCGATGATTTCGGCGATGGTCCGGTACAGCTCCGGTGGAATGCTCTCGCCCAATTCCAGACGCGCCAACAGCTTCACCAGCTCGGCATTTTCATAGATCGGCACTTCATAGTCCCGGGCGATCTTCAGGATGGCTTCCGCCAGTTCATCGTCGCCCTTGGCAGTCAGGGTCGGGGCTTGCTGGCCGTCGTACTTGAGGGCAATGGCCTGGCGTGGAGGAGGTGTGTGCTTCATGCGGTTTCGTCGACCCAGCGTTGTTCCAATCGGGTTTGCGGGCCCTGGGGCGGGATGCCCAGGTGGCAGTCCAGGTCGCCGACATCCAGCCCCGAAGCCAGCAGGCGTTCCCGCAGGCTGCCCAGGTGGCTTTCGATCAGGCTCGCGGTGTAGGGGCGTTCGGCCCACAACTGGCTGGACAGCCGGCCTTGAATCAGTTGTGCCTGGACCTGTAAGGGGCCCAGGGGCTCCAGGTCGAAGGCCAGATCGAGCCGCCACAAGGGCTGCTTGGGTTCTCGCTCTTCACGTTTTTGTTGCGGCTCCGGCTCCGGCGCTTCTTCGCGCTGCATTTTGACCTGCAAGGGCACGATGTCCTGCAGGTTGCGCATGGGGATTTCCAGCTGCCAGGTGGTCAATTGCCGGCCATCGTCGGTCTGGCCGCTCTGCTCCAGACTCGCCAGTTGATGGCTCTGCAGGCGTGATACCGCAGCGGCGGCCAGGCGCAGCAAGTGCTCCAGATCACCTTCACCCTCCAGGCTTTGCAGCAGCCGTGCCGGCAGCGGGAAGCCGCTGGGCGGCGTCTTGGCGCTGACCTGGCCGAGGGTGCCCAGGGCACTGCGCACGAAGCTCGGTAATGACTGCGCCAGGGTGTTGGCGGCGATGATCGCGTTGAAACTGCTGGAGGCGGGCAGGGCCGGCGTCAACTGCGCGATCAGGCGCAGCAGGTCGCCCTTCATGTCCGGAGCCTGCCCCGGGTTGGCTCCGGCCAGTAGCTTGGCTTCCAGGAACAGGCCGCTGCCCAGCAGGGCCTGGGCCACTCCCCGGGGGCTGCTCAATTGCTGTGGGTCCGGTAGGCCGGCCAGTAGTCGCTCCACGGCGGCCCGCAGGTCGGCTGAAACAGTGGGCAGTGGGCTGTCGGCTGGCAGGTTCTGCAGAACGTTGATCAGTCCGCTCAGGGAGCCTTGGCGGCTTTGCTGGCTAGACAGCTGAGCAGCGATGGCCAGCTGTTCCTGGCGGTTGCTCAGGGGGACGAAATTCAGGGTTTGCGAGTCTGAGACCAAGGCGCTGAGCAGGCTGCCGATACGCAGCGGCTGCGGGCTGTCGATGCTCAGGGTAGCGCCACTTTGCGCGGTGTTGAGCAGGCTTACCAGGGAGCGGTAGATCGCCGGCTGATTGTTGCCCTGAGGCAGGGCTTGCGTGGTCAGCACCTTGCCCTGGAGCAGGGTGCCGGCCGGCAGTTGGGTGGTATCCAGGCGAGTCAGGGCGGCAACGTTGGACGCGATGGCCTGCTGCACGGTGATCGCCAGATTACCCGCAGACGGCTGGGTGACCGCCAGGCTGGTGCCCTGGGGCAGCGGTTGGCTGCTGGTGGCCTGCACGGTGGTTTGCCGGCCGTTGTCCAGGGTGACCTTGAGCAGCAACTGGAAGGTCTGGTCGGCCTGCTTGAGGGACAGCACTTCGGCCTTGGCACTCTGGCCTGCGGCAATCAGGCCTTCAATGGGTTGCACCAGCTTGAGCAGTTCGCCGCTGATCACCTGCGGGCGCGAGGTGCCGGGAGCGGGCGCCTGGGGCAGCGGGAGGATGTTCATTTCGCCTGTCATTCGGACACAACCTGTGGAAATTAGCCCTCATTAGCGTAGGGCTTCGCATGTATAATGCCGCTCGTCTTTGGGGGAGTGGTGAAAACATTGCAAATGTTTGACGCAGCTCTCTAGAACAGGCCGCCAATGCATTTATCCTGCATCCCTTTAACGGCCGCTCCATCGCCGACTTGAACCCGTAAAGGCCCGCTATCCCTTGACCAGCCCTCTTCTCGAAGCCGTAGCACTCGCCTGTGAGCGCGACTGGCGGATGCTGTTTGAACACCTCGAGTTGCGTCTGACGGGCGGAGACATGGTGCAGATCAGTGGCCCCAACGGCAGTGGCAAGACCAGCCTGCTACGTCTGCTGGCCGGCCTGATGCAACCCACCAGCGGTCAGGTACTGCTCAATGGCCAGCCCTTGCATGCCCAGCGTGCCGAACTGGCGCGCAATCTGTTGTGGATCGGCCACGCCGCCGGAATCAAGGATGTCCTGACCCCCGAAGAAAATCTCAACTGGCTCTGTGCTCTGCACCAGTCGGCAACGCGCGACGCCATCTGGCAGGCCCTGGCTGCCGTCGGCCTGCGCGGCTTCGAAGACGTCGCTTGCCACACTCTGTCCGCTGGCCAGCAGCGCCGTGTGGCCCTGGCCCGGCTGTATCTGGACGGGCCGCCGCTGTGGATTCTCGACGAGCCCTTCACCGCCCTGGACAAACAGGGTGTGGCCCAGCTCGAGGAGCACCTGGCCAATCATTGTGAGCGTGGCGGCATGGTGGTCCTGACCACTCACCACACTTTGACCCGCATGCCGGCGGGCTACCGCGATCTGGATCTGGGGCGGTGGGCGGCATGAGCGTCTTTGCCCAATTGCTGGCCCGTGAAGCGCGTTTGCTGTTTCGACGCCCGGCGGAGCTGGCCAACCCTCTGGTGTTCTTCGCCATCGTCGTTGCACTGTTCCCGTTGGCCGTGGGACCTGAGACAAATCTGTTGCAAACCTTGTCTCCAGGGCTGGTCTGGGTAGCGGCCTTATTGTCCGTCCTGCTCTCGCTGGACGGGCTTTTTCGCAGTGATTTCGAGGACGGATCCCTTGAACAGTGGGTCCTTTCGTCGCACCCCCTGCCTCTTCTGGTTTTGGCCAAGGTACTGGCACACTGGGCCTTTTCCGGCCTGGCACTGGTATTGCTTGCACCCTTGCTGGCCTTGATGCTCGGCTTGCCTACCGCCTGCCTGCCGGTGTTGTTGCTGTCATTGCTGCTGGGCACTCCGGTGCTGAGCCTGCTTGGCGCAGTGGGTGCAGCCCTGACGGTGGGGTTGAAGCGTGGTGGCTTGCTGCTGGCGTTGCTGATCCTGCCTTTGTACATCCCGGTACTGATTCTCGGCAGTGGCGCCCTGCAGGCGGCACTGCAGGGCATGCCGGCGACAGGTTATCTGCTGTGGCTTGGGAGCCTGACCGCCCTGGCAGTGACCCTTACACCCTTTGCAATAGCTGCTGGCCTGAAGATCAGCGTCGGCGAATAATGAGGTCTGGTTGTTTTTTAACCAGTAAAGACCCTGGCTGTTCGTGAAAGCGAAGAGCAACCGTGATGGAAACAACGAATGAACTGGACTTGGTTTCATAAGCTCGGCTCGCCTAAATGGTTTTACGGCATCAGCGGCAAGCTGCTGCCCTGGCTGAGCGTCGCCGCCGTGTTGCTGATCGGCATCGGCGTGGTCTGGGGCCTGGCCTTTGCGCCACCGGACTACCAGCAAGGCAACAGCTTTCGCATCATCTACATCCATGTGCCGATGGCGATGCTGGCCCAGTCCTGCTACGTAATGCTGGCGGTGTGCGGTGTGGTCGGGCTGGTGTGGAAAATGAAACTGGCCGATGTCGCCCTGCAATGCGCGGCGCCCATCGGGCATTCGATCACCTTCCTGGCCCTGGTAACCGGGGCAATCTGGGGCAAGCCGACCTGGGGCTCCTGGTGGGTCTGGGATGCGCGACTAACGTCGATGCTGATCCTGCTGTTTCTGTACGCAGGTCTGATTGCGCTCAATGCCGCCATCAGCAATCGTGACAGCGCCGCCAAGGCCTGCGCGGTGCTGGCGATTGTCGGCGTGGTGAATATCCCGATCATCAAATACTCGGTGGAGTGGTGGAATACCCTGCACCAGGGGGCGACTTTCACCCTCACCGAAAAGCCCGCCATGCCGGTGGAAATGTGGTTGCCGCTGCTGCTGACGTCCTTGGGTTTCTATTGTTTCTTTGGCGTGCTGCTGTTGCTGCGCATGCGCCTTGAGGTGCTCAAGCGCGAAGCCCGGACCAGCTGGGTCAAGGCCGAAGTCCAACGCAGCCTGGAGGCCGCATAATGAGTTTTGCATCCTTCAGCGATTTTCTTGCCATGGGCCATCACGGCCTCTACGTCTGGTCGGCCTATGGCATTTGCCTGGTCGTCCTGGCTCGTGAGCTGGTGGCGCCGATCCTGGCCCGCAAGCGTTATCTGCAACAAGAGGCGCGTCGTCTGCGCCGGGAGAACGGTAAGTGAATCCGCTGCGTAAAAAGCGTCTTTTGATCATCCTGGCGATTCTGGTCGGCGTCGGCATCGCCGTCGGCCTGGCCCTGAGTGCGCTGAAGGAAAACATCAACCTGTTCTACACCCCGACCCAGATCGCCAACGGCGAAGCACCGCTGGACACGCGGATTCGCGCTGGCGGCATGGTCCAGGCCGGCTCCCTGCAGCGTTCCGCCGACTCCCTGGACGTGAAATTCGTGGTCACCGACTTCAACAAGTCGGTGACCATCACTTACCGCGGCATCCTTCCGGACCTGTTCCGTGAAGGACAGGGCATCGTCGCCCTGGGCAAGCTCAACGCCGATGGCGTGGTGGTGGCCGATGAAGTGCTGGCCAAGCACGATGAGAAATACATGCCGCCGGAAGTCACCAAGGCCCTGAAAGACAGCGGTCAGTCGGCACCGACACCAGCGAAAGAGGGTTAAGCCATGAGTTCCGCACTGTTCGTTCCCGAACTCGGCCACCTGGCGATGATCCTCGCCCTGTGCTTTGCCCTGGTCCAGGCCGTGGTGCCATTGCTGGGCGCCTGGCGCGGCGATCGCCTGTGGATGAGCCTGGCCCAGCCGGCCGCCTGGGGCCAGTTCGCCTTCCTGGTGTTCGCCTTCGGCTGCCTGACCTACGCTTTCATGAGCGACGACTTCTCGGTGGCCTATGTCGCCAGCAACTCCAACACCGCCTTGCCCTGGTACTACAAGTTCAGCGCGGTGTGGGGCGCCCACGAAGGCTCGCTGCTGCTCTGGGCGCTGATCCTCGGAGGCTGGACCTTCGCCGTATCGGTGTTCTCGCGCCAGTTGCCGCAAGTGATGCTGGCCCGGGTGCTGGCGGTGATGGGCATGATCAGCACCGGCTTCCTGCTGTTCCTGATCATGACCTCCAACCCGTTTTCGCGGATTCTGCCCCAGGTGCCGGCGGACGGTCGCGACCTCAACCCGCTGTTGCAGGACATCGGCCTGATCGTCCACCCGCCGATGCTGTACATGGGCTACGTCGGTTTCTCGGTGGCCTTCGCCTTTGCCATCGCCGCGCTGCTCGGCGGTCGCCTGGACGCTGCCTGGGCACGCTGGTCGCGGCCCTGGACCATCGTCGCCTGGGCCTTCCTCGGCATCGGTATCACCCTGGGCTCCTGGTGGGCCTACTACGAACTGGGCTGGGGCGGCTGGTGGTTCTGGGACCCGGTGGAGAACGCGTCCTTCATGCCCTGGCTGGTGGGCACGGCCCTGATCCACTCCCTGGCGGTTACCGAAAAGCGCGGTGTGTTCAAGAGCTGGACCGTGCTGTTGGCCATTGCCGCCTTTTCCCTGAGCCTGCTGGGGACCTTCCTGGTGCGCTCCGGGGTCCTGACGTCGGTGCACGCCTTTGCCTCGGACCCTGAGCGCGGCGTGTTCATCCTGATCTTCCTGCTGTTCGTGGTGGGAGGCTCGCTGACCCTGTTCGCCCTGCGGGCGCCGGTGGTCAAGAGCCATGTGGGCTTCAACCTGTGGTCCCGGGAAACCCTGCTATTGGGTAACAATCTGGTGCTGGTGGTAGCGGCGTCGATGATCCTGCTGGGCACCCTGTATCCGCTGGTGCTGGACGCCCTGACCGGGGCCAAGCTGTCGGTAGGCCCGCCGTACTTCAATGCGCTGTTCATTCCGTTGATGGCGTTGCTGATGGTGGTGATGGCGGTGGGCGTGCTGGTGCGCTGGAAAGACACTCCGGTGAAATGGCTGGCGGGCATGCTCGGTCCGGTGCTGCTGGGCAGCGTGGCCTTGGCCGTGGTGGCCGGCATTGCCTACGGTGACTTCAACTGGGCGGTGCTGGCGACCTTCCTGCTGGCGGCCTGGGTGCTGCTGGCCGGGGTCCGCGACATCTTCGACAAGACCCGCCACAAGGGCCTGATCAAGGGCCTGCCGAGCCTGACTCGCAGCTATTGGGGCATGCAGCTGGCGCACCTGGGCATTGCGGTCTGCGCCCTGGGCGTGGTGCTGTCGAGCCAGAACAGCGCCGAGCGCGACCTGCGCCTGGAGCCGGGCGAGTCCATGGAACTGGCCGGTTATCACTTCATTTTCGAAGGCGCCAAGCATTTCGAAGGGCCGAACTTCACCTCCGACAAGGGCACCGTCCGCGTGGTCCGCAACGGCAAGGAAGTGGCGGTGCTGCATCCGGAAAAACGCCTGTACACCGTGCAGAGTTCGATGATGACCGAAGCCGGCATCGATGCCGGTTTCACTCGTGACCTGTACGTCGCCCTGGGCGAATCCCTGGGTGATGGCGCCTGGGCAGTGCGGGTGCACGTCAAGCCGTTCGTGCGCTGGATCTGGTTCGGCGGCCTGCTCACCGGGTTCGGTGGCTTGCTGGCGGCGATGGATCGGCGTTATCGGGTCAAGGTTAAAAGCCGGGTGCGCGAAGCGCTGGGCATGACAGGAGCCACCGCATGAGACGCTGGATGATGATGTTGCCCCTGGCGGTGTTCCTGGTGGTGGCGGTGTTTCTCTATCGCGGGTTGTATCTGGACCCGGCCGAGCTGCCGTCGGCGATGATCGGCAAGCCGTTCCCCGAGTTCTCCCTGCCCTCGGTGCAGGGCGACAAGACCCTGACCCGCGCCGACCTGCTGGGCAAGCCGGCCTTGGTCAACGTCTGGGGCACCTGGTGCATTTCCTGCCGGGTCGAGCATCCGGTGCTGAACAAGCTCGCCGAGAAGGGCGTGGTGATCTACGGCATCAACTACAAGGACGTCAACGCCGACGCCCTGAAGTGGCTGGCCGAATTCCACAACCCCTACCTGCTGGACGTGCGTGACGAGGAGGGTTCCCTGGGGCTCAACCTGGGTGTCTACGGTGCCCCGGAAACCTTCTTCATCGATGCCAAGGGCATCATCCGTGACAAGTTCGTCGGGGTGATCGACGAAGTGGTGTGGCGCGAACAGCTCGCCGCCAAGTACCAGGCCCTGGTAGATGAGGCCAAGCCATGAAGCGCTGGTTAGCCGCCGCTATCCTCGGCCTGAGCATCGCTGGTGTGGCCCACGCTGCCATTGATACCTACCAGTTCGCCAATGACACTGACCGCGAAAGGTTTCACGAACTGACCAAGGAACTGCGCTGCCCCAAGTGCCAGAATCAGGACATCGCCGATTCCAATGCACCGATTGCCGCCGACCTGCGCAAGGAGATTTTCCGCATGCTCGGCGAGGGCAAGGACAATCAGCAGATCATCGACTTCATGGTGGATCGCTACGGTGACTTCGTGCGTTACAAGCCGGCCCTGACCGGCAAGACCGCCTTGCTCTGGTTCGGCCCTGCCGGCCTGCTGCTGGGCGGCCTGGTGATCATTGCCGTGATTGTCCGGCGTCGTCGCGTCGAGCGCAGCGACAGCCCGAACACGCTTTCCGTCGAAGAGCGTCAGCGCCTCGACCAACTGCTGGATAAAAACCACCCATGATTGATTTCTGGCTTGCAGCAGGTCTGCTGCTCCTGATCGCCCTGAGTTTCCTGTTGATCCCGGTATTGCGTGAGCGTCGTGCCCAACGTGAAGAGGATCGTACCGCGCTGAACGTGGCGCTTTATGAAGAGCGCGTGGCTGAGCTGCACGGCCAGCAAGCGGAAGGCGTGCTCAGTGCCGAGCAGATGGACGCGGGGCGTGCGGAAGCAGCCCGGGAACTGTTGGCGGACACCGAAGGCAGCGGCCCGGCGCGGACC
The DNA here is from genome assembly GCF_045013505.1 of Pseudomonas sp. JDS08PS003. Classification (NCBI taxonomy): domain Bacteria; kingdom Pseudomonadati; phylum Pseudomonadota; class Gammaproteobacteria; order Pseudomonadales; family Pseudomonadaceae; genus Pseudomonas; species Pseudomonas sp. JDS08PS003. The sequence continues at coordinate 2,025,260 of NZ_CP120724.1, forward strand.
TCGCGCCTGGGCAAGCCGCTGCCGTTGCTGGCGGCGTTGCTGGTACCGGTGCTGGGCCTGGGTCTTTACCTGCACTTTGGTGCCAGCGACAAGGTCGAGCTGACCCGGGAATTCGCCCAGGCGCCGCAGTCCATGGAAGAAATGACCCGGCGCCTGGAGCGCGCGGTGGCGGCCCAGCCGGATTCTGCCGAGGGCCTGTATTTCCTTGGGCGTACCTACATGGCCCAGGACCGTCCAGCGGACGCGGCGAAGATCTTCGAGCGCACCGTGGCCCTGGCCGGACGCCAGCCCGAGCTGTTGGGGCAATGGGCCCAGGCGCAGTACTTTGCCGATAACAAGCAATGGTCGGACAAGGTCCAGGGCTTGACCGATGAAGCGCTGAAGGCCGATCCCAATGAAGTCACCAGTCTCGGGTTGCTGGGTATCGCCGCCTTCGAAGGCGGGCGTTTCCAGGAGGCCATCGATTACTGGAAGCGCCTGCAGGCTCAATTGCCGCCGGAGGACAACTCCCGTGCCGCGTTGCAGGGGGGCATCGATCGCGCCAGCGAGAAACTGCTGGCGGCCGGCGGCAAGGTCGCGGCCGAGCCTGCGGTCAAGGCCAAGGGCGCCTTGCTCAAGGTCCGGGTCGATCTGGCCGCGGAGCTCAAGGCCAAGGTCCAGCCGGGTGACAGTGTGTTCATCTTCGCCCGCGCCACCCAGGGCCCACCCGCGCCGTTGGCAGCCAAGCGCCTGACCGTCGCCGATCTGCCGGCCACTGTGGAGCTGGGTGATAGCGACGCGATGATGCCGCAGTTGAAACTGTCGAACTTCCCTGAAGTCCAACTGGTTGCGCGCATTTCCCGTGCCGGCCAGCCAACGGCCGGCGAGTGGGTCGGGCAGAGCCAGCCCCTGTCCAGCAGCACCACTGCCGCGCAACAGCTGACCATCGACAGTCCGGATCAATAATCAGAGAAGCCGCCATGACCGCCATCGCTCGTATCACCCTGTTGTCACTGGTCCTGGGGTTGAGCGCTTGTACGGTCCACCGGCCGGCGCCGACCTCCTCTGAACCCATCCCGCCCGCGGGACCGAGTACGCGCCCGGTCCCGTCCACGGCTCCCGCTCCCGGCAAGCCCGGCGCGCCGGTTCCCGCCGCCAAGCCTCTGCCACGCACCTCCGCCAGCTTCGCTCCGCCACCCGGCGGGCACAGCCACTGGGATGCACGGCTGGGGGTCTATGTGCTGGATAACCAGAACAACACCTTCTATCGCCAGCGCACCTATTACCGTTGGAACAACGGCTGGAGCCGTTCCATCAGCCCCGACGGTCCCTGGGAAGACACCGACATCCATGGTGTACCCGCAGGGCTGGGGCGCCAGTTCCAGTAATCTGCAACGCTATTGCCTGACTGCATAGGCGCGGGCCAGAGCCCGCGCCGGCCTTGCCGCGGTCAGCGGATTATTTAAGCCCCGCCCAGGCTGGCCGATACAGCGGGGTGTTCCTGAGTATCAGCCGTTGAGCGCCCGATGAAGAAAGACCTGAACAAACCCTATGTCGCGCCGATGGTGTTTTGGCTGGCTGTGGTCTGCGTCCTGCTGCTGTTGTACGGCCTGGGGCCGGCGGACGTGCCGGAGCTGATCTATTTGTCCGTGGCACCGGTGTACCTGCTGGTGGCCTTCGCTTTCATGTACTACGTCTTCTGCTGGAGCCTGATCTCGGTTTTCCGCTTGGGGGAGGTCGGCTGGAAGAAAGTCGACTACGGCTGGCTGCTGCTGGCTGCCCTGGCCCTGATCAGCGCCACCCAGGCGGTGCGGGTGGACTGGTTCCAGAGTGACTACCAGTTGGCACAAAGTGCCCGGGACGCAGCGCAGCGCAGATTGCTGGCCGAGATCGACGACATGCTCGGCAACGCTCACTGCAAGGCGGCGCTGGAGCTGCATGAGCCTCAGGATGCCGCCCAGGTCAGCAACCTGTGCGAACGCTTTGGCACATTGGAGCGTTCTGCCGATGGGCGTCTGTCGGCTTTGGCCGTGATCAAGGTGCAGCAGGCCCTGGGCGACCTTCGTGGTGAGTATTCAGCGCCGCTGGTGCAGCAATGGCTGCAGCGCCTGGGGGAAAGCTTCAGTGAGCTGGAGCACCAGCGGGCCGAGGTGCAGCGCTTGCATGGCCTGACTGAGGTCAGTCAGACCGAGAGGCTCTATGGCTACTGCGCACCTTTGCTGCTGGTGATCGCCTTGGCGCTGCGGGCGTCCAAGGTTACCGGCGAGGTACTGCTCAAGGCGCCACGCCGGCGCAAGCTGTGGCTGATCGTCAACCGGCGGGTGGTGATCGACGGCCTGGGCTTTGTCCGCGGTGCCCGTGCGCGTCTGGACGAAGCCCTGAGGAACTGGCGTGTGGCCCATTGGGGCGTGGTGCACCTGTCCTGCCCGTTCATTGCCGGGGCCAGTCCCCAGGACACCCCGGTCCCGGTGATCCCAGGTTTCTACGAGAACGAGTTCCAGCTCGCCAGTCTTGGCGAGTTCGACAGCAGTGAGTTCGTCCAGTGGGCCGCGATCCAGACCATCGACGTCCTGTATCTGGTGGGTGAAACCGACCTGAGCCTGATCGACCGGCTGCGGCGCTGGGGTGAGGCGACGAATATCGAAGTGCTGGTGCGCGAGCGTATCTGAGGCCAGGGTTTCAGAGACGTTCCAGCAACTGCTCCACATAGTCCACAAACGCCCGGGCCTTGGCACTCACCAGGCGCCCGCCGGGAAACACGGCCCACAGCTGTTGCCGGGGCAGTTGCCAATCCGTGAGCACGGCCTTGACCGCACCCTTGGCCAGCTCCGGGACAAACATCCATTGCGAGGCCATTGCCAGCCCCTGGTGGGCCAGTACCGATTCACGCAAGCCTTCCGCGGCATTCACTCGAACCCTGCCGCTGACACTCACCCGTTGCTCGTCGTCGCCTTGGGCAAAGTGCCAGAGATTGCCAGGCCCCCGGCTGTAGATCACCGCCTGATGCCCGGTCAGTTCACCGGGATGCTGCGGTTCGCCGTGCTCGGCGAAGTACTCGGGAGTGGCCAGCAGCAGGCGCGGGCACTCGGCGATCTTGCGGGCGATGAGGGTCGAGTCGGCAAGGCTGCCCATGCGCAGGGCCACATCCACTCCCGCCTCCACCAGATTGATGGTGTGATCATCCATCACCACGTCGATCTGCAACTCGGGGTGGCGCTCGAGAAAGGGCCCCAGGTGAGGAACGATATGCAGGCGGGCGAAGGTCACCGCAGCGCAGATACGCAAGGTGCCGCGCAACTGGGAGGCCGAGCCCCGGGCGGCACTTTCCGCTTCGCTGGCTTCCTCCAGGGTGCGTTTGGCCCGTTCGAAGAAGGCCAGGCCGGCTTCGGTGGGGCTCAGGCCGCGAGTGGAGCGCAGCAACAGCCGCACCTGCAGATAGGCCTCCAGCTGGGCGATGCTTTTCGACACGGCGGGCTGACCCAGGTTCAGGCGCCGGGCGGCAGCGGAGAAGGAGCCGCTTTCCACCACATGTACAAAGGTTTCCATCGCGGCCAGGCGGTCCATCGGTTGTCCTTGCTGGGTTGAGAAGGGGTCACTTGGGGAGTGTGCGCCCAAACGTTTATCGGGTCCTGGGCGCACGGCCTAGGTGCGGGCCGCGCGGCGGTTGTCCGCCACCAGCAGGAAGCGCAGCAGGGCCAGCAGTGGAAACCCACTGCCCACCAGCACCACTCCGAGCCAGCCGCCGTGTTCGTACACCGCACTGGCAATCGATGAGCCGAAGGCGCCGCCGATGAAGATGCTGGTCATGTACAGCGCGTTGAGGCGACTGCGACTGTGGGCGTCCAGGGCATACACCGCCCGTTGGCCGAGCACCATGTTCATCTGCACGCAGAAATCCAGGACCACCCCGGTCACTGCCAGGCCGATGACGCTGTAGGCGGGATGGATCAGTGTCGGGATAAAGCTCAGGGCCGCCAGGAGCATGGCCAGCAGCGAGGCGATGCGGGTATGGCCGGCATCCGCGAGGCGTCCGCTGATGGGGGCGGCGATGGCGCCGATGGCACCCACCAGGGCGAAGATCGCGATCTGGCTTTGTGACAGACCGTGATGCCGTGCCAGTTCCAGGGGCGCGGCGGTCCAGAACAGGCTGAAGGTGGCGAACATGCAGCCCTGATAGAAGGCTCGTTGGCGCAGGACCGGTTGCTGGCGCAGCAGGCCGCCCAGGGAGCGCAGCAGTTGGCCATAGGTGGCGCTGTGGGCCGGCTGGCGCTTGGGTATGGTCAGCATCAATACCAGGCTGATGCCGGCCATCAGCACTGCGGCGGCGATGAACATCGCGCGCCAGCCGAAGAGGTCGGCCACCACGCTGGACACCGGTCGGGCCAGGAGAATCCCCAGCAGCAGGCCGCCCATGATGCCGCCCACCACTCGTCCCCGGGACTCCTCGGGGGCCAGGTGCGCAGCCAGGGGAATGAGGATCTGCACCGAGACCGAACTGAAGCCGATCAGCAGCGATACCAGCAGGAAAGCGTTGGGCTGCTGGGTATACGCAGCCCCCAGCAGGCTGGCGATGGCCACCACAGTGGTGATGATCATCAACCGGCGGTTTTCCAGCAGGTCGCCCAGGGGCACCAGGAAGAACAGGCCCAGGGCATAGCCGATCTGGGTCAGGGACACGATCAGGCTGGCCAGGGAGCTGGACAGGCCCAGGTCCGGGGCGATCAGCTCGATGATCGGTTGTGCGTAGTAGATGTTGGCGACGATGGCGCCGCAGCAGAAGGCGAACAGCAGCACCATGCCTCGGGTCATTGTCACGTTGCTGGCGGGCAGCACCTGGGTCGTGGAAGTCATCAGGTTTCTCTTGGCGGCGAAAGGATGGAGCGAGGTTAAGAGACCGCGGGGTAACGCAGTAGAGAGGGCGGGGCGATAGCATTCATTCCTGCTGGGAATAAATGCCTGATTCATGGCGCTCTGGAGATTGCCGGGGCGTGCCGCTGCCGAGGGCTGATGATACATTTACTTACATCTTGTTCGATAGCATGCTCATGTTCTTTACGGCCCCGGGGGCAGCATGCTGCTGCCTTGCACTTTTTCAGTTGAGGAAATCCGTTCCATGAATCGGTCTTTGCTTGGTCTGTTGTGCAGGGTTCAATGCCTGGCCCTGATGCTCATGTTGGGCAGTGTTGCGGCCCAGGCCCAGGATGCTCCGGGCATGCGCATGGGGGTGCGCGGGGAAATCACCGGGATCAGCGGCGATGTCGTGCGGGTGCATGTCAACAGCGGCGAGAACGTCAGTGTCGAGCTGACGCCGCAGACCCAGGTGCGTGGAGTGACCCTGGCCAATATCGAGGACATCAAGCCCGGCAGCTATATCGGCTCGGCCGCGATGCCCATGGCCGACGGCACCCTCAAGGCCCTGGAAGTGCATGTGTTTCCACCGCAACTGGCCGGTACCGGCGATGGTCATCGCCCCTTCGACCTGGTCAAGGGCAGCAGCATGACCAACGGCCGCGTCGGTGATCTGGTGGTGAGCAATGGCCGCACCCTCACCGTCAATTACAAGGACGGGCAGCAGAAGATCCTGGTGCCGGACGATGTGCCCATCGTCAATCTGGCGCCGGGGGATCGCAGCCTGCTCAAGGCCGGGGTCAAGGTGGTGATGTTCGTCACCCAGAGCGCCGATGGCAAACTCACTGCACAGTCGATTTCCGCAGGCAAGGACGGAGTCGCACCGCCGATGTAAGGGCACGCTGCACTGGGCGGTGATGTTGCATTGGCAACCGTGCGCTGAAGCTTGCATTGCCAAATGTTGCTGCGCCGCGCTTGCAGTGGAAGTCGCAGAGGCCTTGGTTTAGGGTTTCCGGTCGTTCAGTGCGGTGGGAGTCCCTTATGGAAAAGTCAACGTTCAACCCAGCCAGTGTGTTCAATTCCCTGCAATACGGTTTCAGCCAGGCGGTGGAGGTGCGGGGTGGCCGGCGCCTGCTGCTGTCCGGTCAGGTGGGGGTGGATGAGCAGGAGCGCACCGTGGGACCTGGCCTGCGGCAGCAGACCGAGCAGGCCTTCGACAATATCGAGAGGGTCCTGGCCGAGGCTGGAGGTCAGTTGGCGGATGTGGTGATGTTGCGGATCTACATCGCCGAAGCGGCGCGGGATCAGCAGGAGCACATCAGTGCGGTATTGCTGGAGCGTTTTGCCAGCCAGCCACCGGCGTCCTCATGGATCATCGTCAGCGGATTGTCGCTGCCGGAGTGGTTGATCGAAGTCGAGGCCGAGGCGGTGCTGGATGAGTGTCATCAGGCGGCCGAAGCTGCGCAGTTCAGTTCGGCGCGGGCTCTCTGAGTCTCGGATTGGCGGCATAAAAAAAGCGACCTTTACGGTCGCTTTTTTATTGGCCTATCCGTGTCACTTGGCGTTGGTGTAGATCTGGTCGAAGATCCCGCCGTCGTTGAAGTGGGTCTTCTGCACGCTGCGCCAGTCACCGAAGGTTTTTTCCACCGACAGGAAGTCGACTTTCGGGAAGCGGTCGGTGTACTTGGCCAGGACTTTCGGGTCCCGTGGGCGCAGGTAGTTGTTGGCAGCGATTTCCTGGCCTTCCGGCGACCACAGGTACTTCAGGTATTCCTCGGCCGCAGCGCGGGTGCCTTTCTTCTCCACCACCTTGTCCACCACCGACACCGGTGGCTCGGCTTCAGCGGAAACGCTTGGGTAGATCACTTCGAACTGATCGCGACCGAATTCGCGGGCGATCATTTCCGCCTCGTTCTCGAAGGTCACCAGCACGTCGCCAATCTGGTTGGTCATGAAGGTAGTGGTGGCGGCGCGGCCACCGGTGTCCAGTACCGGTGCCTGCTTGAAGAGCTTGCCGACGAAGTCCTTGGCCTTGTTCTCGTCGCCGCCGTTCTTCAGTACGTAGCCCCAGGCCGAGAGGTAGGTGTAGCGACCGTTACCCGAGGTCTTGGGGTTGGGCACAATCACTTGCACGCCGTCCTTGAGCAGGTCCGGCCAGTCTTTCAGGGCCTTGGGGTTGCCCTTGCGGACGATGAACACCGTGGCCGAGGTGAAGGGGGCGCTGTTGTTCGGCAGGCGCGTCACCCAGTTGTCCGGCACCAGTTTGCCGTTGTCCGCCAGGGCGTTGATGTCGGTGGCCATGTTCATGGTGATGACATCCGCCGGCAGGCCGTCGATCACCGAGCGTGCCTGTTTGCTGGAGCCGCCGAAGGACATCTGCAGGGTGATGTTTTCGTTGTGCTCGGCTTTCCAGTGTTTCTGGAAGGCCGCGTTGTAGTCCTTGTAGAAGTCGCGCATCACGTCGTAGGACACGTTGAGCAGGGTCGGTGCGGCCTGGGCGACGCTGCCCAGGGCCAGGCCGGCGGCCAGAAGCGAGGCGCTGAAGAGTTTTTTCACTGCACATTCCTTTTGTTCGAGAGTGAAGGCAATTTGCCGCCGACTATAGCCGGGGCGCTATATCTCTTTAAAGATTAAAAAGTACTTTGCTTATTCCAGTTTCTTGAACAGCGCATTGCCACAGCGAGAGCAGAAGGCGGCGGCCGGTTCGTGGCTGTTCTTGCGGCACACCGGGCAGTCGTGCTTGAGCTGTTCGCCGCGCATGGCGCTGGCCAACTCCGCGGTGAAAATCCCGGTAGGCACGGCAATGATCGAGTAACCGGTGATCATCACCATGGACGAAATCATCTGGCCGATCACGGTCTTGGGCACGATATCGCCATAGCCTACGGTGGTCAGGGTCACGATGGCCCAGTAGATGCCCTTGGGGATACTGGTAAAACCATGCTCCGGGCCTTCCACCACGTACATCAGGGTGCCGAACACCGTGACCAGGGTGCAGACGCTGAGCAGGAACACCAGGATCTTCTGCTTGCTGCCGCGCAGGGCATCGAGCAGGTAATGGGCCTGTTTCAGGTAGGGCGACAGCTTGAGCACGCGGAAGATCCGCAGCATGCGGATGATGCGAATGATCAACAGGTACTGGGCGTCGCTGTAGTACAGGGCAAGGATGCCGGGGACGATCGCCAGCAGGTCCACCAGGCCATAGAAACTGAAGGCATAGCGCAAGGGTTTGGGGGAGCAATACAGGCGCAGTCCGTACTCGATGGCGAAGATCAGGGTGAAGCCCCATTCGATGTAGGCCAGGACGTCGGCGTAGTTGCTGTGCACCTCGTCGATGCTGTCGAGGATCACGATCACCAGGCTGGCGAGGATGATCAGCAGCAAGGTCGTATCGAAGCGTCTTCCCGCCATCGTATCGGTCTGGAAGATCATCACGTAGAGGCGCTGGCGCCAGTTGTCGCGGTTAACCATGGGAGTCGCCTGAATCAAAGATCAGCGAAGCCTAGGGGGAGTTGCCGGGGGAGCGCAAGGTGCGTTGTCCCCAGGGGTACGGCCCAGGACCCGAGTGGCGGCATGCACCAGCCAGCAGGCCAGGACGAAGGGGGCGGTGAGGGGTGTCAGCCCCAGGGCGACGATGCCCGGGGTGATCAGCAGCGCCAGGCACATCCCTGCCAGTGGTCGCCACGGACGTCGCGACCCTTGGCCCAGGGCCAGGGCCGCCAGTGCACAGTTGTAGCCGCCCAGGCCCAGCAGGGCCCGGTCGGGCTCATGCAGCCATAGCGCCATGGCCAGGCCGCTGGCGGAACCGAGCAGGGCCCAGGTCGCGGCGCGGCGGTTGGCCAGCAGCAGGCCGAGGAGAATCAGCAGCCCGGCCAGTGGCTGGCCGAGGAACATGATCTGGCCCAAGCCCTGGAACACGCCGCTCAGCAGGCTCCACAGGGACAGGTCGGGCACCGCCTGGGGCATGAGTTGCAAGGGTTCCATCAGGCCCAGCAACAGCCAGCCCAGGACCACGAAGGGCGCGGTGTAGGCCGGCAGGCTTGCGGGGCTGCGGGCCCGTTTCAGCCATTGCTGGGTGATGATCGCACTGAGGCCGCCGGCGGCGATGATCAGCGGCGGCAGCAGCACCGACCAGGGCAGGTACTGGCTCAGCAGCAGGCCCAGGAGCACGCCGTTGTAGCTGAAGAGTCCGGCTTGCCGGTCGGCCTTGGCGTAGCCCCGTTGCTGGGCGGTGAGCAGGCCGGCCAGGGCACCGAGCAGGGCTCCGCCGAGCAGGGCGGGGGCGCTGATCAGGATCGCCAGCAGGCACAGCAGGCCGCACAGCGGGTGGCGCTGGAGGAAAATCTGACTGAAACCGTTGAGCAAGGCAGTGGCCCAGTCGGGGCAGAAGGCATTGAAAGACTGTGAAGGCATGACGAAAGTCGGCGGAGGCGGCGGCCGTCGCACGCAGCGTTCGACCCGAGCGGCATCCTCTTCGGGAGGCGCGCTGCAGGTCGGGGGCGCTGCGGCGGCAGTGGCGGCGGGTCAGAGAAGGGTTTCGACGCGCAGGGAGTTGGTGGTTCCCGGCTGGCCGAACGGCACGCCGGTGGTGATCACCACGGTATCCCCGCGTTTGGCCAAGCCCTGGGCCTGGGCGATTTCCAGGGCCGTGGCACAGACCTCGTCCACTTGGCGCAAGCGGTCATTGACCACCGAGTGCACCCCCCAGGCCAGGCTCAAGCGGCGTGCTGTCTGCAGGTTCGGCGTCAGGTTGAGGATAGGTACCGAAGGACGTTCCCGGGCGGCACGCAGGGTGGAACTGCCGGACTCGCTGTAGTTCACCAGCACCGCCACCGGCAGGATGCTGCACACCCGGCGGATCGCGCAGCTGATGGCGTCGGAAACCGTGGCATCGGCCTGGGGGCGGCTGACGTCCAGCTGAGTCTGGTAATCCGGTCCGGTTTCCACCTGGCGAATGATCTTGCTCATCATCTGCACCGCTTCCAGCGGGTACTCACCGGAGGCGGTTTCCGCCGAGAGCATTACCGCATCGCTGCCTTCGGCCACGGCATTGGCGACGTCGGTCACTTCGGCGCGGGTGGGCGCCGGGGAGAAACGCATGGACTCCAGCATCTGTGTGGCGACCACTACGGGTTTGCCCAGCTGACGGCAGGTAGTGATGATGTTCTTCTGGATCTGCGGCACGCTTTCCGCCGGTACTTCCACCCCCAGGTCGCCTCTGGCCACCATGATCGCGTCGCTCAGTTCGGCGATTTCCCGCAGTTGGGCCACCGCGGAAGGCTTTTCGATCTTGGCCATCAGGTAGGCCTTGTCGCCAATCAGGGTGCGGGCTTCACGGATGTCTTCCGGACGTTGCACGAAGGACAGCGCCACCCAATCCACGCCCAGTTCCAGGCCGAAGCTCAGGTCGCGGCGGTCCTTGGCGGTGAGCGGGCTGAGGTCGAGCACTGCCTGGGGCACATTGACGCCCTTGCGGTCCGACAGCTCGCCGCCATTGAGCACGGTGGTCTCGATGGCGTCCGCCTGCTTGACGATGACCCGCAGGCGCAGCTTGCCATCGTCCAGCAGCAGGTCCATTCCGGGCTCCAGGGCCGCGATGATTTCCGGGTGCGGCAGGTTGACCCGCTGGGCGGTTCCCGGCGTCGGGTCCAGATCCAGGCGCAGAGCCTGGCCCCGCACCAGCTGGACCTTGCCCTCGGCGAAGGTGCCGACCCGCAGTTTCGGTCCTTGCAGGTCCATGAGGATGCCCAGGGGATGGTTCAACTCGCGTTCGATCTGGCGAATCCACTCATAACGCTGGGCATGGTCGGCGTGGCTGCCGTGGCTGAAGTTGAGCCGGAAGATGTTCACGCCGGCCTGCACCAGTTCGCGGATGTCCTCGATGCTGTCGGTGGCTGGCCCCAGTGTGGCGAGGATTTTGACTTTCTTGTCAGGCGTCATGTTTGGGGTTCTCGAGGATCAGGATGGCGCGGAAGTCGTTGACGTTGGTACGGGTCGGCTCGGTGACGATCAGGTCGCCCAGGGCTGCGAAGTAGCCATAGCCATTGTTGTTGTCCAGCTCGTCGCTGGCGCTCAGGCCCAGGGCCGCAGCACGAGCGTAGCTGTCCGGGGTCATGATCGCCCCGGCATTGTCTTCTGAGCCGTCGATGCCGTCGGTATCACCGGCCAGGGCGTAGATCCCGGGATGACCCTTGAGGCTGTCGGTGAGGCTCAGGAGGAACTCGGCATTGCGGCCGCCACGCCCCTTACCGCGCACGGTAACCGTGGTTTCACCGCCGGAAAGGATCACACAGGGCGCCGCCAGTGGCTGGCCGTGCAAGGCCACCTGACGGGCGATGCCGGCGTGGACCTTGGCCACTTCCCGGGATTCGCCTTCCAGGTCGCCGAGGATCAGCGGGCTGTAGCCGGCCTGGCGAGCTTTCACCGCGGCGGCTTCCAGGGATTGCTGGGGGCGGGCGATCAACTGGAAGTGGCTGCGTTCCAGGCACGGGTCGCCGGGCTTGACGGTTTCCGAGTCGGGGCTCTGCAACCAGTTGCGCACTGCTGTCGGCACTTCAATGGCGTAGCGCTTGAGAATCGCCAGGGCGTCGGCCGAGGTGCTCGGATCGGCCACTGTGGGGCCGGAAGCGATGACGGTGGCCAGGTCGCCGGGGACGTCGGAAATGGCATAGGTGTAGACCGTCGCCGGCCAGCAGGCCTTGGCCAGGCGTCCGCCCTTGATCGCTGAGAGGTGCTTGCGCACGCAGTTCATCTCGCCGATGGTGGCGCCGGACTTCAGCAGGGCCTTGTTGATAGCCTGCTTGTCGGCCAGGGTGATGCCGGCGGCGGGCAGGGCCAGCAGCGCCGAACCGCCACCGGACAGCAGGAAAATCACCCGATCCTGTTCCGACAGGTTGCTGACCAGTTCCAGTACTCGCTTGGCCACGGCCAGGCCGGCCGCGTCGGGCACCGGGTGAGCGGCCTCGACCACTTCGATCTTGTTGCAGGGGGCGCCGTGGCCGTAGCGGGTGACCACCAGCCCGGAGACTTCGCCCTGCCAGCTGCGTTCCACGACCTGAGCCATGGCCGCCGCTGCCTTGCCGGCACCGATGACGATGACGCGGCCGCTGCGGTCGCTGGGGAGATGGGCTTCGAGAACCTGTTGCGGATGGGCGGCGTCGATGGCTGTGGCGAACAGCTCTCGGAGGAATTGTTGCGGATCGACCGACATGGCGGGCTCCCGGATTTCTTGTTATGGGGGGCTTGAAACGGGTGTAGCCGCCACCTCAGGCGGCGACAAGGTCAGCAGGGCCTGTCCCTGGCCCGCCGTGAGGCGTTTCCTGCGAACCTTGGCGCAGCCTGTGGCAGCGGCTACGGATGCTGCTTATTTCTTTTCGCGGATGGAGAAGTTGGCCATGTGTTCCAGGCCCTTGATCAGGGCCGAGTGGTCCCAGTTGCCGCCACCAATAGCGGTGCAGGTGCTGAACACTTGCTGGGTATTGGCGGTGTTGGGCAGGTTGATCCCCAGCTCGCGCGCGCCACTGAGGGCCAGGTTCAGGTCCTTCTGGTGCAGGTTGATGCGGAAGCCCGGATCGAAAGTGCCCTTGATCATGCGTTCACCGTGCACTTCGAGGATCTTCGACGAGGCGAAGCCGCCCATCAGCGCTTCACGCACCTTGGCCGGGTCGGCACCGTTTTTCGAGGCGAACAGCAGGGCTTCGGCCACGGCCTGGATGTTCAGGGCGACGATGATCTGGTTGGCGACCTTGGCGGTCTGGCCGTCACCGTTGCCACCCACCAGGGTGATGTTCTTGCCCATGCTCTGGAACAGCGGCAGGGCGCGCTCGAACGCCTGGCTGTCACCGCCGACCATGATGCTCAGGGTCGCGGCCTTGGCCCCGACTTCACCGCCGGACACTGGCGCGTCCAGATACTGCGCGCCTTTCTCGTTGATCTTGGCGGCGAAGGCCTTGGTCGCGGTGGGGGAGATGGAGCTCATGTCGATGACGATCTTGCCCTTGCCGATCCCGGCGGCAACGCCGTCGGCACGCAGCAGTACGTCTTCGACCTGGGGAGTATCGGGCACCATGATGATGACGAATTCGGCTTCCTGGGCCACTTCCCTGGGCGAGGCCAGAGCCACTGCGCCGGCGGCAATCAGGTCGGCCGGGGCCTTGCCATGGTGTTCCGAGAGCAGCAGGGAGTGACCGGCCTTCTGCAGGTTCGCGGCCATAGGGTGGCCCATGATGCCGGTGCCGATAAATCCGATTTTAGCCATGATAAAAATCCTCTATTCAACGGGACCTTGTAGGAGCTGGCTTACCAGCGAAAGCGGCCACGAGGGCGGCGCAAGGCTTGCGGGCCTGTTCGCCGGCAAGCCGGCTCCTACGCAGGTACAGGGTCAGATTGCGTTGTGGGTTTTCAGCCAGCCGAGGCCCGCTTCGGTGGTGGTCAGTGGCTTGTATTCGCAGCCGACCCAGCCCTGGTAGCCGATGCTGTCCAGGTGCTCGAAGAGGAAGCGATAGTTGATTTCGCCGGTGCCTGGTTCGTTGCGCCCGGGGTTGTCCGCCAGCTGGATGTGGTTGATCTGGCTGAGGTGGTTGGCCATGGTCCGCGCCAGGTCACCTTCCATGATTTGCATGTGATAGATGTCGTACTGCAGGAACAGGTTGGCACTGCCCACCTGCTCGCGGATCGACAGCGCCTGGGCGGTGTTGTTGAGGTAGAAGCCGGGAATGTCACGGGTGTTGATGGCTTCCATCACCAGCTTGATGCCGACGGCCTGCAGTTTGTCGGCAGCGTACTTGAGGTTGGCGACGAAGGTCTTTTCCAGCAACGCGGCGTCAGCCCCCTGGGGGCGGATGCCGGCCAGGCAGTTGATCTGGGTGTTGCCCAGGACCTGGGCGTAGGCGATGGCCAGGTCGACTCCGGCACGGAACTCCTCGACCCGGTCGGGCAGGCAGGCGATACCGCGTTCCCCCTTGCCCCAGTCGCCGGCCGGCAGGTTGAACAGCACCTGGGTCAGGCCGTGGGCATCGAGTTGAGCCTTGATTTCGGCAGAGCTGAATTCGTAGGGGAACAGGTATTCGACGCCACTGAAGCCGGCATCGGCGGCGGCCTTGAAGCGGGCGAGGAAGTCCTGTTCGGTGAACAGCATGGACAGGTTGGCGGCAAAGCGCGGCATGGTGATCTCCTGTGAATCGGTGAAGCCTGTAGAGCGGGCGAAGGCTGCGGTCGGGCTGCCCCGGCAGTGCCTCTTGAAGAGGGTGCGGGGCAGATCTCGGCCAGGCTCTGCGAACCTGATGGCAGCCTGGGGTTGCGGCTACAGGGTTTAGTCGAGCAGGGAAATTGCGGTAGGGGCGTCGTTGCCCACCAGCGCCAGGTCTTCGAACTCGTTGACCGCGTTGATTTCGGTGCCCATGGAAATGTTGGTTACGCGCTCCAGGATGATCTCCACGACCACCGGTACCTTGAAGGTCTGGAGCATTTCCTGGGCCTGGCGCAGGGCCGGCTGGATGTCCTTGGGTTCGAACACCCGCAGGGCCTTGCAGCCCAGGCCTTCGGCGACCGCAACGTGGTCCACGCCGTAGCCGTTGAGCTCCGGTGCGTTGAGGTTGTCGAAGGACAGCTGTACGCAGTAGTCCATCTCGAAGCCGCGCTGGGCCTGGCGGATCAGGCCCAGGTAGGAGTTGTTCACCACGACATGGATGTACGGCAGGTTGAACTGCGCCCCTACTGCCAGCTCTTCGATCATGAACTGGAAGTCGTAGTCGCCGGACAAGGCCACCACCTGGCGGTTCGGATCGGCCTTGACCACACCGAGGGCGGCGGGGATGGTCCAGCCCAATGGGCCGGCCTGACCGCAGTTGATCCAGTGGCGTGGCTTGTAGACGTGGAGGAACTGCGCACCGGCAATCTGCGACAGGCCGATGGTGCTGACGTAGCAGGTGTCCTTGCCGAATACCTGGTTCATCTCTTCATAGACCCGTTGCGGCTTGACCGGCACGTTGTCGAAGTGGGTCTTGCGGTGCAGGCTGGCCTTGCGCTGCTGGCAGTCATGCAGCCAGGCGCTGCGATCTTTCAACTTGCCGGCGGTCTGCCATTCGCGAGCCACTTCCAGCAGCACGGTCAGGGCGCTGCCGGCGTCGGAGACGATGCCCAGGTCCGGCGTGAATACCCGGCCGATCTGGGTTGGCTCGATGTCCACGTGAATGAACTTGCGGCCTTCGGTGTAGACGTCCACCGAGCCGGTGTGACGGTTGGCCCAGCGGTTGCCGATGCCCAGCACCGCGTCGGATTTGAGCAGGGTGGCGTTGCCGTAGCGATGGGACGTCTGCAGGCCGACCATGCCCACCATCTGCGGGTGATCGTCAGGGATGGTGCCCCAGCCCATCAGGGTCGGGATCACTGGAATGCCGGTCAGCTCGGCGAACTCCACCAGCAGGTCGCTGGCATCGGCGTTGATCACACCGCCACCGGCCACCAGCAGCGGGCGCTCGGCCTGATCCAGCAGGGCCAGGGCTTTCTCGGCCTGGATCCGGGTCGCGGTTGGCTTGGCCAGGGGCAGGGGCTGGTAGGCATCGATATCGAATTCGATTTCCGCCATCTGCACGTCGAATGGCAGGTCGATCAGCACCGGACCAGGACGGCCGGAGCGCATTTCATAGAAGGCTTTCTGGAAGGCATAGGGCACCTGGCCCGGTTCCAGCACGGTGGTGGCCCACTTGGTCACCGGCTTGACGATGCTGGTGATGTCCACGGCCTGGAAGTCTTCCTTGTGCAGGCGGGCCCGGGGCGCCTGGCCGGTGATGCAGAGAATCGGGATCGAGTCGGCCGAGGCGCTGTACAGGCCCGTGACCATGTCGGTGCCGGCCGGGCCGGAAGTGCCGATGCACACGCCGATATTGCCGGCCTTGGTGCGGGTGTAGCCCTCGGCCATGTGCGAGGCGCCTTCAACGTGGCGAGCGAGGACGTGATCGATGCCTCCGACTTTCTGCAGCGCGGAATACAGCGGGTTGATGGCGGCACCCGGGATGCCAAAAGCGGTATCGACCCCTTCGCGGCGCATCACCAGAACGGCGGCTTCGATTGCTCTCATTTTGCTCATAGTTTTGTGCCTCTTACGTTTTGTAATTGTATACAAGTGGCTTTTCGCAAAGTGTATTCACGGCGGACGGCGCAGGTCAATGGATTTTCTTGAGGGGTAACGGCTTTTGACCAGGCCTCGATAAACCGGCGTCCTTTTGTCGCATGAGTTGGTTTTCGAGAATTATTGTATACAAAAATTAATTTCATTGTGTTCTATTTGCGGTATCGGACTTCTCCTACAAGAAGCTTCCACCAGACTTTCTCAATAACAAGATAAGGACGGCACCCATGAGCGCTTTAACCTTGAAAGTCGCAATCAACCTGGCCAATCAGGCCATCAGTGCGGGACGCCAGATCAGCGCAGCGCCGCTGACCATTGCGGTGCTGGATGCCGGTGGGCATCTGGTGACCTTGCAAAGAGAGGATGGCGCCAGCCTGCTGCGTCCGCAGATCGCCATCGGCAAGGCCTGGGGCGCGATTGCCTTGGGCAAGGGCTCGCGCCTGCTGGCCCTGGACGCACAGCAGCGTCCGGCGTTCATCGGTGCCTTGAATGGTCTGGGGCAGGGCAGTGTGGTGCCGGCCCCGGGTGGGGTGCTGATTCGGGATCAGACGGGGGCGGTGATTGGTGCCATCGGCATCAGTGGCGACACTTCGGACATCGATGAGCAATGCGCAATCAGCGCTATCGAGGCCCAGGGCCTGGCGGCGGATGCTGGCGTTACCGCCTGACCAGGGCGCGCTGTCGCGGGCCCTGGCCTGCGACAGCGACTACAGGGATATGGAAACGTGGTCGGAGTGCTGTCAGCGGTCCGGTTCGCAGCCTTTGAGCACCAGGCGGATGATGGTCTGCGCCGCCGCCTCGTAGTCTTCTTCGGTGAGCTTGGCCTTGCCGGTCACCACCGATATCTGCCAGTCGAAGTCGGCGTAGGTCTGGGTCGCAGCCCAGATGCTGAACATCAGATGGTTGGGATCGAGGGGGGCGATCTGGCCGCGGTCGATCCAGCTCTGGATGCATTCGATATTGTGCTTGGCCTGGGCGTTGAGCTGTTCCACCTGCTCCGGGCTCAGGTGCGGCGCACCGTGCATGATTTCACTGGCGAACACCTTGGAGGCAAAGGGCAGGTCGCGGGAGATGCGGATCTTCGAGCGGATGTAGCCGCTGAGCACTTCACTGGGTACGCCGTCGGCATTGAACGGAGTGGAAGCCTGGAGGATCGGTTCGATGATGCTTTCCAGCACCTCGCGGTAGAGGTTTTCCTTGGACTTGAAGTAGTAGTAAACGTTGGGCTTGGGTAACCCGGCCTTGGCGGCGATGTCGCTGGTCTTGGTCGCTGCAAAGCCCTTGTCGGCAAACTCTTCACTGGCGGCCCGCAGGATCAGTTCTTTATTGCGCTCGCGGATGGTGCTCATAAACCGGGGGATTCCTTGCCTGTTCGGGCGGTTGCGCATGGTAGCACCGGCGTCGCGAGGGGCTCAAGAATGCCCGCTGGCCGTAGTTTCCCGCTTCCGGCATCTCGCCTGTCCAGCCTCTGGCGCGGTATGCTGCGCGCCTTATTTCACGCAGGGAAGCCTGGCCCATGGCAGGAAGCAGTTTGCTGGTTTTGATCGACGACATCGCCGCCGTTCTCGATGACGTGGCCTTGATGACCAAGATGGCGGCGAAGAAGACCGCCGGGGTATTGGGCGACGATCTGGCGCTTAATGCCCAGCAGGTTTCCGGGGTTCGCGCCGAGCGGGAAATTCCCGTGGTCTGGGCCGTGGCCAAGGGCTCGTTTCGCAACAAGTTGATCCTGGTGCCGGCGGCGCTGGCCATCAGTGCCCTGGCGCCCTGGCTGGTGACGCCACTGCTGATGATCGGCGGCGCCTACCTGTGTTTCGAAGGCTTCGAGAAGCTGGCGCACAAGTACCTGCCCCACGGCGACGATGCCGCCGAACATGCGCAGACTCTGCAGGCGCTGGCGGACCCTCAGGTGGATCTGGTGGCCTTTGAGAAGGACAAGATCAAGGGCGCGATTCGTACCGACTTCATCCTTTCCGCGGAAATCATCGCCATTACCCTGGGCACGGTGGCAGGCGCTTCCCTGAGCCAGCAGGTGGTGGTGCTCTCGGGGATTGCGATTGTCATGACCGTCGGCGTCTATGGCCTGGTGGGCGGCATCGTCAAGCTCGATGACCTGGGGTTGTGGCTGGCGCAGAAGCCGGGTGCCCTGGCCAAACGCATCGGTGGCGCCATCCTGCGAGCGGCGCCGTGGATGATGAAGAGTCTGTCGGTGATCGGCACGGCGGCGATGTTCATGGTGGGCGGCGGCATCCTCACCCACGGTGTTCCAGCCGTGCATCAAATGATCGAGGGCCTGGCCGAGCGTAGTGCCGGAGTCATAGGCGCGGCGTCGGCGATCATGCCGACCCTGCTCAATGCCGTGGCCGGGATCATTGCCGGTGGGCTGGTACTGCTGGCCGTGACGCTGCTGGGCAAAGGCTGGCGCGCCCTGCGCGGCTGAATCCAGGCTCAGCCTGGGGCCGCTATCCGAGCCGGCGACGCAGCAGCTGGCTGTTGGCGGCACCAGCGTCGCCAGGTGAACTGCAATTGCAGGATCGCTGCACGGGCCATTTCCTGGGCTTGCACCGGCAGCGTCCGATCCTTGTCCAGGGCCTTGAGCAGGGCGATCGAAGCGGCGTCCAGTCGTTCGCTGCGATCCGGCATCGGGCCGCCGTGCTGGAGTAGCGCCGCCAGGTGCGCCAGGTAATGGTCACGTTCAGCTCCCAAGGCGCCTGCGGCGCTGGCCAGGCAACTGCGCAGTTGCAGCAGTTCGTCACCCAGGTCCAACCCCAGCAGGCCGTTGTCCCAATGCACGCGACGATTCTCGGGCTGCATCTGCCAATACCTCGACACGCGGATCAGGCGGTCGGCCATGCGTCCGCCAAACCAGCTTTCGGCCTGTTCCGGTGGTCGTGAAGTGAGTTGTGCCAAGTCAAACAGCGAGGCCTTGAACATCCGTCGGTAGTGATGTTCTCCCGGGTTGAGGCTGACCAGGCGCAACACCACCACGGCGATGCCGACCCCGATCAGGGTGGCCATGGCCTTGTTCAGAAAGGCGCCGAGGTCGTAGGTCATCAGATTGCCGGGGCCGACATTGTTGATAAAGAAGATGCAAAACGCCGAGGCGATCGGCGCGATCTTCGGCCGGCTCATGCACAGAGAGGCGAAGAACAAAGGCGGGGCCAGAGCCAGACACAGCAGGGGAAACCCATTCCAGCCGGGCAGCAGGCCAAGGCCGACGAACCCGGCCACGGGGATCGACAGGGCGATCCCCTTGAAGAAGTTCAAGCAAGAGGCCGCCGGGTTCTCGCGACCGGCGAACAGGCTCAATACCACCCCGCAAATCGACACCGCGCCCAACCCCGAAGGCCAGGCGGACAGCAACCAGAAGCTGGCCACGGCGAGAAAGGCCAGGGCACTGCGCAAGCCCCCCAACACCCCTTGCTGGATATCCCGGTGCCAGGACAGGGCACCGGGCGCACCCGGTGGCACCCGGCCCTGTTCCACGGCCTCGATGCTCTGGACGCTTTGTTCGACCCGCTCCAGTACCTGGGCCAGTTGCACCAGGCACAGATGGCCTTCGGCCGATAGCCACGGATCCTGCAGGGCTTGTCCCAGTCGTTGGGTCAAGGGGGCCAGGGTTGCGTCGGGCGCGGTTTCGAGGGCGTGGATGGTCTCGCGGATCAATGGCTCCAGGCGTTGCGCGGAAGTGGTGTCGAGCATCTGCCGTTGCCTGGCCACGCCTCGGGCGCAGCGGAGCAGACCCAGCAGGTCGCGGCTCAGTACCCGCAGCGCCTGTGAGCGACGGCGCCCTTGAGGGCCCTCGAACCAGGCGTGATCACGCTGTGCGTCCACAGTGACGATGCGTCCCAGGGCTTCCAGCAAGCCCTTGCGCTGGTCCTCTCCCTGCAGCTCCGAGGCGGCGGCGTGGCGCCCGGCGAGCCAGGCCGCTCGCCCCTGGAGCGCCAGCGTCTGTTCGACCCGGCGTGGCCAGAGGACGATGCTCGCCACCGAGGCGCAGAGGATCCCCAGGCCGATTTCCGAGCAGCGCGCCACGGCCTGATCGAATACCTGCAACGGTGCGGCAGTGGCGGGCAGGGCGATGATCGCGGCGGTGTATCCCGCCAGTACGAAGCCATAGGCGGCATGATTGCGCAGCAGCGAGGCGCCGGTGGTGCAGAAGGCCAGCCACAGGGCCATGGCCAGTAGGAACAGCAGCGGCGCCTGGCCCAGCGTGGCGATCAGCAGGATCGAGGCGACTGCCCCGACCAAGGTTCCCAGCAGGCGGTAGGCGCCCTTGGCCAGGACCATCCCGCTGCTGGGCTGGCTGACAATGAATACGGTGGTCAGGGCCCACTGCGGTTGTTCAAAATTCAGACGCAGTGCGAGGTACAGGGCTAGTCCGCCGGCGATCAGGTTCCTGAGGGCGAACAGCAGATCAGAGAGGGACGGGGCGAACAGTGCGGGCCAGACATCGGCGACGTGAAGGGTAGGGATTTTCATGCTTCAGGCACATTGATAGCTAGCTAATTATTAGCATCGTATCTATGTTGCCAGGGGATGCCAACCGGCTTTTTCAGCCCTTGCTGGGGGTGGCTTGAAGCGGGAGGGGCGGCAGTGCCCCGCCAGATGGGCGGGGCGGGCGGGACGCAGACTACTCGGCGATCTGCAGTTTGCGCGATTCGGTGTACACGTAGCGCACCTTCTCGTATTCGAACGGCGAGTTCAGCTGGCCATAGCGGAAGCTGGTCTGGTAGCGCTTGTCGACACCACGCAGCACCCAGATCTCGGGGTGGTTGCTGCTGACTTCCGAGACGTTGAGGAAGTTGATCGCCGATTCGGCGGTGTAGTCCACTGCCAGTCCGGCCGTGTCCCTCAGGTTTGACGGGCCGAGGATCGGCAGCACCAGATAGGCGCCGCCGGGTACGCCATAGAAGCCCAGGGTCTGGCCGAAATCTTCGCTCTGGCGTGGCAGGCCCATCTTGGTGGCCGGGTCCCACAGGCCGGCAACGCCGATGGTGGTGTTGAGCAGCAGGCGCGCCGTGGTTTCCATCGACCGCTGGCCCTTGAACTGCAACAGGCTGTTCATCAGGTTCGGGACGTCGCCGAGATTATTGAAGAAATTGCTGACCCCGGTGCGCAGGAAGCTCGGGGTCACATAGCGGTAACCGTCCACCACCGGCAGGAACACCCACTGATCGAAGCGGTAGTTGAAGTGGTAGACCCGACGGTTCCATGACTCCAGCGGGTCATAGATATTCAGGGCATTGAGGGTCGAACGCTCGAACTCGCGCTGGTCCAGCCCCGGGTTGAACTTGAGTTTCTTCAACGGCTCGGTGAAGCCGTCGGGGTCGTGAACCGTGGGGGTGTGGGCCTTGCTGTTGTCGGCTTGGGTATAGCCTGCGCAGAGCAACGCAGCGATAAGCAGGAGATGTTTAGCCACGGAAGAACTCCAGCATGGCGTCGCTGTTGACGCGGTAGTTGAGGTTGCCGCAATGGCCGCCATGGGGGTAGACGGTCAGGCGGTCGCCAAAGGTCTTGCGCAAGAAGCCCAGGTCGCCGGGGCCGAGGATCACGTCGTCGGCGTTGTGCATCACGGCGATCTTCGGGCTGGCCTTGAGGTAGTCCTGCAGGGCATAGAGGCTGACCTGGTCGATCAGTTGCAGCAGGCTGCCGCCGTCGGTGCGGGCGCGCCACATCGGGATCACCTGTTCGGTCAGGTAGCAGTCGAAGTCGCACTGCAGGGCGCGCTTGAGGAACGGGGTAAGGCTGGTGCCTTCGCGGATCGGGTACTTGGGCGGAATGATCAGGCCGCGGCGGTTGATCAGGTCCGAGGTGAAGGCGATGTCCGCTGCCGAGAAGCGGAAGGAGGTACCGATCAGCATGGCCATCTGCTCGTTGGTCAGATGTTGCTTGGACTGCTGGAAGTCATAGAGCAGGGCGTCGTTGAGGTCGATGTAGCCCTTCTGCTGGAAGTAGCGGGTCAGCTTGCCCAGCACCAGTTCATAGAAGGTGGTGCTGTTGTTGATGCCCTTGACCTCGGTCTGTACCAGCTTGTCGAGGTTGGTGATCGAGGTATAGAGGTTGACCGGCGGGTTGAGCAGCAGCACCTTCTTGAAGTTGAAACTGCGTCGGGTCTCATCCAGCTTGCTGATGAATGCTGCGTCCAGGGCGCCGAGGCTGTAGCCGGTGAGGTAGAACTCGGTGATCGGCAGCTTGGGGTGCTGGGCCCGTACGGCCTGCATGACCCGGTACATGTCTTCGGCGTCTTCCTGGCTCACCCCGGGGGTGGCGAAGCGCGAGGCGGCACTGATGAAGTCGAAGCTGGTGGGCGAGGACAGCTGCACCACATGGTAGCCGGCCTTGTAGTAGAGCTTCTTCAGGTACTCGTTGAGGCTGCTGTCGTAGCGCGCACCGGTACCGGCGATCAGGAAGATCAGTGGCGCGGCGTGGTCCTGGGTGGCGATGCGGTAGGTGAGCTTCTTCACCGCCCAGAAATTGTCCGGGAGGATGAACTCGCGCTCCGGCCGCAGGTTCAGGCTGTAGTCGGACTGATGGATGTCATCGTTGGCGGGAAGTTCCGGGCGCAGCTCCGGGGGGGTGGTGGCGATGGTGGCTTCAAAGGGGTTGGTCAACGGGTAGCCATAGCTGGCCGGGTCGACATCCACCGCCAGTGCGGACGCACTCAGGATAAGGCCGCCGAACAGGGCAGCGAAGCGCAAGGAACGAAGCATGACTGTATCCCTAGAAGGAAGGTACCGAATGAGGTTCGCAGGCTATGACCACCGCGCTGCTGCCGAAGTGCCATGGGTGGGCACAAATAACCCCGGCCACAGGCCTGCTGGGAGGTGATAGTAGCCGGACGATACACTTTGCCGCTATTTGCTGAACAGTTATCTGTGCGTCGCGCTTGCCAAGCGTCCGTGGACGATTATGCTGGGCGCCGTTTTGATTGTTCGGAGTGTTTCATGTCCCGCCGCCTTCCCGTGATTCTGCTGCTCGGTGTCCTGCCGCTGTGGCTGGCTGCCAGTTATGGCCTGCGCTATGGCTTTATGGAGGATGCTCGGTGGGTGGGCGTCTGTGTCGATGAGGCCGGTCGCTGGGAGTGTTCGCTACGTTCCAGCCTGGGCTGGATGATCCACTTCAAGGTGCTGGGCTGGAGTGCCTTGGGCGCGGCGCTGCTGGGGTTTGTCGTGCCCGGTCGTGCTGGCTGGGGGCTGGCGGTGTTGGCCTTGCTGGTGGGTATTCCGGCCCTGGCCTTGTACAACACCACGCTGGCGGTGTTCGCGGTGGTGATTGCAGCCTTGCGCCTGGTGCGCGCCGCCAGGCCCTAGCCGCAGGTTTTGCCTGCGGCCGGGATGAGGGTCAGGCGATGCGAGCCCTTAGACTGCGCCATAGCGCGGCCACCATCAGCAGGCTGACCAAGGCCCAGCCCCAGGCCTGCTGGTTGGCCAGGCCTTCCTGATACAGCTGCGGAGCGATACCGGCACCCAGGATAAAGGTCAGCAGGGCGATTTCGCGGCGTGGCACTCGCACCGGGCGGCACAGGTAGACCACTGCCGGCAGCAGCAGGGCGGCACTCGGGAAGCTGCGGTAGCGCGGGTCGAACACCAGTTCCAGCATCATCACTGCAGCGGCGAACCCTGCCGTTGCCAGCAACCAGCCTGCACGCTTTTCCAGGGCATTGAAGGCCCGCAGGCGCCAGCCTTCGCGAGGGCTCAAGGCCAGGGCGGCATGGGCCAGAATCAGCAGGTTCAGGCCCAGCAGCAGTCCGGCCCAGCACCATTCGCCAGTGAAGCGGCTGGTGACCCGCGCCAGTTCGCCCCAGGTACCGATGGTGCAGGCCGCCAGTGCGCCCAGCAGCGGCAGTAGCAGCGCAGCACGTCGACCGCGAACCCCGCCACCCAGGATCAGGGTGCCGAGGAATATCACTGCGCCCGCGCCCAGCCATTGTGGCCAGTAAGGCAGATTGGACACCGGGCCTGCGAGGATGCCCTTGTCCTGGCGATCGGCATCGAACAATCCCCAGTAACCGCCGACAGCGCCTTCGCTGGCACGTTTCCAGGGCTGATCGAAGGCTTCGATCAGGTTGTAATGCCAGCCGTTCTGTTCTGCCAGGGCTACGAAGCCGCGAATAAACTTGGCCTCGTTGACCCGGCTCGGCAGTGCGGTTTCCCGCTGGCGGCCTTCGCTGGGCCAGCCGGTTTCACCGATCAGCACGTCCTTGGGGGCAAAACGGTTGCCGAAGACCTGGCGTACCTCGGCCACGTGGTTCAGGGCCGCATCGATGTTCGAGGGGTCGTCTTCCCAGTACGGCAGCAGGTGAATGGTGAGGAAGTCTACCGTTGGTGCGATTTCCGGGTGCTTGAGCCAGAACTCCCAGACATCGGCATAGGTGACCGGCTGCTTGACCCCGGCCTTGACCTTGAGGATCAACCGTGCCAATTGCGGGCCGGTGACTTCCTTGCGCAGTAATGCCTCGTTGCCGACGATCACCGCGCTGACGACATCCGGGTCGGCATTGGCCGAGGCGATCAGCAGGTCGATTTCCTTCTCGGTGTCCACCGGGTTGCTATTGACCCAGGCGCCGATCATCAGCTTCAGGCCGTGCTTGCGCGCCAGCTCAGGCAGGGCTTCGAGGCCGGTCATGGAATAGGTGCGGATGCATTCGAAGCGCGTGGCCAGCAGTGCCAGGTCGGCGTCCATGCGTTCGGGGCGCAGTTTGAACGGCTGGTCGAAGGGCGATTGGTCCTTGTCGAATGGCGTGTAGGAGGCGCATTGCAGTTTGTGGCTGGCGCTGGCGACGTCCGGCAGCGACACCGGCCGGCCAAGGCCGTACCAGTAGCCACAAAGGGCCAGCAGGCCGAGCAGGCAGGCGAACAGATAAGCAAGGGTGGGGAAGCGGGCTGTGGCGGGCATGGTCAGGCCGTAGTGGAACAAAGCGGGGCATCTTACCCGCATTTGTCCACAGCTTGGTGGCTCGCATGATTTTGACATGCAAAGTTTGGGCGGGCCCTTTGTTGGAGTGGTCGCAGCGCCTGGTTACTGGCTATCTGATGTCGTTGCTGGTTGCCTTGAGGTCGCAGGCAGAGCAGGTCGCGGGCGGTGGCGGGTTGATGATCGAAGCATCAGTACTCCGCTGATGATCGAACGCGTTCGCGGTGAGGCGTGATGGGGGCGCTGAGCACCATAACCATACGTTGACGTGCCCGGCAGCCGCCTGGCACTGCACTTTTCGGGGAAGTAACGATGAAGATGCGACGACTCTTAGGCGCAGGTGCCGCACTGGTACTTGCCATCAGCTCCACTCTGGCCAGTGCCGACAGCAAAACCCTGAGCATCGGCTACGTCGACGGCTGGTCCGACAGCGTGGCGACGACCTATGTGGCGGCGGAGGTGATCAAGCAGAAGCTCGGTTATGACGTCAAACTGCAAGCGGTGGCGACCGGGATCATGTGGCAGGGCGTGGCCACCGGCAAGCTCGACGCCATGCTCTCGGCCTGGTTGCCAGTGACCCACGGCGAGTACTGGACCAAGAACAAGGACAAGGTGGTGGACTACGGTCCCAACTTCAAGGACGCCAAGATCGGCTTGATCGTGCCGGAGTATGTCAAGGCCAAGACCATCGAGGACCTCAAGACCGATACCAGCTTCAAGAACAAGATTGTCGGCATCGACGCCGGGTCCGGCGTGATGCTCAAGACTGACCAGGCGATCAAGGATTACGGCCTGGACTACAAGCTGCAGGCCAGTTCCGGTGCGGCGATGATCGCCGAATTGACCCGTGCCGAAGAGAAGCAGGAATCCATCGCCGTGACCGGCTGGGTGCCGCACTGGATGTTCGCCAAGTGGAAACTGCGCTTCCTCGAAGACCCGAAAGGCGTGTATGGCGCCGCTGAAACCGTCAACAGCATCGGCAGCAAGGGCCTGGAGAAGAAGGCGCCGGAAGTGGCAGCGTTCCTGAAGAAGTTCCAGTGGGCGTCGAAGGATGAAATCGGCGAAGTCATGCTGGCCATCCAAGACGGCGCAAAACCGGATGTGGCGGCCAAGGACTGGGTGAGCAAGCACCCGGATCGGGTTGCCGAGTGGACAGCTAAATAGTCGCCAGGCGTCTAGAACAAGGGTTGCGAGGCCGCCCGCTGAAATCAGCGGGCGGCCTTGTGTTTTTTGGGGTGGAAAGCTGGCGAGGTGGCTAATGTCGTTCTAATACTAAGGTCGTCTGGAACCTGCCTCACAGCCGCATAGAGTGGATTAGGTTCTACCTAAAATCTGTGCTGCGAGGATAAAAACAATGAACGACAGCATTTACCTCTCGATTCAAAACAGTCCGCGTTTCAAGGAGCTGGTCAGTAAGCGAGAGCGGTTCGCCTGGATTCTCTCGGCGATCATGCTTGGGCTTTACTCGGGCTTCATTCTGTTGATCGCTTACGGTCCGCAGATCCTGGGCGCCAAACTCAGTCCAACTTCATCCATCACCTGGGGTATTCCCATTGGTGTCGGCTTGATTGTCTCGGCCTTCATCCTGACGGCCATCTATGTGCGACGCGCCAACGGCGAGTTCGATGACCTGAACAATGCGATCCTGAAGGAGGCTCAGCAATGATCCGACGTCTATTCGCAGCACTCGGTCTTGCCGCTTTCGCTCCCGCCCTCTGGGCCGCAGACGCTTTGACCGGTGAAGTCCACAAGCAACCCCTCAACGTCTCGGCGATTGCGATGTTCGTGGTCTTCGTCGGTGCCACTTTGTGCATCACCTACTGGGCCTCCAAGCGCAACAAGTCAGCTGCCGACTATTACGCCGCCGGTGGCAAGATCACCGGTTTCCAGAACGGCCTGGCGATTGCCGGTGACTACATGTCGGCGGCGTCCTTCCTGGGGATCTCCGCGCTGGTGTTCACCTCCGGCTATGACGGACTGATTTACTCCATCGGTTTCCTGGTGGGCTGGCCGATCATTCTGTTCCTGATCGCCGAGCGCCTGCGTAACCTGGGCAAGTACACCTTTGCTGACGTGGCGTCCTATCGCCTCGGGCAGACTCAGATCCGCACCCTATCGGCCTGTGGTTCGCTGGTGGTGGTGGCGTTCTACCTGATCGCGCAGATGGTAGGGGCCGGCAAGCTGATCCAGTTGCTGTTCGGTCTCGACTACCATGTGGCGGTGATCCTGGTGGGGATCCTGATGTGCCTGTATGTGCTGTTCGGCGGCATGCTGGCCACCACGTGGGTACAGATCATCAAGGCGGTGCTGCTGCTGTCCGGTGCGTCCTTCATGGCGCTGATGGTGATGAAGCACGTCAACTTCGATTTCAACACCCTGTTCTCCGAGGCGATCAAGGTTCACCCCAAAGGTGAGGCGATCATGAGCCCTGGCGGTCTGGTGAAGGACCCGATATCGGCGTTCTCCCTGGGGCTTGCGCTGATGTTCGGTACTGCCGGCCTGCCGCACATCCTGATGCGCTTCTTCACTGTGAGCGATGCCAAGGAAGCCCGTAAGAGCGTGCTCTACGCCACTGGCTTCATCGGGTACTTCTACATCCTGACCTTCATCATCGGCTTTGGCGCAATCCTGCTGGTGAGCACCAATCCGGCCTTCAAGGATGCCGCAGGCGCCTTGCTGGGTGGCAACAACATGGCGGCGGTGCACCTGGCCAATGCGGTGGGTGGCAGCGTGTTCCTCGGCTTCATCTCGGCGGTGGCCTTCGCCACCATTCTGGCGGTAGTGGCAGGCCTGACCCTGGCAGGTGCTTCGGCGGTGTCTCATGACCTCTATGCCAGTGTGATCAAGAAGGGCAAGGCCAACGACAAGGATGAGATTCGCGTTTCCAAGATCACGACCGTGGCCTTGGGCGTGCTGGCCATCGGCCTGGGGATTCTCTTCGAAAGCCAGAACATTGCGTTCATGGTGGGCCTGGCGTTCTCCATCGCAGCCAGTTGCAACTTCCCGGTGCTGCTGCTCTCCATGTACTGGAAGAAGCTCACCACCCGTGGCGCCATGATTGGCGGCTGGCTGGGTCTGGTCAGCGCCGTGGCATTGATGGTTCTCGGCCCGACCATCTGGGTGCAGATCCTGCATCATGAGAAGGCGATCTTCCCGTACGAGTACCCAGCGCTGTTCTCGATGATCATTGCCTTTGTCGGTATCTGGTTCTTCTCCATCACTGACAAGTCGGCTTCGGCGGCCAATGAGCGGGCCTTGTTCTTCCCGCAGTTCGTGCGTTCGCAGACCGGCCTGGGCGCCAGTGGGGCGGTGTCGCACTGAGTGGGTCCTGTGTAGCGGCTTCTATATAGAGGCGGTGTAGTAGCGAAATGCCCTGGTCGAGAGACCGGGGCATTTTTTTTGCCTGTCGGTGGTGGTGGTGTGTGGGGCTGGAGGGCCTCTTCGCCGGCAAGCCGGCTCCTACGGGTGTATTGGTGTCGTGAGGAGGAGGAGGAGGAGGAGGAGGAGGAGGAGGAGGAGGAGGAGGAGGAGGAGGAGGAGGAGGAGGAGGAGGGCAGAAACAAATACGACCTCTGTTAGAGGCCGTATCCGGTGCAGCTAAGACGTGTGCGCAAGGCAGGTCTTACTTGCGGTCTTCCAGCTTGGTGATGTCGCGCGATTCGTAGCCGGTGTACAGCTGACGAGGACGGCCGATCTTGTAAGGGCTGGAGAGCATTTCTTTCCAGTGGGAGATCCAGCCGACGGTACGCGCCAGGGCGAAGATCACGGTGAACATGCTGGTCGGAATGCCGATCGCCTTGAGGATGATCCCCGAGTAGAAGTCGACGTTCGGGTACAGGGAGCGTTCGATGAAGTACGGATCGGTCAGGGCGATTTCTTCCAGGCGCATGGCCAGTTCGAGCTGAGGATCGTTGTTGATGCCCAGTTCTTTCAGGACTTCGTCGCAGGTCTGCTTCATCACGGTGGCGCGCGGGTCGCGGTTTTTATACACGCGGTGGCCGAAGCCCATGAGTTTGAACGGATCGTTCTTGTCCTTGGCCTTGGCGATGAACTTGTCGATGTTCGATACATCGCCAATTTCGTCGAGCATGGTCAGCACGGCTTCGTTGGCGCCGCCGTGGGCAGGGCCCCAGAGCGCGGCGATACCGGCAGCGATACAGGCGAACGGGTTGGCACCCGAAGAGCCGGCAAGGCGTACGGTGGAAGTCGAGGCGTTCTGTTCGTGGTCGGCGTGGAGGATGAAGATCCGGTCCATTGCCTTGGCCAGCACCGGGCTGATCGGTTTGATCTCGCACGGGGTGTTGAACATCATGTGCAGGAAGTTTTCCGCGTACGACAGGTCGTTGCGCGGATACATCATCGGCTGACCCATGGAGTACTTGTAAACCATCGCTGCCAGGGTCGGCATCTTGGCTACCAGGCGCACAGCGGAGATTTCGCGATGCTGCGGGTTATTGATGTCCAGGGAGTCGTGGTAGAACGCCGAGAGTGCACCCACTACGCCGCACATCACCGCCATTGGGTGGGCGTCGCGGCGGAAACCGTTGAAGAAGCTCTTCAACTGCTCGTGAACCATGGTGTGGTTCTTCACGGTGCTGACGAACTGGGCTTTCTGTTCGGCGGTGGGCAATTCACCGTTGAGCAGCAGGTAGCAGGTTTCCAGATAGTCCGACTTTTCAGCCAGTTGTTCGATCGGGTAGCCGCGGTGCAACAGAATGCCGTTGTCGCCGTCGATATAGGTGATTTTCGACTCGCAGGAGGCGGTCGACATGAAACCCGGGTCAAAAGTGAAGCGGCCCGTGGCCGTCAGGCCCCGAACATCAATTACATCGGGACCAACGGTGCCGGTTAAAATGGGCAGCTCGACGGGGGCTGCGCCCTCGATGATCAACTGCGCTTTTTTGTCAGCCATGTGGCCTCCTATTTATGCTTGAAATCATCAGACAGACCCCCCACGCAGGGCCCGCACCACTATAGTGAGATAAATCTGAATGTCAATTTGCCTAAAGTCTTGTCCCAGAAGGCTTTGGGAGGGATTTTTTAGCGAAATTCACTGCCATTTACGCCTTTTATAAGGCTAACGCAATCAGCTATTAGGGGAAGGTGTTTGCGTTGTCATTAGTAGCCTAACTGTCTATACTCGGCCACCGACCTCCGTAGGCTTCTGGGCCCGCTTTATTGGGGGTCGCACTCCCTGGGTAGTGGTTACCTGACCAGTGCACTCCCCAACAACTTTGCCCTGATTGTTAGGGGCTCTTCAGTGTGAAAAAAGCCGTGAATAGCCAACGACCTGTAAACCTAGACCTAAGGACCATCAAACTCCCCATCACCGGCGTTACGTCGTTTCTTCACCGTGTTTCCGGCATCATCCTCTTCCTGGGCATCGGCATCATGCTTTACGCATTGAGCAAATCCCTGGGCTCCGAGGAAGGCTATGCCGAGGTGAAGGCGTGCTTGACCAGTCCGCTGGCCAAATTCGTTGCATGGGGCCTCCTGTCCGCCTTGCTGTATCACTTGGTGGCCGGTGTACGCCATCTGATTATGGACATGGGCATCGGTGAGACGCTGGAAGGCGGCAAGCTGGGCTCGAAAATCGTTATCGCCGTATCCGTGGTGGTAATCGTTCTGGCGGGAGTTTGGATATGGTAACCAGCGTTACGAACCTGTCGCGTTCGGGCCTTTATGACTGGATGGCACAGCGTGTGTCTGCGGTCGTTCTCGCGGCTTATTTCATTTTCCTGATTGGATACCTCGTAGCGAATCCGGGCATTGACTACACCCAGTGGCATGGCCTGTTCGCAAACAACTGGATGCGTATCTTCAGTCTGCTGGCCATGGTGGCCCTGGGCGCTCACGCCTGGGTCGGCATGTGGACCATCTCGACTGACTACCTGACGCCGATGGCGCTGGGCAAGTCGGCGACAGCAGTACGTTTCCTTTTCCAGGCAGTATGCGGCGTTGCGATGTTCGCTTACTTCGTCTGGGGTGTGCAGATTCTCTGGGGTATCTGATTCATGGCTAACATTCCAACCATTTCTTTCGACGCCATCATCATTGGCGGCGGCGGCGCCGGCATGCGTGCCGCATTGCAGCTGGCCCAGGGCGGCCACAAGACTGCAGTGATCACCAAGGTGTTCCCGACCCGTTCGCACACTGTGTCTGCCCAGGGCGGCATCACTTGCGCGATCGCCTCGGCGGACCCGAACGATGACTGGCGCTGGCACATGTACGATACCGTCAAGGGCTCCGACTACATCGGTGACCAGGACGCTATCGAATACATGTGTCAGGAAGGCCCGGCTGCGGTCTTCGAGCTGGACCACATGGGTCTGCCGTTCTCCCGTACCGAAACCGGTCGTATCTATCAGCGTCCTTTCGGTGGTCAATCCAAGGATTACGGTAAGGGCGGCCAGGCTGCTCGTACCTGCGCAGCTTCCGACCGTACCGGTCACGCACTGCTGCACACCCTTTATCAGGGCAACCTGAAAGCCGGTACCACGTTCCTCAACGAGTGGTACGCGGTTGATCTGGTCAAGAACCAGGACGGCGCCTTTGTCGGCGTGATCGCTATCTGCATCGAAACCGGCGAAACCACCTACATCCGCTCCAAAGCCACCGTTCTGGCTACCGGCGGTGCTGGTCGTATCTACGCTTCCACCACCAACGCGCTGATCAACACCGGTGACGGTGTAGGCATGGCGCTGCGTGCCGGCGTTCCTGTGCAAGACATCGAAATGTGGCAGTTCCACCCGACCGGCATCGCCGGCGCCGGTGTACTGGTGACTGAAGGCTGCCGCGGTGAAGGCGGTTACCTGATCAACAAGCACGGCGAGCGTTTCATGG
This sequence comes from Pseudomonas sp. JDS08PS003, assembly GCF_045013505.1. Classification (NCBI taxonomy): domain Bacteria; kingdom Pseudomonadati; phylum Pseudomonadota; class Gammaproteobacteria; order Pseudomonadales; family Pseudomonadaceae; genus Pseudomonas; species Pseudomonas sp. JDS08PS003. The sequence continues at coordinate 2,056,974 of NZ_CP120724.1, forward strand.
AGCGTTATGCCCCGAACGCCAAAGACCTGGCTGGTCGCGACGTTGTAGCGCGCTCCATGGTCAAGGAAATCATCGCCGGCAACGGCTGTGGTCCGAATGGCGATCACGTGATGCTCAAGCTCGATCACCTGGGTGAGGAAGTGCTGCACAGCCGCCTGCCTGGTATCTGCGAACTGTCCAAGACCTTTGCACACGTTGATCCGGTCGTTGCTCCGGTTCCGGTCGTTCCAACCTGCCACTACATGATGGGCGGCGTCGCCACCAACATTCATGGTCAGGCGATCACTCAGAACGCTGCTGGCGAAGACACCATCATCCCTGGCCTGTTCGCAGTGGGTGAAGTGGCTTGCGTATCGGTTCACGGCGCCAACCGTCTGGGCGGCAACTCGCTGCTGGACCTGGTGGTGTTCGGTCGTGCAGCTGGCCTGCACCTGGAAAAAGCGCTGACCGACGGTATCGAATACCGCGATGCCAGCGACACCGACGTCGACGTTGCTCTGAACCGCCTGGCCAAGCTCAATGAGCGCACCACCGGTGAAGACGTCGCAACCCTGCGCCGCGAGCTGCAGAACTGCATGCAGAACTACTTCGGTGTATTCCGTACCGGCGAATACATGCAGAAGGGTATTGCTCAGCTGGCTGAGCTGCGCGAGCGTATCGCCAACGTCAAGATCAACGACAAGTCTCAAGCTTTCAACACTGCGCGTATCGAAGCACTTGAGCTGCAGAACCTGCTGGAAGTGGCTGAAGCCACTGCCATCGCTGCCGAAGTGCGTAAAGAGTCTCGCGGCGCTCACGCCCGTGAAGACTTTGAAGACCGTGACGACGAAAACTGGCTGTGCCACACCCTGTACTTCCCGGGTGAGAAGCGCGTTGCCAAGCGTGCGGTCAACTTCTCGCCGAAGACTGTTCCGACTTTCGAACCAAAAGTCCGGACTTACTAAAGGGTGATCGATATGTTGCAAGTTGAAGTTTATCGTTACAACCCTGACACCGACTCGGCTCCGAAAACCCAGGTTTTCCAGGTCGACACCGGTGGCAAGGACTTGATGGTGCTGGACGTGTTGGCGCTGATCAAAGAGCAGGACGAGGGTTTCTCCTATCGTCGTTCCTGCCGTGAAGGCGTTTGCGGTTCCGATGGCATGAACATCAACGGCAAGAACGGCCTGGCGTGCATCACGCCGCTGTCCGCCGTGGTCAAGAAGAACAAGCTGGTTGTTCGTCCGCTGCCAGGTCTGCCGGTTATCCGTGACCTGGTCGTCGATATGAGCATCTTCTACAAGCAATACGAGAAGGTGAAGCCATTCCTGCAGAACGATACGCCGGCTCCGGCCATCGAGCGTCTGCAGTCTCCGGAAGAGCGCGAGAAGCTTGACGGTCTGTACGAGTGCATCCTGTGCGCTTGCTGCTCGACCTCTTGCCCGTCCTTCTGGTGGAACCCGGACAAGTTCCTGGGTCCAGCTGCTCTGCTGCAAGCCTATCGCTTCCTGGCAGACAGCCGTGATACCAAGACGTCCGAGCGTCTGGCTTCCCTGGATGACCCGTTCAGCGTATTCCGCTGCCGGGGGATCATGAACTGCGTCAACGTTTGTCCGAAGGGTCTGAACCCGACTAAGGCCATCGGTCACATTCGTAACATGTTGCTGCAGAGTGGCGTGTGATTCAGCTGTTGTACCCGTAGGACCGCTGTACCCGTAAAAGCCAAGGCGCGGGCTTCAACCCGCGTCATGGCTCTAACCTGAGCAGCAGCTCACAAAGTGGCTGCTCTTATTTTTGAAGAAATGAGACAAGCAGGGGCATCCGGGCTGGTACCCGGACTATCAGCGTGATCCTAAGTGGCTTGTTTTGGTCGCTGCATTCGGACTTCTGCAAGCTTGCTCGGTGTCTTCGCCGGTGGTGTTCCCCTAACCGAGGGTGACCAAGCATGCAAGAAAGCGTGATGCAGCGCATGTGGAACAGCGCCTACCTATCCGGTAGTAACGCTGCCTATGTGGAAGAGCTCTACGAGCTCTACCTGCACGACCCTAACGCTGTGCCAGAAGAGTGGCGCACTTACTTTCAGAAGTTGCCTACCGACGGCAGCACTGCCATCGATGTTTCGCACTCGACAATTCGCGATCATTTCGTCTTGCTGGCAAAGAACCAGCGCCGCGCCCAACCGGTATCCGCCGGGAGCGTGAGCAGTGAGCACGAGAAGAAGCAAGTTGAAGTGCTGCGATTGATCCAGGCCTATCGGATGCGTGGCCACCAGGCAGCCCAGCTGGACCCGCTGGGGCTGTGGCAGCGTCCTGCACCTGCAGACCTGTCGATCAATCATTACGGCTTGACCAATGCCGATCTTGATACGACCTTCCGTGCCGGCGACCTGTTCATCGGCAAAGAGGAAGCGAGCCTACGCGAAATTCACGAAGCGTTGCAGCAGACATATTGCCGCACCATCGGCGCTGAATTCACGCACATCACCGATTCCGAGCAGCGTCAGTGGTTCCAGCAGCGTCTGGAAAGCGTACGCGGCCGTCCGACCTATTCCGCCGACATCAAGAGCCACCTGCTCGAGCGCGTCACCGCCGGCGAAGGCCTGGAAAAATACCTGGGTACCAAATACCCGGGCACCAAGCGTTTCGGTCTGGAAGGCGGCGAGAGCCTGATTCCGATGCTCGACGAACTGATCCAGCGTTCCGGTTCCTACGGCACCAAGGAAGTCGTGATCGGCATGGCCCACCGTGGCCGTCTCAACGTGCTGGTCAACACTTTCGGCAAGAACCCGCGCGAGTTGTTCGACGAGTTCGAAGGCAAGAAGAAGGTCGAGCTGGGTTCCGGTGACGTTAAGTATCACCAGGGCTTCTCGTCCAACGTGATGACTGCCGGCGGTGAAGTTCACCTGGCCATGGCGTTCAACCCGTCCCACCTGGAAATCGTTTCGCCAGTGGTCGAAGGTTCGGTGCGCGCCCGTCAGGATCGTCGCAACGACCAGACCGGCGACAAGGTTCTGCCGATCTCGATCCACGGTGACGCGGCATTTGCCGGTCAGGGCGTGGTGATGGAAACCTTCCAGATGTCCCAGACCCGCGGTTTCCGTACCGGTGGCACTGTGCACATCGTGATCAACAATCAGGTTGGTTTCACCATCAGCAACCCGCTGGACTCGCGCTCCACCGAGTACGCTACCGACGTTGCGAAGATGATCCAGGCGCCGATCCTCCATGTGAATGGTGATGATCCGGAAGCCGTGTTGTTCGTGACCCAGCTGGCCATCGACTACCGCATGCAGTACAAGCGCGACGTGGTAATCGACCTGGTCTGCTACCGTCGTCGCGGCCACAACGAGGCCGACGAGCCGAGCGGCACCCAGCCTCTGATGTATCAGCAGATCACCAAGCAGCGCACCACCCGTGAGCTGTATGCCGATCGTCTGACCCAGAGCGGTGTGCTCGACGCAGAGCGTGTTCAGGCGAAAGTCGACGAATACCGCAATGCGCTGGACAACGGTCTGCACGTAGTGAAGAGCCTGGTCAAGGAACCGAACAAAGAGTTGTTCGTGGACTGGCGCCCGTACCTGGGCCACACCTGGACCGCACGTCACGACACCACCTTCGATCTCAAGACCCTGCAGGAACTGTCCGCCAAGCTGCTGGAGCTGCCAGAAGGCTTCGTGGTTCAGCGTCAGGTCGCGAAGATCTACGAAGACCGTCAGAAAATGCAAGCCGGCGGCCTGCCGATCAACTGGGGTTACGCCGAAACCATGGCGTACGCGACCCTGGCGTTCGAAGGTCACCCGATCCGCATGACCGGCCAGGACATCGGCCGCGGTACTTTCTCGCACCGCCACGCGGTTTTGCACAACCAGAAAGATGCCAGCACCTACATCCCGCTGCAGCACCTGTTCGACGGTCAGCCGCGCTTCGACCTGTACGACTCCTTCCTGTCGGAAGAAGCGGTACTGGCATTCGAATACGGCTACTCGACCACCACGCCTAACGCGCTGGTGATCTGGGAAGCCCAGTTCGGCGACTTCGCCAACGGTGCCCAAGTGGTGATCGACCAGTTCATCACCAGCGGCGAGCACAAGTGGGGCCGTCTCTGCGGTCTGACCATGCTGCTGCCACACGGTTATGAAGGTCAGGGCCCTGAGCACTCCTCGGCTCGTCTGGAGCGTTACCTGCAGCTGTGCGCCGAGCACAACATCCAGGTGTGCGTACCGACCACGCCGGCTCAGATCTACCACTTGCTGCGCCGTCAGGTGATTCGTCCGCTGCGCAAGCCTCTGGTCGTGCTGACACCGAAGTCGCTGCTGCGTCATAAACTGGCCATCTCGACCCTGGAAGATCTGGCGGAAGGTTCGTTCCAGACCGTTATTCCGGAAATCGATGCCCAGGATCCGAAAGACGTGGGTCGCATCGTTCTGTGTAGCGGCAAGGTCTACTACGACCTGTTGGAAAAACGCCGTGCCGAAGGTCGTGACGACATCGCTATCGTGCGTATCGAGCAACTGTACCCATTCCCTGAGGACGACCTGATCGAAGTCCTGGCTCCGTACAAAAACCTCAAACACATCGTTTGGTGTCAGGAAGAGCCGATGAACCAGGGTGCCTGGTACTGCAGCCAGCATCACATGCGTCGCATCATCAGCGGTCACAACAAGTCGCTCGTACTCGAGTACGCGGGCCGTGACGCTTCTGCTGCCCCAGCTTGTGGTTACGCATCGATGCACGCTGAGCAGCAGGAAAAACTGCTGCAAGATGCCTTCACTGTTTAACGCCTTCGCGCACCTGAAACCGAATTTAAGGAACCACAGATAATGGCTATCGAGATCAAAGCCCCCACTTTCCCGGAATCGGTTGCCGATGGCACCGTTGCCACCTGGCACAAACAACCGGGCGAGGCCGTCAAGCGCGACGAACTGATCGTCGACATCGAGACTGACAAGGTTGTGCTGGAAGTTCTGGCCACCGCTGACGGCGTACTGGGCGCTATCGTCAAGAACGAAGGCGACACCGTTCTGTCCGACGAAGTTCTGGGCTCCATCGTTGAAGGCGCAGCTGCTGCCGCTGCTCCTGCTCCTGCTGCTGCCGCTCCGGCCGCTGCTGCTGCCGCTGAAGGCGAAGACGATCCAATCGCTGCTCCAGCCGCGCGCAAGCTGGCTGAAGAGAACGGCATCAACATCGCTTCCGTTGCCGGCACCGGCAAAGGCGGTCGTGTGACCAAGGAAGACGTGGTGGCTGCTGTTGCCGCCAAGAAAGCCGCTCCGGCTGCCGCGCCTGCCAAGGCTCCGGCTCCAGCCGCTGCTGCTCCAGTCTTCGCTGCCGGCGATCGCGTCGAGAAGCGCGTACCTATGACACGCCTGCGTGCCAAGGTTGCCGAGCGTCTGGTTGAAGCTCAATCGAACATGGCAATGCTGACCACCTTCAACGAAGTCGACATGACCGAAGTCATGGCCCTGCGTTCGAAGTACAAGGACCTGTTCGAGAAGTCCCACAACGGCGTACGCCTGGGCTTCATGTCGTTCTTCGTCAAGGCTGCCACCGAAGCGCTGAAGCGTTTCCCTGCGGTCAACGCTTCGATCGACGGTTCCGACATCGTCTACCACGGCTACGCCGACATCGGTGTTGCGGTGTCCAGCGACCGTGGCCTGGTGGTTCCGGTTCTGCGCAACGCCGAACTGATGAGCCTGGCTGAAATCGAAGGCGGCATCGCCACCTTCGGCAAGAAGGCCCGCGACGGCAAGCTGTCGATGGAAGAGATGACAGGTGGTACTTTCACCATCACCAACGGTGGTACCTTCGGTTCGATGATGTCGACCCCGATCGTTAACCCGCCGCAAGCAGCGATCCTGGGCATGCACAACATCCTGCAACGTCCTATGGCAATCAACGGTCAGGTGGTAATCCGTCCGATGATGTACCTGGCGCTGTCCTACGATCACCGTCTGATCGACGGTAAAGAAGCCGTGACGTTCCTGGTGACCATCAAGAACCTGCTGGAAGACCCAGCGCGTCTGCTCCTGGACATCTAAAAAGCAGCTGCAAGCTGTAAGCGATTCGCCTCGGGCCCTCAGGGCCGGAGGCTCCAGCTTGCGGCTTGCGGCTTCTAGCTTGCCGTTAAAAGGAACCTTTTTATGACTCAGAAATTCGACGTGGTAGTGATTGGCGCGGGCCCAGGCGGTTATGTCGCCGCAATCAAGGCCGCACAACTCGGTTTCACCACCGCTTGCATCGAGAAGTACACCGATAAAGAGGGCAAGCTGGCCCTCGGTGGTACTTGTCTGAACGTCGGTTGCATTCCTTCCAAGGCGCTGCTGGACAGCTCCTGGAAATTCCACGAAGCCCAGGACGGTTTTGCCATCCACGGCATCAACCATGCTGGCGTGACCATGGACGTACCGGCCATGGTGGGTCGCAAGGCCAACATCGTCAAAGGCCTGACCAGCGGTGTTGCCACCCTGTTCAAAGCCAACGGCGTCACCTCGATTCAGGGCCACGGCAAACTGCTGGCTGGCAAGAAAGTCGAAGTCACCAAGGCTGACGGTTCGGTTGAAGTCATCGAAGCCGAAAACGTCATCCTGGCTCCAGGCTCACGTCCAATCGACATTCCACCGGCTCCGGTCGATCAGAATGTCATCGTCGACTCCACCGGCGCTCTGGAATTCCAATCCGTACCAAAACGTCTGGGCGTGATCGGCGCTGGCGTGATCGGTCTGGAGCTGGGTTCGGTCTGGTCGCGCCTGGGCGCGCAAGTGACCGTCCTGGAAGCCCTCGACACCTTCCTGATGGCCGCTGATGCCGCTGTCTCCAAGGAAGCGCTGAAAACCCTGACCAAACAGGGTCTGGACATCAAGCTGGGCGCTCGCGTGACCGGCTCCAAGGTCAACGGCGAAGAAGTCGTAGTGACCTACACCGATGCCAACGGCGAACAGACCATCACTTTCGACAAGCTGATCGTAGCCGTTGGTCGCCGTCCGGTGACCACCGATCTGCTGGCCGCCGACTGCGGCGTGACCCTCGACGAGCGCGGTTTTGTGCACGTTGACGATCACTGCGCTACTACCGTACCGGGCGTCTACGCCATCGGTGACGTGGTGCGCGGCATGATGCTGGCTCACAAGGCCTCGGAAGAGGGCATCATGGTTGCCGAGCGCATCAAGGGCCACAAAGCCCAGATGAACTATGACCTGATCCCTTCGGTTATCTATACTCACCCGGAAATTGCATGGGTCGGTAAAACCGAGCAGGCCTTGAAAGCTGAAGGCGTTGAAGTTAACGTCGGCACCTTCCCGTTTGCCGCCAGCGGCCGTGCCATGGCAGCCAACGACACCGGCGGTTTCGTCAAAGTCATCGCCGATGCCAAGACTGACCGCGTATTGGGCGTCCACGTGATTGGCCCAAGCGCTGCGGAACTGGTTCAGCAAGGTGCGATCGGCATGGAATTCGGCACCAGCGCCGAAGACCTGGGCATGATGGTTTTCTCCCATCCGACCCTGTCCGAAGCCCTGCACGAAGCAGCTCTGGCTGTGAATGGCACTGCCATCCACATTGCCAACCGCAAGAAACGCTAAGCAATAATAAGAAACCACGGCGGTTGGCCCGTCGTGAGCCTTGTGCGCAAGACTCACCGCGGAATATCCGCTGGACTCGACCTCTCAGGGTAGCGCCACACACTGGACCGGGGCCCAGGCTCCGGGTTCAGGTGTGGCGCTGGTTTGAGAGTAGCGGTCACAGGTGGTGCGGCACTCAATCTTGAGCGCAGCGCCGAATGCGCAGTACCTAACGAAGACGGTAAAAAGCATGAATCTTCACGAGTATCAGGGTAAGCAGCTGTTCGCTGAATACGGCCTGCCAGTATCCAAAGGCTACGCGGTAGACACCCCGGAAGAAGCAGCAGAAGCTTGCGACAAAATCGGCGGCTCCGAGTGGGTTGTCAAAGCCCAGGTTCACGCCGGTGGTCGCGGTAAAGCGGGCGGCGTTAAGCTGGTTCGCAGCAAAGAAGACGCTAAGGCATTCGCTCAGCAGTGGTTGGGCAAGCGTCTGGTGACCTATCAGACTGATGCCAATGGCCAGCCTGTCACCAAGATCCTGGTTGAATCGTGCACTGATATCGCTAAAGAGCTGTACCTGGGCGCTGTCGTTGACCGTTCGAGCCGTCGCATCGTGTTCATGGCTTCCACCGAAGGTGGCGTGGACATCGAGAAAATCGCTCACGACACTCCAGAAAAAATTCTCAAAGCCACTATCGATCCACTGGTTGGCGCTCAGCCATTCCAGGGCCGCGAGCTGGCTTTCCAGCTGGGTCTGGAAGGCAAGCAAGTTGCCCAGTTCGCCAAGATCTTCGTTGGTCTGGCCAAACTGTTCCAGGATCACGATCTGGCCCTGCTGGAAGTGAACCCGCTGGTGATCAAGGCTGACGGCGATCTGCACTGCCTGGACGCCAAGATCAACATCGACGCCAACGCCATGTACCGTCAGCCTAAGCTGAAGACTTTCCACGATCCGTCGCAAGACGATCCGCGCGAAGCGCACGCTGCCAAGTTCGAACTGAACTACGTAGCCCTGGAAGGCAACATCGGCTGCATGGTCAACGGTGCCGGCCTGGCCATGGGTACCATGGACATCGTCAACCTGCACGGCGGTAAGCCAGCCAACTTCCTCGACGTGGGCGGTGGTGCTACCAAAGAGCGTGTGACCGAAGCCTTCAAGATCATCCTGTCCGACACCAACGTCGCTGCAGTACTGGTCAACATCTTCGGCGGCATCGTTCGCTGCGACATGATTGCCGAAGGCATCATCGGCGCCGTGAAAGAAGTCGGCGTGAAAATCCCGGTTGTTGTTCGCCTTGAAGGCAACAACGCTGAACTGGGCGCTAAAGTACTGGCAGAAAGCGGCTTGAACATCATCGCTGCTACCAGCCTGACCGACGCTGCTCAACAAGTTGTCAAAGCTGCGGAGGGCAAATAATGAGCGTCCTGATCAATAAAGACACCAAAGTTATCTGCCAGGGCATTACCGGTTCGCAAGGTAGTTTCCACACCCAGCAAGCCATCGAATACGGCACCAAGATGGTTGGTGGCGTAACTCCTGGCAAAGGCGGCACCGAACACCTGGGTCTGCCAGTGTTCAACACCGTGAAAGACGCTGTAGCTGCCACTGGCGCCACCGCCAGCGTGATCTACGTTCCGGCTCCTTTCTGCAAGGACTCGATCCTGGAAGCTGCTTTCGGCGGCATCAAGCTGATCGTCTGCATCACCGAAGGCATTCCTACCCTGGACATGCTGGACGCTAAAGTTAAGTGCGACGAGCTGGGTGTTACCCTGATCGGCCCTAACTGCCCAGGCGTGATCACTCCAGGCGAATGCAAGATCGGCATCATGCCAGGTCACATTCACTTGCCAGGCAAGGTCGGTATCGTTTCCCGTTCCGGCACCCTGACTTACGAAGCTGTGAAGCAGACCACTGACGCCGGTTTCGGTCAGTCCACCTGCGTCGGCATCGGTGGTGACCCGATCCCAGGCTCCAACTTCATCGACATCCTGAAGCTGTTCCAGGAAGACCCGAAGACCGAAGCGATCGTGATGATCGGTGAGATCGGTGGTTCGGCTGAAGAAGAAGCGGCTGCCTACATCAAGGCTCACGTGACCAAGCCGGTTGTTTCCTACATCGCTGGTGTGACTGCTCCTCCGGGCAAGCGCATGGGCCATGCTGGCGCAATCATCTCTGGCGGCAAAGGCACTGCAGACGAGAAATTCGCTGCTCTGCAAGACGCAGGTGTAAAAACCGTGCGTTCGCTGGCAGACATCGGCAAGGCCCTGGCCGAGCTGACCGGTTGGGCTGTCAAGTAAGCCTCGCGCTTAGCTGACGCAAAACCAGCAAAGGCCACCTTCGGGTGGCCTTTGTGCTTTCTGGCGTAGGGGACGGCTTGCCGGCGAAAAGCCTTCAGGTCCGATGCAGCCTTGGGGGAGGGCTGCGCTGGAAAGCCAGCTCCTACACAAGCCGCGCTTAGCCAATTCGGTTTCTATACGGTTCGGCTCCCAGCATGCCGGCCGGTGTGCGGGGATGGGATTAAGCCCGATGGAAATATAATTTCGAAAATGCGACATCCCAATGTCGCATATCAGAAAATTCGCACTGCGCCGGTGCGTTCGTCTTGGAGATTCGGTAGGCTACCCGCCTCTTTTTGCGTCTGCTGCCCACAAGGTAACTGCGCGCTAAACGGGTCAGTCTTATACGGATTGACAGCATTTCCCTCACCCATAAGGGAAATCCCTCTCTAAATTCCGATTCAGTAGTGTGGTATTTCCTTAATGAAAGTGTTGAAAGGCCAGGACATTCTGGCACTCGGCTTCATGACTTTTGCCCTGTTCGTCGGGGCTGGCAACATCATTTTCCCTCCTATCGTCGGTTTGCAGTCCGGACCCCATGTCTGGATGGCGGCGCTGGGTTTTCTGATCACGGCAGTCGGTCTGCCAGTGATCACCGTGGTCGCCCTGGCCAAGGTCGGGGGCGCGATGGATGCCCTGAGCAGTCCTATCGGTAAAGTCGCCGGTGGTGTGCTGGCCGCCGTCTGCTACCTGGCAGTGGGGCCTTTGTTCGCCACCCCGCGCACTGCCACCGTGTCCTTCGAAGTGGGCCTGGCGCCACTGACCGGCGAGAGCCCGCTGGCACTGTTCCTCTACAGCTCGGCCTACTTCCTGTTGGTGTTCTTCATCTCCCTGTATCCGGGCCGTCTGCTGGATACCGTTGGCCGTTTCCTGGCACCGCTGAAAATCATTGCCCTGGCAGTGCTGGGCATCGCCGCGTTTGCCTTGCCGGCCGGCACCATCGGCGAGGCCACGCCCGAGTACGTTGCTGCACCATTCTCCCAGGGCTTCATCAATGGCTACCTGACCATGGATACCCTGGGCGCCCTGGTGTTCGGCATCGTCATCGTTAACGCCATTCGTTCGCGCGGGGTCGAATCGCCTCGACTGATCACTCGCTATGCGGTGATCGCCGGCCTGATCGCCGGGGTCGGCCTGGCGCTGGTTTATGTCAGTCTGTTCCGTCTCGGTTCGGGCAGCCATGAAGTGGCTGCTGGTGCCACCAATGGCGCGGCGGTGTTGCATGCCTATGTACAACACACCTTTGGCTCCCTGGGCAGCGGTTTCCTCGCGGTACTGATCTCCCTGGCTTGCCTGGTGACCGCCGTGGGCCTGACCTGTGCCTGCGCCGAGTATTTCAGCCGGGTAACACCATTGTCCTATAAGACTCTGGTAGTGATCCTCGCGGTCTTCTCGCTGTTGGTGTCGAACCTTGGCCTCACCAAGCTGATCGCCTTCTCGATCCCGGTGCTGACCGCCATCTATCCGCCGTGCATTGCCCTGGTAGCCCTGAGCTTCTGCAAAGACTTCTGGCGGGACCAGCGGCGCATCGTTGGTCCGGTGATGCTGGTGTCTTTCGTGTTCGGTCTGATCGATGCGCTCAAGGGGGCCGGCCTGGCCGATGGCTTGCCTAGCCAGCTGTCCCACCTGCCGTTGAGCGAGCAAGGTCTGGCCTGGCTGGTGCCTTCGGTGATCATCCTGGCGGTTGCGGTGATCTTCGACCGTATTCTGGGTAAGCCGGCCGAAGCCCTGGCTTGATCCGCCGCTGATGGATCGGGACCGCCACAAGCGGTCCCTGAGTGCCAAGAACAATGCCCCGTATCCATCGATACGGGGCATTTTTTATGGGGCTTGGGCGGTGTCTTTTTCCTCGGCGTGGCGTCGAAGCAGTGTCCTTGTCTTTTGCCAACGCCTTACAGGAATTTGCATGTCGTTCGTCCAAGCCAACCTGATTCACCTACTGGCCGCTCTGTGGTTCGTCGTCTGCTGGGGCGGCTATACCCGTTACGCCTCCTGGAAGGGCCGGGACACGGCCTGTCTGGCCAGTGTCCTGCACCTGTACCGCGAGGACTGGATGCGCCGCATGCTGCTGCGGGACAACCGTATCGCCGACGCCAGTGTGATCGGCAACCTGGAACGCAACGCTTCGTTCTTCGCCTCCAGTACCTTGATCATCCTGGCAGGCATCCTCACTGTGCTCGGTGCATCGGAGCGTGCGGTGTCGCTGCTGGCGGACATTCCGATGGTCCAGCAGGCCTCCCAGGGCATGTCGGAGATCAAGTTGCTGTGCCTGGCGCTGGTGTTCGTGTATGCCTTTTTCACGTTCAGTTGGTGCATGCGCCAATACAACTTCGCCGCGGTCTTGGTGGGGTCGGCGCCGATGATCGGTGAGCGACATGTCTCCGAGCAGGAGCGCAAGGCGTTTGCTTCGCGGGCAGCCCGGGTGATTTCCATGGCGGCCAACCAGTTCAACTTCGGTCTGCGTTCCTACTATTTCGGCATGACCATGCTGGCCTGGTTCGTCAGCCCCTGGTTGTTCATGCTGATGAGTGCAGGCGTGGTATTTGTCCTGTACCAGCGGGAGTTTCATTCCGATGTACTTGACGTCATGGTCTATACCCCGACAGAACCGCCTTTGGCCGATAGCCCCAAAGACGCAGTTTGAGTGGGGAGAACTTATCGATTGATCTGTTGCCCGGTTAAAAGGAGTTGGCCAATGAACAATCCGCGTGCCCTGATGTGGCTGTGCTTGTCATTCATGTTGTTGTCGGGCTGCCGGGTGCAAACCCTGTATCTGAATGGCGAAGCGCGGGGCCAGGTGGTGGATGCATTGAGCGGCAGACCAGTCGCCGGGGCCAAGGGCGCCTTGTGTGGGGCGCAGTTCCTGACTGGCGACGACGGACGCTTCCAGGTCGAGCAGGCAACCGACTGGGAGCTGGTGATGGTGCTGGCCGGCCGTGGGCCCCAGGACACTCCGCACCCTTGCCACATGAGAATCACCGCGGTCGATTACCAGACTCGCCAATGGTTGGCACCCTTTACCGCCCACTACGACTTTCCCATCAGGCTGTTGCCCGCATCCAGTTCCTTGCACTATGCGTTGGAGTCTTCAGACAATGGAGAGGCAGGACAGCCGTTGCAGGCAGAGCCGCGTCAGGACGAGTTGTTCCTGGAGTCAGGATATTGAGCTTCATTGTGCTTAGTTAGATATTCGACAACTAAGCACAGTTGTATCGAGCCGCTGTTTTGCGGACAAGAAAAAGCCCGCACTTGGCGGGCTTTTTTGTGTTGCGCTAAAACCGACTTAGTTGGTTTTAGGTGCTGCTTCCTTGGCGCTTTCTTCAGCAGCGGCCTTGTTAGATTCAGCCTGATCTTTGGCGGCTTCGGCGTTTTCTTTCGCTGCCTCGTTCACTTTATCCTGAGCTTCGTTCATTTTTTGTTGAGCTTGCTCAGCATGTTGATTGGCATCTTGAGCTTTGTCCTCGGATTTTTTGTCGCAGGCAGCCAGACCGAGGGAAGCGGTCAGCATCAGGGCAATAGCTAAAGTCTTACGCATGGGGTGTTTCTCCTTAGTGAAGATATCTACTGGCCTTTCGATCATGGCCTTGTGATTTAAGTTCCTTGAGGCTCACAGATATATTAAGTATTCGTTTCACGGAACTTTTGTCTGCTTCATTCAATGCACATTCCTGACAATAACAAGAGGCATTAGCCATGGTGCAAAACCCAATTTTCGAGCGTGCGACACGCTTTCTTTCCGCCCTGCGCCACTGTCAGGTGCTGGATATCAGGGTGCACAGCGCCTCTGTAGAAGGCATGACCCTGACCTTGCCTTATAGCCCGCAGATTGTCGGTGACCCGCAAACCGGGATCATTCATGGCGGTGCCCTGACCACGCTGATGGACAGCGCCTGTGGCATGGCTACCTTGTGCGTGCTGCCGGAGTTCGAGGTGTGTCCGACCCTGGACCTGCGCATAGACTATATGCATCCGGCAGTGCCTCATCACGATGTGCACGGTTTTGCCCAGTGTTACCGGGTCACCACCGATGTGATCTTCACCCGTGGCTTTGCCTACCAGGACGATCCCGAACGCCCGGTGGCGCACGTGGTCGGTACCTTCATGCGCATGGGCAAAGGTCTCAAGGGCAGCCGCGGGTTCGTCAGCTCCATCAAGGGGGAGCGGGCATGAGCGTGGACCTTCAAGCGCTGTTGAATCAGGTTCGCCAGCAGGGCGATTACAGCGCGTTGCTGGAGCAGATTCCCTACGCCAAATTGATCGGCATCGAGTGCACGCCACTGGGCGATGAGCTGCTGTTTCGCCTGCCGGCCAATAAGGACAATATCGGCAACCCCCTGCTGCCGGCCCTGCACGGCGGGGTGATCGCCGGTTTCATGGAGTTGGCGGCGGCCTTGCATTTGCTGATTCTCACCGGCTCGCCCGGGGTGCCGAAGATCATCGATTTTTCCCTGGACTACCTGCGTGCCGGGCAGTTTCGCGACACCTTCGCTCGCTGTCAGGTGTGCCGGCAGGGGAGGAGGGTGGCCAATGTCGCGATCACGGCCTGGCAGAGCACCGCTGATGAGCCAATTGCTACCGCCAGGGCACATTTCAAGATCGAAGAGAGTCTTGCCCCTTGAAATCCTGCGAGCGACCCCCACTTTCATGTCATCCCGCCGCCCTCCGCTTCCGGAACGCGGCCACAGCCATCTGATTGGAGTTTGATGACCATGAGTGTGGAAACTCAAAAGGAAACCCTGGGCTTCCAGACCGAGGTGAAGCAACTGCTGCACCTCATGATCCATTCGCTGTATTCCAACAAGGAAATCTTCCTTCGCGAATTGATCTCGAACGCCTCTGACGCCGTCGACAAATTGCGCTTCGAAGCCCTGTCCAAGCCTGAGTTGCTGGAAGGTGGCGCCGAACTGAAAATCCGTGTGAGCTTCGACAAGGACGCGAAAACCGTCACCCTCGAAGACAACGGTATCGGCATGAGCCGTGAAGATGTGATCACCCACCTGGGGACCATCGCCAAGTCCGGCACCGCCGATTTCATGAAGAACCTCACCGGTGACCAGAAGAAGGACTCGCACCTGATCGGTCAGTTCGGCGTGGGTTTCTACTCCGCGTTCATCGTTGCCGACCAGGTTGAAGTGTTCAGCCGTCGTGCCGGTCTGCCCGCCAGCGAAGGCGTGCACTGGTCGTCCAAGGGCGAAGGCGAGTTCGAAGTTGCGACCATCGACAAGGCCGAGCGCGGTACCCGCATCGTTCTGCACCTGAAGTCCGGTGAGGACGAGTTCGCCGATGGCTGGCGCCTGCGCAACATCATCAAGAAGTATTCCGACCACATCGCGCTGCCGATCGAGCTGCCCAAAGAAGCCGCTGCCGCTGAAGGCGAAGAGAAACCTGCGCTGGAGTGGGAAACCGTCAACCGCGCCAGTGCCCTGTGGACCCGTCCGCGTACCGAGATCAAGGACGAGGAATACCAGGAGTTCTACAAGCACATCGCCCATGACTTCGAGAACCCGCTGAGCTGGAGCCACAACAAGGTTGAAGGCAAGCTTGAATACAGCTCGCTGCTCTATGTTCCGGCGCGCGCACCATTCGACTTGTACCAGCGCGAAGCGCCGAAGGGCCTCAAGCTCTACGTGCAGCGCGTATTCGTCATGGATCAGGCTGAGTCGTTCCTGCCGCTGTACCTGCGTTTCATCAAAGGCGTGGTGGACTCCAACGACCTGTCGCTGAACGTCTCGCGGGAAATTCTGCAGAAAGATCCGATCATCGATTCGATGAAATCGGCACTGACCAAGCGCGTCCTCGACATGTTGGAAAAACTGGCGAAGAACGAGCCTGAGCAATACAAGGGCTTCTGGAAGAACTTCGGCCAGGTGATGAAGGAAGGCCCGGCCGAAGACTTCGCCAACAAGGAGAAGATCGCCGGTCTGTTGCGCTTTGCCTCCACCCAGGGCGACGACGGCGAGCAGAATGTGTCCCTGGCCGACTACCTGGCTCGTGCCAAGGAAGGTCAGGACAAGATCTACTTCCTCACCGGCGAATCCTACGCCCAGGTGAAGAACAGTCCGCATCTGGAGGTCTTCCGCAAGAAAGGCATCGAAGTGCTGCTGCTCACCGACCGTATCGACGAGTGGCTGATGAGCTACCTCAACGAATTCGACGGCAAGAGCTTTGTCGACGTGGCGCGTGGTGATCTGGACCTGGGCAATCTGGACTCGGAAGAGGACAAGAAGGCTGCCGAGGAAGTTGCCAAGACCAAGGAAGGCCTGGTTGAGCGGATCAAGACCGCCCTGGGCGAGAGCGTCAGTGAAGTACGGGTTTCCCACCGCCTGACCGATTCGCCGGCGATCCTGGCCATCGGCGAGCAGGACCTGGGGCTGCAAATGCGCCAGATCCTTGAAGCCAGCGGGCAGAAGGTTCCGGACTCCAAGCCGATCTTCGAATTCAACCCGAGCCATCCGCTGATCGAGAAACTCGACGGCGAGCAGAGCGAGGAGCGGTTTGGCGACCTGTCGCACATCCTCTTCGATCAGGCGGCCCTGGCGGCCGGTGACAGCTTGAAAGACCCGGCGGCCTATGTGCGCCGACTGAACAAGCTGCTGGTTGAACTGTCGGTTTAACCACGTTGCAAGAAAAACCCGCTTCGGCGGGTTTTTTCATTCTGGTGTCCCCCTACTGGAGAAGATGAGTCATGAGTCAAATCACAGTGCGTTCCGTGGTCTATCAGATCGATGGCCAGCCCTATGAAGGTCGACTGGCCTTCGATGCCGCCCACCAGGGCGCTCGTCCGGGGTTGCTGATGGCGCCTAACTGGATGGGTGTCAGCGCCGGTGCGCAGAAGATCGCCGAGGCGGTGGCGGCCAAGGGCTACGTGGTACTGATTGCTGATCTGTATGGGCAGGCGGTACGTCCCAGCGACGCCAACCAGGCCGGTGCAGCGATGATGCCTCTCAAGGATGACCGGGCGTTGTTGCGCAAGCGCATGCAAGCGGCGTTCAGCGCCTTGCAGAGCCAGACCGAGGCTGCCGTGGACAGCTCGAAGCTGGCCACCTTCGGTTTCTGCTTTGGCGGCTGCTGCGCCCTGGAGCTGGCCCGCAGCGGTGCGCCGGTGAAAGCTGCGGCCTCCTTCCACGGCACTCTGGACACCCCCAACCCTGCTGACGCGAAGAACATCAAGGGCTCGGTGCTGGTTTTGCATGGCGCGGCTGATCCTTTGGTCGCCAAGGAGCAACTGCCGGCCTTCGAGGCGGAAATGGATGCGGCGGGTGTGGACTGGCAACTGGTCAGCTATGGCGGTGCGGTGCACTCCTTCACCGATACCCACGCCAATGTACCGGGCAAGATGATGTACGACGCCAAGACCTCGGCGCGGGCCTTCGCCACCATGCATTACCTGCTGGACGAAGTCTTTAGCGGCTGACCCACCGACCCTGATCCCGTAGGAGCTGGCTTGCCAGCGAAGGCGTCAGTGAGAGCAACGCCAGACTCACAGGCCTGTTCGTCGGCAAGCCGGCCCCTACCGATCAGTGGCGAGCGGGTGGCAATTCGATGCGCTCGCTTTCTCCCGGCACCTGGGGCCAATCCCCGGCGGCCCAGCGTTGGCGAGCTTCATCGATACGTGCCGGATCGCTGGCGACGAAGTTCCAGTTGATCCGCCGTGGCCCGTCCAGGGGCGCGCCACCGATCAGTACCGCGTGACAGTCGCTCTCGGCGAACAGGGTCACGCTTTCTCCCTCCGGCAACACCACCAGCGAGTGCGCGCTGATCGCTTCTCCATCCAGTTGTGCCTCGCCGTCCAGTACATACAGGGCGCGTTGTTGATGCTCGGTAGGGATCAGCAGGCTGGTAGCGGTCTGCAAATGCAGTTCGGCGTACAGGGTGGGAGAGAGCACCGGCACCTGGGACTCCAGGCAGAAACCCGTTCCGGCAATCATGCGGATTGTCACCCCGAGGTTGGCGCTCACCGGCAGCGTAGCGGCCGGGTGGTGGCTGTAATGCCCCGGGCCTTGCTCGTGCTCCTTGGGCGAGGCCAGCCAGACCTGCAATCCATGCATCTCGAAATCCTCGGCCAGCAAGGCCTCGGGGGTGCGCTCGACATGGGCGATGGCGCTGCCGGCCGTCATCCAGCTGACGTCTCCGGCCTGGACAATCTGATCCGAGCCCAGGCTGTCCTTGTGCTGGATCTGTCCGCTGAACAGGTAGGTCAGGGTCGAGAGGCCGATATGCGGATGCTGGCGGATGTTCATGCCTTTGCCGGCGGGGTAGGGCGTGGCCAGCATATGGTCGAAGAACACGAAGGGCCCGACGCTGCGGCACTGCGCCGAAGGCAGGGGGCGGAGGATGGGCTGGCCTTCAACGTCCTCGATACGGGGACGGATCACGAGGGGAGAATTCATGGCGGATACCAGGCTGATCGGGTTATGCCCGGGAGCATAACCCGCTTGTGCCAGTCTTGCCGCTACTGGCTGAAGGCGCCTTCGGAGAGGTGAGTCTCGATGCTGACTTCACTGGTGGTCATCAGTTTGTGGATCGGGCAACGGTCGGCCACCCGGTGCAGCTCATCGCGCTGGGCGTCAGTGAGCACGCCCTTGAGGGTCAGTTTTACATGCAGGGCGTATTTGCCTTGCTGCTCCTGGCTGTTGTCGTGCTTGAGCTCCACCGTGACTCCGGTGAGCGGGATGTTTTTTTTCTGCGCGTAAAGCTTCAGGGTCAGGGCCTTGCAGGCACCCAGAGCGGCATCGAAGTAGTCGTGGGGCTCTGGTGCAGTGCCTTCGCCCCCGGCGTACTGGGGCAGGTCGGTGAACAACTGATGGTCATCCACTTGGATGCTGTGGCGGAAACCTTCGCTGGACTCGGTATTGACGGTAATGGTCATGGCAAACCTCAGGCAGTGATGAATATCGGATCAGGCTGTAAAGGTGCTGAAGTTATAGAGCATGGGAAGGCACAGGCGTTCCCCTTTTTCTGAACCTGCTGCCTGGGCGCAGGGTCTACCCGGCTTCAACCCTTCGGAGACGCTGTGGTGCACTGGAATCATTTATACGGAACGTGCCTTGGGGTGTTGCTGATGCAACTGCCCTGTGGGGCGGCCCAGGCACGGGATTACCGCTACAGCGATGCTCACATGCATTACGTGGACTTCTTCCAGGAAACCGCGGGCATGGATGCGTTGCTCAAGGCCATGGCTGACAACCGTATCGAACAGGTCATGATTTCCGGCATTCCGGTAGCCAAGAAATGGCACGAGGATGAACCCAAGCGTCCACGTTATTACGCCGGTGACGATGCTGATGCCTATTGGTACAGCGCCACCGATGTGCTGGTGGCGGCTGCGGTGAAGCAACTGTCCCCTGAGCAGCGTCAGCGTTTTCATCCCTTCCTGTCCGGTTTCAATCCCAATGACAAGAACTCTGCGGCGCATATCCAACGCATGCTCGACCTTGATCCGGGCCTGTGGCAGGGCATCGGTGAAGTCTTCACCCGCCATGACGACCTCACGGCTTTGACTGCCGGTGACACGCCACGGGCCAACAACGAGGCGATGACCAAGATCTATCACCTGGCGGCGGAGAACGATCTACCGGTCATGCTGCATTCCAACATCACCTCCAAGCGCGAACGCAACCCGCTGTACCTGGCAGAAATCGAAGAGCCGTTGCGCAACCATCCTCATACGCGCTTCATCTGGGCCCATGCCGGCACTAGCGCCGAGATCCATCGTCATCAGGTGCGCCTGGAGTTTCTGTTGCCCACCCTGGCGCGGCTGCTGGACAGCTACCCGAATCTCTACATAGACCTGTCCTGGAGCTTGCTCACGCCCTATCTGCTGGATGAGCAGGGCGAGCCCCGCCAGGAGTGGCTGCAGCTGGTGGAGCGCTTCCCGGAGCGCTTCATGCTGGGGTCGGATGTGGTGGGACGGTTCAACAAGCTGGGGCGGGAGCTGCACAGCTTCGATGTCTTCCTCGATGCCTTGCCCGAGGATGTGGCGCGTCAGGTGGCCCATGACAACTTCCTCGCGATCCTCCCCGCCCGCCACCGCAGGTAGGCGCCTCGCCCTGGTCGCAGACTGTCATCAGCCTGTCACGCCTGCTTCATAAGCTCGCGCCATCTCAATCAAGGAGCGCGATATGCACTTCACTCGTACCAGCGCCCTGGCGGCGCTGATGATTTTCAGTGGCCTGGCCAGTGCCGAAGTTCGTCTGGAAGGCCCTGTGGAATATGGCCTGTTCGAAGGGCCCAAGGCCGAGCTGCAGTCGGGGGAACGGGTGCTGCGCCGCAGCAACGAGAAGATCCAGCCAACCTCGGTGGTGCCCGCCAAGCTGGGGACCAAATTCGGCATGCGCTACCAACTGCTGGGCAAGGTGGCCGAGGATCAGCCCCTGACTCTGCTCTACCTGACTCCGGGTATCCGTACCCCGGACGGTGCGCGCCATGACAAGTTCGAGATCACCCAGAAGCTGGTGCCCAATGCGCCTCAGGATGTGATGGCCTACGAATTCACGGAGAGCCACGAAGTGGTGCCCGGCGAATGGCACTTCATGGTCTTCCAGGGTGACCGTTTGTTGGCAGAACAGCGATTTTCTGTGCGCTGAATCGTTTTACGTCCAGGTATTGGAGTGCTAGGGCGTTTTGATATCACGTTTTTGTCTTACGCAATTTTCCAACGGCCCGATACCGTCTAAGAGCACCCTGCTGCAAGTTCTTGCAGCGCTCTAGGAAGGAGCCAGAGGAATGAGCCTCAGAAGTCTCAATATCGCGCCGCGCGCAAGCCTGGGTTTCGGCTTGCTGGCGCTAATGGTGTTTGCTCTCGGGGCATTCGCCCTGATGCAGATGGCCAATATGCGTCAGCAGTCCGATGAGGTGGAAAGCAATTGGCTGCCCAGCGTCATTTCGGTCGGTGACATGAGTCAGGACCTGCTGCGCATCCGCGCCCTGACCCTGCGTCTGCTGATCAATCGCGATCCGCAGGCGATTGCCCAGAACGAAAACAAGATCAACGACATCAAGACTGGCTTGGGGGCTGCCCAGGGCCGCTATGAGTCATTGATCGTGCTGCCCCAGGAGCGGGTCCTGTTCGATCGTTTCAAGGTCATTGAGAAGCAGTACCTGCAGCGCCAGGCCCAGGTCATGGCCTTTTCCAGCCAGAACCAGCTGGAAGAGGCGGTCAAGGTGGTCAATGGCGAAATGAACCAATTGGCCGACGAAATGGCGGCGACCCTGCATGACCTGATCGAGTTGAACAAGCAGAGCGCGACCCAAGCCACGGACCTGGCCCAGGCCGTGTTCAGCAAGTCACGGGTCTGGGTGGTGGGCATGATCGTGTTGGCGGCGCTGGTCACCATTGGCCTGGCATTGTTGCTGACCCGCAGTATCGTCCTGCCCCTGGCCCAGTCCCTGAGTGTCGCCGAGGTGGTGGCCGGCGGTGACCTGACGGGGGATATCACGGTGGTTGGCAAGGATGAGCCGGCACGCCTGCTGCAAGCGCTCAAGGCCATGCAGCACAGTCTGCGGGAAACCATCCGGCGCATTTCCGATTCTTCCAGCCAGTTGGCCTCCGCCTCGGAAGAGCTCAGTTGCGTGACCGAGGATGCGACCCGGGGCCTGCATCAGCAGAGCCTGGAAATCGAGCAGGCGGCCACCGCGGTGAATCAGATGACCGCCGCGGTGGAGGAGGTGGCCAGCAATGCTGTGGCCACGTCCGAAGCCTCTCGGGAGTCGGACCGGATCGCCCAGCATGGGCGTGAGCAGGTGCATCAGACGGTGCTGTCCATCGAGTTGCTGGCCGAGGATGTGACGACCAATGCCAGTCAGGTGGAAGACCTGGCACAGAAGGTCTATGGCATCAGCAAGGTGCTGGATGTGATTCGCTCCATCGCCGAGCAGACCAACCTGCTGGCACTGAACGCGGCCATCGAGGCTGCGCGAGCCGGGGATGCCGGGCGCGGGTTTGCCGTGGTGGCGGATGAAGTGCGGGCCCTGGCCCATCGGACCCAGCAGTCGACCCAGGAAATCGAGCAGATGATCGGTGGTATTCAGCAAGGCACCGACCAGGCAGTCAGTTCCATGCAGCACAGCAACAGCCGGGCCCGCTCGACCCTGGAAGTGGCCAAGGCGGCGGGGCAGGCGCTGGAGGAAATCGCTTCGGCCTTCACCCTGATCAACGAGCGCAATATCGTGATTGCCAGTGCCTCGGAGCAGCAGGCAGCGGTGGCGCGGGAGGTGGATCGCAATCTGATGAACATCCGTGATCTGGCGCTGCAGACCTCGGCGGGGGCCAACCAGACCAGCGCCGCCAGTCAGGAGCTGTCGCGGCTGGCGGTGGATCTGAACACCATGGTGGCGCGCTTTTCGGTGTGAGGTTGTTTGGCCGGCGATCCGCTTCATACAGGTGGCGTAGGAGGCGGCTTGCCAGTGAGCTCCAGGCGAAAAAAAGCCCCGAACCAGTCGGGGCCTTTTTCATTCGGCGCAGCCGCGGGGCTTACTTGCCCTGCCAGCGTTTCAGCACCAGGGTGGCGTTGGTGCCACCGAAGCCGAAGCTGTTGCTCATCACGGTGTTGATGGTGGCATCTTCGCGAGTCTTGGTCAGGATCGGCATGTCGGCCACTTCCGGATCCAGCTCGTCGATGTTGGCCGAACCGGCCATGAAGTTGCCTTCCATCATCAGCATGCAGTAGATCGCTTCGTGAACGCCGGCGGCGCCCAGGGAGTGACCCGACAGGCTCTTGGTGGAACTGATGGCCGGGGCCTTGTCGCCGAACACTTCACGCACGCCCTTCATCTCGGCAACGTCGCCGACCGGAGTCGAAGTGCCGTGGGTGTTCAGGTAGTCGATCGGTGCGTCGACGGTGGACATGGCCATTTCCATGCAGCGGATTGCGCCTTCGCCGCTTGGAGCCACCATGTCGTAGCCATCGGAAGTGGCGCCGTAGCCGACGATTTCCGCGTAGATCTTGGCGCCACGGGCCAGAGCGTGTTCCAGTTCCTCGACCACCACCATGCCGCCACCGCCGGCAATGACGAAACCGTCACGCTTGGCGTCGTAGGCGCGGGAGGCCTTTTCCGGGGTTTCGTTGTACTGGGTGGACAGGGCGCCCATGGCATCGAACAGGAACGACTGGGTCCAATGCTCTTCTTCACCGCCACCGGCGAAGACGATGTCCTGCTTGCCCATCTGGATCTGTTCCATGGCGGTACCGATGCAGTGAGCACTGGTGGCGCAGGCAGAGGCGATGGAGTAGTTCAGGCCCTTGATCTTGAACGGTGTGGCCAGGCAGGCGGAAACGGTGCTGCTCATGGTCCGCGTTACACGGTATGGGCCAACGCGCTTGACGCCTTTCTCGCGCAGGATGTCCAGCGCTTCCATCTGGTTCAGGGTCGAAGCGCCGCCGGAGCCGGCGATCAGGCCGGTGCGGGGGTTGGACACTTGCTCTTCGCTCAGACCGGAGTCGGCGATGGCGTCTTTCATGGCCAGGTAGGCGTAAGCCGCCGCATGGCCGACGAAGCGATAGATCTTGCGATCGATCAGCTCTTCAAGGTTCAGGTCAATGGAGCCGGAAACCTGGCTACGCAGACCCATTTCGGCATATTCCGGGTTGAAGCGGATGCCAGGGCGACTTGCACGCAGGTTAGCGGAGACGGTCTCTTTGTCATTGCCCAGGCACGAAACAATGCCCAGACCAGTGATAACGACGCGGCGCATGCGGATAACCCTTAGAAGTTGTCAGTTGAGGTAAACACGCCGACCCGAAGGCCTTCGGCGGTATAGATTTCGCGGCCGTCAACGCTGACCGAACCATCGGCGATGGCCATGTTCAGCTTGCCCTTGAGCACGCGCTTGATGTGAATGTTATAGGTGACTTTTTTCGCGGTCGGCAGTACCTGGCCGAAGAATTTCACTTCCCCCGAACCCAGGGCGCGGCCGCGGCCCGGCAGGCCTTGCCAGCCGAGGAAGAAACCGACCAGCTGCCACATGGCATCCAGGCCCAGGCAGCCCGGCATCACCGGATCGCCTTCGAAGTGGCAAGCGAAGAACCACAGGTCTGGAGTGATATCCAGCTCAGCGACCAATTCACCTTTACCGTACTTGCCACCCTCTTCGCTGATATGGGTGATGCGATCCACCATCAGCATGTTGGGGGCGGGCAGTTGCGCGTTACCTGGGCCGAACAGCTCACCGCGACTGCAGCGCAGCAGGTCTTCCCGAGTAAAGGCGTTTTGTTTGGTCATGCGAGCTCCTCAATAGTCCCGTGCGGCAGGGTTGGGCAATCTTCCCGGCCGATCGAAGCGTTCATGCCTCGAGCCGGCAGCCTACTCATAGACTATTGCGTTGTAGTGAAAGTCACAGCGCAAAGGGCATGAATGTACACTTGTGCACTGAAATTTTTTTTGAGGGCCTTTTCGGGGCCCCGTCGGGTGCCTAAGACTGCCGCACTTTCGCCCATCACGCCAGTCGCACCTGTTCGAAAATAGCCTGTTACTGCACCCAACGTTGGAGAATTTGCTGCAGATCCGCCCGCTTGAACGGCT
Organism: Pseudomonas sp. JDS08PS003; assembly: GCF_045013505.1. NCBI lineage: Bacteria > Pseudomonadati > Pseudomonadota > Gammaproteobacteria > Pseudomonadales > Pseudomonadaceae > Pseudomonas > Pseudomonas sp. JDS08PS003. The sequence goes on from NZ_CP120724.1 coordinate 2,081,362, forward strand.
TGGCCAGGTAGTCGTTCATGCCCGCCGCCAGGCAGGCTTCGCGGTCGCCCTGCAAGGCGTTGGCGGTCAGGGCGATGATCGGCAAATCAGCGCAGCCGGGCAGTTGGCGGATCTGCCGGGTGGCTTCGTAGCCGTCGACCAGTGGCAGTCGGCAGTCCATCAGAATGGCCTCGAAAATCAGGCTTTCGGCGCTGCGTACCGCCTGGGCACCGTCAGTGACGATGCTCACGGTGAAGCCCAGGCTGCGCAACATGGCCTGGATCACGGTCTGGTTCACCGGGTTGTCCTCCACCAGCAGCACGTTGCGGCCTTCGCCCTGGTGAGCGGCCGTATTCACTCGCGGCGCCAGCACCGGCAGGCTTTGCTGAAACAGCGCCAAGGGGATTTCCAGAGTGAACACCGAGCCCTGGCCTTCTTCGCTTTGGGCGCGCAGGGTGCCGCCCATGCGTTCGGCCAGCGTGCGGGCGATCGGCAAGCCGAGGCCCGTGCCGCCGTAGCGCCGGGAAATCGAACTGTCGGCTTGCTGGAATGCATCGAACATCAGTTCCAGGCTGGCCGGGCTGATGCCGATCCCGCTGTCGCGCACCGAGCAGGTGAACCACAGGAGTTCGTGATCCAGGGCCTGCCACTGTGGCTCGATGGTGACGTTGCCTTGTTCGGTGAATTTCAGCGCGTTGCCGATCAGGTTGACCAGAATCTGGCGGATTCGCGTGGGGTCGCCCTTGACCTGCAGCGATTCCATGCCCGGCGGTAGCCGCAGTTGCAGGTCCAGGCCTCGTTGCAATGCGCTGTGCTGGAAGGCCTGGGCCGAGCTGCTGATCAACTCGGCAAGGTTGAACGGAATGTGCTCCAGCTCCAGGGCCGAGCGCTCGATGCGCGAGAAGTCGAGGATGTCATTGATCACCTTCAGCAGGTGCTCGGTGGATTCCGAGGCCAATGCCGCGTACTCGCTCTGCTCCTGGGTCATCTCGGTGGTTTCCAGCAATTGCAGCATCCCCAGCACGCCGTTCATCGGGGTACGCAGCTCATGGCTCATCATCGCCAGGAAGTCGGATTTGGCCTTGTTCGCTCGCTCTGCATCTTCCCGGGTCTGAATCAGTTGTGACATTGCCTGTTGCTGCTCACGGCTGGCCAGTTCCAGGCCGGCGGCGAGGTTGTTGATATGTCGCGCCAGATTGCCCAGCTCGCCGTCGTCGACAATCGGCAGCGGTGTCTTGAAGTCGCCTTCCTGAATCGCCTTCACCGCGTGGCCCATGGCGCTGATGGGTTGCGCCAGGCCGGCCGCCAGGCGTCGAGCCAGGAAGAAGGTGAACAGCAAGGCGAACAGAGCGAGAATCCCGGCCTTGAGGAGGATTTCCTGCTGACGCTGGCTGAAGGCGTCATTGGACATGCCAACAATGACCCGCCCCAGGTAACCGTCACCCTGGGGGCTCAGGCTGGCGGGATCATTCTGCAGAAAATCGTTGTGCACCTGGATGCGCTGCAAGCGTATCGGCGCCTGGAATACCTTGATCTGTTGGGCGTGGTTGTGACTGGCGGACGGCTGCTCGACATACACCAGGATGTTGTTGGCGCTGTCCTGGACCTCCAGAAAGTGCACATGGGGCGTGGCCAGGGTGGCTTGCAACAGGCTTTCCAGGCCTTCGTTGTTGCCGGAGATCACCCCGTACTCGGTGGCCGGGGCCAACTGGTTGGCTATCAGTTGGCCGGTATGGTTCAGCTCCTGGCGCAGATCCTGGAGACGCACGAAGGTGAAGAAGCTGATCAGCAACAGGGTCAGGAGCAGGGCCGGGCCCAGGCTGATGAGCTGAGTGCGGGTCTGGATATCCCACCGGCGACGCAATGTCATGGGTGTTTCTCTCCTTCACTCAACTGGTGCGCGACGGCTTGCGGGTCGATTTCTTCGATGCCCAGGGAGCGTGCCACCTGTGGATTGCTCAGTACTTTGAAGGCAGCCGGGTACAGCTCCCTGGGCCAGCGGGCCGGTGCTTGATCCAGCAGGCTGTCCAGGGTCTGCAGCCAGTCCTGCTGATCGCTGTAGGTGCTGGCCAGGCTGCCGGCCCTGACGAAACCGGCATTGGGCCCGATCAGTGCCTGCTGCCGGGCGTAGCTGCTCAGCAGCAGGTTCTTCACGGTTTTCGGGTTGTACAGCTTGGGGTCGTCCAGGCCCAGCAGCACCTCGCTGTTGCGCAGCAGGTTCTGCAGCGGGCGGCTGTCATTAATGCTGTCCCAGGGTTCGGCGACGATTTCCATTGCCATGGATTGCGCTGCGCTGCGCAGTTCCTTGAGCAGAAACTGGCTGTCCTCGCTGTACAGCACGCCGACCCGGCGTACCTGGGGCAAGACCTTGTGGATCAACCGCAGTTGGCGGCTCAGGGGCGGGTCGCTCCAGAGCAGGCTGAGTTTGGGGTGAGGCGCGCCTTGCAGGCGCTGCTGGGCTTGCAGGCGGCTGATCCGCAGGACCAGGGTGGCCGGCCCTTGCGGGTCTTGCAGGCGCCAATCGAGGCTTTGCGGATCCAGCAGGATCAGGCGCGTGGCTGCGGGCAGTTGGCTCGGTGCCGGCAGTTGTGCCAAGGGCACGAAGCGCACCTGGTCCTGAGGACGCTGAGTGGCCAGTTCTTCGGTGAAGGTACGCACACTGTCGCTGTCTTCACTGGCGGTCAGCAACACGTCGGCTGCCCGCAGCGGAGTCGCCAGCAGCAGGCCCAGCACGATCAGGCAGAGACCGAGGCAGCGATGAACGCCCAGGGCCTTCCAGGGCCCACGCCGACCCATGCTAGAACTCCAGCTCGGCACTGAGGTAGGCCACGTGCCGTGAGTCGTAGAGATTGTCGGCGAAGGTGGTGGGCTCATGGTCAAGCCGCTGTTGCAGCGTGCCTGCCAGTTCCAGGCTGGCCTTGCCCAGGACCAGGCGTTTGGCGATGCGGGCGTCGATGCGCTGGAAGCGGTAGCCGTTGAGGGCGTTGTCACCATAGTAGAAGAGGGCGCTGGACCAGCCCTGGCCCCAATTGCGCAGCCAGCCGGCAGAACCGCTGTTGCTGGCGGTCAGGTGCTGGTCCAGGCGATTGCTGGCTTGCGCATGGACATAGGCGTAGGTCAGGCGCAGGCGGTCGGCGCGGCTCAGTTGCCAGTCCAGCTGGCTCTCGGTGCCGGAGAAGCGCGACGAGTTGTTGTTGCTGGCGATGTACTGGTTGTTGCGCAGCGGTTCGCTGATCATTCCGGTGATTTCGTCGTAGAACAGCTTGAGGTCCAGATTCAGTGCCTGGTCGATGAAATAGCCGTTGTAGCCCAGCTCTCGAGAGCGCATGTGCTCCTGGTCAAGATTGCCGGGACCACGGGTCCTGACGAAGTACTGGGCGCTGTTCTGGCCGTAGACCGGAGCGCTCAGACCGGTGACCCGGTAACTCCAGTTGACGTTGTTCTCGAACATGTCCGCAGAGCGGATGGCTTCCGAATACACCGCGCGCAGCCCGTGGCGCGGATTGATCAGGTAGTTGACGGCGATCCGTGGCGTCAGCGAGTTGCCGGTCAGTTGGGTGTCTTCGTACATAGCCCCGCCCTGGATCAGCCAGTGTTCGCTGGCCCGCCACTCCAACTGGCCGAACAGGCGCCAGGTGGTGTCGTCGAGGGTGCCGTTGAAGTAGGTTTCGGAGTCGGCCCGGTCGTAACGATAGTTCATGCCGCTGACCAGCCGCAGGTTATCGCTGAGGCTCAGGGTGTCCTGCAACTCCAGGTCGTAGCGAGTTTCCCGGGCGCTCTGGTCGATATTGCCGCAGACGGTATTCTTGCCGCCGGCGTTCCACTGGGTGAGGACCTGCTGGGCTATGGCCTGCTCGGCTGGAGATCCCGGGGGCGGGGCACCGGCATCGCTGAAACCTTTGATGCCGCGCGCCAGGCGCTCTGCGTAATTGGGGTTGAGTTGCCACAGGCGCGTCAGTTCGGGGCTGAAGGAAATGGCCGCATCACAGGCCCGCCAGGTCTGCTGGCGATCCCAGTGCTGTGCCGAGCCCTGGACATAAAGGCTGTGCTGCGCATTGAACTCCAGGTTCCAGCGCAGTGACCCGGCGTAGTCCTTGGCCACCACGTCGGAGTTGTTGCCCTGTTGGGACACGCCATAGAACACCGGCTTGTAGGTATAGGGCCGCTGGTTGGTACCTTCCTTGGCATTCAATTGCCAATCGATGCTTTGTTGTTCATTGAGCATCTGACTCACCGACAGGCTGACGCGATTCAAGCGCCTGCTGTCGCGGTAGTCCGAACCATCGAGGCGGCTGTCGAAGCCATCATCTTCCTGCCCCGACAACGACAGCCGCAGGTCGCCGCTTTCCCAGCCGGTGCCCTGGCTGGCGTACCAGTCGTTGATGCCGCGCTGGCCCCGAGTCACCTTGAAGCGAGTGCCGTGGCTGTTGGCGGGTGAGCGGGTAATGATGTTGACCACCGCCATCAGCGCGTTGGCGCCGTAGCTGACGGTGTTGGGGCCACGAAACACTTCGATGCGCTCGATGTCCTCCATGGCCACCGGGATATCGCTCCAGTCCACCGTGGCCAGGCCCGCGCGATACACCGAGCGTCCGTCGATCAGCACCTGCATGCGTCGGGCTTCGCTGGCATTGGTACCGTGGTAGTTGATGGTGGCCTGGTTGCCGCTGATGGCGCCGACCATCATGCCCGGCACCAGGCGCAGCAGTTCGCTGATATCCCGGGCGCCGCTGGCCTTGATCAGTTCATTGTCGAGCACGGTCATGCTGCCGGGGACCGCAGCAGGGGATTGTTTCAGGCGGGTGGCGGTCAAGACTTGCGGCAGGGCGGAACCGTCGAGAAACAGATCGTCGGCCAGCACCGAGTGGCCGAACAGCATGCCCAGCAGCAGTGACAGACGAAGAGGTGAGGGGCCAACGGACACGGCACAGCCTTGAATCTTGAAAGATGGCGCGCATGTTAACCGAGACAGTCGAGTTTTCCAGTCGATAAGCCCGACATTCCCCGAATGACTCCACCCGTTCCCGACAGATCGCCTGAATGGCTGCTGGGGCTGGTGGTGGGAAAACCGCCCCGTATAATGCGCCATCGCCACTGCTATGGATAAACGGATTGCATATGACACAACAGCGCCCTATTGCGGTCCTGGGAGGCGGAAGTTTTGGTACCGCCGTGGCCAATCTGCTGGCCGAGAACGGTCATCCGGTGCGGCAGTGGATGCGTGATCCCGAACAGGCTGAGGCCATTCGGGTCAATCGCGAGAATCCGCGCTATCTCAAGGGCATCAAGATTCATCCGGCGGTGGAGCCGGTCACCGACCTGCTGGCCACCCTGAATGACAGTGACCTGTGCTTTGTCGCCTTGCCTTCCAGCGCCCTGCGCTCGGTACTGGCGCCCCACGCGCAACTGTTGAGCGGCAAGATGCTGGTCAGCCTGACCAAGGGCATCGAGGCCCAGACCTTCAAGCTGATGAGCGAGATTCTCGAGGATATCGCCCCGCAAGCGCGGATCGGCGTGCTCTCCGGGCCCAATCTGGCCCGTGAAGTGGCCGAACACGCCCTGACCGCTACCGTGGTTGCCAGCGAAGACGAAGAACTGTGCCAGCGGGTCCAGGCCGCACTGCATGGCCGGACTTTTCGCGTCTATGCCAGTGCCGACCGCTTTGGCGTGGAGCTGGGCGGGGCACTGAAGAACGTCTATGCAATCATCGCCGGCATGGCGGTGGCCCTGGGCATGGGGGAAAACACCAAGAGCATGCTGATTACCCGCGCGCTGGCGGAAATGACCCGCTTTGCCGTGAGTCAGGGCGCCAATCCCATGACCTTTCTCGGTCTGGCCGGTGTCGGTGACCTGATCGTCACCTGTTCCTCGCCCAAGAGCCGCAACTATCAGGTGGGCTTTGCCCTGGGCCAGGGCCTGAGCCTGGAAGAGGCGGTGACCCGCCTGGGCGAAGTGGCGGAGGGCGTCAACACCCTCAAGGTGCTCAAGGTCAAGGCCCAGGAGCTGGGGGTCTACATGCCGCTGGTAGCCGGGCTGCACGCGATTCTGTTCGAAGGGCGTACGCTGAATCAGGTGATCGAGCTCTTGATGCGCGGCGAGCCGAAAACCGACGTCGATTTTATCTCCACCAGCGGATTCAACTGAGTAGCACAGGAGCCAGACATGAACGATACGAATTCCGAAGCCAAATACGAATCCATCCTCCTGCGCGTGCTGTGGATGCTGGTGTTCGTGATGGTGTGGCAGGTGGCGCAGTTTCTCCTGGGTGCCCTGGTCCTGGTGCAGCTTGTTTATCGGTTGATCTATGGCGCACCCAATGCCGGCCTGATGAATTTCGGTGACAGCCTGAGCCAGTTCCTGGCTCAGATCGGCCGTTTCGGCAGTTTCCATACCGAGCAGAAGCCCTGGCCGTTCTCGGATTGGCCAACCCCACGGGCACCTGAAGGGGAGGCTCCCCATAGCGTGCCGCCAGCACCCCATCCGGTGCGCGATGAGGAGCCCAAGCTGTGAAACTGTGGGTCCTGCGCCATGGTCAGGCCGAATCCCACGCGCCCACCGATGCTCAGCGCAATCTCACCGCCCACGGCCGTGAGGAAGTGCTGGGCAGCGCCGCGCACCTGATTGGCCAGCCCATCAGCGCAATCATCGCCAGCCCTTATGTGCGAGCCCAGCAAACTGCCCAGCTGGTACGCGAGGCGCTGGGGTTCGAAGGAGAGGTCCGCACCGTGTCCTGGCTGACGCCGGAGGCCAATCCGCTGCAGGTGCTGCAGCAACTGGACAGTGCGGACAATTTGCTGCTGGTCAGCCATCAGCCCCTGGTGGGTAGCCTGATCGGCCTGTTGCAGCATGGCCATCTGCGTGATCCCCAGCCCATGAACACCGCCAGCCTGGCGGAGCTGGAGGGCGACTGGCCTCTGGCGGGACTGATGACCCTCAACGGCGTCAAGCACCCTTGATGCGGGCGGCGGCCGGGAATCCTCCGGCCGCCATTACCTTTTGCACCCGGTCGGTATCGGGTCGTGATCCGCTACATTTCTTAACTTGCAGCGCTCCTTTGTGCGTGGAATAGTCAGCCAAGCAAGTGCTTGGTTGGTATCACGAACAGAATAAAAACAAAGGAGCGAGTCATGTCTGCTGCTTTCAGTTTGCCGCTGCAAGTGTTCTACGAGCGCGAAGCTCGTCATCCCCACCAACGTTTCCTGGTTCAGCCCAGCGCCGGAGGACAGGTGCAGGCGTTGAGCTGGTTCGACGTCGGCCAACAGGCCCGTCGTGCCGCCCAGTGGCTGCGGGAGCGGCAGCTGGCTCCTGGCAGCCACATTGCAATCATCGGCAAGAACTCCGCCCACTGGATCATCAGCGACCTGGCGATCTGGATGGCCGGGCATGTGTCGGTGCCGCTGTATCCCAACCTCACAGCCGATTCGGTGGCCCAGGTACTGGAGCATTCCGAGTCGGCCCTGGCATTCATCGGCAAGCTTGATGACTGGCCGGGCATGGCCCCGGGGGTCAAGCCCGGGTTGCCCACCATCCGTCTGCCGCTGGGCCCCGAGGGGCATTTCGATTTCGACTGGGATCAGGTGCAGCGTTGCCAACCACAGGCGGACAGCCCTTGCCCGTCTGCGGATCAACTGGCCACCATCATCTACACCTCCGGTACCACCGGCATGCCCAAGGGCGTGATGCACAGTTTCGGCAACCTGGGCTTTGCCGCCAGCCACGGCGTCGGGCTTTTCGGCCTGGGCCCCGAGGATCGGTTGCTGTCCTACCTGCCGTTGTGTCATGTGGCCGAACGCATGTTCGTCGAGATGGCGGCGATCTACACCGGGCAGACTGTGTTCTTTGCCGAAAGTCTCGATACTTTCCTGGTTGACCTGCAACGGGCCCGGCCCACTGCGCTATTTGGCGTGCCGCGGATCTGGACCAAGTTCCAGATGGGGGTCTACAGCAAGGTGCCGGCCAAACGCCTGGATTTTCTTCTGGGCCTGCCTTTCATCGGCAGGCACGTCGGTCACAAGGTGCTGGCCGGATTGGGACTCGATGCATTGCGTCTGGCCTTGTCGGGGGCCGCGCCGGTCCCCCAGACCCTGTTGCACTGGTATCGCCGTCTGGGCCTGGATGTGCTGGAGGTCTACGGCATGACCGAAAGCTGCGGTTATTCCCATATCGGGCGATCCGGGGAGCATGTTCCGGGCTGGATCGGCCGGCCTTGTCCTGAGGTCGAAGTCCGTATCGATGAGGCGGGGGAGGTCCAGGTGCGCAGCGGGGCCACCATGCTGGGGTATTACAAGGACCCGCAGAAAACGGCGGAAACCATCACCGAGGATGGTTTTTTGCGCACGGGTGACAAGGGCGAGCAGGATGCCGCCGGCAATTTGCGCCTGACTGGCCGGCTCAAGGAAATCTTCAAGACCAGCAAGGGCAAGTATGTGGCCCCGGCCCCCATCGAGAATCGCCTGGCGGTGCATGCCCATATCGAGCAGGTGTGCGTGGTGGGTGATGGCTTGAGCGCGCCGCTGGGGCTGTGCGTGCTTTCAGCGGCCGGCTTGCAGGCTGCTGGTGGCAGCTCCCGGGAAGGGTTGCACAACAGCCTGGAAAGCCTCCTGGCCCAGGTCAACGGCAGCTTGGACAAGCACGAGCGTTTGCATCGGCTGGTGGTGGTTAAGGACAACTGGGCCGTGGAGAACGGCTTTCTGACCCCGACCCTGAAGATCAAGCGCAATGTGATCGAAGCCACCTATGGCGGGAGTTTTCAAACCTGGAGCGAGCGTAGCGAAGCCGTGCTGTGGCAGGATTGATCGACAAGAACAACCCGAAAGAAGGAAGCGGCGATGAGTCTGTGGCGTACCACTCCGAACATTGAACAACTGAACGCAATCCAGAAGAACACCATCGGCGAAGTGCTGGATATTCGCTTTGAGTCCTACGACGAGGAGTCGTTGACGGCGAGCATGGTCATCGACCATCGCACCCACCAGCCCTATGGCCTGTTGCATGGCGGCGCGTCGGTGGTGCTGGCGGAAAGCGTCGGCTCCATGGCCAGTTATTTGTGCATCGATGCCAGCCAGTTCTATTGCGTGGGCCTGGAGATCAACGCCAACCATCTGCGGGGCTTGCGCAGCGGCCGGGTGACAGCGGTGGCCAGGGCCATTCATATCGGGCGCACTACCCACGTCTGGGACATCCGCTTGAGCAGTGATGAAGGCAAGGCCAGTTGCGTCTCGCGCCTGACCATGGCGGTGGTGCCGCTGGGGCAGAAGCCGCCTGCGCCTTGAGACGACGGGCCATAGGCTGAGCCTGGGTGTCAGCATTCCTGTCCGTTACGGTCATTGCCCTGGCGCAGGGCCTTGCGGACAATCGTTGTTGGTTTGGTGGATGGATGAGTCGGTATGTCGCAACAGGTGTTTTTCGCTCACGCCAATGGGTTTCCCTCTGGGACTTACGGCAAGTTGTTCGCTGCCTTGGCGCCTGAATTCCAGGTCAGCCACTTGCAGCAGCATGCCCATGACCCGCGCTTTCCAGTGGACGACAACTGGCGCAGCCTGGTGGACGAATTGATTCACCACCTGCAACAGCAGGCCCAGCCGGTATGGGGCGTCGGACATTCGTTGGGCGGGGTGTTGCACTTGCATGCGGCCTTGCGTTGTCCGGAGCTGTATCGGGGCGTGGTCATGCTCGACTCCCCGGTGCTGACCCGGGCCGATCAATGGGTGATCCGCGCCGCCAAGCGTTTTGGTTTCATCGACCGCTTGACTCCCGCCGGGCGCACCCTGGGACGTCGCGAGGAGTTTGCCGATATCGAAGCGGCCCGCAGCTACTTCTCGCGCAAGACCCTGTTTCGCGCTTTCGACCCGGACTGTCTGGACGCGTACTTGCAGCATGGCCTGCAGCAAGTGGGCGACCGGCTGCGGTTGCGCTTCGATCCGGCTACCGAGATCAGCATCTATCGCGGTGTGCCCCACACCAGCCCCGGCAGCGCCCGCCAGCTAAAGGTGCCTCTGGCGGTGGTGCGGGGGCAGCAGAGCCGGGTGGTGATGCGTCATCACACCAGTGCGGTGGGGCGCATGCCCCATGGTGAGTCGCTGACCATGCCCGGCGGCCACATGTTTCCCCTTGAACGGCCCGATGCCACGGCGGCCTTGCTCAAGGAACTGTTCAGCCGCTGGGACGATCGCCAGCAACGGAGTTGTGCATGAGCCATACCGTCGAGGAAGTGCGCCTGAGTCTGCCCCACATCGAGCTGGCGGCTCATCTGTTCGGCCCCGAAGACGGTTTGCCGGTCATCGCCCTGCACGGCTGGCTGGACAACGCCAACAGCTTTGCCCGGCTGGCGCCCAAGCTCAAGGGGCTGCGTATCGTTGCCCTGGACCTGGCCGGCCATGGTCATTCAGGGCATCGCCCCCTGGGGGCCGGCTACGCCTTGTGGGACTACGTGTACGACGTGCTGCAAGTCGCCGAACAGTTGGGTTGGAAGCGTTTCGCCCTGATGGGCCATTCCCTGGGGGCGATCGTATCCCTGGTGCTGACGGCCGCGCTGCCGGAACGGGTCAGCCACCTGGCTTTGATCGACGGGGTCATTCCACCAACCGCCAAGGGTGAGGACGCCGCCGAACGCCTGGGCATGGCCCTGCAGGCGCAAATCCACCTGCAGGACAAGCGCAAGCCGGTCTACAGCACCCTGGAGCGGGCCATCGAGGCGCGGATGAAGGGGCTGGTGGCGGTCAGCCGCGAGGCTGCCGAACTGCTGGCCCAGCGTGGCCTGATGCCGGTGCCTGGCGGCTACACCTGGCGCAGTGACAGTCGCCTGACCCTGGCCTCGCCGCTGCGCCTGACCGAAGAGCAGGCCATGTCCTTCGTCCAGCGTGTCAGTTGTCCAACCCAGCTGGTGGTAGCGGCCGATGGCATGCTGGCCAGGCACGAAGCGCTGTTGCAGCGTCTACCCTTTAGCCGTGAACAGCTGCCAGGCGGGCACCATCTGCATCTCAATGATGAGACCGGTGCCCGCTTTGTCGCAGACTGTTTCAATCGGTTTTTCGCCGTTCCTTGACTTGACGGGGGCAACTGTCGAGGCTGGGCGGGTTGAAATGGGAGACAACCATGATAGATCTGTACACCGCTGCGACCCCCAATGGTCACAAGGTTTCCATCCTGCTTGAAGAACTCGGGCTGCCCTATGAAGTGCATGCCTTGAGTTTCGACAAGAGGGAGCAAAAAGCCCCAGCGTTCCTGAAGATCAATCCCAATGGGCGTATTCCGGCCATCGTCGACCGCGACAATGGTGATTTTCCGGTATTTGAATCCGGCGCGATCCTGGTGTACCTGGCCGAACGCAGTGGCCAGTTGCTGCCCACCGACCCCAAGGGCCGCTCCATCGTCATGCAGTGGCTGATGTTCCAGATGGGCGGGGTGGGTCCCATGCAGGGCCAGGCCAACGTGTTCTTCCGCTACTTCCCGGAAAAGCTCCAGGGCGCCATCGACCGCTATCAGCATGAAACCCGACGCCTGTACGAGGTGCTCGATACTCGTCTGCAACAGGTCGACTATCTGGCCGGGGACTACAGCATTGCCGATATCGCCACCTTCCCTTGGGTGCGCGGTCATGAATGGTCCGGAGTCTCGGTGCAGGGATTGCCGGCCCTGCAACGCTGGATGGCGGCCCTGGAGGCCCGGCCTGCGGTCCAGCGCGGCTTGCAGGTTCCGCAACGCAGTGACGACGCCAGCGTCGTCAAAGGTGCCCAGGCCATGCTTATCCGATGAGAGTGTTCATGCGTTCAATCAGTGTTCCGGGCTTGGCCTTGTTAAGCTCGCTGGCGTTTGCCGCCGATCTGCCGGGCAGTCATGACCTGCCTTTGGTTCCCCGTCTGACCGACGCACAAATCGTCGACTACCGCCCCGAAGTGGAGCAGGAGCGCGTCTACCCTTTGGGGTCAGTCCGCAGGATCAGCGGCCAGCTGCGTTTTGACGGACAGGTCAATGCCCGGGGCAAGCTCACCGCCATTACCTACCAATTGCCTGCCGAGCGCAGCTCCAACGAGGCCTTCACCCTGGCCCGGGAGGCGCTGCAGAAGCAGGGGGCCGAGCTGTTGTTCTGGTGCCAGGCCCGGGATTGCGGCGAGAGCAGCCTGTGGGCCAATGACGTGTTCGGCAACGCCAAGCTGTATGGCGCCGATGAGCAGCAGGCCTATCTGCTGTTGCGGCTGGCGGCGCCCCAGGACAACACCCTGGTGGCCTTGTACAGCATCACCCGGGGTAATCGCCGGGCCTACCTCCATGTGGAGCAGTTCGATGCTGGAGCGCCTCTGGGCGACTTGCTGCCCACCTCGGCGACCCTGTTACGGCAGTTGAAGGACACGGGAAAACTGGATCTGCCAAAACTGACGGACCCCCAGCCCGTCTGGCTCAACCTGCTCTCCCGTGGCTTGAATCTGGACACCACGATGCGGGTCAGCCTGTCCGGCAAACAGGCTGAAGCCTGGCGCCAGGCCCTGATCGGCCAGGGCGTGCTGGCCGCGCGCATGGAGACCGGCGACACCGAAGTGGCCGGCCTGCACTTCGAACGGCTGCGTTAAGCTGTTTCAGGCGGCCCGCACTCGCGGGTTCGCCTACTCTTCTCTGATTCTTCTTGCGCGAGACATTTCATGCCCAATAACGATCGACTGCTGGTGCAGATCCTGCTCCTGGTGTTGTTCGGTGCCAGCTTCTGGGTGATGGCGCCTTTCTGGTCGGCGCTGTTCTGGGGCGCGGTACTGGCCTTTGCCAGCTGGCCTCTGATGCGATTGCTGACCCGTTGGCTCAATGGCCGCGAATCCCTGGCCGCAGCGTTGCTGACCCTGGGCTGGATGGTCCTGGTGGCGGCGCCCCTGGTCTGGCTGGGTCTCAATCTGGCGGACCATGTGCGCGATGCCACGGCCTTTATCAAGGACGTGCAGGTGGATGGGCTGCCCGAGGCTCCCGCCTGGCTCGGCGGCTTGCCACTGATAGGGGAGCGGCTGGTAGGGCTGTGGGACAGCATCGACCAGCAGGGCGCGGCCCTGATGCTGGCGGTCAAGCCGTACCTGGGGCAGGTGGGCAACTGGTTGCTGGCCCGCAGTGCGCAGATTGGCGGGGGCATTCTTGAGCTGACCCTGAGTATTGTCTTCGTGTTTTTCTTCTACCGCGACGGTCCGCGCCTGGCGCTGTTCGTGCACAAGCTGCTGGAGCGCCTGATCGGTGACCGGGCCGGGTATTACATCGAACTGGTGGCCGGCACCGTGCAACGGGTGGTCAACGGAGTCATAGGTACCGCAGCGGCCCAGGGCGTGCTGGCGCTGATCGGTTTTCTGATTGCCGGCGTTCCCGGGGCGCTGGTGCTGGGGATCGTCACCTTCCTGCTCAGCCTGATTCCCATGGGACCGCCCCTGGTGTGGATTCCGGCTACGGCCTGGCTGGCCTGGAAGGGCGAATACGGCATGGCGGTGTTCCTGGGAATCTGGGGCACCTTCATCATCAGTGGCGTGGACAACGTGCTCAAGCCTTACCTGATCAGTCGCGGCGGCAACCTGCCGCTGGTGATTGTGCTGCTCGGCGTGTTCGGCGGCCTGATTGCCTTCGGCTTTATCGGTCTGTTCATCGGCCCGACCCTGCTGGCGGTGGCCTACAGCCTGTTGCTGGACTGGAGCGCTAGCCAGGCCCGGACCCAGGAACCGCGCTGATCTTCCGATTGCCGCTCCCGTGGGAGCGGCAGTTGCTTCAAGGGGCGACGTTGACGCTGTTGCCGACGCTGCTGGTGTTCAACTGATACTGCTTGCTCCAGTTGGCGATCATCTTGCCCAGGGCTTCGGCGATATTCGCCTGCTGCCCCTGGGAGCCGCTGTGCTGATTGCGTCCGGCTTGCAGCGCCGCCTTGAGCTCATCGCTGCTGATACCGCCACTGCTATTGGGAGACACCGGCTCTTGCAGCCTCAGAGGGGGAGTTGTCCTGGGTATTTGAATTTTCTACCCGTCACTACACAAGGCGCTCAGGGGCGAGGCAGGTGCAACACTGCGGTCAGGCCACCGCCCGGGGTTTCGTCCAACAGCAATTGTCCACCCATGCGCTCCGCGGCCTCGCGGGCGATGGTCATGCCCAGGCCTACGCCGCCGGAGTTACGGTTGCGCGAGCCTTCGAGGCGGAAGAAGGGCTCGAACACGGCCTCACGCTTGTCGGCGGCAATCCCCGGTCCATGGTCGATGACCCGGATCAGCAACTGCTCACGGTTGTCCTCCAGGGCCAGGGTGGCCTGCCCGGCATAGCGCAAGGCGTTGTCCAGCAGGTTGTTGAGGCAGGACTGCAGGGCCATCGGCTGCACCAGCAGGGGCGCGCAATGGCCCTGGGCCTGGACGTCGGCGCCTTGGTCCTGGGCGTTCTCGCAGAGCGACTCCACCAGCGCCTGCACATCCATCCATTGCTGCGCCTCGCTGGTGCGCTGTTCATGCAGATAGCTGAGGGTGGCATCGAGCATCTTGATCATGTCGTCCAGGTCCTGGCGCATCTGCCCTTGCAACTTGCTGTCCTCGATCTGTTCCAGGCGCAGCTTGAGTCGCGACAGCGGAGTGCGCAGGTCATGGGACACGGCGCCGAGCATGCGCCCCCGTTGCTGAACCTGTTCCTGTATGCGCTTCTGCATCTGATTGAAGGCGCTGGCCGCTTGTCGCGCTTCCCGGGGGCCGACTTCTTCCAGGGGCGGGCTGTCGAGATTTTCGCTCAGACGTTCGGCGGCATCGCTGAGGCGCTGGATGGGGCGCGATAGCAGCTTGGCGCCGTACCAGGCGGCGATGATCAAGGAGATGAACTGGAAGGTCAGGGGCACCAATGGGCCACCGAACCAGGGACGTGGCGGGCGTCTCGGGAAATGTGGTGGCGGAGCCGAAGGCTGGCCATTGCTGAGCGTCGCCGAATGGGTGGGGGGAGGTGGTGGCCGTGGTGGCCCGTAATGGTGAAACCAGAAGAATGCCAACAGGTGGGCGAGTACGATCGCGATCAGCAGGACGCCGAACAGGCGGCCGAACAGCGTATCGAAGCGCCCACGCATCAGCCGATATCTCGGGCGTCGAACAGGTAGCCCTCACCGCGTACGGTCTTGATCAACTGCGGTGATTTCGGATCATCCCCGAGCTTCTGCCGCAGGCGCGAGACCAGCAGGTCGATGCTGCGATCAAAGGCCTCGATGGAGCGTCCCCGGGCGGCGTCCAGCAGTTGTTCGCGGCTCAATACCCGGCGCGGGCGCTCGATGAATACCCAGAGCAGGCGGAACTCGGCATTGGACAGCGGCACCACCAGGCCATCGGCTGAGATCAGCTGGCGCAGGACGCTGTTCAGGCGCCAGTTGTCGAAGCGGATATTGGCTCGCTGTTCGCTGCGATCATCACGGACCCGGCGCAGGATGGTCTGGATTCGCGCCACCAGCTCTCGGGGTTCAAAGGGCTTGGCCATGTAGTCGTCGGCCCCCAGTTCCAGGCCGATGATGCGGTCGGTGGGTTCGCAGCGGGCAGTGAGCATGAGGATCGGAATATCCGATTCGGTGCGCAGCCAGCGGCACAGGGACAGGCCGTCCTCTCCGGGCAGCATCAGATCCAGTACCACCACGTCGAAGTGTTCGGCCTGCAGGGCCTGACGCATCGCAGCTCCGTCGGTGACGCCGCTGGCGTGGATGTTGAAACGCGCCAGATAGTCGATCAGCAGTTCGCGGATCGGTACGTCGTCGTCGACGATCAGGGCCCGGGTGTTCCAGCGCTTGTCGTCGCCATTGACTGCAGCTTTGGAGTCGTCGTTGAGAGGGGCTGGAGTGTTATGCATGGGGCGTTCATCTGCCAGGTAGGCTACCGGCCACCAGACGGTGACGGCGAGGTTGTGGCTTCAGCATAGGCGTCCGGCCCGGGGGCTGGAAGTGCTGTTCGAGGGTATTGCGGCTGGGGAGGGTAGCGTCGGGGGTTGTTGCTGACGTGTCGTCAGTGTATCCGGTTTGATACAAAGACCGCGTCCCCCGGGGGATTTGTTGGCCGGATCGGCATTCTCGACCACCGTTGAGGATGATTTACCTTTCATCGGGTCCCGGATCGCCACGGCTTGCGCTACAATCCGCGCCGATTTCGACTTGCCTGAGAGCCCCTTCATGTCCGCCTGCCAGACTCCTATCATCGTCGCCCTGGATTTCCCCACCCGTGACGCCGCACTGAAACTGGCCGATCAACTGGACCCGAAACTGTGCCGGGTCAAAGTCGGCAAGGAGCTGTTCACCAGCTGTGCCGCCGAGATTGTCGGGACCCTGCGCGACAAGGGTTTCGAAGTGTTCCTGGACCTGAAGTTCCACGACATTCCCAACACCACCGCCATGGCGGTCAAGGCTGCTGCGGAAATGGGCGTGTGGATGGTCAACGTGCATTGCTCCGGCGGCCTGCGCATGATGGCAGCCTGCCGCGAGGTGCTGGATCAGCGTACAGGTCCCAAACCGCTGTTGATCGGCGTCACCGTGCTTACCAGCATGGAACGTGAAGACCTGGCCGGTATCGGCCTGGACATCGAGCCCCAGGAGCAGGTACTGCGCCTGGCCGCCCTGGCACAAAAGGCCGGCATGGACGGTCTGGTGTGCTCGGCCCTGGAGGCCCAAGCTCTGAAGAGCGCCCATCCTTCCCTGCAACTGGTGACCCCGGGAATTCGTCCGGCGGGCAGCGCCCAGGACGACCAGCGGCGGATTCTCACCCCGCGTCAGGCTCTGGACGCCGGCTCCGATTACCTGGTGATTGGTCGTCCCATCAGCCAGGCGGCCGATCCGGCCAAGGCCCTGGCCGACGTAGTGGCCGAACTGGCCCTCTAAGCCTGCTGCAGGAGCTGGCTTGCTGGCGAAACGCATGCTGCGGTTCACCGGCAAGTCGGCTCCAGCAGGTTAGACCTTCAGTACCAGCTTGCCAAAGTTCTCACCGCTGAACAGCTTGGTCAGCGTTTCCGGAAAGGTCTCCAGGCCTTCGACAATATCCTCCTTGCTCTTGAGTTGCCCCTTGGCCATCCAGCCGGCCATTTCCTGTCCGGCGGCGGCGAACTGCGAGGCATAGTCCATCACCACGAACCCCTCCATGCGCGCACGGTTGACCAGTAGCGACAGGTAGTTGGCCGGGCCTTTGACCGCCTCTTTGTTGTTGTACTGGCTGATGGCGCCACAGATCACCACCCGGGCCTTGAGGTTCAGGCGGCTGAGCACCGCATCGAGAATGTCGCCTCCGACGTTGTCGAAATACACATCGACGCCTTTGGGGCACTCACGCTTGAGCCCGGCGTGCACGTCTTCGCTCTTGTAGTCGATGGCGCCGTCGAAGCCCAGTTCGTCGATGAGGAACTTGCACTTGTCCTGGCCGCCGGCAATGCCCACCACCCGGCAGCCTTTGATCTTGGCGATCTGCCCGGCGATGCTGCCCACCGCGCCTGCCGCACCGGACAGCACCACGGTTTCACCGGCCTTGGGCGCGCCGACATCCAGCAGTGCGAAATAGGCGGTCATGCCGGTCATGCCCAGGGCGGACAGGTAGCGCGGCAGAGGGGCCAGCTTGGGGTCGACCTTATAGAAGCCGCGGGGCTCGCCCAGGAAATAGTCCTGCACACCCAGGGCCCCATTGACGTAATCGCCGACTGCGAATCCCGGATTGTTCGAGGCAATCACCTGGCCCACCCCAAGGGCGCGCATGACCTCGCCAATTCCCACCGGCGGGATATAGGACTTGCCTTCATTCATCCAGCCGCGCATCGCCGGGTCCAGGGACAGGTATTCGTTCTTCACCAGAATCTGCCCCGGTGCCGGTTCGCCGACGGCAACCTGCTGGTAGGTAAAGGTCTCGCGGGTGGCCGCGCCGACGGGACGTTTGGCGAGCAGGAACT
Source organism: Pseudomonas sp. JDS08PS003 (assembly GCF_045013505.1). Taxonomy (NCBI): domain Bacteria; kingdom Pseudomonadati; phylum Pseudomonadota; class Gammaproteobacteria; order Pseudomonadales; family Pseudomonadaceae; genus Pseudomonas; species Pseudomonas sp. JDS08PS003. Next base: position 2,099,222 of record NZ_CP120724.1, read on the forward strand.
GGCGATTGGTCAGGGTGGTCATGGCAGGCACTCAAGGGGTGAATGAAGCTCTAGTTGATAGACCCTCAAGGACGTTGCCGCAAGGTTTGCCAGTCCAGCGAATGGGGGGCAATCCAGTGTGGTGATGTAGAAGGGGGGCTTTCATCACCGGGATGCATAAGACCTCAACCGGCCTTTTGATAGTGCTGACGTGACCATGGCCGGCTGTGGCTAGATTGGATTGGGTAGCTGACCCGTACTTGATCGAGGATCTGAGCAATGAGCATGACGTTTTCCGGCCAGGTGGCCCTGGTGACCGGCGCGGCCAACGGTATCGGCCGGGCGACTGCCCAGGCGTTCGCCGCAGAAGGTTTGAAGGTGGTGGTGGCGGATCTGGATGTGCTCGGAGGCGAAGAGACGGTGGCGCTTATCCAGGCGGCTGGAGGCGAGGCGCTGTTCGTGTCTTGCAACGTCACCCAGGAGGCGGATGTGCAGAACCTCATGGCCCGGACAGTCGAGGCTTATGGCCGTCTGGACTATGCCTTCAACAATGCCGGGATCGAGATCGAGAAGGGGCGCTTGGCGGAAGGCTCCCTGGATGAGTTCGACGCCATCATGGGGGTCAACGTCAAAGGGGTCTGGTTGTGCATGAAATACCAGTTGCCACTGCTGCTTGCCCAGGGCGGCGGCGCGATCGTCAATACCGCTTCGGTGGCCGGTCTGGGTGCAGCTCCGAAGATGAGCATCTACGCGGCGTCCAAGCATGCAGTGATCGGCCTGACCAAGTCAGCGGCCATTGAGTACGCCAAAAAGAAGATTCGGGTGAATGCCGTCTGCCCGGCGGTGATCGACACCGACATGTTCCGCCGTGCCTATGAGTCTGACCCGAAGAAGGCCGAATTTGCCGCGGCGATGCACCCGGTGGGGCGTATTGGCAAGGTCGAGGAGATCGCCAGTGCGGTGCTCTATCTGTGCAGTGATGGCGCCGCCTTCACCACCGGACACGCCTTGACCGTCGACGGCGGCGCCACGGCCATCTGAGTGCAGGCTCGGGCCTTGGCGCAACAGCCCGCCGGGCCCCGATGGAATCGACCTTCAGTGTCCTGAAAACGACCTCGGCGTAGCTTTTTGCCATTATTCCGACGTCAGAGACTTGTGCGCCGGTACACGCCGTTGCGACCCTTCGCAAAGACAAAATGGCCCTATTGCCATTGGGGATTGGAAGGGGACTGCGCACCATGACTTCGGCCGCGAGTGGACGTTTTGCCAACCTGGGCATGGCAAAGAAACTGGGAATCGGTTTTGCCCTGGTGTTGCTATTGACGGCCCTGGTGGCCGGTATCGGCGTTTGGTCCCTGCAAACCATCAGCCAGCGTTTCGATGGCCTCAAGCAGATGTCCCAGCTCAACAGTGGCGTGCTCAAGGTGCGACTGCTGGAGCAGGACTATGCCTTGCACGGCGATAGCAAGACGGTGGACAGCCTGCATGAAAGCCTGGATGCACTGTTGCTCCTGGCCCAGCAGCTCAAGGGGCAGTCGTCCGCCAATCAGGCGGTGATGGGGGAGGTCGAGCTGGCGCTGGCGGACTATCGCAAGGCCTTCGATGAATTCGTCGAGCTCACCCAGGCCAAGGACCTGGCCCTGGAAATGGCCAGCTGGTCGGTGTCCAGTGTGGCCAACAACCTCGATGTGCTACAGGCCGGGCTGGCAGATGACGGCGCCTATACGCTCAAGGATTCCCAGGGCAAGGAGGGCGCGGAGTTCATCGAGCAGGCCAACCAGATCAGCCAGGTCTCGCGCCTGATGCTGCAAGCCATGAACGAAGCCCGGGTGCGCCTGGACCAGAATCGCAAGGGTGATGAGCAGGGCGGTGCCGAGCAGGGCAAGATCGAACAGGCCGAACAGGCCCAGGCCCAAGCCGAACAGTTGAAGGCCGCGGTCAAGGACGCGGGCTACCAGACGGTGCTCAACGAGGTCGCTGGGCATATCGGCAACTTCAGCGAAAAGCTCAACGAATACACCGGCCTGTTGGCCCAGGAGAAACAGGTCTATCAGACGTTGCATGAGCGCGCCGCCCAGGTGATGGCGCGGGTCGATCAGGCCTATGCCGCTGAAGATCTGTCGATGCAGGGGGAGCTGGAGAAAAACACCCTGCTGATCATCGGCTCTTCGGCCCTGGCGCTGCTGGTGGGGCTGCTGGCGGCCTTGAGCATCACTCGCCTGATCGTTCGTCCGCTACGCAGTGTGATGCATGTGGCCCAGCAGATCGCTGCGGGGGACCTGAGCACCACGGTGGCGGTGACCCGGCGTGACGAGATCGGCCAGCTGATGCAGGCGATGCAGCAGATGGGCAGTGGCCTGAGCGGTATCGTCAGTGGTCTGCAGGCCGGGATCGAGCAACTGGCCAGTTCGGCCCAGTCACTGTCCTCGGTGACCGAGCAGACCAACCTTGAAGTCAGTACCCAGAAGGAAGAAACCGAACAGGTGGCCACCGCCATGAACCAGATGACCGCCACGGTGCATGATGTGGCGCGTAATGCCGAGCAAGCGGCCCAGGCCGCCCAGGCGGCGGATGACAAGGTGGAGAGTGGCCAGCAGGTCGTGCGCCAGAGCATGCAGCGGATCGAGCAGTTGGCGGATTCCGCGACCCGTGCCAGCAGCGGCATCGAGAGCCTGAGCGCAGAGATCGACAACATCGGCAGCGTGCTGGATGTCATCAAGAGCGTTGCCGAGCAGACCAACCTGCTGGCCCTCAATGCTGCCATCGAGGCGGCAAGGGCGGGGGAGCAGGGCAGGGGCTTTGCGGTGGTAGCCGATGAAGTACGAGCCCTGGCCAAACGTACCCAACAGTCCACCGAGGAGATTGCGCGCCTGGTGACTGCACTGCATGCAGCTGCCGACTCTTCAGTGCAGCAGATCCAGAGCAGCGGTGAGCTGGTGAAGCTGGCGGTCAGCGATGCCCTGCAGACTGAAAGTGCCTTGGGCAGTATTGCTGCGGCGGTGTCGTTGATTCAGCAGATGAACCAGCAGATTGCCGCCGCCGCTGAGCAACAGAGTTCGGTGGCTGAAGAGATCAATCGCAGCGTCACCAGCATTCGTGCCAGTGCCGACCAATCTTCCCTGGCCATGCAAGGCAACGCAGCATCGAGCATTGAGCTGGCGCAGTTGGGCGTCGAGTTGAAGGGGATGGTGGGGCATTTCCGCTTGTAGCGGCGAGGAGGGCGCTGTTGCAGCGAACCCCTGCCTGGCGCCGAATGTGCCAGGCAGGGGTTTTTCATATCAGTCGTAGATGGCTTTCTTCTTCCAGTCGGCGTCGGCTTCCACGGTCTTCAGGCCTTGGGTCAGCTCGTTGTCCTCGTCTGGCGCCGGCTCCAGGGTCGACAGCACCATGGAGTTGGCGCGGGCCAGGAGCTTATCCAGGTATTCCAACTGCTCCTTGTAGACCGCCGGGTCCGGTTGCTTGCGCAGGTATTGCACGCCGCGCTCAAAGGCCAGGCGGGCCTGGCCTGGCTGGTTCTGTTGCAGGGCGTATTGCCCCAGGTTGTTGAAGAACTCGATATGCAGCAGCACCAGGATGTGGCGGATCTCCTTGATCCAGCGCTTGGCTTCATTGGGTTGCAGGAAGCCGTCGTGGGCGGCACGGGTTACCTGGCCGTGCATGGCCTCCAGCAGGAAGCGTACATCCTTGGCTTTGGCCTCGGTCTGGATGGGCGATGGCGGATTGTTCACCGGAATCGATTCGCCCTGACCCACCAAGGTATTGAGTTCGGCCTGGCGCGCCTTGAGAGCGGTGTCCGTCTTGTCGAGGTTGAGCATGCGCTGCACAACATTGAGTTCCAGGCGTGTCAGCAGCAGCTTGAGGGCCGGTGACATGAACTGGCCAGGGAAGGTTTCGGTGATCTCGCCGCAGCGCCGCAGGCGATCATTGAGTTCGACTTTGGTGCGGGCCTTTTCCAGTTTGTTGTTTTCCACCACATGGTTCATGTAGCCAATGGCGATCAATAGTGCGATCCCGGCTATTACCAGCAGGGTGATCATGAGTGGTGTCACCGTTAAAACCTCGTTATAGGATTCGCGTGCGAGTGTAGTGGCTTGGCATTTAGACGCATAGCGCCGCTCGACGAGCCGGGCATGAGTTGTGCTGCTTATATTGGTATAGAACCGCCAGGGTCATCCCTAGGTTCAAATTGCCATCACCGGCTGCGGAGGACTATAACGTCTTGTCGAGTGCCAGAATATAGGCGTCAAAGCGCGGACGGCAGAAAAGCCCCAAGTGGGCCTAAAACTACTCCGAAGTCATTGATTTAAATAAAATTATATCTGGGGGTTGACGGCCTCCCAAAGCATCCATAGAATGCGCGCCACTTTCAACGGAAAGCAAATAGCAAAACGTTGAAGGAAGTGAATGCTGTAGCGTGTCCCCTTCGTCTAGTGGCCTAGGACACCGCCCTTTCACGGCGGTAACAGGGGTTCGAGTCCCCTAGGGGACGCCAATGCGGGAATAGCTCAGTTGGTAGAGCACGACCTTGCCAAGGTCGGGGTCGCGAGTTCGAGTCTCGTTTCCCGCTCCAATTTTAAACGGCACTGCTTTCGGGCGGGGTCGAGTGAAACCAGAACCAAGTCTTCGGATGCGGATCTGGACACCGAAACACACACCATGTGTTCCGGGTAGCGTGTCCCCTTCGTCTAGTGGCCTAGGACACCGCCCTTTCACGGCGGTAACAGGGGTTCGAGTCCCCTAGGGGACGCCATTTGCGGGAATAGCTCAGTTGGTAGAGCACGACCTTGCCAAGGTCGGGGTCGCGAGTTCGAGTCTCGTTTCCCGCTCCAATTTTAAACGGCACTGCTTTCGGGTGGGGTCGAGTGAAACCAGAACCAAGTCTTCGGATACGGATCTGGACACCGAAACACACACCATGTGTTCCGGGTAGCGTGTCCCCTTCGTCTAGTGGCCTAGGACACCGCCCTTTCACGGCGGTAACAGGGGTTCGAGTCCCCTAGGGGACGCCATTTGCGGGAATAGCTCAGTTGGTAGAGCACGACCTTGCCAAGGTCGGGGTCGCGAGTTCGAGTCTCGTTTCCCGCTCCAATTTCACAAAAACGCCGCTCATTGAGCGGCGTTTTTGTTTGTCTGCGATTCAACGCTTCGTCCTGCCATGGATAAAAAAAGGCCCGCCAGTCAGACGACTGTGCGGGCCTTTGTCGTGGGTCGCTTACAGCGACAGCAGCAGGCGTCCGGCGAACAGCAGCAGGATCAGCCCCATGCAGCGCTCGAACCAGTGGCCCAGACGCATGAACAGCAGGCGGACCCGGGCGCTGGAAAAGAACAGCGCGACAATGACGAACCACAGGGCGTTCACCAGGCACATCCAGGCGCCATATAGCGCCTGAATGCTCAATGGCGTGGTGGCACTGACCAGGGTGGTGAAGATCGCCAGGAAGAACAGGGTCGCCTTGGGGTTGGTGGCGTTGGTCAGGAAGCCGGTGATAAAGGCCCGCAGCAACGTCTGCTGCGGCTCGTCCGGCGCGGTGTCGCCTGGGATGCCGGTCTTGGCCTTGCTGCGCAACAGGCTGACGCCCAGGTACAGAATGTAGGCAGCGCCCAGCAGCTTGGCGGCGCTCAGCAGCCAGGGCGTAGCGTGCATCAGTGCACCGACCCCGAGCAGGGTGTAGAGCACATGCACCGAAATACCGGCGCCGATCCCCAGGGCGGTACAGACACCAGTCATTCGGCCAAAGCGCACGCTCTGGCGGATGGTGACGGCAAAGTCCGGGCCTGGGGCGACCACGGCAAGAAAGTGAACGACGGCCAGGGCAAGAAATTCCCCAAGATAATTGGACAGCATGCGGACTCCGCAAGGCAGGAAGGTGGGTAAAGACGTGGGGGCTCAGTCGAGGCTGTAGCTGACCGAAAGGGTGCCTTTTTTCTCTGCGACCGAGTCGATGATCACCCGTCCCAGCTCTTTCAGGCGCTGGACATGAGTGCCGCCGCAACCGTAGGCGGGCAACTGGCCGAAGCTGATCTGGCGCGATCCGGCGGCCAGGGAGATGTGCCGGGGGAAATCCTCGCTGATCCATTGTGCGAGGGCGTTCTGCACCCTGGCGCAGTCGATTTCTCCTGGCTGTTCGCCAGGCTTGAACGACACCCGCCCCTCGTCCGGCCAGTGATGAGCCTTGACCGGTATCCAGCCCTGGCTTTGCACGAAGTGGCCAATCAAGTGCCCGGCGGAATGCATGCGGCTGTTGAACAGGCGCTGCTCTTCATTGACGCGAGCTTCATGGCTTCCCGGCATCAGCGGCTGGGTCAGGTAATGCACGATCTGCTCGCCTTCCTGGGTGACCCGCAGCACGCGGGCCTCGCCAATAAAACCGGTATCGCTGGGTTGGCCGCCACCCTGGGGATGAAAGGGCGTGGCGTGAAGGGTCGCAGCGAACAGGTCATCTCGGGGCACGCAGGTCAGCAGTTCTACCGGGGCAGTCAGCAGGTCGTGTTCGTAGTACAGGCGAAGCGTCATTTCTCAAACCCTGGAACCAAGTGTTTTTTTATTATGAGGCTTGAGCAATTGCGTGATAATCCGTTCAAAACTCAATGGACTATTGCGTCATGAGCATAAATCTCCCCCTGCCTTTACTGGCAGAAATGGCCATCTTCGTCAGGGTCGTTGAAACCGGCAGCTTTTCCGAAGCGGCGCGTCAGCTGGGCTCCTCGCCGTCGGCGGTGAGCCGCAGCATCTCGCGGCTGGAGAAGGCCCTGGCCACGCGTCTGCTGCAACGCACCACCCGCAAGTTGCGCTTGAGCGATGGCGGCGAAGAGGTTTTCAAGCGCTGCAGCGAGATGGTCAGTGCGGCCCGTTCGGTCATGGAGATCAGCGGTCAGTTCACCCACGAGGCCGAGGGCGTGGTGCGGGTCAGTGTGCCCAAGGCGGTGGGGCGGTTCGTGGTGCATCCCCATATGCCGGAGTTTCTTCGGCGCTACCCGAAGGTGGATGTCGAACTGCTGCATGAAGACAGGGATATCGACCTGATTGAAGACAATGTCGACCTGGCGATCCGCATCACCGACCGCCCGCCGCCAGGATTGATTGGCCGTCAGTTGTTGCGCATTGATCACCTGCTGTGTGCCACCCCGCAGTATCTGGCGGAACAGGGCACGCCGTTGCACCCCCAGGACCTGCGCCAGCACAGTTGCATCTATCTTGGCGAAACCCCCAGCGATGCGCGGTGGAAATTTACCCAGGGCGGCAAGGCGGTGACTGTCGGCGTGCGCGGGCGTTATGCCGCTAACCATACAGGGGTGCGTCTGGATGCAGTGCTCCAGCACCTGGGCATTGGCAGCCTGCCGTATTTCACCGCGCGTCACGCTCTGGAACAGGGACTGATTGTCCAGGTGCTGCCGGAGTGGACCTTTCTTGCGTCCTACCACGGCGGTGCCTGGCTCCTGCATTCGCCGACCCGTTACCTGCCGCCCAAGCTGCGGGTCTTTATCGATTATCTGGTGGAGTGCTTGGCCAGGGAGCCGACCCTGAACCGCCCCGGCAAAGGAGAACGCATCTTGTAGGCGCTGGCTTGCCAGCGAAGGTGTCTCTGAGGGCGATGCAAGACCCAAGGGCCTCTTCGCCGGCAAGCCGGCTCCTACGAGGACGACGCGCTAAGGCGGGAACAAAAAAGGCCCGCCGGAAAAACCGGGCGGGCCTTGGCTGCGCGAGGCGCGGCGATCAGTGCTTGCTGTCCTGGGCGGAGAGCGCCAGCAGCTGTTTTTCCTGGTTCCAGTCGAAGGGCTCGTCGTTCTGCTCGGCTTCGAAGCGACGCTCTTCCAGGGTCTGGTACAGGTCGATTTCTTCATCGGGCATGTAGTGCAGGCAGTCACCGGCGAAGAACCACAGCAGGTCGCGAGGCACCAGATGAGCGATCTGCGGATAGCGCTGCATGATCTGGCACAGCAGGTCCTGGCCCAGGTACTGGCTTTCGATCGGGTCGATCGGCAGCGAGGCGCGCAGTTCATCGAAGCGCTCCAGGAACAGCGCGTGGCTTTCTTCGGGAACCTGTTCGGCTTCTCCCACCGCCACCAGAATGCTGCGCAGGTGGTCCAGGAGGACGAGATGATCGGCGACGACGTTGGACATGACAGGGTCCTCAAGAGCAAAACGGGCGCGGGAGTATATAGCCCCCGCGCCCGGTTTCATAATCGACCTGTCCCGAGGGACCCGCTTAGCGGGTCTTGCCCTCGCTCAAGGTCAGTTCTTCCTTGGCGAAATCATCCACGTCGATGACTTTGCGTCGCGCCGCTTCGGCGTCCCGCAGGCTCTGGGCTTCGGCCGCTTGCAGCACGCCCGCCTCCAGGGCTGCATCGATGGGCGACTCGCCCGCAGCCGGTTTGACCTGGCCGCTTTTCAGTGCTTCGTGGAGTTTTTTCTGCAGTGGATGAGCTGCACTCAGCAGGTTGCAGGCGTGTTGCAGGGCGCCTACCGGATCGTCCGTGGATTGCGGGCGATAGCAGCCGGCGAGCACCGCTTCCAGGGCCGGGTCGCCCTGGGCGCGGCCAATGATCGCCGCCACTTCGGCATCCAGGCGGTCCGACGGCCCGGTATGGCGACGGCCGAAGGGGAACACCAATATCCGTAGCAGGCAGCCGAACACTCGGCTGGGGAAGTTGCTGAGCAACTCGTCCAGGGCGCGTTCGGAGTGGCCAAGGCTTTCTTCCAGGGCCCAGGCCAGCAGGGGCCGCAGGTACTCCGGTGAATCCAGATCGTGATAGCGCTTGAGGGCTGCCGAGGCCAGGTACAGGTGGCTGAGCACGTCGCCCAGGCGCGCCGACAGACGCTCGCGGCGCTTGAGCTCGCCCCCCAGGAGCATCATGGACACGTCGGCCAGCAGGGCGAAGGCCGCAGCCTGGCGGTTCAGGGCGCGGAAGTAGCCTTGGCTGAGCTTATCTCCCGGGGCCTGTTCGAAGTGGCCCAGGCCCAGGTTCAGCACCAGGGTGCTGGCGGCGTTGCTTACGGCAAAACCAATGTGCTGGAGCAGCAGGGCATCGAATTCCTTCAGTGCCTGGTCATGGTCCTCGCGCCCGGCCAGGGCCATTTCCTTGAGCACGAAGGGGTGGCAGCGGATTGCCCCCTGGCCAAAGATCATCAGGTTGCGCGAGAGGATATTGGCGCCTTCCACGGTGATGAAGATCGGCGCGCCCTGCCAACTGCGGCCCAGGTAGTTGTTGGGGCCCATGATGATGCCCTTGCCACCGTGCACGTCCATGGCGTGGCTGATGCACTCGCGTCCGCGCTCGGTGAGGTGGTACTTGAGGATCGCCGACAGCACCGAGGGTTTCTCTCCCAGGTCCACGGCGTTGGCGGTCAGCATGCGCGCGCTGTCCATCAGCCAGGCATTGCCGCCGAGGCGGGCCAGGGCTTCCTGAATCCCCTCGAAGGCGCTGAGGGGCACATTGAACTGCTCCCGTACCTGGGCGTACTGGCCGGTCACCAGGCTGGTGAACTTGGCGGCGCCGGTGCCCACCGCTGGCAGTGAGATGGAACGGCCCACCGACAGGCAGTTCATCAGCATCATCCAGCCCTTGCCGAGCATTTCCTGACCGCCAATGAGGAAGTCCAGGGGGATGAACACGTCCTTTCCGGAATTGGGGCCGTTCATGAAGGCGGCGCCCAGAGGCAAGTGACGACGGCCGATGTCGACCCCCGGGGTGTCGGTGGGAATCAGCGCCAGGCTGATGCCCAGATCTTCCTCGTCCCCCAGCAGGTGATCCGGGTCGTGGGCCTTGAAAGCCAGCCCCAGCAGGGTGGCTACCGGGCCCAGGGTGATGTAGCGCTTTTCCCAGTTCAGGCGCAGGCCGAGGGTTTCCTCGCCTTGCCATTGGCCTTTGCAGATGATGCCGGTATCCGGCATGGCCCCGGCGTCGGAGCCCGCCAGCGGGCCGGTGAGGGCGAAGCAGGGGATGTCGTCGCCACGAGCCAGGCGTGGCAGGTAGTGGTTGCGTTGCTCGTCGGTGCCGTAATGCAGCAGCAGTTCCGCAGGGCCCAGGGAGTTGGGGACCATGACCGTGGAGGCCAGGTCGCCGCTGCGGGTCGCCAGCTTCATCGCCACCTGAGAGTGGGCGTAGGCGGAAAAGCCCTTGCCGCCGTACTCCTTGGGAATGATCAGGGCAAAGAAGCCATGTTCCTTGATATGGGTCCAGGCCGCGGGCGGCAGGTCCATATGCTGGCCAATCTGCCAGTCACTGACCATGGCGCAGAGTTCTTCGGTGGGGCCGTCGATAAAGGCTTGTTCTTCATCGGTCAGCTGGGCCTTGGGATAGGCCAGCAAGGTGTTCCAATCCGGGCGGCCGCTGAAAAGTTCGCCGTCCCACCACACGGTACCGGCGTCGATGGCGTCGCGTTCGGTTTGCGACATCGGTGGCAGGACTTTCTGGAACCAGGTGAACAGCGGTGCGCTGAAGTACTTGCGTCGCAGGTCCGGCAGCAGCAAAGGCGCGGCAACGGCCGCCAGCACTACCCAGAAAACCAGCAACAGCCAGCCGGGTGCTCGGCTGAAGGCGCCCATGGCCAGCAGGAAAACGGCCACTGCGCCCAGGGCGGGCAGAGGGGCGGTTCGGCGGTGCGCCAGATAGGCCACCCCAACCAGCAGAACCAGTATCCACAACAACAGCATATTCAATCCTCCATGAAACCAGGGGCCAAATCACCTTCAGAGCTTAGTCGGCCTCCGACAAAGCGGGTGATCGGGGCGGTGCGGGTACAGCAGTGGACTTTGCCGTCGAGCCAGGGTTTGCAAACCCGGCCCGATTGGATCGAGCCGACCCTGACCTTTGGCCGAAACGTCGTTATCGCTGGGGCGGACGCCTCGATAGACTCCAGGCTTCGCTCGGAGGTTTTGCCCATGCACGAGTACCTGCGTCCCAGCCGCTTCATCGATAGTGACCACCCTGCCGTGGTGGAGTTCGCCGAATCTCATCGCGGTGCCAGTGGTGATCCGCGACAGCAGGCGGTGAGCCTGTACTACGCAGTGCGTGAGGCCGTGCGCTACAACTTCTACGCCTTCAGTCGCGATCCCGAGACCTTGCGGGGCAGCCATGCCCTGGCCAGCGGCGAAAGCTATTGCGTGCCCAAGGCCACTTTGCTGGCCGGCTGCGCCCGTCATTGCGGGATTCCTGCACGTATCGGTCTGGCGGATGTGCGCAATCATCTGTCGACGCCCCGTCTGCTTGAGTTGCTGCGCAGCGATGTGTTCGCCATGCACGGCTACACCGAGCTGTATCTGCACGGACGCTGGGTCAAGGCGACGCCAGCGTTCAATCAGAGCCTGTGCGAGCTGTTCGATGTGGCGCCGCTGGATTTTGACGGTGTGCAGGACAGCGTTTTCCACCCCTTCAACCGCCAGGGCGACCAGTCCATGGAATACCTGGTGGACCACGGGCGCTTCGCCGATGTACCGCAGAGCCTGTTCTTTGCTCACCTGGAAAAGTGCTATCCCCATCTGTTCAATGAGCAGAGCCCTGTGGCGCTGGGGGACATGCACGGCGATTTGAGTCGCGGCTGATCAGGCGTAGACTGCCCCGGCATTCATTACTGAGGGATGGTCATGCTGAAGATCTGGGGTCGCAAGAACTCGTCGAATGTCAGAAAGGCGCTGTGGTGTGCTGAAGAGCTGGGGCTGGCTTATGAGTCCCTGGATGCCGGCGGTGCCTTTGGCGTAGTGGACACCCCGGAGTATCGGGCACTGAACCCCAATGGACGCATCCCACTGATTGAAGACGATGGCTTTGTGCTCTGGGAGTCCAACACCATCGTGCGTTACCTGGCAGCCCGGCATGCCGCCAATAGCCACTGGTACCCGGCCGATGTGCAGGCCCGGGCCAGCGCCGAGAAGTGGATGGACTGGACCACCTCGACCTTCGCTGAACCGTTCCGGCATTTGTTCTGGGGCGTATTGCGCACCCCCGCAGCGCAGCAGGACTGGCAACAGATCAATGCCGCCAAGGCCACTTGCGCCGAGCTGCTGACCCGGGTCGATCAGGCGCTGGCTTTGCAGCCCTATCTGTCGGGAGAAGAAATCGGTGTGGGCGATATCCCGCTTGGCAGCTTTATCTATGCCTGGTTCGAGATGCCCATCGAGCGGCCGTCGATGCACCATCTTGAGGCCTGGTACCAGCGTTTGAAGCAGCGTCCGGCCTATCGTCAGGCGGTGATGACCGCGTTGACTTAATACCCACTATCGATACGGGTGACTGTACTTGCGTGGCCTCGACCCGCAACATGGCGAGCGCCTGGCGTCGTTGCAATCCAGCCAGGCCGCCCTTACTTATAAAATTCCCCCATCTTGGTGCATGAATCCGATATGAGTTCCGCTCTGTCCATCCGGCAGCTAACCAAAACCTACGGCAACGGTTTCCAGGCCCTGAGTGGTATCGATCTGGATGTCGCCGAAGGTGACTTTTTCGCCCTGCTTGGCCCTAACGGGGCCGGTAAATCCACCACCATCGGCATTCTTTCGACCCTGGTGAACAAGACCAGCGGCACCGTGAATGTCTTCGGTCACGATCTGGATCGTGAACCGGCGGCGCTCAAGCGCTGCATCGGTGTGGTGCCGCAGGAGTTCAACTTCAACCAGTTCGAAAAGACCTTCGACATCGTCGTCACCCAGGCCGGCTATTACGGCATTCCGGCGAAGATCGCCAAGGAGCGGGCCGAGCAGTACCTGACCCAGCTCGGCCTCTGGGACAAGCGCGATGTACCGTCACGCTCCCTGTCCGGCGGCATGAAGCGCCGCTTGATGATTGCCCGGGCCCTGGTCCACGAGCCGCGCCTGCTGATCCTCGACGAACCCACTGCCGGGGTCGATATCGAGCTGCGCCGTTCGATGTGGAGCTTCCTCACCGAGCTCAATCAGAAAGGCATCACCATCATCCTCACCACCCATTACCTGGAAGAGGCTGAGCAGCTGTGCCGCAACATCGGCATCATCGATCACGGCACCATCGTCGAGAACACCAGCATGCGTCAGTTGCTGGGCCAGTTGCATGTGGAAACCTTCCTGCTCGACCTCAAGCACGATCTCAATGTGGCGCCGCAACTGGTGGGCTACCCGACTCGGCTGGTGGACAGCCACACCCTGGAAGTCCAGGTGGACAAGGCTGTGGGTATCACGGCGCTGTTCGGCCAACTGGCTCTGCAGAACATCGAGGTCTTGAGCCTGCGTAACAAAACCAACCGACTTGAGGAGTTGTTCGTGTCCTTGGTGGAGAAGAATTTGTCGAAGGTGGCGGTATGAGTTCGGAGTTGAAACCCAATCTGGTGGCGCTCAACACCATTGTCTATCGCGAGGTCCGACGCTTTACCCGGATCTGGCCGCAGACCCTGCTGCCGCCGGCCATTACCATGGTTCTGTACTTCGTCATCTTCGGTAACCTGATCGGTCGGCAGATCGGCGATATGGGTGGTTTCACCTATATGGAGTACATCGTGCCCGGGCTGATCATGATGTCGGTGATCACCAACTCCTACGGCAACGTGGTGTCGAGCTTCTTCGGCAGCAAGTTCCAGCGCTCCATCGAGGAATTGATGGTGTCGCCGGTATCGCCCCACACCATTCTCATCGGCTACACCCTGGGTGGGGTCCTGCGGGGCTTGATGGTGGGGATCATCGTGACCCTGTTGTCGCTGTTCTTCACCAAGCTGCAGGTGCATCACCTGGGCGTGACCGTGCTGGTGGTGGTGCTGACGGCGACTATCTTCTCGCTGCTGGGCTTTATCAACGCGGTGTTCGCGCGCAACTTCGACGATATCTCGATTATTCCGACCTTCGTGCTGACGCCCCTGACCTACCTGGGCGGAGTGTTCTACTCGATCAATCTGTTGCCGCCGTTCTGGCAGACCGTGTCCCTGGCCAACCCGGTGCTGCACATGGTCAACGCCTTCCGTTTCGGCATTCTCGGGGTTTCGGACATCAAGATCAGCGTGGCCATCACCTTCATGCTGGTAGCCACCGTGGTGCTCTATATCGGTTGTGCCCGACTGCTGGTCAGCGGGCGCGGCATGCGTCAGTAAACGCCGTGATGGTGTACTGAAAACGGCCTCCTTTGGGAGGCCGTTTTCGTTTGTCATCGCCGCTGTTGCTTGCGCCTGTGCCATTGGCGGCCGACCCACCAGCGCCAGTAGAGCATGGTCAGGCAATAGGCCAGCGCCCCCAGCACCAGTCCGGCCACCACCGAGCCGAGAAGGAAGGGTTGCCACAGGGTACTGAGCTGGCTGCTGATCCATTCCCAGGTCAGTTCGTCGGGCAGGGTGCGCGGCGGCACATTCATCAGCCAGGCGCCCAGTTGATAGGTACAGAAGAACACCGGCGGCATGGTGATGGGGTTGGTCAGCCAGACCAGGCTGACGCTGATGGGCATGTTGCCCCGCAACCAGATGGCCAGCACTGCAGCCAGCAGCATCTGCATCGGGATCGGGATAAAGGCCGCGAACAGGCCTACAGCCATGGCTCGGGCTACCGAGTGACGATTGAGGTGCCAGAGGTTGGCGTCATGCAGCAGTGTGCCGAGAAAACGTAAGGACTTGTGTTCCCGGATGCTGACCGGATCTGGCATGTAACGTTTGAATAAGTGCCGGGGCATAAGGCTTCTCGGTCAGGTCAGGCGACGATTATGACCGGATTCTAGTCGGCGAAAATTCAGACATTGTGACAAATGATAAAGCCGCACCTGCGATCCTCGGCTAAGCCAAGAGTAGGGACTGCCAAGGATGGGCTGACTGATGGCTATGGCGATGCTGGCGTTGGCCGCAGGGCTGCTGGCGCTGGGTTTCATGCCGGTGCTGCCGCCCGGCTGGTTGTTGCTGCTGATGGCGATAGGGGGGCTGATGTTGCTGCCTTTTCGTACACATCCGGTGGCATTTTTTTTGTTCGGTCTGGCCTGGGCCTGTGCATCCGGGCAATGGGCGCTAGATGATCGCCTGCCTCAGTCTCTGGATGGGCAAACCCGTTGGCTGGAAGGGCGGGTGCTCGGCTTGCCGGAACCGGGAGCGGGCGTGGTGCGCTTTGAGCTCAAGGATGCCCAGTCTCGACGAGAACGCCTGCCACGGCGAATTCGCCTGGCCTGGCACGGTGGGCCGCCCGTCAATAGCGGCGAGCGCTGGCGCTTGGCGGTCAAGCTGCGGCGGCCTGCGGGTCTGCTCAATCTTCACGGTTTCGATTACGAAGCCTGGTTGTTGGCCCGGCGTATTGGGGCCACCGGCACGGTCAAGGACGGACAACTGCTGGCGCCGGCTCGTCAGGCCTGGCGTGACGGTCTGCGCCAGCGTGTACTTGAGGTCGAGGCCCACGGCCGCGCCGCAGGCCTGGCGGCGTTGGTGATGGGCGACGGTTCGGGGCTGACGCGGGAAGATTGGCAACTGTTGCAGGACACCGGCACGGTGCACCTGATGGTGATATCCGGGCAGCACATCAGCCTGTTGGCTGGAGTGATCTACCTTGCAGTGGCAGGGCTGGCCCGTTACGGACTCTGGCCCGCGCGCTGGCCCTGGCTGCCCTGGGCTTGTGCCCTGGCCTTTGGCGGGGCACTGGGCTACGGCCTGCTGGCAGGGTTCGATGTGCCGGTGCAGAGGGCCTGCGTGATGGTGGCGCTGGTGCTGCTCTGGCGCTTGCGCTTTCGTCATCTGCGGGCTTGGTGGCCCTTGTTGCTGGCGTTGAATGCAGTGCTGTTGTTCGAGCCCCTGGCCAGCTTGCAGCCTGGGTTCTGGCTGTCCTTTGTGGCGGTGGCGGTACTCATCTTCACCTTTGCCGGGCGCCTGGGCACCTGGCGCTGGTGGCAGAGCTGGACCCGTGCCCAGTGGCTGATGGGTATCGGCCTGTTGCCGCCATTGCTGGCCCTTGGCTTACCCATCAGTCTCAGTGGTCCGTTGGCCAATCTGCTGGCCGTGCCCTGGATCAGTCTGCTGGTCCTGCCCCCGGCGTTGCTGGGCTGTCTGTTGCTGCCTGTGCCTTATGTGGGCGAAGGCCTGTTATGGCTGGCGGGGGGCTTGCTGGATGGGTTGTTCCGGTTATTGGGGGCGATGGCCGGATTATGGCCAGCCTGGGTGGCGCCGTTGATACCCCTTTGGTTTTGGGGCATCAGCAGCTTGGGGGCGCTGTTGTTGCTGTTGCCCAAGGGCGTGCCAATGCGGGTGCTGGGTTGGCCGCTGTTGCTGCTGGCGGTCTGGCCTCCCCAGGACCCCGTGCCCGAGGGAGAGGTGGAGGTCTGGCAGTTGGATGTGGGGCAGGGGTTGTCGTTTATCCTGCGTACCCGTGATCACGCGATGTTGTATGACGCCGGTGCGCGAGTCGCGGATTTCGACCTGGGGGAGCGAGTGGTGCTGCCGACGCTGCGTAAGCTTGGCATTCAACGGCTGGACTTGATGCTGCTCAGCCATGCCGATAACGATCATGCCGGTGGCGCCCTGGCAGTCCAGCGCGGGCTACCGGTGAGCCAGGTGCGCAGTGGTGAGCCCGGGGCCTTGCCCGCCGCCCTGCAATCAGCCCCCTGTGATAGCGGACTGAGCTGGGGCTGGAATGGTGCACGCTTCACTCTTTGGCAGTGGGCGGCGGCTGCAGACGGCAACCAGGCTTCCTGTGTGCTGCTGGTCGAGGCCGGCGGCGAACGCCTGCTGCTCACCGGCGATATCGACGTCCATGCTGAGCGGGCCTTGCTCGACAGTCCGCTGGCGGTTCGCACTCATTGGTTGCAGGCGCCCCATCATGGCAGCCGTACCTCATCGTCCATGGCCTTGCTCCGGCGGCTGGCACCGAAGGCGGTGCTGATTTCCCGGGGGCGGGGCAATGCCTTTGGCCATCCTCACCCCCAGGTGGTGGCGCGCTACCGGCAACTGGGCGTGGCGATCCATGACAGTGCCGAGCAAGGCGCACTGAAGCTACGACTGGGGGCTTTCGGGCAGCCTGAAAGCCTGCGGCAACAGCGGCGTTTCTGGCGCGACTTGCCAGCAATGCCTTAAATAACCGTGGGTTATTAAAGCCCCTGAGCATGCGACATCACGGTCTTCGGTGCGTCCAGCCCCTATGTTAGAGTGGCGCACTTTTTCGAGGGGACTGTCACTGTGTGGGAATTGGTCAAATCCGGCGGCTGGATGATGTTGCCGATCATTCTGAGTTCCATCGCGGCTGTGGGCATCATCGCCGAGCGTTTGTGGACCCTGCGGGCCAGCCGAGTCACCCCGCCCCATTTGTTGGGTCAGGTCTGGCGCTGGATCAAGGACAAGCAACTCAATAAGGAAAAACTCAAGGAGCTGCGTGCCGATTCGCCCCTGGGAGAGATTCTGGCGGCGGGCCTGGCCAATTCCAAGCATGGTCGCGAGATCATGAAGGAATGCATCGAGGAGGCCGCGGCCCGGGTCATTCACGAACTGGAACGCTACCTCAACGCCCTCGGCACCATCGCCGCGATGGCGCCCCTGCTGGGCCTGCTGGGCACGGTGCTGGGCATGATCGATATCTTCAGTTCGTTCATGGGGTCGGGGATGACCACCAACGCCGCAGTCCTTGCCGGTGGTATTTCCAAGGCACTGATCACCACGGCTGCAGGCTTGATGGTGGGTATTCCTTCGGTGTTCTTCCACCGTTTCCTGCAGCGCCGGGTCGATGAACTGGTGGTGGGCATGGAGCAGGAAGCGATCAAGCTGGTGGAAGTGATCCAGGGCGACCGCGATGTCGACCTGGCTGAGGGCAAAGCGTGAAATTCCGTCGCAAACCCCGGGAAACCGTGGACATCAACCTCGCGTCGTTGATCGATGTGGTGTTCATCCTGCTGCTGTTTTTCGTCGTCACCACCACCTTTACCCGGGAGACCCAACTGCGGGTCGATCTGCCGGAAGCGGTCAGCGGCTCGCCCGCCGAAGACCAGCAGGTCAAGCAGCTGGATATCGCCATCAGCGCCGATGGCGTGTTCTCGGTCAACAATCAGTTGCTGCCCAAGAATGACCTGGCGACCCTGATGGACGCCTTGCAGAAGGAGTCGGCGGGAGACACCAACCTGCCGCTGTCCATCAGTGCCGACGGCAAGACACAACATCAAGCGGTGATCACTGCCATGGACGCGGCCGGCAAGCTCGGTTTCAGCCATTTGCGCATGACCACCGTCGAGGCGGCGCCGGCACCCTGATGGCACTTTCTGATCGTCTGCTCGCCGCCTGGTACAACGGCCATCCCGCGCTGAAACTGCTGCAGCCCCTGGAATGGCTGTACCGCCGCGTGGTGGTGGGCAAGCGCCAGCGTTTCCTGGCAGGTGAGGGGGCTATCTATCAACCGCCGGTGCCCTTGATCGTGGTGGGCAACATCACCGTCGGTGGCACCGGCAAGACGCCGTTGATCCTGTGGTTGGTGGAGCACTGCCAGCGCCTGGGCCTGCGGGTCGGGGTGGTCAGTCGCGGCTATGGCGCCAAGCCGCCGCAATTGCCCTGGCGGGTGACTGCCGCTGACAGTGCCGGGGTGGCCGGCGACGAACCGCTGTTGATCGTGCAGCGCTGTGGCGTGCCCCTGATGATCGACCCGGATCGCAGCCGCGCGGTGCAGGCCTTGCTGGCTGCTGAACCGCTGGACCTGATTCTTTCCGACGATGGCCTGCAGCATTACCGCCTGGCCCGTGATCTGGAGCTGGTGCTGATCGACGCGGCCCGCGGCCTGGGTAATCGCCGCTGTTTGCCGGCCGGCCCCCTGCGCGAGCCGGTGGAGCGCCTGGAGAGTGTCGATGCACTGCTCTACAACGGCGCCTTTGATGATCGCGCCGACGGTTTTGCCTTCCACCTCAAGCCTTCGGCGCTGGTCAATCTGCAGAGCGGCGAGCGCCGCCCGGTGGAGCACTTCGCGCCAGGGCAGGCGGTGCACGCGGTGGCCGGTATCGGCAACCCCCAGCGTTTCTTCAACACCCTTGAAACGCTACACTGGCGGCCTGTCCCCCATGCATTTGCCGATCACGCCCAATACAGTGCGCAGGCCTTGGCCTTCACCCCGTCATTGCCGCTGGTCATGACCGAAAAAGATGCGGTCAAGTGCCGTGACTTTGCGGCTGCCGACTGGTGGTACCTGGCGGTGGACGCCGTGCCGTCCGCGGCCTTCATCGCCTGGTTCGATACCCAACTGATGCGTCTGCTGCCTGATCGTCTGTTGCCTTAATAGCTTTTATCCAGGGAATCCTCATGGACACCAAACTGCTCGACATCCTGGCCTGCCCGATCTGCAAAGGCCCTCTTAAACTCAGCGCCGACAAGACCGAGCTGATCAGCAAGGGCGCCGGCCTGGCCTATCCGATTCGCGATGGCATTCCGGTGATGCTGGAAAGCGAGGCCCGTACCCTGACCACCGAAGAGCGTCTGGACAAATGAGCAGCGCCTTCACCGTGGTCATCCCGGCGCGTTTCGCCTCCACCCGCCTGCCAGGCAAACCCCTGCAACTGATCGCCGGTAAGCCGATGATCCAGTGGGTCTGGGAGCAGGCCTGCAAGAGCAGCGCCGAGCGGGTGGTGGTGGCCACCGATGATCAGCGTATCGTCGAGGTCTGCCAGGGCTTTGGCGCGCAAGCGCTGCTGACTCGGGAAGACCACAACTCGGGTACCGATCGTTTGGCGGAAGTCGCGGGCAAGCTCGGCTTGGCGGCAGATGCCATTGTGGTCAACGTCCAGGGCGATGAGCCGCTGATTCCACCTTCGGTGATCGATCAGGTGGCGGCCAACCTGGCGGCCCATACCGAAGCGCGCATGGCCACCCTGGCCGAGCCGATCGAGGACGCAGAGACCCTGTTCAATCCGAACGTGGTCAAGGTGGTCACTGACCTCAACGGCCTGGCCCTGACCTTCAGTCGCGCCACCTTGCCGTGGGCCCGGGATGCCTTTGCCAAGTGTCGTGATCAGCTGCCGGAAGGCGTGCCTTATCGCCGGCACATCGGTATCTACGCCTACCGTGCGGGTTTTCTCCATGACTTCGTCAGCTGGGGTCCGTGCTGGCTGGAAAACACCGAGTCCCTGGAGCAGTTGCGTGCCCTGTGGCACGGCGTGCGCATCCACGTCGCCGATGCTCTGGAAGCGCCTCCCACCGGCGTCGATACCGCCGAAGACCTTGAGCGCGTTCGGCGCCTGCTGGAGGCTTGATGCGGGTTCTGTTTGTCTGCCTGGGCAATATCTGCCGCTCGCCCACCGCCGAAGGCGTGCTGCGCCGCAAATTGGATGAAGCCGGCCTGGGTCATCAGGTTCAGGTCGCGTCCGCCGGTACCAGCGATTGGCACGTCGGCAAGGCGCCGGACAAGCGCAGCCAGCAGGCGGCCTTGCGGCGCGGCTACGACCTTTCTGCGCAACGGGCGCAGCAGGTCGGCAGCGCCGATTTCGCCGTGTATGACCTGATTTTCGCCATGGACCAGAGCAACCTGCGCAACCTCAAGGCCTTGCAGCCGGCCCGGGGCAAAGCCGAGCTGGACCTATTCCTGCGCCGCTACGAGGCGCCGCTGGATGAAGTGCCGGACCCGTATTACGACGGTGAGCAGGGCTTCGAGCAGGTACTGGACCTGATCGAGGATGCCTGTGACCGGTTGGTGATCGAATTGAAGGGGCGGTTATGAGCCTGGACATTCAATCCGATGTGTCCCTCAAGCCGTTCAACAGTTTCGGGGTCGAGGTCAGGGCGCAATGGTTCGCCCAGGCCCACAGTGATGACGACGTGCGCGAGGCCCTGGCCTATTGCGCCGATCAGCAGTTGCCACTGCTGGTGATTGGCGGTGGCAGCAACCTGCTGCTGACTGCGGATATCCGGGCACTGGTGCTGCGCATGGCCACCCGTGGCATTCGCTTGCTCAGCGATGATGGGCAGCGGGTGGTGGTGGAAGCCGAGGCCGGCGAAACCTGGCATCCCTTTGTGCAGTGGACTTTGGAGCAGGGCTTGTCCGGGCTGGAGAACCTCAGCCTGATCCCCGGCACCGTCGGCGCCGCGCCAATGCAGAACATCGGTGCCTATGGTGTCGAGATCAAGGACGTGTTCGTCGGTCTCACCGCCCTGGACCGGCAGACCGGCGAGCTGCGGGACTTCGATCTGGCCCAGTGCCAGTTCGCCTACCGCGACAGCCTGTTCAAGCATCAGGCCGGTCGCTGGCTGATTCTGCGGGTGCGTTTTGCCCTCAATCGTGTCGATCACCTGCATCTGGAATACGGTCCGGTGCGTCAGCGCCTGAGTGAACAGGGCATCGAACAGCCGACCGCCAGGGATGTCAGCCGGGCGATTTGCAGTATCCGCAGCGAGAAACTTCCCGACCCGGCGGTGCTTGGCAATGCCGGCAGCTTCTTCAAGAACCCGGTGGTATCGGCGATGTTGGCGGCGCAGATCAAGCAGTCGCATCCGGGGCTGGTGGGTTATCCCCAGGCCGATGGGCAAGTGAAGCTGGCGGCCGGCTGGCTGATCGAGCAGGCGGGCTGGAAAGGCTTTCGCGATGCCGATGCCGGCGTTCATCGCCTGCAATCCCTGGTGCTGGTGAACTACGGTACGGCCACAGGCTTGCAGCTGTTGGAGTTGGCCCGGCGCATCCAGCGCGATATTGCCGAGCGCTTCGGTGTCGAGCTGGAGATGGAGCCGAATCTGTATTGAGGCCGCTCTTGAACTAAGCTCAGCGCTTGAGTCCAAAGCCTTGCACGGTTGACACCCTGCAAGGCTTTTTTATGCATGACGACTTAACTTAGCTTGCTAACAATGTGAGTATTTGTCGTCCCCAAAGGCCTGGTGAAGCCCCGTCTTCACAAGAGAGCCCGATTAGCCTGAGCCGATCTGCGCGTATTGCAGCCGCGCTGCTGCGTGGCAGATGGCTCGACCCCATCACCTCATAGAATGCGGGCGTGCCCATGATTACCCTGAAGCTCAACGGTCAAGATCATCCACTGGACGTCACCGAGGACATGCCGCTGTTGTGGGCCATCCGCGATGTGGCGGGTTACAGCGGTACCAAATTCGGCTGCGGCATGGGCCTGTGCGGCGCCTGCACCGTTCATATCGACGGTGATCCGGCGCGCAGTTGCATTACTCCGGCCGGCTCGGTGCTGGGCAAGAACATCAGCACCATCGATAACCTGCACAACGATCCGATCGGGCAGGTGGTACAGCAGGCCTGGCTGGATACAGCGGTGGCCCAGTGCGGTTACTGCCAGGGCGGACAGATCATGTCCGCCACTGCATTGCTCAAGACCCATCCCAATCCCAGCGACGAGCAGATCGAGGAGGCGATGCTCGGCAATATCTGTCGCTGCGGTACCTATAACCGGATCAAGACCGCAATTCGCCAGGCCGCCAACCATCTGCAGGAGGCCAAGGCATGAACCACCTACCCAGTGATTTTGCCCTGAGCAACCTCAGCCGCCGGAGCTTTCTCAAGGGCGTGAGCGCCACCGGGGCCCTGGTGCTGGCTGCCAGCTGGGGTTGGCAGGAGGCGTTTGCCGAAGACAATAAGTTCGGTGCCGATGGCATGCCTCATGGCTGGGTCGATGATCCCAAGGTCTATGTGAGTATCGCCAGCGATGGCAGTGTGACGGTGATCTGCAACCGTTCGGAGATGGGCCAGGGTGTGCGTACCAGCCTGAGCATGGTGGTGGCTGACGAGCTGGATGCCGATTGGGCTCAGGTCAAGGTCAAGCAGGCGCCAGGGGACGAGGCACGCTTTGGCAACCAGGACACCGACGGTTCGCGCAGCATGCGCCATTGGTACGAGCCCATGCGTCGTTGCGGCGCCGCCGCGCGGACCATGCTGGAACAGGCCGCCGCCGAGCAATGGCAAGTACCGTTGACCGAGTGCCGGGCGCAGTTGCACAAAGTGGTTCACCAACCCAGCGGGCGCGAGCTGGGCTATGGCGCTCTAGCCGCAGCGGCGGGGGCCTTGGCTGTGCCGGCCCGGGACAGCCTGCGGCTGAAGCAGGCGTCGGAGTTTCGCTATATCGGTAAAGAGGCGACCCGCGCCATCGACGGCCAGGACATCGTCAATGGCCGCGCGGTGTACGGCGCCGACGTGCACTTCGAAGGCATGCTGTTCGCGGCGGTGGCGCGGCCCCCGGTCTATGGCGGCAAGGTCAAGTCCGTGGATGACAGTGCTGCCCTGAAGGTGCCTGGGGTGATCAAGGTCATGCCTATCGATGGCCGTCCGTTGCCCTCCGAGTTCCAGCCCCTGGGCGGTGTGGCGGTGGTGGCGAGCAACACCTGGGCGGCGATCAAGGGCCGCGATGCCTTGAAGATCGAGTGGGACGACGGAGTCAATGCCGGGTACAACTCCATCGAATATCGCAAGGAGTTGGAGGCGGCGGCGCAAAAGCCGGGCAAGGTGGTGCGCAGCACCGGCAACCTCGATGAAGCCCTGAGTGGTGCGCAGAGCAGCCTGGAAGCCACCTATTACCTGCCGCACTTGGCCCAGGCACCCATGGAGCCGATGGTGGCCGTGGCGCGCTTCATGGATGGCCGGTGCGAAGCCTGGGCGCCGAGTCAGGCACCACAGGTCACCCGCGAGCGGATTGCCGAGCGATTGGGAATCGGCTTTGACCAAGTCACGGTCAACGTCACCCTGCTGGGCGGCGGCTTCGGACGCAAATCCAAGCCGGACTTCATTCTTGAAGCGGCCATTCTGGCCAAGGCGTTTCCCGGCAAGGCGGTGCGGGTGCAATGGACCCGGGAAGACGATATTCACCACTCCTACTTCCATACGGTGTCGGCGGAGTACCTCAAGGCCGGGCTGAACGAGGACGGCATGCCCGCCGCCTGGCTGCATCGCACCGTGGCACCGAGCATTACCGCGTTGTTCGCCCCGGGGATGAACCATGAAGGCGCCTTCGAGCTGGGCATGGGTTTCACCAACATGGCCTATGCAATCCCCAATGTACGTCTGGAGAACCCCGAGGCCGCAGCCCATACCCGGGTCGGCTGGTACCGTTCGGTGTCGAATATTCCCCACGGCTTTGCCATTCAGAGTTTTATCGACGAACTGGCCCATAAGGCCGGCCAGGACCCGCTGAAGTACCAGCTGAAACTCTTGGGGCCGGATCGTCAGATCGATCCGCGAACCTTGAGCGAAGAGTGGAATTACGGCGAGTCCCCCGAGCGTTATCCCATCGATACCGGGCGCCTGCGTGGCGTGTTGGAAGCGGCGGCCAAGGCCGCCGGTTGGGGGCGTTCGTTGCCCAAGGGGCGCGGTCTGGGGTTGGCAGTGCACTACAGCTTCGTGACCTATGTGGCAGCGGTGATCGAAGTGGAGGTGAAGGAGGATGGCACGCTGATCGTGCACAAGGCCGACATCGCCGTGGATTGCGGTCCGCAGATCAACCCTGAGCGCATTCGTTCACAGTTCGAAGGGGCATGTGTCATGGGCCTGGGCAATGCGGTGTTGGGGGAGATCAGCTTCAAGGACGGCAAGGTGCAGCAGGACAACTTCCATATGTATGAGGTAGCACGCATGTCCCTGGCGCCGAAAGAGGTGCAGGTGCATTTGCTGACTCCGCCGGGTGAGGTGCCGCTGGGGGGCGTTGGTGAGCCGGGTGTACCGCCCATTGCGCCGGCCCTGTGCAATGCCATCTTCGCCGCTACCGGCAAGCGCATCCGCAATTTGCCCGTGCGCTACCAGCTGCAGGGTTGGCAGCAGGCGGGTGACTGATGGACAGCGTCGACCTGAACGTTCTGCGCAGTGTTCTGGAGTGGCGCCGCGCCGGGCGCACGGTGGTGCTCTATAGCGTGGTCCAGACCTGGGGCAGTGCGCCCCGGCTACCGGGGGCCATGTTGGCCTTGCGCGACGATGGGGTGGTGATTGGCTCGGTGTCCGGCGGTTGTATCGAGGATGACTTGATCACGCGCCTGGCGGATGGACGCTTGTCCCTGTCCGGGCCGCCGGTGCAGTTGCTGACCTATGGCGTAACCCTGGAGGAGGCGGCGCGCTTTGGCCTGCCTTGTGGCGGTACCTTGCGCCTGACCGAGGAGCGGGTCGGCGACCCGTCCTGGGTCGCCGAGTTGCTGGCGCGCTGCGAAGCGCACCAGATCGTGGCTCGGGAGTTGAACCTGAGCAGTGGGCAGGTGCTGCTCAAGGCCGCGAGCAAGGCGGATGAACTGGCGTTCGACGGGCTCACTTTGCGGGCGATCTATGGGCCGCGCTGGCGTCTGTTGTTGATCGGTGCCGGGCAGCTTTCCCGCTATGTGGCACAAATGGCTCGTCTGCTGGACTTCGAGGTGCTGGTCTGTGATCCGCGCCAGGAGTTCGTGCAGGGCTGGGAGGATCAGGATGGACGCTTTGTCGCGGGCATGCCTGACGATGCGGTGCTGAGTATCGAGCCTGATGAGCGCACGGCGGTGGTGGCCCTGACCCACGATCCGCGTCTGGATGATATGGCCCTGCTGACGGCGCTCGACTCCCCGGCGTTTTATGTCGGAGCGCTGGGTTCCCGGGTCAACAGCCAGAAACGGCGGGACAATCTGGCGCTCTTGGGGCTGTCGGCGCGGGCCATCGAGCGTTTGCATGGCCCGGTGGGGCTGCACATTGGCAGTCATACGCCGTCAGAGATTGCCTTGTCGCTGATGGCGGAGATCGTGGCGATCAAGAATGGTGTCGAGCCCCTGCAGAAGAAGCCGTTGGCCCGCGCAACCGAGGCGACCACATGACTCCTCTGCCTTGCGCCATCATCCTGGCGGCGGGGCAGGGCAGTCGTTATCGACAGGCGGCAGGGCGCGATCAGGATAAGTTGCTGGCACCTTGTAGAGGTCGCGATGGCGTATTGCGGCCGGTGCTGGAGCAGGTGTTGGTCAACCTGCCGGTGGAAATGCCTCGGCGGGTGTTGGTCACGACGCCGGGACGGCCGCAGGTGGCGGCGCTGGCGCGGGCTTATGGCTGCCAGGTGCTGTTGCTGGACTCCCTTGGCATGGGCCAGAGTCTGGCGGCGGCGGTGGCTGCCAGTGCCGATGCCGGTGGTTGGCTGATTTTGCTGGGAGATATGCCCTTTATCTTGCCTTCCAGCGTAACGCGGGTGATCGAGGGGTTGACCGAGGAGGGCATCAGCGTGCCTCGGCGGGGTGACGATCTGGGGCATCCGGTGGGGTTTGGTCGGGCTTATGGCGCCGCATTGCAAGGCTTGTCCGGCGATCGTGGCGCCAGGTGCCTGTTCGCCCCGGGCAAGGTGGTCGAAGTGTCAGTGAACGACCCGGGAGTGGTATGGGATGTGGATCGACCCGAGGCGCTGGTCTATCGGGATCGCTGAATGGCAGGCATGAAAAAGCCCCGCTCGGTTAACCGGGCGGGGCTTTTTCATTGCCGATGGAATCAGACGAGAGGTTTAGGCTCGTGCTGTTTTTCCTCGACGTGGGCTACGTGCTCAACGGCGTGTTCGACGTTGTGCTGAGCCTCTTCCACGGCTGGGGCAGCGTGCTCGATCGCAGGTTCGGCGACTGGTGCAGGTGCTGCTTCGGTTGCTTCGACAGGCGCTGGAGCGGCCTCGACGACCACTGGCGCTTCTACCGGAGCAGGCTCGGCAGCGACCACGGCTTCAACCGGGGCAGCAGCGGCGGCCAGTTCGGCTTCCTTCTGCAGGCGCTCGGCTTCACGCTTGCGACGACGCACTTCACGCGGATCGTTTGGTGCACGACCGTTGCTGGTCAGGGCGCTGGCAGGAGCAGCCTCGATCACTGGAGCAGGTGTTTCGGCAACCACGGGGGCGGCAACCGGAGCAGGCTCTTCAGTCTGGGCTGGCTGCTGGGCAACCACTGGCTGCTCGACAGCTACAGGCTCGGTTGCAGGCGCTGGAGCTTCCTGAACCGGCTCGATGGCTTTCTCTTCAGCCGCTGGCGCTTGGGCTACAGGTTCTGCAACAGGTTGCTCGGCAACCACTGGCTGTGCTTCCACAACCACGGCAGGTTCTGCAGCGACTTCAACCTGGGCTGGTTCTGCAACAACCGGGGCCACTTCGGCTACAGGAGCAACTTCAACCGCTGGAGCTGCTGGAGCTTCCACTGCAGTGGTCGCCTCAACCGAAGGTGCTTCTGGAGTCTTTTCTTCAACCGCGGCCGTAGCGCGTTCAGCCTGCTGATGAGCTTCGGCTTCAGCGTTGGCGCTGATGGCGGTGCTGGCAACAGCGGCGGTAACCGCGAGGCCGGCAGCCAGATCGGCGCTGCTTGGCTCTTCGCCATTCTCTTCCGAGCCTTCGATCACATTGCCGTTGGCATCGCGCTGACGTTCACGACGGTTGCTGCGACGACGCTGGCCGCGGGAGCGACGACGTGGACGTTCGCCTTCGGCGTTGTCCTGGCCTTCTTCCTGCAGTTGCTCTTCGTTCGGCAGCACTTCTTCTTCGCTGGCGGCAGCGGCCTGAGCCTGCTCGGCACGTGGTTGACGCTCTTCACGCGGTTGACGTGGCTGGCGCTCTTCACGTGGCTGGCGAGCTGGACGCTCCTCAGTCACTACAGCGGCGGTAGCGGCGGCTGCAGCCGGAGCGGCATCCAGAGGCTCACGCAGTTCGCGAACACGTTCTTCACGTTCGCCACGTGGCTTGCGGTCCTCGCGAGGGGCGCGTGGTTGACGTTCTTCACGAGGGGCGCGTGGAGCGCGTTCTTCGCGGGCTACGCCTTGTACTTCTTCACGGGCTTCACGAACTTCTCGCGGCTGACGCTCTTCCCGCGGTGCGCGTTCTTCACGTGGAGCACGTTCTTCGCGCGGCTTGCGTTCTTCATCGCGGCGACCGTTGCGGTTGCGGCTCTGTTGGCGGCCATTGCGACGTTGCTCTTCGTTGCTGCGTGCAGGACGTTCGGTCACTGGCTTCTCGACCACAACCGGAGCCGCTGGCTCTTCCTTGGTGGCGAACAGGCTGACCAGGGACTTCACCAGGCCTTTGAACAGGCTTGGCTCGGCAACAACCGGGGCTGGAGCGGCAACCGGGGCAGGGGCTTCGGTTGGCACTGGTGCGTTGGCGCGGGCCGGAGCGGTCTTCACCGCGGCTTCCTGGCGAACCAGGGTGCGGGTGGCGGCGGTTGGCTGAACTTCTTCGGCTTCGGCAGCAGCAGCAGCGATTTCGTAGCTGGACTGGTTGGTGTTGGCTTCCGGGCTGTCATCGCGCAGACGCTGTACTTCGAAGTGCGGTGTTTCGAGGTGATCGTTCGGCAGAATGACGATGCGGGCACGGGTACGCAGTTCGATCTTGGTGATCGAGTTGCGTTTTTCGTTGAGCAGGAAGGCTGCGACCGGAATCGGCACTTGGGCGCGAACTTCGGCGGTACGGTCTTTCAGGGCTTCTTCTTCGATCAGGCGCAGGATCGCCAGGGACAACGACTCGACGTCACGGATGATGCCGGTGCCGTTGCAACGCGGGCAGACGATGCCACTGCTTTCACCCAGGGATGGGCGCAGGCGCTGACGGGACATTTCCAGCAGGCCGAAGCGCGAGATGCGACCGATCTGCACGCGGGCGCGGTCGGCTTCCAGGCATTCGCGGACTTTCTCTTCCACGGCGCGCTGGTTCTTGGCCGGGGTCATGTCGATGAAGTCGATGACGATCAGGCCGCCGATGTCACGCAGGCGCAACTGGCGAGCGATTTCTTCCGCTGCTTCCAGGTTGGTCTGCAGGGCGGTTTCTTCGATGTCGCTGCCTTTGGTGGCGCGGGCCGAGTTGATGTCGATGGACACCAGGGCTTCGGTTGGGTCAATGACGATGGAGCCGCCGGAAGGCAGCTCAACGACGCGCTGGAAGGCGGTCTCGATCTGGCTTTCGATCTGGAAACGGTTGAACAGCGGAACGCTGTCTTCGTACAGCTTGATCTTGCTGGCGTACTGCGGCATCACCTGGCGGATGAAGGTCAGGGCTTCGTCCTGGGCTTCAACGCTGTCGATCAGCACTTCGCCGATGTCCTGGCGCAGGTAGTCGCGGATCGCGCGGATGATCACGTTGCTTTCCTGGTAGATCAGGAATGGCGCGGAGCGATCCAGCGACGCTTCTTTGATGGCGGTCCAGAGTTGCAGCAGGTAGTCGAGGTCCCACTGCATTTCTTCGCTGCTGCGGCCCAGGCCGGCAGTGCGCACGATCAGACCCATGTCGGCAGGAGCTACCAGGCCGTTCAGCGCTTCACGCAGTTCGTTGCGCTCCTCACCTTCGATGCGACGGGAGATGCCACCGGCACGCGGGTTGTTCGGCATCAGCACCAAGTAGCGACCGGCCAGGCTGATGAAGGTGGTCAGGGCAGCGCCCTTGTTGCCACGCTCTTCTTTTTCGACCTGGACAATGACTTCCTGGCCTTCGCTCAGGACGTCTTTGATGTTGACGCGGCCTTCAGGGGCTTTCTTGAAGTATTCGCGGGAGATTTCTTTGAGGGGCAGGAAGCCGTGGCGCTCAGAGCCGAAATCGACAAAGGCAGCCTCAAGGCTTGGTTCGATACGAGTGATGCGGCCTTTATAGATGTTGGCCTTTTTCTGCTCGCGTGCACCGGACTCGATGTCCAGGTCGTAGAGGCGCTGGCCGTCTACCAGGGCAACACGCAACTCTTCGGGTTGAGTTGCGTTAATCAGCATTCTTTTCATGTAGTACCGTCGGTTTCCGGGCTGCCGGAAACGGCGTTCGGCACACACGACTTCTCACGGTCGGTGTCAGGTGCGTCAGGAGTGGTTGACCACTCGAGTGTCTAGCGAGGTTCGTCCGAATAACTAAGAACGAAGTCGCGACTCACGCGTCCTGCTTGCTGTGGTGACTAAGGCACCGCTTAAGCAAAAGTCTGTCAGGAGGAGGAATCAACCGGCGACTGTGGACGAGATGAAGCGTCTTGAATAAAGCCTAATGCTACACAGTCCGACGGTTGTGCATCTCCACCCTACACGTATCCCTGATAATTCGGGTGCTGCCGCGCGCAGAATCCGCAGCGGGTTGGCATTTACCGTGAACTCCGAAAGGGGAGGTCACGCATCATGGCTAAAGGCGTTGTTTCCGTAACCTTCGCTCGGGGTCGTCTGTCGCCGACTGCACTTTGTGAACTGGCCGTTAATCGCTGCGTATAAAGGCGAGTGATAACTCTGCTTTCTACGGGTTTCAGGCCTCATGTCACCTGCGCTTGTTACAACGTCAAACTCTTCCGGTATGTAGCGAGAGCTGCGTAGGACGGCCTTGCGTCCTTATGAATTGCGTTGGTCAGGGCCGGCTAGTTGCCGCTGTTCCGCTGTCCAGCCGCTTTTGGCGGCGTTCGCGACTATAGCAGCAATCATTAAGTGCTTCAAATCCATAAAAAATTGTTATCATTCGCGCCATGACGACTACTGCCCCCTCGACTCCAGGCGTTCAATTGCTTGAGGTCTCGCCGGAATATGCCGGCCAACGAATTGATAACTTCCTTCTTGCTCGGCTCAAAGGCGTGCCCAAGACCTTGATTTATCGCATTTTGCGCAAAGGCGAAGTGCGAGTGAACAAGGGGCGGATCAAGCCCGAATACAAGCTGCAGGCGGGCGATGTGGTGCGCGTGCCGCCGGTGCGCGTGCCTGAGCGCGACGAGCCGGTGCCGCTGGCGCAAGGTCTGCTGCAGCGTCTTGAGGCCTCAATCGTTTTCGAAGACAAGGCCCTGATTGTGATCAACAAGCCCGCAGGCATTGCTGTGCATGGCGGTAGTGGCCTGAACTTCGGGGTGATCGAAGCCTTTCGTCAGTTGCGTCCGGACGCCAAGGAGTTGGAGCTGGTGCATCGCCTCGACCGTGATACCTCTGGCCTGTTGATGATCGCGAAAAAGCGCAGCATGTTGCGCCACCTGCATGCCGCCTTGCGGGGGGATGGTGTGGATAAGCGCTATATGGCGCTGGTTCGTGGGCACTGGGCTACCGCTCTGAAACAGGTACGAGCGCCGTTGCTCAAGAGCAATCTGCGCTCAGGCGAGCGCATGGTGGAAGTGAACGAAGAGGGCAAGGAGGCCTTGACGGTGTTCAAGGTGCTGCGCCGCTTCGGTGAGTTCGCCACCATGGTTGAGGCCAAGCCGGTCACCGGGCGTACGCATCAGATTCGCGTGCACACCCTGCACGCCGGGCACTGCATCGCCGGCGACAGCAAGTACGGCGACGATGATTTCACGCGTGAGATTCGCGAGTTGGGCGGCAAACGCCTGTTTCTCCATGCCTATATGTTGACGGTGCCGCTGCCGGACGGTGGTGAGCTGAAGTTGCAGGCCCCGGTGGACGAAATGTGGGCCAAAACCGTGGAGCGCTTGAGTGCACCCTGATTACCAGCTGCTGATCTTCGATTGGGACGGCACTCTGGCTGATTCCATTGGTCGGATTGTTGAGTCGATGCACGTGTCTGCCGATCGATCCGGTTTTCCTCGGCGTGATGACTTTGCCGTCAAGGGCATCATCGGGCTTGGTTTGCCGGAGGCGATTCGTACCTTGTATCCGGATATCGACGACGGCCAGTTGGTAGCCTTTCGTCAGCATTATGCGGATCACTACATAGCGCTTGAGGCTGAGCCTTCACCGTTGTTTGCCGGAGTGGTGTCGTCTCTCGAGGCCTTTCGGGCTGAGGGGTATCGGTTGGCGGTCGCTACGGGCAAGGCGCGTCGGGGCTTGGACCGGGTGTTGAGAGCTCATGGTTGGGAAGAGTATTTCGATATCACCCGGGCTGCCGATGAGACTGCCAGCAAGCCCCATCCCTTGATGCTGGAGGAAATTCTTGCTCATTGCGGTGTCGGGCCTCGGCAAGCGTTGATGGTTGGGGATTCGTCCTTTGATCTGTTGATGGCGCGTAATGCGGGCATGGATTCGGTGGCTGTGAGCTACGGTGCTCAGTCCATTGAGGCTTTGCAGGCATTTGAACCGCGCCTGTCCATCGACCGTTTTCCTGAGTTGCACGCCTGGCTCAGCCAGGGTGCCGATTAAGTTTTCGCTGGGGTAGCAAGCATGACTGATGAATGGAAGGCGCCAAGCAAGGCCGGCGCTGAAGGTGGTGACGATAAGAGTTGGAAGTTGTTGGAAAAGACCCTCTTGGCCGGCGTTCAGGAGCAGCGTCGTTCGCGGCGTTGGGGGATTTTCTTCAAGTTGCTGACCTTTGTGTACCTGTTTGTTGCGCTGGCGCTGTTTACTCCGTTGATGACCATGGAAAAGAACGCCACTCGTGGCGGCAGCTACACCGCTGTGATCGATGTCACGGGGGTGATTGCCGACAAGGAGTCTGCAAGTGCGGACAATATTGTCGGTAGCTTGCGCACGGCCTTTGATGATCCCAAGGTCAAGGGCATTGTTTTGCGTATCAACAGTCCTGGCGGCAGTCCGGTGCAGTCTGGCTATGTTTATGACGAGATTCGCCGTTTGCGGGCTCTGCACAAGGACACCAAGGTTTATGCGGTGATTTCCGATCTTGGTGCTTCCGGTGCTTATTACATTGCCAGTGCTGCTGATCAGATCTATGCCGACAAGGCGAGTCTGGTGGGCTCCATTGGGGTGACGGCTGCCGGTTACGGTTTTGTCGGCACCATGGAGAAGCTGGGGGTCGAGCGCCGTACCTACACCTCGGGTGAGCACAAGTCGTTCCTTGATCCGTTCCAGCCGCAAAAGCCAGAAGAGACCCAGTTCTGGCAAAGCGTGCTGGACACAACTCATCGTCAGTTCATCGCCAGCGTCAAGCAGGGGCGTGGCGAGCGTCTCAAGGATAAGGAGCATCCTGAGCTGTTCTCAGGGTTGGTCTGGTCTGGCGAGCAGGCATTGCAGTTGGGTTTGATCGACGGTCTGGGCAACACCAGTTCGGTCGCGCGGGATGTGGTCGGTGAGAAGGAGGTGGTGGATTTTACTGTTCAGGAATCGCCTTTTGATCGTTTCTCGAAGAAACTTGGTGCCAGCGTTGCTGAACAGATCGCCATGTGGATGGGCTTTCAGGGGCCAACCCTGCGTTGACTCCGGGGTAAGTAAAAAAGCCGGCCGCAGTGCCGGCTTTTTAGTGCCTGCTCAGGGTACTTCCACGCCTTCGACCAGTAGCATGTCCACCAGGCGGATCAGGGGCAGGCCTATGAGGCTGGTGGCGTCGCTGCCGGCAGTGCTCTGGAACAGGCTGACTCCCAAGCCTTCGGCCTTGAAGCTGCCGGCGCAGTCGAAGGGTTGCTCTGTGTGCAGGTAGCGTTCTATGCGGGCGCTGTCGAGGGTGCGCATGTTGACGGTAAAGGGGACGTAGTCCACCTGGCATTGGCCGGTCTGGCTGTTGAGCAGGGCCAGGCCGGTCAGGAAGGTCACGCTCGCGCCGCTGGCGTCCAGCAGTTGCTGGCGGGCCTTGTCGAAGGTGTGAGGCTTGCCGATGATGCGCTCCCCTAGTACCGCTACCTGGTCCGAGCCGATGATTAGGTGTGCCGGGTGAGTGGTTGCGAGGGCGCGAGCCTTTTCCTCCGCCAGGCGTTTCACCAGCTCTATGGCGGGCTCGCCGGGGCGGTGGCTTTCGTCAATATCAGGAGAGCTGCAGGTGAAGGGGAGTTGCAGGCGAGACAGCAATTCCCGGCGGTACACCGAGCTCGAAGCGAGTAATAAAGGCAGCATGCGCATCTCCTGGGGTGGGGCTGGAATTCTAGCGGGGCTCGCAAGTGACGGACAGGGCTGAATTTCCTTTGACATGGCCGGGGGCATCCCTATAATGCTGCGCCTATGTTGAATGACCCGATTCCACCTCACGTTGACCCGCGCAAATTGGCTGACCGTGGCACCACCCTTCAAGGTGAACTGCTGCTGGCCGATTTGGAGAGACTCTGCGACCCGCTTTCCGACAATGTCGGTACGGTGCAGGCTAAATTCGTTTTCGAGCGTGACGAGCGTAAAGCTGTGGTTATTCACAGCTCCATCGACGTCGAAGTCAAAATGGTTTGCCAGCGTTGTCTTGAGCTGGTCACCCTGCCGATCCACAGCGAGTGCAGTTATGCCGTGGTGAAGGAGGGTGCGAATACCCAGTCGTTGCCGAAAGGTTATGACGTGCTGGAACTGGGCGAAGATCCTTTGGATCTGCAGGCGTTGGTCGAGGAAGAGCTTTTGCTTGCCTTGCCCATCGTGCCTGCTCATCATCCGGAAGAATGCCAGCAGCCGGCGGGGCTCGATGAGCCCGAACCGAGCGAGGACGAGGTAACGCGGTCCAACCCGTTCAGTGTATTGGCGCAGTTAAAGCGTGACCCAAACGTTTAGGAGTTAATCAATTATGGCTGTTCAGCAGAACAAAAAATCCCGCTCTGCCCGTGACATGCGTCGTTCCCACGATGCTCTCGAGGCTAGCACCCTGTCCGTAGAAAAGACCACCGGTGAAGTTCACCTGCGTCACCACGTATCGCCAGAAGGCGTATACCGTGGTCGTAAAGTGATCGATAAGGGCGCTGACGAGTAATCCTTGTCCGCTCAAGTCATCGCGATTGACGCAATGGGCGGGGACTTCGGTCCCCGCAGCATTGTTCAGGCCAGTATTGCTTGCCTGTCTGCTACCCCCTCGCTGCACCTGACCCTGGTCGGTCAACCCTCCCTTCTTGAAGAGCTGCTCTCCGGTCATTCGGCTGTGGATCGCGCGCGCCTGACGATTACTCCGGCAAGCGAAGTGATCACCATGGATGAGAAGCCTGCTCAGGCATTGCGTGGCAAGCCTGATTCGTCGATGCGGGTGGCTCTTGAGCTATTGCGGGATGAAAAGGTCCAGGCCTGTGTCAGTGCTGGTAATACCGGGGCGCTGATGGCTCTGTCGCGTTACGTACTCAAGACCCTGCCCGGCATCGATCGTCCGGCGATGGTGGCTGCCATCCCCACTCAGCGCGGCTATTGCCAGTTGCTGGATCTGGGGGCCAATGTCGATTGCAGTGCCGAGCACCTGTTGCAGTTCGCCATCATGGGGTCGGTTGCGGCGCAAAGCCTGGGCATCGTCCGGCCACGGGTTGCCTTGCTGAACATCGGTACCGAAGACATCAAGGGCAACCAGCAGGTCAAGCTGGCGGCGAGCCTGCTGCAGCAGGCTCGTGGCTTGAACTATATAGGTTTTGTCGAAGGTGACGGGTTGTATCGGGGTGAGGCGGATGTAGTGGTGTGCGACGGGTTCGTCGGCAATATCTTGCTCAAGTCCAGCGAGGGCCTGGCCACCATGATTGCCTCCCGTATCGAGGCGCTGTTCAAGCGGAATCTGTTGTCTCGGGCTGTAGGGGTGCTGGCCTTGCCTTTGATGCGGCGGCTGCAGGCGGACCTGGCGCCTGCTCGGCACAACGGCGCTAGCTTCCTCGGGCTGCAGGGGATTGTGGTGAAAAGCCACGGTTCGGCAGGGGTTCAGGGTTTTCAGAGTGCGATTCAGCGTGCGCTGATTGAAATCCAGGAAGACTTGCCGCGACGCCTGCATGGGCGTCTTGAAGACTTGTTGCTTTAGGCGTTTTACCTGTGGAGTGCTTAAATGTGACCGCTCAGTTCAATTGGCCATCCAACTGTCAGTTTCTTGCGTCCACTGCGGTGTGACGTCAATTCTCCGACGACAAGATCATTAGGGGCTTGTTACATGTCTGCATCCCTCGCATTCGTCTTTCCAGGACAGGGCTCGCAGTCCCTCGGCATGTTGGCCGAGCTGGGCGCGCAGTACCCGCTGATCCTCGACACGTTCAAAGAAGCCTCCGATGCTCTGGGCTACGACCTCTGGGCTCTGACCCAGCAAGGTCCCGAAGAGCTGCTCAATCAGACCGACAAGACTCAACCGGCCATCCTCACTGCCTCCATCGCCCTGTGGCGCGTATGGCTGGCTGAGGGCGGTGCGCGTCCGGCCTTCGTCGCGGGTCACAGCCTCGGTGAATACAGTGCCCTGGTAGCCGCCGGTAGCCTGACCCTGGCCGAAGCGGTCAAGCTGGTGGAGCGCCGTGGTCAGTTGATGCAGGAAGCCGTGCCTGCGGGGCAGGGCGGCATGGCTGCGATTCTTGGCCTGGACGACGCCGACGTAGTGGCCGCTTGTGCTGAAGCGGCACAAGGCGAAGTTGTCAGCGCGGTGAACTATAACTCCCCGGGCCAGGTGGTCATCGCCGGTGCCAAGGCTGCGGTGGATCGTGCCATTGAGGGCTGCAAGGCTCGTGGTGCCAAGCGTGCCATGCCATTGCCGGTCAGCGTGCCATCCCATTGCGAACTGATGCGCCCTGCGGCTGAGCGTTTCGCTGAATCGATTGCTGCGATCAACTGGCAGGCTCCGCAGATTCCGCTGGTGCAGAATGTCAGCGCCGCTGTAGCGGCCGATCTGGACACCCTCAAGCGCGACCTGCTGGAGCAGTTGTACAAGCCAGTGCGCTGGGTCGAGTCGGTGCAGACCCTCGCGGCCCAAGGCGCTACCCAATTGGTCGAGTGCGGTCCGGGCAAGGTCCTTGCCGGTCTCAACAAGCGCTGCGCTGAAGGCGTATCGACCTCTAACCTGAATACCCCAGATGCTTTCGCTGCCGCTCGTGCAGCGTTGGCCTGAACTAGGAGAAGCTTGCATGAGTCTGCAAGGTAAAGTTGCACTGGTGACCGGCGCCAGCCGTGGGATCGGCCAGGCCATCGCGCTTGAGCTGGGGCGTATGGGCGCCACTGTAGTGGGTACTGCCACTTCCGCTTCGGGGGCCGAGCGCATCGCCGCCACCCTCAAGGAAAACGGCATTCAAGGCACTGGTCTTGAGCTCAATGTCACCAGCGACGAGTCCGTGGCTGCGGTCCTGGCCAGCATCACCGAGCAGTTCGGTGCGCCAGCGATTCTGGTGAACAATGCCGGTATCACTCGCGACAACCTGATGATGCGCATGAAAGATGACGAGTGGTATGACGTGGTCGATACCAACTTGAACAGTCTGTATCGCCTGTCCAAGGGCGTTCTGCGTGGCATGACCAAGGCTCGTTGGGGTCGAATTATCAGTATTGGCTCGGTTGTGGGTGCCATGGGCAACGCAGGCCAAGTAAACTACGCCGCCGCCAAAGCCGGTCTGGAAGGTTTCAGCCGTGCCCTGGCGCGTGAAGTGGGTTCGCGGTCGATCACTGTAAACTCGGTTGCTCCAGGTTTTATCGATACCGATATGACCCGCGAGCTACCGGAAGCACAGCGTGAAGCCCTGCTGACGCAAATTCCGCTGGGTCGTCTGGGTCAGGCTCAAGAGATCGCGCAAGTGGTCGCTTTTCTGGCATCCGACGGTGCGGCATACGTTACTGGGGCTACAATCCCGGTCAACGGCGGGATGTATATGTGAGTCAAATGTGACGGATTGCTTCAAAAAAATGTCATACGAGCTGTCTAAAATCCGTTATAAAGCTGCAATCAATTTATAGGCAGATGGCCAAAGGGTTTGAGGGATGAAGCTTTCAGTTGAAAAGCTGAAAAGCCTTTCTATACACTTACCCACTGGCCAGCTGCCTGAATTTGTCCATTAGGAGTGAAAACAAGGTATGAGCACCATCGAAGAGCGCGTCAAGAAAATCGTTGCTGAGCAACTGGGCGTTAAAGAAGAAGAAGTTGTGAACACCGCTTCCTTCGTTGAAGACCTGGGTGCCGACTCCCTTGACACCGTTGAGCTGGTGATGGCTCTGGAAGAGGAATTCGAGACCGAAATCCCTGACGAAGAAGCTGAAAAGATCACTACCGTTCAAGCAGCTATCGACTACGTTACCAGCCACCAGGCTTAATCGTTTGTAGTCGTCTTTTGCTGTCATGGAAAAACCGCACTGCCGTTACGGCGTGCGGTTTTTTCTTTAGGCCTGATACAAAGTGTCGTCATTAGAAAAAGGAGAGTGCTGTGTCGCGTAGACGCGTCGTAGTCACCGGTATGGGTATGTTGTCGCCACTGGGTACGGATGTACCGAGTAGCTGGCAGGGCATTCTGGCTGGCCAAAGTGGCATTGGTCTGATCGAACACACCGACCTTTCTGCCTATTCCACCCGTTTTGGCGGCTCGGTAAAGGGCTTCAATGTCGAGGAATACCTGTCGGTCAAAGAGGCCCGCAAACTCGACCTGTTCATTCAATACGGTCTGGCGGCCGGGTTTCAGGCGGTGCGTAACGCCGGCCTGGAAGTGACCGATGCCAACCGTGAGCGCATTGGCGTGGCCATGGGGTCAGGTATTGGCGGTTTGACCAATATCGAAGAAACCAGCCGCATCCTGCACGATTCCGGACCACGACGGATTTCTCCGTTCTTCGTGCCTGGCTCGATCATCAATATGATTTCCGGCTTCCTGTCCATCCACCTGGGTGCCCAGGGGCCGAACTACGCCATTTCAACGGCGTGTACCACCGGTACCCATTGCATCGGCATGGCTGCGCGCAACATCGCCTACGGCGAAGCCGACGTGATGATTGCCGGCGGCGCCGAAATGGCCGCCTGTGGCCTGGGCATGGGGGGCTTCGGTGCGTCCCGTGCGCTGTCGACTCGCAATGACGAGCCGACCCGCGCCAGCCGGCCGTGGGAC
This sequence comes from Pseudomonas sp. JDS08PS003, assembly GCF_045013505.1. Taxonomy (NCBI): domain Bacteria; kingdom Pseudomonadati; phylum Pseudomonadota; class Gammaproteobacteria; order Pseudomonadales; family Pseudomonadaceae; genus Pseudomonas; species Pseudomonas sp. JDS08PS003. Next base: position 2,137,584 of record NZ_CP120724.1, read on the forward strand.
AAGGGTCGCGACGGTTTCGTGCTGTCCGACGGCGCCGGCGCGCTGGTTCTGGAAGAGCTGGAGCACGCCAAGGCCCGTGGCGCCACGATCTACGCTGAGCTGATCGGCTTCGGCATGAGCGGCGATGCCTATCACATGACGTCGCCGCCCGCCGATGGTGCCGGTGCCGCTCGCTGCATCGCCAACGCCTTGCGCGACGCCAAGCTCAATGTCGATCAAGTGCAGTACATCAACGCCCATGGCACTTCGACTCCGGCCGGTGACCTGGCAGAGGCCGAAGCGATCAAGAGCGTGTTTGGCGACCATGCCTACAAGCTCGCAGTCAGCTCCACCAAGTCCATGACCGGTCACCTGCTGGGTGCTGCCGGGGCGATCGAGGCGATCTTCAGCGTACTGGCAATCAACAGTCAGGCCGCGCCGCCCACCATCAACCTGGATGAACCGGATGAGGGCTGTGACCTCGATTTTGTGCCGCACACTGCGCGCAGCATGGACATCGATGTGGTGCTCTCCAACTCCTTCGGCTTTGGTGGCACCAACGGCTCTCTGGTGTTCCGCCGGTTCTCCGAGTGATGCATAGCTGGGTCGACGGTCGGCCGGCTGACGCACTGTCGCTCAAGGACCGCGGCCTGGCCTATGGCGATGGTCTGTTCGAGACCATCGCTGTCCGATCCGGGCAGCCGCAACTGCTGGAGCGGCATCTGCAGCGTCTGGCCGAAGGCTGTCGACGTCTTGCTCTGAATGCGGATCAGTCGCTGATCCGCAGTGAAGTGTTGGCCTATGCGGCCGCTCTGGGTGAGGGCGTGCTCAAGCTGATCCTGACCCGGGGCGACAGTCTGCGAGGATATGCCGCCGATCCTGCAGGCGCTGCGCGGCGGATTCTCCAGGGCGGCGCTTTGCCGGCCTATCCTGCGGTTCATGCCGATCAGGGGGTTGTGCTATTTCCTTGTGTCACGCGTTTATCCGAGCAACCGCTGTTGGCGGGCCTCAAGCATCTCAATCGCCTTGAACAGGTTCTGGCTCGCGCTGAATGGCGCGATCCCGAGCACGCCGAAGGCTTGATGCTTGATGGTGCCGGACGGGTGATCGAAGGCGTATTCAGCAATCTGTTTCTGGTCAGCCAAGGAAGTCTCCTGACGGCTGATCTGAGCCGCTGCGGTGTGGCAGGAGTGATGCGCGCTGAAATTTTGTTTCAGGCCAAGTCACAAGGCATCCCCGTTGAAGTGGCGGATATCAGTCTCGATCAACTGCAACAGGCGGACGAGGTCTTTGTCTGCAACAGTGTCTATGGCATCTGGCCGGTGCGTGCCTGCGCCGGGATGCGCTGGTCGACAGGACCGCTCACCCGTAAACTGCAGGGCATTACCCGCGCACTACTGGATGCTTGATTCGTGAGACGTAAACTTCTGCTCCTGCTGGAAACCGGACTGGTCCTGGCAGGGCTGCTGCTGGGCGCGAGTGCCTGGAAACTGCACTCGGCCCTGGAACAACCGCTGAACCTGGGTCAGGAGCAGTTGCTTGATGTTCCCGCCGGTTCTACGCCCACCGGAACCTTCAATCGTCTGCAGGCTGATGGCGTGATCCAGGATGCGTTCTGGCTGCGCCTGTACTGGCGTTTCAACTTGCCGGGCCAGCCTTTGCACAGCGGCGAGTACCGTATGACTCCGGGCATGACTGCCGAAGGCCTGATCGGTCTCTGGCAGCGAGGCGAGGTGGTGCAGTACAGCCTGACCCTGGTGGAGGGCTGGAACTTCCGTCAGGTGCGCAGTGCCCTGGCCAAGAGCGACAAATTGCAACAGACCCTGGCTGGTCTCAGCGACAGCCAGGTGATGGAGAAACTCGGTCACGGCGGCGTGTTTCCCGAGGGGCGTTTCTTCCCCGATACCTATCGTTTTGTGCGAGGCATGACTGATGCTGAACTCTTGGAGAAGGCCTACGATCGCCTGGACGAAGTGTTGGCCAAGGAGTGGGGCAAGCGTGCGGACGATGCGCCCTACAGCGACCCCTATCAGGCGCTGATCATGGCGTCGCTGGTGGAAAAGGAAACCGGCGTGCCCCAGGAGCGTGGACAGATCGCTGGGGTTTTTGTGCGGCGCATGCAGATCGGCATGCTGCTGCAGACCGATCCTACAGTGATCTACGGCCTGGGCGAGCGCTACACCGGCAAGCTGACCCGGGCGCACCTCAAGGAAGCCACACCCTATAACACCTATGTGATCGCCGGTTTGCCACCCACGCCGATTGCCATGGTCGGGCGCGAGGCGATTCATGCCGCTCTCAATCCGGTACCGGGCAAGAGCCTGTATTTTGTGGCCCGCGGCGACGGTAGCCATGTGTTCTCCGATGATCTGGATGCCCATAACAGCGCCGTGCGCGAATTTCAGCTCAAGCGTCGCGCCGACTATCGTTCCAGCCCGGCGCCTGTAACTGCTCCGGCTGCTTCCGAAGCCGAGAGTCCGGCGCCGGCAGTCGCGCCTCAGGCGGCTCCGGAGAGCTCGCCGCCAGCGTCGCCTGAGCCGGCTGTAGCTCCCACTCCGGTGGAGCCCGAACCCGCGCTGAAAAGCCCGCAATGACTCTGATTAAGGACTGCCTGTGACTGGCTTGTTTATTACCCTGGAAGGCCCGGAAGGTGCCGGCAAAAGCACCAACCGCGAGTACCTCGCCGAGCGTTTGCGCGCCGCAGGTATCGAAGTGGTGTTGACTCGCGAGCCTGGTGGCACGCCCTTGGCTGAACGGATTCGCGAAGTGTTGCTGACTCCGGGTGAGGAGGTCATGAATGCCGATACCGAGCTGCTGTTGGTGTTTGCTGCCCGCGCCCAGCACTTGGCCACCGTGATTCGCCCGGCATTGGTCCGGGGCGCGGTGGTGCTGTGCGACCGCTTCACTGATTCGACCTACGCCTATCAGGGTGCTGGTCGTGGCCTGAGCCTTGCGCGCATCGCTGCCCTGGAGGATTTCGTCCAAGGCGAGCTGCGCCCGGATCTGACCCTGGTTTTTGACCTGCCGGTGGACGTCGGTCTGGCCCGCGCCAGTGCCCGTGGCCGGCTGGATCGTTTCGAACAGGAAGGCCAGGCGTTTTTCCAGAAGGTCCGTGAGGCTTACCTGAAGCGCGCCGAAGCTGCTCCACAGCGTTATTTCCTGGTGGATGCGGCGCAGCCACTGGCGCAGGTCCAGCAGTCCCTGGATGCCTTGCTGCCACAATTGCTGGAGCGCGCCCGTGGCTGAAGTCTTCCCCTGGCAGGACGGCCTCTGGCAGCAGTTGGCGGGGCGCGCGCAGCATGCTCACGCGTACCTGCTGCACGGCCCGGCGGGAATTGGCAAGCGGGCCCTGGCCGAGCGCCTGATGGCGCGGTTGTTGTGCCAGCGCCCCGATGGGCTGGATGCCTGCGGTCAGTGCAAGTCGTGCCTGTTGTTGCAGGCGGGCAGTCATCCGGACAATTACGTGCTGGAGCCCGAAGAGGCGGATAAGGCGATCAAGGTCGACCAGGTTCGTGATCTGGTGAGCTTCGTGGTCCAGACTGCGCAACTGGGCGGGCGCAAGGTGGTGCTGATCGAGCCGGTGGAGTCGATGAACATCAATGCGTCCAACGCCCTGTTGAAAAGCCTTGAGGAGCCTTCAGGCGACACTGTGTTGTTGCTGGTGAGCCATCAGCCCAGCCGGCTGTTGCCCACCATTAAGAGCCGTTGTGTACAGCAGGCGTGCCCATTGCCCAGCGCGGCAATGAGTCGGCAGTGGCTGTCCCAGGCCTTGCCCGAATGCACCGAGGAGGAGCGGTTGGAGCTGCTGACCCTGGCAGCGGGATCGCCGCTGGCTGCCGTCGGCCTGCAGGCACAAGGTGTGCGTGAGCAGCGGGCGTTGGTGGTGGAGGGGGTGAAGAAGTTGCTCAAGCAGCAACAGTCGCCAACCCAGTTGGCCGAGGCCTGGAATGCCATTCCCTTGTTGCTGCTGTTCGATTGGTTCTGTGACTGGTCGAACCTGATCCTGCGGTACCAACTGACCCAGGACGAAGACGGCCTGGGTTTGCAGGACATGCGCAAGGTGCTGCAGTACCTGGCGCAAAAGTCCAGCCAGGACAAGGTGCTGGCGATCCAGGACTGGATCCTGGCCCAGCGGCAAAAGGTGCTGAGCAAGGCCAACCTTAACCGCGTGTTGCTGTTGGAAGCGCTGTTGGTGCAGTGGTCGGCGCTGCCTACCCAGCGCTGACGGGCAACACCTAGAATCAAGCCTGTATCCGGCCGGACTGTGCAGTCCGGCCCTTTCATTTATCGGATGTAGTTGCAGCCTCTTATGCTCGTAGATTCCCATTGCCACCTTGATCGTCTCGACCTTGCCGCCCACGACGGCTCACTGGATGCCGCGCTTGAGGCGGCCCGTCAGCGCGGTGTCGGGCATTTTCTGTGCATTGGCGTCAGTGCCGACAACGCGGCGGACGTCAAAGCCCTGGCCGAGCGTTATGACGACGTCGATTGTTCGGTGGGGGTGCATCCGTTGGATGTGCAACCGGGGGCGGCACCGGCGCTGGACTGGTTGCTGGACGAATTGAACCACCCGCGGGTGGTGGCCATCGGCGAGACCGGCCTGGATTATCACTACGAGCCGGAAGCTGCCGAGTTGCAGCAGGAGTCCTTCCGCTTGCACCTGCAGGCTGCGCAGCAGACTGGCAAGCCGGTGGTAGTGCATACCCGCGGTGCCCGGGCCGATACGCTAGCGCTGTTGCGTGAAGCGGCATTGCCCAATGCCGGCGTACTGCATTGCTTCACCGAGGACTGGGGCATGGCCAAGGCGGCTCTGGACCTGGGGTTCTATATTTCTCTGTCGGGCATTGTCACCTTCCGCAATGCCGACGCGTTGCGCGATGTGGCGCGGCAGGTGCCTGCCGATCGCTTGCTGGTGGAAACCGATTCGCCTTATCTGGCGCCTATTCCCTATCGCGGCAAGCCCAACTTGCCGCAGTACGTACGTGAAGTGGCGGAGTTCCTGGCGATGCTGCGGGGCGAAGCCTATGACGCCTTTGCCGAACAGACCACGACCAACTTCAAGCGTCTGTTTCCCCTGGCGCGAGTCAAGGGCGAGGCCTGAGCCGCCAGTGCGTGGGAGGGCAAATTCCAGGCAAAAAAAACCCGGGTTCTGGGGGGTGAATCCGGGTTAAGACCATTAGGAGTAAAACTAAGGCACGCGGTCCTTCGGTACCTTGATCGGCGTTTCACTTGGGGGAGATGTCCCGCCGACAGTTCAAGTATTGATCACTATTGCATTCAGTCCAGTTGGCCCTGCTCGTTTTTTAAACAAATTTGGAATACGGGCGCTTCGGTTGAGTTCTCATTTGCCATGTTTTAGGGCTTACTTCGCTGAAAATCATCAAATATCAGCCTTTTTTTGCAAAATTTGCGCGATTTAGACGATTTTTCCCGCCCTGTTAAACACACAAGCTGTTGCAGTTTAATTTCCCGGAAGCCTGATCCCCATCAATGGCATCGATACTTTCAGACCTGTCGCCTGTCCTGGGTGGCTCTTTCGAGGCTCATCGGTGATATTTCCTGATGCTGATAAAGGCAACACTCCTGCGAGGCAGTGAAGCCATTGCGACTCATTGCGGTGTTTTCGTCGAGTGTGGGGCTGAGGCCGGTATCGAGAGCCGATTACAGAAAAATTGAGACTTTACGGTCTGATCCGAGGCTATATAGCTATCGATGTTTTCTATTTGAACCGCTTGCCGGCCCCGTATTCACTGGATTTTCCGGATGTTTGCGACTCATCTGCGTCCTGTCGTCTAGTGGGCTTTTACGTCAGAAACAGTGGCAACGACGGATGATCCGTGCATTTTGGCGTAAGTTAGGCATAATACGCGGCTTCGATTTTGACCCCGAACAGACCTTTTCTTATGCAGAAAGAACCTCGTAAGGTCCGTGAGTTTCGTCGCCGTGAGCAAGAAATTCTCGATACCGCGCTCAAGCTGTTCCTCGAACAAGGTGAAGACAGCGTCACCGTCGAGATGATTGCGGATGCCGTGGGTATCGGCAAAGGGACCATCTACAAGCATTTCAAGTCCAAGGCGGAGATCTACCTGCGCCTGATGCTCGATTATGAGCGCGACCTGAACGAGCTGCTGCACTCTGCCGATGTCGACAAGGACAAGGAGGCCCTGTCCCGGGCCTACTTCGAGTTCCGCATGCGCGATCCGCAGCGTTACCGGTTGTTCGACCGCCTGGAAGAGAAGGTGGTCAAGGGCAATCAGGTGCCGGAGATGGTCGAGGAACTGCACAAGATCCGTGCTTCCAACTTCGAGCGCCTGACCCTGCTGATCAAGGGCCGCATCAGCGAAGGCAAGCTGGAAGACGTGCCGCCTTACTTCCACTACTGCGCTTCCTGGGCGCTGGTGCACGGTGCTGTGGCGCTGTACCACTCGCCGTTCTGGAGCAATGTGCTTGAGGATCAGGAAGGTTTCTTCCAGTTCCTGATGGACATTGGCGTGCGCATGGGTAACAAGCGCAAGCGCGACCCCGACACTTCCAACGGCTGAGGCATTTGCCCGTTGTATTGCGCCATCGGGTAACTGTATGGCGCTGTGTCCGAGGAATATACTCAGGCATGGGACTTGCTAAAACCTGATTTTTGAGTCAGGTTTTGCCGGTTCTCCCTTCTTACGCCGGAGTCATCCATGATCGTTGATCGTCAAGGCAGGCGCTTTCGCAACTTGCGGATCAGTCTGACGTCTGCCTGCAACTACGCCTGTACCTACTGCGTGCCCAACGGCAAGCGGCTGGTGGCTGCCCAGGATGAGTTGTCGGCCCAGGCGATGGCTCGGGGCGTGGCGTATCTGATCGAAGCGGCTGGCATCGAACGCTTGCGCATCACCGGCGGTGAACCACTGGTCAGCCCCAAGCTGGAAGCCTTCATGGGGGCGGTGGGGCGGATGGGCCTGGATGACATCAGTCTGACCACCAACGGCCAGTTGCTGGCGCGCAAGCTGCCATTGTTGCTGGACGCAGGGATCCGTCGAATCAACGTTTCTCTCGACACTCTGGATGCCAAGGCGTTTCGCAGTATCGCCCGCGGCGGGGATCTGGCCACTGTGCTGGATGGCATGCAGCAAGCTCGTGCGGCGGGGTTGAAGATCAAGGTCAACATGGTGCCGTTGCGCGGACAGAACCTGGATCAGGTCATGCCGTTGCTCGACTACTGCCTGCAGCAGGGCTATGAATTGCGCTTCATCGAATTGATGCGCATGGGCCACCTGGCCAGTGATGGCAATGCTTTCCTGCAGCAGTTTGTCAGCCTGCAACAGTTGCTGGACTTGATCGGCCAGCGTTACGACTACCTCCAGGCCGACGCGCCATTGGATGCCACGGCCGTGCGCTACGAGATTCCCGGCCTTGGCCATTTCGGAGTGATTGCCAACGAGAGTGTGCCGTTCTGCCGGACCTGCTCGCGCCTGCGGTTGTCTTCCACTGGCTGGTTGCACGGCTGCCTGTCTTCGAGCAATCGTCACTATGTTGGCGATCTGCTGGACAAGCCGCGCCATCAAGCCTTGCCGGCCCTGCAGCGCTTGTTGGTCAAGGCCTTGGGAGACAAGCAGGATGTGGCCTTTTCCGGTGGTGCCACGGTGATGAAGATTATCGGTGGGTGAGGCTGATCTTCAGTGAATTTCCTTCAATCGCGTAGCTGGCGCGGAAGCTGCATCCCGTGGCCATTCGCCGGTTTTCCGTCACCGGATTTTGGAGGGTAGGATGCGTAGCCTGGTTTTGCTGCTGGCCTTTTTGGCGCTCGGCGGCTGCATGAATGTCAGTGATATGGGCGAAGGGGTGCGTTATCACTTGAGTGACGCTGGGGTGCTCGACCACAGTGACACCCGCCGTACCAGCTCATTCCGCATTCAGCCGGATTCGTTCATTTTCATCGCCCAGGGGCCTTTTGCTCCCCCAGGCAGCGCTTACCCGCGACCCAACGTGGTAGCGGAGGAAGCCTTCAACGGCTTTATCGAATATTTCCCCATGGTGCGTCGCGCCCGTGCAGCCGAAGGCCTCAACGAAGCCATGGCCGAAGCCCGGGAACTGGGGGCGCATTATCTGCTCTATGCCCGTTTTGCCAAGGCGGATGACCGTATCGGCAACTCCGATGAGTGGCTGGATCAGGAAGCTGTGGACCGCCTGGGGGTCGATACCAGTACCATCCAGATCATGCTGATCGAAACCAGTACCCAGTATCTGATCGATTCGGCACGTATTCGCAGTCGTGGCGGTTTACTGACGTTCCACGACAACAAGCCCCAGGATCTGCTCGGCCCGCCGTTGCAGCAATACGCCCGCGGTTTGCTGGGCTTGAGCGACTGATTGATTGAGGAGAGCGGTATGAGTGGACCAGGCAAGGCCAACGACCTGTTGGCGCAGATTCCCAAGGCCGAGAAGGGCCTGCCGCCGGTCCACTTGTGGAACCCCGATTTCTGCGGCGATATCGACATGCGCATCGCTCGCGACGGGACCTGGTATTACCTGGGCACACCCATCGGCCGCAAGCCGATGGTCAAGCTGTTCTCCACGATCATCCGTCGCGATGGCGACCAGTACTTTCTCATCACTCCGGTGGAGAAAGTGGGGATCAAGGTTGATGACGCACCCTTCGTTGCCGTGACCCTGGAGGTCGAAGGGCAGGGCGAAAGCCAGGTGCTGCGCTTCACCACTCATGTCGATGAACAGGTGGTTGCCAGCGCTGAACATCCCTTGCGCGTGGTGATCGATCCTCAGACCCAGGAGCCCGCGCCCTATATTCTGGTGCGACACAATCTTGAGGCGCTGATCCATCGCAACGTCTTCTACCAATTGGTGGAGCTGGCGCAGACGCGCACCCTTGATGGACAGAGCTGGTTGGGCGTGTGGAGCAGCGGAACGTTTTTCCCCATAGGTCTTGAGCCTCAGGCAGACGTTTCAAGCTGATGTAAGAAGATATTTCTTGCTCTTGATCCGACCTTTCATGTATCAAACCGGACATGATCAAACATGTCCGATTCGATAAGAAAACAAGAGTGGTCGACGAGCTGATCCGGCGCATTGAAAGCGGTCTGATGGAAGACGGCTTCCAGCTTCCGGGGGAGCACCAGTTGGCCGAGGAGTTCGGTGTCAGTCGCGGCACCTTGCGCGAGGCCCTGGCCGAGCTCAAGCGTCGCAACTACATCGCCACACAGAGCGGCGTCGGCTCCATCGTCACCTTCGACGGTGTGGCCCTGGACCAGCATCATGGGTGGGCCCAGGCCCTGGCCGACAGCGGAGCGCTGGTCAATACCGAGGTGTTGCGCCTGGAAGCGATCTGCCGTCCCGACCTCAAGCACCGCCTGGGCACAGACCAATTCATTGCCCTGGACCGTCGCCGTCGCAGCACCGAGGGCCGGGTGCTATCCCTTGAACGTTCCCTGATCCCGGCATCCGGCGAGCTTGAAGGCCTGCCCCGGGTTGGCCTGATCGATGATTCCCTGACCATTACCCTGGCCGCCTACGGCTATATCGGCGAGCGTGGCGATCAGTGGATCGGCGCTGAACCCTTGAGTGCCGAAGACGCCGAGCTACTGGGCCGTGCTCCCGGGGAGGTGTTCCTCAAGGCCCTGCGCACCACCTATGACCGTCAGGGACGCTTCATGGAGCAGGTGGAGAGCCTGTTGGACCCGCAGCATTTTCGCATGCACCTGCAATTTGGAGAGTCGCGGTGAGCCTGCTCCGGCGGGCGCTTGGAGCTTTTTATGGATTGGCCCTGGGCGATGCCCTGGGCATGCCGACCCAGTCCCTGAGTCGTGAACAGATCCAGCAGCGCTTCGGCGCTATCCGTAGCCTGGAAGATGCCGGCCCGGACCAGCCGATCGCGGCGAATATGCCAGCCGGTTCCATTACCGATGATACCGAGCAGGCGATTCTGGTGGGCCGCCTACTGGTCCAGGGCCAAGGCCGGATCGCTCCCACTGCGCTGGCCAGGAGCCTCATCGAATGGGAAGCCGCGATGCAGGCCAAAGGCTCCCAGGACCTGCTCGGCCCTTCCACCAAACACGCGATTGAACTGATCCTCGCTGGCCATTCGGTGGAAGAGGCCGGCCGCTACGGCACCACCAATGGCGCCGCGATGCGTATCACACCAGTGGGCATCGCCAGCGATGTCGGCCACTCCGACGGTTTCATCCAGGCAGTGGTCCAGGCGTGCCAGGTCACCCACAACACCAGCCTGGGTATCGCCAGTGCAGCGGCGGTGGCGGCGGTGGTGTCGGCCGGGATCAATGGCACATGCCTGGCCGACGCGTTGCCCCTTGGGGTGCAGATTGCCCGGCAGGCGCAGGCTCAAGGGTACTGGGTCGCCGGTGCCAATATTGCCGCGCGCCTGGAGTGGGCCGCCACGCTGAGCGTGGATGGCGACAAGCAGGGGTTTGCCCGGATGCTCTATGAGCTGGTGGGTACCTCGGTGGCTTCCCAGGAGTCGGTGGTGACCAGCTTTGCCCTGGCCGGGCAAGTGGCGCTGGGGCATCTGGAAGCCTTCGAGGCCTTGTGCATGGCTGCCAGCCTGGGGGGCGATACCGACACGATTGCCGCGATTCTTGGGGCCATGCTCGGCGCCTGCCTCGGACTGGAGGCGTGGCCCAGCGATTTGATCGACCGGGTGCAGCAGGTCAATGAACTGGATCTGCAGCCTCTGGTACAAGAGCTGCTGGCTCTGCGCTGAGCCATCTTGCTCTGACAACACCCATGGCTATGGAAAGCTAAAAAACGCGGCCAGGAATGCCGGGATGTTCAGCGACTTCCGAAATTGCCAAAAACCACAACAATGGCAACAGGAGCCTTATTCATGAGTTCATCGACCGTCGGGCCTGGTGCCGGGCAACTGGAAACCCGTGGCATCGAGCCGGTTCCGGAAGCGGAGTGCAACGGCCATCCTTTGCAGCTGTTCTGGGTCTGGTTCGCGGCCAATATCAGTATTCTCGGCTTGCCCCTGGGGGCGACCCTGGTAGCGTTTCGCGGCCTGTCGATCTGGCAGGTGCTGCTGGTGGCGATTCTGGGCTCGGTGGGGTCGTTCGCGGTGGTCGGGCTGATATCAGTGGCCGGTCGTCGTGGTCGGGCGCCGAGCCTGACCCTGTCCCGGGCCATTTTCGGTGTGCGCGGCAATATCGGTCCGACCCTGGTGTCCATGCTGTCGCGAGTCGGTTGGGAGACGGTCAATACCACCACCGCAGCTTTTGTTCTGCTGTCCCTGAGTTCGATCCTGTTCCACACCCCGGCCTCGGCCAAGGACGCGCCGCTGTTGACCCTGCTGTTCATCGGCCTCTTTGTGCTCATGACGCTGAGTGTGTCCGGTCTGGGCCATGCCACGTTGCTGGTGATCCAGAAGTGGGCCACCTATGGATTCGGCGCGCTGAACATACTGGTGGGCGGTTTTCTCTGTGCCACCATCGACTGGAACGCCGTGTTCAATGCCTCCCCCGCGCCCATGAGCGCGATGATCATCGGCATCGGCACCATGGCCGCAGGCACCGGGATCGGCTGGGCCAGCTCTGGGGCAGACATGTCTCGTTATCAGCAACGTTCGGTCACCGCCGGACGGCTGGTGGCCTCGGCGGCCTTCGGTGCCGGTATCCCGCTGGTGCTGTTGATCACCTTGGGAGGCTTGCTGTCGGTCGGCAATGATCATCTGGCTTCAGCGGTGGACCCGATCATCGCGATCCGCGACATGCTGCCAACCTGGATGGCCGTGCCTTACCTGATCGCCGCCTTTGGTGGCCTGCTGCTGTCCAACAACCTGTCGGTGTATTCCGCCGGTCTCACCGTGCTGACCCTGGGCCTCAAGGTCAAGCGGGTCTACGCGGTACTGGTGGAGATCGTGGCGATCTTCCTGGGTTCGATCTACTTCATGCTGATCGCCGACAGTTTCTACGGCCCCTTCATCAGCTTCATTTCCTTGCTGGCGGTGCCGATCACGGCCTGGGTGGGGATCTTCGTGGTGGACCTGATCCATCGCCACTACTACAGCGCCGATGATTTACTGAATATGGGCCCGAGCGGTGCTTACTGGTATCAGGGCGGCATCGAATGGCGGGCCTTTGGTGCCTGGGTGCTGGCCATCGTCCTGGGCTTCTGTTTCACCAGCATCGGCACCACGGCCGAGGATGTTTGGTTCACCGGGCCATTGGCCGATTCCTGGTTGGGGCAAAACGGTCTGGGCTGGATCGTCACCTTTCTCGTGGCCGGTGGTGTTTATGGCTTGCTGGGCGGCGCCCGCGACCGGCGTGGGGCTTTCGTCGAGAATGCCAATGCCTAGATTGCTCCACAGTGGCCAGGTGATCGTCGACCTGGTGATGGCGGTGGATCGCCTGCCGGATTCTGGCGGTGATGTGCTGGCACAGTCGGCCAGTTTCGAGGCTGGTGGCGGTTTCAATGTCATGGCCGCGGCCGCGCGTAATGGCCTGTCAGTGGTCTATCTCGGCCGTCACGGCCAGGGGCGCTTTGGTGAGCTGGCGCGGCAGGCGATGCAGGCCGAAGGCATCCAGATGAGCCTGGAACCCAGTCTGGGGGCCGACACCGGTCTATGCGTGGCCCTGACTGAAGCCTCTGCCGAGCGCACCTTCATTTCCCATATCGGTGCCGAGGGCGAGCTAACGGTCGAAGACTTGGCGCAGGTCGAGGTGAGGGCGGGGGACTACCTCTACGTCAGTGGCTACAGCCTGCTTCAGGCGAGCAAGGCAAAGGCCCTGGTCGACTGGCTGCTGGCATTGCCACCCTCGGTGCCCCTGATGTTCGACCCGGGGCCGCTGGTGGAATCGGCGGATTCTCCGTTGATGGCGGCTTTGCTGCCACGTATCGATATCTGGAGCAGTAACCGAGTCGAGGCGCTGCGCTTGAGTGCCAGCTCGGAGATTGTCGAAGCCTTGCAGCAGCTCGGCTCACTGTTGTCGCCCAAAGCTTTGCTGGTACTGCGGGACGGCCCCCGGGGTTGCTGGATCGGCCAGCAGGGGCGGTCTGTTCTGGTGCCGGGGTTCAAGGTCGAAGCAGTGGACAGCAATGGTGCCGGCGATGCTCATGCCGGTGTCTTCGTTGCGGCGCTTGCTGCAGGTCATGAACCGCTGGCAGCGGCCCGTCGGGCCAATGCGGCGGCGGCTATCGCGGTGACCCGCCGTGGCCCGGCCACCGCGCCGTGCAGCGCTGAAGTGGACGCAATGTTGCGGGCCTGATGGGCCTTCAGCCAGCCTTGCGCAGGGCCAGTTGGATTGCACCGGCGGCAGATGTTACTGGCTGCTGCCTTCAGAGCCTGCGCCGCCGGTGGTGGTTTTCGATCCGCTACCGGTCTTGCCGTTATCCGGAGTCGTGGCATCCAGGGTGCCTGCGCCGCCCTGGCGGCCGTTGTCGTTGCCCTGGATTCGTGGGTCGGTGCCGGTGGCCGGCGGCAGCGAGCCTTCGTCCATGGCCGGCGGGTTGATGTTGATCTTCGGTGTGCTCTGGGGGGCCGGGGATTGTGGGCCTTCTACCGGATTGGTGGGGCCTGTGGTGCCCGCCAGGGCGGCGCTGGACAACAGTCCGGCCAGGGCCAGGGCTGAGAGTTGGACCTTGATCATGGTGTTGCCTCCATTGTTAGAGTCGCTACCTGATATTGGTCTGCCCTGGCGTAGGGTTGGTGCCGGATTATCGACGAACGGCGCTATGGATTGTGGGCCATACGCAGTTGCAACGCTCGGCGCCAGCCCAGGCGGCCGAGGCTGATCAACCAGTTCAGCAGGGCAACGGCCATTACGGTGAACAGCAGCGCCTGCATGCCGGCCTCGACAATGATCCGTCCAGCCAGCCAGGGAAAGCCGAACACCCCGACAAAGTAGGACAGGCTGAACAACAGCAGTGCCTGCGAGGTGCTGCCCTCAGGTGCTTCGTTGGCGGCCAGGCCGTTGATCACCGAGTACGTCAGGCCATAGCCAACCCCCAGTATCACTGCGGCCAGCAGGTAGCTGGTGCTGCTGTCGACGACAAACAGGAACAGCAGGATCGACACCACCATCAACCCCGACAGCAAGCAGCAAGCGCGATAGGGGTCACGCTTGACCACTATGCCGGCGATCAGCATCCGGCTGGCGATGGCGGCGCTCATGAACCCGAGGAAGAACAGCGAATAGTCCACGCCCCGGGACGGTCCGTAGCTGGTCTGGAAACTCGACAGCCCGCCGAACACGCAGCCGCCCAGGCCGACCATCAGGATTGGCCACAGGGCTTTGGAAGACAGCACGCGTGCTGCACCGCTCCAGGTGATCCGGGCTGCCGCAGTGCCCAGGTGATTGGGTTCGCGACTCAAGCGGGCGCCCAGTCGCCAAAAGATCAGCACCCCCAGCAGGCTGGCCGCCGCTGCAATGAAAAAAGCGCTGGTCACGGGATAGCCCAGGGCGCTGCCCAGGCGTCCCAGCAGCGGCCCGGAACCTATGCCGGTCATCATGCTGCCCGACAGCAGGGCGAAGTAACGGGCCCGTTGCGCGGGCTCCACCAGCATCGCCACGATGATCGGCCCCAGGGTGTAGAACACTCCCCAGCCCAGGCCCAGGGTCAGGCCGAAAAGCAGCAGGGTGTCGCCGAACCCGGGGGTCAGGGCAAAGCCCAGGCTGGCCAGGGCCAGCAGGCAGCCGAACAGCGCCACCGAACGTGCGGCGCCGAGCCAGTCCGATAGGTGCCCGGAACCGATCACCGCGACGAAGGTGCTGAGCATCGCTGCCGAAATCACGCTGCCGGCGTTGTGCTCATTGCCGCCGCGGCTGCTGATCAGCAAGGACAGGAGAAAGGTCGAACCGTAAGACAGCGACAACAGATAGCTGCCCAGACAAAACAACCCGAACAAGGGGCCCGGGGCCCTGGATTCCTGCATAGTCCGCACGGACATGAAAGCGCCTCTCTCTTATGCTTGTAGTCGTGGGAGGCTTTCTAACATGGCCCTCTGCGCTGTTTGTTGTGATCCTGCAGGCCTCAGGGTTAGTCGATAGCGGAGTAAGCCTCGGGTCGAGGAATCAGCAGCGCGTAAATGCCCGTGCATGTATTTCGGCTGTCGTTCTAATATGGCCGCCTGATTCCGCCAAGAGAACCGTCGATGACCGTCGTAATCCGTCCAGCACTGCCCAGCGATGCCCCACAGATTCTTGCTTTCATCACTGAACTCGCCGACTACGAGCGGGCTCGTCATGAAGTGATTGCCAGCGTCGCCGATATCGAGCGCAGCCTGTTCAGTGAAGGTGCCACGGCCCACGGCCTGATCTGCTTGCGTGACGGCGTGCCGATCGGCTTTGCGGTGTTTTTCTTCAGTTATTCCACCTGGCTGGGCAGCAACTGCCTCTACCTGGAGGATCTCTACATCACCCCGGAACAGCGCGGTGGCGGGGCGGGCAAGCAACTGCTGCGGCACTTGGCGCAGATCGCCTGTGACAACGATTGCGGACGCTTCGAATGGAGTGTCCTGGAGTGGAATGAACCGGCGATCCAGTTCTACAAGTCCCTGGGCGCGCAGCCTCAGGAGGAGTGGGTCAAGTACCGCATGGACGGCGAAGTGCTGCGGGCTTTCGCTCGGGGCTGACGTCTGCTGGTCGCTGTAGGAGCCGGCTTGCCGACGAAGGCTTACTCCGTGGAGCGCCTCCCAGCGACAAGCCGGAGCGTCATGGCATCGAGATTCAGACCTTCAAGGTCGCCATGTCGATCACGAAGCGGTACTTCACATCCCCTTTGATCATGCGCTCGTAGGCCTCATTGA
Source organism: Pseudomonas sp. JDS08PS003 (assembly GCF_045013505.1). Lineage (NCBI taxonomy): Bacteria > Pseudomonadati > Pseudomonadota > Gammaproteobacteria > Pseudomonadales > Pseudomonadaceae > Pseudomonas > Pseudomonas sp. JDS08PS003. The sequence goes on from NZ_CP120724.1 coordinate 2,153,317, forward strand.
TCTGGCGAATATCCAGCATTTCGATATCGCAGGTAATGCCGTGCTCGGCGCAGAAGTCCAGCACTTCCTGGGTCTCGGCAATGCCGCCGATCAGCGATCCGGCCAGTACTCGACGGCTCATCACCAGCTTGCCGGCGTGCAGTGCCGGGTCCACCGGCTCGATCAGGCCCACCAGGATGTGTACGCCGTCAAAGCGCAGGGTGTCGAGGTAGGGATTGAGGTCGTGGGGCACCGGGATGGTGTCCAGGAGGAAGTCGAAATGCCCGGCTACCGACTGCATCTGGGCCGCATCGGTAGACACGATCACGTGGTCCGCACCCTGGCGGCGGGCTTCTTCAGCCTTGCTCGCCGAGCGGGTGAACAGGGTCACTTCGGCGCCCAGGGCCTTGGCGAACTTGATGCCCATGTGGCCCAGGCCGCCCATGCCGAGAATCCCTACCTTGTCACCGGCCTTGACGCCATAGTGCTTGAGGGGCGAGTAGGTGGTGATGCCGGCGCAGAGAATCGGTGCTGCGCTGGCCAGGTCGAGTTTCTCCGGGATGCGCACGACAAAGTGCTCGCTGACCACGATGCTGTCGGAGTAGCCGCCCATGGTGTTGCTGCCATCGACCCGATCCGGGGTGGCGTAGGTCATGGTCGGACCTTCCAGGCAGTACTGTTCCAGGTTCGCAGCGCAGGCTTCGCAGTGGCGGCAAGAGTCGACCATGCAGCCGACGCCCACCAGGTCGCCGACCTTGTGCTTGCTGACATTGGCGCCGACGGCGGTGACCTTGCCGACGATCTCGTGGCCTGGCATCAACGGGTAGACGGCGATACCCCATTCGTTGCGAGCCTGATGGATGTCGGAGTGACAGACGCCGCAGTAGAGGATCTCGATGGCGACGTCGTCCGCACGGGGGCTGCGGCGCTGGAAGCTCATGGGGGCGAGGGGAGTGGTGGCCGATTGGGCGGCATAACCGATGGCGGTGTACATGATGAACCTCGCAAAAACGCTGACAAGTGAGGCGGTGCATTCTCGGCGTCGAGCCTGAGGGCAACCATGGCGATTCCTCGGCATGTCATGCCTATTCCTCCGGCATTGGCGGTTTTTGCACGGCATTGGCCAGCAGACCTGCGATGATGTTTTCATCCCTTTTTTCGTGAAGATTTCTGCATGCTGCTGACTCGTCATCTGGACGCCAACGCCACCCTGGTTTCGCTGATTCAGCCCCTTGCCAGTCGCGAGGGTTTCGTCGCTACCGCCTTGCCGGGCGTGCAGATCCTGCGGGCCAGCCGGGATGTGACCCGGGGACCGCAGATCTACGAGCCGAGCCTGATGGTCATCGTCCAGGGCAGCAAGCTGGCGTACCTGGGGACGCGGACCCTGGAATATGGCGCCGGGCACTACCTGATCCAGGCCCTGTCGGTGCCCTTCGAATGTGAAACCTTCGCCCTGCCCAATGCACCGCTGTTGGGGGTTTCCATCGCCATCGACCGGGCGGTCCTGGGAGAACTGGTGCTGGCCATGGGCATCACCGAGGGCCGTGCGGCGTCGGCGCAGACTCTGGAGTCCATGACTTCGGCGGTACTCGACGATCATATGCGCGGCTGCGTGGAGCGGCTTCTGCGCTGCCTGCAAGATCCCCTGGAGTGCAAGATCATGGGGGCGTCGCGGGTACGCGAATTGCTCTTCGCCGCCTTGCGCGGGCCCCAGGCCGATGCGTTGCGGGCGCTGGTGGAACAGCAGGGGCAGTTCGCCCGGGTCGCCGCTTCGCTCAATCATCTGCACGAGCATTACACCGAGCCGTTGAACGTCGAGACTCTGGCCCGCTGCGCCAACATGAGCACCTCGACCTTCCACGAGCATTTCAAGCGCAGCACCCTGCTTTCGCCGGTGCAGTACCTCAAGCGTTTGCGGCTGCTCAAGGCTCAGCAACTGTTGCTGGGGGAGGGGCTGGGGGTGGCTCAGGTGGCGCATCGTGTGGGGTATCAGAGCACCTCGCAGTTCAGTCGCGAGTACAAGCGCTACTTCGAGCGTAATCCCGGGGATGAGCGCGCCGCCTGAAAACTCCGCGCACCTTGTAGGAGTTGCCTTGCCAACGAATGCGCCCTTGGGCCGGATCAAGGCTTGGGGGGGGGCTTCGCCGGCAAGCCGGCTCCTACAGGGGGCTGTGCCAGCGAATCCCGAGCATGAAAAAGGCCCCCATAAAGGGGGCCTTTTTTGTACCGCGGTGACTTACATGTTCGGATAAGTCGGGCCGCCGGCACCTTCCGGGGTGACCCAGGTGATGTTCTGGGCTGGGTCCTTGATGTCGCAGGTCTTGCAGTGCACGCAGTTCTGGGCGTTGATCTGGAAGCGCTTCTCGCCGTCTTCCTGAGTGATCACTTCATACACGCCGGCCGGGCAGTAACGCTGAGCAGGCTCGTCGTACAGCGGCAGGTTGCGGCCCAGAGGGATGCTCGGGTCGGTCAGCTTGAGGTGGCAAGGCTGCTCTTCTTCATGGTTGGTACCGGAGATGAACACCGAGCTCAGTTTGTCGAAGCTGAGTTTGCCGTCGGGTTTCGGGTAGTCGATCTTCGCGCAGTCCTTGGCCAGCTTCAGGCAGGCGTAGTCCGGCTTGGTATCACGCAGGGTGAAGGGCAGTTTGCCGCCGAAGATGTTCTGGTCCACCCAGTTGAAGCCGCCGCCGACGATAGCGCCGAACTTGTGGATCGCCGGGCCGAAGTTGCGGCTGGCGAACAGTTCTTCGTACAACCAGCTGGATTTGAACGAGTCGACATAGCCCTTCAGCTCATCAGCACCTTCGGAACCGGTGAACAGCGAGTCGGCCACCGCATCGGCGGCCAGCATTCCGGACTTCATGGCAGTGTGGCTGCCCTTGATCTTGGCGAAGTTCAGGGTGCCCAGGTCGCAGCCGATCAGGGCGCCGCCCTTGAATACCATCTTCGGCAACGAGTTCAGGCCACCTTTGCAGATGGCGCGGGCGCCGTAGCTGATGCGCTTGCCGCCTTCCAGGTACTGCTTGAGCACCGGGTGATGCTTGAGGCGCTGGAACTCGTCGAACGGCGACAGATAGGTGTTGGCGTAAGACAGGTCGACGATCAGGCCCACCACGACCTGGTTGTTTTCCAGGTGATAGAGGAAGGAACCGCCAGTGTTCTCGTTACCCATGATCTCCAGCGGCCAGCCGGCGGTGTGGACCACCAGGCCCGGCTGGTGCTTGGCCGGATCGATTTCCCAGATTTCCTTGAGGCCGATGCCGTAGTGCTGGGCATCGGAGTCGCTGTCCAGGTTGAACTGCTTGATCAGTTGCTTGCCGATATGGCCACGGCAGCCTTCGGCGAACAGGGTGTACTTACCGCGCAGTTCCATGCCTGGGGTATAGAGACCGTCTTTCGGATGGCCTTCACGGTCGACACCCAGGTCGCCGGTGATGATTCCGCGGACCACGCCATTTTCATCGATCAGGGCTTCCTGGGCGGCAAAGCCCGGGTAGATTTCCACGCCCAGGTTCTCGGCCTGCTGGGCCAGCCAGCGGCACAGATTGCCCAGGGAAATGATGTAGTTACCTTCGTTGTGCATGGTCTTGGGCACAAAGAAGTCTGGAACCTTGGTGGAGGTTTCGCCGCTGCGCAGGACATAGATGTCGTCGCGGGTGACCGGGGTGTTGAGCGGGGCGCCCAGTTCCTTCCAGTCCGGGAACAGTTCATTCAGGGCCCGAGGCTCGAACACGGCACCGGAAAGGATGTGAGCACCGACTTCGGAGCCTTTTTCAACCACGCAGACGCTGATTTCCTTACCGGCTTCAGCGGCCTTCTGCTTAAGGCGGCAAGCGGCGGACAAGCCTGCGGGGCCGGCACCGACGATGACCACGTCGAATTCCATGTATTCGCGTTCCACTAGGCTATCTCCTACTCAAGGCTCAACGGTTTTTTCTAATTGGAGGTTTGGCGTTGCATCCCCGCTTTCTCCCATCGCGCATGGGGGGAGAAGGGGAGGACGGCCGACCTTTCTCTCTGGGCGGCGCATTATATCTACACCACTCTCAGCGTCCAATACAAACGTTTGTTTGAATTTGCCGCAGCCCAGATAAATCAAAGAAGCGCGGCTTATAAACGGCTATTTTGCCGTATTGACCGGAAAAGGCGTTCCGGTCAAGATACGGTCGGTTTTGCGCTCGCCGTAGGCTGACTGTTGGTTTCAAGAGCACCTCTAAAGACAGGGCAAAGGCAATAAAGGTGACGCACCGCGCAGCTTGAAAGTGCGCAGTTTACACGCCGCGATAATGAATGACTCGTCGGTCACCACTGACGAACGGTCATCACCCCGTGAGCAAGGTCAACCTGATATGCGCCAGCGTTTTTGGAGGTGCCCTTGTGCCGATGAGCATCAACCGCCAGGTTCTCGCCTAGGCGACTTTCTTTTCACCGGAGAGTAACGAGGAATCCATGAAGGTTCTTGTAGCTGTCAAACGAGTGGTCGACTATAACGTCAAGGTTCGCGTCAAAGCGGACAACTCCGGCGTCGACCTCGCCAACGTCAAGATGTCGATGAACCCTTTCTGCGAAATCGCAGTGGAAGAAGCCGTACGCCTGAAAGAGAAAGGCGTAGCGACTGAAATCGTCGTCGTCTCCATCGGTCCTGCTACTGCTCAAGAGCAACTGCGTACCGCCCTGGCACTGGGTGCCGATCGCGCAATCCTCGTCGAGTCCGCTGAAGAGTTGAACTCCCTGGCTGTGGCCAAGCTGCTCAAGGCTGTGGTCGACAAGGAGCAGCCACAACTGGTGATCCTGGGCAAACAGGCCATCGATAGCGACAACAACCAGACCGGCCAGATGCTGGCGGCCCTGAGCGGTTACGCTCAAGGCACCTTCGCCTCCAAGGTCGAAGTGTCCGGCGACAAGGTCAACGTCACTCGCGAAATCGACGGCGGCCTGCAGACCGTTGCGCTGAACCTGCCAGCCATCGTCACCACCGACTTGCGTTTGAACGAGCCGCGCTATGCGTCTCTGCCAAACATCATGAAAGCCAAGAAGAAGCCGCTTGAAACGCTGACTCCTGATGCTTTGGGCGTTTCCACCGCCTCCACCAACAAGACCCTGAAAGTCGAAGCGCCGGCTGCACGCAGCGCGGGTATCAAGGTCAAGTCGGTGGCTGAACTGGTCGAGAAACTGAAAAACGAAGCGAAGGTAATCTGATCATGACTATCTTGGTAATCGCCGAACACGATAACAAGGCGCTGGCTCCGGCCACCCTGAACACCGTTGCCGCCGCCGCCAAAATCGGTGGTGACGTGCATGTACTGGTAGCCGGCCAGGGCGTTGGCGCCGTGGCTGAAGCCGCTGCAAAAATTGCTGGCGTGGCCAAAGTGCTGGTGGCCGACAACGCCGCCTACGCTCACCAACTGCCGGAAAACGTTGCGCCGCTGGTGGCCGAACTGGGCGCTGGCTACAGCCACATCCTGGCTGCCGCTACCTCCAACGGCAAAAACATCCTGCCGCGGGTTGCCGCTCAGCTGGACGTCGACCAGATCTCCGAGATCATCTCGGTAGAAAGCGCTGATACCTTCAAGCGTCCGATCTATGCCGGTAACGCCATCGCTACCGTGCAGTCCTCGGCTGCCGTGAAAGTCATCACCGTGCGTGCCACCGGCTTCGACGCCGTTGCCGCTGAAGGTGGTTCGGCCGCGGTTGAAGCCGTCGGCGCCGCTCACGATGCCGGCAAGTCGAGCTTCGTTGGCGAAGAGCTGGCCAAGTCCGATCGTCCTGAACTGACCGCTGCCAAGATCGTCGTTTCCGGCGGCCGTGGCATGCAGAACGGTGACAACTTCAAGCACCTGTACGCCCTGGCCGACAAGCTGGGCGCTGCTGTCGGCGCTTCCCGCGCTGCGGTGGACGCAGGCTTCGTGCCCAACGACATGCAGGTCGGCCAGACCGGCAAGATCGTTGCGCCACAGCTGTACATCGCCGTCGGTATCTCCGGCGCGATCCAGCACCTGGCAGGCATGAAAGATTCCAAGGTGATCGTTGCGATCAACAAGGACGAAGAAGCTCCGATCTTCCAGGTGGCCGATTACGGCCTGGTGGCGGACTTGTTCGAAGCCGTACCTGAGTTGGAGAAGCTGGTCTAATCCGGCGGCTTCACTTATAAAGAGCCCGGCCCCTTGGCCGGGCTTTTTTTATGTGTTTTTTTTGCTGGGGAGAATTTCGCCATGGATCTGCGCCGCATGAGTGGCTGGTCAGCGCTGTTGGGCCTGACGTTGTTGCCATCGCTGTCGATGGCTGCAGGCAAGTGCGAACGCCTGGTGGTTACCGGTAGCCCGGATGCACCGCCGTACCTGTGGCGCGACCCGCAAAATCCCAAGCACCTGATCGGGGCCAGCGCCGACCTGTTGCAGCAGGTGGCGGGAGAGCTGGGGCTCAAGGTCGATTTGCTGTATGCCGGCAAACGTTCAGAGGCCCTGGATGAAGTGCGCAGCGGGCGCATGGATCTGCTGGCCGACGCGCCCCTGACCTTGAACGAGCTGGAGTCCCTGGACTACATCCATCCGGCCCTGGTGCAGAATGACTACCTTGTATGGACCCGCAAGGACTCGACCCTGAGCTATACCCAGCCGGCGGATCTTGCCGGCCATCCCGGCGCGGTATCGGAAAAGGCCAGGCTGACCCAGCCCTTTCAGGCGATGGCCAAGGAGCATCTGCAACTCAAGCGTCTGCCGAACCTGACCCAGGTCTTCCAGACCTTGCTCCTGGGGGAAGTGGACTACGTTCTGGCGCCGCGTTACGCGGGCATGGCCATGGCCCAGTCCTTGGGGATGGCGGCGGATCTGGCGTCCTTTGCTCAGCCGGTCGACAAACCGGGGCTGTTCCTTGCCCTGTCCCACAACTCCGCCTGCAATGATCCATGGTTGCGCGGACAGCTGGCAAAAAAGATGACAGAATTGCCCGCGTCCGGTCTGACGGAGGCCTTGCTGCAGCGCAATCTGGAGCGCTGGAAGGCCCAGTTGCAGCAACCCGTCAGCAGCCCAAAACCGTAGGAATCACGTGTGACTATTCGACCTCTTTTCGCTGCCCTGGCCCTGCTGGCCATGGCGGGTTGTGCAACCGATCCGGCGCCCAACGAGCAGATGCGCCTCACTGCCCAGGCCCTGGAACAAGCCAAGGCCGTGGGGGCTTCGGCCGAGGACATGCCTGAGTTGAAACTGGCCGAAGACAAGTTCTCCCGGGCCCAGGGCAATATGCAGGATGAGTCGTACAAGAAGGCGCGGATGCGCGCCGAGCAGGCCGAGTTGGATGCGCGTCTGGCAGAGGCCAAGGTCCTGACCCAGAAAAGCCAGGAGCAGGTGAATGTGCTCAATACCCGCATCACGCGTCTGCGCAAGCAACTGGGAGACGCCCAATGAGCCTCTCTATCCGTATCTTCGGCGGCGCTGTGCTGTTGGCCTGTGCCGGTCTCTATGGTTGTGCCGGCCAGCACAGCGAGGAAGCCTTGCAGCAAGCCGGCAACGACTTCCAGAAGGTCAAGGAAGACTCCAATGTGCTGCGTATCGCGCCCAAGGACGTGATACGCGCCGGTGAGTCCCTGGCCCGCGCCGATCGCCTGTCGACCTACTGGGGCAGCGGTGGCGACGTAGAGCACTATGCCTACCTGAGCCGTCGTTACAGCGAAATCGCCCGTGAGCACACTGAACAGGCGCTGAATCAGGAGCGTGCGGCCAAGCTCGAGCTGGAGCGTCAACGCCTGCAACTGGCCCTGCGTGAGGCCAAGCTGCTGAGCGTGCAGCAGCAGGGCAAATGGCTCGAAGAGCAGATCATCAGCCTCGCCACCACCCAGACCGATCGCGGCCTGGTGATGACTTTGGGAGACGTGCTGTTCGACACCGGTGAAGCTGAGTTGAAGAACTCGGCGAACCGCACCGTGCTCAAGGTGGTGCAGTTCCTCCAGCTGAACCCCAAGCGGGTAGTGCGCATCGAGGGCTACACCGATAACACCGGGGAGCGCCAGAGCAACCTGCAGCTGTCTCGCGATCGTGCCCAGGCGGTGGCCGATGTGCTGGTGGACTTGGGGCTCGACGAGAAGCGTATCCATGTCGAGGGCTATGGCGACGACTACCCAGTGGAAGCCAATGCCTCCGAGCGGGGTCGGGCGCAGAACCGTCGGGTGGAAATTGTCTTTTCCGACGACAAGGGCCAGCTCGGCGCTGCTCGCTGAAACACTGACCCCTTTGCCCCCGAAAAGCCCGACGCCTCGCAAGCGTCGGGTTTTTTTATGTCTGAGGGTGTCGCAAAAACCCTAGAGTTCTACTTTTCACTGCCCCGTGTCCTCGACTATTGTAGAAACTGTCCCAGTACACTTCTAAACTGTGCCGGTATTGTTTCACACAAGAATAAAACGCCGTGAAATCGAGTGCTGCGCCATGACCAATCTCTTGCTCTATCAACGTATCGCTCAGCAACTGGCTGAGGATATTCGCCGTGGTGTCTACCAGCCGGGGGAGCGCGTACCGTCGGTGCGCAAGATGAGCTCGCAGCTCAATGTCAGCCACGCCACGGTGCTCCAGGCCTACGCCAATCTGGAAGACCAGGGGCTGATCCGCGCGCGTCCCCAATCGGGTTATTACGTGCACCAGACTCCAGCGCTGACCGCGCCGACCCCGGACATTGCCCGGGTCGAACGTCCGGGACTGGTCACTCGCAGCAGCATCATCCAGCAGGTGCTGGTGGAGTCCCGTCGTGAAGGGGTGTTTCCCCTGGGGGCCGCGGTGCCCAGCGTTGACTATCTGCCGGTACGGGCGCTGCATCAGCAATTGGCCAAGGTCACGCGCTTTCACAGTCCGCGGGCGTTCAGCTACATGTTCAGTCCGGGATTCGAGCCCTTGCGGCGCCAGGTGGCGATTCGCATGCGCGATGCCGGGGTGGTGGTCGACCCTTCGGAAGTGGTGATTACCCATGGTTGCGTCGATGCCCTGCAGATGTCCCTGCGGGTCTTGACCCGGCCGGGTGATCTGATCGCCGCGGAATCGCCGACCTATTACGGGCTGCTGCAACTGGCGGACCTACTGGGGCTCAAGGTCATCGAGATTCCCAGCGATCCCTCAACGGGCATGAGTCTTGAGGCTCTGCAACTGGCAGCCAACCAGTGGTCGATCAAGGCCCTGGTACTGACAACGCGCCTGAGCAATCCCCTGGGCGGTACCATGCCGGAGGAGCGGCAGAAGCAACTGCTGCGCCTGGCTTCGGACTTTGATATCCAGGTGGTCGAGGACGATATCTACGGCGAATTGATGTTCGAAGTGGGGCGCACCAAGGCCCTCAAGGCCTATGACCGCCTGGACCGGGTGATCTACTGTTCAAGCTTCTCCAAGACCCTATCGCCGGGAGTGCGTATCGGCTGGATGATCGCTGGCAAGTATCAGCAGGAGATCCAGCGTCTGCAGACCTTCAGTACCCATTCTGCATGCAGTGTGACGCAGATGGGGGTTGCGGCGTATCTGGAGAATGGTGGTTACGACCGGCATCTGCGCTACATCCGCCAGGAGTACCGCAAGAACCTCAGCGCCTTTCAACTGGCGGTGCAGCAGTATTTTCCGGAGGGCACGCAGATTACCCGGCCCAACGGCGGGTTCATCCTCTGGGTCAGCCTGCCGGGTCGGGTCAATACCCAGGAACTGCACGTGCGGGCCTTGCAGCAGGGCATCAGCATCGCTCCGGGGCTGATCTTCAGTAACACCGAGCAGTTCAACCACTGCGTGCGCCTGAATTGCGGGACTCCCTGGAATCGTGAGGCCGAGCGAGCCTTGATGACCCTGGGCATGCTCGCCAGTCAGTTGTGCCAAGAAGCGGCCGGCGGATTCTAAACACTGCGGTCCCGTGCTTGTCATGGGGCTTGCAACAAGCGAGCATAGGGCACCTTTTGTCGATCTACCTGCCTTTATGAAAGCCTTTTTTCCTGCCATCTGGTTGAGTGCCTGCCTCTTGGGAGTCGTTGCGGCGCCTGTCCAGGCGGCCTCGACCCCGGACAAACCGGCTGCCAGCGTTACTCATTCAAGCAAGGCCTCCAGCGCCAAGCAGGCTCCGGCGAGCAAGACCAAACCCTCCGCCAATGCCAGCAAAGCCCAGCCCAAGAAAAAGGCCAAGCCTGCGCCCAAGAAGGCCCAGACCAAGTCCAAGTGGGCCTATCAAGATATCAAGACACCTCTGTCCACTCCCAAACTCGACTTGAGCCTGCCTCCGGAAATGGTCAAGCACTTGCAGCCTGTGGGGGCGGTGCCGCTGCCCAAGCGCGAGCCTCTGCTGCCGCAGATGTTTGGCGAGAAGCCCAAGGAAAGCACTCCGTTCCAACTCAACGGCCGGTTGCTCAGCAACGAAATGCAGTTGCAGTTACGCAACGAGGAGCGTCGGGATATCGAGGGTGCGGCCCTGGATTTCGAGTTCAAGCAATAAATTCTTCAACCTCTCTGTGACCGAGTTGACCGACACTTTGTCGGAGACTGATCAGTCACGCACGGTTGTGCGTCAAATCCGTTCTTTGAGTAATTTTAAACGGCTGTTTTAGCGGTTACTCTTGTCCGACCTCATTCAACACTATGCTTGTCGCGAGGAGCTTTTCGTCATGAACTGCCGTGAAGGTTGTGGCGCTTGCTGCATTGCCCCTTCCATCAGTACGCCGATTCCCGGAATGCCCAATGGCAAACCGGCGGGAGAACGTTGCCTGCACCTTTCTGTCGAACACCTGTGTGGTCTTTTCGGCATGCCGGAGCGGCCAGCGGTCTGTGGGGCATTTCAGGCGGATCCTGAGGTGTGTGGCGAAAGCCGAGAAGATGCCATCCGTTTGCTCGGTTGGTGGGAACAAGTGACGGCTGCTTAGTTTTAATGAACGGAACTTCAACAATAAGGAATAAGACAATGGGTTCGCTGCATCGAATTGCTGTGCTCTGTGGTTTAACCGTGCTGCTGTCGGCAACGGCCCACGCCGAAGACTGGCAAACGGCCAAGGATGAAGACGGCATCAAGATCTCCCTGAGTGAAGTGGCCGGTTCCAAGTACAAGGCTTATCGCGGCGTCACCACCATGAATACCTCCATCGCCAAGCTTCGCGCGCTGCAGGAAGACGTGGCCGGTGCCTGCTCCTGGATTCACGAGTGCAAGACCCAGAAGCTGCTCAAGCATGAGGGCGATCAAAGCTGGACCTACACCCAGTTCAATACTCCCTGGCCAGTCACTGCCCGTGACTCGGTACTGCACATCACCAGCAGCGAAGCCGCCGATGGCAGCCTGATCCGTAAGCTGGAAGGCGTGCCGACCTACATTCCCGAAGAGAAAGGCTTCGTGCGTGTGTCTCAGGTCGAGGGTTACTGGAAGTTTGTGCCCAAAGGTGCCGATCAGGTGGAAGTGACCTATCAGGTGCACACCGAGCCGGGTGGTAGCGTGCCGTCCTGGCTGGCCAACAAGTTCGTGGTGGATGCGCCCTTCAACACCTTGAAAGCACTCAAGGCCCGTGCCGAAAAGCCGTAATCGGCTGATTGTCCAAGGGATTCATCAAGGCCGCCTCCGGGCGGTCTTTTTATTGGTTTGGCCCGCCGGCGCTGTGGAACGTTTGCCCGTCACTCAAGGTCGAGATGCTGTAGGCCCACTCATGGGGCTATCGAGGAGGCGTTGATGCAAAAGTGGCAAGTCACTTTCGTGGATGATCATGGCGTCCAGTCCGTCGAGCAGTTCGATTGCGAGCAGCAACCGACGTTGGAGCGCGCCGCACAATTGGTGCGGGCCAGGTTGCTGCCGGTGAGTGCCGAACTGGATCTCAATGATCTGGACGGGCGCACCGATGCCCCCACCCTCAAGAGCCTGAAAGAGCAGAACAGCATTCAGATTCTCAGCATTACGCCGATGCAATGAGAGCAGAGAGGGCTCCGACAGCAATTTCTGGCGTCGTCCAGGTGTTGGCGCTAATCTGCAAACGAGATCAGCGAATTCTTCGCTAAGCTCTGATCTTGTCAGCTCCATGCTTGTTTCCTGACGACCCACCCCGGGTCGTGATGCCGGTCACTTTTGGCTGGCGGGTCGGGAAGCACGGAAAGTCTATCCATCGGTTTGAGGAGGACGTTTCATGAGCACAGCCGTTCAAGAAGACCTCAGCAGCAGTGTGTTGCGCCGCATGAAAGAAGGCGGTTTTGACTTTTCACGATTCCATCCCATCGAGTTCTACGCCATTTTTCCGGATGAGGAGCGGGCGCGCAGGGCGGCAGGACAGTTTCGCGGTGAATCCTTGAATGCCCAGGTCAGCGTGCGTGACGACGGCGCCTGGTATCTGGAGTTGAGCAAGGTGATGTACGCCACTCATGGCGGCATCGGGGATTTTGAACAGGACTTCGAGGCAGTGGTCGAACCCCTGGGCGGCATCATTGAAGGCTGGGGGGTGAAACAGGAAATCCGTGGGCGACTGGTATAACCCAGGTTGTGTGCATCGAGACTGGCAATTGGCTGACCTTCGGGTCGGCCAATTGTGTTTTCAGGGGCTGAAAAGGCAAAAAAAAGCCACCCGAGAGGGTGGCTAAAAGGGAAGACCGGTCAGGAGAGGGAACCGGTCGGGAGAGCCCGGACCCGGTTGTCATCGGCGTCATCAAGGTTGCAGCAGCGACTTCATCAGGCTTGGCGAAGTGTTTGCTCGATGGGGCGATTATCCCCGTGCGCCACCCGGCAGTGAAATCAACTCTGACTATGCTGGTGATAGCCAAAACCCGTGCCTGGCCATTATGCGCAAGGGAGGGCAGCGGCTCCGCGCAACGGAGGGCACCAGATTGCTGCAATTTTTGGATTTCAAGGCGCTTATGCCGATGACACGGGGCTTGCCAGGCCCTGATGTCCGGGTGACAAGGAGTGCGGCATGAACTGCAGCGGATTTGATGAGATGCATGGGGCCGATGGTCAGGTGCGTCCGCACTATCGAGAGTTTGCCAGCTGGTTGGAGCGCACCCCCGACGAGCTTCTGGCCCGCCGTCGTCGTGAGGCCGATCTGCTGTTCCACCGCGCCGGTATCACCTTCACCCTTTACGGCGACGAGCTGGGCACCGAGCGCCTGATTCCCTTCGACACCATTGCGCGCATTATTCCGGCCAGTGAATGGCAGATCATCGAGCGCGGCTGCATTCAACGGGTGCGGGCGCTGAACCTGTTTCTTGCTGACCTCTATCATCAGCAGCGAATTATCCGCGCCGGAATCATTCCCGCCGAGCAGGTCCTGGCCAATGATCAGTACCAATTGGCCATGCAGGATCTGGATCTGCACGGGGACATTTACTCCCATATCAGCGGCATCGACCTGGTGCGTGACGGCGACGGCAGCTATTACGTGCTGGAGGACAATCTGCGTACCCCCAGCGGTGTCAGCTACATGCTCGAAGACCGCAAGATGATGATGCGGCTGTTCCCCGAACTGTTCGCCGCCCAGCGCGTCGCTCCCATCGATCATTACCCCAATCTGCTGCTCGATACCCTGAAGAGCTCCAGCCAGATGGACGATCCGAGTGTCGTGGTGCTGACCCCGGGCCGCTTCAATAGCGCTTTCTTCGAACATGCATTCCTGGCCCGGGAAATGGGTGTGGAACTGGTGGAGGGCGCCGACCTGTTCGTTCGCGACGATCGGGTCTTCATGCGCACCACCGATGGCCCCCAGGCGGTGGACGTGATCTACCGGCGCCTGGATGACGCCTTCCTGGATCCCTTGGCATTCAACCCCGACTCCATGCTGGGTGTTCCGGGGCTGTTGGCGGCCTATCGTTCGGGCAATGTGGTGCTGGCCAACGCCATCGGCACCGGAGTGGCCGACGATAAGTCGGTGTACCCCTTTGTCACCCAGATGATCCGTTTTTATCTGGACGAGGAGCCGATCCTCAAGAACGTGCCCACCTGGCAGTGTCGCAAGCCCGATGAGCTGTCCCACGTGCTGGCGCATTTGCCGGAGTTGGTGGTCAAGGAAACCCAAGGCTCCGGTGGCTACGGCATGCTGGTGGGGCCGACCGCCAGCGCTGCGGAAATCGAGGCCTTCCGTGCCCGGATCAAGGCTCGACCGCAGGCCTATATCGCTCAGCCGACCCTGTCCCTGTCCACCTGCCCGACTTTTGTCGAGAACGGTATCGCTCCACGGCATATCGATCTGCGCCCCTTTGTCCTCGCCGGTCGTGAAACCCGTGTGGTGCCTGGTGGTCTTACCCGTGTGGCCCTGCGGGAAGGCTCCCTGGTGGTGAACTCCTCCCAGGGTGGCGGCACCAAGGACACCTGGGTAGTGGAGGATTAAGGAAGCCTGCCATGTTGAGTCGAACCGCTTCGGACCTGTACTGGATGTCCCGCTATCTGGAGCGCGCGGAAAACCTCGCGCGGATGCTCGACGTCAGCTATTCGTTGTCGCTGATGCCCCAGGATGGGCACGGTGACGGTCTGCACGAACTGGCCATGCCGCTGTTGATCACCGACACCCTGGAAGATTACCGGGCCCGCCATGAGACGCTGCATGCCGAGCGGCTATTGCAGTTCTTTGCCCTGGATGCCGCCAATCCCGCCAGTATCTACAGTTGCCTGGGATCGGCCCGGGCCTGTGCCCATGCGGTACGCGGGCGGATCACCGCCGATATGTGGGAAAACGTCAATGCCACCTGGCTGGATATTCACCAGATTGCTCGCCAAGGCCTCAGTACCTACGGCATGAACCGCTTCTGTGAATGGATCAAGGAGCGCTCCCACCTGTTTCGCGGAGCGTCCTACGGCACCATCATGCGTAATGATGCCTTTCGGTTTATCCGCTTGGGCACCTTTATCGAGCGGGCCGACAACACCCTGCGCCTGCTGGACGCCCGCTACGAGATGGCTGGCGATCAGGTTGATGCGGCCAGTGACGGTACCGCCCACGCTTATTATCAATGGAGCGCCTTGCTTCGTGCCCTGTCGTCTTTCGAGGCCTATACCGAGATCTACCGCGAAGCTCCCGGTGCCCGGCATGTAGCCCAGTTGCTGCTGTTGCGTGCCGACGTGCCGCGCTCGTTGCGCGCCTGCACCGAAGAAATCGACCAGATCCTCGCCAGCCTGCCAGGGGATAACGGGCGTCCGGCCCAGCGTCTGGCGGCGGAGATGGATGCGCGTCTGCGCTACATCGGCATCGATGAAATTCTCGACGAGGGCCTGCATGCCTGGCTGACCGACTTCATTCCCCTGGTGCGCCAGTTGGGCGATGCCATTCACCGCGCCTACCTGGAGGCTGCATGAGACTCTCCATCAGTCATGAAACCGCCTATCGCTACCAGGATCCGGTGCGGGCCAGCATCCAGTACCTGCGCCTGACACCCCACGACAGCGAGCGCCAGCAGGTGCTCTGCTGGCAGCTCGACCTGCCTCGACCCGTGCGGGCGCAACTGGACCCCTTCGGCAACATCCTTCATGTACTGACTCTGGATGAGCCCCATGAGGCCGTGATCATCGGCGCCCGTGGCCAGGTGGAGATCGATGAGCGGCGTGAAGCCGAGCATGAACCTCAGTCGGCCCTGCCGTTCCTGCGTTTCACTCGCCTGACCGAACCCGACGAGGCGCTGCGCGAGTTTGCCAGCCAGCAATGCGCACGGCGCCGCGATCGCATCGGGCTGATCGACCTGATGCACGGGCTCCACCAGCACATGGCCTACACATTGGGGACAACGGATGTGGCTACCAGCGCGGCCCAGGCTTTCGCCGGGCGCTCCGGCGTCTGTCAGGATCACACCCACGCCTTTCTGGCTTGCGCTCGCAGCCTGGGAATCCCGGCGCGCTTTGTCTCCGGCTACCTGTATCGCCAGGACAGCGTGGAACTGGTCAGCCACGCCTGGGCCGAAGCCTGGCTGGACGGCGCCTGGTACAGCTTCGATGTGACCCATCAACTGGTTCGTCCCGAGCGCCACCTGAAGCTGGCGGTGGGCCTGGACTACCTGGATGCCTGCCCGGTGCGGGGCATGCGCCGGGGCGGTGCTGGCGAACAGATGCATGCCAGGATTCTGCAGCAATAGTCACTCCTGCAGGAGCCGGCTCGCCGATGACAGGTCCTCAAGGAGTCTGCTTGCGCCCCGCCATATGCCGAAGATACTCCAGCAACAATTCCAACTCCCCATCCGGCAGGACACTGCTGCTGAATCCCGGCATCTTCGCCTGGGGCCAGCGCCTCAGGCTTTGCGGATCGCGGATATAGCGCTTGAGAAAATCGCCGCCGAAATACTCGGTGGGGTTATAGGGGATATTCAGATCCGGTCCGAACTGGGAGTCGCCGGCACCATTGAGTCGGTGGCAGGCCAGGCAGTTCTTCTGGAACAGGGCGAACCCCTGGTTGACTGGATCATCGACCGCCAGCTTCGGGTCCGGGCCCAGGGCCGGGAAGCGCTCCGCCACCGGCGCCAGGCGCTGAATGCGCGCAACCTGGAACGGCCATTGCTCTGGGCTGATGTGCCCGGCCGCAGGATTGCTCCAGACCAGGTAGAAAGGTCCGGCGCTGGGCTTGTCTGCTGCCAGTGCCGGCCAGGGCTTGTCAGGGTCCTCAATGGCCAACCAGGCCTGGGCGCCCTTGCGGTTGAGCAGGGGCGCGGCGTTCAACTCTGCGGCAAAGCCGTCCAGGGCCACGGCCTGCAGATGGTCATCGGCCTTGAGGCCCTTGAGCAGGGTCGCCATGGGAACGGCTCGGTACTGCATCTCGCGCTTGTAGGACACATCGTCCTTGATGCGGATGTCCCGGGCTTCGGGGTGCTTGAGCAGTTCTTCGGTTTGCCAGGTGCGGCTGCCTGAGCCCAGGTCGATCAACAGTTGCGCAGCGTATAGCGGACTGCTCGACAACAGAGCAGCGCAAAGGATGAGAGCTTTCAATTGATGGCCGTCGGATCGTCGTCAGTGGGTTCGTCGCCGGGGAGTACATCGTCTGGTCGCGACACATGGTCGAACAGGGCGTCCCGGAGTTCTTCGTAGTTACCGCCGTTGACGATACCGAAATAGCCACGTTTGACCAGGGTATCTTCGGCTTCCAGGGCATGCTGGCTGGTGTCGCTGTAGATCACCACCGTAGCGTTGGGGTCCAGCACCACCTTGCGCAACTGGAAGGCCAGGCCCTCGGCGCTGATGCCGGTGCCGTCCTCCAGTTCGAGATTGACCTGCAGCGAGTTGTGGACGTTGCCGGCGGCAAAGTCGCTTTCGTTGCGCAGATCGAGGATTAGCGCACCGTCATTGATTTCGTCTACCGCACGGTTGACGTCGATGATTCCGGCGTGAGCGCCGCAAGCGTTCAAGAGTGTGGCAAGTGCAATCCAATGGCGCATGAATCTTCCTCGTCCAGTTCCTCAGGAAGATTGGCACACAAGTCTGAACCCCGGTAGGAACCGGGGTACGATTTTCTGTCTCGTTGATCGAGCAGCCACAGATCAGCCGATCACTTTGGTGAGGTTCGGCAAGATCAACAGCAGTGTGGTTGCGAAGAGAATGAGCCCCGCCTGACGTACTTTCGAATGTTTGAACATGGCTGAATGCCTTTTGTTGTTATTCCTGAGCATCAATGCATGCCGGTCGCTGATTTTTACGATGAGCCGGCTATGTGTCCTTTTTCTGATCTGTCCCGGCGCAGAATCCGTCTGGGACTTCCTACAGTTTCTACCTTAGGGGCCTTGAATCCTCTGGCTTAGATCCAATTCGTATGAAGTTATAGCTGCATTCCCTTAAAAAGCTATAAATCCGCCCGGATACCGGGTGGCCGCCCTTTGGCTAGACAGCTCGCGACCCTTGATCGCGGGGTCGCTTAGCTGCCTACCGTTCGTCTGAGCGTCACCGTCAAGGCGGCTGAGCGCATCGGTCATTGAATCCGCCGCTGCCGCGCCTAAGGTGGGAGCTCGACATTTTCCCCTGGATAGCGGTTCGAGGACGTCATGACCCAAGCTTTGATATTCGATGCGTTACGCACGCCCCGTGGCAAAGGCAAGGCTGATGGCGCCTTGCACAGTGTGAAACCGGTGAATCTGGTAGCCGGCCTGTTGAGGGCCCTGCAACAACGTTGCGAGCTGGACACCAGCCAGGTGGATGATGTGGTTCTGGGCTGCGTGACCCCCATCGGCGATCAAGGGGCCGACATCGCCAAGACCGCCGTCCAGGCAGCGGACTGGGATGTGAGCGTGGCGGGGGTACAGATCAATCGCTTCTGCGCCTCGGGGCTGGAAGCGGTCAACCTGGGCGCGATGAAGGTGCTCTCGGGCTTCGAGGAACTGGTGGTGGTCGGTGGCGTTGAGTCCATGTCGCGGGTCCCCATGGGCAGCGACGGCGGCGCCTGGGTACTGGACCCCGAGACCAATATGCACAGTCATTTCACGCCCCAGGGGATAGGTGCCGACCTGATTGCGACCCTGGAAGGTTTCTCCCGCGAGGACGTCGACCGGTTCGCCCTGCAATCCCAGCAGAAGGCCGCTCGTGCGCGCTCCAGCGGTGCCTTCAGCAAGTCCCTGGTGCCAGTTCAGGACCAGAACGGCATCGTGCTGCTGGAGCATGACGAGTTCATTCGTGCTGATTCGACCCTGGAAGGCCTGGGTAGTCTCAAGCCGAGTTTCGAGATGATGGGGCAGATGGGTTTCGACGCCACTGCGCTGCGGGTCTACAGCCATGTGGAACGTATCAACCATGTGCACACCCCGGGCAACAGTTCAGGGATCGTCGACGGTTCGGCGCTGATGCTCATCGGCTCGCAAGCCAAAGGCCGTGAGCTGGGTCTCAAGCCCCGGGCGCGGATCGTTGCCACTGCGGTGACCAGCACCGATCCCACCATCATGCTGACCGGTCCGGCGCCGGCCACTCGCAAGGCCCTGGCCAAGGCCGGGCTGCGAGTCGAGGACATCGACCTGTTCGAGGTCAACGAAGCCTTTGCCTCGGTCGTACTCAAGTTCATCAAGGACATGGCCATCGATCCGGCCAAGGTCAACGTCAACGGCGGCTCCATCGCCATGGGTCATCCACTGGGCGCCACCGGTTGCGCAATTCTCGGCACCTTGCTCGACGAACTGGAAGTCCGGCGCCTGCGCTATGGCCTGGCCACCCTGTGTGTCGGCGGCGGTATGGGTATCGCCACCATCATCGAACGCCTCTGAGCCCCGACTTCAAGGAATTTCCTTCATGACCGATGCCATCCGTTACGAAAAGGGCCAGGACCAGATCGCTGTCCTGACCATCGATATGCCGGGCCAGAGCGCCAACACCATGAACGCGGTGTACCGCGATGCCATGGCCGCTGCCGTGGCCCGCCTGCAGGCCGAGCAGGATGCCATTGCCGGGGTGATCATTACCTCGGCGAAAAAGACCTTCTTTGCCGGTGGTGACCTCAATGAGCTGATCAAGGTCGGCAAGGCGCAGGCCAAGGACTTTTACGACATGGTGCTGACCCTCAAAGGCCAGTTGCGTGCCCTGGAAACCCTGGGCAAGCCTGTGGTCGCCGCGATCAACGGTGCCGCCCTGGGCGGTGGCTGGGAGATCTGTCTGGCCTGCCATCGCCGAATTGCACTGGACGACAACTCGGTGCAGATCGGTCTGCCGGAAGTGACCCTGGGCCTGCTGCCCGGTGGCGGTGGTGTGGTGCGCATGGTGCGCATGCTGGGGCTGGAGAAGGCCTTGCCTTATCTGCTGGAGGGCAAGAAAGTGCGTCCGCAGCAGGCGCTGCAGGCCGGCCTGATCGACGAACTGGCGACAGACCGCGACGACCTGCTGGCCAAGGCCCGGGCCTGGATTCAGGCCAATCCGGCGGCCAGGCAACCTTGGGATGTGCGCGGCCATCAGATTCCCGGAGGCACGCCGGCGAACCCAAAAGTGGCGCAAATGCTGGCCATTGCCCCGTCGATCCTGCGGAACAAGACCCAGGGCTGCTTCCCGGCACCGGAGAAGATCCTCTGCGCCGCCGTTGAAGGCGCCCAGGTGGACTTCGACACCGCACAACTGATCGAGACCCGCTACTTCACCGAGCTGACCACCGGCCAGGTGGCGAAGAACATGATCGGTACCTTCTGGTTCCAGCTCAACGAGATCAATGCCGGCGGTTCACGTCCTCAAGGCATAGCGCCGCAGACCACGAAAAAACTCGGGGTGCTCGGTGCCGGGATGATGGGCGCGGGGATTGCCTACGTCAGTGCCGTGGCGGGCATCGAGGTGGTGCTCAAGGACATCAGTCGCGAAGCAGCGGAGAAGGGCAAGGCCCACTCGGCAGCGCTACTGGAGAAAAAAGTCGCTCGCGGACAACTGAGCAACGAGCAGCGGGAGGCGACCTTGGCCCGGATTCTCACCACGGCCGAAGAGGCCGACCTGGCCGGCTGCGACCTGATCATCGAAGCCGTGTTCGAGGATCGAGAACTCAAGGCCAAGGTGTCCAGGGCTGCCCAGCAGGTGGTCGGCGCGGACGCCGTGATTGCTTCCAATACCTCCACCTTGCCCATTACCGGACTGGCCACCTCAGTACCCAATCCGGACAAGTTCATCGGCCTGCATTTCTTCAGCCCGGTGGAGAAAATGCCCCTGGTGGAAATCATCAAAGGGGCGAAGACCAGTGACGAAACCCTGGCTCGAGGTTTCGACTTCGTCCTGCAGATCAAGAAGACCCCGATCGTGGTCAATGACAGTCGTGGCTTCTTCACCTCCCGGGTGTTCGGCACGTTCACCAACGAAGGTATCGCCATGCTGGGCGAAGGCATTGCGGCGCCGATGATCGAAGCCGAGGCGCGCAAGGCCGGGATGCCCATCGGGCCGCTGGCAATTTCCGATGAGGTTTCCCTTAGCCTGATGAGCCACATTCGCCTGCAGACCGCCAAGGATTTGCAGGCCGAAGGCCGGCCTGCCATCGAGCATCCGGCATTTGCCGTGATCGATTTGCTGCTCAACGAATACAAGCGAGCGGGCAAGGCTGCCGGTGGCGGTTTCTACGACTACCCGGCCGGCGGTCAGAAGCACCTGTGGCCGCAATTGCGCACGCGCTTCTACAAGGCCGACGGGCAGATCTCGCCCCAGGATGTGCGCGACCGCCTGCTGTTCATCCAGGCCATCGAAACCGTGCGCTGTGTGGAGGAGGGCGTCTTGCAGTCCACCGCTGACGCCAATATCGGCTCGATCTTCGGTATCGGTTTTGCGGCCTGGAGCGGTGGCGCCCTGCAGTTCATCAATCAGTACGGGGTGCAGGATTTTGTCGCTCGCGCGCAATACCTGGCGGAGCAGTACGGCGAGCGTTTCACCCCGCCGACGCTGCTCCTGGAAAAGGCGCGCCAGGGCCAGTTGTTCTGACATAAGCGGGCAGTAAATGACATCCCCGGGACTTGCCTTGCCGTGGTATTTCAAGGCAGGCTCTGGGGTGTTCATTATTGCCATCGCCTTGTCAGGAATTTTTTATGTCGCTACGCATCTGCATTCTTGAAACCGATATCCTGCGTCCCGAACTGGTCGATCAATATCAGGGTTACGGGCAGATGTTTCAGCGTCTGTTTTCCCAGCAGCCCATCGCCGCCCAATTCAGTGTCTACAACGTGGTCCAGGGCGAGTATCCCGGCGATGAGCTGGAGTTCGATGCCTATCTGGTGACGGGCAGCAAGGCCGATTCCTTCGGTACCGATCCCTGGATTGAAACCCTCAGGACCTACCTGCTGGGTCGCTACGAGCGCGGCGACAAGCTGTTGGGCATCTGCTTTGGTCATCAGTTGCTGGCGTTGCTCCTGGGGGGCAAGAGCGAGCGGGCGAGTCAGGGCTGGGGTGTGGGAACCCACAACTACAAGCTGGCGGCCAAGGCGCCGTGGATGAGCCCGGTGGTGGAGGAACTGACCCTGTTGATCAGCCACCAGGACCAGGTCACCGCGTTACCGGAAAATGCCACGGTGATCGCCTCCAGCGATTTCTGCCCGTTCGCGGCCTACCACATCAACGACCAGGTGCTGTGCTTCCAGGGGCATCCTGAGTTCATTCACGATTATTCCCGGGCCCTGCTGGATCTGCGCCAGGAGTTTCTCGGTGAGCAGGTCTACCAGAAAGGTCTGGCCAGCCTTGAGCATGATCATCACGGCACCACCGTTGCGGAGTGGATGATGCGCTTTGTCGCTCACAAGCCGGAAGCCGCCTGAGTGCGACTGTGGCCCTGCCGCAAGGGCAGGGCCATTGTCTCTTCAGAGCCAGCCTGAACGCTTGAAGCTGGCCCAGAGACCGACACAGCCCACACTGATGAAGCCCAATACCCCGAAGTAGCCGTAGTGCCAGCTCAGCTCCGGCATGTTCTGGAAGTTCATCCCGTAGATCCCTGCTACCGCTGTTGGAAACGCCAGGATCGCTGCCCAGGCGGCGAACTTGCGTTGCACGATGCTTTGCCGAGAAGCCTCCAGCAGTACGCCGATCTCGATGGTCTGGCTGGCGATGTCGCGCAGGGTCGACAGGTCTTCCATTTGCCGAGTGACATGAATCTGCACATCACGAAAGTACGGGCGCATGTTCTTGTCGATGAACGGAAAGCTGAGTTTCTGCAGCTCCTCGCTGATCTCCACCATGGGCGCCACATACCGGCGCAGGCGCAGCACGTCGCGGCGCAGGCCGTGAAGGTTCTGGATATCCCGCTCGTTCAGTGAATTGCACAGCACGTTGCGTTCCAGCTCGTCGATTTCCCCGTGGATGGCCTCGCTGACCGGCTGGTAGTTCTCGGTGACGAAATCCAGCAAGGCATAGAGGACGAAGTCTTCGCCGTGCTCCAGCAGCAGCGGGCGCGCCTCACAGCGCTGGCGGACATAGCCGTAGGACGCCGAGTGGCCGTTGCGGGCGGTGATGATGTAGCCGTTGCCGGCAAAGATGTGGGTCTCGATGAACTCCAGCTTGCCGTCGGTTCGTACCGGTGAGTAGGTGACGATGAACAGCGCGTCGCCGAAGGTTTCCAGCTTGGGCCGACTGTGTTTCTCCAGGGCGTCCTCAATGGCCAGTTCGTGCAGGTTGAACTGGCGTTGCAGATTGGCCAGCTCGTGGGCATTGGGTTCTTCCAGGCCGATCCAGACGAAGTGGCCGGGTTTCGCGGCCCAGGCAGCCCCTTCGTCGAGGCTGATATCAGCGACTTTCTTCCCGCCGCTATATACGGCGGCAGCAACAACTCTACCCATGGTTGCGGTTCACTTCTTCTTATCAATGGTGGCGATGACAGATCAGCAGCTTAGCCTGCAATGCAGCATCAGAGTCACTGGCGGAGCTTGAGTTCGGCGACAAATAAAAGCCCGCGCGATGCGGGCTTGGCGGCGTCACTGATGGGGCGGCAGCTTCAGGCCGCTTGCAGTTGGCGATCCATATTGGCGATGCACTCGCGCATCTGCTCGCGGCACTGGGCAATCAGCATTGGCATGTCGTCCATGGTCAACCCTGCCGTAGGGATAGCCGGCAGCGAACGGATAAGGATCTTGCCACTGTTCCAGCGGTTCAGGCGCATGTGCTTGATGTAACTGCTGACGCACACCGGCACGATCGGCACGCCGGCGGCGATGGCCATCTGGAAGGCGCCTTTCTTGAAGGGCAGCAGTTCTTCGCCGAAGTTGCGTGTGCCCTCCGGGAAGACCCAGATCGAGGTGTCCTTGTGCTGCAGGGTGTGGGTGGTGGTGAGCATCGAGCGTCGGGCCTTGTGCGGGTTGCCGCGATCGATCAGGACGTTGCCCGCCAACCAGAACAGCTGACCGAACAGAGGCACCCATTTCAGGCTTTTCTTACCGATGCACACGGTGCGCCGTGGTACCACGTTGCCGAACACGAACAGGTCGTAGTTGGATTGGTGGTTGGCGATGATCACGCAGCTCTCGGGTTTGTCAATCAGTGGCCCGACTTCGGCTTTGACCCGCAGGCGCAGAATGCACATGGCCGGCCAGGCGTAGAAGCGGGCGCACAGGCGGCTGTTGTCCGGGTTGAACGGGCGGCACAGCCCCAACAGCAGGCCCAGGCTGCCGGCCAGGATAAAGTGCAGGCCCATCAACGACATACGAAACAGATACAGCATCTAAACGGCCCACCGGGGACAAAAGGTGGCGCAGTGTACGGATGTGCACTGTTTTCGGCAATTACCGTTCTCAGCCGGGAGATGGGCGATGTTTAAGGGCATGTTTCCGATTGTGATGACCAGCAGCGGTCTAGAGCGGTTGGTGCTGGTTGTTCAGCCGAATGCAAAAAGCCCGACACGAAGGTCGGGCTGGTTCAGAGGCAGCGGGTGTTTTAGCTCAGGTGTTCCTGATCCTGGATGATGGCGTTGTCCAACGTCTCCAGCAGAGCCTTGCGCACTTTCAGCTTGGTGTTCTTGTGGGCCAGCATGTTGATCTTCTTTAGTTGCCGGGCGGCAGCCAGGGCCGCGCCTTGCAGTTCCTCGGCGCTCACCACTTTGTCGAGGAAGCCGGCATCCACAGCGCTCTGAGGATCGAACATCTCGCCATTGATCACCGAGCGATGGAAGGCCGAGCGCCGCAGACGGTCACGGGCCAGTTCGATGCCTGCGTGGTGCATGGTCATGCCGATCTGTACTTCATTGAGGCCGATACTGAACGGCCCGTCGACCCCAATACGGTAGTCCGCCGACAGCAACAGGAAGGCGCCCTTGGCCACAGCGTGACCGGGGCAGGCCACGATCACCGGGAAGGGGTGGGACAGCAGGCGGCGAGCCAGGGTCGAACCCAGGGTCACCAGCGCCACCGCTTCTTTAGGGCCGGCGGTCATCACCTTGAGGTCGTAACCGCCGGAAAGAATACCCGGCTGACCGGTGATGATCACCACTGCGCGATCGGCCGTTGCTTGATCCAGTGCGGCATTGAAAGCGGCAATCACGTCCGGGGAGATGGCATTGACCTTGCCATTGCTCAAGGTCAGGGTCGCGATACCGTCTTCGAGATGGTAGGAAATCAACTCACTCATGACGCAATTCCTTGTATTGAAGTGCAGCAGAAGTTACCCACCACGACAGATCTGGTAAAGCACCATGACTGACTGGTGAGTCAGGCTTGTGGCCCGACATCGGCCTGTATGGCGCTGCGGGTAACGGGTGGTTTCTTCTATATAGCTGTGGGCAAGGCTGGAGAATGGCCGGTTTGCCTTGTCGTCGATGGGGGGCGAACCCCTTTAAGGAGGGATCGGCCTTAAGCGCATGAAAATTCTGAAAAAAAAGTTTGCCATCTGAAAAGCTATCGACTACATTAGCGCGCCTCGACAGACTGAATCGGTTTGAAGAGATACGGTGAAGTGTCCGAGTGGCTTAAGGAGCACGCCTGGAAAGTGTGTATACAGGAAACTGTATCGAGAGTTCGAATCTCTCCTTCACCGCCACATTCTGAAAACACAAACCCCTGATTTTCCTAGAGAAAGTCGGGGGTTTGTGGTTTTTGGCGTTTGAAAAATGGCCTATGGGGCCAATAGGGGGCTGGCAGGTGTTTTTCGGTAGCGTTGAATGGATAACATCTGCTTAAAAAGTTCGCCCTTTGCGTAGTAGATGGCTGCAGCGATCTCGGCGAAATGACCGAGGCCGAATTCGACGAGCGTTGAGCGTTAAGCGTCGGCAGCATGCGCATGAAAAGGTATTTTGTTGCTGAAGTCCCAGCTCGAATACGCAACAAGGCTCGCCTCTAAACCCCCAGCAATTGTCTGCTGGCGAAGGCTATTGTTGCGTAAGCAGTATGAGGGAATCTGTATCTTCGAAGTCGCATGTGGCTGGACTAGCAGGCTCTGGTGCGTACTGATTAAGTAAGTCACGCACCAGGCCTGGCTGAATAGTTACCACTGGCCGCTTATGAGACAGCCAACGATTTCCCAGCCGCTGTATTCCCACCAGGAATATCGATCATCGGAGCAACTTCTGGCCAGGCTGGCCATCTGGATTTCACCAGCTGTCCGATGGGTTCCGAAAGGAGTGTCAACAGAGGCTGTCACCTGATTAACGGTCTGAGGAGCCTTGATGGGGGTCGGATGCACGGAGGCGTTCGCGACAGTTGCGGTGAAAGCGAGCGTTGCGGATACGGCCAGAGCAGCTATGGACTTTTTCATGTTCGAATCCTTTCAGGTATCTGACATGCGGCTTGTACATTAGCCTGACCTGCCTTTATCAGTAATCCGAACAGATCGGGCACTCGCGCAGTGTGGCGCCATGAAAGCCTACTACTGTGCTGCCTTCCGCACAGTCGCTCAACAGCACTATTGACAAAATGGTAAAAGCCTGGATTTTCATTGGATGGCCGGCCCGAGAGTTCGAGTTTGACGAGCCTGTTGTTAATGTTTTCCCTGAAATGTCTCCATTTCTAGGCGGGTACACCGCCACCCCATAAAGCAATTGGACGCAAAGCCCCCGCTAATTTCTAAATGGACGTGCTGCCATATCAAGCGGCCGTCGGGTTCATGAGTCCGGAAATTTGCTCTGGATCATTTTTTTCTCTGGTCTCTTGCCGCTCGTCGGTGCTTGCCTGGTTTGGACGGCAGGTCTACAAATGACTGGCTAGTCTGAGACGCCGTGACGGTTAGTATTTTCCAGGCAATCAGGAGCTTGCCGGTACTGATCGGTTGTTGGAGGGAGCTGGGATATGAGGAGTCTTGCCTATATCGAAGACAACGGGGATGAGTTCCCAATCAACAACTTGGTGCGTTGCGGTCAGGCCGCATTCGATGTTGAAGAACAATCCCGGGTCAGTAGCAGGAAAAAAACTGCAACGCTGCCGGTAGCCAGTAATACGATGTTCTTTCCCAAGGCCATGCCAAAGAGAAAGTAATATTTAGTTCTGAGTGCCCCGTTTGATGCGGGGCTTTTTATTGTCCGCAAAAAGTTAAATCCGGACGTCTATCAGGATTGAAGTTGCAATCCGAGGGTATGGGTAATTTGAGGAAAATCCTGATATGGCCAACAGCCCTGTTGGCGATAGAGCTTCCTGTTTGCGCCGGACGATGCTCTGTGAAGGGGCTTGGGTGGTTCTGCTGGAGGTGAGGGCCGGTCACAAAGTTGTCAGGTTCATTTGCGGTGGTTGATTGAGGTCATAACTTTCTTGGTCATTGTTTGTGTATTAATTTTTTTTCCAATTTTGGGTAGTCGTATTAATTGTTTGTCGCCAGTGAGATGGGTTAAGTAAAGAGGCATCCTTTGTGCTTTTAGGAATTTTCTTATCTCAATTGGCTATAACTGGCGATATGTTCTTTATCCCGATTCAAACGGGGCTGCGCATCCAGCGATGATGCCTTTATATGAAAAGCGATAAGGAAATAAACGTGAAAGCTATTTTCAAACTCCTCGCACTGTCCACTCTCGTAGCCGCAGCCTCTGGTTGCACCAGCTACAACATCAGCCAGCCATCGTCGCCCATCGATAGCCAGGTCAAGGCTGACCTGAAGGCAGATGTAGCAGTGGGCGAGGCAATTTCGGGCCAGTCGTCGGTGAATATCCTCTTTGGTTTCCTGCAGTTTGGTGGCGATAACCAGTTTGCTGATGGTGTGACCTACGGCGGCGATACCGGCGGCGGTCTGGGTGGTCTGGGCCTGGATCCAGTGAGTGCAGTCAAGTCGGCTGCTGCCTTCAAGGCGGTCAAGTCTTCCGGCGCCGACCTGATCGTGGCTCCACGCTATGAAGTCAGCGAAGAAAACTACTTCGTCTTCAAGAAAGTCTCGGTCACTGTCAAAGGCAACAAGGGCAACATTCGCAGCATTCGCTGAGAACACTGTTGCCAGTGAGCGTTCAGGCCGCTATCGAAGCGGTGGCGGGGCAGCCAACCAAGGGGCTGACCTGCATTGATCGGCTTCGAGCATCTTCAGAAGGTGAACTGAAGATGTTGGCAGGATGAGAAATTGTGTGATCCGCGTCTGTTGCTCCCAGTCGCGGGTACTTTTCACAGAATCTTCACATCTGCCTGAGTACGCTCAAACCATCCGTTAAAAGCAATACCCCTAGCCCGTTCCCCAGCGGGCTTTTTTTTGCGCGGCGATAAAACTCTTTTAGAATCCGCTGTCCAAGCCACCGGAGAGCAACCGGGTGTTGCCGTGACGCTCCGTAGCAGGGCGCGCGGCGCTGGGCTTTTGTGTCAGTTCGACAGTCTTTTTTTGAGGTTCAAGTCATGCGTTCAACTCTACCTGCCCTGGTTGTGGGACTTCTGCTGGCTCAAGGCGCGATGGCCGGCGATGGCACTGCCGCCATTGGCGGCGGTCTCGGCGGTGCGCTGGGCAACGTGGTCGGGCAACAGCTCGGCGGCAGTACCGGCGCGGCCATTGGTGCGGGAGTTGCCGGGGCTGCCGGTAGTGCGGCGGGCGCGCGCAAGGGCAGCCGGGCCAAGGCCGCGATAGGCGGTGGTCTGGGTTCGGCCGGTGGCTCGCTGATCGGCAATCGCCTGGGCGGCAGCACCGGTTCCACCGTGGGTGCCGGCATTGGTGGTGCGGCGGGCGGTGCCCTGGGCAGCAGCATGGGGCACAAGAAGCGTCATTGATTTAGGCGCAACGTTCAAAAAACCCGGCCCTGCGCCGGGTTTTTTGTGCGCGTTACCCAGGGCTTCGCCATACTTGATGCAGCCAGTCCCGCTGTTTAAGGAGAGGATCATGCCCCGCGAAATGCCAGGTAATGTCGAGCCAGCCCCAGCGCAACCGCTGGTGATCAATGACCCGGGGAATGAAGATCCCGGCTCCTTGATGGATGATGCGCTGGTGCCGCTGCAGGAAGGACCTGAAGAAGGTGACGACGAGCTCGATCCTGGCGACTGAAACTATCCAGCTCCCTGTGCCATGCCCCTCGGTTGCTCCTGACCCAGCCCCGCCGCTATGCTGCTGAACCCTTTAATTGACGTGTTGCCGAACATAACGGGCCGTACCTGAGCCGCTCCCTGGAATGTACTTTTGCTAACGGATCAGATGCGATGAATGCACAGTTGAATGATTTGGGGCCGATCAAGGCGGTCATTTTCGATATGGACGGTCTGCTCCTGGATACCGAAGGTATCTACACCGAGATCACGCAGTTGATCGCCGAGCGTTATGGCCGCACCTACGATTGGACCATCAAGCAAAACATCATCGGACGTGGCGCCGCCGATCTGGCGCGTTACGTGGTCGAGGCACTGGACCTGCCCATCAGCGCCGAAGAGTTCCTGGTCATGCGTGAGCCATTGATGCGTGAGCGCTTTCCTCGAGCCGAGGCCATGCCGGGGGCTCAGCAACTGGTGCGTCATTTGAAGCAACACCAGGTGCCTATCGCAGTGGGCACCAGCTCGTCGCAGATGTCCTTCGGCGAGAAAATCACTCGTCATGGCGATTGGTTCGCGTTGTTCGACACCATTGTCACCGCCGATGATCCGGAAGTGACGGCGGCCAAGCCGGCGCCGGATATCTTTCTCACGGCAGCCCGGCGCCTGGGTGTGGCTCCAGAGGAATGCCTGGTGTTCGAGGACTCGCCCTTCGGCGTGACGGCTGCCAAGGCCGCGGGGATGCGGGTGCTTGCGGTGCCCGATCCGGCCATGGCGGATGCCAAGTTCGCCCACGCTGACGGGATTCTGCGCTCGCTCAAGGGGTTTCAGCCCGCCGCCTGTGGTTTGCCGCATCTGGTCTGGGCCTGAGGTCAGCAGATCGCTGTTAGAGAGAAGCAGGGCGTTGCGCGCCGGTTCGCCCTCTGCGGCAGCGGCTGGCGGATGCTGCGTAAGCAACCGGGCCACCTGATACAGGTGGCCCGGTTATTTTTTGTGTTGACCGATCAGGCGCTGAAACCGCCGTCGATGCTCAAGCTGGCGCCGGTGATGTAGGCCGCTTCGGGCCCGGCCAGATAGGCCACGAAGCCAGCGATTTCCTCGGCCCGGCCATAGCGACGCACGGCCATGAAGTCCATCAGACTGTCGGCAAAATCGCTGTCGGCCGGGTTCATGTCGGTGTCCACCGGTCCGGGCTGGACGTTGTTGATGGTGATGCCCCGCGGGCCCAGGTCCCGTGCCAGGCCTTTGGTCAGGCCCACCAGTGCAGCCTTGCTCATGGCGTAGGGGCCGCCACCGGCAAAGGGCATGCGCTCGGCGTTGGTGCTGCCAATGTTGATGATGCGTCCGCCTTCGCCCATGTGGCGTGCGGCCTCCTGGGTGGCGATGAACACACTGCGCACGTTGATGGCCAGGGTCTGATCGAAGTCTTCCAGTTTGAATTCGTCCAGCGGCGCCACCGCCAGTACGCCAGCGTTGTTCACCAGGATATCGAGGCGTCCGAAGGCCTGGACGGTGCTGTTCACGGCATCGCGAATGGCGCCGGCGTCGGCACTGTCGGCTTGTATCGCCAGGGCCTTGCCGCCCTTGGCGATGATGCTGTCCTGCAGGGTTTGCGCCTTGTTCGCGGAACTGATGTAGGTGAAGGCGACGCTGGCGCCTTCGGCCGCCAGGCGCTCGACGATGGCGGCGCCGATGCCGCGGGAACCGCCTTGGATCAAGGCCACTTTGCCGCTGAGGTTGTGCTTGCTCATGTGCTTCTCCAGAGATTGAAGGGCGGGTTGCCTTGTGCTTTGCGTCGAGTATCGACCGTCGATTGGCCGCTGTGTAGCAGGTAATCCCTATACTCTGTGTAAACCAAAAGTTTGGAATGCCCGGTAATGGAAGCTTTCAGCAGTATCGAATGTTTTGTCCGCAGCGCTGAAGTCGGCAGCTTTGCCGAGGCCGCGCGACGCTTGGGATTGACCCCGGCCGCGGTAGGAAAAAGCGTGGCCAAGCTGGAGGCCTGGGTCGGTGTGCGGCTGTTTCAGCGCAGTACTCGACGTTTGACCCTGACCGAAGCCGGACGCTTGTTCCTGGCAGAAGTCAGTGACAGCCTGCTGACCATCCAGAATGCCGTGAGCAGCCTGTCCAACGTCCAGGGGCGTCCGGCGGGCACGCTCAAGGTCAGCATGGGAACGGTGTTTGGCTGTCTGTACATAGTGCCGATGCTGGGGGCCTTCCTGCAGCGTTACCCGGACATCCAGCCGGACTGGCATTTCGACAATCGCCAAGTGGACCTGATCGGCCAGGGCTTCGACGCCGCCATCGGTGGCGGTTTCGAACTGCCGCAAGGGGTGGTCGCCCGTCGCCTGTCACCGGCCCATCGGGTGCTGGTGGCCAGCCCGGCCTATCTCGCAGGGCGGGCGTCGATTGGCGAGCCGGAGGATCTACGGCACTGCCGGGGGATTCTGATTCGCTCACCGCAGACCGGGCGCATCCGCACCTGGCAACTGACTGGCCGCGCCGGCGGTGTGCGCCCACTGGAGCTCAAGGCCAGCATGACCATGAGCGATTCCGAAGCGGCTTGCGTCGCTGCGGCCCAGGGATTGGGGCTGGCCCTGGTGAGCATGCCGTTTGCCGTCAACTACCTGCGCAGCGGCGCTCTGCAGCGGGTCTTGCCGGATTGGTACGTCGATGACGGCTACACCTCGATCTACTACGCCGAACACAAGATGCTCCCGGGCAAGACCCGGGCCTTCGTCGACTTCGTCATCGAGCAGTTCGCCGAACAGGGCCTGGCGCAAACCTTCAGCGCCCTGTAGGCGCCGGCTTGCGCGGCCTGGCTCAGCGCCCCAAGCGCATTGGCCAACCCAGCACCTTCTTCAGCCGCGGCGTCGCATAAGTCCGCACCTTCGATGTGGACAGCCCTAGGCGTACCAGCGACTCGGCGATGGTCACCGCCGCCGTGACCCCATCCACCACCGGCACCCCGGTGCGCTGGCGGATCTGCTCATCCAGCCCCGCCATGCCGCCACAACCCAGGCAGATGACTTCGGCCTTGTCCTGGGTCACCGCCAGCTCGGCCTGGCGCACAATGGATTCCACCGCCCGCAATGGGTCCTCCTCCAGTTCCAGCACCGCCAGGCCGCTGGCCCGCACCGAGGCGCAGCGCTCATACAGGCCGGACAGCTTCAGCCGGTCCTCGATCAGTGGCACGGTACGATCCAGGGTGGTCACCACCGAGTAGGCGTGGCCAAGGAACATCGCGGTGCTGGCGGCGGCGTCGGTGATGTCCACCACCGGAACATCGAGCAACTCCTGCAGACCTTCGCGGCCGTGTTCGCCATAACCGGCCTGGATCACCGCGTCATAGGGCTGGTCGTAGGCCAGTACGCGATCCATCACGGCGATGGCCGCCAGGTAGCTTTCGAAGTTGCCTTCCACCGATTCGGCGCCGAAGTAGGGGGTCAGTCCGACGATTTCCGTGCCCGGCGCTGCCACGCTTTGTGCCTGGCGGGCGATGGCCTGGGTGATGCTGTCGGTGGTGTTGACGTTGACCACGAGAATGCGCATGGGGGTTCCTTACAGGTTGGGCAGTTCAAGGCCCGGCGCGCCGGGCCGTTCAGGTTCAATGACTGACGTTGTCCACGGCGATGGATTCGCCGCTGACATCGGCGTACCCGGGTTGGCGCTTGGCGATGATCAGGTACAGCAGGCCGGCGATACCGGCGCCGATCAGCCAGGAAAAGGGCGAGACGCTGGCAAAGCCCGGCACCAGGGCCAGCACGATGGCAATCAGCGCGGCGGGCACGAAGGCCGCCACCGCCCGCAGATTGACCCCGCGGCTGTAGAAGTACGCGCCTTGCGGGTCTTCGCTGTACAGCTGCGGCACGTGGATCTGGGCTTTGCGCAGGATCCAGTAGTCCACCATGATCACCCCGTACAACGGGCCCAGCAGGGCGCCCAGGCCGGAGAGGAAATACACGATCACCAGCGGGCTGTTGTACAGGTTCCACGGCAGGATCAGCACCGCCAGCGCGGCACTGATCAGCCCGGCGCGGCGGAAGGTCAGGTACTTGGGCGCGAGATTGCTGAGGACGAAGGCCGGGGCTACGAAGTTGGCCATGATGTTCACAGCGACGGTGACGATCAGGAACGCCAGGCAGCCCAGGACCAGAAACAGGGTGTTGGGGATCGAGGCGATGATCTGGGTCGGACTTTCGATGACCTGGCCGTTGATCTGGAACTGTGCGCCGCACAGCAGCACGGTGATCGTGGCGAACACCAGGATGTTCACCGGGAGGCCCCAGAAGTTGCCGACCTTGATGGTCTTGCGGCACGGCGAGGAGCGGGCGAAGTCGCAGAAGTTGAGAATCAGGGTGCCATAGATCGCCAGCCACAATGCGCCGCCGGCGAAGATCTGCCGCCACATTTCGCCACCGGTCAAAGGTTCGCGGATCGACCAGGCAATCTGCCCGTCGGCCTGGGTGTACATCCACCCGGCGAGGCAGGCCACGGTCAGCAGAATGATCGGTCCGGCGAAGGCTTCGTAGCGGCGGATCATCTCCATGCCGTAGGCGAGGATTACCAATTGCACCAGCCAGATCACCACGAAGCAGACCCAACCCAGGGTGGACAGGCCGAGGATCGAATTGTGGTCGTAATCGGCGAAGCCCGGATGGATCGCTGTCAGCAACACGCGAAATACCACCGAGGCCAGGTAGGTCTGGATGCCGAACCAGGCAATGGCGATCACCGCGCGGATCAGTGCCGGAATCTGTGCGCCATGGATGCCGAAGCTGATGCGGCTGATCACCGGGAACGGCACCCCGGTCTTCTGGCCCATGTAGCCGGACAGGTTCATGAAGCAGTACACCAGCGCCGCGCCTATTCCCAGGGACAGGAGGATCTGCCAGCCGCCCAGGCCCAGGGCGTAGAGGCCGATGGCAAAGGAGTAGTTGGCGATGTTGTGCACATCGTTGGTCCATAGGGCGAAGATGCTGTAGCCGCCCCAGCGGCGGCCTTCGACCTTGGTCGGCGCCAGGTCGCGGTTGTGCAGGCGCGGGCTGAGGATGACGCTGTCCGGATCGGTTGCAGTGATGGGCTGTTGCAGGTTGTGCGAGTGCGGCGAGGAGGGCAGATCCAGTGCGATGTTGTTGGAAGGGCTGGTGTGCATTCCGGCGGCTCCTGATTCCGGCCCTGGATGACTGTGCTTGAGCCCAAGGCTCGACAATCTTCGTCGCAGGGGAGGAATCACTGGGTTCGGGGCATCTGCAGCTTGAGTCGTGGATCAGGCGTGCGGACGGTTAGTGTATGTATGTTTTGATTTTTTTGTATACAAAACATAGATCGACTAAAGCCACTTCTGTGCCAATTGCGCAGCTATGAAATGGGCTGCTGATTTCGTTTTGTTATGAGTTGTCCCTAACTGTATGAAACAGTGAGATTAAAAATTGACCGTTTGAACAGGTATTTATTTTTCGTCAGGCACGACAGCGCATGTCATGAAATCTGACGGAAGAAAGGTCTGTAACCTTTTGGGGCGGTAGCTGCTGAAAGTGCACACAAAAATGGCACTGATAGTGACATTTATGTGTACATGTTGGTTGTGGGGGGCGGGCGCCTTGCGTTTGCCAGCGAAGGCGTCCTCAGGGGGGGGAGGGCTCATTCGCCGGCAAGCCGGCTGCTACAGAAGAAGGGAGGGGTCAGGCTTTGCTGATGAGGTTGCCGGCGTGCAGGCCGCATTCCTTCTGGGTGGCTTCTTCCCACCACCAACGGCCTTCGCGCTCGTGCTGGTTCGGCAGCACCGGACGGGTACAGGGCTCGCAGCCAATGCTGATGAAGCCGCGTTCATGCAAGCTGTTGTAAGGCAGCTCGAGCATGCGGATGTAGCCCCAGATCTCTTCGCTGCTCATCTGCGCCAGCGGGTTGAACTTGTACAGGGTGCGCTCCGGCGTCGAGAAGGCGCTGTCGATCTCCAGTGCCGCCACCTGGCTGCGGGTGCCCGGGCTCTGGTCGCGGCGCTGGCCGGTGGCCCAGGCGCTGACGGTGGACAGTTTGCGTCGCAGCGGTTCGATCTTGCGGATGCCGCAGCATTCGCCATGGCCATCCTTGTAGAAGCTGAACAGGCCCTTTTCCTTGACGAAGGGTTCGAGCTTGCTGTGGTCCGGCGAGATCAGCTCGATGTCGATCTTGTAGTGCTCGCGCACCTGATCGATGAAGCGATAGGTTTCCGGGTGCAGGCGGCCGGTGTCGAGGCTGAATACCTTGACGTTCTTGTTCAGCTTCCAGGCCATGTCCACCAGCACCACGTCCTCGGCGCCGCTGAAGGAAATCCACAGGTCATCGCCGAACTGGGCGAAGGCCAGCTTGAGAATGTCCTGGGCGGATTTGTTGGCATAGGTCGCGGCGAGTTCAGTGACGTCGAACGATGGGTTCATCAGGGCGGTTTCCTACAGGTCGGTGGCGCTGTGCGCTCTATAGGGGGGCGATCTTAACAAAATCCACCCGGCCCTGGCGCGCTCCTCTGCGTTGCGCCTGCGCAGGCGAATCGCTAGAGTTCGGCAGTCCTTTTGCTCGCTCAATTTAAATAATCAGAACCAATGGGAGTGTCTTGTGGAAATTGCCTGTCTCGATCTGGAAGGTGTACTGGTCCCGGAAATCTGGATCGCCTTTGCCGAAAAAACCGGGATTGAATCCCTCAAGGCAACCACCCGGGATATTCCCGACTACGACGTATTGATGAAGCAGCGCCTGCGGATTCTTGACGAGCACGGCCTGAAACTCTCCGATATCCAGGAAGTGATCGCCACCCTCAAGCCTCTGGATGGTGCGGTGGAGTTCGTCAACTGGTTGCGCGAGCGCTTCCAGGTGGTGATCCTCTCCGACACCTTCTATGAGTTTTCCCAGCCCTTGATGCGCCAGCTGGGTTTCCCCACCCTGCTGTGTCACCGCCTGATCACCGATGACGGTGGCCGGGTGACCGGCTATCAACTGCGTCAGAAAGACCCCAAGCGCCAGTCGGTGCTGGCCTTCAAGAGCCTGTACTACCGGGTCATCGCTGCCGGGGATTCCTACAACGACACGACGATGCTGGGGGAGGCCGACGCCGGCATCCTGTTCCATGCGCCGGACAACGTGATTCGCGAGTTCCCGCAGTTCCCCGCGGTGCACAGCTTTGCCGAGTTGAAGCAGGAGTTCATCAAGGCTTCCAATCGCACCCTGAGCCTGTAACCCGGTTCGCCGGCGAAGAGGCCCTTGGATTTTTCACAAATCCTGTCGACGCCTTCGCTGGCAAGCCAGCTCCTACGGGGGGGAGAACGACGGGCTCTTGTAGGAGCCGGCTTGCCGGCGAACAGGCCTTTGGATTGTGCGCAAATCCTGCCGACGCCTTCGCTGGCAAGCCAGCTCCTACGGACAGGTGAACGGCGTGCTCTTGTAGGCGCCGGTTGCCGGCGAATAGGCCCTAAAGCCCCTGCAATGTCTCCAGCAACACCCGTACCTTGGTGATGGATTCCTGGTACTCCGCCTGCCAGTCCGAATCCGCGACGATCCCGCCGCCGCCCCAGCAACAGATCTGCCCGTCCTTGGCCAACAGGCTGCGAATGGCGATGGAGCTGTCCATCTCCCCGCGTACGTCCAGGTACAGCAGCGAGCCGCAGTACAACGCGCGCCGGGTGGGCTCCAGTTCGTCGATGATCTGCATCGAACGGATCTTCGGCGCCCCGGTGATCGAGCCGCCGGGGAAGCTGCCGGCGATCAGGTCCAGAGCATCCTTGTCGTCCGCCAGCTCGCCGGTCACGGCGCTCACCAGGTGGTGCACATTGGGGTAGCTTTCCAGGCTGAACAGCTCCGGCACGCGCACCGAGCCGGTGCGGCAAGTGCGCCCCAGGTCGTTGCGCAGCAGGTCGACGATCATCAGGTTTTCCGCCCGGTCCTTGGGGCTGGCCAGCAGCTCGGCGGCGTTGGCGGCGTCTTCTGCGGCATCCCGACCCCGGGGACGAGTGCCCTTGATCGGCCGGGTTTCCACCCGGCCCTGGCTGACATGAACGAAACGCTCCGGCGACAGGCTGAGCACCGCGCCGTCATCCGGCAGGCGCTGGAAGCCCGAGAACGGGGTCGGACAGGCGGCGCGCAAGGCGCAGTAGGCGACCCAGGGATCGCCCTGGTACTGGCCGCGAAAGCGCTGGGCGAAGTTCACCTGATAGCAGTCGCCGGCCTGGATGTAGTGCTGGATGCGTTGGAAGGCCTGGCGGTAATCCTCGGCGCTCAGGTCGGCCCGCATGGCGCTGGTCAGCTTGAACGAGGCTGCTGCCGTCATGGGCGGCTGGTTGAACAGCTGGATCAGGCGCTGGCGCTCGGAGGCTTCCAGGCTGGGGTGGAACAGCAGTTGGCTGGTGCCCGTCTGGTGGTCATTGATCAGCGCCCAGGCATACAGGCCAAAGCGTGCCTCGGGCAATTGCAGGTCATCCCGGGCCTGGCTCGGCAGGCGCTCCAGGTGTCGGCCGAAATCGTAGCTGAGGTAGCCGATCAGGCCGCCGGCGAAGGGCAATTCATAAGGCGCGGGCACTTGGGCCTGGCCCAGGTGCTGGAGGTTATCGCGCAGGCGTTGCAGGAAGTCGCCGCCAGGCTCGTCAGCGGCCAGGGTCAGTTCTGCCAGGGGCCAGGCGCTGAGCAGGTCATAACGGCCGCGCTCGGCGCTGGGGCGGCCGCTGTCCAGTAGCACGGCACCGGGGGCGTGTTCGATTGCCGCGAAATACTCGGCGGGGTTGGCGCGATAGGGAAGCGGGTGTACGGAGCAGGTCAACATGCGGGGCAGATCAGCCATCGGAGCGCGGCTGGCGATTGTATGCCTCTGCAGGAGTTGCTCCTAGAGGGGATGTCGGCGATTGCCCCTTGAACGGCGCATTTACCGACCTGTAGCCGTTGCCTGGGGCAGCGGCTACAGCCGGGGCTGTCAGCCTTCGACGGGAGGAATGTGGCCGAACAGGTCCTGGGCGAAGCGCACACGCTCTGCGACGGTTTCCTCGATGCCACGAGCCTTGAGTTCCTCAAGGTGGGCTTCAATGGCGTGGGTGCGCTGGGTCAGGCCGCAGTCGTTGGCGATCTGGATATTCAGCCCGGGCCGGGCATTGAGTTCGAGAATCAGCGGGCCCTTGTCCTGGTCCAGCACCATGTCCACGCCGATGTAGCCCAGGCCGCACAGCTCGTAGCAGCCGGCCGCCAGCTTCATGAAACCGTCCCAGTAGGGCAGTTGCACACCGTCCACGGCATTGGTGGTGTCCGGATGCTTGGTGATGATGTTGTTCAGCCAGGTGCCGCGCAGGGTCAGGCCGGTGGCCAGGTCGACGCCGACGCCGATGGCGCCCTGGTGCAGGTTGGCCTTGCCTCCGGACTGGCGGGTCGGCAGGCGCAGCATGGCCATCACCGGGTAGCCCATGAGCACGATGATGCGGATGTCCGGCACGCCTTCGTAGCTGATGCTCTTGAAGATCTGGTCCGGGGTCACCCGGTATTCGATCAGTGCCCGGTCGCGGTGACCGCCCAGGGAATACAGGCCGGTGAGGATGCTGGAGATATGATGCTCGATCTCCTCATGGCTGATGATCTTGCCGGATACCGTGCGATAGCGGCCCTCGAAGCGGTCGGCAATCACGATGATGCCGTCACCGCCGGCGCCCTGGGCCGGCTTGATCACGAAGTCGTTGCGCCCTTTGATGATCTCGTCGAGCTTGTCGATTTCCTTCTCGGTGGAGATCACCCCGTACAGTTCCGGTACATGGATGCCGGCCTTGATCGCCCGTTCCTTGGTGATGATCTTG
This sequence comes from Pseudomonas sp. JDS08PS003, assembly GCF_045013505.1. NCBI lineage: Bacteria > Pseudomonadati > Pseudomonadota > Gammaproteobacteria > Pseudomonadales > Pseudomonadaceae > Pseudomonas > Pseudomonas sp. JDS08PS003. The sequence continues at coordinate 2,191,790 of NZ_CP120724.1, forward strand.
TCATCGACGATGGGGTACAGGCTGCGCTTGTTGTACTTGAGCACGTAGTCGGCGTTACGCCGGTTGATGCCCATGATTCCCCGCGCTTCCAGGGCTTTCCAGGTCTTCCACAGGCCGAACATCAGGAGTCGGCCTTGACGAAGGCTTTGAAGCGCACCAGCTCCGTCAGGCGGTAGCCGCGGTAGCGACCCATCGCCAGCATGAAGCCCACCAGGATCAGCAGCATCGCCGGGAAGGTGAAGACGAAGTACGTAAGCTCCGGCACGCTCATGATCAGGTGTGCCAGGGACGCGGCGAACAGGGTGCCGATGGCGACTTTCATCGCATGGCCGCCGCCGCGTTCTTCCCAGGTAATGGACAGGCGTTCGATGGTCATGGTCAGGATCACCATCGGGAACAGCGCCACCGACAGGCCGCGTTCCAGGCCCAGCTTGTGGCTGAACAGGCTAATGGCGGCGATCAGCACCACCACGAAGGTCAGCACTACCGAAAGCCGCGGCAGCATCTGCAGCTTGAGGTGTTCCAGGTAGGAGCGCAGTGACAGCCCGAGCGCGGTAATCACGGTGAACAGCACGATGCCGAAGCCCAGTTGAGTCTCGCGGAAGGCCAGGGCGATCAGCACCGGGGTGAAGGTGCCCAGGGTCTGCAGGCCGATCAGGTTGCGCAGGATCAGGATCACCAGCACGCCGATGGGAATCATCACCATGATCATGAAGGTCTGCTGGGTCTGCAGCGGCAGGCCGTACAGCGAGTATTCGAGGAAGTTGGCGTCGGTGTTCTCGTCGGTCAGCTTGGCCAGGCGAATGGCGTTCATTTCGCTGTTGTTGAGGCTGAAGGTGACGTTGGCCTTCTTGCCGCCATCGACGGTGATCAGGTTGTCATCGCCGGTCCACCACAGCAGGCGATCGCTGGGCATGCCCTGTTCGCCGGTTTCCGGGTTGAAGTACAGCCAGTCGGTGCCGTTGAAGCTGCGCAGCCAGAGTTCCGGAGTCTGCGGCTGATCGGCCACCAGGCGAATGGTATGGACCTTCTCCATCGGCACGTGGGCGATGGACAGCAGCAGTTCGACGATCTTGGCCTTGTTGGCGCTGGACGGGTCGCCGGCCAGCAGCAGCTTGGCGTTGTCGTCATTGGCGTTGTTGACGCGCTTGATGGCCTCGCTGATGAAGGTCTCGACGTCCGCCGAGTGCTGGCGGATCGGCGCCAGCAGGGCTTCTGCGGCGATCTTTTCCGGGCCTTCCACGGCCATGCTGTCGCGGAAGGTCGGGCCCTTGATCTTGGACTTCTCGGCGCTGTAGCGCTTGGTCAGTACCAGGCGGTAGTACAGGGTCTGGTTGCCCTTGGCCCGGCGTGCCGACCAGGTGACCTTGCGGTTGCCGTCGACGCGGTTGACCGCCACCCCGTAGTTGTTGGAAATGAAGCTCTCGTTGAGGCTCACATAGTCGCGGCTCAGGGGCGGCACGAACATCTGGATCTTGATCGGGTCCTTGCCGTTGGCGACGAACTCGACCTTGGCATCGATGTTCCACAGATCGTCGGTGGCGTCTTCGGTCACCGGAATGCCGAGCACGAAGATCTGATAGGCCGTGATCGAAATGCCCAGCACCACCAGGATGGCGATCAGGACTTTCAGATGAAGGGTAAGAGAGCGCATTGGAATTACTCTGCGGTATGAGCGTCGGTGGCGCAGGCGGGTTTGCCAGCAGCGTATTTAAGACTGGGGTCGACCAGCGCATCGAAGCGTTTCAAGGCTTCGGAGCCAATCAAGAGCGGGTATTGGAAGGCGCTGCGGTCGGTCAAGTTCACTTCGATGCTGCGCAAGGCACTGCCCATGCAGACATCCAGGGCGATCACCGGACGCGCGGTGTAGTTCTTGTCCTCATCGGGGTCATAGTCGCCGGCGCGGCGCTTGATCTTGCTGACTCGGGCCAGCGGCCGTTCGATGGGGTGGGAATGGGCGGCGTCGATGGCCAGGTAGAAACGCACCCAGGATTCGCCGTTGCGCTTGAAGCGCTTGATGTCGCGGGCACTTAAGGAAGCAGTCTTGGCACCGGTGTCGAGTTTGGCTGCAACTTCCAGGTCGATACCTGACAGTTGCGCGTACTCGTTCAAACCGTAGACCGTCTTGCCGGCGGCGGCGCTGATGCCGGGCAGGGCAAGCAGACAGAGGAGTAGGGGAAGGGCCTTGAGTCTCATAGATCCTGATGGGCTTGGGTTCTTCAGTTCAAGGCGACCGGCATTGCTGCGCAAGCTCCCTCGTATGCGTGCCATAAAAAGATGACAGGCCAATGCGGGCGGCATTCTAGCATGCTGGTTTTATGGCGCCAGCGTCGGGGGCGGGCCTTTTGTCTCGTTTTGGTGCAAAGGGTTATTAGACGATTGTCGACAATCTCAATTTTTCCTTTGACTGTTTAGGGTGTATTGGCTAATTTTTGCCTCATTGATTTTCAAGGTGTCGACAATATGCTGGATCAACTGGAACATCCGCTGCCGACGCAGGACGATTCTGAAACCCTGTCCGAAAACGTCTTCCGGCGGATCCAGGCCGCCATCGTCAAGGGCGAGATCGCCCCGGGCAGCAAGATCTCCGAGCCTGAACTGGCCCGTACTTACGGCATCAGTCGTGGTCCGCTGCGCGAGGCCATCCATCGCCTGGAAGGTCAGCGCCTGTTGGTACGAGTGCCGCATGTCGGCGCCCGGGTGGTGTCCCTCAGCCACGCCGAGCTGATCGAGCTTTACGAAATCCGCGAATCCCTGGAAGGCATGGCCTGTCGCCTGGCGGCGGAGCGCATGACCACCGAGGAAATCGACGAGCTGCGCCGGGTGCTCGATACCCACGAGCGCGATGCGGCGTTCCAGGCTGGCGTCGGCTACTACCAGCAGGAAGGGGATTTCGACTTCCATTACCGGATCATCCAGGGCGCCGGCAACCGCACCCTCACGCAAATGCTCTGTGGCGAGCTGTATCAACTGGTGCGCATGTACCGCATCCAGTTCTCCGCGACCCCCAACCGTCCGCACCAGGCCTTTGCCGAACACCACCGGATTCTCGACGCCATTGCCGATCGCGACGGCGAACTGGCCGAGCTACTGATGCGCCGCCACATCGGCGCCTCGAAACGCAACATCGCGCGTCACTACCAGGACAGCGCCCATCAGACAGCCACTCCACGAGGTGAGTCATGAGTTCCAACAAGAGCACTCCAGGCCAGCGTTTCCGCGATGCGGTCGCCAGCGAACAGCCGTTACAAGTGGTGGGCGCGATCAACGCCAACCATGCGTTGCTGGCCAAACGCGCCGGTTTCAAGGCGATCTACCTGTCCGGTGGCGGGGTCGCCGCCGGTTCCCTCGGCGTGCCTGACCTGGGCATTACCGGCCTCGACGACGTCCTCACCGACGTGCGCCGCATCACCGACGTCTGCGACCTGCCATTGCTGGTGGACGTGGACACCGGTTTCGGTTCTTCGGCGTTCAACGTGGCCCGCACCGTCAAGTCGATGATCAAGTTAGGCGCCGCGGCGATCCATATCGAAGACCAGGTGGGCGCCAAGCGCTGCGGTCACCGTCCCAATAAAGAGATCGTGTCCCAGCAGGAAATGGTCGACCGCATCAAGGCCGCGGTGGATGCCCGCACCGACGACAGCTTCGTGATCATGGCGCGCACCGACGCCCTGGCGGTGGAAGGTCTGGAGTCGGCCCTGGAGCGTGCCGCGGCGTGCATCGAGGCCGGCGCCGACATGGTGTTCCCGGAAGCCATCACCGAGCTTGAGATGTACAAGATCTTCGCCGATCGGGTGAAAGCGCCGATCCTGGCCAATATCACCGAATTCGGCGCAACCCCGCTGTACACCACCGAACAGTTGAAATCCGTGGATGTTTCCCTGGTGCTGTACCCGCTGTCGGCGTTCCGTGCCATGAACAAGGCGGCGGAGAATGTCTACACCGCGATCCGTCGCGACGGCACCCAGCAGAACGTGATCGACACCATGCAGACCCGCATGGAGCTCTATGAGCGCATCGACTACCACAGCTTCGAGCAGAAGCTCGATGCGCTGTTCGCCCAGAAGAAAGGTTGAATCAATCCCTGTGGGAGCGAGCGTGCTCGTGATGGCCACCAACAATGACGCGCAATCCCTGACACGCTGGGGCGCGGGGGCCCAGATCGCCAGCAAGCTCGCTCCTCCATGGTCGGGGTGAGTCCCGACCAACGAAGTTGCCAAGTCCCTAACAAATTCAAGATTGGAGAGAGCAATGGCCGAAGCAAAAGTATTGAGTGGCGCAGGTCTGCGCGGCCAGGTGGCCGGGCAAACCGCGCTGTCCACCGTGGGCCAGGCCGGTGCCGGGTTGACCTATCGCGGCTATGACGTGCGCGAACTGGCGGCCGATGCGCAGTTCGAGGAAGTCGCCTACCTGCTGTTGTACGGCGATCTGCCGACCCAGGAACAACTGGCGGCCTACAACAGCAAGCTGGGCAAGCTGCGCGACCTGCCTCAGGCGCTGAAGGAAGTGCTGGAGCGGATTCCGGCCCAGGCCCATCCGATGGACGTGATGCGTACGGGCTGCTCGTTCCTGGGCAACATCGAGCCGGAGAAAGACTTCTCCCAGCAGCATGACGTCACCGACCGCCTGCTGGCGGCCTTCCCGGCGATCATGTGCTACTGGTACCGCTTCAGCCACGAAGGCGTGCGCATCAGCTGTGTCAGCGACGAGCCTTCCATTGGCGGTCATTTCCTGCACCTGCTGCACGGCAAGAAGCCCAGCGACCTGCACGTCAAGGTGATGAACGTATCGCTGATCCTCTACGCCGAGCATGAGTTCAACGCCTCGACCTTTACTGCCCGGGTCTGTGCTTCGACCCTGTCCGACCTGTACTCCTGCATCACCGCGGCCATCGGTTCGCTGCGTGGCCCGCTGCACGGCGGCGCCAACGAAGCGGCCATGGAAATGATCGAGCGCTTCAGTTCGCCGCAAGAGGCGATCAAGGGCACCCTCGGCATGCTGGAGCGCAAGGACAAGATCATGGGGTTTGGCCACGCGATCTACAAAGACAACGATCCGCGCAACGAGGTGATCAAGGGCTGGTCGAAAAAACTCGCCGACGAAGTGGGCGACAAGGTGCTGTTTCCGGTTTCCGAGGCCATCGACCAGACCATGTGGGAGCAGAAGAAACTCTTCCCCAACGCCGACTTCTACCACGCCTCGGCGTACCACTTCATGGGCATCCCCACCAAGCTGTTCACGCCGATCTTCGTTTGTTCGCGCCTGACCGGCTGGGCGGCCCATGTGTTCGAGCAGCGTGGCAACAACCGCATCATCCGTCCAAGCGCCGAGTACATCGGCGTCGAGCAGCGCAAGTTCGTGCCAATCGAACGTCGCTGACCGGGAGGGTGCCGGCACTGTGGCTTGAATGAACCACAAACCTGTAGGCGCGAGCTTGCTCGCGATAGCGATGGATCAGCCGACAGCCATGTCGGATCTGCTTCGGTCATCGCGAGCAAGCTCGCTCCTACAAGGGATAGATGTCCATTCAACACGGCGCCAGGCGCTCCCTTTGAAACTACCGTGATCGAGTCCCCTGACCATGAACACTGAATTTCGCAAGACGCTGCCCGGCAGCCAGCTGGACTATTTCGACGCCCGTGCGGCGGTCGATGCGCTCCAGCCAGGCGCCTACGACAGCCTGCCCTACACCTCCCGCGTGCTGGCGGAAAACCTGGTGCGTCGCTGTGATCCGGCGACCCTCAACGCGTCCCTGGGCCAACTGATCGAACGCCGCGATGACCTCGACTTCCCGTGGTTCCCGGCCCGCGTGGTGTGCCACGACATCCTTGGCCAGACCGCGCTGGTGGACCTGGCCGGCCTGCGCGACGCCATCGCCGACCAGGGTGGTGACCCGGCGCTGGTCAATCCGGTGGTGCCGACCCAGTTGATCGTCGACCACTCCCTGGCTGTGGAATGCGGCGGTTTCGACCCGGACGCCTTCGACAAGAACCGCGCCATCGAAGACCGGCGCAACGAAGACCGTTTCCACTTCATCAACTGGACCAAGAAGGCCTTCAAGAACGTCGACGTGATCCCGCCGGGCAACGGCATCATGCACCAGATCAACCTGGAGAAAATGTCCCCGGTGATCCAGGTGCGCGACGGGGTGGCCTTCCCTGATACCTGCGTCGGCACCGACAGTCACACCCCCCACGTCGATGCCCTGGGGGTCATCGCCATTGGTGTGGGCGGCCTGGAAGCCGAGAACGTCATGCTCGGTCGCGCGTCGTGGATGCGCCTGCCGGAAATCATCGGCGTCGAGCTCACCGGCAAGCTGCAACCGGGCATCACTGCCACCGACATGGTGCTGGCGCTGACCGAGTTCCTGCGCAAGCAGAAAGTGGTGGGTGCCTGGCTGGAGTTCTTCGGCGCAGGCGCCGCGGCGCTGACCCTGGGCGATCGCGCCACCATCTCCAACATGGCTCCGGAATACGGCGCCACTGCGGCGATGTTCTACATCGACCAGCAGACCATCGACTACCTCAAGCTCACCGGCCGTGAAGACGAACAAGTGCGCCTGGTGGAGAGCTATGCCAAGCACACTGGCCTGTGGGCCGACAGCCTGAAGAGCGCACGCTACGAGCGCGGCCTGCAGTTCGATCTATCGTCGGTGGTGCGCAACATGGCCGGGCCGAGCAACCCTCACGCCCGGGTCGCCACCAGCGATCTGGCGGCCAAGGGCATCGCCGGGCAGTGGTCCGAAACCCCGGGGCAGATGCCGGACGGCGCGGTGATCATCGCTGCCATCACCAGTTGCACCAACACCAGCAACCCGCGCAACGTGATCGCGGCCGGCCTGCTGGCGCGCAATGCCAACAAGCTGGGGCTGACCCGCAAGCCGTGGGTCAAGTCGTCCCTGGCCCCGGGTTCGAAAACCGTGGCCATGTACCTGGAAGAGGCCGGCCTGGACCATGAGCTGGAGCAACTGGGCTTTGGCGTGGTGGCCTTTGCCTGCACCACGTGCAACGGCATGTCCGGCGCCCTGGACCCGGTGATCCAGAAAGAGATCATCGACCGCGACCTGTACGCCACCGCGGTGCTCTCGGGCAACCGCAATTTTGATGGGCGTATCCACCCTTACGCCAAGCAGGCGTTCCTGGCTTCGCCGCCGCTGGTGGTGGCCTACGCCATTGCCGGCACCATCCGTTTCGATATCGAGAAGGACGTGCTGGGCCTGGACGCCGACGGCCGCGAAATCCGCCTCAAGGACATCTGGCCGAGCGATGAAGAGATCGACGCGGTGGTCAAAGCGGCGGTCAAGCCGGAGCAGTTCCGCAAGGTCTACATTCCGATGTTCGCCATTCACGAAGACACCGGCCCGAAAGTCGAACCGCTTTACGACTGGCGTCCACAGAGCACCTACATCCGCCGCCCGCCTTACTGGGAAGGAGCCCTGGCCGGGGAGCGCAGCCTCAAGGGCATGCGCCCGTTGGCGGTGCTGCCGGACAACATCACCACCGACCACCTGTCGCCGTCCAACGCCATCATGCTCGACAGCGCGGCCGGCGAGTACCTGGCGAAAATGGGCCTGCCGGAAGAGGACTTCAACTCCTACGCGACCCACCGTGGTGACCACCTGACCGCCCAGCGTGCGACCTTCGCCAACCCGAAACTGTTCAACGAAATGGTCGAGGAAAACGGCAAGGTCAAGCAGGGTTCCCTGGCGCGGATCGAGCCGGAAGGCCAGGTCACGCGGATGTGGGAAGCCATCGAAACCTACATGGAGCGCAAGCAGCCGCTGATCATCATTGCCGGTGCCGACTACGGTCAGGGCTCGTCCCGGGACTGGGCGGCCAAGGGCGTACGGTTGGCCGGGGTGGAGGCGATCGTTGCCGAAGGCTTCGAGCGTATCCACCGCACCAACCTGGTGGGCATGGGCGTGCTGCCCCTGGAGTTCCTGGCGGGCACCGACCGCAAGACCCTGGGTATCGACGGCACCGAAACCTATGACGTGATCGGCGAGCGCACACCACGGGCGCAGTTGACCCTGGTGATCAATCGCCGCAACGGCGAGCGGTTGGAGGTGCCAGTGACTTGCCGCCTCGACACCGCCGAAGAGGTGTCGATCTACGACGCGGGCGGGGTGTTGCAGCGCTTCGCCCAGGACTTCCTGGAATCGGCAGTAGCCAGCTAAGTGACGTACCGGGGGCGGGCCGCAAGGTGCCGCCCCCGGTCTTTATCAGGACCAGAAATCCATGGCATTTGTAGCGCAAATCAAGATTCCTGCCACTTACATGCGTGGCGGCACCAGCAAGGGTGTGTTCTTCAATCTGCAGGACCTGCCCGAGGTGGCCCAGCTGCCGGGCGCGGCGCGTGATGCCCTGCTGCTGCGGGTGATCGGCAGCCCCGATCCCTATGACAAGCAGATCGACGGCATGGGCGCTGCCACCTCCAGCACCAGCAAGACGGTGATCCTGTCCAAGAGCATCAAGGCCGATCACGACGTCGACTACCTGTTCGGTCAGGTGGCCATCGACAAGGCCTTCGTCGACTGGAGCGGCAACTGTGGCAACCTCTCGGCGGCGGTGGGCTCTTTCGCCATCAGCAGCGGCCTGGTGGACGCCAGTCGCATTCCGCAGAACGGCGTGGCGGTGGTGCGCATCTGGCAGGCCAATATCGGCAAGAGCATCATTGCCCACGTGCCGATCACCAACGGCGAGGTTCAGGAAACCGGTGACTTCGAGCTGGATGGGGTGACCTTCCCGGCGGCGGAAGTGCAGTTGGAGTTTCTCGATCCGGCGGCCGAGGAAGAGGGCGCCGGCGGTTCGATGTTCCCCACCGGCAATCTGGTGGACGACCTGGAAGTGCCCGGTGTCGGCACCTTCAAGGCGACCCTGATCAATGCCGGGATCCCCACCATCTTCATCAACGCGGCGGACCTTGGTTATCGCGGCACCGAGCTGCAGGGCGATATCAATGGCGACCCCAAGGCCCTGGCCATGTTCGAGACCATCCGCGCCCACGGTGCCCTGCGCATGGGGCTGATCAAGCACCTGGACGAAGCCGCCCAGCGTCAGCACACGCCGAAAGTGGCCTTTGTCGCCGCGCCGGCGGATTACCAGGCTTCCAGCGGCAAGGCGATCAAGGCCGGGGACGTCGACCTGCTGGTGCGCGCCCTGTCCATGGGCAAGTTGCACCACGCGATGATGGGCACCGCAGCGGTGGCCATCGGCACCGCGGCGGCGATTCCCGGGACCCTGGTCAATCTGGCGGCCGGGGGCGGTGCGCGCAGCGCGGTACGTTTTGGTCACCCTTCGGGCACCTTGCGCGTCGGCGCCGAAGCCACTCAAAGCGGCGGTGACTGGACCGTGGTCAAGGCCATCATGAGCCGCAGCGCCCGCGTGCTGATGGAAGGCTGGGTGCGAGTGCCCGGCGACAGTTTCTAGGCAGAGTAATGCTGGCGGTGGTGGCGGGGCTCCCTCGCCACAACCGCCAGTCGTGACATTGTTATTGAATCGCTGAGCAGGCGCAGACCTGCGATGCCGTTATTGACCTGTACCTGAGGAATGACCCCACCTACAACCTTGCAACTGGAGTGACACACTCATGAGCGCCAACGTTGACCTGAACAACCGTCCCGATTACGACCCGGTCCTGCAGGACATTGCCGACTATGTCCTGAACTATGCCATCGACTCCCGAGAAGCCCTCGATACCGCGCGCAATTGCCTGATGGATACTCTGGGCTGCGGCCTGTTGGCCCTGCGTTTCCCCGAATGCACCAAGCACCTGGGACCGATTGTCGAAGGCACCGTGGTGCCTTTCGGTGCCCGGGTTCCAGGCACCAGCTATCGTCTGGACCCGGTGAAGGCGGCCTGGGATATCGGCTGCATCGTGCGTTGGCTGGATTACAACGACACCTGGCTGGCGGCCGAATGGGGGCATCCCTCGGACAACCTCGGCGGCATTCTCGCGGTGGCCGACCATCTTTCGCAAAAGCGTGTGGCCAATGGTGAAGCGCCGTTGACCATGGGCGATGTGTTGCGAGCGATGGTCATGGCTCATGAGATCCAGGGGGTGATTGCCCTGGAAAACTCCTTCAACCGGGTCGGTCTCGATCATGTGCTGTTGGTAAAGGTTGCCTCCACAGCGGTCTGCGCCAAGCTGATGGGCGCTAACCGCGAGCAGTTGCTGGCGGCGCTGTCCCATGCCTTTGTCGACGGCCAGGCGCTGCGCACCTATCGTCATGCCCCCAATGCCGGTTCGCGCAAATCCTGGGCGGCGGGGGATGCTTCAAGCCGTGGGGTGCGTCTGGCGGACATCGCCCTGCGGGGTGAAATGGGCATTCCCGGTGTCCTGACGGCGCCGCAGTGGGGCTTCTATGACGTGCTGTTCAGTCACACCAACAAGGACCTGGCGTTGAAGCCCGAGGCGCAGCGCTGTTTCAGCCTGCCGCAGAAGTACGCCAGTTACGTGATGGAAAACGTACTGTTCAAGATCAGCTTCCCGGCGGAGTTCCACGCGCAGACCGCCTGTGAAGCGGCGGTGACTCTGCACCCCCTGGTGCGCAATCGCTTGCCCGAGATCGAGCGGATCGTCATCACCACCCATGAATCGGCGATCCGCATCATTTCCAAGGTCGGGCCGCTGGCCAATGCCGCCGACCGCGACCATTGTCTGCAATACATGACCGCAGTGCCCCTGGCCTTCGGCACCTTGGTGGCCGAGCATTACGAAGATGATTTCCATGCTGCGCATCCGATCATCGATCAGTTGCGGGGCAAGATGGAGATCGTCGAAGACCCGCGTTACACCCGTGAATACCTGGAGGCCGACAAACGCTCCATTGCCAATGCGATCCAGGTGTTCTTCAAGGACGGCTCCAGCACCGAACAGGTGGCGGTGGAATATCCCATCGGTCACCGTCGTCGCCGCGCCGAAGGCATTCCATTGCTGGAGGACAAGTTCAGGGCCAACCTGGCCACGCGCTTCACCGCCCAGCGTTCGACGCAGATTTTCCAACTGTGCAAGGACCCGGCTCGGCTTGAGGCAACGCCGGTGCACCGGTTCGTCGACCTGCTGGTGATCTGATCCCCCCTTGTAGGAGCGAGCTTGCTCGCGATGAACGTCAACGATGACATGGGTTTGCCGGGCGAACCTGGCGTTCCGAGAAGCTTCGCGAGCATGCTCGCTCCTACAGTGTCTCTTTAGCGTTGGGTGGGCTTTGTGGACAGCCATTTATCCAATGGCAATTTGGTGATGGCGAAGCCGCCGAGCAGGGTGGCGCAGTACAGCAGCAAGTCCCGGGACAGGCTCTGGCCTTCATACCAGGCGCCGATGATCACCGCGAACACCGGAAAGATGATGAAGACAAAGGACAGGATGACCGGGCTCAGGCGTTTGAGCAGGAAGAAGTAGACGATGAACCCACCCACCGAAGCCGCCAGCCCCAGGTACAGCAGGGCGCCCCAGGAGCGTGGCGTGATGGCGGCAAAATCCGGGTGCTCGATCCAGAGTCCTGCCAGGCACAGCAGCAGGCCGGCGATGCCGATGGGCAGGGTGTTGTAGGTGATGACGCTGATGGCGCTGCCATGTTTCTTGGTGACCACGTAACACAAGGCATGCAGCAGCGCCGCGCCGAGTATGGCCAGTACGCCGCTGAGTCCTTGGTGATCGAGGTGCAGGCCCTGGCCGCGGATGATCTGATACAGGCTGGCAAAGCCGATGGCGATGCCGAGCATTTGCGCCAGATGGATCTTTTCCCGCAGTAGAAGGGCGGAAAAAATCAGGATGAATACCGGCATGCAACTGAACAGCAATGCAGTGAGGCCGGAAGACACGTGCAACTCGCCGTAGTTGAGCAGGGTGTAGGGCAGGCTGAAGTAGCACAGGGTCACAAACAGCAGAAAGCCGCGGCTGCCCTTGGGAAACATCAAGGGTTCGCGCCGCAGCCAGGCAAAACAGGCGAACAGCGGGAAGGCGATCAGAAAGCGCAGTCCGGCAGCGGTCAAGGGGGGAGTGCTTTCTACGGCCATCTTGATCCCCAGCCAGGTGGTACCCCAGCTCAGGCAGACAATCAGGAACAGGCTGCAGGTCACCAGAACGGCGAGCCAGTGGCGCGATGGCGCCTGAGTAATGGGTGCTGCCGTGGTTGTGCTCACACTGACATTCCTTTCGTGATCGGCAATTGACCCCTATATTTAGCGAGTCATTTCCGGTGATTGAACCTGTAAAGCACGTTATTGGGGTAAGTGATGGCTGTCAAAGTAAGTATTGACATGGTGTCAATGTTGCGTTCCGCGTTGCGAGATGGCTCGGGGCCCAAGTACAAGCGTCTGGCAGAGGCGCTGGAGCAAGGCATTGATCAAGGGCTGTTGGCGCCCGGCAGCAAACTGTCCCCCCATCGGCTGCTGGCCGACCAACTGGGCGTGACCATCGGCACCATCAGCCGTGCCTATGCTGAACTGGAGCGCCTGGGGCAGGTGGTGGCGCGGGTCGGCGATGGCACTTATGTGCGCCAGGACGGCTTGCAGCGTCAGCGCGACTCGGGATTCCGCACTGCCGGTGACGAATCGCCCACGCTGTTCGACATGAGTCGCAATACCCATATTCCCGGACCGGAGAGTCGTTTTATCGCCCAGAGCCTGCGGGCACTGGCGGAAGATCCCCACGGGCTGCTGGAGGTGGCTCGCTACAGTCCCGAGGCCGGGTTGCCCCGCTATCGTGAGGCCGGGGCGCGCTGGCTGACCCAGGAGGGGTTGCAGGTCGATCCCCGTCAGGTCATTTGTGTCAACGGGGCCCAGCACGGCCTGCATATCGCCCTGCTGGCGCTGCTCAAGGCCGGGGATACCCTGGCCACCGAGCACCTGACCTATCCTGGCCTGATCAGTACCGCGCGGATGTTGGGGATCAAGTTGCTGGGTTTGCCCATGGATGAGCAGGGGCTGCTGCCCGAGGCGTTGGAGGAAGCTTGCCGACATCACCGACTGGCAGCTCTGTATTGCACGCCGACCTTGCAGAACCCCAGCACTGCGGTGCAATCCCCGGCGCGACGGGGGGCCATTGCCGAGGTCTGTCGGCGGCATAATCTGTTGATTCTTGAAGACGAAACCCATGCCGTGCTGATGGATCGGCGCCCAGCGCCGTTGGCGCATTTTGCCCCGGAGCGCACGGTGCTGATCAGCAGCCTGAGCAAGGCCGTGGCGGCTGGGTTGCGGGTCGGCTTCGTGCATGGGCCGCAGCCTTTGGTGGGACGATTGGCCGCAGCATTGCGCGCGACCTGCTGGATGGCCACTCCGTTAGCCCTGGAGCTTGCTGCCGGGTGGATCGACGACGGCATTGCCGAGCGCCTGCGTCAGCAGCAAATGGCCGAGATCACTCGTCGCAAGGAGCTGGTGGCGGGTTTGCTGCAAGGGTTGGAGTGGCGCAGTCCGCAGGCGTGTCCGCATTTCTGGGTCCGGGTCCCCGAGCCTTGGCGGGCCTCGGAGATCGAAGTGCATCTGAAGCAGCAGCACTATCTGGTGGCCACGGCCGAGGCCTTTGCCGTAGGCCAGGCGGCGGTGCCGCAGTTCATTCGTGCCAGTGTCTGCAATACCACTGCCGATGATCGGAAACTGACCGAGGGCTTTGCTGCGCTGGCGACGGCGCTGAGTCAGGAACCCGGATTGCCGGGGTGGTGAGGCGCTGAAGGAGCAAGGGGAGGTGGCAAGGACGGGTCCTTGCCACCTCGGATCGGCTGAAGTGGCGTCGATGCTTACTTGAAGCGCCGTTCCACACCTTTTTCCACGAGGATCTTGGCCGAAATCTCTTCCACCGAGAAATGCGTGGAGTTGATGTGGGGAATGTTTTCGCGGCGGAACAGGTTTTCCACTTCTCGCACTTCGAACTCGCACTGGGCATAGCTGGAGTAGCGACTGTTGGGTTTGCGCTCGTTGCGGATCGCGGTGAGGCGGTCCGGGTCGATGGTCAGGCCAAACAGCTTGTGTTTATGGGCGCGCAGGGCGTTGGGCAGTTGCAGGCGCTCCATGTCTTCTTCGGTCAGCGGGTAGTTGGCCGCACGGATGCCGAATTGCATGGCCATGTACAGGCAGGTCGGGGTCTTGCCACAGCGGGACACGCCCACCAGGATCAGGTCGGCCTTGTCGTAGTAGTGGGTGCGGGCGCCGTCGTCGTTGTCCAGGGCGAAGTTCACCGCCTCGATCCGTTCCATGTAGTTGGAGTTGTGCCCAATGGAATGGGACTTGCCGACGGAGTAGGAAGAATGCTCGCTGAGCTCCTGTTCCAGGGGCGCGAGGAAGGTCGAGAAGATGTCGATCATGAAACCATTGGAGGTCGCGAGAATCTCACGAATGTCCTGATTGACGATGGTGTCGAAGATAATCGGTCGATAGCCGTCTTTTTCGGCGGCTATATTGATTTGTTGTACCATGGCCCGCGCTTTTTCCATGCTGTCGATATACGGCCGCGTGAATTTGCTGAAGGTAACGTTTTCGAACTGCGCCAACAGGCTCTGGCCGAGGGTTTCCGCTGTGATGCCGGTACCGTCGGAGATAAAGAAAGCAGATCGTTTCATTTGCGGCTTGGGCCTTAAGCTAGTGACGATTCTTGGATATGATAGGCGCGATTTGTCGGCCGGGAATGGCCCGCATTCTCACTTATTTTCCAGGTCCAGGCCATATAGCGGGCAAACGCTCCAAAGAGCAGCCGGCTTCTGAGCTTTTCCAACACAGTTAGTGGAGAGATCACCTTGGTAGAGTACGTAGTTTCCCTCGATAAGCTCGGCAAACACGATGTTGAGCATGTGGGGGGCAAGAACGCATCCCTGGGCGAGATGATCAGCAACCTCGCAGGTGCGGGCGTATCGGTCCCTGGTGGCTTCGCCACGACAGCTCAGGCTTACCGTGATTTTCTTGAGTTGAGTGGTCTGAACGACCAGATCCATGCGGCGCTCGATGCGCTGGATGTCGATGACGTGAATGCCCTGGCCAAGACCGGTGCGCAGATCCGTCAATGGATCATGGACGCCGAATTCCCCGAGCGCCTCAACACCGAGATCCGTACTGCCTTTGCTGCACTGTCGGCGGGCAATCCCGAAGTGGCCGTGGCTGTGCGCTCTTCGGCCACTGCCGAAGACTTGCCGGATGCGTCCTTCGCCGGCCAGCAGGAAACCTTCCTCAACATCCGTGGCGTGGAGAACGTGATTCGCGCTGCCAAGGAAGTGTTTGCCTCCCTGTTCAACGATCGCGCCATTTCCTACCGTGTACACCAGGGTTTCGACCACAAGCTGGTGGCCTTGTCTGCCGGTGTGCAGCGCATGGTCCGTTCGGAAACCGGCACTGCCGGCGTGATGTTCACCCTCGACACCGAGTCGGGCTTCCGTGATGTGGTGTTCATCACCGGCGCCTACGGCCTGGGTGAAACCGTGGTTCAGGGTGCGGTCAACCCGGACGAGTTCTACGTCCACAAGAACACCCTTGAAGCCGGTCGTCCGGCCATTCTGCGCCGCAACCTGGGCAGCAAGGCGATCAAGATGATCTACGGCGATGAAGCCAAGGCCGGCCGTTCGGTGAAAACCGTGGACGTGGACGCGGCCGATCGCGCACGTTTCTGCCTGACCGACGCGGAAGTCAGCGAGCTGGCCAAGCAGGCGATGATCATCGAGAAGCACTATCAGTGCCCGATGGACATCGAATGGGCCAAGGACGGCGACGACGGCAAGCTGTACATCGTCCAGGCACGTCCGGAAACCGTGAAGAGCCGCACCCAGGCCAATGTCATGGAGCGCTACCTGCTCAAGGAAACCGGCACCGTACTGGTGGAAGGCCGTGCCATCGGTCAGCGCATCGGCGCCGGCAAGGTGCGGATCATCAAGGACGTTTCCGAGATGGACAAGGTTCAGCCGGGTGACGTGCTGGTCTCCGACATGACCGACCCGGACTGGGAACCGGTGATGAAGCGCGCCAGCGCCATTGTCACCAACCGTGGCGGCCGTACCTGTCACGCCGCGATCATCGCTCGCGAGCTGGGTATTCCTGCAGTGGTCGGTTGTGGCAACGCCACCGAGCTGCTGAAGGATGGTCAGGGTGTGACCGTTTCCTGCGCCGAGGGTGACACCGGTTTCATCTTCGAAGGCGAACTGGGCTTCGACATCAAGAAGAACTCCGTGGATGCCATGCCGGAGCTGCCGTTCAAGATCATGATGAACGTCGGTAACCCGGATCGTGCCTTCGACTTCGCCCAGCTGCCCAATGCCGGCGTGGGCCTGGCCCGCCTGGAGTTCATCATCAATCGCATGATCGGCGTGCACCCCAAGGCGCTGCTGAACTACGCCGGGCTGCCGCAAGAGATCAAGGACAGCGTCGACAAGCGCATCGCCGGTTACCACGATCCGGTGGACTTCTATGTCGACAAGCTGGTCGAGGGCATCAGCACCCTGGCGGCAGCGTTCACGCCGAAGAAGGTCATCGTGCGTCTGTCGGACTTCAAGTCCAACGAATACGCGAACCTGATCGGCGGCAAGCTCTACGAGCCGGAAGAAGAAAACCCGATGCTGGGCTTCCGCGGTGCTTCGCGTTACATCAGCGAATCCTTCCGTGACTGCTTCGAGCTCGAATGCCGCGCGCTGAAACGCGTGCGCAACGAGATGGGCCTGACCAACGTCGAAATCATGGTGCCGTTCGTGCGTACCCTGGGCGAAGCCAGCCAAGTGGTGGATCTGCTGGCTGAAAACGGCCTCAAACGCGGCGAAAACGGTCTGCGCGTGATCATGATGTGCGAACTGCCATCCAACGCCATCCTGGCGGATGAGTTCCTCGAGTACTTCGATGGTTTCTCCATCGGTTCCAACGACCTGACTCAGCTGACCCTGGGCCTGGACCGTGACTCGGGGATCATTGCTCACCTGTTCGACGAGCGTAATCCTGCGGTCAAGAAGCTGCTGGCCAATGCTATTGCCGCCTGTAACAAGGCCGGCAAGTACATCGGCATCTGCGGCCAGGGGCCTTCGGATCACCCGGACCTGGCCAAGTGGCTGATGGAGCAGGGCATTGAAAGCGTTTCGTTGAACCCGGATTCGGTGCTGGAAACCTGGTTCTTCCTGGCTGAAGGCCAGGGCGCGGCGTAATCGGTGAACGAAGAGCCGGTCGCTCGTGAGACTGGCCGGCTCTTGAAGATTCAAGCAGGGCGTGCTTCTTCTGGATGCCGCCCTTTTTTGTGCAAGAAGAATATGCAAAGCAGCAGCAACCTATTTCCCGTCGCCTTGATCAGTGCCGAGCGTCGAGGCGACCTCAGCGAAGATGTCTATCGCTTGAAACCCGGCAACAGTCCGGACAGCTCCGTGGAGCTGGCGGTGACCCGTCTGGGGCTGGCCGATGAGCCCGAAGCCCGGGGTGTGCCTGTGGTCCTGCTTCACGGCAGTTTTTCCAACCGGCGTTTCTGGTATTCGCCCAAGGGCATTGGCCTCGGGGCCTATCTGGCCCGAGCGGGCTTTGATGTGTGGATTCCCGAGATGCGCGGCCACGGTCTGTCGCGACGCAACGCCGATTACCGCAAGAATCGGGTGGCCGACTACGCCCGTTACGACCTGCCGGCGATTGCTGCCTTCGTTCGTGAGCAAAGTGCGCAAATACCCCACTGGATTGGCCATTCCCTGGGCGGTACCACCCTGGCGGCGGCTTTGGGCGGGCAGTATCTGGGGGATGCGGGGGTGGCTTCGGCGGCGTTTTTCGGCACACAGGTCAGTCGCACCTACTGGCCGCTGAAGATTCCTATGGTGGAGTGGGGTGGGCGCCTGGTGATCAAGCGCTTTGCTCAACTCTCCGGTTCCCGACTCAAGCGCGGTCCGGAAGACGAGCCTATTGGCCTGGCGTTGGAAAGCATGCGCTGGCATGGCCTGTTCGGTCGTTTTGGTGATGCCGAGAAGGATTGGTGGGCGGGGCTCGCGGAGGTTTCAGTGCCGGCGCTGGCGGTCAGTGCAACTGGGGATCATCAGGACCCGACCTGGGCCTGTCGCAAGTTGTTCGATCAGTTGGCCAGCGAGCAGAAACAATTTGTCTGCCTGGGCCGTGAGCTAGGGTTCAGTAGCAATTTCGGTCATGTCGAGATGTTGGTGAGCAAACCGGCGCAGACTGAGGTCTGGCCGTTAGTGGAGCGCTGGCTCAGGGATCAGCAGACGCCGTTGCTGGTTTCCGCGTCCGAGCAGGTGGCTGTGGTCTGACGCGAAGGCTCTGACAAGGGCATTTCGCTCGATAGCGCTTGCGGCTAAGATATGACGAATTGTGCTGTTTTGGTCACATTCAGTTATTGAGTCGACTTTCCGTTCCAGTGGTGCGGCTGCAAAATACGCGACAGGCCGGTCAGCGCCTCAGGCACTGCGGGTTAAACATCTGCCGCCTGAGCTCGTATTTTCAAGGCAGCCCCTGGAATTTGCCGATACCTTCGATCGTGTTCTTTCTGCTACAGGAGTTTCTCGATGAACCATTACCTCACTCCCGACCTATGCGACGCTTACCCGGACCTGGTCCAGGTGGTTGAGCCCATGTTCAGCAACTTTGGTGGTCGCGATTCCTTTGGCGGGGAAATCGTCACCATCAAGTGCTTCGAAGACAACTCGCTGGTCAAGGAGCAAGTGGAACTCAAGGGTCACGGCAAGGTGCTGGTGGTCGATGGCGGTGGTTCCCTGCGTCGCGCGCTGCTAGGCGACCTGCTGGCCGAGAAGGCGGCGAAGAATGGCTGGGAAGGTCTGGTGATCTACGGTTGTATCCGTGATGTGGATGTCATCGCACAGACTGACCTCGGTGTTCAGGCCCTGGCCAGTCACCCGATGAAGACCGACAAGCGTGGCATTGGTGATCTCAATGTAGCGGTGACCTTCGCCGGTGTGACTTTCCGTCCGGGCCAGTATGTCTACGCCGATAACAACGGCGTGATCGTATCGCCGAGCCCGCTGAAAATGCCTGAATAAGCAATTGGCCTGACAAGGGATGAGGATGTTCGAGGAAGAAAACGCGCAATGGGGGCTGGTGCATGCCCTGGTACTGGATGGTGAAGGCGGTGCGCGTTCGATTGCCCGGACTGAGCTTGACGCTCTGCAGCTGCAGGCCCATGAAAGCCTGTGGCTGCATTGGGATCGCAGTCATCCGCAAACCCAGACCTGGTTACGCCGCTCCAGTGGCTTGAGCGAATTCAGCTGTGATCTGCTGCTGGAGGAAAATACCCGGCCGCGCTTGCTGGCCTTGCCGGAGTCGGAACTGCTGCTGTTTCTGCGGGGCATCAATCTCAATCCGGGTGCCGAGCCTGAAGACATGGTCTCGGTGCGCATCTTTGCGTCTGCACAGCGGGTCATTTCCCTGCGTTTGCGGCCTTTGCGGGCCACCGATGAGCTGTTGTTGCAGCTGGCCGAGGGCAAGGGGCCGAAAACCGCCGCCGAACTCCTCCTCTATATGGCCGAGTACCTGACCCATAAAGTGCAGGATCTGGTCAGCGACCTGTCTGAAGTGGTCGATGCTGAAGAGGAAAAGCTAGATGCCGACGAACGGTATACCCCTGAGCATGGAAGCATTTTGCAGATCCGTCGCCGGGCTGCCGGGTTGAAGCGTTTTCTGGCGCCGCAGCGGGATATTTTCTCCCAACTGAGTCGAATAAAACTGCCCTGGTTCGCCGTCGATGATGGTGACTATTGGAACGAACTGCACAACAGCCTGACCCGTTACCTGGAAGAGCTGGAATTGACTCGAGAGCGCGTGGGGCTTGCGCTGGAGGCCGAAGACCGACGCTTGAGCGTACGCATGAATCGCACCATGTATCGCTTCGGAATCATCACCGGGATCTTCCTGCCCATGAGTTTTCTCACCGGTCTTCTGGGGATCAACGTTGGCGGCATTCCGTTCTCCGCCAGCCCTTACGGATTCATCATCGCCTGCCTGCTGCTGGTGTCGGTGGCCCTGGGACAATGGTGGTTGTTTCGCCGTTTGCGCTGGGTGTGATGATGCGTCATGTGACCCGAATAAATCTGATCGCGTCTTTTCCAGACATCACCAGAGGTGCGTATGCACGATCCGTTTGAACAGTCTTTGCGTGACATGCTCAAAGCTTCGCCATCGAGCCGCGATGACGATGCCTGCCTGGGCCGCGTACTGAAAACCGCCAACCGTCAGGTTGGGGCGGGGGATCTGTTCAGCCTGCTGGGCCGTTGGCTGCCGGCGCTGATGATCGCCTTGAATAACGGATCGGCCCATATCGCGCCGGTTTCCCGTCGTAAATCTTCTGCTCGCACTGCTGATAAGGCTGATTGAATATGGAACTTGATCTCTGGACGCAGAGCCTCGTCACGGCGATGACTGCCTTGTGGACCAAGGTGGCGAACTTCATTCCGAACCTGTTCGGCGCGCTGGTGGTGCTGTTGCTGGGCTTCGTGGTGGCCAAGCTGCTGGATACCCTGCTGTCGAAATTGCTGGCCAAGCTGGGCCTGGATCGCCTGATGGGCGGTACCGGTTTGACCAAATTGCTGTCCCGCGCAGGCTTGCAAGTACCGATCTCAACCTTGATCGGCAAGATCGTCTATTGGTTTGTTCTGCTTATTTTTCTGGTTTCTGCTGCTGAATCCCTTGGACTTGAGCGAGTTTCGGCTACGCTCGACATGCTTGCGCTGTATTTGCCGAAGGTTTTTGGTGCTGCGCTGGTGCTGTTGGTGGGGGTTCTGCTGGCGCAATTGGCCAACGGCCTGGTGCGCGGAGCGGCGGAAGGTGTAGGCCTCGATTATGCCAGTGGCCTGGGACGGATTGCCCAGGGGCTTGTCATCATCATCAGTATTTCCGTTGCGATCAGTCAGTTGGAGGTCAAAACCGACCTGCTCAACCATGTGATCGTGATCGTGTTGATTACCGTTGGTCTGGCCGTTGCGCTGGCCATGGGTTTGGGAAGCCGGGAAATTGCCGGACAGATTCTTGCGGGAATCTATGTGCGTGAGTTGTATCAGGTTGGGCAACAAGTACGTGTTGGTGAGGTCGAAGGCCAGATCGAAGAGATCGGCACGGTTAAAACTACATTGCTGACCGAGGAGGGTGAGCTAGTCTCTCTGTCCAATCGGATCCTGCTGGAGCAGCATGTAAGTAGCCGCTAACCCGGCAAACCCTGCTAATGTATGCCGCCGCAAAATGCCCCACCGGGCAGCGGCGGACATTGACCTGACTGTCGGCACGACTCGTTTTGAATAAAACCCAATCGCTATCCACGCGCTATGACCCCCGTGAGCTCTCTGATGAGGAGTTGGTTGCGCGCTCACATACGGAGCTGTTTCACGTAACACGCGCCTATGAAGAGTTGATGCGGCGCTATCAGAGGACCCTATTTAATGTTTGTGCACGTTATCTAGGGAACGATCGGGATGCGGATGATGTCTGTCAGGAAGTGATGTTGAAGGTGCTGTATGGCCTTAAGAACTTTGAGGGTAAATCGAAGTTCAAGACATGGCTATATAGCATCACGTACAACGAATGCATCACGCAGTATCGCAAGGAGCGGCGCAAGCGTCGGTTGATGGACGCTTTAAGTCTTGACCCCCTCGAGGAGGCCTCTGAAGAGAAGGCGCCGAAACCTGAGGAGAAGGGCGGACTTGACCGCTGGTTGGTGCATGTGAACCCGATTGATCGGGAGATTCTGGTGCTACGATTTGTCGCAGAGCTGGAGTTTCAGGAGATCGCGGACATCATGCATATGGGGTTGAGTGCTACAAAGATGCGTTACAAACGTGCTCTTGATAAATTGCGTGAGAAATTTGCAGGCATTGCTGAAACTTAGTTCGGCGCAAATATCTCTTACGTCTAGGTGAGTTCTGATAGACTTACCGCCGAGTTGTCCCCCGGTATGTGGGACTGCTTTACAATCACCAGATGGGGATTTAACGGATGAAACTGAAAAACACCTTGGGCATTGCCATTGGTTCTATTGTTGCCGTGACTTCGTTCGGCGTTCTGGCGCAAGGCCAAGGCGCGGTCGAGGGTGAACTGTTTTACAAAAAACAGTACAACGACAGCGTTAATCACGTTGAAGACGGCTTCAACCCAGGCGCATCGATCGGTTACTTCCTGACCGACGATCTGTCGTTGAACGCCACCTACGACAAGACCAACCACACCCGTTCTAACGACGGTACTGGTAACCAGAAAATCAAAGGCGACAACTTCGGCCTGAACGCTCAGTACCACTTTGGTACCGTGGGTGACGCTCTGCGTCCATACGTTTCCGGCGGTGTTGCTCACAAGAGCATGACCAACGTGATCGCTGACGGTCACAGCGGCCGCGACCAGTCGACTTTCCTGACTGCAGGCGCTGGTGTTAAGTACTACTTCACCGACAACCTGTTCGCCCGTGCCGGCGTTGAAGCTGACTACAAGCTGGACAACGGCAAGTGGGACTACGCTCCTACTATCGGTCTGGGTGTGAACTTCGGTGGCAGCGGCGGCAAAGTTGCTCCAGCTCCAGTAGCTCCAGCTCCGGCTCCTGAGCCAGCTCCAGAAGCTCCAGTTGCTGAAGTTGTTCGTGTTGAGCTGGACGTGAAGTTCGACTTCGACAAGTCGGTCGTTAAGCCTAACAGCTACGCTGACATCAAAAACCTGGCTGATTTCATGAATCAGTACCCACAGACCACCACCGTTGTTGAAGGTCACACTGACTCCGTCGGTCCTGACGCTTACAACCAGAAGCTGTCTGAGCGTCGTGCAAACGCCGTTAAACAAGTTCTGGTCAACCAGTACGGCGTTGGCGCTAACCGCGTTCAATCCGTTGGTTACGGTGAGTCCCGCCCAGTTGCCGACAACGCAACTGAAGCTGGTCGCGCAGTTAACCGTCGCGTAGAAGCCTCGGTTGAAGCTCAAGCTAAGTAATTAGCCTTGTAGCTTGGAAAAACCCGGCCTAGGCCGGGTTTTTCTTTGTCTGCGATTTACCTGGCCCAGAGGTGCGACTCAGGCTTGTCGCGCGCAGGCTTGGATGGCGGACTCAGTGGCCGCCACTGCACCGATCACCAGGATCGCCGGGCTCTTCAACTCGAAGCGCAGGGCATCGCGCTCCATTCCCGTCAGATCGCTGCGGCATTCCCGCTGTTCAGGCAGCGAGGCATTTTCAATCATCGCCACCGGCGTATCGGCTGCCAGACCACCGTCACGCAGGTGTTTGGCAATCTCCGCCAGCTTCGCCACCCCCATGTAGATCACCAGGGTCGTACCGCTTTGAGCCAGAGCCTGCCAGTTCAGGCTGCTGTCATCCTGAGTGTGGGCGGTCACCAGGGTCACGCCCCGAGCCACACCACGCAGGGTCAGGGGAATATCACAACGGGTTGCACCCGCCAGTCCGGCAGTGATGCCGTTGACCAACTCCACCTCGATTCCACGTTCCTTCAGCCACTGGGCTTCCTCGCCACCACGCCCGAAAATGCATGGATCACCACCCTTGAGGCGCACCACGCAGCGCCCTTGACGGGCATAGCGCAGCATCAGGCGATGAATGAAGGCCTGGGGCGTGGAGCGACAGCCACCGCGCTTGCCCACCGGGATGACCCGCGCCGTAGGGCAATGCTCCAGCACCGCGCTGTTCACCAGATCGTCGATCAACACCACATCGGCTTCGCCGAGGGCGCGTACGGCCTTGAGGGTCAACAGCTCGGGGTCTCCAGGCCCTGCTCCTACCAGCCAGACTTTTGCGCTCATACGTTTTCCTCACACAGGGACGGCGACAGGTTGCACCGGAGCCGCCAGCAGGCGCTTGATCTCCGGCACGCAGGAGCCACATTGGCTACCGCAACCCAGTTGTTGTTTCAGTTGGTCGAGGTTCAGGCCTTCAGCGATACCGGCACGAACCGCCCGGTAGCTGACGTTCTTGCAGTTGCACAGGGTGCGCTCCCGTTCCCCGCCCAGGCCACTGGCCCCCGGCGGACTGCTCATCGGCGCCAGCAACCAGCGTCGTAGTTGCTCATCGGCGCGCCCTTCGAGCCACAGTTCTTGCAGCCAGTGCTGGGCCAGGGTTTCCCCGGCCAGGCGAATCGCGGTGATCCGCCCTTGTTCGATGCGCACCCGTTTGCCGATGGCCCGACGCGGATCGTCATAGGCCAGCACCGGCCCGGTTTCCAGCCCCAACTGCTGATCGATGAGCTTGAGCAACGCCGGCTGCGGCGCCGCCTGGTGAGCGGCCCGAATCACCAGGGCCGGACGTTCGCGACCGGTCAGGCTGAGGCTGACATAGGCAAAGGCTTCGCACAGGGGGCGCAGCGCCCTGAAGTGCGCCTGCACGTCGCCCTCGATCAGGGCAAACAATTGCCAAGGCAACTGCACCGGCTCCAGGCGCACACCGCTGTGTTTGAGTTCCGGCTGTTTGGACAGAGGATCGAAGGCCGGCTGGGTGACGGCATTGACCCCGCCCTTGAGGAAGCGATCGCCCCAGTGCATCGGCAGAAAGGCCTGGCCGGGGCGCACGCTGTCATCACTGCTGACGGCGACGATCACGCTGCCACGGCGGCTTTTCAGGTTGACCAGATCACCCTCCCGTAGCCGCTGGCGCCGCAGTTCGTCCGGATGCAGGCTCAGCAGCGCTTCGCTGACATGGCCGAACAGCTGCGCCGCGGTACCGGTGCGGCTCATGCCGTGCCATTGGTCTCGCAGCCGACCGGTGATCAGGGTCAGGGGAAAGCGTGCATCCCGTTGTTCCTTGGCGGCCAGGTAAGGATCACTGACAAAGTGCGCACGGCCAGTGGCGGTGGGAAAACGCCCATCCCCATACAAGCGCGGCGTGCCCTGTGTCGCGCCGCTGGGGAAGGGCCATTGCTGCGGGCCGAGACGGTCGATCAACTCGTGACTGAGGCCGGACAGGTCCAGATCGCGGCCCCGGGTCAGGCCTTTGTACTCATCGAATAGCTGGACGGGGGAATCGAAGCCAAACAGGCTCGGCTGCCCGGGACGCAGGCGTTGCTCCAGGCGCTGAGCGAAATCCACGGTAATGGCCCAATCAGGTCGTGCCTCGCCGGGCGCGATCACGGCCTGGCGCACATGAGAAACCCGCCGTTCCGAGTTGGTCACCGTGCCTTCCTTTTCGCCCCAACTGGCGGCAGGTAACAGCAGGTCGGCGAAGGCCGCGGTTTCCGTGGTGGCGAAGGCTTCTTGAAGGACCACGAAAGGGCAGTGCTGCAGTGCTGCGCGCACAGCGTTCTGGTCCGGCAGGGACTGCGCCGGGTTGGTACAGGTGATCCACAAGGCCTTGATGCGACCGTTTTGCAGCTGTTCAAACAACTCGATAGCGGTCAGTCCGGGGCTGGCGGGCAACTGTTCCACCCCCCAATAAGCGGCGACCTCAGCGCGATGTTGAGGGTCGGCGGCTTCCCGGTGCCCGGGGAGCAGGTTGCTCAGGCTGCCGGTTTCGCGCCCGCCCATGGCATTGGGCTGACCGGTGAGGGAGAAGGGGCCCGCACCCACTCGGCCGATTTGCCCGGTGGCCAGGTGCAGATTGATCAGCGCACTGTTTTTTGCGCTGCCGGCGCTGGACTGATTCAAGCCCATGCACCACAGCGACAGGAAACTGGGCGCCGTGCCTATCCATTGGGCGCACTGCTGCAGTTGCTCGAGGCTGATACCACAGAGTTGCGCCACCATCGCCGGGGTGTAGTCGCGGACCAGGGTTTTCAGCTCGGCCAGGCCCTCGGTGTGTTCACGGATGAAATCCCGATCGACCCAGTCCTCCCACAGCAACAGGTGGAGAATCCCGTGGAACAGTGCGACATCGGTGCCGGGGAGTATCGCCAGGTGCAGGTCGGCCAGATCGCAGGTATCGGTACGGCGCGGGTCGATGACGATGACTTTCATGTCCGGACGCTGGCTTTTCGCCTGTTCCAGGCGTCGAAACAGCACCGGATGGGCATAGGCCATGTTGCTGCCGACGATCACCACGCAATCGCTCTGCTCCAGGTCCTCATAACTGCAAGGTGGCGCATCGGCCCCCAGGCTGCGTTTGTAGCCCACCACCGCCGAGGACATGCACAGTCGGGAGTTGCTGTCGATATTGTTGGTGCCTACCAGGGCCCGGGCCAGTTTGTTGAAGGCGTAGTAGTCCTCGGTCAGCAATTGCCCGGAGACATAGAAGGCCACGCTGTCCGGGCCGTGTTCGGTGATGGTCTGGGCGAACACCCCGGCGGCATGCTCCAGGGCGCTGTCCCAGTCGCAGCGGCTGCGAGCCAGATCCTTGCCCAGGCGCAGTTCCGGGTGCAGGGCGCGGGCGTCGCGATCGCCGGTCAAATGCAGGCTGGCACCCTTGCTGCACAGCTTGCCGAAGTTGGCCGGGTGCGCCGGATCGCCGCTAACCCCGAGGATCTGCCGGCCGTCATGCTCGATCAGCACACCGCAGCCGACCCCGCAGTAGCAACAGGTCGAGGCCGTGCTCTGGGGCTTCATCAGCCAGCATCCCGCAGGGCCAACTGCACCCGGCCACTTTCCACCCGCGCCGGATGGTGATGGGCGCAGCCGGTGTCCGGGGCCTGGGCTTCGCCGGATTCCAGGTCGATCTGCCAGTTGTGCAGTGGGCAGGCCACGCGCTTGCCGTAGATCAATCCCTGGGACAGGGGGCCGCCCTTGTGCGGGCAGCGATCGTCGAGAGCGAAGACTTGATCATCGCTGGTACGAAAAATCGCGATATCGCCTTTGGGGCCCTTGATGATGCGCGAGCCCAGGGCATTGATCTCTTCCAGGGCGCAGATATCCAGCCAGTTCATGCCGGCACCTCCAGTTGTTTTACGGGGATCGACTCGTACTCTTTTTTCAGCTGCGGCTCGGCCAGACGCTGTTGCCATGGGTCCTGCTCGAAGGACAGGGAGAACTGCAAGCGTTCGTTCAGCGCCTTGCGCCGTTCGGGGTCTTCCAGCACGGCCTTTTTCACGTGCTCCATGCCGACCCGTTGCAGGTAGTGCACGGTGCGTTCGAGGTAGAAGGCTTCTTCGCGGTACAGCTGGAGGAAGGCGCCGTTGTACTCGCGCACCTCTTCGGCGGTCTTGAGCTTGACGAAAAACTCCGCCACCTCGGTCTTGATCCCGCCGTTGCCGCCTATGTACATCTCCCAGCCGGAATCGACGCCGATGATGCCCACGTCCTTGATCCCGGCTTCCGAGCAGTTGCGCGGGCAACCGGAGACCGCCAGCTTGACCTTGTGCGGTGACCACATGTTGAACAGGTCGTGTTCCAGCTCGATCCCCAGCTGGGTGGAGTTCTGCGTCCCGAAGCGGCAGAACTCGCTGCCGACGCAGGTCTTCACGGTGCGGATGGATTTGCCGTAGGCGTGGCCAGACGGCATGTCCAGGTCTTTCCAGACTCCGGGCAAGTCTTCCTTGCGGATGCCCAGCAGGTCGATGCGCTGGCCGCCGGTGACCTTGACCATGGGCACCTGGTACTTGTCGGCGACATCGGCGATGCGTCGCAGCTCGGACGGATTGGTCACGCCCCCCCACATCCTGGGGACCACCGAATAGGTGCCGTCTTTCTGGATGTTGGCGTGGGCCCGCTCGTTGATCAGCCGCGATTGCGGATCGTCCCGGGCTTCCCCCGGCCAGGTGGAGATCAGGTAGTAGTTCAGCGCCGGACGGCAAGTGGCACAACCGTTGGGGGTGCGCCAGTTGAGGTAGCTCATGGTGCCGGCGATGGTCAGCAGATGCTGGTCGCGAATTGCCTGGCGGATCTGCCCGTGGTTCAGGTCGCTGCAGGCGCAGATGGCTTTTTCGCTTTTCGGCTTGACGTCCGCCGCGCCGCCCACGGTGTTGATCAGTATCTGCTCCACCAGCCCGGCACAGGAGCCGCAGGAACTGGCGGCCTTGGTGTGCTTCTTGACCTCGTCGACGCTGAACAGCCCCTGTTCCTGAATGGCCTTGACGATGGTGCCCTTGCACACCCCATTGCAACCGCAGACCTCGGCGGTGTCGGCCATGCTCATGGCCTTGTCCTGGCCCTGATGGCCGACGTCGCCCAACGCGTTCTCACCGAACATCAGGTGGTCGCGGATCTCGCCGATGGCCTGCTGCTCGCGGATTTGCCGGAAGTACCAGCCGCCATCCGCGGTGTCGCCATACAGGCAGGCGCCGACCAGCACGTCGTCCTTGATCACCAGCTTTTTGTAGACCCCGCCAATGGGGTCGGCGAGGGTGATGGTTTCGGTGCCGTCGCCACCCATGAAATCCCCGGCGGAAAACAGATCGATGCCAGTGACCTTCAACTTGGTGGAAGTCACCGAGCCCTGGTAGCGGGCGAAACCCAGTTGGGCCAGGTGGTTGGCGCAGACCTTGGCCTGTTCGAACAACGGCGCCACCAGCCCGTAGGCGATACCGCGGTGGCTGGCGCACTCGCCGATGGCGTAGATGCGCGGGTCAAAGGTTTGCAGGGTGTCGTTGACCAGTATTCCGCGGTTGCAGGGCAGGCCGGCCCGTTCCGCCAGCTCGGTGTTGGGGCGGATGCCGGCGGCCATCACCACCAGATCGGCGGGGATGATCTCGCCATTCTTGAACTGCACCGACCCGACCCGACCATTGCCGGCATCGATCAGGGCCTGGGTCTGTTCGCACAGGCGGAACTTCAGGCCGCGGTTTTCCAGGGCGCTTTGCAGCAACTGGCCGCTGGTCTGGTCCAGTTGTCGTTCCAGCAGCCATTCGCCGATATGCACCACGGTCACGTCCATGCCGCGCAGCTTGAGGCCGTTGGCGGCTTCCAGGCCCAGCAGGCCGCCGCCGATCACCACCGCATGCTTGTGAGTCCTGGCCGTGTCGATCATCGCCTGGGTGTCGGCAATGTCGCGATAGCCGATTACCCCCTGCAGGTCCTTACCGGGAATCGGCAGGATAAAGGGCGTGGAGCCGGTGGCGATCAGCAGACGGTCATACTCGGCTTCGCTGCCGTCCTCGGCGATTACCCGGCGCTTGATCCGGTCGATCTCTACCACCTTGCGGTTGAGCAGCAGCTTGATGTTGTGGTCCAGGTACCAGTCCAGGTCGTTGAGGACGATGTCCTCGAAAGTCTGTTCACCGGCCAGCACTGGCGATAGCAAGATGCGGTTGTAGTTGGTGTGGGGTTCGGCGCCGAAGACCGTGATGTCGTACAGCTCATCGCTCAGCTTGAGCAGCTCTTCCAGGGTACGTACCCCGGCCATGCCGTTGCCGATCATCACCAGTTTGAGTCTTTTCATGGGCTTCTCCGGAGCTCAGGCAGGGTCAGTGAGGCCTGGCTCGACAAAATGCGCGCAAACAAAAAAGGCGTCCCGTCAGTGGCCTGACGAGGACGCCTTTGTCCGATCCCGTTCTCTCGGGAAGCCTGCCTTCGTCGTTGAAGGCCGGGCTTTATGTCTGTTGCCTGATCTAATGCAGCGCTTGTGCCAAGTTGCCGAGGGCGCGGTTTTACCGGGCTCAGGCACAGATTTCGTCCTGGCCGATGTTGAGCGCTGCACCGAATCGAGGCGCCACGCCCACTTTCGGTACTGCTAGGCGCTGCCGCAGTGGCAGTCAGCGATGCAGCAACAGCAATACCAGCAGCAGATTGAGCAGCAGGGCGGCCAGGGCGATGCCGCGCCAGACCTTCAGCGGTTCGCGTTCCAGCAAGGGCCGGGGTCGGCTGTTCAGGCTGCGGCGTTCGCCCTGTTCCAGTGCCAGCAGCCATTCTTCGGCGGTTTCATAGCGCTGTGCCGGGGTGCTGGCCACTGCGCGCTCCAGGCTCTGCTCCAGCCATTCCGGCAGGTCCGGGCGATAGCGGCTGGGGCTGGTCGGCACGCCGAAGCGCGGACGCTGGAAGGCTTCGATCTCACCATGGGGGTAGTGCCCGGTCAGCAGGAAGTACAGGCTCACGCCCACTGCGTAGAGGTCTTGCTGTGGGCTGGGCGGTTCGCCATTGAACGCTTCCGGGGCGATGAAACTCGGGGTGCCGGGCAGCAAATGCGCCGGGTCGGCCGACAGGCCCGGGCAGTAGGCCAGGCCGAAATCCAGCACCCGCAGTTCGCCATCGTCCCCCAACAGCAGGTTTTCCGGCTTGATGTCCCGGTGCAGAATCTGCCGCCGATGGATCAGGCCCACGGCCCGCAACAGGCGCTCGGCCAGGGACTGCCACTGAGCCAGGGGCAGGGGGCCGTGTTGTTGGAACAGTTGTGCCAGGGTCTGGCCGGGGTATTCGCGCATCAGGAAATACAGGTGCTGGCGCGAAGGGCTGCCATGTACCTGGGGAAAGTGGCGGCCGGCGATCCGCCGCAGCAGCCATTCTTCGGACAGCAGCGCCTGGCAGGCGCCGGGATCGTCATGCAGGGCTTCGGGCAGGGTTTTCAGCAGCCAGGCTTGGTGTTGCTCGTCACGTACTCGGTACAGCAGGGATTGCTGGCTCTGGTTGATCAGCGCCTCGACCTGCCAGCCCTCAAAGCGCTGCCCGGGTTTCAGCGCCGGCGGCAAGGGCCATTGCCGCAGGTGCAGCAGGGCATCGCCAAGGCTGCTTTCGCCGAGCTCGTCGACCCGCACCAGCAGCGCGCTGGCGTTGTCCTGGCTACCGGCCAGGTGCGCGGCGTTGACCAGGGTCTGTGTCGCACTGTCCAGGTCGGGCTGGTCCCGCAGAATGGCGGCGATGGCGCTGTCGCCCAGGGTGGCCCAGACCCCGTCGCTGAGCATCAGAAAGCTTTCCCCCTGGCGCAGTTCGCCATCGAGGAAGTCCAGCACCAGATGCTGGTCCAGGCCCAGGGCACGCTTGAGCACATGCTGCATACCCGGCTGATCCCAGACGTGGTCCTCGCTGATGCGTTGCAACTGCTGCTGGTGCCAGCGGTAGACCCGGCAGTCGCCAACATGGGCCAGGGTAAAGCGTCGGCCCCGCAGCACCAGGGCGCTGAGGGTGGTGAGCAGGGGCTGACCGCCGCCGTTGGCCTGGAGCCAGCGGTTCTGAGCGGTCAGCAGGCGTTCCAGGGCCTCGGCCACGGCCCAGGTTTCCGGGGTGGCGTAGTAATCCAGGGCCAGGGCCTGCAGGCTCGAACGCGCTGCCAGGCCGCCGTCGGCGCACTGACTGACGCCATCGGCGATGGCGAACAGCAGGCCTTTGCTCGCCGCCAGATCCGGCGCCGGGGTGACCCGGCGCAAGGCGTCCTGATTCTCCGCCCGCGGTCCGGTGGCGCTGGCCTCGGCGTGGCTCAGTTGCAGGCCCATGGCGCGCTCAGACTCGCGCCGCAGTCACGGCGGCGGAGCCCCAGGTGGTTCTCCAGCGGCGCTTGACCCCGTGCAGACCAAACCAGGCCAGGACCCCGAGACTGGCGAACAGCCACAGCGCCAGTTGATAGCTGCCGGTGCTTTGCTTGATCGCGCCCATGCCGGCGGCCAAGGCAAAGCCGCCGATGCCGCCGGCCATGCCGATCAGCCCGGTCATGACCCCGATTTCCCGGCGAAAACGTTGCGGTACCAGTTGGAACACCGCGCCGTTGCCAGCGCCGAGGCCCAGCATGGTGCAGACGAACAGGGCCAGGGCAGCGTAGGAACTGGGCAGGTTGAAACCCACGGCGGCGATGCAGATCACCGCCACGCTGTACATCGCCAGCAAGGTGCGGATACCGCCGAAACGGTCGGCCAGGGCGCCGCCCAGAGGGCGCATCAGGCTACCGCCGAAGACACAGGCGGCGGTGTAGTAGCCGGCGGTGACGGGGCTCAAGCCATACTGGTCATTGAAGTAACCGGGCAGGGCGCTGGCCAGGCCGATGAAACCGCCGAAGGTCACGCTGTAGAAGAACATGAACCACCAGCTGTCGCGGTCCCCCAGGGCCTTGAAGTAGTCGCCCATGGATTTGGCTCGCGGCCGCTCGGGGGCGTTCTTCGCCAGCCAGGCGAACAGCACCAGTGTCAGGATCAGCGGGATCAGGGCGAAGCCGAAGACATTGCTCCAACCGAAAGCCGCCGCCAGCACCGGAGCGATCAGTGCGGCGAACACGGTGCCGGAGTTGCCGGCACCGGCGATGCCCATGGCCTTGCCCTGGTGTTGTGGCGGATACCACTGCGACGCCAGGGGCAGGGCTACGGCGAAGGAGGCGCCGGCCATGCCGAGGAATACCCCCAGTAGCAGCGCTTGCTCATAGCTGTGGATGCCCAGCTTCCAGGCGCCGAACAGGGCGCCGATGACGATGACCTGGCCGATCAGGCCAGCGGTCTTGGGCGACAGACGATCGGCCAG
The DNA here is from genome assembly GCF_045013505.1 of Pseudomonas sp. JDS08PS003. Lineage (NCBI taxonomy): Bacteria > Pseudomonadati > Pseudomonadota > Gammaproteobacteria > Pseudomonadales > Pseudomonadaceae > Pseudomonas > Pseudomonas sp. JDS08PS003. The sequence goes on from NZ_CP120724.1 coordinate 2,223,961, forward strand.
CAGGCCCATGATGAAGCGCAGTACCGCGCCGGCAAGGATCGGCGTGGCCACCATCAGCCCGCGTTGCTGGGTGCTCAGGTGCAGGTCGGCGGCGATCTGCACCGCCAGGGGCCCCAGCAGGTACCAGACCATGAAGCTCAGGTCGAAATACAGAAAGGCCGCGAACAGGGTCGGGGTGTGGCCGGATTTCCAGAAGCTTGAATTCATCGCGCACCTCAGCTGATAAGAATCGTTGGAGTCGTCATGAGCTTGCAGGTGGAGCGCCGCCACGGCCGCGCCACCGACCCCGGTCAATGGGGCCAAAACGAAAAAACGTCGGCACCCGGCTCGTTGAGGGCGAGCAGGGTGCGCGACGTCTTTGTCGTAGGTGGGGCAACCGCCGTTGGTTACCGTTGTGGATCTGATAGCAAGAGCCGCGCCAACCCCGGTCGACACCGGCGGCAGGAACTGGCTCAGGAGCTGGCTCCTACGGGGCGGGGGTCAGCCCAGCAGTTCCTGCATGGCGATGATCTGTTCCGCGACCTGGATCAGCTTCTGTTGTTTGCTCATGGCCTGGCGGCGCATCAGGGTGTAGGCCTGTTCTTCGTCGCAGTCTTTCATCTTCATCAACAGGCCCTTGGCCAGCTCGATGCGCTTGCGTTCGGCCAGTTGCTGGTCCCGGGCCTGGAGTTGCGCGCGCAGGGCCTGGTCGCTTTCAAAACGTGCCATGGCCACGTCGAGAATCGGTTGCAGGCGCTGGACCTGGATGCCCTCGACGATGTAGGCGCTGACCCCGGACTTGATCGCCTGGCGCATCACCCCCGGATCGTGTTCATCGGTGAACATCACGATGGGTCGTGGTTGATCGCGGCTGACCAGCACCACTTGCTCCATGACATCGCGGCTGGGTGACTCGGTATCGATCAGGATCACGTCCGGACGCACCGTTTCGACGCGGCCCGGCAGGTCGATGGTCAGGCCGGATTCGTCAATCACCTCGAAACCGGCTTCGCTGAGGGCGGCCTTGAGCCTTCCGACTTTTTTCGCGGTGTCGTTGATCAGCAGGATACGCAGCATGTTCGCGGGCTCCGGTCAGCGCTGGGCAACAAGGGGAGGGGTGTCGTTCAGCGCATGCAGGCGGAAGCTGCGGGCATAGGCGGCAGGCTGAGAACCGTCCCACACCTTGCCATCGATCAACTGGCTGCTGCGCATGTCCTGGCCCCAGGCGGCGATGCCCAGCGCGGTGGCGGCTTCGCGGTACAGCTCAAGCTGCTGCACCTGGCGAGCGACGCCCAGGTAATCCGGGTCCTCACGCAGCAGGCCCCAGCGCCGGAACTGGGTCATGAACCACATGCCGTCGGACAGGTAGGGCAGGTTGACGGCGCCATGGTGGTGAAAGCGCAGGGCGTGGGGGTCCTGCCAGCGATTGCCCAGGCCGTCGGCGTAATCCCCCAGCAGCCGCGGCTCGATGCAGTCCAGCGGTGCATTCAGGTAATCGGCGGCGCTCAGCAACTGGGCAGTGCTGCGGCGGTTTTCCGGGCTTTGCTCGATAAAGCGGCTGGCTTCGAGAATCGCCATCACCAGGACCCGGGCGGTGTTGGGGTATTGCTCGACGAAGGCACGGGTGCAGCCAAGGACTTTTTCCGGGTGATCCGGCCAAATCGCCTGGCTGGTGGCCAGGGTGAAGCCCTGATCCTGCTGCACTGCACTGGCGCTCCAGGGTTCGCCGACGCAGAACCCGTCGATGCGCCCGGCCTGCAGATGAGCCACCATCTGCGGCGGCGGCACCACCACGCTGTCGACATCCTGCAGCGGGTGGATACCCTGGCTGGCCAGCCAGTAGTACAGCCACATGGCGTGGGTACCGGTGGGGAAGGTCTGGGCGAAGGTCAGTCGTGCCCGGCTTTGGTGCACATGGCGGTCCAATGCATCAGGGCTGGTCACCTTGAGGGCCTGCAGTTCCCGGGACAGGTTGATGCTCTGGCCGTTCTGGTTCAGGCCCATGAGCACGGCCATGTCGCAGGCATGGGTCCCGCCGATGCCCAGGTGCACGGCGTAGATCAGGCCGTACAGACTGTGGGCTGCGTCCAGTTCGCCGCTCACCAGCTTGTCCCGCAGCCCGGCCCAGGAGCTCTGGCGCTTGAGGTTCAGGGTCAGCCCGTAGGGCTGGGCAAAGCCCTGGGTGGCGGCGACCACCACTGAGGCGCAATCGGTCAGGGCCATGAAGCCCAGGTTGATGGCGGACTTTTCCGGGGCGTCGCTGCCGTTGACCCAGGCCAGCGCGGAGTTGGGGTGTTCAGTCATGGCTTGGCACCTTGCATAAAAAAGCGTCGTACCCACTGGTCAGGCAAAGCCCGTGCGGGTGACGACGCCGTTGTCCTTGAACCTGGACCGCCATTGGCGCAGGTCTGATGAAGCAAGTGGGTGCAAGGCATATGCCATTGCCGGGGATTTCATTCTGCGCCTCGCCTGCAAGCCCCGGGCGCGGCTATAATCGGCGCCTTATTCGCCGCCAACCGAGTTCATCCCGCCCATGTATACCCTGGCCCGCCAGCTGTTGTTCAAACTCTCCCCGGAAACCTCCCACGATCTGTCCCTGGACCTGATCGGTGCGGGCGGGCGTTTGGGCCTTAACGGTCTGTTGTGCAAGGCGCCGGCGCAGTTGCCGGTGCAGGTCATGGGCCTGGAGTTTCCGAATCCGGTGGGTCTGGCTGCCGGTCTGGACAAGAACGGCGCCGCCATCGACGGCTTCGCTCAACTGGGCTTTGGCTTCGTCGAAATCGGCACCGTCACCCCGCGTCCGCAGCCGGGCAACCCCAAGCCGCGGATCTTCCGTCTGCCTCAGGCCGAAGCCATCATCAACCGCATGGGCTTCAACAATCTTGGGGTCGATAATCTGCTGGCGCGGGTCGCTGCCTCCCAATACAAGGGCGTGCTGGGGATCAATATCGGCAAGAACTTCGACACGCCGGTAGAGCGAGCGGTGGATGACTACCTGATCTGCCTGGACAAGGTCTATGCCCATGCCAGCTATGTCACGGTCAATGTCAGCTCGCCCAACACCCCGGGCTTGCGCAGCCTGCAGTTCGGCGAGTCCCTCAAGCAGCTGCTGGCGGCTTTGAGCCAGCGCCAGCAGGAGTTGGCCGCAATCCACGGCAAGCGTGTGCCGCTGGCCATCAAGATTGCCCCGGACATGAGCGACGAGGAAACCTTGGAAGTGGCCCGCGCCCTGCTGGAAACCGGCATGGACGCAGTGATCGCCACCAACACTACCCTGAGCCGTGAAGGCGTCGAAGGCATGGAGTATGGCGACGAGGCGGGCGGTCTATCCGGCGCGCCGATGCGAGACAAGAGCACCCATACGGTCAAGGTACTGGCGACTGAGCTGGCCGGCCGTTTACCGATCATTGCCGTGGGCGGCATCACTGAAGGCAAGCACGCGGCTGAGAAGATCGCCGCGGGCGCCAGCCTGGTGCAGCTGTATTCGGGCTTCATCTATAAGGGGCCGGCGTTGATTCGCGAGTCGGTGGATGCTATCGCGGCCATGGGCCGATAAGAACGGGCGCAAGCGCGGGCATAAAAAAGGGCTCCTCGAAGGAGCCCCTGGGCCGAAGCCCGCCGCCCGGATGGGGCGTGCGTGGTTAAGTCGTCATCTATTCAAGTTTTAGGTGTCGGAATGTGCCCTGATCAGCCGACAGCGCGAAGTTCGTTGAGTCTGTGGATGCCCGCAGTGCCTGTCATACCGTCCCAGTTGTCGCCGCGTCCTTCTCGCCAGCCGTTAATCCAGGCTTGGCGTACCGACGGTAGAGTAAATGGGCAAAGCTCACGGGACTTGCCATTAACGCCATACTGATATCCGCGTAAAAATGCTCTTTCCAACGGATCACGCTTTAGTCTTCTCATAGGGTGTTTCCCTCACTTGTTGACTGTCTTATGTCCCGTCGACCTTCTTCTGAGGTCGGGCAGATTGTCTCTGCCGTTGGTGCTCGCTGCCGGCGTCGCGAGCCTTGATGTTGACGCCATTGCGGCGCCAACCTGTGTTGAGTTCTAACCAATAGGTCACAGCAAGTGAATGATCGTTTTGTCATAAGGACGTAACGAAAATGCTGTCCAGGCCATAAGCCGGGGCGGGTTTTTTAGCCTGTTTGTCAGGCAAAGCCCGCTGTAATCAGCCTCTCACTAGATGATGAGGTTAATGCTTTAGTGAGAATGTCGAACGGTTGCACTCAACTACTATTCGACGAAGGGTCGACTTATGTCATTTTGTTGCCCTGACTTTTTATCTGTCCCGGCCTCTAAGCTCTTTTGCCCTGCAAGAAAGCCTGCCTGCCGGGGTGGGACGGCACAGTTTCGTGCCACACGAGCGCTCTTGAAGAAAAGCGCTTGATTGAAAACCGAACGGGCGATGCGTTGTCCGTTCACTTATTGCTAAAGGCCCTGGTACTCCCATGTCGGATCGTTACGAACTCTTCCTCACCTGTCCCAAAGGCCTTGAAGGCCTGCTGATCGAGGAAGCCGTCGGGCTTGGCCTTGAGCAAGCGCGTGAGCACACTTCTGCCGTGCGCGGCATGGCTGACATGGAGACGGCCTATCGGTTGTGTCTGTGGTCGCGCCTGGCCAACCGGGTGCTGCTGGTCCTCAAGCGCTTTCCAATGAAGGACGCCGAGGACCTCTACCACGGTGTGCTGGATGTCGACTGGCAAGACCATATGCTGGCCGATGGCACCCTGGCGGTGGAGTTCAGCGGTCACGGTTCAGGCATCGACAACACCCACTTCGGCGCCCTTAAGGTCAAGGACGCCATTGTCGACAAGCTGCGCACACCTACGGGTGAGCGTCCTTCGGTGGACAAGCTCAATCCGGACTTGCGCATCCACCTGCGCTTGGATCGCGGTGAAGCCATCCTGTCCCTGGATCTTTCCGGCCACAGCCTGCACCAGCGCGGCTACCGCCTGCAGCAAGGCGCCGCGCCGCTCAAGGAAAACCTGGCGGCGGCGATCCTGATCCGCTCCGGCTGGCCACGTATCGCCGCGCAAGGCGGAGCACTGGCTGACCCGATGTGCGGTGTCGGCACCTTCCTGGTGGAAGCGGCGATGATTGCCGCGGACATTGCCCCCAACCTCAAGCGCGAGCAGTGGGGCTTTACCGCCTGGCTCGGCCATGTGCCGGCGCTGTGGCGCAAACTGCACGATGAAGCACTGGCTCGGGCCCAGGCCGGCTTGGCCAAGCCACCGCTGTGGATTCGCGGCTACGAGGCCGATCCACGATTGATCCAGCCGGGTCGCAACAACGTCGAGCGCGCCGGTCTCAGCGACTGGATCAAGATCTACCAGGGCGAAGTGGGCACGTTCGAGCCGCGCCCGGACCAGAACCAGAAAGGCCTGGTGATCTGCAACCCGCCCTACGGCGAGCGCCTGGGTGATGAAGCCAGCCTGCTTTACCTCTACCAGAACCTCGGCGAGCGCCTGCGTCAGGCCTGCCTGAACTGGGAAGCGGCGGTGTTCACCGGCGCCCCGGACCTGGGCAAGCGCATGGGCATTCGCAGCCACAAGCAGTACTCGTTCTGGAACGGCGCCTTGCCGTGCAAGCTGCTGCTGATCAAGGTGCTGCCGGATCAGTTCGTCACCGGCGAGCGTCGCACTGCCGAGCAGCGTCAGGTGGAACGCGAGCAGGCCCAGGCCGCTGCTGACGAAGCGCCAGTGCGCCAGTACAACAAGAACGGCAACCCGATCAAGCCGGCTCCGACCCCGGCTCCGGTGGTCGAGCAGGCCCGCCTGAGCGAGGGCGGGCAGATGTTTGCCAACCGTCTGCAAAAGAACCTCAAGCTGCTGGGCAAGTGGGCCAAGCGCGAAGGTGTCGAGTGCTACCGGGTCTATGACGCCGACATGCCGGAATACTCCCTGGCCATCGACCTGTATCAGGACTGGGTGCACGTTCAGGAGTACGCGGCGCCCAAGTCGGTGGACCCGGAGAAGGCCCAGGCGCGTCTGTTCGATGCCCTGGCGGCGATTCCCCAGGCATTGAACGTGGACAAGAGCCGGGTGGTGATCAAGCGTCGCGAGCGTCAGAGCGGCACCAAGCAATACGAGCGCCAGAGCGCCCAGGGCCAGTTCACCGAAGTCCGCGAAGGCGGGGTCAAGCTGCTGGTGAACCTGACCGACTACCTGGATACCGGGCTGTTCCTCGATCATCGGCCGATGCGCATGCGCATTCAGAAAGAGGCTGCCGGCAAGCGTTTCCTCAACCTGTTCTGCTACACCGCCACCGCCAGTGTGCACGCGGCCAAGGGCGGAGCCCGCAGCACCACCAGTGTCGACCTGTCGAAAACCTACCTGGACTGGGCGCGACGCAACTTCTCCCTCAACGGCTTCTCCGACAAGAACCGTCTGGAGCAGGGCGATGTGATGGCCTGGCTGGACAGCTGCCGTGACGAGTTCGACCTGATCTTCATCGATCCGCCGACCTTCTCCAACTCCAAGCGCATGGAAGGGGTGTTCGACGTCCAGCGTGACCAGGTGCAGTTGCTGGACCTGGCCATGGCCCGCCTGGCCCCGGGTGGCGTGCTGTACTTCTCCAACAACTTCCGCAAGTTCCAGTTGGATGAGAACCTCGCCGCGCGCTATCAGGTCGAGGAGATCACGGCGAAAACCATCGACCCGGATTTTGCCCGTAACAGCAAAATTCACCGCGCCTGGAAAATCAGCGCCCGCTGATGGCCGGATAAGTCCCCAAAGCCCGTTTTTTCGGGCTTTGGGGGCTGTTTAACGCTGGTCAAATTAATGGCTAATAGCTATAACTCACACCAAGTCCGGATGACACCCAAACTCGCTGGCGTGATGAGTTCTACTTATGCCGTTGCATGTGGTACGCCCGAAAATCCTGGGTTTCATTAGTGAAGAAGTATCTGCCTGGCTAGTGGCCGTGCTGGTGTTGCTTGCGGGCAGCATTCTCACCGGGCTGCTGGCCTGGTCCACTTACAACCTGAACAAACAGCAGCTGCGCCAACGCTTTCAATTGCTGGCCAGCGAACGCTACAGCCGTATCGAAGAGCGCTTTCAAGACCAGGAGCAACGCCTGGACGGTTTGCGGCGTTTCTTTGTTAATTCCGATCTGGTAACCCGCCAGGACTTCGATGGTTACGCCAAGCCCTTGCTGCGGCGCACCCAGGCCTATGCCTGGGCGCCTCTGGTGAGTCGTGCCCAGCGGCCGGCGTTCGAACAGGCGGTGCGGGATCAGGGCGTTCCGGGGTTTACCATTCTGCAATTGAACGCCAGCGGCCAGATGGAGCCGGCGGGTGAGCAGGAAGACTTTGCCCCGGTTCTGTATAGCCAGACCCAAAGCCCTCTGGGCTCGCCTCTGGGGTATGACTTGCTGGCCCAGCCTCAGCGCCGGGCTACTCTGGAGCGGGCCAGGGAGCTCAACGGCCTGGCGGTTTCGCCGCCTTTGCATCTGGTTGCCGTGGACCCTGCCTATGCCCGGGGTGTGCTGCTGGCGGCGCCGGTCAGGCGACCCCAGGACAGCCCCTTGCCCCAGGCCAGGCCCTACGGTTATGTGCTGGCGGTGATCAGCCTGCGGCAACTGGTGGCGGACGGCTTGCCGGTGCCGGCCAGCGACAACCTGTCGGTGCGGATTCTCGATCTGTCCACCGAGGGTCAGCACGAGGTGCTCTATGAATCGAACAATCCACCGATCACCAGTCACCTGACGGCCAGCCGCCTGCTACGCCTGGCGGACCGGGATTATCAGGTAGATATTCGCCCCAGCGCGGCGTTCCTGCATGCCAACCACTCTTCCCTGAGCAGTCTGGTGATTCTCGGTGGCATGCTCAGTCTGCTGCTCAGCGCCTTGCTCTATGTGCTGGTGAGCCAGCGGCAACGGGCTTTGGCCCTGGTGGAGCAACGCACTGGGGAGCTGCGCAGTCGCGAACAGGAATTGCGCGGCACTCACAGTCAGTTGCGTTGCGTCCTCAATGCCGCTACCCAGGTGGCGATCATCGCCACGGACCTGCGTGGGGTCATCAGTACCTTCAATGCCGGGGCCGAGCAGATGCTCGGCTACAGCAGCAGTGAAGCGGTGGGCCACCTGACCCTGGAAAGCCTGCACCTGCCCCAGGAGCTGGAAAGCTGGGCCCAGAGTCTTACCCAGCGCTATGGCAAGGCGATTCCGGTGTCCCAGGCCATGCTGGTGGAAGAAGGCCTGGCCGGTGGCCATGAGGCGCGGGAGTGGACGCTGGTCAGGCGTGACGGCAGCCACCTGCAAGTGAATATGCTGGCGACTCCGGTGCTGGATGACCAGGGGCTGTGGATCGGTCACCTGGCCATCTGCATTGACATCACCGAGCGCAAGCGGGTGCACGAAGCCCTGGCGGCAAGGGATCGCCTGTTGAAAAGGCTCAGTGCCCATGTTCCCGGAGGGATCTACCAGTTCAAGCTGGATGCCGCCGGACACGCGAGCTTCACCTATGCCAGCGATGGCATTCGCGAAATCTACGAGATCGAGCCGCAGTTGCTGCAGGAGAATGCCGAGGCGGTGTTCGAGCGTATCCATCCCGAGGATGTGCAGCGGGTACGCAAGTCGATCCAGGTTTCCGCTCAGCAGCTCAGTCCGTGGCGCGAGGAGTACCGGGTCTGCCTGCCGCAACGGGGGCTGCGCTGGATGCGTGGCGCGGCGACCCCGGAAAGCCTGAAGGGCGGCGGGGTGCTCTGGCACGGCTATATCTCGGACATTTCAGACCTCAAGCGGGTCGAGGAGGAGTTGCGCGCGTTGTCGGTGACCGACTCCCTGACGGGCATTCACAACCGGCGCTATTTCCAGGAACAGTTGCAGAATGAAATGCAGCGTCTGGAACGTGTCGGAGGCGATATGGCGGTGATCATGCTGGACATCGATCATTTCAAGCGGATCAACGACCAGTACGGGCACGGGGTGGGGGATCAAGTGTTGCGGGGGTTGTGTGCTCGCATTGGCGGGCGTCTGCGGCGTACCGATGTGTTCTGCCGCCTCGGCGGTGAGGAGTTCATGGTGCTGTGTCCGGGCACCAGTGCCCAGCAGGCGCTGATCCTGGCTCAGGAACTGTGGCAGGGACTGCGCAGCTCGCCGATCGAGCCGGTGGGCAGTGTCACCGCCAGCTTTGGCATTGCCAGCTGGCGCGAAGGCGAGGGGGCGGATGGCTTGCTGTTGCGGGCCGACTCCGGGGTCTATGCCGCCAAGCAGGCCGGACGCGATCGAGTCCAGCCAGAGCTGCCCTGATCGCTGACAGTGGCGGAGCGGGGCCGCCACTGTCGGAACAGCGAGTTACAGAACTGATGCGCTGGTGGCCAGTTTTGGCTGGCGATACAGATCCAGCAGCACCTGATCCAGCACCGAAGAGGCGCCGAAGGGGCGTGGATCGTTGAGGATCGCCACCACCGCCCAGGTGTTGCCGTTGTCGTCGCGGCTATAGCCGGCGATGGCGCGCACGGTGTTCAGGGTGCCGGTCTTGATGTGGGCCTCACCGGACATGGCGGTACGCTTCAGGCGCTTGCGCATGGTGCCGTCCATGCCGGCAATGGGCATGGAGCTGATGAACTCGGCGGCGTAGGGGCTCTTCCATGCCGCTTGCAGCAGGCCGGCCATTTCTCGGGCGCTGACCCGTTCGGCACGAGACAGGCCGGAGCCGTTCTCCATCACCAGATGCGGCGCGGTGATGCCTTTTTTCGCCAGCCACTGGCGCACCACGCGCTGGGCCGCCTTGGCGTCATCGCCGTCGGCTTCGTTGCGGTACTTGGCCCCCAGGCTCAGGAACAGCTGCTGGGCCATGGTGTTGTTACTGTATTTGTTGATGTCGCGGATGATCTCCGCGAGGTCCGGAGAGAAGGCACGGGCCAGGACCTTGGCATCCTTGGGGACTACCGCGAGGCGGTCCTTGCCCTGGATGCTGCCGCCCAGCTCGCTCCAGATCGCCCGCACCGCGCCGGCGGTATAGGTGGCATGGTCCAGCAGCGACAGGTAGGTCTGGGAGCTGCAGCCATCACCGAGCTGGCCGCCAACGGTGACGATCACGCTGCCATCGGCCTGGGTCACCGGGTTGTAGCGAACATCGCCAGTGCACTGCTTGGTGTTGACGGCCTTGACCTGGTTGTCGATGCGGATCTTGGCGATCGGCGGCTCCACCGACACCAGCACCCGGCCGGAATCATTGCGGGCGACGAAGCGCAGGGCCTTGAGGTTGACCATCAGCGCGTCGGGCTTGACCAGGAACGGCTTGTTCTCGTCGTTGCCGTCGTCATTGAACTCCGGCAATTGCGGTTGCACGAAGTAGTTGCGGTCCAGCACCAGGTCGCCGGTGACTTGCTGCACGCCATTGGCCCGCAGGTCACGCATCAGCAGCCAGAGCTTCTCCATGTTCAGCTTGGGATCGCCGCCGCCCTTGAGATAGAGATTACCGTTGAGAATCCCACCGCTGAGGGTGCCGTCGGTGTAGAACTCGGTCTTCCACTGATGGGTCGGGCCGAGCATTTCCAGGGCCGCGTAGGTGGTCACCAGCTTCATGGTGGAGGCCGGGTTGACCGAGACATCGGCGTTGAAAATCGTCGGCGTGCCAGGGCCGTTAAGGGGAATCATCACCAGCGACAGGGCGTTGTCCGGGAGTTTGCTGGCTTTGAGGGCTTGTTGGACCTTGGGGGTCAGGGTGGTGTTGACCGGAGCCGCGGAGACAGGGAATGCCAGGGGAAGAAAAACACTGGCAAGCAACAGAGGACGCAACGATTTGATCATATGAAGTGGAACCCTGCAGTCGAGGGGAAAAAAGGCGAGGGCATGCAGATAAAATCCCTCAGTGGTCATGAAAGTGTCGGCATTATGCCCCAAGGTATAGCGGCTTGTGCCGTGCCACGGGCCGCCAGGGCGGTATTTTTTTTACCAATGGCGGTCCTGCATCCTCATAGAGTCAGGCAATCGCCCGCCTAAACTGGTAAAGTGCCGCCCGTTATTACTTATGAGGATTGTTCCATGGCCACTAACCGTTCCCGCCGTCTGCGCAAAAAACTCTGCGTAGATGAATTTCAGGAGCTGGGTTTTGAGCTGAACCTGGATTTCAAAGAAGATCTGGCTGAAGAAGCTATTGACGCTTTCCTCGACGCGTTCCTCAAAGAAGCGATGGAAGCCAACGGTCTGGGCTATGTCGGCGGCGATGACTTCGGTCTGGTTTGCCTGAGCAAGCGCGGTTCCGTCAGCGAAGCACAGCGTGCAGCTGTTGAAGCCTGGCTCAAAGGCCGTACCGAGCTGACCAGCGTTGAAGTCAGCCCGCTGCTGGACGTCTGGTACCCGGACAACGTGATCAACCCAGTCGCGTGATGTCATGCATGAGCGGCCCGTCCGGGTCGCTCATGCGTTGTTGCCCCAGGGCAACCTGTCGATTTTCCCCTTTGTATCCTTGCCTCTGCCACGGGCCAGCCCCGGGTTTTGTCGTGGGCGCTATTCGCCGGCAGGCCGGCTCCTGCAGCGGGCGCCGGTCTGTGTAGGAGCTGGCTTGCCAGCGAAGCCCATCAGGCGCTGCGCCAATTCAGAATCATCAAGGTCACCACCCCCGCGACAATTCCCCAGAATGCCGAGCCAATGGAAAACAGCGTCAACCCCGAGGCCGTCACCATAAAGGTGATCAGCGCCGCTTCTCGCTCCTTCACTTCACTCATGGCGATGCTCAAGCCGTTGATGATCGAGCCGAACAGCGCCAGGGCGGCGATGGACAGCACCAGTTCCTTGGGCAAGGCCGCGAACAGTGCGGCCAGGGTGGCGCCGAAGACCCCGGCGATGCCATAGAAAATTCCGCACCACACTGCGGCGGTGTAACGCTTGCTGTGATCTTCATGGGCGTGGGGGCCGGTGCAGATCGCAGCGCTGATGGCCGCCAGGTTGATGCCGTGGGAACCGAACGGCGCCAGCAGCAACGAAGCCAGGCCGGTGGCGGTGATCAGTGGCGAGGCCGGGACGTTGTAGCCGTCGGCGCGCAGCACCGCGATCCCGGGCATGTTTTGCGAGGTCATGGCTACCACGAACAGCGGAATACCGATGCTGATGGTGGCCGCCAGGGAGAAGTGCGGCGTGGTCCAGACCGGGGTCGCCACTTCCAGGTGGAAGCCACTGAAGTCCAGCAAGCCCATCAGCCCGGAAAGTGCAGTGCCGATCAGCAGGGCCGCGAGAACGGCATAACGTGGCGACAGGCGCTTGACCACCAGGTAGGTGAAGAACATGCCCAGTACCAGACCAGTGCGGTGCTGGGCCGCCACAAAGATTTCACTGCCGATCTTGAACAGGATTCCGGCCAGCAGGGCGGCGGCCAGGGACGCGGGGATCTTTTTCACCAGGCGCTCGAAGCTGCCGGTGAGTCCGCAAATGGTCACCAGGACCGCGCAAGTGATGTAGGCGCCAATGGCTTCGCCGTAAGTCACCCCCGACAGGCTGGTGATCAGCAGGGCGGCGCCGGGTGTGGACCAGGCGATGGTGATGGGGGTGCGATAGCGCAGGGACAGGCCGATGCTGCACACCGCCATGCCAATGGAGATGGCCCAGATCCAGGAGGAGATCTGACCACTGGTCAGGCCGGCGGCTTGCCCAGCCTGGAACATCAGCACCAGGGAGCTGGTGTAGCCGGTCATCATGGCGATGAAACCGGCGACTATGGCGGAGGGCGAAGTGTCCGCTAGGGGGCGTAATTGCGCGTGGGTGGCATCGGACATTACTGCTATTCCTTGTTCTTGAAAGACGCAAACCCCACACCCAGCTAACGCTGCTTGCAGCCTGCGCAAGCAACGAGCCGGTAATAGGGTTCAAGGTTCAAGCCTAAACTTAAAAGCAACTTTGCATTGCAATACAGCCGTGACTACAAATAGCCGTACAGTCGTTGAATAAGTGGTGGGGCCGGTAACACTTTTTGCTAATGATCCCCAGCGGTTGTGTACAATGTGCCCCTGTTTTAACGCGATACTTGCCAGCGACCCACCGTGGCGTATTAAAGTCACGCCGAAATCGCCGCAGTCCTCCCGACCCGAGTGCCCATGAACGAACAGTTGCAACCTCTCAAGAAACAACCGCGAGCAGGCAAAGCCGGTCGCAGCGGAACCCAGGACGATATTGTCTACGCGCACATCTTTGAGGCCATCCTCGAGCAGCGCCTGGCGCCCGGCACCAAGTTGAGTGAAGAGGCGCTTGGGGAAATATTCGGAGTCAGTCGGACTATCATCCGCCGTGCATTGTCGCGGCTGGCCCATGAAGGCGTGGTCCTGTTGCGGCCCAATCGGGGGGCGGTGGTTGCCAGCCCGAGCGTCGAGGAAGCCCGTCAGGTATTTCTCGCCCGGCGTCTGGTGGAGCGAGCCATTACCGAGCTGGCGGTCCAGCACGCCACCGCCGAGCAGTTGCTGGAGTTGCGGCAGATGGTCAACGAGGAGCGCGACAGCTTTTCCCGAGGTGATCGTGGTGCCGGTATCCGCCTGTCCGGGGAGTTCCACCTGAAGCTGGCGGAAGCGGCGAAGAATGCGCCGCTGATCAGCTTTCAGCGCAGCCTGGTGTCCCAGACGTCGCTGATCATCGCTCAGTACGAAAGCGGCAACCGCTCCCACTGCTCCTACGATGAGCACACTCAGCTGATCGACGCCATCGAGGCCCGAGACGGCGAGCTGGCGGTGAACTTGATGATGCATCACATGGATCACATCGACAGCAAGCTCAACCTGGACGAGGAAAGCGCCTCGGACGACCTGCATGCCGTGTTCTCGCACCTGCTGCAAACCAAGAAGCCGGGGCGGCCGACCGCCAAGCTGTAAGCCTCGATCAGACTGAAAATCCCTCGCTGCGTAACCCTATGCAGCGGGGGATTTTTGTTTGGCGGCGGGTCTGCATGCTGAGCAGGAAGATTGTTTTATATTCTTGTGAGGATTGTATACAGTGCCTGCTTCGAGGCTCACGGCCGGCAATCGGTGCGCCTCTGGTCCTGCGAAAGGAGCCGCGGCATGATCGGTAGAACGCTACGCATTCATTCTTCCGCCATCCATTACTTCGATATGGTTCGCCGCTGTCACTCGATCCGCGAGGCCGCTCGGCGCCTGAATGTCGCGTCTTCGGCGGTAAACCGGCAGATCCTGAAGATCGAGGATGAAATTGGCGCGCCACTGTTCGAACGCCTGCCGGGCGGCTTGCGCCTGACACTGGCGGGAGAGGTCATGAGCCGTCATGTCAATCTGGTGCTGCAGGACCTGGAGCGGGTGCGCCTGGAGTTCGATGCCTTGCGTGGCCTCAAGAGCGGGCATGTGGAGATCGCCGCTGTGGAAGGCGCGACGGTGGACCTGCTGCCCTCGGTGCTCAAGCGCATGCGCGATCTCTATCCACAGGTGACCATCGGCGTCACGGTACAGGGCTCGCAATCCATTCCCCAGGCGTTGATCAACAGTCGTGCGGACCTGGGCCTGGCGTTCGCTTTGCCCAGGGCGCCGGAGATCCGCCCGTTGAGCGTCGGTCATTTTCGCCTGGGGGCCCTGGTCAGCCCCGATCATCCCCTGGCCGAGCGGGGCAGCGTCAATTTCGCCACTTGCGCCGAGCACGGGCTGATCCTGGCCAAGAGCGAGCTGTCGATCCATCACTTGCTGGCGCCGTTGCACAAGCGCCTGGGCCTGTTGGACAAGCCGCCCTTGCAGAGCAACTCCATGGAGCTGGCGCGGCAGATGGCCCGGCACAACATGGGGGTGGCCTTCCAGACCCGGGTCGGGGTCGAGGGCGACTTGAGCAAGGGAGAGCTGGTGCATATCCCGCTGAGCGACCAGGGTGGTATCTACAGCGACCTGGGGCTCTATGCCCGCAGCGGTCGGGATCTGCCCAGCGCGGTGGAGGCGCTGGCGCATCTGCTCGGCGAGGAGATCGCCATTCGCGAGCGGGCCGAGCGCGCCTTCGGCCAGCCAGTGCTCTGAGTCCATGGCTGTGGGCGGCTGTTGCCGTTTTGGCAGCGCGCTGATCGATATTCTGTTCTTTGGGCCCTGTGGTGCTTGTGCCGATACTGCGTGCGGACGGCAGCCAGCGAAGCTGCCTTACGCCACACCGCCACAGGACATAATAAAAATGAAAAAGGCATTACAAGGCGCAACCCTGCTGATGACATTGATCGGAGCAGGGGAAGCAGCCGCCCTGGAGTGGATGAACAACAGCGTCGGCTTTCGGTACGGCAAGGAGTTCACCAACCCGAACAATCCGCACTACATCAGCAAGCGCATCTACAGTTTCACCCACGCCAGTGGCTACCAGTACGGCAGCAACTACCTGCACCTGGACGTACTGCTCTCCGACAACGACGATCCGCGCAAGGGCACCAACAAGGGCAGTAGCGAAGTCTACGGCGTCTATCGTCACCAGCTCTTCGCGTCCCGGATGTTCGATACGCCCCTGGGCACTGGCCTCGTCAAGGACTACGCGCTGACCCTGGGCTTCGATGCCAGCCGCAACAACAACCTGGGCTCGGCCAAGAAACGCGCCCTGGTCTTCGGTCCGACCCTGAAGTTCAATACCGTCGGCGTGCTGGACCTGAGCTTGCTGTACTACAAGGAAAACAACCATTCCGGCATCCCCGGGGCCAAGGACCCGGATCACACCTTCGACGATACCTACCTGCTCAACCTGGCCTGGATGCGCCCCTTCGAAGTTGGCAGTCACGCCGCCAAGTTCCAGGGCTTCGTCAACTACATCGGGGAAAAGGGCCACGACTACAACTACCGAGACACTGCGCCGGAAACCCTGGTGCGGACGTCGCTGATGTTTGCGGTGCTGCCGGGCAAGAACGTCAAGCCCAACCTGTACCTGGGCGTCGGCTACGAGTACTGGCACAACAAGTTCGGGGTGGACGGTGGACGGGGTACGCGGACCACGGCGCCGACCTTGAACATGGAAGTGACGTTCTAGTCTTCACCTGATCGCCTGGGACTCAGGCATGAAAAATCCCCCGTTCGATGTTCGGCGAGCGGGGGATTTTTCGTTTGCGGGGTTAGCGCTGGTGGACTGGCCGGCCGGCGGCGTAGGTTTGCAGCACGGTGCGATCATCTCCCAGGGTCATCAGCACAAACAGGGTTTCAGCGATGCTGTTGGCCTGCTTCAGGCGATAGCTGAGCAAGGGCGTGGCGTGGTAGTCGAGGACCACGAAGTCGGCGTCGGTACCAGGGTGCAGGGTGCCGATCCGCTCTTCCAGGCGCAGGGCGCGGGCGCCGCCCAGGGTTGCCAGGTACAGGGACTTGAACGGGCTCAGGCGTGCGCCTTGCAACTGCATGACTTTGTAGGCTTCGTTCAGGGTCTGCAGCAGCGAGAAGCTGGTGCCGCCACCGACGTCGGTGCCCAGGCCGACATTGAGTTTGTGTTTTTCCGCCATGGGCAGGTTGAACAGGCCGCTGCCGAGGAAGAAGTTCGAGGTTGGGCAGAAGGCCACGGCCGAACCGGTTTCTGCCAGACGCACGCATTCGTCGTCGCACAGGTGCACGCCGTGGGCGAATACCGAGCGCTCCCCCAGCAGTTGGTAGTGGTCGTATACGTCCAGGTAACCCTTGCGCTCCGGGAACAGTTCCTTGACCCATTCGATCTCCTGCAGGTTTTCACTGATGTGAGTCTGCATGTAGAGATCGGGGTACTCGGTCAGCAGTTTGCCGGCCAGGGTCAGTTGTTCCGGGGTGCTGGTCGGGGCGAAACGCGGGGTCACCGCGTAGTGCAGGCGGCCCTTGCCGTGCCAGCGCTCGATCAGTGCCTTGCTTTCCAGGTAGCCGGACTCTGCGGTGTCGGTCAGGTAGTCCGGGGCGTTGCGGTCCATCATCACCTTGCCGGCGATCATCCGCAGGTCGAGTTTCTCGGCGGCGGCGAAGAAGGCATTGACCGACTGTGGGTGCACGCTGCCGAACACCAGCGCGGTGGTGGTGCCGTTGCGCAGCAGTTCCTTGATGAAGATGTCCGCCACTTCATCGGCGTGGGCCTGATCGGCGAACTGGCTCTCACAGGGGAAGGTGTAGGTGTTCAGCCAGTCCAGCAACTGTTCACCATAGGCACCGACCATGCCGGTCTGGGGCAGATGGATGTGGGTGTCGATGAAGCCCGGGGTGATCAGGGCGTCGGGGTAATGATTGATCTGCACATCGGCGGGCAGGCCGGCAAGCAGTTCACTGGCGTGGCCGAGGGCACTGATCCGGCCGTCCTCGACCACCAGCAGGCCGTCTTCGAAATACTCATAGGAGGCTTCGATTCCGACTTCGGCCGGGTCGGCGATGCTGTGCAGGATGGCGGCACGGTAGGCTTTGCGAGTCAAAGGCATGGTCGTTCTCAGTGTGTGGCTTGTCAGTTCGAAGTCTGGCTGCGGCGCGAGACCGGCAGCAGTTTGGCAATGGGTTCGGCGCTGGCGCTGGACTGGCCGAAATGGGCGTTGTAGGTAGCAATGATCTCACCGGCAATGGAGATGGCGATTTCCACGGGCAACTTGCCTTTGACTTCAGCGAGCCCCATCGGGCAACGCATGCGCTGCAAGGTGGCCGCGTCGAAACCGCGATCGCGCAAGCGGTGCTCGAACTTCACCCGCTTGGTCTTCGAGCCGATCAGGCCGAAATAGGCGAAATCGTTGCGCTTGAGCAGGGCGGCGGTCAGCTCCAGGTCCAGTTGGTGATTATGGGTCATGACGATGCAATAGCTGCCAGGCGGCAGGTTATCGATTTCCTCCACCGGCTCGTCGCTGACGATCTTGCGCACGCCCTGGGGAATCTGTTCGGGGAATTCCTGTTCCCGGGAATCGATCCAGCGTACCCGGCACGGCAGGCTGGCCAGGAGCGGCACCAGGGCGCGGCCGACATGGCCGGCACCGAATACGGCGATCTGCGCTTGCACCTGGCCCATGGGTTCGAACAGCAGCACCGTGGCGCCGCCGCAGCACTGGCCAAGGCTGGCGCCGAGGCTGAAGCGCTCCAGATGGGTGGCCTGCTGGCCGCTGGCGAGCATGTCTCGGGCGATCTGCATGGCCTTGTATTCCAGGTGCCCGCCGCCGATGGTGTCGAAGGCCTGGGTGGCGCTGACGACCATTTTCGAACCGGCGTTACGCGGCGTCGAGCCGAGCTCCTCGATGATGGTCACCAGCACACAGGGTTCACCCTGGGTCTGCAGGTCGGCGAGGGCGCTGATCCAGTTGTACATGTTTACCTCGACATCTTGGTGGTCTGTTCAGGCTTCTGCGCCGGCAAGCCGGCTCCTACGGGCGTGAGGCAGGAGCGGGTTTGCCGGCGAAGGCCGTTACAGCGGCGCCAGCTCGACTTGCTGATCCGCGGCCCTGGTCACCTGCAAGCGACGCATCTGCTCGCAGCCCCACAACACTCGCTCCGGTGTCGCCGGGGCATCGATCTGCGGTTGATGGCGGTAGTCGCCAAGGCTGGCCACTGCGTCCTTGATCGCGCACCAGGCGGCGATGCCAAGCATGAACGGCGGCTCGCCCACGGCCTTGGAGTGGAACACTGTGTCTTCCGGGTTCTTGCGGTTCTCCACCAGCTTGACCCGCAGGTCCAGGGGCATGTCGGCCACCGCCGGGATCTTGTAGCTGGCGGGACCATTGGTCACCAGTTTGCCCTTGGCGTTCCACACCAGTTCTTCGGTGGTCAGCCAGCCCATGCCCTGGATGTAACCGCCTTCTACCTGGCCGATGTCGATGGCCGGGTTCAACGAGGCACCGACGTCGTGCAGGATGTCGGTACGCAGCATCTTGTACTCGCCGGTCAGGGTATCGACTATCACCTCGGCGCAGGCTGCGCCAAAGGCGAAGTAGTAGAACGGCCGACCCCGAGCCTGGGCGCGATCGTAGTAGATCTTCGGGGTCTTGTAGAAACCGGTGCTGGACAGCGACACCTGGGCGAAATACGCCTGCTGGATCAGTTCCTCGAAGGTCAGGATATGCTCGCGGACACGCACGTGGCCGTTGTGGAATTCCACATCTTCTTCGCTGACCTGGTACTTGCGCGCGGCAAACTCCACCAGGCGCGACTTGATGGTCTGCGCTGCGTTCTGCGCGGCCTTGCCGTTGAGGTCGGCGCCACTGGATGCAGCGGTCGGTGAGGTGTTGGGTACTTTGTCGGTGTTGGTGGCAGTGATCTGTACCCGCTCGATATCCACCTGGAACACTTCGGCCACTACCTGGGCCACCTTGACGTTCAGGCCCTGGCCCATTTCGGTGCCGCCGTGGTTCAGGTGGATGCTGCCGTCGGTGTAGATGTGGATCAGCGCGCCGGCTTGGTTGAGGAAACTGGCGGTGAAGGAGATGCCGAACTTCACCGGGGTCAGTGCCAGGCCCTTTTTCAGGATCGGGCTGTTGGCGTTGTACAGCCGTATGGCTTCGCGGCGCTCGGCATACTGGCTGCTGGCTTCCAATTCGGCAGTCATCTCTTCGAGCATGTTGTGCTCGACGGTCTGGTAGTAGTGGGTGACGTTGCGCTCGGTCTTACCGTAGTAGTTGGCCTTGCGTACCGCCAGCGGGTCCAGGTGCAGGTGGCGGGCAATGGCGTCCATCACCTCCTCGATGGCAACCATGCCTTGCGGGCCGCCGAAGCCGCGATAGGCAGTGTTCGACGCGGTGTTGGTCTTGCAGCGATGGCCGTTGATGGTGGCATCGCCCAGGTAGTACGAGTTGTCGGAGTGAAACATGGCGCGGTCGACGATGGACGCCGAGAGGTCCGGTGAGCAGCCGCAGTTGCCTGCCAGTTCCAGCTGGATGCCGTGCAGGCGTCCGGTACTGTCGAAGCCCACGTCGTATTCGACGTAGAAGGGGTGGCGCTTGCCGGTCATCAGCATGTCTTCGACCCGTGGCAGGCGCATCTTGGTCGGCTGGCCGGTGAGGCGGGCGATCACGGCGCATAGGCAGGCGGGACTGGCAGCCTGGGTTTCCTTGCCGCCGAAACCGCCGCCCATGCGCCGCATGTCGACCACTATCTTGTTCATCGACACGTCGAGCACTTCCGCCACCAGTTTCTGCACTTCGGTGGGGTTCTGGGTCGAGCAGTAGACAATCATGCCGCCGTCCTCGGTGGGCATTACCGAGGAAATCTGGGTTTCCAGGTAGAAGTGTTCCTGGCCGCCGATGTGCAGCGTGCCCTGAATGCGGTGTTCGGCACTGGCCAGCGCGCCGGCCGAGTCGCCGCGCTGGTGGGTGTGGCTGTCCAGCACAAAGTGACGCTTGCGCAGGGCTTCCACTACGTCCAGCACCGGCTCCAGGTCTTCATACTCGATGATCGCGGCCATGGCCGCCTTGCGCGCTGTTTCCAGATCGTGGGCCGCCACCGCCAGCACCGGTTGGCCGACGAACTGTACGGTGTCGATGGCCAGCAGCGGATCGCCGGGCATCAGCGGGCCAATGTCCTTCAGGCCGGGAATGTCCTCGTGGGTGATGGCGATGCGCACACCCTCGAAGGCATAGCAGGGCGCGGTATCGATGCTGATGACCTTGGCGTGGGCTCGGTCCGACAGTCGCGCGTAGACGTGCAACTGGTTGGGGAATTCCAGGCGGTCGTCGATGTACTGCGCCTCACCGGACACGTGTTTGTCGGCGCTATCGTGCTTGACGCTGCGGCCGACGCCCGTGGTCAGGTCCTGGTGAAACAGGGCCGTCAGTTCGGCTTGAGTCTTCTCGACTTTGTGATGATTAGACATAAGCGGTCACCCGGGTCTCGATGTGCGGTGTTTGCAGTTCGATGAAGTACTTGCGTAGCAGGTTCTGTGCACTCAGCAGGCGGTATTCCTTGCTCGCACGAAAATCCGAAAGCGGGGTGAAATCCTCTGCCAGGGCGGCGCAGGCGCGCTCCACCGTGGACAGGTTCCAGGGCGCGCCAATCAGTGCGGTTTCACAACTCTTGGCTCGTTTCGGGATCGCCGCCATGCCGCCGAAGGCAATGCGGGCGTCGCTGACCACGCCGTTTTCAATCTGCAGGTTGAAGGCCGCGCAGACCGCGGAGATATCGTCGTCCAGGCGCTTGGAGACCTTGTAGGCACGGAACAGCCGTTCGGCGCTGGCCCGGGGCACGATGATCTTCTCGATGAACTCGCTGTCCTGACGGGCCGTGACCCGGTAATCGATGAAATAGTCTTCCAGGGCCAGGGTGCGGCGTACTTCGCCCTTGCACAGTACGATTTGCGCGCCCAGGGCGATCAGCAGGGGCGGTGAGTCGCCGATGGGTGAGGCATTGCCGATATTGCCCCCCAGAGTGCCCTGGTTGCGGATCTGCAACGAGGCGAAGCGCTGGAGCAATTCGCCGAAATCCGGGTACTCGGCGTGCAGTGCGTCGTAGCAGTCGGTGAGGGCTGTGGCCGCGCCAATCTCCAGGCGATCGTCAAAGCGCTCGATGCGCTTCATTTCGGCAATGTTACCGACGTAGATCATCACCGGCAGGGTGCGGTGGAACTGGGTGACTTCCAGGGCCAGGTCCGTGCCGCCGGCCAGCAGCCGTGCCTGGGGGTAGGCGTCGTAGAGGTCGGCCAGGTCGGCCACGGTCAGCGGCACCAGGCAGCGCTTGTCGCCGCTGTTGAGTTCACCGGTGTCCTTGGGTGCGATGGCCTTGAGGCGACTGATGGTCTCGGTCTGGCGGGTGTCGAACTGATCGCTCTGCTGGCCGCAGCAGGCCTGCTCGGCGGCAGCGAGGATCGGCCGGTAGCCGGTGCAACGGCACAGGTTGCCGGCCAGGGCTTCATGGGCTTTGTGGGCGTTCGGCTCGCTGCTGTTCTTTTGCAGGGCGAACAGCGACATGACGAACCCGGGGGTGCAGAAGCCGCATTGTGAACCGTGGCACTCGACCATGGCCTGCTGCACGCTGTGCAGTTGGCCCTGGTGCTTGAGGCCTTCGACGCTGATCAGCTGTTTGCCGTGCAAGGAGGAGACGAAGGTCAGGCACGAATTGAGGCTGCGATAGCGAATGGATTCGCCGCCCTGGGCATCCATCTGCAACTCGCCGACCACCACGGTGCAGGCGCCGCAGTCACCGCTGGCGCAGCCCTCCTTGGTACCGGGTTTTCCCAGATGCTCGCGCAGATAGTTGAGCACGGTCAGGTTTGGGTCCAGGGCGTGCTCGCTACGGAGTTCCTGGTTGAGTAAAAACTGGATCACGGAAGGCCTCGCAGACTCTTTATTGTTGTTAAGCGAACTGAGCCGAATTTAGTCATGTCTGACTTTTCGGTCAATGATTTTCTGACTTTTAGGTCAGGAATTTTCCATGCTCAACATTTCAAGTATGAACGGCATTTGAGAAACCCTTGAATCAACATCAATCTGCTTGTTTCATGCCAAATTCCCCTGTCGGGGCACTCCGCGATGATGTAGCAATTGCGCTACACTGCGCCGCTTGTGCCGATTAAAGATTTTGAAGGAAAACCATGACGTTCAAGGCGCCGGACAGCCTCGCCGAGCAGATTGCTCACCACCTCGCCGAACGTATCATTCGCGGGGATCTCAAGCCTGGAGAGCGCATCCAGGAACAGAAGGTCACCTTGGCCCTCAATGTCAGCCGTGGTTCGGTCCGCGAGGCCTTGCTGATTCTTGAGCGCCGCCATCTGATTGCCATCCTGCCGCGCCGTGGTGCTCATGTGACCGAGCTCACCGAGCACAAGGTCCGCAGTCTCTGCACCCTGATGAGCGAGCTGTACATCCTGCTGGGCAATTCGGTGGCCAGCGGCTGGGCGCAGCAGAGCGACATGACGCCGTTCCTGCAGATTCAGCAGCGCCTGGAGGGCGCCTACGAGCGCCAGGACATCCGCGCCTTCGTCGAGGACAGCTTCAGCGTGATGCGCGCGGCCTATCCTTTCGCCAACAACCCTTATCTGCAGGAAACCGTCGAGAACCTGCAGCCGGCCATGAGCCGTGCCTATTACCTGGCACTGGATCAGCGCAAGGCGTCGATGAGCGAGTACCTGGCGTTGTTCGAGCAGTTGCTGGCCGCGGTGCTGGCCCGTGATCTGGAGCAGATCCGCCAGGTGTTGACGGCCTACGCCCAGCGCAGCAGCGATCTGGTGGTGTCTGCGTTGGCGGATGCTTAAGCGTGCGACTCAAGTGCATCAAGCTGGCGGGGTTCAAGTCCTTCGTCGATCCGACCACGGTGAACTTCCCCAGTAACATGGCGGCAGTGGTGGGCCCCAATGGCTGCGGCAAGTCGAACATCATCGACGCCGTGCGCTGGGTGATGGGCGAAAGCTCGGCGAAAAACCTGCGCGGCGAGTCGATGACCGACGTCATCTTCAATGGCTCCACCAGTCGCAAGCCGGTGAGCCAGGCCAGTATCGAACTGGTGTTCGACAACTCCGACGGCACCCTGGTGGGCGAGTACGCCGCCTATGCGGAAATCTCCATCCGCCGCAAGGTGACCCGCGACAGCCAGAACAGCTATTTCCTCAACGGCGCCAAGTGCCGCCGTCGGGATATCACCGACATCTTCCTCGGCACTGGCCTGGGGCCGCGCAGCTACTCGATCATCGAGCAGGGCATGATCTCCAAGCTGATCGAGGCCAAGCCGGAGGATCTGCGCAATTTCATCGAAGAAGCCGCGGGCATCTCCAAGTACAAGGAGCGCCGGCGCGAGACGGAAAACCGCATCCGCCGCACCCACGAGAACCTCGCCCGCCTGACCGACCTGCGCGAAGAGCTGGAGCGTCAGCTGGAGCGTCTGCATCGCCAGGCCCAGGCCGCCGAGAAGTATCAGGAATACAAGGCCGAGGAGCGCCAGCTCAAGGCGCAACTGTCGGCTCTGCGCTGGCAGGCATTGAATGAGCAGGTTGGCCAGCGCGAGTCGGTGATCGGTAGCCAGGAAGTCAGTTTCGAGGCCCTGGTGGCCGAGCAGCGCAATGCCGATGCTGCTATCGAACGCTTTCGTGACGGTCACCATGAATTGTCCGAGCGCTTCAATCTGGTGCAGGGGCGCTTCTACTCGGTGGGTGGCGACATTGCTCGGGTCGAGCAAAGCATCCAGCACGGCCAGCAGCGCCTGCGGCAGTTGCAGGACGATCTCAAGGAAGCCGAGCGTGCGCGCCTGGAGACCGAGTCGCACCTGGGGCACGACCGCACCTTGCTGGCAACCCTGGGGGAAGAGCTGGCCATGCTCGAGCCCGAGCAGGAGGTCACGGCGGCCGCCGCGGAGG
The DNA here is from genome assembly GCF_045013505.1 of Pseudomonas sp. JDS08PS003. NCBI lineage: Bacteria > Pseudomonadati > Pseudomonadota > Gammaproteobacteria > Pseudomonadales > Pseudomonadaceae > Pseudomonas > Pseudomonas sp. JDS08PS003. The sequence continues at coordinate 2,248,075 of NZ_CP120724.1, forward strand.
AAGCTGCCGCGACCCTGGAAGAAGCCGAAACCACCATGCATGGCTGGCAGGAGCAGTGGGACGCCTTCAACCTGAGCTCCGCCGAGCCGCGGCGCCAGGCGGAAGTGCAGCAGTCGCGGATCCAGCAGCTCGAAGGCAGCATGGAGCGTTTGTCCGAGCGCCAGCGGCGCCTGGGGGAGGAGCGCGAGTTGCTCTCGGCCGACCCGGAAGACGCGGCGATCCTCGAGCTCAACGAGCAACTGGCTGCCAGCGAAGCAACTCTGGAAGACCTGCAAGCCAGCGAGGAATCCCAGGTCGAGCGCCTGGAACAACTGCGCCAGCAATTACAGCAGGCGACCCAGGCACAGCAGCAGGCCCAGGGTGAATTGCAGCGCCTCAATGGCCGGCTGGCGTCCCTGGAAGCCTTGCAGCAGGCTGCGCTGGACCCTGGCACCGGCACTGCAGAATGGTTGCGTGAGCAGCAGTTGGCCGAGCGTCCGCGCCTGGCCGATGGCATGCACGTGGAGGCGGGTTGGGAGCTGGCAGTGGAAACCGTGCTGGGTGCCGACCTGCAAGCGGTGTTGGTGGACGATTTTTCCGGCATCGATCTGGCCGGTTTCCAGCAAGGCGATCTGCGTCTGCTGAGCCTGCAGGGCGATGCCTTGCGCATCCCCGGCAGCCTGCTGGACAAGGTGGAATCCACAGTGGATCTGTCGCCCTGGCTGGGTCAGGTCAAACCGGTGGAAAATCTCGAACAGGCCCTGGCCCTGCGTGGGCAACTGGCAGCCGGGCAGAGTCTGATCAGCCGCGACGGCTATTGGGTCGGTCGGCATTTCCTGCGGGTGCGACGGGCCAGTGAAGCGGAGAGTGGCGTGCTGGCACGGGGCCAGGAAATCCAGCAATTGACGCTGGAGCGCGATGAACGCGAAGCCAGTGTTGAAGCCCTGGAGAGCCAATTGCTCAACTTGCGGGCCCAGCAACGTCAGCAGGAGAACGGTCGCGAACACTTGCGTCGCCTGCTGCAGGACGAGGCTCGCCAGCAGGGTGAATTGAAAGCCAAGCTGTCCGCCGGCAAGGCGAAGGCCGAGCAGTTGAATCTGCGTCGTACTCGCCTCGATGAAGAATTGGTAGAGCTTGGCGAACAGCGTGAGCTGGAGCATGAACAGGTGGGCGAGGCGCGCCTGCAGTTGCAGGAAGCCCTCGACAGCATGGCCCTGGATACCGAGCAGCGTGAGTTGCTGTTGGCTCAGCGCGACAGCTTGCGCGAGCGCCTTGATCGGGTGCGCCAGGAGGCACGCCAGCACAAGGATCATGCTCATCAATTGGCGGTGCGCATGGGCTCCCTCAAGGCCCAGCATGATTCCACGCGTCAGGCCCTGGAGCGCCTGGAGCTGCAGTCCGAGCGTCTGACCGAGAAGCGCGAACAGCTCAGCCTCAACCTGGAGGAGGGCGAGGCGCCACTGGAAGAACTGCGCCTCAAGCTCGAAGAGCTGCTGGAAAAGCGCATGACCGTGGATGTCGAGCTCAAGACCGCGCAGATCGCCCTGGAAGATGCCGATCGCGAACTGCGCGATGCCGAGAAGCGCCGTAACCAGGCCGAGCAGCAATCCCAGCTGATCCGCGGCCAGCTCGAACAGCAGCGCATGGAATGGCAAGCCCTGACCGTGCGTCGCAAGACCTTGCAGGAGCAGTTGCTGGCCGATGGCTACGACCTGGACGGCGTGCTGGCGACCCTGACCGGGGAGGCCAGCGAGCAGGCCGCCGAAGAAGAGCTGGAACGCATTGCGGCAAGAATTCAACGTTTGGGCGCGATCAACCTAGCGGCCATCGACGAGTATCAGCAGCAGTCCGAGCGCAAGCGCTATCTGGATGCCCAGGACGCCGATCTGGTGGAAGCCCTGGAAACCCTGGAAAACGTGATTCGCAAGATCGACAAGGAAACCCGCAATCGATTCAAGGATACCTTTGATCAGATCAACGGCGGTTTGCAGGCACTCTTTCCAAAAGTTTTCGGTGGCGGCAGCGCTTATTTGGAACTGACGGGCGAAGATCTACTCGATACAGGGGTAACGATCATGGCGCGTCCTCCCGGGAAGAAGAACAGCACCATTCATTTGCTCTCGGGTGGCGAAAAGGCATTGACTGCATTGGCTCTGGTATTCGCTATCTTCAAGTTGAATCCGGCGCCGTTCTGCATGCTCGATGAAGTTGACGCGCCGCTGGATGACGCTAACGTTGGACGCTATGCAAGATTGGTTAAAGAGATGTCGCAGACTGTGCAGTTCATCTATATCACCCACAACAAGATCGCCATGGAAATGGCCGATCAGTTGATGGGGGTGACGATGCACGAACCCGGTTGTTCGCGGCTGGTAGCCGTGGATGTCGAGGAGGCGATGGCGATGGTGGACGCTTGAGTCCGTGCGACTAAGGCGACTGTTGGAGGGCAATTCAGGGGATTTTTCCCATTACCAAGCTGGCCAATCGACATATTGGCCGTAACCGTTGCGACAGACGGTGTAAAGTTGCCTTTGGTCGTGCTAGTTTAATGTCAATTTTTCCTATGCGTGGGCAAAACGCCATTCAGAACATAGAGTTGGCGCCACGTTTTAAAGCGGTTTACAGATTGTAAACCCCTTATTTTTCAGCATTTTTTATAGAGGCACGGGATTACATGGAAATCGGTCTGCGCGAGTGGCTGATCGTCATCGGCATTATTGTTATCGCCGGTATTCTTTTTGATGGCTGGCGGCGTATGCGCGGCGGCAAGGGGAAGTTGAAGTTCCGTCTTGATCGAAGTCTTTCCAATCTGCCGGATGATGAAGGCAGTGCCGAACTTCTGGGTCCGCCTCGGGTGCTGGATACTCATAAAGAACCGCAACTGGACGAGCACGATCTGCCGTCAGTCAGCATGCCTGCCCGCGAGCCCCGGGAAAGTTCTTCATCCAAGCGCGGCAAGCGCGGTGGCGAGCCTCATCAGGGCGACCTCAATCTGGACCTGGATCTGGATAGCGGCCCAAGCTTCAGTAGCCGCGACGATGACTTCCCGGCGGATGAAGGCAAGGCCGCCGGTCACAGTGACAAGGAACAGCCGCAAGCCGAAGAAGTCCTGGTGATCAGTGTGATCTGCCGCGACAGCGCCGGTTTCAAAGGCCCGGCACTGTTGCAGAACATCCTTGAAAGCGGCCTGCGTTTTGGCGAGATGGATATCTTCCACCGCCACGAAAGCATGGCAGGCAATGGCGAAGTGCTTTTCTCCATGGCCAATGCGGTCAAACCCGGTGTGTTCGATCTGGATGATATCGATCACTTCAGCACTCCGGCGGTGAGCTTCTTCCTCGGCTTGCCTGGCCCGCGTCACCCGAAGCAAGCCTTCGACGTGATGGTGGCGGCGGCGCGCAAGCTGTCCCAGGAGCTCAACGGCGAACTCAAGGACGACCAGCGCAGCGTGCTGACTGCCCAGACCATCGAGCACTACCGTCAGCGTATCGTCGAATTCGAACGCCGTGCTCTGACCCAAAAGCGCTAAGCTTCCACAGTCAGCTCCTCTCGCAGGAGCTGGCTTGCCAGCGAAGCCCTTGCCCCCATCTTCAGATCGAGCAGCCTAGGCTGCTCTTTTGCTTTATGAGAGAACCCCATGACCGCCGCTGAAACCCGCATTCTTGAGCTGCGCGCTGAGCTGGACCAACACAACTACCGTTACCACGTACTGGACGAGCCGAGCATTCCGGACGTCGAGTACGACCGCTTGTACCACGAGCTCAAGGCCCTGGAGGCCGAGCACCCGGAGTTGGTCACCAGCGATTCGCCTACCCAGCGTGTGGGCAGCGCGGCGCTCTCGGCCTTCACTCAGGTGCGCCATGAAATCCCTATGCTCAGCCTGGGCAACGCCTTCGAAGAAGTCGACATGCGCGAGTTTGATCGTCGAGTCAACGAAGGCCTGGACCTGCCGGCGGGCGATCTGTTCGGTGGTGGCGCGGCGGTGGAGTACAGCTGCGAGCCCAAGCTCGACGGCCTGGCGGTCAGCCTGCTGTATCAGGACGGCGTATTGGTCCGGGGCGCCACCCGTGGCGATGGCACCACCGGCGAAGACATCAGTGTCAACGTGCGTACCGTGCGCAATATTCCGCTCAAGCTGCAAGGCAGCGGCTGGCCGGCGACCCTGGAAGTGCGCGGCGAAGTCTTCATGTCCAAGGCTGGTTTCGAGCGCCTGAACGCGGCGCAACTCGAGGCGGGCGGCAAGACCTTTGCCAACCCGCGCAACGCTGCGGCGGGTAGCCTGCGCCAGCTGGACTCGAAGATCACTGCCAGCCGGCCGCTGGAGTTCTGCTGCTACGGCCTGGGCCAGGTCACTGCCGACATTGCCGACACCCATATCGGCAACCTGGAGCAACTCAAGCAGTGGGGCATGCCCATCAGTCGAGAGCTACGCCTGGCCAAAGGGGTTGACGAATGCCTGGACTATTACCGTGAGATCGGCGAGCGACGCAACGCGCTGCCCTATGAGATCGACGGTGTGGTGTTCAAGGTCAACAGCATCGCCTCTCAGCGTGAACTGGGCTTCCGTGCCCGGGAGCCGCGTTGGGCCATTGCCCATAAATTCCCGGCCATGGAAGAACTCACCGAGTTGCTGGATGTGGAATTCCAGGTTGGCCGCACCGGCGCCGTGACGCCTGTGGCACGCCTGAAGCCAGTCAAGGTGGCGGGAGTCACTGTGTCCAACGCCACCTTGCATAACATGGATGAGGTGGCGCGCCTGGGGCTGATGATCGGCGACACCGTGATCATCCGCCGCGCCGGTGACGTGATTCCGCAAGTGGTGCAAGTGGTGGTTGAGCGCCGCCCCGAAAACGCTCGGCCGGTGCAGATTCCGCAAAGCTGCCCGGTCTGTGGCTCTCATGTCGAGCGCACGCAACTGGTCAAGCGCAGCAAGGGCCGGGAAACCGTCAGCGAAGGCGCGGTGTATCGCTGCGTCGGTCGTCTGGCCTGCGGTGCCCAGCTCAAGCAGGCGATCATCCACTTCGTTTCCCGTCGCGCCATGGACATCGAAGGCCTGGGGGACAAGACCATCGAGCAACTGGTGGACGAAAAGCTCATCGCTTCGCCCGCGGATCTCTATCAGCTCAAGTACGAGCAGATCATCGACCTGGAAGGTTTTGCCGAGGTTTCCAGCAACAAGCTGCTCAAGGCTATCGAAGACAGCAAGCGTCCAGCTTTGGCTCGCTTCATCTATGCCTTGGGTATTCCTGACGTAGGCGAGGAAACCGCCAAGGTCCTGGCCCGTTCCCTGGGAACCCTGGAGCGGGTCCAGCAGGCTTTGCCCCAGGTGCTGACCTACCTGCCGGATGTGGGGTTGGAAGTGGCTCATGAGATTCACAGTTTCTTCGAAGACAGCCATAACCAGGATGTGATTGGTGCCTTGCTGGCCGCGGATCAATGCGGCCTGGTGTTGCAGGATCAGGGCGAGCTGGGGGCGGAGTTCGCCGCCAGTACCACGCTGGGCGGCATGCTCGACAAGCTCAATATCCCCTCGGTGGGGCCGGGTGCGGCGCAGAAACTGGCGGACAAGTTCGGCTCCCTGCAGGGCGTGATTGCGGCAGACTGGCTGGATATGCGCCAGGCCCTGCCGGAGAAGCAGGCCAAGTCGGTGCGGGAGTTCTTCGACATCCCGGCCAATGCTCGGTTGGCCCAGGCCATCGAGGAGCAGCTCAAGGCCTTTGGCATGCATTGGCAGAGCGAGAAGAAGGTGGTCGAAGGCCTACCCCTGGCTGGCAAGACCTGGGTGCTCACCGGCTCCCTGGAGTTGATGAGTCGCGATGTGGCCAAGGAAAAGCTGGAGAGCCTGGGCGCCAAGGTAGCGGGGTCCGTTTCGGCGAAAACCCACTGCGTCGTCGCGGGCCCCGGAGCCGGTTCCAAGCTGGCCAAGGCCAATGAGTTGGGGCTCAAGGTCCTGGATGAAGCGGCCTTTGTTGCCTTCCTCGGCGACCACGGCATCCCCGTCCCCGCGTGATCCTTGGAGCCGGCTGGGCAGTGATGGTTTCGCCAGCAAGCCGGCTCCTGACTGGCCGAGGGAACGATGAGGCAGCCAGGATGATCTAGTCTTGGCAAGCCCCAGGGAGGATGCGCCATGTACCGTTTCTTCGAGCAGCTCAGTTCCCGGATCGCCGCGCCCTTCGTCGGTGACCGCTCACGCAACAGCAAACTCTGGTCATGCCGCTGTGGGCAGTCGCTGTTCTTTCGCAACAGCCAGTGCCTGGCGTGCTCGGCCTTGCTCGGTTACGCGCCGCAACTGGGCTGTCTGTCGTCCCTGCAGCCGGGACCCGCTGTTGGGACCTGGGTGTTGGATGCCGAGCCTGAGGCGGGTGCCTTCAAGCGCTGCGCCAACCTCGATACTCCCGCGGCTTGTAACTGGCTGCTGCCGGCCCACCTGACCGACACCCTGTGCGTAGCCTGCAACCTTAACCGCACCATCCCCGACTTGTCCGTCCCGGAGAATCCGGAGCGCTGGCGCAAAGTGGAAATTGCCAAGCGCCGCCTGGTAGCACAGCTGATTGCCCTCGGCCTGCAAGTGATCCCCAAGAGCGACGACGAAGAACGGGGCCTGGCTTTCGACTTCATTGGTGTCGATCTTGAGGGCAGGGCGCCGATTACCGGACACGCCAATGGCCTGGTCACCCTGGACATCAAGGAAGCCGATGACGCCCATCGCGAGCGGGTACGGGCACAGATGCATGAGCCTTACCGCACCCTGCTTGGGCACTTCCGTCATGAGGTAGGGCATTACTACTGGGATCGGCTGATTGCCAATAGCCCCTGGCTGGAGTCGTTTCGCAGCCTGTTCGGCGACGAGCGCTATAGCTACGCTGAGGCTCTGGAGCGGCACTATCAGAAGGGCGCACCAAACGGCTGGCAACACAGCCACGTCAGCGCCTACGCCACCATGCACCCCTGGGAGGATTGGGCGGAAACCTGGGCTCACTACCTGCACATGATGGACGCGGTGGACACCGCCCTGGGCTTTGGCATGAGTGCCCGCGACGTCGATCTCGACTACCAGCCGTTTCCCCTGAGCAGCCTGTACGACCCGCAGCACCCTGGCGGCCCGGCGTTCCTGGCCTTCGTCAACGCCTGGATCGAACTGGCGGGGATGCTCAACGAACTGTCCCGCAGCATGGGCCAGCCGGATTTCTATCCCTTCATCCTGCCGCCGGCGGTGATTGCCAAGCTGCATTTCATCCACTTGGTGATCCAGCAAGAAGGTGGCCGCGCCGACGAAGTGCTGTCCCTGGACTGAGCCTCTCCGTACGGTCGGCGGACCACATCCAAGTGCTTGAAGCTCATCGGATTTTTTAATCTGCAACGAGCGGTTGTAAGTTCAACTCAGATAGGTACAATGGCGCGGCTCGCCGTCAGGTGAGCGTCGTTATGGTGACCCCATCGGTCCCCCCGCAACGATTACCCGTGAACCTGGTCAGAGCCGGAAGGCAGCAGCCACAGCGGGAACATTGTGTGCCGGGGTGTGGCTGGTGGGGTTGCCTCCATAACGCCTCTCGTTGGTCCTCAACGAGATTGATCAAAACTCTTAAAGCACTTGAAAATTTTCGAACTCGCGCAGTATTTCTGTTGGCGTGTTTTTTGTCGTGCGCCCGGTTTCTGGCTCGCGAATCCCTTGTCCAGTCAGCCCGTGCGGTTCGTTCCTGGAATATCCAACGCCTTTGCATCAAGGAGTGGTCATGGCGCTTACCAGTAAGATTTCCCTCTATGACGATCAGTGGCCTGCGGCATTCAGAGCTGAGAAGGAGCGCATAGCCAAAGGTTTCAGTTGCGAACTGATGGATGTACATCACGTGGGCAGCACTGCTGTTCCCGGGTTGGCGGCCAAGCCGGAAATCGATCTGCTGGTCGTGGTTGCAGAACACCGAGATGAACTGGCGCGCAATGCCTTCATGGTCACTTTGGGTTATGTCCGAGGCAGTAACCTTAGCCAGGGACATCATTTTTATCGTCGTGATGTCGATGGCGTGCGCACCCACAAAGTGCATGTCTGTCTCTCGGGTCATGAGCAGATCGAGCGCATGCTGCATTTTCGCGACCTGCTGCGCCAGGACGGCGATCTGCGCCAGCAATACCAAAACCTGAAGCTTGAGCTTGAAGTTCGCAATCGCGAGGGCATTGGCGAGTATCTCGCGCAAAAGGCTCCCTTCATCGATGCGGTGATGGATGGCCTGTCGCGGTGAGGCGCGCTGGCTAGATCGCTGCCCGCAGTGCTCGGGGCGAAAGCCCGTAATGCTTGCGAAAGCGCACCGCAAAGCGTGAAGCCGAGGCGTAGCCGCTGGCTGCGGCGATTTCACCGATGGGACGTGGCGTGGTTTGCAGCCACTGCAGGGCCAGGCCCAGCCTGACGTTCTCGAGGATGTTGCTGAAGCTGTTGTCCTCGTGCGCCAGCTGGCGGCGCAATGTGGAAGCCCCGAGGTTCAAGCGCTCGGCAACGCAGGCTACCGTCCAGTCCCGCGCCGGGTTGCTCATGAGTATCTGTTGCACCCGTTCGCACAGTGGGTCGTGACGATCCAGCAACAACGGACCAATCCAGCCGCCAAGGGCCAGGGCTAGCAGCACCGCCTCGCCGTAGTGGCTGCGCAGGGCATCCGGTGCATTGCTGGCAATGCATTCCAGCAGGTTGTCCCAGGCCAGGGCGGTGTGCCGCTCCAGGGGGACGCAGAGGTCCGCGCCGCTGCGCCCGGGACGGGTAATGATCTGCTGGTGGTAGCGCAGGCTGAACGCCCGCAAGGCCGCGGCAGGAAAGGTCACGACATCGGCGATGTAGTGACCTTGCGCGCCCGGATAGTTGCTGATGCCCACTTCGCGTCCCGCCGGTAGCAGGATCAGGTGCTGGCCGCCCACGCGCATTTCGCGGTCGTCCCAGTCCATGCGTTTCTCGCCTTGGCGCACTCGGCACAGAGCGCTGACGAAAATCGGTACCCGTTGCAGGGCATGGGCTTGCCGGGCGCGGATGATGCAGGTGTCGATACGGCTTTCATGATGCTGCAGGCCGGCAGGGGCGTTCATCGTTACTAGCGTCCGTAAGTAGCGGTCAGTGTGGTCTTGGCCAGGGCGTTGGCGTTGAGCATGTAGCCCACCAATGCGCCGCTGGCCTGGGCATCGACGGGCAGTTTATCCACCTTCAATGCCCAGACGGTGAACTGATAACGATGCGGTTTATCGCCCGTTGGCGGGCAGGCGCCGCCAAAGCCGGGTTGGCCGTAATCGGTACGACCCTGGATGGCGCCGGGCGGCAGTTGCTCGCCTTTGGCACTGCCGGCGCCCCTGGGCAATTGCTGAGTGGAAGTCGGGAGGTTGACCAGGGTCCAGTGCCACCAGCCGCTGCCGGTGGGGGCGTCCGGATCATAAACCGTGATGGCAAAGCTTTTGGTGCCCGGTGGGGCATTTTTCCAGGACAGTTCGGGAGAGGTGTTGCCGCCTTCGCAGCCAAAGCCCTGGAACACTTCACCAGGGCTCAAGGGTTGGCCGTCGCTGATGTCTTGACTGCTAATGCTGAACTCGGCGGCGTGAGCGCCAAGGCTCAGACCCAAGGAAAGCGCGCTGAGTAAAAGTCGGTTTTTCATGAGGGGCTCGTCTGGGTGTTGGTGATGAAAGACGAGTTTATTGGCAGGCAGAATCCGCTGTTGTGCCGGGGCGCTCGTGCATTGTGCCGAAACGCTCGCTGGCTTGCCGAGGAGGGGCGTCGTCATGCCCCCAACTGTTCCCGTAACAGCTGGGCAAACGCATCCCGCGCACTGTGTCGCTGCACGTCCTGGTGCCAGACAAAGCGGTTGTCCACTGGCAGCAGGTCGCTGAAACGCTGCACGTTCAGGGTCGCCGACTGTGAATAGCGCTCCAGCACGCCTTCCGGTATTAGCGAGACGCCGGCACCCACACTGACGCAGCCGATAATGGTGCCCCAACTGGCATACCCGGTAATGGGCAGGTTCAGGCCGTGCCTGGCCAGCCAGTTTTCCAGGGCGCGGCGATAAGGGCAGCCCGGTGGCCACATGAACAGATTTTGCCCCTGCAAATCGCTTGCGTTGCGGATGGGGGCGGTGCCTGCACTGGAAATCAGTACCAGCGGCTCGTGGTAGAGCACGGTTTGCTGCAGCTTTGTCGGCAAGGTGTCGATGGCCACCAGGGCGCCGTCGATACGCTGGTGTTGCAGTTCTTCAAAGAGTTGCGACCAGGTGCCGGTCACCAGTTCCACGTTCACTTGGGGATAGCGTCGGTGGTATTGCGCCAGCAGCGGTGGCAAACGGCCGCCGGCGCAGGATTCGATCGAGCCCAGGCGCAGCAACCCGCTGGGCTCCGCCTGGCTGTCCACGGCGCGTTTGGCTTCGTCGACCAGGGCCAGGATGCGCTCACTGTAGCCGAGGAATATGTCCCCGGCCGGGCTGATCTTCAGGCCGCGTCCGACCCGGGTGAACAGCGGGGTACCGAGCTCGTTCTCCAGCTGCTTGAGGCGGTTGGTGATGTTGGAGGGCACGCAATGCAATTGCTCGGCCGCCCGGGCAATGCTGCCGGTGCGAGCCACGGCTTTCACCATCTTCAGTTGGGTCAGTTCCATTGCTCATTTCCAGTGAGGAATGGCCTCAGTATCGGTTAGTTGTGGTGAGTTGTGGAGGGCGAGAGACTGGGTTTCTTCTCTCTGTCTGGATGCCTGTGTCGTGAAGCGCTTACCTGGGTTCAAGCTATTGCTGGCTACCGCTGCGGTCATTCTGTGCTGGGCCTATTCGCCGGTGGGCATCCATATTGGCCTTGAGGGCTACAGTCCTGGGCATCTGGCGCTGTTGCGTTTCCTGATCGCTTCGCTGTTCATGGCGGCAATGGCAGTGGTGTTGAAAATATCCCTGCCGCGTAGGCGTGATCTGCCCTGGCTGCTGGTGCTGGGGTTCTTTGCCATCGCCCTGCATCACGTCAGCCTCAACTATGGTCAGCAGGGCTTGAGTGCCGGAGCGTCCAGCGTGCTGGCGCAGTCGGCGCCGATCTTCAGCACGCTGATCGCCTTCTTCTGGCTCAAGGAGCCGGTCAGTGGTTGGCGCTGGGGCTGCGTGCTGGCGGGTTTGCTTGGGGCGGTGCTGGTGGTTGCCGCCGACAAGGGGCTGGGATCGATCGAACCGCGTGGATTGCTGGTGTTGTTGGCGGCGTTTTCCTGGGGCTTGTACTTCGTTTTGCAGCGGCGCTTTTCCGGGCGCTACGGAGTGTTGACCACGGTGTGCTACATGGTTTGGGGCGGCACGTTGCTGTTGTCGGTGTATGCCCCCGGGTTACCCGAGGCGGTGGCACAGGCGTCGTGGCGGGTGAATCTGGCGGTGTTGTTGCTGGGGCTGTTTCCCAGTGCTCTGGCGTATCTGGCCTGGGCTTACGTGTTGGCGCGGGTGGAGGTCAGCCGGGCATCGATCGCGATGTATCTGATTCCGCCGGTGGCGATGCTGCTGGCTGCGATGGTCCTTGCAGAGAGGGTGCAATCTTCTGTGGTGCTGGGGGCGGCCGTGGTGCTGGGCAGTGTGATGGCCATGCAATTGGAAGGACGTTGGCGGCTGCGGACATCGCCTGAGAAAGAGTGTGATGTGCAGGTGAAACAGGGTGGTTGATGAGCTGCAACGCCCCGTCATGCAGGGGCGTTGCAGCTTGCAGTCAGCCTTTCTTCTTGAACAGCCGGCCGGCGAACGCGGCAAGGGCGAGCACGCCTATGACAATGAACTTCTTGCCGGCCAGGAGCAGTACCCCCAGCTTGGCGAACAAGCCAGCCTTGCTGGCCAGGCCTCCGGCCACCAGAGCGGCCAGGCCATAGGACGCCAGTTTGTCGGTGCTGGGGTTGTAGTCGGCGTAGCGGTTGCCGTCGGTGAAGTTGGTGAAGGCCAGGACCTTGGGAATCTCGCGTTTGATAGTTGCCAGGTCGTCCATGGAAGCGACTGCGTTGAGTTCCAGCACGCCTTCGCGTCCCAGCACGCGGATGCTGTAGTTCAAGGTGTTGCTCTGGGCGCCTTCGGCCTTGAGTTCACGGGCCCAGTACATCTTGTGGGATTGCGCGTCATAGCTTGGCTGTTCGGCCCAGCCCAGCAGGTGGATGGCGCCGTAGCCCTGTTCCTTGCGTTGCTTATTGTCTTCCTCGTCCGCTTCCTGCATTTGCTTGAGCAGGTCCTGGTAATCGATTTTCGCCGCGTCGTCGTCGGAAATGTGGCCGTCATTCTTGTAGCTGATGATTACGCCCCAGCCTTCGGCGGACAGCGGGCTGACTGCGCTGGGCACGATCATGCCCAAGGTGGTGAAGCCGGGCGGGTTGCCCCAGCCTTCGGTCAGCAGCTTCTCGGTGTCCTTGGGATTGAGGTAGTAGAACTCCTGGCTCAGGTCGAGGCTGGCGATATCCCCGGGTAGCTTGACGTTACCGTGGCGTGGGGAGAGCGAGGCGAGAAACTGTTCGGCGGTCTGGGATTCGGCGTCTTTGCTCTCGTTCGGCGTGGCGGCAAAGGCAAGGAGTGGCGTGGCGCAGAGGACGGCCATCGCCATGAGGAGGCGCAGGTACTTCATCGTATTCCCTTACAAATTGTGACAAGTCGGTGGGGAGGATAACGATGAGTGTCGGGGCGCTCAATGAGACGTTTCTATTAATTTTCCGTCTGGGGCGAGGAAGGCGCCGGTATCGGCGCCTCTGCTGGGTCATGGGCTCAGTCGACAGTGAGATAGAGCACGCGCAAGCGATGCCCGTCCGGATCAAGGGCGAGCAGGGTGTAGCCGAAATCCATCTGGGTGGGGGGCTGGGCGATGGTCATGTCCAGGGCCTGCCAGTGGTGATGCAGTTCGTCCACGGCTTCTCGACTGTCCACGGCCCAGCCCAGTTCGCCGCCACCACCGGTTGCCTGGGCGCTCGGTTCAACCGTGTGGCGGGACCAGAGGCCGAGCTTGATCCCCGAATCGAGGATGAACAGGGCAAAGGTCGGCGATGACTCCACCGGTGGCTTGTCCAGCAGGCGACTGTAGAACTCCGCGCTGGCGGTCGGGCTGTCCACATAAAGCAGGAAGTAGGTGTTAGTGATCATGACGACTCCAGGGTCCTTTGGGCTGTGTTGTGGGCACAAGCTTATGGGCTGGGTCTGTCAGTTCCTGTCAGGAGTCGTGGATTAAAAAAGAGGCCAACTTATCAGGGTTGATAAGCGTGCCTCTTCTCGTTGATTTGTTGCGGGGCTCAAGGCTTGGACAAGGCCTGGTCTACCGCTGCTATCAGCTTTCCCAGATCCTTCGGGGTGGCTTTGTGAATGACACCGAACAAATAAGCCCGCTGTTCCTCTTCGTCGCCCAGATCGGCGAAGAAGGCTTTCAGCTTCACTCCCAGTACTTCGGCTAGCAGAAATAGAGCTTCAACGCTGGGGGTGTAGGTGCCGGTTTCGAAGCGGCTGATGGTTTTTGGGTCAAAACCGGTTTTTTCACCTAGTTCAGCCTGAGTAAGCCCCGCTACCTTTCGATAACGCTTGATGGCTGCACCCAAACTTGAAATTTGCATCGCTCAATTCCCATTTAGAATCAAGAACTTAACGATAAATATTGGCATTAGACAACACCATGGTTCATCACCTTGCTTTGCAAAATGTGATGCATTTCGTAGAATCGGCGCTTCGGACAGGTATTTGGTGATCTAGTTTCAGAAGGCAGGTTTATGAAACAAGAAATCATTGCATTTCCCTTGTTCACCTAAACCGAGGACTTGGCAGAGGCTCGACCGTCTCGTAAATCCCGCCAACGTTCCGTCCGCCGTCCCCACCTGACGCCTTATCTGATCCTAGTTGATCTTCGTCGAATCGATGGTCAACTGCCGCGCAAACCGCTGTACGGCTGCAATCAGGGCGAACCTTTCGATTGAGTCGTGCCGCCAGGAAAGTACGTCGCGAATCAAGCTGTTGCCGGCCTCCCGGTACTGTTGATCGCAGGCTGTCTATGGAGTTCTAAAGTGCGTCTCAATTTGCCGGTCACCTCTGTTGAGCAGACCTTTCCCGACCAGCAGCGGCTCATATCCGCCACCGATACCAACAGCCACATCACCTACTGCAATGCCGAGTTTGCCGCGATGAGTGGTTTCAGCCAGGCCGAGCTGATCGGCAGCACCCATAATCTGGTGCGCCACCCGGACATGCCGGCAGCGGTGTTCGAGTCGATGTGGGGGTATCTCAAGGCGGGACAGAGCTGGATGGGCGTGGTGAAGAACCGCTGCAAAAACGGCAATTTCTACTGGGTCAGCGCCTATGTCACGCCCATCCTCGAAGAGGGGCGACTGGTGGGTTATGAGTCGGTGCGGGTGAAGCCAACCCGGGAGCAAGTGAACCGCGCTGAAATCCTCTACGCGCGATTGCGCGCCGACAAGGCACCGGTCTCGGCCTGGCGGCGCCTGGAGGCTGCAGCCAGGCCATTGCTATTGCCGGTGGCGGTGGCGGTGGGTTGCCTGGCGGCATTCACTTGGTTGCCGACGTTGGTGGCCCAGGGACTGACGGTCACGGGATTCGTGGCTGTCGGGCTGCTGGCCCAGCGCCGCTTGGGGCAGCAGCTCAAGCAGATTGTGCGTAGCACTGCGAACACCTTTGCCGATCCGATCTGTGCCCTGGCTTACAGCGACGCACTGGGGCCAGCGGCGCAGTTGCAACTGATTCTGCTCAGTGAAGAGGCGCGGCTGAAAACCGCCTTGACCCGCCTCAGTGACCTGGCCCGACAGATGGCAACGGCGGCCGCCGACTCCAGCCAGCTGTCCAGCCGTACTGAGTCGGCGCTACTGGAGCAGCGAGCGGAGACCGATATGACGGCCGCCGCCATGACCCAGATGGCCGCTTCGATCACCGAGGTTGCCGAACACGTACAGCACACCGCCAGCGAGGCCCACACAGCCAACCTGCTGGCCCAGCAGGGCAGTCAGGTGGCGGGCACTTCCCGTGACGCCATCCAGTTGCTGGCCCGCACTGTTACCCAGATCAACCAGGCGGTGGGCGATCTGGCCGGGCAGACCCAGGACATCATGGTGGCGGCGAGCATGATCCAGGCGATTGCCGACCAGACCAACCTGCTGGCCTTGAACGCAGCCATCGAAGCCGCTCGCGCCGGTGAGCAGGGGCGCGGGTTTGCCGTGGTGGCCGACGAGGTGCGCGCCTTGGCCGGCAAGACCCGTGAGTCCACCCAGCAGATCCAGGGGATCATCCAAAGCCTGCGGGCCGGTGCCGACGAGGCGGTGCAGATCGCCAGCCTCGGCATCGAGGAGGCCGAGCAAGGGGTGCAACAGGTCTTGCAGGCGCAGCAGGCGTTGCAGGGCATAGGCGCGGCGGTGGAGCGCATCACCGACATGAGCCAGCAGATGGCTGCGGCGTCCCAGGAGCAGTCCCATGTAGCGGAATCGGTTTCCGAACAGATCAACAGTGTCGCCGCCACGGTGCAGCGCACTGCCGAGAATGCCAGCGCTGGCGTGGTTCGCGGCGCGGAGCTGGAAAACATCTCTTCCGGGCTACGTGCCTTGGTCGAGCGGTTCAACCGCTAGCGACAGTGAGTTCGACTCATGGATGAGAAATACCGCAGGGCCGTCGATGCTGCCGCCATCTTCTCCGAGACAGATCTCGGCGGTTGCATCACCTATGTCAACGACCTGTTCTGCCAGGTATCGGGCTACAGCCGTGAAGAGTTGATCGGAGCCAACCACCGGATGCTCAGTTCGGGACTACACCCTCCGGAGTTCTTTACCGAGCTGTGGCAGACCATCGTCCAGGGCAGGGTGTGGAAGGGGGAGATCTGCAACCGTGCCAAGGATGGCAGCCTGTACTGGGTCGACAGCACCATGGTGCCCCTGGTGGACCAGCGTTCCGGCAAGGTGATGCGCTACGTGTCGATCCGCTTCGATGTCAGTGAGAAGCGCCAGTTGCTGCACTCGCTGCAATGGCGCGTTGGGCATGACGTGCTCACTGGTCTGCCCAATCGAGCCTTCCTTTCCGATTTGCTGCATCAGGCCCTGGATTTCTCCCGCCAGGAGAATATCCCCCTGGCGGTATGCATGCTCGATCTGGACGGCTTCAAGGCGGTCAATGATGGCTACGGTCACGCCTGTGGCGACCTGCTGCTGGTGGAAGTGGCTGCGCGCCTGCGTTCGATCATCAGGGGCGAGGATGTAGTGGCGCGCCTGGCCGGGGACGAGTTCGTGCTGATCTTGCGTTACGTACGGGACATGCTGGAGCTGCGGGCTGCGCTGCAGCGGGTGTTGGCGAGCATTTCCCAGCCGTATTCGATCCAGGGCAAGGACATCAATGTCTTTGCCAGCATTGGAGTGACTCTGTTTCCCACCGATAACCATGATGCCGATACCTTGTTGCGCCACGCCGACCAGGCGATGTACGTGGCCAAGCAAAGCGGGCGCAACCGCTTCCACCTGTTCGATGTTCTGCGTGATCGCGAAGTGATGGTCACCTACCAGACGGTAGAGCACGTGCGCCAGGCGCTGAACAGCGGCGAGCTGCATCTGTATTTCCAGCCCAAGGTCAACATGCGAAGCGGCGCGGTGGTGGGGTTCGAGGCGATGTTGCGCTGGCAGCACCCGCAGCGCGGGATGTTGGGTTCCCAGGACTTCCTGCCTCAGGTGGAGGAGACCGACCTGATCGTCGACATCGGCGAGTGGGTCATGGATCAGGTGATGAGCCAACTGCAACGCTGGCAGGCGGCGGGCCATGTCTGGCCGGTGAGCCTGAACGTCGCGGCCCGGCATTTCCAGCGCACGGATTTTGTCGAGCGGCTCAAGGGGATGCTCGATCGCTACCCGGATGTGTCACCGGTCTTGCTGGATCTGGAGATCGTCGAGTCGGTGGCCATCGACAATATCCAGCGTGTCAGCGATTGCCTCGATGCCTGTCAGGGCTTTGGTGTGCAGTTCTCCCTGGGGGATTTCGGCACTGGGCATTCGTCCCTCAGCTACCTCAAGCGTCTGCGTACCCAGACCATCAAGATCGATCGATTGTTTGTCCGCGACATGCTTCACGACCAGGATGATCAGGCCCTGATCCAGGCTCTGGTCGGGCTGGCCCGGGCGTTTGGCCGCCAAGTAGTGGCGGAAGGCCTGGAAAGCCTGGCCCATGGGGAGCGATTGATGGCCCTCGGGTGTGAGGTGGCTCAGGGGGATTTCATTGCTGCGCCCATGCCCGCCGACGCCGTGCTGGAGTGGGTCAGCAGTTTCGAGCCGCCGCTGCCGTGGCGGTGCGGCACGCTTCAGGGCGAGGCGGTGTCGGAGGCCTGAGCGCCGGTCTGCGGGTCGACGTAGCGCTGGACGATGGCATCGATCTCGCCGGACATCTTCATCTTCAGCAGGGTCCGCAGAATCCGCTGGGCCGGTACTGCAGGGTCATTGCGCACATAGCAGCCCACGGCTTGTTCCTGCAGCAGCGCGACGCGGTGCAAGGGTTTGCTGGAGGCCTGGGTCTTGTTGAACCAGTCAAGGGTCCACTGGCTGGCGACTGCGTACTGGTAGCGTCCTATCTGAAGCTTTTGCAGGACTTGCTCCTCGTTGCGGGCATCGTCACGAATCAACCGGGCGCTCTCGAACAGGGGTTGCAGCGACGTGTAGGTGTAGCTCAGTACGGTGCCGATGTGCTGAGTGGGCAACTCCTGCGGATTGATCGGCTCATGATGGTAGCGATCGCTGACCAGCAGGTTGCGTTGCACGAACAGCGGCACGCTCCACAGGTAATCCCCGGACAGGTTCGGTAGCCAGGCCTGGGCGGCGAAGCAGCGCACATCGACTTCGCCCTGGGCCATGGCGTTCTGCACCCGGGCGCGGGCCAGGACGTGGAACTCGGCGCGGGTGCCCATATGTCGGGCGAGGCTGTTCATGGTGTCGTAAAGGATGCCGGCGGTGGGCTGCTCGCCATCGACCTCGATGGTCGGCATGGCCCAACTGTCGGCGATGACAAAGCGTAAAGGCGCTTCGGCGGCTTCCAGGCTGGTGCTCAGGAGTAGCAGGGCGCCCCAGGTCAAACGCATACGGTCTCCCACGGTTCAAACGGCCGAGCAATCCTTTGCAAAATGCAGCTTAGACAGATTAGACGAGCGCGCCGGATGCAATTTCGCCCTTGCTCCGCTAGCATTACCGGCTTCCGCTTTCCAGTTGCGACGGTTTTCGATGAGTTATCAGGTTCTTGCACGTAAATGGCGTCCGCGCTCGTTCCGCGAAATGGTCGGCCAGACCCATGTGCTCAAGGCTCTGATCAATGCCTTGGACAGCCAGCGGCTGCACCACGCCTATCTGTTTACCGGCACCCGCGGGGTGGGCAAGACCACCATCGCGCGGATCATTGCCAAATGTCTGAATTGTGAAACAGGCATCACTTCCACACCGTGCGGCACCTGCTCGGTGTGCTGCGAGATCGATGAAGGGCGCTTCGTCGACCTGATCGAGATCGACGCCGCGAGCCGGACCAAGGTCGAGGACACCCGTGAATTGCTGGATAACGTGCAATACGCACCGAGCCGCGGACGCTTTAAGGTCTACCTGATCGACGAAGTGCACATGCTCTCCAGTCACTCGTTCAACGCCTTGCTCAAGACCCTCGAAGAGCCGCCACCCTACGTCAAGTTCATCCTCGCAACCACCGACCCGCAGAAGCTGCCGGCGACCATTTTGTCCCGTTGCCTGCAGTTCTCCCTGAAGAACATGACGCCCGAACGGGTGGTCGAGCACCTGAGTCATGTGCTGGGTGTGGAGAACGTGCCGTTCGAAGACGACGCATTGTGGCTGCTGGGCCGTGCCGCCGACGGATCGATGCGTGACGCCATGAGTCTGACTGACCAGGCCATTGCTTTCGGTGAAGGCAAGGTCATGGCCGCCGATGTGCGAGCGATGCTCGGCACCCTTGATCACGGCCAGGTCTATGACGTTCTCCATGCGTTGATCAATGGTGACGCCAAGGCGTTGCTGGAGGCTGTGCGCCATCTGGCGGAGCAGGGCCCGGACTGGAACGGCGTGCTCTCGGAAATTCTCAACGTGCTGCACCGGGTGGCGATTGCCCAGGCATTGCCCGAAGGGGTCGACAACGGTCATGGCGATCGTGACCGGGTACTGGCCCTGGCCCAGGCGCTGCCGGCCGAAGACGTACAGTTTTATTACCAGATGGGCCTGATCGGCCGTCGCGATCTGCCATTGGCTCCGGACCCGCGGGGGGGCTTCGAAATGGTCTTGCTGCGGATGCTGGCCTTCCGTCCGGCGGACACCGCGGATGCGCCGAGACAGCCGCTAAAGCCAGTGGGGATCAGCCAGGCCACAGTTGATTCCGCCCAAGCCGTGGCGGTACCAGCACCTGCTGTGCCTGTGGCTCCCGTTACTCCGATTGCCAGCGCGCCGGTCGCACCGGCAGCGATTCCCGCTCCGCCGGTTGCGCCTGTACCTGTCGCCCCGCCGGTTGCCGAAGCGGTTGCCGTCGAAGCGGTTGACGTCGAGCCTGGGCCGGTGGCCGCCGAGGAGGTGGTCGACCTGCCTTGGAACGATCCGGTAGCGCCGCAGATCGAGCAGCAACCAGCTGTTGAACCGGTGCTGGAAGTGGTGGCCGAACAGCCCGAGCTGACGCCAATGCCAACTCCAACGCCCGACAGTGTGGTGCCGGATGCGCCGGAGTGGGTCAGTGCGCCGGTGCCTGAGCCGAGTGTCGCCGAGGTCGAGGCTGCCACCCCGGGCATCGATCTGGATGACGAGCCGCCCCTGGACGAGGACTACATCGAGCCGGACATGGACTCGGCCTACAGCTATCTTGACGAGCTGGCCAGTGAGCACGCCGCCGATCCGGCCCCGGAACCCGAGCCGGAACCCGCGGCCAAGCCGGCCACCGGCCTGGCCCTGGAATGGCTGCAGCTGTTCCCGAAACTACCGATCTCCGGCATGACTGGCAGCATCGCCGCCAACTGCACCCTGATGGCCGTAGAGGGCGACAACTGGCTGTTGCACCTGGACCCGGCCCACAGCGCGCTGTTCAACGCCACTCAGCAGCGCCGGCTCAATGACGCGCTGAACCAGTACCACGGACGTACCCTGACCCTGGCCATCGAGCTGATCAAGCCCGAGCAGGAAACCCCGGCCCAGGCGGCTTCACGGCGCCGGGCCGACCGTCAGCGCGAGGCGGAGGAGTCGATTCACGGCGATCCGTTCATCCAGCAGATGGTCCAGGAGTTCGGTGCCGTGGTGCGCCAGGATACTATTGAACCTGTCGAGGCCCTGGCCGCTCAGGGTTGATCACTTAAAGGGCGTCGGGCCATGGGCCGGGCGCTGTTTCAATCCCCGTACTTTGAGGTAATTCCCATGATGAAAGGTGGCATGGCCGGCCTGATGAAGCAGGCACAGCAGATGCAGGAAAAAATGGCCAAGATGCAGGAAGAACTGGCCAACGCCGAAGTCACCGGCAAGGCCGGCGGCGACATGGTCACTGTGGTCATGACCGGTCGTCACGACATCAAGCGTGTGAGCATCGACCCGAGCCTGCTGGAAGGCGTCAGCGAAGATGACCGTGAAGTGCTGGAAGATCTGTTTGCGGCGGCGGTCAATGATGCCGTGCGCAAGATCGAGTCCAACAGCCAGGAAAAAATGTCCGGCATGACTGCCGGCATGCAACTGCCTCCAGGCATGAAACTGCCGTTCTGATTCGCCCGGGCGTTTCGGATGGACGTAAAAAAGCCAGGCCTTGAGCCTGGCTTTTTTTATCCTGTCGATAAGCACTGCGCTGTTCGCATGAGCCGGCTTGCCGGCGAAGGCCGCCCCCCGATCTCTCTGCAGAAACATCGAACGCCACGGCCCTCTCAGGGTCTGCACCCTATACAGTCCTATCCAACCCTCGATACAGGAGTGTCTGTGATGCCGCAAACATTGACCCTCAACCAGCGTGTGGTGCTGGTCTCTCGTCCCCAGGGTGCACCGGTCCCTGAGAACTTCCGCCTGGAGCGGGTCGCCTTGCCGGAACTGGCGGACGGCCAGGTCCTGCTGAAGACCCTCTACCTGTCCCTGGACCCCTACATGCGTGGCCGCATGAGCGACGCACCGTCCTACGCCGCACCGGTGGAAATCAATGAAGTCATGACCGGTGGCGCAGTGAGTCGGGTCGAACGTTCGCTGAATCCGAAGTTCCAGGAAGGCGATCTGGTGGTGGGGGCCACTGGCTGGCAGAGCCACTGCATCAGTGATGGCCGTAACCTGATTCCCGTGCCTTCCGGCCTGCCCAGCCCCTCCATGGCCTTGGGCGTGCTGGGCATGCCCGGGATGACCGCCTACATGGGGCTGATGGACATCGGTCAGCCCAAGGCCGGGGAAACCCTGGTGGTGGCTGCGGCGTCCGGAGCTGTGGGCTCTGTTGTGGGGCAAGTGGCCAAGCTCAAGGGGCTGCGGGTGGTGGGTGTGGCCGGCGGTGCGGACAAGTGCCGTTACGTGGTCGAGGAATTGGGTTTCGACGCCTGCATCGATCACAAGAGCGCCAGTTTTGCCGATGAACTGGCCCAGGCCTGCTTCAAGGGTGTGGATATCTACTTCGAGAACGTCGGTGGCAAGGTGTTCGATGCCGTTCTGCCGTTGCTCAATCCCAAGGCGCGCATTCCTCTGTGCGGGCTGATCGCCCAGTACAACGCCCAAGAGCTGCCGCCGGGTCCGGACCGCCTGCCGCTGTTGCAGCGCACCATGCTGACCAAGCGGGTGCGGATTCAGGGCTTTATCGTTTTTGACGACTATGGCGACCGGCATCCAGAGTTCATCAAGGCCATGGCGCCCTGGGTGCGCGAAGGCAAGGTCAAGTTCAAGGAGGATGTGGTCGAAGGCCTGGAGCAGGCGCCTGAAGCCTTCATCGGCCTGCTGGAAGGGCGCAACTTCGGCAAGCTGGTGGTCAAGGTTGCCGCGCACGCGAGTATTTGACGCTACCCTGAGGCGCGGGTATAAACCGCGTCTCGTTGTTTTGTCGGACCTTTGCTCATGAGCTTCAGCCCCCTGATTCGCCAACTGATCGATGCCCTGCGCACCTTGCCGGGCGTGGGTCAGAAAACCGCCCAGCGCATGGCCTTGCAGCTGCTTGAACGTGATCGCAGTGGCGGTTTGCGCCTGGCCCAGGCCCTGAGCCAGGCCATGGAAGGGGTGGGCCATTGCCGTCAATGCCGGACCCTGACTGAAGACGATCTGTGCCCGCAGTGCGCCGATCCTCGCCGTGACGACAGCTTGTTGTGTGTGGTGGAAGGGCCGATGGATGTCTACGCGGTGGAGCAGACCGGTTACCGCGGTCGCTACTTCGTGCTCAAGGGGCATCTTTCACCTTTGGACGGCCTGGGCCCGGAAGCCATCGGCATCCCTCAGTTACTGACGCGGATTGAAGAGCAGGGCAGCTTTACCGAGGTCATCCTGGCCACCAACCCCACGGTGGAAGGTGAGGCCACGGCCCATTACATTGCCCAGTTGCTGACCAACAAAGGCCTGATCACCTCGCGTATCGCCCACGGCGTGCCCCTGGGTGGCGAGCTGGAGCTGGTGGATGGCGGCACCCTGGCCCATTCTTTCGCCGGCCGCAAACCCATAGCGCTATAACGCGGTAGGAGCCGGCTTGCCGGCGAAAGACGCGTCACACATCTTCTTGAAAACCAAGCAAGCGCTTGGTAAGTTTCCTCGACCCTTCAGAGGAGCTTGCCGATGTCTGCCTGCCAGGAATACTTCGACCCCAGCCACCAGTTGGTCCGTGACAGCGTGCGACGTTTCGTCGAACGGGAAATCCTCCCCGAGATCGATCAGTGGGAGGAGGTTGAAAGCTTCCCCCGCGAGCTGTATCTCAAGGCCGGTGCTGCAGGGATTCTGGGTATCGGTTATCCCGAAGCGCTGGGGGGCAGTCACGAAGGTGACCTGTTCGCCAAGATCGCCGCCAGTGAAGAGCTGATGCGCAGCGGTTCCGGTGGCCTGGTAGCGGGGCTGGGCTCCCTGGATATCGGCCTGCCGCCCATCGTCAAATGGGCCCGTCCCGAGGTGCGGGACCGAGTGGCGCCCCAAGTGCTGTCCGGAGAGAAAATCTGCGCTCTGGCGGTGACCGAGCCCGGGGGCGGCTCGGACGTGGCCAATCTGCAGACACGCGCTGTGCGCGACGGCGATCATTATCGGGTCAGCGGCAGCAAGACCTTTATCACCAGCGGCGTACGCGCCGATTTCTATACCGTTGCGGTGCGTACCGGTGAGTCCGGTTACGGCGGTATCAGCTTGCTGCTGATCGAAAAGGGCGCGCCGGGCTTCACTATCGGTCGACAGCTGAAAAAGATGGGCTGGTGGGCCTCGGACACTGCCGAGTTGTTCTTCGACGATTGCCGGGTGCCGGTGGGCAACCTGATCGGCGCCGAGAACATGGGCTTTGCCTGCATCATGGGCAATTTCCAGAGCGAGCGCCTGGCCCTGGCGCTGATGGCCAACATGACCGCACAGATGGCCCTGGAGGAAAGCCTGAAGTGGGCTCGCGAGCGGGAGGCGTTCGGCAAGCCCATCGCCAAGTTCCAGGTGCTCAAGCATCGTCTGGCAGAGATGGCTACGGCTCTGGAGGTCTCGCGGGAGTTCACCTATCGCCAGGCGGCGAAGATGGCCGCCGGCAAGAGCGTGATCAAGGAGATTTCCATGGCCAAGAACTTTGCCACCGACACCGCTGACCGTATTACCCATGATGCGGTGCAGATACTCGGTGGCATGGGCTACATGCGCGAGAGCCTGGTGGAGCGCCTGTATCGCGACAACCGCATTCTCTCGATCGGTGGCGGCACCCGCGAGGTGATGAACGAAATCATCAGCAAGCAGATGGGCCTGTAGGAACCTGCTTGCCGATGAATACGCGGGTGGACTCTAGCGCTCAGTCAGCGAAAACTGCGTCAGGCAGAAGGTGGGTATGCCCATGTCTTGCAGCTTCTGCGAGCCGCCCAGTTCCGGCAGGTCGATGATGGCAGCGGCCTCGTAGATCTTCGCCCCCATGCGCCGTACCAGATTGGCCGCGGCAATCAGGGTGCCGCCGGTGGCAATCAGGTCATCGAACATCAGTACTGAATCGCCTTCGCACAGACTGTCGGCGTGGACTTCGAGGAAGGCTTCGCCGTATTCGGTCTGATAGCCCTCGGCGAGTACGTCCGCAGGCAGCTTGCCCTGTTTGCGAAACAGGATCAGCGGTTTATTCAGTTGGTAGGCGATGATTGAGCCGATCAGGAAACCCCGGGCGTCCATGGCACCGATGTGGCTGAAGTCTTCTTCGACATAACGCTGGGCGAAACTGTCGGCCACCAGGCGCAGGGCCCGGGGAGACTGGAACAGAGGGGTAATGTCGCGGAAGATCACGCCCGGTTTCGGGAAGTCGATGACGGGGCGGATCAGGGATTTGATGTCGAAGGAATCGAAGGCCATCTTCAGGTGTCCTGGCGGGCAAATAGGCCGCGCCAGTATACCCGCGACCGAGCGGCTTGGCTCAGTCGCAAGCGCTGTGGTTCAGCCTTCTACCGAGCCGCCGGCCAGGGCGCAGAGCTGGATCGGATCGAGGATGTGCACTTCCTTGCCTTCGGCGGCAATCAGTTCGTTCTGCTGGAAACGGGTGAATACCCGGGACACGGTTTCCACTGCCAGGCCCAGGTAGTTGCCAATTTCGTTGCGCGACATGCTCAAGCGGAACTGGTTGGCCGAAAAGCCCCGTGCGCGGAAACGCGCGGAGAGGTTGACCAGGAAGGTGGCGATGCGCTCGTCTGCGGTCTTTTTCGACAGCAGCAGCATCATCTGCTGATCGTCACGGATTTCACGGCTCATGACTCGCATCAATTGGCGGCGCAGTTGCGGCAGTTGCAGAGCCAGTTCGTCGAGGCGTTCGAAGGGGATCTCGCACACCGAGGTGGTTTCCAGGGCTTGTGCCGAAACCGGATGGCTTTCGGTATCCATGCCGGACAGCCCCACCAGCTCGCTGGGGAGGTGGAAGCCGGTGATCTGTTCTTCGCCGCTGTCACTGAGGCTGAAGGTTTTCAGGGCACCTGAACGCACGGCATACACCGAGTCGAAGCCGTCACCCTGACGGAACAGGAATTCGCCTTTTTTCAATGGGCGGCCACGTTTGACGATTTCGTCCAGCGCGTCCATGTCTTCCAAATTCAAGGAAAGTGGCAGGCACAGAGGGGCCAGGCTGCAATCCTTGCAATGGGCCTGGTTATGAGCGCGCAGTTTAACTGGCTCGGACATTCTAGAATCCTTGTGGGAAAACACACATAAGCCGTAAGGGTAACTCACGGGAGGAGGTTCCGGCCAGTCCGTGCCGTATTGACTGTTAGTCGTAAAGCATTCCTTTTATGAGTCGATAACCTGTTAACGAAAGTAACTTGGAGAGCTGCAACTATGTCCTCTGTTGGCGGTATTACTAATGGCAGCAACAACTTGCAGCTACTTTCCGAGACCTCGAAAGGCATTGATGACGATGAACTAAAGGGCTCTCCACTAGTTGCTGAATCTGTGGTCGGAGAGGGCGTCAAAGTGTCGCTGTCGGGTGTTGGACTACAGAAATCCTCCAGTGCTGCGGGCGATGACCGTGACATCGAGGAAAGCGGCCTGCCCGAAAATATTCAACAACTCCTCAAGATGATCAGAAAATTGCAACAACAGATTACTGAGAAGCTTGCCCGGCTTCAGGCGGTCATGGCCGACAAACGCCTGAGCCCGGAAGAGGTCAAGGCCCGGATCGGCAGCCTGCAGTCTGCCCTGGCGGCCCTGAACAGCGGTTTGCTGACGGCCAATGCCTCCCTGGCCAAGGCGATGAAAGAGGCAGGCCTGAGCCCCGAGCAGGTGATGAAAGCCGCTTCCCTGATCATGAAGTCCTAGATGACCCGGGAAAAACGCTGGCGATTCTGTTGGCCCAGATACGCATCGAAGATCATGCACACCGAACGCACCAACAGGCGTCCTGCCGGAAGTACGGTAATGGCCTCGGCGCTGAGTTGAATCAGGCCATCGTCGGCCATCTCCTGCAGGTCCGGCCATAGTTCGTTGAAGTAGCCGCGAAAGTCGATATTGAATGCCTTCTCTATATCTTCGAACTTAAGACTAAAGTTGCAGATCAGTTGTTGAATAACTTCACGGCGCAGACGGTCGTCGGCGTTGCATACCAGACCACGACTAGTGGCCAGTTGTGCGCCCGCCAAGGCATTTTGATACTGGGTCAAGTCACTGCTGTTCTGGCAGTAGAGATCGCCGATCTGGCTGATGGCCGATACTCCCAGCCCAATCAAGTCGCAATGGCCATGAGTGGTGTAACCCTGGAAGTTGCGTTGCAGGGTCGACTCTTCCTGAGCGATCGCCAGCTCGTCGTCGGGCAGGGCAAAGTGGTCCATGCCGATGTAGCGATAACCGGCTGCCGTCAACTGCTCGATGGTGCGTTGCAGCATCTCCAGTTTCTCTGCCGGAGCCGGCAGCTCATTGCCATTGATCCGCCGTTGCGGCATGAAGCGCTCGGGCAGATGGGCATAGTTGAAGACTGAGAGGCGATCCGGTTGCAGGCTGATCACTTCTTCCACGGTGCGGGCGAAGTGCTCTGGGGTCTGCTTGGGCAAGCCGTAGATCAGGTCGATGTTGATGGAGCGGAACTGCAGGGTGCGGGCCGCTTCGATCACGGCCCGGGTTTCCTCCAGGCTCTGCAGGCGATTGACCGCCCGTTGTACCGCCGGGTCCAGATCCTGCAGGCCAATGCTGACCCGATTGAAGCCCAGCTCCCGGAGCAGTCCCATGGTGGACCAGTCGGCTTCCCGGGGGTCGATCTCGATGCCGTAGTCCCCGGAGTCATCGTCCAGCAGGTTGAAGTGCTTGCGCAGCAGCGCCATCAGTTGGCGCAGCTCATCGTGATTGAGAAAGGTCGGGGTGCCGCCGCCGAAGTGCAGTTGCTCGACCCGCTGGTTGGGCGCCAGGTGGCAGGCAATCAGTTGCATCTCCTGTTCCAGGCGTTGCAGGTAGGGCAGGGCGCGGCTGCGATCCTTGGTGATGACCTTGTTGCAGGCGCAGTAGTAGCAGATGTTGGCGCAGAACGGGATGTGCACGTAAAGCGACAACGGACGCTGGGCCTTGCGGCTGTCGCGCAGGGCGTGCAGCAGATCGAAGGCGCCGACCTGGCTGTTGAATTGCACCGCGGTCGGATATGAGGTGTAGCGTGGTCCCGCCAGGTCATAGCGGCGGATCAGATCTGTGTCCCAACGAATGGCGTCGAGCATGCGGGAATTCCCCCGGATAGGCTGGCAGTGTTCGCGAGTCTAGGGGGTTAGGGCTGCGGCCATCTTGATTTGTATCAAGGGTGTTCGGGAGCCGCTGAGGTAGCGCCGACGGGGCGTACAAGCCCTGTAGCCGGGCCCTTTCCAGGGATCAGTGGCCCATCAGCCAGTGCTGATGAGGCCCCGGCAGGGTCCAGATGCCGAACAGCATGACCAACAGTCCTCCGGCCATGCGCACGCTGCGACGGCGCAGCAGGGCGGTAACCCGTTCCGCCGCAAGACCAGTGGCCAACAGCACAGGCCAGGTGCCGAGGCCGAACGCCAGCATCAGCAGAGCGCTATCCAGGGCGTTGCCCTGGCTCGCCGACCACAGCAGGGTGCTGTACACCAAACCGCAAGGCAGCCAGCCCCAGAGCGCACCCAGGAGCAGTGCGCGAGGCAGGCTGGAAACCGGCAGCAGGCGGTTGGCGACTGGCTGGATATGCCGCCACAGGCCCCGTCCAAGGCCTTCGATACGGGTCAGGCCGCTCCACCAGCCGGCCAGGTACAGGCCCATGGCGATCAACAACAAGCCAGCCAGTACCCGCATGAACAGCGCCACCGGACTGCTGGCCACGGCCCAGCCAGCCAGACCCAGCAGCAGGCCGGCCAGGGCATAACTGAGGATGCGTCCGAGGTTGTAGGCCAGTAACAGTCGGAAACGCCGGCTGCGTTGGTCCTGGGGAATGGCCAGGGTCAGAGCGCCCATCAGCCCACCGCACATGCCCAGGCAATGCCCTCCACCCAGCAAGCCAAGGATCACCGCCGAAACCAGTAGGGGAGCCAGCTCAAGCATGGGGTGGTTCCGCTTTCTTGACCGGCTCGGCGTCGTTGTCTGTCTGGCCCTTGGCTTCGTCCACCGCTGCGGTGTGGCTAGGGTCCTGATCGTCGAACAGGATGCTGTGGGCCGGGCCGTCGAGGTCGTCGTACTGACCGCTGTCGACGGCCCAGAAGAAGATGTAGATGGCGATGGCCACGATCAGCAGGGCGGCCGGAATCATCACATAAAGAGCTGGCATCTGGACTCCAGGCCCGGCGGCTCAGGCCGGCAACAGGCGGGTTTCGGGGGCGCCGGCGCTGTCGGCTGACCGCGGCATGCGGGTCAGGCGCAGGGCATTAAGCACCACGGTCAGGGAACTGATGGACATGCCGACCGCAGCCCAGACCGGAGTGATCCAGCCCAGGGCGGCGAACGGCAGCATCAGGCCATTGTACAGCCCGGCCCAGAGCAGGTTCTCGATGATTACCCGGCGGGTCCGACGGGCCAGGCTGAAGGCCTGCACCAGTGCGTCCAGGCGGTTGGACAGGAGCACTGCATCGGCGCTGGTCTTGGCCAGGTCAGTGGCCGAACCCATGGCCACGCTGATGTCGGCGGCGGCTAGTACCGGCACATCGTTGACCCCGTCGCCGAGCATCAGCACTTTGCGGCCCTGTTGATGCAGCTGTTGCAGTACCTGCAGCTTGTCATCCGGGCGCAGGCCGCCACGGGCTTCGTCGATCTGCAGTTCGGCGGCGACGCTGGCCACCATCGGTGAGCTGTCCCCGGAAAGCAGCAAGGTATGCCAGCCGCGAGCCTTGCAGGCGGCCAGGAGGGCTGGGGCGTCGCTGCGCAGCCGGTCATCGAGCACCAGCCAGGCGAGGGCGCCCAGGCTGTCACCCAACAACAACCACTGGCCGGCTTCATCAGGCATCGAGGGCACCGGGCAGCCGCTGAGTTCGCAGACGAATGCCGGCTGGCCGATGCGCAAGCGCTGTGTGCCCACCAGACCTTCCAGGCCCAGTCCCGGGCTGCTGGTGACCTCTTCGGCCGCCACTGGGGCGCGGCCAAAAGCCCGAGCGATAGGGTGCTCGGAGCGGTTCTCCAGGGCCGCCGCCAGGCTCAGGCAGTCATCGCTGGTCACGCAACCCAGGGGGCGAATGGCGCGCAGTGCCAAGCGTCCTTCGGTGAGGGTGCCGGTCTTGTCGAAAATCACCGTGTCGATCTGGTTCAGGCCTTCGAGCACATGGCCGCGGGTCAGCAGCAGGCCGAGCTTGTGCAGGGTGCCGGTGGCGGCGGTCAAGGCCGTTGGAGTGGCCAGGGACAGCGCGCAAGGGCAGGTGGCAACCAGCATGGCCAGGACGATCCAGAAGGCGCGCGAGGCGTCCAGTTGCCACCACAGCAGGCCGATGGCCGCAGCGGCGATCAACGAGAACAGCAGGAACCACTGGGCCGCGCGGTCGGCGACCTCCGCGAGTCGAGGTTTCTCTGCCTGAGCCCGATCCAGCAGGCGCACGATGGCTGACAGCCGGGTGTCCTGGCCCAGGGCCTGGACTTCCACCGTCAATGCACCTTCGACGTTCAGCGTGCCTGCGGTGATCATGTCGCCCTGACTGCGGGGCTGGGGTAGGTACTCGCCAGTGAGCAGGGACTCGTCGATGCTCGATTGGCCGTCAAGGATCTTGCCATCCGCCGGCAGTACCGCGCCGGGATGCACCAGCACCCGGTCCCCCAGGCGCAGCTCAGTGAGCAGGATGCGTTCGCTCTGGCCGTCTTCGCTCAGGCGCAGGCAGGAGGCTGGCAGCAGGTTGACCAGTTGTGCGGTGGCTGCTGCAGTGCGTTCCCGGGCCCGGCGTTCCAGGTAGCGTCCGGCCAGCAGAAACAGGGCGAACATGCCCACGGCGTCAAAATACAGCTCGCCGACGCCGCTGATGGCAGTCCAGATCCCGGCCAGATAGGCTCCGCCGATGGCCAGGGACACCGAAACATCCATGGTCAGGTGACGGGTGCGCAAGTCGCGCATGGCGCCCTTGAAGAAAGGTGCACAGCTGTAGAACACGATGGGGGTGGTGAGGAAAAGCGCAACCCAGCGCAGGATGGCGTGCAGCTCCGGGCTCAGGTCGATATTGAATTCCGGCCAGGTGGCCATGGTTGCCATCATCGCTTGGAACCACAGTAACCCGGCGACCCCCAGCTGGCGCAGCGCCAGGCGGTTCTCGCTGGCCAGTTGTTCAGAGGCGCGGTCCGGTTGATAGGGGTGGGCAGCGTAGCCGATGTGTCGTAGCTCGCTAAGGACTTGGCTCAGCGGGAGCTGGCTATCGGCCCAGCGCACATGCAGGCGGTGGTTGGAAAGGTTGAGGCGGGCCTCGACCACTGCCGGCAGGCTGCGCAGATGCTTTTCGATCAGCCAGCCACAGGCGGCGCAACTGATGCCTTCCATGAGCAGAGTGGTTTCCGCCAGCTCGCCTTCGTGGCGGACAAAGGGTTGTTGCACGTCGGCACGATCGTATAGCGCCAACTCATCCAGCAACTGCACAGGCAAGGCTTCGGGGTTGGCCGAGGCTTCACTGCGGTGGCTGTAGTAATGCTCCAGGCCGCCAGCGACAATGGCCTCGGCGACCGCCTGGCAACCCGGGCAGCAGAACTCCCGGGATTCGCCGAGCACGACGGCGGTGAACCGGCTGCCGGTGGGAACCGGCAGGGCGCAGTGGTAGCAAGGCAGTGGCGTGGTCATCGGCGGTCTTTGTGGTCGGGGAAAAACTCATCGCCGGCAAGTCGCCTGCAACCCGGGTGAGGGCAAAGGCGGCGCGCCGGCGATGGACGACAGGTGTTGATCAGTTCAGGTCTTCCGCCCCTTGCAGCGGCTCATCGCCCAGCAGCAGGTCCTTGTCGTGACTGACTTGTTCCTCTTCGAACATGCGCCAGGTCTTGTCGCCTTCGACTCCCAGCAGTTCGACGAAGCGCCGGCCTTCGACCTGATCGGTCAACTGGCCAATGTAGCGACCTTGTTCGGTTTCGCTGCGGGTGAGGTTGATCTTGCGATCTTTCTCCGGCTGGGTCGGCGAGATCAGGTTCAGCTCCAGGGTCTTGGGCTGGCTGTTACCGCTCAGGCGCAGCTCCACTTCGCCGGTCAGTTCGTCGAGGTGCACGTTGGCGCGCATCTTCAGCGTCTGGGCCAGCAACTCGCGGTCCAGGGAGCGGTTGATGCCCTTGCCGGCCTCGTAGTAGTTGTCGTTCACCAGGTTGTCCGGGTTGTTCACGGCAATGGTCACCATGGACAGGGTCAGGGTCACCGAGCAGGCGAGGATGCCGATGATGATCCAGGGCCAGAGGTGTTTGTACCAGGGGCTGGTGGTGGTAGCTGCGGGCATGATCACTTCTCTTGGCTCTTAACGAATTTGTGGGCCGATGAACCGGCTCTTGGCTTCAACGTGGACGCTGTTATCGTCGGCATCCTTGAGGATGAATTTCACCTCGTTGGTGGTCGATGGCAGTTGCTCTGGAGCGATGGACAGTTCCACTGGCATGCTGACGATATCGCCGGCCACCACATGGATCTCGCGCTTGCCCTGCAGCTTCAGGTCCGGCAGGCCAGCGGCATCGAGCACGTAGGTGTGGTCGCGCTGGTCCTTGTTCATGATCTTCAGGCTATAGACGTTTTCGATCCGGCCTTCTGAGTTTTCGCGGTACAGCACCCGGTCCTTGCTGACATCGAAGCCCACCAGTGAACGCATGAAGAACGCGGTGACCAGCAGGCTGATCATGGCCAGCAACACCAGGGCGTAACCGATCAGGCGCGGACGCAGTTTATGGGTTTTCTGTCCGGAGAGGTTGTGTTCGGTGGTGTAGCTGATGAGCCCGCGGGGGTACTCCATCTTGTCCATGATGCTGTCACAGGCGTCGATACAGGCGGCGCAGCCGATACATTCGATCTGCAGGCCATCACGGATGTCGATGCCGGTGGGGCAGACCTGGACACACATGGTGCAATCGATGCAGTCGCCCAGGCCCTGGGCCTTGTAGTCGGCGCCTTTCTTGCGTGGGCCACGGCTTTCGCCACGGCGTGGGTCATAGGAAACGATCAGGGTGTCCTTGTCGAACATCACGCTCTGGAAGCGCGCATAGGGGCACATGTAGATGCACACTTGCTCGCGCAACCAGCCGGCGTTGCCGTAGGTGGCCAGGGTGAAGAAGCCCACCCAGAAGTACGACCAGCCATCGGCCTGGCCAGTGAAGAAGTCGATGACCAGTTCGCGGATGGGCGAGAAGTAGCCGACGAAGGTCATGCCGGTGACGAAACCGATCAGCAGCCAGAGGCTGTGCTTGCTGAGCTTGCGCAGGAACTTGTTGGCGCTCATGGGCGCCTTGTCCAGCTTGATGCGCTGGTTGCGGTCGCCTTCGGTGACTTTTTCGCACCACATGAAGATCCAGGTCCAGACGCTCTGCGGGCAGGTGTAGCCGCACCAGACACGTCCGGCATAGACGGTGATGAAGAACAGGCCGAAAGCGGCAATGATCAACAGGCCCGAGAGCAGGATGAAGTCTTGGGGCCAGAACGTGGCGCCAAAGATGAAGAATTTACGTTCCGGCAGGTTCCACCAGACAGCCTGGTGGCCACCCCAGTTGAGCCACACGGTGCCGAAGTACAGCAGGAATAATCCGGCGCCGCCCAGCATGCGCAGGTTACGGAACAGGCCAGTGAAGGCGCGGGTGTAGATTTTTTCCCTGGAGGCGTAGAGGTCGACGCTGTTGGTCGCGTTTTTGGCAGGCGGGGTAACGTCTTGTACGGGAATCTGGTTGCTCATCATTGCATCCCACGGCAGTGGAAAAATGCCTCGGCCAGTACATGCCGGCCGGGGTCAAAAGGGGTGTTGCAGTGGCGCAATGATACGCCTGTAGCTCTAGCGCAAGGGTGCGACCTTTGGTCGCGTTGGGGGAAATCAACTGATGGTGTAATGACTTGAATCAATTGACTTGTGGATTATGGACCGTTTTGCACGGCGCGCCGTTCAATTCTTCCAGGGGTTGATCAGGCCTACGCAGCAGGCCTCGAAGTCCTCCATATTGTAGAAACGTTACTGCCGGGTTGCCGCGAAGGGTGATCCACCGTCGAGCTCAGCCGATGTAAGGCGCAAACAAAACGGCCCCGCCAATGCTGATTGGCGGGGCCGCTGAGTGTTGCTTTCAGTTGTCGCTCTTACTCGGCGTCGGCCTGCTTGTCACCGTGGGACAGGCTGTAGACATAAGCCGCCAGCAGGTGAACCTTGTCATTGCCTTGCAGTTGTTCCTGAGCAGGCATCACGCCCTGACGGCCGTGACGAATGGTCTGCTGCAGTTGGGCGAAGCTCGAGCCGTAGATGAACGCTGCCGGGTGAGTCAGGTTCGGGGCGCCCATGGCTGGGGTGCCTTTGCCTTCCGGACCGTGGCAGACCGCGCAGTTGGCGGCGAACAGCTTCTGGCCATTGACCGGGTCGGCCTTGATGCCTTCCGGCAGTTTGCGGCCGTCGAGGTTGGTCAGGACATAAGCGGCAACGTCACTGACGCCCTGTTCCTTGATCACGTCCACCCAGGCGGGCATCACCGCGTGGCGACCGCCCATGATGGTGGCCTTGATGGTTTCCGGCTCGCCGCCCCAGCGCCAGTCGGCGTCGGTCAGGTTGGGGAAGCCATAGGCGCCCTTGGCGTCGGAACCGTGGCAGACCGAGCAGTTGGAAGCGAACAGGCGACCGCCCATTTTCAGGGCTTGCGGGTCCTTGGCCACTTCTTCGATAGGCATGGCGGCGTACTTGGCGAAGATCGGACCGAACTTGGCGTCCGACTTGGCCATTTCCTTTTCCCATTCATGCACGCCGGTCCAGCCGGACTGGCCGTTGGCGAACGGGGTCTGCTTCTCGTTATCGAGGTAGTTGTAGCCAGGCAGGACGCCTTTCCAGTTGCCCAGGCCCGGGTACAGCACCAGGTAACCCAGGGCGAAGACGATGGTGCCGACGAACAGCATGAACCACCACTTCGGCAGGGGGTTGTCGTACTCCTCGATCCCGTCGAAGGAGTGGCCGACCGTCTCGTCGGTCTGCTCGGTGCGCTGGCCCTTGCGGGTCGACAGCAGCAGCCAGGTCAGGGCGAAGATGGTACCCAGACTGAGGACTGTGACGTACAGACTCCAGAACGTAGTCATTCTTTGTTACTCCTAGAAGCTTGCTCGACGTGCTTGATGGCGTCGGGATCATCCGCGAACGGCAGCAAGGTCGCGTCTTCAAACTCGGACTTGCGCTTGGGGCTGAACACCCAGAGCGCCAAGCCGATGAAGGCCACCATCACAACAAGGGTGCCCAGGCCACGAATCATCCCGATATCCATCTAGATCACCGTTTGCTTTTGATGATGGTGCCCAGGCCTTGCAGATAGGCCACCAGCGCGTCCATTTCGGTTTTGCCCTTCACGGCATCCTTGGCACCGGCGATGTCTTCGTCGGTGTAAGGGACGCCGAGCGTGCGCAAGACTTCCATTTTCTTCGCGGTGTCTTTGCCGTCGAGCTTGTTTTCTACGAGGAACGGATAAGCCGGCATCTTCGACTCGGGAACAACGTTGCGCGGGTTGTACAGGTGCGCACGCTGCCAGTCATCGGAGTAGCGGCCGCCGACACGGGCCAGGTCCGGGCCGGTACGCTTGGAACCCCACAGGAACGGGTGGTCCCAGACGCTTTCGCCGGCCACCGAGTAGTGACCGTAGCGTTCGGTTTCAGCACGGAACGGACGGATCATCTGCGAGTGGCAGCCGACACAGCCGTTGGCGATGTACACGTCGCGGCCTTCCAGTTCCAGTGCGGTGCGCGGCTTCATGCCTTCCACCGGCTTGTTGGTGACGTCCTGGAAGAACAGCGGGACGATCTGGGTCAGGCCGCCGATGCTGACGGCGATGACCATGAAGAAGGCCAGTAGGCCAATATTCTTCTCGACTACTTCGTGCTTCATCAGTGAGCTCCAACTACAGCGATCTGAGCGGCGGCTTCAGCTTCAGCCGGGTTCGAGGCGCGAACGGTACGGAACACGTTGTACGCCATGATCAGCATGCCGGTGGCGAAGAACGCACCGCCCAGAGCACGGACGATAAAGCCCGGGTGGCTGGCTTGCAGTGCTTCGACGAAGGAGTAGGTGAGGGTGCCGTCATCGTTGATTGCACGCCACATCAGACCCTGGGTAATACCGTTGACCCACATCGAGGCGATGTAGAGCACGGTACCGATGGTAGCCAGCCAGAAGTGGGTGTTGATCAGGCCGGTGCTGTGCATCTGCTGACGACCGAAGACTTTCGGAATCAGGTGATACAGAGCGCCGATGGAGATCATCGCTACCCAGCCCAGAGCGCCGGCGTGTACGTGGCCGATGGTCCAGTCGGTGTAGTGCGAGAGCGAGTTGACGGTCTTGATCGCCATCATCGGACCTTCGAAGGTCGACATGCCGTAGAACGCCAGGGATACCACCAAAAAGCGCAGGATCGGGTCGGTGCGCAGCTTATGCCAGGCGCCCGACAGGGTCATCATGCCGTTGATCATGCCGCCCCAGCTGGGTGCCAGCAGGATGATCGACATGGCCATGCCCAGGGACTGGGCCCAGTCCGGCAGAGCGGTGTAATGCAGGTGGTGCGGACCGGCCCAGATGTACAGGGTGATCAGCGCCCAGAAGTGCACGATGGACAGGCGATAGGAGTAGATCGGACGCTCGGCCTGCTTGGGTACGAAGTAGTACATCATCCCCAGGAAGCCGGTGGTCAGGAAGAAGCCCACGGCGTTGTGGCCATACCACCACTGGATCATGGCATCAGTCGCACCGGCATAGGCCGAGTAGGACTTGAAGAAGCTGACCGGCAGGGAGGCGTGGTTGACGATGTGCAGCATCGCGGTCACCACGATGAAGGCACCGTAGAACCAGTTACCGACGTAGATGTGCTTGGTCTTGCGCTTGGTGATGGTGCCAAAGAACACCAGGCCGTAGGTGACCCAGACGATCGCCAGCAGGATAGCCAGAGGCCATTCCAGTTCGGCGTATTCCTTGGTGGTGGTGTAACCCAGTGGCAGGGTCACGATCGCACCGACGATCACCGCTTGCCAACCCCAGAAGGTGAAGGCCGCAAGGCTGTCGGAAATCAGTCGCGTCTGGCAGGTTCGCTGCACGACATAGTAAGAGGTGGCAAACAATGCACATCCACCGAAGGCGAAGATCACCAGGTTGGTGTGCAGCGGGCGCAGGCGTCCAAAGGTCGTCCATGGCAGACCGAAGTTCAACTCCGGCCAGACCAGTTGCGAGGCGATGAAGACACCGAGCCCCATGCCAAGGATCCCCCAGACCACCGTCATGATGGCGAACTGGCGGACTACCTTATAGTTATAAGCAGTCGGACTGATTGCTGTGCTCATTCTAAGGTTCCACGGTTTGGGTGTTTTATTAGGGATAAAAATCGGCCGCAAGTATGGAGAAAGCAGGGGGTCATTGCAACGCGCCATGACCTGGGTCAATGCGTTCCATGCCTGATTCTGCGGCCTTTCCCTATGCCGAGTAGGGACAAAAAATGCCCTCGGACAAAATGTCGCAGTGGACAAAAAACTCGGGGTGTCAGGTCAGATGTAACCGGGTGTGTGGAAGCCCGCGGATCAGCTGACAGGCGGTAAGCCAGTCGACAGCCGGTATAAACCAGCCTTTGCGGCCTGTCATCGAGCGAAAGCTTCGAACGTCTAGGATACCGATGGCCTGTGACCGGTCATTACCAGTGCGCTTCGGGGCAAGCTTAGACCTGATTCGGATCAGTGCAAACGCGGCGGGGGAGAGGGGTGCGACACTTGGTCGCAAAGAGGCAGGGGGAACTTCAAGTGACAGGCTGCAAGTTGAAAACCTGCAGCCTGCGGATGTTGCCTTACTGGTCGTTTGCGGCTTGTTGCTTGTTGCCGTGGGAGAGGCTGTACACGTAGGCGGCCAGCAGTTGCACCTTGTCATTGCCGAGCAGTTCGCTCTGCGCCGGCATATGGCCCTGGCGACCGTGGCGGATGGTCTGTTGCAGTTGCGCCAGGCTGGTGCCGTAGATGAAGCCGGCAGGCTGGGTCAGATCGGGCGCGCCCATGATCTCGGTGCCCTTGCCGTTGGCGCCGTGGCAGGCTACGCAAGTGGTGCTGAATGCTTGCTGTCCGGCCAGCAGGTCAGCATCGCTGTCTGCAGGCAGAGGCAGGCCGGCCAGTTCATGACGAACATAGGCCGCAACGTTCTTCACCCCGTTTTCCTTGAGCACTTCACCCCAGGCCGGCATGGCCGCCATGCGGCCGCCCATGATGGTGGCCTTGATGGTGTCAGCGCTGCCGCCCCACCGCCAGTTGTCGTCCGCCAGGTTGGGGAAGCCGAAAGCACCCTTGGCGTCAGAGCCGTGGCACACCGAGCAGTTGGAAGCGAACAGGCGTCCACCCATCTTCAGTGCTTGTGGGTCCTTGGCCACTTCTTCCACGGGCATGGCAGCGAATTTGGCGAAGATCGGCCCAAATTTCACGTCCGCCTTGGCCATTTCCTTTTCCCATTCCTTGGTCTGGGTCCAGCCGTCTTCATAGCCCGGCAGGATGCCTTTCCAGTTGCCCAGACCCGGGTAGAGGATCAGGTAGCCCACGGAAAACACCAGGGTCCCGGCGAACAACAGGAACCACCATTGCGGCAGGGGGTTGTCGTACTCCTCGATGCCATCGAAAGCGTGGCCCATGGTCTGGTCCACGCTGCCCTTGGTTTCACCCTTGCGGGTGCCGACCAGCAGCCAGGTCAGGCCGATCAGGCTGCCGATGGTCAGTACGCAGATCCACGTACTCCAGAAGGTGGTCATGGCCGAATGCTCCTTGTCGCAGGCTCTTGAGGTTGAGCGTCATCAGATGAATGGCCGGCGTGCGCCGCGCCCGGCGCCGGATCGTCGGCGAAGGGCAGCAGGCGTGCCTGGGCAAACTCGGGGTTGCGTTTGGCGTTGAATACCCAGATCGACAGGCCGATGAAGGCGATCATCACCACCAGGGTCCCGAGCCCGCGGATCATGCCGCTATCGAGTTCAAAACCCATGGCTCACCTCTTGCTCTTGATCGCAGTGCCAAGCACTTGCAGGTAGGACACCAGGGCGTCCATCTCGGTCTTGCCCTTGAGCGAGGCGGTGGCCCCGGCGATGTCGTCGTCGGTGTAGGGCACGCCGAGGGTGCGCATGACCTTGAGCTTGGTTTCGGTATGGCTGCTGTCCACCGGTGCTGTTACCAGCCACGGGTAGGCCGGCATCTTCGACTCGGGCACGACGTTGCGCGGGTTGTACAAGTGCGCACGGTGCCAGTCATCGGAGTAGCGGCCGCCGACACGGGCCAGGTCCGGACCGGTACGCTTGGAACCCCACAGGAACGGGTGGTCCCAGACGCTTTCACCGGCCACCGAGTAGTGACCATAGCGTTCGGTTTCAGCGCGGAACGGACGGATCATCTGCGAGTGGCACTGTACGCAGCCTTCGCGGATGTAGATGTCACGGCCTTCCAGTTGCAGGGCGGTGTAGGGCTTCATGCCTTCCACCGGCTTGTTGGTGACGTCCTGGAAGAACAGCGGGACGATCTGGGTCAGACCGCCGATGCTCACCGCGAAGACCATCAGCAGCATCAGCAGGCCGACGTTTTTTTCAATCGTTTCGTGTTTCATGGCGGACTCCTCAGGCCATCTGCGCAGCGGCGTTGACTTCGGCTGGCACGGCGGCACGTACGGTGCGCCAGGTGTTGTAGGCCATCAGGAACATGCCGCTGAGGAAGATCGCACCACCCACCAGTCGCACGATGAAGCCTGGGTGGCTGGCCACCAGGGTTTCGACGAACGAGTAGGTCAGGGTGCCGTCTTCGTTGACTGCACGCCACATCAGGCCCTGGGCGATGCCGTTGACCCACATCGAAGCGATGTAGAGCACGGTACCGATGGTGGCGAGCCAGAAGTGGGTGTTGATCAGGCCGACGCTGTACATCTGCTCGCGACCGAAGACTTTCGGGATCAGGTGGTACAGCGCGCCAATGGAGATCATCGCCACCCAGCCCAGAGCGCCGGCGTGTACGTGGCCGATGGTCCAGTCGGTGTAGTGGGAGAGGGCGTTGACGGTCTTGATCGCCATCATCGGACCTTCGAAGGTCGACATGCCGTAGAACGCCAGCGACACAACCAGGAAGCGCAGAATCGGGTCGCTGCGCAACTTATGCCAAGCGCCCGAGAGGGTCATCATCCCGTTGATCATGCCGCCCCAGCTTGGCGCCAGCAGTACCAGGGACATCACCATCCCCAGGGATTGTGCCCAGTCCGGCAGAGCGGTGTAGTGCAGGTGGTGCGGACCGGCCCAGATGTACAGGGTGATCAGTGCCCAGAAGTGCACGATGGACAAGCGATAGGAGTAAACCGGACGCTCGGCCTGCTTGGGTACGAAGTAGTACATCATCCCCAGGAAGCCCGCGGTCAGGAAGAAGCCCACGGCGTTGTGGCCGTACCACCATTGCACCATCGCATCGGTCGCACCGGCATACACCGAGTAGGACTTGGTGAAGCTGACCGGCAGTTCCAGGTTGTTGACGATGTGCAGGATGGCCACGGTGATGATGAAGGCGCCGAAGAACCAGTTACCCACATAAATGTGTTTGGTCTTGCGCTTCACCAGGGTGCCGAAGAACACGATGGCGTAGGCCACCCAGACAATGGTGATCAGGATATCGATCGGCCATTCCAGTTCGGCGTACTCCTTGGAGCTGGTGTAGCCCAGTGGCAGGCTGATAGCCGCCAAGAGGATGACCAGCTGCCAGCCCCAGAAGCAGAACGCGGCGATTTTCGGCGCGAACAACTGGGTCTGACAGGTGCGTTGCACCGAGTAGAACGAGCTGGCAAACAGTGCGCAGCCGCCAAAGGCGAAGATCACTGCGTTGGTGTGCAGCGGACGTAGACGGCCGAAGCTGGTCCACGGTAGATCGAAGTTGAGTTCGGGCCAGACCAACTGGGCAGCGAGAAAAACCCCGAGCCCCATGCCGACGATGCCCCACACCACCGTCATAATGGCGAATTGGCGGACCACCTTGTAGTTGTAGGCGGTACTGATAGAAGTGTTCATGGTTCCCCATCCACGGTTCAGCTGAAGTGAAAGCGACTGCGCACGGCAAGGCGCGCTCACTTCGTCTGGAGTTAT
The DNA here is from genome assembly GCF_045013505.1 of Pseudomonas sp. JDS08PS003. Taxonomy (NCBI): domain Bacteria; kingdom Pseudomonadati; phylum Pseudomonadota; class Gammaproteobacteria; order Pseudomonadales; family Pseudomonadaceae; genus Pseudomonas; species Pseudomonas sp. JDS08PS003. The sequence goes on from NZ_CP120724.1 coordinate 2,288,300, forward strand.
AGGCAGACTAAAAGCGAGGCAAGCATGAGCAATGAGCACAAGGCCAGTATTGACGGGGATCAATGGGCGCAGTGCGTGCGCGAGCGGGGCTGGTTATGGGAGGTCGCCGCTGTTGCCGACCCGTTGCAGGCACCGACCCTGATCCTGGCCCACGGTGCCGGCGCGCCAATGGACAGCGGGTTCATGAGCGACATCGCTGCACGCCTTGCCGGGCATGGGGTGAACGTCTTGCGCTTCGAGTTTCCCTACATGGCCCAGCGGCGCCTGGACGGTGGCAAGCGACCGCCCAACCCGGCACCCAAGCTTCTGGAGTGCTGGCGCGAGGTGCATGCCTTGGTGCGACCTTATGTCACTGGGGTTTTGGCGGTGGGCGGCAAGTCCATGGGCGGGCGGATGGCCAGCTTGCTGGCCGATGAGCTGGCTGCCGATGCCCTGGTGTGCCTGGGCTATCCCTTCTATGCCGCCGGCAAGCCGGAGAAGCCGCGAGTGGCGCACCTGGCCGAACTGGTGACACCGACCCTGATCGTGCAGGGCGAGCGTGACGCCCTGGGTAATCGCCAGGCGGTCGAAGCCTACTCACTGGCACCTGCTATCGAGTTGCACTGGCTGACGGCCGCTGATCACGATCTCAAGCCCCTGAAGGCTTCCGGTTTCACCCACGAGCAGCACCTGGAGTCCGCGGCGACCAAGGTCGCTGCGTTCCTGCAAGCGCCGACCTGATCCTGTAGGAGCGAGCTGGCTCGCGAAGTGTTCACTCGGTCCTCGAACTTGTATCGCGGTGAAGATTTATCGCGAGCAAGCTCGCTCCAACATTTGTTGGGCGGGTTTGCGGGCATAAAAAAACCGGAAGCCTTGGCTTCCGGTTTTTTGTCGCCAGTCCAGGGACTCAGCGGTTGAAGCGCTCCACCAGCGAGTACTGCGTGTGCGCCGTGCGGGTCAGGGCTTCGCTGAGTTCGGCCGAGTGCTGGGCCTGCTCCGAAGTCTGGTCCGCCAGTTGCGCGATGGTGCTGATGTTGCGGCTGATTTCTTCGGCCACCGAGCTTTGCTCTTCGGTGGCTGCAGCGATCTGGGTGGTCATGTCGGTGATGTTGGCCACCGCTTCACTGATGCCCACCAGCGCCTGGTCGGCTTCCAGCACCCGGGCCACGCCTTCTTCGGCCTGACGGTGACCGGCATCCATGGTTTGCACTGCGGTGGCGGCGGTTTGTTGCAGCTTGGCGATCAGGGTGTGGATCTGTCCGGTGGACTCGCTGGTGCGTTGCGCCAGCTGGCGCACTTCATCGGCGACCACGGCAAAGCCGCGGCCCATTTCCCCAGCGCGCGCCGCTTCGATGGCGGCGTTCAAGGCCAGCAGGTTGGTCTGGTCGGCGATGCCCTTGATCACATCCACTACGCCGCCGATCTCGTCGCTGTCCTTGGCCAGTTGGGTCACGGTCAGGCCGGTTTCGCCCACCACCACCGACAGGCGCTGGATGGCTTCGCGGGTTTCCCCGGCGATATCCCGGCCGCGACCGGTGAGACGATTGGCCTCCTGGGTAGCGTCAGCGGTGCGTTGTACGTGACTGGCCACTTCCTGGGTGGTGGCGGCCATCTGGTTGACCGCTGTGGCCACCTGCTCGGTCTCGACCCGCTGACGTTCCAGGCCGCTGGAGCTGTTGTGGGCCAGGGTGTCGGACTGTCGAGCCTGTTCGTTGAGGTGCTCCGCAGTGTCCTGCAAGCGGGTCAGGCAAGTCTTCAGGCGGGCTTCCTGGCTCAAGATCGACATTTCCAGGCGCGCCTGGGCGCCACGGCTGTCGGTGTACATCTGGGCGATCAGCGGGTCGGAAGTGGTTTGTTCGGCCAGGCGCAGCAGGCGCTTGAGGCCTCGTTGCTGCCAGCTCAGGCCCAACAGGCCCAGCGGCACCGAGAGGGCTGCGGCCAGGGCAAAGCCCCAGTGGGAGTTGAGCCAGGCGCCGATCATGAAGCTCAGTTGGCTGACCAGAATGAACGGCAGCCAGTCCTGAAGGATCGGCAACCACTTGTCACGCTTGGGAATGGCCGACTTGCCCTGGTTGATGCGCTGATAGAGGGCTTCGGCGCGGCGCACCTGTTCGGCAGTGGGCTTGACCCGTACCGATTCGTAGCCCACCACCTGGTTGCCTTCGAACACTGGTGTCACATAGGCGTTGACCCAGTAGTGGTCGCCGGTCTTGCAGCGGTTCTTGACGATGCCCATCCATGGCAAGCCTTGTTTCAAGGTGCCCCACATGTGCGCGAACACTGCCGCGGGTACATCAGGGTGACGGACCAGGTTGTGCGGCGCGCGAACCAGTTCTTCACGGGAGAACCCACTGATCTCGACAAAAGCATCGTTGCAGTAGGTGATCACGCCTTTGGCGTCGGTGGTGGAAATCAACCGTTGTTGAGCCGGGAAGGTACGTTCGCGCTGAGTGACAGGCTGGTTATTACGCATGGTTTTTCAATCCGCAAGGCTTTGATGGGTTGTCGGCCGCTTCAGCCGATTATTGAAATTATTTTTCAATAATCGGCGCTGGGTCTCATTGGCAGAAGCTGTCGCTTGCAAAATGCGCCACCGAGGTTCCGGTGGCTTTGGCGAGGCGCTAATCATTGACCTTCTTCCTTGATAGTCAATTGTCCTGAAGTACTGGTTTTGACAACTTTTCGCTGGGTTATCCGGCGAGCATCGGATAGGTGAACAAGCCGAAATGCAGCAGATTGAGAGCAAAGTGAGTGGCGATTGCCGCACCCAGGCCACCAAAGCGATAGGCCAGACCGTAGCCGACCCCGGCGATGGCCGCCAGTAGGGTCCATTGCCAGCCAGCACCCAGGTGTACCAGGCCGAATAGCAGGGCCGCACACAGCAGTGCCAGGTTTTCGCCATAGGGAAGGGCCTTGAACCTCCGGCCCAGGCCGCCCTGGATGTAACCACGGAACAGCGCTTCCTCCACCAGGGTCACCAGCAGCAGATTGTTCAATACCCACAACCAGGCCTGATCCGGCCATTTCGGCGCCCAACTGATGATTCCCAGCAGCAATGCGCCACCCAATGCGGCGACTGCGCACACCGCCAGGGCCAGCACCGTGGCGTAGAGCGACAGGCGCAGCGAGCGCCGACCGACGATCCAGGGGCAGACCAGCAGCAGCCAGAAGCCGATCAGCGGTTTGTCCTGATTCAGGTACATGGAGAAGGGCACGGCGTCGTCGGTAAAACGCTGCGGATCAATGGCCCGGCCGTTGTAAAAGCCTGGCAGCCAGTGCATGGCCAGGGCCAGGGCGATCACCACGAACAGGCCGTGGCCCAGGTATTGGCCGATGCGGCTGCGTTGCTGGCGTACGGCGAATCCGGCGCAGAGCAGCAGGAAGATCGAGAGGGCGGCCAGCAGTCCCAGTTGCCCGTAGCTCAGAGCCAGTGCGTAGCCAATAGAAAGGAGTGCCAGATACATCCATGGCAAAGCGGTCATGTGGAATCCTTGTTGCAAAAGAAAGGGGTGTTGCAGAAACGTTGTTCAGCGCCGGATCTGTAGTCGCCATTGCGACCGGTGAGTCAGCTTCGGCGGGCGGCAAGTATAACCAGCTGAGTTTTGTACGACAGCCCGACGAAAAACACCGCCCTAAGGCGGTGTCTGGTTTCGTAGCGGATCAGGATGCAATCAGCTGTCGCAACACGTAGTGCAGGATCCCTCCAGACTTGAAGTACTCGACTTCGTTCAAGGTATCGATGCGGCACAGCACCTCGATTTTCTCCTGGCTGCCATCCTCGCGGGTGATCACCAGGGGCAGGTTCATCCGTGGAGTCAGTTCCACATCGCTCAGGCCAAGGATGTCCAGGGTCTCCTTGCCGGTGAGTTTCAGACTCTTGCGGTTCTGGTCGAGCTTGAACTGCAAGGGCAAGACCCCCATGCCCACCAGATTGGAGCGGTGAATACGCTCGAAGCTTTCGGCAATCACCGCCTTGACCCCCAGCAGGTTGGTGCCCTTGGCGGCCCAGTCACGACTGGAGCCGGTGCCGTACTCCTGACCGGCGATGACCACCAGCGGCGTGCCCGAGGCCTGATATTTCATGGCTGCGTCGTAGATCGACATTTTCTCGCCGCTGGGGATGTAGAACGTATTGCCGCCTTCTTCGCCGCCGAGCATTTCGTTGCGGATGCGGATGTTGGCGAAGGTGCCGCGCATCATCACTTGGTGATTGCCCCGACGCGAGCCGTAGGAATTGAAGTCCCGGGGTTCCACGCCCTTGTCCCGCAGGTAACGGCCGGCAGGGCTGTCGGCCTTGATATTGCCGGCGGGAGAGATGTGGTCGGTGGTCACTGAGTCCCCCAGTAGCGCCAGTACCCGGGCACCGCTGACGTCCTTGATTTCCGGCAGGGGGCCGGCAATGTCGTCGAAGAAAGGGGGATGCTGGATGTAGGTGGAGTCGTCCTGCCAGACATAGGTGGCGGCCTGGGGCACGTCAATGGCTTGCCATTGGGCATCACCGGCAAACACCTCGGCGTATTCCTTGTGGAACATCCGCGTGTTGACCTGGGCCACAGCCTCGGCGATCTCCTTGCTGCTGGGCCAGATGTCCCGCAGGTACACCGGCTGGCCGTTCTTGTCTTGACCCAGCGGTTCGCTGCTGATGTCGATACGCACTGTGCCGGCCAGGGCATAGGCCACCACCAGGGGCGGGGAGGCCAGCCAGTTGGTTTTGACCAGCGGGTGCACCCGGCCTTCGAAGTTGCGGTTGCCCGACAGCACTGAAGCCACGGTGAGGTCGGCTTGCTGGATGGCTTTCTCGATCGGCTCCTGTAGCGGACCGGAGTTGCCGATGCAGGTGGTGCAGCCATAACCCACCAGGTCGAAGCCCAACTGGTCCAGGTAAGGCGTGAGCCCGGCGGCCTTGTAGTAGTCGGTGACCACCTTGGAGCCAGGGGCCAGTGAGCTCTTGACCCAGGGCTTGCGTTGCAGGCCTTTCTCTACAGCTTTTTTCGCCACCAGCCCGGCCGCCATCATCACGCTGGGGTTGGAGGTGTTGGTGCAGGAGGTGATTGCGGCAATGACCACCGCACCGTTTTTCAGGCGGTAGGTCTGGCCTTCGTACTGGTAGTCGGTTTCTCCCACCAGATCGGCATTGCCCACGGCGACACCGCCGCCGCCCTCGCTTTCCAGGCGACCCTCTTCCTTGCTGGTGGGCTTGAACTGCAGGTCGAGGAAGTCAGTGAAAGCCTGGGCCACATTGGGCAGTGCAACCCGGTCCTGCGGCCGTTTTGGTCCGGCGAGGCTGGCTTCCACGGTGCCCATGTCCAAGGCCAGGCTGTCGGTGAACACCGGCTCCTTGCCCGGCAGGCGCCACAGGCCCTGGGCCTTGCTGTAGGCCTCGACAAGTTTCACCAGTTCGCTCGGGCGCCCGGACAGGCGCAGGTAGTCGAGAGTGATCTCATCCACCGGGAAGAAGCCGCAGGTGGCGCCGTATTCCGGGGCCATGTTGGCAATGGTGGCGCGGTCTGCCAGGGGCAGGTCGGCCAGGCCATCGCCATAGAACTCGACGAACTTGCCCACTACGCCCTTCTTGCGCAGCATCTGGGTCACCGTCAGCACCAGATCGGTGGCGGTGATGCCCTCCTTGAGCTTGCCGGTGAGTTTGAAGCCGATGACTTCCGGGATCAGCATGGACACCGGCTGGCCCAGCATCGCCGCCTCTGCTTCGATCCCGCCCACGCCCCAGCCCAGCACGCCGAGGCCGTTGATCATGGTGGTGTGGGAATCGGTGCCCACCAGGGTGTCGGGGAAGGCGTAGGTGCGGCCGTCCTCGTCCTTGGTCCAGACCGTGCGCCCCAGGTACTCCAGGTTGACCTGATGACAGATGCCGGTGCCCGGCGGTACCACACTGAAGTTGTCGAAGGCGCTCTGGCCCCAGCGCAGGAAGGCATAGCGTTCGCCGTTGCGCTGCATCTCGATGTCGACGTTCTGTTCGAAGGCGCTGCTGCTGGCGAACTTGTCCACCATCACTGAGTGGTCGATCACCAGGTCCACGGGGGACAGCGGGTTGATCCGTTGTGGATCGCCACCGGCCTTGGCCATGGCGGCGCGCATGGCGGCCAGGTCGACCACGGCGGGCACGCCGGTAAAGTCCTGCATCAGGACACGAGCGGGGCGGTACTGGATTTCCCGGTCGGAGCGACGCTCCTTGAGCCAGGCGGCGAGGGCCTTGAGGTCGGCACCGGTGACGGTCTTGTCGTCTTCCCAGCGCAGTAGGTTTTCCAGCAGGACTTTCAGTGACATGGGCAGGGCGTCGATATCGCCCAGGCTCTTGGCGGCGTCCGGCAGGCTGAAATAGTGATAAGTCTTGTCGTCGACTTTTAGGGTTTTAAGGGTTTTCAGGCTATCGAGGGATGGCATTGAATGACTCCTTGTGGCCCGCACGGCTACGGGCCTGTGATACGGACAGAGAGTTAACCTAGCTCTGTTTGGGGCTTATAGCTAATCACTGGACTCCTGGGTTCAGTCCAAGGTTCCGAACTCGGTTATCATGCGCCGGTTTTCGTGACAGGCTTTGCTACAGGGCAGGTTTGCGCATCGATTCGTCGCCATTTGCCCAGGAGATTCAATGAACACCCTGTTTATCCATTGCCGGCCCGGTTTCGAGGGTGAAGTCTGCTCCGAGATCGCCGACCACGCGGCCCGGCTGAATGTTGCCGGCTACGCCAAGGCCAAACCCAGCACCGCCTGCGCCGAGTTCATCTGTACCGAGGACGACGGCACCCAGCGCCTGATGCAGGGGCTGCACTTTGCCGACCTGATCTTCCCCCGGCAGTGGGCCCGTGGCGGTTTCGTCGAGCTGCCGGAAACCGACCGCATCAGTGTGATCCTCGCCCATCTGGCCCACTTCCCCCAGTGCGGCAGCCTGTGGCTGGAAGTGGTGGACACCAACGACGGCAAGGAACTGTCGAACTTCTGCAAGAAGTTCGAAGGTCCGCTGCGCAAGGCCCTGACTGCTGCCGGCAAGCTGGTGGAGGATGCCGCCAAGCCGCGCTTGCTGTTGACCTTCAAGAGTGGGCGTGAAGTCTTTGTCGGACTGGCGGATGCCGGCAACTCGGCCATGTGGCCGATGGGCATTCCACGGTTGAAGTTCCCGCGGGAAGCGCCAAGCCGTTCGACCCTGAAACTGGAAGAGGCCTGGCATCACTTCATCCCCCGGGATCAGTGGGACGAGCGTCTGCACAGCGACATGACCGGAGTCGACCTGGGCGCGGCGCCGGGCGGCTGGACCTGGCAGTTGGTCAATCGCGGCATGCTGGTGACGGCCGTCGATAACGGCCCGATGGCCGAAAGCCTGATGGACACCGGCCTGGTGCAGCACCTGATGGCGGACGGCTTTACCTTCAAACCACGGCAGCCGGTGGACTGGATGGTCTGCGACATCGTCGAGAAGCCGGCGCGCAACGCCGCACTTCTGGAAACCTGGATCGGCGAGGGTCATTGTCGCGAGGCCGTGGTCAACCTGAAACTGCCGATGAAGCAGCGTTACGCCGAAGTGAAGCGTTTGCTGGAGCGGATTGAAGAGGGCTTTAAAGCGCGGGGGATTCGTGTGGCGATCGGCTGCAAGCAGCTGTATCACGACCGCGAGGAAGTCACTTGCCACCTGCGCCGTCTGGATGTGAAAAAGCCCAAATCGGCGTAGCCCCGCCATACCACGCAACGCCCCGTAGGAGCCGGCTGCCGGCGAAAGGGCCCTGGAGCCTTGTGTTGCCCAGGAGGACGTTTTCGCTGGCAAGCCAGCGCCTACACCCGCCAGCTCTTGCGGGCGCGGGGTGTTGTGGTGACGCCCGCAGGATCACCGCAACAGATGACCGGATGGCGCCATTGCGCGACAATGGCCGCCTGTTTCAGGAGTGAACCATGAGTCAAATCATCGATACGCCGGTTGACGGCACCCTCGACGCCACCGGTCTCAATTGCCCCGAGCCGGTGATGATGCTGCACCAGCACATTCGTGACCTGCCCGCCGGCGGGTTGTTGAAAGTGATCGCTACCGACCCCTCCACCCGCCGCGACATTCCCAAGTTCTGTGTGTTCCTTGATCACGAACTGGTGGCGCAGCAGGAAGAGGCTGGCACCTATCTCTACTGGATTCGCAAGAAGCTCGATTAACCCGCCGAACGGCCGATGCGGATCTGCTTGCGCGCACTGCGTGTCAGGCGGATCAACAGCATCAGCGCTGCGCAGGTCAAACCGGCAATCAACCCCTCCCACAGACCGCTCGGGCCCCGCGCCGCTCCGAACCAATCGGTCAGGCCCAGGGCGTAGCCCACCGGCAAACCAATCCCCCAGTAGGCGAACAAGGTCAGGATCATGGTCACCCGGGTGTCCTGATAGCCCCGCAGTGCGCCGGCGGCGGTGACCTGAATTCCATCGGAAAACTGGAACAACGCCGAGTACACAATGAGCATCGAGGCCACCTGGATCACCATCGGGTCGTTGGTGTAGATCGAGGCGATGGGTTCGCGCAGCAGGTACATCAGGCTCGCCGACAAGCAGGCGTAGGCCAGTGCCGCGCCCATGCCGACTCCGGCGCTGAAGCGTGCGTCGCGCGGTTGCTGGCGCCCCAGAGACTGGCCGACCCGTACCGTTACGGCCATGGCCAGGGAGTAGGGGATCATGAACATCAGGGCGCTGACGTTGAGGGCGATCTGGTGTCCGGCCACTACTGTGGCTCCCAGGCTGCCGATCAACAGGGCAATCACCGCGAAGATGCTCGACTCGGCGAATACCGCGATGCCAATGGGCAGACCGATACTCACCAGGCGCTTGATCACCGCCCATTGTGGCCAGTCGAACTGGCTGAACAGCTGGATCTTGCGATAGGCCGGCGCCCAGTGAACCCAGCCGGCCATGCCCAGCATCATGACCCACATCACGATCGCCGTGGCCCAGCCACAGCCGACGCCACCCATGGCCGGCACGCCGAAGTGACCATAGATGAAGATGTAGTTGATGGGGATGTTGAGGGCCAGGCCACAAAGCCCGATGACCATGCTCGGCACTGTGCGGCCCAGTCCGTCGCTCAAGCAGCGCAGCACGTAGTACAGCGCGACTGCCGGCAGGCCGCTGGCGATGCCGTGCAGATAGCCCATGCAGGGTTTGATCAGTTCCGGGTCGACCTTCATCAGGTGCAGTATCGGTTCGGCGCTGATCAGTATCAGCGTGGCCGAGATGCCGGTCACTACAGCCAGCCACAAGGCCTGGCGCACCAGCGGACCGATCTCATGCAGCGTGCCGGCACCAAAGCGCTGCGCCACCTTGGGTGTGGTGGCCAGCAGAGTGCCGGTCATCAGCAGGAACACCGGAATCCAGATCGAGTTGCCCAGGGCTACGGCCGCGAGATCCCGGGGACTGACCCGACCGGCCATGACGGCGTCGACAAAGCCCATGGCGGTGGTGGCCACCTGGGCAATCATGATGGGCAAGGCCAGGCGCAGCAGGTCGCGCAGTTCGCGCCCGACCCGGGCAGGGCGGCTGGTGGCAGGGGTGAGGGGGGTGTCGGTCACGGAATTCACGGGGCGTAGCGTCCATAGGTGTGTTGCGCGGGACGCGACAGTCTACGCGTTGACACTCTGGTCAGGAAAAAATCCAGTGTTGTGGATTTGTAATGGCACGCCGCCGGGAAATGAGCGCTCGGCCTCAAGCCGTGCTGGCTCGCCCTGTCATCTGCGCCTACACTGCGGCTCCGCACGAGGAGCCTGCCATGTTGATTGTTGCCGACGAAAATATTCCCCTGATCGAAGAGTTCTTTGCCGGTTTCGGCGAGATCCGGCGTTTCCCCGGGCGCGCCATTGATCGGGCTACCGTGGAGCAGGCGGATGTGTTGCTAGTGCGCTCGGTGACACAAGTCGACCGCCAATTGCTGGAAGGCAGTCCGGTGCGGTTTGTCGGCACTTGCACCATCGGCACCGATCATCTGGACCTGGACTACTTCCAGCAAGCGGGGATCAGTTGGTCCAGTGCGCCGGGCTGCAATGCCCGTGGTGTGGTGGATTATGTGCTGGGCAGTCTGTTGACCCTGGCCGAGATCGAAGGGGCGGATCTGGCTCAACGCTGTTACGGCGTGGTGGGGGCCGGTGAAGTCGGCGGGCGTTTGATCAAGGTCCTGCGTGGTCTGGGTTGGCAGGTCCTGGTCTGTGACCCGCAGCGACAGGCAGCGGAAGGCGGTGACTACGTCAGCCTGGAGCAATTGATTGAACGTTGCGACGTCATCAGCCTGCATACGCCTCTGGCTCGGCAGGGCGAGCATTCCACCTGGCACCTGCTGGATCGGCAGCGCTTGAATCAGCTCAAGCAAGGTACCTGGCTGATCAATGCGGCCCGTGGCCCGGTGGTGGATAACCAGGCGCTGCGTGAAGTGTTGCTGCAGCGTGAGGATTTGCAGGCGGTGCTGGATGTCTGGGAAGAGGAGCCGACAGTGGATCGCGAGCTGGCGGACCTCTGCGTGCTGGCTACGCCCCATATCGCCGGCTACAGCCTGGATGGCAAGCAGCGTGGCACGGCGCAGATCTACCAGGCCTATTGCCGCTTCCTCGGTCAGGCTGAACAGGTCGGCCTGGCCACCTTGCTGCCGGCGCCGTGGGTGTCGCAAGTCAGCCTGAATGCCAATGCCGACCCGGCCTGGGCCCTTGCGATGATCTGTCGGGCGGTGTACGACCCGCGCCGTGATGATGCGGATTTTCGCCGCAGCCTGGCGGATGATGTTGCCCAGCAACGCAGCGCCTTTGATGGCTTGCGCAAGCATTATCCGGAGCGTCGCGAGATCGACGGGCTGCAAGTGCGGATTCAGGGTGATTCGCCAGCTCTGAGCCAGATCGTCCGAGCCCTGGGCGCCAGCGAACTCTGAACCCGTGCAAGCAGTATTGCGCGCGCATAAAAAACCCGGCCGTCTGGCCGGGTCAAGAGGACGTGAGGCTGAGTGTCAATCTTGCTGAGCAGGCTTGACCAGTCGCTTTTCCAGTTCGCGGCAGGCGTTCTGGATCATGTCTTCAGTAATAGGTACTTCGCGACCCTGGGCGTCGATGATGGCACACCCCAGAGACTGGTTCGGCTGGGTACGGATCACTTGAATCTTGTCATTGCTGCTGTGTTGCAAGGACATGGCCTGTCTCCTCATCAGGTTGTGTGCTTACTCTAGAATGGCCGGGTGACCAAGCTGTTACAGAACTCCGCAAGGGCTGGCCCGGCGACTTCACTCCAACAGAAATGCCCGGGGAGTGCCAGCCACAGATTAGACCGATAATCTCTAGGCTCTAGTGTCAGCGGTCATAATCAACCTGACTCATTGTGATTTAGCAAAGTTCCTGCGAATTCCTCTCGTTGCTGCCGCTACAACGGGTCGGTCGCCGGTGCGCCAATGGATGAACTGCATGCTCTCTTCTCGTCATCGCCGGGCGTTGCATCTGGCCAGCCGTTTTATCGCTCCCTACCGTTGGCAGGCGCTTGGTGCCTTGCTGGCATTGATTGTCACTGCGGGCATCACCCTGTCCATGGGGCAGGGGATTCGCCTTTTGGTGGATCAGGGTTTCATGACCCAGTCCCCGCATTTGCTGAATCAGTCCATTGCTCTGTTCCTGCTGCTGGTCCTGGCCCTGGCGGTAGGCACTTTCGTGCGTTTCTATCTGGTGTCCTGGATCGGTGAGCGCTGTGTAGCGGATATCCGGCGCCAGGTGTTCAATCACCTGATCTACCTGCATCCCGGATTCTACGAGAACAATCGCAGTTCGGAGATCCAGTCGCGACTCACGGCGGACACCACCTTGCTGCAGTCGGTGATCGGTTCTTCGTTGTCGTTGTTCCTGCGTAATGCGCTGATGGTGTTGGGGGGGATCGTCTTGCTGTTCGTCACCAATCCCAAGCTCACCAGCATAGTGGTGGTGGCCTTGCCTCTGGTGCTGGTGCCGATCCTGATTTTCGGCCGTCGGGTGCGTAGTCTGTCGCGGCTGAGCCAGGACCGGGTCGCCGATGTCGGCAGCTATGTGTCCGAGACGCTTGGTCAGATCAAGACGGTCCAGGCCTACAACCACCAGGCCCAGGACGAGCAGCGTTTTGCCGTGACGGTGGAGCAGGCCTTCGATACCGCGCGCAAGCGTATTGTCCAACGTGCCTGGTTGATCACCCTGGTGATCGTGCTGGTCTTGGGCGCGGTGGGGGTGATGCTCTGGGTCGGTGGCATGGATGTGATCGCCGGGCGCATTTCCGGTGGTGAGCTGGCGGCGTTCGTGTTCTACAGCCTGATCGTCGGTAGCGCCTTCGGCACCTTGAGTGAGGTCATAGGCGAACTGCAACGCGCTGCCGGGGCTGCGGAGCGGATCGCCGAACTGCTGCGGGCGGACAACATTATCCAGGCACCCAGTAGCGGCCTGGTGAGCTTACCGGCACGCGTGCGGGGTGATCTGGAACTGGACGGCCTGGGCTTTTCCTATCCGTCACGGCCGGACCGCTACGCCGTCGATGGCCTGAGCCTGAAGATCCATGCCGGAGAAACCCTGGCGTTGGTCGGGCCGTCCGGGGCGGGCAAATCCACCCTCTATGATCTACTGCTGCGTTTCTACGACCCGCAGCAGGGGCGGATACTGCTGGATGGCGTGCCCCTGACCCAGCTCGATCCGCTGGATCTGCGGCGCTGTTTTGCCCTGGTGTCGCAGAGTCCGGCGCTGTTCTACGGCAGCATCGAAGAGAACATTCGCTACGGCAATCCTGATGCGACCCTGAGCCAGGTCCAGGACGCGGCGAAGATCGCCTATGCCCACGAGTTCATCGAGCAGATGCCAGAGGGTTATCAGACTCATCTAGGGGATGGCGGGCTGGGGCTTTCCGGCGGACAGCGACAACGCCTGGCAATCGCTCGCGCGCTGTTGGTGGATGCGCCGATCCTGTTGCTGGACGAGGCCACCAGCGCCCTGGATGCGCAGAGTGAGCATCTGATTCAGCAAGCCTTGCCCAGCCTGATGAAGAACCGTACCACCCTGGTGATCGCTCATCGCCTGGCCACGGTGAAAAATGCCGACCGGATTGCGGTCATGGACCAGGGCAGGCTGGTGGCCGTGGGCACTCATCAGCAACTGATTGCCAGCAACCCGCTGTATGCGCGCCTGGCGGCCCTGCAATTCAACGACGGCCCTCAGGCACCTGTGTAGGAGCCGGCTGGCCGGCGAGAGCGGCCATCAGGTTGGCGCCGAGCTCGAAGGCCTCTTCGCTGGCAAGCCAGCTCCCGTGGGGGTGGCAGCCCAATAAAAAGCCCGCATCACTGCGGGCTTGTGGGGAGGCTGGCTTCACTGATCGTCGAAGTAGCGCTCATGCCAGTCGACCAGCGGCTGTGGCGAGTTGAGCTTCTGGCCGTAGATCACCGAGTAGGACAGCACGTTCTGCACATACTGGCGGGTTTCGTCGAAGGGAATGCTTTCCACCCACACGTCGAAACTCAAGTGGTCGGCGCCCTTGAGCCATTGACGCACCCGTCCAGGCCCCGCGTTATAGGCGGCAGATGCCAGTACCCGGTTGCCGTTGAACTGGCTGTGGACCTGGCTCAGGTACGCCGCACCCAGTTGGATGTTCTTGTCCGGGTCCAGCACTTGCTGGGGAGAGGCCAGGGGAATGCTGAACTTGCGCGCGGTCTCCTTGGCAGTGCCGGGCATCAATTGCATCAGGCCGCTGGCGCCCACGTGGGAACGGGCATCGTCCATAAAGGCGCTTTCCTGGCGGGTGATGGCGAACACCCAGCTGGAATGCAGGCCACGGACCTTGGCTTCGCGCACCAGGGTGTCGCGGTGAGCCATGGGGAAGCGGATGTCCAGGTCATCCCAGTACTGGGCCTGGCTGATGGTGCGAATGGCCGGGAAGTACCATTTCAGGTCGTAGGCCAGCCTGGCCTGGGCCACCATTTCGTCGCGGTTGAAGTGCCGGCTGACGTGGTACCACTCACGGCGACCGTCGACGATCTGGCCTCGGGCATGAAACTCCAGGGCGCGACGCACGCCTGGGGTATTGCGCACCTTGTTGATGACCGCCTGGCTCAACATCAGCGGCTGGTTGTTCAGCTGATAAGGGGCCTTGGCGTGATCGGCGGCGAGGAAACCGTAGAAGTCACGCTCCCGGGCCAGGCCTTTGAACAACACCAGGGCCTGGGGGTTCTTTGGCTGGGCCAGTTCCAGGCTGCGCGCCTGCCAGTAGCGCCAGCGGTTGGTGCTGGCCAGGTCCTGAGGCAGCTTGCGGGTCAACTGGTAGGCATCTTCCCAGCGCGCCAGACGCAGCAGCAGGCGCAGGCGCCATTCGGAGACGGTGTTGTCCCGCAGCTCGGGGTCGTACTTGGTCATGACGTCCAGAGCGCGGCTATCGAAGCGCCGGGCCAGGGTCAGGCCGATTTCGCGGGCAATGGCCACTTTTTCGTCACGGGAGAAGTGCATGCTGCTGGCATAGCCGTCCAGCAGGGCCATGGCCTTGTCCGGGTCCTGGCGAGCCAGGCGGCGCAGGCCCAGGCCGACCACGTCGGACATCGCTTCATCGGCGGGCTGGAAGCGCGAAGGCTGGCTCAGTAGCTCCGGTTTTTGTGCCACGTCCACCAGCAGGCGGCCCTGGGGCGCGAGGGTGGTCATGCTCTTGACCAGGCTGTTGGCCAGGGGATAGTTGCGGGCTTCGGCCGCCAGCTTGGCCCGCTGCCAGCGCTTCTGTTCGGTCAGTTGGCCTTCGGCGGCCCATTGGGCGAACAGCGCGTCACAGGCGGCCGGTTGGGATTTGCCGGTCAGCCAGAGCTTTTCGGTGGCGGCGTAGCCCTCGGCCTTGAGGTTATGGCCCAGTTGGTACTGGCCGTTGAGGCAGTCCAGCTCGGTGAAGTTGAGTTTTGGGTCGTAATACCGGGTGAAGGTGGCCCAGTCGCCGCGTTCCGCCAGCCAGCGCAACCAGCGCAGTTTCATCCAGTTGGCTTGAGGCAGGTCGCCATGTTCGGCGAGGAATTTCTCGATCTCGGCGTTGCTGGCGCTCTTCAGGCGGGCGGTAAGTTCGTCATAGGCCAGGTAAGGCTCCAGCGGGTAGTCGCGCAGGGCATCGGCATAACGGAAGTAAGGGCCTGAATCGCCCTTGGCCAGGGCGCGCTTGGCTTCATCGTAATATTGGCGTTGCTGGGTCAGGTCCGCCGCCTGTGTGGATTGGACGGCAGTGGCGGAAAGAAGCAGACAGGATAAAAGGCTGAAAAGGCGACTGCGCATGAGACATCCGGGCAGAGAAATCATGACAAGTGCCGACAGGGCCAACACTGATTGTTCACTAGCTTAGCCTTTTGCCAGCAACCGGTGAAAGCTTTGCCGAGCCCTTGGCATCAGTTGGCAACAAAAGTGCCTTCGGGGTCGCCGGTGGCGAAATAGCGGGCCTTCTGAGGGCGCAAGTCAGGTAGAATGCGCGCCCGGTTTTTGGAGAAGAACATGACCCTGCTCAAATTCAGCGATGTGTCCCTTGCTTTCGGCGCCATGCCGTTGTTGGACAAGGTGTCCTGGCAGATCGCCCGTGGTGAGCGGGTGTGCATCATCGGCCGTAACGGTACTGGCAAATCCAGCATGATGAAGCTGGTCAAGGGCGATCAGAAGCCCGACGACGGCTCCGTATGGCGCGCACCCGGTCTGAAGATCGGCGAATTGCCCCAGGAATTGCCTGTGGCCGACGAGCGGACCGTGTTCGACGTGGTTGCCCAGGGCCTGGACGGTGTTGGCGAGCTGCTGGCCCAGTACCACCATCTGAGCCAGAACATCGTCACCGACGCCGATCTGGAAAAACTGATGCACGTCCAGCACGACCTCGAAGCCCGTGACGGCTGGCGCCTGCAGCAACTGGTGGACAGCACCCTGAGCCGCCTCCAGCTGCCCGCCGACAAGACCCTCGCCGAGTTGTCCGGTGGCTGGCGGCGTCGCGTGCTGTTGGCGCAGGCCCTGGTATCCGAGCCGGATCTGCTGCTCCTCGACGAGCCGACCAACCACCTGGACATCGGCGCCATTGCCTGGCTGGAAGAGGCGCTGAAGGATTTCCAGGGCGCCGTCCTCTTTATTACCCACGACCGTTCCTTCCTGCAGAACCTGGCCACCCGCATCCTCGAACTGGACCGCGGTGGCCTGATCGACTGGAACGGCGACTACGCCAGCTTCCTGGTACACAAGGAAGCCATGTTGGCGGCTGAAGAGACCGCCAACGCACTGTTCGACAAACGTCTGGCCCAGGAAGAAGTGTGGATTCGCCAGGGCATCAAGGCCCGGCGTACCCGTAACGAGGGGCGTGTGCGGGCCCTCAAGGCGCTGCGCGTGGAGCGTAGCGAACGTCGCGAGCGTACCGGCAAGGCCAATATCCAGCTGGAAACCGCCGACAAGTCCGGCAAACAGGTGATGGTGCTGGAGAATGTCAGCTTCGCTCACCCGGACGGCCCGTTCCTGGTCAAGGACTTCTCCATGGTCCTGCAGCGCGGCGACCGCATTGGCCTTCTGGGCGCCAACGGCACCGGCAAGACCACGTTGCTCAAGCTGATGCTCGGCGGCCTGGTGCCTAGCAGCGGCAAGGTGGAAGAGGGGACGCGGATCGACGTGGCCTACTTCGACCAGTTGCGCCATCAGTTGGACCTGGAAAAGACCGTGATCGACAACGTTGCCGAAGGTCGTGACTTCATCGAGATCGATGGGCAGAGTCGTCACGTCCTCAGCTACCTCGGTGACTTCCTGTTCAGCCCGCAACGTGCTCGTACGCCGGTCAAGGCATTGTCTGGCGGTGAGCGTGCCCGGTTGTTGTTGGCGAAGCTGTTCAGCAAGCCGGCCAACCTGCTGGTCCTCGACGAACCGACCAACGACCTTGATGTGGAAACCCTCGAGCTGCTGGAAGAGGTGTTGCTGACCTTCCAGGGCACCGTGCTGATGGTCAGCCACGACCGGGCCTTCCTCGACAACGTGGTGACCAGCACCCTGGTCTTTGAGGGTGAAGGCAAGGTTCGCGAGTACGTTGGCGGTTATCAGGACTGGCTGCGCCAGGGCGGCTCGCCGCGGTTGCTGGGGGTTACCGAGAACAAGTCCGGCAAGGCCGAACTGAATTCCGCCGTGGTTGCGCCGGTGCAAGCCGCAGCGCCAGCCCCTGTGCAGGACGCTCCGGCGAAGAAGAAGCTCAGCTACAAATTGCAGCGTGAGCTTGAGGCGTTGCCGGGGCAGATCGATGCCATGGAGCAACAGATCGCCGGGGTCGAGGCGGAAATGGCCGATGCCGGCTTCTATCAGCGCCCGGCGGCTGAAACCGCTGCGGTCATTGCCCGGTTGGAGCAGTTGAATGCCGAGCTGGAGCAGATGGTCGAGCGCTGGGCCGAACTGGATGCCTGAGTGACTGGCGAGTGATAAAAAAGCCCGACTTCAGCGTCGGGCTTTTTTTCGCAGCAGTTACCGGTTTGGCAGCTGTCGGGCGAGGGCTTAGCGTTTGGCCAGGTGCACAGCCAGCACGTCACACGGTGCGCCGTGCAGGACGTCATTGGCGGTGGAGCCCAGCAGCAGGGCCAGGCCATGACGGCCGTGGCTGCCCACCACAATCAGGTCGCATTCCTGTTCCTTGGCCAGATGGTGTATTTCCTGGCGCGGCTGTCCATAAGTCAGGTGACTGTATTCCTTGGTCAGCTCTGGGTACTTGTGGATCAGTCGATCCAGGCGTTCCTTGGCTTGGTCGAACTGTTGCTGCTGCAGTTGCGAAAGATCCATGGGCACGTCACCGCCGAAGGCCATGGCCATCGGTTCGACGATGTGCACCAGGGACAGCTTGGCCCCATTGCTCACCGACAGCTCGCGAGCGCGGTGGATAACAGGATCGCACTCTTCGGTTAAATCTACGGCGACCAGAATATGGTGGTAGGACATGAGGCGCTCCTCCTGAGGATTGCAATAGTTTCAAGTATGGCTGGTTTCAAGCGGGTTGGTTTCACCCAGGCCCCGCTCATCAAAAAATCGAGAGTACTGATATGACGGTCTGGATAGTGGTGTCAATCCTTGCGGTGGTTCTGAGCCCGTTGGCGTGGCTGCGGCCCTCGCGCCGCCAGAGCGGCTTGATCGCCTTGCGCATGGAGGCGCGGCGCATGGGGTTGGCCATGCAACTGGCACCCCAGGAATGGCCGCATTGGCTGGGTCAGGAGCCGCCCAATCCTTGCCCGCAATACCACCGGCCGAGGCGCAGCGCACAATCGGCCTGCTGGAGTTACTGGCAGATAGCCCCCGGGAGCTGGGTCAATCAGTGGCGTGAGCCCTGTGTCGATGAGTCGCTGCTCCAGCATCTGCAGACCTTGCCGCCAGGGGTCTTCAAGGTTGAAGCGGACAAGCAGCTGATTGCCCTGTACTGGAGCGAGCGCGGCGAGGTCAGTGTTCTGCAGGATATCGCCTCGGTGCTCAAGGCCTTGGCCTGAAGCCATGGATGAGGGCACCCGCCGCAATCGTGGGTGTTTGGCAATAAAAAGCCCGACTCAGCATCGGGCGGGATGGCCAGGCAGGCCGGTAATCTTGTTTGAGCCACTCTCGGGTGGCTTCTTGCTGTCTGGGCTGTGCCCCTATTCGATAAAAACTTTCTGATCTTTTCTTCAGATATATCCCCAGCTTAGTCGTTATCGTTCCCTGTGGGCGGACGATTTAGGGCGATTTTTCTAAATATTGATCCTATGAATGGCGATGAATGCAGGGTCGTGTTGATCGTCCGGGGAGCAGTGAAGTGACCGCAAAGTCGCGTTTCAAACAGCGTTTTGTACGATTGACAATTGTCGGATTTTCCCTGAATGTGGCGTACCCAAATCAAACGGGCGTATGAAATGAGCGTTTGCATCGCAGGCGGCTCTATACAGAATCCCGACTATCGCGTTGGCGGGTGTGCCTGGCGGATTGGCGTTAGCATCGACGGTGACGTTAGTGCCAAGCCAGAAGTCAGCGTCCGACGTGTACTGTTCAGCTTCCATATCGTGGAGATCAGTTGATGATTTACGAAGGTAAAGCCATCACGGTTAAGGCTCTTGAAAGTGGCATCGTCGAATTGAATTTCGACCTCAAGGGTGAGTCCGTCAACAAGTTCAACCGTCTAACCCTGAATGAATTGCGTCAGGCTGTTGACACCATCAAGGCAGATGCTTCGATCAAGGGCGTGATCGTCAGCAGTGGCAAGGACGTGTTCATCGTCGGCGCCGACATCACCGAGTTTGTCGACAACTTCAAGCTGCCGGATGCCGAGCTGGTGGCTGGCAACCTCGAAGCCAACAAGATCTTCAGCGATTTCGAAGACCTCAACGTGCCGACCGTTGCCGCGATCAATGGCATCGCCCTGGGCGGTGGTCTGGAAATGTGCCTGGCCGCGGATTACCGCGTCATGGCTGCCAGTGCCAAGATCGGCCTGCCGGAAGTCAAGCTGGGCATCTACCCGGGCTTCGGCGGTACCGTGCGTCTGCCGCGCATCATCGGTGCCGACAACGCCATCGAGTGGATCGCTGCTGGCAAGGAAAACCGTGCTGAAGACGCGCTGAAAGTCGGTGCCGTCGATGCTGTGGTTGCTCCCGATAAACTCAAGGATGCCGCTCTGGCCCTGGCCAAGCGCGCCATTTCCGGCGAGTTCGACTACAAGGCAAAGCGTCAGCCTAAGTTGGAAAAGCTCAAGCTCAACGCCATTGAGCAGATGATGGCTTTCGAAACCGCCAAAGGTTTCGTTGCCGGCCAGGCGGGTCCGAACTACCCGGCGCCGGTGGAAGCGATCAAGACCATTCAGAAAGCCGCCAACTTTGGCCGCGACAAGGCTCTGGAAGTAGAAGCCGCCGGCTTCGTCAAACTGGCCAAGACCTCTGCCGCACAGAGCCTGATCGGTCTGTTCCTGAACGATCAGGAGCTGAAGAAAAAGGCCAAGGCCTACGACGAGATCGCCAAGGACGTGAAGCAGGCTGCCGTGCTGGGCGCCGGCATCATGGGCGGCGGTATCGCCTATCAGTCTGCCTCCAAGGGCACGCCGATCCTGATGAAGGACATCAACGAGCACGGTATCGAGCAGGGTCTGGCAGAAGCCGCGAAACTGCTGGTAGGCCGCGTTGATAAAGGCCGCATGACCGCAGCGAAGATGGCCGAAGTGCTCAATGGCATTCGTCCGACCCTGTCCTACGGTGATTTCGGCAACGTCGACCTGGTGGTCGAAGCCGTAGTCGAGAACCCCAAGGTCAAGCAGATCGTGCTGGCTGAAGTGGAAGGTCAGGTCAAGGAAGACACCATCCTGGCGTCCAACACCTCGACCATTTCCATCAGCCTGCTGGCCAAGGCCCTCAAGCGTCCGGAAAATTTCGTCGGCATGCACTTCTTCAACCCGGTGCACATGATGCCGTTGGTTGAAGTGATCCGTGGCGAGAAGTCCAGCGAACTGGCGGTAGCGACCACCGTTGCCTACGCCAAGAAAATGGGCAAGAACCCGATCGTGGTCAACGACTGCCCAGGCTTTTTGGTCAACCGCGTACTGTTCCCGTACTTCGGCGGTTTCGCCAAGCTGGTCAGTGCCGGTGTGGATTTTGTGCGCATCGACAAGATCATGGAAAAATTCGGCTGGCCAATGGGCCCGGCGTACCTGATGGACGTGGTCGGCATCGACACCGGTCACCACGGGCGTGACGTGATGGCTGAAGGCTTCCCGGATCGCATGAAGGATGATCGTCGTTCGGCCGTGGACGTGCTCTACGAAGCCAAGCGCCTGGGCCAGAAGAACGGCAAAGGTTTCTACGCCTACGAGACCGACAAGAAGGGCAAGCAGAAGAAGGTTGCCGATCCATCGGTGCTGGAAGTGCTCAAGCCAATCGTCTACGAACAGCGTGAAGTCAGCGACGAAGACATCATCAACTGGATGATGATCCCGCTGTGCCTGGAAACCGTTCGTTGCCTGGAAGACGGCATCGTTGAAACCGCTGCCGAAGCTGACATGGGCCTGGTCTACGGTATTGGTTTCCCTCCATTCCGTGGCGGTGCGCTGCGCTACATCGATTCCATCGGTGTTGCCGAGTTCGTTGCCCTGGCCGACCAGTACGCCGATCTGGGCGCGCTGTACCACCCGACCGCGAAGCTGCGTGAAATGGCCAAGAACGGCCAGAGCTTCTTCGGTTAAGCGCCCACACTAGAGCGAGAGTGAACATATGAGCTTGAATCCTAGAGACGTCGTGATTGTCGACTTCGGTCGTACTCCGATGGGCCGCTCCAAGGGCGGCATGCACCGCAACACCCGCGCCGAAGACATGTCGGCGCACCTGATCAGCAAACTGCTGGAACGCAACAGCAAGGTCGACCCGGCGGAAGTCGAGGACGTGATCTGGGGCTGCGTCAACCAGACCCTGGAGCAGGGCTGGAACATCGCGCGCATGGCGTCGCTGATGACCCAGATCCCGCACACCTCGGCTGGCCAGACCGTCAGCCGGCTGTGTGGCTCGTCCATGAGTGCCCTGCACACTGCTGCGCAAGCGATCATGACCGGCAACGGTGACGTGTTCGTGGTCGGCGGCGTCGAGCACATGGGGCACGTGAGCATGATGCACGGTGTCGATCCGAACCCGCACATGTCCCTGTACGCGGCCAAAGCCTCGGGCATGATGGGCCTGACCGCCGAGATGCTGGGCAAGATGCACGGCATCACCCGTGAGCAGCAGGACGCCTTCGGCGTGCGTTCCCACCAGCTCGCCCACAAGGCGACTGTGGAAGGCAAGTTCAAGGATGAGATCATCCCGATGCAGGGCTACGACGAGAACGGTTTCCTGAAACTGTTCGATTACGACGAAACCATCCGTCCCGAGACCACCCTAGAGAGCCTGGCGGCCCTGAAGCCGGCGTTCAACCCTAAAGGTGGTACCGTGACTGCCGGTACTTCGTCGCAGATCACCGACGGCGCCTCGTGCATGATCGTGATGTCGGCCCAGCGTGCCCAGGATCTGGGCATCCAGCCGCTGGCAGTGATCCGTTCCATGGCGGTGGCGGGTGTGGATCCGGCCATCATGGGCTATGGTCCAGTACCGGCCACGCAGAAAGCCCTGAAGCGCGCGGGCCTGGGCATCAACGATATCGACTTCTTCGAGCTCAACGAAGCTTTCGCCGCACAGGCCCTGCCAGTGCTGAAAGATTTGAAAGTGCTCGACAAGATGAACGAGAAGGTTAACCTGCACGGCGGCGCGATCGCCTTGGGTCACCCATTCGGATGCTCCGGTGCGCGTATCTCCGGGACCCTGCTCAACGTCATGAAGCAGAATGGCGGCACCTTCGGTGTGTCCACCATGTGCATCGGCCTTGGCCAGGGCATCTCGACCGTCTTCGAACGCGTTTAAGCGTTGGGTTGATGGAAGCCGGGGCCCTGTGCCCCGGTTTTTGTTTTTCTGTAGATTTATTTGTTTTTATTTTGAAAAGAATTGCACGAGGGCCAGAGCATGCAGTTACAACCCGGGCTCTATCAGCATTACAAGGGGCCGCAGTACCGCGTTTTCAGCGTGGCGCGGCACTCGGAAACGGAAGAAGAAGTGGTGTTTTACCAAGCCCTGTATGGGGATTACGGCTTTTGGGTACGCCCCTTGAGCATGTTCCTGGAGTCGGTCGAAGTTGACGGCGAGCAGGTCCCACGCTTTGCTTTGGTGCAGGCCGAACCCAGTCTTTTTTCACCGGCTTGAGCGCAGGTCGCGCAGTACCCTGCGCTTGACCTCACCTTGTTGCCACTATATATAGCGGGGCCGCGTCAGGCGCCAACCGCCTTTCACTTCTCGAATTCAGGAATTTTCTGATCCATGGGCAAATCGCTGGTCATTGTGGAATCCCCGGCTAAGGCCAAGACCATCAACAAGTACTTGGGCAACCAATACGTGGTGAAGTCGAGTATCGGCCATATCCGAGACCTGCCCACCAGCGGTTCGGCGAGTGCCGCCAAAGAGCCAGCCGCCAAGCGTGGCAAGGCCACTGCGGGCGAAGCCCCGGCCTTGTCGCCGAAGGAAAAAGCGCGCAAGCAGCTGGTGTCACGCATGGGCGTCGACCCCGAGCACGGCTGGAAGGCCAAGTACGAAATCCTTCCTGGCAAGGAAAAGGTCATTGAAGAGCTGCGCCGCCTTGCCAAGGATGCCGACACCATCTATCTCGCAACGGACTTGGACCGCGAAGGGGAAGCCATCGCCTGGCACCTGCGGGAAGCCATCGGCGGTGACGACAGCCGCTACAAGCGCGTGGTGTTCAACGAAATCACCAAGAAGGCAATCCAGGAAGCCTTCTCCCAGCCGGGCGAGCTGGATATTCATCGGGTCAACGCCCAACAGGCTCGTCGCTTCCTCGATCGTGTGGTGGGCTACATGGTCTCGCCGCTGCTGTGGGCGAAGATTGCCCGTGGCCTGTCTGCCGGCCGCGTGCAGTCGGTTGCGGTGAAGCTGGTGGTGGAGCGTGAGCGTGAGATTCGTGCCTTCATCCCTGAAGAATACTGGGAAGTACACGCCGACCTGGGCACAGCCAAGGGCTCGAATGTGCGTTTTGAAGTAGCCCGTGAAAACGGCGAGGCCTTCAAACCGCTCAATGAAACACAGGCGATGGCTGCCCTGGAGAAGCTCAAGGCTTCGGCCTACAGTGTCGCCAAGCGTGAAGACAAGCCCACCAGCAGCAAGCCGTCGGCGCCTTTCATTACGTCTACCCTGCAGCAGGCCGCGAGCAATCGCCTGGGCTTCGGGGTGAAGAAGACCATGATGATGGCCCAGCGTCTGTATGAGGCTGGTTACATCACCTATATGCGTACCGACTCCACCAACCTCTCGGCTGATGCCGTGGCGATGGCGCGGACCTATATCGAAGATGAGTTCGGCAATAAGTACCTGCCGGCCTCGCCTAACGTCTACAGCAGCAAGGAAGGGGCTCAGGAGGCGCACGAAGCGATTCGTCCGTCCGACGTGAATACCCATCCAAGCAAGCTGTCGGGCATGGAACGTGACGCTGAGCGCCTCTACGAGCTGATCTGGCGCCAGTTCGTCGCCTGCCAGATGCTGCCGGCGCAATACTTGTCCACCACCGTCAGCGTCGCTGCTGGTGACTTCGAGCTGCGCGCCAAGGGCCGCATCCTCAAGTTCGACGGTTACACCCGGGTCATGCCGCAGATCAGCAAGCCGGGAGACGACGACGTATTGCCGGACATGGCTCAGGGCGAAGTGCTGAAGTTGATCAAGCTCGACCCGAGCCAGCACTTCACCAAACCGCCGGCGCGTTACTCCGAAGCCAGCCTGGTGAAGGAAATGGAAAAACGCGGTATTGGCCGTCCTTCGACCTATGCGGCAATCATTTCCACTATCCAGGATCGCGGTTACGTGACCTTGCACAACCGTCGTTTCTATTCGGAAAAGATGGGCGATATCGTCACTGAGCGTCTCTCCGAGAGCTTCTCCAACCTGATGGACTACGGCTTCACTGCCGGTATGGAAGAGAACCTCGATGACGTGGCTCAAGGCGAGCGCGACTGGAAAAACGTCCTTGACGAGTTCTATGGCGACTTCAAGAAGAAGCTCGAAGTGGCCGAGGGCGCTGAAACCGGCATGCGTGCCAATCAGCCGGTGATGACCGATATTCCGTGCCAGACCTGTGGTCGGCCGATGCAGATTCGTACCGCCTCCACTGGCGTGTTCCTGGGGTGCTCGGGTTACAGCCTGCCACCCAAAGAGCGTTGCAAGGCCACCGTCAACCTGGTGCCGGGCGACGAGATCGCTGCGGACGACGAGGGTGAATCTGAATC
The DNA here is from genome assembly GCF_045013505.1 of Pseudomonas sp. JDS08PS003. Classification (NCBI taxonomy): domain Bacteria; kingdom Pseudomonadati; phylum Pseudomonadota; class Gammaproteobacteria; order Pseudomonadales; family Pseudomonadaceae; genus Pseudomonas; species Pseudomonas sp. JDS08PS003. The sequence continues at coordinate 2,313,053 of NZ_CP120724.1, forward strand.
CCTGGTACTGCGCGGCAAGCACCGTTGCCCGATCTGCAGTACGGCGATGGATGCTTACCTGCTGGATGAGAAGCGCAAGCTGCACATCTGCGGTAACAATCCGGATTGCGCCGGCTACGAGATCGAAGAGGGCAGCTACCGGATCAAGGGCTATGAAGGTCCGAGCCTGGAATGTGACAAGTGCGGCAGCGAGATGCAGCTCAAGACAGGTCGTTTCGGCAAGTTCTTCGGTTGCACCAACCCGACCTGCAAGAACACCCGCAAGCTGCTGAAAAGCGGTGATGCGGCGCCGCCGAAGATGGACCCGGTGAAGATGCCTGAGCTGAAATGCGAGAAGGTCAACGACACCTACATCCTGCGCGACGGTGCTTCGGGCCTGTTCCTGGCTGCCAGCCAGTTCCCGAAGAACCGCGAGACCCGTGCACCGCTGGTGCTGGAGCTGATCCCGCACAAGGATGAGATCGATCCGAAGTATCACTTCCTCTGCGAAGCGCCGAAGAAGGACCCGGATGGTCGTCCAGCCGTGGTGCGCTACAGCCGCAAGACCAAGGAGCAGTACGTGCAGACCGAGGTCGATGGCAAGCCTACCGGCTGGCGTGCCTTCTACGATGGTGGCACTTGGAAGGTCGAAGACAAGCGCTAAGCGACTGTCGTGCTGGGGGACTTGTTTTCTGGCACATCGATGAAAAAGGCCGCATGACATCTTCGGGTGTCATGCGGCCTTTCTTTTGTCTTGCGGCAAGTTGGAGTGATCCTTGAAACTGTGCCATCCGCATCCGGTTCTCTTCCTATAGTGGAGGCTGCCTATATGGCCCACGAGCTCTATACCCGTACCAATCAGAAGATCTACTTTGCCGGCTTGTCCCTGGAAGCCCTGGGTCGGGCTGAAGAGGGGCGGGCGATGAACGCCCAGGCGCTGGTCCAGGCCGGGCGCGAGTCGGTGTTGTTTCATCTCTATGGAGCCTTGCTGGGGCTTTGTCACGAGATTGCCGGCTTCTACCGCTTGCCCCAGGCCAATGCTCCCCGGGTCGAGCAGATCCTCAATCGTGAAGTGCTGCAGAGCATTGCCATTCCCGAACTGGCGGAATTGGTGGAACTGGCGCATAGCCCGCAAACCTGGCTGGCGCAATTGTTGTCCGCTTACGGGGAGCTGTTCCAGCCGCCGCGTGCGCCGCACAAGCCCAAGGGGGACGTGACTCAGCCGCTGATTGTGGCGGTCAACCTGAATGAAGAGGAGTCGGAAGAGGAGTTGAGTCGTGAAGAGCTGGAAAGCTGGCGACAAAACCTCAAGGCCCTGGCCATTCGCTTTCGTGACGGCTTGAACGAGTGTTGAACCTTAGCGTCGCTTGATGCGCGGCGCGTTTAATTGATCAAGGAAGATTCATGTTGTTCTTCTTGCGTGACCAGGCGCTGGTTCGCCTGCTGAGCGATTGCCAGATGCGAGTCATCAACGCTCAGTCCAAGACGGATCTGCTGGAAGTGCTCGACCGGCTGGAGATATTCCCCGGCGGCCTGGAATTCGATCATGTGCAATCAATAACGCTCTTGGTGCTGGCGTTTGCCGCGCTCGCGGCTGGGTTGTTGATGGATGGCATGGGCGGGATGTTCTGGGTGTTTGTGGCTCTTTGTTTCTTCAGCTACCGGGTCAGCAAAGGCGTCTCTGGGACGTTGACGGATCTGGCGGCGAGCATTACCCGCAAGTGCATGATGTTGGGCAACGATTTGAGCGAACTCGACAGTAGCGCTGACTGGCGCCTGAAGAGACTGGACAACGAGTTCACCGATTACCAGCGGGGCAGCGAGAGTGAGCGGCGCCGTATCCTGGACTCGCTCCAGGGGGTGTATCGAGGAGAGTGGCATTCGCTGGCATTCGAGTATCACCATCTACGATATGTGATCTCCAGTCGCGAGCGCGGGGCCAGCGGAGACTTCAGGACGGTTTACACGAACTACCACCGCTACAGTCTGGTGGTGGATTTTCCTTGGGTGAGGGAGATTGCGGTTCGATCCAGTCCCTTGGAAATACAGCTGTCGGGACAGCCCTTCAAGACCGACCGCGACGATTTCAATCAAACCTTTGTGCTGCGCGGCATGGACTCGGCCCTTTGCGAGCACTTCGCCAGGCCTGCGACGCTGGATTTGTTGATGGAGCTTTCGCGTCAGCTCCATGGGGTCAATCTGGAGTTCTCCAGCCAGGGACGGCTCTGCCTGAGCTTCAACAATGAAGACACCATGGCTTATGTCGATCCGGGGTTGTTGAGTGATCTGGCGGTCTTTCGTGAGCGGATCGAGGCTGGCATCGAGTTGCCGAAGTTGTATCCGTTGTTGGGGCTGATAGAGCGGCTGGCCCAGCAGCACGACGGTCATGTTGTTCCTGCTAGCGTTCCACAGGCTGCTGAACCCGGCGAATTGATCAAGGAAAAGTGATGCAGTTTCTCAAGCATGATGCCGAGCTGGTCCGGTTGTTGGCCAACTGCGATTCGGAAGTTGCGCGCGCCAGGTCCAACGAGGATCTGCTGAAGGTCATCGACAAGCTCCGTACCTTCAAGGGGGGGGTGGCGTTCGATCATGCCCAGCCCCTGGTGCTGTTGATGCTGGCTATTGCTGCGGCCGTGCCTGCGATGGCCGGTGTGATCCCGATGGTGTTTGTTGCGGCGTGCCTGGGTTTTGCCAGTCTGTACATCTGGATGAGCCGTAAGGCAGCCTTTGACGAGCTGCCGAAGAAGATAGCTCGTAAGTGTTCGTTCCTCAGTAATGGTCTGTGGGACCCGGGTGGATCAGCTGATGAGCGTTTCAGTCAGCTGAGTGATGAGTTTGACGACTATGACCGTGGCAATGACAGTCGTCGCATCGAGGCTTCGGCCAAGGGAACCTATCAGGGAGCTCGGCATGAGCTGTCTTTTGTCTTTCACCACCTGCGTTATGTGAACTCTCATATCAAGAACAAATCCGATGGCGAGTCCGAGCGGGTGTACGAGAGCTTCGATCGCTTCAGCCTGGTAGTGGACTTCCCCTGGGTGAAGGGCGTGGCAGTGCGCAGCAATCTCCCGGATAAGAAAGTTGCCAAGCGCAAGGTTTTCGAGACCACCTTCGATGACTTCAACAGGACTTTCATGTTTTGTGGCGATAGCGAGCTGGCCTGCGCGAGGTTCGCAACGCCCACCACCCTGGTTTTCTTGCTGAGTCTTTGCCAGCGGCTGAAGAACGTGAATCTGGAGTTTTCCAGCCAGGGCCACTTGTGCCTGAGCTTCGATGATGCCGAAGTCATGGCCTATCAGGACCCGGGAACCCTAGAGGATCTGCCGGGCTTCTACGCAAAGATCGAGAAGGGGCTGAAATTGCCGAACCTGTTTCCGGTTCTGGCCCTTGTGCACGAGTTGGCGGAGTTGCAGGACAACAATTTCGAGCTTCCGCTGACAGTCACTGATGATATGGAGCAGTAGGTTATGGAGTTGTTGCTAGTCATTGCGATTGTCTTGGGTGTTCTTGCCTATGTGCATTACAACAAGATCGTCGGTGCATATAACCGTGTGCAGCGGGCCTGGTCGGATGTGCTGACCTACCAGAGGCAGAAGATCAAGGTGCTGGATGTGCTTGAGCCGCAAGTGGCCGGTTTTCAGGCTTATGAGAGCCAGTTGCTGGAGAAAATAGTCGGGCTCCGTGGCGCTATCGCCAGCTTGCCGTCTGTGGCGGATGGCGATGCGCTGAAGTCGGTGGATCAGGGTACCAAGGCGTTGCTGGGAGGGTTGAATCTGGCGTTTGAAGCCTATCCTGAGCTCAAGTCCGCTGGGCTGATGAACAACTTGATGCGTGAAGTTGCCGAGCAGGAAAGCAATGTCAGCGGCGCCATTACACTGTTCAATCTGAATGTGGAGCATTTCAATAACAGCATTCAGTTGTTTCCCGGCTCGCTGGTCAATCGGTTGACCCTGAGAAAGTCACGGGTCACGCCGTTTTCCGACAGCCAGGCGTCGGCGGGTTTTGAATACAAGCCGAATTTCTGAGGGGCTCTGCTGCGCCTCTGTGGCAGGTTCGGGTTAGCGTTCATCGGGTGGAGAAGGGAAGGGGAGCGTCGAGCAGTAGCCGCTGCCATGCAAGATCCTGAGCGAGGCTGGGGTTATGACTGATATAATCCCCGCCTTTCGTGGAGACCAGACCTTTATGCCAACGTCCTTTCTAGAAATTGTCGAATTGCCAGACGGCCGTATCGAGCTGCGCAGAGCTGAGGACGAGGGTTCTCTGGTTACTTTGGATTTCTCCGAGGATGCCAAAGCCTTTTTGCAAGGTCAGCATGTGGAAGTGGCCAAGGCCATGTTGAGCGTCGGCGTGCAGATGGCCGGACGCCTGGTTGAAGGTGAAATCGATAAAGAAGACGGTCCACGGGTTCTCCACTAAGCCCGTTTATCGGTTTTCTTCCGGTTATTCGTCATATTTATTTCGGCTTCTCAATCCTGGAGAAGCCTCGCGTCATTCAAGCGCATTTACAGCGACTTCCCGGTGTTTATCCCAGGCGAATATTCAGGCTTTGCGCATCACCCGTGCGTGCGGCGCTGATCAGTTGTTGCCGGGCGCTGCCGCTTAGCGGGTTCAGCCAACTGACCACGGTATGGCTGCGGCCCAGTCGTAAGGCTTCACAGGCCAGCTGCTGCGGGCTTTGATTGCCCCGTGGATGCAGCAGCAGGATGCGCTCGCGATTCAGTCCAGCCTCTCGCAACCAGCTCTGGGTCAGGCTGGATGGAGGGGCGATCAGGGTCAGCCAGCGAGCGTCCTGATCCTGGCTCAGCTCCCTGAGAATGGGGGCCAGAAGGTTCAGGCAGTTCCCGGTGGCGCCGCGTAACGACAGTTCACTGAAGGCTTCTGGATCTTTGTTCCAGGGCGATTCGACTGCTTCCTTGAGTACAGGCGCCAGTGGCTGGGCCAGGAACGCTTCGAACAGTGGCAGTTGTGCTTGCTGTGGTGTCTGGGGGAACTGCATGGAGCCTCCTTTAGCGGCGAATGACGCCGACACTCAAGCCTTCGATCACCAGGTCCTGATCTTTCAGGTTGACTTCGATGGGGGCAAATTCCGGATTCTCGGCGATCAGCCAGACTTTGCTGCCTTCGCGTTTGAAGCGTTTGACCGTTACCTCGTCGCCGATCCGTGCGACTACAACCTGGCCATTGCGGGCTTCGCGGGTGGTGTGCACCGCGAGCAGGTCGCCGTCGAAGATGCCGATGTCCTTCATGCTCATGCCTTGGACCCGAAGCAGGTAGTCGGCGCGAGGGTGAAAGAAGGTCGGATTGATGTTGCAGGACTCTTCGATGTGCTGCTGGGCCAGAATGGGGGCGCCGGCGGCAACACGACCAATGATGGGCAGCGAGTCGTCGGTTTTGGCTTCGAAGCCGGGGATACGGATGCCGCGAGAGGCTCCCGGAGTCATCTCGATGGCGCCTTTGCGGGCCAGGGCTTTGAGGTGTTCTTCGGCGGCGTTGGGCGACTTGAAGCCCAGCTCCTGGGCAATCTCGGCGCGTGTGGGGGGATACCCGTTGTCTTCAAGGCAGCGTTTGATAAAAGCCAGAATCTCAGCTTGGCGTGGCGTCAGTTTTAGCATGTCGATCGCTCTGTCTTTTTATACAGTGACTGGGATTATATACAGTGAACGTCACTTGGCAATCCTCCTTTTTCCCGGGTCGGCCGGGCGGTCGTCATCCTGATGGTGGAATCCGTCGCCGATGCCTGGCTACAGAGGTCGGCAGGTATGATTAAATAGCGCGCCGAACGGTCTCTGCAGAGGCTGGCAGGCTTGACATTGCAGAGCCTGAAACGTATGTTTCAAACAAGTGTTTGTCAGGCGGAGTAGCCATGGCCCAGTCGGAAACCGTTGAACGCATTCTCGATGCTGCCGAGCAGTTGTTCGCGGAAAAAGGTTTTGCCGAAACCTCGTTGCGGCTGATCACCAGCAAGGCCGGGGTCAACCTGGCGGCAGTCAACTATCATTTCGGTTCCAAGAAGGCGTTGATCCAGGCAGTGTTCTCGCGCTTTCTTGGGCCTTTCTGCATCAGTCTTGATCGCGAGCTGGAGCGGCGTCAGTCAAAACCGGACAGCAAGCCGAGTCTTGAGGAACTGTTGGAAATCCTCGTCGAGCAGGCGCTGGTGGTGCAGCCTCGTAGCGGCAACGACCTGTCGATTTTCATGCGTCTGCTGGGACTGGCCTTTAGTCAGAGCCAGGGCCATTTGCGGCGTTATCTGGAAGACATGTACGGCAAAGTATTCCGCCGCTATATGTTGCTGGTTAACGAAGCAGCGCCGCGTATTCCTCCCATCGAATTGTTCTGGCGTGTGCACTTCATGCTGGGTGCTGCGGCCTTCAGCATGTCCGGGATCAAGGCGCTGCGCGCCATCGCCGAGACTGATTTCGGGGTCAATACCTCCATCGAGCAGGTGATGCGGCTGATGGTGCCGTTCCTCGCTGCCGGCATGCGTGCCGAAACCGGGGTCACGGACGAAGCCATGGCTAGCGCTCAGCTCAAGCCGCGTAGCAAGTCGGCCCCGGCAGTCGCCAAGGCTTGACCTCACGGGTGGGCGCGACAGCTTACATCCGCTAAGCTAGCCGCCCATGCCGATTCTCGTTTTTACCCCCTGTGCTTTCCTCTCGTCGATGTCGATCGGTTCGGTCGTGCCCATCGCGGATGCGGCCCTGCCTGCGTCTCCAGGAAGCCATCGTTGATGGCGCGCGCATTTGTGTTTAAGGAAATTTTATGACCGTTGGCCTGCAAGGCTCCTTGATGGTGGACGTCGCCGGTACCTGGCTGACGGCTGAAGATCGCCAACTCCTGCGTCAGCCGGAAGTGGGTGGATTGATCATCTTTGCTCGCAATATCGAGCATCCGCGCCAGGTGCGCGAGCTCAGTGCGGCGATCCGCGCCATCCGTCCAGACCTGCTGTTGGCGGTGGATCAGGAAGGCGGCCGGGTGCAGCGGCTACGCCAGGGCTTTGTTCGTCTGCCGGCCATGCGCGCACTCGCGGACAACCCGAATGCCGAGTACCTGGCTGAACAGTGTGGCTGGATCATGGCCACTGAAGTGCTGGCGGTGGGGCTGGATCTGAGCTTCGCTCCGGTCCTGGACCTTGATCATCAGCGTAGTGCGGTGGTGGGCAGTCGGGCTTTCGAGGGGAATCCGGAGCGCGCGGCGCTGTTGGCCGGGGCCTTTATCCGCGGTATGAACAGCGCCGGGATGGCGGCCACGGGCAAGCATTTCCCCGGACATGGCTGGGCCGAGGCCGATTCCCATGTAGCGATCCCCAACGACGAGCGCAGCCTGGATGAGATTCGCGCCAAGGACCTGCTGCCGTTCGCTCGTCTGAGCAAGCAGCTGGCGGCAGTGATGCCGGCTCATGTGATCTACCTGCAAGTCGACCCCCAGCCGGCCGGTTTCTCTCGGCGCTGGTTGCAGGACATCCTGCGCGGCGAACTGCAATTTGACGGGGTGATCTTCAGTGATGACTTGTCCATGGCCGGCGCTCATGTGGTGGGGGATGCCGCGAGCCGGATCGAAGCTGCTCTTGGCGCCGGTTGTGACATGGGCCTGGTGTGTAATGACCGTGCTGCGGCCGAGTTGGCATTGAGCGCGGCTCAACGCCTTAAAGTGCAGCCGTCGCCGCGCATTGCACGGATGCGTGGCCAGGCGTTTGCCAATGTCGAGTACAAGCAGGACCCTCGCTGGCTCAAGGCCCTGGAGGCGTTGAGGGCTGCCCAGTTGATTGACTGAGGACGCCTGACTAAATGGGCGCCAGGAGCAACTCCCGGGTGCCCACATTGGGTCAGCGGCCGGCTTTCTTGTCCGGCAGCGGGGCGAACAGGGCTTCGATGTCTTCGCTCTGCAGCTTCCAGTCGCCGGCCTTGCGCCCGTCCAGCACGCCTGCCGCCAGGTCCGACTTCTCTTGTTGCAGGAGCTGGATCTTCTCCTCCACGGTGCCCCGGGCAATCAGCTTGTAGACGAACACCGGTTTTTCCTGGCCGATGCGGTAGGCACGGTCGGTGGCCTGGCTCTCGGTCGCCGGGTTCCACCATGGATCGTAGTGGATCACGGTGTCGGCCTCGGTGAGGTTGAGACCTACGCCGCCGGCTTTGAGGCTGATCAAAAAGATCTGCAGCTTGCCGCTCTGGAAATCCCGCACTGGCGTGCGCCGGTCCCGGGTCTGGCCGGTGAGCAGGGCGTAGGCGATTTTGCGTCGTTTGAGCTCGGCTTCGATCAGGCTCAGCATCGAGGTGAACTGCGAAAATAGCAGAATGCGCCGGCCTTCTTCGAACAGCTCCTCAAGCATCTCCATCAGGCTGTCGAGTTTGCCCGACGAGCTGCCCCGTGCCGGGGGCGAGTCGTTGACCAGGCGCAGGTCGCAGCACACCTGGCGCAGCTTGAGCAGGGCTTCGAGGATAATGATCTGGCTGCGCGCCACGCCTTTGCGAGTGATCTCGTCGCGGACTTTCTTGTCCATGGCCAGGCGCATGGTTTCGTAGACATCACGTTGCGCCTCGTTGAGCTCGACCCAATGGATGATCTCGGTCTTGGGCGGCAACTCGGTGGCCACCTGCTCTTTGGTACGGCGTAGCAGGAAGGGTTTGATCCGGCCGTTGAGGTGCTGCAGGCGCACTTCGCTGGCGTGCTTTTCGATGGGCACTCGGTAGTCGCGGTTGAAGCTCTTGGCGTCGCCGAGCCAGCCCGGCAACAGGAAGTGGAATAGCGACCAGAGTTCACCCAGATGGTTTTCCAGGGGCGTGCCGGAGAGGCACAGACGCTGTCGGGCATTAAGCTCCCGCGCGGCCTGGGCAGCCTTGCTCGACGGATTCTTGATGTATTGAGCCTCATCCAGAATCAGCATGTGCAAGGGCTGGGCTGCCAGCAGCTCGACGTCCTTGGGCAGCAATGCGTAGGTGGTCAGCAACAGGTCGTATTCGGCCAACTGCTTGAAGTGTTTTTTGCGCCCGGCACCATGCAGTGCCAGCACCTTGAGCTGGGGAGTGAAGTGCGCCGCTTCGTCCAGCCAATTGGGAATCAGGCTGGTGGGCATGACCACCATGCAAGGGCGGTCCAGGCGGCCGGCGTTTTTCTCACTGAGGATATGCGCCAGGGTCTGCAGGGTTTTGCCCAGGCCCATGTCATCGGCGAGGATGCCGCCCACTTCCAGTTGGCGCAGGGACTGCATCCAGCTCAAGCCTTCCTGCTGATAGGGGCGCAGGGTGGCATTCAACCCCTCCGGTACCGGCGCCGAGTAGTCCTTGATGTCGCGCAGGCGCTGGGCAAATGTGCGGATATGTTCACCGCCTTCCCAGAGCAGCGGCAGGTCCTGCAGTGGGTTCAGGCGTGTGGCATCGGCGCTGCTCAGGCGCAGGGTGGTTTCTCCGGGCTCCTGCAGATAGAACTCCCCCAGGGTTGCCAGCACCGGTTTCAGGCGGCCGTAGGGCAGTGCCACTTGCAGCGGGCCGTGCAAGGAGTTGGGTCGGTTGGGAATGTTCACCAGGATCAACTCGTCGTCACGGCGCCTGGCCAGGCGCTCCGGGTTGAGGATCTCGGTGTGGGAGCGCATCAGGTTGAGCAGGATCGGCAGCAGGCTCAGACGCTCGCCATTGACGATGATCCCCAGCTCCAGGTCGAACCAGTCGCGCCCAGGGGCTTCGTCGACACTGGCGTACCAGTCGTCCACGGCGGTCAGGTCGAAGCCGAAGCCTTCGTCGATCTGCAGCTCCCAGTTCCGGTTGCGCAGCTTGGGCAGCTCATTGAGGGTGAAGGTCAGCCAGGCGCTGTCGTTGACCATCTCGAACAACTCGCCGGCGCTTTCCGGTAATGCCTTGCTCTGCCGAGTGGCGATCTTGAAACCCAGGTTTCGCAGCTGTTCGCGCCAGCCTTGTTCCAGCTCAGGGTGGCGCTTTATGCGCAGGGTCTGATGTTCCTGGCGGATGATCACATCGGCATTCTTCTGGCCGCTGACGTACTCGCCCATGTAGTTGAATGACAGTGCGGCACGGTGCTGGATATAGCGTTGCATCTTGCCGTTGCGTGGTTCGAAGGCGCTGAATTCGATGCTTGCCAGCCACAGGCGCGGTACGGGTTGAACATCATCCAGCAAGTGCTGTGGCAGGGCGGCGGGGCGGCGGCTGTCGAGGACGGCGGAGAGCTTTTCCAGCAGTTCGGCATCCTTGGCTGCGGCGGGGAAGGCCAGGGTTTCTTCCACTTGCAGCAGCACGGCGGCGATGTGTTTGCAGTTGCTGCGGACCGGGCAGGTGCAATGGGCGTCGATCAGCAGCAGGTTGCCCTTGCTCGATTCCCGCAGGCTGATGTTCTGCCGATAGACATTGCCTCCGGAGCCTTCGCAACTGGCGATGATAGCGCTGTCTCCAGCGGTAACGATGCGTACACGTCTTTCCAGGGTGTAGCGCCGGCCGCGCTCCAAGGTTTGTTCCTTGAAGCGATTGACCCAGGATGGGGCCAGGGGTTTGGTCAGGGGCGGGGTCATAGGGACTTCGATCAGTCCGGTATTTCAGTTGGAGCAGGGCGAGGTGCCGGTGCGGTGAGCGAGGTGATCTTGATCAGCAGCGCCAGATGGCCGTTATCCAGGTAGTTGAGCTGACCGTTCTTGGTGTGACTTTGCTGCTTCAGGCGCTCGCTACGGGTCACCAGGCCATTGCTGTCGATCTGGTTGATCCAGAAATCCGCGTCCACATCAGTGAAGCGCCCGAGCTTGAGGTTCAGGGTGCCTTCGATGGGGAACTGGCCGAATTGTTCCGGCCCGTCGCTGAGGGCCACCTTGACCGGGGTTTCCCCCAGGGTCTGCTGCCAGGCCTTGTGCAGCAGCACGCTGTAGTTGCCGCTGGCATTGAGCTTCTCGACGATCCCGCCCAGGGATGGGGTGCGCTGGCTGTCCGGGCTCAGATGTTGAGCGCCGGTGGCCCAGTCTTCCGGGGCGGCACGGCTGAGGATCTGCGGCTCGGCGTTCTGCCGGACAAGGATCATTTCCACCTGATACAGGTCGTCGGCAAACGCCATCGGCGCGACCAGAGTCAGGAGCAGGGTCAGGGAGCGGAACAGGCGCATGGGGCGTCCTTCAAGCAGTTTTCGGGGTGAGGCGTTCAAACAGCGCCTCCAGTGTATTAAAGCGCTCTTCCGGGCGTTCCATTGGCACCATGAACTTGAACAGGGTTGCGCCTTCGAATTTGTAGCGTTTGGGTTGGCCCTGGATCAGTTTGATCAGCGCCAATGGGTCCACTGGAGTATCCGCGGCAAACTCGATGCGCCCGCCTTGAGGGCCGCCGTCGACCTTCTTGATTCCCAGGGTTTCGGCCTGGAGTTTCAGCAGGGTCAGGCGGATCAGGTTCTTGGTGGGCTCGGGCAGCAGGCCGAAGCGGTCGATCATCTCCACTTGCAGATCCTTCAGGCCGTCCTCGTCGGTCGCCGAGGCGATGCGCTTGTAGAGGATCAGGCGGGCGTGGACATCCGGCAGGTAGTCCTCGGGAATCAGTGCCGGCAGGCGCAGGTTGATTTCCGGGCCGCCCCCCAGAGGCTGGTCGAGGTTCGGCTGCTCGCCCTTGCGGATGGCTTTCACCGCGCGCTCGAGCATCTCCATATAAAGGGTGAAGCCCACAGCCTGGATCTGCCCGCTCTGGCCGTCGCCCAGCAGTTCGCCGGCGCCACGAATTTCCAGGTCGTTGGTGGCCAGCACGAAACCGGCCCCCAGGTCCTGGGTGTTGGCGATAGCTTCCAGGCGCTTTTCGGCGTCCGGGGTGATTTGCTGGCGCGGTGGTGTCAGCAGGTAGGCGTAGGCCTGGTGGTGACTACGGCCGACCCGGCCACGCAACTGGTGCAGTTGGGCCAGGCCGAACTTGTCGGCGCGCTCGATGATGATGGTGTTGGCGCTCGGCACGTCGATCCCGGTCTCGATGATGGTCGAGGCGATCAGCACGTTGAAGCGCTTGTGGTAGAAGTCGCTCATCACCTGTTCGAGTTCGCGTTCGCGCATCTGCCCATGGCCGATGCCGATCCGTGCTTCGGGCACCAGTTCCGCCAGGTCGGCGGCGCATTTCTCGATGGTTTTCACGTCGTTGTGCAGGTAGTACACCTGGCCGCCACGCAGCAGTTCTCGCAACAGGGCCTCTTTGACCGTGCTCTTGTTCTGCTCCATGACAAAGGTGCGCACCGACAGGCGTCGCGCCGGTGGCGTGGCGATGATCGACAGGTCTCGCATGCCCGAGACCGCCATGTTCAGGGTCCGAGGGATCGGCGTAGCGGTCAGGGTGAGGATGTCGACTTCGCTGCGCAGGGCCTTGAGCTGTTCCTTCTGGCGCACCCCGAAACGGTGTTCTTCGTCGATGATCACCAGCCCCAGGTTCTTGATCTTCACATCGTCCTGCAGCAGCTTGTGGGTGCCGATGACGATGTCGATCTTGCCTTCGGCCAGGTCCGCCACTGCGGCATTCACTTCCTTGGTCGATTTGAAGCGGCTCATCACTTCCACGGTCACCGGCCAGTCGGCGAAACGGTCGCGGAAGCTGTTGTAGTGCTGTTGGGCGAGCAGGGTGGTAGGTACCAGGATTGCCACTTGCTTGCCGCCGTGGACTGCAATGAAAGCGGCGCGCATGGCCACTTCGGTCTTGCCGAAGCCCACGTCGCCACAGACCAGTCGGTCCATCGGTTTGCCCGAGAGCATGTCTTCGCGCACGGCCTCGATGGTGCTTTGCTGGTCCGGGGTTTCCTCGAAGGGGAAGCCGGCGCTGAAGGTGGCGTAGTCGGCCTTAGGGTCGGCAAAGGCATAGCCTTCCCGGGCGGCGCGGCGGGCGTAGATGTCCAGCAGCTCGGCCGCCACGTCCCGCACCTGTTCGGCGGCTTTGCGCTTGGCTTTCTGCCAGGCTTCCGATCCCAGGCGGTGCAGTGGGGCGAGTGCATCGTCGCTGCCGGTGTAGCGGGCGATCAGGTGCAGGTTGGCCACGGGCACATAGAGCTTGGCGCCCTCGGCGTATTCCAGAGTGAGGAATTCGGCGACCTGATTGTCGATTTCCAGTGTGGCCAGCCCCAGGTAGCGGCCGACACCATGATCGATGTGCACGACCGGCGCGCCTTCACGCAGCTCGGTGAGGTTCTTGATCACCGCGTCGTTGTTGGCATCGGCGCGTTTTTCCCGGCGCCGGCGCTGCATCACTCGCTGACCGAACAACGGGCTTTCCGCCACCAGGGCCAGGGCCGGATCGTCCAGCACCAAACCTTCGTCCAGTGGAGCGATGGTGATCGCAAGGCGCTCCTTGCTGGCGACGAAATCCGGCCAGCTGTCGACGGTCTTCGGCCGCAGCTTGAGGCGTTCCAGCAACTCCAGCAGCACTTCCCGGCGGCCGGCGGATTCGGCGGTGAACAGCACTCGGCCGGGGAATTCGTCAAGAAAGCCCGAGAGCGCCGCCAACGGTTGGTTGGCCTTGGCCTCGATGGCCAGGTTGGGCAATTCGTGGGCTGGGAAACGTTCGCGGCCGACGCCGGTCTCGATATCCTGTTGGCTGGCCACCACGCGCGGCCAGTTTTTCAGGCGGGCGAAGCAGTCTTCCACCGGCAGGAACAGTTCTGCTGGAGGCAGGAGGGGGCGCGATGGATCGACGCGGCGCTCTTCGTAGCGGTTGCGCACATCGTTCCAGAAGTTTTCGGCGGCCTGCTCGATGCCCGGCAGGGAGAACACCTGGGTGTCCTGGGGCAGGTAGTCGAACAGGGTCGAGGTGTCTTCGAAGAACAGTGGCAGGTAGTACTCGATACCGGCCGGGGTAATCCCGCTGCTCAGGTCCTGGAAGATCGGGCAGCGGCGGAAGTCCACATCGAAGCGTTCGCGAAAGCGCGCCTTGAAACGGGTCACCGCTTCTTTCTGTAGAGGGAATTCCTTGGCCGGCAACAGGCGCACCGAGTCGACCTTGTCGATGGAGCGCTGGTTCTCCGGATCGAAGGTACGCAAGGTCTCGATTTCGTCGTCGAACAGGTCGATGCGGTAAGGCAACTTGCTGCCCATGGGGAACAGGTCGATCAGGGCGCCGCGCACGGTGAATTCGCCGTGTTCATAGACAGTGTCGACGTAGCGGTAGCCGCTGGCTTCCAGGCGGGTGCGCATCTGTTCCACATCGAGCTTCTGGCCAACGTCCAGCACCAGGCTGCTGCCCAGCAGGAACTGGGTCGGCGCCAGGCGGTGCAGGGCGGTGGTGATCGGCACCACCAGCACACCGTGCTCCAGTTCCGGGAGTCGATACAGGCTGGCGATGCGCTGGGAAATGATGTCCTGATGGGGCGAGAACAGATCGTAGGGCAGGGTTTCCCAATCGGGGAAATGCAGCACCGGCAGATCCGGGGCGAAGAAGCTCAGCTCCTGTTCCAGCCGGTCAGCGCTTTGGCTGTCGGCAGTCAGCAGGAGGGTAAAGCGCTTGGCAGCGCTGGCGGCTTCGGCGATGGCCAGGCTCAGGGCGGCACCGGGCAGATTGCCCCAATGCTGTTTACCGGCGGCGGCAGGGAGTAGCGGTAGACGCAGGACGGGCACGGACGGTCAAGCTCCAAGCGTTGCGACAAAGTCGGTAATTGTAACGGTCCCGGGCGGCCACTGTCAGTGGCTGATGCGTCTATTACGCCGGTTAGGGGAAATGTAGTGGCTATGACAACAAAATGCGCTTTTTACAGCGAAATGTAGTGCCGGATCGGGCTGGTGTTACGGAGGGTTACAGACAGGTTGCCGGCATGTTCAAAAAATTGACGGTGCTGGAAGCCCCGGTTTTACTGGGCTGTAGCGCAGTGATATTTTTTTGCAAGGGCTTTTTGTTACCTTCTGCACGACAGGCGCGCATTGCTACGAGAGGGACTCGGCGTCATAATGTAGCCCCTTTTTTCTGCCCCTACATGTGGAAGGTTCCCGTGACTCAGAAGCCCGACCAGTGTCTTGGTGAATGGATCGACCGTGAAGCACTCGCAGAAGCGATGATTCCGCTTATCGGTCAGCTTTACCGCAATAACAATGTGGTGAGCTCGATCTATGGCCGCAGCCTGATCAACCAGTCTGTCATCGCGATTCTCAAAGCCCACCGCTTTGCTCGCCACCGTTCCTCCGACGATAGCGAACTCTCCGTCCACGAAACATTCCCTCTGCTTAAAGCCATGAGCGAGCTCAAGCTCGGCGCGGCTTCGGTAGACCTGGGCAAGTTGGCGTTCAAATTCCGTAACGAAGGCAATGGCCGCAGCGCCGAGCAGTTCGTTCGCGAAGAAATGGCTGATGTGGTTGGCCAGCAAAATGCTTCGGCTCGCAAAGGCACTGACGTGGTGCTGTACGGTTTCGGTCGTATCGGCCGTCTGCTGGCGCGCATCCTGATCGAGAAAACCGGTGGTGGCGACGGCCTGCGTCTGCGTGCCATCGTCGTGCGCAAAGGCGCCGAAAACGACCTGACCAAGCGCGCCAGCCTGCTGCGTCGCGATTCGGTGCACGGTTCGTTCAACGGCACCATCACCATCGACGAAGAAAACAACACCATCACCGCCAACGGCAACCTGATCCAGGTGATCTACGCGAAGAACCCGACCGAGGTGGATTACACCCAGTACGGCATCAAAGACGCGCTGCTGGTGGACAACACCGGTGTATGGCGTGACGCCGATGGTCTGGGTCAGCACTTGGCCTGCCCGGGTATCGACCGCGTTGTTCTGACCGCGCCTGGCAAAGGCAAGCTGAAGAACATCGTGCACGGTATCAACCATGCCGAGATTACCGCTGACGACAAGATCGTGTCCGCCGCTTCCTGCACCACCAACGCCATCGTGCCGGTGCTGAAGGCTGTGAATGACAAGTTCGGCATCATCAATGGTCACGTCGAAACCGTTCACTCGTACACCAACGACCAGAACCTGATCGACAACTTCCACAAAGGCGATCGCCGTGGTCGTTCCGCTGCGCTGAACATGGTCATCACCGAGACCGGTGCTGCTACCGCTGCTGCCAAGGCCCTGCCTGAGCTGGCCGGCAAGCTGACCGGTAACGCGATCCGCGTTCCGACGCCAAACGTGTCGATGGCTATTCTCAATCTGAACCTTGAGAAAGCCGCCACCCGTGAAGAGATGAACGAGTACTTGCGCTACATGGCGCTGCATTCTGATCTGCACAAGCAAATCGACTTCGTCAACTCGCAGGAAGTGGTGTCCACCGACTTCGTGGGTTCGCGTCACGCCGGTGTGGTCGACGCTGAAGCGACCATCGTTCAGGACAACCGCGTTGTTCTGTATGTCTGGTACGACAACGAGTTCGGTTACAGCTGCCAGGTAGTACGCGTGATGGAAGACATGGCTGGGGTCAACCCGCCAGCGTTCCCACGCTAAGCGACAGCTGAAATGAAAACGCCCCGACTCGTCGGGGCGTTTTTGTTTGCGGCTATCGCCGGCAAGTCGATTCTTGCAACAACGTCGTTCCCGCAGGTTTCGCCGACAAGCCACGCCGGCACAATCCCTTAGGAGCCGGCTTGCCGGCGAAGCTGTGTATCAGGCGCCGCCAGCCGCTTGCGCGGTACGCAGTTCGTGGCGGTTGCCACGGAACAGTACCAGGGTAGCGATCAGCCCCAGCACCGCCGCGCCACTGAGCCAGATGCCCGGTGCTGCCTGGTTACCCAGTACATGGATCAGGTAGGTGCAGGCCGCTGGAGTAAAGCCGCCGAAGGTCGCAGTGGCCAGGCTGTAGGCCAGGGAGAAGCCGGTGGTGCGCACTTCCACTGGCATGATTTCAGTCAGCGCCACCACCATCGCGCCGTTATACGAGCCATAAAGGAAGGACAGCCACAGCTCGACGATCAGCAGGTGACTGAAGCTGGGGTTGGCTACCAGCCAGGACAGCGCTGGGTAAGCGGTGAAGATGGCCAGAATGGTCGCGCCCAGTAGCAGTGGCTTGCGGCCGATCTTGTCCGACAGCGAGCCCATGACCGGCAGCCAGAAGAAGTTCGACAGGCCGATGCACACGGTCACCAGCAGGGCGTCGAAGTCCGACAGGTGCAGCTCGGCCTTGCCGAAGGTCGGGGTGTAGGCGGTGATCAGGTAGAAGGACACGGTGGTCATTACCACCAGGGCCATGCCGGCGATGACGATGCCGAAGTTCTGGCCGATGGAGCGGATGATTTCCTGCAAGGTAGGGCGATGTTTGCGGGCCTGGAACTCGGGTGTTTCCTCGAGAGAGCGGCGGATCATGAAGATCGCTGGAACAATCATGCAGCCCACCAGGAACGGCACGCGCCAGCCCCATTCACCCATTTGTTCGGGGCTCAGCCAGTGGTTCAGACCCACCCCCAGCAAGCCGGCAAACACCACGGCCGCCTGTTGGCTTGCCGATTGCCAGCTGACGAAGAAGCCCTTGCGGCCCGGCGTCGAGATCTCGGCCAGGTACACCGACACGCCGCCCAGCTCCACGCCCGCGGAGAAGCCCTGCAGCAAGCGACCCAGTAGCACCAGCAGCGGGGCGGCGACGCCGAGGGTGGCGTAGCCCGGCACACAGGCAATCAGCACGGTGCCCGCGGCCATTAGTGCCAGGGTGATGATCAGGCCCTGGCGGCGGCCGTGACGGTCGATGTAGGCACCGAGGAAGATCGCCCCCAGGGGGCGCATCAGGAAGCCGGCGCCAAAAGTGGCCAGAGACAGCATCAGTGAGGCGAAGGCGCTGTCGGCAGGAAAGAAGGTCTTGGCGATTGCCGTGGCGTAGAAGCCATAGACCATGAAGTCGAACATCTCGAGAAAGTTGCCGCTGACAACGCGAAAGATCGCCTTGCCTTTGCCCGTGGTCGTGGACATTTTTTCACTCACTTTGGCTGTCTTGTTAGCAATCCCTGGTCGTTATGCGTCCCTTACTGCAAAGTCGGGGCTCGAGGCTGCACGCTGAACAGTTTTGTAACCATATGTGTATGAGGGCCTTCAGGCAACAAAAACTCTTGGATGGGTTTGATGGCTCTAGGTCAAGGCTTATGCAGTAAACGAGGGGTGAGGGGAGGCGCGCGAGCAGGTTCCGTCTGTCGCATAATGGCGTCTTGTGTGGCGAATCGACCCTCCGGGGCGGTTGATCAGGAGGGATAGCCTTGTTGGGTAAGTGTCGGTATCTAGGGGGCGCATTGTGGGGGGCGGCAGTGCTTTTGCAGGGATGCGGTGGCGATCGCCTGGAAAGCATCTCTGGTCCGACCATGGGTAGCACCTACTCCGTACAGTACGTGCGTCATTCCAATGGCCCGGCAGTGTCTTTGGTCAAGCGCGAAATCGACGGGATCCTCGCTGAGGTCGACCGGCAGATGTCCACCTATCGCAGTGACTCGGATATCGAGCGTTTCAATGAGCTGCCGGCCAACAGCTGCCAGTCGATGCCAGAGCCGGTGCTGCAATTGGTGCGTGTCGGCGAACAGTTGTCTCGTGACAGTGACGGGGCCTTCGACCTGACAGTGGAGCCCTTGCTGAATCTCTGGGGCTTTGGCCCCCAGGGGCGTGAGGAAAAGGTCCCCAGTGCCCCGGCGTTGGCGCAGGTACAGCAGCGGGTTGGGCATGGAAACTTGCGTATCGAGGGTGCGCAGCTGTGCAAGGACGCGGCCGTGGAGGTGGATTTCAACAGCATTGCCGCTGGTTACGCTGTGGATCGAATGGCTGCCCGGCTCACGGAATTGGGCGTCGACAACTTTCTGGTTGAGGCCACCGGCGAGCTCAAGGCGGTGGGCCACAAGGTGGACGGCTCGCCCTGGCGCATCGCCCTGGAGGAGCCGAGGGACGACCAGCAGGTGGCCCAGCGGGTGATCGCCCTGGACGGTTATGGCGTATCCACGTCCGGCGACTACCGTAATTATTTCGAGCAGGACGGTCAGCGTTTTTCCCATACGTTCGATGCCCGGGTCGGCAAGCCCATCACTCACAAGCTGGCCTCAGTGACAGTGATTCATCCTTCGGCACTCATGGCCGATGGCCTGTCGACGCTGTTACTGATTCTTGGGCCCGAAGCGGGCTGGGACTACGCGGAAAAACACCGCATTGGCGCATTTTTTGTGATGCGTGCCGATAAAGGTTTCGTCACACGCAGCAACCCGGCCTTCGATGCGTTTCTGGGCGGGCAAAAACAATAACCCTGCGCACGCTTGTGGGCCCTGTAGTGCAGGCAAAAGTAGCCTACGACGCGACCAAGGGTTAATGTGCGCGGCGTTGACGCTTCTATAGACTGTGCCCGGGTTCGTAACCGAGCCAAATTGATCCTTCATGTCGCTGGCCGCGGCATGATTTAGCCGGAGATGCCAGAAGGGCATCTCGGCCTGTTCTGAGGAGTACGCATGGCTGTCTACAACTACGACGTAGTGGTGCTGGGCTCAGGCCCCGCTGGAGAAGGTGCGGCAATGAACGCCGCGAAAGCAGGACGCAAAGTGGCGATGGTCGATAGCCGTCGCCAGGTCGGCGGTAACTGCACCCACTTGGGTACCATTCCGTCCAAGGCCCTGCGTCACTCGGTCCGGCAGATCATGCAGTTCAACACCAACCCGATGTTCCGGGCTATTGGCGAGCCGCGCTGGTTCTCTTTCCCGGACGTGCTCAAGAGCGCCGAGAAGGTCATCTCCAAACAAGTGGCTTCGCGCACCGGTTACTACGCCCGCAACCGGGTCGATGTGTTCTTCGGTACTGGCAGCTTTGCCGACGAGCAGACCGTGGAAGTGGTCTGTGCCAATGGCGTGGTGGAAAAGCTGGTAGCCAAGCACATCATCATCGCCACCGGCTCGCGCCCGTATCGCCCGGCGGACATCGATTTCAGCCACCCGCGTATCTACGATAGCGACACCATCCTCAGCCTCGGCCACACCCCGCGCAAACTTATCGTTTATGGCGCCGGGGTCATCGGCTGCGAATACGCCTCGATCTTCAGTGGTCTTGGCGTGCTGGTTGAGCTGGTGGACAACCGTGGCCAGTTGCTGAGTTTCCTGGACTCGGAGATTTCCCAGGCCCTGAGCTACCACTTCAGCAACAACAACATCACCGTGCGCCACAACGAGGAATACGACCGCGTTGAGGGTGTCGACAACGGAGTGATCCTGCATCTGAAGTCGGGCAAGAAGATCAAGGCCGATGCCTTGCTCTGGTGCAACGGCCGTACCGGCAACACCGACAAGCTGGGCATGGAGAACATCGGCGTCAAGGTCAACAGCCGCGGCCAGATCGAAGTTGACGAGAACTATCGCACCTGCGTGCCAAACATCTATGGCGCCGGTGACGTGATCGGCTGGCCGAGCCTGGCCAGTGCCGCCCATGACCAGGGCCGCTCCGCTGCCGGCAGCATTGTCGACAACGGTAGCTGGCGCTTCGTCAACGACGTACCGACCGGGATCTACACCATTCCCGAGATCAGCTCCATCGGCAAGAACGAGCAGGAGCTGACCCAAGCCAAGGTGCCATACGAAGTTGGGAAGGCGTTCTTCAAGGGCATGGCCCGGGCGCAGATCGCCGGCGAGCCGCAAGGCATGCTGAAGATCCTGTTCCACCGCGAAACCCTGGAAGTCCTTGGCGTGCACTGCTTCGGCTACCAGGCTTCGGAGATCGTGCATATCGGTCAGGCGATCATGAGCCAGCCGGGCGAGCTCAATACCCTGAAGTACTTCGTCAACACCACCTTCAACTACCCGACCATGGCCGAAGCCTATCGGGTAGCGGCGTACGACGGCCTCAACCGGCTTTTTTGAGCGGCTCCGGCCGGTGGCCTGAGCCGGCCGGGGAGACCGATTTCAGTAATTCTCGAGAGTGGCGCTGGCCAAACCGGGAAAGTCTGTAATCAGGCTATCTACGCCGAAGTCGGCGAGCCTGCGCATCAGCGCAGGCTCGTTGACCGTCCACACCGACACATGCAAGCCCTGACGCTGCGCTCGTTGCAGCCGCTCCGGGGTGCACAGGGTCCAGTTCAGCGCAAGAATCTCGCAGCCATAGCTCTGGGCGACCTTCAATGGGTCGAGCCAGGCGTATTCGGCTACCAGCCCGCGAGACAGGTCCGGGGTCAGCTCGACTGCGGCTTTCAGCACTTCCCGAGAACTTGAGGTCACCGTGACCTTGTCCAGCAGGCCGAAGCGTTGGGCCATTTCCCGAATTGCCAGCACGGTGGTGGCGGCGCGGGTGCGCGAGGCGCTCTTGACCTCCAGCTGCCAGTGTTCGAAATCGCATTTTTCGAACAGTTCTTCCAAGCGCGGAATGGGACAGGGGCTGACCCAGCCCGGGCCGCCTTTGCGCGCATCGTAGGTCACCAGTTCGGCGGCGGAATGCTCTACCACCTTGCCGCGCCGGTCGGTGGTGCGCTTGAGGGTCGGGTCGTGAATCACCATCAGCTCGCCGTCCATGGACAGGTGCAGGTCGAGCTCGCAACGGCGCACGCCGTGCTTGAGACATTCCTGAAAGCTGGTCAGGGTGTTTTCCGGTGCTTCGCCTTTAGCGCCGCGATGGCCATAGATCAGGGTCACAATTGCTCCTTCACGGATGTTGTTCCTTAAGAGGGGTCAGGCTTGCGGCTCAACCAGCGGCGGGATCACTCTGTTCCCGGGCCAGGCGGCGTTGCTGGGCCTGTTTTTGCAGGATATAGCGCGCCAGTAGCTGGCGCTGGGCATCGGTCAATGCTTCGAATTCGGTGCCGATCTCGAAGGTGCCGAAGCTGTGTGGCTCGCAATGGGTAACCCGAGCTCGCAGCAGCAGGCCCAGGGCTTGCGGCATCAAGAGCAGTTTCACTGCCAGTTGGCTGCCGCTGGGATAACTAAGATGGTGGTTGAACTCGATGCCGCCTTCGGAAAGGGTGACCGGCTGCGGCTCCCCGAACTTGCCGAACACCGTCTGCGCCACCACCTGGCTGAGCAGGTCGATGCGCTTGTTCATGGCCTTGAGGTAGCTGGCCAGGGTGCGATCGCGCTCGCTGACCTGGCGCAGCAGGTGCTGGGATTCGAATTCACTCAGGTGCAGTTCGCTGAGCAAATTGAACAGCGGAGACTCATCCTGCAACACTTCCTTGTTCGCCGCGTCGTGGGCGGACAAGGGGCTAATTTCCAGTGCGATCGTGTCCTCGATACGGTAGTATTCGCGGCGATCTTCTTCATCTAATGTCGACATGGCGAACCCATGGTAGAGGCAGTGGTCTGAGTGTAAAGCTGCTTACCAGGCCCCGCCACAAGGACGTCTTCTTTTCCTCTGCACAAGCCCCGACATGTTCAGACCTCTGTTTGCTTTTATCGGCACGCGTTACACCCGTGCAAAGCGTCGCAATCATTTTGTGTCATTCATTTCCCTGACCTCGATGATCGGACTCGCCCTCGGCGTGATCGTGATGATCGTGGTGCTGTCGGTGATGAACGGCTTCGATCATGAGATGCGCACCCGCGTGCTGGGCATGGTTCCCCACGCCACCATCGAATCCGGTGAACCCATCAGCGACTGGCAAAGCCTGGCCGACAAGGTCAAGCAGAACCCGAAAGTGCTGGCGGTGGCGCCCTTCACCCAGATGCAGGGCCTGCTGACCAACAATGGCCAGGTGCAGAAAGTGCTGCTCAACGCCATAGATCCTGGCAAAGAGCGGCAGGTGTCGATCATCGACCACTTCATGCAGCAGGGGCAGTTGGATGCTCTGGCTCCTGGCAGTTTCGGTATCGTCATCGGCGACAAGGCGGCCGCCAAGCTGGGTGTTGGCCTGGGAGACAAGCTGACCTTCGTTGCCCCGGAGGTCACGGTAACCCCCGCCGGCATGTTCCCGCGGATGAAGCGTTTTACCGTGGTGGGCATCTTTCACGTTGGCGCTGGCGAGATCGACGGCTACCTGGGCTTGACCAACCTTGAAGACCTGGGTCGCCTGCATCGCTGGAAGCCGGATCAGGTCCAGGGCCTGCGGTTGAAGTTCGACGACCTGTTCCAGGCTCCACGCACTGCTTGGGAAATCGCCCAGCAACTGGGTGAGAATCATTTCTACGCTCGTGACTGGACCCGTACCCACGGCAACCTGTACCAGGCCATTCGCATGGAAAAAGCCATGATCGGCCTGCTGTTGCTGCTGATCGTCGCGGTGGCTGCGTTCAACATTATCTCGACCCTGGTGATGGTGGTGAACGACAAGAAGGGCGACATCGCCATTCTGCGCACCCTGGGCGCCACGCCGGGCACCATCATGGCGATCTTCATGGTCCAGGGCACGGTGATCGGTGTGGTCGGTACCCTGATCGGCGCTGTGCTGGGGATGCTTGCCGCGTTGAATGTCAGCGCCGCGATCTCCGCCCTCGAAGGCCTGATCGGACACAAATTCCTGAACGCCGACGTGTACTTCATCGACTACCTGCCGTCGCAACTGATGGCCGAGGACGTGTTGATGGTCTGCGGTGCGGCGCTGGTCCTGAGTTTCCTCGCCACCCTGTATCCAGCCTGGCGTGCAGCGCGCACCCAGCCTGCGGAGGCGCTACGTTATGAGTGAGTTGGGCATGAGTGAAAAAGCAATCCTGAGCTGCCGTGACCTGGGCAAGTCCTACGAGGAAGGCCCGGAGTCTGTGGTGGTCCTTTCCGGCCTGCAACTGGAGCTGCATCCGGGGGAGCGAGTGGCCATCGTGGGTACGTCCGGTTCTGGCAAAAGTACCTTGCTCAACCTGCTGGGCGGTCTGGATACACCGACCAAAGGCAGTGTCTGGCTGGCCGGCGAGGAGCTTTCGGCACTGGGTGAAAAGGCCCGGGGTCAATTGCGCAATCGTGCTCTGGGTTTTGTTTATCAGTTCCACCACTTGTTGCCAGAGTTCACCGCTCTGGAAAACGTCTGCATGCCGCTGCTGATCGGCCGCACGCCGATCCCTGAAGCCCGTCAGCGTGCAACCGCGCTGCTGGAGCGAGTCGGCCTGGGTCATCGCCTGGAGCACAAGCCGGCCGAGCTGTCCGGCGGTGAGCGTCAGCGAGTAGCCATCGCTCGGGCCCTGGTGAACCAGCCGGGGCTGGTGATGCTCGACGAACCCACCGGTAACCTCGACTCCCATACTGCCCAGGGCATTCAGGACCTGATGCTGGAGCTCAGCACTTCGATGCGTACCGCCTTCCTGGTGGTGACGCACGACATGAACCTGGCCCGGCAGATGGATCGCGTACTGCACCTGCAAGAAGGTCACCTGATCGCCATCTGATGCGGCCGCACGCGGTGTCGGCGGCTTGTCCGTCGACACCGGGTCATTAATTTTTCCAGGGTGCCTTGCCCATGTTCAGACCCTTATCGATCTTTATCGGCACGCGCTACACCCGCGCCAAGCGGCGCAATCGTTTTGTCTCGTTCATTTCCATGACCTCGATGATCGGCCTCGCCCTGGGCGTGCTGGCGATGATCGTGGTGCTGTCGGTGATGAACGGCTTCCAGCGGGAAATGAGCTCGCGCATCCTCGGTATGGTGCCTCACGCCACCATCGTGGGGGTCAAGCCCATCGATGACTGGCAGCCAGTGGCCGCTGCGGCGCTGAAGAATCCGGAAGTCACTGCGGCGGTGCCCTTTACCGAGATGGAGGGCATGCTCTCCTACAAGGGGGCGATGCAACCGATCCAGATCAGCGGTATCGATCCGGCCCAGGAGGGCAAGGTGTCCATCGTTGCCCAGCATATTGTCCAGGGCAGCCTGCAAGACCTGAAACCCGGCGAATTCGGCGTGGTGATCGGCGAGATCACGGCCCGGCGTTTCCGCTTGAATGTCGGCGACAAGCTGACCCTGATCGTGCCTGAAGTGAGCACGGCGCCAGGGGGCATCACCCCGCGTATGCAGCGCCTGAACGTGGTGGGGGTGTTCAAGGTGGGCGCCGAACTGGATGGCTCCATGGGCCTGATCCATATGGCCGATGCGGCGCAGATGCAGCACTGGCAGCCCAATCAGGTGCAGAGCGTGCGCCTGGCGGTCAAGGATCTGTATGCCGCACCACAGGTAGCGGTGGATATCGCCAAGGGCTTGGGTGCGGACTTCCGGGCCGATGACTGGACCCACACCCAAGGCAGCCTGTTCAGCGCGATGAAGATGGAAAAGACCATGATCGGTCTGTTGCTGCTGATGATTGTCGCAGTGGCAGCGTTCAACATCATTGCCACCCTGATCATGGTGGTGAACGACAAGGGCGCGGACATCGCGATCCTGCGCACTATTGGCGCCACGCCGCGGCAAGTGATGGCGATTTTCATGGTTCAGGGCACGGTAATCGGGATTGTCGGTACCTTGATTGGTGGCGTGCTGGGGGTCATTGCGGCGTTGAACGTGAGCGAGCTGGTGGGCTGGCTGGAGCGGATCAGCGGCCAGCAGATTTTCAGTTCCGACGTGTACTTCGTCAGCAATCTGCCTTCCGAACTGCAGGGTGGGGATGTGGCGCTGATCTGCGGTGCCGGCTTCGTTCTGAGTTTCCTGGCGACTGTGTATCCGGCCTGGCGCGCGTCCAAAGTCGAGCCGGCTCACGCTTTGCGGTATTCCTGAGATCCGCTTTCGCCGGCAAGCCGGCTCCTGCCTGATTGGTGTAGGAGCCGGCTCTTAACGCTTGCTCGGCAACTCGATCACAAAGCGGGTCCAGCCCGCCTCTGATTCGCAACGGATCTGCCCGCCATGGGCACGAATGATCGATTGCGTGATCGCCAGCCCCAATCCCGCATGTTCACTGCTGCCCTCGCGCCGCGCCGGGTCTGCCCGGTAAAAGCGGTCGAACAAGCGCGGCAGTACCTCCCTGGCAATACCCTCTCCACTGTTTTCGATGCTCAGGCTCAAGTTCTGTGGGCTGTCGCTGATCCGTACCTGGACCGATCCTCCAGGGGGAGTGAAGCGCAGGGCATTGTCCAGCAGGTTGGACAGCGCTCGGCGCAGCATGCTGCGATCGCCGACAAAGCCGGCATGGCCTTCACGACTCAGGCTGACGTTCGTGTCTTCCGCCAGAGGCCCATAGAACTCCAATAGCATGTCGGTTTCCTCGGCCAACTCCAGTGCTTCGCGTTTCGGGGCCAGCAGCCCGTGGTCGGCCTTGGCCAGGTACAGCATGTCGTTGACCAGTTGTGCCATCCACTGCAGTTCCTCGAGGTTGCTGTGCAAGGCTTCGCGGTAGTCTTCGATCGGTCTCGGACGGGTCAGGGTGACTTGGGTATGGGTCAGCAGGTTCGATAGGGGCGTGCGTAATTCGTGGGCAATATCGGCGGAAAAGGCCGAAAGGCGTTGGAAGGATTCCTCAAGGCGGCTGAGCATGGCGTTGAAGCTGCTGGCCAGGTCGGCCAGTTCGGCGGGCATCTGTGCCTGGGGCAGGCGCTGGGTCAGGGAACTGGCGGATACTCCTGCGGCCACTGCGCTCATGCGGCGCAAGGGGCGCAGACCGCTGCGGGCGGACCAGACGCCAAGCAGGGCAGTGGCCAGGGCCGAGAGGCCTACGGTGAGCCAGATCAGATGCTGCATGCGCTGCAGAAAGTGCTGGTGGTGGGTGATATCCAGCAGCAGGGCCAGCCGTGGCGAGTCGGCTTGATCTGGCTTGAGCGGCGCGGTGTAGATCCGGTAGGCGGCGCTGCTCAGATTCAGGCTGTGCAGGCCGGTGTCGCTGGGCAAGGAGGCGGGCAGGGCAGGAGCACTGTCGAACCAGAGCTGGCCGTCGCTGCCGATGATCCGCAGGGCCAGGTCCGGTTGATGGCTTAGCTCATCCTGCAGCCTTGCCTGATGCCGGGCAAAATCCCTGGCCTCGGTCACATCCCGCAAGACGCTGCGCAGGGCGATCAGCTTGCCGTCCAGCAGTTGCTGGTCCAGCTCGATGAAGTGGGCTTCGCTGGCGCGACTGAACAGCACCCCTGCCAACAACGAGACCACGGCAGTGCAGGCGGCGAACAGCAGCGCCAGGCGTGCGCTGAGTGACAGGCGGCGCATCAGGCCGGATGCTCTTCGAGCACATAACCCATGCCGCGTACGGTATGGATCAACTTGTTCGGGTAATCGTCATCGATTTTCAGGCGCAGGCGGCGGATCGCCACTTCGATGACGTTGGTGTCGCTGTCAAAGTTCATGTCCCAGACCTGGGAGGCGATCAGCGATTTGGGCAGGACTTCTCCCTGGCGTCGCAGGAGCATTTCCAGCAGGGCGAACTCCTTGGCGGTCAGATCGATGCGCTGGCCGCTGCGTTCTACGCGGCGGCGGATCAGGTCCAGGCGCAGGTCAGCCAGTTGCAGAGTGGTTTCCTGGGCAATCACACTGCCCCGGCGCAGCAGGCTGCGAACCCGGGCCAGCAGTTCGGAGAAGGCGAAGGGCTTGACCAGATAGTCGTCGGCTCCCAGCTCCAGGCCGTGGACTCGGTCCTCCACGGCGTCCCTGGCGGTGAGAAACAGCACTGGCATGTCCAGGCCGGCGCTGCGTACGGCCTGGAGGATCTGCCAGCCGTCGCGCCCCGGAAGCATCACGTCGAGAATCAACAGCGCGTAGTCACCGGTCAGCGCCAGGTGCTGGCCGGTATTGCCATCTGCCGCCAGCTCGGCATTGAAGCCGGCCTCGCTCAGGCCTTGGCGCAGGTACTGGCCGGTTTTCGGCTGGTCTTCGACGATCAACAGTTTCATGGTGGCACTCGTGGCTTGTGGAGCCCGGGCTTTATACCTTGCCGGGGCCCCTGGGCAGATCAAACTGACAAAGTTGTAATCTAGCCGTCAGCTGGCTGGCAGCGCTGGGCCGTTAGAGTTTGCCACATGCTCAATCCTGATCTTGTTGGAGCCTGATGATGAATCTGCAAAACCTGTTGTTGCGAAGCCGCTCGGCCGTGGGAGGCTGTCTGATGCTGTTGAGCGTTCCGCTATGGGCATCACCGGCAGCCTCTTATGACTTCGGTCAGCCGGCCGCGGCCGCTAAGGCCACTCGGGTTGTCGAGGTGGTGATGGGCGATATGTCGTTCAGTCCCAAGGCCCTGGAGATCAAGGCCGGCGAGACCGTACGTTTTGTGTTGATCAACAAGGGGCAGCTGCTCCATGAGTTCAACTTGGGCAATGCGGCGATGCATGCCGAGCACCAGCAGGAGATGCTCAAGATGCAGCAAAGCGGGATGCTTACGCCTACGGCAATGAAAACCATGGATCACGCAGCCATGGGGCACGGCTCCATGGCGGGCATGGATCACGGCATGCAGCATGATGATCCCAACAGTGTGCTGGTGGAGCCGGGCAAGCAGGCCGAGCTGACCTGGACCTTCAGCAAAAGCGGCAGCCTGGAGTTCGCCTGCAATATTCCCGGGCACTACCAGGCGGGCATGGTCGGCAAGCTGACGGTCAGTCCGTAAGCGCTCGGGGCTCAAAGGTGGAAGCAAAGGCTGGTAGAATCCGCTGATTCTTCAGTCAGGTTTCCGCCATGCATCCCGCAGCCGAACATTCGCCGCTGGGCAAGTCCAGTGAATACGTTTCCACTTACACGCCATCCCTGCTGTTCCCGATTCCTCGGGCGGCGAAATGGGCCGAGCTGGGCTTGAGTGCCGATACCCTGCCGTATAAGGGAGTGGATTTCTGGAACTGCTTCGAATTGTCCTGGCTGCTGCCTTCGGGCAAGCCGGTGGTGGCCATTGGCGAATTCAGCATTCCTGCTGATTCGCCGAATATCATCGAGTCCAAGTCTTTCAAGCTGTACCTCAATTCGCTGAACCAGACTCCATTCGCTGATCGAACGACGCTTGAGGCGACTTTGCGTCAGGATCTCTCAGCCGCGGCAGGCAAGCCTGTGGGTGTGCGTATTCGCAGCCTTGGGGAGGTCGAGGCGCAAGGTGTAGTGGCACTGCCAGGCATCTGCATCGACGAGCTGGATATCAGCGTCGACAGCTATGAGCATCCGCGACCGGAACTGTTGCGTTGCGATGACTCGCAAGTGGTGGAGGAGAGCGTGCACAGCCACTTGCTCAAATCCAATTGCCCTGTGACCAGCCAGCCGGACTGGGGCAGTGTCGTGGTGGAGTACCGTGGTGCGGCGCTGGATCACGCCAGCCTGCTGGCCTATCTGGTGAGTTTCCGTCAGCACTCGGACTTTCATGAGCAATGCGTGGAGCGGATCTTCCTTGATCTGCAGCGGTTGCTCAAACCCGAGAAACTCACCGTCTACGCTCGCTATGTGCGTCGTGGCGGGCTGGATATCAATCCGTACCGCAGTACCGAAACGGCGGAGTTCGCCAATCAGCGATTGGTTCGCCAGTAAGCAGAAGCCCCGCAGATGATGCGGGGCTTTGTTTTTATGGGGTGGTGTTGTCGGGCGCCATCAGATACCGATGTTGCCCAGGGTCTGGACGATATTGCGCAGGGTTCCGGCGATGGCCGGATGTTCCAGTTCGAAGCGTTCCACTGCCAGGTTGACGCCGTCGGCGAGGCTGGCGTCGTGGGTGCTGGTCTCCAGCTTGAGTTGCAGCTCGATCTGCTGCATCAGTTCCTGCAGATTGGCGCGCTCGGCTTCCGAAAGCGGTGGGTTCTGCTCCAATTGCTCGCGCAGGGTATCGAGTTGTTCTTGCAGTTCGCGGGCAGGCATGGCGTTCTCCCTTTATTGATAGGCACAGGGATGGACCGCGCGGTTGAGGCAAAGGTCCATGCCCACGGCTTAGAGTAATCCACTCCCAGGCACTGTGCATGATCCTGATCAACAGGCTTATGTCAGGGTTTTTCGCCTTTGAGCCGGCGCAGTTCGATGTCCGCCAGGCAGGTGTTCAAGTCCCCCAGGTGGTCGATAACCGAGTGCACCCCCAGACCGAAAAGTTGCATGGTGGCCTTGCCGCGCTTGAGTTCGCGCTCTTGCTGGCTCAGCGCTTGCCATTCGCTGGGCGTCAGGCCGCACAGGGAGCCGCAGGAAGCCAGGCCAATGGTCCAGAGACCGGCGTTGAGCCCCGACTGCAGAAGTTGTGGTTCGCCGCTGACCAGTACGCAGCCATCGAGGTGGGACACCTTGAGGGTCATCAGTGCCTGCCAGCAGGCGTCGGGAGCGGGCCAGGGAGCGGGGACGGCGGGAGTGGGTTTGATCCAGTCGGGCAGGGCGGCTGCCAGGTGGCTGCTGCTGGCGCAGGGTAGTTGCTCGAGCCAGGCACAGGGAATGCCCAGTTGTTGCAGATCACGCAAGGTATCCAGCGCACCGGGAGTGGTGCGGGCCTGTTCCGGGCCAGGGCGCGTGGTGGTTTGCAGGCGCGAGCGCGCACCGAAATCCACCAGGCAGCCACTGAGGCCGAAGAGCACGGCGGTCAAAGGCGCTGCAGTCTGGGCTAAGGCATCGGCGTGGGGCATATCAACGTCCTTGAAATTCCTTTCGAGGCTAGCCGGGGAAGATGACATGCAGGTGACAGTGAGGTGAATGCGAACAGGATTGACTGACTGATACGTGAAGGCTGCTTGCAGTGATGCTGCCTAAACAGGCCTATCCGTTTTATACTCCTGAGCCTAACCTCAGGGCATAGCCCCACGAGAGAACAATCCAAGGAGTTTCCTGCTATGCGCTGGAGCCGTTATCTAGTTCCGCTATGTATGAGTGCCGGTGTGACGCTGGCTCCCCTGGTCGCCCAGGCGGCCGAAGAGGACCCATGGGAAAGCATCAACCGTCCCATCTTCACGTTCAACGACACCCTCGACACTTATGCCCTGAAGCCATTGGCTCAAGGCTATCAGGCTGTAACGCCGCAGTTTCTGGAAGACGGCATCCACAACATGTTCCGCAACCTCGGTGACGTCGGCAACCTGGCCAACGACGTCCTCCAGGCCAAGCCCCGTGCCGCCGGTGTGGATACTGCGCGCCTGCTGATGAACACCACTTTGGGTCTGGCGGGCTTCTTTGACGTCGGTACCAAGATGGGGCTGCAGCGCAACGACGAAGACTTCGGACAGACCCTCGGCTACTGGGGCGTGGGGAGCGGTCCCTACGTGATGTTGCCGTTGCTGGGCCCTAGTACCCTGCGTGATGCGCCGGCCAAGTATGTGGACAGCTACACCTTGCCTTATCGCTACATGAACGACATTCCCGCGCGCAACATCACCATGGGCGTGAACGTGGTTGATACTCGTGCCAGCCTGCTGGCTGCGGACAAGCTGATCCGCGGTGATCGCTATACCTTCATTCGCAATGCCTATCTGCAGAACCGCGAATTCAAGGTCAAGGATGGTCAGGTCGAAGACGACTTCTGATCAGGCGATTGTCCTGCAGAAACTGAAAAGGCGGCCTTCAGGCCGCCTTTTTCATGGGGGAGACGTTTACTTCATCTTAAGGATTGTAAGCCCAAGTTTCTGGCTTCCACCCTCCTGTGAGTTGACCCAGACCACTTCCGTCTCCGCTTCCAGGCCTCTGAGGGCTGCGTGCTCCGAGTCGATACGCACACTCAGTTGGTCGCCGACCTGGAATGAGCGGGGTGCCTGGACCTGCATACCGCTGCTGGAAAGGTCAATGCAGACCGCTTCTATCACCTGTCCCTGGTGGATCAGCGTGACCTCGGCATCCACCCGCATACGGATGTAATCGCGCTTTTCACTGTAGTCACGCTGGTTTTGATTCATGGGTTCCATCCTGCGATTGAGTTGCGGTTTTAGCGGTTTTTATAACTCCCGGTGATTTGCGGTGTAAAGACGTCAGGCGACCATCGGCATGAGCTTGAAACGCCCCGCGGATGGGAGTACCGTCTGCGCCTTAGAAGGGCACCTCTGATAAGCGGGCGTGCAGGGCTGAAGGTCCTGGCTCCACTTCCAGAGTGGCTAGAAAGCGAATCCAGTAGCGTGCGCCAGCCTCCCGGGCCGAGCCACCTACGCCAACCTAATTCTGGCGCCGTTTGCCCACATGCAAAAAACCAGTGCCACGCTGCTGATAATCGATGACGACGAAGTAGTACGCGCGAGTCTCGCGGCCTATTTGGAAGACAGTGGCTTCAGCGTACTGCAGGCTGCTAACGGCCAGCAGGGTCTTCAGGTATTCCAGCGCGACAACCCCGATCTGGTGATCTGCGATCTGCGCATGCCGCAGATGGGCGGTCTCGAACTTATCCGTCAAGTGACCGAGTTGTCGCCGCAAACCCCGGTGATAGTAGTTTCGGGCGCGGGCGTGATGAACGACGCGGTTGAAGCGCTGCGCCTGGGTGCGGCGGACTACCTGATCAAGCCTCTGGAAGACTTGGCCGTGCTCGAGCACTCGGTGCGTCGAGCCCTGGATCGTGCGCGCCTGCTTCTGGAAAACCAGCGTTATCGAGAAAAGCTCGAAGCCGCCAACCGCGAACTCGAGGCCAGCCTCAATCTGCTTCAGGAAGATCAGAACGCCGGTCGCCAGGTGCAGATGAACATGCTGCCCACCAGTCCCTGGTCGATCGATGAGTTTAATTTCGCGCACCAGATCATCCCTTCGCTCTACCTGTCGGGGGATTTCGTCGACTACTTCCGTGTCGACGAGCGTCGGGTAGCCTTCTACCTGGCTGACGTTTCCGGCCATGGTGCGTCATCAGCCTTCGTCACCGTGCTGTTGAAGTTCATGACCACGCGCCTGCTGTTCGAATCCAAGCGCAACGGTACCTTGCCGGAATTCAAGCCTTCGGAAGTACTGGGCCATATCAACCGTGGCCTGATCAGTTGTAAGCTGGGCAAACACGTCACGATGGTCGGTGGAGTCATCGACGAGGAGACTGGTTTGTTGACCTATAGCATTGGTGGGCACTTGCCGTTGCCGGTGTTGTATACCCCAGACAGTGTGCGTTATCTGGAAGGGCGTGGTTTGCCGGTGGGCCTGTTCAACGAGGCTACCTATGAGGACCACATTCTGGAACTGCCCCCGGTGTTCAGCCTGACGCTGATGTCCGACGGCATTCTGGACCTTTTGCCCGAACCTACACTCAAAGAAAAAGAAGCGGCCTTGCCTGAACGGGTGAGAGCGGCGGGCGGCAGCCTGGATGGCCTGCGGCAAGTTTTTGGATTGGCCACGCTAGGGGAGATGCCGGATGATATCGCCCTGTTAGTGTTGAGCAGGAACCTTTAATGAGTACCGGTAGAATCCAGTTCGCCGAGCAGGACGGCACCTTCGTTCTGAAGTTCATCGGTGAAGTGCGCCTGACCCTGTGTTCGGCGTTGGATGCAACTATTGAGCGGATTTTCACTGCGCTGAACTTCTCGGCGATCGTGATCGACCTGACTGAAACCCGCAGCATCGACAGCACCACTCTGGGCCTGCTGGCCAAGTTGTCGATTCTGTCGCGGCAGAAGGTAGGTCTATTGCCCACCGTCGTCACCACCCACGAAGACATTACCCGGCTGTTGCAGTCCATGGGTTTCGATCAGGTGTTCAACATCGTCGATCGTCCGATTCCTTGCCCGGAATGCCTGGCTGACTTGCCTTCCCAGGACCAGTCGGAAGAAGTAGTGCGGATCAAGGTCCTGGAGGCTCACAAGATCCTGATGGGCCTCAACGACTCCAACCGCGAAGCCTTCCACGATCTGGTGAACGCCCTGGAGCGTCACTGATTCGCTGAAACGCACGACATAAAAAAGGGCGAACCCGTGAGGGTTCGCCCTTTTTGCGTTACCACTGAGCAATCAGAGCTTGGCAGCCAGCAGGGCTTCGAGCTTTTCCTGGTCACGGGCAAACTGGCGAATGCCTTCGGCCAGTTTCTCGGTGGCCATGGCGTCTTCATTGGAGGCCCAGCGGAACTGGGATTCGTTCAGGCTCTGACGGGCTTCGCCGGGCTTGCCCGGGCTCAGCTTGCGCTCTAGCTTGCCAGTGTCGGCTGCGAGCTTCTCGATCAGGTCCGGACTGATGGTCAGGCGGTCACAGCCGGCCAGTTGCTCGATCTGGTTCAGGTTGCGGAAGCTGGCACCCATGACCACGGTCTTGTAGTCGTTGGCCTTGTAGTAGTTGTAGATGCGGGTTACCGACTGTACGCCCGGATCATCGGCGCCGGTGTAGTCGCTGCCGTTGGCTTTCTTGTACCAATCGTAGATCCGACCCACGAATGGCGAGATCAGGAAAACTCCGGCTTCGGCGCAGGCCACGGCCTGGGCGAAGGAAAACAGCAGGGTCAGGTTGGTCTGGATGCCTTCGCGCTCCAGCTTCTCGGCGGCACGGATGCCTTCCCAGGTGGAAGCGATCTTGATCAGCACTCGATCGCGCCCTACGCCAGCTTTTTCATAGAGTTCGACCAAGCGATGGGCACGCTTGAGCATCGCGTCGGTGTCGAACGACAGCCGAGCGTCCACTTCGGTGGAAATGCGACCGGGAATGACCTTGAGAATCTCCTGGCCGACAGCCACGCCAAAGCGATCGCTGGCCAGGCCAACATCGCCCTTGCAGTCACTGACACAAGCGTTCAACAGGTCGGCATAGCCAGGAATGGCCGCGGCCTTGAGCAGTAGCGAAGGGTTGGTGGTGGCATCCACCGGCTTGACCCGGGCGATGGCGTCGAAGTCGCCGGTATCGGCTACCACGGTAGTGATTTTCTTCAGTTGTTCCAGCTTGGAAGTCATGAGCGTGCTCTGTCCTATGGGTCTGATGACATTACCCGAGCGCTGTCAGGCGCTCAAGGGCGCGGAAGGCTTACAGCGGCCCCGAGGGCTGTGACCTGAAAACAGGTGTTTGAATGCAGGGGCGTGATTCAGGTAATTGAGATACCAAAAGCCGGATCAGGTTCAACCCGGCTGACGGTTAACGCCCTTCAAGCAGTTGCCCAGCCTGATCCAGCAGGCCCAACGGGTCCTTGGTCTTGTGAATATCCACCGACAACAACTGGCGAAACTTGCGAGCCCCGGGGAACCCGGTTCCGAGTCCCAGCACATGGCGAGTGATGTGGTGCATCGCGCCACCACAAGCCAGATGCTCGGCAATATAAGGTCGCAGTTGCGCCAGAGCTTCGGCCCGGGAAATTACCGGTGCGGTGCTGCCGAACAGCTGTTGGTCCACCTCGGCCAGCAGATAGGGATTGTGATAAGCCTCGCGACCCAGCATCACCCCGTCAAAGGTCTGCAGATGTTCATGGCAGGCCTCCAGGGTCTTGATTCCACCGTTCAGGATGACTTCCAACTGCGGGAAATCCGCTTTCAACTGTGCCGCCACGTCATAGCGCAGTGGTGGAATATCCCGGTTCTCCTTGGGCGAGAGCCCTTCGAGAATCGCGATTCGCGCATGCACGGTAAAACTGGTGCAGCCGGCATCCTGGACCTGGCCGACGAAATCACACAGTTCGGCATAACTGTCGCGACCGTTGATCCCGATTCGATGCTTGACCGTCACCGGAATCGACACCGCATCGCGCATGGCCTTCACGCAATCGGCCACCAGCGCCGGATGCCCCATCAGGCAGGCGCCGATCATATTGTTCTGCACCCGATCGCTGGGGCAACCGACATTCAGGTTGACCTCGTCATAACCGTGCTCCTGGGCCATGCGCGCACAGGCCGCAAGATCCGCTGGAGTACTGCCGCCCAGTTGCAGCGCCAGAGGATGTTCGGACTGGTGATAGCGCAGGAAGCGCTCATGATCGCCGTTGAGCAAGGCGCCGGTGGTGACCATCTCGGTGTAGAGCAGGGTGTGTTTGGACAGTAGACGGAGGAAGAATCGGCAGTGACGGTCGGTCCAATCCATCATCGGCGCCACGGAGAAACGACGGGAAAAGGTTTGCTGTAGGGAAGCTTCGGTGTTCAAGGGCATGAGGTTCTGCTTTGAGACGTTACGGCGGCAAATGAAGCAAGCTTCTTCGCAGCGTGAACAAAAAAATCTGATAGCGCGGAGTTTATCAGGAAAGCGCAGGGGCAATTTGTTTGTCCCCGGGATCGACGGGGGGTGATTGGCAAGTTAACGAGTTACGCCAACTATCCGCCCCAATCGCACTGCGGAGTAATACCCGACCATGACGCCGAACCTCAGCCATACCCCCGCGCAAATGCACCAGGAAAGAACCTTCGTCCCAGCCGCCGACGCTGTCCAGGGCTATGCGCTTGACCAGCATGCAGGCGCCGGAAATGGCTTCGAAGTTGGTTGGCCGGGCCGGCAGGGCTCGCGGTGCTGGAGAAAGTCGGAAAACAAGCGGGGCGATAGCCAGGCCAGGCCCGATAGGTTGAGGGCGCGGACCACCACATCACAGGATTGCGGCATGGGCCACCTCGAAACGTTTCGCCCAGGAGTTGGCCTCGCGGAACTGCAGGGTATTCGCCAGCGGCTCGCTGAACGCCAGGGCTTGGCGCATCACTTGGGCGATGTCCGCGGCGGTGTCACTGAGAAAGACTCCTGGTGTGTGGCGGCGAACGTTCATTTCGCCAAAGACGGTGCTGACCACCGGCAGGCCCAGGGCTCGGTATTCGTAGTACTTGATCGGATCGACAAAGCGGGTGATGTCGTTTCTCTTGAACGGAATCAGCCCGACGTCGAATTCGCTCATCGCCACCAATGCGGCTGGGTGCGATAGCGCCGGTAAGCGCAGGACATTGGCGGGTAGTACGACGGGAGAGGCGCCGTGTTGCGGACCTATCAGGCGTACTTCGGCTTCGGGGAAGGCCTGGGCCAGGGCGAGGATGAAGTCCCAGTCGAACCACTTGGCGAGGGTGCCGATGTAGCCGAATACGGGGCGAGCCGCATGGGCCGTGGATCGGCACAGTGGCAGGGACGGCAGCCGTTCGCTGGCACAGCCATTGAGCAGCAGGCGTGCATTGACCTGTTGCTGCAACCAATAGTGCTGCAGGCTCGAGCAGGAGGTCAGGGCGGTGGTCACGGCTCTGGCCGTTTCGAGTTGGCGTTGCTGCATGGCGCGCCGGGACCAGCCGCTATAGAAAGCCGGCACGTTGTCCATCACGTCATAGAAACTGCCGACGAAGATCGGCTCGCGCAGCAGTTGCAGGGCCAGTCGCGAGGGCTTGCCGATGCCTAGCTGGGTCGGTTCCTGAGCGAAGTCCCTGACCTGCTGCATCAGGCGTCCCCAGAACAGTCGATTCAACCACCCCGAACCGGGCAGGGGCTCTATCGGTAGGGCCCGAGGGCGGATCAAGGTCAGCCAGTCAGGCAGAGGTTCACTGGGAGGGGCGGGCGAGTGCTGCTGCAACAGGTCACGGGGAACCGGGAGGCGAGTGGGATAGGGTTCGATCCACAGCACCGGAGCCTGGGTGCTGGCATGGAACTGTCGAACCAGTTCATGGGGCCGCTGGTCGAAACTGTGCCAACTGACAGGCGACAGATAGACCAGTCTCATGGCTCCTCCCGGGAGGCGTGCGGGACCCATGGGCGGTCCCACTTGGCTTCATAGAAAGCCTTGTTGCGGTTGAACAGTTGCTGGCGCTGGTTCTCGGGCATCTGCTCGAAGGACGCGGACAGGTGGTGATGAACGAACACGTCCTCAGCGAAGGCACAGGACAAGCCGGCTTGCTCGACCCGGCGGCAATAATCGTCGTCCTCGAAAAAGCCCAGCCCGAAGGCTTCGTCCAGGGGGCCTATGCGCTGATAGGTCGACCTGGACATCATCACCGCGAAGAAACCGAGGGTGGCGCAAGGCACGCTCAGGCCGGCGTGGCGCCAGGTGTATTGGCGGGCACGGATGGCCATCTCCCGTGAGTCCTGATAGCGGATGTCGATCTTTGCTTCATTGCCGATGTTGTTGGTAACCGGTCCGATCAGACCGAGCCCAGGGTCGCGCTGCAAGTGGCGGCGCAGGGTCTGTGCCCAGCCGCAGGTGACCTGGGTGTCATTGTTGAGCAGTGCCAGGAACTCGCCCTTGGCCAGGGCCAGGCCCTGATTGTTGGCGGCGGCGAAACCCAGGTTGCTGCTGTTGAGAATCAGCGAGTGTCCGCTGCCCGCTGACCACTGCTGGAGGAACTCGACGCTGCCATCGGTGGAGGCGTTGTCCACGACGATGACTTCCAGCGGCTCGCCCAGGGGATCGGCGGCCAGGCTCGCCAGGCAGTCCCGAGTGAAGGCCAGGTTGTTGTAGGTCACCACTATCACGCTCACCAGCGGTTGCGGGTCAACGCTCTCAGTCAGGGCGAGTAGGACCTGTATCCGGTGCTGCCAGGTCTGCTGCGCGGCAAAGGCCTGGCGTTGCCGAGAAGCAGCACTGCATCCAGGCTCCTGCAACGCTCGGGCGATGGCATTGATAAAAGCCGGTGTGTCTTCGGCGATGGCGACCTGTTGCTTGAACTCGTGCAGCTCAGGGAGATCCACCGTCACTACCGGTTTACCGGCGCTCAGGTACTCATAGACCTTGACCGGGTTGGTGGCCAGGGTCAGCGGTTCGATACGGAACGGCAGGATGCAGACGTCGAAAGCCTGCAGATACTCGGACAGCTGCGCATAAGGAATCTCGCCCGTGAGCTTGATATTGGTGTGGCCCCGCAGCCGTGCGCCGATACGCGCGGTATCAGCGCCGATCAGCAGTACGCTGCAGTGGGCAAATGCTTCGGCTATGGCAGACACTAGGTCCACGTCGAACCAATGGGCCAATGCACCGTAGTAGCCGATTACAGGGCGTTTCTCCGGATCTTGATAGCAGTGCTCCGTGGGTGTTGAGAAGTAGTCGAAGTCGGCGGCGTTTCGCAGAACCGCTCGCTGCTGGGCAGGTGTGCTTGGAATCTGCGGGTGCCAATGCTGTTCAAGCCATGCCGAGGCAAACAGCACCACATCGGCTTCGCGGATCAGACTGCACTCCACTTGTTGCAACTGCGCGGCGTTGTTGCCAAACCCCTGATGGTGATCCATGCAGTCATAGACCACGCGACTGTTGGGCAGCACTCCAGCCACGGGAGCCCAGAAAGGGTGCTGGATCAGCGATACCACCTGGGGCGAGTTCGCCCAACTCAGGAGCTCACCGACGCTGCGCCGCAACTGCCAGATCAAGGTTTCATCCGGTACTGCGTGGTAAATGATCGGCGCGGTGTGGGCAAAGAGCCGCACTTCGAACAGGCGCCCCGTTTCATCAAGAGGGCGCAGCGTAAAACCGTCGCGTGGGTCATCCTCCAGAGCGGCCGCGATGTAGAACACGCGGCGTCCGCCAAGGCTCAACTGCTCGGCCAGGTGTTGCGGGCGCTGGTGTCGAAAATCCCAGTCGATGACGCCCCAGAATATGTAGTCGGGCGAATTCTCCAGCGGCTCCTGCAAGGGGCAAAGGGGAGGTTGAAACAGACGGTCGGTTATTGCCTGGCGGCGCAGTGCTCGCCGCATTGACGACATTTGGCGATAAATTCGGCTCAGCAAGGCACGCAGAGGATAGGGCAGTGGCAGTCTCCGATAGGTGTTGTGCAGGTGCCTGAACATCGCTTTGGGGTCAGGCCGTGACATTCCCGGTTTCCTTTAGGGCTATGACGTTGCCATTCAGGTTTGCGCAGGGTTTAGTCATGAGGCCCTTCATAGTCATGCAGAGGAGTCTGTTCATCGGCTGGCCACATCGAGCTGAGAGAGCCGGCACGGTAGAAGGTCACGGTCATGCTGCGGCGTGAGGTCCGGCAGTTGTCCACTACCTGCGATACGGCGTGCCATGAATGCTCGGCACGCACCAGGACGGCAGAGTTACCGACCAGAGGCGGGATCACTGCTACCACATCTGTCGGATCCGCAGAGCCGAGGATGTTCAGGCAGCCACCCTCTTTGATGTCCCAGGATTCGTTGAAATACAGGATATGGGTCACCAGCTTGTCGCTGAGGTCGGGATGGGGGCCCAGGCAGGCCTGCGGTCCATAGTGAAATACATTGATTTCCATGGGGGCTGTGCGCAGGTCCAGGTCAGTCAGTGTCGACATCGCCAGACGATAGGCCGCTGAGGTCAGTTCTGTAGCGAGCGCCAGCCATGCGGGGCTAAGCCCTTCGGGGTGGACGATGCGCCCAGTGCCCATTTCCACCAATTGCCGCGCCTGGTACTCATAGTCTTTTTCGCCACCATATCCATAGACCCGCTTGAAGGCGTCATGGGGGTAGGTCGCTGCCAACGCAGCAGCGTCTTGCGCTGTGTACAGACCATCGATCTGGCCCCAGCGAAAAGGTTGGCTGTGCAACGGCCGTTTGGTGAGCATCGTCAGATCTAGCATCCTGTTCATCTTCCCAGTAGATGGTTGAAACGGCGTCGAAGGGAACGCAGTGGCGCAGTGATGCGAAAGGAGCTGGAGCGATATACCCGATCGAGTTCGCCGCAGGCGTGTCCCATGAGTTCCTGTTGTTGCCACTGTTGTTGTTTCAACTGTTCCATTTGCTTGTGCATTGCCTCCAGCTCAGCCTGTTTTTCCAGGCATTCCTCACGCCAGTCCAGATGACTCTCTTCCAGTAGTCCAGGCAGTGTCTGCCAGAGTCGGTCCATTGACTGGCGGGTGGGGCGGCGGCCCTGGCTGATGAGTTCGGCGACTCGATCCCAATGGCGCTGCAATTGCTCTCGGGCATCGACCAGGTGCGGGCAGGGCGTACGCCGCACCAGGCGCTCCAGGAACCACTGGGGATCTATCTCTTGAACAGCGTGCAGGGGGTGGATTCCTTCGTAGTCCCTGAGGGCGGTGTACTTGCCCAGGTCCAGGCGGGCCGAGCTGAAAAGGGGCACACCGAAGGCCAGGGCGGTGATCGCCAGGTGGTAACTGTGGCCGATCACGCCTTGGGCGTGGCCGAGGATTTCGGCCAGCAGCAGCGGTGCTGGCCAAGTGGGCAGGCATATGGCCCTTGGCAGGTCGTCGCCAAGAATCGATTCGTGATCTCCCAGTACCGGGCCGATGGGCAACAGCAGCAACTGCCACTGGGCAAACAGCGGGTTGTGGGTTTTCCACAGTTGCAGGAACCCCTCCAGGCCGGCAATCGCATGCAACACCAGATAGGGCCCGTGCAAGCCGGCCTGTTCACAGAGTTGGCGGTATTCCACGGAGGGCTGCTGCAGGTCGATCAGGTTGGGCAGGCCGAATGCGGTATCCGGCAGTACCTCGACCCGGGCCTGATCGCTCAGCGCCGACAGGGTGTCTTGAGACAAGGTATCCCGTACTTGTACGTGGGGGCTGAGTTCCAGGGCCCGTTTGACCAGAGGGACCGCCCAGGTCGGCACGTTGTTGCAGTGCATGCCCGGGGCATTCCAGATCAGTGGTACATCGTGCTGCAGGGCAATCAGTGCGGGGGACAGCCAATAACCCGTGGGATGGTGGATCTGCGGGTCTGGCGGGTAATACCCCGGGGCCACCAGTTTGTCGAAGCGGATGATGAACCCCCCTCCGATCAGTACCCCGTCCAGGGTCTCGATCAACCGGGGCAGCTCGCTGACCGAGGTGACGGTGTAGGGCCACTGTGGTGTGGTGCGGGCGTTATAGGAGAAAGCATGCAGGTGCACAGTGCCCAAGCGCGCCTGCAACTCGGCTGCGGCGATGAGGGGAAACAACAGATCGCCGTAGTTGGCCACGTCAAAGGTACCGAAGATCGCTACCTGCCACTCCTTGTCCTTCATGAGTGTTCCTCGATCGTCCTGGTTGTTTGCCCTTCGCGGGTGACGGGCTTGATGTGCAAGTCGACCATGCCCAGAAAGTGCTTGTTGCCCGGCAGAGTGTCGAAGGCCAGGAGGGCGACCTGCTTTTCAATCAGGTGGGAGGTTTCTTCCGTTTCGCCATCCATCAGCTTGAGGGTGATGTGGTAACGCCCGGCAGCCAGGTTGGCTGCGAACTGCAGACGGATCGAAGCGCGGCGCCAGCCATCTTCCGAGGCGCTGCTCTGCAGAGGCGCATTGATTCCGCTGATCACCAGCAGCCTGGCCTCCTGGATGGTCAGGCTGATGTTGGGGCGGGTGACGGTGTCGCTGACGAGCGTGTCGATGGCGATCTCGATGGTGTCGCCATGGACAAAGCTCGAGTACAACGCCCCGGTGTTGCTGAAGACCGCCGAAGTGATGCGTCCTTCATTGGTGCCAAAAGCTATGCCGTGTTCCGGGTTGAGCGCTGTCTTGGCCGTGACCTGGACGGCGCCGGCGCTGGCCCAGCGTCGCTGTTCGTCGCGCATGTCCAGCAGGTAGAGCTCGGCCATCGTTTCCGGCGCGCCACTGGCGCGTATTTCGCCGTTGCGCAGATACACGGCGCGGTTGCAGAAGCGCTTGATCAGGCTCATGTCGTGAGACACGAACAGCAGGGTCATGCCTTGCCGCGTCAGGCGCTCGAGGCGCTCCAGGCACTTGAACTGAAAGGACGCGTCGCCGACGGCCAGGGCTTCATCGACAATCAGGATGTCCGGCTCCACGCACACCGAGACGGCAAAGGCCAGGCGTACCAGCATGCCGCTGGAGTAGGTCCGGGTGGGCTGGTCGATGAACTCACCGATATTGGCGAAGGCGGCGATTTCCTCGAAGCGTGCTTCGATTTCCGTGCGCTTGAGCCCCAGCACCGCACCGTTCAGGTAGACGTTCTCGCGGCCGGTGAACTCCGGATTGAATCCCGAGC
This sequence comes from Pseudomonas sp. JDS08PS003, assembly GCF_045013505.1. Taxonomy (NCBI): domain Bacteria; kingdom Pseudomonadati; phylum Pseudomonadota; class Gammaproteobacteria; order Pseudomonadales; family Pseudomonadaceae; genus Pseudomonas; species Pseudomonas sp. JDS08PS003. Next base: position 2,355,368 of record NZ_CP120724.1, read on the forward strand.
CCAGCTCCAGCAAGGCAGCGATCCGGCCGTGGCGGGTCAGGCTGCCGCAAGAGGCACCGGTGGTGCCGCAAATCAGTTGCAGCAAGGTCGATTTGCCGCTGCCGTTGCGCCCGATGATGCCCAGGGCTTCGCCTTTGCGAATCTCCAGGGAGACCTCTTTCAAGGCCCAGAACTCGCGATAGCGCTGTTTGCCGCGAGGCAGCAGCAATTGCAGCAGACGATCTCGAGGCTGGTCGTAGATCTGATAGCACTTGCCCAGGCCCTGGGTCTTGATCACTGGGTCAGAGCACATCGGCAAACCCCTGGTGGGCCTTCTTTCACGTAGTTGACGTTACTCGGGATCAGTCCCGGTGCACGGCTGATGCATTCTGAAAATAGGTTGAAGATCATCATGCCGGTGAGCACCAGCAGCATGAGCAGAGGGTTGAGGAAGGACCAGAGCAGGCCGGCGATCGATCCTCGATAGCGGCCTGTGACCTCACGCTCGATCAGTGCCAATAGCAGTTCCCGATGGTGCCAGGGCCTGAACGTGAAACGGTTAAGCGTGTTACCCCCAATCAACGTCCGCTCCTTGGTGATCAACTTCCAACACCGCCATCCGTACGACCTGGAAATTCACAGGAACGGGACGGCGGTTTGAATCGAATATTTTATGAGTTGTGTATAGACCACAAATGCATGATTCGACGGTGTTTTTGTGAGCTTTTTGATGACCCACGTCGATGAGGGGATGCCTGTTGAGAAAAGACGAAGAAGCGGAAGGAGTTCCGTCTGGGTGAGGGGGCGCAGGCAGGTCGGGAACCGGCGGAAGCTGTCAACTGCTCCACCGGCCTTTTACGGGTATCAGGGGCGGCGTGCTGCCAGATACTCGGCCAGGTCTTGTGCCTGGCGCGCGGTCGCTTGCCGGGAGGCCTGGTCGATGTCAGGCCCGAGAATGGTTTTCTCCACCACCAGCGAGTGCTGGTCGGCAATGCCGATGAAGTTCAGCCAGGCCTCGATGTAGGGTTTCTGGAAATCGAACGCTTGGGCCGGAGTGTTCGACTGGGCTGAAAAATCCAGGCCGCGGGCGTAGCTCACCACCGCTGTCTTGTTGCGCAACAGGCCCTGCAGCCCGTGCTCGGGGTCGAAGCTGAAGAGGACTCCCTGGTGCGATACCAGGTCAATGAAATGCTTGAGCTTGTAGGGAATGCTGAAATTCCACAGCGGTACGGAGAGCACCAGCAGGTCGGCTTGATGCAGAGGGGCGGCGAGTTCCTGGAGTCGGTCCCAAGCGGCTTGCTCGCCAGCATTCAACGGCTGGCCGGCGAGTCGGGCGTACTTGGCGTCCATTGCCGTTTGATCGAGCTCCGGCAGTTCCAGGCTCCACAGGTCCAGGGTGCTGGCTTGGGTGTCGGGTACCTGTTGTTGATAGCGCTGGATAAAACTGCGGGCGATTTCCTGGGAGGCAGAGCGACGCAAGCGAGGGGAGCATTGGATGTGCAGAAGCCGGGTCATGAACGAGTCTCTTGGTGGGCAGGGATGACCGCTATTGCAACATAGTTGTTTTTTAAATATAAATTGTCGATTGCAGTCTTATTGATGGAGTATTGAAATATGTTTGATGCCTTGCTACTCCGCACCTTTGTCGCGGTTGTCGATGAGCAGGGGTTCAGTCGTGCGGCGCACAAACTGCATTTGACCCAGTCGGCGGTCAGCGGCCATCTGCGGCGCCTGGAACAGCAGGTCGGCAAGCCGCTGTTGCAACGCACCACCCGTTCACAGCAACTGACAGCCGATGGCGAGCGGCTGATGGCCTACGCCCGGGCCATTCTGGCGTTGAACCGCGACGCCTGGACCGAGTTGACCCGGGTGCCATTCCACGGGCGTGTAGGAATTGGATTGTCGGAGGATTTTGCCGAGCCCCGTCTGCTGCGTGCATTGCTGGATTTTGCCGGGCAGTTCCCGGGGATCCAGCTTGATGTGCAGGTGAGCATTCCTGGTACCCTCCTGGATCTTCTGGCCCAGGGCAGTTTGCAGCTGGTGGTGGGGTCCTTGTGCGAAACAGCAGCGCCGGGCCAGTTGCTCTGGTCCGAACCCCTGGTCTGGGCCGGTCTGCCGCCATCAGTGACGCCTTTGCCCGAGCCTTTGCCTCTGGCGCTGTTTCCTGAGCCTTGTCCTTATCGGGCGGTGGCCTTGGGGCGGTTGGCCAAAGCCGGCATTGCCCAGCGTACCGCCATGCTCTGCAGCAGCAATTCGGCCTTGCGTGCAGCGGTGCTGTCGGGCTTCGCCGTGGCGCCCATGGCGGTCAGTCAGTTGGGAGCAGGGCTCTGTGCACTGGGGGCGGAATACGGTTTGCCAGAGTTGCCTCAGGCTCAGTTTCGACTGTTTACTGCCCCCGACGCGGACCCGGCCGTTGTGGCGGCGCTGACTCAGGTCATCGTCGAATATTGTTCCAGCCGGCGATCCGCGCTTTAGGCATCGCCCTCTGCGGCCGATAACCCCTGGGTGGGGCAAGATCGAATGCGGTTGCGAGCGGCCCCAGCCTGCGTTCGAATGCCACGGAACCGATGCTTTACAGGGGGCTGGTCATTGAGCCAGTCTCGAAAACAACCAGGGATCTGCCCTGTAGCTCAGGCCTTTCCCGTCAGGACGATCCTTTTGCCTGTCCCCATTTACGACTCTCAACACGCCCCGGGCGGCACCCTGAAGCGTTTGCCGCTGCTCAAGGCCGCGGTGGCCTTCATCGCCACGGTGTTCCTGTGCCTGTGCGGTTTGCTCTACCTCCAGCTGGAGCAGTCCTGGCGCCATGACCTGATGCAGGCAGAGGTCAACTCCACCAACCTGACTCGGGCCATTGCCCAGCAGGCGGAGGACACCTTCATGGAAGCCGACCTGGTGTTGATGAGCCTTTCCGAGTGGATCCAGGCCATCGGTGAAGGGCCCCGTCAGCGCCAGCGCCTGCAACAGATCTTTGCCCGCCGGGTACAGGCCCTGGTGCAGCTCAGCGGGGTGTTTCTCTATGACAAGGAAGGCCAGTGGGTCGTCAGTTCCTTTAACGATTCGCCTCACGGCAAGGATGTGGCGGACCGCGACTACTTCAGGTTCCACCAGCAGAACGCTTCGCTGCAGGCGCATATCAGCCCGGCGATTCGCAGTCGCGCCAATGGCGAGTGGATCATCCCCATTTCGCGGCGGATCAATGACCAGGACGGGAATTTCCAGGGAGTGCTGATGGCCGGCATCAAGCTGGCGTACTTCGACCAATTCTTCAAAAGCTTCAATATCGACGAGCAGGGCGTGATGTTCCTGGCGTTGTCCGATGGCACCCTGATCGCACGGCGGCCGTTCGAGGAGCGGCAGGTGGGCGCCTCCCTGTCCCGGGGCGAGATCTTCAGCAAGTACCTGCCCGAGGCCACCTCCGGCAACGCCATGATCACCTCGATCGTGGATGGGGTGACGCGCTTGTATGGCTATCGCCAGTTGCAGGCGTATCCGCTGGTGGTGGCGGCGGCAAACTCCAAGGATTCTATTCTCAAGGGCTGGTACGCCTCGGCCTATCAATCCACAGCCATCGTCGCTCTGGTGCTGCTGGGAGTGGGGCTGTTCGGCTGGGTGTTCGTGAGCCAGGTGCGCAACAACGAGCGGATCGAAACCGACCTGCGCAAGGCCCAGGAGGCGTTGGAGGTGATTGCCACCCATGACAGCCTGACCGGTCTGGGCAATCGGCGTCTGTTCGAACGCTCCCTGGAGATCGAGTTCGGTCGTGGGGCACGGCAGGGCACTGCGCTGAGCCTGATCATGGCCGATATCGATTACTTCAAGCGTTACAACGACACCTACGGCCATGTGGCCGGCGACCATTGTCTGGCGCAAGTGGCTCAGGCGCTGAAGGGATGCTGTCAACGCAAGACCGATCTGGCCGTGCGTTATGGCGGGGAAGAGTTCGCGGTGCTGCTGCCCGATACCGATATACACGGTGCCCTGGCCATGGCCGAACAGATTCGCCAGAGCGTCATGGAGCACAACATCAGCCACTCCGGCTCTCCAGTGGGGCGCGTGACCATCAGCCTGGGCTGCTACTCCTTCGTGCCCTCGGGGCGTGACAGCATCGAGGTCTTCATTGAGCGGGCGGATGCTGCGCTGTATCAGGCCAAGGCCACGGGTCGCAACCGGGTGATGGCCCTGGCTGTGGAGAGCGCCGAGGACCTGCTACAGCGCTCCGACCGTTGAGTCATTGCCAGGCTTTGCAAAAGATCTGATTGGCGTAGGTATTGCCACCAAACTCATAGGTGGTGGTGCCTGTAGCGTCATATCCCTGGGCCCGGTAGAAGGCCAGCGCCGAATGATTTTCCGACCAGGCGGTGAGCCACAGGCAGGGTGCCCGTTGCGTCCGGGCGAAGTTTTCGGCTTGCCGCAACAGCGCTTGGCCGACGCCTTGTCGATGAGCGTGTCGCTGTACATACAACCGCACCAACTCCATTCCTTGAGCCAGATGTGCCTGGGGCGCCCGGGTGCTGTTGGCGATTTCCACGAAGCCCAGCACGTGTTCATTGCGTTCTGCCAGCAGCAGGATTCTGTGAGGGTCCGCCAGGCGCTGCTGGAACTGCTGAGGCGCGTAGACGCTCAAGGCTTCCTCGGCCAGATCGGCACGCATGCCGTCAGTGGCATAGGTGTCGAGGAAGACCTGGGTGGCGAGGCCGCTGATACACAGGGCGTCCTCATGGCGGCCTTGACGAAAGGAGAGGGGGGTAGACATGACTGCATCCTTGTAGGTGATTGCCGAGATTCAGCGCGGCCAGGACTGGCCGAGCAGGTGTTGCAGATGCTGGCGTACGGCGGGCCACTCATCATCGATGATGCTGAACCGTACGGAGTTTCGCTTGCGGCCATCGGGCATGATGCGCTCGTGACGCACAATGCCTTCCTGGTGTGCGCCGAGACGCAGGATCGCCGCGCGGGATTTATGGTTGATTTCGTCGGTGGTGAACTGCACCCGTACGCAGGCCATGTCTTCGAATGCGTGGCGCAGCATCAGGTACTTGGCCTCGGTGTTGACGAAGCTGCGCTGCCAGCGGCTGGCGATCCAGGTGCTGCCGATTTCCAGCTTGCGGTTGTTCGGGTCGATCTTCCAGAAGCGGGTACAGCCTATGACTTCGCCTGTAGACCTGAGCAAGGTGACAAAGGGTTGCACGCTGCCGGCCTCGCGCCCCTTGAGCGCCACCTCCAGGTAATGATCGATGGTGCTGGGAGAGGGCACCACGGTGAAGGGCAGGTTCCACAGTTCACCGTCCTGTGCGGCATTGACCAGGGCGTCGGCATCGCTGGCTTGCAGGGGACGCAGAATGATCCGCGGGCCTTCCAGTGGTGGCATGGCGTGTGGCTCTCCAGGTGGGGCGAAGGGGCTGGGCGCTGGCTATTACAGAATCACCGCCAGGTCTTGGCAAGAGCCAATCCGGGGCCAATGCGATAAAAAATATCAGCCGAATCGATTGTTGGATTACCCCGTTTCTGGCTTATACATATCCTCGACCTGGCAGGGGCCGGTGCTGGACAAACGGATCGGCACAAGATTCTCCGCAGCCCTGCGCGACACTCATTTCAAGGATTTGTGCATGAGCCAGCCGCACCTGATGAACATTGACCTCTATTTACGCCGACTGGGTTACCCCAGCGCGCCGCCGCCGACCCTGGAAACCCTGCGGGAGCTGCAATGGCGGCATGTCTGCGAGTTTGCCTTCGAGAGCCTTTCCACCTTGTTGCGGCTGCCGGTGCCCATCGACCTGGGTACGGTGGAACGCAAGATTCTCCAAGAAGGGCGCGGTGGGTATTGCTATGAACTCAATCAGACCTTCCTGGTGTTGTTGCAGCATCTGGGCTACGAGGCCCGAGGCATCACCGGGCGGGTGGTCATGGGGGGGCCGGAAGATGCGCTCACCGCGCGCAGTCACAGGTTGACGCTGGTGCACTTGGACGGACAGCGCTACATCGCCGATGTCGGCTTCGGCGGCATGGTGCCCACGGCGCCCTTGCTGCTGGATACCGAAGCAGAGCAGGCGACGCCCCACGAGCCCTATCGCATTACCCAGCGAGACGGCAGTTACACCCTGCGCGCCAAGGTCATGGATGAGTGGCGGGCCCTGTACGTCTTCGATCTGCAGATACAGGGCGATGTGGACTACGAAATGGGCAACTGGTACGTCTCGACTCACCGTGATTCACCTTTCCTCGGCCAGTTGAAGGTGGCGCTGATCGGGCCGGGGGTGCGTCGAACCCTGAATAACGGCAACTACGCCTTGCATCGCATGGGGCTGCCCAGCGAGCGGCGGCAGATCACCGATGCGGGGGAACTGATGCAGTTGTTGCGAGACGAGTTTGCCTTGCGTCTGCCGGAGCATCCCGAGCTGTCGCGAGTGCTCGAAGGCTTGCTGGAGGACTGATCACGACCTGCCGCACCGGGGGTGGGAGCCGAATACGGAAGTGCTTCCCGATTAAATTCCCAGACTGGCGCTCCATAGAATCCACCGGCAAACCGGCAATTTTCTATGGAGAGAATCATGCAGAAAATATATCGATCCACGGTGTCCAGCAGTACCGCAACACCGCTGCGGCGTTTCAAGCAGGGGCTGTTCGCCGCGCTGCTGGCAGTGGTCAGCCTGTGTTCCACCAGCAGCTTCGCGGTCCCCAACCCCGACGGCAACTACAACTTGAGCATGGACGCCCGGGCCGGGTCGCCCTATCCACCGTCCGACAACTACAGCGCCGATCTCAAGACTTCCGGAGTCGGGCCAGCGTTCACGGTGCCGGTGAGCCGGCACCACATCATCGCCTATAACCAACTGCGGGATTTCTACATGTCCGTGGTGCAGCGTGGGCACTTGAAGGAGCTGAAGGGCTTCTGGGACGGTTTTGGCGGGCGTTTCCTCAGCTATGGCCAGGACAATCGGGTCAACGTCACCCCGCCGGTAGCGGCGGACTATGACCAGGCCAAGACTTTGCTCGAGGAGATCGGTCGGGGCGTGGTGCGGGCCAATGCGGGCGTGCCGCCACGGCCTCTGGGTTGGGACACCTTCCATGGCTTCTACACCTGGATGCCCTGGAACCTGTTTCTCGGTCCGAATGGTCGCAATGATGACCCGGGTGAGCAATTCGAAACCAATGCCCAGTACATCATCAACAACAAGGACACCTGGAACACCATCATCAATGTGCGCGACAACATGCTGAGCTATCAGCGTGACGGCAACGTGAAGACCCTGGCCGACATCAACTCGCAGCTGCTGCGCTTGTCGGCGCGGACCCGGGTCTATCCGCTGGTCAGCGATCAGTGGATTCGTATCGCACCTAATGTGTACAAGATCCGCGTGCCGGCCAACTGATTCGTCTTTTTGTGTGCAGTAAGGGTCGATCCAGCCAATGGATCGACCTTTTTTTTGCGTTGCGTTTCAGAAGGTGGGTCTGGGGTCGAGGGGGGGAGGGGCGCTGCACAGCCCCTGTGAATCCGATGTTGAGTGGTGGCTCTGGGGCGGCCTTTCAGGCTGGAAAGAGGGTGATCCACGCAGTCCGAGCAGGGCTTTTTATCGGTGAATCAGCAGGGGGAAAGTGCCCGAAGGTTGACCGATAAACTGTATACAATCCTATGGACAGTTGTCTTTGTTGTTGCATACAGTGTGCGCATAACAAAAACAGGGAACCCCACACCATGAATACGCCCCAGGTTTCACAGCAACGTCCCGAAGATGAAAATTTGGGTATTGCCGCGAATATGGCTTATGGCCTGCAACACGTTCTGACCATGTATGGCGGTATCGTTGCGGTGCCACTGATCGTCGGCCAGGCAGCCGGTCTGTCGCCGGCGGAAATCGGCCTGCTGATCGCCGCTTCGTTGTTCGCAGGGGGGCTGGCAACCTTGCTGCAAACGCTTGGTGTGCCGTTTTTCGGCTGCAAGCTGCCGTTGGTTCAAGGGGTGTCCTTTGCGGGCGTTTCGACCATGGTGGCGATTGTCACCAGCAGCGGGGAGGGCGGCTTCCAGTCAATTCTGGGGGCGGTGATTGCGGCTTCGCTGATCGGCCTGCTGATTACGCCGGTGTTCTCTCGCATTACCAAGTTCTTTCCCCCGCTGGTCACCGGCATTGTCATCACCACCATCGGCTTGACGCTGATGCCCGTGGCGGCGCGCTGGGCCATGGGCGGCAATAGCCGCGCGGCGGATTTCGGCAGCATGTCGAACATCGGTCTGGCGGCTCTCACCCTGGTGCTGGTGCTGCTGTTGAGCAAGATCGGCAGCGCGGCGATTTCCCGGCTGTCGATTCTTCTGGCCATGGTCATTGGTACGGTGATCGCGGTGTTTCTGGGCATGGCGGACTTCTCCGGTGTTGCCCAGGGGCCGATGTTCGGCCTGCCCACGCCGTTCCACTTCGGTATGCCGACTTTCCATGTCGCGGCGATCCTGTCGATGTGCATCGTGGTCATGGTGACTCTGGTGGAAACCTCGGCGGACATCCTGGCGGTGGGTGAAATCATCCATACCAAGGTTGACTCCAAGCGCCTGGGAGATGGCTTGCGTGCCGATATGCTGTCGAGCATGATCGCGCCGATCTTCGGTTCCTTTACTCAGAGTGCTTTTGCCCAGAACGTCGGGCTGGTGGCGGTCACCGGAATCAAGAGTCGTTTTGTGGTGGCTACCGGGGGCGTGTTTCTGGTGATCCTCGGCCTGCTGCCCTTCATGGGGCGGGTGATCGCTGCGGTGCCCACCTCGGTGCTGGGCGGTGCCGGTATCGTACTGTTTGGCACCGTGGCGGCCAGTGGCATTCGTACCCTGTCCAAGGTCGACTACCGCAACAACATGAACCTGATCATCGTCGCAACTTCCATCGGCTTCGGCATGATCCCGATTGCTGCGCCGAGCTTCTACGATCACTTCCCCAGCTGGTTCGCGACGATCTTCCACTCGGGCATCAGCTCGTCGGCGATCATGGCGATCCTGCTGAACCTGGCGTTCAACCATTTCACCGCGGGCAACTCTGACCAGCAGTCGGTGTTCGTCGCCGGCACCGAGCGCAGCCTGCGCTTCCAGGACATCGCCGTGCTGCGTGAAGGGGACTACTTCAGCGGTGGCAAGCTGCACGATGCCGAAGGCAATGAAGTGCCGCTGGTGGCTGAGGTTTCGGGGCAGTCGTCGAATTCGCCAGGAGACGGTTCGGCACCGAGCCATGCTCGAGGCAGTGCGCAAACCACGCACTGAGTGCAATCGTTTCGCCATAAAAAACGGCGCCCTGAAAGGCGCCGTTTTTTATCGAAGAGTGATTATTCGAGGTTGTCCAGGGGCTCCAGGGCTTGCAAGACCTCGGGGTTGTCCTTGTACTGCCCGCGCAAGGTTGCGAGCTGGCGATCATGGCCGACGCAGACGTCATTGACGGCTTTCTCCAATTCGGCCCGGCGCTCCTCGTCATACGCTTCCTCGCCGGCAAAGTGCTGGCAATCTTCGTGACGCTGGATAAAGGCCGTGACCTCGGCCGGCAGCTGTGGGCCGCCGTAGTGACCGCCCAGTTGCAGGCGTTTTTCCTCGACCCAGCCACTGTAGTCCTCGCCGTTTTTGGCGATGTACATGACTTGGGCCCAGCCGCTGTCGGTGGAGGCGTACAGGGTCAGGCCGTCGCCCGGAATCACATAGAGTTTCTGGTTCACGCAGGCGGCGTTCGGCGCGCTGTGAAAGTGCAGCCGTCCTTCGCCTATGACCTTGGCTTCCAGGGGCGGTCTGTATTCGCCGGCTTCCAGGGAGGCGTTGTCGCTCAGAGTGGCGCAATCCACCGTGGAGGCGGCCAGGGCCGGCAGGGGTAACACAGACAACAGCCCGCACAGGGACAGCAGGCGCAGAGGTCGGTCCATCGCAGAGTTTCCATCAGGGGATTCGGATGGCGCGATGGTAATGACAAAGAGGCCGCCTGTGAATGTTTCCAGGCCGCCTCTTCGAGAAGCGTGACTTACTCCGTGACTTTGCTGAACTGCCCCTGGCGCACCAGGGACAGAGCAAATACCACCACCACTGCGGCAGCGGCCGACAGGGTCAGGGGCAAGCCATAGCTGCCGCCACTCATGGCGGCACCACTGAGCAGCGGTCCCAGCAGGCTGCCGATGCCCCAGAGCAGACCGGCGCTGGCATTGGCGGTCACCAGATCCGCTCCGCTGAAGGATTGCCCGATCAGCACGATCGCCAGGGTGTAGATGCCGCCCGCCGCTGCGCCGAGGATGACCAGGCTCGGCCAGAGCAGGCCGGGGGACGCCATCAACAGCGGCAGGCACAGGCCGATCAGCAGGGCGATGATGCCGCAGCCGAGGTAGATCCCCGGGCGCCCCAGCTTGTCCGAGAGCCAGCCCAGGGGGAACTGGAACGCTGTATCTCCCAGGAGAATGATGGTCACCATCAGTGCCGCCAGTTTGATGCTGTAGCCATGCGTAGCCGCGTACACCGGAAATAGTGACAGCACCACGCTGTCGAAGAAGGCGAAGAACAATATGCCCACGCACAGCGCCGGGGCGATGCGGATAAAGCCCAGCACCGAGAAGGTCCGGCTTTCCTCGTGAGGGCTTGGGGTGTCTTCCTGGGGCAGAGTCAGCCAGACCACGGCGATCGCCACGGCATAACCTAGGCTGACAATGGCGAGTACGAGCGGCCCCTCGGTGCCCAGCAGTGACACCAGGCCTGGGCCCAGCAGTTGGAAGAAGGTGAAACAGGTGGTGTAGACCGCCACCAAGCGGCCGCGGGTGGCGTCTTCGGCCATTTCATTGACCCAGGTTTCCCCGAGGATAATGATCAGCCCCGCCCCAAGTCCCATGGCGACTCGGGCCAATCCCAGGCTGAAGAGGCTGGCGCCCGGCAGTTCCAGGGCTGCCACGCTCAGGGCACAGAAACTGAAACACAGCAGGTAGATCTGGCGCCGGGTCAGGCGCTGGCACAGGGCATTGACCAGGAATGCCGAAAGCATCATGCCCGCCGCAGGCAGGGCTGACATGATGCCAATCTGGTTGTTCGACGCGCCGGCCTGATACAGGCGCAGGGCAAGGATCGGCACTGTGGAACCGATGCTCAGGCCGACAATGGAAATGCCCAGGATCAGGGCGGCTAGCAAGGCTTTGTTCATGATCAAGACTCGCGCCTGAAGGTTCAGGCGGCAAACAATAGAGGTGTTGCGCACGCTGCGTAACAACGCACGCCGAGATACGGGCGATGGCCGGGCATGTGCCATTGGCGTAGAAGCCGGCTTGCCGGCGAAGCAGTCATCGAGTGGTAGTTGCTCGTCAGGACGTCTTCGCTAGCGAGTCAGCTCCTGCAACCGGCGCAAAGGTGGCGGCGCGGTGCCAGGCTCAATCGCGGCTAGCGAGTGTCCGGGTGCGGAGAGAAGGTGAAGGCAAACAGGACGCTACGGCGCCGACGATTGATCGCGCAGTCATGCTGGGCAACAGCCAGGGTTGCCGAGGGGCTCATCGAGGGGGAGGGGCACGGTGACTGTGCTGGCAGAAACATCACATCGTCTGGCTGCTTGGATAGAGAGGCGCACAGCCTACGTCAGGCCTTTGCGGTAATGCAACAGGGGGGGGCGAGGGAGTTTCTGCCGTGCAACGCTGATGCATCCGCAGGTCTGACTGACAGGCGGATTATTTATTCGTTGGGGAGTTTTGCTTGAGCTGATTGGCCGAAAGAGCAGGGCGCTCTCATGATGAAAAAGGCAAATCAGTATAGGAATATGGCTCCACGACCTGGACTCGAACCAGGGACCCAGTGATTAACAGTCACTTGCTCTACCAACTGAGCTATCGCGGAATGCGCCGTATCTTACTGATTCAGAAAGGGAAGTCAACAAGCCGTGAATATTTTTTTCAGTGCAGCGAGGATCTGAATGATCTGCTGACATTACTTCGAGGGTTTTATCGGCTAGCGGGCCTATACGTGATCCGATAGGGGCTACCATGGCTCCCCGGAAGTGGTTTCACGCGCTGCCGGCCTTAAGTCGCAGAGGTAAACCTTTATGATTCGCTTCGATTTGTCCCAGGTTCCTTCCCGGTTTTTCGCACCTCGCTGCGGGGTGCTGTCATGAGCATCGAGCAGATCAATCTGCCCAAAGGGGTGGGGCCTCAGGCCAGCAAGCTGTTGGACGCCATTGTTCAGGCCGGATCGGCGCCCGATCTGAATCGTGCCGGCGGTAAGGCCGAGGGTTTTGTCCTCGGGCTGGAAAGTGCCAAGGCCATCAAGAGCCAGGTGGCCGAGGCGCTGTACGTGGCCTTTGATGATGCCGCCAGCCAACGTTTGGCTGAACTGAAGGGTTGAGGCTGCTCAGCCACCAAAGGTCAGGGTGCCGAGCATCAGCTTGGCCATCAGCGAGCTGGCCGCCAGTTGCACCAGCCACAAGGCCAGCCCGCCGAGAAATACGCCGAGAGCAATTTGCAGTACCAGGCTTTTCTCGCGTTTTTGCGAGCGAGGCAGGTAATGCTCCAGTTCGTCGCGGTCGGCCCGCAGGTCATCGTTTTTCATCGGTTTCTCGATCAGCAGGGGAACACAGGGTCACAGTCTAGAGGCTGTGGGGCCAGGCAGGGGAATGGCGCGACGCCGACAAAAAAAAGGGGAAGCCTGTTGGCTTCCCCTTTTGTTAGCGCTGCGGTGAATCAGATCACCTGCAGGATGGCCTTGGTCACCACGTCGATGTTGTTCTGGTTCAGCGCGGCCACGCAGATGCGGCCGGTGTCCAGGGCATAGATACCGAACTCGTTGCGCAGGCGGGTCACTTGCTCAACGGTCAGGCCCGAGTAGGAGAACATGCCGCATTGGCGACCGACAAAGCTGAAGTCGTGCTCAGGGGCGCCTTTGGCCAGCAAGTCGACCATCTGGGTGCGCATGCCGCGAATCCGCAGGCGCATTTCCGCCAGTTCCTGCTCCCACTGGGCGCGCAGTTCCGGGTTGTTCAGCACTGCGGCAACGATGGTTGCGCCATGGGTTGGCGGGTTGGAGTAGTTGGTGCGGATCACGCGCTTGACCTGGGACAGCACGCGAGCGCTTTCTTCCTTCGAGCTGCTGACGATGGACAGGGCACCGACACGCTCGCCGTACAGCGAGAACGACTTGGAGAACGAGCTGGAGACGAAGAAGGTCAGGCCCGACTCGGCGAACAGGCGCACTGCGGCGGCGTCTTCGTCGATGCCGTCGCCAAAGCCCTGATAGGCCATGTCGAGGAATGGCACGAGGTTTTTCGCCTTGACCACTTCCAGGACGTTTTTCCAGTCCTGAGGGCTCAGGTCGACACCGGTCGGGTTGTGGCAGCAGGCGTGCAGCACCACGATCGACTGGGCCGGCAGGGCGTTGAGGTCTTCCAGCAGACCGGTACGGTTCACATCGTGGGTGCTGGCGTCGTAATAACGGTAGTTCTGCACCGGGAAGCCGGCGGTTTCGAACAGCGCGCGGTGGTTTTCCCAGCTTGGATCACTGATAGCGACCACGGCGTTGGGCAGCAGTTGCTTGAGGAAGTCGGCACCGATCTTCAGTGCGCCAGTACCGCCGACGGCCTGGGTGGTCACTACGCGGCCAGCGGCCAGCAGGGGCGAGTCGTTGCCGAACAGCAGCTTCTGTACCGCCTGGTCGTAGGCAGCGATACCGTCGATCGGCAGGTAGCCGCGGGAAGCGTGTTGAGCGGCGCGAATCGTCTCGGCTTCGACAACGGCGCGCAGGAGTGGAATGCGTCCCTCCTCGTTGCAGTACACGCCCACCCCAAGGTTGACCTTGTTGGTACGGGTGTCGGCGTTGAATGCTTCGTTGAGGCCCAGGATTGGATCGCGTGGTGCCATTTCGACAGCGGAGAACAGGCTCATTTTTACGGCGGCTCTGAATGGAGTGTGGAGGGACGTGTCGCGCTCCAGCCGAATGCACTAGAGCGGTGCACAAACGGGGAGCTAGTATAGAGGCCATCATCGCGGCGGGCGACAGCCGATTGACCTTTTGCGGCAAGTTTTTCGCTTTATTTTTCGACCGTTAGTCTTATTGCAACATCCTGGGTGTTAGCGGGTGTCAGGCCTTTCCCTTGAAAGCCGTAGTATTTGGCTCCACATCTAGCACATTCCCGTTTTTTCCTCGGCGACATGGGTCGTACGCGGTCTTTCTCGTTCCTGTACGGTATCGCCGCGCACGAATGATCCCAGAGGTACGTTATGTCCGAATTCCAGCTAGTCACCCGCTTCCAGCCCGCCGGCGACCAGCCGGAAGCCATCCGTCTGATGGTCGAAGGCATCGAGGCCGGGCTGGCGCACCAGACCCTGCTCGGTGTGACCGGTTCGGGCAAGACGTTCAGCATCGCCAACGTGATCGCCCAGGTACAGCGCCCGACCCTGGTGCTGGCGCCGAACAAGACCTTGGCCGCGCAGTTGTACGGTGAGTTCAAGGCCTTCTTCCCGAACAATGCGGTTGAGTACTTCGTTTCCTACTACGACTACTACCAGCCCGAAGCTTACGTGCCGTCCTCGGACACCTTTATCGAGAAGGACGCCTCGATCAACGACCATATCGAGCAGATGCGCCTGTCTGCCACCAAGGCGTTGCTGGAGCGCAAGGACGCGATCATCGTGACCACGGTGTCCTGCATCTATGGTCTGGGCAGTCCGGAAACCTACCTGAAAATGGTCCTGCACGTGGACCGCGGCGACAAACTTGACCAGCGTGCTTTGCTGCGGCGTCTGGCGGACCTGCAATACACCCGCAACGACATGGACTTTGCCCGCGCCACCTTCCGTGTGCGCGGCGATGTGATCGACATCTACCCGGCGGAATCCGACCTGGAAGCGATCCGCATCGAGCTGTTCGACGACGAGGTGGAAAGCATCAGCGCCTTCGATCCCCTGACCGGCGAAGTGATTCGCAAGCTGCCGCGTTTCACCTTCTACCCCAAGAGCCATTACGTGACCCCGCGGGAAACCCTGCTGGACGCCATCGAGGGGATCAAGGTGGAACTGCAGGAACGCTTGGAATACCTGCGCTCCAACAACAAGCTGGTGGAAGCCCAGCGTCTGGAGCAACGCACCCGATTCGACCTGGAGATGATTCTCGAACTGGGCTACTGCAACGGCATCGAGAACTACTCGCGCTACCTCTCCGGCCGTCCCGCCGGTGCCGCGCCACCCACCTTGTACGACTACCTGCCGGCGGATGCGTTGCTGGTGATCGACGAATCCCACGTCAGCGTGCCGCAGGTCGGTGCCATGTATAAGGGCGACCGCTCGCGCAAGGAAACCCTGGTGGAATACGGCTTCCGCCTGCCTTCGGCGCTGGACAACCGGCCGATGCGTTTTGATGAGTGGGAAGGAGTCAGCCCGCAGACCATCTTTGTTTCCGCCACCCCGGGCAACTATGAGGCTGAACACGCCGGGCGCGTGGTGGAGCAGGTGGTACGCCCCACCGGTCTGGTGGACCCGCAAGTGGAGGTGCGCCCGGCCCTGACCCAGGTGGACGATCTGCTATCGGAAATCACCAAGCGCGTGGCGGTGGAAGAACGAGTGCTGGTGACCACCCTGACCAAGCGCATGGCCGAGGACCTCACCGATTACTTGGCCGACCACGGCGTGCGCGTACGTTACCTGCACTCGGACATCGACACCGTGGAGCGGGTGGAAATCATTCGCGATCTGCGCCTGGGCACTTTCGATGTGCTGGTGGGGATCAACCTGCTGCGTGAAGGCCTGGACATGCCGGAAGTGTCCCTGGTGGCGATTCTCGATGCCGACAAGGAAGGCTTCCTGCGTTCCGAGCGTTCGCTGATCCAGACCATCGGCCGGGCCGCGCGTAACCTCAATGGCCGGGCGATTCTCTATGCCGACCGCATCACCGGCTCTATGGAGCGGGCGATTGGCGAGACCGAACGCCGGCGCGACAAGCAGATTGCCTTCAACCTGGCCAACGGCATCACCCCCAAAGGGGTGTTCAAGGATGTCGCCGACATCATGGAAGGCGCCACAGTGCCGGGGTCGCGCAGCAAGAAGCGCAAGGGCATGGCCAAGGCCGCCGAAGAAAGTGCCCGTTACGAAAACGAACTGCGTTCGCCCAGCGAGATCACCAAGCGCATTCGCCAGCTCGAAGAGAAAATGTACCAACTGGCCCGGGACCTGGAGTTCGAAGCGGCGGCGCAGATGCGCGACGAAATCACCAAGTTGCGCGAGCGCTTGCTCACCGTTTGACGCCGCTTAATCCCTCGTAGGAGCCGGCTTGCCGGCGAAGAGGCGCTCAAGTTCTGTGCATGGATCGAGAGTCTCTTCGCTGGCAAGCCAGCCCCAGCAGGCAATTCGTGGGTCAGTGGGCTTCTCCTGCCTTCAGACCCTTGGGTAGGGCTTTGGTCAACAGCACCGCCAGCATGCTGATGCCCAGGGCGATGCCGACAAAGTGGAAGGCGTCGTTGTAGGCCATGATCATCGCCTGCTGATGGGTGATCTCGCTGAGCTTGCCCAGTGCCGCGGTTTCATTGCCGAATTTGTCGGTGAGGTTCGCCAGGCGTTCCGCCACCTGGGGATTACTCGGTACCAACGCTTCACGCAGATAGTCGAAGTAGGTCTTGGTTCGGGCGTCCAGCAATGTTGCCAGCAGGGCGATGCCAATGGCACCGCCGAGATTGCGCAGGATGTTGAACAGGCTGGAAGCCGATCCCGCGTCCTGGGGTTGTATATAAGCCGTGGCAATCAGCGAGATGGTGACCATGATCAGCGGCTGGCCCAGGGCGCGGATGATCTGGATCTGATTGAACTGCGGCCCGGCGAAGTCCGGGTTGAGCACCCCGGAAGAAAAGCTCGCCAGCCCGAACAGGCCAAATCCCAGGGCGCATAGCCATTTTGGCGAAACGAATTGCATCAGCTTGGGCACCAGCGGAATCAGGAACAGCTGCGGCACGCCCATCCACATGATCACTTCGCCGATCTGCAGGGCGTTGTAGTTCTGGATTTGCGCCAGGTACAGCGGCAAGAGGTAGATCGAACCGTACAGACCAACGCCCATGCCCAGGCTGGAAATGCTCGACAGGCCGAAATTGCGATTGCGCAGGATGCCCATGTTGATCAGAGGATTGGGCCGGGAGAGTTGCACGATGACGAAGGTGATGAGGCTGATCAGGGCAATGCTGCCCAGGGTCACGATCAGGCTCGATTCCAGCCAGTCCTTGCGATGCCCCTCTTCCAGGAACACCTGCAAGCAGCCCAGGCCCAGGCCGAGGGTGAAAATGCCGACGTAATCGGTGCTTTTCAGCAGCTCCCAGTGGGCTTCCTTCTTCTCCAGGCCATAGAGCAGACCGGCGATCATCAGCAAGCCTGGCGGTACATTGATATAGAAGATGTACTCCCAGCCCCAGTTTTCCGTGAGCCAGCCGCCCAGGGTCGGTCCGATAGACGGGGCGAAGGTGGCGGTCATGGCGAACATCGCCATGCCCTTGGCCCGATGGTGCTCGGGGAGCTTGATCAGGGTCAGGGTGAACGCCAGGGGAATCAGCGCGCCGCCGGTAAAACCCTGCAGGGCGCGGAACACGATCATGCTTTCCAGGCTCCAGGCCATAGAGCAGAGCAGGGAGGCGATCAGGAAACCCACCGAGACCCAGACCGCCAGCCGCCGTGCCGATAGCAACTGCACCAGCCAGGCAGTGAGGGGAATCATGATGATCTCCGCCACCAGGTAGGAGGTGGAGATCCACGAGCCTTCCTCCAGGGTGGCGGACAGTGCGCCCTGGATGTCCTTCAGCGAGGAGTTGGTGATCTGGATGTCGAGCACCGCCATGAAGGCGCCGAGCATGGCGCTCATCACCGCGATCCAGTCGCGCCGGCTGGGCTCGCCTTGCGGACGCAGCAGTTGATCACCGGCCATCGACAGGGTCTTTGATATTCACTTTGACAGTGACCGACATGCCCGGGCGGATCTTGCCCTGTAGGGGATTATCGGCAGCGAAGGTCAGCTTTACCGGAATGCGCTGTACCACCTTGGTGAAGTTGCCGGTGGCATTGTCCGGTGGCAGCAGGCTGAACTGTGCGCCGGAGGCGGCGAACAGGCTGTCGACCCGGGCCTGGATCGGTGTGTCGCCGTAGGCGTCGAAGGTCAGTTCGGCCTTTTGTCCGGGCAGCATGTGGCCGATCTGGGTCTCCTTGAAGTTGGCCTGGACCCAGATGTCCTGGTCCGGAACGATCGACAGCAGGTAGGCGCCTGCTTGCACCACCTGGCCGTTGCGTGCGGCGCGTTGGCCGATGATGCCGCCGATGGGGGCGTGGATTTCGCTGCGGGTCAGATTCAGTTGGGTTTGGGCCAAGTCTGCCTGGGCATTGGCGATCTGTGCATCGAGGCGCTTGATTTCGGCGCTCAGTGCGTTGACTTGCTGGCGCTGGGCTTGCAGGTCGGCCTCGGCCTTGGTCACCTGGGAGCGGGCGATATGGTTGTCGGCGGACAGGGTGGTCACCCGTTCTTCAGAGACATAACCGGGTTTGCGCAGAGCCTGGGCCCGGGAAAGGTCGATCTGCGAACGGCCGAGGCTGGCTTGGCTCGATGCAACCTGGGCCTGGCTCGCGGCAATCAGGCTGGCTTGTTGGGTCAGTTTGCTCTGGGCTTGCAGGCGTTCGGCTTCACGGGTGGCGAGGGCGGCCTGGGCGCGGTCCACCGCCAGTTGGAAATCCTTGCCCTCCAGGCGTACCAGCAATTGACCCTTGGCCACATGCTGGTTGTCTTGCACCAGGACTTCGTCGATCCGTGCACTGAGTTGGCTGGAGACCCGGGTGATTTCACCCTGCACATAGGCGTTGTCGGTGGTTTCATAAAAGCGCCCATGAAACCACCAGTGGGCGAGGAAGCCCAGGACGACCAGTAGCACCAGGGACAGGAAAACGAACAGGCGACGCTTGAGTTGGGCAGGCATGGGCAGGCTGTAGTCAAAAAGTGTAAGGAAATTTATCAGTGGGCGAATCTGTCAGATAGCTCGTGGGTGGTAAATGCCAGGTGCTGATATTTGGCCATTCATGGGCTCGGCAGCGGTCTGTAGTCGCAACCTTGGCTTAAATGCCCTCCTCACTGGAGCCGGGCCGGGGTCGCCTGTTACCATTCGCCCCCTGTTTTATTCCTCGTTTTTCTATCTTTTCGAGACATGCCATGACCACCGTCCGCACGCGCATCGCGCCATCGCCTACCGGGGACCCCCACGTAGGTACCGCTTACATCGCTTTGTTCAACTATTGCTTTGCCAAGCAGCACGGCGGTGAGTTCATCCTGCGGATCGAAGACACCGATCAGTTGCGTTCGACTCGCGAATCCGAGCAGCAGATTTTCGATGCCTTGCGCTGGTTGGGTATCAACTGGAGCGAAGGGCCGGATGTGGGCGGTCCCCATGGTCCGTATCGCCAGAGCGAGCGGGGCGACATCTACCAGAAGTACGCTCAGCAACTGGTGGACCTGGGCCACGCCTTCCCGTGCTTCTGCACTGCTGAAGAGCTGGATCAGATGCGCTCCGAGCAGATGGCTCGTGGCGAAACCCCGCGTTATGACGGCCGTGCCTTGCTGCTGTCCAAGGAAGAAGTGGCCCAGCGTCTGGCGGCCGGCGAGCCTCACGTGATCCGCATGAAGGTGCCGACTGAAGGTGTCTGCGTGGTGCCAGACCTGCTGCGTGGCGATGTCGAGATCCCGTGGGATCGCATGGACATGCAGGTGTTGATGAAGACCGATGGCCTGCCGACCTACTTTCTGGCCAACGTGGTCGATGACCACCTGATGGGCATCACCCACGTGCTGCGTGGCGAAGAGTGGCTGCCTTCGGCACCGAAGCTGATCCTGCTCTACGAGTACTTCGGCTGGGAGCAGCCGCAGCTGTGCTACATGCCATTGCTGCGCAATCCGGACAAGAGCAAGCTGTCCAAGCGCAAGAATCCGACCTCTGTGACCTTTTATGAGCGCATGGGCTTCATGCCGGAAGCCATGCTCAATTACCTGGGGCGCATGGGTTGGTCGATGCCGGACGAGCGCGAGAAGTTCTCGTTGCAGGAAATGGTCGATAACTTTGATCTTTCGCGGGTATCCCTGGGTGGGCCGATCTTCGATATCGAGAAACTGTCCTGGCTCAACGGCCAGTGGCTGCGTGACCTGCCGGTGGAAGAGTTCGCCAGCCGTGTGCAGACCTGGGCGCTGAATCCTGAGTACCTGATGAAGATAGCGCCTCATGTACAAGGGCGGGTGGAGACCTTCAGTCAGATCGCACCGTTGGCCGGCTTCTTCTTCGCCGGTGGCGTGACCCCGGATGCCAAGCTGTTCGAATCCAAGAAGCTCTCTGGCGATCAGGTGCGGCAACTGATGCAGTTGATCTTGTGGAAGCTCGAAAGCCTGCGCCAGTGGGAGAAAGACAGCATCACCGCGACCATTCAGGCAGTGGTCGAATCCTTGGAGCTGAAGCTGCGTGACGCGATGCCGCTGATGTTCGCCGCGATCACTGGCCAGGCCAGCTCGGTGTCGGTGCTCGATGCCATGGAGATCCTTGGCCCGGACCTGACTCGTTTCCGTCTGCGCCAGGCTATCGACCTGCTCGGCGGCGTATCGAAGAAAGAAAATAAGGAATGGGAAAAACTGCTGAGCGCCATCGGCTGATAGCGCTTCGCGGCAGGGGAGCTGCCAGGGGCAGCGGGCTTTTCGACTACGCTTGAGTCTCAGGCGCGAGGCGGGTTGGTCGCTGACCAAGTAGGCTACTGGCGGCTCGCGGCGCCCCTTTTACGGGAGTTGGCGCGGGCTGGTGAGACTGAAAAAGCCAGGGTTTTTAGGGCGGGGCGGTAAGTGGTTGTTATCCCGGCAAATTTTTTTTCAAAATGCGGAAAAAAAATTGACAGCCTTCCGATCGCCCCTTAAGATTCGCCCCGTCCTCACCGACGAGGGGCTATAGCTCAGCTGGGAGAGCGCTTGCATGGCATGCAAGAGGTCGACGGTTCGATCCCGTCTAGCTCCACCAAATTTGCAGTTCAAGGCCTGGCCACACCGGCCTTGAATCGATCAGTACTCAGCACTGATCAGTTGTATAGAAGGGTTTGCGTCCCCTTCGTCTAGTGGCCTAGGACACCGCCCTTTCACGGCGGTAACAGGGGTTCGAGTCCCCTAGGGGACGCCAGTTTTACACAAGCGATGTTGCAAGATGTCGCTGCGCCGCGAGGCGAAAATCCGGGGCTATAGCTCAGCTGGGAGAGCGCTTGCATGGCATGCAAGAGGTCGACGGTTCGATCCCGTCTAGCTCCACCAATTTACAGTTCAAGGCCTGGCCACACCGGTCTTGAATCGATCAGTACTCAGCACTGATCAGCTGTTAGAAGGGTATGTGTCCCCTTCGTCTAGTGGCCTAGGACACCGCCCTTTCACGGCGGTAACAGGGGTTCGAGTCCCCTAGGGGACGCCAGTTTTACACAAGCGATGTTGCAAGATGTCGCTGCGCCGCGAGGCGAAAATCCGGGGCTATAGCTCAGCTGGGAGAGCGCTTGCATGGCATGCAAGAGGTCGACGGTTCGATCCCGTCTAGCTCCACCAATTTACAGTTCAAGGCCTGGCCACACCGGCCTTGAATCGATCAGTACTCAGCACTGATCAGCTGTTAGAAGGGTATGTGTCCCCTTCGTCTAGTGGCCTAGGACACCGCCCTTTCACGGCGGTAACAGGGGTTCGAGTCCCCTAGGGGACGCCACGTTTACCCGCTATGCGGGATTTTTAAGGGTCATTCAATCATTGAATGGCCCTTTTGTTTTTCTGGCGTCCGGCCAACTCTTACTTTCTTCCTCAGCCTGCACTTCTGACCGGCGGTCACACTGGCGACTTGCGGAAAATTATTATGAGAATAATATTTTGTCCGTAATATTCGGAGGCAACGATGAACGATAAAAAAGCTCAAACCCGCGAACGTATTCTCCAGGCTGCCAGTTCGGCGTTGATCCAGCGCGGCCCGGCCGAACCGAGTGTGGGTGAGGTGATGGGGGCTGCCGGGCTGACGGTGGGTGGCTTCTATGCGCACTTCGAGAGCAAGGATGCGCTGATGCTTGAGGCGTTCACCCAATTACTCGCCCACCGACGTGGCTTGCTCGATGAGATGGATGCAGGTTTGAGTGGTGAAGAGCGCAGGGCGCTGACGGCAGCGTTCTATCTATCGCGCAAGCACCGCGACTCCACTGAGCAGGCCTGCCCGATTCCGGCATCGGTGGGTGAGCTGGGGCGGCTTCCAGAGAGTTTTCGCAAGGCTTTGAGCGAGCATATGGAGCTGATGGTTGCGCAGTTGGCCGCCAGTCCCGAAGACACGGACAAAGCCCTGGCAGATATGGCGCTGATGGTTGGCGGGCTGTCCCTGGCGCGTGCTCTGGGGCCAGGTGAGTTGTCCGATCGTCTGCTGCGTGCCGCCAAGTCGGCAGTTCTATGACCTGAAGTTCGGTTGCGAGGTAGTGGGTGATGAGCGGATTGAGCTGGATTCGTGGTGTCAATGGCACTCTGGGCTGGGTAGCTCCTCAGTGGGCGGCGAATCGGATGCGCCAGTTGTTCATGACTCCCCGTGAGCTGCCGCCCCGAGAGTGGGAGTTACCCCTGCTGGAGTGTGCTGAGCGTCTGACCTTGCGCTTTGGTCTTTCTGCCTTGCGTTGGGGGCAGGGGCCGACAGTGTTGCTGATGCATGGCTGGGAAGGGCGACCCACTCAATTTGCCAGCCTGATCGAGGCGCTGGTGGCGGCTGGTTATACCGCAGTAGCGCTGGATGGTCCTGCTCACGGCCGCTCTCCGGGAGATGAGGCCAATGTGGTGTTGTTTGCCCGAGCGATGTTGGAAGCTGCGGCGGAATTGCCGCCCTTGCGCGCAGTGATTGGCCACTCCATGGGCGGTGCCAGCGCCATGCTCGCTGTGCAGTTGGGGCTGCGCACCGAAACCCTGGTCAGTATCGCTGCGCCGGCTCGGATTCTTGGTGTGTTGCGAGGTTTTGCCCGCTACATGCGCTTGCCGCCCAGGGCGCGCTCGGCCTTTATCCGTCAAGTGGAGAAGGATGTGGGGATGCGCGCGGCGACCCTGGACGTGGCTCAATATCAGTTGGAGATGCCTGGCCTGATCATTCATGCCGAAGATGATCGGTTTGTATCGGTCAAGGAGTCGGAATTGATCCACCAGGCCTGGTTCGACAGTCGCTTGCTGCGCTTGAGTGAGGGTGGTCATCAGCGGGTATTGGCTGACCCCCGAGTGATCGATGCCGTGATTACCCTGGTCACCGGACGCCATCTCCAGGCGCGCCAATCGGCCTGAGCATCCGTTACACTGCCCCGGTCAAAAATCTGACCGGGAGTTGGGCATGAGTTGGGATCTGGCAACGCCATTCGTTATCGATCTGCAGGTAGTGGCCGAGGATATCGATGGCCTGGGGCACGCCAACAATGCGGTCTACGTGACTTGGCTGGAGCGTTGCGCCTGGCGTCATTCGCAACGCCTCGGGCTGGATCTGGCCGAGTACCGTCGCCTGGATCGGGCGATGGCCGTGGTACGGCATGAGATCGACTACCTGGCCGCGGCTTACGAAGGGGATGAGTTGCAACTGGCCACCTGGATCGTCGATTGGGACCAGCGTCTGAAGATGACTCGACGTTTCCAGCTGGTCCGTCCGAGCGATGGCACTACCCTGTTGCGGGCCCAAACCACCTTTGTCTGCATCGAGCTGTCCAGCGGCAAGCCCAAGCGCATGCCCACCGAATTCCTTGAGGGCTACGGTCCGGCCCGGCAGGGCTCGTGATCACCTTTCCCTCTCCGTAGGAACTGGCTTGCCGGCGAAGACGTGTTCATGGGGGCGGCAGGGTCCATTCGCTGGCTAGCGCAACATCCCCAGGCCGTTCCTACAAAACTCCTGTTGTCGGGTGAAACCCAGTAAACTGGCGGACGTTTTTTCGCCTGATTTTTCGTTGAGTGTGTTTCATGCAAATTGCCTTGGCGCCCATGGAGGGGTTGGTCGACAACATCCTGCGGGATGTATTGACTCGTGTTGGCGGGATCGACTGGTGTGTCACCGAGTTCATCCGCGTCAATGACCGTCTACTGACGCCTGCCTATTTCCACAAGCTCGCCCCCGAGTTACTGCAAGGCGCGCACACTGCTGCCGGCGTGCCTTTGCGCGTGCAGTTGCTGGGGTCCGATCCGGTGTGCCTGGCGGAAAATGCCGCGTTGGCCTGCGAGCTGGGCAGCGAGGTGATCGACCTGAACTTCGGTTGTCCGGCCAAGACCGTCAACAAGTCCCGGGGCGGGGCGGTGCTGCTTAAGGAGCCCGAACTGCTGAATCAGATTGTCGAGCATGTGCGGCGAGCAGTGCCCGCGCATATCCCGGTCACGGCAAAAATGCGCCTGGGTTTCGATAGTCCGGACGGTTCGCTGGTGTGCGCTACGGCGCTGGCCGAGGGCGGCGCGGAGCATATCGTGGTTCACGCACGGACCAAGGTCGATGGCTACAAGCCGCCGGCCCACTGGGAGTGGATTCCACGGGTGCAGGACGTGGTCAAGGTGCCGGTGTTCGCCAACGGCGATATCTGGAGCGTCGAGGATTGGCGGCGCTGTCGGGAGATCAGTGGCGTGGAGGACATCATGCTCGGTCGTGGGCTGGTCTCGCGTCCGGATCTGGCCCGGCAGATCGCTGCGGCTCGGGCGGGAGAGGAGGTGGTGGAAATGTCCTGGGCCGATCTGCAGCCCATGCTCCAGGACTTCTGGGCCCAGGTGGTGGTGCAACTGACACCCCGTTCGGCGCCGGGCCGTCTCAAGCAATGGCTGGCCATGCTGACCCGCAACTATCCGGAGGCAGTTGAGCTGTTTACCGCTCTGCGTCGGGAAACCGATCTGGATCAGGTGGGGCGCCTTTTGGGCATGCCCCACAGCGAGGCAGCGTAAAAAATTCAAAAAACGCCTCTTGAAATGTCAGGGCCTATCCCTATCTCTTGGGTACGCGACGCCGAATTCGGGTCGCGGAGATAACCACTCGCTGACTATCAGGAGAAATACCCATGAGTACTGCATTTTCCTTGGCTCCACTGTTCCGTTCCTCTGTCGGCTTCGACCGTTTCAATGATCTGTTCGAGTCGGCACTGCGTAACGAACCGGGCAGCAGCTACCCACCCTACAACGTTGAGAAACACGCCGACGATGAGTACCGCATCGTCATCGCGGCCGCCGGCTTCCAGGAAGAAGACCTGGAGCTGCAAGTGGAAAAAGGCGTGTTGACCGTGAGCGGTGGCAAGCGTGACGCCAATGAAGGCGTTACCTACCTGCATCAGGGCATTGCCCAGCGGGCATTCAAGCTGTCCTTCCGCCTGGCCGACCATATCGAGGTCAAGGCGGCGGCCCTGAGCAACGGTCTGCTGAATATCGACCTGCTGCGGGTCGTGCCGGAAGAGGCCAAAGCCAAGCGCATCCCGATCAACGGTGCGCAGCAGCCGGCTCTGCAACACTAAGACCGCTGCAAAAAAAAGGGCGCCCTGGTGGCGCCCTTTTTTGTGGCCGTCACTTCAGCAGTTTCATGAACTCGCTCAAGGGCAGCGGCCGGCTGTGCAGGTAGCCCTGGTACAGGTGGCACTCCAGTCCCTGCAGAAACTCCAGTTGCTGCGGTGTTTCCACGCCTTCAGCGATCACCTTCAGGTTCAGGCTGCGAGCCATGGCAACGATAGCTCGGATGATTTCCGCATCGTTGGGGTCGTGGGTCGCATCGCGGACAAATGACTGATCTATCTTCAGGGTGTCTACCGGCAAGCGTTTGAGGTATGTCAGGGAGGAGTAGCCGGTGCCAAAGTCGTCCATGGCAAAACTGACACCGAGTTTTTTCAGTCGACGCATCTTGTTGATGGTGTCATCCAGATTCTGGATCACGATGCCTTCGGTGATCTCCAGCTTCAGCAATGATGAGGGCAGGGCATGGGCGCTCAGGCTGTGTTCGATTCTTTCGACAAAGTCGTTCTGGCGAAACTGTCGTGGGCTGATGTTGACGCACAGACTGAAGTGGTACGGGTCCACCAGGCCTTGTTCGATCAGTTGGCTGAAGGCCAGGCAGGCCTCATCGAGAATCCAGGTGCCCACTTCAAGGATCAGGCCGCTGTCCTCCAGTACCTTGATGAACTCCGTCGGTGATTGCGCCCCCAGCTCCGGGTGCTGCCAGCGCACCAGGGCCTCGGCGCCGACGATGCGGTTGTCGCGGGCATCCACCTGAGGCTGGAAGTGCACGCTGAATTCGCCGCGGGACAGGGCCAGACGCAGGTCGGTTTCCATGCGCAGTCGTTCGCTGGCGGCCTTTTGCATGGTGTTGTGGTACATCTGCGTGGTGTTGCGCCCGGAGTCCTTGGCACGGTAAAGGGCGATGTCGGCGCGCTTGAGCAGGTCGGTGGGGGTCGAACCGTGATCGGGAATCAGCGCCACACCGATGCTGGGGGTGACTTGCAGGCGCTGGCCGTCGAGGAACATCGGTTCCGAGAGCAGCTCGCGCAGGGTTCCCGCCAGTTGCCGAACTTGTTCGCTGACCTCGTTGCGCGAGCCTTCCAGGCCGCTGAGCAGTACCACGAACTCATCGCCGCCCAGGCGCGCGACGGTGTCTTCCATGCGCACGCTGGCTTCCAGTCTGGCGGTGATGATCTTCAGAACGGTATCGCCCACCGGGTGCCCCAGGGAGTCGTTGATGTGCTTGAAGTGGTCCAGGTCGAGGAACAGCAGGGCGCCCCGCAGGTTGTGGCGCTTGAGCAGAGCGATCTGCTGGCTCAGGCGGTCCATCAGCAGGGCGCGGTTGGGCAGGTTGGTCAAGGGATCGTGGTAGGCCAGGTGGCGGATCTGTGCCTGGGCATTCTTCAGCAGGCTGACGTCCCGGGCCGTGAGCAGCAGGCATGGGGTCTCATTGAGGATGATCGGCTCCACCGAGACCTCGAGGGTGAGGATTTCCCCGCGCTTGTTACGCCCGAGCATTTCCAGGTGATGCACCCGGCCCTTGAGCCTGAGCTCCGCCAGCAGCGTGGCGAGCTGGGCCTCTTCGGCCCAGATGCCGACCTGGTACATGGTGCGGCCGAGCACTTCATCGGTGCGGTAGCCGGTCAGGCGGCAGAAGCCGTCGTTGACCTCCAGGTAGCGGCCGGTGTCGCGCTCGGTGATGGTGATGGCGTCGGGGCTGGAGTGGAAGGCCTTGGCGAATTTTTCTTCGCTGGCCTTGAGAGCGGCCTCGGAACGCTGTTGCTGGGTGATGTCTCGCAGTGTGGTGACGATGCACGGCTGCTTGTCGACGGTAATCAGGCGGCTGGAAATGATGCAGGTCAGCGCCTGGCCGTTCTTGTGATTGACCACCACTGCCACGTTGTTCAGTGCCTGTTCGCGAATCACCTGTTCGATGCGCCGCAGGCGCGGGGCGGAGTCTTCCCAGAAGCCGATCTGCTCGGCGCTGCGGTTGATCACATCTTCCTGGGTCCAGCCGAAGGTCTGGGTGAAGCTTGAATTGATCTCGATGAACTGGCCGGTTTCCAGCAGGGTCAGGCAGATAGGGTCTGGGCTGACCTGGAACAGGCTGGCGAATTTCTCCTCGGAAGTGATCAGGCGCTGTTCGCGTTCCACCTGCTCGGTGATGTCCAGCAGCGTTCCGGCCATGCGCAGTGGACTGCCCTGCTCGTCGCGATAGAGGCGGGCGCGGCTCTCCAGGTAGCGCGAGCTGCCGTCCGCCAGCTGCACCCGATAGGTCAGCTGGTAGTTGCCCGCGGGGCCTTCTCGCAGGCTGCGATAGGCATCGCGCATGCTGTCGCGTTCTTCAGTGGGTACACCCTCGAAAAAGGCTTCGAAGGATTCATGGAAGGGCGCGGGCTCCAGGCCGTGCAATTGCGCGGCACGGGCCGAGCCATAGAGCATGCCGCTGGGAATGTGCCAATCCCAGGTGCCCAGTTGCGCCGAGTCCAGGGCCAGGTCGAGGCGTTCCTGGCTGTCCTTGAGGGCTTGTTCGGCTCTTTTGCGTTCGCTGGTATCGAGAAAGGTGCTCAGCAGGTAGGGCTTGCCTTCCAGTTCGATTTTCTGCGCGCTGAGAATGCCGTCGTGGATCTGGCCATTGCTGGCGCGGAATTGGACTTCGAGGCTGGCGGCCTGGCCCTTTTTCTGTACGGCCTTGATCAGTTGGGCTCGCTGTTCGGGATTGACCCACAGACCGATCTCCAGGGTGGTGCGGCCTATCACGTGCTCGGCGGGCCAGCCGAACTGGCTTTCGAAGTATTGGTTGGCTTCGCTGATCAGGCCATCTTCCAGGCGGGTCAGCAGCACCATGTTGGGGCACAGGTGGAACAGGGTGGCGAAACGTTTTTCCGAACTGCTGAGGGCCTCCTCCCGCTGGCGTTGGTGGGTGATCTCGCGGATCACCCCGATCATTCGGGGCTTGCCGTGCTTGTCCGGCAGCACGCTGCCGTTGATCTCCAGCCAGTGCAGACTGCCATCGGGCCAGCGAATGCGGTGGTGCATGGCGTGTTCCAGGGGCGCCCCCGCCAGCACCGAGTGAAAAGCCCGCACGGTCCTGGCCCGGTCTTCGATGGGGAGCAGATCGAGGTATTCGAGGTTTTCCGGCAGGGGTTGGCGCGGATCGAAGCCGAACAGTGCCTGAGTGCCCCGGGACCAGCTGATCTGTCCGCTTTCAATATCCCAATACCAGGCTCCCAGTCGTGCGCCATTGAGGGCGGCGAGCAGCTGCGGCGCGCTTTCCCAGCTTTGTTCCGACTCCCGAGGGTCGACAGCATGGATGCGCGGCATGGGTGGAATACGGTCAGCGGGTTTTGGCATGGGTGTCAGGCCTTGAGCTGAGTCATTCGTTTGGCGCGGGATACTCATGACAGTGCGGCGTGGCACGGGCTATACCCGGAAAAGCTATGCCGGGTTCCCTGGCCAATCGACTTGTGCATCCAGTAAGGCCATGAAAGCCCGCGCAGCATTCGACAGCGTCCGTTCGGTATGCAGGATATAGCCTAGCTGGCGTCGCAGCTGTATGCCCGGTAAAGGAATGCGCGCCACTTGATCGTCGAGCATGGTGCGGGGCAGGACGCTCCAGGCCAGACCGATGGAAACCATCATCTTTATAGTTTCCAGGTAGTTAGTGCTCATGGCGATGTTCGGTGTCAGGCCCTGGGCTTCAAACAAGCGTTGGACAATATGGTGAGTAAAGGTATTGCCGCCGGGGAAAACCGCCGGGTGCAGGGCGATGTCCGCCAGGCTGACCTGGCCGTTGCTGACCAGCGGATGCTCCGGAGCTGCGACGAAGTCGAGGGGGTCGTCCCAGACCGCAGTCGCCTTGATCAGGCTGTGGGGCTCGGGCGCCAGGGTGATCACCGCCAGTTCGGCGCGGCCATGGAGAATTTCCTCATAAGCCACTTCGGAATCCAGAAACTGTATGTCCAGGGCCACCTGGGGGTAGCGTCGGGTAAAGGCCCGCAGCAGCGAGGGCAGGCGATGCAGACCAATGTGGTGGCTGGTGGCAAGGGTCAGGCGGCCGCTGACTTCCCCGGTGAGATTGGTCAGGGCGCGGCGGGTGTCGTCCAGCACGTTGATGATCTGGTAGGCCCGGGGCAGCAGCGCGCGTCCGGCTTCAGTCAGGCCGATCTCGCGGCCCAGGCGATCGAACAGCCGTACATTGAGTTGCTGCTCCAGCCCGGCGATACGCTTGCTGATGGCTGGCTGGGTCAGGTGCAGGCGTTCGCCGGCGCCGGAGAAGCTGCCGGTCTCGGCGATGGCGATAAAGGCGTTGAGATTGGCCAGGTCCATGATCGTATTCCAGTTGGTTATCCAAAGCATGAAAAATATGAATTTGAGTTATTTAATCTAACGCCATAGCATCAGCCTCACAAGCCAAGGGGTTATTGATCGGCCGACGATCAGGGCCCGGGGCATAGAAACAAGCTGATGAGGAATGGTCCGATGGCCGGCAAGACGCTCTACGACAAGCTCTGGGATTCGCATTTGGTCAAGCAGCGCGACGATGGTTCGGCGCTGATCTATATCGATCGTCACATCATCCATGAAGTGACCTCGCCGCAAGCGTTCGAAGGCCTGCGTCTGGCCGGGCGCAAGCCTTGGCGCATCGATGCCAACATCGCCACCCCGGACCACAACGTACCGACCACCCCTGAGCGCAAGGGTGGGATCGAAGCGATTGCCGATCAGGTCTCCCGTCTGCAGGTGCAGACCCTCGATGACAACTGTGACGAATACGGCATCGTCGAATTCAAGATGAACGACGTGCGCCAGGGCATCGTCCACGTGATCGGTCCGGAGCAGGGCGCGACCTTGCCGGGCATGACCGTGGTCTGCGGTGACTCCCACACCTCGACCCACGGCGCCTTTGGTGCCCTGGCCCATGGCATCGGCACTTCCGAGGTGGAGCACGTGCTCGCCACCCAGTGCCTGGTGGCCAAGAAGATGAAGAACATGCTGGTGCGCGTGGAAGGCACCTTGCCGTTTGGCGTGACCGCCAAGGACATCGTCCTTGCTGTGATCGGCAAGATCGGCACCGCCGGTGGCAACGGTCACGCCATCGAGTTCGCCGGCAGCGCGATTCGTGACCTGTCCGTTGAAGGCCGCATGACCATCTGCAACATGTCCATCGAAGCCGGTGCCCGTGTCGGGCTGGTGGCGGCGGATGAAAAGACCGTGGCCTACGTCAAGGGTCGTCCATTCGCCCCCAAGGGCGCTGAATGGGATCTGGCCGTCGAGGCCTGGAAAGACCTGGTGTCCGATGCCGATGCCCAGTTCGACACCGTGGTTGAGCTCGACGCCGCGCAGATCAAGCCGCAAGTCAGCTGGGGCACTTCGCCGGAAATGGTTTTGGCCGTGGATCAGAACGTGCCGGACCCAGCCAAGGAAATGGATCTGGTCAAGCGCGACTCCATCGTCCGTGCCTTGAAGTACATGGGTTTGAGCGCCAACCAGGCAATCACCGACATTCAATTGGATCGCGTGTTCATCGGTTCCTGCACCAATTCGCGGATCGAAGACTTGCGTGCCGCGGCGGTGATCGCCAAGGGCCGTAAAGTGGCCTCCACCATCAAGCAGGCGATCGTGGTCCCGGGTTCGGGACTGGTGAAGGCCCAGGCCGAATCGGAAGGCCTGGACAAGATCTTCCTCGAAGCCGGTTTCGAATGGCGTGAGCCGGGCTGCTCGATGTGCCTGGCGATGAACCCGGATCGCCTGGAGTCCGGTGAGCATTGCGCGTCGACGTCGAACCGCAACTTCGAAGGGCGCCAGGGCGCTGGTGGGCGTACCCACCTGGTCAGCCCGGCCATGGCCGCCGCCGCCGCTGTCAGCGGTCGTTTCGTCGACGTCCGTGAATTGATCTAAGGAGCGCAGCATGAAAGCTTTCACCCAGCACAATGGTTTGGTCGCGCCTTTGGATCGTGCCAACGTAGACACCGACCAGATCATCCCCAAGCAGTTTCTCAAGTCGATCAAGCGCACCGGCTTCGGTCCGAACCTGTTCGATGAGTGGCGCTACCTCGACGTGGGCCAGCCTTACCAGGACAACTCCAAGCGTCCGTTGAACAAGGATTTCGTCCTCAACGCCGAGCGTTACCAAGGGGCCAGCGTGCTGCTGGCGCGGGAGAACTTCGGCTGCGGCTCGAGCCGTGAGCACGCACCCTGGGCCCTGGAAGAGTACGGTTTCCGCAGCATCATCGCGCCGAGCTATGCCGACATCTTCTTCAACAACAGCTTCAAGAACGGTTTGTTGCCGATCATCTTGAGCGATGCTGAAGTCGACGAGCTGTTCCAGCAGGTCGAAACCACGCCGGGTTACCAGTTGCACATCGACCTCGAGGCACAGACCGTGACCCGTCCCGACGGCAAGGTACTGAAGTTCGAGATTGATGCATTCCGCAAACATTGCCTGCTCAATGGTCTCGACGACATCGGCCTGACCTTGCAGGACGGCGACGCCATTGCCGCCTTTGAAGCCAAGCATCGGGCCAGCCAGCCCTGGTTGTTCCGCGACGCCTGATCGCTTGATCGCCGGCAAGCCGGCTCCTACAGGTTTGTGTTGTAGGAGCAGGCTTGCCAGCGAACGCTGTTCCCCCAGATCAAAAGGACCACAGCATGACCAGCAACGCCCATAGCCAGGTGGTACAGAAGCAGTTCGGTGAACGGGCCTCGGCCTACCTGAGCAGTGCCGTACACGCTCAAGGCGCCGAATTCGCGCTGCTACAAGCCGAAGTGGCGGGCCAGGGCCATGCCCGAGTCCTGGACCTGGGCTGCGGCGCCGGTCATGTCAGCTTCCACGTTGCGCCGCTGGTCAAGGAAGTGGTGGCCTACGACCTCTCCCAGCAGATGCTGGATGTAGTGTCGGCAGCCGCGCAGGAGCGTAATCTGCACAACGTTCGCACCGTTAAAGGTGCAGCCGAGCGCTTGCCGTTCGCCGACGGCGAGTTCGATTTCGTCTTCAGTCGTTACTCGGCTCACCATTGGAGCGATCTGGGCCTGGCCCTGAGAGAGGTGCGCCGGGTGCTGAAGCCCGGTGGCGTGGCGGCGTTCATTGATGTCTTGTCGCCGGGCAGTCCACTGCTGGACACTTACCTGCAAAGCGTCGAAGTGCTGCGTGATACCAGTCATGTCCGTGACTATTCGGCAGGGGAGTGGTTGCGCCAGGTCAGCGAGGCGGGGCTGCATACCCGCAGTACCGCTCGTCAGCGCCTGCGTCTGGAGTACAACTCCTGGGTCGAGCGCATGCGCACGCCAGAGGTGCTGCGGGTGGCGATTCGCGAGCTGCAGCAGGCGATGGGCAATGAAGTGCGCGAATATTTTGAGATTGAGGCCGATGGTTCGTTCAGTACAGATGTACTGGTGCTGTGGGCCGAGCGATAGAACTTTTCCGGGTGCGCCTGCGGGCGGGCCGACAGAGCAAATGAGGAACGCATGAGCAAGCAGATTCTGATTCTTCCAGGTGACGGTATTGGTCCGGAAATCATGGCCGAGGCGGTCAAGGTGCTGGAATTGGCCAATGACAAGTACAGCCTGGGCTTCGAGCTGAGTCACGACGTCATCGGTGGCGCTGCCATCGACAAGCACGGTGTGCCCCTGGCCGATGAGACCCTGGATCGTGCTCGTGCCGCCGATGCCGTGCTGCTGGGTGCGGTGGGTGGACCGAAGTGGGACAAGATCGAGCGTGACACCCGTCCTGAGCGCGGCTTGCTGAAGATTCGTGCGCAGCTGGGCCTGTTTGGCAACCTGCGCCCGGCGATCCTCTATCCGCAACTGGCCGATGCCTCGAGCCTGAAGCCGGAAATTGTCTCGGGCCTGGATATCCTCATCGTTCGCGAGTTGACCGGCGGCATCTACTTCGGCGCGCCTCGCGGCACCCGTGAGCTGGAAAATGGCGAGCGTCAGTCCTACGACACCTTGCCGTACAGCGAGAGTGAAATCCGCCGTATCGCCCGGGTCGGCTTTGACATGGCACGGGTACGTGGCAAGAAGCTCTGCTCGGTGGACAAGGCCAACGTCCTGGCTTCCAGCCAGCTGTGGCGCGAAGTGGTGGAGCAGGTGGCCCTGGACTACCCGGATGTCGAATTGAGCCACATGTATGTCGACAACGCTGCCATGCAGTTGGTGCGCGCCCCCAAACAGTTCGACGTGATCGTCACCGACAACATGTTCGGCGACATCCTCTCCGATGAGGCTTCGATGCTCACCGGTTCCATCGGCATGCTGCCGTCGGCTTCCCTGGATGCCAACAACAAGGGCATGTACGAGCCTTGCCACGGTTCGGCGCCGGACATCGCCGGCCAGGGTGTTGCCAACCCGCTGGCGACCATCCTCTCGGTGTCGATGATGCTGCGTTACAGCTTCAACCTGAACGACGCGGCGGATGCCATCGAGCAGGCGGTGAGCCGGGTGCTGGATCAAGGTTTGCGCACCGGTGACATCTGGTCGGCCGGTTGCACCAAAGTCGGTACGCAGGAAATGGGCGATGCAGTAGTCGCCGCGCTGCGGAATCTGTAATCTTTCGGGCCCACCGCACAGACGGTGGCCCACTTTTGTATAGGTGTAGTTGCGATGAAACGTGTAGGTCTGATCGGTTGGCGCGGTATGGTCGGTTCCGTGCTCATGCAGCGGATGCTTGAAGAGCAGGACTTCGATCTTATTGAACCGGTGTTTTTCACCACTTCCAATGTCGGTGGCCAGGGGCCGTCGGTGGGCAAGGACATTGCTCCGCTGAAGGACGCCTACAACATTGAAGAGTTGAAAACCCTCGACGTGATTCTGACCTGCCAGGGTGGCGACTACACCAGCGAAGTCTTCCCCAAGCTGCGTGAAGCCGGCTGGCAGGGTTACTGGATCGACGCCGCTTCCAGCCTGCGCATGCAGGATGATGCGGTGATCATCCTTGACCCGGTGAACCGCAAGGTCATCGACCAGCAACTGGATGCCGGGACCAAGAACTACATCGGTGGCAACTGCACCGTCAGCCTGATGCTGATGGGCCTGGGCGGCCTGTTCGAAGCCGGTCTGGTGGAGTGGATGAGCGCCATGACCTACCAGGCGGCCTCCGGCGCCGGCGCGCAGAACATGCGTGAGCTGATCAAGCAAATGGGCGCGACCCACGCGGCCGTCGCTGATGACCTGGCCAACCCGGCCAGCGCCATCCTCGACATCGACCGCAAAGTGGCCGAAGCCATGCGCAGCGATGCCTATCCGACCGAGAACTTCGGGGTGCCGCTGGCCGGCAGCCTGATCCCGTGGATCGACAAGGAACTGCCTAACGGCCAGAGCCGTGAAGAGTGGAAGGCCCAGGCCGAAACCAACAAGATCCTCGGTCGCTTCAAGAGCCCGATCCCGGTGGATGGCATTTGCGTGCGCATCGGCGCCATGCGCTGCCACAGCCAGGCGCTGACCATCAAGCTCAACAAGGATGTGCCGATCGCCGATATCGAAGGGCTGATCAGCCAGCACAACCCCTGGGTCAAACTGGTGCCGAACCAGCGCGACATCAGCATGCAGGAGCTGAGTCCGACCAAGGTCACCGGCACCCTGAACATCCCGGTTGGCCGTCTGCGCAAGCTGAACATGGGCTCGCAGTTCCTTGGTGCCTTCACCGTGGGCGACCAGTTGTTGTGGGGTGCAGCCGAACCGCTGCGCCGCATGCTGCGGATCTTGCTGGAACGTTGATTCTCTGAACGTTTGAAAAGGCCCGTCCCTTGCACAAGGCGCGGGCTTTTTCATGCCCATGCAGGTGCCGGCTTGCCCGCGAAGAATGCTGCCGCCCAACCACGACTTCCCCCCTGCGAATTGCCTCGTCACCGCGTGCCGGGTAAAGTGCCGCTCCCCCCGTTCCGCCTGAGGTAGCACCATGACCCCGTCCTTTGATATTGCCGTGATCGGCGCCACCGGCACGGTTGGCGAAACCCTGGTGCAGATTCTCGAAGAACGTGATTTTCCCGTTGCTAACCTGCACCTGCTGGCCAGCAGCGAGTCGGCCGGTCACTCGGTGCCGTTTCGCGGCAAGAACGTCCGTGTGCGGGAAGTCGACGAGTTCGACTTCAGCAAGGTCCAGCTGGCGTTTTTCGCCGCGGGCCCGGCGGTGACCCTGAGCTTCGCTCCCCGTGCCACAGCGGCCAATTGCGCAGTGATCGATCTCTCCGGTGCCTTGCCGTCGGCCCAGGCGCCCAATGTGGTGCCTGAGGCCAATGCCCGGGTACTGGTCGGCCTGAAGAAGCCCGTGCAACTGAGCAGCCCCAGCGCTTCGGCCACGGCGCTGGCAGTGGCGCTGGCGCCGTTAAAGGACTTGCTGGATATCCAGCGGGTTAACCTGACTGCCAGCCTGGCGATTTCCAGCCAGGGACGTGAGGCCGTCAGCGAGCTGGCTCGGCAAACCGCCGAACTGCTCAATGTACGTCCGTTGGAGCCGCGTTTCTTCGACCGCCAAGTAGCCTTCAATCTGCTGGCTCAGGTCGGTACGCCGGATGCCCAGGGACACACCCTGTTGGAAAAGCGTCTGGTGAGAGAGTTGCGGGAAGTGCTGGGGCAGCCTTTATTAAAGATTTCTGTCACTTGCATTCAAGCGCCGGTGTTTTTTGGCGATAGCTATAGCGTGACTTTGCAGTCAGGTGCCGACGTCGACCTGGCCGCGGTGAATGCGGCATTGGAGTCGGCTCCCGGCCTGGAACTGGTGGACGCCGGTGATTATCCCACTGCCGTGGGTGACGCCGTGGGCCAGGACGTAGTCTATGTGGGGCGGGTTCGTGGTGGTGTCGATGATCCGGCGGAACTGAATCTGTGGCTGACCTCGGACAACGTCCGTAAAGGTGCGGCCTTGAACGCTGTGCAGCTGGCTGAATTGTTGATAAAAGACCTGCTGTAAAAGATACTTGGCAACAATTTGCAGAATGAATCTAGCTGGGCGCTATGCTTGGCAAGTTGCTGGAGGTGAGTGGCCGTCAGGTGCTCCCGGGGCATGCAGTAAATAATCCCGCGTGGCGGTCGTTCATGATCCCGCGCAGTGCCTTATGGCAGCCGCTACAAAACCTTCTCGCTGGCCGAGGAATGTTCAAACAAAGGATGAGGCTATGGTTCAAGTTCGCAAACTGGTGTTAGCAATAGCGGCCGCCTCGGCGCTGTCCTCCGGTATGGCGCAGGCGCTTGGGCTCGGGGAGCTGACCCTGAAGTCGAGTCTGAACCAGCCTCTGGTAGCAGAAATCGAATTGCTCGATATCAAGGACCTTACTGCTGCGGAAGTGGTGCCCAGCCTGGCCCCGGCAGAAGAGTTCGCCAAGGCCGGTGTTGATCGCCAGGCCTTCCTCAATGACCTGAGTTTTACTCCAGTTCTCAATCCTGGCGGCAAGAGTGTGCTGCGGGTGACCTCGAGCCAGCCGTTGTCTGAGCCGATGGTCAAGTTCCTGGTGCAGGTGATGTGGCCCAACGGTCGTCTGCTGCGTGATTACAGCGTGCTGCTGGACCCGTCGAAGTTTTCCCCGCAAGCCGCTGCTGCTGCCCAGGCTGCGCCGGTCAGTGGCCTGGCGGTCAATGCCCCGGTCACTCGCGCCAACAAGGCCAGTAAACCTGCGCAGTACACCACTTCGGCCCGTGACACGCTGTGGGAGATCGCTGCCAGGAATCGCAATGGCGCATCGATTCAGCAGACCATGCTGGCAATCCAGGCCTTGAACCCGGATGCCTTCATCGATGGCAACATCAACCGGTTGAAGACCGGCAGGGTTCTGCGCCTGCCTGACGTGGTGCAGAGCACCGCGTTGCCGCAGCCCAAGGCCATTGCCGAAGTTGCCGCGCAGAATGCCGCCTGGCGTCAGGGGCGTCGCGCCGGTGCCCGAGGCCAGCAACAGGTGGATGCGACTCGTCGTGCAGGGGCCGACAAGGCGCCCAAGCAGGTCAACACCAAGGACAACCTGAGCCTGGTTTCTGCGGAGAACGGCAAGGCTCGCGGCAAGGGCGCCGCGGGTGACAGCAAGGCCCTGAACAACAAGCTGGCGGTGACTCAGGAAAGCCTGGACGCAACCCGCCGCGACAATGCCGAACTCAAAGAGCGCATGGCGGATCTGCAGAGCCAACTGGACAAGTTGCAGCGCCTGATCGAATTGAAGAACAACCAGTTGGCCAAACTGCAGGCTGAAGGCGCGGCCCCTGTCGCTCCGTCAGCGCCGGCGATGCCTGCTGAGCTGGTGGCCAAGCCTGAGGTTCCTGCGGCGACGCCAGTGGTTCCGGCGGTCCCGGTCAGTGAGCCGGCTGCCAGTCCGGCTCCGGATGTGCCAGCGGCCCAGGCTGACGAAGATAAATATGGTGATCTGCTGACCAATCCAATCCTCCTCGGGCTGGTCGGCGGCGGTGCGATAGTGGCTGTGTTGCTGCTGTTGCTGTTGCTGGCACGTCGTCGCAAGGCTCAGCAAGAAGCGGAAAAGCATCTGCGCATGGCTCGGGCGTTGTCCGAGGAAAATAGCGATTTCGCCGAGGAGCTGGACCTTCCTGAAGGTAGCTTCGAAGGTCTTGAAGTCCCTCCGCCAAGCGTCAAGCTCGCTCCAGCTCCAGCTCCAGCTCCAGCTCCAGAACCGGCTCCGTTGGTGACGCCAGTTCCGGCGGCGCCGGTTGAGCGAGCCACCGATGTGCTGGGGCAGGCGCAGAACCATATCGACGGAGGCCGCCTGAACCAGGCAGCGGCCATTCTTGAAGAGGCAGTCAAGCTCGAGCCGCAGCGCAGTGATCTGCGCCTCAAGCTGATGGAGGTCTATGCGCATCAGGGTGATCGCAGCGCCTTTGTCGCTCAGGAGCGGCAGCTGGTAGCCAATGGCGATAACCACGCTCAGGTCGAACAGCTCAAGAGTCGTTTCCCGGCGATGGTGGCGGTGGCGGCGACAGCGGGTCTGGCTGCGGCGGCAGCGGCTGCGGAGCTGGATGCCCAGTACGTTAAAGAGCTGCTGCTGGATGAACCTCAGCCCGCTGAGCCTGCAGCGCCTGTGGAAGGCCTGGATGCGGATTTCGATCTGAGTCTGGATGACCTGGAGGCTGCCTCGCCAGCGGTGGTGGCGGCCGAACCTGAGGTTGAGCTGGAGGAGTTCCCTCTGGACGACGACCTGAGCTTCGGCTCGGTTCTTGAGCAGCAGACTGCGGCCCAGGAAAGCCTGGATGATCTGGGGGATTTCGACCTGGATCTCGGAGCGGACCTGCCGACGGCGACCCAGAGTGATGACGACTTCCTGTTGAGTCTGGAAGACGATCTCAAGGATCTGCCGGCCGGCGATGTGCCTACCGTCACCGAGTCGACCCTGGATGATCTGGATCTGTCGGCAGATTTCGATTTGTCCCTGGCTGATGAGATGGATGCGGCGGCGGAGCCCAAGGACGCCTTTGCCTCCGAGCTGGATGATGTCAACGCCGAGCTGGATCGTCTGGCCCAGAGCCTGGATCAGCCGGAGCCGGAAACGCCAAGCTTCACGGCTGAAGATGCTGCGGCGGCACCTGAGGAGGCGGATTTCGACTTCCTTTCCGGCAGCGATGAAGTGGCCACCAAGCTGGACCTGGCCCAGGCCTATATCGATATGGGTGACAACGACGGCGCGCGGGACATCCTGGGCGAAGTGCTCAGCGAGGGTAGCGAAGGGCAGAAGAGCGAAGCGCAGGAAATGCTCGCACGACTGGCCTGAAGCAGCCCGATGCTTGAGCAGAACGGCAGCCGATAAGGCTGCCGTTTTTGTTTGTGGCACTTTTGGCGGTCATTCAGACCAGCAGGTCTTCGTAAAAGGCGCCAAAGGGGCGGGTAGGGTGGGCGATCTGGATTTCCAGGATCCACAGGCCCACTTGTGGACAGTCGGAGAAGTCCCCCAAGTCTCCGGCGCGATAGATCGCGTGGGGGAAGTCGCTGACCCGATGTCCCTTGATCTCCAGATTGAGCACCCAGCCCACTGCGCGGGCCTGCTCTTCGGCGTAGCGGTACAGCTCGGGGCCGGCCACTCGATGGGTTTTCCAGTGATCGTGCACCTGATCGAACAGGCTCTTGGCGGCAGCGGCGCAGGCGTGCATTTCCTCGTCGCGACCTACGACGAAAGTCGCTCCGCAATCGCCTTCGTGGCGATCCCAGACGACTCCGAGGTCAATGAAGAACAGGTCGTTTTCCTCCAGTTGAGGATCGCCGTCGGAGCGTTGCTTGAAGGTCTTCAGGGTGTTGGCGCCAAAACGAATCAGCAGTGGGTGCCATATACGGTCCATGCCCAAGTCCTGCAGTACTTCGAGGCCCATCTCCCTGGCGGTGGATTCGTGCATGCCGGGCTTGATCCGTCGGGCTATTTGCGCAATGGCCTCCCAGGTCATGCGCTTGGCGTGGAGCATGCCTTCCAGGCTGTAGGCCAGGCCTACGGCTTCTTTGTTGGTTGCGATCATTCATCGGCTCTCGGTCAGGGTGTTGGGTTCTCTATCGTTATGTAGATTGCTATATAGCGGCGACCTGAGGGTTGATGCAATCGTTGTCGATGGGAATCAATCTGCAACTAAACCGCGGCAGCGCATGGCGTCTGCCCCCAGCAGCCTTATAATGAGCGCCTTTGCGCATATCAGCAGGCTGTAAGTTCTTGGCAAATATAGATAACCCGGCTGCCGAAATGGCGGCCGCAGGCTTTTCCCGCATCGCTCTGGGTGTTGAATACAAAGGTTCGCGCTATCGCGGTTGGCAGCGTCAGGCTTCTGGTGTGCCCAGCGTCCAGGAAACCCTGGAGAAGGCCTTGTCCAGGGTCGCGGACTCTCCCGTGGTGGTGGCCTGTGCGGGGCGTACCGATGCCGGCGTGCATGCCTGTGGTCAGGTGGTGCATTTCGATACTCAGGCCGTGCGTTCGATGAAGGCTTGGGTCATGGGGGCCAATATCAACCTGCCTCACGACATCAGTGTCAGTTGGGCCCAGGAGATGCCGGCGCATTTTCATGCTCGGTTCAAGGCCATCGCCCGCCGCTATCGCTATGTGATCTACAACGATCAGATCCGTCCGGCCCATCTCAATGAGGAGGTCACTTGGAATCACCGGCCGCTGGATATCGAACGGATGGCTCAGGCTGCCGCGTTTCTGGTGGGCACCCATGATTTCAGTGCGTTCCGGGCCGGCCAGTGTCAGGCCAAGTCACCAATCAAGGAGATTCACCACCTGCGGGTCACCCGGCACGGCAAGATGATTGTCCTGGATATTCGCGCCAGTGCGTTCCTGCATCACATGGTGCGCAATATTGCCGGGGTCTTGATGACCATCGGTGCGGGCGAACGGCCGGTTGAGTGGGCGCGGGAAGTGCTGGAGAGCCGGATTCGCCGCACGGGTGGGGTCACCGCCCATCCTTTCGGCCTGTATCTGGTGCAGGTGGAATACAAGGATGAGTTCCAGTTGCCGGAGCGATACATCGGGCCACATTTCCTCACCGGTTGGTCTGAACTTGACGGCTGACGCCCGGAAAAGCATTTGCTACCATCCGGAACTTTCCGAATTTGCCCCCGAGGTTCAAACGACATGTCAGCTGTTCGCAGCAAGATTTGCGGGATTACCCGCATAGAAGATGCGTTGGCAGCGGTGGCGGCGGGGGCCGATGCCATCGGTCTGGTGTTCTATGCCAAGAGTCCGCGGGCGGTCAGTGTGCAGCAAGCGCGGGCGATCATCGCCGCCTTGCCGCCGTTCGTGACCACGGTCGGGCTGTTCGTCAACGCCAGTCGCTGCGAGTTGGGGGAAATCCTCGATGCTGTGCCGCTGGACCTGCTGCAGTTTCACGGCGATGAGTCGGCGGCGGATTGCGAGGGTTATCACCGTCCCTATATCAAGGCGCTGCGAGTCAAGGCCGGGGATGACATTGCCGCGGTCTGCCAGGCTTATCCGCGTGCCAGCGGGATTCTGCTGGATACCTATGTCGAGGGGGTGCCGGGGGGAACTGGCGAGGCTTTTGACTGGTCCCTGGTTCCTCAGGGGCTGAGCAAGCCGATCATTCTGGCCGGTGGGCTGTCAGCGCAGAACGTCGCCGAGGCCATCGCTCGGGTTCGTCCCTATGCGGTGGATGTCAGTGGCGGTGTGGAACAGAGCAAGGGCATCAAGGATTCGGCAAAGATTCAGGCATTTATGCAGGCAGTGCGTCGCAGCAACGAGTCGATGTGACGGCTGGCAGTCTGCCGCCGTCCATAACACCACTGTACAAAACAGGCAGGCGCCGCCTTCAGGCGGGGTCGGAATCGAGTGGCAACCGCTCTATCGCGGGTTGTCGAGATGGCTGAGGAGCATTTCGTTGCAGGCAGGTCGAGCCCGGTGCTGACCGCGGTAGCGAAGTGATCATCGCCGCACACATGAATTTAGCTCAAGGGCATACGCGGGGTTGCGAACCAGAGCGTTCGGGCCGCCGGTACTGGAGAAAGAAAGCATGAGCAACTGGTTAGTAGACAAACTGATCCCTTCGATCATGCGTTCCGAGGTGAAGAAAAGCTCGGTGCCTGAAGGTCTTTGGCATAAGTGCCCGTCCTGCGAGGCAGTGCTTTATCGGCCGGAGCTGGAAAAGACCCTGGATGTTTGCCCCAAGTGCAATCACCACATGCGCATCGGTGCTCGCGCCCGTATCGACATCTTCCTCGACGCCGAAGGCCGTGCCGAACTGGGCGCTGACCTGGAGCCGGTTGACCGTCTGAAGTTCCGTGACGGCAAGAAGTACAAGGACCGCCTGACAGCGGCGCAGAAGCAGACGGGCGAGAAGGACGCTCTGATTTCCATGAGCGGCACCCTGCTGGGCATGCCGGTCGTGGTTTCGGCCTTTGAGTTCTCCTTCATGGGCGGGTCCATGGGCGCCATCGTTGGCGAGCGTTTCGTCCGCGCGGCCAACTACGCCCTGGAAAACCGCTGCCCAATGATCTGCTTCTCCGCCTCCGGTGGTGCGCGGATGCAGGAGGCACTGA
Organism: Pseudomonas sp. JDS08PS003; assembly: GCF_045013505.1. Lineage (NCBI taxonomy): Bacteria > Pseudomonadati > Pseudomonadota > Gammaproteobacteria > Pseudomonadales > Pseudomonadaceae > Pseudomonas > Pseudomonas sp. JDS08PS003. The sequence continues at coordinate 2,397,736 of NZ_CP120724.1, forward strand.
TCTCCCTGATGCAGATGGCCAAGACCTCCGCCGTGCTGGCGCGTCTGCGTGAAGAAGGCATTCCATTCATCTCCGTGCTGACCGATCCGGTCTACGGTGGTGTTTCCGCCAGTCTGGCGATGTTGGGTGATGTGATCGTCGCTGAGCCTAAAGCTCTGGTGGGCTTCGCTGGTCCGCGAGTGATCGAGCAGACTGTGCGGGAAAAACTGCCGGAAGGTTTCCAGCGCAGTGAGTTCCTCCTGGAGCACGGTGCCATCGACATGATCATCTCCCGTCAGGAGTTGCGTCCACGTCTGGGTAACCTGCTGGCCCAGCTGATGGGGCTGCCGACGCCGGAGTTCGTGGCTGCTCCCGTTGAGCCGATCGTGGTTCCGCCGGCTCCAGCAAACCTATGACCCAGCGTACCCTGGGCGATTGGCTCGCCTACCTTGAGCAGTTGCATCCTTCGGCCATCGATATGGGGTTGGAGCGCTCGCAGCAGGTAGTGGCCCGGATGGGGCTGGGCAAGCCGGCGCCTCGGGTGATCACGGTCACCGGTACCAACGGCAAGGGATCTACCTGTGCCTTTGTCGCTTCCCTGTTGCGGGCCCAGGGCCTGCAGGTAGGGGTCTACAGCTCGCCGCATCTGCTGCGTTACAACGAGCGGGTGCAGATCAACGGTCTTGAGGCCACTGATCAGCAACTGTGCGAGGCCTTCGCTGCGGTGGAGGCGGGGCGTGGTGATGTCTCCCTGACCTATTTCGAGATGGGCACCCTGGCGGCGTTCTGGCTGTTCCAGCGTGCGGCCCTGGATGCAGTCGTCCTGGAAGTGGGGCTGGGTGGGCGTCTGGATGCGGTCAATCTGGTGGATGCCGACCTGGCATTGGTCACCAGCATTGGTGTCGATCACATCGAGTACCTGGGAGATTCCCGGGAGTCCGTGGCTTTCGAGAAGGCTGGAATCTTCCGTGCCGGCGCGCCGGCGTTGTGTGGCGACCTGAATCCGCCGCAGCCATTGCTGGACAAGGCGCGGGAGCTGGGTTGTCCGCTTTTCCTTCGGGGGCGAGATTTCGACCTTGGGCTCACCGAAGAATATTGGCAATGGCGCGGTCTGGATGCCGAGGGCAATCAGGTCGAGCTGCGGGATCTGCCGCTGCTCGATCTGCCCATGGAAAACGCGGCATTGGCCTTGCAGGCCTACCTGCTTACCGGGTTGCCCTGGCAGCCTGAGCTGATCGGTGCCGCTCTGCAGCTGACCCGGGTGACCGGTCGTCTGGATCGTCGGCAGATCGAATGGCAGGGCAAGCGTCTGAACCTGCTGCTGGATGTGGGGCACAATCCCCATGCCGCGCAGTATCTGGCTGAGCGCCTGGCGCGTCGACCCGTAGCAGGCAAGCGCTTGGCGGTATTTGGTCTGCTGGCGGACAAGGATCTGTCAGGGGTGGTCGGCAGTTTGCAGTCCTCGGTCCAGCACTGGGCGGTAGCCCCCCTGGATTCGCCTCGGGCGCGTCCAGTGGAAGATCTGCAGGCCGCCTTGGAGAACCTTGGTGCTTCGGTAGCGTCTTATGCCAGTGTCGCTGCGGCGTTGGATGCGCAATGTGCACAAGCGACCGCAGATGACGAAATTCTGCTGTTCGGATCTTTTTATTGTGTTGCCGAGGCGCTTGAGTGGCTCGCCCGGCGCTCCACGGAGGAAGCTGCACATGGCAATGCTGGATAAGGTCTACAAGCAGCGAATGGTTGGAGCGCTGGTCTTGGTGGCTTTGGCGGTGATCTTTCTGCCGATGCTGTTCTCGCGAGAGGATGAGCAGCGCCACGTAACGGTTGAGGCGCCGCCAGCGCCACAGGCCTCGGCCATGCCTCAGGTTCAGGTTGAGCCGGTGGTTGTGCCTGAGCCCCAGGTGTTGCCTCAGGAGTCGGTTCCTGTCGAGGAGCCCGTGGTCCAGCAGGTTGCACCGTCGATGCCGATTGCTCCGAGTACGCCAGCGGTTGCACCGGCACCTGTAGTGGCTAGCAAGCCTGCGCCAAAGCCTGCTCCTGTGCCGGCCCCGGCCCAGCCGATTGTCGCTACCAAGCCTGATACCAGTCAGAGTCGGGTCGATGCCAATGGTCTGTCCATCAGTTGGTCGGTGCAGTTGGCCAGCCTGTCGAGCCGTGAAAGTGCGGAAAACCTGCAGAAAACCCTGCGCAGCCAAGGCTATAACGCTTATATCCGTTCCGCTGAAGGTAAGAATCGGGTATTTGTCGGGCCGTTGATCGAGCGTGCCGAGGCCGACCGTCTGCGTGACCTGTTGGGTCGTCAGCACAACCTCAAGGGGTTTGTGGTGCGCTTTCAGCCGGAGCGTGGCTGAGGCTATCTGGTTGATTTCAAAAGCACAGTGAATCGCAGCTTACCGACAGCCAAGCGCTCTGTTAAAATGCGCCGCCTTATCCGTCTGTAGGCTGCACTGTGCCATTTACCTGGGTTGACTGGGCGATCGTTGCAATAATCGCCATCTCCGCTTTGATCAGTTTGAGCCGCGGTTTCGTCAAAGAAGCCTTGTCGTTGCTTACCTGGATCATCGCAGGAGTCGTTGCCTGGATGTTTGGTGGCTCACTGTCCGAGTACCTCGGCGGTTATATCGAAACTCCTTCGGCTCGCGTGATCGCGGGCTGCGCAATCATGTTTGTCGCCACCTTGCTGGTGGGGGCAATGGTCAACTATCTCATCGGCGAATTGATTCGCGTCACCGGCCTCTCCGGGACCGATCGATTTCTCGGCATGGCCTTCGGCGCGGCGCGTGGCGCGTTGCTGGTGGTCGTGGCAGTCGGGCTCTTGAGCCTGGGGCCGGTTCAGCAGGATTCCTGGTGGCAACAGTCGCGACTGGTGCCACAATTTCTATTGGTTGCAGACTGGTCCAAGAACCTCATTCTGGGGTGGAGCAGTCAGTGGCTGGCCAGCGGTATCAGCGTACCCGCTGATATACCGTTCAAGGAGCACCTCTTACCGGCCAAAACGCCTCAGTAAGATGTGTTCAGTTCAGTTTCATTAAGTAGGGGTTGCGTCGCATGTGTGGCATCGTCGGTATCGTCGGTAAGTCGAACGTCAATCAGGCGCTGTATGACGCGCTAACCGTCCTCCAGCACCGCGGCCAGGACGCTGCCGGTATCGTGACCAGTCATGAAGGCCGGTTATTCCTGCGCAAGGACAATGGCCTGGTTCGTGATGTGTTCCAGCAGCGGCACATGCAGCGTCTGGTCGGTCACATGGGTATTGGCCATGTGCGTTACCCGACTGCGGGCAGCTCGACTTCGGCCGAGGCTCAGCCGTTCTACGTCAACTCGCCGTACGGCATCACCCTGGCGCACAACGGCAACCTGACCAACGTCGAGCAGTTGGCCAAGGAGATCTACGAGTCCGACCTGCGCCACGTCAACACCAACTCCGACTCCGAGGTGTTGCTCAACGTGTTCGCTCACGAGCTGGCCCAGCGCGGCAAGCTGCAGCCTACTGAGGAAGACGTGTTCGCCGCGGTGACTGACGTGCACAACCGCTGCGTCGGTGGCTACGCAGTGGTAGCGATGATCACCGGTTACGGCATTGTCGGTTTCCGTGATCCCCATGGTATCCGTCCGATCGTCTTCGGCCAGCGTCATACCGACGAAGGCGTGGAGTACATGATTGCCTCGGAAAGCGTTTCCCTGGATGTGCTGGGTTTCACCCTGATCCGCGACCTGGCGCCCGGCGAGGCGGTCTACATCACTGAAGAGGGCAAGCTCTACACCCGCCAGTGCGCGACCAATCCAAAGCTCACTCCGTGCATCTTCGAGCACGTTTATCTGGCTCGCCCCGACTCGATCATCGATGGTGTCTCGGTGTACAAGGCGCGCCTGCGTATGGGTGAGAAGCTGGCCGAGAAGATTCTGCGCGAGCGTCCAGAGCACGATATCGACGTGGTGATCCCTATTCCGGACACCAGCCGCACCGCGGCGCTGGAACTGGCCAACCACTTGGGGGTCAAGTTCCGCGAAGGCTTCGTGAAGAACCGCTACATCGGTCGTACCTTCATCATGCCGGGCCAGGCTGCGCGGAAGAAATCCGTGCGCCAGAAGCTCAATGCAATTGAGCTGGAGTTCCGTGGCAAGAACGTGATGCTGGTGGACGACTCCATCGTTCGTGGCACCACCTGCAAGCAGATCATCCAGATGGCCCGTGAAGCTGGTGCGAAAAACGTCTACTTCTGCTCGGCGGCCCCGGCTGTGCGCTACCCGAACGTGTATGGCATCGACATGCCAAGCGCTCACGAACTGATTGCCCATAATCGTTCGACCCAGGATGTGGCTGACCTGATTGGTGCCGACTGGCTCATCTATCAGGACCTGCCGGACCTGATCGAAGCGGTCGGTGGCGGCAAGATCAAGATCGAGAGCTTCGATTGCGCCGTGTTCGATGGCAAGTACGTCACTGGCGATGTGGATGAGGCCTATCTGAACAAGATCGAGAGCGCTCGTAATGATGCGTCCAAGGCCAAGACTCAGGCGGTCAGCGCCATCATCGATCTGTACAACAACTGATCCAGAGCATTTAAGAAGACATTAGGAGTAGGCGGCATGAGTCAGGATTGGGATGCCGGTCGGCTGGATAGCGACCTTGAAGGCGTAGCGTTCGATACCCTGGCGGTGCGCGCCGGCCAACACCGCTCGCCGGAAGGCGAGCACGGTGATCCGATGTTCTTCACCTCCAGTTATGTGTTCCGTACAGCCGCCGATGCGGCTGCGCGATTCGCTGGCGAGGTCCCCGGTAACGTCTATTCGCGCTACACCAACCCCACGGTGCGCTCGTTCGAAGAGCGAATCGCAGCGTTGGAGGGGGCGGAACAGGCAGTCGCCACGGCCACCGGCATGGCGGCCATTCTTTCGGTGGTCATGAGCCTTTGCAGTACTGGGGATCATGTGCTGGTGTCGCGCAGTGTATTCGGCTCGACCATCAGCTTGTTCGAGAAGTACTTCAAGCGTTTTGGTGTTGAGGTTGATTACGTACCCCTGGCGGAACTGTCCGGTTGGGATGCGGCAATCAAGAGCAACACCAAACTGCTGTTTGTCGAGTCGCCATCCAATCCCCTGGCCGAGTTGGTGGATATCGCTGCGCTGGCCGAGATAGCTCATGCAAAGGGCGCGATGCTGGTGGTCGACAACTGTTTCTGTACCCCTGCGTTGCAGCAGCCGCTGAAGCTTGGCGCGGACTTGGTGGTGCATTCGGCGACCAAGTTCATTGACGGTCAGGGCCGTTGCATGGGCGGTGTGGTGGCTGGCCGCAGCGAACAGATGAAAGAGGTGGTGGGTTTCCTGCGTACTGCAGGGCCGACCCTGAGTCCGTTCAATGCGTGGGTTTTCCTCAAGGGCCTGGAAACTCTGAGCCTGCGGATGCGTGCCCACTGCTCCAATGCCCTGGCCCTGGCGCAATGGCTGGAGCAGCAGGACGGTGTCGAGAAGGTGCACTACGCAGGTCTTGCCAGTCATCCGCAGCACGAGCTGGCCAAGCGTCAGCAGCGTGGCTTCGGTGCGGTGGTGAGCTTTGAGGTCAAGGGTGGTAAAGAGGGCGCCTGGCGCTTTATCGATGCGACTCGGCTGATTTCGATCACTGCCAACCTGGGCGACAGCAAAACCACGATTACCCATCCGAGCACCACTTCCCATGGGCGTCTCGCGCCTCAGGAACGCGAGGCTGCCGGTATTCGTGACAGTCTGATCCGCATTGCGGTGGGGCTGGAGGATGTGGCTGACCTGCAGGCCGACCTGGCTCGCGGTCTGGCAGCCTTGTGATCGAGTTGTCCACGCCTCAAGGCGGCAATGGTCGTGTTGCGCTGGTCACCGGCGCGGCGCGGGGCATTGGCCTGGGGATCGCTGCTTGGCTGATCAGTGAAGGTTGGCAAGTGGTGCTGACCGACCTGGATCGGGAGCGGGGTTCCAAGGTGGCCAAGGTGCTGGGTGAAAGCGCCTGGTTCATCACTATGGACGTGGCTGATGAAACTCAGGTGGCTCAGGGAGTGGCTGAGGTACTGGGGCAGTTCGGGCGCCTGGACGCCCTGGTCTGCAATGCTGCGGTGGCCGACCCCCACAACATTACCCTGGAAAGCCTGGATCTGGCCTATTGGAATCGGGTGCTGGCGGTGAATCTTGGCGGGCCCATGCTGCTTGCCAAGCATTGCGCGCCTTATCTGCGTGCCCATGGCGGTTCTATCGTCAATCTGGCTTCTACCCGTGCTCGGCAATCAGAGCCCGACAGCGAGGCCTATGCGGCGAGCAAGGGTGGTTTGCTGGCCTTGACTCACGCTCTGGCAATCAGCCTGGGGCCGGAAATCCGGGTCAACGCAGTGAGTCCTGGCTGGATCGATGCTCGTGATCCGGCAGCGCGACGTGCCGAACCATTGTCTGATGCGGATCATGCCCAGCACCCAGCGGGCAGGGTGGGGACGGTGGAAGACGTGGCGGCGATGGTGGCCTGGCTGTTGTCGCGCAACTCGGGATTCGTTACTGGCCAAGAGTTCGTGGTGGACGGTGGTATGACCAAGAAAATGATTTATCAAGGATGATGCGGTCTCGGCTTTTGCCTGAGCCTCGCAGCGTGTCGCTTGCTGCTGTTTTTTTAAAAAAACTTCAAGCCTGCTATTGACTTAGCTTCGTTACCTGCGTAAATTTCGCGGCCTCAGCGAAGCAAAGGGTGATTAGCTCAGCCGGGAGAGCGTCTGCCTTACAAGCAGAATGTCGGCGGTTCGATCCCGTCATCACCCACCATTTCCTGAGTGTCTTTCGCAAGAAAGACGGAAGCTTCCACGGAAGCCTCCAACCGACGCGCAGCGGTAGTTCAGTCGGTTAGAATACCGGCCTGTCACGCCGGGGGTCGCGGGTTCGAGTCCCGTCCGCTGCGCCATATTTTCCAGATCAGGCTTACCTGGTTTGAGACTGAAAAGTTTTAAGGCTTTTTAGTCAGACGATTTAAACGGTTCACATGGACGCAAGTCCAAGCGATACGCAGCGGTAGTTCAGTCGGTTAGAATACCGGCCTGTCACGCCGGGGGTCGCGGGTTCGAGTCCCGTCCGCTGCGCCATATCAGCCTCAAGGATCACTGAACACCTTGAGGCAACGGAACAAGCCTTTGGTTTGATTCGCATCGATAGCAAAGACCCTGGTCGAAAGACCGGGGTTTTTTGTTTTTGCGATCAGCGTGGGGTGGTTGTGCTGTTTGAGTGGCAATGTCCGAGCATAAAAAAACCGCCTGTTGGGCGGTTTTTTATTGGGGCGCAGAAAGGTCTTTTATCAGAAACCGAACTTGTCTCGCAGGCTGTAGTACCAGGCTCCTAGTGCCGTGAATGGGGTGCGCAGCAACTGGCCTCCAGGGAAAGGGTAGTGGGGTAGGTCGGCGAAGGCGTCAAAACGCTCTGCCTGGCCGCGTAGGGCCTCTGCCAGGACCTTTCCCGCCAGGTGGGTATAGGTCACGCCGTGTCCGCTGCAGCCTTGGGAGTAATAGATGTTGTCTCCCAGGCGGCCAACTTGTGGCAGGCGCGACAGGGTCAGCAGGAAGTTGCCGGTCCAGGCGTAGTCGATCTTCACGTTTTGCAGCTGCGGGAAGGTCTTGAGCATCTTCGGCCGGATGATCGCTTCGATATTGGCCGGATCACGGGCGCCATACACTACTCCGCCGCCGAAGATCAGGCGCTTGTCGCCGGAGAGGCGGTAGTAGTCCAGCAGGTAGTTGCAGTCCTCGACGCAGTAGTCCTGAGGCAGCAGGCTGGCTGCCAGCTCATCGCCTAAGGGCTCGGTAGTGATCACCTGGGTGCCGCAAGGCATGGATTTGGCTGCCAGCTCTGGAATCAAGTTGCCCAGGTAGGCGTTGCCGGCGACGATGATGAACTTGGCGCGGACTTTACCCTGCGGGGTATGCACTACAGGGCTGACGCCTCGTTCGATGCGTACTGCTGGGGATTGTTCGTAAATGGTCCCGCCCAGGGATTCCACGGCAGCCGCTTCACCCAGGGCCAGGTTCAGTGGGTGGATGTGGCCGCCACTCATATCGAGCATGCCGCCCTTGTACTGGTCGCAGGCTACGACTTCACGAATCCGCCGCTCGTCCAGTAACTCCAGCTGAGTGTGCCCATAGCGCTCCCAGAGACGCTTTTGCGACTCCAGGTGGCCCATCTGCTTGCCGGTCAGTGCGGCAAACACGCCCCCATCTTTCAAATCGCACTGGATCTGATACTTGGCGACGCGCTCGCGGATGATACGGCCGCCCTCGAACGCCATCTGGCCCAACAGTTGTGCTTGCTTGGGACCGACACTGCGTTCGATCACATCGATGTCGCGGCTGTAGCTGTTGACGATCTGTCCGCCATTGCGGCCGGATGCGCCGAAGCCGACCTTGGCGGCCTCGAGCACGGTCACCCGGAAACCGTTTTCCAGAAGAAACAGGGCGCTGGACAGGCCGGTGTAACCTGCGCCGATCACGCAGACGTCGGTTTCAACCTCGTCTTGCAATTGTGGGCGTTCCGGGGCCGCATTGGCGGAAGCAGCGTAATAGGACTGTGGGTAAGGAATGTTCGCCATCCTGCGACCTCATGTGTTTAATATATTTTACGAGTGCGTCGATGCTACCTGAGTTGAAAATCCGCTACCAGACAGGAAGAAAAACTTCTTCGCAGCCCCGGAATTAAAAAATTCGCATATTCATAGGCTTAGCTGCAAAAAAGGTGTTGACACCCCTTTGGAATTCCGTAGAATGCCGCCTCACAGCAGGCACGTAGCTCAGTTGGTTAGAGCACCACCTTGACATGGTGGGGGTCGTTGGTTCGAGTCCAATCGCGCCTACCAAACAAAATCCGCTCTGCTGGGCGGTCTAGAAGGGCTCACCGAAAGGTGGGCCCTTTTTTGTTGTCAGCGATTTTCAAGGCTTTGCAAAACGCCCACCTCAGAACGCCAATTCGGCGCCTACCTCCAGGTACTTGATCTTCTTTTCGCCGTGCCCCTCTTGATAGTGTTTTGTCATCTTCTCGTCCGAGTGCCCATAAGCGTCTGGATGTATTCCTGGGGGAATTGCTGCTGCTCATACAGCCAGGCGCCCAGTGCCCGGATCTGATGAAAAGTGGGGCGCTCACCGGCTGGAACTTGGTCATGTGCGTACGCTGCGTCCCTGGCTTTACTGCGCTTCTTGGTCGGGTAGTCAGGTGTGACCGACGTCTAGTGGTTCTTGGCGTCGATCTGTTCCCGCCGGCGGGCCTTGGGCTTGTAGTGGATGGGTATGGCGAGCCCAGTTGCGAGCGCAGGCATTCCCTGACCACGTCCCGAAGCTCAGCGTCCATGGTGATTTTGAGGTGCGCAGGGTTTTCATTGTCCTGGGGCTTTCCTGGCGAAACGGTTGGCGTGTTCTTCTCTATGTCGGCAGCCGACTTCAGCCAGGTCACGATGTCGTCCCGGCGCTGAAGGCTGGCTAGGGGAGGCGGATTGCACGCTTCAGCCAGGGCGGCGAGGTCGCGGCGTCGATGATCAGCTTTCCCATGGCGCACAAGTAACGCGACACGCGCACGTATGTCCGAACCCGAACATTGAGCCGGGTTTTTATTACCTGAAATTCATCCACGGCAAAGTCGGCCTCACAGGCGATCTGGATACTTATAAGCCGATAGCGCAGTGCTAAGGCAGTCTGTCTTCGTCTTATATATTTGCTGGGCGGGGTGATGTTGGCGCCGTTGGTCGAGTTTTTGATATCGACAATCTAGGTGATGGCTTACTAATTTATTTGAGCAAAGCTCTGCTTTAGTGCTTAGGCACTATCTGATCCGCTTTTGGTACAGATTTGCACAATGATTGATGCGGTAAGTTAGGTTTTTTGACAGCTGTCGATAAATTTGCTTTCAAGAAAAAGTGCTACTCTCAAGTTTCCGTCAGGATTGTTTGAATGGAGTTAGGCGGATAACTTATACAAAAGGAGTGTTGTTATGGCGAATGTTGATACTGGAAACGCTGCTGGCTTCAAAGATATCAATGTCTTGGTTGTGGTGGATGTTGAGAATGCTTTGGCAACGAAAAACCTACAAGATAATGCATATTTGGTAGACAATAATAAAAGCTCAGGGTCTGTTTCTGAAGGCCGGTCAGGGCTCATTACAGCCTGTCTGAATGGGCAGTTCGTCAACTGGCGTGTGGCCCCGGTTGTGCCTCAGAACCATGTAAAAATCATCAGCTTTTCCGGGCCGATGATTGCCGAAGAAATCTGCGTGCCAATGGAAATAAAGAGCCCTGGCGATCATCACTTTCGCGGTCAGATCCAGTCGCGGAGTAAAACGGGTAGGTGGGAATACGAAGTTGCTCTTGAAATGAATGGTGCGGTTCTGAAGTGCAAGACATTCATTCAGGTGAGCCAGAAATTGTGAGGAGCGTAGTCACAGCGTAGATAAACTACAGGTAGATTGCTTTTGCTTGTAAGGCAGTTTGTTTGGTTGCCTCAGTATGAAGTTTAAAAAAGCCCAGTCATCGAACTGGGCTTTTTTGTGTTTTTTATCTGTCTGTATCCAGGATAGCCCTCGGGAAGATCTAGATGTCGAGAGCCGTATGGTGCAGTGAACTGAATCAACACTGACAGCCCGCGCACCCTTGCTTCACCTGCTGTCGGGGTAGCGCGAGACTGGAATAGCGAGATCGATGCAGTGGGGCGTCGACGTTGTGGTCCTCCTCGGCGGACAGAGGGAAATACTGCGTATCTAATTCGATTGCAAACCATAGAATCCGCTCGCTCTCCGGTCACGAATGTTTGATTGAATCTGGCAGTTTTTCGTTGCCTCTACTGTGAGTAGATGGTGGTTCAGGCAGATGTGATAACCATTAGGATTGCTCCTGAGCGTCAGCTAAATGTGTCTATTGGAGTGCGCATGATAAAGGACTGCTTCGGTTGCGCTCCTTGGTAATGTCCGCAGCGAGCTTTTAAAGATGCCCGCTCTTCAGTAATCCATTTGAACTCAGTTCGAGGGCGGGGAGCTTTAGTAAGCAGATCATCGTTTTGCTGCTGTTCGTCTTTGGGCTGGTTGTAGTGGCTTTTTAACAGTATTTGCCGCCATGCGCTTTATGGTGAGAGTGGACTTGGCGGCTGGATTCAGGAGGTATGAGTTATCAATTTTTCTTGTGTTGTTGGCCTGGTTCTTATTCTCGTCCAATTTTAAGGGGCTTGGATACAATATTTCTTGCGTTATTATCAAGGATGATAATTATCCGGCGCTCAGTCTCAGTGGGCCTTCCATTGGAAGATGTAACGTGAAAGTGTTCGTCACTATCCGGAGCGGTTTTAGAGAAGTAGTAATTTGAAACGCAGCAGCGTGGAAAATCGATATTTACTCCGCTGGCTGAGTGTCAGGAAGTTTTATTTGTTTCCGTTGCGACTAGTCGATTGAGTTTTGAAGTAATAGTCTTTTGGGTTTTTACTTTGTCATCCCAGCGCTCAAGGTTTTCTCCACTTTCAAGTGTCCAGTCTGGAGGGGCGTAATAAAGCAAGTTTAAGCGTCGGTAAAGATTTCTCGAGCTGTCATGGCTGTTGTCAATGTGAGAGTTTAAGAAGTCGTCTTTAAACATCGTTGAGAGCCCTCCGACATAGAGGGTCGGGTCTGGGACTATATTTTCAAATCCCAGAAGTGAGGCGATTTTATTGACGACCGAAGGGTGTTGCATTGCATAAGTGATGGTTCCGAGGACTTCGGAGTGATTATCCTATGGCACGTGGTCTTGAGGGGTGAATCCGTTGCCGTTGAAGCTGCGTACCGGGTTGCCGCGCTCCACTCGATGGTGGGCGTCGCGGCGTTGCAGGCGCAGTGCTTCCTCGGATTGTTGTTGCCGATCTGCCAAGCGCTGCAGGATTAGCAGGCGTGCTACGCGCTTGTTGTCGTGCTGGCTGCGTTCGGACTGCACTTTGACGCTGATTCCGGTTGCCAGGTGCGTGGCGCGTACGGCGGAGTCGGTGGTGTTCACGTGTTGCCCGCCCGGACCTGAGGCGCGCATGGCTTCAAAGCGGATTTGGCCGTCCATGCTGTCCTGTGGAGTCTTGAACAGTTGTCCGGCTAAATACCAGTTCTTGCGTTTGTGTCCAGGCCGGAACGGGCTCTTGCAGGTCCAGAGCAGGGTGCCGGTCCAGCGTTCGGCCAGTCTTGCAGCCTGTTCGCCATCGAGGCTTATCAGGACCGACTTGTGGGTGTCCCGGGCGTGGCCAGCTACCTGCTCGACGAGGCTGGTAAGTACGCCTTGTGCCTCGGCTTCGCGATACAGGAGACGCAAAGCCTTGGTCACCGCCAGCTCGCACTCGGCAGGCCCCTGGGCAGAGGACAGTTGTAAGAGCAGCATCAGCAGCACCCCCGGCGTTTGTAAGTCAGTACCGGCTTGAGCCGGGCGATGATCTGTACCAGGCCGGCGTCCCGCAGGCTGCCGACTACGCTGTCGATGCTCTTGTAGGCTTCGGGTGCTTCCTCGTACATCAATCCGCGGTCCTCGCAGATCACTCGGCTGCCCAGTTGAGTGCGCTTGAGCTGGTCGAAGCTGAAGCGGGTCGCCAGCCGGCCCTTGCAGTCGCTGCGCAGCCATTTGCGTCCGGCGCCGTGGGCCAGGGAGAACAGGCTGACAGGCGTCGGATTGGGCTGTACCAGGTAGCTGTAGTCACCCCGGGAGCCCGGAATGACCACCGGACCCTGGTCCGATGGTGTGGCGCCCTTGCGATGCAGCCAGCCCGCGACGCCATCGATATTCGCCGGGGACACCAGGTTGTGGTTGATGTCCAGAGTGGCGTGCCCCTTGGCTCGTAGGTTGTGCAGCAGGCGTTCGGCAATCAGTCGTCGGTTGGCTTCGGCGAAGCGCAGGGCTTCGTCGTGCTCTTGCAAGTACCGGATGCCAGCGGCGCTGGTCATCTCCAGACCGTTGTGCCTGTGCTGATCCACATGGCGCCGCAGGATGGCCTCTCCCAGGCCTCGAGAGCCGCTATGCACTAGCAGCAACAAGGTTTTTGGATTCAGTTCCAGAGCCTGCAAGGCTGCGGCGTCATACACCTGATCGAGCTGCTGCAGTTCGGCGAAGTGATTGCCGCCGCCAATGGTGCCCAGTGAGTGCTCGTGGCCGGTGAGGGGCAGTCCCAGTTGCGCTCGTTCTTCATCCCACTGTTCATCCAGAGGGAGGTCGATATTGCCAATTTTCTTTTCCAGCTTGTCGAGGTTGAGGCGGCTGCTGGAGAGGTCGGTTTGCCACAGCGCCATGCCGCAGCCGATGTCATTGCCCACCAGGGCCGGGTAGGCCCGCTCGGTGGAAAAAAATGCCGCACCCACCGGGTAGCCCCGGCCTGGGTGCAGGTCCGGCATGCCGACAACCTGGCGCATGCCGGGTAGTTGGGCGGTGGTGTGCAGTTGTTGGAGCGCTTTGTCTTCGATCCAGGTGGTGTCGGAGGCGATAAGAGAGACGCCATTCGACAAATGACGGATGCAAGTGTCCATGTCCAATTCCTGATTGGAAAAAAATATTCAGGTAGTGGCAGGACGGAACGGGGTTAAGCGAAGACGCTAACGGGTAGCGGATACAGCGTTTAAACCAGGCACGTCCTGCAAGGGGTGATCAGCTGTTGCATGGTGGATCTCCTTGGCAAAAGTGTGGGAAGGGGCGCGAAGATTAATCCTTTGCCTGAGGCCTGGCAATGGGGTTTGTAAACAAAAGGCATCTGGCCTCGCGGCATTTTTTCTTCTGCCCAAACGGCTTTTTCCCGCCGTGTAAGCGATACTCTCGCGTTTTATGGACGAGGTGGCAGCATGCGGGTTTTGATGGCAGTGATGGTTGCAGTGTTATTGGCTGGCTGTGCGAGTTCCACCATGGACGATGCCCGGACAAGAACACCCAACAAGACCCTGACCTCGACCAAGGCCGATCAACTGGTGGCGCAATGCGTACAGTTCGCCTGGCAGGATGAAGCGGTCTTTGGTGTGGATGCGGCGGCCTACCTGCAACCTGGCAAGGTAGGCGGATATACGGTGTATACCCGTTCTGCGGAAGTCTTCGTGGATATCAAGGCCGAGCCCTCGGGCACCGCTGTCCACTATTTCGCGATCGAGGACAACTCTGTTTCGAAGCGTCGACTGGCGGCGTTGGCGACCTGTCTGTAAGCCCAGGCAGCGCTTCAGGCGCAGGCACTCAGCCTTTCTGGCAGCAAACCCGGCAATCGCCGGGTTTTGTTGTTTCTGGGTGTCGTGTTTTCAACGCAAGTTGTGCGGCTTGATATTTTATCTCGGTAGAAAGTATGAGTTTTAGTGTAGAAAAGCGTGTAATACATTGACTCTTTAAAGTGTCAGTTCAAATAACGAAGTCTAGGGTTTAATAGGGCTGGCGCTGAGTTGTGCAAATTGTTCTGAATGGTTAGTTTGTGGCGTGATGAAAAAAGTCGAGAAAAGTGCGCTAAGTTAAAGGTGCTCAACAAGGAGCAAGACTTAATTAATCAATGGAGTGAAATATATGAACAAGCCACAAGCTCAACTTAAACATGGTCGCGTCGTTTCGCCTTCCAGTCGTGGTGCGGTTGCTGTAGAGCTGGGATTGCTGGGAACCTGGCAGGTGAATGAAATGGAAGGCGGGAAAAACTTCCCGGCTCTGACCGCCGGGCCTTTCCCGAAACCTTACGACAGCGATGTAGGGAGCGCCGTACCACCCGCAGATGGCCACATTCTCAGTGGTGGCAAGGTGGATGAGCGCGACTGCATCAACTTCACCAACGAGGAAATGTCGAAGAAAATCAATCGTGCCTTCAGCTGGCCGCTGCTCAATGTGGACCCCGGCCAGGTATTCCAGGTGCAATGGGAGTACACCGCGCCTCACGTCACTCGTGGCTACAGCTGGTTCATCACTAAAGATGGTTGGGACCCTAAGCAGCGCATCAGTCGCGCGCAGCTGGAGCCTCAGGCTTTTTATCAGGATTTTTATACCGAAGTTCCATTCGACAAGTTCGGCTCGGTATTGAAGGCCAAAACTAATCATGAAGTTGTGCTGCCAAAAAACAAGAAAGGCCACCATGTTGTGGTGCTGGTGTGGGTTGTCGCCAATACTGGAAACGGGTTTTATCAGGCCTTCGATCTGGACTTCAAGTAAGTCTCGGTCGTACAGCACCCTTTAACAGTTCTGAAGGATTAGAGCGTGAATAAAATCGACTTTGCATTAATCAAGAGTCAAGCAGCAGATGCGGCATCCATGATGCCGAGCATTGCCGGCAAGAAGATCCTCATGGGTTTCTGGCATAACTGGGCCGCCGGTCCTGCCGATGGTTATCAGCAGGGGCAGTTTGCCAACCTGAACCTGTTGGATGTCCCCAAGGAATACAACGTGGTGGCGGTAGCCTTCATGAAAGGCAACGGCATTCCCACCTTCAAGCCCTACAACCTCTCGGACGCCGAGTTCCGGCGTCAGGTCGGTGTGCTTAACAGCCAGGGGCGGGCCGTGCTGATTTCCCTGGGCGGTGCCGATGCGCATATCGAGTTGCACAAGGGCAACGAGCAGCCTTTGGCCAACGAAATCATCCGCCTGGTGGAGACATACGGCTTCGATGGTCTGGATATCGATCTGGAGCAGAGTGCCATTGATTACGCCGACAACAAGAGCGTGCTGCCGGCAGCCTTGAAGCTGGTGAAGGATCACTATGCAGGCCAGGGCAAGCATTTCATCATCAGCATGGCGCCGGAGTTTCCGTACCTGACCAGCAACGGCAAGTACGTGGCTTACCTGCAAGCCCTGGAGGGCTATTACGACTTTGTCGCACCGCAATACTACAACCAGGGTGGCGATGGACTCTGGGTGCAGGAGGCCAACGGCGGGCAGGGTGCATGGATTGCCCAGAACAATGATCAGATGAAGGAGGACTTCCTGTTCTACCTGACTGATAGCCTGGCTTCGGGCTCTCGCGGTTACACCCGAGTTGCGGCGGACAAGCTGGTAATCGGTTTGCCCAGCAACGTCGATGCTGCGGCCACTGGCTATGTCATCGATTCTGCGGCTGTGAGCAATGCGTTCAAGCGCCTGCAGGATGCTGGTCACGCCATCAAGGGCTTGATGACCTGGTCGGTGAACTGGGATGCCGGAGTCAGCCGGCAGGGTGTGCAGTACAACTGGGAGTTCCGTAACCGTTATGCGCCGCTGATCCATGGCGATGGCGCAGAGCCTGAGCGTCCCGGGGCGCCGGGCAATCTGCAGGTGGTGGGCACCAGTCGCAGTAGCGTCAGTTTGAGTTGGAGCGCTTCCAGTGGTGTGCGTCCGGTGGAGTTCTACACCCTGTACCGCGATGGCAATGCAGTGGGGCAGGCGACTTCCCTGGGCTTCGAAGACAAAGGGTTGAGTGCCGATACCCAGTACAGCTACTTCGTCACGGCCACTGATACTCAGGGTCGTGAATCGTTGCCCAGTCGTAGCCTGAGTGTCAGGACCGCGGGTGGCGTCGTCGATCCGAGTTTCCCTGAGTGGCGTACCAACCAGCGCTATCTCCGGGAGGACGGGGTGAGCTATGAGGGTAATCGCTATCTCTGCCTTCAAGAGCACACTTCAAACCCGGCATGGACGCCCTCGGTGGCTTTCACCCTGTGGAGCAAGGTGTTGCTGGAGCGTCATGGCTGAGCAGTGACGTCATTGTTCTGCTCAATGGCAAGGCGACCCGCACGGATGTTGTCGATCCGAATGCGGGTCGCCTTTATTTGTCTCCTGAAGGCTGTCCATGGCTGACCGGCGGCAGGTGTGTGGGCATGGCGCGGGGTGTGACTTTGGCCCAGTTGTAATCATTGGTAAGCGGGGGTGCACCTGGGGGCGGCTTGGGAGTAGTCTCGCGGCTCGATCAATGAGCAATGGAAGCTTGCGATGTTTCAAATGAATAACCTGGTTCCGGAAATGCTGGTCACGGACCTGGAGCGCAGCCTGTCTTTCTATCGCGATACCCTCGGCTTCAAGGTGGAGTATCAGCGTCCGGAACACTTCTTTGCTTTTCTCTCTTTCAATGGCGCTCAGTTGATGCTGGAACAGGATGATCAGGAGGAGTCCGCGTGGCGCGTCGGCCCCTTGCAGGCGCCTTTTGGCCGAGGCATGAACTTGTCCATCGAGTGCCCGGACATTCGCCAACTGGCTGCCGCTCTGGCGCATGCCGGTTTCGCCCTGCGCAGGGAGATCCAGGAGTGCTGGTACCGGCATGATGAGTTGCTGCACGGTGAATTGAACCTGCTAGTGCTCGATCCGGACGGCTACTTGCTGCGGTTCACTGAGGGTCTGGGGTTCAAGCCAGTGGTCAGCGCCTGACCGCCGAACCCCGGTGCGACGCCTGCATTGCTGAGGCGCCGCGTACCGGGAGGCCGCGGTCGGTTATTTGCCAGAAAAGGGCGATAGTCAGTGCTTGACGATAATCCAGTGGGCGGGAATCTGTTGTAGCCGCAATCCGGTCAGAGCATGCAGGTGTTCTGTGGGAGAAGCTCAAGGCAAACAGGGCACGCGCCGCGCCAGCTGTTGGGCACAGGCAGGGAGCGGGTGCTCATTGGATTCATGGGGTTTCGCGTTTGTCCGGGGCGGTCAGTCCGGCTTGAATGCGTTGATAGATTTCCTCGCGGTGTACCGCGACGTCTTTTGGCGCGTTGATACCGATGCGGACCTGTTGGCCGCTGACGCCAAGAATGGTGATCGTAATGTCGTCACCGATGTTTATGCTTTCACCGACTTTGCGGGTGAGTATCAGCATGATCTTCTCCTTGATGGCTTTGTAGGGCACCAGATTCAAACAGTGCAGAGGTCGGTCTTAGGTATAGATTAGTGCGAAGTTCCACTGAGTGGGTGCCTCTTTCTGACGCGCATACGATCTATTAATTCCCAAGGCGCAACTATACAGAGCCAATAAATATCATTCTTCCTGTTTCGACCTGATTTTGTGACGAGGTCTCTCGTGCCTTGAGTGCTAAAATCGCCGCCTCAGACTTTCTAGGGGTAGGTTGTGCGCACAGTAGCGATGATGATGGCGGCGTTGGCATTGGCCGGTTGCGGCGAAGGCAAGCAAGTCGAGGCGAACAAGAGTGCTTCAGCGGCGGCGCAGGTTCAGCCGGTTCAGGCCTCCACCACGCCGCAATGGGATGTGTGGGTGGGCAGCGAACTGCCCCTGGCGGTAAGTGATCTCACCGGTTGGCTGATCGAGCACGGGATCATGTCCAATGTGGTGACCGTGGAAGGCAAGAAGCGGGTGCTGCTCGGGCCTTTTGCTTCCCAGGCCGAGGCCGAGGCGAAAAAGACTGAAGTGGTCGAGAAACTCGTGAAGGCCAAGAAACGTGACATCGATGTCACGGTCATCGAGCACCAGGCTGCGCAGTAAATCCTCTTCCCGCCACATCGAGAGGCGCCCGTATCCAGGGGGCGCTTCTGGGTCAGCCGCAGCTCTTGAGGTTGACGGCTCCGACAAACTCGTTTCCGCGCCCCATCACGCAAGCCACGCTTTGATTGCGTTGGCGTTCCCAATCCTGCACCGGATAGGTTTTGTTCCAGGCCTCGAAGAGCTGTCGATCCTGCTTCGACAGGCGCAGACCGTATTGCTTGCTCATGTAGAAGTAGGTGCGGGCGATCATGCCGCGAATCGAAGGGCGGGGCATGACCTTCTTGGCCTTGAAGTCCACCTGGGTCAGGCATGAGCCATATTGCCCCGATTGCTCCGGCAGCCAACCGAAACTGAAGTTGCTGCGGTCGCCATTCACTTCGCCAATGCTTGGTACCAGGTTGTGCAAGTCGGCTTCGGCGCGCTGATAAACCGAGTCGGTACGGGTGCAGTTCTTGCGCCCGCCTTGCTGCCAGCATTGGCGCTGATGACCGATTTGCCAGGCCGGCACTATGTGTTCCCATTCGATGCGTTCTGCGCGCTTGGCGTTCTTGCGCGGTACGTAGCCACAAGCGGCGAGGTTTACCCGGTTGCCGTTGTATTTACAGCCGCAGTAGAACTCGGTTGATTGAGGGGCATAGAGTTTCCAGGCAACTTTCTTGGCTTCGCTGAAGGTGCGTGGGGCATCGGCTTGGGCGGTGAAGGTGACGAAAAACAGCAGTACGGCAAAACAGCGGACACTCATCAACTCAGTCTTCCTTCGGTACGACCCAGAAAATTTGCACGCCACCATCGTCGCGATAGGCGAGGGTGACGTTGTCGTTCTCGGCGATTTCCTCCAGGAGCCGTTCCCACTCGTCCTGAGGCTCATCGGCGAGACGGAAAATCAGGGCTGCCTTGGCTTTCTGTGCGGTAGGGGAGTTGATGATTTTCTGGATGCGTACTCCCAGGCGTTCGTAGGAGCTGAGGGGCGTTTGGGTCGTGGCCACGGAACAATCCTTAATAAGCTGTACGTGTATACAGTATTTAACTGTAGGACATTTCGCAACTGCTTAAGATTCAAGAAGTTCCCCTGACCACGCTTTACGCATTTGTCTCGCGGGTGGGGGAGAATTTTTACGGGGGGAGGGTGCGGCGAGGCTGTCAGGGGGGGGCGGAACCACTCGCCCGGAGGGGGCGAGTGGTTGACGCCTGCTCGACCGGGACCGGTCGAGCGGGGGGGCTGTCAGTATTCCCAGAACATGCGTTGCAGTTCTTTACTGTCCTGAGTCTTGGTCAGGGCGACCATGGCCAGGATGCGGGCTTTTTGTGGGTTCAGGTCGTGAGCCACAACCCAGTCGTTCTTGTCGTCAGGCTGTTCGGCGTTGCGCAGTACGAAGCCGCCAGCATTGACGTGGGAAGAGCGAATGATCTGCACGCCATTTTTGCGCAGCTCTTGCAGGGCTGGCACTACGCGGGAGGACACAGAGCCGTTACCGGTACCGGCGTGAATGATGGCTTTGGCGCCGCTTTGCGCCAGGGCCTTGTAGGCAGTGTCGCTGACGTTGCCGTAGCCGTAGGCGATTTCTACGTCAGGCAGGCTCTTGATGTTCTTGATGTCGAACTCCGAATCCATGGTGTGACGCTTGGCAGGCAGGCGGAACCAGTAGGATTTGCCTTCCACTACCATGCCCAGTGGGCCCCATGGGCTCTTGAAGGCTTCGGTCTTGATGTTGATCATCTTGCTGACATCGCGACCGGATTGGATTTCGTCGTTCATGGTAACCAGCACGCCTTTGCCGCGGGCGTTCTTGCTGCCGGCTACGGCTACTGCGTTGTACAGGTTGAGCATGCCGTCAGCCGACATGGCGGTGCCTGGGCGCATGGAGCCGACGACCACGATCGGCTTGTCGGTCTTTTCCACCAGGTTGAGGAAGTAGGCGGTTTCTTCCAGGGTGTCGGTGCCGTGGGTGATGACGATGCCATCGACGTCTTTGCTGTCGGCCAGCTCGGCGACGCGGCGACCCAGTTGCAGCAGGTTCTCGTTGGTGATGCTTTCCGAGGCGATCTGCATGACTTGCTCGCCACGCACGTTAGCCAGTTGGCTCAGCTCGGGGATGCCGGCGATCAGTTGTTCGATGCCGACTTTGGCTGCTTGGTAGGTGGCGCTGTTGGCGGCGCTGGCGCCGGCGCCGGCGATGGTGCCACCGGTGGCGAGGACCACGACGTTGGCGAGTTTCTGTTGGGTTTCAGCCTCTTTGGCCTGCACGGCCGCAGGCAGAAGCAGGAGGAGGGCCAAAGCGCCCGGAACGAAGGTTTTGAAGGCAGATTTCATTATTTTCTCTCTAGTAGTGAGACGGTGCTGATGCAGGTTCATCTAGAAACACCTCGGCCGCAGATCTGTATGCGGCGAGGCAGTGAGGATTGAGCAGGATCTGTACCAGCGCTACCTTGGCCTGATAAGTATTTTAAGTTACTGATTTATATCAATTTTATTTCTATTTTTGATGACGGCGGAGTGGTGCGCGTCCGGGTTTCCGAACGTTTGCGCGGGTGGGCGTTCGGCAATCCGAAAATGCCCGTCAGTGGTTCGGCACAAGGGGGGAGGGGCCGTCATTAAAGAATGTCGCGGGGCGGTCGATGACCCGACAGGATCTTTTTTTTCAGGAGTTCATATGTCTCTGTCAGTCGGATTTCCTGGCGCAGGAGCGATTTTGATCAATGGCAAATCGCCGGCGACCATTGATGCATTGAGTAAGGCCGCTGCCGAGGAGGCATCCACGGCGCTGGGTACCGATGAGTCGGGCACCCTCCGGGTTGGTTCCAGCAAGCAGGCCGAAAAGTCCGAAGCCGCAGACTCGGGTGGAGATAATCAGAGTATCGTCGTCAAGATGCTGCTCAAGCGCATGCAAGAGTTGCAGGAGCAGCTCAAACAGCAGCAACAGCAACTGGCTGCCGCCCAGGCCGCCGACTATCCGACCCCTGAAGCCAAGCAGACCGTGGTCATGGGGCTTCAAGGGCAGATCGCCCAAACCAACGGGGCCCTGGCAGAGGTATCGGGCAATCTGGTTCGTGAGCTGGCCAAGGACTCCTCCTCCTCAGGCGGCCTGTTAAACACCACTGCATGACCCTCAGAGCCTGTTCGCCGCTACGGTGCGGACAGGCTTCTCCTCTCGTACAGCTGGGTTTTGCCCGCTGTCTGTGTCCTTTTTCCAGGCTCTGATCGGCGTTGACAAACTCTGGCGAGGTTCGCATAGTTCGTTTTACGCAAACGTTTGCGCGGCCTTTGGATAACGACAATCGTCTATCTTTCCAGGGTGCGGCACCGGCCTCCCATCCATGCCGATGACGGCCTGCTCACCCTGCCGTGCGAACGCTGCTCACAATAATCATAAGATCGGAGTGAATTCATGAAGCTGCCCTTCGCTGGACGTTTACTCGCTGTTGCTGTTCTGGCTGCTGCATCCGCTGCCCTCCCTCTCTCATCGGCCTATGCCGAGACCTCGCAGAAACCCAAGGTCGCCCTGGTCATGAAGTCCCTGGCCAACGAGTTCTTCCTGACCATGGAAGACGGCGCCAAGGCTTATCAGAAAGAGCATTCCGCCGATTTCGACCTGGTGTCCAACGGCATCAAGGACGAAACCGACACCGCCAACCAGATCCGCATCGTCGAGCAGATGATCGTCTCCAAGGTCAATGCCCTGGTGATTGCACCCGCCGACTCCAAGGCCATGGTGCCAGTGATCAAGAAGGCGGTGGATGCCGGGATCACGGTGATCAATATCGACAACCAACTCGATCCCGGTGTGCTGAAAAGCAAGAACATCAGCGTACCTTTCGTAGGTCCGGACAACCGCAAGGGGGCTCGCCTGGTGGGTGAGTACCTGGCCAAGCAACTGAAGGCCGGCGACGAAGTGGGGATCATCGAAGGGGTCTCCACCACCACTAACGCACAGCAGCGCACTGCTGGCTTCAAGGACGCAATGGACGCCGCGCAGATCAAGGTGGTCTCGCTGCAATCCGGCGACTGGGAAATCGACGCAGGCAACCGTGTGGCTTCGGCGATGCTCAGTGAATACCCGAATCTCAAGGCATTGCTGGCCGGTAACGACAGCATGGCAGTGGGGGCGGTCTCCGCGGTGCGGGCTGCCGGTAAGGCAGGCAAGGTCCAGGTGGTGGGCTACGACAATATCAACGCCATCAAACCAATGCTCAAGGATGGCCGGGTCCTGGCCACTGCCGACCAGTTCGCTGCCAAGCAGGCGGTGTTCGGCATCGAGACCGCACTGAAGATCCTCAAGGGCGAGAAAGTCGACAGCGGTGCCAACGGCGTGATCGAAACTCCAGTCGAGCTGGTCACCAAGTAGTCCTTCCGGCGGCACAACGGCGCTCGCCCGTTCAGGCGAGCGCATGGAGAGTTTCTTATGTCAGTTTCCGCTGCGAACGCTGTCCTCTCGGTCAGCGGTATCGGCAAGACCTATGCACAACCGGTATTGACCGGCATCGACCTGACGCTGATGCGCGGGGAGGTGCTGGCCCTGACCGGTGAGAACGGCGCCGGCAAGAGCACCTTGTCGAAGATCATCGGTGGCCTGGTCAGCCCCACCACCGGCCACATGCAGTTCAACGGCCAGGACTATCGTCCCGGTAGCCGGACCCAAGCGGAAGAGGCGGGGGTTCGCATGGTCATGCAGGAGCTCAACCTGTTGCCAACCCTGTCGGTGGCCGAGAATCTGTTTCTCGACAACCTGCCCAGCAACGGTGGTTGGATCAGCCGCAAGCAATTGCGCAAGGCGGCAATCGAGGCCATGGCCCAGGTCGGCCTGGACGCTATCGATCCCGACACGCTGGTGGGTGAATTGGGCATCGGTCATCAGCAGATGGTGGAGATCGCCCGCAATCTGATCGGTGATTGTCATGTGCTGATTCTCGATGAGCCGACGGCCATGCTCACTTCCCGTGAGGTGGAGATGCTCTTCGAGCAGATCACCCGCCTGCAGGCCCGGGGCGTGTCCATCATCTATATCTCCCATCGCCTGGAAGAACTGGCCCGCGTAGCCCAGCGCATTGCTGTGTTGCGTGATGGTTGCCTGGTGTGTGTCGAGCCCATGGCCAACTACAACAGCGAACAGCTGGTGAACCTGATGGTGGGGCGCGAGCTGGGCGAACACATTGATCTGGGCGAGCGCAAGATTGGTGCGCCGGCGCTGACGGTGAACAACCTCAGTCGCTCGGACAAGGTTTGTGATGTGTCCTTCGAGGTACGCAGTGGCGAGATCTTCGGTATTTCCGGCCTGATCGGGGCAGGGCGTACCGAGTTGCTGCGGCTTATCTTTGGTGCCGACGTCGCCGACAGCGGCAGCATTGCCCTGGGCACGCCGGCCCGGCCAGTAAGCATTCGCTCCCCGGTGGATGCGGTGGCCAACGGCATTGCGTTGATCACTGAAGATCGCAAGGGCGAAGGGCTGCTGCTGACCCAGTCCATCAGCGCCAATATCGCCTTGGGCAACATGCCGGCGATTTCCAGCGGCGGCCTGGTCAATGCTCAGGACGAAGAGCAACTGGCCCAGCGGCAGATCGATGCCATGCGCATTCGCAGTTCCAGTCCGGCGCAATTGGTGTCCGAATTGTCCGGCGGCAACCAGCAGAAGGTGGTGATCGGCCGCTGGCTGGAGCGCGACTGTTCGGTGTTGCTGTTCGACGAGCCCACTCGCGGTATCGACGTCGGCGCCAAGTTCGATATCTATGGCTTGCTGGGGGAGTTGACCCGCCAGGGCAAGGCCCTGGTAGTGGTGTCCAGCGACTTGCGTGAGTTGATGCTGATCTGCGATCGCATTGGCGTGCTCTCGGCTGGGCGTCTGATCGACACCTTCGAGCGTGACAGCTGGACCCAGGATGAATTGCTTGCCGCCGCCTTTGCCGGCTATCAAAAACGAGATGCGTTGCTCAGCGAAGCGACGCCTAGGAATGCATCATGAAAACTGCACCTGCAAGCGGCAAGCGAGGCGGCCATTACTACGGCCTCGGCACCTACCTGGGCCTGGCGGGGGCGTTGTTGGGGATGATCGTTCTGTTCTCCCAGCTCAGCAGCCACTTCCTTTCCTATGACACCTTCAGCACCCTGGCCAACCAGATCCCCGACCTGATGGTGCTGGCGGTAGGCATGACCTTCGTCCTGATCATCGGTGGTATCGATCTGTCCGTGGGGTCGGTGCTGGCCCTGGCGGCCTCGACGGTCAGCGTGGCAATTCTCGGCTGGGGCTGGAGCGTGGTGCCTGCGGCGTTGCTGGGCATGGCCTGTGCGGCGCTGGCGGGAACCATCACGGGCTCGATCACTGTGGCCTGGCGCATCCCGTCGTTCATCGTTTCCCTGGGGGTGCTGGAAATGGCCAGGGGCGTTGCCTACCAGATGACCGGCTCGCGCACGGCCTATATCGGTGATGCTTTCGCCTGGTTGTCGAATCCAATTGCCTTTGGCATTTCGCCGTCGTTTATCATTGCCCTGCTGATTATCTTCCTGGCCCAGGCGGTGCTGACGCGCACCGTGTTCGGCCGCTACCTGATCGGCATCGGTACCAACGAAGAGGCGGTGCGTCTGGCGGGGATCAATCCCAAACCCTACAAGATCCTGGTGTTCAGCCTGATGGGGTTGTTGGCGGGCATTGCAGCGCTGTTTCAAATTTCTCGCCTGGAAGCGGCAGACCCGAATGCGGGCTCCGGTCTGGAGTTGCAGGTCATCGCCGCGGTGGTGATTGGCGGCACCAGCCTGATGGGCGGACGCGGTTCGGTGATCAGTACCTTCTTCGGCGTCTTGATTATTTCCGTGCTGGCTGCAGGCCTGGCGCAAATCGGCGCATCAGAACCGACCAAGCGCATCATCACCGGTGCGGTCATTGTGATTGCCGTGGTGCTGGATACCTATCGCAGCCAGCGCGCCAATCGGCGGGTTTGATTCATGGCAACAATCAAGGATGTGGCGGCGCTGGCGGGGATTTCCTACACCACGGTGTCCCATGTACTGAACAAGACGCGGCCGGTCAGTGAAGAGGTGCGGGTCAAGGTCGAGGCGGCGATCAAGCGCCTCGACTATGTACCCAGTGCAGTGGCTCGTTCACTCAAGGCCAAGACCACCGCGACCATCGGCCTGCTGGTGCCCAACAGTCTCAACCCTTACTTCGCCGAACTGGCACGAGGGATCGAGGACTACTGCGAGCGCAACGGTTACTGCGTGATCCTCTGCAACTCCGACGATAACCCGGACAAGCAGCGCAACTATCTGCGGGTGCTTCTGGAAAAGCGCATTGATGGACTGATCGTGACATCCGCTGGTGGCGACAGTGGCCTGGCTCAGGGCCTGGCCGGGGTGCGCACGCCGATGGTGATTGTCGATCGCGGGCTGGAAGGGGTGGACGCCGATCTGGTGCGTATCGACCACCATTACGGTGCCTACCTGGCGACCCGCCACCTTCTGGAGCTAGGTCACCGGGACATCGCCTGCATCGGCGGCCCGGCCAACACCAGTGTGGCGCAAATGCGCCTGGCGGGGTTTCGCCAGGCATTGCAGGAGGCCGGCGTCGAGGTGCCGGCAGGGCGCATCCTGGAAAGTGACTTCAGTAGCACCGGTGGTTATCGCGCTGCGGCGCAGTTGCTTGAGGGGCGCCGGCCAAGCGCAATTTTCGCCGCCAACGACATGATGGGCATCGGTGTGTTGCGGGCTGCGGCGGAGCGCAATATCCGTGTGCCCAGTGAACTCTCGGTGATTGGCTTCGACGACATCCTCATGAGCCGTTATGTCTACCCGGCGCTGACCACGGTGGGTCAGTCGATCCTGCAACTGGGTGAAACCGCGGCAGAGTTGCTGCTGCGCCGTATTGCCTCGCGGGATTTGCCGGTCGACCAGCGCATCGTTACGCCGAATATTGTCTTGCGGGAATCGACTGCGCCGCTCAGCAGCGCATTTGCCGAGTTCCGCTGAATCCAAACGATTGAGTATCGATGTATGCCAGCAAAAGTAGTGGTAGTGGGAAGCCTCAATATGGACCTGGTGACCCGGGCCGAGCGCCTGCCGCGAGGGGGCGAGACGCTGATTGGCAAATCCTTTGCCACGGTATCCGGTGGCAAGGGGGCCAATCAGGCAGTGGCGGCGGCCAGGCTGGGGGCGCAGGTGTCGATGGTCGGCTGTGTCGGCGATGACGCCTATGGCGAGCAATTGCGCAGTGCCTTGCTCGCCGAGCAGATCGATTGCCAGGCGGTGAGCGTGGTGGAGGGTTCCAGCGGCGTCGCTCTGATCGTGGTGGATGACAGTAGCCAGAATGCAATTGTCATCGTCGCCGGTGGCAACGGCCTGCTCAGCCCCGAGAAGGTTGCGGGGTTCGATCGGGTGTTGCAGGAGGCCGACGTGATCATCTGTCAGTTGGAGGTGCCCTTGGCAACGGTGGGGTACACCCTCAAGCGCGGGCGTGAACTGGGCAAGACGGTGATTCTCAATCCGGCGCCGGCCAGTGGCCCGCTGCCGGCGCAGTGGTACGGCTCGATCGACTACCTGATCCCCAATGAAAGCGAGGCGTCCGCGCTCAGTGGCGTGGCGGTGGACTCCCTGGCGAGTGCCGAGACTGCGGCAGGTCGCTTGATCGCCGCTGGAGCCGGTAAGGTCATCATCACCCTGGGGGCGCAAGGTTCGCTGTTTGCCAATGGCCGCAGTTTCGAGCATTTTCCGGCGCCTAAGGTCAAGGCCATCGACACCACGGCAGCGGGGGATACCTTCGTCGGTGGTTTTGCCGCCGCCCTGGCTGCCGGCAAGAGTGAGGCCGAGGCGATTCGCTTTGGTCAGGTCGCCGCAGCGCTGTCGGTGACTCGTGCCGGTGCACAACCTTCCATTCCCACGCTGTCCGACGTTCAGGCCTTTGTCCCTTCATGAAAAAGACACCTTTGCTCAATATTGCCCTGTCACGCTTGATTGCCTCTTTGGGCCACGGTGACATCGTGGTGATTGGTGATGCCGGCCTGCCTGTGCCTCCTGGCGTCGAGTTGATCGATCTGGCCCTGACTCACGGCGTTCCCGATTTTCTCGGCACCCTCAAGGTAGTGCTCAGCGAGATGCAGGTGGAGAGTCATGTGCTGGCCGAGGAGATTCTGCTCAAGCGGCCGCAGCCCTTGTTGGGGCTGGACGTGCTGAACCTCGGTGGCGAACTGGGGACCCGGAGATTGATGAGTCACGAAGATTTCAAGGTGCTCAGTCGTCAGGCTCGTGCGGTGATTCGCACGGGAGAGTGCCAGCCGTATTGCAACATCGCCCTGGTTGCCGGGGTGACCTTCTAGGCCGCTGTCCGGCTTTTCCTTATCTTGCACAAGGAGTGCGCCATGCACCGCTATGCTCTGCTGTTTCAACACTGGTTCCGGAGTCTGCTGCTCTTGTCTCTACTCACTGCTACCGGCGCTCAGGCGGCGGAAAAAATCGATCTGATCATCGACACCGATCCGGGGGCCGACGATGTGGTGGCCCTGTTGTTCGCCCTGGCCTCACCCGAGGAGTTGCATATTCGTGCCTTGACCACGGTGGCGGGCAACGTGCGCCTGGACAAGACCTCGCGGAATGCTCGTCTGGCCCGTGAGTGGGCTGGTCGCGATGAAGTCCCGGTCTACGCCGGGGCGCCAAAACCGCTGCTGCGTACGCCAATCTATGCCGAGAATATCCACGGCAAGGAAGGCATTTCCGGGGTAACTGTGCATGAGCCCAAGGCGCCACTGGCCAAAGGTAATGCGATCAACTATCTGATCGATACGTTGCGGGCGGCCAAGCCCCACAGCATCACCATCGCCATGTTGGGTCCGCAGACCAACCTGGCACTGGCATTGATCCAGGCGCCGGATATTACCCAGGGCATCAAGGAAGTGGTGGTCATGGGGGGGGCGCACTTCAATGGCGGCAATATCACCCCGGTGGCGGAGTTCAACCTGTTCGCCGATCCTCAAGCGGCCGAAGTGGTGCTCAAGAGTGGCGTCAAGCTGACCTACCTGCCACTGGACGTGACCCACAAGGTGCTGACCAGCGAGGCGCGACTGCAGAAGATCGCCGCCTTGAACAACAATGCCAGCAAGGTGGTAGGGGATATCCTCAATGAGTACGTCAAGGGCGACATGGAGCACTACGGTATTCCTGGTGGCCCGGTGCATGACGCGACGGTGATCGCTTATCTGCTAAAGCCTGAGCTGTTCAGCGGACGTCAGGCCAACATGGTTGTCGACAGTCGTGAAGGGCCGACGTTCGGCCAGACCATCGTTGACTGGTACGACGGTCTGAAGCAGGAAAAGAACGTGTTCTGGGTTGAGAGCGGTGATGCTCAGGGCTTCTTCGACTTGCTCACCGAGCGTCTGGCTCGCCTCAAGTAAGCAGAGCCCCCGCAGGCTCCTGCCTGCGGGGTTCTATTCTCGTTCCGGGTCCTGTGCGCCCGGGTGATCGGCCGGGTACTTCTCGAAAACCTGCTCGATGAACGCTCGGGCGGACTGGGTTCCCAGTTCCTTGACCAGCAGGTCTATGCCAATGATCGCCAACTCTTCCGGGCTCCCTGGGCTATAGGAGCACTGGCCCTGTGGCCATTTGGCTTTGATGTCGGCGTCGATACTCACGGTGGCCATGAAAGTCTCACGAATTCGGATAAGGCGGGCACCAGGGCTGGGCCTGGGCGGGTGTTTGCTGCGTCGCAGAGTTAACCATGTTGCCGGACGTTTGGCACTCCGACTTAGGCATCAAGCGGGGGGCTATGCGACACTGGCGCTTTTCCTGCGCTCAAGGAAGCTTTTGTGCAAATCGATTTGAATCAGCCTGATGCCCTGACTCTGGAGGCGGTGCGCCAGCTTCTGGCGTCGGCCAGTGACAACGTTCATACCCAGTTGCGTGTCACCAAGACCGGGATTGCTTACATCTCTTCGGGAGTTGTGGGAGGTGTCGAGATCGAGGGTTTGTTGTTTCGCCTGGAAACCTGGGCCGCTGGGTCCGGCTATGTCGGAAACGTGGCGGCCAGCGATGAGGTCTGGGTAATGCAGATATTCAATGCGCTGAAGCAGAACTGGCCGAAGCCGGCGTTCGACTACATCGATGTCTATTGATTCTTGTTCATATTCAGTGACGATTGTCCTGTGAATATGTCGCAATGCCTGAGGCAGACTTATCCGCTGTCCGTGGCATAGGGCAAAAGGCCATTTTGTTTTGAAACCAAAAGGCTAATCGGCTGTCGCACGATCTCTGCTTAATTTTGAAAAGGAGGCTTCATGCCTTGGAAGCTCGCTTCATTCGGAACCTTGTTGGCCGCTGTTGTACTCAGTGGATGCAGCGCCACCGGGTCGACAAAGGAACCTGTGGCCTCTGAGTCCGGGCACACTCGTTGTGAAGCAACAGCTGCCGAATTTGCCGTCGGCAAGAAGGCTTCTCCCGAGCTGTTGGAGCAGGCCCGTACTCGCGCAGGAGCGCAATATGCGCGTTTCCTCAAGCCTAATGACATGATTACTCTGGAGTACCGCTCCGACCGCCTGAACCTCAATACCGATGCTGGTCTGGTGGTTACTCGGGTCAACTGTGGTTGAGGCTTAGTTTTTTTTCCCGCCCATAAAAAACCCCGTCACATGGACGGGGTTTTTTTAGCTCGCTGAGAACTTACTCAGGGCGAACTTGTGCAGCTTGCATACCCTTTTGGCCTTTCTCAGCCACGAAGGAAACGGTTTGGCCTTCTTTCAGGCTTTTGAAACCGTCGCTTTCAATAGCTTTGAAGTGTACGAACAGGTCGTCACCGCCACCTTGAGGAGTGATGAAGCCGAAGCCTTTTTCATCGTTGAACCATTTTACGGTGCCGGTTTGGCGATTAGACATGGTGTATCTCCAAGAAACATATATTTTCAGTAGTGCTGTGCTGCTCAGGCCAACTGGGCACACCGAGCTATCATAGTCGAAATGTTCGGCTTGGGAGCCCCCTGTAGGTGCTCTTTGCCCGATGTGTCCGTGTATTTTACCGTTCGAGTTGGCTGCAGGCCCCGGTTTAAGGGGCTTTCACGGAAAACAAGCGGTGATAAAAAAACCCGTAAAAGCTGCGTAAATTGTGAAAAAAACCGCGTTTCAGGCCTCCTGACAGGCGTTGGCACAGACTGTTTCGAGCCTTGTCAGGTTATTTGACCACTCGGCAAGCAGCGATGGCGTCCAGAGCTCGGGTTCTCAGCTCAGCACTAGGCTGCTTGGATTTGCTCATCAGCTCCTTGATTTCCTCGGTGGTGAATTTTTCATTCAGCTTGTCTGCACCGCAGGCGCAATGTTTCTCGGCGCTTTTGGCGTCGATGCTTTGGCTGGCTGCTGCAGTGCAGTCCTTCATATAGTCGGCACGAGCTCCGGCAGGCCATGCAGCTTGTGCGCTCAAGGGCAGGAGCAGGGCGAGTGGGGTGGCAAGGGCAAATAATTGGGTAAGGCGCATGAGTCGAGTTCTCCTGAGGTCGATAGCAAGGACGACGATTCTCCGGGTATTTGAGGTTCGGCGTACATCGCAAGTTCACTTTCCTCAATAAAAGACTGGAAAGTATCTTTTGGGAAACTTGCTGCGCGGTGATTGCGATTTATCTGTGCTAGCATGCCCGGCTTGGGTGTTTTCAAGCTTTGGGTGTTTCATTTCTCCCTCGCGGTCTATGCCTCATTAATTTTGATTTGAACCCCAGTCACTCTGGTTCGGTTTATCGGTTGGCCGCAAGGCTCTTGCCACTGTGAGGCAGGCGTTTGTTACAGAACGGCCGGACTGAATCGCGTACTGGCTCATCCCAACCCACGTGACCTTTGGTAGGGGTCACCACTAGGAGAGGAGGCGCCATGCCCACTATTACTCTTCCCGACGGCAGTCAACGTTCATTCGATCATGCGGTTTCCGTAGCTGAGGTCGCTGCATCCATTGGCGCAGGTTTGGCTAAAGCCACCCTGGCCGGCAAGGTCAATGGCAAGCTGGTCGACGCCTGCGATGTGATTGACGGCGACGCAACCCTGCAAATCATCACGCCAAAGGACGAAGAGGGGCTTGAGATCATTCGCCACTCTTGCGCTCACCTGGTAGGGCATGCGGTCAAGCAGCTGTATCCGACCGCCAAGATGGTCATCGGCCCGGTCATCGATGAAGGTTTCTATTACGACATCGCTTATGAGCGTCCCTTCACGCCCGAAGACATGGCCGCTATCGAGCAGCGCATGCAGCAGCTGATCGAGAAAGACTACGACGTTATCAAGAAGGTCACTCCGCGAGCCGAAGTGATTGATGTGTTCAAGTCTCGTGGCGAGGACTACAAGTTGCGCCTGGTGGAGGACATGCCGAATGAACAGGCAATGGGCCTCTACTATCACGAAGAATATGTCGACATGTGCCGCGGTCCGCACGTGCCGAACACGCGTTTCCTGAAGTCGTTCAAACTGACTAAGCTGTCGGGTGCCTACTGGCGCGGCGATGCCAAGAACGAGCAGTTGCAGCGGGTTTACGGTACTGCCTGGGCGGATAAGAAGCAGCTCGCTGCCTATATCCAGCGTATCGAAGAGGCTGAAAAGCGCGACCATCGCAAGATCGGCAAACGTTTGGGGCTGTTCCATACCCAGGAAGAAGCGCCGGGCATGGTGTTCTGGCATCCCAATGGTTGGACCCTGTACCAGGTGCTTGAGCAGTACATGCGCAAAGTGCAGCGTGAAAACGGCTATCTGGAGATCAAGACTCCGCAAGTGGTCGATCGCAGCCTTTGGGAAAAGTCCGGGCATTGGGCCAACTATTCCGAGAACATGTTCACCACCGAATCGGAAAGTCGCGACTACGCGATCAAGCCCATGAACTGCCCGTGCCACGTGCAGGTGTTCAATCAGGGCCTGAAGAGCTACCGCGAGCTGCCGATGCGACTTGCCGAATTCGGTGCTTGCCACCGTAACGAGCCTTCGGGAGCGCTGCACGGCATCATGCGTGTGCGTGGTTTTACTCAGGACGATGCTCACATCTTCTGTACTGAAGATCAGATGCAGGCCGAGTCCGCTGCGTTCATCAAGCTGACTATGGATGTCTATGCCGACTTCGGCTTCAAGGACATCGAGATGAAGCTTTCCACTCGCCCTGAAAAGCGCGTGGGTTCCGATGAGTTGTGGGACCGTGCGGAAAATGCGCTGGCTGCGGCTTTGGATAGTGCCGGGTTGCCGTATGATCTGCAGCCGGGTGAGGGAGCGTTCTATGGTCCGAAGATCGAGTTCTCGTTGAAAGACTGCCTGGGCCGTGTATGGCAGTGTGGTACCTTGCAGTTGGACTTCAACCTGCCGATCCGCCTGGGTGCTGAATACGTATCCGAAGACAACAGCCGTAAGCATCCGGTGATGTTGCACCGGGCGATTCTCGGCTCATTCGAGCGTTTTGTCGGGATTCTGATCGAGCATTACGAGGGTGCGTTCCCTGCGTGGCTGGCTCCGACTCAGGCCGTGGTGATGAATATCACTGATAAACAGGCAGATTTTGCCCTTGAAGTAGAAAAAACACTCAATCAAAGCGGATTTCGTGCCAAGTCCGACTTGAGAAATGAAAAGATCGGCTTTAAAATCCGCGAGCATACTTTGCTCAAGGTTCCCTATCTCTTGGTTATTGGAGATCGGGAGGTCGAGATGCAGACTGTCGCTGTGCGTACCCGTGAAGGTGAAGACCTGGGCTCGATGCCTGTGGACCAATTCTCGGCGTTCCTCGCACAAGCGGTTTCCCGGCGTGGTCGCCAAGATTCGGAGTAATTATTATTAAGCGTGATATGAGACAAGATAAACGAGCTGCACCGAAAGCCCCGATCAACGAGAATATCTCGGCACGCGAGGTTCGGTTAATTGGCGCTGACGGCGAGCAGATTGGCATCGTCTCGATTGATGAAGCGCTTCGTATAGCTGAAGAAGCCAAGCTGGATCTGGTGGAAATTTCCGCCGACGCAGTCCCACCTGTTTGCCGGGTGATGGATTACGGCAAATCGATCTTCGAAAAGAAGAAACAGATTGCTGCTGCGAAGAAGAACCAGAAGCAGATTCAGGTTAAAGAAATCAAGTTTCGTCCAGGGACGGAGGAAGGGGATTACCAGGTAAAACTGCGCAACCTGGTACGTTTCCTGAGTGACGGGGACAGGGCCAAGGTATCCTTGCGATTCCGCGGCCGTGAGATGGCCCACCAGGAGCTGGGGATGGAACTCCTCAAGCGGGTTGAAGCTGACCTGCAAGAGTACGGTTCGGTCGAACAGCATCCTAAGATGGAAGGACGCCAGCTGATCATGGTCATCGCCCCGAAAAAGAAGAAGTAATCAACAGGGCACGGCAGGCCTTCTGATTATGTTTATCAACTGAATGCGGAGTATCCGAACATGCCAAAGATGAAAACCAAAAGTGGTGCTGCTAAGCGGTTTCTGAAAACTGCTAACGGTATCAAGCACAAGCACGCTTTCAAGAGCCACATCCTGACCAAAATGTCGACCAAGCGTAAGCGTCAACTGCGCGGTAGCAGCTTGCTGCATCCGTCTGACGTGGCAAAAGTCGAGCGCATGTTGCGCCTTCGTTAATTTTTGGATCAAGAATAGAGGAAGTAACTCATGGCTCGTGTAAAGCGTGGCGTCATTGCCCGTAAACGTCACAAAAAAATTCTGAAACTTGCTAAAGGCTACTACGGCGCACGCTCGCGCGTATTCCGTGTTGCCAAGCAAGCGGTAATCAAGGCAGGCCAATACGCCTACCGTGACCGTCGTCAGAAAAAGCGTCAGTTCCGCGCTCTGTGGATCGCTCGTATCAACGCTGGTGCTCGTATTAACGGTCTGTCTTACAGCCGTCTGATCGCTGGCCTGAAAAAGGCTTCCATCGAGATCGACCGTAAGGTTCTGGCTGATCTGGCAGTGAACGAAAAAGCGGCGTTTGCTGCGATTGTCGAGAAAGCTAAAGCCACCTTGGCTTAAGTACCCCCGACAGTCATCCGGGCTCACCTTTCGTGGGCTCTGGTGTTAAACGTCATAAATAGGGGAAGAGCCTTCAAGCTCTTCCCCTATTTTGTATCTGGAGTCTGTACATGGAAAACCTGGATGCGCTGGTTTCTCAAGCACTTGAGGCCGTGCAACACGCTGAAGACATCAATGCCCTGGAACAGATCCGGGTTCACTTCCTTGGCAAGAAGGGCGAACTGACTCAGGTGATGAAGACCCTGGGCAACCTGCCTGCCGAAGAGCGTCCGCAAGTCGGAGCGCTGATCAACGTTGCCAAGGAGCGTGTAACAGAGGTTCTCAATGCGCGCAAAGCGGCTTTCGAGGAGGCGGAACTCAGCGCCAAACTCGCTGCCGAGTGCATTGACGTAACTCTGCCGGGCCGTGGCCAGACCTCTGGCGGTCTGCACCCGATTACGCGGACCCTGGAACGTATTGAGCAGTTCTTTACCCACATTGGCTACGGCATCGCCGAAGGCCCTGAGGTCGAAGACGACTATCACAACTTCGAGGCGCTCAACATCCCAGGCCATCACCCGGCCCGGTCGATGCATGACACCTTCTATTTCAATGCGAACATGCTGTTGCGCACCCATACCTCGCCGGTACAGGTCCGCACCATGGAATCGCAGCAGCCGCCGATTCGCATCGTCTGCCCAGGCCGTGTCTATCGTAGCGACTCCGATATCACCCACTCGCCGATGTTCCATCAGGTCGAAGGCCTGCTGGTGGATCGTGATATCAATTTTGCCGACCTGAAAGGCACCATTGAAGAGTTCCTGCGGGTGTTCTTTGAAAAAGAATTGGCCGTACGTTTCCGTCCTTCGTACTTCCCATTCACCGAGCCATCCGCTGAAGTTGATATGGAGTGCGTGATGTGCAGCGGTAAAGGTTGCCGCGTCTGCAAACAGACCGGTTGGCTGGAAGTCATGGGCTGCGGCATGGTTCACCCAAATGTGCTGCGTATGTCCGGGATCGATCCGGAAGAGTTCCAGGGCTTTGCCTTCGGCATGGGCGCCGAGCGTTTGGCCATGCTGCGTTACGGTGTCAATGACTTGCGCCTGTTCTTCGACAACGACTTGCGGTTCCTTGCGCAATTTCGCTAGTCGCGCGTCCGTAACGAATCTATTAGGAGAGCAGGATGAAATTCAGTGAACAATGGCTGCGTGGCTGGGTTAGCCCGCAGGTGAGTCGTGACGAGCTGGTTGCTCGTCTGTCGATGGCCGGTCTTGAGGTTGACAGCGTAACGCCAGCCGCCGGTGATTTCAGTGGTGTAGTGGTGGGCGAAGTGCTCAGCACCGAGCAGCACCCAGATGCCGACAAGCTGCGCGTATGCCAGGTCAGCAACGGCGCAGAGACCTTCCAGGTGGTCTGCGGTGCACCTAATGTGCGTCCAGGCTTGAAGATCCCATTCGCGATGATTGGCGCCGAGCTGCCGGGCGATTTCAAGATCAAGAAAGCCAAGCTGCGTGGCGTTGAATCCAACGGCATGCTGTGTTCCCAGGCCGAACTGCAGATTGGCGAAGGCAATGATGGTCTGATGGAGCTTCCGGCCGATGCTCCAGTGGGGGGGGACGTTCGCGTCTATCTGAACCTGGACGATGCCAGTATTGAGGTCGATCTGACGCCAAACCGTGGTGACTGCCTTTCGCTTGCTGGTCTGGCCCGTGAGGTCGGTGCGCTCTATGCCGCTAAAGTGCAGCGCCCTGAAGTGAAAGTGGTTGCCGCAGTGCACGACGAAGTACGCCCTGTGGAAGTATTGGCTCCGACGGCCTGCCCGCGCTATCTGGGTCGGGTTATTCGCAATGTCGATTTGTCCAAGCCGACCCCTCTGTGGATGGTTGAACGCTTGCGTCGTGCCGACGTGCGCAGTATCGATGCCGCAGTGGATATCACCAACTATGTGATGCTCGAACTGGGCCAGCCGCTGCATGCTTTCGATCTCGCCGAAATCAACGGCGGTATTCGGGTGCGCATGGCTGAAGAGGGCGAGAAGCTGGTACTGCTCGACGGCCAGGAAGTTACCCTGCGTAGCGATACCCTGGTGATTGCAGACCACACCCGTGCTCTGGCAATCGCTGGTGTTATGGGCGGTGAGCACAGTGGTGTTACCGCAAACACTCGCGATGTGTTTTTGGAAAGCGCCTTCTT
Organism: Pseudomonas sp. JDS08PS003; assembly: GCF_045013505.1. NCBI lineage: Bacteria > Pseudomonadati > Pseudomonadota > Gammaproteobacteria > Pseudomonadales > Pseudomonadaceae > Pseudomonas > Pseudomonas sp. JDS08PS003. The sequence goes on from NZ_CP120724.1 coordinate 2,434,179, forward strand.
CGACCAGATTTCGGTGGCTGGCAAAGCCCGTTCCTATGGCCTGCATACCGATGCTTCTCATCGCTATGAGCGTGGTGTGGACTGGCAGTTGGCTCGCGAGGCCATGGAGCGTGCAACTGGCTTGTTGCTTGAGATCACTGGCGGCGAAGCTGGTCCGATCATCGAAGCGGTCAGCGAGCAGCACTTGCCATCTGTTGCACCTGTAACGCTGCGCGCTGAACGCATCACTCAGATGCTGGGCATGGAAATCGATGGCTCCGAGGTCGAGCGTCTGCTCACCGCGTTGGGCCTGGCAGTCACTGCCAATGGTGCAGGCCAATGGCGCGTTGAAGTGCCAAGCCACCGTTTCGATATCAGCCTTGAAGTCGACTTGATCGAAGAGTTGGCGCGTCTCTACGGCTATAACCGCTTGCCGGTTCGTTATCCGCAGGCTCGTCTGGCTCCTCAGGCCAAGGCGGAAGCGCAAGGTGATCTGCCTGCCCTGCGGCGCCTGCTGGTAGCCCGTGGGTATCAGGAAGCAATCACTTATAGCTTCATCGATCCGAAACTGTTTGAGCAGTTCAATCCAGGTGTTGAACCGTTGCTGTTGGCCAACCCGATTTCGGCTGACATGGCGGCCATGCGCTCCTCCTTGTGGCCAGGCCTGGTCAAGGCACTTCAGCACAATCTGAATCGTCAGCAGGATCGCGTCCGCATGTTCGAAAGCGGCTTGCGTTTTGTCGGTCAACTGGAAGGCTTGAAGCAGCAGCCAATGTTGGCTGGCGTCGTTTGCGGCAGTCGCTTGCCTGAAGGTTGGGCGCAAGGTCGCGACGGTGTGGACTTCTTTGACGTCAAGGCGGATGTCGAGGCAGTGCTGGGCCTTGCTGGCGCACTGGATGAATTCACTTTTGCTCCGGGCAAGCATCCTGCGCTGCATCCTGGCCAGACTGCACGTATCGAGCGTGATGGTCGTGAGGTCGGTTACCTGGGGGCTATTCATCCGGAATTGGCAAAAAATCTCGGCTTGGATCGTCCGGTCTACGTGTTTGAGCTGGTTCTGGGTGAGGTGGCTCAAGGTCGTCTTCCGAAGTTCCACGAGCTTTCGCGTTTCCCAGAAGTGCGCCGTGACCTGGCGTTGCTGGCGGATCGTGACGTTGCGGCGAGTGACGTTCTGGACGTAATTCGTGAAAATGCAGGCGAATGGCTGACAGACCTCAGGCTCTTTGACGTCTATCAGGGTAAAGGCATTGATCCGCATAGAAAAAGCCTTGCCGTCGGCTTGACCTGGCAGCATCCATCGCGCACTCTTAATGACGATGAGGTGAATTCCACGACACAAAACATCCTCACCTCGCTCGAACAAAGGTTGAACGCCACGTTAAGGAAGTGACGTATGGGGGCTCTGACGAAAGCTGAAATGGCCGAACGTCTCTACGAAGAGCTAGGCCTGAATAAACGCGAGGCCAAGGAATTGGTCGAGCTATTCTTTGAAGAAATCAGGCACGCTCTCGAAGACAACGAACAGGTCAAATTGTCCGGTTTCGGTAACTTCGACCTTCGGGATAAACGCCAGCGTCCTGGCCGCAACCCGAAAACGGGTGAAGAAATCCCGATCACGGCTCGCCGTGTGGTCACCTTTCGTCCAGGGCAGAAGTTGAAGGCCCGAGTTGAGGCTTATGCTGGAACCAAGTCATAACGACGAGCTCCCGGTCATTCCGGGTAAACGCTACTTCACCATCGGTGAAGTCAGCGAGCTCTGTGCGGTCAAACCGCATGTGCTGCGTTATTGGGAGCAAGAGTTTCCTCAACTCAACCCCGTCAAACGCCGCGGAAATCGCCGGTATTATCAGCGCCAGGACGTGTTGATGATCCGGCAGATCCGCGCGTTGCTTTATGACCAGGGGTTTACCATCGGCGGAGCGCGTTTGCGCCTTTCCGGCGATGAGGCCAAAGATGACACCACCCAGTACAAGCAACTGATCCGTCAGATGATCTCTGAGCTGGAAGATGTGCTTGTGGTGCTCAAGAAGTAATTCATCGTATTAAATACTTCCACTTTTCAAAAGCTTGCGGTATATTCCTCAACGTTTCCTGAGAAGTGAAACGGGTTTCACGCCTAGTCGGGGCGTAGCGCAGTCCGGTAGCGCACTAGCATGGGGTGCTAGGGGTCGAGTGTTCGAATCACTCCGTCCCGACCATATTTTTCAATGACTTAGCCCAATCTTCACAGGTTGGGCTTTTTCATGCCCAGGGACTTTTGCGGGGGTTCAACCCGTTTTCCTCCTCAAGATGGTCAGTGCCGGCCCTCGCGAATCGGTCGCTGATACTTTGTTCGCTGCCTCAATCAGATGCTGCAGCTCCGGGGTAGAATAGTGGCTCGTAATGCTGCCGTTCTTATGTCCCAACAATGCCTTCCGATCTTCTTCTGTCACGCTTGCTGCACGTAGCCTTCTGCCAAAGGTGTGCTTTAAGTCGTGAATCCTGATCGATCTGAACCCGGGGTGCGCAGGTGTCCGGTGGTCCTTCTCCCACTTGTCTGCTGCGCGCACTCTGGCCTTCTTCCATGCTGAATCATTCATCCGATGCATGGCCGTGGGCCCGAATTGATCTGGTTGCCCATAGGGGAACACCAGCTCCCGGTGTAGGCCGCGCTGACCATCAATGATGGACATTGCTACTTTGTTCAGAATCACCAGGCGTTCATCGCCGTTCTTCACTCCAGCCTTGGCACTTCGTCCGCCAAACCCGGCCGGTATCAGAAACACGCTGGTGCTGAGCTCAGGCACCCGTATCTCCCAATCCCACCGCAACTTGCAAACCTCCTGTTCCCGGCATCCGGTATTGACCTTGTAGAGGGTCATCCTCAACAGGTGGTCCGGCAGTTCGGCAAACAGCATGGATTGCTCTTCCCAGGACAGCGGGTAAGGTTTCCGGCTGGACTTCTTTTCCTCCATCATCGATATCATCGGCACGCTATCAAGCCACGGCCGCTTTTCTGCATCCCGCCACTTGCGATGGCAAAGGTTCAAGATTCTGACGACTCGTTGTAGGGCGATGTTCACCGTCCTGTTCGATACGCCCGGCTTAACCTTTCCCTGCGCCGTCTTGGTCGGCTTCTGGCGGTCACGCACAAACGGCGCCAGGGTTCCGTCATCGATGTGCGTGATCGGCAGATCGCCGATATACGGGTCAAGCTGTTCAAGATGCGAGGCGGATAGCCCGATTGATGGCTGGTCCTTGAACTCCACCAGAAAGCGGGTGGCAGCTTCACGCCATGTTCTGACCTGTCGCACGCCGTAAACCTTTTCCTGCCGAAGCTTCTCCAGTCGGTGGATCAGGTACTGCTCCGCTTCCTCCCTTTCGCTTGCTCCAGTGCTTTCCTGAAGTCGGCTACCTCTGACGACTTTGTCGATGTGCCAAATCCCGTTCCTCTGGTAGAGGCCTGAGATCGTTTTTCGCGCCATGTTTTAACTCCTTGGCGCCCACTGCGGGGCGGATTGTTGTCCTCATTGCTCGCTTTTTCAATTGCGACCGACTGGATGTAGGCATCTGCCCAGGCGTCGAGCTCGTTGCGGTCGAATGCAACGCCCTGTTTTCCAATGCGGATTTCAGTCAGGTGCGGCCTGACGGTGTTCTTGAATTCTTCTCTGCACATACCGAGGTATGCGGGAGCCTTCATTGCTCTGATGAAGCGGGGCGCAAGCTCTACGGCCTGCGTTGCCTTTGTATTGGCCATAGGGATTCCTCGCCCGCCATCGCCGGCAGGCTTTCCGATTGTTGAGGGTGTTGTTTCAGATCGTGCTGATCGCCGCCGGCGTTACGCCGTGGCACTGTTCAGGCGTTTGCCCGGTTCGTTGTCAGGCTGCTGCAGCGGCCGGCTTATGCCGGGCCGGGCGGACTCTTAATCTCGCTTGCTGACTCAGGCGCTCGCACTCAGCTGCCAGCGCCATAAGGTTTTGCGTGGTTGGTCGAAAGCCTTCAGTGTTTGGGTAGAACTGATGCCGATGCCCCTCCGGGTAGGTTTCGAACGGCCCATGCCAGCACCAGTTCATCTTCCAGATTTCCCAGGTGGTGTAGGCATCGCATCCTTCGCCCCAGTAGTCGACTCCGCCGCCGACGCTCCAAACGTGACTGACCCGGGTGCCCTGCTCGTAAGCCAGTTCGCTTGGCTCGTCTTTATCGACCCATGCGCCGTTGAACTGCGATGGAGCAAGCTCGACCAGGCGCTTGCTGAGCTTCTTCTCGATGCGCGCTTTCATGACCTTGGCCCCTTGTAGCCGGAGCTGATGCGGTCGGCGATCCCTTCCAGGCTCTCAGCCATTCCCCACATGTCGTTGTTGTCGCGGCGGGATACGACCTTGCAACGGGCAACGTTGCGGCCGATCAAGATCCATGCAGCCAGTCTGATCAACCAGGCCTCGGCCTTTCTGCGAAAGAACCTGTTCATGGCATTGGCCCCGTGTAGATGTTCCAGGTTGCGAAGAGCAGGGCGGGGAGGATCATGGCTGCACCCTCCGAAACTCGACGACCCAGACCCAGGGGTTGGCGTTCCAGTCGCCGCCGGTGGATTGCCAAAGCATCTCGAAGCTTTCTCGAGGATCTGCGCCAACGAGGACATTTTTATCGACTTCGAAGAAGCCATCGTCAGCGGGACGAATCCCCTCGGCAATTGCCTGGTCTGGCGTGATGTCCTGCAGCCGCTCGACGCGCACGTCGGTGATCTCCAGCAGGATGCGGCTGTAACGCCGGTGCAGGTGGATGCTTGGAACGGATCGCTCGGGCAGCAGACCGTCATAGCTTGGGCCTGTCTGGGCATCCTCATCATCGAACAGCGAGCACAGATAGACCGTTTCGCCATGCTTTCCGCCGGCGGCGAAGTAGTGACCGTATTCGCAGTCATAGCCGAGGCTCTCGCGCACCCACAGCTGGTCGCCGGGCTGGCCGTAGGGGCAGGCTATCGGGTGCTCGGTGCCTTGGTCATCCATGCAGCTCTCGTCGAACGTGTGCATCGGGCGCCATGACCCGTCATCCTGCTGGTGCAGTTCGAACGAGACATCGAAGCCTCTCATGCTTGGCTTGATTGGGCGCCGCGTGACAGTCTTCCGACCTTCCAGAATGGCGCGCACCATCGGCGCTGAGAACAGGATCGGCCGTTCTTTTATTTCAGGCATGACTTAGTCCTTGGCCGCTGCTGCGGCTGGCTTGAAAGTGGGGACGGGGTGAGGTTTTTGCGGGAGGAGTACAAATGTACTCCTAACGGGTTTTGTTGCCCTGGCGCGCATGAAAGCGCTCGTAGGGGCCGTCAGGTAGGCCGCCGATTGCATTCGCCGCTTTGATCAGGATGTCGCCCAGGCGCATCTGGGCTTTGGGCGTGAAGTGCTTAAACCCTGGTCCCAGGCGGGTAGTACGCCTCATGAGCCATGCGCTGACAGACTTTCGATGCCTCCTCAAGCCCACAGTTGCGCCCCCCAGGCGATCAGCCTCTGGCGCTCAGGGTCTTCGAGCTGCAGTTCTTGCTTCGCAATCGGCGCACCCGGTTCTGCGCTGGCGGATAGGGCAGAGCGCGCAACCCATCCATCTTCGATGAAGTCAGGCTCATCGCCGCACCAAAGGATATTCAGCGGTTCTCCGCTCACTGTGTCCCAGTTACCGCTCTCAAAGTGGTAATGCTCCCGGTCGGCATAGAATTTCAGGGCCTTGCGCAGAGCCTCAACCTCCTTCTCCAGCCGCTTCGCTTCATCGAACCATGATCGCCGGGACAGCTCGCGGTCGTTGTCGCTGAAGGTCAGAGCGTCTATCTGCTCGTCCTTGGTGTTCAGGTCGGACTGAAGGGCAGCTACTCGCTGCTCCAGGTGTTGAGTTTCTGTGGGCATGGGAATACCTCAAGCTATGCTGAACTTGTATTCAAGGAGGAATAAGAATGGCGCCGAAAATCCCGCAATATGCTTCGAGACATCCGGTCGACCAGCTGGCGCAGTACTTTTGCAAAACATGCTCGAAAATGAGGCTTGGCCGCGTATCTCGGTCAGGCTGGACCACCGACGGCAGCCATCTGGATCGTGAGCTTTATGTGATCTGCCTTAAATGCGGGAATCGCCAGTACGACAATTACAACTGGCTTTCTCTTTAAGCTGCTGAGGCCACCTGATCCCTGGTTAGCCACGGGTCGTTTGCCCGGGCCAGCGCGGCCATTGGCGGCGGGCTGACACTGTTGCCGCACATATGAACCTGCTGGGTCTTGGTGAATGGCTTGCCGTCGGCGCCGTGGCTGATGATGTAATCCGCCGGGAAGCCTTGCGCCTTGTACAGCTCAGCCGGTTGCAGCATCCGCAGGCAGATATCGACGATCACATACGGCGTTCCCTTAATCGTGACGGTGACCAGGCCCAGGCGATCCTTGGTGGTGATCGTCGGGGTTGGATCGCCGGCAGCGCTCACATTCTCGGTGCCGTAGTAGCTGATGAGGAATGCCGCGACGCGCAAGGCTCCCTCTTCGTGTTCCGGTGATAGGGTGTACTCGACCACGCCGTGATGAGTGCCAGCTGCGCTGACGGTGTGCAGTGGTTCGGCACAGTCCTTCGCATCACAGTTGCCGCGCAGGTGCAGCAGGTTTGCCGTCACCAGCTGTTGCTGGCTGCCTGTGTTGGTAACCGTGGTCATTGGGGCTTCGACGCTTTTGGCATGCGTGGCGTTGAAGCCGCCATTCATCTGGGCCATGAACACCGTTGAGATACCCATAGCGTGGGCGGCGCCGGCCGGGCGCTGGTAGTTGCCGCCGCTGGTAATGGTCGGCAGCGGTTCGTCGAGCGCCTTGCCTTCATCCGAGAACCGGAACTTCACCAGGTGAGCGGCTGCAACTGAATGCCCGCCGCTGGCTGTCACCGTCCCCAGCGGGGCACCGGCAAACTTGCTGCCGTCGCCCCAGCGTTGAACACCGCCAGGCTTCCCTTCGCCATGCGCAGCAGTGACCATCACCGGACTGATCAGCGTCAGTTCACCTCGATTCGCGCAGGTCACAGTCGGCAGCGGGGCGGCAGGGTCGTTGATGCGATCGCTGCCCTGGTGCGTGGCTGGGGCGATGATTGGGCTTGCCATGGCGAACGATCCGCCGCGGGGCCAGGATGTCACGGTCCGCAGCGGCTCATGGGCTGACTGCACGCTGTCGCCGGACCAGTTCGCAATAGGCACGATGAACGGGTCAGCGGCATCGATGACGAATTTCTTCATGCCCTTGGCGATTCGCCGCAGGGTTGCAGGTGCCAGCGGTTTCGGCCTGTCGAAAATGCTTTTGCTCGGGATCGTCCAGTCAATGCACTCGGCGGCGGTGCGCCACTTCTTCTGGCCCTTGGCCGGGTTCTTGGCATGGGTTGGCTCTGGCCATACGATGGGCTTGCCGTCGCAGCGGGCGATCATGAACAGGCGTTCCCGGCTGGTCGGCGCGCCGAAGTCGCACGCCTTGATCACGCGCCACTCGACGGCATAGCCAAGGCGTTGCAGCTCGGCGACGAATACGGCCCAGGTCCGCCCGCGTCTGGCTGGATCTGGCACCAGGAACTGCTGGTGGACCGGCACAACCTCACCAGGGGCAGCCACACTTCCACCGAGTTTCACTACTCGGCCTGTAGCCTTGTCGCGCTTTGCAACGAGGGGGCCCCACTGCAGGATCTGCTTCACGTTTTCCAGGCTGATCACCCGTGGCTTCTTCTTGCCTGCCCACTTGAGGCCGATCCACGACAAGTTTCGGATCTCGCGCTTGCGTGGCTGGCCGCCGGCAGCCTGGCTGTGGTGTGTGCAGTCCGGCGACATATGGAACCAGCCAACGGCCTTGCCGCCGCATTCGGTGTCGGGATCGCCGTCGAACACATCTGTGGTGTAGTGCACAGCACCCGGGTGGTTCACGGTGTGCATGCTGATTGCTGCAGGGCTGTGGTTCTTCGCCACGTTCACCGCGCGACCCAGGCCCATTTCTAGGCCAGTACCAGCGCCGCCACCCCCGCAGAAGAAGTCGACAACGATCTCATCGTCCTGAGTGCTGAAGCCGAGTCCGTATTGAGTTTTGAAATCGAAGGGGTGTTTCTTCTGTTTTGCGGACATGCGGAATCCTCGCTGGCTGGCGTAATAGGTTGGATTGATCTATTTCTATGAGAGCCGGAAGGAATCCGGTCCAAGGAGGGCAAGATGAGTAAGAAACCCACCAACAAACTGATCGCTGAAGTTTCTGGTTTGACTGAAGTGCAAGTTGGAATGCACTTGGCAGAACTGAAGCAACAAGCAAATGGCGATTGGTTAGCCTATTTCGGTATCGAGATCGAGCAATACCCGGAAGCCTGCAATAAGCTAGAGCCTTCAAAGATTGTTCGAATTCCTGTTGATCTAGCTAACAACTGGTACGACCGAGGCAATGGATAGTCCATTGGATTGAAGATGGAAAAAGCATCACAGCGACTCTTCGCCGGTATCGATCTTGCGGAGTTCGAGCACTTCGATTTTCTGCATGCCATCGGTGATCACCCAGCAGGGCAGCTCAAGGTTTCGAAAGGTGCCGTGGTAGTTCCGGTACGCGCCTAGCGCGGCCTTTCGGAAGGAATCGGCCACAACCTTGCCGATCGGCATCGGACTGCCCCCCCCCCCCAGTAGGCTCAGCTCGAAAACAGATGTGTTGGAGATGCGTTTCTCAGCTGCGCGGATAGTGCCCGGGGAAAGCTGGAACTCCCGGGCTACCTCGATCACACGCTTGTAGATCAGGGCATCGTGGATCTTCTGGTCGCGGGCGCCGTTCCGCAGGCCAGCGTAGATGACTGCTTGCATAGTTTTCTCCGGGCAGCCGATGGCCGTGGCCTGGCTGGAGCGATCGATGGGGTTTGGCGCTGGCGGGCAGCGCCAGATATAGCAGTTTCAACAGATGCAGACGCATCCTTGGGTAATAGGCATGATGGCTCTTGGCCGGTATAGTGTTTACCACCAGTAGACTATAGGTTCATACTCATTATGGAAGCGGACAAAAACTTGGAAGATGGATTCTTTAGCAATAGTGAAATGCATCGCCTCCTCCTAGAAACAGAACAGCGTTTTAGAAGTCTAGTTACCACTGATGGAGGGGGCAATGTTAGTGATATACACTTTTTCATAATTGTTTCTCTAGCCGCGATGAGAAATAATTTTTTGTCCTTTGAAAGTGGATGTTTATTTAATATAGAGATTATTGGGGGTAGCTTTAGAAAGCTGTTGGAAGAGGTAGACCCCTTGAATTCCAGTCAGTACGAATTACTGGCAGCTTATCTATTTCGGTTCGTTCAGGAGTATCAGGTCACGCGTCCTCAAGAGCTATCTGAGGAATTGGTGCGCGGCCTTACGTCCATTAGAAAGATGAATCTAGAGCACCCCGCCGGAACCGAAATAGAATACGGCCAGCATTCAATGCTAATTGGTGTACTGAAAAAGTATCTGCATCATGAAGAAGTTGTTGCAATCAAAAAACTACCATCGACCATTGATCGCGCTATCAAAGCAAGCTCTGATAGCGAGATTCTGCTAGGCAAGAGGGAAGAAAGAGTAAAGCACCTTGATGCAGCGCTAAAAAAAATAAAGATTAGCGCTGACTTTGTGGAGTTGGCTTCAGGTTTTTCATCTATGAGGTTTCGAAAGGCGCTCGAAAAGCATTTCAATTTTTTGTGCCTGTTGGTATTAGCAACTATATTGGTGTCTCCAGCGGCATATAAAGTGTATGCGTATTATACCGAAGCAAAAATTCCGAGCATAGACGTGTATACGGCGGTTTCTATCGCCGCCTTGGAGTTGGTGTTTGTTTTCTTCTTTCGTGTTGCGCTTCATAACTTCAGAAGCGTGAAGGCGCAAATTCTCCAACTGGACTTGCGTATTGCGCTGCTTCAATTTATTCAAAGTTACGTAAAGTTTTCGGGCGAAGCTAGAAAGCAAGTAGGTGCTCCTCAGGATGGTAATGCATCTAAAGATTCAACCCTGGAAAGATTTGAGCAGGTAATTTTTAGCGGTCTGGTGAGTGGTGAAGATAATTTGCCTTCAACGTTTGACGGTTTGGAAGGATTAGCAAAAATTATCGAAAAGGTTAAAGGAAAGTGATTGAAACAATAATTCGTGAAGATCCGCGTAGCGCTCGTTGTAGACTGTTTGCCCTAGCATTCAACAATGAGTGGCACTCAGGCTGAATAATGGCTTCTACGTGGATACACCGCCCTCCGTGATCGGTGGTGGCATGTTAGAATCAGCTACACAGTTGTCATTCGGAGTGAGAAGTGGGGATTTTGCAAAGTGTAGAAAGTTTTCTTCCGCTCACTGTTATCAGTGCTGTCGGCTTGTTTTTTTTGAAGGAAGTTATGGAGTTCTTTAAGAAACGCTCAGAGAAGTTACGCAAGATCAGAGCGTACAAGATACTAATAGCGGAGGAGCTACAAAAAAACGCGTGGACCATCAAACAATTGAAATCGTTAATGCGTGATATTGAAGACGATTCCTTCGAGGCTTTGACGTTCTCAAAAAACTCGGTTGGCGAGTACAGAGTGTATATACGAAGAGAAGACGGTGGCGGTGGATCTACAGTTCTTCCTGTTGTACATACATCCATTTTTGATAAGGCCGTTGTGGAAATTGCCGCGATCGACTCATCTTTGTTCGAAGTTGCTAAAGTAGCTTACGAGCATTTTGCTGAGGTTAGGCACATCCGGGATTCCGTTATTACCATTTCCGAAGACGAAGATCGAGCTGAGTTCCTAAAAAGTCTTCCATTCTATGCAAGTGAAAAGCTAGACGCTGCTGAGGAAGCCTCCAAGCTGCTGTTCAAAGCTTGCGCAGGCACTGAAATGCCAAAGCACAAATTGAGATCTTTCGCTTAACGCCATCAGAGGGGGGCGAAGCTTGGAGTGGGGGTGACTGACATTGCGCCGGATCAGACGTCACCGTCTTCGGCGTTCATCTGGAGCGATTCGGCAAAGCCTGCCTGCCGTAGTTTGCGCGCCACGTTTTGTTGAACTTCGATTTTGTGGCGCGGAATCTTGAAGAGCAGTGCGGAGCGGTCGGGACCAAGCGAGTGTGCATATGCGATCAGCCGCCAGATCGTGTTTCGCTCCTTGGATTCGCCCAGGGCGGCGGTGATGGTCGCTAACCTGTCGCGCATTCCCTGGCGGAAGTAGTGCCTAATGATGTCTGACGGGCCTTTTACCTTCGGCGGCGCCGGCGGCAGATCCTCGGGCCTGACGTTGATCACCAGCAGCTGCACCGCCTCGCTGACCTCCTCGATCTCATGCCAAAGCATCAGCTCGTCGAGCATCCGCCGCGTTCCGTAGGGAACTGTGTGTCGTAGCTCCTGCTCGCCCAGCTCCTGCCGCCTCTCGGCAAGCTTGGCTGTTCGTTCTTCCTGAGTTGCAGCCATGGCCCACCTCTTCGATGCCGCTGGCCGGTATCGTCGACCAGGCTTGACGTTTGCGCTGTTGCGGGCGGTTGCTGAAGCGCCTCAAGCTCGCTTCTCCCAGCGCTTGGGGAAGTTGAAGTCGTAGTCGAGCACCAGTCGGTTCAGCAGGGTGTCAGAGATCCCGACCTTCCTGCAGGCAGCGATGCGTGACACTCCAGCGTCCCGCAGGGCAGCTAGGCGCTCGATGAGCTTCAAATCCCGCTCCCTATCAACGACCTTGCTCTTGAACGTGAAGCCGCCTTCATGGGAGGCGCGGCGCATGGCTGACTCGGACTTTCCGGTGGCGGCCATGGCCTGGTCGATGGTCATGGTCTTGGCGAGCTCTCGGATCGTGTCGACGTAGGCCTTGCGCTGGGCGAAGTGGTCTTCGTAGGTGCGCTTTGGCTGCGGGCGGGTGGCGCGTTTGCCATGCTGGCCACCCAGGTCCTTGCGTGGCCGGCGAGGCTGGAACCTGAAAGACTCCAGCACCTGGACCTTGTTGCCGGACATGAAGAAGGCAGCCTTAGCTGCCTCCAGTTCTGCCTGGCGCTCGGAGCAGACCAGGATGAAGTTGTTGCTCATGGTTACCTCACTTGATGCGAATAGAGCTCTCGCCGCGCTCCAGGTGGGCCCAGCTTGGTTCTTCCAGAAGTTCGGCTTCCGCGTCCTCGCCGGCGGCCATACGCTTACGCACCGCCTCGTTGTGATCGCGGATTTCCTTGAGCCGGATGGCGATGGTTTTCTTGTCCGGGGTGATCACGCTCTTCAGCGATACGAACTCGTCAGGCACGGCCTTCTCGTCATCGACGATCACCTTCTCTGGCGAAAGGGCGAGGGTGATGGTGAACAGCGGGCGCTTGATCGATTTGATATCTGCCGCCTCCATGTTCCGGCGCAGGTAGTCGCTGATCTGGCCAACGGTGTTTTTCTTGATGCGCTTGAGCTCATTCAGACGATCGACTTCCTTGTCGATGGCGTCGATGTCGCCCTCGATGTTCCGGCGCAACATGACGATGCTGTCGGCCTTCACTTCGAACTCGCCCTTGATGCCGTCCATGGTGTCTTGGATGGCCTGGCGCAGCCCTTCGTCGTCGGTATCTGCCAGGGCAGCGAGTTCGGCCATCTGGCCAGTCAGTGCGTAGAGCTCGGTCATGCTGCACCTTCCATAGAGTCTTCAAGGTCCGCTTTGCGGGCGTCCTTAGCGCGGGTGAATTTGAGTTTGTGGGCTTCGCGTTCTGGATCGTTCTGACGAAGGTCCAGCTTGCGCATGGCCGATTTGTAGAGCTGCTGCAGCTCGTTGAGTGACTGCGCGGTGCCGATCAGATGGAGCGTCTCAGCCAGCCATTCGCGGTACTCGGCGGCCAGTCGCTCCTTCGCTTCGATCTTGTCTTCGGCGCGCTCGATCTCGGCTTCACCCAGGCGCTCGTTGACGTAGTGAATGTCGTCGTAGAGACCCAGGCGAACGTCGGCGGAGAAGCCAAGCTGGCTAAGGCATTTGCCGATCGCATCGGTGAGGGACTTCTTCGGCGCGTCAAAGTCGGTGCCGATGCTTCCGAATTTGTTTTGAGTGATGAAAGGCGTGTGCCCGTAGTGCGTGATCGTCTTGCGCTCACCGTCGCCGCCCAGGTACCACAGGGCGACCTTGAGGGTGTGCACCTGGGCGTGTGCCAGCACCACGCCTTCCTTGCTCAGCAGCGGGCCGCCGATGTCGAAGCGCTCCTCAATCACGTCATAACCCCAGCCGGTGCCGCAGGGGCCGAACTGTTCCGTGGCGCGCTTGGCCAGGTACTGGGCATTCACTGCGGTACCGCTGAAACCACCAGGGCCGGTGTACTCCTTGGTGAACTTGGGGTCGGTCTTTTCGACCTCTTCCCAAAGGGCGAGGTTAGGTACAGGCATGACTATCTCCCGCCGCGCAGGTGCGCAGCTTTGAAAGATGTGAGTTATTGGGTGAGGTGATCGGCGAGGGCGCTGATCAGCATTGCGGCGGTGCAGAGCGCGAGGGCAGGGAAGGAGCTACGCCAGAAGAGAATTGCGATCACGACTCGACCAGCGAGAGCAGGCGCTCGCCCAGGGTGATCTTGGCGTTGGCCTGCTCTTTCTTGATGCCGGTGGCCTGGGCCACCTCGGAAAGGGATAGGCCCTCGCGTCGGAGTTTCGCGCAGCGGATCGCCAACTGCTGGCCGCGCTTGTGCGCGCCGGCGCCGCTCATTGCCGCTGCTCCAGCTGGGCCACGCGATAGCGCAGAACCTGCAGTACCCGGCCGCGGTAACCTGGCTCCGCATACTGCTCAACTGGCGGTCCGAAAAAGCCCCGGCGCTCGGCCAGGCTGTAGGCATCACGCAGGTTGTGGGCGGTGATGTCTTCCAGTTGCTCCTCGATGAGCGACTTGACTGGGGACGTGGTCATTCTGCCTCCTTGCGCCGGTGACAGGCTTCCATCAGGCGCTTGCAGTAGTGGGTGAATTCGTCGGTAGTGATCGCCCCGTCAGTGAAGAGTCGGGTGATCAGGCCTTGCACCAGGACATCGATATCGGACTGACTGTTGGGATCGGCAACGCCTTCGAGGGCTTGGTCGATGAGAATGTGAGGGCTCAAAAACCGCACTCCTGCTCTAGGCGCGCCTGCTCCTGTTCAAAGGCCACCGCGGCCTCGGCGTGGGGCTTCAATAGCTCGAGCGCGATGTCCTTCAAGGCTGACTTTTTACCAAGCAGGTACACCGCCAGATCCATCAGGAGCCCCGAGCTGCGAAAGCCCATGGCATTGATCACCAACTGGCCGAAGGCGTCTTTCTGATCCTCACCGTCGATCTGGCGCTGGTTCAGATGGTCCTGCACCGCCCTTGCAAAGTCGGCCTGGGTGACCTCGCCGCGCTCTGAAGGCTGGTAGCCCCAGGAGATCCGGTATCCCATCAGCAGGCGCTCGGCGTTTGCCTCAAGCCATTCCGATTCGGCCAGGTCGTCCTCGCTTACCGGTGGTGGCATACGGTTGTCGTATTCGAGCTGTGCCTTGCGTAGTGCTGACATGATTGCCTCCAGAGTGGCGGGTGCTGGTCCAACAAAACTCGGCTGCACTCATCCGCTCCGCTGGTTGCCGATGGGCGCGGAGGGGAGTGCTGATGGTTTGAAGGGGGGAGTAGGGTTGCTGTTGCATCCGGCGACTGTTAAAAAGCCGGCCCAATGTGTCGCCAAGGACTGCAATCAATGTTTCTGCTAATGATGGTTCTTTCGTTCTGGGCGGAGGATCCCGCTTATGTCGTTAACGAAGAAAACTGCACATTTGGGCATCTTATTGAGCTACCGAACGACAACAGACAGAGGCGACTGACTAAGGCGTGCATATATCGAATGGAAGGTAAAACCCCGCCTATTATTGAACGTGTGCAGGCGAATCCGGTACGTCCACTGACAGAACTCATGAATGCACCGGCTGAATTACAGTAACGCAGCCCGCATTGGGGTTTGATCTGCGCTTGTCATTGCAAGGACGCCCATTCAGTTCCGCCTCAAGGGCTCAGCACGGTGAAAAACCGTGCCCGGTATGGAGTCGCCTTTCTAGATCACACTCCGATGCGCCCTGGTGCTGGGGAGTACCAGGGATCGGGCAGTTAACGTCAAGCTGTCGTGGCGCTGGTTGTTCAGACCGGGAATTTGAATCCAGTGTCCTGCAGTGTCTTTAGGCGCTCGCAGAGGGCAACATACTCCCTGAGATCCGAGAGGCTTTTTGCATCGAGATTTGATTTCAGATGCTTGATGGCCTGGGTAACTTCGGCCGCCTCGCGAGTGACTGTTTGCCTGAATACCCGCAACTCTTCGATATTCTCTTTCTTGATCTCTTCGAAAACATGCTTTGCGTTGATGATCCCGGAGTAAGCAGCCTCCAGAGAGGCCTGGGTTTCTTTAACGCGGCCCTGAAGCTGTAGGCTTTTTGCCAATAGCTCTTCGTAGCTGGAAATTTCTGAGGACAAAATCTCCTCGCTATTGATCTGGCCCATACCTTCCTCCGTCGATTTCCAATGCCGCCTCATCGAAGCAGCATCAGTAAGTCAGTGGAGCCGTGACCCGCTACTGGCGTCTGTCACCGGCTTGAATTTGGTGCCCGGATATTTACCCACGCCGGGCCGTGGTAGCCTCTCAAGTCCCTACAACCGTTGAGGCAATAACATGGAAGCTGCAAAACCAAAGTGTTCAGGATGCGGAGTCGAAGGGCTTACCAAGGTCGCCATCCAACCGGCTCCCTCGAACAAGAACATCCTGATCGCCAGCTGTGGTGACTGCGGGAACATCCACTCGGTGTTTGCTAAGCCCGTTGAGCCTCCTCAGATGCCGAGAGCGAGCCAGGTCGAGATCATTCGGTAGCTAGAAACTGCGGGTAAGTGGCGGCAGGTTGTTGCTCAGTACCCTGTCGCCACAACTCTACAAGGTGCCGGTAAGCAGATTCGGCGAACTGCTTGGCCAACTGATCAAATTCGTCGGTGCCTGGCTTTAGAATCACTTCAATCGTCAATCCTTCAATCTTCATTTGCTGATCCTCCAGTGTGATTTCCCTGATACCCCTTGTGAGAAGGGCATTAGGTGAAATCCCGGTCCCGCTACTGGCGTCAGACCGGGGTTGTTGCGTCAGCGATGTTGGCCAGTTATCCGCCGCTGATTGCAGGGCTGGCCGATCTTCGTCGGTACGGGCTTCGAGCTTCCTCCGCGTGGCGTCAAACAGCATCTGTTCGCCACGGATCACAGGTCCTTACAACATGCACGCTACAGCTCTGAATGCCCTGCTGAGTGGGGCAGGGTGCATGAGGTCCGGCGTCCCCAGCCGAGGCTATCGGGGGCGCTAATTTTTGAATCCGTTTCGCGCCTCCTACCGGGTCATTCGCCAGTTCGGTCAACACCTCGTCCGCCGTCGCAGTTCTGCGCGTTGGTAGCCTTTCGGGGCTATCGGATCGCTGGTCGCCAGTAGTGGCAGCGCGATTTTGTTCACCTGACTTTCTCTCGCCCCACAGGTGTGGCCGGGGCTGACCTCCCAGCGAATCGCCGGGTAATCGTTAATGGCGCAGGTTGTTAAAGAGCGGCGCGGCTTTCGCTGCTGGGCCGGTGTTGCATTGGCTTGGGAGTGATATTAGGCATAGGCTAATTTTATGTAAATAGGTAATGCCTAATTATTTTCGATTAGGCATGAAAAAGCCCGCGCAAGGCGGGCCTGGAGGAGCTATTGGATCAGTCAATGATTGGTGGGTACTTGCCGCTCACCGAGTCTCTGTAGACGATATCGCCAAAGAACTTGTAGCTTTCATGGAGCCTGGCCAGCGCCTCGCGAGCCTCGCTTTTTGATTCGTAAGGTCCGGCTCCCCATTGCCCCTCAACCATGTTGACCAACGGCAGGCCCAGGGACCGGACAGCCTCGTGAAACCGATCAACATCTTCGGGTTTGCATGGGATGGAGGCCACCCAGCCATTTCTGAGTCTTGGGGCTGCAACTGGCTCAACATCAGCCCCGCAGTGCTTGCACTTGATGGCGGCATTCTTGATGGTTTCTGCGCAGGCGGGGCAGGGGCGGGTATCAGTTGTTGTGGCTGCCGACGGAGCAGAGCCTTTACCGCCGAGCATCAAGATAATCAGGCCTGCCAGGGCGATCATCCCGCCGACAATGGTATGTAATTGGCGATCAGCCATAAGCCCAAGATTGTTCACTCTGCCGCCAGATCCAGTAGCGACAGACACGTCCATGCTCAGTGCGAATACGGCCCAGCAAATACCCACCACCAGGGCAAGCGTCCCAATTCCTTTCATTGGACTACTCCTCAAATAGATCTGGAATTTTACCACCCATGGTGCGCAGCCTCCATCGGCGGGGGGCTTGCTGGCCTGGCGGCGGATCGAGTTTGAGGGGAGGCGGCAAGGGCGGATACAAAAAACCCGGCGCTGGGCCGGGCTTTGTACAAGGAGCTGTCTTAGGCTACTAGAGACAATTTTGCACGAATAAGAGAACTTGTGCTACTTGGAAGCGTGGACATAATTGCGCTGATTCTTTTATCAGTAACTCTAATTTTACTTAGTGCTAGCTCTACCTTGGCAATGGCATCGTTAGTCGCAGTTTTTCGACACCACTGTATTGCGAATTTTTTTGAACCTATCTTCTGGTCAATACGCTGTAATTTTCTATCAAGACTGTAAATGTACTTCATCTTGACGGTGTTTACAGACTCTTCACACTCATCGATAAAGCTAAGTTCAACAGTTAAGTGTTCAGCGGTTTTAATGGTCTTGAATTCTAAATATGGACTTTCATACATAGCATCGGCTAGGTCTGAAGGCTGCACTCCATTAAAAAGATGCAGTGCGCTAAGCTCATCTAAGGCATCCTTCAGTAGTTTGTTCATTTCAACATGCCTCGAAGCTCATTAACAATGTGCGGCATCATATCTACGGCATTTAATAGCTGCCTGTTGTCCATCTGATCGCGCGCACCATAGCGTGAGTGTATCTTGGCATTGATGTACATTACAAGCACGCCATCGTTCGGAGTGTCTTTCTTCATGTACTTTAGATGTCTGGCAAACCTAGGGAAAAGCTCTATTCCCTTATCCTCAAGGCCTTTGTCGCTAATCAGGCTTGCGGCAGCGTCTTGAGATTTTTTAACCAGGAGGGCTCTAAGGTCTTTGCGAGCTAGCTCGGGACGCTTTGCAATGAGGTTCGGATTTATTTCTGAGGATGCCTTCTTTAGTTCGGCATCTATTAAAACACTACGTAATTTTTCAATAGTGGATAGGTCTAGAGCCGGACCTGAGGTTTGTAGTGTTTCAAGTTGCTTGTCTGCTGACTGCGAGATCTCTAATCGCTTTTTTTCGAATAGCTCATTAAAGTCTATGTCGTCCAGGTAGGAATCCGTTTGTCCTGCAAAAACGTCTTCTGTACTTATACCTGCTAGAGCGTTATCTCGTTCAGTGTATTCGTATTCGCTGAATTCATACTCTCTAGTGCGCTGATGCTTGGCTCGGTCGACTTCTGTTTGGAATGCTTGCCACATTACATCAAGCCCCGTTTCCTGATGAAAGACTATCAGTGCGTTGTTATCTATCTCAAATGCTTTAATTTCGTCTTCTGGTATCGCTCGCAGCACCCGGCCGACGATTTGAGCAAACGCATTCAGGCTTCGATAAGGGCGAAAAAGCGCAAGGACAGTGAGGTAGCGATGGTCATACCCCTCCATGAGCATGTTCACCGAAACAACAACCTCGCATTCATGGTTTTCAATTTTCCGGAACGCTTGCTCTTGGTCTTCCTCGCTCATCTCGCTGTGAATTGTAACTACTGTGGTACCGAGCTCTTCATACCACGAGTGAAGATCGTTGGCGTGACGAATGCTGCATCCCACAGCAAGGATTTTATGAGGTACAGAGGGAGATTCACTTTTAAGCTCTCTGAGCTTGGAGTAGCTGTGTTGAATGACGTCTTTAGAGCATGCTTCTGACAATGCGACACTTTTTTCAAGCCACTCTCTGTCTTTTAATTGAAGCACCTCTTCTTTGGAGAAGCTGCGCCCAGGATACGCGGCTAACGTGAAAGATAAGTTGTGTGCATTGACGGTTTCCTTACGAAGCCATTTTACGTATCTGTCACGCATTACTTCAGATAGCTGCGTTTCGTGAATTAGCTCGCCTGGAAGCTCTTGATTGTCACCCCGAAAAGGAGTCCCCGTTAAGAATAGTTTTTTGGCTGCGCTAAAATAGCTTAAAGTTTTAGTCCAGCTTTCTGCCGGTGCATGATGAGCCTCATCAACTATAATTAAATCGAAATAATTTTTGGGCACTCGATCCACAAGGCTGTTGCCTCTTGTACTATAGACTTGGTGGATGTTGGTGTACACCATGTTGCATGTATCAAGGTTGGCTATGAGCGTGCTTGAGTCATACTCTGTGATCGCCGGAAGGTCATCTGGGTCTAGTAGGACATTGCAATTTACCCAGAAATTATCCTCCAAGGCTTCCTGGGTTTTTCTTATGCTGTTTTTTGTTACTAGTCCAGGCGTAATTATCAATACTCTACCATTCGCAACACCATAGGGTGCTATTGAAATTAGGCCGCTTTTGCCTGTGCCAGTTGGTAGCACTACTAATGCTTCGCCGTTAGGATTGTCTGAAAAGTATTTTTTTATTTGTAAGTAAGCTTCTATCTGGGGTGAGCGAAGTTTGCTATTACCTTCGATGTTTGCGACTGTGTGTTGGTAGTAATTCATATAAGTCCCTTTATGATGATAATTACGCACTATGTTTTCGTTAGATTCGTGGTAGCTCACGCTGCTCTATACGCACGACCCCATCTACCTTCGCTCATCGCTGTGCACCATAGAGGTGGTTCAGCACTATCAGCTCAAGAACAGCCACCATCACGCAGAATGCAACAAAGCCTCGCGTGAATACCCTGCGAGGCTTTTCGTAAGGCTGGAGACCAGCAAGACCACCGAGAAGGTCGGATAGAAAATCGAGCAGCCCCATCAGTCATCGGCCTCGTTGTTAATACACCCAGTGTTCGGCTGGGACGTGTACGTTTCAATGGAGAACCCTACGGCTCTCTCTAATTCTGACACGATCCAGTGCCCGGTTTAGTGCGTCCAACGCATCGAGGAGGGCTTTCGCCTCAGTCTCTCGTCCATCACCCCAAAGCCGCTCAGCCATTCTGTTGAGGGCCTGGATGGATCGCTCGATATCAGCAGCAGTTGCTGCTTTGCTGTGCGATGGTTGTTTCTTTGGCATTCAACACTTCCGTGGAGCTGGAGAATCAGCGAGCAAACATCCCCCACCAGAACACATGACCCAGAATTGAAATCTGTTGTTCCTGGGCTTCGGCGAAGGTGTAATCCTCATCCGGATGCTCGTCACGATTGAAGCTTCGCAGACGCAAACCAGTGGGCAGGCGATAGACCTGCTTCACGCGCAGCTGGCCGTTGTGATTGATCGCGTAGAGGTCGCCATCGACGATATCGCCAAGCGAGTTCTTGCCGGTGTTCACGCCTACCGTGGCGCCATCACGCAGTACTGGAAACATGCTGTTGCCGCGGACGATCACGCACTTGGCATTGTTGAACTGCACATTGTTGCGGCGCAGATCACTCTTGAAGAAGCGCAGCTTGGCGGTATCGCTTTCTTCGATCACAAACCGGCCAGAGCCGGCTGCCAGCTCAACTTCGCGCAGGAAGGGGACGTAGACCTCGTCGTCAGGGAGCGGGGTTGTGTCATCCCAGGTCTCGATGCTGGAGAGCTTGACGCTAGCCTTTGGTGACGAGTCGTAGACAGCTGGAGCTTCAGCGACGCTCAGAATATCCCCCATGCGTTCGCTCAACCCCCAGTGCGCAGGGGTAACGACATCCGAGAAATACTCAATCAGCTCCATCAGCTTAGATTTGTCGATTCGCCCCGTCTTCACCCAGCCTTGGACAGAGGGGCCCGCCACGCCGAAATCTTCGGCGAGCTTTTTCTTTGTAACGCCTTTGGCGACCCGAGCTCGCTCGATGGCTGCGCCTAATTCTATTCCTGTAAGCATTGCCTAATTAAGCCTAGTCCGCTGCCGAGTAGGCAATGGCTTGTTAGTGATTAGCTAATGCCTTATATTTGGCGCATGACAAACCGGAGAAAACCCATGACACCAGCAGAAGCGGTTCGGAAGGCAGCCGGGATTTTGGGCAGCCAAACAGCGCTGGCCAGCCGTCTTGATGTTCGAACCCCGACTGTTAGCCAGTGGTGTTCGGGAGATCGGCCCGTTCCGGCAGCAAGGGCGCTTCAAATTGAGGCGCTTACAGGTGGCGAAGTTAAGAGGGGGCAGCTTTGCCCTTCGTTTCCCTGGGGCGAGATGGTCGCTTGAGCGATTGCCCCGTCCACCTCCTCAGTAAGTCCAGATTAGAAGAGTGCAGTCTCCATGAATACGTCCAGTTCAAGACACAACGTGCAAACCCGTGACCAGGTGTTGGTGGCGCATGCCGCAAACCAGATCGCCCGTACCAGCCTGAGTCAGGACGCTTTCGCCCAAGCGCTGAGTCGTGAAATCTGCCTGCGTGTTCCCGCCGCCAAGATAATTCAGGCAAAGGTCCCGGACTTTAATGAGCTGGCGCGCATGAACGATGTGGGGGAGTTCGTTAAGGCAACAGGCCGCTGGCTGAAGCGCGTTCAGCGCTGGCTCTCCGGCGATCAGGAAATGCCGTCGTGGCTGGAAGAGTCATGGGTGAACGCTCTGGAGCCGGAGTTTCGCGACAACTGCATCAACGAATTGGCTGGCCGTCATGGCT
This sequence comes from Pseudomonas sp. JDS08PS003, assembly GCF_045013505.1. Taxonomy (NCBI): domain Bacteria; kingdom Pseudomonadati; phylum Pseudomonadota; class Gammaproteobacteria; order Pseudomonadales; family Pseudomonadaceae; genus Pseudomonas; species Pseudomonas sp. JDS08PS003. Next base: position 2,455,854 of record NZ_CP120724.1, read on the forward strand.
TGACCGGCGCCCGCCAGATGCAGAGCTATCAATGTGCCAATAAAAGCTTTGGTGCGCTGATCCGCGCCCTGGGCGATGTGATCGATACCGGCAGCGAGGTCTTTGACGACCAGGTGATGTGCGAAGAGGACTTGCCGCATCTGCCGGCGTTCGCTGAACAGTGCCGCCAAGTTGAAGCTCGAGCAGGGGAGCTTGGCCGAAAGGCTGAAGCGCTGATCGCAAAACACCGACCGAATCTGAAACTTGCCTGAATCCCGGGCACAAAAAAGCCGGGATTGCGCCCCGGCTGATTCATTACCACTTGATGAGGCCGATTATGCAGAGCCAACCCAATTCCAGCAATACCCCTACCAATATCGCGCCACGTTTTCAGAGCTCGCAAAACGTGGCGCGGACTATGTCGTCTGTCGAGATCGCCGAACTGACCGGAAAGCTGCACAAGAACGTGCTGGCTGATATCCGTTCGATGCTCGCTGAGCTCGAAATCGACTCGGCTGATTTTTCAGCCCAGTACAAGGACAGCACCGGGCGCTTCCTGCCGTGCTTCAACCTCGACCGAGAGATGACCGACACGCTGCTGACCGGCTACAGCGCCAAGATGCGCCTGGCCGTAGTTCGCCGCTGGCGTGAGCTGGAAGCAGTCATCGCCCAGCCTCGCGAACTATCCCGCATGGATCTGATCCAGCTGGCTTTTGAGGCTGAGCAGGCCCGGCTTCAGTTGACCATCCAGGTCGAAGCCCAGGCAACCAAGATCCACTCCCTGGAAAACCTGTTCAAGGAAGGCATGACCCATACCCAATTCTGCAAGGGCCTCAATGGGGTCAACGTCATGCAGGTGGGCAAGTACCTGGAGAGCCGGAACTGGCTCTACAACGAGAGCAAGTCTGGCCTGCGCCTTCGCGTGGCTTCCTACGCTCGCGACAAGTACATGACCGAGCACCAGCACGAAGTCACCCCCCACGGGAAAGAGGCCTTTATTTCCTTCACGCCGGTCTTGCTCAAGAAGGGCGCGGTGCGCCTGTACGACCTGTATCTGGCTGGCGAGCTGCCTATGAAAAAGACCTGGGACGGCTTGTTCACTCACGACAAGGCCTTGCGAGGTGCCGCGTGAGCATGGTGCCTACGACTTCATGCCCAGTATGTGGAGACTCCAGCCAGGAAGCTCGCAACGCCATGTACTGCTATTCCCTTGAGGTGCCAGGTGCCTCTGTCTGCGGAGAGTGCGCCGAACGAATTGCGAACGCCTATAGCAAGAAGCATGGCGGTACCTGGCTTACCTGGCCGAACGAGGAGGCGCCAAGGCCTAAAAAAGCTGTTATCGGTCAATCCATAAGAACCCAGGTTTTCGAGCGCGATCTGTATCGCTGCCTGCGCTGTGGCGATCACAGAAACTTGCGGGCCGATCACATTTACCCTGAAAGCTTGGGCGGGGAGGCCGTTTTAGAGAACCTCCAAACGCTTTGTGCCAGCTGTAATAGCTGGAAGGGCGTGAAGGTCATTGATTTCCGCAGATTGGCGGAGGCCTGAAATGCAATTCACCATCACGATCAACCAGGTGAAGGCGCTCAAGTGGGGACTGAACTCTCAGCAGGCCCTGCTGTTCGCCTTTATCTACGGTTGCCCGAGCTGGACCAAGCCGGTCAAGACTGACGATGGGATCTTCTTCGCGCTGAGCAAGGCCAAGATCATCGAGGAGCTGCCGCTTCTCACCGACAAGCCAGACACGGCCTATCGCATGCTGAAGGCCTTGGAAGAGGCTGGTTTAATCGAGCTTTCCAGCACTTCTAACATCACGCTTTTTCGGCTGACCGAAAAGGCCGTCGAATGGAACCAGAAGCTTGATGGGTCGGAAAAATATCCGACCCCAGCAGAAAACAAGGGTCGGAAAAAAATCCGATCTACCTCGGAAAAATCTCCGAGCAAGGTCGGAAAAAAATCCGAGCAGGGGTCGGAAATAAATCCGACAAATCAGGATACCAATCATCAGGGTACTAATCAGGATACCAGTCAGGACTTTAACGGCGGCTCCGGGGAGCCGGCCGCATCCGGTGGGTTGGTGGTGCTTGATCGCATCGAAGTACCCCGAGTCGAAATTCCCGCCGACATGCCGGGCCCGAAAGACCAGACCTGCAAAACCTTCAAGGCCTGGGCGAACTACGCCATGGCTTACCGCAAGCGCTACAGCGCTTGGCCGGTGTGGAACGGTAAGGTCGGTGGCCAGCTCCGCCAACTGGTCGAGCGCCTCGGCGCCGATGTCGCCCACCACGTCGCAGCGCACTACCTGAAAACCAGTGATGCCGCCGTTCTGCGCAAGTGCCACAGCCTCAACGAACTGCTGGTCAACGCTGAGAGCTATCACACCCAGTGGGTGACCGGGCAGCGCATCAATGGCGCCACGGCCCGCCAGCAGGAGCGCACTGAGGCAAACCTTTCCGCTGCTGAGCAGGCCGCTCAATTGGTCCTGGCCAGGCGCCAGTCGGGAGAGCGCAATGAGTACCTTTGAAATGAACGACGCCCAGGTCGCCGGGCTGTCGTCTGCGATCGTTGCTACTGCTGAAGCAATGGGGCATGAGATGAACCCTGGGACCGCGGCGATCATGGCCGAGGATCTGTGCGCTTATCCGGTGTCCGTTGTCCGTGCAGCGCTGAAGGCCTGCCGGCTTGAGGTGAAGGGCAAGCTGGTCATGGGCGAAATCATGCAGCGCGTCCAAGCAGCGGATGGGCGCCCAGGAAAGGATGAGGCTTGGGCCATCGCCATGACCACGAACGACGAGTTCGAAACCGTGGTGCTGACCGACGAGATCCAGCTGGCCCTGGCCGCGGCGAAACCCATCTTGGATGGCGGCGACAAAATCGGCGCACGTATGGCGTTCATCGACGCTTACCAGCGGTTCGTGGGCCAGGCCCGCGAGGATGCGAAGCCAGTCAACTGGCACGTATCCGTAGGCTTCGACGCCAACCGTCGCATCCAGGCTGTGACCAAAGCGATGGAGCTGAAACGCATCCCGCGCGAACACGCCCAGAAGTACCTGGCGGACCTGAGTGTCGAGCCGATCACCGAGGATGGTCGGGCTATCGCGGGTTTGCTCACTGGCATAGTCACCCGGCCAGAGCCGGCGCTTCGCCAGAAACTGGAGCTCGTGAAAAGCTCGATGCTGGAAATGCGCAAAGCCAGTGCAGAGCAGAAGGACGAGATACGGATTGCAGCGGCAAATGAGTTGGCTGATCGCCGCGCCCTGCTGATCAGGCAGGCGCAGGAGCTGGAAGCGAAGAGGGCGGCGCAATGACCAAACCAGCCAAGCCCCGCCCAATGCCCGTGTACCTGGTTCTGCGCCGCCTGGTCGACCCAGCCACCGGCAAGGAGGTGGCGGCATTCGTGCCGTCCTCCGATGCCGATCGGTCGATCCTTCGAGAGCGTGAGTTTCGGATCAACACGAAGATCCGCGCCGAGCTGAAGCAGCCGCGCAACCCACGATTCAACGGCTTGGTCCATGGCCTGGGCCGGGTGCTAAGCCAGAACATCGACCGGTTCTCTGGCAAGCAGTCCCACGATGCGATCAAAGCCCTGCAGTTGGAGTCTGGCGTGTACTGCGACGAGGAGTTGTTCGACATCCCCGGCCTGGGTCAGCTCACCCGCAAGACGCCGCGCAGCCTTTCCTACGACTCGATGGGAGAGGAGGTGTTCCAAGACTTCTGGCGCCAGTGCTGCGCGTACCTGGTGCTGAACGACTGGCCGTCGCTCACGGAAGAGCGCTTGACCGAAATGGCTGAGTTCGAAGCATTCAAGGAGGCCGCGTGAAGCGCACCCCACTACAGCGCAAAACCCCGCTCACGTCCGTCAGCAAGCGTCGCAAGCGCTGTCCATCTTGCCGGGTTATGTTCACGCCCGTACGCGCCTCCCAGGCTGTGTGCGGGGAGATCGAGTGCGCCATCGCTCATGGCCAGTCAGAGAGGGGGCAGGCAAGCGCCCGGAAAGCCCTGGCTGATGTCGAGCGCCGGGAGATCAAGGTCCGTAAGGAGAAGCTGAAGAGTCGCGCGGATCATGCAAGGGAGGCTCAGGCGGTAATCAATCGCTATGTGCGCCTGCGTGATGCGCACTTGGGGTGTATCAGCTGCGACAAGCCGGCCTCATGGGGCGGTCAATGGCACTGTTCGCATTTCCGCAGCGTCGGCGCTGCTAAGCACCTCCGGTTCAACCTTTGGAACATGAACAAGTCCTGCTCCCAATGTAACGCCCACCTGAGCGGAAACATCATGGTTTACCGGCCGCGACTGGTCGAGAAGATCGGCTCGGAAAAGGTGGAGTGGTTGGAGTGCAACCAGGACCAGGTCCGCCATGAGGTCGACTACCTGAAGAGGCTGAAGTCCGTCTTCACCAAAAAAATCAAAAGGCTTGAGGCGCGAATCCAATGCAATGCAGCGTAGAGAATTGCGGTCGTGCCGCTATGTACAAGACCGCCCAGCTTTGCCAGATGCACTACTTCCGGGTGATGCGGAACGGTACAACCGACAAGCTTCCCACAAGTCGGCAGCGGCGGGTCATCACGCCGAATGGGTATGTCCGCGTATTCGAGCCGGGTCATCCGCTAGCCGACAAAGGCGGATATGTCTTCGAGCATCGCCACGTCATGTGGGCGGAGGTTGGGCCGGGCGGCAGAGATTGTGAGTTGTGCGGAAAGCATGAGACCTGGCTTACCTGTCACGTCGATCACATCGACGACGACCGTAAGAACAACGAGCGCTCCAATCTGAGGATTCTCTGTCGTGGCTGCAACGTGAAGCGCGGCTTTACCCCAGAGAGTCATGCCAACCGCAGTGATGTCGGTCTGATCGAGTTTGAGGGCAAGCGGAACACGGCCACTCAATGGGGAATGGACCCGCGCGTCAAGGTCACTGGCGCAACCATCATGAGGCGGAAAAGGCAGGGCATGTCCGATTACGACGCTTTGTTCGCTCCCAAGAAAACTCACAACGGGAGAGGGCAATCATGAAAGCCATCAAGGCCGACTACCGCGAAAAGATCAAAGAACTGAAGAGGGCTGCAGCATGATCTACCCAGGCGTTCTAAGCGCAGTTGTTTCGGCCCTCGCCGCCGAAGCCATCGACAACACTAGCAAGCAGGCATGGCAGAAGCTGTACAACTCGGCCGATGAGGAAGAGGGTGGTGATCTGGCCACCCTGGTTCGCTCCTGCGGTGCCGAAACCATCGACCGCACCCAGGTGGATTGCTGGGTATCGGCCAGGCTGCACCATGGCCTGGAGCCTAAACACTGGAATGCGCTTGTGGCCAAATACAGCACCCACAAGGGGCGGAAGGTGCAAGCCATCTCGGCATTGCAGGCCCTGATCAGTACCCCGGCGCCGAAGCTGTTCCTATTCAAGGCGACCACCGCATGGGCCATTCCCCAACTCAAGGGGGCGCGGCAGAAGGTGGCGTCGTCCGTATCGGTCGAGATTCCTCTTGATGCGCCGGCGTGGCGCCGTGAGTCCATGGTGAAGGCGGCGGTGGCGGCCGGCCAGGCCAAGGCGAAGAAGGACGAAGCCCGATCCGCCGACATGATCGTGCTGAAGGACAGCTTCTACGACATGAACACCTGGGACAACGACGGCACTCCTGAGTCCACCCGGCGCCGCTGGAGGCTGTCGATTCAAAAGGACGCAGACGATCTGGTAAATGATGCCCTGGCCGTCGCCGGGGAGATCCTTGAGGCAGAAGGGCTGCTCATTGAACAAGCTGCGTGATTGCCTATTGACACCAGTGAGCGGATGAGCGAAATTCATCCCATGCTGTCGATTCTGCGCTCAAATGATCGCCCTCGCAGCATGGTTAGAGTTTTTTGGATAGCGCGAGCTAGCGTTATGGACCAGGGGACGAGCAATTTATTCGCTGCAGCAGGAAAGTTACTCCTAGCATTCCTTTTAACCGTTGGCTTGTACTTCTCAGCAACCTTAATAGCAATGCCGATTACGGCGGTACTGACCGTAACCACAGGAGGAATTATGATGATGAAAAGTCTAATCTCGTCTAGTTTGTTTGTTTTTGCTGGGCTAGGGGTTAACTGCTGTTCTTCACTCCTGTTATCCAAAAAGCTCTAACTCTCAAAACCCGGCCCCGAGCCGGGTTTTTTATGCCTCGAATTTAGCTGTAGGCAGGATAGCCCTCGGGATAGTCTGGACGTCGATAGTCGGATAGTGCAACGTACGGAATCAACGCTGGCAGCCCGCGTGCGGTAGGGCATCGACGCTATGACAGCCATTGGCAGAATGATTTTTGTAGGGGGGGGGCAGTGGCTTACGAAATACTGTTTGCATGTACAGTATTTTGCTGAGATAGTAATTTCACTCCTCGGGTGTATCAGAAGCGAAACCCACCGCATTGCTGGTGCTTACCTTCTCGACTCGTGTGAAGGCCTTGAGCCTCGAGCAATCGCCTTTGAGCGACATGAGTGCGGAAATCTCCGCAATCACTTACTCGACTCAAAGGTGAAAATCATGGAACCAGTAACACTTGGCCAGAAGTTCATTTCTGCCAACGTCACACGGAAACAACAGCTTATTGCACCGTCTGCGAACGTTAATGGAATCATTCTGCGTACTACTCAGATCGTAGGCAGTAGCCTCTCGTTTATTTCGACCGGTACAGCTGAGCCTTCTTATTGGAGTGGTCCTGGTGTCCCGGTGCTGTTGATGGCGTGGTCAAGTTCAGAGACACTCCCAAATCCAGTCTATCTACCTCCTGGTAACGGCCTCTGGGCTTATGAGAATAATGGCCAACTTCTGGTCTTTATTACTTATGATGTGTTGCCCGCGCCCAGCGCCCAAAACGTGGACTAGTTTCCATTAGGCAGTCACTGAAAGCCAAGAGCTTCAACCCATCGCCTTTGAGCGACATGAAAGCGGAATTTCCCGCAACTAATCATTCCATTCAAAGGTGGCAAAATGAACGCAGTAACTATGGGTAAGCACTTCACTACACTGCACCCGAACGGGATTGTGGAGATTGTATCGGCAGCACAAAACACTGGTGGTCTGATCATCCAGACTGGTCTGATCGCCCCCTCGAACGGTACCGTTGATCTATACGTAGGGCCGACCGGTTCTTCCCTTGCCGATTCAGCAATCATCTTCTCCGCCAACGGTTCTCGTATCACGAATAGCAACTCGGAGGTTGTTATGCCGTATCCGATTCGCATCCCTGCGGGCAAGGCGCTGTGGACATACTCGTCTACTCCGGGTGGCGCAATCGCATTGACCTGGGACTTGCTGGCTTAACGGTGCCTCCTAATCCATAAGCCTGGATGAAATAGAAAAGCCCGGACCTGTACCGGGCTTTTTTGTGCCTCTGAGGAAAGCCGCTACCGAAGTGGACGTTTTCCCGGATGTCTTTCGGATTACCTGCAGCCAGGGCAGCCTCACGGAAAGCCTGGACGCTGATAAGCCGGCAAGTGCAGTGCAACGGAAAAAACACCGGCAGCCCGCGCACCCTTACCTCACCATTGCTGTCGGGGTGGCGCGAGACTGGGTCTGGCGAGATCGATGCAATGGGGCGTCGACGTCGGGAAGGTCCTTGGCAGACAGCGCGGAAAGACGCGCGCACCTATTCAGGCCTCAGCATCCGCCGGGGCTTTTTCGTTTGCGCTCCCCGAAAGGGAGGAACAGAGATGGCCAAAATGCCAGAAAAGAACCCCGATCTATGGGCGGCAGCGCTGGCATGGCTTGCGGCCCATCAGCCACAGATCTATGCAGGTGGTACGGCCGCCATTGTTGCCGTATTCCGCGTGATCTATGGCGGTGGCAGCAGGCGCAAGATGGTGCTGGAAGCTGTCATCTGCGGCCTGATCGGTTCCAGCCTTATCCCGTTGCTTGAGTACTTCACGCTCCCGGCTAACCTGGCCACCTTCGCTGGCTGCATGGTCGGCTTTGTTGGAGTAGAGAAGCTGCGGGAATACTCCGACCGCTTCATGAGCCGTAAGGCCGAGGGCTGATCCGTGCCACGTTTTCGAATGCGCCAAATCGTGGCGCGCAATCATGAGGAGTCACCATGGACAACCAGCACAAGAAGATCACCGGCTACCGCGACCTCACCCAGAGGGAGATCGACGGCATGAACTCCATCAAGGCCCTGGAGGCGGACGCCGGCGAGTTGTTCAAGCAGATCAGCCAGATTCAGGGTGTCGATCCACGGTTGCTGGCTCTGGCCAAGACCAACCTGCAACAGGGCTTCATGTGGTTTGTGCGCTCGATCGCCAAGCCTACCGATCCCTTCAACCCGTAATCATTCCTGTCGGAACCACTAAAGCCATGCATTCGGGTAAGTTGACTTAAACAATTCCTGGCAACGAGCCATGTTTACTTCGAGCTTGGTACCGTCTTTATGAGGTATGAGTGTTAATGCCCCTTGGTTTTTGATGAGGTCCGGTGTCCCTGGTGGGTGCTCGCGAACCTCAATGTTCTTCGTCAAGTAGCCGGCCTTCTCCAGTTCGACTGTACAGAAGTCTGCGAACTCCTTTGCCCTGGCTTGAGCTTCTGGTGTAGCTCTCCGTTCGCCGCTCAGAATAAAGGCGGCTGTCACTAGGTGTGCGGCATGATCTGCAATCGTCGCTTTGTTAGTTGACTGAGACATTGAAGCCTTCCTTGTGTGAGTCGAATCCTGTAAATACCGGCAACCCGCCACTATTTCAAGCTCAAGGTGATCCATGGACAGGCCATACCCTCCATTGTCACTGGTAGAGCTGTCTGAGCTTTCCGATTTCGGCATCCGCCTGATACCAGCCCCTGAAGTGTGGGATTGGCTCCAGGCTGAGATCCTTGCCGACACCGGCAGCATCCACAACGAAGACCATGCCCACCTACTGGATGCAGACATCCGGGTCATGTGGGCATCGTCGAGCTTCGAGAAGCAGGGCCGCATAGTCCTGGGCCAGGCTGAACAGGTGGCGTTCCGTGCTGGAGGTTGGCAGAAGGCCCGGATGGAGCAGCAGCTGCGTGATTGGTTCGGCGATGTACCGGCTTTCATCATCACTCTTGCTGCTGACTACTGCGCCCAGTGCTCTGACGCTGACTTCTGCGCCCTGATCGAACACGAGCTTTACCACATTGCTCAGGCGACCGATAAGTACGGTCAACCAGCTTTCACCCAGGAAGGCGCACCCAAACTGAAGTTGCGCGGCCATGACGTCGAGGAGTTCGTCGGCGTGGTCCGCCGCTATGGTGCGAGCCCTGATGTTCAGGCCCTGGTAGACGCTGCAAACAATCCTGCTGAGGTGGGGAAATTGAACATATCGAGGGCCTGCGGAACCTGTCTGCTCAAGTCGGCCTGACCCCAGACAGACCTAAGACGGAATTTACCCTATGGCAGCCCTGAACAACGAGGTGAAGAGCTTCATCGTTCAGGCCTTGGCGTGCTTCGATACTCCGTCGCAAGTTGCAACAGCTGTCCGAGAAGAGTTCGGCCTTGAGCTGACACGCCAGCAGTGCGAGGCACACGATCCGACAAAGCGCGCCGGGCGTGATCTGGCCAAAAAGTGGCAGACCCTCTTTCACGACACCCGAAAGCGATTCCGCGAAGAGACAGCAGATATCCCGATCGCCAACCGCGCGTTTCGCCTCCGCGGCTTGGCCCGGATGGCCGAGAAGGCCGAGAACATGCGCAACCTGGCCCTGACGGCCCAGCTTTACGAGCAGGCCGCCAAGGAGTGCGGCGATATGTACGTCAACCGGGCCCGCAAGGAAGAGCCGGACGACGAGCCGCAGATCCCGACCCGCATCCAGGTCGATGTGGTGGATGCGAGGAAACCGAATGCCGAGCCTTAACATTCCCCAGGCTCAGTTTCTCACGCTGCCCCACAAGTTCCGCGCCTTCGTTGCCGGCTTTGGCTCGGGTAAGACCTGGGTAGGCTGCTCCGCGCTGAGCAAACACTTTATGGAGTGGCCCGGCGTCAACGCTGGCTACTTCGCGCCAACCTATCCGCAGATCCGGGACATCTTCTATCCGACCATGGATGAAGTGGCCTACGACTGGGGGCTGAAGACCAAGATCAACCAGGCGAACCATGAGGTTCATATCTACAGCGGCCGGCAATGCCGTGGCACTGTGATCTGTCGGTCGATGGAGAAGCCCCAGACCATCGTCGGCTTCAAGATCGGCCACGCCCTGGTGGATGAGCTGGACGTGCTGACGTCGATCAAGGCTCAGCAGGCCTGGCGCAAGATCATTGCCCGTATGCGCTACAACCTGCCGGGCCTGAAGAACGGGGTAGACGTCACCACGACGCCTGAGGGCTTCAAGTTCGTCTTCCAGCAGTTCGTGAAGCAACTGCGCGACAAGCCGGCGCTCAAGGAGATGTATGGCCTGGTCCAGGCCAGCACCTTCGACAACGAGCTGAACCTGCCCGACGACTACATCCCGTCGCTGATGGAGTCATACCCCGAGCAACTGATCAGGGCCTACCTGAACGGCCAGTTCGTCAACCTGACGTCTGGGTCGATCTACCACGCCTACGACCGGAAGCTGAACCAGTGCTTCGACACGGTCCAGGCTGGCGAGCCGCTGTTTATCGGGATGGACTTCAACGTCGGCAAGATGGCGGCGATCACTCACGTCAAACGCGACCAGGGGCTGCCCAGGGCGGTCGATGAGCTGATCGATGGCTACGACACGCCGGACATGATCCGCCGCATCAAGGAGCGCTACTGGCAGCACGACGGCAACGACTTCAAGAAGACGTGCGAGATCAGGATCTACCCGGACGCTTCGGGCGACTCGCGCAAGTCGGTCAACGCCAGCATGACGGACATCGCCATGCTCAAGCAGGCCGGCTTCTCGGTCATCGCGCCGGCGGCCAACCCGCCAGTCAAGGATCGTATCAACGCCATGAACGCCATGTTCTGCAATGCGCAGTGCGAGCGGCGTTACCTGGTGAACCCGTTTACCTGCCCGACCTACGCCGACGGCCTGGAGCAGCAGGTATGGGCGCCCAATGGCGAGCCCGACAAGTCACAAGGAAATGACCACGCCAACGACGCCGGCGGCTACTTCATCCACAAAGAGTTCCCGATCGTGAAACCGGTCACCTCGCTGAATATGGGATTTGCCCGATGACAGACGTCACTTTCACCCGCCCCGAGTACGACGCGGCGAGAAACCGCTGGCGCTTGGTGCGCGACGTCTGCAAGGGCTCAGAAACTATCAAGGCTGCCGGCGAGCGATACCTGCCGCGCCCCAATGCTCATGATACGAGCAGGGAGAACCGGGAGCGCTACGACGGCTACAAACAGCGGGCCGTGTTCTACAACGCCACCGGCCGGACCAAGCACAGCCTGGTGGGTGCTGTATTTCGTACCTGGCCGACGCTGACGGTTCCGGGCGCGCTCGACTACGTGGCCAAGGATGTCGACGGCCAGGGCGTGAGCATCTACCAGCAGTCCCAGTCGGTGATTGGGCACCTGCTTGAGGTAGGGCGTCACGGGCTGCTGGTGGACTACCCGCAAGTTGATGGTCAGGCCGTGAGTGTTGCCGATATGGCGTCTGGCCGGGTCCGTTCGACGATCAGCAGCTACCCGACGGAAGCGATCAAGAACTGGAAGACTCGCAAGGTGGGCGGCCAGCATCTTCTGAGCCTGGTGGTTCTGGAGGAAAAGGTCGATGTCGACACCGATGATGGCTTCGGCAGCAAGCAGGTAACCCAGTATCGCGTGTTGCGTCTGGATGCAGAAGGAAACTACACCCAGGAGGTGTGGGAGGAGGGCTCGGGTCAGACCTCCATGGTCATCGCCCCTTTTACCCCGTTGAACGGCGCAGGCCAGCGGTGGAGGGTGATCCCTTTCCAGTTCCTGGGAAGCGAGAACAATGACGCGAGCATCGACGACTCTCCACTGTACGACATGGCCGAGATCAACATCGGGCATTACCGCAACAGTGCCGACTATGAGGATGCGGCTTACCTGATGGGCCAGCCCCAGGTATACATGGCTGGCCTTGATGAGCAGTGGGTGAAGATGCTGGAAGAGAAGGGGATCTACTTCGGTTCACGGGCCATTCTGCCGCTGCCCCAGAACGGAACCGCCGGCATTCTCCAGGCCCAGGCCAACACTATGATCAAGGAAGCCATGGACGCCAAGGAGGATCAGTTAATCGCCCTCGGCGCCAGGTTGATCGAGCGTGGTAGCGCAGTAAAGACAGCCACCCAGGCCGACAACGACAGCGCCGCCGAGCACAGCGTGCTGTCCTTGATCGTGAGCAACGTCAGCGAGGCCTATTCGCAGTGCCTGGAATGGATGGGCGAGTTCCTCAACGTGGCCGGCGAATCGCTCTACAAGCTGAACCAGGACTTCACTCAGATCAGCCTCGACCCCGCGATTCTTGCTGCATTGTTCAACGCTGTGCAGGGTGGCCGGCTGCCTGAGGCTGACTTCTGGCAGTACCTGCGCGACCGCGGCGTCATTGATCCGGAGAAGACTGACGATGAAATCCGGGATGAACTTCAGACGGCTTATGCGGGCCCGCAACTGGACGACCTGACTGGAGGCGATGGCAATGGCGGCAAACCAGGCAATCCTTGATGCCACCATCCGGCACGCTGTCTTCCTCGAGCAACTGAAGTCGGGAGAGGTCGAGAAGTTCGGCCCCTTCCTCAAGGAGATCGACAGGTCGATCCGCGACCGCCTGGCCCGCGCAGACCTCACTGAGTACACCGCTCGGCGCCTTGAGGTGCTGCTGCAGGAGGTCGACAGCCTGTTGCTGGGCATCTTTGACCGGTACAGCGAGAAGCTGAACCTGGACCTGGTCGACATCGCCAACTATGAGGCGCAGTTCGAGGCTACCAGCCTGACCCGGGCGACACCGGTGGGTGTGTCCTTTGAGGCTGCTGTCCCAGGCGCTGCAGCGATCAGGACGGCGATCCTCTCCAATCCGCTCAGTGTGCGCGGCGTGGACGGCGGCCAGCTGCTGAAGTCGTTCATTGATGGTTTCACTGCCACCGAGCGGCAGCGCCTCACAGGCGCGATCCGGCAGGGCTTCTTCGAAGGCCAGACCAACTTCCAGATCATCAAGAACATCCGCGGTACCAAAGCACTCAACTACAACGACGGCATCTTGGCCACGACCAACCGCAACGCTGGTGCCATTGTGCGGACGGCAGTGCAGCACGTCGCCACCCAGGCGCGCATGGAGACGCTGAAAGAGAACCCCGACGTCGTCCAGGCCGTGGAGTGGGTCAGCACCTTGGATTCAAAGACCACCAGCCAGTGCCGAACGCTCGACAAGCATCGGTTCAAGCTGACTGAAGGACCCAGGCCGCCGATCCACATCAACTGTCGTTCGACGGTGGTGGCAGTTACACGCTTCAGCGCTCTGTTCGCCAAGGATGCCACCCGGGCATCCATCGGTGACAGCGGCGCGCAGCAGGTGAGGGCAGAGCTCAGTTATTACGACTGGCTCAAGCAGCAGCCAGCAGCATTTCAGGACAAGGCCATCGGCCCCGTCCGCGCCAAGCTTTTCCGCGAAGGTGGCCTGAGTATCGAACGATTCTCAGAGCTGCAGCTTGATCGCAACTTCAAGCCTCTGACACTTGTTCAGATGCGCGCAATTGAACCGCTCGCGTTCGAACAGGCAGGCTTATAAGACTCTCTGGAATTTTGTAATTGCAATAAGGGATCTATTGTTTTAGGTTTGCCTTAATGTAATGGGTTGTAAGGCTAAACAAATGATTAATTTTTTTTCTCCTGATTTGATTCGCGCTTTAAGTGAATATCATAATTCGAGAGGTTTCTCGGCTTTAGGGGTAGAATCCCGTTGTTCGATTAAAGTGAAAAAACTACTAAGGGATTTGGAAGTTGGTGGTTTGTTGAGTGCGAAAAAAACAGGTAAGTTCCTTGAGGCTATTCGTATTATTCGCGACTCTAATTCGTTGCGCTCGGTAGCTGTAAATTGTTTTACTTGGGGAGAGCTGCTGAAAAAATTTGATTCGATATGTTTTTCACTATATCCGCAGCTGGACAAAGCTTTTGATTTGGTGAAGCGAGACATGAATAAGCATGAGGTCTCACAGCTGTTTGAGTTTTTTTCTGGATGTGAGCACGGCACTCACGATCAATGGATCGCATTTTTCCTTAAAAGGAATGTTGAGTTTCCTTATAACGATGTGTTTTCTCTTCTCGGAGATTTTACGTTTTCGCCGCCATATGGTTTGGAGCATATAAAAATCGTCGATATATATGGTTGTTAAGTTGCGAGGTTAAGATTTTTAAGTTTATTGAGCGTTTTAATTAAGCCCGCGTAAAGCGGGTTTTTTTTGTCCGCAGACAGGGTCTGCACTAAAGTCTCTGGGAGACAATAAATGCTGAAATTCCAACTGGACAGCCTTGATGGTGTCGATGAATCCGTGCGCGCTCTTTACACCGAGAAGGACGGCAAGTTCGTACTCGGCATTGAAGGCCTGCCGCAACAAGAAGATGTATCCGGGCTGAAGGCCAAGGTTGATGAGCTGCTCGGCGAGAAGAAGCTGGCCGAGAAGAAAGCGCGCGAGGCAGAAGAACTGGCCCGCACCGAGCGCGAAGAAGCCGCCCGCAAGTCCGGCAACGTCGAAGAACTCGAAAAGTCGTGGATCGAAAAATTCAACCGTCGTGAAGCCGAGCTAAACGGCACCCTGGAGCAGGAGCGCACGACGCTGACCACTCAGATCCGGGAACTGACTGTTGGCCGCACCGCTACTGATATCGCATCTGCCCTGGCAATCCCGGGCAGCGCAAAAGCCCTGTTGCCGCACATCGAGCGCCGCCTGAGCGTCGAGCAGCGTGATGGCAAGCCAACCGTCGTAGTGCTGGACCAAGCCGGCAAGCTCTCCGCAACCACGCTGGAAGAGCTGAAGAATGAATTCACGAAAGACCCTGCGTTCGGTCCTCTGATCGCAGGTAGCAAGGCATCAGGCGGCGGGGCCGGCGGTGCTGGAAATGGCGGTGGGGCCGCTCTGAAACGTTCCGAAATGTCCTCTGTCGCCAAGCGTGAGTTCATCACTGCAAACGGCCAGGACGCCTACCTGAAACTGCCCAAATAATGGAGTAACCCATGGCGACTACCGTCACCTCGGACATGATCGTCTACAACGATCTTGCCCAAACCGCTTACCTGGAGCGCATCCAGGATGTGATCGACATCTTCAACGCCTCTTCCAACGGCGCCCTGGTGCTGGACAACGAACTGATCGAAGGCGACCTGCGCAAGCGCGCCTTCTACAAGCTCGGCGGCTCTATCGCTCACCGTGATGTCAACTCGACCGCTGCTGTGGCTGGTCAGAAGATCGGCTCCGGCGAAATGGTCGGTGTGAAGGTGCCGTTCAAGTATGGTCCTTACGAAACCACCGAAGAAGCCTTCAAGCGCCGCGCACGCTCGCCTGAAGAGTTCTCCGAGCTGGTGGGCCAGGACTACGCCGACGCGGTGTTGGAGGGCTACATCCAGTACGCCATGGCCGCGCTGAAGGCTGCCATCGGTGCCAACCCCAATATGGTCACCAAGGCCAGTTTCGCCACTGACGGCAAGAAGGCGCTGACCAAGGGCATGCGCAAGTTCGGCGACCGCTTCGGTCGCATTGCGTTGTGGACCATGGACTCGGCCACCTACTTCGACATGGTGGACCAAGCCATCACTGAGAAGGTCTACGAAGAAGCCGGCGTGGTTATCTACGGTGGCCAGCCCGGCACCATGGGCAAGCCCGTTCTGGTATCGGACACCATCCCGACCGAAGCCATCTTCGGCCTGCAGGCTGGGGCAATCAAAATCACTGAGTCGCAGGCCCCGGGCTTCCGTTCGTACCCCATCAACACCCAGGAGAACTTGGCGATGGGCTTCCGCGCTGAGGGCACCTTCAACCTGGACCTGCTTGGCTACAGCTGGAAGGACGCCACCGGTGGGGTGAACCCGAACCTGGCCGCGATCGGCGCGGGTGCCAACTGGACCAAATACGCCACCAGCGACAAGGTCACCGCCGGCGTTCTGATCGACCTGTCCGCGCCTTAATCAGCGCCTTCCTCAGCAAGCGGTTCGCCATGAGCCGCTTTGGAGATACCCATGGAATTGACTTACTCTGCGCAAACAACGGACTTCGATCCCGATAAGCGCTATCGCAACCCGCAGTACTTCGATAAGCCAGAATCCGGTGTGACCAAGGTCACTGTTGTGGGGGATTGGTCGGTCGTGGTTGAGGCCTATAAGGCCGTCCAGATCGAGGTGGATGTCGTCGAGCCCGGCGGTGCTGCTGAAACTGACCCGGCTAAAATGGGCGTAGCAGATCTGCGTGATTGGCTCACCGCCCAGGGCATCGAGTTCGATCCGAAGGCCCCGAAGGCCGAAATTGTGAAACTCATTCCAGCGAGCTGATTTATGGCACTCATAGTCGAGGATGGCACCGGGAAGTCTGACGCCGAAAGCTACGCATCCGCCGAGGACCTGGCCATGTACGCCGTGAAATTCGGCCTAGCCATCCCTGCGGAGGTGCCAGCGCAAGAGGCCTTGCTGCGACGGGCCGCCCTGGCCATGGATGGCATGACCTGGAAAGGGCGCAAGAGCAGTAGCGAGCAGGCTCTGGCCTGGCCGCGCCGGGAAGTGCTGCTGGATCAGGAGATCAAGCCAAATAACTACCTGCCGGCGCGGATCCAGTACGGCCAGATGGCCTTGGCTGCGGAGATCCATCAGGACGATATCGACCCGATCGAGAAGCGCAAAGGCGCGGTGACGCTGGAGCGGGTAGAGGGTGCGGTTACTCGCGAGTACGCGACTATTCCCAACACAAGCGGCCGCCTGTTGCCTGCGGCACCGGACCGGCCGAGTGCCACGCAATTTGCTGACTACCTACAGAAGCGCGGGTTGTTTGCAGTGAGAGCCTGATGGTAGCGTTGTGCCTCTGTATGCGGAGGAGCAAGAAAATGACGAAATTAGAAGCTTGGACTCGATTTGCTGAAAGTGCATTGATCGGAGTTATAACTGCCAAAGGAAACTCAATTTCACATGACAATCCAACAAAAACAGCGGCGAGCTACGCGGATAGCATGTTGAAAGAGTGGGAGAAAAAAAAGCAACAACTCGAAGATGAGCGACTCGCCGCTTACAGCGAATAATTGTAGCCCAGCCATCGCGCTGGGCTTTTCACATCTGGAGCCACCATGGCCTTCTACGACGAAATGGCCGTGATGGCTCTGGAGATGATCACAGAGTTCGGCCAGCCCGTAACCATCCGCGACATCAAGCCTGGCGAGTACGATCCTGATACCGACTCGGCCGGCCCTGACACCGTCACCGAGCAAACCGCCCAGGGCATCCTGCTCGACTTCACAGGCCTGGAGTTCCAGAACAACAGCCTCATCAAGCAGGGCGACAAAAAGTTCAAGGTCGCAGCCCAAGGGCTGGCGTGGGCGCCTGATCTGCTCAACAAGGTCATCATCCAGGGGCGCACCTGGTCCATCGTTCCGCCGCTGAAAGAGATCAACCCAGCCGGTACGCCTATTCTGTACGAGCTGCAGGTGCGGTCATGAACCGACCCGAATGACGACGGCAGTTAAGATAAGCCCTGGAGTTTCTTGTAAGGCGTAGGCTTCGAAAGGTGGCTTTCGCACTACCTGTATTGATGGGTGGACAACGACTCGATGCCGTAATAGCGTTGTGCCTTTATCTTCCGGCTGTGAGTAAAGTATATGGATATGCGCGGTATTGTATTTGCTGTTGGTGCGGCTGTTTTCTTTTCAGTTGCTGCACATGCAGACACTGATGTCAAAAAAGAGATCATTGATCGCTGCAAGTCACAGATGGATAAGTACGGATCAGTGATGGTGAAAGCCTGCGTTGACCAAGATCTAGAAGCGGTCGCTGGCCTTAAGCAAATCCCAGATGAGCATAAGAAGACCGTTGCACGCTGCATGAAGCAGATGCGTAAGTACGGTTACAGTATGGTGAAAGCATGCGTCGACCAGGACCTTGAGGCGGCGAAGGCCTTAGGTGAGTACTGAGTCACTATTCTCTTATGCGATGACCTCCACTATTCGAAAGCCCGCCTCCAAGCGGGCTTTTTTACGCCTGATGATCAGGGAGGAGTTCAGCCATGTCTTCGCGTTACGCGGGCCGGAGCGGCAATTTCGCCGAGAACATCCGCCAGTTCGCCGAGCAGGCCCAGGCCGGCATTGACGCCATCTTTCGCGAGATCGTGATCGAGATCGGCAGCAGCGTGATTCGCATGTCTCCGGTGGGTAATCCGGAGATCTGGGCCGCCAACGTGGCGCACCGTGCGGCCAACACGCGGGCAGCCGACGACTACGACTTCAAGGTCTCGGTGCGCAACACACTGATCAACCTGGACGAAAACAACTTCACCAAGGCCGGCAATCTGCGCCGCGGCGTGAAGTACGCCAAGCCTCTGACCAAGACCGAGCGCGACCAGAACTTCAACGTAAACGGCCTGGTCGCCGGGAAGGACTATGTCGGCGGCCGCTTCCGGGGGAATTGGCAGTTCTCGATCGATACACCGGCTGAAGGCGTGCTGGATCAGGTCGACCCGGCAGGCGGCGTGACGCTGGCCAAGCTGCGATTGCAGGTCGGACAGCTGACCGCCGGCCAGACTGCCTACATCGTGAACAACCTGCCTTATGCCGTTCCGCTTGAATACGGGCATTCCAAGCAGGCCCCCGGCGGCATGGTCCGGATCACGCTCGCCAGGTTCCAGCAGATCGTCGACGAAGCCATCAGGAACAACCAGGTATGAGCCATAACGTTATCGCCACGATCTATCAGGCCCGGGTTATCGCCTGGGCGAAAGCTAGGGTTCCGCCGCTGAAGGTGGTCGTCGAGAACGAGGCCTACACGCCGAAGGACGGAGAGACCCACATTAGGACCTACACCCTGCCGGCTGACACGACGAGCAACACCCTGGGCGGCGACCACCGGCTGTACACCGGTGTCTTCCAGGCCAGCGTAGTGGCGCCATCGGGCAAGTACCGCGGTCCGGCCGGCGGCCTCGCTGATGAGATCGGCGCGCTGTTTCCGCTGTATGAACGGAACGAGAAGGCCGGCCTGACGGTGATCACCATGACGCCACCAGACCAGGGCTCAGGCATTCAGGGAGACACGACCTACACCGTGCCCGTGTCCTTCCAGTACCGCGCTGACACCAACTAATTCCGCCCATCGGGCAACCCCACAGACCCGCCATTGAGCGGGTTTTGTCATTTCTGCAAAGAGGAAACACCCAATGGGATACAAAATTCCTAACGGCGGCACTTTTAAACACGCCGCCACCTACGAGGCTCCGCTGGCATTCACTGCCATCTCCAACGCAAGTGAGGCTGTGGCCACCGTTGTCGGCGCCGATCTGGACGCTGGAGACATCGTGCTGCTCACCTCCGGTTGGAGCAAGCTGGACAGCAAGGTCGTCCGCGTGAAAGCGGCAACGGCTACTGCAATTACGTTGGAGGGTATCGACACCACTGATATCCAGATTTACCCGGCTGGCAATGGTTCGGGCACCATGAAGAAGGTGCTGACCTGGGTGCTGATTCCGCAAGTAACTGACCTGGCCTTCTCCGGCGGTGAGCAGAACTATCTGGATGTGGTGTTCCTCGAGAACGACCAAGGAAAGCAGATTCCGACCGACAAGTCGGCCGCCAGCATGGTTCTGACCATCGCCGATGACCCGGCCCAGCCGTTCAACGCTGTCCTGATGTCGGCCGATGCCGGCAAGCAGGTACATGCTGCGCGCCTCGATCTTCCAGGCAATGACACTCTGCTTTACGGGGCTTACACCTCGTTCTCCAAGCAGCCGGCGGTGTCCCGTAACAACCTGCTGACCCGCACCGTCAACCTGGCGCTGCAGTCCGAGCCAGCCCGCTATCTGACCTCGGTGTAACCCATGGCCAAGTTCTCACTGATCCAGAATCCAACCTTCAACGCCGACGTGCTGATCACGCAGTTGGGCGGCGAGCCGGTGAAGGTGGGGTTTGAGTTCAAGTACCTGGACCGGACCGGTCTGGCCGAGCTCTACGCTGAGTGGGGCGAGCGCCACAAGGCCTTGGGGTTGAAGGCTGACGAGATGGACCTGAAAGCCTTCACCGCCGCCCAGATCGACCTGCAGGTGGATCAGGTGAAGGCTGTGGTGGCCGGCTGGGACTTCGAAGAAGAGTTCAACGACCAGAATGTTCGCATTCTGGTCACCTCGATCGTCTCGATACCCAGCGCGGTATTGGCAGCCTATTCCGAGGCGTTCAACCAGGCCCGCCTGGGAAACTCCTAAGCGCCGCGCGCGCACTCTATGAGCAAGGGCCTTCGGCTGAAGAGCTGAAGACCTTTGGCTTTCTGGTGGGTGATCTTACCGGCCAGGACTGCGAGGTGTGGCCGGACAACTGGCCGGCCTTCACCGTTTTCGAGGCGATGAGCACTCAGTGGCGGGTCGGTGCGTGCGGCGCTACCGGCCTGGACTACGGCGTCCTGCCGAGCGTCATCCGAATGTGTGGTGTGCCGGCTGGCTCCAGGCAAAGCATTTTCAGTGACATCCGGCAGATGGAGGCTGAGGCCCTGGCCGTAATGGCTGAACAGAGAGACAACAAATGAGCACTACCTTCGCTTCGCTTGGCATTGCGGTTGAGTCGTCTCAGGCGGTCAAGGCTGCCGATGACCTGGATAAATTGGTCGACGCGGCCGAAGGGGCAGAGAAGGCCGTCGACGACCTTGGCAAGGCTGGGGAGGGCCTGGCCAACACCGGCAAGAAGATCAGCCAGGCGGAGGCGGAGGCCGCCCAGGGCATCGATAAAGCGACCAATGCGAAGGAGCGCCAGGTCGATGCGAGCCGCAAGGCCGGGACAAGCGCCGCCAGCGAAATCGCAATCATCAGCCAGCTCGACAGGGCGATGACCGGCAATATCGACAGCATGGAGAAGCTGGTCCAGGCGGAGGGATTGCTTGAGCGAGCCCGCAAGGGCGGCCTGGTCACCATTGAGCAGCAAGAGGCCTATCAGGAGCGTCTCGGCAAATCCTTCGACAAGATCGAGAAAGCCGAAGCCAAGGAGACGGCGCAGAAGCAACGTCTGATCGACGCCGAGAACCGGCAGATCGAGGCACTGAAGCGCACGGTCAACAGCATCGATCCTCTGAATGTGAAGCTGGCCAAGTTGGAGGCGCAGGAGAAGGCGGCGCATGAAGCTTTCCGTCTTGGCGCAATCAACGCGGAACGCTACAGCGAGGCCCTGGCCAAGGTCGGCAAGGATCGGGCCGGCATCACTGCTACAGAGGGCGCATTCGACAAGCTGAAGCTCGGCACCCGCCAGGCTCAAGAAAACGTCATGCAGCTGACAAACGCCCTGCAGTCTGGGGATTGGGGCAGTGGTGTTCGTGCGGTTGCGCAGCTCGGTGCTGGAGCTGGTGCCAGCGCCGTGAGCTTTCTCGCGCTAGCTGCACCTATCGCTCTTGTAACTGCCGCAATCGGTGCTCTTGCCTATGCCTATTACAAGGGCAGCGAAGAGCAGGATGCCTTCAATAAGTCATTGATCTTAACAGGCGGATCGGCTGGGCTTACCGCCTCCCAGCTTGGTGTTATGGCCAAGCAGGTCAGCGATACGGTCGGGACTACGGGACAGGCTGCGGAGGTTCTGACCACCCTGGCGGGTAACGGCAAGATCGCCGGAGAGAGCTTTCTGGGGATCACCCAGGCCGCTGTGTCGATGCAGGAGGCAACAGGCAAAGCGGTGGGCGAGACGATCGCCGAGTTTGTGAAGTTGGCTGATGAGCCCGTTAAGGCTTCTGCTGCGCTCAATGAGCAATATCACTATCTGACTACGTCGGTTTATTCGCAGATCGTTGCTCTCGAAGAACAGGGGCGACATGCGGAGGCGGTAAAGCTGGCCACCGATCAGTATGCGGATGCGATCAACGACCGGACGCCCAAGATTCTGGAGAACCTCAGTCTCTGGGAGAAGGGTTACAACCTGGTCGCAAAGGCTGCGGACAATCTGAAGAACGCAGGGCGTAGCCAATCCAACGCGGAGCGGATTCAAACTGCAAAGGAGGCTCTTGAGCGCCTTGAAACTCGAGGTGGCAGCGAGAGAATACCGGGCGAGGACCCTGTCTACATTGGCGAGAAGGGAAAACAAAGTCTCCGCGATTACATCAAGGGATTGGAAGTAAAGGACGCAGCAGAGACCGATTACGCGAAGAGGCAGAAAGAGCGTAACGCGATCATGGAGGCCGGCCAGAAGGCGATTGATAAGCTTGACGCGAGAAAGAAGGCCACAAGATCTAAAGCAGACAAACGCAAGGATGAGCTGGAGGATCTGGAAAAAGAGCTCGCAGCTCTCCGGGTGTCTGATCCGACTAATAGTCGCTTGACCAAGGAAAGTGTTGATGGTCAAAAAGCGGCGATTAACAGCAAGTATAAGGACACGAAGACCGCCGCCGGCGCGGTGGACCTGACGGCCTTCAACAACTCGAAAAACAACCTCACCGGCATCCTGTCCGAGTACAAAAACGCCCAGAAGGAACTGGACGCAGCGCAGAAGGCGGGGCTGGTGTCCCAGGCCGATTACCTGCTCAAGCGTGAGGCCATGATCGGCAATGAGCGGGACGAGGTCACGGCGGCCTATGAGGCGGAGATTGCAGCACTTGAGGCCGCTAAGGGTAAGGCCAGCACCTCCGCTGCCCAGCGCATCCAGCTGGACCAGAAGATCGCCGACGCCCGCGCCGCCATGGTCAAGGCCCAGCAGGACGCTGATACCGAGCTGAGCGTGCTGGCCAAGAACGAAGAGGGCCGGCTGAAGAAGCAGGAACTGGCGGTCAAGACCTACACCAGCGCCTTGCAGCAGCAAGTCGACACTCTGCGCGAGCAGGGCATGCGCGCTGCCGCGGGACTTGGCCAGGGTGACCGCCAGCGCGACCTGACCAACCAGCAGAACGCGATCGACGACCGCATCAATCAGCAGAAGCTGGACCTGGCCAACCAGTACGGCGATGGCTCCCGAAGCATGAGCCTCGACGAGTACACGCAGAAGTTGCAGGCGCTGGAGGCCACCCAGCAGAAACTGCACGACACAGTGGTCAGCAACTACGACGACATGACGGCTGCGCAGGGTGACTGGAGGAATGGAGCATCTTCGGCTTGGCAGAACTACCTGGAGTCAGCACGGGATGTTGCCGGCCAGACCAAAAGCCTGTTCACCAACGCCTACGGCTCGATGGAAGACGCGATTGTGCAGTTCGCGATGACCGGGAAGTCGTCGTTTGCTGACTT
Source organism: Pseudomonas sp. JDS08PS003 (assembly GCF_045013505.1). Lineage (NCBI taxonomy): Bacteria > Pseudomonadati > Pseudomonadota > Gammaproteobacteria > Pseudomonadales > Pseudomonadaceae > Pseudomonas > Pseudomonas sp. JDS08PS003. Next base: position 2,479,106 of record NZ_CP120724.1, read on the forward strand.
CACGAAGTCGATCCTCGCAGACATGGCCCGGATCGCTACTCGCCAGGCCAGTTCCGCGGCGCTCAGCTCGTTGTTCGGCATGGCCGCCTCTGCTGCCGCATCGTACTTCGGCGGTGGGGCGGCTTCGGCCGGCTCAACGCAGGCCGGGTATACCGGGGTCGACTTCTCCAGCTATCAGGCCAACGGCGGTGCCTGGGGCGCCGGCGTGCAGATGTTCGCCAATGGCGGCGCCTTCACGAACAGCGTGGTCAGCAAGCCAACTGCCTTCGGGATGGCTGGCGGCCACACTGGAGTGATGGGCGAGGCGGGCCCCGAGGCGATTGTGCCGCTGGCCAGGACCTCCGGCGGCCAGTTGGGTATTCGAGCGTTGGGCGGTGATTCAAGCTCGAGCAATAACCAGATCGTGATTCAGCAGACCCTTAACATCCCTGAAGGGAGTGGCGGGGCCAGCGAAGCGGACGGCCAGGTTCTGGCCCAGGCCTATGCCAAGTCCGCCAAGCAGGGCGCCCAGGAACAGATCGCGAAGGACCTCCGGCCAGGAGGCCAGATCTACATGGCCATCAGGGGGCGTGGTTGATTGGCGTTGCCCGCTTCGGCGGGCTTTTTTATGCCTGGAGAAAATATGGCAACTGAAACCTTCACCTGGAAGCCGAACAACGATCCGGCGGCCACCATTGCGTTCCGCACCAAGTCGGCCAAGTTTGGCGACGGCTATGAGCAGCGGGCCCAGGACGGAATCAACAATCGCTCGCAGTCCTGGCCTTTGACGTTCACGGGCCAGAAGGCGCGCATCAAGGAGATCATGGCGTTTCTCGACCGACATGCCGGTGCAACGCCGTTTTTCTGGGTCGACCCGCTGGGCGATCAAATGCTCTACCGATGCTCTGAGTATCAACCCAAGGCCATGGGGGGCGATGCCTACACCCTGACCGCAACATTCGAACAGGCATTCCACCCATGAGCATCGATCCCATCAACATCGGCGGGGCGCCCAACGATGGCAACGGCCAGGACCTGCGCTCGGGCGGTCAGATCATCAACGACAACTTCGCGGAGCTGGATACCCGCACGGCTGCCGCCCAGGAGAAAGCTGAGCAGGGCGTTTTGGATGCTGCTGCGGCACACGCCGCCGCAGAAGCTGCCAAATCGAAGGCTGACGCCGCGGTTCCAGGCACTGCGCTCGGGATATCTGTCGCTCAACTGGTCAGTGGTGTTGTGCCCGCTTCTCAGTTGCCAAGCTTCGTTGATGATGTGTTGGAGTTTCCGGCGCGGGTCGATTTCCCTGCGGCGGGCGAGACAGGGAAGATCTACATTGCGATCAATGATGGCGACAGCCCGACTAATCCTACTCGTCAGTACCGGTGGAGCGGCTCAGCGTATGTGTTGATCCCGTCCTCTCCGGGCTCGACGGATCAAGTCCCGGAAGGATCGACAAATCAATACTTCACCGCGGCCAGAGTTCGAGCCGTGACCCTTGCCGGTCTTGGATCGTTGGTCAACGCGGCAATCCTTGCAACCGACACGGTGCTGCAGGCCTTTGCCAAGTTACAGGGCCAGCTCAACGCCAAGCTGGGTAAGAACGAGAAAGCAGTGGACTCTGACAAGCTCGACGGCCAGCTTGCATCCTTTTACACAGCAATCATGACAGGGGCTACAGCATCCACTCCAGGCACCAGTGGTCTTGTCCCTGCTCCACCAGCAGGCGCTGCAGTGCGTGTACTGAGCAGTCTTGGGACTTGGATCGCCCAGGCCACGGGCAGTACCTGGGGCAGCATCACCGGGACCTTATCCAGTCAGGCTGACCTAAACGCGGCGTTGGCCGCGAAGCAGGACACCTCAACGGCACCTTTAACTAAAAGATATACCTCAACACCTCAACAGTTTGTGGCAGGTGGGCAGTCCGTATGGACCCACAACTTGGGCAAGGAGGTTGCAGTTGTTGAGGCTTGGATGCGGTGTAAGACCGCTGAAATAGGTTATTCAGTTGGCGACAAACTTCCTTACCCTGCAATGGGTACCGACAGCGGAGGTAGTACAGGTTTATCGGTAGTTTGTACCTCATCAACGGCAACCGTGCGGATGGGCGCCGGGAGCTTCATCATGCTGCAAAAAGCATCGGGGACTACGACGTTTTTTACGGCTGCAAACTGGGAGATATATCTGGAGCTTTTGGCATGAATTGCACATACGTGACTTTGAACGGTTCCTACGTCGGTACCTGGGAGGAGCCATTGGTTCCTGATGATTCGACACTCGTCGGAATCGGTGAGGAGTATCCCGAGAGCGCTGACCAGCCTTGGTTGTTCCCAGGGTGGGGGGTAAGCCCTAGCAAGCTTCGGCGCGTTGAAGACGCTTGGCGAGAAGATGAGCTGCTTGTAATTGCTGATCAACTTGACGCCCTCGAAGAGGCTGAGGCAAATGCCGCTCCGGAAGACTTGTTGCCCGGGGTTCGCTCGCAGTGGCTTCGGTATCGCGGCCTGGTGCGGAACTGGAGCTCAGGAAAGGGCGATTACCCAGAAATCACCAAGCGGCCGAAGCGACCCACCTGAACCACCGTAACCCGCCATCGAGCGGGATTTTTTTTGCCTGAGGAAACACGATGCCAATTACGGCCGATATCCAGACTCTGGAGCCTGGCGCGTGGGTGGAGCTTTTCGAGCTCGACGCTACTGCTCTGGGCGCCGAGCTTTATCGCTTTCACGGCTACCCGCAGCAGTCGTCGATCTACTGGCAGGGCGAGGAGTACTCGCCGTGGCCAATCAAGGCCGAGGGCTTCGAAATGACAGGGCAGGGCGCCCAACCGATGCCGACCCTGTCCGTTGGCAACGTCGGCGGGTTCATCACCGCCCTGGTGTTGTACTTCGAGGATCTGGTCGGGGCGAAGCTGATTCGGCACCGGACGTTGGGCAAGTACCTGGATGGCCAGCCCGAAGCCGACCCCGACGAAGAGCTGCCGCCGGACATCTGGTATGTCGAGCGCAAGGCAGCCGAGAACAACGAGACGGTGCAGTTCGAACTGGCCTCTGCCCTGGACTTCGCCGGCGTCCAGCTGCCGCGCCGGCAGATCGTCGCCAACGTCTGCTGGTGGCTCAGTTGCGGCGGCTACCGCGGGCCCTACTGCGGCTACAACGGTGGGCCCGTGGCCGATGAGAACGACATCATCGTCACCGACGCCTCCAAGGACAGATGCGGCGGCCGCCTGAGCAGCTGCAAACTGCGCTTTGGTGAGAACAACCCTCTGCCTTACGGCTCATTCCCGGCCGCCGGCCTGCTTCGGAGCTGATTATGAACAAGTCCACCCGCGCCGCCATCGAGCGGCATGCACTTGCCGAGTATCCACGTGAGTGCTGCGGCCTGGTGATTCGCGAGGGGCGCAAGGAGGTCTATGTGCCTTGCCGCAACACGGCCTCGACACCCAGCGAGCATTTCCGCCTCGCGCCCGCGGACTTCGTCGCTGCCGAGGACCGCGGCCAGGTGCTGGCGGTCGTGCATAGCCACCCAGACCACCCGGCAGCACCCAGTGAAGCAGATCGCGTCTCATGCGAGGCCTCCGGGCTTCCCTGGCACATCCTTGAAGTCAGGAAAGGTGATGATGACGTCATGCGCCCCGGCGAGCTGTGCAGCTTCGCGCCGGAGGGCTACCAGGCCCCGCTGATTGGCCGCAAGTTCGCCCACGGCGTGCACGACTGCCTGAGCATCATCCTCGACTTCTACTGTCGCGAAATGGGCATCGATCTGGGCCAGTACGAACGGGAGGACGGATGGTGGGAGAAGGGCGGAAACCTGTACCTGGAGAACCTGCCGGCGGCTGGCTTCACGCAGGTCATTGTGCCGCAGCATGGCGACATCGTGCTGATGCAGATCCGGTCGAAGGTGCCGAACCACGCCGGGGTATACCTGGCCGACGGTGTGCTGAAGTCCGAGCCTCAGCACTTCCCAGCGCCCGGGTCGATCCTGCACCACCTCTACAACCGAGACAGCAAGCGGGACACCTACGGCGGCTACTGGCGCGAAGTTACGGTCAGCTACTGGCGGCACGCAAAACAATGAGGAAGAGCAATGGCTCAATCAGCTGAAAAGATGCAGACAGTGCTGCTTTCCGGTTCCTTGGCACGGCTATTTGGCCGCCGGCATAGAATGATTACCCGCGGTGGCTGGCGCGACATCATCGGGTATTTCAAGCAGTTCCCAGGATTCGAGAAACACATGGCCGAAAGCTCCAGCAAGGGGCTGCGCTACGCGATCTTCAACGGCAAAGAGAACCTTTCTGAGGATGACCTGGCGAAGCCAACCGGTCGTGATGTGATCCGGGTTGTGCCGGTGATCACTGGTTCGAAGCGCGCCGGCCTGCTGCAAACGATTGTTGGAGTAGTGTTGATAGCCGCATCCTATTTTACTGGCGGAACAACCCTTGCAGCAGGTGTCGCCATGGTTGCCGGCGGCGTGATCCAGATGCTGAGCCCGCAAGCTAAAGGCCTGGGCACCCAAGACACCCCCAACAACCGACCCAGCTACAGCTTCAACGGAGCCGTAAACACCAGCGTCCAGGGCAACCCTGTCCCGCTGCTTTATGGCCGGATGATCGTCGGCAGTGCGGTGATAAGCGCCGGGATCTATTCCGAAGACCAGATGTAAATCGAACCCGCCACCAGGCCCGCCGAGCGCGGGTATTTTTTTGCCTGAAGGAAAGTCATGAACCAGCACATTACCGGCAGCAAAGGGGGCGAGTCGAAGCCGCGGCCGTCCGTTGAGGCTCCCGATAGCCTGCAAAGCACCGCCTATGCGCGGATTCTCGACCTAGTGAGTGAGGGCGAGATCCAGGGCCTGGTCGCTGGCGAGCGCTCGGTCTATCTCGAAGAGACTCCGCTGGCCAATGCCGACGGCACCCGGAACTTCAGCGGTGTCACCCTGGATGCCCGCACTGGCAGCCAGGATCAGCTGCATATCCCAGGCTTTCCGGCGGTCGAAAGTGAAATCGCGGTAGGGGTTGAGCTGAAGTATGGCCAGCCCTGGGTTCGCGCTGTGCAGAACCTGCAGCTGTCGGCCGTGCGCGTGCGCTTGTCCACCCCGCGACTTGCCCAGACCAACACCAGCAATGGCGACACCAATGGCTACACCGTGCAGTACAAAATCGAGGTTTCAACTGACGGTGGGCCCTATGTGCAGGTGCTGGCCTCGGCGTTCAGCGGCAAGACCTCGATGAAGTACGAGCGATCCCACCGGGTTGACCTGCCGCCGGCCAGTAGCAACTGGCAGATTCGCGTCACCCGCCTGACGCCGAACAGCACCAGCAGCGTGATCGCCGACACCACCAACATCGACGCCATCACCGAGGTCATCGACGCGAAGCTGCGCTATCCGGGTTCCGCTGTCGTCGGCCTGCAGTTCGACGCCTCGCAGTTCCAGTCGATCCCGACCCGGTCCTTCGACCTGCGTGGCCGCATCATCCGCGTGCCGAGCAACTACGACCCGGAAAGTCGGTTGTACTCCAGCGTCTGGGATGGCTCGTTCAAGTCCGCTTGGACAGATAACCCGGCCTGGATCTTCTACGACCTGCTGCTGCACTTCCGCTATGGCCTGGGCCATCTGCTGAATGAGGGTCAGGTCGACCGCTGGGAGCTGTACCGCATTGGTCAGTATTGCGACCAGCCTGTGCCGGACGGGAAGGGCGGTATGGAGCCGCGGTTTACCTGCAATCTGTTCCTGCAGACCCGATCGAACGCGCTGGACGTGCTTCAGGACCTGGCCACGACCTTTCGGGGCATGTCCTACTGGGCCGCCGGCTCGGTGATGGCCATTGCCGATATCCCGGAAGACCCGGTTTACACCTACTCGAACGCCAACGTGATCGACGGCAAGTTCGGTTACTTCGGCTCAGCCAAGAAGACCCGCTACACCGTGGCCCTGGTGAGCTGGAACGACCCGGCCGACTTCTACCGGCAGAAAGTCGAGTACGTCGACGACCAGGCCGGGATCACCCGCTACGGCATCCAGCAAACCGAGATCACAGCCACCGGCTGTACCTCCCAGGCTCAGGCCCAGCGCATTGGTAAGTGGGCGCTGCTGACCAACCGCCTGGAAACCGAAAGCGTGGGCTTCTCCGTGGGCCTGGACGGCACCCTGGCGCGCCCCGGGCAGATCATCCGCATCGCGGACAACGATCGGGCAGGGCGGCGCATTGGCGGGCGCCTGCGCTCTTCTACACTCGACACGCTGATCCTCGATGCCGACGTGAAGGCATACCCCGGCGACACCATCACCGTGATCATGCCCACGGGCACGGCGGTATCACGCAAGATCAAGTCGGTCGGGTATCCGCTGACCTGGGACCAGAACGGGATCACTTGGGACAACGGCCGAATCACATTCGACACCACCGGTTTTCCGTCCGACGTCCAGCAGGTGGTGCTGGCCCAGAATCTGGACGATCTGCCGCCTCAGCATTCGATGTGGGCGGTTGACTCGACAACCCTGGCCACCCAACTGTTTCGCGTGATGTCGGTTGCTGAGGACTTTTCCGACTCAGAGATCAAGTTCACGATCAGCGCGGTACGCCACAACGCCAGTAAATACCGCGCAATCGACAACGGCACGCGCATCGAGCGGCCGCCGGTGACGGTGATCCCGCCGAGCGTCCAGCGGCCGCCGGCGAACGTGACGGTGAGCAATGACCACTTCGTTGACCAGGGCAGCGCGGTCAGCGTCATGACGATTGAGTGGGAGAAGCCCGAGGCGGCGATTGCCTACGAGGTCTACTGGCGCAAGAACGACGGCGATTGGATCTTTGCCGGCCGCACGGGCACCACGTCCATCGATGTGAGCGGGATCTATGCGGGGCGGTATGTGGCCAAGGTGCGCGCCATCAACTCGCTCGACATCGGCTCAGTGTTCGCGACCTCGGTAGAGACAGTGCTGAACGGCAAGACCTCGCCGCCGCCGGTGCCGTCGTCCTTCACCGCCGAGTCGATCGTGTTCGGTATCAAGTTGGCCTGGGGTATTCCGGCCGGAGTCACCACCGCGGACCTGCAGCGAACTGAAATCTGGTACAGCCAGACCAATCAGGTGGCCACGGCGACCAAGTTCGGCGACTACGCCTATCCGCAGACAGATCTGACGATCATGGGCCTGGCCGCCGGCGTACGGTTCTTCTTCTGGGCCCGTCTGGTGGACCGTATCGGCAATGTGGGGGCGTTCTACGGGCCGGTGATGGGGCAGTCCTCCGCCGATGCCGGTGTAATCCTTGAGTACCTGAACGACCAGATCACCGAGACGCAGTTGAGCCAGCACCTGCTGGAAAAGATCGACTCGGGCGGTGGTGCACAGGTTGAGGTCGAGGCCCTGAAAAGCGAGCTCGCGGCCATGTACTCGATCAAAACCCAGCTCACCGTCGACAACAAGCCGTACCTGGCCGGCATCGGGATCGGTGTAGAGAACAATGAAGGGATCATCACCAGTCAGGTGCTGATCGCGGCCAGTCGGTTCGCGATTGTCGACCCGAACGCCGCGGAGATTTATTACCCGTTCGTTGTTCAGAACAATGCCGCTTACATCGACACCGCATTCATCAAGAACGGCTCAATCGACATGCTCAAGATCGGCAGCAACTTGCAGTCGAACAACTACGTGCCCGGCGTTTCGGGCTGGGCATTCCTACCCGATGGAACGTTCCAGATGATGGGCAATACCCCTGGGGGCGCGAGACTCATGATCAATAACAAAGGGCTGTATGTGTTCCATCCGAATGGCGTTAAAGCCATCGATCTGAGCGTGGACGCAACATGACGGTCGGGCTGATAACGCGTGATGCAAGCGGCAACATCACAACCAACATGACGAAGAGGCTGAGCCAGGGGGCTGGCTCGGTCATCACAAATCGCAGTAACGGGTCGATAGCTATTTCGCTGCCGGCTGGCCGCTCTTACTTCTATGTGGTCCAGCCGCTGGAAGACTCGCAGCGAACAGCGGGCAAGAAGCCTGGCGTCACGATTACGCAGAACCGGCTCGAATGGTCGTACGTGATACCGGGCGGCTTTGCGATGAACTGTGAAATTTTCTATGGGTACTACTGATGAATACCGCACTCATAGTCCGCGACGAGAGCGGCAATGTTCTCTATGACACGTCGAAGTCGATCTACGGCCTGATAAAAAGCGGGCCCGTCACCTATCACGGTAGATGGCAAAGGCTTCAATCAGGCGGAGGGTGGAGCGTCTTCTACGACAACATCTACAAGTTCGAAGTTGAAGGCGCAATCAGCCCGCTTGTATTCGTCACTGGGGCGAGCAACAAGCCGTTTCAGTCCAAGGAGGGCAACAAGACGGTGTTCTACTTTGCCGGCCAGGTCGACGGCATCAAGGTTTACTGCTTTGACATCATGCGGCCAATCTTTACCGGGCCGGCGCTCAAGACGCGGAAGGAGGACGGAGGTTTCACGTTCAACAGCCTGCAGCGACCACTGAACGTCATTGGCACGTCGACTCCGCCGGGGCCGGTTACATTTCCCAGTGGAATGCAAACGCCGTTCTCTGGCGGGTCTGTTGGGGTGCTCATACCGCAGCCAACAGGGTCGACACTTGGCGGCGTACTGTGGGCGTACTACACGGTTAACCTCGACCCAAGCGTCACATATGCCGTGCATATCCCATGGGACCGCGGCTGCAGCTTTGTGGGCCAGCTCGGCAGCGATACTGTCTTCAGAGGCGCTGTTCATGAGGGCTGCTATGGGCAGCCAGGGTCAATTGTGCACTGCATGTGGAACTCGCCGGAAACTACGTACGACGGCGTTCACAGCACGACCCCCAAGGGGTTTATGTCGCTGCTTTCAGATCGCATGCCTTCTTGCTCGTACATAGACACTGCTGAATATCCATACCCCTTCAATCCACCGCTGTAACTGAAGCGTCCGAATGCGCCCGCCCTGAGCGGGCTTTTTATTGCCTGGAGAAAATACAATGCCGATCACCGAGCAGCATTTGCTGCAGGTTCTCCCGAACGCCCGCCCAGTCGCGGGCATTTTTGTTCCTGCGCTCAACCGCGCCATGGCCCGCTGGAAGATCGACAGCCGCGTGCGCCAAGCTGCCTTCCTGGCCCAGGTCGGCCATGAGTCTGGCCAGCTGCGCTGCCTGGTGGAGAACTTGAACTATCGCGCCGACCGAATCCGACAGATCGGCCAGGCTTCCGCCGCCGGCAGCCGTTGGCGATCCCTGGTGTCGCGATCGGACGAGCTGGGCGGCAAGCCCGAGAAGCTTGCCAATGCGGTCTATGGCGGTCGCATGGGCAATGGTCCGGAGCCCTCCGGTGACGGCTGGCGCTTCCGTGGTCGCGGCCTGATCCAGCTCACTGGCCGCTCGAACTACCGCGCCGCCGCCGACGGCCTGGGGCTGCCCCTGGAGACGCAGCCCGAGCTTCTGGAGCAGCCAGAGCAAGCCGCTCATTCCGCCGCCTGGTGGTGGGCCGCTCATGGCCTGAATGAACTGGCCGACGCCGGCCGCATCCAGGACATCGGCAGTGTCATCAACACCGGACAGCCAGGCCGGGTGCCAAATGGTGCCGTGGAACGGAAAGCACTCTACGAGCTGGCTTTGAAGGTGCTGGCGTGAGCGCCTGGCTGTTACGTGGCGGCCTGCTGGTGCTGGTACTTGCCTCTTACTGGGGGATCTATCAGCACGGACGGTCGATCGAGAGCGCAGAGTGGCAGGCGCGCTGGAATGCGCGTGACGCCGGCGATAAGCAGGCTTGGGCCATCGATGAGCGCGCAGAGCGCGACAAAGAACAGGATCGGCAGAACTCAATCAACAAGGCGGTACAGGATGGACAACGGAAAATCGATAGTGCAGTCGCTGACGCTGTTACTGCTCGCGCTGCTGCTGGGAGCCTGCAGCGGACAGTCGACGATCTCACCGAGCGCCTCAAACGTTCGGCCAGCAGCAATTCCTGCACTGCCGCCGCAAGCCAGGCAGCAACCCGCACAGCCTTGGTGCTTGCCGAGTTGTTCAAGCGAGCTGACGACCGAGCGGGCCAGCTGGCAGCAGATGCTGATCAAAACCGGAGCAGGGGAGTGACTTGTGAGCAGGCTTATGAGGGATTAAGGAGGTGATTTGACGCCTATAAAATTGGTTAAGGCGAGATCATCGTGTACGGGAAAAATTGCTATACCTAAAAGCGGTGATCAGTATTCGATGAGGTAGAGCTCATGAAAAATATGACTTTGTCGGATTGGCAAAATCTGCTTGTTGAGCAGATCAGCTCCGAGATGTGTCTCGATGAGCGCTACTGTGATTTGATTTGCGCCGCTAACGAAATGTTGCGCCTTGGGCTCGTTGACCGCAATGAATGGCATGGTCAGATTCAACAAGCCGGAGATTGGTTGGTTGCGGCAATTGAGCAAGAGCAAGCGCAGGCTGGAAAATGAAAGAGCCCGCCTAGGCGGGCTAAAGCCGGTAAGGGGGGACTCTGGCCCGGCTCAATAATTGTAGAACAATCTTTCGTCTAAGCAAGTGGGCTCGCCTAAGAAACGATGCCTAGCGGCAGACTCATGCGTGTGGCAGCCCAGGTGGTGCCGTGGCTTTAGGCGGGGCAGCGCGGCTCTGTGGCAAGTTCCGAGTCGGAGCAGGGGTGTGACGTGCGAGCAGGCCTATAACAGCCTTGGTGGATGAAGTAAGGAGGGTGGCCCTCAAAATGATGTTGCGATTGCCAGTGCCAACTGTTCATCGGTCATATACGGCCGGTCATAGGCCGAGTGGTAGTACCGAGCTGCTTGCTCAAATTGAGCTCCGCGGATCTCGCCATTTGAGCCGATGAACGCCAGCGCATCCGCCTTGGCTGATTTCATACTCGCAGGGCCATAGACCGTGAGTGCAGTGGTTCCGCTAACAATCAGGAGGGGAGAAATCGTAGTGATGAACATCGCTTTTTCGACTGGATCATTGTTCTCGTGCGCCACAACTGGAGTGCTGGCCACGGCGAGTAAAATCACGCCCAGTGCTTTCATTGAATCCATTCGTGACCGCTTCCTGCCGTCTGGTTGAGGGGCGTCACCATAGCAGGGATAAGGCAGGGCTGACACAAGAGGTCCGGCGCTGGGCCGGGCTTGGAGTGGGGGCTTGCCAGTGATCAGCCGTTGTTCACCGCATCGCCCCCGGCAGACTTGGTGATGGACTCTATCAGTTCTGCTCCGTGATTCCTGACATTGCCGACGGCGGCGCTAACTTTGAACCACTCGAAGGCCTCGGCGGGCTCGCCCTGGTGCAAGGCAATCTGCTCGGCGCGCTCCTTCGGCGTGGCCGGGTCTAGCCACTCCCGGGCCAGGTCTGGGGCCAGGACCACCGGCCGGCGGTCGTGGATATCGACCATGCCGCCCTGTGCGTCGGCGGTGATGATCACAAAGCCGTCGTGCTCGCCCTGGTCCGGGGTCGGAAGCTGTCCGATCGAGGCGCAGAGGATGGGAGAGCCGTCGCGGCGCCGGATCAGGTAGGGCTGCTTCTTCGGCCCGCCTTCGTCCACCCATTCAAACCAGTTGTCTATTGGGCATATGGCACGGTGTGGCCAGATCTGGCGGAAGAAAGGCCCATGGGCCACTTTCTCGACCCTGGCATTGATCGGCGCAGCGCGGTCGGTTGCCCAGTGCGGCCGCCATCCCCAGCGTACTGCGTCGGCATGCAACGTTTCGCCGGCAATATGGAAGAGGGCGAGTTGCATTGTCGGTGCTGCGTTGTAGCGCCCCAGGGGCTGGTCACCGACGTTATTGATCAGAGCCCCCGGCATGCTCAGGGCTGCGACGAAGTCGTGGATACCGCGATACTGAGATAGTCGTCCGCACATGGCTGTGTCCTCGCTTGCTCTCAGCGTAGCTTTCCGTGGGCGCCAGCGGGTATCTGCCGCCGAAGATCCTCGTTCGCCCGGTCCTTGCTGCGAACACTCAGTTCCAGCTCGCTGACCTGCTTTCGCAACAGTGCAGCTTCTCCGGCCTTTTCCCGCAGACGGGCGAGGGCCTCGTCGCGGTCCCTCTCGGTCTGGGCCTGCATGTTGACCAGCTTGTAGATGTTTTCCCGGGCTGCGCGCAGCTGAAGGTTCAGCTCGGCGACTTCATTTTCCAGCAGCAAGGCGTGCTGGCGTGCAGTTTCCAGGGGCGTAGGGATGCCCAGCCAATCGGCCGTGTCGTCTTCGGTGTGCACGGTACTACCTCGAATCCAGTGCTGTATGTACATACAGTAATCGAGGCTTGAACGGGGCGCGATTTGCGCCGACAAACTGTAGGGGGGAGGTGGTGGTGCTGGTTCGGCAGAACGCCGGGGGCGAGGGACTTTCTAGGCGAAAGCCTGTAGGGACTTTTGCGGGGATAGGTGAAACCATGTTGAACATCGTTAGGCGTCGATTGCAGTGGGCGCCTACGTAATGTGCTGATGTTTAAAGCATTTTATGGTTTCTGCCAGCATGGGGTGCTAGGGGTCGAGTGTTCGAATCACTCCGTCCCGACCATATTTTCTGATGAAAATCAGACACTTAAGCCGATCATCTAGATCGGCTTTTTTGTGTCTGCGCAAAACCCGCGCAAAACTAACCGATAATTTCGCTGATATTTAGGTCTGGAACTGCTTCTGACCAGACAATTTCTGCGTGGTCTTTCTGGTAGTTTTTGGTCATGGCCTCGCTGGCGTGGCCGGCGATCTTCTGACCGTCCTTTCCGGCTTTCTGATACAGGTGCAGCGACAGCGCCCGCACTTCGTGGAAGCCCGGCATTTCCTCCTCTTTCCACCCCTTGTAACAACCCGCCGCCTCCCGAGCCTCTTTGAAGGCCTGCGTCAAATACCGTTCCTCGACCTGCGTCCAGTGGTCCTTCGTTTGCGACTGTTTCTGCTTCTTGCGGTCTGGTCGGCGATGGATCAGGTAAGGCGAGACGATGTCATGCCTCCTGAGGCGAAGATGGATCCTGCTGGGGAGGCATAACCATCTTTCTGGATGGAGTCAGAAGGGGGGCAAATAGGGTACAAAATACTGGTTGTATATACAGTTTTTTGCTGGGATAGTCATTCCACTCCTCGGGTGTATAAGAAGCGAAAACCAGCGTGTCGTTGGTGCATACCTTCCTCGACTCGTGTGAAGGCCTTGAGCTTCGAGTAATCGCCAAGAGCGGCTATATGCGGCATCGGCCGTGATCACTGAAAACTCAAGGAAATCCACACATGCAACCAGTTAAGATCGGTGAAAAATTCTATCAATCGAAAGGCTATATAGAAGCCTATGTCACTGTTGTTGATGCCTCACAAAACACCGCAGGGGTAACTATTCGAACTTGCTCCGTGAATGGCGGAACCCTCTTCACAGGTACGGTAAAGCCCACCAAGCCCAGTGGGTACCTCCAGTATCACGCGTTCTATGTGGGTAAGCTCGAAGCGTGGTCGACTATTCCGTATGAGGTGTTTGTGCCGGCTGGCCAAGGTGTGTACTGGTCGCCAGAAAACGACAGGGCGTCGATTATGATGACCTACGACATGCAGCCCTAAGTAGCCATTTGTGCACGGAACCAAATGAGCTAGTTAGCGGATGCGCTGAATCGAAGAGCCTCGGCATACGCTGAGGCTTTTTCGTTTTTGACTATGCCTGAGCCAACACTGGCCCTTTCTTTGATCATGCCCAAGGAGTCGAGCGCATGGAGTTTCTGTATCGCCTCTTCGAGAGGCTTGATACCTGGTTTACCGCGGGATGGGTTGGTGCGTTCGGCAGGTCTTCATGGTCACGTATTGGCAGCGGGTGAAGGTCTGGCTGTGTCGGACATTGAACTGCGAGCACCGCCTGCGCAGTGACAAGGCGCCGGGCGGCATTGAGCGACGGAGGAAGTAGCCCGCGCCACGTTTTCGAATGCGCCAAGTCGTGGTGTGCAATGAGGTTGTTATGAGTATCAAGAAGACGCTGATCCAACTCAATGACATCACGCTCACCTTGTCGGTAGATGATCTGAAGGCTGCGTTCATTGCCAAGTACGGCGATGCTCCCGCAGAGGTGCTGGGTGAGGGCGTGATTCTTCAAAACGCCGCCTTCTCCTGCCACTACCCACAGGAGGGCGTGAAGTTTACTTTTGCTCAGCCACTGGAAGGGCACAACACGTGAGCAATGTAACCCGCCTGCGCCACGCGCTACCGATGCGCCAGGACATCAACAAAGCCTTGAATAATTTGGATGGCGCCATTGCCAAGGCAATAGGCGCCGCCAAGACTACCGGTCTCCCTCAGGGGGTTATCGTCGTGGTGCTGCATGGGCAAGCCCACTCGCAAACCGCGATCATGGTGACTTGAATGAGCTTTAGGGGGCTGCGACGTCAGAATCGCTTAAGGTGAATCCGGGCCGTCTAAATGCTATCAACGTGACGCGCTTTCCAGGGCATGCGCTGAAACCAGGACTGCGGAACCGGGTGCACGATGGCCCGCAGCGCCCTGGCGTAATCCATCACCAGGCCTGGGGTCCAGGCCATGGTCAGCGCACGTCGGCGTACCTGCGCCGCAATCCAGAGTTCAGGCATGAACAGGGTCCGCAAACAGCCTCGCCAGCGCTCGCTGCGAAACGCAAGCACGCCGTCGAGGGACGCCTCAAGCGCATAAGCGACTGAGCTTGAACAGTTGCGGTAGGTCAGGTTGTAGCGGTTATCGAGGCTGTAGTTCATCCAGAAATGCTCAAGGGCACCGCTGTTGTAGTAATGGAACACTATCTTACGGTCCGATTCGCACCAATCTGCCGCCTCTTTCTCATAGTCAGGCTGGAAAGTACCCGGCACATCATTGTCCTTGGTCGCTTTGAGTATGCGGAAAAACTCCGAGGGCGAGCGGTCGATATCCGCGGCGGGGTACAGGCTGATATAGATCGAGGGTTGCAACTCCAGGGCTGCGTGCCCGGTGGAAATAACCCCCTGGCTGTCCACTGCGGCGATATAACGATTGATGACCGGTCGCGGCACCGGCGTATTTTCCGCCGTGCCTTCCGGCGTCCAGATATGCACCACCAACGGTTCATGAGTTGGCGGGCTGATAGACACCTGAGCAAGTTGCGGTTTGACTGCCGACTTTTTTGTGACGTTGAGCGCAGGCGCAGTAGGCGTCAGCAACTCAAAGGAGGACGTCCCACGCACCAGTAAGCTGGCGCGCCTGGCCACGCGCAGGGTACTGATAGCGCTGACGATCATCAATGACCCGATGAAAAACGAGACGGTTGACTGGTAACCGACGGGATAGGGCGTGAACAGCAACAGGGCGAAGATCACCTTGGCAGTGCCAGTGACGACTGACAGGCGCCAATGAGGGTACCGGACGACAAACGCGGACGTGATGACCAGCAAACCGAAGATGAAATAGGAGAAGCCGAAAATAATCGCCAGTAACAGGTTGCTGTAAGTCTTGTTGGCCAGAATCAACAGGGACACGAAGAAACACACGCCGCCCTTGAAAAACAGCACGGCCTTTTGCGCACCGATTCCGCTCGAGGCGACACTCAGCGTGACCAGGCTTTCCAGCAACAGCAGGATGCCGAACGCCTTCATCGGGAAATACAACACCCCGTCCATGCCGTCGATCAGCACACCCACGCCAATCAAGCCCCACAGCAAACCGATGCAGCCAATCACTTTGGCTTTGGAGCGGACGAACTCTGCGCCGAATAACATCAATGCGATTTGAATCATGAGATGTTTCCTTGTTGCCAACGTTACCAATCGAGGTCGCGCATCATTACTTGTAGTGACTGATTTGCCAGTTGCCCACGATCACTTCGCCGGTCGAGTCCGCCATCAGGCCTGGGGTGTTGTCGCAGATTACCCGGGTATCCGATCCCTGCGCAGTGATGCGGAACGTCAGCGAGGCGCCGCCCTGCCTGCGCTGTTGAGTCGACCAATGGCGCCGCAGCTTTTCCTGGTCCTTGGGGTGTACGCGTTCAAGCACGTCATTGAAGGTGGACAATACCGGCGCGTCGATGCCCAGTACTTCACGAAGGTTATCGTCCCAGTAAATCTCGCCTGACTCGGGGTGCAACCGGTACATCACCCCTTCACCCGTCTCCCGGCCGGTGTCGAGGTCGTAACGGCGCGCTGACTTGGCCAGCACCCGCAGAAAAATGATCAACAAGGCGGTCGCGCACAAATAGCACTGGGCCAACAGCAGCGGTTCTCCCGGGTTAAGCCCCTGGAGGAAAAACGGCCCTTGGCCGTTGTCGGTGTGATGAATCACCAGCGTTGCCAGGGTCAGCAACGCCAGAGTCGCGCCACGCCCGGCCCAGGTGACCGAAACAACCACGCAGAAGATGATTGGAATGCACGCCAGCGCAAAGTTCATCGCGGAGCCGGCCGAGTCGGTAGCGCCGGACTTCAACCAGGGAGAATTGACGCCGAAGATAAACCAGGTACTTAGGCACATCAGGACAAACGCGGTCACTCCCGTGAGTCTGGCCAGCCACCCGCTGCGACATACATTCAGATCATCATGGAGCAGGCTCATGATCGCAATCGTGGTGAAGATCACCCCGGTAATGTTGGCGATCCAGGTCACCCACAGCAGATGTTGCAGTGGCATATCGCGTGTGAACGACACCCAGGTTTCGGTCAATGCCGCTTCCACCGCGCACAGAACCACGGTGACGACTATCCAAAGCACAATGGCATGTAAATAGTCGTTGCGCCGGGCAAAACGGCGCACCAGCCAGGCAATGCAAATGGCTGTAATCAAGGCCAGGCAGGAATGCACCAGCGTGGAGACCCAATCGTGTCGCCACTGGAAGTCCAGAAAAATTCGCGTGGTCAGCAGTACCGCAAACAGCAGTGGCCAACGGGAGCGTTGCGAGATGAGGAACGCCGAGACGGCCACGCCCGCCGGGAACCACACCACGGCCACCTGGGTGGCAGGGTCATCGAACTCGAGTGAAATGATGCCCGTCACGTAATAGGCCAGCGCCCACATTAGTAAGCTGGCGGTCTGTAGTAGAGCCCTCGGTAGTATCACTGGGGTTTTTCCGATTCAAAAATGTGGATGTGGATTACGTCATGGCTTATTGCCTGGCAACGGCACCATGACGCTGAGGGTTCAAGCCTGAGGTGGCGTGGGTGTGTGCTGTGTGTGCATGACGGCAAACAGAGTGAACAGAGCACACAAAGCGGCGGTGAGCAGGGGCAAACCGTGCAGACCCAACTGCATGGAGACCCCAGCTAATACCGGGCCCAACAGCGCGCCGATACCCCATGCAACCGACAGTGCGCTGTATACCCCGACCAGTTCGGTGCCGCTGAAACGCTCACCGACCTGAGTCACCACCACCGTATAAATCCCGACAAATACACCGCCCCAGACAAACAACAACCCATACGAAAGCCAGCGCTCAGTGAGTGCCAAGGGCCAGATCAGCGCGCCAACCGCTGAAAGTGCCGACAACACAATGATCAGGCGACGGCGGTCCATGCGGTCGGCGAGCCAGCCAATCGGCAACTGTAGAGCGATTGCGCCAAACAGCAGCATCGACAGCAACCAGGTGGCCTGCTGCACCGGCCAGCCCACGTTGATGGCGTAAATCACCAGCATGTTCATTCCGGCGCTTTCCAGTGCACCGTTCAGCGCGGCCGCTACCAGCGCAAGCGTTGCGATATGCAGATACAGTGAGAGCGGGCGGCCCTTTTCGTGCGCAATCGGGCGGCCATCGGCTTTGATCCCGAGCAGCGAGAGGCCGGCGAGAATTGTAATCAAACTGCCGACAAAGAATGCTGTCGACGACGCATTGCCCAACCAGGACAGAATGAACGGCCCCAGGGCAAATCCCAAAGACAGGCTGGCCACATACATCGCCATCGTTTTTGCCCGGGCCTGCTCGACCGTCGTGTGGTTCAGCCAGGTTTCTGACACCACCATAATGATTTCGCTGAACAGCCCGAGGCCCAGGCGCAATACAAACCAGGTTTCGATGGGTACGAAGGGGAATGCAGCCAACAACACCACCAGCGCGCCCAGCGAAATGGCCAACAACTGTCTGGGACTGAAACGGCGACACAGCATCGGTAGAAATGGCGCGATGGCAAACACACCTACCGCATGCATGGCGGCATTGATGCCAACGTAAACTTCGCTGAAGCCTGCGGTCGTCAACTTGATCGCAATCAAGGGCGCACTCAAACCGTAGCTCAATCCAAAAATCATCACCGTCAAGGTGATGATCAGCTTGTTACGGTTATCAATCACTGCGTTCATCGGCGTCTTCGTTGTATTGATTGGCAGGCGTCTGTCACGTACCCGTACTCAAGGGTTGCGGCGTTGATACCGCCATCGCTCTCTGGATTTCCTTATTTTACGCTCGGTAAGTGTGCGAAACGAATTTCCCTATGTTTTTAATAGCTTCCGACATGCGCTGCACCTCATTTAACTTGACTCTTACCAACACCGGCATCCCGCCACTATTTCAAGTTTCAGGTGATCAGTGGACAGACCTAGCCCTCCAGTATCTCTGCTTGAGTTGTCCGAACTCTCTGACTACGACATCCGCCTGACACCAGCGCCCGAGGTATGGGAATTGCTCCAGGCCGAGATCCTTGCCGATAGCGGAAGCATCCACAACCAGGCGGGCAGGTTCGGATAATCCGCACCTCTCGCGACCAGTAAGGAATCAACATGAGTGCCAAGCAGCCCGACTGGGAGGTGATCGAACGAGCCTCCCGGACAGGGCTCCAGTCATGTCTGAGATCGTCCTGATTCACGTATGCGACACTGTGCTATCTCACTAGGGAATGGAATGTTTACAAATGGTCCAATTGTTAGCGGTGTCCGGAAGCATTCGCGCAGCATCTTCTAACTCCGCACTGCTACGTGCGGCTGAGGTGCTGAGCCCTGAGGGGGTGTCGATCAAGCAGTATCTGGCGGTCGGTCAATTACCGCACTTCGATCCGGACCTGGCTGATGATCCGCCGCAGGTCGTCGCAGAGTTACGGGCTTTGGTGGGTAAGGTAGATGGCATCCTTATTTCGTGCCCTGAGTATGCTCGTGGAATACCTGGTTCTTTCAAGAACGCCTTGGATTGGCTTGTGGCCAGCCATGAGTTTCCTGGTAAGCCGGTTGCACTGTTTAACGCTTCACCTCGTGCGAGTCATGCCCAAGCGGCGCTTCGGTTGGTGCTGAACACCATGTCCGCAATAGTTGTCGAGCCTGCGTCGATAACGGTGAATCTGCTCGCTAAAGGAATGGATGAGGCGGACATCGCAGAGAGCCCAGAGATCAGTAAGCAGATCGTCTCGGCATTGGTTGCATTCAAGAGCCACATTGAGGTCATGCAGGAATCGCGAAGGTGAGCGAATGAACAGGCCTGTGCCTCCCTTCTCACTGCTTGAGCTAACCGATCTGTCCGACTTCGGTATTCCAATCGACTCAACCGGGCGTTCACTGTCGATGCCCCTCATAAGGCTTGGGTGACCGATATCACGTACATCCGGACGTGGCAGGGCTGGTTATATCTGGCCGTCGTACTGGATCTGTATGCTTGCAAAGTGGTCGGCTGGTCAATGAAGCCAACGCTGGGCAAGGAGCTGGCATTGGAGGCATTACTCATGGCGGTATGGCGCCGTAAACCCAAAACCAGAGTCATCGTGCATTCGGATCAGGGTAACCAATATGGCAGTGATGATTGGAAACGTTTTTGTTTGGCCAACCAACTAGAGCCGAGTATGAGCCGCCGAGGAAACTGCAGGGACAATGCCGTGGCGGAGTCTTTTTCAGCAGCCTGAAAAAAGAACGCATTCGCAAGAGGATCTACAAAACCCGTGACATGGCCCGTGCCGACGTATTCGATTACATTGAAGCGTTTTACAACCGAACGCGTCTTCACGGTTACCTGGGCGGCGTCAGTCCTGAGGCCTTCGAAAGTGCCTCACTTTGAGGCTGGAAAATGTCTATGCCCCAATTGATCTGCTTGCCCATATGGGAACACTGGGTACGGTGCAGGCCGTGCATCGCTACCTTGTTCAGAATCATCAGGCGCTTATTGCTGTTCTTCTGCTGGCATGAGTGTGTGGGTGGTGAAGGTCGGTGGAATTATCCTGAGCGTACTGCTGTTTCTGGTAGTGGCATTTGGCACGCTGGACGGCGCATATCACTACGGGATGTCAGTGACGGATGAAGAGTTGCAGTCCCGAAGGAGTCTCGCGACGCAGGCGGCCAACAGTCCTGGGGCCTGGCTGAAGCTGCGGAGCGCGAGAAGGAGCAGACCTAGCAACGATCAATCGACAGGGCGGTGTAAAAACTCCTGCACTGCCGCCGCAATCGCGGCAGCTTCCCGCATAGCCCCGGTGCTTGCCAACGTGCTCAGCGCGCTGATCAAAGAGCTCAATACCTGGCAGTAACTGCTGATCAACGCGGTGCGGGGGGAGTGACGTGCGAGCAGGTCTATGATGGTATTGGCCCGTTTAACGAATGGCCAAGAAGCTCACAAGGTTTACATTACAACCCTGTGAGCTTCCTTTTATTTTTGCGTTCTGGTCGATTTGGCCATTTGTTTCAAGAAGAGCTTGTGCTCGATGGCAAAATTTCCAGTGACTCTCTCATGGTCCGGAACATCTCGCGTGACGACCGACCCCAGCGTTACACAAGCATTTCGTCCAATCGATATCCCCGATGAAATGGTGGCATTCGGACCTATCCATACATCTGACCCCACCTTGACGCTGCCAGCAATCATTGCAGATGCCGCAATTAGGCAGCGTTCACCAATAGTTGAAGAGTGAGCTATATGCACAAGGCAGTCAGTCTTAGTCTGACTGCCAATAACGGTGTCTACCCCAAGAAGCCCCCTGGCTATAGTGTTGTTAGCTCCTATCTCAACGTCCTCACCAATTATCACTCTTCCATCATGCACGACAGAAAGAATGCCTGATTCTGTTCTTTTGTGCTCAAACCCTTCAGCGCCTATTGTTGTGCCCGATCTAATCAAGGCCCCTTTTTTTATTGTCGTGCCGGGTAGAATGGTTACCATTGGTTCTATGGTGACCCCATCTTCTATTGTTACCCCTGTTGGGGATACAAAAGAACTACTGTGTATGTATGATGTTGGGCTTATGTTGCTCTCTGCCATTGATGAGTTTTTTATTGTTGCATGTGCGTTGTATGCACTATAAAAGTCATATCTTGGCGAGGAGGATATGTATATGGTGAGGTCTGGTCTTTGGGGTGTTAAGAGTGATGATATTTCATCGGTGGTAATTACTACTGATATGTTGCTGTTGCTGATCAGATCTCTGGCGAATTTTATAGAGTCGATAAATGTGACTACTTGTTTTGATTTGGAAGACACAAGGCCGAACTCTTTAAAGCTGAATTTGCTTTTGAGTTCGTTATAAAGCTCAGAGTTTACTGATCTGTTTTTATTTGTGTCAAATCCAATCACTTTATGCTCTCCAGTGAAATGCTTTCTGCATCAGAACTCACGATGGACTGAAGGAAGGTTCTAGATCCATGGCCTGTATTCATGAACGAGTCAAGATTTTTTCGTTCTACCTTCATCAGAGATATGCCATTTAATGACGATTTCAAATTTCTGTAATGATCGTTGCTGCAGGAGTTTAGATGTATATGTATTGGGTGGAAGTCATAGATGGATATTTTTCCTGGGAAGAACTCTTTTGACCAGTCAAAATTTGGATTGCTAAATTCTGCATCGTCTTCCCAGTTGTAATTTATTCTGTCAAAGCTGACACCGTCAAAGTTCCAGTTGAAACGTTCAACATGTTTTGCTTTGTGCATTAGGATTGAGGCGTCAAGCTTAAGTTGAGGGAACTCTTTGAATATTTGGTAAAGCATTGGAGAAGACTGAACAAGTGCATGTGTTCTCATGGTTGTTGCGTTGGGTGCATATTTTAGGCAGGTAGTTATGATTTCATGAGTGTTGGCACCTTGAGAGCTTCCAGGCAGAAAGTTTGGGTGAATTCCCAAATTGTGCCCTTGTCTTTCAATTTCAGAATTTAAATCTGTCTCGTGAGTTGTAAAAAACGTTGCCTTAACGTTTTTTGATTTAAGAATTTCAAGGCAAAGTTCGATAGAAGAGTCAGGGGCCCAGTCTATATCGAAAGTTACGTGAAATTTATTGGCCATCCTTTTCCCCACCTTAAACAGATTTGATTGGTGTTTCTGAGGGCGCAGATTCTGTAGCTATTGAGAGAAAATATAAAGGAAAACATATTGGCACACGCCACTGATGGCGTACGGGTAGCCTCCTGTCAGCATCATCCTGAAAAATCCCCAGTCATCTGCATGACTCTGGATTTTTATACAGTGTTGAGATTGGTATGTATTTGCTGATCGCCTCTCGCCGAATAAAGGGCATAACGATTCCAAAAGATGAACAGATCAAGGTACTGGACAAAGAGTTGGCGGTGCAAATGGGCGCCAGCCGGTAGTTCAGGATCATCAAACGCGACTCTCATCGTGGCGCGCGGCATGCCCTAAAAAACGCCGAATAGATTGAAGTAAGCCAACCACTTCACCCGTTAATCAGTATTGCAAAAAAGGGGAGTGCCATAGATTTTTGTGCCCGAAATAGGCCTAAAGATGGGGCCTCCCTCGGTTCTGGCGCCGGCGTCTGGTTGGGCGGAGCAGGCTCGAAAGGGGGATAGACACGATCGACACAATACTGGTTGCATGTACAGTATTTTGTTGAGATAGTGTGCTTCACTCTTCGGACGTCCACGGACTGAAGGCCAGCCAGGCGCTGGCTTTGCCCTACATGTTCCGAGTGAGGGCCGTGAGCCTCGAGTCATCGCCTTTGAGCGACATGAAAGCGGAATCCTCCGCGATTAATCATTCGACTCTATAGGTGAACCGATGAATAAAATTATCAGCGTCTCGCTGTTTGGCCTGTTAGCGCTTTTTGCTGTCAGCATGAATGCCTCGGCAGACACTGCCCTGTCATGGAATCTGGCAAGGGATGTAATTCTGGCTAAGGAGACTGCTCCACAAGGCTCTCCTTGGACGTTTATGCAGAATTCTTCCGGAGTGAACAAAGCCGAAAACTACATCCCATTGCCATACTTCAAAGCCGACTCGTGCAATAACCTCCCCGCTACGTGCTGGATGGATCAAGTGTCTGGGGCTCATGTCTCCGTCCACTTGAAACCTTACACCTACACTGCGAACGGCAGCTTTACCATTGCAGCCGGCGACGTGGCGTTTCACCCAGGTCAGAACAGCCAGACGATCATCCGCTGGACGAGCCCCGTGGTAGGCGAGATCAATATTCTTGGTCGGGTCAACAGCATCCACGCTAGCTGTGGTGATGGTGTGGCCTGGTCCTTGAATCTGGGGGACACGGTTCTTCAGTCGGGTAACTTGGTCAGAGGTAACGGCGCAGTGTTCTCGGCCAGCAAAGTGCCTGTCACCAAGTCGTCAGCCATTTACTTGGTGCTCGACAAGAAAGCCAACTACACCTGTGACACAAGCACTATCGATCTGCTCATTACCAAGTAAAAATTCGGTATTCAGTCCTATCAGGTAGTAGCGGCCAGCTCATTGAAAGCCTGGAGCTTCGAACTCATCGCCGTTGAGCGACATGAAAACCGTGTCCTTCGCGACATAACATTCGACTCAATAGGTGAAAAAATGGAATCAGTAAAACTCGGTGCGTTATTCAAAAACGCCTCGATCTTCGGTACGGCTCAGCTCATTAGCCCTGCTGCTAATGTCAATGGTGTAATAATCCGTACAGGTGCTTTTTCGGCTAACAGTAGCGGTATTGTGACAACGGGTAATGTCGCCCCAACTGGCGTGGGCGACATTTCAAAACCAATTCTGGCTGCTACCGGTCCAGCCGCGTTGACGCTGCCATACCCGATTACTCTTCCTGCCGGTTACGGGTTGTGGATTTCCACGAATAATAACGGTAATGCCTACATCACTTACGATCTGTTGTAAGAAAAGATAGAGGGGGAGGCCATGTTTCTTGGCCTACTCATCTACCAGAGGGAAAGACCATTAGACCTATTGCAAGGCCTCGCGAATGTGCGGGGCCTTTGCGTTTTTAGCTCCTCCACACCCATCGCCCTAAGCTGTGTTGTCCGGCGTTGGCCAGTAATCTGAATCACCTGCGCCAAGAAATGTTAGCGACGCGCTGCCAGGGTACGGGTCGTTGCCCTGGGGGAGGGCCAAGCTTGACCAGGGCGCTGCAAACGCATGGCTGCGGGAGCGGGTCGGATGTTGGCGACCTGATTTCTCCGGCAATGAAGTCTGGCGCTTGTAGTGGGCTTTAGTTGAGGTTGTGTTTGCCCAACGCTTGCCCGGGGAGGGTTGAGGCAACAAGCCCGGCGCTGAACCGGGCTTGTCGAGAGGCGGCCCAATCGAGCTACGCAGCGAGTTTAGAGGCGCTCAGGCTTTTCTTGAGGGCGGCCTTCATTACCAGCATTTGCTCACCCAGTTCTTCGAGCTTGGCGTTGCCCAACAGCTTCTTGGCCTGAGGGAACATTTCGCTTTCTTCTTCCCCGATGTGATGCTCCAGCAGCTCCTTCACCACTTTGACGCGCCCCGCGAATTCGGGTTGGGTGGGGTCGGTGTTCTTCAGGTCAGGAAGGACAAGCGAGTCGACGGTCCGATGCTCTTCCTTGGCCTCATAGTACATTTCGGCCTGTTCCTTATCTCCCGCTTGCTTGAAGGCGGGGTACAGGATCTGTTCTTCGAGTTGAGTGTGGATGGTGATTTCCAGCTCGAGTTTGTCCAGCAGGTCGGTGCGTTTCTTCACTGCTCGGTCAGTCGATTCACTCAACTGAGTCAGGATGGACTTCACCTTTTCATGGTCGGCTTTCAGCAGGTCGATGGCGTTCATTTTTTTGCCTCACGGTCATGGATAGAAGATCGCCGATCTCTGCCGGCACTTCATGAATGTCCCGTTAGTGGCTGCATTGGCCATGCCAGTGGAGCGGATTTTTAAAGCGTCGAGATTTCAATGAGCTACGTATCTGGCTGGCCAATGGACCTCATGCAGACTGCACGAACATGACCTTTACGCAGTGCAGATCACGGTATTGGCGTGGTGTGGACCCTGCACCCAACGTACTGCATCAGCATGCAAGGCATCGCCGACTGCGATGATGGATCAACAGCTCAGCGCCCATGGCGTAGCGCATCAACCACCACCCGAAAGGCTGATGAATGCTCTCGGCAGTGGGGGCGGGCGACCCCTTGCAAAATTGTCAGCTCAGCGCCCCGGAATCTGTTGATATAGCGCGCTTTGTGGCCCTCTAGCCATCAGCAAGGGCGGCGGGTGCTATGCCACACCGCTCGCAGAGACAGGTCGAAAGAGCGGCAACGCTCGCAGCAAATCAATGGACGGTAGAGCAGTAATGAAACGCAACATGATGTTGTTGGCCTGGACCTTGGTGCTGGCCGCGCCTGCCTGGGCAGAAGGCAAGCGGCTGATCCCGAGCAGCGAGCACGCCACGGGCGGCTACCTCTCGTCGCAGTTGTTGCTCAAGCCTTGTGCGGATGTGGCCGCGCTGGGGTTTGCCGATGACGAGAGTGCACAGCGCAGCGCTGCAGAGGCGCGCAAGGCCCTGCCGGCGGGCACCTGTGAGGATGGGGCCCTGGTGGAGAAGCTGTTCAAGGCGCGGTTTCTGCAGCACGCGGCTATCGCCATGGTCTACACCCCGTGGCAGCTCGACGAGAAGATCGCCCGGCAAGACCGGGCCATCAGTCGATGCCAGGACACCCAGTGCCTGGCGCGGGAGCTGGATGGCGTGATTGCCGCCCTGTCACCGGTGTACCTCGGTGCTCCGCGACAATGGCCCAGGGGCCAGGGGCTGTGTGCAGCCGATCCGATCGAGACGCCTGCAGGCCAGGTGCTGGCACGGTTGGGTGCGGACTCAAGTCAGGCCATCACGGGCACCTGCGCCGAGGACGAAGTGCTGGCGCTGACCTGCCGCGGCCCCCATGGCAAGTGGTTGTTTGTCAGCTGCGGCATGAGCGGCAATCAGGTCAATTCGAGCCAATGGCTATTCCGGGCGAGCACGGCGCCCCCCCAGCCGTTGCTTGCGGTCGAGGATGGCCCGGTGGCGGTGCTTGAAACGGCCTGCAATGGCCTGCCCGACCTGATGACCAGTGCCCGGGTCAGTGCCGGGGAGCATGACCTGAGTTACTACCGTTACGACGGCAAGGCGTATCGGCAGGTGTATGCCTACAGCATTGAATTCGTGGGCAGCGACGCCAACGGCAACGATCTGCTCATCGCCCGAGGTGGGGCAAAGACTCGGGTGGTTTGCCGCTAGCGCTGCAAGGGGCAGGCCGGTTGACCATGGATTGTCAGCGGCCTGCTCTGGTGGCCGTTACTCGGGGCGGCTGACTAACGCCCTGCAGCCTCCGGTTGCGCCTGCAGCAATTCGTCGAGCACCCCCATGAAGGCTTCCACCAATTGGCTGCGCCCCTGCTTGCGGGTCAGTACCAGCAGTTGCGCCGTGGCGCCGGGGTCCGTCAGCGGCCGGTAGGTCACGCCTTTCTTGGCCAGGGTCTGGGTGCAGCGGGGCACCAGGGCGATGCCCTGGCCGGCGGCGACCAGGGCGATGATCGAGGTGATCTGCCGGCCGCTGGGGCCCGGCCGCAGCGGCAGGCCGTTACGCCGGTAGAGTTGTTCGATCGCCTCGTTGAGCCCCGAACCGTAGTCCGCGGGAAACAGGATCAGCGGGTGTTCGCTGAGCTCGGCCAGGGTCACCTGATCCTGGGCGGCCAGGGGACTGTCGCTGGAGATGGCCGCCACCAAGGGTTCGTCCCCCAGGGACAGGGCCTGGATTTCGCTCTGTTCGCTGGGAGGCTGCATCCGGCTCATGCCGATATCGATTCGTCCATCGACGATCTGCGACCACTGGCTGACCGAGGCACCTTCCACCAGGGTCAACTGTACGTCCGGGAAGCGCTGAGCGAAGGCCTGGATCGCCTGGCTGAACAGGTCCGACAGGGCGATCGAGCTGGCGTAGCCCAGGGCCAGTTGCCCGGCGCAACCCTTGGCCAGCTTGCTGGCCATGACCTGGGTCAGGTCCACCTGCTCCAGCACAGCCCGGGCGTAAGGCAAAAAGTGCCGGCCCTGGGCGGTGAGCGAGACGGTGCGACTGGTGCGGTCGAACAGGCGAAACCCCAGCTCGGCTTCCAGTGCCGAAATCTGCCGGGTCAGCGGCGGTTGCGCGAGGTGCAGGCGCAGGGCGGCACGGCCAAAGTGCAGCTCCTCGGCGACAGTCAGAAAGTAACGCAATTTGCGTAGATCGAGCATCCGGTTCCCTGGGTATTGATCGGTCGTAAATCGGTATTGGTCTTGGAGTTGCGGCGTATTTTATAAAGGCCTTTCGTCATAAAACGAGAGGTTTCATGAATTCGCGCCAGCATTGTGCCCGCATCGCCCTGTTTTTGTGCGGTTGTGCGGCCTTTCTCAACCTGTATGCAACCCAGGGCATTCTCCAGGAGTTCGCCCAGAGCTTTCAGGTGAGCATCAGGGAAGCCGGCTGGAGCATCACCGTGACCACCCTGGCAGTGGCCATTACCGCGCCCTTTGTCAGCCGTTTCACGGGCCGTTTCCAGCAGCGCTCGGTGATCGTCCTGGCCTCCCTGTTGCTGGCGCTGCCGGCGCTGCTGGCGGCCTGTGCCGGCAGCTTCGCCCAGTTGCTGTTCTGGCGCTTCATCGAAGGCATGCTGATCCCGGTGGTGTTCGCCACCAGCGTGGCCTACATCGGCGATCGCTGGAGCGGCGGCACCGTCACCGAAGTCACCAGCCTCTACGTGGCCGGCACCGTGCTGGGCGGTTTCGCCGGACGCTTCGTCACCGGTTTCATGACCGAATACGTCGGCTGGCGCGAGGCCTTCGCCCTGTTGGCCGGCCTGAGCCTGCTGATCGGCGTGGCCATCCATTTCCTGTTGCCGGCCAATGCGCCAGTGGTCAGCACAAGCGCCCAGAACCGCGTGCGGGCCCTGCGCGAGCTGTGCCGCCGGCCCTTGCTGGCGGCCTATGGCGTGGGCTTCTGCGTGCTGTTCTCCCAGGTGGCCACCTTCACCTACGCCGGGCTCTACCTCAGCCTGCCGCCCTTCGACCTGGGCGCCGCGGCGCTGGGGGCCATCTACAGCGTATTCCTGCTGGCACTGGTGGTGATTCCCATCGCCGGTCGCCTGAGCAAGTCCCGGCCCCAGGCCGAGTTGCTCAAGGTTGCGGCCCTGCTCGGAGTCGGCGGCTCGGCCCTGACCCTGTTGCCTTCCCTGTGGCTGATCGTGCTGGGCCTGGCCTTGAGTTCCACCGGGGTATTCCTGGCCCAGGCCGCCGCCAACTCCTTTACCACCGCCACCGCCCGCCACAACAAGGCCGGGGCGGTGGGGCTGTACCTGACGTTCTATTACCTGGGAGGCAGTTTCGGCGCTGTGGTCCCGGCACTGCTCTGGAGCCATTGGGGCTGGCAGGGCTGTGTGGCGCTGATCGTGGTCTTCCAACTGCTGTCGCTGCTGATTGCCTGGGGCGGCTGGAAGCCCCTCGAACCCGAAGCACCGGTTGCCGATCCCAGGCCGGTGACCCCCCTAGATTCATCATCCAACAAGGAATACGTGAGGTGACCATGAATAACGTACTGACCCGGCAGAGCCAGTTGTTGAAGATCGTCGAACCTGTGTTGAACGACATGCCGGCCAGTGTCTTGAAGCATGCGCTGTTCGAGGCGTTCTGGAGCGAAGAGAACGCCCTGGTGGACATCGAGAATGCCTTCGAGAAGCTCACCTCGCGCCGCCACGCGCCTGCCGTGCTGCGCAAGTTCTTCGCCAGCTGGTCGAAGACCAACAATTCCGCCACCAGCGTTTCCGGCCTGGCCAACCGCATCACCTTGCTGGCCCGCTCGGGGCAGGGCTCGGAAGCCGCCGACGGTCTCTATCGCGCCTGTGGCAGCCTGCAGCGCATTACCGATGAAGACCTCGGCGCCCTGGGCAACACCCTGCATTCGGACCTGTTCTACAACATGGCGACGCCCATTTGCGGCGACGACCAGTGGCTGCTCAAGGAAAACTGCCTGCCCTCGGCGCAAGCCTTCAAGGACTGGACCGACTTTCGCCGTCTGCGCGATCGCGACCTGCTCCAGGGCCTGCTGACCACCCTGATCCACGAGGTCTATACCCACGGTGAAGTGGAGTTCATCCACCCGCTGTACAAGCAATGGTTCGTCCGCGACATGGGCGTACCGGCGGAAAAGGCCCGCACCACCGTGGCCTGGGTCACGGTGCACACCGGCGGCACCGAGAGCAATCACTTCGCCCATGCGGTGGCGGCGGTCGAGGGGTTCGTCGATGCCATGCAGGTGCGTGTCGACCCCCACGCAGCGCGGGAGATCTTCTGCGAATACTTGCAGCGCAAGGCCCGGGTGATGCGCGACTGCACTCAACTGTTGCGCTGATGGCGTGCGGCCCGGCCCTGGCAACGGGGCTGGTGGCCGGCCCAGGCTTGCCTATCCTGTGACTGATCCCTATCCCTTCCACCTCGCAGCCTGCCCCCAAGATGAATGACCTGAAACACAGCGCCTCCCTGGAGGCCTCGCCGGCCAGCGACACCTCGGTACGCCGCCGCTCCCTGGTGGCCGGTTGCAGTGCTCATGCGGTACACGACGGCCTCACCGATGTGATCTACGTGCTGCTGCCGATCTGGCAGGCGCAGTTCGCCATGAGCTATGCCCAGATCGGCCTGTTGCGCGGGGTCTATTCCGGGATGATGGCCGGGTTCCAACTGCTGGCCAGCCGTGCCGCCAAGCGCTGGGGACGCGAGCGCCTGCTGGTGGGCGGTACGGCCCTGGCCGGGCTGGCCTACCTGCTGGCGGGGCAGGCCGGGGGCTTGAGCGTGTTGCTCCTGGCCCTGCTGCTGGGCGGCCTGGGGGCCAGTACCCAGCATCCGCTGGCGTCTTCCTTGATCACCGACACCCATGAAGCCGGAGGCGGGGTCAAGGAGGCCCTGTCCCAGTACAACTTTGCCGGGGACATCGGCAAGACCCTGATCCCCGGTCTGGTGGGCCTGTTGCTGACGGTGATCAGCTGGCGCGCCAGTGTCACCCTGATCGGCCTCCTGGGGCTGGCCGCCGCGCTGTTGCTGTGGTGGCTGATTCCCTCTCGGGCCGTCACCGCGGCCATGAGCGAGAAGGCGCCCAAGGCGGTCAAGGGCCAAGGCTCCGCCAGCGGGATGCGCGCGTTGATCCTCACCGGCACCCTGGACAGCGCGGTGCGCATGGGTTTTCTGACCTTCCTGCCGTTTCTGCTCAAGGCCAAGGGCGCCGGCACCGCCGGCATCGGCCTGGCCCTGACCCTGCTGTTTGTCGGTGGCGCCTTCGGCAAGTTGCTGTGCGGTTACCTGGGGGCGCGCATCGGCATGATGAAGACGGTGTGGATCACCGAGTTCACCACCGCCAGCCTGATCGTGCTGGCGGTATTTCTGCCCTACAACGGCCTGATGCTGATGTTGCCCTTGCTGGGCCTGGCCCTGAACGGCACCTCCTCGGTGCTGTATGGCGCGGTGCCGGACCTGGCGGGGGCCGGCAAGCGCGAGCAGGCGTTCTCGTTGTTCTATACCGGCACCATCGGTGGTGGGGCGCTGGCTCCGGTGCTGTTCGGCAGCCTGGGGGACGTCACCGGGATACCCCTGGCGGTGATGGCCCTGTCCGCCACGCTGCTGCTGACGCTGCCCCTGTCCTGGTATGTGCAGCGCGGCCTGGACGCGGATGCCCGGTCATTGTCCAGCCCTGGCTGACGCTCGCTGTCGTCCCTTGAATCATCAGGCCCGGGGCTGTTCTGCCCGGGCCTGATGCGTTCTGCGCCTGGGGTCGCGGCAGGGGCCTCGCAGCCATCAGATATTTCTTACTTTTGCAGTATCAATCACGACGCAAACGGTATTGGCCGGACATTCTGACTGTCATCAGAATGTAAGAAGACCTGGCTGGAGCCCTCAGCCAGGTTGGCTGCGCAGGGTGTTTCCCGAATCCGGGGCGCCTTGTTTCCAGATCGTTTTCGCAGGTAAGAACATGAATAACAGCGAAGCCACTGCAAGCCGATTTTCCTTGTCCAAGCGTGCCCTGGGCCTCAGTGCCCCCGGTACGTCCAGCATGCGCAGCAAAGCCAACGCCTTGAAGGAAAGCGGGGTCAAGGTGATCAACTTCGCCGCCGGCGAATTGTCCTTCGACGCCTGCCAGGACATGCGCACCGGGGCCATCGAAGCCATCGAGAACGCGCGCAATCGCTACACCCCGCCCATTGGCCTGCCGGCCCTGCGGGAAAAGCTTGCCCAGCGGGTCAGCCAGCGCACCGGCGTGGCCTTCGCGGCCAATGAAGTGGCAGTGACCGCCGGGGCCAAGCAGGCCCTGTACAACGCCTGCATGGTGCTGCTCAACCCCGGTGACGAGGTGATTGTGCCGACCCCGTACTGGGAAACCTTTCCCACCCAGATCCGCCTGGCGGGCGCCACGCCCGTGTTGGTCGAGACCCGTGGCGACGACTACCGGCTGACGCTCGAGGCGGTGCAGGGGGCGCTGACCGAGCGCACCCGGATGATCGTCATCAACACCCCCAACAACCCCACGGGCACCGTCTATCAACGCGAGCAACTGCTGGCGCTCGCCCAACTGGCCTTCCATCAGGGGCTCTGGGTGATGTTCGACGAGTGCTATCGCGGCCTGGTGCGCGAACCCCATGCGCATCACAACATCCTGTCACTGTTCCCGGCGCTGAAACCGCAGACCGTGCTGATCGACTCCTTTTCCAAGAGCCAGGCGGTGACCGGCTGGCGGGTGGGTTACGCCTGCGCCCCGGCCGCGGTGATTGCCGCGATGCACAATCTGCAGGGCCACACCACCTCCAACCCCAGCAGCCTGTCCCAATACGCCGCGCTCAACACCCTGACCGCCGATTCATCCCAGTTCGCCGCCGAGGTCAATCCGTTCCTGCAACGGCAGTTGCATGCCGCCCGCACGTACCTGGATCGCCTGGAGGGCATCAGCTATGCACCGCCAGAAGGGGCCTTCTATCTCTACCTGGATATCTCCTCGCGGCTGGGTGGCTACTACCGGGGCGAGCAGGTCCGGGATGTGGAGCACCTGGCCGATCTGCTGCTGACCGAGGCGCATATCGCCGTGGTCCCGGGGTCGGGTTGTGGCGACCCCCACTGCATCCGGATTTCCTACGCCGTCGAGTACCAGGAGTTGATCGAGGGCCTGGGCCGCTTCACCCAGTTCATGTCGGCCATCGTCATGGATTGAAGGCGCTTCAAGTCGCCCATCGTTGCACCGTCATCACCGCTGTTCCCGAGCCCCTCAGGTGGCCTGGGTGGCGTCGCTCGTCTTGCTGTCCGTGAAGTGAACAATAAATACAGGAGAGAAACATGGAGAGTTCCCGCAAAGCGTTCATCGGCTACGTGCACCAGGCATTGGTGGATGTCGAAGACCGGAATCTGGTGGAGGCACTGCTGACCGGCTTTGAAAGCCATCCCGACAAGCTGGACGGTTACTGCCAGACCTACCAGCGCATGACGTCCAGCAGGTGGTCCGAGGATTCGCTGTGCACCTTCTTCTGCGGCTGGCGCAGCCCCGATGGCGCGGCCCACGCCGTGTCTAGCATCATCGTGCGGCTGTTGCAGGAGTCCGAGGACCTGCCCGGCGACGACAACAAGCTCAAGCTGCTGGAGGCCGCCCGGCATTGCGGCGAGATCATCGTCGAAGACGTCGGCCTCGGCGAAATGCACGGCCATCCCCACCATTCCAAGCTGTACCACCGCATGGCCTCGGCCATCTGCGGCTCCGACAACTGGCGTTTGCAGGACAAGTACCTGAACCCCATCACCAAGGAGTTCTCCACCTGGGTCGGGGAGAAGCGCCCACTGGCGCCGAACCTGGTGGAAGCCCTGGAGATGATGGCCCTGACCGAGCTGTTCAACACCGGCGAATACAACCTCATGACGCCGCTGTGGAAGAACTGGCTGCGCGAATCCTGCGGTTATCCGGCGGGGGAGGCCAACCGCATCGCCGGCTTCCTCAGCGTCCACTGCGGCGCCGTCGAGGCCCGGCATTTCCGTCACGCCACCGACGCCCTGAAGCTCTACACCCAGGCCACCGGCCAGCAGATCAACTACCGGCGCATCGCCGCGCTCTCCGACGAGTACGTGGTCCGGGCCTGTGCGCACCTGGAAAAGATGGCCTCCGTGCTCAAGGCATAGGGCACCTGCGAACCACGCCGGGCGCGGTGACGGCCCGGCGTCCCATGACTGATCGCGCTGCATAGCAAAGACTGGAGAACCATGAACATGCGTCTTGAATCCGACTCGATGGGTTCCATTTCCGTACCGTCCAACAAGTACTGGGGCGCCCAGACCGAGCGCTCCATCCTCAACTTCCCCATTGGCCGTTCGCGCTTCCAGTGGGGCGCGCCGATGATCCGTGCCATGGGCATCCTGAAAAAGGCCGCGGCCCTGGCCAACCTCAAGCTTGGCGAACTGCCTGAAGCCATCGCGCTGCCCATCGTCAAGGCGGCGGACGAAGTCATCAGCGGGCAGTTGGACGAACACTTCCCGCTGGTGGTGTTCCAGACCGGCTCCGGCACCCAGTCCAACATGAACGCCAACGAAGTGATCGCCAACCGGGCCATCGAGATGCTCGGCGGCGAAGTGGGCAGCAAGAAGCCGGTTCATCCCAACGACCACGTCAACCGTGGGCAGTCGTCCAACGACACCTTTCCCACGGCCATGTACATGGTGGTGGTGACGGAAATCTTCGAAACCCTGCTGCCCGGTGTGGCAACCCTGCGAGACACCCTGTTCGAGAAATCCGAGCAGTATCGCGATGTGGTCAAGGTCGGCCGGACCCACCTGCAGGACGCCACGCCCATCACCCTCGGCCAGGAAATCGGCGGCTGGGTCGAGCAGATCGACTACGCCCTGGGGGCCATCGAACTCAACCTCGGCGGCCTCTACGACCTGGCCATCGGCGGCACGGCGGTGGGCACCGGGCTCAACTCCCATCCGCAGTTCGGCGACGAGTGCGCGCGAATCATCGCCGAGCTCACCGGCTACCCGTTCAAGTCCTGCGCCAACAAGTTCTTCGCCCTGTCGGCCCATGACGCGCTGATCAACACCTCGGCGGCGATCCGCACCCTGGCCATGGCCCTGATGAAGATCGCCAACGACGTGCGCTGGCTGGCCAGCGGACCGCGCTGCGGCATCGGCGAGATCGACATCCCCGAGAACGAGCCGGGCTCCTCGATCATGCCGGGCAAGGTCAACCCGACCCAGTGCGAGGCGCTGACCATGGTCTGTGCCCAGGTCTTCGGCAACGACGCCAGCGTGGCCTTCGCCGGCAGCCAGGGCAATTTCCAGCTCAACGTCTACAAGCCGGTGATGGTGCACAACGTGCTGGAAAGCATCACCTTGCTGGCCGAATCCTGCCGCGCCTTCAACGACCATTGCGCGGTGGGCATCGAACCGAACCGGGCGCGGATCGAGGCCAACATCGAGAAGAATCTGATGCTGGTGACCGCCCTCAACCGGCACATCGGCTACGACAAGGCGGCCATCATCGCCAAGACCGCCCACCACGAGGGCAAGTCCCTGCGGGAGGTGGCGCAACAGCTGGGCTACGTTTCGGCCGCGGATTTCGACCGCTATGTGGTGGCCCTGGACATGACCCACCCCTGACCCCAGGACCCGCAGCCAACCCGCTGTTCCTACTCACAAGAGGCGCGTGAATCCCATGCAGGACGCTGATATTCGCCGAACCAACCTGAGCCAGTTGCTGCGCCGCAAGCGCTGTCTGCGGGTCCTTGAAGCCCACAGCCCGATCTCGGCGCTGCTGGCCGAACAATCCAGGCTGGAGCGCGGGCCCGGGCCCAGCCTGACTTACGACGCCATCTGGTCCAGCTCCCTGACCGACTCGACCCACAAGGGCCTGCCGGACATCGAGATCCTCTCACCGAGCAACCGCCTGCACGGCATTCGCGAGATCTTCGATGTCTGTTCGCTGCCGATGATTTTCGATGGCGACACCGGGGGCAAGGCCGAACACTTCGCCATCCACGTGAAGATGCTGGACCGGGCCGGAGTCTCGGCAGTGGTCATCGAGGACAAGTGCGGGCTGAAGAAGAACTCCCTGTTCGGTACCGCCGTGAGCCAGGTCCAGGACAGCATCGAGGAGTTCTGCGAGAAGATCCGCGTAGGCTGCGCCAGCCGCAGCCATGAAGAACTGCTGATCATCGCTCGCTGTGAAAGCCTGATCCTCGACAAGGGCATGGACGACGCCATCGAGCGTTGCCTGGCCTATGTCGCCGCCGGCGCCGACGGGATCATGATCCACAGTCGGAAAAAGGACGGCCTGGAGATCCTCGAATTCGCCCGCCAGTTCCGCCGCCACTGTCCCCGGGTGCCGCTGATCTGCGTGCCCACCAGCTATGCCCATTTGAGTTTCGACGAGCTGGAAGGAGCCGGTTTCAACGCGGTGATCTATGCCAACCACATGCTGCGCAGCGCCTACATGGCGATGCGTGATGTGGCGGTGGGCATTCTCGAACATGGCCGGACCCTGGAGGTGGAGCCCCGTTGCCTGGGCATCGAGGAGATCCTCGATCTGGTGCCGGGCACCCGTTAGCCGCGGGGGACAGAGGCGGTCCCGAGGGTTCTTGGAAAATTCTGGTTTTATCCCGGCTGACGGCGCGACTGAGGATGCACGGGAATAAGAATTTTCTTACATACGTCGCCAGGGCCGCCACTTAGAATTGCCCCGTTCGCCCGGCCAGCCACCACAGGCTACAAGCTCAGTGGAGGTCTCTGGTCAGGGCGGGCTGCAACATCGCAGCACCTGCCTGCCCGGTCCCTGTTTTGCCTACTGCCCTTGGCTGGCCGGGTCGGCGCTTCAAGCCCGACGCGTTCTGCGTCCCCCGCGGTATCCGTACTGTCCTCACCTCCCGTTCTGCCCCTGGTGCTTTACTGCACTATTTTTCACAGAGATTTACAGCACCGGCCAGGGCCCCGCGCTAGCCTGTGGTCGTTGCAGGACTATTCAGTACCTTGCGGCCCGCGCCGAGTGTCGAGTCGAGAGTGGATCGATCGCTTGCTGCCTCCATCGCGCCCGCTTCCATGGCGCCCGTGAACCTTCGAGTACCCGTCAGATGAACCTGAGCAATCTCACTCCCGAGCAGAGTCGTGCCCGGCGTTTGCAGCGTCTTGCCCAACATACCCCGAAGCTGCTGGCGACGGCGCTGTTGACCCTGCTGGTGGCGGCGGTGGCGCTGTGGGTGCCGGAGACCGAGCTGGTGCAACGTGTCGAACAAGCGCCGCAGGAGCTCAAGGTCAGCAGCGTCGTGGCCCGGCCCGGCAATGTCGGGCAGCGCATCTTCATCAGCGGCACCCTGGTTCCCCGGGAGGAGATTGCCATCGGCACTGCCTTGCAGGAACAACGGGTGGCCGCAGTGCGGGTGGAGGAGGGCGACCGGGTGGTGGCCGGGCAGATCCTCGCGGAGCTGGAGACGGCCACCCTGGACGCCCAGGTGCGTCAGGCCGAGGCGGCCCTTGGGCGCACGGCGGCCTTGATCCGTCAGCAACAGGCACTGTACGGGGAAGCCCGGACCAGCCAGGAGCGTTTTGATCAACTGGGTGGTTTCGGCGCGGCCAGTGCGCAACAGGTGGACCAGCAACGGGCTCAGGCACGTTCCACCCAGGCCAGCCTGGCGGCGGCCCGGGCCGAGTATGAACAGGCTCGGGCGCAACTGGCCGATGCCCGCACGCAACGCCAGAAGGCCACGGTACGGGCGCCGGTGGCGGCCGTGGTGTCCGAGCGCCTGGCGCGGGTTGGGGCCCTGAGCGGTGCCGAGCCGTTGTTCCGGCTGATCCGTGACAACCAGCTGGAGTTGGATGGTGAGGTGGCAGAAAGCGCGTTGCGCGCCCTGCAGGTCGGCACCGAGGTCCAGGTCCAGGTCGCGGGGCTGGCGACACCGGTGGCCGGCCAGGTCCGCCTGCTGGCGCCGAAAGTCGATCCCCTGACCCGACGCGGCCGGGTGCGTATCGCCCTGGCCGCCGAGCCGGGGTTGCGCGCCGGCAGTTTCGCCAGCAGCACCCTGGAGCTGCCGCAACAGACCCTGGGCCTGGTGCTGCCACAACGGGCCCTGACCTTCGCCAGCGATGACCAGGCTTCGGTGGTGGTGCTCAATACGCAGGAGGTGGCCAGCTTGCGGCAGATCCGTGTCGGCCGGCGGGACGGCATCCAGGTGGAGGTGCTCTCGGGTCTGGTGGCGGGGGAGCGGGTCGTGGCACGGGCCTCGGCCTTCGTCCGCGACGGCGATGTGGTGGTCCTGGCCGATGACGAGAGCCTTGAACCATGAGCCTGCAGCTTTCCTCCTGGGCGATTCGCCGCCCGATACCGACCCTGGTGATGTTTCTGGTGCTGGCGGTGGCCGGTTGCCTGGCCTTTGTGAAACTGCCGATCAACGCCAATCCGCGCGTGGACTTCCCGGTGATCACCGTGGTCGTGTCCCAGGTGGGCGCTGCGCCCACCGAGCTTGAACACTCGGTCACCCTGCGGGTCGAGCGCGCGGTGTCCGGCCTCGCCGGGATTCGCCACATCACCTCCACAGTGGCCGACGGCATCTCGGTGACCACTGTGGAGTTCCAGCTCGGTATCGATCCCGGGCGGGCGGCCAACGACATTCGCGACGCCATTGCCCTGATCCGTGCCGACCTGCCGCAGACCATCGAGGAGCCGATGATCACCCGCATCGATGTCGAGGGCGGGGCGATCCTCAACTATGCGCTCAAGGGCAGCGAACGGCGCCTGGTGGATCTGTCCTGGTTCGTCGACGACGTGCTCAGTCGCGATCTGCTAGCGGTGCCCGGGGTGCAGAAAGTCCAGCGCCTGGGGGGCGTCGAGCGCGAGGTCAAGGTCGAGCTGCAGGCCGAGCGCCTGCAGGCCCTGGGGATCACCGCCGAGCAGGTCAACAGGCAACTGGTGCAGACCAATATCAACGTTCCCGGCGGCCGTACCCGGCTGGGCAACAACGAGCAATCCATACGCACCCTGGGCAGTGCGCTGACGGTGGAGGCCCTGAGCAACACCCCCATCGCTCTTCCCGAGGGACGCTGGGCACGGCTGGGGGATCTGGCCAGGGTCCATGACGGCGCCAGTGAAGCCCGCTCCCGGGCCCGGCTCAACGGCGAGGAAGTGGTGGGCTTTGCGGTGTTCCGCGCCAAGGGCTCCAGCGACACCCTGGTGGCTGCAGGCGTCGCAGCGGCCCTCCAGCGCCTGCAAGCGCAGAACCCGGACGTGGAGATTCACCCGATCTCGTCCTCGGTGGACTACACCCTGGCCAGCTACGATGCGGCGATCATGACCCTGATCGAGGGCGCGCTGCTGACCATCCTGGTGGTCTTCATATTCCTCAGAAGCTGGCGCGCCACCCTGGTGGCGGCCATTGCCCTGCCGTTGTCGATTCTGCCGACCTTCGTCGTCATGGCCGTCTTCGGCTACTCGTTGAACAGCATCACCCTGCTGGCCCTGACCCTGGTGATCGGCATCCTGGTGGACGACGCCATCGTCGAGATCGAGAACATCGAGCGCCATCTGGAGCAGGGCAAGCGCCCCTACCAGGCGGCCATCGACGCCAGCGACGCCATCGGCTTTGCGGTAGTGGCGATCACCGCCACCATCGTCGCGGTGTTCCTGCCGGTGAGTTTCATCGGCGGCTTCGTCGGCCAGTATTTCACCCCGTTCGGCATCACGGTCTCGGCGGCGGTACTGGCATCGCTGCTGGTGGCGCGTCTGGTGACGCCGCTGATGGCCGCCTACTTGCTCAAGCCCAAGGCGCCTTCCCGGCATGGCCCGCACCCGCCAGCGCCCCGGGGTTTGCTGGCGCGCTACCTGAAGCTGTTGGAATGGGCCCTGCAGCACCGGGGCAAGAGTCTGGGCATTGCCGGGCTGTTTCTGATCGGTTCGTTGGCCCTGGTGCCGCTGCTGCCTTCGGGGTTTATGCCGGTCAATGACATCAGCCTGTCGCGCATCGACGTGTCCTTGCCCCCCGGCAGCTCCCTGGCCCGGACCGACACCGTGCTGACCAGCATGGCCGAGCAGTTGCGCCAGCGGCCCGAGGTGCTGTCGGTGTTTGCCACCGCCGGCGGCGAGGACTCCTCCGGGGCCACCGATGTGGCCACTGCCCAGCTCCTGGTGCGGCTGGTGCCGGCGGATCAGCGTGAGCTCAGCCAGAAGGCCTTCGAGCAATCCCTGCGGCCGCTGCTCAACGGCTTTGCCGACTTGCGCTATGCCTTTCGCGGCGAGAGCGCAGCCCGGGACATCTCGATCATCCTGGTGGGCTCCGACGGGCAGGCACTGAGCCAGGCCGCCCATGCCCTGCAGCGAGAAATGCGCGGCATCGAGGGCATCGCCAACGTCCAGGTCAACGAGCCGTTGCTGCGCCCGGAACTGCTGATCCAGCCCCGGGTGGATGAAGCGGCCCGGGCCGGAGTCAGCCCCCTGGCCATCGGCAGCGTGGCGCGGATCGCCACCGTGGGCGAGATCAACGCCAGTTCGGCACGCTTCAATTTCCATGACCGCCAGGTGCCGATCCGGGTGCTGCTGCCGGCCATCGAGCAGGGCGACCTGAATGCCCTGAACAACCTCGGCGTCAGCAGCGACAGCGGCAAGGTGCTGCCCCTCAGCGCGGTGGCCGATATC
Organism: Pseudomonas sp. JDS08PS003; assembly: GCF_045013505.1. Classification (NCBI taxonomy): domain Bacteria; kingdom Pseudomonadati; phylum Pseudomonadota; class Gammaproteobacteria; order Pseudomonadales; family Pseudomonadaceae; genus Pseudomonas; species Pseudomonas sp. JDS08PS003. Next base: position 2,518,776 of record NZ_CP120724.1, read on the forward strand.
GGCTACGGCAGCGGGCCGGCGCGGATCGAACGCTTGTCGCGGCTGCGCCGGGTCTCGGTGGACGCCGATCTGGCGGGGCTCACCCTGGGAGCCGCCCTGGAAGCCATCGACCAACTGCCGGCCCTGGACCCGCTGCCCGAGGGGGTACGGCGGGTCGAGTATGGCGATGCGGAGTACATGAACGAGATGTTCGACAAGTTCGGCGTGGCCATGGGGTTGGGCATCATGATGGTGTTTGCGGTGCTGGTGCTGCTGTTTCGTGACTTCCTGCAGCCGCTGACCATTCTCGTCGCGCTGCCGCTGTCCATCGGTGGGGCCCTTGGCGGGCTGTTGCTGTATGGCGCGGCCATCGACTTGCCGGTGGTCATCGGCCTGCTGATGCTGATGGGCATCGTCACCAAGAACTCGATCCTGATGGTGGAGTTCACCATTGAGAACCGCCGCGCCGGCTTGCCCCGGCACCAGGCCCTGATCCAATCGGGAGCCGAGCGTGCCCGGCCGATCATCATGACCACCATCGCCATGGTCGCGGGCATGCTCCCGGCGGTGTTCAGCAGTGGAGCCGACGCGGGATTCCGCGCGCCCATGGCCGTGGCGGTGATCGGTGGGCTGATCACCTCGACCCTGTTGAGCCTGGTGCTGGTGCCGGTGGTTTTCAGCTACATGGACGACCTGAACCAGTGGCTGGCGCCGCGCCTGGCACGACTGACATCGGTCACCCCGGAGGACCGTGCCGCAGCGCGGCCACCGCAGCCTTGAAGCTCAAGCCGAGGCTGGCGTCAGGGTTGTACTTCGGAGCGGGCCAGGCTTGGTGCTTCGCTCCAGGCGCCGCCCAGGGCCCGGTACAGGTCGACCTCGGCCAGCAACTGCGCCAGGCGGTCGTTGATCAGGCCCTGCTGGGCACTGAACAGTGAGCGCTGGGCATCGAGGAACACCAGATTGCTGTCTACGCCGATGCGATAGCGATGCTCGGCCAGGTTGTAGTAGTCCTGGCTGGCCTGCACCAGATTGCCCTGGGCCATCAGTTGCTGCTGGTAGGTCTGGCGTGCGGCCAGGCCGTCGGCCACTTCCTGGAAGGCGGTCTGAATGGCCTTTTCATACTGGGCGACGCTGATGTCCTTCTGCAGCCGGGCGTAGTCCAGGCTGGCGCGCAGGTTGCCGGCATTGAAGATCGGCAGGTTGATCTGCGGCTGAAAGGTCCAGCCGCCGGCGCCGCCCTTGAACAGCCCCGAGAGCTCCTTGCTGGAGCTGCCGGCATTGGCGGTCAGGCTGACGCTGGGGAAGAACGCCGCCCGTGCCGCGCCGATGTTGGCGTTGGCGGCCTGCAGCTGGTACTCGGCCTGGAGAATGTCCGGGCGTCGCTGCAACAGGCTCGAAGGCAGGCCAGCGGGCACCTGGGCCAGCATGCCTTCGGCCAACCTGCGCTGGGGCAGGTCGGCGGGCAGCGGCGCACCCACCAACAGGGTCAGGTTGTTCAGGTCCTGGGCCACCTGGCGCTGGTAGCGGGCCAGGCTGGCCCGGGCGCTGTCGACGCTGGTGCGGGCCTGGGCCACGTCCAGGGCCGAGATCTTCCCGGCGTTGCCGTTGCGGGTGGTCAAACGCAGGCTCTGTTCATCCGCGGCCAGGGTCTTGCGGGTCAGCTCCAGCAGTTCCTGGTCGGCGCACCAGGTCAGGTAGGCGCTGGCGACATTGGCCACCAGGCTCAACTGCGCGCTGCGCCGGGCTTGCTCGCTGGACAGGTAAGTCATCAATGCCTGTTGGCTGAGGCTGCGGATGCGGCCGAAGAAATCCAGCTCATAGGCGCTGATGCCCAGGTTCGCCGAATAACTGGAATTGATCAGCGCCTTGCCGCCGGTCATCTGCTCGGGCAGACGCTGGCGCTTGCCGTCGACACTGGCCGACACCGCCGGCAGCAGGTCGGCGCGCTGGATGCGGTATTGGGCCTGGTAGGCCGCGACGTTCAGGGCCGCCACCCGCAGGTCGCGGTTGTTTTCCAGGGCACTGTGGATCAACTGTTGCAGCAAGGGGTCCTGGAACAGGCCCTGCCAGTCGGCCCCCGGCGTGCCTGTGGCCGAGGCGTAGGCCGGGCCTTGAGGGTACTGGGGCGCCACCGGCGGCTGTGGGCGCTGGTAGTCCGGGATCAGCGAGCAGCCGCCGAGGGTCAGGGCCAGGGCCGCCAGGATCGATGGGGAGTTACGCATGATCAGCCTCGTGACAAGGACATCCTGAGGGTGGACGACAGGGGGCGCCGGCACCGCGCCTCAGGCGCCGACCATCCACTTGGCCAGGCCGTGGCGGCCACTGACCCCAAGCTTGGCGGCGGCACGCTTGAGGTAGGTTTCGATGGAGCTGTTCTTGACGCTCAGGCGCTGGGCCATTTCCGGCACCGTACCTCCGGTCAACAGCCCCAGACAGACTTCTTTTTCCCGGGCCGACAGGCTGATGTCCCCCAGGGACAGGCGCTCGTCGAACTCCCGTTGCAGGGGTGTCTGCTGGCGCGCATCCAGGGGGCGGGTGCTCCAGCTGCGCAGGTTCTTCAGGGCCTGTTGCCGATGCAGTTGGGCATGGCGCTCCAACAGCGGCAGCAATGTTTCCGACAGGCTCTTGAGAAAGGACAGTTCGGCCAGGGAAAAACCGCCCTGAGAGGGGGCGCGGTAGAGGGTAATGACACAGCGGCGGTTGGCTTTGCGCGAGACCAGATGGCATTGGTGCGGGGTGTTGCGCGAAGGCCCGTACTGGACCTGGGCATTCATCTGAATCAGCAGCGAGTCGTCCATTTCCAGCATCTTGTGCAGCAGGGGATCATGGCGTCGCGGGGGCTCCGGCAGGGGCAGGTCCTCCTGCAGCCCGGCACGCCCCAGCAGGGTGATTGCCAGGGAGCTGGCCTGGCGTTCGTCGAGGGTCCACTCGCTGAGCAGCAACTGGCTGACCGGCACCAGCTTGTCCACCAGTTGCAGCATGTCCCTGGCGAATCCGCAATGGCCGGTACTGGAGATCAATTGCCCCAGTTCGAAGTAGAAGGGTGGAGTTTCCATGTTGGCGATACTGCTGGTCAGACCCATATCCTTATCATCCTTGATCGAGACAAATCGCTGATCGAAACGCGGTTGCCACGGTGCCCCGTAGCACAGTGTTCATGCACCTGATCGAGTCGGAAAAATCTGATTTAAGCCTAAGAATTTACTTTGCGTCTGTAGGGGTAAACCGGGACAGACAGGCCGCGCCAGAGCGCTACCGGGGTTTCCCCTATGAGCCGGCAACAGGCTCGCAACGCCCGCCGGCGTTCGTCCTCGCGGCTCTGCAAGTCACTGTAAGCACAGGCTCATCCGGCCTTGACGGGAGGGTTGGCCAGGCCATGAGCCTCGTGTACGGATGGTCAATGTCCTACAGCTATTTCAGCTGATCCGCAGCAGCGTTCCGGGGCTGCGGATGAGGCGGTCGAAAGTGCCTGCGTGGGGGATTGTCCGGCGGCCTGTCAGGGCCATTCTGAAGGCCCCGATCCGGCCCTGGAATGTCCGGGTTTCGGGTGACATACAGGGGTTGGGGCCGATGCTTAAATCCGCGAACGCCGGTGCCCGGGCCCATCACATGAGAAGGATCTTATGACGCGTTTTTCTGCCTTTGCCATGGCCGACTTCGTCGCGCAAATCACCCTTGCCATCCACGGTGCGCTGCCTGCTGGATGTTCCGCGCCGGTGCTGTCATGAGCGCCGGGCCGGTGCCTGCCCAAGGCTTGCCGCTGACCACCGGGCAACGGGATATCTGGCTGGATCAACTGAGCCGCGGCGACTCGCCGCTGTACAACATCGGCGGTTATGCCGACCTCAAGGGGCCGATCCAGCCCGCGCTGATGCAGCGCACGTTGCAGGAGGTGGTGCGCAAGCATGACGTGCTGCGCACCGTGCTGTCCCTGGAGGGCAGCAGCGACGGCCTGCCGTTGCAGTATTTCGACCGCCACTGGCCGGTGCAGATGGACTTTCATGATCTGTCCGCCGAGGCCGATCCGCGGGCCGCTGCGCTGGCGCGGATTCACTGGCAGATGCAGCAGCCGTTCAAGCTCAGCGGCGAACGCCTGTGCCGTTTCTCGCTGTTTCGCTTGAGCCCCGAGCATCACCTGATGGAGGCCGAGGCCCATCACCTGATCCTCGACGGTTGGGGCTTCGCCCAGTTGTCGCAATCCGTGGGTGATCTCTACAGCGCCCTGGCGCGGGGCGAAGAACCCGGCCCTGCCGCACCGTCCTTTGTCGATTTCATCGAAGACGATGTCCGTTACCAGCAGTCCAGCCGTTATGCCCGGGACCGGGACTACTGGCTGGCCAAGTACCAGAGCCTGCCGGAGCCGCTGCTGCGCCCGCGCTACCGCCCGGGCCAGGACGCCGGGACGCCCGGGGCGACCCTGGTGCAGGCCTTTCCCGCAGCCCTGCATGAGCGGATGAAAGCCCTGGGCAGAAGCACCGGGGCCTCGGCCTTCCATGTGCTGCTGGCGGCCTTGCATGTGTATTTCACCCGCATCGGCCAGCGCGACCAGTGGGTCCTGGGCATGCCGGTGCTGAACCGGCCCAACGCCGCTTTCAAGGTGACCGTGGGCTCCTTCACCCAGGTCAGTGCGGTGCACATGGACTTCGGCCGTGAGCTGAGTTTCGAAGCGCTGGTGGTGGCGGTGCGGGATGTGCTCAAGCAGGATTTCCGCCATCAGCGTTTTCCCCTGAGCGAGCTCAATCGTGCCCTTGGTTTGCTGCGTGAAGACCGCGGGCAATTGTTCGAACTGACCCTGTCCTATGAACTGGAGGACATGCAATACCGCTACGGCGATGCCGTGGCCTCGTCGGTGAAAGTTTCCAATCGTCACGAGCCGACGCCCCTGGCCATTCACCTGCGCAGCAACAGTTTCGACGACAACGCCTGGATGCATTACGTCTACGACTCGGGGTATTTCCAGCCCCACGAGATCGAGGCGCTGGCCGCTTGCCTGATCCATGTGCTGGAGCAGGGGCTGGCGAACGTGGCCTTGCCGGTGCAGCAGTTTTCGCTGCTGACCGCAGAGCAGAGCGCGCGCGTGCAGAGTTGGAACGCCACCTGTCAGCCACTGGCTGGCGAGCAGCGCATCCACAAGCGAATCGAGGCCTGGGCCCAGCGCACCCCGAGCGCGGTGGCCCTGGTCGCCCAGGGGCAAGCGCTGAGCTACGACCAGCTCAACCGCCGGGCCAATGCCCTGGCCGTGCACCTGCAAGGGCTTGGGGTCGGTCCCGATCAGCGGGTGGCGATCCTGGCCCGGCGCAGCCTGGAGACCCTGGTCGGCCTGCTGGCAATTCTCAAGGCCGGCGCCTGTTACGTACCGCTGGACCCGGCGCATCCCCCTGAGCGACTGGCCTACCTACTGGACGACTGCGGGCCGGTGGCGGTGCTGACCCAGGCCGGTTTGCGCGAGCGCCTGCCGGCCCTGGCGGTGCCGCTGATCGAGCTGGACGACCCTCAGTGGCAGTCAGGCTCGGCGCTCGTTCCCCAGGTGCCCGGGCTGACGGCGCAGCACCTGGCCTATGTGATCTACACCTCCGGCTCCACCGGTTTGCCCAAGGGCGTGATGGTGGAGCACCAGAGCCTGTCGGCCCTGGTGGACTGGCATTGCCGGGCTTTCGACCTGCAGGCCGGCAGCCACACCTCCTGCCTCGCCGGCTTCGGTTTCGATGCCATGGCCTGGGAAGTCTGGCCGGCCCTGTGCGCCGGGGCGACCCTGCACCTGGCCCCGGCCAGTGACGGCCCCGAAGACCTCAATGGGTTGCTCGCCTGGTGGCGGGCCCAGCCGTTGCAGGTGAGCTTCCTGCCCACGCCGGTGGCGGAGTACGCCTTCAGCCAGCGGCTCGGTCATCCGACCCTGCGCACCCTGTTGATCGGCGGCGATCGCCTGCGTCAGTTGCCCGAGGAACAGCGCTTTGCCCTGATCAACAACTACGGCCCCACCGAAACCACGGTGGTGGCCACCTCCGGGGTCATCGAGGCCGGGCAGCCGCTGCATATCGGCCGGCCCATCGCCAATACCCAGGTCTACCTGCTGGATGAGCGACAACGCCCGCTGCCCATCGGCATTGCCGGCGAACTCTACATCGGTGGCAACGGGGTGGCCCGGGGTTACCTCAATCGCGACGAGCTGACGGCCGAGCGTTTCCTCGACGATCCCTTTAGCGCCCGGCCCGGTGCGCGCATGTACCGCACCGGCGATCTGGCTCGATGGCTGGACGACGGCTGCCTGGAGTACCTGGGGCGCAATGACGACCAGGTGAAGATCCGTGGCCAGCGCGTCGAGCTGGGAGAAATCGAAACCCGCCTGGGCGCCCATCCCGTGCTCCAGGACGTGCTGGTCCAGGCCCGGGACGGACAGTTGGTGGCCTGGTTCACGGCCCGCGAGGCCGTGCCGATCAGCGACCTGCGGGACTTCCTGCGCCGGCAGTTGCCTGACGCCATGGTGCCCGTGGCCTATGTACGGCTCGATGCATTGCCCCTTACTGCCAACGGCAAGCTGGATCGCCAGGCCTTGCCCGCACCCGGCCCCGAGGCCCTGGTCAGCCGCGAGTACCAGGCCCCCGAGGGCCCGCTGGAAACCACCCTGGCCCAGCTCTGGGCCCAGGTGCTGCAGGTGGAACAGGTGGGCCGCCATGACCATTTCTTTGAATTGGGCGGCCATTCGTTGCTGGCCCTGCAACTGATCCAGCTGATGCAGGAGCAGGGGCTGCATGCCGATGTGCGGGTGCTGTTCGGCCAGCCGACCCTGGCCAGTCTGGCTGCGGCGGTGGAGGGCCGGCAGGACGTGGCGATCCCGGCCAATGGCGTACCTGCCGATTGCCGGCGCATCACCCCGCAGATGCTGACCCTGGTGGACCTGGACCAGGAAAGCATCGACCGGGTGCTGGCCACGGTTCCCGGCGGCGTGAGTAACGTGCAGGACATCTATCCCCTGGCGCCGTTGCAGGAGGGCTTGCTCTACCACCACATGACCTTTGCCGGGCATGACCCGTACCAGCAGCACGCGCTGCTGGCCTTTTCCCGTCGCGAGGACCTGGACGCCTTCGCCCAGGCCCTGCAGGCGGTGATCGACCGCCATGACATTCTGCGCACCAGCCTGGTCTGGGATGCGGCAGAGCAGCCGCTGCAGGTGGTCTGGCGCCAGGCCCGGTTGCCGCTGGAGGAGTGGTTGCCGCAGGCCGCGGGCGGCTCGCTGGCGGAGCAGTTGCGCGAGCATTACCACCCTCGGCACCACCCGCTGGATATCCGCCAGGCACCGCTGCTGGCCCTGGCCTGGGCCGAGGACCGGCCGAACCAGCGCTGGATCGCCCTGCTGCGCTTTCATCATCTGGTCAACGATGCCACGTCCACAGCGTTGCTGATGGCGCAGATTGCCGACCATATGAACGGCCGGCAACAGCAACTGGCGCCGGCCTTTGCCTACCGCGACTACGTGGCTCGCACGCGGTTGGGGCAGGCAGCCCATGCCGCGTTCTTCCGGGAATACCTGGCCGGGGTGGACCAGCCGACCCTGGCCTTCGAGTTGCAGGAGCGTCCCGGCGAGCAGGTGGATCAGCAACACGCCAGCGGTCTGCTGGACCGCGACCTGAGCCAGCGCCTGCGCCATCAGGTGCGGCAGTTCGGGGTCAGTGCCGCCAGCCTGTTCCACCTGGCCTGGGGGCTGGTGCTGGGACGCTCCTGCGGCCGCGAGGACCTGCTGTTCGGCACCGTGCTGCTGGGTCGCTTGCAGGCCGGCGCGGGAGCGGACCGGGCCCTGGGCATGTTCATCAACACCTTGCCGTTGCGCCTGGAGCTGGCGGGGCTGACGGTGGCTGCCGGACTGCGCCAGACCCAGGAACGTCTCAGCACGCTGCTGGCCCATGAGCAGGGGCCCCTGTCCCTGGCTCAGCGTTGCAGCGGCGTGGCGGCACCGACTCCGCTGTTCAATGCCTTGCTCAACTACCGGCACAACGTCGCCGCCGACGCCCAGGCCCTGTTGCAAGGGGTGCCGGGGGCGCAATTGCTGAGCAGCGAAGAAGTGCTCAGTTACCCCTTGATGCTGGCGGTGGACGACCTGGAACCGGGCTTTCGCCTGGGGGCTCGGGCGCCTCGGCGGATCGGCGCGCAGCGCCTGCTGGACTACCTGAGCTGCGCCCTCGAGGGGCTGGTCCAGGCGTTGGAGCAGGCACCGCAGACCCTGCTGCAGAGCCTGTCCATCCTGCCGGCGGCGGAGTATCGGCAGCAGATGCTGGCGTTCAACGCCACCGCGTCCGACTACCCCAGCGAGCTGACCCTGCACGGGCTGTTCGAAGCCCAGGTCCGCCGCACGCCCCAGGCCATTGCCCTGCAGGCCGGCGAGCAACGCTTGAGTTATGCCCAGCTCAACCAGCGGGCCAACCAGCTGGCCCATCACTTGCGCGAGCAAGGGGTAGGGCCGGACGTGCGAGTCGGGCTCTGCGTCGAGCGCGGCCTGGAAATGATCATCGGCCTGCTGGGCATCCTCAAGGCCGGTGGCGCCTATGTACCCCTGGACCCGGAGTACCCGCTGGAGCGTTTGAGCTTCCTGATCAATGACAGCCAGCCATTGGTCGTGCTGGTGCACCAGCCCACCCGCGCGCTGCTGCAGGCTCAGGCCGTGCCGCTGATCGATTTCGACCGCGACCGCTGGCAGCACCCGGCCGAGGATGATCCTGTGGTGCCGGGGCTCGGGGTCAGGCACCTGGCTTATGTGATCTACACCTCGGGCTCCACCGGCAACCCCAAGGGGGTGATGGTGGAGCACCGTGGCCTGGGCAACCTGATGCACTGGAGTTCGCGACTGTGTGGGCAATGCCCGGGCGGCATCTTGCTGCAAAAGGCCCCGTTCAGTTTCGACGGCTCGGTGTGGGAGCTGTTCTGGCCCCTGGTCAGCGGCATGCGCCTGCTGCTGGCGCGGCCCGATGGCCAGCGTGATCCAGGCTACCTGGCGCAGCTGGTGCAAGCGCAGCAGGTGACCATGATCAAGTTCGTGCCGGCGATGCTCCTGCAGTTCCTGCAATTGCAGGAGAGCGGACAGTGCCACAGCCTGACCGACGTCTTCTGCGGCGGTGGCGAGCTCACCGAGGCCATCGCCCGGCTGTTCCAGCAACGCCTGCCCAAGGCCCGTCTGCACAACGTCTACGGTCCCACCGAGGCCACGGTGGACAGCAGCGCCTGGACCCTGGAGCCCGGGGCCCCTGTACCGGCGGTGCAGTTGCCCATCGGCCGGGCCATTACCAATACCCGGCTGTATGTGCTCGATGCCCATGACCAGCCGGTACCCCTGGGGGTCAGCGGCCAGTTGCATATTGGCGGCGTCGGCGTGGCCCGGGGTTACCTGGGCTTGCCGCAGCTGCAGGCCGAGCGCTTTATCGACAGCCCCTTCGTGGCCGGTGACCGGCTGTACCGCAGTGGCGATCTGGTGCGCTACAACGCTGACGGCGACCTGGAGTTCCTCGGCCGCAACGACTTCCAGGTCAAGCTGCGCGGGCTGCGCCTGGAACTGGGGGAGATCGAGGCACGGCTGGCGCAACACCCGGCCCTGCGAGAGGTGGCGGTGCTGATGCGCGATGAGCGCCTGGTGGCCTATTTCAGCCTGCACCCGGACCAGCCGGCGCCGGGTATCGAGGCGTTGCGGGCCCATGTCCTGGAGCAGTTGCCGGAGTACATGGTGCCGGCCGCCTATGTGCGGTTGGCAACGCTGCCCCTGAGTGCCAACGGCAAGCTGGACCGCAAGGCGTTGCCGGAACCCGGGGAAGACGCGGTGCTGAGCCGCGAGTTCGAGGCGCCCCAGGGCGAGCTGGAAACGACCCTGGCGCGGCTCTGGGCCGAGGTGTTGCAGGTCGAGCGGGTGGGGCGTCATGACCACTTCTTCGAGCTGGGCGGGCATTCCCTGCTGGCGGTCAGCCTGGTGGCGCGCATGCGCCAGGAGGGCCTGCATGCCGATGCCCGACTGCTGTTCAGCCAGCCGACCCTGGCGGCACTGGCGGCCCATACCCTGGGTCAGTTGCAGCGCCTGGAGATTCCCGCCACCACCATTCCCCAGCTCAAGCGCCAGCGGCGTCTCTGAACCAACTCTGGGGCCCGGCAGGCCGGCCCCAGGGCCGGCGCTCGCCGTGGCATCGGCAGGACCGGGACAGCGCCGGGGCCGTGTCCCGGCTTCCCATGTCAGACACTCAAGAACGGATGTTTTAGCGTTTCCAGGCTGCCGGGAGCCCTGGCGGGATCAGTGTCTGCGGCGTTTGCCCAAGCCGCTGGCCGCTCAGCGTTCGGGCCCTGCGCCGCCTCTGAAAGGTTGCATCTGAAACAAGGACGTTCTCTTCAACCATTTCCGAATTCTCAGGCAGGTTACGACATGCAGTTCAGCGAATTGATGGCCGTTCTTTCGACCCTCGCGATCCGACTTCAACAGGACGGCGAGGATCTGCTGGTGCAGGGCGATGACGAGGCCCTGGACGACGCACTCTGGGACAGCCTGATCCAGCACAAGGCGCAACTTCTGCAGCGAGTGACCGAGCAGGGCGGCCACTGGCTGAGCCCGGCCTTCAGGATCACCCCGGACATGCTGCCCCTGGTGCAGCTGGAGCAGGCGGCCATCGATCGCATCGTCGCCGGCGTGCCAGGTGGCGCCGCCAATGTGCAGGACATCTACCCCCTGGCACCGCTGCAGGAAGGCATGCTCTATCACTACTTGTCTGCGCCCCAGGGCGATCCCTATGTGCTCCAGGCGCGTTTCGCCTTTGCCAGTCCGGAGCGGCTGCAAGCCTTTGCCGAGGCCTTGCAATGGGTGATCGAGCGCCACGACATCCTGCGCACCGCGATTGCCTGGGAAAGCCTCGATGAACCGCTGCAGGTGGTCCTGCGCCAGGCGCCGCTGCAGTGTCAAGCACTGCAGCTGGACGCTGCCGGGGGCGATGCCCTGGCTCAGTTGCAGCAGCGCTACGACTCCCGGCAATTCCGCCTGGACCTGCGCCAGGCGCCGCTGTTGCGCCTGGTGCACGCCGAGGACCCGGTCAACTCGCGTCAGGTGGCGTTGCTGCTGTTCCATCACATGGCCCTGGACCACGCCGCCCTGGATGTGGTGCGCCAGGAAATCCAGGCCTGTCTGCAGGGGCAGCGTGAGCAACTGCCGCTGCCGGTGCCGTTTCGCAACCACCTGGCCCAGGCCCGTCTGGGGCAGAGCGAAGAGCGGCACGCAGCCTTTTTCCGCGACATGCTCGGGGACATCGACGAGCCGACCCTGCCGTTCGGACTGGGGGATGTGCAGGGCGCAACCCGACGCATCGAAGAGCACCGGCTGCCTGTGGATCGCCAGCTCAGCCGGCGCCTGCGCAGCCAGGCCCGGCAACTGGGCGTGAGTGTGGCGAGCCTGATGCACCTGGCCCTGGGCCGGGTCCTGGGCCAGTTGTCCGGGCGCGAGGCGGTGGTGTTCGGCACTGTGCTGCTGGGGCGCATGGAGGTGGGCGAGGGCGGTGAGCGGGCCCTGGGCATGTTCATCAACACCCTGCCGTTGCGGGTGGATGTGGGGGCGCACAGCGTGCGCGCCGGCGTGCTGGCGACCCATGCTCGGCTGAGCGCCTTGCTGGCCCATGAACACGCCTCCCTGGCCCTGGCCCAGCGGTGCAGCGGAGTCAGTGCGCCGACCCCGCTGTTCAGCGCCATGCTCAACTACCGCCACAGCCACGGGGCCGATGGCGACGAAGTCCAGGAGCTGGTGCCGGGCATCCAGGTGCTGGGCGCCCAGGAGCGCACCAACTACCCGCTGACGGTCAACATCGACGATCTGGGCGAGGACCTGCTGATCACCGCCCTGGTGGACGCCACCCTGGGGGCCGAGCGCATCAGCGGCTACCTGCTGACCACTCTGGAAAGCCTGGCCCTGGCCCTGCAGAGCAACCCCGAGGCGCCGTTGCACAGCCTGGAAATGCTCCCGGCCAGCGAGCGGCGTTACCTGCTGCAGGGCCTGAACACGCCCCTGGGGCAGTACCCCGACAGCCCGCTGATCCATCAACAGGTGGAGGCCCAGGCCCGGGTCCAGCCCGAGGCGCCGGCGCTGCTTTTCCAGGCGCAGCGCTTGAGTTACGGCGAGCTCAACCGCCGCGCCAATCAGGTGGCCCATCGCTTGCTGGCGCTAGGTGTGCGTCCGGACCAGCGCGTGGCGATCTGCGTCGAGCGCAGCCTGGAAATGATCATCGGCCTGCTGGGCATCCTCAAGGCCGGCGGCGCCTATGTGCCCATCGACCCGGCCTATCCCCGGGAGCGCATCGCCTACACCCTGGAGGACAGCGCCCCGGTGGCCGTGCTGGTGCAGGCCGATACCCAGGCCCTGGTGGCCGACCTGCGGGTGCCGCTGATCGACCTCGACAGCCGCACCCTGGCCCATGAGGCCCAGGACAACCCCGAAGTGCCAGGGCTGACCCCGGCCAACCTGGCCTATGTGATCTACACCTCCGGCTCCACCGGTCTGCCCAAGGGGGTGATGGTGGAACACCGCAACGTCGCCCGGCTGTTTTCCGCCACCCGCGACTGGTTCGATTTCAACTGGCGCGACGTCTGGGCGCTGTTCCATTCCTTCGCCTTCGACTTCTCGGTGTGGGAGATCTGGGGCGCCCTGGTGCATGGCGGCCAGTTGCTGGTGGTACCTCAGGTCGTCAGCCGCTCCCCGCAAGCCTGTTACACACTGCTGTGCGAGGCCCGGGTGAGCATCCTCAACCAGACCCCCAGCGCCTTCCGCTCGCTGATTGCGGCCCAGGGCCAGAGCGGGCTCAAGCATTCCCTGCGCCAGGTGATCTTCGGCGGCGAAGCCCTGGAGCCGGGGATGCTCAAGCCCTGGTACGCCCGGCTGGAGAACGTCGGCACGCAACTGGTGAACATGTACGGCATCACCGAAACCACGGTGCACGTGACCTACCGGCCGTTGCAGGCGGCGGACGCGCAATGGGTGGGCAGCAGCCCCATCGGCCGACGGATTCCCGACCTGCAACTCTATGTGCTGGATGCACGCCGGGAGCCCTTGCCCACGGGCGTGGTGGGGGAGCTGTATGTGGGGGGCGCCGGGGTGGCCCGGGGTTACCTCAACCGTGATCAACTCAGCGCCGAGCGCTTCATTGCCGACCCCTTCAGCAACCGGCCGGAGGCGCGGCTGTACAAGACCGGCGACCTGGCCCGCTGGTGCGCCGATGGCAGCCTGGAGTACCTGGGGCGCAACGACGATCAGGTGAAGATTCGCGGTTTCCGCATCGAACTGGGGGAGGTCGAGGCGCGACTGGCCGCTTGCGACGGGGTGGGCGAGGCGGTGGTGATCGCCCGGGAAGAGACCCCGGGGGACAAGCGCCTGGTGGCCTATGTGATTCCCCGGCCGGGAGCGGCCCCGGGCGCCGCGCAGCTGCGTGAGCAACTGCGCCAGAGTCTGGCGGACTACATGCTGCCCAGCGCCTTCGTGCTGCTGCAGGCCTGGCCCCTGACCGCCAACGGCAAGCTCGACCGCAAGGCCCTGCCGGCGCCGGACAGCGCCGCGGTCGCCCGACGCGACTATGAAGCGCCCCAGGGCGAGGTGGAGCAGGCCATCGCGAGGATCTGGCAGGAGCTGCTGCAATTGCCCCAGGTCGGTCGCCAGGACAATTTCTTCGAGCTGGGCGGCCATTCGCTGCTGGCGGTCAAACTGATGGAACGCATGCGGCAGGTGGATTTGTGCGCCGATGTGCGGGTGCTGTTCGGCCAGCCGACCCTGGCCGCCCTGGCGGCCGCCGTGGGTGGGCAGCACGAGGTGCAGGTGCCGGCCAACCTGATCGGCGCCGATTGCCGGCGCATCACGCCCGCGCTGCTGCCCCTTGCGGACCTCGATCAAGCGGCCATCGACAAAGTGTTGGCCCAGGTGCCCGGTGGCGTGGCCAACGTTCAGGACATCTATGCCCTGGCCCCCTTGCAGGCGGGCATCCTGTATCACCACCTGAGCAGCGTCGAGGGCGATCCCTATGTGCTCCAGGTGCAGTTCGAGTTTGCCAGCGACGACGTCTTGCAGACCTTTACCCTGGCCTTGCAGCAGGTGATCCAGCGGCACGACATCCTGCGCACCAGCCTGGTCTGGGAAGGCCTTGACGAGGCGGTGCAAGTGGTCTGGCGCCAGGCCCCCCTGGAGTTGGAAGTGCTGGAACTGGACCCCGCCCGGGGGACGATACTCGGGCAACTGCAGGCCGGTTTCGACCCCCGTCACTATCGCCTTGACCTGGGCCGGGCACCTTTGCTGCGCCTGGTCTGTGCCCGGGACGCTGACCAGCAGCGCTGGCTGGGCATCCTGTTGTTGCATCACCTGGCCCTGGACCACAGCTCCCTTGAGGTGCTGGTGCAAGAGATCAGTGAGGTGCTGCAAGGCCGCAGCGCGCAGCTGCCGCCTGCCGCGCCTTACCGCAACTATGTGGCCCAGGCGCGCCTGGGGCTCGGCGAACAGGAACATCAGGCGTTCTTCCGCGAGATGCTGGGGGACATCGACGAGCCGACCCTGGCGTTCGGCCTGCAGGACGTCAATCGCGACGGCAGCGGCATCTGCGAGCAGCAGCTGCGGCTGGAGCCGGCACTGTGTCGGCGTTTGCGCCAGCAGGCGCGGAACCTCGGCGTCAGTGTCGCCAGCCTGATGCACCTGGCCTGGGGCCGGGTCCTGGGGCAAGTGTCCGGCCGCGACGACGTGGTGTTCGGCACCGTGCTGCTGGGGCGCATGCACGGCGGCTCGGGGGCCGACCGCGCCCTGGGCATGTTCATCAACACCTTGCCGCTGCGGGTCGGCTTGGGCACCCAGGGCGTGGCCGAGGCCCTGGGCCGTACCCATCAGCAACTGGCGCAACTGCTGGGGCATGAGCACGCCTCCCTGGCCCTGGCCCAGCGTTGCAGCGGCGTGCCGGCGGCGCAGCCGCTGTTCAACAGCCTGCTCAACTACCGTCACAGTCCCCTGGAGGACGCTGACGATCAGGGGCCGGCGGCCTGGGACGGCATTCGCGTGTTGGCGTCCGAGGAGCGCAGCAACTACCCGCTGGCGCTGAACATCGACGATGACGGCGAGGGTTTGCGCCTGACCCTGCAGGCGGTGGCCCAGGTCAATGGCGAGCGGGTCTGCCGCTACATGGAATGTGTCCTGGAACACTTGGCCCAGGCCCTGGAACAGATGCCGGGCATGGCCCTGGACCAGATCCCGGTGGTGCCCCCGGCCGAACGCCGGCAGTTGCTAGTGGAGTTCAATGCCACTGCCCGTGAATATCCACGCCGGCAGACCCTGCACCAACTGTTCGAAGCTCAGGCCCTGGCCCATCCGGAGCGGGTGGCGGCGGTGGAGGGTGATGCCCTACTCAGCTACGCCGAGCTCAATACCCGGGCCAACCAGCTGGCCCACCACCTGCTGGAGCTGGGGGTGCAGCCCGGGGACCACCTGGCGATTCTGTTGCCGCGCTCCCTGGACCTGTTGCTCAGCCAGTTGGCCATCAGCAAGTGCGCCGCGGCCTATGTGCCCCTGGACATCAACGCCCCGGCCCAGCGTCAGGGCTTCATGGTCAGCGACAGCCACAGCGTGGTCCTGCTGACCCGCAGTGACGAGGTGCTGGATGGCCCGGCCCGGCGCGTGGACCTGGATCGCCTGCGGCTGAGCGCATTGCCCGCCCACAACCCGGACCTGCCGCAGTCCTCCGAGAGCGTGGCGTACATCATGTACACCTCCGGCTCCACCGGCACGCCCAAGGGGGTACGGGTGCCGCACCGAGCCATCAGCCGCCTGGTGATCAACAACGGCTACGCCGATTTCAACCCCGAGGACCGGGTGGTCTTCGCCTCCAACCCGGCCTTCGACGCCAGCACCATGGACGTCTGGGGGGCCTTGCTCAACGGCGGGCGAGTGCTGGTCATCGATCACCACACCCTGCTGGACCCGGCGCGCTTCGGCCACGCCCTGAGCACCTTGGGGGCCACGGTGCTGTTCGTCACCACGGCGCTGTTCAACCAGTATGTACAGCTGATTCCCGAGGCCCTCAAGGGCTTGCGGATACTCCTCTGCGGCGGCGAGCGCGGCGACCCGGCAGCCTTTCGCCGGCTCTTGGCGCAAGCGCCGCACCTGCGCCTGGTGCACTGTTATGGCCCCACCGAAACCACCACCTACGCCACCACCCATGAGGTCCGGCAACTGGCGGCCGACGCCGAGCACGTGCCCATCGGCCGGCCGATCGCCAATACCCGGGTGTATGTCCTGGATCAGCGCCAGCAGCCGCTGCCCCTGGGGGCCCAGGGCGAGATCGTCATCGGTGGCGATGGCGTGGCCCTGGGTTACCTCAACCGTCCCGAGCTGAACGCCGAGAAGTTCATCCGCGACCCTTTCAGCGACCACCCGCAGGCGCTGCTGTACCGCACCGGGGACATGGGCCGCTGGCTGGAGCACGGCGTGCTGGAATGCCTGGGACGCAATGACGATCAGGTGAAGATCCGCGGCCTGCGTATCGAGCTGGGGGAGATCGAGGCCCGCTTGCTGACCTGTCCCGGGGTCAAGGAAGGCGTGGTCCTGGCCCGCGAGGACGAACCCGGAGACAAGCGCCTGGTGGCCTACTACACCGTGCAGGCCGACGCCCCGGAACCGTCCGCCGAATCCCTGCGCCAGGCGCTGCAACAGCAGTTGCCAGACTACATGGTGCCCCTGGCCTATGTGCGCCTCGACGCGTTGCCCCTGACCAACAACGGCAAGCTGGAGCGCAAGGGCCTGCCGGCGCCGGATCAGTCGGCCCTGCTCAGCCGCGGCTTCGTCGCCCCCGAGGGTGAGGTGGAGACGGCCCTGGCACGGATCTGGAGCGAACTGCTCAAGGTCGAGCGGGTAGGGCGTCACGATCATTTCTTCGAACTGGGCGGGCACTCGCTGCTGGCGGTGAGCCTGATCGAGCGCATGCGCCAGATCGGCCTCAGCGCCGATGTGCGGGTGCTGTTTGGCCAGCCGACCCTGGCGGCCCTGGCCGCCGCGGTGGGCAGCGGTCGCGAGGTGCAGGTGCCGGCCAACGCCATCGGCCTCGACTGCTTGCGTATCACGCCGCAGATGCTGCCCCTGATCGAACTGGACCAGCAGGCCATCGACCGAGTGGTGGCCAGCGTTCCCGGCGGCGTGGCCAACGTGCAGGACATCTACCCCCTGGCGCCGCTGCAGGAGGGCATTCTCTATCACCACCTGAGTGCCGAGCAGGGCGATCCCTACCTGCTGCAGTCGCGAATGGCCTTCGACAGCCTGGAGCGTTTGCAGCGCTTCGCCGGCGCCATGCAACAGGTCATCCAGCGCCACGACATCCTGCGCACCGCAGTGCTCTGGGAGGGCTTGCCGCAGCCGTTGCAGGTGGTCTGGCGGCAGGCCGAACTGCAGGTTCTGGAGCAGGTGCTGGACCCGGCGGACGGCGATCTGCTCGAACAGCTGCAGCAACGCTTCGACGCTCGCCACTGGCGCCTGGACCTGGCCCGCGCGCCGCTGATCCGCCTGGTCTATGCCCGGGTCCCGGGGCAGTCGCGGGTGCTGGCGATTCTGCTGTTCCACCACCTGGCCCTGGATCACACCGCCATGGAGGTGATCGGCGAGGAAATGCGCGCGCTGCTGTTCAACCGCGGCGAGCGCCTGTGCACCCCGGTGCCTTATCGCAACTACGTGGCCCAGGCGCGCCTGGGGGCCGGTCAGGCCGAGCACGAGGCGTTTTTCCGGCAGATGCTCGGTGATGTCGACGAGCCGACCCTGGCCTTTGCCGTGGAGGATGTGCAAGGCGATGGCCGGGATATCGAAGAGGCCCGGGTGCCTGTGCCCGATGCACTGAGCCTGCGCCTGCGGGAGCAGGCGCGGCAGCTGGGGGTCAGTGCCGCGGCGCTGATGCACCTGGCCTGGGGCCTGGTCCTGGGGCAGGTGTCCAATCGCCGGCACGTGGTGTTCGGCACTGTGCTGATGGGGCGGATGCAGGGCGGTGAGGGCGCCGACCGGGCCCTGGGGGTGTTTATCAATACCTTGCCGCTGCGGGTGGATGTGGACGCCGGCAGCGTGCGTGCCGGGGTCCGCGCGACCCATGCCCGACTCAGCGCCCTGTTGGGCCACGAGCATGCGTCCCTGGCCCTGGCCCAGCGCTGCAGTGGGGTGGCAGCCAGTTCGCCGCTGTTCAGTGCCTTGCTCAACTACCGGCACAGCGTGGCGGACGCCGGACGGGGCGATGGCCTGGATATCTGGCAGGGGGTCGAGCTGCTGGGGGGCGAGGAGCGCAGCAACTACCCGCTGAGCCTGAGCGTCGACGACCTGGGCCAGGGCTTCAGTCTGTCGTTGCTGGCGCTGTCGGCGATGGGCGCACAGCGCATGGGCGGTTACATGCTCCGGGTTCTGGAGCAACTGGCCGATGCCCTGCAATGGACCCCGGAGCTGGACCTGGGGCAGCTCTCGGTATTGCCGGTGGCGGAGCGCCAGCAGTTGCTGGAAGGCTTCAATGCCAGCGGCGCTGACTATCCCCGTGGACAGACCCTGCACGGCCTGTTCGAGGCCCGGGTGCAGGATGCTCCCGAGGCCGTGGCCCTGGTGCAAGGTTCGTTGCGCCTGAGCTACCGGCAACTGAACCAGCGGGCCAATCAACTGGCCCGGCAACTGCTGGAACTGGGGGCCGGCCCCGACGAGCGCGTGGCGCTGTGCCTGCCGCGGGGGCCGCAACTGCTGACGGCCATGCTGGCAATTCTCAAGGCCGGGGCGAGCTATGTGCCCATCGACCCGAGCCATCCGCCGGAGCGGATCGCCTACCTGCTGCAGGACAGCGCGCCCCTGGCGGTGTTGGTGCAGGGCGCGATCGGCGAGCTGCCGGGCATTCCAGGCCTGGCGCAGATCGATCTGGATCGCTGGGTCTGGCAGGAGGCGCCCCTGGACAATCCGCGGGTGCCGGGGCTGACTCCGGCGCACCTGGCCTATGTGATCTACACCTCCGGCTCCACCGGCCAGCCCAAGGGCGTGATGGTGGAGCACCAGAGCCTGGAGAATCTGCTGCACTGGCACTGCGCGACCTTCGACCTGGGCCCGGGGCGCCACAGTTCCAGCGTCGCCGGCCTGGGTTTTGACGCCATGGCCTGGGAGGTCTGGCCGACGCTGTGCAGCGGCGCCACCCTGCACCTGCCACCGGCCGAGGTGGGCAGCCAGGACCTTGAAGCGTTGCTCGGCTGGTGGCGGGCCCAGCCCCTGGACATCAGCTTCCTGCCGACCCCGGTGGCCGAGTACGTCTTCAGCCAGGGCCAGGGGCACCCGACCCTGAGCACCTTGCTGATCGGCGGCGACCGCCTGCGCCAGTTCCCGGCCGATCCGGGGTTTGCCGTGATCAACAACTACGGGCCCACCGAAGCCACGGTGGTGGCCACGTCCGGCCCAATCGCGGTGGGCGGCTCGCTGCACATCGGCCGACCCATGGCCAATGCGCGGATCTACCTGCTGGACGAACAGCAGCGCCCGGTGCCCTTGGGGGTGGTCGGCGAACTCTATGTGGGCGGCGCCGGGGTAGCCCGGGGTTACCTCAATCGCGATGCGCTGACCGCCGAGCGCTTCCTCGACGACCCGTTCTGCGCCGAGCCCACCGCGCGCATGTATCGCACGGGCGATTTGGCCCGCTGGCGTGCCGACGGCAACCTCGACTACCTGGGGCGCAACGACGATCAGGTGAAGGTGCGCGGCATGCGCATCGAGCCGGGAGAAATCGAGGCCGCGCTGCTCAGCCACCCGGCCCTCAAGGAGGCCCTGGTACTGGTGCGCGAAGGGCGTCTGTTGGCCTACTTCACCGAGCATGCCGAGGTTTCCAACCATGAGCTGGATCTCCAGGACCTGCGAGATCACCTGCAGGGCCGACTGCCGGACTCCATGTTGCCGGTGGCCTATGTGCGCTTGCTGGCGCTGCCCCTGACCGCCAACGGCAAGCTCGATCGCCAGGCCCTGCCGCAACCGGATCAGGGAGCCTGGCTGAGCCGCGAATTCGAGGCGCCCCAGGGCGAGGTGGAAAGCGCCTTGGCGCGGATCTGGAGCGAGCTGCTACAGGTGCAACAGGTCGGACGCCACGATCACTTCTTCGAACTGGGCGGGCACTCGCTGCTGGCGGTAAGCCTGATCGAGCGCATGCGCCAGATCGGCCTCAGCGCCGATGTGCGAGTGCTGTTCAACCAGCCGACCCTGGCGGCCCTGGCCGCTGCCGTGGGCAGCGGCCGCGAGGTGCAGGTGCCGGCCAACCTGATCGGCGCCGATTGCCAGAGCATCACCCCAGAGCTGCTGCCGCTGATCGAGCTGGACCAGGACGCCATCGAGCGCATCGTCGCCACGGTGCCGGGCGGGGTGGAAAACGTGCAGGACATCTACCCCCTGGCGCCGTTGCAGGAGGGCATCCTCTATCACCACCTGAGCGCCCGCCAGGGCGATCCTTATCTGCTGCAATCCCATCTGGCCTTCGCCGACCGCCAGCGCCTGGAGGATTTCACCCAGGCCTTGCAGCGCGTGGGCGAACGCCACGACATCCTGCGCACCGCGGTGCTCTGGGAGGGCCTGAAACAGCCGCTGCAAGTGGTCTGGCGCCGGGCCCGGGTGGCGGTGGAGGAGGTCATCCTCGATCCGGCCGAGGGCGATATTCTCGAACAATTGCATGCACGCTTCGATGCCCGGCATTGGCGCCTGGAGCTGACCCGGGCGCCGTTGATGCGCCTGGTCCATGCCCAGGACCCGGTCCGGCAGCGCACGGTGGCGATCCTGCTGTTCCATCACATCGTCCTGGACCACACCGCCCTGGAGGTGGTTCGCGAGGAAATCCAGGCCTGTCTGTTGGGGCAGGAGCCTGTCGGCACGGCGATTCCCTATCGCAACTATGTGGCCCAGGCCCGCCTGGGGGTCAGTCGCGAGGAGCACGAGGCGTTCTTCCGCGAGATGCTCGGGGACATCGACGAACCGACCCTGCCGTTCGGCCTGCAGGACGTGCAGGGCGACGGCGAGGCCATTGAAGAGTTGCAACGGACCCTGGACGCCGACCTGAGCGCGCGCCTGCGGGCCCAGGCTCGGCTGCTGGGGGTCAGCGCCGCGAGCCTGTTCCACCTGGCCTGGGCCCGGGTCCTGAGCGTCACCTCGGGCCAGGAGCGCGTGGTGTTCGGCACCGTGCTGCTGGGACGCCTGCAAGGCGGACTGGGGGCCGACCGGGCCCTGGGCATGTTCATCAACACCTTGCCGTTGCGGGTCGACCTGGACCACAGCGGCACCCGGGCGGCGGTCAAGGCGACCCACGCCCGGCTCAGCGCCTTGCTGGGGCACGAGCATGCCTCCCTGGCCCTGGCCCAGCGTTGCAGCGGCGTGGTCGCGCCGCTGCCGCTGTTCAGCGCCATGCTCAACTACCGCCACGGCAGCGACGCAGTGCCGAGCCCGGCGGTGCAACAGGCCTGGCAGGGCATACAGACCCTGCACAGCGAAGAGCGCACCAACTACCCCCTGAGCCTCAACGTCGATGACCTCGGCCAGGGCTTCCGGCTGACCGCCATGACCCTGGCGCGGATTGGCGCCGAGCGCATCTGCGGCTACATGGAGCAGGCCCTGTGCGCGCTGGTGGACACCCTGGAACAGGCGCCCCAGCGGCCCTTGCGTCAGGTACCGATCCTGCCGCCAGCTGAGCGCCAGCAACTGCTGCACACCTTCAATGCCACGACCCGGGACTACCCCCTGGAACAGACCCTGCACGGGCTGTTCGAGGCCCAGGTGCTGCGCAGCCCCGAAGCCCTGGCGGTGCAGGCGGGGGAGCAGCGCCTGAGCTATCGCCAGCTCAACCAGCGGGCCAACCAGTTGGCCGGGCACCTGCTGCAACTGGGGGTTGGCCCCGATACCCGGGTGGCGATCTGTGTCGAGCGTGGCCTGGAGATGGTCATCGGCCTGCTGGCGATCCTCAAGGCCGGCGGCGCCTATGTGCCCATCGACCCGGCGTACCCCGCCGAGCGCATCGCCTACATGCTCCAGGACAGCGCGCCCCAGGCCGTGCTGGTGCAGGCTGGCGGCCGGCCTCTTTCGGGCGGGCTGAGGGTGCCCCTGGTGGAACTCGACCGCTGGGTCTGGAGCGAGGAGCCCCAGGCCAATCCCCAACGCCCCGGACTGAGCCCGAGCCATCTGGCCTATGTGATCTACACCTCGGGTTCCACCGGCCAGCCCAAGGGCGCGATGAATGAGCACCGGGCGGTGGTCAACCGCCTGCTGTGGATGCAGGAGCAGTACGGCCTGACGGCCGCCGACGCGGTGCTGCAAAAGACCCCTTTCAGCTTCGACGTTTCGGTCTGGGAATTCTTCTGGCCGCTGTTCACCGGTGCACGGTTGGTGATGGCCCGGCCCGAAGGGCACAAGGACCCGGCCTACCTGCGCCAGGTGATCCGCGACGAAGGCATCAGCACCGTGCATTTCGTGCCGTCGATGCTCGATGTGTTCCTGGCCTATGGCGATACCCGGGACTGCAGCGGCCTGCGCCAGGTGATGTGCAGCGGCGAGGCGCTGCCGGGCAGCCTGGTGCGGCGCTTCAAGCAGCAGTTACCGCAGGTCGCCCTGTACAACCTCTATGGCCCCACCGAAGCGGCGGTGGACGTCACCGCCTGGGATTGCGCCGGACCGTTGGCCGAGACCCCGGACAACACCCCGATCGGCAAGCCCATCGCCAACACCCGGATGTACCTGCTGGACGGGCAGATGCAACCGGTGCCCCAGGGGGTGGTGGGCGAGTTGTACATCGGTGGGGTACAGGTGGCCCGGGGATACCTCAATCGAGATGAGCTGACCGCCGAGCGCTTCCTCAAGGACCCGTTCAGCGATGCGCCCGGCGCGCGCATTTACCGCACGGGCGACCTGGGTCGCTATCGGGCCGACGGTACTCTCGAGTACCTGGGGCGCAATGACGATCAGGTGAAGATCCGCGGCCTGCGCATCGAGCTGGGGGAAATCCAGTCGCGTTTGACCCAGTTGGACGGGGTCAAGGAAGCGGTGGTCCTGGCCCGGGAGGACGTGCCCGGGGACCAGCGCCTGGTGGCTTACTACACCTGTCACGAGACGGACCGCCAGTTGCCCATCGAGACCCTGCGGGCGCAGCTGCTGGAGCACCTGCCGGACTACATGGTGCCGGCGCTGTTCGTGCACCTGGAGGCGCTGCCGTTGAGCCCCAACGGCAAGCTGGCGCGCAAGGACTTGCCGGTTCCGGGGCGGGAAGCGGCTCTGGTGCGCGAATACGAGGCGCCCATCGGTGACATGGAGATCACCCTGGCCCGGCTCTGGGCCGAGTTGCTCAATGTCGAGCGGGTGGGGCGTCACGATCATTTCTTCGAACTGGGCGGGCATTCGCTGCTGGCGGTGAGCCTGATCAGCCGGATGCGCGAGGAAGGCATGGAAGCCGATGTCAGGGCGCTGTTCGAACAACCGACCCTGGCGGGCTACGCGGCAATGACCGAACGAATGGAGATCATCCTGTGAGCGTGATCGAACTGTTGGCGACACTGAAGGAAAAGGACGTGCAACTGGTGCTCAAGGGCGAGCAACTGGTGGTCCAGGGCAACAAGCAGGCCTTGAGCGAACCGGCCCTGCTGGCCCGGCTGCGGGAATACAAGCCGCAACTGATCGAGCTGATCAGGGCCGGGAAATACTCGGCGACCAAGGCCGGGCAGGTCGAGGTGCCGGCCAACGGCATCACGCCGGCGACCCGCCACATCACCCCGGACCTGCTGCCCCTGGCCGACCTCAGCCAGGAGGCCATCGAGCGCATTGTCGCCACGGTGCCGGGCGGGGTCGGCAATGTGCAGGACATCTACCCCCTGGCACCGCTGCAGGAGGGGATTCTCTATCACCATGTCAGTGCCGTGCAGGGCGATCCCTATGTCATGCAGGCGCAGTTTGCCTTCGCCAGCCGCGAGCGCCTGGAGGCTTTTGCCGAGGCCTTGCGCGGGGTCATTGCGCGCCACGATATCCTGCGCACCGCAGTGCTCTGGGATGGCCTGGAGCAGCCGATGCAGGTGGTCTGGCGCGAGGCCGGGCTGGTTCTCCAGGAGGTCGAAACCGACCCGGGTGCCGGTGATGTCATGGCCCAGTTGCATGGCCGTTTCGACGCCCGCCACTTTCGCCTGGACATCAGCCAGGCGCCGATGCTGCGTCTGGTGCATGCCTGGGACGACGCCGGGCAGCGCATTGTCGCCATGCTGCTGTTCCATCACATGGCCCTGGACCACAGCGCCCTGGATGTGGTGCGCCACGAAATGCAGGCATTGCTCATGGGGCAGGGCGAGCGCCTGGGGCCGGCCCTGCCGTTTCGCAACTACGTGGCCCAGGCCCGGCTGGGCACCGCGCAAGGGGAGCACGAGGCGTTCTTCCGGCAGATGCTCGGCGATATCGACGAGCCGACCCTGGCGTTCGGCCTGCAGGATGTGCAGGGCGATGGGCGGGCCATCGAGGAAGCCAGCCTGGCCCTGCCGGAGTCGTTGAGCCAGCACTTGCGGGCCCGGGCGCGGCAGGCCGGGGTCAGCGCCGCGAGCCTGTTCCACCTGGCCTGGGGCCGGGTGCTGGCGACCCTGGCGGGCAAGCGCAAGGTGGTGTTCGGCACGGTGCTGATGGGGCGCATGCAGGGTGCCGAGGCCACCGACCGGGCCCTGGGGATCTTCATCAACACCTTGCCGTTTCGCCTGGATGTGGACGAACGGCCTCTGGATGAGGCCCTCAAGGCCACCCATGCGCGGCTGACCACCTTGCTGCGCCATGAACATGCGGCCCTGGCCCTGGCCCAGCGCTGCAGCGGCGTGAGCGCGCCGACCCCGCTGTTCAGTGCCTTGCTCAACTACCGCCACAGCGGCGCCGCCGTCAGTACCGAGGCCCAGGCCGCCTGGGCCGGGATCAGCACCCTGCACTCCGAGGAGCGCACCAACTACCCCCTGACCCTGAGTGTCGACGACCTCGGCACAGGCTTCGGCCTGACCTTGCTGGCCAGCACCCAGGTCGATCCGCGACCTATCCTCGACTACCTGCTGTGCACCCTGGAGCACCTGGCCCTGGAACAGACGCCCCGGCTGGCCCTGGAGCAACTGCCGATCCTGTCCCTGGCCCAGCGTCAGCAACTGCTGGAGGGCTTCAACCAGAGCACCGTGGATTACCCCCGGGGCCAGACCGTCCATGGGCGCATCCAGGCCCAGGCGGCCCGCACCCCCGAGGCGGTGGCCGCCTGGCACCAGGGCCGGGCCCTGAGTTACGCCGAGCTCAACCGGCAAGCCAACGGGCTGGCCCGGCAACTGCGCGGGCTGGGCGTGCAGCCCGACGATCGGGTGGCCATCGTCGCCCGGCGCGGCCTGGAGACCCTGGTGGGCTTGCTGGCCATCCTCAAGTCCGGGGCCTGCTATGTACCGATCGATCCGGCCCATCCCGTCGAGCGTCTGGGCTACTTGCTGCAGGACAGCGGCCCGCGGGCGGTACTGACCCAGGCCGATCTGCTGGGGCGCCTGCCGCCGCTGGCGGTGCCGGTGATCGAGCTCGACCCGCGTCTCTGGCAGGACCAGGACCAGGACAATCTCGAGGTGGCGGGGCTGACCCCGGCCCATCTGGCCTATGTGATCTACACCTCCGGCTCCACCGGCCTGCCCAAGGGGGTGATGGTGGAACACCAGACCCTGTGCAATCTGGTGGACTGGCACTGCCAGGCCTTCGACCTGCACGCCGGCAGCCACACCTCGAGCCTCGCCGGGTTCGGCTTCGACGCCATGGCCTGGGAGGTCTGGCCGGCCCTGTGCGTCGGCGCCACCCTGCACCTGGCGCCGGCCCATGACGGCAGCGAGGACGTGGATGGCTTGCTCGCCTGGTGGCGTTCCCAGCCCCTGGAGGTGAGCTTCCTGCCGACCCCGGTGGCCGAGTACGCCTTCAGCCAGGAACTGCAACACCCGACCCTGCGCACCCTGTTGATCGGCGGTGACCGTCTGCGCCAGTTCAGCCATCAGCAGCGTTTTGCCCTGATCAACAACTACGGCCCCACCGAAGCCACGGTGGTGGCAACGTCCGGCCCGATAGCCGCGGGCGGTTCCCTGGACATCGGCCGGCCCGTGGCCAACGTACGGATCTACCTGCTGGACCAACAGCAGCGCCCGGTGCCCATCGGCGTGGCGGGCGAGCTCTATGTGGGGGGCGCCGGGGTGGCTCGGGGTTACCTCAATCGCGACGAACTGACAGCCGAGCGCTTTCTCCCCGATCCCTTCAGCGACCAGCCCGGCGCGCGCATGTACCGCAGCGGCGACCTGGCCCGCTGGCTGGCGGACGGGCGTATCGAGTACCTGGGGCGCAACGACGACCAGGTGAAAATCCGTGGCGTGCGCATCGAGCTGGGGGAAATCGAGAGCCGCCTCAACCCGTTCCCCGGGATCAAGGAAGCGGTGGTGCTGGTCCGCGAAGACCAGCCGGGCAACCCGCGGCTGGTGGCCTATTTCACTGTGCACGAGGGTTCTGCGGCGCTGTCGGTGGCGGATCTGCGGGCTCACTTGCTGGCGCAACTGCCGGACTACATGGTGCCGATGGCCTATGTGCAGCTTGACGCCTTGCCCCTGACCGCCAACGGCAAGCTGGACCGCAAGGCGCTGCCGGCGCCGGATCAGGCGGCCTTGTTCAGCCGCGAGTACCAGGCGCCCCGGGGGCCCACTGAAACCACCCTGGCGGATATCTGGAAAGAGGTGCTGCACCTGCCGCGAGTCGGGCGCCACGATCACTTTTTCGAACTGGGCGGCCACTCCCTGCTGGCCATGCGCATGGTGTCCCAGGTACGTCAGCGCCTGGGGGTGGAGCTGGCCCTGGGCGAGCTGTTCGCCAATGCCGAGCTCTGCGCGGTGGCGGCGGTGCTGGACCGGGCCGGACGCAGCCAGTTGCCGGAGATCTTCCCGGCGTCCCAGGACCATGACCTGCCACTGTCCTTTGCCCAGCAACGCCTGTGGTTCCTGGCGCAGATGGACGGCGCCGGCAGTGCCTACAACATCCCCATCGGCCTGGGCCTGCGCGGCCGCCTGGATCGCCCGGCGCTGCAACAGGCGCTGCAGGCCATCGTCGCTCGGCACGCCACCTTGCGCAGCCGTTTTGTCCGCTGCGAAGACCAACCCCAGGTGCTGATCGGCTCCATCGAAGAGGCCCTGGAACTGGGGTTCGAAGACCTGCGGGACACACCCCGGAACCTGACCGAGCGGGTTCGGGTCGAGGCGGCCCAGGCCTTCGACCTGGAGCACGGGCCGGTGATCCGCGGGCGCTTGCTGGCCCTGGCGGACGATCATCATGTGCTGCTGCTGACCTTGCACCACATCGTCGCCGACGGCTGGTCCATGGGGGTGCTGACCCGGGAGCTGGTGGCCCTTTACGAAGCCTTCAGCCAGGGCCGCCCGGACCCACTGCCGCCCCTGGCGGTGCAGTACAGCGACTTTGCCCTGTGGCAGCGCCGCTGGCTCAGTGGCGAGGTCTTGCAACAGCAGGGCGACTACTGGCGCCAGACCCTGGCCGATGCCCCGACCTTGCTGATGCTGCCCTGCGACCGGCCACGGCCGCAGCAACAGGACTTCAGCGGGGGCAGCGGCGAGATTCTCCTCGACGGGCCGCTGAGCGCCCAGCTCAAGCGCCTCAGCCAGCGCCATGGCTGCACCCTGTACACGACCTTGCTGGCGGCCTGGGGCTTGCTGTTGGGGCGCCTCTCGGGACAGACCGATCTGGTGATCGGCATTCCCGTGGCCAACCGCATGCGCGCCGAGGTGGAAGGGCTGATCGGCCTGTTCGTCAACACCCTGGCCCTGCGCCTGGACCTGGATGCCGGGCAGAGCGTTGCCGCCTTGCTGGCCCAGGTCCGCGCCCGCAGTTTCGAGGCCCAGGCCCATCAGGACCTGCCCTTCGAACAGGTGGTGGAGATCGTCCGGCCCCAGCGCAGCCTGTCCCACAGCCCGCTGTTCCAGGTGGTGCTGACCTGGGTCGACGATTTCGCCCAGGACCTGGTGCTCGGTGAGCTGAAACTCGAAGGCGTGGCCGGGGCCAGTCAGGTGGCCAAGTTCGACCTGACCCTGAGCCTGGGAGAAAGCCAGGGGCAGATCCGTGGTTCCCTGGACTACGCCAGCGCCTTGTTCGATGCAGCGACCGTGCAGCGCTATGTCGGCTACCTGGTGCAGGTACTGCAGGCCATGGTGGTGGATGAGCAACAGCCTCTGGCCCAGGTGCAACTGCTGGAGGACGGCGAACGCCGGCAAGTTCTGGAGGCCTTCAACGCCAGTACGCAGGACTACCCCAAAGGCATGACCCTGCACCAGCGCTTCGAGGCTCGTGCCGGCCAGCAACCCGATGCCACGGCGGTGCAGGCCGGGGAGCTGCGCCTGAGCTACAGCCAGTTGAATGCCCGGGCCAATCAACTGGCCCACCATCTGCGCGGGCTGGGTGTGGGCCCGGATACCCGGGTCGCGATCTGTGTTCCGCGGGGCCTGGAGCTGGCCGTCGGTCTGCTGGCGATCGTCAAGGCCGGTGGCGCCTATGTGCCCATCGATCCGAGCCATCCGCCGGAGCGTATCGCCTACCTGCTGCAGGACAGCGCGCCCCTGGCCGTGCTGGTGCAGGAAGACACCCGCGCCCAGGTGGGCGATCCACCGGTTGCCGTGATCGATCTGCAGCAGCCGGACTGGCACCAGCAGCCCCTGGCCAATCCCCTAGTGCCCGGGCTGTGCAGCGAACATCTGGCCTATGTGATCTACACCTCCGGCTCCACCGGATTGCCCAAGGGGGTGATGGTGGAACACGGCACCCTGGAAAACCTCGTGGACTGGCACTGCCAGGCGTTCGACCTGGGACCGGGGCGCCATGCTTCCTGTGTCGCCGGCCTGAGCTTCGATGCCATGGCCTGGGAGTTCTGGCCGACCCTGTGCGGCGGCGCCACCCTGCACCTGCCGCCGGCCAGCATCGGCCACCAGGACCTCGACCAGCTCCTGCAGTGGTGGCGAGCCCAGCCCCTGGACCTGAGCTTCCTGCCCACTCCCGTGGCGGAATACGCCTTCAGTCAGCCGCTCGGGCATCCGACGCTGCGCACCCTGTTGATCGGTGGCGACCGTCTGCGGCAGTTCAACCAGCCGCAGAGTTTCGCCGTGATCAACAACTACGGCCCCACCGAAGCCACGGTGGTGGCGACCTCCGGGCTGATGCAAGCCGGCGGTTCCCTGGACATCGGCCGGCCCATCGCCAACGCGCGGATCTACCTGCTCGATGAGTTGCAGCGGCCGGTGCCCATCGGTGTGGCCGGTGAACTCTATGTGGGGGGCGCCGGGGTGGCCCGGGGTTACCTCAATCGCGACGAGCTGACGGCCGAACGTTTTCTCCAGGACCCCTTCAGTGACCGGCCCGGGGCACGCATGTACCGCAGCGGCGACCTGGCTCGCTGGCGGGCGGACGGACGCATCGAGTACCTGGGCCGTAACGATGAACAGGTGAAGATCCGTGGCGTGCGCATCGAGCTGGGGGAGATCGAGACCTGCCTCAACCGGTTGCCCGGGATCAAGGAAGCGGTGGTGCTGGCCCGGGAGGATCGACCGGGGCAGACCCGCCTGGTGGCCTATTTCACCGCGACCGGGGCCGTCACCGTGACCCCGGCGGCGTTGCGCAGCCAATTGCTCGGGCACTTGCCCGAGTACATGGTGCCGCTGGCCTACGTGGGCCTGGAGGCGCTGCCGTTGACCGCCAACGGCAAGCTGGATCGGCGGGCGCTGCCCCGGCCCGAGCTCGATGCACTGCTGACCCGGGACTACGTGGCCCCCCAGGGCGCCAGTGAGATCGCCCTGGCGCAGATCTGGAGCGAGCTGCTGCAAGTACAGCAGGTCGGACGTCACGATCACTTCTTCGAACTGGGAGGGCATTCGCTGCTGGCCATGCGCATGCTGTCCCAGGTGCGCCAGCGCCTGGGGGTGGAGCTGGCCCTGGCCGAGCTGTTCGCCAATGCCCAGCTCAGCGCCGTGGCCCAGGCCCTGGAACGGGCCGAGCGCAGCAGCCTGCCGGACCTGTTGCCGACACCGCGCAATCAGCCGTTGCCCTTGTCCTTCGCCCAGCAGCGTCTGTGGTTCCTGGCGCAGATGGAGGGGGCCAATACCGCCTACAACATTCCCATTGGCCTGCGCTTGCGCGGGCAGCTGGACGGCGATGCCCTGCAACGGGCTCTGGAGCGTATCGTCGCGCGCCATGAAACCCTGCGCAGCCGATTTGCCCAGTACGGCGACGAGGCCGAGGTGCTGATCGCACCCGTGGAGGCGGGGCTGGGCCTGCTGCTGGAGAACCTGCGGGGTCATCCACAGGCCGACGAAGCCTTGCAGGCTCTGGTGCAAGGGGAGGCCTCGGCGCCCTTCGACCTGCAGCGCGGGCCGCTGATCCGCGGGCGCCTGATCAGCCTGGCGGACGATCATCACGTGTTGCTGCTGACCCTGCACCATATCGTCAGCGATGGCTGGTCCATGGGCGTGCTGACCCGTGAGCTGGTGGCGCTGTACGCCGCCTTCAGCCGCGGTCTGCCCGATCCGCTGCCGCCGCTGGCGGTGCAATACAGCGACTTCGCCCACTGGCAGCGGCGCTGGCTCAGCGGCGCGGTGCTGGAGCAGCAGGCGCAGTACTGGCGCCAGGCCCTGGAGGGCGCGCCGCCCTTGCTGATGCTGCCCGGCGACCGGCCGCGGCCAGCCCAGCAGGATTACGCCGGCAGCAGCGTCGAAGTGCGCCTCGATGCTGCCTTGACGGCCGGGCTGCGGGCCTTGAGCCAGCGCCATGGCACCACCTTGTACATGACCCTGATGGCGGCCTGGGGGCTGCTGTTGGGGCGGCTGTCCGGGCAGGCCGAAGTGGTGATCGGCACCCCGGTGGCCAACCGCATGCGCGCCGAGGTCGAAGGGCTGATCGGCCTGTTCGTCAACACCCTGGCCCTGCGCCTGGACCTGGGGGCCGCGCCGCGAGTGGAGGCCTTGCTGGCCCAGGTCAAGGCCCGGACCCTGGAAGCCCAGGCCCATCAGCACCTGCCGTTCGAGCAGGTGGTGGAAGTCCTGCGTCCTGTGCGCAGCCTGTCCCACAGTCCGTTGTTCCAGACCCTGCTGACCTGGCAGAACGGCGACGGGCCGCAACTGGTGCTGGGGGACCTGCGCCTGGAAGCCATTCACGAGGCCAGCCACTTCGCCAAGTTCGACCTGTCCCTGAGCCTGGGGGAGGTGCAGGACCGGATCGAAGGCAGCCTGGAGTACGCCACGGCGCTGTTCGATGAGTCGACCATGAGGCGTTATGTCGGTTACCTGCAGCGGGTGTTGCAGGCCATGGTGGCGGACGACCAGACGCTGCTGGAGCAGGTGCCGCTGCTGGATGCCGGCGAACGCCGGCAACTGCTGCACGGCTTCAACGCCACCGCCCGGGACTACCCCCTGGAGCAGACCCTGCACGGCTTGTTCGAGGCCCAGGTACTGCGCAGCCCCGAAGCACTGGCGGTGCAGGCCGGTGAACAGCGCTTGAGCTATCGCCAGCTCAACCAGCGGGCCAACCAGTTGGCCGGGCACCTGCTGCACCTGGGCGTGGGCCCGGACAGTCGGGTGGCGATCTGTGTCGAGCGCGGCCTGGAAATGGTCGTCGGCCTGCTGGCGATCCTCAAGGCCGGCGGTGCCTATGTGCCCATCGACCCGGCATACCCCGCAGAACGCATCGCCTACATGCTCCAGGACAGCGCGCCCCAGGCGCTGCTGGTCCAGGGCGCCACCCGGGAGCTGCCGGGCAGCCCGACAGTGCCCTTGGTAGACCTGGACCAGCCACTCTGGGAGCGCCAGCCCCGGGTCAATCCCCGGGTCAACGGGCTGACCCCGGGGCACCTGGCTTATGTGATCTACACCTCAGGCTCCACCGGCCAGCCCAAGGGCGCGATGAACGAGCACCGGGCGGTGGTCAACCGCCTGCTGTGGATGCAGGAGCAGTACGGCCTGACGGCCGCCGACGCGGTGCTGCAAAAGACCCCTTTCAGCTTCGACGTTTCGGTCTGGGAATTCTTCTGGCCGCTGTTCACCGGTGCACGGCTGGTGATGGCCCGGCCCGAAGGGCACAAGGACCCGGCCTACCTGCGCCAGGTGATCCGCGATGAAGGCATCAGCACCGTGCATTTCGTGCCGTCGATGCTCGATGTGTTCCTGGCCTATGGCGATACCCGGGACTGCGGCGGCCTGCGCCAGGTGATGTGCAGCGGCGAGGCCTTGCCGGGCAGCCTGGTACGGCGCTTCAAGCAGCAGTTGCCGCAGGTCGCCCTGTACAACCTCTATGGCCCCACCGAAGCGGCGGTGGACGTCACCGCCTGGGATTGCGCCGGACCGTTGGCCGAGACCCCGGACAACACCCCGATCGGCAAGCCCATCGCCAACACCCGGATGTACCTGCTGGACGGGCAGATGCAACCGGTGCCCCTGGGGGTGGTGGGCGAGTTGTACATCGGTGGGGTACAGGTGGCCCGGGGATACCTCAATCGAGATGAGCTGACCGCCGAGCGCTTCCTCAAGGACCCGTTCAGCGATGCGCCCGGCGCGCGCATTTACCGCACCGGCGACCTGGGCCGTTACCGGGCCGACGGCACTCTCGAGTACCTGGGGCGCAACGACGATCAGGTGAAGATCCGTGGCCTGCGCATCGAACTGGGGGAAATCCAGGCCCGCCTGACCCAGCTGGACGGGGTCAAGGAAGCGGTGGTCCTGGCCCGGGAGGACGTGCCCGGGGATCTGCGCCTGGTGGCCTACTACACCTGCGCCGCCGGGCACCCGGCCCTGGCCGTGGAGCAGTTGCGTCAGGCGCTGTTGGAGCACCTGCCGGACTACATGGTGCCGGCGCTGTTCGTGCACCTGGAGGCGCTGCCCTTGAGCCCCAACGGCAAGCTGGCGCGCAAGGACCTGCCGGTTCCGGGGCTGGAGGCGGCCAGCGTGCGCGAGTACGAGGCGCCGGTGGGCGAAGTGGAAATCCTCCTGGCCGGGCTCTGGGCCGAGTTGCTCAATGTCGAGCGGGTGGGGCGTCACGATCATTTCTTCGAACTGGGCGGCCACTCACTGCTGGCGGTGAGCCTGATCGGCCGCATGCGCCGGGCCGGGCTCTCGGCCGATGTGCGGGTGCTGTTTGGCCAGCCGACCCTGGCGGCCCTGGCCGCCGCCGTGGGCCGTGGCCGTGAAGTGCAGGTGCCGGCCAACCTGATCTACCGCGACTGCCCGCGCATCACCCCTGAGCTGCTGCCGTTGCTGACGCTGGATCAGGCGGCCATCGATCGGGTGGTGGCCACGGTTCCCGGCGGCACCGCCAACGTCCAGGACATCTACCCCCTGGCGCCGTTGCAGGCCGGCATCCTGTTTCACCATCTGGCCGCCGGCCAGGGCGACCCCTATGTGTTGCAGGCGCAGTTTGCCTTCGACACGGTGCCACGCCTGCAAACCTTTGCCCGGGCCTTGCAGGGGGTGATCGAACGCAACGACATCCTGCGCAGCGCGGTGCTCTGGGAAGGGCTGGACGAGCCGCTGCAAGTGGTCTGGCGCCAGGCGCCCCTGGAGGGTGAGGAAATCGTCCTCGACCCGGGTCAGGGCGACATCCTCGGTCAGTTGCAGGCGCGCTTTCACAGCACGCACTATCGCCTGGACATTGCCCGGGCGCCGCTGTTGCGCCTGGTCTACGCCCGGGACCCGGTCAACCAGCGGCTGGTGGCGCTGTTGCTGTTCCATCACCTGGTGATGGATCACGTGGCGCTTGAGGTGCTGCAGCATGAACTGCAGGCCTTCCTCCTCGGTCAGCAGCAGCGGCTGGGTGACGCCGTGCCCTATCGCAACTACGTGGCCCAGGCCCGACTGGGTATCGGCGAAGCGGAACATGAAGCCTTCTTCCGCGAGATGCTCGGTGATATCCAGCAACCGACCCTGCCCCTGGGCTTGCAGGAAGTGCAGGGCGCCAGCGCGCCGCTCAGCGAGGCGCGCCAACCCCTGGACCGCCTGTTGAGCCGGCGCCTGCGCTTGCAGGCGCGGCAGTTGGGGGTCAGCGCGGCGAGCCTGATGCACCTGGCCTGGGGCCGGGTCCTGGGCTGCCTGGCGAACCAGCAGCAGGTGGTATTCGGCACCGTGCTGCTGGGACGGATGCAGGGCGGCGAGGGCGCCGAACGGGCCCTGGGGGTGTTCATCAACACCTTGCCGTTGCGGGTGGACCTGGGGGACCTGCCGGTGCGCAATGCGCTGCTGGCCACCCATGAACGCCTGGCGCAACTGCTGGGCCATGAACAGGCGCCCCTGGCCCTGGTGCAGCGTTGCAGCGCAGTGGAGGCGGGTACGCCGCTGTTCAGCAGCCTGCTCAACTACCGTCACAGCGCGCCGTCGGCCGGCCTGTCCGGGCAAGCCGGCGCTGCCTGGGAGGGCGTGCAGTTGCTCAATGCCCAGGAGCGCAGCAACTACCCCCTGACCCTGAGCATCGACGACCTGGGGGATGGCTTCATGCTCACCGCCGTGGTGGCGGGCATCGATGCCCGGCGCATTTGCAACTACCTGCACGAGGCCCTGGAAAACCTGCTGCAGGCCCTGGAGCAGACGCCCGATCTGGCCATCGGCCAAGTGCCGGTGCTGCCGGCTGCCGAGCGTCAGCAGGTGCTGGTGAACTTCAACGCCACCGTCCGCGACTATCCACGCCGGCAGACCCTGGACCAGCGCTTCGAGGAACAGGTGCTGGCCCATCCCCAGCAGGTGGCGGCGGTCCATGGCGAGCAAGTGCTGAGTTATGCCCGGCTCAATACCCGGGCCAATCAGCTGGCCCATCACTTGCTGGGGCTCGGGGTCCAGCCGGGGGACAGGGTGGCGCTGCTGTTGCCACGCTCCCTGGACCTTTTGCTGGCGCAGTTGGCGGCCAGCAAGTGCGGCGCGGCCTATGTGCCGCTGGACATCAACGCCCCCGCCGAACGCCAGGTGTTCATGCTCCAGGACAGCGGCGCCAGGGTGCTGCTTGCGCACGCGGCGGTGGCCCCCGAGGTGGCGCCGCCGGGTGACCCACAGCTGGGGGCGCAGCTGCTGCGGGTGGAGCTGGATCGCCTGCGCCTGGACCGCTTGCCGGGGCACAACCCGGCCCTGGCCCAGTCCTCCGAGGCGGTGGCCTACATCATGTACACCTCCGGCTCCACGGGCGTGCCCAAGGGCGTGCTGGTGCCGCACCGGGCCATCACCCGGTTGGTGATCAACAACGGCTACGCCGATTTCAACCCCGGGGACCGGGTGGCCTTTGCCTCCAACCCGGCCTTCGACGCCAGCACCATGGACGTCTGGGGGCCCTTGCTCAACGGCGGCCGGGTCGTGGTGGTGGACCACCAGACGCTGCTGGACCCCGAGGCCTTCGCCGGGTTGCTGAAGGCCTGCGGAGTCACGCTGCTGTTTCTCACCAC
The DNA here is from genome assembly GCF_045013505.1 of Pseudomonas sp. JDS08PS003. Classification (NCBI taxonomy): domain Bacteria; kingdom Pseudomonadati; phylum Pseudomonadota; class Gammaproteobacteria; order Pseudomonadales; family Pseudomonadaceae; genus Pseudomonas; species Pseudomonas sp. JDS08PS003. The sequence goes on from NZ_CP120724.1 coordinate 2,554,205, forward strand.
CAGCCTGTTCAACCAGTACGTGCAGCTGATGCCCCAGGCGTTCAGTGGCCTGCGCATGCTCCTGTGCGGTGGTGAGCGGGCCGACCCGGTGGCCTTCCGGCGGATGCAGGCCGAGGTGCCCGGCCTGCGTCTGGTGAATGGCTACGGACCGACGGAAACCACCACCTTCGCGGTGACCCATGAGCCCGAGGCCCTGGCGGCCGACGCCGACAGCGTGCCCATCGGCCGGCCGCTGTCCAACACCAGCGTCTACATCCTCGATGCCCAGGGCCAGCCGCTGCCCATCGGCGTGGTGGGGGAGATCTACATCGGCGGCCAGGGCGTGGCCAAGGGCTACTTGAATCGGCCTGAGCTGAGCGCCGAGAAGTTCCTCCCCGATCCCTTCAGCACTGAAACGTTCAGCTCTGAGCCCGAACCCCTGATGTACCGCACCGGCGACCTGGGGCGCTGGCAGGAGAACGGTCTGCTGGAATGCCTCGGGCGCAACGACCAGCAGGTGAAGATCCGTGGTTTGCGTATCGAACCGGGGGAGATCGAAGCGCGTCTGGCGAGCTTCCCCGGATTGCGCGATGGGGTGGTCCTGGTGCGCGAGGAGGCGCCCGGGGACTTGCGTCTGGTGGCCTACTACAGCGTGCAGCCACAGGTGCCGGAGCCGGCCGTCGAAGACTTGCGCAACCACCTGCTGGAGCAACTGCCGGAGTACATGGTGCCCCAGGCCTATGTGCGTCTGGAGGCACTGCCCCTGACCAACAACGGCAAGCTGGACCGCAATGCGCTGCCGGCACCGACGCCCGCGGCGCAGGTCACGGCGTGTTTTGAAGCGGCGCAAACGCCCCTGGAGCAGACCCTGGCGGCCCATTGGGCGCAGGTGCTGAAACTTGATCAAGTAGGGCGCCACGAGCACTTCTTCGAACACGGCGGGCATTCGCTGCTGGCGATCCAGCTGATCAACCGCCTGCAACAGGCCGGGCTCGAAGTGAGCCTGGCGCAGTTGTTCCAGCACCCCAGTGTGGCCGCCATGGCGCGTTTGCTGGAGGCGCGCCCGGCGACCCCGCAACAGGACCCCGAGTGGGTCACGGTGCGCAGCGGCGGCAGCGGTCCGGCCCTGTTCCTGGTGCATGAGTTCACCGGCCTGGACGCCTACTTCCCGGCACTGGGGCAGCACCTGGAAGGGGACTTCCCCATCTACGGCCTGCCGGGTATCGCCATTGGCCAGCCGCAGTTGCGCACCCTGGAGTGTCTGGCCACACGCTTGCTGGAGGTCATGCGTCGGGTCCAGCCCGAAGGGCCGTATCGCCTGGCGGGCTGGTCCTTCGGTGGGGTGCTGGCCTATGAGATCGCCCAGCAGTTGCTGGGGCAGGATCAGCAGGTGGAGTTCCTCGGCCTGATCGACAGCTATGTGCCACGCCTGACCGACCAGGGCAAGGCGCGCTGGTCCGCAAATGATGCCCGCAAGCAGCACCTGCTGTTGCAGTGCAGCGCCTACTGGAGCGCCCAGGGCGCGGCGGGAGTGCAACCGCTGGCCGTCGTCGAACAGCTGCGCCAGGAACTGCACAGCCTGGACTTCCCCGGCCTGCTGCAACGTTGCCGGGAACAGGGCCTGCTGTTCGAGCAACTGGCAAGCGCGGCTCCCGAGACGCTGGGGCATTACCTGGACCGCGAGGTGGCCCACGGCCATGCGTTGGCCCATTACCGCCTGCACCCAATCGGCGTGCCGGTGCACCTGTTCTGCGCCGCCCAGCGGCCCACCGAGCTGTCCCGGCGCAGCCCGACCCTGGGCTGGGGCGAGGTGCTGCCGGGCAAACGCCTGCACTGCATCAGCGTGCCCGGGGATCACCTGAGCATGATGAAGGCGCCGCACATCCATGAGCTGGGCCAGGCCATGAGCCAGGCCATCGAGCAGGCCCGGGTCGCTGCCGGCACCGGGGCAACGCCCCATCAGCCGTTGCTGCGGATCCAGAGCGGGCGCTCCGGGCAGACGCCGATCTTCTGTGTGCCGGGGGCCGGCGACAGCGTCACCGGCTTTATTGGCCTGACCGAAGCCCTGGGGCCGGACTGGCCGATCTTCGGCCTGCAGGCTCGGGGCCTGGATGGCCACGGTGTGCCTCACACCCAGGTGGAGGCGGCGGCGCGCTACTACCTGCAAGCCATCGAGCAGGAGTTTGCTCATGGGCCGCTGCACCTGATCGGCCACTCCTTCGGCGGCTGGGTCGCCTTCGAGATGGCCGGGGCTTTGCAGGCCGCAGGCCGCGAAGTGGCCTCCCTGACCCTGATCGACAGCGAGGCCCCGGGAGGCAACGGCGTGGTGGGGCGGCCCTACACCAGCACGGCCGCGCTGTTGCGGCTGATCGAGTCCATGCAACTGGCCTGCGGCCAGAGCCTGGGCATCGATCCGCAGCTGTTTGCCGCCGAGGACGACGGCATGCAGATGCACCTGCTGCATGCCGGCATGGTCCGGGTCGGCTTGCTGTCCCAGCGTGCCGATCCGCGGGCGATGCAGGGGCCGGCGCGAACCTTCGCCAGCGCCCTGCGGACCCGCTACCAGCCGCAACGCCCTTACCGAGGACCGGTGCGCCTGGTGCTGGCGGACGATCCGCGCCTGGATGCCGCCGGCAACCTGCGCGAGCAGGAGGCGATGGTCCAGGGCTGGCGCCGGCAGGTGACGGAACTGGGGGTGTGGCAGGGACCGGGCAACCATTTCAGCCTGCTCAAGGCCCCCAACGTCCAGCATCTGGCGGCCTGGTGGCGCGACGGGCAGTCGCTGCCCCAGGGGGAGGCTGTGTCATGAACCCGGATGCGGCGGTGGGCCGGGTGCCCGCCGTTGGCTGACAGCGTTTCATTCATCTGGAACACCGCTCACTACGGCAGCACGGTGTTCTGTAAGGGGGCTCGCCGCTGGCCGGTGGAGCCCGCTCTCAACGCACTTGTGGTCATCTATGGAAAAGTCGAAGTTTCGCAAAATCGGTATGGGGCTGTTGCTGGTGGTTGTGGCCGGATTGATTTTCTATACGGTGCAGGCGCCGGCAGAGCCGCCGCAGTACTTGACCGCCAAGGTTGAACGGGGGGACATCGAGAACGCGGTCCTGGCCTCGGGCCTGCTGGAGGGCATCAAGCAGGTGGACGTCGGGGCCCAGGTTTCCGGGCAGTTGAAGTCGCTCAAGGTCAAGGTCGGGGACAAGGTGAAGAAGGGCCAGTGGCTGGCGGAAATCGATCCGTTGGTGCTGCAGAACACCCTGCGCCAGGCCCAGGTGGACGAGGAAAACCTGCAAGCCAAGCGCCGCGCCACCGCGGCCCAGCTCAAGGAAACCAAGGCCATCTACGAGCGCTACCGTGACCTGCAGTCGGACGCGTCGATTTCCCAGCAGGATTTCGAGACGGCCGAGTCCAACTACGAGGTGCAGCGGGCCAACCTGCTGTCCCTGGACGCGCAGATCAAGAGCGCCCATATCCAGATCGACACCGCCAAGGTCAACCTGGCCTACACCCGCATCATCGCGCCCATCGACGGCGATGTGGTGGGGGTGGTGACCCAGGAAGGCCAGACAGTGATTGCCAACCAGCTGGCGCCGGTGCTGCTGAAACTGGCGGACCTGGACACCATGACCGTCAAGGCCCAGGTCTCGGAGGCCGACGTGATCCATATCGCCCCCGGCCAGGAGGTGTATTTCACCATCCTCGGCGAAGCCGAGCGGCGTTATTACGCCAAGCTGCGGGGCACTGAACCGGCGCCGCAGAACTTTCTCGAAACCCAGACCGCCGGCACCCCCAAGCAGAACACCGCGGTGTTCTACAACGCCCTGTTCGACGTGCCCAACCCGGACCACCGGCTGCGCATTGCCATGACCGCCCAGGTGCGCATCGTGCTGGATACCGCCAAGGATGTGCTGATGGTGCCGGTGGCGGCCCTGGGCCCGCGCAACGCCGACGGCAGCTTCGCGGTGCGGGTGCTGGACGCCAAGGGCCATGCCCAGTCGCGCAACGTCAGCACCGGGATCAACAACAACGTCAAGGTGCAGATCAAGGAGGGCCTGGCGGAGGGCGACAAGGTGGTGATCGGTGATCCGGTGCCCGGCACGGCAGGGGCCTGACCATGACCCAGCCATTGTTGGAGCTCAAGGGCATCAGCCGCAGCTTCACCGCCGGGGAGCGGGAGTTCCTGGCCCTGAAACACATCGACCTGAGCATCCAGGCCGGGGAAATGCTGGCGATCACCGGGGCCTCGGGCTCCGGCAAGTCGACCCTGATGAACATCCTCGGTTGCCTGGACTACGCTACGGCCGGCAGCTACAAGGTCAACGGCCAGGAAACCCGCGACCTGGACGATCAGGCCCTGGCGGAGCTGCGCCGGGACTATTTCGGCTTCATCTTCCAGCGTTATCACTTGCTGCCGCACTTGAGTGCCATGCACAACGTCGAGATGCCGGCGATCTACGCCGGCACCCCGCAAGTCAAGCGCCATGGCCGGGCCCGGGAGCTGCTGGCGCGCCTGGGGCTGTCCGGGCACCTGGCCAACCGGCCCAACCAGTTGTCCGGCGGCCAGCAACAGCGGGTGAGTATCGCCCGGGCCCTGATGAACGGCGGCGAAGTGATCCTCGCCGACGAACCCACCGGGGCCCTGGACAGCCACAGCGGCAAGGAGGTGATGGGCATTCTCCAGGAGCTGCACGCCCTGGGGCACACGGTGATCATCGTCACCCACGACCCTCAGGTGGCGGCCAATGCCGAACGCATCATCGAAGTGCACGACGGCGAGATCGTCAGCGACCGGGTCAATTCGCACGGGGCGCAAGAGGTGCCGACGCAGGCTCCGGTGAGCACCCGGCCGGCCGGAGCGCGACGCCTGGTGGCCAGCCTCGGGCTGTTCAAGGAAGCCTTCGTCATGGCCTGGGTGGCGCTGGTCTCGCACCGCATGCGCACTTTGCTGACCATGCTCGGCATCGTCATCGGCATCACCTCGGTGGTGTCCATCGTGGCCATCGGCGAGGGCGCCAAGCGCTATGTGCTCAAGGACATCCAGGCCATCGGCAGCAACACCATCGACATCTTCCCCGGGGCCAGTTTCGGCGACAGCCGGGCGGCGGCGATCCAGACCCTGATGCCCGCTGACGTGACGGCCCTGAACCAGCTGTACTACGTCGACAGCGCCACGCCGATGGTGGGCCGCAGCCTGTTGCTGCGCTACGGCAATATCGACCTCAATGCCACGGTCAACGGCGTCAGCCACCTGTACTTCAAGGTCCGCGATCTCAAGCTTGCGGCCGGCATCGCCTTCAGCGAGAACGATGCCCGGCGCCAGGCCCAGGTGGTGGTGATCGACCACAACACGCGCAACCGTCTGTTCGGCCCGGACGTCGACCCCCTGGGGCAGGTGATCCTGGTGGGCAACTTGCCGTGTACGGTGATCGGGGTCACCGCCGAGAACAAGAACATGTTCGCCGCCAGCAACCTGCTCAACGTCTGGGTGCCTTACGAGACGGCGGCGGGACGGGTGCTGGGCCAGCGCCACCTGGACAGCATCAGCGTGAAGATCAAGGACGGCCAGCCGAGCAAGGTGGTGGAGGAGCATGTGAAGAAACTCATGGCGCAGCGTCACGGCACCAAGGACTTCTTCACCAACAACCTCGACAGCATCATGCAGACGGTGCAGCGCACCAGCCGCTCCCTGGCCTTGCTGTTGTCGCTGATCGCGGTGATTTCCCTGGTGGTCGGGGGCATCGGAGTGATGAACATCATGCTGGTGTCGGTGACCGAGCGAACCCGGGAGATCGGCATCCGCATGGCGGTGGGGGCGCGGCAGTCGGACATCCGCCAGCAGTTCCTGGTGGAGGCGGTGATGGTCTGCCTGATCGGCGGGGCCATCGGCATCGCCCTGTCGTTTGCCATCGGTTACCTGTTCACCCTGTTCATCAAGGAATGGGAAATGGTGTTTTCCATGGGCTCGATCGTCACCGCGTTCGCCTGTTCGACCCTGATCGGCATCGTCTTCGGCTTCGTTCCGGCGCGCAATGCCGCCCGGCTGGACCCGATCGAGGCCCTGGCCCGGGATTGACCGGCCCACAGACGGAACCGCCGGCACTGGGGCCGGCGGGGTCGGGGTTACGGGATCAAGGCCGGTGTCGGATCAGGCCGGCGTGCTATCGCTGGTGCCCGGCGCGTCTTCCTGGGGCGAGTACATCCAGCGCAGCAGGGAGTGGCGACCACTGATGCCGAGCTTGATGGCGGCACGCTTGAGGTAGCTCTCGACGGTATTGACCTTGAGCTTGAGCTGCTCGGCCAGCTGCGGTGCGGTGCGTCCGGCCAGCAGCCCGACACAGACTTCCAGCTCGCGGTTGGACAGGCGCAGCCCGGACTGCTCCAGGCGCTCGGCAAAGCGCAGGCGCAAGGTCGCCAGGCCCTCGATGGCGGCGCGGTCCTGCTCGGCAGAGTCGCTGCGTGGCTGCAGGGCGCTGATGTGTTTTTCCACCATGGGCAGCAACAGCGGCGAGATGTCCTCCAGCAGCAGGCGTTCCTGGGGGGAAAAGCTCTGGGCCTGGCTGCTGCGGTACACCGACAGCACGAAGTGATACGAATCCTTGCGACCGGTCAGGTGCAATTGCGCCGGGTCCGCGTTGCCCCGGTGACGCAGCAGTGGCGGGCTGCCGCAGGGTTCGTCGGGCTGCTCGGGAAAACCGGCGCGCAGCAGCGGGTCGTTGCTGGCGTGCAGGTCGCTGTACAGCGGGTGACGGCTTTGCATCAAGGTATTGCCGGTTCTGCCGCTGGCCTGTTGCGGGTCGGCCCGCAGTTGGGTGATGTGAGTGGCGTCCACAGCCAGTTGGGTGAGTATCAGGTCGTGCAGCATGCGCGGGAAACTGCGGCTGCCGGTGCTGGCGATGACCTTGCCAATGTGTGGAAACAGTACTTGTGAGTTCATCATTTCATCCATGAATGTGAAGGTGTGGAAGGACTGCCTTATAACAACGAGTTTGGGGCTCGCTTGATTTACCTCCTGTTTGCGCGGATCGACAAAGGGTCGCCTCGTATCCTAGTACAGGGTTGTGATGGCTGTTTGATGAAGTGCGCAAAAACTTGCACGGCAGGCGGGGCCGCTACAACCGTCGCCGCGCCTGGGGCGGCGCGGCGGCGGGGCAGGCGGGGGTTACAGGCGCGGTTGCTCCTGGGGCATGCCCAGCAGCTGGTGCAGGGTGTTGATCAGCGCCTGCTGGCGCAGCCGGTCTTGCTGGTGCCGGGCCTCGGCGGCGGCAACATCGGCGTGGCAGTGCGGGCAGGTGCTTTCATGGGCGTGGATGTACTCCAGGCAACTGCGGCACAGGGCCAGGCGCGGCGGGATGCGACCTTCCTCGGGGGAGGCCTGGCCCTGGTTGATCCAGGCCAGCTTGATCACCTGGCCGCTGTCGCTGACGCTGGAGACTGCCTCGCCGGTGTCGATGCGCTCGGTGATCAGGTCGAAGCGGCCCACCGAGAACGAGGCCGGGCCGGCGTCTTCGAGTTTGACGATGCGCTCGCGCAGGCCTTTTTTCTGCAGGTCCAGGGTCCGGTAATGGCAGTAGGGGTTGTTCCCCGGCTTGCCCAGCAGCGAGTGCGAGGTCCAGGTGCAGCCGCCACGGCAGACGTCGTTGTAGTAGCAGGTGCGGCAGTAGCCCCACAGATCGTCCACCGAGCGCAGGCGGCCGAAGTGCATGCCTTCGCTGTAGTGCCAGATGTCGTGCAGGCTCATGCTGCGCACGTTGCCGCCGGAGAAACCGACCGTGGCCAGGGACGGACAGCCCTTGACCGTGCCGTCGGCTTCCAGGGCCAGCACCGTCTGCCCGGCGGCGCAGCCGCTCCAGTGCACACGGTCGTCGCCGAAGCCGCGCCACATGTGTTCGTAGGGGCCGTAGTAGCCGATGTTGTTGCCCACATTCATCAGTAATCCGCGCTCGGCGCCTTCGCGGTACAGGCGCGCCAGCAGTGGCATCACCTCCAGCAATTGATAGGGCTGCAACAGCAACTCGGGGTGATCCACGGCGTTGCCCATGGCCACCGTCAGCTGGATCTGCCAGTGGCTGGCGCCGGCATCGATGATCAGCTCCATCAGCTCCATCAGGGCCGGCAGGTCGGGCAGGGTGGCGGCGCCGATCTGGGTGTTGACGCTGACCTTGAGGCCCGCCTGCTTGGCCCGGCGCAGGGTGTCCAGGGCCTTGTCGAAGGAGCCGGGCACGTTGCGCACTGCGTCGTGCAGCGGCGCCAGGCCGTCCAGGGACACGCCGACGCCATTGAGCCCGGCGTCCACCGCGGCCTGCATCTTGGCCGGGGTCAGGTTGCGTCCGCCGGTCTGGATCGCCACGTACATGCCGTGGTCGTGAATGGCCTGGATCAGCCGCGTCCAGTCCTTGCGCAAATAGGCTTCGCCGCCGATCAGGGTGACTTCCCGGGTGCCCAGGGCGGCGATGGAATCGATCACCGACAGGCATTCCTGGGTGTTCAGCTCGCCGGGGCGCCGATGCCCGGCACGGGAGCCGCAATGCAGGCACTTGAGGTCGCAGGCGAGGGTGATTTCCCAGACCACGTGCACCGGCACATAGCGCTTGAGGTCGGTTTCGCTGAGGTAGCGGACGGGGAGACTGTCTGACATGAAAGATCCTTGCGCACCCAGCGGTGCGCGGCACCAACCCATCGAAATAGGCGCGCCTTCCTTGTGTTGCAATGGCGCGATCGGTTTACCGCAACCCTGGGGCCGACCCTTGTCGGCCGGCCCCGGGTGCCTGAACTCAGCGACGTTCCAGGCGGCTGATTTCCGCCTGCAACTGCTGCACCGCCTGGCTCAGGTTGTCACTGTTGGCCAGTTGCTGCTCGCCCTGGGCCACCAGCGCCTTGAGCCGCGCCAGATCGCCGCTGCTCTGAGCCTGCTGCAGCGCCACGGCATACAGCGGCTGCGGGTACAGATGCCGCTGATCGTCCTTGGGCGCCAGCTCGGCGCTGGCCGCTTGATCCACGGGCGCCTGGCTCACGGCGGCATGCTGGACCACATGCCAATGGCCCTGGTACTGGTAGCGATAACTGGCGAAACCGCTGGCCCAGTCGAGGCCGAGAATGCCCTGCAGATGGAAAGTCTCGGCGATCTGGCTGGTGGGCCCGCTGGGGTTACCGGCCAGGTTGAGGACGATATGGCCTTCACTGGAGGGGTCCAGTTTGACCTGGGAGTAGTCGCCCCAGACATCCGCGAGGAAGTGCACCGGTGGCGAGGTGCTCTGAGTCACCCGGGCCACGCCGCTGACTTTTTTCTGCGGCGTGTTGACCAGCAGATCCAGGGTCAGCACCGGCCCTCCGATCACAGGGTTGGCGACGATGAGGCGGGTATGGAACAGTCCGATTGTCATGCTGCAACTCCTTATCTTTTGGAAGACATCAGGTTCGCTGGACGGCCGGAATCAGCGCCGCTCGTGCTTGCTGATCTCGGCCTTGGCCGCATCCAGCGCCGTGCGGATCAGCGGCAGCTGCTCGAGTTGCTGGGTGGCCACCTTGTGCAGACTCTTCATCTGCGCCAGGTCGCCGCTGGCGATGGCGCCGTGGATCGGTGCCGCGTACAGCGCCGAGATCGGCGGCAGTGGGCGGTTGGGCTGGCCATGGTGAGGGGCCGAGAGGGTGCTGGACTGCACGGGCTCCTGCAGATGGGCGGGGACCTGATTGACCGATACCCAGCTGTGTCCGTTGTAGTACTGGTAGTTGGCCACGCCTTCCTTCCAGTCCTCGCCGACCACCAGATGCAGCTTGAAGTTGATGACGGAGTTGGAACCGGGTCCGCCCTGATTGCCCTGGGCGGTGATGAGGATCTTGCTGGTGCTCGGCGGCATGACCGTCAGGTAGGTGTACTGACCCCAGACTTCGCTATGCAGGTCCAGGGGCGGATTGACCGCCTGAGTGATGGACGAAGTACCGCGCACGCTTTGCTCGGGGGTGTAGACCAACAGATTGAGGATCAGGGTTGGGGCCCCGGGTTGCGAGGTACCGATGCGATAGCTCAGGGGGAACAGGCCTTCTTGGGGGATAGAACCAGACATATGCTTTGCCTCCATTCAATGACGGGGAAACAGCGACTAGTGCTGTTCCAGGCGGGCGACTTCCTTGGCCAGCTGTTCGTAGGCGTTGTGCAGATCCTTGGGTTCGGACTCTTTCGGACCGCGCTTGGCCAACAGGGCTTTCATCTGGGGCAGCTTGCCTTCGGAGATCGCCGATTGAATTGCCACCCCGTAGGGTGGAATCACATGTTGAGATGCATTGCTCATGGCGTGTGCCTTCCGTGGGTGTGGATGGGTGCTGCGGTACTTGGCAGCTTTTGCAGTTAAGCAGCGCGGGTGGAAAGGGCGGGGTAATGGCACATTGATTTTGTGGGTTTCCGACAGGTGGATTCACGGGGGTTCGAGGGGGGCTGGGGGGGCATTCCAAAGGGCGATATGGAGGGGGGGAGGTGATTGCGGATGGCGATAGAGGGGTGGGTTTTTTCGCGGGGCTGATCCGGTGATGCGGGGTGGCCGCTGGCGGTTTTGCCTTTAGGGTGAGGGGGACGGGGTACATATCTGTTGCTGCGGTCACGGCCGCTGGTGGGTTCGTTTTTATGGCGTGGGGATGGTGTACATATCCGTTGCTGCGGTTATGGCCACTTAGGGTTTCGCCCTTACGGCGACTCACTTTTTTCAAACGCCGGAGTGCCGGCCCAGCGAAAAGTAAGCAAAAACGCTTGCCCCTCCATGGGCCCCTCGCTGGGGCTCGGGGTGCCCTCTCTCCGGCATTGCTCCGGGGGCCCGCCGCCACCCGGCCATCCATGGCCGGGTGGCGGCTAGCTCGGCATCCATGCCGAGCTGCCCCCTACGCAACGCCTACGCTCGGCCGGCTGGGAAGGGGCCTGAAGATCAAGAGCAAGAGCAAGATCAAAAGCCAAGCGCGTTTACGCGCTGTCCGTAGGAGCCGGCTTGCCGGCGAAGAGGCCCGCAAGACATGCAGCGCCTGGGCGGACGCCTTCGCTGGCAAGCCAGCTCCTACAGAAACGCACCCACCCTTAGCTTCAGGCCGGCCGCAAGGCCGCCGTCGCGCTTTTGATTTTGATCTTGATCTGAGCGCCCAGTTAACCACGATGGCCGAACGCAGGCATTGAGCCGTGGGTAACCCGGCAGGGATGCCGGGTTAGCCGCCACCCGGCCATGGATGGCCGGTGGCGGCGGCCCACGGATCAATGCCGGAGTGAGGGCATGCCGAGCCTAGGCGAGGCACCGAGTGGAGGGGCAAGAGCCTTTGGTTACTTTGGGCTCCTTCCAAAGTGACTCGCCGTAAGGGCGAAACCCTAAGTGGCCGTTACCGCAGGAATGGATATGTCCCCAACCCCGCTGTAAGAGCTAAACCGTAACCAGCCCCACCCGCAGCACCGGATATGTCCCCCCCCAAAAAAAGCCCCAGAACTCAAACCACCCCCAACTCCCCCAACTGCCTCCGCGTCTCCTCCCCAGCCACATAATGAATCGCCCGCCACCCCAACGCCCTGGCCGCGACGATGTTCGGCGCATGATCATCAATGAACACCAACTCCTCAGGCATCACCCCCGGCAAATGCGCACGAATGCGCCCCAAAGCCGTGTGATAGATCTCGGCATCCGGCTTGATCTGCTGCTCCTGCCCCGACACCACAATGTCGCGAAACTTTTGCAAAAACGGATAATTCTCCCAGGCATAGGGAAAGGTTTCCTGGGACCAGTTGGTCAACCCGAACAGCGGCATCTGCGCCTGGTGCAGCTCTTCCAACAGGGCCACGCCTTCCTCCAGTGGCCCTTTGAGCATCTCCGGCCAGCGCCCGTAATAGGCCTCGATCAGCGGTGCATGCTCGGGATGCTCGGCCACCAGGCTGCGGGTCGCTTCGGCCAGGGGCCGCCCGGCGTCCTGCCGGGTGTTCCAGGCCTGGGTGCAGACGGTGTCGAGGAACCACTGGCGACGGGCGTCGTCGGGGATCAGTTGGCGGTACAGGTGGTGCGGGCTCCAGTCGAACAGCACGCCACCAAAATCGAAAACCACGGCACGAATCGTCATGAACACTTCCTGTTGAGCGGTTGTGGGCCAGGGCGTCATCCTGCGACGCTGCGCAGCGCAATGCAATTTGCCGGTGGCCATTGGTCCGCTGGCCGGCACCCTTGGAACGGATCGCGATCCAACGCCTGTACCCGTCCTTTTGCGGGCTAGCACAGGAGCTGACCATGGCTGCCAAGAACCCCACGGGGCCGCGCTCGTCCGAGCACGCCTCGAATCACCATGACCCGGGTTTTGACCCCGATTCGCCGGACCTGGCCGACCCCCAGGTCGATCCGGTAGGCCCGGCCAGGGCGCCCCTGGATCAGCCCGAACCCGAGCACCAGCGCAAGCGCTCGCGAGCCTACGACCCCCTGGCCAATCTGAGGAAATGACCCCGGCGCGCCGACATGCGGCCGTCGCCGGGTCGTTCTGCGGGTGTAAGGTAAAACGGCCAAGCCCCAGGCACGCTGACAAAAAGGAGGTGTCCATGAGTACGCCGCTGCTGAACAAGTTGCAGATCAACGGTTATCAGGTATTGAGCGTCAACCACGGCCCCTGGAAGGTCTGCACAGCGGGTGACCGGCTTGCCACTTTCGGCACCCGGGAAGAAGCCCTGGCCTTTGCTGCCGCCTTGCCAGTGCGTAGGGCATCACCGGCCACCAAGCATCGATAGCGCCCGGCAGAAAAAAGCCCCGATCGGTTCGGGGCTTTTTTGTGTCCGGGCTGCTGCCAGCGCCGGGTCAGTCGACAATCACCGGTTCGTTCGGATCATCGCTCAGGCACACGGTCAATTGCTCCCCGGCCTTGTTGAACGCGCAGCGGGGCAGGGATTGCTGCTTGATGAAGCTCAGCGGCGGCAGGATGAATACCGCCGCCAGGACCAGCGCCCACACGGTTTGCAGAAACAGCACATCGGCGCTGTGGGCGGCGGGCCGTGAGACGAGGCGTCGGCGCCAGTAGAAGTACAGGCCGCTGATAACGAACAGGCACACGATGCCCATCATGTAGTCCAGCTCCCAGGCCTGGGGGCTGAACGAGCGGCTGCCATCGTCATCATCCGGGTAGTTGAGCCGCCACCAGGCCCCCAGCAGCAACGGCACCAGCCCGGCCATCAGCCAGGCCATGCGCGCGCCGGGCATCCGGGTCAGCAGGGCCAGGACCAGGCCGATCAGGCACAGCACCCAGGCAAAGAGGTACAGCTGAAAACCCATGGCGCCGCCGAACAGCGTGCCGCTGACATCCCGCGGTTGCATCACTTGCACGTCGCACAGCAGCATCACCGACAGCGGGATGGCGACGACGATCCAGCACAGGGGGCGGTACAGCCACAACCACAGGGTAAACAGGCGAGACATGGGCACACTCATCAAGGTCGAGAAAAGGAGGAATGAAGTCAGGGGCACGCTCAGTCGACAATCACCCGGGTGCCAGGGCCCAGGCATATGCTCAACTGATTGCCGGCCCGGTCGAAGGCGCAATAGGGCAGGGGTTTGCGGGTGATGGCCTGCAGCGGTGGAAGGATGAAGGCCGCCCCCAGCACCAGGGCCCAAAGGGTCCGCAGCAACAGCAGCTTGCGATGGGCGGGCGGACGCGGTTTGAGCCGCTGCTGGCGCAACAGGTAGACCCCGCTGTAGACCAGGGCAAAACCGAACACCATCACGTAGTCCAGCTCCCGGGCCTGGATGCTGAAGATCAGGTTGCCGTCGAAATCATCCGGGTAGTTGATCCGCCACCACAGGCCCAGCAGCAACTGCACCAGCCCGGCGACGATCCAGGCCAGGCGCGCGCCGGGCACTCGGGTCAGCAGCGCCAGCACCAGGCCTAGGACGCTGAGGGCCCAGCCGCCCAGGTACATCAGAAAACCCATGGAACCGCCGAACAGGGTGCCGCCAACGTCCCGGGGGACGATCAGGTTCAGGTTGCAATGGATCATGGTGGCCGTGGGCGCGGCGACGGCGATCCAGCACAGCGGGTAGTAGAGCCGGGACCAGAGGGTGTACAGGCGGGACATGAAGGAACTCGAGAGTAACAGGGACGATGAGGGAGGGCGGCTCAGGTTCAAACCAACAGCCAACCGCAGGCAACCGCGAACAGCAGCAGGGCGATGCTGATGCCCGCCAGGGGAATGCGAAACCAGTAACGGATGGCCAGGACCCAGAGGCTGGCGAGAAACCCCAGGCCGATCAGCAGCAAGCCACTGGCCTCCAGCAGCAGGGCCGGGTGCAGCCAGGCCAGGTAGCCATAGACCAGGCCGAACAGCATGGCGCCCAGGCTGTGGCTGGCGTTGAAGCCGACCCAGGCCCGCCACAGGCTGGTCTGGCCAGTGATCATCGGCGACACCTGGCGCATGCGTTCGGCCAGGGCCGGATCACGGGGCTGGAATTTGTCGGTGGCGAAGGTGTAGATCAGGTGCAGGGTGCCGAGCAGCAGCACGATGGCTGAGCTGGCGATGATCAGGGCGGGGGCCAACACGTTTCTTCCTTGGGCGGTGCTCGGGTGCGCGGAGTATGCAGCGGCGCCCGAGGTTTTGCACCTGCGGGCGCGGCTTTTTTTAGCGGCACGGGGCAGGGCGGCGGGCGCCCTGCCCAGGGGCTCAGAAGTGCTCGGCGTCGAGGCCGAACAAGGAGGCACTGCCGGCGCGGATGCTCTGTTCCAGGCTGAGGATGCGCGGCAGCATGCGGCTGAAGTAGAAGCGTGCGGTGGCCAGCTTGGCACCGTAGAAACCGTGGTCCTCGGAGCGCTTGTGCTCGGCCACCTGGGCCATGCGCGCCCACAGGTAGGCATAGGCCACGTAGCCGAACAGTTGCAGGTATTCAACGCAGGCGCTGCCCACTGCGTTGGGGTTCTGCGCCGCTTGTTCGCGCAGCCAGTCGCTGAGGTCTTCCAGGCGTTGCACCGCGTCCAGCAGCTCGGCGGCGTAGGCGGCGCCGGGCAGGTAGGCGTAGTCGCGGATCTCGCCGGTGAACAGGCGCAGGGCCACGCCGCCGTTGCCCACCACCTTGCGCCCCAGCAGGTCCAGGGCCTGGATGCCGTTGGTGCCTTCATAGATCTGGGCGATGCGCACATCCCGCACCAATTGCTCCTGGCCCCATTCGCGGATATAGCCGTGGCCGCCGAAGATCTGCTGGCCCAGGACGCAACTGTCCAGGCCGGTGTCGGTAAAGAACGCCTTGGCCACCGGGGTCAGCAGCGCCACCAGGGCTTCGGCGTTTTGCCGCTCATGGGGCTGGTCGGCGAACTTGGCCAGGTCCAGCTGCTGGCCGACGTAGCTGGCGAAGGCCCGGCCGCCTTCGGTCATGGATTTCATCGACAGCAGCATGCGCCGCACATCGGGGTGGACGATGATCGGGTCGGCGATCTTGTCCTTGGCCACCGGGCCTGTGGGGGCACGGCTCTGGATACGCTCGCGGGCATAGGTGCGGGCGTTCTGGTAGGAATTCTCGGCGCAGCCGATGCCCTGGATGCCGATGGACAGGCGCTCGTAGTTCATCATGGTGAACATCGCCGCCAGGCCTTTGTTGGCCTCGCCGATCAGCCAGCCGGTAGCGCCGTCGAAGTTCAGCACGCAGGTGGCCGAAGCCTTGATGCCCATCTTGTGTTCGATGGAACCGCAGCTCACCGCGTTGGCCGCGCCGAGCACGCCGTTGGCATCGACCTGGATCTTCGGCACCAGGAACAGCGAGATGCCCTTGGGCCCGGCCGGGGCGTCCGGCAGCTTGGCCAGCACCAGGTGGATGATGTTCTCGGTCAGGTCCTGCTCGCCGCCGGTGATGAAGATCTTGCTGCCGCTGATGCGGTAGCTGCCATCGGCCTGGGGCTCGGCGCGGGTGCGGATGATCCCCAGGTCGGTGCCGGCGTGGGCCTCGGTCAGGCACATGGACCCGGCCCAGCGGCCTTCGTACATGGGCGGCAGGTACAGCGCCTTGAGGGCTTCACTGGCGTGGGCGTCGATGGCCAGGCAGGCCCCGGAACTCAGGGCCGAGTACAGGGCGAAGCTGGAGTTGGCGGCGTAGAGCATCTCTTCGAACTGCACCGCGAGCATCTTCGGCATGCCCATGCCGCCGTAGGCCGGGTTGCCGCTCAGGCCGACCCAGCCGCCCTGGATATAGGTGCTGTAGGCCTCCTTGAAACCGGCCGGGGTGCGCACCTGCCCGGCGTGCCAGCTGGCGCCTTCCTCGTCGCCGCTGCGGTTGAGCGGGGCGATCAGGTTGCCGGTGACCTTGGCTGCCTCTTCGAGAATGGCATCGGCGGTGTCGCCGTCCACGGTATCGGCCAGGGCCGGCAGACGGGCCCAGAGCTTGGGCGCATTGAACACTTCATGCAGGACAAAGCGCATATCGCGCAGCGGAGCGTTGAATTCGGGCATTGCAGGAACCTCGGGCAAAAGGGGAGGTTGAACGGCCGTGGCCGCATGAATCGAAAATGACCGTAAATCCCCTTTGTAGGAGCCGGCTTGCCGGCGAAGAGGCCCGCAAGCCATGCATGGTCCTGGCCGACGCCTTCGCTGGCCAGCCAGCTCCTACGGGGGGGCGGCAAAATCGCCATCGCCGGCCAGCCGGCTCCTTCAGGGGGTGTGTATTCAGGCTAGAGGTTTTTCGCCATGTCGCGCAGGACGAATTTCTGGATCTTGCCGGTGGAGGTCTTGGGTAATTGGCTGAACACCACGGTGCGCGGCACTTTGAAGCCCGCCAAGTGCTCGCGGCAGAAGGCGATGATGTCTGCTTCGCGCACGTCCTGATGATCGGCCTTGAGGGTAATGAAGGCGCAGGGTGTCTCGCCCCATTTTTCGTCGGGCCGGGCCACCACCGCCGCTTCCAGCACCGCCGGGTGGCGATAGAGCACGCCTTCCAGTTCGATGGTGGAGATGTTCTCGCCGCCGGAAATGATGATGTCCTTGAGCCGGTCGCGGATTTCAATGTAGCCGTCCGGGTGGGTCACCCCCAGGTCGCCGGTGTGGAACCAGCCGCCCTCGAAGGCCTCGGCGGTGGCGCTGGGGTTCTTCAGGTAACCCTTCATCACGGTGTTGCCGCGCATGAAGATCTCGCCGATGGTCTGGCCGTCCCGCGGTGTCGGTTCAAGGGTTTTCGGGTCGGCCACCATCACCCCTTCCAGCGTGGGGTAGCGCACGCCCTGACGTGACTTGATCTGCGCCCGCTGCTCCAGGGGCAACTCGTCCCAAGCGGCGTGCCAGGCGCACAGGGTCACCGGACCATAGACCTCGGTCAGGCCGTAGACGTGGGTCACCTTGATGCCCATTTCCTCCACCGCACCGATCACCTTGGCCGGCGGCGCGGCTCCGGCCACCATGGCGTTGACCGGGTGGTCGATGGCGGCCTTGGCGGTGTCGGGCATGTTCACCAGGGCATTGAGCACGATGGGCGCGCCGCACAGGTGGGTGACCTGATGTTCGCGAATCAGGTTGAGGATCTTCTGCGGATCGACCCGGCGCAAAAACACATGCACCCCGGCCAGGGCGGTGACGGTCCAGGGGTAGCACCAGCCGTTGCAGTGGAACATCGGCAGGGTCCACAGGTACACCGGGTGGTTGCCCATGGCCCAGGTCATCTGGTTGCCCAGGGCATTGAGGTAGGCGCCGCGGTGGTGGTAGACCACGCCCTTGGGGTTGCCGGTGGTGCCTGAGGTGTAGTTGAGGGCGATGGCTTGCCACTCGTCATCCGGCCACTGCCAGGCAAACTCGGGATCGCCCTCGGCGAGAAAGGCCTCGTAGTCCAGCTCGCTGACCGGCTGGCCTTCGCCGTATTCCGGGTCGTCGAGATCGATCACCAGAGGCGGGTGATCGAGCATGGCCACGGCGGCGTGGATCACCTCGGAGAATTCGCGGTCGGCGATCAGCACCTTGGCTTCGCCGTGGGCCAGCATGAAGGCGATGGCCTCGGCGTCCAGGCGCACATTGAGGGCATTGAGCACGGCGCCGATCATCGGCACGCCGAAGTGCGCCTCAAGCATCGCCGGAATGTTCGGCAGCATCACCGCCACGGTGTCGTTCTTGCCGATGCCGCGCCCGGCCAGGGCCGAGGCCAGGCGCCGGCAGCGGCTGTAGGTCTGGGCCCAGGTGCGGCGGATCGAACCGTGGATCACCGCCGGATAATCGGGGTAAACCGCAGCGGTGCGTTCGATGAAGCTCAAGGGGGAGAGGGCAATGTGATTGACGGCAGTCGGCGCCAGGCCTTGCTCGTAGATGGACATGGTTCGGGTACCCGGTGGCTGATTATTAGCTCTATTGGCCGAGGCTTGGATGGCGTGAGCTGTGTACCTGGGGCACCCACTGTAGGAGCCGGCTTGCCGGCGAAGGCGTTCTCAAGAACACCTGCGCCTGTAGGAGCCGGGCGTTCCCCATCAATCGTGCCCTACAGGCAGGTACGCAGCACACCCAGCGAAAGCTCGGTGACTTATCCGGGGGCTTTTATATACTGTTTGTCGATTGATATGGAAGTACTACCTGAGTTGTATAGTAGTTATACTATAAAAAGAATCCGCCACTCCGGCCCCGAGATTGATCGACCATGCCCGACTCCACCCACCTGCGTCACTGGCTACGCCTACAGCGCGAAGGCTGCTTGCCGGATTCGCCCTGGCTTGGCCATGACCCGCAACCCAGCCTGTTGCTGGACGCCCAGGCGCAGCCGCTGGACCTCAATCCGGCATTGCGCCAGTGGCTGGACGGCGCGGCCAGCGACGAGATCGCGGCCCTGCTGCCGGTCAATCACCCAGCCCTGGTGCGGGCCTGCCTGGAGCAGCAGCGGGCCATCGAACAGGTGGAGGCCCAGTGGGGCGAGCGGATCCTGCTCTGGAGCTTTATCCCCGATCCCCTGCGACAGCGGGTGCTGGCGCGCTGTCAGGAAGCCACCGCCCAGGTCCAGGCCGAGCGCGAGTCGGCCAAGGCCCGGCGCCTGTACCGGTTGATCACCGAGAACACCACCGACCTGATTTCCCGGCACACCCCGGACGGCAGTTTCCTCGACGCCTCGCCGGCTTCCTGGACCCTGCTCGGCTACTGGCCCGAACAACTGCGTGGCCTGCTGGCCCGCAGCCTGTTCCACAGCCAGGACCTCGCTGGGTTGATGCAGCGCACTCAGGACGCCCTGGAGCAGGACGGCTACCACACCATGACCTACCGCATCCGCCATCGCGACGGTCATTACCTGTGGTTCGAAACCGCCTGCCGCGGCATCCGCGACACCTACACCGGCACCGTGGTGGAAGTGGTGGCGGTGTCCCGGGACATTACTGCCCGGGTCCAGGCCGAGGAGAACAAGCGGCGCCTGGCGGAAGTGGTGGAAGCCAACCCCGACCCGGTGCTGTTCATCCAGCCCGGCGGCGCGGTGACCTACCTCAACCCGGCCGCCCGGCGCACCCTGGATCTTGCCACCGGGCAGGCGATGCCGGAACTGGCGGCGATCCTCAGCCAGGAAGTGCTGCAGAGCCTGCAACAGGAAGGCTGGAGCTGTGCCGAACGCAGCGGCCGCTGGAGCATCGAGACGCGCCTGCAACCCCCGGCGGGCGGCAGTTCGGTGCCGGTGTCGCTGATGCTCCTGGCCCACCGCGCCGCCAGTGGCGAGCGCTTCTATTCCCTGGTGGCCCACGACCAGAGCGAGCGCGAACTGCGCGAGGCCCAGCAGCGCCATCACCAGGACGAACTGGCCCACACTGCGCGCCTGGTGACCCTGGGCGAACTGGCCTCAGGGATCGCCCACGAGATCAACCAGCCGTTGGCGGCGGTGGTCAATTACGCCAACGCCAGCCAACGCTATTTGCAGGCCCTGGACACTCAGCCGGAGGCCGCTCGCAAGGTCGCCCAGGGCCTGGAGCGGATCGCCGAACAGGCAACCCACGCCGCCGAAGTGATCAAGCGCCTGCGGGCTTTTCTGCGCAAGGGCGGGCGCCGGGTCCAGGCCCTGGATATCGCCGAAGTGGCCCGGGAAACCGTGCGCCTGTGTGCCTGGGAAGCCCAGGCCTGTCAGGTGGCGATCGAGCTGCGGCTGGCGGATAATCTGCCGCCGGTGTACGCCGACCGGGTACTGCTGGAGCAGGTGCTGCTGAACCTGCTGCGCAACGCCATCGAGGCCAATCGTGAGGTGCATCCAGAACAAGGCTCGCACATTGTGCTGGGCGCCGAAGCGGCGGCCGAAGGCGGGGTGCGGATCAGCGTCAGCGACCAGGGCCCCGGAGTCTGCGCCGAACAGCTGCCTCAGCTGTTCACCCCGTTCTACACCAGCAAGGCCAACGGCCTGGGGCTCGGGCTGTCCATGAGCCGCAGCATCGTCGAGGGCTTTGGCGGCGACTTGCAGGCCCAACTCCAGGACCGAGGCTTGATGATGTGCTGCCACCTGCCGGCCACGGCCCCGGCCGATCCGGATGCAGCTTCCCACCCGACAACAGGAGCAAGGCAATGACCCGTGAGGCGCAGCAGGTGGTGTATGTGGTCGACGACGACCCGGGCATGCTCGACTCTACCGTCTGGCTGCTGGAGTCGGTGGGCCTCAAGGCGCTGCCGTTCACCAGTGGCCGGGAGTTTCTCGAACACTGCGACCCCAGCCTCAACGCCTGCGTGCTGCTGGATGTGCGCATGCCGGGCATGGGCGGGCTGAATGTCCAGGAACAACTGCGTCAGCGCGATATCCGTCTGCCGCTGATCTTTGTCAGCGGCCACGCCGACGTGCCCATCGTGGTCCGGGCGTTCAAGGCCGGGGCGGTGGATTTCATCGAGAAGCCCTACAACGAACAGTTGCTGCTGGACAGCGTGCAGCAGGCCCTGAGCCGCGCCGACCGCCATCAGCACCAGAGTGCCGGGCAGACCCGGGTGCAAGGTTTGCTGGAGAGCCTGACGCCACGGGAGAAAGACGTGTTGCTGCCCCTGGTGCAGGGCTATACCAACCGCGAGATCGCCGAGCAGCTGGGGGTCAGCATCAAGACCATCGATTTGTATCGCTCACGGGTGATGAAGCGCATGCAGGCCGAGCACCTGCCGCAGCTGGTGGGCATGGCGATTGCCGCCGGGCTGGTGGAGCCGCTGCAACTGCGCTGAGGTTCAGGCCACCGCGCTGCGCACGGGGATGCCACCGAGCAGGCGCTCGATGGCGCCGCTCAGTAGGTTTTCCAGCAGGGCTTCGCGTTCACGTTCGGGCAGCGGTTGTTCACTGAACCAGCTGGGGGCGCTGTTCAGCAGATTGGCCAAGGCATGGGCGGCGGCACGTTGGGCCGGCAGGCCGAGGCCGGGCGGGGTGCCCAGCAGTTGCAGCAACTGTTGCTCGTAACGCTCGCGCAATTGCCCGACCCGCAACTGCTGGTCGGGGTTGAGGCAGCCGCTGTCGCGCTCCACCAGACGAAAATGCCGCGGCAATTCCCGGTGCAGTTTCAGGTGGGCGCGGATCAGCGCCGGCAGGCAGTCGCCCTGCAACTTGCGCCGCTGCAAACGCTTGAGGGTGCTGTGCAGCTCATCGAAGAACTCTTCGATCAGGTCCAGCAGCAGGTGCTGCTTGCTCGGGTAATGGTGGTACAGCGAGCCCGGGGTCAGCCCCAGATGGCTCGCCAGCTCACGCATGCCGACCTGGCCGAAGCCCTTGCTGGCGAACAGCTCCAGGGCCTTGTCGCGGCTTTCGGCAAAGCGTGAGCAGCGCTCAGCCATAGGTATGGAAACCCCGACCGGTCTTGCGGCCCAGGTAGCCGGCGGCGACCATTTCCTTGAGCAGCGGCGCGGGGCGGTACTTGCTGTCGTTGAAGCCGTCGTAGAAGGCTTCGAGGATCGCCAACAGGGTGTCCAGGCCGATCAGGTCGGCCAGGGCCAGCGGGCCGATCGGCTGGTTGCAGCCCAGGCGCATGCCGGCGTCGATGTCTTCGGCGCTGGCCAGGCCTTCCTGGAACACCAGGATCGCCTCGTTGATCATCGGCACCAGGATGCGGTTGACCACAAAACCCGGGCGGTTGCCGGCGGTGATCGCGGTCTTGCCCAGGAGCTGGGCCATATTCATGGCCAGGGCGTGGGTCGCGTCGCTGGTCTGCAGGCCGCGGATCACCTCGATCAAGCCCATCACCGGCACCGGGTTGAAAAAATGCAGGCCGATGAAACGCTCCGGCGCGCTGACGCTGGCGGCCAGTTGGGTGATGGACAGCGACGAGGTGTTGGAGGCGATCACGCACTCGGTGCTGACCTGGGCGGCGATCTGTTGCAGCACCTTGAGCTTGAGATCGAGGTTCTCGGTGGCGGCTTCGATCACCAGCTGGGCGTCCTTGAGCACGCTGTAATCGGTACTGATGCGGATCTTGCCCAGGGCGGCGCGCTTGTCGTCTTCGCTCAAGGTGCCCTTGCTCACCTGCCGGTCGAGGTTCTTGCCGATGGTGGCCAGGGCCTTTTCCAGGGCGCCCTGGGCGATGTCCAGCAGGGTCACCTCGAAGCCCGCCTGGGCACAGACCTGGGCGATGCCGTTGCCCATGGTGCCGGCGCCGATCACACCGATATTCGCAAGATTCATCTTCAGCTCTTCCTTTGTTCATTGCCTTCGCGGAGCATGGCGCGGTTGCCTTGCACAGCGCGTTATCCAGCGCGAGTCTAGAGCCCGGCACGGTGGCCGGCCTATGCCGAAAGCGGTCAAGGGTGCTGGCGTTTTTTGCCATAGGTCCAGCTACGGGAGCACAGCCTCTACATGCGTGAAACGGATTCGGTCGCGGTCTACTTTGTCCGGGTGATGACCCACGCCCTGCGCCAGCAGCCGGCACGCCTGGCGGCGGTGCTGAGGGAAGCCGGCATCGACCCGGCGTTGCTCGACCAGCCCCGGGCCCGGGTGCCCGGCAGCGCCTTTGCCGCGTTGTGGCTGATCCAGATCCGCGAGTTGCAGGATGAATTCTTCCAGCTCGACTCCCGCGGCATGCCGCCGGGGGCTTTCGCCCTGATCTGCCGCGGACTGATCCAGGAGCCCAACCTGGAAAAGGCCCTGCGCCAGTGCCTGAACAACTTCGGCCTGTTCCTGCGGGACGTCGGCGCCAGCCTCAGCCTGCGGGGCAAGCGTGCGGTGCTCAGCCTCGACAGCCGCTGCGACGACCCGCTGGGCAGCCATTACGCCGAGGAAACCCTGCTGGTGCTGATCATCAGCCTGCTGTGCTGGCTCGGCGGGCGGAGGATACCCATCGACCGCGCCGACTTTCGCCATTCACGCCTGAGCCTCAGCGACGATCCGCTGCTGTGGGGCAGCAACCTGACCTGGAGCGCCGGGCGCACCGAGATCGAATTTGCCAGCCGCTTTTTGCGCCTGCCGGTGGTCCAGGACCTGGCCTCGCTCAAGGTGTTCCTGCGCAGCGCCCCGCAATGGCTGGTGATCCGCTTTCGCAACCAGCACGGCCTGACCACCCAGGTGCACCAGCGCCTGCGGGGCAGCCACTACAGCCAGTGGCCGACCCTGGAAGCCTTCGCCCGCGAAGTGCAGATGAGCGCCAGCACCCTGCGCCGGCGCCTGGAGCGCGAGGGCGGCTCCTATCAAGAGATCAAGGACGAAGTGCGCCGCGGCGTCGCGGTCGAGCTGCTACGGCGCTCGGCGGCCAGCATCAGCGAGATTGCCGAACTCACCGGCTTCCAGGAGCCCAGCGCCTTCCACCGCGCGTTCAAAAAATGGACCGGCGAAAGCCCCGGGCGCTACCGCGCGCGTTTTCAGCCCGGCCGCTGACACCGGGCCCCCTGTAGGCGCTGGCTTGCCAGCGAAGGCGTCCGCAAGATCGATGCACAATCCAGGGGCCCATTCGCCGGCAAGCCGGCTCCTACGGTCGGTGGGGGTCAGGCCGGGCTGCGGCCCGGCATCTGGATGCCGTG
The DNA here is from genome assembly GCF_045013505.1 of Pseudomonas sp. JDS08PS003. Classification (NCBI taxonomy): domain Bacteria; kingdom Pseudomonadati; phylum Pseudomonadota; class Gammaproteobacteria; order Pseudomonadales; family Pseudomonadaceae; genus Pseudomonas; species Pseudomonas sp. JDS08PS003. Next base: position 2,578,053 of record NZ_CP120724.1, read on the forward strand.
CTGCTGCACACGGCGGTACAGGGTGGCGCGGGAAATGCCCAGGGCCTTGGCCGCTGCTACGGGTTTCCAGCGGTGGCGTACCAGGGCATCCAGCAGGGCCTGGCGCTCGGGGCTGGTGGCGGTTTCCAGGGCGGGCAGGGCGCCTTCGGCCTCGGCGCCGCGCAGTTGTTCAGGCAAATCATGCAGCTGGATCAGCGGCCCTTCGCACACGGCGCAGGCGTAGCGCAGGACATGGCGCAATTGCCGTACGTTGCCCGGCCAGCGGTAGCCCAGCAGGCATTCCAAGGCCACTTCGCCCAGTTGCACCAGCGCGCCGCAGCGCTTGGATTCTTCTTCGACTATCCGGGTGATCAGCGCCAGCCGATCGCTGCGCTCGCGCAGGGGCGGCAACTGAAAGCGTGCGCCGCCCAGGCGGAAATACAGGTCCTCGCGAAAACTGCCCTCGGCCACCAGCGCTTCCAGGTCGCGGTGGGTGGCGCAGATCACCTGAATATCCACCGCCTTGCGTTGCGCGGCCCCCAGAGGTGCCACTTCACCCTCGGCCAGCACCCGCAGCAGGCGGGTCTGCAAGGCCAGGGGCATGTCGCCGATTTCATCGAGGAACAGGGTGCCGCCATCGGCCTGTTGCAGCAGCCCCTGCATGCCCTTGTTCGAGGCCCCGGTAAAGGCCCCGGCGACGTAGCCGAACAGTTCGCTTTCGATCAGGTTCTCGGGAATCGCCGCGCAGTTCACCGCGACGAAGGGCCGGTCCCGACGCTGGCTGGCCTGGTGCAGCTGGCGGGCGAAGACTTCTTTGCCGGAACCGGTCTCGCCCTGGATCAGCACCGGCAAATGCCGGTCCTTGACCCGCACTGCCAGGCGCAGGCTCTGTTCCACCCGTGGGTCCAGCGGTTCGCCGGCCAGGCTCAGGCGCGGGCGACTCTGGGGTCGGCGCGGCGCCTGCAAGCGGCCATGCAGCTCGGCAGACAGCGGGCACAGGGCCTCGTCCCGGGCGCGCTGCAACAGCTGCGGGTCGAACACCTGGGCGATGTGCTGCGGCAGCCGCCCAAAGCGTTGTAACAGGTAATGACGCGCCGCCGGGTTCAGCGCCCGCAGGCAACCGTCGTCGTCCCAGGCCAGCAGGTAGTCCGGTTGGCTGTCGACATAGCCCGGGCTGGCATGGGCCCGCAGCACCCAGTAGCCCTGGGCGCTGTTCATGAAGAACGCTTGTTCGATCTCCCGGGCGCTCTGCACCACCATCTGCCGGATCAGGTGCTGGGAACGGCGGTCATCCGGGGAGCGCACCGCCGACACATCCAGCACCCCCAGCAGCTCGCCCTGGGGATCGAACACCGGGGCGGCGGAGCAGGTCAGGCCGATGAACGCGGCGCGAAAATGGTCGCGCTTGTGCACGGTGATCGGCGTGCGCGCAGTGAGCACCGCCGCCACGCCGCAGGTGCCTTCTTCACCCTCCGACCAGCAGGTGCCCAGGTACAGCCCGGCCTTGCGGCAGTCGTTGCGCAGGGTGGACTCCACCCGGTAGTCGATGGTCTGGCCCTGGGCGTCGGTGAGCAGCACGCAGTAGTCGGCGTCGCGCACCCGGCCATGCAGGCGGGCCACTTCTTCGCTGGCGATGCGCAGGAACAGCTCGGAACGCTCGCGGCATTCCTTGAGCAGGTTTTCGCAGAGGATGCGCGGCCCTTGCAGCGAGCCGGGGTCCAGCTGGTGCTGCTCCATGGAGCGGCGCCAGGAATCGAGGATCAGGCTCGGCACCGGCGCCTGGGGCAGGTGCGCGGCATTTTTCAGGACCCGGCTGACGCAGTCCACGTGGGCTTTGGAGTGTGCGGAAAGCATGAAGGCCTCCGGTTGCAGCTTCTTATCGTTGTGGGCGCATTAAGCGCCGATCCATGCCCCTCGACAAGCACCGGCTGGTACGGCGACGCCGCTGAGACGCAACGTCTCAAGGTCTCGCCAAGGCTCCGTGCAGCCTGACATGCAACGTCTCACAGACGGCTTTCCTCAACGCTATACAACAAGCAGGTCAGCCGCTCTGGAACGGCCTTCTGCAGAGGTTTTCCGACAACTGGCACCGGCCTTGCTCTGGCCCTTGGCAACCAGTCCTTGGCAACCAGCGCCGACTGGCCCATCGAAGAATAAGAACGAGGTGCCCGATGTTTTCTCCTGCCTGTGATCCGCCTGCGGTGAGCCTATGAGCCGCCGCCCCCTGACCGTCGGTATCATCGCCAACCCGGCTTCGGGCCGCGACGTGCGCCGCCTCACCGCCAATGCCGGCCTGTTCTCCAGCACCGACAAGGTCTCGGTGATCCAGCGTCTGCTGGCGGCCTTTGGCGCCACCGGCATTGAGCAGGTGCTGATGCCCACCGACATGACCGGCATCGCCGCCGCGGTGCAGAAGAACAGCCGCAGCCGCCAGGCCCGGGAGCAGCACTGGCCGGCCCTGGAGTTCCTCGACCTGACCCTGCGCCAGAGCGTCGAGGACACCCGCCAGGCCGCGCGCTGGATGGCCGAGCGCGGGGTGTCGCTGATCGCCGTGCTCGGTGGCGACGGCACCCACAAGGCGGTGGCCGCTGAGGTCGGCGACATCCCGCTGCTGACCCTGTCCACCGGCACCAACAACGCCTTTCCGGAACTGCGCGAAGCCACCAGCGCCGGGCTGGCCGGCGGGCTCTATGCCAGCGGCCGGGTGCCCGCCGAGATCGCCCTGCGGCGCAACAAGCGCCTGCTGGTGCGCGAGCCGTCCCGGGGCCTGTGCGAAGTGGCCCTGGTGGACGTGGCGGTGTCGCCCCTGGCCTTCGTCGGCGCCCGGGCCATCAGCCGCGCCAGCGATCTGGCCGAGGTCTTCGTGACCTTCGCCGAGCCCCAGTCCATCGGCATTTCCGCGCTCTGCGGGTTGTGGCTGCCGGTCACTCGCCAGGACCCCCACGGCGCCTGGATGCGCCTGGACCCGCAGTCTCCCGAAGCGCTGCTGGTGCCCCTGGCCCCCGGCCTGCTGCAGGGCTGTGGGGTGCTGGAGGCCGGCTACCTGCAACCGGAGGTGCCCCAGCCGCTGTGCCTGAGCGCCGGCACCCTGGCCCTGGATGGCGAGCGCGAGATCGAATTCAACCCCCACGACCGGCCCACGGTCACCCTGGATGCCGGCGGCCCGCTGAGCATCGACGTCAACGCGGTCCTGGCCCACGCGGCGCGCCAGCGCCTGCTGGCCATCGACCGCGATCACCGGCAACACCCCGTGAACCTTCAGTCCGAAGACACCCTGGAGAATAAAAATGTCGACACCCCTGACCACTGATCAGTTGCTCCACGCCTACCGGGTGATGCGCACCATCCGCGCATTCGAAGAACGCCTGCACGTGGAATTCGCCACCGGCGAGATTCCCGGTTTCGTCCACCTTTATGCCGGGGAAGAAGCCTCGGCCGCCGGAGTCATGGCCCACCTGCGGGACGATGATTGCATCGCCTCCAACCACCGGGGCCACGGCCATTGCATCGCCAAGGGGGTGGACGTCTTCGGGATGATGGCGGAGATCTACGGCAAGAAGACCGGGGTCTGCCAGGGTAAGGGCGGCTCCATGCACATCGCCGATTTCGAGAAGGGCATGCTCGGCGCCAACGGCATCGTCGGCGCCGGGGCGCCGCTGGTGGTGGGCGCGGCCCTGGCCGCCAGGCTGCAAGGCACCGACGGCGTGTCGGTGGTGTTCTTCGGCGACGGCGGCTCCAACGAAGGCGCGGTGTTCGAGGCCATGAACATGGCCTCGGTGTGGAACCTGCCGTGCCTGTTCATCGCCGAGAACAACGGCTACGCCGAGGCCACCGCGTCCAACTGGTCGGTGGCTTGCGATCACATCGCCGACCGCGCCGCCGGCTTCGGCATGCCCGGGGTGACGGTGGACGGTTTCGATTTCTTTGCGGTGCACGAAGCCGCCGGCGCCGCCGTGGAACGGGCCCGGGCCGGGGAGGGGCCGTCGCTGATCGAGGTCAAGCTGACCCGTTACTACGGCCACTTCGAGGGCGACGCCCAGACCTACCGCGCCCCCGACGAGGTCAAGCATTACCGCGAGCACAACGACTGCCTGATGCAGTTCCGCGAGCGCACCACCCGTTCGGGGCTGGTGCAGGCCAGCCAGCTGGACCAGATCGATGCCGACGTGGAAGCGCTGATCGAAGACGCGGTGCGCAAGGCCAAGACCGACCCTAAACCGAGCCCCGCCGATCTGCTCGCCGACGTGTACGTCACTTACCCATAACGCCCCACAGAACAACAAGAGACCACCATCATGGCGAGAAAAATCAGTTACCAGCAGGCCATCAACGAAGCCCTGGCCCAGGAAATGCGTCGCGACCCCAGCGTATTCATCATGGGTGAAGACGTGGCGGGCGGCGCCGGAGCCCCCGGCGACAACGACGCCTGGGGCGGCGTGCTCGGGGTGACCAAGGGCCTCTACCATCAATTCCCCGGACGGGTGCTGGACACCCCGCTGTCGGAGATCGGCTACGTCGGCGCCGCAGTCGGCGCTGCCACCCGCGGCGTGCGCCCGGTGTGCGAATTGATGTTCGTCGACTTCGCCGGCTGCTGCCTGGACCAGATCCTCAACCAGGCGGCGAAGTTTCGCTACATGTTCGGCGGCAAGGCCCAGACCCCGCTGGTGATCCGCACCATGGTCGGTGCCGGGCTGCGCGCTGCGGCCCAGCACTCGCAGATGCTCACCTCGCTGTGGACCCACATCCCCGGGCTGAAAGTGGTCTGCCCCTCGTCGCCCTACGACGCCAAGGGCCTGCTGATCCAGGCGATCCGCGACAATGACCCGGTGATCTTCTGCGAGCACAAGCTGCTCTACAGCCTGCAGGGCGAAGTGCCGGAAGAGTCCTATGCGATTCCGTTCGGCGAGGCCAATTTCCTGCGCGATGGCAAGGACGTGACCCTGGTGTCCTACGGGCGCACGGTGAACACCGCCCTGGACGCGGCCCGTGCCCTGGCCGGGCGCGGCATCGACTGCGAAGTCATCGACCTGCGCACCACCAGCCCCCTGGACGAAGACAGCATCCTGGAAAGCGTGGAGAAGACCGGGCGCCTGGTGGTGATCGACGAAGCCAACCCGCGCTGCTCCATGGCCACCGACATCTCGGCGCTGGTGGCGCAAAAAGCCTTCGCCTCCCTCAAGGCGCCGATCGAAATGGTCACCGCGCCCCATACGCCAGTGCCGTTCTCCGACGCCCTGGAAGACCTGTACATCCCCGACGCGGCGAAGATCGAAAAAGCCGTGCTCACTGTGATCGAGTGGAGCCGCTGATGAGCCAGATCCATACCCTGACCATGCCCAAGTGGGGCCTGTCGATGACCGAGGGCCGGGTCGATGCCTGGCTCAAGGAGGAGGGGCAGAGCATCAGCAAGGGCGATGAAGTGCTGGACGTGGAGACCGACAAGATCTCCAGCAGCGTCGAGGCGCCGTTCTCCGGCATCCTGCGCCGGCAGATCGCCCGCCAGGATGAAACCCTGGCGGTGGGCGCGCTGCTGGGCATCGTGGTCGAAGGCGAGGCCAGTGACGCCGAGATCGACGCGGTGATCGAGCAGTTCCAGGCCAGCTTCGTGCCCGGCGACAGTGCCGACGAAGACAGTGGCCCGGCGCCGCAGAAGGTCGAACTTGGCGGTCGGCTGATCCGCTACTTCGAGCGCGGCGAAGGCGGTACGCCGTTGCTGCTGGTGCACGGCTTTGGCGGCGACCTCAACAACTGGCTGTTCAACCACGAAGCTCTGGCCGCCGGGCGCCGGGTGATTGCCCTCGACCTGCCGGGCCACGGCGAATCGGCCAAGGCCCTGCAACGGGGCGACCTGGACGAATTGAGCGAGGTGCTGCTGGCGCTGCTGGATCACCTGGACATTCCCGTGGCCCATCTGGTGGGCCACTCCATGGGCGGCGCGGTGTCCCTCAACACCGCGCGGCTGGCGCCGCAGCGGGTGCGCTCGCTGACCCTGATCGGCAGCGCCGGGCTGGGCCGTGAGATCAACGGCGACTACCTGCAAGGCTTCGTCGAAGCCAGCAACCGCAACGCGCTGAAGCCGCAACTGGTGCAGCTGTTCTCCAACGCCGAGCTGGTGAACCGGCAGATGCTCGACGACATGCTCAAGTACAAGCGTCTGGAAGGGGTCCAGGCCGCCCTCGGGCAGTTGGCCGGCAAGCTGTTCGCCGACGGTCGCCAGCAGGCCGACCTGCGCCCGGTGGTGCAGGACGGCGCGCAGCCGGTGCTGGTGATCTGGGGCAGCGACGACCGGATCATCCCGGTCAGCCATAGCGCCGACCTCAAGGCGCAGATCGAGGTGCTGCCGGGGCAGGGGCACATGCTGCAGATGGAAGCGGCGGAGCAGGTCAACCGCCTGATCCTCGACTTTATCCGCCAGCACTGAGGTTTGCTGCGGCGGCCAGGGGGCCGTCGCAGCCCTATAACAATCAGGAGAAGCCAAGATGAGTGTTTCCCTCAAGTCCGTTCCGAGCATGCGCGCCGCGGTCTGGCACGGCCGCCACGATATCCGCGTCGAAGACGTGCCGCTGCCCGATGCGCCCTCGGCCGGCTGGGTGCAGATCCGCGTCGACTGGTGCGGCATCTGCGGTTCCGACCTGCACGAATACGTGGCCGGGCCGGTGTTCATTCCGGTAGACGCGCCGCACCCGCTGACCGGGATCAAGGGCCAGTGCATCCTCGGCCACGAGTTCTGCGGCGAAATCGTCGCCCTGGGTGAAGGGGTCCAGGGGTTCAGTGTCGGCCAGCCGGTGGCCGCCGATGCCTGCCAGCACTGTGGCACCTGCTATTACTGCACCCACGGTCTGTACAACATCTGCGAAAACCTGGCCTTTACCGGGCTGATGAACAACGGCGCCTTTGCCGAATTGGTCAATGTCCCGGCCAACCTGCTGTACGCCTTGCCGGAGAACTTTCCCGCCGAGGCCGGAGCCCTGATCGAGCCGCTGGCGGTGGGCATGCACGCGGTGAAAAAGGCCGGCAGCCTGCTGGGGCAGAACGTGGTGGTGGTCGGCGCCGGCACCATCGGCCTGTGCACCATCATGTGCGCCAAGGCCGCCGGCGCGGCCCAGGTGATTGCCCTGGAAATGTCCGGCGCGCGCAAGGCCAAGGCCCTGGAGGTGGGCGCGACCCACGTGCTCGACCCCAAGGAGTGCGACGCCCTGGCCGAGGTCAAGCGCCTGACCGGCGGATTGGGCGCTGATGTCAGCTTTGAATGCATCGGCAACAAGCACACCGCCAAGCTGGCCATCGACCTGATCCGCAAGGCCGGCAAGTGCGTGCTGGTGGGGATTTTCGAAGAGCCCAGCGAGTTCAACTTCTTCGAGTTGGTGGCCACCGAGAAAACGCTGCTGGGGGCCCTGGCCTACAACGGTGAGTTCGCCGATGTGATCGCCTTTATCGCCGATGGCCGCCTGGACATTGCGCCCCTGGTGACCGGGCGCATTCAGCTGGAAGAGATCGTCGGCCAGGGCTTTGAGGAGCTGGTCAACAACAAGGAACACAACGTCAAGATCATCGTGTCCCCCGGTCAGTTGCGACGCTCGTAAGCGAGCGATTTGGCGATGGCCGGCCGCGGCCATCGCACTTTTTTACAGTTTTGCGTTCTATCACCAGGCCTGGCCGCGCCGATCCCCGCCGCAGCCCGTGAATTTCGACCCGGTGCCGATGGCCTACGCTCCCTCTTCTTGCATGATGCAAACCCGCTTTCAGCGCCTGTTTCTGGCGGCGCTGCTGATGTTCAGCGCCTCTGCCTGCACCCAGCAGCAAGGCCGTGATATCGCCAAACAGTTTCGTGAAGGCAAGCCTGACGAATTCTTCCAGACCAGCGTCGACCGCATGGCCACCATCGGCATGCGCGACAACCTGCAGAGCCTGTACCTGCTGATGGGCAAGCTCTACCTGCGTAATCCCAGCCAGTGGCGCAAGTCGGGTTTCCCCGATGGCACCACGGCGCAACGGGAGATTCGCAATGCCATTGAACAACGCCAACCGTTGCCGGCCCTCGGCGATCGCCGTGACTTGGCGGCCTTGAGTTATTCCTTGAGCCCGGAGTTTCAGGGCGATCGGGTCGGGGCCTTCATCTACGCCATTGGCAGCATGCTGGTGACGGCGCATGGCGGGCGTACCGAGTTCTACATGACCGATACCATCGATCCGCAGTTCATCAGCAATGCGGCGCGCAATATTGAAAAAGCCACCTGGCTGCTGAGCCAGCGCCAGGATGCCAATGGGGTGCTGTTGCTGTTTTCCAATGAGATTTCCGAGGAGGGCAGCAATCTGAGTTTTGCCGTGGAGTTTGGGAAGATTGTGGCGCGGTTGGATTTGTTGACGCGGATTCTGGATGAGCGCTATCGGCGGGTGGGGTTCAATTATGCGCAGAGTCTGCTGCTGATGAATTTTTTGCCGGTGCAGTAGTAGGGAGGCGGAGCACTCATCTTGCTCCCGCTCGGGAGCGTAGCGGTTGTAGAACCTGAGGGTGCGGTCTGATTGGTGGGCATATCCGTTGCTGCGGGTGCGGCGGCTGGCGGTTTCGCCCTTACGGCGAGTCACTTTGGAAAGCCGGAATGCCGGACCAACCCAAAGTAACCAAAGGCTCTTGCCCCTCCACTCGGTGCCTCGCCTAGGCTCGGCATGCCCGAACGAAGGCATTGATCCGTGGGCCGCCGCCACCGGCCATCCCTGGCCGGGTGGCGGCTAACCCGGCGTCCTGCCGGGTTACCCACGGCTCAATGCCTGCGTTCGGCCATCGTGGTTAACGGGGCGCTCAGATCAAAATCAAAATCAAAAGCGCGACGGCGGCCTTGCGGCCGGCCTGAAGCTAAGGGCGAGTGCGTTTCTGTAGGAGCTGGCTTGCCAGCGAAGGCGCCCGCCCAGGCGCTACATGTCTCACGGGCCTCTTCGCCGGCAAGCCGGCTCCTACAGGGAACTGCACGGTCTATCTGCCTGCTGTAGGAGCTGGCTTGCCAGCGAAGGCGTCGGCCCGGGCGCTGCATGACTTACGGGCCTCTTCGCCGGTAAGCTGGCTCCTACAGGGAACTGCACGGTCTATCTGACTGCTGTAGGAGCTGGCTTGCCAGCGAAGGCGTCGGCCTGGGCGTTGCATGACTTACGGGCCTCTTCGCCGGCAAGCCGGCTCCTACGCGGCGTTTCAATCCCATGTAACAAAAAACGCTCTGATTTCAGGCCATTCCGAGTTTCTTGCGGGCCATCAGCAGGGCTACGACGCTCAGTGCTGCTGCCAGCATCAGGTAGAAACTCGGTGCCAGTGGCGAGCCGGTCAGGGCAATCAATCCGGTAGCGATCACCGGGGCAAAACCGCCGAAGATCGTGACGCCAAGGTTGTAGCTCAGGGACATGCCGGTAACCCGGGTACGCACCGGGAAGATGTCCGCCATCAGCGATGGCAGGGGGGCGAAGTACACTGCCTTGATCAGGGCCATCATCGCCACCACCAGCAGCAGGGAGCTGGCGCTGGGGCGGCTGTTGAGCCAGAAGAACGCCGGCAGGATCGCTACGGCGTAGACCACCGCCGCCGCCAGCATGATCTTCAGGCGCCCGATATGGCCGGACAGGTAGCCGACGATGGGCGTGACGATGGTCAGGATCAGGCCGCCGGTGAGGGTCGCCAAAAAGCCCGAAGACTGGGCGATGTTCAGGCGGGTGGCGGCGTAGGAGGGCATGTACTGGATCATGTAGTTCGAGGCGGTGGACACCACCAGGGTGCCCATGGCGATCAGCAGCAGGGTCTTTTGGCTGAGCAGGACTTCGCGCAATGGGCGCTCTCCCGGTTCGCTGGCTTTGAAGTCCGGCGATTCGTCGACGGTGCGGCGGATGTACAGGCCCACCGGGCCTAGCAGCAGGCCGAAGAAGAAGGGCACGCGCCAGCCCCAGTCGAGCATCTGCTGGGCATCGAGGTGCTTGGTCAGGAAGTAGCCGAAGGTCGAGGCAATGACCACGCCAAAACCCTGGCTGGCGAATTGCAGGCTGGCGACAAAGTGTCGGGTGCGTGGTGGGGCGTGTTCCAGCATGAAGGCGGTGGAGGTGCCGAATTCGCCGCCGGCGGAGAAGCCTTGCAGCAGTCGGGCCAGGAGGATGCCGATGGGCGCGGCGAGGCCCAGGGTGGCGTAGCTGGGCATGATGGCGATCAGCAGGGTGCCCGCCAGCATGATCAGGATCGACAGGGTCAGGGCTTTCTTGCGGCCTCTGCGGTCGGCGTAGGAGCCCAGTACCGCCGCGCCCAGGGGGCGGATCAGGAACGAGATGCCGAAGGTGGCAAAGGCCAGCAGCAGGGAGAAGGTCGGGTCGGCCGTGGGAAAGAACACCTGGCTGATGGTCAGGGCAAAGTAGGCGTAGATCGACAGGTCGAACCACTCCAGGGTGTTGCCGATCAAGGCGGCGCCTATGGGTTTCCACAAGGGCTTGGGTTCGACCCGGATCGCGGTCGAGGTGGCGGCTAACTCTGTCATACAGGACGCTCCTGCTTATTGTTGGATTTTGAGCGACAGGTGCCCGACCTGAGTCGGGCGGGGTGAGCGATGGCCTCAGGCCCGGGGCAGGTCCCCCAGGTCCCAGAACAAGGCCGTCATGATCTCCAGGCCCTCGCGAATCACCGGCAGCAGCAGGTGTTCGTCCGGGGCGTGCTGCGAGCAGCCGGGGTAGGAGTGGGGAATCCACAGGGTCGGCAGCCCCAACACTTCGGCGAAGATATCGTTGGGCAGGGTGCCCGCCAGGTTCGGCAGCAGGGCCAGACGCTGGGCACTGCTGTTGCCGATGGAGGCTTTGGCGAAACTGACCCAGGGGTTGTCCGGGTCCAGGCGGGTGGCCGGGGAGCAGCGCTCCATGACGATCTCTACCTGGCTGAAACCTTCGCGGTCCAGGTGCGCCCGCAACAGGCTTTGCAGCTGTTGCCAGGGCGTGCCGAGGACAAAGCGCAATTGGCAGAAGGCCACGGCCCGGGGCGGAATCGCATTCACCGGTTTTTGTGGATTGCCGGTGCTGAAGGCGAGGATTTCCAGGGTGTTCCAGGCAAACAGGCGCTCGCCCAGGGTCAGCCCCGGTTCGCCCCAGTTTTCGTCCAGAGGGCGGCCCAGGGAGTCGCGCTGGATCTCCAGGTCGGCGATGGCGGCGCGCACGTTGTCGGGAATGTTCGCCGGCACCAGTTCGCGGCAGCGGATGCGGCCGTTCTGGTCCACCAGGCTGGCCAGGGCGTTGGCCAGTACCACGCCGGGGTTGCTCATCACGCCCCCCCAATTGCCCGAGTGCAGGCCCTTGTCCCGGGTGTTGACCTCCAGGCGGAACTGCGCCGAGCCGCGGGAGCCGAGGAACAGCGTCGGCCGGGCCTGATTCAGGCGCGGGCCGTCGGAGGCGATGAACACATCGGCTCGCAGCAATTCACGCTGCTCCTGGCACAGTTGGCGCAGCCCCGGGGAGCCGGCTTCCTCGCCCATTTCGAACAGCAGTTTGAGGTTGAAGCCCAGGCGCCCGTCGCGAGCCTTGAGCACCTGCTCCAGGGCGGTCAGGTTGATGCTGTGCTGGCCCTTGTTGTCGGCGGTGCCACGGCCGTACCAACGTTCGCCTTCCAGGGTCAACTGCCATGGATTCAGACCCGCGCGCCACTGTTCGGCATAACCGGGCACCACGTCGCCATGGCCGTAGCTGAGCACCGTGTGCAGGGCCGGGTCTTCCAGGCGCGTGGCAATCAGGAAGGGGCCGCCGGCCTCGGGGTTGGCCAGCAGTTGGCAGTCGAAGCCCAGGCGCTGCAATAGCGGCTGGATTTCCTCCAGCAGGTAGCGCGGCAGTTCATCGGCATGGGCCGGGTCCTGGCTGTCACTGGCAAACGCCACCCGGCGCCTCAGGTCTTGTTCAAAGTGGCCATCGTCCAGGTACTGGCGCACGCCAGCGAGGGCAGCTTGCTTGGTCATTGCAACTCCGGTCGGGCAAGGGGAACGGGCCCATGGTGGAGTGGGGGGAGGCATCTGTATATTGCTGTTTTTTGAAGGCATGATTCTAAAAATTGGATGCCTTGCAAGGGGGTGCACATGGACTATCGGTATTTTCTGGCGGTGATCGATGCCGGCTCCCTGGCGGCGGCGGGGGAGCGTTTGCATATCGCCCCCAGCGCGGTGAGCCGGCAGATTGCCCTGCTGGAGGAGAGCGTCGGCGTTGCGCTGTTCGAGCGGCGCCCGCGGGGCATGCAACTCACCGCCGCCGGCGAAGCCTTGGCCGAACACGCCCGGCGCACCTGGCTGGAGCAGGAGAACATCCTCGCCGAGCTGCGGGGCGAGGGGTATCCGGGGGCCAAGGTGATCCGCCTGGTGTCCACCGAGGGGCTGTCGCGGTACTTCCTGCCGCGGGTGCTGCTGGAGCATTACCGCCTGCGACCCGGGGCCGAGTACCGTCTGGACGTGATTTCACCCCATGAATGTGTGCAACGTATTCGCCGGGGTGAGGCGGATGTCGGGCTGACCTTCAGCACCGAACCGGTGGAGGGGGTGAATGTGTGCTACTCGATCCGCTCGCCGATTCGCGCCCTGATGCGTGCGGGGCATCCACTGGCCAACGCTGGGGTGCTGTCGTTGGAGCAGGTACAGGCATTTCCCGTGGCCTTGACGCCCAAGGGCACCACCCAGCGGCAACTGCTGGACCTGGTGTGCCAGATGGATGGCCTGAGCTTTGAACAGGTGATGACTTGCAACTTCTCCGGGGCCCTGCATGAGTTTGTGCGCCAGTCGGATACGGTGGCCTTTGCCAGCGCCATCAGTGGCGAAGGGCAGGGGATGGATGGGCTGGTGTCGGTGCCGCTGTCCAACCCGCGCTTGGGCGATCGGGACATTCAGGTGCTGACCATGCCCAAACGGGTGTTGCCGGAAAGTCTGGCGTTTTTTATCGAGACCTTGATTGTGCGGTTGCAGAAAGAGGGCTGAGCGATGCGGCTGACTGTGGAGCAGGCTGTTTGCGCCGCTCGTGGTTAACGGCGGGTGCCGATCAACCTCTTCTATACGGCTATCGACCAAGCCTTGGCTGTGGCTCCGATGCAAAAAACTACCTGTGAATGGAGGCATTCAATCGTTGAAAACGCTGAAAAAATTTACCGTGCATGGCACCGCTGTGGGCAGCGACAGGAGCGTTCAACTGGATGAGATCTCGATACTCGCCGAGCCGGACACACTCAGGGTGCTGGGTGAGTTCCTGATCAAGGCTTCAGCCGACATGGCGGCCAATGGCCTGGAGCATGTGCACCTGCAAGACGTGATCGAGCACTTCTCGCACCAAGAGCATGTGGATGTGATTGCCCTCAACCGGGCTGTGATCAAGCCTGCCTGAGGCAGCGCCGTGCCCGGCCCGGCTACATGTTGCGAATCCTCTCGTCGGCCCTGAGCTCGAACTCAAAGCCAATGCCCACATCATTCAGGGTTTCGGTGACGCGGGCCATGAAGTACTCGGCCTGCGCGGGCAATTCATACAAGCCAATGACCCGGATGATCGGGTACTTGCCATAGGCGCCGGGGATCTCGGTGTAGATCTCGCCACTTTCGATGAAGGCGATGTAGCTGTTGATTTTCTCTTGCAGCACGAGCAAGTGCTCGCCTTGTTCCGCCTTGTCGCCCCATTCGAGGTGGTCGGTCATCACCAGTAGCAGGTCGTTGGGAGCCTCCTTGGAGATCCCCCAGAAATCGATGACTTTGGGATTGGTGACGGACATGGCTGATCCTTCAGGCGGCGGGGGCGGGGATTGTATTACGTGCCCCAGGGTTAGTGGCGGTGCTGTTGCGCGTGCAGCATGGATGGGCATGCAGCGCACGATGCAGGAACTGTTCTAGTGACCGGGCCGGGCCCTGATGGCGAGAACCGCCCCGGCGATTTTCCAACAACCGTTGCGTAATGGATAGTTGGCCATAGGATGTGCGCGTTCCCGATGATGATCGGGCCCTATCGTCGCGATCCTTTACTCAGTTTCAAGGTTGCTGCATGAATCCGGATGACTTCAAGAAATTCAATATCGGCTCCATTGTTCGGGCCACTCAAAGCTCTGCTGCGCTCAAACACCAGCTCGGATTCCTGATCAAGGTTCTGGAGGAACTGGATATCCAGTTCTCCGACTGCGAGCAGGATCCTCTGCGCCTGGCGAAAGCCTATGTTGCCGGGGAAATTCCTGCTGAACGCTGCAAGGCGCAGGCTGCACTCTGGTGGGCAAAAATCGATGAGCAAGGGGCAATACGAGGGTTCAAGGATCGGGAGGTATTGAAGGCACGACTGGCCATTTGTCTGCTGTCGAATGATGAGGACGATATTTCCGTGTTGGGAGATAACCTCTCGTGGTTTCTTGAGGTGTTGGGTTTCTTGAATGTGGAACCGATGAAGCCCATTGCAATGATGAGAGAGTATTTCGAGTTCAAATAGAAGTTCATTCGCGCCCGGCTCGCTCTCGGTGCCCTGGCCGGCAGCCTGACGACAGCCAAGCCCCCATGCGTTTTGCTGGCTCCCCCCGTCACGCTGGCGGGGTGCTCGACGCGTTTTCCATGAGCAGCATGTGGATTTCATTGCGCTTGATCGGGCGCTGATCCTGCCTGCACAAGGTGTTCCTGCGCGCGGCTCAATCGGCGAGCGCGCAGGGGGCGAGCTACAGGCTGGGAGCCTCTTCGTTCACTTTCAGCTCGAAATCGAAACCGATGCTCCGTTCATGGAGGATCTCGGTAATGCGTTTGAAAAACCAATCGACTTGCTCGGGCAGTTCGTGCAAACCCAGTACCCGGATAATCAGGTGCTTGCCGCAGGCATCGGGAATTTCGCTGTAGATCTCGTCACTTTCGATAAAGCTGATGTAGGTGTTGATCTTCTCTTGCAGCAGGAGCAGGTGTTCGTTGTGTGCCGCTTCGTCACCCCATTCGAGAGGGTCGACGATGATCAACAGCAGGCTGTCGGGCGCGGATTTGGGGATTGCCCAGATATCGATGACTTTTGGATGGGTGATGGACATTGCTGATCCTTCAGAACGTGGGGGGCGGCATTATAGGCCGTAGCGGTTGGTTTCTTCAGTGGGCAGTTGGTGGTCGCAGTTCTGGCACGTGGGCAAGGCCAGGGTGGGCTGCCGGGTCTTGCCCCGTTCAGGCGCAACCTGCTCGAGCGGCGGCGAGCGGTTTTCAAGAGCGGTCGGATCGACGGTAGTGACAAAATGCCATTATCTGCTATGGCTTGTTAGGCCCCCGGTGGATAGACGCCGGGCTCCAGGTGCCACTGCCCAGAAGAGTCGAGACGGCGCGGGCCGCGTTATTCGACTGGACTGATGCTCACCCGCCAAGGGGAGGCAGGGGCGCAGGAGGACGGAGTGGGGCCTGCGATCCCGACAGGCCTGGATTGACCCGAGTGAGTATCGACGTTGCCGTGCCGGGTGGGCCGCTCATCCAGTCGTCGGCTTGTTTACAGCTCTCTGACACTCAGTCGATAGCGTGGAATGACAGCAGGGAAGTACCGACCATTCTATTAGAGAGATAAAAAATGAACGTCAGGACAATGAATCTTGCACCAAGGTCTGCCGCCTTTTTCTCGCTCATTGTCCTGGTGGTGTTCGCCCTGGGCATTGTCGCGGTGCTGCAAATGGGCAAGCTGCGAGACGCGGAGCAGGATGTCGAGACCAACTGGATGGCCAGTATCCGCGAGATCGGCAAGATGAAAACCGGCGTCTTGCGCCTGCGTCTGGAAAGCATCCGCATCACCGTGACCACCGACGAACAGCAGCGCCAGACCCGCATCGCCTCGTTGAGCGGTTATCGATCCACCCTGCAGAACACCATCAGCCAGTACGAACCCCTGATTACCGGGCCGGCGGAGCGTGAGCTGTACCAGGCTGTAGCGACCGATGTGCAGGCCTACTTCAAGCTGGTGGACGAGCTGGAGCCGCTGTTGCGCAGTGGCGACAATGCCGCGGCCATCACCTTGATCAACACCCGCATCAGCCCTATGACCAACGCCATGCAGGAGAAGATGGACAAGCTCTCGGACTTCAATGACGAGGGCGCGAAGCAGGCGGGGATCACTGCTGCCTCGGTCTACAGCGGCGGCCTGACGCTGGTGCTGGTATTGATGGGGGTGACGGTGGTGCTCACCGTGGTGTTGGCCACCGTACTGACCCGCAGCATCACCGCGCCCATCGGCGATGCCCTGGCCGTGGCCGAGCGCATTGCCGGCAGCGACCTGTCCCGGGAGATCGGGGTCAATGGCCGGGATGAAGCCGGTCGCCTGCTGGCCGCCCTGGCGAAGATGCAGAGCAACCTGCGGGAAACCATCGCCCACATTGCCGATTCCTCGACCCAACTGGCCTCGGCCTCGGAAGAAATGACCGCAGTGACCGAAGACGCCAGCCGCGGGCTGGTGCGCCAGAACGACGAAGTCAGCCAGGCGGCCACCGCGGTGACCGAAATGAGTGCGGCGGTGGACGAGGTGGCACGCAATGCCGAAGCGGCTGCCCAGTCGTCCCGCGAGTCCATGGAATTCACCCGTTCCGGCATCGAAAACGTGGCCCAGACCCTGAAAGCCATCGAAGGTCTGGCCGGCAACGTGGCCAGCACCGGCGAACAGGTCAAGGCCCTGTCCAGCCGGGCCCAGGACATCAGCAAAGTGGTGGAAGTGATTCGCGCGATTGCCGAGCAGACCAACCTGCTGGCGCTCAACGCCGCCATTGAAGCCGCCCGCGCCGGTGAGCAGGGCCGGGGCTTTGCGGTGGTGGCCGATGAAGTGCGGGCCCTGGCGCACCGCACCCAGCAGTCGACCCAGGAAATCGAGCAGATGATCACCGCGATCCAGGCCGATTCGACCCAGGCGGTGAGTGCCATGAACGTCAGCGCGGAGATGGCCAACAGCTCGATTTCGGTGGCGCAGAACGCTGATGTGTCGCTCAAGCAGATTGCTCAGGCGATCACCCAGATCAATGAGCGCAATCTGCTGATTGCCACGGCCTCGGAAGAGCAGGCGCAGGTGGCGCGTGAGGCGGATCAGAACCTGACCAGTATTCGTGAGTTGTCGATTCAGAGTTCGGCGGGGGCCAGTCAGACGGCCAGTGCTTGTGGGGAGATGGCCAATCTGGCGATTGAGCTGAATCGGTTGGTGGCGCGGTTCAAGGTTTGAGTTTGGTTTTTTGTCTTACGGTGCTCTGGTTCCTCTGTTGGAGCTGGCTTGCCAGCGGAGCTCGTTAATGAGGGCGCGGGGGGCATATCCGTTGCTGCGGGTGTGGCGGCTTATGGTTTCGCTCTTACAGCGAGTCACTTTGGAAAGAGCCCAAAGTAACCAAAGGCTCTTGCCCCTCCACTTGGTGCCTCGCCTAGGCTCGGCATGCCCTCACTCCGGCATTGATCCGTGGGCCGCCGCCACCGGCCATCCATGGCCGGGTGGCGGCTAACCCGGCGTCCTGCCGGGTTACCCACGGCTCAATGCCTGCGTTCGGCCATCGTGGTTAACGGGGCGCTCAGATCAAAATCAAAATCAAAAGCGCGACGGCGGCCTTGCGGCCGGCCTGAAGCTAAGGGTGGGTGCATTTCTGTAGGAGCTGGCTTGCCAGCGAAGGCGTCGGTCCAGGCAACGCATGGCCTACCGGCCCTGAGGCATGGCCCTCTGCAACCGACCGCTAAGCCGCAAACCATCACGCACGTTCAACCCCATCAATGTGAGGTTGGTGGCCCCGGCGATCAGTTCGATGATCTGCACCAGGTAAAAACCCGTGTCGAAGCTGCCTGCCGACGCCCACTGGTTGAGCACAATTGCGCAGGGCACGAGCACCAACAGGCCGTTGGCGGCAATGAAGGGCATGCGTTTTTGCTTCGAGGCGATCAGGCGTCCCTGTCGGGCCCGGCTCAGCCCCATGCCGCTGGCTCCCGCCACTGCCATTGCCGGAATCAGCACCCAGAGCCCGGGGCTGACGATCAGGTGCTTGAGTTGAGCGATCGCATGCAGGGTTCCCATGCTTTCCACCAGCAGGGTCGAGACAAAGAACGTGGCGATGCACAGCAGGGCCAGCAGGCTGGCGGTGAGGTGGAGTCGTTTGAGCATGGGGGGCTTCCCGTCAGTCAATGGGGCTGTGTTCAAGCCGTGCAGATGTTTGGCACGGCTACCTTGGTGAACAGATGGGGCATGGCCAAGACACTTGAGGGGTAACGGCCCAGGGCGTTGGCGAAGTCCGGGTGATTGAAGGCTTCGCGGAAGCACTCCACCGATTCCCATACGGCGTAGTTCAGGAACATGCAGCTGCCACCGATGGCCTGGTGGAGCTGCGTGGAAATGTAACCGGCACGCTGTTTCATCCAGTTGGCATCCAGCTCCCAGGCATGCAGCAGGTCGGGGATATCGTCCTGGTCGACGGTGAACAGGTTGACCAGCACCACCGGCGATTCGCTGCACTGGAGTTGCTGGTGAAGGGGAACCACGGGATCAAGCGGGCGGATGGACAGCATGATGGTCTCCAGAATGTAAACATGATGACAATGTGGTGCGATGGGTGAAAACTAGCTCGATTGACATCATGGTGTCAATGTGGAAAAGTTCGCGGCATGAAAAAACCAAACCACACCCCCGCTGGACGCGCCATGACCGATCTGGTCCTCGAGCTCTTTCGAGCCAGTGCGCGGATGCTCACCGCAGGCGATCGCCTGGTGGCTGAGATAGGTCTCACCAGTGCCCGCTGGCAGCTGCTTGGCACGATCGTCGCTGCTGATCGGGCGCAGCCCGTCTCATGGATTGCCCGTGACATGGGCGCCAATCGGCAGAACGTTCAGCGGATCGTCAACGATCTGGTGAAGGATGGCCTGCTGGAGTTTCAGCCGAACCCGCACCACCGCCGGGCGCAACTGGTGCTGCTGACGGAGGCGGGAAAGGCGGCATTCGATCAGGCGTTGAAGCTGCAAGCACCCTGGATCAACGAGCTTGCCCAGGGGTTGGAAGTCGATGAGATCCAGACGACCCACCGTGTGCTGAACCAACTGCGCAACTGGCTTGAGCAAGACCAGGGCGAATGAGCCGGGCCGGCCTGAAGACGACCCTCCAACCTGACGGCGTTCTGCATTGGCCCTGTTCCCCGGTTGAACCTGTGCTTAGCGCCCGAGCTTTTCCATCGCCACATCGTCCAGGAAAGCCCCCTCGGTTTTTCATGGACGTGCCATTGCCGCCCATTGCACTATTGCGGCGGATTTTCAGTCCCCTCTCTCTCCGTCGAAGGCATATCCATCGACGGGCCCATGCCAAGGAAGTCATCAGATCCATGACCGTCAGCGAACTGCTTGTCGCCATCCGTAAACCCTATGTCGAGACCCTGGCGCGTATCGCCGCAGAAGGCGCCGCGCATGTTGAGCCGGCCTACCGCAACAGCGATGGTTCGCTGGCGGTTGAAGGAACCATGGCCACGCCTTGCCGGGTGGATGTGATTGCGGGCGAGGGGGCTTCGGCTGGCGAGCCGGTGCAGGTTGATTCCGAGTCCGAGCTGGCCTTTGAGCCGGTGCGCTTTGCGATTGAGCAGATGGCGGTGGGCATCTCGCCTTTTGGCTGGGACTGGTTACCGCTGGAGGTGCGGGGGTTGAGCCTGGAACAGGCCTCTGAGGTGATTCGGGTGTGGTTCTTTGAGTGGTTCGATGGGGAGGATGAGAACCCGCTGACCGAAGAAGGGCTGCAAGGGGTAGTGCACTTTGTGTCGGACCCGGAAGCAACCGAGGAGGGGTACAGGTTCAAGGTTGACTTGGGGTCGGTTCCAGCGGAAGCGCTGGAGGAACTGCTGTTTGCATTGGCCGATGCCGGCGCCACCGGAGCTTTCCTCGGATAAAGAGAGGGGGTGCCAAACGGCGACCCCACGACCGACCTGATATCGCCCACCTGCAACCGATCCCCTGTAGGAGCTGGCTTGCCAGCGAAGCTCGCCAACGATGACGCGCAGGCACCTTCTTACCGAGTGCACTTGGGGGCGGGTGGTTTACATATCCGTTGCTGCGGGTTCGGCGGCTGGCGGTTTCGCTCTTACAGCGACTCACTTTTGAACATCCGGAATGCCGGCCCAGACAAAAGTAAGCAAAACGCTCCTGCCCCCGCATCCGGCACCTCGCCTAGGCTCGGCGTTCCCTCGCTCCGGCATTGCTCCGGGGGCCCGCCGCCCCAGGCCATCCATGGCCTGGGGCGGCTAGCTCGGCATCCATGCCGAGCTGCCCCCTACGCAACGCCTGCGCTCGGCCTCCTGAAGGGGCAGGAAGATCAAGAGCCCAAGCGCGTTTTACGCGCTTTCGTAGGAGCCGGCTTGCCGGCGAAGAGGCCCGCAAGCCATCCATCAGCCCTGGCTGACGCCTGCGTAATACCTGCGCTTGACCTTCTGAAGGGGCAGGAAGATCAAGAGCCAAAGTCCAAAGCAAAGCCAACACCGTCAACGGCGACCTCACTCTCAGAGCTTCATGCCCACCGCCAGCCGGTTAAAGGCATTCATCAACGACACAGCCAAGGTCAGGTCGGAAATTTCAACCTCGCTAAAGTGCGCTTTCAGCGGTTCGTACAGCGCGTCCGGCGCGCCCTTGTCGTGGACATAGGTGAGGGTTTCGGTCCAGGCCAGGGCGGCGCGCTCGCGGTCGTTGAACAGTTCGCTGACGCGCCAGCCGGCGAGGCAATCCAGTTTGTCTTGCGCTACTCCACATTCGCGCAGGGTCTGTGAGTGCTTGCCCAGGCAGAACGAGCAGCCGTTGATCTGCGACACACGCAAATACACCAGTTCCAGCAAGGGCAGGCCCAGGGGGCTCGCGGCCAATGCGGTGTTGGTGGCGAGCAGGCCTTGATAGGCGGCAGGCGACAAAGTGGCAAAGGGCAGTCTGAGTTGGCTCATGGTGAAACTCCGCTGTAGAAAAAAGTGATCAGGCGCAAACAAGGGGGGTGAACAGTGGCTGGGAGGACAGTGCGCTGCGGGCCTCGTCGAGGGTTGCACGCACCGCTTCGTCACCGAACACCAAGCCCTGCAGATAAGTGAACTGCAGGTCGAACAGGCCAAGGGTGTTCAGCACCTGGCGCAGGTAAGGCGTGAGAAAGTCCGGTTGGCGTGCCCGCGGGCCCTGGTGAAAGCCGCCGGAACTCACCAGCACATGCACCGGGCGGTCCTTGAGCAGGCCTACCTTGCCCTCCGGGCCGGAGCTGAAGGTGCGGTGAATGCGCAGCACGTAGTCGATCCACAGCTTGAGCGCCGCCGGTAGGGTGAAGTTGTGCATGGGCGTGGCAATCAGCAGCACATCGCAGCGCTCCAACTCACGAATCAGCCCTTCGGACACGTCGAACAGTGGCGCGTCGAAAGGCGTGGGGGTGGTCAGGGCGTGGGCGTAGTCCAGGCCCAGCGGTGGCAACGGCTGCGCCCCCAGATCACGCTCGACCAGTTCAAGCTGCGGATAGCGTTGGCGCAGGGAGCTCACCAGCTCCAGTGCCAGCCGATGCCCCTGGGAAACCTGGCCATGGGGGCTGGCGTTGATCAACAGAACAGTGTTCATACCGGCTCCCCACCCTGAAGTCGCTGGGTGAAGTGCATGCCCCGAGCCAGCAACCCCTGGCGGAAATAGAAGCGCTGGGCCAAGGGCATATGCAGGCCGGTATCCAGGACAAAGTGCTCGCATTGACGCTGCACGGCCTCATCCCGCACGGCGCTCAACAGCCGCGCTCCCAAGCCGCTGCGCTGGAGGTCTGGGCTCACCACCAAGTCATCGACGTAGATGAAACGCCCGTAGAGCAGGTTTTCCAGCTCGCGGTAACCCGCCAGTCCGACGATGCGCTCTGCGTCCCACGCGGCGAGCAAGCGGTAGCCCTGCTCGGTTTGCCGGGCCACTTGGGCGACATAGGCCGCCGGGCTGGTGAGGTGCGGGCGCAAGACACGCATCAAGTCGAAACTGGCCGCTAGGGCCGCCTCGTTATCGAGGTGTTGAAGGGTGTAGGGCATGTCCGTCATCCGCTGAAAAGAGATGACCCACTTTAAAAGGTCGATGGCTTAAGCTACAGGGCCAAAAAATGCATAAATGACTAGGCCATGATCCTTCCTTTCGAATTGGACCGCAGCCAGACGGCGCCGATCTATCGCCAGCTTTACCAGCGGTTTCGTGAGTCCATCGCCGATGGCCGTCTGCGTCCGGGGGACCGAGTGCCGGCGGTTCGCGCCTTGGCCGCGGAGCTCAACCTGGCGCGGGGCACCGTGGAAGCGGCTTACCAGCTGCTGATAGGCGAGGGCTACCTGATTGCTCGCGGGGCCGCCGGGACCATTGTCACCCCGCAACTGGCGCCGATTTGCGCGCCCGCACAGCGTGCCCCAGTGGCTGCAACGACCCACCAAGCCACCCATGCCGGCACCTCGCCCTTGGCACTGCAAATGGGCCTGCCAGCGCTGGATGCCTTTCCGCGCAAGCTCTGGACCCGCTTGGCGGGCCGGCAACTGCGCCAGGCGGGTGTCGAAGGCCTGGTCTACTCGGACGCGCGCGGCTACGCCCCGTTGCGGGCGGCCATTGCCTCCTACCTGGGGATTTCCCGGGGCATCACCTGCCATCCAGAGCAGATTTTCGTCTGCGCCGGCTACCGCGCCTGCCTCGACCTGATCAGCCATACGCTGATGCGCCCAGGCGCTACCTGCTGGCTGGAGGAGCCCGGCTACTTCATGGCCAGGAACGCACTGCTGGAAGCCGGCGCGCAGCTGGTGCCGGTGCCCGTGGACGATCAAGGCCTGGACGTCGCCCAAGGCATCGCCCGCGCGCCAGAGGCCGGCTTTGCCGTGGTCACCCCGACCCACCAGAGCCCGCTGGGAGTGTCGCTGTCCCTGCCGCGGCGCCTGGCCCTGCTGGACTGGGCCAACCGTCAAGGCAGCTGGATCATCGAGGACGATTACGACAGCGAATACCGCTACCAGGGCAAGCCCTTGCCGGCCCTCAAGAGCCTCGACCAGCAGGGCCGCGTGCTCTACACCGGCACCTTCAGCAAAGTCCTGTTTCCAGGGCTGCGCCTGGCCTACCTGGTGGTGCCCGCCGAACAGACCCCAGCGTTCGCCCGCCAGGCCGATCGTTT
This sequence comes from Pseudomonas sp. JDS08PS003, assembly GCF_045013505.1. Lineage (NCBI taxonomy): Bacteria > Pseudomonadati > Pseudomonadota > Gammaproteobacteria > Pseudomonadales > Pseudomonadaceae > Pseudomonas > Pseudomonas sp. JDS08PS003. The sequence goes on from NZ_CP120724.1 coordinate 2,601,105, forward strand.
GCACAACCACTGCCCGCACCTGCTGCAAGCGACCGTCGCGGCCTTTCTCAACGAGGGGCACTTTGCCCGGCATCTGAACAAAATGCGGGGCCTGTATGCGCGTCGGCGGCAGTGGCTGGTGGAGGCTTTGCACCAGGCGTTGGGTGGGCGTTTGCAGATAGACCCGCAGGCCGGGGGCATGCATGTGGTGGCCGGGCTGGGGGAGGGGGACGATGTGCAGATTGCCCAGCGGGCGCGGGGGGAGGGCATTGCGGTGGAGCCGCTGTCGCAGTGGTATCTGGGGGACGGGAGTAGGCAGGGGTTGGTGATGGGGTTTACCAATGTGGGCAGTGTGGAGCAGGCGGCGAGCTTGGCGCTGCGGTTGGCTCGGGTCATTGGGTGAGGAGGGGGCTGTGGCCGCTGAGGCTGGAGTCTTTCCTATGGCAGCCCCCACCATTTGGCCGGCCACACCCCCTGTGGCAAGGGAGCTTGCTCCCGCTGGGTTGCGCAGCAACCACAACCGCCCTCACATCGCTCGGCCTGCCCTCTGCAGCCGCTTTCAGCGCCCGAGCTTTTCCAGCGCGGCATCGGCCAGGAAAGACGACCGGCTCTTGATGTTGTGCTCGCGGACAAAGCGGTCGATTTGCTGGATGACATAACCCGGCAGGGTCACGTTGACCTTCTCGGTCTTGCCCAGATAAGGCGCGATATCGATATCCAGCATGCCCCAGCCCATGCCCTCGAAATCGGGGTTGGCGCGGTGCTTGCGGGTGGGAGAGGGCAGGGGAATGGCGTGCCCCGCTCGGGCCAGCTCTTCGAGCATGACGTGGGCAATCTCGATGGCCGCGCTGTAGGCGGTTTCGAAGGTGTCGCCGGCGGTGACTGCGCCGGGAATATCAGGAATCTGGATACCGGTGGCGGCGTGTTCGTCGCCCCATTCGATGCAGATGGGATATTGCACGGGGATCTCCTCAATAGGTGCGAAGGTGGTGGGAGCTAGATCAGTTCAGCCAGTTTTCTGATGGTCCTGACCGTACCCCGTGGCAGATCCTTCTTCGGGTGAGGCACCGGAACGGTGTTGGGCCTGTAAGGATGCTTGAACAGATGATGGCTTCCGGTGACTCGCTCCAGCACCCAGCCAGCGGCTTCAAGCTCCTTGATCAACTGTCTGCTTTGCACCTCCATCTCCTTATCGGGGTGAGAGATGCTTTATAACTCCAGGCGCATAGTAACGCAGGTTGAATTGTGTGTCTGGAGTTATGTATCGGGACATGTCGTTTAGCGAGGAGGGAGTCTGTTGTGATGGGCCTGAACGATGACGCGGGGTTACCTTCGACGCTGTACTTTGGGGGATATATCCGTTGCTGCGGTTACGGCCGCTGGCGGCTTCGTCCTTACGGCGAGGGGCTGTGTACATATCCGTTACTGCGGGTGCCGCCACTGGCGGTTTCGCTCTTACAGCGAGTCCCTTTTGGCAGTCGCCCCAAAAGGAACCAAAAGGTCTTGCCCCCGCATCCGGCACCTCGCTAAGGCTCGGCGTTCCCTCTCTCCGGCATTGCTCCGGGGGCCCGCCGCCACAGGCCATCCATGGCCTGATGGCGGCTAGCTCGGCATCCATGCCGAGCTGCCCCCTACGCAACGCCTGCGTTCGGCCTCCTGAAGGGGCAGGCAGATCAAGAGCAAGATCAAAAGCCAAAGCAAGATCAACGGCTGGGGCAAAGCCAAGCGCGTTTTACGCGCTGGTTGAGTTCAATGGCGTTCAGCGCTCTTGCGCTGTTTGCCACTGAATCACCTCCAGCACCGCGCAACCTTCCCGGGTGAGCAAATGCAACCCTCGGGTGACCCGCATCAGATCGCAGTCGGCAATGTCTTTCAGGTTAAGTGTGGACAGCGTGTCCATCAGATCCCGCACCACGGTGAAACGATGGGCCGCACTGCTGGTCAGGTCGTTCAGGAAGGCTTGGGTATCGACGGCGGTAAAGCGTGAGAGTGTCTGGTCAACCCGGTCACATGCAACGCAAAAGGGTGTTTAGGTAGTGTGCAGTTTCCCACTAAAGCGCCGGAAGCCGGTCCAACGCACAATTGCGGTCGATTTTCGACGCATTGGCCATGGGGACGCGTGCGCCCGAGTCGACATTGAATATGTCAATGTAACAACCGCTCAGCGCGCCCGGGTTGTCGACAATTCCTCCTTTGATTACGTAACGTGCGCCCGGCGTAAATTCGCTGACGAACGCTACGTTGCACGAGCGATTGGCGTTGGCCATGCCGCGCATTATCAGGTGCAGCGGCTTGCCGGCTTCAATCGGGAAAAAGCCTTCTGGTGTCGATACGTTCTTGTAAACGGAAACCAGTTGCCGTCCCTGTCCACCCTGCCCAGTCGCCACGGCTCTGCCGTATTTGCAACTGATGGCAGGCGCTTCGACCAAAGACACGTGGTTTCGATGATTCTCCATCGACACCAATTCGCTGCGGATAAGTGCCTGAGGCGCCCCTGCAGGCACAAGGTATTTCGGCACTGGGGCACAGCCTGCAAGCAGCAGAATTGAACACAGGTAAAGAGGTTTCATAATTTACTTATTGATGTGGGAACAGATCGGCATCAGACACCTCCATCCAGCGAGCATTCTCGCCTAATTGAGTGTCCGGCTTCATTAGACGACTACAGTCAGGGCTAAGGCGGCGTACGTGCGTCGGCCAGTATTTTCAAGCCGCACTCCGCTTCAACGTTGCCAGCAGGCCGCGAAACGCTTGCACACCTCAAAGCGCTGATCCAGATCGGCCATGCGTGCCTGATGTGCGCTCAGCGTTTCCTTCAGCAGTGCTTGCTGGGCTCGGTAGTAGTACTCCAGCATTTCATTATTGGTCGACATTGCCTTGCTACGGTCGGCCGCTTCGCTGTCGGGTAGCAGTTCCTTGATCGCCGGGGTGTCGAGCAGGCCCAGGCGGTTGGTGTAGTAATCCTTGTACAACTGCAATGAACGGGCCTTGGTGCCACTCATCTCTTTGGCGAACTGCTCCAGGTTCTGCTGATATTCAGTCCAATAGGCATCGGGCAGGCTGAAGTCGAGGCGCCGTTTGCGTTCCGCTATGGATTTGTCGAGCAGTGTTTTCTGGACCGAAGGGGAATCCTCGGCGTCGGGCTTCATTTTCGCGATAACACTCGCGTCGACGATCTGCGCGATCAGCGCTGCACGCTCCGCTGACTGCGGTTGTGCTTCGGTGGGCTTGGGGAAAATAGGGTTGTGGCCGGCGCAGGCGGGCAGGCCTTTCTTGGTCAGCACGATCGGCGAACGCACAGTCTTGCCATTGATCTGGCGCAGACGGCTAAGGGTGACCTGGCAAGTGCGACCTACTTGGCGGAAGTCCGCTTCGTACTCGCCGCCGCTCTGCGGGGTGAAGTTGAACCCCACGGTGCACACGCTGCCGGTGCTCAAGGTATTGGCTCGCGCGAATAGCTCATGGCCCGGTTGCAGCCGCACTTCCAAGTAGGCCTTGGCATCCTCGGGTGCAGCGGCACTCATGGCTGCCCGTCGCCGGGTATTGGCGCTGAACAGGTTATTGAGCAGCCCCGTGGTTTGGCCGCCGCAGTGTTCGGCATCGAACAAGTCGAGCGTCGAGCTGTCACTGCTGCTGATAAAGCGCAGCTTCGCCGCATCGGGTGCACTGGCGTCCGGGTAGGTGCCGTTGAAACTGCACCCGCCAAGTACCAGCGCGGCAATGCTTACAGCGCCACGCACGCGCCATTGGGAAAAACACAACATGTTGATAGATCGTCCTTGATGCACGAGTGGGCGAAAGGCCATCATGCTAAAGAAGGCAGTCGCCGCCGTCCAGCGCGCCTGTCGTCCCTGAATTTTCTGGGGATTTTCTTTGTCTCCCACCGAGGTAGCGGAATGTTTGGCTCGCGCAACATCTTTGCAATTGGCCTGATCGGATTACTGGCCGGTTGTTCGTCAATGCCAGCTGAAATGGCCTTGAATTCACCCGTATATAACGCGCAAAACGCGGGCCTAGTGGTCGGCGCGCTGCTGGAAGGCGGCCCCTACGGAACCTACCTTGAATTTCGCGATATCAAGAGCGGCAAGACTTATGGCTGGGGACCCAAGGATGACTACTCGGCATGGCTACCTGCCGGTGACTATGAAGTGAGCCGCCTGGGTCACCGTCGCGGGGCCATGGGGGCTTACTCCAAACCGCTGCGTTTTACCGTCACCCAAGGGCAGCTCAATTACCTTGGCGAGATGGTCTACGGCTGCTCGGCCGTCGCGCAACCGGCTGCGGTGTACGGTGTATTGAATTGCGGGGTCCTCGCGCTTGGCGAATGTACCGTCCCTAGCCCTAACGTGAACGTATGCGTGGTGGATCGCCAGGATCAAGCGATCAGGCATTTTTTGCAGCAACATCCCGAGCAAGCCCCTTTGCCCGTGCGTAACGCGGTTATGTCGGCAGCGGCCTCTGGACCGAGCGTCCGCTTTCCCTAGGCTTTGTGCGAAAAGCCTTGGTGCTCGGTGATGCTGCGTTACTTTCGATACTCATGCGCATAGCTGCAAATAGGGTCCTGGTTATGGGCCCATAGTTTCAAGGGGCGAGGGTAGTTGATGAGTACAGTGTCGCGGTTGAATGAGCTGCTTGTTGATCACTGCCTCTCATCATTCGAAACCTGTAGCCGCTGTCGAGCGCAGTGAGGCTGCGCACGAGGACGCAGTCCTCGCCAAACCTGCCGATGCTTTTCACCTGGCTGCATACGGTTTTGTGTACATATCCGTTGCTGCGGTTACGGCCACTTATGGTTTCGCTCTTACAGCGAGTCACTTTGGAAAAGCCCCAAAGTAACCAAAGGGCTCCTGCCCCTCCACTCGGTGCCTCGCCTAGGCTCGGCATGCCCGAACTCCGGCATTGATCCGTGGGCCGCCGCCACAGGCCATCCATGGCCTGGGGCGGCTAACCCGGCGTCCTGCCGGGTTACCCACGGCTCAATGCCTGCGTTCGGCCATCGTGGTTAAGGGGGCAGGAAGATCAAAAGCCAAAGCCAAAGCCAAAGCCAAAGCCAGATCAAAGGCCAAAGCAAAACCAAGCGCGTTTTACGCGCTTGTTGAGTTCAATGGCGTGCAGGCCTCTTGCGCTGTTCGCCACTGAATCACCTCCAGCACCGCGCAACCCTCCCGGGTGAGCAGATGCACCCCTCGGGTGACCCGCGTCAGGTCGCAGTCGGCAATGTCTTTCAGGTTAAGGGTGGACAGCGTGTCCATCAGATCCCGCACCACGGTGAAACGATGGGCCGCACTGCTGGCCAGATCGCTCAGAGAGGCTTGGGTGTCGAGGTAGAAAACGGCTTGGTTGGTGTCGTGGGTGTCGACGGCGGTAAAACGCGAGAGTGGCTGGTCAATCATCGGTACAGCTCCTGTGCAGGGAGCAATCACCTGAGTTGCCGACGACGAAGAAAATGACCGCTGTGCGCCTATGACGACCGGAGAATCACCGCGCACAGCCGTCATAACATCTTGTCGCGGGCACCGGATAGGCGACTGCAAAAGTGTTGTGGACGCTGATGCTGCGTTGTAATTCGACCGGCCAAGGTCGTCGCGGATGTTGCTGCGAGGGGAGGACCATAGTGGCGACTAGAGAGATGTAACCGTATGTTTTTACTGATGTTTGAGTGGTTGTGTTGTTGCAATGGCAATGGTTGCAGCCGGTATGTAGTTAAGTTGTGATTCGCCACTTGCTGCTGTGATATTGAAATGATCTCACCGAGATAGTATGTTGCAGAAAATTTATCTGCAGCTTCACATCCACAAGGAAGACTTCATGACACTCAAAGGAAAGCTAATTTCTGGTTATCTGGTTATTGGCCTGATCTACACTCTTTATTCTTGGTTGTTCAGCTCCTACTCCCACGCTAGTTTTGCCTACAACTTGGGCAGAGGCTTGTTTTGGCCGGCTGCAATGTTTCCCGCTTTCGGTACATTTATCGGCCTCATTGTCCTACTCGTGGTCATCGGCGCGATCCATTTGAATCGTCGCTAAACAGTCCGTACCTTCAAACTGACCAAGGATAGATGCTCATGTGCATGGGGAAGTTAACTCTAGCTGTGTTGTTAGTAGTAGCGCTAGTAGGCTGCGGTTCCAGTAATGACAAGGCAGAGGAGTTGATTGAGACCAGTGGTTTGGACAAGCAGTACAGTACCATCGTGGAAATTGCATCGGCTGGATATGCTTCTCGTTACCCGATGTTGGGGCGGGAACAGATTCGTAACGTGGTACGAGACAAGATCGACCCGGATGGACTGAAAAGCCAAATGGTTGATATTTATGCCGATCACTTTGACAACGATGAACTCGAATTGATGATCCGTGCCAATAAATACCCAGAGCAAGCCATGGCTATTATCCTTGGCTCCAAAGAAGGACGGGCGTTGGCAGAAAAGGTATTGAAGGTCCAGAAAAAAATTTCTCAAGATATGCAAGAGTCGATGGCGGATAGTGATGATGCAATAGTTGATGCTCTGGATGATTTGAAAGATGATTTGAAAGGCTAAGCTTTATCATCGTGTCTAGTGTTAGATGTGCTGCAGAGATTTCAGCTGATCACTGAAAGCACCAGCATTACCCACCCAGCCAAAATGGTTGATTTTAACTTGTGATGACGGGCGGCAATCGGCCATATAACGGTGATTTTCCAGTCGCGCCAATTAACTCGCGAGCGAACTGTGAGATGTAGACGTGGCTGCATTCATTGCTCGTTTTACAGGTAGCTTCGCGAAAACAGCCTCTGACTCTCATTTGGCTCTTGGCTATGATAGAGCATTTGCCCTGCCTGCTTCTCGCTCTTCGGCTCCATATGAGTAAGTGTTGCCTACCTACCCGGCAGCTCAGATACGCCAGTCAAGAACATCTGGCGAGTGGGATAAGGGATAGTACACTATGCTGCCTCGCGCTATATCGATCCCCCTTAAATGAACTTTTTTGCTTCGAGGCCTTATGGATAAGCGACTTTCCAGTTTAATAAGCGACTACTTACAAGCTGTTCGGACAGCTTTGACATTAATGCAGAAATCGGGGGTCACCCTTCCTCACACCTCTAGCGAGTGGATTGCTACTGATCTATCGCATCTCTCTAGTTTGAATGACAATATTGATTACTTTAAGCACGGAAATGGATGCAGGGTGGAACTACCAGACGGTGGTGTGGATTTTGATTTTGGCAGACTCGGGGAAATTTCTGGGCTGGACGCTTGGCGTCTTTCAAGTTTTGCCAAGCAGAGGCAGGAGAGCTACGGTTTTGCGACAGATGACGATCTCTACGAGTGCTTTGGTGAAGCTGTAAACAAGAACTTTATAGTCCCCATGGCTACCAATTTGTATCGCATTGCGAATCAGCCTGTGGAATATGTTTCAAGCATTGATAGTAGGAGTGAAGGGGACTTGCTTCCTCATAGAGAACAGGACAAGGTTCTAACTCTCCAAGTTCACTATTTCTATGCAGCTGAGCTGATGCTGAAACACTATGATTCGATGGTCAGCAAGTGGGATAAAAATAAAAAGCTAAGCAGGCATGATGAAATAAATTTCAGAATATACATGACCTCCTGGCTGGGTTTTTTAGCCGTGACATGCGAAGGTTATAAAGATCTCGGTATGTACTTGCTGCTTAATAATGAAAGGCCAGTTGAGTATCAAGAGCTAGTTCCTAAATGTAATCAGCTTAGTAGCTCGATTAAAAAGCATTACCATGATTTGCGTAAATTTCGAAATAACGTATTTCATATGCGTGCTAATACTGACGACACGTTAGCGTTTCTCTCGCCCGAGGTAGACCGTCTTTCTTGGGCGCGATCAATTCACAGAGATCTCAAATCTTTTTTTTCTGACTATCGAGTGTTTTGCGAGTGTCATTACATATTAAATGAGCGGCGAAGCGAGGGTGAATTTGGCCAGAAGAGTAAATGAAAGATCGTGATTTCGTGAAAAGCAAACAAGGTCTTGATTTGACTGTCCCAGTCACTGTTCGATTTTGATCTCAAACGGGTTTCGCGCAAACACTACAATTATGGGGGGAATTGTCATTGTTTTTCACCATCCTGATAGCGCGGTAGGTGGATGGCGTTTTCTGTAGTATTTCGACGGCGCTCACGGATCAATACTGAAGTGCGGGTATGTCGAGCCTAGGCGAGGCTCTGAGGAGAGGGGCAGGCAGATCAAAAGCCAAAGCAAAAACCAAGCGCATGCTATGCGCTTTTCGTAGGAGCCGGCTTGCCGGCGAAAGGGCCAGGAAGACATGCATTGATCCGGCTGACAAGCGGAACGTGGCGCCGTCTGCCCTTCAGAGCCGCTTTCAGCGCCCGAGTTTTTCCAGCGCGGCATCGGCCAGGAAGGACGACCGGCTCTTGATGTTGTGCTCACGGACAAAGCGGTCGATTTGCTGAATCACATAACCTGGCAGGGTGACGTTGACCTTCTCGGTCTTGCCTAGGTACGGCGTGATGTCGATGTCCAGCATGCCCCAGCCCATGCCCGCGAAATCGGGGTTGGCGCGGTGCTTGCTCGTGGGTGAGGGCAGGGGAATGGCTTGCCCTGCACAGGCCCGTTCTTCGAGCATGAAGTGGGCGATCTCGATGGCGGCGCTGTAGGCGGTCTCGAAGGTGTCGCCGGCGGTGACGGCGCCGGGGATGTCGGGAATCTGGATGCCGGTGGCGGTGTGTTCGTTGCTCCATTCGATGCAGAGGGGATAGTGCATGGGGATCTGAAGGGCTAGATCAGTCCAGCCAGTTTCCTGATGGCCCTGACCGTCGAAACCTGTAGCCGCTGTCGAGCGCAGCGAGGCTGCGCACGAGGACGCAGTCCTCGCCAAACCTGCCGATGCTTTTCACCTGGCTGCATACGGTTTTGTGTACATATCCGTTGCTGCGGTCACGGCCACTTAGGGTTCCGCTCTTACAGCGGGTCACTTTGGATGGAGCCCAAAGTAACCAAAGGCTCTCTGCCCCTGCATCCGGCGCCTCGCCTAGGCTCGGCGTTCCCTCTCTCCGGCATTGCTCCGGGGGCCCGACGCCACAGGCCATCCATGTCCTGATGGCGGCTAGCTCGGCATCCATGCCGAGCTGCCCCCTGCGCAACGCCTGCGTTCGGCCTTCTGAAGAGGCAGGCAGAGCAAGAGCAAAAGCCAAAGCAAAGCGCGTTTTACGCGCTTGTTGAGTTCAATGGCGTGCAGGACTCTTGCTCCGTTCGCCACTGAATCACCTCCAGTACCGCGCAACCCTCCCGGGTGAGCAGGTGCACTCCACGGGTAACCCGCGTCAGGTCGCAGTCGGCAATGTCTTTCAGGTTAAGCGTGGACAGCGTTTCCATTAGATCCCGCACCACGGTGAAACGATGGGCCGCGCTGCTAGTAACTAAGGAATGCGAATGCCCAATGCGTTTAATGTTGGTGTGTCCATCTGTCCGTTTACGGTCAGGCCGTTGTCCGTTTGAAACGACATCAGCGCTCCTCGAGTCCCTTTGCCCATCACGCCATCGATTGCTCCTTGGTAGTACCTGCGCACCATTAAGGCCGTTTGCACTCGTATGACCAGGTTGCTTTTCTGTACTTCGCTAGGTCGTGTTCGAGTAGTCGTTGAGGTCGAGCCTGTCGATGTACCAGATGATTGGTAAAAAGAGCTGCTGGTTGATGAGCCGGAAGAGCTGTTTGAGCCGTAATTCGAGCTGCTTGGTGTGTTGTAGCTGCGAGTGCTCGTGGCAGGAGGGTTGTAGTAGCGAGGCGCGCTATAGCCACTTGATCCACTGTAATGAGAGCTATGGGAGCTGTGCGAGCGGTGTGAACTATGCGAGCGGTGAGCTGCGTACATATTGGTCGCATCAGGGGCATTGAGCGTGTCGGCAAAGACTGGTGGCTGACTCTTCTCCCGTGGCTCCCAATTTGTATCGGCAAGTGGCATTGGGTTGGCCTGGGCAAGGTTGATACTCGCGACCGGCAACAGGGTCATGCCCCCAATCAGGATTTTCCAGCGATCAAGCAGTTTCACTGTGCGCTCCTTGCGTAGGCATTGAATGCCTCAGTTGATAGTTGTTTTATCCCACGGCTTTGCCAGCGCGCGGTATGAGATTTGAAAAAGCCCGAGCATTGATGAGCTGCGGCGCATTGTTGGCAGGTGTCGATGAACAGATTCTTCCAGTCTGAGATGCTCTGGCGTGCAAAGCGTGAGAGATGCGCAGGTACCAGGCACAGAGGGAGGTTATAGATTGAGACCGGTAATCCTCGGTTGTGCAGAAAGTAAATGGCCTGACTTAGCGACTCTTGGTAATCCAGAGGATCAATCCACAGCTCCTCATAATGCTTTCGGGCTAAGCCAGTACTCTCTATACCCATCAGTGCAATATGTCGTACGAAGGGCAAATTACGGAAAATGTAGTGAGCGAGCTCTGGAAGTCGTGGCGTGGTCAGTCGGTTGAGGACGACGCGAATCTCGATGATCTGGTTGGCTCGAGCGAGGTTGTACAGCCCTTGGAGTGTTTCGCTGAAGGCCCCTGGCGCCTGCACTACGTGGTCATGATCTCTTGCGTTGTCGGCATACAGCGGGATGCCCCAACTTAGTTGCGGATGCTGGATATGAGCAAGTGACTCGATCCAACTCGGATCCTTGAACAGCCGGCCATTGCTCAATACATGAATAGACTTTTGTCGAAGCACAGTTTTGCACTTGGCTAAGATTTCCAACAAACCATCGCGGTAGAGCGTGGGCTCCCCGCCGCTGATGCCTAGGTTCTCCTCGCCAGGATCCATTAGATCGATCAGACGAAGGTTCTCCTCAATGTGCCAACGATCATCAATATCCTTAGGTGGTTGGGAGCACATCAAGCAGAGGCTGTTGCAACGATCAGTCATGAACAGCAGGTTACTGTCGGAGCCGCGTCGATAGAGAACTCGGACGATCGGGCTTCCGGGTGTTATGGCAATTACGTCACCAGGGCGAACGACATCTGGATCTTTTGGGGAGTGAAGTCGCAGCTTGCCGACCTCTGCACTCCCGCTAAGTTGTTCCGGAGTAAGGAAGCCTCCAACGGGTAATGATAGTAAGTGCGGGTTACGTTGAAGCTCGGCATCTGGCAGCCACAGTATTAGATCGTCGAAGCTCACGTCCCCAGCGCAGATGGATACGCCTTGTTCAATGAACTCGTCTACGGTGACGACCTTCAGCAACTTAGGTTCAATTAGATGCTGGATCTCGAAATGGGTATCTTTTCTTAGCATCGTTCCTACCCTCGATACCCAGGGAAGAGGACTTCGGAGTAGGCGCGACGATTTAGCCAGGAAAGCAAGACGCGTTGGATATCATCGCCGCCATCTCTCAATAGTTCGAATAGATGTTGAAGTAGTCCTAGATTTTTCTTACAGAAGCTACTGAAGGCACGGTGACCAATCGGATCGCCTTGGCGTGCGAAGTGTTCCACAGGGTCGGCGCCGCAATAGGGGACGAGTGCGCAATCCACGCAGCCCGGTAGTGTTTCGGCAACACCACTTGCTAGCAATGCTTCCATGACTGGTGAGCGTAGTAGCTCGGCTAACGGCTGATGCACGCTGCCTAAACGCAAACCATCCTCGCCCATTTCCAACAGCATTCTTGCTTCGTCAGATGGGTATACGTAGCCATCGTAGTTATAAACCAAGGCTGCGGTGCCGGCACCGGCAGGTGAGCGCAGATCGACATAGCCAGATGAGAAAGGCGTCAGGATGTTCTTTAACAGTAGACTTGCGTAGCTCTCTGATAAGTACACACCTTGTTGATTGATTTCCAGCAGGTAAGCCAGCGCTTCCTTGTAGAACGCCAAATAACGTTCCATCGAGTAGTCCAGCCGTTGTGTACCCTTCGAGGCGAAACCGTAGGGGCTTAAGGGGCGAAGGGAGATACTGGAAAACCCCTGGGCTACATACTCGTCGATGATCGCTCTTGGTTGCTCAAGGCTCCTCGCTGTTAACGTCGTTAGAGCCGAGACAGCTTCATGGCCTAGGTATTCGCGGACGCGACGAATGCCGTCGAGGGTTCGTTCATAAGAGTCTCGGGAGGGAGTGGGGCGGTTAGCGTTGTGTAATGACGCCGGTCCATCGAGCGAAGTAGAAAACTGGATGTGATGCTTCTTGGCGAAGACGAGAACTTCTTCGGTCAAGTGATGGAGTGTGGTTGTGATGACGAATTGGATATCGCGCTGTTCCACGACGTTCCGTTCCACTATCCATTCGATGATCTGGCGGACGCGTTCAAAGGCCAATAGAGGTTCGCCACCTTGGAACTCTACCGTGAGGGCTCGGGCGTTCGACTCGAACATGCGGTCTACGGCAGCACGTGCATCTGCTTCGGAAAGGTCATGTCCAGAGCCACCTAAAGGTGCACGTGATACTTGGCAATACTGACATGTATGGTTGCAACGCAGAGTCACCACAAACAGGTGTAATGCAGGACCTTGCAGGAGGAAGTCTTTCCGACTGCGGTACTGCGCCGCCATCTCCGGAATTGGATCGTGTTGATCTGGCTCGTAAATAAAATGACGAGCGAGTAGATCCTTGTATAGAGAGGTTCCTGGCTGTACGCGCTTAAAACTTAGATCTCGAAGTTGTAGATCGGTGACATGGAGGTACTCGCCTGTTTCCGAAGTAAGCAAAATATCCCGTTCATTCCCTGAACTCATACGCATGAAGCGAAATGGCAGGAGGCGATAACCTTGGGTTTCGGTGGCTATCAAGGTCATTGAGGCAACCCACATCCAGTGAGTGCGGCACGTGCCAAGACTTCTCGCAATCCAGCCGTTTCACTATGGATGTGGTCACGTAAAGCAAAGTCATTCAGATGCTGGAGAACTAGCGCCCGTACGTGATCAATAGAGAGGGCTGTTTGGGCGCTGGAAGGGTAGATCGTGAGGTTGATAAAACCAGGCTCAGGAGTGATCTGAATAGCCAATTCAGCGGCCAAGCTATAGGCGGTTCTTTGTGCTGCGCTGAGAGGGTATGCGGTGTCGCTGAGGTGCAGAGTGACTGGCCATGTCATCAACATCAATCCTTGAAAACCCTGAAGAGTGTGCGGATTTTGCCGAGTTCCTGGGCGATTGGCCATCATTCGTCGCAGCTTTCTTTAAAATATTTCTGTGCTCGTGTTCTTGACTGCAATCGATTGGATTTAATGAAGTCCCGGCCAGGCGGTCTTGCGAACGGCAGCTGTCAAATCAGCGATTTCCCTGTGGGTGTCGGCTGCCAGCAAAACTCGTCAACGATGACGCGGAGTTACCTTCTTACCGCGTGCACTTGGGGGCGCTTGGCGTACATATCCGTTGCTGCGGTCGCGGCCACTGGCGGTTCCGCTCTTACAGCGGGTCACTTTGGAAAAGCCCCAAAGTAACCAAAGGGCTCCTGCCCCCGCATCCGGCGCCTCGCCTAGGCTCGGCGTTCCCTCGCTCCGGCATTGCTCCGGGGGCACGCCGCCACAGGCCATCCATGGCCTGGGGCGGCTAGCTCGGCATCCATGCCGAGCTGCCCCCTACGCAACGCCTGCGTTCGGCCTCCTGAAGGGGCAGGCAGATCAAAAGCCAAAGCAAGATCAAAGGCCAAAGCCAAAGCAGATCAACGGCTGGGGCAAAGCCAAGCGCGTTTTACGCGCTTGTTGAGTTCAATGGCGTGCAGGCCTCTTGCGCTGTTCGCCACTGAATCACCTCCAGCACCGCGCAACCCTCCCGGGTGAGCAGATGCACCCCTCGGGTGACCCGCGTCAGATCGCAGTCGGCAATGTCTTTCAGGTTAAGCGTGGACAGGGTGTCCATCAGATCCCGCACCACGGTGAAACGATGGGCCGCGCTGCTGGCCAGATCGCTCAGGGAGGCTTGGGTGTCGAGGTAGAAAACGGCTTGGTTGGCGTCGTGGGTGTCGACGGGGGAGAAGCGGGAAATCGATTGATCGTCCATGGTCGTTACTCGTTGTAGAGCTTCCACCGTTTGCGGCCAAGCAAATTGAGGGTGGCAGCTGTGCGAGGGTTGGCCGACCGGTTACAACGACACCGGCACACCCGAAGGTGTCCCGCACACAGCCGCCATAACACAGAATCGCAGGCACAAAAAAAGCGTCTGCAATGGTGTTTTGGACGCTGATGCGTCGTTGTAATTCGACCGGCCAAGGTCGTTCGCGGATTTTGCCGCGAGGGCGAACTATAGGGGGGGGACGTGAGAGGTGCAACCGTGTATTGGAGGGATGTTTGAGTGGGTGTGTCCTAGCATTATGAGCTGTCTCGCATCTAATCGGCCGCTTTGAGTTGAATCGAAAACTAAAAGCGGCCAATCGTAAACAAGCATTTTAAATAAAATCTGTAGCTAAATTGGGGCTTCCTCAAAGGTATTCACATTAATGGGGTAGCGTTTTTCCAGAAAAAAATACTCACTTTGTGCACTCGCAGTGGTTTGGATGGTTTTAGAGGTATCTATTGTTGGCCAAGAATATCGTTTATTTCTTTAATGCAAATTTTAGGCATTTTTAGATTGGAGATGTTTATTTTTGAAAGTGTAAGAAGATAATCTTCTATCTCTTCCGTTTCGCCCCAGTTAACGGCATTTTTTAAGCGCAATGCCGTGAATCTTGAAAAGCCTAGCGACATCAAACTTAGCTCAATAGGAGAGCATGAGCCAAATTCGAGAAATGTATGATATGGAGCTTGTTTTGCATTATCTTCACTAAAGCCTTTCTCAATTAGGCAGTGTTTTATTATGTCTTCAAAGGCGCTAAAATATTTTACAAGTTTGAATCTTACCTGTGTTTCAATTAGTTTTAGTAAGGCTCTGATTATTGTTGATGTATTTGATGACTCGTTTTCTCTTTTGACATAGTTGACGCGGTCCCTTATGAGGGTGGATATAGCTGTTCCTGTTGCCCATTGGTGAGATATATAAATTATAGAGTTTCTAAATTTTTGGTTTTCAGCCCATCCGAAGATTTCAGATATGATGTTTATGGCGTTGGTCATTCTTTCATATCCTCCTTTCAGAAAAGGATTTATTAAAGAAAATTCATCCGTATAAACTGCGCTGAAAAGTTTATCATATAAGCTTTGTAGGTGGTCAGGCCTTAGGCTGCTATGCGAGTCTAGTATCTTTTGAGGCAGTGTTATAGATATATTGCGTACGTGTTCTAGGTTTTTTGCTAAGGTTTCAGAGTTCTCTTTTGTTCCGTACTTTAAAAGTACTTCTTCCTCTCCAAGGGTTTTGACTTCTTGGTAAAGCCGACTGAATCCGGCTTCGGCGAGATTCTTATGTTCTTCCCCGATTTTTCCTGAAATTAACTCTTCGATAATCTTTCCGCCGTCGTCCATTAGTTTGGACATTGACGATTTAATTTCCTGTAGTTTTTCACCAGTGTAAGATTCCTCGTTCCATTCGCTCGGTCTTATGCACCAGATATTTCCATGAAATTCTTGTAGAAGCCTGCCTGCTCTGCCAGATAAGTTGAGAAAGTCTGACCTCGACATTGGATTGTTTCCGCTATATGGATTCTCAATTACGATGTGCTTTGCTGGTAGGTTGACTCCTTGAAGCAGTGTGCTTGTACAGCATAGGAAGCGTATCTCCGCTGATTTAAATAGTTCTTCGACACCTGACCGAACAATTGAAGGCATGTCACCATAATGCACGGCAACTCCATGCTCTAGAGTTTTTGCCAAAGGATATTCTTCGTGTACCTCGGTGCGTATAAAGTTAATAAAGTCTTTGACTTCATCTGAGGCGGTATAGTCTCTGTTTATCTCAAGCAACTCTTCCGCAACGGTCTCGGCTTCACCGGGGCCATTGGCAAAAATAATGGTGGACTCGGAATTTAAAGTTATTTCATTTGCTAATCTTGCTCTTTGTTCATGTTTTGAACCTCTGAATTTAAAACTTATTGGTGTTATTCCTAAGTCGATGGTTCTATTTGCAGCCAATAGTGATGTGTTAATTTTGGTTGGCTGATTTTTTACTTCGGATATCAGTAGTAGGTTTTGAGAGACGGGGGATATGGTTTCTGTAAAGAAAAACCCTTCATCTTGCCTTCCAAATAAGCTTAAGAAATAGCCTGGATTACTTACAAGAGGGCTCGCAAATAGAACTGATGTACTCGGGTGTAGACTCAATGCAAGGTCGACGGCGCTCTGCAGTACTATTCCTCTATTGCCTTTCTGGATCTCGTGGGCTTCATCAATGAATATTGAAGTTATTTTCTTTGTGTTGTTTTCAGGTTTGAGAAGGCTTAGTAGACGCTCAGGGGTTAGAACATAGATAATGTTTTTTATCTGAGCACTGTCTTTCGTAGGGAATGGGGCGGTTCTTACTATTGCGCCGATAATTTCTCTAGCTTTTATGGTCTTTCTTATTCGGGCTGAGACCTCGGAAATTAATGCTCTTGTGGGAACTATATATACTATGTTCTGTTCTTTTCCGGATTCGAGGCGCCTAATTAAGTCGAGGTTGAGTATGAAGGACTTTCCTGCTGAAGTTGGGGCTGAAATACTCAGTGACTTCTGTTTTTCAAGGTTAGTATAGAATCTATGTTGGAAGTCGGTTAGAGTTATGCCTTCCTCCGTAGTGTTTTCAATCTCTCTTGCTAGTCTCTCCAGTGAAAGAGTTATCGCCGGTGAAAAGCTATCAAGAATTTTATAACGTTTTCTCAGAAGCTCTCGCCCTGGGAAATTACCAATTCTCGAAAGAATAATGTCCGCAGCTTTAGCTATGTCTTCTTTGTTGTCTGAATCGCATTCTATCAGTCTGCTAATTATTTCATATGCAAGTGATAGTTCATCAGGTATGTCAGATATGGATAGGATTGATGCGATACCAATAAGTCTTTTGGACTCAATTGAAGATATTTTCTTTGCCTCTGTATGGGCAGGGAGTAAGTGCAGAGTGCTATAGATGAAAAGTTTTTTGATGTCATTCTGAAAGTCTTGTGTATTAATATCCATATCAATCTAAGGCTTCGTTGAATTCGTTTCTGAAATTTTGCACTGAGGGAAAAGGAATAAAAAACACTTCTAGGCAAAGATGCTTTCTTGAGAAATTTTCTAGCTTTTTATCTAGTTGTGTTGCAATTATTGGGGTTTCGAGAATTAGCCTTTCTTTGAACTCCTGAGCAAGTTCTCTACTGCTTTTGTTGTTCTTGTTGTCATAGGCGTCCCAGTTGTACCCAATTAGGCAGGCATGATTTATTCTAGCCCCAGGTCCAGGCTCACCCAGTTTTATATGTTCGGTGACAGCTTTTTGAACCTCTGGCTCTGCATATTTGAAATGCTTGGTTATCATCGTAAATTCGTGCTTATAGATTTCATCTAAATGAAAGCTTTCAATGCTTTTCAAAGCAGATATGATCGCGTCATCTATCTTTTGGTATAACTTTGATTCGCCAAAATAAAAGTCTACGATTTCATCTTCTTCATTCCATCTTGCATGGATGCCGTCGGACCCATTTGCCTCAAGCTTTCTGTTGGTTTTTAGCTCCATTTTAGAGACTATTTGTGGGGCCTGTATTATTGACTCCATTAGAAAGAATAACAGTGTTTCTCCGGCTTCACCTGTTTTGTCTGGACTATCATCTGTGATGTCCGGGTGACGAAATAGCTTGCGTGCTTCCTTTATTAATTGTGCAGACTCTTTTGCAGTGATAGCTGAAGGCCTGTTTTTAGCGGCAATGCAATAGTGAATGATGTATTGATATAAAAGCTCCGCGAGAGCTTTGGACATTGGTCGACCGTTGCCATCAAACTTTAAATGATGAAATCTTAGTTTTGCATTTAAGCCTTTAATGGTCTGTGTATGCTCAACGGAGTCTAGGCAGTGTTTGTAATCTTCAATGTCAACGGCGATAAATTTATTTATATCTTTTAGATTGACCATTCCTTGTCTCTCATTTGGCGCTTCTGTCGTCGAGCTATTTTTTGTAATGACGGATTAGTTTACTAGGTATCTTAGCGGACAAATCGGATCATCGTTTACGAGTGATATCATGGTGGCATCATTCTTTACTCCAAGTAAATCCCCATTTCTTTAGTGACGGAACAATCCTTTTGCTTCCGGTATTGCGGTGGCGAGCTTACTTTTGGCGTTCGCGGATGCCTGGGCTAATGGATGGGATAAAGGTTGGTGTCGGTTGTGCTTTGAATCGGATAGATAGGCATTCTTGAGATCGCTGCGCTCGCTTTGTTGTCGTTCGCAGCCTTCGGCAGCGGCTATAGGTTAGGGGGCTTTATTTTTAGGGTGGTCGGGAGGCCGCTATCTTGCCTTGGCTTTTGATCTTCCTGCCCCCTTAGACACGACGGCCGAACGCAGGCATTGAGCCGTGGGTAACCCGGCAGGACGCCGGGTTAGCCGCACTGGGCCATGGATGGCCCATTGCGGCGGCCCACGGATCAATGCCGGAGTTCGGGCATGCCGAGCCTAGGCGAGGCACCGAGTGGAGGGGCAGGAGCCTTTGGTTACTTTGGGCTTTTCAAAGTGACTCGCTGTAAGAGCGAAACCATAAGTGGCCGTTACCGCAGCAACGGATATGCCTCCAATATCAATGCACAATCTGCGCAAGAAACGCCTTAGCCCTCTCACTCTTCGGCGCCCCAAAAAACGCCTCCGGCGGCGCATCTTCCACAATCCGCCCCCCATCCAAAAACAACACCCGCTCCGCCACCTGCCGTGCAAACCCCATCTCATGAGTCACGCACAACATGGTCATCCCACTCCCCGCCAACTTCACCATCACATCCAACACCTCACTCACCATCTCCGGGTCCAGCGCCGAAGTCGGTTCATCAAACAACATGATCTTCGGCTCCATGCACAACGCTCGGGCAATCGCCACGCGTTGTTGCTGCCCGCCAGAAAGCTGGCTCGGGTACTTATCCGCCTGATTCTCAATCCCCACCTTGGCCAGAAACCCCCGGGCCAGTTCTTCAGCCTTTTTCCGCGACAACCCGCGCACGGTCATCGGTGCCAGGGTGCAGTTGTCCAGCACGCTCATGTGCGGGAACAGGTTGAAGTGCTGGAACACCATGCCCACTTGGCTGCGTACCTGGGCGGCTTCGCGGGTGTTTTGCGAGAGGTCGGTGCGGTCCACCAGGATCCGGCCTTTTTCGGCAATCTCCAGGCGGTTGATGCAACGGATCAGGGTCGATTTGCCGGAGCCGGAAGGCCCGCAGAGGACGATGCGTTCGCCCTGGCGCACTTTGAGGTCGATGTCGTGCAGGACGTGGAAGGCGCCGTAGAACTTGTTCAGCCCGGCAATATCGATCACCACTTCGCGTGGGTCGGCAGCGGGGCGGGCTGGCGCTTCGGATGCGGCGGGAAGCGGGGCGGTCTGGGTCTGCATGGCGGTTCTCCGTCGGTCAGTTGAAGCGCTCGGCGCGGTAGGGGGTGGGGTCGGTGAAGGGCGTTTCGCCGGTGACCATTTGCGCCAGCAGGTGGCCGCTCACCGGGCCCAGGGTCAGGCCGTGGTGGGCGTGGCCGAAGTTGAACCACAGGCCGGGGTGGCGCGGGGCGGGGCCGATCACCGGGCACATGTCCGGCAGGCACGGGCGGCGGCCCAGCCAGGGTTCGGCGTCGAGGCGTTCGCCCAGGGGGTAGAAGTTTCGGGCCAGGGCTTCGCAGCGGCGCAGTTGGATTTCGTTGATGGGGTCGTCGCGGTCGGCGAATTCGATGCCGGTGGTCAGGCGGATGCCGCCCACCATCGGTGCCAGGACGTAGCCACCCACCGGGTCGAGGATCGGGTGCTGCAGGCGGGTGCCGGGCAGGGCGGCGTAGTGCATGTGGTAGCCGCGCTTGATCGCCAGGGGAATGCGGTAGCCCAGGGGTTCGAAGATGCCGCTGGCTTGCGGGCCCAGCGCCACCACCACTTCCTGGGCGCTGATCGGGCCGAGTTCGCTGTGCACCTGCCAGCCGCCTTCGACCTGGGTCAGGCTCAGGGCGTCGCCGATGATGAATTGGCCGCCGCGCTGCTTGAACAGTTCGGCGTAGCCGCGGGTCAGGCCGCCGGGGTCGCTGACGGTCTTGGGGTCGAGCCAGTGCAGGCCGCCCACGATGTCGGGGTGCAGGCCGGGTTCCAGGGCCAGCAGTTCGGCGCGGTCCAGTACCCGGTAGTTGAGTTCGTAGTCGCGCAGGTCGGCGGCGGCGCGCTGGGCGAAGTCGAAGGCCTCCTGGTCGTTGAAGGCTTCGAGCCAGCCGCCGTCGGCGATCAGCTCCAGCATGTTGGCCGGGCGGGCCAGGGCCAGGTGTTCGGTGACGCAGCGTTCGATCAGCGGCAGCATGGCGCGGGTGGCGGTAGCCAGGCCCTTGGGCGAGGAGTGGCGCCAGTATTGCAGCAGCCAGGGGCCGGCCTTGGGCAGGTGGCGCAGGCTGTAGCGCACGTCCGATTGCTGGTTGAGGCCGTAGCGCACCAGTTTGGTCACTTCCCGGGGGAAGGCGTATGGAATCACGCTGGCACGTTCGATCAGCCCGGCGTTGCCGTGGCTGGTGCCGTTGCCCGGAGGCTGGCGGTCCAGCAGTACCACTTGGCGGCCGCGGGCCTGCAGGTGCAGGGCGCTGCTGACGCCGACGATTCCGGCGCCCAGAACGAGGGTTTGGCAATGCATGTTTGGGTCCTTATGACAGGGGCCGCGCGGCGGCCCGCTAAAGGGTTCAGTTCAGGTGCCGGCCCAGGCGGCCTTCCAGGTATTTGAGGCTGCGCCGCACCACTTCGACGATGATCAGGTAGAGCACCGCGGCCCACAGGTAGATCTGGAAATCGAAGCTGCGGGAGAAGGCCAGTTTGGTCACCCCCATCAGGTCGTAGATGGTCACCAGGGAGGCGATGGCGCTGGCCTTGATCATCAAGATCAGCTCGTTGCCCAGAGGCCCGATGGCGATCAGCAGCGACTGCGGCAGTATCACTTTGCGAAACGCGGTCCAGCGCGACAGGCTCAGGGCCTTGCAGGCTTCGCGCTGGCCCTGGGCTACCGCCAGCAGGCTGCCGCGCAGGATCTCCGCCTGGTAGGCGGCGGTGTTCAGGGTGAAGGCCAGCAGGGTGCAGAACCAGGCGTCGCGGAAGAACCACCACAGGCCCACGTCCTGCCAGAAGCCTTTGAACGAGCCCAGGCCGTAATACAGCATGAACAGCTGGGCCAGCAGCGGCGAGCCACGGAAGAAGTACACGTAGGCCCCGGTGAAGCGCCGCAGGAAACGATTGCTGGACAGCCGCCCGAGGGCGATCAGCAGGCCGAGCACGGCGCCCAGGCTGAAGGAAATCGCCACCAGCTTGGCGGTCACCAGCAGGCCGTCGATAAAGCGCGGGCCGTAGCGCTCCAGCAGTTCCTGGTTGAGGAACAGGTTCAGCAGGTCATCCAGGTTCATGGCTGCAGGCTCCGTTGCGCACGGTTGAAGCGCCGTTCGAGAAAGCTGAACAAGTGCCCCGACAGCGCCGAGAAGAACAGGTAGCCAAAGCAGGCCACGCTGTAGAACAGCATGGGTTCCTTGGTCACGCTGACCGCGAGGTTGGTCTGGCGCATCAGGTCCACCAGGGAAATGGTCGAGACCAGGGAGGTGTCCTTGAGCAGCGACAGCCAGTTGTTGGACAGGCCGGGCAGGGCGATGCGCGTCAGTTGTGGCAGCAGCACCCGGCTGAAGGTGGTGCGCCGCGACAGGCTCAGGGCGCTGGCGGCTTCGTACTGGCCCTTGGGCAGGGTCTTGAACGCGGCCAGCCAGATCTCGCTGGAGAAGGCGGCGAACACCAGGCTGAAGGCGATCATCGCGGCGACAAAGGTGTTGATCGCCACTTCACCGGGGTAGCCCAGGGCGCCGAGGATTTTCTGCGCGGCGATCTGGCAGCCGTAGTAGATGATCAGCAGGGTCAACAGCTCCGGCAGGCCGCGAAACACCGTGGAAAAGGTTGTGGCCCAGGCCCGCGCCCAGCGGTTTTTCGAGCGTGCGGCCAGGGCCACGGCCAGGCCCAGGGGCAGGCCGATGGGCACGCAGGCCAGGGCCAGGGCGATGGTCACCAGGGCCCCGGCGAGCAGGGCCGAGCCCCAGCCGCCGCTGGCAAAGGACAGGAGTGACAGCTGTTCGAACATGCGCGAACCCTCTGGAAAAATGAACCGTGCAGGGCGCCGCCGCGCTCAAGGGAGCGCGGGGCAACGGCAGCGGCAAAGGCGGGCGGTCAGTAGATGTCGAAGGCGAAGTAGCGGCTGGAGATCTGCTTGTAGGTGCCGTCGGCGACGATCTCGTCCAGGGCCTTGTTCAGGCGCTCGCGCAGGGCGTTGTCTTCCTTGCGCACGGCGATCGAGGCGTCGGCGGTGGTGCCATTGACGTCACCGATGATCTTGCAGCAGTCCTTGCCGGTACTTTCAGCCCAGGCCAGCAGCGGGAACTTGTCGGCGATCACCCCGTCCACGCGCCCGGCGGCCAGGTCGCTGTTGGCTTCGTCCAGGGTCGGGTAGAACTTCACGTCGGCACCGGCCGGGCCGTAGTGGTCCTCGGCGTAGATGGCCTGGGTCGAGGAGGCCTGGGCGCCCACGGTGCGGCCCTTGAAGTTGGTCTGCGGGTCGCTGATGTCCGAGTCCTTGGGCACCGCCACCGACAGCGGGGTGCGGTAGTAGTGGTTGCTGAAGGCGATCTTCTTCTTGCGCTCGTCGGTGGCGATCATCGAGGCCACCACGGCGTCGTATTTCTTCGCCAGCAGCGCCGGGATGATGCCTTCCCAGTCCTGGGCGACGATGGTGCATTCGACCTTCATGCGCTCGCACAGGGCGTTGGCGATGTCGACGTCAAAGCCGTGCAGCTGGTTGTTGGAGTCCACGTAGTTGAAGGGCGGGTAGGCGCCTTCGGTGGCGATCTTCAAGGTTTCGGCCTGGGCCGTGGAGGCGGCGATGACCAGGGCGCAAGCGCCGGCGAAGCGGAGGACGTTGTTCATGGAGCACCTCGGTTATTTATTGTTTTGGTCGGGCGGACGATGTGTAACCAACAAACTCGTTATGCAGGGCGGCGGTGGCTTCCAGGCGTTTTTCCACCTCGGGCCCCAGGTGCTTGCACACCTCGTTGACCAACAGGTGCACCAGCGACAGCATGGCCGCGGTGGACTCCCAGAACAGGTTGAATTCGGTGGGCACGCGGAACACCTCGTCGGCGTTCTGCTCGGCCCAGTCGCAGAAGGTGTCGGTGACCAGGGTCACCGGAATCCCGGCCTCGCGGGCCTTGTGGCACAGGGTCAGGGCGTGGCGCGAATAGCGCCTTGCCTCGAACACCACCAGGGCGCAGTCCTCGGCGGGGCTGAGCAGTACGTCGGCGAAATGCCCGGCGGCGCCGTCCACCAGGTGCACGCCGTCGCGCAGGTATTGCAGCAGGTGGACCATGGAAGCGGCGATGCCGCGCTCGGTCTGGAACCCCGCCACGTACACCCGGCGCCGGCTGGCCAGGCGCTGGACCACGGTCTGCCAGGCCGGGGTCAGGCTGTATTCGTAGACCTTGACCAGCGCCGCCACTTCCAGCTCGAAGCTGCGGGGCAGGCCCTGGGCCGCCGGGTTGGGCTGTTGGCGAAATTCCTGCAGGCGGTCGCCCACCAGCCACGGGCCTTCGCCGAGGTCGTTCTTCAGGTCGTTTTTCAGATCCTTGAAATGGCTGTAGCCGATGGCGCGGCAGAACCGGCCGACGCTGGATTCGCTGACGCCGAGTTTTTCGGCGATGTCGGCGGCGGTCTGGAAGGGCAGTTCGTAGAGGTTGGCCAGCATGTAGCTGGCAATCGCCCGGCCCGATGCGGTGGCGCTGGACAGGCTGCTTTCAAGGCGTTGTTTGATGGGTTGGCTCATGGTTGTTTTCATTCTTGTGGGCCGTTGACAATGGAAAATGAATGTTTTCTGTCATGAAGTCAACATTTGACAGTTAACTGGCGTGACGCGATAGTCAGGCACCTTCCAATAACAATTCCAATGGAGCTGCAATGACCGACGCGAACCACGCGACCCCGGCGCAGGCTGACGTCGAGTACCTCGACCTGCCGGCCTTGACCGACTTGCTGCAACGGATTTTTCTTCGCCACGGCACCTCTGCCGAGGTAGCCCAGGTGCTGGCCGACAACTGCGCCCGCGCCGAGCGCGATGGCTCCCACAGCCACGGGGTGTTCCGCATTCCCGGTTACCTGTCGTCCCTGGCCAGCGGTTGGGTCAATGGGCAGGCCGTGCCGCAGGTCGAGGATGTGGCCCCCGGCGTGGTGGCGGTGGACGCCGCAGGCGGCTTTGCCCAGCCGGCCCTGGCGGCGGCCCGCGCGCTGCTGCTGAGCAAGGCCCGCAGCGCCGGGATCGCGGTGCTGGCGATTCGCAATTCCCATCACTTCGCGGCCTTGTGGCCGGATGTCGAGCCCTTCGCCGAAGAAGGCCTGGTGGCCCTGAGCCTGGTCAACAGCATGACCTGCGTGGTGCCCCACGGCGCCCAGCGTCCGCTGTTCGGCACCAATCCGATTGCCTTCGCCGCCCCCCGTGAAGGCGCCGAGCCCATCGTCTTCGACCTGGCCACCAGCGCCATCGCCCACGGTGATGTGCAGATCGCCAAGCGCCAGGGCGAGCAACTGCCACCGGGCATGGGGGTGGACCGCAACGGCCAGCCCACTTGCGATCCGGCAGCGATTCTCGACGGCGGCGCCTTGTTGCCCTTTGGCGGGCACAAGGGCTCGGCGCTGTCGATGATGGTGGAGCTGCTGGCGGCGGCGTTGACCGGCGGCAACTTCTCCTTCGAGTTCGACTGGTCGCAACACCCCGGGGCGCAAACGCCTTGGACTGGGCAACTGCTGATCGTCATCGACCCCAGCCACCTGGGCGGCGGGCGTTTTGCCCAACGCAGCGGCGAGCTGGTGCGGCAGATGCAGGCCGTGGGCCTGGAGCGCATGCCCGGGGACCGGCGCTACCGCACCCGGGCCAAATCGCTGGAGCACGGCATTCCCCTGGCTACCGCCGAGCTGGCGCGACTGCGCGCTTTGGCGGCCGAGGCTTAAGGCCTTATCCCTTGGCACCGGGGTCGCTAAACCCTTGGTGCTACTCCAGGTAGTGGGCCCGGTAGCGGGCCGGTCGTGGATCGGATTTGCCGGTCCCTGCCAGCCCCTCCAAAGCATGCTGAATTTGCCTCCAAGGCAGCCTATGGGCGGCCTTGCCCCGTTTCGATAATCGCCTCCGACATTTCGTCCCCCGTTTGCGGAGCGCGCCATGCATAACAATAAGAACTGCCAGTACCCTCTGATTCCGGCCCTGCTCGTCGGCCTGTCGACCCTTGGCCTGGGCACTGTCGCCGAAGCCGAGATCATGCTGTACGACAAGGACCAGACGACCTTTTCCACCGACGGCTACATCAACGCCTTCTACGTCAACAGCAAGGTCGACCGCGCCGGCGAGCAGTACGACCGCCGGCAGGCGCGGGTGAAGATGGGCTTTCTGCCCAACTACCTGGGCTTCAACATGGGCAAGCAGGTGGACGACCTCAAGCTCGGCGCCCGGGCCTCGTTCTGGGTGACCATCAATGACAGTGAAACCAACGGCACCGACACCGCCATCGACGTGCGCCAGTTCTACGGCACCGTGGCCAACCCGGAGTGGGGCGAGGTGCTGATCGGCAAGGACTTCGGCCTGTTCGCCCGTTCCAACATCCTGCTCGATGAAATGCTCGCCGGGTACGGTCAGGTCAGCGACAGCCTGGGGCTGGTGGACGGCGGCGGGGTGTCGTTCGGCAACATCGGCAGCGGTTATCCCTATCCCTTTCCTTCGTCGCAGATCACCTACCGCAGCCCGGTCATGGACGGCTTGCGGGTGGCGGTGGGCATCCTCGACCCGGTGGATACCAACGACAGCAGCGCCCTGGGCAAGGCCTACCAGAAGAACCCGCGCACCGAGAGCGAGATCACCTACCAGTTCGACCTGGGCGGGGCCAAGTTCTACAGCTGGCTCAACGGCAGCTACCAGACCTCCGACAACACCGACCCCAACGTGCAATCGGTGACTTCCAAGGGCCTGGGCTACGGCCTGCAGGCCAAGATGGGCGGCCTGTCCCTGACCGGTTCCGGGTTCCAGGCCAAGGGCATCAATCCGTTCTTCACCAACAACGCCGGCGAAGCCACGCTGCGCAACGTGGACAGCAAGGGCTACCTGCTGCAGGGCTCGTACAAGCTCGGCAAGAACCGCCTGGCGCTGTCCTATGGCAAGACCCGTGATGACGGCAACGGCGTGGTCGGCAGCGGCGCCGATTACCAGACCCGGGGCGTGGCGCTGTTCCACGACATCAACGACAACCTCAAGCTGGTGGCCGAGTACAACCAGTTCGAGATCGACGGCCACCACACCAGTGCCCAGAACGAAAACACCGACACCTTCGCCGTGGGTGCCGTGCTGACCTGGTAACCCCAGCGCCGGCCCTGGCGTGCGCATCGCGCCCGGGCCGGCGCCGCGCATTCCCATTTCTCCCATATTTGCGCCTTCCCCTGTAGGAGCCGGCTTGCCGGCGAAGAGGCCCTCAAGCCTTGCACCAGCCCGGATGACGCCTTCGCTGGCAAGCCAGCTCCTACGGAGGTCGCGCCGCGCATTCCCCGCCTATTTTCCGCATTGGCGGATTTCCCGTAGGAGCCGGCTTGCCGGCGAAGAGGCCCGCCAGCCTTGCACCAAACCGGCCGACACTTTCGCTCGCAAGCCAGCACCTACGCCCATGGAACCGGCTACCCGCTACCCAAGTAGCATTCGTGCCCCAGGGCCGGCTTCGTACACTCATCCCTCAGATAACCGGCGCCGGAGGCGACGATGCAGCAAGCCCAGAGCGAGGGCGTGGTCAGTGCCATGTCCCAGGCCGTCGATCCGCAGCAGGTGGCCCAGGACCTGGCCAGCCAGTTGCTGCATCCGCACCTGGGCTTCGTGCTGTTTTTCTGTTCCGCCGAATACCCCCTGCAAACCCTCGGCCCGGCCCTGCAACACAGCTTTGGCGGCATCCCCCTGGTGGGCTGCACCAGCGCGGGGGAAATCACCCCCCTGGGCTACGGGCGCAATTGCGTGACCGCCATCGGCTTCGATCACCGGCACTTTTCCATCGCCGCCGAGCTGATCGACCAGATGGAACACTTCAGCCTGATCGACGCCCAGCAGATGGTCGAACGTCTGGTGGGGGATTGCCGCAGCAACACCCTGGCGCCGATCAAGGGCAACAGCTTCGCCCTGACCCTGCTGGACGGCCTGTCGAGCCGTGAGGAAATGGTCCTGGCCGCCCTCAGCGCGGCCCTGGGGGACATTCCGCATTTCGGCGGTTCGGCCGGCGATGACAACTACCTGACCCACACCCACGTGTATTTCGGTGGCGAATTTCACAGCGGCGCGGCGGTGGTGGTGCTGGTCAACACCTGGCTGGATTTCGAGGTGTTCACCACCCACCACATCCTGCCCCGGGAAGAAAAACTGGTGGTCACCGGCGCCGACAGTACCTTGCGCCGGGTCTATGAACTGAACGCCGAGCCGGCCGCCGAAGAGTATGCGCGGCTGATCGGCGTGCCGCTTGCGCAGCTCGACCACCGGGTGTTTGCCGCCAACCCGCTGGCGGTGCGGATCAACCAGCACTACTACGTGCGCGCCGTGCAGCAGGTGCACCCGGACCTGAGCCTGAGTTTCTACTGCGCGGTGGAGAACGGCATCGTCCTCACCGCCATGACCCCCGGCCCTTTGCTGCCCAACCTGCAACAGCTGTTCGACGGCTTGCAGCAGCGCCTCGGCGGGCTGTTGCTGACCATCGGCTGCGACTGCTTTTTGCGCCGCCTGGAGCTGGAGGACCGCGGCAGCCTGGAGCAGATCGGCGCCTTTCTGCGGGAGCAACGGGTGATGGGGTTCAACACCTACGGAGAACAGTTCAATGGCATGCACATCAACCAGACCTTCACCGGGGTCGCCATTGCCCGCAGTCGAACTCCGGCCCGCCGCTGAGCTGCAAGCGCAGCTCGCCTGCCTGCAGCGCGAGAACCGCAAGCTGCGGCGGATCAACAGCGCGCTGATCGAGCGGGTCGAATCCGGCATCACCCGGGGCAACGACCCTTATGCGGCGTTCCAGCATTCGGTGGTGCTGGCCGAGCAGGTGCGCGAACGTACCGACGCCCTGAACCAGGCCATGGCCGAGCTCAAGGCCGGCAACCACTTGCTCAGCGAAGCGCGGCTGCGGGCCGAGACTGCCCACCAGCATCTGATCGATGCCATCGAGAGCATTTCCGACGCCTTCGTGCTGTTCGACCAGGAGCAGCGCATCGTCCTGTTCAACAGCCGCTTCCGTGCCTTCTGGAGCCACAGCCGGGTGCGGATCATGGCCGGCATGCGCCTCTCGGAAGTGCGCCGGCTGATGACCAGCACCGGGCTGTTCAGCGAGGAACCGCGCAGCGGCGCCGACGAGCAGTTGCTCTATCGCCTGCACAACGGGCGCTGGCTGCAGGTCAGCGAGCGGCCGACCCGGGAAGGCGGGCGGGTGATCCTGTTCACCGACATCACCGAGGTCAAGCACAGCGAAACCCTGCGCCGGGAGCAGGCGGTGGCGCAAAAGTCGCACCTGCTGCAACGGGCGGTGGACAACCTGTCCCAGGGCGTGGCCATGGTCAATGCCGAGGGCATTCTCGAACTGTGGAACCGGCGTTTCCTGGAACTCAGCGGGCTGGCCCCGGTGGCCGCTCACCGCTTGTTTGCCGAGGTTATCGGCGACAGCGAGCTGAGCCTGCTGACCCCCGCCAGCCGCGACTGCAATGGCCGGGTGATCCACGAATGCGAGCAGCGCCTGAGCGACGGCCGGGTGCTGGAAATCCGTACCCATCCGCTGCCTACCGGCGGCTTCGTCAACACC
This sequence comes from Pseudomonas sp. JDS08PS003, assembly GCF_045013505.1. Lineage (NCBI taxonomy): Bacteria > Pseudomonadati > Pseudomonadota > Gammaproteobacteria > Pseudomonadales > Pseudomonadaceae > Pseudomonas > Pseudomonas sp. JDS08PS003. The sequence continues at coordinate 2,629,923 of NZ_CP120724.1, forward strand.
TTCACCGACATCACCGAGCGCTACCAGCACGCCGAGGCCCTGAGCGAGAGCGAGCGCTGGATTCGCCTGATCACCGACCATGTGCCGGCGCTGATCGCCTACCTCAATGCCGATCTGGTGTACGAGTTCACCAACAAGGTCTACGAGGAGTGGTACTGCTGGCCCCGGGGCGTGATGCTCGGTCAGAGCCTGCGCGAGGTGCACAGCGAACAGCACTACCAGCGCCTGGAAAGCTATGTGGAGCGGGCTCTGGCGGGGGAGAGCGTGACCTTCGAATTCGCCGAAACCAACATCAACAACCAGGAGCGCTACATGCTGCGCTCCTACGTGCCCAATCGCCTGGCCAATGGTGAAGTGGTGGGGATCTTCGTACTGATCCGCGACATCACCGAACGCCGGCGCACCGCCGAGGCGTTGCATCAGGCCTACCAGAACCTGGAGCTGCGGGTGCGCGAACGCACCGCCGAACTGACCACCCTCAACCAGCAGCTGCTGCGCGAGATCGAAGAGCGCAGCCGGGTTGAATCCCGGCTGCGGGAGGCCAAGGGCGAGGCTGAACAGGCCAACCTGTCGAAGACCAAATTTCTCGCCGCGGTCAGCCATGACCTGCTGCAACCCTTGAATGCCGCGCGGCTGTTCACCAGCGCCTTGCTGGAGCGCCGCGATCCCCAGGCCAGCAGCGCCCTGGTGCGCAATGTCAGCAACTCCCTGGAGGACGTGGAAAACCTGCTGGGCACCCTGGTGGACATCTCCAAGCTCGACGCCGGGGTGATCAAGGCCGATATCGCGCCCTTTGCCTTGAGCGAGCTGCTGGAAAACCTTGCCGCCGAGTACGCCCAGGTGGCCCGCAGCGAGGGCCTGGAACTGCACTTCGTGGCTTGCTCGGCACTGGTGCGCAGCGACATCCAACTGCTGGCGCGGATCCTGCGCAACCTGCTGAGCAACGCCATCCGCTATACCCGCCAGGGCCGCGTGGTGCTGGGCTGTCGGCGCCAGGGGCGCTGGCTGTCGATCGAAGTCTGGGACAGCGGCATGGGCATCGCCGCCGAACGTCTGGAGGAAATCTTCCAGGAGTTCAAGCGCGGCGAAGAACAGCGCCCGGACCAGGATCGCGGCCTGGGCCTGGGGCTGGCCATCGTGGAGAAGATTGCCGGGATTCTCGGGCACCGCATCGGCGTGCGTTCCTGGCCGGGGCGCGGCTCGGTGTTCAGCGTGCAGGTGCCGATCAGCGCCAGCGCACCCTTGCCGGCGCCGCGCCCGGAACTGGGGGAAGCCCTGCTGGAACGTCTGCACGGCGCACGGATCTGGGTCCTGGATAACGACGCGGCGATCTGCGCCGGCATGCGCACCCTGCTTGAAGGCTGGGGCTGCCAAGTGATCACCGCCCTGTCCGAAGAAGACCTGGCACGCCAGGTGGACGACTACCGCGCCGAAGTCGATCTACTGATTGCCGACTACCACCTGGACCGCCAGCAGAACGGCATTGACGCCGTGGCGCGAATCAACGCCCGCCGCGCCCTGGCGATCCCGGCGATGATGATCACCGCCAACTACAGCAACGAGCTCAAGCAGCAACTGCGCGAGCTGGGCCACACCCTGATGCACAAACCGGTGCGGCCGATGAAACTCAAGACTGCCATCAGCCACCTGCTGAGCCCGGCCACCCCCACACCCCATCACTGACGGCCAACCGTAGGAGCTGGCCACTGTCATTACCAACCGTAGGAGCTGGCTTGCCAGCGAAGAGACCCGAGAGACCGCCTTCGCCGGCCAGCCGGCTCCTACGGGCCCAGGCCACTGTCATTACCAACCGTAGGAGCTGGCTTGCCAGCGAAGAGGCCCGAGAGACCGCCTTCGCCGGCCAGCCGGCTCCTACGGGTCCAGGTCACTGTTATTACCAACCGTAGGAGCTGGCTGGCCAGCGAAGGGGCCCGCGAGATCGCCTTCGCCGGCCAGCCGGCTCCTACAGGAACGGTGCACGATCAGCTGCATTCAGCGGCGCAGGTAGGCGCCGAAATCGATATCCCCGGCACTCAGGATCGCTTGCACCCGGTTGTGCACATTGAGCTTGCGCAGGATCGCCGAGACGTGGGCCTTCACTGTGGTTTCGGCAATGTCCAGGGTGTAGGCGATCTGCTTGTTGGACTCGCCCTTGGTCATGCGCTCCAGCACCAGGAGCTGTTTGCGGGTCAGGGCCTGCAGCAGTTCCGGGGGGAAGCTCGGGGTCTCGCTGCTGCGTCGGCCCGGCGGGCTTTTCTGGGTGCGGATGATGTCCGGTGGCAGGTACACATTGCCATTGAGGATCTGTTCGATGGCCTCGGTCATCTGCGAGCGCGGCGAGGATTTGGTGATGAAGCCCACGGCGCCGTAGGTGATGGCCTGGAGCACGATCTGTTTGTCCTGTTCGGCGGAAACGATCACCACCGGAATGGTCGGCGCTTCGTTGCGCAGGGTGATCAGGCCGTTGAGGCCGTGCATGCCGGGCATGTTCAGGTCCAGCAGGATCAGGTCCAGGTCGTCGTGTTCCTGGGTCAGGGCCAGGGCGCTGTCCAGGTCGGCGGTTTCCATCACCTCGCTGCCGGGAAATCCGTCGCTGATGACGTTGTGGATGGCTTCGCGAAACAGTGGGTGATCGTCGGCTATCAGAATTTTATACATGGCCTTTCACCTCGTTATTGTGAGTGTGCGGGGGGGCTTTTGCAGCTTCAGGGAAAGGCTTCCGGCTGGGCCGCCACCACCGGCAACCCGGCGGCCTCCCAGGCGTCCAGGCCGTCGCGATACCAGTACACAGAGGTATAGCCCAGGGCTGCGGCGCGTTTTACCGCGTTCCAGCTCAGCCAGCAATCGGCGCGGCAGTAAAACACCAGCGGCTGGTCCAGGGCGCCGGCGCTGAGCTGTTGCAGATAGCGGCTGAAGTAGTGCTGCCACTCGGGGCTCAGTTCGCCGTCGCCGGTGTTGGCCAGCCAGTGGCTACCGGGCAGGTTGGCGTGGGGCTCGCTGTCAATGAAACGACCTTGCAGCCATTGCCGGCGATAGACGTCGATCAGCAAAGGTTTGCGCGGCTGCTGGAGCAGGGCTTGCAAGCCCTTGGTGTCGATGATCTGCGCGGTTTCGATCCGGGTGGGTGTCGGGCTGCGGTAAAGGCTGGTGCGATAGCCCTCGGCGGAGAACAGCGGGGTTTCGGCGTGGGCCATCCCCAGGGTCAGGCTCAGGGAGAGCAGGGCCAGGGTCTGCAGGGCACGGGGCATAAGGGGGGTGTCCTTCTTGTTATGGGGGTCATTACATGCCAGGGCGAGGGCATTTGTGAATGCGACCATCGACAGCAAAAGCAGTACCAAAGTCGTAGATCGCCCATCGGCAGGCGCTGTGTAGGAGCCGGCTTGCCGGCGAAGGGGGCCTTGGGTTTGGCGTTGGGCTTGCGGGCCTCTTCGCTGGCAAGCCAGCTCCTACGGGGGGGAGGTGGGTGTGAGGGGTGTGGCTCAGGTGCTTTTGCGCAGGGCGGCGTGCTGCGGGTTGAAGGTCAGCACCGCCAGCAGGGAGAACACCAGGGTCAGCCCCAGGCATACCGCCAGGGCCAGGAGGTTGAAGCGTTCATACAACGCAAAGCGCACCAGCTCCACGGCGTGGGTGAAGGGGTTGAGGGCGCACAGCCAGTACAGCCAGGGGCTGGCTTCGAGCATCTTCCACAGCGGGTACAGCGCCGAGGACAGGAAGAACAGCGGGAAGATCACGAAGTTCATCACCCCGGCAAAGTTCTCCAGCTGGCGGATGGCGTTGGACAGCAGCAGCCCCAGGGCGCTGAGCATCAGGGCCACCAGCAGCAGGGCCGGCAGCGCGGCCAGCAGGCCCATGGCCGGCGGCTGCACGCCGTAGAGCCAGGCCACGGCGAGGAAGGCGTAGACCTGCAGCAGCGAGATCAGCGAAGTGGCCAACAGCTTGCTGGCCAGCAGGAAGGCCCGGGGCAGGGGGCTGGTGAGCAGCACGCGCATGCTGCCCATTTCCCGGTCGTAGACCATCGACAGTGAGCCCTGCATGCCGTTGAACAGCAGGATCATGCAGGCCAGCCCGGGAACGATGTAGACCTCGTAGGGAATGTAGGTGCTGTAGGGCTCGATGATGGCGATGCCCAGGGCGGCGCGAAAGCCGGCGGCGAACACCAGCAGCCACAGCAGTGGGCGCACCAGGGCGCTGAGAAAGCGTGTGCGCTGCAGCACGAAGCGCAGCCATTCGCGCAGCACGATGCCGCGCAGGCATTGCCAGTAGGCGTTCATGCCAGGGGTTCTCCGATCGGCGCCGGGCGCGGCAGGGGATTCTGGGTCAGGCGGGCGAAGGCCGTGCCCAGGTCGCCGCCCTGTTCCTGGCTGATGGCGCTGGCCACGCCACTGGCCACCAGGCGCCCCTGATGCAGGATCAGCAACTGGTCGTCGGCCTGCACTTCGTCCAGCAGGTGGGTGGTCCAGAGCACGCTCAGGCGCTGTTCCTGGCACAGCTGGCGAATGTGCCGGTTGAGGGCCAGACGGCTGGCCGGGTCGAGGCCGGCGCTGGCTTCATCGAGCAGCAGCAGGCGCGGTTCATGCAGCAGGGCGCGGGCGATTTCCACCCGCCGGCGGTGGCCGCCATTGAGGGCGCGCACGCTGTCCCGGCGCCGTTCGGTCAAGCCCTGGCGTGCCAGTTCAGCGTCGATCCGCGCCTGCCCCTGGCGCCGCGACAGGCCGTGCAGCGCGGCGTGGTAGTGCAGGTTCTGCTCGACGCTCAGGTCCAGGTCCAGGGTGCTTTGCTGGAACACCACGCCGAGCTGGCGCAGGGCGGCCCGGGCGGCGTTGCGCAAGGAGCAGCCGCCGACGCGGATGTCGCCCTGCTGCAGGTCGTAGAGCCTAGTGAGCAGGGCGATCAGGGTCGACTTGCCGGCGCCGTTGGGGCCCAGCAGCGCGGTAAAGCGCCCGGGAGCCAGGCTCAGGCTGACCTGATCGAGGGCCTGGCGCGGGCCATAGGCGAAGCTCAGTTGGCTGACCTCCAGGGCGTTCATGGGGTCACCACCACGCCCCAGGGATAGCGCCCGACCTTCACCGACTTGAGCACCTTGAGGCTGTTCACATCGATCACCGAAACATCGCCGCTGACCCCGTTGGTGGCCAGCAGCTGGCTCTGGTCCGGGGTGAATGCCAGCTGCCAGACCCGCCGCCCCACCAACAGGTAGTCGAGGATCTCGTAGGTCTTGGCGTCGATCACCGCCACGTGGTTGGCCGGGCCCAGGGCGACGAAGGCGTACTTGCCATCGGCGCTGAGCTTGATGCCCACCGGCTGCACCTTGTCCGGGTGCACGCCCTTGATCTTGAAGTTCAGGGTCTTGAGCACCTGGCGCGTGGCCACGTCGAGGATGGTCACGGTGCCGCCGATTTCCGCCGAGGCCCAAAGCCTGGAACCGTCCTGGTTGAACTCGACAAAGCGCGGGCGCTGGTCCACCAGGGTGCTGTCGGCCAGGGTCTGGGTGCTGGTGTCGATCCAGTGCAGCATGTTGGTGGTTTCACTGGTGTTCACCGCCCACTTGCCATCGGGGCTCACCGCCATGCCTTCGGGCTCGACCCCGACGTTGATCTGGCCGAGGACCTTGGCGGTCTCGGTGTCGATCACCGTGACCAGAGCATCGTCCTCGTTGGACACGTACAGCCAGCGGTTGTTGGGGTGCAGGGCGAACTGCTCGGGGTCCTTGCCGGATGGCAGCTCCTTGACGATCTTGCGGGTGGCCACGTCCATCACCTGGACCCGGTCCGAATCGCTGGCGCAGATGTACAGCAGCTTATTGTCATGGGACAGCAGCAGCCCGCGCGGGCGCTGGCCCACCGGCAGGGTCTCGGTGACTTCCAGGGTCTGCAGGTCGATCAGGCTCAGGCTGTTGTCCTTTTCGTTGGAGACCCAGGCCGTGGCGGCCATGGCGTGCCCGGCGGCGAGCAGCAGGGCCGCGCAGAGGGCGGAGCGGCAGAGAAGGGGGCGGCGCATGGCGGATTCCTTGTTGTTGTGGTGATCGGATCAGGGGTAGCGGCAGGTCACTTCGGGACGGTCGTAGCCCAGGCTGTCCATTTCGTTGAAGGGGTGCAGGAAACCGTCCTGGGGCGAAGTGCTGACTAGGGCTCGGGGTTGCACCAGGGGAATCGGCTGGCGCAGTTCGCCGTTCCACGGCCGGTAGCTGAGCTTGCGGCCCTTGAACCCGTCCAGCGGCAGCTGGTCGCTGAGCAGCAGCGCCTGCAGGGCCCGAGGGTCGGCCTGGCGCAGTTTGCTGACGGCGCTGGCGACGCTGCGCACGGCCATCCAGGCGGCGAAGTCGCGGTCGTTCATCCAGCGTCCGGCCTGGGCTTCGAAGCGCTTTTGCAACTGCGCGGCGCCGAAGGTCTCGACACTCTTGTGCCAGCCGGTGGGGGTCAGGCCCTGGGTGCCGGCCACCGGGCGCGGGTACCAGGTCTGGTAGGGCAGGTATTCGCCGAAGTCGCCGCGCTCGTCGGCCACCAGCACCACGTCGTACTCGGCGGTCTGGGTGAACAGCGGCATGTCGGCCTGGGCGCTGCGGCGCTGGTCGTTGTCGAAGCTCCAGGTCTTCTCGGCGACGATCTTCAGGCCGAAGCGCTGCATGGCCCGGCGCAGGGCGTCGGCGTAGGCGCGGTCGTCCTCGGTCTGGCCGACGATCAGCAAGGCCCGCTGCCATTTGCGCAACACCATGAACTGCACCAGGGCGTCGGCCAGCATCGCCCGGCCGGGCAGGCTGTGCAGCACGTTGCTCAGGCACTGGCTGCTGCGCAGGCGGTCGTCGGGGCTGCCGGCGTTGAACAGCAGGCTGTCGGGCAGGGCCGCCGACAATTCGCGCAGGCTGGCCGCCGGGGCATTCACCACGAACAGCCGCAGGCCCTGGTCGTGCTGGGCCCTGGCGGCTTGCAGCAGGGCCGCGGGGCTGTCGACGCTGGCGCTGTCGAGCTGGAACTGCTGCTTGAGAAAGCGCCCGGTGCTGTTGCTGTCGACAATCGCCAACTGGGCGCCTTGCAGCCCGGCGTCGGCGGGCTCGGGGATGATGTTGGACAGCAGCGGGCCGGGATCGGGGCGATAGCCCAGGTAACCGATGCGCACCTGCAAGGGTTCCTCGCTGGCCTGGCTGACGGTCATGGACAACAGCACCGAGGCCAGGACCAGCAGGCAAGTCGGGATAAGCGGGGCAGGCTTGTGCATAGGGCGCTCCACGGCAGGTGGCGCCAGCATAGGAACAGTGCCGGGACGGGGAAATATGCAGAAAGTAGCGCCCGGGCAGTACCAAGGTAGTAACCCGGCGCGGGCGCGGCAGTCTTAGCATGGTCCCAGCGGCCTCGATCCTGGCCTGAACCCGCCCCGACCCCTGAGCCCGAACCTTGAGAGCGACGCCCATGCGCATCATCAAAGTGCTGCTCCTGCCCTTGCTGCTGATTCTCAGCCTGATCGGCGTCGATCGCCTGCACGGCCCGCGCCCGGTCGTGCCCCTGGCGGTGCCGCTGGTTCCGGGGCGCTAGGCATGTCGGCGCTGTGGCGGATCAACCTGTGGGTGACGGCGTTCTTTGCCGTGGTGACCCTGGCCTGCGCCGGCTTGCTGCTGCACCAGGCGGTGGCCGATGTCGAGCGTGAGATGCAGTCCGCCGAGGCGGTGGTGGAGTACCTCAGCGACAGCGCCGAGCGCAACCCGGCGGGCCTGCAACCGCGTCTGACCCAAAGCCTGCGTCATGTGCGGGTGCACTGGCTGGCACCGGACGAGGCCGCACAGATGCCCGAGCAGGCCGGGCTGGATGCCTGGCTCGGCCGCCAACTGTTCAGCGACCGCCGCCACAGCGCCCGCGAGCTGGACCTGGGCGACGGGCGCCGGGTGCTGATCGCCGTGGACGCGCGCGACGAGATCGATGAAGTCTGGGATTCCCTGCAACAGCTGTTGAGCCTGTGCGGCCTGGCCCTGCTCTTGAGCCTGCTGAGCATCCGCTGGGCGGTCCGCCGCGGCATGGGCCTGCTGGACGATTTACTGCGGGCCTTGCAGCAGGTATCCGGTGGGCAACTGGCGGTGCGCCTGCGCGAGGCCGGCCTGCCGGAAGCGCGACAACTGGCCGGACACTTCAACCGCATGACCACGACCCTGGAACAGACCCGGGCCGACAACACCCAACTGACCCAGGCCCTGCTGGCGGTGCAGGAGCGCGAACGCACCTACCTGGCGCAGACCCTGCACGACGACCTCGGGCAATACCTGGCGGGCATTCGCGCTCAGGTCTGCCTGCTGCGCATGGTGGCCGACCAGCCTACGGTGGTGGAACACACGGCCCAAGCCCTGGAGCTCAACTGCGAGCGTTTGCAGCAGGGCTTTCGCGCCCTGGTGCAGGACTTGTACCCGGTGGTGCTGCAGCACTTGCCGCTGGCCGAAGCCTTCGGTTTGCTGGTGAGCCAATGGCAGGACAGCCAGGGCATCGATTGCCAGTTGCGGGTGGGCGCCGACCTTCCGGCGTTGCCCGACGTGAGCAAGACCCACCTCTACCGTCTGCTGCAAGAAGCGCTGACCAATGTCGCCCGGCACGCCGGCGCCAGCCAGGTTCGGGTGCGCCTGCAACGCAGCGCCCGGGGCTTGCGCCTGCTGGTGCGCGACAACGGCTGCGGCGCCCCCCAGCCCCAACGCCCCGGCGTCGGCCTGCACTCGATGGCCGAACGCGCCCGCAGCCTGGGTGGCGAACTGCACATCCTCAGCCGTCCCGGCGCCGGTTGGGCACTGGCCTTGAACATGCCCTTGAACATTCCCATGGAGGCCTGATGAACATCTTGTTGGTGGATGACCACGCCGTGGTCCGCCAGGGCTATGCCAGCCTGCTGCGCGCGGTATTGCCGGCGATGCAGGTACGCGAAGCGGCCAGCGGCGAAGAGGCCCTGGCCCGAGTGGCCGAAGACGTGCCGCAACTGGTGATCATGGATTTCGGCCTGCCGGGTATCAGCGGCCTGGAGACCACCCGCCGCCTGCGCCAGCGCCTGCCGCAACTGCGGGTGCTGTTCTTCAGCATGCACGACGAACTGCCCCTGGTGCGCCAGGCCCTGGAGGCGGGCGCCTCGGGTTACCTGACCAAGAACTCCGCGCCCCAGGTGCTGATCGAAGCGGTGCACCGAGTGCTGGCCGGGCACGCCTACATCGAACAGCCCCTGGCCACCCAACTGGCCTGCACCCCGGTGCAGAACGCCAGCGACCCGCGTTTGCAGAGCATGACCCAGCGCGAGCTGGAGATCTTCGTGATGCTGGCCAAGGGCACCCCGGCGCGGGTGATTGCCGAGCAGCTGTGCATCAGCGCCAAGACTGTGTCCAACCATTTGACCTTGCTCAAGAGCAAGCTGCAGGTCAGCTCCCATGCGGAGTTGGTGCATTTGGGGATTGATATGGGGGTGGTGCGGGTGGCGGGGTGAGGGGGTATGGTTTGGTAAATTTTGTCAAAAGCGGACAAAGCCATGAGCACCATGAACATCTCCCTGCCGGACGCTCTCAAGTCCTTTGTCGATGATCAAGTCAGCCAGCGCGGCTACAGCACCAGCAGTGAATATGTGCGTGAGCTGATTCGCAAGGATCAGGATCGGCAACATCTGCGTGGCCTGTTGTTGGCCGGTGCTCAATCGGCGCCGGGCACTGCTGTGCAGGGTGACTATTTCGAATCCCTGCGTGCCAGGGTTCACAAGGCGCGAGGATGAAAGCCAAGCCGGTCATGCCACGTGCCCTTGCCAGCCAGGACGTGGGAGGCGCTATCAGCGACTAGCTTGACCAACAGGCCGAGCAGGCTGCGCTCGGTTTTATCGATGCTTTGGAAAAGGCCTATCTTCATATCGGCCGCCATCCGGCCTCGGGTATGTCTCGCTACGCCCACGAGCTGGATCTGCCGGGGGGGGCTTTGCTGGCCGCTGAAGCGCTATCCCTATCTGGTGTTCTACGTTGAACGCGATGACTACATCGACGTATGGCGGGTTTTGCATGGTATGCGGGACTTTCCTGAGTGGTTGGCTGAAGGTGTTTTCCGGTAGTGGTGGGGGATGTTGGGGGCTTTTTGTGGTGAGGGGGTGGGGTGTATATCCGTTGCTGCGGGTGTGGCTGCTGGTGGTTTCGTCTTGATGGTTTGGGGTTTGGGTACATATCCATTGCTGCGGTAACGGCCACTTAGGGTTTCGCCCTTACGGCGACTCACTTTTTTCAAACGCCGGAGTGCCGGCCCAGCGAAAAGTAAGCAAAAACGCTTGCCCCTCCATGGGCCCCTCGCTGGGGCTCGGGGTGCCCTCTCTCCGGCATTGCTCCGGGGGCCCGCCGCCAACCGGCCATCCATGGCCGGGTGGCGGCTAGCTCGGCATCCTTGCCGAGCTGCCCCCTACGCAACGCCTACGCTCGGCCGGCTGGAAAGGGGCCTGAAGATCAAGAGCAAGAGCAAGATCAAAAGCCAAGCGCGTTTACGCGCTGTCCGTAGGAGCCGGCTTGCCGGCGAAGAGGCCCGTAAGTCATGCAGCGCCTGGGCGGGCGCCTTCGCTGGCAAGCCAGCTCCTACAGCAGTCAGATAGACCGTGCAGTTCCCCGTAGGAGCCGGCTTGCCGGCGAAGAGGCCCGTGAGACATGTAGCGCCTGGGCGGGCGCCTTCGCTGGCAAGCCAGCTCCTACAGCAGTCAGATAGACCGTGCAGTTCCCCGTAGGAGCCGGCTTGCCGGCGAAGAGGCCCGTAAGTCATGCAGCGCCTGGGCGGACGCCTTCGCTGGCAAGCCAGCTCCTACAGCAGACAGATAGACCGTGCAGTTCCCCGTAGGAGCCGGCTTGCCGGCGAAGAGGCCCGTAAGTCATGCAGCGCCCGGGCCGACGCCTTCGCTGGCAAGCCAGCTCCTACAGAAACGCACCCACCCTTAGCTTCAGGCCGGCCGCAAGGCCGCCGTCGCGCTCTTGATTTTGATTTTGATCTGAACGCCCCGTTAACCACGATGGCTGAACGCAGGCATTGAGCCGTGGGTAACCCGGCAGGGATGCCGGGTTAGCCGCCACCCGGCCAGGGATGGCCGGTGGCGGCGGCCCACGGATCAATGCCGGAGTGAAGGCATGCCGAGCCTAGGCGAGGCACCGAGTGGAGGGGCAGAGCGTTTTGCTTACTTTTGCGCTTTTCAAAAGTGAGCCGCTGTAAGAGCGGAACCAATATCCGCCCCACCCGCAGGAATGGATATGTACCCAATCCCTGCTGTAAAAGCGGAATCATAAGCCGCCCCACCCGCAGCACCGAATATGCCCCCCCTACTTATCCCACGTCCCCGGACACCCCCCACACCCCTCCATATTGGCATCCTGAAAATTCCCATAATGCTGCCGCGTCCCGCGCAAATCGGCCCGCTCCAGATTGCTCTCGCCCAACTTGGCCTCTTGCAGATTGGCCTCGCTCAGATTGGCCCCTTGCAGGTCGGCCTTGTTCAACCAGGCCATCTCCAGATCCGCCGCCTGCAGATTGGCCCGGTGCAGCTTGGCTCCGGACAGCCGGGCAAATTGCAGATAGGCCGCGCTGAGGTTGGCGTTCTCGAATTGCGCGCCCTGGGCAAACAGGCCCCAGCCCTGAATCGCCATCAGCTTGGCGTCGGTGAAGTCCGCCAGCCGCAGGTTGCTCTGTTGCAGGCTGGCGCGGGTCAGGTTGGCGCCCTGCAGGCGGGCTTTTTCCAGGTTGGCCAGGTCCAGTTGGGCATGGCGCAGGTCGGCGCCGGAGAGGTCGGCGCCGGCCAGGTTCATCTTGCGCAGGTCCTGGTTGGCCAGGTTGGCGCCGCGCAGGTTGGCACCCGGGCATTGGCTGGATTCGGCAATCAGGCAGCCGTTGATGGTCAGGGGGACGTCGTTGCCGTCGTCGTCGATGTTCACCGCGAAGGCGGGGGACAGGCTCAACAGCAGGACAAGGGGCAGGTAGTTCATGGTGCGGTGCTCCAGGCGGGAGTGAAGACGGGGGTGGCGAGAAGGCGGGCTCCCGGTCGACCGGCGCCCTGGGGTCGTAGCCGTCCAGAACCCGGCCCCCGGGGTGTGTCTGGTACATCCCGGGGCGGGTTTCGGGGCCGCTGCGCGCTGGTACGCCAGCCCGGCCCAGCGGGAGCAAGCTCCCTCGCCACAGATAGGGCGGTGACGATCAGCGCTGGGCGCTCTGGTTATCCCAGCTCGGGATCTTGAACACCCAGAACGAACCGCCTTGGGCCACCGGCTTGGTCAGCTCGGCCATGTCGCCGCCCCACAGTGGTACCGCGCCGCCGTAGCCCACGGTCACGCCGATGTACTGTTCGCCGTCCTGTTCCCAGGTGATGGGCGGCGAGACGATGCCGCTGCCGGTCTGGAATTTCCACAGCTCCTTGCCGGTCTTGGCATCGAAGGCCTTGAAGAAGCCGTCACCGGTGCCGGTGAACACCAGGTTGCCCTTGGTCGCCAAGACGCCGGCCCACAGCGGCAGCTGTTCCTTGTGCTCCCACACCAGCTTGCCGGTAGTCGGGTCCATGGCGCGCAGGGTGCCGACGTGGTCGTCGTACATGCGCTTGATACGGAAGCCCATTCCCAGGTACGCCGAGCCTTTCTTGTAGTTCACTTCCTCGGTCCAGTACTCCTCCTTCCACTGGTTGCCGGGGATGTAGAACAGCCCGGTGTCCTGGCTGTAGGCCATGGGGTTCCAGTTCTTGCCACCCAGGAACGGCGGCGAGACTTCCACCGGCTTGCCCTTGGTTTCACCCGGCAGCGGTTTGGCCGGACGCTGGCCGGGATTCTCTACGGGGCGCCCGGTCTTGAGGTCGATGTGGCTGGCCCAGGTGATGTTGTCGACAAAGGGGAAGGCGTTCTGCAGTTTGCCGTTGTTGCGGTCTACCACGTAGAAGAAGCCGTTGCGGTCGGCGTGGCCGGTGGCCTTGACCACCTTGCCGTCCTTGTTCTTGTAGTCGAACAGCACCAGTTCGTTGTTGCCGGAGAAGTCCCAGGCGTCGTTCGGCGTGTGCTGGTAGAACCATTTCACTTCGCCGGTGCTCGGGTCGACGCCGACCTGGCCCGAGGTGTAGAGGCTGTCGTAGTCGTGGGGGTTGCCGTCTTTCGAGGTCCGCGCCCAGGTGTTCCACGGGCCGGGGTTGCCGGCGCCGACGATGATGGTGTTGGTCTCGGCATCGAAGCTGGCGCTCTGCCAAGGGGCGCCGCCGCCGTGGCTCCAGGCTTCGACCTTGCCGGTTTCGCTGGTCTTGTCGTCCGGCCAGGACGGTGCCTTGACGTCGCCGGTGGGGGTGCTGTCCTTGCCGTTCAGACGGCCCATGTGGCCTTCGACGAAAGGCCGCATCCACACTTCTTCGCCGGTCTCCGGGTCACGGGCGAACAGCTGGCCGACCACGCCGAATTCGTCGCCGGAGCTACCGTGGATCAGCAGCACCTTGCCGCTGGTCTTGTCCTTGATCAGCACCGGGGCGCCGGTCATGGTGTAGCCCGCGCTGTGGTCGCCGAATTTCTTGTTCCACACCACCTTGCCGGTGTTCTTGTCCAGGGCGATGACCCGGGCGTCGAGGGTGCCGAAGTAGATCTTGTCGCCGTAGATCGCCGCACCGCGGTTGACCACGTCGCAGCACGGGCGAATGTTGTCCGGCAGGCGGTGGTTGTAAGTCCACAGGCGCTTGCCGGTCTTGGCGTCCAGGGCAAATACCCGCGAGTAGGAGCCGGTGACGTAGACCACGCCGTCGCGGACGATGGCCTGGGATTCCTGGCCGCGCTGCTTCTCGTCACCGAAGGAGTAGGACCAGGCCGGGGTCAGCTTGAACACGTTCTTGTCGTTGACCTGGGCCAGCGGGCTCCAGCGCTGGGCGTTGGTGCCCATGCCGTACTGCAGCACGTCCTGGGTGCTCAGGTGGTCGTTGGCGATGTCTTCCCAGGTCACGTTCTTGCTGGCAGGTGCCGCCGGGGCGGTGGCCGCTGTGGCCGCCGCGCCCAGGGACAGGCTGCCGGCCAGCAGCAGGGCCCGGACGGCGAGGCTCAGGGGGGAGAGGGCGGGGAGCGATCTTATTGTCATGGTTGCAGTTCCCAGTGGAGGTTTTGGCCTGACTAGGGTCTGCCCCGGGACGGGTGTTGAGATACGGAAAAAGTCCCGCCCTTGCCGGGAATAGTTCCCGGGCGGCACCTGATTTAGGCCCGCGCCACAAGCCCTACTACCAAGGGAGTAGAGCGCGACCACCAAAGCAGCATACGGCCGCCCGCCGGCTGTTTCTAAGATGGCGCCATGGCCTCTGTATTGAGGTCTTGCGTGCAATCTTGAGGGCATAACAATGACAACAAAACGCAACGCCTTGCTCGCGGTAGGGTTGCTGACCGGTGCCGTGTTCACCGGTTCCGTATGGGCCCATGGCAACGTGGTGCCCCAGGCGGTGGAAACCAAGGGACTGACGCCGATCAAGGATGCCGGTGTGAGCGTCGATGGCGACGGCTGGGCCGCGGTCAACCCGTACCGCACCTCGCCCGAGCACGACAAGGCAGTGGAAATCGGTGCCTCGGCCTACAACCAGAACTGCGCCGCCTGCCATGGCCTGGAAGCCAAGTCCGGCGGCATCGCTCCGGACCTGCGCATGCTCGATGCCGGCGAGGCCGGGGATGAATGGTTCGTCGAGCGGGTGCGCCACGGCGCGGTGCGCGATGGTCGGGTGTACATGCCGAAGATGGCCGACTACTTGAGCCAGGAAGCCCTGTGGGCGGTGCGCACCTACCTGGACAGCGTGCGCGTCGAGGAGTGATCGCCATGGGCCGCCTGGCGCTGTTTTTCAGTGGCTTGCTGCTGTGCTGCGCGGCGGCGCAGGCCGGGGTGCGCAACTACGACACGATGATCGCCTCCGGTGAGCTGAAGGTGGCGGTGTACCAGGATTTCGCCCCCTACAGCTTCGAGGATCGGGGCCAGCCCCGGGGCGTCGACGTCGAGCTGGCGCAAGCCCTGGCCGAGGCCCTGGGAGTGCGCCTGCAACTGATCTGGGCGCCCCCGGGAGAGAAGCTCGACGACGATTTGCGGGACTACATCTGGCGCGGCAGTCCGCTGCGCCACCAGCAGTTGGCCGACCTGATGATGCGCGTGCCCTATGACCACGACTACGCGCAAAAGCGCAACGAACTGGGGGAGCTGGCCAACGATCACGTGGTGATGTTCGGCCCCTATCAGGAGGAGCGCTGGCAGGTGGCATTCGACCGCCGCCGGCTGGACTCGGTGGCCAGTGTCGCGGTGTTCCAGGAGCACCCGATCGGGGTCGAGGTGGACAGCGTGCCGTCGTTCTACCTGACCTCGGTGTTCAACGGCATGCTCAGTGCCAAGACCCATCATTACCCCAGCGTGCAGCAGGCGTTCGACGCTCTGCGGGCCGGGCAGGTGGACGCGGTGATGGCCATGCGCGGCGAGATCGACTGGCAGTTGCACGAGGCCGGTGACCCGCAACTGGCCCTGGCGGAAAACGCCTACCCGAACATGGGCAAGCAGGTGTGGGAGATCGGCATGGCGGTGCATGAAAGCAACCGCCAGCTGGCCTATGCCGTGGAGGAGGCCCTGGAGGGGCTGATCCGCGACGGTCGGCTCAAGGCGCTCTACGCCCGTTATGGCCTGCGCTACGAGGTCCCGGAGATGTATCAATAGGAGCTGCGATGAACTGGCGAGCGACCTGTCTGTTGGTGTGCTGGCTGCCCTTGGCGACCCCGGCGCTGGCCGCCGATCCGCAGGCCCCGGGTCCGGACCCGGTGCCCTCGGTGATGTGGGCCTTCTACCACAAGCAACTGCTGGGCGATGCCGCGTTCGTCTTCGATGACCGGGTCAAGCTGCTGGCGCCGCCCTTTGCCGAGGATGCGCGGCAGGTGCCCCTGGAGATCGACGCCCGGGCCTTCACCGGCGAGGTGGTGCGCATCCTCGCCTGGGCCGAGCTCAACCCCTTGCCGCGCATTGTCGATTTCGAGCCGGGGGAGCGGGTGCTGCCCTGGCTGTCGATCCGCATCCGCATCGAGCAGGCCACGCCGTTGCGCGCCGCCGTGCTGACCCGCGATGGCCTGTGGCACGTGGGCTCGACCCTGATCGATGCTGCGGGTGGTGGCTGCACCGCCCCCAGCGTGGTGCGTACCCAGCCCGGTTGGGAAGAGCACATCGGCGAGGTGCTGGGCGGGCGCTATCCCCGGGGTGATGCCAGCCGCCTGCGCCTGCAAGTGTCCCACCCGATGGACAACGGCCTGGTCAGCGGCATCCCTGAGTTCTTCCTCAATCACGCCGAATTGCGCGACCAGAACGATCAGCGTCTGGCCAGCCTCGAACTGTTCCCGGCGGTCAGCGAAAACCCCAGCCTGGGGTTCGCTATCCGAGGGGCAGGGCAGACCCGTTTGCTGTTGCGCGACAACAGCGGCAATCAGTTCGAGGCCAAGCTGCCCTGAGCGCATCCTTTGACCCACCCGAGCCGAGGCGCACCATGCGTTGGATCCTGCTGTTGCTGCTGTGCCTGGGCCTGCCGGCCCGGGCCGATCTGGACTATCAACTCAAGCCCCGGCAGATCGCCGCGGGGACCTGGCTGCTGGAAGGCAGCACCGACAATTTCGCCAAGGCCAATGGCGGCAACATCGTCAACACGGCGTTTATCGTCACCGACAGCGGCGTGGTGGTGATCGACAGCGGACCATCGAAGCGCTACGGCGAGGCCCTGCGCCAAGCCATTGCCGCCACCACCGACAAGCCGGTGATCCAGCTGCTGCTGACCCATCATCACCCTGACCATGTGCTGGGCAACCAGGCTTTCAGTGACGTGCCCATCGGCGCCCTGGCCGGCACCACCGCCCTGCTGCGCCAGCAGGGCGACGCCATGGCCGAGAACCTGTACCGCATGGTCGGCGACTGGATGCGCGGCACCGAGGTGGTGTTGCCGACCCAGGTGCTGGAGCCCGGCGTTCTCGAAGTGGGCGGGCATCGCTTGCGCTTGCTCGGTTTGAGTGGGCACACCGGTGCCGATCTGGCGATTCTCGACGAGAACACCGGGGTGCTGTTTGCCGGTGATCTGGTGTTCTACCAGCGGGCGCTGACCACCCCCAACAGCCCGGGGCTGGAGGCATGGCTCAAGGACCTGGATACCTTGCAGGGCCTGTCGTGGAAACTGATCGTTCCCGGGCACGGACCGGTGGCCAGCGATGCTGCGCCCTTTGCCCAGATGCGCGACTACCTGGGTTGGCTCGACGGGTTGATGCGCGACGGCGCGGCCCGGGGTGACGACATGAGCGAGATGATCCGCCGCCCGATCCCCGAGCGTTTTGCCGGCATCAGCCTGACTCGCTACGAGTTGATCCGCAGCGTCAGCCACCTGTACCCGCGTTACGAACGCCAGCGCCTGCAGCGTATCGACGGCCTGTAGGCGCCGGTTGCCGCTCCAGTACCAAGGAACTAGAAAACTCCGCACTGCGGGCAATTGTTGGCAAACAGGCCGGGACCAAGAATTCCCGGCAGACCGGGAAAATTTCCCGGGAACAACAATAACCGCAGAGGTAGCCGTCATGACCCAACCCCCACGTCGTCCCTTTTTCGCCGTGAGCCTGGTGCTCAGCGCCATGCTGCTGTCCAGCGCGGCCTTGGCCGCCGTCACCGATGAAGAGATCCTCCAGGACCCGAAGAACCCTGAGCAGATCGTCACCAACGGCCTGGGCGTCCAGGGCCAGCGCTACAGCCCGCTGGACCTGCTCAACGTCGATAACGTCAAGGAACTGCGGCCGGTCTGGGCTTTCTCCTTCGGCGGCGAGAAGCAGCGCGGCCAGCAGGCCCAGCCACTGATCAAGGACGGGGTGATGTACATGACCGGTTCCTATTCCCGGGTGTTCGCCGTGGATGCGCGCACCGGCAAGAAGCTCTGGCAGTACGACGCGCGCCTGCCCGATGACATTCGCCCTTGCTGCGACGTGATCAACCGCGGCGTGGCGCTGTACGGCGACCTGGTGTTCTTTGGCACCCTGGACGCCAAGCTGGTGGCCCTGAACAAGGACACCGGCAAGGTGGTGTGGAGCAAGAAGGTCGCTGACCACAAAGAGGGGTATTCCATCAGCGCGGCACCGATGATGGTCAACGGCAAGCTGATCACCGGGGTCGCCGGCGGCGAGTTCGGCGTGGTTGGCAAGATCCAGGCCTACGATCCGAAAAACGGCGAGCTGCTGTGGATGCGCCCCACCGTGGAAGGCCACATGGGCTATGTGTACAAGGACGGCAAGGCCATCGAGAACGGTATTTCCGGTGGCGAGGCGGGCAAGACCTGGCCGGGCGATCTGTGGAAGACCGGCGGCGCGGCGCCGTGGCTCGGTGGCTACTACGACCCGGAAACCAACCTGCTGCTGTTCGGCACCGGCAACCCGGCGCCGTGGAACTCGCACCTGCGCCCCGGCGACAACCTGTATTCCTCGTCGCGCCTGGCCCTGAACCCGGACGACGGCACCATCAAGTGGCACTTCCAGAGCACCCCCCACGACGGGTGGGACTTTGACGGCGTCAACGAGCTGATCTCCTTCAACTACAAGGAGGGCGGCAAGGAGATCAAGGCCGCCGCCACCGCCGACCGCAACGGCTTCTTCTACGTGCTCGATCGCACCAACGGCAAGTTCATCCGCGGCTTCCCCTTTGTCGACAAGATCACCTGGGCCACCGGTCTGGATAAGAACGGTCGGCCGATCTACAACGAGGCCAGCCGTCCCGGCGCCCCGGGCAGCGAAGCCAAGGGCAGTTCGGTGTTCGTCGCCCCGGCCTTTCTCGGCGCCAAGAACTGGATGCCCATGGCCTACAACCGCGACACCGGGCTGTTCTATGTACCGTCCAACGAATGGGGCATGGACATCTGGAACGAAGGCATCGCCTACAAGAAGGGCGCGGCGTTCCTCGGCGCGGGCTTCACCATCAAGCCACTCAACGAGGACTACATCGGCGTGCTGCGGGCCATCGACCCGATCAGCGGCAAGGAAGTCTGGCGCCACAAGAACTTCGCGCCGCTGTGGGGCGGGGTGCTGACCACCAAGGGCAACCTGGTGTTCACCGGCACGCCTGAAGGCTTCCTCCAGGCGTTCAACGCCAAGACCGGCGAGAAGGTCTGGGAGTTCCAGACCGGCTCCGGGGTCCTGGGTTCGCCCGTGACCTGGGAGATGGACGGCGAACAGTACGTCTCGGTGCTCTCCGGATGGGGCGGTGCGGTGCCGCTGTGGGGCGGCGAAGTGGCCAAGCGGGTCAAGGACTTCAACCAGGGCGGCATGCTCTGGACCTTCAAACTGCCCAAGGAGCTGGTGAGCAAACGCTAATCGTAGGAGCCAGCTTGCTGGCGAAGGCGCCCGCACGACCGCTTTCGCCGGCAAGCCGGCTCCTACAAAGCCCCCGCGATATCCCTGCCAACCGTAGGAGCCAGCTTGCTGGCGAAGAGGCCCGCAAGAGCGCCTTCATCGGCAAGCCGGCTCCCGCACAGGGCAATCAACCTACGACCAAATGACGAGAGCCCCCCCTGCCAACGATGGATTCGTCCGGCACCCGGGGCTCTCTACCATCGGTCCATCGCCTGTCGTTGGACAGGCCTCGACCAGCAGAGGCTCAGCATGATCTACGCACAACCCGGAACCCCAGGCGCCGTCGTGTCCTTCAAGCCACGCTACGGCAATTTCATCGGCGGCCAGTTCGTGCCGCCGGTGGCTGGCCAGTACTTCACCAACACCTCGCCGGTCAACGGTGAAGTGATCGCCGAATTCCCCCGTTCCAGCGCCGCCGATATCGACCTGGCCCTGGACGCCGCCCATGCCGCCGCCGAGGCCTGGGGCAAGACCTCGGTCCAGGACCGCTCGCGGGTGCTGCTGAAGATTGCCGACCGCATCGAGCAGAACCTGGAAATCCTCGCGGTCAGCGAGACCTGGGACAACGGCAAGGCGGTGCGCGAAACCCTCAATGCCGACGTGCCCCTGGCCGCCGACCACTTCCGTTATTTCGCCGGCTGCATCCGCGCCCAGGAAGGCGGCGCCGCCGAGATCAACGAACTGACCACCGCCTACCATTTCCACGAACCCCTGGGCGTGGTCGGGCAGATCATCCCGTGGAACTTCCCGCTGCTGATGGCCGCCTGGAAGCTGGCCCCGGCCCTGGCCGCCGGCAACTGCGTGGTGCTCAAGCCTGCCGAGCAGACCCCGCTGTCGATCATGGTCTTCGCCGAGCTGATCGCCGACCTGCTGCCGGCCGGGGTGCTGAACATCGTCCAGGGCTTTGGCCGTGAGGCCGGCGAGGCCCTGGCCACCAGCAAGCGCATTGCCAAGATCGCCTTCACCGGCTCGACCCCGGTGGGCTCGCACATCATGAAATGCGCCGCCGAGAACATCATTCCGTCCACCGTGGAACTGGGCGGCAAGTCGCCGAACATCTTCTTCGAAGACATCATGCAGGCCGAGCCCAAATTCATCGAAAAGGCTGCCGAAGGCCTGGTGCTGGCGTTCTTCAACCAGGGTGAAGTCTGCACCTGCCCGTCCCGGGCCCTGGTCCAGGAATCGATCTACGAGCCGTTCATGGCCGAGGTGATGAAGAAGATCGTCAAGATCAAGCGCGGCAACCCCCTGGACACCGAGACCATGGTCGGCGCCCAGGCATCGCAGCAGCAGTACGAGAAGATCCTCTCCTACCTGCAGATCGCCCAGGAGGAGGGCGCCGAACTGCTCACCGGCGGCGCCGCCGAGCTGTTGGAAGGTGACCTGTCCAGCGGTTATTACATCCAGCCGACCCTGCTCAAGGGCCACAACAAGATGCGCGTGTTCCAGGAAGAGATCTTTGGCCCGGTGGTGGGCGTGACCACCTTCAAGGACGAAGCCGAAGCCCTGGCGATTGCCAACGACAGCGAGTTCGGCCTGGGCGCCGGGCTCTGGACCCGTGACATCAACCGCGCCTACCGCATGGGCCGGGCGATCAAGGCCGGTCGGGTGTGGACCAACTGCTACCACCTGTACCCGGCCCACGCCGCGTTCGGTGGCTACAAGAAATCCGGCGTGGGTCGCGAGACTCACAAGATGATGCTCGACCACTACCAGCAGACCAAGAACCTGCTGGTGAGCTACGACATCAATCCCCTGGGCTTCTTCTAAGGGCAACAGCAGGCGCGGTGGTTGGGTGCCACCGCGCTTGTGCGGGACGGACACGGGGAGGGCTCATGGGTGGGCACCTCCCCGTGTGCGTTGTGGGCGCAGCACGCGATGCGCGCCCCCTACCGGGGCAAGCCCGCACCACCGCCATCCCTGTAGGAGCCAGCTTGCTGGCGAAGAGGCCCGCAAGACCAACCCCCAATCTCCCCCTACCAATGCACCCCGCCGGCTCGTCCCAAAGTAGCATTCGGCCCCCGCGCCTCCCGTGCATTAATGCCTCTACCGGAATCCCCCGGCACAACAAGAGGCTTGACCCATGTGGCATAAACCCGCGTACACCGATCTGCGCATTGGCTTTGAAGTGACCATGTACTTCGCCAACCGCTGAGCCGTCCCACTCCGGCCGCTCCTGGTGTTGGCCGGAGTCTTTTGCCCTTCTGGAGCACGTCATGCATATCCGCATTCTCGGTTCCGCGGCGGGTGGCGGTTTTCCCCAGTGGAACTGCAACTGCCGCCACTGCGCCGGGGTGCGCGACGGCAGCCTGCGCGCCGAGCGCCGCACCCAATCGTCCATTGCCCTGAGTGACCGCGGCAGCGACTGGATTCTGTGCAATGCCTCGCCGGATATTCGCCAACAGCTGGAGGCATTCCCGGTGCTGCAACCGGCCCGGCAGCTGCGGGACACGGCCCTGGCCGGGGTGATTCTGCTGGATAGCCAGATCGACCATTGCACGGGGCTGCTCAGCCTGCGCGAGGGCTGTCCGCATCAAGTCTGGTGCACCGAGATGGTCCACCAGGACCTCTGCAGTGGCTTCCCCTTGTTCAACATGCTCGGCCACTGGAACGGTGGCCTTGAGTGGCAACCGATCCACCTCGACGGCCGTGAGTTCAGCCTGCCGGCCTGCCCGGACCTCGCCTTGCGGGCCATTGCCCTGCGCAGCAGCGCGCCGCCGTATTCGCCCCATCGCGGCAACCCGCATCCGGGGGACAATATCGGCCTGTTCATCGAGGATCGGCGCAGCGGCGCCAGCCTGTTCTATGCCCCGGGGCTGGGGCAGGTGGATGAGGCCTTGCTGGCGTGGATGGATCGCGCCGACTGCCTGCTGGTGGACGGCACCCTGTGGCGCGACGATGAAATGCGCATCTGTGGCGTCGGCGACAAGCTGGGCAGCGAAATGGGCCATCTGGCGCAAAGCGGCCCCGGCGGCATGCTTGAAGTGCTGGAGCGTTTTCCCCGGGCGCGCAAGGTGCTGATCCACATCAACAACACCAACCCGATCCTCGACGAAGACTCCGCCGAACGTGCGCAACTGGCCCGCCGTGGCATCGAAGTGGCGTACGACGGCATGTATATTCACCTCTGATCTGCACAGCGCATGCACCGCACGCCGTACGCTACATACCGTAGGAGCCAGCTTGCTGGCGAAGGGGCCCGCAAGACCGCCTTCGCCGGCAAGCCGGCTCCTACAATGCGTGGGGCTGCAAGATTGCCTTCGCCGGCAAGCCGGCTCCTACAATGCGTGGGGCTGCAAGATTGCCTTCGCCGGCAAGCCGGCTCCTACAGTGCGTGGGGCTGCAAGATTGCCTTCGCCGGCAAGCCGGCTCCTGCAGGGGGGATGCAGGCAGGGTCCGGATCACCCCAGCCGATGGTCGGATTGCTTTCAGCAACGGATGCTTTAGGCTGGCGTTCTCCTTCCAGAACAATAAGAAAACAGGCTTCCCCCATGAGCCAGAATCTCAGTCTGCTGCGCAAGTTCGTGTCCCCGGAAATCATCTTTGGTGCCGGTTGCCGGCATAACGTCGGCAACTATGCGAAGACCTTCGGTGCGCGCAAGGTCCTGGTGGTCAGCGACCCCGGGGTGATCGCCGCCGGTTGGGTCGCCGACGTCGAGGCCAGTCTCCAGGCCCAGGGCGTCGACTATTGCCTGTACAGCCAGGTGTCGCCCAACCCGCGGGTGGAGGAGGTGATGCAGGGCGCCGAGGTCTACCGCGAAAACGCCTGCGACGTGATCGTCGCCGTCGGCGGCGGCAGCCCGATGGATTGCGGCAAGGGCATTGGCATCGTGGTGGCCCACGGGCGCAGCATCCTCGAGTTCGAGGGGGTGGACATGATCCGCGTGCCGAGCCCGCCCTTGATCATGATTCCCACCACCGCCGGCACCTCGGCGGACGTCTCGCAGTTCGTGATCATCTCCAACCAGCAGGAACGGATGAAGTTCTCCATCGTCAGCAAGGCGGTGGTGCCGGATGTGTCGTTGATCGACCCGGAAACCACTCAGGGCATGGACCCGTTCCTCTCCGCCTGCACCGGTATCGACGCCCTGGTGCATGCCATCGAGGCGTTCGTTTCCACCGGCCACGGCCCGCTCACCGATCCCCATGCCCTGGAAGCCATGCGTCTGATCAACGGCAACCTGGTGCAGATGATCGCCAACCCCGGGGACATCGCCCTGCGGGAGAAGATCATGCTCGGCAGCATGCAGGCCGGGCTGGCGTTCTCCAACGCGATTCTCGGTGCGGTGCATGCCATGTCCCACAGCCTGGGGGGCTTTCTCGACCTGCCCCACGGCCTGTGTAACGCGGTGCTGGTGGAGCATGTGGTGGCCTTCAACTACAGCTCGGCGCCGGAGCGCTTCAAGGTGATTGCCGAGACCTTCGGCATCGACTGCCGCGGGCTCAACCAGCGGCAGATCTGCGGGCGTCTGGTGGAGCACCTGATCGCCCTCAAGCGCGCCATCGGCTTCCACGAAACCCTGGGCCTGCATGGGGTCAGCAGCAGCGATATTCCGTTCCTGTCCCAGCATGCGATGGACGATCCGTGCATCCTCACCAACCCGCGCGAATCCAGCCAGCGTGACGTCGAGGTGGTCTATGGCGAGGCCCTCTGACGACCAGCAACGGGCCCTGGCCGGGCTCTTGGGGCTGGGCAACCACTCCGCGCGCAAGAGCCATTACCCGGAACTCGCGGCGCGCCTGGAGGACCTGGAAACCGAGCGCAACCGCTACAAGTGGCTGTTCGAGCACGCAGTGCACGGGATCTTCCAGGCCAGCCTGCAGGCCGGCCTGCGCGCGGCCAACCCGGCCCTGGCGCGCATGCTGGGTTATCAGGACCCGCAGGAAGTGCTGTTCTCCCTGGCCGACCTGGCCGGCAATCTGTTCGTGGGTGGCGCTGCGGAACTGGCGGCCATCGGCGAGCAGCTGCAGCGCCAGCGCAGCCTGTTGGGTTATGAAACCCAGCTGCGGCGCAAGGACGGCAGCAGCATCGATGTGCTGATGAACCTGCTGCTCAAGCCGGACCAGGACGGGCTGGTGGAAGGTTTCGTCGCCGACATCACCGAACGCAAGCTGGCCCAGCAGCATCTGGAACAGCTCAACGACCAGCTGGAGCAGCGGGTCGCCGCGCGCACCGATGAGTTGCTGGAAGCCAACCGCAACCTGCAGCAGCAGATCGCCCGGCGCGAACGTATCGAGTGCGACCTGCGGGATGCCCGGGACGCCGCCGAGGCGGCCAATCGCAGCAAGGACAAGTACCTGGCCGCCGCCAGCCACGACCTGCTGCAACCCCTGAATGCCGCGCGCCTGTTGATCTCCACCTTGCGCGAGCGGCGCCTGCCGGCCGCCGAGCAACTGCTGGTGGAACGCACCCACCAGGCCCTGGAGGGTGCCGAGGACCTGCTCACCGATCTGCTGGACATCTCCAAGCTCGATCAGGCGGCGGTCAAGCCGGACCTGGCGGCTTATCGCCTGGATGAAATGCTCGCGCCGCTGGTGTCGGAGTTCCAGTCGGTGGCCGAGGCCGCGGGCCTGGATCTGCGAGTACGGTTCGGTGATTTCGCCCTGTTCACCGACCTGCGGCTGATGACCCGGATTCTGCGCAATTTTCTCAGTAATGCCTGCCGTTACACCGAACGCGGCAGCATCCTGTTGGCGGCGCGCCGTCGCGGCGATCAGCTGCGGCTGGAGGTGTGGGACACCGGGCGCGGCATTGCCGCCGACCGCCTGGAGTCGATCTTCCTGGAGTTCAATCAGCTGGATGTGGGCCGCGCCGCCGACCGCAAAGGGGTTGGTCTGGGGTTGGCCATCGTCGAGCGTATCGCCAAGATCCTCGGCTATCGGGTGCAGGTGCAGTCTCGGCCAGGACGGGGCTCACGGTTCAGCATCGAGGTGCCCCTGGCGGAACGGGTGCCATTGCCCATCAGCTTGCAGGCACCGCAGCCGGGCACCGGCAACCCGCTGCCGGGCCGGCGTTTGCTGGTGCTGGACAACGAGCTGAGCATCCTCGAGAGCATGGCCGCGCTGCTCGGGCAGTGGGGTTGCGAAGTGCTTACCGCCACCGATCAGGCGGCGGCCCTGGCGGTGCTCCAGGGGCGGGCGCCGGAACTGATCCTGGCGGATTTTCACCTCGATCACGGGGTGACCGGCTGCGAGGTGGTGCAGCAGCTGCGTGAGCACTTCCAGCAGCCACTGCCGGCGGTGATCATCACCGCCGACCGCAGCGACCCGTGTCGCCGGGCCTTGCAGCAGCTGGGGGCGCCGTTGCTCAACAAGCCGGTGAAGCCGGGCAAGCTGCGGGCCGTGCTCAGTCAGTTGCTGGGCTAGGGCCGGATCTCTAGAACGTGGCACTCGAGTGCGGGGCTTCTAGTATGGGTTCAGGCTTGCCGCTAAGATGCCGCTCTTTTTTTCAAGGACGAAGCCGGTTCCTGCGCCGTCGCGCCGGGCCGCCGTTTAGCCATCGATGAAACCCTTGTCCTCGTACCACCCGCTGCTGTACTGGATGCGAGTACGTCAGAAGCGCCTGATGCGTCACCTGGCCTGGCGCTTTTCCGGGCGCCGTTATGCCCGGCCCGAGGCCGACAGCCCGCGCTTGCCCCATCGCCTGATCAAGCACACCTCGAAACTGATTCGCACCCTGGGCGACTCCGACCTGGCGCTGCAGCACAACAAGGTGATCAACCTCAGGCTGGCGGTGGCCTGCATCGATGGCGTGCGCATCGCCCCTGGGGAGTATTTTTCTTTCTGCAAACTGGTGGGCCGGCCCAGTCGCGAGCGCGGTTTTGTCGAGGGCATGGAGTTGTCGTTCGGCGAGGCGCGCAGCGGCATCGGTGGTGGCATCTGCCAGTTGAGCAACCTGATCCACTGGATGGCGATTCACTCGCCGCTTGAGGTGGTGGAACGGGCCAACCACAGCTTCGACCCGTTCCCCGACGAGGGTCGGGTGCTGCCCTTCGGTTCCGGGGCGGCGATCTTCTACAACTACATTGATCTGGTGCTGTACAACCCCGGGCCCCAGACCTTGCAGCTCAAGCTGCAGGTCGGCGCGCAACAGCTGGAAGGCGAGCTGCTCTGCGAGCAGCCGCGCGAGCATCGCTATCACGTTTACCAGCGGGCCCATCGCTTTGTTCGTGAGGGTGCCCGGGTGTACCGGGAGAACCAGATCTGGCGCGACATCCGCACCAAGGGGCAGGACGCTGTGCTGTTGCGTCAGGAGTGCCTGTATCGCAACCGGGTGGTGGTCAAGTACCCGGTGGCCGAGGCGCTGCTCGATCAGTCGGCGCCGGGCTCAGATGATGCCCAGCATCCACAGTAGGCCCAGGTAGACCGCCGCACAGCCCAGGGGCCAGACCACCAGCAGGCGGGTCTGGCTGAAGAACGATGGCGCCTTGCCCACCAGGGTCGAATCCTCCAGCTGTTGCAGGGTCTTGGGGGGCACGCCTTCCTCGACCGGGGCGTTGAGCTGGGCTTCGATCAGCGGCTCGACCTCTTCGACCTTGCGGATCATCCCCCGGCCCGTGGCGAACAGCGCCGCGCCGACGAAGATCAGCAGGTAGATCACCAGGAACTTCCAGTGGGAGGAGTAGCTCAGGTCGATGAAGCTGGGGGTCGGGCTGTTGTCCCAGAACCAGTTCAGCGGCTGGGTATTGGCATTGACCTGGTACACGAAGTATTTGATCGGGCGATTGATGGTCGAGGCCATGGCGGTGTAGCTGTCCAGGCGCCAATAGAGCATTTTCAGGGTCGAGAAAAAGGTCGAGATCAAGGCACCGGCAAACAACAGTGCGCCTGCGGCGATGTACAGCCGGTACTGCAATTGGGCCCTGGTGTAGGTCATGGGTGCTTCCTGCGATGAAGAAAAGGGGCGCAATACTATATTTCGTGGCGGCTGGACGATAGGGGCCAGTAGTCGTCCATCGGTCGCAGAGCTCCTGACGGCCTGTGGGCGGTGAAGGTTTGCGCAAGTCCGGGGGCGACACGGGTTATCCTTGGCTCCCCTCTCAGGTCGGACGAGTCAGCCCATGCTTGAAGTACAAGGAGTGTTCAAGAGCTACGCCACGCCCCAGGGGCCGCTGGCGGTGCTGCAGGGTGTCGATTTGCACCTGGGGCAGGGCAGCAGCCTGGCGCTGATGGGCGAGTCGGGCAGCGGCAAGAGCACCCTGCTGCATCTGGTGGCGGGGCTGGACAAGGTCGATCGCGGCAGCATCCGCATTGGCGAGCACTGCCTGGAGCAGATGAACGAACACCAGCTGGCCCACTGGCGCCGTACTGAAGTGGGCCTGGTGTTCCAGCAGTTCAACCTGATCAGCAGCCTGCGGGTCGAGGACAACCTGAGCTTCCAGGCGCGCCTGGCCGGACGTTTCGATTCCCTGTGGCAGGCGCAGTTGGTGGAGCGCCTGGGCTTGGGAGACTTGCTGCGGCGTTACCCCGAGCAGCTCTCCGGCGGTCAGCAGCAGCGGGTCGCCCTGGGTCGGGCCCTGGCCTCCAAGCCCGGGCTGCTGTTGGCGGATGAGCCCACCGGCAGCCTCGACGAGGCCACCAGCGACGAGGTGTTGCAGCTGTTACTGGAACTCCTGGCCGACAGCCCCACCAGCTTGTTGATGGTCACCCATAGCCAGCGGGTGGCCAGCCGCTTGCAACAGACGGTGGTGCTGCAACGCGGTCGTCTGGCCGACCCGGTCGGGGGTTGAGATGCGGGTCTTTGCCACAGCGATGCAGGCGCTGCTGAGCCACTGGCGTCAGCATCCGGTGCAGTTTTTCAGTGTGCTCACCGGACTCTGGCTGGCCACCAGCCTGTTGACCGGGGTCCTGGCCCTCAACAGTCAGGCCCGGGACAGCTATGCCCGGGCCAGCCAGTTGATCGGCGGCGAGCCCCAGGCCAGCCTGAGCAGCGCCAATGACGCGAGTTTTTCCCAGCAGTGGTTCGTCGACCTGCGCCGTGCCGGCTGGCCGGTGTCGCCGGTGCTCCAGGGGCGGGTGCTGCTCAAGGATCACCCGGACCAGCCCCTGCAAGTGATGGGCATCGAGCCGTTATCGCTGCCCGCCAGCTCCGCGGTGGCCGGGCAGGTCCTGGGGCTGCAACAGATGGTCGAGTTCTTCAGTGCGCCGGGCACCACCTGGCTGGCGCCGCAGACTCTGGCCAGCCTGGGCGTCCAAGAGGGCGGGCAACCCCAGGTACTGGATGGCCAGCGTTTGCCGCCGCTGCGGGTGCGGGCGGACATGGCCCCGGGGCTGCTGTTGATGGACATCGGCTTTGCCCAGCAGGTGCTGGGCCAGCCCGGGCAATTGAGCCGCTTGCTGCTGCCCAAGGACTTTGCCGCCCAGGCGCCGCCACTGCCGAGGGCACTGGCGGGGCAACTGGTGCTGCGTCAGGGCGAAGCACAGAGCGACCTGGCGCGCCTGACCGAAAGCTTTCACCTGAACCTGGATGCCCTGGGATTTCTCTCCTTTGTGGTGGGGCTGTTTATCGTGCATGCCGCCATCGGCCTGGCCCTGGAGCAGCGGCGCGGTTTGCTGCGCACCCTGCGTGCCTGCGGGATCAGTGCACGGCTGCTGATCGGCTGCCTGAGCGTAGAGCTGGGAGGGTTGGCGCTGTTGGGCGGTGTGGCTGGTGTGGTCAGCGGCTACCTGCTGGCCGGGCTGTTGCTGCCGGACGTGGCCGCCAGCCTGCGGGGCTTGTACGGCGCGCAAGTGCCGGGGCAGTTGAGCCTGAGTCCCTGGTGGTGGTTCAGCGGCATCGGCCTCAGTCTGCTGGGGGCCTTGCTGGCCGGTGGCGCCAGTCTGTTACGGGCGGCGCGCCTGCCGTTGCTGGCCCTGGCCAACCCCCAGGCCTGGCATCAGGCCCATGCCCGCTGGTTGCGGCGCCAGGGCTGGATTGCCTCTCTGGCGTTGTTCGTCGCCCTGGCGGCGTGGCGTTGGGGTGACAGTCTGGCCAGCGGTTTCGTGCTGATGGCGGCTTTGCTGCTGGCGGCGGCCCTGGGCTTGCCGGTGCTGCTCAATGCCGTGCTGGGCCGTTTGCTGGGGCGCAGTCGCGGGGTGCTGGGGCAGTGGTTTCTCGCCGATTGCCGGCAGCAGTTGCCCGCCCTGAGCCTGGCCCTGATGGCCTTGCTCCTGGCCCTGGCGGCGAACATCGGCGCCGGCAGCATGACCGCCGGTTTTCGCCAGACCTTCAACGACTGGCTGGAGCAGCGCTTGAGCGCCGAGCTTTACGTCAACCCGCAAAGTCCCGAACAGGCTCGGCAATTGCTGGACTGGCTGCCGCGTCAGCCCCAGGTAGCGGCGGTGCTGCCCAGCTGGCAGGTGGCGTTGCAGGTTCAGGGCTGGCCGGCGGACCTGTACGGGGTGATCGACCATCCGAGCTATCGCCAGCATTGGCCATTGCTGGAGGCCCTGGGGCCCGATCCCTGGGCGCAGTTGGCGGCGCACGACAGCCTGATGCTCAGCGAGCAGTTGGCCCGGCGACTCAAGGTCCGCCTGGGGGATCGCCTGGAACTGGCGGTGCCTGCCGGGCATTGGGCGCCCCAGGTGGTGGGGATCTATGCCGACTACGGCAATCCCAAGGGGCACTTGCTGGTGAATGCGCAGCACCTGCTGGAGCATTGGCCGCAGCTGGCGCCGAGCCGTTTCAACCTGCGCCTGGAACCGGGTGCGGTTGCGCCGCTGATCGGCGCGCTGCAACAGCAGTTTCACCTGGACGACAGCCGGATCATCGATCAGGCCCGGCTCAAGGGCTGGTCACTGCAGGTCTTCGAGCGCACCTTCGCCGCCACGGCGGCGCTCAATAGCCTGACCCTGGGGGTGTCCGGCGTGGCGCTGTTCATCAGCTTGCTGACCCAGAGCCAGAGCCGCCTGGGGCAGTTGGCGCCACTCTGGGCCCTGGGGGTGGGCCGGCGCCAGTTGATGCTGCTGAACCTCGGGCAGACCTGGCTGTTGGCGGTGCTCACCCTGATGCTGGCGTTGCCCCTGGGGATTGTCCTGGCCGGGTGCCTGAACAGCGTGATCAATGTCCAGGCCTTTGGCTGGAGCCTGCCGTTGCGGGTGTTTCCATGGCAGCTCCTGCAACTGCTGGGCTTGGCCATGCTGGCCACTCTGGCGGCCTCGGCCTGGCCGCTGTTCAAGCTGTACCGTGCACAACCGGCGGATTTGCTGAGGACCTTTGCCCATGAAGATTGATTGCCGGTGGCTGTCGCTGCTGCTTCTGGCCCTGGCGCTGGCCGGCTGCGACCAGGACGCCGCGGCGCCCCAGGGTTTCGCCGGGCTGGGCAATGAGGCCTCGGCCTTTACCCCGGTGCTGCCGGGGCGCAGGTTCAGCTTTCCTGCCGATCATGGCCCCCACGACGGTTTTCGCATCGAGTGGTGGTACCTGACCGCCGACCTGAAGGACGCCCAAGGCCGGCATTTCGGCGTGCAATGGACGCTGTTTCGCAGCGCCTTGCGCGCCGCGCCCGAGCAGCCGGGCTGGGGCGCACCGCTGGTCTGGCTGGGGCACGCGGCGGCCACTTCGGCCAACAGTCACCATGCCGCCGAGCGTTTTGCCCGGGGCGGGGTGGGGCAGGCCGGGGTCACGGCGCAGCCGTTCCAGGCCTGGATCGATGACTGGCGTTTCACCAGCCTGTCCGCCGGGGACAATCCCCTGGCACAGATGCAGGTGCAGGCCAGCGGGCCGGGGTTCGCCTATCGGTTGCACCTGTCCAGCAGCCAGCCTCTGGTGCTGCAGGGCGCGGGCGGCTACAGCCGCAAGTCGGACCAGGGCCAGGCGTCCTATTACTACAGCCAGCCGTTCTTCCAGGCGTCGGGGCAGTTGCAGATCGACGGCCAACACTATGAGGTCAGCGGCCCGGCGTGGCTCGATCGGGAGTGGAGCAGCCAGCCCCTGGCCGCCGACCAGACCGGCTGGGACTGGTTCTCCCTGCACCTGGACAACGGTGAACGCTTGATGCTGTTCCAGGTGCGGGAAAACAATCGCGCGCCTTACATCACCGGCACCTGGATCAGCGCCGATGGCCATACCCAGAGCCTGGGGCGCGAGCAGATCCGCATGACCCCGGTGGACTATTCCCAGGTACTGGGGCGTCGCCTGCCTACGTCCTGGCACTTGCAGATCCCCGACAAGGGGCTGGACATCAACACCCGAGCGCTCAATCCCCAGGCCTGGATGAACCTGAGCATTCCTTACTGGGAGGGGCCTGTGCACTTGAGCGGCAGTCACAGCGGCAGCGGTTACCTGGAGATGACCGGGTATTGAGGGGGAGGGCGTTCTTCCCGGTGAAAGCCGTCAAGGCGTCTATGCTCAGGGGCCTGGTCTGAACCCACGGACAGGTTTTTTCAACCACTAAGGAAGGTCGAACCATGAAAACCCTCAATACCCTGACCCGCGCCATCGCCCTGGCCACTGTGCTCGGTGCTGCCAGCCTCAGCGCCCACGCTGCGGATATCCCGCTGTCGGGCGCCATTGAAGCCGACCAACTGGTGACCAAGGTCATCTCGGTGGATGCCGCCAAGCATCAGGTGGTGCTGGAGGGCGCCGGTGGCAAGCCGGTGCATGTGCAACTCAGTGACCAGGCCAAGGACCTGGGGCATTTGAAGAGCGGCGATCAGGTCAAGGTCACCGTGACCCACTCGGTGGTGGCGGTGCTGGATACCGATGTGCACAAAGGCAAGCCGGAGGCTGCCGAATCCACCGGTGTGGTGCGCGCCACGGCGGACAATCCCCACCCGGGCGGCGCGGCGTATCGCCAGGTGCAGGTGCAACTGAAGATCACCGACATCGATCTGAAGAAGAACCAGCTGACCTTCGAAGGCCCGGCGGGCAACAAGAAAGTAGTGAGCGTGGAGAAACCCGAAGTCCAGCAGCGCCTCAAGGACCTCAAGGTCGGTCAGAGCGTACTGGTGACCTACACCGATATCCTGCAGGTCACCACCGCCAACGAGGGCTGATGCGGCAGGGCTGGGGGGCGTATTGCTCCGGGAGTTGCGGATAATGCTGGTGTCCAGTTTTATTCAGAATCTGCTCACGGACTTTCCCCCTCAGTTGCACTAGAATGCCAATCGTTCGCCCGGTGCAAGGGCTCTTTACCGGTGCATGGATTGCCAAGGCCAGAGCACTGGGCGAACACCCTCCCTGAGTCCTGTACTGCGACTGCCGTATCCTGCGAGCACTGCGTTTTGTGACTGTCGCGTCCTGCGTTTTTCGAGCCCTTGAAAGGCGCTCGGCCTCCCATTCAAACACTCCCCGGCAGGTTTGCTGTGCTGCGCCGTGGTTCGTCGTGGGCGCTCAAAGGGCAATGGGCTGCAGGCTGACCTGGCGGGCGCGGAGGCTGACCCACTGGGGTGTGCACTCGGGGCCGCCCAGAAGGGACAGAAGGACGATCGATTGGCCTATTGCCAGAGCCGCGACACCCTCTTCCTCGACCCGAACCAGGTGCCCGCTGACTTGCAAGGCCCCCTGGTCCCAGTGCAGGCGGGCCGGGCCGTGGGTACAGGGCTCCAGGTTGTCATTCCAGCTGAATTCGTCTTCCAGGCTCAGTTCCACTTCATAGTCTTGCCCGACCTGCGGCCGGGGCCCCAACCAGTGGCCGCGGCCGTTGCCGAAGGCACTGGAGAAGCCGACGCAGAGGTCTTGCGCTGCAGTGAGGTGGATATCCGTCAGGGTGATACGCATGCCAGGGTTTCCCGATAGGCAGTGAATGAGAGTGGCGCCAAGCTGTTTGCGCGGTTGCCGCGCCGGGCAAGGCTGAAGGCTCTGCCGGCGTCTGGCAAGTGCCCACGGTTTTTCATTGCGCAGTCGCGGGGCCTTCAACAAAATGGCCGACTGCTCCGCGGGACCGCTCGCGGAGGTGGATGGTAGTGGAGATCCTGGATTGATCTGGTTGAAGCGTTTTCTCATGTCGATCGGCGCACTGACGCTGATACTGGTTGCCCTCGGGATTGCCTGGACGAGCCCTTTCAAAGAAGCCGTGCACACATTGCCGGAACATCCCCTAGCCCGGTGGCAGGGCGGTGTCGATGGTGGGTACTACGTTGAAGTCACCCGCAGCGAAGCGCCTTACTACTTCGTCCAGATGCGTTATGAAAGCGGCGACCTGTGGTCCGAGGGCTGGCTGCGGCATGAGCACGGCGGCGGTGCTCCGTTCAGCGCTGACGATGTGATCGCCTTTGACGGCGACGGGGTGATTTACCTGCAGCAACGCAAGGTGCTGGCCGACGACAAGTCCGGGGCCCGTTGAGCCCCGGAGTGCGACCTATTGGTTGCGGGTGTCGCTGCCGTAGGCATCCCATAGCTTGTTGCGAAACTTGTTGTGCGGATCGACCCGCGCCTTCAGCGCCAGAAACTCCCCCGCCCGCGGATAGGCCGCCCGAAACTGCTGCGCGGTGGCGTGGATCTGATAGGGCAAGTAGTAGCTGCCGCCGCGCTTGATGGCGCTGTCCACCAGGGCGCGGGTCCATTCGCCGACCTCATTGCGCTCGGCCTGCGCGGTGCTCTGCTGGTAGTACAGCACCAGGGCGAAGACCTCGGTCTTGGCCCAGGCCAACAGGGTGCCGGGGTCGGCCTTGGCGTGGCGGATCGACAGGTTGATCACATTGACCTTGTGCGCCCGCAGGGTCGCGCCCATTTCAGCGACGAAGCTTTCCAGCTGGTCGGGGGGTACGAAGTATTCCTGCAGCACGTAGGTGCGCTTGGCCCGGGAGCCGGGTTCCAGTTCACGCACGTCGAGGCTGGCTTCGTGGTTGCGCCAGGACACTTGGGGCTTCTTCAGCACCAGGGGGTCGATCACCTCTTGGCGCAGGGTCTTGCCCCCGGGCCATTGGCTCACCACTTTCAGGGCTTTCTGTTCTTTCCAGTAGTTCTGGTCCAGGGGCGTGAGGCGTTCCTTGACCGTTACCGGCAGGTCGGTCTGGCTGTAGGAAACCGCGCGCAGGGTCTGGTACTGGTCGGGGTAGAGCACGGCGTTATGCAGAATGACCTTGGGGTTGTGCTCGACCTGGGCGAGGAAGTAGGGGCGGTAGTCGCTCAGGGGCATTTCTTCGAAGCTGCGCAGCAGGCGCACGTTGTCGCTCAGGCGCAAGGTGGCTTCGACTATCACCCCGAGGCCGCCGTAGCCGCCGATGGCGCCGTAGAACAGTTCGGCGTTGCTGTGGGGGCTGGCCTCGACCACCTGGCCGTCGGCCAGCACCAGCTTGATGGATTTCACCGAGGTCACCAGCGGTCCATAGCCGACGTAGCGGCCATGGGCGTTGACGCTCAGGGCGCCGCCGACGGTGAAATTGGCGTAGCTCTGCATGATGCTCACGGACAGATCGTAGGGGTCGATGAAACTCTGCAGGGCGCGCCAGGTGATACCGGGCTGCACGGTGATTTCCTTGTGCTCCCGGGAGAAGCCGAGCACCCGGTCGAAGCCGCGCATATCGATCTGCAAGGCATGCTCGGTGGCGGTCTGGCCGCCCATGCTGTAGCGGCCGCCGCCAATGGCGATGGGGCCAGGGTGTTCGGCCACCAGTTTGACGATCTGCTCCAGGGTGGTGGGGCGGGCCACCTGGTCCACCACGATGGGGTTGAGCTGGGTGATGTCGTTGACGGTTTCTGCTGCGTGGGTGCTCAGCGCTGCGCCGAGGGCACAGCATAAAAGCAGGGCGGTCGCGAATCTCATGTCGCCGTGTCCATCCTTGGTGGTGGCGCGCCGCGGGTTCGGGCGCAAGTGACGGCAGAATAGCGCTCCGGCCAGGCCATGACCATGGGGGGAAACGACGGCAGGGGAGACGGCATCGACCCGCAAGGCCGATGCCGGACAGGGCTCAGAGCGCAGGCAGGCCCAGGCTGGCGGCGCATTGCTCCAGGGAGCGCTGCTGGGTCTGGGCGTAGAGCTGCAACTCATCCAGGGTGGCGCGGCCCAGGGCCGTTTCGAAGGCCTGGCGGTTGGAGTGTGCGGCGTAGTGGCTCTGGCTGTCGTCCCCCAGGTTGGACTGGAAGATCCCGGCGGCGCTCACTGGCAGGAAGTCCTCATACACCAGGGGTTCGGCCCGCAGGTGCCCGGCCGCCAGCAGCGCTGACAAGGTGGTGGGCCGCTGGGGCTGGTTGCGCGCCGCCAGTCCGGCGTCGCTGACGAAGTAGCGGAAATAGGCCAGGCCCTGTTCACGCATGGCGTCGTGGTTGTCGGGGAACTCGTCGAAGTGCGCCTGCATCAGCTGGTTGTAGCGCTGGGCGTTGCTCTCGCTGGGGAAGTCTCCCAGGGCGTCGCGGGCCGCGTTCAGCAGGCGGTCGTAGAGGGCCCGGCCCTTGGGCGTCAGTGCCGCGCCGCGTTGCTCGATCTCGCCGAAGCGGGCGCTGTGGCTGCCCTGGCGCAGGTCCTGGTCGGTGAAGGCCACGCTTTCCTCCAGGGCCTTGAAGCTGGTCTGGCGCAGCAGGATCGGGCACGCCCGGCGGGGCGGACCCTCGATCACCGCCTTGGGGGTGATGCCGTGCTCGGGCATCAGCCGTTGCACTTCATCGATATCCAGGGTCCGCGGGGTCAGGTGATTGATGTGCGGGCCCTTGAACGCCACCACATCGGCGATCAACCGGTGCTGGGCGCTGAGGCTGGCGTACTGGGCGGCGGTCACTGTGGCGTGGTGGTGCCAGCGGAAGGTCTCCAGGGCTTCCTGAATGAAGCGTTGGGCATCGCGGTCATCCAGGCCACCCTGGGCGTGGGCCTGTTCGATCAGTTCCAGCACTTTGGGGGTGAAGATCGAACGCCGGGCCAGCACCTGTTCGGCAAAGCGCCGCAGTTCGAGGTTGTCGATCAGTTCCAGGCGCAGCAACGAGGTGAAGACCCGGAACGGGCTGACGTGCAGGGCCTCTTCATGCACCGCGCGAAAGGCCGTGGAGTGCACCGGCACCCCGGCGGGGGTCAGGTCGTAGTAGCCCACCGGCTGCATGCCCATCACCGCGAACAGCCGGGCCAGGGTTGCCAGCTCGGCGGCGCTGCCGACACGGATGGCGCCGTGGCGCTCCAGGTCCAGGCGCTGCAGTTCGCCGCTGTGCTGCAAGTGCCGGGCAATGGCCGGCTGCTGTTCCAGGACCTGGGCATTGACCTGCGCCACCAGCTCCATCAAGGCGCCGTAGAGGGGCACCTCCTCACGGTACATATCCGACATCGCCCGGGAAAATCCCTGGCGGATCAGATCAGGACTGACGAAGTGCTGGTTGCTCATGGACAGGGTTCCCGTGACAGTGGATCGAGGCATGAAAAGGGCGGGGCGGCCTTGATTCTGCTGGGGGCTGCGGGGGCTGACAAACGAAGTTTCCTCTGAACTTCATTCTGCAAATGAATGCATGGCGCGCGACCCCGCTCCGGCTGGTGGAAGGCTGGAGGTTGAGCGCCGCAGATTCCCGCCGTGCGGGCCCGACCGGGCACGGGTAGGGGGTGTACACTGATGGCGCTTTGAACCCATGCTGATAGACTTTCACCGGTTGATGGGTACCCACTCGATCCACCTTTTCCATCGCTGGACGGAGGCGACTTGGCCCCTGCGCAGTACACCAGAGGGAAGGGACTGTCACTGGCCAGGAGGCTTTACACCTCGCGTACCCTGGGCCTGGCCCTGGGCTTTTTCTGCGTCGCCACGGGCATGTCGCCGCTGCAACCGGCGCCCTGGGTCTGGGGCTTCATGCTGTTCAACGCCTTCGCCTGGCCGCACCTGGCCTATCAGTGGGCCCGATTGTCCCGGGTGCCGTTTCGTGCCGAGTACCGCAACCTGCTGATGGATTCGCTGCTGGGCGGGTTCTGGGTCGCGGCCATGCATTTCAATCCGCTGCCGCTGGCCACCACCCTGGGCATGATGGCGATGAACAATATCGCCCTGGGCGGGGTGCGTTTCTTTCTGGCCGGTTGTGGGGCCCAGGTCCTGGGCATCGGCATCGGCCTGTGGGTGTTCGGGCCGTCGTTCATTGCCCTGACCACGCCGGAGCAGTTGTATGCCTGCCTGCCGATGCTGACCCTGTACCCGATGGCGCTGGGCTACATCTGCTACCAGCAGGCAGTGACCCTGGGTCGGCACAAGCGCGAGCTGCTGGCCCTGAGTCGTACCGACAGCCTGACCGGGCTGCTCAACCACGGCGCCTGGAAGGACCAGCTGGAGATCGAGTTCCAGCGTTGCCAGCGCCAGACCCATGGCGGCGCCATCGCCCTGATCGACATCGATCACTTCAAGGCCATCAACGACACCTACGGCCATGTGGCCGGGGATGTGGTGCTGCGCCAGTTGAGCAAGATCCTCAAGCAGAACCTGCGAGTCAGTGATCAGGCCGGGCGTTATGGTGGCGACGAGTTCTGCGTGATCCTGCCGGACGTGCCGCTGGAACATGCCGCCGACCTGATGGAAGCCCTGCGCGGGCGTTTCGCGGCCCTGGGTTACGAACAGAGTCCGACGTTGCAGGTGAGCTTGAGCATTGGCCTGGCGGCGTTCAGCTCCATGCACGAGGACGCCATGGGTTGGTTGAACGATGCCGACCAGGCCTTGTATGCCGCTAAGACCTGCGGTCGCAACAACGTCACCTGCCATCCGCCGGAACTGCCTTCGCGCAGGGTGTTGAATCCCCTGTAATACCTGCCTCTTGTCGGGCTTGCCCGCGATAGCACCGGGGGTACGCCCCGGGGATGGTGGTGCTCCCTTCGCCGGCAAGCCGGCTTCTACAGAGGCTGTGGTTGGTAGGAGCGGGCTTGCCCGCGAAAGCGTCGGGAGGGACGCCGCGAGGTTGGCGGTGTTCCATTCGCCGGCAAGCCGGCTCCTACGGGGCGGGGTGCAGGCGCCGGGCCAGTTCCAGCGCGGTGCGGCCGCTGGCGATGCCCGGTACCAGTTGGGTGAAGGGGATGTCGAGCAGCCGCTCCTCGCGCACCGCCCGCAGCCGCGACAGCACCGGGTCACGCTGCAGCAGCTGGCGTTTGCGCGTGGCCGGTGACCACAGGGCGTCCGCCAGGAGCAGCACGTCCGGGTCGTTGTTCAGCAGGGTTTCGCTGTCTACCGTCAGGCGCGGGCGGTCGATGGCGGCGAAGCTGTTGCGGGCCCCGGCGGCCTGCAGCAATACCCCGACAAACCCACGCTGGCCCTGGCTGGCGAGGCCGTTGACCTCGCTGTCCAGGTAGAACACCGCCGGCGTGTCGCGGCCCCGATACAAGGCTGCTGCCGCGGCAAGGTCGGCGTCCATGGCCGCGATCAGTTGCTCGGCCCGGGCTGGCTGATGCAACAGCCGGCCCAGGGTCTGCAGGTCGCGGCGTATATGCCCGAAGTAGTCCTCATCATGCCCGGCGCAGGCCGACTCCAGCAGGTAGCTGCCGACGCCGATGGCCCCCAGGCGCTCCCGGGAGCTGAAGTTGTCGGGAAACGCCGAAGCGAAGCCGCCCACCACCAGGTCGGGCTTCAGGCTGTAGAGCACCTCCGCCGACGGGTATTGCCGGGCGATCACCGGCACGCCGTGGTACTGCCCCTGAGCCTGGGCCCGACTGTCGTCGTCCAGGTAGGCGACGCCGATCATCGATGGCCCGGCGCCCAGGGCCAGCAACAGGTCGGCGCTGTGCTGGTTGAGGGCAACGATGCGCCGGGGGGCGTCCTCGACAGTCCAGGTCTTGCCGCAATTGTAATAGCTGGCCGCCAGGGCCGGGCCGGTCGCCAGCCATAGCAGCAGGCCGAGGATTTTCCTAGGCATCCGCCACCCCCGCATAAGGCGAGGGGATCAGCAGATCCTGCACCGGCTCACCTGCCAGCAGATGCCCTTGCACCAGGCGCACGACCTGGCTGTCGTCGCTGACCCGGTACCAGCAGCCATCGGGGTGCACGGTCAGCACCGGCCCCAGGTTGCAGGGGAACTGGCAGGCGGTGCGAGTCAGCAGCACGCCGCCGGGGGTTTCCATGTGCTCAAGGCGCAGCAGTTCACGGCGCAGGGTCTTCCACAGCGCCAGGGCACCGCGGCGCACGCAGCGCGGGCCGGTGCACAGGAACACCTGCCGGGCATGGGGCGGCACCCGGGACCAGTCCGGGTCGCTGGCCACGGCATTGACCTGATCGCAGGGCAGGTGCCGTTCGCGCTGGGCGATGCTGGCACAGGCCAGCGCCGCATCCAGCCCGCGACGGCCCAGGGCCTGGGCGGTGATCCACAGCTGCGGCGCCTGGGGGTGGGCCCGGGCCAGGCGTCCCAGTTCATCGCGCAGCCAGTCCAGGTAGGCGCTGTCGGAACTGGGCTCCAGGTCCACCACCAGCAGCGCCGCGCCGTCCTCGGGCAAGGGTTCCTCCAGGGCGGCCCAGAGGCTGTCGAAGCCGTCCAGGGTGTCGATCACCCGGGTGCCGGCGTCATCGCTGCGCAGCGCCTTCAGCTCCCGGCCAAAGGCCTCGCCCAGGGCGCCGCCGTGCAGGCCGGGGCCGACGAACAGCACCCGTTGATAGTCCTTGTGCATGTCGATGGGCCTCAGAAGCGGTAGGTGTAGCGTACTTCGGTAGTGAAGGGGCGGCCGAGGTTGTCCACCGCCGGCGAGCTGCTGGTCATGCTGGTGGTGTAGTCGCGGTCGAACAGGTTCTCCACCAGCAGGCTCAGGCGATGTTGCTGGGCCCTGTCGAGGTAGCGATAGGCATCGGCGTCGACCACCGAGTAGTGGCCGTAGTCGACCTTCTTCGCGCTGTCGATCTGGCCGATGTAGCGGAGTGCACCACCCACTCCCCACTGACGATCCTCGGACTCGTAGCCCAGTCGCGAGCGGGCGAAGAAGCCGGGGATATTGCTCAGGGTCACGCCGTTGCGCGACTCCAGCAGATTGCGGGTCAGGTCCGCCGAGAGGTTCCATCGCGGGCTGAACTGCCAGCGGCCGTCGACCTCCATGCCGCGCACCTTGATCCGCCCCTCGCCATTGACCCAGTGGATGCCATCGAGGGCGATCAGGTCGTCGATCTTGCGCTGGAAGGCGGTGACGCTGGCGTTGAACTCGCCGGCCAGCAGGCTGCCCTTGTAGTCCAGGCCGAGTTCAGCATTCAGGCTCTTTTCCGGCTTGAGGTTGCGGTTGCCTTGTTCGTAGTCCTCGTTGACGAACAGCTGCTCGGCGTTGGGCAGCTTGAAGGCGCTGCCGTACTGGCCGCGCAGCTGCCAATGGGCATTGAGGTCGTACAGGGAGGTGAGCATGCCCACGGTGGCGCTCTCGCCGCCGCTCATCTTCTCGTGGCGGATGCCCAGGCTCGGATGCCAGTCGGGCAGGGCCGCGAACACCGGCCGCAACTGGGTGTACAGGGCATTGGCCTGGGCCTGGTTATTGTCGATCTTGAGCACATCGTCCTGGCCCTTGAACCACTGGTTGTCGGTGCCGAACACCAGCACATGGCCGCCGTCCAGCTCGGCCTTGCCTTCGGCCTGCAGGCCCCAGTCGGTGAAGCCCCAGTAGTCGTTACGGTTCCTGGTCACCAGACTGCCGTCTTTGAGGCTGTCGATCTTGGTGTAGCGCGTGTCCCAGTCGTTGACATGGCCCTTGATGAAGTAGCTGAAGCGCTCGCTCAGGCGCTGCTCGAAGGTCGCGGTGGCGATCTGCTGGACGCGGTCGTTGGTGGTTTTCTTGTTGTTCACCGGGCGGGCGAAATCCAGGTTGGCATCGCTGTACTGGTAGAACAGTTCCAGGCGCGAATCGTCGGCGAAGCCCTGGATCGCCTTGGCGCCGAAGGTGGTCACTTCATAGGCGCGTTTCTTGTCCCGGGTGCTGGCGCTGTAGGCGCTGTTGCGATAGGGCTGGTAACCATCGGAGACGTTGTGGCTGACATAGGCCAGCAGGCCCAGGTCGCCCAAGCCGTTGCTGAGGATGCGCTCCACCCGGGCATCGCCGCTTTGGCCCATGAAGCTGTCCAGGCCCAGGTTGACCTCGCCGGAGGTGTCGCGGGTCTGGGGGCTGCGGGTGACGATGTTGATCACCCCGGACACCGCCTGGGTACCGAACAGCAGGCTCTGGCCGCCCTTGAGCACCTCGATGCGCTCGATGGCATTGGCCGGCAAGGTGTCCAGGTACAGGCCGCCGTACAGGCGGTTGTTCAGGCGTACGCCGTCCAGCAGGATCAGGGTGTCGTCGTTGCGGCCCCCAAGCAGGGAATAGGTGCCGTAGTCGAAGGGGCCGTTTTTCGGCGCGACGTAGAGGCCGGGCACGTACATCTGCAGGACCCGGGTGATGTCGCTGCTGGGGCCGGCGCGTTCGATCTGCTGGCGATCGATGATCTCCACCTTGCTGCCGTACCTGGCCATCTCGGCCACGGTGGTGGATTCCACCGAAGGCGCGGAAACGAACTGCTGCTCCAGTTGCAAGCCGCCGTCCTCGGCCAGCAGCAGGGGGCTGAACAGGCAGCCCAGCAGGGCGCCGCCCAGGGAGCGGCGCGGTGCACGCCAGTCGCAGGCAGGGTAAGTGTTGAAGGTTGTTGTCATTCTTGGTCTTCTCGAAAGTGTCTTCGGGAAGCACGCAGGAGAAGGTATCGGCCACAGGCACGCGACCATACCGGCCCATGCCCGCCCACCGCAGGATTGCCAAACAGAAGTTCCAGGCCGGTCTCCGGGCTTGCGAGTCTGGCGGCATTCGCCTTCCCATACCTTGGGTACAGTGGCGTGTTGAATGCAGCACTCGCTTACCGTTGCGGGGGCAGCACCGGACTGGCCCTGAAGGGGCGCACCGGTTTCCCGTTTCACCTCGTGCACGGCGGCATGAGGCACCTGAAACTGGGCGGCATATGAACATTCGCCCCGGCGTTCGTCAATCTCGTGGCTACAGGGGCAGGGCGGCGCCAGGCGCGAGGGCGATTCCGGACGGGCCCAGAGGCCGCGCCGGGCAGGCCAACAGTGGCACGGCGCGTACCGAGTCCCCTGGCTGCAGTTGCAGGCGTTTGGCGGTTAGGCGGTCCACTAGCAGGCAGCCCGAAACCAGGCGCCCAGGGGCGGCGGTGATGCGGCAGCTTTCCAGGCGGCGGTTGTGAATCAGCCACACCGGCGCCTGTTCGTCCGGGCGGCCCACCAGCAAGGGCAGGGTCTGGCTTTCACGCACGCTGCGGATCTTCGCCACTTCGGCCTCGATCAGCGGCCCGCCGTCGAAGATATCGATGCAGCCCTGATGGCTGAAGCCTTCGTCGCGCAGGATGTTCACCGCCTGCTCGGTGCTCTGGTGGGCCTGGCCGATGGCCGCCTGGGCCTGTGGGCTGAGCAGGCAGGTGTACAGCGGCTGGCGCGGCATCAGTTCGGCGATGAAGGATTTGCTGCCATGGCTGGACAGGCGATTGGCCTGCTGGAAGTCCATCTTGAAGAAGTGTCGCCCCAGGCTGTCCCAGAACGGTGAGCAGCCCTGGCTGTCGAGCTGGCCACGCAATTCGGCCACCAGCTTGTCGCCGAACAGCGCCGGGTGCTCGGCGACGAACAGCAAGCGTGCAGTGGACAGCAGGCGGCCGGTGTAGCCCTGGCGCTGGTCGCGCCGCAGAAACAGCGAGCACAGCTGGGATTGCCCGGTCATCTCGTTGCACAGGAACAGGGTCGGAACCTGCTTGTCGATACCCAGCCCCGGGGCTCTGCCACGGGTGATGCCGACCCGGTAGTTGTAGCAAGGCTCGCGCAGGCCGATGGCGCCGCTCAGGCCACAAATGCCGATGACTTGCTGGTCGTCGTCCTCCAGCACGAACAGGTAGTCGGCATCGGCCCGTTCCACCTGGCTGGCGAAGGTGCGCTGAGCCCAGCGCAAGCGATGGGCCAGGCGCTCGGGGTCGGTGGAGAGGTTGTTCAACTCGCGACAGCTGCCTTCCAGCAAGGCCAGCACCCCCGGCAGATCGGTAACGCGGATCGGACGGACGATCATCGGTGGACTCCTTGCAGCGGTCCCGGGCAGCGCAGCA
This sequence comes from Pseudomonas sp. JDS08PS003, assembly GCF_045013505.1. Lineage (NCBI taxonomy): Bacteria > Pseudomonadati > Pseudomonadota > Gammaproteobacteria > Pseudomonadales > Pseudomonadaceae > Pseudomonas > Pseudomonas sp. JDS08PS003. The sequence goes on from NZ_CP120724.1 coordinate 2,673,160, forward strand.
ACAGCGGGCAACTCATAACGCGATTCCCCGTACCGGTTCGCCCGGTGTCAGTTGCAGGGCCTGGAGCATCGACAGGTCGAGCCCGACCACATCGCCCGGGGCTTCATCCAGGGGCGCGACAATGGCGCGAAATCCTTGCAGTCGGTCATTGCTCAGCAACCAGTGGCGACCGCGGCCGCTCTGGGGGCTGAGGTAGCTGATCGCGACCCGGCTCTGAACGATCGAGCGTAGCTGGTTGTTGCGGGCTTGCAGGGTCGGTCCGGCATCAAACAGGTCCACATACTGGGTAGGCGCAAAACCCTCGTCGACCAGGATGTCGCAGGCTTCTCGCGCATAGGGGTGAATCTGTCCGATGCAGTCCTGGGCCGACTGCGGCAGCATCGGGATGTACAGCGGGTACTGGGGCATGAGTTCGGCCAGAAAGCCCCGGCCCTGCAGGGCGCACAGGCGTTCGGCCTCGATGTAGGGCAGGTCGAAGAAGTGCTGGCCCACCGCCTCCCAGAACGGCGATTCGCCGGCAGCGTTGCTGTAGCCGACGATCTCGCTGATGGTGCTCTCGGCAAAACGCTGGGGGTGAGCGGCCATGAACAGCAGGCGCGCCCGGGACGTCAGCTGCGCCAGGGGCGTGCCCGACAACGCCGGGTCCACATGGAAGCTGCGCAGCAGGGTCTGTTCGCTGAGGTCCTGGCACAGGGACAGGGTCGGCACCCCGTGCTCGATGTTCAGCTCCCTGGAGCTGCTGATGAAGGGCCGGTTGCGCAGGCTGTAGAACGGCGCGGCAAAGCCCGCCGTGGCGAGAATGTCGGAGCAGCCGTGGAGCAGGCCGCTGGCAGGGTCCTCAAGCACCAGAAAGTAGTTCTCCGGGCCCTGGCTGGCCTCGGCCTTGGCGAAGGACGCCAGGGAGTCGAGGATCTTTTCCCGCAGGCAGGTTTCGTCATCCACCAGGGACGTTACGCCCAGCAGGCGTTCGCGGGCCAGGCGCCGCAGTTGGGGCAGATCGAATAACGCCACGGGACGCAAGGCCAGCATGGGTGCACTCCTGTATCAAGGGCCGCTCGCCCCGGGGGCGAACATTGGCCAGACATCACTGTCGGTTACCACGCAGTTCCACGGCCACGGCATCCGGCGGCCTGTCCCCGGGCGGCTCTTGGCGGCTGCCTCGGGGGGAAGCGCGACGCCATCCGGCGCCGCAGGGAAGTCACTTAGGGTTTGAGCGGATCGGGCAGGGCGGCACCGCTGCCCAGCTTGTTCAGCAGGAACAGGTAGACCAGCCCGGCGACTATCCAGATGGCGCCGAGTTTCTGCGCATCCACGCCCATGTTGTACATGATGGCGCTGACGATCACGAAGCCGATCACCGGGCAGATCAGGTGACGCACCACCTGGCCGGATTTCTGCCGGCGCCAGTAGAAATTGATCACCGTGATGTGCAGCAGCATGAAGCCGCTCAGGGCGCCGAAGTTGACCAGTGAGGTCAGGGTGTCCACCGAGTTGATGAACAGGTAGCAGATCAGCAGCGACAGCACCGCCACCAGGTAGATGCTGATGTGCGGGGTGTTGTGTTTCGGGTGGACCTTGGCCAGCACCTTGGGCAGCTTGCCGTCCCGGGCCATGCCGAACAGCAGGCGCGATACCGCGGCTTGCGAGGTGATGGCCACCGCCACTCCCCAGGCCAGCGCCGTGGCCACCCCGGTGAGGGTCGCCAGCCAGCTGCCGGCGGCCAGTTCGGCGATTTCATAGAAGGCGGTGTCGGCGGACTTGAAGCCCATGCCGGCGGCCAGGTCGGTGGCGATCCAGGTCTGTACCACGAAGATCGCCCCCATCACCACCAGGGTGATCAGGGCGGCGCGGCCGACGCTGCGGCCCGGGTCGCCCTTGACCTCTTCGGCCAGGGTCGAGATGGCGTCAAAGCCCAGGAACGACAGCACCGCAATCGATACGCCCTGCATCAGCATGCCGAAGTGGAAATTTTCCGGGCTGTACAGCGGCGCCAGGGTCAATTGGCCGTTGCCGGTGCCACCGTGCAGAGCGTTCCAGGCGTAGAACAGGAAGATCCCCAGGACCACCAGTTGTGCCAGCAGGAACAGGATGTTCATCCGCGCGGTGAAGGTGATACCCCGCAGGTTGACGAAGGTAGCGCTGACCAGGAACGCCAGGATAAAGCCGACCTTGGGCACTTCCGGGTACAGGTGGTTGAGGGCCATGGCCGCGTAGACGTAGAGCAGCGGCGGGATCAGCAGGTAGTCCAGGAGCATCAGCCAGCCGGCGAGAAAGCCCACGTGGGGGTTGAGGCCGCGCTGGGCGTAGGAGTAGACCGAGCCGGCGATGGGGAAGGCGCGGGCCATGGCGCCGTAGCTCAGGGCGGTGAAGACCATCGCCACCATGCCGATGATGTAGGCCAGGGGCACCATGCCCGGGGCTTCCTGGTTGACGTAGCCATAGACCCCGAACGGGGCGATGGGGATCATGAAAATCATCCCGTAGACCACCAGGTCGCGCAGGCTCAGGCCACGCTTGAGTTCCTGTTTGTAGCCGAATTCTTCAATCTCCATGAAGCAGTTCTCCTTGTAGCCAATGTAAGTGGGCGCATCCGGCGGCGAGGGTCGTCATTGACGCCTCGTGCGCCGGTCTGTGTTTGAACCTGGCAGGGTTAAAGACACACCACAGCGGTTTTTCTTGTTGTTGTACCTGTCCTGCAAACAGCCTTTGTTGCGTTCAAGCGTCTTTCAATATCCGTTACAGCAGCGGCGCCAGACAGTCGCTCCAGTGCTGCACCGCTTCAGGGCTGCGCAACAAGTCGTTGCGCACCTCGATCAGTACCGATTCCAGGCCCCGGGCATCACCGTGCACCGGCACGGTCATGTCGCTCAAGGGGTTGATCTCGTAAGGCTGGTTGCCCGCCACCTTTATCGGCAGGGTCCACAAACCTTCCAGTATTCGCGCCGCGTAGGCCGTGGCACTGCCATACAACACGCCGACTTCCAGCGCACGTGGCTGGCTGTAGTAGATCGGGGTGAAGCTGTGAATCCCCACCACGCGCACCTCGCGGCCTTCGGCCAGGCGCCGGTCGATGAGCCGCTGCAGACGCTGGTGGAACGGCGTGAACAGTTGCTGGCGGCGGTACTCGCGGGTGGCTTCGTCCAGGTGCTGATTGCCCGGCACCTGATAGATCTCGCTTTGCAGCGGGATGCTGTCGGGGGCATGTCGCGGCCGGTTCAGGTCGATCAGCAGGCGCGAATAATTGGCCGCGATCAGGGTTGCGCCCAGGGCCTGGGACAGGCTTTGGGCCAGTTCCAGGGCGCCCGGGTCCCAGGCGATATGCTCCCGGGCCGCCACCGGGTCCAGGCCCAGGTCGTGCAGGGCCGGTGGAATGTAGTGGCTGGCGTGTTCGCACACCAGGATCAGCGGATGCGTGGAGTCTTCGCGGAACAGGCGATAGGCCGGCTCGGTGTAGAACCCCAGCTCGGCAGGTTTAGTACAGGTGTCCATAGTGCTCACAGAGATCGGCAGCGGTCAGGTGCTCGGTCAGGGACACTTCCTTTTGTTTGACGGCGAAATAGGTGCTCAGCAGCTCCGGCGGCAGGGTCTGCAGCAACTCCGTGTTGCTGCGCAGGCATTCCAGGGCCTGGGTCAGGGTGCCGGGCAGGGGCACGATGCCGCTGGCCAGGCGCTGTTCGGTGCTCAGCTCGTCGGGGACCTTGTCGGTCACCGCGTTGAGGGGCAGCTTCTGTTCAATGCCCAGGCGTCCGGCGATCAGGATCACGGCCATGGCCAGGTGTGGCGAGGCGGTGGCGTCCAGGGCACGGAATTCCAGGTTGTACTGCGGCGCCACGGGCTTGCCGCCGATGTCCACGGTGGGGCAGATGCGCAGCGAGGCTTCGCGGTTGCGCAGGCCCAGGCAAGCGTAGGAGGCGCTCCAGTGATGGGGCAGCAGGCGCTCATAGGACAGCGGCGTCGGCGCGGTGAAGGCACACAGTGCCGGCAGGTGCTTGAGCACCCCGGCGGCCCAGTGCTGGCCCAGCCGCGACAGGTCGTCGCCGCTGACCGCCTGGGGATCGTAGAGCAGTGGCGTGCCGTCCAGGTCCTGCAGGCTCAGGTGCAGGTGCACCCCGTTGCACACGGCGTCCGCCGCGGTCTTGGGGGCGAAGCTGACCCGTTGCCCCAGTTGCCGGGCAATCTCCCGGGTGATCTCGCGCACGTTCACTGCGCGGTCGGCGGCGGCCAGGCCCTGGGTCGGGCGACAGGTGATCTCGTATTGCTGCTTGCCGTATTCGGGGAGGAACATTTCCGGTTCGACACCGGCCGCCCGCAATGCCGACAGCAGCCAGCCACCGAAGGCCGCGCCCTGGCGCTGGGCCTCCAGGGAGAAGGCCAGGTGCTCGCGCTGAGCGGCGCCGCTGTCGAGGTTGAACTCGTGTTCGAAGGCGGCGGTGATCTGGATGCCCAGTTCACGGTAGCGCTGCACCTCGTTGCGCAGCAGGGTCCGCGGGCAGGCGGCCCAGGGTCGGCCATCGGTCTCGCAGATGTCGGCGTGAATGAAGTCCAGGGGCGCCGACGTGGCATCCGGCCCGGCACCGACAGTGACCCGGCTCTCCAGGTCGGGAATCAGCCGCAGGTCGCCATGGGCGCCCCAGGGGTTGTCCTCGGCGATCAGGTCCTGGGGCGTCAGGGCGCTGTTGGCCGGCACCCAGCCACAGCCGCCGATCCGGTAGCGCTCCAGCTCGTCGCTGGGAAAGGAACGGCCCCGAGTGACGCCGATCAGGTCGGTGGTGACGATGCTGGTCATGGCCAATGGCGTCAGGGCCTCGATGCCCTGGCCGCGACTCATCCGCGGATCTCCCGCAGGCGGCCGAGCACGGTGTTGGTGTCGGTGATCCAGCAGTAGCCCTTGATCGCGTTGAGGCAGGCCTGGTGCCGGGTATCGCCATAGGTGGCGCAGGCGTCCTCGACCAGGGTCACCAGATAACCGCGGTCGGCGGCGTCGCGCACCGCCATGTCCACGCACTGGTCGGTGACGATCCCGGCGATGATCAGGTGGCGGGTTTCCAGGTTGCGCAGCACGTAGTCGATGTTGGTGGAGTTGAACACCCCGGAAGAGGTTTTGGGCAGGACGATCTCGTTTTCCACCGGCGTCAGCTCGTCGATGATCGCTGCCTGGGGGCTGCCCTTGGGCAAGTGCATGTCCGACAGCTTGTGGTCCAGGGAGCGGTCACGGCCGTCGGCGGTCAGGCTTTCGATAATGGTGTGCAGCACGTTCTGGCGTGCTTCGCGCACCGCTGCCAGGAGGCGTTGCTGGTTGGGGATCACCTGTTCCCGGGCTCGCTTGAGAAAGGCCTCGCCCTCGGGGCCTTGCAGGTGCGGGTCGAACTGCGGTTCGAGCCAGGCGCGCTGCATGTCCACCAGCAGCAGGGCGGTGTGATCGACGACGAAGGGCAAGTCCCGGGGCGAACGGTGGGGCAGGCTGAACATCCTTATTTTTCCTCCAGCACATGGGTATCGAATTGCGCCCGCAGGGCGTCGATGCCCTCCAGGCGCTGATCAAGATGGGCGCTGCGCGGGGTCAGGCAGGCGATCAGCGCCTCGACCTGGGCCAGCGCCGGCACCAGGGTGTCGAATGGCGACAGGGACTCCACCGGGGCACTGATGATCAGGTCCGCCAACTCCCGCAACGGCGAGGCATAGATATCGGTGAACAGCACCACCCGGGCGTTGCGCGCCTTGGCCGCGCTGGCGACCCGCAGGGCCTGGGACTGATAGCGGCGGTAGTCGAACAGCAGCACCAGATCCTGGCGCTGCACATCGAACAGGCGGTCCGGCAGTTGCGCGTTGTCTTCAAGAAAGAAACAGCCTGGGCGCATCAACCGCAGATGGTTGAGCAGGTAGTGGGCCAGGAAGCTGCTGAAGCGTCCGCCGAAGCAGTACAGCTGGTGGCGGCTGTCCAGCAGCCAGTCCATGAGTACGCGGATGTCTTCGGGCTGGGTCAGGGCCAGGGTGTCTTGCAGGGCGCGCTGGCTGTCCGCCAGGTAGCGGCCCCAGGTATCGCCCTGTGCCACTTGCGCCCGTGGGCGCAGCAGGGTGCTGGGCGAGCGCAGGCGGTCGTCCATGTCGCTGAGCAGGGCTTCCTGGAATTCGCCGTAGCCGCTGAAGCCGAGTTTCTTCACCAGCCGCACGATGGTCGGGTCGCTGACCCCGGCGTGTTCCGCCAGGCGTGACATCGGCCCCAGTCCGTTGCGCGGGTAGTGGTCGAGCAGGGCGCGCACGACTTTGCGCTCTGAAGGCGTCAGGTCGAGGGCGGGGTCGGTGATCAGGTCTCTGAGAGAGGGCATCGGGGTGCCTTGGAAGCTGAATGTCGTTTTTGTTTCATAAAATGGCTAAATGATATTTATGTAATGGACGTTACATGTCTAGTGAAATTTGCTTTGGTGGCGAAATGCTTTGGACTGGGGCGTTGGGTTGTGGTTGTGGTTGTAGGGGGGAGGGGGCATATCGGGTGCTGCGGGTTTGGCCACTTCGGGTTCGGGGGTGGGGACATATCCATTCCTGCGGTCACGGCCACTTAGGGTTTCGCTCTTACAGCGACTCACTTTTGAAAAGCGCAAAAGTAAGCAAAACGCTCTGCCCCTCCACTCGGTGCCTCGCCTAGGCTCGGCATGCCCTCACTCCGGCATTGATCCGTGGGCCGCCGCCACCGGCCATCCCTGGCCGGGTGGCGGCTAACCCGGCGTCCTGCCGGGTTACCCACGGCTCAATACCTGCGTTCGGCCATCGTGGTTAACGGGGCGCTCAGATCAAGATCAAGATCAAGAGCGCGACGGCGGCCTTGCGGCCGGCCTGAAGCTAAGGGTGGGTGCGTTTCTGTAGGAGCTGGCTTGCCAGCGAAGGCGTCCGCCCAGGCGCTACATGTCTCACGGGCCCCTTCGCCGGCAAGCCGGCTCCTACGGGGAACTGCACGGTCTATCTGTCTGCTGTAGGAGCTGGCTTGCCAGCGAAGGCGCCCGCCCAGACGCTGCATGTCTTACAGGCCTCTTCGCCGGCAAGCCGGCTCCTACGGGGAACTGCACGGTGTATCTGCCTGCTGTAGGAGCTGGCTTGCCAGCGAAGGCGTCGGCCCAGGCGCTGCATGTCTTACAGGCCTCTTCGCCGGCAAGCCGGCTCCTACGGGGAACTGCACGATGTATCTGTCTGCTGTAGGAGCTGGCTTGCCAGCGAAGGCGTCGGCCCAGGCGCTGCATGTCTCACGGGCCTCTTCGCCGGCAAGCCGGCTCCTCCGGGGAACTGCACGGTCTATCTGTCTGCTGTAGGAGCTGGCTTGCCAGCGAAGGCGTCCACCCAGGCGGGGGACGAAAAACTCCGATCAAGGCGCTCAGGCTTGATCCGGGCCGTCGAGCGGTCGAGCCCGGGCGGTTCCCTTTGTCCCAACGCTCCCCAGTGCGATCAGTTCGCCCAGGGGCACCGCCGGGGAGAAGAAGTAGCCCTGGGCGCAGCGGATGCCAATCTTCTGGAGAATGTCGATCTGCTCCTGGGTTTCGACCCCTTCGGCCGTCAGTATCGCCTGGTACAGGCGGGCGCTTTCCTGGGCGATGGAGACCGCGGTGCGCATCCGCTCATAGTGCAGCAGGGAAATCATCGAGTGGTCGATCTTCACTTCGCTGAAGGGATACTTGGCCAGGATGCTCAGGGCCGAGTAGCCGGTGCCGAAGTCGTCAAGGGACAGTCCCACGCCGTGATCCTTGAGCAGGAGCATGTTGTGCGCCACTTGCCGAGTGTCTTGCAACAGGGTGTTCTCGGTCAGTTCCAGGGTCAGGCGTGCACCGGGAAGACCGGCTTCCTTGAGGCGCTGGATCAGCAGGACGGCAAAGTTGGCATCGCTCAGGGTCGAGGAGGAGACGTTCACCGCCAGCGGCCCTTTGAGGCCGGCATCGATGTAGTGCCGGGCGTCGCGGATCACCGCTTCGATGGTCGCCCATTCGAAGGCTTGCTGCAGGTCGTGGTGGCGGATCACTTCCAGTATCAGCAGGGGTGAAATCGTTGCGCCCTGGTCGTCCTGGGCCCGCAGCAGGGCTTCGGCGCCGATGATCGTGCGCTGGCTCAGGCAGAACTTCGGCTGGTAATACAGCGGCGGGGTGTTCGATCGCACCCACTCCAGCAGTTGCTGGCGGATGCGTTCGTTGCTCTGGGCCTGTTCGATCAGCGACTGGTGCAGGTAACGCACCGGCTGGCTGCAGTCCTGCAGGGCCAGGCTGATGTTGCGCAAGGTGACGTTGGCGCTGTCTCCGGCGCACGCATCGATCACGCAGAACTGCAGCTTGGGCGCCAGGCTGCCGTCACTGGGCAAGCCGGCCTGCAAGGTCATCTGCAGGGTAGCGAGCAGCGCCGACTCTTCGACCTGCTGGATGGAACGGTGCGGCACGATCAGTGCCAGGTTCAGGTCCGAGAACATGAAGGTGCGGGGGGCGGCACTGGCTTGCAGGGCATGGCTGGACGCCCCGCTGCTGAACTCTTGCGCCAGGGAGATCAGCAACTGGTCGGTCCAGTCATGGCCGTGGATGGCGACCAGGTCCTTGAGGTTGCTGATGTTGATCACGATCAGGGTGTGGGGCGCGCGCTGCTCTTCGCTTTGTTCCAGCAGTTGGTCGAGGTGGTTGCGCAGGGCGCGTCGATTGGGCAGTTGGGTGGTCGGATCGGTCAGGGCCTGTTGCAGCAGGCTGTGCTGGGCCTGCTGGTAGCGTGCTTCGCGGCGCAGCATGGCGAGTATCAGGATGATCATGGGCAGAGAGAGCAGGGTCGAGCTCAGCCGCAAGGACAGCAGTTGCGCGGTGATGCTGGAGCTGATTGTGCCCATCCAGTCGATGATCTGCATCGGGACGATGGCGGCGCCGACTCGTACCAGAATCACCAGTAGCACTTCCTTCAGGCTCAGGGCGCACAGGTCGCGGGTCTCGAACCAGCGATGGAGCAGCATGCCCCCCAGGGTCACCAGGCCAAAACTGAACAGCGCCTCTTCGAACTGCTCGGCGCCGGCAATGCAGTAGCGAGCCAGCGCCACCAGGGTCAGGCAGGTCATACCGCCCCACCAGCCCCCCAGCAATCCGGCGAGAAACAGCATGTCGTTGCTCAGGAAAATCTTCACCGGGGCCTGCATGAACCCGGAGGCGAGGGCGATCAAAGCGGCGTTGCTGGTGCCCAGAATCAAACCCAGCAGGATCTTTTTCGACTTGATCAGGCGCTGGGCGTCCTGACGCAGCATCAGCAGGATGCTGAAGATCCCCACCAGGGCAACGTATTGCAGCAGGATGATGGGCAGGAGCGAGGCGTTGAGAGCAAGGTCGAGAGACAAGAGCTCCCAAATACCGCTGTGCATGGTGTCGAGGTACCTGAATTCGAGTCGAAGCGTGGGAAGGTCGCGGAGGATAAAGGCGTCCTGCTTGGGCTGCCTATAGGCTGTTTCCTGTTTGGTGGTCAGGCTTTTCTTGAGTTTATGAAGAATTTTCCACCAGCTTTCTGCTGGGAATCTGCCCGGTCGCCGTGCTAAAAAACCCGCCTCAGCCCTGATTGTCCTTTGTCGAGATAGCCCCTTGCCGGCCACCCGTTTGACCCTGATCTGCCACGCCCGTACCGCCGCCCAGAAGCTCGGGCGTTTTCCCCTGGACGAAGCCGTGGAGATGGATTGGCAGGCCCAGGCCCTGAGCCGGGCGCAGCCGTTCAGGCACAAGCTGCAGGTGCTCTGCGGGCCGGAGCGGCGAACCTGTCAGACGGCGGCGCTGTTCAGCGCGGCGCCGCAAGTGCAGGAAGCCTTGCGCGACTGTGGCTTCGGTGCCTGGCAGGGGATGGCTATCGGCGATCTGCAACGGCAGCAGCCGCAAGCCTTGCAGGCCTGGCTGGAGGACCCCCACAGCGCCCCGCCGGGAGGCGAGTCGGTCGCCGAGTTGTGCCAGCGGGTGGCGCAGTGGCTGGAGCTGATGGCCCAGCGTCCCGGGCACTGGTTGGCGGTGACCCATCCCTTTGTCATGCGTGCCGTGCTGCTGCAATTGCTGCAGGCGCCCCTGGCCAGTTTCAACCTGATGGATATCGAGCCCCTGTCACGGATCGACCTCAGCCATGCCGATCGTTGGCGCCTGCGCCTGGATGGCCGCGATTGAGGAGCAGTGTCGGGTGTTGGGGCATTTCTCCGGGCGCCAAAGCCGCCCATACTTGCCCCTTGGCCCAGCAGCGAGAACCTGAACCCCATGAAAACCCTCCTGGTCATCGGCATCGGTGCCGGCAACCCCGACTTCATCACCATCCAGGCGATCAAGGCGCTGAACCGCAGTGACGTGGTGTTCCTGATGGACAAGGGGCCAAGCAAGGATTCGCTGATCGATCTGCGGCGCGAGCTGTGCCAGCGCTACCTCACCGAGCGTCCTTATCGCTTCGTCGAAGCCCAGACCCCGGAACGTCAGCGCGGCGATGTGGACTACCAGGCCAGCGTCCAGGCCCTGAACCAGGACAAGCAGCAGATCTTCGAGCGCCTGATCAATGAGGAACTGGCGCAGGACGAGACCGGCGCCTTCCTGGTCTGGGGCGACCCGGCGCTGTACGACAGTACCCTGCGCATCCTGCAGCAGATCCTGGCCAGTGGTGCGGCGCAGTTCGAGTATCAGGTGATCCCCGGCATCACCAGCGTCCAGGCCTTGGCGGCGCAGCACAAGGTGGCGTTGAACCGTATTGGCCGCTCAGTGGAAATCACCACCGGGCGGCGCCTGGCGGCGGGGCAGTCCGGTGATGCCGACAGCCGGGTGGTGATGCTCGACGCCGAGGATTCCTACCGCCAGCTGCGCCATCAGGACCTGGACATCTACTGGGGCGCCTACCTGGGCACGGCGGACGAGATCCTCATTTCCGGACGCCTCGACGAGGTTGCCGACGACATCCAGCGGGTTCGTCGCCAAGCGCGCGAGGCACATGGCTGGATCATGGACACCTACCTTCTGCGCAAACCGGAGCCTTAGGCGCCGGCCGGGTTGGACGCCGGCGGATAAGCGTGGTGTTCTTCGCCGGCAGCGGGGTCTCCCTCTTTTCCCGTAGGAGCGGGCTTGCCCGCGAAGAGGCCGGGATGGACACCACCGGATGAACGTCGTGTTCTTCGCCGGCAAGCCGGCTCCTACGGGGGGGATTTTTCGCCGAAGCGTTCGCGGTAGGCCGAGGGCGGCAGGCCCACCAGGCTGCGAAAGGCCACGCGAAAACTTTCCACCGAGCGATAACCGCAACGCAGGGCGATGCTTTCCGTGGTTTCGCTGCTGCTTTCCAGCAGCTCCCGGGCCCGGGCCATTCGCTCATGCTGCAGCCAGGCCTTGGGCGAGGCGCCGGTGGCGTCGTTGAAACGTCGCAAGAAGGTGCGTTCGCTCATCAGCGCCCGGGCCGCCAGGTCGCTCACCGCCAGCGGTTCATGCAGGCGTTGCCGAGCCCATTGCATGACCCGTGACAGGTCGCTGCGCGGGGTGCGGCTGACCGGGGCTGGAATGAACTGGGCCTGGCCGCCGGTACGTTGGGGCGACATCACCAGGCGCCGGGCCACGCTGTTGGCCACCTGGGTGCCGAAGTCCCGGGCCACCAGGTGCAGGCAGGCATCGATGCCGGCGGCGCTGCCGGCAGAGGTGATCAGTTGGCCGGCGTCCACATAGAGCACGTCCGGGTCCACCGAGATGTCCGGGAAGCGCTCGGCCAGCTCTTGGGTGTAGCGCCAGTGAGTGGTGGCGCCCAGGCCGTTGAGCAGGCCGCTGGCCGCCAGAGCGAACACCCCCGAGCAGATCGACAGCAGCCGCGCGCCGCGATGGTAGGCCCGGCGCAGGGCTTGCAGCAGCTCGGGCGGCGGCGCCTCGTCGCGGTTGCGCCAGCCGGGAATGATGATGGTCCGGGCCTGTTCCAGCCGTTCCAGGCCGCCATCGGCCAGTATCCGGATACCGCCCGCTGCGCGCATCGGCCCCGGGTCTACGGCGACGATGCAGTGCTCATACCAGGGAAAATCGAACTCCGGCCGGGCCAGGCCGAAGATTTCCACGGCAATGCCGAATTCGAAGGTGCAAAGGCCGTCGTAGGCCAGGATCGCGACCAAACCGGGGGGATTGTGCATTTGGCGGAAAGTTACCAGTCGGTGTCCGGAGCGCCACTTTAGCGCGGTAGGGCAGGGCCTATAAAGTCCTTCTCACCTTAATCGCGAGTTTCTGGAGACGCCCATGACCAGCCTGGTCCGCAGCACTGCCGCCGCCCCTTCGGCCATTGCCCTGATGCATTTTTGCAACCGCCTGACCTTTGAAACCGACTGTTCCGACGTCTACAGCAGCCAGGAGGCCGGGGAAGTGGATTTTGTCCTGGTGGATGTGCGTGGCCCCGAAGCCTTTGCCCGTGGCCATGTCCCCGGGGCGATCAATCTGCCCGGGCGCTTGCTCACTGCAGAACACCTGGCCGGTTATCCTCGTGACACTCTGTTCGTGGTGTATTGCGCCGGCCCTCACTGCAATGGCGCGAACAAGGCGGCGGTCAAGCTGGCGGCCCTGGAATACCCGGTCAAGGAGATGATCGGCGGTGTCACCGGCTGGCTCGATGAAGGCTTCCAGCTCAGCACCGGGCAAGCGCGCCGCGAGGGAGCGGATCTGTCCTGCACCTGCTGAAGGGGTCACTGCGCTGGCAGCGGCCTCAGGCTGGGGCCAGCGGGTGATGTGTCGGTAAACATGGCGCGTTCTGAGGCGAACGTCGGGTTTTTCAGGGACAAACGCACCACGTCGGGGCGCGGGAGGAGGTAGAGGGTCGCGGTTGCATATTTTTTATAAGTATTTGTCGCATAAACACAATTTGCTTCCCGGGAGCCGCTCTAGACTGCTGGCCACTTCGATTTGCCCATAATCGAAACCAGCCAATAAAAGTCTCCGTCTCCTGGAGTTATAAATGAACAAGTTTGTGCTGTTTGGTGCCCTGGCACTGTCGCTGTTTTCCTTCACCGCCTCCGCCGACGAGGCCAAGCCGATCCGTATCGGTATCGAAGCCGGCTACCCACCGTTCTCGATGAAGACTCCCGACGGCAAGCTCACCGGTTTCGATGTGGACCTGGGCGATGCCCTGTGTGAGCAGATGAAGGTCAAGTGCACCTGGGTCGAGCAGGAATTCGACGGCCTGATCCCAGCGCTGAAGGTGAAAAAGATCGACGCCATCCTGTCGTCCATGACCATCACCGACGATCGCAAGAAGAACGTCGATTTCACCATCAAGTACTACCACACCCCGGCGCGCTTCGTGATGAAGACCGGCACCGCCATCAAGGACCCGCTGACCGAGCTCAAGGGCAAGAAAGTCGGTGTGCTGCGCGCCAGTACCCACGACCGCTTCGCCACTGAAGTGCTGGTGCCGGCCGGTATCGACCTGGTGCGCTACGGCTCTCAGCAGGAGGCCAATCTGGACATGGTGTCCGGTCGCGTCGACGCGCTGCTGGCGGACTCGGTCAACCTCGACGACGGTTTCCTGAAAACCGACGCCGGCAAGGGCTTCGCCTTCGTCGGTCCCGAGTACAACGACCCGAAATACTTCGGTGGCGGTGCCGGCATCGCCGTACGCAAGGGCGACAAGGAGCTGGCAGAGAAATTCAACACCGCCATCACCGAGATCCGCGCCAACGGCAAGTACAAGCAAGTGCAAGACAAATACTTCGACTTTGATGTCTACGGCGAGTAAGCCGCAGGCTGCAAAGTTTGGCTAAAAAAGGTGGCGCCCGTGATCCGGTCGCCACCTTTTTTGTGCGCCGCTGTTTTATTCTGCGCCACGCCTTTTTTGATCCCCGGAGCCACTATGCAACGCATCGACCATTCCTTGCCCTGGGGCCACCTGGGCACGGCGCGCCAGCTCAGCGTGTTTCGCTTCGGCAGCGCTGGCCGCAAGGTGTATATCCAGGCCAGCCTGCACGCCGATGAACTGCCGGGCATGCGCACGGCCTGGGAGCTGAAGCAACGCCTGGCGGAACTGGAGCGCCAGGGGCGTTTGCAGGGCGTGATCGAACTGGTGCCGGTGGCCAACCCCATCGGCCTGGACCAGCAGGTTCAGGGCAGTCACCTGGGGCGTTTCGAACTGGGCAGTGGCAAGAACTTCAACCGTGCCTTCGTCGAACTCAGTGGTCCGGTGGGCGACCTGATCGGCAAGCAGCTGGGGGATGACGCAGCGGCCAACGTTGCCCTGATCCGCCACACCATGCTCCAGGTGCTGGATCAGCTGCCGGCTCCGGACTCGCAGCTGCAAGCCTTGCACCGGCTGCTGTTGCGCCACGCCTGCGACGCCGATATCACCCTCGACCTGCATTGCGATTTCGAGGCGGCGATCCACCTCTATGCCTTGCCCCAGCACTGGCCGCGGTGGCAGTCCCTGGCGGCACGTCTGAAGGCCGGGGTGGCGTTGCTCTGCGAGGATTCCGGCGGCAGTTCCTTCGACGAATCCTGCTCCTCGCCCTGGCTGCGCCTGGCCCGGGACTTTCCCCGGGCGGCGATTCCCCCGGCCAACCTGGCCGCCACCCTGGAACTGGGCAGCATGGGTGACACCCGGGTCGAGCAGGCCCGGGCCAATTGTGAAGCCATCCTCGGCTTTCTGGCCGAGCAGGGCCTGATCAGTGGCCAGTGGCCCGCTGCGCCGGGTGAGTGCTGTGAAGGCATGCCCTTCGAAGGCACCCAATACCTGTTCGCCCCGCACCCTGGCGTGGTCAGTTTTCTGCGGGATGCCGGCGAGTGGGTGGAGCGCGGCGACGCCCTGTTCGAAGTGGTCGACCCCTTGAACGACATCGTCAGCACCGTGCGTGCCGGCATCAGCGGCGTGCTCTTTGCCCTGGATCGCGGTCGCTATACCCAGCCGGGAATCTGGCTGGCCAAGGTGGCCGGACGCGAAGCGATCCGCAGCGGCAAGTTGATCAACGACTGACCCGCCAAGGTGACGTCGACCGGGGAAGAAGCGGGCTTGCCAGCGAAACCCCCGGCGCGTCCGCCGTCGATCTGCTTTTGCCCCCTTTGCCGGCAAGCCGGCTCCTGCGCCAGAGGTGTCCATGTCCCGAGTGTCGCTGTGCATCCGCCTGCTGTTTGCCCTCTGCCTGCTGGCGGCGACTTTCAATCACCTGCGCGCGGCCCTGGATCACGGCCTGCTCTGGGATTATGGCTACGGCGCCGAAACGCCCCTGGCCAGCCGCGCCTTCTGGGGCTCGCTGACCCTGTTCGACCCTCTGGCGGCGCTGCTGTTGTTCGTGCGTGCGCGCTGGGGGCTGATCCTGACCCTGGCCATCATCCTGCTGGATGTCCTGCATAACAGCTTCTATGTGGCCGCCCACAGCCAGTGGCTGGAAACCTTCTACCTGTCTCAGGTGGGCTTTGGCCTGGCGGTGGTGGTGCTGTTGCCCTGGGCCTGGCGCGGTCTGGCGCTGGAGCGCGCGGCAACTGATCTTGCAGGCCCGGCGATGCTAGGCTCTGACACTGCATTTTTCGTCACCCCTTCGCAAAAAAGGAGCAGGACATGATCCGCTACCTGGCGCTTCTGGCGCTGTTGGCCGTGCCCTTGGTTCACGCCCAGACCCCGCTGCACGACGACTTGCCGCTGCGCTATCTGGAGCAAGCTCCCAGCGACACCCGCAACCAGCCGCTGGTGATCTTCCTGCATGGCTACGGCAGCAACGAAGCCGACCTGTTCGGTATCCGCGAGCGTTTGCCGGCCAGCTATACCTACCTGTCGGCCCGGGCGCCACAGACCCTGGAAGAGGGCAGCTACCAGTGGTTCAACCGCAAGGGGCAGGGCGCCTATGACGGCGTCACCGAGGAGCTTTCCAGCAGCGCCGAACTGATCGGCCAGTTTGTCCGCGGTGCGGTGGCCAAGTACCAGACCCAGCCGGACAAGGTGGTGCTGGTGGGCTTCAGCCAGGGTGCGGTGATGGCCTATGAAGTGGGCCTGCGTCATCCGCAGTCGGTGCGGGGCATTGCCGCCTTGAGCGGGAAGATCCTGCCGCTTTTGGCCTCCCAGGTGAAGAACAACCCGACCTTGCAGCGCCTGGGAATCTTTATCGGTCATGGCACCGCTGACCAGCGCCTGCCCTACAGCGATGGGGTCGAGGCCAACGACTTGCTGCAGGAGCAGTCCCTGACGCCGCAGTTCCATGCCTACCCGGGCATGGGCCACAGCATCAGCGAAGTGGAGATTGAAGACCTCAACCGCTGGCTGCAGGGGCTCAACCCCTGAGCCGGGGGCCAGGTTACTGAGGCAGGATCTGTTTCATCAACGCTGCGTGACCGGCCTTGTCCGTCCCCCGGGAAATCACCTGGATCACCGCCATGCGGGTGCCGGAGCCGGCGATCAGGGTCGAGTTCAGGGTCAGGCCACCGCCCTGGGTGGCGGTACTGTCGATCTGGCGCACGCCGAGCCCCTTGAGGGTCATGCTCTTTTCACTTTGCTTGCTGAAGTCCGGCAGCGCTGCGGCCTGTTGCGACAGGAATCCGCTGACGGCGGCATCGAGAAAGGCGCCGTCGTTGTCCTTGACCCGAGCACCGTTGGGAATGGTGTTCTGGGCGGCGATCACCACGGTGCGAGTGGTGGCGTTGGAGTACAGGGTGCCGCTGGCGCCCGCGGTGCCGTCGGCCTCGCTGCCGGCCGGCAGGGCCGAGGCGCTGAAGCCCTTGGGCAGGGTAAAGGCCAGCTTGCCGTCGAGCATCGAGACCTTCTCCCCCGGCGCCGGTTTGGCCGAGGACTGGCCGGCGGCAACCGCGTTCAGCGCACCGAGGCCCGCCACTGCGGCGAACACCAGGACCAGGGCTTTTCTAGCGAAGGATGACATGCACAATCTCCAGGCATTGGATCGAAGGCGCGCATCATCCCACGGCCGTCACGGCCTGCTCCAGAGGGATTTTTCCCGACGGACCAATGGCCGGGAATGCGTGCCGGCGCGGCTTGTGCTGGAGCGGTGGGCGGCATTGCGCTGGCCGGCGCAGAAGTCCGCGAAAGGGCTTTGGCCGGCAAGCCGGTGCCTACGTGGCGGCGCGGGGAGTGCTCAACAATCGTTTGCTCAGGGCCAGCACCAGCATTGATACCGCCACCCCCAGCACGAAGGCCCACAGCCCCAGCGAGGGCAGGGCCGTGGCCAGCACCAGGCAGAACGCGGCGAAGGAGTACAGGCCGGTGCTCAAGGCACGCAGCAGCACGGTGGTGAAGGCCACCCCATGGCTCTGATGGGAGAACACCGCCAATACGCTGCCCAACACCGGGAACACCGCCAGCATGCCGCTCCAGCGTTCGCCGACGGTGCTGGCCAGTAAGGTGACGGCCAGGGTCAACAGGGCCCCGGCGAGCATGCGATACACCAGTTTGTCGGACTGGGTGCCGGGCAGGGCGGGCACAGTCCTGACCCGGGGGAATACCCGGGGCGCCAGTAACAGGGCGCTGGCGGCACAGAAAATCGAGAACCCCAGGGAGGCCGGGACCTGGGCGATCACGCTGGCCAGCAGCACCCAGACCAGGGTGGCGATGCTCAGGGCCCCGGGCCAGGCCAGGGTCTGCGCGGCATGGGTGTAGGCAACGCTGAAAGCGATCATGGCGAACAATGCCGAGAGGGCCGCCACTGCGGCGTGGGTGGCGAACACCGGGCCTTGCTCCAGGGCCAGAAACAGCAGGATCGGCCCCACCACTACCGGAAAACCCGCGAGCCAGCCGGCAACATTCGGCCCCCAGCGCTTGCTCGCCAGGGAAATCAACAGCAGGAATCCGGGAACTGTCAGCAGTTTCAACAGCAGCATGGGAGGACTCGGTGGATGAACGGTGCGCCACCCTAGCATCCAACCCGGCATTTGGTGCGTATCTGATACCTGTACCTGGCAAATAGCCAAGCGCCGGAGAGGGTAGGACAGTGCCGGGTTTTCTTGTACGAAACATTGAGGATGAATCGGGTTTTGAGCTTTTTGTACAAGTATTAGTGAGTTTTATCGGGTTTTTATCGATAAAAGTTGTACAAAAATTAAATTCTCGTATAGGTTTTTCAGTGTGGGATGAGGTGATAACTGCCAGTTTTTGCGGCTCAGGCTGTCACTCCCCGCGCTTTTGGGTTCCCGAGGTCAAGCCCTGGTGGAGTCGGGGCTGGGTCAGTTGTGTGGTTGGCCACCTCGGGACCCTTTTTTTCCTTGGTGCGTGCAAGGAAATGCCCGCTTCATCAACCTTGCGGAATCTGTGCGCCATGTACGATCCACTCTCCGAACATTTTCACGGCATTCTCCAGGGGCTGGGTGAAGACCCGTCCCGCGAAGGCTTGCGGGACACCCCGCAGCGAGCGTCAAAGGCCTTGCGTTATCTGTGCCATGGTTACGAAACCAGCCTCGAAGCGTTGGTCAACGGTGCGTTGTTCAGCTCCACCAGCGACGAGATGGTGATGGTCCAGAACATCGAGTTGTATTCCCTGTGCGAGCACCATTTGCTGCCCTTCATCGGTCAGGCCCATGTGGCTTACATCCCCACCGGCCAGGTACTGGGCCTGTCCAAGGTGGCGCGGATCGTCGACATGTATGCGCGACGCCTGCAGATCCAGGAAAACCTGACCCGGCAGATTGCCGAGGCGATCCAGGAAGTGACCCGGGCTGCCGGGGTGGCGGTGGTCATCGAAGCGCGGCACATGTGCATGATGATGCGCGGGGTCGAGAAGCAGAATTCGCTGATGAACACCTCGGTGATGCTGGGGGCCTTTCGCGAGTCCAGCAGCACCCGCCAGGAGTTTCTCCAACTGTTGCGCAGGCAGCCCTGAATGAAGCGCATCCGGCGAGTGGGCGCGGCCCGGTGGTTGTGGCTGCTGATGCTGCTCTGCGCCACGGCCAATGCCGGCTGGCAAGCGTCGTTGCCCAATGCCCGACTGCTGGGCAGCGGTGAGTTCAGCTGGTTCGGCTTCAAGGTCTACAGCGCGCGGCTCTGGGGCACGGCGTTGCCATTGGCGGACGACAGCCCCTTTGCCTTGGAGCTGACCTACCGGCGCACGATCCGGCGTGACGAGCTGGTGCAGACCAGTCTGGATGAGATCCAGCGCTTGTCCGGCACGGCGGTCAGTGCGGCGCAACTCAAGGATTGGCAGGCGCAGATGCAGCGCGCCTTCGTCGATGTCGAACCGGGTCAGCGCATCACCGGGGTGTTCCTGCCCGGTCGCGGGGTGCAGTTTTTTGTCGACCAGCGCTTGCAGTACACGGTCGACGACGAAGCCTTCGCCCGAGCGTTCTTCGCCATCTGGCTCGACCCGCGCACCCGCAATCCGCAGTTGCGCGCACAACTGCTGGGCCGATAGCGGGCGCAGCACAGGAGATGTTCCATGCTCAAGAAATACTTGCTGGTGCTGTGCCTCGGCCTGGTTGCTTGCAGCGACACCGATGTCAAGCAATACCGTGACCAGAAGCCCGAGCTGGAGCTGCGGCAGTTCTTCAGTGGCCGGGTGGAGGCCTGGGGCCTGTTCCAGAAGCGCTCCGGCGAGGTGATCAAGCGCTTTCATGTGCAGATCGACAGCCGCAGCGAAGGCGAGAAGTTCATCATGCACGAGGACTTTACCTACAGCGACGGCAGCCGCCAGACCCGGGTCTGGACCCTGGTCCCGACGGGCCCCGGCCTGTGGCGTGGCACCGCCGACGATGTGGTCGGCGAGGCCCTGGGCGAAGTCTCCGGCAATGCCCTGCGCTGGCGTTATGTGCTCAACCTGCCGGTGGACGGCAAGACCTATCAGGTGCACTTCGATGACTGGATGTACCTGTTGGACGAAAACACCCTGGCCAATCGTTCCTACATGACCAAGTTCGGCTTCGAGCTGGGGCAGGTGACCCTGTTCTTCCGGCGCCAGCCCGGCTGATGGGGCTCGCTCCGGGTGTCAGGACGGGTCGTCGAGAAAGCGCCCGCGATGGTCGGGGCTGGGCAGCAGGCAGACGTCGTGCCGACCGAACCAGCGGTAGCGGTTGCCGGCGATACGGTCGTAGCCCCAGTCCCGCAGTGGCCGGGGAATCCAGCGCAGCAGGCGCAGCCAGCGCCAGGGGGCGGGCAGTTGCGCCATCAGGCGGATAAAGGCCTCGGAGCGTTGGGACAGACCCTGGTCCTCGATCAGTAGCACTGAGTCGAACTGCTCGGTGGGTTGGCCGAACCATTTCAGCAGCGCCTGGCCCTGGGGCGATTGCATCGACGCCAGTTTGATTCGCCGCTGGCTGTCGTGGTGGATGACGAAACGCACCGAGGCATTGCACAGCTTGCACACACCGTCGAACAGCAGCACCCGGTCGCCGGGATGCAGGAAGGGGGGCTGGGTGTCGGGTTCTGGAACTGGCGCACTGCTGTTCACGGGGCCACCTTGGGCAGGAAGTCGATGCCTGCAGCAGGCGTCGCAAGGGTCTGGAATGGCAGCAGCATACTCGCCTTCAGGGTGAAAATTCAGGCTTGGGTGCCTGCGCTGAAACCTCTAAGCTGGGCCCTTGCGCCAATTCGTCGTGGAAATCCCCGTGAAATTCAGCCTACCGAACATAGCCACCGCCCCCTTTTGTCCGCCGGAAGTGGCGGGCTCCGTGTCCGTCGATCCCCGCGACTCGCTGTTCAAGCGTTTGTTGCGTTTTGCCGGTCCCGGGTTGCTGATTTCCATCGGTTACATGGACCCGGGCAACTGGGCCACGGCCATCGAGGCGGGGTCGCGCTATGGCTACAACCTGCTGTTCGTGGTGTTGCTGGCGAGCCTGGCCGGCATGGCGGTGCAATGCCTGTGCTCACGCCTGGGTATCGCCACCGGGCGCGATCTGGCGCAGCTCTGCCGGGAACGCTACAGCCCCCGTTCGGCCCGGGCCCAGTGGCTGGCGGCAGAGGTGTCGATCATCGCCACCGACCTTGCCGAAGTGCTGGGATGTGCCCTGGCGTTCCACCTGTTGCTGGGGGTGTCCCTGAGCACCGGGATTGTCATCACCGCCTTCGACACGCTGTTGGTCCTGGCTTTGCAGAATCGCGGCTTTCGCCGGCTGGAGGCGATCATGCTGGCGCTGGTGGCGACCATCGGCGTGTGTTTCTTCATTGAACTGCTGCTGATCAAACCCTATTGGCCGGACGTGGCCCGGGGCTTCACCCCCTCGCTTTCGGCCATCAGCGACGCCGCGCCGCTGTACCTGGCCATCGGCATCCTTGGCGCTACGGTGATGCCCCACAACCTCTACCTGCACACTTCGGTGGTGCAGACCCGCTTGATCGGCCAGGACCGGGCCAGCCGCGCCGATGCCATCAAGCTGGCGCGGATCGACACCATCGGCTCCCTGGCCCTGGCGCTGCTGGTGAACGCGGCGATCCTGATCCTTGCCGCCGCGGCCTTCCACAACACCGGACACAGCGATGTGGTGGAAATCCAGGATGCCTACCACCTGCTGGACCCGCTGGTGGGTGGAGCCCTGGCCAGCGTGCTGTTCGGCGTGGCGCTGCTGGCCTCGGGACAGAGCTCGACCTTCACCGGGACCATTGCCGGGCAGGTGATCATGGAGGGTTACCTGAACCTGCGGATTCCCTGCTGGCAGCGGCGCCTGATCACCCGGGGGCTGGCGCTGATTCCGGCGTTTATCGGCGTCTGGCTGCTGGGGGATGGCGCAGTGGGCCAACTGCTGGTGTTGAGCCAGGTGGTGCTGAGCCTGCAACTGCCGTTTGCCCTGTACCCGCTGATCCGTATGACCAACGACCGGCGCCTGATGGGCGAATTCGTCAACCGCTGGCCGACGCGATGGCTGGCCTGGAGCTTGTTCGCCGTCATCAGCGCAGCCAACACCTGGCTGATCGCCCAACTCTTCCTCTAACAGCCGGCTTGCCGGCGAAGGGGCCGTTGAGCCTGGGCAGGTCTTGCCGACGCTTTCGCTGGCCAGCCAGCTCCTACGGGGCGGTGGTGGGTGTGGGGGTTGGGCGGCGGTCCCAATACGGCTCCGGGCCGAATTTGTCGACGAAGAAGTCGATCACCGTGCGCACCTTCACCGAGAGGCGCCGGCTGCCGGGCCAGAGGGCGGCAATCTGCTGCGGCTCGAGACTGGTGGCCACATCGAAGTCTTCGAACAAGGCCACCAGGCGGCCTTGATGCAGGGCCTCGCCAATCAGCCATGAAGGAAACATCACCAGCCCCAGGCCCTGTTCGGCGGCCTGGGTCAGGGTGTCGGCGTGGTTGCCGGTCAGGGGGCCCTTGACGCTGTAAGGCGTCCAGTCGCCCCGGCCCTGACGGAAGAACCAGCGCTGCTGGCCGGTTTCGCCCTTGTAGGCCAGGCACTGGTGCTGCTGCAACTGCTGCGGGTGTCGCGGTGTGCCATGGCGTTCCAGATAGGCGGGGCTGGCCGCCACCCGATAGCGCTGGGGGGCGAGCAGGCGTGCCTGCATCGAGGAGTCCTCCAGGACGCCGATGCGAAACAGCAGGTCGGTGCCGTCCTGCAAGGGGTCGATGTAGCTGTCGGTCTGCTGGATATCCAGTTGCAGCTTCGGATAGCGCCCGTGCAGTTCCCCCAGCCAGGGCGACAGGTGCCGCTGGCCAAACACCACCGGAGCATTGATCCGCACCAACCCGGCGGGTTCGTCCTGCTGTTCCTGCAAGGCTTGCTCCGCCTCTTCCCATTGCGCCAATACCCGCCGGGCGTGATGCCCCAGCAGGCGTCCGGCTTCGGTGGGGCTGACGGCGCGCGTGTGGCGATAGAGCAGTTGCTGGCCCAGGGCCTGTTCCATGAGCTGGATCTGCCGCGAGATGGACGAGGGCGCCAGCCCCTCGCGGCGCGCCACGGCGGAGAAACTGCCCTGGTCGAGCACCGCGACGAACAGGCGCAGGGCCTTGAGACCCAGGTCGTTGAAGCCTTGCATGGGAAATCCTTGCTGTGCGTTTTGCGCAAAGGTGTTGTCGGCATGCTCCCATTTATCGCAAAGCTGACGCAATCGATAATGCCCGCCATTCCTTGATCTCCAAGCAGGTGTTGCATGTCTTCCAATGTTTTAGATCCGGCGCTGCCGACCCCGGCGGCCCTGGTTGAACCCCGCGCTGGCTGGCAGCGCTGGATGTTGTTGCCGCTGGTGATCCTGGCGGGCATGGGGCTGTCGGTGGAGGCTGGTCTGTTGGGGCCGCTGGGAGCCAAGGTCGGTCATCTGTGGGCGACCTTGAGCATCTTCGGTGTGGGCACGGCATTGCTGTTTCTGCTGCTGTTGTTCAGCGGTCCGCAGCCGGGGCCGGCCTTCAGCCAACTGCCGCGCTGGCAATTGCTCGGTGGGGTGCTGGGACCGATCTACGTGGTGGTGCTGACCTTGGCCACGCCCCATATCGGCATTGCGATGACTATGATCGCGATCCTCTCCGGGCAAGTGGGCAAGAGCGTGCTGATCGACCATTTCGGCTGGTTCGGCAGCGCCCGCAAACCGGTCAACGGCGAACGCTGGCTGGCCCTGGTGCTGATTGTCGTGGCCCTGATCCTGATTGCCCGAGGTTGAACATGAACCTGATTCTATTGTTGGTGCTGGTGGTGGCCGCGGGTGCGGTGCTCAGTGTGCAAGCGGCGATCAATGGCCGCCTGGGTGAAAGCGTCGGGGTGTTGCGCAGCAGCCTGCTGACCTTTGCCGTGGGGGCCTTGATCACCGGTCTGTTGATCGTGTTTTTCCAGCCGCCCCAGGCCATGACCTTGCTCCAGGCGCCGAAATGGCAGCTGACCGGGGCCTTGTTCGGCGTGGTCTACATGCTGGTGATGGTGGGGGCGGTGCCCCGGGTCGGCGCGGCGGTGGCCACGGTGGCGGTGATCCTTGGGCAGTTGGGCATGGGCATGCTGATCGACAACTTCGGCTGGTTCGGCAACCCGGCCATCGAGCTCTCCGCCAGCCGGATTCTGGCGATGCTGTGCCTGGCCCTGGCGCTGCTGTTCATGTACCGCAGCAGCCGGCGTTAGCCGCGGCGCCCGGACTCGATCAGGGCAGGGCGGCTTCCAGCACCTCGATCCAGTGGCGGACCGGGGTGCGGCCGGCACTGTCGAGGTGCGTCTGGCAGCCGATGTTGGCAGTGACGATCAACTCCGGCTGGCCGCTTTCCAGGGCCCGCAGCTTATCGTCCCGCAGTTGTCGGGCCAGGGTTGGCTGGGTCAGGGAGTAGGTGCCTGCCGAGCCACAGCACAGATGGCTGTCAGGCACCGTGGTCAGGTTGAACCCCACTCGCTGCAACAGCGCCTCCACGGCGCCGCCGAGTTTTTGCCCGTGCTGCAGGGTGCAGGGGCAATGGAAGGCCAGGCGCTGTTGGCTGTGGGCCCCCAGTTGTTCCACGGGCTCGTCGCGCAGCACCTCCACCAGGTCCCGGGCCAGGGCGCTGACCCGCCGGGCCCGGGGCCCATAGACCGGGTCATGGGCCAGCAGGTGCTGGTAGTCCTTGATAAAGGCGCCGCAGCCGCTGGCGGTCTGGATGATGGCTTCGGCCCCCTGTTCCAGGTACGGCCACCAGGCGTCGATATTGCGCCGCGCGCGCTGCAGCCCGGCTTCCTGAGCGTTGAGGTGATAGTCCACGGCGCCGCAGCAGCCGGCCGCGCTCACCGCTTGCACGCTGATCCCCAGGCGGTCCAGGACTCGCGCCGCCGCGGCGTTGGTGTTGGGTGACAGCCCCGGCTGCACGCAGCCTTCGAGCAGCAGCACTCGGCGTGGGTGGCTCATGGCCGGCCGCGCCTTGGCTGGGGGCACCTGACGCGGCAGTTTGTCCTGCAGCGCCTGGGGCAGTAGGGGATGCAGGCGGGCGCCACTGTTGATCAGGGCCTTGAACAATTGCGCATTGGCGCTCAGGGCCCGCAGTCCGCGACGCAGCCATTGCTGGCCCAGGGGCCGGGGCACGGCGGCGTCCACCACGGCGCGGCCGATGTCCAGCAGGTGGTGATAATCGACCCCGGACGGGCAGGTGGTCTCGCAGTTGCGGCACGACAGGCAGCGGTCCAGGTGTTGCTGGGTCTGCGCGGTGGCGGGGGCGCCCTCCAGCACCTGCTTGATCAGGTAGATGCGGCCCCGCGGGCCATCCAGTTCGTCGCCCAGCAACTGGTAGGTGGGGCAGGTGGCATTGCAGAAACCGCAGTGCACGCAGCTGCGCAGGATGCGCTCGGCTTCTGCCGCCCGGGGCAGTTGCCGGGCCTCTGGGCTGAGGGTGGTCTGCATGGGCTAGAGCTCCGCGTAGAGTCGGCCGGGGTTGAAGATCCCTTGGGGGTCCAGTTGCGCCTTGAGGCGCTGGTGATAGTGCAAGAGGGTGGGCGCCAGGGGCTGGAAGGGGCTGTCCAGCAGGCCGTGGCTGTAGCAGGTGGCGTGACCGCCGACAGCACTGGCGGCGGCGCGAATGGATGCGGCGGGTGCCTCGGACCTGAGCCAGCGCTGGGCCCCGCCCCAGTCCAGCAGTTGGGCGCCGGGCAGTTCCAGTTGCGCAGTGTTGTGGGGCAGCGACAGGCGCCACAGCGGCGGGCCGGGATCGAAAAAATCCAACTGCTGTTCGTTGAGCAGGCTCCAGTACTGCGAGTCCAGAGGCTCGCCGCCGAGCCGGTCATGGGCCGCCGCCACCGAGCCTTCACCGCCCTCCAGGCGTAGGTGCAGGCGGGTGCCGTCATGACAGGCGGCGCTGATGGGCAACGGCTGCTGGCCCCATTCGGCGAGTCTGGCCAAGGCTTGGCGGGGCGACATTTCCAGGCTCAGGCTCAGGCATTGCCGGGGCTTGGGCAGGACCTTCAGCGACACTTCGGTGACCAGCCCCAGGCAGCCGAAACTGCCGGCCATCAGGCGCGACAGGTCGTAGCCGGCAACGTTCTTCATCACCTCGCCACCAAAGCGCAGGTGCTGACCCGTACCGCTGATGATCCGGGTGCCCAGGACGTAGTCGCGCACGGCCCCGGCCCAGGGCCGGCGCGGGCCGGACAGGCCGCTGGCGAGCATGCCCCCCAAGGTGGCGCCGGCGCCGAAGGCCGGGGGCTCGCAGGGCAGCATCTGCCCGGCGGCGTCCAGGGTGGCCTGCAGTTGCACCAGCGGCGTGCCGGACCGGGCACTGATCACCAGCTCCGTGGGGTCGTAGCTGACGATGCCGCAATGGCTGCGAGTATCGAGGATTTCCCCGGCGCACTCGCGGCCGAGAAAGGCTTTGCTGTTGGCGCCCTGGATACGCAGCGGAGTGCTGTCCTGCAGGGCATTGCGGACCTGTTCCAGCAGCGCGGCGCTGGCATCGCCGTCGGGTGGCGTAGTCATCAGAAGCGCTCCAGTTCGGGGAAGGGCAGTTGCCCATCATGGATGTGCATGGCGCCAAATTCGGCGCAACGCTGCAGAGTCGGGATGTTCTTGCCGGGGTTGAGCAGGCCGCCGGGATCGAAGGCCGCCTTGACCCCATGGAACAGGGCCAGCTCGTGGGCGTTGAACTGGGCGCACATCTGGTTGATCTTCTCCCGGCCCACGCCGTGTTCGCCGGTGATGCTGCCGCCCACGGCCACGCACAGTTCGAGGATCTTGCCCCCCAGGGCCTCGGCCCGTTGCAGCTCCCCCGGCTGATTGGCATCGAACAGAATCAGCGGGTGCATGTTGCCGTCTCCGGCATGGAACACGTTGGCCACCCGCAGTTGATGCTCGGCGGCGAGACGGGCAATGCCCCGCAGCACCCCCGGCAGCTGGCGCCGGGGAATGGTTCCGTCCATGCAGTAGTAGTCCGGGGCCAAGCGGCCTACCGCCGGAAAGGCATTCTTGCGCCCGGCCCAGAAGCGTATCCGCTCAGCTTCGTCCCGGGCCTGGCGCACCTCGGTGGCGCCGGCCTGCTGCAGGACCTGGCGCACTCGCTCGCAGTCGTCATGCACATCGGCTTCCACCCCGTCCAGCTCGCACAGCAGGATGGCTTCGGCGTCTACCGGGTAACCGGCGTGGATAAAGTCCTCGGCGGCGCGCAGGGCCAGGTTGTCCATCATTTCCAGGCCGCCGGGAATGATCCCTGCGGCGATGATCTGGGCCACCGCATGGCCGGCGGCCTCCACCGAGTCGAAGGCCGCCAGCAGCACCTTGGCCACCTGGGGTTTGGGCAGCAGCTTGACCGTGACTTCAGTGATCACCCCCAGTAGGCCCTCGGAGCCGGTGAACAGTGCCAGCAGGTCGAACCCTGGGGAGTCCAGGGCCTGGCTGCCCAGCGTCATGGCTTGGCCCTCGACGGTGAGCATCTGCACCTGCAGCAGGTTGTGCACGGTCAGGCCGTATTTCAGGCAATGCACGCCCCCGGCGTTTTCCGCGACGTTACCGCCGATGGAGCAGGCGATCTGCGATGAAGGATCGGGGGCGTAGTACAGACCGAAGGGCGCCGCCGCCTGGGAAATCGCCAGGTTGCGCACCCCCGGCTGGACTCGGGCGCAGCGGGCGGCAGGGTCGATGTGCAGGATGTCCTTGAAGCGCGCCATCACCAGTAACAGGCCTTTTTCCAGGGGCAGGGCGCCTCCGGACAGCCCCGTACCGGCACCTCGGGCGACCACCGGCACTCGGTGCTCGTGGCAGATCTGCAGCAAGCGCCGGACCTCGTGCAGCTGCCGCGGCAGGGCCACCAGCATCGGTGTGGTGCGGTAGGCACTCAGACCGTCGCATTCGTAAGGCTTGAGCTGCTGTTCCTGATCCAGCAGTTCCAGGTCCGGCAATTGGCTGCGCAAGGCCCGGATCAGGGCTTGCTTGTCGACGTCGGGCAGGGCGCCGTCGAGGGTTTCGTCATAGAGAATCGTCATGGGCGGCGAATGACCTTGGGTTGTTCTTGTCAGGTCGAGACAGCATTACGACTGCCTGCATCATTGGCTTGCCGGGCCTGGGTGTCCATCGGTCCGTGCGTGCGCTGGCCGAACCACTTTAGTCGCTGCTGGCGTGGCGGTGGGGCCGGGTTGGCCTAGTCTTTGGAGTACTCGTGCCGTGCAGTGGCCGCCGCTGTCTCAGGTGGTCCGGTGATCGAGTCCCCTGAAAGACTGATAAAAAGGAACCCTGCCATGTCCAATGAAACCTGCGCCTGTCCGGCCTGCACCTGCAAGCTGGGGGCTCATGCGATTGTCCGTCACGGCAAGCACTACTGCTGTCAGGCTTGCGCCGATCATCACGCCCACGGTGAGCCTTGTGCGTCCACCGAAGGGTGCAAATGCGCCAAGGGCGCCCACGGCTGAGGAGCGGATGCGGGTGGGGCTGCGGCTCCACCCGTTGCCGGCAGGCCTAGACCGATGGCCGCCAGGTGACATTCTCGATACCGAACTTTTCCGCCATGGGCTTGCTGGTCTTCTTCACCCGTTCCCGGCCGAAACGGCCGATGCGGCCCACTCCCGCATCACAACTTGCCCAGTGCCAGGCCTCGGCGTTGTCCATCTTCTCCTGGCGAATGATGAAGGACTTGGGAGCGCCGTGAAGGGTGTATTCGATGACGAAGAGTTTTGCGTTGTTCATAAAGCCTCTATTCCTCCCTGTGATCCTTGAGTGATCCCGCGTACGCGCAAAAATTCACTTTGATTGCCCGACTCTGGCACCAACGGTCATGGCGCCCTGCAGCGGCGCTCCAGAGGCCGTGCAAGCGGCGCCAAGCCCCTTGGCAAACAGTGGCCTTCAGAGTGTTTTCGGGTGTCTGGCGGGCCGCAGGCCAGCTAGTTACCATGGGCCCCCGCCGACCCTTTGCGAGCTAGCCATGGCCCTGGCCACCCCACCCGATCTGAGCGACACCGCGATCCCGGTGCAGCCCCTGGCGCGCACCTATCCCCGGGGCCTGTTCATCGAGCCCCACGAGCACGCCTGGGGCCAGTTGCTGTATGCCATGAGCGGCGTGATGTGGGTCGAGACGCCTTCCGAAGCCCTGGTGGTGCCGCCGCAGCGGGCGGTGTGGCTGCCGCCCGGCGTGGTCCACGGCATTCGCGTGGTCAGCGACTTGCAGATGCGCAATATCTACCTGCGTCCGTCCCTGGCGGCGACCCTGGACGCCAGGGTCCAGGTGCTGCAAGTGGACAGCCTGCTGCGGGAGTTGATCGTGCGCCTGGTGGAGCTGGAGCCGCCGCAGCCGGACTACTACGAAGCCCTGGTGAGTCTGGCGTTGCTGGAGCTGCAACGGGCCCGCCGCTCGCAGTTGAAGATCGCCTTGCCGGACGCCTCCGACCGCCGTCTTGGCCGCCTGTGCCAGGCGGTGATGGCCGCGCCGTCCCTGGCCATTTCCTTTGAGCAGCATGCCGATGCGGTGGGTGCCAGCGTGCGCACCCTGGCGCGGCTGTTCAAGGAACAATTGGGCCTGGGCTTTGCCGAATGGCGGCGCCAGGTGCAACTGGCCACCGCGGCCGCCGAGCTGATCCAGGGCGTGCCGGTAAGCCGTATTGCCCGGGAGCTGGGTTACTCACCCAGCAGCTTCAGCGACATGTTCCGTCGTGAGCTGGGTGTCGCGCCGTCCCAGTACGCCGGTGGCGAAGCGACTGCCTGATCGCCCGCCGTGATCGGCTCAAGGGCGCTGGAACCAGGCCCTGTGGCCGGACCTTGCAGCTGTTTCGCGGGCCTGCGAGCCACGACAGGGGCGCCGTTGAATGACGGTGGTTTTGGCCGAAATCCTGAAGCACTTGACCGATGCCCCAGGCGCCCGCTGCCTAGACTTTGCCCCAGACGCCACCACCCTTCGGCGTGATCGCCACGGCTTCTGGAGCGCAGCATGAACTACCTGATTTCCCTGGCGGCCGGCCTGCTGGTCGGACTGCTCTACGGCGCCTTGCAGGTGCGCTCCCCGGCCCCTCCGGCCATCGCCCTGGTGGGCCTGCTGGGCATGCTCGGCGGCGAACAGCTGTGGCCCCTGGGGCGGCAGTTGTTCAGCAACTGGTTGTCCTGAACAGGCCTTTTCTTGCTGATCCCCATTCTTTGGAACCGACGATGAAAGCACTGCAATTTTCCAAGACAGGCGACCTCGCTGCCCTGCGCGTGGTGGAGGTCCCGACCCCGGTCCCCGGCGCCGATCAGGTGCGGGTGCGGATCAAGGCCGCAGGCCTCAACCCCAGTGACGTGAAGAACGTCCTCGGGCGCTTTCCCTACACCACGCTGCCACGGATTCCCGGCCGGGATTTCGCCGGAGTCGTGGAGCAGGGGCCGGCCGAGCTGCTGGGCCTTGAAGTCTGGGGCACCGGCCGGGAATTGGGCTTTTTCGCCGACGGCAGCCATGCCCAATACGTGGTCCTGTCGGCCAGGGGCGTGGCCCTAAAGCCCAGGGTCTTGAGCTTTGCCCAGGCCGCCAGCCTCGGCGTGCCTTACACCACAGCCTGGGATGCCCTGGAGCGCAGTGGCGTGGTGGCGGGTACGCGTTTGCTGGTGATTGGCGGCGGTGCAGTGGCCACTGCGGCGCTGGCCCTGGGCAAGGTGCGCGGCGCTCGGGTGCTGGCGGCGGCGCGACGTCCGGAGCAGGTCCGGATGCTGCAGGTCCAGGGTTATCCGAGCCTGCAACTGGCACAGCCCGAGGCCCTGGCGGCTCAGGTTGCGGAACATTACGCCGATGGCGCTGACGTGATCTTCGACACCACTGGCTTCTGGCTGCCGGCGGCGGTGCCGGCCTTGGCCACCTTCGGCCGCATCGCCATCATTGCCGCGCCGGTGGACGGGCATGTGCAACTGCCGGCCCTGGGCTTGTACCGCAAGGGCGGCTCGGTGGTGGGGATCAACTCGCTGCTGTACGGCGTCGAGGCGTGCGCGGCGATGCTGGAGCAGTTCGGCCGCTATTTCGATGAGGGTTTGCTGCCCTTGCCGGAAGGCTTGTACGAATCGCCGCTGGAGCAGGGGCTGGAGCGCTATGCCGAAGTGAACCAGGGGCGCAGCGAAAAAGTCATCCTCATCCCCTGAAATCCCACGATGCACCTGCGCCCCGGTAGGAGCTGGCTTGCCAGCGAAGAGGCCCCTGAGACCGCCTTCGCCGGCAAGCCGGCTCCTACGGGTTATAGGTTGGGGGATCAGGCTTCGGGGACGCCTTTTTCCCATGTCGACCAGTGGGTGAGGATGTCCTGTACCAGGGGGTTGCCGGCCCGGTACAGGTTCTCCAGGGCCGGGACAAAGCCGCCCTGGTCGGCGTACTTGAGCAGGTTGTCGACTTCGCTGGCCCCCGGTGCCGGGCGGTCGAAGTCGGAACCGGCGCGCAGCACCGCCAGCCGCTGGATGTCCACCAGGCCCTCACGGCTGGCCCGCAGCAAGGCTTCGTAGGTGGAGTTGTCTTCCTGTTGGGTGGTGCAATAGGTGCCTTTATTGTCAGTCAGCAGTCGGGTCCAGACTTCGGCCCGTTCGCTCAGGCGAGTGCCGGAGAACCAGGTGTTGCCCGCCAGGGTGTCGCAGCGGGTCACCACGGGTGGCTGGTTGGCTGGGGCCTTGGGGTATTTCAGGCGCCAGGCCGCCGACTCCTGGCTCTCGCTCAAGCTCACCTTGTGGCTCAGGGCGAAGGCCTTGGCCTGGAGCTTGGGGTTCAGCTCGAAGACTTCGGTCTTGTAGTCCAGGGGCGGTTTTTCGTTCGGGCTCTTGGTGTTGATCCCCAGGTAACCGGTGGGCCAGTCCTTGGGCGCATCCCGGGAATCGAGTTCCCACTGGGTGCCGAACTCCACCAGGTAATGAGCCCAGGCCGCGGTGCCGATGGTGCCCTGGTGCGGGCTGATGCCGGCGATTCCGGCAATCAGGAAATAGCTTTTGCGCAGGTCGAACTTCGGCGACAGGGCCAGCGCCAGGGTTGACGCCGCGGCATTGGTCTGGCCCATGCCGGTGGTCAACAGGCACACGTCCCGGTCATTGCAGCGAATGCTCGGATACTCCGCCGCCAGCCCCGGCACGCGAATCTCGCGCTTGAGCTCCAGGCGCTCGATCCAGTGCTGCGCTTCCGGCGCGAACATGCTGATCAGCACCACCTTGGGCTTGATCGGTGCCTCACCGGCCCAGGCGCTGCTGGCGAGCGCAACACTCAAGCCCAGTCCCCACGAAACCTTTTGAATCCCACGCATACAACCTCCATGACTGCCGTTAGCCGGCGCTAATCCTGCCTGATCCAGATGGCAATTCATCGACTGCCCCTGACTTGCCGCTTGTAGCTTGCCGCTTGCAACTGCTTCTAGAACTGATAACCGACCCCGGCGTAATAGCCCCAGCCATTGGAGCGGGCACGGAACTCGCCGTCGCCGAAATTCAGCACGCTACCGTCTTCCCAGTTGCCGCCGTTGTGGAAGTAGCGGCCCACCAGGGTGAAGCGCAGGTGAGTGAAGGCGTACAGCAACACGTTGGTAGCCACTGTGGCGTTGGCGGTGCGGGCCGGATTGTCCTGGTGCAGGTCGGAGCCGAAATCGAAATTGGTGAAGCCGATGTAGGTCAGCGAGGCGCCGTTGCTGAAGGTGTCGATGGGCACGATGTATTTCAGCTGGGCGCGGTAGCCGTCCCAGGAATATTCATTGCTGGCACCGTAGTTTTCCCACTGGTAGCGCCCGTAGAAGTTGGCCGAGAGGTTGACCCGCGAATGAGTGTCGATGTCGGTGCCCAGGCCGCTGTAAAGGGTGTTGGCGCGGTTGGCGGTGCGGCTGCCGTGGTCGTAGATCCAGTCGAAGGCCACGTACCACTCCTTGAACGGGCCGATGGCCAGGCTGCGGCCGGCCAGGTAGTCGATGGAGATTCGCGGTTCGTGCTCCATGAACAGCGGCGAACCGTGATCCCAGATGCCCTTGTCGTGGCTGTTGCCGATGTCGAGGATCTTCGGCAGGTCGATGTAGCCGTACAGTTCGAAGGGGCCCTTGCGCCCGAAGTATTCGTATTCCAGGTAGATGTCGTCTGCCGGACGCGGGCCGAAGCTGATGTCCTTGCTGCCGATCAGCATCAGGTCCTGGTTGTACCAGTCCGAGAGGTAGGCCCCGGGCTTGGCCGGTTGTACGTCGTTGCTGAGGCTTTCGCCCTGGGCCGATTCGTCCGGCGGGGGCGATTGGGCCAGCGCGGCGCTGCTGAGTAGACCCGTAACGCCGGCCAGCCCAAGGGAAACAGCCCATCGGCGGCGGGAAACGAAGCGTGGGAAGCGGTTGTGCATGGAAAGTCCCTGTTCTTGCGGTGTGAAGTCCCTGATGTCTGCTCGCGCGCATGGCGGTGGCGAACACCCACAAAATTGCAACTCGCAAACGTTTGCACATGGCGTACCAACTTGAAATAGGCAGTTGAAAAACAATTGGAAACGCCTCGGAAGCTGGCTCTGGGGTCAAAAAATGCCCGGGCAGGGGGCGGTGCGCGCGAAAGCGGGGCACTGCTAAAGTCCGGGGCTGGATTTTCTGCGGAGCTCGACCATGGCGTTGCATCAACTCTTGCTGGAATTGGAAACCCGCCTGCAGCAGGCCGAGGTGCGTGGCGATCGCCAGGCGCTGGACGCCTTGCTGGCCGATGATTTTCTCGAATTCGGCGCCAGTGGTGGGCGTTGGGACAAGGCGCAGGTGCTGGAAAGCCTGCCGCAGCAAGTGTTTATCGAGCGCCGGATCAGTGAGTTTTCGCTGCAGCCGCTGGCGGTCGATCTGGTTCAGGTCACCTACCTGTGCCATAACGCCGCAGTGGGCGAGCGCCCGGCCAGCAGCGCCTGGCGCAGCTCGCTGTGGCGCTGCCGTGAGGGCCATTGGCAGATGCTGTTCCATCAGGGTACGCCCCGGCCCGGTGCCTGACCCCCTCTGCTAGAATCCGCCGTCCTGAACTTGACGAGGTGTCCCATGAGCGAACCGATTCGCCTGACCCAGTACAGCCACGGAGCCGGCTGCGGCTGCAAGATTTCGCCCCAGGTACTGGAGGTGATCCTGGCCGGCAGCGGGGCGCAGAACCTCGATCCCAAGCTGTGGGTCGGCAATGCCTCGCGCGATGACGCGGCGGTCTATGCCATCGACAGCGAGCGCGGTGTGGTCTCCACCACCGACTTCTTCATGCCCATCGTCGACGATCCTTTCGATTTCGGTCGCATTGCTGCCACCAACGCCATCAGCGATATCTACGCCATGGGTGGCGACCCGCTGATGGCCATTGCCATTCTCGGCTGGCCGGTGAATGTGCTGGCCCCGGAAATCGCCCGGGAAGTGATCCGTGGCGGGCGCGCCGTGTGCGACGCGGCGGGCATTCCCCTGGCGGGCGGCCACTCCATCGACGCCCCTGAGCCGATCTTCGGCCTGGCGGTGACCGGGCTGGTGGAAAAGCGCTTCATGAAGCGCAACGACACCGCCACGGCCGGTTGCCTGCTGTACCTGACCAAGCCCCTGGGGATCGGCGTGCTCACCACCGCCGAGAAAAAGGGCAAGCTGCGCAGCGCCGACATCGGCCTGGCCCGAGACTGGATGTGCACCTTGAACAAGCCCGGCAGCCGTTTCGGCAAGCTCGAAGGGGTGACCGCGATGACCGACGTCACCGGTTTCGGCCTGCTCGGGCACCTGGTGGAAATGGCCGACGGCAGTGGCCTCAGCGCAAAGATTCACTACGACCGGGTGCCCCGCCTGCCAGGCGTCGAGTACTACCTGGACCAGGGCTGCGTGCCCGGCGGCACCTTGCGCAACTACAGCAGCTACGCCGAGAAAATCGGCCGGGTTCAGGAGTTGCACAAACGGGTGCTCTGCGACCCACAGACCAGCGGTGGCCTGCTGGTGGCGGTGACGCCTGAAGGCAATGCCGAGTTCCTCGCCCTGGCGGCAGAACTGGGTCTGCAGCTGGCGCCTATCGGCGAGCTGGTAGAGCGACAGAGTCACGCGGTCGAGGTGTTCTGATGCCTTTTGACTGCACCGATTACCGTGAGATTTTCCTCCGCGACCGGCCGATGATGGACACCCGGGCGCCGATCGAATTCACCAAGGGCGCCTTTCCCGGGGTGCTCAACCTGCCACTGATGACCGACCAGGAACGCCAGCGGGTCGGCACCTGCTACAAGCAGCAGGGCCAACAGGCGGCGATTGTCCTGGGCCATCAGTTGGTGTCCGGCGACATCAAGCAACAGCGCATCCAGGCCTGGGCCGAGTTTGTCCGTGCCCACCCCGACGGCCTGCTGTACTGCTTCCGTGGCGGCCTGCGCTCGCAGATCGTCCAGCAATGGCTCAAGGACGAAGCGGGCATCGACTACCCGCGGGTCGGCGGCGGCTACAAGGCCATGCGTACCTTTCTTCTGGACACCACCGAGCAGGCTCTGCAGCAGTGCGAATTCGTCCTGCTGGGGGGCATGACCGGCACCGGCAAGACCGAAGTGCTGGGCTTGCTGGACAACGCCCTGGACCTGGAAGGCCACGCCAACCACCGCGGCTCCAGCTTTGG
Source organism: Pseudomonas sp. JDS08PS003 (assembly GCF_045013505.1). NCBI lineage: Bacteria > Pseudomonadati > Pseudomonadota > Gammaproteobacteria > Pseudomonadales > Pseudomonadaceae > Pseudomonas > Pseudomonas sp. JDS08PS003. The sequence continues at coordinate 2,708,410 of NZ_CP120724.1, forward strand.
CCGGCGCGCCACCGGGCAGCCAAGCAACATCGACTTCGAAAACCGCCTGGCGGTGGACCTGCTGAAAAAGCGCGAGCGCGGCGTGCAGGGTTTTGTCCTGGAAGACGAGAACCGCATGATCGGCAGCTGCGCCTTGCCGTTGCCGCTGTACCAGAGCATGCAGGGCTTGCCCATGGTCTGGCTGGAGGACCGCCTCGACAGCCGAGTGCAGCGCATCCTTGAGGATTACGTGGTCAACCTGTGCGCCGAGTTCATCGAGGTGCATGGCGAGGCGGGCTTTGCGCTGTTTGCCGAGAGTCTGCTGGAGAGCCTGAACAAGATCCACAAGCGCCTGGGGGGCGAGCGTCACCGTCGCCTGTTGCTGCTGATGGAAGCGGCCCTGGCCGAACAGGCCCGTAGCGGCGATGTGGAACTGCATCGGGGGTGGATCGAAGGCTTGCTGGGCGAGTACTACGACCCGATGTACGCCTACCAGCGCGAGAGCAAGGGCGCGCGGATCGAGTTCAGCGGCGACCACGGCGCCGTGCTCGATTACCTGCGCCAGCGCTCACCGCGCTGACCCGTTCGCCGGCAAGCCGGCTCCTACATGGGCAGCTCCCACCAACCGTAGGAGCTGGCTTGCCAGCGAAGGGGCCCGCGAGATCGCCTTCGCCGGTAAGCCGGCTCCTACATGGGCAGCTCCCCACCGACCGTAGGAGCTGGCTTGCCAGCGAAAGGGCCCTCCAGCCCTACAACAACGCCGCGCCAATCAACCCGCAGACAATCCCCACCAGCATGGTCAGCACGGCCACGGTCACCAGTACCCGGGCATCGAAGTCTTTGCGCAGCATCAGCAGTGACGGCAGGCTGATGCTTGGCAGGGTCATCAGCAGCGCCACCGCCGGCCCGGTGCCCAGGCCCAGGGTCATCATGGTCTGGACGATGGGAATCTCTGCCGCCGTAGGGATCACGAACAAGGTCCCGGCAATCGCCAGCGGTACCAGCCACCACAGGCTGTCGCCCATGGCGCCGTCGATATGCGGGAACAGCCAGACCCGCGCTGCGCCCAGCACCAGCACCGCCAGCACGTAGATCGGAATGGTGCTCCAGAACAGTTGCCACAAGGTTTTGCCCCAGCGGCTGAGGAACGGCTGATCGTTCACCGTGCTGGCTTCCACCACCGCATCCACTGCGGCCTCGGGTAGTTGCTCGGGGCCGGCGACCCGTTGCGCCACCAGGGACACGCCCAGCACCAGGACAATGCCCGCCACCAGGCGCAGGGCGGAAAAGCCCCAGCCCAGGACAAAGCCCATGAACACCAGGGTGGCCGGGTTGAGCACCGGGTTGGCGATCCAGAACGCCAGCGCCGCGCCCACCGAGACCTTCTGTCGGCGCAGGCCAGCAGCCACCGGGGCTGCGCAGCAGGAGCACATCATTCCCGGCAGGGCGAACAGCCCGCCGCGCAGGGTCGAGCCGAAGCCGGCGCGGCCGAACAGGCGCAGCAGCCAGTCCCGGGGAATCAGCACTTGCAGCAGCGAGCCGAGGATCACCGCCAGCACCGCGGCCTTCCAGATGGCCAGGAAGTACACCTGGGAATAGGCCAGGGCGGCGCTCCAGGGCGAACTTTGCTGATCGTTGAGGATCGACGCGCCGATGCTATGGCTGTCGGCGGCGACAAAGGCCTTGAGGTAGTAGGGCGACCATTTCACGTAATACAGGCCGATGGCGGCCACGAGTAGAAACAGCAGGGGTTTGCACCAGAACGCCCAGCCGCGGGTGGGCTGGGTGGGGGCGAGGTTGGACATTGAGGCAATTCCGCACAAAGACAATAGGCGCGAATTGTAGCCGCTGGCGCCGGTGCGCCGCGAACCGATAAGCCGGTCCTCGGTCGCTGCTACCGCTGCGCTCAGCTCGGGCAGTCTTGCTCGCCATTGTCCAGGCCCTGCTTGTAGCTCTGGCTGTGCAGGCTGGCCTTGCCGTTGTGCCAGGTCAGGGTCAGCACGTACAGCGAGTCGAAGTCGTTGGAGGCCCAATCCTCAGTGATCGGGCGCTTCTCGCCCACCGCTTCTTCGGCGACCTTGTTGATCAGCTCCGGCAGATAGCCGTGGGACCAGGCGGTGTAGATGATCGAGTTGTGGTAGCGGTCATGCAGCAGCTCATCCGCCAGGTCGCTGGTGTCATTGGCGGCGAAATCGATGTTCACCGGCAGGCCGAGCTTGATGGCGCTGGGGCTGATGGTCATCAAGGGGCGGATATAGCTGTAGGAGTTGTCCAGCTCGCCTTCCTCGACATTGCGTGTCGGGTCGGCGGCGAACACGTACTGCGCCTTACCGAACTTTTCCGGTAGCAGCGAGGCCAGGTCGATGGCCCGGTTCAGCCCCTGGCAGTTGAGCTGGCCCAGGCCGCCGGCGGGTTTCTCGGCATGGCGCAGGAACACCAGGGTCTGAGTGCCGTCCGCCGGTTGTGCACGACTGACGCTGGACTCCAGGGACAGGCACAGGGCGCTACCCAGCAACAAGGTCGGTAGCAGCAGGTAGGCGCGGTTCTTGAAGCGGCGGAGCAGGGGCATGGCGGGATTCTTCAGCGCAAGGGGTGGAGGCTGACAAACCTGTGTATTCCCTGTCATCACGGCCGGTGAAGGCAGTGCTTCTGAGTCCCTGGACGGCGTTTGGTTCGATGAGGCGTCAGACTAACCGCGGTATGTTGCCGATTTAAGAAAACCCGGCGGATAATCGCCGACCGTTGCCTTGTGTGGCGCCCCCCTTTGACTGTCATTGGAAGCCTGTCATGACCGATCTTTCCGCTTTTGCCGTTACCCAGAAATGGCCTGCGCAGTTTCCCGAATGGATTCAACTGTATTCCCTGCCGACTCCCAACGGGGTCAAGGTCTCGATCATGCTCGAAGAGATCGGCCTGCCTTATGAAGCGCACCGGGTCAGCTTCGAGACCCAGGATCAGATGACCCCTGAGTTCCTCAGCGTCAGCCCGAACAACAAGATCCCGGCGATTCTCGATCCCCATGGTCCTGGCGATCAGCCTTTGGCGTTGTTCGAATCGGGGGCGATCCTGATCTACCTGGCGGACAAGAGCGGGCAACTGCTGGCTCAGGAATCGGCTGCCCGTTATGAAACCATCCAGTGGTTGATGTTCCAGATGGGGGGCATCGGGCCGATGTTCGGGCAGGTGGGGTTCTTCAACAAATTTGCCGGCAAGGAATACGAGGACAAGCGGCCGCTGGAGCGTTACGTGAACGAGGCCAAGCGTTTGCTGGGGGTGCTGGACAAACACCTGCAGGGGCGGGAGTGGATCATGGGCGAGCGCTATACCATTGCCGATATTGCGACCTTTCCGTGGATTCGGAATTTGATCGGGTTTTATGAGGCGGGTGAGTTGGTGGGGATTGATAGCTTCCCTGAGGTGCAGCGGGTGCTGGCGAAATTCCTGGCGCGGCCGGCGGTGGTGAGGGGGTTGGAGATTCCCAAGGTTGTTTGAGGTGTTTTTTTAGGGGGTAGGGGACATATCCAGTGTTGTGGTGATGGCGGTTGGTGGTTTCGCCCTTACGGCGATGGGGGGCGGGGTGCATATCCGTTGCTGCGGTTATGGCCGCTGGTGGTTTCGCCCTTACGGCGATGGAGGGGGGGTACATATCCGTTGCTGCGGTTATGGCCACTTAGGGTTTCGCCCTTACGGCGACTCACTTTTTTCAAACGCCAAAAAAGTAAGCAAAAACGCTTGCCCCTCCATGGGCCCCTCGCTGGGGCTCGGGGTGCCCTCTCTCCGGCATTGCTCCGGGGGCCCGCCGCCAACCGGCCATCCATGGCCGGGTGGCGGCTAGCTCGGCATCCTTGCCGAGCTGCCCCCTACGCAACGCCTACGCTCGGCCGGCTGGGAAGGGGCCTGAAGATCAAGATCAAGATCAAAAGCCAGAGCCAAGCGCGTTTACGCGCTGTCCGTAGGAGCCGGCTTGCCGGCGAAGAGGCCCGTAAGTCATGCAGCGCCTGGGCGGACGCCTTCGCTGGCAAGCCAGCTCCTACAGAAACGCACCCACCCTTAGCTTCAGGCCGGCCGCAAGGCCGCCGTCGCGCTCTTGATTTTGATCTTGATCTGAGCGCCCCGTTAACCACGATGGCCGAACGCAGGCATTGAGCCGTGGGTAACCCGGCAGGATGCCGGGTTAGCCGCCACCCGGCCATGGATGGCCGGTGGCGGCGGCCCACGGATCAATGCCGGAGTGAGGGCATGCCGAGCCTAGGCGAGGCACCGAGTGGAGGGGCAAGAGCCTTTGGTTACTTTGGGCTCCTTCCAAAGTGACTCGCCGTAAGGGCGAAACCCTAAGTGGCCGTTACCGCAGGAATGGATATGTACCCAAACCCCGCTCGCCAGCAGCCACACCCGCAGGAATGGATATGTCCCCACCCCCCGAACCCGAAGCAGCCCCACCCGCAGCACCGGATATATACCCCACCCCGAACCCATTACAATCACCAACCGCCCCCTCACAGGCCCCCCCAATGCCCGCCCTGAACTTCAAACAAGTCGACGTCTTCAGCACCACCCCGCTCAAAGGCAACCCCCTGGCCGTGGTGTTCAACGCCGACAACCTCAGCGACGAACGCATGGCCGCTTTCGCCACCTGGACCAACCTCAGCGAAACCACCTTCCTCCTCAAACCCCGCAACCCGCGGGCCGACTATCGCCTGCGGATCTTCACCACCACTCAAGAGCTGCCTTTCGCCGGTCACCCGACCCTGGGCAGTTGCCACGCCTGGCTGGAATCCGGCGGCGTGCCTCAGGGCGAGGAGATCATCCAGGAGTGTGAAGTCGGTCTGGTGCGCATTCGCCGTCAGGACCATCAGCTGGCGTTTCTCGCGCCGCCGCTGCTCAAGTCCGGCCCGGTGGAGCCCGAGGTGCTGGAGCAGGTGCGCCAGGGGCTGGGCTTGGCGCTCGGGGACATCGTGCAGGCGCAGTGGGTCGACAACGGCGCCGGCTGGCTGGCGGTGATGCTCGCCGAACGCCAGCAGGTGCTGGACCTGCAACCCGACTACCCGGCGCTGATCGGTCTGGCGGTTGGGGTGATCGCGCCTTGTGATCCCCAGCGTGATGACAGCGACGCACAGTTCGAGGTCCGGGCCTTTATCGCCGGCGATGGCATGCCCGAGGACCCGGCCACCGGCAGCCTCAACGCCGGTATCGCCCAGTGGCTGCTGGGCGCCGGGCTGGCACCGTCGCGCTATCGGGTCAGCCAGGGCCTGAGCATGGGCCGCGCCGGCAGGATCGAGGTGCAGCAGTTGGGCGACGAAGTGTGGATCGGTGGGGCAGCGGTCACCTGTATCGAAGGCAAGCTGCACATCTGAACCGCGAGGCGGCGGGGTCGCTCGATTGCGGCGGATGGTCGCAGGCCGCTCCCGGCAATGTGCGCAGAGTGCCGGGATATGGGGCTTTGCCTGGATTGTTACCGAATAGACAAGGCTCTCTTGGGCGCCGCGGGTTTGTACCACGGCGGCTGCGGGCATAAGCTTTCAGCCTTTTTTCGCCATCGCTTGTGTTGTCCCGCGCTCAGCCTTAGGAAAAATCATGTCCAGTCAGTTCCCAGAAGCCCGTCCCCGTCGCCTGCGTCGCTCCGAACAACTGCGCAGCCTGTTCCAGGAAACCGAATTCACCCTCAATGACCTGGTGCTGCCGATTTTCGTCGAGGAGGAAATCGACGATTTCGTGCCGATCAAGAGCATGCCCGGGGTGATGCGCATTCCGGAATCCAGGCTGGCCGGGGAGATCGAGCGTTATGCCCGCGCCGGGATCAAGTCGGTGATGACCTTCGGCGTGTCTCACCACCTGGATTGCGATGGCAGCGATACCTGGAAGGAAAACGGCCTGGTGTCGCGCATGTCGCGTATCGCCAAGGACGCGGTGCCGGAGATGATCGTCATGTCCGATACCTGTTTCTGCGAATACACCGATCACGGCCACTGCGGCGTGATGCACGGTCATGAAGTGGACAATGACCAGACCCTGGCCAACCTCGGCAAGCAGGCCGTGGCCGCGGCCCGGGCCGGTGCCGACGTGATTGCGCCGTCGGCAGCCATGGACGGTCAGGTCCAGGCCATTCGCCGGGCCCTGGACGCTGCCGGTTTCACCCAGACGCCGATCATGGCCTATTCCACCAAGTTCGCTTCGGCGCTCTACGGTCCGTTCCGCGAGGCCGGTGGCAGCGCGCTCAAGGGTGATCGCAAGAGCTACCAGATGAACCCCATGAACCGTCGCGAGGCGGTACGTGAATCCCTGCTGGATGAGCAGGAAGGCGCCGATTCGCTGATGGTCAAACCCGCTGGAGCCTACCTCGACATCATCCGCGATATCCGCGAGGCCTCGCGCCTGCCGGTGGCGGCGTATCAGGTCAGCGGCGAGTACGCGATGATCAAGTTCGGCGCCCAGGCCGGGGCCATCGACGAGCAACGGGTGGTGCGCGAAAGCCTCGGTTCGATCAAGCGCGCCGGTGCCGACCTGATCTTCACCTACTTCGCCATGGACCTGGCCCTGGCCGGGATCTGATACCGGGCCACGGCCCTGCGCGATTCCACGGACGCCCTGGCGGCGTTCGTGGCTATTGCCAAGACTTCCACCTCTACATGACAATGCGATTCATTATCAAATATGAATCCTTATTGTCATGCCCGCCGACGACTTATCCCTGCGCTGTGCCGTCACCGATCTGTACACCCATCACCATGGCTGGCTGCAGGGTTGGCTGCGCAGGCGCCTGGGCAACACCTTCGATGCCGCCGACCTGGCCCAGGACACCTTCGTACGGGTGCTCAAAGCGCGCAATGCCTTGGAGATCCGCGAGCCGCGGCCCTACCTGTCGCGCATCGCCAATGGCCTGCTGATCGACCTGTTTCGCCGCCGCTCCCTGGAGCAGGCGTACCTGGAGGCCCTGGCCCTGGTGCCCGAGGGCGAGCATCCGTCGCCGGAGGAGCAGAACCTGATGCTCCAGGCACTGTTGGAAGTCGACCGTCTGCTGGACGGCCTGGGGGCCAGGGTCAAGCAGGCTTTCCTGCTGTCCCAGTGCGATGGCCTGACCTACGAGCAGATCGCCGAACGCCTGCAGATCTCGGTGCGCAGCGTCAATAACTACATGGCCAAGGCCATGGAGCATTGCTGCCTGATGCAGATGCGGATGCAACTCTCATGAGCTTCGCCAGCCTGCAACTGAGCGTGGGCGAGCGCCAGGCCATCAGCGGTGCGGCGCGCTGGTATGCGCAGTTGCGCTCCGGCACTGCCAGCGAACAGGAACAGGCGGCCTGGCGTGAATGGCTGGCCGCCGACCCGTTGCATCGCCAGGCCTGGGAACGCATGCAGCAACTGGGCGAGCAGATGTCGGCCCTGCCTGGCGGCCTGGCTGGCTCCACCTTGCGTGGGGCCGGGCGTTCGCGCCGCGAGCTGATGCGCAACCTGATGGTGCTGGCCTCGGCCGGCTCCCTCGGCTGGCTGGGCTGGCGCAGCGACAGTGCCCAGCAACTGCTGGCGGACTATCGGACCCAGGTCGGCGAGCGCCGTGAGGTGCGTCTGGCGGACGGCAGTGCATTGCTGCTCAATACCGACACCTCGGTGAATGTCGCTTTCGACGGTCAGCAGCGTCGACTGCAGTTGCTCTGGGGCGAGATGCTGGTGAGCACTGGCGTTGATGCGCTGCACAGGCCATTGCGGGTCATTACGCGCCACGGCGAGGTCCAGGCCCTGGGGTCGCGTTTCGTGTTGCGCAGCGACGAGCGCGAGGATCAGCTGGCGGTGCTGGAGCATGACGTGCAGGTCAGCCTGGGCAACGGGGCGCTGGTGCGCCGGGTCGAAGCCGGGCAGCAACTGGCCTTCAACACCCGGAGTTTCGCCGCGCTGCGGCCCAACGACGCTGCAGTAGGCGCCTGGCGCCAGGGCAGCATCATCGCCCTCGACCGACCCTTGGGCGAGCTGCTGGCGGACCTGTCGCGCTACCGCCGCGGCGTGGTGCAGTGCGATCCGCAGATTGCCGGGCTGAAAATCTCCGGGTCCTTTCCCATCGATGACACCGACCGCGCCCTGGCGGCGCTTGAGAGCGGTTTCTCGCTGCAGATCGAGCGCTACACCCGCTACTGGGTGCGGGTGTCCCACCGCCGCGTCGGCTGAAACGGCGCGGCTGAAAATAATTTTTCCGGTCTTTGCACTTTTGCCCATCCTGGTCCGGCTCATCCCCCAGTGGATTCATTTTCGAGAGCGGGGAAGGCAAAGCATGTCTGAAGTTCACAAGTCGAAGTTGGCCCAGGCCATCAAGATCGGGCTCTGGGGAGCACTGGCCGTGTATGGCGCAGCGCTGCTGCCGTTGACCGCGGTGGCGGCCAGCGAACAGACGGCGGTGCGCCGCTTCGATATCGCGGCGGGGGACCTCACCGAGGTCCTGAGCCGTTACGCCAGCGCCGCCGGGGCGGCGATCTCCTTCGATGCGCGACAGACAGCCGGCTTGCGTTCGGCGGGGCTCCAGGGGGATTACGGGGTGCAGGAAGGCTTTGCCCGGATCCTGGCCGGCAGCGGCTGGCAGGCCGAGCCGCAGAGCAACGGCAGCTATGTGCTGCGTCCCGCGCCCAAGGGCAATGGCACCCTGGAGTTGGGCACCACTCAGGTCCAGGGCCAGGAGCTGGGGGCCACCACCGAGTATTCCGGCTCCTACACCAGCGGTGCCGTGACCATCGGCAAGGGCCAGCACTCGCTGAAGGAAACCCCGCAGTCGGTGACCGTGATCACCCGCAAGATGCTCGATGACCAGAACCTCAACACCATCGACCAGGTGATGGAAAAGACCCCGGGCATCACCCTCTACGACTCGCCCATGGGCGGCAAGTATTTCTACTCCCGGGGCTTTCGCATGACCGGCCAGTACCAGTACGACGGCGTGCCGTTGGACATGGGCAGCAGCTACTTGCAGGCCGACAGCTTCAGCAGCGACATGGCCTTCTACGACCGGGTGGAGATCCTGCGCGGCGCTGCCGGCATGCTCAAGGGCGCAGGCGGTACCGCCGGTTCGGTGAACTTCGTGCGCAAGCGTGGCCAGGCCACGCCCCACACCGAGCTGAGCCTGTCGGCCGGCAGCTGGGACAACTACCGGGCCCAGGTGGACACCGGCGGGCCGTTGAACGACGCCGGGACCATCCGCGGCCGGGCGGTGGTGAGCCAACAGACCCGGCAGTACTTCTATGATCTGGGGGATCGCAAGGACCAGGTCTACTACGGCGCCCTGGACTTCGACCTCAGTGACGACACCACCCTGGGCCTGGGCATGGCCTATGAAGACGTCGATTCACGTCCTTGCTGGGGCGGCCTGCCGCGCTACAGCGATGGCAGCGACCTCAAGCTCGGCCGCTCTACCTGCCTGAACACTGCCTGGAACAATTCGCGCAGCAAGCGCGCGACCTATTTCGCCGACCTCAAGCAGCAGCTCAACGACGATTGGGCACTGAAGGTGGCCGGGGTCTACACCCGCAACACCCAGGACATCGAGTACGCCTTCCCCAGCGGTTCGGTGCCGGTGGGTGCCGGTCGCTCCAGCACCCTGATGCTGGGCAGCACCTATGACTACGACCAGGTGGACTACGGCTTCGATGCCTATGTCGACGGCCACTTCCAGGCCTTTGGCCAGGAGCACGAACTGACCTTCGGCGCCAACGCCAGCCGTTCGATCAAGGACGACTTCTATGCTGTGGCCGGCTTGCCGCAGCGGCAGAACGTGTTGGACCCCGATCACCACCTGCCCAAGCCCGATGACAGCTACTACGAAAGCAATTCCACCCGGGGCGGCCCCACTGATCTGCGGATCCAGCAGCAAGGGCTGTATTCCACTCTGCGCCTGAAGCTCGCCGACCCGCTGACTCTGGTCATGGGCAGCCGGGTCAGTTGGTACAAGTCGCAGAACGATTCCGTGGCCTACTGGCGCGATACCCGCACGCCCAGCAGTGCCCGTTCCAAGGAAACCGGCGAGGTCACGCCGTTCGCCGGGGTGCTGTACGACCTCAACGACAACCTCACGGCCTATGCCAGCTACTCCAGCATCTTCACCCCCCAGGGCAGCTATCGGACCCTGGATGGCGCCTCCCTCAAGCCGCTGGTGGGCAAGAGCTATGAGCTGGGGATCAAGGGCGAGTGGTTCGACGGCCGCCTGAACAGCGCCTTCAGTCTGTTCCGCACCATTCAGGAGGATGCGCAGCAGGACGACCCGGCCTGCCCGGACAGCACCTGCTCGCTGAACTCGGGCAAGGTCCGCGCTCAGGGCTTTGAAGCGGAACTCAGCGGTGAGGTGATCGAGCGCCTGCAACTGCTGGCCGGCTACACCTACACCCAGACCAAGACCCTGGAGGACGCCAACAGCGCCAACAACGGCTTGCCGTTCACCACCTACGTGCCGCGCCACCTGCTGCGGGTCTGGGGCGACTATCAGCTGGGAGGTGCGCTGGAGCGCTTCAATGTGGGTGCTGGGGTCAATGCGCAAAGCGATAACTACCGAGTCTCGCCCATCAGCGGCAATCACGTGCGCCAGGCCGGTTATGCGATCTGGAACGGCCGGATCGGCTATCGCATCGACGACACCTGGTCCCTGGCGCTGAACGGCAACAACCTGCTGGACAAGCGCTACTACACCACCATCGGCACCGAAGGCTTCGGCAACTTCTATGGTGATCCGCGCAACTTCACCCTGTCGGTCAAGGCCAACTTCTGAGGTCGGGTTGACGGTCGCGCCGGTGTTGGCCGTGCAGGGACCGGGCGCGGCCGCTTCAGGCCGTGGGCGGGTGGGCGTCGAGCAGGGCCATGAAGCGTTGCAATTGCGGCGACGGGTTGTCCCGGTGCCAGTTCATGTAGAGCCCGATGCTCGGCCTGGATTGCGTGCCGACGGCGCGTAGCGGGCGGTAGGCGACGCTGCCTTGCAGCGCCGTGTCGGCCATCGATTGCGGTACCAGGGCCACGCCGAAACCGCAGGCCACCAGACCCAGTAGGGTGTGGATGCGCTCCGCTTCTTGGGCCACCTTCGGGGTGAAGCCGGCTGCCGTGCACAGCGCCATCAGCTGGTTGTGGTAACCGCTGCCCAGGGCCTGGGGGGTGAACACGAAATCTTCAGTGGCCAGGTCCTGCAGGTCCACCTCGGATGCTCGGGCCTGGGGGTGGTCGTGGGGCAGGGCGATGACGATCGGTTCATCGAGGATCAGCCGCGAGACAATCTGCCCTGCGGGTAGCGGCAGGTCGCGCATGAAGGCGAGGTCGGTGTCGTCGTTGAGCAGGGCCTTTAGCTGCCCGGCCGATGGCATTTCCCGCAACGCCAGGCGCACCCCAGGCAGGGTCTGGCGAAAGCGTCGCAGGCTGGCGAGCAGCAGCGGGTAGCCGGCCAGTGACAGGCTGCTGATACGCAGGGTGCCGGCCAGCCCCTGGGCGACATCGCGCGCCTGTTGGATGCCTTGCTCCAGGGTTTCCAGGGTGCGTTGGGCGCTGTGCAGGAAGTCCGCCCCGGCCGGGGTCAGGGTTACGCCACGACGATTGCGCAGCAGCAGGCTGAAGCCGAGTTTTTCCTCCAGGCGGGCGATGGCCTGGCTCAGGGGCGGCTGGGCCATGTGCAGGCGCGCAGCGGCCTTGTGAAAGTGCAGCTCCTGGGCGACGACGATGAACTGGCGCAACAGGCGCGTCTCGATCATGGCGAATGCTCCTTGCTTGGGGGGGAACCGCTGGGACTGTAAACCTGGAGGTCCATGGTTTCACAGGTTTTTCTTTGATATTCAGAACCTCTCACAGGGTCTGGAATTTAGTATTAAGTCGTTGATTTTCATGCTGTTACTCTGAGATTGAAGCGGCCTGAGGCTTAAGCGGCCCGAGGTTCAAACAGGAGGAAAAGCGATGGATTTCAGCGGCAGGACGGCCATTGTCACCGGTGCCGGGCGTGGCCTGGGCCTGAGTTATGCCAGGGCCCTGGCCAGCCGTGGCGCCCAGGTGGTGATCAGTGATTGCGGGAGCGACGGCACGGGCCTGGGGATGGATGAAAGCGTCGCCCATGAGGCGGTGCGGGTCTTGCGGGCCAGCGGCGCCAGGGCGGTGGCCGACACCAGTGACCTGAGCACCGAAGCCGGGTGCCGGGGGCTGGTGCAGTGCGCCGTGGCGGCCTTTGGCGGCCTGGATATCCTGATTCACAATGCCGGCTGGGTCGGCTACCAGGCGCTGGAGGAGCTCGACGCCGAGTTTCTCCAGCGCATGCTGGGGATCAATCTGCATGCGCCGATCTGGCTGGCCAAGCACGCCTGGCCCTTTCTCCGGCAATCCACGGCACCCCGGCTGTTGCTGACCACTTCCGACCGCGCCCTGTATGCGGAATATGCACAGCCCGGGCTGTTGGCCTATTGCGCGGGCAAGATGGCCCAGGTGGGCATCATGAATGCGCTGAGCCAGGAAGGCGCGGAGCACGGGATTCGGGTCAACGCGGTGTCGCCGGTGGCCAAGACCCGCATGTGGGGCGTCAGCGACGAGCCGCTCGAACTCAAGCCGGACTGGGTGACGCCGGGGGTGATGTTTCTGGTCAGCGAGGGGTGCCAGGACAGCGGCTATATCCTGCGGGCCAGCAACGGCCAGTTCAGCGCCTGGCGCCCGCAAGAGGCGCCCGGGGTGGATTATCCCCGGGACCTGAAGCGGGTGCGGGCGGCCACGCCGGAGCAGTTCGCCCAGCGCTGGACGCAGATCAGGCTGCCTTTCACCGGGGCTTGAGAGGCGCTGTGCCGCTCTGCGGGGAGAGCTCGCGCTCGCGGAAGTAGCGCTCCAGTAGCCGCGGGTCGCCAGAGCGGTCCGCCAGGGCCACGTAGGTATCCGGGCGCAGCAGGTAGAAGGCATTGCGCGCCAGCCCTGCTGCTGCATGGGCCGGGCGCCAGTCGAAAATCCGCAAAGGCACCCGGTGCGCGCTGCACCAGTCCCGCAGGGCATCGCTGGTGGTGCCATAGACATGCACCTGCCAGCCCAGGTATTCCAGGCTGTCGAAGTTGTCATGCTCGCCGTCCCTGACCCAGGGCAGGCGATCGCCACCGTGCACCGGGCCGACGCCGCCGGCACTCAGGGGCATGCCCCGATAGTTCAGGGTGATCTGCGACACGGTGCGAAAGAGAAATTCCCGGGCACTGTCGAAGGCGGCGATCTTCGGCAGCAACAAGGGTGCCAGGCGGGTGCGCACCAGATAGGCGATCGGGCCGTCGGCGGTAGCGAAGCTGAACACCCGGTCGGTGGTGGCCACCAGGCGCCGGGCGAATTCCATGCGTTCTATCTCATAGCTGTCCAGCAGGCTTTCGGCGCTGTTGCCCTTGAGTACCGCCGCCAGCTTCCAGGCCAGGTTGATGGCGTCGCCGATCCCGGTGTTCATGCCCTGGCCACCGGCGGGGCTATGGACGTGGGCGGCGTCCCCCAGGAGAAACACCCGCCCCAGGCGAAACTGCTCGGCCACCCGGTGATGCACCTTGTAGGTGGAGAACCAGTTGACTCGGGTGACGTTGACCTTGAGCTGATGCATGGCGCGCTGGCTGACGTCTTCGAAACGCAGGTTTTCCGGGTGCTCGGCGCGCTCGTCACGCACGGTGCCGATCAGTCGTGCACGGCCGCTGTGAGCCAGGGGAAACACTGCGAGAAAGTCGGCGTCGTCCAGGTCCACGTGCAATTGGCCGTCGATGCTCGGGCCGTCGGCCTCGACATCGGCGACGTAGAACACCTGCTGGTAGGTGCCGCCGGGAAAGCCGCTGCCCAGGGTCTTGCGCACCGTGGAGCGGGCACCGTCGCAGCCGGCCAGATAGAAGGCCTGGCAGTGTTCCTCGCGGCCGTCGGGGCCGCGCAGGCGGGCGTTGATCAGGTTGCCGTGATCGGTGAAGGCCAGCAGCTCGGTGTCGCGCTCGACGCTGACGCCCAGCAGGTCCAGGCGTTCGATCAGCAGTTGCTCGTGCTCGTCCTGGGGAAAGATCTGCAGGAAGGGGTAGGGGGTCAGGTCTTCGCCGATGGCGTTGAACGGCAGTTGCGCGGCCCGTTCGCCCTTGACCCAGAGGTTCACCGCCGGCACATGGTGGCCGCGCTCGACGATGGCCCGGGTCAGGTCCAGCTGGCGATACAGCTCAAGGGTCCGGGCCTGGACCGCCAGGGCCCGGGAGGTGGTGCCCGGCCCCAGGGTCTTGTCGATGATCCGCACCTTGATCCCCTGCTGGCGCAACCAGAGCGCCAGCACCAGGCCGGTGGGGCCGGCGCCGATGATCAGTACGTCGCTGCAGTTCATGTGTTTGCCCTCGGTAAGAGATCAACGTCATGCATCTGGCTGCGGGCGGCGCCTGCCGCGCAATCAACGCTGGGCGAAGGCCAGGTTCAGGCCCAGTCCCGCGAAGCTCGCGGCAAAGCTGCGGCGCAACCAGCTCTGGACCTTGGGCGACTCGATCACCGCGGTGCGGAACAGATTGGCCAGCAGGCCATAGAGCACGAACACGAAGAAGGTCATGGCCATGAACACGCCGCTCAGGAGCAGCATCTGCGGGATCGGGTCGCTGCCGTCATGGGCGATGAACTGGGGCAGGAAGGCCAGGAAGAAGATGGTCAGCTTGGGGTTGAGGATATTCAGCAGGCAGGCCTTGAGCATCAGCGCGCTGGCGCCGTGGCTGACCGCGTTGCTGTCCACAGCAAAGGCCGAGCGATCACGCCAAGTGGCATAGGCCAGGTACAGCAGATAGGCGACTCCGGCGAACTTCAGGCCCTGGAAGGCCAGGGCGCTGGTGTGCAGGATCGCCGACAGACCGAGGATCGAGGCCAGCAGGTGGGGGACGATCCCGGCGGTGCAGCCGATGGCGGTGAACAGGCTCGCGCGCTTGCCGGCCACCAGGGCGGTGGAAATGGTCAGAATCACGCCGCTGCCGGGAATCAGCACGACAATCAGGCTGGTGAGCAGAAAATCCAGGGTCAGCATCCGGGTATCACTCCATGGCGGGGCAAGCATCGAGCCTGATTCAGGGTTGGGTGCTCACCGAGATCGGGGTCATCAAAGTACACCTTGAGGGCGCCGATCAGTAGAGGGATTTTAGCCCGGCTTGAAGAAAGCCCAAGCCTGAGTGGAACAGCCCCGTTCATCTCCGGTCGAAAGCGGCGTGCCGATGCTTTACTGCACTTGACCCTGTCCCGCGCACTGTGGAGAACCATGACTTCCTACCGTCTTATCAGCAGTCTGCTTGGCCTGTTGCTGCTGGCCGGTTGTGCCAGCCAGCGCGGCCCCCAGGCGCCGGCGCTGACCCCGGACCAGGCTCAGGCGCGCATCCTGCGCCTGCTGCCGTCCCAGGTGAGCGACCGCCAGGGCTGGGCCCGGGATATCCAGGTGGCCTTCAGCGCCCAGGATCTTGAGCCGAGCCAGAGCAACCTGTGCGCGGTGCTGGCGGTGACCGAGCAGGAGTCCACCTTCCAGGTCGATCCGACAGTGCCGGGCCTGGGGCGCATTGCCCGGGAGGAAATCGACCGCCGCGCGGCCAAGGTGCATGTGCCGGCGCTGCTGGTGAGTGCCGCCCTGCAGGTGCGCGGCGCGGACGGCCAGTCCTACAGTCAGCGTCTGGCCAAGGCTCGCAGTGAGAAGGAGCTCAGTGCGATCTTCGATGACTTCATCGGCATGGTGCCCTTGGGCAGGACCCTGTTTGGCGGCTTCAACCCGGTGCATACCGGCGGGCCGATGCAGGTCAGCATCGAGTTCGCCCAGCAACAGGCCCGGGGGTATCCGTACCCGGTGCAGGACTCGATCCGCCATGAAGTCTTCAGTCGTCGTGGCGGTATGTACTTCGGCATCGCCCACCTTTTGGGCTATCCGGTGGACTACCCGCAGCCGCTGTATCGTTTCGCCGACTTCAATGCCGGCTGGTATGCCAGCCGCAATGCGGCGTTCCAGAGTGCGGTCAGCCGGCTCAGCGGGATCAAGCTGGCCCTGGATGGCGACCTCATCCGCTATGACTCGCTCCTGCCTGGCAGCACCGAACTGGCGGTGCGTACCCTGGGCAAACAATTGGGGCTGCGCAACCCGCAGATTCGCGCCCAGCTGGAAAAGGGCGACAGCCAGGCCTTTGCCCAGACCGAGCTGTACCGCCAGGTGTTTGCCCTGGCCGATCGTGGAGCGGGCCGGCCGGTGCCTCGCCAACAGTTGCCGGGCATCGAACTCAAGAGCCCGAAGATCACCCGGCAGTTGACCACCGCCTGGTTCGCCAAGCGCGTGGACGAACGCTACCAGCGCTGCCTGCAAAAGCCGCTGTAGAACGGCTCAGGCGTTGTCGACGCGGGCTTCACGCGATGTGCGGGCTAACCAGTAGGAACTGGCATGCCAACGAAGACGTCCTTGAGAGCGCAGCAGGATTCGCTGGCCTCTTCGCCGGCCAGCCGGCTCCTACGGGGCTTTACGCGATGTGTAGGTTAACCGTAGGAGCTGGCTTGCCAGCGAAGGCGTCCTTGAGGGCGCTGCAGGACCCAGGGGCCAGTCGGTTCCTGCCCCGAATGCCGGATGATTGGGCCGCTTGTCAGACGCTTGAGCGGCGTGGCAGGATGCGCCATGAATTTTTTCCGTCTCGTCTCCCGCACTCATCACCATCGACCTCATTCCCGGGGCCGTGGTCGCTTGTGCGCGTCGAGCCGTCAGTTATCGAGAGAACGCGATCACTGACCGTCGATGAAAAAAACCAAGGCGCCCCGCAAGGCGCCTTTTTTATTGCCTGTCAAAAACCAAGAGGAAACACCCATGACCATGCTCCGTGGCACCCGCATCATCACTGGCCCGCAAGCCGCCGCCCTGCGCACCCTGGAAGGATGCTTCCGGAGCTGGCTTCATCGAAGCGGGCGCTGAAGAAGTCATAGTCCCGGCGCTGTGGGGCCAGGACACCTTTATTGAAAAGGCCGGAGGCAGCGAAGTCATCGGCCAGATGTGGGCCTTCAACGACAAGGCCGGCCGTCCGTGCTGCCTGATTCCGGAAGCCACTGCACTGTTCCAGGAAACCGCCCGCGAGCTGTTGGCGGGACGGGAGCAGGCGATCTTTTTCTACGTTGCTCGCTGTTATCGCTATGAACGGCCGCAAGCCGGGCGGTATCGAGAATTCACCCAGTTGGGTCTGGAGATATTGGGGCCCGAACCCTTGCAGGCGCTGGAGCGCGCGCGGGAACTGTGCGTCGGCTTTCTGGATGCCCTGGGCCTGGAGTACGAGCTCAACCTTGGGGTCAAGCGCGGCTTGACCTACTACCTCAATGGCGAAGGTTTCGAGGTGCGTTGCCCGCAGTTGGGCGCGCAACAGCAAGTGGTGGGTGCCGGCGCCTACCGCGAAGGTGCCGGATTCGGCATCGGCCTGGAGCGCCTGCAACTGGCGCTGCAACTCCAGCCGTAGGCGCTGGCTGGCCAGCGAAGGCGTCCTTGAGAGCGCTGCAGGATTTGCGGGCCTCTTCGCCGGCGAGCCGGCTCCTACTGGGCTTTACGCGATGTGTAGGCTAACCGTAGGAGCTGGCTGGCCAGCGAAGGCGTCCTTGAGAGCGCTGCAGGATTCGCGGGCCTCTTCGCCGGCGAGCCGGCTCCTACTGGGCTTTACGCGATGTGTAGGCTAACCGTAGGAGCTGGCTTGCCAGCGAAGGCGCCCTTGAGAGCGCAGCAGAACTCAGGGGCGACGACGCACGAACTTGCGCCACAGCCAGACCCACAGCAGCGCCAGCGGGAAGGCCAGGATCAAGAAGGGCAGGGCCTGGCTGCCTTTCTCCAGGGCTGCGGCAGTGCCGTCGGCCAGGTTGTCCGGCAGGTTGCTGAAGGCGCGCTTGAGGTTCGAGCCGCGTTCGGTGCCGTTGCTGGGCAGGAAGTTCAAGGTCAGGCGGTTGGTGTCCAGGCGACGCTGTTGTCCGGCAGCCGCCTGGGCCAACGCCTGCAGGTCGTTCTCGATTCCCGCTTGCTCCTTGCTCAGGGCGATCAGGTCGCTGACGCTGATGTCCTTGCGCGCCGCCAGTTCATCCAGGCGCTGTTGCTGGGCCTTGAGTCGCTGTTGCTGGCGTTGTACATCGGCCACGGCGTCGGCCAGGTCTTCGGCGCTGGTGATGCGCTCACCCAGTTCCGCTCCCTGTGATGCCTGCTGGACAATGGGTTCGACCCCCTCCGGAACGATTCGCAGCACCACCCGGGCGCGGTACGGGCCTTGCTCCAGGAGCAAGATGTTGCAGGCGCCGAACTGGGCTTTTTCGCAGGCTTCACGGGTTTGTGTCAGGTGCGGACCGATTTGCTCGGCAGGCAGGGACAGGGTCAGTTCGTGCTCGTAGGCCAGCAGGGCGCCGGCCTTGCCCTGGGCACCACCGAGGGCCACCGCAGAGCTGTTGTGATCACTGGGAGAGCAGGCGCTGAGGGCCAGGGCGCCCAGCAGGGCAAAGGCCAGTCGGCGTGGGATGGAAGGGTGATCGTCCTGATGTTGCATGGGGGCTCCTTGAGTACTTGAAACTGCGACTATGGCGCAGGCGCGCATCTTAGCGTCCTTCTCGGGATGGCTACGATCTTGTTGTGGTTCATGAAAGCCAAATACCGCCCAGGCACTTCGTTTCGCCAGATCGCTCGCAGCGATGCGGCCGTTCGTGATCGGGCTAGGCGCATCGTCACCCAGCCGATGAGGCTGGCCCACAACTGTCGAACACAGCCAACAAGGTCGTCATCCCTGTCTAGGGCTAGACTGTAATGACGATCGCCTTAATAAGAAATTAATTAGCAAATTACGTATAAAAATTATTGCTACACGATAATTTAATTTGTATTGTCTGCGCCTCAATCATTCATGAGGCAAGCCGATGTCCCTTAACCCTCTCGCTCAATTTAGCCAGCGTATGGCTGTTCTAACGCTGGTGTTCATTACGTGCATGCTGGTTTTCAATGCCGCGCTGTGGATCTTTCCGATACTGGGGTCAAGCGATGGATTGGGAGTCGGATTTTCACTAAGCGGAGTGATGCTCAACCAGCTTGCTGTAAAAATTGAAACGCTTGCATGGTGGCAAGTGGTAGGGGCGATTCTGGTCTCCAGTGTGCCTTTGGTCGCCTTGGCCAGTGGCTTGAATCACCTTCGTCGCCTGTTTCAGGGATATGCCCGTGGCGAGTACTTTTCCAGTAGCGCTGCGGTTCACTTGGGGAAAGTGGGGCGCGGGGTCGTGCTCTGGGTGGTTTCAGGCTTTATATGTACGCCGCTACTGAGCATTCTGGTCACCCTGCATGCGCCGCCCGGCGAGCATATTTTTACTGTCAGCTTCACGCCTGCCGATTTCGTCGCGCTTTTCCTTGCCGGATGCATTGCTGTGATCGCCCGGATTTTGCTGCGGGCGAGTGAAGTCGACTCTGAAAATCAAACTTTTGTATAAGGTCACTTCATGACAATCATTATTGAGTTGGACGTGATGCTGGCGAAACGCAAGGTGAAGTCAAAAGACCTTGCGGCAGCGATTGGCATCAACGAACAAAATCTGTCCTTGTTGAAGCAAGGCAAGGTCAAGGGGGTGCGCCTCAGTACGCTAGAAGCGATTTGTCGCCATTTGAGTTGCCAGCCTGGTGACCTGCTGGTGTATCAACCGCAACCCTACGTGTTGACCGATTCTGTTTAGCCGCCTCATTGCGAGCTGCTGGTTGGAGGGCTCTGGAGGCTGGCGTTGGTAACTACCCATCGGACTACCTTTTTCAAGGAAAACACCATGAGTGAATCGACTATCCCCCAGGGTTTCAGTCCCTTGCCTCGCAGCAGTCCGCTGCTGGAGCTGATCGGCCCGGTCTATGGTCGCGGCAGTGGCCGCGAGCTGTGCCTCGGTCTGCGTGCCGACACCCGGCATGCCAATGGCCGGGGCACGGTGCATGGCGGCATCATCGCCACCCTGGCGGACATCGGCATGGGCTACGCCATGGCGTTTTCCAGCGATCCACCGCTGCCCTTGATCACCGCCAGCATGACCCTCGACTACCTGGGGGCGGTGCAGGTAGGGGATTGGATCGAGGTGCGCCTGGAGCATGCCAAGCGCGGTCGGCAGATGGCCTTTGCCACGGTGCTGCTGCGGGTCGGCGAGCGTGAGGTGGCGCGGGCCAGCGGGGTGTTCGCGGTGCCGGCACCGCGGGATTAGTCGCCGGGGGTGATCTGCTTCCAGTCCAGGCCGAAACGCGCCAGGTATTTGCGCAGACGGTCGGCGTCGTTGGGGTTGGCCTTGCCCAGGCGTGACACGCCGAACAACCGGCGCCCGGCGTCCGACAGGCTGTCGGCGCGACGGCATTCGGCAATCACCGCCTTGAGCTGCAGGCGGTCGAACAGGTCCAGTTCCGCTGCGTCGCCCAGCAGTTCCTGCAATTGGTCCTCGGTGTTTTCCAGGCCCCAGGCGTGGCGCAGGCGCTGGATTTCCTCCTCGACCTGGGCCTGGTCGATGCGTCCGCTGTCGGCCAGGGTGGCCATGCGGGTGATGGAGGCCGACAGCTCGCGGAAGTTGCCCAGCCACGCCGCTTCGCTGGAGCTGGCAAAGGCCAGGTAGCGGCGTCGCGCTTCCAGGTTGAAGCGCACCAGTTGCCCCTGTTCCCGGGCGTGGCGCTCCAGTTCGAAATCGATGTTCGGTTCGATGTCCTCGCGGCGTCCCGCCAGCCCCGGCAGGTTGAAGGTCCAGAGGTTGATCCGCGCATACAGGTCTTCGCGGAACAGGCCCTGGGCCACTCGGCCGCGCAGGTCGCGGTGGGTGCCGGCGATGATCAGGAAGTCGCTCTCCACTTCCTGGTCCGCGCCCATGGGGAAGAAGCGTTTTTCCTCGATGGCCTTGAGCAGCATCGCCTGTTCGTCCAGTCCCAGTTCGCCAATCTCGTCAAGAAACAGCATGCCGCTGTGGGCCGCCCGCAGCAGGCCCTCCCGGGCATTCTGGGCGCCGGTGAAGGCTCCCTTGATATGGCCGAACAGTGCCGACATGGCACCGTCGCCGCGCAGGGTGGCGCAGTTGACCTCGACAAAACGCCCCTGCACCTGATGCCGTCCGCGCTTGAGTTCATAGATGCGCCGGGCCAGGAACGACTTGCCGGCACCGGTTGGGCCGATCAGCAGCATCGGCGCCTTGGAGCGCACCGCGACCCGCTCGATCTGCTCGATGGAACGGTTGAATGCCGGGTTGCGGGTGGCGATCCCGGACTTGAGGAAGGCCAGGCCTTCCAGGCGCTTGTGGGCGAAGCGTGAGGCGATGCGGTCATAGCGCGACAGGTCGAGGTCGATCAGTGCATGGGTGCCGGTGGCGTGTTCGTCGGGGTCGCGACGCCGGGCCGGCGAGGTCTGGATCAGTCGGGCGGGGAGGTAGCGCGCCTCGGTCAGCAGGAACCAGCAGATCTGCGCCACGTGGGTGCCGGTGGTGATGTGCACCAGGTAGTCCTCGCGTTCGGTGTCGAACGGGTAGGCGCTGGTGAAGTCGTGGAGGGCGCCGTACACCTCTTCGAAGTCCCAGGGATTGTTCAAGCCCATGGGGTGCAGGCGCACTTCGGTTTCCGGCGACACCTGGCGCACATCGTTGGCCACCCGTTCGGCCAGGCTGACGTCGCGGGCATCCAGGCCGTGGATCAGCTCCAGGCGATTGATCAGCACGTCCTGCTGCTGGCACAGGCCAACCGTGGGACGCCAATGGCTCCAGCGATTGGCGCCTTTGCCAACGCGGTCGAGTGTGGAACCGACAAAACCTATGGCGACCGTGGGCTTGCTCGACATGTTTATACCTGAAGATAAAAAGCGATAAGCAAAGATATAAAATTATCGAGGCGTTTGTCTTGTCGAACGCTCAGTGAAAAAGCGATTAAAAATAAAAACGTTATAAATCAGTAAGTTAAAAAATAATTTGCTGGAAAAACAAAACCTGGCACAGCGGCTGCATTGTATCTGGCAACGAACAAGACAACAGAGCGAGACGCCAAGATGGCCAACTTCCAGCTGTTCAACACCCAACAGGCAAAAGCGCCAGCGAGCACCACCCTGAACGCTTCCAAGGCACCGGCTTATGCCTACAACGCCAAGCATCGCCTGGCCCAGCTGGCGGTCACCGGTTGCCTGAACTCGACCTTCTACACCTCGCCTGAAGGTCAACTGGAAGCGGTACTGCAATTGGTGAGCGAACTGGACAGCCGCTTCGTCGCCCAGGCCGCCCGTTACGCTCGGCAGCAAGGCCATATGAAAGACATGCCGGCGCTGCTGCTGGCGGCGCTGACGGCGCAACGCTCGGCCCTGGTACCGGAGCTGTTCGCTCAGGTAGTGGACAACGGCAAGATGCTGCGCAACTTCGTGCAGATCCTGCGCAGCGGCGTGACCGGGCGCAGATCCCTGGGATCGCAGCCCAAGCGTCTGGTGCAGAACTGGTTGAACAGTGCTACCGAGCGCCAGCTGTTGCAGGCCTCGGTGGGCAACCAGCCGTCCCTGGCGGACGTGGTGAAGATGGTTCACCCCAAGCCAAGTGAAGCCTGGCGTGAAGCCTTCTTTGCCTGGTTGATCGGCAAGCCGGTGGATGTGCAGGCGTTGCCTGAGCTGACCCGCGAACTGCTGGCGTTTCGCAGTGGCGCGACAACCCAGGTGCCGCAGGTGCCGTTCCAGTTGCTGGGCAACGAGACGCTGAGTGCCGAGCAATGGGCCGCTCAGGCCCGCAACATGGGCTGGCAGGGACTGCGCATGAACCTCAACACCCTGGCCCGCCACGGCGCGTTCCAGGTGCCGGGTTGCACTGAGTATGTGGCGGCGCGGCTGGCGGATGCCGGTGAAGTGGCCAAGGCCCGGGTTTACCCGTACCAACTGCTGGCGGCCTACCGCATGGCTGGTGAGGATGTACCGCAGTTGGTCCGCGAGGCGCTGCAGGATGCCCTGGAACTGTCTCTGGCCAACGTCCCGGCGTTGCAAGGCAACGTGGTGGTGTGCCCGGATGTCTCGGGGTCGATGCACAGTCCGGTCACCGGCTATCGCCAGGGCGCTACCACGGCGGTGCGTTGCATCGATGTGGCGGCACTGGTGGCGGCAGCGGTGCTGCGCAAGCAGCCGGCGGCGCGGGTCATGCCGTTCGAGCGGGAGGTGGTGAACATCCGCCTCAACCCTCGGGACAGCGTGATGAGCAACGCCCAGAAGCTGGCGGACATCGGTGGTGGTGGGACCAACTGCTCGGCACCCCTGGCCCAACTGGCCAACGCCAAGTGCCGCGTGGACACCCTGATCCTGGTCTCGGACAACGAGTCGTGGATCGATGCGCGGCGTCATGGGGCCACGGAAACGATGCGCCAATGGGAGCGGATCCGTGCCATCAATCCGCAGGCGCGGCTGGTGTGCATCGATATGCAACCCGGCGCCACGACCCAGGCGCCAGACCGCGAGGACATCCTCAACGTCGGCGGCTTCAGTGACGCAGTGTTCGATGTGATCGAGCAGTTCACCGCAGGCAACTACGGTGCGCAGCACTGGGTGGAGGCGATCGAGGCGATGCCGCTCTGATCGCTGGAACATGAGATAAACCGTGCGCCGGCCAGCCGGCGCACCCCACAGACTTTTTGATCATTGGCCCTGAATGCCGCTGTGACTACATCCAAAGACGTCTCAGCAACTTTTGTCAGGGCCGGTGAGGGCACGAATGCCAGTGGCTGTACATCCTGGTTCTGCCGGTTCGACTCCGGCTATCAGTCACTTCTTTTGTCGTGCCACCCTTTGGTTTTTTGCGACGAATGCTGATGGAACTACATCCCAGGTTCGAGATGCGGGTTCAATTCCCGCCGGTGCTGGAAAACGGTGCCGTGGTTCAATGGTCAGAACACGAACGCAATGTTTCATCGACCCTTGTCGTCGCATCTTTTTCCCCGCCTCGGCGGGATGGCAGCGAATGCCACAGGTACTACATGGTGTCGCGGGTTCGAACCCCGCCAGCCGCAAGGCTGTAGCTCAGTTGGTAGAGCAAATGTGCCTGTTCCCTTGTCGCTGCCCGCAGGCCCGGCCTGCACCGATTGACCCGGCGAATGCCGGTGGAACTACAGGACAGCGTGGTCGCGGGTTCGAGTCCCGTTCACCGCAAGGTGCTAGCTCAGAGGCAGAGCGCGCTGCATGTTCCACCTCCACTTGTCGCCGTCTGCACCGAACACCGCAACTCCGTAGGAGCTGGCTTGCCAGCGAAGAGGCCCCCGAGATCGTCTGCTGCGCCCCGGCTCCTGCACAACCTATTGAATAAGGCCGAATCACCGGCCACAGGAAAAAGAGTCAACGACATGGAACACAAAACCTACCAACTGCTGGAAGTCGCCAACGGCAAGCCGATCAAGATGTGGACCCAGGGCGTGCCCGTGGAAAACGAAGCCCGCCAGCAGTTGATGAACACCGCGAAGATGCCGTTCATCTTCAAGCACCTGGCTGTGATGCCGGACGTGCACCTGGGTAAGGGGTCGACCATCGGTAGCGTGATCCCCACGGTGGGCGCGATCATCCCGGCCGCGGTCGGGGTGGATATCGGTTGCGGAATGATCGCCGCCCGTACCTCGCTGACTGCCTCCGACCTGCCGGATAACCTGGCCGGGTTGCGTAGCGCCATCGAGCAGGCGGTGCCCCACGGCCGTACCTCGCCCCGTAGCGGTCGCGATAAAGGTGCCTGGGGTGATGTGCCGCAGCAGACCGACCTGGCTTGGGCGGCCTTGCATCCGCGCTTCAAGGCGATCACCGATAAGTACCCGGCGCTGGCCAACAGCAACAACCGCCAGCACCTGGGAACCCTCGGCGGAGGTAACCACTTCATCGAGGTCTGCCTGGATGAAGCCAACCGTGTCTGGTTCATGCTCCACAGCGGTTCCCGTGGCGTAGGTAACGCCATCGGCAACCTGTTCATTCACCTGGCCCAGGCCGATATGCGTCAACATATCGCCAACCTGCCGGACCGCGACCTGGCCTACTTCGAGGAAGGCAGCCAGCACTTCAACGATTACGTGGAAGCCGTGGCCTGGGCCCAGGATTTTGCCCGGCAAAACCGTGAGCTGATGATGCAACTGGTGATCCAGGCCACCCGCAAGGTGATCAGCAAGCCCTTCGAAGTGGCGCTGGAGGCAGTCAACTGCCACCACAACTACGTGCAGAAGGAGCGCCACTTCGGTGAAGAGGTGCTGGTGACCCGCAAGGGCGCGGTGTCGGCGAAGAAGGGCGAGCTGGGGATCATTCCGGGTTCGATGGGGGCCAAGAGCTTCATCGTTCGCGGGCTGGGTAACGAAGAGGCGTTCTGCTCCTGCAGCCACGGTGCCGGGCGTACCATGAGCCGCACCAAGGCCAAGAACACCTTCACCCTGGCCGACCAGATCCGCGCGACCGCCCATGTGGAGTGCCGTAAGGACGAAGCGGTGATCGATGAAATCCCGATGGCCTACAAGGACATCGACCAAGTGATGCACGCCCAGCGCGAGCTGGTGGAAGTGCTGCACACCCTGCGTCAGGTGGTGTGCGTTAAGGGGTAGAACAATGGACGACATGGACGCCTTGATAGCGGCGCCGCCCGGCTGGCATTACCAGCTGAGCGACTACGAAGCCCGCCGCGTGCGGGAAGTGATGGACGAATTGGACAGGCACAGCGCCTGGCTGGAACTGAGCCGCTTCGGCAACGGTTTCGTGCGTCAGGCCGCCGTGCGCGGCCTGGCCGCGCAGCCTTCGGCCGAGGCTTTGGCGGCCTTGCTGGAACGCCTCAACGATTGGGTGCCCCAGGTGCGCCAGGAGGCGGCCGCGGCGCTCGAGGGTTATCTGGCACCCGAGCGCGCCGAGCTGCTGTTGCAGAGCCTGACACCGCTGCTGGCCCTGGCCGGCAAACAGCGCGCTGACCACGGCGCGACCCTGGAGCGGGCGCGTTCGGTGTTGCAGTTGGCCCAGGTACGCAAAGAAGTTGAAGACGCTTTTGGCGGTTGTCGGGGCAAGGCTGCGCGCTTTGTCTTCGAACTGTTGCTCGAAGGGGCGCAGGATCGGGCGGCGCTGCTGGCTCGGGCTCTGCGCCACCGTGAGGTCAGTGTGCGGCAGATGGCGGTGGATGCCTGCGCCGAACTGCCGGCCGCGCAGGCCGTGCCTTTGCTGGAAGAGGTGATGCACAGCTGCGGTGCCAGTGTGCGGGTCAAGGCTCTGCGCTTGTTGCTGCCGTTGCTGGCCGATCCTCGCGAGTATCTGAGTCAGGCATTGCTGGACCCTTCGGGGGCCTTGCGTTGCCTGGCCCATTGGGCCGCGCCCCGTCACGGGCTGGACCCGCGTGAGGTGTTGCTGCAGCGCCTGCAACTACCGGCACCACGGAACAAGCGTGGTTGGCTGGGCCTGCTGGGACTGGTCAAGGAACTGCAGGAGCCCCGGGCCGACGCCATGGTGCAACAGGCCCTGGCCTCGCCGGCGCCGAGTGTGCGTCTGCTGGCCCTGCAGACCCTGGGCGAGCGTGGCATGGCTCAGCAACTGCAAGCCTTGGACGATGCTTCGGACAAGGTCTTCAACTGCGCGCTGGGACTGTTGCACGAGCAACCCTGGGCGGTGTTCGACGAGGCCCTGGAACAGCGTCTGGATCAGCACTGGCATGAGCTGCCCAAGGCGCGGCGCTGGGCCCTGCTGGCCCTCAAGCCGGGCTGGCGTCAATTGGAGTACCTGCTGTGGCGCCTGGGGCAGGGCGGCAGTGAAGCCGCCTATTGGCGCGAGACCCTGGCGCGCTGGTGCGATAGCCGCTACGGGATGTTCGACCCGGTCACCCCCAAGCCGCTGCGCGAAGCCATGGTGCAGCGTTTGCAGGCCATGGAAGCGGCCGGGGAACTGCCCGCCGGTTCGGCCAAACGGCTGCTGTGAAGAAGGGAGAGCCGAGATGTTGAGCCCATTTGAAGATGAGCACAGCCGGGCGCTGCGCCAACAACTGCAAGCGGCGTTTTGCGTGTTCGATTTTGTGCGGCTGACGGTGGAGCCGGGTGTTGAGGTGAATCAAGCCTTGCACCGCCAGGGATTGCAGTACCTGTATCAGCACTTGATGGCCTCGCGCCGCGAGGCCTTGGAAAAACTGCGTCAGGACCCGCGTTACGCCGACGTTGGCGAACCGCAGTTACGCTGGGAAGCAGAGCGTGCGCTGCCTGAGGTACTCAGCCAGGAACAAGTCCGGCAGCTGGTCTGCGAAAACCTGGAGCAGCAGGACCTGGCCTTGTACCGAGCGTTTCGCCAGCCGCCATACGGGCTGCATTTCCCTGGCGGCGCCGAGCAGGCTCGGCAGGTGTACGGCCAATGGCTGGACTTGCTGGGGCTGGACCCCGAACAGCAGCCCCAGGTGATCAACTGGGTGGGCAACCTGGAACTGGACTGTCAGGCGCCGGACATGGGGCCGCACTTGCAGCCCTGGAGTGAGTATTTCGACGAAGGCCTGGAGTGGTGGGGCGTCTGGTGCCTGACGGTGTGGAACCCCGAGCGCCGGACCCTGAGTGTGCTGGCCGCCAGCGCGACGGATTGAACAAGGAACAGGATCATGGAACACCTAGAGCGCCATCCCCTGAGCAGCGCCATGCGCGAACGGGTATTGGCCGAGCTGGCGCGGATCGAGCGCGAGCGCAATGTGCAGGTGCTGTATGCCTGCGAATCCGGCAGTCGGGCCTGGGGCTTTGCCTCCACCGACAGTGATTACGACGTGCGTTTTGTCTATGTGGAAAAGCCCGAGTGGTTCATCCAGGTCGATGCCGGGCGCGACGTGATCGAGCGACCCCTGGATGACGAGCTGGACATCAGCGGCTGGGAACTGCGCAAGACCCTCGGGCTGTTGCGCAAGTCCAACCCGACCTTGCTGGAATGGCTGGATTCGCCCCTGGTGTATCGCAGCGAGCCGGTCGCCGCTGCGCGCCTGCGCGAGCTGGCGGAGGCGTTCTACAGCCCGCCGGCAGCGCGCAATCATTATCTGTCGATGGCCAAGAAGAACTTTCGCGGTTACCTGCAAGGCGACAGCGTGCGTTTCAAGAAGTACTTCTACGTGCTGCGGCCGTTGCTGGCGGTGCGCTGGATCGACCAGGGCCGCGGCCGACCGCCGATGACCTTTGCCGATCTGCTGACCACCGTCGACCATCAGCCACTGCTGGACGAAGTGGCTGAGCTGCTGGCCTTGAAGCGCAGTGCCGACGAGTCCGCCTACGGACCGCGGCGCCAGGCGCTGCACGCCTTTATCGCCGCCGAGCTGGAACGCCCGGTGCCGAAACTGGCGCGTACCCATGAAGACAACGCGTTGCTGGACGCCTACTTGCGAGAAACGGTCCGGCACTACGCCTGAGGAATGTGATGAAACAGGATGTAATCGAACTGGACGGCGCCATCGGCGGCGGTCAGGTACTGCGCAGCGCCTTGAGTCTGTCGATGATCAGCGGCAAGACCCTGCGCATTCATAATATTCGTGCCCGGCGCAGCCGCCCGGGGTTGCTGCGTCAGCACCTGACGGCGGTGCAGGCTGCGGCTCAGGTCTGTGGCGCCAAGACCTCGGGGGTCGAACTCGGCTCCCAGGCGCTGAGCTTCGAGCCGGGGCCGATCCGTGGCGGCGACTACCGCTTTGCCATCGGCACTGCGGGCAGTTGCACCCTGGTGCTGCAGACCCTGCTGCCGGCCTTGTTGCAGGCGCCGCAGCCGAGCCGCGTGAGCATCAGCGGCGGCACCCACAATCCCCTGGCGCCGCCGGTGGATTTTCTCCAGCAGGCCTGGTTGCCACAGCTGCGGCGCATGGGGGGGCGGGTCGAGCTGCAACTGCTGCGCCACGGCTTTGTCCCGGCCGGCGGTGGTGAGCTGGAGGCCTTTGTCCAACCGTCGGTGCTGCAGCCCCTGCACCTGGAGGAGCGTGGCGCATTGCTGGGGAGTCGGGCCTGGGCGTTGAGCGCGGGCCTGCCCGAGCATGTAGCGGAGCGCGAGTTGCGTCGGGTGCACAATCGTCTGGAACTACCTCGGGAGCACCTCACCGCGGTGCAGCTGGATGAACAATACGGCCCGGGCAATGTGCTGTTGCTGGAGTTCGCCTTCGAGCACCTGACCGAGCTGTTCAGCGGTTTCGGCCAGAACAGCCTGCGGGCGGAAAAGGTTGCCGACGGCGCCATCGATCAGGCCCGGGACTGGCTGGATTCCGGCGCGGCGGTGGCTGAGCACCTGGCCGATCAACTGCTGCTGCCCATGGCCCTGGCCGGTGGCGGCAGCTTCACCACGCCGCGCATGACCGAGCATCTGGAGAGCAACATGCGGGTGATCGAAGCGTTCCTGCCGGTACGTATCGAATCGCGTTTGCTGAGCGAGCAACGGCTGCGCGTGGAGTGTCACGCTCTGGTTTGACCTGTGTAGAGTGCTGCGGCCATCCGGACGTTCTCGCCCTGCTGCAGCGCAGGCGGCTCTGAGGATGATGCAGGGCTCAAGGGCCTCTTCGCCGGCAAGCCGGCTCCTACAGTTTGTGCAACGGTTGGTTTGACTCTCAGGGAAGTACGCAATGGATGGCAACGCCTGGCTCAAGGCCTTGAACAAACTGCTGACGATGGTGCAGCGCGTGGTGTTGCTCAGTGGCTGGTTTCTCGCCGCTCTGGTGCTGGGGCTCACCATCAAGTCCGGGTTGCAGCCCTTTCTGGCCATGTTCCTGGCCTCGTTGCTGGTGATCATCAGCGTGCTGGTGCATGAAAGCGGGCATTACCTGGGCGCCCGCTGGTGTGGGATGCCGGTGTTGCAGGTACGGATTGCTGCCGTGGAGCTGCAGGTGCTGCGCCGCGGCTGGCGCCTACGGTGGTCGCCGCAGCTCAAGCGCAATCGCCTGGGGGGCTACGTGATGGCCGCAAGCAATCCGCAACGGCCGTTGCGTGGTCAGTGGATGGTGGTGGCGCTGAGCGGGCCGCTGCTGAACCTGTTGGTGGGCGGTGCGGCCCTGGGGCTGGGGTTGCACTGGCAAGGGGTGCCCGGCGCCATTGCCCTGGCCTTTGCCGTCATCAATCTGGTGATGGGGGTGGGCAACCTGCTGCCGGCCTGGCGGGTATCACCCAGCGACGGCATGCTCTTGCTGAGTTGGTATGTGCATCGCGACGATCAACGTCCGGAACTGGCCCAGGCGCGCCTGCTGGCCTTGACCGTGTCTGGTGTCCCCAGCGCGCAGCTGCCGGCCCAGGACCTTGAACGTCTGGCCCGGGGCGCCATGCCAGAACCCCTGGTCGCTTTCGGCTACCGGCTCAACGCAAGGCAGGACCAGGGCGACTGGCCCGGCGTGCTGCAAATGGAGCAGGAGCTGGATGAGCTGCTTGAAGCCCGGGCCGGGGAGCTCACGGGGATGAGCGTTGTGATCGAGTTGTTGCGCGGCGAACTGGTCTTCAGCCGTGCCTATCTGCAGCGCGACGCCAGCGTCCTGAAGAACGCACCGATGGGAGCCGATGTCGACTGGTATGCGCCTTGGCTGCGGCCGCGCTGCCTGGCTTTGCAGGCGATCCTTGAGGGTGATCGACAACAGGGCGAGGCGTATATGCAGCAAGCACTGCAGGCGGCGCAGAACTGCGTGGTGCTCTCTCAAGGCCAGAGCGAAGCCCTGCTGGCCGAGCACCTGCGGGCCCTGTCGAAGCCATAGCCCGGCTGTTGCGCCGGCTGTTCGTGAGAGTCAGGGGAGCCCCGGGCTTGCCAGCGAAGGCGTCCCTGAGGAGGGCGCCGGGCTGACCGGCCTCTTCGCCGGCGGGCCGGTTTCTGCCGGGGTGATGCAGTGGGCGAAAGTGATCGGTATGCGCGCGCAAAACTCTTATACTCCGGCGCTTTATTTTCCCTACCCAGCAAGAGGAACACCCCGTGGCCAACGAACCGGATCAGGATTTCTTCAACCGCGCCGACGCCATCATCGAGTTGACCAATTCTCACATTGCCGACAGCAGCCGGGGCAAGGCCAGCGCTTCGCTGATGTACGCCAACGCGCGTTTCAGCGCCTGGGTCAGCGCCTGCGGTTGCCGCAATGCCGAGGAACTGGCGGCGTCCAAGCAGCAGGCGGTGGACTATTTCCTTGAGGAGTTCCGCCTGATGCTGGAGGAGAACCTCACCGATTACGTTGAGAACTACTCGCGCTACATGAACGCCAATCCGGATTGAAAACAGTCGCCGCGGTCTTGCCCAGGCCGCTTTCGTGAGTCGGTCGGGCAGTCGCTTGCTGCCCCGTTGCAACCCGGGCACTTATCGCCTCGGGTTGTCTGCCGCGCACCTTGCATAGCCCTTTGATCTGAGCGTTCCAGGACCGTGGCAACCGTTGGTCCTGTTGTCTTGCGGCCATCCCGAGCGCCGCCAGGGGCTCAACTACACTGCGCCTGCGGCAAGCCTTGCCGGTCGTCATACCTCCTTCTCAGGGAGGCCGACGGCCCGGTGGTTTCAGGCCCCGCGACCCACAGGAACACACCTAATCAGCAAGGAGTGCCAACCATGATCGTCATTCCACAACGTGTCATTGAAAACGGTAGTGTCATCTCGCTGCGCGGCGACTCGGGCAACTATATGTCGCGGATGGGCGCGACCGGGCTTGAGCTTTCCAAGGGCTCCATCGACCAATACTGCAAGTTCCGGGTGGTGCTGGTGCAAATCGGCACCGACAAGAAACTCGCGCTGCAGGGCGACACAGGCAAGTTCATGTCGCGCATGGGGGCGACGGGGCTGGAGTTGTCCAAGGACAGCATCGATCAGTATTGCCAATTCGCCTATGCCATCGATACCGCCAGCGGGCAGATTTCCCTGCGCGGCGACAACGGCAAGTGGATGTCGCGGATGGGCGAGACAGGGCTCGAGTTGTCCAAGGACGGGATCGACCGGTTCAGCCAGTTCATGCTGGTCCTGGAAGGTTGATGCCCGGGTGATCGAGTAGCTCCCAGGCGCCGGCCGGGGCAAGACGGTGACGGTCTTTCGCAGGTGCGAGCATTCGTCCACCGATTGAACCCGTGGTGCCGGGCCGGACACGCTCTGTCGAGCGTCAGTGCTGTCATCAGCGCCGTTGTCGAGCCGGTCGCGGGTATTCACACACACATACTGGTCACAGAAAACGTGACCGGCGTCACTCTTTTCTCAAGTGATCCATGACCCTGGTCGATAAGCTCTGAATGCCTATTGATATGGAGTTCGTCATGGCCTTGCTACCGGTTCGTCTGTCTCATCGTTTGACCCTCGGCAGTGTGCTGCTGTTGCTGTTCACGGCGTTGGCGGTATTTGCCGTGATGACCCTGCGGGGGCAGCCCAGAGTGGTGGAGGCGAGCTCGGCGTTGATCGAACAGACCGGCAGTGCCATCGTCCGGCAACTGGCCTTGCAGTTGGCCGGGATCGAAGGGGTGACCGCCAGCATGGCCCATCTGGTGGAGGGGCTGCCCAAGGAGCAGGCGCTGGTCATGGCCACCTTGCCCAAGGTGATCGACCACGAAGGCGACAAGGCGATTGCCGGTGGCGGTATCTGGCCGCAACCCAATGCCTTCGAGGCGGGCGTCGAGCGCCGCAGTTTCTTCTGGGCCCGCAGCGATGCCGGGCCCCTGGCGTTTTCCGATGACTACAACGCTGCCGGCAGCGCCGGCTATCACCACGAAGCCTGGTACACCGGCGCGCGCAACAGTGCGCCGGGGCGTTGCCTGTGGTCCGAGGCCTATCAGGACCCGGTGACCCAGGTGCCGATGACCACGTGCAGCGTGCCCTATCGTCAGGACGGCAGCTTCGCCGGGGTCGCCACCATCGACCTGCGCCTGGATGACCTGGCGCGCTTCCTCAAGGAGCAGGGCTCGGTCACCGGTGGCTATGCCTTTGCCCTGGATCAGGCCGGCAATGTCCTGTATTTCCCCGATGCCCAGGCCAGCGCTGGCGGGCAGATGCTCAGCTTCGAGGCCTTGAGCAAACAGCAACCCTGGCTGGGTCCGGTGGCTGAGGCCTTGAGCAAGACGGCGGGCAGTCCCGGTCAGGTGCGCAGCCTGGATCTGGCGGAAGATGGCCGGCTGCAGGAAGCGGCGCGGGTCAGCCTGTTCAGCATGCCCGGCAGTGGCTGGACCATTGGCCTGGTGACCCCGGAGCAGAAGGTCACCGGCCTGGCCCGGGCCATGACCACCGAGATCCTGGTGTTTCTCTTGCCGTTGCTGGCCCTGCTGCTGTTCTTCGCCTGGCTGGGCGGGCACAAGCTGATTGCCCAGTTGGAAGAAACCACCCAGCAGATCGACGCCCTGGGGCGTGGCCAGGCCACTGACAACGCCGAGCTGCACGTGGCCCGGGCCGATGAGATCGGTGCCTTGCGCGGCGCGGTCAACCGCTACGCCGGGCAGTTGCGGCAGATGCTGCAGAAGATCGCCAGCGAAGCCCGGCAGTTGCAGAACGAGGCCGGGCGTCTGGGCGAGTTGAGCGGCACCCTGGCCCAGCGGGCCGAGCAGCAACGCCAGGAAAACACCCAGTTGGCCACGGCCATTACCGAGATGTCCTCCAGCGCCCTGGAAGTGGCGCAGAACACCAACAACTGCGCCGACACCGCCCGCCAGTCCCTGGTGGTGGTACAGGACGGCCAGCAGCGAGTAGCGGCCAACAGTCAGTCGATCCAGCAACTGTCCACGGAAATGGCCGAGGCCACTGCGGTGATCCAGCGCCTGGAACAGGACAGCCAACAGGTCGGCGCGGTACTGGATGTGATCAAGGCCATCTCCGAGCAGACCAACCTGCTGGCGCTCAATGCCGCCATCGAGGCCGCTCGGGCCGGCGAGCAAGGCCGCGGCTTTGCCGTGGTGGCGGATGAGGTGCGGACCCTGGCCGGCCGGACCCAGACCTCGGCCAACGAGATCAGCGGCATGATCAGCGATCTGCAGCTGGCGTCACGTCAGGCGGTGCAGGCCATCCAGGCCGGCGAAGCACGTACCCGTGAAGCCGTGGGCGAGGCCTCCGGCGCGTCGCAGGCACTGTCGAGCACTGTCACCAGCTTCGACGATATTTCCCAGCGCGCGCAGCAGATTGCTGTGGCGGCGCAGCAGCAGAGCCATGTGACCCAGGAGATCAACGAACTGGCGGTGCGTATCCACGGCATTAGCGAGGACAACGCCCGGGACGCCCAGGCCCTGGATAAGGTCAGCGAGGCGATGCAGGCCCTGTCCGGGCGCTTGTCGAACCTCAGCCAGGGCCACAGCTGAGGCATTGCCTGCCCGGGCCGCCAGTGCTCCGGGCGGGTTGCAGTCCCCCCCCCGGGCCGCAGTCGCCGGCCCGTTTCAGATCTGGCTGAACATCATCAGCTTGAAGTTCAGCAACAGCCCCAACGACACCCAACCGATCCCCAGCAGGCCATGGATCAGCGGCTTGCCGGGCGCCACGCGCGTGGCCAGGAAACGGGCGATGGCGGCGCCGATCAGCGCGCCGGGAAAGTCGAACAGGTAGAACAGCCAGCCCATGGCGTCCTCCGGGGAACTGATCCACAGGCTGAACAGCTGCAGGTGCGCGGCCAGGGCCAGGGCCACCCCGGTGAACAGCGCCGGCGTGGGCCGGGTGCACAGCAGCAGGCCGAGGATCAGCCCCTGGGGCAGCCAGTAGGCGGCGAAGTTTTCCCAGAAATAATCCAGCGGTTGCCAGGCCCGGACGACTGCCAGGGACAGCCCCCAGAGGAGCGCGACGAGGGCGGGCAGGTACTTGAGGGGGGCAACGGGTACAGCGAGTGAGGGTGAGGGCATTGCAGAGTCTCGACGATCAAGGGGCATCAGCGGTGGTGGCCGCCGGGTAGGGTAGCGGTGGTATCGCTGCAGAGTTCGTGGACGCATTGGCGCAACCAGCGATGGGCCGGATCGGCCTCCATGCGCGGGTGCCAGAGCAGGGAAATGGTCATCTCCGGCAGCGGCACCGGCAGGCTGAAACTGTGCAGGCCTTCACGCAGGTTGCTGGTATGGCGTTCGGGCACCATGGCGATCAGTTCCGACCCCCGGGCCAGGGCCAGGGCCGCGGAAAAACCGCTGACCAGGGTGACAATCTGCCGCTGCCGGCCCAGGGCCTGCAGAGCATCGTCCATACGGCCGTGGTCGTGCCCCTGGTGGGACATCAGGATGTGCTGGCCGGCCAGGTAGTGGTCGAGGCTCACCGGGCCGCGGCTCAAGGGATGGCCGCTGCGCACCACGCCGATGAAGCGATCGCGAAACAGCGCCCGGGTACGCAATTCGGGACTGGTGTCGGCATCGATCACTGCAGTTTCCAGGTCGACGCTGGCCTCGCGCAGGGGCTTGCTGTCGCGGTCCAGCTTGGGCACGAAATGCACCCGTACCCCGGGCGCTTCGGCCCGCAGGCGGTTGACCAGTGCCGGGCCGAAGTTCTCGACGAAACCGTCGCGGCTGCGCAGGGTGAAGGTGCGTACCAGTTGCCTGAGGTCGATCTGCTCGGCCGGGCGCAGGGCGGCCTGAGCTTGCTCCACCAGCGGCCCGACCAGCTGGCGCAGCTCCAGCGCCCGGGGTGTGGGCACCAGGCCGCGTCCGGCGCGGACCAGCAAGGGGTCACCAGTGGCCTGGCGCAGGCGGGACAGGGCCCGACTCATGGCCGACGGGCTCAGGTTCAGGCGCAGGGCGGCCCGGGCCACACTGCCTTCGCTCAGCAGTACGTCCAGGGTCAGTAGCAGATTCAGATCGGGAGTCGACATGGGCGGAATCTAGCACGCCTAAAGCTGACATGGCGTTGCGTGCATCAATTAACTGCAAAGCTTGCGTCTTCCGCCGGGTCTGGTGCGGACATAGGCTTGCGGGCAATGCCTTGATGGAGTCTGCGCAATGCCCACCCTTGAGTCGAACCGTCCCGCGCTTCAACCCCGGGCGCGCTGGGCCCTGGCCAGCCTGTCGCTGGCGATGCTGATGCCGTCTCTGGACACCAGCATCGCCAACGCTGCGCTGCCGAGCCTGGCCAGGAGCCTGGAGGCATCCTTCCAGCAGGTGCAGTGGATTGTCCTGGCCTACCTGCTGGTGATCACCACCTTGATTGCCAGCGCCGGGCGCCTGGGAGACCTGCTGGGTCGGCGCCGGGTGCTGCTGGGCGGGATCGCCCTGTTCACCCTGGCTTCGCTGCTCTGTGGCCTGGCCCCCAGCCTCGGCTGGCTGCTGGCGGCCCGGGCCCTGCAAGGCCTGGGGGCGGCACTGATGCTGGCCCTGAGCATGGCCCTGGTGGGCGATGCGCTACCCAAGGCCCACACGGGAACGGCCATGGGCGTGCTGGGCAGCATGTCGGCCCTGGGCACCACCCTGGGTCCGTCCCTGGGCAGCCTGTTGCTGGCCGGTGTTGGCTGGCGCTGGATTTTCCTGGTCAATGTGCCGTTGGGACTACTCGCTTGGCTGCTGGCCTGGCGTTGCTTGCCCGAGGACCCCAAGGCCACCTCAGCCAGCGCTTTCGATCTTCCCGGGACTGTGCTCCTGGCCCTGAGCCTGGGTGCCTATGCCCTGGCCCTGACCCTGGGGGACAACCCGCTGGTCCTGTTGAACCTGGGGCTGTTGTCGGCAGCGGTGGCAGCGGGCGTGCTGTTGGCGTGGGTAGAGCGACGGGCCGCCGCGCCGCTGTTTCAGCCTGCCTTGCTGCGCCGGCCGCAACTGCGCCGCAGCCTGCTACTGAGCCTGCTGGTGTCCACGGTGATCATGACCACTCTGGTGATCGGGCCTTTCTATCTGTCCCAGGGGCTGGGGCTGGCGACCGTCTGGGTGGGCCTGTGCCTGTCCCTGGGCCCGCTGGTGGCGACCCTGAGCGGGGTGCCCGCCGGGCGCCTGGTGGATAGGCTCGGCGCCCGGCTCTTGTGCCGGCTCGGGCTGCTGGGCATGTTCATCGGTCTGTGCCTGCTGGCACTGTTGCCCGCGAGCCTGGGGCTGGCGGGGTACTTGTTGCCCATTGCCCTGGTGACCGCCAGCTATGCGGTGTTCCAGGCCGCCAACAACAGCCTGGTGATGCTCGACGTGACAGCGCAGCAACGGGGGCTGACGGCGGGCCTGTTGAGCCTGTCACGCAACCTTGGTCTGATCAGCGGCGCCGCCGCCATGGGGGCGTTGTTTGCCGGGATGTCGCAGACGGGCGAGGGCGGTCCTGCCGATGTCGCGGCGGTGGCCCGCGGCATGCACTGGACCTTTGCGGTCGCCGCCGTCTTGATGCTGCTGGCGCTGATTGTCGCCCGTTGCGACCGGTTGTCCGAGGCGCCTGATCGGGCTTGTCGGTTGCCGCGCCCGAACTAAGCTTGGCCTGCACACCCCACCAAGGAGCAGGTCACCGTGAGCACACTTCGCACTCCTTCTTTAGGCCCGATTGTCGGGCACACCACCGATACGTCCTGCCGTTTATGGATCGCCGCTTCCGATGCCCTGGACGAGAAGGGCGTGGCGGAGGATATCCGCACCATCGGCGTGATTGGCGTGGTGGGCAGCAACGGCCGGGTCGCGGCGGACAACATCTTCTACTTTCGCCTGCGACGCGAGTATCACCGTACCGGCACTTTCAATCTCGGGGTGGACACCAGCCTGTGGGGCAGCCAGGCCGCGCGCAAGCAGCTCAAGCCCTTTTTGCTGACGCCTGACACCCGGTATCGGGTGCGCATGGCGTCGCTCAACGTCGATGACTCGGGCAACAACGATGATGATGTTTCCAGCGAGTCGGTGGTGCAGCGCCTGCCCGAGCCTGGAGCCTGGGCCAATGACCTGAACCGCACCGGGGTCGACAAGATGTACGTCGAGGCCGAGTTCACCACCCACGCCAGCGCCGCCGCCAAACCGGCGCCCCTGAGCTTTTTGCTGGGGTCCTGCCGCTACCCGGGGCTGCTGTGGAAACGCAAGCATTCCGACACCATCTTCGGGCCGATGCTGGCGGACCATGGGGATGCGCAACTGGTGCTGATGGTGGGTGACCAGATCTATGCCGACCTGTTCAACCGCCTGGTGCCGGTGGGCCTGGCGGATACTTTCGAGGAATTCGAGGAGCGCTACCACAGCGCCTTCGGCTCGCCGAACATCCGCCAATTGCTGGCCCACCTGCCCACCTACATGATCCTTGACGACCACGAGATCGAGGACAACTGGACCCAGGACCGGATTCGCAAGGACCGTGAAAAGCGCCTGCTGTTCAACTTCGCCATGGGGGCTTACATGAGCTACCAGTGGAGCCATGGACCGCGCTTTGCCGACAGCTATGTCCATGGCCGGGCCATGACCGGTGACGACAAGTACCTGCAGCAGTTGCAGACCAACCAGCTGTTCTATGACTTCTCTTGTGGCAACTACCCGTTCTTCGTGCTCGACACCCGTACCCAGCGCTTCCTCGACGATGTGCCGGACGCCCTGGAGGACAACCATCTGCTGGGCCGTCCTTCATTGCATCCCAGCGAACCGGGTCAGCTCGACCGGCTGTGTGCCTGGTTGCGGCACATGCAAGAGGATCGGGGCAACATCCCCAAGTTCGTGGTCACTTCCAGCGTCTTTGTGCCCAACGGTGTGGATACCGTGGGCACAGACTCTGATGCCGTGCGCCACAAGAACGACAGCGACTCCTGGTCGGCTTTCCCCGCCACGCGGCGCGCGGTGCTGGAAACCATGATCGAGCACCAGGTGCAGAACGTGGTGTTCCTGTCCGGAGACATTCACTGCTCGAACATTTCCCGGTTGGCGTTCAGTGCCGCGGGTCAGGCCCTGAAGTCCTACGCCGTCACCTCGTCGGCCTTCTACTGGCCCTTTCCCTTTGCCGACGGTGACCCGGCCGGTTACGTGCACGACTCAACGGCGCCGCAGACGCCGGACAGCTTTGCGCTCCTCGACGGTACCCACACCATGGATTACCACACCTGGGCCTTTACCCAGGCTGATAACTTCGCCCGTCTCGACTTGCATCCCGACAGCGCCGAGTTGGTGGTGCAGTTCTACGGCGCCGACGGTGAGCCGCTGGTGACCCGCAAGCAGGACGATGGGGTCAACAACCAGCCGGAACGGCTGCGGCTGGAGCCCTGGTAACGGCGCCTTACAGCCCCAGTTC
Organism: Pseudomonas sp. JDS08PS003; assembly: GCF_045013505.1. Taxonomy (NCBI): domain Bacteria; kingdom Pseudomonadati; phylum Pseudomonadota; class Gammaproteobacteria; order Pseudomonadales; family Pseudomonadaceae; genus Pseudomonas; species Pseudomonas sp. JDS08PS003. The sequence goes on from NZ_CP120724.1 coordinate 2,747,340, forward strand.
CAGCGCCAGCAGGTCGGCCAGTGGCTGGCGCCGGCGGATCAGCTGTGGCTGGCCGTTGGCGAACAGCACTTCCGGCAGCAGCGGCCGGCTGTTGTAGTTGGAGGACATGCTGGCGCCATAGGCGCCGGTGTCGTGCAGCACCAGCAGGTCGCCGACCTGGGCCTGGGGCAGCAGGCGCGGGGTCAGGCATTCGTCGTCCTGAGTGAAGATGTCGCCGGACTCGCACAGCGGGCCGCCGACCACGGTCAGCTGTTGCGGGCGCTGCACCGGCTGGCCGGCGGCGTCCAGCAGGCTCATGCCGTGGTAGGCGCCGTACATGGCCGGGCGCATCAGGTCGTTGAAGCCGGTGTCCACCAGCACGAAGTGATGCTGGCCGGCGGTCTTCACCACCCGCACTTCGCTGACCAGGCAACCGGCCTCGGCCACCAGGAAACGCCCCGGTTCGATTTCCATGCGCACGCCGTGGTCCAGGTAGGCCTCGATCTCCCGGCGCGCAACGCTCCAGGCATTGGCGTAGCGCTGCACATCCACCGCAGTGTCGCCGTCGCGGTAAGGGGTGGACAGGCCACCGCCGATGGAGAACGCCTCGATGTCGTGGTCCAGGGATTTCACCGCCGCCACCATGGCCGCGCCCACTTGCTCCAGGTGGTCGTAGTCGACCCCGGAACCGATGTGCATGTGCAGGCCCACCAGGTGCAGGCCGTGCTGGCGGATCACCGCCAGGGCTTCGTCGACCTGATCGTGCCAGATGCCGTGCTTGCTGTTCTCGCCGCCGGTGTTGGTCTTGCGGCTGTGACCGTGGCCGAAGCCCGGGTTGATCCGCAGCCAGACCCGATGCCCCGGGGACTGTTCCCCGAGTTGACGGAGCATGTCGATGGAGCCGGCGTTGACTTCCACTTGCAGCTCCACCACACGCTTGAGGGTGGCTTCGTCGAACAGGTCGCAGGTGAAGACGATACCGGCATCGACCGGGCTGAAGCCGGCCAGCAGGGCCCGCTCGATTTCCCCCAGGGATACGGCGTCGACCCGCACCCCGGCTTCGCGGATCAGGCGCAGCAGGTGCAGGTTGGACGAGGCTTTCTGCGCGTAGCGCACCACGTCGAAGGCCTGTAACTGGGCAATGCGCGCCTGGATGGTGGCGGCGTCATAGCACCACAGCGGGGTGCCATATTGGCGGGCAGCGGCGACGAGTTGAGCGGGAGAGAAGGGAATGGCCATGGCGATTGCGGTCTGTGGTCAGTGAGAGTGGCTGCAGCATGCCGATTTCTGGCTATTCAATAAAATATCTATTCTTTGTTGCATGATTCAGATTTGATATGGGTCGAGCGATCAAGCGAGCCTTTGTTCATGGACATCTCCCTGCGGCACATCGAAGTATTCCGCGCCATCATGCAGGCCGGTAGCGTCACTGGCGCCGCGCGCCTGCTGTTCACCTCGCAGCCCACGGTGAGCCGGGAACTGGCGCGGCTGGAAGCGCTTTCCGGCCTGCGCCTGTTCGACCGTGAAGGCGGGCGCCTGCTGCCCACGGCCCAGGCCATGCTGCTGCTCGAGGAAGTGGAACGGGCCTATGTGGGGCTGGAACGGATCAACAGCGTGGCTCAGTCGATCCGTCGTTTCGAGCATGGCCAATTGAGCCTGAGCTGCCTGCCGCTGTTCTCCCAGACCCTGTTGCCGAGGGTGTGCAAGCACTTCCAGGAGCGGCACCCGGGGATCGGCCTGAGCATCACCGCCCAGGAATCGCCGCTGCTGGAAGAATCCCTCAGTGCCCAGCGCCATGACCTGGGTCTCACCGAAAGCGAGCACCTGCCACGAGGCACCCAGGGGGAACTGCTGTTTTGCGCCGACATGGTCTGCATCCTCCCGGACGACCATCCGCTGCTGGCCAAGTCGCGGCTGGCCTCTGAAGATTTTCGTGGGCAGAACTTCATCAACCTCTCGGGCCTGGATATCTACCGGCAGACCCTGGACGAGCACTTTCGCCAGGCCGGGGTCGACCGCCGGGTGGTGGTGGAAACCACCAACGCCGCCTCGGTGTGCGCCATGGTGCGACAGAAACTGGGGGTGGCGATCATCAATCCCTTGAGCGCCATGGAAGAGGTGGGGCGTGGCTTGGCGATCCGTCCGTTGCAGTTGTCGGTGCCGTATCGAGTGATGCTGATCCGCCCTGACTACCGGCCTTCATCGAGTTTTGTCGAGGGCTTCTGCGAGTCGTTGCGGGGTGAGGCGGGGCGTCTGGATGAGCAGTTGAGCAGGCTAGTGCAGGCGCTGTAACTGCAACAGCGCCTCTAGTGTGGCGAGGAAACCCTAGCGCTCGATGGCCAATGCCACGCCCTGACCGCCGCCGATGCACAGGGTCGCCAGGCCTTTCTTGGCATCGCGCTTGAGCATTTCATGCAGCAGGGTCACCAGCACCCGGCAGCCCGACGCGCCGATCGGGTGGCCGATGGCAATGGCGCCACCGTTGACGTTGACCTTGCTCGCGTCCCATTCCAGCTCCTTGGCCACGGACAGGGATTGTGCGGCGAAGGCTTCATTGGCTTCGATCAGGTCCAGTTGGTCCAGGGTCCAGCCGGCCTTGTCCAGGCAGCGACGGGTGGCGGAGACCGGGCCGATGCCCATGATCGCCGGGTCAACCCCGGCGTTGGCGTAGGCGGCGATTCTGGCCAGGACCGGCAGGCCCAGGGCCCGGGCCTTGCTGGCGCTCATCAGCATCACCGCGGCAGCGCCGTCGTTCAGCGCCGAGGCGTTGCCGGCGGTGACGCTGCCGTCTTTCTTGAACGCGGGCTTGAGCTTGGCCAGGGCTTGGGCGGTGGTGCCGGGGCGTGGCTGCTCGTCGGTGGCGAAGGTCAGCGGCTCGCCCTTGCGCTGGGGAATCTGGATCGGGGTGATCTCGTCGACAAAGCGCCCGGCCTCGATGGCCGCTGCGGCCTTCTGTTGGGAAGCGGCGGCGAAGGCGTCCTGGGCTTCACGGCTGATGCCGTACTTGTCCACCAGGTTCTCGGCGGTGATGCCCATGTGGTAGTCGTTGAAGGCGTCCCACAGGCCGTCGCTGATCATGGAGTCGATCATCTGGCTGTGGCCCATGCGCAGGCCGGTGCGGGCGCCGGGCAGCACGTAGTTGGACAGGCTCATGTTTTCCTGGCCACCGGCGATGATCACTTCGGCATCGCCGCAGCGAATGGCCTGGGCGCCCAAGTGCAGGGCCTTGAGGCCCGAGCCGCAGACCTTGTTCAGGGTCATGGCGGGCACGGCGTGGGGCAGGCCGGCCTTGATCGCGGCCTGGCGGGCGGGGTTCTGCCCGGCGCCGGCGGTGAGCACCTGGCCCATGATCACTTCGTCGACCTGGGCCGGGTCGATGCCGGTCTGGGCCAGCAGTTGGCGGATCACCGCGGCGCCCAGGTCAACGGCGGGAATGCCCGCCAGGGAGCCCTGGAAACTGCCTACGGCGGTACGAGTGGCGGCAACGATGACGACGTCTTGCATGATGGGGCTCCTCAGGCGAACTGCATTTCAGGCACGTGGTCCGGCACGATCAGCTTGCCGGCGGTCTTGCTGACGATTTCCTCGACGCTGACCCCGGGGGCGCGCTCCTTGAGGATGAAGGCGCCGTTCTCGATCTCCAGGTAGGCCAGATCGGTGAGCACGCGCTTGATGCACTGGGCGCCGGTCAGCGGCAGGCTGCAGCGGCTGAGCAGTTTGGATTCGCCGTCTTTGGAGGCGTGGGTCATGGTGACGATGATGTTCTCGGCACCGGCCACCAGGTCCATGGCGCCGCCCATGCCCTTGACCAGCTTGCCGGGGATCATCCAGGAGGCGATGTTGCCTTGCACGTCCACTTCGAAGGCGCCCAGCACGGTGAGGTCGATATGGCCGCCGCGGATCATCGCGAAGGATTCGGCGGAAGAGAAGATCGAAGCGCCGATGCGTGCGGTCACCGTCTGTTTGCCGGCGTTGATCATGTCGGCGTCGACTTCGTCTTCGGTGGGGAAGGCGCCCATGCCCAGCAGGCCGTTTTCCGATTGCAGCATGACTTCCATGCCGTCGGGGATGTAGTTGGCCACCAGGGTCGGGATGCCGATGCCGAGGTTGACGTAAAAGCCGTCCTGCAGTTCGCGGGCGACGCGCTGAGCCATTTGTTCGCGGGTAAGAGCCATGTTTGTTGTCCTTTTAGTCGGGCTGGGGAAGGGCGATCACTTGCGCACGGTGCGCTGTTCGATGCGCTTCTCGAAGGTGCCGCAGATGACCCGGTCGACGTAGATGCCGGGGGTGTGGATCTGCGTCGGGTCCAGCTCGCCCGGCTCGACGATTTCTTCCACTTCGACCACGGTGATCTTGCCGGCGGTAGCCGCCAGGGGGTTGAAGTTCTGCGCGGTGTGGCGATAGACCACGTTGCCGAAATGGTCGGCCTTCCAGCCCTTGACGATGGCGAAGTCACCGGTGATGGACTCTTCCATCAGGTAGGTGCGGCCCTTGAATTCGCGGGTTTCCTTGCCGTCGGCCACTGGGGTGCCGACGCCGGTGGCGGTGAAGAAGGCCGGGATACCGGCGCCGCCGGCGCGCATTTTTTCCGCCAGGGTGCCTTGGGGGGTCAGTACCACTTCGATTTCGCCGCTGAGCAGCTGTTTCTCGAACAGGGCGTTTTCACCGACGTAGGAGGCGATCACCTTGCTGATCTGGCGGTCTTCCAGGAGCACGCCCAGGCCGAAACCGTCGACCCCGCAGTTGTTCGACACCACGGTCAGGTCGCGGGTACCGCGACGCTTGATCTCGGCGATCAGGTTCTCGGGGATACCGCACAGACCGAAGCCGCCGGCGATCACGGTCATGCCGTCTTGCAGACCTTCCAGGGCTTCCTCGTAGGACGCCACGCGCTTATCGAAACCTGCCATTTGCACCATCCTCTTTCTTGTTCGTTGGCGGCTGGCCAGCCGTTTGCGGATCAGTGTTGCGCTGCGGGATTGATTTGTTAAGTTGATTTTTAAGGTTGATTGATTTGAAAAGCAGCATAATCAGCTCCAAGCTCCAAGCTCCAAGCTCCAAGCTCCAAGCTCCAAGCTTGCGGCTTGAAGCTTATAGCTTGCCGCTGCTCTCCTGAGGATGACAGATGACGGTTAAACAGATACGGGCCTTTCTGGCGGTGGCCCACAGTTTGAGCTTTGCCCTGGCCTGCGAACGCCTGCACCTGTCGCAGTCGGCCCTGAGCCTGACCATCAAGGCCCTGGAAGAAGGCTTGGGCGGGCGCCTGTTTACCCGCAACACGCGCAACGTCGCCCTGACCCCGGAAGGCGAGGCCCTGCTGCCTCTGGCGCGACGGCTGATCGCCGACTGGGACAACGCCGAGGACGAACTGCGCCAGCGTTTCACCCTGCAACGCGGGCGGGTGACGGTGGCGGCCATGCCGTCCTTTGCCGGCAACCTGCTGCCGCCGATCCTCAAGCACTTTCGCGCCCGTTACCCCCAGGTCAACGTCACGGTCAACGACGTGGTCAACGAGCAGGTCCTGGAAATGGTCCGCGACCGCGAGGTGGAGCTGGGGGTGGCCTTCGAACCTCAGGACAGCTCTTCCCTGCAGTTCACCCCGCTGTACGTCGACCGTTTCGTGGCGGTGGTGGCCAAGGATTCGCCCCTGGCGCAGCGCAGCCGCATCGATTGGCAGACGCTGTTGCAGGAGCCCTTTATCACCCTGCAGCGGCCGTCCATGGTGCGGGTGATGCTGGAGGATCACCTGCGGGCCCGGGGCGTGCAGTTGCCGGTGGAATTTGAAAGCCATCAGTTGGCGACCGTGGGACGCATGGTCGCCAGCGGCCTGGGCGTCAGTGCCGTGCCGGCGCTGTGTGCCCAGCATATGCGCGAGCTGGGCGGGCATTGCCTGACTCTGGACGAGCCGGTGGTGGAGCGGGCCATCGGCGTACTGACCAAGCCGGGGGACGAACTGTCCACCGCGGCCCAGGCGCTGTTCGACATCCTGCGCGAGGAAAACCTCGGCCTGCGCGTGGCAATGCTTTGAGGCTTAGCGCAGCAGGCGCTCGGCCAGCAGCGGCAGCAGTCGGTCGCAGGGCTCGCCGAGCTTGAGGTCCAGCAACTCGTCGGCGCGGGTCTTGCCGAAGTTGATGGCCAGTAGCGGCTTGCCCTGGTCAGCCACCGCTCGGCACAAACGAAACGCCGAATACGCCATCAGCGATGAACCCACCACCAGCAGGCCGGCGGCCTCGTGCACCGCCCCCAAGGCCCGGGCGGCGGTGGTCTGGGCGACGTTTTCGCCGAAGAACACCACGTCGGGCTTCAAGCGGTCGCCGTCGCAGTAGGGGCAACGGGGCACCTGGAAGCGCTCCTCGAACGCCGGGTCCAGCAGGGTGTCGCCATCCGGCGCCTGCACCGCGTCGACGCCGGCCAGGTAGGGATTGTGCGCCTCCAACTTCAGCTGGATGGCATCACGCTGGCTGCGTTGGCCGCAGTCCAGGCACAGCACCCGATGCAGGCTGCCGTGCAATTCGATGACTTCCAGGCTGCCGGCCTGATCGTGCAGGGTGTCGACATTCTGGGTGATCACTCCGGCAATCCGGCCGGCTGCCTGCAATTGCGCCAACGCCTGGTGCGCGGTATTGGGCCGGGCCTGGCGAATGCGCGGCCAGCCGAGCATGGCCCGGGCCCAGTAGCGACGACGGGCGTTGGCCTGGCTGACGAACTCCTGGTACATCATCGGCTGCTTGCCACGGCGCACGCCTTCGCTGTCGCGGTAGTCGGGGATGCCCGACGGGGTGCTGATGCCGGCCCCGGTCAGGACCATGAAAGGCTTGCCGTGCATGGCGGCGGCGAGTTGCTCGAACGGTGGGGCAGTGGGGTGGTCGATCATGGGCTGCACTCGTTTCCAGTGGCCAGGGACGCCTACCAGAAATAGACGCAAAGCCTTCGCGGCGCCAGTGTTTTACCCAAGGTTCAGCGCCGGGGGCCGAACACCGACTTGGGCGATTTGCCATAGAACCGGGTAAAGGCCGCGCTGAAGTTGCCGGGAAAGCGGTAGCCCACTTGATAGGCCGCCTGGGCCACTTGGCAGCCGCCTTCCAGCAGGCGATGGGCATGGCCCATGCGGATTTCCAGGAGCATGCGTTGCGGCGTGGTGTTGTAGTGCTCGCGCAGGCCCTGCTTGAGCTTGAACTCGTTGAGACCCACAGCGGCGCACAGATAAGCCACGCTCAAGGGCTGGTGCATCTGCTCGAACATCAGGTCGCGCACCTGCTGCAGCCGTTCAAGATCGGCGGCCTTCAGGCGTCTGCCCGGGGCGACAGGGGCGGGGGCCAGGGCCTGCAATTGCAAGGACAGCAGGCTCAGGGCGTGGATGTGCAGCTCCAGCGTTGGTGGCGGCTGCCGGCCCAAGGGTTGGGCCAGGGCACTGAGATGGCCGGCACTGGCCCGGGAAGTGGGCCCGCAGGCCAACAGCTGCAAGGCGTCCTGGCCCAGCAACTGGCGAGCCCGGGCGGGGCCCAGATACTGCTGGAGCAGGGCTTCGCCCACCAGCAGGCGCAGTTGCTCCACCGTTTCATTGGCGCCATAACGGCGTTCGCCCCGGCTGGCCTGGAAGGCGGTGACGGTGGTGTGTCCGGCGCGAAACGCCAGGCTCGAACCCTTGGCGTCCAGGTAGCCCGAGGTGCCTTGCAGGGCACAGGTGATCACCAGTAGACGGCCGGCGTGGCAACTGCTGGCCTCTTCGATCAAGGGGCGATTGGGGTGATAGCGCGAGCGCACCAGGGTCAGGTCCGGGGCCAGGGGCAGGCTCTCGAAATGGCAATCGCCCAGGGCCTGGGGCAACTGCTGGCGTGACCCGCCGCCCGGGGCCTGGCTGTGCTCGCGTGGTGCGTGGCACGGCAAGCGATAGGACTGGGAAGAACCGGGTGCAACGGCCATGTTCGCGCTCCTGCAATGGATGTTCTGCGTTTGCCATGGGAATGGATCCGTTTCCCATATGAACACGCATGATAAGCATTCTCGCTAAAAAGTAAGCTGTTTCCCACGCTGGGGTGAGCGTTGCAATCTTGCGGCGCCCCACCTGCAAAGGAGCAAGCAATGAACCCTCAGAACTTGAAAACTGCCAGTCCCCGGGGGCTCTGGCTGCGCGTGGTACTGGTCTGTGCCATGGGCCTGCCGATGCTGATCTTCTACGCCATCGGCACCCTCGGGCCCTTGCTGATCGCCGATCTTGGGGTGGCGCCCCATTGGCTGGGCTGGCTGGTGATGAGCGCCTTTGGCCTGGCGGCAGTGCTGTCCCTGTGGGCCGGGCCGCTGGTGAACCGGCTCGGCATCCGACGAGGCCTGGCCTTGCTGTTCTGGGCGACCCTGGCGGGGTATGGCCTGTTGGTCAGCTTGCCGGGATTTGCCGGGCTGCTGCTGGCCCTGGCGATCTGCGGAGTGGCCCAGGCCCTGGCCAACCCGGTGACCAATCTGCTGGTGGCCGAGTGTGTCGAGGCCCGCAGCAAGGCCGCGGTGGTGGGGCTGAAACAGTCCGGGGTGCAACTGTCCGCGCTGATCGCCGGCCTGTTGCTGCCGCCTCTGGCCGGGTCTCTGGGCTGGCGCGCAGCCCTGGCCTGCCTGCTCCTGCCGACTTTGCTGCTGGCCCTGTGGGGGCCAAAGGTGGCGCCGGGCAGCGCAGCGGGCAAGACCATGAGCCTGGAGATTCCCCGGCCGAATTCACGGCTGACGCTGCTGCTCAGCGTGCAGTTGTGTGTCGGCCTGGTGCTCTCGTCCTTCGTGACCTTTCTTGGGGTATTCGCGGCTCGCCAAGGGGTGGCGGTCGGCGAGACCGGGGCCATGGTCGCCGGGTTCGGGGTCATGGGCATCCTGGCCCGGACCCTGCTGACGCCATTGGCGGCACGTATGGCCGAGGAATCCTGGCTGCTGCTGACGCTATTGCTCCTGGCCAGCCTGGCCCTGGCGGTGACTGCCCAGGCCACGCCCCAGGCGCACTGGCCCTTGTGGTTCGGCGCCCTGGGCATGGGCCTGACCGCCGTGGCCACCCATGCCATCGCCATGAGCATGCTGCTGCGCGATCCGGCCTTTGGCAGCCCGGCCTCCGCCTCGGGTCTGCTCTCGGCGGGCTTCTTCGCCGGGTTCGCCCTTGGGCCGGTGCTGTTCGGTGCCGTGCAGCAAGGCGTGGCGGATTTTGCCAGCGCCTGGCTGATGCTGATCGCGGTCCTGCTGCTGGGGGCGGTGCTGAGTCTGCTGCTGGTGCGTGCCCGAGCTCTTGAGTCGGGCAGTGCCAACGCCAGTCCTAGAGCCTGAACACGTTCACCTGCTGCTCCAGGTTTTGCGCCAGTTGCTGCAGGGAGCGGGCGGTTTCGGTGGTTTCTTCCACGGCCTGGCTGTTCTGCTGGGACATCTGGGCGATGCGTTCGACATTGCGCGCCACATCCTGGCTGGCGGCGGTCTGTTCCCGCAGGGCCAGGGAGATCTGGTCCACCACCCGCACCACATTGCCCGACGAGGTGCGGATGTTGACGATGGCCTCGCCGGCCTGCTGGGCCAGTTCGACGCCGCTCTTCACCTGATTGACCCCGACGTCCATGCTGCTCACCGCTTCCCGGGTGCCCATCTGGATCTTGTCGACCATCTCGGTGATCTCCTGGGTCGAATTGGCCGTGCGCTGGGCCAGCAGGCGCACTTCATCGGCGACCACGGCAAAACCACGGCCCTGTTCCCCGGCCCGGGCGGCTTCGATGGCCGCATTGAGGGCCAGCAGGTTGGTCTGTTCGGCGATGCCCTTGATCACGCTGACAATGCTGGAGATCTGTTCGGCGTGCTGGCCCAGTTCGCCGATCTGACTGGCCGAAGCCTGCACGGTTTCGGCGATCAGGCGCATGCTGCCCAGGGTGTCCTGGATCACGCTGCCACCTTCCTCGGACTGACGCCCGGACTCGCTGGACAGGGCGTGGGCATCCCCGGCGTTGTCTGCCACATGGTTGATGCTCACCGTCAGCTCTTCCACCGTGGCGGCCATGGAGGAGGCCGAGTGGGACTGTTCCTGGGCCGAGGCCGAGAGCTGCAACGAGGCACTGGAAATGCTCTGGGAGGCACTGACCAACTGGTCGGCCCCCAGCTTGATCTGACTGATCATGGTCCGCAGGCGCTCCTGCATGGCGGCGAAGGCTTGCAGCAGGTTGCTCACTTCATCGCGGCCCGTGGTGCTGATGCTGCTGTCGAGACGGCCGGCGGCGATGGCCTTGGCCACCTCCACGGCCTGGCGGATACGTCCCACCAGATTGCTGGACAGCGACCAGGCAACGAGCATGGCCAGCACCGCCGCCAGCAAACCGCCACCGATCAGGACCGCCAGGGCGGAAGACTTGGCGGCGTCCATGGCCTGGCTGCGAGCGTCCTGCAGGCTTTTTTCCGCTTCGCGCAACTCACTGGTGAGTTGGCGCATGGCGTCCATCTTGGCCTTGTCGCGGCCGGCGCTGATCTGCGCGGCCATGGCTGCTGCAGGCTGGCTCCCGGCATTGATCGCCCGGCGCAGGGCCAGGTTGCCCTGGACGTCGTCTTGCAGCCACTGGTCGTGCAGGGCCTTGAGTCGCTCCAGGCGCGCCTGCTGTTCGGGGTTGTCGGCGGTGCTGTTTTTGATCCGGGCGTAGTCGTCGGTAAAGGCTTTTTCGCCTTGCTCCAGAGGTTCGAGGAAGCTGTCGCGGCCGGTCAGGGCATAACCGCGCATGCCGGTCTCGATGTTGATCAGGCTGCGCAGCAGGGCGTCGGACTGGCTCAGCACTTGGTAACTGTGGATGTTGCTTTTGACACTGCTGCTGACCTGATCGAAGCCGCGCAGGGCCGCAAGCACCAGCAGCAGGAGGATCAGCAGGACGACGCCGAAACCGGCATAGAGCTTTTGCGAAATGCTCAGATTGGAAAACATAGGAAGGACCGCTCCTAAACCGTTGACTGAATGCTTCACAAGGCCGTGCCTCGAAGACGCAGCGTGATAGCTCAATGATGTTTAAATGACATCAACGGTCCGACTTTTTCTGTACAAAAAAAGTTTCATGTACAGGAAAGTTTTTTTTGCGGGGTTTGCACAGGGGCACATCGAGCATCGCCCTGAAGGGCGCTGCTCGATGTGCGGCAGGGTTCAGCTGGAGTGGGCGTTGCTGTCTTCCTCGGGATCGACGCTTTCAGGTTGCCCCGGCAACTCGGTGATCACGCTGAAATCGCTGACTTCCACCGCACCCAGGCCGTAGCCCAGGAGGTGGAAGGAGAAGGCCTTGCGGGTTTCCGGGTTGTCGAAGCTGAAGTCCATCTGCAACGGCTGGTCGGGGGTTACCAGCATCTCTTCCGGCAGGCCCAGGGGCACGTCCTGTTCCAGTTCCTTGCCCTTGAGCAGGATGTAGGCGTTCTGCTGCGGGTCGGCGGAGCGCACGGTGAAGCGCACCCGGGTCTGGGAGCCCTTGGGCATTTCCAGGTACTGGGCACCGATCAGGTTGTCGGCCCAGTCATCCTTGATCTGCGCCTGCAGCGGGATGATCGCCGGGCTGCCGAACTGATAGTGCTGGTTCAGTGGCGATTGCAGCAGGCTGCGATCCAGGTGCGCGGCCCGGGCACTGATCTGCCGGGCCCGCAGACCGCCGTACTGGCCTTGCAGGCTGGCGCTGTCGGCGATGAAACCGGGGCTGGCGTAGTAGCGGCAGCGTTGCTGGAAATCACACTCGGTGAAGGTGCCCTGGCCGTCGTGGTAGCGCAGCTTGCCGTTGGTGTAGGACATGATTTCCCGGCCCTGGGCGTAGTCGCGAAACAGCGAGCGGCCGCTGAGGCTGGCGGGCACCGGCAGGCCGAAGTAGTCCAGCACCGAGGCGCTGAGGTCGACGTGGCCGTAGGTCCCGGACTTGAGATGGGGCAGCAGGTCCTGGTCCGGGGCCAGTGTCAGGTTGAAACCCCAGGACGAGGCCAGACGCACGCCGTCGATGCCGTGGGATTCATCGGAGGTGATGATCACCAGGGTGTCCTTGAGCACCCCCTTGCGCTCCAGGCCCTTGAGGAACTGGTCGATGGCGTCGTCCAGGTAGCCGACCGCCGCCTGCTTCGGCGTCTCATAGCGCTCCAGGTAGTCCTCGGGCGCGGAGTAGGGCTGGTGGGTGCCGACGGTGAGCAGGGTGAGCATCCAAGGCTGTTTTTTCTTCTTCAACTGATCGACGTAGGTCAGTGCACCTTCGAAGAACGCCTTGTCGTCCTTGCCCCAGGGGAACTCCAGGTAGTTGTCGTTCTTGAACCACTCCAGGCCATGGGTCGCGTCAAAGCCGATGTGCGGCATGATCTTGTCTTTGGCCATGAAGCGCAGGCCGGCGCCTTGCAGGTAGTGGGTGTTGAAACCGAACTTGTGCATCTGCGCGGGCAGGCAGGCCTGGTTGCGCTGGCTCTGGGTGAGCATCTCCACGCCTTTGGGGGTGCCGTTGTCGAGCTTGTCGTAGTCGCCGCAAAGCATGGCGTACAGGCCGCGAATGGTCTGGTGGCTGTGCAGCACGTAGTCCGGGGTGTTCATGCCGCGTTCGGCCCAGGCGCTGAGCTTGGGCATCAGGTCTTCCTGGTAGTGGCTGTTCAGGGCCTCGCGGTTGGTACGGATATAGGCCCCGGGAATGCCTTCCAGGGTGATCAGCAGCACGTTGCGCGCGCGACCGGCGCTGGGCAGCAGCGGCTGGCCTTCGAGGTCGAGACGGGTCAGGCCGGCCATGGGCGGCGGCACATCGGCGACATCGCCTTGCAGCCAGTCTTCAACCCTCATCTGCGCCTGGCCGGTGGCAGTGGCCAGGGCCTGGTGGGGCAGGTTGAACAGCTGCCACTGATCGGCTTCGCTGGGTTTCAGGTACTGGGTGGCGCCGTGGGCCAGGAACAAGCCCAGCGGCAGAATCCAGAGTGTGCGTGGCAGTGCCGGGGCCTTCACTGCGCGACTGCTGCGCTGGACCACCAGCCACAGCACCAGCCCCAGCAGCAGGGTCAGCCCCAGCTCAGGGTGGGTCAGGCCGCCGCCGGTGGAATTGCCGACAAATTGCGGGTCCACCAGGTAGTGCAGATCGGCGAGGTTGGGCATGCGGCCCACGGCACTCACCAGCTCGGCGCTGACCAGGGTCAAGAGTGCCCAGACCAGCAGCACCGGCAGCGCCAGCCACCAGGGGCGGCGGTACAAGAGCAGGGTCAGCAGACTGGCGCTGGCCAGGTCGGACAGGTACCCCAGCGGGTTGGACCAGCCCAGGGCCAGGCGCGCGCCCATTGGCACCAGCAACAGCAGACCGAACAAAGCACACAGGGGAGCGAGGGGGTGTTGTAGGCAACGACGGATCAACTTCACAAATAACCTGCCTGTCATTAAATCTTCACACAAATGTGCGCGATGTTAACAAGAGTGGCAGGCAAGACGTTTCTTATTCGTGGGGGGAATTCAGTTTTCGCCGAGTTGCGAATTGGCCTGGGTGTTCTTCAGATTGGGCTGAGGGCCCGTGCTCAGGCGTCTGGCGGCGGTTAGGGGCGGAGCCGTACGTGGCGGGATTTACTATTTCAGAGTGTGAAAAAACCAGCACCGCTGGATCTGCTCCACGTTGATGGCGCCGAACTGTTGCAGGCGCTGGCTTGCCAACGAAAGCGTCCGCGAGGGCGGTGCCGGGCTTGCGGGGCTTTTCGCCGGCAAGCCGGCTCCTACGGGGGGCTGTGCAATTTTGTGGGGCTTATGTAGGAGCTGGCTTGCCAGCGAAGGCGTCGGCCAGGGCGGTGCAGGGCTTGCGCGCCTGTTCGCCGGCAAGCCGACTACGGGGAGCGGGCCTATTCGCCGCGGATGTATTGCTCCAGCTGGCGGATCAGATCGGCCTGTTCGGCGATGGCTTCCTTGACCAGGTCGCCAATGGACAGCAAGCCCAGCAACTGGCCGTTCTCCACCACCGGCAGGTGGCGCAGGTGGCTGTCGGTCATGATGCTCATGCAGGTTTCCACGCTCTGGTGGGAGTCCACGGTAATGACCGGCGAGCTCATGATGGCGCTCACCGGGGTGCCCACTGAAGAGCGGCCGTGGAGCACCAGTTTGCGCGCATAGTCGCGCTCGCTGATGACCCCGACCACTGCGCCGTTTTCCATCACCGGCAAGGCGCCGACGTTTTTCTCGGCCATCAGCATCAGCGCTTCCAGCACCATCTGGTGCGGGGCGATGGTGTGCACTTGCTGGTTGTGCTTGGCCTTGAGTTTCAGCAGTTCTGCGACGCTCTTCATGGGGCGCTCCGATGGTTCTACGTGGGGCGGCGATGCGCCGCCCTGAGGGGTTTCTAAAGAATCGTAGAGACTGGGCCAACCGGCAAGGCTGAAAACGGCAGATAAACGGCGAAAAACGTCAGCCTGGAGGTTTTTTTCAGGGCGGCCCCCATTTGGAGGCCGTTGCCGTCAGTTGAAGCGCTGCAGGGAAAAGCTGCTCAGGTCGATTTCGCTGCGGCCCTCGACCTGTTGCTGGGCCAGGGCTTCGCCAATCGCCGCCGAGTGCTTGAAGCCATGGCCGGAACAGGCGCTGACCACGGTGACGTTGGCCAGGCGCGGATGGCGGTCGATGATGAAGCCCGAATCCGGGGTCACGGTGTAGGCGCAGACGCTGGCCTTCACCAGTTCCGGCGCCAGCCCGGCCATGTGCGGCGCCACCAGGTCGCGGAACAGGCGCTGGGCATCGGCATCGCTGGGCTGGCGGTCGAGGCTGTCCGGCTGGCTGCTGGCGCTGTACTGCTCGGTGGCGATCTTCACGCAGCCTTCGCCGGGAATCGGCGGGAAGCCGTAGCAGGTGTCGACATCGTCGGCGCTGTGGAGGATGAAGCTCGGCGAGCGCGTCGGGTAGTGTTGCGGTTCATCGAGGCGGAACCAGTACAGCTGCTGGCGACAGACCTGCAGCAGCGAGTCGAAGGGTGCCCCCAGCAGTTGCGCCGACCACATGCCGGCGCTGACGATGACTCGCCGGGCGCTGATCGACGAACCGGCGCTGATGATCTCCACCCCCTCGGCAGCGGACTTGAGCTCCAGCACCGTCTGGCCGGTGATCAGGGTCGCGCCCAGTTGCCGGGCCCGGGTCAGTTGCGCGTCGATGCAGCGCTCCGGTCGGACAAAACCGCCGCCGGGTTCGAAATAGCCCCGGGCGCTGTCATCCAGTGGCGCGAACTGCGGGAAGCGCCGGCGGATCTCGGTGGCGTCCAGCACTTGGTGCTCGATGCCATAGCGTCGGGCCAGCTCGATGCTGTTGTCGGTGAAATCCCGGGCGTCCGCCGGCCGCTGTGGGTCGGTGCTGGCGGTCATCACCAGCACGCCGCACTGCTCGAACAGCTGCACGTCCAGTTCGCCTTCCAGTTCGCGCCAGATCTGCTGCGAGCGGATCGCCAGGGGCACATAGGCCGCACCTTCACCCACCGCCTGGCGGGTGATGCGAGTGTCGCCATGGCTGGAACCCTGGTCGTGAGGCGGGGCGAAGCGGTCGATGCCCGCCACCTTCACCCCGCGCTTGGCCAGTTGATAGAGAGTGGCGGCGCCCATGGCGCCCAGGCCTACGACGACAACATCGAAATCAGGTGTCTGCACGGCAAGATCCTTGGGGGGATGAAGGCTCAGCGGTTATTGATAGTGGCCAGGGTCATGGGCGCGATGATCCGGTGGAAGGGGGCCACCGGCAGCATGTACAGGCGCCCCAGGCCGTTATGCGGATGGACCACGGTGGACAGCACCACCGGGCGCAGGCCCTCGGCGTTCAGCGGCTGGCGGTTGAGGGACAGGTGCACGTCCAGATGTTTGTCGCGGTCCACCACCAGTACTTCATCGGGGCTTTGGGAGATCAGGGTAAAGATGCCGACCCGGTCGCCGGGCTGGTAATCCTCGTCGGGGCGCGCCAGGTCGATGCGGGTCAGGCGTCCGAGGTCCTTGAGGCCGAACAGCTGCACCACGCGATTGCGCAGGCCCATCATGCGGTCGATCCAGGCCGGGGTCTGGCTCATCAGGTTCAGCAGGTGGCGCATGGCGCTGCGTTCGGCGTCGGTCGCCAGGGTGCGGCGGCAGTCGATGAAAGTCGCGCCCGGGGCCAGGGCGGCGATGCTCGAGTCACTGGGCAGTGGGCAAGGGTGAACAGCGGTTTTCATCGATACGGCTCCCTGTAGAACTGGCGGCTTGGGCTGCATGCCGATCAGCCACGCCAGAAGCGGCAAAAAATACCACTTCTTGGGGCGCAGAACTTACTGTTGTGCAGCGGCCAGTTGCCGCTGGGCAAGGGTTGCCATTGCCAGGTGGCAGCGCGCAGGGATTCGGCGGTTATCCGCGCTGCTCGGGCCGGAATCAGCAAAAACACGCACGAAGTTGCCAGTAGGTCGAAGGGACCTGTGCCGGCCATTGAACGACGGAATTGGCTGGCACGCGGACTGAATTCCGCCAACGCAATGGCTGCTTGCCACTTAAGCCTGCTGGCGGACCGCGGCTTTTTCCCCCTTGGCGGCCGGCTCGGCGTTCTGTAGCAGCAACTGGCCGAACTCCTGGGCCGCCGCCGTCTTTTCGCCGCTGCTCCAGGCCAGCAGGAAGCGCGCTCCGGGCAACCCCGGCAGGCCGTATTCACCATCGACGATGCGCAGGCCCGGGCGCAGGTCGCTGGCCATCTGCACGGTGACTCCGAGACCGGCGAGCACTGCCGTGCGAATGCCTTCCTGGCTTGGCGAGCTGAACGCCACATGCCAACTGGCGGCGCTTTCGCCCAGGGCATCAAGGCCGATCTGCCGATTGACGCAGGGGGCCGGCGCCAGGGCCAGGGGCAGCGAGGCGCCCGGGGCCAGGTCGAAGTGCTCGGCGGCGACCCAGACGAACCGGGCGCTGCGCAGCACGGTGCCGCTGTCGCGCCGCCCCGGCTCCGAGAGCACCACCGCCAGGTCCAGTTCCCCGGCCTTGAGCATCTGGCGCAGGTCCAGGTAGGTGCCGACGCTGACGTCCAGGCGCACCTCGGGAAAGGCTCGGGAAAACTGGCAGAGCAGTGGCGGCAGGCGCTCCCCCATAAAGGTCTCGGGCACCCCGAAGCGCACCACGCCACTCAGCCGCGACGGCTGGAAGCGCCGGGCCAGGGCGTCCAGGGAGGCGAGGATCTGTTGCGCGTGCTGCAGCACTTCCTGGCCGTCTTCGGTCAGGCTCAGGCGCCGGGTGGTGCGCAGCAGCAGGGGCCGGCCCAGTTGCTCTTCCAGACGGCGGATCTGATGGCTGACCGCCGACTGGGTCAGGTTCAGGCGCTTGCCGGCGCGGGTGAAGCCGGCACATTCATGGACTGCGACCAGGGACCGCAGCAGGGTGGGATCGATGTTCAAGGCAGGCTGCCATTCATGATGGAGATTGCTCAATCCTACAAAATCTAATCATTTCCGTCATTGAGTGGCGTTGCCCAGACTTGACCCCTCAGTCGCCCCGGGACGGGTGGCGACACCACTTGCGGACAACCCTCGATGCCTCAACCTTCTTCACGCAACACCCTGGCCCTGGCGGCGGTCTGCCTGGCCGCGCTGATGTTCGGCCTGGAAATCTCCAGCGTGCCGGTGATTCTCCCGGCCTTGGAAGACCGTCTGCAGGGCCGCTTTACCGACCTGCAATGGATCATGAATGCCTACACCATCGCCTGCACCGTGGTGCTGATGGCCACCGGCGCCCTGGCCGATCGCTTTGGCCGCAAGCGGGTGTTTGTCCTCAGCATCGTCGCCTTCGGCCTGGCCTCGCTGCTCTGTGGTCTGGCCCAGAACATGACGGTGCTGATCGCCAGCCGGGCCCTTCAAGGCCTGGCCGGGGGCGCGATGCTGATCACCCAGGTGGCGATCCTGTCCCAGCAGTTTCGTCAGGGCCGTGAGCGCAGCCGGGCCTTCGCCGCGTGGGGCGTGGTGTTCGGCATTGGTCTGGGGTTCGGGCCGATCATTGGCGGAGCGATCCTGTCGCTGTCCAGCTGGCCGTGGATTTTCCTGGTGCACGGGCCGCTGGCGCTGCTGACCCTGGGACTTGCCGTGGCCGGGGTCGAGGAGGCCCGTCAGGCACGGGTCGGCAAGCTCGATAGCGCCGGCATCGTGCTGCTGTCGCTGGCGGTGTTCGGCCTGACCTTTGTGCTGACCCAGGGCCCGACCCTGAGCCGCTTCAGCGCCCTGGCCGTGGTGCTTGCGACCCTGGGCTGCTTCGCTGCCTTTATCCGTGCCGAGCGCCGCAGCCGGCAACCGATGTTCGAGCTGGGGGTATTCAGGAACCGCCGGTTTTCCGGGGCGTTGCTCGGTTCCATGGGGATGAATTTCAGCTTCTGGCCGTTCATGATCTACCTGCCGATCTACTTCCACGGTGCCCTGGGCTACGACAGCCTGCACAGCGGGCTGGCGCTGCTGGCCTATACCTTGCCGACCCTGATCCTGCCGCCCGTGGGCGAACGCCTGGCCCTGCGTTTCGAGGCCGGTTGGGTGATTCCTCTGGGGTTGTCCGGTATCGGCCTGGGCTTTGTGGCGATGTTTGGTGCCAGCCAGTGGGCCGCCAGCAGCGGTGTGTTCATGCTGCCCGGCGCGCTGCTGGCGGGGATCGGTCTGGGCATCTGCAATACGCCGGTGACCAATACCACCACCGGGTCGGTGCCCGCCGATCAGGCCGGCATGGCCTCGGGGATCGACATGAGTGCGCGGATGATTTCCCTGGCGCTGAACATTGCCTTGATGGGCTTGATCCTGGTGGCGGGGGTGGGCGCCTACCTGCGGCGTCACCTGAGTGGGGCGCTGGATGCCGGGCAACTGCGGGGTTGGGCGCAGCAGATTGCCTCTGGCAGCGGCTCTTTGGACGCTTTGCCGTGGCTGGCGGAAGGTACGCCGCAGGCGGCCCTGGTCCATGGCTTTGGCTGGGTCATGCTGTACGGCGGCTTGAGTGTCTGGGGGCTGGCATTGTTCAGCCTGCTGATATTCGCCCCATGGCAGCAAAAGCCAGCGGAGTCGATCGCGCAGTAGCCGCTGCCGCGTGTCAGCGAGGTTGCGAAAAGCGGTCGCAGGCCCTTGTGTTGCCCCAGCCGTTCGCAGCCTGCGGCGGCAGGGAAAGCAAAAAAGGCGCCCGAAGGCGCCAAGGATTCACCCCAACCGAGGGAGCCGGGTGAAGCCGTTCGCAGGAGTGTCGCGGTGGTAAGGCGCGACATGAACGGAAAAAGGCGAGCCGTGCCCGCCAGCGGCGGGCACCTTGAATCATTTACCCAGCTTGATCCGGGTCCAGCCGCGGTTCATCACGCGCTGGATGGCAATCGGCTGGTCCGGCACCGCGTAGAGGGTGGCCAGCACATCTTGCGGCGGGTAGGACGCCGGGTCGTTGCGGATCGCTTCGTCCACCAGTGGCGTGGCTGCCGCGTTGGCGTTGCTGTAGCCCAGGCTGTTGGTGACCTCGGCGATGATGTCCGCGCGCATCAGGAAGTTCATGAACAGGTAGGCGTTGTCGACGTTGGTGGCGTCCTTGGGGATGGCCATCATGTCGTAGAAGCTGCCGGCGCCTTCCTTGGGAATGCTGAACGCGACCTTCTCCTTGTTGCCGGCCTCTTCGGCGCGGGAACGGGCTTGCAGCACGTCGCCGGAGTAACCCACGGCCACGCAGATGTTGCCGTTGGCCAGGTCCGAGATGTACTTGGAAGAATGGAAGTAGGTCACCGAAGGCCGGATCTTCATGAACAGCTCCTGGGCTTCGAGGATCTGCGCCTTGTCCTTGCTGGTCACCGGGTAGCCCAGGTAATGCAGGGCCGCCGGGAGCATCTCGGTGGGCGAGTCGAGGAAGCTGATGCCGCAGGCCTTGAGCTTCTCGGCGTTCTCCGGCTTGAACAGCAGGTCCCAGGAGTTGGTCGGGGCATCAGTGCCCAGGGCCGCCTTGACCTTGTCCGGGTTGTAGCCGATGCCGATCGAGCCCCACATGTAGGGGAAGGCGTGGGCGTTGTCCGGGTCGCTGGCGGAGGCGTTCTTGAGCAGCACCGGGTTGAGGTTCTTCCAGTTGGGCAGCTTGGACTTGTCCAGCTCCTGGTAGACCCCGGCCTTGATCTGCTTGGCCAGGAAGCTGTTGGACGGCACCACGATGTCGTAGCCGGACTTGCCAGTGAGCAGGCGCGCTTCCAGGGTTTCGTTGCTGTCGAAGACGTCGTAGGTGACGTGGATACCGGTTTCGGCCTCGAACTTCTTCAGGGTGTCCGGGGCGATGTAGTCCGACCAGTTGTAGACGCGCAGCACCTTGTCGTTGGCTTGAGCGCCGGTCACCAGTGCGCCCATCAAGGACACTGAGAGCAGGGTTTTGGCGAGCAGTATCCTGCCAGGCATTTTCATCACTACAACTCCATTTCTTATTGTGCAGATTGCTGCGTGTGCAAGGTGGATATCAGGGTGGAGACTTTCGCGAGCAAGCTCGCTCCTACAGAGACAGTGCAGACCCTTTAGGAGCCAGCTTGCTGGCGAAGAGACGATGGCTAGGCCGTCGCCGGTGCTCGTACAGCAGGTTTTTTCGCCGCCGGCGGTTGCCAGGATTCGTTGGCGGTGAAGTCCATGGCTTCCTGGATCGCCCGCTTGCGGGCGGCTTCGGCGCGACGGCCGAAGTACCAGACCAGGAAGGTCACCAGGGACACCGCCAGCAGGATCAGGCTGGCCACGGCGTTGATCTCCGGTTTGACCCCCAGGCGCACCGCCGAGAACACTTCCATCGGCAAGGTGGTGGAGCCCGGGCCGGAAACGAAGCTGGCCAGCACCAGGTCATCCAGGGACAGGGCAAAGGACATCATGCCGCCGGCCGCCAGTGACGGCGCGATCATCGGGATGGTGATCAGGAAGAACACCTTGAACGGTCGCGCTCCCAGGTCCATGGCCGCTTCTTCGATGGACAGGTCCAGCTCCCGCAGGCGCGCGGAGACTACCACGGCTACATAGGCCGCGCAGAATGTGGTGTGGGCGATCCAGATGGTGACGATGCCCCGTTCCATGGGCCAGCCGATCAATTGCGCCATGGCCACGAACAGCAGCAACAGTGACAGACCGGTGATCACCTCCGGCATCACCAGCGGCGCGGTGACCAGGCCACCGAACAAGGTGCGGCCCTTGAAGCGCGTGACTCGGGTCAGCACGAAGGCCGCCAGGGTGCCCAGGGCCACCGCGGCAATGGCGGTGTAGCAAGCGATTTCCAGGGAACGCATCACCGAGCCCATCAACTGCTGGTTGTCCAGCAGGCCGACGTACCACTTGATCGACCAGCCGCCCCACACCGTCACCAGCTTGGAGGCGTTGAACGAGTAGATCACCAGGATCAGCATCGGCAAGTAGATGAACAGCAGGCCCAGCACCAGCATCAGTTTGGAAAATTCGAAGCGTTTCATGCCCGTGCCTCCATCTCTTTGGCCTGGCTGCGGTTGAACAGCAGGATCGGGATAATCAGGATCGCCAGCATCACCACCGCCAGGGCGGAGGCCACCGGCCAGTCACGGTTGTTGAAGAACTCCTGCCACAGCACGCGGCCGATCATCAGGGTTTCCGGACCGCCCAAGAGCTCCGGAATCACGAACTCGCCCACCACCGGAATGAACACCAGCATGCAGCCTGCGATGATGCCGTTCTTGGCCAGGGGTACGGTGATTTTCCAGAAGTTGTTGAAGTTGCTCGAACCCAGGTCCGAAGCGGCTTCCAGCAGGCTCTGGTCATGCTTGACCAGGTTGGCGTACAGCGGCAGCACCATGAACGGCAGGTAGGCGTAGACCACGCCTATATAGACGGCGGTGTTGGTGTTGAGGATTTCCAGCGGCTGGCTGATCAGCCCGGTCCACAACAGGAAGCTGTTGAGCAGGCCGTTGTTGCTGAGGATGCCCATCCAGGCGTAGACGCGGATCAGGATCGCGGTCCAGGTCGGCATCATGATCAGCAGCAGCAAGACGTTCTGGGTTTCCTTGCCGGTCTTGGAGATGGCATAGGCCATGGGAAAACCCACCACCAGGCACATCAGGGTGCTGAGCAGCGCCACTTTCAGCGAACCCAGGTAGGCCGAGATGTACAGCTCGTCGCCGGCGAGCATGGCGTAGTTGCCCAGGTTCAGCAGCAGCTGGAATTTCTGCTCGGCGTAGCTGTAGATCTCCGAGTAGGGCGGAATCGCCAGGGCCGCTTCCGAGAAGCTGATCTTCATCACCAGGAAGAACGGCAGCATGAAGAACAGGAACAGCCAGAGGAAAGGGATGCCGATTACCAGCTTGCGACCGCTGGGCAGCATACGGAACAGCTTCTGATTGAAAGTGCTCATGGTCGAGGTACTCATGCTCGCAGTACCACGCCGCTGTCGTCTTCCCACCAGACGTAGACTTCGTCGTCCCAGGTTGGCCGCGAGCCACGGCGCTCGGCGTTGGCCATGAACGACTGGACGATCTTGCCGCCGGGCAGCTCGACGTAGAACACCGAGTGGCCGCCCAGATAGGCGATGTCATGCACCTTGCCCTTGGACCAGTTGTAGCGGGTGTCGGGCTTGAGGGTGGTGACCAGCATCTTTTCCGGGCGGATGGCGTAGGTCACCGACTTGTCCTGCACCGAGGTACTGACTCCGTGGCCGACGTAGATCTGCTGCTCAAGGTCCGGGCAGTCGATGATGGCGTAGCCTTCCAGGTCTTCGGTGACAGTGCCGTCGAAGGCGTTGACGTTGCCGATGAATTCGCACACCAGGCGGCTCACCGGCGCCTCGTAGATGTCCACCGGGCTGCCGGTCTGGGCGATCCAGCCCAGGTGCATAATGGCGATGCGCTGGGCCATGGTCATGGCTTCTTCCTGGTCGTGGGTCACCATCACGCAGGTCACGCCCACGCGTTCGATGATCTCAACCAGTTCCAGCTGCATCTGCGAGCGCAGCTTCTTGTCCAGGGCGCCCATGGGTTCGTCCAGCAAGAGCAGCTTGGGGCGCTTGGCCAGGGAGCGGGCCAGGGCCACGCGCTGACGCTGGCCGCCGGACAGCTGGTGCGGCCTGCGCTTGGCGTACTGGGTCATGTGCACCAGCTTGAGCATCTCCTCGACCCGGGCGTCGATCTCGCTGGCCGGCAGGCGGTCCTGCTTGAGGCCGAAGGCGATGTTCTGGGCCACGGTCATGTGGGGGAACAGGGCGTAGGACTGGAACATCATGTTGATCGGCCGCTCGTAGGGCGGCATGTCGGTGATGTCCACGCCATCCAGCAGGATGCGGCCTTCGGTGGGGCGCTCGAAGCCGGCGAGCATGCGCAGCAGGGTGGATTTGCCGGAGCCGGAACCGCCCAGCAGAGCGAAGATTTCGCCTTGGTGGATCTCCAGGGAGACATCGTCCACGGCCACGGTTTCATCGAACTTCTTGGTCACGCGGTCGATCTTGACCAAGACCTTCTGCGGGCTCGGGGTGCCTTCGAGGGCCTTGCGGTAAGTGCTGGAGGCGTTTGCCATGTGAAACTCCCAACAGGTGTCAGCAGCCTGGCCAATTCGGCCGGGCTTAAAGTTTGATTGCCAGCCCGCAGGGGGTGCGGGCTGATTCGGCGCTGCCTCCCTGGCGGCCTGACGCTATTTGTTGTTGTGGTCTTGCCGTGTGTTGCTCACGCCGGACGTCGGGCGCGCACAGGCGCGCTCGCCGTGGGGCAGGGCGTGGTGAATCCTATTGAATGCCTGGGTTTTTCGATCGGCGCTCAGCGCCGTTGCGCAGCCCGTTGTCGGCAGGCGTCGCCAAAGGCCTGGAAGATCCGCAGGTAGGCCGGGTTCGACAGCACCTGCCATTCCGGGTGCCACTGCACGCCGAAGGCGAAGGCCTTACTGTGTTCCACCGACAGTGCCTCGATCAGGCCATCCGGGGCCACGGCCTCGACCCGCAGGCCGGGGGCCAGGCGGTCGACGCCCTGACTGTGAATCGAGTTGACCTGGATCTCGCCGGCCAGGCCCATGGCCTCGAACACACCGCCGGGCTGGATTGCCACCGGGTGCGCCGGGGCGTACTGCACTTCGATGCGTGGATCGTCGGCTTCACGGTGGTCCATGTAGCCCGGCAGTTCATGCACCTTCTGGTGCAGGCTGCCGCCGAAGGCCACGTTCATTTCCTGGAAGCCACGGCAGATGCCGAGCACCGGTACGCCAGCGGCAATGGCGGCGCGCAGCAGGGGCAGGGTGGTGGCATCGCGCTGCGGGTCGTGGGCGGTGCCCGGCTCGCTGGGCGTGCCCTGGTAATGGAAGGGTTCGACATTGGACGGCGAGCCGGTAAACAGCAGCCCGTCCATGTTGTGCAGCAGATCGTCGATATCGATCAGATCCGCCAGGGAAGGAATGATCAGGGGCAGGCCCTCGGCCGCGACGCTGACAGCACGCAAGTACTTGTCGCCGCTGACGTGGTAGGGGTGCAGGCCGATCTCTTTGACGCACGCAGTAACGCCGATCAATGGCTTGAATGCCATTTTTATCACCTCGAAATTCACGCTGGAACGAGTTTTTCCAGAGCTTATCCTCGTTGATTTTAATTAACAACTTCCATGTAAAAAATTCTAAACATTGTTCGCTTGAAAGCCGCGAATGGCGCGGATCTCGGGGTGTATTGGTCTTTCGTGAGGCAAAATAATTGACGAATGGCGCCTGCTGTTGGCTATTGACTCCGGTTTTTCTTTCGGGTTGACTGCTGGCGTGTCACAGCAGTGAACATAATAATTAACACAATAGGTGCATCATGTCGGTCCCCCCGCGTGCCATTCAACTCAATGAAGCCAATGCCTTCCTGAAAAAACACCCCGAGGTTCTCTACGTCGATCTGCTGATTGCAGACATGAACGGTGTGGTGCGCGGCAAGCGCATCGAGCGCACCGCGCTGCACAAGGTCTACGAGAAGGGCATCAACCTGCCGGCCTCGCTGTTTGCCCTGGATATCAACGGCTCCACGGTGGAAAGCACCGGCCTGGGCCTGGACATCGGCGATGCCGACCGCATCTGCTATCCGATCCCCGGCACCCTGAGCGTCGAACCCTGGCAGAAGCGCCCCACCGCGCAACTGCTGATGACCATGCACGAGATCGAAGGCCAGCCATTCTTCGCCGACCCCCGTGAAGTGCTGCGCCAGGTGGTGAGCAAGTTCGATGAGATGGGCCTGACCATCTGCGCGGCCTTTGAACTGGAGTTCTACCTGATCGACCAGGACAACGTGAACGGCCGTCCGCAGTCGCCCCGTTCGCCGATTTCCGGCAAGCGTCCGCATTCCACCCAGGTCTACCTGATCGACGATCTGGACGAGTACGTCGACTGCCTGCAAGACATCCTTGAAGGCGCGAAAGAGCAGGGCATTCCTGCCGATGCCATCGTCAAGGAAAGCGCCCCGGCGCAGTTCGAAGTCAACCTGCACCACGTCAGCGATCCGATCAAAGCCTGCGACTACGCGGTGCTGCTCAAGCGCCTGGTGAAGAACATCGCCTACGACCATGAAATGGACACCACCTTCATGGCCAAGCCCTACCCGGGCCAGGCGGGCAACGGTCTGCACGTGCACATCTCGATCCTCGACAAGCAGGGCAACAACATCTTCGCCAGCGAAGACCCGCAAACCAACGAAGCCCTGCGCCACGCCATCGGCGGCGTGCTCGACACCCTGCCGCAGCAGATGGCTTTCCTGTGCCCTAACGTCAACTCCTACCGCCGTTTCGGTGCACAGTTCTATGTGCCGAACTCGCCGACCTGGGGCATCGACAACCGCACCGTGGCCGTGCGCGTACCCACCGGTTCTGCCGATGCGGTGCGTATCGAGCACCGGGTGGCCGGCGCCGACGCCAACCCTTACCTGCTGATGGCTTCGGTGCTGGCGGGTATTCACCATGGTCTGACGAACAAGATCGATCCGGGAGCGCCGGTTGAAGGCAACTCCTACGAGCAGAACGAACAAAGCCTGCCCACCAACCTGCGTGACGCCCTGCGCGTACTGGACGACAGCGAAGTGATGGCCAAGTACATCGACCCGATGTACATCGACGTGTTCGTGGCCTGTAAGGAAAGCGAGTTGGCGGAGTTCGAAAACTCCATCTCCGACCTGGAATACAACTGGTACCTGCACACGGTCTGATGACCGTGTCACTGCCTGCCTTGAGTATTTGCCATGACTAAATCCCGCAGCGACTGGGAGCAGCACTTCCAGTCCCTCAGCCTCGAAGGCCGTGCCTTTATCGACGGCCAGTACTGCGCCGCCGCCAGTGGCGCCACCTTTGAATGCCTGAGCCCGGTGGACGGGCGCTTTCTGGCCAACGTCGCCAGCACCGATCAGGTCGATGCCGATCGTGCAGTAGCTGTGGCGCGCCAGGCGTTCAACAGTGGCGTCTGGTCGGGCAAGGCCCCGGCCGAGCGCAAGCGCATTCTGCTTCGTTTCGCCGAACTGATCCTTGCGCACCAGGAAGAACTGGCGCTCCTGGAAACCCTGGACATGGGCAAGCCGATTGGCGATTCCATGGCCATCGACATTCCGGCCACGGCCAACGCCATCCGCTGGAACGCCGAAGCCATCGACAAGCTCTACGACGAAGTGGCGGCCACGCCCCACGACCAGCTGGGCCTGGTGACCCGGGAACCGGCGGGCGTGGTGGCGGCCATCGTGCCGTGGAACTTTCCGCTGATCATGGCCAGTTGGAAGTTCGCTCCGGCCCTGGCAATGGGCAACTCGTTCATTCTCAAACCGTCGGAAAAGTCGCCGCTGACCGCGATCCGCATCGCCCAGCTGGCCCTGGACGCCGGTATCCCCCAGGGCGTGTTCAACGTCCTGCCGGGTTACGGCCACACCGTCGGCAAGGCCCTGGCCCTGCACATGGACGTGGACGTGCTGGCCTTCACTGGCTCCACCGCCGTGGGCAAGCAATTGTTGGTGTATGCCGGCGAAAGCAACATGAAGCGGGTGTGGCTGGAAGCCGGTGGCAAGAGCCCCAACGTGGTGTTTGCCGATGCCCCGGACCTGCGCGAAGCCGCAGAAGCGGCAGCTGCGGCCATTGCCTTCAACCAGGGCGAAGTCTGCACCGCCGGTTCGCGCCTGCTGGTGCAACGCTCGATCCGCGAGCAGTTCATCCCGCTGCTGGTGGAGGCCCTCAAGGGGTGGCAGCCGGGCCACGCCCTCGATCCCGAAACCCGGGTCGGCGCCGTGGTGGACCAGCGCCAACTGGACAACGTGCTGCGCTATATCGAGATCGGCAAGGAGCAGGGCGGCCAACTGCTGGCCGGCGGTGTCCGCACCCTGGAAAGCACAGGCGGCCTGTATGTCGAGCCGACTGTTTTCGATGGGGTGACCAACGCCATGACCATCGCCCGGGAAGAAATCTTCGGACCGGTGTTGTCGCTCATCAGCTTCGATACGGAAGAAGAGGCGCTGCAGATTGCCAACGACAGCATCTTCGGCCTGGCGGCCGGGGTCTGGACCAGCAACCTCAGCCGCGCCCATCGCTTCGCCCGTGGCCTGCGGGCCGGCAGCGTATGGGTCAACCAGTACGACGGCGGCGACATGACCGCGCCGTTCGGCGGCTTCAAACAGTCCGGCAACGGCCGCGACAAATCGTTGCACGCCTTCGACAAATACACCGAGCTCAAAGCGACCTGGATCAAGCTCTAACTCTTATAACAACAGCGGCGGCGGGCCTGGGCCCGTACCCGCTGGGGAATTTCTCATGCAAACCTACGTGAACAGCTACTACGCGGCGACCCGCAACCAGACCACCGACTACCCGCAACTCGAAGAGAGTGTGGAGTGCGACGTCTGCGTGATCGGCGCCGGCTACACCGGCCTGTCCTCGGCCTTGTTCCTGGCGGAAGCCGGTTACAGCGTCACCGTGCTGGAAGCGGCCAAGGTCGGCTTCGGCGCCAGCGGACGCAACGGCGGGCAATTGGTCAATTCCTACAGCCGCGACGTCGACGTGATCGAAGAACGCTACGGCGAAAAAAGCGCCGAAGTGCTCGGCAGCATGATCTTCGAAGGCGCCGACATCATCCGTCAGCGCATCCAGCACTACGACATTCAGTGCGACTACCGCCCCGGTGGCATTTTCGCCGCCCTGAACAACAAGCAGCTCAAGGGCCTGGCGGAACAGAAGCGCAACTGGGAACGCCTGGGCAACCACAACCTGAAGATGCTCGACAAGGCGCAGATCGACCGCGAAGTCGGGACCAAGAACTACATCGGCGGCCTGCTGGACATGCAGGGCGGCCACATCCATCCGCTGAACCTGGCCCTGGGCGAAGCCAGCGCCATCATCGGCCTGGGCGGCAAGATCTTCGAACAGTCGGCGGCGGTGGAAATCACCTACGGCGAACCCAACGTGATTCGCACCGCCAAGGGCGTGGTGCGCGCCAAATACCTGCTGATCGCCGGCAACGCCTACCTGCAGCAAGACCTCGACCCCCGCGTCACCCGCAAGAGCATGCCCTGCGGTTCACAGATCGTGGTCACCGAACAGTTGCCGGAACAACTGGCCCGCAGCCTGATCAGCAACAACTACTGCGTGGAAGACTGCAACTACCTGCTGGACTACTTCCGCCTCACTGGCGACAACCGCCTGCTGTACGGCGGTGGCGTGGTCTACGGCGCCCGGGAGCCGGACGACATCGAGCAACTGATCCGGCCGAAGATCCTCAAGACCTTCCCCCAGCTCAAGGACGTGAAGATCGACTACCGCTGGACCGGAAATTTCCTGCTGACCATGTCGCGCATGCCGCAATTCGGCCGTATTGAAAAGAACGCCTACTACATGCAGGGCTACAGCGGCCACGGCGTTACCTGTTCGCACCTGGCCGGCAAGCTGATTGCCGAAATGATCCGCGGCGACGCCGAGCGCTTCAACGCCTTCGCCTCCCTGCCACACATGCCGATGATCGGCGGCCGCACCTTCCAGGCCCCACTGACCGCCATGGGCGCCGCGTACTACGCCCTGCGCGACCGCTTCGGCATCTGACGCCACCTCGCTCCTACAGCCCACACTCCTGTAGGAGCGAGCTTGCTCGCGAAGCTCCGGCCCTTGACCCGCCCCGGAAAAAGCCTCGCAAAGCCCCGGAAAACCGACACTCCATCACCCAGCCTTCACGCCCATCGCCAGTCTTTACAGCTTGCCTGTCAAACATGTTTAAATAGCCGCCTTTTCAGGCTCCAGGGGCAGCCAAATCGCGAAGTTCGCGACCCAACCGCCGCAAAAATACCCTTAAGTTCCTCTCACATAAGGCTGTTATGGACACGGGCACCCGACTCAAACTCGTTCGCGAAAGCTACAAACTCTCCCAGCGCGAGCTGGCCCGGCGTAGCGGCGTCACCAATGCCACCATTTCCCTGATCGAACAGAACCGCGTCAGCCCCTCCGTCAGCTCCCTGAAAAAGCTGCTGGAAGGCATCCCCATGTCCCTGGCCGACTTCTTCACCTTCGACCAGCCACCCCGGGAGCACCAATACGTGTTCCGCGCCAACGAACAGCCGGACCTGGGCCGCGACGGCCTGCGCCTGTTGATGATCGGCGCCCCGGTGGCCAACCGGCAGATGCGCTTTCTGCGCGAGCAGTACGCCCCCGGCGCCAGCTCCGGCGAAGAAGCCATCGTGCACAGCGAAGGCGAAGAGTGCGGCCTGGTAACCCGCGGCACCGTGGAATTGACCGTGGACGGTCAAGTCAGCGTGCTCAACCCGGGGGATGGCTATTACTTCCCCACCACCTTGCCCCACAGCTTTCGCAACATTGGCCAGGATGAGGCGGAAATCATCAGCGCCAACACCCCGGCGAACTTCTAAGGGGCTGGGTGACTGATCCGGCTCGACCTGTTGCAACCCTATCCAGCCTGCGCCTTGTGTCGCGGGCTTTGTTTTTTAGACCGGCCCACGCCCCGGAGACTGCCGTAACCACGCTTGCGGACAGGGTCTGGAGCGGGCGTCGGGCAAACAAGGACGACAAATGATCAAGGACAGACGACAAGCATTCCTCAGCGCCGCACGCCTGGAGAACTTCTTCAGCAACTACCAGCACAGCGTGGAATTCTTTGCCGAACACACCTTTGAGTCCGACTCCGAAGCACAGGAAAAGTCCCTCAGGGCCCGGCATTTCCAGAAGTGGATCTTCAAGGAAATCCTCATCCGCTACACCGCCGGCCACAGCATCGACCTGCTGATTCCCCTGCTGGAAACCCTGGTGGACAGTTACGAACACCTGCAAAAACAACTGGCCGAATACAACCAGATTCCGAACATCACCCCCTTGGCGATCGACGATTGGCTCGACCAGTACCAAGAGTGCGTCCAGGTGTTCAGCCTGTGCATCCTGCTGCACCGCAGCGACCTGCTCCAACGCTTCGTGGCCCTGATCGACCCGGCGGGCTACGCCGGGGACGACACCCTCTACGAGGACCTGCTGTGCAAACTGCTGCCCGATCGATATGACGTGGACCGTTGGTACCACGATGTCTACACACCGCTGATACAGGCCATCTACGCCGACGACCCGGCCGAAGCCAGCGACCTTCTGCAGCAGTACTGTGACGACTGGTACCCCGAGTTCGAACAGGCACCCTGGCACGACAGCCACCTGCAAGGGGACGAAGGCAGCTATTGCGGGTATTGGGCGTTCGAGGCAGCCGCCATCGCCTTTCTGTATGGCATTGATGACAGCGGGGTCGAGCACAGGGTCTATCCCAAGGATCTGGTGGCCTATGCGAGGAACCTTCGGCCGAGCCACCCGAAACGTATAGCGCCGGTGGCTGCAGGGCAGT
Source organism: Pseudomonas sp. JDS08PS003 (assembly GCF_045013505.1). Lineage (NCBI taxonomy): Bacteria > Pseudomonadati > Pseudomonadota > Gammaproteobacteria > Pseudomonadales > Pseudomonadaceae > Pseudomonas > Pseudomonas sp. JDS08PS003. The sequence goes on from NZ_CP120724.1 coordinate 2,778,029, forward strand.
CCTGCAGCAAGGCCGGATATTGGTTTACCCCGGCGCAGCCGGAGTCGCGGCGCTGCTTTGCGCAGGGGGAAGTGATGCCGGAGTTTGAGGGGGGAGCGGTTTGGTATTGGGTGGCGCAGGGGTAGGGGTGGGCTGCCATTCGTTGTAGCGTTTTCCAACCCTTGTTTCTGGTCGAATGCAGAAGGGGCTGCTATCGACTCAACGGCATCGTCCTTGAGTGCCAGTTTTCGGTCAGCATTGGACTGCCCCTCGTCCGACGTACATGAGGTGCTTGATGGATAGCCGCTATTGCTTTTCTCATACCAGGGCAGCCCAAGACTTGCACAGGGCGCGTTTGCTGGTGGGTAAGCGGCTGAACGCGCTGATGCATGACCAGTACTATTTCAACGGGGAAAGGAGTCTGGGAGATGTCGGCTCTATTGAATGGCATTTCGGCGGGCAAGAGGTGATATCCATGTACCTCTTGAGTGATGGTGAGAGTGTTGGGGCTGACATATACCCCATCAACACGCCCGTTTCCTTCGAGATAGAGCCTGACGTGACCTGCGCCTGGAAGAGGGAAAACCTCCTTGCAGCGTTATCAGCGTCCCACCTCGAAGGCGAGAAAGTTCTCGAGGTCAAGGGCATTCTCGATGCCCTCAATGGCCAGGCATCTCGGCTAGTCGGATTTAGGATCGAGTTTGAGTCCGGGGACTTCCTGATTTTTCTTAACCAGGGCGACGATGCCGCCATGCTGGTCAATACGCTCCCGCCAGCATGCGTCGAAATTGAAACCAGCTTCGTGACCTTCATTCAATGAAAGCTATGGGGTGAAACGCTTTCTCGTGGAGGGCTGTTTTCGGCCAATAGCGGACGTTGGATCAAATCCGATCTTACAAATTGTGGACAGTTGCCTGCCTTACTCAATCTGCCTTCTATTAAACCTGGTTTCGCGATGTGAAAAAGGCCATCACTGCCGCGAGTACCAGCAAGACAGAGCTTGCGAGAAATGTCATGCGATAACCGCTGCCGTCGAACAGCAGCCCACCGAGAGTGGAGCCCAGCGCAATGGATAGCTGAATGACTGCGACCATCAAGCCGCCACCGGCTTCAGCATCCTTGGGCAACGCCTTGGCCAACCACGACCACCACCCCACAGGCGCCGCCGTCGCGATCAGGCCCCACAACCCAAGCAGTACAAAAGCTGCCACGACTCCGCCGCCAAGGACAATCAAAGAAAGTGCAATCGCGGCCATCAAGAGTGGAATGCAGACCAGGACGCGGTACATTCCGGTTTTCAGGAAAGTGCCGATCAGAATGGTCCCGACAAAACCCGCCACGCCGATGACCAGCAGGACCATCGACAACAGGGATACATCTACACCTGTGACGGTTTCCAGGAACGGGCGCAGATAGGTGAACAATACAAACTGCCCTATGAAGAAAATGCCCACACTCAACATGCCGAAACTGACCAATGGGCTCTTAAACAATCGGAAGACATTGCCAGCGCTCGGTTTGCGCGGCGCCGGCGCCGGCGCCATGGCTGGCAGGCTGATCCACTGCCAGATCAACGCAATAATTGCTACCGGAATAAGGCAGAAAAAAGCACCCCGCCAACCGATGACACTCCCTAGATAGCTTCCCAGCGGAGCGGCCACTACGGTTGCCAAAGCATTGCCGCCGTTGAAGATTGCCAGAGCCTTGGTCACGCTATGGGCAGGTACCAGGCGCATGGCCATTGCCGCCGACATCGACCAGAATCCGCCGATTACCACGCCGATCAGCGCACGACCAATCATGTACACCGTATAGTTCGGCGCCAGACCGACCACCAGCCCCGACACACACATAATCCCGGTCAGTAGAAGCAACAGCGTCTTGCGGTCCATTGAACCCACTAGCCTGGAAATCGTAAGGCTTGTCAGCACCGCGAAGGCGCCGGAGATGGCGATCCCATACCCGGCCAGTCCTTCACTGATTTGCAGATCCGATGCAATCGGCGTGAGCAAACTGACAGGCATGAACTCCGAGGCGATCAACGCGAATACGCACAGTGTCATCGCAAAGATGCCACTCCAGTAAGCCGGCAGTTCACCAGTCCCCGGCGTGCCGAGGGCCTCACCTGCCGGGGTGTCGAATACTTGAGCCGTCATTCAAAAACCTCTCATCAAATAGTTGTTGGCTGAAGCACTGGCCTTTTAGCCCGCCACCATTAGGTGCCGGGTAAAAAAGGCGGTGAGCTTGGTCCAGGGAATCAAGTTCACGCGGTCATACAGATCCACGTGACCCGTGCCGGGAACCCAGGCCAGTTCTTTCGGTTCGGCGGCGCGTCGGTAGGCATCCTCGCTGAACTCTTTGGAGTGGGCCTGATCGCCAGATATGAACAGCAGCGGACGCGGGGAAATCGTTTCGATATCGCTGAATGGATAGAAATTCACGAACCTGACTTCACTGGTCAAGGCGCGATTTTGCGTCAGTTCCAACGTACTGCCATGAGGGATATGGATGCCGCGGGGCGTGCGATAGAAATCCCAAAACTCGCGAGTTACCGGGTCGGTTTCCCTGCCAGGCTGCGCAGGCAGATAGTTCAGAAAATGCAATGTTCCGGTAGCGAACTCGTCATAGCGTTGCTCGGCGGCTTTGGCGAGCATGGCTTGGCGTTGCTCGACAGTCACTGAGTGACTCAGACCATGACGGGTGACGGCGCCCATGTCGTACATGCTGACGGTGGCCACTGCTGCCAAACGCAGATCCATCTTGGCCGCGCTGATGGCAAAGCCACCGCTGCCGCAGATACCCAGTACGCCGATACGGTTGCGACCGATAAAGTCCCGTGTGCCAAGATAGTCAACGGCGGCACTGAATGCGTCGGCATACATGTCGGGGGCAACCTGATTACGAGGCATGCCCTCACTCTCTCCCCAGAAAGGCAAGTCAATCGCCAGCGTGATGAAGCCTTGTTCCGCCAGCTTTTGTGCATAAAGCATGGAGCTTTGCTCTTTGACTGCTCCCATGGGATGACCGACGATAATTGCAGGCGCTTTAGCGTTTCTATCCAGATTTTTGGGCGTTACAAGATTGCCCACAATTTGAAGACTGTATGAGCTCTTGAAGGTCACCTTTTGCACAGTGACCTTGTCACTTTTGTAAAAATTGTTGGCGCCTTCCGGCGGGCTGACAGCGCTTTTCGAGTCAGTTGCTAAGGCAGCACCGCCTGCGACTGAAAGGACGCCCAAGGCCGCAATGCTGACGCCGCTGGCCTTTACGAATGCGCGCCGATCAAGCCCTGGAGAGTTCAAGGCTTCTGTAGCTTCGAGGAGGGTTACAGGTGTCTCGCTCATCATCAGTACTCCGTTCCAGATATGTGACAGAGCTTGACGGATTAGAAATATCTTGATTAGTAGGCGTAATCTTCATGTGGTTTTGAGAAAAACTCAGCAATGGCCAGTACTAAAGTCAACGATCTCCAAGCTTTTCTTGCGGTGGCGCGAGATCAAAGCTTTACGAAAGCCGCCGCTAAACTGGGCATTACTCCTTCTGCGCTGAGTCATACGATCCGGGCACTTGAACAAAGGCTGGGGATACGACTGCTGGCCCGCACGACACGCAATGTGTCGCCCACAGAGGCGGGAGAAAGATTGATGCGCTCGATCGCTCCGCTTTTTGATCAGATCACCGCCGAGCTTGAAGCGCTGGGCGAGCTGCGGGACAAGCCCAGTGGCACGATTCGTATTTCCTGTACTGATGATCAGATTGAGTTGTGCATTCGGCCGATGCTTGCAAGCTTCCTGAAGAGCTACCCGGATATCACACTGGAGTTCTACGTCGACTATGGATTCACCAACGTGGTCGAGGAGCGATTCGATGCTGGCATTCGCATGGGCGAATCGATCAGCAAAGACATGATCGCCGTTCGCATAGGCCCAGATTGGCGGTTGGCTGTGGTGGGCTCTCCAGAATATTTCGAACGCAACCCGGCACCAACAACCCCCCATGAGCTGACCGGGCATGACTGCGTGAATATCCGACACAGACCATCAGGGGCGATCTACGCATGGGAATTTGAAAGTAATGGCCAGGCTTTTACCGTCAAGGCAGATGGACAACTTGTTTTCAACAGCATCATGCACGTACTCAATGCCGCCGTGGATGGCGTTGGCTTGGCCTACGTACCAGAGGAATTGGTAGCACCCTATCTGGCTGACGGCCGGCTCAAAGAAGTCTTGGCCGACTGGTGCCCTGAGTTTCAGGGTTACCATTTGTACTACCCGAACAGGCGACAAGCCTCTCCCGCCTTTTCTGCATTGGTGGAGGCGCTGAAATATAGAAGCTGAGCCCTCTGCATTCGACGCGCGACAACGTCTGCTATGGATCGATTTCGGCCAATCCTGACCTGCAGGAATCGGCCAGGAGCGGACGTTCAGAAGGCAATCTTGAAAAGGATTTACACTCGCTTGGCTGTGACTCAAACGACAACATACGGAAATAGATTCGTGCAGATTCATATTATCTACACCCGAACAGTCATGTTGCTCTCTAAGCATCCTTACCAATCATGGGGAGAGATTCAAAATCAGTATCATGACTACATGACTTCGCTCGGTCCTTGGGATGAAGATTCGGTTATCGAATACCTTGTAGATGAATACCCAGAGCTTTCCCCGCATCCAAAAGAGCAAGTCATGGCGTTCATAGCGGATACTCACGAGGCAAGGGTGCTTACTTTTGCCGCGTAAATAGTCTTGGTGAGCATTCTCAGATGTTTGCCTGGGTCGAAATCGGCCATTAGTAAGATGCTGCATTTGTCCGAAAATGGTCGCTTGTGAGAGGCTGCGTCCGGGCAAAGGCAGCCTGTCACAAGCTGATCACTGTATGTTTTTGAAACGATAAACCGAACGATTTTTTTCCCAGAAACTGTCATCGAGCGAATATCACTTCTATAGTCCAACACGTCACCGCAACTTAAGTGACTGGTCATCGCGGGCCAAAAACTATGGGCATAGCCGCCTTGTCTCTTAGCCGATTCCATTTGGCTGTTTGACGGCGGTAAAGACTTGTTTCTCATGGAGCTTCACCAATGACCCGCACACCTACCTGCAACCCCATCCCGCTCACCCGCAACGACACCGACCATCCCGTCCTCTACCTGGACGCCAACGCCTCGTTGGCCGATCTGTATACCTGCGCTCAGCAACGCATCGGCGCAGCTCGCAACCTGCTGGAAATCCTTGACTGCACTTCTGGTGCGCAGGACCTCTCGCAGATCCGCTTTGCCATCGGCCTGTTGCTCAGTGACGGCTTCGATCTGCTGCGTACCTTGGGTGATAGAACCTTGAGGCAGGCTGATCCGGCGTAACCTCGATTGAGTACTGAGGCAACGAAAGAGGCGACGCAATGCGTCGCCTTTTTTGCTTGAGCGGAGCACTTTCCAGAGATCGACCCTGCGCTGCTGTCCTGCCTCTGCCGTTGGCCTCAGCTCTGTTCGCTGACTTTTAAGAATGACCTTAGGGCCCTGCCCGAACTCCTGCGCTAGGGTCCCCTGTCTCCCGGATGGGAGGCTTTTTCACTCATAGCGCAGGGTGCCCAATGATCGCTTCTTCTCGCCTGGACGATAGCCATGTCTGCCCGATGCCGGAGCACGGCACCACTCCCATCGTTACCGCCTCCAGCAACGTCATCATCAACGGCACGGGCGCGGCCCGGGTCGGTGATGTCTGTGGCTGCGGCGCGGTGATTACCACAGGATTTCCTTCTGTGCTGGTCAATGGCCGGCCCCTGGCCCATGTGGGCAGCCTCACCAGCCATGGCGGTACCCTTGTCAGCGGCTCTGGCAATACTTTCGGCGGCTCGCTCTTCGCGCCCGCCGATGGCTCGGTGGATGAGTCGCGCATGGCCACGCTGCTGGCCGATCCGGCGCTCACGGAAAAGCCCAGGCGGCCAATGCGCTGGTCAGCCCGTTGGCTGCTTCCAAGGCGGCCCTTCAGGAGGGCGTCGAGCCGGGGTGTCATATTGTCGAGCAGCCCATGTCCCACTCGGCACTAATGGGAGTTCGCTCAAGCGCGCCGGGCCGGCGGGGAGGCTGTTTCTAATGGGGAGTGTTGTTGGAGTGATTGCCTGGCCTGCGATGTACATCCGTGATGGGGGCGCAAGCATCGAAGATATCAATAACTGTCCCCGAGGCCTTAGAAGGAAGCTGGTGGTCTGGTACCGAGCAGGTGCAGTTCTATTGGGGGTTTTTCTTTTGCTGTGGTCTGTCGGTCAATACATGGGCTGGGTTAAGTGGGTGGTTGATGGCATTTCATATGCTTTACGTTTCAGGTGATGGTCGACTGATTCTGTTGCAAGTTCCGTCAGTATGGGATTCGGTGTCCCGACCCTGGGTGCCGGTGCTCTGTTCTGTGGGTTGATAGTAGTCGGAGGTTTTTTTAGGCTGCTGTCACTGCAAGTGGCTCCCTCTCCCTGATCGAACAGAGCGTGTTAGCGCGTTGTACATTGACCTTCTTGAAGGAAGTCTTTTAACGCTGCCTGATAAATAGTTAACGGTTTGCTTTCGGTGCTGAGTAGGGCGAATGGGATCACTACGAGGTGTGAGAACGATATTGAGCTTATGGAGTAGGATTTCTGTCTGCAAAAACCGTGACTATTGTTCAGTGTGAAATCGAACCTGAATAGGTTGGGTCTTGTACACCAGCTAGGAATCAAGCCAAGACTCAAGCCGGTTAAGTAGTCTTGTACGCAAGCGCCTCCAGATGGAATCTCGGAGATTTTTATTTCTAATTCAGGAAGGTGTGGAGCTATAAGTCTTGAACTATTGTCTTGTGCATTTGGAATGATTTTCTGTGTTGCTTCGTATGCGCTCTTTGCGAAGCGGCTGTTTTTCCATGCAGAGTCCATTTTATAAGTGAAGCTGGAGATGGTTTCTTTTGTTCTGGGTTCGAAGTGTTCATTGATTGGTGGCTTGGACGTATATGATGTGCAGCCGGAGCATGTTATGGCAAAGCTGATAGCAATCAAGCTGTTAATTATTGAGTGACGCATCCTGAGCTTTCCCTGGCTATTAGTTGTTCGGTATTTATTTAGTTGAGCATTCATTACGTACCTTATGTACGTCAGGTTGATTCTGAGCAACCCCGATTGAGTTCTGAAGATACGAAAAAAGGCGACGCAATTCCTCTGCCGTTGCCCTCAGATCCGTTCACTGACTTTTAAGAACTACCTTAGGGCTCCGCCGGTCTGGTGTTGGGTGGTGCAGGGGTAGAGGGGAGGCGGGTATCGGCTAGAGCAGAGAAAGTCAATCTGCCCCTCTGCTCCAGCGCCTTGTTCTAAAAGTTGAAACGTTGGTCAAACACGGTCTGCTCGCCCACCGTCACGCTGCATTGGCGGGCCACTTCAGCCGGCATCACCTTGCCCAGCAACGGCGCCAGCGACTTGTAGAACACCTTGTCGCAGGCGTCGTCTTTGCTGAAGGCTTGTGCGTTACCGGCCGCGTCTGCCGTAATTCGGCAGCCTGCCACCAATTCGGTGGGCAACTCGTTCAATGGCACTGTTGTCGAGCCGGAGCCCTGCAACTCGATCAGCTCCTTGCATGTGCCCTTGGCCGGACCTTCCTTAATGGTTTTGGTAAAGGCGACGGGTTGGAAGTCAGTACCGGTGAACAGCACCTGGTCGTTAACAGTGACTCGGTATTGTGAGGGTTTGAAGGCGATGGTCTTGATGCAGAACTGCGTGGTGACCGGTTTCCCATTGACCTCAGAGGTGGCCGCTTTGCAACCTGGGGTGGCCTGGGTGAGGGAGGTATCGGGCGAGCTGACACAACCGGCCAGTGATAGCAGACACACACCGAACAGCATTCTTTTCATGGGACTTCCTGTGCTCAAACACACCGCCTCCAGCAGGCGGCTCCGGACGCAGATCATACCAGTGACCTGTTGGCCAAAGGCGCAGAACTGGTATTGAGGTGCAGGGGTAGGGCGTCCTGGCCCTTGTCGCCATGCACCAATATCCGGCCGTCATACCCACAGCTGATCCAGCCACCGGCGCGGGTGGGGAGCACATCGGTTGCAAAGTTGTCGTGTGAGCCGATGATCGCCCCCTGCCGTGAGGGCAGGTTCCAGCGCCTGACGAATCCATCCTCGCCGCAGGTCAGCAACATGTGTCGCGCCTCGAAGCGCACGCGCCGGACTGGCCCGTCATGAGCGGCAAGGCAATCCAGGAGCGCCAGCATCGGTTCGGTCGCTAGCAGGTGCACCGCGCCGTCGAGATCACCAGCGGCCAAGGTGACGCTGCCATCGGCGTCGTTCCAGCTCGCCAGCGTCCTCAGGGGGCGGCCCAGATCGAGCACTTGTACGCAGTCCCGCTCCTCGGGTTGCCACAGCCTGACGGTTCCGTCCTCCGATGCGCTGGCGAAACCGCCGTTGCCCATAGGCGCGATCGCCCAGACCCAGCAGGCGTGGGCCTGACGTCTGTCCGTGGCACCTGTCGCCAGGTTCCAGACTGTCACGCGACCGTCAGCAGCCCCGGTCACGAGGCGGTCAGCGCCTAACTTTGCCGAGGACAGGACGGCCGAGTCCGATGTGCCGACCAACGTTGACTCGCCGGTCGCCAAGGACCAATGCCGGACCGTACGATCCCGCGAGTGAGAAACAAGCTCGCCAGGCGCCACGTCCACCAGACCCAGAATGGATTGTGTATGTCCGTCAAGCTGACCTAAGCACCGGCCCTCGCGATCCCACAGCCGGATGGTTGCGTCACGCCCGGCGCTTGCAAAGCCCCTGTCGCCAAGGTCGGCAAGCGCCCATACGTACCCGTGATGGCCCGGCTGGAAGGGACCATCGACTTGCAAGGATTGCTGTGGCTCGTACATCAGATCACTGCGCATGACGTATTTTTGGCCAGCGTCCACTAAGGCGCCGGCGTGCCAGAGGGTGTGATCGAATACGATCAGGCTGCCCTTTCGCGGGCGCAGCCTGAGCGTGGAATCCCGGTTCGACATGGCTGCGGACCGTCCCTCGAAGAACACGGTCTCTCCGCCGCTGAATGCATCGTCGTTAAGATAAATCATGAAGGTCAGGCGTGACTGTTGGCGCTGGCGATGGTGTACACCATCCTGATGGGCGCGGAACTGGGTGCCGGGCCGGTAGCGGCAGAAGCGCAGCCGCTCATTGATGCCGACCGGACGCCAGCCGTCCTCATCGATCACCGTCCCGAGCTTCGGCATCCGCGAGGCGCAGTGCTTCAAGCGTTCAAATAGTCGTCCGGCCAGAGCTGGGTCGTCTGCCACGATCCGGTCATTATCGCGGTAGGAGGACGGGTAGTCAGACCCTGCGCTGGCGAACCCGCACTGCTCCGTGGCTTCTATCAACGCTTCGCACTCGCTGGCCGCAAGGAACTCGTGGACCAGGACACACCGCACCCGGTCACCCAGCGGTAGTTCGACCGAGGCCGACGGAGCAGTCGCCCCGGCCACCAGTTTTTCAGCGAAGGAATTCATCGTGATCTCCAAAGTTGGTCTGATAACCAATATTTGCAAAGCTAGGGTGCGACGGGGTCGATGTCAATGCTAAGCTGGTCGCGCAACCAACATTGGAAAGGTGACATGGCACGGCGCTCGAACACTGATGAAAGACGCGGCCAGATCGTGGCGGCACTCCAGGCCGTCATGGCCAAGGCCGGCTACGCAGGCGCAACCATAGCGGCCATCGCCCGGCATGCGGAGCTAGCGCCTGGCCTTGTGCACTACCACTTCAAGGACAAGCGCGAGATTTTGGTGGCACTGGTCGACTCACTGGCCGGCTACGCCCATCAGCGGTACGAGTCCCGGGCCGCTGCGGCCCAGACGGCGGAGCAAAGGCTTCAGGCCTACATTACCGCACACCTGGCCTACGGTTCGGACGCGCAGCCCGATGCGGTGGCGGCATGGGTGATGATCGGCGAGCAGTCGGCCCACGACCCAGACGTGCGCGAGGTCTATCAGGCTGTGCTAGCGGCGCAGATGAAGCTTCTCAAGGGCCTGCTCCGGCAGCGATTCGCCGAACGCGGACGCCGCGCCCGAGGGCTCGACGCGCTGGTGGCGGGCATTACATGCTTTATCCAGGGGGCGTTCACGCTGTCCACCACGGCGCGGCCACTGCTGCCGACGGCCTTCGCCGCACCGACGTTGATCGCCTGGGTCGAGCGTTACATTGATGGGGAGGAGGAGCGATGAGGGGAACGCCAGAAGGGCGCAACCTCTTTCCGGACGGCGCGCACGGCGCCCCCGAGGTGCCTGATGGTGTGGATTTTGCCGCCTGGGCTCGCCTCTGGGCGGAGCTCGGAGTCGGCTGCCCGCCGCGAGAAACCTACGAAGAGCTCCTTCGACGCTACCGCGAGCCCCATCGTGCGTATCACAACTGCCAGCATTTGCAGGAATGCCTCCAGGTGCGCCGACTCATCAACGCAGCCTGCCACGCTCCCGCTGAAGTCGATCTCGCACTTTGGTTTCATGACGCCCTATACGACCCACTTCGCAGCGACAACGAGCTGCGCAGTGCGCAATGGCTGGACGACGTGGCACGCGATAGCGGCCTGGGCGATGAAATCCGACGCAGGCTTTACGGCCTGATCATGGTGACGCGACACGACGGCGCTCCAGCGTCGGCAGACGAGGCCGTGTTGGTGGACACGGATCTGGCGATCCTTGGGGCATCGGCCGCGCGGTTTGAGGAGTACGACCGCCAAGTCCGTCGCGAGTACCGATATGTGCCTCTGTTTGTGTACCGCCGAAAGCGGCGCCAGGTCCTGGAGGGCTTCCTGGCACGCGGGCGCATCTATACGACCGCACCGTACTTCGATGCATTCGAACAGCAAGCCCGCGTCAATCTTGCAAGCGCCATCGACCGCCTCGGCTGAGGAACGGACCCCAGCGGGGGGCGGGAGTTTCGCCTTCTCAGGTGCCTGGCCATTCTGCAGTTCAACCCGTCACCGTAAACAGATGCCGGGGCATCGCGGGCCAAAAAAACATGGCTGTAGGTCACATAGGCTGCCGTTGCGTCCTTGATATCGACCTAAGGCTTGGCCCGATCCCATCGACACTCCGCCAACCGGTGCCCATCGGTTCCGCTCTTTTCTCGCCTGTCGATGTCGCCGTCGGCGTTCAGGTAGATATGGGTGTTGGGCCATTGCGGGGTGATGCTGATGCAATGATTGCGCCCGGTGTTCTTGCTCCACCAGGAAAATTCCATGAAGAACTCGTCGTCCGGGAAGAGCGCGCCATGATCGGTTGCGCCGCCTCCGGGAAGCATTCCTCCTTTATCAATCCGATCCTGGACATTCCAGATGTACCTGAGCTCATCCCGGCCGGCTTGGGAGTAGTGAACAGTCACCGTTGGCAACGCAAAGTCCCAATGCGTGGCTAACCCAAACAGCAGCGGTATCCAGAGCAGCTTTACGTACCATGGCCGGCGCGTGCCTGCATGGAGGGGCAAGAATTTCATCTCCATCCCTTGGGCGTATTTTGGGGGGGCGTGGGGTTGCGAGTGGAGACGGCAGCGTCGCAGCCGGTCGTTGTCCACTCCCGGCTGCTGTGTGGCTTCTTGGGCTGAATGTCAGCAACCGGACGCTTTGAGCCCGGTGCCGATGGTGACCGCGCTGACCTGCACTTTGTCAAAGGCCTTCTGCGCGGCGGCGTCGTATTTCCGGTCGCAGTTGAAGCGTGTTTCCATCACGTAGTCTTCGCCTTCTGCTTTGCGCATCTGCGATTCCCACTGGTCGGCGGCGTTGAGCGCGGCATCGGAGACCAGGACCACCTCCAGCAGCACTTCCTTGAAATCCACGGCATGGGGACCTTCCCAGTGGGCATAGACCGAAGGGTCGGCGGCATTGCCGCACATGCTCAGGCAACTGGCGCTGTAGCTCAGGCCGCCACCGGACGACTCGGTAAAGGCGCCGACGGTGAGAGGTTTGCCTGGCGCCGGGGCGTAGGTGCCGACGAACTGGGTCAGGTCGGCCTGGCATTTGGGCGTCAGTTCCATGCGCAGTTTGCTGACTTTGCCGCCCTCTACCGTGGCGGTGATGTCGCAACCCTGGACTTTGAACTTGTGTTCATCGCCGAAGGACTCCCGAGGGATTCCGGCGACGGATTCAAAGTAACGCTGATTGGTGCCCAGCATGTCGCCGGTGAAGACTTCGGCCACGGAGGCGGCATGGGCGATGTCAACGGACAGGGCCAGTGTTGAGGCAAAAAGACTGTAGGTCAGCTTGTTCATGGGAGAGTCCTTTCAATGGGCGACCGGAAGCTGTGGTCACCTTCAAGTGGGTTCGGGGACGGGAGTTTAGCAGGCGTTGGTACTGTGTTTTTCGGGTTTCTTGCTGAATTTTTCTGAGTACCAACCATAGGAAAAGAGCAGGGCACGGCGCATTTTATCGAGGCGTTGATGAGCATCCGACCAGCCACGATCAATCCGTAAGCCAATCCCAGAGGCTGCCCACCAGATACGCCGCGCCTGCGGCCACTGCTGCGGTCGCTAGTGCGGGGGCCAGGGCTGTTCCTCCAGCGAACCCCAGGGCGCCAAGACCTGCAGCGGTCAAGCTGGAGGTACCGCCAGCGGCGGCCAGACCAGATGCGGTACTGACGGCACCCTTGGCCAGGGCTTGGCTGGTCAATGACTGCGCTACTTGGCTCGCGGTGGTGCTGGCGGCCTTTCTGGCCAGCATGTTGCGTGCAGCGGCGGCGCCACCTTGGGCGAGCAAGACCTTGGTGGTTTGCTCTGCCGTTTGTCTGGCTGCGTGGTGCATCAGCAGGCTGTTGGCAACTGCGCCCAGACGCTGTTTGGCGACTCTGACTTGTTCGCTGGTGTGTCGATCGGTGGCGCACCAGTTGGCAAAGTGCTCGCAATTGTTGAACACAAGATTGTATTGATCCTCACCCAGTCTGGATCGGGCCCGACGGCAGATATCGGGCCCCCTGAAATAGACTTTCCGGTAAGTCTTGATCCTGGCGTTCTTGCCTTGCAGGAAGTCTGCAAGGGAGGTCGACTCGATGCATCCCTTATGAAGCCCCGAACCCATGCCTGAGTAGTGGATCACGCGATTCCTGCCGACAAAAATCCCGTGATGGGTATAGAGACCTCGGCCGACAATCAGATGAGTTCCAGTGGGGTACATGTCCAACAAGGCTCCAGTGATGTGCTTTTGGAGGCGGCATTCGCAAGCGTTCCGGTGATATCGAGGGGCTTGATCCGTGTCGCAGTCTTCATGCAGGCATTTCCAGTGGCTCATGGGCGTATAGCCAATATTGTCGCCCCGAGCATGGGTTGCATCATAAACAACGGCACAAGGACATTGCTATCAAAATGCCGCTATCGGGGCGCGGCACCGTGTCGTGCGCCGAATAGGCAGGCAGGGAAGGGGCTGTGTCCTCGTCTACAACGGTGTCTGAGATCAGTGCTTGACTCTGTCCCTTGGGACAACCCGCATCCTGTCTTGTCTGTTTCAGCTTCCGCCGTCAGCGGATAAGGCAATCCATGAGTAGAGTATCGATGGTCACCGGTGCCAATGGGCATCTGGGCAACACCCTGGTGCGGGCGCTGCTGGCTCGCGGGCAACAGGTGCGCGCCGGGGTGCGTGACCCGGACCGAAGCTCCGCCCTGAACGGCCTCGACTGCCAGAAGGTACGCGCCGAGCTGCAAGACCCTGACTCTCTGCGTCAGGCCCTGCAAGGGGTAGAGGTGCTGTATCAGGTGGCGGCCGTGTTCAAGCACTGGGCGAGGAATCCCTACGCCGAGATCGTCGAGGCCAACGTGCAAGGTACGCGTAATGTGCTGCGCGCTGCGGCCGAGGCCGGGGTCCGGCGTGTGGTCTATGTCAGCTCCGTGGCAGCGGTTGGGCACAACGGTCAGCGCCTGGATGAAAACAGCTGGAACAGCGATCAGCAAAACCCGTACTACCGGTCGAAAATTCTCTCTGAGCGCGCCGCCTGGGACATGGCCCAGGCCTATGGCCTGCCGACGGTGGCGGTATTGCCCTCGGCGATCATCGGCCCTCATGCCACGCGGCTGACGGACACGATGGGATTTCTGGCGGCGGTGCTGGGGCGCAAGCTGGTGCTGGACCCGAATTTTCATTTCAACTTTGTCGATGTGCGTGACGTGGCCGATGGCTTGATCCGCGCGGCGGAGCAGGGTCGCCCGGGCCAGCGCTACCTACTGGCCAATCAACAGTCTTCATCGTTGGCCGAGGTCATCGCAGCGCTCAACACGCTTTGCCCCGAATATCGGCTACCGCGCCGCGCGCCCAAGGGTTTGTTGTTGCTGATCGCCTGGCTGCAAGAACAGCGGGCGCGCTACACCGGTCAGCCCGCGGAGTTGCTGCTGAGCCAGGTGCGGATGTTTTATGGGGTGCGCCAGCGTTACTGCATCGATAAGGCCATCAACGAGTTGGGCTACCAGCCGCGCTCACCCCATGACGCCCTCAGGGAGGCATTTGCCCATCTATTGCTGCGCTGATTCTGGCGCAGCACTCGGCACTGCTGCGGGGGCGAACTGCTGGTTGATCTGTTGTTGCAACTGTGTCAGTTGCTGCTCCTGGCTCTGCAAGGCCTGGATCTGCGCTTGCAACTCCAGGCGCTTGGCCTCGATACCCTGATTGGCCAGTGCCAGGGGGAAGGGGGCCTGATGGTGCTTGGCGGCCAGCAACTCGCTCATCTCTGCCAGTTTGAACCCCACCGCCTGGGCGCTGCGGATCATCTGCACCAGCGTCAAGTGATGGGGGCTGTACAGCCGATAACTGCCACGGCGCTGCGGGGTCAGCAGGCCCAGTTGCTCATACAGACGCAGGGCTTTGGGCGTGCATCCCGACAACGTGGCAAGTTCACCTATGTACATACAACGCTCTCTCGCTCATCCAGTTCCGGCCCGCAGTTTACTGACTGTGGTTCGATGACGCTTGGCTGGATCTGTTTGCCGTGAAGGCACCATCACCCGCTAGTGCCAGCATCCGCGGGCCACGAACAGAGAGGTCGGCAAGTGCTCGGAAAACACAGCTCCCCTGACGCAAAACAACCTTCGACAGGGGGCGAGCGCAACTCATCTAGGCGTGCAGGTGCTTTTTCAAGAATGATCGGGTTCGTTCGTGAGTCGGGTTTTGCAGGATCTCTTGCGGCGCTCCTTCCTCGACCACCACCCCGCCGTCCATGAAGATGATCCGGTCGGCCACTTCACCGGCAAAGCGCATTTCGTGAGTGACGATCAACATGGTCATGTGCTCGGCGGCCAGTTGTTTCATGACCTGGTTGACCTCTTCCACCAGCTCCGGGTCCAGCGCCGAGGTGGCCTCATCAAACAGCATGACCTTGGGGCGCATCGCCAGGGCCCTGGCAATGGCCACGCGCTGCTTCTGTCCGCCGGACAGGCGAGAAGGGTACTCGTCGAACTTGTTGGCCAGGCCCACCTTGGCCAAGTACTCCATGGCCAGTTCGCGAGCCGCTGTTTTGCTCAACCCTTTGAGCTTGATCGGTCCGAGGGCGATGTTTTCATGCACGGTCAAGTGCGGGAACAGATTGAAGTGCTGGAACACCATGCCCATCTGCTGGCGCACGCTATTGATGTGCTGTTCGAATGCGCGACCTTTCAAGGGCCGGTTGACGTGTTCGCCTTCTAGCCAGACTTCACCCTCGTTCAGCACTTCCAAGTGATTGATTGAGCGCAGCAGGGTGCTTTTGCCCGAACCACTGGGGCCGATGATGGCGATGATCTGTCCGCGCGAGACAGACAGATCGATGCCTTTGAGCACTTCAAGTGCGCCATAAGCCTTGCGCGCACCCTTGACTTCAACCATGAGCTTTTCTGTGGTCATCGTGACATCTCTACCTTATTTTCAAGAAGGTGCAGGCCGGCTTCCAGAACAAGATTGACCGCGTAATAAATCACCGCGACGGCCAAATAGAATTCGAACGGGCTATAGGTCTCGCTCACAGCGCGCTGGGCGCTGTAGACCAGCTCGGCAATACCGATGATGGACACCAGGGATGTGTCCTTTAACAGGACAATCAGGTTGTTGCCCAGCGGCGCCAGAGTGCTGCGCAGTGCTTGCGGCACAATCACGTAGCGCTGGGTCTGACTGCGGCTCAGGCCAATGGAGCGCGCACCTTCAATCTGCCCGGGGTCGACCGACATCACCCCGGCACGAATAACGTCGGCGTTGTAGACGGCGAAGTGCAGGCTGAGGCCGATGATGCCGGCCATCAGTGCCGGGATATCAATCCCCACTTGCACCAGGCCGTAATAGATCACGTACAGCTGCAGCAGCAGTGGCGTACCCATCAGCAGCCAGGTCATGAAACGTATGGGCAGGGATACCAGTTTGGGGGTGTAGAGAACGATCAGGGCAAAGGCTATTCCGGCAATCAGGCTCAATACACTGGAGCAGAGAAACAAGACGATGGTCCACCAGAGCCCGGTCGCCAGCAGCTCGGAATAGGGTGTCACGATACTCAGGTCAAGGCTTGGCATTGAGGCGTCTCACTTTGCCGCGAAGCGTTTATCGAGGTGGTCAACCATCAGCCTGACCGTGTAGACCATGGCGATGTACAAAATGGCCGACACCATGAATATCTCGAACGGCTTGTACGTGGAGCTGATAAAGCGCTGCGCCGTGTAGGAAAGTTCAACCACGGAGATGGTCGAAACCAGGGCCGAGCCTTTGATCAGCGCGACCGCATTGACGCCCAGAGGCCTGATCATCAGCTTCGCGGTTTGCGGAAGTGTGATCAGCCATAGGGTCTGGCCCTTGCCGAAACCGATTGAACGTGCGGCTTCGACCTGACCGGGATCGACGTTGCTGATCGCACCACGAATGGATTCGGCCATGTAGGCCGCGATGTTCAGGCCCAGGCCCAGGACCCCAGCGGAAAACGGTTCCAGCTCAAGGCCGATTTGCGGGCCGCCAAAGTAGATGAGGAAGAGTTGGACCAGGCAGGGCGTGCCGCGAAAAACGCTGACGTAGACCCTGGCCAGGCATCGAAGCAGGAAGAAGCCGGACAGTCGGGCAGCAACCAGCACGATTGCCACCAGCAAACCCAGCACCAGTGCCAGTAGCGAAACTTGCACCGTGATCCAGGCCGCCTCCAGAAAGAACGGCAGGGTGCGCTGTATAAGTGTCAGATCCATGGGCAGGCTCGGAAAAGTCGGATTGACTGGCCCGACGACAGGTCGAGCCAGGCTGCAGCTGAGTCAGCGAATGTCTTTGCCGATCCACTGCATCGAGATCTTTTCGTAGCTGCCGTCGGCGAGCATATCGTCCAGCGCCTGCTGCATTGCAGCCTTGAGTTCAGGGTTGTGCTTGCGCAGCGCAATGCCCATGCCTTCAACGCCGCCGTCACTGTCGGGTGGCGTGATGATGCGAACTTTCTGCCCGGTTTCCTTGACGGCGACCAGCACCGGAACGCTGTCCATCACCAGCGCGTTGAGGCGCCCTGCCTCCAGGTCGACCAGCATTTCGGGAAGGCCTTTGTAGGTCTTCACCTTCAGGTTGCCGCGCGCCCTGGCCCATTTGTCGTGGGCATCGCCAAGGGTAACGCCCACCGTCACATCCTTCAGGTCATCCAGGCTGTTGATCGGCGAGTCCTCTTTCACCACGATGGTGCGGCCGGCGTGGTAATAGGGGCCAACGAAATCCACGGCCTTCAGGCGCTCCGGGGTAATGGTCATCGAGGCGATGATGGCGTCATATTTCTTGGCCAGGAGCCCGGCAATGATCCCGTCGAAGGGCGTGGTGACAATGCTCACTTTCACCCCGAGCCGTTGGGCCAGGGCTTCGCTGATGGAGGCGTCGAATCCGACGATCTGGTTCTGCTCGTTGGCAAAGCTGAAGGGCGAGTATTGACCGCTCATGGCAATGCGAATCTCTTTGGACTCCTGGATCGACTGCAAGTCATCAGCCTGAACGGCTGTAGGACAGAGGAGCGCCGCGGCCGCGACGGTGGATGCAGCAAGCAGACCCTTGAGCGTTCTGGTTAGCATTGGATGGCACCTTTGAAGAATTATTAATTATTGTTTTTGGGCTCTTCACCCAGGCCTCGGGAAAAGCTTTGCATAGGCCGTTCTGGAAAGCACCAGGCAAGGTGTCCGCCAGCCGGACACATTGCCGGAGTTGGCCGACACTATGTCGGCCGGGCGCGCAGGCTGTCACTCGCGCGCCGATCCGGACGCTCTAGCGCAGGGCAGCCTGGAAGCTTTCGTCCAGCACCTCAAGCAGGAAGTCGGCGTTCTTGTGACTGAAAATCATCGATGGGCGCATTTTCAGAACGTTGTCATAGGGGCCTTCGGTGCCGATCAGAACGCCGCGCTCCCGGGCACCATCGGCGACCTTTTTGGCCAGTTGCGTGGCCGGAGATTTGCTCTTGCGATCAGTGACCAGTTCGATCCCGAGGAACAGCCCCAGTCCGCGTACATCGCCAATGGCCGCGTATCGCTGCTGCAGCTTGCGAAAGCCTTCGAGCAGATAGTTGCCCACCGTCAACGCGTTGAGTTTCAGGTTGTCGCGCTCAATCACATCGAGAACGCTGAGCCCCACGGCACATGAAACCGGGCTGCCGGCGAAGGTATTGAAGTACTCCATGCCGTTGTTGAAGCTGTCGGCCATCTCGCGTGTGGTCACCACCGCCGACATGGGATGGCCGTTGCCAATGGGTTTGCCCATGGACACGGCATCGGGCACCACGCCCTGGGTTTCAAAGGCCCACCAGTGGCTGCCCACTCGGCCAAAGCCGACCTGGACTTCATCGGCCAGGCACAGACCGCCTTCGGCACGAACCATTGCATAGACTTCCTGCAAGTAGTTTTCCGGGAAAAACAGTTGCCCGGCGACACTGGGAATGGACTCCGCCAAAAAGAACGCCGGGGCTCGGCCCTGCTTGCGCATGCTGTCGATCTGCTCGGCGACACTTTGCGCGAAACGCTTGCCCAGCTCTTCGAATGGCCAGTCATCCGCTGCGCGGTAGGCATCCGGCACGGCCGCCTCGAATACATGCGCTGCACGCCCCTTGCCGGCCTTGCGCTTGTACTTGTAGGGGCTGAGGTCAATCAGCTCCTGGGTCGTGCCGTGATAAGCCCAATCCAGCACGATGGCATCGTTGCGCCCGGTGTGATTGCGTGCCATGCGCAGCATCAGGCTGTTGGCTTCGCTGCCTGAACAGCCAAAGGAGGCGACCGCCAGGCCTTCGGGCAAGGTTGCGGTGAGTCGCTCGGCGTACTCCACGATGTTGTCGTGCAGGTAACGGGTATTGGTGTTCAGGCGTGAAGCCTGGCGCGAAAGGGCTTGCACCACATCGGGATGGGAGTGGCCGAGATGGCAGACGTTGTTGAAGCAGTCGAGATAGGCGCGGCCAAAGTTGTCGATCAACCAGACCCCATCACCGCGTACGAACTTGATCGGGTCCGAGTAGGAAATCGACAAGTTGGGAAGCAGCATTTCCTTACGCTTGGCCACGATCTGCGCTTTGGTTCGTCCTTCCTGGTGGTAGGTTTCCGCGGGGATTCCGGCCAGCGTCGATGCATCCGGGAACAGGTCGGCCCACACCTCCAGATAGGCGCGCTCACCGACGCCGATGAACTCGCTCGCTTGCAACTGGGTGTCGGTGGACATCTGGAAATGCACATGGGGCAGCCAGCCGCCATTTTCCGTATCCGCGCCCATGTGACCCACCAGCGCGCCGGCCTCAAGACGGTCCCCGGGCTTGAGGCGGGTCAGCGCTTCGTGGGCCATGTGCCCCCACAGGGTCAGAAAGGGCGGACAGCCTGCCGGCGAGTGCTTGAGCATGATCAAACCGCCATAGCCCAGTGGTTCAGGCTCGACCTCGACGCTCTGCACCACACCGGCAAGCGGTGTGTACAGAGGCGTTCCGGCCGGCATGATCAAGTCGACACCCAGGTGCATGATCCGACGCTCTCCTTCAATGAATCGAGATTCAAAGGCGCTGTCGGTGTAGATGGTCCTGGCTTCGCCCCATGGCCCGATGCCCAGCGGCACCTGATGTTCAGCAGAGAAATCATTCCACCACCGGGTGGCCTCTGCCGGGCGCTGCTCGGCTGAGGCGATGGTCATTTCATGGGCAGCATCGGCGAATGGCACAATGGCCTTGTTCAGGGTCGCCGCCGATGGATGCACGATATCCGCAAAGGACTGGCGGTTTTCATCCACCCAGCGGCGAATGGCCCCGGCACCTTCTATCGCGTCAAAACCACAGGCTTTGCGCAGGATCGCCGTCGCCAGGCGCGGGTTCATGCGATCCATCTTTTCCAGCAGGCGCCAGGCCGGGGCTTCGCTGATGGCCAGGTAGGGATTGTCCTGGGTCTGCTCGTGGCGCGAGGCCGACAAGGTGACGCTGATGACCAGGCGCATGGCGATCAGATTGAACAGCACGTCCAGCTCTTGCGGCTGCAGTGGGTAGCGCTCATGGAAGCCGCCGGTGAGAGCGGCGGCCGCGCCGATGGGGTCTTGCATGTCGAGAATGGCGTAGGCGCAAGTGATGGCGACTTCGGCAATCAGCACCGTGTGCACGGCATCGCCAAAATCGATGATGCCCGAGACCTGCTGGTGGTTCTGCGGGTCGACGAGGATGTTCCAGTCATTGCCGTCGTTGTGAATGACCTGGGTGCGCAAGCGCGCAAGCCTGGGTTCGACCCGGGTTTCGAAATCATCGATGAAGCGCTCCAGAATGGCACGTCTGTTGGGGTCTTTGACGAAATGCAGGCGGGCTCGGGAACGTGCGGCGTGTCGCAGATCCCACTCCAGATCGCGGACCGCGCCGGGATGCATGAAGCCCTGAAGTGCATGATCCATGTCGGCGAATGATTGACCCAGGCTGCGCATGAGTTCGAACGTGCGCTGGACTTCGGCCAGCGGAGTACCGTGCAACCAGCTCACCAGGCGCACCGCGTGGGTTTCGCCAGAGGACGCCATTGCCGAGGCGAGCCAGTCGCCGGTCAGGCTTTTCTTCAGCTGCGGCACGCCAAGCTCGGGGCTGTGATGGGCCAGATGGCTGAGGATGGCGGTCTGCAGCGCGCTTTCAATGGGTGGTTCGCTGGAGTTGACGACTTTCAGAATCCATCCCGCATCGCTTGCTGTGTTCAACCGGAAGTTGCAGTCTCGCTCGCCGTCCAGAGGCGAAGCCGTAGCGATGACATTGAAAAGCTGCTCAGCCAAGTGTTCGGCATCGCGTGGCGAGAACTGCGGGGCGGGGTGGCAAAGGTCGGTCATGGTAATGGTTTTCCAAGTTATTTTTTTCAGTTAGCTTGGCATGCGAAATCTTCGAGGGCAGTAGGTATGCGGTCGGCTTTGGCCTGCATATTGTCGGAATCGACCGGCACAAACTCGGCAGTCAATTTGAGGAGTTTCAATGCGCGACCTGGACGCGAAAGATCGCGAAATACTGGACATTCTGTCTAAAGAGGCGCGGATTGCCCTGAAGGCCCTGGCCGCGAGAATCGGACTGTCCAGAAGTGCCACCAGCGAGCGCGTCCTCAACCTTGAACGCAATGGGGTGATCAGAGGCTATCGTGCGGATATCGGCGAAATCGACGCCAATGTGATTCGCGCCATGTTTCTGGTGTGCCTGAAACGCACGCCGGCCATCAGCCTGCTGGACCTTCTGGCCCAGCACTCGCAGGTGCGCCGCATCTCCTCTGTCAGTGGCCAGCTCGACCTGGTGATTGAGACTGAATCACGCACCATTGATGATCTGAACCGAGTCCGGGATGCCGTAGCCAGTCACGAATCCGTCGAGGACATCACCACGGCTGTGGTTCTTCGTCGCGATATCGATCGACAGACATCCTGATCCGCCGCGGCGGCAAGACTTGATGGAGCTTGCCTGCGGGAAATGCCGGACAAGCCCTCAAACGCTCTGCAATGCACGCTTGGCGCCTGATCCCAGTGGCCTGATCTGTGGAGTCGGGCCTGGCCCTTTACGGCAATCGCAACGTGCCGCGCTGTACAACTCCCATTCGCAAACCATAAAATGAGAAGCATTATCATTAATGCGAATCTCCCATGCACAACCACAGCCTTTCCTCGCCTGTCGCCCAGTTGTATGCGAACCATCACGGCTGGCTGCGCGGCTGGTTGCATCGGCGCTTGGGGCACAGCGCCGATGCCGAGGACCTGGCTCACGACACCTTTATCCGCGTGTTGCGCTCCCAGGAGGATGTGCGTGAGCTGCGCCAGCCCATGGCGTTTCTGGCCACCATCGCCAATGGCTTGCTGATCAATCGCTGGCGCCGTCAGGCCATCGAGCGGGCCTATCTGGAGGCGTTGGCGGCGCGGCCGATGGGGGAGGAGCCTTCGCCGGAGGAGCGGCATCTGATGATCGAGACCCTGCTGCAGTTGGATTCGCTGCTGGTGGGCTTGTCGTCGCGGGTGCGGCAGATTTTCTTTCTGTCCCAGCTCGATGGCTTGACCTATGCGCAGATCGCCGTGCAGTTGGGCTTGACCGTGGCCCAGGTGCAGCGGGACATGGGCAGGGCGTTCAGCGTCTGCTATGCGAGCCTGTTTGAATGAGCGGCGCGGCGGTCGATCCCCGGGTGCGGGACAGCGCCATCGATTGGCTGGTGCAGATGCAGTCCGGGCTGATGAGTGCTGCGGACCACCAGGCCTTGCAGCAGTGGCGCGAGGCCAGTGCCGAGCATGAGTACGCCTGGCAGCGGGTCAGCCGTTTGCCGCTGATGTTGCAGCCGGGGGCTCATCTGCTGGCCGATGCCACGGCGCGCCGGGCCTTGCAGTCGGCGGGTGCCGATCCACAACGGCGGCGGCAAGTGCTCAAGTGCCTGTTGGCGCTGGGACTGCTGGGCGGCATTTCCTGGCAGGGGGCGGACTCCACCCTGGTGCGTTCAGCCTTGGCCCGTTATCGCACCGGTATCGGTGAACGGCGACGTTGGGCCCTGGCGGACGGCGGGTCGTTGTGGCTGAACACCGCCAGTGCGGTGAACCTGGACTTGAGTGCGGGGCAGCGCAGCGTGCAGTTGATCGAGGGCGAGTTGGCGCTGGATACCCCGGCCGGATCGGCCTCCCTGCAACTGCAAACGCCGGATGCGCTGTTGTACAGCCGCGGCGCCCATTTGCTGGTGCGCCATGATCGCCAGGGCACTCAGGTGACCGTGCTGCGCGGGCTGGTGCAGGTCAGTGCCCGGCAGCAGTCGACCCCGCTGCCATTGCAGGCTGGCTGGCAAACCCGAGTCGATGGCCGGGGAGCAGGGCGGCCCAGTGCCATCGATGTGTTTCTGGCCCAGGCCTGGATGCGCGGCATCCTGCCCGCCGAGCGCATGCGCCTGGATCAGTTGCTGGCTGAGTTGGCGCGCTATCGCCCGGGTTTTTTACGTTGCAGCGAAGCTGTTGCCGCTTTACGGGTGACCGGCAGTTTTCAACTGGACGACACCGATGCCGCCCTGGCCCTGGTGGCCAATACCCTGCCGGTGCGCATCGAGCGCAGAACCCGTTATTGGGTGACTGTGGTGCCGGCCTGAAAATTTTTTTTCACTCGCGCGATAGTTTTTTCGATCTGGCTTGGCCTTCAGGTATTACCCACCGGCACAGGTGGGTTT
This sequence comes from Pseudomonas sp. JDS08PS003, assembly GCF_045013505.1. Taxonomy (NCBI): domain Bacteria; kingdom Pseudomonadati; phylum Pseudomonadota; class Gammaproteobacteria; order Pseudomonadales; family Pseudomonadaceae; genus Pseudomonas; species Pseudomonas sp. JDS08PS003. The sequence continues at coordinate 2,801,581 of NZ_CP120724.1, forward strand.
CGATCCCTAGGAGCCTTGCATGATTTTCCCCGCTCGTGTCTTGCGTACCCATACCTTCGGCCTGCTGTTGCTCAGCCTGCAACCGCTCTACAGCGAGACGGTGCTGGCTGCCGGCGAGCGTCACTACAGCATCGGCGCCGGTCCCCTGGACCAGGTGCTGTCGCGTTTTGGCGCCGAAGCGGGGATCAGCATGGCGGGCAGTGCGCTGCTCACGGCGGGCAAGACCAGCCAGGGCCTGCAAGGGGATTTCAATACCGAAGCGGGCTTGAACAAATTGTTGTCGGGCACCGGCCTGGGCTACGTGCGCCAGGCCGACGGCGGCTATGCCTTGCGCCTGCGCTCTGATGCGGTGTCGTTGCCGACGCAGAAGATCAAGGGCGAGAACCCTGACGAGGAGGAGGTGTACCGGGCGCCGCGTTCGTCGGTGTACATCTCCGCCGACGACATGCAGCGCTTCGGCGTGGTGTCGGTGGGCGACGTGCTCAAGGGCCAGCCTGGGGTGCAGGTCGGCGACAGCCGCAATGGCGGCGGCCTGGATGTGAACATTCGCGGCATCCAGGGCCAGAGCCGGGTGGCGGTGACGGTGGACGGTTCGCAACAGGCGCTGGATGTCTATCGCGGTTATGCCGGCACCCAGCAACGCAGCTACATCGACCCGGACATGATCAGCGACATCGCCATCGACAAGGGCCCGAGCCTGACTTCCAGCGCTATCGGCGGCACGGTAAAGATGCGCACTCTTGGCGTCGGCGACATCCTCAAGGACGGTCAGAATGTCGGCCTGCGGCTCAAGGGCGATGTCTGGAACAACGGCGTGGCTCCGGCCCGTCGCGACCCCCATTCCAAGACCGAGGACCTGTACTCGGAACCGCATCAGAGCCGCGGCGGGCTGTTCGGCTCGGACGCGGAGGCCGGCAGCGCCGCGTTCGCCTATACCCATGAGTTTTTCGATGTGGTGGCGGCGTACGCCCATCGCAACCAGGGCAACTATTTCGCCGGCAAGAAGGGCCAGGATCGCTACCGCACCTTTGACCGCTACGGTGATGAAGAGACCAGCGTGGCCACCACCTACAACGCCGGGGAAGAGGTGCTCAACTCCTCGTCGAAGACCGAATCGTGGCTGCTCAAGACCACCCTACGTCCGGCGGACGGCCACACCTTCGACCTCGGCTATCGCCGCTATGACGGGCGCATCGGCGAGATCATGCCCTCGGACATCTTCCGTTTCGGCACCGGTGGCATCTACCAGTACCCCCTGGGCCACACCCAGATCGACACCTACACCGCGCGCTACAACTACCTGCCCTCGGACAACCCGCTGGTGGACCTGACTGCCGACCTGTGGATGACCGATGCGCAGACCAGCCAACTGAGCGCATGGTCGGCACCGGCCTCCCAGGCCTATCGCACGGACCGCTCCTGGAGCCGCCAGGCCAACCGCCGCACGGGTGGGGGGCTGGCCAACACGTCGCGCTTTACCACCGACTACGGCGACTTGAAACTGGACCTGGGCGGCTCGTTTCAGCTGGAGGAACTGCGCCCGCAAAAAGGCGTGGTCACCACCCAGGACGACATCAACGCCAACCGCAGCTTGCGCGAGGGTTCCCGGCAAGAGTTCAGCTTCAACGGCAAGCTGGAATACAAACCGGTGGACAGCCTGACGCTGTGGGGCGGCGGTCGCTACACCCACTTTCACAGCAAGGACCACGTCGCCTATTCGACTGCGCGCAAAGAGGAGCGAGAACACAAGTACGTGACCGTCTCAAAGCCGGGTGACTATGGCTACCTGATGTGGTTCCCGGACCAGAACGGGCTGTACACCGATGCGACCGACCCACGCTTGAACAACGCGATTGTCTTCAACAACACCAACTTCCCGTTCGAGGGCACGCCCTATAACCAATACGGCGCGACCGAGACGGAGGTTGGCGACTCGCAAGTGGGGCGGGTGGTCACCGGGTTCAACTATTCGGGCAAGGACAGCAACCGCGGTGGTGCCTTTGCTCCGGCCTTCGGGATCAATCTCGAAGTGCTGCCAGACACCTTCGTCTATGCCTCCTACACCCAGGGTTTTCGCATGCCTTCGCTGTTCGAGACCGGTCGCGGTGTGCAGCAGACCACGCCGGGCAAGGGGCTCAAGCCCGAGCGTTCGAGCAACTGGGAGATCGGTGCCAGCACCTTGCACAAGGGGCTGTTCGTGGAGGACGATTCGGCGGCGATCAAGCTCGCCTACTTCAACAACAGCATCAAGAACTACATCACCCGCTACTACGATCCGAGCCCGGGCCTGTGGGGCTTGATGCGCTTCAGCAATACCGACAGCTACACCACCCGTGGCCTGGAACTGCAAACCCACTACGATGCCGGACGGATGTTTGCCGACCTGTCGTCCACCTACTACCTGAAGACTGAAACCTGTGATGCGGCCTTCGCCGCCACCCTGCGAGCCACCAGCAACCCCTACCAGAAAACCGCCGCCACCCCGGACTGCACCCCGGGCAGCTTCATGGGCTCCTACACCAACACCCAGAACCCGCCGCGCTTTGCCGGCAACCTGACCACCGGCCTGCGCTTCTTCGACCAGAGCCTGACCCTGGGCACGCGCATTACCTACACCTCGGGGCCCACCGTCACCGCCGACAAGCCCTGGCAGACCGGTCCCACCACGCCACAGCTGAACTACCGCGAAGTGGCGCTGTTCGATCTGTTCCTCAATTACAAGTTGAAGGAAGACGCCAGCCTCAATGTGTCGCTGCAAAACCTTACGGATCGCTACTATCTGGACCCGCTGGCGCAGAGCTTCATGCCGGCACCGGGGCGCACGCTGCGGGTGGGGATGCAGGCGAAGTTCTGAGAGGGGTAGGAGGGGAGTCGATCACTCCCCTCTGACACGCTTGAGCCAGTTCCAGAACGGATCGTCCGATTCCGCGGCGTCCATGCTGACGGTGGTGGGGACTATCGCCGATGCCCGCGGCGGAATGCTCAGCCCCAATCGCTGTTCAACATAGCTTCGCAACAGCAGGGGAGGAGGCGGGTAGTCGTCATCGGCGTATTCATCCTCACGTACCTGTTCCGGCGTGCACTCAAATTGCTCTGGCCAGCACAGCTCGTTGTAACCAATGGCCAGCAGGCGCAAGAGGTCTTGCGTGGTGTCCGTCAGCACGCAGAGCATCAGCGAACCTGAACCTGAACCCGAGCCCAGGTGGACCATGCGTTGCCGGTCATTGTCGTCCCGCCACAGCCCGGCCCAGGAACCGTCTGCGCCGGTTCGCAGGAATATCGCAAGGCGCTGGTTCACCTCGGGATCATCGCTGGCGGTCCAATAGGCGCTTCGGGCAGGTTCTGGCAGGTAGAAAGCTGTAGTGGCGATAGCGCTGTATTCAGGTTCGGGGTGCAGGGTCATATAGCGCACCCCATCGCGCCGGGTCCGCACGCAACCGTGATCTTCCAGCCATTGAAGGGTTTGCTGCAGCAGGGCCGGCAGCGGATTGCTGGCAGCAAAGGCGCCGGCCATTTCATTGGTGAAGGTCATGTTTTTGCTGCTCCAGCTCTGCCTTGTTTTAAGTGCGGAAGATGCTGTTTGTTTTAAAGTCTGCGCTCATGATCAATTTTGTGATTTCCTTTGAGAACCTTTCCATTTGTTCTTTTGATTGGAAAGTTCCCCTGTACACATACTTGTCAGGAGGAGTGGATATGGCAAGTTTGAAACCTTCAAGACTGCTCGCCGAGGTCTGGATTACTGCGAGATTATTAACTAGATATTCACTTCCACTTTGCGCATCTATGGCGACGATATAAAAAGATCCGTTTTCTTCACGCTCTTCTACATGATCAAAATACATGAGGCTTCCCTTTGTTAATTGGCCTTCAAGGCTAGCGCCAAGGTCAAGTATCGCTGCGCATTGGATAGGCTAAAGGCATCGACTTGAGGCCATTATTCCAGCGTTTCGATCGGGAGACCATGGTTGTTTCGCTGGGATGTGGAGCTCACCTGGCATTACCGGTTGTTCACGAAACAACGGGGGACGATAGGTTTTTCATGCTCTTGAGCGGTAGCTTCCGGCCCATTGAGATCTGTCGGGAAGGGCCGCAATAGATCCCGGGCCAATGGAGGAAACTTTTAGACCCAGCGTGGAAATGGACCACTCACCGAGTGTCGGTATCACTATAAGTTGAAGTAACGGTCGCCAGAGTTTGCCTGCGGAGCCTGATATGGAATCGATCGTGCCTTGTGCCGAGTTCACTTGAGAGCGCCCCCAGAAGTGCCTCGCTGCCCATTGGAGATTGTTCTCTAGTTTGGGCGGGGGTCTCTTCTGAGCATGCTTGGCAATCCCCGAGAAGGGCGGGTATTGCCAGCAGAAATACTTGCCCGTTGCACGAGTCAGGGTTCATTGCTGGGTTCCAACGGTCAGTGGATTGGCGAAGAGTTACCAGCCCCGCCGAGCGGCGGCTGATATCATGTCGGCACTTAAAAAGCCGGGTAGCCCCACATGAATCGCCGTAAAAAAATCCAGCAGCTATTGAAGGCCCACGCCAAGAAGGCCAGTGCCAAACTGGCTCCGCAAAAAAAGTCCAAGTACATCAGCAAGGCTGATCGGGCGAAGCTGGCCACCGAGTCCAATGACGACGCTGTGGTTGTCGCTGAGAGCTGATCCGTCCGCTTGAAGCCCGATGGATCCTTATCTGGCCGACCTGCGCGACGCTATCTTTTCTCGGGCGGAGCACGCCTCTGGCCAGTAGAGGCGTGGCCGGGTCAGTTCTACAGGGGGCAGAGCATGGTCTGCACCTTGATCTGGGGATGGCTTTCCAGGGGTTCCCATTCATCGATGAAGGCGAATCCCTGCTTCAGATAGAAGTGTGCGGCTCTTGCGTTCTCGGGGGCGACGTCCAGATACACGCACTCATGGCCCTGGTCTCGCCCACGGGATTTCACCGCGTCCACCAGCTTTGCGGCCACGCCGCTGCCCCGTGCGTCGGGGGCTACCCACATGCCAATCAAGTTGTAGCGGTTCTCGGCACTGACTGCGGCACCGATCATTCCCACCGGCTGCTGGTCCTTGAAGGCCAGCCAGAATTGGCTACCGGTTGACGAGGCGCGGTCCTGCCACTGCTGGTCACTGTAGTGGGCGGCAGTCTGGTAACTCACGCCAAAGGCAGTAGGGGTGTCCTGAAGTGCCGCGAGACGAACGCGCTTCAACAGCATCCAGTCCCTGGTTTGCGTCAATCGAGTGTCCATGATTTTCCTGGTGGTGGGTGAAGACACAACAACTCGCAACTGCGGCGAGCATTATCCTTGCAACTTGAAGCTGCCTTGGGCCGTGGCGGACAAGTCCTGCACAAATGCCCCAACCGCTTGGGCACTGCGCAGGTGAACGACAGGAACCTGTGGCCCGATAGCCAGGCGTACAGCCTCGATGCCCGGGCGGTTTACCCTATCGAAATTCCACACGAAGCTCAGGAATTTCAGGAACTCCTTCACAGATCCAGGCATCCCCGCAGACGGCCTGCCGGACTCGGCTGCGGAAAACCTCATTGTCCGCCTCCACCCAGCCGGGCTCCCAGAACAGCCTGTCCAGGTGTACGACCGGCAACTGAAGGCGGCGACCCAGTTCACGGGCCAGGGTCGATTTGCCACTTCCCGCATTACCCAGAATCACGATGCGCTGCATGAGCCAGTCCCTGCTGAAAAACCGCCAAGCCTAGCAGTCACCAATGGCACGAAAAACCTGTGCTCTTCGAAAACGAGCAAAAAAGCTGCGGATTATCCGGCCCCGGACACCGGTGCCGCCCCGTGCGGCTTTGCGGCCCGTGATGTAGAGTTGCGCCCGGGCCAGCGCTATATCGTCGACTTCGCTCCTCGCGACGACATCATCGAAGGCTGTAACGCGAAGGTCGATACCGAATCGATGGCATTGACCCTCCAGGGGCCGACCACAAGAGAAGGGAACGGACAACATGCATTGGATTCAGGCCCTGATCGGGCCGCTCGAGTTACTGGCCAAAGTGCGGGCTGAGCTGCCGTCCGCGGTGCTGTGTCCGCTGTGCCAAGGGTTGGCGTTGATCCCGGTGACCGAGGCGCTCGAGGTGCAACTCCAGGGACGAGCACAGGGGCGGCTGTCCGCCGTACGCCCCTTCTCGGATGAGCTGGCGTGCGGTGTTGCCGAGCTGGCGGCGCAGCTCTCGGATCGAGGTCCTATTGTTTATGCCGCGACCTACTTCCATGGCGGTACAGGCGGGCAAGACGCCGTTGTCTGGCTTGAAGGCGAGGTGGTGCTGAACATCGGCGACGAGGAGGACGACATGAGCCCCTGGCCGGACTCTCCGATCAGTCGCGCCTTGCGCCGGATCGGGGTCGTGGCCAAGGTCGGTGAGGATGAGTTCGATGCGTTGGGGCTGGGTCGCCATCGAAGCAACCAGGCCTGGGCCGACGCTCAGTCCGCCTGACGCTCCTGGGCCAAAGCATGCCGCCCACTACGTTTGCTCTTGTTCGGCAAGGTCGGTCTTGTATTCGCCCCACTCCATGTACGCGTAGTACTGGGTCATTGCTTCGAAGTGGCTGTGGGCTTCAACTTCCCACACAAGCTGGGCGTCGGGGTGAAGCAGTTTGCGTGCGGTGTTTCCCTGTGGGCCGCTCAGACAGAAGGTCTGGCAGTCATCCGGTTCCATCCAGAGTTGGTAGTTCATCTCTTGCGCTTCTGAGTGTGGGGGAGGCTATCGTCGTTTTGGCTCGACCAACCTAGATCGAGCCGACCGAGCGCAGGTATTTTCGTGCCTGACGGCCGGTGATCTTTTCTGGCTCAAGGACATACAGCGAGCTCCAAAGCGGCGGTAAACCCAGTTCCTCCATGTAGGAAGTGAAACTGTTGAACGGCTCGGTGCCAATGACTTCGGCAGTGAGCCACAGCGACTCGCACTCTTGGCAAACGTACAGAATCTCCTGCGTTGCCCGCACTTTAACCTTGGTCACTTCGCCTTGTTCACATTCTGGACAGAGCATTTTTTCAGCTTCCAAATGGGCAGGGAGTCTATCACTGACCAGGGTGCATGCAGCCAGCAACCAAGGTCTGCTCCTGCTCAGAAACCCGCCATGGAGGACGGCGCTCTCGACCCCGTCCGGAGCGGGCCTTTTCTGCACTGCATCCCAGGTTCCGGTCGCATAAATTTGAAAAGCACGACATTGCTCGCCAGAATCGCCCCCCGATCCGGCCCAAGGTGCCGGACCTTGGTGGTGAAAAGGGGCAGCAGTTGAAGCAACAGACATTGTCCATGCGCCTGGCGCGTGTGGCGGCGCATGTGCCGGCCGGTGCGCGCCTGGCTGATATCGGCTCGGATCACGGCTACTTGCCGTTGGCCTTGGTCAGCCGCGGCACCATCGTTGCGGCGGTGGCCGGGGAGGTGGCGTTGACGCCGTTCCGCTCGGCCCAGCGCGCGGTGCGCGAGAGCGGCATGGAGCAGCAGATCGACGTGCGCCTGGCCAACGGTCTGGCCGCGATCGAACCGGCAGATGGAATCACGGCGATCAGTATCTGTGGCATGGGCGGCGAGACCATCCGTGACATCCTCGACGGCGGCCAGGCGTGCTTGAGCGGTGAGGAGCGTCTGATCCTGCAGCCCAACGGCGGCGAGCAGCCATTGCGCCAATGGCTGATGGAACATGACTACCGCATCCTGGCCGAGGAAGTACTGCGAGAGAACCGCTTCGACTACGAAATCATCGTCGCCGAGCGTCTCGGGCCAGTGCAGTACAGCGCCCGGGAACTGTACTTCGGCCCGTTGCAGATGCAGGCCCGCAGCCCGGCGTTCCTGGCCAAGTGGCAGCGCCTGCTGCGGCTGAAGCAGCGTACTCTGGCCAACTTCGCCCAGGCTCAGGCAGTGCCCGAGGAAAAGGTGCAAGAGATCGTCCGCCAGACGCAATGGATCAGCGAGTTGCTGGCTTGAGCCGGCGCTTCAAGTGGGCCGCAACGTCTGGGACCCAGCGATAGGGCCCGGGGATCGTGCTCTCAGATCGAACGCTGGTTGACCCGGGCCATGAGTTGCTCGGCGCTTTCCTTGCGTTCCGAGTAGCGATCCACCAGGAACGCGTGCTGGTCCCGTAGCACAAGGGTGAACTTCACCAGCTCCTCCATCACGTCGACGACCCGGTCGTAGTAGGCCGAGGGTTTCATCCGTCCGGATTCGTCGAATTCCAGGTAGGCCTTCGGCACCGAGGATTGATTGGGGATGGTGAACATGCGCATCCAGCGGCCCAGTCCCCGCAACTGATTGACCACGTTGAACGACTGCGAGCCGCCGCACACTTGCATCACCGCCAGGGTCTTGCCCTGGGTCGGGCGCACGGCACCGAGCTCCAGGGGAATCCAGTCGATCTGTGCCTTGAACACCGCCGACATTGCGCCGTGGCGCTCCGGCGAGCACCAGACCTGGCCTTCGGACCATTGCACCAGATCCCGCAGTTGCTGAACCTTGGGATGGTCCACGGGAGCGTCGTCGGGCAGCGGCAATCCGGACGGATCGAAGATCCGGGTTTCGGCGCCAAAGTGCTGCAGCAGGCGCGCGGCTTCTTCGACCAGCAGGCGGCTGAACGAGCGCTCCCGGGTCGAGCCGTACAGCAGCAGGATGCGAGGTTTGTGCTCGGGCCTGGCGTGCTCGCCATCGAACAGGGAGAGGTCGAGGTTGGGCAGTTGTTCTGACAGGTGTTCTGACATGTGTCCTCCGGCTCAGAGTGTGCCGATACGGTTCAGTTCGTGCTGCAGTTGCTCACGGCTGAGGTGGTTGAAGGGCAGGTTGAGGAAGGCTTGGCAGCGCTGCTCAATGTGCGCCAGGGTGGCGCGGAAGGCGGCGTCGACGCTGGCTTCGTCACCGCGGACGTCGGAGGGGTCTTCCAGGTTCCAGTGGGCTTTGAGCGCGGGACCGAAGTACACCGGGCAGGTTTCGCCCGCCGCTTTGTCACACACGGTAATCACGATATCGGGCGGGTTGTCGGCGAAAGCGTCGTTGCCCTTGCTGTACAGGCCGGCGGTGGTGATGCCGGCCCGCTCCAGGGTGGCTAGGCTGCGGGGCAGCACCTGGCCCTTGGGAAAACTGCCGGAACTCAGGGCCGCAAATCCCTCGGGCGCCAGATGGTTGAACAGGGCTTCACAGAGGATGCTGCGGCAGCTATTGGCCGTGCACATGAACAGCACTCGCATGGATTGCTCCTTCCGCTACGGCGGATATCAAAGGTTCACTCGTTTGCCGATTCAGCAGCAGGCCGCGGCGCGGACCGGGCGTCCATCCATGTTCTGCAGGCGGGCAGCGTTGTCCTGGAGCCAGTCGGCGTTGGCGTGCAGGGTCACTTGCAGGATCTGGTGCACCCAGGCGGGAAGGTCAGGATTGAGGCGGTAATAAACCCACTGCCCCTGGCGGCGATCCAGCAGCAGGCCGCTGCTGCGCAGGTGGCCCAGATGGCGGCTGATCTTCGGTTGGCTGTCGTCCAGGGCGCACATCAGCTCGCAGACGCACAGTTCGCCCTGATGCGCGATCAGCAGGGTGGCGCGGGCGCGGGTTTCGTCGGCAAGGCTCTTGAATACTTCGGAAGGCGTCATCATGGTGGCGGCTTGAATATATGGAAAAGCGAATATACGGAAATCCATATGTTTTATGCAAGTCGTGGAAGGTCAAATGCGCGTTGTGGGTCACCGCGCAATCCAGGCCTGGAATGCCCGCCCACACTTGCCATTTGCCAGCATCTTGTCGGTGCCGAAAGCCTGCCTTTATGATCGTCGCGTCATGCACGACGCCGCCGACATGGTCCGCGGTTCTCTACAGGCTCACAGGGATGTTCAAGCGATGAAAATCACGATCAAGGCCGGTTCGCTCATGCAAGGCTGCTTGGGCAAAGGCCTGGCAGGTCTGGTGTTGGCCACATTTACCCTGGCGGCGCCAGCGCTGGTCCAGGCCAAGGATGCTCCGATTCCCCCTGGCGCGGTGCTGGCGGTGATGCAGAACGTCGAGGTTCCCGCCGCGAATGAGGAGGTGGAGCTGGAGGACGGTGTCACCGCCACGTTCTGGTACGGCAAGGAGCTGGACTTCGACGGCAAGCATTATTACGCGGCATTTGTCTGGCACACCCGGGACAGCGCCGCCCGCCAGGGCGAGGATTTTGCCGCGCCCGACGTCCAGGTACGGCTGGCCGATGCCACCTTCGAACTTACCCATCCAGGCCAGACGCCGGCCTATTCCATACTCAGTATCGAGCGCAAGATCGGCTTCTTTGGCGGTCGGGAAAAGCCCGAGGAAGTGGACACCAGGCGCCAGGCCCTGGAACACCGCACTGCCGATGGGCGCCTGCTGTTGGCGGTGCCCACGGCCACCTTTGAGGACGGCATCGTCACCAAAGGCTATACGTTGTTCGTGTTCAATCCGAACAAGAAACCCGAAGACGACGGCTGGATCTGGGCCCATGTCGGCCAGGTGCGCACCGGCGAGGACAATTCGGCGGCCTGCGACGACGGCGCGGTGATGCCTTGCATCGGCAGCGACGGTGAGCTGAGTTTCGTCGCTGGCCAGGAGTCGCTGCCGCAGGTGCAGGTCAAGGTCAGCGGCACCACCTTCCAGGGGCCGGAAAAAGTCCGTCCGCTGGTGGCGGCCGACAACCTCACCTATGTCTATGACAGCAAGACCCAGCAGTACATCAGTCACTAGGTTGCGCCGTGGCTTCAGCGAGGCCGGCCGCTGAGCGGCTTGTGCTACTCAGGCATGGGCATCAACGCCGATCCTGGCCTGCAGCCAATCCTGGTAGAGCAAGGGGCTGTCCGTGGACTGCCCCGCGTTCCTGGCGATGAGGGTCTTGCCGTCCAGGCGGCCGATTTCCATCAGGTATTGCAGGCCCTTGAGCACGTGGGTGGCGTCGCTCTTGTCGAGCGATGCCACATCGGGCAGTTCGACGCTGTTGCTCTTGTCGTCGAAGGTCGCCCAGGTCGGGGTGGTTCTGTATTGGGCTATCAGCTTTGCGTCCGAAGCCTGCGATTCACGAAAGTTGGCGTCGATCTGCGCCTGGATTTGCGGCGTTGCATTTTCGACTTGAATCTTCATGGACTTCATGGTGCCACTCTCCAAAGCCCGGGTGATTCCCTTGAGGCCCATAGCGACGAGTGACGTGGTACTTGAGATGCTTCCTGTCATGTGACGACTCCCTGGTTGGTAGCGGCAAGCGGAGCAAAAGTCGGGCCATGGTCCAGCAGCCTTGTCCTGTGCAGTTCTATGCGGTGTCCGTGGCGTTGCCGGGGCAGGGCAGTGGCAGGGGCTGGCCGAAGCTGGCAAGGGATTGCCGTGAACGCTGTCGTGCTGGGTTGGCTGAACCGCTTGCGCAAGCGTCCTCAGGCGATGGCATCGGTTATGCTGGCGGCCCATGAACCGGAGCAGAGGCACAGAACATGACGCGCCTGCAGTGGCTGGAAATTGATGTGCGTGAGCTGGGCACGGCCCGTGAACTGCACCTGGCCTTGCGCGATACCTTGGGTTTTCCCCAGTGGTATGGCTGTAATTGGGATGCCTTCTGGGATGCGATTTCCGGTCTGGTGGACATGCCGCTGCAGCTGCGGATCAGGGGCTGGCACAGCCTCTGCCGGCGCTTGCCGGACGATGCGCGACAGATGGAACAATGCCTGCTGCGCTTGCAAACCCAGTACCCGGCATGGGCCGCGGACCTGCAGTTCGATTGAGCGCAGTTGCAAAAAAACGGCGCTCGGGCAATTTACTAATCCGGCGCGATCCTCTATAAATTTCCCCTCGGCGCCCACCCTTGCGGCGCCACCGGGTGATAACAGGAGGATGCTATGTCACCGTTAAACGTGTAACCCCAACGCTTTGCCCCATCGCCACACCCTCGCTTGAATACCTCGAAACACGCTGGTCCCAGCGCTGGCTGGACGAAGGCACCTACGCCTTCGATCGCAGTGCCTCTCGGGATGCTGTCTACTCCATCGACACACCGCCACCCACAGCCTCGGGCTCATTGCACGTCGGCCATGTGTTCAGCTACACCCACACCGACATCATCGCGCGCTTCCAACGCATGCGCGGCAAGGCCGTGTTCTACCCCATGGGCTGGGACGACAACGGTTTGCCCACCGAGCGCCGGGTCGAGAACTACTACGGCGTGCGCTGCGATCCCCAGGCGCCTTACCAGCCGCAGTTCCAGCCACCGGTCCGGGTCGCCGAGCGGCGCGCCGACTATGCGGCGATCAGCCGGCGCAACTTTGTCGAGCTGTGCCACCAGCTGACCGCCATCGACGAGCAGGCCTTTCGCAGCTTGTTCAGGCAACTGGGACTGTCGGTGGACTGGAGCCTGACCTACGCCACCATCGATGAGCGTGCGCAGCGGATCAGCCAGCGCGCCTTGCTGCGCAATTACCGGCGCGGCGAGCTCTACAGCCAGCAGGCACCTTGCCTGTGGGATCTGACCTTCCAGACCGCCGTAGCCCAGGCCGAGCTGGAGGAACGGGAGGTGTCGGGGGCTTATCACGACCTGCTGTTCCAGGGCATCGAGGGTGAGGATTTGCCCATAGCCACTACCCGGCCCGAGTTGCTGGCGGCCTGTGTGGCGCTGGTGGCGCATCCGGATGACCCGCGTTACCAGGGACGCTTCGGCCAACACCTGCGCTCGCCGTTGTTCGAGGTCGAGGTGCCGTTGCTGGCCCACGCCCTGGCCGACCCGCAGAAGGGCAGCGGACTGGCGATGGTCTGTACCTTTGGCGATCTGACCGATGTGCTCTGGTGGCGCGAGCTGCAGTTGCCCACCCGCTCGATCATCGAGCCGGACGGTCGGCTGCTGGCCCAGGCGCCCGATTGGCTGTCCACGCCGCTCGCGCGCCAGGCCTATGCAGCCCTGGCGGGGCGCAGCCTGCCCCAGGCGCGCAAGCTGTTGCTGACGCAGTTGCGCGAATGCGGCGCCTTGCTCGGCGAGCCGCGACCGATCCGTCACGGGGTGAAGTTCTTCGAGAAGGGCGATCAGCCTCTGGAGATTGTCGCCACGCGCCAGTGGTACCTGCGCAATGGTGGGCGCAGCGAGGCGCTGCGCCTGCAGTTGCTCGAACGCGGCCAGGGGCTGGACTGGCACCCGCCGTTCATGCGCAGCCGTTACGAGCATTGGGTCGGCGGCCTCAATGGCGACTGGCTGATCAGCCGGCAGCGGGTCTTCGGCGTGCCGATTCCGTTCTGGTATCCCCTGGATGCCCAGGGCGCAGCGGACTACGCCAGACCGATCCTGGCGGAGGAAACCTCACTGCCAGTGGACCCGACCCTGGACACGCCACCGGGCTATCAGCCCGCGCAGCGCGGCCAGCCCCATGGCTTTATCGGCGAGCGCGACATCATGGACACCTGGGCCACCAGTTCCCTGACCCCGCAGATCGCCGCCGGCTGGGAGGAGGACGAGGATCTGTTGCAGCGCGTCTACCCCATGGATCTGCGACCCCAGGGCCACGACATCATCCGTACCTGGCTGTTCTCGACCCTGGTGCGCAGCCATTTCGAACAGGCCGTCGTGCCCTGGCGGCACGTGGCGCTGTCGGGCTGGATCCTCGATCCGGACCGCAAGAAGATGTCCAAGTCCCGGGGCAATGTGGTCACCCCGCAAGCCTTGCTGGAGCAATACGGCAGCGATGGTGTGCGCTATTGGGCGGCCCTCGGGCGTCCTGGCAGCGACACCGCCTTTGAAGAGCAGCAGATGAAGATCGGCCGGCGCCTGGCGCTCAAGTTGTTCAACCTGTCGAAGCTGGTCTTCGCGGTTCCGGGAGACCCCGAAGGCCTCATCGATCAGCCACTGGATCGGGCCATGCTGCAACGCCTGGGGGCGGTGACTGGCGAGGCCCAGGCGGCGCTGGAGGGCTACGACTACAGCAGTGCGCTGATGGGCATCGAGGGCTTCTTCTGGTGGTTCTGCGATGACTATGTGGAGCTGGTCAAGCGTCGTGCCTATTGGCCCGAAGGGCACTCGGCGCGCAATGCCCTGGCCACGGCCTTGAGTGTGCTGCAACGTTTGTTTGCGCCTTTTCTGCCCTTTGTCTGTGAGGAGGTCTGGCGTTGCTGGCAGCCGGGTTCGGTGCACCGTGCCCAGTGGCCCGAGGCGCAGGTGGCCGAGGGCTTTGTCGAGCCGCTGCTGGAGGCGGTCAGTGCCGCGCTGGCCGCCATTCGCAAGGCCAAGTCCGATGCCCGGCAGTCGATGAAGGCCGCGGTGGAACGGGTCGAACTGGTGGAGCGCGGGCCGCTGCTGGAGTCCCTGCAATGGGCTCGCCAGGACCTGATCGAGGCCGGGCAGGTCGCCAACCTGGTGTTCATTGAAGGCGCGGTACGGGAAGTGCGGGTCTGGTTGCAGGATTGACTGCTATGCCCCGGTGCCTGCCCGCGAGAGGACGTTGCCGTCCTTTCGCGAGCAGGCTGGGCCCGTCCTCACTTTCCCGAGCGTTGCAAACCCATTACCGTGCATGTCGTGGGCGATTTATTGGCAGGAGAAGTAGGTGAATATCAAAGACAATCCGCAGGACTATAGGGACCTCAAGCGTGCCGTTGGCTTGCTGGAATCACCTTCGCTGACGGCGCGCCTGTCCGGCGTGCTGGGCTCGCCCATTGAAAGCGCGGTCAAGGCTTTGCCCAACTGGGTGTCCGGAAAAATCAACGATGCGGTGGTGGCCGCGCTGCGTACCTCCGCCGACGCGGCACTGTGGAGCCTGGAAAACACGCCGAAAAAACAGGCGTCGACGCTGTTGCACAAAGTCTATGCCGCCACTTCCGGCGCGGTGGGCGGCGCTTTTGGTTTTGCCGCGCTGTTTGTCGAGTTGCCCATCTCCACCACCATCATGATGCGCTCGGTGGCCGATGTGGCCCGCAGCGAAGGCTTCGACCTCAACGACCTGGCCACTAAGCAGGCCTGCATCGAGGTGTTCGCCATGGGCGGCAACAGCCAGGCCGATGACGCCACGGAGACCGGCTACTACCTCACCCGCAGTTTCACCACCCAGGCCATGCAGCAACTGTCCAAGGAGCTGGCGGCGATTGCCGCCAAGCAGGGGGTGGGCGCGGCTGGCAGGTTGTCGCCGGGGCAGGTGGGCAAGTGGCTGGCGCTGTTGATCGAGAAGGTCGCTAGCCGTTACGGCGTGACCATCTCCAGCAAGTTCGCGGCCCAGGCGGTGCCGGTGATCGGCGCCTTTACCGGGGCCACCATCAATGCGCTGTTCACCGATTTCTACCAGGACATGGCCCGGGGGCACTTCACCGTGAAGCGCCTGGAGCACAAGTACGGCTTCGAGCAGATCAAGGGCGAGTATGCGCACATCCTGCGCAAGCCGTTGGCAGGCTAGGGCGGGGGGCGATATGAGCGACTTTCCCGTTATCCGTACCCCGCGCTTGATTCTCCGCGAACTGTGCCCGGCCGATGTCCCTGCACTGTTCGCCATTCACAGCGATGCCGATGCCATGCAGTGGTTCGGCACCGACCCCATGACTGATTACCGGCAGGCCGAGCAACTGCTGGCGCAGTTCGCCAGTTGGCGGACCTTGCCCAACCCCGGGGTTCGCTGGGGCATCGAGCGCCAGTCCGAACCCGGCCTGCTGGGCACCTGCGGCCTGTTCAAATGGAACCGCCCGTGGCGCAGCTGCGCCGTCGGTTTCGAGCTGGGGCGTGCGGCGCAAGGGCAGGGGCTGATGACCGAGGCGCTGGAGGCCATCCTCGACTGGGGCTTTGCCCACATGGCGTTGAATCGGATCGAGGCCCAGGTGCACCCGCAGAACCTGGCGAGCCTCAGGTTGCTGGAACGGATGGGGTTTGTTCGCGAAGGGCTTTCACGGCAGGCGGGGTATTGGCTGGGGGCCCATCATGATCTGCAGCAGTGCTCGTTATTGTGGGCGGAGCGTAGCGTGCGGTGAACTGCCGCCCTGCACTTGGCCAAGTGCAGGGCGGCTCCAGTCGTCGACAGCTGGCCCGAGCTTCAGGCTTCTCTCAGGATGGCGGCGGCAGCCGCGACCTTGTTGTCTTGAATCATCTGAAAGAAACCACGCTCCACATCGGCGACACGGGCATTGGGCAAGTAGGTCCGAGCGATGTCGGCCAGGCGTTCGCACCAGCCTTCGTAAGCGTTCGAATTGGCTTTGCTGATACGAATCCGGGTCGGGTCCTGTTTGATTGCCGCCAGGACGGTATCGCTGTGGACCTGCTGGATTTTCATGATCTGCAGGTCCAGGGTGGCCGACTGGATCGGGTCGAGAAACATGCGGATCTTGCTGACAAACGAAACACTGGAAAACTCGGGCATCTTCAGGCTGGCGATCTCGTAAAGTGCCGGACGCGGTTGTTCCTTGAACAGCGCCGCTGCCTGTTCGATCTGCACGTCTTCGACCCCGGAGCGGAAGCGGCCAACACGGACATTGGCCAAACCACCCATTTGGGTGAATCCCCAGTAGAGAACATTCGATAGCCCGTCCTTGACGGTGTCCGGTGAGTCGCTAAGCAGTTGTTGGCGAATCCGGGTTTCCAGTTCGGACATCGACAGCCGAACAACCGGCGTCTGGCTGGCGAAGTCAAAATGTGCAGTGGGGAAGGCATAGCCTGCTACCGCATCGGCCAGTGTTTTCGCTTGTTGAGGACTCAGTGGCATCACGTGCTCCTTGTGTAGTCATGGGGGAATGGCGGGCGGCCTTTCAGCGGTTGCCGGGCGCCGGTACATCGCGGTCTTCGACGGCTTGCAGGTCGTGGTAGGAGGGAAAGACCTTCCTGTTGCTGATCTTCAAGCCTGTGGGTTGCGCGAGCCCGTGGGTTTTACTCGAGTCCCAGGTCCGACGTTCGCCGCAATAGGTATGCACCACCTCCGAGTTGTCCCAGAACAGGCGCTGCAGCAGGGCTTCGTACTCGTCTAGCCACGAATCATCGAAGATGTAACTGGCTTTGGGGGAGGTGGCGAAGTGCATCATATGCCCGAAGTAGCAATGCCCCCGGCTGTTTGGCAGCACGCTGAAAAGCGCCCTTGTGATCTGCGCCCCCGTCAGTGGCAGGCTTTGCAGCACCGCGCGATTGTGCGCTTCGGCAGCCGGCGAAGGGTCAAAGCAGTGGATGTAGCCATACAGGTTGCCGCTCATGGGGTCAGATGCCTGCGTTGTCGGTTGATTGGCGGTATCCGTTGTTGCGGGCCAGTCGATCGATCGCTTGCACGCCGGCGCGCATCTTTTCCACGGCGCTGGCATTGGCCGAGTGGATGTGAATGCGCGGTGGACGAAAGCCATTCAGGGCCACGGCCTCTTCGATCCACAGGATCACGTCGTAACCGGTACCGCGCTGGTCATCTCCGAGGTCGTGGTCGAGGCTGATCTCTTCGACACCGCCGGCTTTCAGCAGCGCGATGACTTCGTCCGGCCAGTAGGTGCGAATCCAGCCTTGCGGGGTTTGGCGTTCGTCGTCGAGGTAGATTTTCATGGGCGTTAGAAGCGGCTTTTCAGGAGTTGGAAGTGGTCGATCAATGCAGCCTGTCGCGTAATGCCTTGAGGGCGGCATCCCGGTGCCAGGTTTCGACCCCAATGGCAACCGCCCCGGCCGCTTGAGGAACCCTCTCGACACAGGTCGCGATGTTCTGTTGTGCGAGCAGTTGCTGTGCCACCTCAAGGTGCCGGCGTATGCCGGTGAACCAGTGACGCTGCTCATCGGAGAGCAACCGGATGACCTCGGGATAGGAGCAGCCCAGCTTTTGTCGAAGAGTGATCATTGCAGGTTTATCGGCACGATCGAATGCCGGGGTCAGGACATAGCACTGGCCTGCTGCGGCTCGCAGGTCGTACTTGTCTTGCAGATACTCTTCAACACTGAAGCAGTTGGCGACCGTCTCGATTTCTCCGCTGAGTACATTGACCAGATGGGCGGTGACGCCGACATAGCAGTATTGCGTCATGCCGTGCACCACATAGTCCTCGCTGTTGCTGCACACCGCCCAGTAATCACCCTTCGCGGACAGCTCGCAGGATTGAATGGCAAAGCGTTCGGGCTTTCCATCCCTGAGGGTGCCGTCATGGAGGGCAAGTACGGCATTGCAGGCTTGTTGTGCGGATAGCATCGGTCCGTGATCTTCGACAGTGAGTCTGGTGCTGAGTTTTCGTCCTGCTGTATACCTCGTTGCTGTTCTATGCGCCACCTGCGCTGCGAATGCCGGTCAACCCTTATCCTATGGTGGATTACTACACCACCGTTGTGTAAAAGCCCTCGCTTGTTCAGCTCCGTGACCCTGCCAATTTTCCAGGTGCAAGCCAATGAAGCCCAATGCCGAACTCCGGTTGTTTGCAGTACCCCTGTGCGGTGGGCTGGTCTATGCCGTCACCAAGGGGTTGGTCAATGGCTGGCACGCTTCGCAGCTGTTCTCCGGGTTTCTGTATGGCAGTCTCATCGCCATTGTCCTGGGCATTCCTCTGTTGCTATGGGGCGACCGACGTTGCCCGGCGCTGCCCGGTCGACATTTTTTCAGCAGCCTGGTGCAGGCCTTGGCGGCCGCGGTTCTGCTGGGGGCTTCAACGAGGCACTTGCTGTTGGCGGTGCTGGGCGGGCTGGCGCTGGGGGGGCTTTTTACTCTGGTGGTGCGCGGGATCGAGGCATTGCCGGTTACCGGTGAAGGGCCAGAGCGCCAGGGATGGTCACGGGTGTTGATGGTTCCTCTGTCAGGTGCATTGACTCTGGGCAGCATCGCTACGGCGCTCTATCCCAAGGGCGAGGAAAGCCTGCCGATGTTTTTCTTCGGCGGGTTGATCGGCGCGTGGCTGAGCGTGCTGGTTTGTTGGCCGATGCTGTGGCTGGTGGAGCGGGTGCTGGTCACCCCTTGGCGCTACGTGATCGGTGGCGGCCTCAGTGGCCTGGTGGTCTGGCTGCTGTCCGGGGCACAGGGCTTGAAGGTCAATCCTCAGGGCTGGTCCGCAGGGCTGGGTTTCTGGGTGCCGCTGCTGACCCATGGTCTCTTTCCGTTCCTGCTGATCGGACTGTTGAGCGGGATGCTGCTGACGGCCTGCAACCGCCTGCTCCAGCGCAAGAACGCGGGCCCCGGTTGAATTTGATGTCCCTGCGGTCTTCTAGATACTTCGAGGGGGCAAATATGATAGCGTTGCGCCACTTTTACCCTGCCGATCAAGGGATTTTTCGTGCGTCGATTGCTCAGTCGCTTATCAACCGTGTTTGCCGGACCCTCGGATGAGTACTGGGACCAGAAAGCCACGGAGTTGACCTATTTGGGCAAACTTCATCGTGGCGAGCTGGAGCTAGAGCAGAGCCGCCCGGGCCAGAGCCTTCAAGAGCGTGCCATCGCCGCCGTGGGGCCGGTGAACTTTACCGAGCTGCTGGCTGAGCTGGAGGTCGATACCGGCTACAGCACGTTGACGGCGGCGCAGATCAGCGGTGCGGTGGGCATCGGTATTGCGGGGGTGGTCTCGGCGTACATGACCAACCTGCACGCCGACAAGCTGGAGGAGCTGTTCCTCAAGTTGCATGGGTATTTCAAGCCGGAAGGCACCACCAGCCCCCTCGATTATCGCCCCGGCGCCAAGCATCGCTACATCTTCGGTCATGACCTCAATGTGTTCCAGAAGCTGCCTGACGACTACACCTTCGGTGGCGAGTCCGTAGGCGGCAAGACCCTCTATTCTCTGGTCGTCGATTACATCGAGGCGGGATACCCGGGCGCGGGCCCGGTGCTCAAGCACCTCAAGGCGATTGCCCATATCCTGACCCATTGCCTCAGCGACCTTCCCACCAAGGATGGTCTGCCCCTGCCGTTCAGTTCCCTGTTCACCCAGTGGGTAAAGGATGAAAGCAAGGCCTACGGCTACAGCGCCTCGAACCCGCTGATGGATGCCCTGGGCAGGGAGTTCGGTACCATCAACGCGGCGGATATCAGCTCCTACGCCACCATCAAGCTGCTGTTGAGCGGACGGCACGCCATCGCGTTCTACAAGTCCGAGGTGTCCCCGGAGGACAAGGACCTGCACCTGGCACTGATGAGCACCATTGCCTATGGCACGGGGTTGATGATCCAGATGTTGCTGCTGGTCGCCGGGGCAGGGGGGCGCACGGGCAAGATGAACTACCTGATTGCCGGGCCTTTTCTCTGGAATGCCGGCAAGTCGACCTTGATTACCCATCGTCAGCACCAGCGGGTGGTGATGGACTACGAGCGGTCCATCCGCCTGCTTGACGACAAAACCACCACCTTCGATGACTGGATCAGAGTTCAATGCCAATGATCGATCATGCCGAAAATGCCGATACCGAATACCACTTCGAGTCGTCGGACGAGTACTGCTCTCCCGATCTCGTGGAGCAGGTTGCCCGGGTGCTGAAGCAGAGCATGAGCCTGACTGCGGCCGATCTGGCTCAGTTGGCGACCATCGTGCACCTGGAGCGCCTTCGTTACGACTTTGCCCACAGCGGGCAAAGTCTTGCCGAGCATGGCAGGGATATTCAGCGGCTGCGCAACGAGCTGATTGAGCATCACCGTCGCGAGCCATTCGACAACGGCAAGTTGGAAAAAGCCTTCTACAAGGCGCTGAACAAGGCTTACGGCTATGTCGGATAAAGTCGTCCGGGGCCTGTTCATTGCCGCGGGTGCCATCGTCGTCAGTTGTACGTCGGGGCTGATGGGCAAGCTCGCCTCCGACTATCGAGAGCGCAAGCGCAGAAGCCGGCTCGATGAAACCTTGCACAAGATGGAAGCCAAGATGGCAACGGACAAACAGAACCGGGGAACTCCTTGATGGCGATTGTGGTAATAGGGCTGTTTTTCCTGATCCTGGCCATTGTGGTGTTCAGCACGGTCTTTTCATTGCTTGAAAAATCCCGCATCGCCAAACACGAGCAGATGAAAAAGGCCAAGGCCAAGACCTTCAGGAAAAAATAGGTGGCGTTATGAAATTCCCTCCCATTCTCCAGGTCGGCTTTGAAGATGATGCGCTCTGCCTGGGCTGGGCCGACGGCCTGGTCCTGCGTCAACCCCTGAGCCGGTACAGTCGGCTGCAAACCGCCACGCCCGAGCAGCGCGCGGACTTTCGGATCCACCCTCATGGGATCTCGGTGTCTTGGCCGCACCTGGGAGACGCGGATCTGCACGTCGATGCCTTCGACTGGATCTGGGAGCACCTGTGCCGGGAATCCATGGGGCGGCTGCAGGCTCTGGAGTGGCAACTGGAGCAATTGCCAGAGGACGATCAGTCCATCGTGGCGCTGTGGCGCCTGGAAGCGGACGGTTACAACGGGGGCTTCCTGCAGTTCTTCTGCAACTGGGGCGAGCGCAGTTGCGAGCTGGCGCTCAAGGCGCTGGTTGCCATTGGCGCGCGTAGCACCCACGCCGTGGTCAGCCGCCAGCGGCAGTTGGTCGGGCCTCTTGAAGATCACCCGCAACTGCAGCGGCTGTGGGACATTCCCGAGCTGCTCGGTGACGAGCAATATGAGCTGATCGGTGGCGAGCTGGACGAGCAGTTGTGGTCGGCGATGGAGGAGGTGCCGACGCTGGCGGTAAAGTATTTCTACGCTGGCTGATGCTCCTCGCGCCATGCTCCAATGCCGCGCCTTGCTCCCCTTGAATGGACTTCATCCCTTGGCTGAACCCCGTATCCGCGCCCTGGCGCTTTGTGTCTTCCACCACCAGGGCAAGATCCTGGTCAATCAATTCCAGGATGCGGACAAGCAACAGATGCTGTTCCGGCCTCTGGGCGGCGGGATCGATTTTGGTGAGCACAGCGCCCAGGCCATTGTTCGCGAAGTGCAGGAGGAGCTGGGGCAGTCGATCAACAACCTGCGGCTGATCGGCACCCTGGAAAGTCTGTTTGTGTACGACGGCAAACCCGGCCATGAAATCGTCCAGGTGTACGACGCCCGTTTCGAGGATTCGACGCTCTACCAGCGCGCCCAACTCGACGCCCAGGAAAGCGACGGCGCGCCCTTTGTGGCCCGCTGGCATGGCAGCGCCAGTTTCACTGAGCACACGCCGCTGGTTCCCCAGGGCTTGGGCGAACTGCTGAAGAACGCCGGTTTGCTGGACTGACCGGGCCTCGGTCGCGATGGGCCGCAGCCGCAGGCTTCGACAATTTCCACGCCAGCAACTCCTGGGGCTGGGCGGCCCAGGTGGGCATGGACTACATGCTCAGCGACTGGCTGATGCTCAACGCGCAGATGCGCTATATCGACATTGAAACCGATGCCTATGTGAGCAATGGCAACCTCGGGGTCCGCTCCAAGGTCAATGTGGACGTTGATCCATTCGTGTACATGCTGGGCTTGGGGTACCGGTTCTAAGCGTCCGGACCCGGTTGTGCAATACCCTCAAGCCCGGATCGAATCGGGCCATGCCGGGCCCTGTCGCCCGGCATGGCCACGGTTTCAGAAGTCCCAGCGGGTGCTGAGCATGAAGTTGCGCGGTTCGCCGTAGGCTGCCGAGTTATAGAAACCGACGTTGGTGTAGTAGGACTTGTCGAAGAGGTTGTTGACGTTGAGGGTCGCCGACAGGTTCTTGGTGATCTGGTAGCGGGTCATCAGGTCCACCAGCCAGTAGGCATCCTGGGAGATGTCTTCGTTGATCTTGCGCGGCGCGTTGTAGACCGAGTACCAACCCACGCTCTGCCAGCGCAGGCCGCCACCGACGGTCAGCTTGTCCAGGTCGCCCTTGAGCTTGTAGCTGGTGTAGAGGTTGACCTGATTCTCCGGTTCGAAGGTGGAGATCTTGGCTCCTTCGTCATCGCGCACGATCTTGTGGGTGTAGCCGGCTTGCACTTGCCAGCCGGGGCTCAGCTCACCGGAAATCTCCAGCTCGTAGCCCTTGGTGACGGCCTTGGCGCCCTTGAAGGCGTAGTTGTCCGGCGTCGGGGTCTGGTTGTTGTAGGCATCGTCCGGCACCGAGCGGTTGGTCTCGTGCACTTCGAAGTAGGCCAGGCTGCTGTTCAGGCGGCCTTCGAAGAACTCGCCCTTGAGTCCCAGTTCATAGTTCTGGCCTTCGTCCGGGTTGAGCAGCTTGCTGTCCCGGTCCTTGTTCCAGCTTTCCTGGGGCATGAAGATGTCGGTGTAGCTGGCGTAGACCGAGAAGTGGTCGTCGAGGTCGTAGATCGCGCCGACGTAAGGCACGAAGCGTCCGCTTTCCTTGTAGGACGGCGTCAGCCCGGTCAGGTGATAGTTGACCACCCGCCCGCCGAGGAACAGGTTCAGGTCGTCCATCAGGTTGAGGCGGGTGGTCATGTAAGTGCCGGTCTGGCGTACGGTATCGTCGGTGCGCTGGGCCGGCAGCCCCCAGATGGGCCGCTCGATCTTGCCGTGCCAGTTGTAGAAGTCCACCACATTGCCGTTGGCCCCGAGGAAGTCCGGGGACCAGTAGCCCTTGCCGGTCCAGCGCGAGTTGGCAATGGAGCCACCCAGCACCAGTTCATGCTCGCGGCCGAACAGATTGAAGGGGCCGCTGAGATACAGGTCGGCGGAGTCGCTGGTGGTGTCGCCGGTGTATTTCTGCGCGTTGACCTTGGCCGTGCCATTGGTCTGCGGTTCGTCGAACTGGATCGAGCCGAGTTCGGCGTGGTAGCTGTTGATCTTGTGGTCCAGTTGCAGCTTGGTGACCCAACCGTTCCCCAGGTCGTGCTCGAGCATGGCAAAAGCGGTGCGGGTGTATTGCTCCCAGCCGCTCCAGGTCGCGCCGTTGTTGTAGGAGCGCGACATGCTGTTGTGCCCACCGGTGGCGTTGATCAGCGGGAAGGTCCCGGACCAGCTGGAGCCCTTGGGGATATTGTCCTGGTAGTCGCCGCCCACGGTCAGCAGGGTATCGGGGGACAGGTCGAATTCGAGGATGCCGTAGTAGGTCGAGGTCTTGCGCGAGTAGTGGTCGAGGAACGATTGCTTGTCCTGATAGGCCGCGACCGCACGGCCGCGGACATTGCCGGTTTCGGTCAGGGGGCCGCTGACATCCAGCTCGCTGCGGTAGTTGTCCCAGGAACCCATGCCCAGGGAGGCGTGGCCCTGGAACTGGGCCGTGGGCTTCTTGCGCACCAGATTGATGGTGGCGCCCAGGGAGCCGGCGCCGGTGAGCAGGCCGGTGGCGCCCTTGAGCACTTCGACCCGGTCGTAGATCGCCATGTCGCTGAGGGTGTTGCCGGCCGAGTAGGCAACGTTGCGCACGGTGGAGGGAATGCCGTCGTACTGGAAGTTGTTGATCGAGAAACCGCGGGCGTAGTAGTTGGTGCGGTCGGTGTCGTAGGCCGAGACGGTGATCCCGGGGGTATGGCGCATCACGTCGTCGACGTTGTTGAGGCCGAAGTCTTCCATGTGCTGCCGGGTGACCACGGTGATCGACTGCGGGGTCTGCCGTGGGGTCAGCACCATCCGGGTCGCGGTGGCGATAGTGCCGGGGGTGTAGGAACCGCTGCCTTCGGTGACGGTGCCCAGCTGGTTGCTGACGATCTGGGTGGCTTCCAGTTCCACGGCCTGGCTGCTCTGGGGCAGGCGGGTCAACAGCACCGCGTTGGCGCCATTGCGTTCGAAGCCCAGGCCGGTGCCCACCAGCAGTGTGCTCAGTGCCTGTTCCGCGCTCATACGACCACTGACCCCCGCCGATTCGATCCCTTGAGCCATCGCCGAGGAGTAGGCGATCTGCAATCCGCTCTGGGTGCTCAGTTGATCCAGGGCATTGGCCAGGGACTGGCGGGCGATGGAAAAATTGTGGGCGCTCGGCGCTTGATGACCGGGGGCGGCAGCGGGCTCGACGGCCGCCACCGGGCTGCAGGCCAGGCAGATGGCCAGCGCCAGGAGGCTGCGGGCAGGGGTGAGTGTTGTCAGGTGCATGGAAGTCCCGTACGAAATAGGAATGATTTGCAAAAGCAAACACCCTGACGGGTTGACTTCGGGAAAGCCGTAAAACTTTTTTCAGCTTCCCTCGGTCGGGTGTTCAACGCAGGACCAGGACGCCTCCCGGCAGGCGGGTGAGCTCGGTGTTGGTGACTTTGCTCAGGGCCTGGACGATGGCATGGGGGTCGTCGAGCCGGTAGTTGCCGCTGACGTTCTGCTGCGCTGCGCTGGCGTTGAACAGCAGGATCGGTGCCCGGTAGTAGCGCCGCAGTTCCCCCAGCACCTGGGCCAGGGGCGCGTCCTGGAAGGACAGGCGGCCGTCGACCCAGGCCATTTGCCGCTCACCGCCCTCGGGGTTCAAGGGGCGCAGGTGATGGTCCTGCAGTTGCTGCCAGTTGCCGGCCTGCAGCAGGCTCTGCTCGCCCTGGTCGTCGGCCAGCCGCACCCGGCCTTCACGCACGGCCACGGTCACGCCATCGGCGTGACGACTGACACTGAACCGGGTGCCGACCACGGTCACCGTGGCACTGCCGGCCTCGATGGTCAGTGGCCGGGACGGGTCATGGAAAGCCTCGACATAGAGTTCACCCCGCAGCAGGCGGATGCGCCGGTGAGCGGCACTGAAGTCGCTGCTGATGGCGCTGTGGCTGCCCAGGACAACGTGGGAACCGTCGGCCAGATCGAAGCGCTCGACCTGGCCGACGGCGCTCAGGTGATCGGCTTGCAGGCGCATGGGCAGGTCGCCGACCCAACCGGCGCCGAGCATCACCAGCAACACAGCAGCTGTGGCCAGCCAGCGCTGGGGGCGACGTTGCCTGCGTGCCGGGGCCTGGGCGGGCGGCAGGTCCAGGTTCAGCGCCAGGTGTTCCAGCGCCTGCTCGAAGGCGCTGGCGTTCCACAGGTTCTCCAGGGCCCGGTAGGCTTGGGCGTGCTGCTCATCGGCGTTGCGCCACTGTTCGAAACGCTGGCGTAGCAGCACGTTGTGGGTCATGGCCTCACGCTGGGTGAACCAGTCGCTCGCCTGCTCGCGTACGGCGTCGCCGGGAAGGGCTGTGAGGTGTTCAGTCATCAGGGTTCTGCCGGTCGGTGGCTTTGATGCAGGCATTGAGTGCATGGCGCAGGTCTTTTTCCACCGTGCTCAGGGAAACCTGCAAGCGCTGGGCAATCTCGCTTTGCGAAAGATCGTGCAGTTTATGCAAAACCAGGATTTGTTGCTGGCGCTTGGGCAGGGTCGCCAGTACCTGTTGCAGCAAGTGCAACTGCTGTTGCCCCTGGACGTGGCTTTCCGGGCCGGGGGCGCCGGTGGGCACTTCACTGAGCTGGCTGCCGTCTGTGGGCTGGTACTCGAAGCGCCTTTTGCTGCGCTGGCTGCGCAGGTGATCGAAAGCCAGGTACTGGGCGGTCTGGTAGAGGAACGGCTGCAAGTGCTCGATGGGACGGGCCTTGAGCGCCTTGGCCACGCGCAGGTAGGTTTCCTGGGCCAGATCCTCCGCCAGGTTGGCGCACCCCACCACCCGCGCAAGCATGCGGATCAGCCCCCCGCGCTGCGCAATGAACAGCGCGCTGAGTTGTTGCTGGTCGTCTCCGATTTCCATCGCCCACTGTCCCCACTACCTGATACGGCTCAGCGTGAATGGGTGGGCATTCTAATGAGAATTCTTATCATTACCAGCACATTTCCATTCTGGCTTCACCGGCGCTTTTCCGGGCGTGGCTGGCCACAGGGAATGATTCCCATGGCCCATGGTCGATTCAATATGGGCCCCATGACCCGTTCGCCCCCATCGACGCGTCAACGTACCGGGCCCGGTCAGATGATTGAAATGCGCCGCCGCGCCGTTCGGCCAGGGGCTGTGCTGGTATGGGGGCCCTTTGTATTTAGCTGGAAGGATCGATCATGCGCCTCATTGCACGGGTTATCTGTTTCACCTTGATACTGTGCGCCGCCCAGGCCTGGGCCGGCGACCCGCAACCTGCTGCCCAGGCCGCCGCCGAGGACAAGGCCCAGGTCCTGGAACAGAAGGCTGCGGACAAAGAGAGTCCGAAGGCCAAGCCCCAGGTCGCGCCCATCACCAAAACCGAAGTCCAGGCGGTGGACCCCGCGGGCCAGGCCCCGGTGGACGACGCCATTACCTGCTTGTCGCGGACCATTTATTGGGAAGCCAAAGGAGGGGAGTCTGCGGATATGGAAGCGGTGGCCAATGTGGTCCTGAACCGCCTGGGCCATGAGGGTTTTCCCGGGACGGTGTGTGAAGTGGTCAAACAGGGTTCGGAAAAGAGCCCATGCCAGTTTTCCTGGTGGTGCGACGGCCGCCCGGACCAAGTGGAAGAGGAGGGGCGCTACACCATCGCCAAGGAGATCGCGCGCAAGGCGTTGAACCAGCAGCTCCAGGACCGTACCGGTGGCGCCCTGTACTTTCACGATCGCAGCGTCTCGCCGGATTGGTCCAGGGCCTATATCAAGACCACCGAGATCGGCAGCTTCAGGTTTTACAAACCCAAGAATGTGGCGGCGCGCTAGTGGTGGATCGAGCGGTCACGGCACTTGCGGGTACTGATCGCAGATCTCGTGCCAAGGGGCTTTCATGGCCACGCAGAGGTGTTTCTGTTTGGGCGCGGTAAAGGGGGTATCCAGGGTGGCGATGGCAATCGACATCCACTCGGAAAAATCGCCCTGGGTATCGCGCCAGAACAATGAGGCGCCGCACTGGGAGCAGAACTGGCGCAGAACGCCCGGAGAGGACTCATAGCTTTTGAGGCTGGCTGCCGGGTCGTGGATATCGATCGAAGAATGTGGCGCGCTGGCATAGGAGGCAAAGGCCGCGCCGTGGCCTTTCTGGCATTTGCGGCAGTGGCAGTGGGTGACGGCTTTCAATGCGCTGGACACTCGGTAAGTGACTGCGCCGCACAGGCAGCTGCCTTGATAGGGAGTTTGCATGGTGAGGGTTTCCAAAGTTTCAGGGCCTGCGGTGCTACAACCTGATCAGTCGGGTGCTCAAGGTGGTGTGGGCTATCAGGTCGAAACCTGGAGGATGTACAAATGCGCGCTGATGCTCAAGCGGGGAGTGTCGGGTGAGGCATTGGCTGATCGGCGAAAGCCGTTGCGACGCTAGATGATATTATTGTGCCTTTATTTTTGCCGGCGTATTTCCCCACGCTTCCCCACTGGCAATCAGGGCGTCCGGCTATAGCGAGGCGCTGCGCCAGGGCGTGTCGGTTGGAGAGCGCCAGGCTCCCCGAGCGGGCAGGATAGGAATGAGACAGACAATGGAATGCACAGCTGTGCGAGGGAATGCAATGAGTAACAACAGTGCCATCGATGTACTGCGTTTTTGGCGGGACGTGGAAATCTTCAATATTCCCAGTCCTCCCGACAGAGAGTCCAAACCCCGCAACAAGGTGGCCTATTTCCAGCCCGGTCAAAGGCTGCCCTGGGAGCAGGGCCACCGCGACTCGTTGCTGTCCAGCGACAGTGAAGAGTGGAGTCATGCGGTTTTTCTCGGTGTCGCAGAGGCGCGCGACTGGGCCAGGGTCCTGTTGCAAGCAGTGACCCCTGAGACTCGCCTCAGTGAAGGTGATCTTCAGCAACTCAATGGCAAAGGCTGGATTGCCGCCTTTGTGGTCAATGGCTCGGGGCAACGATTGGCGGACTCCTATGTGCCGGCGGGCTTCACCCTGGGTATGCGTCGTCTGCTGAGGCGGCAAACACTGGATGGTTTGCACGACGACATTCAGGAACAGGCCGCAGCCTTCAAGGAACGTTGCCCGGAAGTGACGGCGGTGGCGGTTGTCGAGCCAGAGATTGAGGGCGTACAGGGCGGCGATACGGGCGGTGCAGCCAGCGATGCAACCTTGACCCGGCCATTGGCCTGGGACGAATTGAACGAAGAACTGAACCTTGCATTGGCATTGTTCAGTGCGGTGTCTCTGGACTTTCCTCTGAAGGTGGTGATCAAGTCGACTTTGCGTCGGCGGCGCAAGGGCAATGAGCCGGACAAGGCAGAGAGCGACATCGACTTCCTCAATTCGTTTTACCTGAACGATCTTGATCGCCTGATCAAAGCCGCCGACAGCGGCCAGTCCCTGGGGAAGACCCTGAACCAGTATCTGGGGCCTTGCTCTGCAAGCGATCAGCGCCAGGACATCCTGACGCGGCATGGGGCGATGGTCAGTTGCATTACCCCCGACAAGCTGACCTTGGGACGCTGGCCTGCCTCCAGCCAGCACCATCTGATGTTGGCGCAGCAGGCGGCTGTGGGTCAGATCAGCGCTCAGTTGCACAAGGACCGGGGACTGATCGCGGTCAACGGCCCGCCGGGAACCGGCAAGACCACCCTGCTTTGCGATGTGGTTGCGGACATCGTGGTCCAGCGCGCTTCTGCGCTGGCCCGGCTCGATCACCCCTGGAGCGCGTTCGAGAAAAAAACCACCGTTGGCGGCATGAGCGTTTACCCGCTCTTGCCATCGATTGTCGACGGCACAGCAATCGTGGTGACCAGCAACAACAATACGGCGGTTGAGAACATCACCCGGGAGCTGCCTGCGCGGTCCAAGCTGGCCAAGGATGAACACCTGGACGCCGGGTACTTCCAGGAGGTCGCGGCCCAGGTATTCGCCGCGGCCGACATCAAGACACAGGCCTGGGGGCTGGTTGCTGCAGCGTTGGGCAACAGTGACAACCGGCGCAAGTTTGCCAATGCTTTTTTCCGTGACTATCACAAGGAGCCTTACACGCCGGGCCAGCCCACCGATATCAAGACGCTGCTGGAGACGCCACCGGCCGATGCGGAGCAACAGTGGCGGGCGGCCAAGCAGGAGTTCCTGCGGTTGCGTGGGCTGGTCGAGGCGCAACAGGCAACCTTTTCCAAGGTACTGGAGGCGCTGGCCACCTCGGCGATGCTGCGTCAGCAGGAAGCGGCGAAGCAACGCCAGATCGATGAGGGGCGGGTGCGTCTGCAGCAGTTGCCGGCTCAATGGCAGGGGCGATTGTCGACAGCGGATGCCGGGTTGTCCCAGTCTCGTGTCCGACTGGAGCAGGCCGAGGACCAGGAGCAGCGGGCACGCTTGCAGGAGCAGATTGCCAATGATCGCTTGCAGGCGGAGCAGGGCGACAGCCTCTTGCCTCTGTGGGATCGCTGCTTGCGAGCCTTGGGTTTCGTCACTCAGCGTTGTCGGGACTGGGCCGAGTCGAGTCGTCGCCTGCGCACAGCCAGGGCTGATGCCGCGCAGGCATGGCAAGACGCGATTGAGCAATCAGCACGCTGCAAGCAGGCGTTCATCCAGGCGCAGTGTCAGCTTGAGGTCTGCCGCGCCGGCTTTGAACGCGAGCGTGCCACTCTGGAGAGTACCCAGGCCCAATGGCAGCAGGAGCTCCGGCAATACGAGCAGCGCCGGCATGAGTTGGAGCGCTTGGTTGGTGAGTTCAAGGCGACCGGGGCCAAGGTGCCTGATAGCGAGTTCTTCAAGCAGGACGCTGCTTCGCGTCACTTGGCCAGTGTCTGGGTGAACCCTGAATTCGATGCATTGCGCGCCCAGTTGTTTCTGGCCGCACTGCGTTTGCACGAGACCACCTTGTTGGCGAGTCATGGCAAGGCCATTGCCAACCTTCGAGCGTTCAAGAAAATGCTCATGCGCGAGACCCCGGAGCCGGTTCAGGAACACCAATTGAGCATCCTTTGGAACATCCTGTTTTTTACCGTGCCAGTGGTCTCCAGTACCTTGGCTTCCTTTGATCGGCTGTTCGCCGGGTTTGGGCGAGAGTCGATTGGCTGGCTGTTGATCGACGAGGCCGGGCAGGCCACTGTGCAATCGGTAGCCGGGGCGTTATGGCGCAGTCAACGCGCGGTCATCATTGGTGATCCGCTGCAAATCGAACCGGTCATGACGGTGCCCGGTGCCATTGTCGCCGAGCTGCGTCGGCGTCATGGGGTGGACGTAAAGTGGTCGCCTGCCACCGAGTCGGCCCAGACCCTGGCGGATCAAACCATGGCCCTTGGCGCCTGGATCGGTCGCCCCGATTCTCAGGAGACAGCCGTTTGGACGGGCTTGCCCCTGCGGGCCCACCGACGCTGTATCGATCCGATGTTCAAGGTCGCCAACGATATCGCCTACGCCGGGCAGATGGTGCAGGCCAATACACATCCTGCATCGATCAATTGCCTGTTGGGCGACAGTGCCTGGCTGGATGTGCAGGGCAGCTCGAGTGATGGGCAAGTGGTCGCCGAGGAAATGGACTTTCTCGAGGCCGTGCTGCTCAAGATGCGCGCCAACTGGCCCACCAACGACGATGGCAAGCTGGCCAGCGTGTTCGTCATTTCGCCCTTCAGGAAAGTCGCCCAAGAGTGTGGCAGCGTCTTCAAACGCGCTCACATGAGCAAGAAAGACTGGCCAGTGGATTGGGGAACCGTGCATCGGTTCCAGGGCAAGGAAGCGGACATCGTGCTGATTGTCCTGGGGTCTGCGCCAGGAGATGCAGGCGGTGGCAGTCGCCACTGGGCATCGTCGAAACCCAACTTGCTGAATGTTGCGCTGACCCGTGCCAAGGCGCGGGTCTATGTGATTGGCAGCATTCAGGACTGGAGTGCCTGTCCCCAGTTTGGAACCCTGGCCAGTACGTTGCGCATTTGTCGGCCGCGCCGGGTGGCGCTCGATACTGCGGATTCGCCGGGTTAGCCGCACGGAACAGGGGCGAACGGGGCAGGGGGTTCAGAGGGCTTGAACCGTCCTTGCCCATGAGCCCTTGGCAGCCAGGTGCTGAGCGTTTTACGGGTAACGTCCGCCATCGCCGCAAGGGCGGTGGTGGACGATCAGCGCAAAGGCGCGAGGCTCAGGCGGCCACTTGCGCCTGAATCTGCAACTGGCCATCCACGCCACGGGTCAAGCCGCTGGCCACGAACAGCGGCACCAGCAGTTTGTGCAGCTCGGGCTCGACCAATTCCTTCACGGTCGCCAGGTCCAGGTTGCCGCTGGTTTGCAGCTCGGCCTTGGTGTAGGACAGCCAGGCCTTCTTCAGGGCTAGCAGCACGTCGCTGCCAGCGGTGGAGGCGAAGCGGCGGTGGGCGATCCGGCCGGCGAAGTTGAAGCTGTGCTGGTACGCGTAGCCGGTTTCGTCACCCTGGCTGGCGACGCAGCGGCCACAGGTGCAGGGGCCGTCGGCGAAGGCGGCGCGCAGGTAACTGTTGAAGTCGACGATGGGCTTGAGGGCCAGGCGCTTGTCGACTTCGAACAGGTCACCGGTCATTTTTGCTTCACTGCTCAAGGTCAGGTTCCTCAGGGTCGGGCGGTGTATTTCCAAGGGGCGCACCATACCAGCCGGATCGGCGCACGGGTACTTTTCTGGCGTTGTCCGGCCCCGGAGGCGGGGCGGCGATCTGCTAGGATTCAGTCGGTTTTGCCAGGGGTGCCGTTGGGGGCCCATTACTCTGCGAGGAAGCTGCATGTCGATCTACACCATCACCGTTCCCTGTTTCGCCCAGATGCTGCGGGCGCTGAGCGGCCTGCTGGCCAAGGGCGAGGAACGTGCTCGGGAGCTGGGTTTCGATCCTCAGGTCCTGCTGGAATCGCGCTTGGCCCCGGACATGCATCACCTGGCGGCCCAGGTGCGTTTCGCCTGCACCCAGGCCCGGGAAGCGGTGCAGCGCCTTGGCGGACAACCGGTGACCGTGCTGCAGGCACCGGCCACCATGGCCGAGGCCAAGGCGCTGATCGAAGACACCCTGGCGTTTCTGGCGGCAGTGGATCGTGAGTTGATCGACAGCAGCGGACAACGGGCCGTGGCCATCGAGCTGCACACTGGCATCGCCTTCGATATGACCGGCGAGGAATTCGCGCGCAACTGGGCGACGCCGCAGTTCTATTTTCATCTGGTCACGGCCTACAACATCCTGCGGCATCACGGCGTGCCCTTGGGCAAGGCCGATTATGCCCAGCACATGTTTGCCTATCTGCGTCAGCCGGAATGAACGTCACTGCGCCGGCCGCTGCAACTGCAGCCACTCCTGGACCGCCGGCCGTTGCCATTGGCGCCGGGCATATTCCATCAGGTTCGCGGGCATCGGGTCACCGTTGAGGATCAGGCGGTTGAGCATCAGTGCCAGATCGACATCGGCAATCGACCATTGGCCGAACAGACATTCACGGCCATCGGCCAACAGCCCTTGCGCGGCATCGATCAGCTTGCCCACCGCCGCTTCGGCGGACGGCGACAGGGGCTCGCCCTTGCAGCCATAGAACACCACCAGGGTCGAGCGCTCCTGGCGGATCGGCAGCAAATCACTGCGCAGCCAGGCCTGGACCTGACGGGCCTTGGCTCGCTGTTGTCGGTCGTGGGGATAGACGGGTATCTGGGGGAACAGCTCCTCCAGGTATTCAGCAATGGCCGAGGATTCGGACAGGGCAAAGCCGTCATGTACCAGGGTCGGCACCCGCTGGGTCTGGGACAGCCGGGCATAGTCCGGGGCGCGATTTTCACAGGCATCGAGGTCAAGGGGGATGAGTTCGAAGTCGATGCCCTTTTCCCGCAACACCACGAACACTGACAGGGCGTAGGGGCTGGTGAACTGGGCATCGACGTACAAGCGAGGGCGGGGGGAGGCGGTCACGGTGGGATCTCCAGGAGGGGAGTGCACACGCTAAGAGATCCCGGGCGATAAATAAAATGCGCGATTTTTATCCGTGCATTCCTCGCCGGAATACCGGCCGCTATCAAATGTCCTTGCCGAGAAAACTGTCGCTGTCCAACGGTGCCTGCTTGCGTGCCCTGAAGCGCCTGAGCAGCCGGCCGTCGATGGCTGCCAGGCCCAGGGCGATCATGCCCATGCCCAGCAGGTGCCTGGTGTGCAACTGCTCGCCCAGCACCAGGCAGCCCAGGACAATGGCGCTGATGGGAATCAGGAAGGTCACCAGCATCAAGTTGGTGGCGCCGGCGCTGGAGAGAATCCGAAAGAACAGCACATAGGCCAGTGCGGTGGACAACAGGGCGATTCCCAGTAGCGCGCCCCAGGTGGCCAGGCTCGGCAGTGGCAGGTTCCAGGGCCGCTCCAGCAGCAGCGCCAGGGGGATCAGCAGCAGGCTGGAGGCGCAGATCTGACCGCTGGCGCTGAGCAGTGGGGCGACGCCCATGGCCTTGAAGCGCCGGCCGAAGACTCCGGCAAAGGCATAGGACAGTGCTGCACCCAGTACCGCCAACTGTGCCCCGAGATGATCCCCGAGGCCCGCCAGGGCGTCGGGGCCGATCATCATCGCCACCCCGACAAAGCCGACCAGTACCCCTGCCAGTTTGTTGCCGCTGATTTTTTCATCGGTGGTCAGGGCGTGGGCCACCAGTACCGCGAACAGGGGCGTGGTGGCATTGAGAATGGCGGCCAGGCTGCTGGCGATATGGGTCTGGCCCCAGACAATCAGGCAAAAGGGCAGCAGGTTGTTGAGCAGCCCCATGCCGAAGAACGCCAGCCACACTCGTCGGTCCCGGGGCAGTGACAGGCCGAGGATACGGATCAGCGTCAGCAGGGCGAGGGCGGCCAGGCTCACCCGCAGCATGACGATGGTCAGTGGCGGCAGCTCCTTGACGGCAATCGCGACAAAAAAGAACGAGCCACCCCAGAGGATCGATAGCATCAGCAATTGCCCCCATTCCATCACTCCCATGACTTTTTGCCTGGTCATGCCGCTTACTCCCGCGTGTTTCAATGATTGAGTCCTGCTCGTCGATGCACGGACGCCGTGGCTATTTGAATGACTGCCGTGTCGAATTATTCTGCGAGTTGCGACCGCGGACAAACGAGCGTTTTTCGCTCCATGGTTGAGGAGGGCTAAATCATGAGCATGGCCTTGCCGCCCCTTGCGGCACTGCGCGCATTTGAAGCCACAGCGCGTCATCTGAGCGTGACCCTGGCGGCCAGGGAGCTGAATGTCACCCCGGGGGCTGTCAGCTTGCAGGTCAAGGAACTGGAGGCGGTGCTGGGGCTCGCGCTGTTTTTGCGCCGCCCCCGGCGCTTGATCCTGACCGCGGCCGGTGAGGAGTACTTCGCGACCTTGCGCACGGCCTTTCGGATGATGCGCGAGGCCACGGCGCAGATAGTCGGGCGTGGGCGTCTGGAGGTACTGGTGCTCAGTTGCACGCCGAGTTTCGCTACACAGTGGCTGGTGCCGCGGCTCTCGGGATTCGAAGCGCAGGCACCTGGGGTGGATGTACGGATCAGCGCCTGCAACCGCCAGGTGGACCTGGCCCGCGATGGCGTCGATCTGGCGGTGCGCCACGGCTTTGGCCGCTATGAGGGGCTGCTCAGCGAACGCTTGCTTGATGACCAGTTGACCCCGGTGTGCAGCCCGCAGCTGCTGGGGCAGGACGCCGGCCTGACGGTCGCCGAGCTGGCAGGGCTGCCGTTGTTGCACGATGAGCATCGTCACGACTGGCCGCTGTGGCTGGCGGCGGCCGGGGCCGGGCAGATCGACGGCAGCCGGGGCCGGGTGTTCGTCGACAGCAATGGCGCCATAGAAGCTGCCAAGGCGGGTCTGGGGGTTGCCCTGGTGCGCCGCTCGCTGGTGCGCCGGGAACTGGCCGAGGGCTGCCTGCTGGCGCCGCTTGCCCAGGGTGTGGCCAGTGATCTGGCTTACTATCTGGTCTATCCGGCAGCGGCCCTGGAGCGACCCAATGTCGCGCTGTTGCGCCAGTGGCTGCTGGCCGAAGCCGGGCGTGCGCCCCCCAGCGGCGGGCCGCTGGCATAGTGCGGTGCGCCTGTCCCGCATGACTGGCCAGCAGTGGCAGGCACTTTGCCTTGATCGATAAGGCAATCTGCTGGCCCCGCACTGGCCGAGGTATCGGCAAAATCACTTTATTTTCAGGTGGTTAGGTGACCGATAAATGCGCCATGTGTTGATAATGCTGACTTCCTGCGCCCTGCTGGGCGGGGCCGGGATGGCCCAGGCCGGGAAGCTGCAGGCCAATGACCGTTATGTCTGCAGCTGGGGCGCGGGTACCGCCGCCAGGGCTCAGGAGCTGAAGTTGTCCGGGGTGTCGCTGTACGCGGCGCGGCAGAAGATCCAGGCCTACAAGTTCAGCAAGGGCTGGATGCGCATGCTGGCCCTGGGGATCACCGAACAGACCTACGACAGCTCATCGCGGATCAGGCCCGAAGCCTTGCGCAAAAGCTTTTACGACGACTGTGTGCGCTACAAACTGGCCCGTCGATAGTGGCTGTTACAGGCTCAAGCCTGAGTGTTGCGCGACGGGAACGCAGGCTCTGATCCGTATTTTTCTCGCTCATCTGCATCTGTTATCAGAACAGCCAAGGTTCGAAAATGGCGCGCCCACTTGGTCTCCTGGCTGGAGACCTGGTCCGCTGCACCGCAAACCTAATGTTCAGGAGGCCTGATGACTAAGATGGCGTTTTTCTTGTTTGGATTTTTAGCCTTGACCATCGCTATCGGTGCGCTTGCCACTATCTCTCCGACATAAACGGGGCCGTTCGCGGCTCCGGTTTCATTTCCCTTCGCCATCAGTGGCAGGGCAGCTCAGCCACTGCCACTGATACCTGGCTTCTATCTGGAAAACTTCTTCGCCCCGGCCACGCACAGGATCACCGCCACTGTGACCCCGAGCATGCCCAGGCTGACCTGTTCATGCAGCAGGCCGGCGGCCAGGGCCAGGCCGAAGAACGGCTGCAATAACTGCAGTTGGCCGACGGCGGCGATCCCGCCCTGGGCCAGCCCGCGGTACCAGAAGACAAAACCGATGAACATGCTGAACAAAGAGACATAACCCAGGCTGAACCAGGCGGGCAGGCTGATGCCGTTGAAGGATGGCGGGGCGCTGAACAGGGTCAGGAGCGCCATGACCGGCAACGACAGCACCAGGGCCCAGGAGATCACCTGCCAGCCCCCCAGGGTTCGGGACAGTTGGGCGCCCTCGGCGTAACCCAGGCCGCACACCAGCACCGCCAGGAGCATGAGCAGATCGCCCTTGGGCGACGCCGACAGACCCTGGGACAGGGCATAGCCCACCACCAGCAGGCTGCCCAGCACCGAGAACAGCCAGAACACCGGACGCGGTCGCTCACCGCCGCGCAATACGCCGAATACCGCGGTGGCCAGGGGCAGCAGGCCGAGAAACACGATGGAGTGAGCCGAAGTCACGTACTGCAGGGCCAGGGCGGTCAGCAAGGGAAAGCCCAGCACCACGCCCAGGGCGACGATGGTCAGGGGCAGCAATTGCTGCCTGCTCGGACGTCGCTCCTTGAACAGCAGCAGGATGCACAGGGCCAGGACCGCGGCGATGGTGGCGCGGGCAACGGTGAGGAACAGCGGATCGAACTCCAGCACCGCGACCCGGGTCGCCGGTAGCGAGCCGCTGAAGATCAGCACCCCGATAAAGCCGTTCAGCCAGCCGCCGGCGGTTTTTTCCAGCGGCGGGGATTGCAGGTGCGATGTGCGTTCCATTCAACAAGTGCTCACTACGGTTGGCAGGGGCAGGCCCGGGCTGGGGCTTGCGTCCAGCTCATCCTAGGATTGAAAATCAGCACAATCAAAAAATTGTCATGGATACAGCGTCAATGGCCCGCGCCCGCTACAAGCAGTTAGTCGATGTCTTTGCCGCCGATATCCGTCGCGGTGTGCTGGCCCCAGGCACGCGCCTGCCCACTCATCGAGAGCTGGCGGCCAGCGAAGGGCTGGCGCTGGTGACCGCCTCGCGGGTGTATGCCGAGCTGGAAGCCATGGGCTTGATCAGCGGCGAAACCGGGCGTGGCACCTTTGTCCGGGAAACCGCTCTACCGCCCGGGCAGGGCGTGGATCAGCAGGCCACGGCGGCCGGAACCCTGGACCTGAACTTCAACTACCCGTCCTTGCCCGGGCAGGCAGAGTTGCTGCGCGCAGCCTTGCGTCAGCTGGCGTCCTGCGGGGACCTGGAGGCCCTGCTGCGTTATCAGCCCCACGCCGGCCGCAGCCATGAGCGGGCCACGGTGGCGCAGCACCTGGCGGGTCGCGGGCTGGCGGTCAAGGGCGAACAGGTGCTGATCGTCAGCGGTGCCCAGCACGGCCTGGCGACCACGGTCATGGCCCTGCTCAAGCCCGGCGACGTGGTGGCCACCGATGCCCTGACCTACCCGGGGTTCAAGGTGGTGGCGGATGCCCATGGACTGGAGTTGCTGGCCATCCCATTGACGGCAGAAGGCCCGGACCTCGATGCCTTAGAGCGCTTGTGCCAGCGCCGGCGGGTGAGGGCGGTGTACGCCATGCCGACCTTGCACAACCCCATGGGCTGGGTGCTTGATCTGGCCTGGCGCCAGCGTCTGGTGGCCCTGGCCCGTCAGCATGGGTTGCTGATCATCGAGGACGCGGCCTACGCCTATCTGGCGGACGATCCACCGCCGCCGCTGGCGGCCCTGGCTCCGGAAAGCACGGTCTATATCTCGGGGTTTTCCAAGAGCGTGGCCGCCGGGCTACGGGTCGGCTACGTGGTGGCCGCCGCAGACCGGGCGCCCTTGCTCGAACGCGCGATCCGCGCCACCACCTGGAACACCCCCGGGGTGATGACCGCCATGGCTTGTGCCTGGATCGAGGACGGCACCGTGGCGCGCCTGGAGCAGGAAAAACGTCAGGACGCCCAGGCCCGTCAGCGTCTGGCTCGGGAACTGTTGGCAGGACTGGAGCATATCGGCCACCCCAACTCGTACTTCCTCTGGCTGCCTTTGCCCGAGGAAGTGCGCGCCGATCAGGTGGCCATGGCGTTGCTGCGCGAGAACGTCTCGGTGTCCACCGCCGAGCCCTTTGTCTGCGCCGGGCCGGTGCCCCACGCCATTCGCCTGGCCCTGGGTTCGGTGGACCTGGCCGATTTGCCCGAGGCGTTGGCCAAGGTCCGGCAAGTGATTAGCCGTTACGCGTTCTAAAGCCGCAAACCGCAAGCCGCAAGTTCCAAGCTTTGAACTTGAAGCTTGCCGCTGCTTTTTTTAGAGCTTGAACTGGGTCACCAGCCCGTTCAGGTCCACCGCCAGCCGCGACAGTTCCTGACTGGCGGCGTTGCTCTGGTTGGCCCCGGCCGAGGTCTGGGTCGACAGGTCGCGGATGTTGATCAGGTTGCGGTCCACTTCCCGAGCCACCTGGGCCTGCTCCTCGCTGGCGCTGGCGATCACCAGGTTGCGTTCGTTGATCGCGGTGATGGCCTGGGTGATCTGGTCCAGGGCCAGCCCCGAGGCGCGGGCGGCTTCCAGGGTCAGGTGCGCCCGCTCGTTGCTGGTGCGCATGGCGCTGACGGCACCCTCGGTGCCTTCCTCGATGGTGTTGATCATGCTTTCGATTTCCTGGGTCGACTGCTGGGTGCGATGGGCCAGGGCCCGCACCTCGTCGGCGACCACGGCAAACCCCCGTCCGGCATCCCCGGCCCGGGCCGCTTCGATGGCCGCGTTCAGGGCCAGCAGGTTGGTCTGCTCGGCAATCGAGCGGATCACTTCCAGCACTTGGCCGATATTGCGCACGTCCACTGCCAGGTGTTCGACCCGTTCGCAGGTCTGGGTCACGTCTGCCGCCAGTTGGCCGATGGAGTCCACGGTGTGCTGCACCTGTTCGCGGCCGTGATGGGCGGTGCGGTCGGTTTCCTGGGAGGCTTCGGAGGTGCTCACCGCATTGCGCGCCACTTCTTCCACGGCGGCCGTCATCTCGTTGACTGCCGTGGCGGCCTGTTCCACTTCATTGCTTTGCTGGTGCAGGGTCTGGCTGGAGTGTTCGGTGACCGCATGCAGTTCCTCGGCGGCGGAGGCCAGCTGGTTGGAGGAGTCGGCGATCCGCTGCAGGGTGCCCCGCAGGCTGGCCTGCATGGTTTGCAGGGCCTGCAGCAGGCGCGCCGGTTCGTCCTTGCCGCTGACCTGGATGCTTTGGCCGAGGTCGCCGCTGGCGATGGTTTCCGCCACGGCCACGGCCTGGCCCAGGGGACGCACGATGCTGCGGGTCAGCAGCAGGGCCAGGGCGATAGTCAGGGCCACCACGATCAGCATGATCAGCAGGACCATGCCCACGGCGCCCTGGAACACCTGGTTGCTTTGCGCCGCAGCGGCAATGCCACCCCGGGTGTTGACGTCGATGATGGTCAGCAGCTCTTTGAGCATGGTGTCGGCATTGGCCAGGAACGGGCCGCCGTCGACGATGTCGATCGCCGCTTCCTTGTGACCCTGGCGCATCAGTTCGACAACCCGGTGCTGGTCCTTGATGTACAGCGCCTTGGCACTGACAAAACGCTCGTAGGCCGCCTGTTCCTGCTCCACGTTGATCAGCTGTTCATAGACTTTCTGTTGCGCGTCGAGTTGTTCGTCGAGCTCGGTGATACGCGATAGCAACGCCTGGATGGCGTTGCTATCACGTACCACCAGCATGCGCAGGGTCAGGGTACGGATCTGGGTGCTGGTCAGGGCTACGGCGTTGGCGGCAACGATCGAAGGCTGCCAGTTCTGGTCGACCTCAAGGGATTGCTGGTTCATGCGTTGCATTTCCAGCAGGGAGAAGCCTCCCAGACCCAGTGCCAGCAGGGCGATCAGGGCAAAGCTGAACCCTGCGCGGCGGGAAATGTTCATCGTTCTCAAGAGCATGACTGTGTTCCTTGTGGCGGCAAAAAGTACAACCGGCGACAGGCATCGCGGTTTGCATCGGTGCGGCGCACAGTGGAGCAGGGCTCCAGGGCGCCGACGGTCTTTTGCACACAAGGCGGGTGGCAGGCGCGTCTGGGCGGCGCCTTATCCAGGGTTTCCAGAGGTGACGGGATGCACGGCCCGGTCTGGAAAACCGGGCGATGATAGCACGATGACATGTCACCGGGTCGGCAGGAACCCGGGTTTCAGTGGCTTTCGTTCTGGAGAAAACCCTGGATAGCGCGTGCGCTGGCTGCAGGGTCCACCTGCATGAAGCAATGCTGGCCGTCGATCACCTGGCTGCTCAGATGCTGGTTGATGGCCGTCCAGCGCTTGATCGACCGGGCCACGTAGGGGTAGCTGTCGCGGCCGTGGATCACCAGGCTCGGGGTCTGCACCCGGCGCAGGGATCGCCACAGGCGCCGCGGGAAGGTGCTGAAGATGTCCACCTCGCGTTCCGGGGAGCATTTGAGCGCCACGCCTTGGCCGTCGTCTTTCAGACCGTGCTCGACGTAGGCGCTCAGGGCCTCGTCGCTCCACCCCTTGAAGATGCCTCGATTGGCCAGGGCGGCCTTGGCCGATGCGCGGTCCGGCCAATGCTGGCGGCGGGCAGCGGCTTTGCGTGCCAGGGTATGGCGACGGTTGAGGCCCAGGGCCGAGAGCAGCCTCAGTGAGCTGATCATCGACGGGCTGAAGATCACCGGGTCGAGCATCACCGCCTTGCGAAACAACTGGGGTCGTTCGGCGACGATCAGGCTGGTGAGCACGCCGCCAAAGCTGTGGCCTACGGCGTAGCGGGGCACGTCACCGTAGGCCTTGAGCCCGGCCTCGAAGGCCTCGGCTGCCAGCTCCGCGGTGCGGTTCCAACCCAGGAACGGGCCGCCATGATCGCTGTCGCCATGGCCCTGGACGTCGCTGAGCCACAGGTCGAACGAGTCGGCCAGCAACACCAGCAGGGGGCGATAGGCCATGGAGCAGAAACCGTTGCCGTGGAGAAAGTGCAGCAGCGGTTTGCCCGAGGGTTCGGAGCGCAGGCCGCGCAGGGTAAAACCTTCGGGGCACGGGTAGGACCAGGGAAGCAACTGCATGGGGCCTCTTGGAGAGCGATTAGCACAAGGGGGGCATTGTCGATGGGGCGGGACGCGAGTCAAGGGTCGATCCTGACCGCGTCCAGCACTATTGCACCTTGAGCAGTCGAAACGACAGGCTGATTCTTTCGCCGGCGTCCGCAGCTTTTGGAATCGCGTGCAGCCAGTGCTTTTGCAACTCGTCCGACATGTGCAACAGCGAGCCGCTGGCCAGGCTGTAGTCGAAGGTGACGCCGGTTTCCTTATGACGAAAGACCATGGATCGCGGATGGCCCAGGGAGACGATCACCACCCCGGTGCCTTCCACCAGTTGCTCGTTGGCATCGGAGTGGAAACCCATGGAGGACTGACCGTCCGGATAGAAGTTGAGCAGGCAGTTGTTGGGACGAAACCCCAGCCGTTGCTCGATGGGCTCGCACAGTTGTTCCAGGGCCTCGGGCATCGGCACCGCCGGGTAGGTGATCTGCGAGTAGTCGTAGGGCGCGCCGAAGCTGGCGGTCTTGCGCGCGCGCATGCGTTCATCCCAGAGCACACTGTCCTTGAGGTGATGGAACAGGGCGTCGGGGGCCGGGATGAAGTCAGGGAATAGATCGATTGCGGGTGGCGTCATGGGGCGGCTTCAGGTGGTCAGGAGACGAACGGCGAGTCTAACCCGGTTAGGGGCGCGCCCGCTGCTCGACATTGCACCTGGGTGATCCTGAGCCCTCAGCCACCATTGCTGCCGAGGATGCTTGCCACTTGCCGCGGCTGGCAGTTGAGGTAGGCCGAGGACTTGAGCCAGCGTTGGTCCGGATACCAGGAAAACATGAACTGGCCATCCTTGAGCTTGTCTATCACCTGGCGCGCTACCTGGGGACGCACCGCCGGGCAGCCCTGGCTGCGGCCGATGCGGCCCTGGCGCTGGCTCCACAAGGGATTCACGTAGTCGGCGGCATGGATCACGATATCCCGGTCCCGGGCCCGGTCATTGAAGCCGGGCTCCAGGCCGTCCATGCGCAAGGAGTAGCCGTGGCTGCCCTCGTAGCTTTCCTGGGTGCGGAACAGGCCCAGGCTGGATTGATAGCTGCCCAGGCGATTGGAGAACTGGGTGGCGAAGTTTTCCCCGGACTTCTGTCCGTGGGCCACCAGATCCCGCAGGACCAGTTTTTTGCTGCGCAGGTCGAAGATCCACAGGCGCCGGGCGGTGGACGGTTGCGAGTAGTCGATCACCGCCAGGTGCCGGGCTTGCCGGGCGCCACTGTTGACCGCGCATTGCATCGCATTCAGGGCACTTTTCAAGGCTTGGGGATTGAGTTCCGGTGCGGCGTGAGCGAGGCTGCTGTACAGCGCGGGGGCGGGTTTGCTGGCGGCGAAGGAAGGACTGCAAAGGGCGCCCAGAGCGATAGTCGCCAGGCAGAGTCGGCACAAGAAGTTCAACATGTATAAAGCGTCCCCATGATCACTTTGGCTCCTGACGTCCTGTCGTTCCCCCGGCAGTCTGGTCTATATGTTTAGATCCCAGGCCTGATTGTTCCCCATCTGCCGTAACGGTTGGCCAACGCACTGAAGGCCACGGATTGGAGTAAAGCAGTTGTTCAAAAAAACCGCATGTTACTTGAGCCTGTGCCTGCTCGCTGCGCCATTGGTCGCGCTGGCCGAGGACCCTGCGCTGGCGACGGCCAGTCCGATGCAACTGACGCTGACCCAGTTGGCGGTGGCTTGCCCGGCACTGAGTCCGCGCCTGGATGCTTCCGCGCAACTGCTGTTGCAGGCGTTCTACCGCCAGACCGGCGAACAGCCAGTGTGGTCTGCCGAGCACCGGCTGGCCGGCCTGCAGGCGCAGTTGGCCCAAGTGATCGATGACGGCCTGGACCCGGGGCGCTACCGGCTGCCGGTGAGCAGCACCGCAGGGGATGGGC
Organism: Pseudomonas sp. JDS08PS003; assembly: GCF_045013505.1. Classification (NCBI taxonomy): domain Bacteria; kingdom Pseudomonadati; phylum Pseudomonadota; class Gammaproteobacteria; order Pseudomonadales; family Pseudomonadaceae; genus Pseudomonas; species Pseudomonas sp. JDS08PS003. Next base: position 2,844,992 of record NZ_CP120724.1, read on the forward strand.
TGTGTACCGATATCGCGATCAGTCATCAGTACCTGCAAGCCCTGCAGGACCTGCATTACGGTCGCTTGTCACAGAACCGGTTCGAGCCCTTGTGGCGGGCCCAGCCGCTGGCGGACGATCGCCAGGCGGCGTTGCTGGCGATGGCCGTCCCCGGGCTGGAAAACCTCGCCGGCGCCTTCGATCAGGCCCGTCCGAGCCTTGAGCAATACCGCAACCTGCGCCAGGTGTATGTCCGGGAACGCCAGCAGCCATTACCCAGTTGGCAGGCGGTGGCCGGTGGCCCGCTGCTGCGTCCGGACATGCAGGACAAGCGAGTTCCGGAGCTGGCCCAGCGCCTGTACCTGGGCGGCTTTCTGCCAAACCCCGAGGTCAGTGCCGATAATACCTACAGCAGTGACCTGGTGAGCGCGGTGAAAAATTTCCAGCTCAGTCATTCCCTGCAGGCTGATGGCGTGATTGGCGCGGGCACCCTCAAGGAGCTGAACATCAGTCCGGCCCAGCGCCGCGAGCAACTGCGCATCAACCTCGAGCGCCTGCGCTGGCTGGCCCAGGATTTTGAACCCAACATCGTGTTGGTGAACGTCGCGGCCGCGCAACTGACCTTCTATCAGGACGATGCGGTGGTGTGGCAGACCCGCACCCAGGTCGGGCGTGCCGAGCGCCAGACGCCGTTGTTGAAGTCCCAGGTCACGCGCCTGACCCTGAACCCCACCTGGACCGTGCCGCCGACCATTCTCAAGGAAGACAAACTGCCGGAAATCCGCCGTGATCAGGGCTTCCTCAATCGGCAGAACCTGCAGGTGCTGGATGCCAATGGCCAGCCCCTGGCGCCCGAGGACGTCGACTGGGAGCGCCCGGGCAATATCCTCCTGCGCCAGGGGGCGGGCCCGCGCAACCCCTTGGGGCGCATCGCCATCCGCTTTCCCAATCCGTTCTCCGTGTACCTGCACGACACGCCGAGCCAGGCGCTGTTCAGCAAGGGGCCTCGCGCCTTCAGTTCCGGCTGCGTGCGAGTCGAACAGGCGCTGCAACTGCGGGACTGGTTGCTGAGCCCGGCGGAGCGGTTGCGCACCAACGACTTGCTGGCCACCGGCCTGACCCATGAATTCCGCCTGGCCAGGCCGGTGCCGATCCTGCTCAGCTACTGGACGGTGCAGGCCGACAGCCATGGGCAGCTGCTCTATGCGCCGGATATCTATGGACACGACGAAGTCCTGTCCAGCGCCCTGGGCAGCAAGCTCCTGTAGGAGCGAGCTTGCTCGCGATGAACCCGAGAGCAGTGCATTCAACCGGCACGCGCAGCTCCTCGAGCACGCGTGTGCCTACAAGGGGCCGTCTCGCAGTGGCTTCAAGGCTGCGCGGGTGCCAGCTGGTCGTAGATCACATCCAGTGCCGGTCCAAGGTCGCCATCACCCTGGGCGACCGCCTTGATGCCCTGGGGCACCGGCAGCGACGGATCGCCATGCATGCCCAGCGGCGGCGGCAATAGCGCCACCTTGGCCGGCCGCTCATAGATCACCCGGCCTTCCTTGACCGTCTTCAGCACCTTGATTTCGCTCAGGGTTTCCGGCGCTTCGGTCAGCGGGTTGGCCGAGAGCACGGCGAAGTCCGCCAGTTTGCCGGGGGTGATGGAGCCTTTGCGGTCCTCCTCGAAGTGCTGGTACGCCGACCACAGGGTCATGGCCTTGAGCGCTTGCAGAGGCGTCACTCGCTGATCCGGCCCCAGCACATAGTCGCTGCGCGTGGTGCGATTGACCGTGGCCGCCAGCACCCGCATGGAGTCCGGCAGCGCCACCGGGGCATCGTGGTGGGTGGTGAACTTCAGACCGGCCTTGAGCACCCATTGAGTGGGTGAGATGTTTTCTGCACGCTGCGGGCCCAGCACCGATTGGCGGTGCCAGTCGCCCCAGTAGTAGGTGTGCATGGGGAACAGCGAGGGGAAGATCTTCAACTGCTTGAGCTCGGCCACCTGATCCTGGCGCAGGGTCTGGCCATGGATCATCACCGGACGTACATCGACCCCGGGGTAGGCTTTTTCTGCGGCGCGCATCGAGGTCAGTAACTGGTCGATGGCCCGGTCGCCGTTGGTATGGGAGAGGATTTGCCAGCGATTGGCCAGGGCCTCCTTGTAAATGGCCAGTGCCTGGTCGTCCTTGACCACGCCGTAGCCGGCATAGCTGGCATCCTGGCCTTGGGGCGGCTTGAAGTAGGGTTGGCTGAGCCAGGCGGTCTTGCCCTGGGGCGAGCCGTCCAGGGTCAGCTTGACCCCGCCGATGCGAAAGTGCCGGTCGTAGCTCACCGGCTGGTTGCTCGGGTGATACCAGGGCGCGACCAGCAGTTCCTTGGTGCCCGGGGTGAGGATGTCGGGGTAGGAAACGATATCCGCCAGCAGCTTGCCGTCGCCGGCGGCCTTGATCGCGGTCCTGACCTGGTCCGGCGAGGAGCGGCCGTCCTGCAGGGTGGTGTAGCCATAGCTGATGTACAGCTGTTGTCCGGCGCTGAGCATGTCCACCGCCTGGTCGGCAGTGAGCTTGGGGAAGATCTTGATCAAGGCGTTGAAGAAGGCGTTTTCCTCCAGCACGCCGTTGGGCTCCTGGCTGCCCTCGACCCGGCGGATCACCCCGCCTTCCGGGTTGGGGGTCGAGGCGTCGATCTTCGCCAGTTCCAGGGCCTTGCTGTTGAGCACCCCCAGGTGCGAGGACTGGTGGACGATGGCAATGGGCACGTCCCTGGACACGGCGTCCAGGTCGTCCTTGGTCGGGTGACGCTGCTCCTGGAGTTGGGAGTCGTCATAGCCAAAACCGAACAGCACGCCGAACTGCTTGGGGATCGGCGACTGCTGTTCAAAGTTGCGTAGGGTTTCCTGAAGCTTGGGGATGGTGTTGTTGGCACCGTCCGGCGGTGGCAGCAGGTTGGCGCTGGCGGCCTGGAAACCCACCATCGATACATGGCCGTGGGGGTCGATAAAGCCCGGCAGCAGGGTGGAGCCCTTGAGGTCGAGCATCTGCGTGGTCGGGCCCTGGTTCTGCAGTATCTGTTTGCGCTCGCCCACGGCGAGGATCTTGCCGTCCTTCACCGCTACGGCCTGGGCATTGGGGTGTTTGTCGTCGAGGGTGATGATCGGGCCGTTGAACCAGATGGCATCCGCCTCCGGGGCGCCTGTGGCGGCCATGGCGGTGCCGCAGGCGAGCTGGATGGCGGCCAGGAGCAGCGTGAGTGAGGGTCGTGACATGACCTTTCTTCCTTGAAGGTATGGAGGAGGGCTCAAGCCTAGACGCAAAGATGCGCCCTGAGCGAAAAGCTTGAGGTATCGTGTGCGGCCTTTTTTGCCTCTCGAGGGTCGTCATGCCATTGAACAAACGCCAACAGGCCGCCATGGAGCGTCTGCTGGCCGTCACCCTGACCGAGGCTTGCGAAAGCGCCAAGGCGCAGATCGAGGGGTTTGCCTGGCTGACCCACGAGGCGGATTACGCGGCCTTTCCCGCCAGCCTGGTGGTGGTCTGGGTCTTCGACACCCTGGTGCATAAGGAACGTGCTCTGGCCGCGGGCCAGGACACGCTGATGATCGAGTTGACGGCCCGGGCGTTGAACGAGGCCCAGGTGTGCCTGGACTCATTGGCCGCCCATGTGTTCTTCGACAGCGAGGAGCAGTGCCGCAGGGTCAGCGCCGGAGACTGGGGGCAACGCCTCAAGCGCCTGCGTCCGGGACGGGGTTGAGCCATGGCCAAGGAAATCGACAATCCCTGCATCGCCCTGTGCCAGCTCAGCGGCGACCTGTGCGTGAGTTGCGGACGGACCAAGGAGGACATCCGCAAATGGAAGCGCATGAAGCGCCCGGAAAAAATGGCCGCCGTGCAGCGGGCCAGTGCGCGGCTCAAGGCCTTGCAGAAAAAGAAGGGCTGAGGATCGCTACACTCCCCGCAAGGCAGGTCAGACGCTTGATCAGACCGTTTGCCGACGCATCGCCAGGATGGTGGTGCCGAAGAAGATGAATGTGGAACCCACCACGCGATTGACCCATTTGGACAGTGCCGGCCGGGTCAGTACGCCCTTGGCCCGGGAAGCGAGCACGGCATAGACGCTGAGGGAGATCAGCGACAGGGCCATGAAGATCAGGGTCAGGATGAAGAACTGCGGCAGCAGCGCGGCATGCTGGTCGATGAACTGCGGGAACAGCGCGGTGAAGAAGATCGTCGCCTTGGGGTTGGTGGCGGCGGTCAGAAAGGCCGACTTGAACAGCTTGAGGCGCGGCGGCTTGCCGACCTTGGTGCTGTCTGCGCTGGCTTGGCTCAGCAGTTGGCTCTTGCTGAACAGCTGCTTGGCACCGAGGTAGAACAGGTAGCCGGCACCGACGATCTTCACCGCATTGAAAATCCACTCGGAACTGGCGATCAGCGCCCCCAGGCCGAGCATGGCCGCGGCAGACATGCAGAACAGCCCGCTGATATTGCCCAGGGATGACCAGATAGTCGACTTGGCGCCGTAGGCCACGCTGTTGTGCAGTGCCACCAGGGTGGCAGGGCCGGGGCTGGCGATGGCGATCGCCGCCACCAGGGTGTAGGTCAGTATCGAGTGAGCATCCATGGTCCGGACTCGTCTTGCAGAAAAAGGGGGCTTGATTCTATAGGGACGATGGCCAGCTGTATGCCAGAAAATGAGGGTCTTGCCGGTCGTGGCGGGTGATCGAGGTTGCACCTCTGGAGGCGCATCGGTGCCTATTGTCAACCATTGCTGCAATCGATAGTTATCATCAAAAAGTGCAGGTTCCGTTTTTCCAGCAAAGGAGGAAGATGGCGCTTACACCGTGCTGGCTGCAGAAGGAAACACCCGATGAGAATCTCGACTCTATTGACCCTTGTGGTTGTCTTGATCGCGGGAACCGGTGCTTCTGCGACAGCCTTCGCTGCCGACGACATGTCCTGTCACTTCCTGCCCATCGCCGACAGTGCTGCCAATCTGCAGCACGCCCAATCGGCGGCGGTGCTGTACAGCGAAAATACCGTCAACACCCTGCAGTATCTGCAGCACTACCATTCGGTGGCCCTCAATGGGGCGAAGAATGCCGGCCTTGATCCGCGTATCAGCGCCGCTTTCGTCGACAGTTCCGACCCGCAACGGGCGATCAACTGGATGATGGCGTCGTTGCAGAAACACTTCGCCAGCGTGACTCTGTATGACAGCCTCGATGCCGTGGTCCAGGCCCGGCCCGATGTGGTGGTCATGCTCGACACCTACAACCAGCTGGTGACCAAGGGCAACAGCAAGGTGGAGGCGCGGTTCATCGCCAAGTTCTATGACGCCAACCTGCAATACATCGGCAAGGCCGAAGGCATCCAGGCCAAGGAGCTGCCTTCGGTCTGGGTCCGGGGCAAGGCGGCGCCGGAGATTGCCGCACAGATCAACCAGCAGACCGAGCTGCAGGTCAATGCGCTGAAGCAGTTCGACGCATCCCTCAAGGCACTGGTGACCCAGGGTGATGCAGGGCAGGTGGCGACCAACCAGTAAGGTCACCACTGGCTGAAAAAAAACGCCCCGGTTGCTCGGGGCGTTTGCGTTCATGGCCGGGCTCGAACCCTGTCCAGGGCTTGCCGGCTGCTGTGGTCCACAGGCCGGCGCCTCAAGGCGCGCCGAACATCGCGGTCCAGTAGATGCCCGCATCGCTTTTCGGGTCCACCGCATAGGCCGCTCCCAGCTCGCGGTAGGCCGGGTTCATCAGGTTGGCGCAGTGCCCGGGGCTGGCCAGCCAGCCGTCCAGCACCTTGCGCACGCTGTCCTGGCCGGCGGCGATGTTCTCGCCCACTTGTTGCCCGGCAAACCCGGCCAGTTCGGCGCGATCGCCCGGGGTGCGGCCGTCATGGTCCTTGTGATCGAAATAGTTCTGGTTGGCCATGGCCCGGCTGTGTGCTTCGGCGGTGCTGCCCAGGGTGGCATTCCAGGCCAGCGGTGCGCTGGCGGCAAAGCTCTGGCCGCCGCATTGCCGGGGCTGGCTGCGGGCGCTGTTGATCTGTGCCAGCAATTGCTGGCCCTCGGCTTGCCAATCCCCGAGGCGGGCGGCCAGCAACGGTCGCGCGAGGACGATGCGCCACTGGTTGGCCTGGCGATTGACGCCGATATCGACGAACTGCGGGTCCAGCACCACCTGGCAGAAGCTCTCGCGCACCGCCTGCATCGCCGCCTGGGCGTCCCGGGGGCCGGAGAGGCTGATGGCCTGCACATTGACCATGGGATAGGCCACCCGTGCCAGGGCCTGTTGCAGGTCACCGACGTTGTCCACTGGCAGGATCAGGCGCGGATCGCTGGCCAGCGGCGGCAGCTCCGAGGAGGCCTGGTTGGCGCAACGTTGCGGCTGGCTGCGGTAGGCGTTGATCGATTCGATCAACTGCGACCGATCATCGGCCACGGCGCTGGCCGAACCCAGCAGGCCCAGCGCCAGAGCGGCGGCGGGCAAGAGCAATGGACGCAGGGGCATGAAGATCTCCCGAAAAATGACAGCGCTCATGATGCACCCGGCGCCCGGGCTTTTCATCCGTTGCAGGATGAAATCGCTATTCACCGGCGGGTCTCAATAGAAGTCGAAGTACAGCGCCCATTCCCCCGTGTCGCGATGCTTCCAGAACATCAGTTTGCCGCCGTCCACCACGTTGAGTCCGATCTTGGCGTCGGAGGCAATCTGCATCACGAACTCGAAACCGTCCCCGGCATCGATCCCCGATTGGCAGTAGGACGGATAGCCCCCCAGCTTGTGTTCATAGCAGTGGCTGATCAGGTCGTAGTAGCACTCGATCCGGCCACTGCGTTCCAGGTCGAGAATGGCCTGCTCCACCTCATCGGGGATGCCGCCACCGTCCCACAGCGGAAAGTCCTCGGCCACGGCTTCGGCTTTGATCGGCAGGGGTTTGAGGAAGGCTCCGGGAGCCGCCAGTTCCTTGTGCACCAGCACCTCGTCGTCGCGGTATTCGCGGATCAGCCAGCGTTCGCCCATGGGTTCCAAGGGTTCGGGGAAGGGGTTGGCGACAAACACGCTCAGCACCCGCACGCCTTCCAGCAGCGGGCTGTGAAAGGGCAGGCTAGGGAGATAGAGCTGGGCAAAGGGCAGCAGGGTTTCACCGGCGCCGTTGCGCGGCAACTCTTCGTCTTCGCGAAACAGAAAGACTCGGCCCAGCCAGCTTTCATCCATGGCCTGGGTGGGGCGAAAGCCGCCGGCGACGAGTTTTAGCGCGGGTCTTGCCAGGCTGCGCTGGATGTCTTGAATGTCCATGCTCAAATGAAACGTCCTCAGGAAGGGGCGGGGCGAGGGCGGATCATACAAAAGCCCGGCGCTGTCTGCAGCGCCCGCAGGGGGGCGCTGCGACAAGGTCGATTCAGAACTGCGGTGTGTACTTCACGCTGAGCATGAAGTTGCGTGGATCGCCGAAGTTGTTGTTGCCATCCAACTGGTTGTAGCCAGAGATGTAGTAGTGCTTGTCGAACAGGTTGTAGGCGTTCAGTGCCAGGCTTACCTCGTCGTTCAACTGATAGGCGATGCGGGCGTTCCAGACGGTGTAGCCCGGCACCTTGTAGCTGCGTTCATAGCCCAGGGTGTGGCTCTGGCTGGTGAAGCCCAGGCCGGTACTGACCCGGCTCCAGTCGCCGTCGAGGCGATAGTCGCTCCATACCCGCAGCATGTGCTTGGGAGTCCATTGGCTGAAGACTCGACCCTGATCCTTCGGATCTTCAAGGAAGGTGGTGGTGTTGTAGGTGTAGCCGGCGAACAGCTGCAAACGATCGACCACTTCGCCGCTGACTTCGGCTTCCAGCCCCTGGCTGCGCACCTTGCCCGAGGCGGTGGAGCAGTACCAGCCGTCACAGGCGTAGCCCGAGGCGGTGTCCTGTACGGCACGGTTCTTCTGGTCGTAGCGGAACAGCGCCAGGGAGGTGTTGACCCGGCCTTCGAGCAGTTCGCCCTTGAGGCCGACTTCATAGTTGCTGCCAATCACCGGTTGCAGCACCGAGCCGCTGGCGGTGCGTGCGGTCTGCGGCTCGAACACATCGGTGTAGCTGGCATACACCGACCATTCGCGGCTCAGGTCGTAGACGATGCCGGCGTAGGGCGTGACTTCGCCGCTGTCGGTCATGGTGGACGGATCGTCCGCGGTGCCCTTGTGGCTGATGGCCTGGTAGTTGGTAGCGTCGTAGCGGTAGTCATACCAGCTGACCCGGGAACCCAGCACCAGGGTCAGGTCATCCATGGGCTTGATCCGCCAACTGCCATACAGGCCTTTCTGGCGGACATCGTAGCGGCTGTGGGTGCCGCGTCCGCCGGGAGTATTGAGCAGGCTGTCGTAGCTGATCTTCGGCCGATCGTGGTCGATGGCGAAGATGTTGCCGCCATTGTTGAAGGTGCGCGCGAAGACGTCGTCAGTGGTCAGTTTCGAGTAGTTGCCGCCCAGGGTGATTTCCTGCTCCATGGACAGGCCCTCGAAGCGCCCGGTGAGGTTCATGTCGAGGCCGATCTTGGTGTTGTCGAAGTCGGTGACCCAGTCGGCGTACTGCAAGCCGCTGCCGTCGGGGTTGACGCCCTCAAGGGTGGTCTGGATGCGTTGCTGGATCGAGTCGTTGCTTTCGCTCATGCGCACGGCACCGACCTTGAAGGTCCAATCCTGGTTGAAGCGGTGCTCCAGGTCGGCGTACAGCGTGGTGACGTTGATCTGCGAGTGGTTCCAGCGCGCGCCGCTGTAGGTCGAGCGCGGCAGGTTCACCGTGCTGCCGTCGGCATAGCGCGGCAAGCCGCGGAGCATCGGCCGCGATTCGGCCTCGGAGCGGCTGGCAGCCAGGCCCAGGGTGGTGTCGTCGCTCAGATCGAAGTCCAGGGACCCGTACAGTGAGTGGGTCTTGCTCCATTGCTTGTCGATGAACGAATCGCTCTGGTCCTCATCGGCCACCACGCGCCCGCGGACCGTACCGGCGGCATTCAGTGGGCCGCCGGCGTCCAGTTGCAGGCCATAGTGATCCCACGAGCCGGCCTTGCCGGTCAGGGTCACGGTCGGGGTGTTCTGGCCGCGCTTGCGCACCAGGTTGATCGCGCCCCCCGGGCTGCCTGTGCCCTGCAGCAGCCCCGAGGCACCGCGCAGCACTTCCAGGCGGTCGAAGAAGATCAGGTCCTGGGTCGCCCAGTTGCCCAGGGAATAGGTGTTGCGCGGGATCGGCACGCCATCGTATTGCCAGTCGTCGATCTGGAAGCCGCGGGAGGAGAGGATCATGCCTTTGCCCACCCCTTGCACGCCCACCAGGCCGGTGGTCTGGTTGGCCGCGGCCTTGAGATCGGTCAGGCCCTGGTCATCCAGTTGCTTGCGGGTCATGACCGTGATCGATTGGGGAATCTCCCGCAGGCTGTGGGTGCCCTTGCCGATGGTCACTGCACGTGCGGCGTAGGAGCCGGAGCCTTCAGTGGTGGTGTCGAACCCGCTCTCGATGATGCTGGTCGTGCCCAGTTGCACGGGGGCACCGTCGGCCGGTAGCGGCTCGACGCTGTAGTGGCCGCTGACGGTGAGCTTCAGTTGCAGGCCGCTGCCAACCAGCGCGCTGTGCATGGCCTGCAGCGCGGTCATCCGGCCAATCACCGCTGGGGCTTGCTTGCCTTGCACCAGCGCCGGTTCCAGGGCCAGCACGGCGCCGCTCTGGCCAGCGATGGCGTTGAGCGTCACGGCCAGGGGGGCCGCCGGCAAGTTGAACGACTGGAGCTGCTCCTGGGCCTGGCTGTTCAGGGCAGCCACGGCGAAGGCAGCGGGAAGGACATGGAACCAAGGGTTGCGCACGGAATTCTCCTGATTGTGTTGGCGTGTCAGGAGATAGGTGGGATGAGAAATGAAAACCGGACACAAATAAGAGTGATTTTCAAAAAATATTCATTCTCGGTTCCGCGGGCGGATCAGAGTGAGCCAGGGGCTGTAGCGATCGATCCTGATCGGCAGGGTCTCCGCCAGGGCGCTGAGGGCCCGTTCCGGCTGATCCAGAGGGAACACGCCCTGCACCCGTAGATGGCCGACCGACGGGGCTACCCGCACGTAGCCCCGGCAGTAAGGGCGCAGGGCGGCGATCACCTGCTCCAGGGAGTCATCCAGTACGTTGAGGCGACCGTTGAGCCAGTCGCCGCGATAGCGCTGATCCTGCTCCAGCAGTTCGATACGTTCGGGGTGCAGCAGGGCGGCCTGCCCCTGTTGCAGGTCGCGTTCATCGCCCGTCAGCAGGCGCAGCCGCACCGAGTGCTCCAGCACGACGACCCGGGTGGCGCCGGCTTCCTGGCTCACCAGGAAACGGGTGCCCAACGCCTGGACCTGGCCCTGGGCGGTGCGCACTCGCAGTGGCCGCCGCGGGTCGGCGGCAACCTGGATCAGCAACTCGCCATGGCGCAGGATCACCAGCCGTTGCTGGTCGTCGAAGCGCAGGTCCACAGCGCTGTCGGCGTTCAGGCTCAGGCGGCTGCCGTCGGCCAGGGTGACGTCCCGACGCTGGCCGCGGCCGGTGCTGACATCCGCCAGCAGGGTTTCGCCATAACGAGTCTGGGCTCCCAGCCATAGGCCGCCGCCCAGCAGGCCGAGTCCGGCCAGGCCGCGCAACAGTTGGCGCCGTGAGCGGTGGGGGCTGAGCAACAGTTGTCGGGCTTCGCCAGCCTGCCCCGGCAGGCGTCGGTCGAGAGCACGCAAGGTATTGAATGAGGTGCCAAGCCGTTCTTGCAGGTGATTCCAGGCCTGGGCGTGGGCCGGGTCACTGGCCAGCCAGGTGGCCAGGGCTTGCTCCAGGCGCGGGTCCGGGTCGCCGGCGCGCAGCCGCACCATCCAGTCGATGGCCTGTTCGGTCAGCGGGTCCAGGGGTTGCCGGCTCACAGGGCCAGCTCACTCAGGTAGCACTGGCGCAAGGCCTGTTTCATGTAGCGGCTGACGGTGCGTTCGGACAGTTCCAGCTTGCGGGCGATGGCCACGTAGCTCAGGCCATCGAGCTGGCTGTAGAGAAACGCGGTCTTGACGATCAGTGGCAAACCGTCCAGCGCCCGGTCGATGGCCACCAGCGCCTCGACCAGCAGCAACTGTTCCTCGGGGGAGGGTGCCAGCAGTTCCGGCAGGGCAGACAAGCGTTGCAGATAGGCCTGTTCCAGCTGGCGCCGGCGATGTCGATCGAACATCAATCGCCTGGCGATGGTGGACAAGTAGGCCCGTGGCTGCTCGATGCTGTCCGGGTCGACCTCGGCCGCGAGCAACTGGCAGAAGGTGTCGGCGGCGGTGTCTTCGGCGTCGGCGCGGTTGCCCAGGCGGCTGTGAATATGCTGCAGCAGCCAACGGTGATGGTCGCTGAAAAAGAAGCCCAGCTTGTTGCTCGAAGATGAATGCACCGTTGCCTGCCGAGATGTGAGTGTGAATCGTTCTCAATAGTACAGGGGCGTGCCGGAGGACCGCAATCGTTGTCTGTGAGCGCTGAAGTCCTCGCCGGTCATGGCGCTATGGAGGGGCAGGAGTGGCTCGGCACGCCTGCCAATCTCAGGTGCGGGGCTGCTGTCCGATCAGCTTTCACGACCATGAGCGGCGGCGGCCAACTGTCCGGTATCGACCCGGACAAACACCGAATCGCCAATGGCGGTAAGCACATCGCCGGCATACACCTCACAGATCACCCGGCTCTTGCGCCCCACTTCGCCCTCGACCTTGGCCCGCAGGGTCAGGGGCACGCCCATGGGGGTGGGCTTGATGAACTTGATGCCCAGGTTGCCGGTGACACAATCGATGCGCGGCAGGCTGCCCGGTTCCCGTTGCTCGTTGCGGTAGTGGTAGGCCATGGCGGTCCAGTTGGAGTGGCAGTCCACCAGCATGGCGATCAGGCCGCCGTAGACCAGGTCCGGCCAGCCGCAGTACTTGGCATCGGGCAGGTGCTCGGCGACCACGTGCACGCCGTCTGCATGCCAGTGGCTCTTGATGTGCAGGCCGTGGTGGTTGCTGCTGCCGCAGCCGAAACAGACGCCCTCGGGGGCGGTAGTGTCTTGCAGGGAAGTCTCGTGCATGGTTGTTCTTCTTGTCCTTGACGATGGTCTGGCAGGTCTTGCAGCCGGTCATGATGCCTGTGCCATTGCTGACCGCCAAGGCTCAGTGCAGTGCCGCGGCGTAGCGGCCGGCCAGCGTCTTTGTGACGCATTGATTGTGGCGAGTGTCGTAGTGCGTCGCGGTTTTTCCGAGGGCCGGGGCAGCCGCTCCGGCCAAGACAGGCTGATGCCGTAATGATATTCTTGCGCTGAATCGGTTCATCGTTTGTGCAGAAATACCTCCCCTATGCTTTGCTTCAAGTGGCCTGATCGGGTCCTTGCAAGCGTGCGGGAGTGTCTGGGCAAACTCGCCGAATGCAATGTCAGGCAGTGTTCGTCTACCTCCTTTGGTTGACCCCGACCCTTCTTTGTCCTGCTGGCCCCGTGTAGACGGGTGTCAGTGTTGTGCGTCGAGCCCAGTCCGGTGTCGGTGAAAGGAGTGGGGCGTTATTGCCCGTTGGTTTGCGTCCCGTGACGTGTCCTGAGAAACAAGTGTCACTCAAGTAGCTGAAGCCAAAAACGACAAGAAGTCAGCGCCGGAGCGATATAAAACTGAGGTCGAGCCAGTCTCGTCGGCCTTGTGTGCCCACCCTCCAGTTCTTTTGAATGCGTTCATCCAGGACCTGCGAAATGCCTGTTTCGCAATGCACTGAGTTCGCAGGATCGAGGATGGGGCGGCGGATGGCGTTCTATCGTAGGTACTACAGAATGTTGAAGAAAGTGAACACGGCCCTGATCGGGCTGGCGATGTCGATAGGCCTCACGTCCGCGCACGCGGCTGAGCCAAAGAAAGTGGATGTGCTGCTGATCGGTGGCGGCATCATGAGTTCGACCCTCGGGGTCTGGCTCAATGAGCTGCAGCCCGATTGGTCCATGGAGATGGTCGAGCGCCTGGATGGCGTGGCTGAAGAGAGCTCCAACGGCTGGAACAACGCCGGTACCGGTCACTCCGCGCTGGCTGAGCTGAACTACACCCCGGAAGGCAAGGACGGCAAGATCGAGATCGCCAAGGCCATCGAGATCAACGAAGCGTTCCAGATTTCCCGCCAGTTCTGGTCGTGGCAGGTCAAGAACGACGTTCTGAAGAACCCGCGTTCGTTCATCAACTCCACGCCGCACATGAGCTTCGTCTGGGGCGATGACAACATCAAGTTCCTCAAGGCACGCTACGAGGCCCTGCAGGCCAGCCCGCTGTTCAGCGGCATGCAGTACTCCGAAGATGCCGAGCAGATCAAGAAGTGGGTTCCACTGATGATGGAAGGTCGTGATCCGGCGCAGAAGATCGCTGCGACCTGGACCCCGATCGGCACCGACGTCAACTTCGGCGAGATCACTCGCCAGTTCGTCGCCCACCTGCAGGCCCAGCCGAACTTTGCCCTCAAGCTGTCCAGCGAAGTGCAGGACATCGAGCGCAATGAAGACGGCTCGTGGCGCGTGACCTACAAGAACCTCAAAGACGGTTCGAAAACCGAAACCGACGCCAAGTTCGTGTTCATCGGCGCCGGCGGCGGTGCCCTGCACCTGCTGCAGAAGTCGGGCATTCCTGAAGCCAACGAATACGCCGGCTTCCCGGTGGGTGGCTCGTTCCTGGTGACCGAGAACGCCAGCGTTGCCGAGCAGCATCTGGCCAAGGCCTACGGCAAGGCTTCGGTGGGCGCTCCGCCGATGTCCGTACCGCACCTGGACACTCGCGTGCTGGACGGCAAGCGGGTCATCCTGTTTGGCCCATTCGCCACCTTCTCCACCAAGTTCCTCAAGGAAGGTTCGTACTTCGACCTGCTGACCAGCACCACCACCCACAACTTCTGGCCGATGACCAAAGTTGGTATCGAACAGTACCCGTTGGTGGAATACCTGGCCGGCCAGCTGATGCTGTCGGATGACGACCGCTTCAACGCCCTGAAGGAATACTTCCCCAACGCCAAGAAAGAAGACTGGCGCCTGTGGCAAGCCGGTCAGCGCGTGCAGATCATCAAGCGGGACGAAGAGAAGGGCGGCGTGCTGAAACTGGGCACCGAGATCGTCGCTTCCCAGGACGGCAGCATCGCCGGCCTGCTGGGCGCTTCCCCAGGTGCCTCGACCGCCGCGCCGATCATGCTCAGCGTGCTGGAGAAGGTGTTCAAGGACAAAGTGGCGACCCCGGCCTGGCAGGAAAAACTGCACCAGATCGTACCGAGCTACGGCACTGCCCTGAACGACAGCCCTGAGCGTGTGGCCAAAGAATGGGCCTACACCGCCGAAGTGCTGCAACTGACCACGCCTCCACCGGTCAAGGGTGCTGCACCTCAGGCTCCGGCCAGCATGGCCAAGCCACAGAGCAACCCAGCGGCCGACATGGCGCTGTAAGCCTCGGCCCCGTCCGCGTTCGTCGGACGGGGCACAGCGGCTGCCATCGTGCAGCCGTATCTTGCATGGGTGCGGCGATATCCCTGATGTCGTCGCAACCGGCCGGTCTTGCCGGTATCTCTGCAGCAGCATCTCCTTATCTTTCTCAATGAGGCTTGAGCCCGACTCGAGCGTCTTGTTGTCTGCCTGTGCCTTCCCGTGACGCGGTATGATTGCCGCGCCCGCCGTTGCGGGCACGCCTCAATCCTCGGAGTCACTGCCTCGATGTCCAGCATCACCCTGTTCCAAGCCCCGCCGCCCGAAGCCATCCAGAGCCAGATCCAGCAAATGGTCGTGGACTACATCAGCGACATCAGCGCGGTGGCCATTGCCCCGAGCAACCCGCTGTACAACCTGTACCAGTACGGCGTCGGCTACGAGGTGCATCTGTACCTGCAGGCCATGGACGGTTCGCGAAATATCGCGGTGGAACTGCTGGTGGCCAGCGACAGCCAGGATCCCGAAAAGGTGCTGGGTTTTACCCTGTATCTGCCGGTCAAGGACGACCCCCAGGCCTGCGCCGTGGCCTACATGGCGGTGCTGCAAAGTCATCGGCGCCAGGGCATTGCCCGGCAGATGCTGGAGACGCTGCGTGCCCGCTATCCCCATGCCGAGCTGGCGTGTCACGTGGCCAAAGTGGAGTGTTTCGAGGCCCTGGGCTTTCAGGTGCTGGGCGCCCGCGGTCCGCAAGTGCTGATGAATACCCGAGACCATGGCAGCGATGGCTTGCTGGCGGTATTGGATGTGGCACCGATCTACCAATCGGTGGAAGTACGGCAGATTCACACCTACCTGCTGGCCCAGCACGGGCGCAAGGCCATGCTGGAAGCGGAGAAAAAGCGCGACCGCCAGCTGGATCAGATGACCCGCCAGGCCCAGACACTGGTGCGCGAGCGCCTGGGTGAGGCGGCGCTGTACAACGCGCGCGCCCCACAGTTGATCTCCTGACCGCGCCTGCTTGTGTTCGCGAGAGGGCATGGCTAATCTCGCGAAAACAGGCAAAAACGGGCAAGAACATGCAAAACCTGCACCCGGCAGCCGAGCTGCCCTCCCTGCGTCGACAAAAGATCCTTCTACTGCTGGAACGTGACGGCAAGGTCATGGCCGCCGAGCTGAGCCGGCACTTTGCGGTCTCAGAAGACACCATCCGCCGCGACCTCGCCGAGCTGGATGCCAATGGCCTGGTGCAACGGGTCCATGGCGGTGCGCTGCCGCGGCCCAAGGACAGCGGCAAGGATTACTTCACCCGGCTGGGCGAAACCAGTGAGGCGAAACTGCGCCTGGCGCAGTTTGCCGTGCAATGGGTGCGGGACGGCCAGACAGTGCTGTTCGATTCCGGCTCCACCACCTTGCATATCGCCCAATCCCTGCCCGCCAATATCAGCCTGACTGCAGTTACTGCCTCGCCAATGATTGCCGTGGCCCTGGCCGAATACCCCAAGGTCAAGGTGATCCTCGCGGGCGGCCAGCTCAATCCGGCGACCCTGTCCGCCAGCGGCCATGAAGCGCTACGGATGATCCAGGGGATCAAGGCCGATCTGATGTTCACCGGGGTCTGTGCGATTCACCCGGAGATTGGCATCAGCTCCCTGCATTTCGATGAAGTGCCGATCAAGCAGGCGATGTTCGACAGTGCCGCCCAGGTGATTGCCGTGACCACCGCCGACAAGCTCGGCGCCATGGAGCCCTTTGTGGTGGCGCCGTGCAACCGCTTGCAACGGCTGGTGACCGAGCGGGAAGTGCCCGAGATGGATGTCGAAGGTTATCGCCAGTTGGGGATCGAGGTGCTGCTGGCCTGAGCCGCCCCAGGATGGCCTGCGGACGGCTCAACGGGCTGTCAGTTCTTGAACGCCGAGTGCTTGCGCCCCTGGTCGAAGAGGGCAAACACCATCACCAGCACGGCGGCGACCGCGAGAATGATCACCACGCCGTCGGTGGAGTGGGTGGCCGAGGCGGTCACCAGGGACAGGGCCCCCAGTGGCGCCAGGCCGCCGGCAATGGCGGTGCCGATCTCGCGCCCGGTGCCAAAGCCCGAGGAGCGGGTCGCGGTGGGGAACTGGCGGCTGAGGAACGAGCCCTGGGGCGCGAACATCATCGGCGCCAGGATGCCGGTACCGACGCCGATGGCGATGTAGATCATCAGGCTCTCGCCGGTGTTGAGCAGGGCCAGGAACGGGTAGGCGAACAGCAGCGAGAACACTCCGCCCAGAATCAGCACGGTCTTGCTGCTCCACTTGTCGCAGAGCCAGCCGAAGAAGGGCACGGCGACGATGGCGATCAGGCTGGCGATGGTCACCGACAGCGAGGTGACGTGCACATCGACATTCTTGTACTGGGTCAGGTAGGCCAGGGAGAAGGTCTTGAAGATGTAGCTCAGGGCGTTGTAGCCAATGGCGACGAAGAACACCACCGCCAGGCCCTTGAGGTCGTTCTTGAACAGCGCCTTGAGGGGCGAGGCCTTGGCCTTCTGGCTCTCCTTGCTCAGCTCCTTGAACTCCGGAGTTTCCGGAATGCTGTTGCGCACCCACAGGCCGACCGCCACCAGGACGATGCTGCACACGAAGGGAATGCGCCAGCCACCGGCCAGCAGGAAGTCGTTGCCGTTGATGGTCAGCAGGTAAATGGTCAGCGACGACAGCAGCAGGCCCAGGTTCAGCCCCAGCGCCGGCCAGGCACCCTGGCTGCCGCGCTTGCCTTCGCTGGCGTGTTCATAGGAGGTGACCGCAGCGCCGGAGAGTTCGGCGCCGGCCCCCAGGCCCTGGATGATGCGGATCGCCACCAGCAGGATCGGCGCCCAGATGCCGATGGAGGCGTAGCTGGGGATCAGGCCGATCAGCGCGGTGCACACGCCCATCAGGCAGAAGGTCAGCACCAGCACCTGCTTGCGGCCGAACTTGTCCCCCAGGTAGCCGAACAGGATGCCGCCGAAGGGACGGGCGATAAAGCCGATGGCAAAGGTGGAGAAGGCCATCAGCGTGGCGCTTTTCGGGTTGCTGTTATCGAAGAAGATCTTCGAGAAAACGATGGCCGCCATGGTGGCGTAGAGGTAGAAGTCGTACCACTCCAGCATCGAGCCAAAGATGGTGGCCGCCGCCACCTTGCGCAGGCGTTTCTTGGTTTGTTGTGGGGTTTCCGCTGCAGTACTGCTGGTTTCAACTGCGCTCATTGTGTACATCCTCTTGGATCATTGTATTTATTGTCGAGTTGACGCGGGTCTTGCCCTGCCGGCCCTGGAGCGGGGCTGGCGGTTTATTGCGGCGGCACGACGCCCCGCAGACAGTGCCGGAGCGCTGAATGTGAAGGCGTGATGCGCTGTGTTTCAGTCGGCCTTGAAAATCTTGTCGGCAATCATCGAACCAATGGGGATCGCCGACGTGGCGGCGGGCGAGGGGGCGTTGCATACGTGCAACATGCGTGGGGTCTGGGCGAACAGGAAGTCGTGCACCAGGCTGCCGTCACGCATCACTGCCTGGGCGCGAATCCCCGCCTCGTAGGGCAGCAGGTCGGAGACCTCCAGGGACGGGCAGTACTTGCGGCACTGCTCCAGGTAGCCGGACTTGAACAGTGAATTCTTCATCTCGGTGGTGCCGGAACCCAGGTTCTGCCAGATGGTTTTCCAGAAACCGGGGAAGCTGGCGTATTGCGCCACGTCACGCCAGTTGATGGAGAACTTCTTGTAGTTCTCCCGGCCCAGACCCAGCACCGCGTTGGGGCCGACGGTGACGCTGCCGTCGATCATGCGGGTCAGGTGCACCCCGAGGAACGGCAGCTCCGGATCAGGGATCGGGTAGATCAGGTGATTGACGATGTTGTTCTTCGAGGCCGGCAGGCGGAAGTACTCGCCGCGGAAGGGGATGATCTGGTGGTCGATCCTGACCCCGGCCAGGGTCGCCAGGCGATCCGATTGCAGGCCGGCACAGACCACCAGTTTCTTCGCCTGCCAACTGCCGCCATGGCTGTTGACCATGACGCTGTCGGCGCTCTCCTGGATCGCGGTGACGGTCTGGCTGAGGCAGATTTCTCCGCCGTCGCGGCGGATCACCCGGGCCATGGTTTCGCAGACTTCGCGGTAGTCGACGATGCCGGTGGCGTCGAGGAACAGCCCGCCGAGGCCGACGATGTTCGGCTCACGCTGGCGCAGTTGCTCGGCGTCCAGGCGCTCCACCTTCAGGCCGTTCTGTTGCGAGCGCTGATACAGGGCCTCCATGCGCTGCACTTCCAG
The DNA here is from genome assembly GCF_045013505.1 of Pseudomonas sp. JDS08PS003. Lineage (NCBI taxonomy): Bacteria > Pseudomonadati > Pseudomonadota > Gammaproteobacteria > Pseudomonadales > Pseudomonadaceae > Pseudomonas > Pseudomonas sp. JDS08PS003. Next base: position 2,863,645 of record NZ_CP120724.1, read on the forward strand.
GGCATTGGACGCCACCAGCACTTTGCCGCAGACCTCGAACTTGATCCCGTGCTCGCTGCAGAACTGTTTGGTGGCCTCGGCGCCGCGCTTGCACAGATCAGCCTTGAGGCTGCCGGGCGCGTAGTAGATACCGGCGTGGATCACCCCGCTGTTGTGCCCGGTCTGGTGCTTGGCCAGGACGTTTTCCTTTTCCAGGATCACCAGCGAAGCGCCGGGCTGGCGCTTGAGGATCTCCATGGCCGTGGCCAGTCCGACGATGCCGCCGCCGATGATGCAAAAGTCGTAAATCATGGTTCTGGGTACCTTGGATCAATACGTTTCAGGTCTGGTTATCAGGTTGTCAGACTAAGTAGGCCGACAAAAACGCAGGCGTGTTGCCTGCGGTCTGTAGCTGTGTTCAATCGAGAGTAGGCAACTCCAGGCCCAGGCGCTTGGCCGCGGCACGCAAGTGAGCATCGGCACAACCGGCGGCGGCCTGGCGATCGCCGGCGGCAATGGCCTGGTACAGCGCCTGGTGTTCCTGGGCCGCATCGGCGGAACCGCCGACCTGACGCCGCGCCGAGTTTTCCCAGGCGGTCTTGCGGGCGCTGGCCAACTGGCTGCGCAAAAAGTCATGGAAAGCCACGAAATAGTCGTTCTTGCTGGCTTCGGCGATGGCCCGGTGAAACTCCACGTCGGCCAAGGCAGCGGCGTCGAAATCGCTGCGCTTGTCGTGCATTTCCTGCAGGGCGTCCTGCATGCGCTGCAGATCGGCAGCATCGCGGCGCTGGGCGGCAATCGACGCGGCCTGGGTCTCGATCCACAGGCGCATTTCAAACATCTGCGCCAGATCCGGCAGGCGTCCATCGGCCTGGGGGAAGCGGAACACCGTGCCGGCCGGGGTCTTGGAAATGTACGACCCCAGGCCGCGCCGGGCGATCAGCACGCCGTCTGCCTTGAGCTGGGCAATGGCTTCACGCACCACCGAGCGGCTGACATTCAGCTGCTCGGCCAGTTGCTGTTCAGTGGGCAGGCGCGACTCGGGAGCCAGGCGGCCGGAGTCGATCTCGGTGCGGATCGCATTGACCACACGCACAACGAGAGAGTCGGGACGCTGGAGTTCAAGCATGGAGAAACCTTGGTAGTCAGGTTGTCAGACAATAGCCGTTGGGATTTTTCGCTGTCAAGAAAAACCCACAGGGCAGCGCTATCGCCGGCCGCTAGGGACGCGCTCCGAGGTATCAGACTTTGCCTGGACTCCAGCTCGATGGTGCTGCGTAAAACCCCGGGCGCCGGGCGAGTGATTTCGCATAAGATTCCGGGCTTGGGTTTTCATGGATAGGGCAGGTACGCGTGAACTGGGATGATCTGCGGATTTTCATTGCCGTGGCCAACGCCAACAACATCACCGATGCAGGGCAGGCGCTGAAGGTGTCCGCGTCGACGGTCTCGCGCAAGATCCTGATGCTGGAAGAGGCGTTGAGCACGCTGTTGTTCCTGAAGAACACCCAAGGCTATTTTCTCACTGAGGCCGGCCAGGCCCTGTTGCCCATGGCGCTTGAGGCTGAGGAGCGTTTCCGCCTGATGGAGCGCCAGATGTCCCAGCCCGGTGCGCGCATGGCGGGGGTGGTGCGCATTGACTGCCCGGAGCTGATGGGCTCTCACCTGATCATGCCCGCCCTGGCGGAGTTTCGCGCACGCCACCCACAGATCAGCTTCGACTTCGTCAATTCGGCGCGCTCGGTGAAGCTGACCCAGAGTCACAGTGATGTGCTGTTGCGCCTGCATCGTCCCGAAGCCGGCAACTTCACCCTGCGCCGGGTGGGCGCATTGACCCAGGCGCTGTTCTGTTCCCAGGGTTATGCGGCCACCCAGGGTTGTCCCGACGACCCCGGGCAGTTGCGCCAGCACTCGCTGATCGGCTGGAACGAGTCCCTGGCGCACATGCCCCTGGCCCGTTGGCTGGACCAGCTCAGCGGCGGCCAGCCGTTGTGGATGCGCACCGGCAATCTGGAGGCGCAGCTCAAGGCGGTACAGGCGGACCTGGGGATCGCCGCCTTGCCGGCCTACATCGCTGAACCCTTGGGCTTGTGCCGGGTGTTGCCGCAGATGGCGCCGCACCGGGCGGATATCTGGCTGTTGCGCAACCTGGCGACCCAGGGCCAGGAGCGGGTTGATCGGGTGGTGGAGTTTCTCGGCGAGTTGCTGGCGCGCCACGGCTTGCACGGGGAGTGAGGGAGCGCGTCCTCGGCCCGGGTCAGGCAGTGCCCTGGCGCAGAAAGATCCAGATCGCCACCGTCATCAATATCAGTCCAAACAGGGCGTTCTGTGCCAGCAGCAAGCGTGGACGGCTGCGCAGCAGTCCTTGCAGGCTTGCACCCAGGCAGGCCCAGAGCAGGTGCCCGAATAGATTCACGGCGATCAATGCAGCGCTGAGCAGCGCCACCACGGCGCTACCTGCATCGGTGCCCGGATTGAAGGTGGAGAACATCACCAGCAGCATCACCAGGCCCTGCACATTGCCCAGTTGCAGTATCACGCCGTCACGAAACTGCAGTGCCGCGACGCCCTCGCCGGGCTTGCGCAAGGGCCGCAGCAACAGGCGCAGGCCCAGCCAGAAAATGTACAGGCTGCCGGCGACCCGCAGCCCCCACAGCAACTGCGGCTGGTTCGCCAGGCTGTGATACAGCCCCAACCCCACCAGCAGGGCCAGCAGCAGATAGGTCAGGTCGAGCCCGAGAATAAAGCGCAGGGAGCGGCGCACGCCGCTCTGGGCGCCGGAGCTGGCCACCATCAGATTGCCGGGTCCGGCGCTCAGGGCCATGGGCAGCATGGTGGACAGCCACAGCGGCCAGTTGATGTCGGATACAGGTAGCACGCAAGGCTCCTCAAGGGCGGTGCGGATTGCACCGGCGTCAGCTTAAGACGCCACCGTGGCCGAGGTTACCGCCAGGAATGGAAAGCGGTTTTGCAAGTCGGTGTTCAGTCCTCGTTCGCGTGCTGCAGCGCTCCCTGCAACCACTCACAGAAGCTTCGGGTCAGCGCACTGCTCTCGCTGTCCCGATGAACCAGCCAGGCCCAGGTCGGGCCGCGCACGCTCTGTTCGCACAGGGGTACCAGTAGGTCCTGACGGCGGGCCTGTTGCGCCAGCAACTGGCTGACCAGGGCGATCCCGTGACCGGAGCAGGCGGCGTCCAGTAGCAACCCGGGATCGGAAAAGTTCAGGCCGTTGCTGCGCTGGCCGATGTCCGCACCGCCTTCCACCACCCAGTGGCTCCAGTCCATTTCCCGTTCGCCATGCAAGGTGGTGCGCAGCTCCCGGGGCTGCTCCAGCAGGGACGGATGACAGGCCGGGTACAGGCGGTCGCGGTACAGCTCCAGATAGCTGCACTCGGCCTGAGCGCTGAGGTCATCGCGCAGGGTCAGGTCGATGGTCTGGGTGCTCATATCCGGCGGCTCGAAGCTGGTGAACAGCCACAGGTCCACCTCGGGGTGCAGGCGATGGAACTCCCCCAGGCGTGGCAGCAACCAGTGACGGGCAAAGGCCGGGCTGGTGTTGACCACCAACTGGTTGGGCTTGCGGTACTGCTCGAGGCGGCGGATGCCTACCGCCAGTTGCTGCAGCAGCGACTGGGTGGTGCTGCGCAGGTCATGCCCGGCGTCGGTGAGGGTGACGCTGCGGCCGCTGCGGTAGAACAGCGGCTGTTCGAGGAAGGTTTCCAGGCTACGGATCTGCTGGCTGATGGCCGACTGGGTGAGGTGCAGTTCTTGCGCGGCCTGGTGAAAACTGCCCAGGCGCGCCGCGGCTTCGAAGCCTCGCAAGGCATTCAGGGGAGGCCAGTGTTTTAACATGATTGATAAGCCTGACTGATCAGAAATGCGCTAAATCTATCGTTTGTTGAGGTTTTTTCAAAGCCATAGCATGGGCGCCATGGTTCGACCCTGTCGGTCGATTGATAACAAAACCTTACTTGAGAGGTGCAGTGCCCATGCCGAGCAATCACAGTCAAACCCAGGGTTGGAGAATGCCCGCCGAGTGGGCGCCCCACGCCGCGACCTGGATGGTCTGGCCCCACAATCAGGCCCTGTGGGAGTCGGTCTGGGGCGTGACCCTGGCCGAGGTGCAGGCGGATTTCGCCCGGGTGGCCAAGGCCATTGCCCGCTTCGAGCCGGTGAAACTGGTGGTGGACCCGGCGGCCCTGGACAGTGCCCGCGCGCTGTGCGGCGGCAATATCCAGCTGATTCCCCAGGCGGTGAATGACAGCTGGTGCCGCGACTCCGGGCCGAGCTTTATCTGTCATCCGCAGCAGGGACTGGCTGGGGTCAGTTGGCGCTTCAATGCCTGGGGCGACAAGTCGGCCCACGACCTGGATCGCAGCCTGGCCCGGCGCCTGCTGGACGAGCTGGGGCTGCCCAGTTTCGGTAGCCCGCTGGCCAACGAAGGCGGGGCCATCCACGTGGACGGCGAGGGCACCCTGATCACCACCGAGTCGGTGCTGCTCAACCGCAATCGCAACCCGGGCCTGAGCAAGGCCGAGATCGAGGACGTCTTCAGTCGTTTGCTGGGGGTGCAGAAGACCATCTGGCTCCCGGGGGACCCGGACCATGTCACCGGCGACATGACTGACGGCCATGTCGACGGGGTGTGCGCCTTCGCGCGCCCGGCGGTGTTGTTGGTGGATGCTACTCATGATCAGGAGTCGGTGTACGCCGAAGTGGTGCGCGAGAACCGTCGAGCCCTGGAGCTGGCGCGGGATGCCCAGGGGCGCCGCTTCGAGCTGATCGAGCTGTTCGAGGCCAGTGCCGCAGTGGACGCTCGGGCCGAGGTGTTCTGCGCGTCCTACACCAACTTCTACCTGGCCAATGGCGCGGTGATCATGCCGGCCTACGGCATCGCCGCCGACCAAGAGGCGGCCCAGGTATTGGCCCGGGCTTTTCCCGGGCGGGAAGTGGTGCCGGTACGGATCAACCACCTGGCCCATGGCGGCGGTGGCGTGCACTGCATCACCCAGCAGCAGCCGCTGTGGCCGCTGGAGGTACAGGCATGAGCCGGTTGATCGTCGCTACCATCCAGATGCCTTGCACCTGGGACCTGCCGGGCAACCTCGATCGCGCCGAACAACGGGTGCGGGAAGCGGCGGCCCAAGGTGCCCAGGTCATCCTTCTGCAGGAACTGTTCGCCACGCCGTACTTCTGCATCGAGCAACAGCACCAGCACCTGGCCCTGGCCGAGGACTATGCCGGCAGCCGGGTACTCAAGCGCTTCGCCGCCCTGGCCAGGGAGCTGGGGGTGGTACTGCCCCTGAGCTGGTTCGAGCGGGCCGGTACGGCCTACTTCAATTCCCTCAGCGTCGCCGACGCCGACGGACGCCTGTTGGGGGTGTACCGCAAGACCCATATTCCCAACGCCGTGGGTTATCAGGAAAAGGACTACTTCAGCCCCGGCGACACTGGTTTCCGCGTCTGGGACACGGCTTTCGGGCGCCTGGGGATCGGCATCTGCTGGGACCAGTGGTTCCCTGAGACCGCCCGTTGCCTCGCATTGCAAGGGGCCGAGGTGTTGCTGTTTCCCACGGCCATCGGTACCGAGCCGGGAGCGGCTGACCTGGATTCGCGGGACCACTGGCAGATGACCATGCGCGGACATGCTGCGGCCAATCTGCTGCCAGTGGTGGCGGCCAACCGCATCGGTCGCGAAGTCGCCACCAGCGATCCGGCGCTGCATATGGATTTCTATGGTTCCTCCTTTATCTGCGATCACAAGGGCCGCCTGCTGGCCGAGGCCGACCGTACGACCGATGGGGTGCTGTTGCACAGCCTGGACTTGGCGGCCATGGCCGAGGAGCGCCGCACCTGGGGCATCTTCCGTGACCGGCGCCCGGAGATGTACCGACCCCTGCTGAGCCTCGATGGACAACACATCCACCCCCACTGGAATACCCGGGAGGCATGACATGCAACCGACTGGCAAACCCCGCTTGCAGGCACTCGGCTGGTTGCTTGCCGCAACCCTGGTATCGACCCAGGCCCGGGCCGAAGCCGAGGACAAGACCCTGCGCCTGTACAACTGGGCCGACTATTTCGCCGCCGATACCCTGAGTCGCTTTACCGCCGAAACCGGGATCAAGGTGATCTACGACGTCATGGAAGGCAGCGAAGTGCTGGAGGCCAAGCTGATGACGGGCGGCAGCGGCTACGACCTGATCTTCCCCGGCGACACCGTGGCCGAACGGCTGATGCGCGCCGGCAGCCTGCAGACCCTGGACCCGAGCAAGCTGAGCGGCCAGGACGACATCGAACCGGGTCTGCAAAGACTGCGTACCCAGTACCCCCGTGCCAGCCAGGCGACGGTGCCCTACACCTGGGGCACCATCGGCTTGACCTACAACGCACAGCAGGTCGCCGAGCGCCTGCCCAATGCTCCGGTGAACAGCCTGGACCTGCTGTTCAAGCCGGAACTGGCGAGCAAGTTTGCCGACTGCGGGATCTCGGTCATCGACTCGCCGGATGAAGTGCTGGCGGTGGCGCTCAACTACCTCGGGCGCGAACCCCGCAGCGCCAAGCCGGCGGATCTGCAGGCCGCCGGCGAACTGCTGGGCAAGCTGCGGCCCTACATCCGCAAGTTCCAGTCGCAGCCAGTGACCGATCTGGTCAACGGCAATCTGTGCCTGTCCCTGGGTTACAGCGGCGACATGACCCAGGCCCAGCGTGCTGCCGATGCCGCGGGGAAAAAGGTCGACTTCCAGTACCGCATCCCCCGTGAAGGCACCACGGTGTGGATGGACACCATGGCGATCCCCAAGGACGCCCGGTACCCGGAGTACGCCTATGCCTTCATCAACTTCGTCATGCGCCCGGAGAACATGGCGGCCATCAGTAACTCCACCGGCTATCCCACGGCCAATGCCAAGGCCCGCCCCGCTGTCGATCCGCAGATGCGCGACAACCCGGACATCTACCCGGACCCAGCCAGCTTCGAACGCCTGATCCCCGGCCGGGACATCCCTCAGGCCGACATGCGCGCCCGGATGCGCGCTTGGACCAAGTTCAAGACAGCGACAGCACCAACCCCCTGAACCCGGGCCGGCAGGCCGCGGTGCGGTTCGCCGGCAAGCCGGCTCCTACAATGTCCGGGTAGGAACAGGCTTGCCCGCGAAGGCGTCCGTGAGCACCTCGCCTGATTCTGTACCCCCTTCAGCAAACCCCACCCAGAGAATTGCCCCATGCCCACCCGACGTGAACTTATCAAACAGGCCTCGCTGCTGGCCGGAATCGCCGCCATGACCAGCCTGGGCCTGGGCTCCCGCCAAGCCCGAGCCCAGGAGCAGGACGACTGGTACCTGCCCGACGAAGGCGACCGCCAGCAGCGGGCCTTCATGGCCTTTGGCGCCCAGGACGCGATCTGGGAAGACTTCACCTCTGATGTCCAGCAAGCCCAGGGGCGCATCGCCCGGGCCATCGCCGTCCATCAACCCCTGACCCTGTTCTGCCGCGAAGAGGAGCGCGACCTGGCCGAAACACTGTGCGGGACGCACAACATCAGCTACGTGATCACCGAGCTGGACGATATCTGGATGCGCGATATCGGCGCCAACTTCGTCACCAACTCCCAGGGCCAACTGGGCGCGGTGGACTTCAACTTCAATGGCTGGGGCAACAAGCAGCGCCACGCCCGGGATGCCCGGCTGGCGCGGCAAATGGCCGACGCCGCCGATGCCCGGTACCTGCGCAGCGAGCTGGTAGGCGAGGGTGGCGGTATCGAGGTGGACGGCCACGGCACCGGGATCATGACCGAAAGCAGCTGGATCAACGGCAACCGCAATCCGGGCTGGAGCAAGGCTGAGGTAGAGGCTGAACTCAAGGCTTGTCTCGGCTTGCGCAAGATCATCTGGCTGCCGGGGATCAAGGGCCGGGACATCACTGATGCCCATGTCGACTTCTATGCACGTTTCGTCAGGCCCGGGGTGGTGGTGGCCAACCTCGACAACGACCCGGACTCCTACGACCACCAGGTGACCCTCAAGCACCTGGAGATCCTGCGCAATGCCACCGATGCCGATGGTCGCAAGCTGCAGGTGCACCCCCTGTCGCCGCCGCTGAACCCGCGCAAGACGCGCTTCAGCCGGGGCAACGACGATTTTGCCGCGGGCTACATCAACTACTTCGTGATCAATGGCGCGGTGATTTCCCCGCAGTTCGGCGATCCGACGGCGGACGCCAAGGCCCTGGCCCTGCTGGAGAGCCTGTACCCCGGGCGGCAAGTGGTGCAGTTGGACATCGACGCCATCGCGGCGGGAGGCGGGGGAATCCACTGCGTGACCCACCAGGAGCCCGAGGTGTGAGGTTCGAAGACGGCGGCAGAAGTGGTCTGCTCTTTACGATTGAACTGGACTGATCAAACCCTCCATTCAGGCCATAAGCTGGCGCTCCTCACCACCCAGGGCTTGAGCCTGGTGTGGGTTTTCGAAAGGAGAGCGCAATGGATGTTCAACAACACGCGGTGACGATACGGCCGATTCAGCCTGGCGATTATCAGCAGTGGTTGCAGTTGTGGCTGGCGTATCAGGACTTCTATCAGGTGACGCTGGACGAGCAGGTCAGCGTGCTTGCCTTCGAGCGTTTCTGCGATCCGCAGGAGCCGGTGTTTTCAGCAGTGGCGGTGCAGGGCGATGAGCTGATCGGTTTCGTCAACTCGGTGTTGCACCGTTCGACCTGGGCGGTAACCGACTTCTGTTATCTGGAGGATCTGTATGTAGCCCCGGCAGTGCGGGGCAGTGGTGCGGGGAAACTGTTGATCGAGTGGGTCCAGGCCTTTGCCCGGGAACAGCGGTGCGGGCGGTTGTACTGGCATACCCAGGAGAGCAACAAGCGTGCGCAGAGGTTGTATGACTGGGTGGCGCAGAAGCCTGGGGTCATTGAGTATCGGATGGGGTTGTGAGGCGGAGGGGGGCTTTGCTGGGTGGGTACCTATCCGGTGATGCGGGAGTGGCCACTTCGGGTTGCGCTTTTACAGCGGGGGGGGGGGTACATATCCGGTACTGCGGGTGCGACTACTTACGGTTCCGCTCTTACAGCGGCTCACTTTTGAAAATCCGGAATGCCGGCCCAGACAAAAGTAAGCAAAACGCTTTGCCCCTCCACTCGGTGCCTCGCCTAGGCTCGGCATGCCCGAACGAAGGCATTGATCCGTGGGCCGCCGCCACCGGCCATCCCTGGCCGGGTGGCGGCTAACCCGGCGTCCTGCCGGGTTGCCCACGGCTCAATGCCTGCGTTCGGCCATCGTGGTTAACGGGGCGCTCAGATCAAGATCAAAATCAAGAGCGCGACGGCGGCCTTGCGGCCGGCCTGAAGCTAAGGATGGGTGCGTGTCTGTAGGAGCTGGCTTGCCAGCGAAGGCGCCCGCCCAGGCGCTGCATGTCTCACGGGCCTCTTCGCCGGCAAGCCGGCTCCTACGGACAGCGCGTAAAACGCGCTTGGCTTTTGCCCTTGATCTTGACCTTCAGGCCCCTTCCCAGCCGGCCGAACGTAGGCGTTGCGTAGGGGGCAGCTCGGCAGGGATGCCGAGCTAGCCGCCACCCGGCCATGGATGGCCGGTTGGCGGCGGGCCCCTGGAGCAATGCCGGAGAGAGGGCACCCCGAGCTCCAGCGAGGGGCCCATGGAGGGGCAAGACCTTTTGGTTACTTTTCGCTGGGCCGGCACTCCGGCGTTTGGTAAAAGTGACTCGCCGTAAGGGCGAAACCGTCAGCGGCCGTTACCGCAGCAACGGATATGTACCCCGCCAGCCTCGCCGTAAGGGCAAAACCCTAAGCAGCCGCATCCGCAGCCACGGATACATCACCCTTCCCAGCAGCGATGGCCGCTCTATTCCCCCTGACGAAACACCAGCGCCTTGAGCCCACACTGCGGATCGGCATCGGGAAACTCCGGCGGGTTCTCCAGCCGCTGTTCAAAGCGCAGCCCCGGCGCGGCCTCGGCCACGCCCTCCAGCAGAAACTCCACGGCAAACGCCGGGTCGTTCATGCAGGCCAGTACGCAGCCGTTGGCGGTCAGCAGTTCCGGCAGGCGCCGCAGCACACGGGCATAGTCCTTGCTCAGGACAAAGCTGCCTTTCTGGAACGACGGCGGATCAATGATCACCAGATCGTAAGGACCCCCTTGCTTGACCTTGCTCCAGGACTTGAACAAGTCATGGCCAAGAAAGCTCACTCGGCTGGTGTCGTGGCCATTGAGCCGGTGGTTGTCGCGGCCGCGGCTCAGGGCCGCTCGGGACATGTCGAGGTTGACCACGCGCTCGGCACCGCCGGCGATCGCCGCTACCGAGAAGCCGCAGGTGTAGGCGAACAGGTTGAGCACGTTCTGGCCCCGGGCCTGGGCCCGGACCCAGTTGCGCCCGTAGCGCATGTCGAGGAACAGTCCGTTGTTCTGTTTGCTGCCCAGGTCCACTTGGTAGCGCAGGCCTTCCTCGGTGATGGTGCAGAAGTCCACCGGCTGCCCCAGCAGCCATTCGCCATGGCTGTCGGGCAGGTAGCGGTGTTGCAGCATCAGGCTGCGGGCGCCGCAGGCGGTCCATTGCGCAGTGTCGCCCAGCTCCACCAGCAGCAGCTTGAGGGCCGCGAGCTGTTCAGGCTCCGGCGCCTTGAACAGGGACACCAGCAATACCCCTTGCAGCCAATCCACGGTCAGTTGCTCCAACCCCGGCCAGCAGCGACCACGGCCATGGAACAGGCGCCGGGTTTCGGCGGGGGCGGCGGCCAGGGCAATGAGCAGGTGCTGGTTGAGGGTGGCGAGGGCTTGAGGGGTCATCACGGGAACCGGCGATTTTCGGGGGCGGCATTTAACCACAATTGCCGGCATCCGGTGCTCAGTCGATGTACTGTGGTCGCCCCATGGTGCGCCAGTGCGCCAGTCGCTGGTCCATCACCGATGCCAGCCGGTCGTAGTTGCTCCAGCTGTTTTCCACCCGGTAGATGGTGCCGGGCTCGGGGGCCAGGATCTGTTCGTAGTCGCTGGAAAACCGACCGCTGTCCCGCCCTTTGTAGTAGGCCAGGGCAAAGGCATTGCCTTCGTCGTTGAAATCGCCGTCGCTGAGTTTTTCATCCAGTATCCGCAACAGGAACTCGCGGCCATCGAGGGTGCGGGCCTGGACTTGGCCAATCTCCTCCTCGACATCGTCCAGCAACTCCTCGCTGGCAAAGTCATTGATCAGCATCCAGGCCAGGAACAGGCCGATGTGGGTGGCTCCGGCCGTGGTGGGCAGGTCGGCGGGGAAGTCGCCACCGTAGTGCCAGGAGGCGTCGTCGTATTTCATGGGTGCAGGTCCTGAAAGGTGAGAGGGGCGTGCAAGTTGCAGGGGCGTCAAAGAATGGCGTTGGTCCATTGCGCGGTGCCGGCCAGGCGCCGCTTGACGCTGTCGATGCGCCATTGCCCCGCGACCCGTTTGACCAGGAAACGATGCTCGTAGCACAGCGCCCGGGAGGCCGGATCACGCACCAGCACTTCGGCCTGGGCGGGCTTGAGCAACTGACAGCCCAGGAGTTCGTCGGCCTCGGAGTAGGTTGTGGGGTAACCGTAGGAGGCTCGGGGATAGGCCCGCGGCCGCAGGGTGCAGAAACGCTCGAGAAGCTGTTGCGGTTCAGCCCAGAAGGCGGCGTCGACAGCCTCGTGACCGAGGGCATTGCCCCGCTGTTCCCAGGCCTCCAGGGCCAGGGTATAGGCCCGCACCTGGGTGACCGGATCGCCACTGTTGTCATTGCCAGGCGCCAGTGGCGGCCAGGGCAGGGAAGGGGCCGGTGCGGACGCTGGCGGCGCCCCGGCACCGGCCTGCACCAGCTGTTGCATGATCTGGGTATGGCCCTTCTCTTCGGCCAGGGACCAGGCATTGCGTTGCTGGAAGTCCAGGCGCAGGGGATCGGCGCCGGCTTTGAGCAGCAAGGTCACCATTGCCTCGTGCCCGTCCTGGGCGGCGTTCATCAGGGCAGTGCGTTGCAGTTCGGGGCTGGCGTGTTCGAGCGCTGCGCCATGGGCGATCAGCAACTCGGCCATGGCGCTATCGCCATGGCTGGCGGCCCAGGCCAGGGGGCTGTAGCCCAGGGCCTTGCACGGTTGCTGGACATTCGCACCACGGGCCAGCAGCAGCGCCACGGCCGGCCGGTGCCCGGCAATAGTGGCGGCCAAAAGGGCCGTGCGGCCGGTGCCCTTGTGCTGCCATTCAAGGTCCGCGCCAGCATCAAGGAGACGCTCGAGGGCCGCGAGATCGCCGCGTGCGGCGGCTTTTTCCAGTAGGTGAGACAAGGTCGAGAATCCGTTCGGTCAGGGTAGAAACGCCGCGGCATGGTAACGCTCCACGCGCCGTTTTTGCCACGCCCGATACGCCCCTCACCGCCGATCTGGCAGGGCAGTCGCGCCGGGCTACGCTGCGATACGGGACGCTGGGTGCGGCCCGGGCCATTTCGAGCTTCGCTGGCCGGGACCGGGGTCAGGGGCGATCAATGACAGGCAGCGCCGGCCCGGCCACCGGAGCCATCCTGAGGCGGGCGGGGTGTTCATGGACGCCTTCCGAAGGCTTGCGTAGGATGGCGCGTTCGCGCTCTACGCCGTTGCAGCCAGCGCTGCAGCCTCCCTTGCCAACAGGAGTCCAAGATGTTCAAGGCCATTGTGATCGACAAAGACACAGCAGCTTATCGCGCCCATCTGAGCGAACTGCAGGAGGCGCAACTGCCTGAAGGCGATGTCACGGTGCGGGTGGCCTACAGCACCCTGAACTACAAGGACGCCCTGGCGATCACTGGCAAGAGCCCGGTGGTGCGGCAGTTTCCCATGGTCCCCGGAATCGACCTGGCAGGCACCGTCGAAGCCAGCAGCCATCCGCGCTTTCGCCCGGGGGAGCAGGTGCTGCTCAATGGCTGGGGCGTGGGCGAGAGCCATTGGGGCGGGCTGGCGCAGAAGGCCCGGTTGCAGGGGGACTGGCTGATCCACCTGCCCGAAGCCTTCAGCGCGCGCCAGGCCATGGCCATCGGCACTGCCGGCTACACCGCCATGCTGTGCCTGATCGCCCTGGAACGCAGCGGCCTGACCCCCGAGCACGGCGAGGTACTGGTCACCGGCGCCAGCGGCGGCGTTGGCAGCTTTGCCATCAGCTTGCTGTCGCGCCTGGGCTACTCGGTGATCGCCGCCACCGGGCGGCCGGAAGAGGCCGACTACCTCAAGGCGTTGGGGGCCAGCCGTATCATCGAGCGTGCCGAACTGTCCGAGCCGGGGCGCCCGCTGGCCAAGGAGCGCTGGGCGGCGGCCATCGATTCGGTGGGCAGCCACACCCTGGCCAACGTCTGTGCCGGCACCGCCGCCGATGGCCTGGTGGCCGCCTGCGGGTTGGCCCAGGGCATGGATTTTCCGGCCTCGGTGGCGCCCTTCATTCTGCGTGGTGTGAGCTTGCTGGGGATCAACAGCGTGACCCGTCCCTACCACGAGCGGGTGCATGCCTGGGAGCGCCTGGCTGCCGAGGTGGACCAGCAGCATCTGCAGCGGATCACCCGCGAAATGGGCTTGGAAGAGGCGTTGACCGTCGCCCGTGAACTGCTCGAAGGCAAGGTCCGCGGGCGGGTGGTGGTGGACGTCAACCACTGATATAAACCTCGGGCCGCTGCGCTGCCGGAACGCCGCGCGCGGCCTTCGTTGCTGCACCTTCCAGGACCGACGCGAGCCCCGTGCCACGGGGCTGCTTCGCGGCCCTTCGTCCTATTGATCCGAGGTTGCCTGTTCCATGTCGATTCCCGTTCAGCGGCCGCTCTGGCAGGTGTACCTGATCTTCCTGCTGCCCATGGTGTTGTCGAACTTCCTGCAGTCGTTCTCCGGCACCCTCAACGGCATCTACATCGGGCAGATGCTGGGGACCCAGGCCCTGGCCGCGGTGTCGGGGATGTTCCCCATCGTGTTCTTTTTCATTGCCCTGGTGATCGGCCTGGGCGCGGGGGCCTCGGTGCTGATCGGCCAGGCCTGGGGCGCCCGGGAGCTGGGCACGGTCAAGGCGGTGGCCGGTAGCACCCTGTTGCTCGGCGCGTTGATCGGGTTGCTGGGGGCAGTGCTGGGCATGCTGTTTGCGCGGCCGGCGTTGCAGGGGCTGGGCACGCCCCTGGATGTGCTGGACGATGCGGTGGGCTATGCCCGGGTGATGATGCTGATCATGCCGCTGCTGCTGGTGTTCGTGCTCTTCACTCAGTTGCTGCGGGGTGTCAGCGATACCCTGTCGCCGCTGCTGGCGCTGATCGTTTCGACCCTGGCGGGCCTACTCCTGACCCCGGCGCTGATTCGCGGTTGGCTGGGCCTGCCACCCATGGGCATACAGAGCGCGGCGTTCGCCGGGCTGGTGGGCAACATTCTGGCCATGGGTTTTCTGGTCTGGCGCTTGAGTGGCCGGGCCCATCCCCTGGCCCCGGACCGGACGTTGTTCGCGGCGATGAAGCTGGACCGGGCGATTCTCGCCAAGGTGCTGCGCATCGGCCTGCCCACCGGGGTGCAGATGGTGGTGATCTCACTCTCCGAACTGGTGATCCTGGCCCTGGTCAACCGCCACGGTTCCCAGGCCACGGCGGCCTACGGTGCGGTGACCCAGATCGTCAACTATGTGCAGTTCCCGGCGCTGTCGATCGCCATCACCGCGTCGATCCTCGGAGCCCAGGCCATTGGCGCCGGGCGCCTGGAGCGCATCACCCCGATCCTGCGCACGGGGCTGGCGATCAACCTGTGCCTGACCGGGGCCCTGGTGTTGCTGGGCTACCTGATTTCCCACTGGCTGCTGGGGTTGTTCATCATCGACCCGGCAGCCCTGGTGCAGGCCGAACACCTGCTGCACATCATGCTCTGGAGCATTCTGGTGTTCGGCTTCCAGGCGGTGGTGGGCGGCATCATGCGCGCCAGCGGCACGGTGCTGATGCCGGTGGCGATCTCAATTTTCTGCATCCTCGGGGTGCAGGTGCCGATGGCCTATCTGCTGGACGCGCACTTTGGTCTGCAAGGGGTGTGGATGGCGTTCCCGGTGGCCTACCTGACCATGCTGGTGCTGCAGACCGGCTACTTCAAGCTGGTCTGGCGGCACAAGCAGATCCAGCGGCTGATCTGAGGCCGTCGCCGCTCAGGCGCTGCGGGGCGAGCCGCGGCCAAAGCCGTTGACCACGATGTACAGCAACGGGCCGATGGAGACGAAGAGCGCCGTCAGCAGCAGGTAGGGTAGCACCGACAGCGCCGAGCGCCCCCGGGCCCGGGCGTCTCGCAGCATCCACAGTCCAGCCAGCAGCGCCATCAGGTACAGGTCGATGACCACCTGCGCGGTGTCGGCTTGCGACAGCAGTTGCACACCGAATTGCAGCAGCGACTGCTGTGCCTGGAGCAGGGTGAACAGGGTATAGGCACTGAAGGCCAGCAGGGCCAGCAAAGCAAGATAGGGACGGGGCATGGCGGGTTCCTAGTGGTGAGGGAGTCAGTCGCGGCACGGCGAGCGTTGCCGGCCCAGGTCCAGCATCAGGTAGAGCAGGCCGGTGGCGCCACAGGCGAAGATCAGCGCTTGCGAGAGCAGCGAGTCGAAGAGGTACAGCGGGTGCTGCTGAAGGTTGTAATGCAGCCCGGCATGGACCACGGCAAAGGCGGCCAGCAGTTGCCGGCTGGTGCGTCGCATGGCCTGGCGCGGGTGCCCGATCAGCCACATCAGCGCGGCGCACAGCGGTACATGCAGCGCAATGAACCACTGCTGGCCAAGCGCTGGGTCGAGGTCGCGCAAGCCATACAGCAGGCGCCACTCGGCTTGGGCCACGGCGTCCAGTTCATGGCCGGCGAACAAGGCCAGGCATAGGCGCCAGAGGGTTTTTCTCACCGTTAAACTCCTTGAACTACGGGGAACGAACAGGCTAAGTGGCAACCCCCGGGCCACTCAATGACCTCCCAGGTCATAGACAGGCGTGGCGCACAAGCGCTCAGCTGGGCGACACAGGACGACAATCACCTTCAAGGAATGGGTAGCGATGAGCGACAACGAACAGGCTCCTGAGCCAGGCACCCCAAGGTTGATCCGTGAGGCACGGCTCGACGATGTGCCGGCCATGCTCGGCTTTGATGCCTACGCACAATCCCATGCCAGCCGCGGCCAGGCGCTTGGCGAGGCGGTCGGGCGGGGCCAGCTGTGGGTCGAAGTGGTGTGCGACAGGATCGCTGGCTATGTGTTGCTCAATCATGATTTTTTCGATCAGGGGTTTGTCTCCCTGGTGGTTGTGGCGCCCGGGCAGCAGCGTCAGGGTGTGGCACAACGGCTGCTCGTTGCCGCCGAGAAGGCTTGTCGGACGAGCAAGCTGTTCACCTCCACCAACCGTTCCAATCTGGCGGCCCAGGGGTTGCTGGCCAAGGCCGGTTTCCGCCCCAGCGGGGTGGTCGAGAACCTGGACGAGAACGATCCTGAACTGATCTTTTTCAAGGCTGTTCGCTGAGCCGCGCCCCAGCGGCTACTCCACCCAAAGGATGACCAAACCCGATGCTCGAACCCCTTGAACGCGTTCCCGCGCCAGCGCTGTCGGTCGGCGCGCAGCTACGCCAGCTGCGGCGGCAGGCACGCTTGAGCCAGCTGGACCTGGCGTTGCAGGCGGGCATGTCGCAACGGCATCTGAGCTGTGTCGAGACGGGCCGGGCGCAGCCCAGCCCGGCGCTGCTGCACAGTGTGCTGAGCACTCTGGATACCCCGCTGGAAACACGCAACCGGGTGTATCTCGCCGCCGGCTACGCCCCCCGTTATGCCGCCTTGCCGTTGAGCGATCCGGGCCTGGAGCCGGTACGCGCGGCGCTGATGCACCTGCTCCAGGCCAACAACCCGGCGCCGGCCATTGTCATCGACAGCGGCTGGCAGGTACTGGCCGCCAACCGCGCCACCGCGGTCTTGTTCGGGCTTTTGGGGCTGCCACCGACGGCGCTGGAGCAAGGCTTCAATCTGTTGGCGAGCCTGCTGCTGCCCGGTGGTTTTGGTGACTGTCTGATCAACGCCGAGGAGATCTGTCAGGTGGCTTGGCAGCGGGCGGCCCGGGAAGCGGCGCAACAGCCGGGGCTGGCGGCGCTGCTGGCGAGCCTGCCGTTCCCCGGCGAGTTGGCGGGTGCCGCAAGCCTGAGCACGCCGTTGCTGCTGACCCGGGTGCGCGGGCCCAGGGGCGAGCTGCGTTTTCTCTCCACCTTCACCACCTTCGGCATGCCCCAGGACATCACTGTGGCGTCATTGCGCATCGAGCACTTGATCCCCGCCGATCAGGCCACCTGGCAGGCCTTGACCCAGGCCTGCGAGGCCGATCCGTCCTAGATCGCCAAGGCACGGGCCGATTGGCCGGGGCTGTGGGGCGCCGTCGGCAGTGCGCCGGCCAGGACCATTCGAGTCAGGGTGCTGGCGACGGCCTGGAAGTCCGCGGCAACCGCCTCATCACCGCCGTTGAGCAGGGCGATCTGCCAGCCGAGGGTGGGATAGGTCTGGGTCGCCGCGCCGATGAACAGCAACAGGTGCGCCGGGTCGACGGCGGCTATCAGGCCTCGTTCGGCCCAGTTGCGCAGGCAGGCGATTTCACGGCGATTCTGTGTCTCCAGGCTTTCGCGCCAGGTGACCGGCAGCTGTTGCGCGCCATGCAGCAGCTCACTGCAGAGAATCTTCGAGCGCAGGGGAAACCCCTGGACGATGTGCATCCTGGCTTCGATATAGGCCTGGAGGGCCGGTCCGGGATCGGCGTCCTCGTGCAGCAGCAGCGAAGCCTGACGCAAGGGTTCCAGCAAGGGCTGCAGGACTTCGGCGTAGAGATTTTCCTTGGTGTGGAAGTAGTAATAGAGATTGGCCTTGGGCACTCCGGCGCGCAGGGCGATATCCAGGGTCTGGCAGGCACTGAAGCCCCGGGCGGCGAATTCGTTGCGGGCGGCATCGAGAATCAGCTGGCGGTGGCGTGATCGGGAGCGCCGCTCGCGGGCGGCCGGAGGCTGTCCCGGGGGCTGCGGGGCGGGGGTATCGATGCTGGGTGAGGGGCGATGCATGGGGCGTCTCGTGGTGCGAATTCGCAATATACAAAAGTATATAGCGAAATCTCTGCGTCAGGCTCCACCGCTGCTATCAGGGATGACGAGGGGGGAAGGGCAAGGCCGGAGCGGGCTGACCGCTCCGGTAAGCAGGGGGGAGGCTTCAGGCGTGGCGGGTACGGCTCCAGCGCCGTGCCAGATAGCCGTAGACCGAAAGGTTGATCAGCAGTACCAGGCTGCCCAGCCAGAGCTGGATGCCCGGCGTCAGCCCGGCAGGGTAGATCAGTGGGATCAGGTAGTGCTCGATGAACCCGGCCCCGTAGCCATCCTGGCCGGCCGCGTGGCGCAACAGGTTTTCCCAGCGGGTCAGCGGGCATTCCAGGTGCAAGACTTCCACCGCCACACCCCAGGCCGCGGCGGGCAGGTGCAGCAGCATCAGCCGTGGATGGCGCAGTACCAGCAGGCCTCCCAGCAGCACGAAGACGATGAATGACAGGTGAAACAGCACCAGGCTGTCAGCGGCGATGCGGTAGAGCATGAAGGTTCCTTGTTGGGGGAGGCAGGTCCGTGGCGCGGGCGCCCCGGGCAATATACCGATGCCGGAGGCGTCGTGGGTGACCATCGCGCGAGCGCCTGGCAAAACGCCCCGGACGTCGCAGTGGCGCTACCTATACTGCAAGTAGGCCAGGCCGGTCTTTCGAGCCTGGCCTTGCCTTGCCTTTCAGGGAGGGACGTGCCTTGTGCTCACTGGCGCTGCGCTGCCATCGCCGCAGGTCCTGGTTGTTCAGCCTGGGGCTGGCGGTGCTGGTATTGCTCCTTCCCGGCTGCGCCAGCCGTGTCGCGCAACCCGTCGCTCCGGCGCCGGTCAGTCCGGCCGTCTGGCGTCAGGTGGAGGGTGAACTGCTGGACGCCTCCCGCTCTGCCACTCTGCAGGCTGAAGTCTATGCCCAGGGCTCCATGGAGCATTGGCGCACACGGATCTATCAGCAGACCGAGGAAAACTTCATTCCCTGGTTCAGCGGCTACTGGACCCAGGAGTGGCTGTCGCTCAAGGTCGGCTGGTATTCGTTGAACAGCCGGGGCGATGAGGCACAGGCATCCAGGCGTCTGGCCGGTTACCTGCAGGAGCAGTATCAGCAGCGGGTCCTGGCACCGGTGGCGCTGGAGATCGATGCCGATGGCATTACCGGCGAGGCCATGGAGTTCTATGTGCAGTTGCTGCGTCAGCAGGTGCAGCTCAGCACCGCGCGTCATCAGTTGCCCGCGCCGCAGCTGGATCAGCATCTGGCACGGATCATCGCCATCGATCTTGGGCCCCAGGCCGGCCAGCGCGCTTCGCTGCAGCAACTGCTGCAGGTGGAGCCGGTGGCCCGTCTGCCGGCCTATGGGCCGCTGTTGCAGCAGATTCATGCCGGGCCGGCGACCGCCCCGGGGGCTGCTGCGCCGGGTGTGTCCCAGGTGGCCCAGGTCACCAGTGAGAAACTTCAGGCGCAGTTCGCCAGTCGCGGTGTGGCCGGTGCTGTGGCCGCCGCGGTGGGGCGGGTGGCCGGAGCGCTGATTTCCGTGGGTGTGGCGGGAGTACGGGCCCTGGTCCAGAACAATGAGCGCGAGGATCTGCAGGCGCAGACCCGCCGCGACCTGGGCACGGCCTTCGATCAGGCCTGGCTCAAGCAGTTGCATGACCCTGAGCACGGGGTCATGGCCGGGGTGTATTACCTGGCGCGGCAGATTGAGGCGCAGTTGCAAGCGCCGCCACCTCTGGTGGAGCAGGGCCCCGGCTGGAGCCCGTGAACCCGCGGTGTCAGGTCAGTGCCTTGCGGCGCATTGTCCGGGAGCTGCCCCAGGGGCTGGTTCGAGGATGACCTCATACTCACTGACGCCTGCGGCATGGCGCCCGGCAACGTAGCCGAAGGTCATGGCCGGCCCCAGGTTGATGCCCCCGGACGGGTAGAAGCCGCCCATGACACTGGCCATGTCGGTGCCTGCGGCATACAGCCCCGGGATCACTGCTCCGGTCTGATCCAGTACTTGGGCCTGGGGGGTGGTCCTGAGCCCGGCAAAGGTGCCGAAACTGCCGGGCAGCACTTTGACCCCATAGAATGGCCCTTTCTGGATAGGCGCCACACAGGGGTTCGGCCCCGGGTACAGGGCGTCGCCCTGCTTGCGGTTGTAGGGCGTCGAACCGCGGCCGAACTCGGGGTCCTGGCCCTGCCGGGCATGCTGGTTGAACGCCTGTACCGTGGCGACCAGGCCTTGTGGGTCGATGCCGCAACGCCGCGCCAGCTCCTGGATGGAGTCGGCTCGTTGCAAGTAGCCGTTGCGCACCAGGGGCCCCACGGGCAGGGGGAAGGGACGGGCATAACCCAGCCCGTAACGACGTTGGAAGCGATGATCGCAGATCAGCCAGGACGCCACTTCCTCGCCGGCCGGAACCGCCTCCACCATGGCTGCGGTGTAGTCGTAGTAACCGTCGGCCTCGTTGACGAAGCGTTTGCCATTGGCCAGCACCCCGATCACCCCGGGCTTGGCCCGATCGATGATATGGGGAAAGTGGCCGATGCTGCCGTCGGCGTGTCGCACCCGCGATACCGGGGCCCAGGCCACCGGGCTGGCAAGGTCAGTGGCCAGCACGGCACCGGCGGCCTCACCGAGACGAATGCCGTCCCCCGAGCAGCTCAAGGGTGGCAAGGCCAGATGCTCGTCAGGGCCTGGCGCTCGGGGAAACAGCGCCTGACGTCGAACCGGGTCATGGGCAAAACCACCGGCCGCCAGGACCACGCCGCGACGGGCACGGATTTCCCGCGGCCCCTGAGGTGTGTCGATCAGGGCGCCGTGCACCCCCTGGTTGTCCCGTAGCAGCGAACGGGCCGGCGACGACTCCAGCAGATTCACTCCCAGGTCCTGGGCTGATTTCGCCAGCCGGCCAATCAGCGCCACGCCGTTCACCAGCTGCATGGCCCGGCCATGCAGCGCCAGGTCCCGCAGATGGCGGATAAAGCGCTTGCCCACATGCAACAGCGACTTGAAGGAGCGAGTCATGCTGAGAAAGGCGCCCAGGTCGGCCCCGGCCATGATCGGCATGCCCATGAACGAGGTCTCGCGCATGGTCCGGCGCAGACGCGCCAACAAGGGACCAATGGCCCGGGCGTCATAGGGCGCGGCGATCACCTGATGACCCTCGATACCGGCCCCGGGCACCTGGCCGTGGATGTCCGGAATGCCATTGCCGTCGACGAACTGCAGGGCGGTGTGCTGTTCGAAGAAGGCCACCATCTGTGGTCCGTTATCGAGAAAGGCGTCGATGCGTCCGGCGTCGTAGCCTTCGCCCAGTTCATGCCTGAGGTAGGTGCGCGGCTGTTGCGGGTTTTCATGGATGCCGGCGCGGCGCGCCAGAGGATTACCCGGCACCCACATCCAGCCACCGGACCAGGCACTGGCACCGCCGAAAGTGGAATCCTTTTCCACTACTACCACCTTCAGGCCATGCCAGGCGGCGGTCACGGCACAGGCCAGGCCGGCAGCGCCGGAGCCGATTACCAGCAGGTCACAATCCAGGGGCGGGAGGTTTTCAGCGGGAGCTTCGCTCACAATGGCAGGCCTTTTCGGTGAAATTATAAAAAATGGAATCATGTTCCATATTGTTGAAAAACTATTTCACAGTGGCTGCGAGGCTGTCAAACCAACCCGGGCTTGTACTTTGAAAATGGGCCTGCGAGTGGTTTCAACCCTGTGATGCGCGCAGGAAGGCCAGCACGTGCCGGGCTTGGTGACACAAGGCGATCTTCCAGCAGTCGGCGCCTTGTTCATCTTGTTGCAGCGGGTCGCCACCGACAGCGAGCATGGCCTTGAACAGTTCCAGCTGATCGTCTTCGGCAGCCACCATCAGCGGCGTACGGCCCGGGCAGGGATAGGCATGAGAGGCATTGGGGTCAGCGCCATGACGCAACAGCAGGTAGGCAATTTGCATCAACTGCCGGGGATCGCAGCGTTCGCGTTCCACTGCCAGCAGGGTCTTGAGAATCGCTTGATGCGACGGCTGATCGGGGTCCATGAGCGCGCGCTGGCCGAAGGCTCCAGCGCTGCTGCCCAACTGACGGCGCAGCACCTCTTGGCTCACCGCGTCTGCTTGCTTGATCAGGCTTTGTACCTTGTCCATGGCCTTGCCCGGTTGTTGCAACTGCCACAGTTTGCCGAGGCAGTGGTACAGCGGCGTCTGCTCCGGGTAGAGCCCGGGAGCATTGGCCGAGGCCCCCATCTGCAGCAGCCTGGCCACCACTTTGGCGTCGCCCATGTCGATGGCCTGCATCAGAGGGGTCAGGCGCTTTTTGCGGGTGCACTGGTCGAGGGTGGCGGCCTCGTGAGGCTGGTCCAGCAGCAGGTCGAGGGTCGAGCGTTCTCCTCGGTCATGGGCGCATTGCAGGGCACAGAGCAGCGCTGAACCTTGGGCCTCGTCCTTCAGGTTGACGTTCGCTCCATGCTGCAACAGGGCACGGACCGCCTCGGCCTGACCTTCGGAGGCGAACCAGAGCAATTGCGGATACCGACGTTTCTGCCGATCGATGGTGTAGACCGCAATAACCCGGTCAGGGCGTTGCAGGTCCACTTTGATGTTCCCGGTCTCGGCGGGGTCGAACGCAAGGATCGGCCACTGCGGTTGCGCTCTGTGGTCTTCGGCCTCCGGGAAGAAGCCCAGCGCCGGGAACAGTCGGGTAAAAAGCTGCTTCAGCTGGCTGATTTCCCAGTCGCTGATCACCGGGCCTTGCTCAAGGCCCAGGGAACTGAACAGTCCCAGTATCAGCGCCTGGTGCTTCAGGCGCTTGAGCCGGGGCCGGTCTTGCAGCATCGCCGCCAGGCTCAGGCACTCCTCCAGCAGGTTCAGTTGCAAGCGACCGGCGCGATACAGGGCCGCTGACAGGGCCGCGTCGTAATGCCTCATGGCCGTGGAGTAGTTGCCCGACAGCAATTGCCAGCGGCCTTCGAACCAGGCACTGAAATATCCGGTCCGGCCATCCGTATCATGGCGCTCCTGCAGCTTGATGAAGTCGTCTAGCATCTGCCGTGCCTGAGCCTGGCTGCCGGCGGCCTTGCCCCGGGTCGGCGTCAGGTGTTCCCGCAGCCATTGGGCGCCGGGCTTGAGGATGTTCAGGCGCTGCCCGGCCTCAAGGTTGAGGCGCTCCAGGGACTGGCGGCCACTTTGTGCCGCGGGCCCCAGCAGCAGGGTGTGCAGCACTTGTTGCCTGAACCCCGGGAGGCCGACGGCGAGCAATTGCTGGTCGAAGTGACCGAGGGCTCGGGCCGTCACCAGCCAGGGTCCCAGGTCGGCCACCAACTGTGGCTTGTCGCTGACTTTTTCCAGGGTCCTGAGCAGTGTCTTGAGACTCGACAGATCGGCCTGTCGGGGCCCTTTGCGCCAACGCCCCAGTTGGTCACGGGCATCCTTGCTGTCGGGATAGAGGCGTTGAGCCAGTTGCTGGGCCGAATCCCCACTCTGTTGTTCGAACCATTGCAGGACCACCCCCAGAGGAAACTGATCCTTGTCCAGCAGCTGTGGCAGTTGCGGGCCGCTGAAACGCCGTTGCAATTGCTGGAGAAAGTCGCCGACCGGTGCGGCGTAGTGTTCCACCAGCGCCGGCAGGGCCTGCTGGCGGCTCAGGCTATCCAGCCCCAGGTTCTTGACCAGATCGAGGTAGTGGGCTTGCAGATAATCGACGAAGGCTTCGAGGTACAGGGCAAAGTCACGGTCCAGCTGACTCAAGGGTTCAATCAGCAGCTCGCGCTTGAGCTTGGGAAACAGGCTCCAGTCGTGATCGCTCTCGGCCAAGGCGACCAGTTGCTTGCGGCGCGCGGCGTCAGTGGATTTGGTATCGAAGGCTGCCGTGAGCAACTGGTAGCACTCTCCCAGGCTGGGAAAGGGGGATTGGGTTAGCGGCATTCGAGCCTCCGTAACATCAGTTTGAAGTTCAGCAGCGCCCGACAGTCGCTCGGCGTGCAGGGCACCGGGATCGAACCCTTACCTGGGGCCGTGAGCTTCCCATGGCGTTTGCCACGATGGAACAGCCAGCCTTGGCGCAATTGTTGTTTGACCAGCCTGGCGATGTCTTTGTCATTGCTGTAGTGGGACATGGCGGCCTCCTTGGCCTGGCCCCCGCCAGCCAATACTGACGGGGGCGCTGTCGGGCTCAAGGGTTGGTGTTTTTCGCGGCAGCGCGTTGCGCCCGGGCAGCAAAGCTGTCCGCCGTTACCTGGCCCTTGCCGGCCTTGGCGGCACTGCTGGTGATGCGCGAGGCCGACGCCTGGTCCATCGGCGACGGGTTGGCGGGAGGGGTGTTTTTCGACATGAGGGTAATCTCCGTTGGATGACTGCCGAACTGGCAGTGAATCGAGATTACCCAGGCGGGAATTGCTTGGCGGCGGCGCCGATGGCGCAAAAAAACAGAAAAATTCCAGGCGCCCTGCAACGCCCGTCAGGTTGGGGTTGCAGGTGCTCCGATGATTGATTGCAACAGCCCGAAGAGCGGTTGGCGAAGGCTCAAGGAGTGTGGGGTTTGCGCAGGATCAGATCGAACCTGTGGTTGTGTTTGGGGCCGCGCAGGCTTTTGCCCAGCCCTTCGCTTTCTTCGAAATGCTCGATGTGCAGGCCGGTGCACAGTGCCTGTACGGCGCTGCGGGAGTGAAAAGTCAGGTCTGGCGCCGTGGCCCATTGATCCCGCTCGCCGAACAGTTGGCCCACCAGCAATGCGCCGGGTTGCAAGGCCTCGACTTGCATCTGCCAGAACTGGGCGAAGGCAGCGGGGCGGCAGAACGGCCACGCCAGTCCGGCGTGAATCAGCTGTGCCGGCGCCAGTTCATCGAGGGTTTCGAAGTGTCCCTGGACGGCACGCAGGCGACCTTCGGCGAGGGTTCCGGCGCGGTCCTTGAGGCGCTCGATGGCGGACGCCTCCTGGTCGATGGCCAGCACCCTCCAGCCACGCTCCAGCAACAAGCAAGTCTCGATGCCCGAGCCGCAGCCCAGGTCGATGGCCTGGGGGTGATCCATGCCCGGCAGGTTCAAGGCCAGGGCGCGGCACAACAGGGGCGAAGGCGGGCGACCCTCGAAAGTCTTGTAGAAGGCCTCCCACCGGGCGGACTCCTCAGGGGCGGGTGTGGGCATGAATCACTCCTTGATGATTGGCGCAATATCCTACCGGAGCCCGGCCATCCTGTGCCGGGTTTCAGCCTTGCAGCGGGTCTGGGCTCAGCAGGCCTTTACGGGTCAGTTCGCACACTTCCCGGGCCTGTTGCAGCACCTGCTGTTGCCATTGCGGGCGGTCGTCGTAGAACGCGTCGCGCATCTGTCGCTTGATCTGCTCGAAACGCGAGCGCGGCGCCAGCGGATTGCGCTGCAGCCATTGTTCGGCGCGCAGCGCGTTGAGCACCTGGGGGCCGGGCAAGGTGCCGTATTCAAGGGTCAGGCCGTTGTATTGCGCCTGGGGACATTCCTCCATCACGGCCAGGTCCAGGGTGCCGTTCAACTGCGCCGAGGTGGAGCTGCCATCGAAGCTGTTGGTCACCTCGGGGCCCCACCAAGCCTGGGCCCGTTGCAGGTCGGCGGCGCTGGCCCGGCCCTTGTAAATGCGTTCGCCGACGCCGTTGGGGCCCAGGCCTGTGTGGATGTCGATCCAGCCGATACGCAGGCAGTGCCGGGCGTGCTGGCGCAGAATCTGGCGAATCTGCAGGTTGCTCCAACTGGGTTCCACGCCGCTGAAGAACAGGCCGTCGGGGTGGCTGTGCTGACCGCGAGTGATGGCCGACTGCAGAGCCGAGCGGCCGCGACGCGCAGCGAACAGCATCAGTCGCGCGCTGCTGCTGATGCTCGCCGGCCAGTTCCTGGGCAGCAGCAGATTGTGGATGGCACGGTAGTCGGGGTTGTCCGGCAGGGGCTGGCTGAAATCGAGGAAGTTGCGATTCAGATCGACGTTTTCGTGGGTCACCCGGCGCATCCAGGAGAAGCCGTAGGGGTTCAGCGCATGCAGGTAGAGCACGGCCAGATCCGGGGACGCGGTGCGCTGGGCCCAGTGATCGTCCGCCAGCAGATCGACCTGCACGGCCGAGCCACAGAAGCCTTCGACGCCGTGGCAGCCACTGCTGATCACCATCAGGTTGCGGGCGTTGGCGGGCCCCACCCGGCAGACGTCGATGGCCAGGGTTTCCTGGTCGCGGCCCTTGAACGGATGGATATGGGATTCCACCTGCAAGCCACGCAGCTCGCAGCCATTGAGAAATTTGCGCCGCGCCTCGGCATAGCTGGCGGAAAAACTGGCAAGGTTCATCGAGAGACTTCCTGATCGGGTACAGAGGCTCCTCGGCCTCCCCAGTGCGCCACGGCACCAGGGAGAACCTGGGGAACGGGGGAGCGAATGGGCCGCCAGGCGGCCCGGCGAGAAGGCGTTGCTAGACGCGGATCGGGGCTGCCCCTGGCAGCGTATCGCCGGCCCTGGCCAGCAGGCGCTCGCGAGTGGCGCTCGGGTTGATCACCCACAATCCCAGCAGGGCGCAGGCCAGGGTTGCCAGGCCGATGCCATTGACCGCGGTTTCAAATCCCCGGGCAATGTCGTTGTCGAACAGGGTTACCAGCTTGCCCACCAGCCAGGGTGCGAGCATGCCAGCCAGGGTCATGCAGCCCACATGGATGGCCAGCATCGCGCCGCGCTGGCGCGCCGGAGAAATGTGCGAGGTGATGGTCATGCCGAAGGCGAACACGCCGTTGAGCAGCACGGCGCCCAGCACATAGAGCACCAGCTTTTCTTCCAGTGCGCCGAACACCGAACCCATGGCGCTCAGGGCCAGGCCTCCGACCATGCAGCACAGCATCGGCGGCACGACCAGGCTGCGTTGCACGCTCACTCCATTCTTCAGCAGACGCTGGGACAGGCCCGACACCAGCAAGTTGAGCAGGATAATGCTGAAGGTTGCGGCGAACATCACGTAGCCGGTCTGCATCGGGCTCAGGCCCAGGCCCTTTTGCATGTACACCGCCGACCAACTGAAGGACAGGGCATTGGGCAGGTAGGCCAGAAAACACATCAGCGAAATCCACAGGAAGGTGCGGTTGAGCAGCAGGTGGCGGTAGGCAATCGGCGCTTCGGCGAGCTGTTGCTCGCTGTGTTGCTCGGCGTGCCGGCCTTCAGCACCGAACAGCAGCCAGACCAGGACCCAGGCCAGGCTCAGCAGGGCCAGGGCCAGGTACGCCGTGCGCCAGCCGTAGTGGCTGATGGCATAGGGCAGGGCCAGGGCTCCCAGCAGTCCGCCGAGCATGATCGACACCTGGATCAGCGAGGCCGGCAGCACTTGCTCCCGCGCCCCGAACCACTTGAACGCCGCGTGCTGGGTCACCGCCGTGCCCGGGCCGCAGCCGGCTCCCAGTAGCAGGCGGCTGGCGGTCAGGGCGGCGAGGCTGCTGGCGAAGGTCACCAGCAATTGCGCACTGGTCCAGACCAGCGCCATCATCGTGAGAATCCAGCGGGTGGGGTAGCGGTTGGCGAGAAAGCCCACGGCGATCCCGGAGATCGAATAGAGAAAAAAGAAGGCGCTGCCGACAAAGCCGAACTGCTCCGGGGTCAGTTGCAGTTCCTCGATGATCTGCACCCCGGCGAAGGCGAAGATGGTCTTGTCCAGCACGCTGATGACCATCACCGCCATCAGCAGGGCCATGATCAGGGCGCGGGGTCTTGCGGCGGGTGTCGGCATGGCGGCGGTTTATCCTTGGTTGTTGTTATTGGGGGCGTTGCAGAGCGGTTTCCACCAACCGCGCCCAGAGGCTGGCGCCATAGGGCAGGGCGGCGTCGTTAAAGTCGTAGCCGGGGTTGTGCACCATGCAGCCGTGGGCACCTTCGGTGCCGTTGCCCATGACGATGTAGCAGCCGGGACGCTGCTCCAGCATCGAGGCGAAATCCTCGCTGCCGAGAAAGCCGCTGGGGATGCTGGTCATCAGCCCTTCGGGGCCCAGCAGGTCCCGAGCCACCTGTTGCAGCAGGGCGGTTTCGGCCGGGGTGTTGAGCAGCACGCCGATACGCTCGTCGTACTCATAGTCGAGTTCCAGGTTGTGGGTGGCGGCGACGCCCCGGGCCACTTCACCTATGCGTTGCTTGAGCAGGGTGCGGATCTGCGGGTTGGTGGTGCGTACGCTCAGCGCCAGGGTGGCGTGATCGGGGATCACGTTGGCGGCGTCGCCGGCGTGCAGCGAACCCACGGTGATCACGGCCACTTCTCCAGCCGGCACGTTGCGCGCAACGATGGATTGCAGGGCCAGCACCAGCTCGGCAGCGGCCACCACCGGGTCTCGGGTCTTGTGGGGCATGGCGCCATGACCACCGCCCCCCTTGAGGCGAATGTGCACGTTGTCCGAGGAGGCGCTCATGGCCCCGGCCTGGGTCAGGAACACCCCCACCGGCAAGGTCGGCATATTGTGCAGGGCGTAGACCGCGTCACAGGGAAAACGCTCGAACAGGCCGTCCTCGATCATCCGTCGGGCGCCGCCCAGGGTTTCCTCGGCCGGCTGGAAGATCAGGTTGACGGTGCCGTCGAACTGCCGGGTCTCGGCCAGGTAGCGGGCAGCGCAAAGCAGGATCGCGGTATGCCCGTCATGGCCGCAGGCATGCATGGTGCCCGGCTGCCGGCTGTGCCATTCAACGCCGCTCTGCTCATGGATCGGCAGGGCGTCCATGTCGGCGCGGATTCCCAGGCTGCGGGGGCTGTTGCCATTGCGCAGCACACCCACCACCCCGGTGCCGCCGATGCCGCGGTGGACCTCGATACCCCACTGCTCCAGGCTCTGGGCGACTCGCTCACTGGTGCGCTGTTCGGCAAAGCCCAGTTCCGGGTGCTGATGAAGGTCCCGGCGCAACTGGGCGAAGCTGTCCTGCCAGGCGAGGATCTGCGGGATCAGGGGAGAGTGGGGCGCTGTCATGGGGGCCATTTCCGAGCTACTGACGGTGGCCCGCAGCATGCCCCAGCCTTGCGCCGCTGAATAATCACCTCTGGGCATGCTTATCGGTTGTGGTTATCAAGGTGCGCGGCCGGGCGCCCTCAGGCGATGGCCGGAATCGAGTTCGGCACGGGTTTCGACGGCCCCTTGTAGACGTAGATCAGTTCATCGGCCAGGGCCTTGGCTTCCCGGGTCATCAGCTCCTGGTCGCGACACACCAGGGAAATGTTCATCGGCGGGACCGGCTCGACAATCTCCAGGATCTCCAGCTTCTGCATCAGCATCGGCGCACTTTCCAGGACCCGCAGCGACCAATAGCTGATGGCATCGCTGGTCACCGCCAGTTCGGCGAAGAGCACCACCGAGGCGCACTCGATGACATTCTGCGGTGGCGCAACACCGTTTTCCTCGAACATCACCCCGACCTTGGATTGCTCCAGGGAGTCCTGCAGCAGCCACTCCTGTTCCTGCAGCTCGCTCAAATGCCGGGCATGGCGCAGCGGATGGTCCTTGCGCACCACCAGCACCGTGGGCTGGGCGTAAAGCTCCTCCCAGTGAAAACCGTCGGTGTTGCGCGAGGGCGGCAGCGAAGTCAGGGCCATGTCGAGCTGCCCTTCACGCAGGCCTTCCATGAGCTTGGACGGTCGCAACTCGTGGATCTGCACCTGCACCTTGGGGTAGTGCTGACGATAGCGATTGAGGCTGGCGACGAATTGCGGGCCGGGGGTGACCGGCGAGACACCGATGGACAGCTTGCCGTCCATGCGCCCCTTGAGGGTGTCGATTTCCTCTGCAGCGCGGCGAACCTCTTCCAGGATCAGTCGCGCACGGCGTACCAGGCGCTCGCCGTATTCGGTGGCGGTGATCCCGCGATTGGAGCGGATCAGCAAGGGCACGCCCAGTTCCGCTTCCAGTTCCTTGATGCCCTTGGACAGGGCCGGTTGTGAGATATGCAGCAGGCGCGAAGCCTCCTGGATGCTGCCGCTTTCGCAGATGGAAACCAGGGCGCGCAGCTGATGCAGCTTCATGGCGGGGTACCGAGTGGGAATGGGGGCTTGAATCTAAGCCAAAACCCCCGCCATGGGGGATAGGAGTAGTACCAATTTGTAAGGCCGATGGCACAAACATGCTCCGGGGCGGTGTTGGCCCCGGAGCCGGCGGATCACCCTCGGGGTTAGCGAATTCCTGTGGCCCGCAGTGCCGACGGGGTGAACTCCTTGCGGCTGAAGGGCAGGTTGAACTGGTAGCTGTTCTTCTCTTCGTTGCGCAGGGAGTTCACCGCGTAGCGGCCGGAGAGCACGTCATAGTGTGCTTCGGCGGCGAAGGACGGCACCTTGACGTCGTAGAAGAAGCTGGCGTGTCCTTCGGCCACTCGCCACAGGGCGCCGCGGCCGTCGTAGGCATCGGTGATTGCCGCCTGCCAGCTGTCCTCGTCGATGTAGATGTCGCGCTTGGAATAGACATGGCGCTGGCTGGGCTTGAGGGTCGCCTGCAGATGCCAGACCCGGTGCAATTCATAGCGGGTGTGCGCGGGGTTCAGGTGCCCGGCCTGGACGATCTCGCTGTATTTGAGCTTGGGCGATTCCAGGCGGTAGCTGTTGTACGGGATGTACATTTCCTGCTTGCCCACCAGTTTCCAGTCGAAGCGGTCCGGAGCGCCATTGAACAGGTCGAAGTCATCGAGGGTACGCATGCCTTCGGCCGCCGGGCTGTCATAGGCGATCTGTGGCGCGCGGCGCACTCGGCGCTGGCCGGCATTGTACTGCCAGGCCATGCGCGGCTCCTTGACCTGGTTGATGGTCTCGTGGACCAGCAGCACACCGCCGGCCAGGCGCGCCGGGGAAAGGAATTCCTCACGGTAGTAGTTGAGGATGTTGGCCATCTCCGCCGGCTGGTAGTCCGTCAGCCCGGTGGGGTAGGCCAGTTCCTGCTTGACCACGCTGGGGGTGAAGCTGCCGTTGGCCTGGGGCGAGGCCTGCATGACGATGCGCTTGAGGCTCTCGCCACGGTAGCGGCCGATGTGGTTCCAGATCACCTCCAGGCCGTCCTTGGGAATCGGGAAGGGCACGGCGCCGGGGCTGTAGTTCTCCAGGCCGTTGCCGCCTTCCACCAGGGTGGTGCGGGTGGCGTTGAGCAGGGTCGCGTCGAGGCTCTTCTGCGGCAGGCTGACGCTGCGATGGCTGCGGAAGACCGGCATCTGATAGGTCTTGGGGTAGCGCTTGAACAGGGCCAATTGGCCAGGGCTGAGCTTGTCCCGGTACTGCTCGACGTTGTCGGCGGTGATGGTGAACAGCTTCTGCTCCTGGGCGTAGGGGTCTGCCAGGAAGCCGTCGGCATCCATCTTGCCGGTGCTCTCGGGCAGGCCGCCGGTCCAGGCCGGGATGCTGCCATCGGCGTTGCCGGCGCGCTCGGCGCCCACCGGAGTCAGGTCCTTGCCCAGGCGTGCCGCTTGGTCGCTGGAGACCGCGGCCAATACCGGGCCGGTCAGCAGGCTCAGGGTGAAGCAGCCAATCTGCAACAGGTGGGGATGTTTCATGATTAACCTCTTGAGGGCAGC
Source organism: Pseudomonas sp. JDS08PS003 (assembly GCF_045013505.1). Taxonomy (NCBI): domain Bacteria; kingdom Pseudomonadati; phylum Pseudomonadota; class Gammaproteobacteria; order Pseudomonadales; family Pseudomonadaceae; genus Pseudomonas; species Pseudomonas sp. JDS08PS003. Next base: position 2,895,163 of record NZ_CP120724.1, read on the forward strand.
GGACCTTAGAAACTCACGCCCAGGCTCAGGGCGAGAAAGTCGCGGTCGGTGTTGGTGTTGTAATCGCCACCAAAAAAGTCGGTGTAGCTGATGCTGGCGGTGTACTTGGACATGAAGTCGGCATCCAGGCCGATGCTCAGGGCCTTGTTGCCTTCGTTGAAGGTCGGGCCGTAACCGTCGACATCGTGGGAGAACGACAGGTTGGGCTTGAGGTTGGCCCCGGCGATGGCGTCGTTGAACTCCAGGACGGCCCGCAGGCGGTAGCCCCAGGAGTTCTGGGTGTAGAAACCCTTGTCGGTGCACTGGTCCGGGTTGGCCGAATTCAGCGCGCGACAGATGTCGTTGCCGGAGACTCCGAGCAGCGCCGCGTTGCCGGCATGGGCCAGCTCGCCGTTGCCGTAGACGCTGTTGCGGCCAAAGCGCAGGCCCGAACCGTCGCTGTTGTCCAGGCCGCCGATATGGGCGAAGCCGGCTTCTCCCACCAGGGTCAGGCGGTCACCCCCCAGCACCTGATCGAAGGTCTGGATCGCCGTGAGCTGGGCCTGGGTGTAGGGCATGCGTTTGTAGCCCTGGATACGCGAGCCGTAGGCCGAGCTGGCCCAACCGCTGTCGAAGATCGGCAGGCCGGCGTTGATGGCCGGGTGGGTGGCAGCGGAGCCCAGGGTCGCAGCAGTGGAGACGTCCGTGCTATTGAGGGACATGGGCATGTTCGGCCGATAGCTGATCTCGCCCGACACCGCGGTGCTGCCGATGTTGGTGGCAAAGCTCAGGCCATAGAGGCGGATGTCTTCCGGGTACTCCAGGTAATAGCGCGCGGTACTGACACCGCCCTGGCCGGCCAGGCCGCCCACCGGGTCGAGGAATGCGCCCTTGCCCACCAGCCAGGCACTTTCCGGGGTGCGGCTGTGGTAGTTGAGGGCATAGAAGCCGAACTCGGTTTCGTTGAGTTCCGGCACCGTCCAGCGCAGGGCCACACCGAACTGGCCGCTGTTGCGCGCATCCTGGTCGTTGAGTCGGGGTACATAGCCGTAGCTGGCGGCGTCGCGGTCGAAGTCACTGCCATTGACGGTCATGCCGAAGTCGCAGCCCTTGGCGGCTACGTCGCCGCCGAAGTAGGTGCCGCAGTTGTCCAGCACGGTCTTCTGCCAAGTCAGTTGGTAGAAGGCTTCCATGGACAGGTTGTCGCTCAGCCCCTGGTTCAGGTAGAGCATGTTGACCGGGATCAGGCCTTCCTTGAGCTCCGAACCGGGGCGGCGCAGGGCGGCCACATCGGCGGGGTTGATGGCGTTGATGGAGTTGCCGATGAAGGTGCTTTCGCCCCAGCTCACCACCTGCTTGCCGACCCGGACGCTGCCGGGCAGATCGGCGATGCTGTAGTTGTGATAGAGGAAGGCGTCGAGAAACTCCGCCCCCGAGGCGCGGGCGGCGCGATCACGGCCATGATCGTCGATGTCGTAGAGATGCTGATGGCCGTCCTTGAGCTCGAAGTCGTACCAGTACTTGCCGCGGACAAAGACTCCGGTGTCGCCGTAGCTCAGCTCCAGGTCGTGGAGGCCCTTGAAGATCTTGGAGAAGGTTTCGCCCTTGCGAAAGTTCAGCCGACCGTCATCCCCGGTGCGGGTGGAGGCACTGCCGCCGTTGGCCACGCCGATGAATCTGCTGTCGGCATCGCGCATGCCCCAACTGGCGCCGATGGACAGTGATGAATCGAAGCGGCCGCTGATTTCTCCCAGCCGGAAGTCTTCGGCCTGCGCCGGCAAGACCCAGGCCAGGGCAAGGGCAAGGACCAGTGGCTGGGGTTTCAGAGGGGAGGGATACATGGTCCCCGGATTTCTTATTGTCTGCATGCTGCTCTCCGCCTATTACGGGCCGGCACCCTGGGCGGGTGCTGCGCGCTTTCCTTTAGGGCCCCCGCTCGACGGGGTCTGGCGCATGGTAGGGAGCTTTGAGGGTCCTGCCCTCTAGGAAATTCTTATGCCTATAGCCAAAGGTGAGGGGCCAGCCTGGGACGGGAGGCAAACGCCGGGCAAAAAAAACCGCGCGCTCCCGAGGAGCGCGCGGCGTTGTTCAACCGCCGAAGGGGCGGGGGGTCAGCTCACCACGCGGTAGCACGGCACATAGGCCGCGCCGCCAGGCAGCTTCATGCGGTGCTGCTCGACGAAGGCTTTGAGCAACTGATCCAGGGGCCGCATGATCGCCGGGTCACCGTGGATGCTGTACGGGCCTTTCTGTTCGATCAGGCGGATGCCCTGGTCCTTGACGTTGCCGGCAACGATGCCGGAGAACGCCCGGCGCAGGTTGGCTGCCAGTTCGTGGGGCGCCAAGGCATGGCTCAGTTGCAGGCTGGCCATGTTCTCGTGGGTCGGATCGAAGGGGCGCTGGAAGCCCTCGTCGATTTTCAGCAGCCAGTTGAAGTGGAAGGCGTCGTTGCGTTCGCGGCGGAACTGCTTGACGGTCTTCAGCCCTTCGGTCATCTGCCGGGCCACTTCTGCCGGGTTGTCGATGATGATCTGGTAGTGCTTCTGCGCTGCTTCGCCCAGGGTCGCCAGGACAAAGGCGTTGAGCTGCTCCAGGTAGGGCGCTGCGCTCTTGGGACCGGTAAGGATCACCGGGAACGGCAGTTCGTGGTTGTCCGGGTGCATCAGGATGCCCAGCAGGTAGAGGAATTCCTCTGCAGTGCCGGCGCCTCCCGGGAAGATGATGATGCCGTGGCCGACACGGACAAAGGCCTCCAGGCGCTTCTCGATGTCCGGCAGGATCACCAGTTCGTTGACGATGGGGTTCGGCGCTTCGGCGGCGATGATCCCCGGCTCGGTCAGGCCTAGGTAGCGACCGCCGCTCATGCGCTGCTTGGCGTGGGCGATGGTGGCGCCTTTCATCGGGCCCTTCATCACGCCCGGGCCGCAGCCGGTGCAGATGTCCAGCTTGCGCAGGCCCAGCTCGTGGCCGACCTTCTTGGTGTACTTGTATTCCTCGGTATTGATCGAGTGGCCACCCCAGCACACCACCATCTTCGGCTCCACGCCGGGGCGCAGGGTGCGGGCGTTGCGCAGCAGGTGGAAGACGTAGTCGGTGATGCCCTGGGAGCTGTCCAGGTCGATGCGCTGGCTGTCCAGTTCGTTCTCGGTGTAGACGATGTCGCGCAGGGCGCTGAAGAGCATTTCCCGGGTGCTGGCAATCATCTCGCCATCGACGAAGGCGTCGGCCGGTGCGTTCAGCAACTCCAGGCGCACGCCCCGGTCTTGCTGGTGAATGCGCACTTCGAAATCGTGGTAGGCGTCAAGGATGGTCTTGGCGTTGTCGACGTGGGCGCCGGTGTTGAGGATCGCCAGGGCGCACTGGCGGAACAGCGTGTAGATGCTGCCGGAACCGGCGGCGCTGAGTTGTTGCACTTCACGTTGCGAGAGGGTCTCCAGGCTGCCTTTCGGGCTCACCGAAGCATTGATCACTTGTCTTTGCGGCATTAATCCATTTCCTGAAATCGGCGCCACCGCGCCATGTGCGGTCAGTGGCGAAAAAACGGCGGGGCAGTGAACAGAGCCACCGGTACGGGGCTTGGTTTCCAGCGGCAGGGCAAGAAAGCAAACGTCGTCGCGAGATTGTTCGCTGTCTGAATCTACCTCAAGCGGGCCCGCTGTGGCTGGAAAAATGACGATCCGTCACGGTCGCGGTGATTTTTCATCGAGCCTTAGCAGACGCTGGCCCGTGCCGGATCCATCACCGGCGAGGCTGCGGCCAGGGTCAGGCGTTCCTGCAGGGCCGGATAACCCGTGCTCTGGCCCCAGGCGTGTTCGTCCAGGGTCAGGCCGACGATCTGCAGGAATTCGAAGCGTCCGCTAAGCAACTGCCGGGGCCCGGCAAAAGCCGGCGCGGGGATGAACAGCAATGCCTGCAACAGACTGTCGTTGCCGTCGATGGGTTGCCCGGTACGCATGCGGTCCCATTCGCCCAGAGGCTGCTGCTCGCCGAAACGGCCGGCGGCCAGTAGCAGTTGATAGGCGCAGAATTTACGCAGCAGGTGCAGGGCCCAGGGTGACTGTTCGCGGGATTCCAGCAGCAGTTCCTGGCCCATCCCGGACCAGCCATCGGCTTCGGGTTGCGCATCTTCCCAGGCATTGGACAGCCCTGAAGTGACGTACAGCCAACTGCTGCGCGTGGTAGTAGGCGGTGATTCGAAGACTCCGTGGCTGAGCCAGCGCGGGTCGATTTCGGTCTGACCGAAGACCTCGCTGAACAGCGCCATGTCCAGGGGGTAGATGCCTGGGCCCAGGTCGCCGAACAGCGCCGGGTAGAGTTGTTCTTCACGTTGTGCCCAGGCGGCTTCAAACCATGAAGAGTCGGGGGATTGCAGCATGTGAAAGCGTCCTTGAGCAGAAACGGTGGCTCGGCTTGAGCCGCCAGAAAATCAGGCAAAGGCCTGGCGCAGCAGTTGCGGCAGAATCTGTCCGGCCTTGCCCACCAGGCTGTATTCCTCTGGCTCAGTACAGGCCTGGGGCTGCGGGTTGATGTGCACCACGCAGGCACCTTGCTGCAGCGCCAGTTGGGGGATCTGCGCCGCCGGTTGCACCAGGCCCGAGGTGCCCACCGACAACAGCAGGTCGCATTCGCCTGCCGCTTTGAACGCCTCCTTGAGGATCTGCGGTGGCAGGGCTTCACCGAACCACACCACCCCGGGGCGGATCTTGCCATTGCAGCCGGTGCAGCGGGGGGGCTCCAGGCTGCAACCCTGTTCCGGCAATACGAGTTCTGGCAGTTCCCCGCTGAAGGGGCGATTGCAGGCGAAGCACTTGGGGTGGTGCAGGCTGCCGTGCAGGTGCAGCACCGCGGGGCTGCCGGCGCGCTCGTGCAGGTCATCGACATTCTGGGTGATCAGGGTCAGGCGCGGTACGCGTCGGGCCAGTTCGGCAATCGCCAGGTGGGCCGGGTTGGGTCGGGCCTGGAGCACTTTCATGCGGCGCCATTCGTACCAGCCCCAGACCAGCGCCGGGTCCTCGCGAAAGGCTTGGGGCGTGGCCAGCCGCGCCGGGTCGAAGTTCTCCCACAACCCGGTCAGGGCATCACGAAAGGTCGGGATGGCGCTTTCGGCCGAGACGCCGGCACCAGTGAACACCACCAGGTGGCGGGCCTGGGCCAGGCGTTGGGGAGCGAATTCCATGGAGGACCTGTCTGCGTTGTTGCGCTGATATCGGAGTGGCATTATCGCCAGTCGGTTCGGACCTGTCCTAAAAAAACACAGTGAGCGCATCGGGAATGAATTTATCGTCAAGCCGCCGCTCATAACTCTTGTCAGCGGTCTTGTCCGTAGAGTTCTCAAACCCTCAGGGAGTGTTACCCCATGTGCCCAGCCTCGTCCGTTAACCCAGATGCCACCTCCCGCTTGATTCTGGTGGTGGAGGATGAGCCGACGGTGCTGGAGTTCCTGTGCGAGATCCTGGAGGACGAGGGCTTTGTCACTGAAGCCCGAGAGAGCGCCGATCAGGCCTGGGAGTTCTTGCAGGAGGAGGCGACGCAGGTGGCGCTGCTGCTGACCGATATCACCATGCCCGGCCGGCTCAATGGCGCCAGCCTGAGCAACCTGTGCGGTGAGCACTGGCCGTCGTTGCCCGTTGTGGTCATGTCGGGTTTCGAGACCCCCGAGAGTTCCGGGGTGCGTTATCCGGTGTCCTTCATTCGCAAGCCCTGGACCATCGGGCAGATCCTCGACTGCGTGGAAGGCGCGCTGAAATCGGCCCAGGGTTGAGGCGTTGCGCCTCACCCCGGCCAATCGCCGGTGTTACTCCTTGACGCTCATGAACTCCTTGGCCCAGACGATGTAGTCCTCGGGCTGGGTGTAGGTATGAGCCAGTTCGGTGGCACTCAGGTCCGAGGCCTGGGTGAAGATCTGCCGCTGTTCCCGCAGGCAGTCGTAAGTGGCCTTGATCGCGGCGAAGTAGGCGGCGTGGCCGTCCACTGCGATTTTCACCCCCAGCTCCGCCAGGCGCGCATCATCCCGTAGCGCCGGGTTGCCGTAGGTCACCAGCATCAGCGGCACGTTCAGGTGCTCGGAGATCTGTTCCAGTTGCTCGAAATCACGGATGCCGACCATGCAGATGGCGTCGGCGCCGGCGCGCTCGTATTGCTGGGTGCGGCTGATGATCTCCTGCACCGGGAGGATGCCGGCGTTGGTCCGGGCGATGATCGCCAGTTCCGGATCAACCCGGGCTTCCAGGGCGGCGCGGATCTTGCCGACGCCTTCGGCCACCGAAATCAGGTCGGTGGATTTGCGCCCGAACTGGGCGGGCAGCAGGGTGTCTTCGATGGTCAGCGCGGCAATGCCGGCGCGTTCCAGTTCGACCACGGTGCGCATTACGTTCAGCGCGTTTCCGTAGCCATGGTCGGCGTCGGCGATCACCGGCAACTGGGCCACGCGGCCGATGCGGGTGGCCTGTTCGGCGAATTCGCTGAGGGTGATCAGGGCGAAATCGGGGGCCGCCAGCACTTGCAGCGAGGCCACGGAGCCACCCAGGATGCCCACTTCGAAACCCAGGTCGGCGGCGATACGGGCGGACATCGGGTCGAATACGGAAGCGGTGTGGTAGCAGGAGTTTGAAGCGATCAGTTCACGGAAACCGCGGCGCAAATCTTGATGGGAAAGCCTGGACATAACAGCTCCGAGATAGGATCGAGATATCGACCTCGAGGTCGAGTCAAATTTTGCAATCAGTTCCCTTGGCGAGCCGATGGTTGAAAGGCTCACAGCGAAACGTTAGTTGGGCAGATGAAGGTGAACAAAGGGGGGTAGCAAGGCGTCTTTATCCCACTCGGTTGCGCGAACCGGCAGGTTTATTATGCGAGGCCGACATAGCAGGACGAGGCTATCACGCTCCAAGGCCCGAGTTGATGAGGAATTTGCATAGCATTATGCCGGACCGGCATTGGCAATTTTTTTCTAACTGAATATTACAAGTGCCTGCCGAGGGTGGTTCCGGCGCTGGTTGAAGCTGTTCGGGTACTTGTCGAACACTGGCAAATCAACCAAGCTGCCGCGCCTCGAATGGCTGCTTGGCAGCTGCGCAATGGCTTGGTTCAAGGATGCAGGTAATGACACTCAGGGTGTTGGTGGTCGGTGGTTATGGCAATTTCGGCAGCATCGTCTGCCGCTATCTGATCCATACGCCCGGAGTGCATCTGCTGATTTCCGGGCGTGACCCGCGCAAGCTCGCGGCCAAGGTTCTGGCGCTGCAAGCCGAGGGTGGACAGCCCTGCGAAGGCTGGTGCGGCGATGCCATGGGGCCGCAATGGGCGCCGGCGCTCAAGGCCCTGGACGTGCACTGGGTGATCCATACCGGCGGGCCGTTCCAGGGTCAGTCCTATGCGGTGGCCCAGGGCTGCATCGAGGCCGGAGTCAACTATTGCGACTTGGCCGACTGCCGTCAGTTCGTGCGCGGCATTGGCACTTTAGATGAGGCGGCCCGGGCCGCAGGGGTGACGCTGCTCAGCGGTTGCAGTTCGGTGCCGACTCTGTCGGCGGCGATCATCGATGAGCACCGTGAGCGTTTTTCCCGTATCGATCGGATCGAGCACGGTATTTCCTCGTCGGCGAAAATGCCCGGCCTGTCCACCATCCAGGGCGTGCTGGCCTACGCCGGTCGGCCGATCCTGCAACTCAAGGACGGCCAGCCGCTCCCGGTGATCGGCTGGCAGGGGCTGACCTTGCGTAAATTGCCCAGGTTGGGGACGCGGCTGGTGGCCAACGTCGATGTGCCGGACCTGGACCTGTTCGCCGAGCGTTATGGCGCCCATACCCTGAGCTTCAAGGCCGGTGCCGGGCTGAAGATTGCCGGGCTGGCCAACGCCCTGCTGGCCCAGGCGGTGAAGCTCGGGCTGATCGCCGACCCGGCGCCCTGGGCGGCGCGCCTGCATCGCTGCGGCACCTGGTTCGAAGGTTGCGGTGATGGCCTCAGCGCCATGTACGTCGATGTTCACGGCCTGGGCCAGGATGGCCAGCCGCTGTCGATGTACGCGCAGTTGACCGCCACCCACGACCATGGCCCGGAGATCCCCAGCTGCGCCGCGGTGGCCGTGGTGCACAAGCTGCTCGCCGGCCATGTGCCGGCCCCGGGGGCACGCTCCAGTGCCGGCGAGGTCAGTGTCGAGGAGTACCTGCGGGCGATCGACGACGCGGATCACCTGCAGATGCAGGTGAGTTTCTCGCGCCCGCCGGTTTAACGCCGTCTTACCACAGCAGGGGCTTGGTGAAGTCCTTCCAGAACAGCCAGCGCTGCAGTTCGTGGTGCTCGCCGGTGCCGATCTGCCAGTCCGGTCGTCCGCCATCCAGGGCGATCTTGACGATGATCCCGGCATAAGTCGCGGCCACCAGGGTCTTGCCATCGGGGCTGATGTCCATGGCGGTCAGGGTCGAGCCGATGTAGTGCTGCCAGCGCTCCTCGCCGGTTTCACTGACGGCTCGCAGGTAACCGTAGGCATCGCCGATGATGAATTCGTCGCCCCGTGAAGCAGCGGCATACACCCGAGCGCCTTCCTGCAGCACCGGGGTGCGCGGGTCGTCGCTATAGAAGTCAGTGCTCAGCCCCGGCAGGTCGGCGACCGCCACCCCCAGGCTGGCGCCGCCATAGAAGTGGCAGGCGTTGAGCAGCAGGCGGTCGCCGACCTGGTTGAAGTGAGCGAAGTGCGGGTACTCGCTGGCAGGGCCGATCTGCGCGACCTGCTGCAACCTAGCATCGAACACCAGGTGCATCCCGCTTTGCTCGCCCACGGCGATCCATTGGCCATCGGGCGACACCGCGCCATGTTCCATGCTCAGGCCTATGCTCAGGTCCTCGGCGGCGACGCCTTCGTCCAGGTCCTGCTGGATGTCCTCAAGGCTGCGCAGCAGGCGGGTGGCGCCATCGGCAGCCAGGACGAAGATGCCGTCGGCACTCACCAGTAGCACCCGGCCCCCGTCGGGGAAGGGGATCAGGCTGGTGGGAGAGGGGCGCCCGGTGTCTTCAAGCTCCAGGCCTGCAGGCAGGCCGGCATGAGGGGCGGGCCAGGGAAAGCTTGCCACCTGAGGCCCGTTCCAGCCGTCGGTGACCTGGATGCCATCGGCCCGGCCCCAGGCGAAGTAACGCCGCTGGGGGCACATGCCGAAGCACTCCACTTGCTCCAGGGTCTCGATCCGCGCGTCGTCGATATGCACCACGAAGCCGGCCTCGAAGGGCGCGCCGATGCGTGCCAGCAGGCTGCCGTCCGGCAACAGGGCCAGGGTCGGAATCATCCGTCCCTGGCTTTCCAGGCGCGGCGACAGTGGGAAGTGTGCCGGTGGCCAGTCCTGGCGAAAGGCCTGGCGCTGCACTGCGTCGTAGAGACCTTGGTTGCTCGCTTGCAGAGCCGCCTGCCAGTCTTCCAACAGATGCTCGGTATCGGGCATGTTCGGCTCCTTCAAGCCCTTCCAGCCCTCGCGGGTGCCGGTTTCGACATAGTGGTTGATGTCGCGGGCATAGGTCAGCACGGCTTTTTGCCATTGCTCTTGCGGGGAGAGGTTCGAATTCGACTGGGACATGCGCGCAGGACTCCTTGTGGCGCTGGAAAAGGCGTAACAGACCGGGGATGGACCGGAAAAGCGCGCAGTTTATCCCTTGGGCCCGGTCTTTTTACAAGTTTCCCCTGCGCTACTGTTCAAGGTGCGTAGGTGCTGACCCGATTGCGTCCGGCGTGCTTGGAGGCGTACAGCGCCTGGTCCGCCCACTCGATCAGGCAGCGGTGGTCCCGGGCCGGGCGATCGAGGCAGGCGATGCCCAGGCTGATGGTGAAGGCAATGGCCTGGCCGTTGTGGATCACCTCTTGTTCTTGCACCGATTGGCGCAGGCGTTCGGCCAGGGTGTGGGCGCCGGCCAGATCGGTGTGGGGCAGGAGGATGGCGAACTCTTCGCCGCCGTAACGCCCGGCCACATCGCTGTCGCGCACATGCTCGTGGATCAGTTGCGACACGCGTTTGATCACGGCATCGCCGGCCTGATGCCCGTAGCGATCGTTGATCGACTTGAAGTGGTCGATGTCCAGCATCAGCAGGGCAATGGCGTTGCCGTGGTGGCTGTATTCGAACGCCAGGCGCTGTTCCCAGTGACCACGGTTGAACAACTGGGTCAGGTGATCGACGCGTGACAGGTGCTGCAACTGCTGGTTGGCCTTCTGCAGCGCCAGGCTGTTGATCGCCACGTCGGTGAGGTCGTAGATCACCAGGCAGACATGATGGATCTCGCTGTTGGAGGAGCGCAGTGGCAGCAACGTGGTGTTCTGGTACATGAACTCGCCCTGGCCGGTGATTGGCTGGTAATTGTTGAAGTGCACCAGATACGGCCGCTGCTTCCAGATGGTGAAGGCCGGCGTGCCCAGGGCCACCACACGCCCGACCTTGCGGCTGAACCAGGGCCGCTCCACCTCAGGGAACAGTTCGAAGAACGATTGATCGATGGCCTGCTTGGACGGCACCCCGGAGCGGTTCTCCATAAAGCTGTTCCACACCTGGACCCGGCACTCCAGATCGAGCACCACTATCCCCACATCGATGCTCTGGACCACCGCCAGCAACCAGTGCAGTTCACTGAAATCCATTCGTTTGGGCATGGCTCAATTCATCAGGTAGGCGAGTTTCTGTTCCAGCAAGGCCATGGAGCCCTCAGTGAACAACAGCAACAGGTCGAAGTGGATGTTCTGTTCTTCCAGGCTGTAGCTGATCTCCACCGCTTGGGTCTTGTTCCAGCGTTGCTGGTTGAGCACGATCAATTCGTCGATGGTGGTGTGCTCGCCCAGCACCTGGGGATGGCCCACGGAAAAGAACACATCCAACTGGTCGGCAATGCTGCTCAAGCAGGCACCGATCAACACGCTGGACAGGTCGATCAGCACTTCCATTTCCTGATAGGGGTCGGTGCCCTGTTCCATCAACTGGGCGATGTCGGCCACTTCCGAGTCGTAGAACATCAGCAGTGCTTCGCCGGCAATGCCGCTGCCGATATAGCTCTGGCAGATGGCGGTCAGCTGCCGGGCGCGATTGGCATCGGCCAGGAGCATCTGCAGTTCGCCGGCCTCCAGCACATTGACGTGAGGGATCGGCAGGTGCACGAACACATCCAGGACCTTGGCGATCAGCGCCGCCGCGTAGCCCATGGAGACATTGACGGTTTCTCGGAACGCGTCGCGAAAGGTCACCAGGGGCGGCGGCGACAGGGCGGCAGCAGGGAGCGCCCCCGGGCTGTCCAGCAGCTGCAGTTCGTTGAGCAGTGCACGCAACAGGGCGGCAGCAGGGAGCGCCCCCGGGCTGTCCAGCAGCTGCAGTTCGTTGAGCAGTGCACGCAACTGCTGGGGATCGAAGGGCTTCTTGAGGAAGGCTCGGGCCCCCAGTTCGCGGGTACGACGTACCGCTTCCTCCTGGACGTCCCCGGAGATGACGATGATCTGCGCGTCGATGCCTTCTTCCTGCACCGCGCTCAAAACCTGATAACCGTCCATGACCGGCATGGTCAGGTCCAGCAACGCCACCTTGCCCAGCCCCCGACGCAGGGCTTCCAGGCCTTCGCGGCCGTTGCAGGCCTGGGTCACGGACACCCGCCACTCGCTGGGCAAGGTCCGTAGCACCTGCTTGCGGGCCATGCTCGAGTCATCGCAGACGAGAAGAGGGATCATCGGGATCGGACGCTCATTCGAAAAAATCCGCAGCTGGATAACGTTCAGGAATGTAACGAGTTGCCGCGCAATAAGGGTGTTGTAACGGGCTGTCCGTGCCGCGCCGCACTATAGTTCGGTCGGCAATGGAAGAACAAGTAGGCGTTCATTGAGTTATTTGTTCCAGATCATTGTTCAGTGCATTCAACTGCAGAGCGACTTGCAACTTTCGACTGATATCGGTCTGCGTCCTGATGCGTTGTTCTGTTTGTATTGCTGGGTGAATTCATCGAGATGCTGGAGGGGCGAAAGTCCCGAGATAGAAAGGGTTGTTCATGGTGAATGGGCAATTGCGCCTGTTTTCTGGCGTTTGAAAAATGACACTTTGCAAACAACTTTAAAGTTCTGCCGTTCGATACGGTTGATGTACGAGTTGCTCAGGGAAGATTGTATGAAAAACGCCATATTCTGGTGCCGAGGGAAGGGAGGGTGAAAGTTTCAGGGAACCTCTGCTGCGATATTCCGTACAGCCCGCTTATATGCAACAAAACCTTACCGCGAGATGCATTCCGATGACCGCTGAAAGCTCTGTATCCCTTGTTTTACACCGCCTGTGGACTACGAGGCGCAGGCCCGGCCAGCCGGACAAAAAAATGTCAGATTTTGAGTCCCGGCCTGGACCTTTTCCCGCAATGCGCAATCATTACTGCGTGGAAAACATAAGGAGAGACGCATGTTCATTCGGTCATTGACCTTCGCTACTCTGCTCGCTGTCGCCGGCCCGCTCCTGGCGGCCGACAACGATGGCCCATTGGCTCAGGACCTGGGCAAGTCACGGCCTTTGATCGTGATCGCCCCCAGCACCGTGGACCCGACCCTGGTGAGCCTGAAGAAGTCCCTGGAAGAGCCGGCCACCCGTCAAGCCTTCAACGAACGCAACATGGTCCTTTACACGGTGATCAACACCATCGGCCAGCGCGATGGCAAGGACATCGATCCGCAATCCACCATGGCCCTGATCCGCAGCCTCAAGCTGGGGGCGGGGGCCCAGACCAAGGTGATCCTGGTGGGCAAGGACGGCGAGAAAAAGCTCGAGCACTCAGGGGCCATCGAGCTCAAGGAAGTCTTCGGCGCGGTCGACCAGTTGCCGGCGGCGGAGAAGCAGGCCGCGGCCCCAGCGCCGGCCCCCGAGCCGGAAGCCAAACCGGCCAGTGCCAAGGCCGGCAAGGCGGCCAAGCCTGCGGCGGCGCCCAAGGCGCTGGACGACTGAAATGCATAGCCGGCCAGCCCGGGGCAGGTGCTGAGCGCCGCGGAACTTGCCCAGCGTCATCGCGTCAGCCTTGGCGCGGTTACAGCGTTTCGAGGGTCTGGCGCAGCCCGTCGACGATCATCTCCACTTCCGCCGCATCGATCACCAGAGGTGGCAGCAGGCGGATGGTCGTGCCCCGGGTGACATTGATCAGCAGGCCATGATCACGGGCGGCGATCTGCACCAACTGCCGGGCCGGCTGCCCCAGCTCGATACCCACCATCAGCCCCAGTCCGCGAATTTCCCGCACTGCCGGATGCCCCGCAAGCGCCTCCCGCAGCCGACCTAGCAGCTGGGCGCCGCGCTGCTCGGCGTTGCTCAGCAACTGCTGTTCCTCGATGATGTCCAGCACGGTGCAGGCCGCCCGGCAGGCCAGGGGATTGCCGCCGAACGTACTGCCATGGCTGCCTGGGGTGAACAGTTCGGCGGCCTTGCCCCGGGCCAGGCAGGCACCGATGGGAACGCCGTTGCCCAGGCCCTTGGCCAGGGTCATCACGTCCGGCACCACGCCCTCGTGCTGGCACGCGAACCAGCGCCCGGTACGACCGATGCCGCTCTGGATCTCGTCGAGCATCAGCAGCCAGTTGCGCCGGGTGCACAGCTCACGCACGGCCTTGAGGTAGCCGGGCGCAGCCAGCTGGATGCCGCCTTCACCCTGGATCGGCTCCATCAGCACCGCACTGATGCGCGGACCGTGCTGGGCAGCCAGCGACTCCAGGGCGGCCAGATCGCCGAACGGCACCTTGAGAAAACCTTCCGGTAACTGGCCATAACCCAGGCGCACTGCCGGGCCATCGCTGGCGGAAAGGGTGGCCAGGGTACGGCCGTGGAAAGCGTTGTGCATGACCACCACCAGGGGCTGTTCGATGCCCTTGTGCCAAGCGTGAAGGCGCGCCAGCTTGAGCGCGGTTTCATTGGCCTCGGCCCCGGAATTGTTGAAGAACGCCCGCTCCATGCCACTCAGCTGGGTCAGTTTGGCGGCCAGTTGCTGCTGCCAGTGGATGTCATAGAGATTGGAACTGTGTAGCAGCAGGCCGGCCTGTTCGCGGATGGCGCTGACCAGGCGCGGATGAGAGTGGCCGATACCGGTCACTGCGACTCCGGCGATGGCGTCCAGGTACTCACGCCCGCTCTGGTCCCAGAGGCGGCTGCCCAGGCCCTTGCAGAAGCTCAGGGCAAGGGGCTGGTAGGTGCTCATCAGGCAGGCGGCGGTCATGGCGGGCGACTCCATCTCAGGGGGTGTGCTGCCAGTATCGTTAGCCATTCAGGCTAGATAAACTCGCCATTTCTTTAATCATCTTGAAGTCAGGGTTGATAATGGATCTGTTCCAGGCGATGTCGGTGTACGTCAAGGTGGTGGAAGCGGGAAACATGACCGCCGCTGCCCGGGAATGCGGCATGTCCACCACCATGGTGGGCAATCACCTGCGTGCCCTGGAGCAGCGCCTCGGGGTGCGCCTGCTCAATCGCACGACGCGCCGCCAGCGCCTTACCGAGTTCGGCACCGAGTACTACCAGCGCTGCCTGGCGGTGCTGGGCCTGGTAGCGGACTCCGAGCGCCTGGCGGAGCAGGCCCAGGGCGAGCCCTCCGGCACCTTGCGCATCACCGCGCCGCTGACCTTCGGCACCGAGCGCCTGGCGCCGGCCTTGAGCGAGTTCCAGCAGCGCTGTCCCCTGGTCAAGGTGGAGCTGACCCTGGCCAATCAGCGTTTCGACTTGAGCGACGGCGCCTTCGATGTGGCCGTGCGCCTGGGCAACCTGGATAACTCCTCGCTGATTGCCCGGCCGCTGCAGGATTACACCCTGACCATCTGCGCCGCTCCGGAGTACCTGGAGCGTTGCGGCACCCCGCAGGTTCCCGAGGATCTGCAGCAGCACAACTGCCTGGCATTTGCCTACCCAGCCGGTGACGAGTGGAGCTCCACCGCCACGCAATGGCCGTTGCGCGGGCCCGAGGGGGATGTGCTGGTTCCGGTGTCCGGCTCGCTGCTGACCAACACGTCGTCCGGCCTGCACCGGGCGGCGCGGGGTGGGCTGGGGCTGGTGATGATGCCCGATGCGCTGGTGGAGGAAGACCTGCAGCAGGGCCGTCTGGTGCCGGTGCTGCAGGATTATCAGTTGCCCTTCCGGACGATGCATCTGCTCTATGCCCAGGACCGCTATCGCTTGCCCAAGCTGCGCAGCTTTGTCGACTTCGCCCTGGAGAAGTGGGGGCGTCAGGCTGACTCGCTGGCCAGCAGCATCATCGCTGCCGACAGGGTGTGACCGTCGGTGATCTGGCCGGCAGCGACCATCGCCAGCAACTCCTGGCGGCTGACCCACAGCAGGTGGTCCACCTCGCCATCGGTGGCGGTGGTCTGCTGTTCGGCGATCTCCACCTGACACACCGCCACCGCGCTGGCGATCAGCGAGGTGTTGCTGTGCAGCAAGCCCAGTTGGCGGACTTGCGATGCCTGCCAGCCGGTCTCTTCCAGCAGTTCCCGGGCCGCCGCGTCACAGGCGCTTTCCCCGGCATCGATGGCGCCCCGGGGAAACTCGATGGACTGGCCGCCAATGGCTCGGCGCTTGAGGTCCACCAGCATCAGCCGGCCATCGGCCAGGGTCGGTACGGCCACCACGCCGTTCACCGCCTGGGCTTCCTTGATGATGAAGTAGCCGTTTTCGCGGACCACCTTGAAGTACGGGGTTTCCAGCAGGCACTGGCTTTCGATGACGGAACTCATGGGCGGTATTACTCCAGAAAACAACGATCGAACAGGTACAACTCGGTGGGCTTGAGGGTTTCCACTGTGGCCTGAGGGCGGCCGCCATCCCCGCTTTTCTTGCGTCCGGTTTCCTGCAGGTAGCCGGCTTCGCTCATCTTCAGCAGGCGCTGGCGAATGCTGGTCTTGAGCACTGGCCGTTGCAGCACCAGGGAGAAGATGCTCACCGCCTCCGGGGCGCTGAACTCGTTGCCGAGAAACATCAGCGGCAGGCTGCTGTACAGGGACTTGGAAAACAGCCGCTCCTGCACCTGGGCCACCAGCGCGTTGTGGTCGAAGGGCAGCTTGAAGGCGCCGCTGGCGACCTCGCCCAGAGCAAAGAACCCCTGATGCGCAGCGGGCTCCACCGGCTCGCTGACGATCCCCAGGTAGAAGGTCGAGGACGACCAGCAGCGCGGGTCGCGAAAGGCGTCGCCTACGGTGCCCACCTGTTCCAGCCAGGCCAGGGGCATGTCCACCTTGCTTGAACGGCGCAGGCGTTCCACTGCGTCATTCAGGCTGCGGTCCTCGACATCGCCGTTGACCACGATGCCCGGCAGCGCCCAGTGCCCGGTGAAAGGCTCGCTGTCGCGTTGATGGAGAAGGATTTCCAGCTCGCAGCGCTCGCGGTTGTAGCGCAGCAGGCACAGGTCGATGGTGTGCAAGTAGGCGCTGGGGAGGGTGGTGCGGTCGTGCATATCAACTTCCGTGGACGGCGTAGAGGCCGTAGTTTAGCGGATTCATGCCCGGTGCCAGCCATTGGCTGGGCGGTGTTTCGCCCCGGGCCAGGCACTGGCGCAATACGCTGCTGCGGACCCCGGGCTGTTCCTCGATGCAGAGGATGGAAAAGCGTTGCAGCAATTCCTCGCCGCGGTGGAACCTGGGCAACCGACAAGCGACGTCTTCACCCACCACCAGGGCGATGCGCTTGCCGTCCAGGGCCAGGTCGTCGGCCAGGCGTTGCAGCAGGGTGAAGCTGTAGACCGGACCCGGATCGGCCAGGGCCAGTTGGCGCTCCAGGCGGCTGACCGCCAGCTCGGCCTGGCACTCGGGCTGCAGGTGCGTGGTGATCGTCTGCAACCAGCTGGCCCGTTGCTCGAAATCGGCCATGCGCTTGCCATCCGGATGGCAAAAGCTCGGGACTACTAGTACCCGGCGGGCGTGGCGAGCGGCTTCGAGCATCACCTGGGCGTGTCCGGCGTGGGGCGGGTTGAAGGCGCCGCCATAGAGGGCCAGTTCAAACATCTGCTTCTCCTCGTTAGGTACATGACGTGTACCTTAGCATCGCTTTTGTCGGCGGAGAATCTACTTTTTCAGCTTATTTGTTCGGTTTGATTGAAGTGCGATTGAGAAAAATAAAATCCAGAGAGGGCTTGCCATGAAAGTACATGACATGTACTTTGTGCTCCATGCAGAGGAGAGACCCAGCATGAACAGCCAAACGATGAAGACCGCTTCCTTCGATGTCGATGCACAAAAGAGCTTTACCCCGCTGTGCCCGGACGAGTTGCCCGTGACCGAAGGCGATCGCATCGGCGGCGAGCTGAATTTCATGGCGACCCTGGCCAGCCTGCGCATCGGCAGCAAGGACGCCCACAGTCCCCGAGCCCCCTGGGTGGTGGCCGGGCACGACCAGATGCTCCAGCCCACTGGCCTGGCGCACGCCGACCTGACCTGGGTCAGCCACTGCGTGCCGGGCACCGAGGGTTTTACCCTGCTGGACGAGCTGCCCACGCCTTATGACTACGACTACTTCGTGTGGAAGGGCGTGGAACCGGACCTGCACCCCTATGGCGCCTGCTACCACGACTTGCACGGCAAGCTCTCCACCGGCGCCATCGAGTACCTCAACAGCCAGGGCGTGGAGCAGGTCATCGTCGGCGGCCTGGCCCTGGATTTCTGCGTCAAGACCACCGCCCTGCAACTGGCCGCCGCCGGCTTCAAGGTGATCATTCACCTGCCGGCCTGTCGCGCCATCAGCGCCGAGGGTGCTACCCAGGCGATCGACGATATGCAACGAGCGGGCATCGCGGTTGCCGCGACCCGCGAAGAAACCGCCAGACTGGCCAAGGCTTGAGGAGTCATCATGGAAAGTGCATTCGACCGTAACAACGGCGTGATTCAGAGCCTGCTGGACACCGACTACTACACCTTCACCATGATGCAGGCGGTGCTGCACCAGCACCCCAATGTCGATGTGGAGTACCAGTTCATCGTTCGCTCCAAAGAGTCCCTGGTGCACCTGATCCCCGAGATCCGCCAGGAACTGGAAAAGCTCGCCGGCCTGCAGATGCGCGAAGGCGAACAGCGCTTTTTGTTCAACAAGCGTTTTCGTGAGTACCTGACCCCGGACTTCGAGCAGTTTCTCGGTCTGTTCCGCTTCAACCTGCGCTACATCCACGTGGCGGCGGTCGACGGCCAACTGAGCATTCGCGTCCGCGGCCCGATGTTGCACTGCATCATGTTCGAGCAGCCGGTGCTGGCCATGGTCAGCGAATTGCGCAACCGCGATAAGTACCCCGAAGTGGAGCTTGAGGATGTCACTCGCCGGCTCTATCAGAAGTTTGAATGGCTGGAGAAAAACGCCAGTCGCGACGAGCTTGCCGAGTTCCGCGTCTCGGATTTTTCCACCCGCCGGCGCCTGTCGTTCAAGGCCCAGCGCGAAGTGGTGAAGATCATGCGCAGCGATTTCCCCGGGGTCTTTGTCGGCACCAGCAATGCGCACCTGGCCTACGAGTTCGACCTGCCGCTGATCGGCACCATGGCCCACCAATGGCTGATGGTGCACCAGCAACTGGGGCGGCTGCGCGAGAGCCAGAATGCGGCCCTGGAGAATTGGGTGCACGAGTATCGCGGACGCCTCGGCATCGCCCTGACCGACTGCATCAGCACCGATTTTTTCCTCAAGGATTTCGACCTGTACTTCGCCAAGCTCTACGACGGCCTGCGCCAGGATTCCGGGGACCCGATCCTCTGGGCCGACAAGGTCCTGGCCCGCTACCGTGAGCTGGGCATCGATCCTCGGACCAAGGACCTGATGTTCTCCGATGGCCTGAACTTCGAGAAATGCCTGCCGATCCTGCGCCACGTGCGTGGCCAGGCCCGGTTCGGTTTTGGCATGGGCACCAGCCTGGCCTGCGATGTCGAAGGTGTCGAGCCGCTGAGCATCGTGATGAAGCTGGTGCGAGTCCACGGTGAACCGGTGGTGAAGTTCTCCGACGACCCGATCAAGAACGTCTGCGAAGACCCGTCGTTCCTTCGGTACGCCGCCCAGGTGTTCAACGTCAACCTTGCCAACTCGCCTCTGGAGGCCTGATATGAGCAGTCCAACCCAAGAACGCATTGCCCGGGAACTGGGCATCGACCGGCAACTGGTGCCTGGTGGCGAAGCCCTGGAAATCGCCCGGCGAGTGGCCTTCATCCAGCAAGTGCTGCGCGAGTCCGGCTGCACGACCCTGGTGCTGGGCATCAGTGGCGGAGTCGACTCCCTGACGGCCGGCCGCTTGTGTCAACTGGCGGTGGAGCAACTGCGCGGGGCAGGGCAGGAGGCGCGATTTATCGCCATGCGCCTGCCCTATAAAAGCCAGGCGGATGAAAGCGATGCCCAGGCGTCCCTGGACTTCATTCGCCCGGATAGCATCAGCACCTGCAACATTGCCGACAGCGTCGATGGAATGATGAATCAGCTGCGGATCGAAGGCTTGCAGCCCTCGGCGGCCCTCAGCGATTTCGCCAAGGGCAACGTCAAGGCCCGGGCGCGGATGATCGCTCAGTACGCCGTGGCCAACTTCAGCAACGGCCTGGTGGTGGGCACCGACCACGGCGCTGAAGCCCTGATGGGCTTCTTCACCAAATACGGCGACGGCGCCTGCGACCTGGCCCCGTTGTCGGGCCTGACCAAGACCCAGGTGCGGCTGCTGGCCGATGCCCTCGGCGCTCCCGCCCAACTGGTGCACAAGGCGCCCACGGCGGACCTGGAAGAACTGGCCCCGGGCAAGTTGGACGAAACGGCTTACGGCTGCAGCTACGAAGAAATCGATGCCTACCTGATGGGCGAGCCCGTCACCGACGCGGTGCGTCACCTGATCGAGCGTGCCTACCTGCGCACTGCTCACAAACGCGCCTTGCCACGGACCCCCGCGACAGCCGGCCTCTAGCAACGGACTTGCGTTGTCCGTCGGATCGCCTTCGCCGGCAAGCCGGCTCCTACAGACCGCGCCACCCCGAATACCGTAGGAGCTGGCTTGCCAGCGAAGGGGCCCGTACGATCGCCTTCGCCGGCAAGCCGGCTCCTACAGACCGCGCCACCCTGAATACCGTAGGAGCTGGCTTGCCAGCGAAAGGGCCCGTACGATCGCCTTCGCCGGCAAGCCGGCTCCTACAGATCGCGCTGCCCTGAATACCGTAGGAGCTGGCTTGCCAGCGAAGAGGCCCGCAGAGTCATCGCCATTCGCCGGCGGTCAGAGTCAGCGGTTTTCGCCTCCATGCCACCAGCGGGGGCGCTGGCCCTTGAACGAATGGCGGGTCGGTGCCAGTGCCTTGCGGTTGTTGCTGTCGAAGGCACCCAGCAGCAAGGCAACGGTCGGCTCATCATCGATGGCCCCCAATGAACTGCCGCAATGTGGGCAGAACGCCCTGCTGGAATAGTCCGATGACCTGAAAGTCGCCGGTGCGCCGCCAGGGCCAGTCCAGGTCACCCGTTCCCGGGGGAATTCGACCCACGCCAGCGTCAGCGCGCCGCTGTGGCGCTGGCACAGTTTGCACGAGCAGGTATGGGGATTGGCGGCAGGCCCCCGGGCCTCGAAGCGAATCTGCCCGCACAGGCAGCCGCCCTGGTACAGGCTGGCAGTCATCAGCGTGGGTTCTCCTGAGGAATCAAACGGTCCTTTTCCAAGTCATGCAGCAGCTCATCGAGCATCTCTCTGCGGCTTTCGATCTGCACCGGCGGAACATACCAGGCCGCCACACTATAGCCTTCACGACGGTAGTCGTAGGTCTTGAGCAGTTGGCCGTCCTTGAGCAGGCTGCCGCGCAAGTTGCTCTGGTAGGAGTAGGGCAGGGGGAAGGTCAGCAGGGTGATGGCATTCAGCGCGCCAAGCAACCCCGCGCTCTTGCCGCCTGGCTCGCTGATCAGCAGGCGGTAGCCGCTGCGGCTGTAGCCACCATCGAGAAAGGAGAAGGCTCCGGTTTGACGCAGGGCGGCGATGGTTTCCCGTTGCTCCTGTTCGTCGAAGCGACTTTTCACCGGGCCCAGGTCCAGGGTCAGCGGTACATAGGGATGTTGACTGCGGTAGTCCAGCGGCGCCATTTGGGTGCCACAACCGGTGATGGTCAGTGCGCCGCACAGCAGGGCAGTCAAACCTATGGGGTTCATTGGGCCTGACTCGCGCTTGGCAACAGTTGATCCTGACGCAGGTCGCCGGCAAAGGCGCGGGCGATGCGCTGGATATTCTGCTCTTGCATTTCACCGCCCTGATCCAGCAGCCAAGTGTATTTATGCGTCAGGTTGCGATAGCTGTATTGCTTGAGCACCTTGCCCTCGTGCAGCAGGGTGATGTCGGTGCGGGTATCGATGCCATTGGACAGCGGCATCAGGAACAGGGTGGCGGCACTGAGGAAGATCAGCGGCATCGGCGGGATCTCGCGGTCGGACTTGAATTGAATCCGAGCGCTGTAGTCGCCAGGTTCGCCGGCGCCGGTCTGGACATTCTCGAACACTCCGGTGGCACGCAGGGCGTTGCGCAATTCGGCGGCGCGCAATGGGTCATCGACCATCACATGCAGGGGCATCAAATAGGCTTGGCCATCCGTCAACGGACGGTCCGGCAAGGTGTCGGTTGCCGCGCAGCCCGCGAGCAGCAGAAGGGCGCAAAGGCTCAGGCAGGATTTCATGGATGAATCTCCGCAGTGGCGTTGGCTGGGCTGGTTTGCTTGTCGACGGGAAGGATGAAGGGCTTGGCCTTGTCCAGATCCAGCGGCATCCATTGCAGGTCCGGCAGCCCCGGCACCTGGCGCTGGGCAATCACGGCGTCACGGGGCATTTGATTGCTCCAGGCAAAGAAGCACTGGGTCACTTGGCTGCAGACCGAGCGAAACTCGCCGATGTAATACGCCTTGCCCGCCTCCAGGCGCAGCGGCAGTACGAACTCTTCGCGCGCTTCCTGGGATTGCAGGCGTGAGCCGAGCCCCGGGGTGTAGACCATGGACCAGAACTGGAAGTTGTAGAACTCGTAATCACCCGGTTTGAGCGGCATGACAAATACACTGCCGGCGGCGCGGGGTTCATGGATGTCCTCAGGCGTTGGTCGTGGGTCGCCCTCCCAGAGTGCCGCGGCGCCATTGATTGAGCCGCGTTTGCGAATCAGCAGGCGCAGGTTGGTGGCGGCACCGCCGCCGCCCAGGTACTGCGGGCCAATAGCGCCCACCAGATAGGTCGTGGGTTCGTTGGCTGCGGGTTGCAGAGGGGCGCTGACGATGGCGGCGGGTTGGCTGATGCAGCCAGAAACAATGCTGGTGGCCAGCAGCAAGGACGAAGCCTTGATTACGCGGAACATGGGGAACCCTGAAAATGACTTTGGACAAGGCGCAGGCAGGGAGGCATGAGTGTCTGTACATGGCCTTCCCTGGCGCCGCTCGTGAGCGGCGCGATGGTACGAGAACCTTAGGGCTTTGTGTAGCGCGTTACCCGGAATGACCTGCCCGGCGGCGCTATTGACCGAACCCCGGCGCTGCCTCTTCGACCTTTCTTTTGTACTGCACCTTGGCCTGGTCGGGGTTGCAGGACAGCAGGGCATCGACTTGGACAAAGCCCTTGCGCAGCACCAGCCTTGCTCGCCACTGATTGCCGCACGCACCAAAGAGCCCGGCGCTGAGCAGCCAGCCCAGGGCGAACCAAGGGTAGCCGGCGCCTGTATCGGGGATCAGCAGGGTCAGGCCCAGGGCGGCCAGGGTGAGGACGGTTACCCCGTGCAGGCCGGCGCAGAACGACCAGAGCACGGTGAAAAAGCACGCGGCAAAATTGAAACCCAGGGCCACCGCCTCCAGTTCGCCCTGGGGGTTGCGGTAGAGGCGGTACAGGCGTGTCTGCTGCTCCTTGAGGTGCTGTTTGATCCGTCTCTCACGCTTGGCAACCTGGATTTTCTCCTCGGCGCTGAGGTCGCTGTCATCGAAGATTTCCTGGAAAGTTTCTTCCAGCAGGTAATAGCCGGTGTAGTCGCTGCAGCGGCCGATGAGGTACAGGGCGTCGACGCGATAGCGGCGGTTGAGCTTCAACTGGGTATCACCACTGAAGAAGCTGTTGGCCGAGGTCTGGATGTGCAGGCAATGCTTGCCAAAGCTGTATTCGATATAGGGCTTGCCGGCAGTCTGAACCCGGCGGCGGTCAAAGTAGCCTTCCAGTTGCTCCACCTTCACTCCCGTGACGTCAGCCCTGGGTTGCGCCTGGGCGTTGAGCCACTTGGCGGTGCTCCAGCCACCGACCATCAGGCAGAGGAAGCCGCACAGGATGACCTTGGCGAACAGCGGGCCATCCAGCAGGCCGATGAGGATGAGGCAGGGGAGCAACACAATGCCCGACAGGATGCAGGTGGTTTCAACATCAGCCTTCCAGGCGCGGGTCAGGTCTTGATTGATACGGTCGATTCTTTCCTGGTCGAGGACTCGGATAACGGCGGTCTCGCTGGGCCCAAGCCTCGGGCTTGGGCGGGTCTGGACAAGACGAAGCACAGGGACCGCCCGCGGGTTCGGGGCGGTCCATGCCTTCGAGGGGCGGGCAGACTACTGAACAAAGGGCCGGCTCATCAAGCTTTGCCGGCGCCTGGGTTGGCGCCCGACTCGCGCCGGGCCCTCAGCGCAGTTTCTCCAGCATCTGGTAGTACCACATGCCTGCCGCCAGCATCGGGTTGCCCAACTGGTCGCCAAAGGGCACGCGGATGTGCTGGCAGGCGGCGAAGGTGTCGTAGTGGCCGAGGTGGCCGGTCAGGGCCTCGGCCATGATCTCGCCCATGATGTGGCTGGTGGCCACGCCGTGCCCGGAGTAGCCCTGGCAGTACCAGACGTTGTCCGAGAGCTTGCCCAGTTGCGGGATGCGGTTGATCACGATGCCCATGGCGCAGCTCCACTGGAAGTCGATGGCCACGCCCTTGAGCGCCGGGAAGGTGCGCTCGATGCAGGGACGCAGTTCGCCGGCGATGTCCCGCGAGTCCTTGCCGCTGTAGTTGGCGCCGCCGCCGAACAGCAGGCGGCCGTCGGCGGTCATGCGGTAGTAGTCGAGCACGAAGCGACAGTCGTAGACCGCCAGGTCCTCGGGGTTGAGGCGCTTGGCCAACTCGCCCAACGGCTCGGTGGTGACGATGCCGCCCATGGCCGGGAAGATCTTGCCCTTGAGCTTTTTCGGCTCCAGCTTGTGGTAGACGTCGCCGGCCAGCAGCACCTGCTTGGCGTCGATCCGGCCCTGGGCGGTGATCACCGCCGGGCGTTCGCCGTGGACGATCTCCAGCACTTGGCTGTGCTCGAAGATCAGCGCTCCCAGGCTTTCGGCAGCCCGGGCTTCGCCGATGCACAGGTTCAGCGGGTGCAGGTGCAGGTTGCGGGTGTTCTTGATCGCGCCGTGATAGAGGTCGCTTTCCAGCAGGCCGCGCACCTGGGCCCGGTCCAGCAGGCTGACTTCGTCGCCCATGCCGCGGTGCACCGCTTCTTCGTAGTCGGCCCGCAGGCCCGGCAGGTGGCTGGGCTTGTAGGCCGCGTGCAGGTGGCCGTGCTTGAGGTCGCAGGCGATGGCGTATTTCTCCACCCGCTGCTGGATGATCCGGTGCCCGCGCCAGCGCAGGTTCCAGATGAAGTCATCGACTTCCTTGCCGAGGCTGCGGCCCATCTGTTTGCGCATGGCCTCGTCGCCCGAGAGACTGCCGGTGACCTGGCCACCGTTGCGCCCGGTGGCGCCCCAGCCGATCTTGTGGCTTTCGACGATGGCGACTTTCAGGCCGCGTTCGGCCAGTTCCAGCGCGCTGGCAACGCCGGTGAAGCCGCCGCCGATGATCACCACATCCACCTGATGGGTGCCTTGCAGAGTCGGGTAATGGGTTTCCTGGTTCAGGGTGGCGCTGTAGTAGCTGGGGCAGCGTTCGGCTGCCGGGGTCCGCGGATCGAAGGCGGCTGTCATGGAACAATCCTCGTAGAAAAATCAACCGGGCGGCTGCGTGTAGGGCAGCCGCCAGCGCTTCAGGAGCTGTCGATGATCTGCCGGGCGCAGCTCGGGTCAGGCAAAGTGGTTGCAGGCCGCCTTGCCCATGAGCCCTGCGCCGCAGATCGTTACTGCGGCTCAGGCCTGGGTCAGGTACCAGCGCCAGTCCTGCTCGCCGACTTCGGCCATGAACTGGCGGTACTCGGCACGCTTGACCGCCAGGTACACCCCGAGGAATTCACTGCCCAGGGCGTCCCGGGCCCAGGCCGATTGCTCCAGGGCGATCAGCGAGGTCAGCCAGTCGGTGGGCAGCAGCTCGGTGGCCTGGGCATAGCCGTTGCCTTGCACTGGGTCGCCCGGATCGAGGTGTTCGCGCAGGCCGCGATGCACGCCGGCGAGGATCGCCGCCGCCGCGAGATAGGGGTTGGCGTCGGCGCCGCAGATGCGGTGTTCGATGTGCCGACTGTTGGCCGGGCCACCGGGCACCCGCAGGCTCACGGTGCGGTTGTCGACGCCCCAGGTCGGCGCCAGGGGCGCGTAGCTGTTGGCCTGGAAGCGCCGGTAGGAGTTGGCGTTGGGGCAGAACAGCAGCAGCGATTCCAGCAGGGAAGCGAGCATGCCGCCCACTGCCTGGCGCAGTAGCGGGGTGCCGGCCGGGTCCTCGGAGGCAAACAGGTTGCGGCCCGCGGGGTCGGCAATGCTCACGTGCATGTGCATGCCGGTGCCGGCCAGGTGATCGAAGGGCTTGGCCATGAAGGTGGCCTGCATCCCGTGCTTGTGGGCCACGGCCTTGACCAGGCGCTTGTAGCGCACCGCCTGGTCCATGGCCTCCAGGGCATCGCCGTGTTCCAGGGTGATTTCCACCTGGCCTGGGGCGTACTCGGAGATCGCCGTGCGCGCCGGAATGCCCTGCAGTTTGCAGGCGGCGTAGAGGTCGGCGAGGAAGGGTTCGATCTGCTCCAGCTCCCTCAGACCATAGACCTGGGTGCTGCGCGGACGACCGCCATCGGCGTCAAGTGCCGGTTGCGGGCGGCCATTGCCGTCGCGCTTGGCGTCCAGCAGGTAGAACTCCAGCTCGCAGGCCATCACCGGGTGGTAACCCTCGGCCTTGAGGCTGTCGATGACCTTGATCAGCAGGTGGCGCGGATCGGCGATACTGGCGGGCAGGCCCTCCTGCGGGTGCATGCTGACCTGCACGGCGGCCGTGGGGATCTGCCGCCAGGGCAGGCGCACCAGACTGCCGGCCAACGGGTAGGCACGGCAGTCGATATCGCCCACGTCCCACACCAGCCCGGAATTCTCCACGTCGTCGCCGTTGAGGGTCAGGCCGAGGATGGTGCTGGGCAGGGGGCGACCGCTTTCATACACCGCCAGCAGTTCTTCGCGGTGCAGCAGCTTGCCCCGGGGCACGCCGTTGGCGTCGAGGATGAACAGCTCGATCATGTCGATATCGGGGTGGGCGGCCAGGAAGTCACGGGCTTCGTCGAGGGCTGCAAATTTCATGAGGAGTCTCGCTTGCGCCATCAAGGCGCACAGGTTTTCAGGTCCTGCAACGACGCCGCGCACGGTGCGGTTGCAAGGGTAGAAATCAGGTCTGGGAGCGGCACGCGCAGGAGGGCGCGATCAGGCCAGAAGCGAGTGATCCGGAGGACGTGAGGAGTGGCGCAGACGGGAACGGCACAGGGCCATGGGCAGGTTGACCAGAAGCTTCATGGGCAGGGCCTGTCCAGGAAGTACACACCGATGACGGCAGCGCGGTCCTCATGGACCTCATGGAGCGCAGGAGCGTGGCAGCGGCAGGACAGTGAGAACCGAGCGTCGACAAGCGCACCGCGGCCACTGTGCAGGGGCGCGGGAGCTGATCTGTCGAATCCGTGAAACGGGCTCAGGGGATGCATCGGCCGGGTGATCTCGCTGTCGAGTTCGTTGTGATTATTCTTTATGTGAACCGGGCGCTGGTGGGGCGGATCAATGGGTCCGTCTCCCCAGGGCGGATCAATACTGCAAGAATCCGCCAGCCAATGTAAGGGGGGTAAAAGGCTCAAGTCCCCTGGCGAGCGTCCTTCGAACAGAGGGAGAGGTGCGTGCTAGAGCGGTGCAGTCCTGATGTCAGGAGTGTCTGATTTTTTTTACAGAACCTCAGTAGACCCCGGGCAGCAGGCGCCAGCTGTGGGCGCAATAGTCGTCGTACTCCTGGCCGAAATGGCTGCGCAACAAGGCTTCTTCGGCATGAATTCGCGCGATCAGCGGGATCAGGGTCAGGGCCGCCAGCAGCAGCCCCAGCCCGGAGCGAAAGGCCAGGGCCCAGCCCACGGCGTTCACCAGCAGACCGAGGTAGCTGGGGTTGCGCAGGTGGCGATACAGGCCGTCCACCACCAGCCTGTGCCCGCTCTGGATCGCCACCAGTCCACTGAAGCGTCGGCCGAGGATGAACACGGGCCACAGGCGCAGTACGCCGCCGAGGGTGAACAGCAAGGCACCCAGCCAGCGCAGGCCTTCGTCGCCAAAGGTCCAGAAGTCGATGCGGTCGCTGTAGGCCGGAACGAAGCCGCTCAGCAGGCCGATCACGGCGAAGGCCCCAAGCACCCAGCGGTTGCCCTGGTCCTCCTGCACGCCGCTGCTGAGGTTGACCTCGCTGTACAGCGAGGCCACCACCATCAGCAAGGTGACGATGACGATCAGGTTCAGGGGCGGGTGGGCGAAGAACGCCGTGAAACCGCCGAGGCCCCAGATTGCCAGGCCCAGGTAGGCAAGGGCGCCGAGCACGCTGGAAACGGCCAGTCGAGGAGAGATGTTCATGTTGATCGCCCAGGGTGAGGAGCCTCCCCTGAGTGTAGGAGTCCGCTTGCGGGCGAATGCGCTCGTTCGTCCGCCAGCGCGCCTCAGGCCGATCAGGCGCTCGTCCTTTGCGTCAGGTGGCTCACCAGGAAATCGATGAAGGCCCGGGTCTTCTGTGGCACGCGCCGGGCCGAGGGATAGACCACGTTGACGCTGATGGGCGGCGCCTGCCATTCACACAGCACCGGCACCAGGCGTCCGGCGGCCAACGCATCCTCGACGATGAAATCCGGCAACAGGGCGATGCCCATGCCGGCCTCGGCGGCCTGGGCCAGCAGGTCGCCATTGTTGGCGTGCAACGGTCCGGTGACGTGTACCCGCTGGGTGTCGCTGCCGTGGCTCAATTGCAGGCTGACCCCGCTTTGCAGGTAGCCATAGTTGAGGCACTGGTGGCTGCTCAGCTCCTTGGGGTGGCCAGGCACTCCGGCCCGAGCCAGGTAGCTGGGCGCGGCCACCATGATCCGCGGCGCCGGTGCCAGTTGGCGGGCCACCATGGATGAATCCGGCAGGCTGGCGATGCGCAGGGTGACATCGAAACCGCCGCGCACCGGGTCCACTTGCTGGTCGCTGAGCACCAGTTGCAACTCGATCAGCGGGTGCTGCTCATGGAACAGCGGCACCAGCGGCCCGAGCCGACGCAGACCGAAGGACATCGGTGCATTGACCCGCAACACCCCGCGCAATTCGGCGATGCCGTCCCGGGCCCGCTGCTCGGCTTCGTCCACGGTCGCCAGCACTTCCCGGGCACTTTCGTAGTACTCGGCACCGGCCTCGGTCAAATGCAGGCTGCGGGTGGTGCGCTGCAGCAGTTGCACGCCGATGGCTTCTTCCAGAGCCTGGATCTGTTTGCTGACCTTGGAGCGGGGTACGTCCATTGCCCGGGCAGCGGCGGCAAAACCGTTCTCGTCAACGGTGACGACAAAGGCGCGCATGCATTGGATGCGGTCCATGATTGTCCCTTATTTGGAATCAATGATTCTCGATTTTAGGGAATTGTCGCTGTTTCAGCCATCCCCTAAATTAGCCACCAAGCCGGACGCAAAGGGGCGCAGCAGCGCCATCAGCCGGTCATGTTCGACCCTCACTCTCTGACTGCAAAAGGAACGCGCCATGTCCATTCGTGAATTGCTGAACCCGGCCAACTCGGCCCTGATTCTCATCGACCACCAGCCACAGATGGCTTTCGGCGTGCAGTCGATCGACCGCCAGACCCTGAAGAACAACACCGTGGCCCTGGCCAAGGCGGCAAAGATCTTTAACGTGCCGAGCATTCTCACCTCGGTGGAGACCCAGAGCTTCAGCGGCTACATCTGGCCGGAATTGCTGGCAGTGTTTCCTGATCAGCAGCCTATCGAACGCACCTCCATGAACTCCTGGGAAGACCGCAAGCTGGTGGAGGCGGTGAAGGCCACCGGGCGCAAGAAATTGGTGATGGCGGCACTCTGGACTGAGGTCTGCCTGACCTTCCCGGCCCTGGAAGCCCTGGCCGAAGGCTACGAGGTGTACATCGTCACCGACGCCTCCGGCGGCACCAGCCAGGAAGCCCACGACATGGCTGTGCAGCGGATGATCCAGGCCGGTGCGGTACCGGTGACCTGGCAACAGGTGCTGCTGGAATACCAGCGTGACTGGGCGCACAAGGACACCTACGACGCGGTCATGGGCCTGGTGCTGGAGCACAGCGGCGCCTACGGCATGGGCGTGGACTATGCCTACAGCATGGTGCACAAGGCGCCGCAACGTCAGCTGTAGGAGGTGGCTGGCCGGCCAACGCGATCCTGCGGGGCGCTTCGCTGGCAAGCCGGCTGCTACGGGCCTTAACTGTGAAGCGCGGGTGCAGCCCTGCTGCATCCGGCGCGATCTCCTTCCCGACGCTGGAGCCTTGTGATGAATATCGAACTCACCGACGGTGTGGTGACCTTGCTGGTGCGCCACCGGATCAAGCACGGCCAGGAGCAGGCCTATGAAACCTGGCTGCGGCAGATCATCGCCAAGGCCCGCAGCTACCCGGGGCATCTGGGCATCGACGTGGTCCGTGGCCACAGTGGCGGTCTGGGGCTGTTCACCAGCGTGCTGCGCTTTGCCAGCACCGAGCAGTTGCAGCACTGGCTGGATTCCGCCGACCGCCGCGAGCTGGTGCAACAGGCGCAGCATTTGCTGGCCGATGGCGACCAGACCGAAATCAATGCTGACCGTGAGTTCTGGTTCACCCCTCAGGACGCTGCTGCGCCAACCCCGCCACCGCGCTGGAAGCAGGCCTGCGTGACCTTCCTGGTGATCCTGCCGCTGAGCTTTCTGGTGCCTCAGTTATGGAAGCCGGTGTTTGCCCAACTGCCTTGGCTCGGCGCTTATGTGCCAGCCACGGTGCTGATTACCCTGAGCATCGTGCTGCTGGTGGTCTACGTCTTCATGCCCCGGGTCACGCGTCTGTTTCGCCGCTGGTTGCAACCGCGCAGCGCGGCTTGATTCCCCACGACTTTCATCTGGAGCAATGCCATGCAACCCCAAGCAATTGCCGACCTGATTCTGTTCAACGGCCGCCTGCACACCGTGGACCGGGCCAAGCCCCGGGCCAGCGCGGTAGCGATCAAGGACGGTCGCTTCATCGCCGTGGGCAACGACGCCCAGGCCATGGCCCTGCGCGGCGCCGGCACCCAGGTCATCGACCTGATGGGCCGCACGGTGATCCCCGGGCTCAACGACTCGCACCTGCACCTGATCCGCGGCGGACTCAACTACAACCTGGAACTGCGCTGGGAAGGCGTGCCGTCCCTGGCCGATGCCCTGCGCCTGCTCAAGGAACAGGCCCTGCGCACCCCGGCGCCGCAGTGGGTGCGGGTGGTGGGCGGCTGGAACGAATTCCAGTTCGCCGAGAAACGCATGCCGACCTTGGAAGAACTGAACCAGGCGGCCCCGGACACTCCGGTGTTCGTGCTGCACTTGTATGACCGGGCCTTGCTCAATCGTGCTGCGCTGCGGGTGGTGGGCTACGACCGCAACACCCCGAACCCGCCCGGTGGCGAGATTGTCCGCGATGGCAATGGCAATCCCACTGGCATGCTGATCGCCCGGCCCAACGCGATGATCCTTTACTCGACCCTGGCTAAGGGGCCCAAGCTGCCCCTGGAATACCAGGTCAACTCGACCCGCCAGTTCATGCGCGAGCTCAATCGCCTCGGGGTGACCAGCGCCATCGATGCCGGCGGCGGCTTCCAGAACTACCCGGACGACTATCAGGTGATCAACGAACTGGCGGCCAAACAGCAACTGACCGTGCGCATCGCCTACAACCTGTTCACCCAGAAACCCAAGGAAGAACTGACCGACTTCAAGCACTGGACCGCCAGCGTCACCTACGGCCAGGGCGACGACTTCCTGCGGCACAACGGGGCAGGGGAGATGCTGGTGTTCTCCGCCGCCGACTTCGAGGACTTCCTCGAACCGCGCCCCGATCTGCCGCAGACCATGGAGCAGGAGCTGGAACCGGTGGTGCGCCACCTGGTGGAGCAGCGCTGGCCGTTCCGCCTGCACGCCACCTACGACGAATCCATCTCGCGGATGCTCGATGTGTTCGAAAAGGTCGACCGCGACATCCCCTTCAACGGCCTGCCGTGGTTTTTCGATCACGCAGAAACCATCAGCCCGAAAAACATCGAGCGGGTGCGGGCCCTGGGCGGCGGCATCGCCATCCAGGATCGCATGGCCTTCCAGGGAGAGTATTTTGTCGAGCGCTACGGGGCCAAGGCTGCCGAGATGACCCCGCCGATCCAGCGCATGCTCGCCGAAGGCATTCCGGTGGGCGCCGGCACCGACGCCACCCGAGTCTCCAGCTACAACCCCTGGACCTCGCTGTACTGGATGGTCAGCGGCAAGACCGTCGGCGGCCTGGAGCTGTATCCCCAGGGCTTGAGCCGTGACACCGCGCTGGAGCTCTATACCCACGGCAGCGCCTGGTTCTCTTCGGAACAGGGCAAGAAAGGCCAGATCAAGGTCGGGCAACTGGCGGACCTGGTGGCCCTGTCGGCGGACTACTTCAGTGTCGAGGAAGAGGCGATCAAGTGGATCGAATCCTTGCTCACCGTGGTGGACGGCAAGGTGGTCCACGCCGCCGGCGACTTCGCCAAACTGGCCCCACCGAGCCTGCCAGTGACCCCGGACTGGTCGCCGGTGGTCAAGGTGCCGGGGCATTGGAAACCCGGTGCACCGTTGCAGAACCAGGTGCACCAGTGCAGCGGCCCGTGCGCGGTGCATGCCCATGGACACCAGAAGGCACGGCTGTCGAATGTGCCGGTGAGTGACTTCCAGGGGTTCTGGGGGGCGTTTGGGTGTTCGTGTTTTGCGTTCTGAAGCAAGCCAGTAAAAAGGCGACAGGACGGTAGATCGTCCTGTTGCCTGTTTTTTTGGTCAATCTCCCGGCCGCTCGAGGGATAGAAAGCCTGTCAGTCGATACCGGGAGGCGTGTACGCCTGTTCGATATGGCCGATGTTCTTGTTCAAGATAGGCTTGGAGATTCTGAGGATCAGCGACTCAACGTGTTTGGGGAAATCCATCCAATCGGAGCTGCCAACATCGTAGGCGGAGATGTAGCGAACGATTTCGTAGCGTTTATCGGGCTTCTTCTTGATTCCCGCGGGGAACTGGATGTCCACATCCCGGCGAATAGCCGAGTAGGCTTCTTTCAACAGATTGGTGGCTTTGCCGAGGTAGATGAGGTTGGCCATCGAGTCATAGAAGGCGTAGATGCCTGCCCGCTCTTCGTGGCCCTTGAACAGGGTTTTCAACTGCGCCATCACTGGCTGGTCCTGCTTGAACTCGGCGAACTCCACCACTGACTGGAATTCAGGCGTAAAGGCGCGGTGAATGAAGTACTCGACCGTGATGTGCTGCGGCTGGCATTGGCCAGAACACCAGTCCTCGATCTGCTTGCTGCTGTACCCGGTATGGGCACAGGCAGTTTCTATGTCCCCCGAGTAATACCGTTCAATGATGTAACGCAAAACGCCGCTGCGATCAGTCACAAAAAAATCCTTTTCTCCAGGTTGGACTCGGCTATCGAGTATCCCGCGTGATGGTTGTAGTGGGTCTTCAACAAGGGGCTTGAGCTCCGTGTGCCGACCTTCAGGTCGGTTTGAGCGGGAGCAATGCTACTAATTGGCCATTATTCTGTCCAACCGTCAGATGATGAAGTTCTTGACCTGATCCCGGTGTGCGGGAAAAGTTACTCAGGTTTATTGCAGACAATAAAAAGGGGCGCTGAAAGTTCAGCGCCCCTTGTTGGCTTATATCCGGTTTTAACTTGTCTCAGCAAAACCGATCAATAACCCGAACTTCCGACTTGTCCCGCAGCGACTGCCATTCGGCTTTCAGGGTCTCCAGTACCCGGCCGATGAAGTCCTTGTCGGCGGCGGCTTTCTTGCCGACGTAGCCCTGGCCGCGGCGGTACATCTTCAGGCGGGCCGCCAGGTCCCGGTTGTTCTGGTCGAACTCTGCTTCATGGCTATGGGGCGACAGGCAGTCGATATGCACTTGGCCCGACTTGGCAATCCACAGGATGTGGCTGTCGTGGCTGTCTTTCTGTGCGGCGAACATACGTGCCAATTCATCAATAGTGGGTTGATTATTAAGATTCATTTGTAGCCCCCTTGACCATTTATCGATCTATCTAAGTTGATTCGCTAATTCATCTTGCTACGTCGGTAAGTTGAACCCTGATACCGGAAACAGGGCGACAGAGGGTGTCTGTCGGATACAGATAAGGCCCAGAGCCTGATGCGTGTAGTTGCCTTGATTAACTGCTACGCAATAGCGTCACAACGAAGAGAAGCAGCGTAAACCTGGATGAAGCTGCCGACATTCCCATCATCGGCCACAAGCATCTTGAGGAGTTTTCGCCGGCTTCCCGTCTTGGTATTGGACGGTCAATGCCAGGTCAGTTTCATCAATCTGCCTTGTGGGCAGTACACATCCGGGTCACAGCTCGGCGGTCAGACGAGCTTGCTCATAACACCTTTGCCTCGTCCCCCGATCGGGGGGACGTCTGCATCATGCAAGGGCGAAATCCTCTCGTCAACGGTTTTGTAGTGAAAATTTTCAAGCACTACATCTTGTCTGGCAAAAGCCGCAAAGCCATCATCCAGACACCCTATCGGCGACCAGGACAGGTAGAATCGGCGCCTTGAAACAGCTCTGAGGTTGCAGCGGTGGATGTACAACAAGGCTTCGTCCTGACTCGGCACTGGCGCGATACGCCGGCGGGCACGGAAGTCGAATTCTGGTTGGCCACCGACCAGGGCCCGCGCCGGATCCGCTTGCCGTTGCAGACTTCCGTGGCCTTTGTCCCGGCGGTGCAGCGTCCTCAGGCCGAGCGCTTGCTGGCCGACGACCCGGATGTCGAGCTGCGTCCCCTGCAGTTGCGCGACTTCCACCAGCGCCCGGTGCTGGGCATGTATTGCCCGCAGCACAATCAGTTGATGCGTCTGGACAAGACCCTGCGCCGCGCCGGTGTCGAGGTGTTCGAGGGCGACGTTCGCCCGCCCGAGCGCTACCTGATGGAACGTTTCATTACTGCGCCGGTATCCTTTGGCGGCCAGCCAGGGCCCGACGGCCTGTTACTCGAGGCGCAGATGAAGCCGGCGCCGGATTACCGGCCCGCACTCAAGCTGGCGTCCCTGGACATTGAAACCAGCGAGCGCGGCGAGCTGTACTCCATTGCGCTGGAGGGCTGTGGCCAGCGCCAGGTGTACATGCTCGGCAAGGCCCGGGAGGACGATAGCCCCGTGGACTTCGACCTGGAGTTCTGCGCCAGCCGCGAGCAGTTGCTGGAGAAACTCAACCAGTGGCTAGCCCGGCACGACCCCGACGCGATCATTGGCTGGAATCTGGTGCAGTTCGACCTGCGGGTGCTGCATGAGCATGCCCGGCGCCTGGCGGTGCCCCTGCGCCTGGGGCGTGGTGGCGAGGAGATGCAATGGCGCGAGCACGGCAGCCGCACTCATTACTTCGCCTCGGCCGCCGGACGCTTGATCATCGACGGCATCGAAGCCCTGCGTTCGGCGACCTGGAGCTTCCCGTCCTTCAGCCTGGAAAACGTCGCCCAGACCCTGTTGGGGGAGGGCAAGTCGATCGACAACCCGTACCAGCGCATGGACGAAATCAACCGCATGTTCGCCGAGGACAAGCCGGCCCTGGCCCGCTACAACCTCAAGGACTGCGAGCTGGTGACGCGGATTTTCGCCAAGACCGAGCTGCTGACCTTCCTCCTGGAGCGGGCCACAGTCACTGGCCTGCCCGCTGACCGCAGCGGCGGCTCGGTGGCGGCTTTCACTCACCTGTACATGCCGCTGATGCATCGCCAGGGCTTTGTTGCCCCCAACCTCGGCGAGCTGCCGCCCCAGGCCAGCCCTGGCGGTTTTGTCATGGATTCGCGCCCCGGCCTCTATGAGTCGGTGCTGGTGCTGGACTACAAGAGCCTGTACCCGTCGATCATCCGCAGTTTCCTGATCGACCCGGTGGGGCTGGTGGAAGGCCTGCGCCAGCCGGATGACCAGCACTCGGTCGCGGGCTTTCGCGGTGCGCGCTTCTCCCGCACCCGACATTGCCTGCCAGCGATCGTGACCCGGGTCGCCGAGGGCCGTGAAGTGGCCAAGCGCGAGCACAACGCGCCGCTGTCCCAGGCCCTGAAGATCATCATGAACGCCTTCTACGGCGTGCTCGGATCCAGCGGTTGCCGCTTCTTCGACCCACGCCTGGCTTCATCCATCACCCTGCGTGGCCACGAGATCATGGCGCGTACCCGGCAGTTGATCGAAGCCCAGGGCCATCAAGTGATCTATGGCGATACCGACTCCACGTTCGTCTGGCTCGGCAGCCTGCATGACGAGGAGCAGGCGGCGCTGATCGGGCGCGGCCTGGTGGCCCACGTCAACCAGTGGTGGCGCGAACATCTGCAGCAGCAATATGGCCTGGAAAGCGCCTTGGAGTTGCAGTTCGAAACCCACTACAAACGTTTTCTGATGCCCACCATCCGCGGCGCCGAGGAGGGCAGCAAGAAGCGTTATGCCGGGCTGATGCAGCGCGCCGATGGCCGTCAGGAGATGGTCTACAAGGGCCTGGAGACCGTGCGCACCGACTGGTCGCCCCTGGCCCGGGAATTCCAGCAGGAGCTGTACCAGCGGATCTTCCATCGCCAGCCCTACCAGGACTATGTGCGCGACTACGTGCAACGCACCCTGGCCGGGCAACTGGATGATTGGCTGATCTACCGCAAGCGCCTGCGCCGTCCCCTGGACGACTACGAGCGCAACGTGCCACCCCATGTTCGCGCCGCGCGCCTGGCGGATGAA
Source organism: Pseudomonas sp. JDS08PS003 (assembly GCF_045013505.1). Classification (NCBI taxonomy): domain Bacteria; kingdom Pseudomonadati; phylum Pseudomonadota; class Gammaproteobacteria; order Pseudomonadales; family Pseudomonadaceae; genus Pseudomonas; species Pseudomonas sp. JDS08PS003. The sequence continues at coordinate 2,931,217 of NZ_CP120724.1, forward strand.
TACAACCGTGAGCAGGGCCGGCCGTTGCAGTACCAGAACGGTGGCTGGATCAGCTACGTGATCACCCTGGCCGGCCCCGAGCCCTTGGAAAACCGCCGCGCGGCCATCGACTACGAGCACTACCTGACCCGGCAGCTGCAGCCGGTGGCAGATGCCATCCTGCCGTTCGTGCAGGACGACTTCAGCACCCTGGTGGGCGGGCAGATGGGCTTGTTCTGAGAGGCCTCAGTCGTCCACGGCCTCGCACAGACCACTGGCACCGTGTTTGTCGCTGTACTTCACGGTCACCGAATCGTCGTCCTCGACGCTGATGGCCAGGTTTGTTTCCGGTGTCTTGACCTGGAAATGCCGGTCATCCACCACACTGCTCTTGACCACTTTGCCGTTGATGTAAATCGGTCCGCCCTGGTCGGCGCTGACGGCCAGATTGCCGGGGCAGGAAACGTTGAACAGCGGTACACCTTCGGCGTGGGCGGCGCCGGTGAAAATCATCAAAGTGCCCAGCAGCAGGATTTTGCGCATCGCGGACTCCTCTTGGAACAGCCGTGGGGCAGAGGCTTGAGTGGCCGATTGCAGCCCCGGATTGGTGCTTAGCCTATCCGCTGCCAGAGCCGTGTGCGAGTGGAATATTTACCCCGGGCCAGAGCGTTTTTCGGGCTTTTGTCGGACAAAAAAAACCGTGGACTCGCGGTTGACGAGTGTGTCAGGTTTCTTGCGCCTCAATGGGCGAGTGATAGGACGATCTCGCAGGCGGGGTCGTTGCTGTTCTATCGGAAATTTTTTGTCTGGAACAAGGACGTAACAATGTCAAACGCACTATCCAAAGCACTCCCTGAAACCATCGGCTACGGGATCGACCCGATCGCCGCACTGAGCACTGCCTACCAGCAGGTACACGCCTTCAGCCATCTGTATGACCGCGGTGGCAGCGAGCTGGTGAACGGCAAGCCATCGTTCACCGCCGACCAGGCCGCCGACTCGATCCTGCGCAAGGGCCTGTCCTGGCATGACCAGAATGGCGACGGCAAGATCGACCTGAGCTACAGCTTCCTCACGGACAAACCGGCCAACTACAATCCGGCCCTGGGCAGCTTCAGCGAGTTCAGCGCGCTGCAGAAGGCTCAGGCCCAGCTGTCCCTGCAGTCCTGGTCGGACGTGGCCAACATCACCTTCACCGAGTCCGCCAAGGGCGGCGACGGCCACCTGAGCTTCGGCAACTACAACGTCAGCACCGGCGGCGCGGCCTTTGCCTACTTGCCGTCCGGCAGCAGCTATGACGGCCAGTCCTGGTACCTGATCAACGACCAGTACCGGGTCAACGAAACACCGGGCAACGGCAACTATGGCCGCCAGACCCTGACCCACGAAATTGGCCACAGCCTGGGCCTGTCCCATCCGGGCGTGTACAACGCCGGCAGCGGCAGCCCCACCTACAACGACGTCACCTACGCCCAGGACACCCGTGGCTACAGCCTGATGAGCTACTGGAGCGAGAGCCACACCGGGCAGGACTTCAGCAAGGACGGCGGCGGTGCCTACGCCTCGGCGCCGTTGCTGGACGATATCGTCGCCGTGCAGAAGCTCTATGGCGCCAACCACGAGACCCGTGCCGACAACACTGTCTATGGCTTCAACTCCAACACCGGGCGGGATTTCTACAGCGCCCAGAGCGCCTCCGACAAGCTGGTGTTTGCGGTCTGGGACGGCGGCGGCAACGATACCCTGGACTTCTCCGGCTTCACCCAGGACCAGAAGATCAACCTCAACGAGGGTGGTTTCTCCGATGTCGGCGGCCTGGTGGGCAACGTCTCCATCGCCCACGGCGTGACCGTGGAAAACGCCATCGGCGGTTCGGGCAATGACCTGCTGATCGGCAACGCTGCGGCGAACATCCTCGAAGGCGGTGCCGGCAACGACATCCTCTACGGCGGTGGCGGTGGCGATACGCTGTGGGGCGGGGCAGGGGCCGACACCTTCGTGTTCGGCGCAGCTTCAGATTCGACCTTCGACGCCCCGGACTGGATCATGGATTTCGCCAGTGGCGAGGACAAGATCGACCTCAGCGGCCTGTTTGCCTCCACCGGCGCCACCCTGAACTTCGTCAGCGGCTTCACTGGCCACGCCGGCGATGCGATCCTCACCTACTTTGTCGAAACCAACCAGACCAGCCTGATGATCGACCTGACCGGTCATGGCGCGGTGGACTTCGCCGTGGGCACCGTGGGCCAGGCGGCTGTCACCGACATCATCGCCTGATTGATCGGAAACAGTGGAGCGGCGCGCGATGCGCCGCTTCCACATCACTCTTCCCCTTGTTTTCCCCGGTCCTGGGCAGGTTTGATCGAGGCAGGCATTGGCTGGCCGTCGATAGTCGTGGATGTCGACTTGACGCGCAGAGCAGCTGATAGCCTTCCGGCAGGGGCCGTATACAGGGCTTTTGCGGTTTTCCTGCACTTTGATTATCTTCGCCGCATGAACCTCCTTACTCCGAACATAGAGCCGTTTTTCAGAGATGCCGGGTGGGCCCCTGGCAGGGCCGTTGTGGTTGATAGTCACGTACCCCGCGCACATCCGGCATTTCGCATCCTGCAAGCATTTGGCGAATTGACCGTAGGGCATACCGGCGCGGGGGCGGAGTGTGCCTCTAGTGACATAGAGTTTGGGTGTCCTGCGTGCCCCGATGAACAAGTACATGGCTGGCAAGAAGCGCTGCACACCCACTTTGTTTGCCTGGGTGATGTACATCATGGTCATGCACAGCTCTGGCTGGATAGCCAAGGCCGTTTGTTCTCGAACGGATTGGTCGCGCCCATAATGCTTTTTGTTGGGCATGATTTTGCTCAAGGCGTCGAGGCCCTGCTCAAAGGGTATCGATTACGCCCCATGCTGTTGCCGTCGCAAGAAGAAGTCATGGTATGGGGCGAGCGTTTTCGGACTGGCGATCCGCTTGTTCTAACGCCCGGTTTTTTTCACGCCCGCGCGCTCTGATGTGGGTGCTGGGCATCGCGCCCAGCCCGTGTGCCTGTGTCGGTTTCGCTCAACGCTCAGGCAAGCCTCCTGGTTTGCGCCCGCGCCAGGCAAATCACAGCGCCAGGACATTGCCTCGGCCACCTGGCTGTCGGTGGCGCTGGCCCACGGGTGATCAGTCGCCGCCCCCGCCGCCACAACCGCCGCCCCCGCAACCGCTGCTGTCGCCCCCGCCGCCATCGCTGCCGCCACTGTCTGCGTCACCGCCAAAACGCGAGCTGTCGCTGTCGGCGCTGCTGCTGGAGGAATCGCTGTCGAAGGAGCTGCTGTGCAGGTCGCTGCCGCAGTGGACCACTGTGGCCGTGCCGCCGTTTTCCGTCAGGCGCCGCAGGGACTGGCAGTCAGCGACGTAGTGAAAGCCCCGAGCGATTTTCAGCTTGGCATCCAGGGCGAACAGCAGCGGCAGGCGGCTGGGCTGGGCAGGGTTGATGTTTTCTTCCAGGCAGGCCAGACGCCAGACCCGACGCAGGCCGTTGTCGCTTTTGCGCGCAGCGTTCTGGCCGAGCACCGCGGCGGGAGTGTGATGGAGGAACTGGCCGAAGGCCTTGTCGCAGAACTGCTGATAATCCCGGGTATGCAGGATGAACTCGTGCCACAGATCGTCCACCACCTGGGACGGCATCGACACGTAGTGCTGGCCGCCCTTGAGGTAGGCCAGGAAGAACTGACGCAAGCCCTGAGCCACCAGTTGGCAGTCCTTGAGGCGCAGGTGCGGATGCTGGGTGCGCAGGGGTTCGAACAGCCGTGGTGGCAAGGTGAAATCGCGGATATAGGCTTCCCGGCGCAACGCGGTGAGGGTGTTCTGACGGCGCCATAACACCAGGATCAAGGCCAGGGCCACCACTGCGGGAAGGATCAACAGCATGTTCGGTCTCCGCCGGAAAAAGTGCCGAGACAGTGGCGCAAAGCAGCGCTTTATTCAAGCCGCCCCCTCGTAGGGGTCGGCTTGCCAGCGCAGAGGCCGGCAAGCCGGGCGCCTGCCTTGCGGATGCCTTCGCCGGCAAGTCCTGCTTGCCAGGCAAAGGCCTCGTCAGACGTGGTCGATATCGATATTCCGGGTCTCACGCAAACACAGCAAACCCACCACCAGGCTGACCCCGGTAATCAGCACCGGGTACCACAGGCCATAAAAGATATCGCCGGTGTAGACCACCAGGGCAAAGGACACCGTCGGCAGGAATCCGCCAAACCAGCCGTTGCCAATGTGGTAGGGCAGGGACATCGAGGTGTAGCGGATACGGGTCGGGAACAGTTCGACCATCAGCGCTGCCAGCGGGCCGTAGCACATGGCGGCAATCAGGATCAGCGCCACGATCAGCAGCACCACCATGGGTTTGTTGACGTTCTGCGTGTCCGCCTGCTGCGGATAGCCGGCCAGGGTCACCGCGCCACGCAGGGCCGCTTCGTCGAAGCCGTTGATCTTCACGTCACCGACGCTGACCTGCACCGGGCTGCCGGCGGGGGCGGCGATGCTGCTGTACGGCAGGCCCTGTTTCACCAGGAAGGTCTTGACCTTGTCGCAGGGGCTGTCGAAGCGCGCCTTGCCCACCGGGTCGAACTGGAAGGTGCAGGTGGCCGGGTCGGCGGTGACGCTGATGGGCGCCTGGCGGCTGGCTTGGTCGATGGCCGGGTTGGCGTAGTGGGCAAGGGCCTTGAAGATCGGGAAGTACAGCACCGTGGCCAGCAACAGGCCGAGCATCAACACCGGCTTGCGGCCGATCTTGTCCGAGAGCCAGCCGAAGAAGATGAACATCGGTGCGCCGATTACCACGCTGATGATCAGCAGGCTGTTGGCCAGGGCCGGGTCCATCTTGAGGAACTGGGTGAGGAAGAACAAAACGTAGAACTGCGCGGCATAGAAGGTCACTGCCTGCCCGGCGTTAATGCTGAACAGGGCGATCAGCACCACCTTGAGGTTTTCCCATTTGCCGAAGGACTCGCGGATCGGCGCCTTGCTGGCGTGGCCTTCTTCTTTCATTTTCAGGAAGGCCGGCGACTCGTGCAGGCTCATGCGGATCCAGGTGGAGATGCCCAGCAGGACGATGGACAGCAGGAACGGCAGGCGCCAGCCCCAGACCTCGAACTGATCGCCGGTGAAATAGCGGCAAGCCAGTACCACCAGCAGCGACAGCAGCAGGCCGAGGGTCGCAGTGGACTGGATCCAGCTGGTGTGGAAACCGCGCTTGCCCTGTGGCGCGTGCTCGGCCACATAGGTGGCGGCACCGCCGTATTCACCCCCCAGGGCCAGGCCCTGGAGCATGCGCAGGGCCACCAGAATGATCGGCGCGGCGATGCCGATGCTGGCGTAGTTGGGCAGCAGGCCCACGGCGAAGGTCGCCACCCCCATGAGGATGATGGTGGCGAGGAAGGTGTACTTGCGGCCGATCATGTCCCCCAGGCGGCCGAACACCAGCGCGCCGAAGGGGCGCACCACGAAGCCGGCGGCAAAGGCCATGAGGGCGAAGATGAACGCCGTGGTGTCGTTGACCCCGGCGAAGAACTGCTTGCTGATCACCGCCGCGAGGGCGCCATAGAGAAAGAAGTCATACCACTCGAACACCGTGCCGAGTGACGAGGCGAAGATCACCTTCTGACTGCCCTTGGCAGCGGAGTCGTCCAGAGGCGCATTGAGAGACTGAGCGTGTTCTGACATAGGGGGCTTCCTTACAGTGATTATTGTTGTTGTTCCACTGCCGGCGCCGTAATCGGCGCCGTTGTTGCGATTCATCGCTAGCGTGCGATGAACCCTCGTTTACCTCCCGACCGTAGGAGCAGGCTTGCCAGCGAAGAGGCCCTTGAGCCAGGTGCCGACCTTGGAGGCGCCTTCGCCGGCAAGCCGACTCATACGGTCATGCCGGGGTGGCGGGTTGCTTGTGCTGGACGGTACTCCTGGGGACTGTGGCAAGAATCAGTTCGGCAGCCTTCTCGGCGATCATCAGGGTCGGCGAGCAGGTGTTGCCGGAGGTAATGCGCGGCATGATCGAGGCATCGGCAATCCGCAGTCCGGGAATGCCATGCACCCGCAATTGCGCATCCACTACCGCCTGGGCGTCGTGGCCCATGCGGCAGGTGCCCACCGGATGGAAGATGGTGGTGCCGATGCGGGCCGCCGCTTCATGCAGTTGTTCCTCACTCTGCAGTTGCGGCCCGGGCAGGTATTCGCTGGGCTTGAAGGGTTGCAGGGCCGGAGCGCCGACGATACGCCGGGTCAGGCGGATGGCATCGGCAGCGACGCGCAGATCCTCGGGATGGCTCAGGTAGTTGGGCTGGATCAGCGGCGCATCCCCGGGCTCCACGGAACGTATCTCTATCCGGCCACGGCTTTGCGGGCGCAGGTCGCAGACCGAGGCCGTGAAGGCCGGGAAGCTGTGCAAGGGCTCACCGAAGCGCTCCAGTGACAGCGGCTGCACGTGGTATTCGAGGTTGGCGCTGGACTGCTCCGGTCCCGAGCGGGCAAAGGCGCCCAACTGACTCGGGGCCATGGACAGCGGGCCGCTGCGGTCATACAGGTAGCGCAGGCCCATGCCCATCTTGCCCCACAGGCTGCCGGCGATCTGGTTCAGGGTGCGGGCGTTTTCCAGCTTGTAGATCAAGCGCAGTTGCAGGTGGTCCTGGAGGTTGCTGCCGACCCCGGGCAGGGCATGGCTGACCCCGATCCCCAAGCGCTGCAGGAGTGGTGCCGGGCCGATGCCCGAGCGCTGCAGGATGCTCGGCGAGCCGACGGAGCCGGCGCACAGAATGATCTCCCGGCGTGCCTTGAAATTCTGCTGGCGGCCCTGGCTGATGGCCCGCACTGCGGTGGCGCGGCCGTCCTCGAGAATCAGCCGCTGCACCTCGACATCGGTCAGCACCACCAGGTTGGGGCGATTGGCGATGGGCTTGAGAAAGGCTTTGGCCGCATTCCAGCGCACCCCGGCCTTCTGGTTGACCTGGAAGTAGCCGCAGCCTTCGTTATCGCCACCGTTGAAATCGTCGATGTTGCGGATGCCGCTCTGCTGCGCAGCCGTACGGAAGGCATCGAGGATCGGCCATGACAGGCGCTGGCGTTCGACCCGCCATTCGCCGGCGGCGCCGTGCAGCTCATTGCCTCCGGCAAAATGGTTTTCGCTTTTCTTGAACAGCGGCAGTACATCCTCCCAGCTCCAGCCGGGGTTGCCGGCGGCGGCCCAGCCATCGTAGTCGGCGGCCTGGCCGCGCATGTAGATCATGCCGTTGATCGAGGAGCAGCCGCCCAGCACCTTGCCCCGTGGATAGCTCAGGCTGCGGCCCTGCAGGCCGGGTTCGGCCTCGGTCTTGAAGCACCAGTCGGTGCGCGGGTTACCGATGCAGAACAGGTAGCCCACGGGAATGTGGATCCAGGGGTAGTTGTCGCGGCCACCGGCTTCCAGCAGCAGCACCCGGTGCTGGGGGTTGGCGGACAGGCGATTGGCCAGCAGACAGCCGGCGGGACCGGCGCCGACCACAATGTAGTCGTAGGCGTCAAAGGCAGGGAGCATCCGTGACCTCATTTTTCTGTTCTTATTGGTCCTCATCCTAGTTGTTAGCTTTCGTCAAAAGAATGTTAGTTTTTACCCACCTGCTGTGCGTTTTCTAACAGCATCCCTCTTCGACATTGACCAGGATTTCCATGTTCGACTGGAACGATCTGCGCTACTTCCTCGAGCTGCAACGCAGCGGGCGCCTGCTCACCGCGGCGCGGCGGCTGAACACTACCCACGCGACGGTGGCCCGGCATATCGAGGCGGTGGAGATGGCCCTGGGCACTGCGCTGTTCGTCCAGCACGCCCAGGGCTACGAACTGACCCCGGCCGGCGAGGCGCTGCTCAAGCACGCCGAAGCCATGGAAAACGTTGCCTTGCTGGTGCAGGAGGAAATCACCCAGTCCAGTGCGCCCCTGGGCAAGATTCGTGTCGGGGTCACCGAGGGCCTGGGGGTCAAGTTTCTCGCCAGCCGCATGTATGGCCTGTTCGAACGTTATCCGGGGCTGGAGGTGGAGCTGGTGGCGGTGCCGCGCTTTGTCAGCATCCTCAATCGCGAGGCGGAGATCAGCATCCATCTGGAGCGTCCCAGCGCCGACATGCTGGTGACCCGCAAACTCACCGACTACCGCCTGGCGCTGTACGCCAGTCAGGCCTACCTGGACCGCGCGCCGCCCCTGCGCAGCCGCGAGGACCTGGGGCGCCACGCCTGGATCGGTTATGTCGACGACCTCTTGTTCAGCCAGGAACTGATGTTCCTCAACAGCTTCTGCCGCAACCCCCAGGTGGTGTTCCACAGCACCAGCGTCATCGCCCAGCAGGAAGCGGCCCGCTCAGGTCTGGGGATCGCCGTGCTGCCGTGCTACATGGCTGCCGCCGATCCGCAACTGGTACCGCTGCTGCCGGCGGAAAGCATCCAGCGCGCCTACTGGATCAGCACCCGCCGTGAGCTGCACAAATCGGTGCGGCTGCGGGTGGTCTGGGACTATCTGGTGGAGCAGTGCGCGGCGCAGCAGCAGGTGTTGCTGGGGCCCGAGATCTAGCCTGGGTCAGAGAATCGGCCCGCAATGGACCGAGCTGCGGATCGGTGCCCCGGGCTTGATATCGACGAAACGCGAGCCGTAGGACTGCGGGTTCAGCGGGCCGCCGTCCAGGCCCATACCCAGGCCGCCGGCGCTGCGGGTTTCGCCTTCCTGCATCAGTGGATCAAGGCAGGCCCGCCAGTCCAGCAGGCGTAAGGTCACGGCCTGGCGGCGTTCCAGGTCGCCGGCCAGCAAGGGGCTGGAGCGGTGCCACAGGTACTTGCTGAACAGCAGGGCGTCGCCGGGATCGAAGGCCTCTTCGATGCGCTGCTGCTCGAAGCTGTCGGTGAGCATCCCGGGTGTGCAGTAGGTGTGGTGCAGGTGAGCGGAAAACTCGGCCACCGTCTCGCCCCGTGCCAGTTTCCCTGCCAGCAGGCGCGAGAACTGGAAGTTCTCCTGGGCCGAGAACAGCGACAGGGGCACCCAGGCCATGCCGCCACCTTGCAGTTGGGGGCGGATCGGCTGCAACGGCATCCACAGGCTGAAGGCCGGGTCCTGGGGGCGGATGTAGCGAAAGTTCAGCGAGTCGTAGTGCCAGGCAAAGCCTGAGCGTCCCACCCCCAGCTCGAAACTCTGGGCCTCGCTCATGATCAGGCGGCAGCCGGTGAGGCGGGTCAGCACCTGGGCGAAGGCCGGTTGCCGGTAGAGGCGTTCGAGGATGCCGACCTGGGTCACCCGATGAGTCAGGCGGCTGAAGCCGTCGCCATGAGCCGAAGTGCCCGAGGGGGCCGGGCGCAGTTGGCTGTTGGCCAGTTCGCGCAGTTGCAGGACAGCCGCTGGCGTCAACAGACTGCGCAGCTTGATGAAGCCACGCTCCTTGAAATGCCGCAGATCGTCCTGATCCAGGCGTAGCGGGTTGACCAGGGCAGGGGCGGTGTCAGGCAGGACCGGTGGCAGGTTCACAGGGGTATTCCATTACCAGGGACAAGGCCCTTGAGTATGGACAGCGCGCGCTGGGTCGGCAGGCTGGATTCGACCTCGAACAACGCCTTTGCGACATCGGGCAGGGAGGGCGGCGCTTTAGCCGTCAGGCCGGATATAGCGGTCCTGGGTCTGGATGAAGGCATCGAAGGCCCGGGAGTTGTAGACCTCAAGGCAAGCATGCAAGACCACCTTGTTGCGGCTGTACTTGCTGCTTCCCGAGGCCTGCTCGTAGGCTTGTTCCACGTAGTCGGTGGCGGCGGTGTAGGGGTTGTGCAGGGTTTCCAGGGTGTCTTCGTTCTGCAGCACGTTGTACAGACCTATCCCCAGCACGCCGTACATGCCGGCGGCGTGGCCGACGTCCTGACGCATGGCCGAGGGTTCCGGGAAACGCTCGGCCAGGCAGTTGGCCAGGCCGTAGTTCTTCAGGGACTGGCGGGCAGCGTCGACCTCACTCGTGGCCTGGGCCGCGCTGCATGCAGCGGCCAGCGATAACAGCAGTGCGCTCATCCTTTTCACCCTTGCCACTCCTCGATCCAGGCATCCGCCCGTGCTGGCGGCGGCAGATGGTCGGTGGTGCTGCTGAGGTTGTCAACGAGCCGACCTGCCGTCGGGGCTAGCTACAGGACTCGGTGGCAGGTTCGTGGACCGGCTGCTGGCGAGTTCCCAGCAGCACTCCCATGGCCAGCAGGCTGACGCATCCGGCCAGGGCCATGGCCAGACGAAAGCCGCTGGTCATGGCGGCGCCATAGAGTTCAGCGAACAACGGGTCGTGCAGCGGCAGGCGGTGTTCGTTCACTGCCTGGCGCGCCAGTTCGGCGGCGCCATTGATGCCGGTCGCCGCAGCAGTCTCGCTGAGCACCTGCACCGCCTGGGCGCTCATCAGGCTGCCGAGCAGGGCGATGCCGACGCTCATGCCGGTCTGGCGCAGGGCGTTCATGCTGGCCGAGGCGATTCCGGCACGCTCCGCTGGCGCACAGGCCATCACCACCAGCCCGGTGGCCGGTACCGCCAGGCCCATGCCCAGGCCCAGCAGGCCGAACAGCGAGCCCACCAGCCAGTAGGGCGTGTGGGCGTCGAAGCCGGCCATGGCGCTCAGGGCCAGGCCCACCAGGCCATAGCCGCCGACCATCAGCCAGGGCAGGGGGAGGCGCTGGTGCAACCGGCCGAAGAGCATCGATACAACGCCTGTGACCACGAACTGCGGGAGCATGCGCAGGCCGGTGTCGGCGGCGGACCAGCCCTGGATCTGCTGCAGGAAGATCGAGAAGAAAAACAGGCTGCTGTAGCAGGAGAAACCAAGGATGAACGATGCCAGGTTGGCCACTGCGAAGGGGCGCTGGCGGAACAGCGCGAGTGGCACCAGGGGCCGCTGCACTCGACGCTCCACCTGAATCAGAGCCAGCAGCGCCAGGGTCGACAACAGCAAGAAGGTGAGCGCCCCGGGGCTACCGAATCCGTCTTCGCCGGCGACGATCAGCCCATAGGTCAGGGCCCCGAGCCAGAGCACGCAGAGGACCTGGCCCAGGGGATCGAGTGCGGCGTGCCGGGGATGCTTGCGTTCGCTGATGCCCCAGCACCCCAGGACCAGGGCCAGCAGGCCGATGGGCAGGTTGATCAGGAAAATGCTCTGCCAGCCCAGGTGCTCCAGCAGCAGGCCACCCAGCAGCGGGCCGAGGATCAGCGCCAGGGCGCTGAAGGCCGACCAGCCGCCGATCACATGGGCCCGTTGCCGGGGTTCGGGAAAGGCATGGCTGAGGATCGGCATCGCCCCGGGAATCAGCAGGGCCCCGGCCAGCCCTTGCACCGCGCGCCCGGCCAGCAGCAGCGAGAGTTCCTGGGCCAGGGCACAGAGCGCCGAGCCGAGGCAGAACAGCAGCACCCCGATCAGCCAGCAGCGCTTGTGGCCGAAGCGGTCCCCCAGTGGCCCCGCTGACAGCATGAACGCCGAGAGGCAGATGGCGTAGGCATTGACCACCCACTGCAGGCCGCTGAGGTCTGTGGCCAGAGCGTGTTGCAAGGTCGGCAGGGCGACGTTGACGATGCTGATGTCCAGGGACGCGAGAAAGGTCCCGAGGTAGGCGGCGGCCACCAGGGCAGGGCGGCGATAGCGATTCATGAGGCGTCTCCCGCAGGTTCTGGAATGGGCTTTCGGGGCGAGCATAGTATTTCGACTGACCGTCGGTCAATGGAAAATGACACGCGTTCTCAACTCTCTTTTTCCCGGAAATTCCCCTAGACTGTCGGCCTTTGTCGATCAGCCCGGATTCGTTCATGAGTGTCAAAACCTCCCCGGTTGCCAAGCGCGCCGCCCCGCCGCGGCCGCGTACCAAGCCGGCTGAAGTGCGCCTGGAAGAGCTGATGGCCGCCGCCGAAGCCTTGTTCCTCAGCCAGGGCGTGGAAGCCACCACCATCAGTGAAATCGTCCAGCACGCCGAGGTGGCCAAGGGCACCTTCTATCACTACTTCGATTCCAAGAACGACATGCTGATGGCCCTGGGGCAGCGCTATACCCAGCGCTTCCTGGAGCGTCTGGAGGAGGCGGTGAATGCCTGCCCCGAGGATGACTGGGTGGCGAAGGTTTCCAGCTGGATCGGCACCAGCGTGCAGGCCTATCTCGACACTTACCGCCTGCATGACATCGTCTACCCCAACCACCATCACCACGACCGTGGCAATCCGCAAAAGAACGCGATCCTTGCGCAGCTGCAGGGCATCCTCGAAGGCGGCCAGCACGCCGGCTGCTGGTCCCTGGCCCAGCCGGGGGTGATTGCGTCGCTGATCTACGCCGGCGTGCATGGCGCCACCGACGATGTAATCGCCGCTGGCGAGGACGATGGTCGGGCCCTGGCCGAGGCCATTGTCCAGGCCTGTTTGCGCATGCTGGGCCTGCCACCCTCTTGACGTTTCCACGGGTAAAAGGAACGACCCCCCGATGAAAAAAATCAAACCCATTCTGGGCGTCGCACTGGCGGTGTTCCTGGCGTACCAGGCCTATGGCTCGTTCTACTACGGCAAGCCGTATGAGGCGCGTCGCTACAGTCCGGATCAGGCCTTCTACTACCAGAGGTACCGACTATTCAGCTGGCGCGCCTGGATTCCCACCATGACCATGCCCGGTGATGGCGACAGCTCGCGCTACAGCGTTGGCGGCTACCTGCGGGTGTTCAAGGCCGACGGCACGCTGCTGGGGCAGTCCTATGACGGCTGCATTGCGGTGGTGGAAGTGTTCTGGTACGACGATGCGGTGGGCGGTTTCGGCTGCAGCGAGCACTTGATCGCGCTGTCCGGGAAGGCCACCCCGGACTGAGCGTCCCGTCCCGGCGCCAGCCCATGGGTTATTGCTCGCGATGCGGCATCCAGGCGCTGCTCAGTCGTAGTTCGCAGCTCCTGTCGGTCGCTTCAGGACCTGGCTTTCCACAGGCCGAACTTGCCCGCCAGATCCAGCTTGGGATCACGCACCCGGGTCAGGTTGATCGCGGCGCCGGACCAGCCGCCCTCCATCTCTTCACTCAGGTGGTATTTCAACAGGTTGTACTGGATCGCCGTCCCTCCCAGTTGCTGGTAGCCGATGCGTGAGGTCACCGCCTCCAGCAAGCTGGAAATCAGGTATTGCAGCGGTGTTTCGTAGGCCTTGATGGCGATGCCGTAGTCGAAGCTCTCAGCGTTGCTTTCGCGAAAGCAACCGAAGAATTCCTGCTTGCTCATGCTGCTGGACATGGCCGTGTTGTAGCTCTGGCGACAGGCCTCCAGGTCAGCGGCGCCGGGCCGGGGCAGGGCCAGGTGGTTGTTGAGGTTCTTCAGGGTCACACAGCCCTGGGTGGCGATGACCTCGGGCATCAGGGTCACGTCCAGTTCGCCGGCACGGTCGGGGATGTTGTGCCAGGCGTTCAGGCTGTTGCGCAGCGGCTCCAGGCTGGCGCCGGGATAGCCTCGATAGCCGTACACATACGCCGGCGGCAGCACCAGGCCCATGACCGAATTCATCTGCGAGACCGTCAGGTTCTGATAGTCGCGGTCATAGATGCGCGCGCTGTATTCGTCGAGGGAATGGCGCAGCACCGAGGGCTTGAGGTTGCGCACCGACTTGCCGTTCTCCAGGGCCTCGAACAGGCTCTTTTCGTTGAGTTGGGACTTGACCTCCACAGTGGCGATCACCCCTTCGATCAGGTAAACGTCCGCCGAGCCGAAAGTGCGCAGCGTGGGGAAATCGTTGCGATAGATGATCAGGTCGATCTGCTTGGAGATGCCTCCTTCGGAGTCGATGATCTGCCCGGCACCGATGCTGATGTTGCTCGGCAGAAATCGCTTGAGGACGTCACGGATGAAACTCTCCCGGGCGTCGCCGAGGACGCCGGAGTGGCTGGCGATGGTGCTGCTGACGCTGAAGCTGAAGCTGCTTTCCAGGACCCGGGCGATGGATTTCGCCCATTTGCTGATGATTGCCACGAGGTCTTCCTTGAAGGTCAGGGGATGAGCAAGTCGAAATGGCTGGCGGCCAGGCGCTCGCCGTTGACCAGCAACTGCACGCCATGGCGTCCGGGATAGTGACGGCGGGTGGTCAGTTCGCGGATCTGCTGGTTGCGGCCCAGTTCCACCCGGGCCAGGCCTTGCAGGGTGAAGGTCTTGAGCTTGAACACCTTGCTCGCTGTGGCGCCTGAAGCCTTGACGTAGTCGATGGCGTAATCCACCACCAGGCGCTGGTTGCGGGGGCTGGTGGAGACCAGGGTCAGGGACAGGTTGAGGCTGTCTCCCAGGCGCAGTTGCCCGGGAGCCACCTGGAAGCGGTCGACCTCGACCTCGGGCCGGGCCCCGGCCCCGATGATCGCCAGGGCCCGACGGTCGCCCTGCTTGATCAGGCTGCGCAAGGCATGACGGGCGATCCAGGCGCTGTGGGGCTGCTCCAGGGGCCAGCCTTCCAGGCGCTGCAGGACCCACTGCGGATGGTCCTTGGTGATGTCGTTGAGGTGATTGGCCACGGATTTGCGCACGTACAGGCTGGGGTCGTTGCGCAGGTGTTCGAGGATCGGCGCCGCCAGCTGCGGGTCGGCCTGCAGCTGTTCCAGGCGAAACGACCAGGGCAGGCGCGGGCGGCTGCCCTCGCTGGCCAGGCGGCGTACGTGTTCATCCGGGTCGTCGGCCCATTGCTCCATCAGGGCCAGGCTGCGGGTGCAATCCTGGCGCAGGAAATGCCGCACGGCGAATTCCGAGGAGCCGAAGCGGGTGAAATACTTCAAGGCCGCCATCGACAGTTCGAAGTCATGCAGACCGTAGCTGGCCACGTAGTGCGGGAGGAAGATGCACACGAAGCGATTGTTCAGGCGGGGTGCCAGGGCGTGCAGCAACTCCAGGCTGGTGGGGTAGTCCAACTCCAGCACCTGGTGCAGGCTCTGACTGACCCGCGCCAGACGCTGCATCAACGACAGCTCGGCGAGGTTGTGGCTGGCTTGTTGCACAAAGCGTTGACGGTCGAAGGCCGGATACACCGCGAGCATGGCGTCGGCGATATGTTCCAGGCGTTGCTGGTTGAAGATTTCCTTGAGGGCCGGGGCGTTCTCTGGGGTCGAGCTCATCGGGCGTATCCATTCAAAGGCGAGGCGGCGCTCACTTTACACAAGCGCTCCTGACAGAACCTGACGGTAGTCGCTCAAGCGCACCGCGTGATTCAAAGCACTTTCCGGCGCCCTCACGACCGCCTTCGCCGGCAAGCCGGCTCCTACAGCGAAATGCGGTGTTTGGGCCTCCGTAGGAGCTGGCTTGCCAGCGAAGGGTACACCACGGCCCTCAGATCATTCCCCGGCGTCCTTGAGACCGCCTTCGCCGGCAAGCCGACTCCTGCGAGGTGGCGCAGGGCCGGCGGCTCAGCGCATCGGCGGCAGGGGGCTCTCGATCTGCTCGTCCTGCTCGTCGGCGGCGAACAGTCGGGCCAGTTCGGCGCGGGCTTCCTGGGCGGTCTGCAGCACTTTGGCCGCGTCGTCGTACACCGCGTGCTGGGCCGCCAGCAGTTGTTCGTCATGCTCGGTAAAGCGCTGGATTCGCGAGTCGGCCTGGGCCTGGCTGAGCCCCAGGCCCACCAGGGTGCGGCGGCTCATTTCCAGACTGGAGTAGTAGGTTTCCCGCACGGCCTGGGCCTCCAGGTCCACCAGCCGGTGCACGTGCTGGCGGTTGCGCGCCCGGGCGATGATCTTCAGGTGCGGGTAGAGCTTGCGTACCTGTTCGGCGGTCTTGATGTTGGTTTCCGGATCATCGGTGGCGATGACGAAGTATTCCGCTGTGCCGACCTTGGCCGCGCTGAGGATCTCCGGGCGCATGGGGTCGCCGTAGAACACCGGCATGCCACCGAAGCTGCGGATCAGTTCGATGGTGTCCACCGAGGTGTCCAGGGCGACGAAGGGGATTTTCTGCGCCCGCAGGATACGCGCCACGATCTGTCCCATGCGGCCCATGCCGGCGATCACCACCCGCGGGCTGTCGGCGTCGATCTGACGGTATTCGGCGGGCATTTCCACGGGCTTGGCCTTGGGTTTGAGCCAGCGCGAGCAGGCCAGCAACAGCAGCGGCGTCAGGGCCATGGACAGGGTGATGGTGAGCACCAGCAGGTCATGCAGGCGGGCCTCGAACAGGCCCTGGTCGCGACCGATCTTGAACACCACGAAGGCGAACTCGCCACCGGCCGCCAGCACCACGCCAAGGCGCACCGCGCTCTCGCGATTGAGGTCGCCGGCCAGGCGCCCGACCGCGTACAGCAGCGGCAGCTTGAGGCCGATCAGCAGCAGGGTCAGGCCCAGCACCGCAATGGGCGCGCTGAGCAGCAGGCTGATATTGGCGCCCATGCCGACGCTGATGAAGAACAGCCCCAACAGTAGGCCCTTGAAGGGCTCGATCTGCGCTTCCAGTTCATGGCGGTATTCCGAGTCCGCCAGCAGCAGGCCGGCGAGGAAGGCGCCCAGGGCCATGGACACGCCCACCAGATCCATCAGCCAGGCCGTGCCGATCACCACCAGCAGGGCGGTAGCGGTGGACACTTCCGGCAAGCGGGTGCGGGCGACAATGCGAAACACCGGGCGCAACAGGTAGCGTCCGCCCACCACCACCACGGCGATGCTGCCCAGCACTTGCAGGCCATGACGCAGATCCTCGGCGCTGCTGGTGTGGTGATCGCTGCCGGCCAGCACCGGGACCATGGCGATCAAGGGAATGGCGGCAATGTCCTGGAACAGCAGGATGGCGAAGGCCATGCGCCCGTGGGGGCTGTTCAGCTCCTTGCGTTCGGCCAGGCTTTGCAGGCCCAGAGCGGTGGACGACAGCGCCAGGCCCAGGCCCAGGACAATGGCGCTGTTCAGCGATTGGCCGAAGAGGAACAGGGCCACCACGCCGATCACTGTGCCGGTCAACAGCACCTGGGCCAGCCCCACACCGAACACTGCCTTGCGCATCACCCACAGGCGCTTGGGGGAAAGCTCCAGGCCGATGATGAACAGCAGCAGCACCACCCCCAGCTCGGAGATGTGACTGACGCTTTGCGGGTTACCCACCAGCCCCAGCACCGACGGGCCGATCAGCACCCCGGCCAGCAGGTAGCCGAGCACGGCCCCCAGTTGCAGGCGCTTGGCCAGGGGCACGATGAGCACGGCGGCGCAGAGGAACACGACGGCGGCTTGTAGCAGGTTGCCTTCATGGGGCATCGGGGGGACTCCAGGGAGAACGGGGCGCAGGTGATGATAAAGGCTCGCCGGTGACGATGAGCGCATGGGTGTTGCCAGTCTGCGCCCGGATAAAAACGGCGGGGATGTTCTGAGACTGGCGGTGCGCCCTTCAAGGCACGTCGGTGTGTAGGGCGCGCGGGAGGGGCGCGCGGGTCAGTGCGGCCACTGCTCCAGCAGGATCGCCACGAATTTTTCCGCGGCCGGCGACAGCGATGCACCGCGGCGGTACACCAGGCCCAGGGTGCGATTGACCACAGGCTCGGTCAGCGGAACGCTGACCAGGGTTGGGTGATCGGCGGCGGGCATGGCCAGGCTCGGCATCGCCGACACCCCGAGGCCAGCCTCCACCATGCCCAGTGACGTGGACAGGTGCTGCACTTCGTAGAACCACTGGGGACGCCAGCTCAAGCCGGACAGGGCATGGTCCAGCAGCATGCGGTTGCCGCTCAGGCGACCGACGCCGATCAAGCGATAGTCGCTCAGTTCCGACCAGGTCACCGAGCTGCGCTCGGCCAGTTCGTGGTCGCGCCGGCAGGCCAGGACAAAGGGCTCGTTGACCAGTGGCACGAACTCGATGTCCGGGTGCTGACCGCTCATCATGTTGATGCCGAAGTCCGCTTCGCCGCGCAGCACCGCTTCAAGGCCTTCGTTGGCACTGAGGTCGAGCAGACGGATGCGGATTTTCGGGTAGCGCTGGTTGTACAGGCGGATCACCGACGGCAGGAAGTAGAAAGCCGCCGTGGGGATGCAGGCCAGGGTCACCTGACCGATCTGCCGTTCTGCCAGCTCACGGATGTTGAGGATCGAGTCGTCGAAGTCGTCCAGCAGGCGTCGGGCCTTGGGCAGAAAGTCGCGACCGACGCTGGTCAGGCTGACCTTGCGCGTGGTGCGGTCGAGGAGGGCGGTGCCCAGGCCCTCTTCCAGCTTCTTCATGCGCCGGCTCAGGGCGGGTTGGGACAGGTGCAAGGCGTCGGCCGCTTCGTGAAAACTCCCCAGTTCGGCGATTTTCACGAAAGATCTTATGTCCTGGAGCTCATATTCCATGCTGGTTTCTCAAGGCGGGGAGGCGGGTGGAACGCTGCCGGACACGATATTTAATTCATGCGTGTAACGCAATAATCTCTCTGATCTTTGCATTGGAAACACTTTTTAATCCCTGACACTCTTGTGTCCAGAACATCAATTACCTCGATTGATTAACAAGAGTCAGTGTTCATGCAACGAATTCCTTGTGTGTTGATGCGCGGCGGCACCTCCAAAGGGCCGTTTTTTCTGGCCTGGGATCTGCCGGTGGCGGTGTCCGAGCGTGATGAGCTGTTGCTCAACCTGATGGGCTCCGGCCACGAGCTGGAAATCGACGGTATCGGCGGCGGCAGCCCGCAAACCAGCAAGGTGGCGATCGTCAGTCCGTCGCTGCACCCGGATGCCGATGTGGACTACCTGTTCGTTCAGGTCATGGTGTCCCAGCGTCGGGTCGATACCGCGCCCAACTGCGGCAACATGCTGTGCGCTGTCGGGCCTTTCGCGATCGAGCAGGGGCTGGTCAAGGCCACGGGCGCACAGACTCAGGTGCGGATTCGCAACCTCAACACCGGCACCTTGGTCAATGCCCAGGTGCAGACTCCCGATGGCAAGGTCAGCTACGAAGGCGACACCACCATTGACGGCGTGCCGGGCAGCGCGGCGCCGGTGGCCCTGACCTTTCTCGATGCTGCCGGCAGCAAGACCGGCCAGTTGTTCCCCACGGGCCAGCCCCAGGATTTGATCGACGGCATTGCCGTGACGTGCATCGACATGGCCATGCCCATGGTGCTGGTGCAGGCGGCTTGTCTGGGCAAGCGCGGCGATGAAACGCCGACCGAACTGGACGCCGATGCGGACTTTCTCCAGCGCCTGGAAAGCCTGCGCCTGAAGGCCGGCCTGGCCATGGGCCTGGGGGATGTCAGCGACAAAGTGATCCCCAAGCCGGTCCTGGTGTCCCAGGCCCGGCTGGGGGGCACTCTCGCGGTGCGCTATTTCATGCCCCACAACTGCCATCGGGCCCTGGCCATCACCGGCTCCATCGGCCTGGCTACCGCCTGTGTCACCGCCGGTAGCGTGGTGGCCGAGATGCTGGGCGGGGGCCACGAACCGCGTTTGCAAAAGGTCCGTATCGAGCACCCCAGCGGGGCAATAGATGTCGTATTGTCCTACAGCGGAAAAAACCCTGAGACCATCCGCGCCTCGGTGGTTCGCACTGCCCGCCGGTTGTTCTCCGGGTTTGTCTACGCGCCGGCTTCACAGCGCCTGGCCGGTTAGTCGTTGCTGTCAATCCGCGTTGCATCCACACAATTCTAAAAATGGGTGATGCCATGAAAGTTGTTAAATCGCTCTACTTCCAGATCCTCTGCGCCGTGTTCCTCGGGGTTCTGGTGGGGCACTTCTGGGCCGCGCAGGCCATTGCCCTCAAGCCTCTGGGAGATGCCTTCATCAAGCTGATCAAGATGATGATCGCCCCCGTGGTGTTCTGCACCATCGTCACCGGCATTGCCGGCATGAGCGACAAGCGTTCCCTGGGACGCCTGTTGAGCAAGACGATGCTGCTGTTCCTGGGCCTGACGCTGATCAGCCTGTTCATCGGTCTGGGGGCGGTTTACCTGTTCCAGCCTGGCGCGGGAATGAACATCGATCCCACCCGGTTGAACACCCAGGGGCTGTCCCAGTACACCGATTCAGCAGCCAAGCTGGGGGTGGTGGAGTTCTTCATGCACATCATTCCCGAGACCTTTGTCGGCGCCTTCAACAAAGGCGAGGTACTGCCGGTGCTGTTTATCGCGGTGCTGTGCGGGTTTGCCCTGTCGTCCCTGGGCGAGCGCGGCAAGCCGGTGCTGGAGGTGCTGGAGTCGGCCTCGCACATGGTGTTCAAGATTTTCTCCTACCTGATGCGTTTCGCCCCCGTCGGCGCCTTCGGGGCCCTGGCCTTTACCGTGGGCCAGTACGGCATCACTTCCCTGGGCGCCCTGGCCAAGCTGATCATGACCCTCTATGTTGCCTGCGGCTTCTTTGTCTGCGTGGTCCTGGGCGGCATTTGTCGGGCAAATGGCTTCAGCCTGTGGAAGCTGTTGCGCTACCTGCGTGAAGAGTTCCTGGTGGTGCTCGGCACCTCGTCCACGGAGCCGGTGATGCCGCGCATGCTGGAAAAACTCCAGGCCCTGGGCTGCCGCAAAAGCGTGGTGGGGCTGGTGCTGCCTACCGGCTATTCGTTCAATCTCGACGGTACGGCGATCTACCTGTCCCTGGCGGCGATCTTCATTGCCCAGGCGTGCAACATCGAGCTGAGTGCCGGCCAGGTCGTCACTATGCTGGCGATCATGCTGCTGTCGTCCAAGGGCGCCGCCGGCGTGACCGGCAGCGGTTTCGTGGCGCTGGCCTCGACCCTGACGGTGATTCATGACATTCCCCTGGCCGGCCTGGCGTTGCTGATCGGCATCGATCGCTTCATGTCCGAGGCCCGGGCCTTGACCAGCCTGGCCAGTAACGCCGTGGCGACGGTGGTGATCGCCCTCTCGGAGCAGGCGTGCGACCGCCAGGTGCTGATGCGCACGCTCAACGGCGAGCCGGCCCCGGCCCAGAGTGTCGAGCAAACCCCGCCCGCCACGCTGGCCAGCAAGCTCAGCTAGACCTGCAAGGCAACACTACCAACCCCCCATTTATTGCCTGTGCCGGGCGCCTTGATCGGGCCGCCCGGCGCCCAGGTGGCCGTGCGCCTGCGTGCCGGCCACGTTCATCATAAAAACAAGAGAATCGACATATGCTCGCTTTGCTCGGCCTCGCCATGGTGGTGGTCTTTACCGTCCTGATTATGACCAAGCGCCTGTCGCCCATCGTGGCCTTGACGGTGGTGCCCATTGTCTTTGCAGTGCTCGGCGGATTTGCCGGCAGCACCGGCAAGATGATGCTCGACGGCCTGAAAATGGTTGCGCCGTCGGCGGCGCTGTTGCTGTTTGCCATTCTGTTTTTCGGCTTGATGATCGATTCGGGGCTGTTCGATCCGCTGATCCGCAAGATTCTCAAGCGGGTCAATGGCGACCCGACAAAGATCGCCATCGGCACCGCTCTGCTATCGCTGGTGGTGGCCCTGGACGGTGACGGCACCACCACCTACATGATTACCTGCGCGGCGATGCTGCCGCTGTACAAGCGCATCGGCATGAACCCGATGATCCTCGCCACCATCTCCATGTTGTCCCTGAGCATCATGAGCGGCATGACCCCGTGGGGCGGACCGGCAACGCGCGCCATCGCCGCCCTTGGCCTGGATGCCGGCGAGTACTTCGTGCCGCTGTTGCCGACCATGATCGGCGGCGCCGCCTGGGTGGTGTTTACCGCCTACCTGTTGGGACGAGCCGAGCGCAAGCGTATCGGCAATACCCAACTGCAAAGCGGTGGCGGTGACTGCTACATCAAGGCGATTCTGGAAGACACCCCGCACAAGCGGCCCAAGCTGGCCTACGTCAACCTGCTGCTGGTGGTGGCGGTAATGACCGCGTTGGTGCTGGGCCTGATGCACTCGGCGGTGCTGTTCCTGATCGGTTTTGTCCTGGCGCTGATGATCAACTACCCGCAACTGGATATTCAGAAAGAGCGCATTCTCGCCCACTCGGGCAACGCCATGACCGTGGTGCTGCTGGTGTTCGCCGCGGGGATCTTCGCCGGTATTTTCTCCGGCACCAAGATGGTCGACGCCCTGGCACAGACCCTGGTGGACTGGATTCCGCCATCCTGGGGCCACCTGTTCCCGCTGGTGGTGGCGCTGACCAGCATGCCGTTGACCTTCGTCCTGTCCAACGATGCCTACTACTTCGGCGTGGTGCCGATTTTGGCCAACGCGGCGGCGGCCTATGGCATTTCTCCCCTGGAAATAGCCCGGGCCTCGATCCTCGGTCAGCCGGTGCACCTGATGAGTCCGCTAGTGGCCTCGACCCTGCTGCTGGTGGGCATGGTGGACCGTGATATAGGCGACTTCCAGAAAGCCACGGTGAAGTGGGCCGTGCTGACCTCTCTGGTCATTACCGCCCTGGCCTTGCTGACAGGCGCCCTGACCCTGTTCGTCTGATTCGTTCAAAACCCTCTTTCGTTGCCTGGCGCGCCTGCTTGCGGGGCGCTTGGCGAACTGCGCCTTGAATAACAACAACGAGAAGTACGACATGAGCCATTTGCTGATTCGCGCAACGGTATTTTCCTGCTTGAGCCTGCCGCCGGTGGCGGGGCTCCAGGCCGCTGACTTCATCGACGACAGCAGCCTCAAGCTGCAATTGCGCAACGTCTATTTCAACGAAAACTTCCGCGACGAACACGGCCTCAGCGCCAAGGCTGCGCGCACCGCCAAGAGCGAGCGCACCGAATGGGCCCAGGGTTTCCTGCTCGATTATCAGTCCGGATTCACCCCCGGCACCCTGGGGTTCGGGGTCGATGCCCTGGGGCTGCTGGGGGTTCGGCTCGATTCCGGCAAGGGGCGCAGTGGAACCGGGCTGCTGCCGGTGCATGACGACGGTCGCGCCGCCGGCGAATTTGCCAGTGCCGGCGCCACGGCCAAGGTGCGGCTGGCCAAGACCACGCTCAAGTACGGCACCCTGCTGCCCAAGACCCCGGTGCTGGTTTACAACGATGCCCGTCTGCTGCCGCAGACCTATCAGGGGACCCAGCTCAGCAGCACGGATATCGACGGCTTGAGTTTGACGGGCGGTTATCTGCAGCGCTTCAAACTGCGGGACTCCACCGACAGCGTGGGGCTGGTGCCCGACGGCTACAGCGGCGGCCAGTCCGGGGACTTCCGTTACGGCGGGGCCGAATACAAGTGGAGCAAGAACCTGCGCCTGAGCTATTTCCATGGCCAGCTTGAGAACTTCTATCGACAGGACTTTGTCGGTCTTCAGCACGACCTGGCGCTGGGGCAGGGGACGTTGACCAGCGATCTGCGCTACTTCCGCAGCGCCGACTCAGGCGCGGCCTTTGACGGCAAGATCGCCAACCGCATGCTCAGCGGCCAACTGACCTACGCGATCGCCGGGCATTCCCTCGGCGGTGGCTATCAGCGCCTCAGTGGCGATGCCGGCTTGCCGTATATCAGCGGCGCCACGGTCTACTCCTTCAGTAACGCCGGCATCGGCAAGTTCATCGAGGAGGGCGAGAAGACCTGGATGCTCGGCTATGGCTACAACTTCGCCAGCCTGGGTGTCCCCGGCCTGACCTTCAGCTCGCGCTACCTGAGCGGCAATGACGGCAAGTCCAAGACCCGCGTCGATGAATGGGAGCGCGACAGCGAACTGGCCTATGTGCTCCAGCAAGGCTCGCTCAAGGGGCTGGGGGTGAAGCTGCGCAATTATGTGTATCGCTCCGACTACTCTCGTGGACGCGACAGCAACCGCCTCTACATCACTTACGACATTGCCCTCTGGTAGCGCATTTACAGCGGCTTGAAGCGCCCATCCCACTGCGGGTCCAGGCGCTGGATGCGCGCGGCCAGCGGCGGGTGGGTGGCCATCAGGCGCTCCAGGCGCAGTTTCACCCCCTGATGGAAATACAGATGGCTGTACTGGGCGGCGGCGAAGGCGCGCAGGCGTGAACCGGCGCTGCTGCCGCCGATCTTTTTCAGGGCGCCGGCAATGCCCTGGGGGTTGCGGGTGAACTGCACCGCCGAGGCGTCGGCGAGAAACTCGCGCTGGCGGCAGATGGCGGCCTTGATCAGGTTGCCCAGCAGGCTGCCCAGGGAGCCGAAGATCAGCAGGGCCAGGCCCAGCACGGCGAACACGATCTGCCAGAAGAAGCGGTGGCGGTCGCTGCCCAGGTGCTGCTTTTCGGCCTGGCGCAGCACCGCGATGCCGGCGAGGCTGAACACCAGCAGGCCGTGGATCACCGCCAGCAAGTGGGTGTTGAGGCGCATGTCGCCGTTGTGAATGTGGCTGAACTCATGGGCGACCATGCCCTGCAACTCGTCGCGGTCCAGGTGGATAAGGGCACCGCGAGTGATTCCGAGCACCGCCTGCTGCGGCGTCAGCCCGGCGGCGAAGGCATTGATTGCGTCTTCCGGCAGTACATACACGGCCGGCATCGAGGCGCCGGAGGCCAGGGCCATTTCCTCGACGATATTGAGCAGTCGCTGTTCCTCGCTGCCCCGCGGTGAGTCATTGATCAGGCGCCCGCCCAGATGCTCGGCGATCACCTTGCCGCCGGCCCGCAGGCGCCAGGTCTTGTACCAACTGCCCAGCACCACCACCAGCAGCATGAGCAGTGCCACGACCGCGACGACGGTCCAGTTCAGCACCTTGGGCTGGCCGTACTCCTGGCTCAGCTCGCGCCACAACAAGCCCAGCCCGAGGCTGCTGAGGCTGACCAGGGTGGTCACCGCCAGGGTCATCAACAGCAGCAGTTTGAGGGTGTGGCGCCGGGCGCGGGCCTGGTGTTGAAAGAACTTCATGCAAGCTTCCGGGGGCAGGCGGCGGGGTTACTGGAACGATACTTTGCTGGCGTCTTGAATTTGCGCGCTGTCGGCGAATTGCAGCAGGGCGGCGTCGGCCCGGTGGCCGAACAGCCCGGCGAAAAACAGCGCCGGCACCTGCTGTTTGCACAGGTTGTAGTCGGTCACGGCGTCGTTGAAGGCCTGGCGGGCGTAGGCGACCTTGTTCTCGGTGCTGGTGAGCTCTTCGCTGAGCTGCGCCATGTTCTGCGAGGCCTTGAGTTCAGGATAGGCCTCCAGGCTCAGGTGCAGGCGGTCGAGAACCTGATCCAGGGCGCTCTGGTCCTGGCCCAGGCGGGCGATGCGTGCGCTGTCGCCGGGTTGCGCGGCGGCCGCTTGCAGACTGTCCCGGGCACTGTTGCGCGCCTCGGCCAGGGCGGTCAGGGTCTGGCGCTCGTGCTGCAGGTAGCCTTTGACGGTTTCCAACAGGTTGGGAATCAGGTCGTAGCGGCGCTTGAGTTGCACTTCGATCTGGGCGAAGGCATTGCGCAAGCGGTTGCGCCGGGTCGTCAGTCGGTTGTAGAGGCTGACCAGGTACAGCGCCAGCAAGGCGAGCAGCACCAGGGTGACGATATCGGCGGTGGCCATGGGATGTCCTTATCGGGGTGGGGCGTGGGGGCGGCAATGGTAACGGAAACTTCCCGGGCAGCGACAGACCTTTGCCCGAGCGCGATTCAAGGATTGCCACGGGCCGGCAATTCTGCGAAAAAGCGCTCGGCGTTCGCCGGCCTCAAGCTCGGCCGGGCGCTTTTTATTCAATGAACCAGGGACAGGTGATGGACAAGATCATGCTCAGGTTGACCGTGGTCGACGACTATCCGCCGGCAGCCAGCGAAGGTGTCTGGGCGCAGCAGCAGCCAGATGGCCTGTACCGTATCGCCAATATTCCCTTCTATTCCCCGGATGTCTGTTACGAGGACGACGTAGCAGTCCAGGTGCAGGCCGATGGCTTGAAGTGGTTCAAGCACATCGCGCGCAGCAGTGGCAACAGCACGCTGCGCCTGGTGTTTTTTGAAACCGGCCGGGCCCGGGCACCCGAGGTGCTGGAACGGATCAATGCCCTGGGCTGCCGTTGGGAGGGCATGAGCAAGGCCTTCTACTCAATCAATGTGCCTGCCTCGGTGCTGCTGGACAGCGTGCTGGACTACCTGCAGGCATGCTTTGAACAGGGTTGGCTGGACTATGAGTCCGGGTTGTTGCGCCAGTGAACGGTATAAGGAGTAAAGGCTGATGAGCTTCAAGTTTCATGCAACCACCTACAGTGCCTGCACTGAGGACGAAGTCCAGATCCTGGGCTTTGCCGATGATGGGCAACAGCCAGGGCACTACCTGCTGCTGCAGCGTGCCGAATGCGTTGACGAGCAGGATCGGCAACTGGGCATGGACACTTACTATGTAGAGCTGGGCGGGCAGGACGTGGCCGGCTACGGCGGCATCGAGCGGCTGCAATTGGCGCCGGGGCGCTTGACCCTGCATTTTTCCCGCACCCTGGCCTGGTGCCGGGCCTTGCCCAGCCTTGAAGTCAGCTGGGATGCAGGGCTGGCCAGCGTCGAGGAGGTCGAGGCGGCGTTCGGCGAGATGTTTGTCGGCACCGACACCGGTATCCAGGTCCAGCACGGGCCGGGCGCAGCGCAGTGATTGCCAGGCAGCGGCAATTTTGCGAAAAAGCCCGCCGCGGTCCCGTGACGGGGCAATGTTTGAACGGGAGTGAAGCATGAGCGACGAATTGCAGGTGATCGATATCCAGCCGGGCGATGGCAAGGCCGTGGTCAAGGGGGCTTTGATCACCACCCAGTACCGGGGTTTTCTGGAGGACGGCAGCAGCTTCGATTCCTCCTATGATCGCGGCAAGCCGTTCCAGTGCGTGATCGGCACTGGGCGGGTGATCAAGGGTTGGGACCAGGGCCTGATGGGCATGCAAGTGGGCGGCAAGCGCAAACTGCTGGTGCCGGCGCACCTGGGCTACGGCGAGCGCAGCATGGGCGCGATCCCGCCCAATTCCAACCTGATCTTCGAGATCGAGTTGCTGGAAGTGCTGACCCGGGATGATTGAGGCTGAGGCCCGAACCTCAGGAGAAAGGCCGATGCCTGCCAACAAGGCTTGTGCGGTACTGCTGCGCCACACCACTGAGCTTGAGGTCTTGGCTTTTCGCCACCCGCTGGCGGGTCTGCAACTGGTCAAGGGCACGGTGGAGGCGGGAGAGTCGACGGCCGCCGCGGCGGTCCGCGAGCTGGCGGAAGAGGCTGGCGTCCAGGCCGAGGAAAGCCGCTTTCTGGGGCTATGGCACTCGGGTTTTTCCGCTCAGGTGTGGGCCTTTCATGAGTGTCGGGTGGGGGCGCAATTGCCAGAGTGCTGGACGCATTTCACCGAGGATGATGGCGGCCATCACTTCGAGTTTTTCTGGCATCCCCTGGCCAGCCCGCCGTCGGCCCAATGGCACCCGCTGTTTCAAGCGGCCCTGGGCTTTCTGCATGAGCGGTTGCTCGGCGCGGGTCGCGAGGCCTAGACCCGGCTGCCGGGTATTACTGCCCCAGGCGGTATTGGTTGTTGCCACTGCGCTTGGCTTCGTACATCGCCAGGTCGGCGACGTGCAGCAACTGGTCCATGCGCCCGGCATGGTCGGGAAACACCGCCACGCCCAGGCTGCTGCCGATGCTGTGGCGATGGCTGTCCACCTCCACCGGGGGCGACAGTTGATTGAAGATCTTTTCGCCGATGCGCCGGGCTTCTTCTTCCAGGTCGAGCCCCGGGGACAGGCCCTCCAGAATCACTACGAATTCGTCGCCGCCGATCCGCGCCACGGTGTCGCTGGTGCGCAGGATGCCTTGCAGACGTTGGGCCGTGGCGCTCAGGACCCGGTCTCCGGCGGCGTGGCCGTACTGGTCGTTGATCGCCTTGAAACCGTTGAGGTCAACGAATACCAGGGCCACTCGGGTCTGGTTGTGACGTGCCTGCTCCAGGGCCCGGGACAGGCGCTGTTCCAGCATCAGGCGATTGGGCAGGCCGGTCAGCGGATCGAAGTGCGCCAGTTGCTGCAGCTGGCTGGTGGAGACTTTTTCATCGGTAATATCCCGTACCACCCCCATCATCTTGATGGTGGTGTCGTGCACGTTTTTCACCACGTTGCCGGTTTCCCGCAGCCAGTGGATGCTGCCGTCGGGCCACACCACGCGGTATTCCTCATCATGGTTCTCGCCGGTTTCCAGGCAGCGCAACTCGCCGGCGCGGACCCGTTCGCGATCGTCCGGATGCACGCAGGAGCAGAAGAGTTCGTAGGAGGGCACCACTTCACCGACCTTGAAACCGAACATGCCGTAGATGGCTTCCGACCAGTACAGCCGCTGGGTGTCCACTTCCCAATCCCAGGTGCCGATGCGCGCGAAGTACTGGCTGCGCTTGAAGCGCTCGGCGTCGTCGGGCAAGCCTTCGGCGAGTGTGCGATAGGCCCGCAACTGGGCCTGGGCGCGGCGTTCGCGGCGCAGCAGCCACAACGCCAGCAGGGCCAGCAACAGGGTCAGACACAGTAGGGACCAGACAGCAATCATCGGATTCTGGACAGCATGGAAGGGGGTGGTCCTGAGGGGTGGATAGCGCTTGGCTATGTTAATTCATGGCGTGCTTCCCACAGGAGATTTTTATCGGCTGGCGGGCGGTTTTTCCGCAATGTTTCCATGAACTACGAATGTCCGGGGCAAAGCCACGCGTCATCGCTGGGCGCCGGCATTGCACAACTCCAGCACGGCGTAGCCCAGGCCCAGCAGTGCCACCAGTAATAGCGCCAGGCTGGAGAGGCCGGTCACCAGGCGTTTGTACTTCAGCGAGAAACCCTGGCGCGCCACCAGGATGTAAGCCCCCAGCACGGCAAAATCCACCACTATCCAGACCAGCGTCAGCAGCAGCGCACTGTGCTGCAAGGAGCGGGTGACTTGGATGAACTGGGGGAAGAAGGAGGCAAAGAAAATGATGTCCTTGGGGTTGCCGATCCCCACCAGGAAACCGCTGGCCAGGCCCTGGCGGCCCTTGTTGGTGCGTGGCGGCGCGGGTGCGGGGGCTGGGCCAAACACCTCCCGCAGCCCCTGCAAGGCCAGCCAGCCGATGAAGCAACAGCCCAGCAGGCTGACCCAGCCGATCAGGCGTGGGTCCAGCGCCAGGCCGGTGGTCAGCATCAGCACCGCCAACAGTGCCAGCAGCAGCGACGCGGCATTGGTGCCCAGGGCGGTCAACACGGCCTGGCGCGGCCCGGCGTTCATGCTGGTGTTGACGATCAGGGCCACCACTGGCCCCGGGGTGGCCACCAGCATCAGTACGCTGAGTGCATAGGCCAACAATAACGACAGGTTCAGGTCCACGAGTAACGCCTTTGAAGTCATGTGCAAGGCCTCAGCTTGGGGGCTTTGTCGTGCATTGAAAAACGCAAAAAGCTATGACCTACTATGAGTATTAATCATTATTGGTGCTCATCGATGGTCGAATCCCTGCCACCGCTCTACGCGCTGCGGGCCTTTGAAGTGGCCGCCCGCTCCAGCTCCTTTACCCGAGCCGCCGAGGAGCTGTCCCTGACCCAAAGCGCCATCAGCCGGCATATCCGCACCCTGGAAAGTCAGTTCGGCTGTCGTTTGTTCGAGCGTCACGGACCCAGGCTGGTGCTCACCGAAGCCGGACAGCGCCTGGCCCGGGAGCTCAAGGTGGGCTTCCGGATCATCGAGGATGCCTGCCTGCCGCTGCGGGCCAACACCGGACAGTTGCGCCTCAAGGCGCCTTCGACCCTGACCATGCGCTGGCTGCTGCGGGTCCTGGAGCAGCTCAAGGGGCAACAGCCGGCGCTGGCGGTGCAACTGGCCAGTGTCTGGATGGACTTCGACCATGTGGATTTCTACGCCGAGCCCTACGACTGCGCGATTCTCTTGGGCAACGGGCACTTTGGCGCCGGGGTCGAGGCCTGCAAGCTGTTTGATGAATGGCTGATTCCCATCGGTCCACCCGAGGCCGCGGACGCGCCGCCCTGGACCCTGGAGCGGCTCAAGGATGCCGAACTGATCCATCCTTCGGCGGACCGTCGTGACTGGCGACGCTGGTTGCAGGCGCAACGGCTCAAGGACAGGGACCTGCTGCAACAGGTACGACTGGAGCGGGGCAATGTCTTCGACACCCTGGACCAGGCGATCTCTGCGGCGATGGCCGGGCACGGCCTGTCCATTGGTGATCTGCACCTGGTGGTGGGGGACATTCGTCGAGGGCGGGTCAGCCTGCCATTCCCCTGCGCCGTGGCGTCGGGGGACGGTTATTACCTGGTGTGGCTGCGAGACAGCGTGCGCCGGGAATCCATCGCTCGGCTGCGGGAGTTTCTACTGAGTCAGGTCGCGGACATCAGCGATCTTGAACTGGACTACCTGAGCTCCTAGAAGCACAGGGTCCGGACATTGGCTTCGCTGACCGTCAGCGCCCTGTGCTGCACGAGCATGAAACGGCATGCTTGCCTCCTCTCTGAAAAAAGCGGTGTACATGGCAAATGCTCTATGGCCTGTTCGCCGGCAAGCCGGCGTCTATCAGGTCAGCCCAGAATGATGTAGTCGTTTTGCTGCACGATGCCCCGGTGCGGGCCGGGCACCAGATGCACATAACGGCCTTCCAGCAGGTCGATCGGCAGGCAGTCGTCCACGTCCAGCAGGGCATCGGTGTGGGACTTGTGCCAGTGGGCAAGCATCTGCCGCTTGCCCTTGGCCTTGGCTTCGGCCTTGTCCCGGGCCACCACCAGCAGGTAGCGGTGGGCCTCGCCAAAGGCCGTCGCTTCGTAGCCGCCCAGGTTCAGGAAGTACAGGCGCGGTGCACCCGGCAATGGGGCCAGGGGGCTGAGTTCGATCTTGTAGTCCTCGACCCCGTCGACCTGCATCCAGGAGTCGATGTGCAAGCCCGCCGGGCTGCCGAACCAGCCTTCGCGCAGTTGCGGGTAGGCCGCTTCGAGACGGTCGGCGACCACGAACTGGACATCGTGGACTTCAATTTTCGCTCTGGGGTGTTTTCCCCCCAGCATCACCACAAACAGCATTGTTGTTCCTTTTCCCGTATCGGCCTTGGCAGTAGGGGCACGTTTTACCTCAAGCGTCCGGGGACTGCCAGCGCGCTTGCCGGCTATCCGACGGCATCGGTGAACAGGGGAATACGGCCGTTGACTGAGTCCTGGTAGTGCCAGTCCAGCGCCAGGGCGCTCAGCCCCGGCGAGCGCAGCAGGAGCTGCAGCAAACGCTGGACGATATTCAATGCCAGGCCCTGGCCGGGACAGCGGTGCGCTCCGCTGCCGAAACTGAATCCCTGGTACGCCGGATTGCTGCCGGTGACCGCGGTCAGGGCCGGGTCGTGGTTGGCCGCCGCCAGCAGCACCAGCACCGTATCGCCGGCTTGCAGGTCCACCCCCAGCAGGGTGCAGGCCTGGACGACGAACCGCCGGGTGTTCTGCACCGGCGGGTCCAGGCGCTGGCGTTGCAGCAGCCAGGCACTGAGCAGGTCCGGATCACTGGACAGGTGCTGGCACAGAGACGGTTGCGCCAGCAGGGCGATCAGGCTGTTGCCGATCAATCCGGCACAGGCGTCGTGGGTTTGCGCCAGCAGGCCCAGCAGATTGGCCAGCAGATCCGCTGGGGCCAGGCCGTTGCTGCGCTCAAGGATCGCCGTCAGGAGTGGGCTGTGTTGTGGGGCATCGAGCAACGCCTGCATCTGTTGGAGCAGGTGTTGCGCCGCGCAATCGGCAGCCTGCAGCTGTTCTGCATTGCTCAGGGGGGAGAGGCAGGCAACGAATTCGCCGGTGCGCCGGGCAAGGTCTTCGCGCCGTTCGGCGGCTATTCCCAGCAGTCCTGCCAGCAGCGCCACTGGCAGGCGCCACTGCCAGCGTTGCAGATCGCTGGCACCTTGCGGTGCACTCAGGACAGGGCGCCATTGTGCCAGCAAGGGCATAAGGTCGATGGCGCCCAGTTGCTGCAGAGGCGTCGCCATAGCGGCACGGGGACAGCTGTGGCGCGGGCCATCGTTCATCCGCATCAGGCGTGCAAACACGTCCCCGGCAGGCCGGTCGGCGATGGCCTTGGGCACCGGCTCCTGGGGCGGTCGGACCTGGCAGGCGGGGTGGTTCAGCACTGCCGCCACCGCGGCGGCGCTGCTGGCGACCCACAGGCCCAGCGCTGAATCGTAGGTCAGGCCGCCCCGAGCACGCAGGCGGGCGTAGTAGAAATCGTAGGGGTCGAAATGGGTGACAGCACTGATCGGGTCCATGATTCGTCTCTTTGTCGGGCAGATATTCAGGTTGCTACTATCCTGATCTTTTCGAAGACACGATTCGTCATGGAGCGAAATATGAATGTAGTGCAGAACGACCTGGGGGTATCCAACGTGGCGGCGGCCATCGCCGAGCCGGCCCGCACCCGGATGCTCTGTGCGCTGATGGATGGCCACGCCCGTACCAGCACCGAACTGGCGGCGATTGCCGAAGTCAGCACGTCGACCGCCAGCGCCCATCTGGCCAAGCTCAGGGACTCCGGCCTGTTGCAGGTACAGGTCCAGGGACGGCACCGTTACTACTGCCTCGGCGATCCGCTGGTGGCCCAGGCCCTGGAGGCGCTGATGGTGATCGGCCAGGGCAGCACCTTCACCCCGCGTACCCCGGACCGCCTGCAATTTGCCCGCACTTGCTACGACCACCTGGCAGGCACCCTGGGGGTGCAGTTGCACGACCGGATGTTCGAGGCCGGTTGGTTGCTGATGGGGGAAGAGGGCAAGGCGGGAAAAAGAGGCAAAGGGGGCAAAGGAGGCAAAAGGGGCAGGGATTATCGGGTCAGTGAAAGTGGTGTCGAGTTCTTCCGCGGCCTGGGCATCGACGTGGCCGAGTTGCGCAGGTTGCGCCGCAGCCTGGCCTGTCCATGCCTGGACTGGAGCATGCGTTGCCCGCACCTGGGAGGTGCTTTGGGGGCGGCGTTGCTGCGTGTCCTGTTGCAGCGCAAATGGCTGAGACAGGATGTGGACAGCCGCGCCCTGACCCTGACCGGCACCGGCGGGCGCTACATCAGCAGGCGTTTCGGCATCGCCCTGATTCAGCCATCCAAACCGCTGTCGGCATCGGCCAGTCTGGAGCTGCAAAGCCTGGGGGCCTGAGCCTCGGCGGTTTCGCAGTTCTGGTGCTTCGGTGCTGCGGCGAGCATGCGATGAGGTGATGCCAGGGCCGCTCAATCGGGCACCTGGAACTCCAGCAAGTCGCGATCCAATCCAACCATGGCCTGCTCCAATCGCGTCAATGCGGTCTTGATCTGGCCGGCATTCGCGCCTTCGCGGCAGGCCCTCTCCAGGTATTCGCATTCATCGATCAGGGCCTGGGCGTTGATGATCCGCGCTGCACCGCGGATACGGTGAGCCAGGTCAGTCACGCCTTTATTGTCGGGGCTGGCCAGCAGTTCGCGGATCTGCTTCAAGTCCTGCTGGTTACTCTGGTGCAAGCCCTTGAGTACCCGCTGGATGGATTCGGGGTTGCCGCCGGTGAGGTGGTCCAGTTGCTGGATGTCGTAGCGCTCACTGCTGGCCTTGAGTTGCAACCGGGGCAGGGCGGGCAGTTGCCGCAGGCGGCGGTCCAGTTCAGGCAGGGCAATGGGTTTGAAGATGCAGCCATTCATGCCGGCGTCCCGGCAACGCTGTTCCTCTTCGGGATGGACGTTGGCGGTAAAGCCGAAGATCTGCACTGGCGGCCGGCCCTGGGTCTGTTCGGCAACGCGGATCTGTCGGGTCAGTTCGTAACCGTTCAGCACCGGCATGTTGCAGTCGGTGATCACCACATCGAAGGTTTCCCGCTGCCAGACCTTGTAGGCTTCGGCACCGTTCTGCGCCTGGCTCAATGAATAGTCGAGGAAGCGCAACTGCTCGCACAGCAGTTGGCGATTGGCCTGGCTGTCGTCCACCACCAGGATATGCAGCGGCCCCCGGGCAGCGACGGTCAGGGTTTCCTCCGCTACCGGAGGCGGGGCATCGGGCAGCGGGTCGAGACGACTCAACTGCACCTGCACCCGCGCCAGGGTGCCGACGCCGGGCTGGCTCTCCAGGCGCAGTTGACCGCCCATCATTTCGCACAGCGTGCGGCAGATCACCAGGCCCAGCCCGGTTCCCGAGCGGGCGTTCTGATGTTGCCCGGGCACCTGGCTGAAGGGCTGGAACAGCCGTTGCTGGTCGTCGGGCTCGATGCCGATCCCGGTGTCCTTGACGGTCAGCAGCAAGGGCAGCAATTGCGCATCGTCACCCTCGGCCTGCAAGCGGATCTGCACCCCGCCGTGTTCGGTGAACTTGATCGCATTGCTGAGCAGATTCGACAGAATCTGCTTGAAGCGCAGCGGGTCCACCAACACGTCGCCATTGACGCTGCTGTCCAGGTCCAGCTCCAGGCGCAGGCCCTTTTGCCGGGCCAGGCCATCGAAGACCCGGAACACCGACTCCACCAGATCCCGCAGGTTGGCCCGCTCGGGGCTCAGGCTCAGGCGTCCGCTTTCGATCCGGGCGATGTCCAGGATGTCGCCGATCAACTCCAACAGGCCCTGGGCCGAACCGTAGGCCACCTCGATCGAGCTGCGGTCGAGCTGGCCCTGATCCGCGCGCTTGAGGGCCAGCTCCAGCATGCCGATGACCGCGCTCATGGGGGTGCGGATTTCATGGCTCATGGTGGCCAGGAAGGTGGTCTTGGCCCGGTTGGCCTTGTCGGCATCGTTCTTGGCCTGGGTCAGTTCTTCCAGCAGTTGTTGGCGATCGCTGATGTCGAGCCAGCCACC
Source organism: Pseudomonas sp. JDS08PS003 (assembly GCF_045013505.1). NCBI lineage: Bacteria > Pseudomonadati > Pseudomonadota > Gammaproteobacteria > Pseudomonadales > Pseudomonadaceae > Pseudomonas > Pseudomonas sp. JDS08PS003. The sequence goes on from NZ_CP120724.1 coordinate 2,965,718, forward strand.
GATGATGCCCTGGATCTCACCCTGGGCATTCCGGTAGGGCAGCATCCAGTGGTAGATGTTCAGGCGTTGGCCGCGGATGTGTACTTCGCGGTCGATCAGCAAGGGTTGGCCGCCGGCAAGGATGGTCTTGAAGTCTTCGGCAAACTGCGGGGCCTCGGGCACCGCCAGCTGGTCGAGGCTGGTGCCCAGCATGCTTTGGCGATCGGTGCCCATGGCCTTGAGGTAGCTGTCGTTGCAGATCACCAGGCGGCGGTTCAGGTCGCGCACATAGATCGGGTTGGGCGTGCCGTTGATCAGCGCGTCCATGAAGCGCATCTGATCGTTGAGGGCATGTTCGGCACGTTCGCGCTGGCTGACCTGGCGCCGCATGGCGTAGCCCCAGGCCAGGGCGATCAGCAGCAACAGCAGCGCGCCGGCACCTGCCATATAGAGGGTGGTGCGATAGTCGCGCCAGGAGGGCGGCACAACCGCCGCCTTGGAACGCCAGCGGTTGTTCAGCTCGGTGAGGGCGTCGGGCGCGATGCTGCGCAGGGACTTGTCGATGATGCTGAACAGTTCCAGCTGGTCGCGGCGGATGCCGAAGGACTCGTTGAGCAGGGGCAGGTTGAGGGCTGAGTTGACCTTGAGCCCGTCCTCCTTGATGCGCGGCAGGTTGAAGCTGACGGCGATCTCCGCTTGCACCGCGCCATCGGCCTGATGCTCGCGCAGCAGGGTCAGGGCTTCGAAGTTGGTCTGCACTTCCTTGATGCGAATCTGTGGATAGCGCTGGCGCAGCAGTGGCACCAGCGAATGGCCGCTGCCGATCAGCAGTGTCTTGCCAGCCATCTCTTCCAGGGATTTCGGCGCATCGGGGGTGTCGCGGGTGATCAGCATGTAGGGCCCGACCAGGTAAGGCCGGGTGAATTGCAGGTAGCCTTCGCGCTCAGGGTTGCGGGCCCGATCGGCAACCATCTGCACCCGGCCCTCGCGCACGGCGACGTTGAGGTCCGTGAAGCTGGGCAGGGCGTCGATCTCGAAACTCAGCCCGGTCTTGGCCTCCAGCATGGTCAGCAGGTCGGAGGTAATCCCCAGGTAATTGCCGTCGGCGTCGAAGTAGGACATCGGTGGCAGATAGCGGTGAATGCCGATGCGCACCACGGGGTTCTTTTCGATCCAGCGTTGCTCATCGGCAGTCAGATCGGTTTTTTCCATGCTCAGCAGCAGGCGGTCGCCCCAACGATTGCGGATGCTGATGTCCTGCTCTTTATGGATCGCTTGCAGTGCGGCGTCGAGCAAGCGCTGCAACTGGTGGTTGTGCGGATTCACCGCGAAGGCGAAACCCGAGAGGCTGGCCGGGCCGCTGTAGATGATTCGCAGGTAGTCACTGTAGTTGCGCGAGATCAGGAACTGCGCCGAGACCGCGTCGCTGAACAACACATCGGCGTCACCGAAGGCCACGGCGGCCATGGCCGCATCCGTACTGGCGTAGCTTTCGATCCGGGCCTTGGGGTACAGGGCCTGGGCGGCGGGCAGCGTGATGGTGTCCAGGGAGATGGCCAGGTTGCGTCCCTGCAAACCGTTTTTCAGCGACGGAGAATCCCCCAGGCGGGCCACCAGAGCCGGGCGATTGACCAGGTAGTTCTGGCTGCGTAGCAGGGGGTGTTTCTGGGCCTCGCTCAAGGTGACGCCGCCGATGAAATCGACCTCGCCCTTGGCCATGGCCTCGTAGACTTGCTCGCGGGTGTCGTAGGCACGGACAGCGACCTTCACCCCCAGGGAGTCGGCCAGCAGACCGATGTAGTCCGCGGTGATGCCTTCGTATTCCCGGGACTCGTTGACCATCTCCAGCGGTGGCAGGTTCTGCTGCGAGGTGCCCAGCACCAGCTCGCGCTTGTTGCGCAGCCATAGCCAGTCATCGTTGGCCAGGGACAACTCATGGTGATGGGGTGATTCGTAGTTGAGCAGCTGCAAGGGAGTCGCGGTGTCGCCCAGGGCAGGAAGGCATGCCAGCCATATCAGCGTTGGCAGGAGGAAACGAGGCATCGAGGCTCCTGATCGAATAACGGCACAAGAATGAGTCGAGGAGGAAAGTGTCGGGCGGCGTGGCCAGCCGCACAAGGGCTTGGCGCCAATGCTGAAAACAAATATAGATCAAGGGTGGGTGCGAAATGGGCTTATTTTCCTGAGTCGCGCGGGCTCGGGCAAGTCCACCGAGGCTGGCAGACCGAAGGTATTGTCGGCACCTTGACCCGCTTGCGGTTAGCGATACGCTTGTGTCTATCTGCACTCTCTCAATGCTCCTGTCGGTTGGTGCCCCAGAAGGGCCAGCTGATCCGTTATCGGGTCCCCCTCGGCAGTCGCCGCTCACCCTGGAGCCGCGCGTGAATACCCTGAAGATATTGGTTCTTGAAGACCATCCGGTGCAGCAACTGCTGGCTCTGGAGCAGTTGCGGCGCCTGGGTGTAGCTCAGCCGTTGGCGGCGTCCGACGGGGCCAGTGCCCTGCACCTGCTGCGTGAACGCGGTGCGGCGGACATCGTTCTCTGTGACTTGCAGATGCCCGGCATGGACGGCCTGGAATTCTTGCGGCGCGCCAGTGGGGAGCAACTGGTGCGGGCGGTGATTCTCTACAGCCTGATTGAATCCGACCTGCGTCGCGCGGTGCTGCAGATGATCAGCTTGCACGGGCTGATCGTCCTGGGGGATGTGGGCAAGCCGGCGGAACTGGCGACCCTGCACGCGATGCTTGAACTCTATCAACTGCGCCATCAGCAACAGGTTCCGGCAGCGCCCCGGCACTTTGTTCCAGTGAGCCGGGAAGACCTGCAGCGGGGCGTCGAACAGGGCCAGTTCGTTTCCTACTACCAGCCCAAGTTCGATCTGCAACACGCCAGTTGCCGTGGCGCCGAAGTGCTGATGCGCTGGCGTCATCCCGAACACGGGGTGCTGGCCCCGGCAGCCTTTCTCGATGAGCTGGAGGCCGCGGGCCTGTTGGACGAGGTGCTGCACCAGCAGCTTGACCAGAGCATGGCCCTGCAGCGCCGACTGCTGGACCAGGGTGAAGAACTGGAGCTGGCGTTCAACCTGCTGCCCCGGCAGTTGGCTTGCGGTGACATCGTCAGGCATATCCGTCAGGCCATCGACCGGCATCAGGTGCCGCCGCGGTTACTGACCTTTGAAATCACCGAGGTGGGCCTGGTACAGGCCCCGGCCATCAGCCTGGAAAATCTGGTGCGCCTGCGGATGATGGAGTGCAACCTGGCCATCGACGACTTCGGCGCCGGCTACTCCTCCTTGCAGCGCCTGTGCGAACTGCCGTTCAACCAGATCAAGCTCGATGCTCATTTCGTTCGTGAGCTGGTGCGTCAGCCGCGCTGTCGCGCGGTGGTCGTTGCCTCTCTGGCATTAGCCAGCAACCTGGAAATGTGCCTGGTGGTGGAGGGGGTGGAAACCCAGCTCGAACGACGTCTGTTGCTGGAGATGGGCTGCGTCATGGCCCAGGGCTATTGGTACGCCCGGCCGATGTCGGAAAGCGAACTGTTGTCCTGGCCGCGAAGCGTCCCGGCCGAGCAGTCTGCAGCGTTTCCCTGACCCCGTTCTGCTGTGCCGGGCTGTGCTGCACTGGACGCCGACGGTCATTGCGTTGAAGCTGGCGCTCCACCGTTCCAGCCAGGGCCATGCATGCTCATCGTATTCAGCGGATTGCCGGGTTCCGGCAAAACCACCATCGCTCGCACCCTGGCTCCCCACCTGGGAGCCACCTACCTGCGCATCGACAGCATCGAGCAGGGCTTGCGCGATGCCGGCCTGCCAGAGGTCGGCAAGGCCGGCTACCAGATCGCCCTGCAACTGGCCGAGGCCAATCTGGCCCTGGGCAACCCGGTGCTGGCCGATTGCGTCAATCCCGTGGCCGAAAGCCGTCAGGCCTGGAGCGATCTGGCGCAGCGACTGGATGTGCCGCTGCTGGATGTCGAGGTGATCTGTTGCGACCCCCGCGAACATCGACGGCGGGTCGAGACCCGGCAATTGGATGTGCCGGGCCTGCAAGCGCCCAGTTGGCAGTCGGTGCTTGATCACGACTACGAGGTCTGGACGTCGGCGCCCTTGCGCCTGGACAGTGCGAGCCTGTCGCCGGAGCAGGCGGTGGCGTTGATCCTGGCTCGGTTGCCGGTGCGCAACTGACGGCAAACCGGCCAATCCCTGTCGCGGCCAGTCAATGCCTTGAACCTCGATGGTGCGTGGGCGGTCAGTGCTCAGGGGCCGCTGCCGGCCAGTGCACGCCGTACTGCCCGGAAAACTCCCGATAACGGGGCAAAAAAATCCTCTCCGGGGCTTTATGCACCGATTCAGCCCGTGTCGGTTGGCCGTGATTCAAGCTGAGTCCCCATGGGCGTCCCCAAGACAGGTTCCTGTTGGGGAGGTGCGTCTCTTTTTTGAATGTATTTGTCGCTTTTTGCTGGTTTTTCAGACCGTATGCCGCCGTGACGGTTGTTTGGGCATTTGCGGCATAGCGTTTGCTACCACTCTGTGAGACGGGCGGCAGGGGCCGTCCGATCATGAGCCCAGGAGGTGCTCGCACACAGGGGAACGATCATCCCTTCAAGGTCAAAGCCGGGTCACGCACACACAGGGTTCAAATAAAAAGCCGTTCGCATCACGGCAAGGAGTTGGCTATGTCCCGCGCTTTTTTCGATGAAATGTACGCTGCCAGCGGCACCTGTCGACCCCATTACCAAGCGTTCGCCCGTTGGCTGGCGGACACCCCCATTGAGCTGTTGGACCAGCGGCGGCGCGAGGCCGACCTGCTGTTCCATCGCGCCGGGATCACCTTCACCCTGTACGGCGACGAACAGGGCACTGAACGCCTGATTCCCTTCGACATCATTCCCCGCAGCATCAAGGCCAGCGAGTGGCGCACGGTGGAGCGCGGTTGCGTGCAGCGGGTTCAGGCGCTGAACCTGTTCCTGGCGGATATCTATCACGGCCAGCGGATCATCAAGGAAGGCATCATTCCCGCCGAGCAGGTGCTGGCCAACGAAGGCTATCAGGTGGCCATGCAGGGCCTGGACCTGCACCGGGGCACCTACGCCCATATCGCCGGGGTGGACCTGGTGCGCGACGGCGATGGCAGCTATTACGTACTGGAAGACAACCTGCGCACCCCCAGTGGCGTGAGCTACATGCTCGAAGACCGCAAGATGATGATGCGCCTGTTTCCCGAGCTGTTTGCCGCTCAGCGCATTGCCCCCATCGACCATTATCCCAACCTGTTGCTGGACACCCTGAAGAGCTCCAGCCCCCTGGACAACCCGACGGTGGTGGTGCTGACCCCGGGGCGCTTCAACAGCGCCTATTTCGAGCACGCCTTCCTCGCCCGGGAAATGGGCGTGGAACTGGTGGAGGGCGCCGACCTGTTCGTTCGTGACGATCGGGTGTTCATGCGCACCACGGCCGGCGCCCAGGCGGTGGACGTGATCTACCGTCGGCTGGACGATGCCTACCTCGACCCGCTGTCGTTCAATCCGGACTCCATGCTCGGGGTGCCCGGGCTGATCGCCGCCTATCGCTCGGGCAATGTGGTGCTGGCCAACGCCGTGGGCACCGGGGTCGCGGACGACAAGTCGATCTATCCCTATGTGGACGAAATGATCCGCTTCTACCTCAGCGAAGAGCCGATCCTCAAGAACGTGCCCACCTGGCAGTGCCGCAAACCTGCCGAACTGTCCCATGTGCTGGCCAACCTGCCAGACCTGGTGGTCAAGGAAACCCAGGGCTCCGGCGGCTACGGCATGCTCGTGGGCCCGGCGGCCACGGCGGCGGAGATCGAGGATTTCCGCGCCCGGCTCAAGGCCCGCCCCGAGGCCTACATCGCCCAGCCGACCCTGTCGCTGTCCACGTGCCCGACCTTTGTCGAAAGCGGCATTGCCCCGCGGCACATCGACCTGCGCCCATTCGTACTCTCAGGCAGTGAAACCCGCCTGGTGCCTGGCGGCCTGACCCGCGTGGCCCTGCGCGAAGGCTCGCTGGTGGTGAACTCGTCCCAGGGCGGCGGCACCAAAGACACCTGGGTAGTGGAGGACTGACACATGCTTTCAAGAACCGCTGCGGACCTGTACTGGATGTCCCGCTACCTGGAGCGCGCCGAGAACCTGGCACGCATGCTCGAGGTCAGTTATTCGCTGTCGCTGATGCCCCAGGCCGGGCGCAGTGACGGCCATGCCGAACTGGCCATGTCGTTGCTGGCGGCCGGCACCCTGGATGACTACAACCAGCGCTACGGTGAGCTCAACACCGAGCGCATGCTGCATTTCTTCGCCCTCGACGAGACCAACCCGGGGAGCATCTACTGCTGCCTGCGGGCGGCCCGCAGCAATGCCCACGCGGTGCGCGGGCGGATCACCGCGGACATGTGGGAGAACATCAACGCCACTTGGCTGGAGATGCGCAACATCGCCCGCAACGGCCTGGGGCGCTACGGCATCAGCCAGTTCTGCGAGTGGGTCAAGGAGCGTTCGCACCTGTTCCGCGGCGCCACCGCCGGCACCATCATGCGCAACGATGCCTATCGCTTTATCCGCCTGGGGACCTTTCTCGAGCGCGCCGACAACACCCTGCGCCTGCTGGACGCGCGCTATGAAATGTTCGGCGAGGAGTCCGAGGAAGTCAGCGACAACTCGGCCCGGGGCTATTACCAGTGGAGCGCCTTGCTCCGGGCCTTGTCGTCCTTCGAGGCGTTCAACGAGATCTACCGCAACGCCCCGGGGGCCGAGCAGGTGTCCGAGATGCTGCTGCTGCGCGCCGATGTGCCGCGCTCCCTGCATGCCTGTGTCGAGGAGCTGGACCAGCTCCTGGCCACCTTGCCGGGGGACAACGGACGCCCGGCCCAGCGCCTGGCCGCCGAACTGAACGCGCGCCTGCGCTACACCGGGATCAACGAGATTCTCGATTCCGGCCTGCACCAGTGGCTGACCGATTGCATCGGCCAGATCCGCCACCTGGGGCAGACCGTGCATGAGTCCTATCTGGAGGTGGTATGAAACTGTCCATTCGTCACGACACGACCTACAGCTACGCCGATGAAGTCTGCACCAGCATCCAGTTCCTGCGGTTGACGCCCCAGAACAGCCAGCGCCAGCAGATCCTCCAATGGCACCTGGAGCTGCCACGGCAGGTGCGCGCCCAGCGCGATCCCTATGGCAACATCCTGCATGTCATGACCCTCGACGAGCCCCACGGCGCCATTGTCCTCACGGCCTTTGGTGAAGTGCAGATCGATGGCTCGCGGGAAGTGGAGGGCGACAGCCAGTCGCCGCTGCCGTTCCTGCGTTGCAGCCACCTGAGCAAGGCGGACTCGGCCCTCTGCGACTTTGCCCGGCGCCATTGCGGCGAGCGCCGTGATCGCGCCGCGCTGATCGAGCTGATGCAGGCCCTGGCCGAGCACATGCCCTATAGCCCGGGCGCCACCGGGGTCGGCAGTACCGCAGCCGAGGCCTTTGCCGGCGCGGCCGGGGTCTGTCAGGACCATACCCATGCTTTCTTGGCGTGCGCCCGCAGCCTGGGGATTCCTGCACGCTACGTCTCCGGCTACCTGTGCACCGAAGACCAAAGTCACCTGGCCAGCCATGCCTGGGCCGAAGCCTGGCTCGACGACGGCTGGTACAGCTTCGATGTGACCAACCGCCTGGCGCGACCCGAACGCCACCTGAAACTGGCGGTGGGCCTGGACTACCTGGATGCCTGCCCGGTGCGTGGCATGCGTCGCGGGGGAGGGGCCGAACAGATGCAGGCCCGGGTCCAGGTCAGTTCCATGGTGCAGGTCCAGCATCAGTAGTTCCGAGCAGCGTCGCGGCCCATGCACCGGCTGGGGCGCGGCGCTACAGGCCGATGGTTGCCTGGGGCCGCGGCCACAGCTGAGGCGTTTCGGATAGGCAGGTAGATGTTATAAAGTAACGGGGGATTTGCCGGTCGCGAGACCGGTACCGACCCTTCGAACCTGACGCTGCGATCCCTCCTTATGAGCTCTTTATCCAACCCTCCCGCGAGCCTCGGCACCCGGCTGCTGAGCATCGATGCCCTGCGTGGCCTGGTGATGCTGTTCATGCTTCTGGACCATGTTCGGGAAACCTTCTTCCTGCACCGGCAGGTGAGCGATCCCATGGACGTGGCCACTACCGAGCCCGGGTTATTTGTCAGCCGCACCCTGGCACACCTGTGCGCTCCGGTGTTTGTCCTGCTCACCGGGCTCTCGGCTTATCTGTTTGCCCAGAAGCACGCTCATCGGGCAGATGCCAGCGCCTTCCTGTTCAAGCGTGGGTTGTTCCTGGTGGTGCTGGAACTGACCCTGGTGAACTTCGCCTGGACCGGGCAGATTCCGCCGACGCTGATCTACCTGCAGGTGATCTGGGTCATCGGCCTGAGCATGCTGGCGCTGTCGGCATTGTTGTGGCTGCCCCGGGCGCTGTTGTTGGGCCTGAGCCTGCTGCTGATCGGCGGGCACAACCTGCTGGATGGGCTGCACTTCGCCCCGGGCGAGGCGCTGCACGTGCCTTGGGCGATCCTCCATGATCGCGGCTGGATCGAATGGGGCGAGGGGCTGCGCCTGCGGACCTCCTATCCACTGCTGCCATGGATCGGCGTGATCGGCCTGGGTTATGCCCTGGGCCCCTGGTTCGCTCGCGAAGCCGAGGCTGCTCAGCGGCAGCGGCGTCTGTTGCTGTGGGGGCTGGCGGCGCTGGTGGGGTTCATCGGGCTGCGGCTGTTCAACGGTTATGGCGAGCGGCCCTGGGTCAATGGCGATACCTGGGTGCAAACCCTGATGAGCTTTTTCAATATCACCAAATACCCGCCGTCGCTGCTGTTCATTGCCCTGACCCTGGGCGCCGGGCTGCTTGTGCTGCGGGCCCTGGAGCGGCCTCAGGACAGCCGTTTGATACGGGTGCTCGGGGTGTTTGGCGCAGCGCCGATGTTCTTCTACCTGTTGCACTTGTATGTACTCAAGGGCCTGTATCTGCTGGCAGTGGCGCTGCTGGGACGTAACCACGGGGCCTATTTTGGCTTCGATTCGCTGGGGTGGCTGTGGCTGATCACGCTGCTCTTGGCCGTGGCACTGTACCCACCGGTGCGGGCCTTCGCCCGACTCAAGGCTCGGCGCCGGGACCTGGCCTGGCTGAAGTATTTCTAAGGGATCGTTCGCCGGCACGTCTCCCGCAGGAGCTGGCTGGCCGGCGCAAGCATCCCCCGATCGCGGTCAGGGCCGCGCCGCCCGAATGGCCTCGCGGATCTCTTCCTGCAACTGTCGAGCCCCGCTGCAGGCCGGGTCGGCGGGGCCGTACTTGCAGGATTTATCCAGCACCTTCAGCGCCAGATCGGCGTCGGGCGCTACGCCTATGCCCCGGCTCAGGTGGAAGCCGTACATGGTGCAGGCCCAGGGATCATTCAGTTCACAGGCCTTGTTGAAGGTCTGCACCGCACAGTGCCGGGTGGCCTGGTTGTCGGCGTCGGCGGTGAGCATACCGGCGGCGCGGTTGGTGCAGCCGGAGACCAGGCCCAGGCTGCAAGCGCGCTGGTACAGCGGTTCATAGCCTGCGGCGGGCCCTTTGGCCTGTTGCAGGGTGGTTGCCAGCCAGTAGCAATCGTTGCCGTCGCCGGTTTCGCAGCGCTGCAGGCAGGCCCCCAGCTGCTCCGGGGTTTCGCAGCGGTTGGCCTGCGTGGCCCGTGTCGCGGTCCTGGCCGGCATGTTGTCGCTGGGGCATTGCCTGGCCTGGGCTTGCCAGTCCTGCCGGGCCTGGACTTTGGCGTACAGGGCGTCGATCAGTTCCTGGTCGGTGGGCGCGGCATTGGCGGCAAGGCTCGACAGCAGGGCCATGCCGAACAGGCAGAAACGGTAGAGACGAGGCATGGGGCAGAGTCCTTTCCAGAGGTCATGGGCGCGTGCGTATCTTAAGGATTTTCACCAATAGCTCCAGGCTGCCGATGGGGTGGCGAGAGGTTTTTTTCATTTTGCCTCCGGCCACTCTCTTGTGGTCCCGGGCTTTTACTCTGTACTGTATATAAAAACAGTATTCGAGCCTCGCCATGCAATTGATCGACAAGCTGAGCATCCTCGCCGACGCCGCCAAGTACGACGCTTCCTGCGCCAGCAGCGGCGCGCCCAAGCGCAGCTCGGAAGGCAAGGGCGGATTGGGCTCGAGCAACGGCATGGGCATCTGCCACAGCTATACCCCGGACGGACGCTGCGTTTCGCTGCTCAAGGTGCTGTTGACCAACTTCTGCCTCTACGACTGCCAGTACTGCGTCAATCGCCGTTCCAGCGATGTGCCCCGGGCGCGCTTCAGCCCCGAGGAAGTGGTGCGCCTGACCCTGGATTTCTATCGGCGCAATTGTGTCAGCGGGCTGTTCCTCAGCTCCGGGATCATCCGCTCGGCGGACTACACCATGGAGCAGTTGGTGCAGGTGGCGAGGCTATTGCGTGAAGAGCACGAGTTCCGCGGCTACATCCATCTCAAGACCATTCCCGACGCCGACCCGCTGCTGATCGAGGCCGCCGGGCGTTATGCCGATCGTCTCAGCGTCAATGTCGAACTGCCTACGGATGAGGGTCTGAAGACCCTGGCCCCGGAAAAACAGCTGGGCTCGATCAAACGGGCCATGGGCACCATCTATACCGGCGAGCAGACGGTGCGCAACGAGCCTCGGGCCCCGCGCTTCGCCCCGGCGGGGCAGAGCACGCAGATGATCATCGGCGCCGACGACACCGATGACAGCACCATCCTCCATAGTGCCGAGGCCCTGTATGGCGACTTTCGCCTGCGGCGGGTCTATTACTCGGCGTTCAGTCCCATTCCCAACAGCCCGAAAAGCGTACCCCTGGCCGCGCCGCCGCTGATGCGCGAGCACCGTCTGTACCAGGCGGACTTCCTGTTGCGGGGCTATGGCTTCAGTGCCAATGAACTGTTTCAGGGCCCCGGGCACCTGGCCCTGGACATCGACCCCAAGCTGGCCTGGGCCCTGGCTAACCGCAGCGTGTTTCCCCTGGACCTGAACCGCGCCGAGCCCACCTTGATCGCGCGCATTCCGGGGATCGGCCTGCGTACCACCCAGCGCTTGGTGGAGCTGCGTCGCGAGCGCCGCATCCGCTATGAGGACCTGGCGCGCATGCGCTGTGTGCTGAGCAAGGCCAAGCCGTTCTTCATCACCAGCGACTACCACCCCCAGCAGGCCGAAAGCAGCAGCGCCTTGCTCTACCAGCAACTGCGGGACCGTCCCCAACCGCAGCAGATGGGGCTCTGGGGATGATCAGCCTGGACTGCGACGACTGGTTCGACACCTGGCGCCAGCAGGCTCGCTGGCTGCTCAGTCATTCCGTCGATCCGAGCCGGGTCAACTGGTCCGGCCCCCGGGTAACCGATCTGTTTGCCAGTGATGAGGAGCTGCCTCTGGAAGCCGGGCCGTTCCAGGCGCGGATTCCCCTGGCGCTGCTGCAACAGCTGGAGCGGGCGGCGGCCTATCGCGGCGAGCAGCGCTGGAACCTGTTGTACGAGGTGCTGTGGCGGGTCAGCCACGGCGACCGCACCGCCATGCTCAGCGGCGATCAACTGGGCAGCGAGTTGCAGCGGCGGATCAAGCAGGTGGACCGCGAGGCTCATCACCTGCATGCCTTCGTACGATTCGTGCGCCTGGCCGAAGGGCGTTCGAGCCTGGCGCAACAGCCGGAGTTCGTCGCCTGGCACGAGCCGGCCCACGACATCCTGGCCAGCGCCAGCCAGCACTTTATCGGGCGCATGGGGTGCCACCGCTGGATGATCGCCACGCCCCGGGACGGGGTGTATTTCGATGGCCGGGACCTGCTCTATCAACGTCAGTGCCCCATTGCCTGGCAGCAACTTGCACAGCCTGTCGAAGACCCCGGAGGCGACCTGTGGCTGGCCTACTACAGTCACATCTTCAACCCGGCGCGACTCAATCCCAAGGTCATGCAGGGGCACCTGCCGGCCCGCTTCTGGAAACACCTGCCGGAAGGGCCGCTGATTCCGGCGCTGATCAGCGAGGCTCGCCATGGCAAGCAGCGCGATGGCCAGGCCAGCCCGGTGGCGGCGCGGCGTGGCAAGCGCGTTGGCGAGGCTCGCAGCCCGGGCACTGGGCAGTGACCGCTGCGCTAGATGACAATGCACGGCTTTGCACCACGAGGCAGATGCTCAATGGATGAAGGCATGGATGACGGCAAGGGGATTACCGAGGAGTTCTGGTCGAAGGGGGTGACTGACGACGCCAAGATGCTATGGCGATTAGGGAGTCGCGGGATGACGTTCCTGGCGGCGTTACTGTTGCCCAGGACGGGCTTCAAGGGGGTGGATATTGCGGTCGGGGTACTGACTATGCTGATCCCCTTGCTGGTGATTGAAACGCAGCGGGCTTACTCGAAGTTTTCTCCAGGCTTTCTCGCCCGGGTGATCCGCGCCTGTGTCTTCAGCAGTGGCCTCGCCATGGCCTGCCTGGGGCTGCTGATCTACTTCGGCATCGTGCTGCCACTGGTTTCGGGGATTGGTCTGCATTTTTTTCAGCAGAGCCTCAGCCTCAACCAGGGTCAGCACAATACCGTGCAGTTCATGATGTTCTGGTGGATGGCCGGGGTGACCGTGGTGGCCCTGGTGTACAGCGTGGTCAGCAACTTTCGCGAGACGAAGATTTTCCAGATCGTCTATCACCTTCCACGCAACAAGGTGCAAGAGCTGATGCGCGGGCGGCCCTTGCGTGCCAGCAACTGGCCGATGTTCGTCTGGTTCGAGCTCTCGGTGCTGGTGGTCAGTTGTCTCTATACCTTCATGGCTGCGCAGACGGCGCTTCTGGTCGTCAATGGCTGGCAACAGGTGCTGGAGCTGCTGGATAGCCGGCTCTAGCCTGGCAGTCCCGCCTTCGCCGGGGCGAAGGCGGGACTGCAGTATGACCACTCAACGTGCCTGGGGCCGGGCCGGCCTCAGAAGCTGTACTTGAAACTGGTCATCAGGTTGCGCGGTGCGCCGTAGTTACCGTACAGGCCGGCGTTGCTGTAGTACTCGCGGTCGAACAGGTTGTTCAGATTGAGCGAGGCGCTGAGGTTGCGGCTGATGTCGTAGCGGGCCATCAGGTTGGTCACCGCGTAACTGCCCTGGGTGAAGGTGTGCAGGTCGTTGCCGACCTTGCTCTGCCAGTTGATCCCGCCACCGACGGTCAGCTTGTCCAGCGGGCCGTGCAGGCGGTAGCTGCTGAAGGTCTTGAAGCTGTTGCGCGGCAGGCCGGTGTTGATCCGCTGGTTGTCGGCGTTGGTGGTGACCGAGTAGGTGTAGCCGGCGGACGCCTGCCAGCCTTCGGCCAGTTCGCCGTTGAACTCCAGTTCCACGCCCTTGGACGTAGTGTCCTGTTCGGCGCTGTAGACGTTGTCGTGCTTCCAGATTGCCAGGTTGTCCTGCTGCAGCTTGTACAGGGCCAGGCTGGAATTCAGGCGACCGTCGAAGTGGCTGCCCTTGATCCCGACCTCGTAGCCCTTGCCCTCCATCGGGTCCAGGGGCTTGTTGTCTTCGCTGCGCACCCAGGAGGCCTGGGGGTTGAAGATGCTGGTGTAGCTGGCATACACCGACCAGATCTCGTCCAGGTCGTAGACCACCCCGGCGTAGGGAATGAACACGCCGTTTTCAGCGCGATTGACCTCGCTTTCGGCACCGCCGTAGGGGCGCTCGTGGGTGTCGCGTTTCCAGTTGATGACCCGGCTGCCGAGGATCAGGGACAGATCGTCGGTCAGGCTCAGGCGCGAGGTCAGGTAGGCCGCGTACTGGTTTTCATCGATCGACGATTTGCCGCTGACGTTGAAGTCCGGTTTCGGCGAATGGCCGTCCCAGCCGTCCAGGTCGTCGATGACCCCGGCCGGGGACGCGGCGTAGTCGTAGCGCCAGCTGCCCCAGCCGGGGGTGCGTTCCTTGTACTGGGACAGGGTCATGCCGCCGATCAGTTCGTGCTCGCGGCCCAACAGGTTGAAGGGGCCGGTGAGGTACAGGTCGAGGTTGTCCTGGCGCGGTGTGCCGGAGAAGCGTACTGGCAACTGAGTGGTGCCGCTGCCGTCCTTGTGCACCTGGCCCATGGCGAAGTTGAACACCTCGTCGAACTGGTTTTCGGCGTGGGTGTACTCGATCTTGCCGCTCCAGCCGTTGCCCAGTTGTTGCTCGATGGAGGCGAAGTAGCTGGTCTGTTGGTGATCGTTGTAGGACCAGTCCGGCGCGGTGTTGGTGGAGCGCTTGAAGTGAGTGCGCTCGCCACTGCTGAAGCGTGTGGGCAGGCCGGTACGCAGCGGTGAATCGACGTCGGTGCGTTGGTAACTGAAACCCAGGGTCAGCAGGGTGTCTTCGCTGAGGTCGAACTCGGTGATGCCGTACATCAGCTGGGTCTGCTGCTTGAAGCGGTCGACCCAGGCGCTTTCGGTCTTGTAGTCGGCCACCAGGCGCCCGCGGACATTGCCGCTGTCGGTGAGCGGGCCGGAAACGTCGACTCCACCGCCGTAGCGGTCCCAGGTTCCGGCCTGGCCGGTGATGCTGGCCTGGGCTTCGCTGGTGGGGCGCTTGCGGATCAGGTTGATGGTGGCGGCCGGGTTGCCCATGCCACTGATCAGGCCCGTGGCGCCACGCACCACTTCCACCCGGTCGTACATGGCCATGCTCTGGGAGTAGTTGTCCAGGCGGGTGTTGGTGGGGACGCCGTCGATCTCGTAGTTCTGGATGGCGAAGCCCCGGGACCAGTAGCTGTCGGTTTCCGCCCCCAGGCCGTCGCGGGTGACGATGATCCCCGGGGTGGCTTCCAGGGTGTCAGTCAAGGTACTGAGGTTCTGGTCGTCGATGCGCTGGCGGGTCATCACCGTGATGGACTGCGGGGTTTCCCGAGGCGTCAGGTTGAGCCGGGTCGAGCTGCTGGAGGAGTAGGTGGTGTATTCGCCGGTGCCCTCGGTGGTGGAACCGGGGGCCTTGCCGGAGATCGAGACCGGGCTCAACTCCAGGCTGGTGCCGCTGCTGCGGGCTTCCAGGGAATAGTTGCCATTGGCGCCGCGCACCGCTTGCAGGCCGGTGCCGCCGAGCAGCAGTGTCAGGCCGCTGTCGACATCATGCCGGCCCTTGAGGCCGGGGCTGCTGCGGCCCTCGGTCAGGCTCGCCGGGTAGGACAGGAGGATGTGCGCGGTCTGGCCGAAGCGGGCGAGGGCGCCGGTCAGGTTGCCCGGGGCGATGTCGAACTCCACCTGGGTCTGTTGCGCCGCCTGGGCCCAGGCCGGCAGCAGTGCAGCGCCAGTGCCGCCGGTCAGGCAGACCAGGCCCTGGGCGATGGCGCCCGCCAGGTTCTGCTTGAGTGAAAAGGCTTTGTGGCGGCGCAGCTTTACGGCGAATGACATGTGTTGCTCCCCATACAAATGAATGTTCTGGGGGTTAAGTCTCGCGAGCGCGAAAAACAGACCACCTGCATGAGATATTTTTTATCCCAGCGTGGCGCGGGGTTTGAGGGTCACCCAATAGCGGGTGAACTGGCGCACTTCCAGGTGCAGGGTGTCGGCCACGGCGGCCAGCACGCGGTCGGTATCGGCCAGGGGAAAGGTGCCGGATACCGGCAGGTGCGCCAGACGCGGATCGCAGGCCAGATGACCGTGGCGATAGCGTCCCAGCTCTTCGAGAAATTCCCCCAGGGGTTGGCCCTGGGCCACCAGCATGCCTTGGCTCCAGGCCGGTTGCAGGGCGTTTTGCGCCTGGCGCAGCAGCAGGCCGTGGCGGTTGAAACGCGCCTGTTCGCCGGCCGCCAGGGACAGCGTCTGCTGCCCGCCGTCACGGGGGCGCAGGGTCAGGCTGCCTTGGTAGACCGCCAGCTCGGTACGGCCGGCCTGCTGGCGCACGCTGAAGCGAGCGGCCGTGGCCTCGATCCAGCCCTCGGCGGTTTCCACCTGCAAGGGCTGGAGCGAGGATTGCCGAGCCAGGGTCAGGAGCATTTCACCGCGCAGCAGGGTCAGGCGTCGTTGCTGCTGGTCGAAGCGCACGGCAATCGCGGAGTCGGTATTGAGTTGCACCTGGGTCTGGTCCGCCAGGGTGAAACGACGCTGTTGCCCGACCCGAGTGCTGTAGTCGGCGCTCCAGTCCTGCACCAGAGCGGTGTCTCGTGCGGCCCAGGCGCCGGCGCCGGCCACCAGCAGCAGGCCCAGGTGCTTGAGGGCGCGGCGGCGTGCAAGGTTCGGTGCCAGGGTGGCGCGAGCCAGTTCGCTGTGGCCCTGGCTGCGTACCTGTTGCAGGCGCTGGGTCAGGGCCTCGGCCCGTTGCCAGGCCTTTTCATGCAGCGGATGGGCCTGGCGCCAGCGTTGCCAGGCGGCCAGGGTAGCGGGGCTGACGTCAGGCTCTTGCAGGTCGAGCTGCCATTGCATGGCCTGTTCGGCCATCTCCAGGTCGATGCTCAGGGCATGGCTGTTTCCAGCGTTGCTGCCGATGCTGTTCTGAGACGAGTTCATGAAAGGTCCTGGCGGTCGTCGAGGAGGATGCACTGGGCACCGGCCTTGACGATGTAGCGCTTGACCGTGGTGACCGAGACTTGCAGCCGTTCGGCGATCTGCTCATGGCCCAGGCCATCCAGTTGCCACCAGAGAAACGCCTGGCGCACCGGCCGCTCCAGGCGTTCGAGCACCGCGTCCAGCTGCATCAGGGTTTCCAGGAGGATGGCCTGGGTTTCCAGGTCCGGCACCACGTGCGCGGGGACGTGCTGCAAGGCTTCCAGGTAGGCCCGCTCCAGCTTCTGACGCCGGTAGTGATTGCTCAATACGCTCTGCGCCACCTTGGCCAGGAAGCTGCGCGGTGCCTGGATCTGTACCGGCTCGGGTTTTGCCAGCAGGCGCAGGAAGGTGTCCTGGGCCAGGTCGGCGGCGCTGTGGGAGCAGTTCAGGCGCAGGCGCAGCCAGTTTTTCAGCCACTGGTGCTGCTGGCTATACAGCTGGGTCAGATCGCAGGCACTGGCTTGAACGGGTAAAGACATGGCGAGACATTACCGTGGCAGAGAGGTTGCAAATGATAACGCTTATCATATAGATCGCTGCTCGGCCTCGGCAAGAAAAGTCTCAACGGAGTAGGGAATAAGTCGACGAAGCAAATCGCCGGCATGAAAAAGCCCGCCCCTGGCAAGCAGGGGCGGGCTGGGTTGCAGCCGGGGCGAATCAGACCTTGACGATCCAGCCCGCTGGCGCTTCCACGTCGCCGGTCTGCACGCCGGTCAGCTCTTTATAGAGCTTCTGGGTGACAGGGCCGACGTCCTTTTCGCTGTAGAACACGTGCAGCTTGTCCTGGTACTGGATGCCGCCGATCGGGGTGATCACGGCCGCGGTACCGCAGGCGCCGGCTTCCTTGAAGTCCGCCAGCTTGTCGATGAACACGTCGCCTTCCACCACTTCCAGGCCCAGACGGGTCTTGGCCAGCTCGATCAGCGACAGGCGGGTGATCCCCGGCAGTACCGACGGCGAGTTCGGGGTGACGAATTTATCGTCGTGAGTGATGCCGAAGAAGTTGGCCGAGCCTACTTCCTCGATCTTGCTGTGGGTCAGCGGGTCCAGGTAGATGCAGTCGGCGAAGCTGGCCTTCTTGGCCTGGGAGCCGGGCATCAGGCTGGCGGCGTAGTTGCCGCCGACCTTGGCGGCGCCGGTGCCTTGTGGCGCGGCGCGGTCGTAGCTGGAGATCAGGAAATTGTGCGGAGTCAGGCCGCCCTTGAAGTAGGCGCCGACCGGGATGCAGAAGATCGAGAAGATGAACTCGGGAGCGGTGCGCACGCCGATGTTGTCACCCACGCCGATCACGAACGGACGCAAGTACAGCGCGCCGCCGGTGCCGTATGGCGGAATGAAGCGCTCGTTGGCACGGACCACTTCCTTGCAGGCCTCGATGAACTGCTCGGTGGACACCTGTGGCATCAGCAGGCGGGCGCAGCTGCGTTGCATGCGCGCGGCGTTCTGGTCGGGACGGAACAGGTTGATCGAGCCGTCCTTGCAGCGGTAGGCCTTCAGGCCTTCGAAGCATTGCTGGCCATAGTGCAGGGCAGTGGAGCCCTCGCTGATGTGCAGCACGTTGTCTTCAGTCAGGGTGCCTGCGTCCCACTCGCCGTTACGCCAGTGCGACAGATAGCGCTTGTCTGTCTTGATGTAGTCAAAACCCAGCTTGTCCCAATTGATGCTTTCGTTACCCATGACACCCTCTATCGCTTAACAACCGTCGCAACGGCTCAAGGCTTCTGACGTTTTTTTGGATGGGCACAACAATACTGCATTCCGGGGGCGTACCGCATCCCGGACGATGGGAGGGTGCGCAAAAAACTTGGCCTGCTCATGAAGCGTTCCTCCCTGCAACAGCCCCCGTAACACCCCCGGTAGGAGCGAGCTTGCTCGCGAAGGCCACGGCGCGAACGCTTGGCGATCCCTGCCGGCCCTTTCGGGCCAGCCGCGCTCCTACCTGGGCACTGTCCTGTGTGCCCCTTGAATGGTTACAGATGCAAGGCGTGGCCCAATGCCCGCAGCGCCGCTTCCTGGACCGCCTCGCCCAGGGTCGGGTGGGCGTGGATGGTGCCGCCGATGTCTTCCAGGCGCGCGCCCATTTCCAGGGATTGGCCGAACGCCGTGGACAATTCGGACACCCCGACCCCCACGGCCTGCCAGCCGACAATCAGGTGATTGTCACTTCGGGCCACCACCCGCACGAAACCGCTTTTCGATTCCAGGGTCATGGCCCGGCCATTGGCCGCGAACGGGAAGCTGCTGACGATGCAATCCAGGCCGGCAGCGCAGGCCTCGTCCGGGGTCTTGCCCACCACCACCAGTTCCGGGTCGGTGAAGCACACCGCGGGAATCGCCGCCGGGTTGAATTCGCGCTGCTTGCCGGCGATCAACTCGGCCACCATCTCGCCCTGGGCCATGGCCCGGTGGGCCAGCATCGGCTCGCCGCTCAGGTCGCCGATGGCCCAGACATTGCGCATGCTGGTCTGGCAACGGTTGTCGATTCTGATCGCCGCGCCGTTCATGTCCAGGTTCAGGCTTTCCAGGTTCCAGCCCTGGGTGTTGGGCTTGCGACCCACGGCCACCAGCACCTGCTCGGTGGCCAGGTTCAGGGTGTCACCGTTGGGCTCGCGCACCTGCAGGCTGCTGCTGGCGGCATCGAAGCCCAGCACGCTGTGCTTGAGGTAGAGCTTGATCCCCAACTGCTTCACCGATTCGAGCACCGGCTGGGTCAGCTCGGCGTCGTAGGCCGGGAGAATGCGTTCCTGGGCTTCCACCACGCTGACCTCGACCCCGAGCTTGCGATAGGCGATGCCCAGCTCCAGGCCGATATAGCCGCCGCCGACCACGGTCAGGCGCTTGGGCAGGGTCTTGGGCGCCAGGGCTTCGGTGGAGGAGATGATCGGCCCGCCGAGGGGCAGCATCGGCAGGTTGACGCTTTTCGAGCCGGTGGCCAGCAGCAGGTGCTCGCACTGGATGCGCGTGTCCGAGCCTTCGATCTCCACGGTCTTGCCGTCGATCACCTTGGCCCAGCCATGGATCACCTGGACCTTGTGTTTCTTCAGCAGTGCGGCGACTCCGGTGGTCAGGCGGTCGACGATGCCGTCTTTCCATTCCACGCTCTTGCCGATGTTCAGGGTCGGCGCTGCCACTTCGATGCCCAGGGCCGAGCCCTGGCTGTGGTGGCGAGTCTGGTGAAACTGCTCGGCGACGTGG
The DNA here is from genome assembly GCF_045013505.1 of Pseudomonas sp. JDS08PS003. Taxonomy (NCBI): domain Bacteria; kingdom Pseudomonadati; phylum Pseudomonadota; class Gammaproteobacteria; order Pseudomonadales; family Pseudomonadaceae; genus Pseudomonas; species Pseudomonas sp. JDS08PS003. The sequence continues at coordinate 2,985,428 of NZ_CP120724.1, forward strand.
ATCAGCGCCTTGGACGGGATGCAGCCGATGTTCAGGCAGGTACCGCCCAGGGACTGGCCTTCCACCAGAATGGTGGAAATGCCCAGCTGGCCGGCGCGGATCGCCGCCACGTAACCGCCAGGGCCGCCGCCGATGATCAGCAGTTGAGTATTGAGAGTCTGTTGCATGCCTGCTCCTCTGATGATCAGTCCACAAACAGCGTGGCGGGTTGTTCGAGCAGACCGCGAATGGCCTGAATGAATTGCGCAGCGTCCATGCCGTCGACCACCCGGTGATCGAAGGAGCTGGAAAGGTTCATCATCTTGCGGATCACGATCTGGCCCTTGATCACCATCGGCCGTTCGACGATGCGGTTGACCCCGACAATCGCCACTTCCGGCAGGTTCAGCACCGGCGTGCTGACAATCCCGCCCAGAGCGCCGAGGCTGGTGAGGGTGATGGTGGAACCGGACAGTTCATCCCGGGCTGCCTTGCCGCTGCGGGCGGCCTTGGCCAGGCGCGAAATTTCCTCGGCATTGCCCCACAGGCTGCGGGCTTCGGCGTGACGCACCACCGGCACCATCAGGCCGACGTCGCTCTGGGTGGCGACCCCGACGTGCACCGCGCCGAGGCGGGTGATGACCTGGGCCTCGTCGTCATAGCGGGCGTTGATCTGCGGGAAGTCGCGCAGGGCGACGACCATGGCTCGCACCAGGAACGGCAGCAGGGTCAGCTTGCCGCGGGTGGCGCCGTGTTTTTCATTGAGGTGGATGCGCAGCTCTTCCAGGGCGGTGACGTCCACTTCCTCGACGTAGCTGAAGTGCGCGGCGCGATGCTTGGATTCCTGCATGCGCTGGGCGATCTTGCGGCGCATGCCGATCACCTGGATCTGCTCTTCGTCGTGGCGTTCGGCATAACCGGCGCCCGGCGCCGAGTAACCCTTGAGCGGCTGGCTGTCCTGGGCCAGGTAGGCGTCCAGGTCTTCGTGCAGGATGCGCCCGGCCGGGCCGCTGCCTTGCACCAGGCGCAGCTGGATGCCCAGGTCCAGGGCGTGCTTGCGCACCGCCGGCGAGGCCAGCGGACGCTCGTCGGCTTCCCGGGCCACCGGTGCCTTGAGCGCTGCGCGGCAGGCGGTTTGGCTGACGACGGCTTTTTCCACCTTCGGCGCTTCGACCACTGGCGCGGCAGCCGCTGGCTTATTAATAGCTGCCGGCTCTTTTGCCGCCGGTGCGGCTGCCTGGGCGGATTCCTTGAGGTTACCCGCGCCTTCGACTTCGATGCTGATGAGGATGCTGCCCACCGCCATCACTTCACCGGGCTCACCGCCCAGGGAAATGACCGTGCCGTGCACCGGGGAAGGGATGTCCACCATCGCCTTGTCGGTCATCACGTCCGCCAGGACCTGATCTTCCACTACCTGGTCGCCGACTTTTACGTGCCACTGCGCCAGTTCTACTTCCGCGATGCCTTCGCCGATGTCCGGCATCTTGATAACGTGCGTGCCCATTCAGACCTCCATGACCCGTTGCAGCGCCGCGCCCACTCGGGACGGCCCTGGGAAATATGCCCACTCCTGCGCGTGGGGATACGGCGTATCCCAACCCGTGACGCGCTCGATCGGGGCTTCCAGGTGGTGGAAGCAGTGTTCCTGCACCAGCGATACCAGCTCGGCGCCGAACCCGCAGGTACGGGTGGCTTCATGCACCACCACGCAACGGCCGGTCTTCTTCACCGACTTGACGATGGTGTCCAGGTCCAGGGGCCACAGGCTGCGCAGGTCGATGACCTCGGCGTCGATGCCGGTTTCCTCGGCCGCCACTTGCGACACATAGACGGTGGTGCCGTAGGTGAGGACGGTGACGTCCTTGCCCGGACGGGTGATGGCGGCCACATCCAGCGGCACCTTGTAGTAGCCGTCCGGCACCTGGGCCGCCGGGTGTTTCGACCAGGGGGTTACCGGGCGGTCGTGGTGGCCGTCGAACGGGCCGTTGTACAGGCGCTTGGGTTCGAGAAAAATCACCGGGTCGTCGTTTTCGATGGAGGCGATCAGCAGGCCCTTGGCGTCGTAGGGGTTGGACGGCATCACGGTGCGCAGGCCGCAGACTTGGGTGAACATCGCCTCGATGCTCTGGCTGTGGGTCTGGCCGCCGTAGATGCCGCCGCCGCAGGGCATGCGCAGGGTCATGGGCGCGGTGAACTGGCCGGCGGAGCGATAGCGCAGGCGCGCGGCTTCGGAAATGATCTGGTCCGAGGCGGGGTAGACGTAGTCGGCGAACTGGATTTCCGCCACCGGGCGCAGGCCGTAGGCGCCCATGCCGATGGCCGCGCCGACGATGCCGCTTTCCGAGATCGGTGCATCGAAGACCCGCGAGGTGCCGTACTTGGCCTGCAGGCCTTCGGTGCAGCGGAACACGCCGCCGAAGTAGCCCACGTCCTGGCCGAACACCACGACGTTGTCGTCACGCTCGAGCATCACATCCATGGCCGAGCGCAGGGCCTGGATCATGGTCATGGTGGTGGTGGTCATGGCGGTTTCCAGCTGGATATTGTTGTTGTGATCGTTCATCTCAGATCCCCAGTTCCTGGCGTTGGCGTTTCAGGTGCTCGGGCATGTCCTTGTAGACATCCTCGAACATGGTCGCGGCGCTGGGGATCTGGCCGCCGGCGAGGGTGCCGAACTGCTCGGCTTCCTTCTGTGCGGCGATGACCTGGGCTTCGAGCTCGGCACTGACCGCGGCGTGTTCCTCTTCGGACCACTGGCCGATCTTGATCATGTGCTGCTTGAGGCGGGCAATCGGATCGCCCAGGGGGAAGTGGCTCCAGTCGTCGGCCGGTCGGTATTTCGACGGGTCGTCGGAGGTGGAGTGGGGGCCGGCGCGGTAGGTGACCCACTCGATCAGGGTCGGGCCGAGGTTGCGACGGGCGCGTTCGGCGGCCCAGCGCGAGGCGGCGTAGACCGCGATGAAATCGTTGCCGTCGACCCGCAGGGAAGCGATGCCGCAGCCCACGCCGCGTCCGGCGAAGGTGGTGGCTTCACCCCCGGCAATGGCCTGGAAGGTGGAGATTGCCCACTGGTTGTTGACCACGTTGAGGATCACCGGCGCCCGGTACACGTGGGCGAAGGTCAGGGCGGTATGGAAGTCCGATTCGGCGGTGGCGCCGTCGCCGATCCAGGCCGAGGCGATCTTGGTATCGCCCTTGATAGCCGAGGCCATGCCCCAGCCCACACCCTGGACGAACTGGGTCGCCAGGTTGCCGGAGATGGTGAAGAACCCGGATTCCTTCACCGAGTACATGATCGGCAACTGGCGCCCCTTGAGCGGATCGCGCTCGTTGGACAGCAGCTGGCAGATCATTTCCACCAGGGGCACTTCCCGGGCCATCAGGATGCTTTGCTGGCGGTAGGTGGGGAAGCACATGTCGTCGATGTTCAGGGCCAGGGCCTGGGCGCTGCCGATGGCTTCTTCCCCCAGGCTCTGCATGTAGAAGGACATCTTCTTCTGGCGCTGGGCGACCACCATGCGGTTGTCGAAGATCCGCGTCTTGAGCATGGCGCGCATGCCCTGGCGGAGGATCTCCAGCGGCACCTCGTCGGCCCATTCGCCCAGGGCGTTGCCCTGATCGTCGAGCACACGGATCAGGCCGCGGGCCAGGTCGGCGCAGTCGGCAGGTTCGATATCGATAGGGGGTTTGCGGGCCAGGCCGGCGTCGTTCAGACGCAGGTAGGTGAAGTCGGTCTTGCAGCCGGGACGGCCCGAGGGTTCGGGAACGTGCAGGCGTAGCGGTGCATACGCTGTGGTCATGGCTTTCTACGCTCGATCTTGTGGATTTCTTGTAATTGGGCGCGCTAGCTGACAGTCATTCTTTGGATAAAAGAAATCTTGTCCTACAAACATCATAGGCCGGGCGTAGGAGAATATTTATCTCTGTTTCATTGCGCTGGAAGTTATTTGCAGATAAAAAATCTGCATAAACATAAAAAACAGGTTGTTTTGTCTCATGCGCAAACTGGACCGTACCGACATCGGCATTCTCAACAGTCTTCAGGAGAATGCCCGCATCACCAACGCCGACCTCGCCCGTTCGGTGAACCTTTCTCCCACGCCCTGCTTCAACCGGGTCAAGGCCATGGAGGAGCTGGGGCTGATCCGCGAGCAGGTGACCCTGCTGGACGCCGACCTCCTGGGGCTGCACGTCAACGTGTTCATTCACGTCAGCCTGGAGAAGCAGGTGGAAGAGGCCTTGCAGCACTTCGAGGAGGCCATTGCCGATCGCCCGGAGGTCATGGAGTGCTACCTGATGGCCGGTGATCCGGACTACCTGATCCGGGTGCTGGTGCCCACCATCCAGGCCCTGGAGCGCTTCATGATGGACTTTTTGACCAAGGTGCCGGGGGTGGCCAATATCCGCTCCAGCTTCGCCCTCAAGCAGGTGCGCTACAAGACCGCGCTGCCGCTGCCGGCCAACGGCCTGACCCTGGGCACCTGAGGCTCAGGCGGGGATTTCGCTCCACAATTGATCGAGCTGCTTGAAGTCCCAGTCTTCCGGGGCTTCACGGCCGACGATGCGCTCCTGGCCCTGGAGCCGAGACAGATCCAGGACCCGTTGTGGCAGGGGCATTTTCGAGCGGGTGGAGAAGAACACCTTGACCTTGGGCGCCAGCAGCGAGTCCGGGTGCTGCTCCAGGACCACTGCCAGTTTCCCGCTGTGCAGGCGCACCAGGGAACCCACGGGATAGATGCCGACGCTTTTCACCAGGGCCTGGAACACCCGGGGCGCGAAATGCCCGGTCCAGCCGGACATGCGCTGCAGCGCTTCGGCCGGGTCCCAGCCACGGTTGTAGGGGCGAGTCGAGGTCACCGCGTCATACACATCGCAGACCGCGCCCATCTGCGCGAACAGGCTGATCTGTTCGCCTGCCAGACGGTGGGGATAACCGCTGCCGTCGATCTTTTCGTGATGATGCAGGCACACGTCCAGCACCAGCGCATCCAGCTGCGGGTGCTGGCGCAGGATCGCGCCCCCGGCGGTGGGGTGCTGCTTGACCCGTTCGAATTCCTCGGCGGAGAGTTTGCCCGGCTTGTTGAGGATGCTGTCGGGAACCGTCAGCTTGCCGATGTCGTGCAGCAGCCCGGCGACCCCGGCCTGATGCACCTGGGTCACCGGCAACTCCAGTTGCCGGGCCACCGCCACCATCAGCGCGCATACCGCCACCGAGTGCATGTAGGTGTAATCGTCGGCAGTCTTGAGCCGGGCCAGGCTGATCAATACATCGGGATGGCGCAGCAGGGAGGTGGAGATGTCGTGCACCAGATCGTCCACCTGCACCAGCTCGATGGCCCTGCCCATGCGCACCTCCTGGAACATGCTCATGACGGCCTGTTTCGAGTGGGCGCAGAGCTTGAGTGCGCGCTGGATTTCGTCGGCTCGTTCGACCCGCAGCGGTGCATCGCTGCGAAACAGCGGCTCGGCAACGGCCGTAGCGGGCGGATGCTCCTCCGGCAGATCGCGGCCCTTGTCCGAGTCGATCCACAGGCTATCGATATTGGATTGACGCAAGCGTTGCAAATCGCTTGTGCTCTTGAGCACAAAGCCTGCCTTCCAGAAGGAGTGGTCCAGCCAGGAACCACAGAATTGATGGATGTACATGCCCATCTGCAGCTGATGGATCGAAATCAGTTTGAGCATCAACAGCACTCCCTTTCAGGGCAGTCGGCCATCGCCAGTCAGCCGGCTCCTACAGACCCGTGTAGGAGCCGGCTGGCCGGCGAACAGCGCCACCGCTTTTTCTACCTGACGTCTTACCGGGCCTCGGCCCGTCTCACAGGGAGAAGCGTGCCACCAGCTTGTTCAGACTCACCGCCAGGGACGACAGTTCACTGCTGGCGATGGAAGTCTGGCTGGCGGCGGAGGAGCTTTGCAGCGACAGGTCGCGGATGCTCATCAGGTTCTGGTCCACCGAGCGCGCCACCTGGGCCTGTTCCTCCGAGGCGGTGGCGATCATCAGGTTGCGTTCGTTGATCTCGCTGATGGCCTGGGCGATATGGCCGATGGCGGCGCCGGCCTCGTGGGCGATGGCCAGGGTCTGGCTGGCATCCTCGCTGCTTTGCTGCATCGACAGCATGGCCTTGCTCGAACCGTTCTGGATGCCCTGGATCATCTGCTCGATTTCCTGGGTCGAGAGCTGGGTACGGTGGGCCAGGGCCCGCACTTCATCGGCTACCACGGCAAACCCGCGGCCTTGCTCGCCGGCCCGGGCAGCCTCGATGGCGGCGTTGAGCGCCAGCAGGTTGGTCTGCTCGGCAATGGCGCGGATCACGTCCAGGACCTTGGTGATGTCCTGGGCCTGTTGGGCCAGGCCGGCCATTTCCACCCGGGTGTTCTCCACGGTCCCGGTGAGTTTTTCGATGGAGTGGATGGTCTGCTCGACCCGCTCCTTGCCCAGCCCGGCGGAACGCTCCGAGGCCTGGGTCGACTGCGAAGCGGACACCGCGTTGCGTGCCACTTCCTCCACCGCGGCGGTCATTTCGTTGACCGCGGTGGCGGCCTGGTCGGTCTCCATGCTCTGTTGCTGGATGCCGGCGTTGGATTCGCGGGTGATGGCGCTCATTTCCTCGGCGGCGGAGGCCAGTTGGGTGGAGGAGTCGGCAATATGGCGGATGGTCGACTTCAGGCTGTCGAGCATGGACTGGGTGGATTTCTGCAGGTCGGTGAGTTCGTCCTGGCCGCTGACTTCCACTTGGGCGCGCAGGTCGCCCTCGGCGATTTTCTGCGTGGTGGCCAGCAGCGATTGCACCGGGCGGGTGATGCTGCGGGTGAACAGGGTGGCGATGAGCATGGTCAGGACAATCGCCAGGACGATGATCAGCGAGGTCAGGGTCAGGCCGCTGTCGAATTGCTCGCCGGCCACGGTCGCCGAGTGTGCGGCACCGCTCTCGTTGATCTTGATCAGGGCCTCGATGGCGCTTTGCAGGGTATTGGCCAGGGGCACGGTGACCTGATTGATGTAGTCGCTGCTCTGTTGCGCGGTGTTGGTCTTGCTCGCATCGATCAGCACCGCCAGCTTGTCCAGGTAGTCCTGGGCGCCGCGCTTGACCTGTTCAAAGGTGGTTTTTTCCTCGGCGCTGGAGACCAGCGGCTCGTAGTCCTTGATGGCCTGGGCCAGGATGGTTTTCAGGCTAGCCAGCTTGTCCAGGGATGCGCCTTTCTGGGCTTCGCTTTCAGTGGCGTAGTGCAGGGCCTCCAGGCGCACACGCAAGGTGGAAGATTCGATTTTCGTGGCTTGCCTGACGCTGGGCAGCCAATTGGTTTGCAGGTCCAGTGCAGCGTCGTGAATCTGTCCCATTTTCCACAGCGCCAGTCCCCCCAGACCAATCAGTAGTACACAGATAGCGCCAAAACTCAGGAGCGCCCTGGAAGTCAGTTTCAAGTTTCTTGTCACCATAAAGGCACCTTGCAGGTTGGAGTGATACCGCCAATTTCTTTTCGACTCCTTGTCGCCTTGATAGCACTGTGACTCCAAAGAGATGAAAAATCTGTAGAGATGTAAAAAAATATTTCTTTGCGTGTGTGTGGCTTCAACCCAGAGCCAGATCAACGGCGGGCAACTGCGCAGGCTTGACCTTTATCAACGCGCTTTTGGCGGTTTTGTAGCAAGCTGGGCGCTCTCCAATTGAAAAGGAAAAGGCCCATGACTACGCCTCTGACAACGGCGCCCGCGGCCAAGGCTGTATTACCGATTGGATTGCTGATCGCCGTACTGGCCATGGTCGGGGTGCTGCTTCTGCCACTGCCCGCCGACCTGCCGGTGGCCGGCCACCGGATGCTGGCGATCCTGGCGTTTGCCGTGGTGGTGTGGATCAGTGAAGCGGTGTCTTACGAGGCCAGCGCGATCATGATCACAGCGCTGATGGCGTTCTTGATTGGCACCGCGCCAACCCTGCAGGACCCGACCCAGGTCTATGGCAGCTCGGCAGCCATCAGCCTGGCCCTGACCGGGTTCTCCAACTCGGCCCTGGCCCTGGTGGCCGGTGCCTTGTTCATCGCCGCCGCCATGACCCACACCGGCCTCGACCGGCGCATCGCCCTGGTGACCCTGACCCGGGTCGGCACCAGTACCCGGCGCATCCTCATCGGCGCCATTGCCGTGACCATCCTGCTCAGCCTGCTGGTGCCCAGCGCCACGGCCCGCAGTGCCTGCGTGGTGCCGATCATGATGGGCGTGATCGCCGCGTTCGGCGTCGACAAGCGCTCCAATATCGCCGCTGGGCTGATGATCGTGGTCGCCCAGGGCACCAGCATCTGGAACGTCGGCATCCAGACCGCCGCGGCGCAGAACCTGCTGACCGTGGGCTTCATGGACAAGATGCTCGGCCAGCGTGTGGCCTGGCTCGACTGGCTGATCGCCGGCGCGCCCTGGGCGGTGATCATGTCCCTGGTGCTGCTGTGGCTGGTGCTGAAACTGCTGCCCCCGGAAACCGACAGCATCCCCGGCGGCAAGGAAGCGGTGGCCCAGTCCCTGGTGGACATCGGCCCCATGACCGGGCCGCAGAAGCGCCTGCTGGCGGTGTCGGTGCTGCTGCTCCTGGCCTGGTCCACCGAAGGCAAACTGCACCCCTTCGACACCACGACCACCACCTACGCCGGGCTGGTGATCCTGTTGCTGCCACGGATCGGCATCATGACCTGGAAGGATGTGCAGTCGCGCATTCCCTGGGGCACGGTGATTGTCTTCGGGGTCGGCATCAGCCTGGGTTCGGCGCTGCTCAGCACCCAGGCCGGGCAGTGGCTGGGAGGGCAGGTGGTGGCCCATACCGGCCTGGATCAGGTCGGGCCTTTGGCGGTGTTCGCCATTCTTGCGGCGTTCCTGATTCTCATCCACCTCGGGTTCGCCAGCGCCACGGCCCTGACTTCGGCCTTGCTGCCGATCCTGATCGCGGTGTTGCAGACCTTGCCTGGGGAGTTCAGCCGGCTGGGCATGACCATGCTCCTGGGCTTTGTCGTCAGCTACGGCTTTATCCTGCCGATCAACGCGCCGCAGAACATGGTCTGCCTGGGTACCGAGACCTTCAATGCCCGGCAGTTCGCCAAGGTCGGGCTGCTGGTGACGCTGATCGGCTACCTGCTGATGCTGGTGTTCGCCATGACCTGGTGGAAATGGCTGGGCTGGATGTAGCGAAAACCCACCCCTTCACACTGACCCGCTGAACACCCGGGTCACGCTGCCGGCCAGGCGCACCTTGCCCTGGCCGTCCCAGCTCACCGTCACCGGGCCACCGTCGCACAGCACCCGCACCGGGCTGTCCAGCAAGCCACGACGGATGCCGTTGACCGCCGCCCCGCAGGAGCAGGAACCGGAGCCCAGGGGGATCGCGCCATTGCGCTCCCAGATGCGCAGGCGGATGGTCTGGCGGTCCAGCACCTGGATGAAGTGCACGTTGGTCTTGTGCGGAAACAGCGGGTCGCTCTCGATCTTTGGGCCCAGCGCGGCAATGTCCAGCTGTTCCAGATCGTCGACGAAAAAGCTGCAATGGGGGTTGCCCATGCTGCACGCCGCCGGTGTTCCCGGCAGCGGCAGGTGCAGGCTGTCCAACGCTTGAGCCAGGGGGATGGCCTGCCAGTCGAACGACGGCAGGCCCATTTCCACGGACAGCGACTGATCCTCAAGGCGCAGGCATTGCTGCAGGCCGCGAGCGGTTTTCACCTGCACCTCGGTGGCGCCGCTTTCCTGCATCAGCAGGTCGGCGGCGCCGCGGGTGGCGCTGCCGCAGGTATCCAGGCTGGAACCATCGGCGTTGAAGAAGGTCAGTTGCGCCGCACTCTCGTGGCAATCGCCGAGCACCACCAACTGATTGAAACCGATGCCGCGCTGGCGATCTCCCAGGGCCCTGGCCCGCTCAGCGGTGATCGGGTTGGCGCGACCACGGGCATCGATCAGCACGAAATCGTCGCCATTGGCGTGCATCTTCACAAAGTTCAGCGGCATTCGGGCTCCGACAGGCGAGGGCAGGCAACCGGTGCTACGACCACCAGCGAACGCAGGATTGCGAAAAAAAGCCACCGGCGCCAGCGCCTTAAAATAAAATTCATCCTGCAAGCCCGGGCATTGCCTGGACGGCGGGATTTTCCGGCACACTGCCGGACCACCGGGAACATCGCCAACCGCTGCAACAGCGGCCGGCACAGCACAAGGTCACGGCATGGATCATTACGCCCCGCGCAACTGGCAGCCCCACGAAAAGCCCAGCTTGCCCGGTTCCCCCTCGACACCGCTGCACCCCACTCACAAGCGCCTGGCCTATGCGCTGGTGGGCTTGCTGGTGGCGATCACCGGCGGCCTGGGCAACTCGCTGGTGATCGCCAATCTGCCGTACCTGCAAGGGGCACTGGGGGCAACCACGGCGGAAATGGCCTGGCTGCCGGCCGCCTACGTGATGACCAACGTGTCGATGAACCTGCTGCTGGTGAAGTTTCGCCAGCAGTTCGGCCTGCGGGCCTTCACCGAAGTGTTTCTGGTGCTCTATGCCCTGGTGACCTTCGGCCACCTGTTCGTCAACGACCTGAGCTCGGCCATTGCCGTGCGGGCGGCCCACGGCATGGTCGGCGCGGCGCTCAGTTCCCTGGGGCTGTACTACATGGTCCAGGCCTTCCCGGCGAAATGGCGGCTCAAGGCCCTGGTGCTGGGGCTGGGTACCTCGCAGTTGGCCTTGCCCCTGGCCCGGCTGTTTTCCGAAGACCTGCTGCAGATTGCCGAGTGGCGTGGCCTGTACCTGTTCGAACTGGGCCTGGCGCTGACCTCCTTGGGCTGCGTGTTCATGCTCAAGCTGCCGCCGGGGGACCGTTTTCGCACCTTCGAGAAACTCGACTTCCTGACCTTCGCCCTGCTGGCCACAGGCGTTGCCCTGCTGTGCGCGGTGCTGTCCCTGGGGCGCATTGACTGGTGGCTGGAGGCGCCGTGGATCGGCTACGCCAGCGCCGGCTCCATCGTGCTGATCCTGGCCGGGCTGTGCATCGAACATAACCGCCGCAACCCGATGCTGATGACCCGCTGGCTGGGCAGTGGGGCGATGATCCGCCTGGCCCTGGCGGTGATCCTGATCCGCATGGTGCTGTCCGAGCAGTCCACCGGCGCCGTGGGTTTTCTCCAAGCGCTGAACATGAGCAGCCAGCAGATGCGCCTGCTCTACGGGGTGATGCTACTGGGCAGCATCGCCGGCTTGGCCACCAGCGCCCTGACCATCAACCCGGCGCACCTGTTGATGCCGCTGATCATTTCCCTGGCGCTGATGGCCGTGGGCTCGGTGATGGACAGTTTCTCCAGCAACCTCACGCGCCCGGCCAACATGTACCTCAGCCAGTTCCTCCTGGCCTTTGGCGGCACCTTTTTCCTCGGCCCGACCATGGTCCTGGGCACCCGCAATGTGCTGACCAATCCGCGCAATCTGGTGAGCTTCTCGGTGCTGTTCGGCATCTGCCAGAACCTCGGCGGGCTGATCGGCTCGGCCTTGCTCGGGACCTTCCAGATCGTGCGCGAGAAATACCACTCCAGCCATATCGTCGAGCAACTGACCCTGCTCGATCCTCAGGTCCTGGCCCGGGTGCAGAGTGGCGGGGCGGCCTACGGCAAGGTGATTGCCGACCCCGATCTGCGCACCCTGCAAGGCATTCGCAGCCTGGCCAGCGCGGCCACCCGCGAGGCCAACGTGCTGGCCTATAACGATGTATTCATGCTGATTGCAGTGATTGCCGTACTCACCATGATCTGGATATTCATTCGCAGCCTGTGGCTGATGAGCACGACCCAAGCAGTCGCGCCCGCGGCTCCCGTTCAACCCAGTGGTGCCCCAAGTTCATGAGCGAAACCGTCAACCCCACCACCAACGCCATTGCCTCGACTCCCGAGCCCAACGGCCCGCCGAGTATTCCCGCCACCGAGCCACGGCCGTTGGCGGTGCGCATCCTCTCGTCCCTGGGCTTTGCCGCCATCGCCATTGTCGGCGTGCTGATCGTGCTCTACGCCTGGCAACTGCCGCCGTTTTCCAGCGCCATCGAAAGCACCGAGAACGCCCTGGTACGCGGGCAGGTGACCATCATCGGCCCGCAACTCAGCGGCTATGTGTTTGAGGTGCCGGTGCAGGATTTCCAGCAGGTCAAGGCCGGCGATCTGCTGGTGCGCCTCGACGACCGCATCTACCAGCAGCGTCTGGACCAGTCCCAGGCTCAGTTGGCAGTGCAGAAGGCCGCCTTGGCCAATGCCCTGCAACAGCGCAACAGCGCTGAAGCCACGATCAAACTGCGCCAGGCCGCCCTGGCCGACAGCCAGGCCCAGGCCCGCAAGAGCGCGGCCGATTTGCAGCGCAACGAAGCGCTGATTGCCGATGGCTCGGTGTCCAAGCGCGAGCTGGACGTGACCCGTGCGGCCAATGCCCAGACCGTGGCCGCGGTGGCCCAGGCCCAGGCGCAACTGGAAATAGCCCGCCAGGACCTGCAGACCGTGATCGTCAATCGCGGCTCCCTGGAGGCTGCGGTGGCCAATGCCCAAGCAGCGGTGGAACTGGCGCGGATCGACCTGTCCAACACCCGCATCCTCGCCCCCCGGGATGGTCAGCTGGGGCAGATCGGTGTGCGCCTGGGGGCCTACGTCAACTCTGGCGCACAGTTGATGGCGCTGGTGCCGAACCAGCTGTGGGTGATTGCCAACCTGAAGGAAACCCAGATGGACAATGTGCGGGTCGGGCAGCCGGTGAGCTTTAGCGTGGATGCCCTGAGCCACCGCAAATTCAGCGGCAAGGTGCAACGGATTTCCCCGGCCACCGGTTCCGAGTTCGCCTTGTTGCAGGCCGACAACGCCACCGGCAACTTCGTCAAGATTGCCCAGCGCGTACCGGTGCGGATCACCGTCGACCCGGATCAGCCGGAGCTTGAACGCCTGCGTCCCGGATTGTCGGTGGTGGTCAGCATCGATACCCGCCAATAGCCGACACACCACCTCACGTAGGAGCCGGCTTGCCGGCGCAGAGGCCGGCAAGATTTGCAGCGATGCTGCAAACGCCTTCGCTGGCAAGCCAGCTCCTACAACGGGTCTGTGTTTTACCCGCGTCCGATGCTTTTCGTAGGAGCCGGCTTGCCGGCGCAGAGGCCGGCAAGATTTGCACCGATGCTGCAAACGCCTTCGCTGGCAAGCCAGCTCCTACAACGGGTCTGTGTTTTACCCGCGTCCGATGCTTTTCGTAGGAGCCGGCTTGCCGGCGAAGAGGCCCGTAAGATTTGCAGCGATGCTGCCGACGCTTTCGCTGGCAAGCCAGCTCCTACAGGCTGAGGTTTACGCCGCCTGCATCGGTGGCAAGGTGCCCAGCAGCGAGACCGCGGCCACTGCCGCCACCCCCAGCAGCCACTCCATTTGCACGCTGTTGCGCAGGCTCGACAGGCGCTGGTCGCAGTCGCGGATTCGCAGGCGGTTGAACAACGCCAGCCCGAGCATGCCGGCCACCAGCAGCACCTTGATCAGCAGGATCAGGGCAAAACCACTGAACAATGGAGTCGGCCACCATTGCCCGGTGAGCACCCGCACGTTGATCAGGCCGGTTAGCAGCAAGCCGGTTACCAGGCCATAACCCACGCCGCTGAAGCGCTTTAACAAGGGCTCGACAGACAGCCCCGCGGGTTGCCGCAACACCAGCAACAACACCAGCAAGCCCCCCAACCAGATGGCGACACAGCTTAAATGCACGATCTGATTGAGGATCAGCATCTGCCCCTGCACCCCATCGAGCATGGCGCCGTGACCCACCGGAGCCAGGGTTGCCAGGAGCAGGGCGCCCAACCCCAGTTGCAGCGGCAGGCGCCGGCCCAGCGGGGTCAGCAGCAGCCCCAGCAACAGCAGATTGAGCAGCAGGTGCCAGGTCCAGACCTGGCCGAAGAAGGTCTTGCCCAGCACCAATTGCACGGTCGCCGGGTCCAGCGCCGCCGACCAGGAGCCGGCCATGCTGGCGGTGATCAGCAGTAGCCAGCACAGGCCGCTGCCCAGGCCGATCAGCGTCAACCAGCGGCTGAGCCGATCGAGCTGTCGATGCACGGCGCCCTGGCCGTTCTGTGCTGAATCACGGCCCAGCAACAGCGGGAGAAATACCCAGGCCCCGACCAGGATCAGCACCACCGCAAAGTGCACGAAGCGGCACAGCACCAGCCATGACGCCATGGATTACGGGCTCACCTTGAAGCTGTAGCTGCCTTCGCTCTTGTGGGTGTCCACCGACACCGCGTGCCATTCCACCTTGTATTCGCCGGCGCGCAGTGGCGTGGCGGCCGGGGTGACGATCAGTGTCTTCTTGTCCGCACCTTCGGTGGCCAGGCCTTTCACCTCGAGAGGGGCGCCGTCCTTGCTGATCTTCACTTGGGTGAAGGCCGCTTCCACGCCTTCGGTGAACACCAGGCGCAGTTCGTTGGGCGCAACCACGCTGCTGTCGGCCGCCGGGGTCGAGCCTTTCAGGTGGGCGTGGGCCCATACCGAGGAGGCGGCGAGCATCGAGGCGAGCAGGGCGGTGGCATTGAGCAGATTTTTCAGTGACATGGTCAGGTACCTGATGAACATTGGAGGGCGATAAGCCACGACTGGCGGCGACTAAAAAGGCCCGGGGCGGACTTTCGGCCCCGGCCCAATCCTTGGGCGGCGCCAGTGTACATCGAAGCCGCCGCGGATCAGGAAGCTCGTGGCGGATCGGCGTCGAGCAAGCCGAGGATCTGGCTGTCCCACTCCAGGCAGCGAAAGTCCCGGCCGGCATCCCGGTAATCCCGTTGCAATTGCGACAGGTACTGCTTGCGGTACTCGCTGGGCGTCAGGGCGCAGTGGTTGCGAAATGCCGCGATCAACTGCTTGTGCTCGCTGAAGCCGCAGCTGTAGCAGATTTCGGTGATCGGCAACTGGGTGTTTTTCAGCAGGAAGCGCGCGCGGTTGACCCGCACCTGCGCCAGGTAGTCCTTGAAGTTGCAGCCGTTGACCTTCTTGAACAGCTTGGAGAAGTGGTGGTAACTGAGGTTGGCCTGGGCGGCGACTTCCGCCAGGGGTAGTTCCCGTTGGTAATGGCGGTTGATGTAGTCGATGCAGTGCCTGATCAACTGCTGGTCCTTGCTGCGCAGGTTCAGCCGTGCCGGTTGCCGGGGCGCGTCATTGGCCTGGTGCAGGCTGGACAGCAGCAGGTAGATCAACGCGGTACGGCGCAAGGCATCACCCTCGGCGCCGTCCAGGTCATGCGCCACCAGTTGCCTGAGGGCCGCCTTGATCTGGCGGTCGCGCGGGCGGTACTGGCTGGCATCCGGCACTTGATAGTCGATGTGCAGGCCGGGCTGCAGTTGCTCGAACAGGTGCGGTGAGAATTGCACCGTGAGCAACTGGCTATCGGCTTCCAGGGCCTGCAGTTCATGGCTGCGTTCGGGGTTGATGTAGAGCATGCCGCCGGGGCCCAGGTGCTGGCTGTGCGGGTCGACGCTGATCAGAAAGCGGCCCTTGAGCACGCAGATCAGTTCGGCGGCGGCATGCCAGTGGGCCTCGCAGCGTTGCACCTGGGCGGCAAACAGGTTGATCTGCTGCCGGTCGAACTCCACCAGCTCATGCCCGGGGCCGGCACTCGGGGCAGGACGGGTCATGGAAAATGGCAGCATCGGGTATCCTCGAATCAGCAGCGTCGGTTTGCGAACTGTATCCGAACCGGCGCCGGGTCATGCCGGGGCGTCCACTTCCAGGGCCGCCGCCAGTTCTTCACGGGAGATGTCCAGTTCGAGCATTTCCGTCAGGGTGATCAGCAAGCCGCAGAACAGCTCCGGGGCGATCTTGCGCAGCTTTTCCTGTACCTGTTGCTCCGCCAGTCCGCTCTTGTGCGCCACCAGCCGCGCCACCTGCTGGAACAGCACCGGGTTGTCCAGCAGTTGCACCAGGGAGCTGTGAATGTTGAGCGGCGGATACAGGGTTGGCGCCTGCACCTGGACCTCGGCCAACAGCTCGATGTGCCGCGAGGACCCGCCAACCCGCAGCTGGTATTCGCCGCTGTCCACCACCCAGCGGGCCAGGGCCGGGTCGTAGTAGGCGAAATCGTCCCAGTCCAGATGCAGTTCGACCCAGGCGCTCTGACCCGGCTCCAGGGCCACCTTGGTAAATGCCTTGAGGGCCTGGACTTCCCGGGGCAGGCGACAGGTCGGCGGGGCCAGGTACAGCTGCACCACTTCCTTGCCGAAGCGCTCGCCCTGGTTGGCGATCTCCACGCTGACCGTCAGCTGCTGCCCGGGTGTCAGGCTGCTGCTGGAAAGGCGGATTGCCCGGTACTCGAAACAGGTGTAGCTGAGGCCGAAGCCGAACGGGAACAGCGGCTCCAGGCGGCGCTTGTCGTAGTAGCGGTAACCGACGAACAGGCCTTCGCTGTAGCGCTGCTGCAGGTTCTCGCCGGGGTAGGTGAGGAACGCCGGGGTTTCTTCCAGGCTATTGGGCACGCTGACGGTGAGCTTGCCGCTGGGGTTGATCACCCCGAACAGTGCCTGGGCCACGGCGCGCCCCATGCCCTGGCCGGCAAAAAAGGTTTCCAGTACGGCCTTGGCCTGATCCAGCCAGGGCATGACCACGGCGTCGCTGTTGGCCAGGACCACGACAATGTTGGCCTGAACCTTGGCCACTTCGCCGATCAGCCGCTCGTGACTGGGGAGAATGCCCAGGTGCTGGCGGTCGCCGTTTTCTCCGTCTTCGCCCACCGCGGTACTGACGAACAGGATCGCCACATCGGCGCTGCGGGCGGTATCCAGGGCCTGGGCCAGGTCGGTGGGGTCCAGTTGCTGGTCGTGCGCTGCGCCCACCGCGTAGCGGATCTCGAAGGCCTCGGCCCCCAGTTCGAAGATTTCGTCCAGGGGCCGGTCCAGCAGGTAGGGGCGAGTGGTAGCACACCCCGAGCCCTGGATCACCGGTTCCTGGGCCGGCTTGCCCAGCACCGCGATACGCGGGGTTTTCCGCGGGCACAGGGGCAGCAACCGGTCCTGGTTCTTCAGCAGCACCAGGGATTCGGCCGCCAGGGTCTGGGCCAGTTGGTGATGGGCCTTGAAGTCGGCCCGGGTCTCGGGCTTGCGGCCACGGTGAACCTTGTCGATCAGGTCCAGCATGCGCCGACAGGAACGGTCGAGGACATCGCTGGGGATCTGCCCCTGTTCGATGGCGTGCAGCAGCTCGCGCTGGTCGCGGCGGCTCTCGGGCATGGCCAGGTCGTTACCGGCCAGCAGCGCTGCCGGACGGTCCTTGATGCCGTACCAGTCGGACATCACCAGCCCCGGGTACTGCCACTCATGGCGCAGCACCTGGGTCAGTAGCCATTGATGCTGAGAAGTCTGCACACCGTTGAGGCGGTTATAGGACGACATCAGGGTCCATGGCTGGGCCCGGTCGATGGCACGCTTGTAACCGGCCAGGTAGATCTCCCGCAGCGCGCGTTCGTCCACCACCGAGTCCATTTCCGTGCGCCGGTACTCCGAGTTGTTGCAGGCGAAATGCTTGAGGCTGGCGCCCACGCCCTGATCCTGCAGGCCGTTGATCAGGGCCCCGGCCAGTTCGCCGCTGAGGATCGGGTCCTCGGAATAGTATTCATAGCCGCGCCCGGCCAGGGGCGTGCGGCGGATATTGATTCCCGGCCCCAGCAGCAGGCCGACGCCGAAGTGCTGGCACTCCACCCCGAGGGCCTGGCCCATGCGATACAGCAGGTGCAGGTCCCAGGAGCAGGCCAGGCTGGAGCCGTTGGGAAAGCAGGTGGCGGGTTTCGACGGGCTGAACAGCGCTTCGGAACCGCTGGCCGGTGACGGCTGCGCGGGCATTTCGCCGCAGTTCTGGTTCACCACCTGGATAAAGTCCTCGAAACTCCAGCTGGCGCCGTCCTCGATCTGCCGTGTGCTGTAGCGCACGCCGTAGGTACCGTCGGTCATGATGAAGTCATCGATGCCCAGGTGTTCCAGGCGCGCGCTACGCCACAGGCCCTGGCCGCTGAGCAGCCTGACCTTGTCGGCGGCGCTCATCCGGGCCAGCAACTGGGAGTGAGAATCGGGCATGGGGCAGGCTCCTTGAGGTCAGCGGGCTAGGGCTGTTTGCTTGCGTTGTTCAATACGCTGCAGCAGGTTGCGGTAGGTCTGTTCGTCCAGGGGGTAGAACAGCACGAAGACCAAACCCAGGGCGAACATCAGTGCCGGCACCAGGGTCATCATCAGGGTAATGGCGTTGATCGCCTGGGCATCCACCTGGGCCGCCGAGTAGCCCGAAAGCTGCAGCAGCAGGCCGGCCAGGCCGCCGCCCAGGGCCATGGCGATCTTGGTCACGAAGTTGAAGAAGCCATAAATGGCGCCCTCGGCCCGGCGGCCGTTCTTCCACTCGGCGTACTCCACGGTGTCGGCGATCATTGACCACATGGCGACGAACCCGGCGCCCAGGGTGATGCTGTACAGAGCGATGCAGAACAGGGTCAGCGGCAGGTTGCCGGCGGCGAAGCCGTACTGCGTCAGCAGCCCGCCGATCCCCAGCAGCAACACCCCGAGGGTCATTTTCTTCTTCCCCAGCACGGCGATGAGTTTTTCCGAAAGCACGGTGCCGAGGATGTAGGCGGCGGTCTGCAGGGCGAAGAACATCGGGCTGAACCCCTCATCGCCGATCACGTACTTGATGAAGTACACGGCAATGGCCATCCACAGGGTGTAGGCGATGTAGAAAAACAGGGTGAACAGTGACAAGTGAAACAGCGGTGGGTTGTCGAATACCGCCCGCAGCATCTCGCGGATCGACGGCGTCGGGCTGTCCTGGCGCGGGTCCACGCGTTCGCGGGTCATGCCGAAGCAGGCGATGAAGCAGAAGGTGGCCAGCAGGGCGAACAGGCTCACCGCGAAGACGTAGCCGTCCCTGGGATCGGTGAACAGCGCCACCAGACGCTCGGCACTGGTGGCCACGATCAGGTAGCCGATCACCGCCAGGACAAAGCGATACACCGACAGCGAGGCCCGCGAGCCTTCGTGCTGGGTCATGCGGTTGGTCAGCGCCGAGTAGGGCGTGTTGACCGTGGTATAGGCCAGGCAATAGAGGGTGTAGCTGACCAGCGCGTAGGTGAATTTAAGCTCGATGTCCCAAGCGCTGAAACACAGGATGCTCAGGCCTGCCAGGGGCAGGGCGCCGTACAGCAAGTAGGGACGCAGCTTGCCGTGGCGGCTGCGGGTGCGGTCCACCCCGTAGCCGATGAGGAGGTTGAACAGCGCGTCGATCACTCGGGCGATGACGAACACCAGGCTCGCCTCGGCGGCGGACAAGCCATAGATATCGGTATAGAAATACAGCAGGAACAGCGAGACGAAACCGAAGGACAGGTTGCTGGCCAGATCGCCCAGCCCGTAGCCGATCTTCTCCTTGGCACCCAGGACCACGTAGCTCGCACAGATCCTGGCGGTTGGCGTATTCATTGTTGTTATCCGCGACAAGAGGAGTCGTGATTCTAAGAATTCCGCTCGCCGGACACTTGTCGTTATTTGTGCGAATGCTGGGGCTTATTTGTGCGGTTGCCGGGGGAGGGCTACTCCCCCGGCAAGGGGCGGTCAGGTGTTTTTCAGTTGCAGGTGGATGATCGGAAACGGTCGTCCTTCGCCGTCGGTTTCCGAGCGACCGCAGTCGACGAAGCCGTAGTGACGATAGAAGCCGTGGGCCTGAGGGTTCTGTTCGTTGACGTCGACCTTGAGGCCGGGACGGCGTACGTGATCCAGAAGCTTTCGACCGATGCCCTGGCCCCGTTGGGCCGGTTCGATGAACAGCATTTGTACCGTGTTGCCGCTGGTGGCGATAAAACCGCCGGGGCTGGCGTCGGGGTTCTCCCAGACCCAGGCCTCAAGGGCCGGCAGGTAGCTGTCGCGTACCAGCGGGTACAGGCGCTGGATATCATCTTCAGCGATAAAGTCATGGGTGGCGCGGACCGAACGCTCCCAGAGCGCGGTCAGCAGGGCGTCGTCCGCAGCGACGCGAGGGCGAATCTTCATGGGGGTATTCCATCAGTATCAGGACAGATGGCCGGCGATGGGGCAGGGCCGGCATTCGGGCAGAGACCTGTATGCCCGTGTCGCGAATTAACGCCTGGACGGAGCACCGCAGTGACTGCTGCAAATGAGCGGGAGGCCGATCCTACCCAATACCGCCGGGTGGCGAAAGACCCATGCCGGCCGGCAATGTCGCAGGCCTGACAGCTCCCCGCGGTGCGCGGGCGGATGCTAGTCTTGGCGCAGACTGTTTTCGTAGGAGCCCTCATGGGCAATCACAAGATCGAGATTCGTCGCAGCAACGTTGAAAAGATCCTCCTGGCTGCCGAGAAAGTCTTCGCCGAAAAAGGTTATGCCGGGACCGCCATGGCCGACATCGCCGAAGAAGTGCAACTGCCGCGTTCCAACCTGCATTACTACTTCAGCACCAAGAACGAGCTTTACAGCGCCGTGCTCCTGGACCTGCTGGACGTGTGGAAACAGGACGCCCTGTGCTTCGAGATGTTCGACGACCCGCGCGTGGTGCTCAGCAGCTACATCCGCGCCAAGATGCAGCATTCACGCAGCCGGCCTTATGGCTCCAAGGTCTGGGCCAACGAGATCATCCATGGTGCGCCGACCCTGGGCGAGACCCTGGATGCCAGCCTGTACGACTGGGCGAAGATGAAGGAAGCGAAGATCCGCCAATGGGTCGAGGCTGGACGGATCTTGCCGGTGGAACCGTCGAGCCTGCTGTACATGATCTGGGCCTCGACCCAGCATTACGCCGACTTCGACCATCAGGTGATGATCCTCAACGACCATCAACCGTTGTCGGATTTGCAATTCGAACGCGCAGTCCAGACCGTCACCCGCGTCATCCTGCGGGGCATCGGCCTCGAACCCTGAACCTGCATCGCCGCTTCCCGTAGGAGCTGGCTTGCCAGCGAAGAGGCCCGCAAGATCGCCTTCGCCGGCAAGCCGGCTCCTACAGAACCTCCCGCGATCTCTCTGCCAGCCGTAGGAGCTGGCTTGCCAGCGAAGGGGTCCGCAAGACCACCTTCGCCGGCAAGAGCAGGCCTCTCTCAAACAGCTTCGCGGTAGGGATTGCGCGGGTCGTGCAGCCAGTCGAGGAACGGCTTGCCGGTTTCCTGGGGCACCATCTCGATGCAGTCCTGCACCGGGCAGGTGATCTGGCACAGGTTGCAGCCCACGCATTCGTCGTCGATCACTTCATATACATGGGTGCCGTCGGCTTGCCGGAGGCTGGCAATCGCCTGGTGCGAGGTGTCTTCGCAGGCGATATGGCAGCGGCCACAACCGATGCACGCCTCCTGGTCGATCTTGGCGATCACCTGATAGTTGATGTCCAGGTACTTCCAGTCGGTGGTGTTGCCCACCGCGCGCCCGGAGAAGTCTTGCAGGCTGTGGTAGCCCTGGCTGTCCATCCACCGCGACAGGCCGTCTTTCATCTCGTCGACGATGCGAAAGCCATGCAGCATCGCCGCCGTACACACTTGCACCGCGCCGCAGCCCAGGGCGACGAACTCCGCGGCATCGCGCCAGTTGCCGATGCCGCCAATGCCGCAGATCGGCAGGCCGCGGGTCTGCGGGTCACGAGCAATCTCGGCCACCATGTTCAGGGCGATCGGCTTGACCGCCGAGCCGCAGTAACCGCCGTGGGTGCTCTGGCTGCCCACCATCGGGTGAGCCACCATGCGCTCCAGGTCGACGCTAGTGATGGAGTTGATGGTGTTGATCAGCGACACCGCGTCCGCCCCGCCACGATGGGCAGCGCGGGCGGCCATGCGGATGTCGGTGATGTTCGGCGTCAGCTTGACGATCACCGGCAGCGAGCAATAGGTCTTGCACCAGCGAGTCACCTGCTCCACGTACTCCGGCACCTGGCCCACCGCCGCGCCCATGCCCCGTTCCGGCATGCCGTGGGGGCAGCCGAAGTTCAGTTCGATGCCGTCGCAGCCGGTGGCTTCCACCAGGGGCAGGATGGCTTTCCAGGATTCCTCGACGCAGGGCACCATCAGCGAGACGATCAGCGCCCGATCCGGCCAGTCCTTCTTCACCTGGGTGATTTCCCTGAGGTTGATCTCCAGGGAGCGATCGGTGATCAGCTCGATGTTGTTGATGCCCATGACCTCGCGGTTGGGCCCGAAGTGCGCCGAGTAGCGCGACGAGACGTTGACCGCCGCCGGGTCCTCGCCGAGGGTTTTCCAGACCACGCCACCCCAGCCGGCCTCGAACGCCCGGACCACGTTGTAGGCCTTGTCGGTGGGCGGCGCGGAGGCCAGCCAGAACGGGTTGGGGGCTTTGATACCGGCGAAGACAATCGACAGATCGGCCATTTACGCAGCCTCCACATTGAGCATGAGTTGGGCATGCATGGCTTCTGCGGCCAGCTTGCCGTGTTGCACCGCCTGCACGGTCAGGTCCTGGCCGAGGCTGACGCAGTCGCCACCGGCGTAGACCCCGGGGATGCTGGTGCGCAGTTGTTCGTCGACCTGGATACGTTCCCCGCAGCGCTGCAGTTCCCGAGCCAGTGGATCGGCCAGGGCGCCGCCGTCGAACGACTGGCCGATGGCCTTGAAGATGGCATCGGCGGCCAGCTCGAAGGTTTCGCCGGTGTTCTGCAAACGTCCCTCCAGCATTCGGGTGCGAGCGAAGCGCATACCGCGTACCCGGCCCCGGTCATCCAGCAGCACTTCTTGCGGTGCGGCCCAGGTCAGCAGGCGCACCTGATTGGCCTTGGCGATGTCCTGCTCGTGCCCGGTGGCACCCATGTCCTCGACGCCCCGGCGGTACACCAGATTGACGTCGCGGGCGCCGAGGCGGGCCATTTGCACCGCCATGTCGATGGCGGTGTTGCCGGCCCCGAGAACGATGCAGCGGTCCGCCAGGGGCAATTGGCTGAGGTCGTCGGCCTGGCGCAGTTCGCGGATGTAGTCGGTGGCGGCCAGCATTCCGGGGGCCTCTTCATGCTCCAGCCCCAGCTGCTTGCTGGCGGCCAGTCCGAGGCCGAGGAACAGCGCATCGAACTCCTGATGCAGTTGGGTCAGGCTCAGGTTGTCGCCGAGCTTGTGCCCGTGGCGGATCTCGATGCCGCCAATGGCCAGCAGGAACTCCAGCTCCCGCTGAGCGAAGTCATCCACCAGCTTGTACTTGGCGATTCCGTATTCGTTGAGGCCACCGGCCTTTTCCCGGGCTTCGAAAATCACCACCTCATGGCCGTGCAGGGCGCTGCGGTGGGCGCAGGACAAACCGGCCGGGCCGGCGCCGACCACGGCAATGCGCTTGCCGGTGGGTGCGGCACGCTGGAACGGGTGTTCAGTGAAATGGGCATTGTCCAGGGCGTAGCGTTGCAGCAGGCCGATCAGCACTGGCGCGCACTCCTGGGCGTTGTTGCGCACGCAGGCCTGCTGGCAGAGGATCTCGGTGGGGCAGACCCGGGCGCAACTGCCGCCGAGGATGTTGGCCGAGAGAATCTTCTGCGCCGCGCCCTGGACGTTGTCGGTGTGGATATTGCGGATGAACGAAGGAATGTCGATCTCGCTGGGGCAGGCGTTGACGCAGGGCGCGTCGTAGCAGTACAGGCAGCGCGAAGCTTCAAGATGGGCCTGGCGGGCGTTGAGCGGTGGCGCCAGATCGCTGAAATGGCCGGCCAGGGTGGCGCCGTCCAGGGTCGGGTGGGGCAAGTGGTTCAAGGTCTTGATCACGGTATTGGCCTCACGGTTTTTTTAGCGGCTGCCTCTGACGGGCATGTTTTCCAACTCCACGTAGGAGCCGGCTTGCCGGCGAAGAGGGCCTTGGGCCTGGTGGTGCCCTTGAGGACGCCTTCGCTGGCAAGCCAGCTCCTACACAAGCCAGCTCCTGCGATGGAGGAGGAGTGGGGTCAGCGTTTGACGGCGCTCGGCTTGTTCCGCTCGGCGCGCTTGCTCAAGAGGTCGAACACCGCCGGGTAGGCCGGGCGTTCGATGTAGCGCCCGGCGCCGCGTTCGGCCCGCAGGTCGCCGTCGGCCCACACCAGCTTGCCCTGGCTGATGGTGTGGCTGGGCACGCCGCGCACGGTCTTGCCTTCGAAGATGTTGAAGTCCACCTGCTGGTGGTGGGTCTTGGCGGAGATGGTGCGGCTGCCTTGTGGGTCCCAGAGCACCAGGTCGGCATCGGCGCCGACGCGGATCGCGCCCTTGCGCGGGTAGAGGTTGAAGATCTTCGCGGTGTTGGTGGAGGTCAGGGCGACGAACGCCTGCATCGACAGGCGTCCGCTATTGACCCCTTCATCCCAGAGCACCGCCATGCGGTCTTCGATACCGGCGGTGCCGTTGGGGATCTTGCTGAAGTCGTCGCGGCCGGCGGCTTTCTGTTCGGCGCAGAAGCAGCAGTGGTCGGTGGCGGTGGTGTGCAGGTTGCCCGATTGCAGGCCACGCCACAGTGCTTCCTGATGGCCGCGAGGGCGGAAGGGCGGGCTCATCACGTAGCCGGCGGCGGTCTGCCAGTCCGGGTCGCGGTAGACGCTGTCGTCCAGCAGCAGGTGCCCGGCCAGGACCTCGCCATACACCGGTTGGCCCTTGCCCCGGGCGTAGCTGATTTCGTCCAGGGCTTCCTGGGTCGACACGTGCACCAGGTACAGCGGTGTGCCCAGGGTTTCGGCGATGCGGATCGCCCGGCTGGCGGCTTCGCCTTCCACTTGCGAAGGCCGCGACAGCGGGTGGGCTTCGGGGCCGGTGATGCCCTGGGCCAACAGCTTGCGTTGCAGGTGATACACCAGCTCGCCGTTTTCCGCATGCACCGTGGGCACCGCGCCCAGTTCCAGGCAGCGCTCAAAGCTCGCCACCAGGGTGTCGTCGGCGGCCATGATGGCGTTCTTGTAGGCCATGAAATGCTTGAAGCTGTTGATGCCGTGGTGCTGCACCAGCTCGGCCATTTCCTCGCGCACCTGCTCGCTCCACCAGGTGATGGCCACGTGGAAACCGTAGTCGCTGGCGGATTTTTCCGCCCAGCCGCGCCACTGGTGGAAGGCTTCCAGCAACGACTGCTGGGGGTTGGGAATGACGAAGTCGATGATTGAGGTGGTACCCCCCGCCAGACCCGCCGCCGTGCCGCTGAAAAAGTCTTCGCTGGCCACGGTGCCCATGAAGGGCAGTTGCATGTGGGTATGGGGGTCGATGCCGCCGGGCATCAAGTATTGGCCGCTGCCATCGAGCACTTCGCAGCCCGCGGGAATATCCAGATTGTTGCCGATGGCGCGAATCACACCCGCTGCGCAGAGTACATCGGCCTTATAACTTTCATCATGGGTAATAACGGTGGCGCCACGGATCAACAGAGACATTCCGAGTTCCTCGCAGGCATGACCGACTTGTGCCGGTTCTAACTTTTTTATTGAACGCGCTGACAACTTAAACAATCCTGTCAGCGGTGACAGGATTAGAAGCTAGTCGCACTTCAAAGAAACAGCAAGAATATTTTTTATAAGCTTATACCAAAGATAAGTTATTGAAATATAACGATTAAAAATAGAAATTCGCAAAATGGTGCAGCGCCTCACCATTTTGACGCACTTGACAGGATCGAAAAATAGTCGAGATTTCCTATGTCAAATCAGCTGCTTGAGGAGGCGCTGCGAAGACCAATAGATAACCAGGAAAATAACCGTGCACTGCTTTGGGTCCTGACCGAATGGACAACTTGCCAAACACCCGGCCTGAGTGAATTGGCAACTAACCGAGGACTTCAAAGTTAATTGAATAAAACTGAGTGGCATCAGTTGTTTACATGGATTTCGCACACTGTGCAGTAGCGAGTTCGGCAGTTGTTGGCATCTTTATTGAGTGCCGCCGCAGATCGCTGGCCAGGAGGGTGGAAGTCGTAAGTTCTCCGGCCATCGTCCGGCGCGCTGTTCCTGGGTGCGCCGGCCTGATGAGCAAAATAATCAGAACAACAGTGGAGCGGCCATGCAACAGATCAGATCCCAGGTGACCGAGCGCGCAGGCTTGTACGAGCTGGACGCCGGCAGCGACGTGCTCGACAGCCCCCGTTACAACCATGACATTGCACCGACCAAGGTCCAGGAACGCACCTGGAACAAATGGCACATCACCGCACTGTGGATCGGCATGTCGATCTGTGTGCCCACCTACACCCTGGGCGGGGTGCTCACCGCCTACTTCGGCCTCAGCGTCGGCGAGGCGCTGCTGGCGATCCTGCTGGCCAATATCGTGGTGCTGATTCCCCTGACCCTCAACGCCTTTGCCGGTACCAAGTACGGCATTCCGTTCCCGGTGCTGTTGCGCTCGTCGTTCGGCATCATCGGCTCCAATGTGCCCTGCCTGGTCCGCGCCCTGGTGGCCTGCGGCTGGTTCGGCATCCAGACGATGTTCGGCGGGCTGGCGATCCACCTGTTCCTGGGCTCGATCTTCGAGGGCTGGAAGGCCCTGGGCGGCACCGGTGAGGTGATCGGCTTCATGATCTTCTGGACCCTCAACCTGTGGGTAGTGCTGCGCGGCGCCGAGTCGATCAAGTGGCTGGAAACATTGTCCGCGCCGCTGCTGGTGGCGGTGGGCATCGGGCTGCTGGTGTGGGCCTTGCCCAGCGTGTCCCTGAGCGAGTTGCTGGCGATCCCGCCCAAGCGTCCCGAGGGCGCCAGCGTCACCGGTTACTTCATGGCCGGGCTGACGGCGATGGTGGGCTTCTGGGCCACCTTGTCGCTGAACATTCCCGACTTCAGCCGCTACGCGAAAAGCCAGAAGGACCAGATCCTCGGGCAGATCTTCGGCTTGCCGCTGACCATGTTCCTGTTCGCCGCCCTGGGAGTGGTGATGACCGCCGCCTCGGTGAAACTGGTGGGGGTCACCGTCTCCGACCCGGTGAGCCTGATCGGCCATATCCAGAGCCCGGGCTGGGTGGCCCTGGCCATGGCGCTGATCATCATCGCCACCTTGTCCACCAACACCGCAGCCAACATCGTCTCGCCCACCAACGACTTCCAGAACCTGGCGCCGAAGCTGATCGGCCGTACCACGGCGGTGATCCTTACCGGCCTGGTGGGGCTGGTGCTGATGGGCCACGAGTTGCTGAAAAAGCTCGACCTGCTGATTTCCGACGTCAGCCTGGAGACCGTGTATTCCAACTGGCTGCTGGGCTACTCCAGCCTGCTGGGGCCGATTGCCGGGATCATGGTGGTGGACTACTTCATCATCAGGCAACAGCGCCTGGACCTGGCCGGCCTGTACCGCGACGACGTTTATCCGGCGTGGAACTGGCACGGCTTCATCGCCTTCGGCGTGCCGGTGGCGCTGACCCTGATGTCCCTGGGCAGCAGCGCCTTCAACTGGTTCTACAGCTACGGCTGGTTCACCGGTTCGGCCCTGGGCGGGCTGATCTACTACGGCCTGTGCACTTGGCGCAGCCCCCAGGTGGCGACCGCCAAGACCCCAGCATGAACACCCAGCCAGCGCTCACGTGCTCACCACATACGCGCGGTTTTTTGTAGGAGCTGGCTTGCCAGCGAAGGCGTCGGCACGGGCGACGCACATCTTGCGGGCCCCTTCGCCGGCAAGCGGAACACCATCCGGCCTGCTCCTACCTATTGTTGCCAGGCCGTTATCCCGGGAGATTGCGTCATGCATCCCCCGACAAAATCAGAAGAAACGCCTGAGGAGATCACCATGAACGCTGCCGTCGAGGTTCTGCAATCCAGCCATCAGCACATCAACCGCGACCGCCTGTGGCAGTCGCTCATGGAACTGGCCAAGCTCGGCGCCACGGTCAAGGGCGGGGTCTGCCGTCTGGCCCTGACCGACCTCGATCGCCAGGCCCGGGATCTGTTCGTGAAGTGGTGCGAGGAGGCCGGTTGCACCGTCACCGTGGACGGCATCGGCAACATCTTCGCCCGCCGCCCCGGGCGCAATCCGCAGTTGCCACCGGTGATGACCGGCAGCCATATCGACACCCAGCCCACCGGCGGCAAGTTCGACGGCTGCTTCGGCGTGCTGGCCGGGGTGGAAGTGCTGCGCACCCTCAACGACCTCAAGCTGGAAACCGAAGCGCCCCTGGAAGTGGTGGTGTGGACCAACGAAGAAGGTTCGCGCTTCCCGCCGTGCATGATGGGCTCCGGGGTGTTCGCCGAGAAGTTCACCCTGCAAGACACCCTGGCCAAGACCGACGTCGATGGCATCAGCGTCGGCGCGGCCCTGAACGCCATCGGCTACGCCGGCACGCGCCCGGTCAGCGGGCATCCCGTGGGTGCCTACTTCGAGGCGCATATCGAGCAGGGGCCGATTCTTGAAGACGAGCGCAAGACCATTGGCATTGTCCTCGGCGCTCTGGGGCAGAAATGGTTCGACCTCAAGCTGCGGGGTGTCGAAGCCCATGCCGGCCCGACCCCCATGCACCTGCGCAAGGACGCCCTGGTGGGCGCTGCGGCCGTGGTGGCGGCGGTCAACCGCGCCGCACTCGGTCACCAGCCTCACGCCTGCGGCACCGTCGGCTGCCTGCAAGCCTACCCGGGTTCGCGCAACGTGATTCCGGGAGAGGTGCGCATGACCCTGGACTTCCGCCACCTGGAGCCGGCGCGCCTGGATTCGATGATTGCCGAAGTGCGCCAGGTGATCGACAACACCTGCCAAGAGCACGGCCTGAGCTTCGAACTGACCCCCACCGCGGACTTCCCGCCGCTGTATTTCGACCCCGTCTGTGTCGACGCCGTGCGCGGTGCCGCCCAGGGGCTGGGCCTGTCCCATATGGACATCGTCAGCGGCGCGGGGCACGACGCGATCTTCGTCGCCGAGCTGGGCCCGGCTGGGATGATCTTCGTGCCCTGCGAAGGTGGCATCAGCCACAACGAAATTGAAAACGCCGACCCCGACGACCTGGCCGCCGGCTGCGCCGTGCTGCTGCGCGCCATGCTCGCCGCCTCCCAATCCATCGCCCACCGCCAACCGTAGGAGCCGGCTTGCCGGCGAAAGAGCCCGTAAGATTTGCAGCGATGCTGCCGACGCTTTCGCTGGCAAGCCAGCTCCTACACGGGGCTTATGGTGTTTTACGAATCCGCCCACACCGCCATTCCCGTAGGAGCCGGCTTGCCGGCGAAGAGGCCCGCAAGACATGCATCGCCAGTGCCGGCGCCTTCGCTGGCAAGCCAGCTCCTGCATGGGGCATCGTCAGGCGCTTGGCTGGCGTACACTGGCGAACTTTTCGCACGGGATGCCGAATATGCACAGGATGGCGCTTTGTCTGGCCCTGGCTCTGAGCCTGGGTGGCTGTATCGATTACAAATGGGGTCACGATTGGAAGGCTGACCGCCTCGGCGGTTGGCAGGACGCCAGCACCGGCCAGTATGACCAGGGCACCTCGTTCAAGCTGGCCTGCGGGCCCGAACCGCTCTATGTAACGGTGACCTCCGCGCCGTCCCACCACCTGATGTCGCTGCTGTTCATTCCTCTGGTCCCCGCGGCCACCGGCGATGACAACCACCTGGACATCAAGGCCAGCCACCCAAGCCTGACGGCGTGTTCTTCGTCTGCTCAGAATCCCCTGGTGCTGAAGCTGGATAACCAGGTGATCGACAATGTCGAGTACCTGTCCCGTAACCAGGTGGGCTCCTGCCAGATAAGGCTTGACGCTCGCCAGTTGCAGGGCGAACGGGTGTCAATCGAGGTCAATCAGGCTGTGCTGCCTTGCACGGTGGCTCCTCTGACCCTGAAGAAAAACGGCTACTTCTGCCTGCGGCAAACCCAGTTCGGCGGTTCCGCGCCCTGCGGCCGTTAGCAGCGCGTAGATGCACGAACCTAAGCTAATTCCTAAAAAGTATTTATTTTCGATTTGTTAGATCGATTAGCTTTTAGCGACTTTCCTGTCTCCGAGAAGGTCCGCCCCCATGCGCCTGCCCTTTGCTTTGCGTCGTAGCTTGTCGATCACCGCCCTGGCCGGTCTGGCGCTGGGCATGGCCCTCAATGCCCAGGCCGACACCAACCTGCGTATCGGCTACCAGAAATCCTCGACCCTGCTGGCGCTGCTCAAGGCTCAGGGCACCCTGGAAAAACAACTGGCGGGGCAGGGCGTCAACATCACCTGGCACGAATTCACCAGTGGCCTGCCGCTGGCGGAATCGCTGAACGTGGGCAACGTCGACATCAGCGCCGATGTCGCCGACACGGTGCCGGTCTTCGCCCAGGCGGCCGGGGCCAAGCTGACCTATTTCGCCACGGAAACCCCATCGCCTGCGGCCCAGTCCATCGTCATCCCCAAGGATTCGCCGCTCAAATCCCTGGCTGACCTCAAGGGCAAGCGCGTTGCCGTGACCAAGGCCGCCGGCAGCCATTACCTGCTGATCGCCGCCTTGCGCCAAGCCGGGCTGAGCTTTGCCGATATCCAGCCGGTGTACCTGACCCCGGCCGACGGTCGCGCGGCTCTGGAAACCGCCAAGGTCGATGCCTGGGTCACCTGGGAACCCTTCGTTGCCAGCGCCGAACGCCAGCAGGGCGCGCGGGTGTTGCATGACGGCCAGGGGCTGGCCAGTTATCGCCGTTACTACCTGGCTTCCAACGATTACGCCAAGGCCCATCCCGAGGTGCTGAAGCAAGTGTTCGCCGAGTTGCAGAAGACCGGCGCCTGGGTCAAGGCGCACCCGGCCGAGGCGGCAAAACTGCTGGGCCCGCTGTGGGGCAACCTGGACGTGCCGACCGTGGAACTGGCCAACAGCCGCCGCACCTACCAGGTGGAAGTGGTGAAGCCGGAAGCCTTGGGCGAGCAGCAGAAAATCGCCGATGCCTTCTACCAGGAAAAGCTATTGCCCAAACCGGTGGATGCCCGGGCCGTGCAGTTGTGGAGCCCCAAATCGTTGTAAGTGACCGTTAGATCGCTTTCGCCTGTAGGAGCCGGCTTGCCGGCGAACAGGTCCCCCCCCTTTTTTCTTGTTCACCGCCGGCTACGCCATCCCGCGCCCGGCGTCAGGAGTTCCCGTGTCTGCCGTTCACCCCCAACAGGCCTTCGCCGTCCCGGCCCCGGCCGCCACTCCAGCGAACCACGCCGACGTGGTGCTGGAGCTGCGTCACTTGACCAAGACTTACGGCCGCCGCCGTGGCCCGTCCGCTCCGCCTGCGGTACAGCAGGTCAGCCTCCAGGTACGCCGTGGCGAGGTGCTGTGCCTGATGGGTACCTCCGGCAGCGGCAAGTCCACCTTGCTGCGGCATATCAACCGGTTGATCGAGCCCAGCAGCGGCGAGGTGCTGATCGACGGCCAAGCTATCAGCCGACTCTCGGCTCAGGAGCTGCGCACCCTGCGTTCCCGGCGCATCGGCATGGTCTTTCAGCACTTCGGTCTGTTGCCCCATCGCAGCGTGCGCGACAACGTCGCCTTGCCCCTGGAACTGCGCGGCGAACCCGAGGCCCTGCGCCATGCCGCGGCGGATCTGCAGTTACACGCCATGGGCCTGGACGGCTGGGGCGATCACTATCCCCATGAACTGTCCGGCGGCATGCAGCAGCGGGTCGGGCTGGCCCGGGCCCTGGTCAGCGAGCCGGACATTCTGCTGATGGACGAACCCTTCAGCGCCCTGGACCCGACTATTCGCCGCGACCTGCAAAGCCACTTTCTGCGGGTGGTGCGCGAGCGCGGCATCACCACCTTACTGGTGACCCACGACCCGGCCGAAGCCCTGCGCCTGGCGGACCGCATTGCCGTATTGCGCCACGGCCAGCTGATTCAACTGGGCACGCCCGAGGAACTGCTGGAACAGCCAGCGGATGCCGAAGTCGCGGATTTCTTCCAGGAGCACGGCGCCCGCAGCGGCACGCCCGTGGTGGCCGCGATTGCGCCGAGCAAAGCTGTGGCTGCACCGGCTCCGGTCAGCCCCGGATTGTCCTTTGCCCAGGCCCTGCTGTTGGGGCCGGCGGCCCTGGCCGCCAGCGGTCGCGGTAGCCTGTACTGGCTGGGCTTTGCCCTGGAACTGGGCGCTGCTGCAGCCTTGGGTCAGGGGCTGGCCACGGCCAGTTTCGCCTGGGCCGCCTTGGCGATCATCGGCTTGCTGTTCAGCCGTCTGTTGAGCCTGACCCTGGCCCGCCGTCCCAGCCGCCTGGGCCGTTCCGACTGGCGCTTGCCGTGGTTGGTGTTGCTGCTGTCCCAGGCCCTGGTGTTGTGGCGGGTACTGGCCGCCGATGCCTCTGGCCCCTGGCTGCAATTTCCCGCCGACCGCCAAGTGCTGCTGGGCACCGCGGCGGCCATCGACCAGTTGATCGGCTGGTCCCAGGTCACCTTTGAAAGCACCTTCGTCGGCGTGATAGTCGCCGTGCGCACGGTGATCGAAAGCATCGAAAACCTGCTGGGCTGGTTGCCCTGGCCAGTGCCGGCCCTGGCCCTGGTCCTGCTGGCCTGGCGCAGCGCCGGCGTCGCCCTGGCCCTGACCAGCGCCGCCGCCTTGCTCTACATCGGTCTGTTCGGCTTCTGGGAGCGGACCATCGCCACCCTGGCTCTGGTGGGCTCCTCGGTGCTGATCTCGCTGCTGATCGGCGTGCCCGCCGGCATCCTCCTGGCCAAGCGCGCCCTGGCCCGGCGCCTGATCACCCCGCTGCTGGACGTGATGCAGACCCTGCCGACCTTCGTGTACCTGATTCCGGCAGTGGCGTTCTTCTCGGTGGGCAAGACCCCGGCGGTGATCGCCACGGTGATCTTCGCCCTGGCGCCGATGATCCGCCTCACTGCCCTGGGGATTCAGGAAGTGCCCAAGACCGCTGTCGAAGCAGCCCTGGCCCACGGCGCCACGCCGTGGCAGATCCTGACCAAGGTCGAACTGCCCCTGGCCGCCGGCTCACTGCTGCTGGGGATCAACCAGACCCTGGTGATGAGCCTGTCGATGGTGGTAGTGGCGGCGCTGATCGGCGCCGGTGGCCTGGGCTACGACGTGATGACCGCGCTGCGCAACATCAAGGGCGGCGAGGGCATGTTGGCCGGCGCCGCGATCGTGTTCTGCGCGCTGATTCCCGATCGAATCATTCAAGCGACCCTGCGCCAGTGGGATCGCACTTTGCATCAATCATGAGGTGTCCCTTGAACAAGTCGTTTACCCGTACCCTTGGCGCCGCCGCGCTGCTGTTGGGTTTGTCCCTGCCGGTGCTGGCTAAGGACAAGATCGTCATTGGCGAACAGAACTGGACCGGCGCCATCGCCATCCAGAACATCCTCGGCGAAGTGATCAAAAGCCGCCTCGACGGCGACGTTTCCTACCTGGCCGGTGACGTGCCGGTGCTGTTCGCCGCCGCTGCCAAGGGCGACGGTTCGGTGGACGTACTGACCGACATCTGGCTGCCCAACCAGTCCGCCGCCTGGGCCAAATACGTCACCGGCGGTACCCGTTCCCTGGTGCCCAACAAGCAGCCGTACCTGGGGGTGCAGGGCTTCTACATTCCCGGCTACCTGCAAGACAAATACGGGGTGAAATCGGTCTACGACCTGCAAAAGCCCGAGGTGGCGAAACTCTTCGAACCCCTGGGCGGCGGCAAGGCGCAGCTGCTGGTGGGTCCGGCGGGCTGGGAGTCGACCTACATCGGCGAAATCAAGGCCAAGGACTTCGGCTTTGCCGACAAATTCGAGTCTGTGTCCACCGAAGCCTCGGTGACCTACGCCAAGCTCGCCGCGGCCTACAAAGCCCAGCGCGGCGTGGTGTTCTACGCCTACACCCCGGACTGGATCTTCTCCGCCTTCGACCTGCGCCGCCTGGATGAACCGGCATTCGACGGCTACGCCCAGGACAACAAGAAGGGCGACCCGCTGTACAAGGCCGATGGCTGCTGGAAATTCATCAGCCCGACGGTGGATGCCGATTGGCTGAGCAAGAGCAAGATCACCTGCGCCTACCCGGATGCACGGGTCTATGTCCTGGCCTCCAGCGCCCTGCAAAAACGCGCACCACGGATCGCCGCGTTCCTGGAGAACTTCAGCATCGAACCCCAGGCTTTGAATGACCTGATCCTCAAGATCGAAAAGGAACAGCAACCGGCGGCGCAGGCGGCCAAGGAATGGGTCGCGGCGCATCCGCAGATCGTTGATGGCTGGCTGGGTGCCAGCGGTGAGAAAGTGGGAGTGGCGCAATGAGCGGGGCGCCGGTGAATAGCCTCGAACAGGCGACCTTCGGCGCCGGTTGTTTCTGGGGCGCGGAAGCCGCGTTCCGGGCGCTGCCGGGGGTCGTGGACAGCCGCGTCGGCTACGCCGTGGAAGCGGCGGATGAAGCCTTGCAGATAGAAGTGGTGCAGGTGGATTTCGACCCGCAGGTGCTGGCGTATACCCGCCTGATCGAACACTTCTGGGACCTGCACGATCCGACGTCGGTGGACCGCCAGGGCGAACATGGCGGGGTGAAATATCGCTCGGCGATCTTCCACACCAACGCCGCGCAAGCCGAACAGGCGAGGGCGGCCAAGACCGCCCTGCAAGACTCCGGACGCCTCAACAAACCCGTGGCCACGGTGATCGTGCCCCTGGGCCG
The DNA here is from genome assembly GCF_045013505.1 of Pseudomonas sp. JDS08PS003. Classification (NCBI taxonomy): domain Bacteria; kingdom Pseudomonadati; phylum Pseudomonadota; class Gammaproteobacteria; order Pseudomonadales; family Pseudomonadaceae; genus Pseudomonas; species Pseudomonas sp. JDS08PS003. The sequence continues at coordinate 3,019,900 of NZ_CP120724.1, forward strand.
CTTCGACCTGGCGGATGAAGCGCACCAGCGTTACCTGGAGAAGAATGGCTTGAGCAGTTGCCACATCTGATCGTTTGCAGGTGCGCCGGCTTTTGTAGGCGCTGGCTTGCCAGCGAAGAGGCCCGTAAGACCGCCTTCGCCGGCAAGCCGGCTCCTACGCAACCCTCCACTGAATCACTTCCAGCACCGCGCAGCCTTCTCGTGTCAGCAGATGCACGCCGCGGGTGATGCGGGTCAGGTCGCAATCGCTGATGTCTTTCAGTTTCAGGGTGGACAGGCTGTCCATCAGGTCGCGAACCACGGTGAAACGGTGGGCGGCGCTGCTGGCCAGGTCGCTCAAGGGGGCTTCGGTATCGAGGTAGAACACCGGGTGTTCGGTGTCGTGGGTGTCGATGGGGGTAAAGCGGGGGAGGTGATGGTCAGTCATAGGTATGGCTCCTGCTCATAGAGCAATCACCTTGGTTGTCGACCGAAAGAGCTGGGGCAGTGGTACGCGAGCAGGTTGGCCGAGGAAAGGGCAACAGCACACCCTGAGGTGTCCCGCGCAGCACCGTCGTAACTCCTGATCGCGGGAACAAAAGCGACTGCCAGAATGTTTGAAAGTGGATGCGTTCCTATATTCGACCGGCCAAGGTCGCTCGCGGATTTTGCCGCGTGGGCGAACTATAGGGGGGATGCCAGAGCGGTGCAATTGGGCATTGAAGGTGATGTTTGAGTGGTTGTGTCGACTGTTGGTGGCTGGTTTTGATGGAGTACATATCCATTGCTGCGGGTGTTGCGGCTGGCGGTTTCGCCCTTACGGCGACTCACTTTGGAAAAGCCCCAAAGTAACCAAAGGGCTCCTGCCCCCGCATCCGGCGCCTCGCCTAGGCTCGGCGTTCCCTCGCTCCGGCATTGCTCCGGGGGCACGCCGCCACAGGCCATCCATGGCCTGATGGCGGCTAGCTCGGCATCCATGCCGAGCTGCCCCCTGCGCAATGCCTACGCTCGGCCTCCTGAAGGGGCAGGAAGATCAAAAGCAAAAGCAAAAGCAAGATCAAAAGCCCAAGCGCGTTGTACGCGCTTCCGTAGGAGCCGGCTTGCCGGCGAAGAGGCCCGCAAGACATGCGTCGCCCTGGCGGACGCCTTCGCTGGCAAGCCAGCTCCTACAGGGGGGCGGTGCACACCGATCAATCTCCAGGCCGGCCGGCAGGCCGCCGTCAGATTTTGCCTTTGCTTTTGATCTTGCTTTTGATCTTCCTGCCCCTTTAGACACGATGGCCGAACGCAGGCATTGATCCGTGGGTAACCCGGCAGGACGCCGGGTTAGCCGCACTGGGCCAGGGATGGCCCAGTGCGGCGGCCCACGGATCAATGCCGGAGTGAGGGCATGCCGAGCCTAGGCGAGGCACCGAGTGGAGGGGCAGGAGCCCTTTGCTTACTTTGGGGCTTTTCCAAAGTGAGTCGCCGTAAGGGCGAAACCCTAAGCGGCCGTAACCGCAGCAAAGGATATGTACCCAGAACTCGCGGTAAGAGCGAATCACTTTGGCAAAGCCGGAATGCCGGTCCAGCCCAGAATAACCAAAAGGCTCCTGCCCCAGCATCCGGCGCCTCGCTCCGGTCTCCTGACGGGAGAGCAAAGCCAAAGCCTGAACCCTCACCCTTTCAATCAAAACCCTCAAACGCCCTGCAAGACCCTCAACGCAGCCTGAGCCAAAAAGCCCGATCGGCTTTTCTGTTCCGGATGATGTTTCACATATTCATCAATTCGATTCAGCAAATAGCCCGGCAGCGTGATGTTGAGTTTTTCCGCCTTGCCCATGTAGCGAGTGATGTCGATATCAATCACGGCCCAAGTGCAGCCTTGATACTGGGGATTGGCGGCGTGGAGGGTCACTGTGCGCGCGGTGGGGATGGCTGCTCCTTCTTCGGCCAGTAATTCCAGGTGGCCTTCGATGGCTTCGCGGGCCATGGCCATGGCGTCGTCGAGGTCGTCACCGGCGGAGAAGCAGCCAGGAATATCGGGTACTTCCACACCCCAGGCGTGTTGGTCGTCACCGGGGAGAATGGCAATGGGATAGAGCATGGACTGATCCTCCTTCGGACCTGGGAGCGTCGAGCCTGGGTGGTTAGAGCCGGGCTTGTTTCAATATGCTGCTTACCGTTTTGGCCAGTAGATCTTTTTTGGGATGGGGAATGGTGACCAGGCCTGGCTTGGTTGGGTGTTTGAAGTGGTGGTGACTGCCCTTGACCCTGACCAGATACCAACCATCTGCTTCGATCTGGGCAATGAGTTGCCTGCTGTTCACATCGCTTTCAACTGCCTGTCGTGGTGGTGGGTATGATAACTACTTTTTGGCGCTCAACGCTATCAGCAACGGTTGGCGACGCATAGGGCGAGGCGGCAAACCTCACGCTTTTAGCTTGCCGCTTGCCGCTACAAACTTGACGCTGACTCTCCTCCACCCAACGCCACCACCAACCCCACACTCGCCTGCAACTCCCTGGTCTGCACCGCCTGCAACCCCCGTTGCGCCTGCAAGGCCGCGTTCTGCGCCGTCACCACATCCAGATAACTCACCGCCCCGGCCTGATAGCTGTTCATGGCCAAGGTCTGGGTATGCAGCGCCGCATTCACCGCCGCTTGCTGATCCAGCGCCTCCTGGCGCAAATCCCGCAGTTGCCCCAGGTTGTCTTCCACCTCCCGCACCGCCCTCAGCACCTGCCCACGGTAATGGGCGGCAGCTTCTTCGAACTCGGCATGGGCCTGGCGCTCATTGGCGCTCAGCCGCCCGCCATCAAAAATCGGCAGGTTCACCAACGGCCCCAAGGCCCAATAGCGATTACCCGCCGCCAGCAGATTGCCCACGCCCTGGGTCTGCCCACCGAGCATCCCGGTCAGGCTGAAATCCGGATACCAGGCCGCGCGGGCGATGCCGATGCCGGCATTGGCGGCGTACACCCGGCGTTCGGCGGCGGCAATGTCCGGCCGGCGCTGCAGCAGGGTGCTGGGCAGTTGCTGGGGAATGCCCGGCAGGCTCAGCAGTTGCGTCGAGGGCGCCAGGCTGAACTGGCTGGCCGGCGCCCCCACCAGTTCGCCAATGGCGTGTTCGGTGAGGGTGCGTTGGGCGCGCACTTCGTCCAGTTCCGCTTCGGCGCTGGCCAGTTGGCTTTGGGCCCGGGTCAGGTCCAGTTGCGAGGCGATCTGCCCTTGATAACGGTCGCGGGTCAGTTGCAGCGCTTGGCCGTAATCCTCCAGGGAGCGGCTCAAGATTCGGCGCTGGGCGTCCAGGCCATTGAGTTGCACATACAGGCTCGCCAGTTGCTTTTGCAGGCTCAGGCGCGCCGCCGCCAGGTCGTCGCCGGAAGCCTGTGCCTGGGCATCACCGGCCGCCGCCTGATTGCGGATCCGCCCCCAGAGGTCGAGGTCCAAGCCCAGGGCAAAACCGGCGGTGTTGCTGTTGTAGATCGACGGTTGCGTGCTGCCGCGCAGGGGGCGGCTGTCCGACTGACGCTGGCGCAACGGCTGGGCGCTGGCACTGATCTGCGGGAATAGCCCGGCATGCAACTGGCTGGCGTAAGCCTGGGCAGCGTCGTAGTGGGCCAGGGCCGCCGCGAGGTCCGGGTTGGCCTGGAGCAGGCGCTGTTGCAGGTCGTTGAGACGCGGGTCCTGGTACAGCAGCCACCATTGCTCGGCGATCATCTGGGGCGTGGCGGCCGGGTGCCAGGGGCCATCGCTGCTCTGTTCGCGATACTGCGCCGGCAGGTCGATGGGCGGCACTTGGTAGTGGGGCGCCAGGGAGCAGCCGTGCAGGGCCAGCAACAGCAAGGCGGCGAGGGGCTTAAGCCTTGGGCGCATGCTCACCTCCGGCGTCCGCCAGTTGCACAAGGTCGCCTTCGCGCAGGGCGTCCGGCGGGTTGTCGATGACGTGATCGGTGGTGTGCAGGCCCTGGTCGATCACCAGCCGTTCGCCCAGGTCGAGGCCGATATGGATGCTGAGCAGGTGCACGCGTTTTGCACGGTCGATCACCGCCACTTGGGTGCCCTGGGCACGGAAAATCAGGGCGCTGGCGGGGATGCTCACACCGTGGGTGTCGGCGGGAATTGCCAGTGTGGCTTCGGCGTAGTCGCCGGGCATCAGCGCGCCGTCGGGGTTGGCGGCGACGAACTGCGCCAGCAGGGTGCCGGAGCGCGGGTCGATGGCGGTGGAGTCGCCCACCAGTTGCGCGCTGAAGTGCTGACCAGGGTGCTCGGGCACAGTCAGCTGCGCCACCAGGCCGGGGCGGATGACGCTGGCGTAGTTCTGCGGAATCGGCACGTAAAGCCGCAGCTTGTGGGTGTCCGCCAGGTCGAACAGCTCCGGGTCGCTGTCGTTGTCGGCCTTGATCAACTGGCCGATGTCGGTGTGGCGCGCGGTGAGGGTGCCGGCAAACGGCGCGCGAATGGTCTTGTAGTCTTCCAGCGCCGAGAGCCGTGCATAGTCGGCAGCGGCTGCCTCGGCATTGGCCTTGGCCGCAGCGGCGTTGGAGCTTTTTTCATCGGCTTCCTGGCGCGATACCGAGTGGCTGGCCAAGAGGTGCTGCCAGCGTTCGGCGGTGGTCTGGGCCAGCCGTGCATTGGCCTGTTGCTGGACCACCCGTGCCCGGGCCTGGGCCACTTGCTGGTCCAGGTCGGGGCTGTCGATATGGGCCAGCACTTGCCCGGCGACCACCTTGGCGCCGATGTCCTGGGTCCAGTCCTTGAGGTAGCCGCTGACCCGGGCATGGATCGGCGCCTTGCTCCAGGCTTCCAGGTGCGCCGGCAGGCGCAGGGTGTCGCCCAGTACGTTGGGCTGCGGCTGGAACACCAGCACTTGGGGCACGGCGGCGGTTTCGGTCCAGGCGGCGACGGCCTGTTCATGCCGGGTACGCGCCGCCAGGCCGCTGGCCACCAGTAGGGCAGCCAGGCTCAAGCCACCGATGCCCAGCAGCATCAGGCGTTTGCGCGAAGGGGTGTGATCAGGCGACATGGGTGTTTTCTCCAGCAACAGCGGATTGGGGAGGGCGACCGTGGACCAGGCTGAAGACCACGGGAACAAAGATCAGGGTGGCCACGGTGGCGAGGAGCAGCCCGCCGATCACCGCACGGCCCAGGGGCGCGTTCTGTTCTTCGGACAGGGCCAGGGGCAGCATGCCGATGATCATCGCCAGGGCGGTCATGCACACCGGGCGAAAGCGCGTGTAGCCGGCTTCCAGAGCGGCCTTGAGGGCATCGCCGTGTTCTGCCAGGCGCTCGCGGCAAAAACTCACCACCAGGATCGAGTTGGCGGTGGCCACCCCCATGCACAGGATGGCCCCGGTCAGCGCCGGCACCGACAGCGAGGTGCCGCTCAAGAACAGCATCCAGACGATCCCGGCCAGGGCCGCTGGCAGCGCGGTGATGATCACGAACGGATCGACCCAGGATTGGAAGTTGACCACGATCAGCAGGTAGATCAGCACCACCGCCCCCAGCAGGCCCAGGCTCAGGCCGCTGAAGGCTTCGTGCAGGGCGTCGATCTGCCCGTGCAGGCTGACCGTGGCGCCCTTGGGCCGCAGGGCTGCGGCGTCGTCCAAGACCTTTTGCATGTCGTGGGCCACGGCGCCGAGGTCGCGGCCTTGCACGTTGGCGTACAGGTCCAGGGTGGGCTGGATGTTGTAGTGGCTGACCACCGCCGGGCTCTCGACCCGGGAGATGTCCGCCAGGCCACCGAGGATCTGCGACTGGCCGTTGCTGCCTGTCACCGGCAGCGCTTCCAGGGCCGGCAGGCTGTCCAGGCGGTACTGCGGGGTGGCCGCGACGATGGAATAGGACACGCCGTTCTTCGGGTTGAGCCAGAAGGTCGGCGCCACCTGGGAGCTGCCGGCCAAGGACGCCACCATGCTGTTGGTCACGTCACGCTCGGTGATCCCCAGGCCGTTGGCCCGCAGGCGGTCGACCTTGACCTGCAGTGACGGGTAGCCGGTGGACTGCTGGATCCGCAGGTCGGCAATGCCCGGCACATGTTGCAGGCGCCGTTGCAGTTCCAGGGCGTAGGCGCGGTTGGCCGCGTCATCGGGCCCGGAGATTTTCACGTCCAGCGGGGCCGGGGCGCCGAAGTTGAGGATCTGGCTGCTGATGTCCGCCGGCAGGAAGGCGAACTGGCTGCCGGGGAAGCTTTCCGGCAGGGCTTCGCGCAGCTGTTTCTCCAGGTCGGCGCTGGGGGCGTGGCCGGGCTTGAGGGTGATCTGGATGTCGCCGTCCTGGGGCCCGATGGTGCCGCTGTTGCTGTAGGCCATGTCGATGCCGCTCAGGGGGATGCCGATGTTGTCGATGATGCTGTCCAGTTGCTCGGCCGGGATCACCTCGCGGATGCGCCCTTCGATACGGTCGAAGGCCGCCGCGCTTTCCTCGATCCGCGTGCCCAGGGGCAGGCGCACGTGCAGGGCCAGGGCGCCGGCGTCGGTGGCGGGGAAGAAATCCTGGCCCAGGCTTGGCAGCAGGGCGAAGGAGGCCAGCACACAGGCGAGGAAGCCGAGGATGAAGGTCTTGCGTCGGCCCAGGGCCAGGTGCAACAAGCCGTGGTAGGTGTCGCGCACAGTGGAGAAACGCGCCTCAAAACCCTGTTGAAAGGCCAATAGTCCGCGCACCAGGGCATTGCGCGGCTTGGCGTGCTGCTCGCCCTCGTGATGGTTGATGAAGGCATCTTCCGGGTGATGCCCGGGGCCTGCCTCCGGCGTATGGGGCTTGAGCAGGTACATCGCCAGGGTCGGCACCAGGGTCCGGGAGAGGATGAACGAGCTGGCCATGGCGAAGATCACCGCCAGGGCCATGGGCCGGAACAGGTAGCCGGCGATGCCCTGCAACAGGAACATCGGCACGAAGACGATGCAGATGCACAGCAGCGAGACGAAGGCCGGGCCGACGATCTGCTTGGCGCCGTCAAGGATCGCCACCTTCACCGCCTTGCCCTGTTCCAGGTGCCAGTTGATGTTCTCGATGGTCACGGTGGCATCGTCCACCAAGATCCCCACTGCCAGGGCCAGGCCGCCCAGGGTCATCACATTCAGGGTCTGGCCGCTGAGCGCCAGCAGGGCTATGGCCGAGAGCACCGCCAGGGGAATCGACGCGGCGATGATCAGTGTGGAGCGCCAGCTGCCGAGGAACAGCAGGATCATCGCGCTGGTCAGCAGGGCGGCGATGATGCCTTCCTGGGCCACGCTGCCCACCGACTGTTTGACGAACACCGAGGCATCACCCAGCAGCGAGGTCTTCAAGGACGGCGGCAGGGTTTCATTGATCCGTGGCAGCATCTGGCGGATGCCATCGACGATGGACAGGGTGGAGATATTGCCGTTCTTCAGCGCCGGCATCAGCACCGCCCGGCGTCCGTCGACCCGCACGATATTGGTCTGCGGCGGTGAGCCGTCGCGCACGTGGGCCACCTGGCCGATGGTGATCAGCGCGCCGTTCACGGTCTTGATCGGCAGGTCGTTGAGTTCGTCGATGGCCTTCGGGCTGTTGTTCAGCAGCACCGTGTATTCATTGCTGCCGAGCTTGGCGGTGCCCACCGGGATGATCTGGTTCTGCGCCGCCAGGGCATTGCCCACGTCTTGCGCCGACAGGCCTTTGGCGGCCAGGGCTTGCGGGTCCAGGTCGAGGGTGATCTGGCGCTGCTTGCCGCCCATGGGCGTGGGCATGGCCAGACCGGGCAGGGCGCTCAAAGGCAGGCGGATATTGTTCTGCACCAGGTCGCGGATCTTCGCCTCCGACAGGGTCGGGCTGGAGAAGGCCATTTGCAGGATCGGTACCGTCGAGGCGCTGTAGTTGAGGATCAGCGGCGGGGTGATGCCCGGCGGCATTTGCTTGAGCACGGTTTGTGACACCGCCGTCACCTGGGCGTTGGCGGTGCGGATATCGACCCCGGGCTGGAAGAAGATCTTGACGATGCCCATGCCCGGCAATGACTGCGACTCGATGTGCTGGATGTCATTGACCGTGGTGCTCAGGGAGCGCTCGTAGGTGTAGATCACCCGCCCGGCCATGGCGTCCGGCGACAGGCCGTTGTATTGCCAGACCACCGCCACCACCGGGATGCCGATATCGGGGAACACGTCGGTGGGGGTACGCAGGGCCGCCAGGGGCCCGATGATGCAGATGAATATCGCCAGCACGATGAACGTGTAGGGCTTGAGCAGTGCGGTCTTGACCAGCCCGAGCATGCCGAAAACCTCCGAGGGAGTGGGGTTGCAAACCTCGGCAGCCTGCAGCGACCCACCTAACACGCGGCTTTCAGCCAGGTGAAGGAAGTTTTAGGTAAGGCCTGTATTTCCTTTCATGTGGATTCATTTGTTCTTGCTTCGGGGCCTCGACACGCTTGATGGGCATCGACGCAGCCGATTGTCCTGGGCTTGCGTCGCACTCATTTCTGTTATTGGCGAGGTACGTTTTCATGAGACTCAAACCGCTGTTGCTGATTCCCGCCCTGGGTCTTGCCTGCTTGCTCAGCGCCTGCGCCGGGCCGATGCCCCAGCCCGATCCCAGTGAGGCCTGGATTGGCCTGGAGGAAGAGGCGCCCAACGACCTGATGGCCGAACGGGTGGACGGGAAGACGGTCGACGATGGGCGTTATTTTGAGGTCAAGCCCGGCGCTCATCGCCTGGACGTGACCTTGTTTGAAGAGAGCGTCGGCGACTCCAATCAACAAGACTGCAATGGCCATATCAGCTACAGCGGTTTCAAGGCCGGTGAGCATTACAAACTGGTGGAGTCGAGCCTGGGGACCGAGGTGTCGGTTCGCTTGTATGACGCCAAGGGCAAGCAGGTCGCCAGCACCCATGGCTTTGCGTGCATGCCTGGCTGACGGGGCTTTTTGCGTCACTGAAACAAGGACGTTTCGCTCAAGCTAAAGAGACGGGGCCGACTATAGCGGCACGGTGAGCCGGGTGATGATGGAGGCCTTTATCCAGGCAACCGGGCGTTCGTCATGAAGCAAGAGGCTGAAGCGGCCGTCACCTCCACCGAGGTGGCATTCAACGAAGTGGCGCTAATGATCACCGCCGCACGGCAGCGGGCGGTGCGGGCGGTGAATACTGAACTGGTGGAGTTGTATTGGCAGGTCGGGGCCTATATCAGCCGCAAGATAGAGGCGGCGGAATGGGGCGATGGCGTGGTCCAGCAATTGGCGGATTACCTGGCGCGGCAGCAGCCGGGGCTGCGGGGGTTTACCCGGCGTAACCTGTTCCGCATGCGTCAATTCTATGAGGCCTATCGAGGGGAGGAGAAAGTGTCAGCAGTGCTGACACAATTACCCTGGACCCAGAATCTGATCATTCTTGCGCAAGGTAAATGCGCGCAAGAGCGCGAGTTTTATCTGCGCATGGCCATTCAGGAGCAGTGGTCGACCCGAGAGCTGGAACGGCAGATCAAATCCGCGCTGTTCGAACGCACGCTGACTCGCCCGGCCAATGCCTCGGCAACCTTGAAGCAGGCCCGTCCCGAGGCCCTGAAGGTCTTCAAGGATGCCTACATGGTGGAGTTTCTCGGCCTGGCCCAGGGGCATGATGAAGTCGATCTGCACCAGGGGTTGGTGCGCCAGCTCAAGGATTTTCTGATCGAGATGGGCCGAGATTTCTGCTTTGTCGCGTCTGGCTATCCCCTGCAGGTTGGCGGGCGGGATTTCGTCCTGGATCTGCTGCTGTTCCATCGTGGATTGAATTGCCTGGTGGCCGTTGAACTCAAGGTCGGGCGCTTCGAACCGGAGTACCTGGGCAAGCTGGACTTCTACCTGGAGGCCCTGGACCGCCAGGTGCGCAAACCCCATGAAAACCCGGCCCTGGGCGTTCTGCTCTGTGCCAGCAAGGATGACGAGGTGGTGGAATATGCCCTCAACCGTTCACTGTCGCCGGCGTTGATCGCCGAGTACCGGACCCAGCTGCCGGACAAGAAACTGCTGCAGGCCAAGCTGCAGGAGTTTTATGCCCTGGACACGGAGGCGCGATGAAGCTGGCGGCAAGTTTGTGCGGGCGTGTTTAAGTGCTTTGGTGAATCGGGTGAGCACCGAGGACCGCCCCCCAGCCGTTGCGTCTGCCCCTTGCTCAGTCTGGTTCACTGCCGAACCAGTCCGCCAGGCGTGCGCTGGCTTGCTGCTTGACCTCGGCGTTGATGTGGGCAGCCACGGCCAGCACTGAACTGGCCAGCAGCCCAAGGTCATCCACGTACCCAGCCCCGGGGATCAGGTCCGGGATGATGTCCACTGGCAGTATGAAGTAACCCAGGGCCGCGTAGATGGTGGCCTTGGCCCAGATCGGGGTTTGCGGGCGTTGCGCGGCGTAGTAGAGCCACAGGGCTTTTTGGATCAGGGTCCGGCCGATGCGCGAGGCGTAGCGGCCGATCTTGCGCCAGAGGCACTGTTCAAGGGATTGGGCTGTCGACATGGCGCGCTCCTGGGGGATGCAAGTCCAGGCCATAGTCGTCACCTGCGCCTCTGAACGGCAGAGGCCAATATTTCCCCGGTGGTTCTCCACGTAGGAGCCGGCTTGCCGGCGAAGAGGCCGCTCGTGGCGCCGCTATTTTTCCCTTGCAACGCCAGCGTCGGTGAGGACGCCTTCGCGGGCAAGCCAGCTCCTACGGGTGGCGGTGCGTATGTTGGTGTAGGAGCCGGCTTGCCGGCGAAGGGGTTCAACGGGATAGCCAGCCCAAGGCGCCAGCCGCCAGCAGCAGCCCGGCCAATATGCCGGTGAGGGCGAACAGTTGTTGCAGGCGCGGACCCGCCAGATGGCTGGCCACCTGGCGGCCCAGCACCAGGCCCACCACCGCGCCCAGGGCAAAGGGCGCACCCACGGCCCAGTGCATCACGCCGCTGAGGCTGGCGGTGACCACGCTGCCCAGGGACACCAGGGCAATCACCGCCAGCGAGGTGGCGACGATGCTCTTGCTGTCCAGGTTGGTGTAGCGGCTCAGGGCCGGGATGATCACGAAGCCGCCGCCGACGCCGAGCAACCCCGAAAGCAGTCCCGAGAGCATGCCGGTGAAGGTCAGGGCCCGGGCGCAGGGCAGGGTCCAGCGCAAACGACCCTGGACCGGGTTGAGCACACAAGGCAGGAACGCCGGGCGTGGCGCGACCTGGCCCTGTTTCAATTCCAGGCTGGCCTTGCGCAGGATGCGCCCGCAGGCATAAAGCAGCACCAGGGAAAACAGCAGGGCCAGGGGCAGGTTGGGCAGGCGGTGGGCCAGCCACAGCCCCAGCGGCGCCATGAGGATGCCAATGCTGGCGACAAACCCCGCCGCGCGGTAGCGCACGATGCCCTGGCGCAAGCCCAGCACTGCGCCGACGCTGGCGGCCAGACCCACCGCCAGCAGGCCGATGGGAGCAGCCTCGACCATGCTCAGGCCCAGGCCGAACACCAGCAGCGGCACCGCGAGGATGCCGCCGCCGGCGCCAGTCAGCGCCAGGATCGCGCCAATGACCGCCCCCAGCCCAGCGCCCAAGAGACTGTGTTCATTCATGTCTTCGGGGTGTCCGTGGCCAGGGTCGGTTGTGCCAGCCATTCATGGCCCTTGAGCATGCCGCGCCAGTACAGCGGCGGCAGAATCCGTTCCTTCAGCCACCAGGCGCGACGGGTCGCCTGGCGGCCGTCCAGCAGCCAGCGCGGGAAGCTCGGCGCCAGCTTGCCGCCGTAGGTGAATTCGGCGAGGACGATCTTGCCCCGTTCCACGGTCAGCGGGCAGGAGCCGTAGCCGTCGTACTGGGCCAGCCGGGTCAGGCGCTTGAGGGCCACCAGCACGTTGTTGGCCACCACCGGCGCTTGCTTGCGCGCCGCCGCGGCGGTCTTGGCATTGCTGGTGTTGGTGGCGTCTCCCAGGCCGTGGATATTGACGAAACGCTTGTGGCGCAGGCTGTGGGGATCGACATCGACCCAACCGGCAGCGTCGGCCAGGGGGCTTGCGCGGATAAAGTCCGGGGCGCATTGCGGCGGCACCACGTGCAGCAGGTCGAAGGCGCGCTCCAGGGTTTCCTGACGGCCGTCGGCCAGGGTGCGGACGAAGGTCGCGCGCTTGGCCGGGCCGTTCACCGCCACCAGGTTGTGGCCGAAATCCAGCTCGATGCCGTACTTCTTCACGTATTCCATCAGCGCCGGCACGTAGTCCGCCACGCCGAACAGCACGCCGCCGGCATTCAGGAAGCGCGGCTTGATCTGTCCCAGGCGGCCGTTGCGCCGCCAGTGGTCGCAGGACAGGTACATGGCCTTCTGGGGCGCCCCGGCGCATTTGATCGGCATCGGTGGCTGGCTGAACAGCGCCTCGCCCTGTTGCAGCTGCTGCACCAGTTGCCAGGTGTAGGGCGCCAGGTCGTAGCGGTAGTTGGAGGTCACGCCGTGGTTGCCCAGGGCCTCGGGCAGGCCGTCGATGGCCGCCCAGTCGAGCTTGAGCCCGGGGCAGACCACCAGTTGGTCATAGGCCAGCACGCGGCCGTCATCCAGCACCAGGGCATTGTTGTCCGGTTCGAACAGGCTGACAGCGTGCTGCAGCCACTTGACGCCCTTGGGCATCAGCGCGGCCATGCTGCGTTCGGTGGACTGGGCGCTGAACACCCCGGCGCCCACCAGGGTCCAGCCGGGCTGGTAGTAGTGGCTGCCGGCGGGGTCGATGATCGCCACGTCCAGGTGTGGGTCGCGGGACATGAGGCTGGCGGCGACGGCAATGCCGGCGGCACCGCCGCCGACGATCAGCACCTGGTGGCTGCCGTCGACGGCGCGCAGGGCTGGGTTGATGGGACGCATGGCAAGGTTTCCGTGTGGAGTAGTCGTTATAGGGTATTGAGGGGGATCTTCAGGTAGCTGATGCCGTTGTCTTCGGGCTCGGGAAAGTGCCCGCTGCGCATGTTGACCTGCACCGAGGGCAGGATCAGCACCGGCATGTCCAGGGTGGCGTCGCGGGCTTCGCGCATCTTCACGAAGCTGTCTTCGTCGACGCCCTGATGGATGTGGATGTTGTTGGCGCGCTGCTCGGCGACGGTGGTCATGTACTGCAGCTCGCGGCCGTTGGGCAGGTAGTCGTGGCACATGAACAGCCGGGTTTGCGGGGGCAGGGCGAGGATCTTGCCGATGGAGCGGTACAGGGTCCGAGCATCGGCCCCGGGGAAGTCGCAGCGGGCCGTGCCGTAGTCGGGCATGAACAGGGTGTCGCCGACAAAGGCCACGCACTCGTCGCCCACCTGCACCAGGTAGGTCATGCAGGCCGGGGTATGTCCCGGGGTGTGCAGTGCCCGGGCGCTGAGGCCGCCGATGGCGAACTCGGCGCCATCTTCGAGCAGCACGTCGAACTGGCTGCCGTCCCGGGCAAAGGCCGGCGCTTCGTTGAACAGCGCGCCGAAGACTTTCTGCACCCGGGTGATCTGATTGCCGATGGCCACCTGAGCCCCCAGTTGCTGCTTGAGGTAAGCCGCGGCGGACAGGTGGTCGGCGTGCACATGGGTTTCCAGGACCCAGTCGACCCGGGCGTCCAGCTCGCGTACCCGGTTGATCAGGCGGTCGGCGGATTCGGTGCGGGTGCGGCCGGATTTCGGGTCGTAGTCCAGCACGCTGTCGATCAGCGCACAGCGGCGGCTGGCCTGGTCCATCACCAGGTAGCTGATGGTCCAGGTGTGAGGGTCGAAAAAGGCTTCTACACGCAGCGTGTCGCTGATGATCATGGGGCACTCCAGGCAATGAAGGTGAGGGCAGTCTGCGCTGTCGCTCGTCCCTTGGACTGTCAATAAACGTGCCAACCCGTGACGCCCGGATTGGCTACCTGTTCATTGAAGTAGAAGGTTGCAGAGGCTGCCATCAGGCGTTTTTCGACGCGACTGCCAGCGGTATTTGGCAGTGATATGGCAGTTGGTGGCAGAGCATGGCAGAAAGCCGCGCCGTGCTTTAAGCTGCCGCCATTGCCCCGGAGTTGCCCATGTCCCTGATCGCCACCGACCTTGCCCAGCCGTCCATGGCTGCCCTGGTGTCCTACCTCGAACACGATCCGCAACCGACCATCGTCCTCGACACCGACTACAACATCATCGCCGCCAACACCGCCTACCAGCGTCAGTTCGGCGTGGCCGGCAAGCCTCATGTGGGCGCCAAGTGCTACCGCGTATCCCACCAGTTCGCCGTGCCCTGCGACCAGGCCGGGGAGCATTGCCCGATGCGCAAGGCTCATGACAGTCGGGTGCCGGAGCGCATGCTGCACATCCATCACACACCTCGCGGCCCGGAGCACGTGGACGTGGAACTGCGGCCGATCATTGGCGAGGCCGGCACCGTGGTGGCTTACGTCGAGCGCCTGAGTTCAGTGGCGGTGGCTTCGGTGCAGCCCCAGCAGAAGGGCCTGGTGGGACGCTCGCCGGCCTTCAACGAGGCCTTGAGCGCCCTGCAGCGGGCGGCCCCGGCCCCGATTCCGGTGCTGCTGCAGGGCGAGTCCGGCACCGGCAAGGAATTGTTCGCCCGTGCCCTGCACGATGGCAGCCCCCGGGCCAGTGGACCGCTGGTGGTGGTGGACTGCACCGGGCTTACCGAAAGCCTGCTGGAAAGCGAGTTGTTCGGCTATGAAAAGGGCGCCTTCACCGGGGCTCTGCAACGCAAGATCGGCCTGGCGGAAGCGGCCCATGGCGGCACCCTGTTTCTTGACGAGATCGGCGAGGTGCCCCTGGCCATGCAGGTCAAGCTGCTGCGCCTGATCGAGTCCGGCAGCTTCCGGCCGGTGGGCAGCCTGCGCACCGTGCACTCGGATTTCCGCCTGGTGGCGGCGACCCACAAGCCGCTCAAGGAAATGGTCGCTGCCGGCACCTTCCGCCAGGACCTGTACTACCGCATCAGCGCCTTCCCGATCCGCCTGCCGGCCCTGCGCGAACGCAGCGACGACCTGCCGTTGCTGATCGACAGCCTGTTGCGCCGCCTCGATCCCGGGGTGGTGCCACGGGTCGACCCCCAGGCCCTGGAGCAATTGCGCCTGTACACCTATCCGGGGAATATCCGCGAGCTGCGCAACATCCTCGAACGGGCGCGGTTGTTCAGTGATGATGGGGTGATCCGCCTGCAGGACCTGCCGGCAGAACTGCGCAGCCCACAGGCACCGGCCCCTGTGATTCGCCGTCGCGCCGGCAAGGACCTGGAACAACTGGCCCATGCCCTGGAAGTCTTCGACGGCTCGCGCAGCGAGTTGGCCAAGGCCCTGGGGCTGAGCGAGCGGACCCTGTACCGGCGGCTCAAGGCCCTGGGCTTGTAGTGGCGGGCAGGGGCGGGGAAGGCCGCCTCAGCCCTGGGCGGAGTGCTCCTTGCGGGGCAAGTCGCAGGCCATCACCCACATGCCGATCTGCTCCAGGTCGGTGCTGAACGGCACCTCGTCGACCTGCCGCAGGCCGGCGCTTTCATAAAAGCGCCGGGCGCCGCTGTTGCTCTTGAGTACGTCCAGCCACAGGCAGGATTCCCCGGCGGCGCTGGCCCGTTGCAACACATGCTCGAGCAGGCGCCGGCCATGGCCCTGGCCGGCCTGGGACTTGAGCAGGTAGATCTTCTGCAGTTCGGCCCCGGGCCGGCCGCTGCCCGGCGTCGGGCGCGCCCAGTTGAGTTTGGCGAAGCCGATGGGCTGGTGCTGCGCGTCCAGGGCCAGCAGCCACAGGTGCTGGTCCCGGGCCGCCAGGGATGCTTCGAGGTTGGCGGGGGAGAAGTCCTGGTCGAGAAACTGCTGCATGCCGTCACTCGTCCAGATCGCCGCAAAGTGTTCGCGGTAGGTGGCGCAGCCTATGGCCTGCAGTGCATCGATATCGCGGCTGTCGGCTTCACGGATGGTGATCATGCTTCACTCCTTGAGGGCGGTCGGACCGGGCGCAGCAGCTTAACCCTTCGCGCTGGGTGGCTCCAGTGCGCAGGGTTACGGTGCAGGGCACGATGGCGAGCGGCCGTGGTCGTAGTGTTCAGCCCCTTTTTTCCGGCGCGCGGCCTGTCCGCTGTGGCGCCGGGTCCTATTGGAGATGCCATGAGCCAGGCCGTACTTGCCACTGAAACCAATCGCCGCCAGTTGCAGCAGATCATCGCCGGTCTGTCCGACGGGGTGATCCTGATTGAGATCGACAAGGCTCGCAGCCTGCTCTGGGCCAATGAAGCGGCGCTGGCCATGCACGGGGTCGGCGAGGTCGGCGAGCTGGGGGCCAATGTCCGTGAATACGCCCGGCGCTATGCCTTGCGCTACCGCAACAATCACCCCCTGGCCCTGGAGGCCTATCCCATCAACCGGGTGGCCGCCGGTGAAACCTTCAGCGACGTGGTGGTGGAGGTGCAGGCCGAGATCGACGGCGAACCGCGGCACTGGGTGCACCGGGTGCGCAGCATGATCCTCACCGATCGCAGTGGCGCGCCCGAGTCCCTGGTGCTGATCCTCAGCGATGCCACCGACTGGGCCAGCGCCGAACAGCGCTTCGAAAAGACCTTCAACGCCAACCCGGCGCCGGCGGTGATCTGCCGCCTCAGTGACCTGCGTTACATCAAGGTCAACCAGGGCTTTGTGGAAATGACCGGCTATGCCCGGGATCAGGTGATCGGCCGTTCGGTGTACGAGCTGGATGTGCTGGAGGACGCCGAGCACAAGGACCTGGCCATCGAGCGCCTGGGCCAGGGCGCGACCATTCCGCAGATGCAGGCCGAGCTGCGCCTGCCGGACGGCGGCAGCAAGCTGGTGATCGTCGCCGGCCAGCCCCTGGACATCAACGATGAAGACTGCATGCTGTTTTCCTTCATGGACCTGGAGCCGCGGCGCAAGGTCGAGATTGCCTTGCGCCAGAGCGAGGAGCGCTTTGCCAAGTCGTTCCGCCTGACCCCGGTGCCGACCCTGGTGTGCAGCGCCGAGCAGCAGATCGTCGACGTCAACGAGGCCTTTCTCAACACCTGCGGCTACAGCAGCGAGGAGTTGCTGGGCAAGACCATTGCCGCCACCGGGTTCATCGCTGAAGCCGCGGCGGCCACGCAACTGTTCAATCAACTGGAGAAGGCCGGCAATGTCGATGGCCTGGACCTCAAGGTGCGCCAGAAGAGCGCCGAGCTGATCGATTGTGTGGCCTACGCCGACACCGTGCTCATCCAGGACAGCCCCTGTTACCTGCTGGTGCTGATGGACATCAGTGAGCGCAAGCGTTCCGAACTGGAGCTGGTGGGGGCCATCGAGGAGGTGATGCGCGACGCTTCCTGGTTCAGCCAGACCCTGATCGAAAAACTGGCCAACGTCAGAAGCCCGAAGACCCAGGACACCCCCGGGGTTTCCTCTGCCGACCTGACGGCCCGCGAGCGGGAGGTGCTGGGGCTGATCTACCAGGGGCTGGCGGACAAGGAGATTGCCGCCCAGTTGAAGCTGGCGCCCAACACCGTGCGCAACCATGTTGCCACCCTGTATTCCAAGCTGGGCGTGCACAGCCGTGGCGAAGCCGTGGTCTGGGCCCGGGAGCGCGGACTGTTTGTCGGCACGGCTGCGGGCCGGGGGCGCTGAGCCGGTGCAAATGCACCAGTGTGACCAGTGCAAATGCGCCTTCTGCGGGCGACGCGGCTTTTCTACGCTGTGATTCTGAGCAAGTCCCGCTACGGGCCTTGGCACTGCGAACCACAGCAAAAGGACAGCCAGCATGGGCAATCGACAAATCAAGGGCAGCGTTGGCGCGGTCGCCGGCCCCGGCGGGCTGGCGCGTCTACTGCTGGGGTGTCGCTGAGGTGCCGGCCGTGATCACCCAGGCCCGGTTACGTGCCTGTATCGAACAGCGGCTGGCGCCCTTGGCCTGCAGCTTCAGCAATGCCGGCGACGGCACTCTGACCCTGCGGGTGTTCGAGCCCGACAGTGGCCGGGTCGACCTGGTGGTGACCGGACTGAGCAGCAAGTCCCTGCACAGCGAGGCCGACATCGAGAGGATCATCGACGAGTTGCTCTACGAGCTGGACAGCAACTCCCTCAAGCAACTCGATCTTTCGTCCTGAGTCCGGTCCGGCCTTCAGCCTTCGCTGATCAGGCTCGGCCGGCAATCCAGGCTCAGGCGCGCGCCGCCCCGTTCGCTGCTGCCCACTTCGAGCTTGAAGCCGTGCAGGCTGACGATGGCGGCAACAATCGACAGGCCCAGGCCGAAGCCGCCCTGGGCGTTGCTTTCGTCCACCCGGTAGAAGCGTCGGAACACCGCCGCCCGTTCCGCCGGGGGAATGCCCGGGCCTGTGTCCAGGACTTCCAGGCGCGGGCTGCCGCCATCGTCGAGGCCGCGCAGTATCACTTCACCCCCCGGCGGGGTGAACTTGATCGAGTTGCTCAGCAGGTTGGCCAGGGCCTCGAACAGCAAGGCGCGGTCACCGGTGAGCCGGGGCAGGCTCGGCGGTACATCCAGCACCAGGGTCAGGCGACCTTCTTCGGCCAGGGGCAGGTAGAAGTCGTGCAGTTCCTGGAGCAGGGGCAGGGGATCGAGTTCGAGGAAGCCCGATCGCCGTTGCTGGTCTTCCAGTTCGGAGATGCGCAGCAATCCGCGAAAGCGCGCCATCAGGGTGTCGGCCTCGGCCAGCAACTGGTCCATTTGCAGGGCCTGGGGCGAACCTTCCTCGGCCTGTTGCTGCAGGCGATAGAGCTGGGCCCGCAGGCGGGTCAGCGGGGTGCGCAGGTCGTGGGCGATGTTGTCGCACACGCCCTTGACCTCGTGCATCAGCCGCTCGATGCGTTCGAGCATGGCGTTGACGATGGCCGCCAGCATGTCCAGTTCGTCACGCCGATCCGACAGTGGCAGGCGCCGGGTCAGGTCGCCGGCGACGATGGCCTCGGCGCTGGCTTGGATCTGACGGATGCGCCGCAAGGGCCGGCGGCGCAGCAGGTGCCAGCCGGCGACCCCGGGAATGATGGTCAGGGAAATCCCCCACAGCAGCGCGTGGAGAATGATCCGGGTCACCGCGAACAGCGAGCCGTTGTCGCGCACCAGCACCAGCCAGCGGCCGTCCCGGGTGTGGGTGGCCACGGCGTCGCAGCTGTCCCGGGGCAGGCTCGGGTC
Organism: Pseudomonas sp. JDS08PS003; assembly: GCF_045013505.1. Lineage (NCBI taxonomy): Bacteria > Pseudomonadati > Pseudomonadota > Gammaproteobacteria > Pseudomonadales > Pseudomonadaceae > Pseudomonas > Pseudomonas sp. JDS08PS003. Next base: position 3,038,907 of record NZ_CP120724.1, read on the forward strand.
GTCGGAGTCGATGCAGTTCTTCAGCTCGTGGATCTTGCCGTCCAGGGGCAGGTCGTCGGGGATCTGGCGGATCGGTCCGCTCAAGGGCCGGCGCTGTTCGTCGAACAGGCCGTAGGCGTCGATGGCGCGCATGTCGAAGGTCATGCTGGTGGTCAGGGCCTCCACCAACTGGTCGCCTTCGAAGCGGGCGAACAGGTGCTGGCGCTGCATCAGCGAGTGCTTGGCCAGGCTGTCCAGGTAGGTGGAGACTTCGTAGTACAGCACCCCCATGAGGATGCAGCTCCAGGCCACGAACAGCGTGCTGTAGAGCGCCAGCAGGCGGCTGCTGGAAGAGCGCCAGCCCTTAGAGGGGTTCAGCAATGACATAGCCCGAGCCTCGCACGGTGCGGATCAACGGGGTCATGCCGGGCGGGTCGATCTTCTTGCGCAGGCGGCCGATGTGCACGTCGATCAGGTTGGTCCCCGGGTCGAAGTGATAACCCCAGACCTCCTCGAAGATCATCATCCGCGAGAGGATCTGCCCGGTGTTGCGCATGAGAAATTCCAGCAGTTTGTACTCGGTGGGCAACAGGCTCAGCAACTGGTCGGCGCGGGTCGCTTCGCGGCTGATCAGGTTCAGCTCCAGATCGGCCACCCGCAGGCAGGTGTCGAAGTCCTTGACCGTGTTCTTGCGCCGCAGCAGCACCTCGACCCGGGCGGCCATTTCGTCGGAGGCGAAGGGCTTGGTCAGGTAATCGTCGCCGCCGGCCCGCAGGCCGCGCACCCGCTCATCGACATCGGAGAGGGCGCTGATCATCAGGATCGGCGTCGACACACCGATGGTGCGCAGGGTGGTGACAATGGCCAGGCCGTCCAGCTCCGGCAGCATGCGGTCCAGGGTGATCAGGTCGTAGTCGCCGCTCACGGCGCGCACCAGGCCTTCGCGACCGTTGTCCACCCAGTCCACGTCAAGGCCGTGGCTGCTCAGTTCGGCGACGATCTCCCGGGCCGTTACGGCGTCGTCTTCGATGGTCAGAATGCGGGTCATAGGCGTTACCTGCTTAGCGGTTCGTGACACAGGCGGGCATTTTGCCAAGAAACTGTGGCCGGGATTCTAAATAAACTTTCATCTGGCTTGGCGTCTGGTCCGCGCAGCCCGAGTCAGGGGTGTTGAAGCTTGATATCATCCGGCCACTTTTTTGCCAGGAGGCGTCACCATGAGTGCCCTGACTCGGGTCGGCTGGAAGCCCTTTGTCGTTGTATGCCTGATGCTGCTGTGCAGCGCGGCGGCCCAGGCGGCCAATCAACCCTGTTCCGGAAACAAAGGCGGCATCGCCCGTTGTGACGGCGAGCTGTTCCTGTGCAACGACGGCTCCATCAGTGCCTCGAAGAAGAACTGCGCGCTGATGTTCGGCCAGCGCTCCTCCACCCCCCGCGCCGAACCGCTGCTGCGCGATGCTCAGGGTTGTACCTGTGGCAGCGGCAGTTTCTGTACCGGACCGCGGGGCGGGGTCTACTGCCTGACCCCCAGTGGCAATAAAAGCTACAAGCGGCGTTGAAGCCCCGATTGAGCTTCTCTGTATCAAGGTGTCATGCAATGAAATACGCATCACGTTTCAAGGGGCTGTTGTGGCTGGTGGTGGCTAGCCTGCTGTTGAGTCTCGCCGTGGATCTGGCGCTGCGCCTGCCGGGCTATCTGCAGGCCTATGCCGCCGATCCCCGCTATGCGCGGTGGATGCTGGGGTATCGCGCCCTGGACGTCTTGGTCATTGCCCTGATGGCGGCGATAGTGCCGGGCATCATGCGGCTGCTGGATTTTCGCCGGTCCGCCTGGCTGGCATTGCCGCTCTTTACCTTGTGGGGGCAGGGCATCGCGCAATTGACGCTGGCGGGCAACCTGCTGCTGGCGCTGTGGGTCCTGGGCCTGCTGGGGCACTGGTGCTATACCCGGGGCCGGGAGCTTTACCTGAGCAAGCGCGCCTGAGGGCGCCGCCGTGCAGAACGCCCGCCACAAAACCCCCTGGCCGGTAAAATGCACGATCCAGGTGTGGCAATTAATCGCAAGCCATTGAAATACATCGGTTTATAAAGTTCGTGCAACTGGCACGGTGACTGCACTTATCCCTTCGAGACGTGTAACACCCTCTTTCATGCCTGGAGCAGAACAACAATGAACAGACCCTCTGAACACCTGCTCGCCACTGCGGACGCCTCGAGTCATTACTCGGGGGTGTCCTGGGCGGCGATCTTCGCCGGCGCCGCGGCGGCTGCAGCCTTGTCCCTGATCCTTTTACTGCTGGGCTTCGGCCTGGGCTTTTCCGCGGTTTCGCCCTGGGCCGGCAGTGGCATCAGTGCCAAGGGGCTGGGTATCTCCAGCATTGTCTGGTTGGCCCTGACGCAGATTCTGGCCGCCGGGTTGGGCGGCTACCTCGCCGGGCGCCTGCGGGTGAAGTGGGCCAACCTGCACGGCGATGAAGTGTATTTCCGTGACACGGCCCACGGCTTCCTGGCCTGGGCCGTGGCCACCCTGGTGACCGCGACTCTGGTGGTGGGCTCGGTGACGAGCGTCATCAGCGGCGGCGTGCAGGCCGGTGCCCAGGTTGCTTCCGGGGCCGCCAGCGCCGCGACCCAAGTGGCCGGTCATGCGGCGGCCCAGGGCTCCCAGGACGATTACGGCTATTTCGTCGACAGCCTGTTCCGCGATGATCGCCCGGTGGCGGTCAGCGACGATGCGGCGCGGGGCACGGTGTCGCGGATCTTCGTGCGCACCTTGAGCAACGACGGTCAGCTCTCGCCTGAGGACCGCAGCTACCTGGCGCAACTGGTGGCCCAGCGCACCAACCTCAGCCAGGCCGAAGCCGAGCGTCGGGTGGACGAGGTGTACGCCAAGACCCAGCAAGCGGTGCATGAAGCCAAACAAGCCGCCCGAGAGGCCGCCGACAGTGCCGCCAAGGTGGCTGCCTGGTCGTCGTTGTGGATGTTCATCGCACTGCTCTGCGGGGCCTTCTTCGCCAGTCTGGCGGCGACCTTCGGCGGCCGTCGCCGGGATGCCGTGGTCTGGTTTGAAACCGACGTCCAGCCGCGCACCGTGGCCCCGACTCCCGTTCACTGACCCAGGAGAACTCCCATGCGCTCATTACTGTTGTGGTTCCTCGGTGTGCCGATCCCGGTGATTATCCTGATCGCCATTTTCGTGCACTAAGCATCGTCTTCGACGCGGGCTGCCCGTTGTCCATGCGCCGCTGCCGGCTTCTGCCGGTAGCGGCTTTTTTGTGGCCTGTGTCGCAAGTCTGAGAGAGGGGGGGCGGTGCTTGGGGGCGCACCGGCCTTTTGCTTGGCCCAGATCAATATTCCTGTCGGACAAAAGTACTAGATTGGCCCGCGCTCGGTTCTGACAGAGTCTTCGGAACCGCGGTGTTACCACGTCCTCGCCCCAGGATTGCGGGCGGCAGGATGCCGGTACCCCACTCACTTCTCACGGATGAACCGCAATGCGTCAGATAGACCGCAATTTTGATATTCAGCCGCTGCAGCATGCGGACATGACCATCAGTCTCAACGGCCAGCCGGTCACTGCCGCCCTGGGTGAAACAGTTCTCAGCGTGATCCAGGCCACCGGCCTGCGCCAGGTGGCGCGCAACGACCACGGGCAACTGGTGGGTGCCTACTGCGGCATGGGCGTGTGCCATTGCTGCCTGGTGCAGATCGACGGCCGTCACAAGCGCCGCGCCTGCCAGACCCTGGTCAAGCCGGGGATGCAGGTGCAGACCCTGAGCAACCGCATCAGCGAGACGGAGCCCACGGTATGAGCCTGAACCCGGTAATTGTCGGCGGTGGGCCGGCGGGCATGGCGGCGGCCATCGAGCTGGCCGAGCACGGCGTGCGCAGCACCCTGATCGAAGAAGCCTCGCGCCTGGGCGGCGTGGTCTTTCGCGGCCCGCTGCGCGATGGCGTGCAACTGGATTACCTGGGACCGCGCTACTGCGACATGCTGGCCAAGCTGCACGGGGATTTCGGCGATCACGAACAGATGATCGAGGTGCGCCTCAACAGTCGGGTGATCGGCGCCGAGGGCTTCGACAGCCTGATGCTGCTGGATGCCGACGAGCAGGTGCAGCAGGTGACCTATGGACAATTGTTGCTGGCGGCCGGCTGCCATGAGCGCAGCGTGCCGTTTCCTGGCTGGACGCTGCCGGGGGTCAAGTTGCTCGGTGGCCTGCAACTGCAGATCAAGAGCGGCGTGGTCAAGCCGCAAGGTCCGGTGGTGATCGCGGGCACCGGGCCCTTGTTGCCATTGGTGGCGTGCCAGTTGCACGCCTCGGGCGTGCGGGTGGCCGGGGTCTACGAGGCCAGTGCCCTGAGCAAGATCGCCAAGCAGAGCCTGGCCCTGCTGAACAAGCCCCAGCTGTTTCTCGACGGTCTGAGCATGCTGGCCTACCTCAAGCTCCACGGCATCCCCCTGCGCTATGGCTGGGGCGTGGTGGAAGCCCAGGGCCAGGATGCCTTGAGCGTGGTCACGGTCGCCCCTTATTCCGCCGACTGGCAGCCGGACATGGCTCAGGCCCAGCGCATTGCTGCCCAGACCCTGGCGGTGGGTTATGGCTTCATTCCCCGGACCCAACTGAGCCAGCAAATGGGCCTGGATCACGGCTTCAGCGACGACGGCTATCTGCGGGCTAGCGCCAACGCCTGGCAGCAGAGCAGCGAGCCGCACATCCACCTGGCCGGCGACATGGGCGGGATTCGGGGCGGTGAAGCAGCGATGCTTACCGGCCGCATTGCGGCGCTGTCGATCCTCATGCAGCGCGATGTACTGACCAACGAGGCGGCCTTGCAACGGCGCCAGGGCTACCAGCGCAAGCTGGCCTCGATCCTGCGCTTTCGCGGCGCGGTGGACCGCTATACCGCACGTGGCACCGGGCAGATAGACCTGCCCAAGGGCGACACCGTGATCTGCCGTTGTGAACACACCACCCGCAACGATATCGAGCGCGCCCTGTCCCAGGGCGTGCAGGACATGGCCAGTCTGAAGATGCGCACCCGGGTGAGCATGGGCGACTGCCAGGGACGGATGTGCGTCGGCTATTGCAGCGACCGCCTGCGCCAGGCCACCGGACGCAAGGATGTGGGCTGGATTCGCCCGCGCTTCCCGTTGGACCCGATTCCGTTTTCCGCCTTTGCCGCACCTGACCAGGAGGTCCCCGGACATGAGTAAGTATTACGACGTGGTGATCGCCGGTGGCGGCGTGATCGGGGCGTCCTGCGCCTATCAGCTGTCCAAGCGCAAAGACCTCAAAGTGGCGCTGATCGATGCCAAGCGTCCAGGCAATGCCAGCCGGGCCTCGGCCGGTGGCCTGTGGGCCATTGGCGAGTCGGTGGGCCTGGGTTGCGGGGTGATCTTCTTTCGCATGATGTCGGCCAACCGCAAGCGCGAGGCCCAGGGTTCGGCGGTGGTGGTGGACTCCAGCACTCCGCATATCCTGCCGCAGTCGTTCTTTGACTTCGCCCTGCAGTCCAACGAACTGTACCCGCGTCTGCACCGTGAACTGATCGGCTTGCACGGCATGGACTTCAAGTTCGAACAGACCGGGCTCAAGTTCGTCATCTATGACGACGAGGACCGCCTGTACGCCGAGCACATTGTCGGTTGCATCCCGCACCTGTCCGATCAGGTGCGCTGGCTCGACCAGGCGGCCCTGCGCGCCGCCGAGCCGAAGGTCAGCCACGAAGCCCAGGGCGCCCTGGAATTCCTCTGCGATCACCAGGTCAACCCCTTCCGCCTGACCGATGCCTACACCGAAGGCGCCCGGCAGAACGGCGTGGATGTGTACTTCAACACCAACGTCACCGGAGTTTTGCACCAGGGCAGTCGGGTCAGTGGGGTGCAGACCGCCGAAGCCGGGCTGTTCCATTGCTCGACCCTGATCAATGCCGCCGGTGCCTGGGCCGCCGAGCTGAGCCTGCAGGCCACTGGGGTGGAGATTCCGGTGAAGCCGGTGAAGGGCCAGATCCTCCTCACCGAACGCATGCCCAAGCTGCTCAATGGCTGCCTGACCACCAGCGACTGCTACATGGCGCAGAAGGACAACGGCGAGATCCTGATTGGCAGTACCACCGAGGACAAGGGTTTCGACGTCAGCACCACCTACCCGGAAATCAATGGCCTGGTACAGGGCGCGGTGCGCTGCATCCCTGAGCTGGCCCAGGTCAACCTCAAGCGCTGCTGGGCGGGCCTGCGCCCGGGCTCGCCGGATGAGCTGCCGATTCTTGGGCCGATGGACGGGGTCGAGGGTTACCTCAACGCTTGCGGACACTTCCGTACCGGCATCCTGACCTCGGCGATCACCGGTGTCCTGCTGGACAAACTGGTGAACGACGAAGCCCTGCCGCTGGACATCACTCCGTTCCTGGCCCGGCGCTTTGCCACGGCCACGGCCACGGCGAAAAAACTGCCCGAACCGGCCTGACAGATCCCCGCGGGGAACTGCCGGACCGTCGTAGGAGCTGGCTTGCCAGCGAATGCGTTTCCAAGAGCGCCACAAGGCTTACGGGTCGCTTCGCCGGCAAGCCGGCTCCTACGGTGAGGGCGGTGTGGAGGTCAGGTGGCGGGGGTGGCGAGGAACACCGGCAGGTGTTCGGCGTATTCGGTATAGCTGCGTACCGCCGGGAATTGCTCGGGACCGAACTGGTCCGCCACCATCATCTGGCTGAAACTCCAGGCCACCGCCAGGCTGATTCCGGCCTGGCTCAGGGAGCCGTCCCGGGGCAAGGGGCGTTTCTGCAGTTCCTGTTCCAGCTCGGTATAAGCGGCCTGCAACTGGCCGCCCACCCGTTCCAGCCAGGGTCCATGCTGTTTCTCGGCCGGGCGCAGGTTTCTTTCGTAGACGATTTGCACCGACTTCTCACAGGCCGCCAGGGCCAGGCCAATCAGCCGCAACTCATGCAAACGTTCCGGCAGGGCCGAGGGCATCAGGCTCCTGTGCGGGCCGGCCAGGGTTTCCAGGTAGTCGAGGATCAGGCTCGAATCCATCAGCACTTCACCCCCGTCGCAGACTAGGGTCGGCGCCTTGACCACCGGGTTGATGGCCTTGAACTGCTCGAAGGTGCTGAACACCGAGACCGAGTGGTGTTCGAAGGGCAGGTCCAGGCATTTGAGGCTGATGGCGACGCGGCGTACGAAGGGCGAATCGAGCATTCCTATGAGTTTCATCACGTATTTCCTTGTCTTGAACGGCACAACGGATGGGAACGGCGCGGCTAATGTAGCGGCATTGGTTTCGTGTTGAACAGGGCCACTTTGCTACTTGCGCACCAGTCACCGGTGCAGGCGCCATTCTGCCTCAGCCGGCTCCAGCGCCTAGCGCTTCCGAGGCCGCAGGTACCACCAGACCAGGCCCAGGGCGACGCTGAACAGGCCGGTCAGGGCTTGCAGCGATCCGGCCGGGCTGTCTGCCAACAAGCTGGCAAGCAGCCCGCAGCCGGCGGTCATGGCCATCTGGATAAAGAAGAACAGCCCCGAGGCGGTGCCCGCCACCGCCGCATAGGGTTGCAGGATCGCCAACTGGCAGGCGGGAATCGCCAGGCCCACCGAGAGCATCAGCGGCAGCATCGGCAAGACGATTGCCCACAGGCTGTCGGGCCACAGGCTGCGGGAGATCAGCAGCAGGCCGGCGCCAGTCAGGTTCAGCAGGCAGGCCCCGGCAATCAGGCGGTCGGCGGGGTGGCGTACCCCCAGGCGCTGGAACAGTCGGGAGCCGAGCAGGTAGCCGGCCACGGTGGCGGCGAACACCAGGGCGTAAGTGCTGGAGGACAGCCCCAGTTGGCGCTGCAACAGTGCCGGCGATTGCAGGATAAAAGGGAAATAGGTGCAGTACAGGCAGCCGATGACCAGGGAGTAACGCATGAAGTAGGCCTCGCCCAGCAGGCGCAGGTACAGGCGCGGCAAGCGTTTGGCGGCCACGGGGGAGAGCTGCGGCGGGCGGGTTTCGGCAAGGCGCTTGTACATCAGCAGCCAGGCCGCTGCGGCCACCAGGCTCAGGCACAGAAACAAGCCGCGCCAGCCCAGCAGCTGGTCGATCAGGCTGCCCAGCGGCGGCGCCAGCATGGGCGACAGGGCAATGCCCATGGACAACAGCCCGAGCAGTCGCGGCTGCTCCTCGGGCGCGCAGCGGTCGCGGACCATGACCCGGCCGATCAGGGTGCCGCAGCAACCGCCCAACGCTTGCAGCAGACGGGCGACCATCAGCACCTCGACGCTGGCGGCGAGCATGCAGGCCAGGCTGGCCAGCAGGAACAGCGCCGTGCCCGCCAGCAGCACCGGGCGCCGTCCATAACGGTCGCACAACGGCCCGCCCAGCAGCATCGACAGGGCATAGCCGAGCATGTACAGGCTCAGGGTCAGTTGCAGCTGGGCGTCGCTGGCCATCAGCTCGTCGGCCATGGCCGGCAGCGCCGGCAGGTACAGGTCGATGCTGATCCTTGGCAGGCAGACCACCACCAGCAGCAACAAGGTCCAGAGCCAGGGGGCGAGGGTGGGTTCAACAGCAATGGAGCGGGTCGTGGAGGGGCTAACGGGTGGCATGGCAGGCTCGGGGCAAGGGGGCACGGCGCTGAAATTAAGGTGTTTATGGTTTAATGCCGAGCACCGTTTAGAGTGCTTTTGACTGGACCACTATGAGTCGTGGAAAACACCCCGTGCCCCTCGACCTGCCCCTGCCACAGCGCATGGATGAAGCCCTGGGCAAGCAGGACAGCGCCTACGGCGCGTTGCGCCAGGCAATCCTGGAAAAACGCCTGCCGGCCGGCTGCCGCTTGCCCTCGACCCGCACCCTGGCCCAGCGCTGGGGCATGTCCCGGGGCACCCTGGAAGTGGTCTTCGACCGCTTGCGCAGCGAAGGCTATGTGAGCCGGGCCAGCGGTTCCGGGACCCGGGTCTGCGCGGTGGTGCCGGACCTGTATCTGAGCGCCCCGGCACGGGTGGCACCCTGCGCCGCCAGTGACAACCAGCCCTCGTATCCGCCGCTCGGCGTGCGTGCCGGCCAGCCCTTCGTTGCCCGGCTGGCCGATCCGGCGCTGTTTCCCCTGCAACGCTGGACCCGCTCGCTGACCCGGGCGCTGGGCAGTGCCTCGGCGCAATCGCTATGCGATGCCGACCCCGCCGGCCTGCCGGCGCTGCGCCAGCAGATCGCCGAGTACCTGGGGCAGCACCGGGGCATCGCCTGCCATGCCGGGCAAGTGATGATCACCACTGGCATCCGCCACGGCCTCGACCTGCTGGCCCGCAGCCTGCTCAATGCAGGGGACAAGGTCTGTATCGAAGACCCCGGCTACCTCTCGGCCCAGAGCCTGTTTGCCCTGGCCGGGGCCCGGTTGGTGCCGATCCCGGTGCAGGAAGAGGGTATCGACGTGACGCAACTGCAAGGCCACGGCGATGCACGCATGGTCTACGTGACCCCGGCCCATCAGGCGCCCCTGGGCATGACCATGCCGGTGTCCCGGCGCCTGGCGCTGCTGGAGTGGGCCCGGCACAGCGACACCTGGGTGGTGGAAGACGATTACGACAGCGAATTCAACTACCAGAGCGCGCCCCTGGCAGCCCTCAAGTCCCTGGACCCTGATGACCGGGTGATCTACTGCGGCAGTTTCAACAAGACCCTGTTCGCCGGTTTGCGCGTGGGTTTCATGCTGGTGCCCGAGGCGCTGCGTGCCCGGCTGCTGGCCACCTTGCAGAACACCGGGCGTTCGGTGGGGGTGATCGAACAGCTGGCCCTGGCCGACTACATCGCCAGTGGCGCCTTTCTGCGCAACCTGCGGGCGGCGCGCCAGGCCTATCAGGAGCGCCGCGACCTGCTGCTGGCGATCCTCGCCCGGGAGGCGGCGGGCTGCTACCGGGTCAGCGGCCAGCAAGCCGGGCTGCACCTGCTGCTGGAATTGCCGCCGGGCAGCGATGAGGCGGGGTTCCGTCAGCGAGCCGCGCAGCAAGGTCTGCTGCTGCAGGGGGTGATCGAGCACTGCCAGCAGGTGCGCCGGCCGGCGGCGGTGATCGTCGGCTACGCGGCCCTGAGCCTGGCGCAGATCCGTTTCAGCGGCGCGCGGCTGGCGGCCCTGCTGGTGGCCGAAGCGGGGCAAGAGCCAGAAACATGAACACCGACTGTCATCTGGCTGTCATCTCGCTCGGGCACCCTCGGCGCCCCGGCCTTCGGCCTTTGTGGATTACACGGACGTCATGATCATTGTCACCGCCGGTGCGGCCTATCTGGATATCGACGCCTACGCCGGTTGCATCGCCTACGCCGAGTGGCTCAACCTCAGCGGCCGCCCGGCTCGGGCCCTGAGCAGCGCCCCGCTCAACGAGAGCATCCCGGCCGACTTCCGCCAGCGCCTCAAGGGCCTGGACAGCCACGTCCCGGAGGGCGCCGATCAGTTCGTGCTGGTGGACATTTCCAATCACCTGCACCTGGACCCGCTGGTGGACCTCGCCCGGGTGGTGGAGGTCATCGACCATCACCCCGGGTTCGAGGCCTTCTGGGACGAGCGCCTGGGCAAATACGCGGATATCCGCCCGATCGGCGCCGCCTGCACCCAGGTCTATGAGCGCTGGCGCGATTCCGGGCTGCTGCCGAAGATCAGCCGCGACAGCGCGCAACTGCTGGCGGCGGGGATTCTCGACAATACCCTGAACTTCAGCGACCAGGGTTGTACTGCGGCGGACCGCCAGGCCTACGCGGCTCTGGCCGCGCTTGCCGACCTGGGCCCCGAGTGGCCTGAAGAGTATTTCAAGCAGTGCCAGCAGCAGATCGAAGCGCAACTGCCCGAGGCCCTGCTCAAGGACCTGAAGCTGCTCGAACCTTCCAGCAACCTGCCGCGGCGCTTTGCCCAACTGACCCTGTGGCAGGGCCAGGGCCTGCTGGCGCGCCAGCGCAGCCTGATCGAGCAGGTGCTGGGGCAGTGGGGCGATGACTGGCTGCTGAACCTGATCAGCCTCAGTGAGGGCAAAAGCTACCTGCTGACCGGCAGCCCGGGCAGTGCCCACAAGCTGGAGCGGCTGCTAGAGTGCAGCGCCCTGGACCGCGTGCATTGCCTGGCCCGGCCGATCCTGCGCAAGGAACTGCTGCGCAAGGAACTGCTGCGCAAGGGCCTGGCGCTCCAGGCCCCGTCCTGAATCCGGAGAACCCCATGGACCTTGAACAACGCTTGCAGCAGGTGCATGACGAGCAGAGCTTCCTCGACTTCGTCCAGGCGCTGATTGCCGACCGCCGCGAGGCGCAGCGCAGCACCGAGGCCGGCGCGGCCGACAGTTGGCACAACCATTCCATCGAAGACTTTCTCGACGGCGCCCACGCCTGGGCCGAGGCCACCGGCGTCGGTGCCACCCAGGGGCTGGTGGAGGCCTCGCCCTGGCAGCGTTTCGCGGTGTTCCTGTACTGCGGCAAGATCTACGAGTAGCACCGCTCGGGCGGGCTAGTCGTCGAAGCCGCCTTGCTCATGAATCTCGTCCACTTTCAATTCCAGGCGGTACGCCACGGCGATAAACAGCGCCTGGCACAGGCACAGGGTGGCGCTCAGTGAGCGGAAGGCGAAGGAGCTGCCTTCATTGACCAACAGCACGCTGTTGGCGCGCTTGGCCAGGGGCGACAGGGTGCTGTCGGTGATGATCAGGGTCTTGGCCTGGTTGTGCTGGGCAATGCGCAGGCAGTGCTGGGTCTCTTTGCCATAGGGGGTGAAGCTGATGGCGATCACCAAGTCGTTGGGGCGGATGCTGCGCATCTGCTCGCGGTAGCTGCCGCCCAGGCCCGACACCAGATGAATGCGCTTGTTGGTGTGCTGCAGGTTGTACACCAGGTAGTCGGCCACGGCGAAGGAACGGCGCACCCCGACCACGTAGATGTTGTCGGCATTGACTACCAGGTCCACGGCCTTGTCGAAAGCCACGTCGTCCAGTTCCAGGCCCAGGCGTTCGATGCCCGAGAGGGTGGCGTTCACGCATTCGCGAGCCAGGTCGCCACCGCTGGCTTTCTGCGACTTGTTGGCAATCATGCTGCGGATGCGCTGCTGGTAGTTCTGTACCGGCGTGGCCTTGTGGGTGTAGGCCTCGCGAAACAGCGCCTGCATTTCACTGAAGCCGCTGAAGCCGAAACGCTGGGAGAAGCGCACGATGGCCGAGGGATGCACTTCGCATTCCCGGGCGATGTCGCTGATGCGGTCGACCATGATCCGGTCGCTCTGCTGGCTCATGTAGCTGGCAATGCGCTTGAGCTGGCGTGGCAGGCTCTCGTATTCCTCGGTGATCAGTTGCAGCAGGCGTTCGGCATTGATCGGGGGGCTGACGAGGTCGCTCTCGGGCGTGCTCTCGGACAAGGCCGGCTGATCGGTGCGGGACATAGAAAATCCTTCTGGCTTGTGCTTATGGGAACGGCCTGTGGCTCCGTCCCCTGACAATAGGTGGGCAGTCGGCAGTCTACAGGCTAGGGGCCCATAAAATCTTCGGGCTGATGCCGGGCGGCGCCTTGCTGAAACGATGCACGACCTCTGGCTCAGGCTTGAAAAAGTTTAATGGAAAAAATATTCCACGTAAAAAACTTATAGAAAAAATATTGATTGGCGCCGAGAGACGTTTTAGTCTGCATCCACCAAGAGTGCTCGACGCCCTCCAGCGGCGGCGAGCACAGGCTGATAAAAATAACAGGAGCCAGCATGGGCCAGACTCGTTTTGCCAGTGGGCGTCAATTGGATCTGATTTGCCTCGGACGCCTGGGCGTCGATCTCTATGCACAGCAGGTCGGTGCGCGGCTGGAGGACGTCAGCAGCTTTGCCAAGTACCTCGGCGGCTCGTCGGCGAACATTGCCTTCGGCACCGCGCGCCTGGGCCTCAAGTCGGCGATGTTGAGCCGGGTTGGCGACGATCACATGGGGCGCTTCCTGGTGGAGTCCCTGGTGCGTGAAGGCTGTGACGTCAGCGCCATCAAGGTCGACCCGCAGCGCCTCACCGCCATGGTCCTGCTGGGCCTCAAGGACCGCGAAACCTTCCCCCTGGTGTTCTACCGCGAGAACTGCGCGGACATGGCGCTGCGCGCCGAAGACATCAACGAAGCCTTTATTGCCTCCAGCAAATCTTTGCTGATCACCGGCACCCATTTCTCCACCGATGGCGTCTACCAGGCCAGCATCCAGGCCCTGGACTATGCGCAAAAACACGGGGTCAAGCGGGTCCTGGACATCGACTACCGGCCGGTGCTCTGGGGCCTGGCGGGCAAGGCTGACGGTGAGACCCGGTTTGTCGCCGATCACCAGGTCAGCCAGCATGTGCAGAGCATCCTGGCGCGCTTCGACCTGATCGTCGGCACCGAAGAAGAATTCCTGATTGCCGGCGGCAGTGAAGACCTGCTGACGGCTCTGCGTACCGTGCGTTCCCTGAGCCGCGCAACCCTGGTGGTCAAGCTCGGCCCGCAAGGGTGCACGGTGATCCACGGCGAGATTCCGCAGCGCCTGGAAGACGGGGCGATCTACCCCGGTGTGCGGGTGGAGGTGCTCAACGTGCTGGGCGCCGGCGATGCCTTTATGTCCGGCTTCCTCAGTGGCTGGCTGGAAGACGCCAGCGATGAGCGCTGCTGCCAGTTGGCCAACGCCTGCGGCGGTCTGGTGGTGTCGCGCCATGCCTGTGCTCCGGCGATGCCGACCCGTGCCGAACTGGATTATCTGTTCAGCAGCCCGGTGCCCATTACCCGTCCCGACCAGGATCCGATCCTGCAACGCCTGCACCGGGTCAGCGTGCCGCGCAAAGCCTGGAAGCAACTGTTCGTCTTTGCCTTCGACCATCGCGGGCAACTGGTGGAACTGGCGCAACAGGGGGGGCAGGACCCGGCGCGTATCAGCGCCCTCAAGCAGCTGTTTATCCAGGCGGTGGAGCGGGTCGAGCACCAGTTGGGCGAGCAGGGCGTGGAGGCCGATGTCGGTCTGCTGGCCGACCAGCGCTTTGGCCAGGACGCACTGAATGCCGCCACCGGTCGCGGCTGGTGGGTGGCGCGGCCAGTGGAGGTCCAGGGCTCGCGGCCACTGGCCTTCGAACATGGGCGCTCGGTGGGCAGCAACCTGATTGCCTGGCCCCAGGAACAGATCATCAAGTGCCTGGTGCAATATCACCCGGACGACGAACCCTTGCTGCGCCTGGAGCAGGAGGCGCAGATCATGGGCCTGTACCAGGCATCCCAGGTCAGCGGCCATGAACTGCTGCTGGAAATCATCCCGCCCAAGGACCTGCCCGGCGCGCATCCCGAGGTGCTCTACCGCAGCCTCAAGCGCCTGTACAACCTGGGCATTTATCCGGCGTGGTGGAAGATCGAGGCACAGTCGGCCGAGGAGTGGAAAAAGCTCGACGAGCTGATCCAGGAGCGCGACCCGTATTGCCGTGGCGTGGTGCTGTTGGGCCTGAATGCGTCGGCCGAGTGCCTGGCCGAGGGCTTCCGGCAAGCGAGCCATAGCCAGACCTGCCGTGGTTTTGCCGTGGGCCGGACGATTTTCCAGGAGCCGAGCCGTGGGTGGCTGGCGGGGGAGATCGACGACGAAACCCTGATCCGGCAAGTCCAGGGCACCTTCGAACAACTGATCAACGCCTGGCGCAGCGCTCGCCCCCTGTAGGAGCCGGCTGGCCGGCCAAGAGGGTCTTGAGCCTGGTGCCAGGCTCGCCGGCGCCCTCGCTGGCAAGCCAGCTCCTACAAGTACAAGGCCGTTCTCCACGCTTTCATGAATAACAACAAAAGGTGCAGCCATGCCCGCCATCCGAATTGGCATCAACCCGATCTCCTGGAGCAACGACGACCTGCCGGCCCTGGGCGGTGAAACGCCCCTGAGCACCGCCCTGAGCGAAGGTAAGGACATCGGCTACGAAGGCTTTGAACTCAACGGCAAGTTCCCCAAGGACGCCAAAGGCGTGGGCGATGTGTTGCGCCCTTATGACCTGGCGCTGGTCTCGGGCTGGTACTCCAGCCGCCTGGCCCGGCGCTCGGTGGCGGAGGAAATCGACGCCATTGCCAGCCACGTCGAACTGCTGAAACGCAACGGCGCCTCGGTGCTGGTCTACGGCGAAGTGGCCGACTCTATCCAGGGTTCACCGGTGCGCCTGATCGAGCGCCCGCGTTTCCACAGTGAACAGGCCTGGCAGGATTACGCCGACAAACTCACGGAGCTGGCGCGCTTCACCCTGTCCCAGGGCGTGCGCCTGGCGTATCACCACCATATGGGCGCCTACGTCGAGTCCCCGGCGGACATCGACAAGCTGATGAGCCTGACCGGCGAGGAAGTCGGCCTGTTGTTCGATTCGGGCCATTGCTACATGGGCGGCGGCGAACCCCTGGAGGTGCTGCGCAAGCATATCCAGCGCGTCTGCCACGTGCACTTCAAGGATGTGCGCAAGCCGGTGGTGCAACTGGCGCGCAACAACCTGTGGAGCTTCCCGGATTGCATCGTCAACGGCACCTTCACCGTGCCCGGCGATGGCGACATCGACTTTGCCGCCTTGCTCGATGTGCTGCTGGCCGCCGACTACCACGGCTGGCTGGTGGTGGAAGCCGAGCAGGACCCGGCCGTGGCGCCGAGCTACGTCTACGCAAAAAAAGGTTACGACACCCTGCGGGCCCTGCTGGACGCCGGCCTGCAACGCAGGAGGACTGCCCAATGAGCCTGCTGGTTAAAAGCGCCGCCAAGGGCCGGACCATGGTCCAGCTGCAAGAGGGCGCCCTGGAGTATGTGGGGTTCAGTGCCTACCGCCTGAGCCTGGGGGAAAGCCTGCCGGTCAGCGCCGGCGACAAGGAGCTGTGCCTGGTGCTGCTCAGCGGCCGCATCGACGTACAGGGCGAAGCCCCCCAGGGCGCCTTCCAGTGGGACAACCTGGGCGACCGGCAATCGGTGTTCGAAGACAAATCGCCCTTTGCCGCCTACCTGCCGCCGGGCAGCCAGGCCCAGGTCACCGCCTTGAGCGACGTGCAGATCGCCGTGTGTGCCGCCCCGGGTGATGCCGCCGCTGGCCTCGGCCCACGGCTGATCCGCCCGGAGCAGTGCAAGCGCAGCGTGCGCGGCAAGGGCGCCAATACCCGCTATGTCTGCGACATCCTGCCCGACAGCGAGCCGGCCCATTCCCTGCTGGTGGTGGAGGTGCGCACGCCGTCCGGGCATTCCTCCAGCTACCCGCCGCACAAGCACGACACCGATGACTTGCCGCACCAGAGCTTTCTGGAAGAGACCTATTACCACCAGGTCAACCCGCCCCAGGGCTTTGTCTTCCAGCGGGTCTACACCGACGACCGCAGCCTCGACCAGGCCATGGCCGTGGAAAACAGCGACCTGGTGGTGGTGCCCAAGGGCTATCACCCGGTCAGCGTGCCTTACGGCTACGAGTCTTATTACCTGAACGTCATGGCCGGGCCGAAGCGGGTCTGGCAGTTCCATAACGACCCGCAGCACAGCTGGCTGCTGGATCTCTGAAACCCCGAACTCAGACGGCAACCCTTTACGGAGAACAAGAACAATGAACGATACCCCGGTAATAGGTCATTACATCGGCGGCCAGGTGCAGGATGCCGGTGAGCGTTTCAGTCAGGTGTTCAACCCGGCCACGGGTGTGGTCCAGGCCCGCGTCGCCCTGGCCAGCCAGAAGACCGTGGACGAGGCCGTGGCCTCGGCGCTGAAGGCCTTCCCGGCCTGGTCCGAACAGTCCTCCCTGCGCCGCGCGCGGGTGATGTTCAAGTTCAAGGAACTGCTGGACCAGCACCACAAGGAACTAGCGCAGATCATCACCCGCGAGCACGGCAAGGTGCTGTCCGACGCCATGGGCGAGGTGACCCGTGGCATCGAGATCGTCGAGTACGCCTGTGGCGCGCCGAACCTTTTGAAAACCGATTTCAGCGACAACATCGGTGGCGGCATCGATAACTGGAACCTGCGCCAGCCCCTGGGCGTGTGTGCCGGGGTCACACCGTTCAACTTCCCGGTGATGGTGCCGCTGTGGATGATCCCCATTGCCCTGATTACCGGCAACTGCTTCATCCTCAAGCCGTCCGAGCGCGACCCGTCCGCCAGCCTGCTGATGGCGCGCCTGCTGACGGAAGCCGGGTTGCCCGAAGGGGTGTTCAACGTGGTCCAGGGCGACAAGAGCGCCGTGGACGGCTTGCTCCAGCACCCGGACATCGAGGCGATTTCCTTTGTCGGTTCGACGCCGATTGCCGAGTACATCCACCAGCAGGCCAGCGCCCGAGGCAAGCGTGTGCAGGCCCTGGGTGGGGCCAAGAACCATATGATCGTGATGCCCGACGCCGACCTGGACCAGGCCGCCGACGCACTGATCGGTGCGGCCTACGGCTCGGCCGGCGAGCGCTGCATGGCGATCTCCATCGCCGTGGCGGTGGGTGACGTGGCCGACGAATTGATCGCCAAGCTGCTGCCGCGCATCGATCAACTCAAGGTTGGCAACGGCTTGCAGGGCGACAGCGACATGGGGCCGCTGGTGACCGCCGAGCACAAGGCCCGGGTTGAAGGTTTTATCGACCAGGGCGTGGCCCAGGGTGCGCAGCTGCTGGTGGACGGTCGCGGCTTCAAGGTGCCGGGGGCGGAGCAGGGCTTTTTTGTCGGCGCCACCCTGTTCGATCACGTCACCACCCAGATGAGCATCTACCAGCAGGAAATCTTCGGGCCGGTGCTGGGCATTGTGCGGGTGCCCGACTTTGCCAGCGCGGTGGAGCTGATCAACGCCCATGAATTCGGCAATGGCGTGTCCTGCTTCACCCGCGACGGCGGCGTGGCCCGGGCCTTTGCCCGCACCATCAAGGTGGGCATGGTCGGCATCAACGTACCGATCCCGGTGCCCATGGCCTGGCACTCCTTCGGCGGCTGGAAGCGTTCGCTGTTCGGCGACCACCATGCCTACGGCGAGGAAGGCGTGCGCTTCTACAGCCGCTACAAGAGCGTGATGCAGCGCTGGCCCGACAGCATCGCCAAGGGCCCGGAATTCAGCATGCCGACGGCCAAGTAACTTTCTCGACGCGATGGATTTTGGAGAACAGCCAGCATGAGCCAGCCCCTGCGTTTCGCCCTGAATCGTATGGTTGCACCGCGTTTGTCACTGCCGGAGTTTATTGACCTGGCGGTGACGCTGAAGGCCGATGCCATTGAGATCCGCAACGACCTTGCGGGCGTGGAAATCGAGGACGGCACGCCGCCGGAACGGGTCCGTGAATTGTGCGCGGCCCAGGGTATCAAGGTGTTGTCGATCAACGCCCTGTACCCCTTCGACGTGTGGAACGACGAGCGTCGCCAGCAGACCTTGAAACTCGCCGCCTATGCCCGTGCCTGTGGGGCCGAGGGGCTGGTGATGTGCCCGCTCAATGAGCGTGCCGACCCGCGCACTGAGGCCCAGCGCATCAGCGGTTTGCGCAGCGCTTTGAGCGAGCTGGCGCCGATCCTGCGGGATCACGGCCTGCTGGGGTTTATCGAGCCCCTGGGCTTCGAAGAATGCTCGCTGCGGCGCAAGCGTACGGCGGTGGATGCGATCCGGGCCATCGGCGGCCTGGACGTGTTCCGTCTGGTGCACGACACCTTCCATCACCACTTGGCCAGCGAGCATGAGTTCTTCCCCGAGCTGACCGGGCTGGTGCACATCTCCGGTGTCGAGGACCGCCAAGCGCCGCTCAACAGCATTCGCGACGGCCATCGGGTGCTGGTGGGCGAGGCGGACATCCTCGGCAATGCAGCGCAGATCGACACGTTGCTGAGCAGTGGCTACAGCGGCTACCTGTCGTTCGAACCCTTTGCCGAGAGTGTGCACGGGCTGGCGGATATCCAGCAGGCGATTGGCGCGAGCATTGCCCACCTGCAGCAATCCCTGACTTGACGCCGCCAGCGTGCAGGAGCCGGCTTGCCGGCGAAGGGGCCCTTGCAGAGGGCGCAAACATTGAGCGTGCTTTCGCTGGCAAGCCAGCTCCTACGGGAGTGTTGGCGACACATCAAAATTAAGGTGCAAACCATGAGTACGACACGCTTGACCATGGCCCAGGCCCTGGTGAAATTCCTCGATAACCAATACGTCGAGGTGGATGGGGTCCAGAGCAAGTTCATCGCCGGGGTCTTCACCATTTTCGGCCACGGCAACGTGCTCGGCCTGGGCCAGGCCCTGGAACAGGACAGTGGCGACCTGGTGGTGCACCAGGGCCGCAACGAGCAGGGCATGGCCCACGCCGCCATCGGTTTCGCCAAGCAGCACCTGCGGCGCAAGATCTACGCCTGCAGCTCTTCGGTGGGCCCCGGCGCGGCCAATATGCTGACCGCGGCGGCCACCGCCACCGCCAACCGGATTCCCTTGCTGTTGCTGCCTGGGGACGTTTACGCCAGCCGCCAGCCGGACCCGGTGCTGCAACAGATCGAACAGTTTCATGACCTGAGCATCAGTACCAACGATGCCTTCAAGGCCGTGAGCAAATATTGGGACCGCATCAACCGCCCAGAGCAACTGATGAGCGCGGCGATCCACGCCATGCGCGTGCTCACCGACCCGGCGGAAACCGGCGCAGTGACCCTGGCCTTGCCCCAGGATGTGCAGGGCGAAGCCTACGATTACCCGGACTACTTCCTCGCCAGGCGCGTGCATCGCATCGACCGCCGTCCGGCCACCGAGGCCATGCTCGGCGATGCCCTGGCGCTGCTCAAGGGCAAGCGCAAACCGCTGATTATCTGTGGCGGCGGGGTCAAGTATTCCGGGGCCAACCGGGCGTTGCAGGTCTTTGCCGAACGCTTTGGCATCCCCTTTGCCGAAACCCAGGCGGGCAAGAGCGCGGTGGTTTCCGAGCACCCATTGAACGTCGGCGGGATCGGCGAGACCGGCTGCCTGGCGGCCAACCTGCTGGCCAAGGACGCCGACCTGATCATTGGCATCGGCACTCGCTACAGCGACTTCACCACCTCGTCGAAGTGGCTGTTCCAGCACCCCGAGGTGGAGTTCCTCAACCTCAATATCAGCCCCTGCGACGGCCTCAAGCTGGATGGCGTGCAGTTGCTGGCCGATGCCCAGCTCGGCTTGCAGGCCCTGAGCGAAGCCTTGGGCCGCAGTGGCTATCGGGCGGCCTGGGACGGGCAGATCAGCGCGGCCAAGGCTCAGTTGGACGCCGAGGTGGACCGGGTCTATCAGGTGCAATACCAGGACCAGGGTTTTGTCCCGGAGATCAACGACCACATGGACCCGGCGGTGCTGCGGGAATTCATCGAGCTGACCGGCTCCTGCCTGACCCAGAGCCGGGTGCTCGGGGTGCTCAACCAGGCCTTGCCCGAGGACGGCATTATCGTCGCCGCCGCCGGCAGCCTGCCCGGCGACCTGCAGCGCAGCTGGCGCAGCAAGGGGGTCAACACCTACCACGTGGAATACGGCTATTCGTGCATGGGTTACGAGGTCAACGCGGCCCTGGGGGTCAAGCTCGCCGAGCCGGATCGCGAGGTGTACGCCCTGGTGGGCGACGGTTCCTACCTGATGCTGCATTCGGAGCTGGTCACCTCGATCCAGGAGCGGCGCAAGATCAACGTGGTGCTGCTGGACAACATGACCTTCGGCTGCATCAACAACCTGCAGATGGGCCACGGCATGGATAGCTTCGGCACCGAGTTCCGCTACCGCAACCCTTCGAGCGGCAAGCTCGACGGCGGCTTTGTGCCGGTGGACTTCGCCATGAGCGCCGCGGCCTACGGCTGTAAGACGTACAAGGTCAGCACTGAGGAACAACTGCTGGCGGCCCTGGCCGATGCCCGCACCCAGACGGTCTCGACCCTGATCGACATCAAGGTCCTGCCCAAGACCATGATCCACAGCTACCTGTCCTGGTGGCGGGTGGGCGTGGCCCAGGTGTCCACCAGCGAACGCACCGATGCGGCGGCCAAGATCCTTAATCAACGCCTGGCCCAGGCCCGGCAGTACTGATTGCTCTGCAACGCACAACAACAGGAGTATCTGCATGTCTTTGAAACTTGGTGTTATCGGTACCGGCGCCATCGGCCAGGATCACATCCGTCGTTGCAGCCAGACCCTGCTGGGCAGCCAGGTGGTGGCGGTCACCGACATCAACCTGGCGTCGGCGGCCAAGGTGGTCAGCGACCTCAAGCTCACGGCCGAGGTCTACCCGGACGGCCACGCGCTGATCAAGGCGGCGGACGTCGAGGCGGTGCTGGTCACCTCCTGGGGTCCGAGCCACGAGGAGTTCGTGCTGGCGGCGATTGCTGCGGGCAAGCCGGTGTTCTGTGAAAAACCCCTGGCGGTGACCGCCGCCGGCTGCCGCCGCATCGTCGACGCCGAAGTGGCCCACGGCAAGCGCCTGGTGCAGGTGGGTTTCATGCGCCCCTACGATTCGGGTTACCAGGCCTTGAAGGCGGTGATCGACAGCGGGCAGATCGGCGAGCCGCTGATGCTGCACTGTGCCCACCGCAACCCGCGGGTGGGTGAGAACTACAAGACCGACATGGCCATCACCGACACCCTGATCCACGAACTGGACGTGCTGCGCTGGTTGCTGGCTGACGACTACGTGTCGGTGCAAGTGGTGTTCCCGCGCAAGACCAGCAAGGCCCACGCTCACTTGCGGGACCCGCAGATCGTGCTGCTGGAAACCGCCCGTGGCACGCGCATTGACGTCGAGGTGTTCGTCAACTGCCAGTACGGCTACGACATCCAGTGCGAAGTGGTGGGGGAGAGCGGCATCGCCAAGCTGCCGGAGCCGTCCCAGGTGCAATTGCGCAGCGAAGCCAAGCTGTCCAACGCCATCCTGATGGATTGGAAGGACCGCTTTATCGCCGCCTATGACGTGGAGTTGCAGGCCTTTATCGACGGCGTGCGCGCCGGCCAGGTGGGCGGACCATCGGCCTGGGACGGCTTTGCCGCCGCCGTGGCGGCCGATGCCTGCATCGAAGCGCAGGGCAGCGGGCAGATCGTCAAGGTCGAGCTGCCAGAGCGCCCGCGCTTCTACGGCTAACCCCACCCTGTAGGAGCCGGCTTGCCGGCGAAAGGGCCTGTGGATGCTGCGCATGTCTTGAGGACGCTTTCGTTGGCAAGCCAGCTCCTACGAGGGCTGGCGTGAGGGAGGCGATGCTGGGGAGTGAATGGATGGAGGGTGTATGCGTATAGGTCTGGTGGGTTACGGCCATGGCGGTCGTCATTTTCATGCGCCGCTGATTGCCAGTCTGGCCGGTGCGCGTTTTGTCGGGGTGGTGACCCGCTCCGCAGAGCGCCGGCGCTTGCTGGCCGATGATCATCCGGGGGTTGCGGCGTTCGACAGCATGGGCCAGTTGGCGGAGGCCGGGGTCGATGCCTTGGTGATTTCCACGCCCCTGGATGGGCGCCCGGCCTTGGTGCTGGAGGCCATTGAACGGGGCATCGCGGTGGTCAGCGACAAACCCTTCGCCGCCGATGCAGCCGAGGCCGAAGGGATGATCCAGGCCGCCGCCGCGCGCCAGGTGCCGCTCAGCGTCTATATGAACCGGCGTTGGGATTCGGACTTTTTGACCTTGCGCAAACTCCTCGACAGTGGCGCGCTGGGTCGGATCACCCGCTACGAGTCGCGGGTCGAGCGCTATGCCCCGCAAGCCGTGGGCAATGCCAGTGGCGGTGGGTTCCTGCGGGACCTGGGTAGCCATCTGGTGGACCAGGCCCTGCAGTTGTTCGGGCCGGTGGCCCGGGTCTATGCCGAGCTGCAGTACACCCCTGAAGAAGCCGTGGTCGACCACGGCTTTTTTGTTTCCCTGACCCACGTCAGCGGCGTGGTTGCACATTTATGGGGCAGTTGCCTGCAGAACAGCCAGGGGCCGCGGTTTCGGGTCAGTGGCAGCGCCGGTTGTTACACGGTTGACGGCCTCGACGGCCAGGAGCAGGCGTTGGTGGCGGGTCGCTCGCCGAAAACCGAGGGCGAACGCTGGGGCGTGGAGGAGCATCGGCGCTGGGGCTGGTTCGAACAAGGGGATGAGCGCGAGCGCGTAACCTCGGAGCGAGGTGCCTGGCAGCAGTTCTATCAGCAGCTGCAACAGGCCCTGGAAGGCCAGGGCGCGCTGCCTGTCACGGCCGCCGACGCGTTGGCCACCACCCAGGTGCTAGACGCCGCGCGCTTGAGTGCGCAGCAGTCTCGGGTGGTATCGATGACGACGTTTTCCGAGGGAAAAACAGATTTAGAATAAAATTCTAAAATGAGTTGATATAGAAATTATTTTCCAATAAAGTCATTTCCAGGTTGCCGACTAGCTAGGTTCCGAACCCCTCAAGCACGCCTTGAGACCGGTGCGGGCCGACTAACAAAAACAAACAGGTACCGTCGATGAAAACCTTCAAATCTGTTGTACAGGCTGTACGTTCATTGTTTCGCCATCCTCACGCGCCAGCCGCCGTCCTGCCTCGGGCCAGCCGTTCTGCCGTCCTCCTGACTTGCCTCGGCTTTCTGTGCGAAGAGCGCAACGGTTCACTGGTGTGCTGCGTACCCGGTGCCCCGATCGTGCATCTGCCGCTCTGAGTTTTTCTGCGCTTTATCCATAAAACCTACAAGAATGTGGAGAAAGACCTGTTATGAACACCAAGATCCGTTTTGCCTCTCTTGCGCTGTCGATGCTGCTGGCCAGTGGCGCCGCGCTCGCCGACATCAAGATCGGCGTGAGCATGTCGCAGTTCGATGACACCTGGCTGACCTATCTGCGCGAGTCGATGGATCAGAAAGCCAAGTCCCTGCCCGATGGCGTCAAGCTGCAGTTCGAAGACGCCCGCAGCGATGTGGTCAAGCAATTGAGCCAGGTCGAGAACTTCATCAGCCAGAAAGTCGACGCGATCGTGGTCAATCCGGTGGACACCGCCGCCACCAAGAAAATTACCGAGGCTGCGGTGAAGGCCGGTATTCCCCTGGTGTACGTCAACCGCCGCCCGGATGACCTGAACCTGCCCAAGGGCGTGGTCACCGTGGCCTCCAATGACCTGGAAGCCGGGAAAATGCAGATGCAGTACCTGGCCGACAAGATGGGCGGCAAGGGTGACATCGTGATCCTGCTGGGCGACCTGGCGAACAACTCCACCACCAACCGCACCAAGGGGGTCAAGGAGGTGCTGGCCCAGTACCCGGGGATCAAGGTCGACCAGGAACAGACCGGGGTCTGGCTGCGGGACAAGGGCATGACCCTGGTCAACGACTGGCTGACCCAGGGCCGCAAGTTCGACGCAGTGGTGTCCAACAACGATGAAATGGCCATTGGTGCCGCCATGGCGCTGAAGCAGGCCGGGGTCGAGAAGGGCAGTGTGCTGATCGCCGGTGTCGACGGCACCCCGGATGGCTTGCGCGCGGTGAAGAAGGGCGAGTTGGCGCTCTCGGTGTTCCAGGATGCCAAGGGCCAGGCGGACGGT
Organism: Pseudomonas sp. JDS08PS003; assembly: GCF_045013505.1. NCBI lineage: Bacteria > Pseudomonadati > Pseudomonadota > Gammaproteobacteria > Pseudomonadales > Pseudomonadaceae > Pseudomonas > Pseudomonas sp. JDS08PS003. Next base: position 3,063,277 of record NZ_CP120724.1, read on the forward strand.
TCCATCGATACCGCGGTGAAGATGATCAAGCATGAGCCGGTGGAGCCGGCGGTGTGGGTTCCGTATCGGCTGATCACCCCGGACAACGTCGACCAGTTCAAGTAACGGCTCAGCTTCCAGAGCAGTTCCAGAAGAACCTGTTCTCGATCTAGCGAGCGCCGCTCAGGCAAGCCATGTTTAACGCCGCATGAGCTAAGCGCAGCAGATCGTGAACAGGCGCTAACAATAATAAGTGGCAAGGTGGCCTCGGGCAGCCTTGCCAATGGAGTACCTGATCATGTTCTCTCGCGCGACTGCCTCGAGCACCCCGCTGGCGGGTATCCAGCCTGCCGCCCCATCGATTGAAGAGCCCTATCTGCTGGAAGTCATCAACGTCAGCAAGGGCTTTCCCGGTGTGGTCGCCTTGGCCGATGTGCAACTGCGGGTACGCCCGGGAACGGTGCTGGCGCTGATGGGCGAGAACGGCGCCGGCAAGTCGACCCTGATGAAAATCATCGCCGGCATCTACCAGCCGGACGCCGGCGAGCTGCGCCTCAAGGGCCGGCCGGTGGTGTTCGAAACGCCCCTGCAGGCCCTGCAATCGGGCATCGCCATGATCCATCAGGAACTCAACCTGATGCCGCACATGAGCATTGCCGAGAACATCTGGATCGGCCGTGAGCAACTCAATGGCCTGCGCATGATCGATCACCGCGCTATGCACCGCTGCACCGCGCAGTTGCTGGAACGCCTGCGCATCAACCTCGATCCCGAGGAGCAGGTGGGCAACCTGAGCATCGCCGAGCGGCAGATGGTGGAGATCGCCAAGGCGGTGTCCTACGACTCCGACGTACTGATCATGGACGAACCGACCTCGGCCATTACCGACAAGGAGGTGGCGCACCTGTTCTCGATCATTGCCGACCTCAAGGCCCAGGGTAAGGGCATCATCTATATCACCCACAAAATGAACGAAGTGTTCGCCATCGCCGATGAAGTGGCGGTGTTCCGCGACGGTGCCTACATCGGCCTGCAACGGGCCGACAGCCTGGACGGCGACAGCCTGATCTCGATGATGGTGGGGCGTGAGCTGAGCCAGCTGTTTCCCCAGCGCGAGAACCCGGTCGGCGACCTGCTGCTCAGGGTCCGCGACCTGCGCCTGGACGGGGTGTTCGACAGAGTGTCGTTCGACCTGCATGCCGGGGAGATCCTCGGCATCGCCGGGCTGATGGGCTCGGGGCGGACCAATGTCGCCGAAGCCCTGTTCGGCATCACCCCCAGCGACGGTGGCGAGATGGTCCTCGACGGCCAGCCCCTGCGCATCAGCGACCCGCATCAGGCGATCGAGAAGGGCTTTGCCCTGCTGACCGAGGATCGCAAGCTCAGCGGGCTGTTTCCGTGTCTGTCGGTCCTGGAAAACATGGAAGTGGCGGTGCTGCCGCATTACGCCGGCGGCGGTTTTGTCCAGCAGAAGGCTTTGCGTGCCCTGTGCGAGGACATGTGCAAGAAGCTGCGGGTCAAGACTCCGTCCCTGGAGCAATGCATCGACACCTTGTCCGGGGGCAATCAGCAGAAGGCCCTGTTGGCGCGCTGGCTGATGACCAATCCGCGAATCCTGATTCTCGATGAGCCGACCCGGGGCATCGACGTCGGTGCCAAGGCCGAGATCTACCGCTTGATCTCCTTCCTCGCCAGCGAAGGCATGGCGGTGATCATGATTTCCTCGGAGCTGCCCGAGGTGCTGGGCATGAGCGACCGGGTCATGGTCATGCACGAAGGTGAGCTGATGGGCACCCTCGACCGCAGCGAGGCGACCCAGGAACGGGTGATGCAATTGGCATCAGGGATGTCGCTGGTGCACTGATTTTTCAATCGATGGCGGCCGGCGGCGCGTTGATTCGCCGCGGCCAGGCACTAACTAAGGTGAGTGGTTATGAACGTGATGTCTGAAAACAAACCGGCCGCGGCGCCCGCTAGAACGCGCCGGCGCTTTCCCACTGAACTGAGTATTTTTCTGGTCCTGATCGGCATCGGTCTGGTCTTCGAACTGTTCGGCTGGATCGTGCGTGACCAGAGCTTCCTGATGAACTCCCAACGCCTGGTGCTGATGATCCTGCAGGTGTCGATCATCGGCCTGCTGGCCATTGGCGTGACCCAGGTGATCATCACCACGGGCATTGACCTGTCCTCGGGCTCGGTGCTGGCACTGTCGGCGATGATTGCCGCCAGCCTGGCCCAGACCTCGGACTTTTCCCGGGCGGTGTTTCCGTCCCTGACCGATTTGCCGGTGTGGATACCGGTGGTGGCCGGGCTGGGGGTGGGCCTGCTGGCGGGGGCGATCAACGGCAGCATCATCGCCATTACTGGCATTCCGCCCTTTATCGCCACCCTGGGCATGATGGTTTCGGCCCGCGGTCTGGCCCGCTACTACACCGAAGGCCAGCCGGTGAGCATGCTCTCGGATTCCTACACCGCCATCGGTCACGGGGCGATGCCGGTGATCATCTTCCTGGTGGTGGCGGTGATCTTCCACATCGCCCTGCGCTACACCAAGTACGGCAAATACACTTACGCCATCGGCGGCAACATGCAGGCGGCGCGCACCTCGGGGATCAACGTCAAGCGCCATCTGGTGATCGTCTACAGCATCGCCGGGCTGCTAGCGGGGCTGGCCGGGGTGGTGGCCTCGGCGCGGGCCGCCACCGGACAGGCGGGAATGGGCATGTCCTATGAACTGGATGCGATTGCCGCAGCCGTGATCGGTGGCACCAGTCTGGCCGGTGGCGTGGGGCGCATCACCGGCACGGTGATCGGTGCGCTGATTCTTGGTGTCATGGCCAGCGGCTTCACCTTTGTCGGGGTGGATGCCTACATCCAGGACATCATCAAGGGCCTGATCATTGTGGTGGCGGTGGTCATCGACCAGTACCGCAACAAGCGCAAGCTCAAACGCTGATGCGCCTGGCTGTTGCAGGCGCTGGCTTGTCGGCGCAGGGGTCCACAAGATGGTTATTCGCCGGCAAACCGGCTTCTACGGGGGGTGAGAAATGGGGGTAAAAGGCTCGAATCCGCCGTCCGGTACTGCCGTTTGTCTTCTAACAGACCTGCTCGTATGGAATTTTTTGTTATAAAAGCACTCTGACAAGCGCCACCAAAGCCCGCAATTGCGGGCTTTGTGCGGTTTGTCGGACAGATTCGCTGTCATTTCAGTTGCTGCGCCCTCAAACCGGCCTTAGACTGCCGCCCCTCGTAAATTGAGTGCCGGGTGGCGCTTGGAAGGTATGGCGCCTTTCTGATGACCTGACGGGTCAACCGGAAACAGTTTGAATTCGCCTTAATGCACGTATTTTTTATAGAGAAATCAATGACCAAGGATAAGTTGCTGGCCATGCCGGCGGATGACTACATGAATGCCGAGCAGCACGCTTTTTTCAGCGACCTGTTGCAAGCCATGAAGGTGGAAACCCACGAGCGCATCGAGCAGAACCGGATCGCCATTGAAAGCCTGGACACCCCGGCTGACCCGGCCGACGCCGCTTCCGTCGAAGAAGAGCGCACCTGGTTGGTCAACGCCATTGATCGCGACCAGCGCATGCTGCCGCAACTGGAGCAGGCCCTGGGCCGGATCAGTGACGACAGCTTCGGCTGGTGCGACGACAGCGGCGAGCCGATCGGCCTCAAGCGCCTGCTGATCAGCCCGACCACCAAGTACTGCATCGAAGCCCAAGAGCGCCACGAGCAGATCGACAAGCATCAGCGTCAAGCCTGATCGCCAGCCCCCGCCACAGCGGGGGCTTTGTTTTTCCGGGTACGGCTCCATACCCGCTCATTCCCTTGATCTACTGCAAACCCCCGACTAAGGGACCATGGATAATGGCCTTCTAGTGGCGTCTAATGCCGAAAATAATTAGAACGATGTGGGGTGCTAAACATGTCAAGAGATGGATCTCTAGCGGTGCCGCTCGCGCAACCGCTGGCAACAACACCCGCCGCTGCCCGTTGGTGGGCGCCGACTTTGCAGAGCGCGGCCTTGATGGGCTTGCTGGGCGGCCAGGCACTGGGTGACTGGCCGCTGTACCTGTGCCTGCCCCTGGCGGTGCTGGTGGTCTGGCTGCCCCGGCTGAGAGGCCGCAAAGTGCCCTTGGCGCCGGCAACAACGGCCGACAGTGAACTGTCGACGCTGACCCGCGACCTCTCCTACAGCACCACCCATAACGCCCTGTCCGCTGCTGGCGTGGCCTATTCGGTGACGCAACTGGCGGGCAAGCTGCAATCCCAGCTGGATGCCGCGGCGCGCATCGTCGGCAACGCCGAAGTGATGATCAAGACCGAACAGGCCACCTCGCAACTCAGCCGGCAAGCCCTGGAGGCCGCCAGTGAAGCCCACGCCAGCAGCGCCGAAGGGCGCACGGTGCTGGGGGAGTCCATCAGTCGCATGCACTCCCTGAGCGAACGGGCCAGTGGCAGCCGCGAGCTGATCGAGGCCCTGAGCCAGCGCAGTGAAGAGATCCAGCGGGTGACCCTGGTGATCCAGTCCATTGCCAGTCAGACCAACCTGCTGGCCCTGAATGCGGCTATCGAAGCAGCCCGGGCCGGGGAACACGGGCGGGGTTTTGCCGTGGTCGCCGACGAAGTGCGCGGGCTGGCCGGACGCACGGCCACGGCCACCGATGAGGTCGGGGTGATGGTGGCCGATATCCAGCAACGTACCAGCGATGTGGTGGAGCAGATCCGCCAGCTGTCCGACGACCTGAACCTGGGGGTGGAACAGGTGGAACACACCGGCCGGCACCTGGACAACATCGCCCGGCTGGCAGCGGGGGTAGAAGGCCAGGTCAGCGAGATTGCCCGGGGCGCCGAGACCAACCGCGAACAGTTGGACAGCCTGTTCCATGCCGTGGAGCAGATGCGCAGCGATCTGGCGGTCAGCGATCAGCAGACCCGCAGCCTGGCCCAGGCCGCGGTGCAGATGGAAGGGCAGGCGGAAACCATCAGCGAACGTCTGGCGGCTGTGGGACTGGATGACTACCACCAGCGTATCTATGACCTGGCCCGTGAAGGCGCCCGGCGTATCGCCGAGCAGTTCGAGACCGATCTGGCGCAGAACCGCATCAGCCTCGACGACCTGTTCGACCGCCATTACCAGTTAATCGCCAACACCGATCCGGCCAGGTACCAGACCCGTTTCGACCGCTACACCGACCAGGTACTGCCGCCGATCCAGGAATCCCTGCTGCCGCGCCATGACGGCCTGGTGTTCGCCATCGCCTGTACCCAGGAAGGTTATGTACCGACCCACAACCAGGCCTTCTCCCAACCGCTGACCGGCGATCCCGTGGTGGACAACCTGCATAACCGCAGCAAGCGCAAGTTCGCCGATCGCACCGGCATTCGTTGTGGCAGTCACCAGCAACCGTTGTTGCTGCAAACCTATACCCGGGATACCGGCGAACTGATGCATGACTTGTCGGTGCCGATCTGGGTCCAGGGGCGGCATTGGGGTGGGCTGCGCCTGGGCTACAAGCCCGAGCAGGCGCCGCCCCAGCGCAAGGGCTGAGAGAACATTGTTACCAGGGGCGTAACACTGCTGTGCAGAATCTGACTGTTCCAGGCGCCGGGAACTGACTAGTATTCCCTATATTGTTAGGGAGCTAACTAATTCCCGGAGGTTCTCCATGCACAGCAAGGTTGATGTAGCAGTGATGATCGGCAGCGGTGTTCCCCCCATGCTGCGGGATCTGGGACGCAAGGCGTGCTGGGTGGTGCTGGTCAATGGCGAACAACGTGGCACTGCCTTTGCCAGCCGCGTCGAGGCCGAGGAGTGCCGGCAGGCCTGGCAGACGCAATTGGCGCAGTGCCGGTCCGGGCGCCATGCGCTCCAGCATTCGGCTTGATGCCTGGGTGGCGGGTAGCGTCTTGAACGGCAGGGGCGGATGTAGGGATTCAGGTTGTTGCAGGCAGGGCCCGAAGGCGAGTCGGTGGTTTTAAGTTAATCATCATGATGCTCTTAAACGGATCTCGCCTGGGTCACGGTGGCGCCGCTGGGTCCCTGGGCGGCGCGCTGGGGCGGGTATCAGGCGTTCAGGGCGCCCTGGTCGATGGCCAGCTTGAGGGCCTTGGCGGATTCCCTGGCCGCCGCTGCAGCTTCTTCTGAGGTCTTGAACCAGCGGTCGCGTTCTACCTGGTGGAAGGTGATCTGGGTCAGTGGGGGTTTGGCGCGCATGGCAATCACGGCCTGGAATTCGCCTTCGACTTCTCTGCACTCGCCACGAATGAAAAACTCGCCAATATCTAGTTCGGTCACTTCTAGCCTTCCCTTGGAGATGAGTGAGTGCTTGAACACCGCGTGCTGCGGTCATTCAACCAGTGGCGGAGTATGGCAGTTGTTAGGTGGTGACGGGCTGAGTTATGTCACCTTGCTCTAGGTAAAGATTATTCTGAGGTTCTAAGCTGAAACTTCCTATGCGCAAATCCTTATGCAGAACTCCGGCAATTCAGCCCACTGCATCAGAGTATTACTGGCTAGAATGTCCGGCCGTCGAGCACAGACTCCCGGCAACATTACCGGCTGATGTCCAACAGCGGTCTTTGTATGACTAGTCGCCCGACTAGTGCTCGGTTGCTTTAAATAGTCGAAATGCACAAAGTTGCTCTAGAATTACCTCTGCAACCCGAAGTGGCTGCCGATCTGGGGAATCATGATCAGGGTGTATCCGGCCAGCAGGCCGGTTTCAGTACCCACTCCAGTTAACGCGCCGCCACGCTTTGCGGGATGTCAGAGCCAACTCCTACAGCCTTCGACATGAGCCTGATGCATCGGCGAAATGCCCGTTGCTCAGCGCCGGCGTCAGCGTCGTGGCCAGGAGTGCCGGGTTCACTTGTGGGTTTTTTGGGTCACTGATTGGGTTGACTACGCCGTCATGGCGATTTTTTTGTGCTGTCCGTTTTTCCTCGGACGGCACCATTTTGAGTATCGGGGAGTGTTCCTTGGCAGTAAGTAATCTTGAAATGCATGCGTTGTTCGTTTTGGGTGATTTGCGCGCAAAGCTGGTCAAGCAGTTCCAATCTCGTTTTGTCTACATCACCGAACAGTCCGCCGAAGGCATCTACATCGCCGAGATCGATACCGAGTCCGCGTTGGTGGTGGACGACAAGCCTCGGCTGGAACTCAAGGTGGGCGATCATTTTCGCGCCGCCGTGCTGCCCAGCCGTGAAGGCGGCAAGCTGGAGATCCGCTTTCGCGAGATCAAGCTGACGGTCTATGGCTTGGGCGACTATGCCTTTGTCAGCAGCTCCCAGGGGCAGGGGATAGTGTTCAGGGAAGGTCACTCGGTGGTGATGGTCTTCGCCGCCAACGAGCAATTGCAGGAAGGCTTGAGCAAGACCCTCAAGGCGGTCAGCGCCAAGGCTGCCAAATTCCGCAAGGGCGAACTGGTGAGCTTCAAGGCCAGCGAGTGATGAGCCAGAGCCGCGCCGAGTTTCACCAGCAGCACCAGCAGGCCGCGTGTGACGAAGCTCAACGCCTGTTCGCCGAGAAGGCGCGCTTGCAGGGCGCCTGGCTGAACTGGGTCGCTGGCCAGTTGTATCACCTGCGCCCGGCGGCTTACGCCAGCATGGTGCGCCGCGAGTTGCAGCGGCTGCAGGAGCCGGCGGCCCCTTGAGGGGCGATCCGGGCCTGGCCCTCGGTTGAAAAAACGGAACCTCTACTACAGTCAGTTGACTGAATGCTTCAGGGGCCTGGCGTCTTTGCGCTGCGCGTCCCTATTGCCCTGGTTCCGACCCGAGAGGTGCACCCCATGAAAGGATTTCGAGCGCTGCTGGCCAGCAGCCTGTTGGCCCTTGCCGCCTTGAACGCGCCACCGTTGGCAGCGGCCCCCGCGCCGATTCACTTCGCCGACCTGAATTGGGAAAGCGGCAGCCTGATTACCGAGATCCTGCGGATCGTGGTCGAGAAGGGATACGGCCTGCCCACTGATACGCTGCCCGGCACCACCATCACCCTGGAAACCGCCCTGGCCAACAACGATATCCAGGTGATTGGCGAAGAATGGGCGGGTCGCAGCCCGGTGTGGGTCAAGGCCGAGGCCGAAGGCAAGGTGCTGGCCCTGGGGGACACGGTCAAGGGCGCCACCGAAGGTTGGTGGGTGCCGGAGTATGTGATCAAGGGCGACCCCGCCAAGGGCATCGTGGCCCTCGCGCCGGAGTTGCGCAGCGTCACCGACCTGGTGCGCTACAAAGATGTGTTCAAGGACCCGGAGAGTCCGAACAAGGGGCGCTTTCTCAACAGTCCGATTGGCTGGACCTCGGAGATCGTCAACCAGCAGAAGCTCAAGGCCTATGGCCTGGAGGACAGCTACGTGAACTTTCGCAGTGGCTCCGGCGCAGCCCTGGATGCTGAGATCAGTTCGTCGATCCGTCGGGGCAAGCCGATCCTGTTCTACTACTGGTCACCGACGCCGCTGCTGGGGCGCTTCAAACTGGTCCAGTTGCAAGAGCCGCCCTTTGATGCCGAGGCCTGGAAGACCCTGACCGACGCCGACAACCCCAACCCGCGTCCGACCCGTTCCCTGGCCTCGAAACTGTCCATCGGCGTGTCTGCGCCATTCCACAAACAGTACCCGCAGTTGGTGAACTTCTTTAGCCAGGTGGACCTGCCCATCGAGCCCCTCAACCAGGCCCTGGCGCAGATGAGCGAAAACCACAGCGCCCCCCGTGACGCGGCCCGGGCCTTCCTCAAGCAGCATCCTGACCTCTGGCGCAACTGGGTGCCCCAGGACATCGCCGCCAAAGTCGCCGCCGCCCTGTAGTAGGAGCCGGCTTGCCGGCGAAAGGGCCCGCAAGCCTTGCACCGTCCATGGCGACGCCTTCGCTGGCAAGCCAGCGCCTACGGCCGCCCTGACACCGCACGATATTCCCGTAGGAGCCGGCTTGCCGGCGAAGAGGCCCTCAAGCCGGTCAGAAACGGGTCTGCACCGCCAGTTCGAAGGTGCGTGGGGTGCCCAGGTAGTAAGCCGGGGAGACATGGGCGAACCTGCCGTAGACCTCGTTGGTCAGGTTGCGCACCCGGCCGGTGAGGGTGGTGTGGCTGTCGACCTGGTAGCGCAGAAAGCTGCCGTACAGGGTGTAGGCCGGTAGGGTCTGGGTGTTGGCGTTGTCGGCGTACACCGAGGCCACGTAGCGGGCATCGACGCCGGTCTGCCAGCTTGGGGCCAGGTCATAGGTCAGCCACAGGTTGGCCACCCGCTCGGGGACGTTGGTCGGGGTGTTGCCCTTGCGTGAGACCACGGCGCCGCTGGCGATCTTCTCGTTGAATTCGTCATATTCGGCGTCCACCCAGGCGAAGTTGGCCTCTGCCAGCAGCTTGGGGGTGACCCGCAGGGAACTGGCCAGTTCGATGCCCTTGGAGGTCTGCTGGCCCACGGGAATGCTGTTGGTCGGGTCCTGGGGATCGGTGACGGCAAAGTCCTTGCGTTCGATGCGGTAGGCCGCCAGGGTCGCCGAGCCGCGCCCGTCCAGGTAGTCGAACTTGCTGCCCACTTCCCATTGCTTGCCGGTGGACACGTCGAAGTTCTGGGTGCCGCTGGGCTGTTCGGCGGCCGTGCTGTATTGCACGTAGACGTTGGCGCTGGGCAGGAACTGCCAGGTCAGCCCCAGGCGCCCGGTGACCGGTTCCCAGCTGCGCTTGAGATGTCGCGGGTTGCTGGCGGTGATCACTCGGTGGTTGGTCACGTCCAGGTCGATGGCGTCATAGCGCAGGCCGCTGAGCAGGGACAGCTCGTCGGTCAGGGCCAGGCGATTTTCGATGAACAAGGCACGGGTGGTGACCTGGTTGGTCTTGTCCTTGACCCAGCTCTGACGGGTGCCCTTCAGGTCATAGAAGTACCCCGGCTGGAAATGGCCGGGGTCCACGCTGTTGTTGGCCGACACGTTCCACGGTGAGCTGGTAGTGCTGTTGACCTTGTATTCGAACCCTCCGGACCAGGTGGTGTCGAGGCCGAACAGTTGATCGTCATGACGCAGCTCGAACTGGTTGCCGTCCTGCTGGCCCTGGTGCCGCACCAGATAGGCGGTGGAGCGGTTCACCCGGCTGTTGTCGGCGTTGTACTGGTAGGTCTCCAGGTTGCGGTAGTCGCGCTGGCTGTCCAGGTGATAGAGGGTGTTGCGCAGGCTGGTGCTGGGGTTGATCCGGTAGTCGATGATCGAGCGCAGCCAAACCGTGCGCTGCTCATACAGGCCGTCGGCGACGTTGTAGTTGTTGAAGCGGTTGTGTTTGTCGATCTTCAGCTCGCCGGCCTTGGGATTGAGTACCGGGGTGCCCCAGTAGGGGCTGTCTTCGTGCTCGTCCTGATACTCCACGGCCAGGGTGTGGGACAGGTCCGGGGTCAGGTCGCTGAGCAGGGAGAACGCCAGGCTCCAGGCATCGCGCTGCTGGCGGTCGATGTAGCCGTTGCTGGTGTTGTGGCTGACATCCAAACGTGCGTAATGCTGCACCTCGGCCCCCGCCGGGCTCAGGGCGTGATTGACCCCGAAGGCGGTTTGCGTGGTGTCGTAGCTGCCGTAGCTGAGCAGGCCCTCGGCCGCCTGTTCGCGGCGGTCCGCCAGTTTGGTCACGTAGTTCAGCGAGCCGCCGACGGAGCCGGCGCCATTGATCAGCGACGAGGGGCCGCCCACCAGTTCCACCCGGTCATAGATCCAGGCGTCCACCGGCCGCGCCAGGCCGGTGGCGACGTTGATGCCGTTGAACATCTGGGTGATCTGGCTGCTGGTGAAGCCGCGGTAGGAGATGAAACCGCCGAATCCCGGCGGTGCGCTGGCGTTGACCCCGGGCAGGGCATTGGCGGCGTCCTGGAAGGTCTGGGCACCACGTCGCTCGATGTCCTGGCGGCTGGCTATCGCCACCGAGGCCGGGGTCTCCCGCAGGCTCAGGCCCAGCCGCGAGGCCATGCCGCTCGACTGCTCCAGGGACAGGCCGGGCTCCGCGTCCGTCTCTTCGGCATTGACGGTGGCCGGGGCCAGCTCGAGGCCGGATTTGCCCCAGGCGTTGACGGACAGGCAGGCCAGCAGGCTCGCCAGTAAAGGAAGGTGTTTCATGGGTGCATCCTGAATTCTTGACTAGGAAAAGGCCCACGACAGCGCGCCGCGCAGCAGCGCAGTGGGCGGGTTGAGCACGAGCAAGAATCAGGCGTGGGGCGGGGCCCGAGGATGGGCGGCGGGCCAGGTGAAACGGGCGGGAAGTTCGGGCAGGAACTGGCGCGCCAGCGGCGGTGCCTGGGGTTGGGGCAACAGCGCCAGGGTGACGCTGGAGTTCAGTGCCGGACCCATGCCGCCGGTGGAGCACAACGGGCAACCGAAGGCCTTGGACAGGGTGGGCAGGGAGTCCTGGTCGGCAGGTTGTTGCAGCGGTGCCTGGGTGTTGGGATCAATGCTGCAGAACTGCCCGCCGATGCCGTTGAGCTGCATGCCGAGCATCTGTCCGTGGCCGATGCTGCAGGCGAACACGTTGAACAGGACGCAGCAATAGAGCATCCAGGCAACGAGTGAGCGATCGGAACGGGTCAATTTCATGGGGCGGCACTTTATCATCGAAGGCGACGAACGTACTTACAAAAACGAGCAATCGGGTCCATTCTTCAGCGACATTTTCAACACGGATGTCTGAACATGAATCTTCTGCTTGCACAGGGGATGTCCGGCACTTTTCTGTTCATCAGCCTGATCCATCTGTACTGGGCCGCCGGTGGCAAGCGCGGCAGCGACGCGGTGATCCCCGAAGTCCCGGGGCCGGCTCCCGGGCAGAGCCAGCCGGCGTTCCGGCCACCGGCCCTGGCCACGCTGCTGGTGGCGGTGGGGCTGTTGCTGGTGGCGATGCTGGTGTGCCTGCGGGTCGGGCTCTACCTGCCGACCGTGACCCATCCGTCCCTGCAATGGGTGATCAGCGCCATTGCCTTGCTGATGTTCGCCCGGGCCATTGGCGACTCCGAGCTGGTGGGTTTCTTCAAGCAAGTGCACGACTCGAAGTTCGCCCGTCTCGACACCCTGTTCTATTCCCCGCTGTGCGTGGTGCTGGGGGCCGGGCTGCTGGTGCTGGCCTGGGCCTGAAGGGCCGCCAGCTCGCTGCAGGCGCTGGCTTGTGTAGGAGCTGGCTTGCCAGCGAAGGCGTTTTCGAAGTCGCTGCAAGGCTCACCGGCCTCTTCGCCGGCAAGCCGGCTCCTACCTAGGGTGGCAGTGCTCAGCTGCCGGTTTCGCTGCGTTTGCTGCTGACTTCCGCCGGCACATCGTCACCGGCCATGCGCTTGCGGAACAGCGCCGCCCGGGCCAGCAGCAGGGTGGTGACCGGCACGGTGATCGACAGCAGGATCGGGATCAGCCAGGCGTGCAGCACCGGCCCGGACTTGAGCGCTGAAAAATACAGGATCGAGGCCAGGGCCACTGTCCAGGAGCCCATGGTGGAGGCCAGGGCCGACGGGTGCATGCGCTGGAAGTAGCTCTTCATGCGCAGGATGCCCAGGGCGCCGATCAGGGCGAAGACGCTGCTGATCACCAGCAGCACGGCCACCAGGATCTCCACCCAGAGTGGCAGTTGCTCCAGGCTGTTCATTCGATCACCTCGCCGCGCAGAAGGAATTTGGCCAGGGCGAAGGAGCCGACAAAGCCGAACAGGGCGATCAGCAGCGCCGCCTCGAAGTAGGTGTCACTGGCGTAGCGGATGCCCAGCACCAGCATCATCAGCATCGCCAGGATGTACAGGTAGTCCAGGGCCAGGACCCGGTCCTGGGCCGAGGGACCCTTGAACAGGCGCACCAGGGTCAGGACCATGGCCAGGGAAAACAGGAACAGGCTCAACAGGATCGCATTGCTCAAGAGGACGCTCATTCGAAAATCTCCATCAGCGGGCGCTCGTAGGTCGCCTTGAAGTGCTGGATGAATTGCTCTTCGTCCTGCAGATCGAAGACGTGCAGCAAGAGGATGCTGCGGTCCAGGGACAGCTCGGACCAGACCGTGCCCGGCACCACCGTGGTGATGGTGGACAGCGCCGCCAGGCCGTTGGCGTCGCGCAGGTCCAGGGGGATCTTGACGAAGGCCGAGCGCACCGGTCTGCGCCCGTTGTTGAGCACGCCCCAGGCCACGATCAGGTTGGAGACCACCACATCGCAGCCCACCCGCAGCAGCAGGCGCAGGATGGTGCCGGGGCGGCGGATGCGGATCGGCAACGGCCGCAACGGGCGCATCAGCAGCGGTGCGAGAAAGCCCAGAATCGCCCCCAGCAGCAGATTGCCGGGGCTGATGGACAGGTTCAGCACCAGCCACAGCAGCCACAGCGCCAGGGACAGGAAGGGCGCCGGAAACAGACGCTTCATGGTTGCACCTCCGCCGCCTGGGTGGCCTTGGCTTCAGGGCTGAGCACAGTGCGGGTGCCGAGTACGGCCATCACATAGTGCTCCGGGTGGTTGAGGCTGTCGGCGGTGGCCTGGGTGAAGCGCAGCAGCGGCTCGGCCTTGAAACTGAGCAGCACGCAGAGCCCGAGCAGGGCCACGATCGGCACGCACTCCAGGCGCCGCAGGACCGGCGAAGGCCGCTCCTCCGGACTCCAGAAACGCTGGATGCCCAGCCGCGCAAAGGCCACCAGCGAGGCCAGGCCGGAGAGGATCAGCAGCGCCAGGAAGCACCAGGCCGCCACTGGGATCGGCGCACCGTCGCTGACCCCCAGACCCAGGGGATTGAGCAGGGCGGCGATCAGGTTGAGCTTGCCGATAAAGCCCGACAGTGGCGGCATGCCGATGATCAGCAGGGCACAGGCAATGAAGCTCAGGCCGAGGAAAGCCATGGTCCAGGGGATCACCTGGCCGACCACCACTTGTTGCTCGTCGTCGAGGTTGCTGCCCCGGGGCGGCGGCTGCGACCCCAAGGGCCGCGGCAGGACTTCGCCTTCGTCTTCCAGGGGAACTTCAACGGCCGAGCGCGAACGCTCGATCAGCTCGGCCAGGAGGAACAGCGCGCACAGCGCCAGGGTCGAGCTGAACAGGTAGAACAGCGCCGCACCGGTGAGCGCCGGCTGGGCGAAGCCGATCACCGAGATCAGGATGCCCGCCGATACCAGGATGCTCAGGCTGGCCATGCGCTCCAGGCGCTGGGCCGGGAGAATCGCCAGGGCCGCGCAGAAGATCGTCGCCATGCCGCCGTAGATCAGCCACTGGTTGCCGAAGTAGGCCGAGGCCCCGGCCTGCCCGGAGAACAGCAGGGTCCACAGGCGCAGTACGGTATAGATCCCGACCTTGGTCATGATGGCGAACAGTGCCGCCACCGGAGCGCTGGCCGAGGAATAGGCCGGCACCAGCCAGAAGTTCAGCGGCCACATCCCGGCCTTGGCCAGGAAGGCGATGGCCAGGATTGCCGTGCCGGCATGCAGCAGGCCGCGATCGGCTTCCGGCACCAGGGGGATCTTCATCGCCAGGTCGGCCATGTTCAGGGTTCCGGTGACCCCGTAGATCATTGCCGTGCCGATCAGGAACAGCGACGAAGCCAGCAGGTTGATGGTGATGTAGTGCAGCCCCGACGATACCCGCGCCCGTCCCGAACCGTGCAGCATCAGGCCGTAGGAAGCCGCCAGCAGCACCTCGAAGAACACGAACAGGTTGAACAGGTCAGCGGTGAGGAAGGCCCCATAGAGGCCCATCAGCTGGATCTGGAACAGCGCATGGAAGCTGGCACCGGCGCTGTCCCAGCGGGCCATGGCGAACAGCAGTGCGCTGACCCCGATGATCCCGGTGAGCACCATCATCAGTGCCGACAGGCGATCCACCACCAGGACGATGCCGAAGGGCACCTGCCAGTTGCTCGGCAGGTACACGCCGAAGGAGCCGGTAGCGCCCTGGACCTGGGTCCAGTACAGCAGGTACGCCGCCAGGGCCAGGCCCAGCAGGCTGGAGAACAGGTTGATCCGCGCCTTGAGCGGGCGGTGTTTCTCCCCCAGCAGCAACATGATGGCTGCCGTCAGCAGCGGCAGGAGGATGGGGGCGACGATCAGGTGGGACAACGAACTCATTCCTTGGGCTCCCGGCCGTCGACGTGGTCAGTGCCGGTCAGGCCCCGGGAAGCCAGGAGCACCACCAAAAACAGCGCGGTCATGGCGAAGCTGATGACGATGGCGGTGAGCACCAGGGCCTGGGGCAGCGGATCGGTGTAGTGCAGCAGGTCCTGGGGCACGCCGTCCTTGACGATGGGCTCCTTGCCGATGAACAGGCTGCCCATGCTGAAGATGAACAGGTTGACCGCGTAGGACAGCAGGCACAGGCCCATCACCACCTGGAAGGTCCGCGGGCGCAGTACCAGCCAGACTCCGGAAGCGGCGAGGACTCCAATGGCGATTGCGATGACTTCTTCCATCAGGCGGCTCCGCTCTTGATCAGGGATTTGGACTGGCTGGCCGGCTTGTGGGCCCGCACCGATTGGTGCGCCAGGGCAGTGAGGATCAGCAGGGTCGCGCCCAACACCACCGCGTAAACGCCAATGTCGAAGAACAGGGCGCTGGCGATGTGGATATCGCCGAACAGCGGCAGGTCCACATGCACCGTGTGGGTGGTGAGGAACGGATAGCCCCAGGCCAGGGCGCCCAGGCCGGTGGCCAGGGCGAACAGCAGACCGGTGCCCATCCAGCGCAACGGCCGCAGGCTCATCTGGGCCTCGACCCATT
The DNA here is from genome assembly GCF_045013505.1 of Pseudomonas sp. JDS08PS003. Taxonomy (NCBI): domain Bacteria; kingdom Pseudomonadati; phylum Pseudomonadota; class Gammaproteobacteria; order Pseudomonadales; family Pseudomonadaceae; genus Pseudomonas; species Pseudomonas sp. JDS08PS003. Next base: position 3,078,947 of record NZ_CP120724.1, read on the forward strand.
GGGTGCCCGCCACCATGTACTGGAGGATGAAGGCCACCGACATCACCAGCCCGGCGACAAAACCGCCGCCCGGCAGGTTGTGCCCGCGCATGAACAGGTAGAAGGACACCACCAGGGCAATCGGCAGCAGCAGGCGCACCAGCACCGCCGGCACCATCATGAAGCCCAGGGCGGTGTCGCTGGCCTGGCGTGGGTTGACCAGATCGGTGACCACGTCCGGTGCCAGCAGACGCTGTTGCGCCGGCAACTGCATGCTTTCCTTGGGCGGGCGGAAGCGTCGCAGCAGGGCGAACACGGTCAGGGCCACGGCCGCCAGTACGGTGATCTCGCCCAGGGTGTCGAAGCTGCGGAAGTCCACCAGGGTGACGTTGACCACGTTGGTGCCGCCGCCTTCAGGCAAGGCCCGGCTGAGGTAGAACGAGGAAATGTCGTTGGGAGTGGGGCGGGTCAGCATGGCGTAGGACAGCACTGCCATGCCCAGGCCCACGGCGATCGACAGGCTCAGGTCGCGCAGGCGGCGGATGCGTGCCTTGGGCACGCTGCTGGGCAGGGGCGAGACATCCTCGATCCGCCGTGGCAGCCAGCGCAGGCCGAGGAGGATCAGCACCGTGGTCACCACTTCCACCACCAGCTGGGTCAGGGCCAGGTCCGGCGCCGAGAACCAGACGAAGGTCACGCAGGTCATCAATCCGCAGACGCTGACCATGGTCAGGGCCGCCAGACGGTGGTACTTGGCCTGCCAGGCGGCGCCCAGGGCACAGGCGATGGCCAGCAGCCAGAAGGTCACGAAGACGATGGAGCCGGGGATCTTCGGCCGGTCGCCCCAGGTCAGCTGGCTGTAGAGCATGGGGATCAACCCGGCAATCACCGCTGCCAGCACCAGCACGAACAGCTGGGTCTGCAGGCGCTTGGTGCTCAGGCGCCGCTCCAGGCGCCGGGCCAGGCGGGTCATGCCCACCAGGCTGCGTTCGAACAACAACTTGCCGTTGAGACGACCCACGCCCGGCGGGTAGGCGAAACGGCCCGCCACCAGCGGCTTGTGCAGCAGCAGGTAGAGGACGATGCCGCAGGACATGGCGATCAGGCTCATGATCATTGGCGCATTCAGGCCATGCCAGATGGCCAGGCTGTACTCGGGCAGGGTCCCGCCCACGACCGGCAGCGCCGCAGCGGCCAGCAGCGGACCGATGATCTGCGCCGGGAAGATCCCCACCAGCAGGCAGGTGAACACCAGCAGTTCAACCGGGGCGCGCATCCAGCGCGGCGGCTCGTGGGGCGTGTGGGGCAGGTCGGTGGCCGGTTCGCCGAAGAACACATCGACGGTAAAGCGCAGGGCGTAGGCAACGCTGAAGGTCCCGGCGATGGTGGCGATCACCGGCAGGGCGATTTCCACCCAGGCGCTGGAATTGATGAACACCGTCTCGGCGAAGAACATCTCCTTGGACAGGAAACCGTTGAGCAGCGGCACCCCGGCCATCGAGGCACTGGCCACCATGGCCAGGGTCGCGGTGAAGGGCATCAGCTTGATCAGACCGTTGAGCTTGCGGATATCGCGGCTGCCGCTCTCGTGGTCGATGATGCCGGCGGCCATGAACAGCGAGGCCTTGAAGGTGGCGTGGTTGAGGATATGGAACACCGCGGCCACGGCCGCCAGGGGGCTGTTGAGGCCCAGCAGCAGGGTGATCAGGCCCAGGTGACTGATGGTGGAGTAGGCCAGCAGGCCCTTGAGGTCGTTCTGGAACATCGCGCAGTAGGCGCCCAGCACCAGGGTGCAGGCCCCGGCGCCGCTGACGATGTAGAACCATTCTTCAGTGCCGGACAACGACGGCCACAGGCGGGCCAGGAGAAACACCCCGGCCTTGACCATGGTCGCTGAGTGCAGGTAGGCCGAGACCGGCGTCGGTGCGGCCATGGCGTGGGGCAGCCAGAAGTGGAAGGGGAACTGGGCGCTCTTGCTCAGGGCGCCCAGCAGGATCAGTGGTAACAGGACCGGGTACAGGGCGTGGGCCCGGATCTTGTCTCCGGCAGCCAACACCTGATCCAGGTCGTAGCTGCCTACCACATGGCCCAGCAGCATGACCCCCGCCAGCAGGCACAAGCCCCCGGCGCCGGTGACCATCAGCGCCATGTAGGCACCGCGGCGGGCATCGGAGCGGTGATGCCAATAGCCGATCAGCAGGAAGGAGAAGAGGCTGGTGAGCTCCCAGAAGAACACCATCTGGATCAGGTTGCCGGAGATCACCAGGCCGAGCATGGCCCCCATGAACGCCAGGAAGAAGGCGAAGAAGCGCGGCACCGGATCTTGCGGCGACATGTAGTAGCGCGCATACAGCGCCACCAGGCTGCCGATGCCCAGCACCAGCAACGAGAACAACCAGGCGAAGCCGTCCAGGCGCAGCACGAAGTTCAGCCCCAGGCTCGGCAGCCAGGTATATTCCTCGCGGATAATTCCGCCGTCGGCGATCTGCGGGTACAGCAAAGCCACCTGGATGGTGCCAATGAGTGCCACCAGACCAGCCAGCAGAGATTCGGTGTTACGTGCGTTGTGCGGCAACAGGGCCGCCAGACAGCTGCCTATGAATGGCAGAAGCAGTAGAACTATCAGGGACATAGGCTTCTAATCTGCGGAAAAGTATGACGCATAATACGTGCCAGGCCCTCGATCACCAACCGCCATGCGCGGCCCGGCCCCCCTAAGAAATGTTACATACGCTTTCAAAGGTAGGAGAGAAATGCCTGATGCGCCCGTTCACCGGGCGCTGTGGGGCCAATGTCCTGCCCAGGTCAAATCACCACAAGGATCGACAAGGGTGCACACGATAAAAGGATCGGCCATGGGTCGGCTGTTTCGACGGGGCGGTTTCGCCTTGCTGTTCACTGCCTTCGGCGCCGGGTTGGGGATAGCTGTGGAGCATTATCTCGACCGCCCCGACATGCTCAAGACCCGCCAGGCGCTGATCATCGAAGGCCCGATGGGGGATGATCGGAGCTACCGGCTGCCAGCGGGTACGGTGCTCTATTTCGATCGTGCCTTTGCCGAGGGGCACGTGCTCTACCACGCCTATTTCTATTTCCATGGCGAGCCCGAAAATGACCGGGTGCTGTTGGAGCCCAAGCACAAGGGTTCGTTGACCGTCCCCACCTGGCTCTACGCCCCCGGCGACCCCGCGCTCTAGGTGCAAGACCGCCTTCGCCGGCAAGCCGGCTCCTACACGCTGTCCGCTGCCTGGTCGGTCAATGCCGGTTGATCGGCATCTGCGGCCCGGCCCTTGGGCTTCCATTCGCTGATGATCACCGCCAGCACGATCAAGGCCCCGCCCAGCAGCGCCAGTGCGGGCAGGCGTTCCCCGGCGATCCGCCCGACAATCCCGGCCCACACCGGCTCACCGGCATAAATCAGGGTGGCGCGGGTCGGCGAGACGCTTTTCTGTGCCCAGTTCATTGCCACCTGAATCGCCGCACTGGCGGCCCCCAGGCCCAGGGCGCTGGCCAGCAACAACCAGGAAAACCCCGGCAAGGCTTCCCCGGTCGGTAGCACCATGGCAAAGGCCAGCAGCGAGGTGACCGCCAGTTGCACCACGGTGACCCGGCGCACATCCACCCGCCCGGCAAAGCTGCTGATCAGGATGATTTCCGCAGCAATGGCCACTGTGCTGATCAGGGTCGCGATCTCCCCGGGGCTGAAATCCAGCGAGGCGCCGTTGGGCCCGGACAGCAGCATCAGCCCGGTAAACGCCAGCATGATGCCGATGCTCGGCAGCAGCCCCGGGCGCTTGCCCATGAACAGCCATTGCAGCAGGGGAACGAAGGGGACATAAAGGGCGGTGATAAACGCCGACTGGCTGCTGGGAATGCTTTGCAGGCCCACGGTCTGCAAGCCGTAGCCGAGCATGATAGCGGTGCCGATAAAGGTCCCGGCACGCAGTTCGAACAGGGTCAGCCCGCGCAGGTGGCGCAGTGAAAACAAGGCGACGATGCAGGCCGCCGCGGCAAAGCGCAGACCGACGAAGAACATCGGCCCGCTGACGCTCATGGCCTTCTGTACCAGCAGGAAGGTGCCGCCCCAGATCATGGTGATCAGCACCAGGACGACTTCGGCCTTGCTCAGTTTGAATTGCAATCCGCGGGAGGGTGTAGAGGTCATGGCCTTGCGTGCTACCTGGGGGGGACGCACAATGCGCCGAATGTTGGGCAGTATACTGCGCAGAACCAGGGAGTGAGCAATATAGTGCACAAAGATAATGTTCAGCGGGCTTCGGTCCTGCAACACGTCAGCCTCAATGTGCGACGCCTGCGTCATGCCGCAGGCTTGAGCCAGAGCGCTCTGGCGGAAAAGTCCGATGTCAGCCGGAGGATGCTGGTGGCCATCGAGGCGGGGGAGAAGAACGTCAGTCTCGGCACCCTGGACCGAGTGGCAGAAGCCTTGAACGTGGCCTTCAGCGACCTGATCCAGGCCCCGGATGCCCGGGACCCGAGCCGCATCAATGAACTGGCCTGGGCCGGTGCCATCCCGGGCAGCAAGGCGGTGTTGTTGGCCAAGGCCGAGGCCAGCCGTGAGGTGGAGCTGTGGGAGTGGCAGCTGGAGCCCGGCGAGGTCTATCACTCGGAATGCGATGCTAAAGGCTGGAGCGAGCAGATCTACGTCTTCGAGGGCTGCCTGACGGTGTTCTTTGGTGACACTGAACGGCGCCTGGAAAGCGGCGATTTCTTCATGTTCGCCAGTCATGTTCCCCACGGCTATCGCAATGACGGCGCCCAGGCCACGCGCTTCGTGCGCAACGTGGTGTTCTGATTGCCCTCGCGTGCAGGCCACTGTTGGCTGACCAACAGTGGTTGAACATTTTGCCTTTTTTCAGTTGATGAGCTTTCTCTAAATAACTCATTAACTTACTGATAATTAAAGAAATTATATTTAGGCACGACTCCTGCAATTGTCCTGATAGCGAGCACCTGAACGGTGTTCATCTTGATCTTCAGGACACGGAGTCGGCCCATGACAGTCCCAGCCCAACCCTCTTGCAGTGCCCACATCATCCGCAGCGATGCCGAGGCCATCAGCGTTGCCCGGGCCCTGGCCCAGCGCTTTGCCGTGGAGGCTGCGGTGCGCGACCGCGAACGGCGCCTGCCGGTGGCGGAGCTGGACGAGTTCTCTGCCAGCGGCCTGTGGGGCATCACCATTCCCCAGGCCTATGGTGGCGCCGGGGTGTCCTACGTGACCCTGGCCGAGGTGATCAAGATCATCTCCGCCGCCGATCCATCCCTGGGCCAGTTGCCACAGAACCACCTCGGGGTGGTGGACATCCTGTTGCAAACCGCCAGCCAAGAGCAGAAACAGCACTACTTCGCCAAGGTGTTGCAGGGCTACCGCTTTGGTAACGCGTTTTCCGAGGCCGGCAGCAAGCACGTCGGCGCCTTTGAAACCCAGATCCGCTTCACCGGCGACCAGGCGCGGATCGATGGCGAGAAGTTCTACTGCACCGGTGCCTTGTTCGCCCACATCGTGCCGGCCGTGGCGGTGGACGAGCACAACCAGGCCCACATCGCCTTTATCGAACGCCACAACCCCGGCCTGAGCGTGATCGACAGTTGGGACGGCTTCGGCCAGCGCACCACCGCCAGCGGCGGGGTCAGCCTCAAGGCCGTGCACGTGCCGCGCAGCGCGGTGATCCCGGCCCATCGGGCCTTCGACCAGCCCACCGCCGATGGCCCGATCTCGCAGATTATCCAGGCCGCGGTGGACACCGGCATCGCCGTCGCCGCCCTGGAGGATGCCAAGCACCATGCCCGCCAGTCCCGGCCCTGGATCGACAGCGGCCTGGATCACGGTTGGCAGGACCCCTTTACCCAAGCCGCCATCGGTGATCTGGAATGGCGGGTCCATGGCACCGAAGCCATCCTGGCCAAAGCCGCCCAGGCCATCGACCAGGCCTTGCTCAAGCCCGATGAAGACAGCGTCGCCCACGCCTCGCTGCTAGTGGCCCAGGCCAAGGTGCTGTCGGCAGAAAGCGCTTTGCTCGCCGCCAGCAAGCTGTTCGAGCTGGCCGGCACCCGCTCGGTGTCGGCCAAGTACAACCTCGATCGCCACTGGCGCAACGCGCGGACCCACACCCTGCACGACCCGGCCCGCTGGAAATACCACCTGATCGGCAACTTCCTGCTCAACGGCATCAAGCCGCCCCGTCACGCCTGGAACTGAAAGGAATCGGATATGAACGCATTGACCCACGCCCACCGCTTCCAGGCCGACCTGGCCCGCAGCAGCGATGACCTGCAACGGGCCCGCAGCCTGCTGCAGACGACCCTGGACTTCGTCCGCGACCAGGCCCGGCCCTGGGCCGGCAGCGGCCTGGACAGGGCCAGCGACGACCCGTATGTGATCAGCCGCTTTGGCGATCTGCAGATCCGCATCGAAGTGGCGGTTGCCCTGCAGGAGCGGGCCCAGCACCGGCTGCAAGAGGATCAGGACCCGGCGGAGATCGCCATCGCCCTGGCCGAGGCGGCGATCGCTGCCGCCGAGGCCCTGGTGGCGGCCGGCAACGCCGAATTCGAACTCACCGGCCAGCGCACCCCGCAGCCACAGGCCCTGCAAGACCCGCTGCGCTGGAAGTATCAACTGATCGGCAACTACCGCCTCAATGGCGTGCTACCTCAAGGTTTCAGGAGTGCTGCGTGATGTCCCGTGAAATTCGCCTCAATGCCTTCGACATGAACTGTGTCGGCCACCAGTCACCGGGGCTCTGGGCCCATCCCCGGGACCGTTCCTGGCAGTACAAGGACCTGGAGTACTGGACCGACCTGGCCAAGATCCTTGAAAAGGGCAAGTTCGACGGGCTGTTCATCGCCGACGTACTGGGCATCTACGACGTCTACAACGGCAATGGCGACGCGGCGATCCGCCAGGCGGCCCAGGTGCCGGTGAACGATCCGCTGCAATTGATTCCGCCCATGGCCCTGGTCACCGAACACCTGGGCTTCGGCCTCACCGCATCGCTGTCCTTCGAGCATCCATATCCCTTCGCTCGGCGCCTTTCCACCCTCGATCACCTGACCCGTGGCCGCGCCGGCTGGAACATCGTCACCTCCTACCTGGAGAGCGGGGCGAAGAACATCGGCCAGCAGACCCAGACCGAGCACGATGCGCGCTACGACTACGCCGAGGAATACCTGGAGGTCTGCTACAAGCTCTGGGAAGGCAGTTGGGAGGACGGCGCGATCCTGCGGGACAGGGAGCGGCGGATCTTCAGCGACCCGAGCAAGATCCACGAGATCCGCCACGCGGGCAAACACTTCCAGGTGCCGGGGATTCACCTGTGCGAGCCTTCGCCGCAACGCACCCCGGTGCTGTATCAGGCCGGTGCGTCGAGCCGGGGCAAGCAGTTCGCCGCCGAACAGGCCGAATGCGTGTTCGTTGCCGCGCCGTCCAAGGTCCTGCTGAAGAAGACCGTGGCCGACATCCGCCGCCGAGCGGCAGAGGCCGGGCGCGATCCCTCGAAGATTCTGATCTTCAACCTGCAGACGGTGATCCTCGGCGAGACCGACGCCCAGGCCAAAGCCAAGTTCGAAGAGTACAAATCCTGGGTCAGCTATGAAGGCGCCATGGCGCTGATTTCCGGATGGACCGGCATCGACTTCAGCCGCTTCAAGCCGGACGAACCCCTCAAGCATGTGCACACCAACGCCATCCAATCGGCGGTGGAGGCCTTCTCCACCGCGGACCCGAACAAGGTCTGGACCCCTCACGAACTGGCCGACTGGGTGGGGATCGGCGGCTTTGGCCCGCTGTTTGTCGGCAGTCCGGAAACCGTTGCCGACCTGCTTCAGGAGTGGGTGGAGGAGACCGATGTCGACGGCTTCAATCTGGCCTACGCACTGACCCACGAAACCTTTATCGATGCCGTGGAGCTGCTGGTGCCCGAGTTGCAGAAGCGCGGGGTCTACAAGACCGAGTACGCCCCGGGCACCCTGCGAGAGAAGCTCTTTGGCGCTGGTCCTCGGCTGCCGCTGAACCACCCGGGCAGCGCCTGGCGCGACCTCGGTACCCGGCTTCAGCCGCAGCGCGCCCGCGCCTGACCCCGGCGCTTCCCGTAGGAGCTGGCTGGCCAGCGAAGAGGCCCGCAAGAGCGGCGCCCGATTTACCGGCGCCTTCGCCGGCAAGCCGGCTCCTACAGAGATGCCGCCGACCTGCATGTAGGAGCTGGCTTGCCAGCGAAAGGGCCCCGTAAAGCCCGTCAATGTCCAGCCAGCGGTCCACCGCACGCTTTGCCAAGCCATAGAGGTCCATCCATGAGCGTGCATGAACTCAACCCCCCACCGATTGCGGATGCCCCCCCGTTCCCGGCCCGGCTGCAGTTGTCCGGCGCCCTGGAACAACTGCGCCACTGGGCCCAGGTCAGTCCGCTGGACAACGCCCTGCGCCACAAGCGCCATGGGCACTGGTACGCCTGGCGCTGGATCGATGCCCTGCGCGATGTCGAGCGTCTGGCCGACGGCCTGCGCCAGCAGGGCTTGAGCCGGCACTCAAGGCTGGCCCTGAGTGGGCTGTTCGAGCCGGACCTGCTCCTGCTGGCCCTGGCCGCCCACAGCATCGGCGCCCAGGTGCTGAGTGTCGCCGCTGATCTGCCCACTCCAGCCTTGCGCCAGGCGCTGTGGCGCCTGCAGCCGAGCCATGCTTTCGTGCAGTCGCGCCAGCAGGTCCTGAGCTGGGTCGCGGCGGGGCAAGGCAGCCTGGCTCCGCAACGGCTGATCGCCCAGCAATCCCTGCCCCGATTGCCCCCAGGCTCGCACCAGCCAGTGCTGTCGTTCAGTGAGCTGCTGGGGCCCCTCGAAACACCCCAGCGCCAGTTTTACTGGCGCCATCCACCCACGGTTGCCCAACTGTGGAGCGAGGAGGGCACAGAGTGGCAGGACGGCCTGACAGTGTTGCTGGATCAGTGGCTGAGCAGCGGCCACAGCCTGGCCTTTCCCGAAACACGGGGCTCATGCGCTCGCGACCGCCGCGAGGCGGCTCCCAGCGGCCTGCTGCTTTCGCCCTCGCGCCTGCAGCACCTGGCGGATGAAATCGAGAGTCGCCTGGCCCCGCCTGGCAGCTGGCGCCGGCGCCTGTGTGAATGGGCCATCGCCCACCCGCAACAGCCGCTGCCCCGGCTGCTCAAGCAACGGATACGCCGGCTGCTGGGTTTTGCTCGCCTGCAGTTCATCTGGCAGCCGCCCCAGGCCACGGCTCAACCTGCAACCCCGGCCTGGGTCGCCGAATTCACACGGAACATCGCATGACGCCAACCGAGCCCATCCTACTTTGGTACTGCTGGATGAACCTTCCATGGGCTTGGCGCCTATCATCGTCCAGGAGATTTTTCAGATCGTTGCCCAGCTTGATCGTGAGGCGGGAGTGAGCTTTCTGCTCGCCGAGCAAAGCATTAATCTGGCGCTCAACTACGTTTCCCATGCCTGGCTGCTGGACACCGGCCGGGTGGCCCTGCCCGGCACCGCCGAGCCACTGCTGGCCCGGGGCGATCTGCAGAACTTCTAACTGGGCAAACACTGCGCGTGAGTATTCCATGAGCCAAAACCACAGCGGACAGGCAAACCCTGCCACCCGTGATGCTGAAATTCTGATTGTCGGTGGCGGCCTCAGTGGCGCCTTGCTGGCGGCGCAATTGCTGCGCCTGCCGGGGCGGCGGCGGATTCTGGTGATCGAGCCCCGCAGCGAGCTGGGCCGGGGCGAGGCCTACAGCGCTGTCGAACTGGGGCATACCCTGAACGGTAACGCGGCACGGATGAGCGTCGATCCGGACAATGCCGACGACCTGACCCAGTGGCTGACCCGGTACATTGCCGACGGCGGCTGGCCGGAATCGCGCCTGCAGCCGGTGCCGGTCAGCGAACTGTTTCCACCTCGGGGGCTGTTTGGCGTCTATGTGCAGCAACGCCTGGCCGAGGCGCTGCAGTTGGGCCTGGAGCAGGGCTCCAGCCTGAGCCACGTGCACGGCGAAGCGATGGACCTGGACACCGACAGTGACGGTGTCTGCCTGACGTTGGCGGACGGCCGTCAGTTGCGTGGAGGGGTGGCGGTATTGGCCACGGGCATGTTCCCGGCGGCGCGCACACCGCAGACCCGATCCAGCGGCCTCAACGCCGCGGCCCTGGACCCTTGGGACGTGGCAGCCATGGCCCGCCTGGACCCCGGCGCGCGGGTGCTGATCATTGGTTCCGGGCTGACCATGGTGGACGCCGTGGTGTCCCTGGAGCAGGCCGGGCATCGCGGGCCGATCGAAGTGTTTTCCCGGCATGGTCTGCTGCCTCATGTGCGACGTCAGCCGCCGGCCTGGGTGGACTTCCTCGCCGCCGACCTCAATCTGCGCAGCCCGCGACAACTGCTGCGGGAGGTGCGGCGCCAGTGCCGCGAGGCCCAGGCCCGGGGCATCGACTGGCAAGCGCCGCTGGACACGGTGCGGGTGCATATCGGCCGATTGTGGAGCCAGGCCACGGATGTCCAGCGACGCCAGTTCGTGCGCCACGTGCGGCCGTGGTGGGAGAGCCATCACCATCGCTCACCGCCCTTGAGCGCCGAGTTGGTGGCGCGTCTGCACGCCGAGGGGCGCTTGCGGATTCATGCTGCGGCCTACCAGGGACTGGAACCTTCGGTTGCTGGTCGCCTGACGATCCGCCTGCGTTATCGCGGCACCGAGCACAGCGAACGCCTGGAGGGGGACGCACTGATCAACTCCAGCGGCATTGAATATGACTGGCGCCGGGTCGCGCGGCCCTTGCCGCAGCACCTGCTGGCCCGTGGCCTGGTTACACCTGGACCCTTGGCCCTGGGCATCAGCGCCACGGCAGAGGGTGCCGTGCACAATGCCCGTGGCCAAGCGTCCGAGCGCCTGTTCGCCATGGGACCGCCGTTGCGTGGCCTGTGGTGGGAAAGCACCGCGGTCACCGACGTCGCCCTGCAAGCCAAGGCCCTGGCCGCCCACCTTGCCAGCCACCAACTGTAGGCGCTGGCTTGTCAGCGAAGAGGCCTGCAAGATCGCCTTCGCCGGCAAGCCGGCTCCTACAGTGTCACCCAGCGCTGTTCCTGGGCGGCAATGCGGATCGCCGCCGCCAGTCGCTCCACTTCCCAGGCTTCCTGGAAGTCCGTGCCGTCGCGCCCCTGTCCACTCAGGGCCATGATCAGTTCCTGCACCTCCAGGGTCTTGAGTTCGTTGTAGCCCAACTGATGCCCCGGCGCCGGGCTGAAGGCCGCATAGCCCGGCAGCTCGGGCCCGGCCAGCAAGCGCTGGAAACCCTTCTGGCCGACCCGGTACAGGCGCAGCTCGTTCAAGCGCTCCTGGTCGAAGGCGAGGGTGCCCAGGGTGCCGCTGATCTCGAAGCTCAGGTGATTTTTGTAACCATGCTTGATCCAGCTGCTGCTCAACGTACCCCGGGCACCATTGGCGAAACGCAACAAAGCGTGGACCTGATCATCCACACCAATGTGGCGCCGTTCCTGGCTGCCGGCGTGGGTCGGTCGTTGCTGATGCACCGTCTGCACATCGGCGGACACCGCCTGCACCGGCCCCATGAGAAAGCGCGCCATGGCCAGCAGGTGGCTACCCAGGTCTGCCAGGGCGCCCCCGGCGTGCTGCGGATCGCAACGCCAGGACCAGGGCGAGTCCGGATCGGCCATGAAGTCCTCGCTGAACTCCCCCTGGAAACTCACCAGTTGCCCCAGCTCGCCCTTGCCGATCAGCTCACGGGCCAGGGTGATCATTGGATTGTGCTGATAGTTGTAGCCGACCCGAGTCACCACCCCGGCCGCCTGGGCGGCGTGGTGCATCTGCCGGGCTTCTTCGACGCTGATGGCCAGGGGCTTTTCGCAGTACACCGCCTTGCCCGCCGCCAGGGCCGCCATGGCCATGGGGAAGTGCAGGTGGTTGGGGGTGGTGATGGCCACCAGATTGACCCGGGGATCGGCGATCAGACGCTGCCAGTCACTATGGGCGCGAGCAAAGCCCCAGGCCCCGGCGCAGTGTTCGGCACGCTGAGCGTCGGCATCGGCCAGCGCTGCCAGGTGCAGGCGCACCGGCAGTTCGAACACCGCGCTGACATTGCGAAACGCCAGGGCGTGGGCCCGGCCCATGAAGCCGGTCCCGATCAAGCCAATGCCAAGTTCATCCATAGCCGCACCTGCAGAATTATTGTTTTAGGAGCGGCTAGTTATGGAATAAATATTCTTTAATTGCAATTGCTGGAATTAAAATTTTGACGGACGCTGTAGACGCCGGCTTGCCGGCGAAAGGGGGCGCTTGGGTTGCGCCGGGTTCAAGGCCCTCTTCGCTGGCAAGCCAGCTCCTACAGAAATGAAAAAGGCAGCCCGGAGGCTGCCTTTTCGGTAGTGCAAGCGGGCCTCAGGAGAGGAAGCCCCCATCCACGTTCAGCGAAATGCCCGTGGTGTAGCTGGAGGCGTCGCTGGCCAGGTAGAGCACCGCGCCGGCCATTTCGCTCGGGTCGGCCACGCGCTTGAGGGGGATCTGCGCCAGGGCGGTCTTGAGGATCGCGTCGTTCTTCACCAGGGCCGAGGCGAACTTGGTGTCGGTCAGGCCCGGCAGCAAGGCGTTGCAGCGGATGCCGAACGGCGCGCATTCCTTGGCGAAGACCTTGGTCATGTTGATCACCGCGGCCTTGGTCACCGAGTAGATGCCCTGGAAGATCCCCGGCGAGATGCCGTTGATCGAGGCCACGTTGATGATGCTGCCGCCGCCGTTGTCGCGCATCAGCTTGCCGGCTTCCACCGACATGAAGAAATAGCCGCGGATATTGACGTCGACGGTCTTCTGGAACGCCCCCAGGTCAGTGTCCAGGACGTTGCAGAATTGCGGGTTGGTGGCGGCGTTGTTGACCAGGATGTCCAGGCGGCCGAACTGCTCGCGAATCCCGGCGAAGACCTGGCTGATCTGCTCCATTTCACCGATGTGGCAGGCAATCGCCGTGGCCTTGCCACCGGCGGCGATGATGGCGTCGGCCACGTGCTGGCAGCCTTCGAGCTTGCGGCTCGACACGATCACGTGGGCCCCTTGCTGGGCCAGGAGTTTGGCGATGGCCTCACCGATGCCGCGGCTGGCGCCGGAGACGAAGGCGATCTTGCCGTCGAGGTCGAACAACTGAGTCTTGGACATGGTTTTTCCTTGCTGGGCTGTCGAGCGCCGGGGCGCGGTCAGAGGCTGGATTTGTCGATGACCTGCAGGCTCATCTGCTCCAGCAGTTTGTTCATGTGAATGAACTGCGCGAAGCGTTTGTCCTGGGTCTGGCCGTGGTAGAAGCGGTAGTAGATCTGCTGCACGATGCCGGCCAGGCGGAACAGGCCGTAGGTGTAGTAGAAGTCGAAATTGCCGATCTGGATGCCGGCGCGTTCGGCGTAGTAATCGACGAACTCCTGTCGCGTCAGCATGCCCGGCGCGTTGCTCGGCTGGCGACGCATCAGTTGCACCGGCGCCGGGTCGGCGGCCTCGATCCAGTAGGCCAGGGTGTTGCCCAGGTCCATCAGCGGATCGCCCAGGGTGGTCAGTTCCCAGTCCAGCACGCCGATGATCTGCATCGGGTTGTTGGGGTCGAGGATCACGTTGTCGAACCGGTAGTCGTTGTGGACGATGCTCGATGTCGGGTGGTCGGCGGGCATCTTGTCGTTGAGCCAGGCCTTCACGGTTTCCCAGTGCGGCGCATCAGGGGTCAGGGCTTTCTCGTAGCGCTCGCTCCAGCCCTTGATCTGACGCTGCACGTAGCCTTCGGGCTTGCCCAGGTCGCCCAGGCCGCAGGCGTTGTAGTCGACCCGATGCAGTTCGACGAAACGGTCGATGAAGCTCTTGCACAGGGCTTGGGTCTTGCCGGCATCCAGGCCCAGTTCCGCCGGCAGGTCGGACCGCAGGATGATGCCCTTGACCCGCTCCATGACATAGAACTCGGCGCCGATCACCGACTCGTCGGTGCAGTGCACATAGGCCTTGGGGCAGTAGGGGAAACCATCCTTGAGCTGGTTGAGAATGCGGAACTCGCGGCCCATGTCATGGGCAGACTTGGCCTTGTGGCCAAATGGCGGGCGGCGCAGGACGAATTCCTGGTCGGGGTATTCCAGCAAGTAGGTGAGGTTCGAGGCTCCGCCCGGGAACTGGCTGATCTGCGGCGTGCCGCTGAGGCCGGGAATATGCGCCTTGAGGTACGGATCGATCAGGTTGGCATCGAGCTCCTCGCCGGAGCGAGTACGGGTGGATTGGTCTGTAAGCGCCATGCTTATCCCTTCTGCTTATTCTGGAGGCCAGAGATTATTGACTAATCTAATGCGCCTACCGGCCCCTCACAATCGCGGCGGGCCTTTATAGGTGCGCGTGTTGCTGGACAATCATTGCTTTTGATACAAGCGTTTGAATTTGCCCCTGTGTTTCTACGACCCGGTGGCATCAAGCCCCCGTAGGCGCCGGCTTACCGGCGAAGGGAGCGTCATGACAGGCGCAGGGTGGGAGGCGGCTTTCGCTGGTAAGCCAGCTCCTACACAAGCCGACAGAGGTTGTCCGCCCCACGAGCATAGGCGTTGCCCGGGGACGGGTCAGTTCGGTGCCGGCAGCGTTAGCGGGGTCAGCAGGGGCAGACCCTCGAAGTGGGCCAGCAGGTTCTTGCCGACCATGTCCACGGTGTCGCGGCTGGCCTGGGGCGAAAGGCCGGCGACATGAGGGGTCAGCACCACATTGTCCAGCGCCTTGAAAGCGTCCGGCACTTGCGGTTCGTCATCGAACACGTCCAGGGCCGCGCCGGCAATCCGCCGCTGTCTCAGGGCCTGCAGCAGGGCGTGGGTGTCCACCACGCTGGCCCGGGCGATATTCACCAGGAAGCCTTCGGCGCCAAGGGCCTCCAGCACCGGCTGGTCCACCAGGTGCCGGGTGTCGGCGCCGCCCGGGGTGGCAATCACCAGGGCGTCCGAGTCTCGGGCCAGTTCCACCAGGGTCGGGCAAAAGCGGTAGGGCTGGTCCGGCCGGGGCTGGCGGCTGTGGTAACTCACGGTCATGTCGAAACCCAGGGCACAGCGCTGGGCGATGGCCTGGCCCACGGCGCCCAGCCCGAGGATGCCCAGGCGCATGCCGGCCACGGAAGGGCGCAGGACTTTCGGCCATTGCCCCTGGCGCACGGCGGCATCGGCCTGGGGGATGCCCCGGACCAGCGACAGCAGCAGGGCCAGGGCATGGTCGGCCACGGACGAGGCGTTGACCCCAGCACCATTGGTCACGGCAATCCCGCGGTTGCTCGCTGCTTGCAGGTCCACCTGCTCATAACCGGCACCGATCACGCAGATGATCTGCAGTCGGGGCAGGGCGTCGATTTCCGCCGCAGTCAGCCCCAGTGGGCCGCGGGTCAGCACGGCGTCGATCTGTGGGGCGTGGGTCTTGATGGTCTGGGCCCGTTCGGCGGGAGTGGGGGCCAGGATCAGGTTGAAGCCCAGCGCTTCGAGCAAGGGCAGGTAGGCGTTGACGTTCTCGACCAGGACCAGGACGGTGGCGCGCATGACGGTTCCTCAGCAGTTAATGGGGCAGGGGCTGGCGCAATTGAAAGATGTTGCCTTCCGGGTCGACGCCGTCGCAGACCCGCGCGCCCTTGAATTGCCATTCACGCTCGGCTTCGTACAACCGGCCCCCGGCGCTGGCGGCCCGTTGCCTGGCCTGATCCAGATCGTCGACCTGGAACAGCGGCTTGCATGCGCTATCGCTGCGAGGCAGTGGCGGCTCTTGCACGACAATGCGCGCAGCAATCGCTGGAGGCACCTGGACCAGAGTCAGCTCGAAGCCCTGATGGACCAGTTGCTGGTAATCCGCTTGTTGCTCGGTGATGGGCCAGCCCAGCAGGTCTGCATAGAAGTGGGCGAGTGACGGCGGGTCAAGACTGTAGAGGATGCAGCCGGCGATCGTGGTGGCGCTCATGGAGGATTCCATACAGGCAGGGACGAAGGCTCAAGGGTGCGGGTTGCGAGGGGTTTTGGCAATGCTCGCCGGCACCGTTCCCGGGAGGAATCACGCCATGTTCGGCGTGCCCGGGGCGGTGTGGGGGCGATGGGGTCAGAAGGTCACATCGGCGGTTGTGGCCAAGCGCACGAAGGGGCCGTTCAGGGTGGCGTTATGGTGGGCGATGATGGTTCTTGCGCCGATCAGCGGTGTGTCCATGCAGGTATGGGCGTCCTCCACCAGCACGGCGGCAAAGCCCAGGTCGCCGGCGGCGCGGCAGGTAGCATCGACGCAGTACTGGGTCTTCATGCCGACGATCACCAGTTCATTGACCTGGGCCGCCTGCAGGCGCTCCGCCAGCCCGGTGCCGACAAAACAACTGGGGCGGGTCTTGTCCAGCACGCAGTCCAGCTCTTCATCCACTTCCAGGGTCGGCAGCAGTTGCCAGAACGGGCTGCCGGCGGCAATCGGCGATTCGGCGGGGCCGGTATGGCGCACGGCGAAGATCGGTGCCCCGGCCTGGCGAGCACGGCGGATCAGTTGGTTGATGTTTTCCAGGACTTGTTCGCGCTTGTAGGGCTTGTCCGGTCCATTGAACAACCCGACCTGCATGTCGATAACCAGCAGGGCGGCACGCTTGGCATTGGATGAAGGCATCTTGTCTCTCCTTGTAGTGCCAGGTGGACGGAGAAACAAAAGGCCCCGTCCATTGCTGGCGGGGCCTTGGTTTTACTGTGCTTGCATCATCCCGCACAGCCACCACACGACCCGCCGTAGGCAGTCGTGGTGGTAGAGGTAGGGTTGAGCGCGTAGATATTCATGGGGTCCGATCATGCCGTCTGCCCGTGAAGCTTGTCAACGCAGCCCGGTAGGCGCCGGCTTGCCGGCGAATGGCGTCTTCAGGCGGGCGCCTTCGCTGGCAAGCCAAGCTCCTACGGAACCCGGATTGAGCGGGAGAGGGCCGGACCAGACGCCTCGCCACGGCGGAAAAATAAATCTGCACCGTATAAACCGTTCCTCAGCTAAGTCTATGCAGCGCCCTTGGAATCCCGGACAATCGCGCCCCCTCTGTTTCGGTCGGGGCTCTGTCTGTCGGGTATTCCGACGCGCCCTGATCGAATGGCAAACGACCGGAATGTGGAGATCCCACCGGATGAATGATCAGGCCAACAGCGTTGATCAACGCTTTGAAACGGCGACCCCAGCGACCCTGAGTAGCTGGAACCGCCAAGACACCACCTGGATGCTCGGCCTGTTTGGCACGGCCATCGGTGCCGGTACCCTGTTTCTGCCCATCAATGCCGGTATCGGCGGTTTCTGGCCGCTGTTGATCCTGGCGCTGCTGGCCTTCCCCATGACCTTCTATGCACACCGCGGTCTGACCCGCTTCGTGCTCTCCGGTCGTGACGGTGCGGACATCACTGACGTGGTGGAGGAGCATTTCGGCCTCACCGCCGGTGCCCTGATCACCTTGCTGTACTTTTTGGCGATCTTCCCGATCCTGCTGATCTACAGCGTGGCCCTGACCAACACCGTCGACAGCTTCATGACCAACCAGCTGCACATTGCGCCGCCACCGCGGGCGATCCTGGCCCTGGTGCTGATCTTCGGCCTGCTGGTGGTGGTGCGTTGCGGCGAGCAGGTGATCGTCAAGGCCATGAGCCTGATGGTCTATCCGTTCATCGTGGCCCTGCTGTTCCTCGCGGTGTTCCTGATCCCGCACTGGAATGGCGGCATCCTCGCCACCGTCAGCGATGTCCCGGCGCCTTCGGCCTTCCTGCATACCCTGTGGCTGGCGATTCCGGTGATGGTCTTCTCGTTCAACCATTCGCCGATCATCTCGGCCTTTGCCGTGGACCAGAAGCGCCGCTATGGCGTGCACGCCGAAGAGCGCAGCTCGCAGATCCTCTCGCGCGCCCATCTGCTGATGGTGGGCATGGTGCTGTTCTTCGTCTTCAGCTGCGTACTGACCCTGAGCCCGGCGCAACTGGCCGAAGCCAAGGCGCAGAACCTGTCGATCCTGTCCTACCTGGCCAACCACTTCCAGAATCCGACCATCGCCTTCGCCGCGCCGTTGATTGCCTTCGTGGCCATCGCCAAGTCCTTCCTGGGTCACTACATCGGTGCCAGCGAAGGCCTCAAGGGCCTGATCGGCAAGAGTGGCCGGCGTCCGGGGACGAAAACCCTGGACCGGGTCACCGCCGCCTTCATGCTGGTGATCTGCTGGGCCGTGGCGACCCTCAACCCGAGCATCCTGACGATGATCGAGACCATGGGCGGCCCGGTGATTGCGGCGATCCTGTTCCTGATGCCGATGTACGCCATTCGCAAAGTGCCGGCCATGGCCCGCTATCGCGGTCAGGCCTCCAACGTCTTCGTGACTTTGGTGGGGCTGGTGGCCATTACGGCGCTGGTGTACTCCCTGGCCTCGTGAGTTGTGCGGCGCGCTTGCGCGCCTTCGCTGGCAAGCCAGCTCCTACGCGACGCTCACCGCCTGGAGCCTCTTGCCGGCGAACAGGCCTTCAAGCCTGACGCAATCGCTGGCAACACAAACAACGCCGCCGGTGCTCACAGCACCGGCGGCGTTGTCGTTCAAGGCATTAACCAGGATCGTTTGCTGCCTTGAATAAAGGGCTAAGCTGGTGCTCTTATTGCTGCCAGGAACCTGCCCATGGTCATTCCCGCCCCTCTGGCTGCAAGCCTGCCCAAACGCGTTGATGCCGTTGGGCAACACCCCCTCGAATCTGGATTTGCCTTGTCACGGATGAACCCGATTGGCCACTGAACCCCTGACCATCCCCACCGCTGCACCGAAGCGCACCCGCGATCTGCTGGCCGGATTGTCCATCGCCGGCCTGTTGCTGCCGGAGGCCGTGGCCTATTCCGGTATCGCCGCCTTGCCGCCCCAGGCCGGGGTCATTGCCCTGTTCGCCGGATTGCTGTGCTACGGCCTGCTGGGCAGCAGCCGCTTTGCCATTGTCTCGGCCACGTCCTCGTCGGCGGCGGTGCTGGCCGCCGCCACCCTGTCCCTGGCTGAGGGCGACGTACAACTGCGCCTGAACCTGGCTTTCGCCCTGGTGCTGCTGACCGGGGGCTTCTTCCTCCTGGCGGGGCTGTTTCGCCTCGGCGGCGTCACCGCGTTCATTGCCAAGCCGGTGCTGCGGGGCTTCGCCTTCGGCCTGGCCGTGACCATCATCCTCAAGCAGTTCGCCACCGTCGTGGGGGTGCACTTGAGCACCGGCAACCTGGTGCGCTTTCTGCCGCAGTTGCTGGAGCAGTGGCCGCAGTGGAACTGGGCCGGTGCGGCGGTGGCGGCATTGGCCTTGCTGGTGCTGGCGATCTGCTCGCGGATTCCCTATGTGCCCGGTGGGCTGGTGGCGGTGGTGATCGGCATTGGCGCCGGGCAATGGCTCGACCTGCCGGCTCATGGCGTGGCCCTGATCGGGGTGATCGAACTCAAGCTGCAGGTGCCGAGCCTGCCGGACCTGCCCTTTGCCGACTGGCTGCGTCTGGGGGAGCTGGCGTTTGCCCTGGTGATGATCCTGTATGCCGAGTCCTATGGCTCCATCAGTTCCCTGGCGCTCAAGCATGGAGACCGGGTGTCGTCCAACCGCGACCTGCTGGCCCTGGGGGCTGCCAATCTGCTCTCCGGTCTGTTTCATGGCATGCCGGCCGGCGCCGGTTACTCGGCGACGTCCGCCAACGAAGCGGCCGGGGCCCGCTCGCGTCTTGCCGGGCTGACCGCGGCTGCGGTGATGCTGATCATCGTCCTCACGGTGCTGCCCTACATCGCCCTGACCCCGGAGCCGGTGCTGGCGGCGATCGTCATCTACGCCCTGGGCCATGGCCTGAGCCTGCAACCGCTGGGGCGATATTTCATCTGGCGCAGGGATCGTTTGCTGGTGATCTGTGCGGTCACCGCCGTGCTGGTACTGGGGGTACTCGATGGCATGCTGCTCTCGGTGGGGGTGAGCATTCTGTTGATGCTGCGCCAGCTGTCGGCGGCGGATATCCAGATCCTCGGTCAACTGGGCAGCGGTCATGATTTTGTCGACCTCAGCCGCCATCCCCAGGCGCGGCAGGTGCCGGGGGTGCTGATTCTGCGTCCGGGTGAGGCGCTGTTCTTCGCCAACGCCGAGCGCATCCTGGGCGGCGCCTTGCACCTGATCCGGCACGTGCAGGCGCCGATTCACAGTGTCATCCTCAGCCTGGAAGAGTCGCCGAACCTGGACGGCACCAGCATCGAGGCCCTGGACGAGTTCTTCCGCCAGGTCAATCAGGAAGGCAAGCACCTGGCCCTGGCCCGACTCAAGCACAGGGCCAAGGATGCCCTGGCGGCCTTGCCGTCGAGTACCCGCTATCAAGTGTTGCTCAGCGGTACCAGCGTCGACGATACGCTGCAGGAAAGCCTGCAGAGCTGGAGCGGTCAGGCTCAGGCCGGGCTCTGGCATTGAGCCTTGGCACTTGGGCGTACCACGCCTGGCCTCAGGCGCCGGGCCCCACGGCGAAATAGCGGGCAGGGGAGTCGGCCCGGGCGACAGGCATAAAAAAACGCCGCGTATCGTGGAATACGCGGCGTTCTTTTTTACAACGCTACAGCCTTAGGCTTGCACCACCGGGATGTTGGCGTTGGCGGCCGCTTCACGGAACTCGGCGATCTGGTCGAAGGACAGGTAGCGGTAGATATCGGCCGCCATGCTGTCGATCTTGCCAGCGTATTCCATGTACTCCTCGACGGTCGGCAGGCGACCCAGGATCGAAGCCACCGACGCCAGCTCGGCCGAAGCCAGGTAGACGTTGGCGCCATCGCCCAGACGGTTCGGGAAGTTACGGGTCGACGTCGACACCACAGTGGAGTTCGGCTCAACACGTGCCTGGTTACCCATGCACAGCGAGCAGCCCGGCATTTCCATGCGCGCGCCAGCCTTGCCGTAGATGCCGTAGTAGCCTTCTTCGGTCAGTTGGTGAGCGTCCATCTTGGTCGGCGGCGACAGCCACAGACGGGTTGGCAGCTGACCCTTGACCTGATCCAGCAGCTTACCGGCCGCGCGGAAGTGACCGATGTTGGTCATGCACGAACCGATGAACACTTCGTCGATCTTCTCGCCAGCAACGCTGGACAGCAGACGGGCGTCGTCCGGATCGTTCGGCGCGCAGAGCACAGGCTCGCTGATGTCGGCCAGGTCGATTTCGATGACTTCGGCGTATTCGGCGTCGGCATCGGCCTCCATCAACTCAGGGTTGGCGATCCAGGCTTCCATCGCTTGAGCGCGACGTTCCAGGGTACGTGCGTCACCGTAGCCTTCGCCGATCATCCAGCGCAGCAGGGTGATGTTGGACTGCAGGTACTCGGTGATCGACTCTTTCGACAGCTTGATGGTGCAACCGGCAGCCGAACGTTCGGCCGAGGCGTCGGACAGTTCGAACGCCTGTTCCAGGGTCAGACCTTCCAGGCCTTCGATTTCCAGGATGCGGCCGGAGAAGGCGTTTTTCTTGCCTTTCTTCTCGACGGTCAACAGACCCTTCTGGATGGCGAAGTAAGGAATGGCATGCACCAGGTCACGCAGGGTGATGCCAGGTTTCATTTTGCCTTTGAAGCGCACCAGGATCGATTCCGGCATGTCCAGCGGCATGACGCCAGTGGCGGCGGCGAACGCCACCAGACCGGAACCGGCCGGGAACGAGATGCCCATCGGGAAACGGGTGTGGGAGTCACCACCGGTACCGACGGTGTCTGGCAGCAGCATGCGGTTCAGCCACGAGTGGATGATGCCGTCGCCCGGACGCAGGGAAACGCCGCCGCGGGTCATGAT
Organism: Pseudomonas sp. JDS08PS003; assembly: GCF_045013505.1. Lineage (NCBI taxonomy): Bacteria > Pseudomonadati > Pseudomonadota > Gammaproteobacteria > Pseudomonadales > Pseudomonadaceae > Pseudomonas > Pseudomonas sp. JDS08PS003. The sequence goes on from NZ_CP120724.1 coordinate 3,100,719, forward strand.
GAAGTCAGGCAGGGTGTGGTGGGTGGTCACGTCGATCGGCTTTGGATACGCCGCGGTGTGGCAGAAGGACTGCATCACCAGATCAGCCGAGAAGCCCAGGCACGCCAGGTCTTTGAGTTCGTCACGGGTCATTGGACCGGTGGTGTCCTGAGAACCCACGGTGGTCATCTTCGGTTCGCAGTAGGTGCCAGGACGAACGCCTTTGCCTTCTGCCAGACCGCAGGCCTTGCCGACCATCTTCTGCGCCAGGGTGAAACCCTTGGTGCTTTCAACAGGGGCTTCGGGCTTCTTGAACAGATCGAAGGCAGGCAGACCCAGTTCGGCGCGAGCCTTCTCGGTCAGGCCACGGCCGATGATCAGCGGGATACGGCCGCCGGCACGGACTTCGTCGAGCAGGACCGGGGTCTTCATTTCGAAGGTGGCCAGGACTTCGTCGGTACCGTGCTTGCAGACTTTGCCAGCGTGCGGGTACAGGTCGATCACGTCGCCCATGTTCATCTTCGACACATCGAATTCGATCGGCAGGGCGCCGGCGTCTTCCATGGTGTTGTAGAAGATTGGAGCGATCTTGCTGCCGAAGCAGAAGCCGCCGGCACGCTTGTTCGGAACATAAGGCACGTCGTCGCCGAAGAACCACAGCACCGAGTTGGTGGCCGACTTACGGGACGAACCGGTGCCGACCACGTCGCCGACGTAGGCGATCGGGAAGCCGTCGTTGCGCATCTGCTCGATCTGTTTCATCGGGCCGATGGAGCCTTGTACGTCAGGAACGATACCGTCACGGGCCATTTTCAGCATGGCCAGGGCGTGCAGCGGGATGTCCGGACGGGACCAGGCGTCAGGGGCAGGGGAGAGGTCGTCGGTGTTGGTTTCGCCGGTGACCTTGAACACCCGCAGGCTGATCTTGTCGGCCAGTACCGGGCGGTTCTTGAACCACTCGCCGTCGGCCCAGGATTGCAGTACGCCTTGGGCGTGAACGTTGCCGTTCTTGGCTTTTTCCGCGACGTCGTGGAAGGCGTCGAACATCAACAGGGTGTGCTTGAGTTGAGCGGCGGCGACAGGTGCCAGCTCGGCGTCGTCCAGCAGGTTCACCAGGGTCACGATGTTGTAGCCGCCCTGCATGGTGCCCAGCAGTTCAACGGCGCGTTTCTTGTCGATCAGAGGGGAGGAGGCTTCGCCTTTGGCCAGCGCGGAGAGGAAACCGGCTTTGACGTAGGCGGCTTCGTCGACTCCTGGCGGAACGCGGTTGGTGATCAGGTCAACGAGGAAAGCTTCTTCGCCAGCCGGGGGGTTCTTCAGCAGCTCGACCAGGCCTGCAGTTTGTTCGGCGTTAAGCGGCTGGGGAACGATACCCAGTGCTGCACGCTCTTCGATATGTTTGCGGTAGGCTTCAAGCACAGTTATTACCCTCATCAGTGGTCCCAAATGGGTGTCCGGGACGCTCATCCCGAAATTGCCGTACTCATGCGCTGCGTGGCGTTGTGGGCCACTTAGCCAGAATTACCGACAATTCCTTACAGAAGCTGCTTTCAAAGTTTTACGCCTGCAGAACGGGGAGCTGATGAGGGTTGGCGCTGGATTTTTCCCCGCTGGAAAAATCCCTCGCCAACACCGCTCTGAAGGAACGACTGTGCTCGTGACGCTTTGAAAACAGCTTCAAACGGACATTGGCGCCTAAAAAGGCTGGCTGATTCTACGGCAAAAAAAATCTAAACGTAAGTTGGCGTATTAAAGTTTGAGGGGTGATCAATGTTAGACAAAGGGCTAACATGCCGGCCTGTTTTGTTTTTCCGCGTGCTGTCTATCTATGCCCAATCAGACCATCAAGACCCCCTGCGTCGGCCTCTGTTCCACTGTCTACGGTGACCTGGTGTGCCGCGGCTGCAAGCGTTTCCACCACGAAGTGATCAACTGGAACGGTTACAACGAGGAAGAGAAGCGCGCGGTCTGGCTGCGTCTTGAACAACTGCTGGTGCAAGTAATGACGGCCAAGCTGGAAGTCTTCGACCCGGCGCGCCTGCGCGAGCAACTGGAGCAGCGCAAGATTCGTTTCGTGCCGCACCAGTCCGAGTATTGCTGGGCCTACCAGCTGATCGCCCGGGGGGCGCGGGTGATCAACCAGCTCGACGCCTACGGCATGGTGCTGTTGCCGGAGTTTCGCGACTGGGGCCTGCCGGAGTTGCGTGACGCCATTGATCGGGAATTCTTCCTGCTGTCGGAAGCTCACTACCAGCGCTACATCGCCCCGGGCTTCCTCAAGGATGCCCTGGGCTGAGTGCCTCGCTACGCGAATGACTCCCACGCAAATGCCACTGTAGGAGCTGGCTTGTCAGCGAAGACGGCCGTCAGGGTGGTGCAAGGCTCAAGGGCCTCTTCGCCGGCAAGCCGGCTCCTACGGGGGTGAGGTTGATCGGGCTCTGTAGGAGCTGGCTTGCCGGCGAAAGCGTCGTCATGGATGGCGCAGATGACGCGATGGCGTTGGGGGGAGAGGTTCAAGCCTTGGCGGCGAGTTCTTCCAGGTGGTCCATGATGTCCGCCGGCTTGAGCACCAGGACGTCGCTGTCCAGAGAGTCGAGCACCACTTCGGCGGTGTTGCCGATCAAGGCCCCCGACAGCCCGGTGCGGGCCACGGTGCCGATGATGGTCAGCACGGCCCCCAGCTTGTGGGCCATATGGGGAATCAGCACGTCCGCCGGACCTTCCTCGATATGCAGGTGGCCATCGTCGATATCGAACTCGGCCTGGAACGCCTTGCACTCGTCGCGATAGCGCTTCTCGATGGTTTCCTTGAGCTGGAACACCGGGTCGGATGCCGAGAGCATCGGTGACGGATGGGCACTGATCACGTGCAGTTGGGCCTTGGCCAGGCTGGCGATGTCGAAACCATGATCGACGATGCTGGCATGCAGGGTGCGGTGCTCGCCGTCCATGTTGCCGACATCGATGGCCGCCATGACCACGCCACCGCCCCAGGGGGTAGCCGTCTTGACCAGCAGCACCGGGGTCGGGCAGTAGCGCAGCAGTTTCCAGTCCGCCGGGGTCAGCAGGACTTTCTTCAGTGGGTTGTCATGGGAGTGCTGCTTGATCACCAGGCCGCAGCCCTCGGCCTGCTGCACGTCGATGATGGTTTCATGCAGGCTCTCGTTCCAGGCCTGCTCGGTGGTGACGCTGTAGCCTTCGCCGGTCAGGCTGCTCTTGAGTACGCTGAGCAGCGCCGAGTGTTCGTGCTTCTTGTCGCAGACCAGCAGATGCAGGTGGGCCTGGGTGACCCCGGCAATCAGCTTGGCGCGCTTGAGGGCGAGACTTTCGCCAGGCGTGGGATCGATGACCACCAGGATGCTGCGGATACTTTGCATGATCGGGATCTCCAGGAGAGGGATGAACGGCTACCGTGCACAACTATAGTTGCTGGCGCCCGAGCCGGATGTTGATGCATATCAAGCGCGGCCGCTGGTGGTCTGCGACGTGGCCGGTATAATCGCCAGCCTTTCGCTGTGAAGCCTTATTTGTCTCGTGAGCCTCATGTTATCGATCACTGATAGTGCCGCCATTGCTCGCCTTGCTGTGGCGGATTGTTCGGAAATGCACCGATGAACTTCCCGGAAATTCATGACTTCCTCGGCTGTCGGACGCCCGACGCCTGGGTCCAGGCGGCCCTGGCCGACCAGGAAACCCTGCTGATCGACCACAAGAACTGCGAGTTCAAGGCCGCCAGCACCGCCCTGAGCCTGATCGCCAAGTACCACTCCCATGTCGACCTGATCAACATGATGTCGCGCCTGGCCCGGGAAGAACTGGTGCACCACGAACAGGTCATGCGCCTGATGAAAAGGCGCAAGGTCGAGCTGCGCCAGCTGCATGCCGGACGCTACGCCTCGGGCCTGCGCAAGGTGGTGCGCAGCCATGAGCCGGTGAAGCTGGTGGACACCCTGGTGGTCGGCGCCTTTATCGAAGCCCGCAGTTGCGAACGTTTCGAAGCCCTGGTGCCGCACCTGGACGAAGAACTGGGCAAGTTCTATTTCGGCTTGCTCAAAAGCGAGGCTCGGCACTACCAGGGCTACCTGAAACTGGCCTATCAGTATGGCGACGCCAAGGACATTGCCCAGGTGATCGACAAGGTGCGGGCCGCCGAGCAGGAACTGATCGAGTCCCCGGACCAGGAATTCCGCTTCCACAGCGGCGTACCGGCCTGGTAAGGCACAACCCTTGTGTCGCGGCCCTTGTGTAAAAGCAGGGGCAAATTGTTAAAAACTCTTAAAAGAATGAAACTTCGCAAAAAACCGTGCCAGGGCCCGGTTTTTGTGGGGTGCGTTAGCCTTTCTTTAACCTCTTGCCCTCTATAATGCGCGCACTCAAATTGTGCGTTCGCGAACGGGTAAGTATGGAAAACCTGGGTCTTGGCAAGGTCCTGTTGGTGGAAGATGACGAAAAGCTCGCCGGGCTGATCGCGAATTTCCTGTCCCAGCATGGCTTTGAAGTGCTGACGGTCCACCGCGGCGATGTGGCCCTGGCGGCCTTTCTCGAATTCAAACCGAAACTCGTTGTGCTCGACCTGATGCTGCCGGGGCAGAGCGGCCTGCACGTGTGCCGGGAAATCCGCGCCGTGGCCGATACCCCCATCGTTATCCTCACCGCCAAGGAAGATGACCTGGACCATATCCTCGGCCTGGAGTCCGGCGCCGACGACTATGTGATCAAGCCCATCAAGCCAGCGGTACTGCTGGCGCGTCTGCGGGCCCTGCAACGGCGCCAGGTGCCGGAAGCGGTGACCCCGCGCGGCGCCCTGGAGTTCGGCGTGCTGAGCATCGACCGCAGCAGTCGCGAGGTGCGTCTGTCCGGCGAGCCGATCGAACTCACCACCATGGAGTTCGAGTTGCTCTGGCTGCTGGCCAGTGCGGCAGGCAAGACCCTGTCCCGGGATGACATCCTGAACCGCATGCGCGGCATCGAGTTCGACGGCCTCAATCGCAGTGTCGACGTCTACATCAGTAAGTTGCGGGGCAAGCTCAAGGACAACCCGCGCGAGCCGGTCTGCATCAAGACCGTGTGGGGCAAGGGTTACCTGTTCAATCCGTTCGCCTGGGAGATTTGAATGCTGCGGCTGTTTCTGGGGCTCTACCTGTTCCTGGCCCTTGGTTTTGCGGGGGCCATGACCGCCGTACAACACATCTTCATCAATTACCTGGCCGCGGACCTGATCGAGTCCTACAACCGCGACGCGGTGCGCGGGCCGGCCTACAGCCTCAGCGAGCAACTGCGCCCCTTCGATGAAGCCGGGCGCAAGCATCAGTTGGAAATGCTCAAGCCTCATTACGGGCTGCTGCTCAAGCTGGTCAAGGCCGATGACCTGGACCTGAGTCAGCGCGAGCAGGCCTTGCTGGATTCCAACCAGCTGGTGGTCCGGGATGAGTTTACCGAGTTCATTGCCAGCATCGACGGCGGCGCCCAGTTGCTGAGCATCAAGTTGCCGGAAGATCCGCCCCTGACGCTGCTCTACAACATCGCCGCCTATGCCTTGCTCGGCGCGTTGCTGGCCATCGTCCTGTATTTCTGGGTACGCCCGCACTGGCGCGATCTGGAGCGCTTGCGCCTGGCCGCCGAGCGTTTTGGCGGCAATGACCTCAGCACCCGTCTGCATCTGTCCCAGCGTTCCAACATTCGCGACCTGGCCCAGCACTTCAACCGCATGGCGGCGCGCATCGAGGGCCTGATTGCCAATCAGCGCGAGCTGACCAACGCGGTGTCCCACGAGTTGCGCACGCCCATTGCGCGGCTGTCATTCGAGCTGGACCAGTTGCAGCAGCAACCGGACCCGGACGAAAACCGGGAGCTGATCGCCGACATGTACGCCGACCTCGGCGAACTGGAGGAGATGGTCTCCGAGCTGTTGTCCTACGCCAGCCTGGAGCACGGCGCGGCCACCATCAATCGCGAGGATATCCAGGCCCAGAGCTGGCTCGACAGCGTGGTCGGCAGCGTCGCCCTGGAGGCAGAAGCGGCGGGGGTGCAGTTGCTGATCCGCTCCTGCCAGGTCGAGTACGTGCGGATCGAACCGCGCTTCATGGCTCGGGCGGTGATCAATCTGCTGCGCAACGCCATTCGCTACGCCGACCGGCGGGTGGAGGTGTCCCTGGTGCGCCTGGAACATGGCTACGAAGTACGGGTCAACGATGACGGCCCCGGCGTGCCGGTGGACGGACGGGAGAAAATCTTCGAACCCTTTTCCCGCCTCGACGCCAGCCGCGACCGGCGTACCGGTGGTTTCGGCCTGGGCCTGGCCCTGGTGCGGCGGGTCTCCCAATGGCATGGCGGCAAGGTCGAGGTGGTGGATTCGGAGTGGGGCGGTGCCTCGTTTCGCCTGACCTGGGCCCATATCGACTGACGGCAGCTTCAAGTTTCAATCTGCAAGCAAGCGGCAAGCTTCGAGCTTGACCGCTTGTTGGTTGTGCGGCCGGTTTAGAAGCTGTACTCAAGCTGAGTGCCGAGCACCGTCTGCATGCGCCGATCGACGATCGGGCTGTCGCCGGCTTCCTTGCCCAGGTACTGCAGGGACAGCAGGGTCGAAAGCTTGGTCTGCTCGTTGAGGGGCAGGGTCCAGTTCAGGTCCAGGCCATTGCTCACCAGCCCGCCCTTGGCGCGGTAGGCGCTGAAACGACTGTTGGCGGCCTGGGTGCCGCTCACGCCGTACCAGGTCTGCATGTAGTCGGCATTGCCAAACAGGCTGTTGAGGCTGGCATCGAGGCTGCCCAAACGCCCCTCGTACAGGTTGGTGCCAATACTCAGCTCCAGCTGGCTGTAAGCCGAACCGGTGTCCTTATTGTCATTCTTCTTCACCGCGTGGGTCACCGTGGCTCCCAGTTCGAACGGGCCCAGGTCGTAACCCAGGTGTGCGCCGAACTGCGCGCGGGACTTGATCTCGCCCATGCCCTTGAGCCGCTTGGAGCCTTGGCCCAGGTGGTTCTTGTCGCGCCGTTCTTCGCTGGGGCCGACCCAGGTGCTGAACGACAGGTCGCCCCATTCATTGCCCCAGCCCAGGCCCTGGTCGGTGTTGAGGAAAATGCCATAGGGGCTGATGATCTCGCCGCCGAAAATTGGGGCCACGGTGCGCTCGTCACTGCCGCTGTAGCGCGGCACGCTGGCCACGCCGCCGCGCACGCCATATTTCCAGTCCTCGGCATGCAGCGCCGCAGACCCCGTGGTCAGGCCGAGAGTGCCCGCCCAAAGGGCGACGGTGGTGCAGCGTTTCAGGCTTTTCATAGTGCTTTAGAACCTCAGGTAGTTGGCGTTGTAGATACGTTTGAACGAGTAGCCGAGGACGTTGACCCCATTGACCTGGCGACGCACGGTGTCGCCCAGCCCGGGGCCATGGCCGGCAATCACTGCGTGGGCGTTGTCCACCGGCGCAAGGATGTAGTCGGTGAGGGTGCGGCCCTGTTGCAGGCTGCGGATCATCAGGAAACCGTCTTCCAGGGCGATGCTGACGCCGCTCATGGGGGCATTGGCTTCGTCATCGTTGAGGGCGTGATAGGTGCCGACCGTGGCCAGCCAGTTGTCGGGCAGGGGCACCGGGTCGATCCGCTCCCCCACGGCCAGTAGCTGGCCGTGGCTCTTGGCGGTGAACACCCGGTTGCCCTGAACGTTCATGACGTCCAGTTGCACCCGTCCCAGGTCGCCCAGGTCTTGCTGCCACAGGCCGAGGATTTTCTTCTGCGCCCGCAGCCAGCCGTGTTCATCGCGCAGCAACTCGAAGCGCGTGCCGGCCAGCTCGCCAAACAGCCGCTGGTCCTGGTCCTTGATGCGCAGCACGCCCCAGGCGGTGGCATAGAAGCCCGCCAGATGCTGGCGGTCGGCGGCTTCCGGCACCCGGCGCCGCTGGGTGGGCGGGTCAGGGTCTCTCCGGTCAGGAGCACTCTGGCCGGTGCCACTCTCGACCAGGGCATCCTGGCTGAGGCCCTGCTGAACGTCCTGCTGAGCCGGCCCGGGTCGCAGGCCTTCGGGGGCGCCATGGGCCTGCAGCAGCATGCGCAGAACCTGAGTCACCAACGGCTGGGCCAGGGCTTCGCCGGAGCCGGAATTGCTCATCACGATCACCGCCAGCTGCTGCTCCGGGAGCACGCTGATCCGGGCGTGGAAGTCATCGCCGGTGCCGCTGTGCTGCCAGGTGCGAATCCCCGGGCTGACCCACTCGTCGCCACAGGGCGAGAGAAACCAGCCCAGGCCTACCTGACAATCGAAATCCAGCGGATTGCCGGTGTTCTGCGGGCGCACCATCTCCTTGATCGAGGCCGGCGAAAGTAACGCTTGATGCTTGTAGCTCCCTTGGGCGAAGAGCATCCGCACGTAGTGGCTCAGGTCCCGTGGACTGCTCCACAGGCCTGCGGCGGACAGGTCGCGCACCAGGGCATCGTTGCTGCTGGCACCGTCTGCATAGCCTTGAGCGCGGTAGGGCTGGGCACGGCTGCCGCCGATGAAGCTCGACTGGCTCATGCCCAGCGGGCGCAGCAGGCTTTTCTGCAATTGCTGTTCGAAGTCCAGGCCGCTGCTGCGTTCCACGGCAGCGCCCAGCAGGGCGTAGCCCAGGTTGGAGTAGGCGGTCTGGGTGCCTGGGGCATTGTTCAGCCAGACCCCGCTGACCTTTCTCGGCAGCTCGTCGAGGGCGTGGGGCGTGCGCGAATCCCGCAGGTATTCGGCGGGCATCCCGGCCTGATGGCTGAGCAGGCGGCGCAAGGTCACGGCTTGGTCGGCGGCGTTCTGATCCTGGTGAAAGCGCGAGCGGACGTAGAACTCCTTGAGGGTGTCCTGCAGGGGCGCATCCAACTGTAAGCGTCCCTGTTCCACCAGTTGCATGACCGCCGTGGCGGTCAGCAACTGCGACAGGGCGCCGGCGCGAAACGCGGTGTTCTCGGTCACTTGCAGGCCCCGGGCCTTGTCGGCAAAGCCAAAACCCCGGGCCCAGATCAGCTCCTGGCCGTCCACCAGGGCGATGGACAGCCCCGGTACCTGATGCTCGGCCATCTCCCGGGGGATGTACTGCTTCAAGTAACCGATGATGCTGGCGTAGTCGCCGGGCGCTATGACCGGCGGCGCAGGCGGCTGGCCGTTGCAGCCAAGGCTGCCCAGCAGGATGCCCAGCAATGGCAGGCCGAGAAGTTTGGGGGACATGCAGCACCCGACCGGAAATTCGATGAGCGGATGCTAGGGAAGGGCGTCTGAGGAGTCTTTGGCAGCTTTGTCTGGAAACTGTCAAAGAGTGTTAAGCGAAGGTGGCCGCGCCTCGGACCGAGGCGCGGCTGGGGCGGGTTACAGCGCCAGGCTATGGATGACCTGGGTGGCGTCGTCGGGGTCGATGGCGCTGCGCATGCCGAGGGTCTTCGCCAGGCGGCGCATGCTGTAGTTGGCGGCGCTGTCCACCGAATACAGCTGCTGGAAGCCATTGGTACGGGCTTCGTCGATCAGGTGCTGCATCAGCAGGGCACCGAGGCCCTTGCCTTGCCATTCATCGGCGATGGTCACGGCAAACTCGCAGCGCCAGGGCTGGTCGTCCACCTGGGCGTAGCGGCTGATGCCGACTTCCCGCAGCTCGCCGTTGTCATGCACCAGGGCCACGTAGGCCACCCGTTGCGGGGTGCCCACATCCATCAGTTGATCCAGCAGCTGATCACCCACTTCCCTGATCTCGCCGAGGAAGCGCTGGTGCCGGGTGACGGGGGAAAGGTTTTCGATAAAGGCCTTTTCCCGCTCCCGGTCCTGGGGCCGTAGCGGGCGGATCAGCACGTGGCTGCCGTCGCTCAGGGCGTCGATCCAGTATTGGCCTTGCTGGGCCGGGAATGGCGGTTGGGCGAGGATATCGAGAGCGCTGCTGGACATGATCAAGTCTCCGGGGAAGCAAAGGGCAAGTGATTGCCACAAGCTTTACTCCGCCGGTGCTCCGGGCGCTTGACCGGCATCAATGTCCGCTGCTGTCGCGCCTTGGCTGGCGATCACCGGTCATTGTCCGATCCGGGGACTATCAGGTGGACGGGCAGATGGTCGATGCATCTGTGCTGCAGCGAGCCCAGCTACTGCTGGCCCAGGCCTGAACCGGCCGGGTTAGTATGGCCGCAGCATTTTTGCCGAGATCCGGAGCCACCGCCCATGAGTACCCTGGAACGCGCCATCGCCATTGCTGCCCGGGCCCATGCCGGGCAAGTCGACAAGGGCGGTGCGCCCTACATCCTCCATCCCCTGCGGGTCATGCTGCGTCTGTCCGAACCCCGGGAACAACTGGTCGCGGTGCTCCACGATGTCATCGAAGACAGCCCGGTGACCCTGGAAAAACTGCGTGGCGAAGGTTTCAGTGAAGAGGTGCTGCAGGCCCTGGCGGCGTTGACCAAGGTCGAGGGCGAGGACTATCCGGGGTTTATCCGGCGCGCGGCACAGAATCCTTTGGCGCGTCGGGTGAAGCGCGCGGACCTGGCGGAGAACAGTGACCTGTCACGTATTCCCGAGCCCAGTGACGATGACCGTCGGCGCCTGGAGAAGTACTGCCAGGCCATCGAGTACCTCGACAGCCTGGGTCTGCCCTGAGCCGCTAGCCCAGGGCCAGCGGCGCCGGGGCGTTCAGTTGCTGTAGCTGGAAAGGGCGACTTCGGCGTTGCGTGCCGGCGGCTTGCTGCCCCGGGTGCGCCAGTGCTCGATCAGGGCGCGGCCATGGGCCAGGCCGGCTTGCAGGGCAGCTTCGGTGCTGGCGTAGTCGTTGCCATAGGGCGGGCAGGCAAAGTGCACGGAAAAGCACGGGTGCTGGCCATGGCCGGTGAGGCGCCCGACGTAGCTGAAGCTGGCACCGGATTGATGTGCGTAGAGGCTCGGCGAACTCGGCTCACGGATGATCATCACGTAGATGTCGTGGTCGAATTGAGTGTCTTGATACCAACTGCTAGAAGAATCCATGGTCCACCTCCTTGTCCGTAAAGCGGCGCGGTTTTGCTGCGTCAGCGGGTTGTTCAGTGCAGTTCACGCCCGGGGGGCGTCCAGCAGTCCTGCGGGGTGCGTGAACACCCCGGCAGGCAGCAGTTTTTCCAAGGCCCGGGCGGCCCGCAGGACCAGTTCGTCACGGCCGAAGCGGGCGACGATCTGCAGGCCTATGGGCAGGCCGGCGGCGCTCAGGCCGCAGGGCATGCTCAGCGCCGGTTGGCGGCTGAAATTGAACGGGAAGGTGGTGGGCTGCCACATGGCGCTGATCTGCTCGGGCCAGTCGGGCGGCATCTGACGCTCCACGGCGAAGGGCTCGACCACCGCGGTGGGAGTCAGCAGCAGGTCGTAGTCACCGAGAAAGTCATGCAATTGTTGCGCGACCCGATGCCGCTCCTGCACCGCGCAGGCGTAATCCAGGGCATTGAGCTGGCGTGCGCGAACCTGGGCCTGCTGGAGGAAGTCGCCGACCAGGTGCTGGCGCTCCACCGGGATTTCTTCGGCCACGGCGCTGGCCACTTCCACCGGCCAGGCTCGCAGGTAATTCGCGGATGGCTGGCCGATGTCCGGCGACGCCTGGACCACGCTCGCCCCGGCCTGCTGCAGCAGCTGGGCAGTGGCCAGGCAACGGGCGGCAATCTGCGGATCGACATGGGCGGCATGGCCCAGGTCGGCGCTGAAGGCGATACGCAGGCCGCTGATGCCGTCCTCGATGCTGGATAGAAACTGGCCGGGGGCATGGGGCCAGGCGAAAGGTTCATCGGGCTCATGGGCGCTCATCAGCTCCATCAGCAGGGCGATATCCCTTACATGCCGGGCGATCGGGCCTTCGGCGGCCATGCCCCCCGGGTCGATGCTCGGGTAGGCGGACACCAGGCCATGGCTGGGCTTGAAACCGATCACGCCGCAAAAGCTCGACGGGGTGCGGATCGATCCGGCGGCATCGTTGCCGGTGGCCGCCGGGGCATAACCTGCGGCCACCCCTGCGGTGCTACCGCCACTGCTGCCACCGGCATGCAGGGCCAGGTTCCAGGGGTTGCGGGTGATGCCGGTCAACGGGCTGTCGGTCAGGGGTGTGCTGCCCAGTTCCGGCAGGGTGGTCTTGCCAATGAAGATCGCCCCGGCCTCGCGCAACCGCGCCACCAGGCTGGTGTCGCGGGTCATGGGCGGGCGGTCGGCCAGCGCCCTGGAGCCGCTACGGGTGTGCCAGCCCTGGATGTCGCTGTTGTCCTTGACCAGAATCGGGATACCGTCCAGCCGGCCCAGCGGTTGCCCGGCGGCCCAGCGCGCGGTGGCCGCCCGGGCGGCGGCGAGGGCGGCCGCGTCCTGGCGCTCGCAGAGGGCGTTGAGGTGCGGCTCATGGCGTTCGATCCGAGCCAATACGGCCTGCAGCAGGTCCACCGGGGTGAACTGCCGGGCGGCAAAGCCGTGCAGCAATGCCTCGATGGACAGCAGGTGCAGGGCCGGTGGGCTGGACGGGGATAACGACATGGGCAGCTCTTCTATCAAGGCCGTTTGGCGCCGGGGGCGGGCCAGCGGGCAAGGGTTGCGGATACGCCGCTGACGGCGGTCCGCAAACCCTTGGGGGTGAGAAACTCAGCGGCCACTGGTGACCTTGACCCAGGTTCGGGTCCGGGTGCGTTCGGCCTTGGCCGGCAGCGGTGCCAGGGGGTACAGGCGGGTCATGGTCTCGGCGCTGGGGAACAGGTCCGGGTTGTCCAGCAGCGACTGCTGGATGAACGGTTTGGAGTCGGTCACGCCGTTGGGATAGCCGACGTAGTTGCTGATGGAGGCGATGACTTTGGGTTCCATCAGGTAATTGAGAAAGGTGTGGGCGGTGTCCACATGCTTGGCGCCGGCGGGGATGGCCACGGTGTCGATCCACACCAGGGTGCCTTCCTTGGGAATGCGCATTTCGATGTGCACGCCGTTCTTGGCTTCGTTGGCGCGGTTGGCCGCCTGCAGGAAGCCGCCGGAGTAACCCACGGCCACGCAGATGTTGCCGTTGGCGATATCGCCCATCCACTTGGCGCTGTGGAAGTAGCGCACATAAGGACGCAGCTTGAGCAGCAGGGCCTCGGCCTTGCGGTAGTCCTCGGGGTTCTGGCTGTTGGGGTCCAGGCCCAGGTAGTGCAGGGCCAGGGGCAGCATCTCGGTCGGCGAGTCGAGGAAGGTCACGCCACACTGGCTGAGCTTCTTCAGGTTCTCTTCCTTGAACACCAGGTCCCAGCTATTGACCGGGGCATCGGTGCCCAGCAGTTCCTGGACCTTGTCGCGGTTGTAGCCGATCAGGTTGGTGCCCCACATGTAGGGGATCACGTAGCGGTTGCCCGGGTCGCTCTGCTCCAGCAGCTTCATCACCGCCGGGTCGAGGTTCTTCCAGTTCGGCAGTTGGCCACGGTCCAGGGGCTGGAAGGCGCCGGCGCTGATCTGCTTGCTGACGAAACCGCTGGAAGGCACCACCACGTCGTAGCCGCTGTTGCCGGTCAGCAGTTTGGCTTCCAGCACTTCATTGCTTTCGAAGATGTCGTACTTGACCTTGATCCCGCTCTGGGCCTGGAAGTCCTTGATGGTGTTGGGAGCGATGTACTCCGACCAGTTGAAGATGTTCACCGTGCGCTCGGGGGCGGCGTGGGCGCTGAAGCTGGCGCTCAGGGCCAGGGCGCTCAGGGAGCAGCTCAGGGCCAGGCGGGTGAGGGCGGTATGCAGCGATTTCATACGACAACTCCATGTCTGAAATGAGCGGGACCTTCCGGGTGGATCATTCTTGGCCGGATAGGTCCCTGAGAGAATGTTGGCAACGGTCAATAGGGGATATTTAGCGTCAATCTTCAGCGCAGTCCGAGAGCGGGCCGAGCTGGCCGGCCAACTGCCGGAAGCGCCCGGGAGCGACACCGCTCCAGCGTTGGAAGGCATGGCGGAAACTCGCGGTTTCCTTGAAACCCAGGGCTTCGGCGATGCGGTAGATGGGCAGGCTGTGCTGGCCCAGCAACTGCTGGGCCCGGGCATAGCGCAGCTCATCGAGCAACTGCTGATAGCTGGTGTCCTGGGCCCGCAGACGCCGGCGCAGGGTGCTGGGGGAACAGTGCACCTGGCGCGCCAGGCTGTCGAAGTCCGGCACCGCGTGCAGCTGTTCATTGAGGATGCGCCGCACCTGATCGATCCAGGTCGGCCGGGCGCTGAGCTCCTCGTTGAGGCGGATGCAGCGTTGCAGCATGTCGTTCTGGGTCACCAGATCCGCCAGGGGCAGGCGCCGGTCCAGCCATTCCAGGTCGAAGCCGATGGCGTTGCGCCCGGCGTTGAACTGCACCGGGCAGTTGAAGGCCTGCTCGTAGCTGTCCAGGTAGGATTGCGGGCCGTGCATCAGTTGCACCTGGCGCAGGGGCAGGGAGCAGCCCAGCAGGTCCTGGCAGGTGACCCGGTAGGACGACATGCAGAAGTCGGTGTTGAACACCTCAAGCTCGGTCTCGCTGTACTGGTCGGCGGTGAGCCAGGCCAGGCCGTCGCGAACCTCCAGGTCGAGGCGAAAGAAGGTGCCCAGCAGCAAGGGGTAGCGCAGGGCCAGGGACCAGCCTTCGCGCAGGGTGGCGCTGGTCAGCAGGGTCAGGCCGAACATGCCGTAGGCACTGATATGCAGGTTGCGCCCCAGCACCAGGCCCAGGTCCTGGCGAAAGGCCACGGCGTTGCTGAACACGCGCATTTCCTGGCTGATGTTGATCAGGCTGTTGGGCAGATCCAGGTCGGCCAGCTGGATGCCACTGCCTTCGAGCAGCACCTCGGGCGATACATCGCTGTCGCGAAAGGCGTCCAGCACCGCTTGAGTGGTGTGCAGGGTAGTCAGGCGAAGAGCGGCCATCGGCGATCTCAGATTGATATCGGGAGGCGTGACTTTAGGGGTTACGCGCGCGCGGTTCAATTGCCCCTATGCAGGAGCTCGGCGATGGGATTGTGCAGGCACAGCCCCAATGTAGGAACTGGCTTGCCAGCGAAGGCATCGGCGAGGGCAGCGTAAGGCTTGAGAGCCTGTTCGCCGGCTTGCCAGCGAGGGCGCGGTTGATGGCGGGGGAATGGGGCGATCTTGTGGGCGCTTTCGCTGGCAAGCCAGCTCCTACGGACGAGGCCGCGTGCATCTGTAGGAGCCGGCTTGCCGGCGAACCGCGCAGCGGCCAGCCCGCACCGGGTCAAGTGCGCGGTGTTCAGGCCGTCGGTACTCGCCACAGGTACCAGGCAGCAGTGGTGCGCCAGGGGCGCCAGGCGTTGCCGAGCTCGCGCAGCTGTCGGGGACTGGGCTGCTGTTCCAGGCCCTTGAGGCGGCGATAGCCCTCGCGCACGCCAAAGTCGTCCACGGGCAATACGTCCTCCCGCTCAAGGCTGTAGATCAGCAGCATCTCCACGGTCCAGCGGCCGATCCCGGGCAGTTGGGTCAGGCGTTCGATCAGTTGCTCGTCATCCAGACCACGGGCGCCTTCGGCATCGGGTACGCGACCGTCGAGGGTGGCCTGGGCGATGCCCTGCAGGGTCGCTACCTTGCGTGCGGAAAAACCGCAGCCGCGCAGGCGCTCAACACAGGTCACGCTGAGTTGCTCGGGCGTGGGGAAGTCCTGGCCGGGAAACAGCCCGCGCAGTCGGGCAAGGATCGCGTCGCCGGCCCGGGCGTGCAGTTGCTGGTAGGCCACCGCTCGTACCAGGGCCTGGTAGGGCTCGCGTTCCGGTCGCGGCTGGTGCCGGCAGGGTCCGATGGCGGCAATCAGCCGGGCCCAGTCGCTGTCCAGCGAGGCAAGAAAGAGTGCAGCGGTGGAGGACGCAGGCATGGGGTATCCAGGGCAAGTGGCGGGGCGAATGGCAGGTTAGCCCGGGGTCCCGACGCTTGCACTCTGTCTCTTGCGCTGAAACTCGCGGCCCGGGCCTTGCGCCCGGGCGCCGGGGCGTCAGTCCTTGGTCGCCGGCAGGTAGAGCCGCTCCAGCACGTAGTGCAGGGAAGCGGCCAGGGTTTGACCATGGCTGAGCTTTTCGAAGCTGTGGTAGTCCAGGGCCAATCCCGGCACCTGGGCCAGTTGCGCCTGCAACTGTCTGGCACGCTGGTCGGCCTCGGGCCCCGGTGGCTGGCGGGGGTTGCCCGGTTCGGCGCCGCCGCGCATCAGCAACAGTTGCGCACGATGGCCCTGCAGGCGTCCGGCCAGGCCTTGGGCTTGAGTCAGGATCAGGCCTTCGCCCCACCACAGCGAAGGACTCGCGGCGGCGTAGTGACGAAACTCCTGAGGCCGGGCGAACAGCGCCTGCAGCACCAGCAGGCCACCGTAGGAATGGCCCCACAGGGTTTGCTGCGTGGCGTCGATCGGCACTTGCGCCGCCACTGCCGGGCGCATGCGTTCGCGCAGCAGTTGCAGGAAGGCCTCGGCGCCACCGCTGGGTTGCCCGGTCAGCGGGTCTTGCTGCTGCGCCTGGCCCGGCTGCTGCGGGGTGTAGTCATAGGTGCGGGCGTTGCGCTCGATGCGCAGCGGGGTCTGGTAACCCAGCGCCACCAGCAGCGGCGCCGGGCCCCGGTCCAGGCGCTTGAGCTGCTCGGGGTCCAGAGCACCGATGGCAGCATTGCCATCGAGCATCCACAGCACCGGATAACCCTGTGGCGGCGGCGCCTGCAGCGGCTGGCCGATCCACAGTTGGTAATGCCGCTGGCCGTCGGCGGAGTCCAGTTGCAGGCTGCTGAAACGGTAGGGCAGGTCCTGGCGCTGCAGCAGGCTGCGGTCCATGCGCTGGTCCGGGGCGGGGGCGGCCAGGGCCGCTCCCGCAAGGCCCCAGGCCAGGACCAGGGGCAGAAAAAAAATTCTCATCAGGCGTTCTCGACGGGCTCTTGGTGATGGCTCTTGGTGATGGCTCAGAACGATGCGGTCAGGCTGGTGTACAGGGTGCGCCCGGGTTCGTTGTAGGTGGCGGCGCCGGCCCCGGCGATATTGTTCACGCCCTGGGCGTTGCCTTCACGGAACAGGCGTTTGTCGAACAGGTTGTCGACCCCGGCGGTCAGGCTCAGGTTGCGGGTCAGGGCGTAGGTACCGCTGACCCCGGCAATGGCGTAGGGCGCCAGTTGCTGGGTGGCGCTGCCAGTGACCCGGTCGCCGTGGTAGTCGTACTTCTTCGGCGTCTGCTGGCCGTACCAGGCCACGGTCGCCTGCAGCGACAGGTCCTGGGTGGCCTGCCAGTCGAGCATCGAGTTGAGGGTGTAGCGCGGGGTCACCGAGAGGTAGTCGCCGGTTTGCTTGTTCTTCGATTGCAGCATGTAGGTGAAGTTGTTGTTCCAGGTCAGCTGGCTGGCCAAAGGAATGGTCAGGGTGCCTTCCAGACCTTCTACCAGGGCCTTGGGCACGTTCTCCCACTGGTAGATCGCCGCGTTGCGGTAGGCGCCGCTGCCGCCGCTGGCCCGGTTCACCGGGGCCAGGCCGGATTCCACCTTGTTCTTGTAGTCGTTGCGGAAGTAGGTCAGGCCGGCCACCCAGCCGTCGGCCTTGTATTCCAGGCCCAGTTCCTTGTTGACGCTGGTTTCCGCCTTGAGCTTGTCGTTGCCCTGCAGGTAGCAGCTGGTGCTCTGGCCGTAGCAGCCCTGGCCGCGGCTGTAGAGCAGGTAGTCGGCGTTGAGCTGGTACAGGTTGGGCGCCTTGTAGGCCCGGGCGATGCCGGCCTTGAGGGTCAGGGTGTCGCTCAGGGCGTGGGACAGGTTGAGGGACGGGCTCCAGTTGTCGCCGACGATGCTGTGGTGATCCAGACGCAGGCCGGGGGTGAGCATGGTGCCCGGCTGCAGTTCGATGTTGTCTTCAGCGAACAGCGAGAAGATCTGCGCGCTGGACTGGGTGCTGCGGTTGCTGCTGCTCAGGCCGCCCACGGCGCCGCCTTCACTGGTGCTCTGGGTGTTGGCGCTGGGGTCGTCGAGCTTCTGCTGCGACCATTCGCTGCCCAGGGTCAGGGTCTGCTCGAAACCGGCGTGCAGCGGCAGGTTGACTTCGCCATGGGCGGTCAGGTCGCGCAGCACCGCGGTGTAGAACTCGCTGTTGCTGAAGATGCCTTCGGTGCCGCCGGCCAGGCCTTCGTTGATCCGCGTGTTGCGGGTCTTCTCGTATTGCAGGTAGGCCATGGAGCTGCCGAAGTCCCATTCGCCGCGATGGGTCAGGGCATAGGTTTCGCGGTAGCTGCGGTTGGTCTCGTGGCCCAGCAGGTTCTGCACATTCTTGTTGCTGTTGGTGTTCTGGGTATCGCCGGTGTAGAGGTTGCCCTGGCGGCTGAAGCCAGCTTCGAAGTCCAGGCTCTGGTCTGGAGTCATGCGCCAGCTCAACAGGCCGTTGAGGTCCTTGTTGCGTACGCCTTCGCGGCCGGCGGGCAGGGTGCCGACCTGATTGCCGGTGCGCAGGGATTCATGGCCGGCGTTGATGTCGGCGTCGTCGGAATCGGTCTTGGCCACGTTGCCGTAGACCCGGTAGCTCAAGGTATCGGTGAGCGGGCCGTTGAGGCCGAAGCTCATACGCTGGGTGGCGCCTTCGTCCTTGTGGGTCGGGAACGAGCTGTAGAGCGTGGCGTTGCCGTGGGTCTGGCTGCCGGCCTGCTTGGTGATGATGTTGATCACCCCGCCAGCGGCACCGTTGCCGTAGCGGGCCGCCGCCGGGCCGCGGATCACTTCGATGCGTTCGACCTGGTCGGCCGGCACCCAGTTGGTGTCACCACGGCTGTCGCGCTCGCCGCGCCAGCCGTAGCGCACCGAGTTGCGGCTGCCCACCGGTTTGCCGTCCACCAGGATCAGGGTGTTTTCCGGGCCCATGCCGCGGATGTCGATCTGCCGGTTGTTGCCGCGCTGGCCGCTGGTGGAGTTACCGGTGAGGTTGACCCCGGGCATGGTGCGGATGATCTGCGACAGGTCGTTGGCCGGCGGGCGTTTCTGGATGTCCTCGGCGGTGATCACCGAGACCCCGGGGGCCTGCTTGGTTTCTTCCTTGGCGGTGGCGATCACCGACTGCGGTTCCAGCTCCAGCACCGGCTGGGGGCTGCCTTCATTGGCGGCCTGCACGGCCTGGCTGAGCAGGCAGCAGCCCGACAGCAGGAAGGGGGCGAAAGGACGCATCGAGCGCATGGACATCGGTGATCTCCGGACAGAGGCAGAAACAGAAGATCACGAATGATAATGACTGCTATTTGCGAGTAAAGCGCATTAACTTTCTAAACACTTCCAGGTCATGGGGCTAGGCGGCGGGCAGTAGCAGGTGCATGCACAGCCCGGGGGTGCCATTGCTGGCCCAGATCCGCCCCTGATGCAGCTCCACGGCGCGCCGGGCGATGGCCAGGCCCAGGCCGAAACCGTCGCCCTGGGCCGAGTCCAGGCGCTGGTAGGGCTGGAAGATCCGTTGCAGGTCCTGCTCGGCGACCCCCGGTCCCTGGTCTTCCAGGCACAGGTGCCAATAGGCACCTTCGCGCCAGCCGCGCAGGCTCACCCAGCCGTCGGCGGGGGAATAGCGGATGGCATTGCGCAGCAGGTTTTCCAGGGCCTGGGCGATGCTGTCCAGGTGCACCTGGACCCGGCAGTCGGCGTCCAGCAGGCAGGGCAGGCGCTCGGCGTCCCAGGCGCTTTCGAAGCAGGCATCCTCGCGCAGCGCCTCCCAGATCGACAGCACCTGCACCGCTTCGGTGGGCAGTTGCGGACGTTCGGTGTCGAGCCAGGCCAGGTCCAGGGTGTCTTCCAGCAGGCGCTGCATGTCGGCGATTTCCCGGTCCAGGCGCTGGCGCAACTGCTCCGGCGGCAACTGGCTGTCATGGGCGATGCGCAACCGCGCCAGGGGCGTGCGCAGCTCATGGGACAAGGTCCGCAGCAGCAGGCGCTGCTGGGCCAGGCTCTGGCGCAGGCGCTCGGCCATGTGCTCGAAGGCCAGGGCCAGTTCCCCCAACTCGTCGTGGCGGTTCACCAGGGGCGTGCCCAGCCCCTGGCTTTCCAGGTCGTCGGCGCGCAAGGCATCGGCGCGGTCGCGCAGGCGGTTCAGCGGCAGCACCAGATGACGATAGAGCAACAGGCCGAGCAGGGCGGCGAGCAGGGTCGGCACCACGCCATGGCTGAGGAGGTGGGTCCAGGGTGTCAGGCCACTGGGCAACAGGCGCTCGGGCAGTTGCAGCACCAGACGGCCTTGCTCCGGGTGCTCGGGGAATTCGATGCTGACGTAGGGCAACTCGTCCTGCAGGCGCCGGCTCATGGGCCAGTCGAGCTTGCGCATGAAGGTCAGGTGGCTGGCGTCCTCGGCGGTCAGCGGCGTGCTGCCCAGGCTCTGCAGGCGATCGCCGATCACCGCGACCCAGGTGTCTTCCCGGGCCGCCAGTTGTCGCTGGAACTCATCGACCGCGGCCACGCCGCCCTGGCGCCAGGCGTTCTCGGCCTGCTGGGCGTAGCTGGCCAGGTACTGGCGGTCGGCGGGGTCGAGAAAGTAGGTGCTGCGTTCCGCCGACAGGCCCCAGGTCCAGATGATCCAGGTCAGCAGCAGGCAGAAGCCGATCTGCAGCACGGCCAGTTTCCACAGCAGGGGATGACGGCGCATCAGTGACGTTGCGCCTCCACCAGGATGTAGCCGGCGCCGCGCACCGCCTGGATCTGCAGGTGCTGCACCCCCAGGTCGGTGAGTTTGCGCCGCAGGTTGCACACGTGCACATCCAGGCCACGATCCAGGCGCGTATAGATGCGGTGCAGTACCTGCTGATAGAGAAAGGGTTTGCTCAGGGTTTCTCCGGGGTGCTCGCGCAGGGTCACCAGCAACCGGTATTCCGAGCCGGTCAGGCCCGCTGCGCGGCCCTGGTGCAGCACGTCCTGAGCCTGGTCGTCGAAGTCGAGGTCCGGGTCCTGGCGTGTGGCCTGCTGCTGTTGCACCCGGGCCATGCGCCGCAGCAGGGCGTCGGCGCGGGCGTCCAGTTCGGCCAGGCTGAAGGGCTTGGGCAGGTAGTCGTCAGCGCCCCGGGTGAAGCCGGTGATCCGGTCCTGCTCGGCCCCCAGGGCCGACATCAGCATCACTGGCGTGCCTTGTTCGTGGCGCAGGGTTTCCAGCAAGGCCAGGCCGTCCATGCCCGGCAGCATGATGTCCAGCAGCACCAGGTCGAAGTGACCGGCGCGCACCGCGGCCAAGCCCTGGCGACCGTCGGCGCAGGGGGTGACGGCAAAGCCGCGCTGGCGGAAATGCCGGTCCAGATCGTCGCGCAGTCTGGCGTCGTCTTCCACGAGGAGCAGGTTGGGGGTCATGGGGCAGAGCACTTGAATGGGGATATTTAATGAGAACGTTTTACATTTGCGAATATTGCAGCAATGCCCCTGGCTATGCAATTGCCACGATGGGCTGACGGGATTGAGGTCGCAATCAACTAAAAGTTGAATATTCAATGTTGTGTTGATATTTTTCCTGGCCGCTTTCCTTGGTAACCGCCCATGAACCTACCTTCCGATGCTCTTCTTGCCGAGCGCCAGCTGGTCTTGCAAGTGCTCAGCAGCACCTTGCAGATGCTTGCCAGTGTGGTCGGCCAGCATGTGGAAATCGTCCTGCATGACCTGGACCGCCCGGAATCGTCGATCGTTGCCATCGCCAACGGCCATGTCACCGGGCGCCAGGTGGGCGATCCGGTGCTGGTCGGGCCGCGCCAGGACCTGGGGTTTGCCGCGGTGCGACGCGCCCTGCAAGACCGCTCCGCGACCACCCCGCTGGTGCTGGAGAACTACCCGACCCTGGCCCCCGACGGCCGTGAGCTGCGCAGTTCCACGGTGATCTTTCGCGACCGCAGCGGGCAGCCTTTCGCCAGCCTGTGCAGCAACAGCGACCTGAGCGGCATTGCCGCCGCTCATGCCTGCCTCGGGCAGTTGCTGGGCCTGGGCAGTGCGCCTGCGCCGCGCCGCGACGAAACCCGCGACATGGAACAGTTGCTGGCCCAGATCATCCAGGGCGCCTGCCCGGGAAACGGGGCGCGCATGAGCAAGCAGCACAAGCTCGACGCCGTGCGCCAGATGCAGGAGCGCGGGGTGTTCATCGTCAAGGGCGGGATCGAAAAGGCCGCCGCGGCCCTGGGGGTGACCCGCTACACCATCTACAACTACCTGGAACAGATCCGCGCCCAAGGCGCCGAGGAATGACCGCGATGCAGCTCGATATCTTTCAAGTGGATGCCTTTACCTCCCAAGTCTTCGGTGGCAACCCGGCGGCGATCTGCCCCCTGGATGCCTGGTTGCCGGACGCGGTCCTGCAGCGCATCGCCCTGGAGAACAACCTGTCGGAAACCGCCTATTTCGTGCCCCGGGGCGAAGTGTTCGAACTGCGCTGGTTCACCCCCACGGTGGAAGTCGACCTGTGCGGGCACGCCACTCTGGCGGCGGCCTGGGTGCTGTTCGAGCAGCTGGGCGAGCGCCGCGACGTGCTGCGTTTTGCCACCCGCAGCGGCGAGTTGCGGGTGAGCCGCGAGGGCAGTCTGCTGTCCATGGATTTTCCCGCCAAGCAGCCCGAGGCGGTGGCGATTCCTCCGGCCCTGCTGCAAGCCCTGGGGTTGCCGGCGGCCGAGGCCCTGTACCGCACCGACGATTATCTGCTGGTGGTGGACGACGAATCTCTGGTGGAGGCGCTCAAGCCCGATTTCGCCGCACTGGCGGCCTTTGATGTACGCGGCATTGCCGTGACGGCGCCGTCCCAGGAATTCGATTTCGTCTCGCGCTGGTTCGGCCCGCGGGTCGGGGTCAATGAAGACCCGGTCACCGGTTCCGCCCATACCTCACTGGCGCCTTACTGGGCCGCGCGCCTGGGCAAGCGTCAGTTGCGGGCGCAACAGGGCGGGGCGCGCAAGGGCCAGCTGGAGTGTCAGGTGCTGGACAACGGGCGGGTGATCATCAGCGGCTACGGGGCCTTGTACCTCAAGGGCAGCATTTTCCTCTGAAGCGGTTGCGGCGCCGCTTTGCCATGCAGACCTGGCGCCTGCCGGCGGATTTGTCTCGGCGGTGCCGGCGGGAGTAGAGTCGCGGTTTTTTCGCCTGCTCAGGATGCTCCAGACCATGCAACGGACCCGCACCTTGCCCTGCCTTTCCAGCACACCGCTGCTGGCCTTGCTCTTTGGCCTGTGGGCCGGCACCGCCCAGGCGGCCAGCCTCAGCCAAAGCCTGTTGGACTGCCAGCCGGGGTTCTTCAAGGCCCTGTATCAGCAGCGCGCCGAGCTCGGGCAGGTGGTGAAGCTGGCGGAGAATCAGCGCCAGGGCATTGCCTGGATTCCGGTGGTGGAGCGCCGCGACAGCGCCACCGCGCTGACGGCGTTTTCCCGCCCGCTGCTGGATCAGGGCCTGCCCCTGACCGCCTACTACGACCGCCAGTTCGACTTGGGCGAGCAGGGCACCTTCCACTTCTGGGGCTTTGAAATCGATGCCAGCCGCGAGGCCGTCATGGCCGCGCTGCCCCAGGCCGGTTGGCAGGAGGCCGGCGAATACTTCATCTCCCGAGCGCAGATCAAGGCCAACGCTGCGGCGCCCTGGCAGGACAACCCGGGCGCCGCTTCGGGCATCGCCCCGGCGCCGGGTTCTGCGGAAAAGATCCTCATGCTCAGCGATGAAGACGGCAAGACCCGTCTGCTCTGCTCGTTGCAGGGCAGCATCGATCAGCCGCTGTTGGAGCAGGAGCGGCCGGACCTGGCCCAGGGAGCGGGCCGATGAACAAGCTGTTGAGCTTGAGCGCGGCGCTGGTGCTCGCCGGTTGCGCGCATTCGGGTACCCCCAAGGAGGCCCCGGCGCCGCAGCGTCCGGAGGGCATGTTCAAGGTGCTGGAGACCCCGGAGCTAGGCACTTACTTTGCCGCCAACTCGCTGGCCCTCTACCAGAACAACCCGAACCTGCGGCAGTTCTATCTGGTCAACAACTACGCCAAGCCTGCCGAGCTGGGCGGTGGCAAACCGCCGATCTACAGCTCCCGCGCGATCCGGGTGATCAACTGCGAGAAGGATGAGTCGGCGCAGTTCGGCCGGGTGTACTTCTCCGAGCCGTTCGCCCAGGGCGTAGAGGTCATGCGCAAGGAAGATCTTGCGCAATGGGCCGCATTCCCCCGTCAGTCGTTGATCGGGGAGCTGCGCAACATGGCCTGCGCGGTCGATCCTAGCCGGCTCAAGCTGGCTCCGGCACCGAGTCGGTGAGCGCAGTCAGAGACGTTGTTCAACCCGGCCAGGCCATGATCAGCTCGGCCTGTCCGGTATCGGGGTCGATGCCGTTGTCGATCACCTGGAAACCCTGCTGGCGGTAAAAGCCGATGCTCGGCAGGTTGGCGGCATACACCGCCAGTTCCAGGCGTGAGCGGCGCTGGCGGGCATCGGCCAGCAGTTGCGTACCCAAGCCCAGGCCCTGGTGCTGAACGCCGACGAAAATCGCTGCCAGTTGATCCTCATGCAGGCAGTAGAAACCCAGGAGTTGGCCGTCGCGTTCGATCACTCGGGTCTGGGCGTTGGGAATGTAGAGGCTGCGCATGTCCTCGACCTTGGAGCGCCAGAAGTCGGGGTCGACAAAGTGGTGGGCCTGGATTGAAGCGTCCAGCCAGAGTGCCAGCAACGCTTCCAGATCGCTGCTTTGATAGTCCCTGATCAGCATGTTTTGGGGGCCCGTCGAATTGAAGTGTGCGCCGCACGCTACTCAGGTAGCGACGGTCTGTCCAATTGTTGAGAGCCAAGGAAGTATTCGATGCTGGAAAGCAACCGCACCATCACCCTCTCAGGCGAGCAGGCACTGCAAGCCCTGGCGGAACTGGAGTTCGTCTTGATCTCGCTGCACAAGATGGGTGCCTATTACATGGACAAACCCGTGGCCGACTACCAGCGCGCCACCACCGATTTCATCGATGGCCAGCAGGTTACCCAGCGCCTGGCCCAGGTGCGCAGGATTCTCAGCGAGCCGTTCGACTGCACCCTGGGGGACGATCAGATGGATGACATCGAACGCCACATGGAGGGGCTCGAACTGTGGCAACCCGAGTAATCGCACGGCTGATACCCAGGGATTTTTCAAGGAGCCTGCCATGTCCCGGATAAGCATCGCCGTGGCGACACCCACCAGCAGCCTGGCGCTGGTGAAGTTTCTCCATCAGCGCCTGGGCCTGGCCCTGAGCGTTGCCCAGTGCCATCTGCGCCGTGGCGCCGAGGGTTTCTTCTACAGCGCCAAGCTGTTTCACAACGACCATGTGGAACGTGAGCAGGAACTGCGCGACATCCTCGCCTTCTTCAACAATGCCCAGGTGCCGCTGTTGATTGTCGAAAGCGACCCCGATGCGCAATGGCACGGGGTTGCGCCCGAACCGTTGCAGGACTGCGCGATGCCCCAGGAGCACTTGTTCAATCTGCTCCAGGCCTATGAAGAGGACTATCAGTAACGCCCGGAAGCGGGCCTGTGCCGCCCAACTGAATACGCGGTTTTCCTAAAGTTCTGGCCCCCGGGGTCGAGACGTTGGTGCTGTCCGTTCATCAATAAGGATATTTCGTGTTCAGAACCCTCCTCGGGGCCACCGCCCTCATCGCCACCCTGGCGCTGACCGGCTGTGTGTCCTACTACGTCACCGGCCCGCTGGGCGCGCCGTTGCATCCCGCTCCCGTCAGCAGCCCGCGCACCGCGCAAATCGCCGATGTGCAGGTCACCGCTGCCGGTATCGACGAAGCCACCCGCACCGCCATCAGCCGTTCGCTGACGGCTCAGCTGACCCCCTACGTCAAGAGCGCCGGCTACTTTCGCCAGCTCAGCGAATACCCCACCCGCCTGGGTGAGGGGGACGTGGTGCTGAAGTTCAACATGACCTCCCTCAAGGGCCATCGTGCACCCCATCCGGGCTACCTGCCCGGCGCCTTGCTGACCCTGACCGTGTGGATCTGGGTCAACGGTCCGATCTACGTCGATACCTTCGACCTGGCCGGCGATCTGTCGATTGTCGACCGCGACGGCAAGGAACTGGCCAGTGCCAAGGAGCAGCTCAAGTTCGAGCGCAACGTCGGCCTCTACGGGCGCGAGTACTGGGCCCCGACCCAGGGCGCCAAGCAACTCAACGAACTGGTTGCCAAATTGCTCGACAACGCC
This sequence comes from Pseudomonas sp. JDS08PS003, assembly GCF_045013505.1. Classification (NCBI taxonomy): domain Bacteria; kingdom Pseudomonadati; phylum Pseudomonadota; class Gammaproteobacteria; order Pseudomonadales; family Pseudomonadaceae; genus Pseudomonas; species Pseudomonas sp. JDS08PS003. The sequence continues at coordinate 3,126,742 of NZ_CP120724.1, forward strand.
AGCGCCCGCTTGGCGCAACACTAGGATCAAGGAGAGTCACATGTTGGGTTCCATCAAGCACGCCCTGGTGCTCGCAGCCTTATTGCTGGGCGGTTGCGTGTCCTACTCGCAACACGAACTGACGCCGGTCAGCACCTGGCCGCCCGCTGCGCAAGTCGCTGAGCAAAAGCCCAGCGCCTTTGTGCGCACCACGGCGATGTATCAGGTCAACGGCGGCCCGGCCAATGCCGCCGCCGGCACTCCTGCGGCTGCCTGGGAGACCGTGGTGGCCGATGCCTACCGCCAGTCCGGGCGCTTTGCCCGGGTCAGCACCGACAAGGTCGAGTCGGACCTGTATGCCGAAGCCACCCTGTACAACAACGAACAGTTCAGCATGGCTTCGGCCATCATCACCGGCGCCACCTTCTTCGTGATTCCGTCCACGGCCAAGAACACCTTCACCCTGGAGACGGTGTTCAAGGACAAGGACGGCAAGGAGCTGGGGCGGATTCGCAAGAGCGAATCGGTGCGCACCTGGATGCAGTTGCTGCTGATCGTCGCCATCCCCTTCCAGCAGGACACCCGCGACGTGGTCCAGGCGCTGGCCCGCAGCACCCTGGATGAAGCGGTGCAGCGCAAACTGCTGTAAGCCTCGCGCCGCTGGCCGGGCGCAAATAAAAACGCCGCTTGCTCTGTTCAGGGCAAGCGGCGTTTTTCATGGGGGCGCAGATTGTCTCAGCGCTGCGCCGACCAGTAGGCATGCAACTGCCGCGCGGCGGGTTCGATGGCCGCGATCTGCTGGCGATGCTGCTCCAGGTCCAGATCGGCGGGCAATTCGAAGTTGTCCTGTTCGGCGCAGTCGATGATCAACTGCAGCGCCTGGACCTGTGGCGCCGGCATTTGCGGCCAGTTGCCCACGGCCACCCCGCGCAGGTAGCCGAAGCACCATTCTTCGGCCAGCAGCAGGTCCTGGCCCTGGTGCTCGGTCTGTTCGAAGCGCGCCTTGAATCCTTCGGGGGCGCTGCTCAACTGGGCGGCCAGGGTGTTGATGTGGCGTACGCAGAGGTCGATGAACTGCCGGCATTCCTCCGGGGTTTCCCAGCTTGGGTTTTCGCCGCCCCAGATCCCCGGGAACCATTCGGCGATGTCGACCTGGGCCGGGCCCGAGACCAGCGCGGTGAAGTAGCCATCCAGCTCGCAAGGGTTGAGCACCGAGTGGTCGTCGCCGTACTTGAGCAGAGTGTCTTCGATCACTTCGAAGTCGGCGGCGTTGAGAGGCGAGTTGGGCATGTTCGGAATCCTGAGAAAAAAGCTGCGGCGATTTTCCTGTTTCACGCCGCACGCCGCAAGCTCGAAGCTCGGCCGGCCCATCTCGTGGTTCGAGGAGGGTGCTCAGGTATCGCGCAGCAAGTCCTGGGCATCGAGCAGGCGGTAGGCGATTTCCGGGCGGTTCTCCATGGCCCGGCGGATGGCGGCCGGAATCGACTGCCGGGTCTTGCGGCACAGGCCGGGGTGCTCGGCCAGGGCGATGGTGATACCGCGCATGCTGCGCACTTCGTTGTCGCTGGGGGTGATTTCCACACGGACCCCCAGTTGCTGGTAGATCCGCCGCTGCATGTGCTCCAGGTCCGCCAGGTCCTTGAGATTTTCCAGGCGTTCGAGCAGACGCTTTTCCTCCTGGCGCGTCAGATTGAGGATGCGCAGGTCGGCTCCGGGGGTGTCCAGCAACTGCTCGCGCTCGCAGATGCAGGCGCCGGGCGGACAGGGTTGGCGGGTAGCTGGGCTGGGGTTCATGGTGATCCATCATAGCCAGCCAACATGGCCTTTGCCCATTGAGTAAAGGCCATATCATTGCGGATCACGATACTTGCCCACTATCTCCATCGAGGGTTTTGACTCGTGGCGATATGTTGCTTCATCAATCGTAGGCCCGCCTCAGTCCATTTCCTTGAGTATCGTGACACAGCCGACGGCAGCAGTGACGATACCGGCCGCACTGCCAATCGCGATGGCACTGGCCAAGCCAAGTATTGCGGTAGCGCCCTTGAGTAGCTGAGCAGCTGTTTGTACACGGCTGATGAAATCATCGACTTGCTGAATACTGGCCTGTATTCCCTCGACCGCTTCAGCTGCGCTCTGACCGATGAGAATTCCCACGCTGTTGGTGATGCGCTGGGCTTCCCGGGCCAGCCCTTTTCTCTGGTGGATGAGTTCGTCGGCGTTTTCCGGAGGCGGGTCGCTGTTCAGCAGTTCGTTGATCTTGTTTCTGGTATCAATCAACTTCAAAACATAAGCTGTTTTTTCTGCAATGAAACTTTCGTTAACTTCGGCCATGATTATTGCTCTCCTTCTTTTGTTGCATTAAATGCTTCGCGAAGCGAAGAGGCGCGATCAGAGAAATTCTTTATTTCAGCCAAGACTTCCTGTGTGTCCAGGTGATCAATGTTGACCATGAGTTCCCTGTGCGCCTTGATAAAAGCCGCAGTAGCTTCCTGGAATTTTTTTACTCGTTCAGAGGTGGCAGTTAGGCTGCTGGCTTCGTTGAGGGCGTACACTTCGGCATACAGTTTGCGAACCGGCATTCTGGCTGCCGCTTCTGAGGAACTATGAGCCTGTGAGGCCACTTTTAACGACTGGCCGAGGTTGTCGTATATTCCATGGGAGGCGTACATGTCAGTGGGGTAAACATAGTTTGCATACTGTTCCAAGCGGCTGCTGATAAGACTTATTCGCGCATGATTCTCATACAGCATGTTTTTGAGTTGCTGCTTTGTCTTCGCCTGCAATATAAAAGCAATGGAGGACTCCGCCAGCAGTGCTCCGGCTTTGACCTCGGCGCTTGGTTTGTTTTCATTAAGCTTTGCTGCAGCATCGGTCAGTTTGATCAGGGAGCCATCGAAGGTGCCTGATTGTAACTTCGACATTTTTCCTAAGGCCGCTGCATAGCCAGTTAGAGTGTCGGCAAGCGCGTTGAGCGTTGAGTCTCTTATATCTGTCCCTTGACAAATACTTTCGACTTCGGATTTCAAGCTGCTGGGGTTGTAGCCTGGAGCATTTTGGGGGTCAAGTTGTCCTAGGTATTCCAAAGTGTGAGAGGTTCTACACTGGTTCGAAGCATCTGTAATAAGTTTCTTTGCGGCGTCGCTGTAGGACAGGGTTGCTGCTGAAAAGTCGGTAATGGCCTGTGAGTGATAGGCGCATCCGCCGAGTTGGAAACACCATATAAAAAGAATCCAAACTAGAGGGCGAGGTTTCATTGTGGCTCCTTGCTCATAGTGATGAGCTATCCTGCGTGACCTGTGGAGGGCTTGATTCCCAAGTGCTGTTCAGCGTATTTGCAGGGGCTTCAACTCGGAAGACGTTGAAGCTCAGCGGGACGTCGGACTGGGAGCAAGCAGGCCGGCCAGTGCGCCGACAGCTGCAGAGCCAAGGGCGGTCATCATCTCCGGTATATCTATTTGTGCTCCATGGATAATGGAAAGGAGAACAGCGCCGGCAACTACGATCAGCACTGTACTGCCCAGCGACAAGACGACAATGCGATAAATCCAGCGGTCGGTTTGGAGTGGGGAGGACATCTCCGTAACGACTTCTTGAGCAAGTTTTGGCAATTCGGTTTGAGGGTTTTCTTTGACTCTCTCTATTAAAGTCGGATTGCTGACGATTTTGTTGGCGAGTGCTATTGCTGAGCGAATGGTCTCATCGTTCATGATATGGAGCTCCTTGGTGACAGGCTTCTGTTGTTTGCCGTGTTGCTGTCTAGTGTTTAGACTTTTTGGTGAGTGCCTGGTTGTTGTGTTTTTAATGCTGATAGTTAAAAAGTATTAAACAGTTTTGGTGTTGGCTTTGTTTTTTATGAGGTGGCTGAGCGCGCTTTATAGGTTTTTAGAGTAGCGCTGGAGTGGTGTTTGTCAAATGAGAGAGGGGCGATTAAGTTCTGAGGGTTATTGCGATTTTTTGGAGTGTAAGTTGTTGATGTGTTTGCGAAATTGTTTTGTTTAAAGGGGTGGGGGCTTGATTGATTATTAGCTTGCTATTTTATTTGTTTGAGGTGTTTTGGTTTTTTGTTTTGTTGGTTGAGTGGTGTGCTTGTTAATTATTTTTCTTCTTGGTTTGTTTTGTTAGTTGCGGTGATTTGTTAAGTTATCGCAAAACTTCATATAAGGATGTTAGTTTACTTTGGTCCTGGATTCTGTTCGCGGTTTGTCGCTGCCTACAGCAAGGTCCCCAAGACAATAGCGCTACCAGCGGCATCAGGTGGCCGAACGCCTTATCGCGCGCCTGGAGGAGGCTGGAGGTGTTTGGCTACCGCGTCCAACTGGCAGCAGGGACTAGCCGCGCCGCGCCATCAGCAGCACCGACGCCGCCCCCGACAGCAGCACCGCGCAGCCGCGATTGAACAGGCGCTTGCCCCGGGGTTCGGCGAACCAGCGACGCATGTGCAGGCCCATGTAGGCGTAGGCGCTGATGGCGATCCACTCCAGCCCCAGGAACAGCGCGCCCAGGATCAGGAACTGCGGGCCCATCGGCTGCGTCGGATCGACGAACTGCGGCAGGAAGGCGGTGAAGATCAGGATTGCCTTGGGGTTGCCCGCCGCCACCAGGAATTCCTGGCGCGCCAGGGGCCACAGACCGACGCGGATCGGTTCAGCGTCCCGTTCATTGTCGGGGTTGGCACGCCACAGTTGCCAGGCCAGGTACAGCAGATACCCCGCGCCCAGAATCTTGATGGCATGGAACAACAGTTCCGAGGTCTGCAGGACCACTGCCAGGCCGGCGGCGGCCAGGGCGATCATGGCAGCGAAGGCCAGCAACCGGCCGCTTCCCGCCAGGCAGGATTGGCGATAGCCGTAACGCGTGGCGTTGCTCACGGACAACAGGTTGTTCGGGCCGGGGGCCATGTTCAGGGCGAAACAGGCGGGGATGAACAGGCTCAGGGTGGCGAGATCCATACAGTCTCCGGGACAGCGCAAGGGGAACGGACCCACGCCATCGGCGACCGCGGGGCTGGCCGGGACGTTGTTGAGGCGGGGTCGATAAAATACGGGCCGCGTCGGGCAGGAGGCAAGTGTTCAGTTCGCAGTGGGTCAGCGGTTGGCCAAGGTTGAACGGGGTGGGAGCAGGGGCAGGAGGCGTCGACAGTGATCGGGCAGGGGCACGGCAAGTCCCTCTCCCCGTACCGACAGGGAGAGGGACAAGGCACTCAGTTGATATTGATGTAGGGGTCCCAGTCGCAGTAACCCACCACTTGATTGTCACTGTCGACAATCATGAAGGCCCAGGTGTAGGTGATGCTGCCTTGGCGCACGGCTTTGCCTTCCCAATAGAAATTCTTGACGCTCTGGGCGATGGGCTGCGCGGATGGATCGCCTTGATTGATGATCGGCATGGGCGTGTGGTTCAAGACCACCGGATTGATGTCTTGCACATAATTGGGGTTTTGTTGCGTCACTACCGGGGACGTCTGGGTGTACTGATACAGCAGTACCGAGTAGTACAGCCCCTCGGACAGGCTGGTGCTGCGCCAGCGGACCAGGTCGCCCTCCTTGAGGTTGACCGACAGTTCATCCGTACCTTCGCCGGCTGGGGAGTTGTTGCGTCTGGCCACCATATAGATCGCCTGACTGGAGAGCCTTACCCCGCTGGTGGTGAAGTTATAGAGGTGGCTGGGCTGCGTCGGGTCGCTTTTTTGCAGGTTGAACACTTGGCCGCTGTCGAATTGTTTGCCCTGGCTGTTGAGAATGGTGTCCACATCAATGGTGACCATGATGTCGATGATGTTGTCGTTCATGTCCAGCTCCCTGCTGTCGCGTTAGATGCCTGGAGTGCCCAGGCAAACAGGCAATCGAGTTTCCGGGCGCGGCCACTGAGCATCGGTACTCGGGTCCCGGTCTATCGGGCATCGGGCTTGATGCACTTCCATGAAGTCGCGAGTGGAATCTAGATCCTCAAGACGGTTAGTCAAATGGCCCACTCCAAAAAGAGCGAGTGCAAGACGAGCGGTGCAGGGCCAGGGTCAGGCGCTCGCTGCGGCGTCTTCAGTCAGGCCTGCGCCCCGGGATCGGCCGCGACGGTTTATCATGCTGCGCCGCTGCCCGTTGCCTGCCCGACAAGGGGCCGCTCTATTCGCCCACCGTGGAGGCGCCCGCCATGTCCGATCTGCCCAAGCCTGCTGCCATCCCTGAATTCCCCGTGTGCCACGCCCGTGGCGGCACCTCCACCGGACTGATCCTGGCCCGCGAAGCGCTGCCCCGGGACGAAGCCCTGGTGGAAGAACTGCTGCGCCACCTGATGGGCGTGCCGCTGCATGGCGAGTGGCCGGGCAATACCCAGATCACCGGCCTGGGGCGCGGCGGGCCCACCAGCAACAAGGTGTTCATCGTCGAACGCCGCCCCGGCGAGACGCGGATGATCAGCACCCTGGCGCAGCTGGCGGCGGGCAAGAGCGCCATCGACTGGAGCGTCAACTGCGGCAACATGTCCGCGGCCCTGCCGTTGTACGCCCTGCAGCGCGGCTGGCTGCAGCCCGGGGAGGGCGGCGGGCAGATCGAGATCTACAACAGCAACACCCAGACCACGATGTATGCGCGCCTGGGGTTCGCCAATGGCCGGCTGCTGAGCGACACGCAGATTCCCGGGGTCAACGGGGTGTTTCCCGGGGTCGACCTGTTTCTCGACAAGCCGGTGGGGGCCAAGACCGGCGCGCTGTTCCCCAGCGGCAAACGGGTGGACCTGCTGGACGGCATTGCTGCCACCTGCATCGATGTGGCGGTGCCCATGGTCATCCTTTGCGCAGCGGACCTGGGCCAGACCGGCGAGGAAACCCCGGCCGAACTGGACGCCGATCCGCCGTTCAAGGCGCGCCTGCTGAAGCTGATGGTGCAAGGCGGCCTGCGCATGGGCCTGCGCCAGCGCGACGGCCGCCTGATGAGCGCCGACGAGCTGCGGCGCAGCGAAACCATTCCGAAGATCTGCATCGTCAGCCCGGCGCGCCACGGAGGGGATATCGCCACCCGCTACTTCACCCCACAGAACGCCCACCCGTCCCTGGCGGTGTCCGGCGGCTGCTGCCTGGCGGCGGCGTGCCTGGCCGAGGGCACCGTGGCCCATGCCTTGTTGGCGCGGGCACCGGTGATAGGCGAGGAGCCGGGTGAATACCCGCTGGCGATTGAAAACCCCGCCGGGGTGCTGGAGACCCTGATCAATGCCCGGCAGGCGGCCGGGGAGCTACTGATCGACGGCGCTGCCTACCGGCGCAGCGCGCAGATCCTGTTGCAGGGCCGCACGCCGCTGTACAACGCCTCGGCGGAACTGATTGCCGCCTTGCCCCAAGGGCAATGACGGTTCAGCGCAGCTCCTGGCTTGCAGGGAGAAACTGCGGCACCTTCTGCCGCAGCAACTGGATCAGCTGCGGGTCCATGAAGTCGTAATCATCGGGAATGTTCAGGCAGACAATCTGCTGGTTGTTCAACTGCGCCTTGAAGCGCTTGCGCAGTTTTTCCCGGTGGCGGGTTTCCATCACCAGAATCAGCCCGGCCCATTGCACCAGCTCCGGACCCAGGGGCACTTCGGCATCGTGATAGAGCCCCGCCGACGCGGTCTGGATGCCCGGCCAGTCGGCGAACACCTGCTCGGCGGTGGGGCTGCGCAGCTTGTTCTGGCTGCAGACAAACAAGACATTGAGCATTGGGCCAAACTCCTTGGCACAGACGCCCGGCCCGTAAAGGGCGGGGCAAAGGTGCTGATTTTTCGGGGCTTTGGCCGCGCTGTCCAGCGACTTGTGACGGGGCGGGCGAATGGCGTTGGTCAGCGCAAGTTGCCCGCCAAGCGCCGAGGCTGCGAAACTGCCGGCCCCTTTACTCGCATCGCCCAGGCCATGTCCGCAGCCTTATTCACCTCACCCCATCTGGGCCTGGCCCTCAGGCGCTGGCGTCTGTTGCACCGGGTCAAACAGCAGCACGCCGCCGAGCTGTTCGGCGTGGCGCAGTCGAGCATTTCCCGCTGGGAAAACGGCCGGCAGGCCATGGAACCGGCAGAGCGCGCGCGCCTGGAACAACTGCTGGCAGCCAACCTCAGCGCCGCCGCCGATCAGGCCCTGGCGCGGTTGGTGAACGACAGCCCGCGCGCCGTGCACCTGGTGTGCGACCTGACCCACCGCCTGCTGGCCTGTTCGCCGACCCGCGCCGGGCAGTTCGGCGTGCCTTTGAGCGAGCTGCTGGGCCAATCCCTGTGGGGCTTCTGTACCGAGGAAATCATCCGCAAGGAGACCGCCCTGGATGACCTGGGCTGGCGCGCAGTACTGGCGCCGCCGTCTCTGGAGTTCTTCAGCGGCCGCAACGATTCGGCCATCGTGCCCATCGCCCCCAGCCAGTGTCGCTGGACTCGCCTCAACCTGTCCGACGGCAACGCCGTGCGGCTAGTGGAAACCCTCTGAAGCGCTTGTCGAGGCACGCCACGCATATTTTATCCGTGGACCGGTTTCTGCCTGCTGGCTAGTCTGGCAAGCCATCGCCCGCTGCCCACGGCGCGGGCCTCGTTCACTTGCAGCAGGCTTGTCCATGACCCCCGAACTTCTCAGCGGCCGTCTCGACTTTCTCCGTGAAGCGGAAAAACTCAAGGACGTGCTGCGCAGCGCCCACACCTCCAGCGGCCGCCAGGAAAGCACCGCCGAGCACAGCTGGCGCCTGTGCCTGATGGCGCTGCTGTTCGAAGACCAACTGGGCGAACTGGACCTGCTGCGGGTGCTGAAGCTGTGCATCGTCCATGACCTGGGGGAAGCCATTCACGGCGACATCCCGGCGGTGGCCCAGGCAGCGCACCCGAACAAGAGCCAGCAGGAACGCGACGATCTGCAATTTCTCGCCCGGTCCCTGGACGCCCCGGCCCGCCAACGCCTGCTGGACCTGTGGGATGAATACGAGGGCGCCGCCAGCGCCGAGGCGCGCACGGTCAAGGCCCTGGACAAGCTGGAAACCCTGCTGCAACACACCCAGGGCCAGAACCCGGCGGACTTCGACTACCGCTTCAACCTCGATTACGGTCGCCGCTACACCGACGCCAGCCCGTTGTTCCAGGCCCTGCGTCAGCAGATCGACATCGACACCCAGCGTTGCCTGGACGCCCAGCGCTAAGCAGTGGTTCACGATGTGCCGTGCTTGCCTTATGCGCCGTTGAACATGCCTGAGCGTCGCTCGCCAGAGGATGAGCAGGCTGCAGGGGGCAGGGCGCCCGCTGGGAGCCTGGCACGGGTCATGGTTTTTTTCTGGCAGGGTCATCAAGCGAAGCTATTTTTACCTTCGCTTGTCCTTCACTACGCTTTTCACACGGTTGTCCAACCCGGGGCCAACGTCGAGCGGCAGGTTTTCGATGACCGAAGGAGTGATCCATGTCCAATGAATCCAAGTGCCCTTTCAAACACACCGCCGGCGAAGGCACCCGCAACCGCGACTGGTGGCCCGGCCAACTGAACCTGAAGATCCTCCACCAGCACTCGCACCTGTCCGACCCCATGGCCGAGGACTTCGACTACGCCGCCGAATTCAACAGCCTGGACCTGGCCGCGGTGAAGCGCGACCTGCTGGCGTTGATGACCGACTCCCAACCCTGGTGGCCGGCGGACTTCGGCCACTACGGCCCGCTGTTCGTGCGCATGGCCTGGCACAGCGCCGGCACCTACCGCATCGCCGATGGCCGTGGCGGCGCCGGGGGCGGGCAGCAGCGCTTCGCCCCGCTCAACAGCTGGCCGGACAACGTCAGCCTGGACAAGGCGCGGCGGCTGATCTGGCCGATCAAGCAGAAATACGGACGCAAGATTTCCTGGGCCGACCTGATCGTGCTCACCGGCAACGTCGCCCTGGAATCCATGGGTTTGAAGACCTTCGGCTTTGCCGGTGGCCGCCAGGACGTCTGGGAGCCGGAAGACAACGTCTACTGGGGCAGCGAAACCACCTGGCTCGACGACCAGCGCTACAGCGGCGACCGTGAGCTGGAGAACCCCCTGGGGGCGGTGCAGATGGGCCTGATCTACGTCAACCCGGAAGGCCCCAACGGCAACCCCGACCCGCTGGCGGCGGCCCGGGACATCCGCGAAACCTTCGCCCGCATGGCCATGGACGACGAAGAAACCGTGGCCCTGATCGCCGGTGGCCACACCTTCGGCAAGACCCACGGCGCCGGCCCCGCGACCCACGTCGGGCTGGAACCGGAAGCGGCCGGCCTGGAAGAACAGGGCCTGGGCTGGCGCAGCAGCTTCGGCACAGGCGTCGGTGGTGATGCCATCACCAGCGGCCTGGAAGTGATCTGGACCACCACCCCGACCCGCTGGAGCAACGACTTCTTCGACCACCTGTTCGGCTTCGAATGGGAACTGAGCACCAGCCCGGCCGGCGCCCACCAATGGCGGCCCGTGGGTGGCGCCGGGGCCGACAGCGTGCCCGACCCTCACGACCCGAGCCGACGCCGCACGCCGTCGATGCTCACCACCGACCTGTCGCTGCGCTTCGACCCGGCTTACGAGGCGATCTCCCGGCGTTTCCATGAACACCCCGAGCGACTGGCGGAAGCCTTCTCCCGGGCCTGGTTCAAACTCACTCACCGCGACATGGGCCCCCGGGCCCGCTACCTGGGCCCGGAAGTGCCGGCCGAAGAACTGATCTGGCAAGACCCGATTCCGGCGGTGAACCACCCACTGATCGACGCCCAGGACATCCAGCAGCTCAAGGGCCAGCTCCTCAACTCGGGCCTGTCCGTGGCGCAACTGGTGTCCACCGCCTGGGCCTCGGCCTCGACCTTCCGCGGCTCGGACAAGCGCGGCGGCGCCAACGGCGCACGGATTCGCCTGGCCCCGCAAAAAGACTGGGAGGTCAACCAACCGCAGCAACTGGCCCAGGTGCTACGCGCCCTGGAAGCGGTGCAAAACGCCTTCAACAGCACCCAAGGCACTGGCAAGCGCGTGTCCCTGGCGGACCTGATTGTCCTCGGAGGTTGCGCGGCGGTGGAACTGGCGGCAAAAAATGCCGGCTACAGCATCAGCGTACCCTTCGCCCCGGGGCGCATGGACGCCAGCCAGGAACAGACCGACGTCGAATCCTTCGCCGTGCTCGAACCCGTGGCCGATGGCTTTCGCAACTACCTCAAGCCGGTTTCCGGCGTCACCGCCGAAGCCCTGCTGGTGGACCGAGCACAACTGCTGACCCTCAGCGCCCCGCAACTGACCGTGCTGCTGGGCGGCCTGCGAGTGCTGGGGGCCAACGTCGGGCAATCGCCCCACGGCGTGTTCACCACCAGACCGCAGACCCTGAGCAACGACTTCTTCGTCAACCTGCTGGACATGGGCACCCAATGGAAACCCCTGTCCGAGGCCCGCGAACAGTACGAAGGCCGCGACCGCGCCAGCGGGCAATACAAATGGAGCGGTACTCGGGTTGATCTGCTGTTGGGCTCCAACTCCCAGTTGCGGGCCCTGGCCGAGGTGTATGCGGCGGCAGATGCGGGTGAGCAGTTCGTGAAGGACTTTGTCGCGGCCTGGGACAAGGTAATGAACCTGGACCGGTTCGATTTGCGCTGAGAGGTTTGCAAACCGGGTAAAACCACAACGCCTCCCTAGGGAGGCGTTGTTGCAGAGCGCTCGCGGCCTTTCAGCCTAGAGCGCCGCCGATCAACCAGCGTCGCGCCCGCCCGACGCTCTACTTGGCCTTGAGATACTCATTGAGAAACGCCTGGGCATCGCCATAGCTGGACAGGTTGCTGTCATAGCCCACCTTCAGCGGCTTGGCCTCACCCGGCAGATGCAACTCGCCATAGCCCTCCTGAAGCAGCAGCACCACGAACTTCTGCCCGTCCACCTGAGTGAAGTAACGGGTGTCGCGATCGGTTTGCTCCACGCTCATTTTCTGAATGCGCATGTTCCAGTCGTGGTCGGCGTCTTCCACCTGCACCAGCGCCTGATGGGCGTTGCGCTCACCGATGCGCAGGGTCCAGACCTTCACCCCATGTGGCCCGGTGTAGGCCAGGATCTTGTCCGCCACCTGTGGCCGTTCCTCGGCCTGGGCCAGCCCGATTCCCAGTACCCACGCCATGACCCATGCGGCCGCCCAACGGTAATAAAGCTGCATCCTTCTAGCTCCTGAACATGAAAAAGGGGCGGTTATTGAAGCCGACCCGTGCGGCGCTGCCAAGCACCCAAGGCAACAGGCGGGATAAAAAACCTTCGCGCACAACCCACGCCGGGCCGCCCGCGAGTGGGTTACCATCCGCCGCCTCGGCGCCCCGCACGCGCTGGAGCGATGCACTGGCCGGGCAAGGCCGCCGGTCAACTTCCCGCTTCATCAGGACCCAGCCCCATGAGCCAACTCACCGCACTGATTGCCCAAGCCAAAGCCGGGCTTTCGGTCCAGCAAAACATTCCCCAGGAACGCTGGGAGGCCATCGCCACCCAGTGCGGCGCCGAGGAAATCGCCGAGATCAAAACCCGCATCGCCTCACTCAAGGCCGCCCGCGAAGCTGTCGAAGACTGGGACGGCGACACCCGCGATGACCTGTATTTCGCCATCGTCAACTTCACTCGGCTGCTGGAGTTGGCCAGCGCCCACGTACAAGGTGAATGAGCATGCCGATTGACCGCACAACGGATTATTTCGAGAGCAGCGAGGGCGCCGTGCGCCTATGGATAGAGCAGGGCAGTGCCATTCATCTCAAGGCCATCAGCCCGCACAACGACCCGGTGGAACTGACGGCAGAACAGGCCCTGGAACTGGCCCAGGCACTGCAACGTTTGGCCGGCCGCCTTGCTGACTGAAAGCAGCCCAAAGACCAGCGCCCACGCAACCAATTGGGCAACGCACACCTGAGAGGAACAGACCCTGTTTAACGAACTAGTGTTTTTGCACGAAGACCCTGACCAGGACTCCGCCTACCTCGGCGGCAACCCCTACCTGCCTGAGTCCATCCCTTGGCCCACCGACTCGATGGGCGCCCCCTTGCTGCACCTTGCCAGTCTGCCGGCCAGCTTTATCAATCGATACGTCGCAGGCATGCAATTGAATGACGAACTGGTGGTTTCGCTGTTTACGCCTTACTCAATCGTCAGCGATACCTACATCGACCAAGCCATGCAAGAGGGCGGCAAGGTGCTGGCCTACAGACCCGCGGCGCGACAGGTGGATGGTTACGGACAGCCCATCACCCCGGCGCGGCGAATCGAAGTGGTTGAAAATCCGGGGCAGGACAGCGACGAAAACGGCCTGGCCAAGATCGCCGGAATACCTGCCTGGATTCAGGGTCAAGAGGCACGCCCAGGCTTGAACTATGTGCTGCAGATCAACAACTCCCGGTTGAATAGGGCAGCGCCAGGGCACAAGGGCATTTTGGTCGGCGGAACCGGCTATTTGCTATTGAAGCGAGGCATTGATGACGAAGACCTGATGGCCGGGGCCCTGATCATCCAGAGTTCATAAGAAAGGGGGCGGGCCCTCAGCCCACGAGGGCAAAATCCTTGGGGTCGAAGCGCTCGCGGGTGTCCATCTGAATATTGCGCAGGCTCGCGGTTTGCTGCTGGCTGGCGTACAGCGACTCGGCAAAATAACTGATCAGCAGCGAACGCCGGCGCGCGCCGCTGTGGTTGCGGCTGGCCCCATGCACCAGATCGGCATCGAACAGCAGCACGTCCCCCGCACTGCCCGCCAACTGCACCACCCGGGATTCATCACTGAAATCAAAGGGCGCCAACCGCTCCCCGGGGCGATGACTGCCGGGCACGATGCGCGTCGCGCCATTGGCCGGCCCATAGTCATCGAGATAGACCAGCGCCGTGACCCGGTCACCGAGGCGCTGCTCCGACAGATCCCGGTGCAACACCTGATGACCGCCCCCCGCCAATGGCTCGCGGCCCTCCACCTGAGCCAGAAAAAAACCTTCCCCGATCAACTCCCCGGCTACCGCCAACAGCGCCGGCAAGCGACACACCGCCTGCACCCGCGCATCCAGATCCACCAGCGCATGACGCCAATCGTGCCCCCGAGGCACCGGCCATTGCTCGGGCCCAATCACCCCCGCCTCGAAAGCGGCCCGCAGCTCATCCAGCCAGTCGGCGGGCACTGCCTGACGCAGCAACTGGTAACCGTTTTGCTGGAGGTGTTCGCGGTCGATCATGAGGGGGCAGATGTCCTTATCCGAGGTGGGGGAGAGCATAACGGCTCACCTATCCGAGCGACATAACCGGCTACGGTTTAGCGGTTGCCGGACCCCGAGCAGAGCGCCTAGTCTGCTGCGGTCGCTGCAAAATCAGCGACCGGGCCTGAGAACCCGATCAGATGCAGGCACATTGTTGATCAGGGAGTTTCAATCATGTCTGCCGGTAATCTGTCTGAAATTTGCTGCTATTCCTTTCGCCTTTCTCCGCTCAATAGCCTCTGCTGCCAGACCCTGGCGGGAGGTGCACGATGAGCCATTCAAACTCCATCAAAACCCAAGGTTTTGTCACCTTTGGCCAATGTGCCGATCCTGAACTAACGTTGTTTCGCGTCAATGCGGATGTGCCTTTGCAGCAGGCGTTGGAGCAGGCCTCTATTTTTTTGTACTACGCCAAGAAACTTGCGCTGGATGCCGCTATGGAAGAGCAGGGCGAGCGCTACGCTTGGGCTTCGCACTTCCTGGCGGAAATGGGTAAGGCGGTGATTGATGATGTGTGTTTGGGGTTGGGGGGAAGAGGGGCCGAGGGAGGGGCTCTGAGTTAGAGCTATACCGTACTAAGTAGATAGAAGCGCCGCTTATTATTGATTGATAAACGGCGTCTTTTGTGATTCGAGAAGGTAGCTTTCGGTCATTAGCGGATGCTCAACGTTAACAAGAAAATATATTGGGTCTTTATAGATGTATCGAGCGTGTTGTTTGTCGGTCAACAATTAGGTCTTCAATTAATTTGTAAGTTGTGAAGGTTAGAGCTTTTAGGGGGGGTAAAGTGCAAGAGGAACAAGCTTTTTACAGATTGCCAGAAGAATCCTTTCCGGGTATTAGCTATAAAGAGCACGCGGAAGATCTTCGGGGTTTTAGGGCTTTAATTGATAGTTTGGGAATTAAAACCCACAATACTAGAATTTCTAGATACGTTCAGTATTTCGATGAGGTGGCCTCAGGCGGCGACATCAATGAGCAAAAAATATTCAAGAACGTGAAGGATGCAAGATTCAGTAGCCCCCTTGATTGGCAGCTATATCTTCTTAGAGAAGCTCACGAACTGATGTGGATATTTAGAGGTTTAAAAAAACATGCTCCAAAAGGCATCGAAAATAAGCTTGAGCAATTAGTTAGGGGTAGCGATTTCGCGGCTCTAGATACAAATACCGAGCCAAGAGACACACAGTTTGAACTGAGGGTTGCCAGCTACTTCTGTCAGGCAGGAAGCATGGTTGATGTTAGCACTGATACAGATGTAATTGCCATCGGAGAAGACCACGCTTATATCATCGAGTGTAAACGGATCGCTGGTATCCGTAACCTCAGAGACAATCTTATGAAGGCTAGGGAGCAAATAGCTTTGCGTATTCCTAGAACGTTAGAAGGGCGACGTGCCTTTGGTGTTATAGCGGCCGATGTTACAAAACTTGGATTTTTGCACAATGGTCTGACAATGGGGATGACAGCCGATCACACTAAAGACATCATCCAGAAAAAGCTTTTGCTGATTGCTCAGCAGGTAGAAAAACTGAAAATTTTTAATGGGTGCCCTGAAGTCGTCGAATGTTGGCTTCAAATTCATATGCCCGCAATCATCATGCATCCACCAGCAACTATAACAAGATTTTCTTCTTTTTCAGCAAGTAACCCTAAAGCTGATAGAAGAAGTAGGCGCGCAATAAAAGAGCTGCACTTTATTACTCAGGTCGTAAGGTCGGTAGATGATAGAGAAATTAAGCCAAAAAAACTGAAGCTTCGATCTTCAATTGAGGTGCCTGCTGGTACGGAGTTTTATCTAGAGTGTGAGTTAGTGAATACGGTCTTGTCCGGCGAAAAGTTTGAAGGCTACTCTCAAGAAAAAGTAATTGCCTCAATGAAAGCTAATGGCGTTACTCATGAGTTTACAGTCATTGAGCTTGAAATGGTTATGGGGAGGTTTACCTCAGAACAAATACTAAAGCTTCTCGCTAGCGACGGCCAAGAAAGAATAGAACTCATCCTGCAGATGTTTGCACAACGTTATCCATATGAGGGGAGTGCATATTAATTAAATGTAAGCTCATATTCCAAGAGGGCGGGCAGATTTATTCTCCCAATCCTGAACGTCAACTTTTAGATGACCTCTACCGGTGGCGACAGTCGCGATTCGGCCAAAAGCGGACGTTGGCAAGCGACTGCTACCGGCCAAAAGCGGACGATCCCTCGGAGCTAGTGCGATCAAATACAGTCGTCTGGTACCCAGGAAGCTCGAGGACAGTCGCTGACTTTTCGACTTGAAAGACCAAGGTTTAGCTCCGTTCAACAAGATCGACAATGCGTAAGTAACGTGAGTCCGCTTTCAGATCAGGCTGGGTTTCCGCGATCAGAGTGAGTACCTTCGGCAACTCGTATGAAGGGCGTGTGAGAATCTGGGGCGTAACTCTATTCATCAAATCCAGCGTTATCTCAGGGTATAGAACGGTAATCGGCCTTTCATCGTTTAACTCTTGAGTGAACCGGTAGAACGGATGTTCATTTGTCTCCACCGCCACCAAGAATTTCTTTACCGCTTCATATACTGCGGGGAAACTATTGCCGGTGTCATCAAGCATGCCTATCCAGGCTCTCATCGATGCTGCGGTCCTGTATCGGCGTTCTCTCGGCCAGCCCTTGTTGATTAAAGGGATGACGTGTTTGGCCCAACCGTCCTCATTTTCCTGTCCAACCTGACCCAGCCAGGAAATGAAACGGTTCCGAGTATCATCAGACATTGCTCGAAGGACCGAACGCATTTCGCCTTGTGAAAAACCACCAGGCTCATTCGGGTGAAATACATAGATGTAGCCTAACCATTCGGCGGCTCTT
Source organism: Pseudomonas sp. JDS08PS003 (assembly GCF_045013505.1). Classification (NCBI taxonomy): domain Bacteria; kingdom Pseudomonadati; phylum Pseudomonadota; class Gammaproteobacteria; order Pseudomonadales; family Pseudomonadaceae; genus Pseudomonas; species Pseudomonas sp. JDS08PS003. Next base: position 3,143,737 of record NZ_CP120724.1, read on the forward strand.
CTTGAGAGGTCGTGATCCCATGAAAATCCTTCGACCCACGGGAATAGGTGAAGCAGGAGCGGTTTAATGATCTCTCGCAACTGCCGTCGAGGCACTTGGTCACTATAAAGAAATCCGTTCCATGCTGGTTCCGAAGCTGGATGCTCGAACTCCAACATGGGAGCAAGTCTTTCCTCGGTCCAGACGGGATCTACGAGCATGAGCCAGTTCAGACTCCTGCTCGCTACTGATATGGCATGATCTGAGCCCTCGCCAGGTAAAGCTAAGAGGCGTTCGACACGAGACTTTATGTAACCTGGAAGTAGTGAGCCGGCGATCTCCTGACTCCCTCTGGGAACTGCGTGAAAAAGGGCCTCAGTACACATACCAATGGGGCCGTTGATCGCATGGTCAAATGTGCGTAAGGACTTTTCAATAACTTTTCCGCCTTGGCGGATTTCACCAAGACCACTCTTCGCTGCATCTGCTCCACCGCTCAAGATGCCTTCGACGATATTATCGTAGACCGCCCAACCAAGGTCAGCATTAAACTCAAGGATTGCCACCAGGTGCTGTTGGAGCCATCGGCTCAACGTGTGGTTCAGTTGGGTGATAACTGCATGCGGGAGCCGTGCTACTCGGTTCAAGAATACCCGTCTCAGCCTGGCTGTGGTGTCTGCAGGAAACTCATTAATCATGGAGGACCAGAACGCTTCTGGGTAATCGCCGGCCTTACCTGCAATCGTCAGAGCAGACAATGCCTTTCGCGGATTGACCTTTACTAAACCAGTAAAGGGTCGCTTCTCGGTGAAGCTGCCAAAGTCACGCTTCAGCTCTTCCTTTGCCCTGGAAATCACCTCGTTTACGGGAAGATCCAAGACTGCGTCTGGTTTCTCGTCCGTACCGACCCAGCCGGTATGAGAGCCGTGCTCGATTACAATCGAAGTCGCCCAAGCATCGCTCCAATCAAGAATACCTCCGATCATCTCGGCAAGCCGTTCACTGTGAGCGGTTGTAAGTTCACAACCTTGTAGTTCGAGATATCGAGCGTATCTTGCGGCGACCTTATCCCGCAGGTCATGGAATTCCCCGTCAGACCATTGAGTACGCTGGTCGGGGCCCGTCAAGATACGGTCTATAAGTTGATTCCGATTCACCTGAGAGAAATCTTTCCACCGGTCAACCAGTAGGAAAAGGAGCTCTCGGGTCACATTATTGTCCCAGAATGCCTCTTGATCTAAGAGCAAGACTTGCTCGGCAACCGAGTCGGCCTCGAAGATATCTACTTTGCTGTACGCATAGAGCTTGAGCTTTCGGAAGAAGAACCGCTCCGTTGTTGGCCAAGTCGTTGCGTGTGCCTTCCCCAGTTCTGGCCATCTGGCAGTCATCCGGTCAAAAAGTTGAACAAACCAAACTACGGTCTTCGCAGCATTCGTGGCATACGTTTTCCCGTCGACCTCACGTTTCGGATAGAAGGTGGGTGTACGGAAGTAGATGGTCTCGATATCCCCTAATAGGCCTGAGGCGACAGCAAACTGCTCCTGCAGGATGCTAAATACTTGTGGTAGAAGATCGTCGGGGATGTCTAACTCTTCTTTGTGCTTATCAAGGAACATGATTTCGAACTGGCCGAGATCGCGGAGATGAATGTCCTCCCAAGTTTTCAACGGAGGCCTAATCTGCCCCATGCCAAACGGTCGCTGTATCTTCAGTCGCGGCGTCGCAACCCTCCGAAATTCTCTTAGGACACCTGCAGTCCATCCCTCTGCACTAATCCGTGTCTTCAAGTCAAACCACTCGCCATTCCACTGACGATTGCGAGGGTCTCGATGGTGTTCGAGGATAAGATTCCAGATATGAAGAGCTCGATCGCTGAGAGCCTTTGAATGCTCCACCTGCCACTCGAGCTGTTGCAGAAGTCGAGGATGCAGACCGTTCTGACGGATAGTCCACCACGCCAGCACAGGGCTTTCGATCACCTTGCTGACCCAGGTGATAAGGTGGCCAAGCCTTATTGGCGTCGCCTCGAAACCTTCTGCCTGCCGCCCACCCAACCGATGAAACTCATGCGGATTATCGTCTTCGCTGCGCCAGACTAAAAGATTATCGTTGCTGACATCCTGTCTGCGATCATCTTCAGAAATATCGCACAGATCGTCATCAAGCCCGTAAGCAAGCACAGGGTTAAAACTCTCTGCATCAGCGCCAAAGTCACCACTTGGTTTGTCGGATCGTACATATGCATCCATTACACATACCCATTCAGGATGCGGTGTTGGATCAGCTTCCGAGAACAATCTCGCTCCCTGAACTGTACGAAGAACATGAGCAATTTGACCGCGCTCATGAGGGGTAAGGGCCTTCGGGTCCTGCTGGCTTTTAGCGATTATGGATGCACGCCAGCTGCGCGGATCATCGGCCCGTTCTGCCCAAGCTTCCATGCTCTTCCATAGGTCCGAGTGATCGGAATAGGCTATGGCTGTAACCCCTCGGTCACGCCACTTGGCTTCGATGTCCTCAGGAAGCCCACGATCAAATGCATAGAGTCGGGATCGATCATATTGGCCGTCATGGTTGAGGCCCTGAAGAAGATATTTGACAGGAGGATCTTCAGCCTGATAGCCGACTAAAACGACAGTATGACGTTCGAGAAGGTGCCTGATGAAGTTGGTGGCCCATCCTTCAGAGAGGTACGCACGTCCGAAGTCCGCACTGCTGAGCACGTAGGGATGATATTCAGAGGCTGCATCCACCAGTCGACCGTGAAGATACGTGATCCCCTCTATCTTCGATCCGAAGTTCAGATCGGGAAAAGCAGGCGGCACATGCCAGACCAGGTCCCCTCCCACCTGCCCTGCCTCGAACAATCGGTCGAAGTTTGTCGTGACAATTTGTGGCACGCCGCTCTGACTCGAAGAAATCCGCTTGATCAGATCGTGCTCACGTCCAACATCTTTGATTTGTAGAGCAGCACTTAGCCGCTCTGTGACCAGAGCGTTAACTTCATCCTTACCGTATTCAAGGTGGAGGAGGTTGAAGATTTGGTCGAGTGGGACATTCGCCGCAGATTGACCCTCCAACCATGGTCGAAACGCGACCATGATGTCTGAGTCGGCTGGCGGATCGAAGAATTCTATGACGTGCCGAGTAAGGCCGACGAAAGTAGGCATTCCAGATGGCAACGAAACTCCCGCACCACACAGGAATACGACGCGGCCAGCATCGCAGCGTTCCAGAAGGATATCTGGTATGGAGGGGCCATCAGGAAAGAATCTCATACGCTCAATTCATCAATACTTTTTAAGGTTGTCATACCGGAGCGACGCATATGCTTTCGACGGTAGGAATACTGATACCGAGTCGCCCAGTATAGACGTGCACCGACAGTGACTGCCGCCTATATCAGTCCCATGTAGATATTGTTCATAGGGAATACCTGATCCTGAAGGGTAAGGGCAAGAGGCTGCTTCTGGCCGTAAGCAGAGGTTGGTACTGCATACGACTAGGCTAGCTCTGGGTGAAGTGACAACAGGAGGGCAGATATCCTCCTCATCAATCTCAAAGCTGCTTATCCAAACGCTCTGTTTAAGGGACCAGTCATGACCGTTGAAATCATCGAGTTCAGAAAATTGCTAGAAGCCGGGCGGCGCTATCTGGAAGGCAGCGCCGCCCTCGCTGAGCTAAACGGTCGAATCAGCGCAACATTGGAGGCTGGACACTTCTGGGGAGCATCAGCGCCACTCATGGAAGTCGCCCGAGACTGGGAACACATGATTAACCGCGCCTGGAATGAGATGGGCGAGCAACGCGCTCCGCTGACCGAGGCCCAGTTCAGCGAGTGGTTGCGGCAGCAGTTCTACTTCCCAGTCCGTGACAGCTAGTTTTCAGTAAACGAAAGAGCGGTGCATTGCGCTTCCGCTCAGTAGCTTGTTCAAAACGTCGGCGGCGTAATCACCCACAACACCACCGCATCCTCCTCCCCAGGATTCCCATACTTATGCGGTTCCTGGCTTGAGAAACTAAAACTATCCCCCTCACTCAGCTGAAAATACCGCTCGCCCACCCACAGCTCAAAACTCCCCGACAGCACATACCCGGCTTCCTCGCCCTCATGGCTGTAACTCTCCTTGCTGTAGGTCCCCGGCGGAAAGCGTGAGTGCAAAAACTCCAGCTGCCGGGTCGGTTGTGGGGTCAGCAGTTGATCGATGATCCCGTTCTCATAATTCACCTGCAGCCGCTGTTTCTTGCGCACGACATAGCCCTGGTCCTCTGGTGCGGTCTGGGTTTCGCTGGCGAAGAACCATTGGATGGTCACGCCCAGGCTGCGGGCGATGTTGAACAGGGCGGGGATGGAGGGGTAGGCGAGGTTGCGTTCCAGTTGGCTGATGTAGCCGGCGGTGAGTTCGCTCTGTTGCGCCAGTTCGCTCAGGGTCAGGCCGCGGCGTTTGCGCAGGCCGCGGATACGGGTGCCAAGAAACTGTGGGCCGCCAGGGGCTTGGTTGTCGCTGCCGGGCTCGGGCGGCGTCTTGCTGCTTTGATTCATGGCGGGCTCCGGACCAGGTGAACGGGCGCATCCGGGCACCCGTCCTGCAAAAGCCCTGGAGTATAAAGCAGCCTCAAAGCGCCCAGGCGACTTTCAAGCCTTCATGGATGGCTTCTTCCACGGTGCGCGGTGCCAGGCAGTCGCCGATGCGTTGGAAGGGCACCAGGCCTTTGAGTTGCTGGCCGAGGTCGTCCACCGATTGGTGGCCTTGGCACAGGACGAGGCTGTCGACGTTTTCCAGCAGCATGGGTTCGCCGCTGGCGGTGTGTTGCAGGTAGACGGTGCTGTCGTCGCAGCCGTAGAGGCGGGCGTAGGGAATGATCGGGACCGCCAGTTTGTGCAGTTCGCCGGCCAGTTGGTCGCGCACGTACAGCGGCAGGTTTTCGCCGCAGTGGGTGCCGTTGACCGCCAGTTGCACTTGGTGCCCGGCGCGTACCAGGCGTTCAGCGATGCCGGGGCCAATCCAGTCGCAGCGCCAGTCGGCCACCACCACGCTGCGGCCCAGTTGCACTTCGTCGCGCAGTACTTGCCAGGCGTCCACCACTTGCAGGTCGCCGCCGCGTTCGAAGTTCGGCCAGTAGGGTTGGGCGCCGGTGGCGATGATCACGTGGTCGGGGTTTTCCCGTTCGATCAGGGCGCGGTCGACCCGGGTGTTGCGCAGCACTTCCACGCCGGCCAGTTGCATTTCCCGTTGCAGGTTGGTGCTGGCGCCGCCGAATTCGCTGCGCCGGGGCAGCAGTTGCGCCAGTTGGATCTGGCCACCCAGTTGCGCGCTGGCTTCGTAGAGGGTGACGCGGTGGCCCCGTTGCGCAGCCACCGCAGCGGCTTTCATCCCGGCCGGGCCGCCGCCCACCACCAGGATGCGTTTGCCGCGAGCGCTGGGTTTGGGCTGGCCGTAGAGCAGTTCGCGGCCGGTTTCCGGGTGCTGGATGCAGGAGATCGGCAGGCCCTTGTGGAAGTGGCCGATGCACGCCTGGTTGCAGGCGATGCAGGCGCGCACGTCGTCGCTGTGGCCGCGCTCGCTCTTGTTGGGCATCTGCGGGTCGCAGATCAGCGCGCGGGTCATGCCGCACACATCGGCCTGGCCCTTGGCGATGATGGCCTCGGCTTCCTGGGGCTGGTTGATGCGCCCGGTGACGAACAGCGGAATCGACAGCCCGGCCTTGAAGGTGCCGGCTTCCCGGGCCAGATAAGCCGCTTCCACCGCCATGGGCGGGACGATGTGCACGGCGCCGCCGAGGGAGGCCGAGGTGCCGGCGACGATGTGCACGTAGTCCAGTTGCCCTTGCAGCAATTGCACGGCGGCCAGGGATTCGTCTTCGGTGAGGCCTTCGGGGTCGCGTTCATCGGCGGAAATGCGCAGGCCGATGATGAAGTCGGCATCGGTGCTGGCGCGCATGGCGTCAAGGATTTCCCGGATAAAGCGCAGGCGCTGTTCCAGTTCGCCGTTGTAGCCGTCGCTGCGGCGGTTGACCCGCGGGTTGATGAACTGCGCCGGCAGGTAGCCGTGGCTGGCCACCAGTTCCACGCCGTCCAGCCCGGCCTGATGCAGGCGCCGGGCGGCGTCGGCGTAGCCCTGGATGATCTCGTCGATCATGGCCTGGTCCAGGGCCCGGGGCATGACCCGGAAGCGTTCGTTGGGCACCGCCGAAGGGGCGTAGGCCACGGCCAGCAGGCCGTCGGCGGACTCCATGATTTCCCGCCCCGGGTGGAAGATCTGCGACAGCACCACGGTGCCGTGGGCGTGGCAGGTTTGGGCCAGGCGCCGGTAGCCGTCGATGCAGGCGTCGTCGGTGGCCATCAGCACGTGGCTGGTGTAGCGCGCACTGTCGTGGACCCCGGCCACCTGCAGCACGATCAGGCCCACGCCGCCTTCGGCCCGGGCGCGGTGGTAGGCAATCAGCTGTTCGTTGACCAGGTTGTCGGTGGGCATCGAGGTGTCGTGACCGCTGGACATGATGCGGTTCTTCAGGCGTTTGCCACGGATCTGCAAGGGTGCGAACAGGTGCGGGAAGGCGCTGGTCATTGCGGTGACTCCAGGCGGGCCAAGGGCAGGGGAGCACGGCCTTGGCGTTGTTATTGTGGGCCTATCAAAATTTACCGCCAGTAAAAAATCAACTTGTTTTTTTACTGGCGCTTGCCGTAGCTTTGGCCTGCGCCCGCTTTTGGCGCGAACCTCACAACAATAAAAAAGGGCTGTGCCGGCGCCTGCCGGTGTGGCACCGCGACGAGGATTCACAGATGAAAGCGCTCACCCGCAAGCACGGTTGTTCTTTCCTGGCCCTGAGCCTCGCCCTGGGTCTGACCCTGGGCCAGCCGCTGATTCAGAACAAGGCCCAGGCAGCCCCCGACATGGTGGTCGTGGCGTACGGCGGAGCCGGACAAAAAGCCCAGGACGTGGCGTTGTTCCAACCCTTCAGCAAGGCCGATGGCAGCAAGCTGATCCAGAGCGAATACAACGGCGAAATGGCCCGCATCAAGGTCATGGTCGATACCGGCAACGTCGATTGGGACGTGGTGCAGATCGAAGGCCCGGACCTGATGCGCGGCTGCGAGGAGGGCATGTACGAGCCCCTGGACTGGAAGGCCCTGGGCCGTGCCGAGCAGCTGATTCCAGATGCCGCCCAGCCCTGCGGCTCGGCAGTGCTGGTGTGGAGCGTGGCCATTGCCTATGACCGCAACAAGCTGGCCAAGGCCCCAACCTCCTGGGCGGATTTCTGGGACGTCAAACAGTTCCCCGGCAAGCGCGGCCTGCGCAAACGCGCGGTGTACAACCTGGAGTTCGCCCTGATGGCGGACGGGGTCAAGGTCGAGGACGTGTACAAGGTCCTGGCCACGCCGCAAGGGGTGGAGCGGGCCTTCGCCAAGCTGACCGAGCTCAAGCCCTACATCCAGTGGTGGGAAGCCGGGGCCCAGCCGGGGCAGTGGCTGGCCGCCGGCGATGTGGTGATGACCTCGACCTACAGCGGCCGCATCGCCGTGGCCGCCCAGGCCGGCGCGCCGCTGGCAGTGGTCTGGCCCGGCAGCCTGTACGGCATGGACTACTGGGCGATCATCAAGGGCTCGAAACATGTGGATCAGGCCAAGCGCTTCATCGCCTTCGCCAACACTCCCGAAGCCCAGGTCAACTACGTCAAGCAGATCCCCTACGGCCCGACCAACACCCTGGCCGCGGCCAAGCTCGACCCGGCCCTGGCGCAGTGGGTGCCGACCTCGGAACAGAACCTCAAGGACGCCCTGGCGATGAACGTGGAGTTCTGGGTCGATCATGGCGAGGAGCTGGAAGAGCGCTTCAACGCCTGGGCCAGCAAGTAGCCCCAACGGGCTGGACGCCTGCGGGCGTCCGGTCCTATTGTTTGCGGGCTCTTTTTACCGGCCCCGTTTGCCCGCCCACCTGCCTGGAGGACTCCAACAATGAACAATATCGCTCCCAGCCCCCACGCCCTGACCGAGCGCAGCAGCACCGAGCAGCGCCTGCGCGAAGAGTTGGCGGCCTGCTACCGCCTGATCGCGCACTTTCGCATGACCGACCTGATCTTCACCCATATATCGGTGCGCTTGCCCGGGCCCGAGCATCACTTTCTGATCAACCCCTACGGCTTGATGTTCGATGAAATCACTGCCTCCAACCTGGTGAAAATCGACCTCAATGGCGAAGCCGTGGAGCCGTCGCCGTACCCGGTGAACCCGGCAGGTTTCGTGATTCACAGCGCCATTCATGGCGCCCGGGAAGATGCTCAGTGCGTGCTGCACACCCACACCAAGGCCGGTTGCGCGGTGGCGGCGCTCAAGTGCGGCTTGCTGCCGGTGAACCAGATTTCCATGGAGTTCTATGGCCGCGTGGCCTACCACGACTACGAAGGCGTGGCCCTGGACCTGGGCGAGCAGCAACGGCTGGTGGCCGACCTCGGCGACAAGAGCGTGCTGATGCTGCGCAACCATGGCTTGCTCACCGTGGGCGAGACCGTGAGTCAGGCGTTTCTGCGCATGTACTACCTGGAGAAGGCCTGCGAGATCCAGCTGGCAGCCCAGGCCGCGGGAGAGATCGTCCTACCGCCGGACGCGGTCTGCGCCCACACCGAACGCCAGTTCAACGACCCGGGGCGGCCGCTGCAGGAAGGCGAACTGAACGACCCGGACGCCATGCAGCTGGCCTGGGCGGCGCTGTTGCGCCTGCTGCAACGCGTGGCCCCCGACTACCGCGACTGAGCGCCCATGGCGCTGAAACAGGGGCTGGATGAGGCCGGGAAGCTTGCTGTACAGTCGTTCAGTTTTCGCCGTCCGGCCACCGTCCAAGGAACCCGCCCCATGAGCCAGGAAGCGCGCTTTTCCCGTCTGGAACCCGACCTGCGCAAGGCCGAGCTGATCGAGGCAACCCTGACCTGCCTCAAGCTGCATGGCTTCCAGGGCGCGTCGATCCGCAAGATTTCTGCCGAGGCCGGGGTCTCGGTGGGGCTGATCAGCCATCACTATTCCGGCAAGGACGAGTTGGTGGCCGAGGCCTATCGCTCCATCACCGGGCGGGTCATGACCCTGCTGCGCGAAGCCATGGATCAGGCCGCTCCCGGGCCTCGGCAGCGTTTGTCGGCGTTCTTTCGCGCTTCGTTCTGCGCCGAATTGCTCGACCCGCGGCTGCTGGATGCCTGGCTGGCTTTCTGGGGCGCGGTGAAGACCGCCGAGGCGATCAATCTGGCCCATGAACATTCCTACGCCGAGTACCGCAACGAACTGGCGAGCCTGCTGGGCCAACTGGCCGGGGAGCAGGGTTGGGAACCCTTCGACGCCGATCTGGCGGCCATCAGCCTCAGCGCCTTGCTCGACGGCCTGTGGCTGGAGTCCGGGCTCAACCCGGGGACCTTCAGCCCGCAGCAGGGCGTGCAGATCTGCGAAGCCTGGGTCGAGGGCTTGCTGGCCAGCCAGGGGCGTGGTTTCAGTGCTCGGACAGAGGGCTATTGATCAGTTGTTCAGTAATGGTTAGCGTGCGCAAGGCTTGATCTCCAATAAAAATAATCAGGAAACAGGCGATGACTCCTCGGGTATTGATCGTCGACGACGATCCGCTGATTCGCGAGCTGCTTCAGGCTTATCTCTCTCAGGAAGGCTACGACGTGCATTGCGCCGCCACCGCGGAGCAGGCGGAGAGCTTTCTCGGCCAGCACACGGTGGACCTGTTGATGCTGGACATCCGCCTGCCGGGCAAGGATGGCCTGACCCTGACCCGGGAACTGCGGGTGCGTTCGGAAGTGGGGATCATCCTGATCACTGGGCGCAACGACGACATCGACCGCATCGTCGGCCTGGAGTGCGGCGCCGACGACTACGTGATCAAACCCCTCAATCCGCGGGAGCTGGTGTCCCGGGCCAAGAATCTGGTGCGTCGGGTGCGCCATGCACGCCAGCCGCAACCCCAGGTATCGAGCCCGAGCCCGGTCAAGCAGTTCGCCGACTGGGCCCTGGACACCGACCGCCGTCGGCTGATCGATGCCGGGGGCGCTGAAACCCTGCTGACCCACGGCGAGTACCAGTTGCTCAGCGTGTTCCTGCGCAACAGCGGCCACACCCTGAGCCGCGACCAGTTGATGGACCAGATCCGCAACCGCGAATGGGTGCCCAGCGACCGTTCCATCGACGTGCTGGTGGGCCGCTTGCGGCGCAAGCTGCACGACGACCCGGCCGAGCCGGAGCTGATCATCACCATCCACGGTGCCGGTTACCTGTTCACCGCCAGCGTGGCCGCCTGAATTGCTGCGCCGTGCACTGGGTTTGTGCCTGAGCCTGTGCTTGATCCTGCTGGCCGGCCCGACGTTCGCTGAACCCCAGCCCGTGCTGCGCTATTGCGACTACCCGGTGTACCCGCCGATTTCCTGGAGCGACGGCCAGCAGGTGCGCGGGCTGGCGCCGACCCTGGTGCGGCAGGTGCTGGGGGACCTGGGTTATCAGGTGCAGGTGGTGGTGCTGGGCAACTGGAAGCGCTGCCTGCTGGATGCCGCCGCCGGCCGGGTGGATGTGGTGCTGGCCTACAGCACCAGCCAGCGCCAGCAGGACCTGTTGTTTTCCCGGGTGCCGGTGTTGCGCGAAGAAGTCGCGCTGTTCGTCAACCGCCGCCATTTGCCGCGCATCACGCACCTGCAGGACCTGAGGGCCTATCGCGGCGGCCTGCTGTTCGGCGAGAGCTACGGCCAGGATTTCGACCGCGAGGTGGTGCAGCACGGCAACATCGAATGGGTCTCCAGCAGCCAGCAGAACTTCGGCAAGCTGATCCGCCAGCGCATCGATTTCATCCCCCATGAACGTCGCACCGGGCAGCTGTTCATCGAGCAACTGCCGGGGGCCGAAGACATAGTCGCCTTGCCCCAGGCGGTGAGCGTCGACTACCTGCGCCTGGCGGTGTCGCGCCACTCGCCCCTGGCGCCGCGCATGGCCGAGATCGACGCCCGGTTGCAGCGTCAGGTGGACAGCGGCGCGGTGCAGCGCTGGCTTGGGCAAAGCCAGGACGACTACCGCGCCATGCTCAAGGCGCAACGGGAGACAGCGCCATGATCCCGCTGCGTTCCGGCGGCCTGTTGCGCCGCCTGCTGCTGTTTATCCTGCTGTTCAGCCTGTGTTTCACCGTGCTCGCCAGCAGCGTGCAGCTGTACTTCGAATACCGCCGGGAAATGCGCGAGATCGACAGCCGCATGGAGCTGATCCGCGCCGGTTACCTGGGCAGCCTGGAACGCAACCTGTGGGATCTCAACCAGGAACAGCTGACCGTGCAGTTGCAGGGGCTGGTGGACTTTTCCGATGTGGCCCGGGTGCATTTGATCAGCAGCGATTTCGACTTGCAGCAGGGCAGCGCCGAGTTGATCGGGCCGTTGCGGGTCGAGCGTTTTCCCTTGAGCTATCAACCGCCATCCGGACCCTTGCGCCTGTTGGGCGAGTTGCAGGTCAGCACCGACCTGGGGGCGGTGTATCGGCGCCTGTACGCCACCGGGCTGGCCAGCCTGTTGTGGATGAGCGTGTTTCTCTGCGGGCTGGCGGTGGCCTTGTCCGGGCTGTTCTACCGGCTGGTGACCCGGCACCTGCAAGTGATGGCGGATTTCGCCCGGCGCGTGGCGGCCGGCGAGCTGCACGAGCCCTTGCATCTGGACAAGCGCCAGCGCCCGGACGGCGACGAGATCGACACCGTGGCCCGGGCCCTGGACGACATGCGCCGGGCGGTGCTCGACGATGTGCAGCGCCGCGAAGCCGACCGTTTGGCCTTGCAGGACAAGCGCGACGAACTGCAGAAAATGGTCCAGCGGCGCACCGCCAGCCTGATGCACGCCAAGGACGAGGCCGAAGCCGCCAACCTGGCCAAGTCGCGCTTTCTGGCGACCATGAGCCATGAACTGCGCACCCCGTTGAACGGCATCCTCGGCATGGCCGAACTGCTGCGTCAGGCGCCGCTGGACCAGCAGGATCGCCAGCGTTTGCAGGCCTTGCATCAGGCTGGGGAAGGCCTGCTGAGCATCCTCAACGAAGTGCTGTCCTTTGCCCGGTTGGAGGAGGGCGAAAGCCGCCCGGAAGTGCGGGACTTCTCCCTGCGTCAGTTGCTGGAAGAAGTCACCACCCTGTTGCAGCCCCGGGCCGAGGGCAATCGCACCCGCCTGGAGTTGCACATCGACGAGCAACTGGCGCCGCGTCAGCAGGGCGCCGAGCAGTACCTGCGCCAGGTGCTGAGCAACCTGCTGGCCAATGCCATTCGTTTTACCGAAGACGGCTGGGTGCGAGTCGAAGTGCAGGTGCTGGAGCACGCCGCCGAGGGCCAGCGCCTGCGCTGCTGCGTGCGCGACAACGGCATCGGCATTGCTGCGTCGATGCGCGAGAAGATCTTCGAGCGTTTCGTCCAGGCCAGTGACGAGGTGACCCGGCGCTATGGCGGCACCGGCCTGGGGCTGGCGATCTGCAAACACCTGCTGCAGCAACTGGACGGGCACATCGGCGTCGACAGCGAGCTGGGGCAGGGCAGTTGTTTCTGGTTCGAGCTGCTGCTGGGGGTGGGTCAAGAGCCGTTGCCGTCGCCACAGCTTCAGGTGCCGGCGCAGGGTTTGAAGATCCTGGTGGTGGAAGACGTGGCCCTGAACCGCGAGGTGGCCAGCGGCCTGCTGCAGCGTGACGGCCATCAAGTGTGGCTGGCGGAAGACGGCGAAACGGCCTTGGCCCTGTGTCAGCAGCAAGCCTTCGACCTGTTGCTGCTGGATGTGCACTTACCCGGCATCAGCGGGGTCGAGCTGTGTCGGGACATCCGCCACCGCCCCGGGCCCAATCGGCAGGTGCGGATCTTTGCCCTGACCGCTAGCGTCCAGCCGTCTGTGGTGCGCGGTTATCTGCAGGCCGGGATGCAGGGCATTCTCGGCAAGCCGTTGCAACTGGAGGGCCTGCGTCAGGTGTTGGCCGGGGAAGCGCAGGTGCCGCTGGCCGACACTCAGCAAGGCTTGCTCGACCAGGGCTTGCTCGACACCCACCGCAGCCTGCTGGGCGAGCAGAAGTTGCAGGGCCTGCTCCAGGTGCTGGCCGACGCTCTGGATCAGCAACAGCCACTGTTGGCCGACGCCCTGGCCGCCGAAGACTGCACCGAAGTCCTGCACCTGGCCCATCGCCTGGCGGGCAGCGCCGATTCCCTGGGGTTCTGCGCACTGGCCCGGGAACTGCGAGAGTTGGAGGAGGCGGCGCAGCGGGCGGATCGCCCGGCGCTGGCCGCCCTGGCGGCGAGCCTGCGGTGGTCCTGGCAACAGTCCCGGGCCTTGCTGCAGCGCCTGTTGGCGGCCTGACGTACAAAATCCTTACGACTTTTTACATCTTCGATCCTGGCGTTCAATCCGAACTTACATGGCTTTCCAATAATCGCTTGAGCCGCGCCCGCCGCGGTCTTCGAAGCTTATTGGAGATAATAATAATGAAACGCCTGCAAGCTGCTTCCGCCTTCCGCCACACCCCTTCGCTCCGCGCCCCGCGCCTTACCTACTGCTGAGGTGCGCCATGACAACCACCACTGAACGTAAAGGCATCCACCTGACCCGCTCCTTGAAGAGCCGGCACATTTTCATGCTGTCCCTGGGCGGGGTGATCGGCACCGGGCTGTTCATGGGCTCCGGGGTCACCATCAACCAGGGTGGCCCCTGGGGGGCGATCCTCTCTTATCTGGTGGCCGGCTTCCTGATGTACCTGGTGATGGTCTGCCTCGGCGAGCTGTCGGTGCAGATGCCGGTGTCCGGTTCGTTCCAGGCCCACGCCACCCAATACATCGGCCCGGCCACCGGCTTCATGATTGGCTGGGTCTACTGGATGAGCTGGGCCACCACCGTGGGCCTGGAGTTCACCGCGGCCGGTATGCTCATGCAGCGTTGGTTCCCCGGGGTGCCGATCTGGTACTGGTCGGCGCTGTTCGTGGCCTTGCTATTTGGCATCAACGCCCTGGCCACCCGCGCTTTTGGCGAGGCCGAATACTGGTTCGCCGGGATCAAGGTGCTGGCGATCCTGAGCTTTATCGTGGTGGGCGCGCTGGTGATCTTCGGCGTTATCGACCTGCCCAGCGGCGCTCCGGCGCCGATGTTCGACAACCTCAAGGGCGACTCCCTGTTCCCCAACGGTCTGCCGGCGGTGTTCGCGGTGATGATGACCGTGGTCTATGCCTTCCAGGGCTGCGAGATCATGGGCGTGGCCGCCGGTGAAACCGACCAGCCGGAAAAAAGCATCCCGCGCGCCGTGCGCAACGTGGTGTTCCGGGTACTGATCTTCTACGTCCTGGCGGTGATGGTGCTGGCGGCGATCATTCCCTGGCAGCAAGCCGGACTGGTGGAGAGCCCCTTCGTCCAGGTGTTCGACATGGTGGGCATTCCCTACGCCGCCGACCTGATGAACTTCGTGATCCTCACGGCGATCCTCTCGGTGGGCAACTCCGGGCTGTATGCCTCCACGCGCATCCTCTGGGCCATGTCCAAATCCGGCATGGCGCCCAAGGCCCTGTCGCCCCTGAGCAAACAGGGCGTGCCCCTGCGGGCTTTGGCCATCACCCTGTGCTTTGCCCTGATCTCGCTGATGACCAGCTTCATTGCTGCCGACACCCTGTTCATGGTGCTGATGGCTGTGAGCGGCATGGCCGGCACCGTGACCTGGATCGTGATTGCCCTGGCCCAGTACCGCTTCCGCCGCCAGTTCCTGCGCGAGGGTGGACAGCTGCACCAGCTCAAATACCGCGCGCCCTGGTTCCCCCTGGTGCCGTTGCTGTGCATCGTGCTGTGCAGCTCGTTGTTTGTGTTCCTGGCCCTGGACGAAACCCAGCGGCCGTCGCTGTACTGGGGCTCGGGCTTTATCGCCCTGTGCTATGGCGCCTACTACCTGATGCAGCGCAAACGCCAACTGCAACCTGCAGCTGCCGTGTAGGAGCCGGCTTGCCGGCGAAGAGGCCCGCAAGACATGCAGCGCCTGGGCGGGCGCCTTCGCTGGCAAGCCAGCTCCTACAGCAGTCAGATACACCGTGCAGCTCCCCGTAGGAGCCGGCTTGCCGGCGAAGAGGCCCGTGAGACATGCAGCGCCTGGGCGGACGCCTTCGCTGGCCTTTGCGGTCATGGCCTCTGGCGGTTTCGCTTTTAGGGCGAGGCTGAAGGTGTACATATCCGTTGCTGCGGTAACGGCCACTTAGGGTTTCGCCCTTACGGCGACTCACTTTTTTCAAACGCCAAAAAAGTAAGCAAAAACGCTTGCCCCTCCATGGGCCCCTCGCTGGGGCTCGGGGTGCCCTCCCTCCGGCATTGCTCCGGGGGCCCGCCGCCAACCGGCCATCCATGGCCGGGTGGCGGCTAGCTCGGCATCCTTGCCGAGCTGCCCCCTACGCAACGCCTACGCTCGGCCGGCTGGGAAGGGGCCTGAAGATCAAGATCAAAAGCCAGAGCCAAGCGCGTTTTACGCGCTGTCCGTAGGAGCCGGCTTGCCGGCGAAGAGGCCCGAAAGTCATGCAGCGCCCTGGAGGACGCCTTCGCTGGCGTTTGCGCTCATGGCCTCTGGCGGTTTCGCTTTTAGGGCGAGGATGAAGGTGTATATATCCGTTGCTGCGGGTGCGGCGGCTGGCGGTTTCGCCCTTACGGCGACTCACTTTTTTCAAACGCCAAAAAAGTAAGCAAAAACGCTTGCCCCTCCATGGGCCCCTCGCTGGGGCTCGGCGTTCCCTCTCTCCGGCATTGCTCCGGGGGCCCGCCGCCAACCGGCCATCCATGGCCGGGTGGCGGCTAGCTCGGCATCCTTGCCGAGCTGCCCCCTACGCAACGCCTACGCTCGGCCGGCTGGGAAGGGGCCTGAAGATCAAGATCAAAAGCCAGAGCCAAGCGCGTGTTACGCGCTGTCCGTAGGAGCCGGCTTGCCGGCGAAGAGGCCCGTGAGACATGCGGCGCCTGGGCGGACGCCTTCGCTGGCAAGCCAGCTCCTACAGAAACGCACCCACCCTTAGCTTCAGGCCGGCCGCAAGGCCGCCGTCTGGCTCTTGATTTTGATCTTGATCTAAGCGCCCCGTTAACCACGATGGCCGAACGCAGGCATTGAGCCGTGGGTAACCCGGCAGGGATGCCGGGTTAGCCGCCATCAGGCCATGGATGGCCTGTGGCGGCGGCCCACGGATCAATGCCGGAGTGAGGGCATGCCGAGCCTAGGCGAGGCACCGAGTGGAGGGGCAGGAGCCCTTTGCTTACTTTGGGGCTTTTCCAAAGTGAGTCGCTGTAAGAGCGAAACCATAAGTGGCCGTTACCGCAGCAACGGATATGTACACCAAGAAGACAGCACCCTCAGGTTTTACGGCCGCTACGCACCCGAGCGGGCGCAAGCTCCCTCGCCACAAAAACCTCCCCCAATCGCACTTTTGTCGAGGCTTGTTCGAAGTTGTAACAACCCCCACGCATCAACCCCCAAAACCCAGATGTTTACCCAATAAAAACAAACAGATACCTCAATCAGCCGACCCAAAAGCCCCCCAGTCCCCCCAATTGCCGCCTTGTTGAACACTCGTTTAGTATGGCCCTCAAGTCACCCCCTCACGCCAACCACAATAATTCGAGGACGCCCATGACCTCTTCATCATCGCTGCTCAGCCGGATCGAAGCCGGCGTAGCCTGGATCACCCTCAACCGCCCGGCGCAACGCAACGCCCTGGACATCCCCAGCCTCAAAGCGCTGCACAGTCTGCTGGAAACTTGCAACAGCGACCCCAGCGTCCGGGCCGTGGTGCTGACCGGCAGCGGCCGCAGTTTCTGCGCCGGTGCCGACCTGGCGGAATGGGCCGAAGCCGAAGCCCGCGGCGCCCTGGAAAGCTACGGCTGGACCGAAACCGCTCACGCCCTGATGACCCGTCTGCACAGTCTGGACAAACCCACCATCGCCGCCATCAACGGCACTGCGGTGGGCGCGGGAATGGACCTGACTCTGTGCTGCGATCTGCGGGTGGCGGCGCAGTCGGCGCGGTTCAAGGCCGGCTACACCAGCATGGCCTACTCGCCGGATGCCGGCGCCAGTTGGCATCTGCCGCGTTTGATCGGCAGTGAACAGGCCAAGCGCCTGCTGTTTCTCGATGAGTTGTGGAGCGCCGAACGGGCCCTGGCCGCCGGTTTGGTCGGCGAGGTGTGCGCCGATGAGCAGTTGATCGCCAGCGCCAGTGAGCTGGCGGCGCGCTTGGCGGCGGGCCCGACTTTCGCCTTTGCCCAGACCAAGAAGCTGATACGCCAGGGCGCCGATCGCAGCCTGGCGCAGCAGCTGGCCGCCGAACTGGCGGCGGGACTGCTGTGCGGGCGCAGCGCCGACGGCGCCGAAGCCCTGCGCGCCGCCACGGAAAAACGTCCGCCATGTTTCCAGGGCATGTAGGAGCGGCCGGGCGGCGCTCCGTTTGCCGGCGAAAGGGCCCCTGGGCCATGCGCCCATTTTGTAGGAGCCGGCTTGCCGGCGAAGACGCCCGCAAGAACAGCGCCTCATTCAAGGGCCTCTTCGCCAGCAAGCTGGCTCCTACGGGAAGGTTTTTTCGCCAGGCCGTCCTGCCCGATCACTGGTTTTTTTGCACCGTCACTCACTCACAGGTAGCGCCATGAATTTCCAACTCAGCCAAGAACAAGAAATGCTGGTGGACGCGGTTCGCAGTTTTGTCAGCAAGGAGTTGCTGCCCCACGAGGAAGCGGTGGACCGCGCCGATGAGGTCAGCGCCGACCTCGCCGGGGAAATCCGCAGCAAGGCCATTGCCGCCGGCTTCTATGCCTTCAACATGCCGGAGGAGGTGGGCGGCGGTGGCCTGGATTACCTGTCCCAGGCGCTGATCGAGCGTGAGCTGGCCAAGTGTTCCTGGGCCCTGCATGTGTTCGTTGCCCGCCCGTCGAAGATCCTCATGGCCTGCACCGGCTCGCAGATCGGCGATTACCTGTTGCCCTGCGTGCAAGGGCGCAAGGTCGACTGCTTCGCCCTGACCGAACCCGGCGCCGGTTCCGATGCCAATGCGATCAAGACCCGCGCCGTGCGCGACGGCGGCGACTTTGTGCTCAACGGCAGCAAGCACTTCATCAGCCACGCCGGGCATGCGGATTTCGCCATTGTCTTTGCGGTCACCGGCACCTATGAGCACAACGGCCGCCAGCGCAACGCGGTGACTTCGTTCCTGGTGGATCGCGACACTCCGGGACTGACCATCCGCCGTGGCCCCAAGTGCGTGAGCAACCGTGGCTATCACACCTTCGAGATGTTCTTCGACGACTGCCGGGTACCGGCCGCCAAGGTGCTGGGGGAAGTGGGCAAGGGTTGGGAAGTGGCCAACGCCTGGCTCACCGCCGGGCGGGTGATGGTCGCGGCCAACTGCGTGGGGCAGGCCCAGCGCGCCCTGGATGCCTCCCTGCAATGGGCGGCGGACCGCAAGCAGTTCGGCCAGGCCATCGGCAGTTACCAGGGGGTGTCGTTCAAGCTGGCGGACATGGCCACGCAGATCCGCGCCGCCGAGTTGTTGACCCTGCACACCGCCTGGAAGATGGACCAGGGCAGCATGACCGACGGCGAGGCCGGCATGGCCAAGCTGTTTGCCAGCGAAGTGCTGGGCCGGGTGGCCGACGAGGCGGTGCAGATCTACGGCGGCATGGGCCTGATGGACGAAGGCCCGGTGGAACGCATCTGGCGCAATGCGCGGATCGAGCGGATCTGGGAAGGCACTTCGGAGATCCAGCGCCACATCATTTCCCGTGAACTGCTGCGGCCGCTGATGCGCTGAGCGCCCTGGAGAATTGCCGTCATGTCCCAGACCCTGCGTGACAATCTCAAGCGCCTGCTGGCCCCCCGGCATTTGGCCTTCGTCGGTGGGCGCAGCATGGCCCGAGCCCTCAAGCGCTGCGCCGAAGGCGGTTTTACCGGGCCCATGTGGCTGGTCAATCCGCAGCATGCCGAGCTCGATGGCGTGCCCTGTGTGGCCAGCATCGAACAACTGCCCTGCGGCCCGGATGCGGTGTTCGTCGCCACCAACCGCGAGCTGACCCTGACTTGCGTCGGGGAACTGGCGGCCAAGGGCGCCGGCGGGGCGATCTGCTACGCCTCGGGCTTTGCCGAAACCGGCGCCGAGGGCCAGGCCCTGCAACAGCAACTGCTCCAGGCCGCGGGCGACATGGCGCTGCTGGGCCCCAACTGCTACGGCCTGCTGGACTACCTGCACAGCGCCGCGCTGTGGCCGGTGGCCCATGGCGGTCAAACCGTGGAGCGCGGGGTGGCGGTGCTGACCCAGAGCGGCAACTTTGCCTACAACCTGTCCATGAGTGATCGCTCGCTGCCGGTGGCCTACATGGCGTCGGTGGGCAATCAGGCGCAGTTGGGCATTGCCGAATTGATGGACGTGCTGCTGGACGAACCACGGGTCACGGCCATCGGCCTGCACCTGGAAGGCCTGAAGAATGTGCCGGGCTTTGCCCGGGCGGCGCATAAAGCTCTGGAGAAGGGCATTCCGATCATTGCCCTGAAGACCGGGGTGTCGCAGATCGGCGCCGAGCTGGCCTTGAGTCACACCAGTTCGCTGTCGGGATCGGACGCGCTGTACGACGCACTGTTCCAGCGTCTGGGAGTGATCCGGGTCAGCGGTCCGGTGAGCTTTGTCGAGACCTTGAAGGCTGCCTCTTGCGGGCAGTTGCCAGCCGGCCCGCAACTGATGGCCCTGGCCTGTTCCGGGGGTGACGCCGGGCTGATCGCCGACTACGCCGAACGCAACGGCCTGCAGTTGTCCAAGCTGGATGCCGGGCAATGCGCCGAGCTGGCCGAGGTGCTGCCGGGCTACGCCAATCTGGTCAACCCACTGGATTTCACCACCGCGATCTGGGGCGATGCCCAGGCCTTGCAAGCCATGCTCGACACCGCCCTGCGTACCGAGGCCGACAGCGCCATGCTGGTGCTGGATTACCCGGCCGAGTTCACCGGCGAGCGCAAGGAATGCGACCTGCTGCTGGAGCTGTTCTGCACGGCGCTGCAACGCCACGGCAAGCGCGGTTTTGTCACTTCGGCCTTTCCCGAACTGCTGCCGGCCAGCGCCCGCGAGCGTTTGCACGGCCACGGCATTCCCGCCTTGCAAGGGGTGGAGGATGGCCTGGCGGCCTGGGGCCGGATCGTCGCCTATCAGCAGCGGCGTCCAGTGCTGCTGGCCCTGGGCGAATCGGCCCTGGTGCCGCTGTGCCCGACAGCCCTGCACGGCACTGGCGTGCTGCTGGACGAGTGGCAGTCCAAGCAGGCTTTGCGCGGCTTCGGCCTGAGCATCCCGGACGGTGTGTTGAGCACCCCCGAGCAGGCCCTGAGCGCAGCGGCCGCGGTCGGTTACCCGCTGGTGCTCAAGGCGGTCAGCGCGCAGTTGCCGCACAAGACCGAGGCCGGGGCGGTGGCCCTGAATCTGAAGGACCCTGAAGCGCTCAGCGCAGCCCTGCGCCTGATGCGCACGCGGATGGCCGAGCATGCGCCCGGCGTGGCCTTTGAGCGGGTGTTGCTGGAGCCCATGGCCGCGCCGCCCCTGGCGGAGCTGATTGTCGGCATCAAGCGTGAGAACGACTTCGCTCTGGCCCTGGTGATCGGTGCCGGCGGGGTGCTGGTGGAGCTGCTCAAGGACAGTCGCAGTCTGTTGCTGCCCACCACCGAAGGGGCGATCCGCCAGGCCTTGCTGAGCCTGCGTAGCGCCGCCTTGCTGCAAGGTTTTCGCGGGCGCCGCGAGGCCGACCTGCAAGCCCTGGTGGCGGCCATCGGCGCGGTGGCGAACTACGCCTGCGAACACGCCGGGCAACTGCTGGAACTGGATGTGAACCCATTGTTGGTCGGTGCCGAAGGCACCGTCGCGGTCGATGCGTTGATTCGCCTTGGCCAGGCTTGAGGAGAGAGACATGCACGATCAGACCTTGACCGGTGGCCAGGCCCTGGTGCGCCTGCTGGCCGGCTACGGCGTTGACACGGTGTTCGGCATTCCCGGGGTGCACACCCTGGAGTTGTATCGCGGCCTGCCCGGCAGCGGCATTCGCCATGTGCTGACCCGGCATGAGCAGGGCGCGGGCTTCATGGCCGACGGTTACGCCCGGGTCAGCGGCAAGCCCGGGGTGTGTTTCGTCATCAGCGGCCCAGGGGTGACCAACGTCGCCACCCCCATCGGCCAGGCCTACGCCGACTCGATCCCGCTGCTGGTGATTTCCAGCGTCAACCACAGCGCCAGCCTGGGCAAGGGCTGCGGCTCGCTGCACGAAACCCAGGACCAGCGGGCGATGACCGCGCCGATCACCGCCTTTTCGGCCCTGGCCCTGAGCCCGGAAGATTTGCCGGAGCTGATCGCCCGGGCCTTTGCCGTGTTCGACAGCGAGCGCCCGCGCCCGGTGCACATCAGCGTGCCCCTGGATGTGCTGGCGGCCAAGGTCGCCCGGGACTGGACCGGTGAAGTGCGGCGACGCCCCGCTCGCGGCCCGGCTGCGGCGGCGGACATCCAGCAAGCGGCGGACAAACTGCGCAAGGCCAAGCGGCCGATGATCATTGCCGGTGGCGGCGCGCTGCACGCCGCCGAGCAACTGCGGGCCCTGAGCACCCGGTTGGGCGCGGTGTTTTTCAGCAGTGTGGCCGGCAAGGGCCTGCTGCCGGACGAGGCGCCGCTGAACGCCGGGGCGACCTTGTGTGTCGAGCCCGGCTGGCAGTTGATCGCTCAGGCCGATGTGGTGCTGGCGGTGGGCACCGAGATGGCCGACACCGACTATTGGCGCGAGCGCCTGCCGCTTAACGGCGAGCTGCTGCGGCTGGATATCGACCCACGCAAGTTCAATGATTTTTACCCCTGCGCCGTGGCCTTGCAGGGCGATGCCCGGGCTACGCTGGACGCTTTGCTGCAAGCCTTGCCGCCACAGCCCAGAGAGGCCACGGCAGCGCAGCACGCAGTGGCCGGGCTGCGCCGGGCGGTGCAGGACGGGCAGGGGCCCTTGCAGCAGATTCATCGCTCGATCCTGCAACGCATTGCCGCCGAGCTGCCAGAGCACGGCTTCATCGCCAGCGACATGACTCAGCTGGCCTACAGCGGCAACTACCTGTACCCGACCCGGGCCACCCGCAGTTGGCTGCATCCCACCGGCTACGGCACCCTGGGCTACGGCTTGCCGGCGGGCATCGGCGCCAAGCTCGGTGCCCCCGAGCGTCCCGGGCTGGTGCTGGTGGGCGACGGCGGTTTTCTCTACACCGTGCAGGAACTGGCCACGGCGGTGGAGGAGCTGGACAGCCCGCTGGTGGTGCTGCTGTGGAACAACGACGCCCTGGGGCAGATCCGCGACGACATGCTGGATCTGAACATCGAGCCCATTGGCGTGCTGCCGCGCAATCCGGATTTTGCCGCCCTGGCCCGCGCCTTTGGTTGCAGCGTCAGCCAGCCCGCCAGCCTCGACGAGTTGCAGCAGGCACTGCGCAGCGGCTTTGCCCGCAACGGCGTGAGCCTGATCGAGCTCAAGCACGCCTGTGCGCGCTGACCATCCCTTTTTGCCTGGAGCCTGAGCATGCGTTTTTCTCAACTGACCCAACGTATTGCCGGAGACGGCGCCGCCGCCTGGGACATTCATTACCGGGCCCTGGCCAAACGCGAACGCGGCGAGCAAGTCTGGTTGCTGTCGGTGGGCGACCCGGATTTCGACACCCCCCAGCCCATCGTCCAGGCGGCCATCGACAGCCTGCAGGCCGGCCACACCCATTACGCCGATGTGCGCGGCAAGCGCGCCTTGCGCCAGGCCATTGCCCGGCGTCATCAGCAGCGCAGCGGGCAAGTGGTGGATGCCGAGCAAGTGGTAGTGCTGGCCGGTGCCCAGTGCGCCCTCTACAGCGTGGCCCAGTGCCTGCTGGACCCGGGGGACGAAGTGATAGTGGCCGAGCCGATGTACGTCACCTATGAAGCGGTGTTCGGCGCCTGCAATGCCCAGGTGGTGCCGCTGCCGGTGCGGGCCGAGGACGGCTTTCGGGTGCAGCCCGAGGCGGTGGCGGCGCGCATTACCGGCAAGACCCGGGCCCTGGTGCTCAACAGCCCGCACAACCCCACGGGCGCCAGCATCCCTCGGGCCACCTGGGAAGCCCTGGCGGCGCTGTGTATCGAACATGACCTGTGGCTGATCTGCGACGAGGTCTACAGCGAGCTGCTGTACGAGGGCGAGCATGTCAGCCCGGCCAGCCTGCCGGGCATGGCCGAGCGCACTGCGACCCTCAACAGCCTGTCCAAGTCCCACGCCATGACTGGCTGGCGCCTGGGCTGGGTAGTGGCGCCGACGGCCCTGGCCGCGCACCTGGAAAACCTCGCCCTGTGCATGCTCTACGGCTCGCCGGAATTCATCCAGGACGCCGCCGTGGTGGCCCTGGAGCAGCCCTTGCCGCAGCTGCGGGAGATGGCCGAGGCCTACCGCCAGCGTCGGGATCTGGTCTGCGACTGTCTGGCCGATTGCCCCGGCGCCCGGCCGTTGAAGCCTGATGGCGGCATGTTCGTCATGGTCGACATCCGCGCCACCGGGCTCAGCGCCCAGGCCTTCAGCCAGCGCCTGTTGGACGAGCAGGGGGTTTCGGTGCTGGCCGGCGAGGCCTTCGGCCCCAGCGCCGCCGGGCATATCCGCCTGGGGCTGGTGCTGCAGCCGGATGACTTGCGCGAAGCCTGCCGGCGCATTGCCCTGTGCGCCGAGCACTGCCTGCGCCGCCGCGTTGCCCCCGCCACTTTGCCCACTGTTTGAGGAGTCTTCATGAAGGTACTGATCGTTCACGCCCACCCCGAGCCGCAATCCTTCACCGCCGCCTTGCGCGACCAGGCCCGCAGCACCCTGGAGGCCCAAGGGCACCAGGTGCAGGTCAGCGACCTGTACGCGATGAACTGGAACCCGGTGGCCAGCGCCGCGGATTTTGCCGCCCGGGACAATCCGGATTATCTGGTGTACGCCCTGGAGCAACGTCTGGGGGTGAAGAACGCCAGCATCGCCGCGGACATCCAGGGCGAGCTGGACAAGTTGCTGTGGGCTGACCTCTTGATCCTCAACTTCCCGGTGTTCTGGTTCTCGGTGCCGGCCATGCTCAAGGGCTGGATCGACCGGGTGCTGGTGTCCGGGGTGTGTTATGGCGGCAAGCGCTTCTATGACCAGGGTGGGCTGGCGGGCAAGAAAGCCCTGGTGACCCTGACCCTGGGCGGGCGCGAGCACATGTTTGGCGAGGGCGCGATCCATGGACCGCTCGAAGAAATGTTGCGCCCTTTGCTGCGGGGCACTTTGGCCTATGTGGGCTGTGACGTACTGGAACCGTTCGTGGCCTGGCACGTGCCTTACATCAGCCAGGAAGCCCGAGAAGAGTTCCTGCACAGCTACCGGCAGCGGCTGGAGCATCTTGCAGACGAGCAACCGCTGGTTTTCCCCCGCCTGGAGCAATTCGACGAAGCCCTGCATCCCCTCCCAGCCTGAACGGCCCTGCGGTGGCCCGTCTCACTGCCCCCCGTAGGCGCCGGCTTGCCGGCGAAGAGGCCCGTAAGGCTTGCAGCGCCTGGGCCGACGCCTTCGCTGGCAAGCCAGCTCCTACAGCAGACAGATAGACCGTGCCGTTCCCTGTAGGAGCCGGCTTGCCGGCGAAGAGGCCCGTGAGACATGCAGCGCCTGGGCGGACGCCTTCGCTGGCAAGCCAGCTCCTACAGCAGTCAGATACACCGTGTAGTTCCCCGTAGGGGGGGATGGGGGATTGGAAAAGGTCGGGGGCTCAGAATCTCAGGGTCGCGCCGGTGGTGAGCCAGCGGTCGCGGTCTTCGGTCAGGTGCTGGCCAACGATCAGGTCCAGGTCCAGGTGCTGCCCCACGTGCAGGCGTGGGCCGGCCTGCCAGCCCTGTTCGCCGCCGCGCTGGCCATAACGCTCGGCAATCAGGGTCAGGCTCGGCATCAGGTCGTATTCCACACCGGTGCCCCAGGTCCAGCGATGGTTCTGCTCGCCATCGTCGTAGGCGTGGGTCCAGCCGGCATTGAGGTTCAGCCGCAGGCTGTCGCTGGCGCTGAAGGTCAGGGGCAGGGAGAGGTCGCCGCCGTCGAAGCTGTGGTTGCGGTTCAGGGCCCAGTGGGCAGAGCCGGCCAGGGCCAGTTGCAGGCCCAGGTCTTCGCGGTTCAGCAGTTGGACCTTGATCTGCGGACTGAGCTGGGTTTCGCCGTGATCATCGGCATGCTGGCGCTGCACCGCGGCGCCCAGTTGCACCCAGGGCAGTTGGCTGAAGGTGCAGGCCGGGGCAATCACGCTGTTGTGGCTGGAGCCTTGGTGCCGGGTGCTCTGGTACCAGACATCGACATTGCATTCCCCGGGGGCGTTGATGGCGCCGTCGTCCACCACGTAGGCGCCGCCGGCGGCCTGGGCTTTGGAGCACAGGGCCAGGGTGGCGGTGGCACCGGCGGTGAGGGCGAGGAACAGCAGGTTGCGTTTGAGCATGCGGCTTTTCGCGGCAGGCAGGGTGTGGCCCCAGGAGGCGGAACGCGAGGAGCGATGTGGGCTGTGCTTGGACATGGCGGATCTCGTTCTGTTGGGGCGCCGGACCGTTTGGTTGGGGAGCCGGCGCGGGTGGGTGCTGCGTGGGGTGTTTACTGGTCGTCGACCGAAAGGGTCTGGATGCCGCGGACCCGGGCCTGGGCCAGCAGCTCTTCGGTGTCTTCCCCGCCGGGCAGGGCGAGGACGATGTCCGGGCGGCTGTCGGCCAGCATGAAGCTGTTGCGCAGGCGCTCGGCGTGTTTGCCGTGCAGTTGCCAATTGGGCGGGTAGCGGACGATGTTGGCCCCGGTTTCCCGGGCCCAGTCCTCGATGTGGGCACCGAGGAACTGGCTGCCGCCGTGGATCACCACCCGCACTTCATGCAAGCGCTGGAAGGCTTCCAGGACCCGGCGGCACAGGCGGCTGTCGGCGTAGTAGCGACCGGCGCAGATCAGGACGCGCATGCAGCGTCCTCCTTGGACCCGGCCACGGGATGCTCGGCGCTCGGCGCGTCGGCCAGGGGCTCGCTGAGGTAGCCGTGTTCGATGTCGCGTTCACCGGCCCGCTCCAGGGCCGGGTAGGCCAGGGCGGCGATGTGATGGTGGACCCGGCGATAGTCGCGCAGCAGGCGCTGGAAGATGTCGCCGGATTCGGCCCAGGCGCTCTGGTCTTCCCGCAGTTTGCGAAAGTGCTCACGGCCGGCGGCGGCTTCCAGGCGCCGCACATTTTCCTTGCGTGCCAGCAGTTGGTGGGCGGTGGGCAGGTCTTCGCGCAGGAACACGGTGATGGCCAGGCTCAGGCTGTCCAGCAACTCCTGGTGCAGCGGGTACAGGGTGCCCAGCTCGAAGGCGGAGAAGGCTTCGCCGCGGCGCAGGCGGCGCACTGCCAGTTGCGCCAGGCTGGTGCTGAGGATGTCGCCGGCGTGCTCCAGGTTGATCACCAGCAGCAGGATTTCCTGGGAGCGGTCGGCGTCCTGGTCACTGATGCCTTCCTTGCCGATGTCCGCCAGGTAGGCGCGGATGGCTGCGCTGAGCAGGTCCAGGGACTGGTCGATGTGCCGCACCTGCTCGGCATGGACCAGGCTTGAAGTGCGAAACAGCTGCAGCACCCGGTCGAGCATGCTTGAGAGCATGTCGGCCATGCGCAGGGCTTCCCGGGCGGCGTTGGACAGGCCGATATTGGCCACTTCCAGGCCGGCTTCGTCCAGGTACAGCGGCATACCCGGGTCGGTGACCGGGGCGGGGGCCGGCAGCAGCCGGGTCAGCAGTTTGCCCAGGGGTTCGGTGAAGCCAATGAACAGCAGGCCGAGGATCAGGCTGAAGGCGCTGTGCAGATAGACCACCAGCAATTCCGCTGGCAGGGCTTGCACCGCATCCAGTTGGGCCAGGGCGGTGATCCAGGGCAGCACCAGGACCACGCCCACCAGGCGCACCAGCAGGTTGCCCAGGGGCAGGCGCCGGGCCACGTTGCCGCTAGCGCCGAGCAGGGACGGCAGGGTGCCGCCCAGGTTGACCCCCAGCACCAGGGCCATGCTGGTGGCCGGGGACAGCAGGCCGGTGCTGGCCAGGGAGGCGATCAGCAGCACCACCGCGACGCTGGAGTGGCACATCCAGGTCAGCAGCATGGCCACCAGCAGGGCCAGCAACAGGTCGCCGTCGAGGCTGGTCATCACCAGCTGGAACACCGGGGTGCTTTCCACCGCGCCCAGGGTGGCGCCGAGCATGCCCAGGGCCAGGAGCATCAGGCCCAGGCCGATCAGCGCGCAGCCGATGCTTTCAAAGCGCGAGTCGTCCCGCAGTCGGAAGCTCAGGAAACCCGCCAGCAGCACCACCGGGGTCACCAGCGACAGGTCGAGGCTGAGCAGCTGGACCACCAGGGTCGAGCCGATGTTGGCCCCCAGCATCACCGCCAGGGCGGGGGCCAGGCCCAGGGTGCCGGCGGCGGTAAAGGAGCTGGCCATCAGGCTCACCGCGGTGCTGCTTTGCAGTACGCCGGTGATGCCGACGCCGCACAGCAGCGCCAGCCAGCGGTTGTTCAGGTGTTGCCCGAGCCAGTGCCGCAGCGGGCTGCCGAAGCCTCGCAGCAGTGATCCGCAGATCATTTGCGAGCCCCAGAGCAGCAGCGCGATGGCGCCGGCCAGGTTGATCAGAAGAGTGGTGCCCGACATGAGTATTCTCCCGGGACTGTGACAGGTTCAAGCAATCGCCAGCCGCAGGGAGGCGCGGGTGATGGCGGCGCTGAAACCCAGCAGAAAACGAATTTCAACGGCGCTCAGCAGGCCCCGGACATACAGCCGGATGCTCACCCGGGTAAGCAGGCGGGCGCAGGCGCTGAGGCCGATCACCAGCAGTGCGCGCAGGGCGCGTTGCAACGACGAACAGGCTTTGAGGACCATGGCGATGCTCCTTGCAGGCGAACAGCGTCGCCGTCGGCGAGGCGCTGGCCGCGCCGACGGTGGCATCGTGAATCTTGAGTGTCTGGCGCATCCGGTCTGCACCGCATGCGCCAGGGGTCAGGCCCTTAGAACCACTGCTTGAAGCGGCGGATGTACAAGGTCTTCATGGTCTGGGCGACCACGCAGTAGGCGAGCAGGGTGCCCACCAGCCAAGGGAAGTATTCCCATGGCAGCGGCACCAGGCCGACCATGCTGCCCAGGGGCGAGAAGGGCACGTAGATCCCCAGCGCCATCACCAGGCCTGTGGCCAGCATTACCGGCAAGGCGGCGGTGCTCTGGATGAACGGGATCTTGCGGGTGCGCAGCATGTGCACCACCAGGGTCTGCGAGAGCAGGCCTTCGATGAACCAGCCGGACTGGAACAGGGCGGCCATTTCCACGCTGTTGGCGGCGAACACGTACCACATCAGGGCGAAGGTGGTGATGTCGAAGATCGACGAGGTCGGCCCGATCCACAGCATGAAGCGCCCGATGTTCTTGGCGTCCCACTTGCGTGGCTTGGCCAGGTATTCCTTGTCCATCTTGTCCCACGGCAGCGCCAGTTGGGAGAAGTCGTACATCAGGTTCTGCAGCAGCAGGTGGATCGCCAGCATCGGCAGGAAGGGGATGAAGGCACTGGCCACTAGTACCGAGAACACGTTGCCGAAGTTGGAGCTGGCGGTCATGTTCAGGTACTTCATGATGTTGCCGAAGGTCTCGCGACCCTTGATCACCCCTTCCTCCAGCACCATCAGGCTCTTTTCCAGGAGGATGATGTCCGCCGATTCCTTGGCGATGTCGGTGCCGCTGTCCACCGAGATGCCGACGTCGGCATCGCGCAGGGCCGGGGCGTCATTGATGCCGTCGCCGAGAAAGCCCACGGTGTGGCCGTTGGCCTGCAGGGCCTTGAGCACCCGGGACTTCTGCAGTGGAGTGAGCTTGGCAAACACCGTGCGCTCTTCCACCAGGCGGCCGAGCACTTGGTCATCCATGTGCTCGATGTCGCGACCCAGCAGCGGTTCGCCCGCTTCCAGGCCCACTTCACGGCAGATCTTCGCGGTGACGATGGGGTTGTCGCCGGTCAGCACTTTGACGGTCACGCCGTTGTCACGCAGGGCGGCGATGGCCGGGCCGGCGGTTTCCTTGGGTGGATCGAGGAAGGTCAGGAAGCCTTCGATCACCAGCTCGCGCTCATCGCTGGCGCTGTACTGGCTGCGGGTTTCACCCTTGGGCAGGTCACGGGTGCCCAGCAGCAGCACGCGGAAGCCGTCACGGTTGTAGTCTTCGGCCAGTTGCAGCAAGGCGGCGCGGCGCTCAGCGTCGAGGCTCACGGCAATGCCGTCCTGGCGCACCTGGGTCGCGGTTTCCAGCATCTCTTCCACCGCGCCCTTGCACACCAGCAGGTGGTCGCCGCGGGCATCGGCGAGGATCACCGACAGACGCCGACGGACGAAGTCGAAAGGCAGCTCATCGACCTTGCGCCAGGCGGCGGGCGGAGTGAAGTGCGGGTTTTCCTCGGCGAAGCTGACCACTGCACGGTCCATCAGGTTCTTCATGCCGCTCTGGTGGTGGCTGTTGAGCCAGGCCAGTTGCAGCACGGCATCACAGCGGCTGCCGCTGATGTCGACGTGGTGTTCGAGGATGATCCGGTCCTGGGTCAGGGTGCCGGTCTTGTCGGTGCAGAGCACGTCCATGGCGCCGAAGTTCTGGATCGCGTTGAGGCGCTTGACCACCACCTTGCGCTTGGCCATGGCCGCGGCGCCCTTGGCCAGGTTGGCGCTGACGATCATCGGCAGCATTTCCGGGGTCAGGCCGACGGCCACCGCCAGGGCGAACATGAAGGCTTCGGCCCAGTCGCCCTTGGTGAAGCCGTTGATCAGCAGGACGATGGGCACCATCACCAGCATGAAGCGGATCAGCAGCCAGCTGACGCTATTGACCCCACGGTCGAAGGCGGTCTGGGTACGCGAGCCGACGATGGAGCGGGCCAGGGAGCCGAAGTAGGTGCGCCCGCCGGTGGCCACCACCACGGCAGTGGCGGTGCCGCTGACCACGTTGGTGCCCATGAAGCAGATGTTGGGCAGGTCCAGCAGGTCTTGCTGGTCGGCGGCAACTGCCTTGGCGGATTTTTCCTGCACGGCCCCCAGGGTGTCGTATTTCTCCACTGGCAAGGCTTCGCCGGTGAGCACCGCCTGGCTGATGAACAGGTCGCGGGATTCGATCAGGCGGATGTCGGCCGGGATCATGTCGCCGGCGGACAGCTGGATGATGTCGCCCACTACCAGTTCGCGCATCGGTACTTCGCGAACCCGGGCCTGCATGCCCATCTGCTCGCGGCGCACTACCGCTGCGGTGGTGCGGACCATGGCCTTGAGGGCCTCGGCGGCCTTGGCCGAGCGGTGTTCCTGCCAGAAGCGCATCAGGCCGCTGGCCAGCACCATCACCAGGACGATGATCACGCCGGTCAGATCAGTTTCTTCGCCGGCTTGCAGCGGCAGCCAGAAGTCGGTGAAGAAACTGATACCGGTCAGGGTCATCAGCACATAGATGAAGGGGTTGTTGAAGGCTTGCAGCAATTGCACCAGGGCGTGGGGCGGACGGTCGTGGGCGACCTCGTTGTGGCCATCCCGTTGCAGGCGGCCTTCGGCGTCCAGTTCAGTCAGGCCAGCGGTGCTGGAGTTGACGTTGGCCAGGGTCACGGCCAGGCCGTTCTGGGCTTCGCGGGCGGCACGCATCGACAGTTTGTTGCTGTCGCTGGTGGCGCTGGTGTTGCGGGAAGTTGTGGTTTTTACAGTCATTTCGTGTGCTCCTGCCGCCTGACTACGGCACGACACACCGACAACTCAACTAATTAAAGACGAGCGAAAGTATGTCGAACCGCAGGTTAGCGATCGATTCGGATCTTGGCGTTTTTCAGGTTTTAACGTTCGCTGCCCAAACAATGAAGTTGAATGGGCAGCGAACCTACTACTGGCCTCTTCCATAACTTTCTCCAGCAAGTTTGATTAATTAGAAGGCAATAAGGCGCCGTCAAACTTCCAAGTAGGAAGTTTGTGTGAAAACAACGGAAAGTGACCGTTGATTTATGGGTAAGTGCGCGCCCCGAGGTACAGGCCGAAGATCAGTCCGGCCTGCTGCAAGAGCAGGGCCGCGCCCCGACTCTGCGGGTCCTGGCTGTCATCCAGACTCCAGCGTTGCTGCAGCTGGCCGGTCATGGGGCAGACGCGCCAATTGGCCCGCAGGGCGGTGGCGGCGTTGGGTGAGGAAGAGGAGAACGGCGAGCGTGCGAGAGCCTTGGGCTCACGGCACAGCTTGACCCGCATGGTCGCGGCAAAGGCGCGTACACCGGGCATTACAGAGGAAGTGAAGTGCATAACTTGTGCCTCGCGACCGGACTGGTTCCGGGGAGGCAAGTTACGTTGGAGCGTCAAGCCCTAGCGCAGCTTACCCGACCGCGGAGTCGAGTCCCGTCATTTTCAGGGTTAAGTGCCTGGCTCTGCGCAGCGGCAGTGACCAGACAGCGTCTAGATACTGTGTCCATTGGCTTCTTTAGTGAGTTGAAAAAAGGCCGGATTTCCCGGCCCGCGCAATTTACTCAGGAGGGCCCATCGAGTCAAGGCTAAATTGCCTTGAATCTCTGTTCCGTGATGAAGTTTCAGGCGAGGTTCAGCTTAAGGGATGAGTTCAGGTATCGAGGACTGGAGAATATATAAGGGATATAACGAAGAAGTGCTCATGACGGATGGGGCGTCATGAGCACTGAATATAATTTCGCGGATTATCAGTTCAGCAAGTGCCGGGATATATCCTTGTAAGTATTGCTGTCAGTGGCGGCCATCAGTTGCCGCCCATCCTTGAAGGTGCCGATGAAGGTCACTTCGTTTTCCGTGCCTGCCATCAGGTAGCCGGCGATGGCGCCCACTGGCCCCAGCAACATGGCGCCGGCAATGCCATAGCCAAGCGCGTCCTTGTTGGCGATGGGACTTTCAGTCGCGATTTCCAGGCTCTTGAAGGCCGATGCCTTGATCTCGACGCCGGCGCTGTTGAGCACGGTCTTGAGCCTGAAGGTGCCGTGCCGGTACTCGCCGGCACCCTGCAGGAAATCGCCCGATAAAACTTCAATGTTTGCCATGTTGAATCATCCTTATCCAAGCATAACGAGACGGACCATTGGGCCCCTCGTCAGCGGGGGCGTCAACGGAGTTGCGATGAAGGGTGCTACCGCCAGTCAGCGATCTTCATGTCCTGAGCCTCGATCAGGATCCAGCGCTCAATGCTGATCCAGATCAGGGCTGTGAAAGGTTTTAGCAGGCGAGGGCGGGTGGACCTCGATGTTCCGACCAGTGGCGGTCGCGGGCCGTGCGCAGCGGGCCGGGAATGGCGATGTTAAAAAATGTTAGATTGAAAAATCTCTTCACATAATCTGTTCATTGGTGGATGATCGTTCACAGCCAAAGCTCAACCTGATAACAACAGCAACAGGATGGCCAAGATGATCAATTCGCTCCTGCCTCTCTCGGCACCTGTCCAGGGTGCCCTGCACCTTCCGGGCTTGCCGTCTGGCGCTGCGCCTGTTGCCGCTGCCTGTGTTGCATTTGCCGGACCTGCAATCCGGATTTCCCTGTCCTGCCCGGTTCTTGCCCGGCGCCTGTCCGGCGCGGCACAGTCCTGGTCTATTTCTGGAGTCCCCCATGAATAACAACAATGTCGGTGTCATCGGTCTTGGCGCCATGGGCCTGGGCATCGCCCGTTCGCTGTTGCGCAGCGGTTTCAAGGTGCACGCCTGCGACGTCCGTGCAGCGGTCACCGAGCAGTTTGCCGCCGAAGGCGGAGTGGCTTGCGCCTCGGCGGCGCAACTGGCGGGCGCATGCGATGTGATCGTCACCGTGGTGGTCAACGCCGAGCAGACCGAGAGCGTGCTGTTCGGCGAAGGCGGGGCGGTAGCGGCACTGCGCCCCGGCAGCCTGGTGATCGGCTGCGCCACCGTGGCCCCGACCTACGCCGTGGACCTGGGGCAACGCCTGGAGGCCCTGGGCCTGCTCTATCTGGATGCACCGATCTCCGGGGGCGCGGCCAAGGCCGCCGCCGGCGAGATGACCATGATGACCTCCGGCCCGGCGGCCGCCTACGCCAAGGCCGAAGCCATCCTCGGCGGCATGGCCGGCAAGGTCTACCGCCTGGGTGACGCCCACGGGCTGGGCTCCAAGGTCAAGATCATCAACCAGTTGCTGGCCGGGGTGCACATTGCCGCCTCCGCCGAAGCCATGGCCCTGGGCCTGCGCGAAGGGGTGGATGCCGACGCCCTGTACGAGGTGATCACCCACAGCGCCGGCAACTCCTGGATGTTCGAGAACCGCGTGCCCCATATCCTCAAGGCCGACTACACGCCACTGTCCGCGGTGGACATTTTCGTCAAGGACCTGGGCCTGGTGCTGGATACCGCCCGGGCCAGCAAATTCCCCCTGCCGCTGTCGGCCACCGCGCACCAGATGTTCATGCAGGCCTCCAGCGCCGGTTTCGGCCGCGAGGACGACTCGGCGGTGATCAAGATCTTCCCGGGCATCGACCTGCCCGTGGCCAAGCCCGATGCCGTTTGAGGAGCCTGTGATGACGACTTCCAATCCACGCCCGCTACTGGGTTGCATCGCCGACGATTTCACCGGCGCCACCGACCTGGCCAACATGCTGGTGCGCGGCGGTATGCGCACGGTGCAGAGCATTGGCATTCCCAGCGCCGAGGTGGCCGCCGGCCTGGACGCCGACGCGGTGGTGATCGCGCTGAAATCCCGCACCACTCCGGTGGGCGAGGCGGTGGCCGAATCCCTGGCGGCGCTGCAGTGGCTGCGGGATCAGGGCTGCGAACAGATTTTCTTCAAGTACTGCTCGACCTTCGACTCCACGGTGGCGGGCAATATCGGCCAGGTCAGCGAAGCGCTGCTCAAGGCCCTGGGTGGCGATTTCACCTTGGCCTGTCCGGCGTTTCCCGAGAATGGCCGGACGATTTTCCGCGGCCACCTGTTTGTCCAGGACCAGTTGCTCAACGAGTCGGGCATGCAGCATCACCCGCTGACGCCCATGACCGACGCCAACCTGGTGCGGGTGCTGCAGGCGCAGACGGCACTGCCGGTGGGCCTGCTGCGCTATGACAGCGTGGCCCAGGGCGTGGACGCGGTGCGGGCGAAGATCGCTGAACTGCGGGGCAAGGGCGTCGCCATGGCGATTGCCGATGCGCTGTCCGACGCCGACCTCTACACCCTCGGCGCGGCCTGTGCCGACCTGCCGCTGTTGACCGGTGGTTCCGGGCTGGCCCTGGGCCTGCCGGAGAACTTCCGCCGCGCCGGCAAGCTGCGGGACCTGGATGCCGCGAGCCTGCCGTCGGTGGGCGGTGGCGAAGTGGTGCTGGCCGGCAGTGCCTCGGCGGCCACCAATGCCCAGGTGGACGCCTGGCTTGAGGCCGAGCGTCCGGCCCTGCGCATCGATCCCCTGGCCCTGGCGGCGGGGGAGCCGGTGGTGGCCCAGGCCCTGGCTTTTGTCCAGGCGCAGCAGGACACCGTGCTGATCTACGCCACCAGCACCCCGGAGCAGGTCAAGGCGGTGCAGCGGCAATTGGGCGTCGAGCGGGCCGGTGCCCTGGTGGAGAACGCTCTGGGCGAGATTGCCCAGGGCCTGCGGGACAACGGCGTGCGGCGCTTTGTGGTGGCCGGCGGCGAAACCTCCGGGGCAGTGGTCAAGGCCTTGGGAGTACGGCTGTTGCAGATCGGTGCACAGATCGATCCCGGGGTGCCGGCCACGGTCAGCAGCGGCGGCGAGCCCCTGGCCCTGGCCCTGAAGTCCGGCAACTTCGGCGGTCGCGACTTCTTCGCCAAGGCCCTGCGCCAACTGGCCGGAGGTCAGCCATGAGCCGCGAAAACGCCCTGCGCGAAGAAATCTGCGACGTCGGCCACAGCCTCTATCAACGGGGCTACACCGTCGGCAGCGCCGGCAACATCAGTGCGCGACTCGACGATGGCTGGCTGATCACCCCCACCGATGTCTGCCTCGGGCGCCTCGATCCGGCGGCCATCGCCAAGGTCAACCTGGCGGGGGAGTGGGTCAGCGGCGACAAGCCGTCCAAGACCCTGGCCCTGCATCGCCAGGTGTATGACCGCAATCCGGGCGTGGGCGGGGTGGTGCACACCCATTCCACTCACCTGGTGGCATTGACCCTGGCCGGGGTCTGGCGCGACGACGACATCCTCCCGCCGCTGACCCCGTATCAGGTGATGAAGGTCGGGCACATTCCACTGATCGGCTACCAGCGTCCGGGTTCGCCCAAGGTCGCCGAGCAGGTGGCGCAACTGGCCAACCGGGTGCGTGGAGTGATGCTCGAACGCCTGGGCCCGGTGGTCTGGGAAAGCAGCGTGTCCAAGGCCAGCTATGCCCTGGAAGAACTGGAGGAAACCGCGCGCCTGTGGCTGATGAGCCAGCCGCGACCGGAGCCCCTGGATCAACACGCCCTGGACGAACTGCGGGACGCTTTCGGCGCCGCCTGGTAATCACTGACAACGCTTCACGGCAAGCGGCCCCCGGGAGCGCCATCGGGCTCTCGTGGGGAGCGGCTTGCCGGTAAAAAACAATAACAACAGGACTTCCCGAGATGAATGACTGCATTGGCTTTACGGGTTCCAGCGTCACCTGCAACACCTGCCAACCACTGGGTGGAGGGCTTGCCCAATGAGCCCGCTGATTCTGATGATCACTGCCGGGGCCGGCATCGCCCTGTTGCTGTTCCTGGTGCTCAAGTACAAGTTCCAGCCCTTTGTCGCCCTGATGCTGGTGAGCATCCTGGTGGCCCTGGTGGCCGGGGTGAAACCGGCGGAGCTGGTGGCCACCATCGAAGGCGGCATGGGCAAGACCCTTGGCCACATCGCCATCATCATCGCCCTGGGCGCCATGATCGGTCGCATCATCGAACTGTCCGGGGGCGCCGAGGCCCTGGCCAAGACCCTGATCGAGCGCTTCGGCAACCGCCGCACGCCCCTGGCCCTGACCATGGCCGGCTTCATCATCGGCGTGCCGGTGTTCTTCGAAGTCGGGGTGATCATCCTCATGCCCCTGGCCTACGGCGTGGCCCGCAGTGCGCGCAAGCCGCTGCTGGTGTTCGCCTTGCCGATGTGCGCTGCGTTGCTCACCGTGCACGCCTTCCTGCCGCCCCATCCGGGTGCGGTGGCGGCGGCCAGCCAACTGGGCGCGGACCTGGGGCGGGTGCTGATGTTCGGCCTGCCGCTCACTGCGCTGCTGTGCTACGTCGGCTATCGCGTTGCCGGGCGCATGACCCGACGCAACTACCCGATGACCGACGATATCCGCGCTGAAGTCTACGGTCCTCACGTCACCAATGAAGACCTGGCGGCCTGGAACAACGGCGCCGAACAACCGGCCAGCGCCCAGGCAGTGGCCGCCGTGGCGCACATGGGCCTGGAAGAGTCCACCGGCAGCCTGGCGGCGAAACTGCCGCCGGCGCCGCCACCGGGTTTCGGCCTGATCGTCAGCCTGATCCTGCTGCCCATCGTGTTGATCCTGCTGGGCACCCTGGCCACGTCCTTGCTGCCACTGGAATCCACCCTGCGCGGCGTGTTGACCGTGCTGGGCGCGCCGCTGGTGGCGCTGCTGCTGGACACCTTGCTCTGTGCCTGGCTGCTGGGCTCGCGCCGCGGCTGGAGCCGCAGCCAGGTCTCCGACGTGATCGGCTCGGCGTTGCCCGGGGTGGCCATGGTGATCCTGATCGCCGGTGCCGGCGGGGTGTTCGGCAAGGTTCTGGTGGACACCGGGATCGGTGCCGTGGTCTCCGACATGCTGCGCACCACCGGCCTGCCGGTACTGGCCCTGGGCTTTCTGCTGACCATGCTGCTGCGCGCCGTGCAGGGCTCCACCACCGTGGCCCTGGTGACCACGGCGGGCATCATCGCGCCGCTGATCGCCACCCTCAACCTGAGCCCCAACCACATGGCCCTGCTGTGCCTGGCCATGGGCGGTGGCGGGCTGGCGATGTCCCATATCAACGATGCCGGGTACTGGATCTTCACCAAGCTGGCCGGGCTCAACGTGGCGGACGGCCTGCGCACCTGGACCGTGATCACCACCTTGCTCGGCACCCTGGGGTTCTGTATTACCCTGCTGATCTGGCCGTTTGTCTGACCTTGGATTCTAGGAGTTCACATGCCTCGTTTTGCTGCCAACCTCAGCATGCTCTACCCGCAACACGACTTCCTCGAGCGTTTCGCCGCCGCGGCGGCCGACGGTTTCAGCGCGGTGGAGTACCTGTTTCCCTACGACTACAGCCCCCAGGTGCTCAAGCAGCGCCTGGACGACCACGGCCTGCAGCAAGCGCTGTTCAACGCGCCCCCGGGTGACTGGGCGGCGGGGGAGCGGGGCATCGTTTCCCTGCCCGGGCGCGAGCAGGAGTTCCGCCAGGGGTTCGAACAGGCCCTGGAATACGCCGCGGTGCTGGGCAACTCACGGATTCACGTGATGGCCGGCCTGCTGCCCTCGGAAAGCGACCGCGCCCGTCATCACGCGGTGTACCTGGAGAACCTGGCCCATGCCACGGCCCAGGCGGCCAAGGCCGGGATCACCGTGCTGCTGGAGCCGATCAACACCCGGGACATGCCGGGGTTCTTCCTCAACCGCCAGGACCAGGCCCAGGCCATCTGCAAGGAAGTCGGCGCCGCCAACCTCAAGGTGCAGTTCGACTGCTATCACTGCCAGATCGTTGAGGGCGACCTGGCGGTGAAGCTGCGTCGGGACCTGGCGGGCATCGGCCATATCCAGATCGCCGGGGTGCCGGATCGTCACGAGCCGGACCTGGGGGAGTTGAACTATCCGTACCTGTTCCAATTGATGGACGAGCTCGGCTACGACGGCTGGGTCGGTTGCGAATACCGCCCCCGTGGCGACACCTCCGCCGGCCTGCAATGGCTGCGGGACTGGCAGGCGCGCTAAGCCTGTGCGGCCCCTTTGCGCCGAGCGCGCCAAGGGGCCTTTTCTCCAATAAAAAACAAGGACATTCCCCATGCAGCGTTTTGCCTGCAAGGCCGCGCTCGGCCTGATTCTTGCCCTGGGTGGCGCCTCCCTGGCAGCGGCAGCCAGCCTGCCGACGGCCACTGAGGGCGACTGGGTCGCCCCGCAGTTCAGCTTCCACAACGGTGAACAGCTCGCCAACCTGAAGCTTCACTACATCACCCTGGGCAACCCGAAGCATCCGGCCATCCTTTACCTGCACGGTACTTACCGGCCGGCCAGCGATCTCTTGAGCAAGGATTTTGGCGGTGAGCTGTTCGGCCCGGGACAACCCCTGGATGCCAGCAAGTACTACATCATTGCCACCGACGGCATCGGTGTCGGCCAGTCGAGCAAACCCTCGGACGGCCTGCGGACCCGCTTCCCCCAGTACAACTACGACGACATGGTCCAGGCCCAGTACCGGTTGGTCACCGAGGGGCTGGGGGTCAAGCACCTGCGCCTGATCATCGGCAACTCCATGGGCGGCATGCAGACCTGGATCTGGGGCCAGACCTGGCCGCAGATGATGGACGCCCTGGTGCCCATGGCTTCGCAGCCCACCGAGATGGCGTCGCGCAACTGGATGATGCGCCGCTTGCTGGTGGAGTCGATCAAGCAGGACCCGGCCTGGAACCAGGGCAACTACGTTGTCCAGCCACCGTCCCTGCGTCTGGCCAATGCCCTGTTCGCCACCGGCACCAGTGGCGGCACCCTGGCTTATCAGGCCCTGGCGCCGACCCGGGCCCAGGCCGACAAACTGGTGGATGAACGCCTCAAGGCGCCGCAGACCGCCGATGCCAATGACTTCATCTACCAGTGGCAGTCTTCGGCGGACTACAACGCCGCGCCGGGCCTGGGCAGGATCCAGGCGCCGGTGTTGGTGATCAACTCGGCGGACGATGAGCGCAACCCACCGGAAACCGGCACTCTGCAAGCGGCGCTCAAGCAAGTGAAAGATGCACGCCTGCTGCTGATTCCCGCCAGCGCCGAAACCCGCGGGCATGGCACCACCGGCATGGCCCGGTTGTATGCCAAGGAGTTGGCGCAGTTCATGGCCGAGACCGAGAAACCCCACTAACGGCCACTGCGGTCTCTGCATGGCGAGGGAGCAGGCTCCCTCGCCACGGACTGCTGGGGGTTATCGCTGACTCAGGACTGAGCCGGCAGCAGCAACTCCACCCCGTGCTTGCGAATCCCGTCCGCTGCGGCCGGCGCCAGGGCGGTGTCGCTGATGATGATGTCGAACTGCTCCAGGTCGGCGATCTTGTACATGCTGAAGGTGCCGTACTTGGAGCTGCTGGCCACCAGCACCACCTGGGTCGCCGACTGCATCGCTACCTGCTTGACCTCCACCTTCAGCGCCGACGGCGTGGTGATGCCGCGGCGCAGGTCCCAGGAACTGGTGGAGATAAAGGCCACGTCCGTCACCACTTGGCGCAGAGTCGCCACTGCCAGCCCGCCAACGCAGGAATGGTTGGAATGGTCCAACTGCCCACCGGTGTGGATCACCGTCACTTGGGGCGCGTCCAGCAACGCCTGGACCACGCCGAAATCGTTGGTCACCACGGTCATGCCCGACAGCGCCTTGATGTACGGCACGATTTCCAGGGTGCTGGTGCCGGCATCCAGATAGACCGTCATGTCCGCATGCAGCAGGCGCGCCGCCAGTTTGGCCATGGCCTGTTTCTGCGGCAGCTCCACCACGGCCTTGGACTGATGGCTGGGCTCGCTGTGCAACTGACTGGCGATGCGCACGCCGCCGGTGACCGAATAGGCCCGGCCTTCCTGTTCCAGCAGGGCGATATCGCGACGCACCGTCATGTGCGAGCAGTCGAACATCTCCATCAGCTGATGCACGCTGAGTACCTGATGCTTGCGCAACTGGCGCAGGATCTGCTCACGGCGCTGTTCCGGAATCATCGGGGCGTTGCTGTCAGTGGCGAGGTCCTTGGGACTGGGCATTGGGGCTCCGGATTGGCGGGTCGGCAAAGACAGAAATAGGCTCGTCATAGTAGCGAAACTCGCCGCGGCGGACGAGATTTACTGCCGTTCACGAGTCAGCAAATTCTATCTTGAGGCCGTCGTCAGCTGTCGCTTGAGCAGGCGGGTCAGGAGCGGCCGGGCCTTGCGGCGCCTGAACCGTGACGGGATATGCAGCAGGAAGCTGCGCCAGGGATATCCACCCGGATCGCGCTCCGTAGACAGCAGGTAATCGTGCAGGGCCAGGGCCCCGCGCTGCGGGCAGTCGAGTGCTGGCTGATGGGGCATGGGCAGCCATGGGAGAAGGCTTGTCATGGGCGACTCAATTCATTGATGGGGCGCTGCGGTCGATATGCCAGCGCTGTTTGAGCCGTTGCAGGCTGCCATCGCGTTTCATCGCGTCCAGGGCCCGCTGCCAGCGGGCTACCTGGGCGGCGTCGACTTTAGGGGAAAAGGCGATATAGGCGTCCTGGCGCATCAGCGGCATCTGGTAGCTCAACTGATCGAAGGGCAGGCCCGCTTCGGCGGCAAAGGTGCTGACGCTCATGGTGTCGGCCACCAGGTATTGCACCCGTCCCACCTGCAGCAGGCGAATCATGATCTCCGGGCTGTCCACGCCCCACAGGTTGTCCAGCCCCTGTTGCTTGAGGTAGCTGTAGACCAGCCACTTGCGCGGTACGGCAATCTGTCCCCGGGTCTGGTGCAGGTCGGTGACTGCGCTGTGGTCGCTAGTGCGGGCGTAAAGCGCGGTTTCGGTCTGCATCAGCGGCCCCACCCACTGATAGCGCGACTCGCGCTCGGCCGTGCGCAAAATGGTAAACACCGCGGTGTCTTCGGCCTCGCTGGCATCGCGCAAGGCGCGCAACATCGGCCGTTGCTGCACCTGCACCGGATCGCCGGTGCGTTGCGCCAGGGCTTGCACCACCTCCACAGCGAAGCCCGTCATGTGCTGGCCCTGCTGAAAGTGCAGCGGCGGATGATTGTCGGTCAGCATGCGCAGCTCTGCCATGGCGGCGAGGCTCAACAGGGACAGCATGACACCCAGAACCCAGTTCATCGCGATCCTTGAACAGACAAATGAGCAGAGCTTAGTACGCCCCTCTGAAAGGCGTCGCCAGAGAAAATCGGTCGTCATTGGTCGGCACACTGATAGAACAGGGTTTTCGTCTCTTCACACCAACGTCGGCGCAGCAGCCGACTTTCCGTCATCAAGGCCAGGGTCGAGTACAGCCGGTCTTCGGTCAGCCCGGGTCGCCAGGCGTTGTCGGTACCGGGCAACAGGGAAACCAGGCCTTGTTCCTCGAGGCTGATGCGCAGCCTTGGCTTGGCCTCGGTCATGCGGATGGCGGCGATGCCGAAGTGCTGGCTCAGCAGGTTGTTCTCTATCAGGTTGAGGACCAGCTCCGCCAGGCTGATCTGCTGCTTGCGCTGCAGTGACCGAGCCCAGTACTGCAACGACAGCCGAGCCTGGCCGCCCTGGTCCAGATAGGCGCTGTGCTGGGGGCAGGCGCTGAGGTCCTGGGTGATGGCTGCCACCAGAAACAGCAACTGCAAGGCCTCGCTGGCGGCTTGCTCGTCGTGGTTGTCGATGTACCCCTGCAGATTGTCGATGCGCTCGAACAGATCAAGTTCGGCCACCTGCAGCCCTGCCTCCAGCAAGTTGGCTGCCTGCGCAGACAAGGCACGGTAGTGCTCCAGAGCGGCGTGTACCGAGGTGTCGGCCTGCAGTGGGCTGGCGTCGAGGCAGAGCAGTCGGTCGCGCAGTTCCTCACTGCTGTGCAGGCCCTGGGCGATATGCTGTTCCACCCAGCCGAACAGGCTTTCAAAGGCCAGGCGCTGGGCTTGGCGCAACTGCAGGACCCGCCACAGCGCCTGGGTCGGGGCCAGCCCGGCCACCTGCTCGGCCGGGAAGTCGGACATCGGCAGCAGCGCCATGGCCCGACGCAGCGCCGGCAGGCTGGTTTCGCTGCCCAGCACCTGCAACGTGGCGCGGATCAGGTCGATGGAGCACTCTCGGTGGCCGGCCCTGGGGTTCTTCGCCATTCCCGCGGGTGGGTAGAACTCATCGCGAAATACCTGCGCTTCCTTGGCGCTCGGCCGATTGCGATCCCACTGCAGATGCACGGCGCTGGCCTGTTCGACGCTGCCCTGCTGGTCCTCAAGCGAGGTCAGCCATGGATAGAACGCCAGGGTACGCAAACCTTGATCCAGGGCTCGGGCCAGGGCTTCGCCGGCCTCGGTGACGGCGTAAGTGCCGTCGGGTTGCGGCCAGGCCAGGCCCAAGCCAGTGTCGGGCTTGAACGACGGACCGTACTGCACCGCATCGAACCAGCTGGGGCCGCGATGCCAGGCCTTGAAGTCCAGGGTGAAAGGTCCGTTGCCGGGCGGGCTGTACTGGCCATTGCCGGCCATGTAGGCACCTTCACCCACCAACTGATGGCTCCAGCCGAACAGCACCTCGATCTTTTCCCTGAACCGTTCGAAGCGTTTACCCACGGGCAGCTCGCCCGAATAGGGTTCGCGGTGCCGATTGAAGATCCACACCGCCCAGCACATCACCGAATACGGGCGAATCCACTGGGTGCGGTTGTTGATCCCCGGCATGAACTGGTCCATCAGTTCCAGGTTGGCTTGTCGCAGTCCGAGGTAATCCACGCCGCCGCTCTCACGCACGGACGGGGATACGAAAAAGGCGCGTTGAGGCAATGTGTTCATGGTTCGAGTGACACCATCAGGGCCTGGCAATACTGGCAGTGGTTGATGCGGCGTTGCTTCAGGCGGGCAAGGGCTTCGCGCTCCACCGGGGCGTAGCACCAGCGGGTGTTGGGGCAACTGCTGATGGTGCGATGGTTGACGCGGTAGTAACCCGGCCGGGAGCTGTGGGGGGAGTGGATGTGTTGCAGCGCGATGATCTCTTGCGGGGTGAAACGGTCCGCCGGCAGGCGTTGCTGACGGGCCTGTTGACGATCTTCGATGTAGCTGCAGAGTAGCGCCCGCAAGGTGCTGGTTTGCTGCACCGCGTCCAGGGCCGCCAGGGCTGCGCAGACCCCATGGTCCACCAGTTGTTGCGCCGCTTCCTGGGTGAACCAGCGTTGCGCCAGGTGCCGGGCCTGGACGAAGTCCACGGCCCCCTGGCCGTAGCGCTCCAGGTACTCATGCAACGTGGTGGTGTCCAGCGCCCCCAGGGTTGCCGGGGAAGCCAGCCTGCCCGGCAGCGCCAGGGTGGCGGCCAGGCCGTAGACCGCTTCGTCCACCAGCGGGCGATCTTCGGCGGCCAGTTGGGCGTGGTCCACGCAGTTGAGCCAGCGCTGGGCAAAATCCCGGGCATTGGCCGGCAGGTGCAGGCGACGCAAATAGAAGTCCAGGGCGACATGACACCAGACATACAGCAACTGGGCTTTCTTGCGGCTGCTCAGGCCCTTCAGGTTGACCAGGCTCTGCAGGGTCTGGTTGAACTCGTTGAGCAGGTTGGGAGAGGGCAGCGATTCGAGGTTGGGGTCCGACGCCGGATCGAAGTCGCTGTCGCGGTCTTCTCGACCACTGTCCAGTTCGATGATAGGTGCTGCATCACCGCGCCTCCCGGGTTCTTGCCCGGGTTTGGCGTGGTGCAGCAAGCCAGCGATGGCCTGGAGCAGCGCCCAACTGCCGTCGCGGCCGGCAGCGGCTTTGGCCACGGTCGGCAGCCAGTGGCGAGGGCGCTGGGGCGGCTGTGGCGCAGGCGGCTCAGTGCCGGCTGGCTCGTTGTCAGGCGAAGGGTGTGGCGTCGTGGCGGGCTCAGTGCTTATTGGCGCATCGGGCTCTTCAGGCAGTTTTTGCGCATGCACCACCAGGCAGTTGAGCAGAATCTGCAGATCGCCCTGGGCTTCGTTGCCCCCCAGCAGTCGGCCCAGGGCACCGCACAGGCTGCGAATCGGCAGGGGCATGCTCAGGTAGGCGTCGATGCAGACCCAGCCACGGGCACTCTGTGTTTCGCGCTGCAAGCGCAGTTGCAGCCCTTCGTCCAGTCTGGAGTCCAGGGCCTGCTGCAGCGGCCAGACGAAGCCGCCTTGGGCGGTCAGTTGCAGCGGCGCCACTTCGAGGACTTCTTCGGCGCACTCCAGGGTCGCCAGCCATTCTCCTGCCAGGGGTGGCTGACCGATCAGCCGGCCTTCCAGCTGTTGCTCTTGGTTGAGGCGGGCATAGACGCACAGGGCCGCCTCCTGGTCCTGGCGCTCGAAGGCATCGGCTTCAAAGTGCGGCGCCTCGACGGGCTCCCAGCATTCTTCGGTGGCGCGCTCGAGCTTGCGCAGCACCGCCACTTCCACGTTATCGGTGCTGTCCATGGAGGTCCGGGTGGCATTCACGCTGCCGGTCAGGGTCCAGCTGCCGGCGCCGCGCAACTCCAGCCATTTGGCGTGCAGCCGACGCTGGTTGTGGTCGACCCTGGGGGTCACCCAGTCGATCTCCACCGGCCAGTCCCTGGTCTGCTCCAGGGGAAAGGAGGAGACGCCGTTGCCCGGCACTCCAACGGTGAGCCGAGGGAT
This sequence comes from Pseudomonas sp. JDS08PS003, assembly GCF_045013505.1. Taxonomy (NCBI): domain Bacteria; kingdom Pseudomonadati; phylum Pseudomonadota; class Gammaproteobacteria; order Pseudomonadales; family Pseudomonadaceae; genus Pseudomonas; species Pseudomonas sp. JDS08PS003. The sequence goes on from NZ_CP120724.1 coordinate 3,188,204, forward strand.
GCCCAAGGTTTTGAGCAGATGGCCCAGGGACTGTGCATCGCGGCTGTGGAAGGGTGAAAGCAGCAGTAGGCTGTGCCAGCGCTGGCCTGCGGCGCGCTCGATCAATTGCTCGGTGATGGCGGTGTCCAGGGAGTGCAGCAATTCCACCGGCTGCGCTGGAGCCTGATCATGAAACTGCTGGCTGAGGGCCCGGGCCCGTTGAATGAAGGGCAAGAGGGCGCTGTCGTCGGCGATCTGCAGGCGCGGCTGGGTGCAGAGATTTTCCAGGAAGTTGGCGAAGTCGGCGAAGGCCCCCGGCTGCTCCCCGGCGCTGAGGACTTCCAGCACCTCGACATTGCGCCCGTGGCCACCAAAGGTCAGGTTGCCGCTGCCGATCATCAGCAGGTCTTGCTCCTCGCCGCGCAGGTAGGTGATCTTCGGGTGGAAAATACCGTCCTGGACCCGCACTGGGATCAAGGCGTAGTCCTTGCCCACATGCCGCGCCCGCAACTCCATCATCGAACCGCGGTAACCCTGGATATCCACCAGCAGGGTGACTTTTTCACAGCCGGCTTCGCGCAGTCGGGGCAGCACGTAGCTTTCGAAGTAGGTCAGGCTCAGGGCATAGGTGGTGAACAGCGCCTCTTTCCAGGGGCTGTTTTCGATGAAGTGCAGTTGCGACGGTCCGTTGGGGCCTGGGGGGTTCGGGGGGGACGCCATCGTGCTCTCCAGTCCATGGGTCGAGGCTCAAGTCGGTGGCTGATTATCGGGCAACGCCGCGCTGTTGCAAGTGTCGGTGATGTCACAGTGCTGGTATGGCTGGTCATGAGGCCGGGAAGGAGGGCGCAGAGGGATTTTTTTCATGAAGGCTTCGTGAGTGAGCAGTCGACGCAGGTATTCTTGCAAAGCCTTTTTTGAATGGAATCGACCCATGTCCGCTCCCTTTGTACGTCCACTGCGGGCCAGTGGCTTGCTGTTGGCTGCCCTGGCCTGTGCCACCGCTGCCCAGGCCAGCAGTTTCGACTGCGCCAAGGCCGCCAGTGCCAGTGAAAAGGCCATCTGCGCCGACCCCTATACCGCCGGGCTGGACAGCCGGCTGGGCAAGGCCTGGACGGCCACCCTGGCCGAGACCAAGGACCCCAAGACGCTGCGCCTGAACCAGCGTGAATGGCTCAAACAGCGCGACCAGTGCCAGGCCGACCTGGGCTGTCTGCGCAGCCAATATCTGAGCCGGCTGATGGTGCTGCGCTATGTGAATATCCCGTTCAACTGGCAGGGCACCTGGCAGCGGGTGTCGGTCAGCCCGTTCTACGGCGGTGAGCTGGTGATCCGGCGCAGCGGCGAAGATCGTCTGAGCTTCGACCTGTCGGCCATGGGCGGTGCCAATTCCGGTGCGCTCGCGGGCAAGCTGCAGCTCAAGGGCGGCGAAGCCCGCTACGGCGTCGAGGGCTGCAACCTGCGCTTCACCCCGCGCAACGGTCTGTTGCAGGTGACCCAGGAGGGCGACTCCTATGCCTGCGGTGCCGGTTCGGGGGTGTATTACGACGGGCTCTACGTGGCCTCCCGGCAAATCCTGGAAAACCAGTACGATTTGCTGTCCACCGCGCTGGTGCGCACCGAGGAGGAAGATCAGCGAGCCCGGAAGCTGCTGCAAAAGGACTACCAGACCCTGCTCGACAGCGGCTCGGTGTTCTCCCAGGACACCTCGGCCGAGCTCAAGGGCGCCGAGGTTACCGATATGTGGCTGCAGGGGCTGGCCAATACCAATGCGGCGATTTTCGTGCGGGGAACCCAGGGGCAGCTGTGGGTCGCGCTGTTGGCGGTGGTGGGGCCCAAGGATGAAGTACGGGTGCGCTACTACACCACCGAGCCGGAGTGGAAGCACAGCCTGCCGGACGTGGTGCAGAGCTGGTACGAAGAGCGCAGCAAGGGCACGCAGTTGCCCCTGGACATGATGCCTTGAGGCCGCAGCAGCCCCCGGCCCGCCAGCGATGAGGCAAGGGGGCCGCAGAAATTTCGCCGGGCGGATGCTGAAGCCGGCCGGTGCAACTGCTAGAGTCTCGGCCCTGGCCGCCTGGATGGCCGCCTGAAGGGCGCGGCATTGGCGCAAGACCCCGGCCTGCCGGGCAAATTCCATTGGTTGGTGACGCGAAGCCATTGCGAGCGTCTACGACTTAGCAAGTGACACTGCCGCCGCCGTTATCGGCGCCTGGCACATTGAAATTGGGAGATTGTAAATGGTCATCAAACCCCGCGTTCGCGGCTTTATCTGTGTGACGACCCATCCGGTGGGTTGCGAAGCCAACGTCAAGCAGCAGATCGATTACGTCACCCAGCAGGGCGCCATCGACGCAGGGCCGAAGAACGTACTGGTCCTCGGCGCCTCCACCGGCTACGGCCTGGCCGCGCGGATCACTGCAGCCTTCGGTTGCGGCGCCAACACCCTCGGGGTGTTCTTCGAACGCGGCAGCGTTGACGGCAAGCTGGGCACCGCCGGCTGGTACAACACCGCGGCGTTCCACAAGTTCGCCGAAGAAAAGGGCCTGTACGCCAAGAGCATCAACGGCGACGCCTTCTCCGACGCGGTCAAGGCCGAGACCATCGAGACCATCAAGCGCGACCTGGGCAAGATCGACCTGGTGGTCTACAGCCTGGCTGCTCCGCGCCGCACCCACCCCAAGACCGGTGAAGTGCTGAGCTCGACCCTCAAGCCTCTGGGCAAGTCCGTGACCCTGCGCGGTGTCGACACCGACAAGGAAATCGTCAAGGAAACCACCTTGCAGCCGGCGACCCAGGAAGAGATCGACGGCACCGTGGCCGTGATGGGCGGCGAAGACTGGCAGATGTGGATCGACGCACTGCACGAAGCCGGTGTCCTGGCTGAAGGCGCGAAAACCACCGCCTTCACCTACCTGGGCGAGAAGCTGACCCACGACATCTACTGGAACGGTTCCATTGGCGAAGCCAAGAAGGACCTGGACCACAAAGTCATCGGCATGCGTGAGCAACTGGCCGACCTGGGCGGCGACGCCCGGGTGTCGGTGCTCAAGGCCGTGGTCACCCAGGCCAGCTCGGCGATCCCGATCATGCCGCTGTACCTGTCGCTGCTGTTCAAGGTGATGAAAGAGCAGGGCAGCCACGAAGGTTGCATCGAACAGGTCTACGGCCTGTACAAGGACAGCCTGTACAACAGCGAGCCGGTGATCGACCAGGAAGGCCGCCTGCGCGCCGACTACAAAGAGCTGCAACCGGCGGTCCAGGACCGGGTCAAGCAGCTGTGGGACCAGGTGACCAGCGAGAACCTCTACGAGATGACCGATTTCGTCGGTTACAAGCAAGAGTTCCTGCGCCTGTTCGGTTTCGAGATCGAAGGTGTCGACTACGAAGCCGACGTCGATCCGGACGTGAAGATCAGCAACCTGATCCAGCTGTAATCCGCTTGTAGCATCAGCCAGCGCCCCTCCTTCGTGAGGGGCGCTGTCGTTTGCGCCACCCTATTTCCCGTAGGAGCCAGCTCCTGCACGGGGCGGTGGGCAATTGCGCAAGATCGTTCAAGCCAGGGGCGCCGGCAGATGGCACAGTCAGCGTCCGTTATCTGTGTGCAGGGTTTTATGTCCAGCGTTCTCTTACCCCGTGCCGCCTTTATTCGCGGCGCCATCGCCATCATGCCGCTGTCCCTGGCCACCGCGCCCTGGGGACTGCTGGCCGGTTCCATGGCCATCGAGGCCAATCTCACCCCGTTGCAGGGCCAGGGGCTGTCGAGCATCGTCTTCGCCGGTGCCGCGCAACTGGTGGCCATCGGCATGCTCAAGGGCGGGGCGGGGATCTTCTCGATCCTCTTGACCACCTTGCTGCTCACGTCCCAGCACCTGCTCTACGGCATGAGCATGCGCTCGGTGATTTCCCCGTTGCCGGGTCGCTGGCGAGTGGGCCTGGGCTTCTTGCTCACCGACGAGCTGTTCGCCCTGACCAGTGCCCACGACAAGCAGCAGTTCGACCGCTGGTACGCCCTGGGGGTGGGCCTGACCTTCTACGTGGCCTGGAACCTGTTCACCTTGCTGGGCATCGTGCTGGGCAAGAGCATTCCTGGCCTGGAACACCTGGGCCTGGACTTTTCCATCGCCGCCACCTTCATCGCCCTGATCACACCGCTGGTGCGCAATGTGCCCACCGTGGTCTGCGTCGCGGTGTCGTTGTTCTGCTCGGTGCTGTTCAGTTACTGGCAGTGGGGCTCGGCGCTGGTGCTGTCGGGCCTGGCGGGGATGGCCGCGGGTTTTGTCTGCAACAAACTGTATCGGGGGCAAGCATGATGGTCTGGGCAGTCATCTTCGGCATGGGCCTGTTGGTCTTTCTCAATCGCTACGTGTTTCTCGAGCCGCGCCTGCCGCTGCGCCTGAGCAGTAACGCCCGGCAGTTCCTCGGTTTCGCGGTGCCGGGCATGCTCACCGCGATCTGCGGGCCGATCGTGTTCATGCCCGATCACCAGTTGAACCTGCACTGGGACAACCCCTACCTGCTGAGTTCGCTGGTGGCCATTGCGCTGGTGATCTACACCCGCAATACCCTGGTCAGCATGCTGCTGAGCATGGGCTTCTTTTTTCTTCTGCGCTGGTGGCTGTGACGGGAGATTGCGGTAGCCTGGGTCGCTTTCGGCCCAGGCCGACTTTCAACCGCAACGGATGCATCGGATGAGCAACTTTCCCCACGATATCGACCTGGACACGTTCTGGGACCGGGCCACCAGCAGCAAGATCAACCAGCCAGCCGCCAGCCCCGCAGTGATCGCCGAGCTACAGGCGCAACTGGGCTATCGCCTGCCACAGTCCTATGTGGCCTTCATGAATCGCTACAACGGTGGCCGCCCGCACCTCAGCTGTTTTCCCACGGAGCAGGGTACTTCCTGGGCCGAGGACCACTGCGCGATCGACAGCTTCCTGAGCATCGGCTGCGACGGTGACTACTCCCTGGGCGGTGGCCTGGGCAGCCGCTTCATGATCGAGGAATGGGGCTACCCGGACTTGGGGGTGTACATCTGCGATTGCCCGTCCGCCGGGCATGACATGATCGCCCTGGACTACCGCGAGTGCGGCCCCGAGGGTGAACCCCGGGTGGTGCACGTGGACCAGGAGGGCGACTACGAGGTGACTGTCCTGGCGCCGAACTTCGAGGCCTTTGTCCGCGGCTTGGTGTCCTGGGAGGTGTATGACACCTCCGAGCAGGATTACCTCGACGACCTGGACACGGTGGCCAGCGCGCCGTTCTCGCCGCTGCTGAAGGAGCTGCTTGAGCACTTCCCGGACGTGCCTGACCTGGGGCCGCTGATCCGCCAGATCGCCCTGCGCATCGTCCAGGACAAGCGCTACTTTGCGTTGCACGCCGACCCGCTGTCGCACCTGCTGTACGACCTGCAGTTCTGGCTGTACCAGAACCGCCACCCGGTGCCCAACAAAGAGGCCTACCTGGAGGTCTATCAGGACATGATCGCCTTCGCCAAGGGCTTCGGCACTGGCGGCTACGCCCCGGATTTTATCCGCGACTGGTTTCGCGCGCGCCTGGCGGACGGTCATATACGCCAGGCGGCGGGCGGGTTTGCCCTGACCCCGGCCTACCGCGCGCAGTTGCTGGAACAATTGTCGGGGTTTCGCCCCGCCGGCCCACACACTCAGGAGCAGCCATGAGCGAGGAAAAGATCCGCATCACCGCCGAAAAGACCCTCTCCGACAACTGGTACGTGCTGAAGAAATACAGCTTCGAACTGCGCCGCCGCGATGGCAGCTGGCAGGCCCAGGAGCGCGAGGTCTATGACCGCGGTAATGGCGCGACGATCCTGCTGTACAACCTGGAGCGGCGCACGGTGCTGCTGACCCGGCAGTTCCGCATGCCGGCGTTCGTCAACGACCACAGCGGCTACCTGATCGAGACCGCCGCCGGCCTGTTGGACAACGCCAGCCCGGAGGTGCGCATCCGTCAGGAAGCGCAAGAGGAAACCGGTTGCCGGGTGGGCGAGGTGCAGAAGGTCTTCGACGCCTTCATGAGTCCGGGCTCGGTGACCGAACGGGTGCATTTCTTCATCGGCCATTACCAGGCGCAAGACCGCATCGATGAAGGTGGCGGCCTGGAGCACGAAGGCGAGGACATCGAGGTCCTGGAACTGGATATCGACCAGGCCCTGGGTATGATCGACAGCGGCGAAATCGCCGACGGCAAGACCATCATGCTCCTGCAGTACCTGCAGCTGCATGTGCTCAAGCCCCGCAGCCTGATGGTGCTGGTGGCCGGTCCTTACCGCTCCGGCACCGGCGACGACCCGGCGCTGCTGGCGCGCAATGTCGAGGCCATGGAACGCTGCGCCGCCCAGGTGCTGGCGGCAGGGCATTTCCCGGTGCTGGGGGAGTGGGTGGCATTGCCCATGACCCGGCTGGCGGGGTCCCAGGCGGTGGGCGATGAGGTCTACAACGCGCAGTTCCACGCCTATGCCGAACGCCTGCTGGAACGCTGCGATGCGGTACTGCGCATTGGCGGGGCCTCGGCGGGCTGCGATGCGATGGTGCAGATCGGCCAGCGACTGGGCCTGAGCATCTATCACCGGGTGGAGCAATTGCCGCCTGTGACGCCAAGCGCGCTCCGGGACTGATCCCGGCCGCGATTGGGGGGCGCGGGTGGTCGGATCGCTCGCTCGCGGTGGCCGTCAGCGCCAGCACGGCACCTGCTCCCAATCTCTCACCCATCCCCCTCAATACACCCGCAGCCCTCCGGCACCGGGCTTTTTCAGGCCCGGCGGGAAAATACTGTCTATCGTCAATAGGCAAGCGCGAGCTTCGTCAAGGACTGCGTGGGGCAGGGCCTCATCGGTCAGTTTGTCGCCATGGCGCCTGGAGCAATATGGAAAATCCCGGTCTCGATCCTTCTCAAGGGCGCAGCACCTCCAATCAGGCGCTGACCCGTGCCACCCTGCTGGGATGCTCGGGGCTGCTGCTGGCGCTGTTCCTCTTCACCGGCGTGCTGCTGGTATACATCGCCCTCGACCAGAACCTTGCCGCCGAACAGCACAACCGTCTGGATATCGACAAGGCACTGCAATCGCTGGACAGCAACGCCCGCACCACGCTCAAGGACTATGCCCTGTGGGGCGACGCCTACCAGCACCTGCACCTGCAGGTCGACCTCGACTGGGCCTTCACCCGGCAGAACTTCGGTCCGACCCTGTACCACGATCTGGGTTTTGACGGCGTGTTCGTGATCAATCCGGCAGGTTTAACCGTGTATTCGCTGGTGGCTGGGCGATTGGAGTCGATGGATGCCCGGGATTGGCTGGGGGAGCAGTTGGCGCCTCTGGTGGACGAGGTGCGCCGGGCGGCCGGCGGCAAGGCCATCAGTCATTACCACTCCATCGCCGGGACGCCGGCGCTGGTGGTCGCCGACCTGTTGAGCCCGGGCAATGACCCGCAAGTGCGCGCCGACAGCGGGCCGCAGTCGGTGCTGATCTTTGTTGCGCGGCTGGACCCGTCGCGGCTGCAGGCCCTGGGCCAGGGGCTGGGCATCGAACAGTTGCAGGTGGCCGGCGCCGGACAGGCCGTTGTACTGCCGTCCCTGACCCTGCCCGATGGCGCCGGAATCCTGCAATGGCAACCGACGCGCCCGGGGCATCAGTTGCTGGTGCTGGTGATGCCGTTGCTGCTGCTGGCGGGCGTGCTGGCGGGCATCATGGCCGGCTTCCTGTTGCGCCGGGCCGGGGCGGCGGCCCGGGTCATGGACGATCAGGTCCAGGCCCTGCGGCTCAGTCGCAGCGCCTTGCAGGCCAGTGAGGAACGCTTTCGCGATGTCGCCGAAGCGGCGTCCGACTGGATCTGGGAGGTGGACCCGCAGTTGCGTTTCACCTACCTGTCCGAGCGTTTCGAGGCGGTCACCGGGCTGCCCCGGGAAGCCGCGCTGGGGCGGCCGATGAATGAGCTGCTGAGCTCCGAGCAGGGGTCACTGCGCAACTGGCTGGCGGCTCCGGAACGGCGCTCCCAGGCAATCGTGCAATGCGCCTACCTGGATGGCCACCGGCAGCCGCGGATCTGTCGCCTTTCGGTGCGGGCCATGGCCGCCGGGGGGTTCCGGGGCACCGCCAGCGACATCACCGAGGAGGTCGCCGCAAGGCGCCGCATCGAGTACCTGTCCCAGCACGATGCCCTCACCGGGCTGGCCAACCGTACGCGCATGCAGGAGTTTCTCGAAGGCAAGCTGTTGGCCCTGCCGACCTTGCAGGAGCCCTTGCTGATGCTCAGCGTCGACCTCGATCGCTTCAAGCCGGTGAACGACTTGCTGGGGCATGCGGCGGGCGATCAGGTGCTGCATGAGGTGTCCCAGCGCCTGGCCCAATGCCTGCGGGGGGAGGATCTGGTGGCCCGGGTCGGGGGCGACGAGTTTGTCCTGGTGGTCCCGGGGCAGGTCGCCCGAACCGAGATCGAAGGCCTGTGCCGGCGCCTGATCGGGCGGATCGAAGAGCCGTTCTACATTGCCGAGCATGAAGTCTTCATCAGCGCCAGCATCGGCATTGCCCGGGCACCGGTTGATGCCAGTCTGGCGGAGGAGCTGCTGCGTTTTGCCGACATCGCCCTGTATGAGGCCAAGGCGGCGGGGCGCAGTACCTGGCGTTTCTATGCCAGCGACATGAATGTGCGGATCATCGAGCGCCGCGGCCTGGAGCGCGACCTGCGTCACGCCATTGAACAGGATCAGTTGCTGTTGCAGTTCCAGCCGCGCTATCGGCTGGCGGACGGGCAACTGGTGGGGGCCGAGGCGGTGGTGCGCTGGCAGCATCCCCAGCGTGGGCTGCTGGGTCCCGAGGTGTTCACGCCGATCGCCGAGGACACCGGGCTGATCCTGCCATTGAGCAACTGGGTGCTGCACGCCGCTTGCCGCGCGGCCCGGGCCTGGCCCGAGCGCCTGCTGCTGGCGGTTAACCTGTCGGCCACCGAGTTCCAGCGCGGGCAACTGGTGGCCAGAATCAGGACCGTGCTTGGCCAGAGCGGACTGACGCCCTCGCGTCTGGTGCTGGAAATGACCGACAAGGCATTGCTGGATGACGGTCGCCAGGTGCTGGAGATCATGCAGGGGCTCAAGTCCCTCGGGGTGCAGCTGCTGATGGACGATTTCGGCAGCGGCTACTCGGCGTTGCAGTACCTGCGGACCTTTCCCCTGGACGGCCTGAAGATCGACAGCAGCCTGGTGGCGGGACTGGGCGGCAATCAGGCCGGGCGCTCGATCGTCCAGGCCATCGTCGACCTGGGGCATGCCCTGAATCTGAAGGTGATTGCCGAAGGCGTGGAAACCCCGGAGCAAATCAAGGCGCTGCATGACATTCAGTGCGATGAGGCCCAGGGGCCGCACCTGAGTCCGCCCCTGGACAGCGACGCCTGGGTGAAGCTCTGCGCCGAACAGTCCCAGGCCAGCCGTTCCATTACCTGAGGCCGGGTTTCAGGGCAGATGGTCGGCGGCGAAATCCGCCTCCGAGCGGGCCTGCAAGCGTCCCTTGCGGCAGGCCTGCTGGAAGCGCTCGAAGTCCCGTTCGTTCTGCGTGGCATAGGCCTGGGCGTAGTGCCACAGCGCCTCGGCCAGGGTCTGGCTCTTGCCGATGTAGCCGCTGATCAGTGCCGCTTGCCCCGAGGCCTTGGCGTGGGCCCGGGCCAGGGCCCGGCCACAGATCCGCGCGTAGGCGGCGAAGGTTTCGGCGTCGAAGGTTTCCAGCTCTGCCGACACTTTCATGTCCCGCAGTTGGCGCACATAGAAATGGCGGCCGTTGGGGCCGGTGGTCCAGCCCAGGAACAGGTCGCTGGCGGACTGCATCAGGCGCTGGCCTTCCACCACCCGCTGGCCGTTGTGCCGCGGTCGCGAGCGCACCCGCACATAGTCGGCAAGCACCGAGCGGCGGGCTTCCTTGAACTGCAGGAACAGCGGTCGCTGCTGGTTGTCGGTGAGCAGCGCCACCAGGCAGCGGGTGCCGACGCTGCCCACGCCCACCACTTTGAAGGCCAGGTCGCAGGGGGTGAAGCGCGCCAGCAGGTTACGCCGGTCGGCCTGCAAGGTGCCGCGATAGTCGGCCATGAAGGTGTCGTACAGCGGTCGCCAGTCTTCCAGGCGCATCCAGTCGTCGTCCGGGTCCAGCAGGCTGGTGGTGTTGTGCAGGTGGAAGATCTCCGGCAGATCGTCACGGATCAGCAAGCGCCCCTGGGCATCGCGTTCGCTGATCTTGGGCAGCAGATGGGCGTGGGTACGGCGCTCGGCCTTGTCCATGGCCCGTTGCACGTGCTCCAGGGTGGCGCTGTTGGCCCGGGCCTGATGCAGCAGGTCTTCGTAGGTCAGGGCGTCGTACCAGATCTCCAGGGCGCTTTGCTCGGCGCAGGTGGCCATGCTCCGTTGATAGGCCCCCACCAGCTCGCGACAGACGCTTTCCTCCACCGCTGCACCATGGCGCAGGTCCCGGGCGGCAATCAGGAAACTGGCCACCAGGCGCTTCAGGTCCCATTCCCAGGGGCCGGGGTGGACCTCGTCGAAGTCGTTGACGCTGAATAGCAGATTGCGCTCCGGCGTGGCGAAGCCGCCGAAGTTCATCAGGTGGCAGTCGCCGCAGATGGTCGAGCGCAGGCCCATGTCCGGGGTGGTGGCCAGGTCATGGGCCTGGAGCAGAGCGTTGCCGCGATAGAAAGTGAAGGGCGACACCAGCATACGGCCGTAGCGCAGCGCCACCAGGGACTGGACCCGGCCCTGGCTCGAGGCCTCGATCAGCGGCAGGGGGTCGCGCTTGATCTGGCCGGGGGCGCTGTGGCTGTTGCGGGGGCAGTGCTTGCGTGCGTCCTTGCCCTGTTTGATCGGGTCGTTGGGGCGGCTCATGGCAAGGTCCTGTGGGCGGGTGAGGGAAGGGCGCGGGCGTGCCCGGTTCAGGCCGGGTCCGGTCGATGGGGAGCCTGACGGATCGGCAGCTCCACGCGAAAGGTGCTGCCCACGCCCAACTGGCTGCGGACACTGATCTGTCCGCCGTGTTTCTGGACGATCCCGTAGGACAGCGACAGGCCCAGTCCGGTGCCCTGGCCCACCGGCTTGGTGGTGAAAAAGGGGTCGAAGATCTTCTGCAGGTGCTGCTCGTCGATGCCGCAGCCACTGTCGGTGACTTCCAGCCACACCCGATCGCCTTCCACGCCGTTGCTCAGGGTGATGGTGCCGCGTTCGGGGCCTATGGCCTGGGCGGCATTGACCACCAGGTTCATCACCACCTGATTGAGCTGGGAGGGCAGGCACTCGATCTCTGGCAACGGCTGATAGTGCTTGATCAGGTCGGCCTTGTACTTGAGCTCGTTGGCGACGATGTTCAGGGTCGAGTCGATGCCCTGCTGCAGGTCCGCCATCTGCCATTGCTGGTCACTGTCGACCCGGGAGAAGTTCTTCAGGTCCTTGACGATCTGCTCGACTCGACCGATGCCGTCCTTGGATTCTTTGATCAGCAACGGGATGTCCTCCTGGAGAAAGTCCAGGTCGATGCTTTCCCGCAGGCTTTGCAGGCGCTTGCGCAACTCCGGCGCGGCGATGGCCTCTTCACTCTGGCGATAGGCGGTGAGCATCTGGCCGATCTGCTCCAGGTAACCCGCCAGGCTGCCGAGGTTGGAGGCCACGAAGCCGATGGGGTTGTTGATCTCGTGGGCGACCCCGGCCGCCAGTTGCCCGAGGGAGGCCAGCTTCTCCGATTGCACCAGCTGGTTCTCCAGTTGCTTGCGCTCGTCGATTTCCTGTTGCAGGGCTGCCCCGGTCTGTCTCAGGTCCTCGGTGCGCTGTTCCACCAGTTCCTCCAGATGGTGCATCTGCAACAGCGCGCGGGCGGTCATCTCCCACTTGCTGGTGAGGGTGCTGGCCATCTGCTGGACTTCGATATTGTCGAAGGGCTTCTTCAGGATCAGCAGGCGGTTGTGGCCTTGCAGGCGCTCCAGCAGGTCCTCCCAGGAATAGTCGGAGTAGGCGGTGCACACCACCACTTGCAGGCGTGGGTCCTCTTGCCAGAGGCGCTCGATGGTCTGGGCCCCGTCCCAGCCCTGGGGCATGCGCATGTCGACGAAGGCCAGGGCATAGGGGCGTTGCTGTTCCAGTGCCTGGCAGACTTTGCTCAAGCCTTCCTGGCCGCCGTAGGCCGAGTCCAGTTCAAAGGGCTGTTGCCGGGGCTTGGCCTGGGCGCCGAACAACTGCGCCTCGAGGTCATCCAGGTGGTTGTCGTCCGCCGGGGGCGGGGTGAGGATCTTGCGAAAGTCATCGTGGATCGATGGGGTATCGTCGATCAGCAGAATTCGGCGGTTGCTCAGCTCGTCCATCATTGGCCCTCGGCGCTGATCAGCGGTATGTCCAGGGTAAAGGTCGCTCCCAGTCCCGGTCCGTCACTGTGCACGCTGAGCTGTCCGTTCATTTCCATGGCGGCCAGGGCGCAACTGTGCAGGCCGAAGCCGTGCCCTTCCTTGCGGGTAGTGAAACCGTGGGCAAAGATCCGCGTCAGGTTCTCGGCGGCAATGCCTTCGCCGCGGTCCTGGACCTGAATGCGCAAGGTCCGGTCATCGATCACATGGGCACTCAAGGTCAGGGTCCGGGAGTGCTCGTCGAGATCGGACATGGCGTACTTGGCGTTGCTGATCAGGTTGATCAGGATCAGCAGCATGCGGTGCTTGTCGCCCATGACCGGTGGTACGTCGGTGTAGTCCTTGACCACCGTGACCTGATGCCGGGCCAGGGCGCCGGAGTTCATGCGCAGGGCGTCCTCGATCAGTTCGCTGACCCGCAAGGGCTCGATCAGCCGCGAGGCCCCGGCGTAGGACTGCTGGGTGGCGACGATTTCCTTGATGTGGTCGACACTGCGGCCGAGCTGGGCCAGTTCCTCGCTCATGCCCTGTTGCTCACCGGCGATGGCTTCCACCAGTTGGTTGAGGTAGCCGGGGAGCAACTTGCCCTTTTCGTCTTCACTGAGAAAACGCCCGAGATCGTCCGCGTGCTGGTTGATCAACTGCATCGCCTTGCCCAGACCCTGAGCCCTGCTGGAGCGTAGTGTGCGACTGAGGATCTCGCTGGAGATGTTCACGCTGTTGAGCACGTTGCCGACGTTGTGCAGGACGTTGGTGGCGATTTCCGCCATGCCGGCCTGGCGCGCGGTGTCCAGCAACTCGCTCTGGGCCTCCTTGAGTTCCCGGGTGCGTTCCTCGACCCGCTGCTCCAGGTGTTCATTGGCGCTCTGCAGGGCGGTGTTGACCCGGCGGATGACGGCAAAGCTGCTGATCAGGCGGATGGCCAGATAGAGGATCAACAGCACCAGCAGCACCGAGAATGCCAGCAGGTACTGGTGGGACTTCTGGTCCTGCAGGTCGGACTGGAGTTGGTCGCGGTTGAGCAGGCGGGTGATGTCGTCCAGGCGTTCGGCCACCGGGATCGAGGTGAGCCGCTCCAGCAAGTCATTGACCACCGGCTGCTCGCGCAGGATCACCGAAACGTGGTTGCTGAGGATCTCTACCGGCTCGTGCATGGCCTCGGGCAGGCGTTCCTTGTTGACCGCCAGTTTGTTCAGCCCCACCAGGATGTCCGCGGCCTTGTCGTCGCTGGAGACCTGGGCGAACTCCAGGCTGCTGAGCAGCAGATCGTAGGTGTCGATGGCAATGTTCTGCTGCGCCAGCCGCTCTTGATCATCGAGGCTGGCCAGCCGGCGCTGGATGTCGTCCTCGGCGGTGGGCAGGAACGCCAGGGAATTGCGCAGTACCGAGTTGTGGGATTTGAACCGCTCCACCAGGCCGGCCTTTTCCTGGAAGGCCTCGAGGAACGCCTGATGACTGGCCTGCCAGGCTGCCGGGTCGCTGTGGCCCTGTTGCGAGAGCTGGTCGAAGCGTCGCCACAGCTGGTTGATCTGTTGCACCGGTAGCACCAATGGATCGTAGTCGTGGGTAATGGCAATGCGCGCCTTGAGCACCTCGGTTTCCCATTGGGCGTTCAACTGCTTGATGTGGCCGATCAGGTCCCGGGACAGGGCAAAGTTCGCGGACTGGCCGATCATCGTCTTGAAGTAGAGAAACGCCAGCGCCAGGACCAGGCACAGGGCCACCAGGGTCAGGGCCGTGGAGGGCAAGCGGCGGGGCAGCTTCATAACGGCTTGCCCTGCCATTGTCCGGTGAGGGTCTGGAGAAACTTGACGATCAGGCGGGTGTCCTGGGGGTTGGGGGTACGGCCCAGCTGGTACTTGAACATCACTTCCACCGCCTGCTCCAGGGTCTTTGCCGAGCCGTCATGGAAGTAGGGAGCGGTGACCGCCACATTGCGCAGGCTGGGGACCTTGAACACGTTGCGGTCCTGCTCGTCGCCGGTGATCAGGAAGCGCCCCAGGTCGGCGTCGGTGGGGTTGCCCCGGTCGGCAAAGTAGTCATTCATCACGCCGAATTTCTGGAACATGTTGCCGCCGATATTGACCCCTTGATGGCAGGCGATGCAGCCGTAGTCCTTGAACCGCTGGTAGCCGTACTTTTCTTCCTGGCTGAGGATCTCGGTGTTGCCTTGCAGGTACTGGTCGAAGCGCGAGCCTGCACTGAGCAGCGTCCGTTCATAACTGGCCAGGGCGTCCTGCACGTTGGCCGCAGTGATGGCATCCGGGTATAGCTCGCCGAAGGCCTGGCGGTAGCCGGCGTCGTCGTTCAGGGTGCGTACCAGGTTGGGCCAGTTGTTACCCATTTCGATGGGGCTTTGCACCACGTTGTCGATCTGCGCCTGGAGGGTGTCGACGCGACCGTCCCAGAACTGGCGAAAGTTCAGCGCAGCGTTGAACACGCTAGGAGTGTTGACCCGGGTGAGCTGACCCTTGATGCCCTGGGACTTGTCCAACACGTCGGCCCCGCCCTGTTCCAGCCGATGACAGCTGGCGCAGGAGAGGCTGTTGTCCAGGGACAGGCGCGGTTCGTTGAACAGCCGACGGCCCAACTCCACCCGTTTGGGGTCGAGGTTGGGCACTGTAGGCAGGGGCTTGAGCGGTTCGTCCAGCGGCGCCGGGAAGGCCGGCGGGGCGACACCGAGCAGGGCCCAGAGCAGCAGGCCGAGGAGGCTGTGCAGGCGGCGCCGGTGTGGCGTTGGCGGCTGTTCAGTGGTCATGACCGGTCACCTGGGCCAGGGACGCCTGGGCCCGCAGAAGGAGGGCAAAATCCTCGGCGGGCAGGGCCTTGCTGAAGTAATAGCCCTGGCCTTCCTCGCAGCCCTGTTGCTTGAGGAACGTCAGTTGCTCCAGGGTTTCCAACCCTTCGGCGATGACGTTCAGGTTCAGGTTGCGTCCCAACTGGATAATCGCACTGACCAGGGCGGCGTCCTTGGGTTCGTTGCTCAGGCCCTGGATGAAGGACTGGTCGATCTTCAGCACATCCACCGGGAACTTGCGCAGGTAGCTGAGGCTGGAATAACCGGTGCCGAAATCGTCCACCGCCAGGCTTACCCCCAGGGCTTTGATGGCTTGCAGGGTGGCGAGGGTGGCTTCGACGTTCTGCATCAGCACCCCTTCGGTGATTTCCAGTTCCAGCAGGGTTGGGTCCAGGGCGCTGTCCAGCAGTGCGCCCTGCAACTGCTGGAGCAACTGCGGTTGCCTGAAGTCGCTGGCCGAAAGGTTGACCGACAGGCGGATCGGCACCAGTCCCGCTTGCTGCCAGGTACGGGACTGGCGGGTAGCCTCGCCCAGTACCCACTGGCTGATCCGGTTGATCAGGCCGCTGTCTTCGGCCACAGGAATGAACTGGGCGGGGCTGATCCAGCCCCGTTGCGGGCTGAACCAGCGAATCAGCGCTTCGGCGCCCACCACTTGGCCCGAGGCCAGGTGGATTTTCGGCTGATAATGCAAACACAGCTCCTGGCGCTCCAGGGCCTGGCGAATGCCCGATTCCAGGTGTTGTCGTTCCCGGGCGCGGTGGGTCATGTCTTCGGTAAAGAAACCGTAGCCCCCCGGTGCCTGCTCCTTGCTGTTGCGCATGGCCATCTCGGCCTTCTTGATCAGGCTCAGGGCATCCTGGCCATCTTCGGGGTAGAGGCTGATTCCCAGGCTGGCGGTGACCCGCAGGTCGTGCCCGGCCACATCGTGGGGCTGGCTCACCGTTGCCAGGAATTTTTCCGCGACGCTACGGACCTGGGGCGGTGGCTCCTGATCATGGAGCAGCACCACGAATTCGTCGGAACCGTAGCGGAACACCGAGTCCGATTCCCGCATGCCGTGCTGCAGGCTGTGGGCAATTCTCTTGAGCAGCTCGTCGCCTGCCGGGTAGCCCAGGGCATTGTTGATCCGCTTGAAACGGTCCAGCCCGAGGAACATCACCGCCAGTTGTTGCCCATAACGCCGGGCCCGGGCCATGGCCTGGCCCAGGCGATCGCCGAGCAAGGTGCTGGAGGGCAGACCGGTAAGGGCGTCGTAGTGCAGCAGGTGGGAGACCTTGAGCAGTTCCGCGACCCGCTCCTCGATGGTGCGCTGCAGATCGTCGAGCTTGTGCCGCGCATCCCGGGCCATCTGCCATTTCCAGGTCAGGGCACTGGCCATCTGGCGGATCTCCAGGCTGTCGAAGGGCTTTTTCAGGATCAGCAACTGGTCGCCGAAGGCCAGGCGCTCGGCCATGGTTTCCCACGAATAGTCCGAATAGGCGGTACACAGCGCGATCTGCAGGTCCGGGTCGACCTTCCACAACTGCTCGATGGTTTCCAGGCCATCCCAGCCCGGCGGCATGCGCATGTCGATGAAGGCCATGGCATAGGGCATGTCTCGGGCCAGGGCCGACTCGACCATGGCCAGGGCCTCGCGACCCTGGAACGCCGAATCCAGATTGAACTCCAGGGGGGGGCGGACGTTGACGCTGCCGAACAACTGTTCTTCGGCCCGGCTCAGGGCCAGGCTCTGTGAGGGCATGAGGATCTTGTGGAAGTCTTCGTGAATGGAGAGGCTGTCATCCACAATCAGCACCCGCCGGTTGACGCGCGCAGACGGCGACTCCGAGGGATCTTGCGAACTTGTCTGTGCGTCGCAGCCAGCGTTCATTGACTTTCCCTAGTGTTCTGAGCGTGCGTCCAACGCTGTGAGCATAGTCACTGGAAAACGCGGCGTAAGAGGTTTTTTTCGACGGATATCCCCGGGTGCAAATGAAAAAAATAGCTAGGATTGTCTGGGCTGCAGCGCAGTTGGGCGGTTGCCTGGCCGTGCTGTCCGGGGAACGAGATGCAGGACAGGGAGAACCATCATGGAAGAGTCGCAGCCCGCCGAGCCAGGTCAGCGTCCATGCCTGCTGTTGGTGGATGACGAAGAATCGATTCTCAACAGCTTGCGGCGCCTGTTGCGCAGCCAGCCCTATGAAGTGCTGGTGGCGGACAGCGGTGCCAGGGCCCTGGAGATCCTGGCCCAGCGTCCCGTTGACCTGGTGATGAGCGATGCGCGCATGCCCACTATGGACGGCGCCACCTTGCTGGCCCGGGTGCGCGAGGGCTACCCGGCCACCCGCAGGATCCTGCTCACCGGCTACGCCGACCTGAGCACCATCATCAAGGCCGTCAACGAGGGGCAGATCCACCAGTACCTGAGCAAACCCTGGAACGACGAAGAGTTGCTGCTGATCCTGCGCCAGACCCTGGATCACCAGCATGCCGAACGGGAGCTCAAGCGCCTGCAGCAACTGGTGCTGGCACAGAACCGCCAGCTCAAGGCGAGCAATGCCGATTTGGAAAAGCGCGTTGCCTCCCGTACCTCCGAGTTGCAACAGACCGCCGACATGCTGGACCTGGCCTATGAGGAGCTCAAGCACAGTTATGTGACCGGCACCGAGGTGTTCTCGCTGCTGGCCAACCTGCGCCTGCCGGCGGACAAGCAGACCAACCGCAAGATCATCGAGCTGATCCGCGCCTGTTGCGCAAGCCATGGCCTCGACGAAGCCTCCAGCCGCGACCTGACCATGGCCGCCGCCTTGTACAACATCGGCAAGCTGAGCTGGAGCGACGCCATGCTGGGCGCCCCGTCGGACCTGTTGCGGCACACCGACCATGAGCGCTACCGGGCCTATCCCTCGCAGAGCGAGTCGCTGCTGATGACGCTGGAGCCGATGCAGGATGCGGCGCGGCTGATCCTCCACCATCAGGAACGCTGGGATGGCAGCGGCTTTCCCCAGCATCTGCGGGGCGAGGCGATTCCCTGGGGTTCCCGGCTATTGAAGCTGGCAGTGGACTTTATCGAGTTGCAGTGCGGGTTGATTCTGGAGCGGCGCATGAACAGCGACGAAGCCTTGCTGTTCATTCGCAAATACGCCGGCCGCCTCTATGACCCGAACATGGTGGAAGGCTTTGTCCAGGTCTGTGCCGCCTACCTCAATGACGTGACTGTCGATGATCCGACGGTCCGGGTGCTGGGCACCCGCGAGTTGCAGGCGGGGATGGTCCTGCGGCGCAACCTCAATGCTGACAACGGCATGCTGTTGCTCAATGCCGGCAAGGTGATCAGCGAACCGCTGGTCCAGAAACTGATCGCCTTTGAAGCCATGGAAGGGGGGCACTACAGCATCTTTGTCAGCGTGCCTGACGTCGAGGTGGCGTCCCCGGGCATCGAGCGCTGATCGCCGCCCTTGATCTGTGCCTGGTTGTTCCGTCATCTTTCGCACTGCGCGCCGCAGACCTTGGGTTGCGGGTGGGTGCAGGCCCCCGGTTCGTTACGCGGCGCGGTGGATTTTTCAGGAGTACCACGATGGATGCGGCAACACTGTTTCTCTACATCGTCACCGTCAGCGCGGTGATGATCACTCCCGGGCCCTCGATGCTGCTGGCCCTGAACAACGGCGCGGTCCACGGGATGCGGGTGGCCGGCTGCGGGATCGCCGGTGCGGCGCTGTCCGACCTGCTGCTGATCGGTGCCGTGGGTTGTGGCCTGGGGGCCTTGCTGCAGGCCTCGGAGTCGTTGTTCGTGGTGGTCAAGACCTGCGGCGCGGTCTATTTGCTGTATCTGGCCTGGGGCTTGTGGCGGGCGCCGACCCAGGCCCTGACGAACCGGCTTGATGGCGCCTCGGCCAGCGGTCGCTCGGCGTTCCGCCGGGCCTTGCTGGTGGGCTTGTCCAATCCCAAGGGCTTGCTGTTCTTCTCGGCCTTCGTGCCGCAGTTCGTGCGCCCCGACCAGCCGGTGGCCGAGCAGTACCTGATTCTGGCCCTGGTCAGCGCCCTGGTGGACTGCCTGATGATGAGCCTGTACGCCTTTGGTGGCCGTCGCGCCATGGCGAGCTTTTCCGCGCGGGTCATGGGCTGGGTCAATCGCAGCTGTGCGGGCATGCTGGCGATATTGGCGGTGGGTGTGGGCCTGTACCGCCGCAGTGACAGCCCGGCACTCTAGTCGCTCAATGCCGCTGCGCCTGACCGGTGTTGCCGGGGCACGGCGCGGCGAATGTCATGTTCCTGCAACCCCGGCATGCCAAGAAGGTGAAGCTGCGTTCCGGCAGTTCCACCCCGATGGCGGGGCCAGGACGATCCGATTCCCCAAGGAGAGGTAACGATGAGAAAGTTTTTTGCCCTGATGGCGGCCCTGGTGCTGACCCTGGGGATGGTGGGCATCAGCGACGCACGTCAGCCCAAACAGCAACGGGACTCGGTGGCGGGCACGTTCGACTACTACCTGCTGACCCTGTCCTGGTCACCGACCTTCTGCCTGATGCATCCGGAGAACGAACAGTGCTCGGGCAAGGGCTATGGGTTTGTCCTCCACGGGCTGTGGCCGCAATACGCCAAGGGCGGCTGGCCCGAGTCCTGCCCGCCCTTGACCCCGCTGACCCAGCAGGAGCGTGCCAAGGGCCTGACCCTGTTCCCCACCGCCAAACTGATGAACCACGAATGGACCAAGCACGGCACCTGCAGTGGCCTGGGGGGCATGGGTTACCTGGACGCGGCGGACAAGGCCCTGGCGACGGTGCAGATACCTGAAACGCTGCAGCCTTCGACCACGGTGCGTTACTTGGAAGCCACACAGATTGCCCAGCAGTTTCGCCAGAGCAACCCGGGGATCGCCGAAAATGGCATCGCCATTCTCTGCAGCGGCCCCGAGCTTTCCGAAGTCCGGGTCTGCCTGACCAAGGACCTGGATTTTGGCCCTTGCGGCAAGGGCGTGAAAAACCAGTGCCGCGCCGGCCAGATCCGCATCCCGCCGATCCGCTGAGAGCGTCCGCGCGCCGCCGCGATCGGCGCCGACGGGGCATCGAGATTGTCGTACCCCCGCTCCTACGGGCCGCAGGCACGGCAATTCCGATGATCCGTAGTCAAGGCAAGCCGGCCAGCAGGGTTTGCAGGTGTGTCGCGGTGGCCGCGCTGCAATCCTGCATGGGTGCCCGCAGTTGAGGCTCGATCAGCCCCTGATGGGCCAGCAAGGCTTTCACGGGCGCCGGATTGGGCTCGGCGAACAGCGCTTGAATCAACGGCACCAGTTGCCGGAAGGTGGTCCTGGCAGCGTCCAGTTGCTGGTCCTGGACCTGTCGCTGCAATTGCACGAACAGCTCCGGACGTATATGCGCTGCCGCCGCGATGGCTCCGCTGGCCCCCAGGCACAGGGCGCTGAACAGTTGCAGGTCCTCACCGCACAACACTTGCACCGTGCCACTGGCCAGCAGCGCCAGGGTCTTCTCCAGGTTGCCGCCGCAATCCTTCACCGCTGCGATCCGCGGGTGGCGGACGATGTTGAGCAAGGTGGCCTTGTCCAGGCTGACCCCGGTGCGGTAGGGAATGTCGTAGACAATCAGCGGCACGCTGGAGGCGTCGGCGACGCTGTGGAAGAAGCTTTCCAAGGCCGCCTGGGAGGGCCGGATGTAATAGGGCGCAGGCACCAGCAGGGCTGCCACCGGGCGCTTGAGGATCTCCGTTTGCAGGCTCAGCAGCGATTTCAGGTTGTTGCCCGCCAGGCCCATGATGACCCGCCCGGCGGGCGCCTGTTCGAGCACGGCGTCGAGTACCGCCAGTTGCTCATCCTTGTCCAGGGCCGCGGCTTCGCCGGTGGTGCCGCAGACCACCAGCCCGGCCACACCGCTTTCCAGCAGATGGGCGCTCAGGCGCCGCAGGGCGGCAAAGTCGATGGCGCCGTTGTGAAAAGGCGTGACGATAGGGACCCAGATACCTTGAAACGATGACATGCGTGTTCTCCTGATGGTTGACCGTCGGGTCGTCGTCAGAAGAGTAGAAGGGCGTTAAGCAGGGGGAGGGTGTCCGTAGCGCTTGATGTCCTGTCAGCTCATCTGACGGGACACAGCGCCCCGGTCACATGAGCGACTGTTTCTTCGATTTAGAGTTGCAAGCCACCCAGGCTCCGGCCTTGGCCAACAGGCCAATGGCGCGAGAATCGAGGGTAAGGGCTTGGGACATGGTTCAGCCAGACTCTGAAATCAGGCGCACAGTTTTAAAAGCCGGCGCGGGGTTTGTCAATCCTCGGTGCTGGCGCTTCATGACCCGCCAGGGTGCTGTGATCCTGGGCGCTGAGCCGGTACAGCAGGCTCGGTGGCTGTCCGGGAAAATCCTCCAGCTCACCGTCCACCGTCATCCCCAGCCGTTCCAGGGCCCGCCTGGACGGCAGGTTGTCGGGCCGCACCAGGCCGGTGACTCGGGGCGCCAGCAGTTCGCTGAAGGCCAGTTGCAGGGCCGCCTGGGCCATTTCGTTGGCGAAACCCTGGCCCCAGGCTTCGGGGATGAAGCGAAAGTACAGGTTCAGCCCGGCTTCATGCCCGAAGTGCGCCCGCATGAGGCCGCCGAAGCCGATGATCTGTTGCGGGGCATCCAGTCGGGCGATCGCCCAGTAGCCGAAACCGTACTGCTGCCAATGGGCAATCCAGCTGTGCAGCCGGTCGCTGGTGGCTTCGGCGCTGTCGGGGCCGTTGGGGTTGAAACGGTGGGTCTGCGGGTTGCCGTGGATGGCGCAGGCCTGTGGCAGGTCGGCGAGGGTCGGTGGACGTAACAGCAGGCGCGTGGTGCGGGTGGTGGACGACGACATGGACAAGGCTCTTTGCTTCAGAGGAAGTGGAGCGCCAGGCGGCACGTGGTGGCCATGCCTGTGCGGGTGGCCCCGGAGAAGGTAGGTGATCGGCCCGGACTTTGCCATTGCTGTCAGGGCACGGCCCTCAAAGCCGCGAGCCGGGCGCATCCGGCACAAAACACCGCTTGCTCTTGGTGCCGGTTCAGTCTGGCCAACGGTACAGGCTGGCGGGATAGCCTTGGGCGATGATCGGCGTCGGGTTTTGCCCCGGGAGCATGGCCTGCCAAAAATCCCGGGCGGGCAGGTTGGCGCTGAAGTGCACCACCTGCCAAGGCCCCTTGTAGTGCTCGAACAGCTGTTGTGTCACCTGTCGACCGATGCCCAGGCGGCGAAGTCGTCGAGCGATGAACAGGTAGCCGAGGTTATACCGGGCATCGCTGTCGCAGCGTTGCTGGTCGACGACGGTAAAGCCGGCCAGTTCCCCTGCCACCAGGATCAGCCAGGGATGAGTGGCTGGGTGGCGCCAATAGTCGTCCAGGGCCTGGATGGCGTACAGCCCCTGGGCTGCAAGCTTGAGTGGCAGCCACTGACTGAGTTCATAGAGATAGAACTGCATGAGGTTTTCCAGACAGGGCCAGTCGTCGCGAGCGGCCGGGCGCAGTTCAAGCTGGTCCATCAAGGGCGACTCCAGCCCCGATCAGTCCGAGGCGCAGCGGGTGGCGGAGAAAGGGGATCTGCAGTTGATTAATGGGTGCATGAACGCTTCAACGAATGTGTGCCCCATGTTCGCAACAAGGCGTTTTCTACGGCGCTGAGTATGCTGGAAATAATACTTCTCAATAACTAGAAAGCTAGCTTTCTATTGTTGAGGTAAATGTTGATGTAAGTCATGAAAGTCTTTAATTCGGGCCGTTCAAGTTGAGTGGCTTGATGATTTTTTCACACCTTGATTAATGCTCGAACCTAGACTTGGGCCGACTGGATCGATACTGGCCATTGGCACTAATTCACTTG
Source organism: Pseudomonas sp. JDS08PS003 (assembly GCF_045013505.1). Taxonomy (NCBI): domain Bacteria; kingdom Pseudomonadati; phylum Pseudomonadota; class Gammaproteobacteria; order Pseudomonadales; family Pseudomonadaceae; genus Pseudomonas; species Pseudomonas sp. JDS08PS003. The sequence continues at coordinate 3,211,179 of NZ_CP120724.1, forward strand.
GCTCAGGGAAGTTCTGCGGGTAAACGGCCATGAACCAGATGGCCTCGTCGATTTCCGAAGTCTCGGTGCATATCCACGACACTGCCTCGGCCGCCGATCAGGTCAACAACCTGACCCAGGTGGGTTCCCAGGAAGCCCGGAAACCCGGGTGGTGATCGAGAAACTGGCGGACACCGTGGATGCGGTCAGCCACTCTGTGGAAGGCCTAGCCGACGAGGTACGGGCCCTGGCCTCCAAGACCCAGGAGTCCACCCAGAGCATCCAGCGCATCATCATCACCTTGCAGGAAGTGGCCACCCAGGCTGTGGAGGTGGCACGCCAGGGCAGCATCGAGGCGCGTTCCGGCGTGGCCCAGGTGATCAGCACCCAGGAAGCCCTGAATGGCATCAACTCGGCGGTGGAGCGCATTCACCAGATGAGCCAGCAAATGGCTGCCGCGTCGGAGCAGCAAGCCCATGTGGCCGAGGAAATATCCGAGCAGATCACCAATATTGCCCGGGTCTCGGACCAGAACGCCGACATCGCTGTGCACTCTTGCTCGGTAGGCGGTGATCTGGAATCTACCGCTCATGAACTTAATGCCTTGGTGACCCGTTTCAACAGTTGATCGCCAACGGCAATCAGCAACTTTCATCTAATCGCCAATTGATCCAGTTGATCAGGGCAGGGGGGCTGTCGGTGGTATGTGACGTGGCCCATGTTCGCCATGTATCCCTACCCCAAGGCAGCGGCCTGGACAATTACCTGACAGCGCTGACCCGGGTCGGCGAGCAACGGGTGGAGATCATCGTGCGAGGGCAGTTTTCTTCAATACCGGCGGTGTGCCTTGGCCTAACTTGTCCCGCGGTTGTTCCGACCAAGACAAGAGAGGCAAGCAATGAGCGTAGTGTTTTCCATGGCGGCCTTTGCCCTGGCCGCGTCTATCACCCCGGGGCCGGTGAATATCGTGGCCCTGGGCAGTGGCGCGCGGTTTGGCTTCAGGGCCAGTTTGCGCCACGTGGCCGGGGCCACCCTGGGTTTTGTCCTGTTGCTGGTGCTGATCGGCCTGGGGTTGCATGAACTGTTGCGCCAGTGGCCGCTGTTGACCCAGGGCATTCGCCTATTCGGTGTGGCCTTCCTGTTGTACATGGCCTGGAAGCTGGCCCGGGACGATGGTCGCCTGGATACCGACGCTGCAGCCCGGGCGCCGTCGGCCTGGTACGGCGCGCTGATGCAGTGGCTCAACCCCAAGGCCTGGCTGGCCTGCGTGGCGGGCATGGGCGCCTTCGCCGCCGACGGGGACCTGGGCCTGGTGTGGTTGTTCGCCGGGTTGTATTTGCTGATCTGCTACCTGTCGATTGCCTGCTGGGCCTATGCCGGCAGTTGCTTGCGGCATTACCTGAGCAACCCGGCGCAAATGCGTCTGTTCAACCGCAGCATGGCCGCGCTGCTGGCCGCCAGTGCGGTCTATCTGTGGGTCTAGCGTTGGCCGCGGTATTGACCTGGAGTGGCCGCCAGATGCTGTTTGAAGGCCCGCTGGAAATGCGCCTGATCGGCAAAACCGGCCTCCAGCGCCACTTCGGCGATGGGTGCGCCGCTGCGCAGGCGGGCCTGGGCGAACTGCACCCGCTGGTTGACCAGAAAGGCGTGGGGCGGCATGCCGAATTGCTGCTTGAAGGCGCGGATCAGGTAGGACGGGGAAAGCTCGGCGACCCGGCAGATATCCTCCAGTCCCAGGGCTTGGGTGCAGTGCTGACGGATGTACTGCGCCGCTTGCAGCAGCTTTGCATTGCTGACCCGTGGCGGCCGCTCGGCGGGGTTCAGGCGTTGCTGCAGGTCGCTGAAGAAGATCACTGCACAGCTGTGCTTGTGCAGGGGCTCGGCGTCGGGGTCCACCAGGGTCAGGTACAGCTGTTCAAACTCGGCAAACAGCTGGGGGTCCTGGCTGTGGGTTGCGCTGAACGGACGAAAGTCCAGCTCCGGGCTGAAGCCCAGGTCGTGCTGCAGGGCGGTGAGCCAGGGCGTATCGACGTACAGCATGCGGTAGGACCAGGGCAGGTCGTCGATGGGATTGCAGGCATGCACCACCCCGGGGTTCATCAGCACCACGGTGCCGGCGCTGACCCGCCAGCGGGATTGCTCGCTGAGGTAGGTGCTCTGGCCGGCGGTGATACTGCCGATGGAAAACTGTTCATGGGCGTGGCGGCTGTAGCAGACCTTGCGGCCATCGGCGATGGTGCGGGCCTCGATGAACGGCAAGGCCGGATCGCGCCAGAACTGCGGCGCCTGGTCGGGGGGCAGGGCAGGTTTCATCCTGAAGGTTCCATCAGCGGGAGCTGGCGCTGAGTGTATTAGCTCTTGCCGTCAAAGGCCCGTTGCAGTGGGTCGATATCCAGTTTTTTATCCCCGGCAGGGCCTGCATCATCCGTTGCGAGCGGCTTGGGTCGGGGGCGCAGATCATCTGCGCCTGGTGGTTGAACCACAGGCAGGGGGTGAGGGTTTGAATGCGCGGCATGGTGTCGGTCCTCTGCGGGTTGATCACGCTGGAACAAGCGTAGTCAACCCGGCACAGGGGCGGTGCACCGCAGATCGGCTGTCGGGCGCGGCCTCAGAAGTCCCAGCGGGTGGTCAGTTGCAGGCTGCGGGGTTCACCGTAGAAACCGGTGCCGAAGTTGCCCAGGCCCGTGTAGTACTGCTTGTCGAACAGGTTCTTCACATTCAGGGTCGAGCTCAGGTGCGAGTTGAACTGGTAGCGGGCCATGGCATCCACCAGGTAGTAGCTGTCCTGGGTGATGCGTGAATCGTGTCCGCCATTGACCGGATCGTTGGGATCGGGCTGGAACACCTTGCCGAAGAAGTCGCTCTGCCAGTTGACCCCGCCCCCCAGTGTCAGGCGTTCCCAGGCTCCGGACAGGCGATACGTGGTGAACAGTCGGGCCACCTGTTGTGGCGCGGTGGTTTGCAGGACCGAGCCGTAGACATAGTCGTTGTTGGCGTCCCGGGTGTGGTTGTAGCTGTAGCCGGCGGACAGGTTCCAGCCCTCACGCAGCTCGCCGGCCACCTCGACCTCGAAGCCTTTGGTGGTGGAGCCTTCGATCGGCTTGTAGATGCCCTCGGTGCCCCAGCCGCTGACCAGTTGCGCGACGTTGTCCTGCTCGATGCGAAACACCGCGAAGCTGGCATTGACCCGGCCGTCCAGGTACTCGGCCTTGATCCCCGCCTCGTAGCTGTCGCCTTCCACCGGGTCGAGCAACTTGCCGTTGACGTCCTTGCTCATCTGCGGCTGGTAGATGTTGGTGTAGCTGGTGTAGACCGAGTAGGTGTCATTCAGGTCATAGATCAGCCCGGCATAGGGGGTGACCACACCTGTCTGCTGATAGCGCAGGCGTACGTCGGCCCTGGTTGGATCGATGTAGTGGGTGTTGTCGATGCCCTTGAAGTCGCTGACCCGAGTACCGAGGATCACCGCCAGGTCGTCGGTAGGCTTGAGTCGGGTGGCCAGGTAGGCGCCGGTCTGGCGCTGGAGGATGTCGTTGTCGCCGATCTTCGGGATGTCCGGCTTGGCGAACTCGCCGCGCCACTGGTAAATGCTGCCGCCCACCGGCGGGTACACCGAGCCGTGGACCGGGATGTCCTGCTTGGCGTTCATCAGCATGAAGCCGGCGATCAGCTCGTGCTCGCGGCCGAACAGGCTGAAGGGCCCATGCAGGTTGATGTCCAGGTTGTCCTGAATCTGCTCGCCCTTGAACTTGCCCATGTACATGAACATGCCGTCGCCGGTGGTCGGGTTCGGATTGCCGCCGCTGGCAGAGCCCAACAGGGTGTCGTGCTGGCGGCGCAGGCGGTCGTAGCTGACCTTCAGGGTCCAGTCATGGGCCAGTTGCTGTTCCAGGGAGGTGAACAGGGTCTGATTGTTGAAGTCGCGGCGGCTCCAGTCGGTGGCCGGGTTGAACGAGCGCGAGAAGCGGGTGCGCGAGCCGTCGCTGAAGTACATCGGGAAGCCGGTCCAGGTGGCGCCCCGGGAACGGGTGTTCTGCTGGTCGAGGCCGAAGGTCAGCAGGGTGTCCGGGGTCAGGTCGGCTTCGAGAATGCCGTAGGCGATGTCCTTGGTGTTCTGGTAGTGGTCCAGGTACGAGCTGCGATCCTGATAGACCCCGACAAAGCGCCCGCGCAGGTTGCCGCTTTCGGTCAGGGGCCCTGAGATATCGCCTTCGCTGCGGTAATTGTCCCAGGAGCCGACGGTGCCGGTGACCGAGGCCTTGAACTCTTTCGTCGGGCGTTTGCGGATCAGGTTGACGGTGGCCGAAGGGTCGCCGGAGCCGGTCATCAGGCCGGTGGCGCCCTTGATGATCTCCACCCGGTCGAAGGTCGCCATGTCGGTGCTGGTGGTGCCGTAGTCGTAGACCCCGTCGTAGGTGGCGTTGACGCCGTCGTACTGGAAGTTGGTGATGGGCATGCCGCGGCTGGAGAACTCCCAACGCTCGCTGTCGTAGTTCTGCACGCTGACCCCGGGGGCCCGGCGCAGGGTATCGGCAATGCTGCTGGTGCCCTGGTCGTCCATCTGCTGGCGGGTGATCACGGTTACCGATTGCGGGGTTTCCCGCAGTGACAGGTTGAGGCCGGTGGCCGAGGCGCTGGCGCCGGTGGTGTAGCTGTGGCTGTCCTCGGTGACGGCGCCCAGGCCCTGGGCCGAGACCTGGGTGGTGCCCAGTTGCAGCGGGCCGCTGTGGGCCGGGAGAGCTTGCAGCACATAGCCGCCGCTGACTGCCTGGGCTTGCAGGCCGCTGCCTTGCAGCAGCTGTTGCAGGGCTTGCTCGATGCTGTAGCGGCCCCGCAGACCGGGACTCTGCTTGCCGGCGGCGAGGTCATTGTGGCCGGCGACAAAGACCGCGCTCTGTTCGGCGAAGCGATTGAGCACGGTCACCAGCGGGCCGGGGCCGATGTTGTAGGTCTGGCGCTGGCTGTCCGCCTGGTGGCTGGCGGGATTTTCGGCGGCCTGGGCCCAGGGTGTGGGCAGGCACAGAAGGGCGCTGCACAGGGTCAGGGGACGCAGGGGCAGGCGCAGGCGGGGACGGCTGGGTGTTGGCATGAGGTTCCCTTGTGGATCGGCAATGTGAGAGCTGTTGCCGGGTTAACCGAACCAGAAAGACAAAAGGGAACCGGGATCTGAAATTTTTTTCCCCGAGGGTTCAGGCGCGCGGTTCAAGGGTCACCCACCAGGAGGCAAGACGTTTGACGCGCACCGGCAGGGCGGCCTCCAGCAGCGCCAGGGCCTGGTCCGAGTCGTGCAGGGGAAAGGCCCCCATCACCGGCAAGCGGCCAATGGCCGGGTCACAACCCAGGTGCCCCGGGCGATAGCGTCCCAACTCATCGAGCAGGTGCTCCAGCGGCAGGTTGTCGGCCAGCAGCAGACCGCGGCTCCAGGCCTCGCGGGCCGCGCTGGCGCCCAGCAGCGGGCCCAATGCATGGGCGTCGAAAGCCAGTTGCTGGCCGGCGTTGACCACCTGCACCTGGCCCCCTTCGGCGTTGCGTACTTGCACTGCCCCGGCGTAGACATTGAGCAGGGTGCGTTGCGCGTCCCGGCGCACGCTGAAGCGAGTGCCCAGGGCCTGCAGCCGTCCGTGCTCGGTGTCCACCATGAAGGGCCGCTGCGGGTCCTTGGCCGTATCGATGAGGACTTCTCCCTGGTGCAGCAGCAACAGGCGCTCCAGAGCGCTGTAGCGCACATCCAGCGCACTCAGGGCATTGAGCCAGAGGTGAGTGCCATCGCTGAGGCGGGCATCGCGAACTTCCCCGGTGCCGGTGGCGTAGTCTGCTCGCCAGCGGCCCAGTGCCTGGGGCAGCGGCGTGCCACGCCAGGTGCCCCAGCCCAGGCCGATCAACAACAGGCCGCCGAGCACCTGGCGTCGCGCCAGCGCCGGGCGCCGGCCACCACGCAAGGCCTGGCCAGCGGCTTGCTGGGCTGCGGCGTCCTGCAACGGCAGCAGGCGCTGGCTGACCCGCTGCACATAGCCCCAGGCCTGGCGGTGTTCCGCGGTTTGCTCGAACCAGGCCTGCCAATGACGACGCTGCTCGTCGCTGACGGCTTCGTCCTGCAGTTGCACGTACCAATGGGCGGCCTGTTGCAGGCTGGCGTGGCTCAACCGGTTGCCGGTGTGTTCGCTCATGCCGTTCTACTCCACCAGCAGGCCGTCGAGTTCGGCCTCCAGCAGTGCGCAATGCACCAGGGCCTGGGCCAGGTACTTCTTCACCATGCGCTCGGAGACGCCCAGCTCAACGGCAATCTCTCTGTAGGGGCGGTCGTGCAGTTGCGCCAGGATAAAGGCCTCGCGCACCCGCTGGGGCAGGCGGCCGAGCATGGCGTCCACTTCGTGCAGGGTCTCGACGATGATTGCCCGTTGCTCCGGGGATGGTTGCAGCGCCTGGGGCCGCGCCGCCAGGGCCTGGAGCCAGGCCTGTTCCAGTTGCCGGCGGCGCCAGTGATCGATGCACAGACCTCGGGCAATGGTGGCCAGGTAGGAACGTTGCTGGACCTCGCCATCGAGTTGGGGCGGGCGCTTGAGCACACGGACGAAGATCTCGTGGGCCAGGTCGGCGGCGTCCCAGGCATGGTTCAGGCGTCGCCGCAGCAACTCGTAGAGCCAGCGGTGATGGGCGTCATACAGGTGATGGACCAAAGCGGGGCTGGCGGGCGGCGTCGAGGGCAAGGGTGTGGTCCGGTGGCAGGCTGGGTTGTAAATGGGAATTGATCGCGATTAAAGCAAAAGCCCGAATGCCCTGCAAATGATATCGATTCGCCCTTGTGTGCTTGCCGCTGGGGCCCGAACCCTGGAAAAAGGCATCAAGTCTGGCGCCGTGGAGGCGATAAAGCACTCAGGACCCCTGTATTCAATGCTTGCTGACAGGGGTTTCTTCAGTGGTATCTTCGCCTGCATCCCATTGTCATGGCTGGGCGCCGCAACCCGCTTGCCAGGTTGTGACAGGGGCCGTCTGCGGGGTGGCGGGCATGCAGTGGCAGAGGGGAGAGGCTGATGCGGCAACCGGGGTTCAAGCTGTTTTTCACCCACCGCCTGGCGCTCCTGGCGGGCGCCGAGTCCTTGCGTTCGATACGAGAAGGCCTGCTCTGGCTGTTGCCCTGTCTGCTGGTTTCGGCGGTCTTCCTGATATTGGCTCAATGCGCCCAGGCCCTGGGTGCTCCCAGTGCCCTGGTGGACCTGCTGGCCGGGCTGCACAACCACATCAGTTCGATCATTCCCTTGCTGGTGGCGGCGTCCATCGGCTACATGCTGGCGATCCAGTACCGCTTGCCCCAACTGCCGGTGGCCTTTCTCTGCCTGTCCCATGTGGTGATCGCCATCTACCTGCTGCGGGACTATCCGCTGGCGTCGGCGACATTCGTGCTGTTCATCGCCATTGCCTCGCCTCTGGTCAATGTGCCGACCATGGCCTGGCTGCATCGCCGACGCTGGACCCGGCTGGTGGACGAGGGGCTGGTGGGGCACAACCTCAAGGGCACCATCAATATGGTGCTGCCGGGGGTGCTGACTTCTTTGGTGCTGGTGGCGGTGCTGCAGTCGCTGTTGCAGGTCCACGACTTTGCCTACGTGCAGGGCCCGATCGACATCGACAGCCTGGACCATCCCTACCTCAACGCGATCCTCCTGACCTCGACCAACTCCCTGCTGTGGTTCTTCGGCATTCACGGCACCTACGCCATGCAGCCGTTGATGGAGGTAATGGATCAGGCGGTGGCCCTGAATGCAGCCGATCACGCCGCCGGGCAACCCCTGCGCTATGCCCTCAACACGGGCTTGCTGGGCTGCTTCGCCTTTATCGGCGGTTCCGGTGGCTCCCTGGCCCTGGTGCTGGCGATCCTCGGTTTTTCCAGGAACCGTTCCATGCGCCTGCTGGCGCTGGCGAGCCTGGCGCTGTCGCTGTTCAACGTCAACGAACTGCTGCTGTTCGGCCTGCCGATCATCCTCAACCCGCGCCTGCTGGTGCCGTTCATGCTGGTGCCCATGGTCAATGCCTGCCTGGCGCTGCTGGTGGTGCAACTGGGCTGGGTGACCCCGGCCCTGGTCAGCGTGCCCTTTACCTCACCGGTGCTGCTCAATGCCTACCTGAGTACCCAGGGCGATTGGGCTGCGGTGCTTCTGCAACTGGTGCTGCTGGGGGTCGGTACGCTGATCTACATGCCTTATGTGCGCAGCATCCAGCGCCAGGGCGAAGGCAACGAGCAGGTGTACCTGAAGACCTTCGACACCACCTTCCGCGGCCTTGAGGAGCGGGGCCGGCTGTTCGAGCTGGACCCGGTGGTGGCGGCCTACAAGCAGGCGGCCCAGCAGTCCTTGCAACTGGCGCGTATCCAGCAGTTGAGCGAGTACGACTTCCATCTGGAGTACCAGCCCCAGGTGGCCAAGGGCAGTGGCCTGTGCATCGGCTGCGAGGCCCTGATCCGTGCCCGGGACCGCGACGGCCAGGTGCAGTCGCCCTGGGAACTGCTGCAATGGTTGGGGCAGGCGGGGCTGATGCCCGAGGTGGATTTCTGGGTGGCGTCCCAGGCGGTGCGCCAACACCTGGCCTGGAGCAAGATCGGGTTCGAGTTGCCCATCACCATCAATATCTCCAGTGCCACCCTGGCCTCGGCGGAGCATGGCCAGCGCCTGCTGGAGATTCTGGCCCGGGCCCATGGCCAGGTTTCGGTGGAGATCACCGAAGACGCCCTGGTGGGGGATGCGCTGCTGACCCAGCAATGGATCGGCAAGCTGCATGCATTGGGCGCACGTGTCTATATCGACGACTTCGGTACCGGTTTCTCGGCCTTGAGCTACCTGCATCAGTTTCCGGTGGACGGGATCAAGATCGACCGCAGCTTTGTCCTGGCCCAGCGCGAGCCCAAGGGCGCCCAGGTGCTCAACGGTCTGCTGCGCTTTTGCGAAACCCTCAAGCTCAAGGTGGTGGTGGAAGGGGTGGAGACCCGGGAGCAACTGGACTTTTTGCAGTCCAGTTCGGAGTTGATCATCCAGGGCTGGTACTTCAGCAAGTCCTTGCCCGGGGAGCAGATTCCCGGCTTTGTCAGCCAGCGGGCGCGCAGTGCCCTGGCGGCCAGCGAGGACTGAGCCGCAGCTTCAAGGGGGCGACTTGCTGAAGGCCGGGTGATGCGGGCGCGGCAACGCCTGCCAGGCGCTCGCCTGGGCCTGGTCGGCAGCGCACAGCCAGAGGCCCTGGTGTTCTTGCAGGGGGGCGGCGGGCAGGCGCAGCAACTCGGCCAATCCCAGGCTCAGGCCTCGACCCGGATCGGGGTCGTCCGCCGCTTCCCAGTCCCGTTCGAACAGGCGCAACTCCAGGTCCTGCCCATCGAAGTGCTGGAACAGCGGTCGATGACGCAGCCACTGGGGCGCGATCCGCAGGCTGCGTTCCTCGACATCCAGCAACAACAGCTGCCAGGCGCGGTAGCTGTCCTCGACGTCGAGCTGCAGCCGGGTCAAGGCCAGGTAGCGGGCATCGGGGGACCAGATCATCGACGGCGCGAGGTTCGCCAGGGCGCAGCCGCTGGCGGTGAGCAGGTGAGCACCGAGTCGCGGGCTGGTTTCCCGCAACCAGCTGTCGGCGTATTCGGTTTCACTGCCGAACAGCCAGGCGGCATCCCGGCCTCCGGGTGCCGGCTGGATAAAGTCGCCCTCGGCGATGGCGGCCTGGGGGCGATCCACCAAGCGCCAGTCGGCGATCGGCAGCAGTTGCTGCTCGGTGACCGCAAAGCGCTGGCGTTGATAACAGAGCTGGGAATCGTCCCGGTCGGTACAAAACGCCGCAGCGTGGTCCGGCGCGGGCGCGCTCTGATTGAAGCGTTGCAGGGGGCTGCCGGACAGCCCCTGGTCGAGGCGTCCGACGATGACCGCGAGGCTCAGTTGGCCATCGCGAAAATCCAGCAGGCGCGCCGCCAGCAAGGCCGGGCTGTGCAGCAGGCGTTGCTGCTGCAGGTCGGCCACCACCGCTCGGCCACTGACCTGTGGGGCCTCGGCAAACGGCAGCAAGGCCAGGTAGCGCTGGCAATCGGATACCCGGTGATCCAGCAGCCAGCGCCCGGGCAACTGCCAGTCGCCGATCCGGCAGGCGTAGGCGCCCAGGCCCTGATCGTCGTCAGCCAGCCAGCTCAGCAGCGCCCGCTGGCCGCCCAGCATCGGCGCCGACTCGATCTGGCTGTCACCGCGCAGGCCGGCACTGTCCAGAGGTTGCAGCACCTGGGTGCGGGCCAGGGGCAGTTCGGCCACTTGCAGGCGGCCTTGGGGGTCGTGGCCGCTGCCGGTCTCGGTGTCGCTGTGGATGCTGTGCAGGCGATAGCCGAAGCGGCCCCGGTCCGGTTCGGCGCAGTCCAGGTAGGCGCCATGGCGCAGGTGCTGTGAGTCCAGGCTCAGTAACGGGCCGGTAGAGAAGGACGGCTCCGTCGGGCTGGCGACCCAGGGCGCGGGCAAGAGTCGCCAACCCTGGCCTGCTTGCCACAGCCAGCAACCTTCTGCGTCCGCCTGATCCTCTTGGCGGGCCACGCAGGCCAGGGACCGGCCGTCGGCGCTCCAGCAGCGCGCAGCATCGGCGCGAATCAACAGGCCGCTGGGCTGGCCGTCGAGGCTCAGTCGATAGGGCGCGGCCTGCAGGGGTTCCAGGGGCTGGGGCAGGTCTCTGACACTGGCGGGCAGGGCCAGTTGCGCCTGGAGTCGGTGGCGCGCGTCCGGGGAGGATTCCTCGAAGCATTGCCGGGACAGGGCCGCCATCCAGTCGCCGGGTTCCAGCCAGAGATCGGCGATGGCCACCAGTTCGACGGATTCGGCGTCCTGGAGCAGTGCAGCCAGGCTGGCGTGGCGCGGGCCATTGTCCACCAAGGGGCTGTGGCGTCCGCTCAGGGTGTCCTCGGCGAAGGCGTCCAGCTCCCAGAACTCGCCGTGGTCGCAGCGGTACAGCCGGCGCAACGAGCGGTCGAGGATCGCCAGGCCCCACTGTTGGCGCGAAGGCAGCGGGGCGGCGAAATAGCGCCCGTCACTGGAGAACCGTGCCGAGGAACCCAGCCCTTGCAACAGCACACCGTCCGGGAACAGATAATCGCAATAGGTGGGGCCGCCCATGGCGATCTCGCCGTGGTTGAACACCCGGATCGGCAGGCCTTCCGGGGTTTGCTGCGGTTCGCCGCCACCCCAGGCGCTGACGGCAGTGGCAGGAGGCTGCACCAGGCCCAGGCGGCGTTCCAGATGGCTGACCGCTGCCAGCCCGGCAAAGATGCTGGCGAAGGCTGCCGCGATGTCCCAGTACGCCGGCAGGGCCCGGCCCAGGCTGAAACCCAGGCCAAACGCCGCACTGATCATCAGTCGGGCCATGGCGCGAGCGGTTCTGAGCCAACCCAGGCGCGCCGCCAGGGCCATGCACGCGGCACAACCGAGCACCACGGCCAGGGCCTGGGGCGGGGGCAGCAAGGTGACGAAGAAAATCGGTACCAGCAGGGCGCACAACTGCCAGAGCAACTCCAGCAACAGGCGCGACAGGCTTTTCTCGGGCGAAACGCGAGAGGTGGAGGGCAACGAAGACATCCTTGTGCGGCAGAGGGGCTGGGGATGCCAATCTACGCTGGCGGCGGGCAAAACGCAGCTGGGAATTGGCGGTCATATTGACTTGGTTGGTGTCTTAATGACCTTTTTCGATCGTTGTCAAAAAGACTGTTCAAGACCCAGGTCCCCAGTTTGCGGCAGGTCTGGCGCTGGCATGAATCGTGATGGGGATGGGTTATATCGCCACTGATTGGCCGAGGAGCCCCACGATGATCCGCTACTGCAATTGGCCACTGTCTGTCCTGAACCCGGGGAGGGCTGCCTGTGTCCTTGCCTGAACGTTGGCGGCAATGGGCCGCACAGCCGTTGTGGAGCCTGGGCTTCCGGCCGTTTTTCCTGACGGGGGCCGCCTTCGCTTGTATCGCCCTGATGGGTTGGGGCCTGTGGCTGCACGGTGGCTGGAGCGGGCGCCAGCCGGTGGGCGGGATGCTGGCCTGGCACCGCCACGAGATGCTGTTCGGTTTTTCCGTGGCCATCATTGCCGGGTTCCTGCTGACGGCGGTGGCCAACTGGACCGGGCGTCCGGGCCTCAGTCGCACGCCGTTGATCCTGCTGTGGCTGGTTTGGCTGCTGGCGCGGCTGGCTTGGTGGCTGCCGGTACCGGCGCCACTGTTCCTGGTGCTGCAAGTGGCGTTCATGCCGGCGCTGGCCGGGGTGGTGGGGCACGAACTGTGGCGCGCCGGCAAGCGTGACAACTACCCCATCGTGCTGATCCTGGGGCTGCTGACGGTGTTTCAGGGGCTGGCCTTGTGGGGGCTGCTGGGTCACCAGGAGCTATGGCAGCGGCGCGGCGAACTGGGGGCGTTGTGGCTGGTGGCGACCCTGATGACGGTGATCGGTGGCCGGGTCATCCCGTTCTTTATCCAGCGCGGGCTCAATCTGCCGCCGACACCGGCCGGGTCGCCCTGGCCGACCCGACTGTTACTGGTCGGTAGCCTACTGGCGGCCCTGTCCATGGCCCTGGGCGGCGGTGACGGGCCGCAGCTCTGGCTGGCCCCGTTGTTCGTCCTGCTGGCGGCCTTGCATCTGTGGCGCCTGTGGCGCTGGCACCGGCCGGGCGTGTGGCGTCTGCCGTTGCTCTGGTCGCTGTACCTGGCGTACCTGTGGCTGGCCCTGGCCACCCTGGGCATGGCCCTGTGGCACCTGGGCTGGCCGCTGCAACAGAGCCTGGTGACCCATGCTCTGGCGGTGGGCGGCCTGGGCGGGTTGGTGCTGGGGATGATCGCCCGGGTCAGCCTTGGCCACAGCGGTCGGCCGCTGCAGGTGACCCGGGCCATGGCCGGGGCTTTTGCCTTGTTGTTCCTGGCGGCGGTGTGCCGGGTCCTGCTGGTGCCGTTCAGCAGCTTGGGGTTGGGGCTCTCGGCGGTGCTGGGGGCGCTGGCGTTTGCCCTGTTCGTTGGCGGATATGCGCGGATTCTGCTGACGCCACGGCTTTGAGAGGCATCAATCAGGGACATCGAGCAACATCGCTACAAGGGAGGCAGTGGTCAAACTGGACTACGCTTGCGGTCTTAGCCGCGAATGGAGTCAGCGATGTTGTACCCAAGCAAACCCAACAATGAGGCCCTGCGAGTTCAGACCCTGAGGGAGCTGAATGTCCTCGATACTTCGCCGGAAGAGCGCTTCGACCGCCTGACCCGGCTGGCCAAGCGCCTGTTCAATGTGCCGATCGCCCTGGTCAGCCTGGTGGACACCGACCGGCAGTGGTTCAAGTCCTGCGTGGGATTGAGCGCCACGCAAACCCCGCGGGACATTTCCTTCTGCGGCCACGCGATTCTCGGCGACCAGATCCTCACCGTTTGCGACGCCGAACTGGACGAGCGTTTCCATGACAACCCGCTGGTGATCGGCGAGCCGGGGATTCGCTTCTATGCCGGTTGCCCATTGACCGTGCCCAACGGCAGCAAGTTGGGCACCCTGTGCCTGATCGACGTCAAGCCCCGGGACCTGGACGACGAGGAGCGCACCCTGCTGCGGGACCTGGCGCGCATGGCCGAGCAGGAGTTGGCTGCGGTACAGATGGCCAGCATGGATGAGATGACCCTGCTGTCCAATCGTCGCGGCTTCGAAGCCCTGGCCCGACACGCCCTTGGGGTCTGTAAGCGCCTGGAGAAGCCGGCGACCCTGCTGTTTTTCGACCTCAACGAGTTCAAGCAGATCAACGACAGCTACGGCCATGCCGAAGGCGACGGGGCATTGAAGACCTTTGCCGATGTGCTGCGCATTGCCTTTCGCGAGAGCGATGTGATCGGCCGCCTGGGCGGCGATGAGTTCGTGGCCCTGCTGACCGCTGCCGATCACGTCGAGACTTCGGCGATCATGGCGCGCCTCGGTGAAATCCTCGATGAACGCAACGCCACCCTGAAACGCGGCTACGACATCCGCTTCAGCGTGGGGCAGATCGAGTACGACCCCGAGCGCCACGCCGGTATCGAAGAACTCTTGGCCGATGCCGACAAAGCCATGTATCTGCACAAGCAGGCCGGCAAGCGCGCCCATTGAGTTTTGCAGCAGACAAGCCCCGGACCCTGGAGCGGGGCTGCGACAAAAGGATATTGCATGCCGCTACTCGCTGCGTTCCATGAGCGGTGGCTCATATCCTTCCTCGATGTTCACCCCGGCGGCCCTGGCTCGAGTTTCCGCTTGCGAACGACGTTGCAGCAGTGCTTTCAACTGAGCCGGTAGCCGTGTTTTCCATTGTGCTCGTTGTTCCTCGGCAAAATCGCCGGCCCAGAACGTATCCAGTGACATCAGGTTTATGCTGATCAGGTAGACACCGGTTTCCAAGGGTGCGCTTTTCGAGTCGTAGCGCAGGGCTCGGACATGGGCAATGTAGTTGCCGTGATAGAGATACCAGTCATAAAACGTAGAGACGCCGAGCCATTCTTCAAGGCTCATTTCACGGTTGGCATCGAACAGCGGGTGGCTGAGCGGGTTGGTACCCAAGAGACTGTTTTTCCAGTCGAGTTTATTCAGTTCAGAACCGGGTATTCGTGGGTCCGAAGGGTAGTAGTACTTTTGCCATCCAGCGCTCTTCAACTCCCTGATGAGGCGATAGATCAGGTCCTTGTTTTGCTGATGGGGGCTGTTGTCCGGCAGGCCGCGAAGGTCGATGTTCAATGCCTGGATGTTGCTCGATGCCTTGCCATCAACGGCAATGCTCAAACCGGCTACCTGATCCAGCTCAAGAGTGCCCTCAGGCTCAGAGAGGCTCAGGTTCAGCAGCACGCCTCGCCGATCCGCTTCATACCAGCACATGTCGAGCGCATCCAGGCAGTCGGCGGTAAAGCTCACCGGGCTGTTTTTGAGGAATTGAGCAACCGGTGCGCCTAAACGGATATGAAGGCTTGCGAGGTTGCCCGGAGTCTTATTCGGGTCTTTATCTTGTGTGCTGTCGCAGCCGGCTAGAAAGATCAACAGCAACAGATAGCACCACTTCATGTTGGACTGTTCCCACGGGCGATCTTTGCGGTTTCATTTTCCATATGATTTTTTACGTCGAGCATCCGTTCCTGTTGCAGATTATTCGGCGCTTGCCGGAGCCAGGAAGGCGGCTTCCAGTAATTGCCGTGTGTACGGATGTTGTGGGAGGGCAAAGATGCTGCGCGCGTCGCCCTGTTCCACCACCTGGCCGTGCTTGATCACCATCAACTGGTGGCTCAGGGCCTTGACCACCGCCAGGTCATGGCTGATGAACAGGTAGGTCAGGTTGTACTTGCTCTGCAGCTTGCGCAGCAGTTCCACCACCTGGCGCTGCACGGTGCGATCCAGGGCTGAGGTCGGCTCGTCCAACAGGATCAGCCGCGGCTTGAGCACCAGGGCCCGGGCGATGGCAATGCGCTGGCGTTGGCCACCGGAAAACTCATGGGGGTAGCGGTGCCGGGTTTGTGGGTCCAGGCCCACCTCCTCGAGCGCTTCGATGATCGCTTGTTCCTGCTCCTGTTCGCTGCCGATCTTGTGGATGCGCAAGCCTTCGCCAACGATCTGGCTCACGCTCATGCGCGGGCTGAGGCTGCCAAAGGGGTCCTGGAACACCACCTGCATTTCCCGCCGCAGCGGCCGTACCTGTTGCTGGGACAGGGCGTCCAGCTGCTGTCCCTCGAACCGAATCCCGCCCTGGCTGGAGATCAGGCGCAGGATCGCCAGGCCCAGGGTCGACTTGCCCGAGCCGCTTTCACCGACGATGCCCAGGGTCTGGCCCTGGGGCAGGCTGAAGTGGATGCCGTCCACGGCCTTGACGTGATCCACGGTGCTGCGCAGCAGGCCTTTCTTGATCGGGAACCAGACCTTGAGGTTGTCCACTTCCAGCAACGGCGGGCCGATCGGGTTGTTCGCCGGGGTGCCGCTGGGCTCCGCCGCCAGCAGTTCCCGGGTGTAGGGATGCTGCGGCGCACGGAACAGATCCTCACAGGACGCCTGTTCGACGATGCAACCCTTCTGCATCACGCAGACCCGGTGGGCAATGCGCCGCACCAGATTCAGGTCGTGGCTGATCAGCAGCAGCGCCATCCCCAGGCGTGCCTGCAATTCCTTGAGCAGTTCAAGGATCTTCAACTGCACGGTGACGTCCAGGGCCGTGGTGGGTTCGTCGGCAATCAGCAGCTCCGGCTCGTTGGCCAGGGCCATGGCGATCATCACCCGTTGCCGCTGGCCACCGGACAGCTCATGGGGCAGGGCCTTGAGGCGCTTGTGGGGTTCGGGGATGCCCACCAGTTCCAGCAGTTCCAGGGTGCGCTTGCTGGCGACCTTGCCGGTCAGGCCCTTGTGGATGCCCAGCACTTCGTTGATCTGCTTCTCGATGCTGTGCAGCGGGTTCAGCGAAGTCATGGGCTCCTGGAAGATCATGGCAATGCGGTTGCCGCGAATGTGGCGAATGGTCTTCTCGTTGAGGGTCAGCAGGTCATGCCCGGAGTAGTGGATGCTGCCGGACGGATGCTGGGCCAGGGGGTAGGGCAAAAGGCGCAGGATGGAGTGGGCGGTCACCGATTTGCCGGAGCCGCTTTCCCCTACCAGGGCCAGGGTTTCGCCGCGCTTGATGTCGAAGCTGATGCCTTCCACCACCCGCTGGCGATGCTCGCCGGCCACGAACTCGACAGCCAGGTTGCGGACTTCGATCAGATTGTCCTGGGTCATGTCATTTCCTCGGGTCGAAGGCATCGCGGGCGGACTCGCCGATAAACACCAGCAGGCTGAGCATCAGGGCCAGCACGGCAAACGCGCTCATGCCCAGCCAGGGCGCCTGCAGGTTGGATTTGCCCTGGGCCACCAGCTCGCCCAGGGACGGCGCGCCGGGGGGCAGGCCGAAGCCGAGGAAGTCCAGGGCGGTGAGGGTGCCGATGGCGCCCGTGAGGATGAAGGGCATGAAGGTCATGGTGGACACCATGGCATTGGGCAGGATGTGACGGAACATGATGGCGCCGTTCTGCATGCCCAGGGCCCTGGCCGCGCGCACGTATTCCAGGTTGCGCCCGCGCAGGAACTCGGCGCGCACCACGTCCACCAGGCTCATCCAGGAGAACAGCAGCATGATCCCCAGCAACCACCAGAAGTTGGGCTGCACGAAGCTGGCCAGAATGATCAGCAGGTAGAGCACCGGCAGCCCGGACCAGATCTCCAGGAAACGTTGCCCGGCAAGGTCTACCCAGCCGCCGTAGAAGCCCTGCAGGGCGCCGGCGATGACCCCGATGATCGAGCTGAGGATGGTCAGGGTCAGGGCGAACAGCACCGAGATGCGAAAGCCGTAGATGACCCGGGCCAGCACATCACGGCCCTGGTCGTCGGTTCCCAGCAGGTTGTCCGCCGAGGGCGGCGCCGGCGCCGGCACCCGCAGGTCGTAGTTGATGCTCTGGTAGCTGAAGGGGATCGGCGCCCAGAGCACCCAGGCATCCTTCTGCGCCAGCAGCTCGCGGATATAGGGGCTTTTGTAGTTGGCCTCCAGGGGAAACTCGCCGCCGAAGGTGGTTTCCGGGTAGCGCTTGAGGGCCGGGAAGTACCAGCCGCCTTCGTAGTGCACCACCAACGGCTTGTCGTTGGCGATCAGTTCGGCGCCCAGGCTGAGGATGAATAGCACCAGGAACAGCCAGAGTGACCACCAGCCGCGTTTATTGGCCTTGAAGCGCTCGAAGCGCCGACGATTGAGGGGGGACAGGTTCATCTCAATGCTCCCGGCTGTCGAAGTCGATGCGCGGATCGACCAGGGTGTAGGTCAGGTCGCCGATCAGTTTCACCACCAATCCCAGCAGGGTGAAGATGAACAGGGTGCCGAACACCACCGGGTAGTCGCGGTTGATCGCCGCCTCGAAGCTCATCAGGCCCAGGCCGTCGAGGGAGAAAATCACCTCCACCAGCAGGGATCCGGTGAAGAAGATGCCGATGAAGGCCGAGGGGAAGCCGGCGATCACCAGCAGCATGGCGTTGCGGAACACATGGCCGTATAGCACGCGACGCTGGGTCAGGCCCTTGGCCTTGGCGGTGATCACGTATTGCTTGTTGATCTCGTCGAGGAAGCTGTTCTTGGTCAGCAGGGTCATGGTGGCGAAGTGGCCAATCACCAGGGCGGTGACCGGCAGCGCCAGGTGCCAGAAGTAGTCGAGGATCTTGCGCCCCCAGCTCAACTGGTCGAAGTCGTTGGAGGTCAGGCCGCGCAGGGGGAACCAGTTGAAATAGCTGCCGCCGGCGAACACCACGATCAGCAGGATGGCGAACAGGAAGGCCGGGATTGCATAGCCGACGATGATCGCCGAGCTGGTCCAGACGTCGAAGTGGCTGCCGTGGCGGGTGGCCTTGGCGATCCCCAGGGGGATCGACACCAGGTACATGATCAGGGTGCTCCACAGCCCCAGGGAAATGGACACCGGCATCTTTTCCTTGATCAGGTCCACCACCTTGGCGTCACGGAAGAAGCTGTTGCCGAAATCCAGGGTGGCGTAGTTCTTGATCATGATCCACAAGCGTTCCGGCGCCGATTTGTCGAAGCCGTACATGTGCTCGATTTCCTTGATCAGGGCCGGGTCCAGGCCCTGGGCGCCGCGGTAGCTGCTGCCTGCCACCGAGACTTCGGCACCGCCGCCGGCGATGCGGCTGGTGGCGCCGTCGAAACCTTCGAGCTTGGCGATCATCTGCTCCACCGGGCCACCGGGCGCGGCCTGGATGATCACGAAGTTGATCAGCAGGATGCCCAGCAGGGTGGGGATGATCAGCAGCAGTCGGCGAACGATATAGGCCAGCATGTCATTGCACCCTGTCGGCCGCGGCCGCCTGGTCCGGGGCCGGTTCTACGGCGGGCTTGGCATCGGGTTTGATCCACCAGGTGTTGATGCCGATGTCGTACTTGGGCGCGACTTTCGGGTGGCCGATGTGGTCCCAGTAGGCCACGCGCCAGGTCTTGATGTGCCAGTTGGGGATCACGTAGTAGCCCCATTGCAGGACCCGGTCCAGGGCCTTGGCATGGGCCACCAGGCTGTTGCGCGAGTCGGCGTTGATCAGGCTTTCCACCAGGCTGTCGATGGCCGGGTCCTTGAGGCCGATGTAGTTGCGGCTGCCGGGCTTGTCGGCGCTGGAAGACATCCAGAACTCGCGTTGCTCGTTACCCGGGGAGTTGGACTGGGGGAAGCTGCCGACGATCATGTCGAAGTCCCGGGAACGCACCCGGGTGATGTACTGGGACACGTCGACCCGGCGGATCACCAGCTCGATCCCCAGGTCGGCCAGGTTGCGCTTGAACGGCAGCAGCACCCGTTCGAACTCGGTCTGGGCCAGGAGGAATTCGATCACCAGCGGCTTGCCCTGGGCGTCGACCATCTTGTCGTCGACGATGCGCCAGCCGGCTTCCTGCAGCAGTTGGTAGGCCCGGCGTTGCTGGGCGCGGATCATGCCGCTGCCGTCGCACTGGGACGGCGCGAAGGCCTCGTCGAACACCTGCTCGGGAATCTTGTCGCGCAAGGGTTCGAGGATGGCCAGCTCGTTGGGGCCCGGCAGGCCGGTGGCGGCCATCTCCGAGTTCTCGAAGTAGCTGCGGGTGCGGGTGTAGGCGCCATTGAACAGCTGCTTGTTGCTCCATTCGAAGTCCAACAGCAGGCTCAGGGCATGACGCACCCGCACGTCCTGGAATATCGGCCGGCGGGTGTTGAAGACAAAACCCTGCATGCCGGTGGGGTTGCCGTTGGCGATCTGTTCCTTGATCAAGCGTCCCTGGGCCACGGCCGGGATGTTGTAGGCGTTGGCCCAGTTCTTCGCGCTCATCTCCAGCCAATAGTCGAACTGGCCGGCCTTGAGGGCCTCCAGCGCCACGGTGTTGTCACGGTAGTAATCGCTGGTCATCACGTCGAAGTTGTAGAAGCCGCGGTTGACCGGCAGGTCCCTGGCCCAGTAGTCCTTGACCCGCTCGTAGCGGATCGAGCGTCCGGCCTTGACCTCGGTCACCCGGTAGGGGCCGCTGCCCAGGGGCACTTCCAGGTTGCTCTTGGCAAAGTCCCGATGTTCCCACCAGTGCTTGGGCAGGACCGTCAGTTGGCCGAGGATCAACGGCAGCTCGCGGTTGTTGCTGTGCTTGAACTTGAACAGCACCCGCAGCGGGTCTTCGGCGATCACCTGATCAACGTCGGCGTAGTAGCCACGGTACAGCGGCGAACCGGCGCTCATCAGGGTCTGGAAGCTGAACACCACGTCCTCGGCGCGAATCGGCTGGCCGTCGTTGAAGCGAGCCTCCGGGCGCAGGTAGAAACGCACCCAGCTGTTGTCCGGGGCTTTCTCGATCTTGCCCGCCACCAGGCCGTACTCGGTGAAGGGTTCGTCCAGGCTCTGGGTCATCAGGGTGTCGTAGATCAGACCGATGTTGAGCTCGGGCACGCCTTTGCTGATGAACGGATTGAGGCTGTCGAAGCTGCCGAAGCCGGCCATGCGGAAGGTGCCGCCCTTGGGGGCCTGGGGGTCGACGAAGTCGAAGTGCTGGAAGTTCGCCGGGTATTTCGGCGCTTCGTTGTACAGGGTCAGGGCATGTTGCGGCGCAGCCTGGGCACAGCAGGCGATGACGCCGAACAACAGGCCGCTGGTGCGCAGGAGCAGGGCACGCAGAGGCATCATTGGGTGTTCTCCAGGGACTTCAGCCACCAGGCATTCAAGCCCAGGTTGTAGGGCGGCGTGGTGACGAAGGCGAACCGGTTACGGTAGGCCAGACGGTGATGGTTGAGGTACCAGTTGGGAATCATGTAGTGCTGCCACAGCAGTACCCGGTCCAGGGCGCGGCCGGCGGCCAGTTGCTCGTCCCGGCTCTGGGCGGCCAGCAGTTGTTCCAGCAGGTGATCGACAATCGGATTGTTGATGCCTGCGTAGTTCTTGCTGCCCTTGACCGAGACCTGGCTGGAGTGGAAGTACTGCCATTGCTCCAGGCCCGGGCTCAGGGTCTGGTTGAGAGTCATGAGAATCATGTCGTAGTCGAACTGATCCAGGCGTTGCTTGTACTGCGCTCGGTCCACGGTGCGCAGGCGGGCGTCGATGCCGATGCTGGCCAGGTTCTCCACATAAGGTTGGAGAATGCGCTCCAGGTTGGGGTTGACCAGCATCAGTTCCAGGCGCAGTGGCTGTCCGGCGCTGTTCTGCAGGCGCTGGCCATTGAGCTTCCAGCCGGCTTCGGCCAGCAGCGCCAGGGCGCGACGCAGGGTCTGGCGGGGGATGCCCCGGCCTTCGGTGCGCGGCAGGCTGAAGGCCTGGGTGAAGAGGTTGGGGGGCAGTTGTTCGCGGTAGGGCGAGAGCAGCAGCCACTCATGGCCCACCGGCAGGCCCGTGGCGGAGAACTCGTTGTTGGGGTAGTAGCTCAGGGTGCGCTGGTAGGCACCGCTGAACAGGGTGCGGTTGGTCCATTCGAAGTCGAACATCAGGCCCAGGGCCTCACGCACGCGAACGTCGGCGAAGAGGCTGCGCCGGGTATTCATGAACAGGCCCTGGGTCTGGGTCGGAATCTGGTGCGCCACCTGGGCCTTGATCACCTCGCCGCGCGTGACCGCCGGGAAGTTGTAGCCATTGGCCCAGTTCTTGGCCTGGTGCTCGATGTAGATGTCGAACTCACCGGCCTTGAAGGCTTCGAAAGCCACATCGCTGTCGCGGTAGAACTCCACCTCGACCCGGTCGAAGTTGTTGAAGCCGCGGTTGACCGGCAAGTCCTTGCCCCAGTAGTCCTTGACCCGTTCGAACACCAGTTGGCGTCCGGGCTGGACCTGGGTGATGCGATAGGGGCCGCTGCCCAGGGGCGGGGTGAAGGTGGTGGCCTTGAAGTCGCGGTCTTTCCAGTAGTGCTGGGGCAGGACCGGCAACTCTCCCAGGCGCAGGATCAGCAGGGGGTTGCCGGCGCGCTTGAACACGAAGCGGATGCGCTGCGGGCCGAGGATGTCCACCCGCTGCACTTCCTGCAGGTTGGTGCGGTATTGCGGGTGGCCGTCCTTGAGCAGCAGGCGATAGGAAAACGCCACGTCGTAGGCGGTGATCGGCTGGCCATCGTGAAAGCGCGCCTCGGGGCGCAGGTTGAACACCACCCAGCTGCGGTCCTCGCTGTACTCCACGGAGCGGGCGATCAGGCCATAGCTGGAGGTGGGTTCATCGCCGGAGGGCGCGTAGAGGCCGGTGCCGACCATCAACGGCTCGTTGAGCTCGTTGACGCCGTATTGCAGGAAGTTCGGCGTGGCTACCGGGCTGATGCCCTTGAAGGTATAGGGGTTGAGGGTGTCGAACGTGCCAAAGGCCATGACCCGCAAGGTGCCGCCTTTGGGCGCCACGGGATTGACCCAGTCGAAGTGGGTGAACTTGGCCGGGTACTTGAGCGTGCCAAACTGCGCATAACCATGACTTTCAGTGATCGTTGCGCTTGCGGGAAAGCTCAAGGCCAGACTGATGAAGAACAGAAGGAGGGGACGCATCGAGTCAGAGATCCGATCCAGGCGGCTTGGGCTTTGTGCTCCGTACAGTAACAGCTTGTATCAGCAGGAAAAAGCTCGCTGGCGCGCGCTTTGTGCAATTGAAATCTCCTGTAGGAGCCGGCTTGCCGGCGAAGGCTGTTCGCCGGCAAGCCAGCTCCTACAGGGGCGGATTTCAGTGCGGCAGGTAAACCGTCAGCATCTGGCCGGGCTTGAGGGCCTGGGCCGCGCGCGGGTTCCAGCGCTTGAGGTGCTGCATCTCGACGTTGAAGCGCTTGGCCACGATGTACAGCGAGTCGCCTTGCTTGACCTTGTACTGGGTCGACTTCTGCTTGCCGCTGCTGGCGACAGTGGTTTTCTTGCCGGCGGCCTTGCGGGTGTCCTGCATCACCAGGGTCTGGCCGACCTTGAGGTTCTTGCCGCTGAGCTTGTTCCAGCGTTGCAGGTCCTGCACATCCACCTTGTTGGCCTTGGCGATCAGGGTCAGGTTGTCGCCGTTCTTGACCCGGTAGATGCGCTTGGGCCGCAGCGAGTCGCGGCCTTCATCGCGGTCGAAGACCGGCTTGAGGGAGCGTTTGCTGATCAGCTCTTCGGGCTTCATGGTGGACAGGCTGGTGGTCAGCAGCTGGGCCTTGGACGTCGGCACCAGCAGGTGTTGCGGACCATCGACGGTGGTGCGCTGCTTGAACGCCGGATTGAGCTGGAACAGCTCGTCCTCGTCGATGTTGGCCACCGCCGCGACCTTGGACAGGTCCATGCGCTGGTTGATCTCCACCACCTGGAAGTAGGGTTCGTTGGCGATGGGGTTGAGATTGACGCCGTAGGCTTGCGGGGCCAGCACCACCTGGGACAGGGCCAGCAGCTTGGGTACATAGGCCTGGGTTTCGGTCGGCAGCGGCAGGTTCCAGTAGTCGGTGGGCAGGCCGAGCTTCTCGTTGCGCTCAATGGCCCGGCTGACCGTACCTTCACCGGCGTTGTAGGCGGCCAGCGCCAGTAGCCAGTCGCCGTTGAACATGTCGTGCAGGCGGGTCAGGTAGTCCAAGGCCGCGGTGGTCGATGCGGTGATGTCGCGTCGACCATCGTAGAAGCGGGTCTGGCGCAGGTTGAAGTAGCGACCGGTGGCCGGAACGAACTGCCAGAGGCCTACCGCATCGGCCCGGGAATAGGCCAGCGGGTTGTAGGCGCTCTCGATCACCGGCAGCAGGGCCAGTTCCAGCGGCATGTTGCGCTCTTCGAGACGTTCGACGATGTAGTGGATATAGAGGCTGCCGCGCTCGCCGGCATTTTCCAGGAAGGAAGGGTTGCTGGCGAACCACAGGCGCTGCTGTTCAATACGCGGGTTGACGCCCAGGCCTTCTTGCAGTTGGAACCCTTGGCGCATGCGTTCCCAGACGTCCTGGGGTATTTGCGGGCTTGGCTGGGTGCTCAGCCAGATGGGTTTCTGCTTGATGCGGGCGTTGAAATTCTGTGTGTGTGTCGCGTCGCTCTGCGGGGCATGGCCGGTGCTTTGGCAGCCCGCAAGAGTCGCTGACACAGCTACCGCGATGGCCTGGGCCAAGCGCGTCAATGCGTCTGAACTGATGGAATAACGAATAGATGACGACATTGGCTGGAAGTAAGTTCCGGGCAAAAATGTCGGGCGATTCTAGAAAGCACCCGGGGTGCGGTCAACCATTCAGAATTTTTGTGCCAATAGTTAGCCTGCTTAGAACTTATCTTTCCAGGCCCTCAGGGCCGCAAAGACCGCACTCTGCGACGGGTTATCCTGGCCATTCCGTTCGTCCGCTTTTTGTTTAACGGATGTTTCACCGGTACGCAAAAAGGGGTTGGTCAGTTTCTCCAGGGCCAGGGTCGATGGCAGGGTCATGTGCCCGTGCTCGCGCATTTGCGTGACTTTTTCCAGGCGCTGGGCGATGTCCGGATTGGCAGGTTCCACCGCCTGGGCGAAGCGCAGGTTGCTCAGGGTGTATTCGTGGGTGCAATAGATCAGGGTGTCGTCCGGCAGCGCGGCGAGGCGGCTGAGGGACTGGTGCATCTGCTCCGGGGTGCCTTCGAACAGACGGCCGCAACCGGCGGCGAACAGGGTGTCACCACAGAACAGCAGGCCGTGGTGGTAGTAGGCGATATGCCCCAGGGTGTGGCCCGGCACGGCGAACACTTCGAAGTCCCAGCCGAGGATGCTGGCGTGGTCGTTGGCGTCCAGGGCCACGTCGCGCCCGGGAATCTTTTCCTGTGCCGGGCCGTAGACCGTGGCGCCGCTGTGCTGTTTCAGGCGCTCGACACCACCGACATGATCGTGGTGATGGTGGGTCACCAGGATGTCGCTCAGGCTCCAGCCCGGGTGCTGTTCCAGCCAGGCCAGTACCGGCGCCGCATCCCCGGGATCGACAACTGCGCAGCGCTGGCTGCGATGATCTTGTAACAACCAGATGTAGTTGTCGGTGAAGGCGGGCAGGGCACTGATCTGTATCATCTTCGGATTCGCCAAGCGGAAAACATTGGCGCATCTTAGAGCTTCTTGGCGTGTTGGAGAATGCAATGACCGATAAAGCCTTCGCTCAGGCAGATCCCGACTGGCTGGCCCTGATCAGTGCGGCCCGGGACTGGTTGTCCGGCCCTCTGGGGCAGTTTCTGCTGGATGAAGAACGACGCATGCTTGAAGAGGAGCTGGGGCGTTTCTTCGGCGGTTATCTGGTGCACTACGGACCTTCGGCGCAGACCCCGCCGGCGGCGCCCCAGGTGCAGCGCAACGTACGCCTGGGCGCGCCATTGCCCGGGGTCGAGATTGTCTGTGAGGAACAGGCCTGGCCTCTGAGCGAACATGCTGCCGATGTGGTGGTGCTGCAGCACGGTCTGGATTTCTGCCTGTCACCCCACGGTCTGCTGCGAGAGGCGGCCAGCAGCGTAAGGCCCGGTGGCCACTTGCTGATTATCGGTATCAACCCCTGGAGCACCTGGGGCCTGCGTCATGTTTTCGCCCATGACGCCTTGCGCCAGGCCCGTTGCATCTCGCCGTCGCGGGTGGGCGACTGGCTCAACCTGCTGGGGTTCGCGCTGGAGAAACGCCGCTTCGGGTGCTATCGTCCGCCGCTTGCGTCGGCAGCATGGCAGGCACGACTGGCGGGCTGGGAGCGCAAGGCCGGGCAGTGGCAACTGTCTGGGGGCGGCTTCTATCTATTGGTGGCTCGCAAGATCGTCGTAGGCCTGCGCCCGGTGCGCCAGGTCCGGCGCGAACCGATGGGCAAGCTGGTACCGCTGCCCATGGCCAAGGTCAATCGCCGTAACAGCGAACCTTGATGACCTGTTGATACCTTCTTTTTATATGGACCGGCCGGGTTTTCCCGGCCCTGGGCATTGTCGATTCCAAGCGGCGGGCCACTGGCAATTTTCTGATGGAAGGCGTGGATGAGCGATAGCGTAGAAATCTTTACCGACGGTGCCTGCAAGGGCAATCCAGGCCCGGGTGGCTGGGGCGCTTTGTTGGTATGCAAGGGTGTCGAGAAGGAACTCTGGGGCGGCGAAGCCAACACCACCAACAATCGCATGGAACTGATGGCGGCGATTCGTGGCCTGGAAGAACTCAAGCGTGAATGCGATGTGTTGCTGGTCACCGACTCGCAGTATGTGATGAAGGGCATCAACGAGTGGATGGCCAACTGGAAGAAGCGCGGCTGGAAGACCGCGGCCAAGGAGCCGGTGAAGAACGCCGACCTGTGGCAGCAACTGGATGAACAGGTCAACCGCCACAACGTGAGCTGGAAATGGGTGCGCGGTCACACCGGCCATCACGGCAACGAGCGTGCCGACCAGTTGGCCAACCGTGGTGTGGACGAGGTCCGCGGCTACAAGGGCTGACGGCGTTACAGGGTGAGGATCGCCGCAGCCAGTTGGGTGTCGCTGTAGGGCGGGTTGTGCAGCACCTGGCGGATCCGCTGTAGCGCCGATGTCAGGCGCGCGCCGTGAATTGCCCCGTCGCTGGCGACAAAGGTCGCGGCATCGCTGCGGGCCTCCAGCACCAGTTTGTCGTCCTTGAAGGAACTACTGATTTTCGCTGTCCGCTCGCTGCTGGTCAGCAGGCCGCTCATGCTCAGATCGGTGCTGATCACCAGGCCGGTGGCGTGGCTGGCGCTGCTGAACAGGGCGATACACAGCAGGCATTGCAGGCGGCGAAGACCAGTCGACATGAGGCAGCGCGTCCAGAAGAAAGAAGGCCGGCACCCTAGCAGCCGGCCCCTGGGCGATCCTCATGAGCTTTGCAAACAACTGTTAAAAAGTGCGTGGCAGCGACATGACCGGTGCGCACACAGTCCATGGGTTGGGCATGCTAAAATCCCGCCCTTTGCCAGATTGAGAACGGACCACTGATGGCCAACAGATCTGTTGTACTCGATACCGAAACCACCGGTATGCCGGTGACCGACGGTCACCGGATCATTGAAATCGGTTGCGTCGAGTTGATCGGTCGGCGCCTGACCGGGCGGCACTTCCACGTTTACCTGCAACCGGATCGCGAGAGCGATGAAGGCGCCATCGGCGTCCACGGCATCACCAACGAATTCCTGGTGGGCAAGCCGCGTTTCGCCGAAGTCGCCGACGAGTTCTTCGACTTTATCCAGGGCGCGCAGCTGATCATCCACAACGCGGCGTTCGACGTTGGCTTCATCAACAACGAATTCGCCTTGATGGGTCAGCACGAGCGGGCCGACATCACCCAGCACTGCACCATCCTCGACACCCTGATGATGGCCCGTGAGCGGCACCCGGGGCAGCGCAACAGCCTCGACGCCCTGTGCAAACGCTACGGTGTCGACAACTCCGGCCGTGAATTGCACGGCGCCTTGCTCGACTCGGAGATCCTGGCCGACGTCTACCTGACCATGACCGGTGGCCAGACCAGCCTGTCCCTGGCGGGCAACGCCTCGGACGGCAACGGCTCCGGCGAGGGTGCCGGCCGGGCCTCGGAGATCCGCCGCTTGCCGGCCGATCGTCCGCGGGGGCGGATCATCCAGGCCAGCGAAGCCGAGTTGGCCGAGCACCAGACGCGCCTGGAGATCATCGCCAAGTCTGCCGGCGGCCCGGCACTGTGGACCCAATTGCTCGAAGCCCAGCAGTAAACCCCGCACCCCTGGCCTCTGCTGCAGGCTGTTGCGCTGCAGCCAGGGGCCAATTGTTCCAGTGCGACGTTTTGTTACACCGTGCCCCTGCCTGGGATGACACGAAGCGGCAGGAGCTTCTACCCTGAGTCCATTGGCGGGACCCATCCGCCGTCTCAGGACAGCCTGCCCCATGTATAAAGACCTGCAGTTTCCGATCCTGATCGTGCACCGCGATATCAAGGCCGACACGGTGGCGGGAGACCGGGTGCGGGGCATTGCCCGGGAGCTGGAAAAGGATGGATTCAGCATCTTTTCCGCGGTCAACTACGCCGAAGGGCGGCTAGTGGCCTCTACCCATCATGGCCTCGCCTGTATGCTGATCGCTGCCGAGGGCGCTGGGGAAAACACCCATCTTCTGCAAAACATGGTGGAGCTGATCCGCCTGGCCCGGGTGCGCGCGCCCTTGTTGCCGATCTTCGCCCTGGGGGAGCAGATGACCCTGGAAAACGCCCCCGCCGATGCCATGAGCGAACTCAATCAGCTACGAGGCATTCTCTACCTGTTCGAGGACACGGTGCCCTTCCTGGCCCGGCAAGTGGCCCGGGCCGCGCGCAATTATCTCGACGGCCTGCTGCCACCCTTCTTCAAGGCCCTGGTGCAGCACACCGCCGACTCCAACTATTCCTGGCACACCCCGGGGCACGGCGGTGGCGTGGCCTATCGCAAGAGCCCGGTGGGTCAGGCGTTCCACCAGTTCTTCGGAGAGAACACTTTGCGTTCGGACCTCTCGGTGTCCGTGCCGGAGCTGGGCTCGCTGCTGGACCACACCGGGCCCCTGGCGGAAGCCGAGGCCCGGGCGGCGCGCAATTTCGGCGCCGACCACACCTTCTTCGTGATCAATGGCACCTCCACCGCCAACAAGATCGTCTGGCATTCCATGGTGGGGCGCGATGACCTGGTGCTGGTGGATCGCAACTGTCACAAGTCGGTGCTGCACTCGATCATCATGACCGGGGCCATCCCCCTGTACCTGTGTCCCGAACGCAATGAACTGGGGATCATCGGGCCGATTCCCCTGAGCGAGTTCAGCCCCGAGTCGATCCAGGCCAAGATCGACGCCAGCCCGCTGACCCGCGGTCGGCCACCGAAGGTCAAGCTGGCGGTGGTTACCAACTCCACCTATGACGGGCTCTGCTACAACGCCGAGCTGATCAAGCAAAGCCTGGGCAACAGCGTCGAGGTGCTGCATTTCGACGAGGCCTGGTATGCCTATGCGGCCTTCCACGAATTCTTCGCCGGGCGCTACGGCATGGGCACCTCGCGCTCCGCTGACAGTCCGCTGGTGTTCACCACCCATTCCACCCACAAGCTGCTGGCGGCTTTCAGCCAGGCGTCGATGATCCATGTGCAGGACGGCGGTGCCCGGCAACTGGATCGGGACCGCTTCAACGAAGCCTTCATGATGCATATCTCGACGTCGCCCCAGTACAGCATCATCGCGTCCCTGGATGTGGCCTCGGCGATGATGGAAGGGCCGGCGGGACGTTCGCTGTTGCAGGAGATGTTCGATGAGGCCCTGAGCTTTCGCCGGGCCCTGGCCAATCTGCGGCAGAACATCGCCGCCGATGACTGGTGGTTCTCGATCTGGCAGCCGGAGCGGGTTGAAGGCATCGATCAGGTGCGCACCGGTGACTGGTTGCTGGAGCCGGAAGGCGAGTGGCACGGTTTTACCGGAGTCACCGACGATTATGTGCTGCTCGATCCGATCAAGGTGACCCTGGTAATGCCTGGTCTGACCGCCGGCGGGGCCTTGAGCGAACACGGGATTCCCGCTGCGGTGGTCAGCAAGTTCCTCTGGGAGCGCGGACTGGTGGTGGAAAAGACCGGGCTCTATTCGTTCCTGGTGCTGTTCTCCATGGGCATCACCAAGGGCAAGTGGAGCACGCTGCTCACCGAACTCCTGGAGTTCAAGCGCAACTACGACGCCAATGTCAGTCTGGCCAGCTGCCTGCCCAGCGTGGCCGGGCAGGACCCGCAGCGCTATCAGGGCATGGGGTTGCAGGATCTGTGCGACCAGTTGCACGCCTGCTACCGCAGCAACGCCACGGCCAAGCACCTCAAACGCATGTACACGGTGCTGCCGGAGGTGGCGATGAAGCCCGCCGACGCCTATGACCATCTGGTGCGCGGTGAAGTGGAGGCGGTGTCCATCGATCAACTGCAGGGGCGTATCGCGGCGGTGATGCTGGTGCCATACCCGCCGGGCATCCCGCTGATCATGCCCGGTGAGCGGTTCACCGAATCGACCCGCTCGATCATCGACTACCTGACCTTTGCCCGAGCCTTCGACAGCAGTTTCCCGGGGTTCGTCGCCGATGTGCATGGCCTGCAGCATGACGATCAGGGCAATGGACGGCAGTACACCGTCGATTGCGTCAAGGCATGAGGAGTTTTCCCGCTATGCAGCCTGTTGTGAATCCCAAGTATCCGGGGCTGGCGATCCGTGTGGCCGACGAGGGTTTCGCCGCCTACATCTGGGGCAGCGACTTCAGCTTCGAAGTCAGCGCCTACGCCGAGGCCGGGCGGGGCATGCCGGTGGCGGACTGGCCGCTGCGCAGGATAGTGCCTTACCGCAAGTGCTACGGCATCGATCCCGAAGAGTTCAGCAGTTACCGCAACGCCGCGGACAGCGAAATTTTCATGGCCTACCTTGACGACCAGCCCGTGGGGCATGTGGTGGTCAGCACCAATTGGAACGGCTACGGGCATATCGACGAGTTGGCGGTGCATGCGCCGGCCCGACGGCATGGCGTCGCCAAGGCGCTGCTGGAGGTGGCGCAGTTCTGGAGTCGCAAGAAGCAGTTGCCGGGGGTGATGCTGGAAACCCAGAACAACAATCTTGGGGCCTGTCGCCTGTATGAGCGCTGCGGCTACGTGGTGGGCGGGGTGGATCACCTGCGTTATCGCGGCATCGATCCGAACACTTGCGAAGTGGCGATCTTCTGGTACCGGCTGTTTGCCGATGAGCCTCAGGGGTAACGGTCCTAGCCGGCCAGCAGCGCCTCGGCCTGTTCAGTCAGCAGTTCCAGCAGGGCGCTGAGCAGGGGCGAGACCTCGCCGGCACTGCGGCGCAAGGCGTACAGCGTGACACTGATGGGGGGCGATAAGGGGCAGGCATCGAGCCCGGCGCTACGGGCGCCCACGGCTGTGAAAGGGTCGACGATGGCCAGGCCTTCACCGGCTTCCACCAGGCTGCGCATCATCTGATAGGTCTGTACCCGGGTCTGGATCACCGGGCTTGGCCGCAGATTCTGCAGCTTGCTGGCAAGTATCACGCTCAGCGGGTCCTGGCCCTCCAGGCCAACCATGGCCTGGCCGGCCAGTTCCTGCAGGGCCACGTACTTCTGTTTGGGTTGCAGCCAGCCATGGGGCGCCAGCAGGAACAGCTTGCCCTGAGCCAGGGCCTGGCTGTGGATGTCCGGGTGTTCGGGGTCATGCAGGCTCAGGCCCAGGTCACAGTCGTGCAGCAGCAGGCTGCGGACCATGTCGCGGGTGCTTTGACTGAGGAGGCTGCAGGGCGTATCGGCGAAGCGCCGGCGCAGGGCCGCGATGCACTGGGGCAACAGTTGCTGGACCAGAGGGGGCGTGCCGACGATGCGCAAAGGTGGAGCCTGATGAAACCTCAGGCTGTCGGCCAGGCGTTGTACCGGCTCGAAAGCGTCGTACACCCGGTTGATTGCCGGTTGCAGTTCCCGGGCTTCGCGGGTGGCCTGCAAGCGCCCGCGAACACTGGCGAACAGCATGAACCCCAACTGGCTTTCGGCATCGCGCAGCAAGGCCTCGACTTCAGCCACCGAGAGTTGCAGCAGTTCGGCGGCGGTGCCCAGGTGGGCGGTTTGCAGGAGCGCCTGAATCACTTCGATATGACGTAAACGCATGCTTGAAGTCCATGTCCAGCCGGTTAGGGAGTCAAGCGTTGAATCCTACCCCAAGTCCGGGCCGGCGGGCATGATCACTCACTTACATAGGTTTCCGGCTCCCGCACGATGGTGACGTCCGATTGCACCAGCAGGAACTGATTGTCATCGAGTTTCTTGACCCGGTCGCCAATGGCCAGGCGGTAGGTGGTAACGGGCTCCGAGCTGGCCAGGTCGCCCTCTGCGGGCATGGATTCCTGGAACTCGTGCACTGAGTACACCCGTCCCTCGGCATCTCTTGCATGGAATTGTCCGACAAGTACTGCAGCCATCTTTAGAGCCTCTGGAGATAAAACACGCAAATTCGGTGCTGTAGACCCGACGTGTGCAAGGTAAGTTTTGCTGGCCGGAAAAAATAATCCGCCTTCGCGGCAGACGGCGCCTCAGGTCCCGCAGGTTATGCCGGGAAATGGCGGGTGTGGGGTAGCAGGCGACCCCCAGGCTCATCTATAACTAACACCTTCTTCAAGCCAAGGGTTGGAATGCAATGAGCAATGTCTACAAAGTCGCAGTGCTGGTCGGCAGTCTGAGAAAACAATCCCTGAATCGCAAGGTGGCCCTGGCGCTGGCCGAGCTGGCGCCGGCGAACCTGCAGTTGAGCATCGTCGAGATTGGCGATCTGGCGCTGTACAACGAAGACATCGACGTGACGCCTCCTGCGGCCTACACCCGCTTTCGCGAGCAGATCGGCGCTGCCGATGCCGTACTGTTCGTCACCCCGGAATACAACCGCTCGGTACCGGCAGCCCTGAAGAACGCCATTGACGTCGGTTCGCGTCCCTATGGCAAAAGTGCCTGGAGCGGCAAGCCGGGAGCGGTGATCAGCGTTTCCCCGGGGGCCATCGGCGGCTTCGGTGCCAACCACCATCTGCGCCAGTCTCTGGTGTTCCTCAATGTGCCGTGCATGCAGCAGCCTGAAGCTTACCTGGGCGGTGCCGGCTCGGCATTCGACGAAGCGGGCAAGCTGTCGGACGCTACCCGGCCGTTCCTGCAGAACTTCATCACGGCCTACGGCCAATGGGTCGAGCAGCACAAGAAAGCCTGACACCCCAACATCCCCCAGCTGTCGTAGGAGCCGGCTTGCCGGCGAACAGGCCCTTGAGTCTGGTGGCGCCCTGTGGGGCGCCTTCGCCGGCAAGCCGGCTCCTGCATAATCAAGAACCGCGCTCATGTTGATTGCAGTATCGATTTTCTTGCTGACCATTACCCTGGTGATCTGGCAGCCCAAAGGCCTGGGCGTCGGCTGGAGTGCGATGTTCGGCGCGCTCCTGGCGCTGCTCTGCGGCGTGGTGCAACTGGCCGATATCCCGGTGGTGTGGCAGATCATCTGGAACGCTACCGGCACCTTCGTCGCGCTGATCATCATCAGTCTGCTGCTGGATGAAGCCGGATTCTTCGCCTGGGCGGCCCTGCATGTGGCGCGCTGGGGCCGGGGCAGGGGGCGACGCCTGTTTGCCTTCATGGTGCTGCTGGGAGCCCTGGTGTCGGCACTGTTCGCCAACGACGGCGCGGCGCTGATCCTCACGCCCATCGTCATCTCCATGCTTCTGGCCTTGCGCTTTTCTGCCGCCACCACTCTGGCTTTCGTCATGGGTGCCGGATTCATCGCCGACACCGCGAGCTTGCCGCTGGTGGTATCGAACCTGGTGAACATCGTCTCGGCGGATTTTTTCAAGATAGGTTTCAACCGGTATGCGGCGGTGATGCTGCCGGTCAATCTGGTGAGCGTCGCCGCGACCCTTGCGGTGCTGCTGTGGTTTTTTCGCCGGGACATCCCCGAACAATACGATCCGCATCAATTGGCCGAACCCGACAGCGCCATCCATGACCGGGCAACCTTCATCGCCGGCTGGTGGGTGCTGCTGATCCTGCTGCTGGGCTGTTTTGCCCTGGAGCCTCTGGGGATTCCCATCAGCGCCATTTCTGCCGTTTGTGCGACCTTGCTGCTGGTGATTGCGGCTCGCGGACAGCGGATTTCCACCCGCAAGGTGCTCAAGGAGGCACCGTGGCAGATCGTGATTTTCTCCCTGGGCATGTATCTGGTGGTTTATGGCTTGCGTAATGCCGGGCTGACCGGGCACTTGGCAGGATGGCTCGACGGCTTTGCTGCTGGCGGGGTCTGGGGGGCGGCGCTGGGCACCGGATTGCTCACGGCGGGGCTGTCGTCGGTGATGAACAATTTGCCCACGGTGCTGATCGCTGCCTTGTCCATCGATGCCAGCCAGGCCACGGGGGTGGTCAAGGAGGCGATGATCTACGCCAATGTGATCGGCAGCGACCTGGGACCGAAGATCACCCCCATCGGCAGCCTGGCAACCTTGCTCTGGCTGCATGTGCTGGAGCGCAAGGGCATTCATATCGGCTGGGGGTATTACTTCCGGGTCGGCATCGTGCTGACACTGCCAGTGCTGCTGGTCACCTTGGCGGCGCTGGCGCTGCGCCTGTCTCTGATGTAGGAGCCGGCTTGCCGGCGAAGAGGCCTTCACGCCTTGTGCCGCCCCCGGCATCGCCTTCGCTGGCAAGCCAGCTCCTACCGTAGCTTGTCAGGGCTGCTGCGCGGGGACATGGGGCCAGAGATCGGCCACCAGAAACAGCCGCTCGACTTCTTCCCAGCCACCTTCAGGGGTTTCCTCGAGCCGCACCAGCAACTGCGCCGGTGCCTGGGGATCAAGCTCCGCCAGCCATTGCTGCAATTGCACGGCGGTCCAGGCCTGCTCCACCGAGTAGTGGGCGGGCGCCAGCCAGGCGTGGCGGGGCAGGGGCTGCCAGCGTCCGAGTGCGCTCTGGGCGATGAAGGCGGGCCAGTCCCGCTGATGCAGCCAGCGCCCCTGCAGGTGTTGTGGATGAGCGCCTTGGGGCGGTTCGGCGTGGCCCGGCCAGGGATAAAGCAGGTAGCCCCCCAGCCACAGGTGGGCGCTGAACTGCTGGATATCCAGCGCTGCCAGGGCTTCGCGGCTTTCGGCCCGGGCGGAAATCGGCAGTTGGTGCTCGTCCAGGTGCGCCAGCTTGCGGTCCAGGCGGTCGTGGCAACCCGGGCCAAGCCATTGTGCGCTGTCGCTGCCGTCGCCGTGCTGCGGGCCCAGGTACAGCTTGATCGCCAGTTCCAGGTGATGCACGCCTTCGCGGTCGCGCAGCAGCATGTCCAGTTCACCGAGGGTGTGCCCCTCACGGCGGATCGGCAGATTGGCCGCCAGCAGCTCCACTCCCGGCGCATGCTGCACGGCAAATTGCCAGAGGCGTTCGTAGTACAGGCCCAGGCGCCGGGTCCGACCCTGAGTCAGCCAATGGCGCAAGGCGCGGCTGTCCAGATCCTGGCATCGCAGCCAGTGGGCCAGCAGTTGCGGCGCCTGCACCCAGTCGCTGCCGGCCAGGGGGTGGCGCTGTGGCCAGGGCGTCTGGCTGAGCATCGGCGGCGCGAGGATGACCCAGGCGAGGTCGCGGACTTCAGGTTGACGCAACTGGCGGGGGAGGCTGAGCAAATCCGGGAACAGGAGCATCTTGCGAGCATAGACGCAAACCTGTGCCGTTCGCGATAAATGCGTGCCACTCGCAGTTGCGTCGGCTGCTCCCAAGCGCCCGTGGCTGAAAGGATTTTGTCTAACGCCGGGTTTCGCCCATAATCCTCCGTTTCGCCCGTACCCGAATTCCGCAGGAGCCCCATGGAGCAGTTTCGCAATATCGGCATTATCGGTCGCCTGGGCAGTTCCCAGGTGCTGGACACAGTTCGCCGACTGAAGAAGTTTCTGCTGGCGCGCCACCTGCACGTGATCCTTGAAGACACCATCGCCGAAGTCCTGCCGGGCCACGGTCTGCAGACCTCCTCGCGCAAGCTGCTGGGCGAGGTCTGCGACATGGTGATCGTGGTGGGCGGCGACGGTAGCCTGCTGGGCGCCGCGCGGGCCCTGGCCCGGCACAATATTCCGGTGCTGGGGATCAACCGCGGCAGCCTGGGCTTTCTCACCGACATCCGCCCCGATGAGCTGGAAGTCAAGGTCGCCGAGGTGCTCGACGGCCACTACCTGGTGGAAAACCGCTTCCTGCTGCAGGCCGAAGTCCGGCGCCATGCCGAGGCCATCGGTCAGGGCGACGCGCTGAACGACGTGGTGCTGCACCCGGGCAAGTCGACGCGGATGATCGAGTTCGAGATCTACATCGACGGCCAGTTCGTCTGCAGCCAGAAGGCCGACGGCCTGATCGTCGCCACGCCCACCGGTTCCACGGCCTATGCGCTGTCCGCCGGCGGACCGATCATGCATCCCAAGCTCGATGCCATTGTGATTGTGCCGATGTACCCCCATACCTTGTCTGGAAGGCCGATCGTGGTCGATGGCAATAGTGAGCTGAAAATCGTCGTGTCCAAAGATATGCAGATCTATCCGCAAGTCTCCTGTGACGGGCAGAACCACTTCACCTGTGCCCCGGGCGACACCATCACGGTCAGCAAGAAGGCGCAGAAGCTGCGCCTGATCCATCCGCTGGACCACAACTACTACGAGGTCTGCCGGACCAAACTCGGCTGGGGCAGCCGACTGGGTGGTGGAGGCGACTGATGCTCGATCCCGCGCGTAGCTACGACCTGATCGGTGACGTGCACGGTTGCGCCCTGACCCTGGAGCACTTGCTGGATCGGCTCGGTTATCACAAGCAGGGCGGCGTCTGGCGGCACCCGTCGCGCATGGCCGTGTTCCTTGGCGATATCATCGACCGCGGCCCGCGAATCCGTGAATCTC
Source organism: Pseudomonas sp. JDS08PS003 (assembly GCF_045013505.1). Lineage (NCBI taxonomy): Bacteria > Pseudomonadati > Pseudomonadota > Gammaproteobacteria > Pseudomonadales > Pseudomonadaceae > Pseudomonas > Pseudomonas sp. JDS08PS003. The sequence continues at coordinate 3,247,459 of NZ_CP120724.1, forward strand.
TGCATATCGTCCACGACATGGTCGTGGCCGGCCAGGCGTTGTGCATCATGGGCAACCATGAGTTCAACGCCCTGGGCTGGAGCACCCCGGCGGCGGCTGGCAGTGGCAAGCAGTTCGTGCGCGAACATACTCCGCGCCATGCCCGGCTGATCCACGAAACCCTGACCCAGTTCGAACAGCACCCCGGCGACTGGCACGACTTCCTCGAGTGGTTCTATGAACTGCCGCTGTTCGTCGACGCCGGCCGTTTCCGTGTGGTGCACGCTTGCTGGGATGCCGGCCTGATCGCGCCCCTGCGCCAGCAGTATCCGGACGGTTGCATCGATCGAGCCTTCCTCCAGGCTTCGGCGCTGCCCGACAGTTTTGCCAGCACGGCTTTCGATCGCCTGCTGCGGGGCACGGACATGCGTTTGCCCCATGGCCTGACCATGACCAGTGGCGACGGCCTGACCCGGGCGTTCTTCCGCACCAAGTTCTGGGAAGACGACCCGCAGACCTACGGCGACATCGTCTTTCAGCCCGATGCCTTGCCCGATCCGGTGGCGCGCACGCCGTTGTCCCCGGCCGAGAAAAACAGCCTGCTGCGCTACGGCGCCGACGAACCGATGTTGTTCGTCGGTCACTATTGGCGCAGCGGCAAGCCGGCGCCGATCCGTCCCAACCTGGCGTGCCTGGATTACAGTGCGGTGCTCTACGGCAAGCTAGCCGCGTATCGGCTGGACCAGGAAACCCGCCTGGACCCGAATAAATTTGTCTGGGTCGACGTTGAGCGCCCCGAGGTATTGCGATGAGCGCGGTAGCGGTTTTGCGTCTGCCCCTGGCCACGGATCTGAGTGGTTTCGTCAAGCTGCTGCAACGGATGCAGGTGCCCCACCGGGTCAGTGAAGAGGCCGGCGAGCAGGTGCTCTGGGTGCCGGAATCCATCAGTGAGGATGTGCGGGGCCTGTACCAGCGCTTTCCCCAGGGCGATCCCGAACAGCAACTGGACATCCCGCAACCTGCGACCCCGGCCCGCGTCGGTCTGGGGCAACAGTTGCGCCGCAGCCCGATTACCGCGCTGATCCTGCTGCTGAGCCTGGCGGTGTGCGGCATCACCCTGCTGGGGGACAACCTGCAAACCCTGAGCTGGTTCACCTTCCTCGAGTTTCGCGTGGTCGGCGACTACATCCAGTTCAGCTCCCTGGCCGACAGCCTGGCGGCGGGGCAGTGGTGGCGCCTGGTGACACCGATGCTGATCCACTTCGGCATCCTGCATATCGCCATGAACGGCATGTGGTACTGGGAACTGGGGCGGCGCATCGAGTTGCGCCAGGGCAGCATCAACCTGCTGGGCTTGACCCTGCTGTTCAGCCTGGTGTCCAACTACGCCCAATACTATTTCAGTGGCCCGACCCTGTTCGGCGGCCTGTCCGGGGTGCTCTACGGTCTGCTCGGGCATTGCTGGATCTACCAATTATTGTCCCCCAACCCCATCTACCGCCTGCCTCGGGGCGTGCTGGTGATGATGCTGGTGTGGCTGCTGCTGTGCCTGTCCGGGCTGGTGTCGATGATCGGTTTCGGCGAAATCGCCAACGCCGCCCACGTCGGCGGGTTGCTCGTCGGTTGCCTCACCGGCTTGTTGGGCGGCTTGTACAGTCGCCGTAAACTGACCCTTTAAATGCTGGAGTCTTGTATGTCGTCCTTTGTCGAAATGATCGAAAACATCACCCCCGAGATCTACCAGAGCCTGAAACTGGCGGTAGAGATCGGCAAATGGTCCGATGGCCGCAAGCTCACCGCCGAGCAGCGCGAACTGTCCCTGCAGGCGATGATCGCCTGGGAAATGCACAACCTGCCCGAGGAACAACGTACCGGCTACATGGGCCCGCAGGAATGCGCCTCGAAGTCGGCGCCTGTGCCGAACATCCTGTTCAAGTCGGATGCCATCCATTGATCGAGATTGGCCGCGGTTCCATCAGCAAAATGTCGGCACGCCTGGACGGGCCGAATGTTCAGTACGCTTTTCGCCTGGGTGACACCGAGGTGCCGGTCAATCCCATGATCGGCACCCAGGTGCGCCTGGAATACCTGGGGGCGATCCACTGCACCCACTGCGGACGCAAGACCAAGACCAGTTTCAGCCAAGGCTACTGCTATCCCTGCATGACCAAGCTGGCCCAGTGCGATATCTGCATCATGAGTCCGGAACGCTGCCACTACGACGCCGGCACCTGCCGCGAGCCGTCCTGGGGCGAGCAGTTCTGCATGACCGATCATGTGGTCTATTTGGCCAACTCCTCGGGGATCAAGGTCGGCATCACCCGTGCCACCCAGTTGCCCACCCGCTGGCTTGACCAGGGCGCCAGCCAGGCGCTGCCAATCATGCGCGTGGCGACCCGCCAGCAATCGGGCTTCGTCGAGGACCTGTTCCGTTCCCAGGTGGCCGACAAGACCAACTGGCGCGCCTTGCTCAAGGGCGATGCGGTGGCGGTGGACCTGGTCCAGGTGCGCGAGCAACTGTTCGAATCCTGCGCCGAGGGCCTGCTGGCCCTGCAGGAACGTTTTGGCCTGCAGGCCATCCAGCCGGTGCGTGATATCGAGCCTCTGGAGATGCGTTATCCGGTCGAGCAGTACCCGGCCAAGATCGTCAGCTTCAACCTGGACAAGAACCCGATTGCCGAAGGCACGCTGCTGGGGATCAAGGGCCAGTACCTGATCTTCGACACCGGCGTGATCAACATTCGTAAGTACACGGCCTACCAGCTCGCCGTGCATCAGTAGAAGGAATTCGTCATGCGCACCGATCAACCGAAGATGATCTACCTGAAGGACTATCAGGCCCCCGAGTACCTGATCGACGAGACCCACCTGACCTTCGAGTTGTTCGAGGACCACAGCCTGGTCCATGCGCAGCTGGTGATGCGGCGCAATCCGGCTCGTGGCGCCGGGCTGCCACCGCTGGTGCTGGATGGCCAGCAGCTGGAACTGCTGTCGGTGAGCCTCGCCGATCAGCAACTGAGTGCTGATGACTACCAGCTCGACGACAGCCACCTGACCCTGCACCCCACCAGTGCCAGCTTCACCCTGGATACCAGTGTGAAGATCCACCCGGAAAGCAACACCGCCCTGGAAGGCCTGTACAAGTCCAGCGGCATGTTCTGCACCCAGTGCGAGGCCGAAGGCTTTCGCAAGATCACCTATTACCTCGATCGCCCGGATGTGATGAGCAAGTTCACCACCACCGTGGTGGCCGAGCAGCACAGCTATCCGGTATTGCTCTCCAACGGTAACCCGATCGCCAGCGGCCCCGGTGAAGACGGCCGGCACTGGGCGACCTGGGAAGACCCGTTCATGAAGCCGGCCTACCTGTTCGCCCTGGTGGCCGGTGACCTGTGGTGCGTCGAAGACAGCTTCCGCACCCAGAGCGGCCGCGATGTGGCGCTGCGCATCTATGTCGAGCCGGAAAACATCGACAAGTGCCAGCACGCCATGAACAGCCTGAAGAAGTCCATGCGCTGGGACGAAGAAACCTACGGCCGCGAGTACGACCTGGACATCTTCATGATCGTCGCGGTGAACGACTTCAACATGGGCGCCATGGAAAACAAGGGCCTGAACATCTTCAACTCCAGCGCCGTGCTGGCCCGCGCCGAAACCGCCACCGACGCCGCCCACCAGCGGGTCGAGGCCATTGTCGCCCACGAATACTTCCACAACTGGTCGGGCAACCGCGTGACCTGCCGCGACTGGTTCCAGCTGTCGCTCAAGGAAGGTTTCACGGTGTTTCGCGATGCCGGTTTCTCCTCGGACATGAACTCGCGCACCGTCAAGCGCATTCAGGACGTGGCCTACCTGCGGACCCACCAGTTCGCCGAAGACGGCGGGCCCATGGCCCATGCCGTGCGCCCGGAAAGCTTTATCGAGATTTCCAACTTCTACACCCTGACCGTGTACGAAAAGGGTTCGGAAGTGGTGGGCATGATCCACACCTTGCTCGGGGCTGAAGGTTTCCGTAAGGGCAGTGACCTGTACTTCGAACGCCATGACGGTCAGGCCGTGACCTGTGACGACTTCGTCAAGGCCATGGAAGACGCCAACGGTGTCGACCTGACCCAGTTCAAACGCTGGTACAGCCAGGCCGGGACCCCGCGCCTGGTGGTCAGCGAGTCCTACGACGCCGCCGCCAAAACCTACAGCCTGACCTTCCGCCAGAGCTGCCCGCAGACCCCGGACAAGGTGGAGAAACTGCCGTTCGTGATCCCGGTGGAGCTGGGCCTGCTGGACTCCAAAGGGGCAGGCATCGCCTTGCGCCTGTCCGGCGAAAACGCCGCCCAGGGGACTTCCCGGGTGATCTCGGTGACCGAGGCCGAGCAGACCTTCACCTTCGTCGATATTGCCGAACATCCGTTGCCATCGCTGCTGCGGGGCTTCTCGGCGCCGGTGAAGCTGAGCTTCCCCTACAACCGCGACCAACTGATGTTCCTCATGCAGCACGACAGCGACGGTTTCAACCGTTGGGACGCCGGCCAGCAGTTGGCCGTGCAAGTGCTGCAAGAACTGATTGCCCAGCATCAGCAGGGTCAGGCACTGGTGATGGACAAACGTCTGGTGACCGCCCTGGGCACCGTGCTGGCGGATGACAGCCTGGACCAGGCCATGGTCGCGGAGATGCTGTCCCTGCCGGGCGAGGCCTATCTGAGCGAAATCAGCGAAGTGGCGGATGTCGAGGCGATCCACGCGGCTCGCGAGTTTGCCCGTCAGCAACTGGCTGACAGCCTGTTTGACGCGCTATGGAAGCGTTATCAGGCCAACCGGGCAGTGTCCAAGGCCACGGCCTATGTGGCCGAGTCCGAGCACTTCGCCCGTCGTGCGTTGCAGAACATTGCCCTGTCGTACCTGATGTTGACCCGCAAGCCCGAAGTGCTGGCGGTGGCCATCGAACAGTTCGACAGCGCCGACAACATGACCGAGCGTCTCACCGCCCTGGCGGTCCTGGTCAACTCGCCGTTCGAGGCCGAGAAGGCCCAGGCCCTGGCAGTGTTCGCCGAGAACTTCAAGGACAATGCCCTGGTCATGGATCAGTGGTTCAGCGTCCAGGCCGGCAGCCCGTTGCCGGGCGGCCTGGAGCGGGTCAAGGCGCTGATGCAGCACCCGGCGTTCAACCTCAAGAACCCGAACAAGGTGCGAGCGTTGGTGGGGGCGTTTGCCGGGCAGAACCTGATCAACTTCCACGCGGCCGACGGCTCGGGTTATCGCTTCCTGGCGGATCTGGTGATCCAGCTCAACGGCTTCAACCCGCAGATTGCCTCGCGGCAACTGGCGCCGCTGACTCGCTGGCGCAAATACGACAGCGCCCGCCAGGCGTTGATGAAGGGCGAACTGGAGCGCATCCGCGCCTCCGGCGAGCTCTCCAGCGATGTCTTTGAAGTGGTGAGCAAAAGCCTCGCCTGAGGCTTGTACCGCCCCCGGCATCGCCTTCGCTGGCAAGCCAGCTCCTACGGTGGCCCAAACCACCGCACACCCCGTGTAGGAGCCGGCTTGCCGGCGAAGCGGCCCTCAAGCCTTGTACCGCACCGGCATCGCCTTCGCTGGCAAGCCAGCTCCTACGGTGGCCCAAACCACCGCGCATCCCGTGTAGGAGCCGGCTTGCCGGCGAAGAGGCCCTCAAGCCTTGCACCGCCCTCGGCATGCCTTTGCTGGCAAGCCAGCTCCTACGAGAACGGTGGTGGTGTGGGGGCGGGGGGGATTTCGCTCTGTAGCGCTTCGCTCAAGTCGCGGTGATAGTTCTGCGCGCCAATGGCGTGCAGGATGCCCACTCGCTCAAGCTTGGCGTGAACCTTCAGGTTGGCTTCGCACAGTTTCACCACGATGCTGCGCTTGTGCAGCTGGCCTATCACTTCCTCCAGGGTCTGCAGCCCAGTGATGTCCATGAACGGCACATGCTTGAGGCGGATGACCAGCAGCCTCGGATCGCTGTGGGTCTGGGCCAGGGCCCGTTCAAAGGTTTCTGCCGCGCCAAAGAACAGAGGGCCTTCGATGGTGTAGATCAGCACCCCCGGTGGCAGGTGCCCGCGCCCTTTGTCGCGCAGTTCGTTTTCCAGATCCTCTCCCACCACCTGCTGCACCTCCACCGAGGAGGCCATGCGCCGCAGGAAATGCAGCATCGCCAGGATCACTCCGATGTTCACCGCGATCACCAGATCACTGAACACCGTCAACACAAAGGTACACAGCAGGATCGCCACATCCGCCCGGGGCGCACGTTGCACCATGCGCTTGAAGTGGTGCAGTTCACTCATGTTGTAGGCCACCACGAACAGGATCGCTGCCAGGGCGCATAACGGGATATCTGCCGCCAGTGGCGCAAGAAACAGAATGATCAGCACCAGCACCGCGGCGTGGGTGATGCCGGCCAGCGGGCTGCTGCCGCCGTTGCGGATGTTGGTGGCGGTGCGGGCAATGGCGCCGGTGGCGGCGAACCCGCCAAACAGCGGCGTGGCCAGGTTGGCGATGCCCTGGCCGATCAGTTCCTGGTTGGAGTCATGGCGGGTGCCGGCCATGCCGTCGGCCACCACCGCCGACAACAGCGATTCGATGGCTCCGAGCATGGCGATGGCGAAGGCCGGGCCTATCAGGTCGAGTATTCGTGGCAGGCTGATGTCGGGCAGTTGCAGGGTCGGCAAGCCCTGGGGAATACCGCCAAAGGCACTGCCGATGGTGGCCACGCCCTGGAACTGGAACAGTGACTGCAAGGCGGTGGCCAGGATCATGGCCACCAGCGGCGCCGGCAGGCGCTTGAGCGCCGGGATTTTCGGTACCCACAACAGCAGCGCCAGGCTGAGCAGGGCCAGCAAGGTGGTGGCCAGATGCAGGTCGGGCAGGGCTTGCAGCAGGTGCCAGAGCTTCTGGTGGAAGTGTTCGCCCTGGACGGCGGGCAGGCCAAAGAAGTCTTTCCACTGGCTGACCCAGATGATCACGCCGATCCCGGCGGTGAAGCCGAGAATCACCGGGTCGGGAATGAACTTGATCAAGGCGCCCAGGCGGCTGATGCCCAGCAGGAACAGGATGATCCCGGCCATCATGGTGGCCAGTTGCAGGCCGTCGACTCCGTACTTGGCGGTGACCCCGGCGAGAATCACGATAAAGGCCCCGGTGGGTCCGGCGATCTGCAAGCGGCTGCCGCCGAACAGCGACACCAGCAGGCCACCGACGATGGCGGTGTAGATGCCCTGTTCCGGCTTGACCCCGGAGGCAATGGCAAACGCCATGGCCAGGGGCAGCGCCACCACGCCGACAATGACCCCGGCCACCAGATTGCGGCCCCAGTGCCGGGGGCCGAGCAGGCCAGCCTTCCACGCCTCGCGTATGGCAATCATGCGTCACTCCTGAAGGTCATCGGGCTCGCCACCCACGCCGCTCATCATAGTCAACGGCGGGTAGCGGCGGCCTATGCCCTGGATCAGTCTTTGGTCGTGTGCCGGCGGCATTCAGCTAAATCGGCGAGGTTTTCGTACCCGTCTCAACGACTCACGGCCCGCTGCATACGAGTATCGATCAGCCCAGCGAATGCCCGGGCATTCAGGGGCTTCGCTGTGGGCGGTGATTAACAAAAGATAACGTGGCGTTGATTGTCAGACCTTTCGAAAGCCCGATAGGATAGCCCGCAGCCGAAGGGGCTCTAGATTGCAGGTTTCAGGACGATCGTCGCGATCGATCCAGGCATCGCAAACCCCTGAAGGCGCCCTGAGAGGTCAAGTGACCTGACAATAATAATGGGGGAATGGTCTATGAGTGAGCCTGTCATGGGTGTGGTTGTTGGCCGCCCGCCGGCACTGCGCACGTTCGCATTGCTGGCTACAGCGCTCTCGCTGTTGGGTGTCGTGACGCTGTCGACACCGGTACTGGCCGCTGCCACCGCAGCGGATACTGTCTATTCCATCGAATCGCCCAAGGCGGCGAAAAGCCTGATGCTCGATGTAGTCCACGCCGGCAAGCGCCTGGTCGCGGTGGGCGATCGCGGGCACATTCTCTATTCCGACGATCAGGGAGCATCCTGGGTCCAGGCCAAGGTGCCGACCCGGCAGTTGCTGACCGCGGTGTATTTCGTCGATGACCAGCACGGCTGGGCGGTGGGGCATGATGCCCAGGTCCTGGCCAGCACCGATGGCGGCGTCACCTGGAGCCAGCAGTTCCAGGACCTCAAGCGTGAAGCGCCCTTGCTCGATGTGTGGTTCAAGGACACCCGCAGCGGCTTCGCCGTCGGTGCCTATGGTGCCTTGCTGGAAACCACCGACGCTGGCCAGCACTGGGAGGATGTCAGCGACCGCCTGGACAACGAAGACCAGTTCCACCTCAACGCCATTGCCGAGGTCAAGGGTTCCGGGTTGTTCATCGTCGGCGAGCAGGGCAGCATGTTCCGCTCCACCGATGACGGGCAGACCTGGGAGCGCCTCGAAGGCCCCTATGAAGGCTCGCTGTTCGGCGTGATCGCTACCGGCCAGCCGGCGACCCTGCTGGTCTACGGCCTGCGGGGCAATCTCTATCGTTCCACGGATTTCGGCAGCACCTGGGAGCAGGTGGAGTTGAACGCTGCCCGCGGCGCCCTGGAGTTCGGTCTGTCCGGTGCCACCTTGCTCGATGACGGCTCGTTGGTGATTGTCGGCAACGGCGGCAGCGTGATCCGCAGCAGCGATCACGGCCAGACGTTCAGCGTGTTCAACCGCCAGGACCGCATCTCGCTGTCGTCGGTGGCCGCTGCCGGCAATGGCAACCTGATCCTGGCCGGGCAGGGCGGGGTACGGGTCTCTGCGGCAACCGGCGCTGAAGTCGGCAAATAAGCCGGGCACATAATAAGAAGGTGGGGAATTCCATGAGCAGTCATCACCAGGACAAGGCGAACTTTCTCGAACGCCTGATTTTCAACAACCGCCCGGCAGTGATCTTCATCTGCCTCTTGGTCAGCGCTTTCCTGTTCTGGCAAGCAACCCTGATCCGCCCGTCCACCAGTTTCGAAAAGATGATCCCGCTCAAGCACCCGTTCATCGAACGGATGATGGAGCACCGCAACGACCTGGCCAACCTGGGCAATACCGTGCGCATCTCGGTGGAGGCCCGCGACGGCGACATCTTCACCCAGGAGTACATGGAGACCCTGCGGCAGATCAACGACGAGGTGTTCTACATCTCCGGCGTCGATCGCTCCGGGCTCAAGTCGCTGTGGAGCCCCAGCGTGCGCTGGACCGAGGTGACCGAAGAAGGCTTCGCCGGTGGCGAGGTGATCCCCCAGAGCTACAACGGCTCTGCCGAAAGCCTCGACAAGTTGCGCAACAACGTCCTCAAGTCCGGCCAGGTCGGGCGTCTGGTGGCCAACGATTTCAAATCCAGCATCGTCGACATCCCGTTGCTGGAGTCCTACCCGGACCCTCAGGACCAGGGCAAGCTGCTGGCCCTGGACTACCAGAAGTTCTCCCACCAGCTGGAAGAGAAGATCCGCGACAAGTTCGAGGCGCAGAACCCCAATGTGAAGATCCACATTGTCGGCTTCGCCAAGAAGGTCGGCGACCTGATCGATGGCCTGATCATGGTGGTGATGTTCTTCGGCGTGGCCTTCATCATCACCCTGGTGCTGCTGTACTGGTTCACCTGGTGCATCCGCAGCACCATCGCGGTGCTGATCACCACCCTGGTGGCGGTGGTCTGGCAGTTGGGGCTGATGCACGCCTTCGGCTTTGGCCTGGACCCGTATTCGATGCTGGTGCCGTTCCTGATCTTCGCCATCGGCATCTCCCACGGGGTGCAGAAGATCAACGGTATCGCCCTGCAGTCCAGTGATGCCGACAACGCCCTGACCGCGGCGCGGCGTACCTTCCGCCAACTGTTCCTGCCGGGGATGATCGCGATCCTCGCCGACGCCGTGGGTTTCATCACCTTGCTGATCATCGATATCGGGGTGATCCGCGAGCTGGCCATCGGTGCCTCCATCGGCGTGGCGGTGATCGTGTTCACCAACCTGATCCTGCTGCCGGTAGCGATTTCCTACGTCGGTATCAGCAAGCGCGCCGTGGAGCGCAGCAAGAAGGACGCGTCCCGCGAGCATCCGTTCTGGCGCCTGCTGTCCAACTTCGCCAGTCCCAAAGTGGCACCGATCTCCATCGCCCTGGCCCTGGTAGCCTTTGGCGGCGGCCTCTGGTACAGCCAGAACCTGAAGATCGGCGACCTCGACCAGGGCGCACCGGAGCTGCGTCCCGACTCGCGCTACAACAAGGACAACAACTTCATCATCAGCAATTATTCCACCAGCTCCGACGTGCTGGTGGTGATGGTCAAGACCGCGTCCGAAGGCTGCTCGCGCTATGAAGCCATGGCCCCCATCGACGAGCTGATGTGGAAGATGCAGAACACCGAGGGCGTGCAGTCGGCGATCTCCCTGGTGACCGTGTCCAAGCAGATGATCAAGGGCATGAACGAGGGCAACCTGAAATGGGAAACCCTGTCGCGCAACCCCGACGTGCTCAACAACTCCATCGCCCGGGCCGACGGCCTGTACAACAACAACTGCTCCCTGGCGCCGGTGCTGGTGTTCCTCAACGACCACAAGGCCGCGACCCTGGACCGTGCGGTACATGCAGTGCAGGAGTTCGCCACCGAACACAACAAGGACGGCCTGGAGTTCATCCTCGCCGCCGGTAACGCCGGGATCGAGGCGGCCACCAACGAAGTGATCAAGGAGTCCGAGCTGACCATCCTGATCCTGGTGTACATCTGTGTGGCCGGCATGTGCATGATCACCTTCCGCTCCTGGGCGGCGACCCTGTGCATTGTCCTGCCGCTGGTGCTGACTTCGGTGCTGGGCAACGCGCTGATGGCCTTCATGGGTATCGGCGTCAAGGTCGCGACCTTGCCGGTGGTAGCGCTGGGGGTGGGGATCGGTGTCGACTACGGCATCTATATCTACAGCCGCCTGGAAAGCTTCCTGCGGGCCGGACTGCCATTGCAGGAGGCCTACTACCAGACCCTGCGTTCCACCGGTAAGGCGGTGCTGTTCACCGGCCTGTGCCTGGCCATCGGCGTGTGCACCTGGATCTTCTCGGCGATCAAGTTCCAGGCCGACATGGGGTTGATGCTGACCTTCATGCTGCTGTGGAACATGTTCGGCGCTCTGTGGCTGCTGCCGGCTCTGGCGCGGTTCCTGATCAAGCCGGAGAAGCTGGCGGGGCAGAAGGGCAACTCGCTGTTCGCTCACTGATCCCGTTGCGTGAATACCCAGCCGCACCCTCGGGTGCGGCTTTTTCATGCCCGGCGTGCAGAGGGAAAAGCCGGTGGTGCTGAAGAACCGGGCGGCCCCGGCGGAGGGTGTACTTGGGACAGTCGCCTGCGCGGCGCAATGCTGGCCCAACCCGCTTGCGCCAATCAGCTATCATTGCGCCTTTCCAATTGATGATTGATCGCTATGACCGCTGCTACCGACACCTTGCTCACTGCCCTTGAAGCCTGCGACATGCTGGAAATCGACGGCCTGCACGCCTTCGATTTCGCCCTCGACGAGCAGCGCCTGCTGATCGAGTGCATGGATGGTCGCGCCGCCAAGCGCTGGAGCTTCACCCTGGCCCAGGTGCAGGCCGCGACTTTTGATCAGGCGCTGCAGAGCTGGACCCTGGTCGGTGACTCCGGTGAGCACCGCCTGGTATGCATGAGCGCGTTCAGTGCCCGTGACGAAGAGGAGAGTGAGCATGAAGATGCGTAATTTCTGGCCGCTGTTGATGGCCGGCAGTGTCGGCGCCATGGCGGTCCAGGCCGCTCCGGCGGATACCCAGGAACTGCTGGTGGGCTCCTACACCCAGGGGCAGAGTCAGGGCCTGTATCGCCTGCATTTCAACGAGCGTACCGGGCAGATCGATGCCAAGCCGCTGCAAGTGGTGAAGAGCTCCAACCCGTCCTGGCTGACCCTGTCCAAGGACCAGAAATTCGTCTTCGCGGTGAATGAAAACAGCCCGGGGCAGGTTGACCCCATCGGTCGGGTTAGCAGCTACAGCCTGGCGCCCAAGACCCATCAACTGAACCTGATCAACCAGGTACAGAGCCAGGGCAACGAGCCCACTCACTCCAGCCTGAGCGCCGACGGCAACTACCTGTTCGTCAGCAACTATTCGGTGGATGTGGACCCGGGCGGTAGCCTGGCGGTGGTGCCGGTCAGCGCCGACGGTCACCTGTCGCCGGTGGTGCAACTCACCAGCCATCCGGCCAGCCGGGTCGATCCCGAGCGCCAGCAGTCGGCCCACGTGCATTCGTCGGTGTCGTCCCCGGACGGCCGGTTCGTGTTCGCCAACGACCTGGGGGCGGACAAGATCTTTGTCTACCGCTATGACCCCAAGGCCAATCCGGAGCACCCGCTGGTACCGGCTGACCCGGCCTTCGTCCAGTTGCCTGCGGGCAGCGGTCCGCGCCACTTGCTGTTCAGTGCCGATGGCAAACATGCCTACCTGACCATGGAAATGAGCGCCCAGGTGGCGGTCTTCGACTATCAGGACGGCAAGCTGACCCAGCGTCAGCTGGTGGATCTGGCGGCCAACGGCTCCAGGGAGAAAAAGGCCGCTGCGGCCCTGCATGCCTCCAAGGACGGTCAGTACCTCTATGTCAGCAACCGTGGCACCGCCAACCAGTTGCTGGTGTTCGCCATCGATCAGAGCAATGGCCAGCTCAAGGAGATCCAGCGCCGTTCCGTGGAGGGCGATCACCCCCGAGAGTTCAGCCTGGACCCGAGCAACCGCTACGTGCTGATCGGCAACCAGAAAAGCAATGAAATCGTGGTGATCGAACGCGACGCCAAGACCGGTTTCCTGGGCAAGACGGTGCAGAAACTGCCCTTCGAAGCCCCCAGCGACATCAAGTTCCTGGTGCGTCAATAAGCCACAGGCCCCGTCGTTCGGGGCCTGACTGCTTCTATCAATGACGCTGATAATGGCTACTGCCGCAAAGAATTTTTTCCCGCCAACCCTCGGGAGTAAGTTTGCTTCACGGCCCACACGGGCAAGCAAGCCAACTGAATCCGAGGGTTATACCGATGAACTTCAATCTCTTCTCCGTGATCGCAGCCTCAGCCATTTCCGCCAGCGTGGTTCTGCCAGCCAGTGCCAACGTGGAAATCAGCCAGAAGAAATCCTCCACCAACACCTACACCCAGAAATACCTGCAACAAAGCGCCAACTTCTACGCCGCCCTGGACCATAAGGCCCAGCACTGAACCCGTAATAGCCGGCCGGGCGGCATTGCGCCAGCCGGCGAAAGGGCCCCTGGCCTTCTATCGGCCATGACGCCGCCTTCGCTGGCAAGCCAGCTCCTATGGTCCGCCTGAGATATCGCCAGGCTGTAGGAGCCGGCTTGCCGGCGAAGAGGCCCCTGAGTCTTGCGCCAGGCCAGTCAGTTCCAGCGCAGGGGAGGTGTTCGCGCGCGAGCGGCTTCTGCGCGGGAGATGTCGTTGCTGCGTTGTCTGTTTGCGACGCAATCCACACACCAGGCAAATTTTACTTGGTAGTGTCACATAGCCATGTGTTTAAATTTGACGCTGAATTATTGACTCTTTCCCGAGCAAGGATCGATAGCATGGTGATGCGTCTGGCCGTGGTTCTGCTGTTGCTCTATTCCACCCCCATCCTGTCTTCTGCGCAGCCTGTCGAAGGTGAGCCAGAGACCTCTCGTGAGCGTTTGACCAGCCTGTTGCAGGACTGACGCTCGAGGCTGGATTCAGCGTGGCAAGCAAGGAAGGAACGGGCCCCGGAACCGGGGCCCGTGTGCCTGGGTTCAGTTCTTGGACGAACCGCGTCTTACCAGTTTCATGACTACAACGAAGAACACCGGGACGAAGATCACCGCCAGGGTCGCTGTGATCATGCCGCCGATCACGCCGGTACCGATGGCCTGCTGGCTGGCGGAACTGGCACCGGTGGCAATGGCCAGGGGCACCACGCCGAGGATGAAGGCCAGGGACGTCATGACGATCGGTCGCAGACGCAGGCGTGCTGCCTGCACCGTGGCGTCGATCAGGTCGTGGCCTTCGTCGTACAGGCTCTTGGCGAACTCGATGATCAGGATCGCGTTCTTCGCCGACAGGCCGATGATGGTGATCAGGCCCACCTTGAAGAACACGTCGTTGGGCATTCCGCGCAAGCTCACCGCCAGCACCGCACCCAGCACCCCGAGGGGCACCACCAGCAGCACCGAGGTCGGAATCGACCAGCTCTCGTAGAGCGCCGCCAGGCACAGGAACACGATCAGCAGCGACAGGCCCAGCAACAGCGGCGCCTGACTGCCCGAGAGGCGTTCCTGCAAGGACAGACCGGTCCACTCCAGGCCCAGGCCGGCCGGCAATTGGCTCACCAGGCGCTCGACTTCCTGCATCGCTTCACCGGTGCTGTGGCCCGGAGCCGGCTCGCCGGAAATGGCGATCGCCGGGTAGCCGTTGTAGCGGGTCAGCTGGGCCGGCCCCAGGCTCCAGGTGGCGCGGACGAAGGCTGACAGCGGCACCATCTTGCCGGCGCTGTTGCGCACGTTCATCCGCAGCAGGTCCTCGACCTGGCTGCGTTGATCGCCTTCAGCCTGGACCACCACCCGCTGCATACGTCCCTGGTTGGGGAAGTCGTTGATATAGGCCGAGCCCAGGGCGGTGGACAGCAGGTTGCCAATGTCGGCGAAGGACACGCCCAGGGCGTTGGCCTGCTTGCGGTCAACTTCCAGCTGTACCTGGGGTGCCTCGGCCAGGGCGCTCTCGCGGACGTTGGCCAGGATCGGGCTCTTCTCTGCATTCTTCAGCAGCTCGGTTCGGGCTTGCATCAGGGCCGCGTGGCCGACGCCACCACGGTCCTGCAGGCGGAACTCGAAGCCGCTGGAGGTGCCCAGGCCATCGATCGGCGGCGGCAGTACGGCGTACACCACGGCGTCCTTGATCGCACTCAGGGCGCCGTTGGCGCGGTCGGCGATGGCCATGGCCGAGTCGTCGCTGCCCCGTTGCGACCAGTCCTTGAGGGTGGTGAAGGCCAGGGCGGCGTTCTGTCCACTGCCGGAGAAGCTGAAGCCGAGGATGATAGTGCTGTCGCCCACCCCCGGTTCGCCGGCGTTGTGTGCCTCGATCTGCTCCACCACCTTGATCGTGCGGTTCTGGCTGGCCCCGGGTGGCAGCTGGATATCGGTGATGGTGTAGCCCTGGTCCTCCACCGGCAGGAACGAGGAGGGCAGGCGGCTGAACAGCAGCGCCATGATCGCCAGCAGTGCGGCGTAGATCAGCAAGTAGCGACCGGTGCGTTTGAGGGCATAGCTCACGCCACCCTCGTAGCGGTTGCTCAGGCTTTCGAAACGCCGGTTGAACCAGCCGAAGAAACCTGTGCGCTCATGGTGCTCGCCCTTGGCAATGGGCTTGAGCAGGGTGGCGCACAGGGCCGGGGTCAGGGTCAGGGCGAGGAACGCCGAGAACAGGATCGAGGTGGCCATGGACAGCGAGAACTGCTGGTAGATCACCCCCACCGAACCGGGCATGAAGGCCATGGGAATGAACACGGCGACCAGCACCAGGGTGATGCCGATGATGGCCCCGGTGATCTGCTTCATGGCCTTGCGCGTGGCCTCCTTGGGCGACAGGCCCTCGGTGGCCATGATCCGCTCGACGTTCTCCACTACCACAATGGCATCGTCCACCAGGATGCCGATGGCCAGCACCATGCCGAACATGGTCAGCACGTTGATGGAGAAACCCAGGGCCAGCATGGTGGCGAAGGTCCCCATCAGCGCCACCGGCACCACCAGGGTCGGGATCAGGGTGTAACGGATGTTCTGCAGGAACAGGAACATCACCAGGAACACCAGGGCCATGGCTTCCAGCAGGGTGTAGATCACTTTGGTGATCGAGACCTTGACGAAGGGCGAGGTGTCATAGGGGATCTTGTATTCCACGCCGGCGGGGAAGTAGCGCGACAGCTCGTCCATCTTCGCTCGGATCAGGGTCGCGGTATTCAGCGCGTTGGCCCCGGGGGACAGCTGCACGCCGACCGCGGTGGAGGGCTTGCCGTTCAGGCGTGTGCCGAACTGGTATTCCTGGCTGCCGACTTCGACCCGCGCCACATCGCCGATGCGCACCGTGGAGCCGTCGGGATTGGCCCGCAGGACAATGTCGGCGAACTCTTCGGGGGTGGTCAGCTGGCCCTTGACCAGGATGGTGGCGGTGATTTCCTGGCTGGACGGATTGGGCAGATCGCCGATGCTGCCTGCCGGCACCTGGGCGTTCTGCGCGCTGATGGCAGCATTGACGTCCGCCGGGGTCAGGTTGAAACCGATCAGCTTCTGCGGGTCGAGCCAGATGCGCATGGCCCGCTCGGCGCCATACAGCTGGGCCTTGCCGACCCCGTCCACGCGGCGGATCTCGTTCATCACGTTGCGCGCCAGGTAGTCGCTTAGGGCCACATCGTTGAGGCGCCCGTCATTGGAGGTCAGGGTGATCAGCAGCAGGAAGCCGGCGGAGACTTTCTCCACCTGCAGGCCTTGCTGGGTCACGGCCTGGGGCAGGCGCGGCTCCACCGCCTTGAGGCGGTTTTGCACGTCCACCTGGGCCAGCTCCGGGTTGGTGCCGGGCTGGAAAGTGGCGGTGATGGTCGCGCTGCCCAGGCTGCTCTGGGAGGAGAAGTACAGCAGGTGGTCGGCACCGTTGAGTTCCTGCTCGATCAGGCTGACCACCGACTCGTCCAGGGTCTGCGCCGAGGCGCCCGGATAGACCGCGTAGATCTCGATCTGCGGCGGCGCCACGGTGGGGTACTGCGCCACCGGCAGTTGGGGAATCGCCAGGGCGCCACCCAACAGGATGAAGAAGGCGACCACCCAGGCGAATACCGGGCGGTCAATAAAGAATTGCGGCATGTCGTACTACCTACTGGCCAGGATTCTGGGCGAGCGGAAGGGGAGTGTCGTCGATTTCCACTGGCTCGCCCGGACGGGCGTGCTGCAGACCTTCGACGATGATGCGATCACCGGGCTTGAGCCCTTCGGTCACGATCCAGCGGTCTTTCTGTACCCCACCCAGTTGCACCGGGTGTTGCACCACAAGGTTTTCGGCATTCACCAGCAACACCTGGGCGATACCGGCGCTGTCACGCGCGATGGCTCGCTGCGGCACGCTGATGCCCTGCTGGTTGACCGCCTGCTCCAGGCGCACGCGCACGAAGCTGCCGGGCAAGAGGTCGAGATCCGGGTTGGGGAACTCGCTGCGCAGGATGATCTGCCCGGTGCCCGGATCGACGCTGATATCGGCGAACAGCAGTTTGCCCGGCAACGGATAGAGGCTGCCGTCGTCCTGGATCAGGGTGGCCTTGGCCTGGTCCTTGCCCACCTGTTGCAACTGTCCGGCCCGGAAGGCGCGGCGCAGTTCATTGAGCTCACGGGTGGACTGGGTCAGGTCGGCGTGGATCGGGTTCAGTTGCTGGATCAGCGCCAGGGGCGTGGTTTCGTTCTGACCCACCAGGGCGCCTTCGGTCACCAGGGCGCGGCCGACGCGGCCGGAAATCGGCGCGGTAACCGTGGCATAACCGAGGTTGAGCTTGGCCCGCTGTACCGCGGCCTGGTTGGCGGCGACGTCGGCGCTGGCCTGGCGTGCGGCGGCCCGGGCATTGTCGTATTCCTGGCCACTGATGGCCTGGTCGGCGATCAGCTTGGAATAGCGCTGTTCCTGCAGCTGGGCCTGGAAGGCAGTGGCCTCGGCCTTGCGCAGACTGGCCTGGGCACTGTCCAGGTCAGCCTTGAACGGCGCCGGGTCAATGCGGAACAGCACGTCGCCCTGCTTGACGTCGGAGCCTTCGCGGAAGGTCCGTTGCAGCACCACCCCGGCCACCCGGGCACGGACTTCGGCGATCCGCGGTGCGGCGATGCGCCCGCTGAGTTCGCTGGTGATGGACAGGGCCTGGCTCTGGATCGTCTCGATCCGCACCTTGGCGGTCGGTGGTGTCTGTTCGCCTTCGGTTTTGCCGCAGGCGCTCAGCGCCGCTGCCAGAACCATCAGGCAGAGTGGCGCAAAGAGTTTATTCGACATGCTGATACCCCAATAATGACCTCGGCATGCTAAGGGCATGGGTCAAGGCCCGCTGTGAAGCTGTGTAGGTGCTGTGTGAAAAAGTGTGAAGCAGGCGCGCCCGGGCTGCCGCTGTTGTATATCCTTGGCGCCTTGCTGGTTGTGCCCGGTGCTCTATAAGGAACGCCGGTACTCTGTATTTCTTCAATAAAGACCTCAGCTCATGCCCAATATTCTTCTCGTCGAAGACGACTCCGCGCTCTCGGAACTGATTGCCAGTTATCTGGAACGCAATGGCTATCAAGTCAGTGTGATCAGTCGTGGCGATCAGGTGCGGGAGCGGGCCAAGGCCAATCCGCCGGACCTGGTGATCCTCGACCTGATGTTGCCGGGGCTGGACGGTTTGCAGGTCTGCCGTTTGTTGCGCGCCGACTCGGCGACTTTGCCGATCCTGATGCTGACCGCGCGCGATGATAGCCATGATCAGGTCCTGGGTCTGGAAATGGGCGCCGACGACTATGTGACAAAACCTTGCGAACCGCGAGTGCTGTTGGCGCGGGTGCGAACCTTGTTGCGCCGCAGCAGCCTGAGTGAACCCCAGACCGCCAGCGACCAGATCCTCATGGGCAACCTGTGCATCGACCTCTCCGAGCGCACCGTGACCTGGCGCGAGCAGTTGGTGGAACTGTCCAGCGGTGAGTACAACCTGCTGGTGGTGCTGGCCCGACATGCCGGTGAAGTGCTGAGTCGCGATCAGATCCTTCAGCGCCTGCGGGGCATCGAGTTCAACGGCACCGATCGCTCGGTGGACGTGGCCATCTCCAAGCTGCGACGCAAGTTCGACGACCACGCCGGCGAGGCGCGCAAGATCAAGACCGTGTGGGGCAAGGGCTATCTGTTCAGCCGTTCCGAGTGGGAATGCTGACCCCATGCTGCGCATCCTGATCCGGCTGTACCTGATCACCATCGTCGCCTTCAGTGCGGCGATCTACCTGATTCCCGATCTGGTGATCAAGGTCTTCCACGAGCGTTTCCTGGACTACAACCTGGATCAGTCCCGGGGCCTCCAGAGCTTGATCGTCAAGCAGTTCCGCGCCTTGCCGCCGGCCCAGTGGCCGACCCTGGTCAAGGAAATGGACGAGGAGTTCCACCCGCTGCAGGTGGCCCTGGTGCGTATCGACGACCCGGACTTCAGCCTTTACGAGCGTGAGCGCCTGGAACGTGGCGAGAAGGTCGTGCGCCTGGGGGATTGGGGCTGGCGCACCCTGGCGGTGTCGCCGCTGGATGACCAGCTGGCCGTGAAGCTGGTGGTGCCCCCGGACCCCCTGGACGTCAACCTGCTGTACTGGAGCATCAACGTGCTGATCGTCGCGGTGCTGCTGGCCTGCCTGCTGCTTTGGGTCAGGCCCCACTGGCGTGACCTGGAGCGCTTGAAGCGCACCGCCGAACGCTTCGGCAAGGGTCACTTGAGTGAGCGCACGCAACTGCCCGGCAGCTCCAACATCGGTAGCCTGGCCCATGTGTTCGACACCATGGCCGGGGATATCGAGAAACTCCTCAACCAGCAGCGGGACTTGCTCAATGCGGTGTCCCACGAGTTGCGCACGCCGTTGACCCGACTGGATTTCGGCCTGGCCCTGGTGCTCTCCGACGACTTGCCTGCCGCCAGCCGCGAGCGTCTGCAGGGGCTGGTGGCGCATATTCGTGAACTGGATGAACTGGTGCTGGAACTGCTGTCCTACAGCCGTCTGCAGAACCCGGCCTGCCTGCCGGAGCAGATCGAAGTGTCCCTGGACGAGTTCATCGACAGCATCCTCGGCAGCGTCGACGATGAACTGGAATCGGACATTGTCATCGATGTCCTGCTGCACGGCGCCCTGGAGCGTTTCACCCTGGACCCGCGGCTGACCGCCCGTGCCCTGCAGAACCTGCTGCGCAATGCCACCCGTTACTGCGAGAAGCGCATTCAGGTGGGCGTGCTGGTGAGCGAGCAGGGTTGTGAAATCTGGGTCGACGACGACGGCATCGGCATTCCCGATGATGAGCGCGAACGGGTGTTCGAGCCTTTCTATCGCCTGGACCGCAGCCGCGATCGTGCCACGGGTGGTTTTGGCCTGGGCCTGGCCATCAGCCGCCGCGCCCTGGAAGCCCAGGACGGCACCCTGACGGTCGAGGCCTCGCCACTGGGCGGCGCGCGCTTCCGTCTGAGCCTGCCGCCCCCGCCCAGGGCCTGAATCCACGGCACACGCCCGTAGGAGCCGGCTTGTCGACGAAGAGGCCCTTGAGTCTTGCACCGAACCTGCGGATGTCTTCGCTGGCAAGCCAGCTCCTACAGTTTCCCTCCGAGCTTGTGGCCTGACCCGTAGGAGCCGGCTTGCCGGCGAAGAGGCCCTCAATCCGGCAAAGGACCAGGGCCCTGTGCGCCCGCCAGCCGGCTCCCGCCGGGACCGGTGCTCCAGTCCCGCTTTTGGCCAATGCGCTGCCTTACGGGGCGGCGCCGCCACTTGCTATAGTTCGGCCCTCATTTTTCGCCCAGTAAAGGATCACTGCCATGTCCGAATACCAAGCCTTTCGCGTCGAACTCGCTGACAACATCGCCCATGTGCAGATCAATCGTCCGGAAAAGATCAATGCCATGAACGCCGCGTTCTGGAGCGAGATCGTCGAGATCTTCCGCTGGATCGATGACACCGATGCGGTGCGGGTGGTGGTGCTCAGCGGCGCCGGCAAGCATTTCTCTTCGGGCATCGACCTGATGCTGCTGGCCGGCGTGGCCAACGAACTGGGCAAGGATGTGGGCCGTAACGCCCGTCTGCTGCGGCGCAAGATTCTCCAGCTGCAATCCTCCTTCACTGCCGTGGACAACTGCCGCAAGCCGGTGCTGGCGGCGATCCAGGGCTACTGCCTGGGGGGCGCCATCGACCTGATCAGTGCCTGCGACATGCGCTATGCCGCTGACGATGCCCAGTTCTCCATCAAGGAAATCGATATCGGCATGGCGGCGGATGTCGGCACATTGCAACGTTTGCCACGTATCATCGGCGACGGCATGCTGCGTGAGCTGGCCTACACTGGGCGCACCTTCGGTGCCGAGGAAGCGCGCAGCATCGGCCTGGTCAATCGCACTTACAGTGACGCCTCCAGCCTGCTGGACGGGGTCATGGAGATTGCCCGGGAGATTGCCGCCAAATCGCCGATCGCGATCAGCGGAACCAAGGAAATGCTCAGCTACATGCGCGACCACCGGATCGATGACGGCCTGGAATATGTCGCTACCTGGAACGCCGCCATGCTGCAGTCCAACGACTTGCGTGTGGCCATCGCCGCCCATATGAGCAAACAGAAACCCGAATTTCTGGATTGATTGAAGATGATTGCACGCTGGACCACCGCAGTACTGGATACCGAACTTCCCGGCGGCTGGGCCGTGGCACGCGGCCCGGACGGTTTTCTCTATGACGACAACGGCGCGCTGTTTCCCCGGCACTGGCTCAAGGGCCAGGACCTGCCGCTGCTGGCCGAGCACGGCATTGGCCACCTCGATGGTGAGCCGGTGTACCTGCTGGAGCTGAGTGGCCGCGCCGAGGTGCCGGGCTGCGGCTGGAAAGGCCTGCGGGCCTTCATGCTGGAGGGCGATCACACCCTGTACAAGGTGCTGGGCTATGCCGCACAGATCGGCACCTGGGCCCGGGAGCATCGTTTCTGTGGCAGTTGCGGTCGGGCCATGGTGCAAGTGCCGGGGGAGCGAGCGATGTATTGCGAACCCTGCGATCTGCGGGCCTATCCGCGCATTTCACCAAGCATGATCGTACTAATCACCCGGGGCGACGAGATTCTCCTGGCCCGTTCACCGCGCTTCGTCACCGGGGTCTACAGCACCCTGGCGGGTTTTGCCGAGCCGGGCGAGTCGGCGGAGGATTGCCTGATCCGCGAAGTGCGGGAGGAGGTGAGCATCGAGGTCAGGAACATCCAGTACGTGGGCAGTCAGTGCTGGCCGTTCCCGCACTCGATGATGCTGGGCTTCCATGCCGAATACGCCGGCGGCGAGATCATCCCCCAGGAGGACGAGATCGAGGATGCCCAGTGGTTCAACGTGCACGCACTGCCGCCGTTGCCGGCCTCGCGCTCGATTGCCCGCTACCTGATCGACCTCTACGTGGCGCGCCGCTTAGGTCACGCTGAACCAGTGCTGCCAGGCTAGGCGCACCGTCAACCCCAGGACCACGGTGATGAACACCGGGCGAATGAACTTGGCACCACCGCTGATGGCGGTGCGTGCGCCGAAGAACGCCCCGACCATCACCGACAGGCCCATGCTCAGGCCGATGATCCAGTCCACCTGCCCGGAGAACACGAACACCGACAGCGCCGCAATGTTGCTGACGAAGTTCATGCTGCGGGCCACACCGCTGGCCTTGACCAGGTCGATGGGGTAGAGCAGCAGGCTGCTTACGGTCCAGAACGCTCCGGTACCCGGCCCGGCCACGCCGTCGTAGAAGCCCAGGCTGAAGCCCTGGCTCGATTGCCACTTCTTCTTGATCGGTGCATCGCTGTCCAGGGGAGCCTTGGGGGTGCCACCGAACAGCAGGTACAGGCCACAGGCGAAGACGATCACCGGGAGCATCTTGTTCAGCCATTCCGCCGGCAGGTAATGGGCGACGATGGCCCCGGTCAGTGCCCCCACCAGCGTGCCGACAATGGCGTGTGTCCATTGCCGGGGGTGGAACAGCTTGCGGCGATAGAAGGTGAAGCTGGCAGTGGCGGAACCGAAGGTCGAACTGAGCTTGTTGGTGCCCAGCACCAAGTGCGGCGGCAGTCCGGCGGTCAGCAGGGCCGGAGTGGTGAGCAGCCCGCCGCCGCCGGCGATGGCGTCGATGAAACCGGCGACGAAAGCCACGAGGGCGAGAATGGCGAGGGTGGTCAGGTCTACGCTGAGTTCGAAAGGCATGGATTCGGCTTATTGTTCGGCGGGAAGCGCAAAGGGGGCTGCGCGAAAGACCGCCATCTTACCCGTAACCCCGCCCGCTGCGCGACCGCCTCGACCTTGGTCTGATGCCGCTTGAGCCGAGCGCCCGTGCGGAAAACGCCTTCGCTGGCAAGCCAGCTCCTACAGAACGGTACAGCGCAGATTCATTGCAGGAGCCGGGCCTGAGGTCAGCGCCGGGGGCCGTTGCCGATCTGCCAGACAAAAGGCGGTTCGCTGCCGTTGATACGCCAGTCACCGACAATCCGTGCCTTGTAGATCACCGGGTTGTGCGACGACACGGTCCGCGCATTGCGCCAATGCCGGTCCAGGGCCTTGCCCTGGCGTATGTCCGAAGCCCCCAGGGCATTGAACAGTTCGCTGGTGGCGCGCTGGATCAGTTCAGTCACCGCGACCTGGGCTGTGGCCGATTCGATTTCCGCGGCCACATTGGCTTCACGCTCCTGCACCTCATCGCCGGCAAAGCGTGCCAGGTATGCCCGTTGCGCCGGCGCCGCAGCTCGTACAGTCGCCGCCTCGGCGGCATACACCAGAGCCGCAATCTCGCCCACCACCTGCTGCACCTGGGCGTCGGCACTGACCTGCTGCGCGTTGCCATGGCTGTAGATGCGCTTGCGCACCCGCACTTCGTGAGCCACGTCGCGTAGCGCAGCGCGGCCGATCCCGGCCAGGGTCGCCAGCAGCACCAGTTGGTAGAACGCGGTCTGGTACTTGAAGCGGGTGGCGAAGTCGATGAGGTTCTCGGCCTCCACTTCGGCGTCGGTAAAACGCGAAGTGCCACTGCCGGTGGTGCGTTGGCCGAAACCGTCCCAGTCATCGCTCTGCTGGATGCCGCTCTGGCGAGTACGAACGGCGGCGATCACATCGCCGCCGGTATCGCTGCGCTGGGCGTAGACATCGATCCAGTCGGAAAAAATGCTGCCGGTGCTGTAGAACTTCTCGCCGTTGAGGCGCCATTTTTCGCCGTCCGGCGTCACCTTGGTAATGACCTGGCCAATCTCCACCGCGCCGATTTCAGTCCAGGCGCAGCCGACGATATCGCCCTCGACAAAGCGCTTGAACCACAGGTCCCGGGCCGGGCCGGGGGGAGCATTGAGGCGATCCTCGGCAAAGGCGAAGTGCCCGCGCAAGGCCTGGGGCACATTGGCATCGGCTTCGGCCAGCTCGATCAGCAGTTGAAACAATTGGGGCAGGGAGGCGCCGCCGCCGCCGTATTCCACCGGCACCCGCAGCGCGCCGAACCCCGACTCCTTGAGCCACTGGATAGGTTCATAGGGCAGGCTGCGGCTGTGCTCGCGCTCCACGGCACCGGCGGCGATCTTCTGGAAGATCGGCCGGAACCGTTCGGCCAGGGCCTCGTAGTCGACGCCTACGGACAGCGGATTGATTACCTGATGTTCGGTCATGGTGTTGCTCCTGGGGTCGGCATAAAAACAGTCGGCAGAAAAAACAGTCAGTGCCGAGGCTGATTGCACACAGCATGCCGAAGTCCCGAGTGCCGGTTTGCCTGGGCATGGGCGGGGGCGAGCGTCTGGCAACTGTTGTCCGGGCAACAGTTCATCAACAAATCGCCTGATTGCGGAGTTTTCGAGCCCCCTGTAACCGCTGTTGCAAGCGGCGCTCGCGGGGGGCAGGGAGGCAACCCTTGCGACCCCGGCAAGCGGCTGCGAGCCCGGCCCAGCGCTGCCGGCCAGTACCTTGCCCAGCCGTCGGTGCGAGGTTTGCGCCGAGGGTGCCGGGCGCTGGCACGCTTGCTGCTCTGGTCCTTGCACCTTTACCTGTCCCGAGGACCGAACCATGAGTCAGCAAGCCGTCAAATTTGCTTATTGGGTGCCTAACGTCAGCGGCGGGCTGGTGGTGAGCAAGATCGAACAGCGCACCCACTGGGGCATCGACTACAACCGTAAGCTGGCGCAGATCGCCGAAGCGGCGGGCTTTGAATATGCCCTGACGCAGATCCGCTTCACCGCCGGCTACGGCGCCGAATACCAGCATGAATCGGTGGCCTTCAGTCACGCGTTGTTGGCGGCTACCGACAAGCTCAAGGTGATCGCAGCGATCCTGCCCGGGCCCTGGCAACCCGCCCTGGCGGCCAAGCAGCTGGCGACCATCGATCAACTGACTAATGGCCGCATCGCGGTGAACATTGTCAGCGGCTGGTTCAAGGGTGAGTTCCAGGCCATCGGTGAGCACTGGCTCGAACACGATGAGCGCTATCGCCGCTCCGAGGAGTTCATCCGGTCCCTGCGCGGGATCTGGAGTCAGGACCACTTCACCTTCAAGGGTGACTTCTATCGCTTCGACCACTACAGCCTCAAACCCAAGCCCCTGGGGCAACCGGAAATCTTCCAGGGCGGCAGCTCGCGGGCGGCCCGGGACATGGCCGCCAGGGTGTCGGACTGGTACTTCACCAATGGCAACAGCGTGGAGGGCATCAAGGCCCAGGTTGACGATATCCGTGCCAAGGCCGCTGCCAACCAGCATTCGGTGAAAGTTGGGGTGAATGCCTTTGTGATCGCCCGGGATACCGAGGAAGAAGCCCGGGCGGTGCTGGCAGAAATCATCGACAAGGCCGATCCGGAGGCGGTGAATGCCTTTGGCGATGCGGCCAAGCAGGCCGGCAAGGCCTCACCGGAGGGTGAGGGCAACTGGGCCAAGTCCAGCTTCGAGGATCTGGTGCAATACAACGACGGCTTCAAGACCAACCTGATCGGCACCCCGCAGCAGATTGCCCAACGGATTGTCGACTTGAAGGCAGTGGGGGTGGACCTGGTCCTGGCGGGCTTCCTGCATTTCCAGGAAGAGGTGGAGTATTTCGGCAAGCGCGTACTGCCCTTGGTGCGCGAACTGGAAGCCCAGGCCCGGCTCAAGGAGCAAGACGCCGCGGCTTGAACGGCGCGTTGCTTGCCGGCGAAGAAGCCCACAAGCCTTGCATCGCCCTCAAGGACGCCTTCGCTGGCAAGCCAGCTCCTACAGGCAGACAGACGAATTCCATGTAGGAGCCGGCTTGCCGGCGAAGAAGCCCACAAGCCTTGCATCGCCCTCAAGGACGCCTTCGCTGGCAAGCCAGCTCCTACAGGCAGACAGACGAATTCCATGTAGGAGCCGGCTTGCCGGCGAAGAGGCCCGCAAGCCTTGCATCGCCCTCGAAGACGCTTTCGCTGGCAAGCCAGCTCCTACAGGCAGGCAGACGAATTCCATGTAGGAGCCGGCTTGCCGGCGAAGAGGCCGGCAAGCCTTGCATCGCCCTCGAGGACGCCTTCGCTGGCAAGCCAGCCACTACGGTGGGGCGGGTGGGTTACAGGCCCAGGTCACTGAGGCCCGGATGATCATCCGGGCGCCGGCCCAGGGGCCAGTGGAATTTGCGCTCGGTTTCCTTGATCGGCATGTCGTTGACGCAGGCAAAACGCCGGGCCATCAGTCCCTGCTCGTCGAACTCCCAGTTCTCATTGCCGTAGGAGCGGTACCAGTTGCCCGAGTCGTCATGCCATTCATAGGCGTAGCGCACGGCGATGCGGTTGTCGGTAAAAGCCCAGAGCTCCTTGATCAGGCGGTAATCCAGTTCCTTGGCCCATTTGCGGGCGAGGAAGGCCTTGGCTTCTTCGCGGTTGTGGGCGAACTCGGCGCGGTTGCGCCATTGGGTATCCAGGGTATACGCCAGGGATACCCGCTCCGGGTCCCGGGAGTTCCAGCCATCTTCGGCCAGCCGGATCTTTTCAATCGCCGACTCGCGAGTGAAAGGCGGAAGAGGCGGGCGCACTTGAGCGTTAGACGACATGATCTGTCTCCAATGAAAGTTGCTGTTCAAACAAAGAAGTTGCTCTTGTTTAAAACAATCAGAGGTCCAATAACTTTCGCGCCATGCATTGCGCATTATCAGCAGCACTGTGATCGCCCATGACAAGGGCAACGGTAATGGCGCCATCGATCAGGATCAGCAGTTGCGCTGCCCGTTCCTCGGGATGTTGCACGCCATGTTCCTGGCAAAGCTCGGTCACGTAGTCGAGCAGTTTCTGTTTATGTTGTTTCGCCACCTGGCGCACCGGATCCTGAGCATCGCCGGTCTCGCCGCTGGTGTTGATAAAGGCGCAGCCGCGGAAACCTTCAGACCCGAACCAGTCCTTGAGTACGCTGAACAGCGCCAGCAATCGCTGGGCAGTACCTTCGGCCTTGCTCACTTCGGTCCTGTACCAGTGCATCCAGCGCTGGTCGCGACGTTCCAGGGCGGCTACCACCAGTTCGTCCTTGTTGCTGAAATAGCGATAGACGCTCTTTCTCGATACCCCGGCGGTCTTCACCAACAGATCCATGCCCGTGGCGGCAATGCCGCTCTTGTAGATCAGCTTCTCGGTGACGTCGAGGATGATGTCGCGTGTTTCAGAGGGAGTGATTTCGTTCATGGGGCAAAGAGTAGAACGATCGTTCTCCTTGGTCAATCCTGTTGTTCGGATTTTTATATTCAGCGGTATTTCTCGTAGGTGCTGGCTTGCCGGCCAAGGTGATTTCCAGGGCAACGCAAGACTCAAGGTGCTTTTCGCCAGCCAGCCGGTTACTCCAGAGTGGGCTGACAGGGGACTCAGCCTGTTCCATGGTGTAAGCTCTTGCGCTCTTTGGATTTGAGCCACTGCGAGCCCTATGCCGTCGCTTTTCAAACGTTCCTTGCTGCCCAAACTGCGCAGCTTCCCCCTGGCTGCCGAAGCCTTCACCACTCTGACTGGCGCTGCGGAATTTCGTCGCACTCTGCTGGAGCAAATTGCCCAGGCCAGCCGGCGCATCTATATCGTCGCGCTGTACCTGCAGCAGGATGAAGCCGGTCAGGAAATCCTCGATGCCCTGCATGCCGCCAAGGCCGCCCGACCGGAACTCGAGGTGGTTGTGGTGGTGGACTGGCTGCGGGCCCAGCGCGGCCTGATCGGTGCCGGCAAGCAGCCGGGCAACTCGGCCTGGTATCAGGAAATGACCCGTACCCACGCCAGCGAAGTGCCGATCTACGGCGTGCCGGTGCAGACCCGG
Organism: Pseudomonas sp. JDS08PS003; assembly: GCF_045013505.1. Classification (NCBI taxonomy): domain Bacteria; kingdom Pseudomonadati; phylum Pseudomonadota; class Gammaproteobacteria; order Pseudomonadales; family Pseudomonadaceae; genus Pseudomonas; species Pseudomonas sp. JDS08PS003. The sequence goes on from NZ_CP120724.1 coordinate 3,275,475, forward strand.
GAGCTGTTCGGGGTCCTGCACCTCAAGGGCTTCGTGATCGACGATTGCGTACTCTACAGCGGCGCCAGCCTGAACAACGTGTACTTGCACAAGTTCGACAAGTACCGATTCGACCGTTACCACCTGCTGCACAACCGCGCCCTGGCCGACTCCATGCACCATCTGGTGCAGCATGGTCTGGTGGAGTCGCGGGCGGTCCATCGCCTGGACCTGCCGAACCTGCCGACCACCCGTAGCCTGCGCAACGACATCGGCGACCTGCGCAGTCGCCTCAAGCACGCCACCTATGACACCACCGCCGGTGGCCTGGACAAGAGCGGGCTGTCGGTCAGTCCGTTGCTCGGGGTCGGCAAGGGCAACCCGCTGAACCGGGTGATCTGCGAGCTGATCGCCGGGGCCCAGCAGCAACTGACCATTTGCACCCCGTATTTCAACCTGCCCTTGATGGTGACCCGGGAAATCAACCGGGCCCTGGAGCGCGGGGTGAAGATCGACATCATTGTCGGCGACAAGACCGCCAACGACTTCTACATCCCGCCCAGCGAGCCGTTCAAGGTCATCGCGGCCCTGCCTTACCTGTACGAGATCAGCCTGCGACGCTTTGCCAAGCGTCACCAGAAAGTCATCGACAGTGGCCTGCTGAACCTGCACCTGTGGCGTGATGGCGACAACACCTATCACCTCAAGGGCATGTGGGTGGATGAACGCTACACCTTGCTCACCGGCAACAACCTCAATCCCCGGGCCTTCCGCCTGGACCTGGAGAACGCCCTGTTGCTGGACGACCCCAAGGGCGAGTTGCTGCAGGCGCGCAGCGCCGAACAGGCCGAGATCTACCGGCATACCCGGCGTATCGAGCATTTCCAGTACCTGGACAGCCTGGTGGACTACCCCGAGGCAGTGGGCAAGTTCCTGCGCCGGGTCAGCCGTGTGCGCATCGAGCGTCTGCTCTATCGCATGCTGTAAACCGCTGCCCTGAACTGCTGCCTGGATCGGCTGCGAGCCATGAGGCCCCTTAGGGGCCTGTCGCAGCCTGCGGCAGTGGCTACAGGTCTTTGGGCTGAGGGTTTGGCCAGATGGCGATCAGCACCAGCAGCACCGCCGCCAGCAGGTAGGGCAGGCGCGGTTCGATGGCGTAGATCAGGCTGCCGGCCATGGGCCCGATGACCACGCCCAGGCCCTGGGCGGCGCCGATGCTGCCGGCAGTCGCGCCCTGTTCCGAGGCCTTTACGGCATTCGCCGCCAGGGCCGAGAACGATGGAAACACTCCACCCATGCCCGCCGCCGAGACAAAGAACGCCAGCCACAGGCCCCAGGCGCTGTCCACCAGCATGCTGCCGGCATAGCCCAGCGCCGAGAGCAGAGCGCCGTAGCGGATCATCCGTAGCGGCGGCCATTCCAGCTTGCGCACCACCAACTGCGCGCAGATCAGCGCCACGCCGACCATGGCCAGGGCCACCCCGGCCGTCTGGGCGGCATCGGCGGGGCTCATGCGCAGCCGGTCCAGGGCATAGAAGCTGACGGTGATCTGGGCAATCGACACGCACAGCATGGCAACAAAGGCCACCACCATGGGCCGGCGCAGCCGTGGGTCGCCCAGGCGCACTCGGGTCGGGGCCTGGGCCAGGTGCAGTTCCTGGCGGGGCAGTTGGTAGCGCAGCACCAGGAATGCCAGCAACGGCAGTACCGCCATGGCGTAGAACGGCAGGCTCAGGCTGTAGCGGGCCAGCAAGGCGGCCACTGCGGGACCCAGTACCAGGCCCACGGCATTGGCGGCGCCCAGGGTGGCCATGGCGCGGGCGCGATGCTGGGGCTCGACGTTATCGGCGATCAGGGCGAAGCCGCCCACCGGGATCGCCGCATAGAAGGCGCCGATCAGGCCGCGGCCGAGCATCAGGCCGAGAAAGGCCATGGCGACGCTCGGCAGCGACTGCAGCGACAGGTCGATGAACAGGCACAGGGCCCAGTAGGCGAGGGTGAAGCCGGCGGTGCCCAGCAACAGCACCCGGCGTCGACCGAAACGGTCGCTGGCCTGGCCCCAGGGGCGTGCCAGGAGCATCCAGATCACCCCGGAAACGGTGACGGCGGCGCCGGCGTGCCAGGTTTGCAGATGCAGGGCCCGAGAGATCGGGCCGATCAGCGAGACGAAGGCCATCATCGACATGGTGCAGGCCATGTAGGCGGCCATCAGAGGAACCAGGGAGAAGGGTCTGGCGGTCAGCGGCGCGCTGGCGGCTGTGGAGCGAGGCATGAAGGGTCTTCCATGAAAGCCGATGGGCCGTGAACGTTAACGGTATAACGGGCAACAGCCCAGCCTTATCTGCACCCGTGATGGCAACACCCTGTATCAGCCGGCTTGCCGGCCAAGAGGGCCTTGAGGCGAGGGTTGAGTTCAAGATCGCTTTCGCTGGCAAGCCAGCTCCTACAGGTGCAACGGCTGTTGTTCTGCTTGCGTAGGAGCCGGCTTGCCGGCGAAGAGGGGCTTGAGGCGGGGGTTGAGCTCAAGATCGCTTTCGCTGGCAAGCCAGCTCCTACAGTGGGGGCGGGTTGGGTTTTGGGATCAGTTAAGGCCCAGTTTGCCGCGCAGGGTGGAGAGGTCTTCGGCCAGGGTGTTGACCGGACCGACCAGGGCCTTGCGGTCGTTTTCCTTGACCTTGTCGTAGGTCATGAAGCCGCCGTCAGGAGTTTTGTACTTGGCGAGGATCTTGTTCACCGCGGCGAAGTTCTTGTCCACCTTGGCAACAAAGGCCTTGTCCTGTTTCTCGATCTGCCCACGGAACAGGTCGACGATTTTCTTCGCACCGTCGATGTTGCCCTGGAAGTCGTAGAGGTCGGTGTGGCTGTAGCGGTCCTCTTCACCGGAGATCTTGGTCGCGGCCACTTCTTCCAGCAGCGCAGCAGCGCCACCCACGACTTTTTCCGGCGGGAAGGTCAGGCCGGCGACGCGGGTCTGCAGGTCCTTGACGTCCTTGTTCAAGCCATCGGCCAGCTCGCCCAGGCCTTCGCTGCTGTTTTCCGAGAACAGCGAGTATTCCAGGCGGTGGAAGCCGGTGAAGTCTTCGGCCTTGACGCCTTTCTCGTGGTCGTCGACTCGGGAGTCGATGGAGGCATCGAGGTCGCTAAAGAGTTCGGCAATCGGTTCGATCGACTCGTAGTAGACCCGGGTCGGCGCGTAGAGCTTCCTGGCGCTGGCCAGGTCGCCCTTTTTCACCGCATCGGTGAACTGCTGGGTGTGGCTGGCCAGCTCATCGAGTTGCTCGGTGACGTAGATCTTGTAGTCGGAGATCGGCCCCACCAGCTCCAGGGGCGCAGTGGCGGCGAACGCCGAAAGCGGTGCGTGGAGCAAGCCAAGGGTCAGCAACACAGCGAGAGGCGACTTTTTCATGGGACTTTTCCGTGGGGGTTGGGGTGTCATGGGGGTTAGGCCGTGGTGTTCGGTCGGGTGGCTTCGAGCAACGAGCGACCAATGAAATCCCCGGCGCCGGTAACGCCCGGCAAGGTGAAGAAGTAACCGCCGCCGGTAGGCTTGAGGTACTCCTCCAGAGGCTCGCCGTTGAGGCGGGTCTGGACCGCGATAAAGCCTTTTTCCAGGTCCGCCTGGTAGCAGATGAACAGCAGGCCCATGTCCAGCTGGCCGTTCTTGTTGACCCCGTTGGAGTAGTTGAACGGCCGGCGCAGGATCAGGTTCTGCCGGGTCTGTGGGGTGCGCGGGTTGGCCAGGCGGATGTGGGCATCGAGCTTGGTCAGCTTGCCGTGGGGGTCACGGGCGTAGTCGGGCACCTGGGTTTCCTTCTGGCCATCCATGGGCGCGCCCGTGGTCTTGATTCGGCCGATGATGCTTTCCTGCTCCTGCAGCGGGGTGCGGTCCCAGCGCTCGACAAAATTGCGGATGATCCGCACCGCCTGATAGCTGCCATGGGCCGCCCAGGCCGGTTCGTCGCTGCCGGGCTGGACCCAGACGATCTGCTGCATGGCCTGCTGGTCATTGGAATCGGGGTTGGCCGAGCCATCGCGAAAGCCCAGGAAGTTGCGCGCGCTTTGTGCCGGCTGCCCGGGCTTGGCCGGGGCCTGGGGCGGCACGCTGCCTTCCTGCTTCCAGCGCACCAGCAGCAGGTCGGGGAGGTTCTTCACGATGTCGCGCAGGGCGTGGATATTGGTGTCGGCGGTGTTGGAGCAGAACTGCAGGCTCAGGTCGCCATGGCAGCAGGCCGGCTCCAGGGCATCGTTGGGAAAACCCACCATGCGCATCAGGCGCTTGGGTTTGGCGGCTTCCAGGCCAAAGCGTTCGTCGAACAGCGATTCGCCCACCGACACGGTGATGGTCAGGTTGTCCGGGGTGACCACCGGGCCGAGGATGCCGGAATCCAGGGGCGGCAGTTTAGGGTCGACCTGGGCCACCGGGCCGCCGCTCATGAGAAAGGCGATGCGTTCGTTGAGGGTGCGGAACAGTCGCTCCAGGTCGTCGCGGTCGCTGGCCAGCACATCGAAGGACACCAGCATGCCCGAGGCCGGGCGCGGGGTGACGATGCCGCTCTGGTGCTGGCCATGGAAGTCATGGCGGTCCTGGGTCTTGTCGCTGCTGGGGGCCTCGGTGACCTGGGCCGCGGCGCCGGCGGCCATGGCCGGGCCACTCAGGCTGCTGCCGGCCAGGGCCACCCCGGCGGCGCCCATGCCCAGCAGCACGCGCCGGCGCTGGGCGGAAAAGGACGGGTTGGACTGATCTGAATCGTTCATTGGAAACTCGTCTGGTTACAGGCCGGAAAGGCCGAGTGCGGGATCGATGGCGTCGAGGGCGTCGGCCAGGGCCTTGGCCTTGTCGGCGATCTCTTTGCGTTGTTCGGCACTGACCTTGTCGTAGTCCAGGTAACCGAAGCCGTCGCGCAGGCTGGCGAGACGGGTGTCCAGGGCATTCGCGGCGTTGTCGACCTGGGGCAGCAACTGGGCGGCGGACTTGGCCAGCAAGGGGCGCAGCAGGTCGATGACCTTGCGAGTGGTCGCCAGGTTGGCGGCAAAACCGTTGAGGTCGCTGTGGCTGTAGCGTTCTTCCTCGCCGCTGCTGGCCCGCAGGTCGGCAAGGCTGCGGATGGAGCGTGCGACCACGCTGACCAGTTGTTCCGGCGGCAGGGTTTGGGCCAGCAACTGCTCCTTGAGGCGCGAGACGTCGCTGGACAGGCGCTGGGCTACCGGAGCCAGGCCGGCCAGGTCGCGTTTCTGGAACAGGCCGTATTCCAGGCGATGGAAGCCGCTGAAGCCCGGGTCCTGTTCCCGCTGTTCGAAATAGTCGGCGCGGGCGTTGATGGCGTTGTCCAGCTCGGCCAGGCGCTGGGCGGCCGGGGCCAGTTGCTGGTAGGCGGCGCGGGCCGGCAGGTACAGGGCCTGGGCCTGTTTCAGGTCACCGGCATCGATGGCCTGTTGCAGGGCGCTCACCGCCTTGATCAGGGCACTGCCCTGGGTGCTCAGGTAGACCCGGAACTCCGACAGCGGGCCGATGAAGGCCACCATCGACGGCCGCGCCTTGGCCTGGGCGTCGGACTCGGCGGTGGGGTTCACGTGCAGGGTGCCGCGAGGGTTGCTCAGCAGGCCGCAGGTGATGGCGTAGTCCCCGGGCGCCAGGTTGGCATTGATCACCTGGCTCAGGCCGGGGGCAATGTTCTCCCGTTCCTCGACCACCAGCACGCCATCGAGGATTTCCCATTCCACGGCGCGGTCCGAGCGGTTGACGATGCGAAAGCTGGCGTGGCCTGCCGGCACCGTCAGCGCGTTGGGCTCACAGCTGTGGGGATGGATGGTCACGGTGATTTCGCCCTGGTGGGCCTGGCGCTTGCTGGCGGCCAATTGCGAGGCGTAATAGAACAGCCCGCCGGCGGCGATCATGACGATCACCGAACCGGCAACCGCCCAGCGCAAGGCGCGGGGAGGCGAGGCCTGAGGAGAGGCTTGCTGGGTCATTGGGGAGCCTTACTGACTGGAAACGGAAGACGCTGAGCCGGGCGCCTTGGCCGGGGCGCCGCCGGGCAGGAAGAACAGCGCCAGGGTCACGGCCAGGTACAGCACATAGGCGCCGAGGGTGCTGAGGGTGGGTGCGTCCTGGTAACCGAACATGCCAGCCAGCACCGAGCCCAGTGGGCCATCCATGGGCAGGCTGGCGCTGAAGTCGAAGAGCACGGTCTGCAGATGGTTCCAGACCCCGGCTTCATGCAGGGCCTGCACCGAATTGGCGAGGATGCCGGCGGCCACCACCAGGATGAACAGCCCGGTCCAGCGAAAGAACGCGCCGAGGTTCAGGCGCATGCTGCCGGTATAGATCAGGAAACCGACGATGATCGCCACGATCAGCCCCAGCAGGGCGCCAATCGGCGCGCCGGGACCTTCGCTCTGCTGGAACACCGCCAGCAGGAAGAACACGGTTTCCAGGCCTTCCCGGGCTACGGCGAAGAACACCATGGCGATCAGCGCCGTGACCTGATGCCGGGAGCCGGCCAGGGCCTGGTCCAGGGACGCTTGCAGGGAGTGCTTGATCGAGCGCGCGACCTTGCGCATCCAGAACACCATGGAACTGAGAATGCCTACGGCCACCAGGCCGACGATGCCCTCGAAGAGTTCCTGCTGCTTTTGCGGGAATTCGGCGCTCATCAGTTCCAGGCCGCCGCCCACCAGCAGGGCCAGGGCCGCGGCGAGAAACACCCCGATCCACACCGCAGGCATCCACTGGCCACGGCCGGTCTGCTTCAGGTAGCTGGCAATGATGCCAACGATAAGCGCGGCTTCAATCCCTTCGCGCAGCATGATCAGAAATGGAACGAGCATTCAGCACCGGCGGGCAAATGAGACAAGGAATCAATTTGTAACATAATGATACTCATTGCCAAATGAAGATTATTGACAACTGCTGAACGTAAGCTGAACGAGATTTGTTTACCAATGTTCGCGCTATGTAGGAGCCGGCTTGCCGGCGAAGAGGCCCGCGAGCCCTGCCCAGGGCATTGGAACGCCTTCGCTGGCAAGCCAGCTCCTACGGGGCGGGGCGATCAGCCCAGGTTCTGTTCGGTCAGGCGTTGCACCGCCAGGCGGCGGTAGTGGGAAGGGGTCATGCCTTTGAGTTGCTGGAAGCGTCGATTGAAGTTGGAGATGTTGTTGAATCCCGACTCGAAGCACACGTCGGTCACCGGTTTGTCGCCATCGGCCAGCAGTTCGCAGGATTTGCTGATCCGCAGGCGATTGACGAACTCGATGAAGCAGCGCCCCGTGGCCTGTTTGAACACCCGGGAGAAGTAGGTGGGCTTCATCCCCAGGTACTCGGCCACTTCCTCCAGGGGCAGCTCTCGGGCGTAGTGGGCAAAGATGTAGTCCACGGCACGGTTGGTGCGGTCGACACTGTGTTCATCCGCCAGTTGCGCGCGGGTGGCGCCGGACAACAGTTGGTAGTCGTCGCAGGCCGCCAGCAGTTCCATGAGGATGAAAAAGTGGCCGAGGCGGGTGATGCCGCTGGAATCGGCAATGCGCTGCATCAAGGGCAGCGCCTGGGCGATGGTGTGCTTGCAGCGGAACTCGATGCCGTATTGCGCCCGCTCCAGCAGCGGGGCGAGGTTCTTCAACTCGGTGAACACCTGGCTGCCGCTGTCGAACAGTTCGTCGGTGAAGTTCACCAGCATGTCGCGCTTGGCCACGACCTCGTCCTCGGCCACCTGGCTGATCCAGTTGTGGGGCAGGTTGGGGCCGGTCAGGAACAGCGTCTGCGGATAGAAGTTGCCAATGTAGTCGCCGATGAACACCTTGCCGGAGCTGGCGACGATCAGGTGCAGTTCGTATTCCTTGTGGAAGTGCCAGCGCACCAGGGGGCAGGGGAAGCCGTGCTGGCGATAGATGATCGACAGACCGTTGTGGTCGTCCATCAACTCGTAGGAGGGGTCAGTGATCTTGCCGGTTCGACTCATGGCGCGGGTCTGTTCTTGTTGTTGGCCCCGCTGATAATGCCTCGTGCCCTGCTAACGCACCAGTAGGAGCTGGCTTGCCAGCGAAGGTGTCCTCAAGGGCGATGCAGGGCTTGTGGGCCTCTTCGCCGGCAAGCCGGCTCCTACATGGAATTCGTCTGTCTGCCCCGTTGGGGCGGGGGATTATGGGGCGGGGCGGTTTTTCGCTTCGATCCATTGCGCCATGTATTGGGTGCTCTTGTGATGGTGGTGTCGCAGCATTGCGCCAGTGAAGTTGTCCCGGCGCAACTGTTCCAGGTGCTGGCGGCAGTCTTGCAGGCGCTGGATCAGCGCCGGGCCGTGGACTTGCTGGCGGTAGCGCGCCTCAAGCAACCGCCGGCCATCCGTCTGGGCCTGTTCCCACAACTGTTGGTCCTGATACAGGCGCACTGCCGCGGCCGCCAGGTCGCCGGCCGACTCGGCCACCGCGCCCGGCCAGGGCAGCCCATCCTGGGACATGGATTCGCTGCCGATCGGCGTGGTGACGCTGGGCGTGCCGCAGAGCATGGCGTCCAGCAGCTTGCCCTTGATCCCGGCACCAAAACGCAGCGGCGCCAGGCAGAGGCGTGCGGCGCTCATCACCTGCAGCGCGTCTTCAGCCCAGTTCATGATGTGGAAACCCTGGGCCGGGTTGTGCAGCGCTGCCGCCTTGGGCGGGGTGTAGGCGCCATACAGGTGCAACTGGGCGCCGGGCAGTTGCTGGCGGATCAGCGGCCACACGCGGTTCTTCATCCAGAGCACCGCGTCCCAGTTCGGCGCGTGGCGGAAATTGCCGATGCTGAGAAAGTGCGCCCGCTGTTCGAAGGGCACGAAGTCCTGTGGCAGTTGTTCCAGCATCAGGGGGCACCAGTGCAGCAGGGCCGGGGGCAGGCGGAACTGCTGCACCAGCAGCTCGATCTCCACCTGGGAGATCATCAGGCTCAGGTCGCAGCGGTAGATGGCGGCGATCTCGCGCTTGGCCAGATCGGTGTCGGCCATGTGCTGGAACTCTTGCGCCGCGGCCTGGGTGAACAGGGCGCTGAAGTCATCTTCGTCGGCGCAGGCCTTGAGGTGGTCCTTGAGGCGCTGGTGGCGGGCATGGCGCAGGCATTGCAAGTCCGAGGTTTCCAGGACACGCAGGGCATTCGGGCAGTGTTGTTCGACCCGCCAGCCGAACTGTTCCTCCATCATGAACTGGTCGAACAGCACGATGTCCGGTGCCAGCTCGGCGACAAAGCGGTCAAAACTGCTGTTGTTGAGCTCGATCGGGCATTCGCGGATGCCCAGGGCCGCCAGGTCTTCCTTGTGTTCACCCTCGTTGGCCGGGCTGCTGAAGGTCAGCTCCCAGCCCTGGTCGAGGAAACTCTGGAGGATCTGCATCATGTGCCCGCCGGCGGCGGACGAACGGGGTTCGGGCCAGACGTAACCAATGATCAGGACTTTGGTTGCGGCGGTGGGACTCATGAGGGGCGGTTCCTGGCAGGCAAGGGCAAAAAAAGGCCGCCATTAAACCACAGCGCGCAAGCGGCGGATCAGGCCGCCGCCGGGCTCAACCGAGGATGCTGCGTACCTTGTCCCGCAACTGGTCGATGGAGAACGGCTTGCCGATCACTGACATGCCGGCGGGCACGTCGATGGACTCGGCATAACCACTGGCAAACAGCACCGGCAGTTGCGGGCGCAGTTGCCGCGCACGCTCCGCCAGTTCACGGCCGTTCATGCCGGGCAGGCCGACATCGGTCATCAACAGGTCGATGGTCTGTCCCGGGTTTTCCAGCAGGCTCAGCGCGGCGTCACTGCCATCAGCCTCCAGGACGCTGAATTCGAGCTCTTCGAGAACATCGACAATCAGCATGCGCACGATGGCATCGTCTTCGACGACTAGGATGGTGGAGGCGCTGGCGGGCATAGGGTCTCTCTCAAGAAATGGATAGTACGGGGCGCTGCGACAGGCGGCCCTGTGCATCAGTAAGTGGCGCCTGGCCACAAGTTCCCGAAGCTGTACAGAAAAATGCTGTTGTACAAGCGCCGGCAAGAATAACCGCTTCCTTTGTCCCAGGGCAGGTCAAATCGCAGTTGTGAACCCATGGGTTATAAAAAATAGCTGCGATGGCCGAATGTGGGGCAAACTTCGTTTTTTTTACCAGCGCCTAGGTCCATCAAATGATCCGTCCGTCCTCGGTTGATGAACAGAGTTTTCGCAAGCTGCTGACCCGCAACATCAGCCTGCCCCTTGGTGTAGGCGTGCTCAGCGCCGTTTTTTTCGTGTCCCTGATCACCTACTTGCTCTCGGTCATCCAGTGGGTGCAGCACACTGACCGGGTGATCAACAATCTCAACGAGGCAGCGCGCCTGACCATCGACCTGGAAACCGGCATGCGCGGCTTCCTGATCACCGGCGATGAGCATTTCCTCGACCCTTATGAGGTGGCCAAGCCACGCATCCTCAGCGAGCTCAATGGTTTGCGCGATCTGGTCGCCGACAACCCGCAGCAGGTGGACCGCCTCAAGCGCCTGGAAGCCCTGCAGGTGGAGTGGAACAACTTCGCCCAGAGCATGATCGAGCTGCGCCGGCAGAACGGCGACTACCGGGGTGCGGTGCAGGCCGGGCGGGGCAAGCGCCTGACCGACGAGATCCGCAAGGAGTACGAGGACGCGGTGGTCATGGAGCAGCAGTTGCGCCTGGAGCGTAATGAAAGCGTCAGCCGCACCACGATTTTCAGCGTGGCCCTGTACCTGCTGTTCGTGGTGGGCATCAGCGCGTTGCTGGCCTATGTCGGGCGTCGGGATCTGCTGGCGCTGTCCAAAAGCTACAGCGACAACCTCGAGGCCCAGGAAAAAAGCGCCCGGCGCCTGGAGCAGCAGGCCTGGCTGCGCAACGGCCAGACTGAACTGGCCGAACAGATGCTCGGCCAACTGACCCTGAACCTGCTGGGGCGCAATATCCTCCAGTTCTGCGCCCACTACCTGGGGACGCCGGTGGCGGCCTTGTATGTCCGCGAAGACCACGGCGGCCTCAAGCGTGTGGCCTCTTATGGTTTTTCCCGGGAGCAGGAACAGCAAGAACAGGCGCTGTACGGCGATGAGGGCCTGGTGGGCCAGGCCGCGCAGCACAAGCGCCTGATCCGCCTGGACGATGTGCCGGCGGACTACTTCAAGGTCAGCTCCGGCCTGGGCGAAGGCGCGCCTCGCAGTGTGCTGGTGGTGCCGACCCGCGATGACGACCGGGTCAATGGCGTGATCGAACTGGGCTTCCTGCGGGCCTTGAGCGACCGCGATGTGGAGTTGCTGGAACTGATTGCCGGCAATATCGGTACGTCCATCGAAGCCGCGCGCTATCGCCAGCGCCTCCAGGAAGTGCTGGCCGAAACCCAGCAACTCAACGAAGAGTTGCAGGTGCAGCAGGAAGAACTGAAAACCGCCAACGAAGAGTTGGAGGAGCAGTCGCGGATTCTCAAGGAGTCCCAGGTGCACCTGGAGGCACAGCAGGTCGAACTGGAGCAGACCAACGAACAGTTGGCCGAGCAGGCGCAGATCCTGGCCGAGCAGCGCGACGCCATGGACCGCAAGAACAACGAGCTGAACGAGGCGCAGACCCAGCTCGAAGAGCGTGCCGAAGAACTGCAGCGCTCGAGCAAGTACAAGTCCGAATTCCTCGCCAACATGTCCCACGAACTGCGCACGCCGCTCAACAGTTCGTTGATCCTGGCCAAGTTGCTGGCGGAAAACCCCCAGGAGAACCTCAGTGCCGAGCAGGTCAAGTTCGCCGAGTCGATCTACTCCGCCGGCAACGACCTGCTGAACCTGATCAACGACATCCTGGATATCTCCAAGGTCGAGGCGGGCAAGCTCGAAGTGCGCCCGGAAAATGCCAGCGTGCCGCGTCTGGTGGACGGCCTGCGCAGCCTGTTCCAGCCGTTGACCACGGACAAGGGCCTGGAATTCAAGGTGGAGCTGCAGCCGGGGGCGCCACAGAGGCTGTTCACGGATCGCCAACGGGTCGAGCAGATACTCAAGAACCTGCTGTCCAACGCGGTCAAGTTCACCGAAAAGGGCCAGGTCAGCCTGACCGTTTCCGCTCAGCCGGGGGCCGGTATCGCCTTCGCCGTGCAGGATTCGGGGATTGGCATCGCCCAGGACCAGCAGGACAGCATTTTCGAAGCCTTCCGCCAGGCCGACGGCACCACCAACCGGCGTTATGGCGGTACCGGCCTGGGGCTGTCGATTTCCCGGGATCTGGCGACCTTGCTGGGAGGCTCCATCAGCGTCAGCAGCGAACCGGGACGGGGCAGCATTTTCACCCTGGTGCTGCCGGAGCAGTACAGCGAAGCGGCCCAGCCAGTGCTGGCGCCAGTGCCGGCGGTGATGCCAGTGGCGGCACCCCCTGCGCCCAGTGCACCGCTGCCGGTGGCCGAGGTGCCAGGCGTTGAGATCCCGCGCTTCGCCGATGACCGGGACAAGGCCCCGTTCAGCAGCCGCTGCATCCTGGTGGTGGAAGATGAGGCTAACTTTGCGCATATCCTCTTCGATCTGGCCCACGAACTGGGTTACCACTGCCTGGTAGCCCATGGCGCCGACGAGGGTTACAGCCTGGCCGCCCAGTACATGCCGGACGCCATCCTGCTGGACATGCGCCTGCCCGATCATTCCGGCCTGACCGTGCTGCAGCGCCTCAAGGAAAATGCCCAGACCCGGCACATCCCGGTGCACGTGATCTCGGTGGAAGACCGGGTGGAAGCGGCCATGCACATGGGCGCCGTGGGCTACGCGGTCAAACCCACCACCCGCGAGGAACTCAAGGACGTCTTCGCCCGCCTGGAAGCCAAGCTGACGCAGAAGGTCAAGCGCGTGCTGCTGGTGGAGGACGATGACCTGCAACGCGACAGCATTGCCCGGCTGATCGGCGACGACGATATCGAGATCACGGCCGTGGGCCTGGCCCAGGATGCCCTGGACCTGCTGCGCGAGAATGTCTACGACTGCATGGTCATCGACCTCAAGTTGCCGGACATGCTGGGCAACGACCTGCTCAAGCGCATGTCCACCGAAGACATCTGCTCCTTCCCGCCGGTGATCGTCTATACCGGGCGCAACCTGACCCGGGATGAAGAGGCCGAGCTGCGCAAGTATTCCCGCTCGATCATCATCAAGGGCGCCCGCTCGCCGGAGCGCCTGCTGGATGAAGTGACGCTTTTTCTGCACAAAGTCGAATCCCAGTTGTCCCATGAGCGGCAGAAGATGCTCAAGACCGCCCGCAGCCGCGACAAGGTCTTCGAGGGGCGCAAGATCCTCCTGGTGGATGATGACGTGCGCAACATCTTTGCCCTGACCAGTGCCCTGGAACACAAGGGTGCGGTGGTGGTGATCGGCCGTAACGGCCATGAGGCCATCGCCAGACTCAATGAAGTCGAGGATATCGACCTGGTGCTGATGGACGTGATGATGCCGGAGATGGACGGTTTCGAAGCCACGGTGCAGATCCGCAAGGACCCGCGCTGGCGCAAGCTGCCCATCATCGCCGTAACCGCCAAGGCCATGAAGGATGACCAGGAGCGCTGCCTCCAGGCCGGCTCCAATGACTACCTGGCCAAGCCCATTGACCTCGACCGCCTGTTTTCGCTTATCCGCGTGTGGCTACCCAAGATGGAAAGAATTTAGTGGAGCGTAATACCGAGATCGAACTGCGTTTGCTGATCGAAGCTATTTACCTCAAATACAGCTACGACTTCCGCGACTACTCCGGTGCTTCGATCAAGCGTCGGGTCAACCATGCCTTGCGTCAGTTCGAGTGCAAGACCATTTCCGCGCTGCAGGAGCGGGTGCTGCACGACCCGACGGCGTTCATGCAGTTGCTGCAGTTCCTGACCATTCCGGTGAGCGAGATGTTTCGCGATCCGTCGCACTTCCTGGCGATCCGCCAGGAAGTGGTGCCGTTGCTCAAGACCTACCCGTCGATCAAGATCTGGATCGCCGGCTGCAGCACCGGGGAAGAGGTCTATTCCATGGCCATCCTGTTGCGCGAAGAGGGGCTGCTGGAGCGCACCATCATCTATGCCACGGACATCAACCCCAGCTCCCTGGAGAAGGCCAAACAAGGCATCTTCTCCCTGGAGAACGTGCGGGCCTACACCCACAACTACCAGCAGGCCGGCGGCCAGCGTTCCTTTGCCGACTACTACACTGCGGCCTACGACTACGCGATTTTCGACAAGAGCCTGCGGGAGAACGTGACCTTCGCCGATCACAGCCTGGCGACCGACAGCGTATTCTCAGAAACTCAATTAATTTCATGTCGTAACGTATTGATTTATTTCAATAAAAAATTGCAGGATCGAGCCTTCGGACTGTTCCACGAGTCGCTTTGCCATCGGGGCTTCCTGGTGCTGGGCAGTAAGGAGACCCTGGATTTTTCCGCCTATGGCAAACACTTCGAACCCTTGGTCAAACAAGAACGGATCTACCGCAAGACATGAATCAGCAGATTGCCGGGCACAACCTCTGGCCACGGGTCGAGGCCGTTGTGGTGGGCGCATCCGCCGGTGGCGTGGAGGCCCTGTTGAGTCTGTTCAGTGACTTTCCCCAGGACTTTCGCCTGCCGGTGATCGTGGTCCTGCACCTGCCGGACGAACGCCGCAGCCAGTTGGCGGAGGTCTTCGACAGGCGCCTGGCGCTGCCGGTGAAGGAGGCTGACGACAAGGAGCAGATCGTCCCTGGCACCTTGTATTTCGCTGCCCCCGGTTATCACTTGTCGGTGGAGCAGGACCGTAGCCTGTCCCTGAGCCAGGAGGAGCGGCTGCACCATTCTCGGCCCGCCATCGACTACCTGTTCGAATCCGCAGCCGATGCCTACGGCGAGAACCTGGCCGCAGTGCTCCTGACCGGTGCCAATCGGGACGGCGCCCAGGGGTTGGCGGAGGTCAAGCGCCAGGGCGGCCTGACCATTGTCCAGGACCCCCGTGAAGCCCATGTCGCGACCATGCCGGAAGCGGCCCTGGCCCTGCAGCAACCGGATTACATTCTCACCTTGCGCGGCATCAGCCGTCTGCTTGCCGAGCTGGAACGACCCCCATGTTAAGTACTATTCAAGCCAAGCTGCTGATCGTCGACGATCTGCCGGAGAACCTGCTGGCCCTGGAAGCGCTGATCAAGCGCGAGGACCGCATGGTGTACAAGGCACTGTCGGCCGATGAAGCCTTGTCGCTGCTGCTCCAGCATGAGTTCGCCATGGCCATCCTTGATGTACAGATGCCGGGCATGAACGGCTTCGAGTTGGCCGAGCTGATGCGCGGCACCGAGAAGACCAAGAACATCCCCATCGTTTTCGTCAGTGCCGCCGGGCGCGAGCTCAACTACGCCTTCAAGGGCTACGAGAGCGGGGCGGTGGACTTCCTGCACAAGCCCCTGGACATCCACGCGGTGAAGAGCAAGGTCAATGTGTTCGTTGACCTGTATCGCCAGAGCAAGGCCATGAAACAGCAGGTCGAGGCCCTGGAGCAGAGCCGGCGTGAGCAGGAGGCGTTGCTCAATAAGCTTCAGGCCACCCAGAACGAGCTGGAGCAAGCGGTGCGCATGCGCGATGACTTCATGTCCATCGTCGCCCATGAAGTGCGCACGCCGCTCAATGGCCTGATCCTGGAAACCCAACTGCGCAAGATGCACCTGGCCCGGGAGAACGCAGCGGCCTTCAGCCTGGACAAGATGCACGCCATGGTCGATCGCGACGAGCGCCAGATCAAAAGCCTGATCCGCCTGATCGAGGACATGCTGGACATCTCGCGGATTCGCACCGGCAAGCTGTCGATCCGCCCGTCACAGTTTGACCTGGCGCAACTGGTACGCGGGTTGGTGGAGAACTTCGCGCCCCAGGTGGAAGCCGCGCAATCATCCCTGAGCCTGGAGGTCGAGCAGCCGTTGCAAGGCCACTGGGATGAATTCCGCATCGAACAGGTGATTTCCAACCTGCTGACCAATGCCTTGCGCTACGGCGCCAAGAGCCCCATCGAAGTCCGGGTCTATGCCCAGGACGGCGAGGCGCGGGTCGAGGTGCGGGATCACGGGATCGGCATCAGCGAAGACAACCAGAAGCGGATTTTCCAGCAGTTCGAGCGGGTCAGCGCCAGTCACGTAGCAGCGGGCCTCGGGCTTGGGCTGTTCATTTCCGAGCAGATCGTCACTGCCCACGGCGGCACCATCAGTGTCGAAAGTCGCATTGGCGAAGGCGCATTGTTTCGCGTCAGCCTGCCCCTGGCCTGACTGTAGGAGCCGGTTTGCCGGCGAATCGCGAAAAGCGTCACGCAGACGCAACCTCTGCGTGACCCAATGGTCGTAACAGCAGAAATTGATCGAGCAAAGGTTTTCCATGAGTGAAGATGCACAAGACGTCGTACTGATCGTCGAAGATGAACCCGTCATCCTGATGCTGCTGGCCGACTACCTGTCGGGCCTGGGCTACCGGGTACTCCAGGCCGAAAATGGCGAGCAGGCGTTCGAGATCCTGGCCAGCAAGCCGCACCTGGATGTGATGATCACCGACTACCGGCTGCCTGGCGGCATTACCGGGGTGATGATCGCCGAACCGGCCGTAAAGCTGCGCCCGGACCTCAAGGTGATTTTCATCAGCGGCTACCCCAACGAAATCCTCGAATGCGGCAGCCCCATCACCCGCAAGGCACCGATCCTGGCCAAGCCCTTCGACCTCAACAGCCTGCAGGAGCAGATCCAGCAACTGCTGGCCTGAGCCGGGCCTCAGTCGCGGATCATCTCCCGCACCTTGGCCGTCAGCAGGTCGAAGGTGAAGGGCTTGGTGATCAGTTGCATGCCGGGCTCGAGGAAGCCGCCACGGGCGGCGGCGTGCTCGGCGTAGCCGGTGATGAACAGGACTTTCAATTGCGGGCGGATCTGCCGCCCGATCTCCGCCAGTTGCCGGCCGTTCATGCCCGGCAAGCCCACATCGCTGATCAATAGATCGATGCGTTGCCCCGAATCGAGGATCGGCATGGCGCTACGAGCGTCGCCGGCTTCAACAAAGGCATAGCCCAGCTCGCCGAGTACCGCGCTGACCAGCACCCGTACCGCGGGATCATCCTCGACGATCAGCACCGTCTCGCCGTTCTGCGCGGTTTCCGACTGTTGCTCCAGCGGCTGTTCATCCTGCTCCGCACTGCCCCGAAAGCGCGGCAGGTACAGGCTGACCTCGGTGCCCCGGCCCAGGGTGCTGTTGAGGGACACGTGGCCGTGGGACTGCTTGCTGAAGCCATAGATCATCGACAGACCGAGCCCGGTGCCCTGGCCGATGGGCTTGGTGGTGAAGAAGGGGTCGAACACCCGATGGATGATGGCGTCGGGCATGCCGCAACCATTGTCGCTGACTCGCAGCTGCACGTAGTCGCCGGGTTCGAGGTTGTCGTGGGCCTGGGTGAAGTCCGGGCCCAGGTGCTGATTGAGGGTTTCCACCAGCAGCCGGCCGCCATTGGGCATGGCGTCCCGGGCGTTGAGGACCAGATTGAGCAGGGCACTTTCCAGCTGGTTGGGGTCGGCCTCGGCGACCCACAGTTGCGGGCACAGGTGCATGTCCAGCTGGATGCTTTCGCTGAGGCTGCGTTGCAGCAGTTCGCCCATGGACGTCACCAGGGCATTCATTTCCACTGGCTTGGAGTCCAGCGACTGGCGTCGCGAGAAGGCCAGCAGGCGATGGGTCAGGCCGGCGGCGCGATTGGCCGAGGTGACCCCCAGGTCGATCAGTCGGTCCAGGTCCTCGGTGCGACCCCGGGCCAGGCGCCGGCGCAGCAGCTCCAGGCTGCCGATGATGCCGGTGAGCATGTTGTTGAAGTCATGGGCGATGCCTCCGGTGAGCTGGCCCACGGCTTCCATCTTTTGCGACTGGCGCAGGGCTTCCTCGTTGTGTCGCAGTTGCGCGGTGCGTTCTTGCACCTGCTGCTCCAGGGTTTCCAGGGTGCGTTGCAGGCGCAGCTCGCTCTGGCTCAGGTCGATCAACCGGTCCCGGGCTTCGTATTGCCGGCGTCGGCCACGCAGGGCGGCGCTCACCAGGCTGATCAGGGTGGCCGGATGGAAAGGGCGTTCAAGGAAGCTGACGTTGCCCAGGGGGGCGCTGAAGCGTGAGGCCGGATTCTGCTCCGGACCGCCGTGCTGGGTCAGCAGCACGATGGGCAGGTCGGACCAGGCCGGTTGCTGCTCCAGATGACGCAACAGGGGTTCCAGGTCGGCCCCGCGCAAAGCCTCGGCGGCGATGATCACCAGCCCGGCGCCGTGCTCCAGCTCTGCGCACAGGGCCGGCAGGTGAGGGCTGATCAGGCTGCTGAATCCCGCCTCGTTGAGCATCATCTGCGCCAGCTGGCTGTCACGGCCGTGGGGCGTGAGCACCAGGGCGCGCTCGGAAAATGCCAGGCCCTGGGTCATCGTCCCTCTTCCCGAAGCAGCGGTGTGCTTTCGCCCAGGTAGGTGGGCACGCCCCGCAGTACGCCCTGGAAGGCTTCCAGGGGTTCGCCGATGGTCAAGCCGCGCGCGCTGATGCGGTACTCACGGATGGTGGATTCGTGGCTGCCGGTGCGTTTCTTGATGATGGAGATGGCTCGGCGCACCTTGCCCAGGGCCTCGAAGTAGCGCAGCAGGACCACGGTGTCCGCCAGATAGGTGATGTCCACCGGGGCCTGCATGTCGCCCACCAGGCCATGCTGGGCCACGGTCATGAAGGTCGCGGCGCCCTGGCGATTGAGGTACAGCAGCAGCTCGTGCATGTGCAGCACCAGGGCATTTTCCTCGGGCATGGCCGCCTGGTAGCCGTTGATGCTGTCGATCACCACGGTCTTGATCCGTTGCTGGTCGACACAGCGCCGGACCCGGTAGGACAGCTCCCCCGGGGACAGTTCTGCAGCGTCCACTTGTTCGATCACCAGGTTGCCGGTGGCTTGCAGGGCCTCCAGGTCGATACCCATGTTGCGCATGCGTTCCAACAGCAGCCCCAGTTCTTCGTCGAAGATGAACAGCGCGGCCTTCTCGCCCCGGGCCACGGCGGCCGCGGCGAAGATCATCGAAATAAGCGACTTGCCGGTACCGGCGGGGCCGAGGATCAGGGTGCTGGAGCCGCTTTCGATGCCGCCTCCCAGGAGCGCGTCCATCTCCTTGATGCCGCAGGTCAAGGTCAGGCGCTCGTAGCGGCCTCGGTGTTCGGCAGCCACCAGCCTGGGGAATACATGGACGCCGTCGCCCATGATGGTGAAGTCATGAAAGCCGCCGCGGTACTTCTGGCCCCGGTATTTCACCACCCGGATGCGCCGGCGTTCGGCGCCGTAGCTGGGGGTCAGCTCCTCCAGACGAATCACCCCATGGGCCACGCTGTGCACGGTCTTGTCCAGGGATTCGGTGGTCAGGTCGTCCAGTAACAGCACGGTGGCGTCATAACGCACGAAGTAGTGCTTGATCGCCAGGATCTGCCGCCGGTAGCGCAGGGAGCTCTGGGCCAGCAGGCGGATTTCCGAGAGGCTGTCGAGCACCACCCGCGTCGGCTTGAAGCGTTCCACCACTTCGAAGATCTGCCGGGTGGCTTCCCCCAGCTCCAGGTCCGAGGAATACAGCAGGCTTTGCTGGTGCTCGGCATTGAGCAGGCTTTCCGGCGGGGTCAGCTCGAAGATGTGGATGTTGTCGTCGAGCGTCCAGCCATGGGAGGTTGCGCCCTGACGCAGTTCGCGCTCGGTTTCCGAGAGCGTGATGTACAGGCAGCGCTCGCCGGCCAGGGCGCCGGCACGCAGGAAATGCAAGGCCACGGTGGTCTTGCCGGTTCCGGGTTCACCTTCCAGCAGGAACACATGGCTGCGTGACAATCCTCCGGAGAGGATGTTGTCCAGGCCTTCGATTCCGGTGGCGGCTTTTTCGTTGAGCAACGCAGTTGAGGTCGACAAACAATGCCCTCGCACAATGGGTCCAGGTAGCCGGCGATGGCGCGAACGCCTTGATATCGCAGCTTATTGTCTTGACCGTTCGGTGCGGGCGCGGTTCAACCTTTTGTCGCCAGGGGGATGGGGTGGGGGCCTTACAGGCCCTGCTGCAATGCCGGATCGTCGGGGTTCTGCTGTTCCAGCTGGGCCAGCAACACCTGGACGTTCTGCAACTGGCCGCTCTCTTTCCAGTAGTTGATAAGGAGCACCCGCGCCTTGCGGTTGTAGGGCTGGCGCTGGACGATTTCCTCCAGCTGCTTCTGCGCCGCTTCCTGCTCCTGTTCGCTGTGCAGGGTGGTGGCCAGGTCGTAGCGGTAGGCGGCGTTGTTGGGTTCCAGCTCCACGGCCCGGGACAGGCCGAGCAGGGCGAATTCGCCCTGGCCGTGGTGCAGCAGCCAGAGCCCCAGGGCATGTTGCAGGTAGGCGGAGTCTTGCTGGGCCTGCAGTTGCTTGGCCAGTAACTGGCGGGCGGCGTCGCTCTGGCCTTGCTTGTCCAGCACTTCGATCTGCAGCACCACCGCTTGCAGGTTGTCCGGTGCCAGGCGCAGGGCCTGCTCCAGAGTCTGCTGGGCCTTGCTCAGGTCGGCGTTGTGCAGGTACAGGCGGGCCAGCTGGTACTGGGCCTCGACGTCGTCACCCCGGGTCTTGAGCACCTGGGTGTATTCGTCGATCACCTGTTGCAGCGGGCCGAAGTACAGCCCCTGGTCATCCGGGCTCAGGCCCAGCAGGGCATCTACCGCGGCAAAGCGCACGCTTTGCTCGTGATCGTCGAGCAAGGGACCGAGCAGCAGGCTGCGCTGGCCACTGGGAACCAGGCCCAGCACGCTCTTGATCGCCGCTTTGCGCACCTCGGCCGAGGGGTGATAGAGGTCGGCATCCGCCAGCTTCAGGGCCTGGGGGCTGGGGTAGTTGGGCAACACTGCCAGCAGGCGGGTGCGCCGCTGATCATTGAGGTCGGGGCGCGCCAGTTGCTGGTACAGCACCCGTGCCGCGCCCGGCTGGCCGTTGCGGGCCTTCTCCAGGGCCTGGCCGTAGCCATGCTTGATCGCCTCCGGAACCGCTGGCGGGCTGCTGCGCAGAAAGGTCCAGGCCAGGGCCAGGGCGATAACGAGCAACAGGCTGATCAGCAGGTAGCGACGGGGCAGGGGCATGCAGGAATCCGGAAGCTGGCGACTTTTGGAAGGCGCAAGCTTCGGTCAGGAACCGGCCCGAGTCAAACCCGGGATCAGGTCAGTACGTATTCCTGGGGTTCCAGTGGCGGCGGCAGGTCCCGTTGCCCCAGCGCTGCCAGGACTTCACGCTCCAGGCCGCGCAACAGAGCGTTGCAGGGCAGATCGTTGTCGTCGTAGCCAAAGGGGTCTTCGAGGTCATTGCCGATCTCGTCGAGGCCCAGGAAGGTGTAGCTGACGATGGCGGTGAAGATCGGCGTCAGCCAGCCCAGGGGCTCGGCCATGGCAAACGGCAGGAGGATGCAGAACAGGTAGATGGTGCGGTGCAGCAGCAAGGTGTAGGGGAAGGGCAGCGGGGTGTTCTGGATGCGTTCGCAGGCGGCCTGGACCAGGCTCAGGCTGACCAGGCGGGTTTCCATCTGGGTGTAGCGCCACTCACTGACCAGCCCCTGTTGCGCCCACTGCGAGCAGCGGTGGCCGATGCGTTGCAGCTGGGCATCGGTGAGGTTGGGGTGTTGTGGGTCGATGTCGGCCTGGGCCCAAGGTTGCAGGGCGCAGGCTTCGTCCTCGTGGCGCAGGCGGGCAATCAGGCTGTGGGCGAAGCCGCAGAGATCGCGCAGCAGGCCCTCGCGTTCGGGGTGCGGGTCGATGATCAGGCTTTCGCGGATCAGCGAGCGGACCTCGATGATCAACTGCCCCAATTGTTTGCGGCCTTCCCACCAGCGGTCGTAGCAGGCGTTGTTGCGAAAGCTCATGAAGATCGACAGCGACAGGCCCAGCAGGGTGAAGGGCGTGGCGTTGACCTTGGAGAAATAGGTCGGTTGCAGGGTTTCCACCAGCACGATGACCGACGCCAGCAGGGTGATCAGCACGCAGCGCAAGGCAATGCGCTTGGCGATCGAGCCCTTGAGGGCAAAGAGGATGCTGATCAGGTTGGGCTTGGGGCGGACAATCATGTGGAAGCAGGCCAGGGCGATTACGCGGCGAGTGAAGATTAGGAGCGCGCCGGCGGGCTGTCCAATCGCAATGGCCAACCGCATGATCGACGCCCTCTATCATCGCGTCACCTTGTAGGAGCCGGCTTGCCGGCGAATAGGGCCTTGGGCCGTGTAGCGTTCTGGCGGGCGCCTTCGCTGGCAAGCCAGCTCCTACGGTTGGCAGGGAATGCGTGGATATTTGCCGGCGAAGGCGTCCCTGAGACGAGCATAAAAAAAGCCCCGCGACCGAATGATCCACGGGGCCAAACATTGGTTGGTTGCGGCCAACCAAAGGAGCTCGTTGCAAATCCTTACTGGCTGGCGACCGTCTCTGGCTGCCAGCCACCACCCAGGGCCTTATAGATGGCGACGATGCCACGGTACAGGTCGACTTCGGCCTGGGCCTGGGAATCTTCGGCCGCCAGGCGTTCACGCTGGGCGTCCAGCAGCACCAGGAAGTCCACGGTGCCTTCGCGGTAGCGGATCTCGGCCAGGTCCGCCGCGGCACGACTGGACTCGCTCTGGCGGATCAGCGAGATCAGCCGTTGCTGGCGCTTGCCGTAGTCGCTGAAGGCATTTTCCGATTCCTCCAGGGCCAGCAGCACTTGCTGCTCGTAGCTGGCCAGGGCGCCTTCGGCATTGGCGTCGGCACCCCGCAGGCGAGCCCGTACGCTGTCCAGATCAAAGGCCGCCCAGGTGATGCTCGGGCCCAGGGCCCAGGCGCTGGCTGCCGATGAGCCGATCTGTGAACCGCGTCCGGCGGTGAAGCCGAGGAAGCCGCTGAGGCTGACCCGCGGGAACAGGTCGGCCTTGGCCACGCCAATCCGTGCGGTGGCCGCCGCCAGCTTGCGTTCAGCGCTGAGGATGTCGGGACGGCGCTGCAGCAGCTCGCCCGGATCACCAATCGGCAGGGCCTTGGCAATCGCCGGCAACTGCGCCGGCGACAGGTCGACGCTGAGTTTGTCCGGCCGTTCACCCAGCAGGGTGGCGATACGGTTGCGCTGGCGGGTCTGCTCCGCCTGCAGTTGCGGCACGCTGGCTTCCACCGAAGCCAGGCGGGCATCGGCGCGGACCACATCGAGCTGGTCGCCAACCCCGGCATCACGCAGGCTTTCGGTGATCTTGCGCGAGGCCTGCTGGTTGTTCAGGTTGGCCAGGGCGATCTTTTCCCGCAGTTGTGCGCCGCGCAGTTGGCCGTAGGCGTCCACCAGCTCGGCGATCATGGTCACCTGCAGCTGGTACAGGTCGGCCTCGGCCGCTTGCTGGTCGGCGTCGGTGGCTTCCAGGTTGCGCTGGATGCGGCCGAACAGGTCCAGCTCCCAGGCCATGTCCAGACCCAGGTCGTAGCGCTCGCTGTTGACCCGCTTGGTGGTCTGGCCCGGGATCTGCCCCTTGGCCAGGTCGCTGCTGGCGCGGCTGGTGATGGTGGGCATGGCGTCATTGCTGGCGTCATCACGAATCGCCCGGGCGGCCCGCAGGCGGGCGAAGGCCACCCGCAGTTCACGGTTGCCCTGCAACGACTGGCTCACCAGCTGGTTGAGGGTCGGGTCATCGAACTGCTGCCACCAGATGCCTTCGAAGCGTGCGCGGTCGAAGTTCTTCTGGCCCGCAGCGCCATCGGTGGCGGCGCTGATGTGCGCCGCCTCGGTGGTTGGCGTCTGGTAGTCCGGGCCGACGGCGCAGGCACTCAGGGCCAGCACCAGCAGGCTCGGCAGGAAGACTTTGGCACTCATTGTTGCGTCTCCAGTTGCAGGGCGCGGGCGGCCTTGCGGGCCTCGCTGCGCTCCACGTAATTGCGGATCAGGACATAGAACACTGGGGTCAGCAGCAAGCCGAAGAAGGTCACCCCGAGCATCCCGGCGAACACCGCGACCCCCATGGCATGACGCATTTCCGCACCGGCGCCGCTGGAGATCACCAGGGGGACCACGCCCATGATGAAGGCGAAGGAGGTCATCAGGATCGGCCGCAGACGCAGGCGGCAGGCTTCCAGTACCGCAGCCAGCGGATCGAGGCCTTCCTCTTGCTTGTCCTTGGCGAACTCGACGATCAGGATCGCGTTCTTGCAGGCCAGGCCCACCAGTACGATCAGGCCGATCTGGGTGAAGATGTTGTTGTCGCCACCGGAGATGATCACCCCGGTAATCGCCGACAGCAGGGTCATCGGCACGATCAGGATCACCGCCAGGGGCAGGCTCCAGCTCTCGTATTGCGCGGCCAGTACCAGGAAGGCCAGCAGTACGCAGAGCGGGAAGACGAACAGCGCAGTGTTACCGGCGAGGATCTGCTGGTAGGTCAGCTCGGTCCATTCGTAGGTCATGCCGTTGGGCAGTTCTTCCTTGAGCAGTTTCTCGATCGCCGCTTCCGCCTGCCCGGAGCTGTAGCCCGGAGCGGCCGCACCGTTGATTTCCGCGGTGACAAAGCCGTTGTAGTGCATCACGCGGTCGGGACCGGCGGTATCGCTGACCTTGATGAAGGTCGCCAGGGGAATCATCTCGCCCTTGTTGTTGCGCACTTTCAGCTGGCCAATCTGCTCGGGCTCGAGACGGAACTGCTGCTCGGCCTGGACGTTGACCTGATAGGTGCGGCCAAAGCGGTTGAAGTCGTTGGCATACAACGAACCCAGGTAGATCTGCAGGGTGTCGAAGATGTCGGAAATCGCCACGCCGTGGGTCTTGGCCTTTTCCCGGTCGATGGCCGCGTCCACCTGGGGCACGTTGACCTGATAGCTGGTGAACAGCCCGGCCAGTTCCGGCACGCTGCGGCTCTTGGTGATGACGTTCTGCACTTCTTTATACAACTCGTCGTAACCCAGGCCGCTACGGTCCTCTACCTGCAGGCGGAAGCCGCCAATGGTTCCCAGGCCCTGTACCGGCGGCGGTGGGAAGATCGCCATGTAGGCGTCCTGGATATCGGCGTACTTGCCGTTCAGGGCACCGGCGATGGCACCGGCGGACATGCTCGGGTCCTTGCGCTCATCAAAGGGCTTCAAGGTGACGAAGACGATGCCGTTGTTCGGGCTGTTGGTGAAGCCGTTGATCGACAGGCCAGGGAAGGCCACCGCGCTTTCCACGCCGGGCTGCTTGAGGGCGATGTCGGACATGCGCTTGATCACGTCTTCGGTGCGGTCCAGGCTCGCGGCGTCCGGCAGTTGGGCGAAGGCCACCAGGTATTGCTTGTCCTGGGCCGGAACGAAACCGGTCGGGGTGTGGGCGAAGCCGAACCAGGTCAGCACCATCAGGCCGGCATAGAGGAACAGGGCGATGCCGCTGCCGCGGATGACTCGGCGCACCGTGCCGACGTAACCATGGCTGGCGCGGTCGAAGAAGCGGTTGAACGGCTTGAACAGCCAGCCCCCCAGCAACTTGTCGAGGATCTTCGAGAAGCGGTCCTTGGGTGCATGGTGTTCCTTGAGCAATACCGCGGCCAGGGCCGGCGACAGGGTCAGGGAGTTGAAGGCCGAGATCACTGTGGAAATGGCGATGGTCAGGGCGAACTGCTTGTAGAACTGCCCGGTCAGGCCGCTGATAAAGGCCGCCGGTACGAACACCGCGCACAGCACCAGGGCGGTGGCGATGATCGGGCCGGTCACTTCACGCATGGCGCGCTTGGTGGCCTCCACCGGGTTCAGCCCCAGGCCGATGTTTCGTTCGACGTTCTCCACCACCACGATGGCGTCGTCCACCACGATACCGATGGCCAGCACCAGGCCGAACAGCGACAGGGCATTGAGCGAGAAACCGAACAGGTGCATCACCGCGAAGGTGCCGATCAGCGACACCGGTACGGCCACCAGCGGGATGATCGAGGCGCGCCAGGTCTGCAAGAACAGGATCACCACCAGCACCACCAGGATCAGGGCTTCGAACAGGGTGTGCACCACGGCCTCAATGGAGCCACGGACGAAGATGGTCGGGTCGTAGACGATGCTGAAGTCCATGCCTTGCGGGAAGCTCTGCTTGAGTTCGGCCATCTTGGCCCGCACTTCATTGGAGATCTCGATGGCGTTGGAACCCGGACGCTGGAAGATCGGGATCGCCACCGCCGGCTGGTTGTTGAGCAGGGAACGCAGGGCGTACTGGCTCGACCCCAGCTCGATGCGGGCGATGTCTTTCAGGCGGGTGATTTCACCGTCACTACCTGCACGGATGATGATGTTCTCGAACTCTTCCTCGGTCACCAGGCGGCCCTGGGTATTGACCGACAGCTGGAAGCTGGTGGCGCTGGGTGCAGGCGGCGCGCCCAGGGCACCGGCGGCGACCTGGCGGTTCTGTTCACGGATGGCGGTGACCACATCGGTGGCGGTCAGGTTGCGCGAGGCGGTCTTGTTCGGATCGAGCCAGACCCGCAGCGAGTAGTCGCCCATGCCGAACAGCTGCACATCCCCGACGCCGCCCAGGCGCGCCAGCTCATCCTTGATGTTGAGCAGGGCGTAGTTGGACAGGTAGAGCATGTCGTAGCGTTTGTCCGGCGAAGTCAGGTGGACCACCATGGTCAGGTCCGGAGAGGCCTTGTCCACGGTGATACCAATGCGCGTCACTTCTTCGGGCAGCTTGGGCTGGGTGCGGGTCACGCGGTTCTGTACCTGCACCTGGGCGTTGTCCAGGTCGGTGCCCAGGGCGAAGGTGATGGTCAGGGTGATCTTGCCGTCAGCGGTGGATTGCGAGGACATGTAGAGCATGTTCTCGACCCCGGTAATCGCCTGTTCCAGGGGCGCGGCCACGGTTTCACCGATGACTTTCGGGTTGGCCCCGGGGAAGTTGGCGCGCACCACCACGGTGGGCGGCACCACTTCCGGGTATTCGCTGATGGGCAGCTGGAACAGCGAGATGGCGCCGGCGATCAGGATCAGCAGCGACAGCACCGCGGCGAAGATCGGCCTTGAAATGAAGAACTGGGAAAAATTCATCTTGAGAGTCGTCCCTTAACCGCGCGGTGTCGCAGCGGCGAGTTTCACAGCCGGAGCCGCCTTGGCAGGGGTGACCTGCGGCAGGTTGCTGGCTTCCAGTGCTTGGCGTTGTTGGGCCAGGGCGGCGAGGGTTTCCTTGCTGGCCATGGGGATCACTTCAGGCGCTACCGGGGCGCCGGGACGCGCCCGTTGCAAGCCCTTGACGATGATGGTGTCGTCCTTGCTCAGCCCGTTGCGCACGATGCGCAGGCCTTCGATCTTCGGCCCCAGTTCCACGGCGCGGTAGGCCGGCTTGTTGTCGGCGTCCATCACCAGCACGAACTTCTTGCCCAGGTCGGTGCCCACGGCTTCATCGCTGATCAGCATCGCCGAGTAGGTGCCGCTGCCCACCAGTTTCAGGCGTGCGTAGAGGCCCGGGGTGTAGCTGCCGTCGCTGTTGTCGAACACCGCGCGGCCACGGATGGTGCCGGTCTTGGGGTTGACCTGGTTGTCGACGAAGTTCATCTGCCCCAGGTGCGGGTGACCGTCTTCATTGGACAGGCCCAGGTACACCGGGGTGGCCTGGCCGCGCTGACCCTGGCGGGCGAGCTGGGTGTACTTGAGGTACACACGCTCGTCAGCGTCGAAGTAGGCGTAGACCTTGTCGGTGGAGACCAGGCTGGTGAGCGGGGTGACATCGGCGCTCACCAGGTTGCCGGCGGTGATCTGCGCGCGGCTGACCCGGCCGCTGATGGGCGCCACGACCCGGGTAAAGCTCAGGTTGAGCTTGGCCACATCCAGTTGTGCCTGGATCGCATCGACCCCGGCTCGGGCTTCCTGGGCGGCGCTGGTGCGGGTGTCGGCCAGCTCGGTGGAAATCGCGTTGCTGGTCAGCAGGCGCTGACCGCGCTGGGCTTCATTGGCACTGCGGGTGGCGGTAGCCCGGGCTTGTTGCAACTGGGCTTCGAGGCGGCGTACTTCAGCCTGGAAGGGGCGCGGGTCGATCTGGAACAGCAGGTCGCCTTTCTTTACCAGGGCGCCTTCGGTGAAGGCCACCTGATCGATCTGGCCCGAGACCCGTGGGCGAATCTCTACAGTTTCCGGGGCTTCCAGGCGCCCGGTGAACTCATCCCATTCGTTGACCGGCTGTTCCAGCACCTTGGCCACGCTGACTTTGGCAGCGGGCGGGGCGGAGGCGGTTTCCGGGGCCTTGCCGCAGGCACTCATGACCAGTACGGCGAGGGCGGCTAAGGGGTAACGCAAGAATTTGACTGACTGGTCCATGGTTCATCCGCCAAGGTAATTTGAGATGGGCGGATGATGCTCGGCAGGGTGGTATCTCACGAATCGAATGAAGCGAAGGTAACTATCATTCGGAATGATATAAGCCCCAGGCAAGCCCTCTAGCCTGCACCTTTCGTTAGGGGGCTATCAATCCCCTGGCGTGCAATTCAGTCTTGCCGTCGGTGCAACATTGCGGCGCGAGTCGAACTTGAGTCCTGACCTCCGGTCTGCCCG
The DNA here is from genome assembly GCF_045013505.1 of Pseudomonas sp. JDS08PS003. NCBI lineage: Bacteria > Pseudomonadati > Pseudomonadota > Gammaproteobacteria > Pseudomonadales > Pseudomonadaceae > Pseudomonas > Pseudomonas sp. JDS08PS003. The sequence goes on from NZ_CP120724.1 coordinate 3,303,927, forward strand.
ATATAACAGACCAAGAATGGTATCGAGGACAACCAAGGTAATGGCATTGGCTTCATCATTTGAATGGCGACAGTCTTTTATCAACTAACCACCTGAATAGTTAATCGTTTGAATAGTATGTTGATGTCAATTTAAGTTATTGAGTGGCCTTTTGCTGCTAGTTGCTCGTTTTCTGTGTTGTTCAGATATCAAATTTATATATTAAATTCTGTCCCTGCTTTTCAGGTCATTTTATTTTTGTTGCGCTATGGTTTTTCTATTTGGCTATATAAGCTATTGTTTTTGTTGATAAAAATATTTATGTTTCAGTGATGTTTCTAGATGATTTATTTTCTCTTCCAAGGTGAATGTCTTTCCTGAAATTTATTTCACACCTTTTCACAATAGCCTTTAAAAAACCTGTGCTAGGTTTCACCACCGATGCTTTTCGGTTGTTGTGTCTGCTGTGTCGGCTGCGCCTGAAAGCTCCTCTATAACCGCTTGGCGCTAATCAATCTTTCCTATATAGGCTACGGCAGTCTGCTGTAGGCCGAGTGTTCGGGAATGCCTGAATCAAATAGATCTTTGAGGCGCGACTGTACCTGCTAAAAGGTGAATTAATGCAGAAGATCTATGTTTTCCCCGGTCAAGGGGCGCAATTCAAGGGCATGGGCAATGAGGTGTTCGACAAGTTCAAAGCCTATACAAATCTGGCCAGCGACATTCTTGGTTACTCCATCGTCGACCTGTGTCTGGAAGATCGGGATCAGCGCCTGAACCAGACCCAGTACACCCAGCCAGCGCTTTATACGGTCAGTGTTCTGATGTACCTGGATCGCTTGCAGAGCGCCTCCGGCACAGGGCAGGTGGCCTATTTCGCCGGCCATTCGCTGGGTGAGTACTGCGCGCTTTTTGCTGCCGAAGGTTTTGATTTCGCCACCGGGCTGCAACTGGTCCAGCGCCGCGGCTACTTGATGAGCCAGGCTCCCAGGGGCGGCATGGCCGCCGTGCTCGGATTGAGCGAGGCGACCGTCCGTTCCATCCTGCGCGATAAAGGCTTGGACGCTATCGACCTGGCCAATATCAACTCGCCCGATCAGATCATCCTTTCCGGCCTGCACGACGATATTGCCAGTGAGCGTACCCGGGCTTTTTTCGAGCAGGCCGGGGCCAGCTATTTCCCGCTGAACGTCAGTGCCGCCTTTCACTCGCGTTACATGAAGGAGGTTGAGCACCAGTTCGCCGATTACCTGAAGGGGTTCGCGCTGCAACCCCTGAAGACCCCCGTCATCTCGAACATGACGGCGCGTCCTTATCCGCAGCGCGATTACGCTGCCATCCTCAGTGGGCAGATCAGTCACCCGGTGAAGTGGTACGAGAGTGTTTCATGGCTGCTGACCCAGGATGTCCACCCGATCGAGGAGATTGGGCCGGGCAATGTCCTGACCAAGCTGACCGACAAGATTCTCAAGTCTGCGATGCTCATCCCGCCGCCTGCTGTGACCTCCGTCCCGGTTACCCCAGTGCAGCAGGACACGATCTTCATGTATGGCGGGCAGGGCACCCAGTACTTTCAGATGGGGCGCGAGCTGTACCAGCACAACCCGGCCTTTCGCCAACAGATGGATGAGTGCAGTGCCCTGGTGGAAGCGCAGGCGGGGTTTTCCCTGGTCAAGGTGCTCTACGATGAGTCGCGCCGAGTGTACGAGCCGTTCGACAAGATTGTGCACACCCATCCGGCGCTGTTCGCCATCGGCTATAGCCTGACCGCCATGCTGCGGGCCGAAGGCGTAGCGCCCAAGGCCGTCCTGGGCTACAGCCTGGGCGAGTACATCGCCCTGGCGGTCAGTGGCTGCCTGTCCTGGCAGGACGGGCTGCGTCTGACCTTGCGCCAATCACAGGTGCTGGCCGATCACTGCCCCGAAGGGGGGATGCTCAGCGTCCTGGCGCCCGTGGAGCACCTGCAGCAACACCCTGAACTCTATCGTCAGGTGGAACTGGCGGGTGTCAACTTTGCTGACAACTTCTGTGTTTCCGGCGCCCAGGCGGAGTTGGCCCTGGTCAAGCGCAGCCTGGATGCCATGGGGGTCATTTCCATGGAACTCCCTGTCCGCTATCCGTTTCACTCCAGTCATATCGAGCCGATTCACACCCGGATGCTGTCGATCCTGGAAGGCATCGAGTTCCGGGCACCGAGCATTCCCTGCTACTCCTGCACGTTGGCCCGTGCCGTCCACGCCGGTGATCTGGCGAATGCCCCGGACTACCTGTGGCGCATCATCCGCCAGGCCGTCGATTTCCATGGCCTGCTCAAACACCTGTCGGGCAGTGACAGCCAGGCGTTGCTGGTGGATCTGAGTGCAACGGGCTCGCTGGCCAACTTCATCAAATACACCCGTCCCAACAGCCTCAAGTACAGCCATTCGATCAATCAGTTCGGCAAGGACCTGAGCAACGTTCAAATCCTTCTCAACGAAATCACCGGCCGTTCAGGGGAGTAACCCATGTCAGTCAATCCTGTTCCATTGGAATGGCGCGTCAACGTGCGCGCTTTCAACCACGAAGTGGGTTTCCATCAACTGTTTGATGCCAGGTCACAGGCGACTCCAGACGCGATTGCACTGGTGGATGCAGAGCACAGCCTGAGCTATCGCCAATTGGCGGAAAAGAGCACTCAACTGGCGGCTTATCTGGTCGGCCAGGGGGTGGAGGCCGGTTCGCGTGTCGCGATTTTCATGAACCGCTCCCTGGACCTGGTGGTGGCGATGCTCGCCATCGCCCGTGCCGGTGCGACCTATGTTCCGCTGGACCCGGCGTATCCCGAACAGCGCTTGCGCTACATGCTCGAGGACAGCGACAGCCGTTGGGTGCTGACCCAGGCCGCGGTTGAGCCGATGCTTGCGGCACTGTTGGGCGAACACTGCACCAGCCTCGCCCTGGACCGCCAATGGCCGCTGGTTGCCGGGTTCCAGGAACCCCTGCCGGCGTTGGCGACGGCTGCCGACAGCCTGGCCTACGTCATCTATACCTCCGGCAGCACGGGCCAACCCAAAGGGGTGATGATCAGTCATCGCGCCCTGAGCAACTTCCTCCTGTCGATGGCCGAAGAGCCCGGCATGTCTGCCGATGACACCTTGCTCGCCGTCACCACCCATTGTTTCGATATCTCCGGTCTGGAATTGCTCCTGCCGTTGATCGTCGGTGGCTGCTGTCACCTGTGTCCGGCTGAGGCTGTGAGCGATGCCGGGCAACTGAAGGCGCTGATGGCCCAGGTCCGGCCGACCCTCATGCAAGCAACCCCGGCGACCTGGATGATGCTGTTCCACTCCGGTTGGCAACCCTCGGCGCAGTTGCGCATTCTGTGTGGCGGCGAGCCGTTGTCGGAGGCCTTGAAAGGCTGTTTCGAACAGGCCGGGTGCGCCGTCTGGAACATGTTCGGACCAACCGAAACCACCATCTGGTCGACCCTGCAAAAGCTGCAGCCCGGCCAGCCGGTATCCATTGGCCGTCCCATCGCCAACACTCGGCTTTACCTGCTGCGCGACGATGACAGTCATTGTGCCATCGGTGAGCCGGGGGAGTTGTGCATCGCGGGCCTCGGGTTGGCCGACGGCTATTTGAACCGTCCCGACCTGAGCGCCGAAAAATTCATCGACCATCCCCTCGAAACCACCGGCAAGCTCTACCGCACCGGCGACCTTGCCTGCTGGCGGGCCGATGGTCTGTTGCAGCACTTGGGGCGAATCGACAATCAGGTGAAAATTCGCGGCTACCGGGTTGAAGTGGGTGATATCGAAACTCACCTGGACAGTCACCCCGAGGTCCTGCAAGCGGTGGTCGTGGCTCGGCAACAGGCCGGTTCCAATCAACTGGTGGGCTACTTCGTCCCGCGTGATCCGAACGCGGCCGACGCCTCCCTGGCCGGGCGCTTGAAAACCTGGCTAAGCGGGCAGTTGCCCGGCTTCATGGTGCCGGGTTTTCTCCTGCCCCTGGACAGCATTCCGCTGACGCCCAATGGCAAGGTCGACCGCAAGCTGCTGGCACAGCGGCCCATTTCCGTGAGCGCGGCCACCCGCACCGCAGGGCAGGGGGAGGTGGAACGCTACATCATCGATCAATGGCAAACCTTGCTCGGGGTGGAGGACATCCAGCCTGACAGCCTGTTTGCCGAGATGGGCGGCAATTCCATTTCGGCCAATGCCTTTCTGGTCCACCTCAACCAGCGTTTCGGCAGGCAATTGACCTTGGTCGACCTGGCCAGTCACGCCAGCCCGACGGCCATCGCCCAACTGATTCTTTCCGGTCCAGAAACATCGCCGCAGGTGATTGCCCCCGCACCTGGACGCCGCGAGCCGCGGGTCAATCACCGCGACGATTCGCACCAGGACATCGCCATTGTCGGCCTGGCTTGCAGCTTCGCGCAGGCGCCGTGCGCGCAGGCCTTTTGGGACAACGTCCTGGCCGGGCGCAACTGCATCACTTCCTCGGCCCAGGAACGCCCGCACCTGGGCCCGGCCGATGCGCCGTTGTGGGGTGGGTTCATCCCGGGTGCGTTCGATTTCGACCCGGGCTTTTTCCGTGTGGCGCCCAAGGAGGCGCAACTGATCGACCCTCAGCAGCGACTGATGCTCACCTGCACCTGGCGGGCACTGGAAGACGCCGGCATCAGTGCCCAGGCGTTCAGCCAGCGGCGCAGCGGGGTGTTCATCGCCGCTTCACAGAACGATTACGCCGTGGTGGCGTCGCAAGATGAAGAAAACCAGGGCTATCTGGTCACAGGGCATCTGGCGTCCATGGTCGCCAATCGGCTGTCCTACACCCTGGACCTCGTCGGTCCCAGCGAGTGCATCGAGACCACCTGTTCGTCTTCGCTGGTGGCCCTGCATCGGGCGATTCGGGCGATCCGGCATCACGAGTGCGAGCAAGCGGTGGTCGGTGGGGTCAACCTGTTGCTGTCCCCCGAACACTTCCACAGTTACCAGGCCATGGGCTTGCTCAGCCCCGACCAGAGCACCCGTTCCTTCCAGGCCGGGGCCAATGGCTACGTGCGTTCCGAAGGCGTCGCGGTGGTGATTCTCAAGCCGCTGGCCCAGGCGTTGGCCGACAATGACCGGATCGCCGCCGTCATCAAGGGCAGCAGCGTGAGTCACGGTGGGCGTTCTTCTTCGCTGACGGCTCCGAACCGGGAAGGCATCAGCGGCGCCATGCTCGATGCACTGGCGGATGCCCAGGTAACGCCGCAGTCGCTGGGCTACATCGAAACCCATGGCACCGGCTCCTTGTTGGGCGACAGCGTTGAAGTGAGCGCCCTGGCAGCAGCGTTCGCCGAACATGACGCCGATGGATCGGTCGCCCAGGGCTGCACCTTGGGCAGCTTGAAACCGTGCATCGGCCATAGCGAAGTGGCCTCTGGAATGGCGGCGCTGATCAAGGTGGTGTTCGCCTTGCAGCAGGGGATCAAGCCGGGCGTGCCGGGCGTGACCCAAGAGGACATCGCCCGGTTGTGGGCTGACAGCGCGTTCCGGATCAGTGCGCAGAACCAGCCCTGGATCGCCAGCCCCCAGGCCGGCTCGCCCCGGCGCGCGGCCATCAACAGCTATGGCTTTGGGGTCAACGCCCACCTGATCGTCGAGCAATATTGCCCGCCGGACACCGTTCGCCCCGAGGATGACGCCGCACAATGGCTGGTGTTTTCCGCCAGAACCCCGGCGCAACTGGCGAGCGTCCTGGAGCAGCAATTGAATCACCTGCAGGGCCAGCCACAGGTGCGGCTGCGGGATCTGGCCTACACCCTGCAAGTGGGCCGCGAAGCGCTCAAGGTGCGCCTGGCGTTTGCCGCGGCCTCTATCGCCGAGGTGTGCGAGCAGTTGACCCTGGCCTTGCAAGCCCTGGCCGAAGACTCAGCGGATACAGCGTGGCCAAGTCGCATTTTTTACAGCGGCCAGCCGCATGCAGCTGATCGCGAACCGGACGCCGTGGGCGCGCAATGGGTCGCCGGCGCGGTGATCGACTGGCAGGCCGTGCATCCCCGGGGCAGCGCGAAGAAACTGGCGCTGCCCGGTTATCCGTTCCAGTTCAAGACCTACAACGCCCTGAACCCGGAGCAACCGACGGTGGCGGCCAGCCCCGGCGGGCGGCGGATTTGCGTGATCGGTGCCGGCCCCGGCGGTCTGGTGATGGCCAAATCGCTGCTCGAAGAAGGGCATCAGCCGGTGGTGTACGAGGCCCAGGAGACTCTGGGCGGGGTGTGGAATCTCAAGCGCGACAAGCAGGTGGGCACCTACACCACCACCCGGTTCCAGAACTCCAGGGACACCAGTTTCTTTTCCGACTTCTATCCCGAAGACGTCAGCGACACCTTTCCCAATGTCCACGATGTGCGGCGCTACCTCGATGCCTATGCCGCGCGTTTTGACCTGGCGCGCCACATTCACTGCCGCTCCCGGGTGGTTTCGGTCCAGTCCCGGGACGGCGGCTGGGAGGTGGAAATCGAATCCTCAGGAACCCGTCGCCGGGAAATGTTCGATGGGGTCGCACTGTGCCACGGGCGCTATCAGATTCCTCAGCATGCGCGCATTCCCGGTCTGGATACCTTCACCGGCCAAGTGCTGCATTCGGGACAGTATTTCGACAATGCACCACTGGCGGGCAAGCGCGTCCTGGTGATCGGCAACGGCGTCAGCGGCATGGACATCGCCGGGGAAGCCAGCAAGGTCGCCGCCAAAGTCTATTGGAGTCAGCGTTCGCGCAAGTTCATCCTGCCGCGCATGGTCGGCTTTGTGCCCAATGACTTTGTGTCGCCTGCCAACCTGTTGATCCCCGACATTCTGCGGGCACAACGCAATATCGATCGTCTGCAGCTGGCGCTGCCGGCCTTCAGCGAGGCCCTGCAGCGCAGTGGGTTGCAGCCGAGCCTGACTGAGTTCCGTCAGCACCCGTTCATTCATATCAATGATGAAGTCGTGGATCTGGTCAACGCCGGGAAGATCGAAACGATCTTCGGCCAGGTGGAGAAGTTTGCCGGCGCCCGATGCTTCCACGTCGGCCATGAGCAGGTCCTTGAAGACATCGATGTGGTGGTGCTGTGCACCGGCTACCGCACCGGAGCGCTGTATGACTATGTGCAAGGTCTGGAGCCGGTTCGGGACTTGGCCATGGGCCTGTTCTACCGGGACGACCCGCGGTTGTTCAACCAGTACGGGCTGCAGGAAATCGGTGTGATCGGCACCTTCCCGTACCTGGAAATGGCGTCGCGCTGGTACGCCCAGGTGGTCTCCGGCAACTACCGTCTGAGCCAGCAGGAGCTGGCGCAAACCGCCGACACCGACAAGATCATCATGGCGCCCCTGGCCAGTGTGGTGATCGGCATGAAGCTGGGCCTGGTGCCGGACCCGGCGCGGGAATTCAAGGCCTTCTGGAGCCTGCTCAATACCCCGTGTTTCCCCGCCCAGTACCGCCAGCGAGGCCCCCACGCCAATGCCGGGGCGGCGGCCATCGTCGCCCGGAGCCGCAAGCGGGCCTTCATCCAGGACGAGAGCGGCGACCCTGAAATCAGCAAGGTCAAGGCCCGTCTGCTGGCCGGCTTGGGCAGCGAGGTGCTGGCCAGCCTGGCGACCGAGCAACAGATCAGCGCCCAGGAGCATCAGGCGGCCTTGGCTGAGCTCGACGATCCGTTGCACATCGATTGGGACAGCCAGTTCCTGATCCCCCTCAGTGACCGCGCGCGGGTGCTCGACCAGGCCACTGAAGTCCTGGATCAGGTGACCGCCGAGCACGATGGCGTGTACCTGAGCCTGATTCGCAAGATCCAGAACAAAGAAATCAACGCAGACAATTTTCTGTCGGAACTGCAGAAAATCTCGAGGGCCTCGTGATGCCGTACCTGAACGCTTTTATCGACAAGGTTTCCAGCCAGAGCATTTCCGAAGCCCAGGCGCTGGATGTGATCCGGCAACTCCATGGGGCTGTGCATCAGCCCGTAGCGGCCCAGGCACCGGGTTCAGTTTCCGAGGCACAGGTGCTGGCCGAGCTGATCGGGTTTCTGGCCACCACCCTGCACCTGGATCGCAGCGATATCGACCCGCAGCGTGACCTGGCCGACTACGGCTTCAGTTCCATTTCCCTGATGGAGTTCTCCCAGCGCATCGCCAGCCACTTTCGCGGTTTGCACCTGGCACCGTCGACCTTCATGGAGCATGCCTCGCTGGCGGCCCTGGCGCTTCACATCGCGCCCAGGGTCAGCCTTGAAGCAGTCCCCGCGGTGGCGCCCGGGCACCTCGAACATCTGGTCGCCGATCGCTTGCAGCGCTACTTTGACGAGCACGGCCATATGGCCGGGGCCACGGTCCAGCCGATTACCCGGGCCGTGCGCGCAGCGAGCGGGCAGGGGCCTCGGCCAGTTGCCGCCACAGGGACGGACAGGCACGGCGATACCTCGGCCCTGACCGACGATATTGCGATTATCGGCATGTCCGCTCGCCTGCCAAAGTCCACTGGCCTGGATGACTTCTGGCAGCGTCTGGTGGCCGATGAAACCTTCATTTCCGAGGTGCCGGCCGACCGCTGGGATTGGCGGGCGATCTTTGGCGGCATTGACAGCCCGGACAAGACCGACTGCTACCACGGCGCCTTTATCGACGGCGTGGGTGATTTCGATCCGCTGCATTTCAATATTTCCCCTCGCGAAGCCCTGTTGATCGACCCGCAGCATCGACTGATGCTGCAAGCCGTCTGGGAAACCCTGGAAACCGCCGGCTATCAGCGTGATCAATTGCGCCAACAGAAAGTCGGGGTGTTCCTGGGCATCGAACGCAAGGACTATGCCGACCTGATCCGTGCCAGCCAGGTGGAGATCGACGGCCACCTGAACACCGGCAACGCCCATGCCATGCTGGTCAACCGCATCGCTCATTACTTTGACTGGAAGGGCCCGGTGTCGACGGTTGACGCGGCCTGCACCAGCTCCTTTGTCGCCATCGACAGGGCCATCACGGCGCTGCGTCTCGGTCAGGCCCAGGTGGCTATCGCCGGGGGCGTCAACCTGGTGTTGAGCCCGGAAGTGAATGTCTACAACCGCAAGCTGGGCCTGTTTACCGGCGACGGCGTCGTCCGTCCCTTCGACAAGCAGGCCAACGGGCACTTTTTCAGTGATGGCCTGGGCGTGGTCATGCTCAAGCGGCTGTCGGTGGCCGAGCGCGACAACGATACGATCCTCGGTGTCATCAAGGGCATGTCGGTGCGTCATGGCGGCAAGAGTCTCTACCTCACCGCGCCCAATGCCGAAATCCATTGCGAAACCATCATCGAGGCACTGCAGCAGGCGGGCCTGCAAGCCCAGGACATCGACTACATCGAAGCCCAGGGCACTGCCAACCCGATGGCCGACGATGTGGAGCTCAACGCCTTCGACAAGGTCTTCAAAGGCTGCGCCAGCAAGCCGGCCCTGGGTACGCTCAAAGGCCAGTTGGGGCATTTCTCCGGGGCTTCCGGGGTGATCTCGCTGATCAAGAGCCTGTTGGCGTTCAAGCACGACACCTTGATCAAGATCGCCAACCTGCAGCACTTCAACTGGGACCCGCAACGGGGCGACTTTGCCTGCGAACCGGTGCGCCAGACCGCTCCCTGGGCGCACAAGGCGCTGGAGAACCAGCGCCAGGCCCGGCATATCGGCATCCACAACTACGGCTTCGGCGGTGTCACGGGCCATATGGTGCTCGGCGAGTACCTCGACCCTCAGGCCAACCGCGTGCCGCCACAGGTCGCGGGCGAACAGGCGATCCTGCTGTCCGCGCGCACCGCGGATCAGCTTGAGCAGATAGCCAAACGTTTGCTTGCCCATCTGCAATCCCCCGAGGCCGGGCAGTTGACCCTGCAGGGCGTTGCCAACACCTTGCAGACCGGCCGCGAACACTTCGATTATCGCGCCGTGGTATTTGCCGATTCGCTGGCGGTATTGGCCGAGCGCCTGGCGCTGCTGTTGTCCGGCAAGGAAGAGGCGGGCGCCTTTCTCAAGTGCGATCTGGAAACCGGCAAGGACGTGCGTCAACTGTTTGCCAGCAGCGAGATGCACGCCATCGTCAATCAGTGGCTCGATGAGGGTAACCAGCGTGGCCTGGGCCGCGTCTGGGTGGCTGGGGTCACGGTGGATTGGCCGCGTTTGTATGCCGGCCAGCCAGCGCTGAAAAAGGTCCAGCTGCCCACCTATCCCTTTGCCCGGCATTGGTTGTGGGTGCCCCAGGCAGGTGCCGGCCGTCCGGCTGCCGGCTCGGGCGCCGCGCCGCTCTCGGCGATCCTGCAGCGCAACGTTTCAACCTTCATGGCGCAAAAGTACCGTTCGGACTTCACCGGGCAGGAGCCCTGGTTTGTCGAGCGCAGTGCTGACCAGTCCCGGCGTTTTGTCGAGCTGGCGCATCTGCACATGCTGATCCAGGCCGCGCAGCAGGCCGCCGAAGTGGCGGCCGACGAGCCGCTGGATCTGTTGCTGCACGACCTCATTTTTCCCCACCCGCTGTGGGTGAATCAGCAGCCGGTGACGGTGGAGTTGACCCTGGTGCCTGGTGCCAACGACGTGATCGATTACCGCATCAGTACTCTGGGCGAGGTCGACGCCGTGCTCAATATCTGCGGTCAGGCGCTGTTCGAGCGGCGTCAGGCCCCGGCCGCGCGGCGCCTCGTCATTCACTCGGGCGAGCCCGGCTGGTACCCGGTGCTGCAGCCTGAGACGGTGCTGGTGCAACTGACTCGATTGCTGGCCCAGGCCCAGGCCTGCGAGGTCGCGGCCCTCACGCTGCTGTCGGTGGATGAGGTGATCGTGCAGGGCGCCCTGGAAGGGGCCGCCTGGCTATGGCTGCGCGCCTCCGAAAATGACTTTGCCCAAGTGGAGATGCCCTCCACGGTTTCTCGCCTGGACATCGATATCTGTGACGCCCAGGGTGCAGTCCTGATGCAGCTGCGGGACCTGGTGTGCAGTCATGCCGAACCTCTGATTGCGCAGGCTGTGCCCGCCGTGGTGAGCATGCCCGAGCAGATCAAGGGCATGATCCCGACGCTCAATGGCACCGGCGCCATGACCACGGTGCTACCGGCTTGCTCGCAAATGTTTGTCGACTGTGCTGCCACCGCGACCGGCGAGGTGATGGACATGGGCTGCGCCTATGGCGTGGCGACGGTTGCGGCCCTGGAGCAGGGGGCGCGGGTGTTGGCCGTGGATATTGAAGAGCAGCACCTGACGATTCTCGCCAACAGCGTGGCGCCACGCTTGCGGGGCCGCCTGAGTACCCAGGCCGGTGCATTGCCGGACCTGGATTTTGCAGCGAATCGATTCCAGGCCATCCATGCCGCCCGGGTCCTGCATTTCCTGGCGCCCGAGGCTTTTCGCCAATCGATCCGCAAGATGGCCCAGTGGCTGGCGCCGGGCGGTCGCTTGTTCCTGATCTGCGACACCCCGTACTTCCCGCACTGGGCGGCCCGGGTCGAGGAATACGAACGGCTGAACGCCGCGGGTGAGGAGTGGCCGGGTTACATCGCCGACATCGCCGGCTACTTCCGCAGCCGGGCCCAGGCCAGTGCCTCCAACGCCATCGACAGCGCCAGCCACGCCAGCGATGCCCTCAACGGCACCCCGCTGATCAATCTGGTGGACCCCGAGATCCTGATCCGTGAATGCCAACTCGCCGGGTTGCAGGTGGAAGAGGCCGGGTATGAAGGATTGGCCATCGACTATGCCGGCCAGGCCGCCAGCGGCGGTGTCGAGCATGCCAGCGTGATCGCGATCAAACCTCTCGCTTGAGCCCTTGCGCCTGAACCCTGCGCAGCCCGCGCCCCACTTTCTGGATGGAACTCAGATGTCTGTCAACGACTTGCAATCGGTCAAGAAAACCATTCGTCGCCTGTTAGCCGATGCCCTGGGCGTCAGCGCCAAGGACATCAGCGAAAGTCGAACCTTTTTCGAGCTGGGCCTGACGTCGCGTATCGGTGTGATGTGGATGGCCGAGGTCAATCAGACCTATCGGCTGAGCATTCCGGCGGTGCGCGCCTATAACTACCCGACGCTGGCCCGAATGGCCGAACTGGTGCATCAGGAGCTGGCCGCCCAGGGCGTCGAGGGCGATGTCCAGCGCCCGGCGCGCACGATGTTCGGACGCCGCCTGGTGCCCGCCGCCGTGACGCCGCCAGCCACCGACACCGCATCGCCGGTTGTCCTGGAGCAGGCCGCTACCGCCCCGGCCCCACGAAAGAAGCTGAGGTCATTTCGCGAGGCCTCGCCAAGCCATTCTCAGCCTGCCCAGGCAGTCCCGCTGAGTGCCTCCCCAGCGCCTGTGGGCCGGCCTGCATCGTCCAAGGCCGACGCTGGCGCCATCGCCATTATCGGCATGTCCGGGCGCTTTCCCCAGGCGCGCAACGTGGAGGCGTTCTGGGCCGCCGTGGCCGAAGGCCGCGACTGCATCAGCCGCGTTTCCCGGGACTACTGGCGCATGGACCAGGCCTATAGCCCGACGCGCCAGGCCGGCAAGAGCTACTCCGACGCCATTGGCGCGGTCGACGATATCGACCGCTTCGATCCGCTGTTCTTCAATATTTCCCCGGCCGATGCCGACGCCATGGACCCCCAGCAGCGGCTGTTTCTGCAAGAAGCGTGGAATTGCCTGGAAGATGCCGGCCTGCATCCGCAGCAACTGGCCGGCAGCCAATGCGGGGTGTTCGTCGGTTGCGGCAACTATGGCCAGAGCCAGAATGGCAATGCCCTGAGCGCTGCCGGTTTCCTCGGTTCCAGCACCTCGATCCTGGCGGCGCGCATCGCCTACCTGCTGGACCTGCGCGGCCCCTGCCTGACCATCGACACCGCCTGTTCCGCCTCCCTGGTGGCCATCGCCCAGGCTTGTGACAGCCTGGTCATGGGCAACAGCGACCTGGCACTGGCCGGTGGCGTGTCGATCCTCAGCGATCCATCGATTCACATCATGGCCAGCCAGGCCGGCATGTTGTCTGCCGATGGCCGTTGCTACAGCTTCGACCAGCGGGCCAATGGTTTTGTCCCGGCCGAAGGGGTAGGGGTGGTGGCCCTCAAGCGCCTGGCGGATGCGCAGCGCGACAACGATCCGATCTACGCCACGCTGATCGGTTGGGGGGTCAACCAGGACGGCAAGACCAACGGCATCACCGCGCCGAGCCAGACCTCCCAGGCCGAGTTGCAGCAGGCGGTGTTCAAGCAGTTCAACATCGATCCGCGCACCCTGGGGCTGATGGAAGCCCACGGCTCGGGCACGTCCCTGGGGGACCCGATCGAAGTGGAGGCCCTGGTCAATGCGTTCAAGCCGTTCTCCAGCGATAGCGGTTTCTGCGCCCTGGGCTCGGTGAAAAGCAACATGGGGCACATGTTGGCGGCGGCGGGGGTGGCGGGGTTGTTCAAGGCGCTTCTGGCGATCCGCCATCGACGACTGCCGCCTTCGGCGCAGTTCCAGACCCTGAACCCACTGATCCAGCTCGAACAAACGCCTTTCTACATCCATACCGACAACCGCGACTGGAGCGTGCCCGCCGGCACTCGGCGCCGGGCAGGGGTCAGTTCGTTCGGCTTCAGCGGAACCAACGCCTACGTCGTGCTGGAGGAATACCTGCAGCCAACGCCAGAGCCTGCCACCGCGCCAAGCCCACAGATCATTGTGCTGAGCGCCCGCAATGAGGAAGGTTTGCGGGCTTATGCCGACGCGCTGCTGAGCTTTTTGCGCGCCGCGGCAGCGCCGCTGCGTCTTGAGGACCTGGCTTACACCCTGCAAGTCGGGCGCCTGGCCATGGAGGAGCGCCTGGCCCTGGTGGCCGACTCCGTGGAAGCGCTGGCAGAGGCCTTGGCCGCTTACCTGGCGGGGGCGACGGGCGATGAACAGGACGCCACAACGTTTCATGGTCAGCCGGCGGTCGAGCAGGACGCTGTGCTCGATGCCGACGAGGTCTCGGCCATGGCCTTGCGCTGGGCGCGGGAGGGCCAGTGGACGGCGCTGGCCCGGTTGTGGGTACGCCGCGGCGGTTTCGACTGGCAGCCCCTGTGGGCCCAGCGTGGAGAACCACGGCCGCAACGCCTGAGCCTGCCGACCTATCCGTTTGCCCAGCGCCTGTGCCAGATGCCGGTGTTTCAGGCCGACCGAGCCTCGCAGGCAGCGCAAGGGCTTTCGCAACTGCTGCAGCGCAACGTTTCCACGTTCGAGCACGTGGCGTTTCGTTCGGTGTTCAACGGCGACGAATTCTACTTTGCCGACCATGTGATTGCCGGGCGCAAAACCCTGCCCGGTGTCGCCTATCTGGAAATGGCCTGCATCGCCGGCTACCTGGCCTCGGGCCAGACGATTTCCCAGCTGCGCAATATTGTCTGGCTGCAACCTTTCCTGGTGGACCGCGAGCCGGCCACCCTGGAGCTGCGCCTGAAGCACAAAAACACCAAGACCCGCTTTGAAATCCATGACCTGCGCCAGGCTGGCGAACACCTTTGCGCTCAGGGCGAGATAGTCATGGACCCCCAGCTTCCCGCCATGCCGGCGCTGCCGGACCTTGCCGGGTTGCTGGCCAATGCCCAGGTGCTGGACGAGCAGGCCGGGTGTTATGCGCGTTTCGATGCCCAGGGTTTCGCCTATGGCGCGACCTTTCGCGGGATCAAGACCCTGTCTCGCAGTGGGTCCTACCTGATCGCCGATATCCAGCGCCAGCCGGCCGGCCGCCGGGGTGAACCGGCGGTGCCCGAGGGGCTGGGCCAGCTGTACCCGCTGGTGGATGGTTTCATCCTCAACCCGGCGCTGCTCGACAGTGCATTCCAGCCGTGCATTCGTTTTTGCGAGAGTGAAAACCCCAGCAGCACCTACATCCCCTATGCCCTGGACCAGATCACCGTGTTCAAGGCCTTGCCCGAGCGCTTCTACAGCATTGCGCAACTGCGTGAAATCGACGCTGAAAGCGCCCAATGCTCGGTGTACATCCTCAGCGACAGCGGCGAACTGCTGGTGCATATCGACAACCTGACGTTGCGCCCCATCAAGCAGCAGGCATCGGCGCCGAGCCTGCGCTATCGCATGGAGTGGCTGCCCGCTGCGCCGGCGCCAAGCATGGCTGGTGCAGCGTTACAGGCCCCGCGCCTGTTGTTTGTCGCCGACGCGCAAATGGCCGCCCATCTGGCACGGCCCCAGGACACCCTGGTGTATCCCGGCGCCGAATTTCGCTGCGTGGCGGCCCGGCACTACGAAGTGGCGCCCGGTAACCCGGAGCATTACGCGAGGCTGTGGGACGCCTGTGGCACCCAGGAGATGACCATTGTCCATGCCTGGGCACTGGGCGCGCCTTCGGCGTTGCAGCAGGCCCTGACGGTGAATCTGTACTCGCTGCTGTTCATCAGCCAGCAGCTGCTGCACCACGGCGCCGCCAAGGGCACGACGCTGCTGCATTTCTATCCCCATGAGGTGCCGGCGGGTGTCGCCGTGGGCGGGTTGATGCGCAGTCTGGCGGCTGAACAGCCGTTGTGGGTGGCGCGTTCCGTCGGTTTGCCCGGCTATCCGGTCCAGCGTCTGGCCGAACAGATGGAACGGGAAATCGCTGTCCAGCAGGCCCCCGGCCAAGGTGTCGAAGTGCGGCTTGAGCAGGACCAGCGCCTACTGTTGACGGCCGCGCTCGACACGCAAGTCGCCACGGGAACGACGGGATTGCGCGAGGGCGGGGTGTACCTGATCAGCGGTGGGGCGGGTGGCTTGGGGCTGATTCTGGCCCAGGCGCTGGTACAGGGTTATCAGGCGCGGGTGATCCTGACCGGGCGGACGCCGCAGGCGCAATTGTCGGCGGCGACCCGCGAGCGTCTTCAAGCGCTGAATCAGAACCCCCAGGGCGGGCAGGTGGAATACCAGGCCGTGGACATCACCGACGGGCCCGGCATTACCCAACTGGTGGCCTCGATCAGGCAGCGAGCCGGGCGTATCCACGGCGTGTTCCATTGCGCCGGAACCCTGGAAAACGGAGTCCTGGCGAGCAAAAGCGCCGAACAGATCGCCGCCATCGTCAACCCCAAGGTCATGGGTGTGACCCTGCTGGATCAGGCCCTGGAACACGAAGCGCTGGACCTGTTCGTGGTCTATTCGTCGATTTCGGCGGTCATGGGTTTTGTCGGTCAGACCGACTACGCCTATGCCAATCGTTTCCTCGATGGCTTTGTGGCCCAACGGCAACGCCGGGTCCAGCAAGGCATGCGCCAGGGCCGTAGCCTGTCGATCAACTGGACCTTGTGGCGCGACGGCGGCATGCAGCTCGATGAGCAGAGTACGGTGTTCCTGGAGCGCAGTCGTGGCTTGGTGGCCCTCGACACTGACGCCGGCGTGGCTGCCCTCAAGGGCTGCCTGGGCGCTGAAGGGGGCACGCAACGGGTAGTGGTTCAGGGGCAGGCCAGTGCCATCCAGGCGGCCTGGAATGAATTTCCCAAGACGTCGGGCCGCGCCGCGCCGGCGCCCCGTCCGCCAGCCGCCAGCCCGATGGGACAAGACCTGTCGGCGGTGGGGGAACGCACCCTGACTGAACTGGCGGACCTGCTCAAGCTGGCGCCCGGCGATATCGACCCCGACCAGGACCTGATGAAGTACGGCCTGGACTCCATTGGCGCGATGATGCTGATCAACAAGATCAACGACGCCTTTGACATCAACGTGCAACCGGCGGCGTTGCTGCGCCATACCAGTCTCAGGGCCTTCACCGCCCATATCTGCGGGGAGCATCTGCCCGAGGCCGTCAGCGCCGTGCCGGCGCAACCACAACTGCAACCTGAACCGAAAGCGCCAGCGGCGCCTGTCGCCGAACCCGCGATTGCGCTGAGCTATCCCGATCCGTACCTGGCTCCTGTGCCCAAGGTCGACTGGATCGATAGCATCGCGCCGCAGGGCAATGCCCAGGTCTGGCCCATGAGCCACGGCCAGCAATCGTTGTGGTTTATCCATAAGCTCAACGAGCACAGCGCGGCGTATCACATCGCCATGACCTTGCGCTTGCGCTCGCCCCTGGATCGCTCTGCCCTGGAGCGCAGCTACAGCCTGCTGGTGCAGCGCCATCCGGCATTGCGTACGCGGTTCAGCGAACGCCAAGGGCAACCGGTTCAGGAAATTGCGCCCTCGATGGTTCCCGACATCGGCGTGAGCAACCTGATCGGCCAGTCGCCGGAGCAGGTTCAAGCCGCGCTGCAAGCGGCCCATCGCCAGCCGTTCGACCTGCAACACGGCGCGCTCAGCCGGTTGCGTCTGTTCATCTGCGGTGAGCACGACACCCTGGTGCTGTGGACCGTCCACCATCTGGTCTCGGACGCCTGGAGCCAGTGGCTGTTGCTCGATGAACTGCTCAGCGGCTACCAGGCCCTGCGCCGTGGCGAGGAGCCGGCACTGACCCCGTTGACCGCCACGTTCGCCGATTTCGTGCGTGAGGAAGAGGCTTTTCTGCTCAGCAGCGCCGGACAACAGCAGCGCGACTTCTGGAAGCAGCGGCTGGCCGACCGCGACGTGCGGTTGAACCTGCCGCTGGACTTTCCGCGGCCCACTGCCCAGACCTTCAATGGTGCCTCTGTGGCGATCCAGTGCAGCCGCGAACTGAGCGACGGCATCAAGGCCCTGGCGCAGCGTGAAGGCGTCACGGTGTTCACCGTGCTCTTGGCCGCCTATCAATGCCTGCTCGGGCGCTACTCCTCGGACCGTCAGGTATGGATAGGTTCGCCGGTTTCGGGGCGCATCAATCAGCGTTTCAACCCGTTGGTGGGCTATTTCGTCAACTCGGTGGTGCTGACCGCCGATCTGCGTGCCAATCCGTCCTTCAGCGAGTTGCTGCAACAGCAGAAACAGGTGGTGCTGGAGGCCCTGGAAAACCAGCGCGTGCCGTTCGCCAAACTGGTGCAAGAACTCAACCCCAGCCGCGAAGCCGGGCGTACGCCGCTGTTCCAGGCCGAGTTCGTTTATCAGAAACCGCACCAGAGCAGCGAACTGATCCGCATCCTGTCGCCCCGTGAAGGGGTACCGATCCAGCACCAGGGACTGCACCTGGAGTCCGTGCCTTTTGCCCAGCAAGAGGGCCAGTTCGAGATTGGCCTGGAAATGATGGATATCGATGGGCAACTGGCCGGCGCCCTGAAGTTCAATGCCGACCTGTTTGCCGCGCCGACCATGGCGCGCATGCGGGACAGTTTGCTGATCCTGTTGCAGCACTGCGTCAGCCAACCGGGGACTCCGGTCTGGTCGCTGCCGGTGGTTGCCCAGCAGGACCTCGCGCGTTCGTCCACCTACTTGCAGGGCCGGCAGATCACCGTGGCGCCCTTGACCACGGCCCAGCTGTTCGAGCAGCAAGTGGCGCGACACGCCACGCAGGCTGCGTTGATCGACGCCCAGCGGACCTGGACCTACGAGGCCTTGAATCAGCGGGCCAATCGCATGGCCCAGCAGTTGCGAGCCAGCGGTCTGCGACCCGGGCAGGGTGTGGCCTTGTGCATGCAGCGCTCGGGGGACTTGGTCGCCGCGTTGCTCGCGGTATTCAAAGCCGGTGGCTTCTATATTCCGATGGACCCGGGCTTTCCCGCCCAGCGCCTGCAACACATGCTCGATGACGCCCGGCCGGCCTTCATGCTGGTCGACAGCCTGAGTCAATTGCCCCAGGGCTTGACCCTGGGCACTACGCAGTTGCTCGATCTGGCTGCGCAAGCCGCCGCCATCGAAGCGCGCCCGGCGGACAACCTGCCTGGCCCATCGGGCATGGAAGACTGCGCCTACGTGATTTACACCTCGGGCTCCACCGGGCGCCCCAAGGGCGTGCAGATCGGCCATCAGGCCTTGAGCAACTTCCTCCAGTCCATGGCCCGGGAACCGGGGATTTCGGCGCAGGACCGTTTGCTGGCGGTGACCACCATTTCTTTCGACATCGCCGCGCTCGAACTGTATCTGCCGCTGGTCAACGGCGCCTGCGTAGTTCTGGCCTCCCGCGAGGCGGCCATGGACGGCCTGCACTTGCAGCGCCTGCTTGAGGAACAGCGCATCACGCTGATGCAAGCCACCCCGACCACCTGGCAGATGCTGGTGAGCACTGGCTGGGCCGGCAAGCCGGACTTGCGCATTCTGTGCGGTGGCGAACCCTTGCCCCGCAGCCTGGCGCGTGAGCTGCGTTCGCGCAGCCGTGAACTGTGGAACCTCTACGGACCCACGGAAACCACGATCTGGTCCTGTGTCGAGCAGGTCGATGACCAGGGCGATTCAGCCATCGTGCCGATTGGCAAACCGATCGACAACACCCGCCTCTACATCCTCGATGGGGCCCAGTCGCCAGTGCCGCCCGGGGTGGCCGGTGAGCTGTGCATTGGCGGCGAAGGTGTGGCCATCGGCTACCTCAATCGCCCGGACTTGAATGCCGAAAAATTCCTCCAGACCCCCACCGGCCGGGTGTACCGCACCGGTGATCAGGCGCGCCTCACGCTCCAGGGACAGCTGGAGTTCCTGGGCCGCGAGGACGGCCAATTGAAAGTCCGGGGCTTTCGCATCGAGGCGGGGGAAATCGAAAACATCCTGCGCGGCCATCCCCAGGTGCGCGATTGCGTGGTCACCCTGCGCCAGCGCGGCGCTGGCGGCGATAGCGAAGGGGTGTTGACCGCCTATGTGGTCATCAGCGCCCCGGCGGTCCTGGACGAAGCCTTCAAGTCAGACCTGCGCCAACGCGTGGCGCGGGACTTGCCGGGGTACATGGTGCCGTCGTTGTTCGTGCGCCTCGACACGCTGCCGCTGACCCCCAACAACAAGATCGACCGCAAGGCGCTGCCCGAGCCGCAGAGCGAAGGCGCGCATTCCTCGGCGCCAGTGCCGGGCGGGGCAGAGCAGGTGGCGCGGATCTGGGCGGCCACTCTGGGCCTGTCAGAGGCGCGTGACGACAGCCACTTTTTCAACGCCGGGGGGACCTCGTTCACTGCGACCCGCTTGATCTACCAGATCCAGCAGGAGCTGGGCGTCACCCTGCCGGTCAGCCTGTTGTTCGAGCATCCGACCCTGGGTGGCTTTGCCGGCGCGCTGGCGCAGCGCATCCGCAACAGCGCCCCGGCAACCCCCGTCACGCCACAGCAGCCGGCCGAGCGTGCGAGCCACGACTCGGACCAGGCCTTGCTCGACATCCTTGCGCAATTGCAGAGCGGTCGACTCAGCGTCGATCAGGCCAATCGTTTAATGAGTGATTTCCAATGACTGCGTGCATTACCACCACCGACATCCTCAATCTGGTCAAGGACGGTCATATCTCCCTGATCCAGGGCCGTGATCTGCTGCGCCTGGTAACCGGCGTCAGCCAGCCCGCCAAGGATCAGCCTGCGGGCGCGATAGACATCGCGATCATCGGCATGTCCGGGCGCTTTCCCGGTGCCGACAGCACCGCCCGTTTCTGGGACAACCTCAAGGCCGGGCACAACAGCGTGACCGAGATCCCCCTCAGTCGCTGGGGCAGCCACGACTACTTCGACCCCGAGCGCAGCGCCAGCAACAAGAGTTACAGCAAGTGGGCCGGCCTGGTGGACGACATCAAGGGCTTCGATGCCGACTTCTTCAACATCAGCCCCCGTGAAGCCCTGCTGATGGACCCCCAGCAGCGGCTGTTTTTCCAGGAAGCCTGGGGCGCCATCGAAGACGCCGGTTACGCGCCGGGCAGTTGGTCCGACAGCAAGTGCGGGGTGTTTGTCGGCTGTGTTTCCGGTGACTATCTGCAACACCTGCGCGAGCAGCAGATGCCGGCCGACGCCTACAGCCTGACCGGCAACGCCTCATCGATACTCGCGGCGCGGCTGTCGTACTTCCTCAACCTGAAGGGCCCGGCGGTGGCGGTGGACACCGCCTGTTCATCGTCCCTGGTGTCGGTGCACATGGCCTGTGAAAGCCTGATCAGCGGCACCTGCGAGGTTGCCCTGGCCGGCGGCGTGATGCTGTACAACACCCCGGAAATGTTCGTCCTGGCCTCGCAGTTGGGCATGTTGTCGCCGGACGGGGTGTGCAAGACCTTTGACGAGCGGGCCAACGGCATCGTGATTTCCGAAGCGGTCGGCGCGGTGGTGCTCAAGCCACTGGCCGCCGCCGAACGCGATGGCGACACGGTGCACGCGGTGATTCGCGCCTCGGGCATCAATCAGGATGGCAAGACCCCAGGCATTACCGTGCCCAGTGCCTATGCCCAGACCCAGTTGCTCAGCGATGTCTATGCCCGCGCCGGGATCGACCCGCGCACCATCGGTTATGTCGAAGCTCATGGCACCGGCACCCGTCTGGGCGACCCCATCGAGTTTGAAGCCCTGACCGCAGCGTTTCGCCAGCACACGGACCACAACCAGTTCTGCGCCATCGGCTCGGTCAAGACCAACATTGGCCACGCCCAGGTCGGCGCGGGCATTACCAGCCTGATCAAGACCGTGTTGTGCCTGCGTCATCAGGCGTTGCCGCCGTCCTTGCACCTGGAACAGCCCAACCAGCACATCGACTTTGCCAACAGCCCGTTCTTCACCCTCGAGCGCCTGCAACCCTGGGTGTCCCAGGCCGAGCATCCACGGCGCGCGTGTGTCAGCTCCCTGGGCTTTAGCGGCACCAATGCCCATATCGTGCTGGAAGAGTACGTACCCGCTGCGCCATTGCCTGCCGCGCCATTGCCGGTCGACCAGACCGGCTTCCCCGGCGCCGCTGTCGCGGTGCTGTCGGCGCGCACCCCCGAGCGCTTGCGGGTCATGGCCGGGCGTCTGCTGCATTGGCTGGACAGCGAGGCGTCGCTGCCGGCTTTTCGCGATGTGCTGCACACCTTGCAGAACGGACGCGACCCGATGCCGGCGCGGCTGGCCCTGGTGTGTGAGTCCCTTCAAACCCTGGCCCAGGGGCTGCGCGGCTTCCTGGCGGACAACCTCGATCCGCAGCGAGTGTTTGTCGGCGACGAACCCAGCGAACAGCAGCAACAGCGGGCCCAGGCCGAGCTTGCCGCGCTGCCACGGCCCCTGGCTGGCGACCTGGCCCGGCTGTGGGCGGCCGGTGCGCTGCTGCAATGGCCGCTGTTCTCGCCCCAGGACGGTGTCCGGCGCGTTTCGCTGCCGACCTATGCCTTTGCCTCGACGCCCTACTGGGCTGCGGGTACGCCCGAGGCCTGCGACACAGTGCCGGCCTTGCACCCGATCCTCTCCCGTCGGCTGAGCGGTACTGCCCAGCCCAGCTTCAGCCACCGTTTCGACGGCGACGAGGTGTACCTCAAGGACCACCTGGTGTCCGGGGCGCCGACTCTGCTCGGCGTCTCCCATCTGGAAATGGCCATCACCGCGCAGCGCCTGGCCGGGGAAGGGGGGCTGGACGGCCAATTGCAGCAAGTGCAGAACGTGGCCTGGATCAAGCCGGTGATCGTCACCGATCAGCCTCGGCAGGTGCAGGTCGACCTGCAGGAAACCGAGCGTGGCACCGCCTACCGGGTCAGTGACGGGGCCGGGCAGCTGTATTCCCAGGGCCGGGTACGTCGGCTGCCGGCGCCGGCGCAGACGCCGCGCATGGACCTGGCCGCGATCAAGGCGCGCTGCGCCGAGGTCTGGCCTGCGCTGGAGTGCTATCGGATCTTCGATCGCAACGATCTGGTCTACGGGCCGGGTTTGCGCACCCTGGAAACCTTGTATTTCAACGCCAGCGAATCCCTGGCCCGCCTGGTCCTGCCCCAGTCCCTGCGCCACGACCTGACGGCCTACACCTTGCACCCGTCGTTGATGGACGGTGCCTTGCAAAGCCTGTTGGGCCTGCTCGGCGATCCCAGCCAAGACAACACCTTGTACATCCCCTATGCCCTCAGCGAGATCACGGTTTATGCACCGCTCACGGCGACCTGCTACGCCTATGCCCGGGTGGCTGGCAACCACGGTTCGGCGCAGTTCGCCGAAAAACGTTTCGACATCGACCTGCTGAGCGACGACGGACAGGTACTGGCGGCCATGCGCAGCCTGTCTTACCGGCCTTACTCGTTGCGCAAGCAGGACGACCTGCAACTCTTTACCCCCCACTGGCAGGCGCAAGACTTCAACCTGCCGCTGGCGGCTCAGCCGTCGACCGCCCACAGCGTGCTGTTCACGGCGGCTCCAGGCGGCTGGCCGGCGCTGGAACAGGCCCTGGGTTTCAAACCCTGGTGCGTGTCGCCAACCCTGGCCGGCGAGGCTGCAGTGCAGGTCAGCGACGGCGGCAAGACCCTGGGCATCGACCCGCGCTCGACCGGACATTGGCAGCAACTGCTGGACGCACTGCCTGCCACCGGCGACCTCGATTGGCTGTTCCGGCTGGAAGAGGGGCTGCAAGGCGAGGCGCTGTTGCAACTGTTGTATCAATTGCTGCCGGTACTGGTGGCGCGCCAGCGTACTCAGGGGCGGTTGCTGTTTGTCAGTCGCTCGGGGCACTTCGCGCATCGCGCCCTGGCCGGGTTTGCCCGGGTCCTGGGTCATGAACATCCCGGGTTGCAGGCCTGTGTCCTGGAGGTGGCCGAGGGCTCCGAAGCCGAGGCCGTGCACCACGTGGCGCAAGAACTGCGGCATGCGCCGGGGGCCGCTCAGGTGTTGCTGCGCTACCGGCAACAGGCGCGTCAGGTGCAACGGCTCAAGGGCCTGGAGCGCTCGGCGGCGCTCGCATCCCAGGGCCTGTTTCGCCAGGGCGGTGTCTACCTGATCAGCGGCGGTGCCGGGGCACTGGGCCTGCAGATTGCCCGCCAGCTGCGTCAGCGCTTCGCTGCCCGGGTGATTGTCTGCGGTCGTTCCGCGCCGGACAGCGTGGCGCACGCCCTGGCCCAGGCCGAAGCACCCGGCTTGCCGGGCGTGACCCGTTATCTGCAGGCCGATGTCAGCCATCAGGCGGACGTCGCCGCGCTGCACCGGGCGATCAAGGCCGAGTTCGGTGCCCTCAATGGCGTCCTGCATGCCGCCGGGGCCATTCGCGACAGCCTGATCGTCAAGCAGGACCTGGCCAACCTGGGGCCGGTCATCGCGCCCAAGGTCGCGGGCGTCCAGCACCTGGATGAGGTGACTCGCGGGGATGGGCTGGACCTGTTCCTGGTGTTTTCGTCCATCTCGTCCCTGGCGGGCACTGTCGGCCAGTCGGCTTACGCCTATGCCAATGAATACCTCGATCATTTCGTCCAGTGGCGCGACGAGCAGGTGCAGGCCGGGCAGCGCCAGGGCAAATCCCTGTCGGTCAACTGGCCGTACTGGCGCGATGGCGGAATGCGCATCAGCGAGCAGAGCGAAACCCTGATGCGCAACGTGATGGGGGTACTGCCTCTGTCGCTGGATCAGGGCCTGGAGGTTGTGCTGGGGCTGTCAACGACGAGCCCCACCACGCTCTGCGTCGCGGTGGGGGATCGGGCGAAGATCGAAAAGGTCCTTGGCATGGCCTCCGCACAGCCCGTACCGAGCATGGCGGTGCGGCCAAACCCGGTGGCCGCGCAGGAGGGGCTGATCCAGGCGTTGGGCCGGCTGGCCGCCGACATTCTGCGCCGCGAGGCCAACAGTTTGCGTCCTCAGGTTGCCCTGACTGATTACGGTTTTGACTCCATCACCTATGTCGAGCTGGCCAACCGGATCAACCGCGACTACGCCCTGGACATTACCCCGGCGCTGTTCTTCGAGCACAAGACCTTGAGTGCCGTGGCCCAGTGCCTGGCCAGTGAATATGCGCTGGCCAGCGCTGATGCGCCGCTGATGGCCACGGCGCCGACGGCCACCACTCAGGACGCTGACTTGATGGCCACCCTCAAGGACCTGGCGGGTCAGGTGCTGCACAAGAGCGCAACCGGGTTCAACCTCGACACCGAACTGGGCAGCTACGGATTCGACTCCATCACCTATGTCGAACTGGCCAACAAGCTCAACGGTCATTACGCCATCGACATCACCCCGGCGCTGTTCTTCGAACACAAGACCCTGGCCACGGTGGGGGCCTTCCTCTCGGCCCAGTACCCGCAGATCGTTGCGCCGCCAGCGTCCATGCCGGAGCCTGCGACCGCTGCAGCCGTTGCCTCACCCGTTGCCACAACCACGCCACAGCCTGAGACCGGCGCGATGCCGATCGCCATCATCGGCATGGCCGGGGTGCTGCCCGGGTCGAAGGACCTGGACAGCTTCTGGGAGCACTTGCAGGCGGGCGACGACATGATCACCACGGTTCCGCCGCAGCGCTGGAGCTGGGAGGCGATCTACGGCGACCCGGCCGAAGGTGGCAAGACCCGCGCCAAATGGGGTGGTTTCATCGACGATGTCGACAAGTTCGACAGCCTGTACTTCAACATCTCGCCCCATGAAGCGAAGCTGATGGACCCGTCCCAGCGCTTGATCCTGGAGACGGTGTTCAGCGCCATTGGCAACGCCGGCTATGCCAGCGCCGATTTCGCCGGCAGCCAGACCTCGGTGTTTATCGGCGTCGGCGCCATTGACTACCTCAACCTGCTGGTGGAATCCGGGCAGCCGATCAGCGCCTATTCCTCCACCGGGTTGTCCCACTCGGTGTTGGCCAACCGCATTTCCTATCTACTGGGCAGCCATGGCCCGAGCCAGCCGGTGGACACCGCCTGCTCCAGTTCGCTGGTGGCCCTGCACCGAGCGGTGGAATCGATTCGCAATGGCTGCGAAATGGCGATTGCCGGTGGCGTGAACCTGATCCTCAGTCCGTACCTCACCTTGTCGTTCAGTGACGCCGGGATGTTGAGCGAGGATGGCCGTTGCATGACCTTCAGCGACCAGGCCAATGGCTATGTACGCAGCGAAGGGGCCGGCGCGGTGTTGCTCAAGCCGCTGCACCGGGCCATCGCCGATGGCGACACCATCCACGCGGTGATCCGCGCCACGGCGGAGAACCATGGCGGGCGGGCGAGCTCCCTGACGGCGCCGAACCCGGTGGCGCAATCGATGCTGCTGGTGGACGCCTACACCCGCGCCGGGGTCGATCCCTCGACCATCACCTACATCGAAACCCACGGTACTGGCACGCCCTTGGGCGACCCGATCGAAATCAATGGCCTGAAAGATGCCTTCGCCACGCTGTCTCGCCACTACGGGGTCACTATTCCCGAGGGCCGCTGCGGCCTGGGGGCGGTCAAGACCCATATCGGCCATCTGGAAGCCGCCGCCGGCATGGCCGGGCTGTTCAAGATCATTCTGTCGATGCAGCACGGCACCTTGCCGGGCAACCTGCATTTTTCTCGGCAGAACCCTTACATCAAACTCGCCGACAGCCCGTTCTATGTGGTTGATCAGCGCCAGCCTTGGACGGTCTTGAGCGATCCGCAAGGTCAGCCGATTCCACGCCGGGCCGGGGTCAGCAGCCTGAGTTTTTCCGGGGCCAATGCCCACGTGGTGCTGGAAGAGTACGTGGCGCCGGCCGCGGTGCCTCGCGAGGACGGCGAGCAACTGGTGGTGCTCTCGGCCAAGACCCGCGAACGCTTGCTGGAAAGTGCCCGACGCCTGGCGCGCCATCTTGAGCAACACCCGGATGTTTCCTTGGCCAACCTGGCCTACACCCTGCAGGTGGGCCGCGATCCGCTGGCCGAGCGCCTGGCGCTGGTGGTGGCCAGCGTGGCTGAACTGCAGCAACGCTTGCGTGAGCTGGACGAACCGTCTACGGCCGCCGATTGGCTGTACTGGAGTTCGACGGACGCCGCCAGCGAGGAGTGGCACGAACCCGCTTGGCAACAGGCTCTGGCAGCCGGCGACCTGAAAGCGCTGGCGCGCCTGTGGACCGCCCAGCGCGACGGCGCCGCGGATTGGCGCGGGCTGCCGCGTCCGGCCGGTGTAGCACGGGTGACCCTGCCGAGCTATCCGTTTGCCCGAATTCGCCATTGGGCCATCGACGAACGCCCCACGCCGCCCGAACCGTCCAACCGCCATTCGCTGCTGACCTTTGCCGAACACTGGCAACCGGCGCTCGGTGAGGTCGCCAGTGCGGCGCCGGAGCAGCCACGGCTGGTGCTGTGCTGCCTGTCCGAGCCGATTCATCAGGCCCAGTTGCGTGAGCTGGCAGCCCAGCAACTGCCGGGCTGCCGCCTGGTGTTTCTGTCCCGTCAGGGCCAGGCGGGCGCCGACAGTTTCGCCCTCAATCCGCAGCGCGCCCATGAGGTCAGCGAGGTGCTGGGGGCGATGGTTCAAGGTTACGGCGCCATCGACGGCCTGCTGTACCTGTGGCCGGTGGAAGCGCCGGAACTGAGCCTGCAGCCGGAGCTGCTGGTGAACCTGCTCCAGGCCTTGTCGCGGTTGCAGCAGCCGCTGCAGCGGGTGTTGCTGGCCGGGCTCTGCCGCGACGGGCTGGACCGTTGTCAGCTGGAATCCTGGATCGGCCTGGAGCGCTCCATGCCGCGCATCCTGGCGCACACCGCCTGGCAAACGGTGCTGCTGGAAAGCACCGAGTCCTGCGACTTTGCCCTGGCAGGTTCAGGGCAGGCGAGCGCCTGTTTCACGCCGCTGTTGCGGCAATGGCGCGGCGGCGAAGGTGGCAGCACCCTGTATGTGGGGCCGCAGCGTTATCAGCTGTCGAGCCGACCTCTGGCACTGGAAACCGGCGCGGCGCCAGCGTTGCAGAGCTTGCCGTCGGCCCGGGCCAACACTTGGCTGATCACCGGTGGCAGCGGCCATCTGGCGCTGCTGTTCGCCGATTACCTGGCCCGCACCCAGGGCGCCGCATTGCGTCTGGCGCTGGTGGGACGCTCAGCGCCGACTCAGGCCCTGGAGCAGCGCGTGCAAGCCTTGGCAGCTCTGGGGGCTCAGGTGCGTTACTTCCAGGCCGATGTAACGGACTTCGGCTCCATGGAGCAGGCGCTGATCCAGGTCCGCACGGCCTTTGGCCCGCTGCAAGGCTTCATTCACGCGGCGGGGGTCGAGGAGGGCGCGGGGCTGTTGCAGGCCTCGGCCAATGGGTTCCAGACGGTGTTGGCGCCCAAGGTGTCCGGCACCGAGGTACTCGATGCCCTGACCGCCGGCGACCCGCTGGTCCATGCCTGCTATTTCTCCTCCACCGCCGCCTTGCTCGGCGACATGGGCGCGGGCAGTTACGCCATGGGCAATCGCTTCCTGATGGCCCACGCCACCTATCGCAACCAGCGGGTCGCCCGTGGCGAACGGCACGGGCAAACCATCGCCATCAACTGGCCGCTGTGGAAGGACGGCGGCATGGGCCCGGTGCGGGCCGCGGCGGACTCGGAGCCGGGGCGCGCCCTGGCGTCGTACCTGCACGGCAGCGGGCAGGCCTTGCTCCTCGCGGACCAGGGCCTGGCGGCTTTCGAAGCGATTCTGCACAGCGGTCTGGAGCACGTGGCCGTGGCCTATGGCGACACCTCACGCTTGGCGCAACTGTTCGACCTGGAGACCCAGGCTCAGGTGGCACCGGCACCGGCACCGGCACCCGTGAGCGAAGCGCTGGCGCCTGAAGAGGTCATGGATTTGCCCGCCTGGGTCCTGTCGCAGCTGCAGGACCTGTGCAGCGACGTGGCGCAGATCCCGGCCACCGAGTTGCCCGGCGATGCCACCTTGAGCAGTTTCGGTTTTGATTCGATCAATCTGGCGCGGCTGGCAAAAAAGATCCAGCAACGGTTCGGCTTCGCCGTGAGCCCGGCGCTGTTTTTCTCCTATCCGACCCTGGCGCGCCTGGCCGAACATTTGGCGCAACAACAGGCAACGGCATTGACCCGGCACTATCGTGCGCAGGCCACGCCCAAGGCGGCCTTGGCCCAAGCGTCACAGCCCTCGGTGGCGCCGCTGGGAGTGGTTGCCGGGCCCGAGTCGGCCCCGGGCCATGAGGTCACGCGCCCGCTGCTGGCTGAACCCATCGCGATCATTGGCGCCAGCGGTCGTTTCCCGCAATGCGATTCGGTCGATGAAATGTGGCAGCTCTTGCTGGACGGGCGCAGTGCAGTGAGTTCGGCGCAAGCCCCTGAGGGCTACAGCTGCGGGTCGTTGCGGGGTGTGGACGAGTTCGACCCGCTGTTCTTCGGCATTTCTCCGCGTGCGGCGCAAGAGATGGACCCGCGCCAGCGGCTGTTGCTCGAGGAATCCTGGCGTGCCCTGGAAACGGCCGGTATCGGCCCCCGTCACTTGGCCAGCCAACGGGTCGGTGTGTTTGTCGGCCTGGAGGAGGGCGAGTACTTCCTACTGGGCGGCGGCGGTTCCATCACCGCTAACCACAGTGCTATTGCCGCCTCGCACCTGGCGTATTTCCTCGACCTCGATGGCCCGGTGATGACACTCAACACCGCCTGCTCCTCGGGCTTGGTGGCGTTGCACCAGGCCTGTCAGAGCCTGCGTCTGGGGGAGTGCGAGATGGCCCTGGTCAGCAGCGCCAACCTGATGCTCACGCCGCAGTCGTTCAGCCGCATGGACGAGGCCGGCATGCTTTCGCCGGACGGCCGCTGCCACACCTTCGATCAGCGGGCCAACGGCATGGTCCCGGGCGAGGCGGTGGTGGCGCTGGTGATCAAGCCGTTGTCGGCGGCCCTGGCGGATGGCGATCCGATTGTCTCGGTGATCGCCGCCAGCAAGATCAACTATGACGGCAAGACCAACGGCATCACCGCCCCCAACGGAGCGGCGCAGGCCCGCTTGCTGACCTCGACCTACGAGGCTTGCAACCTGGCGCCACGGCAGATCGATTACGTGGTGACCCACGGCACCGGCACGGCCCTGGGCGATGCGGTGGAAGTCAACGCACTGGCGCAAGTCTTCGGCCAGTCGCAGGAGGGCGCCCATTGCGCGCTGACCTCCACCAAGACCAACTTCGGCCATTGTCTGGCCGCGTCGGGCCTGGTCAGCACCTTGTGCCTGGCCTCGGCGCTGCGCCACGAAACGATCCCGCCGAGCCTGAACTTCACCACTCACAATGACTTTGTCGACTGGCAGGCGAGTGCTTTTTTCGTCAACACCCGGCCGCGCCCCTGGCCGCTCAAGGCTGATGGCGCGCGTCACGGTGCGGTCAGTGCCTTTGGCATGAGCGGCACCAACGCCCATGTGGTGCTGCGGGATCTCGCGGCGGATGAGCGACGCCAGCCACAACGCTTCAAGGTTTCTCCGGCCTACCTGCTGGTGCTGTCGGCGCGTTCGATCCTCTCGCTATGCGACCGGATCGAGCAACTGATCGACCTCCTGGCCGGCGATCCACAACTGGACCTGGCCGCTGTCAGCCACACCCTGCTGGAGGGCCGTCATCACTTTGCATACCGCTGTGCGCTGGTGGTGCAGGACCAGGCTTCGGCGCAGAGTCTGCTGCAACGACTGGCCAGTGAACACCTGCCACAGCTCAGGCGCCGGGCGAGCAGCGAGGACGCCTTGCCGGCGCAAGTGTTCGCGGAGCGGGTGTTGCTTGGCAAGGGCGACCAACACCAGGCGCCGCAAGCGTCGATTGTGTGCACCATCGAGCAATGGACACGGCAACTGGGGGATGACCTGGGCAGCGAAGTCCAGGTTGAGGGCTACGAGGAAACCCTGCGCGGGTTGGCCGAGTTCTACTGCCAGGGGTACACGCTGCCCTGGCACTTGCGTTACCCACGACAGGCTCCAGTGCGCCTGCAACTGCCGACCTATCCCTTTGAGCACGGGCGCTACTGGGTCGATCCCCAGGGGCCCGGTGGTCACCAGCAGCCGTCGGTGCCGCCGTTGCAAACGCTGGCGCAACCCTTGGTCCAGCACCAGGCTTCGCTGGCCAGTGGCGAGCGTTTCGTGTCGGCGTTTACCGGGCAAGAGTTCTTCCTGGCCGACCATGTGGTGCAGGGGCATCACGTATTGCCAGGGGTGGCCTACCTGGAAATGGCCCTGCAGGCTGCCACGACACTGCGACCCGACTGGCGCCATGCGCACTTGGCCAAGGTCGGCTGGATGGCGCCGCTGATCTGGGACCGCCGCGAGCAGCGGCAGGTGGAGACCTGGCTGACAGCGCTGGCCGGGGCCGACAGCTTTGCCTACCGCATCGTCAGCCGCCTGGCCGACCAGCCAGCGGCCGAGCCGACCGTGCATGGCCAAGGCGTGGTGTCGCTGTTCGATACGGTTCAGGCCGGGGACCCGGCGGCCAGCGCGGTGCTGGATATCCGGGCGCTGCAGGCCGGCAGCACGCATGTCTTGTCGGGCGCCGACTGCTACGCCGCGTTTCACGCCGCAGGGCTGGCTTACGGGCCGACCTGTCGGGTGATCGAGGCGATCTACTGTGATGCGCGCCAGTGCCTGGTGCGCCTGGTACTGCCCCAGGTGCCAGGCAGCCAGGCCAGCACCGGCTGGACCTTGCATGCGGCCTTGCTGGACGGCGCGTTGCAAGGGGTGGCGGGGTTCTTCCTGGGCGCAGACGGCAGTGGCAGCCTGCCGCAGAAGGTGCCATTCGCCCTGGATCAGGTGGATGTCCACGGTCCTCTGGATACAACGATGTGGGCACTTTTGACCCTCGATAGCCACGGTACGCTGAGCAAACTCAACGCTCGGCTGTATGACGACCTGGGCCAGTTGCGGGTCAGCCTGCGCGGGCTGGCGGCCCGGGAAATCACCCTGGCCGAGGACGCCGCGGTCACGCCGATCCGCCTGCAGCGCCAGTGGCAAGCCGTGCCGGCGGCGCACGCAACGTCGGCGCCCCAGGGCCAGCATCAAGTGCTGTTGCTGGCGGCAGATGATCCGCTGCCGGCGTTGAATCGCCTGGGCCGGTTGTTTCCTCAGGCCCAGGTGCAGGCCCTGGCGGTGGGCTCCAGTGGCCAGGACAACCCGGCCCTGGCCCGGGATTATCAGGCGGCGGCCGAGGCCCTGTTCAGCCACCTCAAGACCTGCCTGGGGGCCGGTGCCGGTCAGCAGCCGTTGTTTATCCAGGTGCTGCTGCTCGGCTGGCCGGTGGCCCCGGTCATGCTCGGCCTTGAAGGCCTGCTGAAAACCGCGAGCCTGGAAAACCCGAGGCTGCGTGGGCAACTGCTGGCCATGCAGTCCCTGGACGCGCTCGAACAAGGGCCGGTCAGCGCCGAACATCACGCGGTCTGGCTCGACGCTGGCGAGCAGCGGGTGCCGGTCTGGAGCCACCTGGCGGCGACAGCCGCGCAACCCCCGGTCTGGAAAGACGCCGGTTGCTACCTGATCACCGGTGGCGCGGGCGGGCTGGGACGTATCTTTGCCCGCGACATCATCGAGCACACCCATGGCGCGTGCATTGTGCTGGTGGGCCGCTCGCTGCTGAACCCGGCTGAACAACAGCAATTGGCCGCCCTTGAACGGCGCGGGGCCCGGGTCGAGTACTGCCAGGCGGACATCGGCCAACCGGCGGAAATCGAAGCCCTGCTGGCCTCGGTGCAACAGACCCATGGCCCCCTCAGCGGGGTGATCCATAACGCCGGCATCAACGCCGACGAGTTCATCGTCAACAAGACCCTGGCGCAGTTCGCCGCTGTGCTGGAGCCCAAGGTGCGGGGCACCGCCAACCTCGATCACGCGACCCGTCACCTGGACCTGGAGTGCTTTGTGCTCTGCGCCTCGGCCAGCGGCGTGACCGGCAATGTCGGTCAGGCCGACTACGCAGCGGCCAATGCCTTTCTCGATGGCTTTGCCCATGAGCGTAACCGGCAGGTGGCGCGGGGCGAACGCCGTGGGCAGACCCTGTCGCTGGACTGGTCGCTGTGGGCCGAAGGGCGCATGCGCCCCGACGCCTCCACCGAGCAGCGCCTGTGGACCCAGTCGGGCATTCGCCCGCTGAGCACGGCGGTGGCGCTGTCGGCGTTGCACGGCGCACTGGCCGCAGGCGCGACCCAGGTGCTGGTGGCCGAGGGTGATGCGTCCCGGGCCTTGCAGCCTTTTGGCTTGAGCCCAGCGGGACGCGCGCCGCTCGAGCCACCCCAGGCCGCGCCGGCCTCATCTCTGGGTTCGCTTGCGAGCCAAGCGCTGAGCGCGGCGCAGGTCCAGCACTACTTCAAGCAGTTGCTCGCCGATGTGTTCGCGTTGCCCGCCCATCGGATCGATGTCCAGGCGCCCCTGGAAGACTATGGCATCGACTCGATTATGGTCGGCCGCTTGAACGCCCGGCTCGAAGAGGTCTTCGGGCCATTGTCGAAAACCCTGTTCTTCGAATTCCAGACCCTGGAGAAACTCTGCGGCTATTTCCTTGAGCAGCATGGGCCAAAACTGAGCCAACTGATCACGCCGGCCGCGACCGCGAACGTTGCCGCAGCGGTCGGATTGCCGGTCACCGCGAGCGTCGCCCCTGAACCGGCGTTGCAGCCAGCGCCCGCCGTAGCCGGGCCGATGGAGTTCGCCATCGTCGGGCTCAGCGGCCAATACCCGTTGGCGGCGGATCTGCAGCAGTTCTGGGACAACCTGCAACAGGGGCGCGACTGCATCACGCCGATCCCGGCACAGCGCTGGAACCACCAACGCTTTTATGCCGAGCAGAAAAACCTGCCGGGCACCACTTATGGTCAATGGGGCGGTTTCATCGACGACGTGGACTGCTTCGACACCCTGTTTTTCAACATCTCGGCCCGTGAAGCGCAAATACTCGATCCCCAGGAGCGGCTGTTCCTGCAGTGTGCGTATCACCTGTTGGAAGACGCCGGCTATACCCGTGCGACCCTGGCCGCCACGGCTCGCCAATACAGCCCTGAACACAGCGCTGCCCATAGCCTGGACAGCGCCGCCGTCGGGGTGTTTGTCGGCGCCATGTACAACGAGTACCAGCTCTACGGTCCTGAGGAGACGGCCCTGGGCCATCCGCTGGCGATTCCCGGCAATGTTGCCTCGATTGCCAACCGGGTCTCGTACTTCTGCAACTTGCATGGCCCCAGCGTGACCCTGGACACCATGTGTTCCTCTTCGCTGACGGCCATCCATATGGCTTGCCAGAGCCTGTTGGCCGGCGAGTGCGCGGTGGCGATCGCCGGCGGCGTGAACGTCACCGTGCACCCCAACAAATACCTGGTGCTGGGGCAGGGGCGCTTTCTCTCCGACGACGGTCGTTGCCGCAGTTTCGGTGAAGGGGGCACGGGCTACGTGCCGGGCGAAGGGGTCGGCGCAGTGTTGATCCGTCCGCTGGCGGATGCCCTGGCCCAGGGCGATCGCATCTATGGGGTGATCCAGGCTTCGGCCATCAACCACGGTGGCAAGACCAACGGGTATTCGGTGCCCAACCCCAATGCCCAGGCGGCGCTGATTCAGGCCGCCCTGCACCAGGGCCGGGTGGAGCCCCGCGCCATCAGTTACATCGAGGCTCACGGCACCGGCACCGCCCTGGGCGATCCGATCGAGATCGCCGGGCTGAACAAGGCCCTGGGCACGGCTGGCGAACAGGACCGGCACTGCGCCATCGGCTCGGTCAAATCCAATATCGGCCACTGTGAAAGCGCCGCCGGTATCGCTGGGGTGACCAAGATCCTGTTGCAATTCCAGCACCGGCAATTGGTGCCTTCGCTGCATTCGGCCGTGCTCAACGGCAACATCGACTTTGCCGACGGTGGGTTGCGGGTGCAGCAAACCCTGACGGACTGGACGGTGGCCGCGGGTGAAACCCGGGTGGCGGCGGTGTCGTCGTTTGGCGCCGGTGGCGCCAATGCCCACCTGATTCTGCGTGAACCCACTGAGCGTGAATCCGCCCGCGGGGCGCCAGGGCATGACGGCCAGGCCTGGGCGATCCCGCTGTCGGCTCGCACGGCGGGGCAACTGCGCGACAAGGTTGAACAATTGCGCCAGGCCCTGGCCGATGGCCAACCACGGACCTTGGCGGACATTGCCCATACCTTGCAGGTCGGGCGTGAAGCCATGCGCGAGCGCTTGGTGTTCATGGCCGACTCGCTGGACACCCTCGCTCGGCACTTGCAGACCTTGAGCCTGAACTGGACCCAGGTCGAGGCAGCGTCCGGGGCGGGTCTGTGGCGGGAGCCGAGCGGAGCAGGGCTGTTCTACCGTGCCAAGGCCGGCGCTGCATCCGCTGCCGTGGCTGCCGAGGCTAGCCTGGAGGCACACCTGCAGAGCTGGGTGGCGGGGGGCTCGCTGGACTGGGCCCACCTGCAGCCTCGCACTACGGCTCGGCGCATCAGCCTGCCGCTGTACCCGTTCGCCAAGGAGCGCTACTGGGCGCCACTGGGCCGGGATGCTATTGCCCCCGCGTTGCCCCAGGTGGCGGACCAGCCGATTCTGACTCGCAGCTGGCACGCCGCGCCCCTCCCATCCGTGGCATCACCTGCGGCCCAGGGGGCGCTGCTGATCCTGTGCACCGAGCCGACCCTCGGGCTCGCCCAGGGCTTGTTTGCGTCCGGCGCTCAAAGCCTGGATCGGCATTACCTGGTGCACCAAGGCCCGGGCGCGGTTGATTTGCATGATCCCGACAGCACCCTGGCCGCCTATCGGCGCTGCCCGGGCGCGTTGACGGGGCTGATCGACCTGACCGCCCTGGACCCGGTCTATGAAGCCAGCACCGCCCTTGAACGAGGCAAGCTGGCGCTGCTCCAGGCCTTTGTCGCCGAGCAGCGCCAACAAGCGCCGCGGCTGTTGCTGGTGACCCGGGGCCTGCAGCCCTGGAAGCTTCAGCCGACCCTGCAAGGGGCGCGCAGCGTGGGCCTGTATCGGATGCTCAATGCCGAATATCGCAGCGTGCAGGCGGGGGTACTGGACAGCGATTTGGACCTGTCGCAACCGACCGCGCTGATGGCGCAGATCGAAGCCGAGTTTAACGCCGGGCCCCAGGCTGAGTGCTGCTATCGCCAGGGTGAGCGCTTCGTCGCGACCTTCACGCCGCTGGCCACGAGCAACACCGCCGCCGCGACGTACCGGGCGGACGATGTGCTGCTGGTGACCGGCGGCACTGGTGGTATCGGTGCGGCCCTGGTGGATCATTTGATTCAGGCGGGGGTGCGGTCCCTGGCGATCATGGGCCGTGAAACCTTGCCCGACGCCGAGCAGTGGCCAGGGATACTGGCCGATGGCGCCGGCCTGGACGGCCGGGTCCTGGGCAGGATTCGCCGGCTGCAAGCTTGGTTGGAGCAGGGTGTACGGCTTGCCTATCAGTCGTGCGACCTGCAGACGCCAAGCGCCATCGACCAGGCCATCGAGCGCTTCGAGGGGGCGTTGGGCCCGATCACCGGGGTGTTCCACTGCGCCGGATCGGTGAGCACCGCGCCGGCCTTCATCAAGAAGTCCCTGGATGAAATGGCCGCGGTATGCACCCCGAAAATCAACGGTCTGGTGGCGCTGTACCAGCGTCTGAACAGTCAGCGGCTACGCTTTTTCCTGATGTTCTCCTCGGTCTCGGCGAGCGTGCCGGCCCTGGCAGCAGGGCAGAGCGACTACGCCATGGCCAATGCCTATATGGATCAATTCGCGCTGGCCCACGGGCGGGTGGGATTGTGTTCGGTGCAATGGCCGGCCTGGGCCGAGGTGGGCATGGCGGTGGACAACACCGGGCCGTTGGCTCTGCAGTTGGGGCTCAAGCCGCTGAGCACGGCGATTGGCCTGGGGTTGCTGGATCGGGTGCTCGCCCTGGCGCTGTCGCCGGACAATCCGCGGCTGTGCCTGCCGTGTCATGTCGACCTCGAACGCTTCAACCCGGCGCAACTGACCCAGCGTCCCGCCGCTGTTACTGCGCCGGCACCGGCACCAGCCCCGGTCGCGCCCGCAACGCTTGCTCCCGCGCCTTTGCTGGCGGCGGTGGAGGAAGCGTTGCGCCAACTGTTGATGGAGGAACTGAAGTTCACCGCCGAGCAACTGACGGATCGGGACATGGCGTTTGCCGACTACGGCATTGAGTCGATCATGGTCCTGCAACTGATGGAGAGCCTCAGCGCCTGGGTGGGCAGCCGCCTGGACCCGTCGCTGATGTTCGAGTTCACCACCCTGGGCAGCCTCTGTGAGCATCTGGTCAGCACCTATCCCGAGGCCCTGAGGCAGCACCTGGGCACCCCCGATCAAAGC
The DNA here is from genome assembly GCF_045013505.1 of Pseudomonas sp. JDS08PS003. Taxonomy (NCBI): domain Bacteria; kingdom Pseudomonadati; phylum Pseudomonadota; class Gammaproteobacteria; order Pseudomonadales; family Pseudomonadaceae; genus Pseudomonas; species Pseudomonas sp. JDS08PS003. The sequence goes on from NZ_CP120724.1 coordinate 3,340,807, forward strand.
TCGGCGCCGGTCCTGCCGGCGCCACCGATAGGGCCGAATCCGGCCCCTGCTGTGGCGCCGAATCCGGCCCCTGCCGTGGCGCCGAACCCGGCTCCTGCCGTGGTGCCGGCGACGACGTCCCGGCCAGCGGAGGAGATCGCCATTATCGGTCTGGCCGTGCGCCTGCCCGGCGCGGCCGATGCCGAGGCCTTCTGGACCCTGCAAAGCAGCGGTCAATCGGCCATCGGGCCGATGCGCGATCAACGCTGGCCGGGTGGACAGGGCCAGGCCCATGGCGGTTGGCTGGACGGTATCGATCAGTTCGATCCTGTGTTCTTCGGCCTCAACCCCAAGGATGCAGCGGTGATGGACCCCCAGGCCCGGCTGATGCTGGAACAAAGTGTCACGGCGCTGTTCGATGCCGGTTATTCGCTGCGCGAGCTGTCGGCCCGGCCGGTGGGGGTGTATGTCGGTGGCCGCCTGCGGGTGACTGCCGATGCCCAGTCACTGGCTCAGGCCAGCAACCCGATTCTGGGGGTGGGGCAGAATTACCTGGCGAGCAACCTGTCGCGCTTCCTCAACCTGACCGGCCCCAGCATGGTGGTGGATACCGCCTGCTCCTCGGGCCTGACCGCGATGTCCCTGGCGTTCGATGCCCTGCGCAACGGCAGCATCGACATGGCCCTGGTGGGCGCTACCAGTCTGTTGACCTCATCGGAGGCCCATGACCTGTTTTCGGCGCGCAATATCCTCAGCCCGGACGGCGCGTTCAACATCTTCGACGACCGCGCCGCCGGCGATGTGCTGGGCGAGGGCGTGGTGGCCCTGGTCTGCAAGACCCTGAGCGCAGCGCAGGCTGACGGCGACCGCATCTACTGCGTGGTCAAGGGCCTGGCGTTGAACAATGACGGTCGCACCCTGGGGCCGGGCTCGCCCAACCTCAAGGCGCAGCAAGAGGTGATGCACAAAGCCTTGCAGCAGGCCGGCAAGAGCCCGCGGGATGTGGGTTACATCGAGGTCAATGGCGGTGGTTCGGCAGTGGTCGATGCGGTGGAGATCAAGGCCCTGGCCCAGGTCTATGAACTGGATGACAGCACCCTGGACGCCTGTTGCCTGGGTTCGGTCAAACCCAGTGTCGGTCATCTGTTGCTGACTTCGGGGCTGGCCGGTTTCGTGCGCTGTGCCCTGAGCCTGCACCATCGGCAGATCGTTCCCAGCGCCTGTGGCCTGGAGCCGTTCGAGCATTTTGATTTCGACAGCTCACGGGTGCATTTCAACCGTCGGACCCTGGACTGGAAAGCCACCGATGGCCGTCCTCGGGTGGCCGCCCAGAGTTGCTTCCCGGACGGTGGCACCAACTGCCATGTGATTCTCGAAGAGTTCGTCGCCGCCGCTGATTACGTGCCTGTGCGCCAGCCGTTGCCCGCCCCGGTGTTCGACCGCCGGCGCTTTTCTCTCAATCGCGATAACACGCCGGCCCCCGTTGCCCAGGTTGCAGCTGCACCCCTGGCAGCGGCTGTTGCGCCTTCTTCTATCCCGTCAAGCTGGGGTGTGATTCATGAACAAGTACTTTGATTTGACGATTGGCGCCGACCATCCACTGGTGGCTCATCATCGCGTCCAGGGCCAGGCCATTCTGCCGGGCCTGGCGTATATCGATCTGCTCCTGCGAGTGGCCCGCGACGGCCTGGGGCTCGATTGCCTGCGCACCGAAGTGCGCGATCTGGTGATCTATCAGCCGTTGATTGTCCAGGCCGCTTCGGCGCTGCGCCTGACCCTGACGATGCAGCCTCGGGACGGTGTCTGGCTGATCGATGTCGATGGCGTGGAACTGCAAGACGCTGTGGCCGTGGGGGCCAAGGTGAAGTACTGCACGGCGCAGTTGCACCCGGCGGTCGAGGGGGCAGGGGCCAAGCCTGATCTGGACTTGGCCGCCCTCAGGGCCGAGGCCGACAGCCTGGTGCCGTTGCAGGCGTTGTATGCCCAGGCGCGGGAGCGGGCGTTGGTGCATGACGGGCTGTTGATGGCCGAAGGCAACATCCAGCGTTTTGCCTGGGGCTGTCTGATCGAGCTCAGCGTGGCGCCGCAGTGGCGGCAGTTGATGCCCGATGCGCTGTTCCACCCGACCCTGATCGATGGCGCGGCGGTGGCCAGCGCGGTACTCGAAGACTCTTTGCCCCCCGGCGATGACGGCCTGTACCTGCCTTTGCACTACGGCCGCTTCCACGCCAGGGCGCTGTTGCAGGAGGCTTGCGTGGCCCGCGTCGAGCTGGCGCGGATCGTCACCGCCAATGACATCCGCAAGCTGGACATCGATTTCTATGACGGCGCCGGTCGCTGGGTGGCCAGCCTGGGCGAGTTGACCGGCAAGCGCGTCAGGGAACCGCTGCAGGCGACTGCGCCCCAGGCGCCGCAGAGCCCTCGGCCGGTCCAGGCGGCGCATGCCCAAGACGTGGCTCCCGAGGTGCTGGCGGTGTTCGCCCGGCATCTGCAGGTTCGCGTCGATCAGCTCGATCCGCAACGCGGCTTTTTCGATATGGGCCTGAGTTCGGCGCAGATGCTCACCATCCTCAAGGATATCGAGCAACTGCTGTCCCGGCGCTTGAACCCGACCTTGCTGTTTGAATACAACACCGTCGAGGAGCTGCTGGGGCATCTGCGCCAGTGGACCCCCAAGGCCGCTCCCTTGGCGCTGGCGCCAACCCCCGTGCGCCAGCCTGCTTCGGCGTCTTACCGTTTCGCGGCCGATGAGGCCTACCTGCTGGATCATCGGGTGGATGGCCAGCCGGCCCTGATGGGCATCACCTATCCGAGCCTGGTGCTGCAAACCGCGCTGGCAGGCGCGGCGGGCAGGCCGGTCAGCCTGCAGGACATTCGCTTTCACGGCGGCCCGCTGAAGCTCCAGACGGGGCAGGTTGCCGAGATCGAGGTGCGCCTGGAAGCCGAGGACAGCGCAGGCTTCAGCGTGTATCAAAGCTTGGTTGGGGAGGGCGCGAGCCTGTGCTGCGAAGGCCGACTGCAAACGCTGGAGCAGCGCGAACCGGCCGCGCTCGATCTTCCGGCGTTGATCAGCGCAGCGCGCCCATGCAGTGCGCAGCAGATCGACAGTTGGTACCGTGCCGTGCCGGCCTTTGCCCTGGGCCCGATGCTCAAGACCCTCGTTGCCGCCTATGAAGGCGCCGATGGCAGCTTGATCTGTGAGGTGCAGTTGAGCGACACCGAGCGTTCCTTTACCCACGGCCTGGCCCTGGACCCGCTGTTGCTCAACAGTTGCTACCTGTTTCCAGCGCCGTCCCGCTCTGCAGAGACCTTTGTGCCACTGTTGATCGAACGCCTGACGCTGTGGCGCAACGCGGGCAGCAAGGCCTTTGTGGTGACCGGACCGAAGCGGGTCAAGGACGGTTTCATTGCCTTTGATGCCCAGATCGTCGATGCCCAGGGGCGGCCCCTGGCGTCACTGTTGAATGCCTCGTTGCGCCGGTTGGAGCCCGGCGTTGCGGCGCAACCCGCTGCTGCCACGCTTCAGTCCCAGTCCCAGTCCCAGCCCGGTCACCGGGTGGCGGTGATCGGCATGGCCGGGCGTTTCCCCCAGGCCTATGACCTGAATGGGTTCTGGGAGAACTTGCAGGCGGGCAAGGATTGCATCAGCGAGATCCCGGCCAACCGCTGGGATTGGCGCGACTATTACAGCGACAGCGGCGAGCCGGGGACCATTTCCAGCAAATGGGGCGGCTTTATCGACGATGCCGACACCTTCGACCCGCTGTTCTTTCAGATTTCTCCTCGAGAAGCCGAAGTGATGGACCCTCTGGAGCGGCTGTTCCTGCAGCACGCCTGGATGGCCATGGAGGACGCCGGTTACACCCGCGAGGCCTTGCAGCGCAGCGCCGCCGGAGACAGCGCGGCGAATGTCGGTATTTACGCCGGGGTCATGGGCCAGGAGTACCCGCTGTTCGCCGCGCAATCCGCGGCCCCCATGGGGCTGGGTGGCGGCACCTCTTCGGTGGCCACGCGCATGGCCTATGTCGGCAACTTCAATGGCCCGGCCATGGCCATCGATACCATGTGTTCAAGCTCCCTCGTGGCCCTCGACATGGCATGCCAGGCCCTGCGTTCGGGGGCGGTCAACGCGGCCTTCGCCGGCGGCGTCAACTTGAGCCTGCACCCGAGCAAATACCTGATGCTGTCCCAGGGGCAGTTCATTTCCTCCAAGGGCCATTGCGAGAGTTTCGGTGAGGGGGGCGACGGTTACATTCCCGGCGAAGGCGTGGGGGTGCTGTTGCTCAAGCGCCTGGAGGATGCCGAGCGTGACGGCGACTTCATCTACGGGGTGATTCGTGGCACCGCGGTCAATCATGGTGGCCGTGCCAGTGGCTACACCGTGCCCAACCCCGCGGCGCAGACCCAGGTGATCGCTCAGGCCTTGCGCCGGGCGGCGGTTGATCCGGGCGATATCAGCTACATCGAGGCCCATGGCACCGGCACCCGATTGGGCGACCCTATCGAAATCAGCGGCCTGACCAAGGCGTTCGGCCATGATCCCGAGCAGCCCCGCGATACGCCGTGCCTGATGGGGTCGGTGAAATCCAACATCGGCCATTGCGAAGGCGCCGCCGGGGTCGCGGGAGTGATCAAGGTACTGCTGCAAATGCAGCATCAGGTCATAGTGCCGTCGCTGCATTCCCGGACCTTGAATCCCAACATCGACTTTTCCCTGACCCCGTTCCAGGTCAATCAGCAGTTGGTGCCGTGGCCGGGCAAGGGCGCGCGGGATCGGCGCATTGCCGGGATCAGCAGCTTTGGTGCCGGTGGGGTCAATGCCCATGCCGTCGTCGAGGACTATCCGGCGGCTGTGACCCAGGCTCGACCTTTGGCCGCCGCGCTGATTCTGCTGTCAGCCCGCGACGTTTCCCGACTGCCGCTGATGGCCGGCAACCTGCTGGCGGCCATCGAGCGTCTGCACCTGACGGACGACGCGCTACCCAGCCTGGCCTACACCCTGCAAGTGGGGCGTGAAGCTATGGAGCATCGCGCCGCCACCGTGGTCGCGTCCCTGGATGAACTCAAAGAACGCCTGCACAGCCTGGCCACCTCGGCGGACGCTGCGCACTGGCTGCGGGGCGCGGCCAGCCAGGGCAAGGACACTCAGGCGCTGTACCGGGATCAAGACGCCCAAGCGCTACTCCATACCTGGCTGGACAAGGCCAACCTGCCGGCATTGGCGCGGGTCTGGGTGATGGGCGTGGCGGCGCCCTGGCTGCGCCTGTACGGGGCTCACCAGGGTTTTGCCCAGCCGCCCCGACGCCTGCCGTTGCCGAGCTATCCGTTCAAGACCGAGCGCTATTGGCTGGCTGAACTGGCGGCGAAGGTGGCGCGCCCGGCAGCGCTTGAGCAGATGCCGCCCGCGGCGCAAAGCGCGCTGTTTGCCCAGCACTGGCTGCCGCGCCCCGCAGCGGCAACCCCGGCGGCCCCGGGGCATGAACAGGGTTTCGTGCTGATTATCTGCACCGCCGCTACCCAGGCGCTGGCGCAACGTCTGGCGGCGCGTCTGGAGGCCGCACGCATCGTGCCGATCAATGAATTGGCGCAACGCGCCGAGCTGTTGTGCAAGCCCAACGGGCATGTGTTGCACGGGGTGCTGGACATCACCGGCTACGACAGCGCCTTTGTCGAGGGCTGCGCCAGCGAGGTGAGTGGCTGGTTCGAGGGCCTGCAACGGCTGGTGGAGCAGACGCGCTTGCGCGATATCTGTCTGCTGTACGTCTCCCAGTACCTGGAGGCGTTCCAGCGTCCGGCGTCCCTGGCGCCCGCGCCCCAGGCAGCGGTCCCGGCCTGCTTGTACCGTTGCCTGGGGGCCGAATATCAGCGCTTGCGCAGTGGCCACATGGACACTGACCTGGCGGCCGACGATCCGCAGCTGGTGCCGCAGATCATCGAGCAACTGTATCGCCTGCCGCACGAACGGCATGTCTGCTACCGCGCCGGGCGGGCGTATTGGCCCGCGCTGCAGGCAGTGGCCCCCGATTGCGCAGGGTCAAGGTTCAGCCTGCCCGCGGAACAGGTGCTGTGGATCACCGGTGGCACCCGGGGCTTGGGGCTGTTGTGCGCGCAGCACCTGGTCAGTGGCCATGGCGTGCGCAAGCTGGTGCTCAGCGGGCGCGAAGCCTTGCCGCCCGCGGCTCAGTGGCCGGCGTTGCTGGCGGGCCCGGCCAGCCCGCTGCAGGCGAAGGTGCGCGCCTTGTCGGCACTGCAGCAGCAGGGTGTCGAGGTGTTGACCCTGGCGGTGGACATGAACGATGCCCGGGCGCTGCAACAGGCCGTGGCGCAGATCGGCCGCGATTTGGGCCCGGTGGGCGGGGTGATTCACTGCGCGGGCCTGGGGGATTACAACAACCCGGCGTTGATCCGCAAACAGATCGCCGATGTGCACAACGTCCTGGCGCCCAAGACCCGCGGACTGGACAACCTCTACCGCGCGCTGAAGGGCTCGCCGCTGTCGTTGTTTGTCCTTTACTCCTCGGTCAGCGCGCAATTGCCCGAGCTGGCGGCGGGGCAGGTCGACTACGCCATGGCCAACGCCTATATGGATGCCTTTGCCGCGCAGCATCAGGCCGACAAGGTGCTCAGCCTGCAATGGCCGAGCTGGTCCGACACCGGCATGGGGGCCATGGACAGCGAACTGTATCGCGGCACCGGGCTGCTGGGGCTGAGCGATGAGGACGGTCTGGCGCTGCTGGACCAGGCGCTGGCCAGCGGACGTTCGGGGGTGTTGTTGCCGGCGCGCTTCAACCCTCAACTGTGGTTGCAGGGTCCGGCGCACAAGGCGCTCAACCCTGTGTTCAGTGCGGTGCCCAGTGCGGCGCCCGTGGCAGCGCGTCCTGCGGCAGAGCTTTGTGCCGCAGTGCTTCCCGCCATGGCGGGGAGCGCCCTCAAGGATCAGGTACAGCAATGGTTGAGCGGCTTGTTTACCGGCGAGCTGCGCATCGCCCCGGCGGATTTCGATCCACTGCTGGATTTTGCCCACTACGGTCTGGACTCGATTCTGATGGCGCAGATCCTGCGGACCATCAATCGGCGACTGAAGGTCGACCTGGCGCCGTCGTTGATTCTCGAACACCCGAACCTCACGGACTTGAGCCAATGGTTGCTGGCCCAGCAGGGACCGGCCCTGGCCCAGGCATTTGCCCTCAACGCCGAGACAGAGACTGCGGTGCCAGCAGCGCCAGCGGTGCAGCCCCTCCCATTATTGGCGACCGCACCCGCGCTTGAGGTGCCAGCGGCAACGGTCGGCGAGCCGGGCGTCGAGGCCGATGAAATTGTCGTGGTCGGCCTGTCGGCGCGTTTTCCCGGGGCCTCGAATCTCGACGACTACTGGCGCCTGCTCAAGGAGGGACGCAGCGCCCTGGCGCCGGTGCCTGCCGAGCGCTGGCAGGGTGGCGCGCATTACCAGGCCGGCCTGCTGGATAACCCCCATCACTTTGATCGCCAGACCTTTCATATTCCAGAGGAAGACTTCCATGCCATGGACCCCCAGGCCCTGATAGTGCTGGAAGAGTGCCTGAACCTATGGGCCCACGCGGGTTATCGGGTCGAGGAAACCAAGGGCAGTGCGATTGGCGTCTATCTGGGCGGTCGCGCCCGCAGCAGCCTGGACCCCGAAGCCCTGGGCAAGGCGCGGAATCCGATTGTAGTGGCCGGGCAGAATTACCTGGCGGCCAACCTTTCGCACTTTTTCGACTTCAGTGGCCCGAGCATGGTGATCGATACCGCCTGCTCTTCAGCGCTGGTGGGCATGAGCCTGGCCGCCCAGGCCCTGCGCAGCGGCGAGATCAGCGCGGCGGTGGTCGGCGGGGTCAGCCTGCTGGACGGCGAGCGTACCCACGGGGTGTTCCAGCAGCGCGGTCTGCTCAGTGCGGGGGGGCATTTCCACCTGTTCGATGAACGGGCCGACGGCATCGTGCTGGCCGAAGGTGTTGGCCTGGTGCTGCTCAAGACCGCCGCCCAGGCTCGCCGCGACGGCGACACCGTGTACGCGCGCATCAGTGCCCTGGCCAGCAACAACGACGGGCGCACCGCTGGCCCGGCCACGCCCAATGTGCAGCGCCAGAAGGCGGTGATGGGCAAGGCCTTGGAGCAGTCGGGGCTGACGCCCGGGCAGATCGACTACATCGAGGTCAATGGTTCCGGCTCCCAGGTCACCGACCTGCTGGAACTCAAGGCCATCGACGCGGTGTATGGCCATGGCGAGGGGGCCGGGCGTGCGCCCGAGAACCCCTGCGGGCTGGGCTCGATCAAGCCCAACATCGGCCATCCACTGTGCGCCGAAGGCATCGCCAGCTTTATCAAGGCGGTGCTGATGATCCAGCACCACAGCCTGGTGCCGTTCCTGTCGGGACAGCAGCCCCTACGCCATTTCGACCTTGAACAGTCGGCGTTCTACTTTCCACGCAACGCGGTGGCGTTGCCCGAGGGGCGGCCACTGCGGATCGCCCTCAACTGCTTTGCCGACGGTGGCAATAACGTCCACGTCATTGTGCAAAGCCCGCACGCGTCCACCCCCCCTGCAAGGCGCCAGCCTCTGGCGGCACCTGCCTTGCACCGTCAACGCCAGGGGCATGCCCCGGTCGCGACGATGGAACCGACATTGCCGGCCCGCGATTACGCGCACGCCACCTCCATGATTTGGGAGCAACTCTGATGCGCACTCTATTGGCCGAGAGCAAGATTTCGCTGTCTTGCACCAACCCTGTCATCGGCGCCCATTGGGTGCACGGGCGCCCGGTGTTTCCGGGACTGGCCTATATCGATCTGATTTATCAGGTCTGCCAACAGCAGGGCCTGGGGTGGGCCGAACACCGTTTGCAGACCTTGCGTATCCACCGGCCCCTGGCCCTCGAAGGGGCCGACAGCAGCCTGGTGGTGCGGGTTGCGCTGTTTCGCGAGCACCCGGGGCATTACACCCTGGTGGTCGAAGACCTGAACACTGGCGACCCGGCCCGGCCGTACGCTACGGCGGAGCTCGAGCAGACCGAGCCTGCGGCGTTTGCCCCGGGCGAGCGGTTGCAGCCCTGGGCCGCCGGCAGTGCTCGGCAGGTGACCCTGGAGGCGCTGTATGGGCAGTGCCGCGACCAGCAGTTGGTGCATGACGATTACATGCAGGTACGCGGACAGATCAGCACCGGGCCCGATGGGTTGCAGGCCAGTCTGAGCGTGGGGCCACAGGCGTTGCCCGAGGTCGGGCGGTTTTTGTTTCACCCGGCGCTTCTCGACGGTGCGGCCATCAGTTCCCAGGCGTTGGAACTGCGCAGCGGCGAGCAGGGCGCACCGGCCGAAGGTCTGTACCTGCCGCTGCTGTTCCAGGGGTTCAGCGCGGTGGCGCCCATCACCGGGCAATGTCGGGTACGGATCAAGGCTGACTCGGTCAGTGTCCATCAAGAGTTGGTGGTCTTTACCCTGGAGCTGTTTGCCGACAGCGGTGAAAAAGTCGCGCAGATCGAGCGCTTCACCGCCAAGCGGGTGCGGGCCGAGCGCGGCCTGCACCAACCGACGCTGGCGCCCCCGCGGCCCGCCCGAGTGGCCTGCGATCCGGCGCCGATTGACGCCAGCGAACACCCGGTGATGCTGGGGTTGCGGCGCCTGATTGCGGACAAACTGGGCACCAGCGCGGCCCAGGTGGCCCTGGATAAAGGCTATTACGAGCTGGGGCTGGATTCGGCGGATTTGCTCGACCTGGTGGCCAATGCCAGTCAGGCCCTGGGGCTGGAGCTGTCGCCGACCCTGTTGTTCGAGCACACCACGCTGCGCGAGCTGGGGCTGTTCTTTCAGCAGCACCATGGCGTGGAGCAAGGGGCCACGAAGGCGTCCACGCCTGCGCAGCAGGAGGGCGCGGCCTGGACCCAGCGCTTCGAGGCCCACGAGGCCTATCTGCAAGACCACCGGGTTCTGGGCACGCCGGCCTTGATGGGGGTGACCCATCCGTGCCTGGCCATTGAGGCCTGCGTGCAGCAGTGGGGCGCCGAGAGCTTTCCGCTGAGCCTGAGCCATGTACGTTTCCTGGGCGGTCCGATCACCTTGCAAACCGGCGAGTCGGTGGACGTGACGGTGACCCTGGAGCCACAGCGTGAGGCGTTCAGTGTCGGCTTTCGCCGCGACCCTGCGAGCGCTGTCGAGCCGTGCTGTGTGGGGCAGTTGCGCCTCAAGGAGCGCTTTGCAGCCCAGCCTCAAGCGCTGGACAGCCTGTTGGCCGGCTTGACGCGGCTGTCCGCTGCGGACATCGGCCAGTCCTACCGGCGTATTGCGCAGTTCAGCGTGGGGCCGCTGTTGCAGAACATCCAGGAGGCTTACACCGACGGTGACCGACTGCTGGTGAGCAAGGTCAGCCTTGATCCTGCCCAGGCCAAGGGCGGTCACCTGCAATACGGGTTCGATCCGCTGTTGCTCAATGGCTGTTTTTTCTTCCGCGATCCGGACTTCGGCCAGCCTCAGTCGCGCATGTACGTGCCGCTGCTGATCGAACGGATCGTCCAGGCCAGGCCTTTGCCGTCCACGGTCTATCTGGTCAATCGCCTGCGTACGGCCAAGGCCGGGTATGCCGCGTTCGACGTCGATGTGCTGTCGCTTGAGGGCGAACACCTGGCCAGCGTCATCAATGCTTCGGTCAGGGAAGTGAGCGAGCCGGCGCGCTTGAGCAATGCTGATTTCTCCGCCCCGGTGGCCGCTACCACGCCCACGCCGGCGACCGATGAGATCGCCATTATCGGCCTGGCCGGACGCTATCCGGGGGCCGACAACCTGGAGCAGTTCTGGCACAACCTGAGTCAGGGCGTGGACAGCATCACCACGATTCCCGCCGCGCGCTGGGATCATGACCTGTACTTCGACGCGGACAAGGATCGCCCCGGCAAGACCTATGGCCGTTGGGGCGGTTTTCTCGACAACATTGATCAGTTCGACCCGTTCTACTTCGCCATCACCCCCCGCGAAGCGGGTTTCCTCGACCCTCAGGAACGCTTGTTCCTGCAATGCGCCGCGCATGCCCTGGAAGACGCCGGCTACACCCGCCAGAGCCTGCCCCGGGAGGTGGGGGTCTATGTGGGGGTGATGTATCAGGAATATCAGCTGTACGGTGCGCAGCAGACGGTACTGGGCAATCCGATGGCCTTGGGCGCCAGCGCCGCGAGCATCGCCAACCGGGTGTCCTATGTGTGCAATTTCACCGGGCCGAGCATGGCCGTCGATACCATGTGCTCGTCGTCGCTGACCGCCTTGTATCTGGCCTGCCGCGCGCTGGAGCGGGGCGATTGCAGCAGTGCCCTGGTGGGGGGCGTGAACCTGTCGCTGCACCCCAATAAATACTTGATGCTGGGCCAGGGGCGCTTCGTGTCCAGCGAAGGCCGCTGCCAGGCCTTCGGTGACGGCGGGGATGGTTATGTGCCGGGTGAGGGGGTCGGCGCCATGCTGCTCAAGCCCCGTGCCCAGGCCGAGGCCGATGGCGATCATATCTATGGGGTGATCAGGGCTTGTGAGATCAACCATGGTGGCAAGTCCGCCGGCTATTCGGTGCCGGGGGTCAAGGCCCAGGCGCAGGTCATCGCCCGCACCTACGCACGGGCCGCTATCGACCCGCGGCATATCGGCTACCTGGAGGCCCACGGCACAGGCACCGCGTTGGGCGACCCGATTGAAATCGCCGCCCTCAGCGCGGCGTTCCGGCCTCACACCGAGGACCGGCAGTTCTGCGCCATCGGTTCGGTGAAATCCAATATCGGCCACTGCGAAAGCGCTGCCGGGATTGCCGGGATCACCAAGGTGCTGTTGCAGATCAAGCATCGGCAAAGGGTGCCGTCGCTGCACAGCACGACCCTCAACCCACGGATCGACTTTGCCGCATCGCCCTTTGTGGTCCAGCAGCAATTGGCCGATTGGCCGGCGATGCACCTCAACGGAGTGGCCTTGCCGCGCCTGGCCGGTCTGTCTTCATTCGGTGCCGGCGGCTCCAATGCCCATGTGGTGTTGCAGGAGTATCTTCAGGCCGAGGACCTGGGCGAGGTTGCGCCACAGTCGTTTTTGATTCCGCTGTCCGCCGCCAGCCTGCCGCAGCTGCAGCGCCTGGCCCAGGCGTTGCGCGTCCGGGTCGCCGGCTTGCTGGAGCAGGTGACCGCCGCGGACGTCGGTCAACGCCGGTTGGCGGACATCGCCTTCACCCTGCAGACCGGACGCGAGGTCCATCAGCATCGCCTTGGCCTGCGGGTGGATTCCCTGGCCCAGCTGGCGGAGAAACTCCAGACTTTTCTGGAGCACGAGCTGCTCGATGCACCGGCGTTGGCACGTTTGCGCGAGCATCAGGTGTACCTGGGTGTGCGGCCATCGGCAGGCGAAGCAGCGCAGGGCCAATTGGCCGAGGCTGATGTCCAGCTGTTGGTGAATGCCTGGCTCGATCAGCAACGCCTGGATGAAGTGCTGCGGTTCTGGTCCCAGGGCGCCGCATTGGACTGGCGCGCTCTGCAGCGACCCGCCGGCAAGCACCAGTATCGGCCACGGCGCATCAGCCTGCCGGGCTATCCCTTTGCCCAGGAGCGCTACTGGTTCGAGGACCGGGCGCAGCCAAGCGCGGAGGTTTTACCGGCCCATGTCCAGGCACCTGAATCGGCTCCGGCAGTCTCGGCCACGGCCCCGGTAATTGACGAAAGCACAATGTTCGAGCGCCTGGCGCAGGCGCTGTTTGAAATCACCGGCATCAGCCCCGCACGCCTCGATCCCCATGGGGATTTTGAAAGCCTGGGCCTGGATTCGGTGATGATCATGAAGCTCAACCAGCGGGTCAGCGCCTGGACCGGCGAAACCGACGCTACCTTGTTCTACAAGTACAAAACCTTGCACGAACTGGCCGGTTATCTGCAGACACGCCCAAGCCTGATCTTGCCGACGCCGACGCCGACGCCGACGCAGGTCCGGGCCGAGGCGCTCGAACCGGGCGGCGCCAGCGCGCCTGTGGGCCGGGCCGAGGGCACGCTGGCGAGCGACGACCACAGCATCGCGATCATCGGCATGAGTGGCCGTTATCCGCAGTCCGAGACCCTGGAAGCCTTCTGGCAGAACCTGCGGGACGGCGTCGATTGCGTGACGGAAATTCCCCTGGAGCGGTTTGACTACCGCTCGATCTTTACCCCGGGGGTAAAAGGCCGTGCGGATTCGATCTACTGCAAGTGGGGCGGCTTCCTGGGAGACGTCAGCCAATTTGACGCGCCATTTTTTAATGTCTCGGCAGCGGACGCCGCGTTCATGGACCCCCAGGAGCGGCTGTTCCTGGAAATGGCCTGGACCTGCCTGGAAAGCGCCGGCTACCTGTCACCGCGCTGGCAGGCCACGCCCCGGGACTTCGGGGTGTTCGCCGGGGTCAGCGTCAACAACTACCAGCTGGTGGGGGCCGATGCGCTCAAGGGCCGCGCGCCCTTTTACCCGGCGGGGTCACAAACCTTTTCCGTGGCCAACCGGGTGTCGTTCTTCTTCAACCTCACCGGTCCCAGTCTGACCGTGGACACGGCCTGTTCTTCATCGCTGTACGCCTTGCACCTGGCCTGTGAAAGCCTGCGCAACGGCGAAACCCGTGCGGCGTTGGCCGGCGGGGTGAACCTGACCTTGCACCCCAGCAAATACCTGACGTTGTGCGCCTCAGGCTTCGCCGCCAGCGATGGCCGCTGCCGGGCATTCGCCGCGGGCGGTGACGGTTATGTGCCCAGTGAAGGGGTGGGCGTGGTGCTGCTCAAGCGCTACGCCGATGCGGTGAAGGATGGCGACCGGGTACTGGCGCTGATCAAGGGCACCGGGGTCAGCCACGACGGCAAGACTCAGGGTTTTACCGTGCCCAACCCGGTCAGCCAGACCTTGGCGATCAATGCGGCGCTGGCCCGCGCCGGCGTGCCCAGAGACACCATCAACTACATCGAGGCCCATGGCACCGGTACGGCCTTGGGTGATCCCATCGAGATCCAGGGGCTGATCGATGCCTATGTGAGCGGCAGCGATGCGCCGGTCTCGCGGGCCCTGGGATCGGTCAAGGCGTCCATCGGCCATGGCGAGGCCAGTGCCGGGATCGCTCAACTGACCAAGACCGTCCTGCAATTGCAGCACGCCACCCTGGCGCCGAGCCTGTTGCATGGTCCGCTCAACAGCGATATTCCCTTCGCCAAGGCCGGGTTCCATATCCCCGACCGGGCGATGCCGTGGCCGGTGATCGAGCGTGAGGGCAAGGCCGTACCGCGGCGTGCAGCGATCAGTTCCTTTGGCGCCGGCGGGGTCAATGTCCATCTGATCCTGGAGCAGGCGCCCGAGGTTGACAGCCCGCCAGCCACCCCGGACAGCCCGTGCGTGCTGGTCCTCAGTGCCCAGGCGACGTCGCCGCTGAAAGAGCAGGCTCGACGCTTGCTGGCATTTCTCGACAACCCGGCCAATGACCGGCATGCCTTGAGCGATATTGCCTTCACCCTCGCTCATCATCGGGCGGCGTTGCGTTTTCGGTTGGCCGTGCGGGTCAGCGATCGCCAGGACGCCCGCGGGCGTCTGCGGGCCTGGCTGGAGGCCGATGGCGCCGCGCTGCCGGGTGTGCATCAGGCCGATAGCCTGGACCGGGCCGCCAGTGTGGCGCTGACTTGCACCACCGATCTGGATGACCAGGCCCGGGCCTGGGTGACCGGCGCACCGATGCCCGGGTTGGGGATCATCGCCAGCGGGCGTTGCGTGCCGCTGCCGGTGTATCCGTTCCAGACCAAGCGCCACTGGATCGCCGACCAACTGGCGGGGCTGGACGCGCCTGCGCTCCAGGCCGCAAGCGTTGCGCCTGCGGGCAACCTCGACCACTGGTTGATGCAGACGCGCTGGGTCGAGGCGCCGGTCAACCCTGAATCCAAGGCCCCGCGCCAGCTGCTGGTGCTCGGCGAGGATCAGGCGGCGCTGCGGCTGTGGTCGTCACGGCCGGGTGTCACCACCGCGGCGGATGTGTTCGATGAGCGCCGCATGGCGCAACTGCTCCAGGACAGCCAGGCCGATACGGTGGTGCTGCTGCAGCCGTATTCGGCGCTCTCGGGCTTGTCGGGGGCCGCCCTGGATCAACGCTTCACCCAGCAGGCCGGGGTCCTGACACAAAGGGTGCAGGCGCTGGTCAGCCTGGCCGCGAGCCACAAGGGCCTGAAGCTGGTGCTGCTGAACATCACCCATGACGGTCAGACTGATGGGGTTCAGGAAAGTCTGGCGAAGTACTTTAGTTTCCTGCGCTACGAAATCCCGGAAATCGGCAGCCTGGTGCTGGACACCGACAGTCTGGAGGGCGCCCGCCTGGAGCAGATCAGCCAACACTTGCATTGCCGGCAGGCACAGGTGCGGGTGCGCTTGCAGGGGGGCCATTGCTTGACCCCGACCTTGCAACCGCTGGCCATTGCCCGGGCTCCGGAATCGGTCCCGGCGCTGCAGCTGTCGGGCAGCATGATCGTCACCGGCGGTTTTGGCGGGATCGGCCTGACGCTGCTGCGCTGGCTGGTGAGCAAGGGCGTGAAATCGCTGATTGTCATCGGTCGCAAACCCTTGTCGGCGCCGTTGCAACACCCCAGCCTGAACCAAGGCACCACCGTACAGGGGCTGATCGACAGCTGGGCACGGGAGCAGGGCGTGCGGCTGCACTACCTGCAAGCGGACCTGAGCGACGAGGGCGCCTTGGCCGGGCAATTGGACGGACTGCGGCCGATCCTCGGCGGGCCGATCACCGGTGTGTTCCATCTGGCGGGCGTGACCACCGAGGCCGTGGCCATCCAGGCAACCTCGGCGACCCTGTTGGCCGACGTGGTCCGGCCGAAACTGTTGGGCGCGCACCTGCTGGAGCGGCTCACTCAGGGTGATCCGTTGCGCTTTTTCTGCCTGTTCTCGTCGATCTCGGCGGTGGAAGGGATGCAAGGCAACGGGCTCAGTGCCTACAGTGCCGCCAACGCCGGCCTGGTGGCTCTGGCCGCCGAGCGGCGGCAGCGGCGGTTGCCGGCGCAGCTGATCCAGTGGACCGACTGGGATGGCGCCGGCATGGCCGTGGCGCACAATCACCGGGCCTTTTTCAACGCTCTGGGCATGCACATGCTGACCCCCGAGCAAGGGGTGGCATTGTTGGAACGCATCCTCGCCACTGGCATCGACGAATGCATTGTGTTCGATGCCGATTGGCAGCGTTTCGCCGCGATCAACCCGGCCATACAGACCGCACCGGTGTTTGCCCATTACCGCGAGCGCCTGCAGCAGTCGTCTGCGCTGCAGCCGGCGCCGGGTCAGGCCGCAACGAGCCAGGCCACAAC
This sequence comes from Pseudomonas sp. JDS08PS003, assembly GCF_045013505.1. Lineage (NCBI taxonomy): Bacteria > Pseudomonadati > Pseudomonadota > Gammaproteobacteria > Pseudomonadales > Pseudomonadaceae > Pseudomonas > Pseudomonas sp. JDS08PS003. The sequence continues at coordinate 3,357,114 of NZ_CP120724.1, forward strand.
GGGCGAACCCCTGGACATTACCGCGTTGCTGCGCGACGACCTGCAACGACTGCTGGGCCTGGAGGACATCCATCCGGACCAGACATTCGCCGAAATCGGCCTGGATTCGGTCAACTCGTTGGCGTTCTTTTCAACCTTGTCCCAGCGCCTGGCTTATCAGGTGCTGCCGTCGGCGATCTTCCGTTACCCGACCATTCGTGGCCTGGCGGACTACATCGCTGCCCACCGTGAGCAAGGCCCGCTGAGCGACAACCCCACTCCGGCTGCGCTGCCTGGCCCGCAGTCGTCCATGACCCCCCGGGTCGCAGACAACGCCGCCATCGCGATTGTCGGCATGTCCGGGCAGTTCCCCAAGGCGCCCGACTTGCCACGGTTCTGGGAGCAGTTGTGCGCAGGCTTTGACGGCGTCGATCACTACCCTGGGGCCCGACGCGACCTGTTGGGGCTCAATGACAGCTTCAGCGATCAGGACTTGCAGGGCATCCATGGCGGTTACCTGGACGACATCGAGCTGTTCGATCCGGGGCTGTTCAATATCTCGCCTCGGGAAGCGCGCTTCATGGACCCCCAGCAGCGGCTGCTGCTGCTCAATGCCCATCGGGCCATCGAGGATGCGGGGATCAAGGACCATCCGGGCTTTGCCCGCACCGGGGTGTTCGTTGCGCAATACGCCAGCGAGTACATGCAGTTTGCCAATGACTACGACAAGGACAATGCGCTGTTTATCGCCACCGGCAACGCGGGCTCCATCGCCGCCAACCGGCTGTCCTACCACTACGGTTTCCGTGGCCCCAGCCTGGTGCTGGACACCGCGTGTTCCTCGACCCTGGTGGCCATCGACATTGCCTGCCAGTACCTGCGCAGCGGGCAGATCGACTTTGCCCTGGTGGGCGGTATCAGCCTCAACCTGAGCCCGGCCCTGACCCGTCTGTTGCAGGATTCGGGCATGTTGTCGCCCACTGGCCGTTGCCAGACATTCGATGCCAAGGCCGACGGCTATGTCCCGGGCGAGGGTGTGGGCATGATCGTCCTGCAGCGCGAGGCCGATGCGCGTCAGCACCAGAAGCAGCACCCCGATGCGCGTCTGTACGCCCTGATTGCCGGTTCCGCGGTCAACCAGGATGGCAAGAGCAATGGCATGACCGCGCCCAACGGCCTGGCGCAGGAAGAAGTGATCCGCCAGGCCTTTGAGCGTGCTGGCCTGGCGCCGTCCCAGGCGGGATACGTCGAAACCCATGGCACCGGGACCTATCTGGGCGACCCGGTGGAAATCGAAGCCCTGGGCAATGTGCTCAATGAAGGGCGCGGCGCCGGGGAGGGATGCATTCTCGGTTGCCTGAAAACCAATATCGGCCACCTGGAGCCCGCCGCCGGCATTGCCAGCGTGATCAAGGCCGCGTTGTGCCTGTACCTGGGCAAAGTCCCCGGCAACAAGCACCTGGCGACCCTCAATCCGTTACTGGCGCCGACCCGGCCGGCGTTTCGCCTGCCGGACCACCCGCTGGACTGGGAGGGGCCGGGCCGAGTGGCCGGGGTCAGTTCCTTCGGCTTTGGCGGGGTCAACGCCCACGTTGTGCTCACCGGTGTCGACACCCCCGGGCTGCCGCCCGTGCCCGCCGGTGAACGCGAGCGCTTGTTCCTCGCCCAGTACCCACGACCCAAACTGGCCCTCAAAGCCTATTGGGCCCGGCGTCCGCTGAGCGCTGTCACGCCTGTGGCGCCCGTCGTGGCGCAGACCCAGAGTGGATTCCTCAGCGTGGCGTACCTGGGGCAGGGCAGTGCCACCCGTGAGGCAGTGTTCACCTTGCCTGCGGACACCCCAGGCTTGCTGGACACCGGCAATTTTCATGTCGGTTTCTATCTGGAGGCCATTTACCAGGTGTTCCGCGAGCGCTTCGGGCGCAGCAACCTGCATGTCAGCCGTTTCGACTTCCAGTCGCCGTTGCTGATCTCCCACAACCTGACCACCCAGGTGCGGATGAGCATCGAGCCACTGGCATCCGAGCAATATCGCTTGCAGTTCGATTACCGGGCTGTGGCTGCGCAACCGGCTGAGTGGATGCAGACGGCGCAAGCCTGGGTGGATTTCGCCTCGCTGGCCCAAGCCGACACCGCTGTGCAGGCCCGTCTGGCGGCGGTGTTGCAGACTCCGGGCAACCCGTCGCGGACCCTGGACGAGACGGCGTTTTACGCCCGCTACACGCAAATGGGCTTTCCCGCCGCGGGCTTCGTGCGGGCCATCGACGAATGCCGGCTGCACGAGCGTTTCAGTCTTTCGACCCTGACCGCGCAAGTCGAGCCCGAGCGCTATGCCTTCGGCGCTCACCCAGGGGTCATTGACGCGGCCTTGCAGCCTTCGATTCTGTTGGCCGATGGCGATCAGAACCTGCCGTACATGACCACCCGGATGGAGGATATCTACCTCAATGGGCCATGGCGCCGGGATGAGGTCTACCGCTTGGTCAATCTTCTCCACGCGCCGACCGCGGACGCGGCGGGCGGTGGCGTGCGTCGTTTCCAGACTGCGTGGGCGGTGCTCAATAGCCGTGGGGACAGCCTGATCACGTGCCGCAGCGCCAGTTTGCAGCAGTTGGCGGTGAGCAATCGGGAACTGTCCGACGCCGCACAGACACGTTTGGCAGAGGAAGGCGGGCTGTCCAGTGATGGCTTGTTGTTCATCATTGCCGACCTGCTGGACTGCACCCCCGAGGAGATCGACCAGGACAAGGCGCTGCTGGAACTGGGCATGGATTCGCTGATGCTGATCAAGCTGCAAAAACGCCTGGATCATCAGCAGATTGCCATCAGCGGCCTGTTCAAGATGACCCTGCAGCAATTGCTGGATCAGGTGCGGCCGGGCACACCCAAGAGCCCCGAGGCCAGCCCTGCGCAGCCCGTGGTGGACAGCGCCTATCCACCCTTTACCCAGTTCAAGCCCTGGTCGCGGGACAAGAGCCGCTGGTTGCGCGGGCAGGAGCGGCCGCAGAGCCGGATTCGCTTGTACTGCTTCCCCTACGCGCATCTGTCCAGCACGGTGTTCAAGGAGTGGCAGGCGTTGCTGCCCGACTGCGTGGAAGTGCGCCCGATTGAGCTGCCCAACCGTGGCGACCGCCTGCGGGAAAGGCCGCTGCAGGATATGTGGACCCTGGCGGCGACCCTGACCGAGGTGCTGGGCGATGAGTTGGACCAGCCCTTTGCCCTGTACGGCCACAGTGCCGGGGCGTTGATGGCGTATGTGTGGTGCCAGCACCTGCGGGCGGTCGGCAAGCCAATGCCTCGGCATCTGTTCGCGGCGGCCTATTCCGCGCCGGGTCAGGAGGTCAATCCGGTGATCCGCGACATGCTCACGGTGTATCGCCAGCACGGCCTGGAGCGGATGCCGTCGCTGGACGATATCTGCCAGCCCGGTGCCGAGCCGTTGATTGGCCAGTTGATCGATGCCCTGGAGTCCTCGATGAAACAGGCCGGGCTGTTCAATTTCAGCCGCGAGCTGATCCATGCGCAATTGCCCTCGCTGGTGGCGACGTTCGAGATGGTCGACCGCTTCCAGCCAGGCGCACCTTCGCCCTTGGCGTTGCCGATTTCCGGCTTGCATGGCTTGGGGGACATTCAGGTGCCGGAGGCCGATGTGCGTGGCTGGCAGCACCTGGGCAACGCAGGATTCACCTTCAAGGCGTTCGAGGGCAACCACTTGTTTATCGAGCCGGGACAGAGCGTCGAGCAGGTTACGGCCTATGTCGGTCAGGTCCTGCAAGACATTGTGCTGAATGATCTTGAGTGCCCGCGTGCTCCTGAAACCGATCTTGCGTCCCTGGGCATGGCCGCTGCGATGTACGGCAGCGGAGAGGCTGGGGCCTGAGGGGCCCCGTCTTGGCTTTATGTGTTGATCAACTCATTACAAGGTAAATGGATATGAAAACGCTCAAGGATCTACCCCAACGCCGCGGCCTGCCCTTGCTGGGCAACCTGCACCAGTTGGATAAAACCGCGTTGCACCTGTCACTGGAGCAGTGGTCGCGGGACTTTGATCACCAGCCGTTCCGCCTGCAGTTGGCCCATATGCACTTCGTGGTGTTCAGCAAGCCCGAGCAGGTTCGCCATATTCTCAAGCACCGACCTTCGCAGTTCCGGCGCATGAAAGAGATGGCCAGGTTGTTCGATGAAGTGGGTTTCAGCAGCCTGTTCACCGATGAAGGGGAGGCCTGGAAACGCCAGCGGCGGCTGATCATGCCGGCGTTTTCCAAGCGCAGCCTGGTGGCGTTCACCCCACAGATCGCCAGTACCGCGCTCAAGTTGCGCGATCGCCTGCGCACCCGTTCGGGGCAAGCGCTGGATCTGCGCGACGACCTGCGGCGCTTTTCGGTGGATGTCAGTTGCCTGCTGGTGTTCGGCTTCGACCTCAAGAGCCTGGATAACGACGACAGCCAGTCGCTGCAAACCTTCCATGACGTGGTCAACACCATCAATAGACGCATGCAGACGGTGGTGCCTTACTGGCGCGTGCTCAAGCTGCCGTCGGACCATCGCTTCGACCGTTCCATGCATGAGCTCAAGAGCATGGTGATTGGAATCGCCCGGGACACTCAGGAGCGCATGCGGCGCCAGGAGGACATGGGTGCCCATTGCGTCCTGCACAGCATGCTCGAAGCCGTGGACAGCGAAGACAGCGCGCTCACCGATGATGAGCTGTTCGCCAACATGATGATCCTGATTCTGGGCAGTGAGGGCACCACCGCGGCGATGCTCAGCTGGTTGTGCTTTTTCCTGGGCCAGGACCCGGACTTGCAGGACCGGCTGCGCCGCGAAGTCGCGCGCCTGGACCTGCATCAGCTTGACTATCATGCGCTGGCCGACTTGCCGCTGACCGAGGCGGTGATCGAGGAAACCTTCAGGATCAAGTCCACGGTGCCCGCACTGTTGGTGGAGACTCTGGAAGACACGGTCATCGACGATATCCAGCTGGAGAAGGGCACCCGGATCTTTGCCCTGACCCGTATCGACGGCCTGAAGAACCTGGAGCAGGACTCGCTGTTCAACCCTTATCGCTGGCTGGATGAACAGCACGCCTTGATCGATATGAAAGAGGCGCGGCAAAAGCAGTTTCCATTCGGTTATGGCCCACGTTCCTGTCCCGGCGCGCCGCTGGCCAACGTCGAGTTGAAAGTGGCGGTGGCGATGCTGGTCAAGTACTTCGACATGGAACTGATCGACAAGGATCAAGTGAAAGACGTGTTCACCACCTCGGCGGTTCCGGACAATCTGAAGATCCGCCTCAGCCCCCGTGTGGAGCAAGAGGTGCCTGCTGCCAGCGAAGTTGATCTTGTCTGACGCCGCGGCTTGCGCCGGCGAGTGGTTTCCAGTGCTTATGTCTACTCAGGTATCTCAATGCGGCTATTTACCGTTTCAGATCTTCATACCGACCATCCGGAGAACTGGAAATGGCTTGAACAGCTGTCTTGTGAGGATTATCTCGACGATACCTTGATTGTGGCGGGGGACGTGGCCGATGAAATAGGCCTGCTCAGGGCCAGCCTTGAGCGGTTGAGCAGGCGTTTCCGGCATGTGTGTTTCGTGCCGGGCAATCATGATCTGTGGGTGATCCGCTCGGACCTGAGCTCATCCTTCGAAAAGTACCGCACGGTCAGCCAGGCGTGCCGCGACGCGGGTGTCCACACCCAGGCCTGTCGCGTGGGCAGCACCCTGATCGTGCCGTTGCTGGGCTGGTATGACTATTCCTTCGGGCCGCTCAACGAGACGTTGCGGGCCAACTGGATGGACTTCAAGGCCTGCCACTGGGAGGGGCATGACGACGAGACGGTGAGCCGAACCTTCGATGAGCTCAACCGTTTGCCCGATACGCGTGGGGCAGGGCGCATCGTGTCGTTTTCCCATTTTCTGCCCAGGATCGACCTGATGCCCAACGGCGTGCCGGCCCAGTACCGCTACCTGTACCCGGTGCTGGGCTCGGCGCGCCTGGAGCGGCAAGTGCGCCGGCTCGGGGCCCAGACCCACATTTACGGACACAGCCACCTCAATCGCAGCGTCACCCTGGAGGGGGTGACCTACATCAACAATGCCTTTGGCTATCCATCGGAGCGACATATCGCCAACAAGGCCTTGTTGTACCTGGGGGCACTGTGAACGCGTTTGATGATCGAGGGTTGCGGCTGGGGGCGGGTGAAATTCACGTGTGCAGCACCCGTGATCAGCACATCGGCGACGAGGCCTTGCTGGCGTTGTATCGCTCCTGGTTGAGCGCCGAGGAAACCGAGCGCATGGCGCGCTTCAGGTTCGAGCGTCATCGCCATCAGTACCTGATTACCCGGGCGCTGCTGCGCTCCACCTTGTCGCGCTACGCACCCTGGGTGGCGCCGCAGCAGTGGAGGTTTGCCAACAATGCCTGGGGCAAGCCGGCGATTGTCGCACCTGCTGTGCCGATGGCCTTCAACCTGTCTCATACCGAGGGCTTGGTGGTGTTGGCGCTGACCCTGGAAAACAGCGTCGGGATCGATGTGGAGTCGAGCCAGCGGCCGGTTGATCCCGACCTGGCCGAGCGTTTTTTTTCGGCCGCCGAAGTCCGCTACCTAGCCAGCCTGTCAGCCACCGACCAGACCTCGGCCTTCCTGACCTTATGGACCTTGAAGGAGGCCTATATCAAGGCCTGTGGCCAAGGCTTGTCCATCCCGCTGGAAAGCTTTTGCTTCGACTTGGCGACACCGGGGCAGATTGGTTTTTCCTGTCAGGCACTGGCGCTGTTTCAAGCCAGACGCTGGCGTTTCTGGCAATGGGAAAGCGGGCCGTTTGTCCTGTCCCTGGGCTGCTGCCCGCCATCGCAACACCTGCCCGCGATGGCCGTCAGGGTCTACGAGGTCATACCCGGGCTAAGCCATGAACCAAGGGAGGCGGTCATGTGTCGGACGTCCGCTGATTGTTCTGCGCTGTGCTGATTAAAAAAATACTGGATGGTGGTGGTATTCGATCAAATCCTGTTGGCATCCGGGGCGAGCGGGCTGTTGAGCTTTCGCAACAGCCTATGGCGCAATGCGTCATACGAACGTCCCTTGCACAGCATCGGTTGCCGATGCTGTGGCCGTGGAGATCGTTTGCAGCAAAGTGACTAGCGTATGAAATAACCCGGATCGATCACACAGTTAACACTCTGGCGATCCAATCTCCGCCATGAATTCTTTTACAAAGTGCTCAAGGCTTTCATGCCTTTTAGCCGCAATGCGCGCGCCTTCCTGTGTCTGGAAACCGTAGGCCAGCTTGAGCAGCTTGGTGTGGAAGTGCTCGATAGCGAAGCGCTTATCCTGGTACTCCCTATCCAATGCCAGGGGGTTGGTGAAGTCGTACAAGGCCGATCCCATCCGCCCGGCAATATAGAAACACCTCGCTACCCCGACCATGCCTATGGCATCCAGCCGGTCACTGTCCTGGAGTATTTTGGCTTCGAGGGTGGTCGGTTCGAATCCTGCGGAAAAACTGTGAGTTTTTACGGCGTGAGCTACAGCCAGCACCTTTGATTCCGACCATCCCAGGCCCGCTAAAATACTGGCGGCTTTATCTGCCGAGAGCGTTGAGGCTTTGGCCCGCAGTGGTGAGTTTTTTTCGACAGCGACGCAGTCATGCAAGAGGGTGGCCGCCAAAAGCGTTTCCAGATCCCCACCTTCGATTTTCTGAATGGCTCTGGCGTTAATCCACACACGATGGATGTGGGAAAGATCGTGGGAACCATCGCCGTTGTCTTCGGGAAGATGCTGTAACAGATCCCTGGCCAGGCTTTGAAAGGGAAAAAATGGGGCATCAATCATGTTTAGTCGTCTTTGTGAGGAGAATGAAACCTGAAGGCGATTATTAGGCTCTGTACGAAAAATTTCGAAATATTATTTCATAGCGACGGCTTCCGGTTCACTGTAAACCGGTCTGCGTATTCACCTTGTATCCACCGTTCCGAGTACATGTCATTGCGGACTCCTTTCGAGTTACCCGTCGCCATTGCCCAATTTATTGGTAGTAATCAACTCGTAGCCGACGAGGTGGGCGAGTCTCCCGCCAGCGTTTACGGCTTCACCCGAGGCAATGAACGTTTTTTCCTTAAAACCTGCGCAGCGGTCTATACGCCCACGACCTACAGCGTCTTACGTGAAGCTCGCGTGCTGCAATGGCTGGATGGCCGGCTGAGTGTTCCCGAGGTTGCAGTCGTTGCCGAAAGCGATGCAGGGGAGTTCATGATCACGCGTTGTGTGCCTGGAGAACCGATACAAGCACGCTGCGACGATCAGGGCGCAATGTTGGCGCTGTTGCGCGAAGCACTGCGGCAACTGCAGGCTGTGCCGATCACTAATTGCCCGTTTGACTCAAGTGTTTCGGTGCGCCTGAATGAACTGGGGTATCTCATCGCTCGCGAACTGTGTGCTGATGATGTCGACCTGGAGCAATGGCCGAGCCTCGGCACACCCAGGAAATTGCTGGCCCACCTGCACGCCACACAACCGGTCGAGGAGAAGGCGTTCAGTCATGGCGACCTATGTGACACCAATGTTTTCGTCGACGCCCATGACCAGTTGCATTTCATCGATCTGGGGCGTGGCGGTATCGCGGATCGCTGGCTGGACATTGCGTTTGCTCATCGAAACCTGCGCGAAGATGTTTCGGACAATGCAGCAAACGACCTTCTTCGGGGGCTTGGCGAGCCCGACCAGTCTGCGAAGCGTATATTTTTCGAGCAGTTGGATGAGTTGTTCTAGGTTTTGAACGAAAATCCTTGAAACACCAAAATGGGTAAAATCGCCGCCATCAACAGCAGGAGCCCCTGATAACCAAGCGATACAAACTCAGCGATTCATTTTGGGAAATGATCGAAGATCTCATCACCCAGGATAACGGGACGTCCACGACACGATGACCGACTGATGCTCAACGGCATCTTGTGGGTGCTCTGCTCAGGTGCCGCATGGCGCGATATGCCCGAACGTTTTGGCCCTTGGTCGACGGTTTATCAGCGCTTTCGCGACTGGCGAAATCGAGGCACGTTTGACCAAATGCTCAAGCGCCTGCATATCAGGCTCAACGAGCAAGGTCTGATAGCGCCAGAGCCGCTGACGGAAGCTACGACGGCCATATTGGCTACCTTGCTCGCTGTGAAACAGGACGCCCCGTGGAGGTTATGGCTGTACGGGAAGACCCGGTTGGACGCAGACGTATTGGCGAGATTAGCTATAGGCACCCGTGCCTCTAAAACCATGTTTCCATCTGTACACCTAGTTGCCAGTCGCCACCGGACTTGAAGCCCTTCTGGCCGAAATCGTCTGTTGCACTGAAGTTGTCCAGGTCTCTGGACCAGTTCATGTAGGTGGCGAACAGGCGCAGTTCCGGGCGAATGAAGAAATCACCGGTCTGGGCCTTGAAGGTCGGGGCGAGGGTGAGTTTCCAATAATCGCCCTTGGCCGCCTGGCGGCCATCGTAGCCCCGGGCGTCGAGGTCCATGGTCTGCCAGCTCAGTTCATATTGCATCTCGAAGTTGCTGCTCAGTTCGTTGGCCAGGCGCACGTTGAATGTCATGTAGCGATAGTCGTCGCCGGGAACATAACGATCCTTGCTCTGCTCGGCGATCAAGGCCGGGGCGATGCGCCAGTCCTGATTGAGGCGCGTATGGCCATAGAACGCCAGGCGCAAGGTCCTGGCCTGGTCCAGCAAGTCGCCATCGGCACCGATGTTGTTGACCTCCGCCCCCAGGCCCTGGCCATACAGCAGCACCGCCTTGGCGTAGCCCTCATGGCCGAAGAAATCGGGCCTATGGTAGGCGAGCAGGCCATGGCCCCCACCCGTGGCGGGGCTGAAGCCGGACTTGTTCACTCGGCTCTTGCACTCGGGTTCTGCTCTGTTCCCGGAGTCCAGGTCGGCATCGTTCTGGCCTGATGAGATGCCATTGAGCATGACCTGCCAGCGGCCCTGGTCGAAGAATTGATTCAGGGTCGCGACATAGCTGCGGATATCCTTGTTTTCCTCGGTGCCGAAGTCTCCGTAGGAGCGGCTCATCACTGATGCGTTGAGGCGCCAGTCCGGGGTCAGTTGCAGGTCGTAGATGCCGCCGCCAGTACCGGCCAGGAACACGATCCCTCTGTCGAGCCAATGCAGGTCGTAATTGTCCCGATCAAAGCGCTTGCCTGCCCATAGTGTGGTATTGCGCAGCAGCGGGCTGTCCTGGAACGAGGCCAGGTGGCTCAGTTCGGTGTAGGCCTGGCGCACATTGAGCTGGCTTTGCGCCGCGGTCCAGTCATTGGGCGTCTCCAGGCCGTCGGCGAGCATCAGCAGGTACTTGGCACGTGTGCCGTTGTCGGCCTGGCTTTCCTTGGCGAACTTGGCCTCCATGTAGGTATCGACTTCATTGCCCAAACGGCCGACCGCACCCCCCACCGAGCCGGCAGGGGTCACATAGGGGCCGCCACGACCGGCGCCTGATCCATTGCTCATGATGCCGGAGCGGGCGTAGGCGCCAAAGGTGAAGCCATCGCTCAACCGTTCGCTCGCCTTGGCTGGAGGCGCGGTCGCCGGGGCCGCGCTTGCCAAGGCCTGCTGAGTGGCCTCTATCCGCGCTACGCGTTGGTCGAGGGCATTTTCTGCAGGCGCGGGCAGCCGGCCGACGACTTGCTGGTTGAGCAGTTGGACTTCCCGGCGCAACCGCGCCGCGTCGGCTTCGGCCGCTGAGGCACGCGCTTCGGCGGAGGAGGTCCGGGCTTCGAGCCTGGCCAGACGCTCCTCGATGCTTTGCGCGGGTGCGGCGAACAGTTGAGTGGACAGCACGAACAGAGAAAAGCCAGCCCAGGGCCGGCACACCGCAGAACGCATAGTTAACCCTCTTGTTTTTGTATTCGGGCATTGCAGACATCTTTCGAACGGCTCGCGGGCTTCAGTCGGGCAGGGACCTTCTGCGGGTCATGCAGGGCGCATTGAGCGCCTTTTTGCAGCGGACTCCACTTGACAGCGAGGCGTTTGAAGACGCGTAATGTGTTGCGATGTTAACGTTAACCTAAATAAAAACAAGAGGGTCGTCACATGCAGATTGCCGCCAAACGCGAGTACTGGCTTATCAGTGGTTTATTGTTTTTCTTCTTCTTCTCGTGGTCATCGAGCTATTCGCTGTTCTCTATCTGGCTGCATCGAGTCATTGGCTTGAATGGCACGGAAACCGGCTTCATTTTCGCCGCCAACGCCATTGCGGCACTGCTGGTTCAGCCCTTCTACGGCGCTCTTCAAGACCGCCTCGGGTTGTCCAAAAAACTTCTGGTATGGATCGGCATCCTGCTGTGTGCCGCAGCCCCGTTTGCAATTTATGTCTACGCCGGCCTGTTGGCGCAGAACGTGGTGCTCGGCGCGTTGGTCGGTGCGGCATTCCTGGCGCTGGCGATGCTGGCAGGCGTGGGGGTGATCGAGTCCTACACGGAGCGCTTGTCACGTCATGCAGGATTCGAGTTTGGCACCACCAGAATGTGGGGGTCGTTGGGCTGGGCCAGTGCGACAGGCGCGGTCGGCGTGGTGTTCAACATTGATCCTGACATTGCGTTTTACATGAGCAGCGTCGCCGGCGTCGTGTTCCTGGTGATCCTGTTCCGTCTGGACCTTGACCGGTTGAGCCAGCCGGCGGCCCAAGCTGACACAGCTGCCCAACCCGTGCGCCTGAACGATCTCTGGAAGTTGCTGGCCCTCCCGCGATTCTGGGCGTTCAGCCTTTACCTGACGGGGGTGTGCGGGATCTACATGATCTACGAACAACAGTTTCCGGTGTATTTCTCCTCGTTTTTCCCGACCCCGGAGGAGGGGACCCGCGCCTATGGCTACCTGAACTCGTCTCAGGTGCTTGTCGAGGCGGTCCTGATGCTGTTTGCACCCTGGGTGGTCAGCCGCACAGGCGCCAAATACGGGCTGATCCTGGCCGGCAGCATCATGTTCGTACGCATCCTTGGCTCCGGGCTGGCAACGGAGGCCTGGGCGATCGCCGCCTGCAAGATGTTGCACGCCTTGGAGGTGCCGATCTTGCTGGTCTCGATATTCAAATACATTTCGCTCAACTTCGACTCTCGACTGTCCGCCTCGATCTACCTGGTGGGATTCCAGTTCGCCCAGCAATTGACCGCCATGCTGCTATCACCGCTGGTGGGCTACGGCTACGACCATTTCGGTTTCTCCAGCGTCTACGTGCTGATGGCCGGCCTGGTCGGCGCCTGCCTGCTGCTTTCATGGAGCTTGTTGCGCAAGGACCCTGTGCGTGACGCCTCTCAAGTCGGGGCTGGCGATTCGCGGGAACTCCCCGCCATCGCGCAATCTGCCCCTCGTTATGAACCCTAGACAGGAACCAGCCATGCACGCTGCACTGTTAGAGCAAGCGCATCGCGCTATCGAAAAAAAGCTGCCTGGGCGGGGTAATGACTATCGCCTTGCCTATCATCTCGCGCCGCCGGCAGGGTGGATGAATGACCCCAACGGTCTGGTTTATTTTCGCGGCGAGTACCATGTGTTCTACCAGCATCATCCCTATTCGGCGCAGTGGGGACCGATGCACTGGGGGCATGCCAAGAGCCGCGATCTGGTGCACTGGGAGCATCTGCCCATCGCGTTGGCGCCTGGCGAGGACTATGACCGCGACGGCTGCTTTTCAGGGTCTGCGGTGGTCGCGGACGACAGGCTGTATCTGATCTACACCGGGCATACCTGGCTGGGTGCGCCGGGTGACGAGCGGAGCATTCGTCAGGTCCAGTGCCTGGCCAGCAGCACCGATGGGGTTGCGTTCAATAAGCACGGGCCGGTGATCGATGCGGCGCCGGAGCCGGGCATCATGCATTTTCGCGACCCCAAGGTATGGCGGCGAGCAGAGCAGTGGTGGATGGCCCTTGGCGCTCGTCAAGGCGACGACCCCCAGCTCCTGCTCTATCGCTCCGACGACCTGTATCACTGGACGTACCTCAGGTGCGCACTGCAGGGGCGACGCGAGTCGGACGGCTATATGTGGGAATGTCCTGACCTGTTCGAACTGGATGGCAACGATGTGTTTCTCTATTCGCCTCAAGGCCTGAAGCCCAGCGGTTATGACAACTGGAACAAATTCCAGAACAGCTATCGGATGGGCCTGCTGGACGATCGCGGGTACTTCAGCGAGTGCGGTGAGCTGCGTGAACTGGATCATGGTCACGATTTCTATGCGGCGCAGACCTTGCTGGCGCCGGACGGGCGCCGCCTGTTGTGGGCCTGGATGGACATGTGGGAGAGCCCGATGCCGAGTCAGGCGCAACACTGGTGTGGTGCGCTGACGCTGCCTCGTGAACTGAGCCGCAATGGCGAACGGCTACGCATGCGGCCGGCCCGCGAACTGACGGCGCTACGCCAGTCACACCGGACACTGGCGATCGGCGTGGTCGAATCCGGCAGTTGCCTACTCGATGAGCAAGGTACGCTGTTGGAATTGGAACTGACCCTGGATCTGGCTGGCAGCACGGCTGAGCGTTTTGGGCTGGCGCTGCGTTGCAGTGAGGATCAGCAAGAGCGGACCCTGGTGTACTTCGATGCAATGGCGCGCCGTCTGGTGCTGGACAGGCAACACTCGGGAGCGGGTGTCAGCGGTGCGCGCAGCGTGCCGATAGCCAAGGGCCAAACCCGGATAGACTTGCGGATTTTTCTGGATCGCTCCTCCATCGAGGTGTTTGTCGATGACGGCGCCTATAGCTTGAGCAGTCGGATCTATCCTCGCTCCGACAGTCAGGCGGTCAGGGCGTTTGCGGTCAATGGCTGCGGTGGGTTTGGTGACGCGTCGGTCTGGCACCTGGCCGATCTGCGCCTCTGACCCCGGTGATTGGCTACGGTTGGCGCGGCGTCCGGTGGCGTGTTGTCATGCTTTTGCCAAGCATGACATGATGCCCGGCCATACAAGCATTGGCACCTGCGAATGGCCTCAGTTAAAGATGTCGCGCGCCTGGCAGGGGTTTCCTTCATGACCGTGTCCAGGGCGCTCAATACCCCGGAAAAGGTCAATCAGGAAACCCTGGCGAAAGTTCTGCAAGCGGTTGAGACCCTGGGTTATGTCCCCAGCCTTTCTGCCCGAAAGATCCGCGGCGGCGCCTCCGGAGGCAAGACCATTGGCGTCTTCGCGTTGGATACCGCCACTACGCCCTTCGCTGTGGAAATGCTCCTGTCCATGGAGCGCACCGCCCGGGAACACGGCTGGAATGTCTTCATCCTCAACGTGTTCGAAGTGCCGCCGAGCCAGCAGACCATCGACCTGATGCTGTCCCACCAGCCTGACGGAATCATCTTCAGCGCCATGCAGTTGCGCACCGTGGAGATCCCCACGGTGTTGCGCAGCCTGCCGCTGGTGCTGAGCAACTGCATGAGCCTGGACCCCGGGGTGGCCTGTTATGTGCCTGACGATGCAGACGGCCAGTATCAAGCGGTGCAACACGCGCTCAAACGCGGCTACCGGAGTCCGCTGTGTATCAACCTGCCGCAAACCAGTCTGGCCTGGGAGCAGCGCCAGCTGGGCTTGTGTCGCGCCCTTGTCGAGGCCGGAATATCCGTGGCCGATGTTCCTCAATACAGCCTGTCGCAGGATGACGCCTATCAGGAAACGATTGCTGTGCTGGAGGGGCAATTGCGAGAGTCGCAAGGAACGCCAGCGTTCGATCTTCTTATCTGTGGTAACGACCGTATCGCTTTGGTGGCTTACCAGTACTTGCTAAGTCGTGGTCTGCGTATTCCAAACCAAGTGGCGGTTCTGGGGTATGACAACATGATCGGTGTTGCAGAGCTGTTCTACCCGCCGCTCAGTACTGTGCAGTTGCCATATTACGAAATGGGACGACGCTCTGCCCAATACATCATTGAACGCAGGAGCGAACCCGGGATTCAGCGGGTGGAATGCCCCTTGGTTGAACGTGAGTCCTGTTAGCAAACTATGCAGGTAGATTGGCAAGTCACTAGATGGTGCTTGGTTAAGTTGCTGGTGGCGAGTCGTTGCCAGGCTCTTGATAAGACGTCTGTGGGCCAGTTTTTACATTTTTAGACCATACATTTACTGATTAATACACCTGCAGTTTGACTAAAGCTTGATACTGCGCGCCCTACCGCCCTGACAATTTATCCCTTAAGGGCATCGCTCTAATCGTACGAAAGGAATCATGTAGATGTATCTCCCCCATACTCTCGCGGGCATTGGTCTGTGCGCGTCGCTGTTTGGCCTGATGGGTTGCGCGCCCACCTCCGTTGCCGGACCGGGCGCCAACAACGTGCGCATCACCCACAATGAACCGGGGCGAGAGTGCCAGTTCCTGGGTGATGTCACGGGTAGTCAGGGCAACTTTTTATTGGGCAGTATCACTGGTAATGCCGATCTGGAGACCGGGGCGCGCAATGACCTCAAAAACAAAGCAGCGGCAATGGGGGGTAACAGGGTTTATCTTCTCACTCAGCGTGCCGGGCAAACCGGCTCGGATAATCGATTGGAGCAAACCAACGTGACTCTTTCAGGCAATGTCTATCACTGTCCAGAGCGTTGAGTCGCTCCGGACTCTCTCTGAAAGTTCAGTTGGAAGAGTTGTTCAGTTGCTGAAGCTCTAGTTGTCTGGCGGCACTGGCTTCGAGGTTTGCACGCTCTTGATCCAAATACCGATAAATGCTTTGAAGGTTGGCGATTTTCTGTTTGATCTGCGCCATCTTCTTTTCAATTAGCTTGGCGCCGTCAGCACAATCGATCAGCTTGTTGCGCTGCGCATCCAGAATCTCGCCTATTTCTCCCAGGGAAAACCCCATGCTTTGTGCGCGCTGGATAAAGTCCAGATCCTGCAGCGTCTGTGGCGTGTAAACGCGATAGTTGTTACTTCGCCGCTGCGGTGAGATCAGGCCGATTTGCTCGTAGTAACGCAGTGTATGGCGGCTGGCGCCGCTGCGGGCCTCGAGTTCGCCGATTTTCATGAAAACACCCCTTGACTGTAGAGTTGGGTCGATAGTTTACGCTTGATTTCTTACCTTAACTAGGAGCGGAGAAATGAGCGTGGAGTGCTTTGTCACAGGGGGAACCGGCTTCATCGGTCAACATTTGGTGGCGTACCTGAGTGCAAAAGGTCACACCGTTCGGGTGTTGATGCGTCGCCCAGAGCGACTAACTGCGTTGCGGGAGCAAGTTGAAAATTTGGGAGGGAGCGCAAGCCGGGTATTTGCCGTAGCTGGCGATCTTGAACGGGACAGCCTCGGGCTGAGTCCTGCTGACCGAGAAGTGCTAAGGCACGCCAGCGTCGTATTCCACCTAGGCGCCCACTTCGCCTGGGGGCTTTCCTTGGAGCAGTCTCGTGCGGTGAACGTAGAAGGGGCAAAGCGGGTGGCGCTGTTGGCGGCTGAGCAAAACAGCCGCTTGGTGATGATCGGCGGCTACATGCTGAAAAATCATCAACATCTGCAACGCATCGGAATTGATCCTCGTTATCCGGAGCGGACAGATTGGCCAGCCGTCTACCGGCGTGTAGGTGGTTACGAGGCGAGCAAGCTGGAGGCGCATTTTGCGACCCTGGAGCTCATGTCCGCCAAGGGCGGGGAGATTACCGTTGTACACCCCTCGACAGTGTGTGGCCACAGCCGCACGGGGCATATCCTTGACGGCCAGCCGCTGGTGGAGCTGATACGCAACCTGGTGCAGGGAAAGCTGACTGCAGTGCCCGGTACCGCCAAGCACTGGCTGCCACTGGTCACTGTGGATTACCTGGTTGAGCTGACGGCGGTGTGTGCTTTTGATCCTGCCATGGCGGGCCAGGAACTGCTGGCGCTGGATGAGCAAACGCCCAACTTGCGAGAACTCCTGGTACAGGTGGCACAGCCTTTGGGCTTAAAGCCTCCCAGGCATCACATTTCGCTTCGATTGCTGAAGTTGCTACTGAGCATTCCTCTCGTCGCGCGCTTTATGAATACCAAACCCGAAGCCTTGGACTTTATCCAGACCACTCGTTTTGACACGGCGGCGGTTGAGCAATTTGCCAACAGGCATGGATTAGCCAAGCCGGATATACGTCAGTCCGTGCAACACACGGCAAAGTTCGTCAACTCATATTACATAGCCAAGGGCTAGGTCCGCTGACTTCTCCTTTGGGGGCATCCCTTCCAAGAAGCTAGAGTTTGCCCCCACTCATGCTCCAAACATCTCTCAAACCAGCGGAATTTGACGGACGGTCAGGGAGTAAAATTATTCGGTAGGTTATTGTTTTTAAAATAATTTATTGAATTTTTTGGGGCTCGATCAAAGACTGTCCGGATCGCCGAAGAACATTTTGACTAGGCTCTAAAACGGTAGTTATAGCCAGAAAAAATCGAATTGTGCCCCCAGTTTTGCCCCCATTTGCACCGACTAGGCTAGTGATCGCGAATGGCGATCTCCGACGGGCTCCAGTATGGCAGTGGCTGGTATTCAGCGCGCCTCCGTGTACTGGATCAGAAACCCAAGCTGCCTAGAGTGTCGGCGCTGATGCGATTTTGACCCAGGTTGCTGATTTTGACTGAGCCACACGCAGCCTCCGAAATCACCCGCAAGGTAATCATTTCTTGAATACTCGGGTGGGTCAATGAATTCCGGTAGCCTGCGTCAAAATCGCATCAGCGCCAACAGGCAGTCCTTCATCCGCGGCATGCAGCCCGAGAAAGTCCTGAGCAAGGAAGAGCGCGAGCAGATACGCAAGGACAAGAAACGTATCCAGCAGCTTGAGAGCGAACTTCATCGCAAAGAGAAGGCGCTGGCCGAAACAGCCGTGTTGCTGGTGCTGCTAAAAAAGCTCAACGACTACTGGGGGATCCCCGGGGGGAATACCAAGGTGGTAGGGGTGCCCACTCATGCGCGCCGACTGGATCAGGCTCATGATCGCCGCCGCCCGTTTACCACTGCGCAGTGATCCTGCGAAGAGCCAGTTCGAAGACCCAAGCGCCCATGGCCTGATTGTGTTTTCGACCTAGTTGAATGCCGTTGAGTCAATACACTAGGTGTCCAGGTCGATCAGACCTTGAGTGTTGAGTTTGACGTGTAGGCGCTTGAGCATCTTGTCGAAGATGCCCTGGCTACACCAGTGTCTAAACCGCTGATAAACAGTAGACCAAGGGCCGTATCGCTCAGGCATGTCTCGCCAGGTCGCACCGGAGCAAAACATCCAGAACACGCCATTGAGCATCTGTTAGTCATCGGCTTGTGGAGGACGATTCGGAGAGGCGCGCGCTGATTGTACTGGTACACTGTCAACAGAAAGCTATGTGTTCCGTTGTGCGAGAGTGAGAGTCCAAAGCGGCTATCATGAAATGCTCAATGAGTCAGTTGAAACTTGTGTAAACTGAAGAGGCACGCACTGGAAGGGGGACAGATGTTTTTAGTACGAGTTGCACTTCAAGATGTACGCTCAATAAAGTCTATCGAGCTTGACTTTCGATCGCCTAGAAGTAAAGCAAGGCGTTGGACTCTTTTGTTGGGTGAAAACGGGTGCGGAAAGAGCTCTGTGCTACGTGCTATCGCATTACTACTTTCCGGGAGTGATGCTTTGCCAGAGCTTTTGGGTGAGCCAGACATCTGGATCCGTAATGGTGCCAAAAAGTGCAAAATTGAAGGCACATTAGTTACCGCGAAAGGTGAGGTTCGTGAAATTGCTTTAGAGATTCACCGAGGTGATGGAATTCGAAGTATTTTCAATCGGAATCATACGTCTCTAGAGGCGTTGGATAATGCCTTGTTTAAGGCAGAGCGAAATTATTTTGTGCTCGGTTACGGCGTTTCACGAAGACCAACTTTGGCAAATTCTAGATCAACTTTTCCTGAGGAGCGATCACGTAATCCTCGCGCCCAAGGCTTGGCTACTATGTTTTCTCCTGACGCCTCGCTTATATCCTTGGAACAATGGGCAATGGATCTTGACTATCGCAAAGGTAGAAAATCAATTGGTGCGGTGAGCCAGGCATTGAATCAACTCCTTCCAGGTATGGAATTTGCGCGTATTGATAGAGACCTGAGGCAAATTATTTTTAAAACTGTAGACGGTGAAGTACCTTTGAGTCAGCTATCTGATGGATATCAGAACATGGCTGCGTGGTGCGGGGATCTTCTTTTTAGAGTGACTGAAGCTTTTCCCGATCGGAAAGATCCCCTACTAGCTCGGGGGGTGTTGCTCATTGATGAGCTGGATCTGCATCTCCATCCAGTGTGGCGTCGTCGTCTGGTGGATTTTCTTTCCACGACGTTGCCAAATTTCCAGTTCATTGCTACGACACACTCAGCGTTGACAGCTCAACAAAGCGGGGAAGGTGAGCTCTATGTGATTCGTCGAGACGGGCAAACCAATGCCCCCTGTTTGGTTCCGTTCCAGGGTGAACCTCGAAAAATGATGCTGCACCAGTTGCTAATGAGCCCCATGTTCGGATTGGAAACTTTGGATTCCGTGGAGGTGGAAAAAGCCCGCACTGTGGTTCGGGAACTGAGTGCCAGATCCGCCCCCTTAAGCACTGTCGAGCAACAACAGCTTCATCGAATGGAAAAGGTTCTGAAGGATGCTCCGGATTGGGATGTGATCCCTGAGTACGCGCTGGCTCAAAAACAACTTCTGGATCAAATAAGCTCGTCTATCAGTCGTGGCAAAAAGCGTCCCTCTGTATCTGCCTCAAAAATACGGGCGGTTGTTAAAAGCCTGGAGGGCTAGGGATGATTAAAATTGTCCGCATTAGAACCAGAAAAGGACTGGAAGGTTATACGGGGTCATACCTCCAGAAAAAATTGAGCAAGTTACTGGGTTATTATTATTCGGATGGCGCTACTGGGAAAGTAAGTTTTAAGTTCAAGAACCGTCAGGTTTGGCGTAAGGCCAAGCCGCAATTAAAAAAAGAGTCTCACAGTAAATGTGCATATTGTGAGGCGGATACAGCGGTTGTAGCTCATGGTGATGTCGAGCATTTTCGGCCGAAAAGTGAGTATTGGTGGTTGGCTTATTGTTATGATAACTATACGTTCAGCTGTCAGGTGTGCAATCAGGTCTATAAGGGGGATAATTTTTTTGTTTCCGGGCCTAAACTTCCCTCTCCAGTAGTCCCGCCTATTTTGCCAACTGACTCTAATGCGCTTGCCCAGTTGATAAAAAGTCTTTGTCCTGATCCGGTGACTTCGAGTGATCTAGATGTGTCTGGGTTGTTTTTGGTCGAAGATGCGAATCTTCTAAATCCCTACTTGAACGATCCGGAGCTGGACTTTTCGTGGGACCCGAAGCCGGCCACAAAGGAAGTATGGTTGGTATCAAATTCTACTGCGAGATCAACTAGGGTAGTGGATGCAGCTGTTGATATGTTGGGGCTGAATAGAGAAGAGTTACTAAGGCTCAGGTGGAATGCGTATTATGAGCTTGAAACTTTAGCGCTTGTTTTTCAGGGTGCAAACTTTACTGTTGAAAAAAGAAAAGATCTGCTGGCGCGTGTTCGATTGCATGCTTCGGACGATAAGCCGTTTGCTGGGATGAAACGCTATTTTTTGAGAGAGTGGGGCTTGCTTGATTGATGTCTCTATTTAGCGTCAAGGCCAGGTGCCCCCTGGGTTCTGGCTAATTCGCACCCAGCAATGATTTACCGATTGCGTTGTAGCGGTGCGATGAGAAGGCCCCAAAGCGTCTCGGCACCGCCTTCTTGGGAAAGCTTCTGGTCTTGCCGAGTGTGGAACGCCATGCCGAAGGTCTTCAGGTACATGGATTGGTCGTCCGTATTTACGGTGAGCGCCTCGTTGTACGAGCCGCCGCCAAACGAGTCTCCATGGCTGTAGTAGATACCGGCGCCCATCTGGCCCTGGCCGCCGGTAAACACTGCCGCTTTTGCAACGTCGTGGCCGTCCTTGTAGATATTCGCAGAAAAGCGATTTGCATCTATCCGACGGAACACCCCTTCATACCCTGAGTTGCGCGCTTGGAGCTCCAGCAACGAGTTCTCGAAATAGCGGGCGATGTACTCGAAGCTGTCGAGCAAGAAGCGGTCTTTGTCCAGCTGGGTGAAGCTCTTAGCCATTCGAAGGTTACTCGACCTAGGGCCAGCCGGGGCGATAAGGGAGGGCGCTGAACCTCCATTGAAATCGTTGCGTTCAGCTCGCGGAGCAGTGTTCGGTTGGCCACGGCTGCGTCGCTCGGCGGCCTTCCGAACCTCCTTCGCAACCTGCAAAAATGCTTCGTCCCGATCAGGCCAGAGGGTCACTGGCTTACCATCTTGGGGCGTACCAAGCAGCTTGCCGAAGGGGGCATGATGCCAATCGCATGGGCGAAGAATCACAGGAATGACAGTCGCTTCTTTAGCGGCATGGCGCTCCATCGCGCGAGCCATCTCGATGTTGTAGCAATAGTCGGAAGCGATGAAATCGGGGCTTACCAGCAACAGGATAATTTCGTCGCTGTTGATGTGATCATCAATGGCAACATCGATCTCTTGACCTGCTCCGATTCTGCGGTCGTGCCAAGTCTCAATGACGCCTTGGCGCTTGAGCATCGAAAGCTGCTTTTCCAGCTGGTCGCGCAGCGCTTCGTCAGCATGGCAATAAGAAAAGAACACGTTCGGCAAAAGGGTCACTCCTACTCGGATAGGTGCGACGTCAATCTTACGGGCAGCTTGGCTGCGAAGTACAGACGTGGGCTTGGTTTGACTGCTGATTGGATGCCCTTCAGTTGAACCTGTTAGCCAAAAAACAACGGTGCTCGAGTCGTGACATGGTCGTAGATCATTTTGGCTCGCTCGTAATGAATGATGTGCTTGCCGTGAGGCGTTGGCCACACGAACTGACGGATCTCAAGTGGCGCAAATGTAAAGGAATGTGGAAGGCCTAGGCGTCTCTTAACCGTG
Source organism: Pseudomonas sp. JDS08PS003 (assembly GCF_045013505.1). Taxonomy (NCBI): domain Bacteria; kingdom Pseudomonadati; phylum Pseudomonadota; class Gammaproteobacteria; order Pseudomonadales; family Pseudomonadaceae; genus Pseudomonas; species Pseudomonas sp. JDS08PS003. Next base: position 3,378,975 of record NZ_CP120724.1, read on the forward strand.
CCGTCAGCACTGTTGCATTGCTCGCAGATGATGACGGGAGCAAATGTGGTGATCCGATGAGGTTCTCCAGGAAGCGGTTTTCGTACGTAAGGGTCGGTTCCATGGTCATGGTGAGTATGGAGACCTACAGCCCAGCCTTCTCGCCTATGCGGTTTGTTCGGGTAAAGCATCGTCCAACGTAGCAATTGGTATCGTGTCCGTTCGCAGCACGGGCATCGCCAATGATCATCAAGCTTCGCCCATAGCTGGTGGCAATGGGCGCCATCAAAGCTCAGGTATTCCTCCCAGCTAGGAATGCGCCGGAGCAGATTGCTATTCAGCGTTTTCTCTCTGTTAGCATTCTTGATTTTGGTACCGTCGCAGGCCAAACAGTAGCCATTGGCCGAAAACTCGGGCTTGCAGGGACAGAGGTTTTTGGTCATCAGAGCTTCTCAGTCTGCCGTTGGGTTAACCCACGTGATGACCGCGCGCCAGGCATTTGTGCTGGAGTTGCTGGCAGCCACCATCATTTGTAGCTACTAACGGTATGCGGGTCTCTGAGGGTCTCATCTGTCCACGCAAGGCCAATGCAGAACATCAGGGTCAAGGAGGCGTAGTTGATCACTGCATGTACTCCTCCTGCACTCACGTCATCAACTGCTCGGTATCACCATACAAGCAGATCACCAATCATCGCCCCCAACGCAGCCCTACAGGCAGTCAGCAAGCTACCTCCTACGTTGATGAAGAACGTGTGCACTTCCCGCGACCTTCCAATGAGGTGAAAGGATCGAAACGTCACCCTAAGCGTGAAGATGCTGACGATAGCGAATGCTATGAGCAGGTACACGTAGTAAGCCATGAGCTCGGGTGCGGTCAGTAGCGCGGTCACCAAAACGCTCACCTCTTCTGGTGAGGTGGTGGCCAGGAGTGGCAGTGACCCGATGAAGAACGCATAAATCACCTCCCTCGATGCCCGCTGCCAGAATCCAAACTTGTCCTGGGTTTTCACCAGCAAACGCATGTACCCCATTTGAATCGTATTTGCATTAATTGGAATGCGTGAGGCGTCAGTACCTGGACAGCCGCTTCAGTCCTTCAAGCATTTGCTCCAGGTAGCTTTGCGACCCAAGTGCGAACCCTGCTGCCAGCAGCGGGGCCCTGTACTCTTCGGTCGCATATTCGTGAGCGAAGCGGTTGATGGTCTCTGAATGCCAGGAAAGCCGGCCCAATGCGATTTTCTTGAAACCGTGGTTTTTCACCGCATCCGCGAGTGATTCTTCACTGACTCCGCGTTGCTCGCAGAAGAACAGGAAACTGAAAAACTCAAACCGTTCGTAAAGCAGCCCGTGATCCTGCAGACCTGCGAAGTCAGGCGCCCACCGAGGCGTAAGACGGTCATGGAGTCGGTTGCACAAGGGAGTAAGAGCTCTACTTTGGTCTTCGAAGCTCTTCCATAATTCAAACAGGCCATTGACTCCCTCAACGTAGAACGGTGATAGATCAAGTCCCACAGGGAAAGGCATTTCGCGCCGGTTGATAAGTGTCGTGTTAAACAGCTCGTTTAGCTCGCTCAGGCGATTGGCCCGCACAAGTCCCATGCCATACGCATAGGTAACAAGTGCTATCGGGTAACTCTTCAATGCAAGTCCAGCTACCCACCCTGACTGCTCGACCTGAGACGCAGCGTGCAGGCCCTTGATCGCATCCAAAACGATCGTATGCTCAACACCTGCACCCCATCGCCCTAACACTGCACAAAGGCGTGCTAGTGGCTCGATGGCCGCTTCGTAGATCTCAACCAGGTCGGTAAAATCCTTGGACGTGCTGCCCTGAGGTCGTTCTGCGAAGAGAGGAGCCAGATGGCTGATCGCTTGATGAGCCTGGCTGGTCACTAAATCATCGAGCTGAATCCTGTGTTCGGGTCTGGCCATAAAGCGTTTGGCCATAGCGAGAGTCAGCTCGATGCCGGCAGGGTTCTGCAGGCGGGATTGCTGGATGGTTTCCAGTTTGAGGTTCAGCCCATCGAAGAAGGTGTCGGCATCCAGGCCCGTCACGACGTTGGCGCGCCGCTGAATGATGAGCTCTTGGCCACGCTCGCTCAATTTTCCTCGCGAAAGCCAGTAGGTCGGGTAGCGACGGGAGGGCGCCCTCAAAAACGCCGCCCTCAGCGCATGATCCCACTCACCTGACCAGCCCGCGACGATCAGCCCAAACTCATCGATGATGCGGTCAAGCAACGTATTGAACGCTGGCGGGTACTTGCCCAGCTCCCCATCGGTATTGAGGATCCTGGCATCCTTGTAATCACCATGGATCTTCAGGATGTAGCAGGACGCATGAGTGAGTGGCTCCGCTCCTGCGAGGGTGTCTTCTGAGCTGACGACAGTTGGCTCAACGCCGACATCGCGCAGCGCATTTTCCATGAGTCGGTCGAAGTTCGTCGTGATGATCACGCGTACATGACCCGCTTTGACCATCGCAGCGATCGCTCGATGTGCGGGGGTAGGCAGTTTAAGGCCATCCTCTAACTCGTCTTCGCTAGGTTCCAGAAAGCCTTGAATGATCGCTCGCCGTTCAGTCTGGGTTGTCGCCAGGCGTTCGAGCAACGTGGAGTAATTGGGCTGCTCTCCTGTTTGACCTACGTACCACGCGAGCCAATCTTCCTGTTCGCCGGCACCAGACGCTATACCCCATCGTTTCACCAGCTCCATGGTGATTTCCCAGCCGGTCGGTATGCCCGCCGAGCGTGATACGCCCGAGCCAAGAAGCACTGCGTAGACGCCTTTGTTCTCAAACATTGAAAACGCGATTTGGGCTGTTGAATCACTGATGGCAGCGGTCATGCACATTCCTAAATTTCAGCGGGGAGGTGAGGTTTCTGCACGAGCATCGGCTTATCTAAGAGTAGTCAGATCCGTGTCGGTCGGTGGCAGCGACGGTGGCTGGTGACGACTTGCTGCATCTCCAGCCAATCGCAAATCGACCTATTTGCGGTGCAAGATAAGCCCATGAGCGATGTAGTCAGCAGTCACGACTGCCGCGGCCATCGATGCCACATAATGAAGTGCATCGTCCTTGAGGTGGTCACCATGGTCACTGATCCCTCGAATCACCAGAGCGGGGACTTCATGTCTAGAGCAGGCTTCAAATACACCGTGGGCCTCCATCTCAGCGACACACACCTTGCCATGCAGCTCCTGCATTTTCTTGAAGAGCTGCTCATCGCGTACGAGCTTTTCGCCTGCCGCAATCGTGGTGAGTGTTGGGTTCAGGGCCGTTGACACTTCGCCGGCGGCTGATGAAGGCGGGAACACCAGTCCTACGGACTCAGCGTGTCGTGCTAGGCGTGCTAAGCGGGAGCCGCGGGCAAGGTAAGCCCCCATGTCTTGTTGGGTTCTGAACTCGGGCTTGGACATGTCTGGCCTCGCAACCATGACACCGCCCGAAAGCGCGGCAGCACCTTCATAAGCAACTACGCGCTCGGACAAGATCACATCGCCGAGCTTCAATTTCGATCGCATCCCGGCAGCGATGCCCATCATGAACACCGCATGGGGTCGGAATTCGGAAATGAGCATTGATGTCACTGCTGATGCCTGGGTATTTCCGGCACCGTTGAACGACGCTACAACACAGGTGAGAGGGCCGTTCCGGCCTTCAACCTTGACTCGCCAGACATGGATGCCATGCTCGCTCTGAAAACCGTAATCGTCTTCATCGATGCCAAGGGCATGCTTAGCTGCGGCCAGTTCGACAGGCAACGCTGTCAGCACCAGGACATCCGGGGACGCTGCCGCGTCCTTCGCCGCAAATTCATCAACGAAGAGCTGAATGGTTTTGTCGGCCAGTGGCTGGAGGTCACCCAGGGTATGTTGAGCTGATAGCCCAAGCATCTTGCGACGAACGCTCTCCCCGGTATGAGGCAGGTAGGCGGCTGGATTTTGGGTGAACTGCCGGTGGAGCAGGGGGGCACCCGGGCCATCATCGCAGAATGCCCCGACATCAATGTCAAAAGGAAAAACTGGAAGCTTAAGCTTGAGCGCGCGTTGGGCACGGTCGAGAACGCCTTTGCCTCCACTGATGGCAATCATGGCTGTCGCCAGATCCAGCTGCGCGTCGCGAATATTTCCACCCGTGACGACGTCGTCATCTACGTATTCAATCTGGGCGATGTCTTGGCCAACCAGGCGGCTGACCAACTCACGACCTTCGTCATCCATCTTGCTGTACAAGGAGCGCTGGGATGTGACGATGTGCAGCCTGCCCTTAACGTCCAACTGGGTGCTCAACTGCTCCACTTCACGGGCAATCGTCCAATCGAATACCATGGAGTCGCCGTGCTCATTCTTCGGCTCGCCGCTGAGATAGACAACCAGTGAAGCCTTTTCAGCCAGCGCTGCTTTCGTCAGGCCGCGAACCAGCTGATGCGCCCGTCCGACCTGTGTTCGATCCGTTGATTTCGAAATGCTCCCTGCGATCAGGAAGCACTGTTTTTCTAAGCTGGCCATCCAGAGGCTCCTAGTGCTGATAAGTGTTGGGGCAGGCATCTTGCTCGTTTAGTCAGCTCAGCGGCGGTAGCAGATGCTCTATTTTTTTGCGGTTCTTAAGGGTCAGCTGCTGCCGCAGGGGAGAGTTCTCAGGCTTCTCCTCCTGCAGGTTCAACTGGTACAGCAAGTAGAACGTCAGAGCCTGCCGGCACTGCAAGGTGATCTCGCCGTTTTCCATGGCATAGTCCCACTCGATGACCCTTTTCTGATGCGGCTTTAAGCGAGGATTGGCGCCGATAACGAGATCCACGATGGTGTGCCACTGAGTATCCCCAGCAGCTCGATCCTCATCAGGGCCAGCGTCGCGGGCCGTGATCACTCGGGACAGCGAGAAATCTCGAAACTCATGCTTGGTGTGGCAGAACGCTCGGAAATGCCAACGCGCGCCATCCTGAACAAGCGCATGAGGCGTCAACTTCCTATCAGTCGGTTCCGGAGTCGATAGCGAGCTGTACGTCACGAAAAGGGCATGGTGCTGACGAATCGCTCTCAGCACCAGACCGACAGTATCTGCATCCAGGCGTCGTCCAGGGCGGGGCACTGTCGCTACAGGCGCGTGCCAACCCAGAAAGCTTCCGTATGGGATGTCAGGCTGGATCGCGATTCTGAGCAGGTCGTCCAGGTAGCGATCCAATGCGCTTGAGGCGAAAACCGGTGAGAAGGCCGCGGTGGATCGGTAGACACGAGTGCGGTTGTCGTACTCAAGATTATGCGACGCCAAGCGCGCGTACTCGGAAAGGTCGATAGATGCCTGCGGTACGGAAATTCCAAAAAAATCAGTCAGATCGCTTCGGTTGATCTGCCCGTCCCACCTGAGTCGGTAGTCAATAAATTCTAAACGACGCTCTTGACCCCAGCGCGCGCCTGGGCGTGCAGGTGAAGCTGGGCTGTTGCCCGGCGCATTGGGTTCATCAGTCATCATGGTTGCCTCTGTGCGTATAAAAACTAGACTACATCTAAAAAGTAGTCGTATAGTTAGGCTACGCGAGCAACCTGTAGATGGCAATCGGTCTTCCCGGAAACCTAGAGGCTCCGGCTCCAATTCCACGCATGCGCCGCCGTTAAATAGGTGCCCTGGCACCTGCTGTCACCTGGCTGGCCGGCTCATGGGGAGGCGTACGGTAGGTGGTGGCTGGCTCAAATCATCGAGGCTAAGTGTCATGCCATTGAATAACGCTGAGATTCGACGCTACGACAGTAACGTGCTGCGCCTGCCCAAGGATAAACGGGAGATATACAACGCCCAGGTCGACAGGCTGATCAAAGCGCTGCGGAGCAAGATTCGCGAACAGCACAAGATCACCATCGAACGGGTGGTCAAGGCTGGCTCCTTCGCTAAGCACACCATCTTGCGCAAAAGCAGCGACAACCCCGTCGATGTGGATGTGGTCTTCTACATCTCGGGTAAAAGCGTTAGCCAGGAGACCTACAAAAGCCTGAGCGACTTGATCCACGCCGCGCTGATCGAGATGTACCCAAACAAGGCGGTTGACGATTTTGTCATCCAGCGTAAGGCAGCGACGGTGACCTTCAAGGGCACGGGGCTTGATGTGGACATCGTCCCGGTGATCGCCAACCCAAACAAAGAAGGTTACGGCTGGCAGTTTGATCGTGTGGATGGGTCGAAGGTCGAGACGTGCGCCCCCTGCCAGATCAAATTCGTCGCTGATCGTAAGAAAGAAGACGCCGATTTCCGTACCTTGGTGCGCTTGGCCAAACGGTGGCGCAACTACACGGAGTGTACCCTCAAATCGTTCGCCATCGAGCTCATCATGGCCCACGTGCTGGAGGTCAACGGCAAGGAGGGATCGCTGGAAGAGAGGTTTCGCGCTTTCCTGCTCTACATCGCTCAGTCTCAGTTAAAGGAAGTGATCAAGTTCCCCGAAAATACTGGGGTAATCCCGGCTTTCGATGACGCTGTCGTCATCCTTGATCCAGTGTGCAACGCCAACAACGTTGCCAGTCGTATCACCGAGGCGGAGCGTAAGGAGATTGTCGCGCTCGCCAAATCGTCGTGGGAGACCGCATACCTGGCGTCTGTCGACGATGACTTCGACGTTTGGAAAGAGCTGTTCGGTAAAAACTTCAGCGTGGAGGACGCGGCATGAGTCAGACAGCTACTCGGACAGAAACTTACTCGGTCGCAGACATCGAGACCGTCATGCGGCGAGTCAAGATGGACTTGATGATGATCGCATCCAGCACTGGCGCAGCTACTGAGGAGCGCGCGAAGGAGTGGGCTCATGATATTGATTTGTTGGCCAAAGGCGGCTACTTGAAATCGGTGGACGTTACCATTCTCTCCGGCGATAAAAAGGAGTTGAAGGCAACATGCTTCACCATCGACGCGGAGTCGGGAACGTTGAGCAATGAGCGGCCTGGTGACAGCCTGTGGCCAAGGTGCCCAGAGGGAAGGCTGCGTATTGTGTTGTCCTACACCCACCATTACGACTCTGCAGCTGAGGAAAAACTGACCCCTAAGTTCAAGCGCACCTGGTCACCCTCCACGGCTGACATCAGCCATGCCTCGCTGGCTTCAAAGCCAGGCCGCGAGTATTCCAGCAACGGTTACGGTGTACAGCGCAAGGATTTCGGCCAATGAGCAAAGTAAGTGTTTTTGATACCGAAACGGTGCTGCCCGATGGTGAACTGTCTGCGCGTGAGGCAGGCCTCCTAGGATTCGCTAAGCGATACGACCGGGTTTATAACCAACTCCGGCTGTTACTGGATGTCGGCCAACTAGGGGCTTGGAGCAAGGATTACCACCAAAGTGTTTTGCCGATCTGCAGCCTGGTTGCAGATCAGTACCCACTGGTCATCTTCCACGGTGACGTTGGTACGGGCAAAACGGCCATGGCCGAGTGCATCGCCAATCGCATCGTGCGCGAATCCGGGGCGGAAGATTCGGTGCTGCTCAAACTGAGCAACCGTGTCCGCGGTAGCGGGCGTGTGGGTGAAATGGGCACGTTGCTGACTCAAGTTTGGGCGGAGGTCGCGGACGCGGCCGGTAAAAACCGGCGAGCGATTCTGCTGATTGATGAGGGTGACTCCATCGCTGCATCCCGCTCTCAAAGCCAGAGCCATCATGAAGACAAGGTTGCGGTGAACACGCTTATCCAGGGCGTGGACGAGATGCGTAAGTACAAGGGGCGAGTGGTCGTGTTCCTGTGTACCAATCGACTGTCGGTGGTCGACGCCGCGCTCCAGCGCCGTGCAGCGATCGTCGAAGAGTTCCGCAGGCCCGACGCTGATGAGCGCAAAGCCCTGTTCGAGATGGATCTGCAGGGGTTGCGCTTGACCGACAAGCAGTTCCAAGAGCTGGCTGCGCTGACCGGAGAGCGTAGCGAGCGGCCGGCATGGACGTACTCTGACCTTCGCACCCGTCTCTATCCGGCAGCACTCGCACTGGCTTATCCGGATCGCGCGCTGACGTTCAAGGACTTGAAGGACTCCATTGAGTCACTGCGTCCTTCGCCTGTTATGGAAGACAAGTAAGTGCTGTTGCACCTGCGCGGCTGATGTACCTCGGCCGCGCACCGCAATCGAGTTGCGAACGGGCTGACTCGATGACTGATTGCCGAGGAGTAGCTAATGACTGCAACACCAGAAGTTTTCATTTCCGTGGATGTCGAGGCATCAGGGCCTATCCCCGGGGAATACAGCATGCTGTCGATCGGGGCGTGCCTTGTATCTGATGACACCCAGACGTTCTCCTGTTACCTCAAACCTACCAGTGACCGATATGTCCCGGAGGCGCTGGAGGTTACAGGGTTGTCTTTGGAGCAGCTTCGTTCCGAAGGGCTAGATCCCCGCGAAGCCATGCAGCAATTCAAGGCTTGGGTTGAACAGGTGGCACCTGAGGGCACGCGGGCCGTATTTGTCGGCTTCAACGCCTCGTTCGACTGGGCATTTGTGAACCATTACTTCCATTACTTCCTGGGGGAAAACCCTTTCGGTATCGCGGCTCTGGATATCAAATCGATGTACTTCGGCGCCGCGCGCAGCACCTGGGAGCAGACCCGCTCCAGTGAGATCGCCAAAATCGTCAACCCTCGCAAGAAAGGTGACCATGACGCTCTCCATGACGCGGTTTACCAGGCCGAACTGTTCAGGCTGATCCAAGCCCAGTTGATGAGTGGCTAGTCGTCTAGTCTGCGTCCGCGGCCCTCATGTTCTCCAGCAGGTGCGAGGCGTTTGATGTCCCTGGGATGGGGAACATAGCGGGCGAGTAATCCAGCAGCCACCGGAGGGCGTCCTGCGCTAGAGCCGGGTTCGCTGGTTCCCTAGAGCCTTCTACTGCCAAGCATCGACCAGTTCCCAAGGGGGCATAGGGCACGAAGGCAACGTGGTTGCTCTCGCACCATCGCACAACGTCATCCGAGTCGGTATTGATCAAACTGAAAGAATTCTGGATGGCAGCTATTGGAGCAATCTTCGATGCTTCCACCGCTTGCGCGATGGTCGCCTTGGACAGTCCCAGCGCTTTGATTTTACCCTCCGTGCGCATTTGCTCCAGCTCTCCGACCTGATCGGCGAGCGGGACGTTTGGGTCAATTCGGTGCAGGTAGTAAAGGTCGATGGCATCGACGCCAAGTCGGCGCAGGCTAAGTTCAACGCACTGGCGCAGGTAGGCTGGTACTCCGCAAGGTGTCCATTGGCCCGGGCCTTGGCGCGTGAACCCACCTTTCGTTGCAATGACCAGATCATCCGCGAAGGGGTGCAGAGCTTTGCGGATCAATGTTTCGACATCGTGCGGGCCATAGGCATCGGCAGTGTCGATATGCTGAACGCCTGACGCGACTGCCAAGCGGAGGACTTGAATCGCGTTGCTCTCGTCGGCAGGCGGCCCCCAAATACCTGGCCCTGTCAGCCGCATGGTGCCGAAACCAAGGCGACATACCGACTTCCCAGCCAGCATCCCGCGTGTAGTCAAAGTCATGCTAATCCCATGCGTAGGAATACGTCGGCGGTAACTTGCGCAAGAAGCGCTTCGCGCAAGCCGTGAGATAGAACCTGGTGATGGATTGAATGCCGACCCAGAAGCTCATGAAGGTGCGTGTCCACTGCTGCCCTGTAGTGACTATCTGTGTCTCGACCAGGGCCGAGAGCAATTGAGGGTTCAAGTTTTGTGGCAAGAACGGTCGTATAGTTGGGGCTATGACCCGTCATCAAGGCGCCGATCGCTTCCAGCTCATGTGCCGCTACTTCGCAGCCCCGATATTCAACAGCAGCGTTCCAGTACGCCACCGCGTCCATGATTGGGCGATCAACAAGTACAACTTCCGCGTTAATACGGGCTGCCTGCTCAGCCTCGAGCGTCCTTTCGATGAACCACATCGTCGAGTCATACGTGTGTTGAGTTAGCAGTGGAATGCCTTGCTGCACGGCAAGAGCCCCAAAGGAGGGAATGGTTTCGACGCGAACTCCTTTCGACTCAAGTACCGTCCGCAGCTCATTACAGAAGGTTGATTTGCCGGTTGAGTGGGTGCCGGCGACCCCAATCACAACGGAGCTCACCATAAGCTTCCTTGTTCCGGTGGCGAAGCTTCTTTCTCCTTTTGAATCTTGAGCTGGGCGATTTTGCACACTTCAATCCAGCTCTTGATGAGCGAGTCCTTGATCAGGCGATTCAGGAGGAGGGCGGTCACTCGTGCATCCTCTCCAGCGCGATGCAGTTCACCCGAGACTTCAGCGTCCAAACCTGTCAAGGCCAGCAGTGATGAGAGGCTATGGCTTTCTGCATCTGGGTACACATGGCGTGCTAGCTTGAGGGTATCGATCACTCCAATTGGCGCCCAGTCGGGCAGGTAGCGCTTCATCACGCCATAGTCGACTGAGGCGTTGTGTGCGACAAACCATTTGCCCTGCAAATGTTGTTCGACGCTGGCCCGCAGCTCCTCCCAAACTGGTGCAGTCTTCACTTTCGAGTTGCCGATGCCATGTACACGCTTGGCTTGCCAAGTGATTGGATTCGGCGGCTTGATGAGCCAGCTGGAAGGCTCTGCTCCCTCGATGACAGGGAAACCGGCAATAGCGAGCTCCACGAGGTCAGGCGGCGTCTGGCCATTTCCTTCAACGTCGACGATTACGATGGGCTCGGAGGGCCACTGAAACTCCGTGTCTGTCATCAGATGTTCCTATGCGCTTCCGCGCGTCCATGGCGATCATAGTGGTGCGGCTTGTCGGCATCGTGCACTTGATATCCCAGCGTGTGCTGCATGAAGTAACGTCGCTGTTCATCAAGACCCCGAACGATGATGGATCGCTCGGTAATAACAGGGTCACCTTCGGCTCCCATGCGCTGACATAAGCTATTGAGCACTGACTGTTCAGGTTTCTTCCAGGCAGCTTTGCACGTGGAGTACTGAGCAGTAGGGCAGGTGTCACACAACTCGGTGATCCCGAAATGACCGTTGTAGTCGGGCTGCTGGTGAGCATAGGCAACCCCGCAAGAAGTCTTTCTGAAGATCGGAGTACCTGGAGCTTGCGCCTGATACATCCCCAGCAAACGTTGCTCCTCCTCCAGCGGCAGAAGCTTGCGTCTTGCGGTTGAGGTGTAAGGTTCAGGGATGCCTTGGCTTTGGTAGTATTGGGCAATCTCCTGGCGATAAAACAAACCGCTGAACACCGTGGCGTGAGCGTGTTTCGCCAGCTGAGCAGCGCGGGCGATATGCTGTTCAGAATCGTTGAGCCCAGGGACTATGGGACGCCAGTACAGGAGCGTCCTGTACCGCTGGGCATGCTTGAAAAGGGTACGTAGGCTTTTAGCCGCAATCGACGATTTGATCGGCTCGACCTTCGGATCTTCGATCCCCGAGTAGGTCACCAAAATTGTCAGCTTGATGTTGGTCAAGGCGTTGAAGCGTTCGCAGTCCTCGGGCGTTACACGCCAGCGAGTGATGACCAGGACGTTGTTGGTCAGGCCTGCTTCATCTAACAGCCGCAAGAGGTTATGCGTGTGGCTTTTCACGTCCGACAGCATCGGGTCAGTCGCCCGATTGAAAAGCTGGATTGGCGTGATGTGGGGCTGGAAAAATCGATGTGAGACGAACCGTTCGAACGCCTCTTCGTCACTCATCAACGCCTGGGGCGTACGCTGATCAAAGTTTCCGAACAGGTGCCTCACGCAATAGCTGCAATCTAGTGGACAGCCGACGATATGGTTTAGGCTCAGACCGCTTTTGCGGTACTCGACAGGATCCCTGAGGCTTGGGTTGACCAGTGACTGCTGCGTGGCGTCGATGATGGCGACGTTTCTTTCCATTGACGCACTCCTTGCGGCTCGACCAAGCCGCAGATGCTCCTTAGAGGTATGCCTATCCATCCTGGGACGTGTGCGCTGCAGAGCGATGTCTACCAGGCAGGCGAGCTGATAGACTATCAATCTGCCATCAAATTGGGCAATGATGGATCTAAAATTTCCACGCGAACAAACAGTCCCGTCCTCTGACTTGACGTCCTCGCATCCGAAACGCCCGAGGTAAGGTTTCCGACGTTAGATCGGCCGGGACTATAAATGGCTGTCCTATGGGCACTGACGGAGCTGCCCTCGAGTCATCCGGGAGGTGCATAGATTGGACGTAGATTTCTTCCTCAAAGAGCGTACGGCATTTATCCAGACTATTACGATGAGGCTGCAGCCCCGTTCGTTGAAACCATGTGCAAAATTGATGCACAGGAAGCGCCTTACCAGCCACCGCCATTCGATCCCGACACCATGAGCCTGGAGCCGGAATTTTTGCAGGAGTGGCTTCGGGCTCAGGCAGGTTTCCAAATGGTTGGCCAAACCTGCTTGTCCATGCTGTCCGATACCTTGAAGATCTTTTTCATGACGCATGAAGAAATTAACGGCTTCGACTGCATGGGGGCGTGCGGAAAGGGTTTTTTCAAGAAAAACGGATTCATCCAAGGCTATCGAACGGGTTTCGCTCATTACGGCGTTGACTGGAGTCAGTGCCTTGTAGATTTCGACATTCTGGAACAGGTGGTGCTGGCAAGAAACTCGACTCAGCACGGTAATGACATCATCTCTACGTGCATTCATGACTGAACGGCATCGGTAAGCTGCCCATCACTGGTTACGACAATCGGTTTAGAACAGACATCGAGACTAGTAGAGTAGAGCCTACACTCTATTGCTAATGATCAAAACAGTTGGTGCGATGGTGGTTTGCGAGCAGTAGCGTAGGACTTTTCCGAAAAAGGGCTGTTGGACCTCAGGCTGGGAGCATCCTTTTCAAACCATCCAAAGCATGCCCTCAGATGTGCCCCCAATGTAGCAATCCACCGGAAGTGAATGGAGCTCCATGGTTTGTGGAAAGGCAGAAATGATCAGCCGAACAGCCTGCCAGACGACGCCTAAAGACTCTCAGGGTCGCCGAAGAACATCTGAATCCGCGAGCGCAACCAGCGTTCCCCCGGGTCGTTATCCTGTGAACCACGCCAGGCCATGTGCAGTTCAAAACTGCGCACCGGCAGCGGCGGGTCTTCGGCGCGTACGCCACCGGCGGCGGTCAGGGCCTCGGCGGTGTAGTCGGGCACGGTGGCGAGGATGTCGGTGCCGGCCAGCAGGGTGCTCAGGCCGTTGAACTGCGGTACGGCGAGCACTACGTGGCGTTTGCGTCCGAGCTTCTCCAGTTCTTCATCGATGAAACCGCTCAGGTCCCCGGCGAACGACACCAGGGCGTGGGGCCGGGCGCAGAAGTCGTCCAGGCTGAGGGCGCCGGGTACGGTGTCGGCACGCAGCAGTTTGGGTAGGCTGCGGCGCAGCACCTTGCGCTTGGCGTTGGCCGGCAGGTCGGCGGTGTAGCTGACGCCGATGGAAATCTCGCCGGAGGCCAGCAGCGACGGCATCAACAGGTAGTTGGCCCGACGCACCACCAGCACGATGCCTGGGGCTTCGGCCCGCAGGCGCTTGAGCAGCATCGGCAGCAGGGCGAACTCCACGTCGTCGGACAGGCCAATGCGGAACACTGTGGTGCTGGTAGCAGGGTCGAACTCGGCGGCGCGGCTGACGGCGGTGGAGATCGAGTCCAGGGCCGGTGAGAGCAGGGCGAAGATTTCCACTGCCCGGGCCGACGGCTCCATGCTACGGCCGGTGCGTACGAAGAGCGGGTCGTCGAACAAGTTGCGCAGCCGTGACAGGGCGGCACTGATGGCCGGTTGGCCGAGAAACAGCTTCTCAGCGGCGCGAGTCACACTGCGTTCGTGCATCAGTGTTTCGAACACGATCAACAGATTCAGGTCGACACGACGCAGGTCATTACGATTCATCTGGAGTCCTGGCAGAGTCAGCGAACTTGACGGGAGCGGCCATATCGGAACAATGGCCGGCGTGAATCTTACGGGTAAAGGCTGGTACTCTGCATCGGCTAAATGTTGTTTGTTTGTAGTCAGGCTGGGGCCTGGCACGCTGTCCGCCCTGATTTTCAAGGGCACGGAATCAATGACAGACATGTCGACTATTAATAGGCACTGATAGTCTTGCTTTCAAAGCCCGGATAAAGTTCGTGGCATTAGAGGTTAATTTGACGAGGTTTGCGATGTCCCGCACGATTCGTTTTCACAAGTTTGGACCGGCCGAGGTGCTCAAATGCGAAGAGCATGCGGCCTCGTTGCCTGCGCCAGGCGAAGTGCAGGTACGAGTCGAAGCCATCGGTATCAGTTGGTACGACGTGCTCTGGCGGCAGAACCTGGCGTCGTCCCATGCGCGTCTGCCATCCGGCCTCGGGCATGAAATGGCCGGCGTGGTCACGGCTGTAGGCGAGGGCGTCGACGACCTTGCGGTCGGTGACAAGGTCGCCAGCTTTCCCGCGCAAAGCCCCAATGACTATCCGGTGTATGGCGAGCAGATCGTCCTGCCACGCTCGGCGCTGACCCGTTATCCGGATGTGCTCAGCCCTATCGAAGCCGCGGTGCACTACACGCCGCTGTTGATCGCCTATTTCGCCTACGCCGACCTGGCACGGGTCAAGCCCGGGCAATTCGCCTTGGTCACCGATGCCAGCCACTGTGCCGGCCCGTCTTTTGTGCAGTTGGGCAAGGCCCTGGGTGTGCGGGTGATTGCCGCTACCAAGACCGCTGAAGAGCGTGAGTACCTGCTGTCCCTCGGTGCCGAGAAGGTGATTGTCACCGAAGAGCAGGACCTGCTGATGCAGATCAACAAGCTCACCGACAATCGCGGGGTCGATGTGGTGTTCGACGGCCTGGGCGGTCCACAGATGTCGATGCTCGGTGATGTCCTGGCACCTCGCGGCAGCCTGGTGCTGTACGGCCTGCAAGGCGGCAACCAGACTCCGTTCCCGGCCTGCGCGGCGTTCCAGAAGAACATCCAGTTCTTTGTTCACTGCATCGGCAACTTCACCGGCAAGCCGGAGTTGGGGATCATTCAGGATCAGGTGGCGTTGCAGCGTGCGCTGCGCGACATCAACCAGTTGACTGCGGATCGAGTGCTGATGCCCTTGAAGACCCGGGTCTTCCCCTTCAGCGAGTTTGTCGAGGCGCACCGTTACATGGACGAGTGTCCATGTCGCGAACGGGTTGCGCTGCAGGTCGAACCGGCCTGATTCCCCAACGCCAGGCTTAGCCTGGCGTTTTTGCATCTGGCCAGTAGGAACCGGCTTGTCGGCGAAGAGGTCGCCAAGCCATGCGCTGCTCATGCAGACGCCTTCGCTGGCAAGCCAGCTCCTACACCAGCCAACTCCTGCATGAGTCAGCTCGAAAAGGCGCTGTTGTGCCGGGATAGATTTCATCGCGCCGTGGTCAAACTGCCAGTAAACTGCGCTCCATTCCCGAACCATCCTTTTTCAGAGGTTTTGCATGACTCTCAGTCCTTTTGCGGGCAAGCCGGCACCCGTTGAGTTGCTGGTCGATATCCCGCGACTGGTTACGGCGTATTACACCGGTCAACCCGATGCATCGGTGTCCACCCAGCGAGTGGCTTTTGGTACCTCCGGGCACCGCGGCAGCTCGTTCGATCTGAGTTTCAATGAGTGGCATGTCCTGGCCATCAGCCAGGCAATCTGCCTGTACCGCGAAGCCCAGGGCATCACTGGCCCGCTGTTCGTTGGCATCGATACCCACGCCCTGTCGACCCCAGCCGGGGCCAGTGCCCTGGAAGTCCTGGCGGCCAACGGCGTGACCGTGATGATTGCTGCCGGTGACGAGTACACCCCGACCCCGGCGGTGTCCCATGCCATCCTCTGCTACAACCGCGGCCGCACCTCGGGCCTGGCGGACGGGATCGTCATCACCCCGTCCCACAACCCGCCACAAAGCGGCGGCTACAAGTACAACCCCACCAATGGCGGCCCGGCCGACACCCACATCACCAAGTGGATCGAAGCCAAGGCCAACGAACTGCTGGCGGCCAAGCTCGCCGGGGTCAAGCGCATCAGCTACGAGCAAGCGCTGAAGGCCGACACCACCCATCACCACGACTACCTCAACACCTATGTCGCCGACCTGATCAACGTCATCGACCTGGATGCGATCCGCAACGCCAAGCTGCGCCTGGGCGTAGACCCACTGGGTGGAGCAGGGGTGCGCTACTGGTCGGCGATCGCCGAGCACTACCGCCTCGACCTGGAAGTGGTGAACAAGCAGGTGGACGCCACCTTCCGTTTCATGTCGGTGGACTGGGACGGGCAGATTCGCATGGACCCATCCTCCAGCTACGCCATGCAAGGGCTGATCGGCCTGAAAGAGCGCTTTGACGTGGCCTTCGCCTGCGACCCCGATCACGATCGCCACGGCATCGTGACCCCAAGCGGCGGCCTGCTGGCACCGAACAACTACCTGGCGGTGTCCATCGACTATCTGTTCCAGAACCGTCCGCAATGGCGGGCCGATGCCGCCGTGGGCAAGACCGTGGTCAGCAGTGGCTTGATCGATCGGGTGGCGGCGCGCCTGGGCCGACGCCTGTACGAAGTGCCGGTTGGCTTCAAATGGTTTGCCGATGGCCTGTTTGACGGTTCCCTGGGCTTTGGCGGCGAAGAAAGTGCCGGTGCTTCCTTCCTGCGCAAGGACGGCGGCGTCTGGTGCACCGACAAGGACGGCCTGATCCCGTCGCTGCTGGCTGCTGAAATGACTGCCCGCACCGGCCGCGATCCGAGCCAGGCTTACCGCGCGCTGTGCGACGAGCTGGGCGAACCGTTCTCGGTACGGGTCGACGCCAAGGCCAATCCGCAGCAGAAGGCCTTGCTCAGCAAGCTTTCGCCGCAACAAGTGACCTCGACCCAATTGGCCGGCGAGCCGATCCAGCAGATCCTCAGCCAGGCCCCGGGTAACGACCAGGCCATCGGCGGCCTGAAAGTCATGACTGAGAACGGCTGGTTCGCCGCACGTCCGTCCGGCACCGAGGACATCTACAAGATCTACGCTGAAAGCTTCATCGGTGACGACCACCTCAAGCAACTGGTGCAGGAAGCCCAGACCCTGGTGGACGCCGCCATCAGCGGCAACTGATCCGCGTAGCCGGCGGGCCGGCGAAAAGGTCCTTGAGACGGATACAGGTCTTGCGGACGCTTTCGCTGGCAAGCCAGCTCCTACGGTCGTTGTTCATTGCGCGGTCTTTGTAGCCGGCACGCCGGCGAAAAAAAAGGGGCGACCATCACGGTCGCCCCTTTTTATTTGCCCCTGCGTTTCAAGCCAGATCCACCAACACGATTTCGCTGTCTTGCACGGCGCTCACCCGCAGTACTCGCTCATCCTGGACCGCAACACCGTCTCGAGCTTCGGCACGCAAGCCGTTGATCTCGATCACCCCGGTTGCCGGCACCAGATAGGCCCGGCGTCCCGGGTCCAGGTGGTACTCGGCGGTTTCCCCGGCCTTCAGGTTGGCGGCCACCAGCCGTGCATCGGCGCGAATACGCAAGCTTTCCTCATCGCCTTCCTTGCCGCTGGCCAGGGTCACGAACCCCTCGCGCAGCCCCTTGGGAAAAGGCTTGGCGCCCCAGGATGGCGCGGAGCCGGCCTGATTGGGAATGATCCAGATCTGGAAGATCTTGGTCGGCGTGGCTTCCAGGTTGTATTCACTGTGGGCGATCCCGGTCCCCGCACTCATTACCTGCACGTCACCGGCTTCGGTGCGCCCCTTGTTGCCCAGGTTGTCCTGGTGGCTGATGGCGCCTTCGCGAACGTAGGTGATGATTTCCATGTCCCGGTGCGGATGCTGGGGGAAGCCGGTGCCGGGGGCGATCACGTCATCGTTCCACACCCGCAGGTTGCCCCAGTGCATGCGTTTGGGGTCATGGTACTCGGCGAAGGAAAAGTGATGATGGGCATCCAGCCAGCCGTGGTGAGCGCCGCCCAGGGAGCTGAAAGGTCTGAGTTCAAGCATGATCGTCTCCTCATAAAGGGCTCGTAATGGCTCGTTGGACCCGGGCCAAAAAACGATAACCGTTGGTTGATGGCGTGCATCATCCATCAGCTATTGATCGATAAAAAGCGCAAAAAATGCCGTAATCCAATCGTAAAATTAGATGGTTATTTTGTCGAAAAGCTGGTGTTAAACCTTCGGTTCATCGCTTAAGTTAATGACCCGCAAGCAATTCGCTGGATACCGTGAAAAAATCCGGCGACCATTACCGCTCAGCCTCATCCCCTGGAGTCCGCGTGTCGCAACACAGCCCCGATCTGCCCCCCGATCTTTTGCCCCTAGCCCAGATGCCGCTGTTGAAGCGCCTGGCGGCGCGGTTCTTCGGCCATGGCCTGAACCGTCTGCGGGCCCAGCACCGTGCGTCCTGGCTGCATGGTCAGGCCGACGGCTTTCGCAGCGGGCACACGGCTGGAGTGGAGTACGGCTACCAGGAGGGGCGGCTCGAAGGGCTGGAGGAAGGTCGGCAGGTGCTGCTGATTCGCGACAGTCGCAACACTGAGCACCGGCCGCCGGGGGTGGATGATCGGCTGTTCGACGACTGGCGCCTGCCGCTGACCGCCGAATTGAAAAAGCGCTTCAAGGCCGATGTCGCCCGGTTGCTGGCACCGCAGGCCCAGCCCAGCGCGGCCCAATGGAAGATGATTTTCAGCGACACGCCTGCCACAGCGGTGATTGCCGGAGCCGGGGCCGGCAAGTCGACTTCTTTGGTGTTGCGTCTGCTTTTGCTCAATCACTACCTGGGGTTCGAGTTGGATTCCATGACCGTAGTGACTTTTACCCGGGAGTCGCGCAAGGATTTCATCAATAAGCTGGTGCAGGTCTTTGCCCTGTGGAACCGGGCGCTCAGCCCTCGGGAAGCCCGGGATCTGGTGCGCACCTTCCACTCGCGGATCTTGCCCATGGTGCGCAGTCTGCCGGGGTTCGAGCGCCTTCAAGCCTTCGAGAACCTCAGTGAGCGGGTGCAGGGTGCCGAAGACGAGGTGGACAGCAACCCCTTCGACCTGCGTATCAACGACGCCCAGCGCAAGCACCTCAATGCCTGCTACCAGGCGTTGTACCGCAGCGATGAGCGCTTCCGCCTGGCACTCAAGCCCTTGCTGCGCCATGCCTTGCAGCTCAAGGAGCTGGAGCGCGATCACCCCGATGTACAGAAGCGCGTGGCGGTCACCGAGCTGGCGGCCAAGCGTGATGAGGAACTCTGCGACACGGTGGAAGACCTGTGGTTTCGTGCCGGGGCCTGGCCGATCAAGGGCATCGAGCCTCAGCGTCAGAGCTTTGAAATCAATGGATCGACCTTCCATTGCCATGGCTATGCCGCTGAGCTGGATGCCTGGGTGGTACTGGGCTTCGACCCTCGGGAGAATCCGCAGATCAGCCGGCCCGGAGCCAAGCTGACGGTGCGGGCGGAGTGGGCGGTAAAGCGCACCCTGTTTCAAGCTTTCTGTCGTAAGCCATTGATTTGGCTAGATAGTTACGAGTCGTCCAAGCGTGCTTTGGGCGCCTTTTCTGCCGAGGTGAGTGCCGGCCCGGGGTTCGACTACAAGGTCAAGGGCGAGCTGGCTTCGGCGCCGTTGCTGGATTGCTTTGTCGCGGCTGCCGGTTTTATCGAGAACCTGGGGCTGGATGTGGGCGACGCGGTCGGCAACATGAGCTTTGCCCAGGATGATCCGGACCGATTCTTCTTCGAGGCCTTGAGCCTGTTCTGGCGAGCCCTTGAAGACCACTTGCTTGACCAGTCACCGCCGATCATGAGCTACAACCGGATGTTCGCCCTGTTCAGCGAGCGCTCGCCGGAAAACTTCAAGCTGCTCAGCGACAGTTGCCTGAGGCCGATGTCGCACTTGATGATCGACGAGTTTCAAGACGTTTCGCCGCAGATCGTTTCCTGGATCAAGGCCAGTCTCCGGGAGATTCGCAGCCGCGGCGCGGCCCTGCACGTGGGGCGGGGAGCTCAGCATTCCTCCCTGCTCTGTGTGGGCGATGACTGGCAATCGATCTACGGCTGGCGTGGCAGTTCGCCGAAATACTTTATCGAGTTCAACAAGGAGTTCCCGTCCCCGGGCACCACTCGAGTCATGCTCAGCGAGAACTACCGCAGTCACCAGCACGTGATCGATGCGGCGGAGCATATTGTTCGCGCAGCCCCGGCGATTGCCGGGAAGAAGGCCAAGGCCAGTGGCGAAGCCAAGGACGCATGGCCGGTGCAGGTACTGGATCGTGACGATCAGGGCCTGGCCCTGCGCCTGGCAGAGCACTATCGACAGGGTGACTCAATCTTGATGTTGTTTCGAAAAACTAGCGATAAGTTATTGATAGAAGAGCATATTTCACAAATAGTTAATGTTGATTCTAGCTTGCCGCCGGCAGCTCGTCGGCTCAAGCAACTCACCTATCACAGTGCCAAGGGCCTGCAAGCGGACGCGGTGTTCCTGCTGGGGGATTGTCAGCACCTGAGCAGCTCGCCCTACAAGAATCAGGTGTATCGCATGGCCGGCCTGGGCAAGGATGGCGACGCCGAACCCTACGACAGTGCACAAAAGGACGAGATCCTGCGCCTGGCTTATGTAGGGATCACTCGGGCGGCCAAGCACTGCTACTGGTACGTCGATCGTCAGGAGGCGGCGGCCGGCAATGCGCCCAAGGCTTCGGATCGGGTGCCCCGTGACAAGCCTTATTTCCGCGACCTGCGGCAGTGAGCACGAAAAAAGCCCGCCGGTCAGGCGGGCTGCGGTTGATGGGGCCTGGCGTCAGGCCTTGAGTGTCAGGGACGGAGCAAAGGCTTCCAGTTCATCTTCCACCGCCTCGATTATTCGTTCGACATCCGCGGCGCTCATCACTGTGGCGCAGGGAATGCCGGCGATGGCGATCATGGTTTCGCCGCTGGCACGATCGAAGAGCCGGGCGATCATGCTGCCTGGCGCATCCATGCTGGCCTCGAAGCCCAGGGGATGAAAATGCCAGCGCATCAGCTGGCAGGCGTTGGGAAAGGTGACTTTACTGGCCCAGACTCTGTTCATCGGTGGCCCACCTTGATTCATTGAGCGCTTCCTTGTGCTCGCGGTAGGAACGATCGGGTCGTCAATGGCCCGATCAGTCAAGGGTTTAAAAATAGCACTGGCTTGTGACCGATCGCGGTTTTTTTGCCCACCGTCCGGCGGTTCAATCGCAGATTTTTGATGCAGGTCATGTATTGGCCCTGGCGGGGCTGCAGAACCTGGGGCCTTGGCTGAAGGACGGTCATTGATGCCTCTGCCGAAGTTCGGCAAGCTGCGTTTTTTTCGCTGTTCGAGACCCTTATGACTGTCCCTGACGACGGGCCTCTGCAAACCCAGGCCACCGGTGAAACCGTGATGCGCTATCACCTGTGCTGGAAGCACCGCGACCTCGATGGCGTGATGGCGCTTTACCATCCTGAAATCCAGTACAACGACTTTTTCCAGAATCGCACCCTAGGCCTCGCCGAACTGCGGGAATACGTGCGAGTGAGCATGCCCCGGGCCCCCGACGAGGCCCTGGAGCACAGCGATCGCATTCGTCTGGATGGCAATACGGCCTTTATCCAGTATCAGGTGACCCTGCGAGGTGGCCAGGGCCTGGTGTCGTTCCGCTCCAGCGAAGCGATTACCGTGCGCGACGGTCTGATCTGGCGGGTCAATGAATATGCGTCCCTGGTGCGTGAGTCGGCGACGGACACCTCCTCGGGCAGTCTGCGTCCGGCGGCCAGTCGCCTGGGGCTGTCGCCGCGCCAGTTGAGTTTCATGGCCGAGGACTTGCAACAGTACTTCCAGCGCCAGCAGCCTTATCTTGATCCGCAGCTGGACTTGCAGCGGGTAGCCCGTGAGTGCGGCTACAGCCGCAATCAGATTTCTTACCTGCTCAATCAGGTGCTGGGTCAGAGCTTCTACCGCTATGTGAACCAGGCGCGCCTGCAGCATGTGCTGACCGCCCTGGACAATGCCGCGCCACCGCTGCGGGTCGACGAACTGGCCTTTGCGGCCGGGTTCAATTCCCTGTCGGCGTTCTACAGCTGTTTTCGCCAGCATACCGGGCAGTCGCCCAAGGCTTATGCCAAGCAAATTTCTTTGCGTGCACGCGCGCAAGACAGCCCCTGAAGACAGGGACTAGGATCGCCGCATTCGAAGTTCGGGTTGCGGAGTGCTTGCATGCCAGCGTGGCGCAGTATCAGTTTGTGGATGGACCAGTTGGACGAGCCGCTATTGCCGCGGCCGTCCCTTGAACAAGACCTGGACCTGGACGTGGCGATCATCGGCGCCGGTTACACCGGGCTGTGGACCGCCTATTACCTCAAGCGCCAAGCGCCGCAGCTCAAGGTGGCGGTGATCGAGGCCCAGACTGCAGGGTTCGGTGCCTCAGGCCGCAATGGCGGCTGGCTGATGGGCAATCTGCTGGGGGAAGACCGCCTGCTGGCAGGGCTGTCGCCGGAACAGCGTCGAGCCTCTTTCGATCTGCTGCATGGCATTCCGGATGAAGTGGCCAGGGTCCTCGAACGTGAAGGCATCGACTGCGATTACCGCAAAGGCGGGGTGCTGTATTGCGCGGCCCGCTATCCCGAGCAGGAA
Organism: Pseudomonas sp. JDS08PS003; assembly: GCF_045013505.1. Classification (NCBI taxonomy): domain Bacteria; kingdom Pseudomonadati; phylum Pseudomonadota; class Gammaproteobacteria; order Pseudomonadales; family Pseudomonadaceae; genus Pseudomonas; species Pseudomonas sp. JDS08PS003. The sequence goes on from NZ_CP120724.1 coordinate 3,401,462, forward strand.
ACCAGCCTGCGCCAGTACCTGGACAAGCTCTACGCCCAGGGCCTGAACCAGGACGATTACCGCTGGCTGAACCCCGAGCAACTGGCCCGGCAGATCCGCGTGGCCAAACCTTATGGCGCTATCTATGCCCCCCACTGCGCCACTATCCAGCCGGCCAAGCTGGTACGCGGCCTGGCTCGTGCGGTGGAGCGCCTGGGGGTGAGTATTTACGAGAACAGCCCGGTAACCCACTGGCAGGCCGGTAGCCTGCAGACCCGCCACGCCGCGGTGCGCAGCCGTTGGATAGTGCCAGCGGTGGAGGGGTACTCGGTGACCTTGCCGCCCCTGGGCCGCTATCAGTTGCCGGTGCAAAGCCTGCTGGTGGCCACCGAGCCCTTGCCGGAATCGACCTGGGACGAAATCGGTCTGAACCAGGGCCAGGCCTTCAGCGAGAGCAGCCGTCAGGTTACTTACGGTCAGCGCTCCATGGATAACCGCCTGGTCTTTGGTGCCCGGGGCGGATATCAGTTTGCCAGCAAGCTGCGCCACGATTTCGACTTGAGTCGGGACGAGGTTGAGCTGCGTCGCTACCTGTTCGGCGAACTGTTCCCGCAACTGAAGAACGTGCGCATCACCCATTCCTGGGGCGGCAACCTGGGCATGTCCCGGCACTTCAAGCCGCACATGCTGTGTGACCGACGCAAGGGCATCGCCTTGTCCGGCGGCTACGGCGGCGAGGGCGTTGGCGCCAGCAATCTGGGTGGCCGGACCCTGGCCGACCTGATTCTCCAGCACGACAGCCTGCTGGTCCGCCAACCCTGGGTGCTGGCGGATAGCCGCCTTGACGCCCTGCGGACCTGGGAGCCCGAACCCTGCCGCTGGCTGGGCTACAACGCGATCATTCGCAGCTTTGTCCATGAGGACCAGACCCTGGCCAACCCGGCGTCTCCTCCGTGGCGCAGACGCATGGCCAGCCGGGTCGCCGAATTCATGGAAGGTTTCATGCACTGAGTGGGGTTTCTTGCACCGAACGATGTCCGTTCGGGTTTTCCAGCGAAAGGTAGAGCCATGAGCATCACGCAATTCAAGCACGCCGCAACGGTCACCCTGGACGAGTCGGCGCCGGTCGCCGTACCCCTGGGGACGCCCGTGGCCGTGACATCGGTGACCGCCGTCGAACGCAGCGACGGGGTCGAAACCGGGATCTGGGAATGCACCCCGGGACGCTGGCGGCGGCAGATCGTCGCCCAGGAGTTCTGTCATTTCATCCAGGGCCGCTGCACCTTCACTCCCGACCATGGCGAGCCCCTGCACATAGAAGCCGGCGATGCACTGATGTTGCCGGCCAACAGCACCGGAATCTGGGATATCCAGGAAACGGTGCGCAAGACCTACGTCTTGATTTTCTGATCCCTTGATTGCCTGCCAATAACAAAACCAGCCACAGGTATCGACTCATGATCCGCAAGACTTGCACTTTGCTGTTACTCAGCCCGTTGTTCCTGGGCGCTTCCCTGGCCCAGGCCGCCGACACGGTAAAGATCTACAACTGGTCGGACTACATTGCCCCGGACACCACCAAACAGTTCCAGAAGGAAACCGGGACAGGGTTCACCTACGACGTCTACGACAGCAACGAGACCCTGGACGGCAAGCTGATGACCGGTAAATCCGGTTACGACGTGGTGTTCCCCTCCAACCATTTCATGGCGCGGCAGATCCAGGGCGGGGCGTTGAAGAAGCTCGACAAGAGCCAGTTGCCCAACTGGAAAAACCTCAACCCGGTGCTGCTCAAGGCGCTGGAGGTCAACGATCCGGGCAACCAGCACGGTTTTCCGTACCTGTGGGGCAGCACCGGGATTGGCTACAACGTGGCCAAGGTCAAGGAAGTGCTGGGGGATGACGCACCGCTGGACTCCTGGGACCTGATCTTCAAGCCCGAGTACATGCAGAAGCTGCAGAAGTGCGGGGTAGCGATTCTCGACAACGGCCCCGAACTGATTCCCACGGCCTTGAATTACCTGGGGCTGCCACACCACAGCAAGAACCCGGCGGACTACAAGAAAGCCGAGGCGCTGCTGATGAAGGTCCGGCCTTATGTCAGCTACTTCCACTCGTCGAAGTACACCAGTGACCTGGCCAACGGCAATATCTGCGTGGCGGTAGGTTTCTCCGGGGACATCCTGCAAGCGGAGAGCCGGGCCAAGGAAGCGAAGAACGGGGTGGAGATCGGCTATTCGATTCCCAAGGAAGGCACGCCGATCTGGTTCGACATGGTGGCCATGCCGGTGGACGCACCGGATGAGAAGGCCGGTTACGCCTTCATGAACTACCTGCTGCGTCCGGACGTGATGGCCAGCATCAGCAATTACGTGCATTACGCCAATGGCAACCAGCAAGCCGATGGTCTTGTCGACCCGGCGATCAAGAACGATACCAAGGTCTATCCGAGCCCGGCCATGATGGACAAGTTGTTTGCCCTGGAAGCTATGCCGCTGGACATCGACCGTATCCGCACCCGCTTGTGGAACAAGATCCGCAGCGGCAGCTGATCCCCACCAACGAATCAGCCCCGCCGATTTTTGTAGGAGCCGGCTTGCCGGCGAAGAGGCCTCAGAGGCGAGCACTGCCCCTGAGGACGCCTTCGCTGGCAAGCCAGCGCCTACAATCGGCTGTTTTCCGGGAGCAGGGCGCCGCCGTCCACTATCAGGGTCTGGCCGGTGATGTAGCCGGCCTGTTGCGAGGCCAGGAACAACATGGCGTAGGCAATGTCTTCAGGCGTTCCCAGGCGCCCAAGGGGAATGCCCCTGGACAAGGTCGCGGCGTCGCCGAGGTTGTCCAGGGCTTGGGTGGCGATAAGCCCGGGCTCGACGCCGTTGACGGTGATTCCGTACTCCGCCAGTTCCAGTGCCGCTGCGCGAATGAAGCCATTGACCCCGGCCTTGGACGCCGCGTAGTGGGCCAGTCCGGGAATCGCCGTGCGTGGACCGGTCACCGATGAGGTGACGACGATCCGTGGTGCTCGGGCCCGACGTAGCGCCGGCAAGGCTGCCTGGGTCAGCCAGAAGCAGCTTTTCAGATTCACCGCCAAGGTGCTGTCGAGGGTCTGGTCCTCAAGCTCGGCCAGCTTCTGCATGGGAAAGATCCCGGCGTTGTGCAGCAGCAGGTCCAGGCCGCCAAAGGCCTCCAGGGTCGCCGTTACCGCCTGTTCGGCGGCTGCCCGGGTGCTGAGGTCCAGGGTCAGCAGTTCCGCCGTTCCGCCGGCCTGACGAATCAGGCGTTGGGTTTCGGCGCCTGACGCAGCGCTGCGGGTGGCCAGCATGACTTTGGCGCCCCTGGCAGCGAACACCTGGGCGATCGCCCGGCCAATACCCTGGCCCGAGCCGGTGATCAGGGCGATACGCCCGTGAGCATCCTGGCTCATGACCGGACTCCTGGCAGGACCTGGGCCAGGCACTGGTCCAGCAACCGATTGTGCAGATCGACCTGCTCCTCGCGGGTGGCCGGACACATCAGGGCCATGTTGTGGAATGGGGTCAACAGCACCCCGCGATTGAGCAGGTACAGGTGCAGGTACGCCTCGATCAGACCATGGCGGGCGTGGTGGGCTTCGCCACCGTTGCGCGGAGGCTGCTGCATGAACAGGTATTCGACCCGGGCACCGATACGGGTCACATGCCAGGGCAAGCGGTGCTTGCCAATGATGCTGTCGACGCCGGCTCGCAGGCGTTCTGCGAGGAGGAACATGCGTGCGTAGTTTTCATCGTTCATCACTTCGCTGAAGGTGGCGCGCATGGCGGCCATTTGCAGGGCGTTGCCGGCCAGGGTTCCACCGAAGCCGAAGTGATTGATCGCCTGGCCCGGCTGGAAATGTGGCAGTACCCGCCAGATCCGCTCGGCCATGGCCTGGCTGGTGCCCCAGACGGCGGTGGGAATGCCCCCGGCGATGGATTTTCCCAGGACGAAGAAGTCCGGCTGCAAGCCATGCTCGCCGCAATAGCCCCCCGGTCCACAGGACAGGGTATGGGTTTCGTCAATGATCAGCGGCACGTCATAACGCTGGGTCAACTGCCGCAAGCCGTCATGGAAGCCCGGGGCCGGTGGCACCATGCCCACGTTGGTCATGAAGGGCTCGGTCAGCACGGCGGCCACGTCGCCGTGGGCCAGGGCCGCTTCCAGGGCCGACAGGTCGTTGAATTCCACCAGTCGGGTGGTGGAGTCGTGCTGCAAGCCGTTGGGGTGCACGCCGTCCCGGGGAATCATCTGTCCCTGGGCGTCGAACTCCACCTGGGATTCGTCGACGCTGCCGTGGTAGTTGCAGTTGAACACCAGGACCTTCTGCCGTCCGCTGATCATTCGGCACAGGCGCAGGACAAAGCGGTTGGCATCGGTGGCTGAAGTGGTGACCTGCCAGTAGGGCAGGCCAAAGCGTCGGGTCAGCTCCTTGCCGACCCACAAGCTGTCGGCGGTGGGCAGCATCAACGTCGAGCCATGCAGTGCCTGTTCGGCAATGGCTGCGGCTACCGCCGGCTGGGCATGGCCGAACATGGCGCCCGTGTCGCCCAGGGCAAAGTCCACGTACTCGCGGCCGTCGCAATCGGTGAGGGTCGCACCACGGGCATCCGCCACCATGATCGGGTAGGCGCCGGGCCATTGCTGCATCCAGTGCAGCGGCGCGCCGTATAGCCAGTGCTTGAGGTTTTCCTGATAGAAGGCACCGGAGCGCGGGTGTTGCTCGGCAAACAGCTGCAGTTCGGACTGGTAGCAGCTGGCGACGCGTTGCAGATCAAGGCCCAGAGTCATGGGAGTGTCCTATGAAAAGCGTTGCAGGCTGGCGCTAGGACAAGCCTGCAGCGGTACGGAATCAGGGGTGCAGGGTTCGGTTGAGTACTTGGGCCAGGGCGCCCACCGGGAAGTTGGCGGCATGACTGAAGTCTGCACCCTGGTAACCGAAGATCTTGCCGTCGGTACGCCCGGCCTTGAGGTCGATGAGCACCAGGCCCAGGGTCGGGACGATCTTCTCGCGCCAGACAAACAGGTACAGTTGCTCGTCGATCTTGTAGTAGTGACAGCGGTCGGTGTCCGCCAGGCCTTGCTCGACACCCCTGAGGCACTGCCAGCTATAGAAGTTGGCATTCAGGTAGATGTGCTCGTAGGCCTCGCTGGCGCTGTAGACATACTGGTTGCGCAGGCCGATCAGTTCGGCGGTGGGCGTATGTCGCGCAGTCTCGGTCGTGGGCACGGCATCGATTGCGCCGTGGAGGAACTGCGCCTTGACCGAGGTCAGCTCACCGCCGGCCAGGGCCCGGCTGAACAGGTCGACGCTGCACTCGGCCTGGCTCGGCATCTGGCCGACCACGGCGGTGAAACATCGGCGCTCAAGATCGAGAATCAGGCTCACCGAGTGGGGCTGGCCATGCTCCAGCTTGAGAAAGTCCACCAGGTAGATACCGGGGCGCACCGAGGTTGCGCGATAGGGCAGATCGTCACTGGCAGGCTGGCCGACGCTGTTCCAGCGCAGGGTGTCGGCAGCGAAGTGGTGTTCGATCTGCCAGCCATTGTCGAAGTGCAGGGACAGGGTGCGACCGGACAGATCATCCACCCTCGCAAGGATGTGATTGTCGTCTGCAAAACCGTCCGCCAGGGCGCCGACGGTGATCCATTCAGGTTGCTGATTCATGGCAAGGCTCTTGTCCGGGAAAGGAGAACCCCATGTTCTGCCTGGGAGCCGGTGCTGCCCATCAACCGAATGGTTGAGCCTGTGGCCCTTTACAAGAACAGCGCGCTCACCAGCTCCGTACGATTGCCGACCCCGACCTTGCGAAACAGGTTGATCAGGTGGGTCTTGACCGTGGGCAGCCCCAGGTCCAGGCGCCTGGCGATGCTCTTGTTGTCGGCGCCATCGCGCAGCAGCCAGGCGATCTCCCGTTCCCTGGGGGTGAGGTTGGCCAGACGTTCGTCGACCTGGGAGTAGGGTGCCAGGGCAGCGATTTCCAACAGGCCCTGCAAGGCATGCAGGGTACCCAGTTCGTCGACACTGAAATGCCCCAGGGCGTTGTCCCGCAGCAACGACAGGCCGGCGACGGGCCGTTCACCATCACAGGCGAGAATCTCCACCACATCCAGTACCCCGTGGCGTTGCAGGAATCCCTGGTAGACCTCGGTTGCATGACGGCCCTGCTGGGCCATGCCCATGTGCAGCGAAAGCACTGGGCGCCCGGCGGCGGCGCAGTTGCGTGGCTGCAGCGGGTCGTAGTGGCGGTAGCGTTGCAAGTAGGCCTGGTGCATTTGTTCGGGCATGCGGTACAGCGAGAAGTCCCGGGCCTGCAGACTCGGATCGATGCGGTAGAAGGCGCAGAGGGTGGCGGGGACCACCCGGGTGAAGGCGGCGATGCAGCGTTGCCCCAGTTCATGGGCCCCGGGCAAGGAAGTGGGCGCAATCATTGGATAGCTCCTGGCTGCCGGCTGGGCAGTGGCTCGGGTGGTTGGAGGCTGCGACGGGGGGGCGGTGTCCGTGTCAGGGCGAGTGAATACCAGAGGTGAAGCGCCTGGCAAGTAGGGATGCAGCGCAGGCTGCGGTCGCTGTTGCATCGACCGCAGCCTGTTGCAACAATTAGCGGCGGGCCTTGCTCAAACCCTCGGCCAGGGCATCGACTATGGCATCCACCTGTGGCTGCTGGATTACCAAGGGCGGCGAAAGAATGATCTTGGTGCCCACTGGACGCACCATGACGCCATTGTCCCGGGCAATTTGCGCCACCTGATTGGCATAGCCGCTCATGGGGTCAATGGGTTCGCGAGTGGTCTTGTTCGCCACCAGATCCAGGGCCAGCATCAGGCCCTGGCCCCGCACCTCGCCGACGCTGTCGAAGCGATCGACGAAGGGCCGCAGCTTGTCCAGCATGTAGTCGCCCATCTTCGCCGCGTTGGCCGGCAGGTCCTCCTTGACCACGATATCCAGGCACGCCAGGGCTGCAGCACAGGCTACCGGGTGTCCGGAGTAGGTGTAGCCGTGCATGATGGCGCCGGTAAAGTTGGCGTTTTTCTCGAAGGCGGCCTCGATCCGCCGGTTGACCACGGTCGCGCCCAGGGGGATGTAACCCGAGGTGATGCCCTTGGCCAGGCACATGATGTCGGGTTTGACGCCCCACAAGCGGCTGCCGAACATCGATCCGCTGCGGCCGAAGCCGGTGACCACCTCGTCGGCGATCAGCAGGACGCCGTACTTGTCGCAGACTTCGCGGATCAGCGGCCAGTAGTTGGCGGGGGGCACTATCACGCCGCCGGCGCCCTGGATCGGCTCGGCAATGAAGGCGGCCACGGTGTCCGGGCTCTGGAACTGGATCTCCCGCTCCAGCAGGTCGGCGCAGATCTTGCCCAGCTCTTGCGGGTCCTGGCTGTAGGGGTTGCGGTACAGCCAGGGTGTGTCGATGTGGTAGCAACCGGGCAGCAATGGTTCGTAGTTGCGGCGGAACACGGTGTTGCCGTTGACCGAGGCACCACCGAAGTGAGTGCCGTGGTAGCCCTGGCGCAGGGAAATGAACTTGGTGCGGTCGGCCTGGCCTTCGAGCTTCCAGTACTGGCGGGCCAGCTTCAGGGCACTTTCGATGGCATCCGAACCGCCGGAACTGAAGGACACCCGGGACATGTCCTCGGGCTCCAGCAGGTTCATCAGCACCCGGGACAGTTCTTCGGCACGAGGGTGGCTGACCCCGTCGAACAGCTGGAAGTACTCCAGCTCATCGAGCTGTGCGGTGATGGCCGCTTTCACTTCCTTGCGGTTGTGGCCGACGTTGACGTTCCACAGCCCGGCGACGCCATCCACCAGCTGGTGGCCTTTGTCGTCATAGACATAGCAACCATCGCCACGGACGATGCGGATCGGTTCGCGTTGCTTCATTTCGTTGGGGTGCAGCATGGGGTGCCAGAAACGGCTTGCTTCGCTCACGTTGAGTCTCCTGAAAACGCACGGACAGCGTGGAGCTATTAGTGCGTCATTTGTGGGCTCCTGGCTTGCCTCTGTGTGCCAGGACATTTGACCCAGGCTGCCAGTGGCGGCTTGGCGGGTGTCGCTGCCGCCCATTCGCAGGGTCTGGCTTGCCAGCGAAAGCGTCCGTGCAGGCTGTGCAAGACTTGCGGGCCTGTTCGCCGGCAAGCCGGCTCCTACGGGGAACTGCACGGTGTATCTGACTGCTGTAGGAGCTGGCTTGCCAGCGAAGGCGTCCGCCTGGGCGCTGCATGACTTTCGGGCCTGTTCGCCGGCAAGCCGGCTCCTACGGGGAACTGCACGGTCTATCTGTCTGCTGTAGGAGCTGGCTTGCCAGCGAAGGCGTCGGCCTGGGCGCTGCAAGACTTTCGGGCCTGTTCGCCGGCAAGCCGGCTCCTACGGTCTGCGTAGGTGCCGATGGCGCTGGCAGCCAGGGCCAAGTTTTGCGGCAGCCAGAATCAAGACGGCATCCGACTTTGGGCTCAAAGTCCACCTCGAACAAGGTCTACCTGCGAGGAATCAAGATGAGCGTTGCCATCGACCCACGTGTCGCTGCATTCATAGACAGTCAGCACGGTCTGCTGATTGACGGTCTCAGCCAGCCAGCACTCTCCGGAGCGCGGATGCCGGTGTACAACCCCGCCAGTGGTGAGCAGTTGACCCAGGTTGCCGCCGCCGCCCAGGCTGATGTGGATCTGGCGGTGGGGTCCGCGCGCCGGGCCTTCGAAGGCAGTTGGAAGGCGTTGCGTCCCGCCGATCGTGAGCGTCTGCTGTTGAAACTGGCGGATCTGCTGGAAGCCAATGGCGAGGAGCTGGCTCAACTGGAGACCCTCAACAATGGCCAGTCGATCCATCTGGCCCGGGCCCTGGAGGTGGGTGCGGCGGCGGAGTTCACCCGCTACATGGCCGGCTGGGCCACCAAGATCGAAGGCAAGAGCCTGGATGTGTCCATCGCTGCGGTGCCGGGGGCACAGTACCGGGCCTATACGGTGCCGGAGCCGGTGGGCGTGGTGGGGGCCATTGTGCCGTGGAATTTTCCGTTGCTGATGGCCATCTGGAAAATCGTCCCGGCCCTGGCTTGTGGCTGCACCGTGGTACTCAAGCCGGCCGACGAGACCCCGTTGACCGCGCTGCGCCTCGGCCAGCTTTGCCTGGAAGCGGGGATCGCTCCCGGCGTGGTCAACGTGGTGACCGGCAGTGGTGCCCAGGCCGGTGCCGCGCTGGCTGCCCATCCGGGGATCGACAAGCTGGCGTTCACCGGTTCGACCCAGGTCGGCAAGCTGATCGGCCACGCTGCAGTGGACAATATGACGCGCTTTTCCCTGGAATTGGGCGGCAAGTCGCCGGTGATCGTTCTCGACGACTGCGATCCGCAGACTGCGGCCGCTGGGGCTGCCGGGGCCATCTTCTTCAATCAGGGACAGGTCTGCACGGCGGGCTCGCGGTTGTATATCCAGCGCGGGATCTACACCGAAGTGCTGGAGCGTCTGGTCGCCATCGCCGAATCCTTGAGCATTGGCCCGGGGTTGGACGAGCAGGCACAGATCAATCCGCTGATTTCTGCCAAACAGCAGAAGCGCGTGCTGCAGATGGTCCAGCGCGGGGTCGAGGAGGGCGCCAAGGTGCTCTGTGGTGGAGTCGCCCATGGCGAACGGGGCTTTTATGTCCGTCCCACGGTGGTGGCCAACGTCAACGCCAACCTGCAGTTGGTGCGCGAGGAGATCTTCGGCCCGGTGGTGGTCGCGACGCCTTTCGACTCACTGGAGGAAGTGGTGGCCCTGGCCAATGACAACCAGTACGGGCTGGGGGCGAGTATCTGGTCCAACGATCTGAGTCAGGTCATGCAGCTTATTCCACAGATCAAGGCCGGCACCGTTTGGGTCAACACCCACAACATGCTGGACCCGTCGATGCCCTTCGGTGGTTACAAGCAATCGGGCATGGGGCGCGAGATGGGCCATGCGGCCATCGAGGCCTATACCGAGAACAAATCGGTGTGCATCGCTTATTGAGCGCGCCCCACGCAGACGCCTTCGCCGGCCAGCCGGTTGGCTGTAGGAGCCGGCTGGCCGGCGAAGAGGCCCCCGAGACAGGTGTCACTCTCATGGGCGCCTTCGCTGGCAAGCCAGCGCCTACGGGGCGTGAACATGATTTCAGCTGCGTCAGACAGCCAAGCTCTGCGCCCTTGCCGGGCGTGCCCTTGAAATGCCTAGAACAACAATCATCAACCCATGCTTTCGAGGTTTACCATCATGTCGCTCAACGACAGACTCAACCACCACCTGGATCAGGGCGTGGTCGGCTTTCCCACCGCGCTGGCCAGTGCCGTGGGCCTGATCATGGCCAGCCCGGTGATCCTTACTGCCACCACCGGATTCGGTATCGGTGGTGGAGCATTCGCCGCAGCGATGGTGATCGCCCTGCTGATGATGCTGGCGCAATCCACCACGTTCGCCGAAGCGGCTTGCCTGCTGCCCACCAATGGCTCGGTCTATGACTACCTGGCCTGTGGCCTGGGCCGTTTCTTCGCCATCACCGGCACCTTGTCCGCCTACCTGATCGTGCATGTGTTTGCCGGGACGGCGGAAACCATTCTCAGCGGCGTCATGGCCCTGGTGAATTTCGAATCCCTCAATACCCTGCTGGAACAGAGCGGCAGCGCCTGGCTGGTAGGTGTCGGGCTGGTGCTGTTTTTCGGCCTGCTCAACGCGGTGGGCATCACCGCTTTCAGTCGCGCCGAGGTGATCCTGACCTTCGGCATGTGGACCACCCTGATCATCTTTGGCTTGCTCGGGGTCATCAAGGCCCCGGCGGTGGCGCTCGATGGCTGGTTCGGTGCTTCCATGGTGGGGACCGACCTGTCGACCATCCTGTCCTTGGTGGGCATGGCCATGTTCATGTTCGTCGGCTGCGAGTTCGTCACCCCCCTGACCCCGGATGTGCGCAAGGCTGCCAGAACCATTCCCCGCGCCATGGCCCTCGGCCTGGTAGGCGTCGCGGTCTGTATGTTCATCTATGGCGCGGCCATGAAGCGTCAGGTGGAAAACATCGCCCTGAGTGAGGACGGCAGCGTGCATTTGCTGGATACGCCCATGGCCATCCCGCATTTCGCCGAGCAGATCATGGGGCCGTTTGGCCGCATCTGGCTGGGGATTGGCCTGCTGTTCGCCGGTGCCGCGACCATCAATACGCTGATGGCTGGCCTGCCGCGGATTCTCTATGGCATGGCCCTGGACGGTGCATTGCCCAAGGTCTTCACCTACCTGCACCCACGCTTCAAGACTCCGCTGCTGTGCATCGCCGTGGCGGTCCTGATTCCCTGTCTGCACGCCTGGTGGCTGGGTGGCAGCACCGACAGCATCATGCACCTGGTGCTGGCGGCGGTCTGTGCCTGGAGCACCGCTTACCTGCTGGTCACCTTGTCGGTGGTGATGTTGCGCATTCGCCGGCCGGATTTGCCGCGGGCTTATAAATCGCCATGGTTTCCGTTGCCGCAGATCCTGTCTTCGGTGGGGATTCTCCTGGGTATGTGGTTCATCACCCCCCCTGGGATGAATCCACGGGATATCTATGTGCCCTTCGGCAGCATGTTGGGCCTGACCGCTATCTACGCCCTTGTCTGGACCTTGCTGGTACAGAAGGTCAATCCGTTTCGTCCGGTGCCGGTGGAGGAGGTGCTGGAACAGGCGCTGAACCTTGCACCGGAAGATGTCCCAAACCCTCGGGAGGCCCTGTCTGATGAATCTTTCAAGCTGGCGACAAAACCTCTTTGAATTTTGGCACCGGGCACCCTCGGGCTATCGCCCGGGGGTCACCCTGGGTCAGGTGCGACGGGATCTGGCGGGCCTCGATTTCACCCCTCGCGCTGTTGGGCGTGGTGTTTTCCATTGCCCGAAAAGCGCTCTGGAGTTCGAAGTACGGGAGCGCCCCCAGGCGCAGTTCCTGATGCATCTCGTGGTCTGTGAGTGGCGTCTGCGGGTGCCCAGTGAGCGTCCCGGACAGGCGCGGATCGGCCTGCGCCATACCGGGACAATTCGTCGACAGGGCGTCGCCGCGCGATTGCTTGCGGGAGAAGCAGGGCAATGGGCGCCCCTGCTGCAGAGGTTGTGCAGTGATCAACCACTGCTGGAACGGCTGCTGCCACTGGACTTCAAGCACCTTGAGCTGTGGCGGGATGAACAGGGCTGGCAAGTGCGCCTTGAACACTTTGGTGCCAGCGAGGTGGTCAATCGTTTACCGGGGTTCAGACGCTATATCCGCTTGAGTGCTGAACAGCGGGTGGCGTTATTGGGCAGCTTCACTGAGTTGTACAAGCTTCTACGAGAATTCTGACCGACATAACCGTAAGCACTGGCATACACCCTGCTTAAGCCATAACAGACTATCCATGCTGTCAGGCTCCTTGCCTGACAAATAGATAACATGTTAATGATATCGCCATAACAACAACGGCGGTCTGAACCGGCTTATGGAGGTGCACAGTGCTTGCTTCGCATAGTTTCAGTTCCTGGGTAGGTGCCCTGCAGGGTGTCTGTGGTCGATTCGACGCCCGTCCGGCGCGCAATCCCGCCTTGTTTATCGGAGAAGTGGGTTTACAGGATTATGCCGGGCTGGAGGTGGCGCAGATCCGCACCAATGCCGGGCTGATCTCCCGTCAGAGCACCAAGGTCGACCATGAGGACGATCGCCATTGTTTCCTGATCATCCAGCGCAGTGGCCACGCTCGCCTGAGCCAGGATGGCGAGAGTATTGAGCTGGCCCCCGGCGACATGGCGTTGCTGGATTCGGCCGGCGCTTGTGAAATCGTGCCCCACGGCCTGATCGAGCACGCCTCGTTCCACCTGTGCCGAGAAGAGGTGTACCGGCATCTGCCGGCCCAGCAGCGCAAGTTCGGCAAGTTGTCGCAAAACTGCGCCAGTGGCCGCTTGATGCGTTTGCTGGTGGAGCAGATCTGCGCCGGCGATCTGCAGGGGTGTGCAGCGCAGCAGGAGGGGCAGGCTCTGCAGGAGGCCCTGATCGCCTTGCTTGGGCCAACCCTGCGTCAGACGGCCAGTACCCTGGATGGCTTTGACGATAACCTGCATGGCCAATGCCTGCGTGATCAGGCTCGGCAACTGATCAATCAATCCCTCAATGAGCCGGGCCTGACCCCGGTATCCCTGGCCGGGCAGTTGAACATTTCGGTGCGCCAGTTGTACCGGCTGTTTGAGGAACAGGGAGATAGCGTGTGTCGTTTCATCCAGCGCTCCCGGCTCAAGCGCAGCGCGGCGGACCTGAGCAACCCGCACCTGCGCAACGAATCCATTACCGACATCGCCTTCAAGTGGGGGTTTACCGATTCGGCGCATTTCAGCCGGACCTTCAAGAAGCATTTCGAACAATCGCCCCGTGACTTCCGCGCCCGCTCCCTGAACGCGTAGGCGCTGGAGTATCGCATCGCCCGACACTTCCGCTGGCGTTGTAGGCGCCGGCTCGCCGGCGAAGAGGTTCCTGAATTTTGTATTGCCCTCAAGGATGCCTTCGCTGGCCGTGTAGGAGCCGGCTTGCCGGCGAAGAGGTCCCTGAATTTTGCATTGCCCTTGAGGGCGCCTTCGCTGGCAAGCCAGCTCCTACGGTAGGCAGGCATGCGGGCAGGTAGGTAGGCGGTCAGGTCAGCAGGCAGGTGAGAGCGCGGTAACGCGAGAAGACCGGCAACAGCAGCTTGAACGGGGGCTTCAGGGATTGTCCAGGTCATGCCCCAGGGATTGGATGAACAACGAAAACAATTCGGGCTGGCTGGAGATATCCAGCTTGGCGTAGAGGTGCCGGCGGTGCACCTTGATGGTGTCCGGCGAGATCTTCAAACGCTCGGCCATGGCTTTGGAAGAAAAACCCCGGAGGATCAGCCGGGCAATCTCCAGCTCTCGGTCCGACAGCACCGCGCTGCCGAAATGGCTCAGGGCATCGCGAATCTGGCTGGCCATTTCCTCTGCAACCGGGGCCTGGGGACGTATCTGGCTGTGCTGCCAATGCTGTTGCATCAGTGGCAGCACCCAGGCCGCAAAGGTCGTGAGCTGGCCTATTTCTTCACGATTGAAGACCCGTTGGTTGCCCAGTGACAGGGACAGGGTGCCGGTATCGGGTAGTTGCAGGATGAATTGCACTTCATCTTCCAGGACGTTGTCGTGGAAGTAGCTGAGAAAGTACTCGCTCTGGCGGAAGTGGTCCGGGGCCACTTCTTCCAGACGGTACAGGCCGCTGGGGTAGCCCTCGCGACAGGCCTGGAAGAACGGGTCCAGCAGGTACAGGCCATTGAGGTAGGTGAGCATCGACGCCGGCTTGCTGCTGGGCTCCGCGTCATATTCTTCAAGGGCTCGGGGCGGGCCATCCACCGGGTAGAAGATCGCCAGGGCATTGTCGAACGGCGTGGCCTGGTGCAACAGCAGGATCAGCTGTTTCCAGAATCGCGGGTTGCCGATCAGCGTAAGGGTGCGACCTAGGCCGGCATGCATGCCGACTTCCCAGAACAGATTACTCAAAGTCCTTGCTCCCCTGATGCGCCGTAAGTGCCGTAGAACGGTGTCGTCGATTTGCCCATTGCCGTCAAGGGGAGTACTCCAATAGGGGAATTGGTCGCAGCCATGTGACTGCCTAGAGTAGCTCCCAGCAAGTGCGTCCCAGAGCGCACCCGCCCGATGGATTTCGTTTCTGCCTCAGACCAACAATAAACACGAGGATAACGATATGAGCTCTCCCTCCGCGCCCGACGGCGCGCTGAAACCAACCCTGAGTGTGTTCGATGTGGTGGCTATCACTGTCTCCGGTGTGACCCCCGCCAGTTCCGTGTTCGTGATTGCGCCCTTTGCCATCCACCAGGCCGGCAGCGGGGTGTTCCTGGCGTTCGTCATGGCCGGGTTGCTGGCATTGATGTTTGCCTTTTGCTACGCCGAGCTGGGTCGGGCCCATAACAGTGCCGGCGGTGAGTACGTCTACGCCAAGCGCGTGTTTGGCGGCATGGCCGGTTATGCCACCTTCCTCACGGTGCTGGTGATGCTGCTGTTCATCCCTCCGGTGCTGGCCACTGGCGCCGCCACCTATTTGAACAACGCCCTGGGTACGCACTTCGACTCTCAGACCGTAGCCCTGGTGATAGTGGTCTGCAGCTATCTGCTGGGCATTCTCAACATCAAGCTCAACGCCTGGATCACCGGTACTTGCCTGTTGCTGGAGGTAGCGGCGTTGCTGGTGATTGTCTGGCTGGGCTTTGGCAATGCCACGCAACCGGTGAGCATTCTCCTGCAGCCGCAGATCGTCGATCACGGTGCGCTGCAGATGGCGCCCTGGGCCCTGGTGATCGGTGCGGTGGGCATCGGCCTGTTTTCCTACAACGGCTACGGGCCGGCGGTGCTGCTGGCCGAAGACATGAAGTGCAAGGGGCGCGGCGTGCACAAGGCGGTGCTGTGGTCCCTGGTGCTGGTGGTGATCATCGAACTGGTGCCGCTCACTGCGCTGCTGATCGGCGCCCCGTCCCTGAGCGCGATGCTGGCCAGCCCAGATCCCATCGGCTACCTACTCACCAGCCATGGCAATGAAACCCTCGCCAGGGTCGTCAGTGGCGGGATCTTCCTGTCGGTGTTCAACGCCATTGTCGCCATCGTCATCCAGATCGGTCGCGTTGTGTTCAGCAGCGGCCGCGACGCCCTGTGGACGCCCACCGTCAACCGCCTGTTCACGCGGATCCATCCACGCTGGGACTCGCCATGGCTGGCTACGTTGTTCCTGGCGATTCCTTCGGCAGTACTCAGTTTTAGCTCGAATCTGGCGGACCTCACGTCCTTCAGCGTGTTGCTGATCATGCTGGTGTACCTGATCGTTGCCCTCAGCGCGCTGATGAGCCGGGTGCTGCTGCGCGACCGCGAGCATCCCTATCGCATGCCCCTGTGGCCTTTGCCGGCACTGCTGGCGGTGGTCGGCGCGGGGTATCTGCTGATCAATCTGTTCCTCGAGGCTTCCCTGCGGGACATCATGGTGATTATCGGGCTGCTGGCGCTGTCGGTGATTCTCTATGGCACCAATGGCCGGTACAGCCCGGCGTTCCAGAAATTGTAAGGAGTGGTTATGCGAGCACGTCAATTGGGCATCAGCCTGGGGCTGGGGTCACCAGGCCCGTTCAATGCGATCACCGACGTACCTGGGGTACGGGTGGGGCACAGCACCCTGAAAACCACCGTGGGCGGCAAGCAGGTGCGCACCGGGGTCACTCTGGTCCAGCCCCGGGCCGGGCATGCACGGCAGCAGCCCTGTTTCGCTGGTTGTCATGTCCTCAACGGCAATGGCGATGCCACGGGGCTGGAGTGGATTCGCGAGGCGGGCACCCTGACCACGCCGCTGGCGATTACCAATACCCACAGTGTCGGCGTGGTGCGCGACACCCTGATCGCCCTGGAGCGCGAGGCTCTGGCGGACCCCGCCGTTTACTGGTGCATGCCGGTGGTAATGGAAACCTACGACGGCCTGCTGAACGACATCTGGGGTCAGCATGTGGGAGCGCAACAGGTGCGCGAGGCCATGGCCTGCGCCGAATCCGGGCCGGTAGCCGAAGGCGCGGTGGGAGGCGGCACCGGGATGATCTGCCACGAGTTCAAGGGTGGGATCGGCACCGCATCCCGAAGGCTGGCGGCAGAGCAGGGCGGCTACACCGTCGGCGCCCTGGTCCAGGCCAACCACGGCAAGCGTGAAGAACTGCGGGTGGACGGTTACCCGGTGGGGCGTCGTCTGGGTGGGATTGCCTCACCTTTTGCCGAGCGCGGCACCCCGGGCATGGGCTCGATCGTGGTGATCCTGGCCACCGATGCGCCGTTGCTGCCCCATCAATGCCAGCGCCTGGCTCAGCGTGCCTCCATCGGCATTGCCCGCACGGGCGGCGGCACCGAAGATTCCAGTGGCGATATCTTCCTGGCCTTTGCCACGGGAAACCGGGACTTGCCCGCTGCGGATTATGGGCGCAAGGACCTGGCGTTCACCGCACCTCTGGCGATGCTCAACAACGATCACATCTCGCCACTGTTCAGCGCAGCGGCCGAGGCCGTTGAGGAAGCCATCATCAACGCCCTGTTGGCAGCCGAGCCGATGACCAGTGCCGACGGGGTGCAAGTACCGGCGCTGACCCCGCAAGTATTGAGGGACGCATTGGAACTAACTGGTTGGAACATGAAATAACTAACTAAAAAGTGCGACCCAGTTGGCATAACTGTCTATATGGATATTTAATAATTAAATTGTAGATTGTCGGACAATGCCTGCCGTTAATCGGCTGGAAAAGAATCTTTTGACTGCGCAGTCATTGTTTGCGGGAGTTTGTCGGAACAGTGGAATTTGACGTCAAAAAATGAGTGGACGCCTGATTTCAAATTGTGTCAGCTTTCTTTCGCCTGCTTAGGGCGAGTGATAGGACGATCTCGCCAGGGATTGTCGCTATCTGACAAAAACTGTTCCATTGATTACAAGGAAGTGTGTTTATGTCGAAAGTAACAGAGAGTGCTATTGCATCTGCCGAACAGCAACTCGTGCCACTGGCCGCAGCAAGTTCGGCGTATAACCAGATCAATAGCTTTAGCCACCAATACGACCGTGGCGGCAATCTCACGGTCAATGGCAAACCTTCGTTCTCGGTCGATCAGGCCGCCACGCAATTGCTGCGTGACGGCGCTGCCTATAAGGACCTGAACGGTAACGGCAAGATCGATCTGACCTATACCTTCCTGACCTCGGCCTCCTCGAGCACCCTGTACAAGCATGGTATCTCCGGGTTCAGCCAGTTCAGTGCCCAGCAGAAGGCCCAAGCAGTGCTGGCCATGCAATCCTGGGCCGATGTGGCCAACGTCGTGTTTACCGAGAAAGCCTCGGGTGGCGACGCCCACATGACCTTCGGCAACTACAGCGGTGGCCAGGACGGTGCGGCGGCCTTCGCCTACCTGCCGGGCACCGGTGCCGGTTATGACGGCACCTCCTGGTACCTGACCAACAGCAGCTACACCCAGAACAAGAACCCTGACCTGAACAACTATGGCCGTCAGACCCTGACCCATGAGATCGGTCACACCCTTGGCCTGGCTCACCCTGGCGACTACAACGCCGGCGAAGGCAATCCAACCTACAAGGACGCCACCTACGGGCAGGACACCCGCGGTTACAGCGTCATGAGCTACTGGAGTGAAAGCAATACCGGCCAGAACTTCAGCAAGGGCGGGGTCGAGGCCTATTCGTCCGGTCCGCTGATGGACGATATTGCGGCCATCCAGAAGCTCTACGGGGCCAACTACGGCACCCGTGCCGGTGATACCACCTACGGCTTCAACTCCAATACCGGGCGCGACTTCTACAGCGCCAGTTCGTCTGCGGACAAGCTGGTGTTCTCGGTGTGGGACGGTGGCGGCAACGATACCCTGGACTTCTCCGGGTTCACCCAGAACCAGAAGATCAACCTCAATGAAGCCTCATTCTCCGACGTTGGCGGCATGGTTGGTAACGTTTCCATCGCCCAGGGCGTGACCGTGGAGAACGCCATCGGCGGTTCGGGCAACGACCTGCTGATCGGCAACAACGCTGCCAACGAGCTCAAGGGCGGTGCCGGCAACGACATCATCTACGGTGGCGGTGGCGCCGATAAGCTCTGGGGCGGTTCGGGCTCGGACACCTTCGTGTTCGGTGCCAGCTCGGACTCCAAGCCGGGTGCGGCCGACCAGATCATGGATTTTGTCAGCGGCCTGGACAAGATCGATCTGACCGGTATCACCAAGGGGGCGGGCCTGCATTTCGTCAACGCCTTCACCGGTGCGGCGGGTGACGCCATCCTCACCACCTCCGGGGGCGTCAGCACCCTGTCCGTGGACTTCTCCGGGCACGGCGTGGCGGACTTCCTGGTCAGCACCGTTGGCCAGGCAGCCGTCAGCGACATCGTGGCCTGAGTGAAGTAGGCGGAGGGCGGCGCCGATGCGCTGCCTTCCGTTCTTGCATTGGCCCCGGGGCTGAGCGAGTCTACCGGGCGGACGGAGCACCCTATGACCCCACACACCTTGAGTTGCAAGGCGGCCACCTGGCTGCTGGCGACGCTGACGATCTTTTATGGAGCACTCACTATGGCAAGCAGCCTGCGCTTGGCGGACCCCTCGGAATTGGTTGGACACTGGCAACTGCAGCAAGCGGCGGAGCCTGCCAAGGGCTGCACCCTGGACCTTCTGCAGAACGCTGCTCTGGGCGATGGCGCCGAGTGCCTGTCGAAATGGATAGGTGAGGCCGCGGTGGGCTGGTTTCCGGAGCCCGATGGCATTGCCATCACTGGGCGCGAAGGGTCGAAAGTGATCTTTTTCAGCCGCCAGAAAGACGGGCTCTATGAGGCGCGCCTGAAAAGTGACGGCCTGATTGTTTTGCAGCGTGCCGCTAATTAAAGGCTAAGAATGTTCGTCTGATAATGGGCGGCCATTACATTGCCATTCTCTTGATCGGCAGGAACATGTTCGGGCTGCTGTTGAATACAGCTGTCCGAATTGTCCGTGTCCGCAGGCTTTATTAACTAAGAGAGGCATCTGTTAGTTATGCACTATATTGGTTCTTCGCTATCGCGCGTGGATTAACGGCTCGGGGAATTTGTTAAAAATGGTGAAGAACACTCATCCTGCTCCACTGTTCAAGGCACTGGGCGAATATAAGGGCATCCTGATCAGTGTCGGCTGTTTCACCGCGTTGATTAATGTGCTGATGCTGGTGCCCTCCATCTATATGTTGCAAGTCTACGATCGGGTGCTGTCTTCGCAGAATGAGACCACTCTGGTGATGCTGTCCCTGATGGTCGTGGGCTTTTTCCTGTTTATCGGGCTGCTGGAAGTGGTGCGCAGCTTTATCGTCATCCGCATCGGCAGCCAGCTGGAGCGCCGCTTCAACCTGCGGGTCTACCAGGCGGCCTTCGAGCGCAACCTGTCCCGTGGCGAAGGCCATGCCGGCCAGTCACTGGGCGATCTGACCCATATCCGCCAGTTCCTTACCGGGCCGGCGCTGTTCGCCTTCTTCGACGCCCCCTGGTTTCCCATCTACCTGCTGGTGATCTATGCCTTCAACGTCTGGCTCGGAGTGTTCGCCACAGTGGGCGCGGTGTTGCTGATCGGCTTGGCGTATCTGAACGAAGCCATGACCAAGAAGCCCCTGGCCGAAGCCAGCGGTTTTTCGCAGCGGTCCACCCAACTGGCTACCAGTCATTTGCACAATGCCGAGACGATCCAGGCGATGGGCATGCTCGGGGCCTTGCGCAAGCGCTGGTTCGCGGTGCACTCGCGCTTTCTCGGCTTGCAGAATGAGGCCAGCGACACAGGTTCGGTGATCAGTTCCCTGAGCAAGACCCTGCGCCTGTGCCTGCAGTCCCTGGTGCTGGGCCTGGGTGCATTGCTGGTGATCAAGGGCGACATGACCGCGGGGATGATGATCGCCGGGTCGATCCTCATGGGCCGGGTCCTGAGTCCCATCGACCAGTTGATCGCGGTATGGAAGCAATGGAGTTCGGCCAAGCTGGCCTATGGTCGGCTGGACGCGCTACTGCGGGAGTTCCCGCCCAGTGACAGCGCCATGTCGTTGCCGGCGCCCAAGGGCCAGGTGAGTTTCGAGCAGGTCAGCGCCGGTCCTCCTGGGCGCCGGGCGGCGACCCTGCAGCAGGTGACCTTCAGCATCAATGCCGGTGAAGTGCTCGGGGTGCTGGGGGCCTCCGGTTCCGGCAAGTCGACCCTGGCTCGGGTTCTGGTGGGCGTCTGGCCGACCCTGGCCGGTACGGTGCGCCTGGACGGCGCCGACATTCATCGCTGGAATCGCGACGAGCTCGGCCCTTATATCGGCTACTTGCCCCAGGACATCGAGCTCTTCACCGGCAGCATCGCCGAGAACATCGCGCGCTTTCGCCAGGCCGACCCGGAGCAGGTGGTTCAGGCCGCGCAGCTGGCCGGGGTGCACGAGTTGATCCTGCGCTTGCCCCAGGGCTACGACACCGTGCTTGGCGATGACGGCAGCGGCCTGTCCGGTGGCCAGAAACAACGGGTGGCCCTGGCCCGGGCCTTGTATGGCAATCCCAGCCTGGTGGTGCTCGACGAACCCAACTCCAACCTCGACACCGTGGGCGAGAGTGCCTTGGCGGCAGCCATTGCCCAGCTCAAGGCCCGGGGCACCAGCGTGGTCCTGGTGACCCATCGCTCGTCGGTGCTGGCCCTGGCCGACAAGCTGCTGGTGCTCAATGAAGGTCGCCTGCAGGCCTTTGGCCCCAGCCAGGAAGTGCTCAAGGCGTTGGCCGGTACCCAGCAGCCCCAGCAACCCCAACCCCAGGAACCGGCCAGACCCGCCGCTGCGGCCGCTCCCGGTGGTTTGAGCATGAGTCGCCAGTATCAGGCTCCGACACGGAATAAAGGCGCATGAGCAAGGACAGCAACATGATGATCGAAGAGGGTTACGCGCCGGAACGGGTCGAGCGTGATGCGGGCTTTTTTGCCCGCATGGGCTGGATTCTGGCCCTGGTGGGCGCCGGCAGTTTTTTCGTCTGGGCAGCCCTGGCTCCCCTGGATCAGGGAATTCCCGTGCAAGGCACGGTGGTGGTGTCCGGCAAGCGCAAGGCGGTGCAGTCCATGAGTAGCGGGGTGGTCAGCCGGATTCTGGTGCGTGAAGGTGAAAGTGTGAAGCAGGGCCAGCCGCTGTTCCGCCTGGATCAGACCCAGGTGGCGGCGGACGTGCAGTCGCTGCAGGCCCAGTACCGCATGGCCATGGCCAGCCTGGCGCGCTGGCGCAGTGAACGCGACAACCTCAAACAGGTGGACTTCCCGCCGCAGCTGAGCAGCAGCGACGATCCACGTCTGGCCCTGGTGCTGGAAGGCCAGCGCCAACTGTTCAGCAGCCGCCGTGAGGCGTTCTTCCGTGAGCAGGCGGGCATCCGCGCCAATATCGAAGGCGCCACCGCGCAACTGGCCGGCATGCGTCGGGCCCGCACCGACCTGGGCAACCAGGCCGAGTCCCTGCGTCAGCAGTTGAGCAACCTGCAACCTCTGGCGGACAACGGCTACATCCCGCGCAACCGCTTGTTGGAATACCAGCGCCAGTTGTCCCAGGTGCAACAGGAACTGGCGCAGAACACCGGTGAAAGCGGGCGGGTCGAGCAGGGCATTCTCGAGTCCCGGCTCAAGCTGCAACAGCACAGCGAGGAGTACCAGAAAGAGGTCCGCAGCCAATTGGCCGAAGCCCAGCTCAAGACCCAGACCCTGGAGCAGCAACTGACCTCCGCCGGTTTCGACTTGCAGCACAGCGAAATCATCGCCACTGCCGACGGCATCGCGGTCAACCTTGGGGTGCACACCGAAGGCGCCGTGGTGCGCCAGGGTGAAACCCTGCTGGAGATCGTGCCCCAGGGCACGCACCTGGAAGTGGAAGGGCGGTTGCCGGTAAACCTGGTGGACAAGGTCGGCACCCATCTGCCGGTGGACATTCTGTTCACCGCCTTCAACCAGAGTCGTACCCCACGGGTGCCTGGGGAAGTCAGTCTGATTTCCGCCGACCAGATGGTCGACGAGAAGACCGGTATGCCGTACTACGTGCTGCGCAGCAGCGTCAGCGACCAGGCCATGGAAAAGCTCAACGGCCTGGTGATCAAGCCCGGGATGCCGGCGGAAATGTTCGTGCGCACAGGTGAACGTTCACTGCTCAATTACCTGTTCAAGCCTCTGCTCGACCGGGCCGGCTCTGCATTGACCGAAGAATAAGGATGTCGCGTTGTATGAGTAAGCTTTCCATTCTCGCGGCGGCCCTGGCGCTGTTCGCCTGCCAGACGGCCCAGGCCATGGGTCCGTTCCAGATCTACGAGCAGGCCCTGCGCAACGATCCGGTGTTTCTCGGCGCCATCAAGGAGCGCGACGCCGGCCTGGAAAATCGGGCAATAGGCCGTGCCGGGCTGTTGCCCAAGGTGGGCTACAGCTACAACAAGGGCCATAACAACTCCAAGGTCAGCTACCTGGACACCGTGCGCGGCACCGTCACCGAAAAACGCAACTACGACAGCTACGGCTCGTCCCTGACCCTGCAGCAGCCGCTGATCGACTACGAGGCCTATGCCAACTATCGCAAGGGCGTGGCCCAGGCGCTGTTCGCCGACGAGAACTTTCGCGGCAAGAGCCAGGAGTTGCTGGTGCGGGTGCTGAGCTATTACACCAAGGCGCTGTTCGCCCAGGACCAGATCGACATTGCCCAGGCGAAGAAAAAGGCCTTCGAGCAACAGTTCCAGCAAAACCAGCACATGTTCCAGCAGGGCGAGGGCACCCGCACCGATATCCTCGAAGCCGAATCGCGCTACGAGCTGGCCACCGCCGAGGAGATCGAAGCCCGGGACGAACAGGACGCCGCCCTGCGTGAACTGGGGGCACTGATCGGCGAACCCGCTATCGATGTCCGTGACCTGGACCCCTTGCAGGAGAACTTCCAGTCGTTCTCCCTGACGCCTGCCAACTACGACACCTGGCACGAGATGGCCCTGAGCAACAACCCGGTGCTGGCCTCCCAGCGCCAGCGGGTCGAAGTGGCTCGCTACGAGGTCGAGCGCAACCGCGCCGGGCACCTGCCCAAGCTCAGCGCCTACGCCACCCTGCGCCAGAACGAGTCGGAAAGCGGCAATACCTATAACCAGCGCTATGACACCAACACCATCGGCATCGAAGTCAGCGTGCCGCTGTACGCCGGTGGCGGTGTCTCGGCGTCGACCCGCCAGGCCAGTCGCTCCATGGAGCAGGCCGAGTACGAGCTGGACGGCAAGACCCGCGAGACCCTGATTGAACTCCGCCGGCAATTCAGTGCCTGTCTATCGGGGGTGAACAAGTTGCGGGCCTACCAGAAAGCCCTGACCTCGGCCGAGGCCCTGGTGATTTCGACCAAGCAGAGCATTCTTGGCGGCGAGCGCGTCAACCTCGATGCCCTCAATGCCGAGCAACAGCTCTACACTACCCGGCGTGACCTGGCCCAGGCCCGCTACGACTACCTGATGGCGTGGACCAAGTTGCATTACTACGCAGGAACCTTGCGAGAAGAAGATCTGGCCAGAGTCGATGAAGCCTTTGGCCAGCGCACAGTGCGTTAGGCTGCCCGAGACCGGACCTGACGGCACTGAAATAACAAGGAGAAAGGAATGAGCATCTTCGACTACAAAAACGCCCTTGGCAGTGCCGGCAAAGCCCAGTACAGCGATGCCATCACGCTGGCCCTGTATGCCTCGTCGCCCACCGGTGAAGCCCTGCCGGGCACCTCATGGCGGCCGATCAACGCCTCCCAACTGGGCTACCAGGGCAATATCAGCGCCCAGGGCACCATTTCCGGCGAACAGTCTTCGGTCAGCGACGCTCAGGTGGAGATCCTGGGCAAGTACGACGCCGCCGGTCAATTGCTGTCCATCGGCATCAGCTTCCGCGGCACCGAGAGCCTGGCAGATGTGGTGAATGACTTGCAGGCGGCCTTTGTCCCGGGCTTTGCCGACAACTACAGCCGCTTGGCCTTCGACAATCTACTGGGCAAGGTTGCCGCCTTCGCGGCTGCCCAGGGCTTGAGCGGCAGTGATGTGCTGGTCACCGGGCACAGTCTCGGCGGTTTAGCGGTCAACAGCCTGGCGGCCATGAGCGCAGAGCATTGGGGCGGCTTCTTCAAGGACGCCAGCTATCTGGCCTTTGCCTCGCCGACCCAGAGCGCCGACAACCAGCAGGTGTTGAATATCGGTTATGAAAACGACCCGGTGTTCCGCGCGCTGGACGGCACCCATTTCAACGCCTCGTCCCTGGGCACCCATGACCGGCCACAGGAGTCGGCCACCAACAACATCGTCAGCTTTACCGATCACTATTCGTCGTTGTTCGGCAAGCTGGTGCCCCAGAGCATCCTCAACCCCTGGTCCTGGTCGGCCCATAGCGCGGTGGACTACGCCGGTGGGCTCAACCGCCTGATCAATTCGGATTTCTATGACCTGACCAGCCGCGATTCGACGGTGGTGATTTCCAACCTGTCCGAGGGCAAGCGCGACAAGGTCTGGGTCAAGGACCTCAATCTTTACGCCGACAAGCACAGCGGCAGCACCTTTATCATCGGAACCCAGAGCAACGACCTGCTGCACGGTGGCAAGGGCAACGATTACCTCGATGGCGGTGCCGGTGATGATCGTTTCCGCGACGACGGTGGCTACAACATCATCCATGGTGGTTCGGGTCACAACGTTCTGGAGTTGCAGCAGCCGCTGAAGAACTTCTCCATTGCCAATGACGGTGACGGCACCTTGTACATCCGCGATGCCTACGGTGGCATCAGCATGACCCGGGACGTTGGCGCCCTGGTCAGCCACGAGGCCGGGAGCTGGTGGCAACTGTTCGGCAAGGACGTCAGCTACAACGTCACCGCCGACGGCCTGCAAAACGGCAACCAGTGGACCGCCTACAACCACTCCCTCAATGGCGATGCCTATGGCAATGCCCTGGTGGCCAGCGTCAATGGCGATTGGCTGTTCGGCCATGGCGGTGACGACCTGCTGAGCAGCGACAAGGCCAACGTGACCTTCGTCGGCGGTGCCGGCAACGACGTCATGCACTCCAGCGGAGGCGGCAGCAACACGTTCCTGTTCAGCGGCAACTTCGGCCTCGACCTGATCCACGGCTACCAGAGCAGCGACAAGCTGGTGTTCATGGGCGTGCCCGGCATCGATGCCCATTACGACTACAGCCAGCACCTGTCCCAGAGCGGCAATGACACCTTGCTCAAGGTGGGCGACTACTCGGTGACCCTGGTGGGAATCGGCATGGAGGGGGTCAACGGTTCAGGCATCGTGTTTGCCTGATTCACCCTCGGCCGGGGGCGCGCAGGATTCGCTCCCCCGGGCTTTGCGGACGTTGAACTCAAGGAGGCAGTCGGGGTGGCTCCCCTGAAGTAGCCGGCAACAAGCTGATCCGTCCCGGATGGACGATCGAACAACAACAAAAAACGAGAAGTCATCAACATGGATGTGAGATGTCATCAGCTCAAGAGGCTGGCGGGCACTGTGTGCCTGGCGTTTGCCGCAAGCCTGCCGTTGGCGGCCCTGGGCGCCTATCGGGAAGCCGGCCGTTCGGGCGACGCTGCCAGTTGGCATTCCGCCGAATACCTGCAGGACTGGGGCCTGGCGCGCATGCAGGCGAGCCAGGCCTACGCCGCCGGTATCAGCGGCGCCGGGGTGCGGATCGGTGCCCTGGATTCGGGGTTCGATGCCAGCCATCCCGAGGCCAGCCCCGATCGCTACCACCCGGTCACTGCCGACGGCCATTACCTGGATGGCAGCCTGTTCAGCGTTTCCGGGGTGCTCAACAGCGCCAACGACAGCCATGGCACCCATGTCACTGGCACCCTGGGCGCCGCGCGTGATGGCAGCGGTATGCACGGCGTGGCGTTCAATGCCCAGGTGTACGTAGGCAACACCGACCATAACGACAGCTTCCTCTTTGGCCCGGGCCCCGATCCCCGCTACTTCAAGGCGGTGTACGGCGCGCTGGCGGACGCTGGTGTGCGGGCCATCAACAACAGTTGGGGCAGCCAGCCCAAGGATGTCAGCTACCAGACCCTGGGCGATCTGCATGCCGCCTATGCCCAGCATTTCCAGCAGGACACCTGGCTCGATGCGGCTGCCGAGGTCTCCCGGCATGGCGTGATCAATGTGTTCAGCGCCGGCAACAGTGGCTATGCCAATGCCAGCGTACGGGCCGCGTTGCCGTACTTTCAGCCGGATCTGGAAGGTCACTGGCTGGCGGTGTCGGGGTTGGACAAGAACAACCAGCAGAAATACAACCAGTGCGGGATCGCCAAGTACTGGTGCCTGGCGACGCCGGGGGCTGCCATCACCAGCACTGTGCCCGGCGGCTATGCCACCTACAACGGCACCTCGATGGCCGCCCCCCATGCCACCGGCGCCCTGGCCCTGGTCATGGAGCGCTACCCCTACCTGGACAACCAGCAGGCCCTGCAGGTGCTGTTGACCACCGCGCGCCAGCTCGACGGCGCCTTGACCCAGGGCCCCAACAATCAGGTGGGCTGGGGCGTGCCAGACCTGGGCCGGGCCATGCACGGGCCGGGGCAACTGCTCGGCGAATTCAACGTCAACCTCGGTGCCGGACAGGGTGATCGCTGGCGCAACGGCATCTCCGATCAGGCCCTGGCCCAGCGGCAGGTGGAGGACCGCGCCGAGCACTTGGCGTGGCAGCAAACCTTGAAGGATCGGGGCTGGGAACAAGGCTTGGGGACGGGGGCCAGCCAGCAGGATCGGACCGACTACGCCCTGGGCCAGGCCCGTGATGCGGCGGCCGGGCAGCGGGTGTACCAGGGCAGCCTGATCAAGTCCGGGGCCGGCTGGCTGGTGCTCGATGGCGACAGCAGCTATCGCGGTCCGACCCGGGTTGACGGTGGCTTGCTGGCGGTCAACGGCCACTTGCAGTCGACGGTCACGGTCAATGCCGGAGGCACCCTGGGTGGTTCCGGGCAAGTGGCCGGGCTGACCGCCAACGCCGGCGCGATTGTGGCCCCGGGCAACTCCATTGGCACTTTGCACGTGGCCGGCAATCTGGACTTTCAGCCCGGCTCCCGCTACGTGGTGGAGCTGTCGCCCGAGGCCAGTGACCGGATTGTCGCCACGGGCCAGGCCAGCCTCAGTGGCGCCCAGCTGAGCCTGGTGCCACAGCGCCCAGGCAACCTGTTCGGCGCCGGGCCGGTGCCGAGCCTGATCGGCCGTCAGTTCGACATCCTGCAAGCGGCGGGCGGGGTGCTTGGGCATTTTGCCGAGGGCGCGGCCGTTTCGCCGTTCCTGGGCAGTGTTCTCGATTATTCGGCCAGTGCCGTGCAACTGGCCGTGGTGCGCAGTACGACGACCTTCGCCAGTGTCGGCGCCACACCCAACCAGCGCGCCAGCGGTGCTGCGCTGGAGCGTCTGGGGCCAGGCCATCCGCTCTATGAAAGCCTGCTGCTGTTGCCTTCGGCAGCCCAGGCCCGGGGTGCACTGGAGCAACTGTCCGGGGAGGTCTATCCGGCCCTGGGCGCGATGCTGATCAACCAGGGCTCGGTGCTGCGCGAGGCCTTCGGGGAACGCATGCAACGCGCCGGGCAGGATGTCGCGGCAGCTGAAGATCAATCGGCCAGTCTGTGGATCAAGGGCCTGGGAGCCTGGGGGCGCAACGCCGGCGGCCAGGACCACTCGGCCTACACCAGCTCCCTGGGCGGCGTGCTGCTGGGGATCGAGCGCGATCTCGGCTCGCCGCAGACCCGGGTGGGCCTGGCGGGAGGCTACAGCGACAGTTCATTGCACATGGGCACCGGCAGCCGCGACAAGGCCCAGGTCGACAGCTATCACCTGGGCGCCTATGTCCGGCATGACCTGGACGCCCTGCGCCTGAGCCTGGGCGTCAGCCAGAGCTGGCATCGCGCCCAGGTGCGGCGCGAGTTGGCCTATGGCGAGGTGTCCGCCCGGGACAAAGCCCGGGTGGCGGCCCGCAGCCAGCAGCTGTTGGCCGAGGCGGCTTACGCCGTGCCCCTGCAACCGCTGGTGCTGGAGCCTTTCGTCAACCTGGCCTACCAGCACCTGGACCGCGATGCCTTCCATGAGCAAGGCGACGCGGCGGCTTTGCACGCAGATGCTGACCAGCGCGATGCCTGGCTTGGCACACTCGGGCTGCGAGGGCGCCGGCAGTTGCAACTGAGCGCCCGCCAGACCCTGGAGCTGTCGGCGAGCCTGGGCTGGCAGCGGCGCCTGAGTGGCAGGCAGTCCCGCGAACACCTGGCCTTTGCCGGCACTGACAGCGAGTTTCGGGTGAGCAGCACGCCGGCGTTGCGCGATGCCGCCCTGGTGGGGGCTGGAGCGCGCCTGGCGCTGGCCCGGGACCTGGACCTGAGCCTGGAATACCAGGGCCAGTGGGCCAGTCGCGAGCAACACAATGGCGTCGGACTCAACCTCGAATGGCGTTTCTGAGGCGTCATTCGGGCGGGCGGCGGGCATGGAGCCCGCCAAGGCAATTTCGCAACACAACTAAGGAAGGTCGTAGTGAAGCAAGTCAAACGCAAGGATGGCGCTGTGCTTGGGCAGGACCGGGGCTGGTTGCCCCTCGCTCCGGCATTGTTGGGCTGGGTGGCGCTGATGGGCACGGCCCAGGCGGCGCCTTATGTGGAGAGCGGCCGTCGGGGCGATGCCGCCAGCTGGCGCAGCACCGAGTTCAAGGCCGATTGGGGCCTGGGGGCGATTCATGCCGACAGCGCCTATGCCGCCGGCTACAGCGGCAAGGGCGTCAAGCTGGGGATCTTCGACCAGCCGGTGTATGCCCAACATCCGGAGTTCGCCAGCCCGGGCAAGGTGGTGACCCTGGTCACCAGCGGTACTCGTCAATACACCGATCCCTATATCCCGGTGAAGGCCGGCGATACCTTCGTCTATGACGGCCGCCCTTCGGTGGGCTCGGACGGCAAGCTGGGGTCCCATGGCACCCACGTCGGCGGGATAGCCGCCGGCAACCGCGATGGCGGAGCGATGCACGGGGTGGCCTTCGATGCCCAGATCATCAGCGCCGACAACGGCGATCCCGGCCCGGAGGACGGCATCATCCTCGGTAACGATGGTGCGGTGTACAAGGCCGGCTGGGACGGCCTGGTGGCCAGTGGTGCGCGGATCATCAACAACAGCTGGGGCATCGGCATCACCGATCGCTTCAGCAAGGGCGGGCGCGATCCGGCGTTCCCGCACTTCACCCTGGACGATGCCCGGGCGCAGTTCGCGCAGATCCAGCCATTGCTGGGCAGCTTGCCGGGCGGTGCCTACGACGGGGCGATCGCCGCGGCCCGCAGCGGGGTGCTGACGATTTTCGCCGCCGGCAACGATTACAACCTGAACAACCCCGACGCTATTGCCGGGCTGGCCTACTTCGTTCCGCAGATTGCCCCCAACTGGCTGACCGTGGCGGCGTTGCAGCAGAACCCCGACACCGGCAGCGCCGATCCCTATGTCATCAGTACCTTTTCTTCCCGCTGCGGTTACACCGCGAGCTTTTGCGTGTCGGCCCCCGGCACCCGGATCTACAGCTCGGTGATCGGCGGCACCAGCCTGGAGAACATGACCCTGGGCTACGCCAACAAGAACGGCACGTCCATGGCTGCGCCCCATGCGGCTGGCGCCGCGGCGGTACTGATGGAGCGTTTCCCCTACATGAGCGCGGCACAGGTCGCCAGCGTCCTGCGCACCACGGCCACCGACCTGGGCGCTCCGGGCATCGATGCCTTGTACGGCTGGGGGATGATCGATCTGGGCAAAGGGATTCGCGGGCCCGGGATGCTGGTGACCGAAGCGGATATCCCTGAGGAGTTCCGCATCCAGGGCGGCTACGGTTCGACCCAGTTCGTCGCCGACCTGCCGGGCTATGGCGCGCTGCTGGATGCCGGCAAGCCGACCCAGCGGCGCTGCAATGACATCAGCTGTGTGCTGGATATCTGGAGCAATGACATCAGTGGCCACGGTGGCCTGACCAAGCAGGGCGTCGGCACCCTGGTGCTCAGCGGCGCCAACACCTACGCCGGGCCGACCCTGGTCAATCAGGGGCGGCTGGCGGTCAACGGCTCGCTGCTGTCGGCGGTGACGGTGAACGCCGGCGGCATCCTTGGCGGCACAGGCCGCGTGGGCGCACTGACCGCCAACGCGGGCGCGATTGTGGCCCCGGGCAACTCCATCGGCACCTTGCATGTCAGCTCCGATGTGAACTTCCTCCCGGGTTCGACCTACGCGGTGGAGGTGTCCCCCAGCGGCAGTGACCGGATTGTCAGCGATGGCCAGGCAACCCTCGGTGGGGCCAGCCTGGCCCTGGAACTGGAAAACCCCGGGCTGTCCCTCAATGCACAACGGGTCCCGAGCCTGGTGGGGCGGCAGCTGGATATCCTGCAGGCCGCCAATGGCGTGCAGGGCAGCTTCGGCCCGGTGCTGTCCAACTCGCTGTTTCTGGGGGGCAACCTCGGTTACAGCGCCGGCGGTGTACAGCTGGCGGTGGCGCGCAATGCCACGTCGTTCAGCAGCATCGGCCTGACCGCCAACCAGCGCTCGGTGGCCGGCGCCGCAGAGCAACTGGGGGCGGGCAACCCGGTGTATGAAAGCCTGCTGCTGGCCGCCAGCGCGGCCAGTGCTCAAGAGGCCTTCGAGCAACTGTCCGGGGAGATTCATCCGGCCGTGGGCAGCCAGTTGCTCAACGACAACCGCTACCTGCGTGAAGCGATGGGGGAGCGGGTACGCCAGCAGGGCGGGGTCGCAATCCCGAGCGTCGAGGGCGGCGAGCAGGGGGTGTGGCTCAAGACCCTGGGCGCCTGGGGCAAGGCCGACGCCGGCCAGGATCGAGCGGGCTATACCAGCTCCATCGGCGGCCTGCTGGCCGGTGTCGACGGGCAAGTGGACCCCAGTACTCGTCTGGGCGTGTTCACCGGCTACAGCGACAGCTCACTGAGCATGGGCGATGGCCGGCATTCTTCGGCCAGCATCGACAGCTACCACCTGGGTGCCTACGCCGGACGGGAGCTTGCACAACTGTGCCTGAGCCTGGGCGGTTCCTACAGCTGGCACCGGATCGCGACCCGGCGCGAGCTGCAATATGACGAGGTTGCCGATCGCCAGAAGAGCAAGCGTGACGCCCGCAGCATGCAGCTGTTCGGCGAGGCGGCGTGGCACCTGGATCTGCAGCCCATGGCCCTGGAACCCTTTGCCAGCCTGGCTTATGTGCATGTGGACAGCGACCGTTTCAAGGAACACGGCGGCGCCACGGCACTCAAGGGCGATAGCGACAATCGCGAGGCCTGGCTCTCGACCCTGGGCATGCGTGCCGGCAAGCAGTTGCAACTGTCTTCCGGGCAGACTGTGGACCTGTCCGCTACCCTCGGCTGGCAGCACAATCTGAGCGCCACCGGGGCCGATCAGCATCTGGCGTTTGCCGAGGGTGGACAAAGCTACAAGGTGCAGAGCCTGTCACTGGACCGCGATGCGGCGGTCGTCGGTGCGCGGGCGGGCATTGCCCTGGGTCGACAGACCCGGGTCAATCTGGATTACAACGGGTTGCTGGGCAGTCGGGACCGGAACCATGGGGTCGGCTTGACCCTGGACTGGACTTTCTAAGACCCAGGCAACGGATGTGCAAGGTGTTGTACAGGTCCTCCGGTCCCGGAAACGGGGCCTGCGAGGGCCTGAGCTTTCTCTGACAATTCCAACAATAGAGAGGCAATACCATGGGTGTCTTTGACTACAAGAACTTCACCGCAGCCGACTCCAAAGCGCTGTTTTCCGATGCGCTGGCGATCACGCTGTATTCCTATCACAACCTCGACAACGGCTTTGCCGTGGGGTACCAGCACAACGGCTTCGGCCTTGGCCTGCCGGCGACACTGATCACCGCGCTGATCGGCAGCAGCGATTCCCAGGGGGTCATCCCCGGCATTCCCTGGAACCCGGATTCGGAACAGGCCGCCAAGGACGCGTTGCACCAGGCCGGGTGGTCCACCCTCAGTGCCCAGCAACTGGGCTACAGCGGCAAGGTGGATGCCCGGGGCACATTCTTCGGCGAGAAGGACGGCTACGGCACGGCCCAGGTGGAGATCCTCGGCAAGTACGATGCCCAGGGCCATTTGAGTTCCATCGGTATCGCCTTTCGCGGCACCAGCGGTCCCCGGGAGTCGGTGATCGGCGACACCATCGGCGATGTCATCAGTGACCTGCTGGCCGCCCTGGGACCCAAGGACTATGCGAAGAACTATGCCGCTGAAGCCTTCGGCAAGCTGTTCGGGGATGTGGCGGCCTTTGCCCAGGCCAACGGTCTGTCGGGCAAGGACATCCTGGTCAGTGGTCACAGCCTGGGCGGGCTGGGGGTCAACAGCCTGGCGGACCTGAGTGCCGATCGCTGGTCCGGGTTCTACAAGGATGCCAACTACATCGCCTATGCCTCGCCGACCCAGAGCACCAGCGACAAGGTGTTGAACATCGGTTATGAAAACGACCCGGTGTTCCGTGCCCTGGACGGTTACAGCTTCAACCTGTCGTCCCTGGGGGTGCACGACGCCCATCAGGACTCGGCCACCAACAACATCGTCAACTTCAACGACCATTACGCCTCGAGCCTGTGGAACGTGCTGCCGTTCTCGATCCTCAACATCCCCACCTGGATCTCTCACCTGCCCACCGGCTACGGCGATGGGCTGACCCGGGTGCTGCAATCGCAGTTCTATGACTTCACCAGCAAGGACTCGACCATTGTCGTCGCCAACCTGTCGGACCCGGCCCGGGGCAGCACCTGGGTCCAGGATCTGAACCGCAACGCCGAAACCCACAAGGGCAGCACCTTCATCATCGGCAGCGACGGTAACGACCTGATCCAGGGCGGTGGAGGCAACGATTATCTGGAAGGCCGCGACGGCAACGACACCTTCCGTGATGACGGCGGCTACAACATCATCCTCGGCGGCAAGGGCAGCAATACCCTGGACCTGCAGCACTCGGTGAAGGACTACAGCTTCGTCAGCGACGGCGCTGGGACCCTGTACGTGCGCGACGCCAGCGGCGGGATCAGCATGACCCGCGACATCGGCGCCATTCAAAGCAAGGAGCCGGGGTTTCTCTGGGGTCTGTTCAAGGATGACGTGTTCCATCAGGTCACTGACCAGGGGCTGAAGGTGGGCGGCCAGCTGACCCAGTACGCGTCTGCGGTCAAGGGCGACGGCGGTGACAATCTGCTCAAGGCCCATGCCGCCGGCGATTGGCTGTTCGGCCTGGACGGCAACGATCACCTGATCGGCGGCAAGGGCAACGACGTCTTCGTCGGCGGCGCCGGCAATGATCTGCTGGAGTCGGGTGGGGGCAATGACACCTTCCTGTTCACCGGCCATTTCGGCCAGGACCGCATCCTCGGTTACCAGAGCGGCGACAAGCTGGTGTTCATGGGGGTGAGCGGCGTGCTGCCGGGCCAGGACTATCGGGCCCACGCCAGCAGCAGCGGCAATGACACCGTCCTGACCTTCGGCCACGACTCGGTGACCCTGGTGGGCGTCAGCCTCGCGCACCTCAACGGCTCGGGCATCACCATCGCCTGATGGACCTGCAGCGCGGGGCTTGCAACGGGCTCCGCGCTGACTTGGCAAGAAAAATCGTGACCTGTCGGTCGGTTGGCGACTCAAATACCTGTAAAACCCAAGCCTGGTCATGCGTTACCCAAGGTATTGAGCAGTAATCGATTCAAGGAAAAGGCAGGAGAGTTTTGACAGTGAGTAATAGCAAGAGGTGTGCGAGCGGTCTGGTGCTGGCCCTGTGGGCGTTCATGGCATCGGCCGAGGAGCTGCCTCACAGCTCGATTTTGAAACGTTACGGGGTGACCCCGGATCAATTGCCGGCAGGCCTGCCGGCGCCACCCGAAAAGCAGGAACCGGCCCCCAGCCGCTTCAATCTGCAGCCGGAGCAGCCCTTTGCCAATCTGCGTCTGGGGGATGGCAAGGCGCCGGAGAGTACGGGCAACATCAGTATCGATAACGCCGAAGCTCGGGAGCGGCAGCGCTGCCAGCAAGTGCGTGACGAGCTGTCAAAGCGCGGCAAGGCGCTGGGGATTTTCTGCGAGCCGGGGCAGGGCCCCTTTCCCTGGTCGCACTGAGTCACACGGCTGAGTCATTTTTCCTGGCGGACGGTGGCCACATCGTCCGCCTTGACCCGGATGGTCTTGCCGGAAATATCCTGGAATTCGTAGAAGCCATCAGCGGTTTTGGTCTTGGGCTGGTCCCGGGTCAGGTACTGAGTACCGTTCTGCAAGGTCACCACGGTGGGTGAGGCGCAGCCGGCCAGGGCCAGGGCGGCGACACCGGCCAGGAGCAATCCCAGGTTCTTCACGTTCATACAGACCTCTCATCGGTAGGGGGCATCCGTGTTGCGTCGGACACTATAAGCATGGCCCCTTGGTGTAGCGAAGACGACGAAAGTTCGCCAGGGCAGCGGAAAAATCTTCTTCCCGCCATTTATCCAATAGTGTTTGCCAGACCGGGGCGTCGGCTGTTATCTGTACGCATAACCAGTATCAGTCCAGCCGTGGCGTCTTCGTTCAGTGACTTCCAATCCCCTCGAAAATCCCCTTTATTACCTGCATAACTTCCAGCAAGTCCTGAACTGGCTGGAGCAGCGCTACGCCGATGTGCTGTGTGACGAGGAGCAGCGTTTCATCGCGGATTTTGCCCAGTTGCCCCAGCCATCCCAGGCTTTGCTGGTGCGCATGGTGATGCGCAAGGGACGACATTTTCGCCTGGGCAAATTGAGTTACCCGGAGATCGGCGACTGCACCCGGGCCCTGGCGCCGTTGCTGGAATTGGGCTGGGTCGACGAGCAGGCGCCATTGGCCCTGGACGAGTTGTTCGGCCTGTTGCAAAAGGCCGAGATCCTGCAGTGCTTTCGCGACCAGGGGCTGGCGGCCAAGGCCAAGAAGAACCAGTGGCTGGAGACCTTGCAAGCGCTGTATCCGCATCCCCAGGCCTTCGGCCAATGGTGCCCGGCACTGGCAGACCGGCTGCTGAGCCTGACGGTCATGCCGTTGTGCGATCGCCTGCGCCTGATGTTCTTCGGCAACCTCTATCAGGACTGGTCGGAATTCGTGCTGGCGGACCTGGGGATCTACAGCTACGAAAAGGTCGAGATCAGTGCCGACGCCCGGGGCTTGCGCAGTCGTGACGATGTGAACGGCTTCATCTATCTGCACCAGTGCCAGGAAGCCTTCGAGGCCGGGGAGGAGGTGGGCGCCGTACTCGCGCAGATTGGCGCGTTGAGCACCGCCAACCCCTGGCTGGAGAAACGCCGCGGCAAGCTGTTGTTCCAGCTGGGGCAGCATTGCGAGCGGTTGACGGAATGGTGTCAGGCCCGGGAGATCTACCAGCAATGTGCCTACCCGGGTGCTCGCCTGCGGTTGATCCGGGTGCTGGAGCTCAGTGCCGAGTACCCGGCGGCCCTGGCGTTGGCCGAGCAGGCTGCGGCGGCGCCCCAGAGCGCGGCCGAGGCCCAGCAGTTGCTGCGGGTCATGCCCCGGCTGCGGCGCAAACTGGGTGGCCCGCCGGCGCCTCGGGCGGTCAGCCGCGAAGTGGCGCGACTGGATCTGTGCCTGCCCCGTGACGCCGACGGACTGGCGGTGGAGCTGCATGTCCAGGCTCATCTGCAGCAACCCCAGGCACCCGTGCACTACGTGGAAAACACACTGATCAATTCGCTGTTCGGGCTGCTGTGCTGGCCGGCGATCTTCGCCCCCTTGCCGGGGGCCTTCTTCCACCCGTTCCAGCGTGGGCCGGTGGATCTGCTGAGCGAAGACTTCCATGAGCGGCGCAGCGATCTGTTCCAGGCCTGCCTGGAGGAGCTGAACGATGGTCGCTACCGGGACAGCATCCGCCAGCGGTTTGTCGACAAGTGGGGTCTGCAGTCGCCCTTCGTGTTCTGGGGGGCCTTGACCGAGGAATTGCTGGAGCAGGCCCTCGACTGCCTGCCGGCCGAGCACCTGAAACACTGGTTTGAGCGCCTGCTGCTGGATATCAAGGCCAACCGGGCCGGGATGCCGGACCTGATCCAGTTCTGGCCCGAAGCAAGGACCTACCGGATGATCGAGGTCAAGGGCCCGGGGGACCGGCTGCAGGACAACCAGCTGCGCTGGCTGGATTTCTGCCAGGAGCACCGGATGCCGGTGGCGGTGTGCTATGTGCAATGGCAGGACCTGTCAACGTGAGCTACCGCATTGCGGTGCGCGCCTTGTGCGAGTTCAGCGCCAAGAGCGGTGACCTGGATCTGCGTTTCACCCCA
The DNA here is from genome assembly GCF_045013505.1 of Pseudomonas sp. JDS08PS003. Lineage (NCBI taxonomy): Bacteria > Pseudomonadati > Pseudomonadota > Gammaproteobacteria > Pseudomonadales > Pseudomonadaceae > Pseudomonas > Pseudomonas sp. JDS08PS003. The sequence goes on from NZ_CP120724.1 coordinate 3,438,283, forward strand.
TCGCCTACCGCCCTGGAGGGGATAGTCGGGCACCGCACCGTGGCTTCCCGGCGCAATCCCGGCTACCAGAGCGAAGTTGCTCTGGAGGGCCAATACGGCGAGCTGCTGGTCAGGGGCCGGGCGGACGGTTATGACCCGGCGCAGAATCTCCTGGAGGAGATCAAGACCTACCGGGGCGACCTGACCCGCATGCCCGACAATCACCGGCAATTGCACTGGGCCCAGGCCAAGGTCTATGGCTGGCTGTTGTGCCAGAGCCTGCAGCTGCCGAGTGTCCGTGTTTCGCTGGTGTATTTCGACATCCTCAGCGAGCAGGAAACCGCCCTGGTGGAGGAGCACAGTGCCGAGGCACTGCAGGGCTTCTTCAATCGGCAGTGCGCGGTGTTCCTGGAGTGGGCGCAGCAGGAAATGCGTCACCGAACGGCCCGCGACCAGGCCACCGGGGCCCTGGTTTTTCCCCATGGCGAGTTTCGCCTTGGCCAGCGACATCTGGCGGAATCGGTGTACAAGGCGGTCAGTACCGGCCGTTGCCTGCTGGCCCAGGCTCCCACCGGTATCGGCAAGACCCTGGGCACGATCTTTCCCATGCTCAAGGCCATGGCCCCGCAGCAATTGGACAAGCTGTTGTTTCTCACTGCCAAGACCCCGGGGCGGCAGTTGGCGCTGGATGCAGCCCGGGTGCTGTTCGCCAGCCAGTCCCAGCTGCCGTTGCGGGTCCTGGAACTGGTGGCCCGGGACAAGGCTTGCGAGCACCTGGACAAGGCCTGCCACGGCGAGTCCTGCCCGCTGGCCAAGGGTTTCTACCAGCGCCTGCCCGCAGCGCGCCAGGCGGCCAGCCAGGTGCCGATGCTGGATCGCCAGGCGCTGCGCGAGGTAGCCCTGGAGCATCAGGTCTGTCCTTACTACCTGAGTCAGGAGATGGCCCGCTGGAGCGATCTGGTGGTGGCCGACTACAACTATTACTTCGATTTCAGCGCCTTGCTGTTCGGCCTGGCCCAGGCCAATCAATGGCAAGTGGCGGTGCTGGTGGACGAGGCCCATAACCTGGTGGAGCGCGGGCGGGGCATGTACAGCGCCAGCCTGGATCAACAACAGCTGGCCAGCGTGCGCAGCACTGCGCCTCAGGCGCTGAAAAGCGCATTGCAACGGCTCAACCGCGAGTGGAACGCCTTGCACAAGGAACAGCTTGCGCCTTACCAGGCCTATGAGCAGTTGCCGACGGCCCTGCTCAGGGCGCTGGCCTTGTGCGTCGCCGCCCTGGGGGACTACTTCAACGAGCAGCCCCTGGGCCTGGACAGTGGTTTGCAGGGGCTGTATTTCGAGCTGTTGCAATTTGCCCGGGTGGCGGAGCTGTTTGACCAACAGCAGTTCATCTTCGATATCAATAAGCGCTCCCTGAGTGCCAAGCGCAGCCTGTCGCGGCTGAGCCTGCGCAATGTGGTGCCGGCGCCGCTGCTCGGGCCTCGACTGGCGGCGGCCCGCAGCACGGTGCTGTTTTCCGCGACTCTCAACCCGCAGCATTACTACCGCGACCTGCTGGGATTGCCGCAGACCACGGTGTGGCTGGACGTGGAGTCGCCGTTTGCCGCCGCGCAACTGGACGTGCATATCGTCAGCCGCATCTCCACCCGCTATGTGCATCGACAGGCGTCCCTGGCGCCCATCGTCGAGCTGCTGGCCCGCCAGTTCGCTACGCGGCCGGGCAACTATCTGGCGTTCTTCAGCAGCTTCGATTATCTGCAGCAGGTGGCCGAGCTTTTGGCCCGCGAGCAGCCGCAGATTCCCCTGTGGCTGCAGTCCAGGGGCATGGATGAAGCGTCGCGCCTGAGCTTTCTCCAGCAGTTTCGTGCAGAGGGGCAGGGCATCGGGTTCGCTGTGCTCGGCGGGGCTTTCGGCGAAGGCATCGACTTGCCCGGCTCAAAACTCATCGGCGCCTTTGTCGCCACCCTCGGACTGCCTCAGCTCAACCCGTTGAACGAGCAGATGAAGCAGCGCATGGCCAGGCTGTTCGGCTCCGGATACGACTACACCTACCTCTATCCCGGACTGCAGAAAGTGGTGCAGGCGGCAGGGCGGGTGATTCGCAGCCAGGCCGATCGAGGGGTGTTGATGTTGATCGACGATCGCTTTGCCGAGCCCAGGGTGCGGCAGTTGTTGCCGAGCTGGTGGGCGGTGGATGCCCAAGGGAAGGCGCCGGCAGGGGAGATTTCGAGGTGATGGCAGGGACTGTGCGGCTTGCCCCCGGCGTCTGTTCGCCGGGGGCGAGGGTCACTGGCCTTGGCGGACCCGGACGAAGCGCCGCAGGGTCTGGCCCGGCCCGGTGCTGAAGCGGGTCGGCCGGGGTTGGCCTTCATCGGCGGCGATGAACACGAAGTCGTCCTCAGTCAACTCATAGCTGGCGGGCAGGGGCTTGCCCGCATCCGCGCCGATGGAGTCGATCCAGGTGATCGACTTGGGGGTGGTGCTGCTGTCGAGGGTGAAGCTGCCGGCCAGCAGCACTTCACCCGCCACCGTCAGCACGCGAAACCTATCACCTTCGATCAGGGTCAGGGCCCCGGGCGCACTGTGTTCGTCAGGCGGATTCAGTACGCCGCTGTCCTCCATCCCGGTTTGCTCCCAGGCTCCCTGCAGGCGTTGAAGTTCCAGCGAGTCGTTGCTCCTGGTGGATGACAAAGTATCCATTGTCGATCAATTCCTTGTGGGGGCGTTCAGTTGAAGATGTTGCGGCCAATGCAGTAGGTCAGCAGGTCCTGGTCGCTCTGTACTTCCAGCTTGCGCATGGCGGAGATCTTCTGGGCGCTGATGGTTTTGGAGCTGCGGTTCTGGCTGCGGGCGATGTCGCTGACACTTTTGCCGGAAACGAACAAACGGAGGATTTCGAACTCCTTGGGCGACAGGGTGGAGATGCGCTCATCGATCGCCACATTGGACTCCATCACCGAGTTGGAAGCAGGTTCCAGGCTGCGGTAGATGCCTTTTTGCGCGATGGCCTTGAGGGCGGTCTGGATCTCTTCGTGCAGCTGGCTTTTCTGGATCACCCCGACCACACCCAACTCATGCAAACGGGTGAGGATCAGTTGGTTGGAAATCATGGTGAGGATCAGAATCTGCAGGTGCGGAAAGTTGCGCTTGAGGTATTCCACCAGCTTCAGGCCATCACCGTAGGGCGAGTCTCCGGGCATGTTGTAGTCGGTGATGACGATGTCCACCGGCTGGGATTCCAATTGCTGGATCAGACCTTTGGAACACACCGCTTCACCGACGATTTCGAAACGTTCGTCGCGCTCCATCAACTCGCGTACGCCCAGCAAGACAATAGGGTGATCGTCAGCAATGACTACTTTCAGTTTTTCCATGGCAAACACACCCGTGTAATACGCAAATTAGTAAAGAAACATGAGACTGACGGTACATTAAACCCTGCCACCCATTATTCAAGGGGCAACAGGAGTTCCGACAAGCGCTGCATCAGTTGCCTGACTTGAGCTACCAGTGCCGGGTTCAGGGTGTTTTCCAGTAATTGGCACTCAAGTTCGGCGCAGGCCCTGGCCAGCGCCCCGGCCTGCACCGCGCCCATGGCCCCGGCAATACTGTGCAGACGCTCTGCCGCAGCCTTGCTGGAGCCGGTCTCCAGGGCCTTGGCCAGTCGTTGCAGGTCATCGTGCATGGTGCTGAGAAATAGCGGCCGCATCCGCTCCGAGACCTGAATAGTGTCTGCTACGGGGCGGGGCGGCGCTGGCCGGTTTTCGGTCTGCAACGCAGGTCCGGCGGCAGGCGAGGCGCTTTTGCCGGGCACCTGGCAGAGTTTCGACAATTGCCCCCGCAGGGTCTGCAGGCTCATGGGCTTGACGATCCAGGTGTTCATGCCGGCAGCCAGGCAGCGGCGGCCTTCTTCGCGCAGGGCATTGGCGGTGACGCCGATGATCGGCAGTTCCGGCTCGCGCAGACGCAGCTCCCTGGCCAGGTCGTAGCCGTTCATGACCGGCATGTTGACGTCGGTCAAGGCGATGTCGAACCGCTGCGGCTGCCACTGCTCCAGGGCCTGTTCACCATTGGCCGCCAAGGTTACCTGGCAACCCAGGGCCTCCAGTTGCTCCTTGATGATGGCCTGGTTGATGGGGTTGTCTTCGGCCACCAGGATGTTCAGGTTCAAGTGTTGCAAGGGACCGGGCTCGCGCCGTGCCAGGTGCAGTGGCTGTCCCTGGCGAGCCAGCGCCGCGGCCTGGGCGATGGCACGGATGTCGTGGGCGTCGACCTCCCATTGCGCCGGCTGCAGGTTGCTGTTCCAGCGACCGCTGGAACTGGCGCTGACACAGGGGCCGGGCCAGGGTGCCTGGGTGTCCCGGGGCAGCATGTCGATCAGCACGTTGCTCTGGGGCTTGTCATCCCGGTTGAGGGGCAGCGGATAGGCCTGGACCCCAAGGCGGTTGAGCCAGTCGCACGTGCTTTTCATCAGTTCCGGCACCGGTGCGCGCACATAGACTGGCGGCCCTTCGGGCAGTGGCTCGGCTCCCGACAAGGTCCCTGGCAGGCGTTGCAGGGTCAGGCGCAGGGAAAAGCTGCTGCCCAGCCCCGGTTCGCTGATGACCTGCATCTGCCCGTCCATCATCTCGCTCAGGCGTTGGCAGATCGCCAGACCCAGCCCGGCGCCGGCTTCACTGGAGGCGTCGCGGACCTGATAGAAGGGGTCGAACAACTGGGGTTGCTGCAACGACGAGATGCCAATGCCGGTATCGGTGACTTGCCACTCTATGCTCGCCTGGCGCGCATCCTGTTCCAGCACCCGCACGCGCAGCACCACCCGGCCGCAGTCGGTGAACTTGATCGCGTTGCTCAGCAGGTTGTTGAGAATCTGCCGGATGCGGGTGGCGTCCCCGAGCATCAGGTCCGGCAGGCTCGGGTCGATGCAGGCATAGAGCAGCAGCCCGCGGCGTTCGGCAAAGGCTGCGTAGGTGTGCAAGGCATCCTCCACCATGTCCAGGGGGCAGAACTCCACCGGGTCGATGCTCATTTGCCCGGATTCGATCTTGGAGACGTCGAGAACGTCGCTGATCAGCTGGAACAAGGTACTGGAGGAGCGCTGGATGGTCTGCAGGTAATCGCTCTGGCGCGGGTCCAGTTGGGTCAGGCCCAGCAGTTCCAGGGTGCCGAGCACGCCATAGAGCGGGGTGCGGATCTCGTGGCTCATGGTGGCCAGGAACAGGGTCTTGGCTTCGTTGGCCGCGTCCGCTGAGCGTCTGGCCTGTTCCAGCACCTGGGCGTCTTCGACATGCTGGGTGACGTCATTGAAGGTGCAGAGCAGCACGTCCTGGCCCTGGTAGCGGGTCGAGACCAGGCCGACCTGCAAATGGCGCCCATCGACATCGAGGTAGGTTTCGCCGTTGTCGCTCAAGCCCTGTTCCCGCTGCAGCAGGGCCAGCAGTTTTGTCGTGCCTTGCCATTGTTCGGCCTGGCGATTTTCCAGCAGCACCTTGAAGTCTTCACGACGCACCACGCACAGGCCGGTGGGCGCGGTGTCGAGCACCACCCGGCTGAAGGCTTCACTCTCGGCAATGCTCTGGTGCGCCAGTTGCGCCGGCGTTACGACCTTGTCGCGATACCAGCGACTGGCGGCCCAGCCGCTGAAGAGGGCGCCCAGGGCCAGGGTCAGCAGGCCGATCAGGGTCCATAGGGCGTAGCCGAAATAGCTCTTGTAGCTGATGGTGTAGATCCCGGTCCAGAGTGCCGGGGTGTGGCTCGTCACCTTGAAAATCATCCCCTGCCAGCCGAAGTTGAGACCCTCGTGCAGGGCGTCGGCAGAGGCATGGGAGCCGGTAAGGATGCTGCCGGAGGGCTCGATCAGGGTGAAGTCGTCATAGATCGACCAGTCCATGAGGCGCTCGATGTTATTGACTTCGTCCAGGTTCAGCAGCGAGGCCACCACCATCCAGTTGTTCGCGCCCTGGATGTGCAACTGTTGCGGGCCAAGGTGCAGGTTGATGTAGGCCAGCAGCTTGGGGGAAACCTGCATCGAGGCCGGGAGGTGGTATTTCTCCCAGTAGACCTGATTGTCCGGGAAGCCGTTGTTCTTTACTGCCAGGTGCCGCAGGACCCTTTCCACCACACTGTTGTAGGGCCTGTTGCTGCTCCAGGGGTTGCCCCGTGCATGCCGCGCTGCGGGTACGCTGATGTCGAAGTTGCCGAAGGTATTGAACAGGAAGGTACGTGGCGCGTGATAGTGCGAAGTGGACCAGAAGGCGCTGTAGAACGTCGACAGGTGCAGGCCCAGGGCGAACACCTTGGGCAGCTCGCTGGCGGCCAGTTGCTGGTGATTGAAGTTCAGGCTGAAGGGAATCGAATAGGGGGCTTGCTGCCCTTCGTAGGCGGTTTTGCCTTCACTGGGCAAGGGCTGCTGCAGGTACAGGGCGGATGGTTCGTCAGCCAGCAGCGCTTCGATGGACTGGCGGCTGGCCAGGCGTCGGAGGAACAGCTCCTGCTCCTGAATGTTTTCCATAAGCCGGGCGAAATGAAACCTCACTGTGCTGTTCTGCTCATCGATCAGGCGTTGGGCGGCCCAGTAGAGGGTAGCGAACAGCAGCAGCGCCAGCCCCGCGAGAATCAACAGACCCTTGTTCAACCGGATCGAGCTTCGAGTGAGATTCTCCAGGAAGGTGTCGCTGTATTTCATCACTGAATTCCCAAATGCATATAAGGGCCTTGATTCCGAGATTCCTCTCTCTGAAGCAAGGCCGTCAGCGATGAGTGAAGGTTGCGTGGGTGAGCAATGGGCTCATCGGCTAGTACAGGGTCGCCGGACCATCTTGGGCCAGCAGTTGTTGAAACTGTTGCGAGGACACGGCGTGTGAAATCAGAAAGCCCTGCACCTGGGTGCAGTCGATTTTTCGCAACAGGGCCAGTTCCTGTGCGCTTTCCACGCCCTCGGCGACCACCGTCAGGCCCAGTTGACGACCCAGCGCAATGATACTGGTCAGGGCCTGGGCGATTTCCTCATTGTTGTGGCAGCCCTGGACCAGGGCTCGATCGATCTTCAGCTCGGTGAAGGGCGTCGACACCAGATTCATGTAGGAGCTGTAGCCCTTGCCGAAATCGTCCTGGGACAGGCCGAAACCCTTGATGCGCAGGCGGCAGGCACCGGCGTAGAAGTTGCTGATGTGTTCTGGAGTGGAGCACTCCATCAGCTCGAAACAGATCTTGCCGGGTATGCCTTGGCGCTGGATCACGAACTCATGCAGACGATCCGCCAGGTCGGCGCTGTTGAGCAGGTGGGTTGGCAGATTGATCGACACTGGGATGTCATAGCCGTCTTCGCGCCAGTGCACCTGGGCTTCCAGGGCCTGCTCCAGGATCAGCCACAACAGTTCCTCTTCGAGTCCTGCGGCGGTGAGCTCCGGTAGAAAGTCGCAGGGCAACAGCATGCCGTGTTGCGGGTGCATCCAGCGCACCAGGGCTTCGGCGGCGACGATCCGGCCGTTGTTGAGGGATTTTTTGGGCTGGAACCAGGCTTGAATCTGCGAATTGCGCAGGGCGTGTTGCAGGGTCTCGCTGCTGCGCTCGACCCAGATCGCCGGTGGCGGCTCGCTGCTGGCCAGCCCCGGCAACTGCGCAGTGAGGCTACGCAACGCCGCCAGGTTCACCGGTTTGGATATCAGTCCTATGACCCGCAGGCCCAGGTTGCGGGCCACCAGGCTGGCGCCCATCAGCATGCGCCGGGAAGAGGCACTCATGATTGCCAGGGCCGGGCGCACGCGGTGCGTGGCCAGGCCCTGGATGAATTGCACACCGTCCATGCCAGGCATCAGCAGATCCGTCAGTACCAGGTCGAAATGCCGTTGCTTGAGGCGCTCGAGAGCCTCGGAACCGTTGCTCGCGACCTCCAGCTGGTAAGGCCCCAGCTCGTTGAACAAGTGTTGCAGGTACATGTACTGAAACGGCTGATCTTCGACGATCAAAATGCTACAGGACTTCATGAGGGGCTCTTTCATAGGGCGCCAGATAGTTGAACAACGCTCTTAATGCAAAGGGCTTGACCAGGCAGTGGTTCATCCCGGCTGCAAGACAGAGCTCTTCTTCTCCGCGCATTGCATTGGCCGTCGCCCCGATGATCGGGATCGAACAGCCTTGACGTCGAAGCTCCTTGGCCAATTCATAGCCGTTGAGCTTCGGCATGTTCACATCGGTCAACACCACGTCGAAGTGTCCGGTTCTCCAGATGGACAGGGCCTCTTCTCCGTTCGAGGCCAGTTCCACGCTGCAGCCCAGCTCCTCCAACTGGTCCTTGAGGATCAACTGGTTGATCACGTTGTCTTCGGCCACCAGCACATGCAGGCTGAGTTTTTTCAGTTCGCGGCTGTCGGAGTGTTCCTCGCTCTGTGCCACCCAGACGCCCTGGGCCTGGCTCACCGCCTGGTGGATCGCCCGCAGGTTGTTGGTGTTGACCTGCCAACTGCCGCCACGGATCCGTGGTTCGTTGTGGCCGTCGCCACTGGTGAGCACCAGGGGGCCTTGCCAGTCGGGCTCCAGGCGATGCTCCACGATCCCTGGGTGCAGCTCGATCAGCACGTTGCCCCGGCTGCGATCGGACTGAGTGGGCAGGCTGAACTGGGCCCGGGCGCCCCAGCGCCGCAACCAGCCGGCCACGGATTCCGCCAGTTCGCGTACCGGGGACACCACATAGATCATTTCTGGCAGCAACGGGCTGATCAGGGGTGCGCTGGACAGCATGGAACAGGCTTCCAGGGGCAGGGTCAGGGTAAAGCTGCTGCCCAGTCCGAGTTCGCTGACCATGCGGATGTTGCCGTTCATCAATTGCGTCAGGCGCTGGCAGATCGGCAGGCCCAGGCCCGTGCCGGCGATGACATTGGTGTTGCCCTCGGTCTGGTAGAAGGGCTCGAAGATCAGCGTCTGGTCGTCCTGGGCGATGCCGCGTCCGGTGTCGGATACCTGCCAGAGGATGTTGCTGCGTTCGCCGTCACGACTGTCCACCCGGACTCGCAGGACGATGCGGCCCGAGTCGGTGAACTTGACCGCGTTGTTCAGCAGGTTGCTGAGGATCTGGCGGATCCGCGTGACATCGCCAAGGAGCACTTCCGGCAACTGCGGGTCCACGCAGGCATAGAACTGCAGACCCTTGGCGTGGGCGGCAGCGGCGTAGCCCTGGATGATCTCGTGCACCAGGTCCAGGGAAGAGAATTCGCTGAGTTCCAGGGCCAGCTGCCCGGCCTCGATCTTGGACACATCCAGCACGTCGCAAATCAGTTGCAGCAGAGTGCCGGAGGAGCCTTCGATGGCCCGCAGGTAGTCCTTCTGCTGGTTGTCCAGGTGGGTCCGGGAGAGCAGCTCGAGGGTGCCGAGCACGCCGTACAGCGGTGTGCGGATTTCGTGGCTCATGGTGGCCAGAAACAGGGTCTTGGCTTCGTTGGCGGTATCGGCCAGGCGCTTGGCTTCTTCCAGTGCCGCTTCGATCTGCTTGCGTGCGCTGATATCGCTGAAGGCGCAGAACAGCACGTCTTCGCCGTTGTAGCGGGTCGGTGCCGAGCTGAGGTAGAGATGGCGACCATCGGCGGTTTCAAAGTAATCCGAACTATTGGGCCGGTTGGGATCGAAGGCCTGCTCGATCCACCCGGCACACAGTTGATCGCGCTCGGTGCCGTTGCCCAGCCATTGCTGGGACAGGGTGTTCTCCAGCACCACCCGGCCATCGCTGCGGCGCAGTACGCACAGGGCTACCGGGGCGATCTGGATCACGTCGCGGCTGAAGGCTTCGCTTTCGATCAGGGCCTGGATCCGGTCCAGCGCCGGAGCGATCAGGCGGACTTCGACCCAGTGGGTCAAGAAGCTGATCAGGGCCATGCCGAACAGGCTGATGAGCAAGGCCACAAGCAATTGCGGCCAAAGACTCTTGAGCAGATTGTGCAAGTCGAAGGAATACACCAGTTGCCAATCCGATGACCCCAGTTGCTTGCGGATCACCAGGTGGTCAGGCCACCAGCGGCCACCGAGAAAACCGAAGAAACTGTCGCCCTTGACCTGCTGCACGTCCTCGCTCAGTTGTGCGCTGGGGGTGCTGCTGAAAATCAGCCCGCCCTGGGAATTGAACATCATGAAATCCCCGGCGCTCTGGTCGCTGAGGGCGGCGGAGACACTCTTGCCATCCATCTCCAGGCCCAGCCAGCCAGAGTTGGCGAAGCGTTCGTCAAGGCGAGTGAAAATGTACAACTGGGCAGCACTTGAGGAGTGGTCCATCAGCCACAATTCTTCACCCGGCGGCACTTCGGAAAACTTCAGAGTGGCCAGTTTGGCCAGCAGCGGTCCGGGCAGATAGGCGCCTTCAGGCTGAGTGCTGAACAGGCGTTGCACCTGAGGTTGCTCGCCGCCGTGGACATAGAGCAGATTCAGCTGTTTGTTTCTCAGATAGTCGCGCATGCGCTGGGTGAGCCAGACCCCCCATTGGTTTTCTCCCGGGGTCCCCAGTTGCAAGTGGATTTCCTCAGCCGAGTCTGCACTGGGCGCATAGATTTCGTTCTGCCGGGATTTGTGTACGGCGGACAGGCTCAGACTTTCCAGCAGGGCTTCGCGGCTGGTGAAGAATGTCTGGGCTTCGGCAATGGCACTGCTCATGTAGCTGCGCCGTTGTGACAGTTCGTTGCTGATGCTTGAGCGCAAGAAGTTGTAAACGGCGCCCAGCAGGCCGATCAAAAAAATCAGCGCCACGACACGAAGCAGCCGACGGGCTGCTTCAGGACTGGAAAAAAGGGGATTGATCTGATGCAGGTAGCTTTTTAATCTCATGCGCCAACTGTAATTGGGGGGCATGCCAAGCAGGGATCAGACAATTCTTAAATAACTGGGTACAAAGTAGTTTTATGGTGTTTATCGGGAACTTAGTTGTTTGTCTGAAATAGCAACTTTTCTCTGAACCATTTTCCTACGATTAGTTTTTTGCAACTTTTCCTGAGGTTGAAAATTTCTTATTCCGTTATAGCGGTATCAAACCATCTCCAGGCGCTGTTTACGCCGAGGCGGAGTAAACACTTGATCCAGGGCTTGCAGGTCCTGGGGTTCCAGTTGCAGTTCGCCGGCCTGGGCGTTGAGACGCAGGTGCGCCGGGCGCACTGCCTTGGGAATCACCAGCACCTGGTCCTGTCGCAGCAACCAGGCCAGGGCCACCTGGGCTGACGTGACACCGTGGTTCCGGGCAATTTGCTGCAATACCGGTTCGGCCAGCAAGGCGCCGCCCTGACCGATCGGGCAATAGGCCATAAGCGGCATCCGTCGCTGCTGGCAGGCGGGTAACAAATCGAACTCGATACCCCGCGATTCCAGGTTGTACAGCACCTGATTGGTGGCGCAGACCGGCGAATCAAGCTCCTCCAGGTCGGCCACGTCGAAGTTGGAGACCCCCCAGCGGCGAATCTTGCCGGCTTCCCGCAGCCGCTCGAAGGCCTCGATGGTTTCCGCCAGCGGATATTGGCCGCGCCAGTGCAACAGGTACAGGTCGATGACCTCGGTACCCAGGCGTTGCAGACTGCGTTCGCAGGCCAGTGGCAGGCCTTTGCGACTGGCATTGTGGGGATACACCTTGCTCACCAGGAACACCTGATCACGGCGGCCGGCAATGGCCTGGCCGACCACTTCCTCGGCGCCGCCTTCGCCATACATTTCCGCGGTGTCGATCAGGCTCATGCCCAGGTCGATACCGGTACGCAGTGCCGCGATTTCCTGGTCCCGCTGCCGGCGATCCTCGCCCATCCGCCACGTGCCCTGGCCAATGACCGGAACCTGTGTGTCCGCGAGTTTCAGCGTGCGCATGGCTGCCTCCTGGTGTCTGTCACGCGTTGACTGTGGAGGCACAGGGAAACAAAGCCGCCGGCAACGGTCAAGGGCACGCCGATGTACTCGAACGCTGAAAATCAGCGAAGAGGGCAGAGATCTCATATTCTCAAAAGGAATAAAATACTAATTATTTATTCCTTTGAAGGCTTTGGCCAAAGGTGCATGTTTGTCACCAGCCGCTCAATTTCAGAGTCCGGTGCCAGCAGAGGATTTTTCAGCATGACCATTCAAGCGATCAACGTACGCAACCAGTTCAAAGGCGTGATCAAGGAGATCCACGAAGGCCAGGTGGTTTCGGAAATCGACGTGCAGACCGCTTCGGGCATCGTCACCTCGGTGATCACCACGCGCTCGGTGCGCGACCTGGAACTGAAGATCGGCAGTGAGGTGATCGCCTTCGTGAAATCCACCGAAGTGTCCATCGCCAAGCTCTGAGCCACGCACCTCGGACGTCGTCAACTCACAGGGGAGTGAAACATGCCGCACTCGCTGGATATCACCGCGTTACCTGTGCTCGACCTGAGCCAGCTGGAGGGTCACCCGGAGCAGCGCCAGGCCTTTCTCCAGAGCCTGCGCCAGGCGGCGCGGGATGTCGGGTTCTTCTACCTCACCGGGCACGGCATCGACAGTGGCCTGCTGCGTCGGGTGCAGGATCAGGCCCGGGCCTTCTTTGCCTTGCCCGACGCCGACAAGGCGGCGGTGGGCATGATCCATTCAGCGCATTTTCGCGGCTATAACCGAGCGGCCTCGGAGATCACCCGGGGCCAGCCGGACCTGCGCGAGCAGTTCGACCTGGGGGCCGAGCGCCAGGCCTTGCCCCTGGACCCGCAAAGCCCGCCCTGGGCCCGTTTGCAAGGGCCCAACCAGTGGCCGGCACAGTTGCCGCAGCTCAAGCCCCTGTTGCTGGAATGGCAGCAGGCAATGACCCGCATGTCCCTGCGCCTGCTGCGAGGTTTTGCCCAGGCCCTGTCATTGCCGGAGCACGCCTTCGATCCCTTGTACGGCGAACGGCCCAACGAACACATCAAGCTGATCCGCTATCCCGGCCACGCCCCGGGGCAAAGCAACCAGGGCGTGGGCGCCCACAAGGACTCCGGATTCCTCAGCTTTCTGCTGCAGGACCAGCAGGCCGGTCTGCAGGTGGAAGTGCAAGAGGGCCGCTGGATCGACGCGCTCCCCAGGGACAACACCCTGGTGGTGAACATCGGCGAGCTGCTGGAGCTGGCCACCCATGGCTACCTGCGGGCCACGGTGCATCGGGTACTTTCGCCACCGGCGGATCGCGATCGCTTGTCCATTGCCTTTTTCCTCGGTGCCCAACTCGACGCCCGAGTGCCGCTGTACCCCTTGCCCGCAGCGCTGTTGCAGGAAGCCCGGGGCCCGGCCAGCGATCCGGACAATCCATTGTTTCGTGAGGTGGGCTGGAACTACCTCAAGGGGCGCCTGCGCTCCCACCCCGACGTCGCCCAGCGCTTCTACCCCGATGCCCTGGTACCCAAGGCCCTGAGTGCCTGACCCCCGATTCGCCGACCCAAGGACATCACCATGTTGAAGAAGAACCTGTTTGCCCTGGCGCTGCTGACCGGCCTGGGTCAGCTCTTGCCGGCCGTTGCCGCGCAGCCGTTGCGGGTCGCGGCAGACCCGGTGCCCCACGCGCAGATCCTCGCGTATGTGCAGAAACTCGACCCGCAGCTGGCGTTGCAGATCATCGAGATTCCCAACGGCGTGAACTCCAATGAGTTGCTGGCCCACGGCGACGTGGACGCCAACTACTTCCAGCACCTGCCTTATCTCAAGTCTCAGGAACAGGCCCTGGGCCAGCCGTTCGCGGTGGCCGCCAGCGTGCACATCGAACCCCTGGGCATCTACTCCCGGCGGCACAAGAGCTTCGATCAGGTGCCTCAGGGCGGCACAGTGGCGGTGCCCAACAATGTCACCAACCTCAGCCGCGCCCTGTACCTGTTGCAGAGCTACCAACTGATCCGCCTCAAGCCCGGCTTCAGCGATCCGGCTCGTGACCAGGCCACCCCCAAGGACATCGCCGACAACTCCAGGCAACTGAAGATCCTGGAAATCGAATCGCCGCAGATTCCCCGGGCCCTGGAAGATGTCGACCTGGCGGTCATCAACGGCAATTACGCCCTGGAAGCCGGCCTGGTGCCGGCCAAGGATGCCCTGGGGCTGGAGAAGGCCGAGCACAATCCCTACGCCAATATCCTGGTGACCACCCCCCAGCTGCAGGACGACCCGCGCATCCGTCAGTTGGCCAAAGACCTGCGTTCTCCTGAAGTGGCCCAATACATAACCGAGACCTACTCGGGCTCGGTGCTCCCGGTTGCGGATCGCCAGCCATGATCCAGGTGGAGCAGGTCAGCAAGGTCTATGGCGAGGGCCAGCCACCGGCCCTGGATCGGGTGTCACTGACGGTTCCCGATGGCGCGGTCTACGGCATTCTCGGCCGCAGCGGCGCCGGCAAGTCGACCCTGCTGCGCTGCCTGAACCTGCTGGAACGCCCCAGCAGCGGGCGCATCCTGATCGATGGCCAGGACCTCGGCACGCTGTCCGAAGGCCAGTTGCGCAGGCAGCGCCAGGGCATCGGCATGATCTTCCAGGGTTTCAACCTGCTGCATTCACGCACGGTGCAGGACAACGTCGCAGTGCCCCTGGAAATCGCCGGCCTGGGCAGGCCGCAACGTCAGGCCCGGGTCCGGGAACTGCTGGATCTGGTGGGGTTGAGCGACAAGGCCCAGGCCTTTCCCTCCCAACTGTCCGGCGGCCAGAAGCAGCGGGTAGGGATTGCCCGAGCCCTGGCCGCCGGCCCCCGTTATCTGCTGTCGGATGAAGCCACCAGCGCCCTGGACCCGGAAACCACCGCCTCGATCCTGCAACTGCTGGCGCGAATCAACCGCGAACTGGGGCTGACCATCGTGCTGATCACCCACGAGCTGGAAGTGGTCAAATCCATCTGCAGCCATGCCGCTTCCCTGGCCCAGGGACGCTTGCTGGAGTGCGGTCCGATTGCCCAGTTGCTCGCGGACCCGCAATCGGCCCTGGGCCGCGCCTTGCTGCCGGGCTACAACCTGCCGTTCAACGGCAACCAGCCCGAGGCCGAGCTGACGTTCTTCGACAACCAGCGGGCCGCGCCGCTGCTTGCGCAACTGAGTCGCCAGCAGGCGTTGGAACTCAAGGTGCTGGCCGGCGGTGTCGAGTCGGTGGGCGGCCGGCGGGTAGGGCGCCTGCGCATCGCAGCCGCCGGTGCCGACGTCGGCAAATTCCAGCAACTGCTGACGGCCCTGGCCCAGCGAGGCATCCGGAGTGAACGCCTGTGAACCGCAGTATTGATTGGCAGGAACTGGCGCAACTGCTGATAAACGCCACTGGCGAAACCCTGTACATGGTGCTCCTGGCCTCTTTGTTCACGGTGTTGATCGGCCTGCCTCTGGGCGTGCTGCTATTCGTCAGCCGCAAGGGCGGCCTGTCCCCCATGCCACGGATCAATCGCCTGCTGGGGGCCCTGGTCAACCTGGGGCGCTCCTTGCCCTTTGTGGTGCTGCTGATTGCCTTGATTCCCCTGACCCGGCTGGTGGTAGGCACCACCCTGGGCAGCACCGCAGCGGTGGTGCCCATCACCATCGGCGCCTTTCCATTTTTCGCGCGGATCGTCGAGAACGCGCTGGATGAAGTGGACAAGGGCCGGATCGAAGCGATCCTGGCCATGGGCGGGCATATCGGTCATGTGATCTTCAAGGCGCTGCTGCCGGAAGCCTTGCCGGCCCTGCTGGCGGGGCTGACCCTGACCCTGGTGATGCTGATCGGCTTCTCCTCCATGGCCGGGGTCATCGGCGGCGGAGGCCTGGGCGACCTGGCGATCCGCTATGGCTATCAGCGTTTCAACAACCAGATCATGGTGGCCACGGTGCTGGTCCTGGTGTTGCTGGTGCAGGGAGTACAGAGCTGCGGCGACAGGCTGGTACGCTCCCTGGCGCACCGCCGCTGAGTCCTCAAGTCACGGGCGGCCTGGGGCCGGGCAGTTGCTGCCAGCACTCGGCCAGCCAGTCGCTCAGGGCGCTGACCCGCTCCGGGACGAAGCGACTGTGCAGACGCAGCAGGTTCACCGGTAGCGCGGGCAATTGCCATTGCGGCAGCAACCGGCGCAATTCGCCCCGTTGCAACGCTTCGTCGAGCAACCAGTCCGGCCCGGCATGCAGGCCGGCCCCAGCCAGCAATGCGGCCCGTATGGCGCCGACGTTATTCAGATAGAAACTGCCATTGAGCTCGACGTTCTCCACCTGGCCCTGGCGGGTCAGTGTCAGTTGGCTCGGGCTGTGTTCGGTCATCCAGGAATAGATCAGCGCCCGATGGGCCGGCAGGTCCCCGGGATGTTGCGGCGTGCCGTGGGTCTGCAGGTAGCCGGGGCTGGCGTACAGTCCATGGGACAACGCTCCCAGGGGACGGGCCACCAGGGACGAAGCGGGCAGGTGGCCGACGCGCAATGCCAGGTCGATGCCCTCGGCCATCAGATCCAGGGCCCGGTCGCACAGCAGCAGATCGAGGACGATGTGCGGGTGGCGCTGCTGAAAGGCCGCCAGCCAGGTGGCTACATGGCGCTCCCCGAGGGCCACCGGGGCACTGACCCGCAGCCGCCCGGACAATGTCGTCTGCTGTTGATCGAGGCCGGCCAGCAGGGCATCCATTTCCTCGATCAGCGGCCGCATCTGCTCATAAGCCCGGGTGCCGACCGTGGTCAGGCTGATCTTGCGGGTACTGCGATTGAGCAATTGGCTGTTGAGACGCCGCTCCAGGGCGGTGAGCTGACGGCTGACGGAGGAGGGTTCCAGGTGCAGGTCCTCGGCGGCCAGCGTCAGGCTGCCACGCTCCACCACCCGGAAGAATATTCGCCAAGCGGCGTTGTCTTGATTTTTGCGCATGGCGCAATTTGCTTTTGATGTTGCGGACATGTCAATGCGTAAAGTGCAGCAATAGCATCGCAGTCCCTGTTATCCGGAATCCCTGCCATGTCCTCGATCCCCCCCTGCATATCTTCTGCCGATCGTTACTGGGTGCTGTTCGCCGTGTGTGCGGCGGGTTTGATCCTGCCCCTGGAGTACACCGGTCCGGCCATGGCACTGCCGGCCATCGAGCGTGCCCTGGGGGGCAGCCCTCTGGCCCTGGCCTGGGTCATCAACGCCTTCGCCCTGAGCTTTGGCAGCGTGGTGATGGTGGCCGGAACCCTGGCCGACCGTTATGGGCGCAAACGCATCTTTACCCTGGGCATGGCCAGCTTCACCCTGTTCTCGCTGGTGATCGGCTTCTCGCCCAATGTGCTGGTGCTGGACCTGTTGCGCGGCCTGCAGGGCATCGCCGCCGCCCTGGCCATGTCCGCCGGCGCGGCGTCCCTGGCCCAAGTGTTTGAAGGGCGGGCGCGGACCCAGGCCTTCAGTCTGCTGGGCAGCGCCTTTGGCCTGGGGCTGGCTTCGGGGCCAGTGATCGCCGGGGCCCTGGTACAAGGTCTGGGCTGGTGGGCGATCTTTCTCCTCGGGGCGCTGATCGGCATCGCGGTACTGACCCTTGGTGTACCGCGCATGCAGGAAAGCCGCGACCCACAGGCCGGCAGCCTGGACAAGCTCGGCAGCCTGACATTCAGCGCCTTCCTGGTGTTTCTCACCTTTGCCATCATGCAGATTCCCCAACACGGCCTGGGCAGCTTCGAGGTCGGGGGCCTGCTGGCCGGCGCGGTTCTCTGGTTAGGGGCCTTCATCCGGGTGGAGCAACGGCAGCGGCGACCGATGCTGGATCTGCGGCTGTTCGGCTATCGGCGCTTTGTCGGCATTCAGCTCCTGCCGGTGGCCACGGCCGCCTGCTTTATCGTGCTGTTGATCATCCTGCCGCTACGCCTGATCGGTGCCGAGGGCCTGAGTGAATGGCAGGCCGGGGTGCTGATGATTGCCCTGTCGGCACCGATGGCCATAGTGCCCTTCAGTGCGGCACTGCTGACGCGCTGGGTCAGCGCCGGCGCCCTTGCATGCCTGGGCCTGCTCATTGCCGCTGGCGGTCTGCTCTGGCTCAGTCAGGTGCCGGTGGGGCAGGCCGGGATGTCGATGGTCTGGCCGCTGCTGGTGATCGGCATCGGCACGGGCCTGCCCTGGGGGCTTATGGACGATCTGGCCATCAGTCAGGTGCCGGTGGAGCGGGCCGGCATGGCCACCGGCATCTTCACCACCATGCGCGCCTGTGGCGAAGCCATCTGCGTGGCGGGGGGGCTGGCCTTGCTCAAGGCATTCCTGTGGCGCGAAATGGCCGATGGCGCCACGCTGGAAGCCATTGACGGCGTCCGCCTTGAGAGCGCCGCCAACGCCATGGTCATGGGCGATATGTCCGGCGTCCAGTCCCTCGCCCAGGGGCTGCCGAGGATGGAGCAACTCTACGGCAATGCCTTCGCCAGCCTGTTGCAGGTCCTGGCGGGCATCACCTTGCTTGCCGCGGTGTTCAGTGCCCTGGTACTGCGCCGGCCCCGGGCGGCGGACTGCCCGGTAGTGCCCTGAAGCCTGAATCAGCGCCCTTCATGCTGCTTGCGATAGGCCCCGGGTTGTAGGCCCACGGCCTTGGTGAAGGCCCGGGTGAACGCGGCGATGGACTGATAACCCACG
Source organism: Pseudomonas sp. JDS08PS003 (assembly GCF_045013505.1). Lineage (NCBI taxonomy): Bacteria > Pseudomonadati > Pseudomonadota > Gammaproteobacteria > Pseudomonadales > Pseudomonadaceae > Pseudomonas > Pseudomonas sp. JDS08PS003. The sequence continues at coordinate 3,456,762 of NZ_CP120724.1, forward strand.
CTCGCCGCCGCCTGCTCCACGGTCTGGTTGGCCTTGAGCAACTGGCAGGCGTGGCGCATGCGCAGGGCCAGCAGCACCTGCCCAGGGGACTGACCGGCCAGTTCATTGAAACGCTTGAAAAACGCCGAACGCGACAACCCGGTCAGGGCCGCCATGCTTTCCAGAGGCCAAGGCTGGCCGGGTTGCTGGATCAACTGCTCCAGCAGCGGGGCAAACCCCGGGTGGCGGGCCAGGGCCACCAGGCCGCCGAGGTCCTGGTTGGCGCTGACCTGCTGGCGCAGCACATAGAGGAACAGCAGATGGCTGAGGCGCTCCAGCAAGGCCGAGGACGGTGCCGGGGTGCGTTGGCACTCGTCGAGAATCAGCTGGAACAGCGCACGGGCGGCGCTGAGGGACGGATCGCCGGCCCGCAGGATCAGCCAGCCCGGCAAGCCGTCGATGATCAGCGAAGACAATCCCGACTTGAAGTGGAAGAAGCCGCAGACCAGGCCCACGCCATCCTGGGCAGTGGCATCCAGGGCGCTCATGGTCATGCGCGGCAGTTGCTGCGCCGCTTCGCACTGTTGGGCGCTGGACAGTCGATAGCCCAGGTCCTGTAGTAGAAACACCGCATCCCCGGCGTCCAGGCGCAGCGCCTCGGGCACGCCATCGAGGTGCAGCCAGCAATGACCCTGGACGATCAGGTGGAAACTGGCCCGGGCCAGCCCCTGAGTGCTGGCGTGCCAGCCACCGCAGTAGCGCCCGACATGAAACAGGCTGGCGTCCAGTTCCAGGCTTTCTAATAACCAATCAACCAAGGGGCTTGATGAAATCATCTAAGGGAAACACTCAGGAGCAAGTAATCGCTACTTTAGAATATGGATCGGAATTCTTATAACCAACAGACTTGACGCACACCTACACAGCAGGAGTCCACTCCATGTCCCGCGTCACTCTACACACCTTGCACAGCGCCCCAGAAGCCGCCCGGCCATTTCTTGAAAATGCCCTGAAGAATTCCGGCTACATCCCCAACCTGCTGGGCATCCTGGCCAACGCCCCGGCGGCCCTGGAAACCTACGTCACGGTCTCGGGCCTCAATGCCAAGGCCGAGCTGAGCCTGGCGGAGCGGGAAGTGGTGCAGTTGATCGCCGCCACCACCCATGGCTGCGATTTCTGTGTCGCAGGTCATACCGCGGTCGCCCTGAACAAGGCCAGACTCCCGGACCCGGTGGTCAGCGCCCTGCGTGAACAGAGCACCTTGCCCGAGGCCCGCCTGGAAGCCCTGGCGGATTTCGCCCGGGAAGTGATCGCCACCCGGGGCAAGGTCAGCGACCCGGTTTATGCCCGGTTCAAGGCCGCAGGGTACAGCGAAGGCAACGCCCTGGAAGTGATCCTGGGCATCAGCCTGGCGACCCTGTGCAATTTTGCCAACGTGTTCGCCGGGACCGAACTGAACCCCGAGCTGGCCAAGTATCGCTGGTCCGCCCAAGGTCAATGATTCAAGGCGCCGGTTATCCAACGGCGCCCCTTCAAGGAGAAAACCACATGCTCAGTGCACACTTGAGTGAATGGCTGGATGCCCAGGCCCAGGCGCTGGACCAGGGTCACTGCGATCCCCAGCAGGTACTCGCCCGACTGGCCGGGGCCGATGTGCTGCGGGTCGGCATCGGCCAGGAGCAGGGGGGCAGCGGCGGTGAATTGACCGATGCCCTGGAAGTCATGGCCGCGGTGGCCAGTCACTCCCTGGCGGCCGCCTTTGTGTTCTGGGGCCAGCGGGCCTTTATCGAATACCTGCTGCACAGTCCCAACCAGGCGCTGCGTGAGCGCTTGCTGCCATCGCTGCTCAGTGGCGAGCTGGCCGGAGCCACCGGGCTGTCCAACGCCATGAAGTTCCTGTCCGGGATCGAGGCGCTGCAAGTCAAGGCCCGGGACCAGGGCCAGGGCTGGAGCCTCAACGGCCGCCTGCACTGGGTCACCAACCTGCGCAAGAGCGGTTTCGTGGTGGCGGCGGCCATCGAGCACGAGGAGGGCGGTGCGCCCTTTATTCTGGCGATTCCCGACGCCTTGCCAGGGCTGCAGCGCTCCGACGATCTGCAACTGATGGGCCTGCAGTCGAGCAACACTGCAGCCCTGGACTTGAGCCAGGTGCAGGTCCCGCGAGATTGGCTGCTGCACGAGGACGCCCGGGTATTCCTGCCGGCCGTGCGCCCGGCCTTTCTCGGTCTGCAATGTGCCCTGGCCATCGGCCTGGCGCGCCGGGCTCTTAGCGAAGTGCAAAACCATGTCCAGGGCGCCCGCTCGATCCTCATGGAGCCGTTGCACGAGCAGCGCCAGCACCTGGAACAGACCGTTGCCGAGCTCAAGAGCGGTCTGCTCGACGGGCGCTTCCTGACCCAGCCCGGAGCGCTGTTCCGGGTGCGCATCGCCTTGGCCGAGGCCACTGCCAACGCCGTGCAACTGGAGTTGCAGGCCAGTGGCGGCAAGGCCTACCTCAACGAATTCGGCAGCGGCTTTGCCCGGCGCTGGCGCGAGTCGGCCTTTGTGCCCATCGTCACGCCAAGCCTGGTGCAATTGCGTGCCGAACTGCAGCGCCAGGCGCGCAACGCAGCATGAGCCCGTTGTTGAACGCACAGAGCATCAGCCTGGGCTATCCCGGGGCCGAGGGCTGGCACACGGTGCTGGAAGACTTCGAGCTGCAACTGCAAGCCGGCGAAGTGGTGTCGATCCTCGGCCCCAGCGGGGTCGGCAAGTCCAGCCTGTTGCGGGTCCTGGCCGGCCTGCAGCAGCCCCACAAGGGGCAGGTCAGCCTGTTGGGAGAAGTGCTCAGCGGACCTCACCCTCGGGTCGCGGTGGCCTTCCAGGACCCCAGTCTGTTGCCCTGGTTGACCCTGGAGCACAACGTCGCCTTCGGCCTGGATTTTGCTCGCCAGCCGCACCTGAGCCAGGGGCAGCGCCAGGCCCGTATCGACCACGCCATCAGCGCCGTTGGCCTGGACCACGCTCGTCGGCAGTATCCGGCCCAGCTCTCCGGCGGCATGGCCCAGCGCACCGCACTGGCCCGCTGCCTGGCCCGGCATCCGCAAGTCTTGCTGTTGGACGAACCCTTCGGCGCCCTGGACGAGGTGACCCGGGCCGACATGCAGCAACTGCTGCTCAAGGTGATCGGCGAACAGCGCACGGCCGCGTTGCTGATCACCCACGACATCGACGAAGCCCTGCTGTTGTCCGATCGGGTGCTGCTACTGGGTAACAGCCCGGCGCGCACCCTCGGCCAGTGGCACATCGACCTGCCGGCGCCCCGTGCCGAGCGGATCGAGGAACTGGGCGCCCTGCGTATCGAGATTCTCAAAACCCTTCGGCGGGCGAGCCGCAATCCCCTTAATTCCCCATTGCCTGCACCGTCGGAGATTGACCATGTGCCTGGACGACTTCACTCACACGCGTCGTGACTTCCTCAAACTCAGCGCGCTGCTGACCGCCGGCGGCGCCTTGCCGCTGCTCAACAGCCTGCACGCCCGCGCCGCCCAGGAGCCGGATGCGCCGGTACGCATCGGCTACCTGCCGATCACCGACGCCACGCCCTTGCTGGTGGCCCATAACAACGGCCTGTTCGAGGCCGAGGGCATCCAGGCCGAACGCCCGGTGCTGCTGCGCAGCTGGGCCCAGGTGATCGAGGCGTTCATTTCCGGGCAGGTCAACGTGATCCACCTGCTGTCGCCGATGACCGTCTGGGCCCGCTACGGCAGCCGGGTGCCGGCCAAGGTGGTGGCCTGGAACCACGTCGGCGGTTCCGGCCTGACCGTGGCCCCGGGCATTACCGAGGTCAAGCAACTGGCGGGGCAGTCGGTGGCGATTCCGTTCTGGTACTCGATCCACAACGTGGTGGTGCAGCAACTGTTTCGCGACAACGGCCTGGTGCCGGTGAGCAAGGCCGCCGGCAGCACCCTGGGCGCCAACGAGGTCAACCTGCTGGTGCTGCCGCCCTCGGACATGCCTCCGGCCCTGGCCAGCAAACGCATTGCCGGCTACATCGTCGCCGAGCCCTTCAATGCCCTGGCCGAGGAACTCAAGGTCGGCCGGGTGCAGCGCTTCACCGGGGATGTCTGGCGCAACCACGCCTGCTGCGTGGTATTCATGCACGAGCATGACCTGAACAACCGCCCCGAGTGGTCGCAGAAAGTGGTCAACGCCATCGTCAAGGCCCAGCTCTGGACCCGGGATCACCGCGCCGAGGCGGCGCAACTGCTGTCCAAGGACGGCAGCAACCGCTACACGCCCCATGCGCCGCAAGTGCTCAAGCGGGTGCTGGCGCCGGCGGCCAGCGACCGCGAGGCCTACCTGGCCAGCGGCGCGATCCAGCACAGCCACTGGGACGAGTCGCGCATCGACTTCCAGCCGTATCCGTTCCCCAGCTATACCCAAGAGCTGGTCAAGCGCCTCAAGGACACCCTGATCGAGGGCGACAAGGGCTTTCTCGCCGGCCTCGACCCGGCGCACACCGCCCAGGATCTGGTGGACGAGCGCTTCGTGCGCAACGCCATTGCTTCGGTGGGCGGGCTCAAGGCCTTCGGCCTGGCGGAGAGTTTTGAGCGCAGCGAGGAGTTTGGTCTCTGATGGACAAGCAACCTTCGGCACTGAGTCACTGGGGCCTGGGCCTGGCGGGGCTGTCGAGCCTGTTGCTGGGCTGGTGGCTGGGGGTGCATCTGCTGGGCGGCGGCGGCGGGCTCGCCGCACGCTTCTCACCCGAAGCGACCTTCGCCAGCCTGCTGGAGCTGCTGGGTCGCGCCGAGCTGTATGAACACATTGCAGTGAGCCTCAAGCGCATCCTCGTGGGCCTGCTCCTGGCCTTGCTGATCGGCGTGCCCCTGGGTCTGCTGGTGGGCAGCTACCGGCACCTGGAGGCGGCCACCACCCCGGCGTTCCAGTTCTTGCGGATGATTTCACCGCTGTCCTGGATGCCCGTGGTGGTGATGCTGATGGGGGTAGGGGACCAACCGATCTACTTCCTCCTGGCGTTCGCCGCCCTGTGGCCGATCCTGCTCAATACCGCGGCCGGTGTGCGCCAACTGGACCCGCGCTGGCTGCAACTGAGCCGCAGCCTCAGCGCCACCCGTTGGGAAACCCTGCGCAAGGTGATCTTGCCGGGCGTGGTGGGGCATGTGCTGACCGGGGTGCGACTGTCCATCGGCATCCTCTGGATCGTCCTGGTGCCCTGCGAAATGCTCGGTGTCAGCGCTGGCCTGGGCTACTTCATCCTCGACACCCGGGATCGCCTGGCCTACTCGGAACTGATGGCCATGGTGCTGCTGATCGGCGTCCTCGGATTTGCCCTCGACGCCTGCGCCCGCGCCCTGCACCGACGCTGGTCCCACGCCTGACCCCCCGTATTGCCGGCGCAACCCCGGCTCCCCTTGTAGGAGCCGGCTTGCCGGCGAAGAGGCCCGCAGCCTTGCACCGCTCTGGCCGACGCCTTCGCTGGCAAGCCAGCGCCTACGGCGCCCACGTAATCGCGGCGCTAGCCCGATAATCAATGCCCGACCAATTCCTCCAGCAATTGCTCCTTGTAGCCTTGCAGCACCGCTGAGCTGCGGTCCCGCGGATGGGGCAGGTCGACCCGAATCTCATGCTTGATCCGCCCCGGGTGCGCGTCCATCACGATCACCCGATCCCCCAGGTACAGCGCTTCTTCAATGTCATGGGTGACCATGATCACCGTGCAGCGCTGCTGCACCCAGATCCGTTGCAGCTCATGCTGCAAACGCACCCGGGTCAAGGCATCCAGGGCTCCCAGGGGCTCATCCAGCAACAGCACCTTGGGCTGGTTGATCAAGGCACGGGCGATGGCGCCCCGTTGCGCCATGCCGCCGGACAGTTGATGGGGATAGGCCTGCTCGAAGCCTTGCAGGTTGACCAGGGCGATATGCTCGGCCACCCGCTGCTGTTTCTCGGCCTCGGACAGGGGGTGATTCTTCAGCGCCAGGGCAATGTTCTGGGTCAGGGTCATCCAGGGAAACAGTCGGTGATCCTGGAACACGATGCCGCGCTCCAGGCTGGTGCCGGTCACCGGCTTGCCGTCCAGGAGCATCTGGCCCTGGTAGTCGCCTTCCAGGCCGACGATCAGCCGCAGCAAGGTGGATTTGCCGCAGCCGCTGGCGCCGACAATGCTGATGAACTCACCGGGGCGCACGGCAAGGTCGATCCCTTGCAGCACCGGCAGGGACTGGCCCTGGATCTGGTAGCGCTTGCTCAAGCCGCGGATTTCAAGGGCGCCGGACTGTTGCTGGCGGCTTTGCAGTGGGGCGTGTTGGGCGATTGCATTCATGGGAGAGGCCTTAACGGGTTGGCCGCCAGCGCAGCAGGCGGCGGCTCAGAAGGGTCAGCAGCAGGGTCATCAGGTAGCCGCACAGGCCGATGCACAGCACGCAGAGCACGATCACTTCCATGCGCGAGCCAGCCTCGGCATTCATCATCAGGTTGCCCAGGCCGGCGCCGGAGGACAGGAACAGTTCGCTGCCCACCGCCGTGACCCAGGCGAAGGCCAGGGCCTGCAGCAGGCCGGTGGCAATACTGGGCAGGGCCGCGGGCAGCAGGATATGCCGCAGCCGTTGCCAGGGTCCCAGCACCAGCACCTGGCCCACTTCGCGGTAGCGGATCTCCACCTGGCTGAAACCCTGGTAGGTGTTGAGCACCATCGGGTAGAAGGCCGCCAGGCTGACGATCAGCATCTTGGAGAACTCGCCGTTGCCGAACCACATGGCGATCAGTGGAATCCAGCCCAGCATCGGTACCTGGCGCAGGGCGTGAAACAGCGGCCCGACCAGGCGGTTGACCAGGGTCGACTGAGCCATCAGGGCGCCCAGCAGCACGCCCCACAGCGTGCCCAGCAGCAGGCCGCCACTGGCCCGTCCCAGACTGGCCAGCAGATTGACCAGCAACTCACCGTTGCCCAGCAGTTCCAGCAAGGCACTGCCGATGGTGGCGAGCGGCACAAAGGCATAGGCCCCGGCAGCGTCTTGGCGGGACAGGTACTCCCAGCCGCCGATCAGCAACAGGGGCAGCAACAGGCCGCGAAACTTGGCTATTAAAGAGGTCATGCGGGGGCTCCTAACGGGTCTGCCAGCGCAGCACACGCTGCTCCAGGCGGCGGAAGGAAAAGTCCAGGGCAAAGCCGATCACGCCGGTGACCAGAATCCCCACCATCACCACGTCGATGCGCAGCATCTGCCGGGCCATTTCGATCATCTGTCCCAGGCCGCTGTCGGCGGCCAGCAACTCGGTGGCCACCAGCACCACCCAGGCCCGGGTCAGGCTGATGCGCAGCCCGGTGATGATCGGCGGCGCCGCGGCGGGCAGGGCGATTTCACGCACCAGGGTCGGCCAGCGCAGGCGGTAGACCTCGGCCACCTCGAAGTAACTGCGGGGAATGGCCTTGACCCCCTCACTGGCGGCCAGGGCCACCGGGAAGAACGCGGTCTTGGCGACGATGACGATCTTGAAGGTTTCATCGATGCCCAGCAGCAGCACGAACATCGGGATCAGGGCGATGCTGGGGATCTGCCGCAGGGTATGGAACAGCGGCGCGCAATAGGCCTCGACGCTCTTGGACAGCGCCATCAACACCCCGAACACCAGGCCCCCGAGGGCCCCCAGGGCAAAGCCCAGGCCCAGGCGGGACAGGCTGTTGTGCAAGTGTTCCCACAGTTCGCCACTGGCTAGCAGCGCCTCGAAGGTCTGCAGCACCTGGGCCGGTGGCACCAGCAGATTGCGCGGAAAGATCCCGGCGTCGGCCACCAGGGTCCAGAGCAGCAACAGGGCCAGGGGCGAGATCAGCCAGGACAGGGAAGTGAACGTGTAGCGCAAGGAATGAGCCATGGCAGGTCTTATATCGGCGAAGTACCCGATGCCTGTCGCAAGACCTGTGCCATCCCGCCTTTGTAGGAGCTGGCTTGCCAGCGAAGGCGTCGCCCCAGGCGCTGTATGGCTTGAGGGCCTCTTCGTCGGCAAGCCGGCTCCTACGGGGCACGGCACGGTCTATCTGACGGCTGTAGGAGCTGGCTTGCCAGCGAAGGCGTTGCCCCAGGCGCTGCATGGCTTGCGGGCCTCTTCGCCGGCAAGCCGGCTCCTACGGGGGAACTGCAGGGTCTATCTGACGGCTGTAGGAGCTGGCTTGCCAGCGAAGGCGTCGCCCCAGGCGCTGTACGGCTTGAGGGCCTCTTCGTCGGCAAGCCGGTTCCTACATTGTGATGCCTGGGCAGCAGCCACTGCTGCCAGGGCAGCACCCCAGCAGCAGTCGGGCATCAGAAGTCGTAACTGATGCTGGTGTAGTAGAACGCGCCCTGAGCCCCCTCGGGGCTGGTGATGGAGTATTTCGGCACGCCATACAACTGCGCCCCGGAGGCCTTGTCCGGGTGGGTATCGAACAGGTTGATGGCCCCCACGGACAGCTTCAGCGACTTGTCGAAGCTATAGGAAATGTCCAGGTCAGTGACCCATTGCGCACTGTAGGTCTGGTCCAGGGTCGGGTTGCTGGCATTGAGGCTTTTCCATTGCCCGTAGCGGCGCTGGGCCAGGGTCAGGCCCCAGCTGTCATACAGCCAGTTGGCGCTCAGGGTCAGCTTGTTCTTCGGTGTGCCGTCCTCGATCAGGCCCTGGGTGGTGCGACCGACAATCTGTGAGCCGGCGATGTTGCCCACGTCCCGCAGGGCGGTGATCCTGGTGTTGTTCTGGCTGTAACCGCTGGACAGGTTCAGACGCCCCCATTGCTGCAGGTCCAGTTGGTAGTTGCCGGTCAGCTCGACACCATCGGTGCGGGTGTCGGCGACGTTGGTGTAGAAGGCAGCGCTCTGGATGTTGGCGTAAGGGGTGCCGGCAAAGATCGGCGTAACCACCGAGGCCGGCAACTGGTCGGACAGGGTGATGCGGTTGTCGATGTTGATCCGGTACGCATCCAGGGTCACCGAAGCGTTGGCCAGGGGCCGCCAGACCAGGCCCAGGGAGTAGTTGGTGGACTCTTCGGGCTTGAGTGCCTTGCCCCCCAGCAGCTTGGCTTGCGGGCTGTCGGCGCGCAGGGTGCGTTGTTGCACTTCGACGTAGTTGCCGCTGCCCGGCGGTTGCTCCACCACCTGCACGCTGAACGAGGACAGCCCACTTTGCACCAGGGACGGCGCTCGGTAGCCGGTACTGGCAGTGGCCCGAGCCGCGAGCTGCGGGGTGAAGTCGTAGCGCAGCGACAGCTTGCCGTTGGTGGTGTCGCCAAAATCCGAGTAGTGCTCGGTGCGCACCGCGACCCCGGCCTGGAACTTCTCGGTGATCTGGCCTTCGACGTCGATATAGGCGCCCCAGACCTTGCGCTCCAGAGAGGCGGCGTCGACCTGGGTGATGCCCGAGTAGTAGCCGGGAATGCGTCGGCCGGTGATCGGGTCGACGGTATTGAACAGCGGCCCGTTCTGCCAGCCTGCGGCCTCGCCGGCGCTGAGCTCATAGTTCTCCTGGCGCCAGGCCAGGCCCGCCGACAGGGTCAGGGGCTTGAACAGCAGGTCGGTGGGGAAGTCCCGCACCCAGTCCAGGGTCAGGTTGGTCTGGTCGGCCTCGCGCTTGCCGGTGTAGATCTTCGCCGGGCTGGCGTCGCCCCAGCTGGGGTTGATGGCGTTGCGGTCGGCGGACTTGAGGCTGTTGTCACCGTGGTTCAGCGCCAGATCGAACTTGCCCAGGCGTTCGTCCTCGTAGCGCAGCCCGCCGGTCAGGGCATAGTCCTCCAGCGCGTAGCGGGTGATCGGCAGGCGGCCGTCGGGGTAGCGTTGCAGGGCCGTGCTGCCGTAGTTGTTGCGCAAGGTGGTAGGCGGGTCGAAGAAGCCTTCGGCGTCGGTGTTCTTGTGGGAATAGGTGGCAAAACCGTAGGCGGTCAGGCCCTCGCTCAGGCCGAACTCGCTGTTGGCGGCAAAGTTGTACTGGTCCGAGACATTGCCCGCCCCCCAGCGCCAGGTGCGGTAGCGGTTGTTCTGCTCCCGGGGGGTGTTGGTGCTGGTGGAACCGGGATAGAAGATCCGGTTGTCGGGGTTGGTGTCACTGGCCGGGTCCTGGCTGCCGGCGTCGAAACTCAAAGTCAGGAAACCATCGTTGGGCAGGCTGAAGCCTTTCCAGCCGCTGAGCTTGCGTTGCAGGCCGTCGCCCTTGTCGTAGCCGCCGAAGCGATAGCCGATGCTGCCGCCGTCGTCCTTTTCCTTGAGCACGATATTGATCACCCCGGCGATGGCGTCGGAGCCGTATTGCGCCGCCGCGCCGTCGCGCAGGATCTCCACCCGCTCGATGGCACTCAGGGGGATCAGGCTCAAGTCCACCGCGGCGGCGCCCCGGCCGTTGACCAGGCTCTGGCGGGTGACGTTGGCGCTGGTGTGGCGGCGTTTGCCGTTGACCAGCACCAGCACCTGGTCCGACGCCAGGCCGCGCAGGGAGGCGCCCTGGGCGATGGAGCCGGCGAAGGCGCCCTGGGGCGACTGCGGGTAACTGAACGAAGGCGACAGGGCGGTGAGGGCACCGGACAGGTCACTGGCGCCGGTCTGCTGCAACTGCTGGGCGGACAGCACGTCCACCGGCGCGGCGCTTTGCAGCGCAGTAACGTCACTGCGGCGGGTGCCCAGGACCACTACGGTATCCAGGTGATCGGCGCTGGCGCCGGGGGCATTGCTTGAGGTCTGGGCAGCGAACGCGGGCACGGCAAGGCTGCCGACGACCAGCGCCACGGCGCCGGCCAACGGATTGCGATGGAACATCTGCGGATTCCTTCTGAAATGGATGACCCCAACCGGCCCGTGGGAGCTGGCTTGCCAGCGAAGGCGTCGTCATGGACGGCACAAGGCTTGCGGGCCTCTTCGCCGACAAGCCGGCTCCTGCACGGTGGGGGTGGGCGGTGGTTAGCGATACCGGCAGCCCGGAAATCAGGGTTCGGGTTGTCCGCCCCGGTAGGCGCTGGCTTGCCAGCGAAGGCGTCGTCATGGACGGCGCAAGGCTTGCGGGCCTTTTCGCCGGCAAGCCGGCTCCTGCACGGTGGGGGTGGGCGGTGGTTAGCGATACCGGCAGCCCGGAAATCAGGGTTCGGGGGCTCGCCGCGGGGCTCAGAAGCGGCTGGTGACGCTCAGGCCCACGGTGCGCGGGTCGCCGTAGGTGATGACGTATTGCCCCAGGGTGCCATTGGGCCGGCCATGGACCTGGTAGCGGCGGTCGGTGAGGTTGTTGACGAAGCCGGTGACGCTGAGCTTTTCATCCGGGCTGAACCAGGTCAGGCGGGTGTTGGCCAGGGTGTAGTGGGGCTGGCTCAGGGTCTTGTCGGCGCTGCTCTGGCGGTCGGCGAGGAAGTATTCCTTGTCACGGAAACTCAGGTCGCCGCCGGCCACCAGCTTGCCGCCGATTTCCAGGGGAATGGTGTAGTCGGCCCCCAGGGACACCACGTTGCGCGGCGAGCGCACGAAGCTGTTGCCGCTGTAGTCGCCGGTGACCGCGCCGGTGTTGGGGTTGGTGTTCTTGAAGTCGGTGTATTCGGTATCCAGGAACGAGATCGCCGCCCGCAAGTGCAGGTAGTCGGTGGGCTGGCCTTCGAGCTCCAGCTCGGCGCCCTTGACCTTGCCCTTGGCGCCGTTGGTCAGGGCGGTGGTGAGCACGCCGTTGTTGACCGTCAACAGGTTCACCTGGATGTCCGAGTAGTCGTAGTAGAAGACGTTGGCGTTGGCCGTCAGGCGGTGGTTGAACCATTCCGACTTGAGGCCGATTTCGTAGGCGTCGAGTTTCTCCGGGTCCACCGTGGTCAATTGCGCCAGGCTGGTGGAGAGCCCGGTATTGAAGCCCCCGGAACGGAAGCCGTGGGCGTAGCGGAAGAACACCCGGACGTTGTCGTTGATCCGGTATTCCGGGGTCAGATCGTAGGTCCAGGCTTCCCAGGTCTTGCTCTCGTCGCGGCTGCCGTTGCTGCCGGCGGCGCCCAGGGGAATCAGCGGGCCGTTGGCCGTGGCCCGGGTGAGTTGGGTCAGGTCCAGGTCGATGTCTTTCTTTTCCTGGGTCCAGCGCAGGCCGCCGGTCACGGTGAAATCGTCGGTGAAGTCGTAGGTCAGGTTGCCGAACAGCGCGTAGCTGTCGGTGCTGTGCTGGTAGTTGAGGTCGCGAAAGTCGGTGGCGCCGCCGGTCTGGTTGGAACCGGTGCCGTTGGGCGTGGGCCCCGGGGTGATGAGGCGCTTGGCCGAGCTGTCCAGGTCTTCATGGAAGTAGTGCACCCCTGCCAGCCAGCGCAGGGTTTCCTGCTGTGGCGAGGCCAGGCGCAGTTCCTGAGAGTACTGGTTGTAGCGGTTGTCGCTGATGGCCGCACCGTTGACCTCGTAGGGGGTGTAGTCGGCATCGCTGGTGGACTGCCCGCGAATGTAATCGTAGGCGCTGATGGAGGTCAGGGTGTAGTCCCCCAGGCGCCAGTTCAGGGTCAGGGACGTACCGTCGTGATCAAGCTTGGCGTCCTCGTTGACGTTGAGGGCGATATTGCGCCCGTTGGGCCGTTGATAGCCGACGTTGTAGTAGCGGCCCACCGGCAGCGAGCCGTTGCTGCCGTCGCCCTTGTATTCCCGGGCGTGGATCTTCAGCAGGGCGTCCAGGTCCGGGTTGAGCTTGGCCAGGAACTGCAGGCGCACGGCTTTCTTGTCGACGTCGCCGTAGCTGTGGTCATCGGTGAGGTTCTTCTGGAAGCCGTCACGCTCTTCCGAATACAGCGACAGCCGCGCCGCCAGCCGGTCATCCACCAGGGCGCCGCCGATGGCGCCATTGAGGATGCGTTCGCTCTTGCTGCCGATGCCCAGGGTGCCGTAGCCGTCGGTGTCGAAGGTCGGCTTCTTGGATATCACGTTGACCGCACCGGCGGTGGTGTTCTTGCCGTACAGGGTGCCCTGGGGGCCGCGCAGAATCTCGATGCGCTCCAGGTCGAACAGCGGCCCGCCGCCGGCGATCGGCGCGTTGAGGTAGACGTCATCGGCGTAGATGCCCACCGGGAACACCGTGGCCGCCCCGGTATCACCGGTGCCCAGGCCGCGGATGTACCAGCGCGGGCGGCCGTCGCCGTCGGGGTTCTTGGCCGAGGCATTGGGGATGAAGGTGGTGATGTCCCCCATATTGCGTACCCCGTCGGTCACCAGGCTGGTGCCCTGGACTGCCGACACTGCCACCGGAACCTCTTGCAGGGTTTCCTCCCGGTGCTGGGCCGTGACGGTCACCGTCTTCAAGGCGGGTTCGGTGCTGTTCCTGGTGGTGTCGGTGTCGGTGGTTTCAGCGGCCAGCAACCCCTGGCTGAATGTGCCTCCAGTGAGGGCCAGTGCCAGCCATAGACTCTTGGTGATCGGATTAAGCGTATGCATGTTGAACTCCCCCATTTAAAGTTTCGCTAAGAGGGCTAGAGCAGAGATCGTGCCAAGAGGCTTAGAGGGTTTTTTGGGTAAGCGTTAGTTTGATCAAGGTATTGAAAAATAACGATTAATTATAATTTTATGGAATGTTCTGGAAGGGTGTTTGGCGGGGCTGAAGCGTTGCGATGCAAAGGTGTAAAACAGTCTGCGCAGGATTCAGCAGAAGTTGCTTGGCTGGTGCTGCTGGAGCAGCACCGATTGCTCGCTCGACTGTTGCCACACCAGCAACGACCGCGACCCTACGGGGGGACGCGGTGCATCTGCTTGTGTAGGAGCCGGCTTGCCGGCGAAGAGGCCCGTGAGACATGCATCGCCTAAGCCGACGCCTTCGCTGGCAAGCCAGCTCCTACGGGGGGCGCGCGGTGCATCTGCTTGTGTAGGAGCCGGCTTGCCGGCGAAGAGGCCCGTGAGACATGCATCGCCTAAGCCGACGCCTTCGCTGGCAAGCCAGCTCCTACGGGGGGCGCGCGGTGCATCTGCTTGTGTAGGAGCCGGCTTGCCGGCGAAGAGGCCTGTGAGACATGCATCGCCTAAGCCGACGCCTTCGCTGGCAAGCCAGCTCCTACGCAGAGCGTGGTGCCGTGGTTATGTGCAGGTCCCCCGTCAGTTCGTGCGGGGGAGTGGGGCGGGGTTACACCGCCACTCGGGAGGTGGAACCGATGACCGTCTCCAGCACGCTGAAGTCGATCCATTCGCGCACGTCGAAACGCCGGGGAATGAATTGCCAGCGGTGCAGGAAATCGGTGAAGTCCTGCAGGGCTTCGATGGAGCGGGCATCCAGGGTGGTGCGCAGGCGCCGGTGGGCGTCCTCGCCATAGGCTGCCGCCACCCAGTATTCGCTGGTGTTCAGTTCCCGGGCCAGAAAGCGCCGGGTTTCTTCGGGATTGGCCCAGGCCCACTGTTCGGTGCGCAGCACGGTGTCGACGATTTTCACGCTGGCATCGAAGTGCTCGCGCAGCAGGTGGGTGTCCACGGTCAGGGTCCGTGGCGTGCCGTTGTTGGAACGGATCAGCGGATCGGGGTGGGAGCCGGTGTCCACCACCACTTGCAGGCCGAACTCATTGGCCAGGTGCACGGCGTGGGCGCCCTTGAGGAAGATCGCATCGATGTCGCCCCGCAGCAGGCCGATCAGTTCGTTGTTGCGCCGGCTGAAGCGGGTCACCCCGAGGCTGACTTCGGAGCCGTACAGGTGTTGTTTTTGCTCATCGCTGTAGGTGCCGCCGTAGGGGTAATCCACTAGTTCGACGTCGCTGACCGCCAGGCCTTCAAGCTTGAGGGCGTTCTCCAGCCCGCGCAGGGCCTGGGCGCGGGTGAAGTCAATCTGCACGTTGGCCCATTTCGGCAGGCCGAAACGCCGGTTCTTCAGGTCGCGGATGCTCTTCACGCCGCTTTCCGCGGTGGTCAGGATCAACTGCACCTCGTCGCTCCAGGACAGCCCCAGGACCCGGGTCTGCACGCCGCTGGAATAGGCCCAGATGGCCGGGATGTTGCCGCCGTGGCGCACCGAGTTCTGCAGGTGGTGGTCGTAGTGAGCCTCGCGCACCTCGCGTTCGCTGGATTCGCGCAGGGACTGGATATTGGTGCCGAAGGGCAGGAAGGCTTGCGCCAGTCGCCCGGACTGCACCGCGATGCCGAGCCCGGTGGGCACCGGGCTGTGGGTGTACCAGAGGGTATCGAGTGGTTTGCTCATAAGGGTCTTCAGTTCGAATCCATGAAACCTGGCGCGGTCAGCCGGCCAGAGCGGTAGGGGTGGCCAGCAACGCATCCAGCGGCCGGCGGTCGATCCATTGGCGCACGTCGACCTGTTGCGGGATGAAGCGCCAGCGCCGCAGGAAGGCGCTGAAGTCCTGCAAGGCGTCGATGGCCTGTTCGTCGAGGCCGGTGCGCAAGCGCAGATGGGCGTCATCGCCATAGGCGGCGCTGACCCAGTACTCGCTGCTGTTGGTTTCCCGGGCCAGGTAGCGGCGGGTGTCTTCCGGGTGCCTGTGGGCCCAGTCTTCGGCCCGCAGCACCGCGCCGAGAATGCCCCTGGCGACGTCGAAGTGCTGCTCCAGCAGATGACTGTCCACCGTCAGGGTACGGGGCGTGCCGTTGTTGCAGCGGATCAGCGGGTCGGGGTGGGCGCCCGTGTCGATCAAAGTGCGCAGGCCGAATTCATGGGCATGACGGGCGGCGCTGGCACCCTTGAGAAAGATTGCATCGACCTCGCCGCGCAACAGGCCCTGCAGTTCCAGGTTGCGGCCGCTGGCGGGCTGGACGCTGACCGGGGTGTCAGCCAGGGTTTGCACCAGCGGGTCGCTGAAGGTACCGCCGTAGCGGTAGTTCACCAGTTGCAGGTCGCCCACTTGCAGGCCGTCCAGGCTCAGGGCATTTTCCAGGCCGCGCAGGGCCTGGGCGCGGGTGAAGTCGATCTGCGCGGCGGCCCAGTCGGGCAAGCCGAAACGCCGGCCCTTGAGCTCCTTGATGCTGTGAATGCCGCTGTCGGCGCGGGTCAGGATCAATTGCACCTCGTCGGCCCAGGACAGGCCGATCAGCCGGGTTTCCCGGCCCTGGGCCCGGGCCCACAGGGCCGGGATGCTGCCGCCGTGGCGCACCGAGTTGCGCAGGCTGTGGTCGAAGTGGGATTCACGCACGGCCTGGTCGAGGGACTCGCGCAGCGACTGCACCTGGGTGCCCAGGGCGCCGAGGCTGTCCTGCAGCCAGCCTTGCTGCACGGCGATGCCCAGGCCCGTGGGGACCGGGCAGCGGGTGTACCAGAGGGTATCCAGAGGATGAGACATGAACGGGCTCCTTAAGGCGTCAGGCACGCGCCTGCAAGGGCGTCGCCTGGGCGACGGGGCGTTGATGCACCAGGGGCAGCACTTCCTGGCCGATGCGCAGGGCTTCTTCCAGATGCGGGTTGCCGGCCAGGATGAAGGTGGAGAAACCGGCGTCGCGGTACTCCACCAGGCGCTCGGCGATGTTCTGGTGGCTGCCCACCAGGCCCACGGTAGGGCCGGGCTTGGCCTTGGCGAAGCCGGCCCAGAGGTTGGGGCCGAGGATCAGGTCATCGAAGCGATCGATGTTCTGGTGATAGGCGGTCTGCCGGGCGCCGCCCACGGAATCGGAGCCGCTGGTGAAGTTCTTGGCAATCAGGCTGCTCTTGCCTTCGAGCTTGTCGAACTGCCGGCGCAGATCGGCCCAGGCCTGCTCCTCGGTCTCCCGGGCGAACAGATCGACCCGCAGGCCGAAGCGCACCGTGCGCCCTTGCTTGTCCGCCAGCTCCCGGACCCGCTCGATATGCGGTTTGAGCTGGTCGATGGGCTCGGCCCAGTTGAGGTAGACGTCGGCATGCTTGGCCGCCACATCCAGGGCCGCGTCGGAGAAACCGGAAAAATACACCCCGGGCTTGCGTTCATGTTGCAGGCCCGGGGGCAGGGCGCCGTTCTCCAGTTGATAGATATCGCCGTCGTAGGAGAAGCGCTCGTTCTCCCATAGGCCCTGGATGATGTCGAGGAACTCGCCGGTGCGCTGGTAGCGCCGGTCGTGCTCCAGGTAGTCGCCATTGGCTCGCTGACTGACCGGATTGCCGCCGGTGATGATGTTCCAGTCCAGGCGGCCGTGGCTGAGGTTCTGCAGGATCGCCGCCTGCTGGGCGGCATAGGCCGGCAGGGTCCAGGTGGCCTGGAAGGCGATCAGAAACTTGATGCGTCGGGTTTCCCGGGCCAGAGCGGCGGCGGAGATCCACGGCTCGGGTCCGGTGGGCAGCAACGCGCCCTCGAAGCCTGCGAGCTCGGCGGCCTTGGCCACCTGAGCGATGTAGTCGATGTAGGTGAAACCGTCGGCCTCGCCATTGGGCAAGCGCCCGGGGGCGATATGCCCGGGACGGTGTTGGGGATTGCCGCGATTGTGTTTGTCGGTGCTCAACTGCGGACCGTCGGTGCCCAGCGGCAGGCGCCAGAAAAATTCAGTGCTCATGGGTGCTCCTGATTCAGTAACGCGTTGCGCCGCGCGGATGCGAAGACGCCTGTCAGGGGTGATTGCAACGGCCATGCCATGGACCGCAGAGGCCGCAGGCGTGGGGTTTGAGGGGCTATGCCAGAGACTGTGGCGAGGGCCAGTGCTGCTGTAGCAGCACCCCGTCAGCAGCGGTTGCTGAGCGCGCAACAGATACGCCGCCCCCCATATCAACGCTGCCCGTGTAGGAGCCGGCTTGCCGGCGAAGAGGCCCTTGAGCCCTGTGTTGTCCTTGCGGACGCCTTCGCTGGCAAGTCAGCGCCTACGGCTGGCGCAAGATCGGCGTCGTCCTTATGGGTGGTCAGGCCGGGGCGGTCTCGGCGCTGCGCAGGTAGGCCTGATACAGCGCGGCGTAGGCGCCGTCGCGTTGTATCAGTTGCCGGTGCGGCCCCTGTTCCACCAGCCGGCCATGACGGATCACGGCAATCCGGTCGGCGTCGCGGATGGTCGCCAGGCGGTGGGCGATGATGATCGCCGTGCGCCCCTGGCACAGCCGGCGCAATGCCTGCTGGATACGCCGCTCGGTATGGATGTCCACCGCCGAGGTGGCTTCGTCCAGCACCAGCACCGCCGGGTTGGCCAGGTAGGCGCGCACCAGGCACACCAGCTGGCGCTGGCCGTGGCTCAAATGCCCGCCCAGGGGCCCGACTTCGCTGTGGTACTGGTGCGGCAGGCGCTCCAGCACTTCATCGGCCCCCAGTTCCCGGGCCGCGGCAATCAGGGTCGAGTCATCGGCGTCGGGAGCCGCCAGGCGCAGGTTGTCGAGAATGCTGCCACTGAACAGCACATTGTCCTGCAGCACCACGCCCACGGCCCGGCGCAGTTCATGCTGGGCCAATTGCCGGATGTCCACGCCGTCGAGCTTCACGGCACCGCCTTGCACGTCGTAGAAGCGCGTCAGCAGTTGCACCAGGGTGCTTTTGCCGTGACCCGAGGGGCCAACGAGCGCCAGCACTTCCCCGGCCTCGATCTTCAGGTCCAGGTTGTGGATCACTGGCGTGGGGCTGTTGGGGTCATAGGCGAAGCGCACCTGTTCGAAGCTGACGTCGCCCCGTGGACGCGGCAACGGCTGTGGCTTGTGCGGGTCGAGGACCTGGGGCCGGGTATCGAGCAGCAGGAAGATCCGCTGGGCCGAGGCCGAGCCGGTGGCGTAGCGCTCGAACAGGTCGGACAGCTCCTGCAAGGGGCCGAGAAACAGAAACACGTAGAACAGGCTTTCCGCCACCTGGCCCACGCTGACTTCGGCGCTGGCCAGGCCGAAGGCGCCCACCAGCAACAGCGCGGCCATGCCGGCTGAGCTGAGCAGGGCAGTGAACGGGGCGAACCAGCTGGAGCGCAGGCTGCCGCGAATCAGCGCCTGATTGAAGTCCTCCAGCAGGCCGCGATAGCGCTGCAAGTTGCGCCCTTGCTGCCCACATTGCTGGAGCATGCGCGCACCGCTGACGCTTTCCACCAGGTGCGCGGTGAAACGGCTGCGGTTCTCCGCGACCTTGGCCCAGTTGCGCTGGGAGATGCGCTTGAATCCCCAGGTCGCCACTGCCAGCAGCGGCACCGTGGCCGCCAGGCTGAGGAAGAATCGCGGGTCGATGCGCCACAGCATCACCGAGGCCAGCCCGCAGCGCAGCAGGGCACCCAACAGCTCCGGTGGCCCCTGGATCAACAGCGGCTCCAGGCTGTCGACGTCGCGGTCGGCGCGGGAAATGATCCGCCCGGCACGAGTCTGGTCGAAGTAGCTGATGCTCAGGGCCTGGACATGGGCGAAGACCTTGATCCGCAGGTCGTTGAGCACCCGGATCGCCGCGCTGCCGGCGACGAACTGTGACAGCCCGGCGAGGACAAAGCGCCCCAGCCAACTGGCTGCCAGCCCCAGTCCCAGCCACAGCAGCAGCGACTCGTCCAGCAGCCAGTGCCCCTGGTCGAGCACCAACCCATGGTCCAGCAGTTCACGGACGAACCAGGGCCGCAGAAAGACGGTGAACACCAGCAGCAGCTCGATGCCGATCACCGTCAGGATGGCCCCGCGAATCGGTCGCAGCAGGGGCAGCAGGCGGGAAAACATGCTGCGGTCCAGGGCCTGCCTGGCGAGCATTTCTTCTATTTCGATGTCGCTCAGGGCCTTGCCGGCGATTGGGTTAGCCATGGTCGATTCCCAGCAGATCGCGGTAGTGCGCGTTGGAGTTCAAAAGGTCGGCGTGACGGCCGCTGGCGCTGATGCGCCCGTCCTGGAGCAGCAGTACCCGGTCCGCCAGGAGAATGGTCGAGAGCTTGCTGGAGATCACCAGCAGAGTGGTGGCCCGGCCCTGGTCCCGGCGTAGCTGGCGGATGTTGTGCAACACCTGGCGTTCGCTGATGGCGTCCAGGGCGCTGGTGGCATCGTCCAGGCAGAGGATGTCCGGCTCGCCGAGCAGGGCCCGGGCCAGGCTCAGGCGCTGGCGCTGGCCGCCGGACAGGGTCACCCCGCGATCGCCGAGTCGGCTGTTCAGGCCTCGGGGCAGGCGTTCGAGTACATCTTCGGCAGCCGCCAGGGCCAGGCCTTGGCGCAGTTGCTGATCACTGGCGCCGGGGGCTGTCAGGCGCAGGTTGGCGGCCAGGGTGTCGGAAAACAGGAAGCTTTCCTGGGGCACCACATGCACCCGGCGCCGCAGTTGGTCCAGGTCCAGGTCGCGCACGTCCTGCCAGCCGCTCTGTTCGCAACCCAGCAGCAGGCGGCCTGTGCCGACTTCCGTGAGGCGCGGCAGGAGGCTGGCCAGCAGGCTCTTGCCGGTGCCGGTGGCGCCGACCAGGGCGACGATCTCGCCGGGCTGCAGGGTCAGGGAACAGTGCTCGAGAATCTTGCGGCCGCCGCCCGGAGCGCTGACGCTGACTTCTTCCAGCTTCAGCCCCAGGGGCGTGAGTGGCAGCAGGGCCGTGCCGCTGCGAATGCCGGCCGGCTCATCCAGCAGGTGCCAGATGCGTTCGGCGCTGGAGCGGGCGTCAGCGAAGGTCTGCATCACTCGGCCAATGCCTTCGATGCGAAACACCAGGGCGGTGACGATCAACAGGGCGCTGACCAGCTCGCCGATCCCCAGTAACCCGGCGGCCACCTGATGGGCGCCGTACACCAGCACCCACACATGGCTGAGGGCGACCACCGCCTGGGGCAGAGGAATCCGCGAACTGGAATAGGCCAGGGCCCGGCGTGCCTGTTCGGCGAACAGCGCGACCTGGGCGGCGAAGCCCTGGATACGGCTGTGCTCCAGGGCGAAGGACTTGATTACCCGCACGCCGCCGATGCCTTCGCTGAGGTCCTGGTTGACTCGGTCGTAGGCCGCACCCACGGCGCGGTCGAGGCTCACCAGATGCTCGGTCTGGCGCACGAAGATCCACAGCCCGCAGGCCGTCAGCAGCAGCGGCACCACGCCGAGCCAGGGGCTGTACCAGCTCAGCAGGCCGACAGTGGCCAGCACCACCAGGGGCGTCTCCACCACTTGGCGCCAGAAGCTGATCAGGGCATCGCGGACCTTGTCCGCATCGCGGGTGGTCCGGGTGATCATCTCGCCCATGCCGTGCTGCCAGTGGTAGCCCAGGTGCAAGCCCTGGACCTGCTGCAGGATGCGTTCGCGCAGGCGGGTCAACAGCTCCTGGCTGAGCACCAGGGACAAGACGCTGGCGGCGTACTGCAAGGCGCCACGGCCCAGGGCCACCGCCAGCATCAGCCACAACCAGTACCAACCGAGGCGGGCATCCAGACTGCCGTCCGCCAGACGCTGCACCGCGCGTCCGGCGCTGACATCGTTGATGGCATGGCCGATCAGCCACTGCTGCCAGACCAGCCCCAGATTGACCGCGATATAGAGCAGCGCCACCAGAGCGAAGCGCCAGGGCATTTCCCGGTAGATCGCCAAGGCGCGCAAGAGAGGGTGTTTTTTGATCATGCAGGGCTCATTCAAAAAAGTCGGACACTCCCCGTAGGAGCCGGCTTGCCGGCGAAGAGGCCATCGAGCCTTGTGCCGGTCTTGAGGACGCCTTCGCTGGCAAGCCAGCTCCTACGGTGCTGGGTGATGCGTGCTTCTTCGTAGGAGCCGGCTTGCCGGCGAAGAGGCCCCGAGCCTTGTGCCGGCCTTGAGGACGCCTTCGCTGGCAAGCCAGCTCCTACGGTGCTGGGTGATGCGTGCTTCTTTGTAGGAGCCGGCTTGCCGGCGAAGAGGCCCCCGAGCCTTGTGCCGGCCTTGAGGACGCCTTCGCTGGCAAGCTAGCGCCTACGAGAGGGGTGGCAGTGGGTGGGTTATGGGGTCGGGCGAGTTGCGCCCTGTTGTTCCTTGGCGTTGAGGATGGCGGTGTATTCACCCGGGTCGACGCCGTTGAGGTAGTAGTTGCCAACGTGATGCAGGCGCCAGCGGATCGGGTCGTGGGTGGTGTGCACCCGGGCGTTGCGCCAGAAACGGTCGAGGTTCCATTTGCTCAGGGAGGAACTGGCCCCCAGCAGCGAGAAGATGTCGCTGGAAATCTTCAGCGAGGCACTGTCGGAGTGGGCGCGGGCGGTGGCCACGCAGAGGATCAACTGGTCCTGCAATTCCTTGTTGTCCGGGTCCTGTTCGTGCTCATCGAAGACTCGGGCGGCGTCCCGCAGCAAGGATTCGGCGGCGCGCAGGGCCACGGCGTATTCGCCGATCTGCTTGATGATGTGGGGCTCTTCGCTGGCGTGGTCGACGCCGCTTTCCACCCAGGGCCGGGCGTGCTGTTTCAGGTAGTCCACCGCCGCTCCCAGAGCCCCGGCGGCGATCCCGGTGTCGATGGCCGCATGGAGGATCTGCGGAAAGGTCAGACCAGTGCGCTTCATCGGCCCCTTGCGCGGCGAGACGAAGTCTTCGTCCAGTTCGATGTTGTCGAAGATCACCGTGCCGCTGACCGAGTTCTGCTGGCCGAAGGCGTGCCAGTCGTCCACCAGGGTCAGGCCCGGGGTGTTGCGGTTGAGCAGCACCCCGGCACCGCCTTCCTCACTGGCGGCGGTCAGGGAGATCCACTCGGCCAGGTAGGCGCCGGTGGAGTAGAACTTGCTGCCATTGAGAATCAGCTTGCCGTCGGCGCGGCGCTCGATGCGGGTCTTGAGGGCAAACTTGTTCTTGCCGCCGACTTCCGCCAGGGCGTTGCCAAAGCGCTTGCCGGCCAGCACATCGCTGATCAGGCGGTCGCGTACCGCCTCCGGGTAGCCAGTGAAGATGCCCCGCAGCATCACATTGTGGATCTGCAGCAACTGGCCGACGCCGCCGTCGGCCACCGAGATCAGGCGCACGGTCTCGACGATGGTGGCCACCGAGGCCCCCAGACCGCCAAAGGCCTTGGGCACGCCGATGGCAGTCAGGCCGCTTGTGGACAGCAGTTCGGCCTGACGCCGGGGCAACTGGCCGTTGGCCTGACTGTCGGCGGCAATGGCGGCGATTTGCGTGGCGATCTCCCGGGCGGCGGCGATGGCTTCGGCCTCGCTGCGCAGGACACGGACCGGAGTGACAGGAAGGGCTTGGACGCTACTCATATGGAACCTCTCTCAAAGAAATCTGCCCCCAGGGGCGTGTGTATCGGCCTGATCCGTAGGAGCCGGCTTACCGGCGAAGGAGCCCTTGAGCCTGGCGCCAGTCCTGGTGACGCCTTCGCTGGCAAGCCAGCTCCTACAGAGGGTGTATGCATTGACCTGATCCTACGAAGAAGGGGGCGTGCTTGAGGGGCTTGAGCAAGTTCTGCGCCAGGGCCTTTTCAGTGTGCTGAAAATCCGTTGCAGGCCCTGTGTAGCAGGGCTTGCAGACGGGGGTGCAGCTGGCGCTAAAACGTCTGTTGCTGCTCCAGCAGCAATGCCCGTCGGCCCGTTGCTCCAACAGCAGCAGTCGCCGCGCAATGCTGCTGGTCGGGCAGCAATTGGCATCGCGCGGCTTTCGCCGACAGCGGCCCAGGCCCCGGAATCCGGGGCTTTGCCCGGTTGGCACGGGCGCTGCAATGGCTCCGGCAACTGCCATTGCACAGGAACCGGTCCATGACGCTTGCTGCCTCTTTACCCTTATCCGCTGCCCAGCCTCGGCTGGAGCAGATCTGGTTCACCCGCTGCCCGGTGCCCACCGCTTCCGGGATCGCCTACAAGCTGGGCTGGCTCAGCGAGGAATTCGCTGCCGACGGCCTGCCGGTCGCGACTCTGCAGGAAGCCCGGCAGCTGGGCCATCACCACTACGATCACCAGTTGCCCGGGCTGTTTCGCGAGGGCGGCAACGTCCCGGCCCTGGCCGCCCGCGCCGCCGGTTCCCCTAGCCGACTGATCGGTCTGACCTGGATCGAGGAATGGCAGACCCTGCTGGTGCGCCCCGACTCCGGTATCCGCCGCCCCGAGGATCTCAAGGGCAAGCGCCTGGCCCTGCCGGCCTGGGGCGAGAATCGTCCGGGCAGCATTGCCCGGGCCATGAGCCTGCATGGTTACAAAGGCGCGCTGAGCCTGGCGGGCCTGGGTTTCGATGATGTCGAGCTGGTGGAGGTGGCGCTGCAGGATCAGGAACGTGCGGCGACTCCCCAGGAAGGTTTGCAGCGCCTGTGGTCCGGCCTGGACTACCTGGTGCGCGGCGAGGTGGATGCGGTCTACGTCAAGGGCGCTGCCGCCGCCGATGCGGCGCGGCGCCTGGGGCTGGTGGTGGGCATCGATCTGGATCAGATCGCCGAGCCGCGCTACCGCATCAACAACGGCACGCCGCGACCGATCACCGTGCACCAAAGCCTGCTGGACAACCACTTCGATCTGGTGGTGCGCTTTCTCGCCCAGACCCTGCGCGCCGCCGAATGGGCGGCGCAGAACCGCCCGGCGCTGAACGCCATTCTTGAAGAGGAAACCCGTGCCGGCAGCGCCGGCGTCGCCCAAGCCTATCGCGGCGATTTCCACACCACCCTGGCTCCCGACCTGTCGCCCCAGCGCCTGGAGTTCCTCGATATCCAGAAAAACTTCCTCTATCGCCATGGCTTCCTGGAACGGGATTTCGCCATCGCCGATTGGGTCGACCCACGCCCCTTGCACGCCGCCCATGAACTGCTGGCCCAGCGCCGCGCCTGAACCCGGAGAATTGCCATGACTGTATTGATCAACGAAACCCCCATTACCCAGGAACTGCAGGCCTTCATCGATCAGGTGCTGCTGGAGGCCGAACAGGCGTTCACCGTGTTCCGCGAAACCCAGACCATCACCGCCAACGGCACCGTGGGCTTCATCGAGCGGGTGCCGGGCCAGGAGCTGCTGGTCTCGGTGAACTACGGCGGCCCGTGGAACTACCGCAAACCGTTGCAGGCCACGGTCACCGACTTTGTCGGCAAGGTCATCCTCGGCCAGGGCAAGGGCGGCCTCGGTCGCTACACCAAACTGTTCCAGCAACACCCCGACATCACCACCGTGTCCCACGTGCATTCGCCGTACCTGGGAGCCTGGGCCCAGACCCACCGGACCTTGCCGTTCCACTACGTACCGGTGCAGCGCTACCAGCTGGCCCGGGAACTGCCGGTGTACATCGACCGACGCCAGCCCGAGGTGGACTTCATCCTCGACAGCATTGCCCAGAACCCCTTCAACCTGGCGATTCTCGAAGCCAACGGCGGCTCTACCGTGTGGGGCAAGCAAGGCCTGCGGGCCACGGCGGAATTCATCCTGTTGCTGGAAGAGGGCGCGCAACTGCAACTGCTGGCCGATGCCTTGGGCGGCTCTCGGCCTTACGGCCCGGGGGTCTTGACCCAGCAATGGAAGATGAGCGGCCTCTACGAGCGCGCCACCGAGCTGGGCCTGGTGCCCGCCATCGACCGCCGCACCTGACCCGCCGCCCCGCGGGATCGCGCCGGGCTCCTGCGGGACTTATCTGACTGCTGTAGGAGCTGGCTTGCCAGCGAAGGCGTCCGCAAGAGCGATGCAAGACCCGAGGGCCTCTTCGCCGGCAAGCCGGCTCCTACACAAGCACTGCCGGTATCGCGCCAGCTGTAGGAGCTGGCTTGCCAGCGAAGGCGTCCGTCAGGGCAACGCAAGGGCAATGCCCAGGCGCTAAAGGCGTTCAAACATTCAAGGAACAGGCACATGGCCGTCAAGATTCTCTGGTACCTCACTACACCCGATGGCCCCTATCCCTGGGAGCCCGAAGGACGCTGGAACACCGATTTCGAGCACCTCAAGCAGCTGGCGGTGGCCAGTGATCGCCTGGGTTACTACGGCTCGCTGCTGGGCTCGAGCCCCAATGAAAGCCTGGCGGTCTCGGCGGCGCTGATCGATGCCACCCAGCGCTTGCGCTTTCTGGTGGCCCAGCATCCGGGGGAGCTGTCACCGGCGGTGCTGGCCAAATGGGCGCTGACCTTCGATCAGTTCTCCAACGGCCGCTTGCTGTTCAACGTGGTCAACGGCAGCGATGCCGGGCTGGCCACGCTGGGGGTGCACTATCCCCATGATGAGCGTTATGACTTCAGCCTGGAGTACTGGCGGGCCTTCCAGGGCTTCTATGCCGGCGACACTGCTGGCTATGACGGTCGCTACGTCAAGCTGGCACCGCGTTCCCCGGCGGCGGCCAGCCATCCCCTGGGCGGCTGGCACGCGCCGCGGCAGGTCCCCGGCATTCCCCTGTGGGGCGCCGGCACCTCCGGCCCGGGAGTGGCCCATTCGGTGCAGTTGCTGGACGTGTACCTGAGCTTTGCCAACACGCCGCCGAAACTCGGCGAAAAATTCCGCCAGGTGGCTGCCGAGGCGGCGAAGATCGGCCGCGAGCTGAGCTTCGGCACGCGCCTGCAGATCATCGTCCGGGAAACCGAGGAGGAGGCCTGGGCCCACGCCGAGAAACTGCTGCAGCGCACCTCGTTGCAGACTGCCCGGGCCTCCATCGAGCGCCAGTTGCCACCCGGAGAAACCCTGGACAGCTTCCACAGCGACGACCCGCAGATCCAGCGCAATGTCGAGGCCATCCGCGCCGGCCGCCTGCCCAAGGCCCGGGACCTGGAGATCTACCCCAATGTCTGGCTTGGTCCGAGTCTGTTCGGTTTCAACATCCTCGGTCCGGCCGCGGGCACCTACCTGGTGGGCAGTGCCGAGCAGGTGGCCGAGCGTATTCGCGAATACGAAGAGCAGGGCACCTCGGCCTTCATTCTCTCGGGCTTTCCGCTGATCGACGAGGCCCATCGAGTGGCGGACCTGCTGTTCCCGCTGCTGGACCTGGATCACGGTTTCGAGGTGCCGCGCCTGGGGGCCGTCGCGGCGGCCCGCCAGCCAGCCACTGCCACTGAGCAGGCCTGAGGAGCGAGCCATGAGCGAGGTGTTTTCCCGCCGGGTATTTCTCGGCAACTCCCTGGCTGTCGGTGGCGGCCTGTTGCTGGGCACGGGCCTGCTCGGCGGCTGCGACAGTGGCGTGGCGGTGAACGGTGCGGCGCTGGCGTCCAGCACCCCGGTGCGCGGCGGGCGCCTGCGGGTGGGGATCATCGATGGCGACCAGTCCGGCAACCTCGATGCGCACAAACCCGTGGGCGGCGGGATCATTCGTGGCTGGGCGCTGTACAGCAAGTTCTGGGAGTGGAACCCGGACGTCAGTACCCGCCTGGCCCTGGCGGAGTTTGCCGAGCCCAATGCCGATGCCAGCGCCTGGACCATCCGCATCAAGCCGGGGCTGGAGTTTCACCACGGCAAGAGCATCGGCGCCGACGACATGCTGTTTTCCATCCTGCGCCTGACCGATCCGCAGCTGGCTTCACCCTTTGCCGGGCTGGTGGGGGCCATCGACCGCCAGGCCTTGCGCAAGCTGGACGAGCGCACCATCGAGATTCGCTTCAAGCAGGGCCAGAGCTTCTTTCCCCTGGACGAGACCCTGATCAGCTTCGGCGGCATCGTGCCCACCGACTATCACCCGGTGACCAACCCGGTGGGAGCCGGTCCCTACAGGCTCAAGCGCTTCATTCCCGGGCAACGCTCGCTGTACAGCCGTTTCGAGAATTACTACAAGCCGGGACAGCCCTATGCCGATGAACTGGAAATCATCGAGTTCAAGGATCAGGTCTCCCGGGCGGCGGCACTGCGTGCCGGGCAGATCGATGTAGCCAGCGGGGTCCAGGCCGAGCACAGCGCGCTGCTCAAGGCCGATCCGCGGCTCAGGTTCTATGCCTCGCCGAGCACCTCGTTCACCGGCTTCAACCTCAATCTGGCCAAGGCGCCGTTCCAGGATGAGCGAGTGCGCCAGGCGTTTCGCCTGCTGGCCGACCGCCAGGAACTGGTGGATCGCGGCCTCAACGGTTTCGGGCGGGTCGCCAATGACCTGTATTCGCCCCACGATCCCACCTACAACCACGGCATTGCCCAGCGCCCCTACGACCTGGACCAGGCCCGTTCCTTGTTGCGTCAGGCCGGGCACAGCGATCTGCGGGTGGAGCTGACCAGCACCCCGGGTGCTGGTGTCAATGCGGCCCTGGTGTTCGCCCAGCAGGCGAAGAAGGCCGGGGTCGAGATCAAGGTGACCCAGGTCGACGGCTCGGTATTCAACGGCCCCCAGCGGGAGAACTGGCTGCTGTCGCCCGGGGCCACACCAGCCCGAGGCTTTCTCGCCTCGGCGTTGCACAACGATGCGCCCCAGGCCATCTACAACCGCAGCAATTTCCATGATCCGCGTTTCACCGAGCTGTACCAGCAAGCCCTGGCCCAGCCCGACCTGGAATTGCGCAAGCCACTGGTGCACCAGGCCCAGGCCATCCAGCACCAGCGCGGCGGCCTGCTGATCTGGGGCTTCAATGATGTGCTGGACGCCGCCTCGGTGCGGGTCGGCGGCCTGGTGCCGGAACAGACCACCTTCGCCTCCTGGCGCTTTGACGAGTTGTGGTTGAACCATGTCTGAACCCTGCGCAAAAACCTCCAGAACGCCAGCCTGGCTGTCCTGGTTTATCGGTCGCCTGGGCTATGGCCTGCTCACGGCCTGGGTCATCAGCCTGGTGGTGTTCGTCGCCACCCAGGCACTGCCCTCGGACCCGGCGCGGGTGATCCTCGGTCCGGACGCGCCCCTGGAGAGCATCCTCACCCTGCAACGGCAACTGGGGCTGGACCGGCCGCTGCTGGAGCAATACCTGCGCTGGCTGGGGCAGACCCTGGCCGGTGACCTGGGCCAATCCCTGGATTCCAGCGCCCCCGTGGCCGAGATCCTTTTTGCCCGGCTGGGCTACACCCTGGCGCTGTTGGCCGGGGTCGTCGTGCTGGTGGTGCCCGTGGCCCTGGCGTTGGGGGTGACCCTGGCCCTGCGCCGGGACAGTCGCCTGGATCGCTGGAGCCTGTCGCTGCTGATCTTTCTCAAGGCGACGCCGGGTTTTCTCCTGGCCATTGGCCTGGTGCTGCTGTTCTCCATGCCCCACATGGACCTGCTGCCGGCGGTGTCGATCCTCGATCCCCAGTTGCCGCTGTGGCGGCAGTTGCAGTTCCTGGTGCTGCCAGTGCTGGCCCTGGCGCTGTCGGCCTTGCCCTACCTGACACGCATGGTGCGTGCGGCGATGATCGAGGCCCTGGAGTCCGACTATGTGATTGCCGCGCGGCTGCGGGGCATCCCGCAGTGGCGCATCGTCTGGCGCCACACCTTGCCCAATGCCCTGGTGCCGGCGATCCAGGGCCTGGCCCTGACCCTGCGCACCCTGATTGGCGGGGCCCTGTTGGCGGAAGTGGTGTTCAGCTACCCGGGCATCGGCACCTCGCTGAACGCGGCGATCCAGATGCGCGACCTGCCGATGATCCAGGCCATCGTGCTGGTGATCACCCTGGGGGTGGTGCTGATCAATCTGCTGGCGGACCTGGCCACGGTATTGCTGACCCCCAAACTGCGCACGGCGAGGCGGGTCGGCCTGATCCGCCGCAACCGGCGCGGCATCCAGCCTTGGTGGCGTCGCTCGGCGCCCAAGGCCCCCTGAACCTGCGGCATGAGAACCGATGCATGAGTGATTTCCGTACTTCCCGCTGGCGCCTGTGGCTGGCCGAATCGCAAACCCGCAAGGGCGCCCTGATCACCTTGCTGGTGGTGCTGCTGGCATTGCTAGGGCCCTGGCTGGCGCCCAGGGGCAGCACCGACATGCTGGGCCCGGTCTACGGCGCCCCCGACGCCGGCGCCTGGCTCGGCTACGACTTTCTTGGCCATGACGTGCTGTCGCGCCTGCTCAGCGGTGGTCTGTCAGTGTTGTGGATGTCCCTGGCGGCAGCGTCCATCGCCTTGCTGCTGGGCGGCGCACTGGGGTTGCTGGCGGGGCTGTCGCGGCGCCGCCTGGATCAACTGATCAGTTGGCTGGCGGATGTGTCCCTGGCCTTTCCCGACCTGATCCTGGTGCTGCTGATCGTCTCCATGCTGGGGCGTGCGCCCTGGCTGATCGTGCTCACCGTGGCCATTGCCTTCACCCCCGGGGTGGTGCGCCTGGCGCGTGGCAGCGCGGTGGCGGTGGCCGGCCAGGAGTTCGTCGAGGCGGCGCAGATGATGGGGTATTCACGCTGGCGGATTTTGTTGCGCGAGATCCTGCCCAACATCCTCACGCCCTTGCTGGTGCACTTGGGCAACATGCTGACCTGGGGGGTGGGCATGCTCTCGGGCCTGAGCTTCCTCGGTTATGGGGTGGCGCCGCCGGACGCCGACTGGGGGCTGATGATCAATGAAAACCAGGCCGGCCTGCTGGTGCAGCCCTGGGCGGTACTGGCCCCGGCGGTGCTGATCGGCATCTTCGCCTACGGCACCAATATCCTCGCCGAGGGCATTGGTCGCAGTCAGTCGCGGATCGGGGAGAAACGCCCATGAACGCGGTCGCGGAAATTGCCCGGGATGTCCGGGTGCTGCAGGTCCGTGACCTGCGGGTGGAATTGACGCCCGAGGTCGATGTGCTGTCCGGGGTGTCCTTCAGTGTGGTCACCGGGGAGATTCTCGGTCTGGTGGGAGAGTCGGGATCGGGCAAGACGACCCTGGCCACGGCGCTGCTGGCCCATGCTCGCCAGGGTGCGCGTATCGTCGGCGGCCGGGTCGACGTGGCCGGGGAGTCCTTGCTGGAGCTTACCGGCGAGGCCCTGCGCCGGGCCCGGGGCAGCCTGATCGGCTACGTTGCCCAGGACCCGGCCACCGCCTTGAACCCCGCCCTGCGCATCGGCAGCCTGCTGCGCGAAACCCTGGCCGTGCATCAGGTGCGCCTGGCGGCGACGGCGCAACACCAGCGCATCGTCGACACCCTGGAACAGGTAGGGCTGCCGGCGGACCCCGAGTTCCTACGGCGCTTTCCTCATCAACTCTCCGGTGGCCAGCAGCAACGGGTAATGCTGGCCCTGGCCTTTGTCTTGCGGCCCAGGCTGATTGTCCTGGACGAACCCACCACGGCCCTGGATGTGACCACCCAGGCGCACATCCTGGCGACCCTGCGCCAGCTGTGCAAAAGCCAGGGGGTGGCGGCGATCTACGTCTCCCATGACCTGGCGGTGATCAAGGATCTGGTGGACCGGGTGCTGGTGATGTATGCCGGGCGGATCGTCGAAAGCGCATCCCGCGAGGCGCTGTTTCGCCAGCCGGCCCATCCCTACACCCGGGGCTTGCTGGCGGCGATTCCCGACGTCGGCCAGCGCCGGCCATTGCTGGCGATCCCCGGGCAGGCCCCGGCCCCGGGCCAGCGGCCCCAGGGCTGCGCTTTCGCACCCCGGTGTCCGCGTCGTGGCCCGCAATGCAGCGTGCTCGAACCGCCATTGCGCGCCCTTGCGCCTGAGGTTCAGGTGGCCTGCGTCGATCCGCATCGGCAGGCACTGCCGGAGCCTGTACCCGTGTCCGCGCCTGCGCTGCAGTTGGCGCCCGGAGCCGGGCTCGTGCCCCTGCTGGAGGTCGAAGACCTGAACCTGGCCTACGACCGTCAGGTGCTCTTTGATGTGTCACTGCAGGTGGCGCCTGGAGAGTGCCTGGCCCTGGTGGGCGAGTCCGGCTCCGGCAAGACCAGCCTGGCCCGTGCCCTGGCCGGACTGGGCGACAATGCCGAAGGCCGGGTGCGTTATGCCGGCCGCCCCTTGAGCCTGTCGGCGCGCCAGCGAGAGAAAGGCTTGCGGCATCAGATCCAGTACATCTTCCAGAACCCGTACCGGGCGCTGAACCCGCGGCACACGCTGTACCAGACCCTGAGTGCGCCCCTGGAGCACTTTTTCGCGATCAAGGGCGCCGAGGCCCGGGCCCGAGTGGACGCGGTGTTGCAGCGGGTGTCGCTGTCGCCGGCCCTGGCGGACCAGTATCCCCACAGCCTGTCGGGGGGCGAACGCCAACGGGTGGCGATTGCCCGGGCGTTGATCTGCGAACCGAAACTGTTGATCTGCGATGAAGTCACCTCGGCCCTGGATGTGTCGGTGCAGGCGTCGATCCTGGCCTTGTTGCGGCAACTGCAGGAAGAAGGTTTGACCCTGCTGTTCGTCACCCATGACTTGGGCGTGGTGCGGGCCATTGCCGACCGAGTGCTGGTGCTCAAGCAGGGACGGGTGGTGGAGCAGGGCACGCTGGATCAGGTGCTGGACCGGCCCGAACATGCCTACACCCGGACCCTGCTGGAGAACTCGCCGCGGCTGGGCTGACGGCGACATCTTCTGCGGCAATTGCACCGTCTTCGCTGGCAAGCCAGCTCCTACAAGGCCTGCGCGCACCCGTAGGAGCCGGCTTGCCGGCGAAGAGGGCGCCCGAGACACACCCCGATCCACAATCCGCCGTCGCAATCGTCCCCACGCTTTAGCCTTCCAGTGTGAACCCGGCATTCGGAGGGCAACGCAATGTCCCAGCGTTTTCACGGCAACCGGCTGCGCACCGGGCGCTACTCGCAAACCGGTCAGATCTACCTGCTCACCGCGGTGACCCACTGTCGTGAACGGCTCTTCGACGATTGGCGCATCGGCCGTCTGGTGGTGCAGCAACTGCGTCAAGCCGAGCTGCAAGGGTTGGCCCATTCCCTGGCCTGGGTGGTGATGCCGGATCATCTTCACTGGCTGCTGGAGCTGGGCGGTTGCTCATTGTCGGCCCTGATACGGCGGATCAAATCCTCCAGCGCACGGGAGATCAACGCCCACCTGCAACGTAGCGGTCGGCTTTGGCAAAAGGGTTACCACGACCGGGCCCTGCGTCGCGAAGAAAACCTGCGCGTGGTTGCCCGTTACCTCATTGCCAACCCGATCCGCGCCGGCCTCGTCACCCGCGTGCACGACTACCCCCTCTGGGATGCCATCTGGCTTGCCGGCGAAGAGGCCCCTGAGCCTTGCGCTGCCCTTGCGGACGCCTTCGCTGGCAAGCCAGCTCCTACGGGTTCTGTGTAGCACGCGGTTTTTGTGTGTAGGAGCCGGCTTGCCGGCGAAGAGGTCCCTGAGCCTTGTGCTGCCCTTGCGGACGCCTTCGCTGGCAAGCCAGCTCCAACGGGTTCTGCGTAGCGCGCGGTTTTTGTGTGTAGGAGCCGGCTTGCCGGCGAAGAGGCCCCTGAGCCTTGTGCTGCTCTTGCGGACGCCTTCGCTGGCATGCCAGCTCCTACACGGATGGGTGGGGCGCGCGGCGGCGGGCGGCGGCTTCGCGGACGGCGGGGATGATCCAGCGGCCATAGTCGATGGTGTCGTAATAAGGGTCGTAACCCCGGTTGAGGAAGGTGGTGACTCCAAGGTCGACATAGTCCAGCAGGGCCTGGGCCACGGTCTCGGGGGTGCCGACCAGGGCGGTGGTGTCGCCGTAGGCGCCCACGGCGGTGGCAGTGGGCATCCACAGGGCGCGGTCGTGGCGGTCGCCGCGGGCCGCAGCCGCCAGCAGGCGTTCGGAACCGGTGCCCTTGAGGCGTTTCTGCCAGGGGCTGCCGGCGGCGAACTGCGGGTTGGCCTGGATCTGCGCGAGGATCTGTTCGGCGCGTTGCCAGGCCAGTTCTTCGGTGGCACCCAGGATCAGCCGTACCGAGAGGCTGACCCTGGGCGCGGTCACGCCTGCGGCGCTGGCGGCGGCCTTCAGTTTGCCGATCTGTTCGGCTACCCCGTCCAGGGGTTCGCCCCACAGGGCATAGAGGTCGGCGTGCTTGACCGCGATCTGGTAGGCGATGTCGGAGGAGCCGCCGAAGGAAATCGGAATGTGCGGCTGTTGCAGGGGTTTCACCGGGGAGAAGGCGCCCTTGATGCTGAAGTAGCGGCCCTCGAAGTCGAAGGGTTCCTCGGCGGTCCAGGTGCGACGGACGATCTCCAGGTATTCGTCGGTGCGTTTGTAGCGTTCGGTCTTGTCCAGCAAGGTGTCGCCTTCCTGAGGCTCGGCGGTGATGCCGGTAATGGCGTGCAGGCGGATACGTCCGCCACCGGTGGTGTGATCCAGGGTGGCAAAGGCCCGGGCGGCGACGGTGGGGGCGCTGAGGGCCGGGCGGTGGGCGATCATGAAGCCCAGGCGCTCGGTGTGGGCGGCGGCATAGGCGGCAATCTGCAGGCTGTCGGCGCTGCCCGGGCCGCTGGCGATCAGTACCCGGTCAAAACCGGCGTGTTCATGGGCGCGGGCGTGCTGGCGGATGAATTCCAGGTCGAAGTCCGGGCTGCGCACGCCGCGGGTTTCGGACCATTGACGGGGGAAGATCATGCCGACGAATTCGATGCTCATGTGCAGGCTCCTGGGGCGAAAGTTGGGGGGAAGGGGGGTTAGAACTGGTAATCCATCTGGGCCAGCACGGTGCGTCCGGGCATGGGCTGCAGGAAGGTGTTGGTGGAGCCGGCCAGGCCGCTGACGAAGTTCAACTCGTTGGTCAGGTTGAGCACGCGCAAGGTGGTGCTCCACTGGGGCTGGCGGTAGTAGAGGGCCAGGTCGAGGTTGTATTCGTCGGGGATCTTCACGGTCTTGCTCAGGTTCAGGTACCAGCTGCTGGTCCACCAGCCGGAGAGTTCGGCACCAAAGCCGGAATCGAAGCGGTAGTCGAGGTAGCCGCTGGCGGTGTATTCGGGAATCTGCACGGCGTCGAAGCGCCCGGACGGCCGTCGGTTGAGGCTGTTGTTGTCGCCGAATAGCGTGCCGTTGTCGGCGATGAACCCGGCTGAAGCGAAGCCGGCCTGGGAGGTGAATTCGTTGTAGGCGCTGAGCCTGGACAGGTTCAGGCCGCTGCGCAGGTGGTTGTCCGGCTGGTAGCGCAGGGTCGCTTCGGTGCCCTTGATGATCAGCCGGGCGATGTTGTTGTTGCTGTCCGGAGACTGGTCCCGGGCCTGCTTGAACGCCGCCAGGGTCATGAACAGCTGGTCGGGCACGGCTTCGACTTTCAGCCCCACTTCATGCAGCACGCTGAGGCTCTGGAAGGCCAGGGGGTTGAGCTGGTTGGCGCCACTGCCGCTGCCCCAGCCCAGGCCGTTGGAGAAGAACCCGGTGTTGACCGCCAGGGAGCGGTCGAAGGTGTAGTACAGGGTGCTGTTCTCGGTGGGCTTGACGTAGGGGCTGACCTGGAAGGCGAACAGCCGATAGTTATGGCTGTCGCGGCGGTCGTTGCCACCGGCAAGGACGAAGGGGTTGTCGATTTCGGCATCGATCCAGCTGCGGCTGGCGCCGATGTTCAGGCCCACTCGGTCGCCCAGGCGCAGGTTGTGCTGGCTGAACAGGGTCTTGGTGGTCCAGGTGCTTTCGGCAGTGTAGGGCGCCACCGATTCGGCATACAGGCCGTGGCCGGCGGGGTACATGGCCGCCAGGTTGAGCCAGCCGTAATAGTTGGAATATTGGGGGACCCCGGGCTGACCGATCCAGGCGCCGTTGCCGCCGGCGGGGTTGCTGCCGGTCAGCCCCAGCAGGTCGCCGGGGTTCTTGCCCGAGGGGTCCTGGGTCAGGTCGTAGGCGTTGATGGTGGAGCCGAAGTGGTTGTTGGCGGCGATCGACTGGTTGAACTCGCGGCGGTAGATCAACCCACTGTTGCTGTCGTCGCGCAGGGTCAGGTCGCCGAGCCGGGTTTCATTGCGTGAACGGAACTCGAAACGGTTGTCCAGCAGGTTGTCCTTGGATTGCACCTGGAAGGCGCCGACGGCGTCGGTCAAGTCCCTGGAGCGCTGGTAGAAGGTGCTGTTGGCCAGGGTGATCGTCGGGGACAGATCGGCCTCGACCCGCAACTGGCTGGTGAAGCGCCGCGAGCTGCTCTGGTCTTCGCCGCGCTGACCGACCTGGGGCGACAGGGAGGTCAGGCCGTTGCCCGCCAGGCTCGGGTCATAGACCCAGCCACGCAGGGTGCCGGGGCTGGCCTGGGTGTTGGGCGAGGCGGCCTGGAAGCTGCCGTCGACCACGCTGTACTGGCCCAGGGCGTTGCGCTGGCGCTCCACCCAGCCCAGGGTCGGGGCATTGGCGGCGCCGGAGGCCAGCACTGGCGACCACAGGCTGTTGCCGTTCTGGATGATCGGCGTGGCGCGCCCGGCGTAGTACTGGCCGTTGTCCACCAGTTGCTGGGTGGCGCGGTTCCAGCCATGGGTGATGTTGTAGTCGTAGTAGTTGTCGTAGCTGGCGTTCCAGTCCACCCGCAGGTTGTCGTTGCGCCAGGCCAGGGCGCCGTAGAAGGCATCGAAGTTGTTGTCGACGTTGTCGTAGTAGTCCTGCTGGCGCTGCTGGGTGATGCTGACCCGGTAGGCCAGCTGGTCGCTCAGGGGGCCGGTGTTGTCGATGCTGAACTTGCGCGAGTCCCGGGACTGGCCGTCCGGCACCCAGGCACCGAGCTCGCCGCTCAGACGGGTCTTGAATTCGCTGAAGTTGGGTTTCTTGCTCAGGTAGTTGACGTAGCCGCCGCTGCCGGACACCGAGCCATAGGTCACCGAGGAAGGGCCGGCGACGATATCCGCCCCCTCGTAGGCGTTGAAGTTGGCCGGATGGCGCACACCGTAGGCACGCTGGCCGTCCTGGAATACCTCCGAGCCCTGGGCGCGGAACTGCGGGGCGATGCCGGCGTTCTGCCCGCCACCGCGGGTGATGCCCGGGGCGTACTTGACCAGATCGTCGGCGCTGCGGATCGGGTCGTTGGCCAGTTGCTCGGCGTTGATCTGGGTCACCGAACGTGGCGTATCGAGCACCTTGGTTTCGGTGCCGCCATATACCGAAGTCGGCGGCCGGGTGGGCAGGGCATCGTCGTCGGACTGGCTGCTGCTGGCCTGGACGGTGACGGTTTGCAGCTGGGTATCGGCGGCGCACAGCGGCGAGGCCAGGGGAGAAAACATCACTACGGCCAGGGCCGGGCCGAATGCGGGGCGAGCGAAGGCGTTGGAGGGCATGGCACATGAGCCTCATATTGAATCGCATGGGTGTTCTGCAGGAGCCGGCTTGCCGGCGAAAGGGCCTGGAGGCTCGCGGTGCTCTTGCGGGCGCCTTCGCTGGCAAGCCAGCTCCTACGGGTTGTGTGGCGGTTGCGGTGGTTCCTTGTAGGAGCCGGCTTACCGGCGAAAGGGCCTGGAGGCTCGCGGTGCTCTTGTGGGCGCCTTCGCTGGCAAGCCAGCTCCTACGGGTTGTGTGGCGGTTGCGGTGGTTCCTTGTAGGAGCCGGCTTGCCGGCGAAAGGGCCTGGAGGCTCGCGGTGCTCTTGCGGGCGCCTTCGCTGGCAAGCCAGCTCCTACGGGTTGTGTGGCGGTTGCGGTGGTTCCTTGTAGGAGCCGGCTTGCCGGCGAAGAGGGCCTGGAGGTTGGCGGTGCTCTTGCGGGCGCCTTCGCTGGCAAGCCAGCTCCTACAGTGGGCGGTGGGTCAGGCGCTGTCGTTGAGCCACAACCTTTCGAAACGCCAGGTGCTGAACAGCGATTGTTCTTCGTGGGCACCGCCCACGCGGGTGGAGACGCTGTCTAACAGGTCGGCGTAGCCCCAGATCAGCATGCCGCCCCGTTCGTACTGGATCTGCTGGGCCTGGTGTACCAGGGCCGTGCGCCGTTGCAGGTCGGGCTGGGCCATGGCGGCGAGAAACACTTCGCTGAATTGCGGATCGTTGAAGTGGGTCTTGTTGGATACGGCAAAGGGCGCGTCGGTGTGGATGGCGCTGGCCAGGAAGGGCGCGCCGATGCTGCCGCCGGTGCTCAGGGTCCAGTCGTTGCGCTGTGGGCCCTGGAAGGTCGCCAGGTCCACTTGCTTGACCTTGAGGGTCACGCCAATGCGCTTGGCCTGTTCCGCCAGGACCAGGGCCGAGGTCAGGCCCGGCCCGGGAGTCGTCACCAATTCCAGTTCCAGGTTCTCCTGGCCGGCCTCCTTGAGCAGTTGCGCGGCGCGCTGCGGGTCGTGGGCGCGCGGCCCCAGGCTGTGGTTGAAGGTCGGGTCGCTGGGGGCATACAGGTCGTTGGCCACCCGACCCTGGCCATTGAGGGCGCGGCGTACCAGTTCCTCGCGGTCCGCCAGCAGGCGGAACGCCTCACGCACCCGGGGATCGTTGAACGGCGGCTTGTCCAGGTTCATGTCGAACGACAGCCAGTTGCCGGTCACCGATTTCAACAGCCGTACCCGAGGGTCGCGCTGCAGCACCTGCAGTTGTTCGGTGGGCATCACGTTGGCCATGTCGATCTGCCCGGAACGCAGGGCTGCCAGGCGTGCCACCTGATCCTTGAAGTCGATGATTTCCAGCTCGTCGGCGTAGGGCTGGCCGTCCTTGTAGTAGTTGTCGAAGCGGGTGAACAGCGAGCGCTGCCCCGGAGTGAAGCTTTTCAGCTTGTAGGGGCCGGCGCCCACCGGATTGGTCACCGGGTGGTAGTCCACCGGGACGATGCCGCCGAAGTTGACCCAGGTTTCCGCCAGCGGCATGTAGCTGCGGCCCTCGCGAAAGCTCAGGCGCACGGTGCGCTCGTCGAGCTTTTGCAGGTTGTCGCGATCGACCCAGTGCAGCAGCGCCGCATAGGGCGAGGCCAGTTGCGGGTCGGTGAGGCGGCGGATGGAGAAGATCAGGTCATCGGCGTCGATGCTTTTGCCGTGGTGGAATTCCAGGCCCTGGCGCAGGCGCAGGGTCCAGCTGCTGGCATCGGCATTGGGTTCGGCGAACTCGGCCAGGGCCAGGCGCGGTTGCATCTGCTCGTCCCATTCCCAGAGTTTGCTGTACAGCGCAAAGCCTCGGACGATGCCGCTGCCGATGGGCTTGTGGGCATCCAGGTTGCCGCTCTGGTTGCCGTCGAGAATGCCCAGGCGCAGGCGCCCGCCGTAGCGTGGTTGATCGCTGGCGAGCGTGCCAGGGGCGCTGGCATTGTCCGCGTCGCAACCGGCCAGCAGGCCGCTGCCCAGCAGCAGGCCACCGCCGAACAGCGCGCTGTGGCTCAGAAAGCGGCGGCGACTGAAACCCGAGTAATCCTGGCTCATGACATCAGGCTCCAGCCGGGCCGTTGGCGCTGCGCAGTTCCAGCGGCGCTTGCGGCTGACGACTCAAGGCGGCGCGCTCGGCGCGAAAGTGCGGCAGGATGTGCTCGCCCAGACGGTAGGCTTCTTCCAGGTGCGGGTAGCCGGCGAGGAAGAACAGGTCGATGCCGATGGCGTGGTACTCGCGGATACGCGCCACGACGTTTTCGTAGCTGCCCACCAGGGCGCAACCCGGTGGAATGCCGATGTAGCCGAAACCGGTCCAGACATTGGGGTGGATGAAGAAGTCGTCGAAACCCTGGGTCTCGTTCTTCTGCGCGAACTGGTTTTCGTAACTGAGCTTGCGCGCAGTGCGCAGCCCGGCATGAGCGGCCACGGCCTTGACCGCGCCCTTGGCGATACCTTCGTCGAAGAAACGCTTGGCTTCGGTGCGCGCCAGTTCCTCGGTTTCCCGAGTGATGACGTCGATGGACAGGCCGAAGCGGATGTCGCGGCGCCCGTACTTGAGGGCCCGCTCGCGGATATCAGCGATCAGCGCGGCGATCTCGTCCGGGTGCTCGGCGCGCATCAGGTAGAAGTCGGCATGCTTGGCGGCGAACTCGCGGGCGGCGATCGATGAGCCGGCGGTGCAGATCAGCGGCAGTTCGGCCTTCTTCAACGGCCCGCGCAGGCCACCGCCTTCGGCGCGGTAGAAGCGGCCTTCGTAGTGGAAGTTCTCGCTGTGCCAGTAGCCCTTGACCACGTCCATGAACTCGGTGGCTCGGGCATAGCGCTCATCGTGGTCGCTGAAGTCGCCGACCTGGCGCTGAATCGCGTCCGAGCCGCCGTTGATGATGTTCCACACCAGGCGGTTGCCGGTGGCGCGCTGGTAGGTGGCGGCTTGCTGTACCGCGACCCATGGCGTGTAGTGATAGGGCTGGAAGGCGGTGACGAACTTCAGGGTGCGGGTTTCCCGGGCCAGCAGCGAGCACACGGTCCAGGGCTCTTCGCCGGAGGGCGCGTTGACCATCAGCGCACCGCCAAAACCGTTGATTTCAGCGGCACGGGCGATCTGCCCGAGGTAGTCGATGTAGGTGAAGTGATCACCGACGCTGAAGCTTGAGACGGCGCCGGTGCTGGGCCCGCCGCGGTGCCAGTCGCCGCGGTTGCGCGGGTCGCCGGGGAGGAACTGGGTTTCGCCGTGCAGGGGCAGGCGGGTAAAGAATTCGATGCTCATGGCAGGGCCTCCTGGCTATTGCACGCTGGGGTTGCAGATGGGGGTAATGGCTTGGCCGTTGATGACCTTGTGGGCGAAGGGCACTGAGTCCTTGAGCGAGGCATTCACTGTTTCGCTGTGGCCCAGGCCCTTGTACAGGTGGCCCTCGACCAGCGAGCCGGCCTTGCAGGCGTCCTGCATCAGCGCCACCTGGGTCGCGGCGGCCGGGGTCTTGTCCTCGGCACCGGTGCCGATGAACACCGGCTGGGCGGTTTTCAGGGTCGGGTAGGACACTTGTTTCTGCCAGGCCGCCAGTTGGCTGCCCTGATAGTCCTTCTTGGCGTTGGCCGGGGTCAGGCCGACCCCCACCACGTCGCTGACCAGGGACGCCAGGCAACTGGTACGGGCCTGTTCGAACAGCGGCAGGGCCTTGTCGGTATAGAAGTCCTTGGGGTTGATGCTCGGGTCGTACTGCTGGGCGGCCAATAGGGTGTAGAAGCCGTAGGCCAGGGAGGCGTCGACCTTGTTCGGGTCCTGTTCGCCGACATTTTTCGCGCCGATGGTGTAGATCACCCCGGTGCCGATGCTGCCCTTGACCCCCAGCTCCGGTGCGTAGGTGGAGGCGTAGGCGGCCGAGGCGAAGGCGCCGGCACCGCCCTGGGACTGGCCGACGATCAGCACCTTGTTGGCCAGCCCGGGCACCTCGGCAACCACCGCTTTGGCGGCGTCGAGAATGCCGTAGGCGGCCATGCGGTTGTTCAGCAGCGGATGGCCGCCGGGCACGCCCAGGCCCTGGTAATCGCTGGCGACAATGGCAAAGCCTTCGTCCAGCCAGCGGCTCAGGTACTGCACGTCACGGTAGGAGCGGCCCTGCCAGGAGGGTGCGCAGACATCCGCCACGCCCACGGTGCCGTGCCCCCAGGACGCCACCGGCCAGCCGCCGGCCGGAGCCTTGCCCTTGGGCAGGAACAGGGTGCCGGAGACCACCACCGGGGTCTTGCCATCGATGCCGTCGGTGGAGCTGTAAAGAATCCGTTGCGCACTGGCTGCGTTGGGCAGGCTCAGGGTCGCTTCCAGGGGCTCGCTGCGCAGCAGCTTGCCCGGGGTGGCGGGAATCGCGTCCTGCCAGGTGTAGAAGACCGAGACCCGGCCGTCGCCCTGCAACGGGTCGGGCTTGGGTGCGTAGGTCGGGCCGGCCAGGGCCGACAGGGAGACAGCCAGGACACTCAGGCCGAAGGCGAATTTTGCGGACAGTTTCATCAAGAAGACTCGTACTCAGGGTTCAAGGAAGGGTGGTGACCTGGCCGCGCAGGGCGGGCCAGTAGTCAGCGAGGTGCAAGTCGATCAGCGCCTGGTTGGTGAAACCGGTGGCCAGGGCCGGGGTGATGTCGTAGGGCGTGCGGATCAACTGGTTGTCCAGGGCATAGGTGCTCAGCGCCTGGTAGTGGGCCTTGAGCTGCTGGTCGCTTTTCGGCGCCCAGCGTTCCTTCCACGTCACCGGGTCGCCCTGGTCGTCGCGGCGCAGCACGCTCTCGGCAGTGCCGGCCCGGGAGGACAGCTGGTAATAGGCGTCCTGGTTCTGTTCCTGGGAAATCCACCAGGCCGCCTTGACCCAGGCGGTGGCCAGCAGTTGGGTAACTTCCGGGTGCTGTTCGATGAAGCTGTCGGTGCCCCAGAGGTCGGAGACCAGGCGCCAGTCGTTGGCTCCTTGCTTGGTGGACCAGATGATCTTCCCCACGCCCTTGTCTTCCAGGGCGTAGGCCTCACTGAGCAGCACCGCCGCGTCGACCTTGCCGGCGGACACCGCCGCCGCGCCGACCTGGGGGTTGAGGTTGGCGATCTTGAAGTCGTCGAGCTTCAAGCCCTTGCTGGCCAGGAAGTTGCTGAAGGCAAACTCCCAGGGCCGGCCGCGATGCAGGGCCAGGCGCTGGCCCTTGAGGTCCTCGATGCTCTTGGCCGTGGAGTTCGCCGGCACCACCAGATAGATATTGTTGCCACTGCCGCCGGGCACGATCAGCTTGCCCGGCACACCGCCGGCACCGGCGATCACCGAGGGCAGGTCGCCGCGCACGGCGAAGTCGATGCTGTTGTTGCTGAAACCTTCGTTGATCTGTGGCCCGGCGCCGGCGTGGGGCAGGGCGATCCACTGCAGCGTGATCCCGCGCTGGCTCAATTGCTGCTCCAGCCAGCCGTCCTCGATGACCCGCCCGGCAATCCCGCCGAACACCGGCTTGCCGCCTTGGGTAAAGGCGACGATGGCGATCTTCACCGCGGTCGGAGCCGGATTGGCCAGGGCGGTGACACTGATCAGCAGCGCGGCCAATGCGGCCAGGGTGTTGCGCCATAAAGCTTGCATTGCACTCTCCCTAAAAATGTTTGCCTTCATCGCCCCAGCGAATCTCGGCCTGCGCCCTTGGGCCTTGTGTTGCCCTGGCGGACACCTTCGCTGGCAAGCCAGCTCCTACGGCGGATATCGCGGTGTTTCCTGTAGGAGCCGGCTTGCCGGCGAAGAGGCCCTTGAGCCTTGCGTTGCCCTTGCGGGTGCCTTCGCTGGCAAGCCAGCGCCTACAGGGGGGTGGGTTGCTGCGGCGTAGGGGCCGGTGTTGGCAGGGTGAGAGCAGAATGCATGCCAGGGCGCGGAAAAATCGCTGCAGGCCTTGCAGGACAAGGGTTTTAGAAGGGGCGGGGAGGTGTGTCGAAGGCCTCTGTTGCTGATCTGCGAACAGCCAGGTGCTGGCCGATTGCTGCTCCAGCAGCAGGGCAGGAACAGTCACTGCTTATATTCGTAAAAGGAATATCTAAAGATTAATTAATAATTATTTAGTCTAAATATCTTCGTGCACTATTGAACCCGCGCTTTTACTGCCAGGAATGCACCATGTCGCTGATCACTCATCCAAACGCCCGCGAATTGACCAAGTCGGTACGGGCCACCGTTCTGGTGTTCAAGGACCCGCGCTCCCAGGAGTTGCTCAGTCGCATCGAGCGCCTGGCCCCCAGTGAGGCCAATACCCTGATCATTGGCGAGACCGGCACCGGCAAGGAACTGGTGGCCCGGCACATCCATCATTTGAGTCGCCGCGGGCGCGAGCCCTTTGTCGCGGTGAACTGCGGGGCCTTTGCCGAAACCCTGGTGGAAAGCGAGCTTTTCGGCCATGAGAAAGGCGCCTTTACCGGCGCCACTACCCACAAGGCCGGCTGGTTCGAAGCGGCCAACGGCGGCACGCTGTTTCTCGACGAGATCGGTGACCTGCCGCTGAACATGCAGGTCAAGCTGCTGCGAGTGCTGCAGGAGCGGGAGGTGGTGCGCCTGGGCTCGCGCACGCCGATCCCGATCAATGTACGGCTGGTGGCGGCCACCAACGTCAACCTCGCCGATGCGGTGGTGGCCGGGCATTTTCGTGAGGACCTGTTCTACCGCCTGCACGTGGCCACCATTCGCCTGCCGCCGTTGCGCGAGCGCCCGGGGGACATCCTGCCCCTGGCCGAATTCTTCCTTGAGGAACACTGCCAGCGCCTGGGCTACAACCGTGCCTCGCTGACCGAAGAGGCCGAACGCAAGCTGCTGGAACACAGCTGGCCGGGCAACATCCGTGAGCTGGAAAATGCCATTCACCACGCCTTGCTGGTGTGCCGCCAGCAGCGGGTCGCTCCCGGCGATCTGCACTTGGTGGACATGCGTTCTTCCGGCATCCGCCAGGAACAGGCGCCGCCGTCAGCGTCGCTCCCGGCCGCTCCGGCGGACCTGGGGCGGGCGCTGCAGGCGC
Source organism: Pseudomonas sp. JDS08PS003 (assembly GCF_045013505.1). NCBI lineage: Bacteria > Pseudomonadati > Pseudomonadota > Gammaproteobacteria > Pseudomonadales > Pseudomonadaceae > Pseudomonas > Pseudomonas sp. JDS08PS003. The sequence goes on from NZ_CP120724.1 coordinate 3,500,379, forward strand.
TGTTCGAACAGAACATTCCGGACCTGTACGAACACATCGAAGAGACGATTTTCCGTGAGGCTTACCGCTACTGCCACGGCAATCAGTTGCAGACCGGGCGCTTGCTGAACATCAGCCGCAACATCGTGCGCGCGCGGCTGGAGAAGATCGGTGAGTTGAACAAGCCCCTGGCTTCCTGAGGATCGAACCCATTGGCGGCCGGGATGGTTTGCCGTGCATGCAGTGACGGCTTCAAGCCGGGTCAGCGAGCGCCGGTTGAACCTGGGCGTCGCGGGCCTGCTGCAGCAGGGTGACCCATTCATTGGCAAAGCGGTGACAGTCCCCCGGCCAGCGCGCAGTCAATAGATTGCGGTCACGGACCACAAAGCCGCGCTCGGGATGCTGCGCCGAGTCTCGGCGTGGCAGCCAGGGTCCGGAAAGAAAGTCCGCCGGGCTGGCCAGTACCTGTTTGATCTCTTGCTCGACGCTGTGGTCGTAGGTGCGGTAATAGCGCCCCAGCCACGGCGCGGTGACGATCCAGGCCGCCAACTCCATGGGCCCGGCGAGCAGGGCGGTGACCTTGCGCCCGTAGAGCACCGAGCGCCCGCTTTCGGGGTCGATGCAACGGGCCAGCGCGAGTGGGCCGTGACACACCGCGGCCACGGGTTTGTCGGCCTTGAAGAACGCCAGGATGATCCGCCTCACGTCGGCAGACTCCAGCAGGCTGCGCATGCCCCGGGCATGCCCGCCCGGAATCAGCAGGCCCTCGAAGGCTTGCGGATCGACTTGGGCATAGTTCAGGGGGCTGAGAAACGCCGGATCGCGGGTCATGCTGTGGTAGCGCTCAAGGTCTGCGGCCGGGGTCATCAACAGCGGATTGAGCGGGCCGAAGCCCAGGCTCACCAGGCGCGAGTCGGCATAGGCCACAAACCCCAGGGGCGTGGCGAATTGTGCGGCAAAACCCGCGTCCCTGGCGGCCTGCCACGGCAGGCTGCTTTCGCTGGGGTCGTAGTCGGCGTGGGGCAGCAGGATCAGGATCATGGCGCGAGCTCACAGCACAAAGGGTGCGCTGCAGGTTAGCAGGCCCTGGCGTGCGCGCAGGCGCTCATGGCACGCCGCTGTCGCCGCGTGTCATGGCTGTCCACTTGGCCGCTCATTTGGCCGCTCACTTGGCTGCGGCGGCCCGGGTGCGCTCGATGTCCTGGACCAGGCCGTCGATGCGTTGCAGCTGCTCGCGGTTGTCGTGATCCCAGGGATGGAAGCCCGGTTTGAAGAACTGCAGCCAGGGCAGGGCGATGCGCGGGAACACACCCTTGGGGCCGTAGAGGTACTTGATCACCTGCCACAAGCCCCGCCAGTGGCCACCACGACGCCGGTCGGCGATGAGCATGCGCACATGGAAGTCGAACACCACCAGCCAGAAGGTCAGGGTGGTGAAGAGCATGGTCCCGGTGCGGATCAGGTAGCGCTTGGGCCCGGGCTTGAGCACGCTGTTGAAGACGTCGTAGGACACCGATTTGTGTTCGGTTTCCTCCAGGGCGTGCCACAGCCACATCTGCCGATAGCCCGCCACCGAATCGCCGAAGAGGCTGGGGTCGCGCAGTAGCAGGTCGGCGAGGATCGCCGTGTAGTGTTCCAGGGCCACGGTGATGGCCAGGTTGAAGGCCGCCGGGAAGTGCTTTTTCTGGAAGTCGAGGATCATCCGCAGCCGCCGGTCGAGCAAATGGGCCGGCAGCCCGGCGTCCTGCAGCAAGTCGTTGTAGCGCACGTGCTCGCGGCTGTGCATGGCTTCCTGGCCGATGAAGCCCTGGATCTCGCGCTTGAGCTCGGGGTCGTGAATCTGCTCGCGGTAATGGCGCACGCTGTCCATGAAGAACAGCTCGCCGGCAGGAAACAGCAGGGACAGGGCATTGAAGAAGTGACTCACGTGGCTGCCTTGTTCGTGCCAGTCGCAGGCACGTTCGGCAGGCAGTTCGACCTTGATGTCGCGGCGGATGGGCAGCATGGCTGGCGCTCCTCTAGACATGAAATGGGTACGCGGCGCTACAGGCCGCGCTCGTCCTGGGCCTCGTAGACCGCCGGCCGTTCCTGGCCCGGCTTGGGCGCCATGCGCCGGCTGATCCACACCACCAGGGCCTGATAGGCGCCGGGCAGCAGGCGCACAAACAGATCGAGGAAGTGCGCGTCGCGGCCGATCAGTACCCGGCGCTTGTTCTTGCGCACCCCGAGCAGGATCACCTTGGCGGCGGTTTCGGCCGAGGTGATGAAGAGCTTTTCGAAGTCGTCCCGGGCCTGCTGTTCGTTGTCGATCAGGAACCCCTTGACGTTGTCGCTGATGCGGCTGGTGCGGGCGATGTCGGTGCGGATGCCGCCCGGGTGCACGCAGGTGGCAGAGACGCCGTTGCCTTGCAGGTCCAGCTCTTGGCGCAGGGACTCGGTAAAGCCGCGTACGGCGAACTTGGTGGCGTTGTAGCCGCTCATGCCCGGTTGGGAGAACAGGCCGAAGACGCTGGAGGTGTTGATGATGTGACCGTCGCCGGATTGCTTGAGGTAGGGCAGGAAGGCCTGGGTGCCGTGGACCACGCCCCAGAAATTGACGTCGACGATCCACTCCAGGTCCGCCAGGCTCGAACCTTCCACGGTGCTGGACAGGGCCACGCCGGCATTGTTGAAGATCAGGTTGATCTGCCCGTGTTCGGCGGCGCTGGCGGCGGCCCAGGCGAACATTGCCTGGCGGTCGCCGACGTCCAGTTCCTGGCTGCTGATGCGCAATGGCAGCAGGGTTGCGGCTCGGGCCTGGGCCACGGTCTGCGCCAGCCCCTGGGGGTTCTTGTCGGCCAGGGCCAGGTGGCAACCCTCGCGGGCCAGGGCAATGGCCAGGGCGCGGCCCATGCCGGAGGCGGCGCCGGTGATGGCCGCGACTTTACCGTTAAAATTTTTCATCGATGGCGGCCTCTTGCAGGTTCAGCGGGCGTGTTGCAGCCGGCGTGGCGGCAATCCCGGGATGGAGCAGGTGAGTGGTCAGGTAGTCCTGGAGCTGGAAGTGCTGCACGGTCTTCCTGAAGCTCCAGGTAGAGCCGGGCCAGAGGGTGGTGTTCTGCCCGCTACGGGGGTCCAGGTACCAGCTGCGGCAACCGCCGGTGGACCAGATGGCCCCGGCCAGACGTTGTTGCAGGCGCTGGTTGTACTGGCTCTCGACCTGGGGCTTGACCTCCAGGCTGGCGATGCCGTCCAGACGCATCCGCTCCAGCGCCTTGAGGATGTAGTCCACCTGGGCCTCGATCATCAGGATCATCGAGTTGTGCCCAAGGCCGGTATTGGGCCCGACGATCATGAACAAGTTGGGAAAGCCCGGCAGGCAGGTGCCGAGATAGGCATGGGCCCCCCCGGACCAGGCGGCCATCAGGTCCTGGCCCTGGCGGCCGAAGAGCAGGCCCTGGGGGATCGGGTCGGTGGCCTGGAAACCGGTGCCGAAGATGATGCAGTCCACCGGATGTCGGGTGCCGTCGGCGGTGATCACCGCATCGCTGTCGATGCGCTGGATGGCATCGCCGATGACCGCCACATTGCCCCGGGACAGGGCCGGGTAGTAGTCGTTGGAAATCAGGATGCGCTTGCAGCCGATGGTGTAGTCGGGCGTCAGGCGTTGGCGCAGGAGCGGGTCGGGCACCTGTTTGCGCAGATGGCGCAGAGCCACGCGCTGCACCACTTGCATCAGTTTCGGCCGACGGGCGAAGGCGATCACCCGGCTTTCCAGGGCCCAGTACAGCGCCGAGCGCACCAGCCGCTGGGTGAAGGGCAGGTGCTTGAAAGCCCAGCGTTCGGCCGCACTGAGCTCGCGGTCGGGCTTGGGCATGATCCACGGTGGGGTGCGCTGGAACAGCTTGAGCTGAGCCACCCGGGGAGCGATTTTCGGGACGAACTGGATGGCGCTGGCGCCGGTGCCTATCACCGCCACGCGTTTGCCTTGCAGTGAGTAGCGATGGTCCCACTGCTGGGAGTGGAAGCGCTTGCCGGTGAAGGTTTCCAGGCCGGGAATCTGCGGGATCGCCGGACGCGACAGGCCCCCCATGCCGGACACCAGCACGCGTGCGCTGACCTTGCGGCCATTGCCGAACGTCAGTTGCCAACGCTCGGAAACCTCATCGAAGACCGCCTGCTCCAGGCCCATGTTGAAGTGCAGAAAGGGCGCCAGGGCGAAGTCCCTGGCGCAGTTCTCCAGGTACTCGCGGATTTCCGCCTGGGGCGCGAACTGCCGGGTCCAGTTCGGGTTGGGCGCGAAGGAAAAGGAGTAAACGTGGGATTGCACGTCGCAGGCGCAGCCGGGGTAGTGATTGTCGCGCCAGGTGCCCCCCAGGGACGCGGCTTGTTCGGCGACCAGGAAGTCTTGCTGCCCGGCTTGCTTGAGCTTGATCGCCATGCACAGCCCGGCGAAGCCGGCGCCGATGATGGCGATGTCAACGACCTCGGGGTCGTTGGGTGGCGAGTACGCATTCATGGTGTGTACCTCGATTGTGGTGACGCTTGGGGTGACTTTCGTCGGTGAGTGAAATCTCAGGATTGCACAATTTAAAATAATGTTTTAAAAATTAATTTAAATAAATCACCTGGAAATGTCACCTGCGCCATTCGCTTGTGGATCTTGCAGGGCTCATCCGGACCTGGGATGAGACGCCACAGGCGGTACCCGGCCAAGGCGACAGCCACTGCTGCGGATCATCCTGATCCTGCAGTGCGGCGCAGGGAAGCTGAGGGGACGGGTTATGGAGTGGCTGGTAGCGGCAGCGGTATTCCTGGTGGTCAGCGCGGTGCTCTGGGTGGTGAGCTTTCGCATCAACCGCAGGATCGAACGTCAGGTCCCGATCAACGGACGCTTTCTGGAAGTCGGTGGTGAACGCCTGCATTACACCGACGAGGGGCGCGGCCCGGCACTGCTGATGATCCATGGCCTGTCCGGCTGCGGTCGCAACCTGACCCACTCCCTGGCGCCGCAACTGCGCGAGCGGTTCCGGGTGATCACCCTTGATCGCCCCGGCTCAGGCTATTCCACTCGGGCCCGGGGGGCGCCGGCGGACCTGCCGGCCCAGGCCAGTCTGGTGGCCAAGTTCATTCGCACCCTGGACTTGGGGCAGCCGCTGGTACTCGGGCATTCCCTGGGCGGCGCCGTGGCCCTGTCTTTGGCGCTGGATCATCCGCAGTCGGTGTCCGGGCTGATCCTGGTGGCGCCCTTGACCCATCCGCAACGCATGCTGCCCTGGGTGTTCCTGTCCCTGGGAGTGCGTCCGGCCTTCCTGCGGCGCTGGATGTCCCTGACCCTGGCGGCCCCCATGGCCATGCTCGGGCGTCGTGGCCTGGTGAAGGCGATATTCGCGCCGGACCCGGTGCCCGAAGACTTCGCCGAGCGTGGCGGCGGCTTGCTGGGCATGCGTTCGGACAACTTCTATAACGCCTCCAGCGAGATCGCGGTGGTCAATCGCGCTTTGCCGGGCATGGTCAAGCACTACCCCAGCCTGAAGCTGCCGGTGGGCCTGATCTATGGTTCGGCGGACTCGATACTCAATTACCGCCGGCATGGCGAGGCCATGGTGGGCAAGGTGCCAGGGCTGCAACTTGAGATCGTTCAAGGTCGGGGGCACATGCTGCCCATCAGCGCCGTCGAGCGGGTGGTGGCCATGGTCGAGCACATTGCTTCCCAGGCTGCACCGCAGCGCAGCGCCACCGTGCTGCACCCGCCGTTCGCGGCATCACGAGCAGGCTAGGGGCGTTGTGGGGGGCGATTCCGATCGTCGCGCAACGACTCTGGCAGCAGCTGTAAACGCTTCACGGGCGACATTCAAAACAAGCCGAGAAAATAGTTGACGAGCTAACGAACCCGAGCTATTTTTTTAAAAAAATGTTTTTAATGTTTTTTTTGAAAGTGCAATTGAGCGATTAAAATAATGAAAATAACGCCATTTCACGCTTTTGTTTTTTCATCTGTCCACGCTCCGTACAGCGCTATCGCGCTGTCCTTTATAGCATCCCTGCCGACGGCCATCCTGCGGAGGCTGCCATGACTGTTTCCGTGGCGGCAACCGGCGTCTGGACCGATGGCAAGCGGCACCTCTGGTGGCTGGGCACCTTGCCGATGATCACCCCTCTGCTGGCTGGTCTGTTCGCGCTGACCACCGGTGTCCAGGTGTTCTGGTGGAGTGGGGTGGTGGTGATCTTCGGTCTGATTCCGCTGATTGACGGCCTGCTCGGAGAGGACGCCAGCAACCCGCCGGAATCCGCGGTTCCCGATCTGGAAAAACAACCCTACTACCGCTTTATCGTCTACAGCTGCGCCGTACTCTCGGTGGCGTCCCTGGTGTTTACCGCCTGGATGGCCATCCAGGGTGTCGACTGGATCATGGCCGGTGGCTTGTTGCAACTGAGTGAACAGTTGCACCTGCAGGGCAGCCTGGCGAGCTTCGCGGCCTTTCTGACCGAGCGTGCGCAACTGCATGGCAGCGTCGGCTGGTTCACTTACCTGGGCATGGCCATGTCCACCGGTGCCGCCACTGGCATCGCCATCAACATCGCCCATGAGCTGGGGCACAAGAATCGCGGGATGTCCAAGTTCCTGGCCAAGCTGGCCCTGGCTTCGACTTTCTACGGGCACTTCTTCGTCGAGCACAACCGTGGCCATCACGTTCGCGTGGCGACTCCTGAAGATCCCGCCAGCTCCCGTCTTGGCGAATCCTTCTGGAGCTTCCTGCCGCGCACCGTGTGGTTCAGCCTGCGTTCGGCCTGGCACCTGGAAAGCGAGCGTCTGCACAAACTCGGGCTGCCGACCCTGCACTGGAAGAACGGCGTGCTCAGTGCCTGGCTGTACAGCGTGGTGCTCTGGGGTGGGCTGATTGCCTGGCTCGGCGCGGCGGTGATTCCCTTCCTGGTGATTCAGGGCATCTACGGTTTCTCCCTGCTGGAAGTGGTGAACTACGTCGAACACTACGGCCTGCTGCGGCAGAAACAGCCCAATGGCCGCTACGAGCGCTGCTCGCCACGCCATTCCTGGAACAGCAACCGCATCGTCACCAACATCTTCCTGTTCCAGCTGCAGCGTCACTCCGACCACCATGCCAACCCGACCCGGTCGTATCAGGCCCTGCGCCACTTCGACGAGTCGCCGCAACTGCCCTATGGCTACGCCACGATGATTGTCTGGGCCTATGTGCCGGCGCTCTGGCGGCGGCTGATGGACCATCGGGTCCTGGCCCACTACTCGGGGGATGTACGGTTGGCCAACCTGCACCCGGCCAAGCGCGCCGAACTGCTCAAGCAATACGGTTTCACCGACACCGATTCAGACACCGCTCTTTAGTTGTACCGCTCACCCCTTCAAGTGGCCGTGAACCGCCTGCGTTTGCCTGCTTGAAGGGTGAGCCCCGCAACACAGAAGTCCTTTAGCACGTTGACCGACAACAACAATAAGCAACTGTAAGGAAGTCACGGATGTCTATTTCACCTCTGCTCGCTGCCCGTCTGTTCGTGGTCATGGTGGGTGTGTCGCTGATGGGCGCCGCCGAAGCGGCGCGCATCGAGCCGGCCAACACCGAGTTCACCGCCAAGGGGCCCATCAGCTTCGCCAAGAGCATCATCAATGCCGACTGCACCATCCAGGTCAGCGGCAAGGTCAGCCCCGACGGCAGCTTCGCCAGCGTCGAGAAAGTCGACTTCAGTGGCGGCCTCAAGTGTGGCCAGGTGGAAGCCACGCACTTGCCCTGGAAGCTGATTGCCAAGGACGAAACCCGCGGCGCCATGTCCGGCATCCAGGTCACCGTGCACGCCCCCCTGGTGGGCGGTGATTGCGGGCCAAGCACCGCCGAAGGCAGTTGGAACAACAGCACCGGCAAGCTGGAGGCGGCCCAAGTCAGCCTCGAAGGTGGCTGCACCATCAAGACCGTATCGATCCAGATGCCACCCACCTTCCGGGTCGCACCCTGAGTCACAACAGATTCCATGGAGGGACGCTGATGAACTTGCGATCGAGTAGTCCGAAAGCGCCGGCAGCTGAGGCCGGGTCGGTATCGCCATAGCGTGCTCCAGCACCGAATTCGGTCGAACTGGAGAGCCGATGGCGTCATCGACCCCCTGGCAAGGCTGATAACCCCCTGGCAACTGACCGTTGCCTAAATCTTGAGGAAAACAACAATGCAAAGCATCAAGACTCTGGTATCCGTAGCCTCTTTCGCCATCTGCATGGGCGCCGCGTCGATGGCCAGCGCTGCCACTATCGGACCCTCCACCAACTTCGGTAAGACCTTCTCGGCACCGGGCACCATCTCGGTATCCTCGCCGGCATCGTTCGGCATCCCGGTGAATTGCAACATCAACTTCACTGGCACCGTGGCAGCTGACGGCTCCAATGCCTCGATCACTGGCGCCACCGTTGGCGGCAGCAACTCGCTGTGCGGCGTACCGGTTCTGCTGAACCTGCCTTGGACCCTGACCGCCTCCAGCGTCAGCGCCGGCACAGTGACCGGGGTCAATTTCAAGATCCTCTCCAACTGCAGCAGCACTCCGGTGACCATCAACGCCACCTGGAACAACGCCACCAACACGCTGAGCATTCCTTCGGCGCAAACCGTCGGCAGCTGCAAAATCACGGCGCTGAGCGTCAACCCGAACCCAGCCTTCACCGTAACTCCATGAAGTTGATCTGACTTCAGCCTGTTGATCACTTGCTGAAAAACAGGCGCCTCGTTTGGGGCGCCTGTTGCAACACCCTGGATCGGTGGTGGCCGATCGCGGTCGATAATAATAAGGAGTGGGGCATGAATAATAAGAAACACAAGATCCAGGCAGCTATCGGCCTGGCGGTGCTGGGCGGCCTGATCAGTTCCGGGCCGGTGCAAGCGGGTGGTTTCACTACTCCTACCTTTGGTGCTCCCGGCTGGGGCCGGGCATTCGGTGGGGGCTCGCTGTTCAAGAACGATCCCAGTGCGGCCTACAACAACCCGGCGGCTATGGCGTTCATCGATCAAAACGTGGCACAGATGACCGTGGATTACGCGCGGATCAAGATGAAATACAAAGGCAATGCCTACGATTATCAAGGCAAGCCGGCCTCCAGTTCGCCGATCGACGATCCGTTCGCCCAGACCCCCCTTGAAGGTGATGGTGGCCAGGGTGGTTTTACCGCCTGGTTGCCGACCGGCTTCATGGTCATGCCCATCAATGATCGTTTTGCCTTCGGCCTGGCTCAAGTGGTGCCCATGGGCATGCGCAGCACCTGGGACAACGGCTGGAAGGGACAGGATTTTGCGGTGGACACCAAGATTGAAACGGCGGGGGTCTCGGGCTCCTTTTCGTTCAAGGTCAACGATCAATTTGCCCTCGGCCTGGGCGCCATCCTTCAGCACACCAACGGTTTTGTCAGTCAGAACCTCAACTTGAGCGGTTCGGCGGGGGTCTCCCTGTTGCCTGGCGCGCCTTCAGGTGTGGGGTCCAACCTGATGCGGGTCAAGGTGGATAACACCTCCGTCGGCTGGTTCACCGGGGTGACCTGGAAGCCTACCGAGCAGGACACCCTGGGGCTGAACTATCACGCCAAGATCAAGAACAAGCTCGAGGGCAAGTACAACATCCGTGCCGACGCGCTGGGTCGCTCCTACACCGACTCCTCCGGTGGGCCATCCCTGGTGGAGATCGCCTACCCGGGGCTCAAACTGTACCCCGATGGCGCCAATGCCTCGGCGCAATTGGACATTCCGGCCAGTGCCGGTCTCGACTGGGTGCACGTGTTCAATGATCGCTTCACGCTCGGGGTCAGCGCGCTGTGGACCCAGTGGTCGTCGTTCAAGGACCTGACGCTCAAGTCCGACGGCAACACCCTCATCGCGATCCCCTACAAATACAAAGACTCGATGATGTACTCGGTGGGTGGCGATTACCGTTTCACCGAACAGCTGACACTGCGTGCCGGTGTGGCTCTGGACCAGACGCCTACTCGCGGCGAGACCCGTGACCCGCGGATTCCGGACAACGATCGCTGGTTCACCTCCCTGGGTTTTGGCTACGACATCAAGGCGATTCCCGGGCTGACCATCGACGGTGCCTACTCCCGGCAATTTGTTAAGGAAGCGCGGATCCGCACCCAGAACCAGGACCGCCTTGGCGGCTCGCGCCTGGACGGCAAAGTCGACTCCAAGGGCGAAGTGGTGAGTCTCTCCGCGACCTATCACTTCTGAGGTCTCGCGCTTCATCCGTGTCTTGAGATAACGGCAGTACCAAGGGATTGTGCTACTGCCGTTGGCTGGGCGGGTCACTTCAGGACCCGTCTCGACCTGCCTGCTTTTCCAACCCTTGGCTGACATCGTTCAGCCGTCGTGCGTTGCTGAAAACACTCAAAATAATATTTAAAAATAAAATTTGAAACATGCTTCTTTCCTTTGTAGGGTGATCTTCGAGGGGCCGGCACAACGCCCGGGCTCCCAGTGGTTGTCTCGTTAGAACAAGAGAGGTATTCCATGATTGTCTGGTTATTGGTGGGACTCGCCGCAGCCTGTGCACTGGCCTATCGCCAGGCCGCCGCGGCCCTGTGGCTGGGCAGCGGCCTGGTGTGGCTGGCGGCAGGTTATCTGTTCAATCTGGTGGGCACCCTGGGACTGACCCTCGGCGTACTGCTGGTGCTGGCGCCGGCCGCGCTGCTGAGCATCAAGCCGCTACGCCGTGCCTTGCTCACCCGCAAGGCCCTGGCCATGTTTCGCAAGATCATGCCGGCCATGTCCGACACCGAGCGCGCCGCCATCGAGTCCGGTACGGTCTGGTGGGACGCTGAGCTGTTCAGCGGCAAGCCCGACTGGCCGCGCCTGCTGCAGGCCGCCCCGGCCAGCCTGAGCGCCGAAGAACAGGCGTTCATGGACAACGAAGTGGAAACCCTGTGCGACATGGCCAACGACTGGGAAACCACCCAGATCTGGCAGGACCTGTCGCCCAAGGCCTGGCAATACACCAAGGACGCGGGTTTCCTGGGGATGATCATTCCCAAGCAATACGGCGGCAAAGGCTTCTCCCATTACGCTCACTCCCAAGTGGTGATGAAACTCTCCACCCGCTGCTCGGCGGCGGCGATCTCGGTGATGGTGCCCAACTCCCTGGGCCCGGCCGAGCTGCTGCTGCACTACGGCACCGAGGCCCAGCGCCAGCATTACCTGCCGCGCCTGGCCCGGGGCGAAGACATTCCCTGCTTTGCCCTGACCAGCCCCTATGCCGGTTCCGACGCTGGGGCGATTCCCGATGTCGGGGTGGTCTGCAAGGGCCAGTTCGAAGGTCAGGAAGTACTGGGCTTTCGTGTCACCTGGGACAAGCGCTACATCACCCTGGGCCCCATCGCCACGGTGTTGGGCCTGGCGTTTCGCGCCGAAGACCCGGACGGCCTGCTGGGCGGCAACGGCAGCCTGGGGATTACCTGCGCACTGATTCCCACCACCCATCCGGGGGTCAATACCGGGCGTCGTCACTGGCCGCTGAACGCGGTGTTCCAGAACGGCCCGACCACCGGCAAGGACGTATTCATTCCCCTGGAGTGGGTGATCGGCGGTGGCGATCAAGTGGGCAACGGCTGGCGCATGCTGATGGAGTGTCTGGCGGCCGGACGGGCGATTTCCCTGCCGTCGGCCAACGTCGGCCTGGGCAAGGTGGCGGTGCGCGGCACCACGGCGTATGCGGCGATGCGCAAGCAGTTCGGCTTGCCCATCGGCAAGTTCGAAGGCGTTCAGGCGCCCCTGGCGCGCATGGCCGGGCACCTGTATGCCTGCGATGCGGTGCGCAAGGTCTCGGTGGCGTCCCTGGATGCCGGTGAGAAACCTTCAGTGATCTCGGCCATCGCCAAGTACCACGTCACCGAACGCGCCCGGGCCATCGTCAACGACGGCATGGACATCGTCGCCGGCAAGGGCATCTGCATGGGCCCCAACAACTTCCTGGCCCGGGCCTACCAGCAAAGCCCGATCGCCATCACCGTGGAAGGCGCGAACATCATGACCCGCTGCCTGATCATCTACGGCCAGGGGCTGATCCGTTGCCATCCTTATGTGTTCCGCGAAATGGAAGCCGCCCGGGATAGCGGACGCAAAGGCCTGGAAGCGTTCGACAACGCCATGTTCGGCCACATCAGCTTTGTCTTCGCCAACACCGTGCGTGCCGCGGTGCATGCGCTGACCGGCGGCCGCCTGATCAAGGCCCCGGCCAATACCGACAAGGCCCTGGCCGCCTATTACCGGCAGATCCAGCGTCTGTCGGTGGTCCTGGCCCTGGCTTCGGACATTTCCATGGGCGTGCTGGGCGGTGCCCTCAAGCGCAAGGAAAGCATCACCGGGCGCCTGGGGGACATTCTGTCCCAGCTGTACATCCTGTCCTGCGTACTGAAGCGCTTCGAAGACGATGGCCGGCCCCAGGCCGATCTGCCGCTGGTGCACTGGGCGGCCCAGGATTCCCTGCTGCGGGCCCATGAAGCCCTGGCCGAGGTACTGGACAACTATCCGTCCAGGGCGGCGGCGCGGATTATTCGTGGCCTGAGCTTCCCCCTGGGCATTCCCCAGCACAAACCCAGCGACCGTTTGCTGGCCGAGGTGGCCGAGCTGGTGCAAACCCCGGGCGCCACCCGCGACCGCCTGCTGGCCGACTCCTACATCCCGCAGCCGGACATCGACAAGCTGGCCTACGGCGAACTGGCGTTCCGCCTGCAACCGCAAGTGGAACTGATCGAGGCCCGGCTCAAGCCGGTGATCAAGCAGGGCGCCCTGGCGCCGTTGCCGATCTCCCGCGAGGCGTTCGTCATCTGGCGGGTCAAGGCCCTGGAGCAGCAGTTGATCAGTCAGGAGGAGGACGAACTGCTGGGCCGTTATGTGGAGTACGGCGATCACGCGATTCAGGTCGACGACTTCCCCCAGGACTTCGGTCTGCTGGAAGCCCTGCAACAGCGTCAGGCGCACTTCGAGCAAAGCGCCAAGCCGGCCTCGCGCAAACGCGCCGCCAGCAGCGAAGACACGGTGGTGGCCAGCGACTCGGCCTATTGACCCTCTACTGGTTCTGATCGGGATCTCTTTATGTCTGACGGTTATCTTTCGTTCGTCAATTCCGGGTGGGGCCGCTGGCTGGCCCAGCGTGCCGGCCTGCCACAACCGGTGCCGCTGCAACGCCACCGCGAGGGGCAGGGCGGCAACCTGATCAACCCGGTGGTCCTCGCCGCGGCGCCCGAGGGGCGCCTTTTAGGCGAGCTGCAACGGATCTTCGCCGCCACCGACACCGTGGCGGCCCAGGCCGCGAGCATCAACGCGCCCTCGACCGTGAAGGTCCAGGGCCTGGTCTTCGACGCCAGCGGGCTGGCGGATATCGCCCAGCTCGATGAGCTGTACCGCTTCTTCCACGCCAATGTCCGGCGCCTGAGTGCCCATGGCCGGGTGCTGGTGCTGGGCACACCGCCGGAGCACTGCAAGGCGCTGGCCCAGGCTGTGGCGCAGCGGGCCCTGGAGGGTTTCGTGCGGTCCCTGGGCAAGGAGCTGCGCCGGGCCATTACCGCGCAACTGCTGTATGTCGAGCCCGGCGCCGAAGGTGAGCTGGACAGCAGCCTGCGGTTTTTCCTGTCCCGTCGTTCGGCCTATGTCTCGGGCCAGGTGGTGCGCATCGGCGAGCCGGTGGATGTGCCCAGGTACATCGATTGGACCCAGCCACTGGAGGGCCGTCGGGCCCTGGTCACGGGGGCCTGTCGCGGCATCGGCCTGGCCATTGCCAAGGTCCTGGCCCGGGAAGGCGCCCAGGTGGTGTGCCTGGACATTCCCCAGGTCGAGGCCGAATTGCAACAGGCGGCAGCCGGCCTCAAGGGCAGCGCCCTGGCCCTGGACATCACGGCTTCTGGCGCCGGGCAGCGGCTGCTGGAGTTCGTCGGAGAGCACGGAGCCTTCGATATCGTCGTGCACAACGCCGGGATTACCCAGGACAAGACCCTGGCGAAGATGACCGAAGCCGCTTGGCGCAAGGTCATGGCCGTCAACCTGGAAGCACCGCTGCTGCTCAGCCAGGCGCTGCTGGAGGGCCAGGGCCTGAACCCGGGGGGACGGATCGTCTGCGTCTCGTCGATTTCCGGGATCGCCGGCAACCTCGGGCAGAGCAACTACGCCACCTCCAAGGCCGGAGTCATCGGCCTGGTGGAGAACCTGGGGCCTCTGGCGGCGCGTCAGCAGATCACGGTCAACGCTGTGGCTCCGGGCTTTATCGAAACCCAGATGACCGCGAAGATCCCGCTGATGATTCGCGAGGCCGGACGGCGCATGAACTCCATGTCCCAGGGCGGTCAGGCCGTGGATGTAGCGGAAACCATCGCCTGGCTGGCCCATCCGGCCTCCGGCGGGATCAATGGACAGGTGGTCCGCGTCTGCGGGCAAAGCCTGCTGGGGGCCTGAACCATGAATGCCGATTCTGCCATTCGCATCATCGAACCGCCTCCGTCCCGGGGGCAGTTGCTGTACGACGGCATCCGCAGCCTGCGCAAGCCCAAACCGGACGCCGCCCCCAAGCTGCCTAGCGAGCGTCTGGTGCGCCCGGCGGTGGAACTTGAGGCCGCCGAAGTCGCCCGTTATGCCCAGGCTTGCGGCTTTCGCCGGGAGCACGGAGTGCCGCTGGCGTTTCCCCATACCCTGGCTTTTCCATTGCACCTGTTGTTGCTGACCCACCCGACGTTTCCCTATCCGGCCAGCGGCATGGTCCACCTGGCCAACCGTATCCGTCAGTACCAGAAGCTTGCGGAGGGGCAGGCCCTGCGCCTGGAGGTGTTTGCCGAGCGTTGGCTGGCCCATCCCAAGGGCCAGGCCCTGTCGATTGCCACCCGGGCCCACAGCGGTGGCAGCCTGGTCTGGGAAAGCGACAGCCTGTATTTGCGCCGTGGCGTCAGCGGGCCCATTGGCGAGCCCTGGCAAGGCTCGCTGCCGCTGGATGAGCAAGCCTTGATACGCACTCAGCGCTGGAGTCTGGCGGGCGACCTGGGACGCCGTTTTGCCCAGGTCAGCGGCGATTTCAATCCGATTCACACCTCCTGGCTCGGTGCTCGGCTGTTCGGTTTCCGTCGGCCCATCGCCCACGGCATGTGGACCCTGGGCCGGGCACTGGCCGCGCAGCAACCGCCCCATCCACTGGCGGCGGCCCAGCTGGACTGCGAGTTCAAGCTGCCGATTTTCCTGCCGGCGGCAGTGACCTTGTGGAACTGCCTGCCCGACGGTCCGCGCCATGCATTCGAAGTGCGCAATAACGCGGGGGACAAACCCCACATGCGCGGCCTATTTATCTGGGGAGCTCGGTGATGACTGAGTACAGTTTCAATCCGGCGCCGGTGCGCCGGGTAGCGATCATTGGTGGCAACCGCATCCCGTTTGCCCGTTCCAACACGGTGTACGCCCATGACAGCAACCAGGACCTGCTGGTGGCGGCGCTGCAAGGGCTGGTGGATCGCTTCCGCCTGTCGGGCCAGCGTCTGGGGGAGTTCGCGGCGGGGGCGGTGATCAAGCATTCCCGGGATTTCAACCTGGCCCGGGAAAGCCTACTGTCCACCACCTTGTCGCCGCAGACGCCGGCTTACGACGTGCAGCAGGCTTGCGGCACCGGGCTTGAAGCGGCGCTGCTGGTGGCCAACAAGATCGCCCTGGGGCAGATCGAAGTGGGCATTGCCGGGGGGGCCGACACCACCTCCGATGCGCCCATCGGCATCAACGAAGGCCTGCGGCGGACCTTACTCCAGGCCAACCGCGCCAAGGGCACCGGCAACAAGTTGCGCAGCCTGCTCAAGGTGCGCCCGGGGATGTTCTTCAAGCCGCTGCTGCCACGCAACGGCGAGCCGCGCACCGGGCTGTCCATGGGCGAGCATTGTGAAGCAATGGCCAAGCGCTGGCAGATCAAGCGCCTGGCCCAGGATGAACTGGCCCTCACCAGCCACCAACAGTTGAATGCGGCGTACCAGCGCGGCTTTTTCGATGACCTGATGACCCCGTACCGGGGCCAGACGCGGGACAACAACCTGCGGGCCGATGCCAGCCTGGAGAAACTCGCCGGCCTGGGCCCGGCCTACGACCGCCACAACGGCACCCTGACCGCCGGCAACTCGACGCCGCTCACCGACGGTGCCTCGGTGGTGCTGCTGGCCAGCGAAGACTGGGCCGCCGCGAACAATCTGCCGGTGCTGGCCTACCTGCGTACCGGGGAAACCGCCGCAGTGAACTTCGTCGATGGCACGGAAGGGCTGCTGATGGCCCCGGCCTACGCGGTGCCGCGCATGCTGGCCCGGGAAGGCCTGGGCTTGCAGGATTTCGATTTCTACGAGATTCACGAGGCTTTCGCCGCCCAGGTGCTGTGCACCCTCAAGGCCTGGGAAGACCCCGACTACTGCAAGGACAAACTCGGCCTCGACGGCGCCCTGGGCAGCATCGATCGCAGCAAGCTCAACGTCAACGGCGGTTCCCTGGGCTGCGGGCATCCCTTTGCCGCCACCGGCGGGCGGCTGTTGGCGACCCTGGCCAAGGCGATCCACCAGCGCGGCTCCGGCCGCGGGCTGATTTCCGTTTGTGCAGCAGGCGGGCTGGGTATCACCGCCATCGTCGAAAAATAAAATAACAAGGAGACTGCCAATGAGTGTCGTGAGCCTGCAAGCCGCCGAGCGTATCTGGCTGAACGCTTACCTGCCGGGTGTGCCCAGCGATATCGAAGCCGACATCGACCGCTATCCGTCGCTGCGGGAAGTGTTCCTCGAACACGTGGACAAGTACCGTCAGCGGGTGGCCTATGTGAGCATCGGCACCGAGATGGGCTACGACCTCTGGGAGAAGCGCGTATTCGCCTTTGCCGCCTGGCTGCAATCCAAAGGGGTGAAGAAGGGCGACCGGGTGGCGTTGATGATGCCCAACTGCCTGCAGTACCCGATCTGCCTGTTCGGCACCCTGTTGGTGGGGGCGGTGGTGGTCAACGTCAATCCGCTGTACACCGCTCATGAGCTGCGGCACCTGCTCAAGGACAGCGGCGCCGAAACCGTGGTGATCTTCGAGAACTTCGCCCACACCCTGGAACAGGCGATGCCCGGCAGCCAGTTGAAGAACGTGGTGGTGGCCGCCATTGGCGACCTGCTGGGCACCTTCAAGGGCGCGGCCTTGAACTTTGCCTTGCGCCATGTGCAGAAGCAGGTGCCGAAATTCAACCTGCCGGGCAGCATTCGCTTCCCGGCGATGATGAAGCTGGCCGCCGTGCTGGAGCATCGTCCGGTGGACCTGAAGCAGGACGACATTGCCTTCCTGCAATACACCGGCGGCACCACTGGCGATGCCAAGGGCGCCATGCTCACCCACCGCAACATCCTCGCCAACCTGATGCAGGCCAAGGCCTGGGTCGGCGACCAACTGGACGAGAACCAGCAGGAAACCAACGTCACCTTGCTGCCGCTGTACCACGTGCTGTCGCTGACGGTGAACTGCCTGATGTTCATGTGCCTGGGCGGGCGCAACATCCTGATCGCCAACCCCCGGGACGTGAAGCGGGTGCAGATGATCCTGCGCAAGGAAAAGTTCAGTGGCATCGTCGGGGTCAACACGCTGTTCAACGGCTTGCTGGAGAACGAAGAGTTTCGTGGCCGGGACTTCTCCGACCTGAAGCTGGCCATCGCCGGCGGCATGGCCACCCATACCGCCGTGGCCCGGCGCTGGAAGGAAGTCACTGGGGTGCCGATCATCGAAGGCTACGGCCTGACCGAATGCTCGCCGGTGGTGAGCATCAGCCCCATCGACATTGCTCGCATGCGCGAGGGCGAGTTCACCGGGACCATCGGCGTGCCGCTGCCTTCGACCTGGGTGCGTTTCGTGCGTGAGGATGGCGAACTGGCGGAGCTGGGCGAAGAGGGCGAGTTGCAGGTGCGTGGTCCCCAAGTGATGAAGGGCTACTGGCAGCGTCCGGAAGAAACCGCCAAGGTCCTGGATCGTCATGGCTGGCTGTCCACCGGGGATATCGGGGTGATGAACGAGCAGGGCTTCATCCGCCTGGTGGATCGCAAGAAGGACATGATCCTGGTGTCCGGCTTCAACGTGTACCCCAATGAGATCGAAGATGTGGTGGCCCTGCATCCGGGCGTGGCGGAAGTGGCGGCGATCGGGGTCGAGGATGGGGTCACGGGGGAGAAGGTGAAGATCTTCGTGGTGCGCAAGGACCCGAATCTGACCCAGGACCAGTTGCTGGCCCACTGCCGGGAATACCTGACCGGCTACAAGGTACCGCGGTATGTGGAATTTCGCACCGAGGAATTGCCCAAGACCACCGTCGGCAAGGTCCTGCGCCGAGCCCTGCGCTGAGCCCCTGAATGGACGGCCGCGGCCGTTAGCGGCGACATGCCGGCGGTCTTCCTGTAGGAGCCGGCTTGCCGGCGAAAGGGCCGTTGGAGAGGGCGTAGTTCTTGAGTACGCCTTCGCTGGCAAGCCAGCTCCTACGGGATGTTGTTGGTGTTTGGGAGTCAGGGGGCGCCGGGGAGGCGCACCTGGCCCGGCTGCAGGCCGAACACTTCGATACCCTCCGCCGTCGATTGGCCGACGCTTACCGGCAGGCGTTTTGCCGGCTGATCGGCGCTCGGCCGATATTCCACGCTCATGCCGTCTGCGCCACGCTGGATCGCAGCCGTCGGGATGACGATTGCCTGATCGTTGCGGTAAGTGATGATGGTCAACCGCGCGCTCATGCCCAGGCGCACACGCTGCAGTTGTTCGCGGGTCAGCGTGGGGATCGACAGGGTTACCGGGAACTGTGCGCTGGCGCCGCTGGCGTCGCCGGGCAGGGCCAGGCTGCTGACGATGTCCACCTGGCCATTGAGGCGTTCGCCATCAAAGCCGTCGCCAAGAATTTCCACGCTCTGGCCCTGGTGCAGCTGGTTGATATCCAGCTCCGAGACCTTGCTGACGATCTTCAGTTGCTCGATGTTGGCCAGGCCGAACAAGGCTTGGCCCTGGCCGACCTTGCTGCCGGTCTGCACCGGGCCCGAGGTCGCCGCCGAGGCCATCTGGGTCAGGTTGACGCCCGGCGCCGGCACCACGATGCCGGCAAACGGCGCGGTGACGTCCTTGCCCGCCAGCAGGGCGCGCAGGGCTTCGTACTTGACCGTGGCATTGGTCAGTTCCATCTCGGCAATCTGCCGGTATTCGCCCTTGCCCTGATCCAGAGCCTGTTGCAGCTCGCCCTGAGCCGCGGTCAGGTCCAGGCGCTGGGTCTGCAGTTGCTGGGTGAGGTCGTCCAGCTCGTTGCGGGGAATGATGCCCCGGGCAAACAGGCTCTGGCTTTCACTGAGCTTGCGCTCGGAATTGCTGACCGCCATCTGCGAAGAACGCAAGGTCCGCCGGGCACGGGTGACCTGGGCGCTGTTGTTCCAGTCCTGCAGTTCCTGGACGCTGCGTCGCGCCTTGAGCTGGACCGACAAGGCCTCACGCAGCTGGATCTCGATCAGGCTGGGGTCCATTTTCAGCAGGGTCTGGCCGGCTTCCACGCGCTGGCCCTGTTCCACCAGGTTGGCCAGGACATTGCCGTCGAACGGCGCGGTCAGGCTGATGGTGCGCTGCGGTTCGATCTTGCCCACCAGGCCGATCTGATGAATCAGCGGCGCGCTGCTGACCTCGATCCAGCGGCCCTTGTCGGCCGCCGTGTCAGCCGGGGCGCGGTAACCGATCAGGGCCACGCCGGCCAAGGCCAGCACCACCAGCGCCGCGCCCCCTTGCAGGTAGCGCTTGCGCGAGGTTTTCTGCTCAGTAGTCATTGAGCGCAATGTCCCAGGTCTCCAAGGTCATGCCCAGGGTCAGATCCAGTTGGGTCTGGGCGTTGAGGTAAGCGATAAGTGCGTTGAGGCGGGCGTTTTCACTGGTGCGCAGATCGCTTTCATAGCTCAGCACCTGAAAGTTGCTGGAGCGCCCGGCGCTGAGTTTTTCCCGTTCGATATCCAGTTTGCGCTTGGACAGCTCCACCGCGCGCTGGGCAATTTCGTACTGGCGCCAGCGGGTGCCCAGGTCGCGCACCACGTCATTGACACTGCGTTCCAGGGCCTGGCGGGCATCGGCCAGGACCAGCGCCTGGTTTTCCACGTCGACCCGGGCATGCACTTCGGCCTGGCGTGTGCTGAGGTCGCCAATGGGTATCTGCACCTGGACTCCCGCATAGCTGTCCCAGGTTCTGCCGGTGCCATTGCCGCCGTCGTTGTCGTAGCGGTTGCGCACCTGGTTGGCACCGGCCACCAGGGACACGTCCCAGCGGCCCTGGTCCTTGGCAATCACCAGGTTCAGATCGGCCTGCTGGCTGCCGAGCAAAGTCGCCAGGTAACTGGGTTGCTGGAGCTGGGCCAGGCGCAGGGCGTCCTGCTGGTCGATGCTGATCCTGGCGGCCTCCAGACCGTCGCTGGCGCGAATGCGCGTGGACAGGTCCAGGGCCAGCAGACGCAGCAGCGACAGGCGATTGATGTCCACCTGATTGCGCGCTTCTTCGACCCCCAGTTCCTGGCTGGCGATATCGGCTTCGGTCTGCACGATTTCGAACTCGGCCATGCGCCCGGCGGCGATCAGCGCCTTGTTCACCTGGAGCAGGGCATTGGCGCGCTTGAGGGCATCCTCGACGATCGCCAGCTGTTGCTGGGCCCGCAGCAGCTCGCGGTAGGCGCCGATGATGTCGCTGATGGTCTGCGCGACGTTGGCCTTGAGGTTGAGGCGATAGGCCTGTTCGTTGATCCGCGCCAGGCGTAGCGGGGCGGTGGTCACATCCCAGCCGGCACCCTTGAGCAGGGGTTGGATAATCGCCAGGTCGAGGCCGTCGCGACGGTAGTAGCCGGCCCGATTGGCGTTGTTCAACTCCTGCCGCCAGGCCATGTTCAAGCGGGTGCCGTACTCCCCCAGCAAACTGGAACTGGGCGTCAGCATGGCGTTGCGCACCCCGTCGTTGCTGCCCTTGTTGGCCTGGTAGGTGCCACTGAGCAGCAGCTTGGGGTTGAAGGCATCTTCCGAGACCCGCAGATCGAACTTCTGCGCCACGCGCTGCAAGTAGGCGCTGCGAATCCCGCGGTTGTTGCGCAGGCCCAGGTAGACCGCATCGGCGAGGGTCAGGTCGGTCTGCTGCTGGCTCAACAGGACGCTGCGTTCATAGCCGCTGTGCATGGTCGGGGCTGACGCCTGGCGAGCCACATTCATGTCCTGGGAGGCGGCCAGCCCCAAGGGGCTGATCAGCCACAGCAGCAACAGCCCGGCGCGTTGGCGATCATTCATCGCGCAGCGCCTCCACCGGTTGCAGGCGCGAGGCCGAGATGGCCGGGTACAGGCCGAAGAACAGGCCGATCAACAAGGTGCTGCCGATGCCCAGGGGCAAGGACGCAGAGGCCAGGGAGAACTGCCAGCCGGAAACCCGGGCATAGAGGTAGGCGGCGCTCATGCCCAGCACTGCCCCGGACAGGGCACCGACCGCGGTCAGGGTCACCGCTTCGAGCAGGAACAGATTGCGGATATCCCGGCGCCTGGCGCCCAGGGCCATGCGGATGCCGATCTCCCGACGCCGCTCCGAAACGTTCATCAGCATCACGTTCATCACCCCGACGCCGCCCCCCACCAGGGAGATGCCCCCCAGGGCCATCAGCAGGTAACCGAAGGTGCGACTTTGCCGGGTCATGCCGTCGATGATCTTTTGCGGTATCTGCACTTCCACGCTCCGCCCCGGCAGCTGTTTCTTCAGCGCATCGCCCAGGGCCGCGGCCAGTTGGTTCATGTCCTGGGAAGGGCCGGCGCGAGCAATCAGGTTGCTGATCTGCGCACTGGAGGAAATTCGCCGCATGCCCTCCAGGGGGACGAACAGGGATTCGTTGGTCTGCACCGGGATCAGCACGGCAGCGGGTTGCGGGTGCAGGATGCCAATCACCTGGAACAGGTAATCGTTGATGCGGATTCTGTCGCCCAGGCGCAGCGGGTCATGGGGCTGGCTCAGAGCCTGGGCCACTTGCGCCCCCACCACCGCGTAGGTTTCGGCGGCATCGAACTCCGAGAGGAAGCGTCCTTCCTGCAACTGCAGGCGCATGGCGTCGGTCAGTGCCGCGGTGCTGCCCACCAGGTTGGCGTTGGTGGTGCGTCCCTGGAACACCACCGGGCCGCTGAACAACGCCACCGGGGCGATGTGCAGCAGGCTGGGCAGGGCCTTGTACAGGGTGGCGATGTCCAGTACCGCCGGCATGGGCGTGCGCGCGCCCGAGGCGTCGGGGAACTGTACCGCCAGGGTATCGGTGCCCATGTCCTGGAAGATGGCCGCGGCGTCTTCGGCGGCGTTGTGGCCGATATTGATCAGGGCCACCACCGACGAACTGCCGATGACGATCCCCAGCAGAGCCAGGATCGAACGCTTGCCGAGGGTGCGCAGGCTGACGAAGGCTTCATGCAGCAACTGGCTGGCGCTTTGCTCGACCTTGAGGCTCATGCCGGGCAGACCTCCTGGACCACGCCGTTGGTGACCCGGATCTGCCGCTCCAGGCGCTGGGCAATGCCGGGGTCGTGGGTGACGATGATCAGGGTTACCTGGCGCTCGCGGTTCAGCGACAGCAGCAGGTCCATGATCTCCTGGGCAGTGTGGCTGTCGAGGTTGCCGGTGGGTTCGTCGGCGAGGATCACCGAGGGTTCGCCCACCAGGGCCCGGGCAATCGCCACCCGCTGGCGCTGGCCGCCGGAGAGGTCCGCCGGGCGGTGGTGAGCCCGTTGCCCCAGGCCAACTTGATCGAGCATATGCAGGGCACGTTCCAGGGATTCACGCCGGGCCACGCCGCGGTAGCTCAGGGGCAGGGCGACATTGTCCAGGGCACTGAGTCGCGGCAGCAGGTTGAAACTCTGGAAGACGAAGCCGATCTGCTGGTTGCGGATCGCCGCCAGCTGGTCGGGGCTGGCGCGGAAGATATCGTGACCGGCAAAGCGGTAGTCGCCGTTGTCGGGCAGGTCGAGCAGGCCGAGGATGTTGAGCAGGGTGCTCTTGCCGGAACCGGAGGCCCCGAGAATGGCACAGCTTTCACCGGCTTCGATGGACAGGGATACGTTCTTGAGAATATGGAGCGGTTGCTCCGCCAGCCGATAGCTCTTGCCTATGCCCTGCAGGGAGATAAAACCTGGGTCGATTATCGTCGCTGTCATCGCTTACCGCGCCGGATGGCTCGACTGAATGCTTGAACACTCCCACCGCGTACGGTTCGTGCAGCGGGGATTCAGGGGCAACGCCAAGCTCTGGTTTTATTTATTATTTTAAAAACTTTGTTTGAATAGTAACTGCGTTCATCCTGGTGCGCCAGCCGTCTGAACCGGGTAATTGCGGGCTTTTTTCGGCAAATTTCCGGCAGGAACCCATGAGTCACAAAACGGCCTTGGGCCGCTGGGGACGTCCCTTGGACGCTTGCTTTTAGGGCTTCTCACGGGTATAAAAAATCAAATTTTTTTTTAAAACACTGTTCGAACGGTCAGTTTTTCATCCCAGCAAAGGTTAGTCCTCCATGGTCGCCAAGAAACTCAGTGCCCCCAATGTCACCAAGACCCGACTGCTGGAAGCGACCGAGGCATTGTTCATCAAGTACGGCTACGACGCCGTGCTGTTGCGTCAGATCACCGAGCGCGCCCAGGTCAACCTGGCGGCGGTGAACTATCACTTCGGCGACAAGGATTCGCTGATGAAAGCCCTGCTGATGCAGCGCCTGGGCCCCCTCAACGATCAGCGCCTGGAACTGTTGGCCAAATGCGAAGAGCAGGCCCAGGGACCTCTGGATTGCGAGACCCTGCTCGGCGTGCTGTTCGCCCCGGCCATGGGCCTGGAGCGCAGCGATGCCAACGGCGGCGTGGAAGGCCGTTCGTTCATTCGTTTTCTTGGCCGGGTGTACAGCGACACCTCGCCCTTCATCCAGGAATACCTCAAGGAACACTACCAACCGGTATTCGAGCGTTTCTTCAAGGCCTTTGCCCTGGCCCTGCCGGACCTGCCGCGCAACGAGCTGGGGGTGCGCCTGCAATTTGCCCTCAAGGCAATTTCCGGGGTCATGGCCGGCACTGAACTGCGCCTGCTGATGCAGGCCATGAGCCTGGGTCGTCCGGCCACTGATGCCGAAGTCATGGCCAAGCTGATCAGCCTGGTGTCGGCGGCCATCCGTGCGCCGATGCAGGACCCGGATTCGGAACAGGCCCTGGAAAAGGTCCTCGACACCCAACGCCTGATCCGCCAGCACAGCCAATCCCTGGCGGGCTTGATTCCCGGCTGAACAGGCCCGTCATTCGATTGATCAATGATGACCAGGATCGCCACCAGCATCTGTTAGGTTCTGCTCCCTGCACCGGCTTTGGAGCACCCGACATGACTGCCTATCAACAGCACCTTCTGTCCGTCAACGGCATCGAGCTCAGCGTCCAGGTGGCCGGTCCCGAGCAGGGGCGGCCAGTCTGGCTGCTCCACGGCTTTCCCGAGTGCTGGTATTCCTGGCGCTATCAGGTGCCGGCCCTGGTCGAGGCCGGGTTCCGGGTGTTCGTGCCAGAGATGCGCGGCTATGGCCGCAGCTCCGCTCCCGAGGCCGTCGAGGCTTACGATCTGCTGACCCTGTGCGCCGATATCCAGCACGCCATGGACGCCTTCGGCCACCAGCGTGTGTGCATGGTCGGCCATGACTGGGGCGCGCCGGTGGCCTGGCACCTGGCGCTGCTGGAGCCCGAGCGGGTGGGGGCGCTGGTGACCCTGTCGGTGCCCTTTGCCGGGCGGCCGAAACGCCCGGCCAGCGAGATCATGCGCGAGGTGCATGGCGAGCATTTCAACTACATCCTCTATTTTCAGCAGCCCGGAGTGGCCGAGGCAGAACTGGATGCCGACATCGACGCCAGCTTGCGGCTGTTCATGGGCAACGTCGGCGCGCTGCTGGTGGCGAAACCGGCCGCTGCCCGACTGTTTGACGGAGTAACGGTGCCCGACGGGCTGCCCGCCTGGTGTTCCGAGGAAGCGTTCCAGGTTTATCGTCAGACCTTCGCCGGCCGGGGATTTCGCGGTGCCTTGAACTGGTACCGCAATTTTGAGCGCACCTGGCAGCGCACCGAGTTTCTGCAGGACGCCCAGGTGCAGTCGCCGACCCTGTTCCTGATTGGCGACCGCGACCCGGTGGGCGTCCTTGAAGCCCATACCCTCAAGCGCATGCCGAGCCGGGTGAGCGACCTTGAACAGCATGTACTGGCCGATTGCGGGCATTGGCTTCAGAGCGAACGGCCGCAGCAGGTCAACGAATTGCTGCTGGATTTCCTGCAGCGCCGTTTCCCATAGGCGCCGCTGTGGGTAGGAGCTGGCTTGCAGGTAGGAGCTGGCTTGCCAGCGAAGGCGTCAGCGAAGGGCGGTGCAGGACTCGAGGGCCTCTTCGCCGGCAAGCCGGCTCCTACGGTGGTGCAGTGCGGGGCGGGGTGGGGCGTCAGGCGAGGGTTTCGCGCAGGCGGTGCCAGAGCATGCCCAGAGCCAGCAACGGGGCGCGCAGGGCCGGGCCGCCTGGGAAGGTCATGTGGGGCACAGCGCTGAACACATCCAGGCCATGGCTGTGGCCGGCATGGATGGCTTCGGCCAGCAGCCGTGCGGTCCAGTGGGTGACATTCAGGCCGTGACCGGAATAGCCCTGGGCGTAATACACGTTGGGGTACTGGCGCAGGCGCCCCACCTGGGGGAAACGATTGGCGGTGATGCCAATCTTGCCGCCCCACTGGAAGTCGATGGCCACCTCCTGCAGTTGCGGGAAGACCTTGAGCATCTTGGGCCGCATATAGCCGGCGATATCCGCAGGATCACGTCCTGAATAGTGGCAGGCACCGCCGAACAGCAGGCGTCGATCCGCCGTCAGCCGGTAGTAGTCCAGGCCCACTTTCTGGTCGCACAGCGCCAGGTTCTGCGGGATCAACTGTGTCGCCAGCGCCTCCGGCAATGGCTCGGTGGTGATGATGTAGCTGCCGGCTGGCAGCACCTTGCCGCTCAGGCGTGGCTCCAGTTCATCCAGGTGGGCGTTGCAGCCCAGCACCAGGCTTGCGGCGCGCACGGTGCCTGTGGCGCAACGCACCTGGACCCGGTTGCCATGCACCAGTTCCAGCAC
Source organism: Pseudomonas sp. JDS08PS003 (assembly GCF_045013505.1). Taxonomy (NCBI): domain Bacteria; kingdom Pseudomonadati; phylum Pseudomonadota; class Gammaproteobacteria; order Pseudomonadales; family Pseudomonadaceae; genus Pseudomonas; species Pseudomonas sp. JDS08PS003. Next base: position 3,526,483 of record NZ_CP120724.1, read on the forward strand.
CGGGCTCTGTTCGAAGATCTTCACCCCCAGGGAGGCCGCCACCCGCGCTTCCCCCAGCACCAGCTTGAGTGGATGCAGGTGCCCCGAGCCCATGTCCACCAAGCCCCCGGCATACACCGGGGAGCCCACCACCTGATGCATGTCCTGGGGAGCCACCAGGCGGGTAGGGTGGCGGTAGCCCAGACCCACCAGGCTGTCCTGCTCGGCCTGGAACGCGGCGAACTGGGCCGGGGTGTTGGCCAGCTCGCAGAAGCCCCAGCGCAGGTCGCAATCGATGCCGTGCTCGGCGATGCGCTGGCGCACCACGTCCACCGACTCGATCCCCGCATGCTCGAGGTATTTCACCCCTTCCTTGCCGACGTAGCGGGCAAAGCCGCTGACGTCGTGGCCAATGCCGCGGATCAGCTGGCCGCCGTTGCGCCCACTGGCGCCCCAGCCGATGCGCCGGCCCTCCAGGAGGATCACCGACAGCCCGCGCTGGGCGAGTTCGATGGCGGTGTTGACCCCGGTGAAACCGCCGCCGATGACACAGACGTCGGCGCTCAGGTCACCGTCCAGGGACGGGTAGCCGGGCAGGCTGCCGGCCGAGGCCGCGTAGTAGGAGCGGGCGTGCCCGTTAGCAATGCCCGAAAGGTTTGGCTGAATCATTTGTTGGACTTCACTTTGCTCCAGGAGCGGGTCATCAAGCGCATGATGGCCGGCGACTGGGTGGTGGAAATGTACAGTTTGTCGAGAACGTCCTGAGGCGGGTACACCTCGGGATTGTTCACCAGCTCGGCGTCCATGTACGGCTGGGACGCCGGGTTGGGGTTGGCATAGCCGACATAGGCGCTGACTTTGGCGATCACTTGCGGGTCCAGCAGGTAATTGATGAAAGCATGAGCCTCCTTGACGTTGCCGGCATCGGCGGGAATCGCCAGCAGGTCGAACCACAGGTTGCTGCCTTCCTTGGGAATGGCGTAGGCGATGTTCACCCCGTTCTTGGCTTCCTTGGCCCGGTTGGCGGCCTGGAACACGTCCCCGGAGTAGCCGAAGGCGATGCAGATATCACCGTTGGCCAGGTCCGAGACGTACTTGGAGGAGTGGAAGTAGGTGATATAGGGGCGCAGGGTCAGCAGCTTGGCCTCGGCTTTCTTGTAGTCCTCGGGGTTTTCGCTGCGCGGGTCCAGGCCCAGGTAGTTGAGCACCGCCGGAAACACCTCATCCGGCGAGTCCATCATCGACACCCCGCACTGCTGGAGTTTCTTCAGGTTCGCAGGCTCCAGCAGCACCGCCCAGGAGTCGATGCGCTCGATGCCCAGCACCTGCTTGACCTTGTCGACGTTGTAGCCGATGCCGTTGGTGCCCCACAGGTAGGGCACCGAGTACTGGTTGCCGGGGTCGTTCTGCTCCAGCAGGGCCAGCAGCTTGGGGTCCAGGTTCTTCCAGTTGGGCAACTGCGAGCGGTCCAGCTTGAGGAACGCGCCGGCCTTCACCTGGCGCGCGAGGAAATGGTTGGAGGGCACCACCACGTCGTAGCCGGTGCGACCGGCCAGCAACTTGCCCTCCAGGGTTTCATTGGAGTCGAAGACGTCATAGATCACCTTGACCCCGGTTTGCCCCTGGAAGTCGGCGAGGGTGGTCTGGCCGATGTAATCGGTCCAGTTGTACACGCTGACACTGGGTTGGGCCTGGACGGCGGTGCTGCACAAGACCGCCAGTGCGGCCGGGATCACTGTTTTCAAAAGACGCATGTCGACACCTCTTCGGGTTGTTTTTGTTGATTGCAGACTGCGGGCAAATCAGACGCTGAGCAGCAGGAACTCACGCTCCCAGGAACTGATCACGCGCTTGAAGTTTTCGTGTTCGGCCCGCTTGACCGCCACATAGCCACGGACGAATTTGCGCCCCAGGTAGTGCTCGATGGTCGGGCAATCCTCCATGTGCGCCAGGGCGTCTTCGATGGTGATCGGCAGGCGCAGGTTGCGCCGTTCATAGGCCCGGCCTTCCACCGCGGCGCTGGGCTCGATGCCCTCGACCATGCCCAGGTAGCCGCACAGCAGGCTGGCGGCAATCGCCAGGTAAGGGTTGGCATCGGCGCCGGGCAGGCGGTTTTCCACGCGCATGGCATCCGGGCTGGCAGTCGGCACCCGCAGGCCGACGGTGCGGTTTTCTTCGCCCCATTCGACGTTGACCGGGGCCGAGGTGTCCGGCAGGAAGCGGCGGAACGAGTTGACGTTGGGGGCGAACATCGGCAGCACCTTGGGGATGTACTTCTGCAGACCGCCGATGTGGTGCAGGAACAGCTGGCTCTTCTGGCCGTCGGCATCGACGAAGATCGGCTTGCCGGTGGCGATGTCCACCACGCTCTGGTGCAGGTGCATGGCGCTGCCAGGCTCGTCGGCAATCGGCTTGGCCATAAAGGTCGCAGTGACGTTGTGCTTGAGCGCCGCCTCGCGCAGGGTGCGCTTGAACACGGTGATCTGGTCCGCCAGATCGAGGGCGTCGCCGTGGCGGAAGTTGATTTCCATCTGCGCCGGGCCGTCTTCGTGAATCAGCGTGTCCAGGTCCAGGCCCTGGGCTTCGCACCAGTCGTAGACATCCTCGAACAGCGGGTCGAACTCGTTGGCGGCGTCGATGGAGAACGACTGGCGGCCGCTTTCCGCGCGGCCCGAACGGCCCAGCGGTGCCTTGAGCGGCAGGTCCGGGTCTTCACAGCGCTGGGTCAGGTAGAACTCCATTTCCGGAGCCACGATCGGCTGCCAGCCCTTGTCGGTGTACAGCTGCAGCACTTTTTTCAGCACGTTGCGCGGCGACAGCTCGATGGGGTTGCCGAACTTGTCGAACGTGTCGTGGATGACGATGGCCGTGGGCTCGATGGCCCAAGGCACCAGGTAGATCGATGACGAGTCGGGGCGGCAGATCATGTCGATGTCCGCCGGGTCCAGCAGTTCGTAGTACAGGTCGTCGTCGACAAAATCCCCGGTTACCGTTTGCAGCAGGACACTTTCCGGCAGGCGCATGCCGCGCTCATGCAGGAACTTGTTGGTGGGCGCGATCTTGCCGCGGGCAATGCCGGTCAGGTCGCTGACCACGCACTCTACTTCGGTAATCTTGTGATCTTTCAGCCAGGAGGAAAGCTGATCGAAAGGGGCGTTCATAAAGACCTCGATGATTGGTTTTATCTGCACCGAGGTGAGCGGGAGTATCCCGGCAAGGCTTCCCCTGCGGCGCATTGGCGACTATCTTGGGCGAGCCTTGTTGTTCCATCTATCCACTTTAAGCAGCACCAAAGCGCACCAAAAGAGTGCGCAAGGTCCCCCGATGACAGCGTCCAATCCGCTTCAGGTTCAAGCCTTCAACACCTTCGATGTCGCCGAGCAGATCCGTGCCACCCCGGGTTGGGTCCAGCACTACCAGCAGATGTCCCCCGGGCATTTCAACGGCCTGGTGCGTTACCTCGACCTGCAGGGCGTAGAGATCTACGAGGAGTGCATGAACACCCGGGTCGAGCAGAACTTCAGCGCCCCTCAAGGCGCCCTGGCGTTCTGTTTCGATCGCAGCGACAACGCCCTGTACCTGCTCAATGGCGAGAGCCGCAATATCTGGATCACCCCGGAGAACTACCAGGAAGTGGCGGTGGTGTTCGGCCCCGAGTTCGTCCAGCGCCAGGGCCTGGGGATGGAGCGCCTGGACGGGCTGTTCATGGCGCCGCTGACCAACCAGCAGAATGCCCTGTTCTGCCGTTGGCTGAGCGCCACCTTGACCCGCCTGTCCCAGACCCTCGACCCACCCAGCCGCGAAGCCTTGACCCAGCAACTGCTGGACGACTGCCTGTACATCCTCGACAACGCCTGCGCGCGCCTGGACCCGGGCAGCCTGCAACGGCGCAACGAGGAGCGGGGCATCATGCAGCGGGTGGCACAATGGGCCGCCGACGTCCCCGAAGAAACCCTCAACCTGCTGGAGCTGTCCCAGGTGGCCGGGGTTTCCCTGCGCCAGTTGCAGAGTGCGTTCAAGGCCTTTACCGGCATGGCCCCGAGCCAATGGCTGCGCCTGCGCCGGCTCAACAGCGCGCACCGCGAACTGCTCAGCCGCGGTCCCGGCGAAACCACCGTGGCCGAGGTGGCGATGCACTGGTCGTTCTGGCACTTGGGACGGTTTTCCAGCAGCTATCGGGCGCTGTTCAGGGAGTTGCCCAGCGAGACCCTGAAGCGTCGCCCGAGCTGATCGGCACCATTCCTTTACGCTTGTTGCAGGGGGGGCTCGCTTCAGTTGAGCCGGCTCAGGCCAGAGAAGGAGGGCAAACCTGATGATTGAATGTAGACCGATGCGACCCGGGGAGCACGGTTAAACGGTTTAAACATTCGCCAGTGGCGCCTTACGCTGATCTGGAGCGAGGAAGAGAGGGGTGGCAATACGCCATAAAGGATTTAAAGTGAACGCCCCTCACCCATGCTCAAGGATTGGCGATGCGCAGAACCGGACTCTGGACCCGTTGCAAGACAACCTTACTGACAAGCTGCCTGCTAAGCCTGCCATTGGCTGCTCTAAGCGTTGAGACCCAGGCAGCGGAGCCTGATTTCATCACCCTGGTGATCGAGAACGAAGGCGACTATCCCATCACCTTCGAGCCGCCTTTCAACGTCAATTCCTCGGACTTCGAGCGCAAGTACCCGGTCGATGTGCCCAAGTACGCCACCGTCAAGGGCCTGGAGTCGGGGCCGGTGGTGATCGGCGCGCGCCAGCAGGGGATGCTGGTGATGGCCTTGAGCAAGCCGATGTTCAACTTCCTCGATATCTTCAGCAAGGACTGGGGCTTCAACCTCAAGTTCTGTCAGGAGCGTGGGGCCTGCGACGAAGCCCGACTCAGCGGGACCATCCGCTCCACCACCAGCTTCAACTGGAACCAGTCGAAAAACTTCAGCCAAGCGCAAGTCAGCAACATGACCAACGACGAGCTGGACGCCTATGCCAAGACCAAGAGCCTGGTCTCGGGCATTCTGACCACCCTGGGCAGCGTCCTCGGCCTGCCGTTCGGAGCCGGCGGCATGATCGGTGGCCTGCCGGACGTGCAGAACTTCAAGGTGACCCTGAAGCAGCAGTGCAACGCACGCTTCTCGATGAACCTGGAGCCCTCGCTGGCGCCCAACGGCGATTTTCTCGTCGACTTGCGGGTCAACCGTGTGCTGCCCAGCGACATGACCAACTTCAACGGTTTTGTCATCGACGACAGCGCCGTGGTCGGCAAGGGTCTGCGCCTGATGGACAACGGCTGCCGCGACGGCCGGCAAGCCCAGTGCCTGATCAGATTCAACGGCGGCACCGACATGAAGAACCTCAACACCACCGAGTTCGCCGTCACCGATCGCGCCGGTTGCCAGGCTGGTGACAAGCTGGCCTATTCCCAGGGCGCGTTCATGCTCAGCAACAAGGTCGGTTTCCCGGTGCTCTACACACTGTTCATCAAGGACCGCATCGTCGACAAAGGCGAAGTCTGGCCCGACCAGAACAAGGACCTGCGCCAGTTGGTGGGCCAGGTCATGGCCACCGTCGGCGACCAGGAATGTCCGCAGGCCCAGGACCCCTGGATGGGTGGGCGACGCATGGGGGTCTGCCCACTGCGCCTGGAAGTCCAGGGTGACGGCGGCCCGGGGCTCAAGGGCAGCCTGCGTTGCAGCCTGTCCATGCGTCAGGGCACCGTGGGCGATCCCAATGCCGACTACATGAACCTCTACAGCCTGACCGGCTGCACCCCGGCCATGCCGGCGTCCATCAGCCCGGTGGCCGGTTTCTACCAGATGGATATCAAGCGTCTGGTGCCCCTCAGTGGCATGCACAAGATGATTTCCATCGACCTGATCAAGCCGCAGCAGCAGTAAGGCCTGCGGGCATAGGCCGCAGGGAAACGCAAACCAGCACAAGGACGTAAGCAGATGTCGGTAACACAGGCCTTTACCGCCCCGGGCGGGCACGATGCGGCGCTCACCCAACGCGCCGACGACCTCCTGGAGCGTTGGCCTGTGGCCAAGCTGATCTATCGCATGATTACCGCGACGCCCTTGGGCTGGTCGACCCGAATTGGGCTCTATGGTCAGTGGGGCAGCGGCAAGACCAGTGTGCTGAATTTTCTGCAGCAGATTGCCGAGGAGGCAGATGACATCGTTGTACGTTTTCCTGCGTGGCAGGCCACAGGGGAGGAGGGGTTCATTGCTCAGTTCTATCTGCAATTGACTGCAGTGTTGGAGCACGAGGGACTGGCTGAACCCTTGCGGCCCTGGCTGAAGCGCTTGAGCAAAAAGGTCACGGACACCCTGAACAAAGTGTCGAATTGCGCTGCGCAGGTGACGCTTCCCGACTCCGTCGAGTGCGCCCCGGTGATCAGTGCCGCAGCCCATGTCTCGGGCGTGGCCTTTGACAAACTCAGTGGCATGTTGCAGCTGGATGCAGAAGACCTTAACGCGCTGCATCAACAACTGGGAAAGAGGCGGGTGATCGTCTTTATCGACGACCTCGACCGGGCCGATCCGAAGGCCCTCCCGCAGACGCTACTGGCCTTGCGAGAGTTGCTCGACTGGCCGGACTTCGTGTTTGTCCTGGCCTTCGACAAGGAGGTGGTCAGCCGGGCGCTGCACAGCTACTCCGCAGCCTTTGGCGAATCTGCCCAGCATTTTCTCGACAAGATCATCGACGTGCCCTTCACCTTGCCGGCGCCGACGCCCAAGCAGGTGCAGAGAATGGTGGCGAAGAATCTGCAGGACAGCTGTGGGTTCCTGCCGCCCCTGGCCATTGAGCAGTGCGCCCAGTGGTTTCCCGGTAATCCGCGCTATGCCAAGCGCATCTGCCGCAGCCTGTCGGTCTTCGGCGCGGCGCACGATCGACACGAAAAGGACGAGCTGGATTGGCGCGGGATTATCCTGCAGACCCTGTTGCGCGAGAGCGAGCCGGGCATGGCGGAGTATTTCATGCAGAATTTCCAGGAGATCATCAGTGCGTTCAGGCCACCGATGTTGGCTTCGCCCAAAGAAGAGGCGTGCAACCGGCACCGGCAGGCCGCGCTGGCCATGACGCCTCATGCCGCCAACAGCCCTCAAGGCACCTGGGCGCTGGGGCTGTTTGAGGAGGTGACGAAAGCCCGGATCGATAGCCACTCGTGGCTGGAAAAAATCAACTACGAGATGAGCCTGGCGGTGCTTGTACCGGCCTTTACCTTTCCTGGTCTCAAGCAGTTCTTCAACACCTGGCGTGAGCACAGGGCTGCGCGGATTATTCATGAATTCATCGAAGGGGCAGTGGAAAGAAGTGGCGAAGCTGAATCGGCCGTGGCTGCGAGCATGCTCAAGGCGGTCAATATTCTCTATACCCAATTGTCCAGGGAGGCGGTCTCGAGTTACTCGCGCGACGGCTTTGAACGCGCCTCTGGAAAGCGTGTTGAGCTGCTGGAACTGATGGCGCTCTTGTATGGCGGCGAGCTGGGAGGTGAGCTGGCCGTTGTCGGTCGTGAACCTGAGACCTGTGTGATGGCGATCCGCACCTTCTTTGATTTCTCGACCCAGGATGACACCGCGCTTGATCGCGACCAGCGCCGACGTGAACGGGCGCTGGCCCGCGACATTGCCCGGCGTTGCAACGACCCTACGGTGATTTATCGTCAGGCCCAGGAGTTGCAGAACTACCTGACTCACAGCCGGCAGGACCCGGAACTGCGAATGGCTTATCTGCAGGACATAAGCCAGTCAGTGATACCGGAGCTCATCAGTCGCGCCCTGGAGCTTTTCTTCACCCCCAACGGCATCGCCAACGCCTATCTCACGGGGGAGTCGAAGTACCTCTGGGTCCTGAACGCCATGACTTCCCCGTTGTATCAAACACCGGACGCAGTACAGCAACTGGAGCGACTCATGCGGCGTCCTAGAGACCCTGGGCAGCAGGCGGTAGTGGCCGAAAACGCAATGAGCTACCTGGGCAACTTCGGGCTGGAGCAGGACGCGCACTTCCCGCCGATACTCCAGTACTCGGCGCCGATTCACGCCGGATACATTGAGTTGGCCTGGGAAGCGCTGATGCGGGTTGAGCCAAGAATACAGACGCTGGTCTACCTGGAAGAGCTGCACCAGCGCCTGGTGCGTGCCGGCGTGGCAGTGGAGCTGCTGCCGCTGCCCGAGTGGTGGAATGGCCGGGAAGGCGACATTCGGCACCCACTGCAAGGCTTGTGATCCGCAGCTTTTGATCAGCTTTGTTTACCTGCTGTTATCCCATCACGTCACGGTGTTCCTGGCGCAACGCTGCGAGCGAGCCTTCCACTGCCTTGGACGCTGGAGCATGTTTCCCGGCTTTTCAGTGATTAACACGCCCGGACCTCAGGCTTAAGCTCAATCCATCGCCCGGCCCCACAGGGCGAACGGATCACTGACGAGCACAGCGCAAGGTTCAAGCATGAAAAAACTGGAAAAGAAAATCGCCCTGGTGACCGGCTCCTCCAAGGGCATCGGCGCCGAGATTGCCCGGCAACTGGCCGCAGAGGGAGCCACTGTTATCGTCAACTACACCCGCAGCCAGGCCGACGCCGACCGGCTGGTGACGCAGATCGTCGAGGAGGGCGGCAGGGCCTTTGCGGTCCAGGCCGATGTGTCCAATGGCCTTGAGGTCAAGACGCTGTTCAAGACCATCGGTCATCAGTACGGCCACCTCGATATCCTGGTGAACAATGCCGGGGTCTATTCCACCGGGGCCCTGGCCGAGGTCACCGAAGAAGCCTTCCACCGGCACTTCAACTTGAACGTACTGGGCCTGATTCTCTGCTCCCAGGCCGCCCTTGAATACTTCAACCCGGCCGGGGGCAGCATCGTCAACATCAGTTCCAGCGTCACTTCGTTTACCCCGGCCAACTCCACGGTCTACACCGCGTCCAAAGGGGCGGTGGACGCCATTACCCGCACCCTGGCCAATGAACTGGGGGCCAGGAAGATCCGGGTCAACTCGGTGAACCCGGGGCTGGTGGAGACCGAGGGGGTGCACGCCAGTGGTTTCTTCGCCGACGAGTTCCGCAGCCAGATCGAGTCCATCACCCCACTGGGACGCATTGGCGCTCCCCGGGACATCGCGCCGGCGGTGGCCTTCCTGGCCTCGGACGCTGCCGGCTGGATCACCGGCGAGACCCTGATCATCGGCGGCGGTTTGCGCTAGAGGGTTTGCTGGGCGCGCTGATAGTGCCGCGGCGCTTCACTCATGATCCGCTTGAACGCGGTACTGAAAGCGCTTTCCGACTCGTAGCCCAGGGCGAAGGCGATGCTGGAGATGCTGTCCTCGCTATTGCGCAAGCGGTCGCTGGCCAACAGCATCCGCCAGCGCGTCAGGTACTCCATGGGGGCGACCCCGACAATGGTTTTGAAGCGCTGGGCGAAGGCCGAGCGCGACATGTTGGCCAGGCGCGCCAGCTCTTCCACGCTCCAGCGCCGTGCCGGCTCGCCATGCAGGGCGCTGATCGCGGCACTCAAATGACGGTCGGCCAGGCCGGCGAACCACCCTGTGCCTTCACTGTCGAGGGTGCTCAGGTGCGCCCGCAGCACTTCGACCAGCATGATGTGGGCCAGGTGTTCGGTCATCAGCGAGCGCCCCGGCCGGTGCTGGTGCAGCTCCGAGGTAAAGCGCTCCAGGGCCCAGCGCAGGACTGAGGCCTGGGCGCAAACGCCAGTCAGGTGGACCAGGGAGGGCAGGGTGCTGAGCAAGACCTGGGCCGGCACCCCGGTGAACTCGAAGCGACCGCCCACCAGCTGGGTTTCCTGGCCGCCATAGTCGAGGCGGATCTCATCCTCGGCGATGCGCTGGAAGTACTGCTCGGAATCGAGTGGAACCTGGGTCATGTCGCTGTAGAGGGCAAAGGGCGCGCCCCGGGTCATCAGGAAACAATCGCCTTGTTGCAAGCGTTGTGGCTGTTGTTCGCCCTCAACCCATAACCAGCCGCCGCCCTGAACCACGGTGGTGAACTTGATCCCGGCATTCTCGGGAAAGCTGAACGCCCAATCGCCCGCCAACTTCAAAGTTGCAGAGTGATAGTTGCGAACTCGCAATAAGGAAAGAACACCCGACAGTGGGTCCATGGATAAGCCTTTTTAAATATTGAGAAGCAGGAGGGAACTCTAACATCGAGATTGTTGTGCTGGATATATAAACCTTATCTCGATGGGCATCGGCAATATGACCTTAAATCTTTAACTTGTAGAGGCATGATATGACTATCTTATTTGATCCTGTATACGGCCCGTTGATTAACGGCGTATTTGAAAACAACGACAATGCTCCCGTTCCCGCCCTCGATCCGGCCACGGGCCAATGCCTGGCGCACATCCATTACTGCAACGCGGCCGATGTAGATCGTGCGGTTGACGCCGCCCAGGCAGCCTTTGCCGGCTGGAAGGCCCTAGGGCAGCAGGAGCGGGGCCGGTTGATCAATGCCCTGGCCGACGCGGTGGAGGCCGACAGCGAGCGTCTGGCGCGGATCGATGCCCAGGATGTCGGGCGCTGCATCAGTGAAGTGCGCAAGGACTATCAAACCGCCGTGCGTCACTATCGCTACTTTGCTGCGGTGATCATGGCCCATGAGGACTATGGCCGGGAGATCGTCGGTGGCTATGCCCTGGGCAAACGCGAGCCTCTGGGCGTGTGCGGGCAGATCATTCCGTGGAACGCGCCGGCCATCATGGCCGCGTTCAAGCTGGCGCCGGCCCTGGCGGCAGGCAACACCGTGGTCCTCAAGCCCGATGAGAACGCGTCCCTGTCGACCCTGGAACTGGGCAAGCATATTGCGCGGATTTTCCCCGCTGGGGTGGTCAACATTGTTCCTGGCCTCGGCGAAGTGGTGGGCGCCGCCCTGAGTGTCCATCCGCTGGTGCGCAAACTGTCGTTCACCGGTAGCACCGAGGTGGGAAGAATCGTTGCCGGGGTGGCTGCCGAGCGCCTGGTGCCGGCCACCCTGGAGCTGGGGGGCAAGAGCGCGAATATTGTGTTTGCCGATGTCGAAGATCTCGACGCCGTGGTGGACAATGCCACCTTCGCCGCCATTCACAACAATGGCCAGTCGTGCCTGGCCGGCACCCGGCTGTTTGTCCATGCGGATATTTTCGAGAGCTTCAAGGACAAACTGATCGAGTCGTTCCAGCGGGTCAGGGTCGGTGCGCCCCTGGAGGAAGACTCCCGCGTCAGTTGCCTGGTCTCCGCCAGTCAGGGCCGCAAGGTCCTGGCATACATCGATGCAGGTATCGCAGAGGGGGCCACGCTACTGGTGGGTGGTTCTCGGGTCGAGGTAGCCGGTTGTGAGGCTGGCTACTTCATCCAGCCCACGGTGTTGCTTGCCCGCAATCACATGCGCATCTGCCAGGAAGAAATTTTTGGCCCGGTGCTGTCGCTGATCCAGTGGAGCGATTACGAGGAGATGATCGCCCAGGCCAACGACACCGAGTACGGCCTGGCTGCGGGGATCTACACCAGCAACCTGAAGCACGCCATGCACACCGCCAACCGCCTGCAAGCCGGCTCGGTCTGGATCAACCGCTACTCCAACATCAGTGACGGCACCGCCTTTGGCGGCTACAAGAACAGCGGTATTGGCCGTGAGTTCTGTCGCGAGACGCTGAATGCCTACACCCAGATCAAGACCATCACGATCCAGGCTGAAGTGCCGGCGCCCTGGTTTGCACCGCGCTAGCTCTAAGCTGTTTTCGGAACGCCTGAAGATGATCTTTTCAGGGCGAATGGTGCTCGATTGAATATATTTCCTAATACCTAAAGAGGATGTTCGTGATGGTTGAGTGGTTTGCTGCGAGTTGAGCAGGCTGGGGCTTTCGAAGATCAAGGCAGACCACCAAATTGTGCAGTTCAAGAATATCGCCGGGTATATTTTTATTAACTTTGTTTCGCAGGTGGTATCAACTTTTTCGGCGAGGTCAGCTCGCTTTAGTTGCCCCTGTCGGGCATTAACCTGCTAGGGGTAATAAATGAGGGTTATCGTCAATGGCGTTGCAGGTTCCTACACTTCGAGCCCTTAATCGATCGAATGTGGAGAGTAAAACAATGCGTTTACGCGACCTTGGCATCACCTTGGGTTCGGGTACCCCAGGCGTCTACAACGCGATTACCGATGTGCCCGGCGTGCGGGTCGGCCATCACACCCTCAGCCTGGAAACTGCCGAGGCTTCCATTCATACCGGGGTGACGGTGATCGAGCCTCGGGCCGGATCGGCGCACCTGGAACCCTGCTTTGCCGGGGTTCATGTGCTCAATGGCAACGGTGACGCCACGGGCCTTGAGTGGATTCGCGAAGCGGGCCTGCTGGCTTCGCCGATCGCCTACACCAACACCCACAGTGTCGGCGTGGTGCGCGATGCGCTGGTGGCGGCCGAGCGGGAGATGGCCAAGCAACACACCTACTGGTGCATGCCGGTGGTGCTGGAAACCTACGACGGCGTGCTGAGCGATATCTGGGGGCAGCATGTCACGGCCGAGCATGTAACGGCGGCCTTGGGCGAAGCGCGTTCCGGGCCTGTGGCCGAGGGCAATGTCGGGGGCGGCACCGGGATGATCTGTCACGAATTCAAGGGCGGCATCGGTACGTCGTCGCGGGTCTTGAGCCAGGAGCAGGGCGGCTGGACCGTCGGCGCGCTGGTTCAGGCCAACTATGGCGTGCGCGAGGAGCTGCGCGTGGCAGGTTATCCGGTGGGTCGGGTGCTGGCTGACGTGGCCTCGCCGTTCAAGGGCGCGAGTAATGTCGGCGAGCCGGGCATGGGCTCGATCGTCATCACCCTTGCCACCGATGCCCCCTTGTTGCCGCACCAGTGCACCCGGCTGGCACAGCGGGCCAGTGTCGGTCTGGCGCGGGTCGGTGGCGGTACTGAAGATTCCAGTGGCGATATCTTCCTGGCGTTCTCGGTGGGCAATTGCAATCTGCCGGTGGCCAATCACGGGCACCCGGGCGCGCCGACCACCGCCTTGCAGATGGTCAACAACGACTACATTTCGGCGCTGTTCCTGGCGGCTGCGGACGCGGTGGAGGAGGCGATCCTCAATGCGCTGCTGGCCGCCGATGACCTGAGCGGCTGCGGCAGCCAGGTCCTGGCCTTGAAGCCCCAGCGCCTGCTGGCGGCCTTGGAGCAAGTGGGCTGGCGGCCCTGAAACCGATCGGACGGCACCCGGCGGTGGGTTGATCCACTGCCCGCCTGCTCCGCGATGTGACCTGGCGAGCGCACCTTGAGTGGTCCGCTCGCTTTTTTTTGCCCCTTCTAGCCTTGCTCGCCACCTTCCTGCGCCTGCAGAAACAGGGCAAACAACTCGGACTGGGACTTGATCCCCAGCTTGCTGTACAGGTGCTTGCGATGGACCTTCACGGTCTCCGCAGAAATCGCCAGCTTGCGCGCGATCTCCTTGTTCGAGCAGCCGCTGAGCAGCAGTTGGACCACATCCATTTCCCGTGCCGAAAGCGCGGTGCCCGATTGCAAGGTGGCCTGTTCCAGGCGGCTTTGCCAACTGGGTGCGGTTTGTGGCGCATCCGCCGACTCACGCTCGAACACCAGCCGCTGGCGCATCAGCGCCGCGACCCAAGGTTGGACCAGGCCCAGCAGGGCGGTCTGCTCGGGGCTGAAGCGGCACTGGCAGCCCAGGGACAGGCTCAGGGTGCGCGCGCCATCGAGCTGGACATTGATGTGGACCTCGTCGGCCACCACGTTCAGGCGGAAATAGCGCTGGTAGTAGTCGGTCTGCTCGAAGCATTCCGGCGCCACATCTTCCAGGCGAAACAGGCCGCTGCGGGGCGTTTCCCGATTGTGGATATAGAAGGGGTCCAGCAGGTACAGGCCCTTGAGGTAGTCCTGGAACAGCGCGTCCGGCTCGCCGTCCGCCGCCGGGGACTCGGCCAGTACCTGGGGGCGGCCGGGGCTGAAGACCAGCACCACCCAATTGTCCACGGGCACATAGTGCTGCAACAGGCGCACCAGTGCGCTCCAGAAATGGTCCCGGTCCAGGGTGTCGATCAAGCGGCCCACGGCATCGTGCCAGGCCACGTCCTGCAAGGTCAGGTGTGTTTCGCTACCCATAGCGGGGTACCCCATCGAAGTGATTCTGTGCCGCGTGGCGGCGCTCCATACTCTGTGCGTCCCCGGCGCCTGCAGCGGCGATCGGGGCACCTCCAACGCGTGCAAGGATCAACGATGAAGATCGAACTGGTGCAACTGGCTGGCCGTGACGGCGACAGCGTTTATAACCTGGGGCGGGTGCTCGAAGCCATTACAACCTGTGCCGAGGACACCGATCTGCTGGTGTTTCCCGAGACGTGCCTGACCGGGTTCATCGGCGCCGAACAATTGCCGCTCTACGCCGAGCCTCTTGAAGGGCCGAGCGTGCAGGCGGTGCTGCAGGTGGTGCGCCAGCGTAATGTCGCGGCCGTCATCGGCCTGGCGGAAAGCGCTGAAGGCCGCTACTACAACACCTCGTTGCTGGTGACCCCCGAAGGCATCGCCCTGCAGTACCGCAAGACCCATCTGTGGCCCTCGGAACGGGGCGAATTCTGTCCCGGCGACCGTTATGCCACGGTGCTGTGGAAAGGCCTGCGGGTCGGCATCCTGATCTGCTATGACATCGAATTGCCGGAAAGCGCCCGGGCCCTGGCACAGCTGGGGGCCGAGCTGATCATCGTCACCAACGGCAACATGGACCCTTACGGCCCGGTGCACCGCACCGCGATCATGGCCCGGGCCCAGGAAAACCAGTTGTTCGCGGTCATGGTCAACCGGGTGGGCGAGGGCGACGACGGGCTGGTGTTCGCCGGCGGCAGCGCTGCCATCGATCCCTTTGGCCGGGTGCTGTTCGAGGCCGGGCGCGATGAGTGCCGGCAACTGGTCAGCCTCGATCCGCAGCAGCTCCAGGCCGCCCGCCGCGACTATCACTACCTCAGCGACCGCCGGTTGCTGTTGCACGGTGAACGGATCGACCACCCGGACGGTCGACGCGAGCTGTTGATTCCCTGATTGACCTTCACCGCACTGATTCCTGCCACAACAATCCCAATATCAGCAGGCGCGGTGCCGGTCCTCAAGGGCCGGAAACTGGCGCTGTGGAGTATCCCGATGAAAACCATGCGCTGCGCCCGATGGGCCCTGGCCTCAATGTTCAGCTTCAGCCTGGCCTGCGCCGCCAATGCCGAACCCCAGGTGCACATCTACAACTGGTACGACTTCATCGCCCCGGACACCACCAAGGACTTCCAGGCGCAAACCTCGATCGTTGCGACCTACGACGTGTTCGACAACAGCGATGTCATGCAGAGCAAACTCATGGCCGGGCGCAGCGGCTACGACGTGGTGGTCGCCACCGGCGACCTGCTGCCGAACCTGATCAAGGCCGGGGTGCTCAAGGAACTGGATCGCAGCCAGTTGCCCAACTGGTCCCACCTGGACCCGCAGATCCTGGCCAAGGTCCAGGGCAACGACCCGGGCAATCGCTACGCCGTGCCCTATCTGTGGGGCACCACCGGCATCGGCTATGACGCCGACAAGGTCAAGGCCATCCTCGGGGCCGACGCCCCGGTGGACTCCTGGGACCTGATCTTCAAGGAAGATAACCTGGCCAAGCTCAGCCAGTGCGGCGTGGCCATGCTCGATGCCCCTGGCGAGGTCATTCCCATCGCCTTGCACTACCTGGGCTTGCCCTACAACAGCCAGAACCCCGAGGACTATCGCAAGGCCGAGGCCCTGTTGCTGAAATTGCGCCCCTATGTGCGCTACTTCGATTCCTCGAAGTTCATCACGGACCTGGCCAACGGCAACATCTGCGTGGTGCTGGGCTGGGCTGGCGGCGTACTGGACGCCAGGACCGCCTCGGAAGCCGCCGGCAATGGCCGCCATATCGAATACCGCATCCCTCGGGAAGGCGCACCGATCTGGGTGGAGAGCCTGGTGCTGCTCAACGATGCCCCCAATCCGCAACAGGGGCTGCAGTTCATCGACTACATGCTGCGCCCGCCAGTGATCGCCCAGACCACCAACTACCTGAAGTACCCCAATGGCAACCTGGCCGCCAAGGCGCTGATCGAACAGAAGATTCGCGACAACCCCAGCGTCTACCCGAGCCAGGCAGTGCTCGAAACCCTGTTCCCGCTGGAGCCGCTGCCATTGAAACTGGAGCGGGTCCGCACCCGGGTCTGGAGCAAGGTCAAGAGCGGCAGCTAGCGGTGAGAGACGGCGGTCTGCCCCCTGCGTTGGCACTAAGACCGAGCGGGGGCAAGGCGGACCTTGTGCGCCATCAGCAACAGCGCGCTGCCGACCATCAGGAACAGCATGAGTGCACTGTGGACGGCCTGAGCCATGCCTGATGAGTCCAACACAAACCCGAGGGGAATCGGCACGGCATTGAACAAGTAGATCGTCATGTAGAAGTAGGCGATGAGCTTGCCGTGTCCACGGCCCACGGCCAGCTAGTTGATCAGCCGGGCACTGCCGACAAAGATGGCGCCGTAGGCATAGCCGCCGACGATCAGGGCCAGCACTGCCAGGAGCAAAGAGCCCTGGTAGAAGGCCATCAGCAACATGACGAAGGCGAGGTTCTGGCACAGCAGGCCACTCAGCAGGGCGCGCCGGGCCTCGAGGCGCTGGCAGAACAGCTGGCTGGCCCCGGCGATCAGCAGATAGGCCGATAGGCCGTAGCCGAACGCTGCGTGATCATGCAACCCCAATAACTGCTCCGCAGCGCCGGGACCGATCACGAACACACAGGCGGCAAACGACCAGCTGAAAAACACTGACCAGGCGCACAGGTGATAGGGCACACCAATGCCTTTCAGGCTCTGGAGCAAGCCGGGTGCCTTGATCGACGGCGTGTCGGCAACGGCCGTCGGCACGGTTGGCGATGACGGCCAGCATCCCAGCACCCCCAGGATAGCCACCAGGCCCAGGAACATGATCAGCCAGAACGGCAGCGCCCTGGGATAGCAGTCCAGTTGCAAGGCGGCCCCGCTGAGCAGCGGTCCCAAGGCCAGCCCCACGACCATCGCCAGGGTGGCCAGCAGCGCCGCGAGCTTGCCGTTGTCGGCTGGACCGAAGCGCACCAGCGCCATGTTGATACCGGCGGTCATCGCCCCCGAACCTACACCAGCGATCAGACGCCCCGTACCCAGTTGCCACAAGGAACTGCCCTGGGAAAACAGCCAGGCGCCAAATACCACGAGGGCGGCGGAGGGCACCAAGAGTCTGCGCAGATCCTGCAGGCGCCCGGCGAACCCGGCTAGGGTCAGCAGCGACAGCAGGACGCCCACGCCGTAGACGCCGAAGATCAATGTCAGCTCCACGGCACTCAACTGCAGCTGTTGTTTATAGAAGGGGTACAGCGGCGTTGGCGCGCTGCTGTTCATCAAGGACACCATCAGTGACAGCGTCAGAAAGAGTAGAAACACCGGTGACGGCGCTTTATTGCAGGCGTGCGGATGCGTGGACATGACTTATCCGGTATGTGCATGACTGTAAAAGGAGCTCGACGAAGCGAAGGGAAAATGGGCGGGCAGGTTATCGGACGCTCGATAACCGAGGTGCTTTGCCGGACAACGCTCGGGATAGGGTAGTGAGGGGCGAGGGGGTAAACAGGCCTTTCAAACCCTGATGCAAATGATAGCGCCTGGCCCGGTCACTACCATGCTCGAAACCCCTGAGTTCATTTTCCTGCGTCCAGTGCGGCGAAGCGGTGCGGGCAATAGGGCCGCTCGAACGTCATCGCCGGCGAGCGCCTCGACTCAACCCGGCGGCAGCAACCGCAACGGGTCCACCGGTACGCCATTGGCGCGGATCTCGAAATACAACTGGGCGCGGTCGGTGTCCTGGGACCCGGCCTCGGCAATCTTCTGGCCCTTGATCACCATCTGGCCTTCCTTGACCAGCAGGCGGCTGTTGTAGGCGTAGGTGCTGGTGTAGGAGGGACCGTGCTGGAGGATCATCAGGTTGCCGTAGCCGCGCATGTAGCCGGCGAACGCTACCTTGCCGCCCAGGGTGGCGTGGATCGGCTGGCCTTGGGTAGTGGCGATGCGGATGCCCTGGTTGAGCTTGCCGGTGGGGGAGAAACGACCGATCAGCACCCCGCGCAATGGCCAGCTCCAGCCTTGCAAGGTGACCTTGGGCATCGGCGGGGCAGGCGGGGCGGCCTTGCCCTTGCTCTTGCTGGCGGTGCTACGCGACTTGCTGCTGACCACCCGGGTGCTCTTGGCCGCGCCGCCGACCCGCAGCACCTGGCCGACTTCCACGGTATAGGGCGCCTTGAGGCCGTTGAGCCGCGCCACTTCCTTCCAGTTGGTGCCGTTGCGGCTGGCGATCGAATACAGCGTGTCACCACGCTTGACCCGATATTCACCGGCCTTGAGGGGCGCGGTGCCGCCAGGGCTGGAGGAATTGGAGCTGCAGGCCGTCACCGCCAGCAGTAGTGCAATCAATAGAAGTCTTACCAACACACGGCAACCATTAAGTCCTGATAAAGCCCTGCAGCTCGAGCTGCCCGCGACGCGCCAGGCAAGCCGGCAACTATACCTGTTTGCGGCTTGAGAGGCGCGTTATAGACCGCAACATGCAGCGTTAAATTCAATCAGGATGTCACTGCGCGCAGGTTCTTGTCCGTCGTTTCCCTGCCCGGGGGCTGCGACCGTGCAAACTTAATGAACCCTCGCTCCCGCCGCCGACCTAAGGCAGTTCAGACCGGGAGGAACTCCATGCATATCGAATACATCTGGATCACTCTGGCAGTGATGGTGCTGCTGGCTGAACTCTGGGCCATCAAGCGTTTGCTCAGAAGCGGTGCGCGGGCCGAAAACAAGGGGCTGTGGATCGTCGTGATCATCTTTGTACCCTTGCTGGGGCTGCTGCTCTGGCTGTGCATCGGCCCCAAGGAGCTGAGCCGTGACGCCTCGGCGTCGCATGTTGGCAAAAGTTGAGACGCAGCGTTCATTGCATAAGCCAGGAAGACCGCGCCGTGCCCAGAATCCTCATGTCCCAGGTGGATGAAGCCGAACTCAGCGAGCACAACGCCAAGATGTTCGGCTCACCCAAGGAGCGCCTGGACTTCTACCGCCGGGAAATCCAGTACGAAACCACCATCCTGGCCAACCGCACCGACGCGTACCTGACGGCTCAGGCCTTTCTGGTGATCGCCTTCGCGTCCTGCATGGCCAACCTCAATCCGGAGTGGGGCAAACTCTTTACCCTGTCGGTGCCGCCGTTTCTGGCGTTGCTGGGAATCCTCAGTTCCCTCAATGCCTGGCCGGGGATCAGGGCCGCGTACGAGATCATTGATCACTGGCACTTCAAGCAGAGCCACCTGCTGCACAGCGAGCCGCTGATGGGCCTGGCCTACGACGAGTCGCCACTGTTCTGCGAGAGCGAATCCAGCCACAAGGGCTATCGCAAGTCGTTGCTGTTTTCCATGCGTTCACCCTGGTTGTTCGCGGTGTTCTGGCTGCTGTTGGGGAGCTGGGCGGTGTATATCCAGGTGACCAATCCGGGAGCCTGAAGGAGGCAGGACCAAGGGCCGCCCCCCTCAGACACCATCACGCCGATAAACCGTCGCACTCCAATAGCGGCTGCCGGTGCGTTCTTGTCGACGCCAACCAGCGCCAGCCAGCTGTTTGCCAATCAGGCGATTCATCCAGCCATGGCCGAGCAACAGCACTGAGCCGTCCTGGGTCAGGGATTGAAGTTGCAGCGCGGCGGCTGCCGCCCGACTCCGAGCCGTAGTGGCGGTTTCGACGTGCCTGGAGTAACCGCACAGCCACAGGACTCGAAGAATGGACGCCCAGGCAATAGGCGACAGGCGTGGTTGTCGCCAAGGACCATAAGGCAGTTGCGCCTCGCAGAACAGCGGGTCCACCAGGGTCGGTTCCAGCCCCAGGGCCCGGACGGAGGCCAGCGCTCGAGGAGCGCTGCTGGAGACAATCACCGCTGCGCTGGCGGCCAGTTGCAGACTGGATGGCGGAGCAGGGTGCGCGGTGATTGCCGAACGATCGTAGTCCTGTATCCAGCCCTGCATGTCGAGTGCTGAAATCCGCTCGGTGGTTATGCCTTCGGGTGGACCGTGACGCATGAGGATGATGGTGCTGTTCAAGGTCTGGTTGCGTCCTGCTCGGTGCGGTTCGATGAGTGGGCGGCCGGTGCCCGCCTGGCCAGCCAGCCGTGGTCCTGATACCAGGCCAGGGTATCGCTGATGGTGCGTTCCAGGGTGCGGAAGCTCAGGTCCAGCTCCTGTTCGCTCTTGCTCGGGTCGAAGCGACTGCGCCCGGCTTCCTGGCGCATCAGGCGCACGGTGGCCAGGCTCAGCAACACCGGCTTGCCGGTCAAGCGCGCATAGAGTTCCTGCGCCGCCGCCAAGGTATACAGCAACGGTACTGGCAACGTCCGCACGGGAGTCCTGACGCCGGCGATACGTCCCAGCAGCGGCACCAGCTCTGCCATGGTCATGTGGCGGCCCGCCGCCAGGTAGCGTTCGCCCCTGCGTCCCTGGCGCGCGGCAGCAATCTGCGCCAGCGCCACATCGCGGGCGTCGACCACCGAGAAACTGCCTGGAACCAGGCCGGGCAGGCGGCCCAGCACCACGTCGTTGAGCAATTGTCCGGAGGACGTTGGCCCGATGTCGCCGGGGCCCCACATCCAACCGGGCAGCACCATGCAGGCCTGCATCTGCGGATGGGTCTCGAGGAATGCCAGCACTGCTTGGTCGGCGAGAATCTTGCTGCGGTAGTAGGGGTCCGCATCGGCGGGGTCACGCAAGCAAGTCTCATCGATCAGATGACCGGGCTCGCCCTTGAGCACGGCAATCGACGAGGTGTGGATGAAGCGGCGGATACCGGCACTGTAGGCCCGCTCCAGCAAGCGCTGAGTGCCCAGGACGTTGATCCGCTGCAGTTGTTCCCAGTGACTGCCGCCCTTGTAGTTGTCGCGAAAGAACGCCGCGGTATGAAACAGCGTGTCGCAGCCATGCAACGCGGCGGCGAACCAGTCGACATCGGCCATGTCGCCCACTACCAGTTCCAACCCTCGCAGAGCACCGAACTGTTGTTCACCCTTGGCTCTTGAACGTACCAGGGCTTTGACTTTGCAGCCTCGGGCCAGCAGCTCCCGTACCAGATTGTTGCCCAGCAGACCGGTGGCTCCGGTGACAAAGGTGTAGTGCATTTCAGGGCGATAGCCGCTATCGGTGGCCGCTTGGGTGCGGTGTTCGGGGGCAGTGCTCATACAGTCCGTTCCATGGGGTTCGAGGGCGCTAGATATACCTTGGCCAGCACCACGGAAAAACAGCGAGTCCTGCATAATGGCTTTGCGAATTTGCAAAGCGACAAGCATGGAGTAGGGCTTTGGAAGCGAATTGGGATGATCTGCGCCTGTTGCTGGCGGTCTGGCGGCGCGGCAGTTTTCTGCAGGCCGGGCAGCTTCTGGGGGTAGCGGCCTCGACGGTATCCCGTCGCTTGAGCCAATTGGAAGCGGCCCTGGGCGAGCCGCTGCTGCAAAGAGGCGTCGAGGGCTGCTGGCTGACGCCTCGGGGGCAATCACTGGTGGAAGTCGCCCTGGCGGCGGAGGAAGGGTTGAGGCGCCAGAGCACGCTGGGCCTCCCAGAGTCGCAGGGCCAATTGCGCGGCAGCATCCTGATCAGTGCAGGCGAGGGCTTTGCCCCTTGGGTGCTTGAGGCGGCTCATCGGGTGACCTCGATTCATCCAGGGTGCTCGGTGGAGCTGCAGGTGAGCGCCGAGTTTCACAAGCTCGCCCGCGGCGTGGCGGACATCGCGGTGCGCACCGCGCATCAGGGTGAACCTTCGCTGATCTATCGGCCATTGGGCAAGCTGGAGTACGGCGTGTTCGCCAGTGCGGAGCTGTTGCACAGGTTCCCGGACATCACCCCGGCGTCGGCCACCACCATCGGCCTGCTTCCTCCCCTGGATAACCTGCCGCAGATGCGCGCGGCCAAGGCCGCTGGTCTTGAGGGACGGCAGATCAGGGTCAGTTCGTTCACGACGCAGGTCGAGGCGGTACGGCGGGGGATGGGGATTGCGGTCATGCCGCGGATTCTGGCGAGCGATCTGGTGGAGCTGTTTGCGTCGATGGCGTTTCCAGCGATGGAGATCTACCTGGTAACCCGGCCTCAAGCCTTGAAGCAGGCTCACATCAAGCACTGTTTCGCGGTTCTGGAGCAGGTACTGGGTGAGGCACTGTCGACTGAAGCAACCGGCGCAATCCCTTAGGGCTGCGCCGGTGCGTCACTCAGTGTGGCGCGCGAGGGATGGTCTTGAGCAGGTCTGCGGGGCTGATATGGCCGACGACGGAATCGGCGGCGCTGCCCGGCAGCGGCAGGTCGAGGATGTGGCCCTTGATCTTGCCCACCACGTGCATCTCGCAGGGCTTGCAGTCGAACTTCAGGGTCAGCACTTCGTCACCGTGTACCAGTTGCATCGGCGCCACCTTGGTGCGCACGCCGGTCACGCCCTTGGCCTGCTTGGGGCACAGGTTGAAGGAGAAGCGCAGGCAGTGCTTGGTGATCATCACCGGTACGTCGCCGTGCTCTTCGTGGGCCTCGAACGCGGCATCGATCAGTTGCACGCCGTGACGGTGGTAGAAGTCACGGGCCTTCTGGTTGTAGACGTTGGCCAGGAATGACAGGTGTGACTCCGGGTACACCGGCGGCGGGTTGCTTTCGGCCTTGCGCCCGCCCCGTGGATGAGCGGCGACGCGGGCCGTGTCCAGGGCCTCGATGACTTCCCGGCGCAGGGCCTTGAGCTGGGAATTGGGGATGAAGTATGCCTGGGGCGCATCCAGTTTGATGTCGGTGGCGTGGTAATGGGTGGTGCCCAGTTGCCCCAGCAGGTCCTGCAGTTGCCCCAGGGCCTGCTCCGGTTTGTTGGCCACGCCGAACGGACCGTCCAGGGCGACGCTGGCGCTGATGCCTTCTTCGCTGGTGGCGGTCAGTTCCAGACGCTCTTCGCGCAGACGGGCCAGCCAGGACAGGCCAATGCGCCGCTCGGCGGAAGTGCGGGTCAGGGCCTGCTGCCAGTTGTGGTCGAGGTTGCGGCTCAGCGGATGGTTGGGACGCAGGCGCTGCAGGGCTTCGGGCATCTCGTTGGGCTCGACCCGATAGCGGTAGCGTTTCTCGCCGTCTTCTTCGAATTCGCCGCGGGCTTCGGCGATGTTGGCGCGGAAACCCACCACTTCACGCTTGACCAGCAGGTTGAGGCCGTCGCCATTGGACAGCGGCTCGAAGGTCACCACTTGCAGGTCGCGCTTGCCGACTTTTTCCACGGTGCCCACTGGCAGCCCGGTGAAGGTCGGCGAGTCGAAGGCGCCGATGTCGATCTTGCGCTCGCTGACGAAGTAATCGGTGCTGCCCCGGTGGAAGGTCTTGTCCGGATCGGGGACGAAGAAGTGCGCGGTGCGGCCGCTGGAAGCGCGGGCCAGGTCCGGACGGTCTTCGAGAACGTCATCCAGGCGCTGACGGTAGTAGGCCGTGATGTTCTTCACATAGGCCATGTCCTTGTAGCGTCCCTCGATCTTGAACGAGCGCACGCCGGCTTCCACCAGGGCGCGGATGTTGGCGCTCTGGTTGTTGTCCTTCATCGACAGCAGGTGCTTCTCGTAGGCGATCACGCCGCCGTGCTCGTCTTTGAGGGTGTAGGGCAGGCGGCAGGCCTGGGAGCAGTCGCCGCGGTTGGCGCTGCGACCGGTCTGGGCGTGGGAGATATTGCACTGGCCTGAAAAGGCCACGCACAAGGCGCCGTGAATGAAGAACTCGATGGCCGCGTCGGTTTCGGCGGCGATGGCGCTGATTTCCTTCAGGTTCAGTTCACGGGCCAGTACCAACTGCGAGAAACCGGCCTGATCGAGGAACCTGGCCCGCTCCAGGGTGCGGATATCGGTCTGGGTGCTGGCGTGCAGCTCGATGGGCGGAATATCCAGCTCCATCACTCCCAGGTCCTGGACGATCAACGCATCGACACCGGCGTCGTACAACTGGTGGATCAGCTTGCGCGCCGGCTCCAGTTCGTTGTCGTGGAGGATGGTGTTGAGGGTGGTGAACACCCGCGCGTGATAGCGGCGGGCGAATTCCACCAACTGGGCGATCTCGCCCACCTCGTTGCTGGCGTTGTGACGGGCGCCGAAGCTCGGGCCACCGATGTACACCGCGTCGGCGCCATGCAGGATGGCTTCGCGGGCGATGGCGACGTCGCGGGCGGGGCTGAGCAGTTCCAGGTGATGTTTGGGCAAGGACATGTTTTTTTAATCAGGCTTATCAGGGTCAAGGCGCGCATTGTAGCGGCGAAACGCTTGCCCGGCACCCGTGTCCTGCCAGGTGGCGGCCGCGCCGGGTGCGCGGCCACCGGATAGCGTCGACGGATCAGGCCTTGGCGGCCATCGCCGTGACTTCCACACGCATGCCTTCCACCGCCAGAGCGGCCACGCCAACGGCGGCGCGTACCGGCCAGGGCTTGGCGAAGAAACGCTGGTAGACCGCATTGAATGCCGCGCGGTCGGCCATGTCGGTGAGGTAGATGGTCAGGTGCATGACCCGGTCCATGGAACTGCCGGCGCGCTCCAGGGCCACTTTCAGTGCCTGCAGGGTGCATTCGCTTTGCAGGGTGATGTCCCCCAGCTCCAGGCTGCCGTCGGCGCGGGTCGGGATCTGGGTCGAGACCAGGATGCCGTTGAACGCGGCGACGTCGGAGGAGATGGAATCGGCGTCCGGGTCGGGGGTGAAGACGAGGTCTGGGTTGGCCATGGGAATCTCTTGTTCGAGGGGAAAAAGGTTCGCAAGGATGAGTGGGTGCCGACTGAAGTTCAAGTTGCGAGCATCTTTTTACGGTCCTCAACCAATGCATCGTCCAGGTCGCGCTTCCAGGCGGCAATTCGCCGAGGGTCACACAGGGCCTTGGCCAAGGCCTGGTGCACTTCATAGTTGGGTTCGGTTTCACTGAGCCCGTCGGTCCAGTCCTTCACCTGTTGATAGATGCTTTGGAGCGGCGTTGGGACATCGTTTTTTCGCTGACGGGTCAGGATGGATTTGTACAGCTTGCGGTTCTCGCCCTTGAGCTCTCGGGTCCAGCGATCTTCGAGGTTCAGGAGGGTGTTCAGGTTGGCCACCCTTTGAGTGTCGGCGGTGCGAGTGCTGCTGAGGGTGATGCCAAGTTTGTCGTCATCGAATTCCAGCTTCAAGGTTCCGGCAGGGTTGCGCTTGTAGGGGTGGAACCACTCCTGGAACGAACCGGCGCTGTGTACCGCGCGTGCAGCCTTGTTCTGCGGCCCGTTGCACTCGCCGCAGATGGGCACCAGGTTTTCCGCGCACACCGAAAGCAAAGGGTAGGCGCTCTTGGGAATCCAGTGATCGACCGAGATATTGCGCAGTTCGCCACCACACATCACGCAGACATGCCGGGCGTCCGAGTGCTTGTCGCCCTTATGAAACTTGAGAAACTCATCGCGGAAATCTTCATATTTCAGTAACTGCTTCTTGTCGCTGGTCGGCGTGCCGTTGGACAGATAGGGCAGCCCGTCCTTCAGCCCCTTGTTGTAAAAGGCCTCCATCAGGTCCTGGAGATTTTTCTTGTGGGCATCGCCTTGGGGATCTCCGGTAAAGGGGTACTCCAAGGGAATGGTCGCGGTGATGGGTGGCGACTCGAAATATGCTCCGATCCGGGTAGTCGCATGAATCCATTCCTGCAAGCGAGCCTTTTGAGTGGTGTCGAGTCCAGCCAGATGTTCGGCGCGCTCCAGAAGCTTGCGCTCCTTGAGCTTCTTGTTCAGAAAGCCCCAGAGCCACAGGCCTTCTTCTCTACTGGGCATCTCTGCTTCCAGCTGTGCCTGGGTCAGATCTGTCACCCCAGTGGTGGGCCGGCACAGCCACAAGGCGAACTCCTGAATCAGGACCTGGCAGGCGCTCAAGGCCCTGGAGCAATCGATGGGAGATATGGGCTTAATCAAGGGCACCATCCGGGTTGGATTTGCTGAGTTTGTGTTTGTCGATCAGATCCTGCAAACCCGCTTTCAGGTCGGATGCCCCGACCTTTTCGATCAGAGCATGGATGGTCCGAGTATCCTGATTCTCTTCCCAGCGGTTGAGCCGGGTGCGTAGTTCGGAGCGATAGAAACCGGTGCCCAGCCGATTGATCACCGCTTTGAGCTGTTCCACGTCCTGGTCGGTGGGGGTCTGCACCTGTTTGACATACTCGAGAAAGGCCTCGATACGCTGCTGTGCTCGGCTGCCGATGCTGTCTTGCGTGTGAAACAGATTCATCATCAGCGCCCCGGGATCGGTGGCGAAGGTGCGGGTGCCAACCTGATTGGCTGAAGAACTGCCGTCCGCTCCCTTCTTGATAAAGATGATTTCTTCATCGAACACATCCGACAGCACGATGGCCGAATGGCTGGCGATCAGCACGCTGTTGGCGTCCTGGCCCATGGCCTGCTCGATATTGCTGACGATTTCGCGTTTCCAGGCGTCGTTGAAGTGGGTTTCCGGCTCGTCGAGCAGCAGCAGGGCGTCCTGCTGGCCCGCCAGCAGGTGGAACAGCGCCCAGCGCCGCAACACCATCTGTTCGCCATCGGAAAGGTCGGCGTAGCTCATGACCCCGCTGTCGCTGGCGAACTCGTCCTCGGGCTTTTCGTTGCGCCGCAGTGACATTTCGATGCCGTCGATCAGGCCTACAGCCAGCCAGCGCGACAGTTCGTTGAAGCGACTGAAGGCACTCTGGCCGGCTTCGCCCAGCATCAGGGTCAGGGCCTGTTCCTGAGTCGTTGCCTGCTGCAGTTGCGGGTTCAGGTACTGGTTTTTGCCCAGAGCCGGTAGTGGGGCACCCACATCAAAGTGCAGCACCCGCAGGCGATTGGCGGGGTCGGATTGGTTCAGCACCTCGCCGGCCACCAGCATCAGGTCATGCATTTTGTTCTGCAAGGCCCGGGGGGCAGCCAGGGCCCGCTCCAGGTCCAGGCACAAACGTACACTGACCAATCGATGCCAGCCGGCCTTTTCGAACAGGCCGGCCAGCCCCCGATCATTCTGTTGCGGCTTGCGTTGCTGCATCAGGTCCTGCAGGACCACGGCCAGCAAGGCTGCATCCGGGCGACCGTCGCTGAGCAGGATGGGGCGGTTGAGCTGGTCGCTGGCGTCGTCAGTGCTGTGGGGCAGGGGACTGGGCTCCCGAGGGCCCGGCTCACTGGCATCCAGTGATGCTTCGTCATGGTGAGTCCAGCCTACGGGACGCTCCAGCTCGAAGGGGTAGCCCTCATCAACCTTGAAGCGCGAAGCGCTGCTCGACTGCTCAAGGGGGGGACGCCAGATATCCTGCCAGGCCCTCCAGGAGCCGGAGGTGTAGGCCAGCACCCTTGGCAGCAGGTCCGTCACCGCCTGCGGGTAGCTGCCTTCCCTGACCCGGGCAATGAATGGCAGTGGTTGCTCCGGGGCGGTCGGCTCCGTGCCCAATCGCTGGATGGCCGCTTCGAACGCCTTGCCGTCGGTGCTTTTAGCAAAGGGCGCGTCCTGCGCCAGCCACAGGCTGGTGGACGCATTGGAGCCTGCGCTCTTGAAGATCACCGTGCGCAGGTTGCCGCTGGCTGCGGCGCCCAGTTCATAGACCAGAGTGAAGGCAAACCCCGGCAGCTTGCCATCGGCCAGGGCGATAAAGATCGAGGCGATGGCGCGCAGCAGGTGGCTCTTGCCGCTGCCGTTGAGGCCCACCACAAAATGGATGGCACAGGGCGCTGCCTTGTCCTGGATAAAGGCGTCCCAGGGGGCATCCTGGGCGAAGCTCACCTTGAGGTCGCTCAGGGGTGCATAGAGGTTCAGACTCAAATAACGCAAACGCATTTATTGCCCCTTGTCCGAGCTTGCACGGTTGTCAGTGAAACGCTTCAGATCACTTCCCCGGTTGTCTTCCTCGGCGTGGCCCGACGCGTTGAGTCGACAGGCCCTGAAGGCGGTCATGAAGCGGCCATCACCGTGGCCCCCGGCACCGGGAATGCCGACTTTGCGGATCAGCCCCAGGGCCGTGATCTGCTCCAGGGCGCGGCGCAGGGACACCTCGGAGATCGGGGTTTCCTGGTTAAACAGCGGATGGCGGCAGAAGGCGTCGACGGCATCCTGGTCATCGATCAACAGCGCGAACGGCAAGTTGCTCAAGGCCTCCCAGACCCGCGCCTGAAAGACCGACAACTGCGCAGCGACCCGTGCACGCGCGGTGCGTTGTGCGGGTGTTGCCCACCCCAGCACCGGGCGAGGAGCCAGGCGCGGGGTTTGCTCGACTCGGTGTGGAGCAGGGTTTTGCGTGGATCGTGTTTGGCTGCGCCACTTGCGGGAAAGACTTGCGGAGAAGGCCTCGGTCAGCATGGCTGCTGCCAGCATCCGAGCCTTCTCCAGAGCATCGTGCAGCTGTTGGCGTGGGACCTTGTGCAGCAGGTCGACAATGATCTGCTGCTGCGCCAAGGGCGGGAGTGGCAGTTCCATGCGCTCGAAGAGTGATCGGGAGACCATTCCGCGATCACTGATGCTTTGCACCTGTTTACCGAGCCAGGACAGCCCCATGAAGCAAGCCAGGTACTCCGGGAGGACCTTGTTGTTTGGCCGCAGCACCTGGAAAGCACTCGACGCGAAAGGCGTGGCTGATTTCTCCTTGGGGACAACGAAGGCGCTGCCACTTTCGCCAAAACCCTCGGCCAGTGCGAACAGCACATCGTTGGCCTGGACTTCGATGCAGGACTTTCTCAGCGTCTCGAACTTGACCTTGGCGGGCTGCACCTGCCCGGTTGCCCGATCAATGCTTTCGGGGGTGAAGAGAAGGACTCTTGCCGGCCTGCGGCTCTCCCTGGGACTGTGCCTTGGTGGCCTGAACTTGCAAATGGACGACATGGTGACCCGGGGCCAGGCCTGGGCCTTGACCCCGGAAACCAGCAGCTCCAATGCCAGGGCATCGGACAGGTGAGCGGCTTTATGCAGCGCTTCCTCGTAAGGCCTCAACGAGGCTTGCTGCAAGAGGTCGACAAGGTAGGCCTGCTCATCGAGGGGCGGCAGCTGCATTCTCAGATTGCGGAAGAAACTCAGGGGAATGCTCAGCTGGCTTTGAGTTCCCCGGTTGGTATCCAGAGCGGCCTGCTTGAGCCAGGGCTGCTGGATGAAATGCAGCAAAAAGGCCGGAAGCACCTGAGGGCCCGGACGCAAGGCGAGAAAGTGCTGGGCAACCCCGAATTCGGTGGTCAGCCCCGACATGATCCTGGCTTGCATGACATCCCGCCCACGGGTGGCGATCAGTACATCCCCCTCCTGAAACAGCGCGCCCTGTGAAGATGTTTCGCCATAGGGGCGGATATTGGCGGTCGGGCTCTGTCCGTCCAGATCGCCGAGTGCCGAATTGGGGTAGAAGCTCACCAGCACTTCAGGGGCCGGACGCAGCGCACGGGGGTTGAGTTCGCAGACGTCCAGCAGCCCGACTTCCCTCCAAGAGGGAGGAAAGCTCATTGCACCTCTCCAATCAGCTTGCGCAACTGGCGCAGGCGCTCAAGGACATCGACTTCTATGGCCTCCAACTCATCGATCAGTTCCAGGGCCGAACGTTCCTCCGTGGGTTTTGGTTGCTCGATGACCTTGTAGTCTTCGAGGTCCAGGCTCCAATCGTTACCTTCGATGCAGTGTGGGTCCAGGAGGCCCGGGCGCAACTTGTCATTGATATAGAGCCTGGGCTGCATCACTTCCACATAGGCGGAGCGGACCTGTCCCTGCTCATCGTGAGAGCCGTGGATCTTGTTATTGACCAATCGCCATGCTGGCTTTTGCAGCCAGCGGCGTACCGGAACCAGCCACTGCTTGAGCTGGGTCGCTTCGCGCTTGGGGATCGCATCGAGGGACGCCCAACTGGCGTCCTGCCAAGTGTCCGGCCGGAAATACCGCTCCTTGCCGGCATCCCACACATGTTCACCCTTGTGACGCTGTCGGAAATGCACCAGGGCATCGAACAAGTCGTTATCTGCGCCAGCGGGCAGCTCATCGCGCTTGTGGTCCATCGAGTAACCATCCTGGGTGACTTCATAGAACCAGACCGCATCGGTTTTCGGTTCCTTGCTGAATGAAGTCGATGCGCCATTGAGCCCGGTGACCTTGCGCACCACCAGAATCGCGGCCTCAATGCCGGTATAGGGATTGAAAATCTCTCCCGGCAACAGGATCACCGCCTCCACGTGATGCCGGGACAGCAGCTCGCGGCGCAGTTCAACCTCGGCTTTCGAGCTGCCGTACAACAGGCTCTGGGGAATGATCAGCGCCGCGCTGCCTCCGACCTTCAACAGGCTCAGTGCACGCCAGACAAACAGCAGATCAATCTTGTCGGACTGATTGACCTGATCCTCCCGGGTGTAGCTCGGCAAGTACTGAGTACCTGCGGCTTCCTCCGGATCGATGCGGCCACCAAAGGGCAGGTCACAGAGCACGAAGTCGAAACTTTCGCTAAGCAAAGGCTGTGCAGGCCCCTGGAAGTCAGTCATGACCAGGCTGTTGCCCTGCATGAACTGCGGCAGTTCGATGCCGTGCAGCAGCAGGTTCACCCAGCCAATCCGTGCCAGGGCGTGACTGAGGTCTACTCCCACCAGGCCTTCGCCAATCGGCGCCAGGCGTTTGCTCCGGGCTAGCGGGCCGGGCGCATCGGCCAGCATGTAGTGCAGGGCGCTGACCAGCAACCCGCCGGTGCCGGCCGCGGGGTCGATGATCCGCTGCCCGGGTTTGGGGTCCAGCAAGGCCACCATGAATCGGGTGATATGCCGTGCGGTGACCAGTGGGCCGATCCTGCTGTTGGCCGAGGCCTCGGTGAACAGGTGTTCGAACACATCGCCGGATGAGAAACCGTTCTTGCTCTGGCGTCCTTGATAGGGGAACAACTTATCGATTTCTATAACCAGGGATTTGAGCGCCTGGGGTTTGCTCAGGTCGAGCTGAAAGTAGGCGTCGCGCAGCATGCCGTTCAAGCTCAAGCGCCTGGCCAGGGACGGATAGTCACTGATCATCAGTTCCAGTTCCCGCAGCCACGGAAACACCACGCCATTCAGGTAGCTGCCAGGGTCCTGGTGTTGCAGCAAGGTGTTCCAGAACGAAGGGCGCTCGTCGAACAAGTTCTCATCATCAGGCATGAGCAACTGGAAGATCGACGGCAACCCATCCTCATCCGGCTCAGCGGCCATGCCATCCAGGCGCTTGAGAAATATCAGGCAGGCAATCTGTTCCAGTGCCACGTAGGGCGAGGCGGCCAACCCGGCGCCAGAAACCAGGTCCCAGAGTGAGGCAACTTTTTTCCGGATATCAGCAGGAAGCATCGTAATCCTTTGCGATTGAGGTCGGGGGCAGCGAAAAGGTGGCAAGTATAGGGGGTTTGCTGCGGTGCGATAACAGCACAGGGCTATCGTGCGGTGCGCCCGCAGGTCGGCACCAGAGGCCGTGTTTTCGAGCATTTTGGCCATTTATGGAGTGTTTGCACTCCATATTCTTTAGCAAATGGAGTGTATAGGCTCCAAGTTTGATATCCATTGGCCACTGCTGCGGATATTGTGCGTCCATCAAGTTGCAGGACGACAGCCATGGATACCAACGCATCAGCGCAGCCTCTGCCCAGGACCCTGGGGCAATGCTTCAGCGACAACCTCAGCGCGGTACTGGCGGTGGCCGGTGAAGCCCGGGACAACCACGCACCGGGTGCTTTTTCAGCGGTGCGCATGCAGCGCAGGACAGGGATCGCCCGCAGTACCCTGCGCGCACTCAAGTCGGCCGAGGCCAATCCGGATCTGAGCACCATCAGCCGCCTGGCCGATGCCCTGGGTGTGCCGCCGGCTTTCCTGCTCATGCGCCCGGAAGATTGGGAACAGTTGGCGGCGGCCATCGGCGACAGCGGCGATTACCTGGCAGCGGCCGACAAACTGCTGCGCGAGGAGCGCCTGGAGGCGAGAAATCCGGTGGAGAAGGTGTTGCGTGAATGCAAGGTCCATCCGGATGCGCGGCCCATTGGAGTGGGCGCATCGCCCGAGGTCAGCCGGGTCAACGCCAGGGATGAATGGCGGCGGCGCAGCTGTCTCAAGTTCGATGCGTTGATGCTGCGCCAGACTCGTGCCCCGCGGACTCGGGTCATGCTGACCGCCATCGCCGGTGCGCTGGTGAGCCGAGCGACCCCACATAACCCCAGCAACGACCAATAAACTTTTTTAAAGAGGAGTCGCAGCATGCCCATCATCCACGACCCCGATCTTGCCGATGTCCTGATGAGCGCCGCCGCCGACGATGTCAGGTTGCTGATCGATGTAATCACCGACAACGGCAAGGGTCGTATCTCTCTGTCGTCCTCTGTGTGTCGCCAACTGACGGCGGCCAAGGACAGCGAGCTCAATGAGCTGGCGCGGGCCATGGTGGCCGAAGAACTGACCCGCTTTGGCGGCAACTCGATGATGAACATCCTCCGGGGTGGGAGCGGGGTGCCGTACCGGGAGCTGTTGAGCGACGTCGCCAGTCATGTAAAAGCCTCGAAGAACGACACGGACACCTGCGCCCAGATGGAAATGACCATCATCGGCAAGGTGCTTGAACAGTCCATCGGCCGGATGAGCGAAGAGGACAAGGCGACCTTTTTTGAATCCATGGGTACCACTTACCGTCCGGGCATGGGCCCTGGAGCCCTGGCGACCCTGATTGCCACCCTGAGCGCCTCGGGGCTGGGTTCCTACAACGTGGCCGCCCTGGTGGCGAGCGCGACCCTGAGCAGCCTGGTGGGCAAGGGCGTGGCTTTTGCGGCCGGCTCGACCGCTCTGGGCCGGGGCCTTGCAGTGCTCGCCGGGCCAGTGGGCTGGGCCATCACCGGCATCTGGACCGCGTTCGATCTGGCCAGCCCGGCTTACCGGGTGACGGTGCCCTGTGTGATTCAGATCGGCCACATGCGCCAGAAAATGCTGCTCAAGAGCACCTGTCCCGGTTGTTACGCGCCGATCACCCCAGGCAGCAATTTCTGTGGCCGTTGCGGTGCCCGGCTGAACCCGGGATAAGCGCACGGCCCTGGTCTACCACGCCATCGATAAAGGAAGAGTTCGCCATGAATCCTACGATTTCGCCCCTCGAATTCCTGCTGGTCAATGTCATCTGTTTCGCCGCGGGCGCGGCAGCGGCTGGCGCTATTTACCTAGGGGCCAAGGCCTTCTACGCCGCTGGCCGGCGCTCGGCGCACAGTGCCTGTTGAGCCCTGTATCCATTGAAAGGCTCGACCGTCTGCGTTGGGCGTATTGATTGAAATAAGGATCAGATACCGTGTATACCAACGACCACGCGACCCGACTTGTATTCCTCAACACCGAGGCCGAGCGCATTGCCTCGAGCATGCAGCGCACCCAGGACAAGCTGGACTGGTTGAACGACTTTGACAGTGCCCAGAGCCACTCCAGCCTGGCCCAGTTGAAGCGCGAGATGCGGGCCTCCCGGGAGCGCCAGGGGCAACTCGAGCAACTGCTCAAGTCCAATCAAACCCAATTGGACAGTGCCCAGGAGCAGGCCGCCGCCGGATTCAATCCTGGCCACTGGTTCTCCACCGAGCGCAGTGTCGCCAAACGGCTGGTGGAGACGTTGACGGTGCGGATCAAGGCGCTGCAACGCAACCTGATCGACGTTCGCGCCGAGCTCGTCGAGCACGGTGCGCAGGAGCAGCGTCTGGAGCAGGACCTCAAGCGCTACCGCAGCTTCGACCCCCTGGAAGCCCAGGCATTGATGGCCCAACTGCGCGATGAGCAGGGGCAACTGAAGCTCACCATCGAGCAGACCCGCAAAGCCAGCGAGCGCTGGGAGGCCGCCGCCGGCCAGGTTTCCCGCGAATGGCAGAGGGCCAAGAGCACTCTGGAACGCCTCGAACGGGACATTGCCGAGGCCGACGCATTCTATGAGGCCTTGAATCAGGCCCAGAGCGCTCGGGAGCGCGCGCAGATCCACGAAGCCTGCGCCCGGCACTTTGGCTCGGGTAACAGCAGCCCGCGCAGCCTCCTCAAAGACCTCAAGTACGAGCAGCGCAAGGTGACCCAGGATGCCGACAAACTGCAGCTGCGCCTGCGGGACGTGGTCCGTCTTCTGCAGAACGAGATCGGCACGCTGATCGTCGACGGCAACAACCTGTGTTACGCACCTATGGAGAACGGCCAACGGCGCTTTATCGGCCTTGTGGCACTCAAGGCGCTGGTGAGCCACCTGTGCGCCACTTACAAAGTGACCCTGGTGTTCGATCCAGGTATCCGCCAGCAGTTGAAGATGGACGACGGCGCCCTGCAAGCGGCCTTTCCCAACGCCACCGTGGTGGTGATGAACGACAAGGCCAAGGCCGACGAAGCCATTCTGGCGGCCGCCGAATTCGACGAGAGCGCCTACGTCATCAGCAACGACCGCTATGCGGACTTCCCGGAAATGGCCAGCGTGCGCGAGGGCAGGGTGCTGACCCACATCATCCACCCACGCTCGGTACAGATTCAGCAACTGCAGATCAATCTCCAGTACTGACCGGCATCGGCAAGACCCTTGACGACCTGCTCACAGGATCTGCGTGATCCTGGGGCCAGGTATTTGCAAACCATTGGAACGAGTCAACAGGCATGGACCTCCAAGGACATCTGCTGTACATCGACATCACCCAGATCTGTGGCATCGGCTGTGCGTTCTGCATGTACGCCGACAAGCACAAGTCGGGCATGAGCATGGAACTCTCGACCCTGGCCCGGGAGAACCTCGCGGCCCTGATCAATGCCCCCGCCGTGAAACGGATTTCCATCAGCGGCGAAGGCGAGCCTCTGAACAACGCCAAGGTGTTCCACGAGATCCTCGGGCTGTCCCAGGGCGGCAGGAGCTTCGAGTTCATCACCAGTGGTTTTTTTCCCCACGACAAGATGCTCGACTTCTACGAGACCACCAATCGCATCGTGGTGGGCAACGGCGATACCTGCAATATCCGCTTGAGTGCCGACAGCCACCATATCGAGAAAGTCAAATGGCGCGCCCACGGCCTCAGCCTGGATTACCTGCGCAAGCAGCGCCCGGCCGGCCTGGGGTTTTCGTTTCGCTCCATTGACACCGATCGCCAGTTCACCCGGGACTACCTGCTGAGCGAACTGGCCCAGTGGGGCATCCACGGCAGTATCGAGGCGCGCAACGCTCTTGAGGATGTACTGGTCACGGCAGACGGGCGCTTCGGCATCGACTACAAGAATCT
The DNA here is from genome assembly GCF_045013505.1 of Pseudomonas sp. JDS08PS003. Taxonomy (NCBI): domain Bacteria; kingdom Pseudomonadati; phylum Pseudomonadota; class Gammaproteobacteria; order Pseudomonadales; family Pseudomonadaceae; genus Pseudomonas; species Pseudomonas sp. JDS08PS003. The sequence goes on from NZ_CP120724.1 coordinate 3,561,704, forward strand.
GGTACACCCGGCAGCGGACACTGCGCCGGGTTATCTGAACCTGCACGACTACATCGAGGCCATCGAGGCCAAGATCAACAAGCGTTTCACCTTCGGTAGTCTGAACCAGCCACCGCTGAGCAACGGCATGGATGTCACCGTCAAGCCCAATGGCGATGTCTATCTCTACGGCATCGAGAACCAGCGCCTGGGCAACCTGCATTTTGACCGCGTGTGCTGGGAGCAACTGGCCGTCCATGTGCGGGAAACACCACTGGTGCGCACCCTGTATACCCAGCCCCTGGCCGACCTGCTGGCACGCTTCGACAAGATGGAACCGATGCAGTCGATCCTGGCCAAGGCCAACAATCCCTATTGGCTGGTCAAGGAACTGGCGAACCACGATGGCCTGCTCGAACAACTGGTGCCCGCATGATCGATTCCCACAGCCACACTTTCTATTCCAAGCACGCCGTCGGCACGGTGGATGAACTGGTTCGCGCCTCGATCAAGGCCGGGGTGAGCATCCTCACCATCACCGATCACGCACCCTTTACCGTCGACCGCGACAACCGCCTGCGGCTGTCCGAACTCGACCGTTATTTCGCCGATATCCTCCAGGCGCAACAGACCTATCAGGGGCAGATCCAGATCCTGCGTGGCCTGGAGTTCGACTACATGCCCGGTTCCGACGTCTACAACCGTGAACTGCTGGACCGCTACGAACTGGACTTCGCCATAGGTTCGATCCATTACGTCGAAGTGCCCGGCGAGCCCATGGTCAAGGTCTGGGAACTGCCCCGGCTGGCCGGTCAGGCGTTCCTCGATCGTTATTTCGCCGATCTGGAGGCGCTGCTGGACAGCGGCCTGTTTGATGCCGTGGGGCATGCCGACACCTTGCTGCGGGGCGTGCCCGAGGAGGTTGTGCTGCGCCGACTGGAACCGCTGCTGGGGCTTTTTGCGCGCAACGGCGTGGCCTATGAATTGAATGCTTCGGGGCTGCGCAAATCGAGCCTGGACCCTGAGTCGGGGTGCGAGGTGCAGGGGCTGTGGTCCTACCCGTCACGGTTGTTGTTGCCGCAATTGATCGCACACGACGTGGCCTTCACTGTCGGCTCCGATGCCCACGATCCTCGGGATGCTGGTGAGGGCATCCGCGAACTGTTGCACGCACTGCAACCCCTGGGGCTGCAGCGCATCAGCTATTTCCAGCACCGTCGGCGCATCGACGTGCCCCTTGGGGACGCCATGGCCATCAACATGAAGGGAGAGGTCTGACTATGGAGACGACCCTGTCCGATACCTGGACCGAGGCTCAATGGAGCACCCTGAACGCTCTGCCTGTCGATCTGCAGTTGCGCCGGTTCCGTCAGGCGTCGGCACAGTGCCGTCCCCAGGACGTCAAGCTGGGCTTGCGAGCATTCGCCGCGGACCTGTTGTCCCGCAACCTGATCGACATGCCGGAGTACGTGTCGGTGTTGGGTGGCCACGCCTTGAACTGCCTGTCGCCGGGCGCTCCGGGTTCGTTCCGCGACATGGCCAGCGGCGCCGATGCCACCCCTCTGGTACAGGCCTACAGCCGGGCCAAGTACGGCAGCATGCAGGACATCCGCTACTTGGCGTGGCGGTTGATCGAGCACTTGTGCGAGCAACTGGACCAACCCCAATCCCATTGGGCGCGGCTATTTCGCAGCGCCAAGGCGAGCGGCGACAACGTGGTGATGATGACCACCGGCTGGCGCAATGTGCCGTCCACCGCAAACGTGCTGTACGACCTGGTGGTGGAGGAGATCAACGTCAAGCTGGCGCACATGGGGCTGCCGACGATCATCAACGTCAAGCTCCCGCGGATTGCGCCGCCTTGCGAGAATTACGCCAGCCTGAGTACCGAGGAGCGTGAGCGGGTGAATCTGGTCCAGGACCATGTCATTCCCGCTGCGAATTTCTATCGCTGGAGCGGGGTGCATGTGATTTTTGGCGACGATGTGCTGGTCACCGGTTCGACGGCAGACAAGGTGCTGTACGAGTCCCTGTGCAACGGCGCCAAGTCGTTCCAGGCGATCTACCCGGTGGCCATCGATCCACGGGTCGCCCTGGCGGACGCCACGATTGAAGAGCGGCTCAATCATGTGGTGATCAAGCAGGCATTGGACGAGACCCTGGCCGCACTGCTGTCCGAAGCCGGTTACCAACCGATCCTGCGGACGTTGCGCTTGCTGTTTTGCGCCAGTAATCGGCAGGCCCTCGCTGGGTTCCTGCCCAGGGTGCCCATGGACAATTGGCTGCGCCTGTACAAGTCGGCCCTGGGCAACGAGTTCCTCGCGCAGGACGAGTGCGCGCCGTCCCTGGCGCTGCTCAAGCAGTACCTGGCCGAAGCCGGGTTGCTCAGCCCCAATGGCATGGCGGTGCGCCGATGAACTCCGGTGCCGTGCGCTATGTGAGCTACTGGGAGACGGCCCCGGGACAATCGATGCCGCCCTACGTTGCACTGGGGCTGGTTTCGATCCGGCGGGCACTGGGCGACGCCTTCCTGCTGCTGACCCCCGCCACGGCGGCCAGGCTCATTGACCCACAGATTCTCGGCAAGGCATGGGGCTTCGAGCCCCTGGCCTTCACTTTGGCAGCGGGCATCGAGGCCATCGTCGCCAAGAGCGACCTGATCCGCATGGCCTACGTCCACCAGTACGGCGGTGCCTGGGTCGATGCCGACAGTATCTTCCTGCGTGACCCAACCCCCATCCTGTTTCCGGATGGACTCAGCCCCGGGCTGCACTGGTACAACGAAAGCCTGTTCGCCTCACAGCCGGGCAATGCGCTGCTGGCCGAGGCCCTGACTGCCGCCTTGGCGGGCGGCACTCATCACTGGGGCAATCCGGGAGGCATCAAGGACATCGTGCAGCGCCGGAGCAAAGAGCTGGTGCCCATTGCCCCCGCCGTGGTCGACCCCGGCTACCACCCGCAGTACAACTTCGCCAGCTGCGAGGTGATGCACCGCCAGGATTTGCCGGTCGCCGACTTCCTGCTGGCTGACGTGGCCCTGCTCAAGCTCTACAACACCTACTTCAAGCGCACCGCCCAGCGTATCGAGACGGTGGCGCAGTTCCTGGCCGGCGGCACGTTACTGGCCAGGTTGTTCCTGCATATCGAGCCCGATTCCGGCTACTGGCTGGAGGAGACCGAGCGGCTGATCCAGAGCTGCGAGCAGTAATGCCGTTACGGGCCTGCGACAGGGCTCACGCCTCGAGCGCAGCCACGGCACTGGCGCGCAGGTGGACGCGACAGCTGGAGACACCGGACAGATCCAGGCGTGGGGCAATCACTTCATGGATGGTCGGCGTCTGCCGGTGGGGAGAACCGTGGGCGATATACAGCCAGGCAGGAATGCGCAGGGGGCGTTGATCGAGCTGCAACTCGATGCGCAGCAGGTCGAACACTTCAGTGGTTCGACCGCTGGGCGTCCAGGCGAGGGGCGCGCTGCGGTGATCGGGCGCACTGATCACCAGCGGGCGTTGCAGCTCCAGGTTGATGGTTCCGGGGTGGCAACTGCCGACTTCCGGAAAATCCCGGCTGAGCAGCGGCAGCTGGCGGGCCAGGGTGCCGGTGGCCACCCCCAGGCCGGAAACAATGCGAGCCTGGAGCACGAGTTGCGGGCCGGGATCAAGCGCGTCGGCCAGTAGCCTGTGCAGGCCATCGACCACCTCCTGGATGGCAAACCGGTTCATGTCCTTCCTGCCTGTACGTCGGTACTGCGCTACGTCCTGTTGGCTGTAGACCACCAGGGTGGAAGACGCGGGCGGTGGCAACCACGGATTGTGTTCGGCCCCCATGGCCGGGTAAATGGCAATCAGCCGGGTCCCCAGCCCGACGGCCATGTGCACGATCGCGGTATCGACACTGATCACCACCTGGGCGCGTTGCAGGTACCCTGCAGCGTCTCTGGGCGTGGCCAGGTCCTCGAGGGCATGCACATTGTTCCGGGCCACGGCGGCCGCCAGTTGCGCGGCGTCTGCGCGGGTGGCGGGGCTGCAGAGAATCCCCAGGGACTTGTCGGGGCAGGCATCGGCCATGGCGCGCAGCAGTGCCAGCGACTGGGCCTGGGACAGGCTCTTGTCCGCCCGGCTTCCATAGGGGTTGAACAGGATCTGCGGCGCGGCGGGTGGTTGGAAGTGCTTGGGAAGCGGGACGATGTACCGAGACTCGACCGCGCGTGCTCCCAGATCCACGAGCACGCGCTCCAGGCACTGGGCGTAGCTCAGGCCCAGGGTCGCGGCGCCGAACTTGCGATTGACGCAGCGCAGCTCGTCATCGAAGGAGTAGACCCGCGACGGCCGCAGTAACCGCAGAAAGACGATTTCTGCCGGCTGAATCCGGCCCACCAGATGGATCACTACATCCACCTGGCCCAATTGCCCGGCAATCTTGCACAGCTCCAGCAGCCCGGGATTGGCCTGGGTGACTATGATGCGGTCCACGCCAAAGTCCTGTACGTGCAAGGGCGCAAGCTCCGGCACCGTCAACACGGTGATCCGGGCATTGAGCTTGCGCGCCTCGCGAAAGAAGAACGAGGAGACGATCGAATCGCCCAGTTTGGCATCCCACCGGGGGACCACTATGTGCAGGCCGGCAGCGGGCGTTACCGATCCAGGCCGGCGATCCGCCAGCGCTCGGAACAGACAGCGGGCGATGGCCTTCTTCATGTCCGGTTACCGGCCTGGAACAGTTGCAGGAAGCCTTGCAGGGTGCTGTCGACGAAGCGCTGGTCCGAGGTGCCGGCAGGAAAGTGCAGGACGCCATGGATCACCAGTGATGCCAGGCCGTGGGTATAGGACCAGCCGGCGAGGGCGGCCCGGCGGACCTCGGGGTGTTCGATGTCCAGTTCGAGGATCTGCGCAATGATCCGTCGCAGTTCGCCAAAGGCCTGGTTGCGGGCATCGAGCAATGTTGGAGGCATCTGGCCGTTGGCGAACTCGGGGCCGAACATCAGCTGGTACAGCGCCGGGTTGGCGCGGGCAAAGCTGAAGTAGGCCAGGCAGGCATCGCGCAATTTCTGCTGGCCGCTCTGGGTACTGTCTCGGGGCAACACCTGGGCCAATTCGTGAAAGCCTTGAGCCGCCAAGTGACCGATGAGCTCCGCGCGATTGGCGTAATGGTGATAGGCCGCGGTGGCACTGACCCCGACTCGCTCGGAAACAGCCCGCAGCGACAGCTTGGTCGGGCCTACTTCCTCGAGCATGTCCCGGGCCGCATCGAGCAGTTGCGGTGCCAGATTGCCCACGTGGTAGGAATCCCGGGAGCGTGAGGAGTGCTTGGTCATGTCTGGGAGGCCCTGAATGGCTTCGACTGGAAGGCAAAAAAACGCCGGAATCTTATCATGAGCAATAATCTTGACGGCGCTAAGATTGGCTCGTAGCCTGGGTCCCACAACAACAAGACCACTCAAGGAAGCCCCCCTATGTCAGAACTGAAACTGCAACCCCAGGCCGCCGTATCCTTGCAACGCTGGCACGCCATGGTCGCCGGGCAAGACCTGGGTGACTTGCCCGAACTGCTGGACTCCAAGGTGGTGTTTCGTTCGCCCATGGCCCATACCGCCTACCCGGGGGCCCAGGTCGTGGCGACCATCCTTGGCACGGTGCTCAATGTTTTCGAGGCGTTCGCCTATCACCGTGAACTGGCCAGCGCTGATGGCCTGAACGTGGTGTTGGAGTTCAGCGCGCGAGTCGGCGACAAACAGGTCAAGGGCATCGACATGATCCGCTTTGACGAGAGCGGCAAGATTGTCGAATTCGAGGTCATGGTGCGGCCCATGAGCGGGTTGCAAGCCCTGGGAGAGGAAATGGGCAAGCGTTTGTCCGCCTACCTCGCTGCCAGCAAGGGTGCGCCGCCGGCACCCTGAGAACCCGGGTTATTCGAGGGTTTCACCGGCGTCCAGGGTCAGCCAGGACGCCACCACCCGCCGGTCCAGCTCTTCCCAGTCAGCCATTCCCAGCACCCGAGTGGTGTTCAGGCCACGCAAATAGCCGCGCAGTTGATAGGCAACCGCCTGCAGCGTCTGCGGTTCTGTGCTGTTGTCACGCAATACACTTTCATACTCGACCAGATAGTCGGCCACCCGCTCGCGAAATTCCGGCAGGACGGCATCACGGATCAGATCAAAAGTTCTCACATGCAAATCCTTTTTTTAGTTGTAGTTCGGCTGTCAGCCAGTCTGCACGGGGCACAACTATTGGTTCAAGCAATAGTGACAATCAAGCAACACAAGTTCTGCCCGGGTCGATAAGCATGGACAATTGCCCCCGACGAAAAACCTTGATCGCAAGGGCGGCGCCCGTGACGCCGACCCCTTGCGCACCGAACCCGGCTTTATTTCAGGACTTCACCGATGCGCCTTCCATTGATTCCCGCCATGACCCTGGCCTCCTTGCTGCTGGCCGGCTGCGCAACTGCACCGAACGACCCGACCCTGGTCATGCAGACCCACAAGACCCCGGCCGAATACGCCGAATGTGTGGTCCCCAAACTGCAGAGCCGCGCCCAGACGGCCAGCGTCTCGCAATCACAGCGCGGCTACCGGATCGTGGTCACCAGCAAAGTCGCAGCGGACAACGTGCTGGAGGCTTACAAGGCGCCCAATGGTGGCAAGGTATTCCTCTATGAGCGGCATTTGCTGGCCTCCAGCTTCGCCCCGTCGAGCTTCGAACAGACCGCACAAGACTGTCTGTAATCCGCCCCTGAGGCTCATTGCGTCCTGGCGCGGGCGGTCCGCCGACAGCGTTCGGAACACCAACGCACCTGGTCCCAGCAACGGGCCCAGCGTTTTCGCCAAGTGAAGGGCCGGCCGCACGCGGCGCAGTCCTTTCTTGGCAGTTCGGATTTCTTCATAGGGCTTGCCCTGCATCCAGACGCGCCAGCAGCTCCTCGCCGCGTTGCCAGATGGCTTCCCGGCGTGGCTCGTCCATGCGCTGCAGGTTGCGATAGCTGATGGCCAAGCGTGGATTGCCGCCCAGTTGTGTTTCGTGACGCATCAGGAAGTGCCAGTACAGGGCGTTGAACGGGCAGGCATCGGTGCCGGTGGCCTGGTCCACCCGGTAGCGGCAGCCGCCGCAGTAATCGGACATCCGCTGGATGTAGCGACCGCTGGCGCAGTAGGGCTTGGAGCCCAGGTAGCCGCCGTCGGCGTGCATCACCATGCCCAGGGTATTGGGCAGTTCGACCCAATCAAACGCATCCAGGTAGACCGCCAGGTACCAGTCGCAGATGGCTTTGGGCGCAATCCCGGCCAGCAGCGCGAAGTTGCCGGTGACCATCAGCCGCTGGATATGGTGGGCATAGCCCAGTTCCAGGGTCTGCCCTATGACCTGGGACATGCAGCGCATGTCGGTGGCGCCACTCCAATAGAACTCCGGCAGCGCCCGGGTATTGCCCAAACCGTTGAGTTCGGCGTATTCAGGCATGCGCAGCCAGTAGATCCCCCGCACATATTCGCGCCAGCCGATCAGCTGGCGGATAAACCCTTCCGCGGCATTCAGGGCAACCCGTTTCTCGCGGTACGCGCGTTCGACATCACGGCACAGCAGGCGCACATCCAGCAGCCCGATATTCAGCGCCGCACTGATGCGCGCGTGGAACAGAAAGGGCTCGCCCTCGGCCATGGCGTCCTGGTAATCGCCGAAGGCGGCCAGGGAGAAGTCGAGGAAATGCTGCCAGAGTTCCTGTGCCTGCTCGTGAGTCACCGGATAGTCGAAATGCTCCACGTCGCCGTAGTGATCGCTGAAGCGTTGGCCCACCAGCTGCAGCACCTCGCGGGTGATCCGGTCGTGGCCGAAGCGGGCCTGAAAGGGCCCGCGCAGGCCGCGGGGCAGGGCCTTGCGGTTGTCGGCGTCGAGATTCCAGGTGCCGCCGCAGGGGCGGCCATCGGGTTCCAGCAACAGGCGGCTTTGCTTGCGCATCTCGCGGTAGAAGAACTCCATGCGCAACGACGGGCGAGCGGCGGCCCAGTGGCGGAACTGCTCCCGTGAGCAGAGGAAACGTCGGTCCACATGCCAGGTCATGGGCAGGCCGCAATCGCGCAGCGCCTGTTCGAGCCGCCATTCGCCGCACTCAGTGACATGCACCTGATCCACGCCAAGGGCGGCCTGCCAGCGCCGCAGCTCGCCCGGGAGACTGCCGCTGTTGTCGGGATCGTCCAGCTTCACGTAGATCACCCGCCAGCCTTGCTCGCGCAGGCGCTCGGCGAAGTGGCGCATGGCACTGAAGACCAGCACGATTTTCTGCGGATGATGACGGACATAACGCGCTTCGCTGTCGACCTCGGCCATCAGCAGGGCGTCGCAGGCTGGGTCCAGCGCCTCGAACATTGCCAGGTCGAACGACAACTGGTCGCCGAGCACCAGGCCCAGCCGGCCGGCAGAGGAGACGGCTACCACGGCAGACGCTCGCCATCACAGGCAAACAGCTGGCCGCTTTCGGCCGGCGTCAGGACATCGCTCAGGACGTTCGTGTTCAGGGAATCGCTCATTGTGTTTCTCACGCAGACAGATGCCACAGCCGGTCTGGCTCCTTGCTCTAACAGTCAAAAATTCATGATTTATATTTGTACATGAAGTCTTGTTTTGTACAGGTTTTTGAGCGATTTCCTGCTGGAAATTCTCCAGGGTGAGGCCGCCGCTGGAGTCGGCTCCGGTTTACTCAACCAGGACGTTGAGAGTGTCGGTGATGGCAGTGAGGGATCTGCAGCTGCTGCCGTTGGCGCCGGATCCCCGAACAGCATCGATTTGAACTAGTGGTTTTGCAGGCACTCAACGGCAGAAGGGACAAGATTTCTTCGTGCAGATGGGTCGCCACCAGGGAAAAACCATGAAATCCGACGACGATTTCCGGCTTGAAGCGTACAAGCTGCTACTTGAGCTGGATGCCGCAACGACGAGCATGATGATGCTGGTTTCCGCACGACAGGCCTGCGGGCCTGAGTGGGCGAACGCAACCCGCAGGCACCAACAGGCTTATGAGGCCTGGACGCTGTTTCTCGAAAGTCGGGCCTCGGAGCCCTGTTTGTAAGGGCCGGAACGGGGCCGCAGCCAATAGCGCTTCTATACGCGGATATAGGGTGTACTATCGAACTCTTCCCACCCACTATCAGCCCATCATGTCCACGCTAAGCGAAGAGAGCCGCCAGATCGTAGCTTCTCTGGCGCGAAGTGTTGGCCCTCAGGCTGACATTGCCAGCATCGCCCAGGCGATTGTCTCGACCTTGCAGGGTATGAGCAGCGCCCTTACGCCGATCATCGGCGAACAGGGGCTTGCTGCTCTTTACTGCCGCAGTCTTCATCTGTGTACCTCGGCGCAACCGCGCCTGGCCGGCCTCTATGACGGGCTCCAGGGTGAGTTGAACCTGGCGGCCCTGAAGTCGGTACTCATTGAGCAAAGCCCGGCCGAGGCGCTGTTTTTCGGTGAAGTGATGCTCACCACCTTCTACGAATTGCTGACCACGCTGATTGGCCCCTCGCTCACTGCACGCTTGCTGAGTGGCGTGTGGGAGCCTTTCTTGAGCGATCCCCCCTCGCAGGAACATACGCCATGAGCAGCAAAGTCACGATCAACCGCTTGGCCACTGGCGTGCCAGGACTGGACGAGGTGCTGGGCGGAGGATTGCCGGAGTTTTCGTTCAACCTGATCGCCGGCCCGCCGGGCTGCGGCAAGACCACCTTGGCTCACCAGATGATGTTTGCCCTGGCGACGCCGGAGCGTCCGGCGCTGTTCTTTACGGTGCTCGGGGAGCCGCCGCTGAAGATGCTCCGGTATCAGCAACAGTTCGATTTTTTCGATAGCGCAGCGATCAACCAGTCGATTCACTACATCAACCTGGCCGACGACACCCAGGCCGGCGACCTCAATGAGGTGCTACGGCGCATCGTCAGCGAGGTCCAGGCTCACTCGCCGGGGTTGGTGTTCGTCGATTCCTTCCGTTCGGTGGTGCTGGCAAGCCAGACCCAGGACAACCCCAACAATAATCTGCCGCTGTTCGTCCAGCAGTTGGGTATGTTGATGACCACGTGGCAGGCGACCACCTTCCTTATCGGTGAATACTTCAATGAAACCGACACCAACCCGGTGTTCACCGTTGCCGACGGCTTGATCTGGTTGCGCCAGAGCGTTCAGCGCAACTCCATGGTGCGCAAGATGGAAATCATGAAGATGCGCGGCCAACCGACGCTGCCGGGGCTGCACACCTTTCGCATCGCCACCTCGGGAGTCCGGGTCTTTGCACCGGCGGCCACCAGCGTCGTTGAAACGCCACTGGAGTTCCCCATCAAACGCCTGAAGATGGGGGTTGCGCGCCTTGACGACATGCTCGGTGGCGGACTGCCGCAGGGCTATTCGCTGCTGGTTGCCGGGCCGTCGGGCTCGGGCAAGAGCATTCTGGCGGCCACCTTCCTCGCCGAAGGCGCGCGCAACGGTGAAACCGGCGTGATTGCGGTGTTCGAGCAACGGCCCAACCACTCACAAAACCCCACCCTGGCCGCCTTGATCCAGAGTGGCCAGGTTGGCCTGGTGGACAGCCGGGCCGCTGATTTGTCGATCGATGAAATAGTCCATCTACTGCTGACCGAGATCACCCGGATCAAGGCGACCCGGGTGGTGGTGGACTCACTGTCCGGTTTCGAACTGGCCCTGGCGCCGACCTTTCGCGAGGATTTTCGTGAGTCACTGGCACGGATGGTCACCGCGCTGACCAGCGCCGGTATCACCGTGCTGATGACCTCGGAGTTGGAAGATCGCTATACCGACCTACGCTTCAGCCCCTACGGTACGGCGTTTCTCACCGATGCCATCATCGTCCAGCGCTACATCGAAGTGGAAAGCCGTTTGCAGCGCATCATGGCGGTGGTCAAGGTGCGGGCCAGCGCTCATTCGGATGAGCTGCGCCTGTACCGCATTGATGATGACGGCTTGCAGATCGGCGAAATGCTGCCTGATCAGGAAGGCCTGCTCGGCGGCCGTCCCACCCGCAAATACTTGGACAAAGGTGAGGTGTGAGTAAAAAAAATGGACGAGGTCAATGGCAAGACTGACCAGGCCGCCACGGCGGCACGCGAACTGTTCCTCCTCGGACAGAAGATCGTCCAGGCGCGCGCGGTACTGGCGTCGTTGCAAAATGAATTGGGTGAAGCCAACACCCGGCTCGTCGATAACCAGTACATCGAGCAGTTGATCGAGGCCAATCAGCAACTGGTGCAGGCAATCCTGCTGGCGCAATCCAACGCGCAGGAAGCCTTGCGTACCCAGCAAGAGCACCCGTTGAACCTGGAGATGCGTGAAGCCAATGAACAGTTGGTGATTGCAGCGCTCAGCGCGCAACACCTGCAGGCCACGGCCGAGCAACTGCTGGAGCAACAGCGGCACATCCTTGTGCTGGTGGCCCACGAACTGCGCCATCCGCTCACCCCCATCAGCATGATTGCCGGGCGCCTGGCCCGGGTCCCCAGTGAAGAACTGCCGCGAATGCAGGCATTGATCGAAGGCCAGGTGCAGCATATGTCGCGGCTTGTGGATGATCTGCTGGATGTCTCCCGGGTCAGCACCGGCAAGCTGCATCTGGATCGCCGTGTGGTGGACCTGAGGCAGGTTGTCGATGACGCCATCGAGACCTGTAGACCGGTGATGAATGCACGGCATCTGCACTTCAGTGCCCAGCGACCGGATGACCGGATGACCCGTTGCCGGTCGACGGTGATCCGGTGCGCCTCAAACAGATCCTCGGCAACCTGTTGGGCAACGCTGCCAAATACACCCCGGCAGAGGGGCAGGTGACGCTGACGGTCAGCACTCAGGGCGACGTCGTGCACATGACGGTTTGCGATAACGGTATTGGCATTTCTGCCAAAGCCCTGCCGTTTATCTTCGAACCCTTCATTCAGGACGCCCATGCGATCGGATTCAATGGCGCCGGCCTGGGTATCGGCCTGACGGTGGTGCGCGAACTGGTTGAAGCCCATGACGGAACGGTGACAGGCATGAGCGAAGGCAGTGGCAAAGGCAGTCGCTTCGTGGTGATTCTGCCCCTGGTGAGTGATTTAATTTCCCCCCCAACCCGTTGTGATGATCCCCTGGGCCATCACCCTCAGGGCTGATCGCCTTGATCCAGAGCCTTGAAACCCCAAGTCGTCAATATATTGGCCTATTTTTGACCGTGTAACTGAAAAAATAATAAATCGACGCAATATTGACGCAATGGCATTTTTATCCCAGTATCCCGGCCCTGAGCGCTTGATTCTATTGATGTTTTTTTGACGTCAGCGTTTCGAAAGTTCTGCCAAAAAGGCGGTTTAGCCTTTGAAAGAGAGCAAGTACCCAGGGAAATACTGGCCATAGGGGCTGATAGCCATGGCGTATTCAGTGGGTGTGCTAGCTTCAAACGGCGCAGCAGCGATATTTTTCTTCGGGATGATCTATGTCTACTGAACGGATACTGGTGACAGGGGGCGCGGGCTTTATCGGTTCCCACCTGGTCGATGCGCTATTGGCCAAAGGCTATGGGGTCCGGGTTCTGGATGACCTTTCTACCGGCAAGGTCAGCAATTTGCCGATGGACAATGCGGCGCTGGAGCTTGTGGTCGGCGATGTCGCCGAGGCCGCGACCCTGGCGGAAGCCATGCAGGGCTGTGGTGCGGTGGTGCATTTGGCAGCTGTTGCATCGGTCCAGGCTTCGGTCGAAGACCCGGTGCGTACTCACCAGAGCAACTTCATCGGCACACTGCGAGTGTGCGAGGCCATGGTCGCTGCCGGTATCCGCCGAGTCGTGTTTGCGTCCAGTGCGGCGGTTTATGGCAATAACGGGGAGGGCACCCCGATACACGAAGACACGCCCAAGTCTCCCCTTACGCCCTATGCGGCGGACAAGCTCGCCAGCGAGTACTACCTGGATTTCTACCGTCGTCAGCATGGCCTGGAGCCGGTCATCCTGCGCTTTTTCAATATCTTCGGCCCGCGCCAGGACCCATCGTCGCCGTACTCCGGCGTGATCAGCATCTTCAGCGAACGGGCCAAGAGCGCACGCCCCATCACCGTGTTCGGTGACGGCGGTCAAACCCGCGACTTTGTCTATGTCGAGGACCTGGTGAAGATCCTGGTCCAGGGCCTCGAACGCCCGACACCTGCAGTGGATGCCACCAACGTCGGCCTCAGTGGCGTGACTTCGCTCAACGACCTGATTGCCGCGCTGGAACAGATCAGCGGCCAACCACTGAACGTGAGCCATGGGGCGGCCCGTTCCGGCGATATCCGTCATTCGAAGGCTGACAACCGGCGTTTGCTGGAGCGCTTCGACCTGGGGACGCCAACCAGCCTGACCGAAGGCCTGGCCCGGCTCTACCGCAGTCTTTAGCTTCCTGGTCTTGCGGGGGCCCGCTTGAGGGCGCTTGAGAGTTTGATGTTGTGCGGATTGATCTACTTGAAGAGTGAGTTATGGACATGGAGTTTCGCCGGGGGAGTGTCTGCACAGTGGTACGGCGTCTGTTTACTGCATTAGCCTTGTGTGCCACGAATTCGCTGGTGCAGGCCGCACCGGCAGCTCCCGCCAGCGTCGGCTTCTGGTACGCCGAGCAACCGCCGCTGCCGGAGCTGGCGCAGTTCGAATGGGCGGTGGTCGAACCCGGCCATATGGCCCCCGGGGATGTCGCCACTTTGCGCAAGCTGGGCAGCCAGCCGTTCGCCTACCTGTCGGTGGGTGAGTTCGACGGTGATCGCGCTGCACTGGACAAGGAAGCCTTGAGCAAGGGGGCCAGCGCCACCCGCAACAAGGCGTGGAACAGCCAGGTGATGGATATCGCCACACCGGCCTGGCGCGAACACCTGTTCAAGCGTGCCAAGGCGTTGCAGGACCAGGGTTATGCCGGTCTGTTCCTCGATACCCTGGACAGTTTTCAGTTGCTCCCCGAAGCCAATCGCGAACCGCAACGCCAGGCTCTGGCCTCGTTCCTGCGGGAACTGCACAGCCGCCAGCCGAACCTCAAGCTGTTCTTCAACCGGGGGTTCGAGGTGTTGGGCGAGCTCGATGGTGTCGCCTCGGCCGTGGCCGTGGAATCGATCCACGCCGGCTGGGACGCCTCGGCCAAGCGTTATCGCCCGGTTTCCGAGTCCGATCGCAACTGGCTCGAAGGCGAGCTCAAGCCGCTGCGTGCGAAAAACATTCCGTTGGTGGCCATCGACTACTTGCCGCCCAACCGTCGTGAAGAGGCGCGCAAGCTGGTGCGCCAATTGAGTCAGGAAGGCTTTATCCCGGTGGTCACCACCCCGGACCTCAATGCCATCAGCATGAGCACCGTGGAAGTGCAGCCGCGCCGCATCGCCATGCTCTACGACCCGCGTGAGGGCGAACTCTACGATCACGCCGGACACCGGATGCTGGGCGGCCTGCTGGAATACCTGGGTTATCGGGTCGACTACCTGCCGGCCGATGACAGTCTGCCGTCCTACAGCTTCGCCGGCCTCTACGCCGGGGTGGTGCTGTGGATGACCAGCGGCCCGCCCCAGGACAGTCGTGCCTTTAATAGCTGGCTTGGCCAGCGCCTGGACGAACAGGTGCCGCTGGCCATCATGGCCGGGCTGCCGATCGAGGATCGCGCATTACTCAAGCGCCTGGGGTTGAACCTCGCGGCGCCGGGGGCCCGTGGAGCACTGCACGTGCTGAGCCAGGACAAGTCGCTGATCGGTGGCTTCGAAGCACCGGTGGTGGCCCGTACCCGTGAATTGACCCGAGTGACGCTGCTGCCCGATGGGCCGAAACCGGCGCTGTTGCTGGGGGATGACAAGGGTGGCAAGTACGCCCCCGTGGCCATCGGCAGCTGGGGCGGCATGGCCCTGGCACCTTATGTGGTGGAGGCCAACGTCGAGCGCAGCCGCTGGATTCTCGACCCCTTCGCCTTTATCCAGAAGGCCCTGCGTCTGCCGGCGCAACCGCGCCCGGACACCACCACCGAGAACGGCCGGCGGATCGCCACCGTGCATATCGACGGCGATGGCTTTCCCTCCCATGCCGAAGTGCGCGGCACCCCGTATTCCGGGCGCCAGGTGCTGGATGACTACATTCGTCCCAACCCGTACCTGACCTCGGTGTCGATCATCGAAGGGGAAATCGGCCCCAAGGGCATGTCGCCGTTCCTCGCCAGGGAACTGGAGCCGATCGCCCAGGAGATCTTTGCCGACCCCAAGGTCGAGGTGGCCACTCACACTTACAGTCACCCGTTCTACATGCAGCCGGAGAAGGCCAAGAAGGACGAGGATTTCCACGCCGAATACGGTCTGCGCCTGAATATCCCGGGGTACAAGAACCTGGATTACAAGCGCGAGATCCTTGGCTCGCGGGACTACATCAATAGCCGCCTGACCACCGCACAAAAACCGGTGAAGCTGGTCTTCTGGCCGGGGGATGCGCTGCCCAGCGCCGAGACCATCAAGCTGGCCTACGACGCCGGACTGAAAAACGTCAACGGCGGGCAGACCATCCTGACCAAGGCCAATTCGTCGCTGACCGGCCTGTACCCCTTGTTGCGTCCCACCAAAGGCGGCTTGCAGTACTACGCACCGGTGATCAACGAGAACATGTACACCAACCTCTGGAAAGGTCCGTATTACGGCTTTCGCGACGTGATCGACACCTTCGAGCTGACCGACAGCCCACGGCGCCTGCGGGGCATTCACCTGTACTACCACTTCTATTCGGGGACCAAACAGGCGTCGATCAAGGCCATGACCGACATTTACCAGTTCATGCGTGGCCAGCAGCCCATGTCCTTGTGGATGAGCGACTACCTCGATCGGGTCCATGGTTTGTACCAGGCCAGCCTGGCCCGCACCGTCAACGGTGACTGGCAGGTTCGCGGCATGGACGGCTTGCGCACCCTGCGCCTGGACCCGGCGCTGGGCTGGCCGGACCTTGGCCGTTCCCAGGGCGTAGCGGGGGTCCGCGATCTGCCTCAGGGGCGTTATGTGGCCTTGAGCCGCGAGCATGCGCTGCTGGCCCTGCGCCCTGAGCGTGATCCACGTCCGGCACTGGAGCTGGCGAACATTCCCCTGCGGGACTGGCGTTATGTGAGCGACCGACAGGTGACGTTCTCTTTTGCCGGTCAATTCAACCTGGAGTTTTCGGTGCGCTCGGCCAGCGCCTGTCGGGTCGAGGTCCAGGGCCAACGTTATGCCGGCAAGTCCGAGCAGGGCCTGTGGCATTTCCAACTTCCCATGAAGCAGGTGAGTGATGCCCAACTCTTCTGCAACTAAGGCCCCACGCGCGCGGCTGCTCAATCCCTGGGCATTGCTGCTGGTGGCGATTGTCGTCGGCGTGCTGCTGTGGGCGACCTATCGCAACGAAGATGCGTTCCGTCCCAAGGGCGGCCAACCGGACGAAGTGTCCGCCAGCTATGCCGAGGTGCTGCTGGCGGCCCACCCGGACAACAACGAGTTGCGCACCCAGTTGCTCGACCTGCTGATTCAGCTGGGCGATTACTCGAGAGCGGAAAAACACCTGGCGCAGTGGCCACAGCCCGATCCCGCGCTGAAGGCCTACTACCGCTTGCAGCTCGATGCCCTGGCATTGAACAACAGCACCGACAGCGCAGCGTTGCAGGCCCTGGCCGAGCGCTTCAAGGCCTTTGACTACAAGACACTGCCCAGCCCGCAGCTCGAGCGCCTGGCGACGCTGGCCCTGAGTGCCCAGGCCCCGGGACTGGCAGCGGATGTCTATACCGAACTGGCGCGCCGCGATCCCAAGCAGCGCGATCAATGGCTGCCCGAGGCGGCGAAGTGGTACCAGGCCAGCGAGCAACCCGGGCGCGCCGCCGATCTCTATGTGCAATTGCTCGACGCCAGCCAGACGCCGGAAGCCCGTCGCCCGCTGCTTGAGCAAGCCTTCAAGACCCTGGTGGCCGCGGATCGCGGCGACGAGGCCGCCGAGCTGCTGGCCCGGGAGTTGGCTGCCCAGCCGGGGGAACTGGACCCGGCACTGCTTGACCAGGGCGTCGATGTGGCGGTAGCGCACAACCGCCCGGACCTGGCCGAACAATTCTTTAGCGCCTGGCGCAAATTGCAGCCCGACAGCCCGGAAATCCTGGCCAAGGAATTCAAGCAGCGCCTGGCCTTCGGCGACCTCGAAGGTGCGCATGCAGTGGGCACGCAACTGCTTGAACTGCACCCGGATGATCCGCTGCTGCTGGAGCAGATGGCCCATCTTGCCGAATGGCAGGGCGACTCGGCCTCGGCGCTGGGCTACTGGATCAGCCTGAGCAAGCTGCGTCACAACCCGGCCGAGTTCGAGCACACCTGGCGCCTGGCGATGCAGACCTACGATTTCGACCGGGGCATTCCGCTATTGGCGGGGATCATGGAGACCCGGGCCCTGAGCAATATCGAGCTCGATGCCCTGGTGTACGCCGAAGAATCTCGGGGCACGCCCGAGCAGGGGGAAAAGTGGCTGCGCCGCTATGTCGCCAAATACCCGAAACACCGTCTGGCCTGGGTCCGCCTGTTGCAGAACCTGGAAAACACCGAGCAGTACCCGGAGCGGCTGGTGGTCTGGAAGCGCTTCGCCGGCCTTTATCCGTTGACCAGCACCGAGCGGGTGGACTGGGCCAACAACCACCTCAAGCTGTTTGACAGCCAGTCGGCCTGGAAGGTGATCACCGCAGTCGACGGCAACAAGATCGACGACCTCAACTACTGGCAGTCCCGTGCCGCCCTGGCCTGGGACCTGGAGTTGGACGATGAACTGCAACTGGCACTGGAGAAGATGCTGGCCATCAAGGGCTCGCTCAATAGCGGTGACGAGAGTGAATTGATCGCTCTCTATCGCGTCCGCGATCCGCGCAAGGCCTTGCAGTTGACCGTCGACAGCTGGCGCCGGGAGCACAATCCGCAGCGCCTGATTGCGGCCCTGCAATTGGCCCAGGAGCTTCAGGACTGGCCACTGGTGGTCGACCTGCTCAAGGAAGCCGATCAGTACCCGGATGCCTCCGACCGCTCCCAGGTCCTGGCCGCCCGCGGTGCACTGGCGGTGCAGCAGGGCCACACCGACGAGGCCCTGCGCCTGTATCGCCTGGGCTTGAGCCGCTTCCCGGATGACAACACCTTCCGCGAACGCCTGATGTGGCTGTATGTCGACCTGGGTCGCACCGGCGAGCTTAAGCCGCTGTTGCAGCAATGGCGCTCCCTGGCCCGTGGTGACAGCACCCTGTGGCTGCCGTTTGCCGCGGCCAGTCAGTTGCTCGGGCGCAATACCGAGGCCCTGGCCTGGTACCGCCTCTACCTGCAGGCCAACCCTCAGGACTGGATGGTCCAGGCAGCCTACGCCGATGCCCTGGAAGGCGCAGGTTATGCCGACTCGGCCCAGCGCTTGCGGCTCAAGCTCAATCGCGAAGTGACGCCTGAACAGATCCGCGCCACGCCCCAGGGCTATGCGACCTGGCTGCGCCTGGTGGCCAGCAGCTACTCGTCGCGCAAGGCGCAGAACAAGGCGATGCAATGGCAGGACGGCTCCAAGCCGATGCTGCAGCTGTGGTTCGACCAGATGCTGGCACGCCTGGACGACATCAATCAGTCGGCGCAGAAGGATGAATGGCTGGCCTGGGCTCGCGCCCGCGGCCTGAAAATCAGTCGCTACGAGCAGATCCAGGAAGCCCTGCGCGGCAACAACCGCCAGGCCCTGGAACGACTGGTGGCCAGCGGCGATCTGGACCCGGCGCAGCAGGCCGAGGCCCTGAACAGCCTGGGGCGCAGCGGCGAAGCACTGGCGGTGGACCTGTCGGCGCTGGGCGAGGACCAGCCAGCGGCGCTCCGTGAGCAATTGCGGCGCCAGGCCATCGAGCTGACCGAGCGTACGCCCCAGGGTGTGCAAATCGCCTGGGACCGCCAGGACTACGGCGGACTGGTGTTCAACGGCCCACGCCTCACCGCGGCGCGTTACTTGAACGACAACTGGTACGCCAAGCTGGTACTGGAGCAGGGCCGATACAGTGGCGATGTCCTCGATGAATCGCGCCTGGGCAATGAGACCAACACCGAATTGACCTTGCAGCGGCAACTGGAGAACGGCAACTACAAGCTGATCTTCGACAGCAGCCTGCGCAAGGACGATGACCGCAACGGCCTGGGCGCCAGCCGCACCTGGCAGGTGGACAGCGGCAACGAACTGGACGTCGGCGCCGACTGGCATCGCAAGAACGAGGACAGCGGATACATGCGCACCTTCGGCCGACAGGATGATGTCTGGGTCGGCGGCCGGCATCGCTATTCGGCCCGTGACCAGTTGTCCTGGAGCCTGGCCCAGCGCTGGTTCTCGACCCGCAGTGGCGACGACCTGGGCAGTGGCCAGGCGTTGAAGATCGAGTTCGACCACACCTTGCAGTTCGAGGGGCCGAACTGGGAATTGCGCAGCGGTATCGACTACCAGCAAAACAGCCTGAACAACCGCTCGCTGCCCAACCTGGCCAATACCCTGGGCGGAGGCATCGACCTGATCGGGGCCGAACTCGACAATCCGAACCAGATCAACAGCCAGACCCTGCTGCAGAAACGCTACGGCCAACTGTTCTTTGGCAGTTCGTGGCGCCGTGGCTTCCCGGGGGCACTGAACCGCACACGTGGGCAGTACACCTGGCTGGTGGACGTCAGCTCCGGCTGGCAGTGGACCGACAACACCATCAACTACGCCATCAGTACCGGTATCGGCACCGAGGTCATAGGGGATGACGAATTGGCAGTGACCTTCGGCTACCAGTCGGCGCCTCAAGGCGGAACTGGCCAGTCCGGCGGCACCGCAGGTGTCAGCTACAGCGTGCGTTTCGGACGCTGATCATGGAATTAAAAGAGGAGTGAACCTTATGCAATCCATTCGTTGCGTGAGTCTGGCGATGGCCGCTTTGCTGATGGCCGGCTGCACGAGCTTTACCGGTCAAGACAGCCCTGAGCTGTCGAAGAGTGCGCGTTGGGGCGTGCTGCCGCTGGTCAACTATTCCCAGACGCCCCAGGCCGGGGAGCGCAGTGAGCAGATTCTGTTGAGTGTGCTGAGCAGCCGCGGCCTGCAACCCCAGGTCTATAGCGGCGCGCCGGGGCAGGGCGAGCAGGCCCTGCTCGACGACAACGAGCGTCTGGCCGGCGCCATGGATTGGGCCCGTGAGCAGAAGCTCGACTATGTGGTGTCCGGCAGCGTTGAAGAGTGGCAGTACAAGAATGGCCTGGATGGCGAGCCGGCGGTGGGCATCAGCCTGCGGGTGGTCGAGGCGGGCACCGGCAAAGTGCTCTGGAGCAATAGCGGCGCCCGCGCCGGTTGGTCCCGCGAAAGCCTGGCTGGCGCCGCGCAGAAGGTGCTCGACAAGCTTGTCGGTGGCCTTAGGATCGAGTAACTGTCATGAGCTCTCCACACATGGACTACGCGCTGGCGCCCCGCGCCAGCGGTCCGGCGTCATGGCTGGAAACATTCCTGGTGACGGCTCTAGTCATCGGCGTGGGACTGTGGCTGGCGCCACAGGACCCTTTGCAAGTGCAGGGCGAGTTTCCCTGGTCAGTGCTGGCGCCGTTGTTGCTGGGCGTGCGCTACGGGTTTGTCCGCGGCCTGATCAGCGCCAGCCTGCTGGTGGCGGCATTCTTCATTCTGCGTCAGTCGGGGCTGGCGGGTTACGCGCAGATCGCGCCGTCCTACATTGTCGGCGTGCTGGTCTGCGGCATGCTCGTCGGCGAGGTGCGCGACCTGTGGGAGCGACGACTGTTGCGCTTGCAGATGGCCAACGAGTATCGCCAGTACCGGCTCGACGATTTCACCCGGGCGCACCAGATCCTGCGGGTGTCCCATGATCGCCTGGAGCAGCGCCTGGCCGGCAGCGACCAGAGCCTGCGCAGTTCGTTGCTGGGCCTGCGCGAGCGCCTGCGTGCGGTGCCCAATGGCGATGATTCGCTGACCCTGCTGGCCGAGCCGGTGCTGACCCTGCTGGGCCAGTACGGCTCGTTGCGAGTGGCCGGGCTGTACCGTGTGGAGCAGGCCGGCAGCGCACCACCGACCCTGACCTTGCTGGCCTCCACCGGGACCATGGGCCCCCTGGACAACAAGGACCTGCTGGTGCGCTTGTGCCTGGAGCGTGAAGAACTGGTGAGTGTGCGTGAAGAACTGCTCGACAGCGGCGGACAGGCTTCGGTGTCGTCGCTGCAGGCCTGTATTCCCTTGGTGGACACCCAGGGGCGGGTGCTGGCGATCCTCGCGGTGCGGCAGATGCCGTTCTTTGCCTTCCAGGAGCGCACCCTCAGCCTGCTGGCGCTGCTGGCGGGGCATATCGCCGACCTGCTGCACCCTGACTCACAGGTGCTGCAGCTGGAAAACGCCGATGCCCAGCACTTCACCCGCCAGCTCAAGCGTTCGCTGGTGGACGTCGAGCAACACGGCCTGTCCGGATGCCTCTATGCCTTTGAACTGACCCAGCCCAACGATGAACTGGCGCGGCTGTTCGAACGCAGCCAGCGCGGACTGGACCTGCACCTGAGCCTTGTCAACAGTCGCGGGCACGGGCTGTTGCTGGTGCTGTTGCCACTGACCAGTGCCGAGGGGGCCCAAGGCTACCTGACGCGCCTGGGCAAGCTGGTTCACGAGCACTTCGGCATGAGCGTGGACCTGGCCGGCCTGGGGGTCACGGTGCTGCCTTACGACCTGGAGTCGGCCCGGCAACGCGATGGGCTGCGTAACTTCCTGTACAACGAGTGTGGCCTGAATGATCAGCAAGTGGCTGTTTAGCGGAGCGCTGTTTTTCGAGGTGGGGAGCTGGGCCAGCCTGACGGCGCAGTTGCCCGACCTGCAGACCGCGCTGCTGTATGCAATGTCCCACGGTATCGCCTGCGGCCTGCTGACGGCGGCGGTGTGGCTGCTGTTGCCGGCGCGCTATCGCCGGCCGCTGCCCTGGAGCCCGCTGTTCATTTTCAGCCTGGCGTTCTTTGTGCCGCTGCTGGGTTCGGTCGGGGTGATTGCCGCGATCTTTCCGGCGCTGTACCTGCCGCGCAAGCGCGAGACGCAGATGTGGCAGGCGGTTGGCATTCCTGACCTGCCGTTTCGCGCACAGTCCCATCTGCATTCGCCGACCTTCGGCGACAGCGGCTTGCAGGACGTGCTGCGCCACGCTCCGGACCCCGACCAGCGCCTGGCGGCGCTGCTCGCCACCCGCAAGATGCCGGGCAAGGAAGCGGTGCCGATCCTCAAGCTGGCCCTGGGCGATCCCAGCGACGATGTGCGCCTGCTGGCGTATTCGATGCTCGACAAGCAGGAAACCGACATCAACCAGCGCATCCAGACGTCCCTCGAACAGTTGCCCGGTGCCGCGCCCAAGAAGGCCGGCGCCTTGCATGCCACCCTGGCGCGCTGGTACTGGGAACTGGCCTACCTGGGCCTGGCCCAGGGCAGCGTTCAGCAGCACGTGCTGGGGCAAGCCGGCGAGCATGCCGAGCTGGCGCTGGAGGCGGGAGAGGGCGGCGAGTTGCTGTTGCTGGCCGGGCGTATTGCCCTTGAGCGTGGCGACATCGGCAAAGCGCGACTGCATATGCACCAGGCCCAGGAAGCGGGCATGGACCCGGCCAAGGTCTTGCCGTTCCGTGCCGAAATCGCCTTTGAAACCGGAAACTATTCAGAGATTCCCGCGCTGTTGAAAAGCTTGCCGCCGCAGATGCAACAACGTCCGCCCTTTGCCGGGCTGGTAAGGACCTGGACATGAAAACCGCCGTCAACCCAACGCCCATTGCCGATGTCTGCCTGCTGCTCGAGGGCACCTGGCCTTATGTGCGCGGCGGTGTGTCCAGCTGGATTCACCAGATGATCCTCGGACTGCCGCAACTGACCTTTTCCGTACTGTTCATTGGTGGCCAGCGCGAAGCCTACGGTCAGCGCCGCTATGAGATTCCAGTCAACGTGGTGCACATCGAAGAAGTGTATCTGGAGGAGGCCTGGCGCAATCCCAAGCACAAGCGAGTCGCCCACACCGCGTCCCTGGACGAGTTGAGCAACCTGTACCGTTACCTGCACAACCCGGAGAAGCCAGCCGCCGAACTGGGCATTGGCGTGCTCGATTCCCTGGCCCAGGCGCGTATCACCCTGGATGACGTGCTCTACAGTCGCCCCAGTTGGGAGGCACTGACCGAAGGTTACGAACAGCACTGTGCCGATCCGTCCTTCGTCAACTATTTCTGGACCCTGCGCACCATGCAGTCGCCGTTGCTGATGTTGGCCGATGCCGCGCGGCGCATGCCGCGGGCTCGGGTTCTGCACTCGATTTCAACCGGTTATGCCGGGCTGGTGGGCTGCATTCTCAAGCAACTGTGGGGCTGCCAGTTGCTGCTCAGCGAACATGGGATCTACACCAAGGAGCGCAAGATCGACCTGGCTCAGGCCAGCTGGATCGCTGAAAGCAGCAACCAGGCGCTCAACGACAGCATGGACACCGGCTCGGGGTACATCCGCATACTCTGGGTGCGCTTCTTCGAGCGCATCGGTCATCTGGTCTATGAAAGCGCTGACCAGATCATCGCCCTGTACGACGGCAACCGTCAGCGCCAGATCAAGGACGGTGCTCCGGCCGAGCGCAGCCAGGTGATTCCCAACGGCATCGACCTGGACGTCTGGACCCAGGCCCTGGAGTCCCGGGCCGATGGCATCGCCCCGGTGGTCGGGCTGATCGGCCGGGTAGTGCCGATCAAGGACGTGAAGACCTTCCTGCGGGCCATGCGCGGGGTGGTCAGTGTCATGCCCGAGGTCGAAGGCTGGATCGTCGGGCCGGAAGAGGAAGACCCCGAATACGTCGCCGAGTGTCGCAGCCTGGTGGCCAGTCTCGGGCTGGAGCAAAAGGTGTTGTTCCTCGGGTTCCAGAAGATCCAGGACATCCTGCCGCAACTGGGCCTGATGGTGCTGACCTCCATCAGCGAGGCCCAGCCCCTGGTGATTCTCGAAGCCTGGGCCGCCGGTACGCCGGTGGTGAGCAGCGACGTGGGCTCCTGCCGTGAGCTGATCGAGGGCGGCGAGGCGGCCGACCGCGATCTGGGGCTGGCCGGGGAGGTGGTGGCAATCGCCGATCCCCAGGCCACGTCCCAGGCGATCATCGACCTGCTGCGCAGCCCCGAACGCTGGAAGTCCGCCCAGGCCGCCGGCTTGTTGCGGGTTCACCGTTACTACAGCGAAACCCTGATGATCGAGCGCTATCGCGCGCTGTATCAAACGGCTATGGGCACCGCACACAAGGAGGCTGTGTAAATGGCCGGCATTGGTTTCGAACTGCGCAAGATTCTCTCGCGCGACTCCTACACGGCGACGCTGCACGCCTACGTCTATGCCGGCCTGATCAGTTCCGGGCCCTGGGTGCTGTCGATTCTCAGCGTGATGCTGGTGGGGGTCATCAGCCTGGGGTTGGTGGTGCCGGAGGTGCTGATCCGCCAGTTCCTGATCACCGTGACCTACCTGATGGCCACGTCGCTGATCCTCACCGGCGGTTTGCAGCTGTTCTTCACCCGTTTTGTCTCCGACCGCCTGTTCGAGCGCAAGTACGAGCAGATCCTGCCGAACCTGGTGGGTGTGCTGCTGCTGGTGACCCTGGGCTCCGGGGTGCTGGGCATTCTCCTGTTGACCAGCTTGTTCGACCAGCCGCTGATCTACCGCCTGCTGACCCTGGCCAACTTCGTGGTGCTGTGCAACTTGTGGCTGGTAATCATCTTCCTCTCGGGGATGAAGGCCTATAACCGCATCCTGCTGGTGATGCTGGTGGGCTATGGACTGATGGTCGGCAGCGCTTTCTTCCTCCGGCACATGGGCATGGAAGGCCTGTTGCTGGCGTTGCTGCTGGGGCACAGCTCACTGTTGTTCCTGTTTCTCTACGACATCCTGCGCGAGTACCGGGCCGAAAAGCTGGTGGCCTTCGACTTCCTCGACCGCCGTCAGGTGTTCCTCAGCCTGCTGTTGACCGGGTTTTGCTACAACCTGGGCATCTGGATCGACAAGTTCATCTTCTGGTTCAACCCGGACACCTCGAGCCAGGTGATCGGGCCGATGCGCGCCTCGATTCTGTACGACTTGCCGATCTTCCTCGCCTACCTGGCGATCATTCCCGGTATGGCGGTGTTTCTGGTCAGGATCGAAACCGACTTCGCCGAGTGGTACGACCGGCTGTTCCGCGCGGTGCGCGATGGCGAGACCCTGCAGCATATCGGCTCGCTGAAAGCCGAGATGACCTTCTCGATCCGCCAGGGCCTGCTGGAAATCTGCAAGGTCCAGGGGCTGACGGTGGTACTGCTGTTTCTCTTCGGCCCGCGCCTGCTGGAGTGGCTGGGAATGTCCAGCTACTACCTGCCGCTGTTCTACATCGACCTGATCGGAGTGAGCATCCAGGTGGTGTTCATGGCGATCCTCAACGTGTTTTTCTACCTCGACAAACGAGCGATCGTGCTGGAGCTGTGCCTGTTCTTCGTCGCTCTCAACGCTGCGTTGACCCTGCTGAGCCTGCACCTGGGGCCGAGTTATTTCGGTTATGGCTTTACCCTGTCGCTGCTGATCTGCGTATTGCTGGGGCTGGCGCGGTTGTCGACGGCGCTGGATGACCTGGAGTACGAGACCTTCATGCTCTCGCGTTGAGGCGTGCACGATCACCCATCCAGGCTCGCGTTCATGACGCCAGCGCAAGCCTGGTACAGGGCCGAGGTGCTGCTGTGCACTGCGCGAACAGATCCTTGGCGCGGGGTGCTGATGGACCTGCGCCGGGGCAACGGGTCACGGCTGTTTCAGGTAAGCGTCTTTTATTCGCTCCAGCGTGCCGTCCTTGCGCAGCGTCTCGACTGCCGCCCTCAAGTGGCGCACGAACACCGCGTTGCACTGTTTGGAGCAGGCCAGATACAGATCGGTCTTCATCAAGGACGGACTGACCTGCAACGTCCTGTTTGACACGTTGCGCCAGATAGCTTGCGTTTCAGGAATGCCATTGAACCAGGCATCGACGCGCCCCATCAGCAGCAATTGCGCCGGATTCTCACCAATCTCAAACGGATAAATCTGGGTATCGCTAAAACCCTCTGCCCGCAGTTTTTGCTCTTGGGCGCTGCCGCGGCCAACGGCGATACGGGCAAAGGTTTCCCGCGCTTGCTGCATGCTCTGGACGCGTTTATCGAGGCTGAAAAACGCTCTGTCCATGGTCATGATGGGCGCGATCCAGGTGTAATCAGCCTCTCTTTCTGGCGTGCGCGACAGGGGAATGATCAGCTTGTCGACGCCTTTGCGCACGTTTTGCTGGGCTCGGGCCCAAGGCGCTTCTATGAAGTGCAGGGTATAACCGGCGCGGGTCGCCGCTTCCAGCGTCGCGTCGCCGACGATGCCATGCAGGCCAGCCTGGTCCAGCATCGATAAAGGCGGCGCGTCGACGACGTACAGGTCGAGGCTAGGGGACTCTGCGCCAGACCCTGAAGGCACCCAGACCATCAGAGCGAGCAGCGTCGTCAGGATCAGCGCCCCCCGCTGGCGCAACGATTGACTCACATGAGTCATGGCAGTAACTCAACAAACAGTGGCATTTCATGCTCTCGGATTAACGCTGCGTATTCGACACGTACAGAGACCGACCCGCAACGACCTGCAAAACGTGCCGCCAAGATTAGAGGGTTATGCGCAGAGATGAATGGGTTTGACGGATTTTTTTGACCGCTGATAACCATCACGGTTCAGGGCTCGCGCAACCGGTAAGGGCATTGACTGGCACGCGCTGATACTCAGGTTGAACAGCCGTGGGCAGCGCTATATCAGTAGCCTCGCCACCCTCACCAGTCTGGGGCCAGGCTCTCTGCATGCGCCGTATGAGCATGCAGGGGATTTACGGGACAGCCTTAAGTTTTAGTTAAAACGCTTCAATCAAACTGCTGATTATCATTCGTAATTGGCTGACTCAGACTGCGTTCGTGCCTCCATGCTCCCTGGAGCAAGAAACGAGCGGTCTATGCCAGTCAATACTGCAACAACCCGCAGCCCGTCCTCAGCGGATGCTCCGCTATGATAGCGCTGTCTGCCCCATCAGCCGCGGCCGATACGGCCGTTCACTCAGCCTTGGCCTGCTGCCATCTGCTGCTGCAACTGACCCAGGAACGCGTGCCGCAAGCCGCGGACCCGCAAGCCCTGCACCCGCATCCCTCACGGGACCTGCGCCAGGCCGTCAGGGACTATGCACGCAACGCCGGCGTCGATCTGCGCCTTGAACGTCTGGCGCTGACCCGGCTGACCCCGAAGATGCTGCCCCTTGTCTGGCGCAACCACAGCGGCGACTTCATTTTGCTGGCGCGGCTCTCGGACACGCAGGCCCTGGTGCAGCGACCTGCAGTGCCAACCCCGGACATGCTCGATCGCCCGCAGTTGGCCGAGCAGTGGAGCGGGGAGGTGATTCGCCTGCGCCAGAGCGGTCTGCGCTTCGATCTGTCGTGGTTCATTCCGGAGCTGCTGCGCCATCGGCGGATACTGGGCGAAGTGCTGCTGTGCTCGCTGTTGCTGCAGGTGCTGGCCCTGGCGACGCCGTTGTTCTTCCAGGCGGTGATGGACAAGGTCATGGTGCACCGGGCGCTGTCGACCCTCGACGTGCTGGTGATGACCCTGGTGCTGGTGGGCCTGTTCGAGGTGCTGCTCAAGGGCTTGCGTGAATACCTGGCAGCGCACACTGCCAATCGCATCGACATTGGCCTTGGGGTGAAGCTGTTGCGCCATCTGCTGGGCCTGCCGCTGCTGTACTTCAAGCAACGCCAGGTGGGGGCGATCATCACCCGAGTCCAGGAGCTGGACAGCATCCGCGAGTTTCTCACCGGCTCGCTGCTGACCCTGTGTGTCGACGTGGCCTTCACCCTGGTGTTTTTTGCGGTCATGGCCTGGATTTCCTGGCCGTTGACCCTGCTGGTGCTGTTGACCCTGCCACTGTATGCGCTGCTGGCCTGGTTCAGCACCGGCCCGCTGGAGAAACGCATCGAGCGCCAGTTCTACAGTGCGGCGCGCAACACGGCCTTTCTCAATGAAAGCGTCAGTAGCAGCGAAACCATCAAGAGTCTGGCGGTGGAGCCGCGCATGCAGCGTCGCTGGGAGTCGCAGACGGCGCAGATGGTCGAGGCCGGGTTTGCCAGCCAGACCCTGGGCAGCGCCATCAGCCAGGCCGTGATGCTGTTGCAGAAAGTCACGGCGGTGGCGGTGATCTGCTGGGGCGCAAGCCGTGTCATCGACTTGCAGATGAGCATCGGCCAATTGATTGCCTTCAACATGATGCTGTCCCACGTCAGCCAGCCTGTGGCCAAGCTGATCGAGGTCTGGCAGCAGTTCGTCCGGGTGCGGGTGTCGGCGGACAAACTGGGCGACATGCTCAACCTGCCGGTGGAGCAGGCCGAGGGGGATCTGCGCCCGGCACAGGCCTTGCGCGGCGAAGTGCGCATCGAACAGTTGGTGTTCCGCTACCGTCCGGAACTTGCGTGGGTGCTGCGCGGCCTGGACTTGCAGATCGCCGCGGGGCAGACCCTGGGCATCGTCGGGCCGTCCGGGTCCGGCAAGAGCACACTGACCCGCTTGCTGCAGAAACTCTACACCCCCGATGGCGGGCGCATCCTGATCGACGGCTTGCCCCTGGATCAGTTGCAGCCGGCCTGGTTGCGCAGCCAGATTGGCGTGGTGCTCCAGGAAAACTACCTGTTCAACCGCAGCGTGCGCCACAACATCGCCCTGCGGCATCCCACGGCCTCCCTGGAAAGCGTGATCGCTGCAGCACGGCTGGCCGGTGCCCATGATTTCATCCTGCGCCTGCCCCTGGGCTACGACACGGTGCTGGCCGAAGCCGGCAGCTCGTTGTCCGGTGGCCAGCGGCAACGCATCGCCATTGCCCGGGCACTGATGGGCGACCCGCGCATCCTGATTTTCGACGAAGCCACCAGCGCCCTGGATGACGAATCCCAGGCGCTGATCCAGGACAACATGGCGAGCATCGCCCAGGGACGCACGGTGATCATCATTGCCCATCGCCTGTCTGCGGTACGGCATTGCCAACGCATTATCGCCCTGGAGCAGGGGCGCATCAGCGAATCCGGCAGCCATCAGCAACTCTTGGCCAACGGCGGTTGCTACTCACGGCTGTGGGCGCTGCAGCAGGCGCTGTGCAAGGAGGCGTCATGATGTTCGACGCTCTGTTGTCTCGCTGGCGCCGCGCCTGGCAGCGCCTGGGTGACGCACGGACGCGGCTCAAGCGCAGCCGCGACGAGTACGAGTTTCAGCCCGGCTACCTGGAAATTGTCGAGCGGCCACCCGCGCCCTGGGCCCGGGGCACGGCATTGCTGCTGATCCTGGCGATCCTGCTGGCCCTGGGCTGGGCGATCCTCGGCTTTCTCGACATTCATGCCAGTGCCGCTGGGCGCCTCATGGTCTCCAGCTACACCAAGGTGATCCAGGCGCACGAGGCGGGTGAAGTTCAGGCCATCCATGTGCGTGACGTGCAGCGGGTCAAGGCCGGCGAGGTGCTGGTGGCGCTGAACCCGATCGGCATCGACGCCGAACTCAGTGAGTTGCGCACGCAACTGGACTTCAAGCGCCTGGAACTGGCCCGGGCCCGCGCACTGCTGACCCCGGAGCCCTTGCACAGCTACCAGACGCCTGCTGGCCTGGATGCACAGCAGGCCGCGGCGGCCCGGGAGCAACTGCTCAGTACCTGGAAGGAAATCAGCGCCAACCTGGACAGCCTCAACGCCGAAATCGCCATCAACCAGGCCAATCAGCGGGCTCGGGGCAGCGAGATCAGCGCCTTGGGCAAGCTGGCCAGCAATGTGCGCAAACGGCTCCATGCACGCCGGGCGATGGCCGCCGAACAACTGATGCCCCTGGTGGAATTGCTTGAGCAGGAAAAGGAGCAACTGGACGTCGAGCGTTCGCTGGCCCAGCAACAGGCCGAGCTGCAGGTGCTCAAGGCCCAGGCGCAGAACCGTCGGGAGCAGCGCGACAGCTTCCTGGCCCGAACCCAGCGCGAACAGCATGAATTGCTCAACCGCAGCCAGCAGGAGATCGCCGTGCTCGAGCAGCAACTGATCCGTGGCCGCGACCGGCAGCGCCTGCAAACCCTGCTGGCGCCGGTGGACGGCGTGGTCCAGCAACTGGCGGTGCATACCCTGGGCGGCGCCGTGCAAGCGGCGCAGCAGTTGCTGGTGATCGTGCCCGAGGGGGCCGAGCTGGACGCCGAGGTCATGGTGCTGAACAAGGACGTCGGTTTCGTCAAGGCCGGCCAGCCCGTGGAGATCAAGGTGGATGCGTTTCCCTATACCCGCTACGGCACCTTGCGCGGCACCGTGGCCCATGTCTCCGGTGACGCCATCAAGGACGAACAGCTGGGGCTGGTGTTCCCTACGCGGATTCGCCTGGAGCGTGCGGCCATCGCTGCGGGGCAGGGCTGGATGCCCTTGCAGGCCGGCATGAGCGTGACCGGCGAGATTCGCACCGGTGAGCGACGGGTGATCAATTACCTGCTGAGCCCGATTCGCGAGTATCAGTCCGAAGCGTTGCGGGAGCGTTGAACATGACCCACGCCTTCGATCTGGCTTCTGAACCATCATCGACGATGCTCGACACTGGCCTGCACGCCCTGGCCTGGGCTGCCCGGCGCTTCGACCTGAGCATCAGCGTGGCGCAGCTGACTCACCGCCTGGGACGGGTTGAAGGCCCGGCCGACAGCCTTGACCTGCGGCGCTGCGCCGGCTGGATCGGCCTGCGCGCACGGGCAGTACAGAGCCGGGTGCAGCGCCTGCATCACCTGCCGCTACCAGCGCTGCTGGATACCACTCGGGGCTGGGCGGTGCTGGACGCGGTGGAGGGCGATCGGGTCCGGGTGTTCTGGCCGTTGCAGGGGCAATGCCAGACCCTGTCGCGCCAGGAGCTGGCGACGCTCTGGCAAGGCCATGATCAGGGACAGGGAGAGGTGTTGCTGCTGGCCGAGCGGCATGTGCAACTGAAGACGAGTGGTTTCGGCGTCTCCTGGTTCCTGCCGTCGATCCTCAAGCATGGGCGGCAGTTTCGCAGCGTGCTGCTGGTGTCGCTGATGCTGCAAGGAGTAGCACTGGTCACGCCGCTGCTGTTCGAGAACATCATCGACCGGGTCCTGGTCAGTCGCGGCCTGTCGAGCCTGCAAGTGCTGGGTATCGCCATGCTGGCCCTGGCGTTGTTCGAGCCCTTGTTCGGCCTCTTGCGATCCTGGCTGTTCAGCAATGTGGCGAGCAAGATCAACGCCGAGCTGTCCGCGCGCCTGTACCAGCACCTGATCCAGCTGCCGCTGGGGTATTTCCAGCGGCGCCAGAGCGGCGAGATCATCGCCCGGGTCGGTGAGATGCAACAGATCCGCCAGTTTCTCACCGGCTCGGCCTTGACCCTGGTGCTGGATCTGGCGTTCTGCGGGCTGTTCATCGCCGTGATGTACAGCTACGCACCGCTGCTGACCTGGGTGGTGGTGGGCTCCCTGGCCCTGCATTTCCTCTTCTGGCTGTGCGTGGGCCCCTTGCTGCGCAGCCGGGCCTTGCGCGAATACGAGTTGAATGCGGCCAACACGGCGTTTCTCACCGAGACCGTGACCGGCATCGAGACCATCAAGACCGGGGCCATCGAAAGCGCCTTCCAGCAGCAGTGGCAGCGCCAGCTGGCGGCCTATGTACGTGCTGCGTTCCACACCCGCGTCGTCGGGATCTGGGCCGGGCAGGGCATCGGCCTGATCCAGAAGCTGACCGCGGCGCTGTTGCTGTGGTGGGGCGTGATGCTGGTGCTGGATGGCCAGTTGAGCCCCGGCCAACTGGTGGCCTTCAACATGCTTGCCGGGCATGTGGTGGAGCCGATCCTGCGCCTGGCCCAGGTCTGGCAGGACTTTCAGCACACGCTGATTTCCCTGCGCCGCCTGGGGGACATTCTCGACAGCGACTGTGAAAGCGGCAGCGGCGGTCTGGCTTCGGTGCCGGCGTTGCAGGGCGGGGTGAGCTTCCAGGGGGTGCGTTTTCGCTACGAGGAAGACGGCCAGGAAGTGCTGCGCCAGCTGGATCTGGAGATCCAGCCGGGCGAGTTCGTCGGCATTACCGGGCCCTCCGGTTCCGGCAAATCGACCCTGACCCGCCTGCTGCAGCGCCTCTATGTGCCTCAGCACGGCCGAGTGCTGGTGGATGGCATCGACCTGGCCATCGCCGACCCGGTGGCCCTGCGCCGCAACATGAGCGTGGTGCTCCAGGAAAGCGTGCTGTTCGCCGGCAGCGTTGCCGAGAACATTCGCCTGTGCCGGCCTCAGGCCAGCGACGCCGAGGTGCGGCACGCCGCCAGTCTGGCCGGGGCGGCGCCTTTTATCGAGGCCCTGGCCCAGGGCTACGAGACCGAGGTGGGCGAGCGTGGCGGCCAGCTCTCCGGCGGCCAGCGTCAACGCATTGCCTTGGCCCGGGCCCTGCTGACCAACCCCGGCATCCTGTTGCTGGACGAAGCCACCAGTGCCCTGGACTACGAGTCGGAAGCGGCGGTGATGGCCAACCTGCAGGGCATCGTCCGCGGCCGCACGGTGATCAGCGTTGCCCATCGCCTCAATACCCTGCGCCATGCGGACCGGATTCTGGTCATCGATCAGGGCCGGGTGCTCGAACAAGGCACACACCAACAGCTGCTCGCCCTGGACGGGTTGTATGCCCGGCAGTGGGCGCTGCAGATGAAGGATTGACCCCACCGACGGCAGGAGGACTCGCCCACCTGTCATGTCTCCCCACCCCGCAGTTCCATACCCATAGGCAGCCTTTCGCGACGCGCAGGGCTTTGCTCAAAACAGACAAAGGATCATTGCAATGGCTTTTATGTCCAAGGACTTCACGCGCCTGCTCAATTCCCTGATCGACCAACAGATCAAGACGGCAGGGCGGCAAACCGAATGGTTCAACATGAGCGCCGACGAGCGTGCCGCGTACATCGGCCAGGTCGGCGACCGCTTGCTGGAAATGCAGCAGAGCACCCTGAGCGTGCTGGCCGCCCAGCACTACCAGATGCAGGACAACCCGGTCTCGGTGGGCGACCAGTTGCAGGTGCTGCAACAACGCCGCAAAGAAATGAACACCATCGCCGACACCCCGGCCACCCGTGCCTACAAGCAGCAACTGGACCGTGACATTGTGCTGTACAGCCGCCAGCACACGGCGATCACCCACTATGACAGCACCTGGAACAAGGCCCTGCGGCTGCTCAGTCCCGGCGGCGCCAAGGCCGAGGTCCTGCAAGCCGATGCGCCGGCCAAGCAGAAAGAGCTCAAGGGCCGGATCAATCGCCTGGAGAAGCTCCTGAGCGTGCAGGTGGCCGACTCCACCTTCAGTCAGTCCTACGTGACCCTGTTCTCCGAGCTGCAGGCCTACAAGGAAGTGAGTACTCGCTACAACGCCTGGCTCAAGGCCGCCCCACAGCAGCAGGCCGCGAGCCTGGACGCACTGGCCAAGGCGCCCCGGGCCTCCGACGAGCTGCCGGTGAACCTGTCACTGCTGATGATGGAGGAGCGCCCGGGCTACATCCGCATGAACGTGGCGCTGGTCAATGCCAGCACCGATGGCCGCTTCAAGGACTTCTACCTGGAACACGGCCTGCTGGTGGTGCCCACCGACGGCGTGCTGAATTTTTCCTTTGGCACCGCAGCCCGTTCCCTGGCCTGGCAGCAACAGTACCGGCTCAAGAGCGAGCCGCCGTCCATGCGTTCGCCGACCTATGCACCGATTCGCTCGGTGCTGGTCAAGACCGGGTTCGTCGAGCAGTACTTCGCCAACCACCTGGTGTCGGAAAGCTCCCTGCGCGAAGGCTTCAAGGCCCAGGTGCTGAGCAACGGCCGCAAGCTGCTGTTGACCAGCGTCGATCGCAAAGTGCCCAACCAGATCGGCATCCAGGTATCGGGCCAGTCGCCCGGCACCAGCGTGAGTCGCGAAGTGCCCTTGGCCGGCGCCTTGAGCGAGCTGATCAATCAGAACGCGGACATCACCAGCTTCCAGACCCTGGGTGTCGAAGACTATCGACAGAACAGCTACCACCCGGACCGCGACGGCCTGTTCGTCAATATTCACGAGCTGGAGCGCTCGGTCGGCTTTGCCGAGCATCAGTACCTGCTGGAAATGCCCCAGGGCGACGCTTACCGTTCGGCGACACCTTTTGCCCTGATGACCGTCGAGGGCGACAAGGTCAGCAGCAGCCACCTGAGCAAGGCCCAGACCGAGATTCTGTATCAATACAACGCGGCGTTTTTTGAGCGTCTGGAACAACTGCGCGGCGAGGGCTTCAAGGCCAGCCGGCTGTTTGCAGGCAGCAGCGAGCGCGCCACCTTCGTGCAGCAGCTGACGCGCCTGCTCGAACGCAACCACATCACCCCGGCCGGGGTGCTGCTGGCGCAACACAGCCGCCCGAGCCTGCGGGATATCAAGGGCAACAACCTGAACAAGGTGCTGTGGGAACAGGCCTTCGCCGCGTCGGTCTGGCAGAGTCACGACAACGATGAGCTGCTGTTCGGCCTGGGGCAGAATCTGGTGAAGAACCAGGCACTGGACAAGGTCCTGCAAGGCGGTTATCTGCAGAGCGACATTGCCCAGGCCAAACTGCTGCTGGCACCGCTGTACGAACAGTGGCGTGCCCAGGCGATCGAGGTGGAAACACAGCGCGTGGCCAGCGCCAACGCCGGGCAGCATCCAGGCAACCCGAAGGTGCATGTCTTTGATCAGGTGGCAGTGGAGCGCGGCCTGGACAGCAAACTGCTGAACCTGTTGTTGAGCGGCCCCCAGGGCCTGGCGCCGGCCGACGGTGCCTTGCGGCCGACGGTCGAGGCGCTGTTGTCCGGCGACCAGGGCCGCAGCCTGCGTAAACAGGCGTTGTTCCATGCCCTGCGCCCCGTGGCCGACAGCTTTTCCAAGGCCGCGGTGCCGGTCAATGCCCATGTCGCGCTTGCGCCAAAAACCGGCGCCGACAAGGTCATGATCAACAACCGGCTGAATCAGCCCGACCCCTACCTGATCCTCAATACCCACCCGGAGCAGGCCCAGACCGCTGCCGCGTTGCTGATCCAGGACGACAAGTACCGC
Source organism: Pseudomonas sp. JDS08PS003 (assembly GCF_045013505.1). Taxonomy (NCBI): domain Bacteria; kingdom Pseudomonadati; phylum Pseudomonadota; class Gammaproteobacteria; order Pseudomonadales; family Pseudomonadaceae; genus Pseudomonas; species Pseudomonas sp. JDS08PS003. Next base: position 3,596,783 of record NZ_CP120724.1, read on the forward strand.
AGCTACAGCCAGTTCCGTCCCGATCCGAACAATGAAGCCACGCGCTACATGAACGACCTGGACACCCCGTTCGTGGGGGGCATCTCCGGCACCACCCAGACCGTCAGCAATGCCTTGCCGGAGTTGTTCGGCAGTGCGCCGAGCGTCAAGCAGTACTGGCAGTTCCAGATGGCCAACGCGGCCTTCATGATCCGCAACGGCTATCACTCGTTCTTCGAAACCCTGTATGTCGCCGCCCGCTATGAACCACAAGGGCCGGACAGCATCGGCAAGGACCTGCTGCAGACCTTCGACCGCTACCGTGCCCAAGGGCATCGGGAGGCCTTGCACGGAGAGCTGTACGACGCCGTGATGGCCCGAGTGTTGCCTATCGTCAATCAAGGCTTGGCGCCGAGCGAGGAGTTCCATCCACCGCGTTTCACCGACCTGGGTCCGCTGCCCGCGCTGTTGGGGCAGGCCACCAGGGACCAGCAACTCAAGAGCGGACTGGCAGGGCACGGGGCCGGCTTCGAACCGCGCCAGGGCAGCGCCGACATTCATCAGTTTGCCGCCGACCCGGTGCAGTTCGCCCAGACTCACACCCTCAGCGCCGAGGCCCTGGTCAAGGCCGGGCGCTTGCCGGCCCAGGGCAACGTGCAGTTGGTGGAAGTCGCGCCCAAGCTGTATGAGCTCGAATACACCGAGCACAACGCCAACTCCGTGAGTGCCGCGAGCCCGGACAGCGTGCCGGCGTATTTCCTCGGCTACAACGGGCCGAACCAGGCCAACGCCGCACCGGCCTATGTGGACATTCCCAAGCAGGGGCGTGCGGGCAGCTTCCTCTTTACCGGCACCTTGTCGGGCTGCTCGCTGGTGGTGACCAGCCTGGACGCCAATACCTATCGGGTCTATCACGACGGTCGGGTCAACAGTTCGCTGCTGTACGACAACGTGGTGATGGCGGTCGACTACAAGGACTACCAAGTGGCCGGCACCGCCGAGGGCCTGGCTGCGGCGTACATGCAGGTCGTCGACGGCCAGTGGCAGTTGGTGTTCCAGCGCCAGGAGTACCAGCGCGAGGGGCAGATGGTCTGGCCGAAGTTGCGCGACGGTGCCCAGCCTCTTTCCATCCAGACCGCCGACAGCCAGGTGCAGGAACGCAACCGGAGCCAGTTCGCCGACTACCGCGAACTGGTGCACCAGAACCTGAAGAAGGTGGCGACCCAGTTCGGCGTGTCCACTGAAGGGGTGGCCGATGGCGTCTACAGCGGCGGCGACTTTTCTCCCGAGCATCCGGCCATTGCCGCTTGGAACCGGCTGCGCGAAGCGGTTCAGGCCAAGGTCAGCGCCGACATCGAGCAGCTCAGCGACCAGCGCTATCAACTCCAGGAGCAGCGGCGCGGTACCAGCGACAAGAGCCTGATCGACCAGCAGATCAAGCAGCTCAACCTCACGCAGGACTTCTACCGGGCGCAGTACGAACCGGTGTTGCGTGAGGCCGCTTCGGTGGAAAAGACCTGGCTCTGGCAGCAGATCCAGGCCAAGCAGGGCAGCGCTGCGGTGGTGCGCACCGACGACACGGCGATCCAGGGCGGCGGCGATGAGCGCAGCACCAGCGTGGGCGAGCGCTACGCCATTGCCGAGGCCTATCAGCGCGGGGCCCGGGGCACGGCATTCAGTGACGGCGTGCGCGATTTTCGCGAGATCAAGATTCCTGGGCTGGACGACAAGAAGTCGGCTCTGGAGATGAAGCGACTGTTTCTCGACGGCCAGCTCACACCTGGACAGCGTGGCGCCCTGAGTGCCCGCATCAGCGAAACCAGCCAGGCCGAATACATCGACAAGGTGCTGCGCCAGACCGCGACCTTCAGTGAAGACTTCCGGGGCGCCGGCAGTATCTTCGGCCAGTTGGCGCCCCAGGATTTCTACCTGTCGCTGGTGGGTGACCGCTCCGGAGGCCGCTGCTACCCGCTGGTCAGGGCCATGGCCGTCGCCCTGGCCAGGGGCGGCGAGGCGGGGGTCAACAGCCTGGTGCAGAAGCTGTTCCTGGCCTCGGCCGATCCCCAGGCGGGCAGCTCGACCTTGCTCAAGAACAGCCTGATCCGGCTGCATTCCAATGTCGACGCGGTCCAGGCGTCCAAGGAGCTGGGGCAGTTCCAGTTGTCCGACGTGGTGGCACGGCTGGCCAACAGCAGCAGCGACTCGATGTTTGCCCTCAACACCCAGAACCACTCGATGATGGTGGGCAGTACCCAGGGCCCCGAAGGCCGTCGTTTCTACTTCTACGACCCGAACGTGGGGATCTTCGCTTTCGACTCCAGCAAGGGCTTGGCCAAGGCCATGGAGCAGCATCTGGTGCGCCGAAAACTGGCGGCGCACTACGGCTCGTTCGGCAGCCAGTCGCAGCCGGCCTTCAACCTGATCGAGATCGACACCCACAAGATGGCCGAGGTGCCGGTGGGCAGCGGGCTGAACGTTGCCGATCTGTCGCGTCCCGAGGAGTTGGCCGGCGTCATCGGCCAACGCCGCCAGGTGGAGCAGGCGGTGGGTGCCCAGCAGCGCGTCAGCCAGGACCTGCGCCTGGGCGCGGCGCTGACCACTTTCGACGCCGAGCAATGGGGGGCTCGCTTCGACGCCGCCAGCACCCGGCTGGCCCGGGAACACCAGCTGAGCAGCCAGTGGATACCGATCATCGCCAACACCGAGCCACAGCCGGAGGGCGGCTATCGGGTGCAGTTCATCAACCGTGACCAGCCCGATCAGACCCGCTGGCTGAACACCGACGATGGCACCTTTGTCGAATTCCGCCGTTTCGTCGATGAGCACATGAGCGTGCTCAGCGAGCACTTCACCCTGGAACACGGGCAGATCCGGCCGCGCGGCGGGGTCGGCGAAGCGGCGCCGGTGGACGGCCTGAACGCGGGCTTTGCGGTACAGACACTGATCCAGTGGTTTGCCGACAAGAACCGCAAGGATGCGGCCCAAGGCGTGGTTTCACCGGACCTGGCCACCGCCCTGAAGATCCATAGCTACCTGGGTCTGGCGCAGATCGGTCATGGCACCTTGCAAGATGTGGCCAAGGTCACCCAACTGGTGCAAACCGCGTTGCGCGGCGAAGCCCTGGCCGCCGAATCCTCGCTCAAGGATTTTGCCTCGACCCTGGGACACACGGTCAACGAGGGTGCAGGCGTGCTGTTTGGCGGGGCCATGGTTGGCCTGGATGCCTACGAACTGGCCCATGCCGAGAACGATGTGCAGAAAGCCGTATTCGGCACCCAGCTGGCGTTCGATTCGGCGAGCTTCGTCAGTGGCGCGGCGGGTATCGGTGCCGGGCTGATCGGTGCCTCGACCACCGCGGCGGTGCTGGGCGGCGCGGGGGTGATCCTCGGTGGCCTGGCGGTAGGGTTCACGGCACTGGCCCAAGCCTTTGGCGCCGTGGCCGAAGACGCCAAGGCGGTGGGGCGTTACTTCGACACCCTGGACAAGGCCTACCAGGGCAACGGCTACCGTTATGACGAGAAACAGCAGGTGCTGGTGCCGCTGCCCGGGGCGGTGGTCAAGCGCCTCGATCTGCGGGCCAACGAGGTCGGTTTCGACAGCCAGTACATTTACCGCACCCACCACGGCTCCACCGGTTCCGGGGCGATCAACTACTTCTTCTGGGTCGGGGACTTTCCGCGGATGATCCACGACCGCGCCCAGGCGATCGAGGTGCGCAGCGGCATTGGCCACGGCGCCAAGCCGCCGAAACTCGAACACGGCGACAACAGGACGGTGATCCTGCCGGGCACGCCCAAGTCCTACATCAGCTACGAGTACATGATCCTGCCGGGGGCCACCACCCGGCATGACACGGGTTTCGATGTGATTCGCAAGCTCGAGCAGGACCGGCGCTTCGACTACGACTTCTACATCTTCCCGAGCGAGGAGACGATCCGGCGCATTCACCAGGAGTACGTCGAGACGCCGGTAGAAGTGCTGCTCGATGGGCACAGCCGGCAATTGGTGATACCGCAGCTGCCCAAAGAGCTGTACGGCTACCTGCGCTACGACATCCAGGGCGCAGGCGGCGAATACCTGATCGTCCTCAACGAAGGCACCGAGGTCAGGCTCAGCAACGAGGCCGGCACTCAGCCGTCACGCTGGATCATCGACAGCAGCCAGCTTGAAAGCGACAGCATCACCGTGGCGAAGGACCACTTGCTGGTGGGTGGGGTCACGGTCAAGCTCGATCCGGCCCAGAGCGGCCAGGTGCTGCTGGTCAACGCCAAGGGCGAAGTGCGGGCAGCCGATTTTGCCGGCCAGACCACCTATGTGGTGAAAGAAGACGCAAGCCAATGGCAAGTGCCCGGGCAGCGCATCGAACAGCACCTCAAGGAGCTGGCCCAGGCCCATCAGTTGCACGGCCAATACGTGCTGGTGGAGAACTACAAGCACGGTGAGCGCAATGTCGGCCGGGCGTACTACGACGTCGCCAAGGACCGCATGCTGTTCACCGACACCGATGTGCAACAGGCGCGCAACGCCCAGTTGGGGGCGGTCATCGGCGAGCATGCCTACTTCGTCGATGCCGAGAACGCCGCCGCCTGGCGGGTCGATATTGCCAGCGGCAAGGTCGATGCGCAGTTCGCCCCTTCGTTCAACCAGAGCGCCGGCCAGATCAGCCGGTTCTGGCAAGAGGGCGATGCGCTGTATCTGGCCCGTCGCTATCAGCTCAAGGAGCGGGAAGCCGAACTGAGCTTCCGTATCCTCGGTGACCGGATGGAGCTGGTGGGGGTGGTCGGCGATGAGTCGCTGCTGCAGCTGTCGGCGCGCACCGGCCAGCATGGCGACGGCCTCAAGACCCTGCTCAAGGGCTACGAGACGCAGGCCACCGAGCGCGACACTCCGCTGTACAGCCTGGGTGCCCCCATGCTGGAACCGACCGCGGCAGAACTGATCACGGTGTTTGGTCTGGATAACGCCAAGGTCGCGCACCGCTACTGGGTGCGCAGCAGCGACGGCATCGTGATCAAGCCGAACCTGGCGCCACCGGCCGGGCAGGCGCCACGTGCCGATGCCCCGGGGCAAGCGCAAAGCGCCTGGCAGATTCCGGCGGATCTGGTGTTGGCGGGCAGCCTGGCGCAGCCCGGTGGCCACGAAGTGTTTTATTTCTACAGCAAGGCGCAGCAGGTGCTGTTCCGCCAGGAAGGGCCGGGGCAGAAGGTGCTGGATGCCGGCCAGCCGAGCGCTTTGCGCCTGACCACGCCGCCCCTGGCCAATGTGCTCAACCTCAACGGCCATCTGCTGGCCGTGACCGAGGACGGGCGCATGGCCCGGATCGAGGCGAGCGGACGACTGAGCTATGAGGCGGTCAACGAGCATTGGCTCAAGAGCCACAATAACTGGTGGACGAACCTCGCCGAGGTCGCCGGCAGCAACGCCACCCTGGCGGTATTCGGGGTCAAGACCGCCGACGGCAAGCGTGCGCTGCCGGTGTGGTACCACAACGGTCAGGTGGTGGTGGCCTCGTCCCCGCTGCAAGGCAAGCCGCTGCAGTTTCTCGGCTTCGACAGTGCCAGCGCCAGTGCCCGGCTGTTCGAGCCCGAGAGCGGCAAGCTCTATCTGCAGCCGCCGCTGACATCGCAAGCACTGGCCACCGCGTTTGGCAACGACGAGGTGCTCGAGGCCTCGGCGCAATTGCCGGCCGCCATTGACTGGATGCCCAAGCAGCCACTGCGTTCGGCCGTCCAGGTCGATGCCGGGTTGCGCCTGACCACGGTGCAGGGCGAAGTGCTGCTGCGCAACAACAACGGCGATGTGCAACTGGTGGCCGTGGACAAGGGCTGGCAGCAGGCGCGGCTGGGTAATCTGCCTCAAGCACTGGCAACGGTGGCCGGCCAGTGGGGCGCCAAAGGCGTGTTGACCTTGCAGGACGGCGACACCCGCGGCTGGTTCGATATCGCCAGTGGGCAGATGTTTGCCAGCAACGGCATCCCGGGCGGCAGCGACCTGCGCTTTATTGGAGTCGCTGCCGGCGCGCCGCACTCGGCCTATGTCTACAGCCCGACGGAGCAGGCGCTGTATCAGGTCAAGGACGGCAAGGCACTGCAGCTGGGCCATTACGCAAATATCGAGCGCATCGGCTCCTCGCTGCTGATTCAGGGAGCCAGCGGCAATGCTCGTCAGGATGACCTGACGCCGCCGTTGATTGCCGGGGTCGACAGTGTGGTACTGCACGGGGGCGCCGGGGATGACACCTATCGTTTCAGTCCGGCGATGTGGGCGCATTACCGCTCGGTGGTCATCGACAACGATGATCCGGGCCTGGCCCTGGATCGGGTGATCCTGCCGGTGGCCGATGGCAAGAACATCCTCGTCAGCCGTCGGGGCGAGGACGTGCAATTGACCGACACGGGCAATGGCACGGCCCTGGTGCTGCGCCAGGTGCTGGGCAGCCAGGCGGCCGCCCACGGGCATTTGCTGATCGAGCTCAAGGGCGACTCGTCGATGATCAGCGTCGAGCAACTGCTCAAGGGCTTTGGCCCGAGCGGATCGACCAGGGACAGCGTGTTCGAACTGGCCTGGAGCCAGCGCGAGACGCTGCCGACGGCGAACGCACTGAGCTCGGCGGCGGATGGGCTGGACTCGGCTGCGGATGGCCGGGGCCCCAGCCTGGCAAAACTCAGCGGGGCCATGGCGGCCTTCGCTGACACTGGCGGCGCTCGCGAACAGCTGCCGAAAAACCATCAGGCCGCGCAGGCGGTGCTGGTGCCTTCACTGACCTGACCTCGCAGGAGAAACACAGGAGGGGCGCAAAGCCTCTCCTGTCTGCGGCTCCCTCTTTTCCCGGTGTTAGATCCAACCATGAGCAAATCCATGATTTCGCGGCAGCGAGCCCTTGCCGGCTGGCTGCTTGCCGTCCCGCTGCTGGTGGCGCCTCTGGCGCAGGCGGCCCCATTGCACCGGCAAGACCCGCTACAAGACTCAGCACAACATCCGCCACAACACCGGCCCGAGGCCCTGCCCAGTGACCTGTGGCGGGTGTACCTGGATGCCCGGCAGAACAATAGCGAGCTGGCGGCGGCCCAGGCCGATCAGGCGGCCCGCGCCGAGGCGGTGCCCCAGGCCAGGGCCGGTCTGCTGCCCACGCTGTCCGCCAGTGCCGATCTCAATGCCACCAGCACCTCCCTGGAGCAGCCGCGGCAGGACACCCGGCGCAGTGGCACCAGTTATCAGGCGGTGCTGAACCAGCCGATATTCCGCGCCGATCGCTGGTTCACCCTCAAGGCGGCGCAAGCACAAGACCAGCAGGCCCAGCTGGAGCTGGCCGCCGCCGAGCAGAAACTCATGTTCGACAGCGCCCAGGCCTACTTCGGCCTGCTCAAGGCCCAGGACGCCCTGGCGGCGGCCAAGGCCGAAGAAGCGGCGCTCAAGCGCCAGCAGCAACTGGCCGAGCGCGGCTTGCAACTGGGCCTGTCGGACCGCACCGATGTGCTGCAGGCCCAGGCCGGGCATGACACGGCGCGGGCCAACCGCATCGTGGCGCAGAAGCAGACCGACGATGCCTTCGAAGCCCTGGACACCCTGACGCATCAGCAGTACCAGGCGATCCAGGGGCTGCGCCACGACATGCCGGTGCTGTTGCCCGAACCCAACGACGCCCGGCGCTGGGTGGACACGGCGGTGCGCCAGAACCTGACCCTGCAGGCCAGCCAGTTTGCCCTGGAGGCGACGCAGCAAACCCTGAGCGCACGCAAGGCCGGGCACGCGCCGACCCTGGACGCGGTGCTGCGCTACCAGACCGGTGACAACGACACCCTGGGTTACGGCAACAGCGATATCCGTGGCAATGGCTACGGCGGCAATGTCGAGCAGCGCACAGTCGGGCTGCAGTTGAACATTCCGCTGTTCAGTGGCGGCCAGACCCGCTCCCAGGTGCGCGAAGCCCACCAGCGGATGAACCAGCGCGAGTACCTCAACGACGGCCTGCGGCGTCAAATCGTGGAGCAGACCCGCAACCTGCATCGTGGCCTCAACAGCGGTGTCGACCAGGTGCAGGCGCGACGCCAGTCGATCATCTCCAACCAGGGCGCGGTGCTGGCCTCGCAGATGGGCTTTCAGGTCGGAACCCGCAATATCGTCGATGTACTGGAGGCGCAGCGTCAGCTCTATAACGCCGTGCGCCAGTACAACAACAGCCGCTATGACTACATTCTCGACACCCTGCGGCTCAAGCAAGCGGTGGGGACATTGTCGCCCCAGGACCTCAAGGCGCTTGGTGATTACCTCAAGGCCGACTACGATCCGGACCGCGATTTTCTGCCGCCGGAGTTTCCACGCCGGCTGGCTAAGCGCTGACAGGGCCTGGCAATGCCCCAGGCAAGGGTTGGCGGGCACGGTTTTTTTAAGGCAAAGGGGCAAACGGTTGTACGGTTTTTTGGACTTCTTCGACAGTCACAGGCGCTGCTGTTATGCCCTGGGCGTGGTGATCGCGGTCGGCGCCGCAGTGGCGCTGGGCAATTACTACCGTGTGCAGGTCGAAGACGTCTACCGCGCGAGCATCGAGATGCAGACCCGGGAGCAGGCCCAGGATCTGGAACAATGGAAATCCAACGGTTTTGCCATCGGCGCACTGTCGATCCTCGGGCGTCACAACCCCTCGCTCAAACGCATCGTCCTGGAGCCCAAGCCCTCTGCCGACCTGATGCAACGGGCCACCATTCCCCTCAAGACCCTGTCCCTGGTGGTGGACGCCAACCATGCGTTTGTCCTCAACCGCGACGGGGTGGTGGTGGCGGCCCATGACCAGCAGGGGCAGACGCCACTGGGGCTGAATGTGGCCTTCCGCCCCTACTTCAAGGTGGCCCTCAATGGTGGCAGCAGTGTCTACGGCGCCATCAGTGCCACCACCGGCACTCGCATGTTCTACATGGCGGTGCCGATCTTCGAGTCGCGTACGCGTCAGGACAAGGTGATCGGGGTGCTGGTGGCGCGTTTTGATGCCGATAGGCTCGACGCCAGCCTGAGCAAGCCGTACAGCGACGACCTGAAGATGATCCTGTCACCCAGTGGCGTGGTGCTGGCCGCCAGTTCCCCGGCCTTTGTGCTCAAGTCCGATCGGGCCTGGCCCTGGAACCGCTTCACCGGAGAGATCCGTCGCCAGTTCAGTGACTACCGGTTTGCCAACGGGGTGCCCGAGCGCTTGCCCTTCGATGCCCATCAGCCGGTGGTTCGGCTGGACGGCCGGCGCTACAGCCTGTCCCGGGTGGATTTCGACTGGAATGACCCCAGCGGTCCCTGGACCCTGATCACCCTGGGCGACCTGGATACGCTGTTGCCGGGGGAACAGGTGCTGTTGATCGAGGGGCTGAGTGCCCTGGTGTTCTTGCTCTTGCTATGGGGCGGCCTGCGGCGTCTGGCCGATGCCCGGCGGCACAAGCGCGACGTGGCGCAGATCGAGCAGAGCGAACAGCGCCTGGACATGGCCCTGCAAAGCGGGGCCCTGGGGTTGTGGGACTGGAACCTCAGCCTGGGAACGGTCATCAACAACGATGTCTGGCTGCAGATTCTCGGCTACAGCAAACAGCAGATGGAACAGGCTTTCGGCCATGGCCTGGAGCGCTGGACCGCTCTGGTGCATCCGGACGACTACGAGCCGGTCATGGCCCGGCTCAAGGCGCACCTGAACGATGAAGTCGGCGAGTACCGCGCCGAATACCGCATGCGCAACAAGGCGGGGCAATGGCTGTGGGTGCTGGACATCGGCAAGATCATGCAGCGCGACGCCAATGGGGCGCCGACGCGGGTCACCGGGGTGCTGCAGGACATCAGCGAGCGCAAGGCGGTGGAGGCGCAAATCCAGCAGTCACGACGGGATGCCGAGCGGGCGACCCAGGCCAAGTCGGAGTTTCTCGACTGCATGTCCCATGAGATCCGCACGCCGCTCAACGCAATCATCGGCATGGCTCATCTGGCACTGGACTTGCCGCTGGAGCCGGTGCAGCGCGACTACATCGAAAAGATCGACCGTGCGACCAAACACCTGGTGGGCACCATCAACGGCGTGCTTGATCTGTCGAAGATCGAAGCCGGCAAGCTGAGCATGGAGCAAGTGGGCTTCGATCTGCGGGAGCTGGTGGACGATGTGTTGCTGCTGGTCCGCCAGCGCGCGGAAGAAAAGGCGCTGCGGCTGCAGCTGGATATTCCCGCTTCACTGCCGCGCCGTTATGTCGGTGATCCACTGCGCCTGGCCCAGGTGCTGACCAACCTGGTGGACAACTCGATCAAGTTCACCGAGGCCGGCCATGTCTGCATCGGGGTGTGCCTGATGCGGCAGTGGGATCAGCAGGCCCTGCTGTGCTTCAGCGTCACCGACACGGGGGTGGGCATCAGCGACGAGCAGCAGGCCCGCTTGTTCAATGTCTTTGTCCAGGCCGACCGGTCCATCAGTCGGCGTTATGGCGGCAGCGGCCTGGGGCTGACCATCTCGAAGAAAATCGTGCAACTGATGCAAGGCGATATCTGGGTGAAAAGCCGGCCGGGGCAGGGCGCTACGTTCAAGTTCAACGTGCAGTTGAGCCTGCCGCCGGTAGCGCGTGAGGCAAACTGCACCGCGCCTGCCGGGCCATCGAGCGGCGCCGCAGCGGGGCAGGGCGCGATCAATGACCCGGCACGCTGGCTGGCGGGGACGCGGGTGCTGGTGGTCGAGGACAACCGGCTCAACCAGGAAGTGTTGCAGGGCCTGCTGCAGCGCGTCGGGGTACAGGTGGTGCTGGCGGCGAACGGCGCCGAGGCCCTACGTCTGCTGCTTGAGGAAGGGCGCTTTGACGCCGTGCTGATGGATTGTCAGATGCCGGTCATGGACGGCTTCGGCACAACCCGCAAGATTCGCGGTTATCCGCACCTGCAGTCGCTGCCGATCATCGCCGTGACTGCCAGTAGCCAGACCGATGTGCAGGGCAGGGCGCTGGCGGCCGGCATGAGCGATCTGTTGAGCAAGCCCCTGGAGGTCGCGGCGTTCTATCGGACCCTGGTGCGCTGGATCAAAGCGACGGACGTGCCGCTAGCGCAAGTTCCGGCGCCTCCGGCTACAAGCGTCTTGAACTCGACTTATGAAGGAATCGACACCGCGCGCGGGCTGGCGGTGGTGAACCAGGACCTGGCCCTGCACCGCAAACTCCTGGCCGACTTTCGTGACAGCCAGCAGCAGGTCATCGAGCGCTTGTGGCAGGCCCATGCCGCAGGCGACTTGGCCGCCATCGGCTTTCTGGCCCACAGCCTACTGGGCAATGCCGGGAGCATCGGTGCCACGGCGGTCCAAGAGGCCGCCGGGCAATTGGAGGAGCAGGCGACCGGGCCGGCAGAGCTGGGGCCGCTGATCGAGCAGCTGGCGCAGTGCCTGGAGCCAGTGCTGGCCGGCCTGGCATCCCTGCCAGCGGCGGCGGACGGGGATCAGGCACCGCAACACCGGGAACTGGACGCTGAACAAGTGTTGGCGCTGGCGCGTCTGGCCAAGCTGCTGCGCAGCCATAATGCCCAGGCCCTGGCGCTGATCGATGAGCTCTACGAGCAATACCCGTGCGGCCCTCTGCGGGCCATTCAAGAGCGGATCTACCGGTTGGAGTTCCAGCAGGCCCATGACCTGCTTGTCGACTTTGAGGGCTAGCGGGTGTTCTGGGTCAGGGCCTGATAGCGAGCCATACGGTCGGTGCAGTGCTCGACCAGGCATTGATGCAAGGCGCGCAACGACGAAGTGATCTGCGAGCGGTGCGATACCACCAGATTCAGCGGCGCCGCGTCGGACTGCCAGCCGGGCAGCAGCGGCAGCAGGCGACCGGCGAGCAGGTCCTCGACCACATTCAGCAGCGGCAGGTTGACCACGCCATGGCCGGCCACGGCCCAGCGCCGCGCCGCATCGCCATCATCACAGCAAAAATGCCCTTGCACCGGCACGTCCTCGACCTTGCCGGCCCCATGGAAACGCCAGCGGCTCTCCGGGCGGCCAATGCTGTGGCAGATGATGCATTCGTGCTCGCTCAGCTGTTCCGGCGACTCAGGCTGGCCATGCTCAGCCAGGTAATCGGGCGCGGCGCAGGCGATGAAGTAATGCTGCTTGAGCACCGGCAGCTCGACCAGATCCAGGGCCTGGTTCTTGCCGTAGCGCAACGCCGCATCGAAGCGGCCCTTGAGCAGGTCCTCTTCCTTGTCGCTCAGCGCCAGCTTGATGTACATGCGCGGCCGCTCCTGCTTGAGCCGGGCGAGCATGTCCAGCAACAGGTTGCGGCCCAGGTCGGAAGACACCGTGAGTTCCAGCATGCCGTCATCGTGGCGCAGCGAACGCTTGCCGTTGGCCAGAATCTTCAAGGCGTGCTGGGCACTTTCCAGGTAGCGTGCGCCCTCGGGGGTAAGTTTCATGGTGCGGGTGGAGCGGGTGAATAGCCGCACGCCGAGGCGGTTTTCCAGGCGCTTGAGCCCCAGGCTGGCGGCAGCCGGGGTGATCGACATGACACGAGCGGCAGGGGACAGGCCCTGCAGCTCGGCGATCAGAATGAACAGCTCCAGATCTGCGAAGTTAGGCATTGGCCAGGCTCACCATCCGTTCACCGGCCGAGAAAACTCTGTGACGAACTCAGCAAGGCCGCCGACAGTAGCTCCGGGTCGCCGGCGATGCATTGCTCGAACCCGGGCTGGCGATACATCTGGCCCATGGCTTGCGTATGTCGACTGTGGAGGTCCTCGGTGCTGGCCTGGAGCAGGCTCAGGTGGTAGTTCAGCGCCAGGGCGAACAGACGGGCCGACAGGGACAACTGCTCGCAGAGGTGCAGCTCGCTGGGGCCCTTGAGCAAGGCATCGGCGTGGGTGAGTTTCCAGGCCAGGTTGAGGATCGGGTCTTCCGGCTCGGCGTGGGCAAGAATCTCTTCAATCAGCAGCCTGCTGTTGCCCAGGGCCTGATCGATGCGGCTGCCCGGCTGATTGAGGCCCATCAGCGCCAGGCAGGCAGCGCTGCGCAAGGCTGCGGGGTCGCGCCGGCTCGGGCTGCTACGCAGCAGAATTGACAGGGTATCGAGCAGGGCCTGGAGGCGGATCTGCGGATTGCCGGCCAGTTGCAGGGACAATGCACTGACAAAACCGTCGCGCATGTCGCTGCCGGCGCAGGGTCCGGCAACGGCTTGCAGGCCATGCAGGGGTTTGTTGCGGTAGCCCAGTTGCGTTGCCACCCGCGCCAGTACCACCGGCGGCGAAATCGGCTTGGCGATGTAATCGGCGGCGCCCAGCAGCAACCCCAGGCGTTCGTCTTCGACGCTGCTGCGCGAGGTCAGGAAAATCACCGGAATGGCCGCAGTCGCGGGATGGCTCTTGAGCTCGCTGAGCACCTGGAAGCCATCCATCTCGGGCATCAGGATATCGAGAATGATTAGATCGGGGCTGGCACTGCGAGCCAGGGCCAGACCACGCTCGCTGTTCTTCGCCAGCAGCACTTCGTATTCGGTGGTCAGGGTTTTCGACAGCACGATCAACGACTGCGGATCGTCGTCGATGGCCAGGAGCGTATAGGGCTTGGGAACATGCTCTGCGGGCATGACGAGGGGCCTGAACAAAATAGGCCGGCAGTCTAGCGTATTTGGTTTATTGGCACCTAGCGTCCAGCTGCCGCAGTCACTGTGTCGTGGGGTTGTTGTTGGAACGGTTGGCTGTGGAGGAGGGGCAGGGCATTTGCAGGGGGGGGCGGCACGAAAGAAGAGAATGAATCGCCTGCTCATCCTCCGAACAACAACCGCTTTTGCCGCCAGGCCGGTGCGCTGGTGGGAAAAAGCACCTCGGTCGGCCGGAAGCGGGCGATGCCGTAGGCGGCAGCAATACGCTGGCGTTGCTGGCCCCGGACAAGCGCTTGCTGAAAACTGCTTTCGCGCTGCGCCAGCCCCAGCACATAGCCCACGCCCGCCTGGAAGTCGCCTCCATGGGCCTGCCACCAGGCTGCGATCAACTGCGGGTCGGGCCAGGGCAGATTCTCATCGGGGTCCATGGCCACATTGGCATCCTCAGGGTCGTCGTTCGGTCCTGCAGCGAAATCCGGCAGGTCCTGCAATTCCAGATCGAGTAACGCCAGGTCAGCCCCAGTAATCTGGCTGAAGGCCTCGCCGGCGACGCGGGCATGAGGCAGGTCGCTCATCTGCTGGATCAGCCAGGGCACGCTGACCGGATCGCCCAGCAGCCCAACGGCCTGGATGCCGACGCGTTGCTGCTCAGGGTTCTGTATCAACTGGCGTATCCAGGCGATGCTGTGCTCACGCCTTTGCCAGGCCAGCAATACACAGAGCGCGCGGTACTGGAACTGGCCCGGTTGCTCGGCGAACTGCCGCAGCGGCTCCAGCGCTTCCTCGTCGCCCATCTGTGCGGTGGCCCAATTGGCCCAAAAGCGCGTGGCGGTGTCCTGGTGTTGACGGTGGGTACGAATTGTCGGCATCAGGTCACGACGGCGCAGCTCGCCGGCAGTGCGGGCGGCACGTGCCAGGACGCTTGGGTCGGCGTGGGAAAGTCCGGTAAGCAGGGCAGGGCCGGGGTCGTGGCGGTGCATGCCACAGGCGGCCAGGCCGAGGCGGAGAAACAGGGGGGCGGGGGAGGCGAGCAGGCGATCAACCCAGGGCGATACCCACTTCCAGTCGAGCCAACCCAAGGCCATCAGGTAGCCGCTCTCCGTTTCTACGGCACTTCGCAAATGCTCACTGAGCCGTGACAACACCTGTGCGTTACCCGCCTCGAAGGCCAGCACCACACTGGCGAACAGCTCGCCAATAGCGTGTGGGCCAAGTTGAGCCAGCAGGGTTTCCAGGCCGCAGGTGCCGGCGACTCGAAGGCCGTCAAGGTGGGCGTCGATGCGGTCGTCGAGTTGGCTGAGGTGGTCGAAGTCGTAGTGCGGTGCGCCCAAGGCATAGTCCCGCAGGACGGCGAGGAAGCTGGCTTCTTCGACATGTTGATCCAAAATCAGCGGAATCAAATTCGAGTACATTTCAAAGTCTTGAGAAATAGTGAGTTAAGCAAGTTTCCTCCAGCGCTGCCCATCATGTACCAAAATATCCTTTTGGCCGACAGACCAAAGCGCCCCGTTTTTAGCGGATAGACAGTAGCAAGTATTGGGCTTCGGCATGTTCCAGTTGACTGGCTGCAAAGAATCTTCATCGAGAACGAATACTTCGAACAAGGTGGCTAAATATATTTTTCCTTGGTGTTCAGCAATGCTCCAGAAATCATCGGTGAACTCGTCGAGATCGATAATTTCCCATGTGTCCGCTCTACCACGCAGCAAAGTGCCTTGGCGGCCACATAAATAACAATAACCATCAGAGGCGCATATCAATGCAGTTATTTTAAAGTTGGTTGGACTGTCGATTTGCCGCCAGTTACCTTGCTCCCGCAGCCATATTTCTCCCTTCCAGCCGGCGGCATAGATTTCATCATTGGAGAAACCGCCCAGTGCTTCGAAGCCAAAAACACTGTCTTTACTCGTAGGCTTTGGGGCATGTATAGGCTGCCAAGCAGAAGATCCATGGCGTACATACACCTCTCGGGACACTCCGCATAAGTAGGTATATTCGCCTATCGAGCTTATCCCTCTGAGCATTAGCGGTGGCGGATCCATTTCTGACAAGCTGAGGGTCGAGCCGAGATAACCTTCGCCAATTTCACCCTCTTCGGATATTGCCAGCATTTGTTGTGACCGGTCGGTGGTCATGGCAACGGTATCCCAAGTCGCCTCGCCAACTTCTCGCCACTTTCCAGAGTTGTACTCCAGGAAAATCGTGTGCGAAACGTCCTGAGCATCTAGTCCTATTTCCCGAAAAGCGAAAAAAGATTTCTCTGCGTCTACGGCGGCAACATAAGCATAGTAATAATCTTCCAGCCATTCGTCAGCCATATGAATATCCGTTTATTGGGTGGTGGCTCAAGGGGAGGGTCTTCTCGCGGTACGGTTCAATACCGCCGGCTTACTTCTTCCGCTTGGTGAATGTTTTACTTTAGGGGGCTTGGTATTTGGCGGTAGCATTTTTTTATGCCCGTCGGCCAACTGTGCCGTTAGGCAGCGTTCGCTACAGTTTGACTCGGGAAACGCGCCACGAGTACTTTGGGCCGCCATGGAGGCCTCTTTACTGAATTCGCGCATATCGCCTTTCTTGACCCCAGCGATAACCCCCAGAGCTTTATGCTCGCTGTGTCGTACACCATGACTCCCATGAGTGTTCCCCCAGCCCTCAACGCACATACAAGGTGCTGAATCTTTCGAATACTCTTCCCAGCCAGGCTGGCGCTTGTTGTTACTGAACGCTCCTACAGAAAATGAGCTTTTCGGTATGACATGGTCAGGTGTTTGTGCTGGACAGCATCCAGCTACACCTGCTTCGTCCTTAGGACGGTACGGTACTAACTGACAGCGGCGAGCCGACAAGCATTTGTTTGCTTTGGCTCTTGTCGCTGCTTTGCTGGCCCAAGCGCTTTCATTGACCATTTCACCGCTCAGATCGGCCTCTTTACACACATTCTTTTCACCGTACGGTTTGTATTCCTGGCAGGATTTTCTTTCTCTTTTTTTCTCCCTTTTGCATTTTCCCTGGGTGCTCGGCGACATCTTGGAAAGGTGAGGCCAGGGAGGGGTATTACCTGGCTGTGAAGCATGGTTATGCGTCGTGATATCAAGGTGCCGTACTACGTTTTGACCTTCGAACTTCACATTCATTGACCAGGAAGTGAAGTACACCTTCCCCTTGATCTTGCTAGTGATGACCCCCTTCTTGGGGGCATTCCCAGCCTCATCCCCATAACTTGTCTTGAAGTAACTCTTGTCCTTGAGCATCACCTCTTTGCGGGTGATCTTGACCGTTCGTGTGCCCCGGGTGGTGTCCTTGGACATACCCGTATTGGGGTAGGGAATGGGCACCCCTATCGGTGTCGGCGGAGCCACGGGCGGGGTGAAGCAGACATCCGGAAAGCAGGCGACGGACTTGCCGTCGGCCGCCTTGCAGGAAATCTCCATATTGTTGGCATACACCTCGTTGGCCATCAGGCAGCCCTCACGGTCTGGTAGCTGAGCAGGGCGGCGGCGCGTTGGCCGGCGTCGTTGCCGAGGTGGCAGAAGATATTCGGGCCGTCACCGTAACCCTTGCGGCTGGCGGCCAAGGCCACGGCCAGCATCGTCGGGCCGATGGCGGCGCCGACTTCGCCGATGCAGTCGGCCGGGTGCCAGAGGTGGAAGAACTCCTTGCGCACCCGCAGGGTACGGCTCAGGGCCAGGGAGGCTTCCTTGAAGTAGTACTGCTCGCCGGAGATGTCGGTGAGCCGATAATCCATTTGCTCCAAGCCACAGCCGACTTCGCTCAGGGCAGCACGTATGGCTTGAGTCAGACCTTCGGCGCGCAGGGGAGTGTCTTCAGACTCCACGGTGGCCTTCTCCACGCCGAATCCCAGGCCGAGGCAGGCCAATTGCGGCTCTTCGCTGGCAACGGGGGCGGCCAGCACTACGGCGGCGGCGCCTTCGCCGGGGATAAATCCGTTGGAGTTCTGGCTAGTGAGCAGGCGATCGCGTGCTTCGAAAGCGGCCAGCGTCGGTCCACTCAAGAAGGAGTCGACGCCGGCAATCAGCACGTGGCGATGGCCGCCCTGGTAGATCAGCGTACGCGCATCAAGCAGGGCCACGGCAGCGCTGACCCGTCCATAGGCGATGACGTTGGAACTGAGATGAAAGCGCAGGCCCAGTTCGGCTTCGATGGCGTGTATCAACCCCTTATCGAGGCCGTCGAGGCGGCCGGGGCGCTCGACTTCCGCCACCCCCAGCAGCAGCGGGGTCTTTTCCGGATCGACGTTAGGGGTGCTTTGCAGCGCCTCGGCGATGGCGCAGGCGGCCATCTTGATCAGCTTGCTGCGCCCACGCCAGGGCTGTTCCAGAGGCACGCTGGCAGCGATCAGCCATTCGCCGCCGCAGTCGATGAAGCGGGTCTCCTGGAAGTTATCGATAGAGCAGCGGATCGCCGCGCAGCTCGCGGGTGCGCTGAGGCCAACGGCGCTGACCATGCCGGAACCGATGATGCAAAGTGCAGTAGTCATCAGTCTGTCTCCTCGGGGGCGTGCTTGGCTTTTACCAGGGAGGAGAGCGACGGGTAGTAATCCTTGCCCAGTTCGTGGGCGCGCCACCAGCCTGTGGACATAGTGCCGACCAGCACCTGAGCGATCTCGAAAATGTTGTGTCGTAGCGCACGGGAGACACGCCAGGTCAGCTGCACCTGGAGTGCGTCTGTGTCGATCAGCAGGGTGTCGATCACCGCTTGCACAGTCTCGTGACCGCCTTTTTTCAGAAAGAAGGTCACCGGCACCTCCATTTCGGGGATGCGAAAGCCTGCGCGCTCCTGGCGTGTGAGGTTGAGCAGCAACACCTCCTCGCCGCCACGCAGGTAAGGAATCTGCTGATCGTCAGGGGCTGCCTGAAAGTAGCGACGGTCGAAATCACTCGGTAGAAACGGAAAACGGTCGGCCAGCCAGGCATCGTCGTAAGTTCCAGCGAAGCGAGCACGTTGCGGCCAGCTGCGGCCGATGGGGCCAAGGGCCATAGGACGGAAGTCGCCAGAGGGACTGTCGATCGCCTTGCCCAATTCCTCGGTGCTCGGCATCGGCATGCCGACGATGGCAGCACTCCCCATGCTGCTTGGGAACCAGCCACAACCGCTCGGATTGTCCAGGTAGCAGTGACGCAATTCGGAGTCTTTCGCTATCGGATGGCTGCCGCCAAAGGCCTGGGTATAAGAGATGTCCTGCTCGATGAAGGGCTGCGGCAAGCCGGGAGAAACGCCCAGTAGCCCCAATTGCCATTGTCGGGGGCCGAGGACGGAAAAGGCCTTGCTCATCTGACCGACGCGAATGCCCGCTGCCAGCTGCCTGACGGGTCGCCCGCCTGGGGCATAGGCCTTGCCGCGCACCAGCACATCGCAGAACGGCTTGACCGGGGCGAAGTCCATTTCCTGCAGCGGGGCGCTGAGACCGGGTTCACCGAGGAAGGTATCGGCCATCAGCAGCGGTTGCTGGGTCTCGGCGAGGGTCGCCGGGCGGCCGTCCAGCGGCAGATTAAACGTGCCTTTGGCCACCACCACCAGCGATTCGCGGCCATCGGGCTCCATGCCCTGGGTATAGGCAGCAAGCAGTTTGCTGGCGTTGAGCAGTTCCATAGGCGACTACCTGTCTAGTTGATCTGCACCGAACCACCCTTGATGCGGTTGACCCCGCTGGAGCGACTGGACAGGTAGGCGCCCTGGATGATCACTTTGCCCGCGCGGGTCAGGGTGATGCTGGCCTTGCCGCAACGCAGCACGATCTCGCGTTCGGCGCGCAGTTCCAGGCGCTGGTCGTCCAGTTGCACGCTGGCAAGCGGTTCGGGCGCCATGGCCTGGCTCAGCAGGCGGCCGATCACTAGTGGGCGGGAAGGGTCGCCATCTTCGAACATCAGCGCCACTTGGCTGCCGATGTCTTCAGGGGAGAGCAGGGTGGTGCTGCGGGCGGCGATGCTCTGTTGCTCGGGGCAGCCGGGGTAGGTCACCAAGGGCGCACTGGCCTGTGGCAGGTCGAGCAGTACACCGACGACTACGCCATCGATGCGGGCCTGCGCGGGCAGTGAGTATTGAACCGTCATACGCGTTACTCCTAGTTTTGCAGGATCTTGCGTCCCTTGATCACCACGTTCTTGTTGGCCTTGATGTTGATCGCACCAGAGCCGTCTATGGTGATGTCCTTGCCGCTGATGCTGATGGTGCCGTCCTTCTTCATGACGATGCTGGCTTTGCCGGTCTTGATAGTCACCGAGTCACCGGCATCGATGACAAGGTTCTTGCCCACCGTCAGCTCATCGTCCTTGTCGATATCGGTCGTGCGTCCTGCACCGACCTGGCGCGATTCGTTTTCTTTTACCGTAGTTGAAAGATTGGCTCCGACGTCCACCGAGCGGTCGGCGCCCACATTGGTCGACTGGTAGAGGCCAACGTTGACGTTTTGGTAGGCCCCGACATTCACCGTTTGAAAGGCACCGATGACTACTTCCTGCGCGGCGCCGATGGCGATCGTCTCGTTGATACCTACCGCATGGGTGCGTTGCAGGGCCACGGTCGCGGTTTCGCTGGCGCCGACGCTGATCGTGCGGTTGCGGCCTATGCTGATCGTCTCGTTACTGCCGACGCTTTCGGTACGGTTGACGCCAATGCTGATGTCCTCGTTGTTGCCCACGCTTTCGGTGCGGTTGACGCCGATGGTGATGGTCTCGTGGTGATCGACGGTTTCGGTGCGGTCGTGTTTGACGTGCACAGTCTCGTCGTTGTCGATGGTCTTGCTGCGGTCGTGGCCGACCCAGTGGGTCTCGTCGTTCTCGACCTCGATGTCCTGATTCTTCTCGGCATGGATAAACAGTTGCTCTGCACCTTTCTTGTCCTCCATGCGGATTTCATTGAAATTGGCCGGTGAGCCGTCCTTGCTCGAACGGCTTTTCACCCCGCTCTGAGTGGCATTGGCCGGTAGCGCGTAGGGCACGGTCTGTTCGGCGTTGTAGACGCGGCCAGTGATGATCGGCCGATCCGGGTTGCCTTCGATGAAACTGACGATCACTTCCTGACCGATCCGCGGGATCTGCACCGCCCCCCAGTTTTTGCCGGCCCAGGCCTGGGACACGCGCATCCAGCAGGAGCTATTGGCATTGGATTGGTCGTGGCGGTCCCAGTAGAAATGCACTTTGACCCGGCCATACTGGTCGGTCCAAATCTCCTCGCCATCGGGGCCGACCACCACGGCGGTCTGCGGCCCGCGAACAATGGGCATGGGGGTCAGGGGGAGAGGGCGGAAGGCCTGGCTGGCATCCATGCAGTCCAGCTCGCTGGTGAACTGCTCGGACAGGTCCAACTGCGCACTTTCATAGAGTTCCTGGCGGATCTGATAGCGTGCGAACACCACCAGGTATTCGCGGTTCTGGTCCTCGCGCTCGTAGCCGGTCAGCTTGAACAAATGGCCGCAGCCCAGCCCCCGGGCGCGGCCGCGTAGCTGCACGCGCTCGAACTGGCTGTGAATGGCTTCGATGCGGGTACGCGCGTAGTGCTCGCCATCGTTGCTCTGTACGTATTCACCGGGGTAGTCGTAGAGCGGGTGGTCGCCGTTGCTGTGACTGCGCGACACACTGGAGCGCACCTCTAGTCTGGCGCGGGGGCGCTTGAAGTCGTAGTCGTTTAGCTCCAGAGAACCGGGTTGGACTTCCCGCTCAAGTTGCCAATCGTAGAAATGGTCGCGCTCGCGCATTTGCCGATCGGGCGGGAAGAAGGGCACCGAGTCATAGTCGGCCACCGTGGAGTGGGCGCCATAGGCGTCGGCAAACACCAGTACATGACGCGCCTGCTCATGGCGAAAGTAGTAATAGATGCCTTCGTGCTCCATCAACCGGCTGACGAAGTCAAAGCTGGTTTCGCGGTACTGCACGCAATATTCCCACTCGCGGTAGTTGCCGCTCAGGCTGTCTTCGAAATCGGAGTACCCGAGGTCGCGGAACACCTGCTTGATGATCTCCGGCACCGTTTTGTTCTGGAAAATCCGGCAGTCCGAAGTGCGCGTGAGCAGCCAGAACCAGGGCCGTAGGCTGACGCGGTAGCCGGCGAACTGACCGTGGCCGGTCACTTGCCGGCAGCTGCAGACAATGCCGTGGAAATAGCGTTTGCTGCTGTCGTGTAGCTCCAGGGTCAGGCCCATCGGCTTGCCCAGCAACTGGTCGAACGTGATCGCTCGGTTTTCGGAGGTGAGGTCCAATTCGTAGTGGAACAACCGCCCCAGCTCTTCGCTGCCTTCCATGCTCTGCAGCAACAGGACATCGCCGCCGAGGGGACTGTCAACCTGTACCAAACGGTTGTTTTGCGTTATTGCCATAAACGGCTTCCTCTGGCTCGTGTTCGGGCGTCAGTCGGCCGTCTCGAGGGGGTCAGGGGAAATCGTGTCCATCCATCGCGGTACATCCACCACAGAGATGATCTCCATATCGGCCTCATAGGCACTAGGTCAGAGCGAACGTACGAGTCAATCCGTTTCCTGCGGATTAACCTTCTGTCCAGAGCCACTTGGGCATCACCTCTAACAATTCCGGTTAAAGTCTTAGCGCGGTTTAATGCTAGTCAAGAAACTCTCCGACCAATGGAGCGAACACCGAGACGTTTCAAGGTAGGTGACCGACGGTCATTAGCTGCTTGGCTACGAGCGCGACGACATGCACCGGGAGGTGGCGCGTCATCAAGGCAACGCGCCGTTATAGCTGGCTTGGCGTCCCATGAATGGGGGTGGTTGTTCATCTATAGCGGCCGAAGCTCACCACCAGCTCCGCCTCAGCGGGTTGCCCATGGCCAATCACCTGGGTGAATCGAAGCAAAAGCTGCTCCAGCTCATGGCGCTAAGTTGCCCGATTCGCTTGAATAACGCCCCGCGTCGCCTTGCCAAACAAGAGCGCAGCCAAAGAACAAAACGGAATATTTCGAAAGGACCCGGCATGTCGTTATCCCGCTGTCTATCTGGCCTGTCCAACTTGTTGCACTACCGCCGCGAATGGTTGCGCGCTGACCTGCGGGCCGGGTTGTCCGTGGCGGCTATCCAGATCCCCATCGCCATCGCCTATGCGCAGATTGTCGGCCTGCCGCCGCAGTACGGGCTTTACGCCTGTGTGCTGCCGATGATCGTCTATGCCTTGATCGGCAGCTCGCGGCAACTGATGGTCGGCCCCGATGCCGCCACTTGCGCCATGCTCGGCGGGGCCGTGGCGCCTTTGGCCATGGGCGACCTGCAGCGTACTGTCGAATTGTCGATGATCGTCACGGTGCTGGTGGGCCTGATGCTGATTGCCGCCGGGATTGCCCGGGCGGGTTTTATCGCCAGCTTCTTCTCGCGGCCGATCCTCATCGGCTACCTCAACGGGATCGGTTTGAGCCTGATCGCCGGACAAATGGGCAAGGTGGTGGGCTTCAAGATCGAAGGCGACGGCTTCATTCTGGGGCTGGTGGACTTTCTCCAGCGTCTGGGGGAGATCCATGGCCTGACCCTGGTCGTTGGCCTGGCCAGCCTGGGCCTTTTGATCTGGCTGCCGCGACGCTACCCGCGCCTGCCAGCAGCGCTGCTGACGGTGGCGCTGTTCACCTTGCTGGCCGGGCTATTGGGTTTCGACCGCCTCGGAGTGGCGATCCTCGGTCATGTGCCGGCCGGGATGCCGGAGTTGTCCTGGCCCAAGACCACCCTGGAGGAAAGCAAGAGCCTGCTGCGCGACGCGCTGGGCATCGCTACCGTGAGCTTCTGCAGCGCCATGCTCACTGCCCGCAGCTTCGCTGCGCGCCATGGCTACGCGATCAACGCCAACCATGAATTTATCGCCCTGGGCCTGAGCAACCTGGCGGCCGGAGCCTCCCAGGGCTTTGCCATCAGCGGTGCGGATTCGCGTACCGCGGTCAATGACATGGCCGGAGGCAAGAGCCAGCTGGTGGGCATCATCGCCGCCCTGGCGATTGCGCTGATTCTGCTGTTTTTTACCGCGCCCATGGCGTGGATTCCGCAGCCGGCCCTGGGCGCGGTGCTGTTGATGGCGGGCTGGGGCCTGCTCGACGTCAAGTCTCTGAAGCAAATCTACCGACTCAGCCGCTTCGAGTTCTGCCTATGCCTGCTGACCACCGTCAGTGTGCTGGGGCTGGGCGTGCTGCCGGGCATCATGTTCGCCGTGACCCTGGCCATCCTGCGCCTGCTGTACAGCATCTACCAACCCACCGACGCGGTGCTGGGCTGGATGCCGGGCATCGAAGGCCAGGTGGATATCCGCCAGTACCCGCAAGCCCGCACGGTGCCCGGCCTGGTGGTGTATCGCTTCGACGACGCGATCCTGTTCTTCAACGCCGACTACTTCAAGATGCGCCTGCTGGACACCGTGCAGCGCGAGACTCAGCCCGAGGTGGTGCTGTTCGATGCCGAGGCGGTGACCGATATCGATGTCAGCGGTATCGCGGTGCTGCGGGAAATCCGCGAGACCCTGGCCGCCCAGGGCATCTACTTCGCAATCGCCCGTGCCCGCGGTACTTTCCTGGCGATGCTGGAACGTTCGGGGATGACCCGGGAAATGGACAGCCAGTTGCTGTTCGGTTCGGTGCGTTCGGGGATCAGGACCTACCGCATATGGCGCAACAGCATGCGCGGCAAGCAATGAAGCAGAGGAGGGTGACCGGCAGGGAGCGACCCTGCCGGCGCTGGAGCGACGTTCAGCCGAGCCGGCGAGGCCTCACTGGGTGATGGTCATGCTGCTGGTGGCCTGGACTGAGCCGTAGCGGATGCGCGGATAAGTCGGATCGGCGTAGCTGAAATCCATCACCGTGCCGACGGAACCGAAGTACAGGGCCTGGCAATTGAAGTTTACCGCCACCTGGCCGCCGTAAGGGGTGACTCCGATGGCGACCTGGGTCGGCCCGGTCCATTCGATCTTGCACCCCAGCGTACCGCCTGCTGCGCCGGCATTGTATCCGCGACAGTTCAAGGTGGCGTTGCCGTTGCTGGTATTGGGAAAGCCCGCCCATTTGGCGATGGCCAGGTTGGCCGAGCATGAAGTGTTGACGCTGCTGGCTCCCGGAGCGAGCTTGTAGACCCCGGACGGTGGCGCAAGCGTTGCCGTGACAGGTGTCAATGGCAGCGCGGCAAGGCTCGATGCCGCCTGGTTTTCCACCACGGTGGTGGGCGACGGCGGGAGCTTGCACACCACC
The DNA here is from genome assembly GCF_045013505.1 of Pseudomonas sp. JDS08PS003. Taxonomy (NCBI): domain Bacteria; kingdom Pseudomonadati; phylum Pseudomonadota; class Gammaproteobacteria; order Pseudomonadales; family Pseudomonadaceae; genus Pseudomonas; species Pseudomonas sp. JDS08PS003. The sequence goes on from NZ_CP120724.1 coordinate 3,621,520, forward strand.
ACGGCGCCGACGTCGTCGGATTTCTTCAACTCCCCCAGCGCAGTGATATCGGCGCCGCCCTTCGATTCGCAGAAGAGTTTGCGTAACTGGGCTTTTTCTTCGCTGTCAGCCATGGACGAAGCCTGGGCCAAAGGTGCTAGTGCCAGGCCAATGACTCCAGCCATCAGCACGCCTGAAAGTTTCATGATCGATTCCTTATCGGGTTATGACTGGCTGCACCCTATGAGCGCCAGGCGGTTTTTTTCATGACAAAAGCTCGGGTGTTTCGCGTAGACAGGGACGCTGGGGTTTTGTCCTTTCGGGGCTTGACCTGATGCCGCTATCTGCTGTTGAATGCGCGCCCTAAAGCCTCTGCAACCTATTCTCCAAGTGGTGAAGCCAGTGCCCTACGCCAGCCAACACGCCTGATACCGACGACGGTCCATCCTGCCTGATGGCTGCCCGTGCTTGCGCGCGGCGGCGCTTCATTGCCATGCCTGCCTGATCCTGTCGTTGGTTTTTCTCTTTTTTCGAGGACAAACCCATGCACACGGATATTCGTGCCACCGCGCACAACCTGGAACTGCTCAAATACCCCCGTACGCCCCACCTGCAAGGCTCGCGCCTGCAAGATGGCGACACTGATACTGGCCAGATGCGCTATGCCGCTTTGGCCGGACAGTGGCTGGTGGTGGAAGAAAAACTCGATGGTGCCAACACCGGCATCAGCTTTAGCGCAGGCGGCGAGTTGCGCCTGCAATCTCGCGGTCACTACCTCACCGGCGGTGGGCGCGAGCGTCAGTTCAATCTGTTCAAGCAGTGGGCCTCGGCCCACGAGCATTGGTTGCTGGAACGCCTGGAAGATCGCTTCGTGCTGTATGGCGAGTGGCTACACAAGAAGCATTCGGTGTTCTACGACCACTTGCCACATTACTTCTGCGAGTTCGATGTGTGGGATCGCGCCACAGGGCTGTTCCTCTCCACCGCGGCGCGCCGGTGCCTGCTCGATGGGGGGCCAGTGCTGTCGGTGCCTGTGCTGTACGAAGGCCCGGCGCCGCGCCGGCATGCCGAGCTGCTAGCGCTGGTGGGCGATTCGCTGGCCAAGACCGCGCACTGGCGCCAGGTATTCGAGCAGGTGGTGCGCCGCGAAGGCCTCGACCTGGCCCGTGCCTGGCGCCAGTGCGACCGCTCCAGTCGCATGGAGGGCCTGTACCTGAAGCTCGAGGACGAGCAGCAGACCCTTGGCCGGCTCAAGTGGGTACGCCAGGACTTTGTCCAGGCCATCCTCGATGCCGACCAGCACCATGCCAACCAACCCTTTATCCCCAATCAACTGGCCGACGGCGTCGATCTCTATGCGCCGCGCCTGTCCATGGACTGGCAGGGCCCACGCCACGGCTACTGAAGGAGCATCCGAAATGGATATTCGACAACTGCAACAACTGGTCCCCGAGCCGGGGCGCGATATGGACACCGCCGCCTGCCTGGCGGCCATTCCGGCCCTGGCGCGCCTGGCCGACACACCGCAGGACCCGATCTACCACGCCGAGGGCGATGTATGGATTCATACCTGCCTGGTGGTCGAAGCATTACTGGCCCAACCCGCCTACCAGCAGGCCAGCGCCGAGCAGCGCTTTGTGCTGTTCTTCGCTGCCCTGTTGCACGACATCGCCAAGCCTGACACCACAGTGATCGACCCGGATACCGGGCGTATCGGCCAGCCCGGTCATTCACGCCGGGGCGCGGTGGATGCGCGGCTGCTGTTGTGGCGCGCCGGTGTGCCGTTCGAGTTGCGTGAGCAGATCTGCCGCATCATCGCCGTGCACCAGGTGCCGTTCTTCGCCCTGCAGGGTGATCGCAGCGGCCGCAGCGCTGAGTTCCTGTTGCACAAACTGTCCTGGGAACTGCCGTTGTGGATGCTCTGTGCCGTGGCCGAGGCCGATATGCAGGGCCGCGATTACGCCGGCAAGGCCGATGTGCTGAGTGCCATCGAACTGTGGCGCGAACTGGCGGAGGAGGAGGGCTGCCTGCACGGGCCGCGGGCCTTTGCCGACGACTACACACGTATTCAGTACCTGCGTGGCGCCCGGGTACATCCCGACTACCCGTTGCATGCGCCGCAGGGTTCGTCGGTGGTGATGCTCTCGGGCCTGCCGGCCAGTGGCAAGGACACCTGGACCGCACAGCACTACCCGGATCTGCCGGTGGTGTCATTCGACGACGCGCGCCAGGCCCTTGGCCTGCGCCATGGACAGAACGAGGGCGCCGCTGCGCACTACGCCATCGACCGGGCCAAGGCGCTGTTGCGCAAGCACAAACCCTTTGTGTGGAACTCGACGCACCTGTCGGCGCAGATGCGCAACCGCACTCTGGACTTGCTCTACGGCTACGGCGCCGAGGTGGAGATTCTTTACCTGGAGCGCCCCGAGAACGAGATCATGCGGCGCAACCAGAAGCGCGACACCTCACTGCGCAACGACGATATCCGCCGCATGCTGTTCAAGTGGGAAGTGCCGCTGCCGACCGAGGCGCACCGGGTTGTTTATCAGGCGGTGACGGGGTAAGCGGTACTTAAGTTCCTGATATAAGGCCGCACTTCATTAACAGTTTTTAAAGTTTTATAGCAGAGCAAAAGAAAACAAATTAATGACTTAACAAGTGCGGATGGAGCCCGTCCTAAAGATGAAGCTTACAGATATCTACAGTAAAATAATCAGCGAAGAACCGTACAATGACATGGATGTGTTCTTTGAGAACTATGAGAGCTTTGAAGAAATTCCGCTTGTATCAAGATACAGCCGCTTAAAGCTTTTGAAGGATGAGCTGAGCGGCAGCGGGGCTTCTAGCTTTCTGACAGGGCTTGCTGTGTTTCTTTTGAATACTTTAAGAATTCTAGAAGTATCAAGAAGTGAACGTGTGTTTTTTGCCGTGACTTTTACAGACTTTGAGGGCTTGGAGGAACAAGGCATCCTCATACCTAATATATTTATTTATCCAAAGCCGGCCTCGGTCGGTTTTTTGGAAAAGGTACGAGGAAATGATGAAGGTCTTGAATCACGGGAGATGCAGGAAGTAAAAAGGCTTTTTTCCAACTGCGGGGTAGAAACTGCTTTTGATTTTTATGAAAGCAGATTTCATGACGCCGTTTGCGCTGAGGAAATTGTAAGGGTCTTTGCTGTTCCCAGGACTTGTTGAGTGCAAAGAACTCGTCTGTTCGATGAAGATGAGAAGTTTCTTTGGCGCTAGGTTAAGGTTCAGTCCGTGGCACTGTAGGTGCTACATGGAGCAGTGGAGTCATCCAGTTGTTGGCGCTGAGAGATGTGGCGATTGTTTATCACAAGCCTCTTGCTTGTTGATCTGGGAGGGCTGGTCAGAGCTGGTTTATGACCAGGCCACTCAAAACGTGATTGGCGCATCAATGCCCTGAATGCGACAGATGCTTAACCGCGTGAGCGAGCAGCAGATCAATGCCGGCATAATACGTAATTTAACATAATATACATTATGTGTAGTTATGTAATGCGCTATCAAGGTCAGTTGTCGAGATTTTTTAAATATGCGAATAAACAGCTAAATATGAAACGACCGAAAAATCAGCCCTTTAGGGACCTCCGCTCACTGCATCGTCCAGAAAATATTATTTAAATATGCGCACCAGCTTTAAAACGTCAGCGTGGTAAATCGAGCCTGGTGTCCTTTGTTGCCGGTGTTGCTGTAGATCGCCTGCCCAGTAGTCGTTTGACTTCTCAAAGGTCTAGCGCTGATCTTGCCGCATCCGTCGAACCGGATCGGCCTGCATGAACAACGCTTCCAAGAATGGCAGCAATCATGATGCTGTGTGAAATCTGAGGCTTTCGGCATGGTTTCGGTGCGCGGATTTCAAGGAAAGCCATACCGTTATTGGCCAACGCCTGGTGACGCCGTCGAAAATTACGCTCCTCGCGACCCGTGCACCAAGCATTCTTGGTGCTCATGCTGTACGCTCGAAATGCGGGCCAACATGTTATAGATAAAGACAATGGCTCCCATGTGATAAATACGATGAAGTACGGTTTTTTCATTGTGAATGATATACAACTATTTATGCGATCTAAGCGTGTTTGGAAATGTCGAATAGATTAGCTGAACGCCTGTTTTAAAGGTGTCGCAGGGTATCCCGAGCTGGAAATAACGCAATTGGGGATTGCCGACTTCACCCGTTCCGATTATTCACGGGTGCTTTTCATTAGCGAACTTTTTAACTACCGTTTCTCGCAACACGTTCGTTTTTGGAGGTGCAACGTTATTGGTCTGGGTTCAACTCAACTAAACATATATTTAGTTTAGTTATATGCGGCATTGCCAACCCTTATCTGAGTCGACCTTTCTTTCTCGGTACGCGTCCACGTCATACTTGCCCCTGGCTCCGCGCTCGCAGAAACTCCACCGTCTTGAACTTGGAGATCTGCAATGAAGCGCTATGGACTGGTGATCGGCAACGCGGCCTATGCCCTGGAACCATTGGACAACACCCTGAACGACGCCAGGACCGTACACCAGGCACTTCAGGCCCGTGGCTTCGATGCCTCGTTGATCTGCGACGCCTCCACGGCACAGATGGCCGACGCGGTGGCCGCACTCAAAGCCCGGCTCGAACCTGGTGACCTGCTGTTTTTCTTCTTTGCCGGTCATGCCTTCGAGCATCTCGGTTACGGCTACCTGATGCCGGTTGACATCCCCGAGTTCACCGCAGGTGCCATACGGCACTACGCCTATCCCGTGGATGAATTACTCCGCGAGACCCAGGGGCTGGGTACCTGCAGGGTGGTCGTGCTCGATGCCTGCCGGGATGCATTCGACGAGGCAGACCTGAGTTTTCGTTCACTCATCGAGTCGATCCATCAGCAGCGCGCGGATAGCGAAAAGCATCAGCGCAACCTGTTGCTGTCCTACTCCACCAGCTATGGCGCGTCGGCGTCGGACGGCAGCGAAACCAACAGCCCCTTCACCAAAGTACTCACGACGCTTTTGCCAAACCATCGCCTGAACATCGAGGAGATGTTCAAGGAGGTCGGCTGCTCAGTGATCCGCAACACGAACAACCAGCAGCGCCCCTGGTTCTACTCCAGCCTGGAAACCGACGTGAAAATGTCGGATCTGCCCACGTACCAGCAACGCCAAAGCTTCTACGCGCCGACCAAGGGCAGCCTTTACGCCCTCGCCAGCTCACGAGACCACAGTGCCTTGTTCCTGGTGGGCAGTGCCCCGTACATTTACCATCTGGGCAGCCATGGCCCCAAAGGAAGCATACGCTGCGAAGACGGTGTGAAAGCGGCGTCTGTTAGCAATTCAGGCGCGGTTTTCCTGCTCAATGGCAAGGACTGCCTTGTCATTCCACATCTGAGCCACACCGTCGATCTCAGCCACATCGAGCCCATCGGCATTACCTCCAGCAATGACGGGCGATTCGTTCTCGTCTATGGCGATCAAGAGTTCGTGATTTTTCAGATAGGGCCTGCCACATGTGATCGCATCCATTACCAGCACGGCAGTGATCGGTATTTCTACTGCGCCGAGTTCGTCGATGACTCGCAGGTCTGGATCGGCGGTGACTGTCATGCCATTCACGCCATACAACTCGATGGCGCCACTGCGGTGTGCCAGATCATCGAACTGCCCTTCACGGACTATGTGTACGCCATGACGCCTGTCACCGATGCGCGTGTCCTCCTAGCAACGTCATCCGGGGGGGTGTACATGATCAACAGGGCGTCGAGGGTGGCGGGCTTGGTGATGAACCTTGGAGAAAGCGTCCGTCTGCCTTCCTCACGCCGCAGTTCGCTGCTCCATGTGACCGGCGAAGATCAGATCATCAACACGTTCCTTTTTGCCCCGAAGGAGATGGACCACATCACACTGAAAAGGTTAGGCGAACACCTGCGCTCCAACGAGCTGCTCTATGCCGTGCGCTCGACCAGCCTTCCCCTGATGGCCATCGGCAGTTCCGAAGGGCTCATCACGATCATCGACACGCGTAACTGGGACAACTACCAGCAACTCGATGCAAGCGGTGGCAGGGAAACAGAACTGACCGGCCTGGCGTTCACGGCCGACAATACGCTGGTGGCCGCCACGAAGGACTGCCATGTACTGTTTTACGCGCCGATCAATGAGCGTTACTCGGCATCGCTTACGCATATCGATACGCATGTCCACAGCTCCCCCCACCGTCCTGGAGACACCGGTGATACTGGGCTTGCCCCGCGATGGGCTGCCCAGCAGCCCCAATAGATCTTATCCATATGTTGAGGGGCTTGGGGCGATAGGCGCAATTTTCGCCCCTAGCTTGATCGAAGGCCTTATGTCGAGTTTGGTCAACTCCTCATCGATTCTGGCATGGCTCTCCAGCTTGAGGAACTCCAACGCCTTCAACCGATGCTTTTGCAATACGTCGACCCGATCTAGGTGTTTGCGTAGAAAGTCCCGCTTCCCATCGATTTCAAGGCCCCGAAAATCGCTCAGTTGCTCCGTAATTTCCCCGTAGGTTTTTTTGAGCTGTAAGTCTTTGCATTCGATGATCAGCACCCTCCCCTTGGTTGGGCTCCAGGCCAACACATCAACGTCGCCGTAGTCACGGTCAAGCGGCATACGCAAAATTTTCGTCAATTTAATCTCAGGTGCAACCTGCCAGCCCAATTCGGTGTAGCTGATCTGCTTGTGGCCCATGCTGAGTCAGTCTTAAAACGGGAACCGAAGCCTAGAAAAATCGGTGCGCACACAATCGTAAATATTTAGTTAGGGCGAAGCTCCCCTTCAATCGATAGCAGTGGGTGAACATCCCCGCAAAGAGCATGCCTCCGCAAGGTTGCAGCGGATGTCACTACTCAACCGAATGAGGAGAAGTTGACCCACCGTTCATTCAGGATCTGTCATTCGGCCGCAAATTTCAGAAGACGGTGCCGCTTTGAGAACCGGCACCGTCACTTTACTGGCAATACAAAGTCAGCAACTTTTGCGTACATCCCTGAACGCTTCACTCTGTTCCAGGGCAGAGCTGCGACGGTCACCTAGATCGATCAGCGTGTCGAGTATGCTTAGCAAGCCAAGCGATTGGTCCTGGTCAAGAGGGAAGTGTTTATCTGCGAGGCGTTGCACGACACCTGCAATGCGTGCTGGAAGCGCGGTACCTGCCCAGCTCCCCTGGGCCAATTCAAGGGACTTAAGTGCGGTTGATACCTGTTTGATGAACGCATCCAAAGGATAGGCGTCTGCAGCTCGCTCACAGAGTGTCAAGAACTTGCCCATTACATACGAAGACCAACCGATGGAGGTCATGATGCTTGAAACCAATGGCATGATTACCGCGATTTGTGACCAGTCGCCATTCGCGAATCTACTCGCACCTGGAGCATCCTCTATCTCAACAAAAAGCAACGCAGTGATGAGTCGTGACAACGCATTATCGTGGACAGAACCGTCATTGCGTTTGGAAAACGCCCGATCGTTGATGAGCCTTTCCGCGCACAACTCCAGCAGTGGTAGCGTGCTAGGAGGAATGCAGGCGGCATCAACAACATGACGGATAGTCACGGACTGAGCTATACGGCTCAGCATTTGAAGTGCATTGCGCTCTGGCACTAAGTACGGTCTCAAGCAGACATCAATGAACCATTGCTCGTCTACTAGAGGTGCTGAGCGAGCACACAGATGACCGAGTGAGTTATGCCACTCGTACTCCTCTGGGTGATGTTGCTCCCTTCCGGGAGGCTCCGGTGGTATCAATCGTGAAGCTGTCCATCCTGCGAGCCCGGCAAGCGCTGATTGCCAAAGGGGCCCATATTTATCTGAAGCACACCAACGTTCGACGGGGAAGAACTTGAAGATGCTCGCGGCAAAACGCCAATCAAAAGACGGGTCAGGATCACGCAGAACCTGATCGCTCCCCTCCTCCACACTCCCTGGCAACTTATCCCAGGCCTTTGGCATAGTCGGGAACTGGGTAAGTTGCACCTCACAAAGTGCTTCCTGGGCGAGCTGCAGAGACTGCTCCCGACTGACATGGTCTTGGGAGTGATCATGACCACCTTCGGGTGTCCAGCGAGAGCGCCACCGTATGGCCATCCGCATGGCCAACTGAGCGGCTACCCAAGTCACGACCAGGTCGGCATCTCGGAGCAAACCAGCAAAAGCTAGCGCAGAAACGCCCTCCAGCGGATGAGCAGTTAAATCGACTAGGGCTGTAACAGCATCAGTGTCTGGGTTATCGGTTTGCCTCTGATGCACCAACGCCACAATGAGGTGGTTGAAAGGATGCCATGAAACCTGAGAGCCGTTGAGGGGCCGCTCCTGCATGTTCCAGACGCGCCTCATGACCTCCCATGCCCATCCAAAGTCGCCACCTTCCTCTGGGCCAAAGCGTATAACACATGCGGCGATGCAGGAGATGGCACTCTGCACCGCATGATCACCGACGTCGTAGCGCACATCAAACATGTCATCGGCATCATGCTCCTTGGCAAATACAATCGCACTCTCTAGGTTCAAGCGAGGCTGTAACGCATTTTGCTCCAGTGAGTGGGTTGCCCAGTCAAGAACGCTCGAAGCGCGAAGGAATGCCGTCGTTTCCTCCAATCGCGTCTGCTGTTCTGAATCTAACGGCACCGGCGACTCGTAGGAGATTTCCGTAAAGCCTGATTGAGTCGGTACCGCTCGGTAGTTGTCGCTATCCCCCTGGCCTGCCCACTGTACCGCTAATTCCTTCAAACGCTTGGTGGCGTGGATATCGTTAGTGTCTTCCTCAAATTCGAAAGGAAGTTCGGTGGGGAAAGCGGCAAGGGCTGCCCGAAAACGAGCACGTAGCTGATCATCGCCGGTTATGGCAAACGCCACCGCGAGTTGCCGCACATTGCGAGTCCGGCTTTGCCGTGTCTTCAGAAAGTCTTGGGCCTTGGCCTTGTCGCCCGTCAAGCGTGAATGCAGGCCAAGCCCAAAGATGTCAATGTCCAAGGTGGGCGTTTGGACCAGGCGCTTAATGTCATGCTGCCAGAGCCTCTGGCAACCTACCAATGCCAGGGTGGTTTCTGACACATGCAGCGTTTCAAGCGCAATCACCAAGGCTAATCCAAGCGTAGCGATGCATTCCGAGTCTTGTACCAGCACGCGGATAAGGTCATCAGTCGCCCGGCCTTGTTCAAGCTGTCGGTATGCCCAATAGCTCATTGCCAGAAATGCGCATTCCAGTGGTGCTGCCGTCAATTGGCCCTGAGACCAGCTGTAAACAAGCCAATCACCCCAGAATGTCTGCTTGCCCCAGGGGAATTCCACGATGACTGGCAAGGGTGTCTTCATGTCACCCCGTAGCGCATGGACTTGCCGCCACCCTTTCACCGCGTGGTTGGCCATGTCTCTGATGAGCTCCAGCGCACTATCTGGCGCGTGGGCAAAAAGGCTGGCAAAGGGCTCATGCAGCGCAGACGTGTCAGTATAAAAAACGTGGTATTTCCTGATACCGATGTCATCGAGCCCTGGCAGCTGTTGGCCCAGAGAATAGAACGCGTGGTCAAGCAGCTGTTGTTGCTTATGGGTTCGGTCTGCTTCGGGGATTGCTCGTATGGCTTTCCTGCGTTCCATACGCTTCTGGTTTTCCTCTTCCTCACGCGCAAAGCGGTCACCAGGAAGCTCTTCCAGTAGCTCTGATTTTGCCAGCGTAACGATGGCTTCTGGGGCAACGGTCGCCATGATGTGGGCGTAAGCCATCAGGTTGCCGTACACGTCATCGCGTGAGTGCTCGGTTTCTGCCGCACGTTTATAAAGTTCAATAGCTGCATCGGGGAATGTCGGCGCGCTTCGCAGAATCGCCCGACGTAGTGTTGCCGCGAGCTGGCCAGTCGCCTCGCGTCCGAGATCGTTCCATTTACCATTGTCTAAATCGGCACGGCCGCTATTTTCCAGTTGCAATAGCCATTGGCTGCTTTGAGCCACGATGCCGGCAGTGCGTTTATTGTGGTGGTTCGCCCACATGTTCAGCCACACCTCAAAGACCTCCGCGGCATGCAGTATCAGACGCCCGGGCAATGTAGCGGCAACTGACAACAACCAATCTATTAGTCGCCCCCAGCTTCTGACATCGGAGGGCCAACCCAGCAGGTGGGCTATACGGATGGAATCCTCCCCGTCCTCGGCACTTCCTGCACGCCCTAGGATTACGGGATTAGGGATTGCATGTTCTGCCTGGAACCACACGAGAAGCTTTTCAAGCAGCTGAAAATTTGCTTCCTGCATGACCGAAGTAAATTCTGCCTGCGCGCCTGGTGCCATTAAGGCTGCGGTAAATGGTGGAGCGGTCAGCCAGACTCTTCGCCATTGCGGTCTCAATGGCTTGCTCTCCAGTAAGCGATACCCTTTCGTCCAACGCCCGGGACTGCTCAGGCTCTGCTGGGCCAACAACCCCACCACTCGGCCCAGCAAGGGTGGTTCGCCGGATGCGGCGATCGCGTCGTGCCAATCAGGCCCGAGGTCGACCAACAATCGATAAAATGCCCACTCAAAGAAAATGTCGTGGGTAAAGGAGACGGCCGCTCCATCGTCTTGGTCGCGAACAATGAGGTCGACCTTGAGCGAGGCCAGCTGGGCAATAGTGCTTGGCTCCAATCTCCGAAGCCGAATGCTTTTTCCCAGCTCACCGACACCTTTTTCCGCTAGGTCAATAATGGCCCGCCGGCGTACGTCAGCAGAGTCAGGTGACGCATCGTAGCCGGCGCGCGACCACCAAGCTGTGATCAAATCGATTTCTGTCTGGGGAGCTGAGCCTTGAGTTGTGGTGCTGTCCCTTGCCAGCACGGCGGCGAAGAACGGTCTGCGTGCGATTTCCTTGACCACAGACGAACTGCTTAACAGTGAACAGAGTGCTGGAAGCTGGTCTGCCAGTTGATTGGCCTCTCCGTCCGAGAAGGCTTTTACGAGGACATCGCCAATCCCATCTTCTTGATAGAAGCTGCTCGGAAACCAAGCTCGGTAGGGTTCCATGCCTTGGTCTCGGGAGGTCGCTAGGACTTTCCAATCGCTGAGGCTGTCATGGGTTTCGATGACCCTCAGCAAATCGGTAATGACACCCTTCTGATCTGGCCGAACCCTATCAATGCCGTCAATAAACAAGATCGGCGTTCCCGCGCTACCAATTTCTGCGAGTATTTCTTCTGCGGTATGCCGTAGGCCCAGCATTGCTGAGAAGGCAGACCAACTGTTGCCGAGTAAACGGTCTGACTTGAGGAACAGTAACGGCCCCTTAGCGGATGCCCTCTTGGCGAACTGCTTTAAAGCCACAGACTTGCCACAGCCTGGCAAGCCGGCGAGATTCACTAGCCGAAACTTCTCTAGGTGCGCATCAATTTCATCGCAGACGCTGGGGCGCTCGACGTGGCACCCGCCAATGGTCTCCAGGATATCGGCCATGCCCTCAGAGGAAAACCGTTGAACCAAGTCAAGGTCAGCGAAATAGCTCGGCGCGCAGCGCAGTGGTGCGGCGCCCCGAATCTGCTGCACAAGTGTTGCTCGGGTCCATTTTCTAGCAAGCCCTGCTCCATCGCTTGCAAGCCGGCACAACCGATCGAACAGCAGCTCCGCTAGGCCGCCCTGATCATTCGCGATCAAGCCTTGTAACTGGGTCACTACGGAGCCTCGATTGAGTCCGCCCTCGCCGAGTCCATCGATACGTAGCGCAACGAGGTGCTGATAGAAAGCTACTTCCTCTTCGTCTGTTTGAGCCTCGGTAAGGGAGCGCAAATCTTTGCGCATTTCCCGCTCCGCAGCGGCGGCACTTCCTCCGGCTTCAAAGCGTCTAGCGAATTCCTTTCCGCAGACCTCAGCTCGTGCCCAATCGATCAACCGATTGATTGAGCGGTAGCTTTGCATTGCCACATGCTCGACCACAAAGCCATATGCATCGCGGCCTTCCTGGAAAGCTGGCAACCGTCGGGTGGCTACTGCGGCAGCCATGGTGTTGAGGAAATCTGAATTGCTGGTGGCTGCCGTGAGGCGTAGCGAGCGCTTTATTTGCAGGGCGAGTACTCGGTGGCCGATCTCATCCTCCAACTCCACGACAAGATCATCCATCGGGTGATCGGCCGCCTGCTGTACCGCAACGGACCTCACCACTCCTGTGCCCCCAGCAGCATGCCCTTCGAGCAGTAACGCAGCGAGGTAGTAAGCAACCACCAAGTCTTCGTAGTTGAAACCTGCGCCACCGGTCAGCTCCGTGGAGGTGGATTGACTATTGCTGCCTGCAGTCATGAAGGGACCTATGATGTTGAAGTACCGGGCTCACCAGCGAGGGAGCGCTAAGTGGTGATCAATCAAACCACTCGCCGGGCTGATGTCCTAACCTAGTGTTTACAGTAAGGGCTAATTCATGAATTGTAGGGTGTTGTGAACCCAGCTGTCAGTGAGCTTCTAGCGCACTAATGCGAGACATGGAATTTCTGCATCGTGCACTGCAAGACGCTAGATTGATTGCCGAGTTTATGGAACCGTTCCTGATGCAACGTGAGACCGTTGGCTTGAGCGGCTTGTAGATCCCTGAAGTCGCATAAGACCGCCCTCAGACCACCACAGGACTTGCACGTCGCCCCCTGGCATTAGGGTTTAATCGATAGTTTGGCTTGTTGCGCACCTACGGTTCCCACACTGGTAGTGTCGACTTTCCTGGCTTGTCCGTCACGATCGCGAGACTCTGTTTTGCCCGAGTAACCGCCACATAGAAGGCGGCGGCCGTCGTGGACTCCAATAACGTTGATTGGCTGATAAATTGTTCGATCTTGCCTGTGGGGACAATCAGGACGCGTTCGAACGTAGAACCCTTCGAACCTTTGAAGTTAACGTATTCAAGGTCGTACTGCTTACCCGAGTTGGCCGAGTGTCGGAGGCAGCGCGGTTGATAGCGTTCGACATAAGTATCTAGGTCTTTACTGTGTACCAAGAACACCCCGTCATGGCCCGATACTTCGTGATTCTTGGATGTCGTGGGTGGGTACTCCCAGTCGGCATCAAAAATGGAGTCTGAAAACGTGGCGATCTCGGTACGACAACGGTATGTGGTCGTCGCGTAAGTGATGCTCAGCAGCCCAACTATTTCACGCTCTCGAAACCACTCCAACGCACCCGCATAGCCATATTTCTTGTTCTTCCGTCCGCGTGGATTCGTCGATAGAACCGCCTGGCGGACGTCCCCCACCATGCAGACATCAATCCGGGAGAGAAGCAACGCGTGCATGATTTCCCAGTCATAGCCACTCAGATCCTGCACTTCATCGATCAAGATCTCATCGTAGAGGCACTCTAGCCTCCGAAGTAGTGCCGGCGTGGCCCCCATCAGCTCGAACGCAAGGCGACCGAGCTCACAGGCATAAACTTGGTTACTTTTGTTCAAGTAGCGATCTTTATCACGGGCCATTCGGAAGGGGCGCCCATCAAAGTCGAAGCCCCCTACCCGCTCTTTTGGAAATTTGAAGCGCAAAAAGGGTTGGGCGAAGTGGCGCAGGAGGAACGTGTACCACCCCAAAACCTCTAGGTTGTGGCGATCACCGGCCTGAGTGGCTAGACGATTACGGATTTCTTGCTGGTTCGACTGAGTGAACGTAATTACCGCGATTTTTCGATCGATGGGCAGCGCCCTGCATTGCTCTATCAGCCCCTGTGTCTTTCGACCCCCTGCTACCGCCAGCGTCAGGTGGTTAGGCATTGACGATGAACTCAGCTGCAGCCTTCATGTATTTTGGGGCGTGGAGCACCTTTTTTGAGCTCGCGAGGCGCAAGGCCCCTTCTGTCTTCTCTCGGGTCATCCAAACCAACAGATTTGCTGCCGGTGTAATGGCCAGTACATCGCGCAAGTGCGCCTCCGTGTTTGCGGTGATAAGTTGCGGTTCCAACGTGTGTCCATCGGCAACGTCGCCGATGAACAGTTCCCTTTTAGCGCCATCGAGCCATTCCTTGTTTGGCTCACGCAATTCGGACGGGTCGATTCCGTCGTTATCTCGCATCACTGCAACAGGTTTATTGATCGCGGCACAGAGTTCCAGGCAGCGCGCGAGAGCCAGGCCGCGCATGCTCACCACATCAATGCCAGCAGCCATCGGCCGGAGGTCGAATAGATCCGAAAACACCCGTTCAAAAATGATTTCGTCTGATGGCCCCTCGACAAGGACTACCCTTTTTGCCAGGACTAGGCGCAACGTGTCATAGCCCGGCAGCCGCTTGAAGTAGCTAACCGTATCTGGATCAAGCTCTGTGATCTTGGACACTGAGTTCCGGTTCAACAGGTGGAGTGCATCCAGTCCGAGTCGATTGAGGACATAGGTGCTGTGAGTCGATATGAAGAGCTGTTGATTGTCTGAAGCCAAAGACTCAATACGCTCCAACAGCGTCGTTAGGCTTGTATGTGACAAGTGGTTCTCGGGCTCCTCGATCATAACTATCTTGACATTCGCGGAGTGACGTTTCATTGCCAGAGATATTTTGATCGCCGCTTGTTGGCCTTGGCCCGCCATCGCGAACGGAACACCGTCTACATGAGGTGTCACAACGCTTTCCCATGATGTACGCGAGGTCTGATCCATTGCTAAGGCCATTGGTTCAGCTTGCAGGGATGCATCCAGCGTGGAGAGACGTTTGTTCACTGGCGCAAGCGCGCCGGTGGTCATATTCGCCTTTACCTCACGAAAGTCTAGCGAGATGGATGCCTTCTCAGCGGTCTCCAAGTGGTCGCTCAGGATCTGACGCAGGTGATAATCCACTCCGGCAGTCGACTTTACGGTGCGGGAATCGATGGTTGCAATGGACAGCATTCTTGGACGTTTGGTGAGCTCTTTGTCCGCAAAAGAACGCCATTCATAAGTGTAGTACTCGACGGGCAGCAGCGGATTGGGATCCTTTAGCCACGCATCCAGCATGTCCTGATACTCCTCATTTGGGAAAATCCTGAGGAACACGCCCGGGCAAGCGTTTGTGGGCACTTCGGTATTGACAGCACCACAGAGCCCCTGCAACTCATCGTTATCTTCGAAATACAGCTCAATCAGTATTTCGGGCAGCGCAGCCTTTTGTCCTGCCTTACGTTGCGATACAAACTGCTCCACCAGGTTGACGTTGAACCAATGTGGATTTAGCTCCTCAAGCACACCTCTCCCCGCAATTCGCCCGTTGAGCGCCAGCGCTATCGCTTCCATGAGGGTCGACTTTCCGGCGTCATTATCACCTACAAGAATGTTCAACTTTGCGTTTGGACGCAGGGTGAAATCCTTGTAGATACGGTAACCGCGAATGTGGATTTTAGTGATCAAGGTCGACATTCCTTTGCGTGAGTACGGGTCGCCAAGGCTTCGGATCGCTTTGCTATTTCAGCCTGCTTGTATGCCAGACTTCGGTGGTTTCAGGTACTAGTAGCCGTGGCGATTCAATCTTCATAGGAGGCAAGCGAGGGGGAGAACTTTGGCATCTGATGAGCCATGTTCGCTTGCAAGCGAGCTGACTCGTCAATGCTGAGCAAATCTACCCTGCCGTTCGGTAAACATCTGACTCGGGTCAGGCTCTCAAGCCCCCCTACTCCCTCGACAAAGCGCATGCGGCCGGTTCGGCAGAGTTCGGCCAGGACGCCCACTCGCTCTTCAAAATCAGCTCGCGTTACTGGCGTGTCAAAAAAAGCCATCGTGATCTCCAGTCCTATCAAGCATTTAAAACTGCCAGGACTTTGCCATTTAGGCGAAGCTCCCAGCCGATATCCCAGCCACGCGGGAGTGTCAAAGCACCTTCATGGATCGCAAGCATAGCCGCCTCGTAGCGACGACTGCCTCCGCTTCCCACCACGGTGCTGGCATCACGCCAGTGGTATCGGACAGTTGCCGATTCGCTGGCTCCGATCAACTGGAGGAATTTGCGCGTCGGTACGGCAGGTGCGCGCGATGCAAAATAAGCCACCATAGGTTGGGCCCGCACACAAATGGCCATCTGCCCGTCAGGCGCCTGTGGGGCGACCTCGTTGGCTTTGAATCCTTCAAACGATAAATACGGTGACTGCCGAGGATCAGGTGAGTGAAGGTGAGCCAACAGTTCAACAGTGGCCACTTTCCCATTGAGCTCGATAACGCATTGCACGTCTAGAAGTACTAAACCATGACTAAACGGCCGGAATCCTTGCAGTGAACGGTTTTTTAGCGCAGTGATGAGGTCTGAGAGCAGCTGCGGCCCGTTCTGCGGCGTCGCGCAATTGCTGGGGTTATAGCACCGCAGCAGATTGTCGATGGCGTACAACTGCTCTCGGGACATGGGTTGATATAATGCGGTATGGAACGCATAACGTACCCTGTTGGCCCAGCGGCCCGTCGGGAATTGGTCCGGTTCTCTGAAGTTTTCTGCAACCCGCTGCTCCAGCAACTGCGCGACGTCTGTCGATAGCGGCGAGCAGATGTGCGCTAGCGTCTTATCGGTTGTGCTCCGTGTGCCTGGCGTCACCACTCCTTGCTTCACCAGTGCATCCCAGTGCGAGCGCAGTTCTCGTGGGAAGTAGTCTGGCGGGTCGACGTCCTCGACAGACAACTCAGTGGCCTGCTGGTCAAACATGGTGCTTATCGCTGCCCGCGCTGCATGTGCCGTGGCGCTGTCCTTTTCTGCGGCGCGATCAACGATACGTGAAAGGATGGCCAAGCGCGACACGTGTCGACATTCGCTGAGCAGCGTTGCAATCTCGATATGCGGAGCGAGGTGCTCCCAGAAATCCACAGGGTTTCGACGGGACAGCATATCCAGCA
Source organism: Pseudomonas sp. JDS08PS003 (assembly GCF_045013505.1). Classification (NCBI taxonomy): domain Bacteria; kingdom Pseudomonadati; phylum Pseudomonadota; class Gammaproteobacteria; order Pseudomonadales; family Pseudomonadaceae; genus Pseudomonas; species Pseudomonas sp. JDS08PS003. Next base: position 3,638,274 of record NZ_CP120724.1, read on the forward strand.
CCGCCGCCGCGAGATCCGCCCGATTGTGCGGATCCATCGAAAACGCCAGGCGTGCCGCTGGGGCAAAATAGGTCTCCCCTTGGCTCATCAACCAGAGCAACATCGCTGCAGCACCATCCCGCCGTTCCCAAGACGGATGATCGAGCGTCCACAGCAACAAGTCGAATAGCGCTGCCGCAGCACTTGTTGTGGAGCCTCCCAAGTAGTCGAATCCCTTTGGTGAGGCTGTTCCGACCATGTAGCCCACGTGCTCGATAGCAATATCGAGTACCGTGCTTTGCTGTTCCGCATCCAGCTTGCTGGCCACCTTGTCGATGAGGTGGGACGCGATCAACCAGCGTTGCGCATGGCGTTCTTCCAGAACCAGAGGACCATAGAGCCTAGCTACGGCGTCAGCCTCTAGGATCTCGTCTTGGATCATCTGCTCCGCGGGTGAGCCGGTGTGGTTGCTCGTCCAGATGGACCAGCCGCCTTCCTGCAACGTTTGTAATACGTTGACAGCCGCCTTGACGGCGGCCGATGTGTTACCACGACGCTTGAGCGTAAGCACCGCTTGCAAGTCGATGCGCGCCTGCTCGTCAACCGAGAACTTTCCAAACACACCGGGTTGGTAGAGCGATTCTTCCACTGAGGGGGCGCTGGTGGAGTGGCCCCCTGGCGTCGCCTCAGGTCCAACCGGTGCAGGCTGCGCAGCGGAAGCGGAATGGCTGGAGCTGGACGCGAACTGCTCGAATGGCTCTGGCCCTGCCCGCTTCTCGATGGCCGAAAGCAATGGCTCAAAAGTGGGTGCATGTGTTGTCGGCAAAGCTGACACCAAGGCTTGCAGCAGACTGCGCGACCGTTCGGTATTCATGCCGTGCGAAATGGTGCGAATGCGCCGCGTCGCCCAGGAAAGATCATCGGAGTCTGCAGCCATAGCGCTGATCAAACGGGCATATTGCATCCCCCAGCCGCCAAGGTGGCGTTCGTCGCCGTCCTGGAAGACTTCCAGCAAAGCCCAGTGCAACCGCCAATCAACAGTCTCTGGGGTTTCCTGCAGCAGCGCGAGCAAGGCGGCCTGCTCTTCAAGCGCTCCGCCAGGGAAATGCATGCCGGTCAATGGCGCGACCCGGTCCAGGTCCCCAGCAGCTGCTTGTGCATACAGTTGCGGCAATGTTCCACACGATTGATGTTTGAAGTAGTCAACGGCTTGGGTGTACAGCGATCGTCGGCACAGTTGAGCAATGAAATTGCCCTTGTCTGCCCGCACATAGCGCTGAAACGTCATCTCCCCGCTCGCGCGCTCCAGGTAAGCCGCAACTTGCATCAGCGATGCGGACGGTACCGGCGTGGCCGCAGGCAGCGATGCCAGCGTGCTGGACATCAGCGACAGCTGATCTTCCTTGTACCAGCTGGGCCCCATCGAAAAGCGCAAAACAGCCTGGTAAGTTCTGGCCGCCTCTTCCTGTGCGTCCAAGCGCGCCAACAACGGAACTATACGCAGCAGCTCCGGTATCAGTTCGTAGCGGTTTTCCACGTTTATCTGGACGTAATCGCGCCAGCGGATTACAAGGTCGAACAGTGCATCAGCAGTCTCCGGCTCCAGCGCCACGGCCATGAATTGGTCTGCCGCCAAGGCCAAGGTCTGTCGAAAACCTTCATTGTACAGCCCCAACTGCTCGGCGAACCCCTGATCGAATACGTCTAAAAGTCGGCCGGCTTGTTTTGGGAGGCAGTCCAGCAGCAGTTTCGCTAAACGCTGGAAAAGCGCAGGGAAAATAGTTTCCGGTATGGCATACGCCTGCTGCCATTGGATGCGAACACTCAACGGACGCGTAACAATCGGCAGTACGTGGTCCGATAGAAACGCCCATACCTGGCCAAGGGTCTGCTCATCAGTGCTTGCTTTTGCCCGACGAGCAGTGCCGTCTGCCCAGGCGACAGCAGCCACCAGCGAGCGCAACCATGCCTCCCAGTCGTCGCGTGGGGCGGGTTGAATTACCGGTTGCGCCTGACTTTCATCGAGAAAGTCCGCAGCCCGCCACTGCTCATACGACTCTTGGAACCCCTCAAGGTCCGGTCGTGCTCGATTGGATGCATACAGCACAAGTGGCTGGGCCTTGGCTACATTGGTCCCCCCACACTTGCGGATAAGGTCCAGCGACGCCCCGGTTTCGATCAATGTATTGACCACGCCTAAACGCAATTCGGCGGGCTGCTCGAGTCGGTCACTGGCCTTTGCCAGATCGCTCAGCAGCAGTGCAATCATAGTTGGAGGTAAGGGAATTCCATAGAGGCGCGAGTTCAGGTCGGCATGAATGAGGACGCCGAGCAGCATCGATAGCAGCGATTCAGGCGGAACAGCAACCAGAGGCAATTGCGCTACCGGGGTATACAGCCCGCTTAGGCATAATCTGGCACCATAAAAGCTGCCGCCCAGGTTGGCGATGACATCAACCGAGTTGTTTGCGCTGAACGCTTGCGGCGCAGCACGGACCTGCCGTATCGCCGCCGCTAAAATGCGCCCTACCGGTGGCTCACCACCGGCTGCGCATTCCAGCGCGAATCCATGAAGACGCTGCAGGATGGTTTGAATAAACAGGTCGGTTTCGATACTGCCGGTAGCTTGAAACTGCTCAAAAACCGTATCCAATGATTGTTGAATTTTGTCCAAGAGCTGTATGGCTTGCTCAGTACTGCCGATCCGAATCAGGGCCTGAACGACAGCGTAGGCGCCCAGCGGAGGGGCAACCAGGCGACCGTTGCGAATCACATGACGAAGCGCATGGTCGGTCTGCCCCAGCGCGCACAAGGCCAAGGCCACTTGCTCGGCTGCTTGGGCGAACAATGTGTTGTACCGGAAAGTCAGGCGTTGCGACAACAACAGCAAGCGAATCGTGTCCTGGGCGGCGCCGATCCGCGTCGCGGCGGCAAGCGTCGCCTCAATGTCGCCAAGGAGCACATCCGGTTCAGCCCCCAGTGTGACCGAGATGTCCACCCAGCTTTGATGGCAGTGCTGGATCGCCTGTAGCTGCGCCACGGTTCCGCCCAGCAGCCCGTGATAGACCCGGTTCAACTGTCCATAGTCGCCGCTTTGCGCCGAGCAGCAGAAGGCGGCCAACCGTTCCTGCAGCCGCTCACTCACCGCAGCGGTTTTGTGCGCAACAAATTCCGAAAACGAAGCATGGTAGATTTCGGTGTTGTCCGCTTTAGAGAGCAGATGGCGGATCCTGCTGAGCGTGGAAACATAAACCGCGCTCTCGGCCGGCTGCAGCATCACGGTCAAGTCTTTGGTGGGTATTCCCCAGCGCAGTCGCGCCAGAAGGCCCAGCAGATTGACCGCATCTTGATCGGGCAGCAACTGTCCCCACAAGGTTTCATAGTAGTCTTGGATGGTGCCACTGAATGCCGGCATCTGGATAATGTCGGCTTCGCTTGCCCCAGTGTTCACCATGTCCGTTAGGTAACGCAGGTACAGTGGATGCCCCTTTGCCCGCTCGCATAAAAGGGAGACGAGACTTGAGGTCGCCACGCCCAGATCCAGCAAGTCTGCGCATAGCTCTCGTTGGCAGTCCTGTCCCAGCGCGGGCAGCGTTAACCGTATGGCACCCTGCAACACTGAGCCGATGCTCGCGGCATGCGCGTCTAAGCCTACACCGGTGATCACAATCACCAGCCCGGTCGGCAGTGCTGACGGGAGTAACGCCGCTAGGCGTTGCAGTGCGTCTATGCCGGCGCTGGCGGCTTCGTTCAGGCCGTCGATGAAAATCACGCCGATCTTACCCGCCGCCGCGTGTCGACTGGCCAGATCTTGGAGTCGCTTATGACTGGTCCGGATCAGCTCTGGATAAGAAAGCTCCAGCAACCGCGCCGGTTTTCCGCTCACCGAACTCGACCACAGCGAATTGACCCAATCGAAAAAAACCTCCGGCTGGGCCTGGTGCGCAGGCGTGATCCCACGTCCCTGCTCAGAGAGCGCATATACGCCTATCACCTCGATCGATTCGCTGGCGGGCACAAATTTCTGGCAATAGCTCGACTTGCCGATGCCGTGTGCCCCCTCCATGACCAGGTAACCGTTCTGTAGCGTGGCCAGACGGTCTTCAAACAGCAGGTCAAAGTCCGGACGAGTGCCGAAGGGCAAGCTCGGCGTTGCGTCTGGAGCGACCTCGGCCAACACCCCATGGGTTTCAAGGAACGGGCGCAGTTGAAGGAAGCTGATGGCCGCAAGAGCGGTATTCACACTAACCCGCAACAGCCCGCGACAATCCCCTTCGACCATCAATGCCGCGCCGGAAAGACCGTCATAATGCGTAAGCTGGGTATCAGCGCTGACTGAGAGGTCTAAATCCACGCCGTGAATGAGTTCTTCCAGCGTCTGCTGGATCGTGCCGTTGAGCGCATGCCCCAAGTTAAGCTTGTGCACGGGATAGCCAAACGCAGACCATTTTTCGCCTACCCTGGGAAGCCTGGTATCGATCACGAGGGGCTCGATCTGCAGAGCTATAGGAAGACGCAGTAAGCAGACATCCAAGTTCTCATCGTGGGCCTGAAGCTCTACGCAGTGCTGGATCGCTGCGACACCGGTGCCAAATTGGACCGTCAGGGTTTCACCAGACACCACCGCCGTCTCCACGCAGTGAAAGGCCGTCAGCACGAGTGAGGGGGTAATGAGCCAGCCCGTGCCCACCTCGTGGACATTGGTGATCATGCATGTCGCTTGTTTGACAGCTTCATCCGTCACAGGTGACGTCTCCTAGTTGAATCCATTCACCCTCGACGACGTGAACACTGAAGCGCGCCCCGGCTTTTGATGAATAGTTCCGCAGTCGTTGTGCGGCCGCGGTTTCATAGTTGAAATAGAGTTTACGTTCATAGGTCGCTGGTCTATCAACGATCGCTGCCAGGACTTCAAAGTCTGGATGACCGTGCCCTAGCCCATTGGTAGAAATTAGGTAGCAAGGCGAATCTACCAATGCAAGCAGCTCTGGGCTGGTGTTGTGAACGCTTCCGTGATGGGCAATTTTAATGGCACTGAACATGAGGCGCTGGGCGTCCGGGTGACGCTGTTTCAATTCAGCGAGGATATCCTCTGCCCAAGCGTCGCCTAACAGCAGCACGCGGGCAAGACCGGCGGTGAGCATCAACGCAATGGAGCTGCCATTGGCCGCCGAAGTATCCGGGGAATAGACCTCAGCGAGCGTCGGCTCACGGCGCGCGGCAATGGGTCGAACACTCGGCGTACTGGATTGCTGCGCTGAGTAACTGCACCACATCTCGTAGGCATCATCGACAAGGTCGTCACTCAGCGGTTTACCCCGATATCCAAGCCGGCGCATCTCCTTTAGCCAAAACGTGCGCAGTGCCTCCAGTCGTTCGACGGTCGGCCCGAGCACCTCCAGTTGCACCTGGTTGGGCAAGGTGTAGGTAGCACTGCGGCGATCGATGGAGCGAGAGCCGTCGCCATGATTCCAGTGATAACCTTTGGACCTTAGAAGCTTGGCCAGGGAACTCCCCTGGACAGCCCCGATAGGATTGGGGGCAAACGCCAGCGGCACAGGGAAGCCGCGGCGCTTGATGGCTTCCAGCACTCCTGCATGATTGGTCAAACACGGACCATCAACTGTGCAGGGCAATGAGCGCAAACTGTTATGCCAGACCGCTTCGATCTCGATCCGGCGATGCTCGGGACTGCCATTATCAGTGAACAAAGCCAGCAGACCACCGATGTGATCTGCGTCGATGTGGGTGCACACTACTAGCCTGAGGGGTATGCCCCGCTCTGCCAGCTCGGCCAACTCCCCCGCGAGGTATGTGGTGTACGTGCTGGCATAGCCGGCATCGACCAGCACATGCTGACCATTGGCTTTGATTAAAAACGCATCACCATTATTAGCTGGGTACATTTTGAGTTTAAGCATGCGGCTGCATCGACAGGATTGGCGGCATGAGGCGGTAAGGATACGCTTGGAGCAGCTCCTGAAATTTGATGGTAATGCGGCTAAATCGCATGCGTGATCTTCCCTTTTCGATGTTGTGATATCAGATTTGTCGCCTGATCACAATCGAACACCCCGCACGCTTCGGGCGCGGATGCAGGGCGGCGAGCTCGGCAGCCAGATGAATCAGGCAGGATATCATCTGCCCTGAATGTCATTCGATCACTCATCAGAGTGATCGGCATCAGCACTTGGCCACTCAATCCAGACCGACACACTGGCCCCGTGCGTGGGAGTTGGTATTCAACCTATAAGCGCACCTGACCAGTGACTTGAGCCTTGCTTTCAAAGATTGCCAAGGGCATCACTCCCGCAAAAACACCTGGCGGGACCAAAACGTACACTGCATGCTTGGACTTGTCTGGGTTCGGGTTCGGCGTGATCGACGCCCCGCCCCCTTCTGCTATTGTTTGTTGGCGACAGTGACCTTGGGGCTGGCAGCTCCGCGTTTTTTGGAGGCTGCCTTACCCGGGCGCCGAGCAGGCTCCGCTGGGGCACTGCTATTGGCCGCCGCCAACTGATCGGCCAGCATCTCGGCGCGTGCCTGCGCCGCCGCCGCGCGTTCGCGCGCGCCCATTAACTCGGCTTCGGCATGCAGCAAACGCTGCTGCACGGTGTTGCGCTGTTCAGTCGCATCCAGGCTTGCCTGACGATACTGCTCCAGCTGGTCCCGCAGACCTTGAGTGTGACTCAAGGCCGCGCCAAGCTGCTCACGCGCCTCGGTAAGCTCCGCCTGTCCCGATAGCAGCGTCTGCTGCAGGGTCTGCAGGCGGCCACCGGCCTCCTTAAGCTGGACGGCCAGGGCTTTACTCTCCTCGCGAGCCCGATCGATCTCGCGATAGGCCCGGTCTTCGACCTCGCGGCTGTAGCCCTGCTGTGCTTCGCGTGTTTGCTCCGCCTGCTTGCGCGTTTCCTGCAACTCCTCATGCGCCTTGGCCAGCTGCGCACGCATCTCATCGCGCTGACCGAGTAATGCCTCACGCTGCTCGCGCAAGTCATCGATCTGGGCCTGACGCTGGACCAGCAATTGCTCTAGGTCGACTAGGCGGGTGTCCGCGACTTGGCGCGCGGCCAGTGCTTCGGCGGCCTGCTGCCGGGCTTGGGCCGCGTCCAGGCGAACCCGCGCTTCCACTGCAGCTAATTGCTCGCGTTCGCCTGCCAGGATCTGGCGCTGACTCTCCACGGATTGTTCGACAACTCCATGGGCCAAGATGGTCGCTTGCTGCCAGATGGCGACAAAAGCCTGCGCCACTTCCGCCGGCAATCCCGGCAGACGGGTCTCGCCGCGCAGGCGCCCGGCCAGCTGTTCCCACCACTGATCGAGCAAGGTACCAACCCGCGCCGGGCTGCCGCGGCCCAGTTCCAGGCGCACCCGCTCCACCGTCGGTCGTTCACCGCGGGCCAGCACCGCATCCGCGGCGGCAAACACGTCGTTTTCCGGTACCCCTACCGCCATGGCTCACCTCTGGCTATATTAGGTCTGATAATGAAAGATTATCCGACCTTATAAATTGAAATATTCAAATATAATACGTAGAACGTAATGAAAAATACACTTCCACTCAATGGACTGCCAGTGATCCCGTTGGCGCTGCACGGCCTGACGGACAGCACCAGGGCCGCCGCCGAGGCTTTCATCGCCGCTGGCACCGCGGCCAACACCGTGCGCAGCTACCGCAGCGCCCTCGCCTACTGGGCCGCATGGCTGCAACTGCGCTACGCCCGGGCACTCGGTGACGGCCCTCTGCCCGCGGAGGTCGCGGTGCAGTTCATTGTCGACCACTTGGCCCGCCCGAGTTCCGACGGCATCTGGAGCCAACTGCTGCCGGCGCCGCTGGATATGGCGCTGGTCGCCGCCGGCGTCAAGGGCAAGCTCGGCGCCCTGGCCTTCAACACGGTGAGCCATCGCCTGGCGGTGTTGGCCAAGTGGCACCGTCTGAACACCTGGGACAGCCCGTGCGACGCGCCGGCGGTGAAAACTCTGCTGCGCGAGGCACGTAAGGCCCAGGCGCGCCAGGGCGTCGCGCTGCGCAAGAAAACCGCAATCGTGCTGGAGCCCTTGCAGGCGATGCTCGCCACTTGCAACGATGGCGTGCGCGGGTTACGTGATCGCGCCCTGCTATTGTTGGCCTGGAGCGGTGGCGGCCGCCGGCGCTCGGAGGTGATTGGCCTGCAGGTGGAAGACCTGCGCCGCCTGGACGGCGACGCCTGGCTATATGCGCTCGGTGCGACCAAGACCGACACCGGCGGTGTACGCCGCGAAAAGCCGCTGCGCGGGCCGGCAGCACAGGCGTTAAACGCCTGGCTGGCGGCAGCGCCGGCGCGCAGCGGGCCGCTGTTCCGCCGCCTGTACAAGGGCGGCCGGGTCGGCACCTCCGGCCTCTCCGGCGACCAGGTCGCGCGCATCGTCAAGCGCCGCGCCGAGCTGGCCGGGCTCGACGGTGACTGGGCCGCGCACAGCCTGCGCTCAGGTTTTGTTACCGAGGCCGGACGCCAGGGGGTGCCGCTGGGTGAGGTCATGGCGATGACCGAGCATCGCAGCGTGACCACGGTGATGGGTTATTTCCAGGCTGGAGCGCTGCTGGAGAGCCGCGCCAGCCGATTGTATGGCGAGCCTCCGCCTACTGAAGCCCTCAGCGACAAGCCGGAGGTGGAGGCTGGCTAGCAAGCCAAGAGCTGGCCGGATAGCCGCTTGACTTAGCCTCCGCCTTGTCGACGATCGCTGCCGATTGAGTTGGCCCGGTAACTGCCGCCCTGGTTTTCTGCCGAAACCCCGGGACCGGCCGGTTACGACGACTCTGTAAGCAGATAGATACTCAACCTTGTGCAGCGGTATATCTCCTGATACTTACCGAACGCTATGATGGCGCGGGGGGGGTGTGTCCAGGCATTTGGTTCAACACTCATAACGATGGACTGTCAGAGGTGCCGATGAAGATCACCAAGAACCTGAACACCTACGAAATTGAAGACCTCTACCCGTTTTGCCATGAAGATGCCTCCCTTCGGCTGCCCAAAAGCATGAGCCATGGCGGCTTGTTCGGGGTTGATGCTGCACTGGCTCAGTTGGTGATCAGCTGGGCTCGCGCCCATGAGCAAAGCGTTCTGCACCTCTATGCCGATATGGCAAGCGCTCCCGACCAGATCCTGCACCTAGGCAAGACAGCCGCAGGTCTTGCGGCATTGATCATGTCCTCTAGCATCGAGACAGAAGCTCACGAGACAATAGAAAAGCGCGCCGCGCTCACCGTCATCAGACCCCTCATTGAAGCTATGTACGAAGGAGATCTTCGTAACACGTCAAGCGAGCGAGGCGCTCGCCCTAAAGCTATCAACCTCTTCAGCATCAACTTTGCGAAGATGGAGTTCATCAAGCCCTTCTACTACGGTGGGACTTCTCCGCAGATCCACTCTCACACCTCGTTTGCGAGCCTGCTGGAAATGTCGTCTGCGCTCATGCACACGAAGCAGGACAAGAAAGCACTTCATCGAAGCGGATTGCCTGCCTTAGGCAGCGTGCTTGCTGAGTTGATCGCAAATGCCGACCAGCACTCGGTCACCGATGTCCATGGGGTCAAATATAAGAAGGGGCTGCGAGGCACCTCAGTGAAGGCCAGTCGGATCAAGAAAGAGGATATCCACCTCGTTTCAGACAAAGAGCCGCAATTTGCCTTGTTCGTAATGCGAAATATGCTCAGAGGCGCGGAATACCTCGACTTTATTGAAATTTCAGTGATCGACAGTGGGCCGGGCCTAGCACGTCGGTGGCTATCAGCCAAGAAAGGCGCTCCCGTGGAGGCCTTGAGCGACCTCCCCCTGGCAGAAGAGCTTGAGGCCACTTTGGAATGTTTCAAAAAGCATGTCACTACCAAAGATTCGGCAACCTCCGGCATGGGACTGCACAACGCAGTCCAGGCACTCAATAAGCTGAAGGCCTATGTACGTCTCCGCACCGGGAGGGTTTGCCTTTACCAGGCCTTCCAAGGCCAAGACCAGGTCGTGGAATACAACCCCAAAAACTGGAGCGGTGACCGTGAGCTGGCGGCGGCTGAAGGCACTGTATTCACCATCTGCATTCCGGTGAACTGAGATGCCAGACCTGTTCGATTTTGAAGTAATCCTCACCCCCGCCCCGGATGCTGAGCCCGCTCACGTGGTGGTGTTTTTCGCAGGTCCAGAACAAATCACGGACGCCCATATTACCGAGGCCCTGCAGAAACGGCTGAACAACTACATCCTCCCCGATCATGTGACCTTCCTCGTCCCCGACTGTCACCGGACATGGATTCAGGAGCAATGTGCTGACAAGTCGTCACCTATCGCCATCGCCCTTGAGCGTCGCTCTAGCGGCGGAGCGCCCTCCTACGGCTTCTCCTTCTTCAATGAGCATGGGGATATCATTAGATACGTAAAGGTCGCCGGCACTGACAAGGGGATTGGCAAGCTAATCACGGGAGCGGCTGACGCGTTTGTACAGGCAGGAATGAAGAAGCTGGTCAAATGCACCTCCGTACTGACGAAGGCTCCTGCTGGCTTCTTGTTTTCGAAACCCTCGTCCCGAGCCTCCAACTACTTCATTCGTGCCGAGAATCTGCTCACCGAAACGCTTCATTCGCATTTCCTGGCCTTCACCTGCCTGAAAGTGATCAAGGAGGCTTCCGAGGGGGGGATGCGAGAACCAGACACCATTTACCTCGATACCATGGCATTCCTACCAGTTGCGCTCTCGATTCAACTGCTCCAGGCGAAGTTCGGTACGCAGACGATTCAGAACATCCAGTCCTTCCACTCTCATGACGGCCTGAAGGACGGCCCATTGCCTGATGGATCCTCGTCGCTTTGCTTGATTTCTGCCTCGACCAACTGTGGTTTGGCAAAAGAGTGGGTCAAGGTCAACGGAGCGCCGCCTACCCGGGTAGCCACCTTCCTCTCGTTCCTCGCAGATTCTGAGTCATGTACGGTACTGCATACCATCGAGAAACCTGAGGATTTCGAATCGTTCGCTGAGACGGAATCGACCGAAGGCCGCAAGTTGATCCGCATCCACGGCGAGCGGTTTGTGGCCCAGCACACCGAGACTCGACTGCTCAACATCAGCATGGGGCATTTACCAGAAGGACTGCAGAGCAGATTTTTCTCGTTTATGGGCAAGGGCCTCTTTACCTGCTTCAGTCAAATTCCCAACAGAGAACGATTTCGGACTGTCCAGGTAGACAAGGACAAGCTGGTCCGTACCAGCGACTTCGATCAATGGTTCAAGAAGGTGTTGATGGAGGAGTCTCCCGCATCGACCTCACTTATCATTCATGACGATGACAAGGCCAGTGCGAAGATGGCTGCGGACGCCTTGGAGTTCCTTCAAGCTATGGGCCTCACCTGCGACGTCGTAAGCGCTTTAATGTTTGACCCTAAAGAAAAATTTCACGGATCGGTGATCGTCGTGGCAGCTGCAGCAGAGCGAGGCACCTTGCTCCTCAGCATTAGCCGTCGTCTGCGGTCAGCCCAACAATCTGGCACGCGCATTTATCTTGTGGGTGCGCTGTTGGGTCGCTCCTATGAGTTGATGGCAGAGCTGGCCGCAAACCTTACGCAGCCGCCAAAAGGAAGCCGAAAGTACGTTTTCAAACCCTTCATCGAAATTCCGTCTGCCAGCCTGGCCTGTAACAGCCACTGGCACCAGGAGTACAAACATCTCAGCCGCATGATCACGTTCGATGGCGCCGGCGTGTCGGAATTGGTCAAAGCTCGCATTGAGGCGTTCGACACCGCGGGTGCGAACGGCCTTATCGACCAGGCTTTCTGGCCGAGCAGCTATCAAACTGGCCAGATGAAGCTTACTAAGGGCTTTGCCTTCGTGAGTAGTGATAAGGACGTCACCGTCGCCGCTTGCGCTGACATCTTCCTGACTATTTTGTGGATTCTGCAGAACGCCCGGGAAAGCGCCAAGATTGCAGACTCGAAACGCCTTGAATCGGGTGAGCTTCAACAGGTGCTGCTCTCGCCCGAAATATTTTCCCGCTATGACGACGGAATCATTCAAGGGGCGTTTCTCCGAGCGGCACTGCCTACCGAACTGGACTACAGCGCTCATGAAACTCACAGCGCGTCCATGGCAGACATCATCTTGCGAGTCGTCCAAGGCCACGGCTTCGAGCGTGGTGATGCCTCAATGGAATTCGTCACTGCCCTGGCCATTGGGAAGATTCGTCTTCACAAAGAGGTTGATGAGAAGTTGCGAAGCAACATCAAGATAGCTCTCCTGGGTAAGGTCGAGGACATCGAGCTTCTGCTTGGCGAGGAGTCACCTATCTAGCATAACCATGGTACCGGCAGCCGGCTAACTTTCGTTCTACAAGTTGGGTATCAGGAACTAGAGCACCAGATTCCGGGACGCAATTGTCAGTGACCACCATGCTGGGGATATCGCAACATAGAAGAGCTCGGCGACGGCCTACTCGGTGAGAGAATACGGCATCGGAAATATGCATGTGGTCGTACTCTACTGGCGCTGACGCCGAATTGACCCGGTGGCCGATGCCGCGCCCCAACACCAATCGGAAAAAATCCAGCACTGAGAATGGTTCACAAGGTGTGAGCCTGGGTCAGTAAAACTTCGGTAGCTAGGTCAATCCTGTGGTAGCGATAACAAATAGACATCTGATCGTTACGTTTCTAAGCAAAGGGGATCAACGGGAAACTCCGAGTTGTAAGGCTTGTGCTAGCATCCAATTTGATCCGAAGATCGAGGTCGGCAGCGATGAAGCACCCAGTTCAGCCGGAAAATAGTCTCTCTGAGATTTTGGAAGGTAAACAGAATCGCCGTGATGCGTTAATGCTTGCTGTTAGCCTTGCTTCGCCGTCTGAGTTAGAAGGACCTGCTAAGCGTTTGAAAGAGGTGATGAGAAAACCTGATGAATCGCACCGTCAACGCATTCCGCCCCCAGAGTTCTCTCGTTAGATAAGAGTGGTTCCCTATCTCAAATGCCGACGCTCATTCAGTCTAGGCTTGCTTTATATCTGGAAAACCACGTTGCGCCGACGGTATACCGTAGTGATAGGTCAATCAGCTGCCAAGAATCATAGACTGTTGGCACTGACACCGAATTGACCCAGGGGCCGGTGCCGCGCTGACCCAACACTAATCGGAAAAATCCAGCGCTGGGAATGGTTCAAAAGGTGTGAGCCTGGGTCAGTAAAACTTCGGTAGCTAGATTAATCCTGTGCTGGCGATAACAGGCCAGGCTCAGTTGTAGCTCTTCGCACAATCGTCGCTCGGCATGAGTGCGGTAGCATTAGATTACGTATACAGTTTGGTTAGCTTTCCAATAAATAGCGAAAATGTGCGCGAATGGGAGCGCTCCAACCGTCGGCGCGCTCCTTCAGCCAATCCAGGTAACTGGGCATCCTCACCGCGTCGCTGTGCATCGATCTCCAGAACCGCTCAATATTGTTGTCGTATATTGGGACACCGCTGAGCCGCCACATGCACACGCAATTCGGCAGCTTCAAAAATAAACCTAGCAAGGCAAACATGGCCATGCGGATCTGAGCGGAGTGTTCCCCTACGTCTTTGCACAAAAAAGCTTCACAACCTGCCTCTGGCGGTAAATTAGAGCGCAGAGAACAACATGCCTTGATATTCAGAAGCCAGGCGATTTGCGAGCGTGGATCAAACGGATAGATTCTCTTTTTTCCTATTATCGCCAGGATATCGTCCATTAACAGCTCAATCTCAGGGACGCTCGCCGCAAGCTCGACATCGCCGATGGTAACGGTCCCGCGCTGCACACAGACCTGATACCAGCACTGAAAATGCCAGGCCATGAGCGTCAAAATTTGGCGCGTCGAACACCGATAACTCCAGCATTGCTCAGTTGACTGAAACGCCCCGTGCGTAAAAAATCTCCATGGTAAATCGAACTGGACGATTGAAAGCAGCTCGGCAGGCGCCGAGGTACTGTCTCCTATATACAGGCAGCAACCGTGTACCGGACACACATTGAACCACCAATAGAACCAGTTGATTCTCAATGAGGGTTGTCGACCGCATCGAAAATCATTGAGGAGGCAGAACTGGCAAAACTGCAGGCGCCTCTCGGGCGGTGCCTTGAGCCAGTCACCGGGTAAGGGAAATGATCGTCTTAAGCATTCGTTTGAAATTCCTAGTGCCATGGATAACTCTTCCGTCACCGCGCGAGTTAGGTTCCCATCAGCGTCTTCGACACACAGCCGTTTTAGGCAGTCAGTGGCACGTATAAAGGGTGCAGGATTTCGGGTGCGCAACCCCCTGGCAAGCCACGCAGAAAAAGCCTCTTGAGGTACCGGCTTAAGCAGTCCGCCGAAGTGCGCGTTACTCCTCATGGTCGAAACGTTCGAGATATGGCGGGATATCGGCGGCTTTTTCCAAGCAGTCCAAGTCAATTTCTTCCTTGCGGTCCAAGATTGCCCAAACCGCGCCCCGGGTAATCCGCTTGACTATGGCATCGGTGATGCCGCCCGTCGTGCTCAGCAGGAACTTGACCTTCTCTTGCCGCCAGAGTTCCGATGGCCTCCTCAGTGGCAACGCGCTTTCATACCCGGCTAGAAATGACCTGAAGCTCTCGTTTTCTTTCCAGCGCGGCAGATTGTATATTTGAAAGCGGCGTTCCAGCTGGGCATCACTGCTGATGGCATGCACGGCGTCATCGACGCCGAATGCAATGATCGACAGCGACATCGGCGGGCTACTCAGCGCTCTCAGAAAGGCCAGGTTCTTTCGCTGATCAACCCGCCCGGCATTGAGGAGGTTGTGCACCTCATCGATCAGCACCAGGCGCATACTCCTCAGCTGAGCCAGTCGACAAAACGCCTCGGGAACCAGACCATTGCGAATTTTGCCAATTGGTACTCCCAGAGCCTCACTGATGCTGTCTTCGAAACCGCGCAAGCTAGGATCCGGGGACAGGCTGAATGAAATGTAGCCGTAGGAATCTACATGCCTCTTTCTGAGGCTCTCCATATCCAACTGAATTCTTTCAAAAAGACTGGTTTTACCCATTCCCGGGCGACCGGAAATCAAGATGCATTGCGCCTGAGTTTTGGGAGGCATTTCATAGACCGCTCTGACCGCGGTCCTGACCGAACTAACTTGAGGGTAGTTGACCCAGCAATCCTTATAGATGCTGCCGATTCGGCCCTTGTCCCCGAGGAGCGCGAGGTTTCGACGCTGCGGTGAAATGTGCTCCAGGCTCAATGCGTCTTTCATAGGCACTCGCCTCATCATGGGCTCCGGGCCCTATTCTTCGATCTCGTAAGCTTTCGGCTTAAGGCTGTAATCCGTCGACGCGGGGTGATCCGGAACCGCAATTTTTTCATTAAGTGGATGACCCGGATCGGTGAAGCGAGTTTTTTTTCGCTCTCTCATTTTTCGCGCCTGCTTGCTTTTCACACCAGCGGCATTTACGAGTGTTTCGTTTTTTTCAATTAGATTGAATACTTCCGCAGCGGGAACCCTGCGTTCGCTCTCATCCTTTAATTGTGCTCTCAACCGCTTAAATTCCGTGAGTGTGGTATTCGGCAACCGCAGATCCGCGTAACCCAGCTCTATATACGTCCGCTCGCCGGTGGGGAGTACCCACACTTTGCTTAATGACTCCGGATCGTAGCGCACAGTGCACTTTGTCCCGATGTCAAAGCGCTTCAAGGTTGAAGAGTAATAATCGATGTTATGAAGCCTGACGCCCGCCCGACCGATCACCCTTTTTTTTATTGGCATGAAGTCGATCAGCAGGCGCAATTGATCATCAATAATCGGTGGAGAGGCAAAGCCACCATCCTTGTTGAGGTAATGATTCTCCCACTGAAGCAGCGGTGAGCAGCCGAGCGCTGAGTGTGTTGTTTTGTGATAGATCTCCACCTCTCGGATGAACCACTCTCGAAATTCAGGAAACGACAGCGTGGCATGCTGATCACTTTTGTAGTGGCCTTTATCTTTTGCCGAGGACATGGTGGTTCCCGGCAACACATGGACTTTTCCCATCAACGTGCCGATCAGGCGTTCAATGTGGGCTCCGTTGTGGGGCGTACCTTTGGGTCTGAACGTCAACTCAATGCCATACCACCGACAACTGTCAGATAAATTTTTCGACCTGAACTCCCTGGCATTGTCGACGTGGATTCTTTTCGGTACACCGTAGAACGGATACTCCCCACCAGTAAAACCGTACGTTTTTAACCAGCGCTCCTTGGGTAATATTGAATGGGCGATACACAGCGCTACCGACATCGCCGAGGGATACGACAAGGATAAATAAAAGCCGAGCACCACCCGCGTATATACGTCGATAGCGATAGTGACCCAGGGGCGCGTCAACGGCAGGCGCCGTTCACTGTCGACGATGATGCAGTCGACAAGGGCATGATCTATCTGGATCAGCTCCAGAGGCGCCTCAGGTTGTATCTTTCCTCCCCGAACCTCGTAGGCCTGACGCGCGGCTTTCGAGCCCGATTTCTTGGCCAGTAGTGCGCGAGGCTTACGTTCTCTAATTCTGCTGGCTATGGTGGCGGCGCTCGGGGCCGGGATAGATGACGCCAGGCAGCGCTCTGTGATTTTTTCGATAACGCGCTGGTGGGTTGCTCCAGGACCGGCATAGTACTCATCAATGGTTTCCTGGATGATGTCCTCGGTGGCTGCCGCGATCAACTTGACACCCTTCGTTCTGCCCCGTCGCTGCTGCAGCAGACTCAACGGCCCTACATTCAGATCCAGCCTAGCGAAGAGCCTGCGCACCTGGGAAGCGCTAAGCCCTAACGCAGCAGTGCATTGCGCAACATCCTGTTTGGAGAGAACCTTGTTGCCGGCCATTGAGGACAGGACGCTAAACCGCTCTGACGCCAACTGGAGGTCGGCCTCCTTTACATCGCCGATGTCGGGAGGTTCTTTTTCCGTTGCTGCCTCACGATCCACTACAGTTGGAGTTCTTTTCAGTTCGCACTCAATTTCTCCAGGCGATATCAATACCGCTTCCCCAGTGACAAGATCCCTAGCTTGGATTTTGTTCGAGGAAACGGGGGCGATTATTTCCAGCTGTTTATTCCCGGCGAGCACTAAAATGCCAGGGGCTATGCTTATTTGTTGCATGGCTTCACCTACAACAAAACATGCACCAATTTAATTAAATCTAGTTAAACATGCGAAAATTTCAATACTCAGGTGTTTCGCGCATCGACTTTTCATATAAATCGTTGCTTTTCAATGATCTATACAATTCGCACATTTAAAAAATCTCGACATCAGTGCAGGCCAGATTTGAAGCTCCGACCTGCAGATTTTCACTGGCTTTGGCTCATAAGGAAAAACAACCTGGTTACCCAGGCCTCTTATCAGGCAAACAGCTCCAATGCAGCTTCGTCCCACTGATGACCCGCCTCGGACCAGCCTTTGCCTATCTGGGGTGGAAATCCGGATCGGCAATATCCCTGCTGAGCGTCGAAATCAAAAACCGCGTGCGGATAATCATTGATCAGCAACACCGCCTTGCGGTGATCGGTGGACCAGCCAACTTTCACAACGGATGGCTTTTCACGGTCCGAAACGTCCGTGACGTTGTAGATATGCAGCGCGTCCTGAATCGGGTTGTCGCCGCTGGCGGTATCCAGGGCATAGAAATAGCCGGTGTGTTCATCGTCCTCAAAAACCACGACGCAGGTTCCTGACTCTGCGGGTGCTTCCAGCACCAAGGCGCTCCCGACCTTGAGTTGACTGTCAGCGGCTAGATAAATGGGCATGTGTGGCGGTCCTTGTTCTGGCAACTATTGAAGTGGGCGGATGATGACAACACTCGAGCAGCACGGCAATCTCCCGGTTGATTGGGTAACCGAATAGACTCTCTACATCCCCTCTTGCTTTGCACTTTATAGGTTTTATTTATAACTAAACTAAACATCTATTTAGTTGAGTTATAAGTAACTGGCCTTCAAGCAATTTTTCGTTGTTCCAGTAGCTCTTTTGGAAATCTCTTTGCTCACGTAGCTCTGTGTGGAGGCTACCTTTCTTGAAGTGAGGCTTCGGCTAAAGGGCTTTGACTTGGCGAGGACTGGTAAAATCAGTTATGCGGAGTATTCTCCTGAGGAACACATGTTCATGTGCCTTTAGTGATGCAATGTGTCATTGGATGTGTGCCATCTCCAAGTAGAGTAGTCCTCCCCTGCCCCAGCACTCCATTGGTTCCCGATTGGCTGTCGATTATCGAGTACAGCGATACGTTTACCAGGACGAGCCAGTCGCGGCCATCGGTAACACCTAAACTAGGTATTAGGCTTTTGGCGAAAGCTTACTGCGAGCCGATTCCAACTGTTGATTGAGTTAATTGCCATGGTCAGGTCAACCATTTCTACCTCGGTGAACTCAGAGCACAACTGTTCGTAAACATCGTCAGGTACGCCACTGCCAGTCATCTGTGTGAGTGCGTCCGTCCATGCAAGGGCGGATCTTTCTCGGGCAGTGAAAAAGTCGCTGTTGCGCCATACGGAAATTGAATACAGGCGGCGTTCGGACTCGCCCAGGCGACGCGCGTCGATCGAGTGCATATCCGTACAGAACGCGCAGTTGTTCAATTGTGAGGCGCGAATCTTGATCAAGTGCAGCAGAGTTTCATCAATGCTCAAGTTACTGGTCATAGCTTCAAGAGTCATCATCGCCCTCATTGCCTTGGGTGACGCTGTGTAGTAATCCAGTCGAAATTCCATCAGTCGGCTCCATCTCGGTTGTGTTACGAATGTAGGATGTCCTGCCAGGGCAGACCACCGCCAATACTTAAAGAAATAGCAGGGCCATTGACCTGCAGAGTTTCACCTTCACGTCGCCCAAGTCCCGGTAGTGTTTTTTGCGAGAGCGACTTGTTCGGTATCTGCCTTTACCCAATTGCTCAAGCCTCCTCGGTGAGCGGATGAGGAATAGCATTGTTGGCGATGTTGCTTGGCGACACTTGGGGCAGGCGCAAGAGACGCACCGACAGATTACGAAGCAGCACATAGAACACTGGAGTCAAAAACAGGCCAAAGAACGTTACACCAATCATCCCCGAGAATACGGCGACCCCCATGGCTTGACGCACCTCAGAACCTGCACCGCTGGAGGTAATTAGTGGTATAACGCCCGCAATAAAGGCGATCGAGGTCATCAGAATTGGACGCAGGCGAAGGCGCGCCGCTTCAACTGCGGCTTGGCGAATCGAACGGCCTTGATGCTCCAGTTCATGTGCGAACTCGACGATCAATATCGCGTTCTTGCAAGCCAGCCCCACGAGCACCACGAAGCTGATCTGGGTGAACAGGTTATTGTCTCCGCCGGTCAACCAGACTCCAGTGATTGCAGAAAGGATGCCCATGGGAACAATCAGCAGAACAGCGATTGGCAACGTCAGACTTTCGTACTGTGCAGCGAGCACGAAGAACACCAACAGCATCGACAGCGGCAAGATGATGAACAGCGTGTTGCCCGCAATCTTGTTCTGGTAGGTCAACTCTGTCCATTCGTAGCCTATGCCACGAGGCAGGGATTCGGCTGCAATGCGTTCGACTGCCTCTAGCGCCTGGCCACTGCTGTATCCCGGAGCCGCTCCACCGCTGATGTCTGCCGAGGGGAAACCGTTGTAACGCGCCGCTTGATCTGGCCCGTAGGTCTGCGTCATTTTCAACACCGACGCCAACGGCACCATGTCACCTTTGTCGTTACGCGCCTTGAACAAGCCGACGTCTTCCGCATGCCCCCTAAACTCGGAGTCGGCTTGTACTTTAACCTGGAAGGTACGTCCGAACTTGTTGAAGTCATTGACGTAAATGGAGCCCAGGTATATTTGCAGTGTTTCGAATACCGACGGGATTGAAAGCCCCAACTGCTGAGCACGAGTACGGTCGACATCAGCGTACAGTTGAGGCACGTTCATTTGGAAGCTGGAGAACATTCCGGCGAGTTCAGGGGCTTGCTTGGCCTTGACCATGAACGCTTGCAGCGCATCATTCAATGCCGGTGTGCCGAGTGCAGCACGATCCTGAAGCTGCAACTTGAAGCCGCCTACGTTCCCCATACCTGACACCGGCGGTGGTGAGAATACTGCGGTGTAAGCGCCTTTGATCTCCCCGAACCTGGCATTGAGCCGAGCAGCAATTTCGTTGCCCGTCATGCCTGGTCCTTTACGCTCGGCGAAGTCTTTGAGCAAGAAGAACGCAACACCGGAGTTAGGGCTGCTAACGAAGCCGTTAATGGACCAGCCTGCATAACCAGTGACCGCGTGCACGCCTTCCTCCGCCAACGCTGTGGTAGTCATGTCGCGCAATACTGCTTCAGTACGATCCAAGGATGCAGCATCTGGCAGTTGAACTAAGCCCAGCAGGTATTGCTTGTCTTGTGGAGGGACAAAACCTGCCGGAACTTTGTTGAAAATCAACACGGCAGTTACGACCAGTACTCCATAAACCAGTAACGACAGTGATTTGCGCTTGAGAACACGTGAAACGCCCGTCCCATAGTTGTCAGAGGCTCGGCCGAACAACCGATTGAAGTGTTTGAAAAAAACACCGAAGATTTTGTCGAATGCTTTTTGAAACGCGTCCTTTGGCGCGTCGTGCTCCTTTAGCAAAATCGCAGCCAAAGCAGGCGACAAGGTCAACGAGTTGAACGCGGAGATCACTGTCGAAATGGCAATGGTCAAGGCGAACTGTTTGAAGAACTGCCCACTAAGCCCACTGACGAACGCCAATGGCACGAAGACCGCACACAGGGTCAGCGCGATCGCAATGATCGGCCCCGACACTTCGCGCATGGCCTGATACGTCGCTTCACGGGCCGACAGGCCGAGACCAATGTTACGCTCGACATTTTCAACGACTACGATCGCATCATCGACCACTACCCCGATTGCCAAGACAAGCCCGAACAGGCTTAAGGCGTTGATCGAAAAACCCATCATCAACATGATGGCAAATGTACCAACCACCGATACGGGCACTGCCAGCAGTGGAATGATCGATGCACGCCATGTTTGGAGGAAAATAATGACCACCAAGACGACCAGCACAATAGCCTCAAGCAGTGTGTGAATGACCGCATCAATCGAAGAGCGCACGAACTGCGTTGGGTCGTAGATAACCCGGTAGTCCACGCCTTCTGGCATGTCCTTTTTCAGTTCCGCCATGGTCTTGCGCACATCGTCAGAAATCTGCAATGCATTGGAACTAGGAAGTTGGAAAATGAAGATGGCGTTAGCCTGTTTGTTGTCCACCAACGTGCGTAACGCATCCTCGCCGGCCGCCAGTTCTACACGGGCAATATCACGAAGACGTGTGACGCGACCGTCAGTTGAAGTGCGAACAATCACGTCCCGGAATTCTTCCTCGGTTGTCAAACGGCCTCGAGCGTTCACCGAAATTTGATAGTCAACACCCGGAGCTGAAGGAGCTGCGCCGATCACACCTGCGGCTGCGTTGACATTCTGCTCGCGCAGCGCCTGCACTACATCAATGGGTGCCAGGCTGCGAGCCGCCAACTTGCGCGGATCAAGCCAAATACGCATCGCGTAGTCGCCCGAGCCCCCAACCTGAACCTGTCCCACGCCTGGAATACGCGCGAGTTGGTCCTTGATGTTGATCAGGGAGTAGTTGCGAAGGTACTGCATGTCATAGCGTTCGTTTGGTGAATGCAAATGCACCACCATCGTGAGGTCAGGCGAGCTTTTGAGAGTGGTGACACCCAGGCGCTGCACCGCTTCGGGCAAACGAGGCAATGCCTGGTTTACGCGGTTCTGCACCATCTGCTGTGCGAGGTCAGGATTGGTGCCGAGCTTGAAGGTTACGGTCAGGGTTAGCTGTCCATCCGGGGTGGCTTGGGAATTCATGTACAGCATCCCTTCCACGCCGTTGATTTGCTCCTCCATAGGTGTTGCCACAGTTTCGGCGATTGTCTGTGGGTGCGCGCCAGGATACTGAGCTTTGACCACTACGGACGGTGGAGCTACATCCGGATACTCGGATAGGGGCAAATTGAAAACTGCAATCAGACCGGCAATGAACACAATCGCTGAAAGCACTCCAGCGAAAATCGGCCGATCAATAAAAAAGCGCGAGATGTTCATGTGAACCTTACTGACCGAAGATCAGGATCTTCCAGGTTGATTTTGGGCGCCGACTGCAACTGCGCTGACGGCTGGCTGCGGCTCGACTAGATCGTTAGGGCGGATTTTTTGCAGCCCTTCTATGACGATGCGCTCACCTTTTGAGAGACCGGAACGTACTACACGCCAGCCATCAATTACTGGGCCTAGAGTTACCTCGCGGTAGACCACCTTGTTGTCCGAAGTGACTACAAACACGTACTTTTTGGATTGATCAGTGCCTACCGCCTGATCGCGTATGAGCGTCGTAGCCCGCGGGGCGGAATCACCAGTGCGAACGCGGGCGTACATTCCAGGTGTGAGCTCGCCGTTCGCGTTGTCGAACACCGCGCGCACCCTTAGCGTTCCGGACTGACGATCGAGTTGGTTGTCCAAGAATTTGATGCGCCCGCTATAAGGGAAATCACTCTCATTCGCCACGCCCATGAATACCGGCAAGTTGTTGACTCCGGTGTTACCCTTCGCGCCGTTGCGAACGAAGCGAATATAGCTCGCTTCATCAAGCTCAAAGCTCACGTAGACCGGAGACACAGAAACGATGCTGGTGAGGACTGGAGCATCCTGACCACTACCTACCAGGTTACCAACGGTGAGCTCGGCACGAGAAACCCGGCCGGTTACTGGCGCAGTGATAGCCGTGTATTGCAGATTCAGCTGCGCGCTCAGTACGTCTGCCTGTGTTGCGTTCAGGGCCGCTTGAGTTTCAAGCACTTCATTCGTGCGTTGATCGTGCTCGCGCTGAGAGATTGCCCGCTCGACAATTAATTTGCTCGAACGAGCCAGTTCAGTTTTAGCTAGCGCGAGGCGCACCTTGGCAATTTCGCGAGTCGCTTGGGCTTTAGCCAAAGCCGCTTGGTAAGGGCGTGGGTCGATTGTGAACAGCGTCGCCCCTTTGGTGACCATCTGCCCTTCCTGGAAATGCACAGCATCGATGGTGCCATTGACTCGTGGGCGAATCTGGACATGTTCAACCGCTTCTACCTGGCCAGAAAAGTCACTCCACTCGACAACCATTTTTTCAATGACTTGCGCAACGCTCACAGATGTCGCTGTGATTTCAGATTGGGCCGCTGGAGCGGCGACTGGACGTTGTATTTGGTAACTGCCCACGCCCAGTATGATCAATACACTGACAGCGAGTGCAGTTTTGCTTTTTTTAGCCATTGGCTTTGAGGTCTTCATGTTAGGTCTCGCACATGGATGAATGCAACTACTGAGCAGTGATAACTTCATCAGCCAGCCGCCACGGTAGATGCTTAGGCAGCGAAGCGGAACATCCAATTTTTTATAAAATCGATATACCGGCATCCTCCATCTTTTGAGCCAGATTCGAGAATTGGTCATCTTGTTTTTTTGTACATTGGGCGTTCTCCAAGTGCAGGCTTTCAAATATCCTAAATATCAAATCACAAACAGTGGCACTACTCGGAAGACGCTCTCATGAAAGAGATTATTGTTACATTCACTTTGTTTTTGTCCGCACTTAGTTCTTTGGCTTTCGCTGAAGGTGGTGCTGACAGACTTCAGGAAAAAAATGAAATCCTTGTTCAGGAAGCAATGGCTGCACAAGCCGAAGCCAAAAGCGATACTCAAAAAACCACCAAGTCTGATGAAGAAGCGAACTTAGAAAGCAACTAATCGGCGATGACTGCATCGCCCTAAGTAGAAGTTAAGTAGCCCTCACGCCACGCGTAAGGGCCGCTTCATTCTTTTTCGATCATCCATTTTGGATCGGTAAAAAATGCAAGCGCCGAATTGGGCCAATACTGAAAAATAATGCTTTACCACGGCTTCACCGCTGGCCTTCAACACCTTCTAACGTCATGCTATTTTGAATAGCATCTACGAGGAGACTAGCGGTATGGAACTACATGTTGTCATCAATGGCCGTAAAGATCTCGCTGCGCAGTTGTATAAACAACTGCGTGAAGCGATCGAAAGCGGCCGATTGGCAGCAGGCATGCAACTGCCGCCAACTAGGCTACTCACAGAGCAGCTAGGCATTTCGCGGAAAACCATTTCCGACGTTTACGCACAAATGGCGTACGAGAATTTTCTGATAGCCAAGGTTGGCAAGGGAACCTACGTCAATGCTCGTCCTTCGAAGACGCTGCGCAAGCAGAAAACTTCTGAGCTGGCATGTGCCGAAACCTTAAATTTTTGGAAGTCACTTCACTCCCCTCTTCCCGATCCGTCTTTGGAAGGCACACTGCGCTGTGAATTTGTAGGGGGAGCAACCAACAAGAGTCAATTTCCTCAAAACGAATGGCGTCGCTGTGTGCAATATGGCCTGCGTCAGATGCAACGATCGTTAGGTTTCTACAGTAACATCGCGGGCATTCCCGCCTTACGCGGAGCTATCGCTCAACATGTAGCCTTCTGCCGGGGAGTCGTTTGCCAAGATAGTGATGTGGTTGTTTGTCATGGAGCGCAGCAAGCGCTGGATTTGATATCCCGCATAGTGTTGACGAAAGGCAGCATAGTGGCAGTGGAAGATCCGGGTTACCCGCCGGCTAGATTATTGTTCGCGTCTCAAGGGGCCGCCGTGGTAGGCGTGCCAGTAGACAAGGATGGTATTCGTGTTGACCTCATTCCGGACCAAACACGCCTCATCTACGTCACCCCAGCTCATCAGTTTCCGTTAGGCATGCCGATGAGTCTTGAGCGGCGACGGGCCCTGCTGAATCGGGCTAGAGAACTTGGCGCTATTATTATCGAAGACGATTACGACAGTGAGTTCAGATATGAGGGGCTACCAACGGACTCACTACAAAGCATGGATGAGTACGGGATAGTCGCGTTCGTAGGAACATTCTCTAAGACTATGCTGCCAGAATTGCGCTTGGGTTATGTCGTTGTTCCACCCGTGCTTTTAGAGGCTGTGATAAAGGCCAAACAGTTCACTGATTACCATACTTCATTGCTACCACAATGGGCTTTGGCCAAGTTTATGGCTGACGGGGAGCTGCAGAAACACATTCGGCGGTGCCGTGCTATTTACGCCGGGCGCAGGGAGTGTATTCGTAGCCGTCTCAATGGTGATTTGTCTCCTTGGCTGGAGCCGATCCACACCACAGCTGGCTTCCACATAGCAGCCTTGTTCAAGAATCCTATCGATCTCAAGCTGCTGATTGAGTTATCCAGAAAGGTAGAGGTAGGCCTTTACTCAATTGAGGGTTATTTTTATCAGGAAGCCCCCAGAAAAGGCTTATTATTTGGATTCGGCTCTATCGAAACGCTCGATATTGACCCCGCGTTGGATCGTTTGTATGACATTCTTTTACAACTTGATCCAAGGTGATCTGCAACATCGAAATTTATAATTTTATGAGGCGCCAGTGATTCTTGTTGCTACCGCCACGAAGGGAACTGACTTGTTACCTTCAGGCTAGAGCAGCGTGTGGCTAATCAGGTCAAGACACGTGCGATAACACCTACTCCGGGCGGCAGGTAATACCTCGCGAAATACCCAAGTAAGTCGCAATGCCGGATTTTCTAACGTCTTACCTGCGCCAGGTACTTAACACTCTCGGATTGTTCGACCCCCAGTTCACCTACTTTCAGGGCATGGTGTTCGGTGAAGAGGCCGTCCGAGCAACCGTCCAGGATACCCGCGCCGGGCTGTCACAGGAGCAACTGTTCAAACACCTCATTTGCGCTTGATCCGTCGGGCCTCAGAACTGCCATTTAACGTAGGAAATAGACCAAGGAGTCGAACAGCATGTGGGACGCACACTATTCCGCTGACGAATATGTATATGGAATGACGCCGAACGCCTTCCTGGCGGAGCACGCAGGCCTACTTTCCGGGCCTGTGCTCAGCGTCGCCGAAGGCGAAGGACGAAACGCTGTTTACCTTGCTTCGCTGGGTCTGGATGTCCTTGGCGTGGACAGTTCCGCCGTTGGCCTCACTAAAGCGCACAAACTCGCGGCACTGAAAGGCGTAACAATCCGCACCGAAATTGCCGATATGGCAACGTACAGGCCGCCGGAGGGTGCTTTCGGAGCGGTCGTCTCGATCTTCGCGCACATGCCTAGCTACGTGCGTAGAAGGTTGCATGGCTTGGTAGCTCAGTCACTAAGTCCGGGGGGAATCATCCTGCTTGAGGCCTATCGAAAAGACCAACTCACCCGGGACACGGGGGGCCCGGATGATCTGGACATGCTCATGGCTGGCTCAGAGATAGAGCAGGAATTCCCGCACTTTGATGTGCTGATGTCCCGCGAGATCGAACGGGATGTAATCGAAGGAAAGTTCCATACCGGGCCAGCGTGCGTGGTTCAATTCATCGCAAGAAAGAGATAGGCCGAGCGCGCGCCTAAAGTTTCGACCGCGCAGGAACCCAGGTCTTCAATATCGGAGGATTTTCTTAGCCGCCCTGTTAGCTCGCGCATCAGTGCGATAGCGTCAGCGTACTCTCCAGCGCCGACACCACGGCGGACAACAGCGCCTCGCAGAAAGCCTGAAACCCGGCGCCGGGCCTCAATCCCTGACAATGCCCGGCGTGCCGGGGGCTTGCCGAGCCCCGCGATCTGGGTGATCGCGATCGATGAAGCGGCGCAATCCTTCCTGGGTTTCAGGGGCGTGGATCGAGCGATTGAAGCACTGGGCTTCTATCTTCAAGCCTTCGGCCAAGGGCAATCCGTAACCGCGGATGGCCGCTTCCTTGTCCGAGCGCATCGCCGGTTGCGGCAGACCGGCAAGCACCTGGGCCAATTCCAGCGCGCGCTTCAGGGAGCGCCCGCTGGGCACTATTTCGTTGACCAGGCCGATGCGGTACGCCTCTTGGGCATCGATCACCTTGCCGGTCAAAATCAGCTCCATGGCCCGCCCCATGCCGATAATCCGCGGCAAGCGCTGGGTGCCGCCGTCCGCCAGGCCGATGTTCCAGCGGCGGCAGGTGACACCGAACGAGGCATGCTCTTCGGCGATGCGCATATCGGCAAAACAGGCCCACTCCAGGCCGCCGGCATAGGCCACGCCATTGACCGCGGCGATCACCGGTTTGTAGACGTCGACCCAGCGGCTGGGGCCGATGATTCCTGGGCGCTCACCGCGATCATGGGCGGCGATTTCCTCGGCGCTCGACGGCACCAGTTGCGCGGCAGCCTTGAGGTCGCCGCCGGCACAAAAGGCCCGATCGCCGGTGCCGGTAATGATCGCGACCAGGGCTGTGTCGTCGTCGCGAAAACGCGTCCAGGCATCGATCAATTCACGGTGGGTCACGGGGCCGATACAGTTACGCTGCTCGGGGCGATTGAAGCGGATGACCACTACGGGTCCATGTTGCTCGTAGGCGATTTCCTTGAAGTTCATGGCAGTTCCTGTTGCAGGTCGTGGCACGGTTGAACGAAATCCGGATTGCAGTATAGGCAGCCCTGGCTTTTCTCTTGGTGCTCACCGGACCTGACGCCCGAATTGAGTGCGCATGCACCAAGTTCGCGCCGGCAGAACGCTTGAGTCAGGCCCCTTGCCCGGTTTTGCCAACCACGCTTCGAGCGCTCTGCAACAGCTAATGCAGCGATCTTTGTGCCCTCCAGGCAAAGCTGGCATGGATCTCGCTATCTCTGGATTGTGCAGGAGCATTACAGGTTCGCGGCACCACAATTTCAATGGCTGACTAGGGTTCCGGCTCGCAACTGCGAGTGACTGGTCCGAGAGTCGGCGACCTCCAGTTGAGGTTACACGGCGGGAAAAAAGCCCGGGAGACAAGACACCGTTAGCGGTGCCGCGTTGCCTCCTGTCCGCCCTTGATCAACTGGAGAATCCCTATGCCCCCTCTGCGTCTACCCGCCTTGCTTGTTGCCGCCTTTGCGGCCCTCGTCAGCCTCTCGTCTGCGGCCGCGACCAAGGATCATTTCAGTGTCTGCTGGACGATTTATGCCGGCTGGATGCCGTGGGAATACGCCGGCAGCCAGGGCATCGTCGACAAATGGGCGAAGAAGTACGGCATCAGCATCGATGTGGTGCAGCTCAACGACTACGTCGAATCCATCAATCAGTACACCGCCGGCCAATTCGACGGCTGCACCATGACCAACATGGACGCCCTGACCATTCCCGCAGCCGGTGGCGTGGACAGCACGGCGCTGATCATCAGCGACTTCTCCAACGGCAATGACGGGGTGCTGCTCAAGGGCAAGGACCGGCAACTGGCCGACCTCAAGGGCCTGTCGGTCAATCTGGTGGAGCTTTCGGTCTCCCACTATCTGCTGGCCCGAGCCCTGGACTCGGTGGGCCTCAAAGAGCAGGACCTGCGGGTGGTCAACACCTCCGACGCTGACATCGTCGCCGCCTTCAACACCGATCAGGTGCAGGCGGTCACCACCTGGAATCCGATGCTTTCCGAGATCAAGGCCCAGTCGAACGCTCGCACCAGCGGCGTCAGCGAAGTCTTCAACTCCAGTCAGATCCCCGGCGAAATCATGGACATGATGGTGGTCAACAGCGCCACCCTCAGAGACAACCCGGCCCTGGGCAAGGCATTGACCGGAGCCTGGTTCGAAGTGGTGGCGCTGATGTATGCCGGCAACGCCGACAGCCAGGCCGCACTGCAGCACATGGCCCAGGCCTCGGGCACCGATCTCGGCGGTTTCCAGGCCCAGCTCGCCACCACTCGGCTGTTCGCCAGTGCCCGGGAAGCCTTGGCCTTCGCCACCAGTCCCGAACTGCCGAACACCATGGCCCGGGTCGCCGATTTCTCCTTTCGTCACGGCCTCTTGGGGGAAGGTGCCAGGGACAGCAGCGCCGTCGGCATGAGCTTTGCCAATGCCGTGATCAGCGGTGCTGCGGACAATCTCAAGCTGCGCTTCGACCCCAGCTACGTGCAAATGGCCGCCGACGGCAAGCTGTGACCCGGGCCGCGTTTCGACAAGAGGAACTGGCCATGCGCCTGATCAATCGTCACCCGGATCGTCCCGGCCGACTGCTGTTGGTGATCCTGCCTTTCACCCTGTTGCTGCTGGCCTATTTCCTGGGTTCGGCCGAACGGCTGACGGCCAACCCCAATGACAAGTTGCTCCCCAGCGCCGTGCAGATGACGGATGCGCTGCAACGCATGGCATTGCAGGCCGATGCTCGCACCGGCGACTACCTGCTCTGGCAGGACAGCGCCGCCAGCCTCGGACGGTTGGCCATGGGCTTGGGCATCAGCGCCCTCGCCGGCCTGTGCCTGGGGGTCGCGGCCGGCACCCTGCCGCTGCTGGGCGCGCCGTTGTCGCCCTTGCTGACGGTGCTGTCCATGGTGCCGCCCCTGGCAATCCTGCCGATCCTGTTCATCGTCTTCGGCCTCGGCGAGTTGTCCAAGGTGATGCTGATCGTCATCGGCATCACCCCCTGCCTGGCCCGGGATCTGGAACAGCGGGCCCGGGAAATTCCCGTGGAACTGCTGATCAAGGCCCAGACCCTGGGCGCCTCCACCTGGACCCTTATCCTGCGGGTGGTGCTGCCACAGTTGCTGCCGCGGCTGCTGATATCCCTGCGGCTGATGCTGGGTTCGGCCTGGCTGTTCCTGATTGCCGCCGAAGCCATCGCCGCCACCGACGGCCTGGGCTATCGCATCTTCCTGGTCCGTCGCTACCTGGCCATGGACGTGATCCTGCCCTATGTGGCCTGGATCACCCTGCTGGCCTGGCTGATGGACTGGGGCCTCAAGCGCCTGACTCTGGTGGCCTTTCCCTGGCATGGGGAGGCTCGCCCATGAGCTTTATCAAGGTCAGCAACCTGTGGCAGCAGTACGCCGGTCAGGTGGTGCTCGAAGGTCTCAATCTGCAAGTCGAAGAAGGCGAGTTCTGCACCCTGGTGGGTGCCTCGGGCTGTGGCAAGTCGACCTTCCTGCGCCTGCTGCTGGGCCAGGAGCAGGCCAGCCGCGGGCAGATCCTGCTGGATGGCCAGCCCCTGGCGCGGGAGCCGGATCCCAGCCGTGGCGTGGTGTTCCAGCGTTATTCGGTATTCCCCCACCTGTCGGCGCTGGACAACGTGGTCCTGGGCCTGGAACTGCCACGCTCACCACTGCTGGGCCGGTTGTTGGGCCGTACCAAGCAACAGGCCCGGGAACAGGCCGCGGCACTGTTGCACAAAGTAGGCCTGGGTCACGCCCTGGACCAGTACCCGGCCCAACTCTCCGGTGGCATGCAGCAGCGCCTGGCCATCGCCCAGGCCCTGATCATGCGCCCCCGTGTGCTGCTGCTGGACGAGCCCTTCGGGGCCCTCGACCCGGGCATCCGCAAGGACATGCACCACCTGCTGCTGGAGCTGTGGCAAGAAACTCCGCTGACCGTGTTCATGGTCACCCATGACCTGGCGGAAGGCTTCAGCCTCGGCACCCGATTGCTGGTGTTCGACAAGGTGCGCGTCGATCCCCATGCCCCCGGTGCCTATGGCGCCCGCATCACCTACGACATCCCGTTGAACAGCGACCGCCGCGCCCTGCGCGCCGCCGTGCCGACCTTGCCGCCCGCGCTGGCGGCCTCCCTGCTCCGGACCTGAAAGGACCTTTCCCATGCTCGATACCCGCCTATTGCTGCCCTTCGCCGAGGAACTGCTGCCCGGTGGCGGCCACCGCTCCTTCATCCTCAAGCGCGGCCAACTGCTGCGCCTGACCGACCTGCGCGGTGGCGCCAATGTCAGCCTGACCCTGCTCAATGCCAACGAGAAAACCGAGCGCCTGAACCTGCCGGACAGTCTCAAGTGCCAGCACACCGCCAAGCTCACCGCCGGGCATTGCCTGTACTCGGACATGGGCCGGGTACTGGCCGCCATCACCCGCGACACCTGCGGCTGGAGCGACAGCCTGGGCGGTGTGCTCTGTGCCGAGGAGGTTGCCGAGAAATACGGCCAGGGCCGCTACCAGGAGCTGCGCAACGGCTACTACCGCAACGGTACCGACAACCTGCTGGTGGAACTGGGCAAATGGGGCCTGGGCCTGTCGGACCTGACGATGACCCTCAACCTGTTCAGCCGGGTCCGGGTCGACGACGCCGGCCGCTTGCAGTTCGTCCCCGGCAACTCCCGGGCCGGTGACTGCATCGAGCTCTACGCCCCCATGGACACCCTGGTGGTACTCACCGCCCTGCAGCACCCCATGGACCCCAACCCACAGTACGCCCCCCAGCCGCTGAAACTCAGCTGGATGCATGCCGGCGCCGACGTCGCCGAGCACTGCCGCACCTCGCGCCCGGAGAACGAGCGCGGCTTCATCAATACCGACCGCCTGTTCGCCTGAGGATTGCCCCATGTCGCTTGCACTTGCCGCCCTTGAACGCTCACCGGACACCGCGCAGTACCGCGCCACCATTCCCGCCGGCGAACCCTGGCTGATGGAACTCAGGACCGGGCAGACCCTGCGCATCCTCGACCTGGAAGGCAACCAGGCCGTGGACACCCTGTTCTACAGCCTGGCCAATCCCAAGGAGCGCTATGACGTACAGCGCACCCTGCGCCGGCAGCAGCGGGTCTACCTGAGCACCGGCAGCGTGCTCTATTCCAACCTCGGCCGGCCCATGCTGACCCTGGTGGCCGACACCTGCGGCCGCCACGACACCCTGGGCGGTGCCTGCGCCCAGGAGAGCAACAGCGTGCGTTACGCCCTGGAAAAGCGCCACATGCACAGCTGCCGCGACAACTACCTGCGGGCCTGTGTCCATGACGGTCGCCTGGCCAAGGGCGACCTGGGGCCCAACATCAATTTCTTCATGAATGTGCCGGTTACCGCCGACGGCGGCCTGAGTTTCGAAGACGGACTCTCCGCGCCGGGCAAGTACGTCGACCTGCGGGCCGAGATGGACGTCATCGTCCTGATCTCCAACTGCCCGCAACTGAACAACCCCTGCAACGCCTACAACCCCACCCCTGCGGAGCTACTGGTATGGAACTGAAGATCGCGCGCCTGCGTCGCTGGCTGTACACCCTGTGCCAGAGCCGTTCCGCTCAATGCCTGAAGCGCTAGGGCCCTGCCCCGCCAGCTGACTGCACCCTGGCCCCCGGGACGACCCGGGGGCTGACTCGAAAACTGCGGGACGGCCCGCATCCCAGTGGGGGGCAGTCCAGCACTCACCCCCAGGGGTCATGCCATGTTCGAAACACTGTTGATCGCCAACCGTGGTGCCATTGCCTGCCGTATCCTGCGGACCTTGCGCGAGCTGCAAGTCCAGGGGGTCGCGGTCTATTCCGAGGCCGACGCCGCCAGCCTGCATATCCGCCAGGCCGACCAGGCCCACAGCCTCGGTGAAGGCCCGGCCGCCGCGACCTACCTGGACGTGGAAAAAATCCTCGCCATCGCTCGCGCCAGCGGCGCTAGCGCCATTCACCCGGGCTACGGCTTCCTCTCGGAAAACGCTGCCTTCGCCGAAGCCTGCGAAGCGGCCGGCATCGCCTTTGTCGGCCCGACCCCGGAGCAGTTGCGGGTGTTTGGCCTCAAGCACACCGCTCGGGCCCTGGCCCGGGAATACGGGGTGCCACTGCTGGAAGGCAGCGACCTGCTGGACGACCTCGACGCCGCACTGCACGCCGCCGCGCAGGTCGGCTACCCGGTGATGCTCAAGAGCACCGCCGGCGGAGGCGGCATCGGCATGCGTGTCTGCCATGATGCGCACGAGCTGGGGGAATCCTTCGAGGCGGTCAAGCGCCTGGGGCAGAACAACTTCAGCGATAGCGGCGTGTTCATCGAGAAATACATCCCCCGGGCCCGGCACCTGGAAGTGCAGGTCTTCGGCGACGGCCAGGGCCAGGTCATCGCCCTGGGCGTACGTGACTGCTCGGTGCAGCGCCGTAACCAGAAAGTCCTGGAGGAAACCCCGGCGCCGAACCTGCCCCAGGGCATGGCCGAGGCTCTGTGCGCCGCCGCCATCACCCTGGCCCAGGCGGTGAACTACCGCAGCGCCGGCACCGTGGAGTTTGTCTTCGACAGCCACGACCAGCGTTTCTACTTCCTGGAAGTGAACACCCGCCTGCAGGTCGAACATGGCGTCACCGAGCAGGTCTGGGGCGTGGATCTGGTGCGCTGGATGGTGCAGCTGGCGGCCGGTGAACTGCCGCCTCTGGGCACCTTGAAAGAAGGCCTGGAACCCCGCGGCCATGCAATCCAGGCGCGGCTGTACGCCGAAGACCCGGGCCGGGATTTCCAGCCCAGCCCGGGGCTGCTCACCCAGGTGGAGTTCCCCGCCGCCGATGGCCGCCAGTTGCGTATCGACACCTGGGTGGAAAGCGGCAGTGAGATCCCGCCCTACTTCGACCCCATGATCGCCAAGCTCATCAGCTGGGCAGAGGACCGGCAAAGCGCACGCCTGGCCCTGCATCACGCCCTGGGCGAGAGCCGCTTGTACGGCGTGGAACACAACCGCGACTACCTGCGGCAGATCCTCGTCGATACGCCCTTCGCCAGTGGCCAGCCCTGGACCCGCTGCCTGGATGGCCTGGTGTACCGCGCCTCGACCTTCGAGGTGCTCAGCCCCGGCACCCAGACCAGCGTCCAGGACTACCCGGGACGCCTTGGTTACTGGGCTGTGGGCGTACCGCCCTCCGGGCCGATGGACAGCCGCGCCTTGCGTGCAGGCAACCGCTTGCTGGGTAACGCCGAAGGTGCAGCGGCCCTGGAAATCACCATGAGCGGCCCCCTGCTGCGCTTCAACTGCACAGCGCGGGTTGTGGTCACTGGCGCTTCCATTGCCCTGAGCCTGGACGGCGTTGCACAGCCGATGAACAGCGTGCTGTCGATCCCTGCGGGGGCCACCCTGAGCATTGGCCAGATCAGCGGTCCCGGCGCCCGCAGCTACCTGTGCCTGAGTGGTGGCGTGCAGGTTCCCGACTACCTGGGCAGCAAGAGCACCTTCACCCTGGGCCAGTTCGGCGGTCACGGCGGCCGCGCCCTGCGGGCCGGCGATGTGCTGCACCTGCTGCCGCTCAAGGCGGGCCCCAGTGGCCATAGCCTGCCCCTGGAACAGGTCACCGTGCTCCCCACAGTCCGGCGAATCCGGGTGATCTATGGCCCTCACGGCGCGCCGGAGTATTTTGCCCAGGGTTACATCGACACCTTCTTCAACACCCAGTGGCAGGTGCACTTCAACTCCAGCCGCACCGGGGTCCGGTTGATCGGCCCCAAGCCCGAGTGGACCCGCAGCGATGGTGGCGAGGCCGGGCTGCATCCGTCGAATATCCACGACAACCCCTACGCCATCGGCGCCGTGGATTTCACCGGGGACATGCCGGTGATCCTCGGCCCGGACGGCCCGAGCCTGGGCGGCTTCGTCTGCCCGGTGACGGTGATCGAGGCCGACCTGTGGCAGTTGGGTCAGCTCAAGGCCGGGGACCTACTGCAGTTCTTCCCGGTCTCCCTGGAACAGGCCCGGCAGGCTGCGCTGCATGACCTGGAACTGGCGGACAATCCCGCCGCCGAACCGCTGCGCTCCCCGGTGGTGCTGGACATCGGCGAGGACGCCAGCCGGTTGGTGGCGCGCCTGTCCGGGGACACCCACCTGCTGCTGGAAATCGGCGCCGCGGAGCTGGACCTGGTGCTGCGCTTTCGCGGCCATGCACTGATGCAGGCCCTGGAGGCCAAGGCCTTGCCGGGGGTGATCGACCTGACCCCGGGCATCCGCTCGCTGCAACTGCACTACCGGCCGGAACAACTGCCCCTGGCTGCATTGCTGGCGATCATCGCCGGCGAATGGACCGCCGTATGCGCCACCGAGAACCTGCAGGTGCCGTCACGGATCGTCCACCTGCCGCTGTCCTGGGATGATCCGGCCTGCCAGTTGGCGATCGACAAATACATGACCACAGTGCGCAAGGATGCCCCCTGGTGCCCGAGCAACCTGGAGTTCATCCGTCGCATCAACGCCTTGCCCGACTTGGCCCAGGTGCAGCACACCGTGTTCGCCGCCAGCTACCTGGTAATGGGCCTGGGAGATGTCTACCTTGGCGCACCGGTGGCAACGCCCCTGGACCCGCGCCACCGACTGGTGACCACCAAGTACAACCCGGCCCGCACCTGGACCGCGGAGAACTCGGTGGGCATCGGTGGCGCCTATCTGTGCGTGTATGGCATGGAAGGCCCCGGCGGCTATCAGTTCGTCGGGCGCACCCTGCAGATGTGGAATCGCTACCGCGAGGTGGCGGCGTTCCAGGGCCGGCCCTGGCTGTTGCGCTTCTTCGACCAGATCCGTTTCTACCCGGTGAGCGCCGCCGAGCTAGCGCGCATCCGCCGGGACTTCCCCCTGGGGCGCTATGCCCTGGAGATCCAGCCCAGTCAGCTCAACCTCGCCGACTACCAGGCCTTCCTGGACCGCGAAGCCGACAGCATCGAGGCCTTCCGGCACCAGCAGCAGGCGGCGTTCAATGCCGAGCGCGAACGCTGGATCACCAATGGCCAGGCCCATTACCAGGCAGAGGACGTGGCGGTGCAAGAGGACCTGGAGCCGCCTCTGGAAAGCGGCCAGCACAGTGTCGACAGCCAGATCGCCGGCAATCTCTGGCAGGTCCGGGTCAGCCCGGGCACTCGGGTCGCCGCCGGTGACGTGCTGGTAATCCTGGAGTCGATGAAGATGGAAATTGCGCTCGTGGCGCCCCTGGCCGGCGTGGTCCGGGAGATCCGTGGGCAACCCGGTTCGGCGGTACGCGCCGGGCAGCGGGTCGCCGTGCTGGAACTGGATTGAGTCGTTCTTCCCCTTATTCGATGGACCCTGACCATGACTGTGAATCTGCAACTCGATGCCCTGCGCGCCGCCTACCGTGACGGTCGCACCACCCCTCGCAAACTGCTGACGCACCTGCGGGACAAGGCCGCAGCGTTGAACCCCGACTATCACCTGTTCATCCACCTGCTCAGCAACGCGGAACTCGAGCCCTACCTGGCCGCTCTGGAGCAACGCGACCTCGACAGCCTGCCCCTGTATGGCGTGCCCTTTGCCATCAAGGACAACATTGACCTGGCCGGTATTGCCACCACGGCCGCCTGCCCGGCCTTCGCCTATGTCGCGCAGCGTTCGGCCACCATCGTCCAGCAACTGCTGGACCTGGGGGCGATCCCCCTGGGCAAGACCAACCTCGACCAGTTCGCCACCGGGCTCAATGGCAGCCGCTCGCCTTATGGCGCCTGCCCCAATAGCGTGCTGGGCGAGTATCCCAGCGGCGGCTCCAGCGCCGGTTCGTCCCTGGCGGTGGCCCTGGGCGTCTGCAGCTTCGCCCTGGGCACCGACACCGCCGGCTCCGGCCGGATACCGGCGGCGCTCAACAATCTACTGGGGCTCAAGCCCAGCAAGGGGCTGTTGTCCACCGCAGGTGTGGTACCGGCCTGCCGCACCCTGGATTGCGTCTCCACCTTCACCGCCACAGCGCGGGAAGCCAGCCAGCTGCTGGCCCTGTGCGCCCGCCTCGATCCCGGCGATTGCTACAGCCGCCGCAACCCTCAGTGGAATGACGCCTCAGCCTTTGGCGCGCCACGGCCTTTTCGCTTTGGCGTGCCTCGGGCCCAGGACCTGGAGTTCTTCGGCTGCAGTGAAGGCCCGCAGTTGTTCAACGACGCCATTGAACAACTCAAGGCCCTGGGCGGCGAAGCGCAGGAGCTGGATCTGTCGCCCTTTCTGGAGGCTGCGCGCCTGCTCTACGACGGCCCCTGGGTTGCCGAACGCTACAGCGTCGCCGGCACACTGATGCAGCAGCAACCCGATGCCGTGCTGCCGGTGATTCACCAGGTACTGGCCAAGGCCCCGAAGGTGGACGGCGTGCAGACCTTCAATGCCCAGTACCGCTTGCAAGCCTTGAAGGCCCGGTGCGACCCACTCCTGGCCGGTCTCGATTGTGTGCTCACGCCCACCCTCGGCCGCCCGGTGACCCTGGCCGAACTGGCGGCCGAGCCGCTGCTGCGCAACGCTGAACTGGGTTACTACAGCAACTTCATGAACCTGCTGGACTACGCCGCCGTCGCAGTGCCCAGTGGTTTCATGAACAACGGCCTGCCTTGGGGCGTGACCCTGTTTGGCCGGGCCTTTACCGATCAGTACCTGCTGAGCCTGGCTGACGCGATGCAGCGCCGGCAAGGCTTACCGGCCCCTGCCCCGTCCACCCCGGCGCGCCATGACCGGGTGCAACTGGTGGTGTGCGGCGCACACCTGGAAGACCTGCCCCTCAATAGCCAACTGACCCGGCGCGGTGCCCGGCTGATCGAAGCCATCCACAGCTCCCCGGACTATCGCCTGCACGCCCTGGCGGGCGGTCCCGTCCGGCGCCCGGGCATGGTCCGGGTCAAGGAAGGCGGTGTAGCGATTGCCGTGGAAGTCTGGGAATTGCCCAGCAGCGAACTGGGCTCCTTGCTCAACGGCATCCCCGCGCCCCTGGGACTGGGCAAGGTGCAACTGGCTGACGGCCGCTGGGAGACCGGCTTTATCTGCGAGCCCTGTGGCCTGGAGGGCGCCGTCGATATCAGCCACCTGGGGGGCTGGCGCGCTTACCTCAAACAACACCCGTAAGAGCTGGTTTGCCGGCGAAGCAGCCCTTGAGCCTTGCGCCGGTCCCGCAGGCACTTTGGCTGGCAGCCAGCGCCGGTAGAAATCGAGGAATCAATCCGCCAGGGCTTGCTGGAACGAATGATCAATCAGCGGCGCGGTGGCCAAAGGCGCCGGCAAGGCCTTGACCTTGAACAGGAAGTCCGCGGTGCTTTGC
Organism: Pseudomonas sp. JDS08PS003; assembly: GCF_045013505.1. Taxonomy (NCBI): domain Bacteria; kingdom Pseudomonadati; phylum Pseudomonadota; class Gammaproteobacteria; order Pseudomonadales; family Pseudomonadaceae; genus Pseudomonas; species Pseudomonas sp. JDS08PS003. The sequence goes on from NZ_CP120724.1 coordinate 3,676,055, forward strand.
AGGTCCGAGGCTGCCTGCGGGTCCACCGGGCCCAGGGTCAGGTGGGCCTGGCGCAACCAGTGGCGGGATACGCTCTGGTCGAGGTTGGCTTTCTTCGCCCACAGATCGGCGTACTCGTCGGTGTGGGTGTCGACCCACTGCCGGGCCTTTTTCAGGCGCACGAGAAAGTCGGCAATGGCCGCGTGCTTGCTGTCCACGGCCGCGGTGGACGCCGCCACGGCACTGAGACCGGGCATCAGGTTGCGGGCGGTGAGGATCGGACGCGCACCGGAGAACACAATCTGCTGGGAAATGTAGGGTTCCCACACCGGGAACGCACCGATACCGCCCTGGGGAAAGGCCGCTGCAGCATCGATGGGCATCAGCTTGACGAAGTTCACATGGTTTTCCGGCAGGCCGGCCTGCTCCAGGGCGCGCAGGGTCAGTTGCTGGCTCCAGGCGCCGGGCCAATAGGCGACTTTCTTGCCCTTGAGGTCGGCGATGCTTTTTACCGGTGAATCCTTGGGCACCAACAGCGCAATGGTGTCCGGATTCTGTCGGGAAACACCGATCAGCTTCACTGGCGCCTGCTTGGCCGCCAGAAACAGAAAACCCGAGTCACCGAGAAAACCCAGGTCCAGCGCGCCGGTATTCAGGGCCTCGGCCAGCGGTGCCGCTGCCTGGAAGTGCCTCCACTCGACCTTGTAGGGTGCACCTTGCAGTACCCCGGAGGCCTCCACCGAGGCGCGAATGTTGTAGTAGTTCTGATCGCCGATATTCAGCACCAGAGGTTCGGCGGCCTGGGCCAGAGGAGTGAGGAGCAAGGCGCTGGCGAGCAATTCGCGCAGGCGTCGTGAGAGGTTCATGGGGGCGGTTCCTTGGACTGGGATCAGGGATTCGCATAGACCATAACGGTCTTGGCAGACCGTCCTGAAATTCTCTTTTTGCATAAGCTAAGAGAGCCTTGAGCGCGTCCTGGCCAGCAGCGGACCGCAGCTGGCGTCCAGAGCCCCGGGACCGAAGGCCTCAGGGCAGGTGCAACCGGGTTAGCCGCGACCGGGGATCAATACACCACCATCAACTGCGGTGAAATCACCACATCCAGGGAGATGAGCTTGCAATAGCCGCCCAGCGACTGGTTGGAGGCGTTCAAACTGGAGGTGGCATTGTTCCATTGGATACGGATGGTATTGATCCCGCAGTTCGAGGAGGTTCCGGTCAGGGCCAGCCCCATCTCCGAAATGCCGCCGCTGAGCTGGCTATCCATGTACATCGGCCAGGAAAGGCTCTTGGCTACCAGCAACGAGCAAAAGGGCGAGCTGCCCGCGAACCTGGCCGAAGTGATTTTGGCGCTGTACACCGGATTGACCGAGCCGTCGATGCTGATGTTGCAGACGATCGTCTGCTGGAGCGTGGCGGGGGTTTGCAAACGGATGGTGCCATGCCCCTGGAAATACACCACAGGGGTGAAGTGCGGGTCGGCCAGCGCGGGAGAGGCGACTGTGCAAGCCAGTATCAGCGTACTGGCAACAAACAGACCATTCAGGTTTTTCATTGTTATTCCTCGCAGATAGGGCGATGGATATCGCCGGGTAATGGCCGTGATCGAGAAGTCACGAGAAACGGCAGGACATCCCTTTCCAGCCAAATTTCAGAGCTATTACCGCTGCGCAGGGGCAGCCAGGAGGTACGCGATAGCATCACACTTCGAGCGAATTCAAAATATACATTCAAAAATATTTTTTAATTTCGCCGTTGCTCGGGTTTCGGCGCAAGAGTCGCTACGACTGATATAGACCCGAAAAGAATTAATAAATGAATATTGATTATTTATGGCTATATGAATATCCACGTACTCTCAGCTCCACCGACTCCTCGTCATCACAGTGAGTGCCCACCATGCAGCCGACTGACAACCTCATCGACCTGGCCAGCTACCGCAAACGCAAACAGGCTCAGCAACGGGCACGGCTGATGTGGGAAATCTATGCGCGCAATGCCGCCTGCCAGGCCATGCAATGGGTTCAGGCCCAGCACGGCAATGAGACCCGCCACGGGTGAACGCTCAAGACCCCTCGCGCTTTCTGGCCAGCGATGCCCCGCCGCTGCTGGACCTTGCGCCCCTGCATGCCCAGGACGAAGACCCCATCAGCCAGCGAGTCGCGCAGAACCTGCTGCGCCTGCGTGGCAAGCGCCATCTGTCCCTGGATGCCCTGGCCCGCCAGTGCGGCGTGAGCCGGGCGATGCTGGCGCAGATCGAGTCCGGGCGCAGCGTGCCGTCGATCAAGGTGCTGTGCAAAATCGCCAAGGGCCTGAAAGTTTCAGTGGCGGCCTTTCTCGAGCATCGGGCCTTCGAAGGGGTCGCGCTGCTGACGGCGAGCCAGAGCAAACGCCTGGTCAGCGCCAATGGCGCCTTCGTCAGCCGTGCGCTGTTTCCCTTCGATGTGGCGCGCCAATCGGAATTCTACGAATTGCGCATCGCGCCCCTGGGTGAAGACCGCTGCGAAGGCCACGGCCCGGGGGTTCAGGAAAATCTGGTGGTGGCCCAGGGCGTGCTGGAAATCAGCGTCAACGAGGAGCGCTATCTACTGTCTCCTGGGGATTCGATCCTGTTCTACGCCGACCAGCCCCATCGTTATCGCAACCCGGCGGACAGCGAGGCCGTGGCCTATCTGGTGGTGACCCATCCCGAGTGCCTGGACTGATCAGCCCACGCAATAAGCCCACGCAATAAAAAGCCCGGCGAGGGAGTCATCCCCGCCGGGCTTTTGCATGCAACCGCTGCTGGCTTAACAGGTGCAGCACATCATCGGCATGCCATTGCAGCTCATCATCATCGGCATGCTGCAATCGTTCATCATCTTCATCATCAGGGCGCAGCAGTTCTTCATCATGTCCATGTTCATGCCGGCCATGGGCATCAGCTTGCACAGCATGCCGTCAGCCATCGGGGTGCATTCCATCACGCACTTCATCGAGGGCATCGGCATGCCCATCATCGGCATGGGCATCATCATGTTCATCATCGGCATGGCCATGGTCGTCTGGGACATGCACAGCATGCTCATGTTGGCGCAGTGCATCATCATCGGCATGCCACAGTTCATCATCATCTGCAGCATTTCGGCGCTGTTCTTGAACATGGCCATGTCCATGCCCGCGGCCGGCATCATCTTGCACTGCATGCCGTCTTCAAGCATCTCGCAGCTCATGGTCGCCATCATCATCGGCATGCCCATCATCGGCATCATCGGCATGGCGGTGTTCATTGGCATCTGCATGGCGTTCATCATGATCTTGTTCCCTGAAGTATCGATAGTTGGATGAAGCGAATGGAGCGGATTCTATGGAACGCCGCAGGGTCGGCAAGAGGCCGGTCCAGCAGCGGCAACGGCTGTCGCGACCCGCTTTTCAGCGTGGCGCAGCCGAGAACTTCCACTGTTGCATCGACCTGTCTTCCATAGCGGATGGAAATGGTTTTGCAGCGTCATTGCGCCTGCTTTGGATATGTGAAAAACAGCTATCTACATAACCCAGAGAAATAAACGGTCTAACCCAGCCACGGTTTTTTTCAACGCTCTACTTGCGTAGACCCCGGCATGCCGGTGAACCCTCCTTCAGCGCTAACTGGCACCCTTGCAATCCACCCTGTTAGCCTACCCGCCCGCTCCCCTTACCGCAGACCTGCACCATGACGCCTTCAGCGCAATTCTGGCGCGACCCGAACCTGCCCTACGTAGAAAGCCGTCGAGCCTGTGACAGCCGCGCCAACTACAGGGCCCACAGCCACCCGACAGTGTCCATCGGCGCCGTGGACCGGGGTGTCAGCCTGTTCAGCGGCGGTGCCGAGGGGCCAACCCTGATAAAGGCCGGCAGCGTGGTAATCGTCCCGGCCCATTGCGCTCATGCCTGCAATCCCCAGCCCGACACTGCCTGGAGCTACCAGATGCTGCACCTGGACCCGCGCTGGGTCGAAGGCGTGCGCCTGGAAGCGCAGCAGCAGCCGGTAACGGCGCTTGGCCAAGTGCTATTGAGCCACGATGAGCAGCTGTACCAGCGTTTTTGCCGCCTCAACGACCTGCTGTTCTGCGCTGCCAGCTGGCAAGACAAGGAAGCTGCGCTGATCGAGTTCATTGGCGATTTTCCACTCCAGGGGCAGCCGGTGATTGCCCACGCCGCCGACCCGGCACGGGCCAGCGTCGGGGTGCGACGGGTCATGCAATTTCTGCAACAGGAGGCGCAACAGGCTCACCCTCTGGAGCGCTTGGCGACGCTGGCCGGCATCAGCCGCTACCAGCTGATCCGGGCCTTTCGCGCCGCCACCGGGATGACACCCCACGCCTACCAACTGAACCAGCGCATCATCCAGGCCCGGACCTCACTGCAGGCCGGCGAGCCCCCAGCGGCCCTGGCCCAGCGCCTGGGCTTTGCCGACCAGGCGCATTTCCAGCGCGTGTTCAAGGCCCATGTCGGTGTCACACCGGGTTTGTACAAGCGCTGAAGACCGCGCAATTTTCTTCAATACCCCGGTCCCCACGCCCAGCACACTTCCAGCCCCTCACGTCTCTGGAAGTCTGCCTCCATGTTGCAACAGTTCCTGCTGGTCGCCGCTGCGCATTTTCTCGCCCTGCTCTCCCCAGGGCCGGACTTTTTCCTGGTGGCGCGCCTGTCCATGGCCACCGGTTGGAAAGCGGCCACCGGTGCCTGCCTGGGCATCGCCCTGGCCAACGGCCTGTTCATTGTCCTGGCCTTTGGCGGGGTCTCGGTATTGCGTCCCGACGGCGGGTTGTTCCTGGTGATCCAGCTGGCCGGTTGTGGCTACCTGCTTTACCTGGGCTGGCTGTTCATCCGTCATGCCGGCGCCAGCTCCCTGGCAGCGGTGGATGCCCAGGGCGACACCCGGGCGCTGCCCCGGGCCACCTGGTGGCGAGGCCTGGGCATGGGCCTGCTCTCGGGTCTGCTCAACCCGAAGAACGCTCTGTTCTATGTCAGCCTGGCCTCCCTGGTGGGTACCCAGACCAGCACCGGCTGGAAACTGGTCTATGGCCTGTGGATGTTCAGCGTAGTGCTGTTGTGGGATCTGTTGGTGGCACTGGCCATTGGCAATGGCCGGGTGCGGGAACGCTTCTCTCGGGCCCTGCCCTGGCTGGAACGAATCACCGGGGTGATCCTGATCTTCCTGGCACTGGCAGTGATCGCGGCCACTCTTTTTCGCCACTGAGTCGAGCACTGCAGTCGGGTTCCAGGCCGGGGACTGAAGCGGCTTAGAGCCCTTCGCCTTGAAAGTTACAAATAAACAACAATGCAACACGCGGTTGTCATCCTCGACAGTCGATAGTGTGCGAACCGCACAGCAACTGCCGGGCAGGACCACGGGCCTTGCCCCTCCCCCAACGCACAGGAGCACCGCCATGTCTCAACAGCCCCGCCTGGGATGCGGCGCCGCCATCGTCCGCGACGGCCAGTTACTTCTGGTCAAGCGCCTGCGGGACCCCGAAGCCGGTTGCTGGGGATTGCCCGGTGGCAAGGTCGACTGGCTGGAACCGGCGGAGCAGGCCATGCGCCGTGAAATCCTCGAAGAGCTCGGACTGACCCTGCAAGGCGTCAGCCTGTTATGCGTGGCGGACCAGATCGACCCCGAACGGCAGGAGCATTGGGTTTCCCCGGTGTACCTGGCCTCGGCCCCGGCCATGGAGCCGCGTAACAACGAGCCGCACAAGCACAGCGATATCGCTTGGTTCGAGCTGGACCGGCTGCCCAAGCCCCTGACCCTGGCCACCCGCGTCGCCGTGCGGGCGCTGGTGCAGATCGCGGCGCTGGAAGATTGAACGCGCATATCGCCCAAGGCCCTGAGGCTGCTCGTCCAGGGCCTGGCGGCAACAGCGCTGCGCGCCTCCCGACCACGATCGACATTGCCCTTGAGTCGGCACAATCCTCAGCCCAGGCTGCGACCGATGGCCGCAGGCATTGGTCTAATTAGCCCGCCGCCGCTTTCGTCTGTTTGTTACCATGCGCGGGTTTTTGCCTGTCTGGCTGTTCAAAGGGCGTTATTTCATGAGTGTTTTGCTGACTCGCCGCACCCTGCTTACCAGCGCCGGGGTGCTCGGCCTGGGCCTGCTCGCCGGTTGCGACAACAGTCCCCGACTGTCCTTCAAATATGGCAAGGACCTGAGCAATCAGATTCTTGGCCGCACCTTCAAACTCACCGACTCCCAGGGCGAAACCAAGTCGCTGTCCAGCTACCGTGGCCTGATGCCGATGATCTTCTTCGGCTTCACCCAGTGCCCGGCGATCTGCCCCACTACCCTGGCCCGCGCCGCCCAGGCCAAGAAGCTCATGGGCCGTGACGGCGAACGCCTGAAAGTGGTGTTCATCACCCTGGACCCCGAGCGCGACACGCCCGAGGTGCTGGACGCCTACGTCAAGGCCTTCGACCCGAGCTTCGAGGCGCTCTACGGCACCCTGGAAGAAACCGCGGCCACCGCCAAGGAATTCGGCGTGTTCTACGAGAAGATCCCCAGCGGTTCGACCTACACCCTGTCCCACACCGCCACCAGTTTCGTCTACGACTCCCGGGGCACCTTGCGCCTGGGTCTGTCCCAGTCCCTCAACGCCCAAGAGTGCGCGGAAGATCTGCTCACCGTCATGGAGGTCTGCTAATGAACTCGCAACGTCGCCCATCCCGGATTAAATCCGCCCTGCTGATGCTCTCCCTGCTGGGCCTGGCCGGCACCGCCGGCGCCGCGACCCAGGTGGACAATGCCTGGGTCCGCGCCACGGTTCCTGGCCAGCACGCCAGCGGCGCCTTCATGGACCTCACCGCCAGCAGCGACAGCAAGCTGGTTGAAGTGCAATCGCCCGTGGCCAAGAACGTGCAGATCCACCAGTCGAGCATGCACAACGACGTGATGAGCATGCAGCAAGTGGACGCCGTGGCTCTGCCGGCCGGGCAGAAAGTCAGCCTGGACACCCACGGCTATCACGTGATGCTCATGGAGCTCACCGGCCAGATCAAGGCCGGCGACAAAGTGCCCCTGACCCTGACAGTGGAAAACGCCAAGGGCGAGAAGGAAACCATCAAGGTCGAAGCCCAAGCCCGAGCGCTGAATGCGCCGGATCACAGCATGATGAAGCACTAAAGTACGGTGAGCGAAAGCGCTCCCAAGACCTGATACAGCCGGTTTCTATTCAACGGAAACCGGCTTTTTTTGCCCTGTGCCTTGCCAAGAGACGGGGCCGCCGGAACCTCAATAAATCCCCCGCGCCAACCACACCGTCAGCCCACAACACTCCGGGTCTTCACTGACCTGCTGCACCACCTCGAAACCATGGGTGTCGAGCAAGGTGCAATATTCCCCCGGGTCCAGGCTGGCGTGGTACAGGGCCTCGCCTTCGAACTCGCCGATGGCCTCTCCTGCCGCAGGTCCGCTGGTGAACATCAGGGCGCAGCCCGGGCCGGCGTGGCGTTCGAACACGGCGAACATGGCGCGCTGATCATCCGGGCTCAGGTGGAACAGGCTGTTCCAGGCCAGGATGCCGGCAAAGTCCTGGTCCAGGGCCAGACCGCGCATGTCGGCGTTGATCCATTGCTGCTGGGGAAAGCGCTGGCGGCACTGCTCCAGCAAGGCGGCGGAGCTGTCGACGCCGGTGACCGCGTATTGCTGCTCGATGAGATAGCGCGCTACCGGCTCGCCACCTCCGCAGCCCAGGTCCAGTACCTGTCGGCCCGAACCCATGACCTGGCGAAAGCGCTCGAACCAGGCTTGTTCACTGTGAAAGGCCTGGGTGCTGGCCTGCCGCGCCCGGTCCCAGGCCTGGGCATGACGCTGGTACAGATCGACGATGTGACGAGCGGATTCGTGCATCCACGGGCTTCCTTGTGCTGTTCGGTGGCTGCGGATTACAGCACAGCAGCAGGGGGCAAGGCGAAGTAGGTGGTACCGTCGGGCCGCGAAACGGCTGTCCCCGGTGTTGTCCACTTGATAAAAGACCGCTTCAAGTGCGCCCCGCCAGCTCCAGCAGTTGCCCACGCAACCAGCGGTTGGCCGATTCGTTCTGCACCTGCTTGCTCCAGTACAGGTTCAGGCATACCTGCGGCAGGGTCAGGGGCATGTCGAGAATGCGGTTGTTCAGGCCGGCATTGATCAGTTGCGCATTGTTGCGGGTCAGGGTCAGGAGGAAGTCGCCCTGGGCCACCAGTTGCGCGGCGGTGAGGAAATGCTGGCAGTGCTGGCGGATCCGCCGCACCACCCCCAGGTGCCCCAGGGCCAGGTCTTCGACGCAGATGCCTCGGCGCCGGGAGGTCACCGCCACATGTTCGGCCGCCAGGTAGCGTTCCACCGTCAGCTCGCCGCTGAAGCCGGGGCCGGCCATCACACAGAAGGAATCCTGCAGCAGCAATTGCTGTTGCAACTGCGCATCGGTCAGGCGTGACAGTTCGATCGCCAGGTCGATGCGTCCGGCAATCATCTCCAGCTTCAGGTCGGCCCAATGCACGCTGGTGCTGCGCACCTCCAGGTGCGGAGCGACGCGGTTCAGGTGCGCCAGGATCAACGGCAGGATCACCGGCTCCAGTTGTTCCGGCATGTTCAGGGTGAAGCGCCGGCGGTCACGCTGGGGGTCGAAGGCCTGGTTCGGGTTGAGGCTGCGGCGCAGGCCGCTGAGGGCGTCCTGGATGCCCGGCGCCAGTTGCTTGGCCAGGGGCGTAGGCGCCACGCCGTAGCCTTCGCGAACGAACAGCGGGTCATCCAGTTGTGCCCGCAGGCGCGCCAGAGCGTGGCTGATGGCCGATTGGCTCAGGTGCAGAATCGAGGCGGCGCGGGTCAGGTTGCGCTCCTGGTACACCACCTCGAAGACCCGGAACAGGTTCAAGTCCAGGCGGCTGAGCCCCGACCATTCATGCGGTGAGTTCATGGTTGCGTCCTCGCAGTCTCGACCCGGTGCAGGCTAACAGTCCGCCATGGCGGACCGAACCATGTAGCGCATTCATGAATCTCGATGAATAACCGTCGGTTCTGTGACCCCGCGGGGGCTGCCTAAGATGGCCCCGCCCATAACAAAAATCAGGAGGCACCATGGACCTTGCGGATCAGCATCTCGCGGCCTATCAGCAGCATCTTCACGCCTTGCAGCAGGCCGCCTGGCCCGAGGGAGCACCGCGTACTGCGCAATATCCCCACGGCCGGCAACCGCTCACCCAGTACCTGCGGACCTGGGCCCAGCTGCGAGGAGATGCCGTGGCCGTGGATTTCTACGGTCACAGCCTGAGCTACAGCGAGCTGGATCGGCTCTCCGATCGTTGCGCCGCCCTGCTCGGCGAGTTGGGGGTCGGCCCTGGCGATCGGGTGGCGGTGTACATGCCCAACTGCCCGCAATTGCACATCGGCTTCTGGGGCATCCTCAAGTGCGGCGCGGTTTACGCCCCGGTCAGCCCCCTGGCCCGCACGCTGGAGCTGGAATACCAGCTCAAGGACTGCGGTGCACGGGTGATCCTGTGCTTCGATCAATTGCTCGATGTGGTCCACGCCGTCGCGCCGACGTGCGCCCTGACCCGGATCCTGGCCACCAGCCTGTCGGAGCTGTGCCCGGCGACTCCGAGCATTCCGGTGCCGGACCTGCTGCTGGCGCCCAAACGCCTGGATGCCGGGGTTCTGGACTTCTACCCTGCCCTGGAAAACTGTCGCGCCGCCACGCCCGGGCACCGCCCTGCCCTTGAGGACATCGCCGCCCTGAACTACACCGGCGGCACCACCGGCCTGCCCAAGGGCTGCGTGCATACCCACGGCGACATGCTCTACACCTGCGCCAGTTACGTGCCCGTGGCCCTGGGCCTGGAGCAGCGCAGCGTGATGTTGAATTTCCTTCCCGAGTTCTGGATCGCCGGGGAAAACGCCGGCCTGCTGTTTCCCATCTACGCCGGTTGCCGCCTAGTGTTGCTGGCGCGCTGGGACGCGCTGGCGTTCATGGCGGCGATCGAACACTACCGGGTCAGCCATTGCGGCTTGCTGGTGGACAGCGCCGCCGAAGTCCTGGAGCACCCCGCCGTTGCCGACTTTGACCTCGGCTCGCTGCGGGCCAGTGGCTGCATCTCCTTCGTCAAGAAGCTGACCCCGGACTACCGTCGGCGCTGGCGGCAACTGACCGGCTGCACGCTGTTCGAATTCAGCTTCGGCATGACCGAAACCCACACCTGCGACACCTTCACCGCCGGTCTGCAGCATGACGACTTCGACCTCAAGAGCCCTCCGACCTTTGTCGGCCTGCCGGTGCCGGGCACCGAGTTCAAGGTCTGCGACTTTGTCAGCGGCGCCCTGTTGCCCCTGGGCAGCGAAGGCGAACTCTGCGTGCGCAGCCCGTCCCTGCTGCAGGGCTACTGGCAACGGCCGGAAGAAACCGCAGCGGTGCTGCGCGACGGCGGGCTGCACACCGGCGACCTGGGGCAAATCACCGAACAGGGTTTTATCCGCTACCTGGGACGGCGCAAGGAGATGCTCAAGGTCAATGGCATGAGCGTGTTTCCCAGCGAGCTGGAGGCGCTGTTCGGCCAGCATCCCCAGGTGCTGGCCAGCGCGGTGATCGGCCGTGTCGATGAGCGTCGCGGCCAGCAGCCGGTGGCCTTTGTGGTGCTCAAGCCGGACGCCCCCCAGGACCCGCTGGCCCTGACCGCGTGGTGCCAGCAGGTGATGGCCGCCTACAAGGTGCCGGAGATCCGCCTGGTGAGCAGTCTGCCCATGACCGCCACCGGCAAGGTCAAGAAAAACGAGCTGGAACAACAGCTCTGAGCGACTGTGTGAAACGCCTGAGCCGCCCTTTGCCATTGTGAGAATTGCCATGTTTCAGAGTCTGTTGATCGCCAATCGCGGCGAGATTGCCATCCGTATCGCCCGGGCCTGCGCCGACCTGGGCATTCGCAGCGTCGCGGTGTACGCCGAGGACGATGCTGCCAGCCTGCACCTGCGCCGGGCCGATCTGGCCCTGCCCCTGAAAGGGCGCGGGGTAGCCGCCTACCTGGATCGGCAGCAGTTGATCAGCCTGGCCCAGGTGCACGGCTGTACAGCGATTCACCCCGGCTACGGCTTTCTTGCCGAGAACGCCGACTTCGCCCGGGACTGCCTGGAGGCCGGCCTGACCTTCATTGGACCGGCGCCCGAGGTGCTGCAACTGTTCGGCGACAAGGCCGCGGCTCGGGCCCTGGCCCAGGACTGCGGGGTGCCGCTGCTGGACGGGATCAACCATCAGGTGAGCCTGGAACAGGCGGCCGCCTTCTTTACGCGACACGGCGCGCTGATGCTCAAGGCCCTGGCCGGAGGCGGTGGTCGGGGCATGCGCGCAGTCACCGAAAGCGGCCAACTGGAACAGGCCTTTGCCCGCTGCCAATCCGAAGCCCAGGCGGCGTTCGGCAATGGCGCACTCTATGTCGAACAGTTGCTGCAACGCGCTCGGCACATCGAGATCCAGGTGTTGGGAGACGGCAGTGGCGCGGTCAGCCACCTGTGGGAGCGCGATTGCAGCCTGCAGCGCCGCCATCAGAAGCTGGTGGAGATCGCCCCCAGCCCGGACCTGCCCGCCGAGCTGCGCCAACAACTGATCGACGCCGCCTTGCAACTGGCCAGTCGGGTGCACTACCAGGGCATTGGCACCTTCGAATTCCTCCTCGATCAGCAGCGGCCGGGGCGCTTCTACTTCATGGAGGCCAATCCGCGAATCCAGGTGGAGCACACGGTGACCGAGGCGGTGACCGGTATCGATCTGCTGCACACCCAACTGCGCCTGGCCGCCGGTGCGTCCCTGGACAGCCTGGGCCTGACCCGAGCGCCGACGCCCCAGGGTTTTGCGCTGCAGGTGCGGATCAACCTGGAGGAACAACTGGCCGATGGCGGCACCCGCCCGGTGGCCGGAACCTTGAGCGCCTATGAGCCCCCCAGCGGTCCCGGGTTGCGGGTCGATGGCTACGGCTATGCCGGGTACCCGGTCAACCCCAGCTACGACTCGCTGCTGGCCAAACTCATCGCCCATGGCACGGACTATTCCAGCGCCCTGGGGCGGGCCTATCGCGGGCTCTGCGAGTTCCGCCTGGAAGGCGTGGCCAACAACCTCGGGCTACTGCAGAACCTGCTGCGCCATCCGGCGGTGGCCGAGCATCAGGTCAACACCGGCTTCGTCGAGCAGCACTGGGCCACATTGGCCCAAGTCGCCCCCGATGGGCACCGGTCGCTGTTCTTTGCCCAACAGCCGCTGGCCCCTGGGCAGATCCGCGCCAACGTACAGGCGCCCCCGGGCACCTTGGCCCTGGAGACCCCGAGCACCGGCGTTGTGGTGACCCTGGAAGTGGCCGAGGGCGATACCTTGCAGGTCGGCCAGCGAGTGGCGGTGCTGGAAGCGATGAAGATGGAGTTCGAGGTCAAGACCCAGTGCAGCGGGATCGTCCGGGCCCTGACAACCCAGGTCGGTGACGCGGTCAGCGAAGGTCAGCCGCTGCTGTTCCTGGAGCCGGCCGAAGTCGCCGGTAGCGGCCTGTGCAGCGAAGAGCAGATTGACCTGGAGTTGATCCGCGCCGATCTGGCCGAAGTCCGCCAACGCCACGCCCTGTTGCAGGACGCCCAGCGTCCGGAAGCGCTGGCCAAGCGCCGCAAGACTGGCCAGCGCACCGCCCGGGAGAACCTCGACGACCTGCTGGACCCGGGCAGTTTCATGGAATACGGCGCCATGGCCCTGGCGGCTCAGCGCCGGCGGCGCAGCCTCGAGGAACTGCAAGCCTTGAGCCCCGCCGACGGCCTGGTGGGCGGCATCGGCACGGTCAATGCCGAGCTGTTTGACGGCCCGTCTGCCCGTTGCCTGGCCCTGGCCTACGACTACACGGTGTTCGCTGGCACTCAGGGGGTGATGAACCACAAGAAAACCGACCGCCTGCTGAGCCTGGCCCAGGAGTGGCGGCTGCCGGTGGTGCTGTTTGCCGAAGGCGGCGGCGGTCGCCCCGGCGACAGCGATTTTGTCGGGGTCGCTGGGCTCGACTGCCATACCTTTGCCGCCATGGCCCGGCTCTCCGGCTGGGTGCCGACGGTGGGCATCGCTTCAGGCCGCTGTTTTGCCGGCAACGCCGCGCTGCTGGGCTGCTGCAACCTGATCATCGCCACGGCCAACGCCAGCATCGGCATGGCCGGCCCGGCGATGATCGAGGGCGGCGGCCTGGGCAGTTTCACTCCCGAGCAAGTGGGCCCGGCATCGGTACAAGGCCCCAATGGCGTGATCGATGTTCTGGTCAAGGACGAGGCCGAAGCCGTGGCGGTGGCCAAGCAATACCTGGGCTACTTCCAGGGGCCGCTCAAGGATTGGCACTGCGCGGACCAGCGGGAACTGCGCCAGCTGATCCCGGAAAACCGCCTGCGGGTCTACGACATTCGCCGGGTGATCCAGACCCTTGCCGATCGTGGCAGCGTGCTGGAGTTGCGGCGCCAGTTCGCTCCGGGGCTGATTACCGCATTGATCCGGATCGAGGGCCGGGCCTTTGGCCTGATCGCCAACAACCCAGCGGTGCTGGGGGGCGCCATCGACGCCGCGGCCGGCGACAAGGCCGCGCGCTTCATGCGCCTGTGCGAAGCCTTCGGCCTGCCCCTGGTGTCCCTGTGCGACACCCCGGGGTTCATGGTCGGGCCCGAATCGGAACAGCAAGCCACAGTGCGCCATGTGTCGCGGATGTTCGTCAGCGCCGCCAGCCTGACGGTGCCGTTCTTCACCCTGGTGCTGCGCAAGGGCTATGGCCTCGGAGCTCAGGCCATGGCGGCCGGCAGCTTCCACAACCCGATGTTCACCGTGGCCTGGCCCAGCGCCGAGTTCGGTGCCATGGGCCTTGAGGGTGCGGTACGCCTGGGCTTTGCCAAGGAACTGGCGGCCCAGCCCGAGCCCCTGGAGCGTCAGGCGCTGTTCGACAAACTGGTGGCCAAGGCCTACGCCCAGGGCAAGGCCCTGAACATGGCCAGCTACCTGGAGATCGACGCCGTGATCGACCCCCTGGACAGCCGCTCCTGGCTGCTTCGTGGTCTTCAAGCAGCGCCTCGGCCGACACCCTGGACCGAGCGCCCCCAAGGCTTCGTCGACACCTGGTAACCCACCTGCAGCCGGCCTGTGCCGCAGCTGGCTTGTGTAGGAGCTGGCTTGCCAGCGAAGACGCCCGCAAGAGCAACACAAGCCTCAAAAGCCGCTTCGCCGGCAAGCCGGCTCCTACAGGTTGGCATCCCAGGCCACCGGGGCCTGGTCGAGGAACTGGCGCAGTTCGGCCAGCAGCTTGTCGCTGGAGTGGCTGCTGGGCCGGTCGGCGACAAACCTCAGGCTCGGCATGATTGCCTGCACCCCGTCGTAGTGCCACTGCCCTGGAGTACGCTCCGTTTCCTGCAGGGCCCGGGCGAAAATCGCCAGGTCCCGACGGGCCCGGGGAATGCCGCTGCTGCGCTCGACCCAGCTTTCGTAACGCTGGCGGATTTCGATGCGCCCCTGGTTGACGATGGCCAGCACCGCGCAGCGACTGCGATTGTGCAAGGCCACCGGCGACAGGCCGAAGTACTCGCCCTCGCCCTGCCATGCCCCTTGCGGCAGGCGAAAGATCGCCAAATCGATATCCGGGTATTTCTCGATCCGTGTGGCGGGATGCTCCACCAGCGCCGTGCTGCGCTGCAGGTCCTGCATGGCCGGACGGTAGAGTTCGGTGTAACGCCGGGTGTTATCCAGCACATCGGCCAGTTGCGGCAGCAGTGCGGTGAAGCGCGCCATGAGTTGCCGGTCGTTGCCACCCTGACTGTCGCTGCGCACTCGGGCGGCCAGGGCATGCAGGGTAAAGGCGCAGTGCAGGGCCTGGGGCGAAGTGCCCCGGGTGAAGTCGCCGAGTCGAGCGATATCGATCAGCAATTGACGGTGCCGCAGAGCATGCTCGGGGGCCAGGAAGGCGTAGACCGAGGCCAGTCCGTCAAGATCGAAATGGTCGCTGGTGATCACCTGCGCCGGCTCCACCCTGAGCCCCTGCTGAAGAAAAATCAGGGCACTGGCGGTGGACAGGTTGGCCTTGTAGGCACTGGGGGTCTTGTTGGCCGGCCAATGGGACAGGGTCAGCACAGTGGCCGGATTGTCGATGGAGTCCAGGGAAATATTGTCCCGTCTGCGGGTCTGGCCCAGGGGCAGGAATCCGTAGGGGCTGTGGGGCCCCAGGCGCCAGGGTTGCAGGCCAAGCTCCAGCGGCGCTTCGCCGGCGCCGGAGGTCAGTCTCTGGGGCAGCTCCCGCAGCGCCGGCGTTGCGCTTTTGAGTTCCCCCGAACCGTCCAGGCGATAACTGAACTGGCGCAGATTCTCCTGGCGCAAATCCCTGGGGTTGCCATTGCGCACCCCGCAGCCGGGGCCGCCGAGAACGCTGAGCAGATCGGTGAACTGATTGTCGGCAATGCCGATGGCGCGTCCTCCCAGCAGCCTGAGGTCCAGGTGCGCGAATACTGGGGCGACACCCGGATCGAAAAGCCAACCCTGTTCCTGACTTGCGGTATTGAGGCTGTTCATCTGTACGTCCTTGCCAAGTGATGAATCCAGGTAGGCTTCAAGCCTCGGCCAGGGCCCGGGCATGGCTGCGCCGGACCTGGCGCATGCTGATAAACAGCAGTGCCGACACCCCGGCATAGAGACCGAACAGCCAGGCCGCGGCCTGGGCCGCACCGGCAGCGCCTGCGGTGGAGCTGAGGCCGGCCAGGTTGACAATCATCCCGGCCAGCGCCGCGCCCAGGGCCGTGGCCACCAGTTGCACGGTGGTGATCGAGGCACCTGCCAGCTCCTTCTGATCATCGGTAGCGTTTTCCAGGACCCGGGACAACAGATGCGGCCACGCCAGGCCGATCCCTGTGCCCACCAGCAACATGGCCAGGCACACCGCCCCCAGACTCAGGACTGGCGTAGCCGTAGCGGGCATGAACAGGCAGGCCAGAAGCAGACCGGCCACCACCAGGAATGGCCCGCTGGCGATGGCGCGGGACGCACCCCGGGGGCTCAGGCCGGAGCTGAAGATCGCCCCCAGGGTCCAACCGGCCGCCATCAGCGCGGCGATGTAACCCGCCAGCAAGGGAGTCTGCTGGTGCAGCACTTGCAGGAACAGCGGCACAAAGACCTCGCTGGTCATGCCCACCACCAGCAGCGCCATGGAGAGGTACAGCGCCAGCAAGGGGCTGCCGGACTTCAGGCTGTCACGGGGCAGGAGACGTTTGCGGGAGCGGTTTTCCACGAGCACCACCACCAGCAGCAGGCCCAGGCCGACTCCCAGGCCCAAGGCGTTGTACCCGGGTGAAGGCGTAATGCTGCCAATGGAGATCGCCAGCACCACCGCCGTCAGCAACACCAGTTGCAGGCCGGGAATAGGACTGCGCGGCACCGCTTCACGGCTTTTCCCCGGTAACAGGGCGATCGCCAACAGCATGAACAGCAAGGTGCACGGCAGCAGCACCCAGAACGCCGCACGCCAGGCTCCGTGTTCGGCGAAGACCCCGCCCACTGCAGGGCCGATCAAGGTGGCCGCGCCCCACATGGCGGAAATCAGCGCCATTGCCCGGGGCCAGAGCGGCTCATCGAATACCAACCGGATCATCGCGTAGGGCAAGGCGAACAACAGCCCTCCGCCCAGCCCCTGGACGCTGCGCCCGAAGATCAGCCAGCCCATGTCCGGGGCCAGGGCACACAGGCCGCAACCGAGCATGAACACCAGCCCGGCCAGGGCATAGGCGACTTTCGGCCCCAGTACCCCCAGAGCTCGGGTGGACAGCACCGAGCCGATGATCGAGGCCACCACAAACAAGGTGGTATTCCAGGCGTAATAGTCCAGGCCGCCGATATCCTTGACCACCGAAGGCAACAGCGTGGTGACCAGGTACACGTTGATTGCATGCAGTGCCACGCCACCAGCCAGGGCTGCCGAGCGCAGTCCGTTCTTGCCCAGTAACAGTGCCGACCATCCGCTTGTCGAAGCCATGCTTTGCTCCCTTCGGGTTGTTCGATGAAGCCGCACTGTATTACACAAGCAATTACTTTGATAATTAATTTTTCATGGCTTAGCCCCCTTGCCCAATCCGCCGTTCGAAGAGCGACAATGGCCGGGTCCCGAGGCTGCAGCCTGTTATGCTTGCGTGGTTTGCCGCGTCCTGTACGCCCTTGATACCCCACTTGCGCATTGGTTAATGGCCCAGCATGTCCTCGATGTCCTCCCCTGCCGAGAAGAAGAACCCCGGAGCTACCGCCGAGCGGATTCTGTTTCTGCTGAAAACCCGCGGCCCCTTGAAAACCGCCGACCTGGCCCCGCTGCTCAAGGTCTCCCTGGAAGCCACCCGCCAGCAGCTACAGAAGCTGCTGGACGGTGAACTGATCGCCGGGCAGATGATGCCGGCCCAGGGCGCCGGGCGTCCGTCGCAGAAATGGGTGTTGACCGAGCAGGCCCAGGCCCGCTTTCCCGACACCCATGCCCACCTGACCCTGCAACTGATCGACTCGATTCGCGCGGTCTATGGGTCCGACGGCGTGGAGCGCATCGTCACTGACATGGAGCGGGTCAACACGGCGCAGTACCTCGACGTCTGCGCCCCGCTGCCGACCCTGGAAGAGCGGGTCCGGGCCCTGGCGCAGATCCGTGAAGTCGCCGGCTACATGGCCAGCGTCGAGGCCGACGGCGACGGCTGGCTGTTGATCGAGAGTCACTGCCCGATCTGTGTCGCCGCCCAGCAGTGCCAGGGCTTCTGCCGCTCCGAACTGCAGGTGTTCCAGGCCGCCATTGGCGAGCTGGGCCAGGTGCAGCGCGTGGAACACCTGATTACTGGCGATCGACGCTGCGTCTATCGCATCTGTGCCACTCAACCGAGTCCCTGCCCGTGATCGCTCCTGCCCTGTCCCGCCTGCTCAAGCGCGGCGCGCTGATCCTTGGCGTTGCCGCATTCACCCTGCTGGCCTGGCGCGCCTTCGACAGTGAGCGCGGTCCGGCATTGCAACCCTGGCACCTGCGGGTGCCCCATGAACTGAGCATCGAACAGATCGATAGCGCTGACTGGGCGGCCTGGCTGCAGGCCGAGGACAGCTTGTTTGCCGAAGTCCGGCATGAAGTCAGCGACCGCCTGGACCCGACCCAGGTCCCGCCTTTCAACCGTTATCGCGTGGACAGCCGGGTCTACCCGCCCCGCTTTGCCACCGACTGGAACCGCTCCTACCTGCTGCGGCCCCCAGGCACGCCACGGGGCGTGGTGGTGCTGCTGCACGGTTTGACCGACTCGCCCTACAGCTTGCGCCACGTTGCCCGGCGCTACGTCGAACACGGCTACCTGGCCATCGGCCTGCGCCTGCCCGGCCACGGCACCGTGCCGGCGGGCCTGACCGACGCCCATTGGCAGGACTGGCTGGCCGCCACCCGCCTGGCCCTGCGTACCGCCCGGGCCGAAGTCCCGGCGCCTGGGCCCTTGCATATCGTCGGTTACTCCAACGGTGGCGCCCTGGCAGTCAAGTACGCCCTGGACGCCCTCGACGATCCGCAGTTGCCACAAGCCCAGCGCCTGGTGCTGATTTCGCCGATGATCGGCGTGGCCCCATCGGCGCGCTTTGCCGGTCTGGCCGGCTGGCCGGCGGTGTTTCCGGCCTTCAGCAAGGCGGCCTGGCTGAACCTGCGCCCTGAGTACAACCCGTTCAAGTACAACTCGTTTCCGGTCAATGGTGCGCGCCAGTCCTGGCTGCTGACCGACGCCCTGCAAAGCCAGCTGCTGGCCAGGGTGGGCGATCCACGCCTGGACCGGTTGCCACCGATCCTCAGCTTCCAGTCACTGACCGATGCTACGGTCAGTACCCCCGCCCTGGTCACCGGCCTGTACCGGCAACTGCCGGCCAATGGCAGTGAACTGGTGATTTTCGACCTCAACCGGGACCGCGACTTCGAAGGCCTGCTGGACCCCGCCAGTCTCACCTCCCTGGCCAGCCTGCTGCCGGCACCGCCGCGCAACTACAGCACCCGGGTGCTGACCAATGAAGGCGCCGGCGGTGCGAACCTGGACGAGATCAGCACCCCAGCCCTGAGCCTGGACAGCCGTCGGCGGCCCCTGGACCTGGCCTATCCGGCCGGGGTGTTTTCCTTGTCCCACGTGGCCTTGCCGTTCCCTGTGGACGACGGTTTGTACGGGACCCAGCCCAACCCCGGAGAAGACTTCGGCGTGCACCTGGGCACCATCGCCGCCCGCGGCGAACGCGGCGTGCTGGTGGTACCCATGGATGAGCTGATGCGCCTGACCGCCAACCCGTTCTTCCCCTACCTGATGCAGCGCATCGAAGCTGATATAGATCAAGCAACAGTTCAGTCATTGATTCGTTGAATGGTCGGGTGTTAGCGTCAGCGCCCTTTTCCCCCCTTGATTTGCGAGGGGGCACGACTGCCGTGATGGCAGGGAATCCTGATGAAACCCATGCTTCGAACCCAAGCCGCGAGCCTGGCCCTGCTGCTGGCCGCCGCCACCCAGACGCTGCAAGCCGCCGAGCAACAGGACTACTGGAACGTGCAGACCAGCGTCTACACCAACCACTGGAGCAACGATCCCGACCACAACAACCACCAGGACCTGATCGGCCTGGAGCACAACTACGCCGACGGCCAATTATGGGGCGTGAGCACCTTTCGCAACTCCTTCTCCCAGCGTTCCTACTACGCCTACGTCGGCAAGGCCTGGGAGCATGCGGACTGGCCGGTCTACGCCAAGCTCAGCGGCGGCCTGATCCAGGGCTACAAGGGCGACTACAAGGACAAGATCCCGCTGAACCACTTTGGCGTGGCGCCGGTGCTGATTCCTGCGCTGGGCGTGCATTACGGGCCGGTGGGCACTGAACTGGTGGTGCTGGGCGCTGCAGCAGTGATGGTCAACGTGGGCTATCGCTTCTGAGCACCCGGCAAAGTCGCACAATCGTACAAGACGCTGTCCCAGTCCCTTTCCTAGACTCCCCCGACGAATGACCGCGGCGCCGCCCCGGGTCTTTGCCCAGGCCGTCAACGCCCAGGTTTCAACGGTGCGGCGTCCACACAGTTGCCAGTCCCGGCACACTTGGAAAGGGACCTTCCAATGCACGGATTTCAACCCCGGACCCCGCAGTTCTATATCAATCCGCTGTTCCTTCCGGCGTCTGGCAGTGATTCCCGCCAGGCGGTGAATCCGGCCACGCTGGAGCCTGTGGGGCAGATTGCCTATTGCGACAAGAGCGATATTCGCCTGGCCGTGGATGCGGCCAACGTCGCCCATGAATTGTGGCGCCTGCTGGACGGCGATCAGCGCAGGGCACTGTTGCATCAGTTGGCGGACAGCATCGAAGCCGCCAGCGCCCTCAACCGACAGATTGTCCAGCTGATGATCCTCGAGCAGGCGCTGTCCCCGGCTGAAGCCAACCGCGAGCTGAGCCACTGCGCGGGGATCTTGCGCTACTACGCGGATCTGACCGACGCCGGCAGCCCTGCTCCAGCCCACGGCACGCCCGGCGCGGCACTGTGCCAGCTGCGCTACGAGCCCTACGGGGTCAGCGTGCACATCCTGCCGTTTGTCCAGGGCATCGAGCTGATGTGCCGGACGGTGGCGGCAGCACTGGCCGCAGGCAACAGTTGCATTGTCAAACCTGCGGAACACGCCACCCTGTCGACCCTGGCGTTCATGCAGCACTTTGTCGGCCTGCCGGCGGGCCTGGTGTCCTGCATCCCCGGAGACGCGCGCACCGGACAATGGCTGTTGCAGTCCTCCGGCACCCACGCCGTGGCCTTCACCGGCAGTGTCGCCGCCGGCAGCGCGGTGGCGGTGACCTGCGCGGAGCTGCTCAAACCCTGTGTGATCGAGAGCGCCGGGCGCGGCTCGATGATCGTGTCCCGGCATGCCCGATTGGACCTTGCCGCTGCCTGCGGTGTGAGCGCCGCCTTTGGTCGCAGTGGCCAGAGTTGCCTGTCGATCCAGCACTTCTTTGTCGAAGAATCGATCCATGATCAGTTCGTCCGCCAGTTCATCGAGCACAGCCGCGTCCAGTGTCAAGGGCACAAGGCGGCCTGCTCCATTGGCCCGTTGATCAGCGAAGCGGCGCAGCAAAAGGTCATGCGGCTGGTGAACGATGCCCTGGCCAAAGGCGCGACACGGGTGGCAGGCGGGGATGAATGCCCGGATGCGCCGGTGCTCGGTTGGTTCCATCCGTGGGTGATCCTCACCGAGATCGACGACGACATGGCCATTACCCAGGAAGAATGCCTGGGGCCGGTGGCCCTCATTCGCCGGGTGACCGATCTTGGCGAAGCCGTGCAACTGGCCAACGACTGTCCCGCAAGCGTTGAGGCGACCCTGTTTTCCAATGATCCGGCTGAGGCGCTGCTGGCCTGCCAACGGCTCCTGGCCACTCGGGTCCGGGTCAACCAGGCGCTCACTGGCGACAGCGCCACTGATGGCAACCGCTGGCTCGACGACCTGGCACCCAGGGCACTGGACGCTTTCAGGCGTCCCAAGACGGTCGTTATTCGTCACGACCTCGGGCAGGAACTATCGGCCTCGTACGATTTCGACGAGGTCGCGCCGGGGAGATAGTTCAGGGAGAAAGCTCAAAGAGATGATGTTCTTGTCTGTTTATTGCAGCAGTGATTCAAAGGTGGAGAAACCTATGCAGGTCGAGCAACAGATGCCGTTAGCGCAAAGCACGCCAGCCACCCTGCGCAGGGTGGCCCCGGCCGCGTTGGCGATTGTCCCGGTAAGCATGCTGTTCGGTCTGTTGGCCGGTCGCGCCGACTGGTCGCTGCTGGAGGTGGCGCTGGTGGGGCTCCTGGGATTCACCGGCAGCGGTCAGTTCGCCGCCCTGCCCCTGGCCCAGTCGGGAGCCGGGTTCTTCACCCTGTTGCTGGTCTCGGCCTCGATCAACAGCCGCTACCTGCCCATTGCCTTCACCTCGAGCCCGCGGTTGCCCCGGGGGTTCCTGCAGAAGGTCGGTGCGGCCCATATGCTGGGGGACGAGGCCTACGCCACCGAGCACGAACGGGACAGTCCGGCCACGCTGCTGATGATACGCGGGACGATTTTCCTGACCTGGGCACTGGCCGGGGTTCTGGGGGCATTGCTGGGCAAATGGCTGCCTCTGCAGTGGATCGGCACCGAGGTCAACCTGGGCTACCCCGCCAGCGTAGTGCTCATGTACCTGTCGCTGGCGCAGTTGCGCAGCCGCTTGAGCCTTGCGCACGAACGCCGCCTGGCCTTCTTGTCGATGGTGGCGCTCTGTGTGGCGCTGACCCTGGTACTGATCATGTTCCTGGGCCCCCTGTATTTCTGGATTCCCAGTGTGCTGATCACCACAGCCTTGCTGACGAGGGCCAAGCTATGAGCGATTCGGCCTGGGTCACCATCGCTGCACTGCTGGCCACCAGTTGCCTGGTACGGATTATTCCGGCGTTCGTCAGCATCCGCTTGCAGCCCGGCCTGCAGCGTTGCCTGGAGCGGGTACTGCCGGTGGCAGTGTTCATCAACTTCGCGGTGTACATCGCCTTCAGCGAGATGAGCCGCGAGCCCCTGGCGGCCTCGGTGTCCCTGCTGCTGGTGGGGGCCATCGCCCTGAGCAACCGCTTGGGCCTGATCAGCAGCGCAGTGATCGGTACGGCGGCCTATTTTGCGGTGCTGCACCTGACCGCCGCGGCCTGATGCAGGCCGGTGCCGGGACTATTGTTCATCCTCGCAACCCAGTCCCTGGCGCTGGGGTTCTTCATCCACCAGGGTCTTGCCGGTACGGGCCATGATCTGTCCCTGCAAGGCCCGCAACTCACTGCCGTCCAGACGCTTGCAGCTGTTGATTTCCCAGACATCGCCGGTGGCGGTGCTCACCGAGAACAGGCCCCAGTACTCAGTGGCGCCGGCCTTGGGGTCGTTGTAGCCGAGGCTGAAGTCGAAGTACCCCGGATGCGGCGGCTGGCCGCTGTCGTCCTGCAGGTCACCATCGACAAAGACCCCGGGCTTGTTCAGTTGATAGTCCTGATGCTTCAAGGCCACCAGCAGCACTTCCTGGGCCTGCTCGCGGGTCAGGCCTGTGGCCTTGACCTCGGCCGGCTGCAGGGCGTTACCGGCGCAGGCGACGAGCGCGGCGCAGGCCAGGGGCAGGCCCAGCAACCATGAGTGGGGATTTTTTCTCAGCACGCCATGCGCCCTCTGACCGCGACGATGATCTTCGCCAGGTACTCGGCGAAACCGTTGCGACCACCGGTGGCCGCGTCGCCGCTGTTGTAGCCGCTGCGCACCAGGGCCTGGGCGAACTCCATGGGGTCGCGCTTGCTACGGACCGACGAGCCATAGCGCAAGGCGAAGGACTGGGCGCATTTCTGGAAAGAGTCGAACTTCGCCACCTTGATGCTGGCGTTGCCCTGGGGCGCCTCGGCACCGCTTTGCAGGGGCGCCGGGGCATGCAGGGAGAAGTAATTGTTGAGCTCGCGGGCAATGCGTCCGGCGCCGTACTGGCTCTCCTGGGCTGCCAGGCCGAGGATGTTTTCCACCGGCAGGTCCAGTTGATCGGCGATCGGCTGGCAAGCCGCCTTGTATTTACTGACGAAGGTGACGGCATTGGTGTTGTTGCACAGTTTGGCGCTCACGATTGCTCCCTCATTTGACTGGTCGATTCCATTTGCCACAGGTGAAACATGCCGATTATAGAGCAGCATCCAGGCCTTGCCTCAGACCGGTGCGCCGACACGAATGACTGATCTCACGCAAAAAATTGACGCTTTTTTCTCGTTATACACTCTAGATTGCAAGTGATTTCTACGTGCCGCACGTCGCCCTCATGACCCGCGCCACTTTGAACAAGGACAGAGCGATGAACAGTCCTGCCAGCGAAGCAGATGAATACTTGATGATGCAGGCCGCCCATTGGTGCATACGCCTGCGCGAGGCCGATTGCAGCCTGGAGGAACGCCGGGCTTTCGAAGACTGGCTGCAGAGCGATCCCAGCCACGCGTTTGAATACGCGAAAATGCTTGAGGCCTGGGATTTTACCGGGCATCTGTCCCCTTCCCTGCCGACCTCTTGAACGGCTGACACTCACAGGTCGAAGCGATCGACGGCCCGACGCCGCTCGTTGTCGTCACGCATGTCATAGCTGGCGGTGGTCTGGATATTGGTGTGGTGCGCCAGCTTCTGGGCGATCGACAGGTCATGTTCCTCGATCACCCGGGTAATGAACGAACGGCGAAAGTCGTGGGGCATGATCCGCACGCCGACCTGGGCGCCCCGCTGGCGGGCAATGTAGTAGATGGCGTGCTTGCTGATGCGTTCACGGGTGATATGACCGCCGCGACGAATCCGGTTGAACAGAAAAACATCGTCCTCCAGGCCTTCGGGCAGGTACGAACGGCGCAGTTCCAACCAGGCCTGCAGCTTGTCGAAGGCCCAAGAGGGAGCGTACTTGATCAGTTGCTTGTTGCCCTTGGCCAGCACCTGCAGGCTGCGCTGGGCGAAGTCCACCTGGGCCAGGTCCAGGTTCACCGATTCGGACTTGCGCATGCCCGAGCCGTACAGCACCGCAATGATGGCCGCGTCGCGCACGCCCTGGGGACGCGGATCGGCGGCACACACCGCCATCAGTTCCTGGATCAGGCCGCGCTTGAGATTGCGCCCCCGGGACAGGCGTGTACCGCCCATGGCCTTGACCGAGCGCATTTTCAGCAGGTGATCCTGGCTGATCAGGCTGCTGCGCCAGGCTTCGTTCATCACTCCGCGCAGGGCATTGACGTACAGCGACGAGGTGCTCGGGGCATAGCCGTCACGGCGCAACGTGGCCACCAGGGCGGTCACCTGTTCGGGTTGCAGTTGGTGCCAGGGGATGTCCTCGAGGTTGAGTTCGTCATACCCCAGGCGGTCGGCGGCGTCCTGCAGCACGTAACGCAGGGTCGACTGGCTGGAGGGCGCCAAACGGGCCAGGTACAGGCGCAACGGGTTGGCAATGGCAGTACAGGGTTGATGTTGCTGGCTATTCATCGGTACTCCAGCCCCCAGGTTGCACCCGGTGACACCCGGAGCAAGCCGAAAAGAACAAGCTTGGCAGTCCCTTTAACAGTCACTGCAGAACAGCTAAAACAGTCGCTGCCAGGGGATTGATTCACAACGATATAAACAAACTGAACAGCAGCTGTCTGGCCCGCAGAAAAACGGACTTTTGCCCTATTTTTCATATTCGTTTCACATTTTTCCGCTTAATCTCAGCCACCAACACGCCACCTGCCAAACGCAGTGTTTTCTCAGGTTGCCAAGATAACATCTTGATCCGCATTTACTTTTAACAAACATCGTCTTTACTCAAACGCTGCATGGATCGCCACCCCGGCCCAATAACTGGATGAGCCTTGATGACTGCATGACCTCCCCCGCTTTTCCTGAACCGTTCGTTCACGCGCAACACCCCGTATTTCCGGCATCAGCTAAACCCGAGGTAACCATGAACCAGGCTTTCCTTCCCTTCTCGCGTCCGAGTATTGGCGACGAAGAGATAGCTGCAGTGGAGCAGGTTCTGCGCTCCGGCTGGATCACCACCGGCCCGAAAAACCAGGAACTGGAACAGCAATTCGCCGAGCGCGTCGGTGCTCGCCATGCCGTGGCCCTGTCCTCGGCCACCGGCGCCATGCACATCACCCTGCTGGCCCTGGGCATTGGCCCCGGCGACGAAGTGATCACCCCGTCCCAGACCTGGGTCTCCACGGCCAACATGATCTGCCTGCTGGGGGCTACCCCGGTATTCGTCGATGTCGACCCCGACACCCTGATGAGCGACGCGGCCACCATCGAAGCGGCCATCACGCCACGAACCAAGGCCATCATTCCGGTGCACTACGCCGGCGCCGCCTTCGACCTGGACCCGCTGTACGTCCTGGCGGACAAGCACGGTATCCCGGTGATTGAGGATGCCGCCCACGCCGCCGGCACCGTCTATCGCGGCCGGGCCATCGGTGCCCAGGGCACGGCGATCTTTTCCTTCCACGCCATCAAGAACATGACCTGCGCTGAAGGTGCGATGTTCGTCAGCGACGACCAGGCCCTGGCCGACCGGGTGCGCATGCTCAAGTTCCACGGTCTGGGCGTGGACGCCTACGATCGCCTGACCCACGGCCGCAAGCCCCAGGCCCAAGTGATCGAACCCGGATTCAAGTACAACCTGGGGGACATCAACGCGGCCATCGCCTTGGTGCAGTTGCAGCGCCTGGACCAAATCAACGCCCGGCGCGAAGTGCTGGCCAAGGCTTACCTGGAACGCCTCAAAGGTCTGCCGGTGCAGCCCCTGCACCTGCCCCAGTACCCGCAGCAGCACGCCTGGCACCTGTTCATCCTGCGTATCGACGCCGAACGCTGCGGCCTGGACCGTGAAGCCTTCATGAAGGGCCTGCAGGAACAGAACATCGGCACCGGCATCCACTTCATCGCCACTCACCTGCATACCTATTACCGACAGCGCTTCCCCGATGTGCGGCTACCGCACACCGAATGGAACTCGGCGCGTCTATGCTCGATTCCACTGTTCCCGGACATGACCCTCGACGATGTCGTACGGGTCTCCGGTGCCATTGCCAACCTCCTGGACTGAAGCCTTTGAAACCTTATCCAATCCAGTTCGTGTCGATCGTCATTCCGGTCTACAACGAAGAACAGAGCTTGCCCGAGCTGCTGCGGCGTACCGAAGCGGCCTGCCGCGAGCTCAAGCACGAGTTTGAAATCGTCCTGGTGGACGACGGCAGCCGCGACGAGTCGGCGAACATCCTGCAAGAAGCCGCCGAACGCGAAGGCAGCCCGGTAGTGGCGGTGATCCTCAACCGCAACTACGGTCAGCACGCGGCGATCATGGCCGGCTTCGAGCAGTGCCGCGGCGATGTGGTCATCACCCTCGACGCTGACCTGCAGAACCCGCCGGAAGAAATCCCGCGCCTGGTAGCCCAGGCCGAGCTCGGCTATGACGTGGTCGGCACCGTGCGCAACAACCGCCAGGACTCGGCGTTCCGTCGCTGGCCGTCAAAACTGATCAACCTGGCCGTGCAGCGCTCCACCGGCGTCGCCATGAGCGACTACGGCTGCATGCTGCGAGCCTATCGGCGCACCATCATCGACGCGATGCTGGCCTGCACCGAGCGCAGCACCTTTATCCCGATCCTGGCCAACAGCTTCGCCCGGCACACCACCGAGGTGCTGGTGGAGCACGCCGAGCGCGAGCACGGCGACTCCAAGTACAGCCCGATGCGCCTGATCAATCTGATGTTCGATCTGATCACCTGCATGACCACCACCCCCCTGCGGCTGCTGAGCATCATCGGCTTCGGCATGGCCGGCCTCGGCGCGTTGTTCGCCCTGATGCTGATCGTCCTGCGGCTGATCTTCGGCGCCACCTGGGCCGGCGACGGCACCTTCGTGCTGTTCGCGGTGCTGTTCGTGTTCACCGGTGGCCAGTTCATCGGCATGGGTTTGCTGGGTGAATACCTGGGACGCATGTACAGCGACGTACGGGCCCGCCCGCGCTTCTTCATCGAAAAAGTCTTGCGCAGCCAGCCTGCGGCCCCGGCCCCTGCTGTGACTGTCGACGGTTTATCTTCCACTCATACTGATCAGGTTTCGCCATGAGCAATAAAGCTGTTGTCTTCGCCTACCACGATATTGGCTGTGCAGGCATCGAAGCCCTGCTCAATGCAGGTTATGAGATCGCTGCGGTCTTCACCCATGCCGACGACCCCAAGGAAAACACCTTCTACGGGTCCGTCGCCCAGCTGTGTGCACGCAAGGGCATTGCCGTGCACGCCCCGGAAGATGCCAACCACCCACTGTGGATCGAGCGCATCAGCAAGCTCGACCCGGACTATCTGTTCTCCTTCTACTACCGCAACCTGCTGAGCGAACCCCTGCTGGCCACCGCTCGCAAGGGCGCGTTCAACCTGCACGGCTCCCTGCTGCCGCACTACCGTGGTCGCGCACCGGCCAACTGGGTACTGGTCAAGGGCGAAACCGAGACCGGCGTGACCCTGCATCGCATGGTCAAGCGCGCCGATGCCGGCGCCATCATTGCCCAGGAACGCGTCGCCATCGAGCGCAGCGACACCGCGCTGAGCCTGCACCACAAACTGCGTGACGCCGCTGCCAGCCTGCTGCGCGACACCCTGCCGGCACTGGCCCAGGGCAAGATCACCGAGACCGCACAGGACGAATCCAAGGCCAGCTACTTCGGTCGTCGTACCGCCGCGGACGGCAAGCTGGAGTGGAAACGCCCGGCCGAAGAGCTGTTCAACCTGGTACGCGCAGTGACCCAGCCTTACCCGGGCGCTTTCTGCGCCGTCGGCGAGCACAAGCTGATCGTCTGGAGCGCCGAAGTTGCAAAAGGCAACGAAGGCCAGGCCCCGGGCCGGGTCATCAGTGTCGACCCGCTGCGCATCGCCTGTGGCGAAGACTCCCTGGTGATCACCTCCGGCCAGCGCAACGCCAACGGCCTGTACCTGGGCGGCCCGCAACTGGCCAACGAACTGGGCCTGGTGGACGGTTCCCTGCTGCGCGGTGCCGAGTCCGGGCGCAAGCCACGTCGCACCCGCGTGCTGATCCTCGGCGTCAACGGCTTTATCGGTAACCACCTGTCCGAGCGCCTGCTGCGCGACGACAAGTACGACGTCTACGGCCTGGACATCGGCTCCGACGCCATCGAGCGCCTGCGCAGCCATCCGAACTTCCACTTCGTCGAAGGCGATATCAGCATCCACTCCGAGTGGATCGAATATCACATCAAGAAGTGCGACGTGGTCCTGCCGCTGGTGGCCATCGCCACCCCGATCGAATACACCCGCAACCCACTGCGCGTGTTCGAGCTGGACTTCGAAGAGAACCTCAAGCTGGTTCGCTACTGCGTCAAATACAACAAACGCGTGATCTTCCCGTCGACCTCGGAAGTCTATGGCATGTGCCAGGACAAGAACTTCGACGAAGACACTTCCAACCTGATCGTCGGCCCGATCAACAAGCAACGCTGGATCTACTCGGTTTCCAAGCAGCTGCTGGACCGGGTGATCTGGGCCTACGGTGCCAAGGGCCTGAACTTCACCTTGTTCCGTCCGTTCAACTGGATGGGTCCGCGCCTGGACCGTCTGGACTCGGCCCGTATCGGCAGCTCCCGGGCCATTACCCAACTGATCCTCAACCTGGTGGAAGGCACGCCGATCCGTCTGTTCGACGGTGGCGAGCAGAAGCGTTGCTTCACTGACATCGCCGACGGCATCGAAGCCCTGGCACGCATCGTCGACAACGACAACGACTGCTGCAACGGCCAGATCATCAACATCGGCAACCCGGACAACGAAGCCAGCATTCGTCAGTTGGGCGAAGAGCTGCTGCGTCAATTCGAAGCTCACCCGCTGCGCAGCAACTTCCCGCCGTTCGCCGGTTTCCGCGACGTCGAAAGCAAGGCCTTCTACGGTGCCGGCTACCAGGACGTGGAACACCGTAAGCCCAGCATCGACAACGCCAAGCGCCTGCTGAACTGGGAGCCGACCGTGGAGATGAGCGAAACCATCGGCAACACCCTGGACTTCTTCCTGCGTGAAGCCATGCTGGAAATCGCCGATCGTTCCAAAGAAGAAGCTCGCTGATGCAGGCAGGTCTGCGCATTGATGTCGATACCTACCGCGGCACCCGGGAGGGGGTGCCACGGCTGCTCGAATCGCTGGACGAAGCCGGGGTCAAGGCCACGTTCTTCTTCAGCGTCGGGCCGGACAACATGGGGCGCCACCTGTGGCGCCTGATCCGTCCGCAGTTCCTCTGGAAAATGCTGCGCTCCAATGCCGCGGGCCTGTACGGCTGGGACATACTCCTGGCCGGCACTGCCTGGCCGGGTAAACCCATTGGCCGGGACCTGGGGCATCTGATGCGCCAGACCCTGGCCGCCGGCCATGAAGTCGGCCTGCACGCCTGGGATCACCACGGCTGGCAGGCCAACACCGGGCGCTGGAGTCAGGCACAGTTGATCGAACAGATCCGCCGTGGCGTCGACAGCCTCAACGATATTCTCGGGCAAGCGGTGAGCTGCTCGGCGTCCGCCGGTTGGCGCGCCGACGAACGCGTCATCGAAGCCAAACAACAATTCGGCTTTCGCTACAACAGCGACTGCCGCGGCCAGAGCCTGTTCCAGCCGCGACTGGCGGATGGCAGCCTGGGCACCCCACAGATTCCGGTGGACCTGCCGACCTTCGACGAAGTGGTCGGGCCGGTGGTGACCGCCAAGGATTTCAATCGCTACATCCTCGACCGGTTCAGCCCGGACAAGCTCAACGTCTACACCGTGCATGCAGAAGTAGAAGGGATTCTCATGGCCAACGATTTCCGCCAGCTGCTGGCCAGTGCCAAGCAGCGCGACATCCATTTCCAGCCCTTGGGCGAAATGCTCCCGACGGACCTTTCCAGCCTGCCTGCAGGCAAAGTCGTGCGTGGTGTGCTGGAAGGCCGTGAAGGCTGGCTGGGAGTGCAAGGCGCATGACCAGACGTTGGGCCCTGCCGCTGCTGCTGATCGCTTTCGGTCTGTTCTACCTGTTGCCCATGGCCACCCACGGCCTGTGGATTCCCGATGAAACCCGCTACGCGCAGATCAGCCAGGAAATGCTCCTCGGCGGTAAATGGGCGTCGCCGCACTTCATGGGCATTCGCTATTTCGAAAAACCCGTGGCCGGCTACTGGATGATCGCCATCGGCCAGGCGCTGTTTGGCGACAACCTGTTTGGCGTGCGCGTGGCTTCGGCCCTGAGCACCGGCCTCAGCGTGGTCCTGGCCTATCTGCTGGCCCGACGCCTGTGGAACGATCCGCGCAAGAGCCTGGCCAGCGCCCTGCTCTACATGAGCTTTACCGTGGTGGCGCTGCAAGCCGGCTACGCCAACCTCGATCCGCAGTTTACCTTCTGGGTCAACCTGAGCCTGGTGGCGCTGTGGTTCACCTTCGACTGCCAGACCCGGCGCGGACAGATCGGCGCCTGGGTACTGCTAGGCCTGGCCTGCGGCATGGGCTTCATGACCAAGGGCTTTCTCGCCTGGCTGCTGCCGGTGCTGGTGGCCCTGCCCTACGCGGTGTGGCAGAAGCGCCTGCGCTCGCTGCTGATTTACGGCGGCCTCGGCGTGCTGGTGGCGATTCTGGTCAGCCTGCCCTGGGCTCTGGCAGTGCACGCCCAGGAACCGGACTACTGGCGGTTCTTCTTCTGGCACGAGCACATCCGCCGCTTTGCCGGTGAAGACGCGCAGCACGCCTCCCCCTGGTGGTACTACCTGCCGTTGCTGGTGGGCTTCTGCGTGCCCTGGGTGCTGCTGTTGCCGGCCAGCCTGAAGCAGGCCTGGGAACAACGACGGCTGAACAGCAGCGGCTTCCTGCTGCTGTGGCTGGTGCTGCCCCTGGCCTTCTTCAGCCTGAGCAAAGGCAAGCTGCCGGCCTACATTCTTCCCTGCCTGCTGCCCCTGGCCCTGCTGATGGGCCACACCCTGATGGACCGTCTGGCCGCCGGCAAGACCCGGATCGTCAGCCTCAATGGTGTGCTCAACCTGCTGGCGGGCCTGGTGGCCCTGCTGGCTCTGGTGTACTTCCAGTTGAAGAAGCCAGTGTATGTGGACGAACCCCAGCATTTGGTCTTGGTTTACGTCTTGTTGCTGGGCTGGATCATCAGCAACCTGTTGCAGGCCATGCGCCCCTTGAGCCTGTGGGCCGCCCCGGCCCTGGGCAGCTTCCTGCTGGTGGCCCTGGCCCCGGCGGCGCTGCCGAACAAGGTGGTCTACAACAAGATTCCCGACCAGTTCATCATCGATCACGTGGCCGAGCTGGGCCAGGCCAAGGCCCTGCTGAGCAACGACCTGGGCGCGGCTTCCGCGCTGGCCTGGCGTCTGCGCCGCCCTGACGTGACCCTGTACAACACCGAGGGCGAAGTGAAATACGGCCTGGGCTATGAAGACAGCGTCGCGCGCAAGGTCGACCTGAATCAGGTCCAGCCGTGGATCGCCCAAGCCCGCAAGCAGGGTTCGGTGGGCGTGGTGATGCGGGTCAAGAGCAGCGACGAGGAACATGAAGTCGAGCTGCTGCCCAAGGATGCCAAGCGCTACGAGCAAGGCAATATCGTGATCTTCATCATTCCCCAGAGTCAGCCATGAGCCTGCTGTTGCTATTGCTGGCCTGCGGGCTGACCTGCCTGGGCCAGGTGGCGCAGAAATTCGCCGTGGAAAGCTGGCGTGACCAACCTTCCGGTGCCCTGCA
Organism: Pseudomonas sp. JDS08PS003; assembly: GCF_045013505.1. Classification (NCBI taxonomy): domain Bacteria; kingdom Pseudomonadati; phylum Pseudomonadota; class Gammaproteobacteria; order Pseudomonadales; family Pseudomonadaceae; genus Pseudomonas; species Pseudomonas sp. JDS08PS003. The sequence goes on from NZ_CP120724.1 coordinate 3,708,296, forward strand.
AAAACTGCGTTCCGGCTGGCTGTGGCTGGCCCTGTTCAGTCTCGGCCTGGGCCTGCTGGTGTGGCTCCTGGTGTTGCAACGCATGGAGGTGGGCGTGGCCTACCCGATGCTCAGCCTGAATTTCGTGTTCATCACCCTGATTGCACGCTTCGTCTTCCATGAGCCCATCGACCGCCGCCATTGGCTCGGTGTCGCCCTGGTGATTGGCGGCGTGCTGCTGTTGAGTCGCCACGCATGAGCCGGGTCAAGGGCTTTGCCTTCGCCCTGGGCAGTGTGGCCCTGGTCAGCGGCGCCCAGCTGGGCATGCGCTGGAGCATGACCCGCCTGCCCGCCCCGGACCAGTGGCTGACGGCACTGAGTGCCGGCAGCGTCGACCTGGCGGCTCTGGCGGTGGTGGTTGCGGCGATCGGCGCTTACGCCTTGTCGATGCTCTGCTGGCTGCTGGCGCTACGCGATCTGCCCCTGGGCCGGGCCTACTCGCTGCTGAGCATCAGCTACGCGCTGGTCTACCTGCTGGCCGCCAGCCTGCCGCTGTTCAACGAACCCTTCACGCTTTCCAAAAGCCTTGGAGTGGCCTTGGTCATCCTCGGCGTGATCACCATCAACTCTCGATCTGCACCCGCGACAAGTCCCAGGAATACCCCATGAAAATCAGCGTATTTGGAAGTGGTTACGTCGGCCTTGTACAAGCCGCCGTGTTGGCTGAAGTCGGCCACGATGTCATCTGCATGGACATCGACGAGCAAAAGGTCAAGCAACTGCAACAGGGACATGTGAGCATCTTCGAACCCGGGCTTGCCAGCCTGGTGAAGGAAAACCTCGAAGCCAAGCGCCTGCAATTCACCAGCGACGAAAAACTCGCGGTGCAACACGGCCAGGTGCTGTTCATCGCCGTGGGCACGCCTTCCAGCGAAGACGGTTCGGCGGACCTGCGCTACGTGCTGTCGGTGGGCGACGCCGTAGCCCGCCACCGCCAGCAACCGGTGATTCTGGTGGAGAAGTCCACCGTTCCAGTGGGCACCGGCGACACCCTGAAGGCGCACATTGAAAAAGCCCTGGAAGGCCGCGCCCTGGAATTCGACATAGTGTCCAACCCGGAATTCCTCAAGGAAGGCTCGGCGGTCAGCGACTGCCGTCGCCCGGACCGGATCGTCATCGGCTGCGAGCGCGAAGCGGTGCAGGATGTGATGCGCGATCTCTACGCGCCGTTCAACCGCAACCACGACCGCATCATGTTCATGGACCTGCGTAGCGCCGAGCTGACCAAGTACGCGGCCAACTGCATGCTGGCCACCAAGATCAGCTTCATCAACCAGATCGCCGAGCTGGCCGAGCACCTGGGGGCCGACATCGAATCGGTACGCTTGGGCATCGGCGCCGACTCACGGATCGGTTATCACTTCATCTACCCGGGCTGCGGCTACGGTGGCTCGTGCTTCCCCAAAGACATGCGCGCGCTGATCCACAGCGCCGAGCAAGCCCACTGCTCCAGCGACCTGTTGCAAGCGGTGGAAGCCATCAACGAGCGGCAGAAACACAAGCTGTTCGAGCGCATCAAGGCCTTCTACAAAGGCGACCTCAAAGGCAAGACCTTTGCCCTCTGGGGCCTGGCGTTCAAGCCCAACACCGATGACATGCGCGACGCCCCGAGCCGGGTGCTGCTGGACGCGCTGTTCGCCGCCGGCGCTGAAGTCCGAGCCTTCGACCCGGAAGCGATGCAGGAAACCCAACGTCTGTACCCAGACGAGTCGCGCCTGATGCTCATGGGCACGCCGGAATCGGTACTCACCGGCGCCGACGCCCTGATCATCTGCACCGAGTGGCAGCAGTTCAAGGCCCCGGATTTCGACCTGATCCAACAGCGGCTCAAGGCCCCGGTGATCTTCGACGGACGCAACCTGTACGACGCCGAGCGCCTGGCCCGCAACGGGTTCACTTACTTCCCGATCGGTCGCGGTGAATCGCGCCACCTGCCGATTCCTTACCAGCAGTGGTCCACCGAGGCTTGAATGAACCCGCACTCCAGCTCCCCTTCGAACACATTACTTTGGCAATCGTTGGGGCTGGGGCTGCTGGCCTTGCTGCTGTTCTGCGCCGGCACCGGCCACGATTCGGCCATCGGTTTCGACTCGCGCTTCGTGCTCTTCGCCAAGGAAATGCTGCGCCATGGGCCGGGGTTCTTCCCCACCACCTATGGCCAGCCCTACGCTGACTACTCCAGCGCCTCGACCCTGCTGGTGTGGCTGTTCTCCCTGCCCACCGGGCAGGTCACCAGCTTCAGCGCCTGGCTGCCGACGGCCATTGCTTCGGCGCTGATCGTCAGCCTGATCTATCGCCTGCTGGCGCCCTACTCCCGCACCTGGGCCCTGCTCAGCGTCGCTTTACTGCTGCTGAGCAATACCTTTATCAGCGAAACCCGTGCCGTCTCCCTGGACCAGATGCTTGCCGCGGTGTCCCTGGCGGTGTTCTACCTCGGCTATGCCCACGACCACTTCGGAGCCCGCCGGCACCTGGGCTGGATCTTCCTGCTGCTGGTGCTGGGCTTTGCCATTCGCGGACCCATCGGCCTGGTGATTCCCACCGGCATGCTGTGCAGCTACTACTTGCTCAACGGCCAATGGCGGCGGCTGTTCAGCGTCGGTTTTGGCGCACTGTTGCTGCTGGTGGCCTGCGTAGGCCTGCTACTGTGGCTGGCCAAGCTCAGCGGTGGCCAGGCCTTTGTCGACGATGTGATCCGCATGCAGTTCATGGGGCGCATGGACGGCAGCGAAGGCTCCAGCGATGTCTTCTATTACTTCACCAGCTCTCTGGGCAACTACGCCCTGGCCTATCCCCTGGCGATCCTCGCCTGGGTCGCGGTGCTGCTGAGTCGCCCCACGGAACAGGGCCCAGCCCTGAAACTGCTGCGCCTGTGCACCGCTGCCGGGTTGATCGTGATGATCGGCCTGTCGATTCCCCAGGCGAAGAAAGCCCGCTACTTGCTGCCGATGTTGCCCATGGCGGCGATCATCGCGGCGTATCCGTTCCAGGCCGGCCGCGGGCGGGTCATGGGCTGGCTGCGGGTGTTGATCCAGGGCCTGTGGTTGCTGCTGCCGGGGTTGCTGATGGTGGGGCTGCTGGTATTGCGCCGCAAGTTCCCCGAACAACTCACGGCACTCACGCCCATGCTGCTGATCCTCGGCCTGCTGCAGGCGGTGTCCCTGGGATTGCTGTTCAAGCGCCAGTGGCGCGCCGTGGGTCTGGCCTACAGCGCGGTGCTGGCGGTCTGGGCCTGTTACATCGGGGTGTTCGAACCGGTGGAGCACCGGCTCTATGACACTCAGGCGTTCAGTCGCGATGCCATGCAATTGATCGATGCCGATCCGGCGCCGGTGATCCTGCACCGCATGGGCAAGGACGCCAAGGCGATCAAGTTCATGGTCAACCTGGATCGGGACCTGCAGCCACAGTTCACCGATCAGGCTACCGCCCTGGCACAAGTGCCGGCCCCGGCCTGGGTGATACTTGACCAGAGCGACCTGCCCAGCCTGCAAGGCACGCCACTGGCCGGGTTGAAACCGGTGCTGAGCGGGCGTTTCGACAAGAATGACTTTGTGCTCCTGCACCTGCCCAAGGCCACTCAGGCACAACCCTGAAAGCGTTGCGCAGCCCCTGCCGCCTCCTTACACTCGCGCCCATGACTATTCAGATTCGCCGGGCGCGAGTGGCCGATGCGGCCTTCCTCCCCGCCATTGAAACCTCGGCTGCGGAACTGTTTCGCAGTGATCCGCAACTGGCCTGGCTGGCAGACGCCGAAGTGGCCGATGCCCAGAGCCAGCGCGAGAACATCCAGCACCACCCGGTCTGGGTTGCAGTGACAGTGGACGGCGACCGCTGTGCCTTTCTCAACGCCCAGATCTGTGACCGGGAACTGCATGTCTGGGAGATTTCCGTCGCCAGCGGCCACCAGGGCCAAGGCATCGGCAAGCGCCTGTTGCAGGCGGCACGGCAATACGCCGAGGAGCAGCAGCTTGAAGCCCTGACCCTGAGCACCTTCCGCGAACTGGCCTGGAACGAACCCTTCTACCAGCGCCAGGGCTTTGTCACCCTCGAACCGGCACAGCTTGGCCCGCGGTTGCGCCAGGTCCTGGCCGATGAAACACAGCACGGCCTGCCCGCACCACGCCGCTGCGCCATGCGCCTGAGCGTGTAAAAAGCGCACCGCCACCGCTGGCTATGGAACTGGCAGCAAGAGCTGGCTGTAGGAGCTGGCTTGCCAGCGAAAGCGCCCTCAAGACCAGCTACCCAATTCGCCCCCCCCTTTGCCGGCAAGCCGGCTCCTACGCGGGGCGCAATACCTCAAAATAAATGCACTTAAACAGCATTATTATGAATTTGTCAGCTACACGAATGCTCGGCACACTGTGCCCGTTCCTCCCCCAAATGTTGGAACGTTCAAGGGCTTTCTGGCGATCCAGACAAGCCCTTCTTTTTGCCCGTCGTTTAGCCCTGGACCGTTCTTGCCGATGTTTACCCGCTGGAAACCCGCCGCCATCAATACCCGCCCCCTGGAATGGAGCCGCGCCGCTGTCGGCATGGCCCTGGGCACCCTGTTCAGTGTCTGGCTCTGCGCCCAGGTGTTCGGCATGCCAGTGGCGCTGCACCTGATCGGCCCGCTGGGGGCTTCGGCGGTGTTGTTGTTTGCCGTGTCTTCCGGCGCCCTGGCCCAACCCTGGTCGATCCTGGGCGGCTACCTGTGCGCCGGGGTCGTGGCCTTGCTGGTGGCCCATGTCCTGGGCCGGACCCTGGGCAGCGCCTGCCTTGCGGCGGGCGTGGCCCTGGTGCTGATGTGCTGGTTGCGTTGCCTGCATCCCCCGGCCGGTGCTCTGGCCCTGACCCTGGTGCTGGCGGACCCGGCCAGCGCGGCCCTGGAGTGGCGAGAACTGGGTCCGGTGATGCTCGCAGCGGCCAGCCTGTTGGCCAGTGCCCTGCTCTACAACAACCTGACGCGAATTCGCTACCCCAAGGGCCCGAGCGAAGCTCCGGTAATGCTGCCCTCGGCGGCCCCCGCCGACAGCCTGGCGATCACCGCCGAAGACCTGAAGCGGGCGTTGGCGGAGATGGAAGAGTTCTTTGATGTCACCCCTGAAGACCTCGAGCAACTGATCCACGCCAGCGAAGCCCACGCCCGCCGGCGCAGTATTGGCCAAGTCCTGTCCTCACGCCCCTGATACCGCCTCAACCCTCTCCCTTTGCTGGCGCGGGCGGCCCAGCGAAGACAGCCTCAGAAGCGGCGCAAGATTCAATGGCCTGTTCGCCGGCAAGCCGGCTCCTGCAAGGGCATCGCCGGTATTGCGCCAGCGAAGGCACTCTCAAGCGCAACGCAAGATTCAAGTCAGCCGGTTCAAACCATCGGTGACCAGCGCTGGGACCAATCGTGGTCGCACTCGATCACCTCGCGCAGCACCGCGAACGCCTGCTGCAACACTGCTGTATCCCGGTCCCGGGCATACAGCAGATAGGTGGGAAAACTGAATTCCGGAGCCTTTTCCACCCGTTCCAGCACCCCGCTGTCCAGGTAGCTCTGCACCACCCGGGTGCGGAAATAGCCGCTGCCACCGGCATCGAGGATGAACTGCAGCGCCAGGGGCCCAAGGTTGAAACCCACCGCGGCCTTGGCCTGCTCCGGCAATGCGGCGTCGTGCTGACGGCGAAAATCATCGCCCCAGTCGATGTACACATAAGGCTCCGGACGACCGGCCAGGCGGACCTGAATCAGTTTTTCCTCCAGCAGTTGCTCCACCTGCAATCCCGCGCAATACAGCGGCTGGAACACCAGCGCCGCGTCCAGCACGCCCAACTCCAGTTGCCGCTGCAGGCTCGCGCCTTCGGCGATCTGGGTGCGCACCGCATGGTTGGGCAGCGCCTGGCGCAGGCCTCGCACCCAATTGAGCATCAGCGGGTTGCACAGGCTCAGTTCGCCACCGATGTGCAGCACATTGCGGTAACCCGCCAGCAGCGGCAGGTCGCGCTGGGCGGCCTCCCAGGTCTGCACCAGCTGATTGGCATAGGCGATGAAGGCCTCGCCATCGGCGGTAGGTCGAGCGCCGGCGCGGTTGCGTATCAGCAGCTTGCAGTTGAGCTGGCCTTCCAGGTTCTGCACCCGTGCGCTGATGGCGGTCTGGGTCAGGTGCAGGCGCTCGGCGGCGGCAATCAGGCTGCCACTGCGGACGATTTCCAGGAAGGTGCGGGCCAGATCGATGTCCATGGTGCCTCGCCGGCAAAAAATTCGAGCGCCATTGTAGCGGCGCTCGCCCCGCTGTGCCCCTAGGCCGCGGACATTTGCCGGGCCGGCACCGCCAGGCTCACGGCCCGCACCGAGGCACCGGCTGTGAGCCCCAGAGCCTTGGCGCTCTGCGCGCTGACAATCAGCGTGCCGGCCGCCACCCGTGCCGGCGCGGCGCTGATGCGGCAGTCGGCGAACTGGCGGTTGTGAATCAGATAGGCTTCGGCCTGGTCTCCTGGAGTGCCGATGCTCAGTTGCAAGATCTGGCTGTCGCGCACCGCACGGATCTCCCCGGTGGCGCATTCGATCAGCGGCCCGCCGTCGAAGATATCGATGTAATCCTTGAAGCCGAAGCCTTCAGCCTTGAGCATGCCCAGGGCCGGCTCGGTGTTGGGGTGCACTCGCCCGATCACCGCTCGGGCCGACTCTGGCAGCAGGCAAGTGGGCAGCGGGAATTTGGGCATCAGCTCAGCGATGAAGGTCTTGTTGCCAAGGCCAGTGAGGTAGTCGGCATCGGCGAAGTCCATCTTGAAGAAGTGCCGCCCCAGTCCTTCCCAGAACGGCGACACGCCTTGCTCATCCGAATAGCCGCGCATCTCGGCGATCACCTTGTCGCCGAAATGCTCGCGGAACTCGGCCAGGAACAGGAAGCGTGCCTTGGACAGCAGCCGGCCGTTGAGCCCCTGACGGTGATCGGCATGCAGAAACAGCGAGCACAGCTCCGATTGACCGGTCATGTCGTTGCCGAGAAACAGGGTCGGCAGTTGCTGATTGATACCCAGGTTCTTCGAGGCGGCGACAAACAGCCCCAGACGATAGTTGTACCAGGGCTCGCGCAGGCCCACGGCGCCGGCCAGGGCACAGATGCCCACCACTTCGCCCTGGGGCGTCTGCAGCACGAACAGGTAGTCGGCATCGGCGCGGGACGCCTGCCCGGCGAACGTCTGCTCGGCCCACTGCAGGCGTGAACGCAAGCGCCCGGCGTCGGCGGGCAAGGTGGTGAGGCCGGCACCGGCGCTGTGGGCCAGGGCCAGCAGGGCCGGCAGATCGGCCTGGGTGGCGGGACGGACAATCATCGCGAATGCTCCAGCTGAGGTTGACGTTCGGGCAGGTAGATTTCCGCCAGCATGCAGCGGGCGCTGCCGCCGCCGATGCGTTCAATGGTGTCGATGTTGACGGGCAAGGGTTGCACATGGCGCTCGATCAGCTGGCGCTGCTGGGCGTCCAGGGAGCGCCAGGCAGTGCGGGACATCACCAGTAGCGGTTCACCGGCACGGTTGTGCACTTCCAGCATATTGCCGGCGAAGGACTCCAGCTGGGCCCAGGTCAAGGGCAGCACCTGTTTGCCGCTGCTTTCCAGACGCTGGCGCAGAGCGGCACGCTCTTGCGCAACGTCCAGTGACTGCAGGCAAGCCACTGCCAAGCGGCTGCCGACGCTCATCATCACGTTGGTGTGGTAGATCGGCACCCCATGCCGGTCCCGAGCATGAAAGGCGCACAGCTCGTAGCCCAGGTGGTCCACCCACTGATCCAGGGCCCGGGCGTGGGTGCGGCTCGAATAGCCGGCGTAGCAGATCCGCTGCTGGCGATCGAGGACCATGCTGCCGGTGCCTTCGAGGAAGGTTTGCTCTTGCTCCAGGGGCGTCAGGTCCAGGGTGCGGGCCACCTGATAGTGCTCATGCAGATGAGCCAGCACGCCTTTGAAGCGCTCCAGGCGGCGATTGCGGCCTTGCATCGGGTACAGCACCAGTGTGCCGTCCGGATGGCTGCTCCAGCAGTTGTTGGGGAAGATCGAATCCGGAGTATGGGGCGCGGCACCGTCCTCGTGGACCAGCACCTGGACCCCCTGCTCGCGCAGGGCTGCGACGTAACCGTCGAACTCCTCCAGGGCCTGGGCCTGGACGTCTTCGGCAAGGCCGGCCGGATGCTGGAAGCTGTTGTTGCCTGCGGTGTCCTGATTGAACGAGAAGCGCGTGGGACGAATCATCAAAAGGCTATGGGTGGTCTGCATGGGGCACGCAATCAATGAGGTTTCAGAGGTGCTCATTGTGGTTTTGTACGCGGGCAAAACCCGGCTGATCCCAAGGGCTGCACGGCAGGAAACGGCTGAAAGCGGCGGGTTGCTCAGCCGATTCCGCCAGCCCCCAACACCGCCCTCGAGGATCAGCGCACCAGGCACGTAGGAGCTGGCTTGCCAGCGAAGACGGTCTTGAGGGCAGTGCAAGACTTGCGAACCCTTTCGCCGGCAAGCCGGCTCCTACGCAAGGTTCACGGATGTTGCGACAGGCACGTAGGAGCTGGCTTGCCAGCGAAGGCTGGTCTTGAGGGTGGTGCAAGGCTTGCGGGCCCTTTCGCCGGCAAGCCGGCTACAGGGGGGCGACGGTTATTCCATGCCGGTCTTGACCATGGCCAGCTCGGGATGGCTGACCAGTTTGTCGATGTGCAGGTCCGGGTCGTCGAACCAGACTTCGGTCAGCACCCGGTAATGCTCCATGTCCCGGCAACGCATGCGCAGGCTGTAGTCGAAGGCGCCGCTGATCAGACGACACTCCAGGACCTGGGGGCAGCCCCGGACTTTGGCTTCGAAGGCTTTCTGCGCCGCGCGCCCGCTCTGGTTGGACAGGGCTACCAGCACCAGCAGCGACAGGCCCGGGGTGAGTTTCTTTTCGTCGAGGATCGCGCCGTAACCACGGATGACCCCGAGCTGCTCCAGCTTGCGCACCCGTTCCAGGCAGGGCCTGGGCGTCAGGTGCACGCGCTCGGAGAGTTTCTGGTAGGTGATGCGCCCTTCGTGGCGCAGCACCTCGATGATCGCCTGGTCGATTCGATCAAGCACGATCGACAAGTCGCGGATGTCCGCCATGGATGCCTTCCCTCACTTCAAACGGCCGGATAGAAACTGCTGCAAACGTTCACTCTGGGGCTGGTCGAGGATCGCCGCGCTACCCTGCTCCTCGACTCGCCCTTGATGCAAGAACACCACCTGGCTCGACACCTGCCGGGCAAAACCCATTTCGTGGGTGACCATGAGCATGGTCCGCCCTTCTTCCGCCAGGGCCTGGATCACCTTGAGCACCTCCCCTACCAGCTCCGGGTCCAGGGCCGAGGTCGGCTCGTCGAACAGCAGGATCTGGGGCTCCACCGCCAGGGCCCGGGCAATCGCCACCCGTTGCTGCTGGCCACCGGACAGAAACGCCGGATATTGCTCGGCCACCCGCTGCGGCAAACCCACCTTGTCCAGGTAGGCCCGGGCGCTGGCCTCGGCGTCCTTGCGGCTGCTGCCCAGCACCCGGCACGGCGCCAGCATGATGTTTTCCAGCACGCTCAAGTGGCTCCACAGGTTGAAGTGCTGGAACACCATGGCCAGGCGCGTGCGCAAGCGCTGCAACTGGGCCGGGCTGGCCACCTGCATGCCCCCGGGAGCCTCCCGGGTGACCACAGCTTCGCCATCCAGAGTAAAGGCCCCGGCGTCGGCCCGCTCGAGGAAATTGATGCAACGCAGCATGGTGCTCTTACCCGAGCCACTGGCGCCGATCATGCTGACCACGTCACCGGCCCGGGCTTTCAACGAGACGCCCTTGAGCACCTCGTTGTCACCAAATCGCTTGTAGAGATTTTCAACGGTCAACTTGTACATCGGACACTCCTGGAGCGTCGCCACGGTCAACGACACTCTGGACAGATAAATAGGGATGAATGCACTCAGTGGGCAGGGCCGAGAAAGCTCAGCCAGCGCCGCTCCGCCAGGCGGAATGCGCCCACCAGGCCGAAGGACAGACCCAGGTACAGCAGCCCGGCGATGCCAAAAGCCTGGAAGGTCAGGAAAGTCGCGGCATTGGCGTCCCGAGCCACCTTGAGGATGTCCGGGATGGTCGCGGTGAAGGCCACGGAGGTGGCGTGCAGCATGAGGATCACCTCATTGCTGTAGTACGGCAGCGCCCGGCGCAGGGCTGAAGGCAGGATCAGCCGCCAGTACAGGCGCCAGCCACTCAGGCCGTAGGCATGGGCCGCCTCGATCTCGCCGTAGGGGATGCTGCGGATAGCCCCGGCGAAGATTTCCACGGTGTAGGCGCAGGTATTCAGGGTGAACGCCAGCAAGGTGCAGTTCATGGCATCGCGGAAGAAGGCTTCCAGCAGCGGTTGCTCGCGTATGGCGGCAATGCCGTAAAGACCGCTGTAGCAGATCAGCAGTTGGATATACAAAGGCGTGCCGCGAAACACATAGGTGAATAACTGCACCGGCCAACGCACCAGAGCCCAGTGGGAGGTGCGCATGATCGCCAGGGGCAGCGACAGGACAAAGCCCATGGCCAGGCTCGCCACCAGCAACCACAGGGTCATGGCCAGGCCGGTCAGGCTTTCACCGTCACTGAACAGAAAGGGACGCCAGTATTCCTGGATCAGTTCGATCATCGCGACAGCCCTCGCACGCCTTGGTTGTAACGTCGCTCCAACAGCCGCAGCAACTGGTTCGAAGCGCTGGTGATCAGCAGGTACAAAGCGGCTGCCAGGAGCAGGAAATCCAGCATGTTGAAGGTGCTCTTGCCGGCTTCCTGGGCCACCTTGACCAGGTCCGAAAGGCCGATGATCGACACCAGCGCAGTGGCCTTGAGCAGCACCAGCCAGTTATTGCCCAGGCTGGGCAAGGCAAAGCGCATCATCTGCGGGAAGACCACGAAGCGGAACCGCTGCCAGCGATTGAGGCCAAAGGCCGCCGCCGCTTCCTGCTGGCCTCGGGGTACGCTGAGAATCGCCCCGCGAAAGGTCTCGGTGAAATAGGCGCCGTAGATGAAGCCCAGGGTGATAATCCCGGCGACAAAGGGGTCGATCTCCATATAGGGCCAGTCCAGCAGTTCGGTCAGGGCGGTGAGCCAGCCCTGCAGGCTGTAGAAGATCAGCAGCATCAGCACCAGGTCCGGCACCCCGCGAATCAGGGTGGTGTAGCAGGTCGCCGGCAGGTTCAGCAGGCGCAGTGGCGAGAGCTTGGCCGCCGCGCCCAGCAACCCCAGGGCCATGCTCACCAGGAGCGCCAGGGCCGAGAGTTTCAGGGTCACCCAGGTGCCGTGTAGCAGCAGCGGGCCGTAGCCTTGCAGGACCGTCAGGTCCAGGCCAAAAAGAGTCGTCGAGGTATTCACGCCATTCACCTTGCAGGCGCCGCAGCCCGGCCCGGGACCGCCCACGCAAGTCCCGGGACCGGCCAGGGGCAATCAGTTGTTGTAGAGGTCGAGGTCGCCGAAGTACTTGCGCTGGATCTGGGCGTAGATGCCCTTCTCATGCAGGGCCTTGATGGCGCCATTGAGCATGGCCTTGAGCTCGTCCTGGTCCTTGCGCAGGCCGATGGCGATCTCCGAGGGCACCAGGGGGTCGCTGATCCCGGCGCTGTTCTCGAAATCCGCGCCTTGTGGCGATGCGAGGAAACTCATCTGTGCCTGCAGCTTGTCCTGGATCGAGGCGTCCAGGCGCCCATAGACCAGATCGGCGTAGACCTGATCCTGATTCTGGTAGGCCCGCAGCTTGACCCCTGCCGGCCCCAGCTTGGCCCTGGCGTAGGTCTCCTGGATGGTGCCTTGCATATAGCCCAGGGTCTTGCCTTTGAGGGACTCGCCGGTTGGCTCAAGACCTGCGCCCTTGCGGGTGACGATGGCGGTGGGCCCGGCATACAGGCGATCGCTGAAGTCGATCTGCTTGCGCCGTGCATCGGTGACAGTCATGGACGACTCGATGGCGTCGAACTTGCCGGCCTTGAGTGCCGGAATCAGGCCGTCGAAGTCGTTACTGATCCAGACGCACTTGAGCTTCAGTTCAGCGCAGATAGCATTGCCCAGATCGACGCCAAACCCCTGCACGCCGCCATCGGCGGTGGTGGATTCAAAGGGCGGGTAGCTTGGATTGACACCGAAACGCAGTTCTTTCCACTCTTTGGCACTGGCGCCCATGGAAACGCACGCGATTGCCAGTAACGGCACGGCCAGCCATTGTTTAGTCATCTTCAGAGTCCCGGATTATTTGGATTTATAGCGGTCCGACGAACAAGCCGGACCCCACTTGTGACAGGGGCAGAGAGTGTGTGCGGGGTCACCGCAGTCGGTTTCTTGTTGTGATTGAACAAGCTCGGCGCGCAGAGCCGGACCTGTACCTGATTGCCGCGGTCTACGCTGCAACGGAGCGCCAGAATGCCAACAGCCACTCCCACCCAGGTGTCGTAAGGGGCTCCTGAAACAGCCGGGATCGGCTGATCACGGCTATTTCACAGCCGATTCTGTCGTCAACGCTCTAAGCCAAGGGCCAGAGCGCCGACGCGAGATCGATAGAGGCTTTTTCAACATGCAAAAATGCACAGCCAACCTGCAGTTTTCGGGGTTGTACTGGGCAAAATTGCACTGTTACGATCCGCCGATGCTCGCGCGCGAGCCTCATATAAAAAACAATAAAAGCAGGGAGTTAGTGATGACTGCTCAGGTTTCATCCCAGGCGACACAGGACCTCGACGCCACCCCCGACGAAGTGCTGGTCGAGGTGCGCAACCACATCGGTCACCTGACCCTCAACCGCCCCGCCGGTCTCAATGCCATCACCCTGTCGATGGTGCGTACCTTGCAGCAGCAACTGGACACCTGGGCCCAGGACCCGCTGATCCACGCGGTGGTGCTGCGCGGCGCCGGTGAAAAGGCCTTCTGCGCCGGCGGCGATATCCGCTCGCTGTACGACAGCTACCAGAGCGGCAACACCCTGCACGAGGACTTCTTCGTCGAGGAGTACGCCCTGGACCTGACGATCCACCATTACCGCAAGCCGGTGCTGGCCCTGATGGACGGCTTTGTCCTCGGCGGCGGCATGGGCCTGGTGCAAGGCGCCGACCTGCGAGTGGTCACCGAGCGCAGCCGCCTGGCGATGCCGGAAGTGGCCATCGGTTACTTCCCGGATGTGGGCGGCAGCTACTTCCTCTCACGGATTCCCGGCGAGCTGGGCATCTACCTCGGCGTCAGCGGCGTGCAGATCCGCGCCGCCGATGCCCTGTACTGCGGCCTCGCGGACTGGCACCTGGAGAGCGACAAACTGAGCCTGCTGGACCAGCGCCTGGATCGCCTGCACTGGAGCGACTCACCGCTCAAGGACCTGCAGGGCCTGCTGGCCAAGCTGGCGGTACAGTCATTGCCCGATGCGCCCCTGCAAGCCTTGCGCCCGGCCATCGACCACTTCTTCGCCCTGCCGGACATAGCCAGCATCGTCGAGCAGTTGCGCAGCGTGACGGTTGCCGACAGCCACGAGTGGGCCAAGACCACCGCTGACCTGCTGCAAAGCCGCTCGCCCCTGGCCATGGCCGTGACCCTGCAGATGCTGCGCCACGGCCGCCAGTTGAGCCTGGAACAATGCTTCGCCCTGGAGCTGCATCTGGACCGTCAATGGTTCGAGCGTGGTGACCTGATGGAAGGCGTACGCGCCCTGATCATCGACAAAGACAAGACCCCCCGCTGGAATCCGCCGACCCTGGCAGCCCTTGAGGCTGAACGGGTAGCGAGCTTCTTCAGCGGTTTCGACGGCAGCGGGAGCTGAACTCATGCACGACATCGAATTGACCGAAGAACAAGTCATGATCCGCGACATGGCCCGGGATTTTGCCCGGGGCGAAATCGCGCCCCATGCCCAGGCCTGGGAAAAGGCCGGCTGGATCGACGACACCCTGGTGCGCAAGATGGGCGAACTGGGATTGTTGGGCATGGTGGTTCCCGAAGAATGGGGTGGCAGCTACCTGGACTACGTGGCCTACGCCCTGGCGGTGGAGGAGATCTCTGCCGGTGACGGCGCTACCGGGGCCCTGATGAGCATCCACAACTCGGTGGGCTGCGGGCCAATCCTCAACTACGGCAGCGAGGAGCAGAAGCATGCGTGGCTGCCGCGACTGGCCAGCGGCGAAGCCATCGGCTGCTTCTGCCTGACCGAACCCCAGGCCGGCTCGGAAGCCCACAACCTGCGCACCCGCGCCGAACTGCGGGACGGCCAGTGGGTGATCAACGGCGCCAAGCAGTTCGTCAGCAACGGCAAGCGTGCACAACTGGCCATCGTCTTTGCGGTGACCGACCCGGAACTGGGCAAGAAAGGCCTGTCGGCGTTCCTGGTGCCCACCGACACCCCGGGTTTTATCGTCGACCGCACCGAACACAAGATGGGCATCCGCGCCTCGGATACCTGCGCCGTGACCCTCAACCAATGCACGATCCCCGAAGCCAACCTGCTGGGCGAACGCGGCAAGGGCCTGGCCATTGCCCTGTCCAACCTCGAAGGCGGACGCATCGGCATTGCCGCCCAGGCCCTGGGCATCGCCCGTGCGGCTTTCGAAGCGGCCCTGGCCTACGCCCGGGAACGGGTGCAGTTCGACAAACCGATCATCGAGCACCAGAGCATCGCCAACCTGCTGGCCGACATGCACACCCGGCTCAATGCCGCGCGCTTGCTGATCCTGCATGCCGCGCGCCTGCGCAGCGCCGGCCAGCCGTGCCTGTCCGAAGCCTCCCAGGCCAAGCTGTTCGCTTCGGAAATGGCCGAAAAGGTCTGCTCCTCGGCGATGCAGATTCATGGTGGCTATGGGTATCTGGAGGACTATCCGGTGGAGCGCTACTACCGTGACGCACGGATTACCCAGATCTACGAAGGCTCGAGCGAGATCCAGCGGCTGCTGATTGCCCGAGAGCTGAAGCACTATCAGCTCTAGGCACCAGCGCCGCCCACAAAAAAATCGCAGCCCAGGCTGCGATTTTTTATGGCGGCTCCCCGTAGGAGCCGGCTTGCCGGCGAAGAGGCCCTTGAGCGTGGTATCGCCCTGGCGGACGCCTTCGCTGGCAAGCCAGCTCCTACACAAGCCAGCCCCTTCGCAAACCGCTTTCTACAACCGGCGGTACTGGACTGGCCGTCAGCGCCGGTGATCTACGGCTGCAAGTTCACCCCAAAGTGCTGACTGCCAAGGGGCTTTTTACCGGGGGTTAGTGCTAGAGATCATCCATCCAATTGTCCTTAGGTCTCAGTTCAGCCAGAAACTCTTCCAGCGCATAGTCCTCTCCCGCGATCGGCATGAGTGGGGACGCTGAAGCCACAGAGGCTGGTTTTTCAGGGGTACTGTCGTCACTGCTGGCGGTCTGTGGCATCAACCTCACGCCAAAATACTGATTAGCCGGTTTTTCTCCCGGAGTCGGCGAGGTGATGGCAATAATCGTCGCCTGGTCTTGACGGCGCATGGGCATGACCACGCTGGTATCGGCATTCAGGTAACTGGCCATGGTAGCCAAGGCAATCCCCACGAAGGGCGACGCCGAACCGGTATCACCCAGGCGCTGGGTCAGGTCGTAGCCTTCGCGGGAATCGAGCAGGTCCAGGGAGCTGCGGGCAGCAGTCAGAGCAGGAAGCAACTCGGCCAATGGCGTGCTGTTCAGGCCGCTGTCGTAGAACACCCGGGCCGGTGCTGGTGTAACTGTGTCAGTGGCTTTTTTCCAGCCAGCAGCCAGTTGAGCGGTCAAGGCTTCGCGCTTGAGACGCTCGCCGTTGTCCGGGCGCTGCAGGGAAACCGTGACCGGACGATGAATCCTGGCCAGCACCGGCAAGGCGTCCCATTGTTCAAAGGCGCGCTCGGTCCAGGGTTGCGGGATGAACTCCGAAGGTTGGAATTCGACAGCAGGTTTACGCCAGCCCCAACCTGTGAATTCGGGATCGATCTTGTTCTTGTTGACCTTGGTGAAGGGGGCGTAATAGCGCAGCCATTCGACACGTTCGGGGCGGCCGACGACCAGGGCGACCATTGCGTCGGTGAGCTTGTCAGGTTGGCGTGGACCCGCGACAGCCCCAAGTGACTTCAAAGAGACATCTCTGCTCGATAGAGCGCCAGCCATGCTTATTCCCTCATTGACATACACCAAAAGTGCAGGAAGATCGGGGCTACTCTCGAATATCTGGAACAGCGACTCCATCATTCCCTCAGGCGTGTCATTACAGATAATGCCATCCTGAAAACTACGAATACGGTGCCAATGCAATCCTGCGGGTGTTCGCATGTCATTGACCATGACAGACAAACTGCGACGAGTTCTTTCGGGCGTAAAGCGAAGGTTCGGGGTTTTAGGATTCCAACTTCGAACCACAGTGATGGTAGGAATCGGCCACTTCTCCAGAAAGTCCCTTAACCCCAGTTCCAATGCATCCGTTTCCCGTTTGTCATAGGCCATATTCTTGTCATCAGCAGTCTGGGGATACTGCTTCGGGTCCGTAGGCAGAACACTGCCTACGTGCAGTGACTCCGTCTGTTTTGTACTCTGGTCTTGCAATGCTTGCCAAATCTGCCCCTGACGGAAAACATCCAGACTTACACCGAGGCTGAGCACATCTAGAGTTTCCAATTGCGGCGATGTAGTGGGGGCACGGTAACGAGGTTCAACAGTCATGGTGGTAGCCTTCCTGGCTGAGGTATAGGCCGTCACGGCCGTGGCCGGACTGGCAAAGCAACGGATAGATGTCAACTCGGGTTCAGCAGCCTGAGTCAAGTGACTGGTCAGTAGCAGGCTGGAAAGAGACCAGTACGTAAGCACGCGGCGCATCAGACGGTCTCTCCAAAGCTGACGGGGATTCCCGCTTTGCGTCCCGCCAGAGACTGGGTAGCTACCAGAGAAGGCATTTTGTCCTTGACGGTAGTTGGTAATGCACCGCTTATTCGGTACGTTACTGTTGAGTTAATCAGCTCGCGATTACTACTCTCCTCTTGAAGATAGAGTGCCTCCACATCTTCGTCTGGAAGGTCAATATCCACATCTTCCTCACTGTAGATATCCCCTCTAGTTCTCTCCCAATCCAACCGCCAATCCGCCACCCGACACAAATACGCATAAAACGTCACATCATCCACGCTCTCACCCGCCCCTATCGCCACGTCATACGCCAGCACTCGCCGGCTATGTTCAGGGTTGTTTGGAATGGCCGAGTGAAAAGACAGCGCTTCCTCGTGCTCCTTGTTCTTGCCTCCACTTTGCAGGCGCATGCGTGCCTCGTAGGGTGTCTCTGAACGCGTCACCAGCACCTTGCCGTTGTCTGTCGCTCGAGCGGCAAACACATGGGTGGTTTCAGATATTTCCTTGCCTTCGTTGAGGGCCTTTTGAACGCTGCCAATATCACGCCCGTGCTTGAAGGCGACGGTTTCGTCGATCGACTCCAGCCGGGTGTGCCGGGTGCTTTCAGGGGTCCAGGCCTTATTGCTGATCGCAATGGCTGCGTCGATGGGCGCCAGTTTGTCCTTGACCTGATAGACACCGCTGTTTGAGTCCTCCCCCGGCATGACCACCGTGCCATCGGCGTCAAAGTTGGTTGCAACGGGCACTGGCAATAACGGTGCGGTCAGCATCACCGACTTCCCTTGCTCAAGGGAGGCGCGGGCCACGGACATCCGCTGCAGGCAAGGCAGACCGGTGTCTTCCCAGGTGTCCTCTCCTCGAAGCAGCAATGGGTAGACATAGGGCGGCGTGTGCAGACCGATCAGTTCCTTTTCTCCGCCGCGCTTGCGCAGGGTAAAGATTCGTTGGTGAAAGCTCATCGGCAAAGTCCGGCGCAGTGGCTTGCCATACAGGTGCTCGTCAACGCCCTGCCAGCCGATCCCCTGGACGTTGGCCAGGCCAACGGTCTGGTCCTGTGGGGTGAAGTACAGGTAGACGCTGCCTCGGTTGTCGCGCTCGTTGAAGGCAATGCGCTTGGCGTCAATCGTGGTTTCACAGGCGCTGCCACCGCTCCAGCCAGGCCCGCCAATAGCGCCATAACCCTGGCAGTTCTTGAGGGCGATACTCGACAAGGCCGGGTACGGATTGGGCGCTGCGGTCATGAACTTCAGGATGGCATCAAGGGTCGCCAGGCGGGCCTCGGCCGTCTGCTGCGCGCCAAAGCCCTGAAGCTTCTCCATGTTGGGTTCGCGCAGGCTGTAGGGCGAGTTGATCATCACCACGCCGTCGGCCGGCCGCACCTTGTCCTCATTGAGAAATGCATGGGCCAGGAGCGTGATGAGCGTGCCTTGGCTGTGGCCGACCACATTCACTGTGTCGTTGGGGTAGCGCTTGCGGATGATCCTGATCAGCATCGCCAGGCGCATCGCCGCCAGCACCATGTAGCGGCGACCAGGCGCGGAGAACAATGGGTGAGTCAGCTCTCCGGCAAGCAGATTCAGGGAAATGAAGCCAAACAGCTTGCCGTTGAAGCCCTTGCCCCACATGTCCGGCAGGTTGGTGGTGGCATTGACGAAATGCCCCCCCTCCAGGGTGCCGGCCTTGTCCAGGCGGTTTTTATTGCGATCCATCCACTCGCCGTGGGGCGCATCCTTGATGATGTGCTGCTCTTCCTCACGAAAGCCCCAATAGAACGGAATGACCACGCTGCGGCTGTCGGCGCCGTTGGCCGAGGCGCCGAACTTGCGCCGGTAGTACACCGCGTCGGGGTTGCTGGCCTTGCCATCATCGTCCTCGGGCAGGCTGTAGCCGGCCGGGCGCAGCAAGCCTGGATTGCTCACGCCATTGGGCAGGGTCGGCGACATGTCCAGGCGTTCGTTGAGCCCCTCGCACAGGCCGCGCTCGATGCGCTCGTAGCAACCGGCAAGGTCATTGACGCCATGCACCACGATGGTCACGCAGGGCTTGGGGGGCGGCGCGATCAGGTGTACGTCGCCACCGCCCGGCAGGGTGATCGCTTCACCGGTGCAAATGGTCCTCATCCGTACGGCGTCATTCATCGTGCGTGTCCTCCTTGGTGGCACTGATGCTGCGCAAAAAAAAGCGGGCGCCGCACCATAACAAAGGACCCGGACGATAAATGTAGGAGTTCTCTGAAAGGCACTCGGACTAGGGTCGCCTGATGATCACAGGTGCCGCCGAGGCAAAAAAAATCGCAGCTCAGGCTGCGATCTTTTTTCCGGATTCCACTGTAGGAGCCGGCTCGCCGGCGCAGGCGTCGTTGAGTCTTGCACCCGTCTTGCGGACGCCTTCGCTGGCAAGCCAGCTCCTACGGAGGTTTATTGGTCCTTGAACTGCGGGTCGCGCTTGGCGATGAAGGCGGCCATGCCTTCTTTCTGGTCCTGGGTGGCGAATGCGGCGTGGAATACTCGACGTTCGAAGCGCACGCCTTCGGACAGGCTGACTTCGAAGGCGCGGTTCACGCTTTCCTTGATCATCATGCTCACCGGGATCGATTTGCCGGCGATCAACGCAGCGACTTTCAGCGCTTCATCCACCAGTTCATCCGCCGGCACGATGCGCGCGACGATGCCGCAACGTTCGGCTTCCACGGCGTCGATAAAGCGTCCGGTCAGGCACATTTCCATGGCCTTGGCCTTGCCCACGGCGCGGGTCAGACGCTGGGTGCCGCCCATGCCCGGCAATACGCCGAGGTTGATTTCCGGCTGGCCGAACTTGGCGTTGTCGCCGGCCAGGATGAAGTCACACATCAAGGCCAGTTCACAGCCACCACCAAGGGCGAAACCGTTGACCGCGGCGATGATCGGCTTGCGCCGGTTGGCCACGCGGTCGCTGTCGCTGAACAGGTCGTCGAGGTAGATCTGCGGGTAGGTGAGTTCGGCCATTTCCTTGATGTCGGCACCGGCAGCGAAGGCCTTCTTCGAACCGGTGATGACGATGCAGCCGATCTGCGGGTCGGCTTCCAGGCGATCCAGGGCCTGGTTCACTTCACCGACGATCTGCGCGTTGAGGGCGTTCAGCGCCTGGGGACGGTTGAGGGTGATCAGACCGACGCGGTCCTTGATGTCCAACAAAATGGTTTCGTAGCTCATGAATCAGCTCCTGCTAAAAGTCAGAGATTGCGCGAAATGACCATGCGCTGGATGTCGCTGGTGCCTTCGTAGATCTGGCAGATGCGCACGTCGCGGTAGATGCGCTCCAGCGGGAAGTCGCTCAAATAGCCATAGCCGCCCAGGGTTTGCAATGCCGCGGAACAGACCTTCTCGGCCATTTCCGAGGCGAACAGTTTGGCCATCGAGGCTTCCACCAGGGCCGGCTTGCCACTGTCACGCAGGGCCGCAGCGTAATGCACCATCTGCCGCGCCACGGCGATTTGGGTAGCCATGTCCGCCAGACGGAACGCCACTGCCTGGTGCTCGATGATCGGCTTGCCGAAGGTCTCGCGCTCACGGGCGTAATCGCGAGCCGCTTCGAACGCCGCCCGGGCCATGCCCACCGACTGCGAGGCAATGCCCACGCGCCCGCCTTCAAGGTTGGCCAGGGCAATCTTGTAGCCTTCGCCCTCCTCCCCCAGGCGGTTGGCCACTGGCACCTTGACGTCCTCGAAAAGGATCTGGCAGGTGTCGCTGGCGTGCTGACCGAGCTTGTCCTCGATGCGCGCGACCTTATAGCCCGGCGAATCGGTGGGCACGATAAAGGCGCTGATACCGCGTTTGCCCGCCGCCGGATCGGTGACCGCGAACACGATCACCACCCCGGCGTTCTGCCCGGAGGTGATGAATTGCTTGCAGCCGTTAAGGACATAGTGATCGCCGTCGCGGCGGGCCCGGGTCTTCAAGCTGCTGGCATCGGAGCCGGCCTGGGGCTCGGTCAGGGCAAAGGCCCCGAGCATGGCGCCGCTGGCCAGGGGCTTGAGGAAACGCTCTTTCTGCTCGTCATTGCCGAACTTGAGGATCGGCACACAGCCCACCGAGTTGTGCACGCTCATGATGGTGGAGCAGGCGCCGTCACCGGCGGCGATTTCTTCCAGGGCCATGACATAGGCCAGGTAGCCGGTGTCGCAACCGCCCCACTGTTCAGGCACCAGCATGCCGAAGAATCCCAGCTCGGCCATCTCGGCGATGGCTTCCTTGGGAAAGCGGTGCTCGCGATCCCACTCGGCGGCGAAAGGCTTGAGGCGTTCCTGGGCAAATTGCCGGGCCGCGTCGCTGATCTGCAGTTGTTCGTCATTGGGCAACATCGGGATTCCTCGTTACAGGCATTCAACGGCCATGGCCGTGGCTTCACCACCGCCGATGCAGATCGCGGCCACGCCACGCTTGAGGCCTTTCTGGCGCAGGGCCGACAGCAGGGTCACCAGGATCCGCGCACCGGAAGCACCGATCGGGTGGCCCAGGGCGCAGGCGCCGCCATGCACGTTGACCTTGGCGTGGGGGATTTCCAGCTTGCTCATGGTCACCAGACTGACCACGGCGAAGGCTTCGTTGATCTCGAACAGGTCCACGTCCTGCAAGGACCAGCCGGTCTTTTTCATCAATCGCTCGATGGCGCCCACTGGAGCCACAGGGAACAGCCCAGGAGTGTCGGCGAAGGCCGCGTGACCATGGATGACCGCCAAGGGCTTGAGGCCGCGTTTCTCGGCTTCGGAGCGACGCATCAGCACCAGGGCCGCAGCACCGTCGGAGATCGAACTGGAGTTGGCGGCAGTGACCGTGCCACCGTCACGGAACGCCGGCTTCAGGGTGGCGATCTTGTCCAGCTTGGCCTTGGGCGGCTGCTCGTCATCGCTGATCAGCTTCGATTCCTTGCCGATCATCACTTGCAGGGGAACGATCTCGTCCTTGAACAGACCGTCCTTGATCGCCTGCTGGGCGCGGGTCAGGGAGGCCACGGCAAACTCATCCTGAGCCTGACGGGTGAAACCGTTGGCCTCGGCGCAGTCCTCGGCAAAGGTGCCCATCAGGCGGCCCTTGTCGTAGGCGTCTTCCAGGCCATCGAGGAACATGTGGTCGAGGACCCTGCCGTGGCCCATGCGGTAGCCGCTGCGGGCACGGTCCAGCAGGTATGGGGCGTTGGACATGCTTTCCATGCCGCCGGCGATCACCACCTCGGCACTGCCGGCCAGCAGCATGTCGTGGGCGAGGATGGTGGCCTCCATGCCGGAACCACACATCTTGTTCAGGGTGGTGCAACGGGTGCCCTTGTCCAGGCCGGCGCCCAGGGCGGCCTGGCGCGCCGGGGCCTGGCCGAGGCCGGCAGACAGCACGCAGCCGAACAGCACTTCTTCTACTGCGTCAGCCGCAATGCCGGCCCGCTGTACCGCGGCGCGGATGGCCTCGCTCCCCAGTTGCGGAGCGCTCAGGCCTTTGAGTTCACCCTGGAAACCGCCCATGGGGGTGCGGACGGCGCTGACAATGACAATCGGATCGTGGGCAATGGACATGATGAATCCTCCTTACTTGGCGGCCATGCGCAAGGCACCGTCGAGACGGATCACCTCGCCGTTGAGCATGCTGTTTTCAATGATATGCCGCACCAGCGCGGCGTACTCGGCGGGTTTGCCCAGGCGTGGCGGAAACGGCACGCCAGCGGCCAGACCGGCCCGTACTTCATCGCTCATGCCGGCCATCATTGGGGTTTCGAAGATCCCCGGGGCAATGGTCATCACCCGGATGCCGAAACGTGCCAGTTCACGGGCCACCGGCAAGGTCAGGCTGGCGATGGCGCCCTTGGAGGCGGCATAGGCGGCCTGGCCGATCTGCCCGTCGAAGGCCGCGATGGAGGCCGTGTTGATGATCACCCCGCGCTCGCCTTCGGCATTGGCGGTGCTTTCGGCGATGGCGGCCGCCGCCAGACGCAACAGGTTGAAACTGCCGATCAGGTTGACGTTGATCACCTGGCTGAAGCTGGCCAGGGCGTGGGGGCCGTTCTTGCCGAGGACCTTCTCGCCACGCACGATGCCGGCGCAGTTGATCAGCCCGTTGAGGCCGCCAAAGGCCTTGACCGTGGCCTGCACCGCCGCTTCGGCCGCCGTTTCCTGGCTGATGTCCGCCACCACGCTCTGGCAGCCCAGTTGCTGGGCCTTGGCCGCCACGGCCTCGGCGTTGAGGTCCACCAGCATCACTTTGGCGCCGGCGGCGACGAGCATTTCGGCGCTGGCGGCACCGAGGCCGGACGCACCGCCACTGACGAGAAACACCTGGTTTGCAATGTCCATCATTCAAATCCTGTTCATGCGGTAGCTGTTGACGCCGCGGCCTCTTGAGCCTTGGCGATTTCCTGGTTGCGCAAGATAAAGCGCTGCAATTTGCCGCTGGGGGTTTTCGGCAAGTCGCTGACAAATTCGATTTCACGGGGGTAGGAATGGGCCGCCAGGCGCTTACGCACGTGCTGACGCAACTCCTCGGCCAACTCCGGGGTGGCGCGGTACTGCTCGCTGAGCACCACGAAGGCTTTCACCAGCTCGGTACGCTCGGGGTCGGGCTTGCCCACCACCGCCGCTTCTACCACCGCTGGGTGCTCGATCAGGGCACTTTCCACATCGAAAGGGCCGACCCGGTAGCCGGAAGTGGTGATCACATCGTCGCTGCGGCCGACAAAGCTGATGCTGCCGTCCTGGTTCAACTCCACGGTGTCGCCGCTGAGGTAGTAATCGCCGACAAAGGCCTTGGTCGGCACCCCGGCGTAACCGGCGAACCAGCACATCGGCGACTGGCTGCGGTCGATGGCGAGAATCCCCGGCTGGCCCACGCCCAGCTCCCGATACTCTTCGTCCAGCACCACAATGCGGTGGCCCGGCGAGGCGAAACCGGCGGCGCCCACATGCACCGGATGCTCCAGGCCATGGTGGTTGCACAGCACCATGCCCAGCTCGGTCTGGCCGTAGTGGTCATGGATCACCACGTCCAGTTGCTCGGCGAACCAGCGAATCACTTCCGGGTTGAGCGGCTCGCCGGCGCTGCTGACGATGCGCAGACGCCCCTTGATCGAAGCGGCGAACCGGTCGCCACCGGCAATCAACAGGCGATAGGCCGTAGGTGAACCAGTGAGGTTGGTGATGCCGTACTTGTTGATCACCCGGCAGGTACTTTCCAGGGTGAAGGGGCCGTCATAGAAGGTGATCGGATGGCCCAGGCCCAGGGGCCCGGTGACGCCAAAATAGATGCCGTAGGCCCAGCCCGGGTCGGCGACGTTCCAGAACGCATCCTCAGGTCGCAGGTCCACCGCGTCGCGGGTGTAGTTCTGGAACGCGACGATGGCCTTGAGCGGCACTTCCAGGGCTTTCGACGGGCCGGTGGTGCCCGAGGTGAACATCAGCAGGAACGGGTCTTCGCCGCTCAGCAGCAGCGGCTCGCACTGGGCCGGGTATTGCTCCAGCTCGGCCCAGAAACTGAAGTCGCCACGCACGATGCCCTGGCCCTTGGCGCCTCCCACAGTGACGACGGTGGGGCAATCGGCGACTTCCAAGAGCTTGGCTCGGTTGACCCCGTCAGTGACCACCACCTTGGCCCCCGAACTGTTCAAGCGATGCTCGATGGCCTTGGGGCCAAAGGCGGTGAACAGCGGCTGGTACACCGCGCCGATACGCCAGGTGGCAAGCACCGTGATCAAGAGTTCGACATTGCGCGGCAACAGTCCGGCGACCTTGTCGCCCTTGCCGACCCCCTGGGCCAGGAGGAAGTTGGCCAGGCGTGCGGCCTGGTCCTGCAGTTCAGTGAAGGTGTAGGTAGCGCTGCTGCCGTCCCGGCCTTCCCAGAACAACGCAATACGACCGGGCAATGCATGCCGGTCACAACATTCGACACAGGCATTGAGTGCCGACAGCGAGCCCGCCAGGGCTGCCTCGACGGTGTGCTGATAGTTGAACTCTTTGATAGCGGACAAGTAGTTGCGCATTGCCAGAATCCCTCACTGTTCTTATTAGGATGGGAACCTCATGAAAATCAGGGAAATACTGGCGCCAGAGCCCTCGCGGAACAATGGTCAAAGCTATCAAGTTGCGTGACCGGTTTGGCCAAGCGCCCGCGCTGCCCCGGCGAGATTGCTGGGGCAGCGCGGGGTGGTGCGAGGCTTGCGGGCCCTTTCGCCGGCAAGCCGGCTCCTACGGGGAGCTGCACGGTGTATCTGACTGCTGCAGGAGCTGGCTTGCCAGCGAAGGCGTCGGCCGGGGCGGCGCAAGGCTCAAGGGCCCTTTCGCCGGCAAGCCGGCTCCTACGGGGAGCTGCACGGTGTATCTGACTGCTGTAGGAGCTGGCTTGCCAGCGAAGGCGTCGGCCGGGGCGGCGCAGGGCGCGCGGCCCCTTTGTCGGCAAGCCGGTTCCTACGAGAGGTCCGGGTCGTTGAGGATCAGGCTACGGTAGTGTCCGGGGTTGGAACCGGACCATTTGCGAAACGCCTTGTAGAACGAGCTGGTATCGGCAAACCCCAGGCGCCCGGCTATTTCGGCGAAACTCAGTTGCGGCTCCGCCAGCCAGACAATCGCCAGTTCCTTGCGCACGCTGTCCTTGAGGGCCTGGTAGCTCTGGCCCTCTTCCGCCAGGCGCCGGCGCAGGGTCGAGGCGGACATGCACAGACTCTGGGCCAGGCTTTCACTTTCCGGCCACTGTTCCCCCGGCAGTTGCCGCAGTTGCTGCTTGATGCGGCTGGCCAGGCTTTCGGGATCGCGGTATTTCACCAGGATATTGGCCGGGGCATGGGCCAGAAAGCGCTTGAGCTCCGCCTCGCTGCGCTTGATGGGCAGGTCCAGGCAGTCGGCGGCGATGATCATCCGCGTGCGTGGCCGGTCAAAGCGCAGGTTGTCGGAGAACATCACCCGGTAGTCGTCGCAGAAATCCGGCTGGGGGCAACGCAGTTCGATGGCCAGGATCGGAATCCGCCGGCCCGCCAGCCAACAGGCCACACCGTGGACGATCATCCAGTAAGTGAAGTAGGTAAAGGCCCGCTGCGGCTCGTGTTCATCCTCCAGCAGGACGATTTCCGCCAGGCTCTGCTGGTGCACCAGTTGCGCCGGCAGGCGCTCGAACATCAGCGACAGAAAGCCCAGCACCGAGTCCAGCCCCGTGGCCAGGGTCGGCTGGGCCATGGCCGAGCGACAGAGGAAGGCCAGGCTGCCGGATTTCAGCTTGCGCGGGTCCATGCCGAAGAACTCATCGTCCAGACGCCGGGCCAGCAGGCGCCAGAGCCGCGCATAGGCACTGGCCGGGACCCGTGCCCTGCCCTGCTGCAAGCCCGCCGGGTCGATGCCGACCTTGAGCAGCACTTCATCGGTGGCCGCGCCTGGAGCGCAGCTTTGCAGCAGCGCCTCACGCACCAATTGCATGGAGATGGTGTCTTTTTCGGACATCGGGACCAAGGCTTTCCTGGATCTGGGGTTAGGACGGCCATCTTAGGCAGTGATCGGGAAAAAGCCAGTGGGCTTTGGGCTAAGTGTCGCCTTCCGGATCAGCTTGAAACCGATACGGATTCACGGACTCCATAGCGGGTTCAACCCGAGACAGGCCCCGCAAACCAGCATCCGATGCCTGAGCGCCGCCTCACGTCAGTGCAAAATAGTATCAATTCAAGTGTCATGGACGATTTGTCAGCGCCGCGTTTGAGGGCTGTAATCAGCCCACATTCTTCCTCTCTGGCGGAAGACATAACAACAATAACCGTCCTTCTGTCGCCAGCACTGGCGCAGAAGTGGAGTGACCGATGAAAACTTGCACCCAAGCCCTGCTCCTCAGCACCTGCATGACCCTCAGCAGCATCACCTTCGGCGCCCAGACCCTGACCATCGCCACCGTCAACAACAGTGACATGATCCGCATGCAACGGCTGTCGAAAACCTTCGAGAGCCAGCACCCGGAGATCAAGCTGAACTGGGTGGTGCTGGAAGAAAACGTCCTGCGCCAGCGCCTGACCACCGACATCGCCACCCAGGGCGGTCAGTTCGACGTACTCACCATCGGCATGTACGAAGCCGCGCTCTGGGGCGCCAAGGGCTGGCTGCAACCGATGCAGGACCTGCCCGCGGCCTATGACCTGGACGATGTCTTCCCTTCGGTCCGTGAAGGGCTGTCGGTCAAGGGCACCCTCTACGCCCTGCCGTTCTATGCCGAAAGTTCCATGACCTACTACCGTACCGACCTGTTCAAGGAGGCCGGACTGAGCATGCCGGAGCGGCCGACCTGGGAGCAGATCGGCGAATTCGCCGCCAAGCTCAACAAGCCCGAACAGGAACAGTACGGCCTGTGCCTGCGGGGCAAGGCCGGCTGGGGCGAGAACATGGCCCTGATCACCACCCTGGCCAACAGCTACGGCGCACGCTGGTTCGATGAACAATGGCAGCCCGAGTTCGCCGGGCCTGAATGGAAGAACGCCCTGAGCTTCTATGTCGACAACATGAAGAAGTCCGGCCCGCCCGGGGCCTCGAGCAACGGTTTCAATGAAAACCTGGCGCTGTTCAATAGCGGCAAGTGCGCGATCTGGGTCGACGCCAGCGTGGCCGGCTCCTTTGTCACCGACAAGAGCCAGAGCAAGGTCGCCGAGCACGTGGGCTTTACCTACGCGCCGCATCAGGTCACCGACAAGGGCAGCGCCTGGCTGTATTCCTGGTCCCTGGCGATCCCCGCCAGTTCCAAGGCCAAGGACGCCGCGAAGACCTTCACCACCTGGGCCACCTCCAAGGAATACGCAGCCCTGGTGGCCGAGAAGGACGGCATCGCCAACGTGCCACCGGGCACCCGCGCCTCCACCTACAGCCAGGCCTACATGAGCGCCGCGCCGTTCGCCCGAATCACCCTGGAATCGCTGAAGGCGGTGGACCCGAGCAAGCCGACCCTCAAGCCGGTGCCCTACATCGGCATCCAGTTGGTGACCATTCCCGAGTTCCAGGCCATTGGCACCCAGGTCGGCAAGCTGTTTTCCGCGGCGCTGATCGGCCAGACCACGGTGGACCAGGCCCTGGCAGCGGCGCAGCAGACCACCGAGCGGGAAGTGAAGCGCGCCGGCTACCCCAAATAACCCGGCGCTTCCTGTAGGAGCCGGCTTGCCGGCGAAGGGGCCTGTGAACCTTGCGTGGCCCTTGAGCACGCCTTCGCTGGCGAGCCAGCTCCTACCGTCCGCCGGCAACGCCAGCGCGCTGTCGCGCACTCTTGTACCCAACGGGTTGTGATCACCATGAATACCTCGACTGCCAAGCTCCATCTGCAAGCGCAGGCGGCCCCCCGCAAGCGTCGCCTGGCCAACCCCGGCTGGTTCCTGGTCAGCCCCTCGGTGGCGCTGTTGCTGCTGTGGATGGTCGTGCCCCTGGGCATGACCCTGTATTTTTCGCTGATCCGCTACAACCTGCTGTACCCCGGCGAAAACCAGTTCGTGGGCCTGGAGAACTTCAGCTACTTCCTCAGCGATTCGGGCTTTGTGCCCGGAGCCACCAACACCCTGTTGCTGGTGGGCAGCGTGCTGCTGATCAGCGTGGTACTCGGGGTGCTGATCAGCGCCCTGCTGGAGGCCAGCGAGTTCCTCGGCCGGGGCATTGTCCGGGTACTGCTGATCTCGCCGTTCTTCATCATGCCCACGGTGGGCGCACTGATCTGGAAGAACCTGATCTTGCACCCGGTCTCGGGGATTCTGGCAGCGCTGTGGAAACTGTTCGGCGCCCAGCCGGTGGACTGGCTGGCCCACTACCCGCTGCTGTCGATCATCATCATTGTCTCCTGGCAGTGGCTGCCGTTCGCCATCCTGATTCTGATGACCGCCATGCAGTCTCTGGACCAGGAACAGAAAGAGGCCGCGCGCCTGGACGGTGCCGGCCCCATCGCAATCTTCTGGCACCTGACCCTGCCGCACCTGGCGCGCCCCATCGCCGTAGTGGTGATGATCGAAACCATCTTCCTGCTCTCGGTCTTCGCCGAAATCTTCACCACCACCAACGGCGGCCCGGGCTACGCCTCGACCAACCTGGCGTACCTGATCTACAACCAGGCGCTGGTGCAGTTCGACGTGGGCATGGCTTCCGCCGGCGGCCTGATCGCCGTGGTCATCGCCAATATCGCCGCGATCATCCTGGTACGGATGATCGGCAAGAACCTGACTGACCAGAGCTGAGGTGCCCGCCATGACCCTGCAACAATCCCGACGCCTGCAAAGCCTGCTACTGGGCACCCTGGCCTGGGCCATCGCGATCCTGATCTTCTTCCCGATCTTCTGGATGGTGCTGACCAGCTTCAAGAGCGAGATCGATGCCTTCGCCACACCGCCGCAGTTCATCTTCACGCCAACGCTTGAGAACTACCTGCACATCAACGAACGCAGCAATTACCTGTCCTTCGCCTGGAATTCGGTGGTGATCTCCTTCAGCGCCACGGCTCTGTGCCTACTGATCGCGGTGCCGGCGGCCTACTCCATGGCCTTCTACGAGACCCGCAACACCAAGCGCACCCTGCTGTGGATGCTCTCCACCAAGATGCTGCCACCGGTGGGGGTGCTCATGCCCATCTACCTCCTGGCCAAGAGTTTCGGCCTGCTGGATACCCGCATCGCGCTGATCCTGATCTACACCCTGATCAACCTGCCGATCGTGGTGTGGATGGTTTACACCTACTTCAAGGACATCCCCCGGGACATCCTCGAAGCCGCTCGCCTGGACGGCGCCACCCTGGCCCAGGAGATGCTGCGGGTGCTTATGCCCATTGCCAAGGGCGGCCTGGCCTCCACCGCGCTGCTGTCACTGATCCTGTGCTGGAACGAAGCCTTCTGGTCGCTCAACCTGACCTCCTCCAATGCCGCCCCGCTGACCGCGCTGATCGCGTCCTACTCCAGTCCCGAAGGGCTGTTCTGGGCCAAGCTCTCGGCGGTTTCGACCCTGGCCTGCGCGCCGATCCTGATCTTCGGCTGGATCAGCCAGAAGCAACTGGTGCGCGGCCTGTCCTTCGGCGCAGTGAAATAACCCATTCAAAGTGGAGGCCCGTCATGGCCCATCTGAAAATCAACAATCTGCAAAAAGGCTTCGAAGGCTTTTCCATCATCAAGGGCATCGACCTTGAGGTGAACGACAAGGAATTCGTGGTGTTCGTCGGCCCCTCGGGCTGCGGCAAGTCCACCCTGTTGCGGCTGATTGCCGGCCTGGAGGAAGTCAGCGGCGGCAGCATCGAACTGGACGGGCGCGACATCACCGAAGTCAGCCCGGCCAAGCGCGACCTGGCCATGGTGTTCCAGACCTACGCCCTGTACCCGCACATGAGCGTGCGCAAGAACATGTCCTTCGCCCTGGACCTGGCCGGGGTCGACAAGGCCCAGGTGCAGAAGAAGGTCGATGAAGCGGCGCGCATTCTCGAACTGGGTCCGATGCTCGAACGCAAGCCCAAGCAACTCTCCGGCGGCCAGCGCCAGCGCGTGGCCATCGGCCGGGCCATTGTGCGCAACCCGAAGATTTTCCTGTTCGACGAACCCCTGTCCAATCTCGACGCCGCACTGCGGGTGCAGATGCGCCTGGAGCTGGCACGCCTGCACAAGGAGCTGCAGGCCACCATGATCTACGTGACCCACGATCAGGTCGAAGCCATGACCCTGGCGGACAAGGTAGTGGTGCTCAACGGCGGTCGGGTGGAACAGGTGGGTTCGCCCCTGGAGCTCTATCACCACCCCGCCAACCTGTTTGTCGCAGGCTTTCTCGGCACGCCGAAGATGGGCTTTCTCAAGGGCAGCGTCAGCCAGGTGGACGGTCAGGGTTGCGAGGTGCAACTGCAGGCCGGGGCACGCCTGCGCCTGAGCCAAAGCCATCCGCAGCTCCAGGTCGGCAGCCTGGTGACCCTGGGCATCCGTCCCGAACACCTGGAACTGGGCGAGCCCGGCCCCGGCAGCCTGCACGTCACCGCCGATGTTGCCGAGCGCCTGGGTAGCGACACCTTCTGCCATGTGCTCAGCGCCTCCGGCGAGGCACTGACCCTGCGCATCCGCGGCGATCTGGCCAGCCGCTACGGCGAGCAGTTGCACCTGCGCCTGGACCCGGAGCACTGCCACCTGTTCGATGCCCAAGGCGTCGCTGTTCCCCGTTCCCTGCGCGCCGCCGCCTGATTACCGAGAGCCCATGCATGAAACTCAATCGCTTCAACCTCAACCAGCTCCCGTCCCAGGTGCAGGTGCCTGCCTACAGTGCCGCCGACACCCGCCAGGGCATCGTGCACATCGGCGTCGGCGGTTTTCACCGGGCGCACCAGGCCTACTACACCGACGCCCTGATGAACCAGGGCTGGGGCCTGGACTGGAGTATCTGCGGGGTCGGCCTGCGTCCCGAAGACCGCCGCGCCCGGGACGACCTGGCGGGCCAGGACTGCCTCTACACCCTGTTCGAACTGGGGGACGGTGACGACCATGAAGTGCGGGTGATCGGTTCCATCAGCCAGATGCTGCTGGCCGAAGACGGCCCCCAAGCGCTGATCGACAAGCTGGCCAGCCCACAGATCCGCATCGTCTCCCTGACCATCACCGAGGGTGGTTACTGCATCGATGACAGCAGCGGCGAGTTCATGATCCACCTGCCGCAGATCCAGCACGACCTGGCCTATCCCCAGCAGCCACGCACCGTGTTCGGCTTCCTCTGTGCCGCCCTGGCCAAGCGTCGCGCCGCGGGCATTGCGGCCTTCACCCTGATGTCCTGCGATAACCTGCCCCACAACGGCGCCGTGACCCGCAAGGCGCTGCTGGCCTTTGCCGCCCGGCGCGACGCCGACCTGCACGACTGGATCGCCACCCAGGTGAGCTTTCCCAATGCCATGGTCGACCGCATCACCCCCATGACCAGCACCGCTCACCGTCTGCAACTGCACGACCAGCACGGCATCGACGACGCCTGGCCGGTGGTGTGCGAGCCCTTTGTGCAGTGGGTCCTGGAAGACAAGTTCGTCAACGGCCGCCCGGCTTGGGAACAGGTGGGCGTGCAGTTCACCGACGACGTCACGCCCTACGAAGAGATGAAGATCAAGCTGCTCAACGGCAGCCACCTGGCCCTGACCTACCTGGGCTTTCTCAAGGGTTACCGCTTCGTCTACGAAACCATGAACGATCCGCTGTTCGTCGCCTACATGCGCGCCTACATGGACCTGGACGTGACCCCGCAACTGGCGCCGGTGCCGGGCATTGACCTGGCGGCCTACAAGGACACGCTGGTCCAGCGCTTTTCCAATCAGGCCATCGCCGACCAGTTGGAGCGGGTGTGCAGCGACGGGTCGTCGAAGTTTCCCAAGTTCACCGTGCCGACCCTCAACCGCCTGATCGCCGATGGCCGCGATACCGAACGCGCGGCCCTGGTGGTCGCCGCCTGGGCCCTGTACCTGCGGGGCGTGGACGAAAACGGCGTGAGCTACAGGATTCCCGATCCACGGGCCGAGTTCTGCCAGGCCCTGGTGGCGGACGATACCCTGCTGACCCAGCGCCTGCTGGGGGTGGAGGAAATCTTCGGCCCAGCAATTCCCAGGTCCGCCGAGTTCGTCGAAGCCTTTGAGCGCTGCTTCAACAGTCTGCGCGAGTACGGCGTCAGCCAGACCCTGGAACGCCTGCTGGTGAAGCCGGCGCGTCCATCACGGAGCGCATGATGAGCACCGCCGCGCTGTACCTGGGTATCGATTGTGGCACCCAAGGCACCAAGGCCCTGATCCTCGACAGCCAGAGCGGCGCCGTCCTGGGCCTGGGCGCCGCGCCCCACAGCCTGATCAGCGGCGCCAACGGCCGTCGCGAGCAGGACACCGGACAATGGCTGCAAGCCTGCATCAGTGCCACCCACCAGGCGTTGCAAGCGGCCGGAGTCGATGGCCGGGACATTCTTGGCCTCGCGGTCTCCGGCCAGCAGCACGGCCTGGTGCTGCTGGATGATCAGGGCCAGGTGCTACGCCCGGCAAAGCTCTGGTGCGACACCGAAACCGTGGCCGAGAACCAGCGCCTGCTGGATCACCTGGGGGGCGAGCAAGGCTCCCTGGAGCGCCTGGGTATCGCCCTGGCGCCGGGTTACACCCTGTCGAAGCTGTTGTGGACCCGGGAGCAGCACCCCGCCGTGTTCCAGCGCATCGCCCATATCCTGCTGCCCCACGATTACCTCAACTTCTGGCTGACCGGGCGCTGCTGCAGCGAATACGGCGACGCCTCCGGCACCGGTTACTTCAATGTCCGCAGCCGTGACTGGGACCGGGCCCTGCTGGCCCATATCGACCCCGACGGACGCCTGGAACGTGCCTTGCCGGAACTGATCCAGGCCCAGCAGCCGGTGGGTCGGATACTGCCGCAGATAGCCGGGCTCCTGGGCATCAACCCCCAGGCCCTGGTGGCCAGCGGCGGTGGCGACAACATGCTCGGGGCTATCGGCACCGGCACTATCGAGCCCGGCATCATCACCATGAGCCTGGGTTCTTCCGGCACCCTGTATGCCTATGCCGAGCAGCCGCTGGTCAGCCATGGGTCGGTGGCGTCCTTCTGCTCTTCCAGCGGTGGCTGGCTGCCGCTGGTCTGCACCATGAACCTGACCAACGCCACCACCCTGGTGCGGCAACTGCTGGACCTGGACCTGGACAGCTTCAACCGCTTGGCGGGCCAGGCGCCGATCGGCGCCGAGGGCTTGTGCCTGCTGCCGTTCTTCAATGGCGAGCGGGTCCCCGCCCTGCCCCACGCCCGTGGCAGCCTGCAGGGCATGACCCTGGACAACCTGACCCAGGCCAACCTGTGCCGCGCGGTGCTGGAGGGCACCACCTTCGGCCTGCGCTACGGCCTCGACCTGCTGCGGGCCAATGGTTTGCAAAGCCAGAGCATCCGCCTGATCGGCGGCGGCTCAAAAAGTCCGCTGTGGCGGCAGATGGTCGCCGATATCATGCACACCCCGGTGATCTGCACCCGCGAAGCCGAAGCCGCCGCCCTGGGTGCGGCGATCCAGGCCGCCTGGTGCCATGGACGGCAAACGGACCCGGCCTTTAGCCTGGCGCAACTCTGTGAACGCTGCGTGAGCCTCGACCTCGACAGCCAGACCTGGCCCCGGGCCGAACAGGTGAAGGCCTACGAGACCGCGTATGAACGCTATCAACAGCATCTGGCAACCCTTTGAAGAGCGAATGACTATGTATCTGGTGTGTGGCGAAGCACTGTTCGATTTTTTCAGCGTCGATGACGCAAGTACCCAAGCCAATAAAGTGCAGTTCCAGGCCATTGCCGGGGGCTCACCCTTCAACGTAGCGCTGGGCCTGCGCCGCCTGGGCATTGACGTGGCGCTGCTGGCCGGGCTGTCCCGGGATTACCTGGGCCAGCGCCTGCGACGGGTGCTGCAGGACGAAGGGGTGAACACCCGATACCTGCACGAGTTCGACGCCCCCACCACCCTGGCCATGGTGGCGGTCGGCGCCGACGGCTCGCCCCACTACAGCTTCCGTGGCGAAGGCTGTGCCGATCGCCAGCTTCTGCAGGAGCACTTGCCGGAGCTGGACCCGAGCGTGCGCGGCTTGCATATCGGCTCGTTTTCCCTGGTGGTGCAACCGATTGCCGACACCCTGCTGACCCTGGTGCGCCGCGAGCGGGGGCGGCGCCTGATCAGTCTCGATCCCAATGTGCGCCTCAACCCGCAGCCGGATATCCAGCTGTGGCGTCAACGTATCGGTGAACTGGTGCAGCATGCCGACCTGATCAAGGTCAGCGACGAAGACCTGGCCCAGTTGTATCCCGGGCAGGCGCCCGAGGAACTGATCCAGGGCTGGCTGCAAGAGCATGCGCAGTTGGTGTTCCTGACCCGTGGCAGCCAGGGCGCCACAGTATTCAGTGCACGGCATGGCAGCTGGTCGGTGGCCTCGCCCCAGGTGCAGGTGGCCGACACCGTGGGCGCCGGTGACACCTTCCAGGCGGCGTTGATCGCCTGGCTCACCGAGCACGGGCTGGATTCACCGCAAGGCCTGGAACGGCTGAGCCGCGAACAGATCGACGCCCAATTGCGCTTTGCCGTGCGCGCCGCGGCCCTCACCTGCAGCAAGACCGGTCCCGACCTGCCCTACCGCCATCAACTCTAGGCGCCGCCTTCGCTGGCAAGCCAGCTCCTACAGCTCACCACAATCCGTAGGAGCCGGCTTGCCGGCGAAGACGCCCGTCAGCCTTGCGCCGATTCGGGCGACGCCTTCGCTGGCAAGCCAGCGCCTGCAACATTCAGTGCCACCGTGGTGCTTTTCCTGGGCCTTGGTCAGAGCAGCGAGAAGTTGTAGCTGACGATCAGGCGGGTATCGTCCATGTCACGGGCAATCTTCTGGTAGTTGCTGCGGTAAGTGGCGTTGCGCAGGCGCAGGCTCACGTCCTTGAAGGTGCCGCTCTGCACCACGTACTTGAGCTCGCTGTCGCGCTCCCACTCACGACCTTCACGCAGGCTGCCCGGCACCTTGATGTGGTCACCGCTGACGTAACGGGTCAGGAAGCTCAAGCCATTGAGGCCGAGCGCCTTGAAGTCGTAGTCGTAGCGCAGTTGCCAGGAACGTTCCTGGATCGCGGCGAAGTCGTTGACCTGGACGTAGTTCACCAGGTACGGGTTGCTGCCATCGAGGTAAGGCATCGAGTTGTCGCCATACATACGCTGCCAGCCGGCACTGAACACATGGCCGCCCAGGCTGTAGCCAAGCAGGGTGCTCAAGGCACGGTTGTCGATGCTGCCGGCGCGCTCGGCGCCACTGTCGGCACTCTTGAGCAGGCGCAGGTCGCCCTTCAATACGCCGGGGCCCAGCGGCTGGTTGGCCAACAGGCCGACAAAATGCTGGCGGTAGATGTCTTCCAGTTCGGCGTAGTGATACTGGCCGGTCAGGCGCTCATTGAACTTGTAGTCCACGCCATAGGTGTCGAAGTGGTCCGCCGTGGTGTTGCAGGCATAGCGCTTGTTCTTGCAATGCACGCGAATGTCCTGGGCATCGGTGGAATCCCGGGCGGTGTACTGGTTCAGGCGCGCGGCCGTCAGGGTCAGGCCCTTGACCTCCTTGGAGGTGAGCACGGCACCGTTGAACATCGTCGGCAGCAGGCGCCCGTCGTTGTACTTGAGCAACGGCAGGTCCGGCAGTTGCGCCCCGTATTTGAACACGGTCTGGGACATCCGCACCTTGGCGGTCAAGCCCAGCTTGGCGTACTGATCCGCAGAACCCCGTGGGTCATGTCCGCTGGAAGGCAAGAGACCACTGTTGCTGCGGTCCGGGCTGGAATCCAGCTTGATGCCCAGCATGCCCAAGGCATCCAGGCCAAAACCCACGGTGCCTTCGGTGTACCCCGATTGCAGGTTGAGGATGAAACCCTGGGCCGACTCTTCACGCTTGGAAGCGCCCTGGTCAGTGCTGGTGTGACCGTCGCGAAAATCCCGATTGAAGTAGACCGTGCGTGACTCCAGCTTGGCGCTGCTGTCCTCGAAAAAGCCGTCGGCCTGGGCCAGCGGGGCAAATCCTGCGCACAGGACGACCGCTCCGAGGCCCAGGAGTGGGCACGGATTGAGTAAAGGAAAAGGGGGACGCATGAACGGGCTCCAGCAGAAAATCAGTGACGCGAGGTAAAGAAAGACCCAGGTGAAATCCATCCTGCGAATCAGCGATCACAAGTTGAATTGATTGAATCAATGAAGACCGCCAATGATGGCAGATGGCCCCACCCACCCCAACTCGACTTTAGTCTGACTCCTCGGTCGCAGCGCCGGCAGCCATTCCTCTACGCCACAAAGCAGGCATAATCAGGAAAAAACCTATCAATTTCGCTAATTTTTGCCACGAAAAAACCTGTCAAAAAACCTGACGCCATGATCAGAAAGCCACCTGACGAGGACAGTGCCGTAGTCGATAGTGGCGAAAAAGCATCATCTTTTTGTGATTTTTATCTACCGTTCGTCGGTTTTATTATTTTTTCTGAACACCTGATCAAGTATTTGACGCTTTCCATGATGACCATCATGAGCAATCCTAAGATATTGTTTTTATTGATGTTTTTACCAATATAAAAATCAATGAAAGCACCTGTGTCATTTATGTAACACCGCAAAACGTCAATTAAACGTCTCGCACCTATGGTAGTGTCAAAAAAAGAGCGTGATAGCGGCCATGTGCCATACGCCTTTTAAAGAAGGTGAGTAACTCTCTCACCCAACACTCATCATGGACGAGGTCGTTCCCTTGGAAGTCAGCGTTTTTGGTACTGGCTATGTCGGTCTGGTGCAAGCAGTTGCCCTCGCCGATGTCGGGCACAACGTGGTCTGTGTCGATATCGACAGCCATAAGATTGCCCAGCTGCAACGTTCCATTCCTCCGATTCACGAGCCGGGTCTGGCGACCCTGATCGAAGAGAATCAAAAGGCCGGCCGACTGCATTTCACCACCCAGGCCAGCGATGCAGTGGGCCACGGCCAGGTGATTTTCATCGCGGTCGGCACTCCCTCCAACGAAGACGGCTCGGCGGACCTGGACCATGTCCTGGCGGTGGCCCGCAACATTGCCTGTCTGATGCACAGCGACAAGACCCTGGTGATCAAGTCCACCGTGCCGGTGGGTACGGCCGACCTGGTGATCGAGACTGTCGCCGAACAACTGGCGGACCTGGGCAAATCCCAGCTGCGAGTGCACGTGGCCTCCAACCCGGAGTTCCTCAAGGAGGGCTCGGCGGTGGCCGACTGCATGCGTCCGGACCGGATCGTCGTCGGCTGCTCCCACGAGCGGCCGCGCCAGCAGTTGAGCGAGCTGTATGCACCGTTCAACCACAACCATGACCGCCTGATGTTCATGGATAACCGCAGCGCCGAGCTGGTCAAGTACGCCGCCAACGCGATGCTCGCCACCCGTATCAGCTTCATGAACGAGATGGCCAACCTGGCGGAACGCCTGGGGGTGGACATCAACGCGGTGCGCAAGGGCATCGGCGCCGATCCGCGCATCGGCTACCACTTCATCTACCCCGGGGCCGGTTTCGGCGGCTCGTGCTTCCCCAAGGACCTGCGGGCGCTGATCCACACCGCAGAAAGCCACGGGCTGGAGCCGCATATGCTCAAGACCGTGCGCGACGTCAACGAACAGCAGCGCCATGTGCTGTTTCGCAAGCTCAAGGCGCACTTGGGGGACAACCTCAAGGGCAAGGTCATTGCGTTGTGGGGGCTGGCCTTCAAACCCAACACCGATGACATGCGCGAAGCCACCAGCCGCTACCTGATGGAAGCGCTGTGGCAGGCCGGAGCCAAGGTCCATGCCTACGACCCGGAAGCCATGACCGAATGCCGACGGCTGTACGGCTACCGCGACGACCTGCAGCTGTGCGCGACCCGCGACGACACCCTGCAAGGCGCTGACGCCCTGGTGATCTGCACCGAGTGGAAAGCCTTTCGCGTGGTGGACTTCAAGCTGCTGCACGACACCCTCAGCGATCGCCTGATCGTCGACGGCCGCAACCTGTACAACCCGCAACAGGCAGCGGACGCCGGCCTGCATTACCTGAGCATCGGCCTGCCCTACCGCGTCCCGGAGGCGTTGCGCGCATGAATATCCTGATCACCGGGGCCGCCGGCTTCATCGGCGCCCATACCGCACTGCGTTTGCTCAAGGATGGGCATCAGGTCACCGGACTGGATAATTTCAACGACTACTACGACCCCCAGCTCAAACGCGACCGGGTGCGCTGGGTCGAACAGCAAGCGGGGCACTTCCCCCTGCAACGCCTGGACCTGGCGGACAGCGAGGGCCTGGAGCGGCTGTTCGCCGAGATCCGGCCCCAGGTGGTGATCAACCTCGCCGCCCAGGCCGGGGTGCGCTACTCCCTGGAAAATCCCAAGGCCTACCTGGACAGCAACCTCTCAGGCTTCCTCAACCTGCTGGAAATGTGCCGACGCTACCCGGTGGAGCACCTGATCTACGCCTCTTCCAGCTCGGTGTACGGGGCCAACCAGCAAACGCCGTACAAGGTCAGCGACAACGTCGACCACCCGCTGTCGCTGTATGCGGCGAGCAAGAAAGCCAACGAACTGATGGCCCACAGTTACAGCCACCTGTTCGGGGTGCCGGCCACCGGCCTGCGCTTCTTCACCGTCTACGGTCCCTGGGGCCGGCCGGACATGTCGCCGATCCTGTTCGCCGATGCCATCAGCCAGGGCCGGCCGTTGAAGCTGTTCAACTACGGCCTGCACCAGCGCGACTTCACCTATGTCGACGACATCGTCGAGTCGCTGGTGCGCCTGCTGGGCAAGCCGCCGGTACGCGACCCGCTGTGGGACCGCGAGCAACCGGACCCGTCCACCAGCATGGCGCCCTGGCGTCTGTTCAATATCGGCGGCCAGCGCCCGGTGGAACTCAAGGAGTACGTGGCGACCCTGGAAAAACTCCTCGGGCGCCAGGCCCAGGTGGAGTACCTGCCTCTGCAGCCCGGTGACGTGCTCAACACCTGCGCCGACGTCAGCGCCCTGGAAAACCTCACCGGTTTCGGCCCCCAGGTGACCCTGGAGGAAGGCCTGAAGCATTTCGTCCAGTGGTACCTGAGCTACTACCCGGGCGGCGCGCCCTGAGCCCACGCCCCTGGGCGTTTTTACCCAACCATTTGCAATGGAAGTATTCCCGGTGGATATGGAAAGACCCTTCTCATCGCCTGCAATCGAGGTGCCGGCGCCTGCTCGCATCGACCGGCGCAACGATCCGTTCCGGCGCAAGGTCCAGGCCGCCATCGAGCTGCAACAGCACGGCTGGATCAGTGGCCGCGACGGCGGGCGGCCCTGGACCCTGTCGCGCAGCAAGCGCCTGACCTCGGCGCTGCTGGCGGCCACGCTGCTGGTGCTGCTGTCGCCGGTGCTGTTGACGATCGCATTGTTGATCAAGCTCACCAGCCCCGGGCCGGTGTTCTTCGTGCAGCTGCGCACCGGTTTTCGTGGTCGGCGCTTCGGCATGTACAAGTTCCGCACCATGGTGGTCAACGCCGAAGCCTTGAAGGACTCGGTGCGCCACCTGAACAAGCACGGCCCGGATTCGGTGGATTTCAAGATCGATCGCGACCCGCGGATCACCGGCATCGGTGGCTTCCTGCGGCGCACCAGCCTCGACGAGTTGCCGAACCTGATCAACGTGGTGCTCGGCCAGATGCGCATCGTCGGCCCGCGCCCCACCTCGTTCCACGCCCAGACCTACAAGGAACACCACCTCGGCCGCCTGAGCATCTACCCCGGGATCACCGGCCTGTGGCAAGTGTCCGGACGCAGCGACGTGGACTTCGACGGTCGGGTCACCCTCGACATGACCTACATCTTCCAGCAGAGCCCCTGGCTCGACCTGAAGATCCTGATCAAAACCCCTTTCAAGGTCCTCAATGGCCATGGAGCAAGTTGAAATGGCGGCAGCAACCTTTGCCAGTCTGAAGATCCAGCGTCCCAGCGAAAGCAACCTGGCGGTGACCGTGCTCGACAAAGAACTGCGGGTGATCCTGCTGACGGCGGCCAACCGCAACAGCGGCATCACCAGCAGCAGCTTGAGCATGGCCAGTGAACTGGCCCGCACCAGCCGCGGCCGGGTACTGCTGGTGGACACCAGCCTTTCGGACAACAGCCTGACCCGGCGCCTGAACCTTGGCGAGCGTCCGGGCTTTCTCGATCTGGCCCTGGCCGAAACCCCGCCGCTCCTGGCGGCGTGCATCGAAAGTAGCGATGAACTGGGCTTCGATTTGCTGCCCCTGGGCCGTCGCCAGCAATACGCCGAGCGCCTGACCCCGGAACTGCTGCAGGAACTGTTGCAGGAACTGGCCTCGGACTATCGCTTCGTGATCATCGACGGCGACCCGGTGTACAGCAGCGGCGACATCCTCACCCTGAGCACCCAGGTGGACGGTGTGGTGCTGGTGGTGCGCAGCGAGGAAACCCGCTGGGAAGTGGCCCAGGCTGCGGCGCAGCGCTTGATCCAGGCCGAGGCGAAGCTGATCGGCAGCGTGTTCAACGCCCGCAAGTACTACATGCCCAAGTGGGTTTATGACCGTCTCTGACCGGCACAAGGACCGTGTAACCATGAACAAGCCAAGACTTTCCCTGCTGGGCCTGTCGTTGCTGGCGGCCCTCGGCGGCTGCGTCAACCGTGAGCCGCAGCAGATGCCGGTGCAGATCCTCAGTGCCCCGGCCGATCAGGCCCAGCTCACCGAAGTCATGCCCATCGAACAGGTGCTGCGCCCGCAGGACGTGCTGGACGTGATCTTCCATATCGGCACCACCAGCCAGCAACGCTACCTCGTACAGCCCGGCGATCAGGTGGACGTGAGCTTCCTCACCGCCCCGGAACTGGGGGGCAGCAAGCTGGTCCTGCCCGACGGCAGCATCGACATGCCCTACGTGGGCAACATCCAGGTCGCCGGGCTGTCCGCCGAACAGGCGCGCCAGGCCCTGGAAACCCAGTACGCCAAGGTCCTGAAGAAGCCGCAGATCACCTTCTCGATCTCCCATGCCATGGCCCAGCTGGACAACCTGCGCACCAGCCTGACCAACCCGGCCACCGGCCTGAGCCGGGAGATCGTGGTGGGTTCCGATGGCCGCGCCAGCTTCCCGCTGTTGGGCAGCCTGTCCTTGCAGGGCAAGAGCCTGAGCGAGCTGCAGACCCTGATCAACCAGCGCTATGCCAAGGAAGTGGGACAGGTGAGCGTCGATGTGCTGCTCAAGACCACCGCCGCCAACGAAGTGTTCGTCATGGGCGAAGTCGGCCAGCCCGGGGCCTACCCGATCCGCCGGCCGATCTCGGTGCTCGAAGCCCTGACCCTGGCCAAGGGCGCTGGCCCCACCGCGCGCCTGGACTCGGTGGTGATCATGCGGCGCAAGGGCAATCAGGTCGAAGCCCGGGTCTATGACGCCGATGCAGCGCTGGATGGCAAGGCCCTGCAGTTCGCCTACCTGCAACCGGACGACATGCTCTACGTGCCCAAGACCCGCCTGGCCAAGGCCGGCGCCCTGAGCAAGCAGCTGGCGGACGTGATCATGTTCCAGGGTGTCGGGTTCAGCTTCGGCTACCGCGTCGACAACAAAGAAACGAACAACAACTGAGTTCCCTCTTGATGACCAAGATCGAAAACTACCTGCACGAGTTCCTGCTCGTGTTCTTTGTCAATCGACGCCTGATCAAGCGGGTGTTCCTGGGTTTCGCCCTGATTGCGCTGTTGCTGCCGCTGGTGCTCAAGCAGAGCTTCGAGATCACCGCCGAAGTCATTGTGCAGTCCAAGAAACTGTCCCAGACCGACGCCAATACCGTGCTCACCCCGGACAGCGACAAGTTCATCCCGCCATCCCTGGCGGACATGGAGACCGAGAGCAATATCCTGCGCTCGCCGACTCTGATCCGCGACACCATCGACCAGCTGCGCCGCGAAGGCCAGTTCGGTGGCAGCGAAGGCCTGCTGACCAGGCTGATCGTCAAGCCGATCCGCAACGGCCTGATCGATCCGCTGCGCAACCATGTGATCAACCCGGTGCGCGGCTTCTTCGGCCTGGCCGTGGACCCGGTGCGCGACACCAGCCTGGATGCCTTCACCGACCAGGCGGTCAAGGACCTGAAGATCGGCACCCTGCCCGGCTCCAACGTGATCTCCATCGTCTACGCCAGCCCCAATGCCGCCGAAGGCACGCGCTTCGTCGAGCGCCTGCTGGCCAACTACCTGAAGAGCCGCCAGGACCTGCAATCCAACGAACTGCCCGAAGCCTTCTACGAACAGAAGAAGGCCCAGTACCAGTCGCGCCTGGATGACCTGGAAGGCAAGCGTCAGGCCCTGCTGGAAGCCGCTCATGCCTCCGACCCCAAGGAAGAGATCACCTTCCGTCTCAATGCCATCAACACCGAGGAACAGTCCCTCAACGGCTACCGCGACCAGGCCCTGGAGAACCAGCGTCGCCTGGATTACCTGCAGAAGAACCTGAGCGCCGCACGCAAGGCCGGCATCACCGACTACACCTTCCCCTTCGCCTTCGCCAACACCGTGGACAACGTTGCTTACGAAGACCGCGAGATCAAGCAACTGGGCGAGCAACTGACCAATCTGGTCAGCCAGTACGGCACCACCGCCGACACCTATCGCTCCGACAGCGTGCCCATGCAGCAGCAGCGCGAGCAGATCGTGCGGGCCCGGGCGCAGTTCCTCAAGGTGGTGGAAAACCGTGTTCGCGAGCGCAGCAGCGACCTGCAGATCACCCAGTCGGTGATCGCGCAGAAAACCGCGCGGATCAACGACTACAAGGCCCGGGTTCGCGACCTGCAGGAAGTGCTGAGCAAGCTGCGCCAGCTGGACACCGAGATCGATGCCTTGCACAAAGCCTTCTTCACCTACACCCAGCGTTACGAAGAGAGCCGCGGCGAGCGCCTGATCAGTGGCGAGCTGTCCAACGCCCGGGTGCTCAGCCAGCCTTACGAACCCAGCGAAGCGGCCTTTCCCAAGCCGATGCTGATCATTCCCCTGGGCCTGCTCACCGGCCTGCTTTTGGCGATTGCCCTGGGGTATGTCTACGAGTTCTTCGATCACCGCTTCAAGCACCCGGCCCAGGTCAGCGATCACCTCGGCCTGCCAGTGCTGATGGTGCTCAACGCGGTTGAAGAGCAGCAGGTCAACCCCTATCCACGCTGGACCTGGCGCTGGGCCTGGTATTGGGCCAAACAGTGAACGACCTGAGCCTGGCCGCGCGGCCTATCGTGCACCTGATCCACAGCGGCGGCTTCTATGGCGCCGAACGCATGCTGCTGGATCATTGCCGGATCACTCCGGGGCAGCACCGGGTGGTGTTCATCAACGCCCCGCAAGCCTTGTTGCAGCGGTTCATCGAGGCCGGCGTGCCGAGCCACAACTGCCACTGCCTGAAGGCGCTGCTGGCCCATCTGCGGCAGCAGCCCGGCCTGCTCAACGCCCACAACTTCAAGGCCCAGGTGTTTGCCTGGGTCTGTGCCCGGCGTCTGCAACTGCCCCTGGTGGTGACCCAGCACGGCTTCACGCCGCGCAGCCTGAAACAGAAGCTCTACACCTGGATCAGCCTGCGCCTGTGCCGCAGCCCTCAGGTGCGCCGGGTGGCCTGTGTGGCCCAGAGCATTGCCCAGTTGCACCTGCAAGCCGGCGTGGCCGAAGACAAGCTGCGGGTCATTCCCAACGGCCTGCCGGAGCCCAGGCTGGTGCTGCCGGTCAATCAGGATGGGCCTCCGCTGCGGGAGGCCGAAGTGCGCCGCGACGAAATGGCGCCACTGGTGGGCTTCGTCGGACGCCTGAGTGCGGAAAAGGGCCCGGACCTGTTTCTCGACGCACTGATCAGCCTGTGCCGGCAGCGCCCTGCGCTCAAGGCGGTGTTGCTCGGTGACGGCGAACAGAACCAGGCCCTGCGCCAACGCATCGACGCCGCCGGGCTGTCGCTGCGCATTCTGTTGCCCGGTTACCAGCAAGACATGCAGCCCTGGCTCAAGCGCCTCAATGTACTGGTGCTCAGTTCGCGCACCGAAGGCACGCCGATGATCCTGCTCGAAGCCATGCAGGCCGGCACCCCGGTGGTGGCTTTTGCCGTGGGGGGCATTCCCGATGTCCTGCAACACCGGCAGAACGGCTTGCTGGCCAAGCCCCTGGACAGCGTCGATCTGGAGCGGCGCATCGGCCAATTGCTGGATGACCCGGCACTGGCCGAGGAACTGGCCCAAGCCGCCCGCGTCACCCAGCGCAAGCACTATCACCTGCCCACCCTGGCCCGAAGCTGGGATGAGCTGTATCGCCTGGCCAGGGAGAGCATCCCGGTATGATCGCCGCCCCTTTTCTCGGCCTCTTCCTGGGTCTTGCCAGCCTGCTGCTACTTGCCAGCCCCTGGCCGTTTCTGGCGCCGCTGGTGGTGGTCGGGCTGGTGGGCCTGGCCCTGCTCTATCGCCGCCCGAGCTG
The DNA here is from genome assembly GCF_045013505.1 of Pseudomonas sp. JDS08PS003. Taxonomy (NCBI): domain Bacteria; kingdom Pseudomonadati; phylum Pseudomonadota; class Gammaproteobacteria; order Pseudomonadales; family Pseudomonadaceae; genus Pseudomonas; species Pseudomonas sp. JDS08PS003. Next base: position 3,753,113 of record NZ_CP120724.1, read on the forward strand.
GGGCCTGCTGGGCATCTGCGCCCTGGTGCCTTTCGAGGGCCTGTTCAAGGACAGCGCGTTCTCCGGGGCCAAGCTGCTGGGGGCCTCTCTGATCCTGATCATGCTGTTCAAGCTGCTGTTGCGGCAGATCCCCGACACCCGCCTGCGCAGCAACCTGTGGCGGGCCCTGGGACCATTCCTGCTGTGCCTGCTGCTGAGCCTGATGTACAGCGAGAACCTGATGGTGTCCCTGGACAGCCTGCGGGAACTGGCGGTGGGCCTGGTGCTGTTCTTCGTCACCTTGCTGATCGCCCGGGAAACCAACCTGCTGATGCTCTGCCGCCTGTTGGCGGTCAGCGTGGCCATCACCTGTGTGATCGCGCTGATCTCCGCCAAGTACCAGGTAGGCGGCCGGGCCATCGGCCTGCTGCAGGACGCCAACTACTTCGCCCTGCTGATCGCCATGGCGGTACCGCCGGCGATCCTCCTCGCCCTGCGCTCGCCCTACTGGCCAGTGCGGCTGTTCTGGGTCGGCATCAGTCTGACCCTGATGGCCGGGATGACCAAGACCGACTCGCGCTCCGGTCTGTTGGTGGTGCTGTTCACCCTGGTCATCGGCGCCTGGCACTACCGCGACCGGCTCAAGGGCCTGCGGCCCAAGCACCTGGGGTTCGCCATGTTCGCCGTGGCGATCGTCGTGCCCCTGGGCATCGCCGTGCTGCCGGCGGACTACGTGGCGCGGATTCAGTCCCTGAGCATGCTCAAGTCCGGCGCGCATTCGGCGGACACCTCCCTGGGCCGACGTACCTCCTACCTGGTGGTGGGCGGCCAGATGATCCGCGAGAACCCACTGCTGGGCTCGGGCCTGGGCACCTTCCCGATCCACTACGCGCAGACCGGCTTCGCCAGCAGCTTCTCGGAAAACATGAACGAGCCCGACCTGTTCCGCCGGGCCCACAACACCTACCTGGAGCTGTTCAGCGAACTGGGCATTCCCGGCGGCCTGAGCTTCGTGGTGCTGATGCTCATGGGCCTGCGCAACTTCGAGCGGGCACGCCAGGCGTTCCTCGCCCGGGGCGCTCGAGAACAGGCGGATATCGCCACCCACCTGGGCCTGAGCCTGTTGGCCATGGCGGTGTTCCTGCTGTTTCTCAGCGCGCCGAACCACAAGTACCTGTGGATCTTCCTGGCCCTGTCCAGCGTGCTGCGGCTCGAGGCCGAAGCCGCGCCAGCGCCAGCGCCCGCCCCATAAATGCAAATCTGGCCAAGGGAGGCAAAGATGCAAAGGATCAGCGTGATCGTGCCCATGTACAACGAGGCGCGTCACATCACCCGGACCCTGGACAGCGTGATCCTCGCGGCCCGGGTTGCGGCCATCGACTACGAGTTGATCGTGGTGGACAACGGTTCCACCGACCAGGGGCCGCAACGGGCCCGAGAGCTGGGGGCGCGGGTGTTGCTGTGCCCGGGCCTGGGCATCGGGGCCTTGCGCAATCGCGGCGCTGGCGTGGCCACCGGCGATTGCCTGGCGTTTCTCGACGCCGACATCGAGGTGCCCGGCAACTGGTTGCAACTCTGGCAACAGACCCTGGCGGATAACCGCGCCGAGGTCTTTGCCCTGGACTGTGCCGCCCCGGACTGCGCGCCCTGGTACGCCCGGGCCTGGCAGCGCCGCAGCCTCGCCGGCAGTCGGCAGGCGCGCCTGCTGCACTGGATGCCGACCCCCAACCTGTGCCTGAAACGGGTCTGGTTCGAGCGGGTCGGCGGCTTCGACGAGCACCTGCGCACCGGTGAAGACAAGGACTTCGGTCTGCGTCTGCACGCTGCCGGCGCCCGCCAGTTGAGCCTGTCTGAGCCCCAGGTGCTGCATTGGGGCTTCGAAGGCAGTTGGGGCGAATGGGCCGGCAAGGAGCGCTGGCGCCAGGGCAGCCATCTGCAGTTGCTCCAGCGGGGTGGCCTCAACCTGCGTCTGTTGCGCTTTCCCCTGCTGTGCCTGGCCTGCGCCTTGCTGAGCCTGCTGGCGTTGTTCGGCCTGCTGCTGGGCCAGCCGGGCGGCGCCGCGCTGTGCCTGCTGCTGGGTTCCCTGGCGCCTCTGGTCCTGGCCTTGCGCCAGGGCTTGCGCCAGCGCGATCCGCTGTTTGTCCTGCAACTCTGGCTGCTGCACTGGGTGCGCCTGCACCTGGGCGCCGTGGCCCTGGTTCAGGGTCTGTTCAACCGTTCTGTCGTGAGACCTGACCGTGGCTAAAACAATTTTCTGGCTGTGCCTGTTACTGCCCTTCTATGCCTGGATCGGTTATCCCGTACTGCTGGCCCTGCTCAGCCTGTTCGTGCGGCCGCGTCCGCTGCAAGCGGGCGAGCCGCTGTCGGTCAGCGTGATCATCGCCGCCCACAACGAAGGCCCGCACATCGAGCACAAGCTGCGCACCTTGCTGCAACAGGACTACCCGGCCACGGACCTGCAGATCATCCTCGCCAGCGACGGCTCCAGCGACGACACCGTGGCCACCGCCCTGGCGGTGCGTGACTCGCGGGTGCTGGTCCTGGACCTGCCGCGGGTGGGCAAGGCCGGAGCCCTGAACGCCGCGGTGGAACTGGCACGCAACGACATCCTGGTGTTCACCGACGCCGACAACCAATGGTCCGGCGACACCCTGGGCAAGCTCCTGGCGCCCCTGGCCGATCCACAGGTCGGCGCCTGCGGCGGGCACATGATCATCCCCAACCCGGGGCACAACCTGAGCCTGGGCGACAGCCTGTACCGGCACTACGAAGCCTGGTTGCGCCAGGCCGAGAACCGCACCGGCTGCATGGTCTCCGCCGACGGCGCGCTGCTGGCCCTGCGCCGGGAGCTGTTCCAGCGGATTCCTGCCGAGGTCAACGATGACTTTTTCATCAGCACCTGCGCCCCGGTGGCGGGCAAACGCATCGTCTATGTGGAGGAGGCTCAGGTCCTGGATCAGGGCGTGGACGAAGCCGGCAAGCAGTATCGGCGGCGCCTGCGGGTCACGGTCGGCGGCCTGCAGAGTCTGGCTCAGCGCCGCGAGCTGATGAACCCCTTGCGCCACGGTGCCTACGCCATTGCCCTGATCAGCCACAAGCTGATCCGCCGCCTGGCCCCGGTGCTGTTGCTGCCGTTGCTGCTGTGCAATCTGTGGCTGTGGAACGCCGGCGCCTTCTACAGCCTGGGCCTGGCGGCCCAACTGCTGGGTTACGCGGCCGGCGTGCTGGGGCTGCTGGACAGTCGTGGGCGCCTGCCCAAGGTATTTCGTCTCGCCGGCTTCGTGCTGGTGACCCTGGCCGGCATGAGCATGGGCCTCTGGCAATTTCTCCGCGGGCAGCGCTACGCCCTGTGGAACCCACAACAGAACCGCTGACATGGCCATCAAACAATCCTTCAAGCGCCTGCTGGGCAGCGCCTATCTGCACAGCCTCGGCCGTGTCCGCCTGAGCGAAGCCGGAGTGGTGCTGATGCTGCACCGGGTGCTGGCGGATTCCGCGGCCGCCAGCCTGCCCCATCGAGCGCCGCTGTGTATCGGCCAGGAGCATTTCCAACACCTGCTGCGCTGGCTGCGCCGGCACTTCGACTGCGTGCCCTTGCAGCACCTGCTGGAGTTCCCCGGTGGCGACCGGCCCCGGGTGGCCCTGACCTTCGACGATGGCTGGCGCGACAACGCCGAAGTCGCCTATCCCCTGCTGGAGCGCTACGAGATGCCGGCGAGCATCTTCCTGTCCACGGACTTCATCGGCAGTCGCCAGGGCTTCTGGTGGGAGTCCATCGGCGAAACCCTGTGGCAACAGGTCGACAGCGCCGCAGCCCAACCGCTATTGGCACAGTTGCGGGCCTTGGCGCTGGCACCGCCACCGGAGCTGTTGCAGCCCGGGACCGGTCACGCTCGCAGCCGCGCCCTCGGGGGCTATCTGCAACACCTCAAAGGCCTGTCGCCCCAGACCCTGCAAGCCCTGGCCGACAGTTGCCCCGACGACACCGCGCCCCACAGCCTGGACTGGGCCCAGGTCCAGCGCCTGGAGCGCTCGGCACTGGTGCGCTTTGGACCCCATGGCGCCAGCCACGGCATTCTCACCCGGCTCGACGGCGCCGCGTTGCAGGCCGATCTGCAACGCTCTCACCACGCGTTGCAGGAACACTGTGAGGCGCCGCTGGGGGTCTATTGCTACCCCAACGGCGATCACAATCCCGAGGTCCGCGCCGCGGTGGCCGAACTGGGTTATCGCTATGCCCTGGGTACCCGTCCGGGCCTGATCGAGGCCGATGGCAATCCGCACCTGGCCCTGCCGCGCATCGATGTCAGCCACGCCAGCGCCGGCCGCCCCGGGCTGCTGGCCTGGCGCCTGCTCCAGGGAGCCCGGGCATGAAGCGCGGCAGCTACCTCTGGCACTTGGCCCTGAGCATGGGCACCCGACTGGCGATGATCGGCCTGCGCCTGCTGCGCAACGTCTTGCTGGCGCGTCTCCTGGGCCCGGCCGATCGCGGCCTGTTCGCCCTGCTCAGCACCCTGCCGGACCTGATTGCGGCCCTGACCAGCGGCGGCCTCAACACCGCCGTCGGCTATGAGGCTGCGCGCCAGCGGCCCATGGGCCTGCTGCTGACCCAAGTGCTGGTCTATGGCTGCCTGCTGGCAAGCCTGCTGACCCTGGCGGGCCTGACCCTGATGAACACCCTGGGCAGCCAGTGGGACCTGAGTCTGCAATTGGGGGACCTGGCCTGGCTGTTACTGCTGGCGGTGCCGATCACCGTACTCAAGAGCGGCCTGTTGACCCTGCACAACGCCGACGGCCGGGTCGAGGCCTTCAATGCCTTGCGCCTGCTGGAATCCCTGGTGCCGCTGCTGCTGTTCGTCGGCCTGTGGTGGATCTGGCGCGACCAGCCGCTGTCGGCGGCGCTGGTCAGTTGGCTGGGGGGCACCCTGCTGGTGGTGATAGTGGGCTGGTGCTGGATGCGGCGCTGGCATGACCTGCGCCTGCGCTGGCAGGCCGGGGAGCAACGCCAACTGCTGCGTTATAGCGCCCAGAGCCATCCCGGGGTGCTGTCCCAGCAATTGATGCTGCGCTCGGACTACCTGTTCATCGGCGCCCTGCTGGACCCGGCCGCCCTGGGCTGGTACGCCATGGCCAGCGCCGCCGCCGAACTGCTGCTGATCATCCCGGAAGCGGTGACCACCCCCTTGATGAAACGCCTGCTGCAACAGGGCTCCGGCATCGAGCAACTGACCGCCCTGGCCCTGCGCCTGACCGCCACGGTGATGCTGGGGGCCTGCCTGGGCATGGCGCTGATCGGCCAATGGCTGATCGTCACCCTGTTCGGCGCCGCCTACGCCCCGGCCTACGGCGCTCTGCTGGCCCTGCTGCCGGGCCTGTTCGGCCTGTGCTACGCCAGCATCCTGCGCCTGGACCTGCTGGGTAAACAGCGCCCCGGCAGCCTGTCACTGCTGCTGGCTGGGGGCGCACTGCTGAACCTGATCCTCAATGCCGTATTGATTGGGCCACTGGGCATAGTCGGTGCAGGCCTGGCCTCGTCGATTGCCTACCTGGCGGTGAGCCTGGTGATGCTCGGCCTGTACTGCCACCTCAGCGGCGTGGCCTGGTATCGCACCCTGATCCTGCTGCCTGGAGACATTGTCTACGTGCGCCATTTGCTGCGCCCTAAGGAAACGGCCTGATGAAACCCTGTTCCCTGCTCGCCCTGATGCTGATCGCGGCGGCCTCATCCCTGCACGCAGCCCCCATGCAATGGGGGGATATCCGCGACGGCAGCCTGTATCTGCAAGCCGATAGCGCCGACACCCTGCAACTGCGCTGGAGCCCGGCCTGGCAAAGCGACGCCAACCAGGAGCAGTTGTACCTGCTGCAACCGAACGGGCAGTTGCTGCAACAGCTGGAGATCCGCGCCGACCAGCCTTACGGCCAGCGGGAGATCCAACTGCCCGCCGCCCGCGGCGACTATCGCCTGCAGGTGCCGGGCTACAGCTTTCGCAACTTCAAGGTCGGCCATGACAGCTCGACCCTGGCCCAGTTCGAGCCGGCCAAGGTGCATTTCAGTGCCGATGTGCCCAGCGGCGTCGAGCTGTACTTTCACGTGGCCGCTGGCGAGCAGGCGCTGCTGGCGGGCAAATACTACGGCGGCGTCAGCGTGCTGCAAGCCACGCGCCTGGGCGACGGCCAGCAGGTGCGCCTGAAGCTGGTGGAGCACGCGCAATACGGGCAGTTCGACCAGGCCGCCCTGCCGGTGGCCCAGCAGGACGAAGTCTGGCGCCTGTCCCTGGGCGGCTCCGGCAAGGTGGCGTTCTGGCTCGATGGCACCGCCAACCTGTTCGCCCAGGACCTGCGCCAGCTGCACCCGCTGCAATGGACCCCGGCCCGGGTCGAGATGCGCCTCAAGCCTGAAGTGCGAGGCCCCAGCCCGCACCTGGGGATCGCCCTGCCCTATGCCGAGCCACCGTCGTCAACCTTCGAACTGCTACGAGCCCTGGGCCCACGGGCCGCCAACTTCTACAGCTTCGTCGATGTGATCAAGCAAGAACCCCAGCGGGAAATCACCTTTCGCCGGCTGTACCGCGAACACTTCAAGATCGACCGCGACATCACCTTGCTGGCTGGCACCGGGCGCCGGGCAGTGCTGGACGCCGACAGCACCAGCTTCGCCGGACTCGACGCCTGGCTGGCGGACAGCGTGCAGTTGGGCAGCCAGGGTCTGCATTACCTGGCCTTTGCCGACGAACCCAACCTCAACTACCCCAGCTACGCGGTGTTTGCCGACTATTTTGCGCGGATGCTGGAGCACACCAAGGCCAACCCCGATGCCCGCGCAGCCGGGGTGCGCATCGCCATGCCGGTGAGTTCGCGGCTGCTGGACGGCCCCTTCCGCATCGGCGCCGGACAACGTCGGGGCATCGACTGGGCGCGGCAATTGCTGGCCGAACACGGTGCCGACATCGATGCGCTGGCCTGGCACGAATGGATGGTCCGCGACCTGCTGGCCACCCGTCGCTATCGCACCAGCGTGCGTGCCGCCGCCGATCTGGTGGGGCTCGATGAGCAGGGCCGGCCACGCAAAGCGCTGTTGCTGAGCCAGACCAACATCTCCAGCGGCCCGGACCTGAGCCCCTATCAGCAGGACACGCACTACGCCGCCCTGTGGTGGGCCTCGGTGGTGATCAACGCCTCCCAGGATGGCCTGCTGGACATGCTCAACTGGTTCCAGGCCGCCGACGAACCCGAATACCCCAAGGGCATGCTGTCCCAGCAGGATGCCCAGCGCTTCAGCCTGAAGCCGGTGGCCGTGGCTCAGCAGTTCATCCAGCAGCATTGGCTGGGTGAGGTCCAGGCCCTGGACAACTCCTCCTTTGAAGTGGATGCCCTGGCCCTGCGGGACGGTCAGCGCCACAGCCTGCTGGGGGTGGCCAAGACGCCCCGTACTCAAGACGTCGAGCTGGGCGACGCCAGCGCCCTCTGCCAATCGAACCCCACCCTCGAACTGCTGGGCCCCGAAGGCCGCAGCCGTCACACCACGCTGCACTGCAGCGATGGCCGGGCCAGCTTCCAACTGCCCGGTGAAACCTTGTTTGCCTTGACCTGGAAAACCCTATGAGTCGCTTGACCGGCCTGTTGGCCAAAATCCGCCGCAAGGGCCTGCGGGGCAGCCTGCGGGTCTTTTCTGAACGCTTCTTCTATTACCACTGGGAGCTGCTGACCCTGGAACGCTCACTGAGCTTGCCGGTGCCCTGCCCCATCAACCCCGGCCGCTGGCCCCAGGTGCGCATCACCCGGGAGCTGCTGCCGGCCTTCGACAAGTACTTCAAGGCCCAGCTGCCGGCCATTCGCGGTCTGCTGGACAAGGGCAACCGCGGCAGCGCGCACCTGGACCCGGACGGCAACGTGATGATGATGGTCTGGGTCAGTGAGCGCGATTACTACGACGATCAGCTGTACCGCTGCTGGATGCGCATGCCGCCGGGCTGCCTGTACCAGTTCGCCGGTGAATGCGCGCCGCCGTTTCGCGGCTCGGGGGTGGTGATCCTGGCGCAGAAGATGCTCTGGGACGAGTACCGCGAGCGGGGCTTCAAAGCCACCCGGGCCCTGGTCAATGTGCGCAACGAGCCGGCGCTGAAGATGCACATGCGCCTGGGTTTCCAGGAAGTCGGCGAATCCCTGCACGTCTATTGCCTGCTGCGCTGCCTGCATTTCCACCGACGTCGCCCCTATCACCAGACGCGCCTGCATCACCTGCGCCGGGGCCGCCTGGCCGAATCAGCGGTCCCGGCCACTCAAACAGACAAGGAGCGGATGTGAAGCTGCGTTGGCAATGGTGCACCAGCCTGAGTGCCCAGGACTTCCCCGTGGAGGCTTATGAACAGCTGCGACAAACAGTCGAACAGGCCACGCCGTTCAATCGTTTGAGCTGGCTGCGGGGCGCCGAACAGGCACTGCAGAATCAGCAGTTGCAGATTCTGCTGGGCTGGCAGGAACAGCGCCTGCTGCTGTGCCTGCCACTGATCCGCGGCCGCGAGCCCAGGGCCGGGCTGAACCTGCAGGTGGTGCGCCACCTGGGCCATCCCTTGAGCGACCGCCTGGCGCTGCTGGTGGACGCACAAGCACAAGGCGCCATGCCCGAAGTCCTGCGGGAAATCCGCAGACAACTGCCCCATGACCTGCTGCAACTCCATGAACTGGTGGATGCCGCCCCCCTGCTGGCGTCCTGGCGCCGGGCAAGCGGGTACAGCGATCAGTCCCTGAGCTGCCGCGCGCCAGAACACCTGATCGTCCCCAGCGACCACGAGGAAGCCAGCGGCACCTTGCGTTACGAGCTGCGCCGGGCGAGGAAACGCTGCGCCCAAATCGACGCCCGGGTGATCCGCGTGGCGCCCCAGGCCGATGGCATCGACGCGGTACTGGACATGCTCCGCGGGGTGGAACAGGCCAGCTGGAAAGGTGCCGAAGGCCTGGGGATCTTCTCGGGAGCACAACGCCAACAATGGATGCACACGGCGTTGCACGGCCTGGCTGCCGAGGGTTGTGTGCGGGTGGTGATGCTGGAACACCAGGGCCGCTGCATCAGCTATCGCCTGGGCCTGCTGGAACGGGGTCGCCTGTATGACTACAACATCGCCTTCCTCACCGACTACGCCAACCTGGGCAGTGGCCGCCTGCTGCTGGACGAATGGATTCGCTGGGGCCTGGAGGAAGGCTGGCAGTGGGTGGATGCCTCCCGGGTCAGCCTCAGCCGCTCCAGCCATCAGTTGCATGAACGCATGAGCGGCGTGGTGGAGCACCAGCGCTGGAGCTTCTACTCCTGGCGCCCTCGGGGCCTGCTGGCCGGTATGGCCGAGCGCCTCTGGCAGCAGCTCAAACCTCGTCTCAAGGCCTGGCGCGAACGCCGCCAGGCCACCACCGCACAAGGGGCTCGCCCATGAAACAAACCCTGGCTGTCACCCGACCGCACCGGGTCATCGTCAACGCCGACGACTTCGGCCTCGACCTGGACTACAACCAACTGACCCTGCGTGCCTTCAAGCGCGGGGTGATCAGTTCCGCCACCCTGATGGCCAACATGCCGGCCTTTGAGGATGCCTGCCGCCTCACCCACGAGCACGCCCTGCTAGGACGCATAGGCCTGCATTTCAACCTCACCTACGGTGCGCCCCTGAGTCAGGGCATCCGCAGCGAAGCGCTGTTCTGCAATGCCCAGGGGCAGTTCGACCTGAACCTGCCGCGCTCCGTCCTGCACCTGCCGTCGGCAGCCGCCGATGCCGTCTGGCAAGAGCTGGCGGCGCAATGGCAGCGCTGTGTCGACCAGGGCCTGCGGCCCAGTCACATCGACTCCCACCAGCACGTGCACAATCTGTGGCCGGTGGCGGCCATCGTTGCCCGCTTCGCCGCCCGCCAAGGAGTGCCTGTGCGCCTGGCGCGCAATGTCGGCGGCAATATCGGCCCCCTCAAGCGCCTGTTCAAAAGTGCATTGAACCGACGCATTGGCTGGCTCACCGGACGCCGGGTGAACGCGGTGTGCACGCCCAAGGATCTGCTGGACGGCTTTCTCCCCACGGGGGTGGTCGAAGTGGTGGCTCACCCGACGCAGCTGGCCGACGGAGATTTTGGCGACGATTACCTGCCCCCGGGACAATCCCTGGAGCAACTGTTGAACCGCACCTTGCCCAGCCATCAGCGGATTGCCTACAGCGAGCTGTGAACTCCGCTGTAGGCGGGAGGTTATTTTCAGAAAATTAATTAGCTCCCTACCTAATTTAATCAACCGTTAATCCTGCGGCTCAACAGTGTTCTTGACCGCGCCGAATCAGATCTTTCTGAAGAGCTGCGCGGCAAGTCCTGAACCTCATCAGGTACAGAACTGTACGTTCAGTCTGTTTTGGAGAGCCCCCATGAACCTGCGTACCGGATTGACCGCCGCCCTCTTGCTCAGTGCCCTCGGCGGCCTGGCCCAGGCGGACAGCACCACGGCCGTGCCCTACCACTACGGCATGCCGCTGCATGTGGCCAAGGTGATTTCCATGAGTGAGCCTGACACCCAGGATTGCAAGGTGATCACGGCGGATATGAAGTACATCGACCAGGCCGGCAAGCCCGCGGAAATCACCTACAGCAAGCTGTCGGACGCCTGCAGCAACCAGAACTGATCCACCCGCTGCCCAGGCCCGCCAAATCGCTAACCAATAGGACGGCCCCTCGTCCTATCGGCCAATTCGAAAGATTTTTTTACAAAATCTATCGATCATCTCTTAACGATAGATTAATCCTCAAAATCGACTCTGTTCCGGACAGCACTGGCCCGGAATGCTTCTGGCGCTTCGTGCAGCAGGTTCGGCGACCACGCTGAACCGTCTTTATCTGTAGCGGAGATACCACCATGAATAACCGTATCAAGTGGGTCCTTGGCACTCTGGCTGTATGGGGTTTTGCCGGCCTGGCCCAGGCATCGGACGCCCCGAACGTCGAAACCGTGCCCTACCAGTACGGCATGCGCCTGGACATCGCCAAGGTCGTGTCGATGACTGAGCCCCACACCACTCAATGCCAGGTAGTGACCGCGCACATGCGTTACATCGACAAGTCCGGGGAGTTGGCGGAAATTTCCTACCAGAAACATGCCCATGCCTGCATGTACGAGAACTGAAGCAGCACGCTGGGTCAGGGCTGTGCCAGACAGGATCGGTATTGCCAACGTTCCCGGCTTAATGCGCTTTGCGTTTGAGCTCGGACAGTTGACTTTGGGAATGGGCCAGGTCGTAGCGCAACTCGGCGATCAGCTCGTTGATTTCACGGCAGCCATTGAGCAGGGAAGCATCAATGCCGCTGACCACCAGATCGACGCGGTCGGTTTGATGGTCACCGAACACCTTGACCGTCATCGACAGATCGGGACTCAAGGTGCATTGGCAGCGTTTGGGCAGAAAACTGCTTTCAATGATGTTGCGCAGTTCCAGGGCAGATAAAAACATGGCGACTCTCTCCTTTTATTCGAGACGGCCAATCAATGGGCACACAGCTTTGACTTCCGTGTTCGTCTACGCTCCCGGCTCAGTCTTGGTTGTCCTTGCAGACGGGGCCAAGTTACAGACTAAGCCGCTTTTCGGGCGCCGCTAAATTCGATTTCGCTCTGAGCTCCGGGCTTTTTCGCCTGAAGGGCGAAAAGCTCTCAGAGCAATCGGGCGATCCAGCCTTTGGAACGCAGGCCTCCCGTCTCAAGGCTCGGCCGATTTCGCGCGCGCAGTTGGAAGGAGCAGGAAACGTGCCCACGCCGCACTCCGTGACAGGGTCGTCAAATCAGCCACTTGCTCGGTGCCGTGATGGCCGCAGCCATGCAAAGTGCAATAGAGGCACTGATTCGCCTTGCAAAATGCCCTGTCATGCAACCGGATTGCATGGGTGCTTTGACGCCCTTCGAAATGCCTCGGCGAGGCTTTTCCTTTGCTTGCATCCAGACGGATGGCGGTTCTGCTCCTGGGGCAAGACCTGCAATCTAGAGCCAGCCCGCGAGGCATGACCTGCCCCTCTCACTGGAGTACCGCCTTGATTACCTGTCACGTCAGATATGTCATCGATCCCTACCAGTTGCCTGAGTTTGAAACTTATTCCAAGGCCTGGATTGCCGTGGTCAGGCGTTTGGGCGGCACCCACCACGGTTACTTCCTGCCGTCCGAAGGCGCCAGCAACATTGCCTATTGCCTGTTCAGCTTCCCGTCCCTGGCCGATTACGAAGCCTATCGCCAGAGCGCCCTGAGCGACGCCGAGAGCGTGGCCCTGGTGGCATCGGTGATGGAGAAGAAATTCATCCTCAGTTACGAACGCAGTTTCCTGCGCCCTCTCCTGTCCTGATCCTCAATCCGTCGTAGGAGCCGGCTTGCCGACGAACAAACCCTCAAGCCTTGCATCGCCTCGGCCGACGCTTTCGCTGGCAAGCCAGCTCCTACAGCAGTCAGATACACCCTGCAGTTCCCCGTAGGAGCCGGCTTGCCGGCGAAGAGGCGCGCAAGACATGCATCGCCCCGGTCGACGCTTTCTACAAGGGGGCGCTGTGCACGGCTGCGCGTTCGGCTACGTGCCGCAGGCTGTCGAAGTTGATGTTGGCGCCCGAGTCGATGGCCACCAGGGTTTGGCCCCTGGCTCCGCTCCGGGCCACATACTCCTTGATCCCAGCCACCGCCAGGGCGCCAGAAGGTTCGGTGATGGAACGGGTGTCGTCGTAGATGTCCTTGATCGCGGCGCACAGTTGGTCATTGCTGACGCTGATCACCTGATCCACGTGATGCCGGCAGATCTGGAAGCCATGCTCGCCAATCTGCGCCACCGCAACACCGTCGGCAAAGGTCCCGACTTGGGGCAAGACCACCCGCTCCCCCGCCGCGAGCGCCTGTTGCAGACAATTGGAGTGCTCGGATTCGACGCCAACGATGCGGATCTCCGGCCGCAGGTATTTGACGTAGGCAGCAATCCCGGCGATCAGTCCGCCCCCGCCCACGGGGACGAAGATGGCATCCAGCGCGCCCTGTTGCTGACGCAGGATCTCCATGGCCACGGTGCCTTGGCCGGCAATCACGTGGGGATCATCGAAAGGTGAAACAAAGGTGCCCCCAGTGCGCTGCGCCAGGTCCAGGGCATGGGCCAGGGCAAAGGGAAAACTCTCGCCATGGAGAATCGCCTCGGCGCCACGGCTGCGTACGCCCAGCACCTTGAGTTCTGGAGTACTGGCGGGCATGACGATACGGGCCTTGATCCCCAGCTCCCGCGCCGCCAGGGCCACGCCCTGGGCGTGATTGCCGGCGGACGCGGTGACCACCCCTCGCTGCCGTTGCTCAGCGCTGAGCTGGGCCAGACGGTTGTAGGCGCCGCGGATCTTGAAGGAAAAGGTCGGCTGCAGGTCTTCGCGCTTGAGCAGGATCTGGTTGCCCAGCCGTTGCGACAGCGCCGGTGCCGCCTGCAGCGGCGTGCAGATCGCCAGGTCGTAGACCGGCGCCGCAAGAATCATCTTCACATAGCGTTCCAGCAGGGCCATGTCGGCGCTGGGCTGGGGCGTGCTGGCAAGACGGCTGGGGCAATGCATGATGGATCTCCTGGCTATGTTCGGAGCCCGGGAGACGGAAAGAAAAAACCCGCCTCGAGGGCGGGTTGGGTGCAGTCGTCAGCAAGCCCGCCAATAAGGAATGGCGGTAATAATGCTTGGCTGGGAGCGAAGGGTTTGCAAAGTCATGGACGGAAACTAGCGAATTCGCCGGCAAGCCGCAAGCCACCAGCAGTGAATTTCTCCCTTGTCCCCAGGGCGTGCCGCTTGAGTCGCTTTATACGAAACATATATGATTCGTATATTCCCTCAAGAGAGACCCTATCAACATGGGTATCGTCAAAATCTCCGATGAGCTGCACGAGCAGATCCGCGTCGCCAGTGCCGCCATGGACCGCTCGATCAATGCCCAGGCTGAATTCTGGATCAAGATCGGCCTCTTGGCCGAGCTCAATCCACACCTGGCCTACAACGACCTGATCAACAAACTGCTGCTGAACAAACCCGACCTGCTCAGGGGGCGCCCATGACCCAAGCCCTGATCAAGACCCCGGAACAACTGGCGCTGATGCGCGAATCCGGGCGCCTGCTGGCCCAGGTGTTCACCTTTCTCGACGGTTTTGTCGCCTCGGGCCTGTCCACCCTGGAGCTGGACAGCGCGGTGGAACACTTCATCCGCCATGAGCTCAAGGCGCGCCCGGCGAGCAAGGGCCAGTACAACTACCCCTACTGCATCAACACCTCGATCAACGAGGTGGTGTGCCACGGCATGCCTCACCCCAAGGCGGTGCTCAAGGACGGGGACATCGTCAACATCGACATCACCCTGGAGAAGAACGGCTACATCGCCGACGCCAGCAAGATGTACCTGATCGGCCAGGTCGGTCCCAAGGCTCAGCGCTTGGTGAACACCACCTTCGAGGCCATGTGGGCGGCAATCGAAGTGGTGCGCCCGGGGGCGCGCCTCGGCGATATCGGCCATGCCATCCAGTCTCACGCCGAAGCCAGGGGCTACAGCGTGGTCCGCGAATACTGCGGCCACGGCATTGGCCGGCAGATGCACGAAGAACCGCAGGTCCTGCACTTCGGCCGCCCAGGCACCGGCCTGGAACTGCGCGAAGGCATGGTCTTCACCATCGAACCCATGCTCAACCAGGGCAGTGCCCGGGTCCGCGGGCTCAAGGACGGCTGGACCGTGGTCACCCGCGACAATGGCCTTTCCGCCCAGTGGGAACACACGGTGGCGGTGACTCGTGACGGCTTCGAAGTGCTGACCCTGCAAGCGCAATAAGGCTCATATGACCTTGTCGCCATGGCCGGTGAGCCTTCGCAGCCCCAGGGACATGGCCCCGGCGGCCAGCAACATGGCCAGCAGCAACAGCGCGTAGGCAATCCACCACGGCGTGCCCGCGGTCATCATGCTGAACTCGGACATGCCACCGATGCTGGCGATCAGGTTCAGCGGCAGGAACACCACGTTGATCAGGGTCAGCTTGCGCAGCAGCTGGTTGGTGCTGTTGTTCATCAGGTTGCCCCGGGCATCCATCAGCCCGGCGAACACCGTGGAGTAGATCTCCGCCTGCTTGTAGCACTGGTTGTTCTCGATGATCAGGTCGTCGATCAGGCCGATGGCCTGGCTGCCGAACTGCTCCTTCTCGGCGTGGTTGCGCAGGCGGGTCAGCAGCGCGCCGTTGCTGTGCAAGGCATTGAGGTAATAGATCAGGCTCTCGCTGAGATTGAACATCTGCATCAGGTGGCGGTTTTCCATCGAGCTGTTGAACTTGTGCTGCAGCTCCCGGGCCACCAGCTTGATCACCTTGAGATGGCCCAGATAGTGATGGATGTTGTTGAACAGCAGGTCCAGCAGCACATCCAGCGGCGTGTGCAGGTTGTGCCGCGCCCCCAGCCCCTGGAGCGGCGTATCGTCGGGGGCGATCACCAGCAGCCGGTCTGGCGAAAACAGCAGGCCGCAGGACGACACCTCGAAGGACAGGCTGCCGCCGCCGGAATAGTTTTCCGGGCGCTTCCAGATCAGGAACAGGTAATCGGGATGAAACTCGATGCGCGACACCTCGTCCGGGTCCAGCGCCGAAGCCAGGGCGTGCTCATCGAGCTTGAAGGCACTGTGCAGCAAGTCGCGCTCCGCCAGGTCCGGGTTGCTGAACAGCATGACCTGGGCGTCCAGTTCAGGGACGGCTTGCAGGCCGCCATGGGCCAGTCGATAGCTGTGGATCATCGCCGCCTCACCAGGCCTGGCCGCGACGCTTGAGCTCCAGGCGGCGCACGAACTCCTCCAGTACCAGGGAATACAGGTCGTCCTGCAGGTAGGCATCTTCGATGCCGGCGTCGAGATTGGGATTGTCGTTGACCTCGATCACCACCACTTTGTCGCCAGACTGCTTGAGGTCAACCCCGTACAGACCGTCGCCGATCAGGTTGGCGGTCTTCACGGCCAGTTCCACCACGGCCCGTGGCGCCTCATGGACCGCCAGGGTGCGGCATTCACCGTTGATGTCCTGGCCCTTGGCCTTGTGGTTGTAGATCTGCCAGTGGCCCTTGGACATGAAGTACTGGCAGGCAAAGATCGGCTTGCGGTTGAGCACGCCAATGCGCCAGTCGTACTCGGTGTAGAAGAACTCCTGGGCCAGCAGCAGCACCGAGTGCTCGAACAGTTCGGCTGTGGCCGTAAGCAGCGCCTGCTGACTTTCGACCTTGATCACCCCGCGGGAAAAACACCCATCGGGAATCTTCAGCACCAGGGGAAAGCCCAGGCGTTCGCCGACCCGTTCGAAGTCTTCCGGTCGCTCCTTGTAGAGGATCTCGGTGGCGGGCATCCCCAACTGATGGCCCTTGAGCAGGTCGGTGAGATAGACCTTGTTGGTACAACGCAGGATCGAGGTGGGGTCATCCATCACCACCAACCCTTCACTTTCGGCCTTCTTGGCAAAACGATAGGTGTGGTTGTCGACGCTGGTGGTTTCGCGGATCAGCAGCGCATCGTATTCGGCAAGACGGGAGTAATCCTTCTTCTCGATCAACTCCACATCGATGCCCAGCCCCTTGCCGACCCGAATGAAGCTTTCCAGTGCCCGGGCATTGGAAGGCGGCAGGATTTCGTGGGGATCGTGGAGTATCGCCAAGTCATAACGGGCCAACTGCCTTGAGCGTGGAATACGCCAGACCTTGCGGCTGAAACTGTCCAGGGAGTTGGCAAATTGATCTTCCTGATCTTCTCGCAACTTGTGCAGGGCACCGGACTTCACCCCTTCGATATGCCAAGTGTTAGTGCGCTTGAAATCAACTAGCAGGATCGGACAAGGAAAGAGTTCAAACAATTGACGAGCCAGTTCCTGCAACGGCTCGATATGGGTCCGACCAAAATACAGCGTCAGAGTAAAACCTTCGGTATCACTGTAGAGGTGATTGCTCAGGGCTTTTTCCAGGGTCTTGTCCAGGTCGTCCAGGGCCAATCCATAGAGGGCCTTGCGGGTCAGTTCACTGATGGTGCGTACAGATGGAATCACCCGGTGGCCGCGGGCTTCAGCCAGCAGCGAACAGTAGTAACCGTGTCCCAGGTACTTGTAACTACGGCACAGATTGATCACCTGAACCCTTTTTCCCGGGGCGTGTTCCCGGCTCTGCTCAAGGTATTCCTGGGCCGTGAGAATATCTTCACTGGGAAAGTAGGAGGCCCAGTCTTCCTTGCGTTCGACAATGATAATCACCTGACTTGAAGCTTTATCCCCGGGGGAAAAATAACTTGCCGAAGTGATTGTCGCCGGCAAACTTTGCTCGGATACTTCTCGCCAATGACCTTGTACCGCTGACATAAAGTTCGCTCTCGCTTAAGAACCTGACCCTTTCTATTAAGCACGAACTTTTTTCGAAGTCTCGTTTCGTTACGCAACTTTTACGGCGGTTATATGGATCTTGTCTTTCGCACTGCAACCCCCGACGATCTGCCGGCGCTGGTGGCCCTGGAACAGCAATGTTTCACCAGCGACCGGCTGACTCCACGCAGCTTCCAGTGGATGATCAACCGCGCCCACGGGCAACTGCTGGTGGCCGAGCATCAGGCGCGGTTGCTGGGCTATGCCGTGGTGCTGTTTCATCGCGGCACCTCCCTGGCGCGGCTGTATTCCATCGCCATTGCCGAAGACGCCCGCGGCCTTGGCCTGGGCCGGCGCCTGCTGCAACGGATCGAGGCCTGT
The DNA here is from genome assembly GCF_045013505.1 of Pseudomonas sp. JDS08PS003. Classification (NCBI taxonomy): domain Bacteria; kingdom Pseudomonadati; phylum Pseudomonadota; class Gammaproteobacteria; order Pseudomonadales; family Pseudomonadaceae; genus Pseudomonas; species Pseudomonas sp. JDS08PS003. The sequence goes on from NZ_CP120724.1 coordinate 3,770,834, forward strand.
GCCCTGGCCCATGATTGCGCCTATCTGCGCCTGGAAGTGCGCACCGACAACCCGGCAGCGATTGCCTTGTACGAACGCCACGGCTACCGGCGTTTTGCCCGCATCCATGATTACTACGAAGACCACGCCGACGCGCTGCGTCTGGAGAAACGCATTCTCCAGCACCGTGAGACCCGCAGCATCCGCGTGCCCTATTACCAGCAGACCACCGACTTCACCTGCGGTCCGGCCTGTTTGCTGATGGCCATGGCGGCCCTGCAACCGTCGCGGCCCCTGGAGCGACGTGAGGAACTGCAGATCTGGCGTGAAGCCACCACGGTATTCATGACCGCCGGCCATGGTGGCTGCAGCCCTCAGGGCCTGGCCCTGTCCGCCTGGCGCCGGGGCTTTGGCGTGCGCCTGCAAGTCAACAGCGCCGGGCCACTGTTTCTCAGCGGCGTGCGCGACGAGCATAAAAAGGACGTCATGCGCCTGGTTCACGACGAGTTCTGCAAGGAACTCGATACCAGCGATGTGCAACAAGTACTGGGCGGCCCTCTGGACCTGCCGAGGTTATTGAGTGAGGGCGGCCAGCCCCTGGTGCTGATCAGCAGCTATCGCCTGACCCGTTCCAAGGCGCCTCACTGGGTGATAGTCACCGATTGCGACGAGGACTTCGTCTACCTGCACGACCCGGATGTCGACCATAGCCAGCACCGCCAGCCGATGGACTGCCAGCACCTGCCGGTCAGCCACAGCGAGTTCGACAAGATGTGCAGCTTCGGCAGCAGCAAACTGCGGGCCGCCGTCATCCTCTCCCAGCGCGCCCAAGCGTAGGAGCCGGCTTGCCGGCGAATAGGCCTTCGGATTTTGTGCTGTCCTCGTTGACGCCTTTGCTAGCAAGCCAGCTCCTACAGCAATGGTGTCGGGCGGGCGGATTATTCCAGGCCAACCTTGTACAGGCCGCCCTGCTCCTCGTCGGTAAGGATGTACAGATAACCGTCCGGGCCCTGGCGCACGTCACGGATGCGCGCATTGAGGTCGCCCAGCAGGCGCTCTTCATGGGTGACACGGTCGCCGTCGAATTGCAGGCGGATCAGTTCGCGGCTGGCCAGGGCGCCAATGAACAGGTTGTGCTGCCAGGGCTTGAAGCGATCACCGTCATAGAACGCCATGCCGCTGATGCCGGGGGACTTCTCCCAGACATGATGGGGGGCCACGGTGCCTGGCGCTGTCTGGCCACCGGCCTCGGGAATCGGCTGGCCGGAATAGTTGACCCCGTGGGTTGCCAGGGGCCAGCCGTAGTTCTTGCCCCGTTCGATGATGTTGATCTCGTCACCGCCCTTGGGTCCATGCTCGTTCTCCCACAAGGTGCCGCTCCAGGGGTTGAGCGTCGCGCCTTGTGGATTGCGGTGGCCGTAGCTCCAGATCTCCGGACGCACCCCGGACTGACCGACAAAGGGGTTGTCGTCCGGCACCCGGCCATCCGGATACAGGCGCACTATCTTGCCCTGGAGCTTGTCCAGGTCCTGGGCGGTGACCCGGTTGTTGTTCTCGCCCAGGGTGATGAACAAGTAGCCGTCGCGGTCAAACACCAGGCGGGAGCCGAAGTGGTTGCCGGTGGACAGCTTCGGCTCCTGGCGGAAGATCACCCGGAAATCCTTGAGCCCGCTCAGGTCGTCGGCCAATCGGCCCCGGCCGACCGCGGTGCCGGCTGTGCCGTTCTCGCCACCGCCTTCGGCATAGGACAGATACACCATGCGGTCCTGCCTGAAGTCCGGCGACAGCACCACGTCCAGCAAGCCGCCCTGGCCATTGGCCCAGACCTTGGGCACGCCGCTCAAGGGGGCCGAAAGCTTGCCATCCGGGCTCACCACCCGCAGGTTGCCGGGACGCTCGGTGACCAGCATCCCTTGGCGATCCGGCAGGAAGGCCAGGGCCCAGGGATGGTTCAAACCTTGCACCAACGGCGTCAGGCTCAGAGTACCCTGCTCGCTGGGAAACGACTGTTCGCCCGCCGCCGAGGCCGGCAACACGCTGCCCAGCAGGACGCTGGCGCACAAGGTGGCGAAAAAGGTTTTACGCAACATGCTCGCTTCCTTCTGTGGATCAAGAAAATCCCTCGCGCGCCACGCACAGGCGACGGTCGACAACGCAGTGCACAGGCGCCTCAGCGCCGGTTGCTCGGATCGTTTTCTCGGGGGCTTTGCACTCGGGGATCGGGATTGGCTCGCTGTACACCGCCCCGGGGGTAACCGTTGCCGATACCGCCGTTCTCCAGGGTCGGCGGCCGTCCGCTGGGTGCTGTGCTGGGGCCACGAACAGGCGGACTGCTGGGCTGGGTGCCCTGCATGCTGTTGGGATTGGCCCGGCGAATGGGGTTGCTGTAGGGATCGTTGTTGCCGCTGTTGGGCAGGGTCTGCGCCAGCAACAGAGCACTGGGCAACTGCGGGGATGGGAGCGGTTCAGGGACGGCGGCCCAGATCGCGCCACTGGCCCAAGTCAGCGCGATGAATGCGGCAAACCCGCGAGCCAGACTGTTCATGACAAGCCTCCTGAAGAGCGACAAGGTATCGAATTCGATTCCACGCTACGCCCAGGGTTCGGCTTTGTTAATTAAATAATCCTGCAGAACATGTAACACCCGGTATCCACGGCGCGCCATAGTCGCCGCGGCGTAAGAGCCGGCTTGTCGGCGAAGAGTCCGCTGAGCCGTGCATTGCTCGGGCCGACGCCTTCGCTGGCAAGCCAGCTCCTACACAAGCCAGCCCCTACACAAGTCGCAGGCCCGCATCCAGACGCTGGAGCAGGCCAAGAGGCAGGATGGGCCGATCAGATATAGATGAAGAGCAACAGCAGCGCGGCGAAGATCGCCCACTTTTCCAGGTAGTAGCGGGTGCGGTTGCGCTTTTTCAGTTCCTTGCCCCGCAGGCGGATCTTGTACAGCTTGTTGAAGGCCCGGTTCAGGCCACCGGTCTTGTCTCCGGCATCATTGGGCGAGCCGGCAGCGGACATCACGGTGCGGCTGAACCAGCCATTGAGCGCTGCAGCCCAGCGATACTTCATCGGCCGCTCGACATCGCAGAACAGAATGATGCGGTTTTGATCGGTGGTGTTTTCCGCGTAGTGGATGTAGGTCTCGTCGAACATCACCGCTTCGCCGTCGCGCCAGTGATAGCGCTCGCCATCGACCTCGATGTAGCAACCTTCATTGTTCGGCGTGGACAGCCCCAGATGGTAGCGATAGGAACCGGCATAAGGGTCACGGTGGCGCACCAGCTTGGAGCCCGGTGGCAGCTCGGCAAACATCGCCGCCTTGATCGAGCCGATGCTCTGCACCAGCTCGGTGGTGCGCGGGCACAGTTTCATCGCCGAAGGGTGGCTGTCGCCGTACCACTTCAGATAGAAGCGTTTCCAGCCGGTCTTGAAGAACGAGTTGAAACCCACATCGTTGTACTGGTCCGAGCGTTTGATCTCACCGGCCTGCAACAGGTTCTGGCCCTCGGTGCGAATCTCTTCCCAGTGTTCCTGCAGCTTGTTCATCTCGGGAAAGTCGGCCGGGTCCAGGTAGGGCCGGTTGGGAAACCTGGAGAACAGGTAAAGAAAGCAGTTGATGGGGGCCAGGAAGGTGGAGTGATCACTCAGTTGGCGACCCAGCTTATGGCGCACGCGCCCCCGCAGGTGTACGTACGCAATGGATAAAACGTATACAGCGGCAATGATGAGTTTCACGGAAATTGTCACACTTCAGAAGAGAGCATGCTGCGCCCCTGAAAGCCCGAAGGGCCAAAGGCAAATGGCAGCGTCTGAGTTGAAAAAAGCGCAATCGGCGAACGTCTTCGTCGCCGATCCGACCCTCGGCGTCCGGCCGTCGGCTGGCATTTTAGCCACAGTTTGTAACCAATGGTTAACTCAAATTTGTGAAAAGCTGCGCGACTTCTGTCGAAATTTGCCTGTATTGCGCCAGGTTTTGATTCAGCTCAAGAGAATGCCCTCCAGCCCTCTAGCCAGCACAATCGAGCTGTGCTGGCCGGGTTCCCGAGGTATCCTGCCGGGCGCCTTTTTCCTTTCTGCCTGGCAAGGACCGCTGAATTGATCGACCTCACCCCACTTCCGACCCTGGTCCTGCTACCCGGGATGGATGGCACCGGCAGGCTGTTCGACCCGCTGCTTCAGGCCCTGCCCCCGAGCGTACCGGTGCAGGTCCTGCGCTACCCCGCCGATCAGGTGCTGGACTACCCCGCCCTGGTGGAACGCGTAGGGCAACAATTGCCACTGGACCGTCCTTTCGTATTGCTGGGCGAGTCGTTTTCCGGCCCGGTGGCCGTCAGCATCGCCGCTCGGCGTCCAGCCGGGTTGAAGGGGCTGGTGCTGTGCAGCAGTTTTGTGCGCAATCCGCGTTCGGCACTGGCCCCTCTGTCTCCGTTGCTCAAGCTTCTGCCCTTGCGACACTTGCCGTTCTGGCCCATGGATGCCTTGTTGCTCGGTGGTTTTTCCACGCCCGCGCTACGCGCCGCACTGGCCGCAGCCATCGCCCAGGTGCAATCCCGGGTACTGCGAACCCGATTGCAGTCAGTGATGGCGGTGGATGCAAGCCAGGCGCTGGTGGCCACGGAGGTACCGCTGCTGTATCTCCAGGCCCGCCACGACCGGTTGGTGCCTGCCTCGGCGTCCACCCTGATCCGGCAACTGCGCAACGATGCCCAACTGGTGGCCATCAACGGCCCCCACTGCCTGCTCCAGGCCGCACCGACTGAGGCCGCCGAGCACCTGCTGCGGTTCATGCACGAGTTGGCACAGATCCGAGTTGCGGTCGACGGCCGTTGAACATCGACCATTGCGGCAAAAATCCCTAGCCGAGCGTCATACAACTGCTCGGTTACATATGCGACAATGCGCACAAATTCCAACATGCACCCCGCACTCTTTGCTCAGCAACCCGGCCCCGTCGCCGGAATGTTGCGCTCGACGTACGCCCGCTGGCTCAGCTCCACACCCAGACCGGCCCGACCTGGAAGGCTCCAGATCGCGCTTCGTGGATTCAGGCCGGCGCTAAATCATTGGTAGGTAAGTAATTGATCTCCACAGCTAACATCACCATGCAGTTCGGCGCCAAGCCACTGTTCGAGAACGTTTCGGTCAAGTTCAACGGTGGCAACCGTTACGGTCTGATCGGCGCCAACGGTTGCGGCAAGTCGACCTTCATGAAAATCCTCGGTGGCGACCTCGAGCCGTCCGGCGGCCAGGTCATGCTGGAGCCGAATGTGCGCCTGGGTAAACTGCGCCAGGACCAGTTCGCCTACGAAGAATTCACCGTGATCGACACCGTGATCATGGGTCACGAAGAGCTGTGGAAGGTCAAGGCCGAGCGCGATCGCATCTACTCGCTGCCGGAAATGACCGAAGCAGACGGCATGGCTGTGGCCGAGCTGGAAACCGAATTCGCCGAGATGGACGGCTACACCGCCGAATCCCGCGCCGGTGAATTGCTGCTGGGCCTGGGTATTCCCCTGGAACAGCATTTCGGCCCGATGACCGAAGTCGCTCCAGGCTGGAAGCTGCGGGTGCTGCTGGCCCAGGCGCTGTTCTCCGATCCGGAAGTGCTGCTGCTGGACGAACCGACCAACCACCTGGACATCAACACCATCCGCTGGCTGGAAAACATTCTCACGGCGCGTAACAGCACCATGATCATCATTTCCCACGACCGGCACTTCCTCAACAGCGTCTGCACCCACATGGCCGACCTGGACTACGGCGAGCTGCGTCTGTTCCCGGGCAACTACGACGAGTACATGATCGCCGCGACCCAGTCCCGCGAGCAGCTGCTGTCGGACAACGCCAAGAAGAAAGCCCAGATCGCCGAGCTGCAGACCTTCGTCAGCCGCTTCTCGGCCAACGCCTCGAAAGCCAAGCAGGCCACGTCCCGGGCCAAGCAGATCGACAAGATCCAGCTGGCTGAAGTCAAGCCGTCGAGCCGGGTCAGCCCGTTCATCCGCTTCGAACAGACCAAGAAGCTGCACCGCCAGGCGGTGACCCTGGAGCGCATGTCCAAGGGTTTCGATGGCAAGACCCTGTTCCAGAACTTCAGCTTCACCGTCGAAGCCGGCGAGCGCGTGGCGATCATCGGTCCCAACGGTATCGGCAAGACCACCCTGCTGCGCACCCTGGTGGGCGAACTGACCCCGGACGCCGGTACCGTCAAGTGGACCGAAAGCGCGGAACTCGGCTACTACGCCCAGGACCACGCCCATGACTTCGAAGACGACGTCAGCCTGTTCGACTGGATGGGCCAGTGGACCCAGGGCGAGCAGATGATCCGTGGCACCCTGGGCCGCATGCTGTTCTCCAACGACGAGATCCTCAAGTCGGTCAAGGTGATTTCCGGTGGTGAGCAAGGCCGCATGCTGTTCGGCAAGCTGATCCTGCAAAAGCCCAACGTACTGGTGATGGACGAACCGACCAACCACTTGGACATGGAATCCATCGAGGCCTTGAACCTGGCCCTGGAAAACTACCCGGGCACCCTGATCTTCGTCAGCCACGACCGTGAGTTCGTATCGTCCCTGGCCACTCGCATTATCGAGTTGAGCCCAAGTGGCGTGACCGACTTCAGCGGCACCTACGACGATTACCTGCGTAGCCAGGGCGTGATGTTCTAAAGCAGCAGGCCGTTTCAAGCGACAAGCGTCAAGCAAAGCCCCGTCCGTTGTGACGGGGCTTTTTCGTTTGCCCCTCCTCTCGCAGGAGCCGGCTTGCCGGCGAAAAAGCCCTTGAGTCGGCATTGCCCCTGCCGGCGCCTTCGCTGGCAAGCCAGCTCCTGCACGGATTCACGGGCCTCTGTAGGAGCCGGCTTGCCGGCGAAAAGGCCCTTAAGTCGGCATTGCCCCTGAGAACGCCTTCGCTGGCAAGCCAGCTCCTACGGGACGGCGGGGAGATATCGTTAGCCTGCTTCCTTTTATTATCGCGGCACGCGATGATGCGGTTCTCTAACCGCCGCACGCGAACGAGCCTTCATGCCCGAGCCACACAGCCCCGCTCAAAGCTCCATGGCGATCACCCTGCAGATCGTCTCCATCGTCATCTATACCTTCATCGCCTTCCTCTGCATCGGCTTGCCGATTGCCGTATTGCCCGGGTATGTGCACGAACAACTGGGCTTCAGTGCCGTGGTCGCCGGCTTGACCATTGGCTCGCAATACCTGGCCACCCTGCTCAGCCGCCCCATGGCCGGGCGCATGTCGGACACGGTCGGCACCAAACGCTCGATCATCTACGGACTGGTGGGGATTCTGCTCAGCGGGGTGCTGACGCTGCTGTCGGTACTGCTGGAACAACTGCCCCTGCTGAGCCTGACCATCCTCCTGTGCGGGCGCCTGCTGTTGGGCGTGGCCCAAGGTTTGATCGGGGTCGGGACCATCAGCTGGTGCATGGGCCAGGTCGGCGTGGAACACACCGCCCGCTCGATTTCCTGGAACGGCATCGCCTCCTACGGCGCCATTGCCATTGGCGCGCCGCTGGGGGTGGTGATGGTTCAGCAATACGGTTTCACCAGCCTCGGCTTCGCCCTGTCGATTCTGGCAGTGCTGGCCCTGCTGCTGATCCGCAACAAACCCTCGGTGCCGGTGATTCGCGGCGAGCGCCTGCCATTCTGGGCAGTCTTCGGACGCATTGCTCCCTTCGGGGCCAGCCTCAGCCTCGCCTCCATCGGCTACGGCACCCTGACGACCTTCATCACCCTGTTCTACCTGAGCCGCGGCTGGACCGGCGCCGCCTATTGCCTGACGGTGTTCGGGGTGTGCTTCATCTGCTCGCGGCTGCTGTTCATCTCCAGCATCAGCCGCTTTGGCGGCTTTCGCTCGGCCATTGTCTGCATGTGCGTCGAAACCCTGGGGCTGACCCTGCTATGGCTGGCGCCCTCCACTGCCTGGGCGCTGATCGGTGCCGGGCTCACCGGCTTCGGCTTGTCGCTGGTGTATCCGGCGCTGGGGGTGGAAGCCATCAAGCAAGTGCCCAACAGCAGCCGCGGTGCCGGCTTGAGTGCCTATGCGGTGTTTTTCGATCTGGCCCTGGCCATCGCCGGCCCCTTGATGGGAGCGGTGGCCTTGAACCTGGGGTACTCGTGGATCTTCTTCTGCGCCGCCCTGCTCTCGATCACGGGCCTGGGACTGACCTTGCTGCTCAAGCGCCGGGCCGGCGCCTGAATCACTGGTCGGCGGTCTGCATCCCTGCCCGGCTCGGCCGGCCCAGGGTATGGGCGAAGAACTTGCCGGCTTCGGCAATCAGGTTGCGATGGATATCCTCGCGGTCGACACCGTCGGCGTCGGTACACAGGGCCGGCATGGCCGCCAACTGTTGGGCGGTGCACGGCGCCATGAATACGAAGTGTCCGGCACCGGCCAGCAGCTTGAAGTCCGGGGCCACGGGCAACTTGCGCGCCAGGGCCGCAGCATTCTTGTCCAGGGCCACGAGCTTGTCGCCATCGCCGCTGTAGAGCAGCACGGGCACATGCACCCCGGCCAGGGTCTGGCGACCGAACTTCAGGCTCAGGGGCGCCATCAGCATCAGCGCATGCACCCGCGGGTCGGCCACCGGTTGCAGATCGTCGCGGTCGACAATCAGTTCGCCCTGGGTATTGCAGGCATCGCGATCATCGGGACGTTCCTGGCAGTAACGCCGCAGACGGTCCAGGTCAGGCGTGGCGCCGGACAGGATCAAGGCGGTCTCGCCACCGGCGGAATAGCCGATGACCCCGACCTGATCGGCATTGACGAAGGGCGACAGCATAGGGTCGCCGAGGGTGGCAGTTATGGCTTCGGAAATCTGAATCGGCCGCCCATAGAGGTTGCTCAAGGTGCCCAGGCGGCTGTGGTCCTTGGAGTTGTCACCGGGATGAATCACCGCCACCACGACAAAGCCCTTGCGCGCCAGGGACGTGGCCAGGTCGTGCAGGGCCAGGGGCGTGCCGGTATTGCCGTGGGACAGCATCAGCATCGGGAAGCGGCCGATGGCGATCTTGGCGTCCCGGGATGCGGCAATCTGATAACCCTCGACCTGGCTGGGGTGCTCGATGCCGGTGGACGGGTAAAAGGCGATGGCGCGCATCGGCTGCTGGTCCAGGGGATCGAGAAAGCTCATCTCATGAAAGCCAACGCTCCAGTGCGGATGTGGCGCAGGGGCGGCCTGCACCGAAATCAGGCTGCTGAGCAGGCAGATCAGTAACATTGCACAAAGACGTTTCATCACACGCCCACCTTTGCCGCTGGATCGAGAAAGCCCGTTGCCCCTGCCATCCCTTGCCGCCAAGGCCTTGAAGCGAGATTGGCCCGTCACTCCGGATGCACCGCCAGGGAGCAGGACTCCCCGCCGCGAAAAACTTGCATAACCTGGGCCAGAAACATTGAAAACCGCCAACAAAAAAACTCCGCATTCCGATCACTTCAAACAGTGATCAGAATACAGAGTCTAGTGGCGCTTGCCGTGCAGGAAAGCGTCTTTACACAAGTCTTACGCCGCGGCGAAGAGCTGCTCGCTGATCTGAGCCTGAGCATCGCTCATGGCTTTGTTGCGCACGTCTTCACCGTAGGCCAGGCCGTGGGCACGAACGAATTCGATATCGGTGATACCGAGGAAGCCGAACAGCACCTTGAGGTAGTCCTCATGAGCCGCCCCAGTGGCCTGGCCAACGTGCAGGCCGCCGGAGGTCGAGACCACTATGACCTTCTTGCCGCCGCACAGGCCTTGTGGACCGGCTTCGGTGTAGCGGAAGGTCTGGCCGGCCACGGCGATGCGGTCGATCCAGGCCTTGAGCTGGGTCGGGATGGTGAAGTTGTACATGGGCGCCGCGATCACCACCGCGTCGGCGGCCTGGAATTCGGCCAGGGCCTGGGCGCTGAGCTCGGCCTCGTGTTTTTGCGCGGCATCACGCAGTTCCGCGGCGGTGCCGGCGGCCACCAGGGTCGCAGCCGAGAAGTGGCTGATGGCATCGCCGGCCAGGTCACGATAGGTCACTGCCAGGTCAGGCTGGGCGGCTTTCCACGCCTGGACCACGCTGTGGCTCAGTTGGCGCGATGCCGAGTTGTCACCCAGGATGCTGGAATCGATATGCAAAAGTTTCATGTGGGATCTCCAAGTGAGGACCGCCACTGGGCGATCGGATGCTGGCAATCCTACAGATGAATTCAATAGCTGATTAGTCGGCATAAATGCGATAGTTCGTCCCATCAGCAGGACAATCGAGCCCTTCCCCATGCAAGACCTCAACGATCTCTATTACTTCGCCAAGGTGGTGGAAGCCGGTGGCTTCGCCGCCGCCGGACGCCAATTGGGCATTCCCAAGTCGCGCCTGTCGCGGCGCATCGCCGAACTGGAAGAGCGTCTCAAGGCCCGGCTGCTGCAGCGCACAACCCGGCAGCTCAAGCTCACAGCCGTGGGCGAACGCTACCTGCGCCATTGCCAAGCCATGTTGCTGGAAGCGGAAATGGCCGACGAGGCCGTGGCCAGCATGGCCAGCGAGCCCCGAGGACGCCTGCGGGTGTCGAGCCCGGTGGGCCTGGCCCATGAATTGCTGACGCCACTGGTGAGCAGTTTTCTGGAGAAATACCCTCAGGTGCAGCTGGAGATGCTGTTGCTCAACCGCCGTGTCGATCTGGTGACCGAAGGCATAGATGTGGCGTTGCGGGTGCGTGAGCAAGGCGACGAAGATCCTTTGTTGGTCACCCGACGCCTGCGCCCGGCACAGACAGCGGTGGTCGCCTCGCCGGCCTTCCTGCGGGACAACCCGGTGACCCACCCGCAAGACCTGAGGCGCCTGCCGATACTGGGCGCCCTTGAGGCCGACCGCTTGGTGCACCTGCGGTTGCTGGATCAACAGGGCAACGCCTGCGACCTGGCCCTGGAAGCGCGCCTGGGCATCGATGACTTCATCGTCCGTCGCGCCTGTGCCCTCGCCGGCCTGGGCTGCACCGTACTGCCAATGCTGTACTGCGAGGCGGAACTGACCAGCGGTCAGCTGGTGCAACTACTGCCCCAGTGGTCACTGCCCGGCGGCTGGCTGCAAGCGGTGTATCCTCACCGCCGGGGTGTGCTGCCGGCCGTGCGGGCCTGGATCGAACACCTGAGTGAATCCTTCGAACGCTGTGGAGAACGTGCCCTGTGAAAGCCGCAACCCTTAATGAAGAGCAAGTGGCGCAATTCTGCCTGGGCCTGCCAGGCGCGCGGGAAGACTACAAATGGGGCGGCGTGCGAGTGTTCTCGATTGCCGGCAACAAGATGTTTGCGCTGCAGAACCTGCGGGGCGACTCCCTGGCTTTCAAGGTCGACCGGGAACTGTTTCTTGGCCATGTCGACCGTCCGGGCATTGCCCCGGCGCCCTATCTGGCCCGGGCTCACTGGATCATCATGCACAGCCCCTACCCGCTGGGGGCCGAGGAACTCAAGGCCTTGCTGCAAACGTCCCATCAATTAGTGGTGAGCAAGCTGCCCAAGCGCACCCAGGTCGGCCTGCTGCTCTAGAACAGGCTCAGCAGGCGGTTTTCCAGGAACAGCCGATCAATCCAATAGACCTGATGCAGGGCGACGATCAGCCAGAACAGCGTCTGATAGGACACCTTGCGGGTCTTGTGTCGCAACAGCTGCTGAGCCAGCAAGGCGCCGGGCCAGCCACCGGCCAGTTCCAGAGCGTGCAGGACCTTCTCCGGCGTGCGCTGCCCCTCGGCCCTGGCCCGACGCTTGTCGTGCCAGTACAGCAGGAAGGTCAGCAGGCTGACGGCGGCATAGGCGACCAGGGGGATGATCGAGATCCCTCGCCACCATAGAGACAACGAGCCGAACAACGGCAGTGCACACAGCAGGACAAAGACCAGCAACTTGAGCTTCAGGTTGTGGACACGCGCGCCGCTGCCGGCACGCGGTTCGCTACGGCCCGTCGTCACGGCTTGACCGCCGTCCAGTCAACCCAGCCGAACTGCCAGGTCGCCAGGATCAGCAGGCCGAAGGCGATGCGATACCAGGCAAACGCCGCATAACTGTGGCTGGCAATGAATTTCAGCAAGCCCTTGACCGCGATCATGGCGAAGATGAAGGCGGTGACGAAGCCGATGGCGAACACCGGGAAATCATCCGGCTGGAACAGGTGGCGGTACTTGTAGCCGGAGTAGACCGCGGCCCCCACCATGGTGGGCATGGCCAGGAAGAACGAAAACTCGGTGGCGGTCTTGCGCGACAAGCCGAACAGCAGCCCGCCAATGATGGTCGAGCCGGAACGCGAGGTGCCCGGGATCATCGCCAGGCACTGGGCACAGCCTACCTTGAGCGCGTCCTTCCAAGTGATTTCGTCCACCGTTTCGGCGTGTACCTGATGCTGCCGGCGCTCGGCCCACAACATGATGATGCCGCCGACCACCAGGGCCGTGGCCACGGTGATGGGGTTGAACAGGTAGGCGTGGATCAGGTCGGCGAAGATCACCCCCAGCACCACCGCCGGCAGGAAGGCGATCAACAAGTTGACGGTGAAGCGCTGGGCCTTGGGTTGTGTGGGCAAGCCCAGCACCACATCGAAGATCTTGCGGCGAAATTCCCAGACAACCGCGAGAATTGCCCCCAGCTGAATGATGATGTTGAAAGCCATCGCCCGCTCGCCCCCGAAGTCGAGCAAGTCGGCGACGATGATCTGGTGCCCGGTGCTGCTGATGGGTAAAAACTCGGTCAGGCCTTCGACAATCCCAAGTATCAATGCCTGCGCGGCGGTCCAAAGATCCATCAATCCCCCATAAGGCGATGCACCAGGCATGCCTCTTTTTTAAGTATTCAAAGCGTTCACTGCGACGAGCGTAGCCGAGATTTCGGCGCCCATAAGATCAACACAACTCCATGAAAATTCTGTGAAAACTTCAGAAAGGTTCAGGTTTTGCGCGAAGGCGCCGAAATCCTAACAGACAGGCGCAAAATACGCCGCGATGTTATTGGACTTCCGTAGGGTTGGCGCTCGAAGGCAGGCGTGCTTGGATGCTCACGGCCTTTTATGACAAGAACAAGAATCTGGAGTGACCGGATGATGAATAGCTTACGCAAGATGTCCATCAGTCAGCGCTTGTGGCTGATCCTGATCGTGGCGGTGCTGACCCTGGTGACCCTGGGCGTGATGATGCTCAAGCAGATTCATGGTGACCTGTACCAGGCCAAGGCGCAGAAAACCCAACACGTGGTACAGACCGCCGCCGGTGTATTGAACTACTACCAGGGCCTGGAGGCCGCCGGCAGCCTGAGCCGCGAACAGGCGCAGAAGCAGGCGCTGCAGGTGATTCGCGGGCTGCGCTACAACCAGAACGACTACTTCTGGATCAACGATCTGACGCCGGTGATGATCATGCACCCGGCCAACCCCAAGCTCGACGGACAAAACCTTGCGGCAGTCAAGGACCCGGACGGCTTCGAGGTGTTCAACGAAATGGTGGCCCTGGCCAAAAGCAAGGGCGCCGGCATGGTGGACTACCGCTGGCCCAAGCCCGGGGCCGAGCAGCCGGTGCAGAAGACCTCCTATATCCAGCTGTTCCAGCCCTGGGGCTGGATCATCGGTTCCGGGGTCTACATCGATGACCTGCAACAGGAGTTCTATGCCCAGGTACTGCGGGCCTCTTCCATCGGCCTGGTGATTGCCCTGCTGATGGCCGGGCTGGTGGTACTGATAGTGCGCAGCATCGTCAGCCCACTGCGCGAAACCGTACACGCCATGGCCAATATCGCCAGCGGCGAAAGCGACCTGACCCGCAGCCTGGATACCCACGGCCAGGATGAAGTCACCGAGCTGGCCCGGCACTTCAACGGTTTCACCGCCAAATTGCGTGGCGTGGTCACGCAGTTACAGACCAGCGCCGCCGCTCTGGAACAATCCTCCAGCGAGTTGGGCAGCAATGCCACCGAGGCCCAGGAGCGTAGCCAGCAACAGTCCCAGCAGATGGAACAGGTGGCCGCGGCCATCAGTCAGGTCACCAGTGGCGTTCAGGATGTCGCGAAGAACGCCGAGCACGCCGCCGGTGAAGTGCGCGAGGCCGAAGCCCAGGCCCAGCAAGGCCAGGTCAATATCGACGGCAGCCTGCAACAGATCGAACAACTGTCGGGCACCATCGACCAGGCGGTGGAAGTGATCCGCACCCTGGCGGCAGAAAGCACCCAGATCGGCACCGTGCTGGAAGTGATCCGCTCCATTGCCGAACAGACCAACCTGCTGGCCCTGAACGCCGCCATCGAAGCGGCCCGGGCCGGGGAGCAAGGCCGGGGTTTTGCCGTGGTGGCCGACGAGGTGCGCCTGCTGGCCCAGCGCACCCAGCAATCGACCGCGGAAATCCAGGGCATGATCGAGCGCCTGCAGAATCACTCGGAAGCGGCGGTCAAGGTGATTGGCGACAGCAGCCGCGCGTCCCAGTTGACCATCGAGCAGGCGGGCCTGGCCGGGGCCAGCCTCAACGCCATCGGCCAGGCCCTGCGCACCCTCAACGGCCTGAACGCCTCGATTGCCAGCGCCACCCTGCAACAGGCCCATGTGGTGGAAGACATCAACCACAACGTCGGTCAGGCAGCTGGCCTGTCCCAGGGCACGGCTCTGGCGGCCCAACACTCCAGCGCCGCCAGCCGCCACCTCAAGGAGCTGTCGGAACAGCTCAACAACCTGCTGCGCCAGTTCCGCGTCTGAGTCACCACAGGGTCATGGCCCCGGGCTAACGCCCAGGGCCCAGACTGGGTACAATCCGCCCCCTCCTCCACTTCCCCAAGGAACCGCCATGTCCGGGCTTGAACTGTTTGCCGCTGCGCTAGGCGTCATCGCCGTCTGGCTGACGGTCAAACAGAATCCCTGGTGCTGGCCCATCGGCCTGGTCATGGTGTTGCTCTACAGCTGGATCTTCTACGAGGTCAAACTCTATTCCGACATGCTGCTGCAGGTGGTCTACGCCGTGCTGCAGCTTTATGGCTGGTGGCAGTGGACCCGGGGCGGCGAGCAGCATCAGGGGCGCCCGGTCAGCCAGCTGCAGGCCGTTGGCTTGCTCCAGGGCCTGGCCCTCGGCGCGCTGGGCAGCCTGTTATTGGGGGCGGCCATGGCCCACTGGACCGATGCCGCGCAACCCTGGCTCGACGCCGCCCTGACCGCCTTCAGCCTGGTGGCCCAATGGTGGATGGCACAGAAGCGCGTGCAGTGCTGGCCGCTGTGGATCGCCGTGGATGTGATCTTCGTCGGTCTGTTCCTCTACAAGGAGCTGTACCTGACCGCGGCGCTCTATGCCCTGTTCACCCTGCTGGCAGTCCAGGGCTGGCGCACCTGGCGCGCCGACCCGGCGTTGCAGTCGTGAAGGTACTGGTACTGACCGGCCCCGAATCCAGTGGCAAAAGCTGGCTGGCGGCCGAGCTGCAAAAGCACTTCGGCGGCATCCAGGTGGGTGAGTACGTGCGCCACTTCATTGAGCAGGAGCGCCGCGATACCTGCCTGGCGGACATCCCCGAGATCGCCCGTGGCCAGTTGGCATGGGAGGACCAGGCCCGGGCCCGGCAACCCGCCCTACTGATTCTCGACACGCACCTGCTGAGCAACCTGCTGTGGAGCCGGACCCTGTTCGGCGATTGCCCGTCGTGGCTGGAGCCCCAGTTGCTGGCCCGGCATTACCACCTGCACCTGTTGCTGTCCCCGGAGGATGTGGCCTGGAGCGACGACGGCCAGCGCTGCCAGCCGCAACTGGCGCAACGCCAGGCCTTCTTCGAAGCCACACGGCAATGGCTGGACCTGCACGCGCAACCTTACCGAGTCATTCGCGGTGATTGGCAGGAGCGCCGGCAGCAGGCCTTCGCCCTGGTCCAGCAACTGCTGCTGGACTGATCCCGTAGCGGGCGCGTGCGCCCCCCAACGTGTCCATTCCTGAAACACCTCCCTGGCGATCAGGCCGCCATTTTCCGGGGCCCGGCCAACTGTCGGCGAAACTGTTGCGCTACTGATACACCCCCGCAGCAACCCCCGTTCCAGAGCATTGTCCCGGTTATGGCCAATGGCCGTCGGCGGCGTCTGTCTCAATCCTGAAACACCTGCTGCGCCCTTCCCCTCTGCATTTTCACAAGCCCTTGATTCTGCAAAAGAAATCAAAAGCGGCACGGCTTCTGCTCTCTCCCTCTCAACGCTGACTAGGGCCAGCACTGAGAAGAAGGAATACCGCCGTGGGGACTCTGAACCAAAGTTTCACCCGCCTACTGCTGATCGGCTGTGCCGTCAGCGCGGTGTCCAGCCTTCCGGTTCTGGCGGCGGGGAATGGCGAGATCATCATCCAACGCACCGTACAGGCACAGCCCATTGGCCGTGCGCCTCTGCAAAAAGATCCCAATCCCATATCGGTCAATACCAACCCTTCGGCTTTGGTCAATCAAATGACCGGCAATGAAATGACCGATGGCGATTTCGCCGGGATCAGGACCGGCTCGCTGATCCGCGGCACCGTGCTGTCCGGCAACAACGGTGTACCGGGGATGAATGTCCTGAGCAACAGCAATAGCAATGGCCTGCCCGGCATGGCGGTCGGTCATGGTGGCGGCGCCGGGGCCAGCATTTCCGGCTCGATCAATCGGAGCATCAACGCCGGCATGGCTCCCTTGAACAATATCGGGGGCCAATAAGATGAATCGCTCAGTCCTGCTCCTTGCCTTGCTCGCCTGCTCCGGGGCCATGGCCGACTCTGCCAGTCAAGTCGCCGACACCTCCAGCATCCAGAACTCCGGCGCCGGCTACACCGGCAACTTCAACGTCAACCAGGCAGCCGGCGACCAGCAACAACAGACCAACGTGCGGGCCATTGCCATCGGCACCAACGCCACGGCCACCACCAGCATCACCCAACGCATCACCACGCCAGCCGACCGCTCGGTCAATGCCAGCAGCACCATCGGCGGCAACTCTTTCAGCAACGGCAGCGGCGCACTGGGCGTGAACCAGTCGGCCGGGGCCAACAACCAGATGGCCAATGCCCTGCGGATCAGCATCAGCGCCAATCCGCAAAGCATTGACGACAGCGCCCTGTCCCAACAGAACGTGGCGCTGTTACCAAACTCGGGAGCAACTGGCACTCAACAAGGCAGCCGCCAGGTCGTTACCAGCGACCAGGCCTTCACCGGCAGCCGCGGAGTGATTCAGGTGAACCAGAGTGCCGGGGTGGGGAACCGCATGGCTAACACCCTGAGTATCCGGGTCGCAGATTGACCCCTCGTAGTGCAATTAGAAAGTACCAACACTTAACCAACTAATAAGCACCGGAGAAACACCATGAAACCTACAATGGCTCTCAAACCACTGGTTTTCGCACTGGCCGCAGTCATGGCAATGGCCGCCCAGGCAGGTGGAAATAACAACGGTCACAACGGCGGTCATGGCAATGGCCATGGCGATCATGATCAAGGTCCAGACCTCAGCACCCTGCTGCAAATCACCGCCGGGGCCGGTGCTGCAGTGATCGACGTGCAGAACAGCAACACCAACGTGGTGAAAAACCAAGGCACCAACAACAACGCCAAGATGGACAACTCCCTCAACAATTCCAACGGCAACATGGGTGCCAACGTCGCCGCCGGCGACGGCAACCAACAAGACAACGCCGCCGCCCTGGCAACCGCTGACGAAAGCTTCATCTTCGGCAGCGCCGTGGCTGCTTCCAGCGCCACCCAGGTCAACAACAATAACTATGTGAAAAACTCTTCGACACAGAACAACGCTGTGTTGAACAACTCCGGCAACAACGGTTCCGGCAACATCGGCATCAACGTTACCGCCGGCGACTTCAACCAACAGAAAAACAACCTGGCAATCGCCGTGTCCGGTGGCCGTGTAGCCACTGCCGCCGCTGCAGCCAACCAGCAGTCGACCAATCTGGTCGTGGATAACAAAGGTGTCCAAGCCTACAAAAAAGACACCCTCACTGGCGGCTTCGTAGCCCATGGCAGCTACAAAGGTACCGGCAGCGGCAAAATCGAAGGCGACGATCATGGCGGCGGCCATGGCCACGACAACAAAGGTGGTCATGACAACGACGATCAAAAATTCACCTTCAAGGAACAAGGCACCATCGAACTGGCTGGCTACTGGACCCAGCAAGTGCTGACCAAAGACGGCTGGAAAAACCCAGTGGTCAACAACGCCAGCATGACCAACTCGATGAACGGCTTCTCCGGCAACGGCGGCGCCAACGTCTCGGCCGGTGTGGGCAACCAACAAAGCAACTCGCTGTCCATCGCTGCTGGCTGCAAAGCCTGCATGTAATCGCGATCGTAACGAAAGCCCCGGAAACGGGGCTTTTCCACAGTCCGACTCAGGCGTAACGATCATGCGTACTGCGATCCTCTCTCTCTTGCTTTGCCTCTGTGCTCCCGTCCAGGCTGCGCAGATGGCCGTCGCCGGCCTGCCCGGTGGCAACCTGATCTTCAAACAGGTGCAGAGCGTGCGTGAGCGCAAGTTCAGCGACATCGTCGAACAGAAGACCGACTTCAGCTGCGGTGCCGCCGCACTGGCGACCATTCTGCGTCAAGCCTACTGGCTTGATGTCGATGAGGAGCACGTCATCAAGGGCATGCTGGTCAATTCGGATCAGGGCCTGGTTCGCACCCAGGGCTTTTCCATGCTCGATATGAAGCGCTACGTGGAAAGCATCGGCATGCGCGCCCGAGGCTACCGGATTCCGCCCGACAAGCTCGAAGCGGTGACCATTCCGGTGGTGGTACTGATGGAAATTCGCGGCTACAAGCACTTCGTGGTGATGCAGCGGGCCCAGAAAGACTGGGTCTACATCGGTGACCCGGTGTTGGGCCACAAGCGTTACTCCCACGAAGACTTCGTCAAAGGCTGGAATGGAATCGTGTTCGCCATCATCGGCCCCGGCTACGACAAGACTAACGCCTTGCTCGAACCACCTGCCCCGCTGACCGCGAAGAACAAGTTCGATGGTTTCTACCCGGTCAAAGACGCGGACCTGATGGACTTCGGTTTTATCCAGAGTGACTTCTTCTAGCAGTTCTAGAAGCCCGAACAATCATAAAGGGGCAGGACGCTCCGGGAGCAGCAAGCAGATGAAGACTTCATACTGGCTGGCAGCCGCCTGCCTGGCAGCAGCTCTTCCAGCCCATGCTGGTTTCAAGCCCGAACTCATCCAGGATCAGGAGTTATCGCAGTTACGGGGCCGTTACGTAATGCCGGGGCGGATTATCAGCTTCGGCATTGTCATGAGCAGTACCTGGCGCAACGCCAGCGGTGACCTGATCGGTGCGACCACCTCGCTGCAGATCCAGCAAGCCACCATCAAACCGGAATTCTACGTTTCCACCATCACCCAGACCGGTAACGGAACTACGCCGCCCCCAGGCACCGGCAACGTGATCGGCGGTGCAGGCCTGGCCAGTAGCCAGGGCGTGACCCAGAGCGTGAGGGCTGCCGGCGACGGCAACTCTGCCTACAACAACATCAGCATCAATGTCACAGAGGCCAACCAGGCACCCGCCTTGGCCGCCGGGGTCGGCCAGGCCTTGATGAGCGGCCAGACCATCACCGGCAGCAACGCCGCCGGCAGCGTGGCGGTATCGGCCCTCAATGGCGGTATCCAGATGGCGATACAGGCCAACGGCAATCAGGGCAATGCACTGCAGCAGGTGGCCCAGGGCAATCTGCTGCAAAACACCCAGTTGATGGGTAACAGCAACCTGGTCAACAACCTGACTCAACTCAATGTGGTACTCAGAAACAACGGTCCCAGCAACGGTGCTTTGGACTGCAACCTGACTACGCTCGACGCTCTACGCAAATTCTGATCTTGAACTACGCTGATTCTCGACCATTGGGGTTCACAAGGGACGGTTTATTTCATGTATCGATCGGTTTCACTGCGCGCAGTAATGTGTTTAAGCACTCTATTACCGGCGGCGCTGGTCCAAGCAGCGCCGGATGCCGATGTAGAGACCCTGAAACGCGAACTTCTGGAGCTCAAGCAACGTTACGAAGTACAGCAGAAGGCCTTGGCGGTACTTGAGCAACGGGTGCGTCAGGTAGAGGATCAGCCAGCAGCGCCACCGCCCAAGCGCCTGGCCAAGTCGCCGGCGGACCTCAAAGGCAATCAACAGGTTGCCGGCACAGGCGCCGGAGCGGCGTCCGGAGGAGCAGCCGGGGGCGCTTCCTATGGTCAGTCGCTCAAGGATGATTCGGCTCCGGCACAAAGCGTCAGCAACCTTTACGACGAAGCCAGTGGCTTCTTCGGCGGCGGCAAGTTCAGCGTCGAGACCGGCTTGACCTACGCCCGCTACGACGCCCGACAACTCACGGTCAACGGCTTCCTCGCGCTGGACTCGATCTTTCTCGGCAACATCAACCTGGACCGGATCAAATCCGATACCTGGACCCTGGACCTGACCGCGCGCTACAACCTCAACAACCGTTGGCAATTCGACATCAACGCACCCGTGCTGTATCGCGAGTCCACCTTCCAGTCCGGTGGTGGCGGCGGCTCCGGCACCCAGACCACCGAGGAATCGGTGACCCGTGACCCGACATTGGGGGACGTGAACTTCGGCGTGGCTTACAAGTTCCTCGACGAATCGGAGTTCTGGCCCGACGCCGTGGCCACCCTGCGAGTCAAGGCACCCACCGGCAAGGAACCGTTTGGCATCAAGCTGGTTCGATCCGCAGGCAACAACAACCTGTACGTGCCTGAAAGCCTGCCCACCGGTAACGGCGTCTGGTCGGTCACCCCCGGGATCTCCCTGGTCAAGACCTTCGATCCGGCCGTGCTGTTCGGGACCCTGGCCTACACCCACAACCTGGAAGAGTCGTTCGATGACATCAGCTCCACGGTTGGCAGCAAGACCCCCGGCAAGGTCCGCCTGGGTGACAGCTTCCAGATCGGTGCCGGTGTAGCCTTCGCCCTCAACGAGAAGATGAGCATGTCCTTCTCGGTGTCCGACCTGGTGCAGCGCAAGAGCAAACTCAAGCAGGACGGTGGCGATTGGCAATCGGTGGTCTCCAGTGACGCCAACGCCGGTTACTTCAACGTCGGCATGACCATCGCGGCCACCGAAAACCTGACCATTGTGCCCAACCTGTCCATCGGCATGACCGAGGACGCTCCGGCCTTCACCTTCAGCCTGAAGTTCCCCTACTACTTCTGATCCACCGGCAAAAACGCCAAGGCCCGCTGCGATTGCTCAATCGCAGCGGGCCTTGGCGTTTTCGCCGCCCTAGCGGATCTGGTGCTTGTGCAACAAACGGTAAAAAGTCGGACGCGAGATGCCCAGCACCCGGGCAGCCACGCTGAGGTTGTCGCTGTGCCGGTTGAGCACGTCGCACAGGGCCTGACGCTCGGCGCGGTGCTTGTAGTCTTCCAGGGTGCCCATGGGCAGATCCTGGGCTTGCAGGCCCTGCAATCCCAGGTCACTGGCCTGGATCTGCCGCCCCTCGGCCAGCACCAGGCCCCGGCGCACCCGGTTGGCCAGTTCGCGGACATTGCCCGGCCAGTCATGTTTGCCCATGGCCACCAGAGCGTCCTCACTGAAACTGCGAGGCCGGCGCCCGGTTTCCTGGCTGTAAAAGTGAGCAAAGTGGCTGGCCAGCATCCCCAGGTCGCCGTGACGCTCACGCAGCGGCGCCGTGATCACCTGCAGCACGTTCAACCGGTAATACAGATCCTCGCGAAAACGACCACTGGTGATGGCCGCCTCCAGGTCCACGTGGGTCGCAGCCAGCACCCGTACATCCACGGGTATCGGCTGGCTGCCGCCTACCCGCTCGATGTGCTTTTCCTGCAGGAAGCGCAGCAGATTGGCTTGCAGTTCCAGCGGCAAATCACCGATCTCATCGAGGAACAAGGTGCCGCCATGGGCCGCCTCGATGCGCCCGACCTTGCGTTGGTGTGCCCCGGTAAAAGCGCCCTTTTCATGGCCGAAAAGCTCGGACTGGATCAGGTGTTCGGGAATCGCCCCGCAGTTGATCGCCACAAAGGGCTTGTCGTGACGCTGGGACTGGCGATGCAGAGTCCGCGCCACCAGCTCCTTGCCGGTGCCGCTCTCGCCACGGATCAGGACCGGTGACTCGGTGGGCGCCAGTTTGCTCAGCAGCTTGCGCAGGTCGCGGATCGGCCGGCTGTTCCCCAGCAACTCGTGCTCGGGCTGGTCCACATGGATCGAGCCCTGGCCCCTCAGGCGGGCCATGCCGAAGGCCCGGCCCAGAGTCACCTGAACCCGGGATACGTCGAACGGCAAGGTATGGAAGTCGAAAAACCATTCGCAGACAAAGTCACCGACCTTTTGCAGGCGCAGGACTTCCGGACTCAGCACCGCAATCCACTCGGTGCCGCTGTGGCTGATCAGGTCCTTGACCGCTTCCGGGCGCTCCAGGTGAAAGGGTTGCAGGCGCAGCAAGCCGACATCGCAGGAACGCTCACGGGCAGACTCCAGGTCACAGCTATCCACATCCCAGCCAATGGCGCGCAGACCGGGTAGAAGGCGATGGCAGTCGTCACAGGGATCGACCACCAGCAAGCGGCGCTGCACGGGAGCTTCGAGCATGACTGTACCTTGGCGCCAAGAGGATGGAAAAGTTATTAGAAACAGTGGTTTGGCTAACCTGGCTGTAACACTAGCAAGAACTTGACGCGTGAATGTACCAATTGCTTATAGCGCTTCTTCCCAAAGGAACTAAGGTGCCGCCAGAACTTCGCCCAGAGTGACTGATTGTCGCAGTTGTTTTTTAGAAACCCCGTAACTAATGGCCCTGTCACAGGGCTCAGACGCGAAAGTTGTAAAAACTTGTTTTTCCGTGTGACCCGATCACTACCTCAGTGCATCAGTACAAGTGACCAGCCGAACGGTAAGCCCAACCGACGGCACATCATCTGATTGGGCACATAGAGAGAAGACCCCATGAACGCCCCGCTCCGTAGAAACGAAGCACTTTTGATCGCCGACCGCGCATTCAAGCCTTTTCAATGCGTGGCCTGGGCCCCACAGGACGGGAACGGCGAACTGAGCCTGACCGTCATCGACCGTACCAGTACCCGTATCGGTCAAACCCGGATTCCCAGCAGTGCCTACTCTGATCCAGCCCAACTGGAAGACCTGCTCAAACAAGCCCGCGCTGAACTGAGCCAGGAAGGTTATATCTTGCAGTCTTGGGCCATGCCCAAGTAAGCGATGCTGTTAGCGGATCACCCGAACAGGTGATCCGCTATTTAAGCAAAACAACTAAGCACGCTATCTATTTCCCCTTCGCTACAACTTTTACCTTCAGGGTAGTGGTTGTTTTGGCTATTGCAGAAGCGCCACCTCCTCGCTGTTTCCAGCTGTTGTCCCCTTTGCCTCTCCGATGGCCTCTCAGGGCCGCCCCATCAGTGGGTCACTGATGCTGTGCGCCCCGGTTTCCAACCGTCCGGCCACCCGGCGCAACCAGCCTGCGTCACTGCGCAGGGTCAAGTCATACCAGCCACCGCTGGACTCACAGGCAAAGACCTGGCGCACCTCTGCTCCCCCAGGCACGGCCAGGGTCCAGGGTCCTTGCTGGGTATAAGGGCAGCGATCGATAGTGACCGATACCCCACGCGTACCCGGATTGCTCAGGGTGAACTGCAGTTGGTTGTTGCTGGACGTCACCAACAGCTCCGGCTGCAACTGTTGCAGTTGACCGCTGAAACTGCGGTGGAAGCCATTGGGACCCAATACCCACAGCTGATAGCGCTCCACCACCGGCCAGCTGTCCTGCAGCGCCTTGCCGGCCTCCACTGTGTAACGACGCGGAATATCGCTCAGGTGCAGGCCGTCATAGACATGGAACACTGCACCCTGCCCGCCGGTGTTCTGCAGGCTCAGAGACAGCGTCTTGGCCTTGGGGTCTACCTGGCTGTCGACATGCAGACGATATGGCAATGCCCGTGAGGGGCGTGCCAGCCGCGGCTGGTGCGGTGGCAGCTGCTGGCTGGCCAATGGCACCGGCACCTGAAGCAGTTTTTCCTGGCGCTGGCGCAAACCATCGGCGGCCTGGCGGGTGGTGGTCTGCAGCGCCGGCAATGGCTCATGGTTAGGGTCGACGAAATTCAACGCCGACGTCAGGTCGCCACATACCGCACGCCGCCATGCACTGATATTCGGCTCCCGCACACCAAAGCGCTTCTCCAGAAATTGCAGCACCGAGGTGTGATCGAACACCTGGGAGTTGACCCAGCCTCCCCGGCTCCAGGGAGACAGCACCAACATCGGCACCCGCGGTCCAGGGCCATACACGCCGCCATCGGGCAGTGGTTGCTGGGTCGAGCCGGGTGGCGCCGGATGCTTGAACAGTTCGCTGTCGAAACCCAGCGTGGACTTGCCGGCAAAGCTGCCATCCTGGCGCTGGGAAGGTGCCGACGGCGACGGCACATGGTCGAAGAAGCCATCGTTTTCATCGTAGGTGAGCAACAGCACAGTCTTGCTCCAGACCTCGGGATTGCTGGTCAGCGCCAGGAGGATCTCCTGGGTGAACCAGCCGCCCTGGACCGGACTCGATGGGCCGGGATGCTCGGAATAGGCGGCCGGCGCAACAATCCAGCTGACCTGGGGCAACTTGCTGGCCTGCACGTCATTGCGAAATCCACCAATGATGGTCTCCAGATTGCTGCCGCTGCTGGCCGGCAAGGTATTGCCATTGCCCTTGTACAGCGGAGCCACGGCGTTCAAGGCATCGCTGTAGGGCACAAAGGCATTGAAGTCCTTGGGCGGCTGGGCTGGATTGCCCACCTGCACGCTGGCGGCACGGTACTGACGGAAGCCGGCCAGGGGGTTGTCGCCAAAATTGTCCGGCAGGTGCTGGTAGACCTTCCAGCTGACGCCCTGCTCTTCCAGGCGTTCAGGATAGGTCTTCCAGCTGTAGCCGACGTTTACCGCGCCCGGACCATCCCATTCGTTGACCACCGCGGCGACCTTTGCCGCTGTCGGGCCGTTGCAACCGGTCCAGAGAAACAGCCGATTGGGGTTGGTGCCAGCGTGCACCGAACAGTGATAGGCGTCGCACAGGGTGAAGGTGTTGGCCAGGGCGAACTGGAACGGCAATTCCTGCTCACGGTAATAACCCATGGACGTGGTGGTCTTGTGGGTCGGCCAGGCATTCATGCGGCCGTTGCCCCAGGCCGCATGTGCATCTGCCCACGAATGGGGCGTGCCACTGACGCGCTGGGCGTTGCCTTTGGTGCTGTCCAGGTGATACGGCATCACCAACCGGCCCTTGCCCTGTTGTTCCCAAACCTCGCGCTGACCGGGCAGCGGAATGGTAAAGCGGTCACTGAAACCCCGCACCCCGGGAAAAGTACCGAAGTAATGATCGAAAGAGCGATTTTCCTGCATCAGGATCACTACGTGTTCGACGTCCTTGATCGTCCCCGTACGGTTATTCGCCGGTATTGCCAGGGCTTGGCGAATAGCCACTGGCAAGGATGAAAAGAATGAACCGATAGCGGCCGCTTGCAATAGCTTCCTGCGTGAAAGACTGGGCATGGGTGATTGAATCCTTATGGTTGCAGCGCGATATATGACGCTGCAATAAAAGTATTCACCTCAAGTAACAATGCAGTGACATTGTCATTGCACTTGCATCAAGTCGATATTGCTCAGGCCTGCTGCCTCACAAACATTCCACGTTCTCAAGGTTGCAGAAGAATATTTCATGAATAAAACACCCGAGCTTGCAAAGCCGTCTTGGACAACCAGACCCAGGAACAATATCGACCCGTGGCCTTATTGAAGATTGTCCGCCACTTCATTGCGTTGAACCCGCAACGGATTGAATACCAGCCGGATAAACTGCGGGTCCCGTGCGAGTTTGTAGTCCGGACCGACAAAGTACTCCTTGGCCTCCGGATCATTCTGGCCAAGATATAGAATCCAGGCCGTTGTAATACCGGCGAACTCGTTTTCCCGGACACTTCGCACCGGACTGAAATGGGTGGCGTTATGGGCCGTGGCACTCCATCCCGGCACTGCCTTGATCAACCCACCCTGCCAGAGCCGCGGCCAGGCCCAGGCCGGC
Source organism: Pseudomonas sp. JDS08PS003 (assembly GCF_045013505.1). Taxonomy (NCBI): domain Bacteria; kingdom Pseudomonadati; phylum Pseudomonadota; class Gammaproteobacteria; order Pseudomonadales; family Pseudomonadaceae; genus Pseudomonas; species Pseudomonas sp. JDS08PS003. Next base: position 3,796,860 of record NZ_CP120724.1, read on the forward strand.
ACCACCACATCCGCGGCCCCGGTGAGCACCAGGGTCGGAGTCTTGACGGTAGAGCCAAGGCCTATGGGCCCGGGCTCGATGGGCAGCGAGCCGATGTAGCGCAGCTGTGGATCGATGTCCTTCAAGGTGCCAGGCAGCAGACTCGACGACAGGATCGACGCCCCGCCGCCGGCGGAATGCCCCGCTACTATGGTGCGGGACAGGTCGACCTTACCGAACAACGGTGAGGTTGGGTCCTGGTTGAGCTTGCTCAACTCAAGAGCGCCGAGTACATGCATGCTGGGCGCGGTATTGATGAAGTCGGAGGAGATGATCACGATAAAGCCGTAACTCGCCCACAGCTTCAGCAGATCGGTGTATTGCCCCTGATTGGAAAGGATGCCGCCAACAAAGTTGACCACCGGCAACTTGTCCAGATTCTTTATATTGCTCGGGTAATAAACGCTGGTGGAAATCGGACTGGAAAAACCATATGGAAAGGACGAGTTACATTGAACGCTGTTGTCCAACAGCATGATCTTCGCCAACACCCCCAACAAACCACGACAATCACTCAGGACCGCATTGGTAGTTACTTTGTAGGGCCCCGGTGACTTGGCATATTGATCATTGGCCAGCCCCAGCGCCGGAACAAGTTGCGAGGCACCAGCCAGACTCCCGCTAGTAATGAACAGACCGGCCAAACACAGTTGCACTGCCACCTTGCGTATCGATCTCATTGATAAGTCCTTTATCTACCTGCGTTCCCTGCATGACCGAATATTCCCTCACGGCCGTGCCCCTCTTACTGCCAATCACCTGAACTTCATCCAACTGCAACAACGCTTAAACATTTCAAACTTAGTTGCCCAGCAGACCCTGGCGACCCTAAAACAGGTCAATTTCCAAGGTCAATCCTTATTTAAACTAGAGCAATCCGCCGAAGCGCCGATAGAAGCTCTCGCCTACATCCGGTAGTGGACCATCGGCGCTCTCCAGAGCCGTGGCCAGCCACTCCTCGGCCTTGGCCTGGATCAAGCGATAGATGTTGCGACACAGCTGGCGTGCTGCCCGGCCCTCCCAATCGCCGGGAAGCAGTTCGTCTGGCAGTTGCGGGTCGCGCAGCAACAGCTTGCGGTACTCATGAATCAGCAGCAGGCGAGCCAGGAAACAGTCGGACGGCTGCAGTTGCTCCTGTTCCCGCAGGGCCTGCCAGAGGGGACGAAACAGTTGGATGAATTCACTGTAATGGGCCGCCAGCTCTTCAATGTTCCAGCTCTCGCGCACTTGCTGGCGCAGGGCTCTGGAACCGAGCGCATCCTCGGGCGTGGTGGCAAAGACGATGGTGTCGTCCTGGGCGCCAAGCTCCAGCAAGGTGGCATTGATATCGGCGCGATCGCTGCGCGGGCATGCCAGCATCAGCGGCGACATCGCGGCAAACCCTTGCCACTCCAACTCTTCACGCACTTGCTTGCGCAACTCCGGCTGCAGTTGCCCGAGCATCACCAGGCACCAGGAACCGTCCCAGGCCGGCACACCGGCGCTGTAGACCCGCTTGAAGGCCTTGTCGAAACGACGGCGACCGGCCAGGGTCAGGCTGTAGTAACTGCGGCGACCGACCTTTTCGGCAGTCAGCCAGCCCTCCTTGCTCAGGCGGAAAATCGAGGTACGGATCAGCCGCTCGTTGATCCCCATGGGCTCCAGCAGTTGAATCAGGCTGCCCAACCAGACGGTGCCGCCATGGGGCTCGATGGCATCGCCGTACAGGGTGATGATCAGCGAACTGGCGCGGATCGGGGTCTGCTCCTGAAAGCGTTTGATCAGGTGATTCAGTGGCGCTAGGGACGACATGGACGTACCGGAAAAAAAAGGAAGGAATATAGCCGGTTTAAGGCCGTTGCAGCGGCCCGGCGTATTCATGGGGGTTCATTGGCCTGCCTTGGGACGAAAGCCGCCGTCAGCGATTCGCGGCCGATCGACCTCGACCCGAGACAGCGGCTCACAGGCTTGCATCCGCTCCAGGCAGCGACGGGTCAAATGCTGGTACTCCCGGGTGCCGGCCAGCTTCCAGGCCACTTCCTCGTCGCTCAACTGACGCGTGACCCGCGCCGGCGCGCCCATGACCAGCGATTGCGGTGCGCATTCGAAGCCGGCCTTGACCAATGCTGCCGCCGAGACGAAGGAGCGTGGCGCAATAAAGGCGTTGTCCATCACCACCGCATTCATGCCCACCAGCGCATCGGCGCCAATCCGGCAGCCGTGCAACACAGCGCCATGACCGATATGACCATTGCGCTCCACCACCGTGTCGCTATCGGGGAAGCCGTGCATGACGCAGGTGTCCTGCAGATTGGCCCCCTCTTCGAGGACAATCCGGCCGAAATCCCCCCGCAGGCTGGCCAGGGGGCCGACATAGCAGTGGGGGCCGACTATCACATCGCCGATCAGCACCGCCGAAGGGTGTACATAGGCACTGGGATCGACCACCGGAGTCAATCCGTCAAGGCTGTAGCACGTCATGCTGTTTCTCTCTCTGATCAACAGGAGCTGCTGTTGTTGGAGCGACCGGGGAGGCGGTCCACTTACCCGCGAATACACCGCCGAGAATGCACGACACCAGTCCCCCCAGGATACCGATACAACGCGGACGGCATTTTGTATCAGATTATTCTCGGCACACAACAGCCCTTGAAAAACACTGGCCTGCTCCGCCACTAACCCCACAACCGGCAAACCATAAAGGATGTAGCCTGAATCAAGGGCGCCAGGCAGCATCCCGTCGACCTTCCGTCCCGAACAGGTCGCAGTCGAGAGCGAATAATAGGACACATTAATAATCTTTTAATCTTGATTTTATGTATCGCATTGGCGATATACTCGGCGAAAACCGGCTCCCGGGCCGACCCAACAATCGAGCCGGCAAACGGCCGCATCACGCCGAGGACATCCACCATGCCTCAATACCTTGCCGTCAAAACCCTGAACAGAGTGTCCCGACCATGAACTTCGCCACCATCCTGTTCTCCATCAGCGAGGGCGTCGCCCTCCTCAGCCTCAACCGCCCCGAACAGCTCAACAGTTTCAACCCGCAGATGCATGGCGAGGTGCAAGCGGCCCTCAAACACGTGCGCAACAACCCCGAGGTGCGGGTCCTGCTCCTGACCGGCGAAGGCCGCGGCTTCTGCGCGGGGCAGGACCTGGGCGAGCGCAACGTCGCACCCGGCGACGCAGCGCCGGACCTGGGTGCATCCATCGAACAGTTCTACAACCCGCTGGTGCGCGAGCTGCGCGACCTGCCGTTACCGGTGATCTGTGCAGTCAATGGTGTGGCCGCCGGCGCTGGCGCCAACCTGCCCCTGGCCTGCGATCTGGTGCTGGCGGCGCGCTCCGCGAGCTTTATCCAGGCCTTCTGCAAACTCGGACTGATTCCCGATTCCGGCGGCACCTGGCTGCTGCCACGCCTGGTGGGCATGGCCCGGGCCAAGGCCCTGGCCCTGCTCGGCAACCGCCTGAGCGCCGAACAGGCCGAGCAATGGGGGTTGATCTACCAGTGCGTGGACGACGCCTTGCTGCGCGATGAAGCCCTGAGCCTGGCCCGGCACCTGGCGACCCAACCCACCTATGGCCTGGCGCTGATCAAGCGCAGCCTGAATGCCAGCCTGCACAACAGCTTCGATCAGCAACTGGAGCTGGAGCGCGATCTGCAACGCCTGGCAGGGCGCAGCGACGACTACCGAGAAGGCGTCAGTGCCTTCATGGAGAAACGCGCTCCCGTGTTCAAGGGACGCTGAAATGGCCCCGCTGCCCGATATCGCAGAGACTGCCGCAGTCGTTACCGGGGCACGAGCGTCCATCACCCTGATCATTCAGAGGCGCTAACCCGCGCCTGCAGGACTCTCCCGGGAGCCAGCCGTGGCGCTCCCGGGTCATGCACTCAGAACCCGCAGCGGCGGGTTGAAAGACAACAACAATACGAGTGACACCATGAACATGCCGATAGCCCGAACCGTGCCCGAAGTGCCGCTGGACCCGATGGAAACCGCCAGCATCGACCACCTGCGCCAGCATCAGCTGGAGCGCCTGCGCTGGAGCCTGAACCACGCCTACGCCAAGGTGCCCCTGTATCGCCAGCGCTTCGACGCCCTGGGCGTGCATCCCCAGGACATCCAGCGCCTGGAGGACCTTGCCCAACTGCCCTTCACCACCAAGTCCGACCTGCGGGACAACTACCCCTACGGCATGTTCGCGGTGCCCATGCAGGAGGTGGTGCGCCTGCATGCCTCCAGCGGCACCACCGGCAAGCCCACCGTGGTGGGCTATACCCGCAACGACATCGACACCTGGGCCCAGGTGGTGGCCCGGTCGATCCGCGCCGGCGGCGGCCGGCCCGGAGACAAGGTGCATGTCTCCTATGGCTACGGCCTGTTCACCGGCGGCCTGGGGGCACACTACGGTGCCGAACGCCTGGGGTGCACCGTGATTCCCATGTCCGGCGGCCAAACCGAGAAACAGGTGCAACTGATCAAGGATTTCCAGCCGGACATCATCATGGTCACGCCGTCCTACATGCTCAACATCGCCGACGAGATCGAACGCCAGGGTCTTGATCCCCACAAGCTGGCCCTGCGCCTGGGAATCTTCGGCGCCGAACCCTGGACCGACGAACTGCGCGACGCCATCGAGCAGCGCCTGGGCATCAAAGCCCTGGACATCTACGGGCTGTCGGAGATCATCGGCCCGGGAGTGGCCATGGAATGCGCCGAGACCCGCGACGGACCGACCCTCTGGGAGGATCATTTCTATCCCGAGATCATCGACCCATTGACTGGTCAGGTACTGCCCGATGGTGAAATGGGCGAGCTGGTGCTCACCTCCCTGACCAAGGAGGCACTGCCGATGATCCGCTACCGTACCCGCGACCTGACCCGCCTGCTGCCGGGCACGGCGCGGCCCATGCGGCGCATCGACAAGATCACCGGACGCAGCGACGACATGCTGATCATTCGCGGGGTCAATGTGTTTCCGACTCAGGTAGAGGAGCAAGTGCTCAAAGCCGTACACCTGGCCCCCTGTTACGAGATCCATCTGTATCGACACGGCAACCTCGACAGCGTCGACATCCACGTCGAGCTCAAGAGCGAGTACCAGCAGTTGGGGGATGAGCAGCAAAGGGCCATCTGCAGCGAACTGAGTCGCCACATAAAAACCCATATTGGCATCAGCTCACGTATCGTTTTGCAGCCCCCTTTCAGCATCAAGCGCTCGGAAGGCAAGGCCTGCCGGGTGGTCGACAGCCGTAAATAGCTTTAGCGCAAGCATTGGAGCCCCGTGATGACGGGGCTTTTTTTCGTCTGTCATTCGGGTATGGAGGCAAAGCGATACAGAAACAAAACATGACACGTTATTTTGTGTTTGATATTTATTTATGTATCACATATAAACATTCACAGCCTCACCCACACCTGCAACCCGGGAGACACTGCATGTACGCACAGCTGGTAGAGACGGGGGTCAAGCGCATCAAGCCGCTGGCAGAAATGTCCGAGCAGGAGCGCACCTTCCAGGAAAAGATCGACGGGGAAATCAAGATCGAGGCCAAGAACTGGATGCCCGATGCCTACCGCCAGACCCTGATCCGGCAGATTTCCCAGCATGCCCACTCGGAAATCGTCGGCATGCTGCCCGAAGGCAACTGGGTCACCCGCGCGCCGACCCTCAAGCGCAAGCTGCAACTGATGGCCAAGATCCAGGACGAAGCCGGCCACGGCCTGTACCTGTACAGCGCCATGGAAACCCTCGGCGCCGATCGCGACGAAGAAGTCGCCAAACTCCACAGCGGCCGGGCCAAGTATTCCAGCATCTTCAACTACCCAACCCTGAACTGGGCCGACATGGGCGCCGTGGGCTGGCTGGTGGACGGCGCCGCCATCGTCAATCAGGTGGTGCTGCAGCGCACCTCCTACGGCCCCTACTCCCGGGCCATGGTGCGCATCTGCAAGGAAGAGAGCTTCCACCAGCGCCAGGGCTACGAAATCCTCCTGACCATGATGCGCGAGGGCAACCAGGCACAACGGGAGATGGTCCAGGACGCCATCAACCGCCTCTGGTGGCCGGCCCTGATGATGTTCGGCCCCAGCGACGAACACTCCCCCAACAGTGCCCAGTCCATGGCCTGGAAAATCAAGCGCCAGAGCAATGACGAACTGCGCCAGCGCTTCATCGACCAGACCATCCCGCAGCTGGAGCTGCTGGGCTGCACCTGCCCCGACCCGGAGCTGAAATGGAACGCCGAGCGCGGCCATTACGACTTCGGCGAAATTCAGTGGCAAGAGTTCTACGAGGTGCTCAAGGGCAATGGCCCGTGCAATCAGGAACGCCTGGAGACTCGCCGCAACGCCATCGACGACGGCGCCTGGGTACGGGCCGCCGCCGTGGCCCATGCACAGAAGAAAGCCAACAAGAACGCCGCCTGAGCGCGCACCCAGCCTGATCCGGAGTCAATACAATGTCTGAATGGACCCTCTACGAAGTCTTCGTGCGCAGCAAGCACGGCCTCAATCACAAGCATGTCGGCAGCGTGCATGCCGCCGACGACGCCATGGCCATGAACAACGCCCGGGACCTGTACACCCGGCGCAGCGAAGGCGTAAGCCTGTGGGTGGTGCCCTCGGCGCAGATAGTCGCCTCCTCCCCCGATGACAAGGACCCGCTGTTCGACCCTGCGGACGACAAGGTCTACCGCCACGCCAGCTTTTATCAGCTGCCCCCCGAAGTCGGACACATGTGAGGCCGGCCATGAACCCTACAAACGATCTGATCGACCACCTGCTGCGCCTGGGCGACAGCGCCCTGATCCAGGGCCAGCGCCTGTGCGAATGGTGCGGCCGGGCGCCGGCCCTGGAAGAAGAACTGGCGCTGATGAATGTCGGCCTCGACCTGGTGGGCCAGGCCCGCAACTGGCTGGACTATGCCGCCGAGCTGCTGGCCGATGGGCGCGACGCCGACCATCTGGCATTCCGCCGGGACGAGCGGGCCTACCGCAACCTGCTGCTGGTGGAGCAGCCCAACGGTGATTTTGCGCTCACCATGCTCAAGCAGTTCTTCTATGACGCCTGGCACCTGGAAACCCTCCAGGGCCTGAGCCAGTCCAGCGACCCGCGCCTAGCCGGAATCGCCGCCAAGGCGCTCAAGGAAGTCACCTACCACCTGCGCCGCTCCAGCGAATGGGTCGAGCGCCTGGGGGACGGCACCGAGGAAAGCCACCAGCGCATGCTGCAGGCGACCCCGCGGCTGTGGCGCTTCACTGGCGAGCTGATTGAGCACCACGCCGGTGAGATCCAGCTGCATCAGGCGGGTCTGTGGGCGGACCCGGCCCGGGTTGCCGAAGCCTGGCGCGCCACCGTAGAAGCCGTGTTCTGCCGGGCGACCCTGCCCGTGCCCGAGGCCCCGAGCCCTTTCTACCTGGACGCGCGCCGGGGCCTGCACAGCGAACACCTGGGCCCGCTGCTGGCCCAGATGCAATTCCTGCCGAGGGCCTACCCCGATGCGGTCTGGTGAGTTGATCGGCAGCGACCAGGGCGCGCGGCCGATGCGGCCTGGGGACCTGGACCTGGCCTGGGCCACCCTGGATCGGGTGATGGACCCCGAGGTGCCGGTGGTCAGCGTGCTGGACCTGGGCATCGTTCGCGACCTCGGCTGGCAACAGGGCCACCTGCGGGTGTCGGTCACTCCGACCTATTCCGGCTGCCCAGCCACCGAAGTGATCGAGAGCGACATTCGCCAGGCCCTGGAACAGGCAGGCTTCGCGGCACCCAGACTATTGCGCCAGCTGACCCCGGCCTGGACCACCGACTGGATCACCGAGCGTGGCCGCCAGCGCCTGCAGGCCTACGGTATCGCGCCACCTTCGGGCAGCAGCAAGCGCAGCCTGCTGGGGGAGGCGCCTGCGGTGCACTGCCCGCAGTGCGGCAGCGCCCACAGCGAACGCCTCAGCGAGTTTGGTTCCACCGCGTGCAAGGCCCTGTATCGCTGCCGTGACTGCCTGGAACCCTTCGACTACTTCAAATGCATCTGAGCCGCCAGCCGCCTCAGAGGAGAACCGCCATGAGCCAGTTCCACCGCCTCACCATCAAGGACGTACGCAGCGAAACCCGCGACGCGGTGTCCATTGCCTTCGAGATTCCCCAGCACCTGCAGCAGCAGTTCCACTTCACCCAGGGCCAGCATCTGGTATTGCGTACCGAGCTGGATGGCGAGGAAGTGCGCCGTTCCTACTCCATTTGCACCGGGGTCAATGACGGTGAACTGCGCATCGCGGTGAAGCGCATCAATGGTGGGCGTTTCTCCGCCTTCGCCAATGAGCGGCTGCAAGCCGGACAGTCTCTTGAAGTGATGCCCCCCGCCGGGCGTTTCCATGTAGAGCTCGACCCCCAGCGTCGCGGCCATTACCTGGCGGTGGCCGCAGGCAGCGGCATCACGCCAATCCTGTCGATCATCAAGAGCACCCTGGAAACCGAGCCCCACAGCCGCATCACCCTGCTCTACGGCAACCGTTCCAGCGCCTCGGCGCTGTTTCGCGAACAATTGGAGGACCTGAAGAACCGCTACCTGCAGCGCCTCAACCTGGTGTTCGTCTTCAGCCGCGAGCAGCAGGACATAGACCTCTACAACGGCCATATCAACCAGGACAAATGCCAGCAGTTGTTTGCCCGCTGGCTCGATGTCCGGCAATTGGACGCGGCCTTTATCTGTGGCCCCCAGGCCATGACCGAGAGCGTGCGCGACAGTCTCAAGGCCGCGGGCATGGACGCCGAGCGAATCCACTTCGAGCTGTTTCATGCAACCGGCGACGGACACAAACGCCAGGCCCGTGAAGCCGCCCGAGTGCTGGACGCCCAGGTCAGCCGGATCACCGTGATCAGCGATGGCCGGGCCCTGGCCTTCGACCTGCCGCGCAACAGCCTGAGCCTGCTGGACGCCGGCAATGCCCAAGGCGCCGAACTGCCCTATTCGTGCAAGGCCGGAGTCTGCTCCACCTGTAAATGCAAGGTCATCGAAGGTGAAGTGGAAATGGACAGCAACCACGCGCTGGAAGACTACGAAGTGGCGGCCGGGTACGTGCTTTCCTGCCAGTCGTTCCCGGTCAGCGCCAAGGTGGTGCTGGACTTCGACCAGCTCTGAACCCTGCCCTCACGAAGATCCCGGATTGGCACTGGTGCCTCCGGTGCCAGCAGTCACTGGGTCCACTCACCGGCACGGAGCACTCCGCGCCGGCCTTAATTCACCGTTCGGAGCGTTCTTCCATGTCACAGTCTCCTACCCTGCAAAGTTTTATCGCCGGCCGCTGGGTTGGCCAACACCCGGCCCAGGCACTGCGCAGCGCCATCGATGGCCATGAAGTGGCCCGCACCCACGAAGAGCCCCTGGACTTCGCCGAGGCCCTGGAGCACGGGCGCCAACAGGGTGGCCGCGCCTTGCTGGCCCTGGATTTCCAGCAGCGGGCCCAGCGTCTCAAGGCCCTGGCGCTGTACCTCAGCGAACGCAAGGAACAGCTGTACGCCCTGTCCCACCACAGCGGCGCGACCCGGGCCGACAGCTGGATCGATATCGAAGGCGGCAACAGCACCCTGTTCAGCTACGCCGGACTCGGCTCTCGGGAGCTGCCGTCGGGCAACCTGCTGCATGAAGGCCCGGCGCAATCCTTGAGCAAGCTCGGCAGCTTTGCCGGCACCCACATCCTGGTGCCCCGTGGCGGCGTGGCGGTGCACATCAACGCGTTCAACTTTCCCATCTGGGGCATGCTGGAGAAGTTCGCCCCGTGCTTCCTCGCCGGCATGCCGTGCATCGTCAAACCCGCCAGCGCCACCAGCTACCTGACCGAAGCCACCGTGCGCCTGATGCATGAATCCGGCTTGCTGCCAGAAGGCAGCCTGCAACTGGTGATCGGCGGCACCGGCGACCTGCTGGATCGCCTGCAAGGCCAGGACCTGGTGACGTTCACCGGTTCCGCCGTCACCGCTGGCAAACTGCGATCCAACCCCAACCTGATCCGCCACTCGGTGCCCTTCAATGCCGAAGCCGACTCCCTGAACTGCGCGATCCTGGCGCCGGACGTGACCCCGGACGACCCGGAGTTCGAGCTGTTCATCAAGGAAGTGGTGCGAGAGATGACGGTCAAGGCCGGTCAGAAATGCACCGCCATCCGCCGCGCCATGGTCCCGACACAACACCTGGATGCCGTGGCCACGGGATTGCGCGAGCGCTTGTCCAGGGTGGTGGTGGGCGATCCGTCGGTGGAAGGCGTACGCATGGGCCCCCTGGCCTCCCATGAGCAACAGCGGGACGTGACCGCGCGCCTGGAAAGCCTGCTGCACAGCAGCGATCTGCTGTTCGGCGCCCGGGACGGCTTCGAACCCCGGGGGGGAAATGTCAGCCAGGGCGCGTTCTTTGCCCCGACCCTGCTGCTGTCCCGTGATCCCCTGGCACAGGGTGGTGCCCACGATATCGAGGCCTTTGGCCCGGTCAGCACCTTGATGGCCTACGACGATCTGGACCAGGCCCTGGACCTGGCCGCTCGCGGCAAGGGCAGCCTGGTGGCCAGCCTGGTGACCAAGGACCCGGGCATCGCTGCCCAGGTCATTCCTCGGGCCGCGGCCTGGCATGGCCGGCTGCTGGTGCTGGACCGCGAATGCGCCGGCGAATCCACTGGCCACGGCTCGCCGCTGCCGCAACTCAAGCATGGTGGCCCGGGCCGCGCCGGCGGCGGCGAAGAGCTGGGCGGCCTGCGGGCGGTCAAGCACTACCTGCAGCGTGCAGCCGTCCAGGGCTCCCCGAGCATGTTGGCCGCGGTAACCGGCGAACACGTGCGTGGCGCCAAGGTTATCGAGACGCAGGTCCACCCGTTTCGCCGGCACTTCCAGGACCTGCAGATCGGCGAATCCCTGCTGACCCACCGGCGCACTGTCACCGAGGCCGATCTGGTGAACTTCGGGTGCCTGTCAGGGGACCACTTCTATATGCACTTCGACGAGATCGCCGCCAAGGAGTCGCAATTCGGCAAGCGTATTGCCCACGGCTACTTCGTGCTCTCTGCGGCGGCCGGGCTGTTCGTGTCCCCGGCACCGGGCCCGGTGCTGGCCAACTATGGCCTGGATACCTTGCGCTTCATCAGCCCGGTGGGCATTGGCGACACCCTGCAGGCGCGCCTGACCTGCAAGCGCAAGATCGACCAGGGCAAACAGAGCCCCCAGGGCACCCCGCAAGGGGTGGTGGCCTGGGACGTGGAAGTGACCAATCAACTGGGTGAACTGGTGGCCAGCTACGACATCCTGACCCTGGTCGCCAAACGCACCACCTGACCGCAGGAGCCGGTTTGCCGGCGAACAGGCCCTCACGACGAGGTCGACCTTGAGGCTGCCTTCGCCAGCAAGCTGGCTCCTACAAGAGTTGGCCGCAGCACCGACACCGTAGGAGCCGGCTTGCCGGCGAATGGCTCTCACGACGATGTCGACCTTGAGAAGGCCTTCGCCAGCAAGCTGGCTCCTACAGGTGGGGGGGATATTGTGGCAAAAGATTTCATGGATTCTTGATTCTCGATCCGGCTTGCGGCAAGTTGCGCGCTTCTCACTACTAGGAGCAGCCCATGTCCGGCTCAATGGCCCAGGCGTTCGCGCACAATTTTCTCGGCCACTCACCCCGCTGGTACAAGGCAAGCATCATCGCCTTCCTGCTGCTCAACCCCCTGCTGTTCTTCTGTGTCAGCCCGGCAGCGGCCGGCTGGTGCCTGGTGATCGAATTCATCTTCACCTTGGCCATGGCCCTGAAGTGCTACCCCTTGATGCCCGGCGGTCTGCTGTTGGTGCAAGCGCTGTTGCTGGGCATGGCCACGCCCCAGGCGCTGTACGACGAGCTGGTGCACAACTTCCCGGTGATCCTGCTGCTGATGTTCATGGTGGCGGGCATCTATTTCATGAAGGAACTGCTGCTGTTCCTGTTCTCGCGCCTGCTGCTGGGGGTACGGTCCAAGGCCCTGCTGGGGCTGCTGTTCTGCTTTCTGTCAGCCTTTCTCTCGGCCTTTCTCGACGCCCTGACCGTTACCGCAGTGATCATCAGTGCCGCCGTGGGCTTCTACTCGGTGTACCACCGGGTGGCCTCCGGCAATGACCCACGCCAGGACAGCGGCTATGGCGATGATCAGCATCTGCCTTCCCTGCACCACGACGACCTGGAGCAGTTCCGCGCTTTTCTGCGCAGCCTGCTGATGCACGGTGCCGTGGGCACGGCTCTGGGGGGCGTATGCACCCTGGTGGGCGAACCACAGAACCTGTTGATCGGCCATGAAATGGGCTGGCACTTTGCCGAATTCTTCCACAAGGTGGCGCCAGTTTCCCTGCCGGTGCTGGCCGCCGGACTGGTGACCTGTGTGCTCCTGGAAAAACTGCGCTGGTTCGGCTACGGCACCTTGCTGCCGGACAACGTGCGCCAGGTACTGGCCAACTACGCCGCCGAAGACGACGCCCAGCGCACCGCACGGCAACGGGCAGCCTTGCTGGTCCAGGGGCTGGCGGCGCTGATCCTGATTGTCGGCCTGGCCCTGCACGTTGCGGAAGTCGGGCTGATCGGTCTGTTGGTGATTGTGCTGATCACCGCCTTCACCGGAATTACCGACGAACACCGGCTGGGCAACGCCTTCAAGGACGCCATGCCCTTCACCGCCCTGCTGGTGGTGTTCTTTGCCGTGGTGGCGGTGATTCATCAGCAACAGCTGTTCGTGCCACTGATCCAGTGGGTGCTGGCGCTGCCGGCGGACCAGCAGCCAGGCATGCTGTTCATTGCCAATGGCCTGCTGTCGGCCATCAGCGACAATGTGTTCGTCGCCACCATCTACATCACCGAAGTGAAACAAGCCTTTGTCTCCGGGCAGATGAGTCGCGAACACTTCGAGACCCTGGCCATCGCCATCAACACCGGCACCAATCTGCCCAGCGTCGCCACCCCCAATGGTCAGGCCGCCTTCCTGTTTCTGCTGACTTCGGCAATTGCGCCACTGGTGCGCCTGTCCTATGGACGGATGGTGTGGATGGCCCTGCCCTACACCGTGGTGATGGGCCTGCTGGGCTGGTATGCGGTGAGTTACTGGCTTTAACGCAGGAGGATGTAGCGCTCGATCGCTTCGGCAGCACCATCATCCTGGTTGCTGCCGGTGATCACGTCGGCCTGGTCCTTGACCTGCTCTTCGGCCTGGCCCATGGCAATCGACAACCCGGCACGCTGAAACATCGCCGGGTCATTACCGCCATCCCCCAGGGCCGCTGTACGCTCCAGGGGCACGCCGAGGTGCTCGGCCAGGGTCACCAGGGCTTGTCCCTTGTCCGCCTGCACGGCAGTGACATCAAGGAACCGTGGTTGCGAACGGGAGGCCTGGGCCAGCCCGGCCGTTTTTCCCTGCAACCGCGCTTCCAGCTCCAGCAGCAGCCGGTGGTCATTACTGGCGGCAACGATCTTGTCGATCCGCGGCAGGTAATCCGCGAAACTGTCCACCACCTTCGGCCCATAGCCCAGCGCCTGGCGCTCAAGGGGCATCAAGGGACCGTCGAGGTCGCGCACCAGCCACTCGTTGTCGGCAAAGACCCAGGTTTCGATCTGCGGATACGGCTGGAACAGCAGCAAGGCGGTGACCGCCGCCTCCACCGGTACATGATGGCGAACCAGGAAGCTGCCATCGGGATTGACGATACTGCCACCATTGAACCCGGCAGTCGGCAGATCCACACCCAGGGCCTCGATCTGCTGCTGCATGGCCCGCGGCGGACGCCCGGTGGCCAGGCTGAAGGCTACGCCGGCTTCACGCAGGGCGCGGACTGCGTCCAGGGTTCGAGGGCTGAAGCGGTGATCCGGGCGCAACAGGGTGCCGTCCATATCGCTGAGCAGGAACTCGATGGGCCGCACCTTGCCCCCCTTCATCCGAGAGCCCGCCACACGCGACCGTCCCGGGCCAGCAGCTCATCACCGGCATCCGGGCCATCCTCACCCGCAGGGTAGGTCTGCACCGTCGCGTCCTGCTTCCAGGCATCGAGGAAAGGCTGCACGGCGCGCCAACCGTTCTCGATATTGTCCGCCCGCTGAAACAGCGTCTGGTCACCGATCAGGCAGTCGTAGATCAGCGTCTCGTAGCCGGTGGACGGCTGCATTTCAAAGAAGTCCCGGTAGGCGAAGCCCAGTTCGATATTGGCCATGTCCAGGCTTGGCCCGGGCTTCTTCGCCAGCAGGTCGAACCACATGCCTTCGTTGGGCTGGATCTGGATCCGCAGGTAGGTCGGCGACAGTCGATCAACTTCGGTATCGCGAAACTGCGCGTAGGGTGCCGGCTTGAAGCAGATGACGATTTCGGTGTCACGCACGCTCATGCGCTTGCCGGTGCGCAGGTAGAACGGCACCCCGACCCAGCGCCAGTTGTCGATCATCACCTTCAGCGCGACATAGGTTTCGGTATTGCTGTGCGGCGCGACATTGGCTTCTTCGCGGTAGCCCGCCAGGGCCTTGCCCGCAACGGTGGCGGCGCGGTACTGGCCGCGCACCGAGTTGGCCCGAGCCTCCTCCAGTGACCAGGGGCGGATCGCCCCCACCACTTTGGCCTTCTCGCCGCGCACTGCATCGGCGCCAAAGGCCGCTGGAGGCTCCATGGCCACCATCGCCAGAAGCTGGAACAGGTGATTGGGCACCATGTCCCGCAGGGCGCCGGTGTGTTCATAAAAGCTGCCACGGGTTTCGACCCCGACGGTTTCCGCCGCGGTGATCTGCACGTGGTCGATGTAATGGTTGTTCCAGAACGCCTCGAACAGGCTGTTGGAAAAACGGCTGACCAGGATGTTCTGGACCGTTTCCTTGCCCAGGTAATGGTCGATGCGATAGATCTGTTTCTCGCTCATGACCTTGAGCAAGCAAGCGTTGAGAGCCTCGGCAGTCTGCAGATCGGAGCCGAAGGGCTTCTCGATCACCACCCGGCGAAAGGCATCCGGCCCCTCCTCCAGCAACCCCGAAGCCCCCAGGCGCTGCACCACTTCACTGAAGAAGCGCGGCGCGGTGGCCAAGTAGAACACCGCGTTGCCGGTGCCGCTGGCGGCAATCCGCGCCGCCAGTTCGGCATAGGTGGAGTCGTCGAGGAAGTCGCCCTGGACGTAGCTGATACCACGGGTCAGGCGAGCCCAGACGGCGGCGTCCACGGACGCCCCCTGGCCTTGTTTGTTGAGCACTTCATCGCGAAGGAAGTCTTCTAGCAAGGTGGCGAACTCAGCGTCGCTCACCGCGTTGTGGTCGACGCCGACAATCCGCAGTCCCTCATCCAGCAAGCCGTCGCGGCTCAGGTTGTACAGCGCCGGAGTCAGCAGGCGCTTGACCAGATCACCGCGGGCGCCGAACAGGAACAGCGTGGTCGGCGGCGCGGGCAACGCCTTGGACTTCTTTCGCGTAGAGGTCATTTCTTACCGGTCTCCACATGGCCGCCAAAGCCGAAGCGCATGGCTGACAGCAGCTTGTCGCCATAGGTGCCCTGGCCGCGAGAACGGTAGCGGGAGAACAACGAGTTGGACAGCACCGGAACCGGCACCGCCTGCTCCATGGCCGCTTCGATGGTCCAGCGCCCTTCGCCACTGTCGGCCACGGCACCGGAAAAACCGTCGAGCTTCGGATCGCCGGCCAGGGCATCGGCGGTCAGGTCCAGCAGCCAGGAGGACACCACGCTGCCGCGACGCCAGACTTCGGCGATGTCCGCCACATTGAGGTCAAAGCGCTGGTCTTGCGGGAGGATGTCCGAAGACTTGGTCTTGAGGATGTCAAAGCCCTCGGCGAAGGCCTGCATCATCCCGTACTCGATGCCGTTGTGGATCATCTTGACGAAATGCCCGGCACCGGCAGGACCGGCATGGATATAGCCACGCTCGGCACGGTCGTCATCGGAAACGCGATCCTTGGTCCGTGGAATCGAACCCAGGCCGGGGGCCAGGGCCGAGAACAGCGGGTCCAGACGCAGCACTTCATCAGCATCGCCGCCGATCATCATGCAGTAGCCGCGCTCCAGGCCCCAGACGCCGCCGGAGGTGCCGACGTCGATGTACTTCAGGCCTTTTTGCGCCAGATCCCGAGCGCGGCGGATGTCGTCCTTATAGTAGGTGTTGCCGCCGTCGATGATCACATCACCCGGCTCCAGCAACTGGCTCAGGGTGTCGATGGTCTCTTCGGTGGGTGCGCCGGCCGGCAGCATGACCCAGACCGCGCGGGGTTTTTCCAGGCCGGCCACCAGGCCTGGCAGGTCGGCGACGCCCTTGGCGCCTTCGGCGGCCAGGGTGCTGACGAAATCGGTGTTGCGGTCAAAGACTACGGTCTCGTGCCCATTGAGCATCAGGCGCCGTGCAATGTTGCCGCCCATGCGGCCCAGTCCAATAATCCCCAGTTGCATGTGCTGATGCTCCTACTGCAAAAAATTCAGATCAAAAATGTATAGCCCAAAGGGCTGGGTGCAAACGTCGAGGGGCGCAACTATACAAGGCGAGACGCTCCAAGACAGCGCAATCTTCAGACAAAACGCCAGTTTTTGCGGCGACCTGCGCGCAATGCGGCGCACCCAAGCCCGATCACCTGCCCCAGCCGGCGCGGACTGCGTGAAGATTAGTCCCGACACTTGGGACGAAGTTTCTGAAAACTTGGAGGGATAACGACGCAAAACGCCAGGAAGGCACAACGACCACGAAAAATAAAAAAGTTCCAATTGCCCAAAAAAGAAATAAAATCGCCGCCATCAGGCGCTGTGAAAACGTCACGAGTGAAGGCAAGACTGTTTTTAACGCGGTATTGCCGAACACAGTAGTTTTCACGCTGCCTGCGATGGTGCTTTGCGCAAGGGATGCGGCCAGCAAAGCATAGTTGAGGCATACCAGTTGCGAGGTGAAGCAATGGGCACAGTACTACCGGCACGACCAGCACAGACTCTCTACGTGACCATTCGTCGTGACGAATTGCGCCAACTCAAAGACGAGCGCGATCAATTGCAACGGGAACTCGCCCAATTGCGCCTGATGTTGCAGAACCAGGGGCAAGCCCCCGCAGCAGTGCGGCACCTTCCCTCCGCAGGCTGAACCTCGCCCCGGAACGCAGGCCCCGCCTGCGTTCACAGCTCTACTCACTCCCCGCCACAAATCCCCCGCCACGCCTGATCCTGGCGCCTGCTACGCCGAACAAAAATCCAACGCTGTGCTAACGAACTTTTCACACTTGCCTATCGATACTCGCGGCCATTGTGGCCGTCTTGTTACAGACGACGGCCTTCATTCGCGGCGCTGAACCGGCGCGCAATGATCATGGAATTGTGGGGAGCGCTCAATGGCATGGTTCAAACGCAGTAGCACGTCTGCGGCAGGTTTTGACTGGATGGGGCTGCTCTGGCTGTTCCTGTTCTTCTGGTATTTCTCCGGCATCACCCAACTGCTGATTCAACTGACCGACACTTCCGGATTCGCCGGTTTCCGCCAGGCGTTCTTCATGAGCGCCATCTGGCTGGCGCCGATGCTGCTGTTCCCGGCACGCACCAAAGTCATGGCCGCAGTGATCGGCGTGGTGCTCTGGGCCTGTTCCATGGCCAGCCTGGGCTACTTCTTCGTCTATCAGCAGGAGTTCTCGCAAAGCGTCATCTTCATCATGTTCGAGTCCAACCCCTCGGAAGCCGGTGAATACCTGACGCAGTACTTTGCCTGGTGGATGCTCCTGGCGTTCCTGGCCCACACCGCCTTCGCGGTCTTACTCTGGACCCGTCTGCGCCCGGTTTACCTGCCCCGGGGCCAGGCCCTAGTGGCTGCCGTGGCGATCCTGGTGGCGATTGTCGGCTACCCGCTGGTCAAGCAACTCGCTCGCACCGACACCCTGGCGGACGGCCTGGAAAAGTTCGAAACCCGTATCGAACCTGCCGTGCCGTGGCAGATGGTGGTCGCTTATCGCCGCTACCGCGAGCAACTGGACGGCATGCAGGGCATGCTCGACAGCGTCAGCAAGATCCCGCCGCTGACCAACCTCAAGGACAGCATGGCCAACCAGCCGGCCACCCTGGTGCTGGTGATCGGCGAGTCCACCAACCGCCAGCGCATGAGCCTCTACGGCTACCCACGCCAGACCACCCCGGAACTGGACAAGCTCAAGGACCAGTTGGCGGTGTTCAACAACGTCATCACCCCGCGCCCCTACACCATCGAGGCGCTGCAACAGGTGCTGACCTTCGCCGACGAAGAAAACCCCGATCTCTACCTCAAGACCCCGTCCCTGGTCAGCGTGATGAAGCAGGCCGGCTACAAGACCTACTGGATCACCAACCAGCAGACCATGACCAAGCGCAACACCATGCTCACCACCTTCTCCGAGCAGGCGGACGAGCAGGTATACCTGAACAACAACCGCAACCAGAACGCCCGCCAGTACGACGGCGATGTGCTCGAGCCCTTCTCCAAGGCCCTGGCCGACAGCGCTCCGCGCAAGTTCATCGTGGTGCACCTGCTGGGCACCCATATGAGCTACCAGTACCGCTACCCGCCGAGTTTCGACAAGTTCACCGATCGCCAGGGAGTGCCGGCCGGCGTGCGTGACGATCAACTGCCGACCTACAACAGCTACGACAACGCGGTGCTGTACAACGACTTCGTGGTCTCCAGCCTGATCAAGGACTACGCCAAGAGCGATCCCAACGGCTTCCTGCTGTACCTGTCGGACCACGGCGAAGACGTCTTCGACTCCGCCGGCCACGACACCCTGGGGCGCAACGAAGGCAAGCCCACGGCGCCTATGTACACCATCCCGTTCATGGCCTGGGCCTCACCGAAGTGGCGGGAAACCCATGACTGGAACTTTGCATCCGACCTCAGCCGCCCTTACAGCAGCTCCCAGCTGATTCATACCTGGGCCGACCTGGCGGGCTTGAGTTTCGACCAGCTGGACCACAGCCGCAGTCTGGTCAGCGACAGCTTCAAACCGCGTCCGCTACTGATTGGCGACCCCTACTCACGCCAGAGCAAGCCGCTGATCGACTTCAGCCTGATGAAACCCAAAGCGCCGGTGGACGCGACCGTGGTACAGAAGTAAGCACCCGACTCGGGGGCCGCAACGGCCCCCAAACCCGTCCCTACGCAACAGTCCCCCTTACACCCGTAGCAGCCGGCTTGCCGGCGAAGAAGCCATCAAGCCCTGCACCGACCTCGCAGACGCCTTCGCTGGCAAGCCGGCTCCTGTCCGCGGACACATGATGTCAAGAATGTAATGTCCCGTTCAGGCTGACGTTAACCCTCACTTAATACACTTCGGTGAAACTTCTCCCATCACTTCTTGTGCAGGGACGAAACAAGTTACCGAACACTCTTAAGTAGGAAACACAGCATGAAACTTTCAACTTTGGTATTTAGCGGCTTGATTCTGGCCAGTTCCAGTGCAGCCTTTGCCGAAGGCGGAGCCGAGCATATGCAACGCTTCTATGACAACTTCCGCGTCGCCCAGCAACAGATTCACGGTGATAAGACCGAGAACACCGCCAAGGCCGAACAGAAGAAAACCGACCCGCACTATTCCGCTTCGGACGCCAAGCAACAGCAGCCCGACGCCTGACACATCTTTAAAGCAGTACCCACTCTGGACAATGTGCTCCTTTGGCAGAGATGGACGTTTGGCGCCCGCCCAGGGCGCCTTTTTTATATCTGCGGGCAACCACTCACTGTCACGACAATGACTGGAATATTACAACTCTGTCATTCGCCACTTTCCTTGCGCCCGTTCAACTAGCATGCCTGCGCCCGAGCGCTCACCGCTTATCGGGTCACCTGGCTAATCCCATGAATTAGCTGATTAATTTTGTTGACCCTGTAGCTACTTCAGGCTTCACCCTGCACTCATTCGATAGTACCCAAGCGGTTTGGAGAGGATCTGGCAATGCGCATTCTGGTGGTTGAAGACGAGCCCAAAACAGCGGACTACCTGCATCAGGGCCTAAGTGAAAGTGGTTATGTAGTGGACCGCGCCAATAATGGTGTGGACGGCCTGCACCTGATACAGCAACAGCCTTACGAATTGGTGATCCTGGATATAAACCTGCCGGGCAAAGATGGCTGGCAAGTATTGGAACATATGCGTGGACATTCTCCGGCCCGGGTCATGATGTTGACCGCTCGCGGACGCCTGGAAGACAAGGTCAAGGGCCTGGATATGGGCGCCGATGATTATCTGGTCAAACCTTTTCAATTTCCTGAATTGCTGGCTCGGGTCCGGACCTTGATTCGCCGCAGTGAACCCGTGGCCCAACCGCAAGTATTGCAGGTGGCTGACTTGCAACTTGATCCCCGACGCCATCGGGCTTATCGCGGCAACCGACGGATAGATCTCACGACCAAGGAATTCACCCTGCTGCATGTATTGATGCGCCACTCGGGTGAAGTGCTGACCCGCACGCAAATCATTTCCCTGGTCTGGGACATGAACTTCGACTGCGACACCAATGTGGTGGAAGTCTCCATCAGCCGCCTGCGGGCCAAGATCGATGATGCCAGTGAGGTCAAGCTGATCCACACCCTGCGCGGTGTCGGTTATGTCCTGGAAGTGCGCCAATGACGCCCTACCCGGCCGCGCAGACCAACAGCAGCCTGTCCATGCGTCTGGGGCTGACCGTCAGCCTGATGGGGGCGGCTCTGGTCCTGCTGCTGGCGACCCTGGCCTATCTGGCCCTGAGCCACGAGTTGGGCAACCTGGCGCGCAAGGGCCTGGAGAGCAAGCTGGAGCAGATCCAGCACAGCCTCACCAGCGACCTCAAGAGCAGTGACCTGGCCGCCCGCCCCCACTCCCTGCTGGACCTGGTGATGGGCCACGACAATCTGCAATTGAACATCCTGAGCAGCGATCCCCAGGCCGAGCCCCTGCTCAATGTCGGCGGCATGGCTCAGCAACCGCTGCCCCAGGCCCTGAGGGAGAACACCGCCGAGGGTTACCTCGACTGGCGCGACAACCGCGGCAACCAACTGCTCAGCGCGACCCGGCCAATGAATTTGCGCAACGGCGAGCAGGTGCGAGTGGTATTGAGCCTGGACCGCAGCAACGACCAGGCGCTGCTCAGCGCCTACCTGCGCTCCACGGTGATTGCCCTGCCCCTGCTGCTGTTGCTGATCGGCATCGGCGCCTGGTGGCTGGTACAGAGGGGTCTGCTCCCGCTGCAGCAGTTCACCCGGGTAGCCGCCAAGGTCACCACCCAGGACCTGACCCATCGCCTGAACCTGGACAAGCTGCCTCGGGAACTGGCGGAACTGGGCCAAGGCATCAACGTCATGCTGCACCGCCTGGATGGCGGCGTGCAGCGCCTGTCGCAGTTCTCCGACGACCTGGCCCACGAACTGCGCTCGCCCATCAGCAACCTGATGGGCAAGGCCCAAGTGACCCTGTCCCGGGAGCGTCCTCCGGAGGAATACAAGGCCGTGCTGGAAGCCAGCATCGAGGAGCTGGAGCGGGTCACGCGGATCGTCGCCGACATGCTGTTCCTGGCCCAGGTCAGCCAACCGGCGTCCCAGGCGCGCTTCGCCCGGGTATCCCTGGCCGAGGAAGCGCTACGGGTCATGGACCTGTTTGCCCTCAGCGCCGAGGACAGGCAACTGAAGCTGGAACTGCGCGGTGACGCCTGGGTGCTGGGGGATCGCCTGATGATCCAGCGGGCCATTTCCAACCTGCTGTCCAATGCCATCCGCCATTGCCCGGACCGGGGCCGGATCGACCTGCGGATCGAGCGCCAACTGCAGAGCGTGAGCCTTGCCGTGAGCAATCCCGGACCGGGTATCGCCGCCTGCCACCTGCCCCATCTGTTCGAGCGTTTCTATCGGGTCGACAGCAGTCGCACCCGAGCCGAAGGCGGCACCGGACTGGGCCTGGCGATCGTGCGCTCGATCATGAACCTGCATCAGGGGCGCACCGAGGTCGACAGCGTGCCGGACAGCCTTACCGAGTTCCGTCTGGTGTTTCCCAAGCTCGACCCGGCATTGCACGACGCTTAGAGCAGCCAGCCGCCCAGCGCCGCCCCCAACAGCACCAGGGCCCAGGGCGGCAGCCGGCCGCTGTGCAGCAACACCAGGGCCAGCAGCACCGCCAGCAGTTCCGGGAGCCCGGTCACGCTGCTGGTCCACAGGGGTTGGTACAGCGCGGCGGCCAGGACACCCACCACAGCGGCGTTGACCCCGCACAGCGCGGCCTGAATATCGCGACGATGACGCAGGGTCTGCCAGAAAGGCAGCACACCGATCACCAGCAAGAAGCCCGGCAGGAAGATCGCCACCAGACAGATCAGCGCCCCGGGCCAGCCGCCGAGGGCCGTTCCGATAAAAGCCGCGACACTGAACAGGGGCCCAGGCACCGCCTGGGCGCTGGCATAGCCGGTCATGAACAGCTGATCGCTGATCCAGCCCGACTCCACGACCTGGCTCTGCAACAGCGGCAACACCACATGACCGCCACCAAACACCAGGGCCCCGATGCGATAAAAACCGTCGAACCAGCGCAACCAGGGTGTTGGCCACAGCGCCGCCAGCCCGGGCAGTAACAGCAACAACAGCAGGGCCGTCCCCAGCAACAGCCAGCCCAGGCGCCGACTGCCCCAAGGCGCCAGGGCATCCGCCTCGGGCCGGGCCGCCGGGGTGATCAGCGCGGCTCCCGCCAACGCCGCCAGCAGCATCACCAGCAATTGTCCCCCCAGGCCCGGCCAGTGCAGCACCCACCCGGCGGCGAGCAGCGCAATGGCGATGCGCAAAGGCCCGCGACACAGACAACGGGCCATTCCCCAAAGCGCCAGGGCAACCACCGCGACCGCCACCAGCAGCAGGCCCTTGAGCACCCCGGGAGCGATTCCATTGCCAATACCCAACGCCAACAAGACCAGGGCCAGCGCCGATGGCAAGGTAAAACCGGCCCAGGCGCAAACCGCGCCGGACAGGCCCGCACGCGACAGGCCCAGGACCATGCCGACCTTGCTGCTGGCCGGTCCCGGAAGAAACTGACACAGCGCCACCAGCTCGGCATAGGCCGCCTCTCCCAGCCAGCGGCGATGCTGGACGAACTCCTGGCGGAAATACCCCAAGTGCGCCACCGGCCCACCGAACGAGGTCAGCCCCAGGCGCAGGAAAATCAGGAAAATGCGCCAGGGGCTTTCCTTGGCATCGGGTATTCCAGCCGGGGGCGTGACCGTGGGCATTACAAGGCTTTGCTCCAGAACAGCATGCGGCCATGGGCGGGATCGAGCATGGCATTGGCGAAACCGCAGGCTTGGTAAGCGGCCTGGGCCTGGGCGTTGCCTTCCAGCACCTCCAGGGTGATCTTGCAGCAACCCCGTTGCCGGGCGATGTCCTCAACCTTCTGCAGCATCCGCCTGCTCAGGCCCTGGCCGCGAAAGCTGTCCAGCACCACCACATCATGGACATTCACCAGGGGCCGGCAAGCGAAGGTGGAAAAACCCTCGAAGCAGTTCACCAGCCCCACTGGCTGGCCACCGGCAAAGGCCAGCACGCTGAACGCCTGAGGTCGCTTGGCCAGCTCTGCCGGCAGTTGCTGAAGCTGGTCCGGCGCCAGGGGCTGGCCGCCGCCCATGGGGTCCTGGGCATAGTGATTGAGCAGCACGCCTATGGCTTCGGCATGCACCGGGTTGCTGTAACTGGCTTGCAGCACCACGACATCGGCAACGTCCATGTTCATCCTCGATCAACGCATTGAAAGTGAGCGCTCAGGGCTCAGGCAGCCTCGATTGTAGGCTGGGGGATTTGACCAAACGAAGATTTTTCACCCACTTGCAGCAGAAAAATCCTAATGATTGGCCAGGATGAACCGCAGCCGGAAGCCCTTCCCCCTCAAGCGCCAGGCGCCGTGGCAAACCGTTGCAGCTGCATTTCCTGCAGTCGGCTCAAGGTGCGGCGGAAGGGAAACTCCAGGTAACCCTCGGTGTACAGCTGGTCCATCGGTACCTGGGCCTCCAGATAGAGCGGCACCTTGCGGTCGTAACATTCATCCACCAGGGCAATGAAGCGACGCACGCTGTCGTCATGGATCGACAGTTGGGGCAATTCGCGGTCACCGGCCACCACCCGCTGGGCGCCATCCTCGGTGCCTCGGGCAATGCGCCCCGGGCGTTGCTGGGCACTGAGGTTGGGAACTTCGCTGAGGAGAATCGCGCTGAACCTGTCACACAGCGCCATGAAGTCCATGGCGGAAAACGGCTGTTCACACAGATCGGCAAAACGGCACCAGATCACGCTGCCGGCGGCCTTGACCACCTGCACCGGCCGATAGCCGATCAACAGCGGCTCAGTGGAGACCGACTGGCCCTCGCTCAACTGCCGGAACAAGGGTTCCAGGGCACTGGGCTGGCCCTCGGCCCTGAGCCAGTAGCGCTGCGCGGCGGCCCCCGGGTGCAGACGGTGATCCTGCTCGCCGTCCACCGCCACCACTTGCATATGCTGGCTGATGGCGCTGATTGCCGGCAGGAAACGTTCACGATTGAAGCCATCGGCATACAACTGCTCGGGGGGCTGGTTGGAGGTGCAGACCATGACCACGCCCTGCTCGAACATCACCTGGAACAGGCGCCCGAGAATGATTGCGTCACCGATATCGTTGACGAACAACTCATCGAAGCACAGCACCCGCACCTCTTCGGCGAGCTCACGGGCCAGGGCCTGCAAGGGATCGGCGGTGCCGGTGAGCTGGAACGAACGCTGATGCACCCAGCCCATGAAGTGATGAAAGTGCTGACGCCGCGCCGGCACCCGCAGGCTCTGGTAGAACTGATCCATGAGCCAGGTCTTGCCCCGCCCGACCGCCCCCCACAGATAGACCCCTTGCACCGCTGTACGCCCCTGATGCAGGGCCTCGTGGCAGTTCTGCAAGGCCTGCACGGCCCGCGCCTGTGCCTCGTCGGCGACAAAGCCGTCCTGCTCCAGGGCTTGTCGATAGGCGCTCAAGGGGGAATCGAATGGCATGAGCCGCTGGCCTCCCGGCAAAAAAGCCGCAGTATGCCATCGCCACCCGTTCCATGTAGGAGCCGGCTTGCCGGCGAGGCGGCCAATACACTGGCCGACAAGCTTCAGCGGGAAATGTCCAGCCGTGCAATCCGCCCCTGCGGGTCCAGGCGAAAGGTGTAGCGCAGCGTCTGGGGACTGCCGGGAAAATCCCCGCAGACCAGGCTGTCCAGCAACACCTTACCGGTGCGCTGCTGGACCCCGAGGACCTGCAGCCGGGGACGCTGGCGATGGCTGGTGTCCATCCAGCGGGCAATCTCCTGCGGCCCTACGCGGTGTTCTCGCTCGTCGAACACCTGGGCCTCGGCGGCGAAGATCGCTGCCGCCGCCGAGCTGTCGCCGGTATTGGCAGCCACCACGTAAGCACGGATGGCCGGGGCCAGCGAAGGGTCGATTCCTGACATGACAAAAGCTCCTGGTGAGTCGATGAGCGCGCCATGTTAAGAGCCCCCTGCGTCACTTCCTGTCAGGAGTGAATTGACTGCCCTGGCCATCCCCTTGCAAGCCCTTGCGCCAGGTCCGCAGCCAGTCGCTGCGACGTCCCGGGTAGGCTTGGCCCTGCTCCTGGGCGGCGGCAATGCGGTCGGTGCGAAAGGTCCGGTAGTCCTCCCGCAGTTCGCACCAGGCGACGATCACTCGGGCCTCGTTGAGAAACCCCAGTGCCAGGGGCCAGATCAGCCGCTGGCTGGGGGTGCGGTTGACGTCGGCATAGTCGATCAGCAGCTTGGCCTGATGCCGGATCGCCTGGCGGAACACGTTCAGCGACACCGGATTGTCCGGAAAGCCATAACCCGCCGGCCCCGGCAGCAAAGTCGGGTTGCGCAAGGCGTCCTGGGCCGCCGGGGCCAGCACCGCGGCAATCTTGGCCATGGCATCGGCAGCGGCCTTGCTCAGCACCTCATCGCCGCGCTGATCGACATAACGCAACCCCAGGACCACGGCCTCGGTCTCGTCGGCATTGAGCATCAAGGGCGGCAGGAACAGCCCGCTGCGCAACACATAGCCGATGCCCGCCTCACCGTAGATCGGCGCGCCCAGTGAAGTGAGCTCGGCGATATCGCGATACAGGGTGCGCTCGGACACCTCCAGCTCCGCCGCCAGGGTGGCCGCGGTAACGGGACGGCTCTTGCCCCGCAGCATCTGCAACAGGGTGAGTAAACGGCTGGCTCGCGACACCTTGGGTGGACTCCGGAGAAAAAACACCGGCGCAGAATATCAGAGCCTCCTGACAGTCAGTGTCAGGAGGCTTGCGGGACGAGACAGGCCACGAATCAGCGGTCGACCTTGTGCCGGGCGGCATACAGACAGAGCATCTCCATGGCCAGGGTCGCCCCCGCCAGGGCGGTGATCTCGGCATGGTCATAGGCCGGGGCCACTTCCACCAGATCCATGCCCACCAGATTGATCCCCCGCAGCCCGCCAAGGATCTCCAGGGCCTGGGTGGTGCTCAGGCCACCACAGACCGGGGTGCCGGTACCGGGGGCGAACGCCGGGTCCAGGCAGTCGATGTCAAAGGTCAGGTACACCGGGTGATCCCCTACCCGTTGACGAATCGCCGCGACAATCGCCTCGCAGCCCTGACGGTGCACCTGCCGCGCATCCAGCACCTGGAAACCCTGATGATCGTCATGGGTGGTGCGCAGACCGATCTGCACCGAGCGGCTCGGGTCCACCAGGCCCTCCCGGGCGGCGTGCCAGAACATGGTGCCGTGATCGATGCGCTGCCCCTCTTCATCGGGCCAGGTATCGCTGTGGGCATCGAAGTGAATCAACGCCAGGGGCCCGTGACGCCGATGGTGGGCCTTGAGCAGCGGGTAGCTGATGAAATGATCGCCGCCCAGGGTCAACATCCCGCAGCCGGCATCGAGGATGCGCCGGGCATGGGCCTCGATACGCTCGGGCACCGATTGCGGAGTGCCGTGATCGAAGGCGCAGTCGCCGTAGTCGATCACCGCCAAATGATCGAACGGGTCGAAAGCCCAGGGCCAGTGGCGCTCCCAGGCAATGCCCGCGGAGGCCGCGCGGATGCCACGAGGCCCGAAGCGTGCTCCGGGGCGGTTGGTGGTGGCGGTGTCGAAGGGCACGCCACTGACCACCAGGTCGACGCCGCGCAAGTCACGGCTGTAGCGCCGGCGCATGAAGCTGGTGATGCCGGCGTAAGTGGCTTCGGCCCGGGTGCCGTACAGGCTGTCGCGGGTCAGGGCCTGATCGTTGAGATCGGCGATATCCATGGGTCTCTCCTCGGGGGTGGCGCTGACGCAAGAGGCTGCCGCTACGCGAGGACCAAGACCGACGCGTGAGGAGCACCTGCGAAGAAGCGGTGGCGCCAGCTTGCCCGGGCCCATACATTAGAAAAATACACACTTCGTTACGCTGACATGCCACAGGAGTAATGTTTGATGCTGGGTCAATTGCACGATCTGGACTTGCAGCTATTGCGGCTATTCGTCCGCGTGGTGGAGTGCGGAGGCTTCAGCGCCGCCCAGGGTGAGCTGGGCTTGAGCCAGTCGAACATCAGCCAGCAGATGGCCCGTCTGGAAACCCGTCTCGGCTACCGCCTGTGCAGCCGAGGCAAGGCCGGCTTCAAGCTGACCCCCAAGGGCGAACAGCTGCTGAGCGCCACCCGCCCGCTGTTCCAGTCCATCGAAGTGTTTCGCCATCAATCCAACGGGGTCGCCGGGCGCTTGATCGGCGAGGTGCGCCTGGGGCTGTCCGAAGCCCTGGACCGGTCGGTGTTGCAGAAGGTTGCCGCGGCGATCCGCGACTTTCGCCAGCGCGACGAATCGGTGCGTATCGAACTGATGAGCGCCATGCCTGGAGAAATGGAGCGTTTGCTCCTGCAGCAGCGCCTGGACCTGGCCATCGGCTATTTCTCCCAGGTTCAGCGCGCCTTTGACTACCGCCGCCTGTTCAGCGAAACCCAACACCTGTATTGCGCGGCCGGCCATCCGCTGTTCGAGGTGGCGCAGCCGGACCTCGACGCCCTGCGCCAGGCCAATCAGGTCGACCATCCCTACCGCTTTCTCGGTCCGGACGAGCCCTTGCAGAACCCGCGTTGCTCGGCCCGGGCCGAACAGGTGGAAAGCACCCTGGCCTTTATCCTCTCCGGACAGCACATCGGCTACCTGCCCAGCCACTTTGCCCGCAGCTGGGAGGACGCCGGTCAACTCAAGCCCCTGGGGCAGCCCGCGTTGAGTTTCGAGGTGGACTTCTACCTCGCCCGACACCGCGCCCAGGCTCCCGGCGAGGCCCAGCAAGCCTTCGAAGAAGACCTGCTGCGGGCCTTTGCCTGAGCCGAGCCCAGACCCGGGCGCCTCAGTAGGCCATGCTCCAGCTCAGGGTGTAGGTGCGGCCACGGCCCTGGTAGTCGTACAGATAGTCCGGCCCATAGGTCGGTGAGTAGAACAGCTTGGCGCGCTGGCCCCAGACGGTGCTGTATTGCTTGTCCAGCAGGTTCTGGATACCGCCGCTGAAGGTGCCGAACTCGGTGTCGTGGCTGCCCAGCAGGTCGAAGGTGGTGTAACCGTCGATGGTGTTGGGGGCGTCGACGCTGTGAGTGGCGTCGATGACCTTGACTGCATCGTCCTTGAGGGTGAAAGCGTGGTTGCCCTGCAGGCGCACGTTGCTGCTGTCACCTTTCCAGCCGACAAAGGCGGTGAGTTTCGACAGCGAGGCGTAACGGGCGTCGCGCTTGCTCCAGCCGCCGTTCTTGTTCTCCTCCTCGGAACGCACGGTATGCAGGGTGCCGCCCATTTCCCAGCCGTTCTGGAAGTGCCGGGTCAGGGCGCTCTCAAAGCCGTAGTCGCGGCTTTTCTGGTCCTTGACGTCAATGGTCAGGGTGGCCTGGTCGGTGGTGATCACCTTGTCCGACCAGATGTAGTACAGCGCCGCCTGGGCCTCCCAGTCGCTATCGGAGAAGCGCCAGCCGGTTTCCACCTGGCGACTCTTGATCCCGGCCAGGGGGTTGTCGCCGACGCTCAGCCCCGGCTTGCCGTAGAACTTGGCCGGGTCCGGCAGATCGAAGCCCTCACCGTAATTGACCCAGACCTGATGACCGTTCTTGAAGTCATAGATGCTGCCCAGGTTGTACAGGTTGACCGCGTATTCGTTGCTGCCACCGGGCACGTTCTTGAAGCGGCCGACATCCACGTCCATCTGCTGACGCCGGTAGCCGCCGGAAACCGTCAGGTTATCGGTGGCATGCCAGTCCAGCTGGGCGTAGCCGGACAGGCCGTCGACCCGATAGCTGGGATAGCGCGGCGCCTTGCTCAGGGTCACCAGGTCGAGGCCGCCGCTGCCCGATGAGATGCCCTGGTCGAAGGTGCTCTGCTCAGCGTTGAAGCGCTCCCGGTCCAGGTCCACGCCGTAGGTGAGCTTGAAGGCGTCGAACTCCTTGGCGAACAGCGCTTTGAGGCTGGTGACCTCGAAATTCTGCTGCGACGCGGCAAAATACACGCCCTTGGAGCCCGCCGGACTGCCGCTGTTGTAGTAGGGGAACGGAAAGAAGTTGTTGTCTTCCTTGCGGTACGAAGCCTGCAGGTAGAAGTCCTGGCCCAGCACATCACTGTGGTGATAGTTGGCGTTGAGCAGCAGGCGCTTGGTACGCGGTTCCAGGTCCGTGGAATAGCCGCCGCGCAGCTCGGCGTCTTCCAGGTTGGACGGTGCCTTGTACTTGAGGTTGGGGAAATAGATACCGGTGCTGCCGTGGTTGCCGGAGTCGTAGTACTGGGCCAGCAGGTCCAGGCTCTGCTCTTCGTTGAACTGCAGGGCCAGGCTGCCCATCAGGTCCAGGGTGCGGTTGTACTGCAGGTCGGTCTGAGTGTTGTCGATGAAGATCTGCTTGCCGGCGCCGTCATAGAACGCCTGGTTCTGCTCCCCCGCCACCGCCAGCCGGCCGCTGATGGCTTGGTTGCCGCCGCTCACCGACTGAGCAATGCGGGTGCTCAGGTCGTCGCTGTTGTTGAAGCCACTGCTGGCCCCCAGCTGGGTCTCGAAACGCGCCGGGCCCGGTTCGCCTTTCTTGGTGACGATATTGATGATGCCGCCGGTGGCGCCGCCGCCGTAGATGGCGCTGGCCCCGGACAGCACTTCGACGCGCTCGACGTTGAACGGCGAGATGCTGTCGAACTGCCGGGACAGGCCCCGGGAACTGTTCTGGCTGACCCCGTCGATCATCACCAGGACGTTGCGCCCGCGCATGTTCTGGCCATAGTTGGTGCGCCCTTCAGGGGCCAGGTCGAGGCCCGGCACCAGCTTGCCGATGGCTTCCTTGAGGCTGACTCCGGTGCTCAGTTGCTCACGCAGCTGGCTCTGCTCCACCACCCACACCGTGCCGGGGATCTCACTGATGGCGGTGCTGGTACGCGACGCCACGCTGACCTGGGTCGGCTTGAGGTTGAGGCTGGCGGCCGGGGCCGTGGCGCGACGCAGGATCACCGTGCGCGAATCGCTGAAGGACCAGCTCATGCCGCTGCCGGCCAGCAGCGTCTGCAGGGCCTGGGCCACCGTAACCTCACCGTTCAGGGCCGGCGCTTGCAGGCCGTCCACATCAGCGGTGGTGTACAGCAGGCGCAGATCGGCCTGATCGGCAAAGCGGGTCAGCGCCTGATCCAGGGACTGGCCCGCCAGCTTGAGCGCCACCCGGCGCTCCTGGGTGCTGCTGCCCTGGCTGGTAGAGCTGGCGTCCTGTGCCTGGGCCAGCAACGGGCTCACGGCGCCGGCGAACAGCGCCTGGGCCAGTAATGTGCGACGCATGATGTGTTGACCGCGCCCCAGTATCGACAGCTTGAACATAGCTTTCACGTGTTCCTTCCCAGCCCGTTGAAATGACGTCAATGAGAATGATTGTCTTCTCAGTCTCACTACGACGATTGGCCGGGAAAGAACTTGCAGTGCCCCAAGCAAAAAAAATCGACTCAGTGCAAAACCGCCAGCCACGGCAGGTAGGTCACCTGCAGCGGATAGCGCTGCTGCAAGGCCTGCAGCGAACCCTGAGGGTCGTGCAGATCGAACACACCGCTGATGGCCAGGGCCGCCAGCTGGCTATCGGAGATCAGAATACGCCCGTGCTGATAACGCTCCAGCTCGCCGATCACCTCCCCCAGGGGGCGACCGTTGAAAATCAGCTTGCCCCGCTGCCAGGCGGTGAGACTGGCAGCGTCCACGGCTTGCTGGGCCAGCAGTGGCTGGCCGGATTGATACTGCAGACGCTGATCGGCCTGGAGCAGCACCGGCGCATGATCGCCAGTGAACTGCACCTGGCCTTCGCGCACCACCACCGTCAACCGGCTGCCGTCGCGGCGCAGGCTGAAGGCGCTGGCGGCACTGTGCAGAGACTGGCCGTCGGCCTGCACCACAAACGGCCGCTGCGGGTCGGCAACGGGCTCGAACAGCGCTTCGCCAGCTTGCAGGATCACCCGGCGCTCACCCGCCGAATAAGCCACCGACAATGCGCTGCCGCTATTGAGCGTGACCCTGGAACCGTCCGCCAGGGTGATGTTCTGTTGTTGGCCGACAGCGGTGTGGTAGTCCGAGGTCAGGGCCGGCCACTGCAACCAGCCGACGCCGCTGGCCACGGCCAGTACCAGGGAAGCCGCCAGCGCCGGCCACCCACGCCAGGAACGGGGGGGCGTCGCCGCCCGGTGCTGTTGGGCGGCCTGGGTCTGGCCCAGGTCGCCCCACAACTGCTGCGCCGCTTGCGCTGCTGCCGCGTGGGCCGGGCTGGTCTGGCGCCATTGCTGATAGGCCATGCGCTGGGCCGCCGTGGCGCTGCCGGAGTGCAGCAACACCAGCCATTGGATCGCAGCGTCTTCAAGGCTTTCGGGGTGTTCGGTCATGGGGGTGTCGGCGACTGGCAAGGGGGAATCACTCATGATGCTGTTGCAACCAGTCGCGGCAATGGCGCAGGGCCTGGCCGATGTATTTTGCCACCATGCTTTCGGAAACGCCCAGCCGTAACGCAATCTGCGCCTGGGTCAGGCCTTCCAGGCGATTGAGCAGCAAGGCCTGACGGGCATTCTCCGAAAGTTGCTGCAGGGCCTCGTCGAGCACTGCCAGGCGTTCCTTGGCCAGCAGCACCGCTTCCGGCGCCGGTGCCGGGTCCACCACTTCACGGTGTTCCTGGGTGTCGCTGAGATTGGCCGCCAGGCGCTGCTCGCGGCGCAGGGTATCGATGGCCAGGTTGCCGGCAACGCGAAAAATGAAACGGCGATCGTTCTGCACCGCCACTGTCTGCTGGTCGACCTTGAGCAGCTTGAGGTAGGTCTCCTGGGCCACGTCCGCCGCCCGTTGGCGATCGCTCATACGCCGGGTGAGAAACCTCAGCAAGTCGTCGTAGTGCTCTTGAAAGCTGCGCAGCAGGCTGGGTATGGGCAGCATCGAGGGAAGGTCCGCAAATCGGGGGGGGCGGATTATTCCACAACGGCAAATGAGAAACAGTATCTTTCGTATCCCTGCAAAGTTGCGCTTTTCCGCCTGTTTGCCCTTCTGACAGCGGTACCTTTCTGGCATCCTGCGCCTCCTTTTTTCTGACCGGGTGCGCAAGTCTTGTCCGATGACATGACGTTGCGGCCCAAGTCCCGTCCACATTCCGGCGTGCGCCTTGCTGTATTCGCACGCCACTGGCAGGCCTTCTCCCATGACCGCACCTGATCGTTCCCCTCCCCGTTACAAGTCCGACCTGATCTACGGCCTCAATGACCGTCCGCATTTCAGCGCGGCGATCTTCGCCGCCCTGCAGCACGTGCTGGCCAGTTTCGTCGGCA
Organism: Pseudomonas sp. JDS08PS003; assembly: GCF_045013505.1. Classification (NCBI taxonomy): domain Bacteria; kingdom Pseudomonadati; phylum Pseudomonadota; class Gammaproteobacteria; order Pseudomonadales; family Pseudomonadaceae; genus Pseudomonas; species Pseudomonas sp. JDS08PS003. Next base: position 3,829,660 of record NZ_CP120724.1, read on the forward strand.
TCATCAGCCCGACCCTGATCTTCGGCGGCGTGCTGGGGCTTGAGAGCGAACTGCCCTACCTGATCAGCATGGCGCTGTTCGTCTCCGGCCTGGGCACCTTCGTCCAGGCCCGGCGCCTGGGACCCATCGGTTCCGGCCTGTTGTGCGTGCAGGGCACCAGTTTCTCCTTTATCAGCGTGCTGCTCAGCGCCGGCTTCATGGTCAAGGGGCGTGGCGGCGACACCCACGAGATCCTCTCCACCATCTTCGGCATCTGCTTTGTCGCAGCCTTTATCGAGATGTTCCTCAGCCAGTTCATCGGCAAGCTGCGCAAGCTGATCACCCCGGTAGTCACCGGCACCATCATTACCCTGATGGGCCTGTCGCTGATCAAGGTTGCGGTCACCGACATGGCCGGCGGCTACGGCGCCAGCGACCTGGGCGCGGCGAGCAACCTGGGGCTGGCAGCCCTGGTGCTGCTGACCATCGTCGTGCTCAACCGCTTCAACCACCCGATGCTGCGCCTGGGCTCGATCGTCATCGGCCTGACCCTGGGCTTCGTGGTGGCCTGGATGCTTGGTCGGGTGGACATGGCGGCCATGCCCGAGGTGCCGCTGGTGAGCGTGCCGGTGCCGTTCAAGTACGGTTTTTCCTTCGACCTGATCGCCTTCATTCCTCTGGCGGTGATCTTCCTGATTTCGCCCCTGGAAGCGGCCGGCGATCTGACCGCCAACTCGATGATTTCCCAGCAGCCGGTCAAGGGTCCGCTGTACATCAAACGCATCAAGTCCGGGCTGCTGGCAGACGGTTTCAACTCGGCGGTGGCAGCGGTGTTCAACAGCCTGCCGATGGTGACCTTTGCCCAGAACAACGGCGTGATCCAGTTGACCGGCGTGGCCAGCCGCTACGTGGCCTACTTCATTGCCGGGCTCCTGGTGCTGCTGGGGCTGTTCCCGGTGATCGGCGCGGTGCTGCAACTGATGCCCAAGCCGGTGCTGGGCGGTGCCACCCTGATCATGTTCGGCACCGTGGCCGTGGCCGGGATCAAGATCCTCGCCGAAGCCGGCCTGCATCGGCGCAACGTGCTGATCGTGGCCATTTCCTTAGGCATGGGCCTGGGGGTGGCGGCGGTGCCGGAAGTCCTGCGTGAGCTGCCCAAGGCGCTGCATAACATCTTCGAATCGCCGATCACCGTGGGCGCCTTCTGCGCGATCTTCCTCAACATTTTCCTGCCGGAGGAGTTCCTCGAGCTGGAGGAGGATGAATTCGACCCCGAAGCGGCGACCCTCAAGGTCATGCAGGACCCGGACATGAGCGGCAAAGCGAACTCCTGAGGCTGGCGGGCGTCTATGCTGCGTGCGCGGCGCCCGTCGTACACCCCGCCCTTTTTTTGCAAGCAGGTGCTCCATGCGCAAACTCATCGCCCTGACCCTGGTACTGCTCAGTCTGAGCGCCTGTGCCCTGCTGCCCAACCGCGATCCCCTGGCGATCAACGTGGTGGGCATCGAGCCGCTGCCCAGCCAGGAACTGGAAATGCGCTTCGCGGTGAAGCTGCGCCTGCAGAACCCCAACGAAAACGCCATCGACTACAACGGCGTCGCCCTGGACCTGGAAGTCAACGGCCGCCCGCTGGCGTCCGGGGTCAGCGACCAGCGCGGGCATATCGGCCGTTACTCGGAGGACATCCTGGTGATTCCAGTCAGCGTCTCGGCGTTTTCCGTACTGCGCCAGACCCTGGGCCTGAGCCAGACCCAGACCTTGGACAACCTGCCCTATGTACTACGAGGCAAGCTGGCCGGCGGCCTGTTCGGCACCCAGCGCTTCATCGATCGCGGGCAGATCAGCCTGAGCAACCCGGGCGCCTGGTAAGTCCTAGAACACCGACCAGCCGATGCGCTGGCTGAGCAGTTCCAGGGCCGCCATGCCCACCAGGGAGTTGCCGGCGCTGTTAAGTTCCGGTGACCAGACGCAGACCGTGAACTGCCCCGGCACCACCGCGACAATCCCCCCGCCCACCCCGCTCTTGCCCGGCAAGCCGACCCGATAGGCGAAATTGCCGGCTTCGTCGTAGAGCCCGCTGGTGGCCATGATCGAGTTGACCTGCTGAGTCTGGCGCCGGGTGAGGATCTGCTCGCCGCTGTGCTTGCAGAAACCGTCGTTGGCCAGAAAGCAGAACGCTCGGGCCAGATCGACACAGCTCATGCGCAAGGCGCAGTGACTGAAATAACTGCGCAGTACCGCCTCCACATCGTTATGGAAGTTGCCGAAGGACTGCATCAGGTAGGCCATGGCCGCGTTGCGGGCACGGTGCTGGTATTCCGAATCGGCCACCCGGCCATCCACCATCACCTGACTGTTGCCCGACAGACGCCGGACAAAGTCGCGCATGGACAAGGCCGGCGCGGCGAACCGCGACTGGTTGATGTCGCAGATCACCAGAGCCCCGGCGTTGATAAAGGGGTTGCGTGGCCGACCACGCTCGAACTCCAGCTGCACCAGGGAATTGAACGGCTGCCCCGAAGGCTCATGACCCAGGCGCTCCCAGATCGCCTCGCCGGAATGGCCGATGGCCTGCACCAGACTGAAGACCTTGGAAATACTCTGCACTGAAAACGGCGTATCGGCGTCACCGGCGCTGAACACCTGGCCGTCGTTGCCATACACGGCAATCCCCAGCTGATTGGCCGGCACATCGGCCAGGGCTGGAATGTAGTTGGCGACCTGGCCTTGGCCGATCAGGGGGCGGACTTCATCGAGGATCTGGTTCAACAGGGCTTGCATGGTCGGGCTCATCATCACGGGCCCCGATACGGCTGCGGGGCTATGGCTGCTAGACGCGCGCCAGGGCCTGCGCAGCACACCCGAGTGCAAATCCGCCGCCACTTCGCAGGCGCTAGCCGGGCCTACGCCATCCCGTAGCCGCTGGCTTGCCAGCGAAAACAATCCAGGCCCTGCACAGGTCTCCAGACCCCTTCGCCGGCAAGCCGGCTCCTACCCGCCAGCCGCGCCAACGCCCTGCACATGAAATCGAAATGCAATTGATATTCGATCATTTTTAGCAATCATAAAAAACCGAATCCATGACCAGCATCAGCTTGAATTAAGGTTTAAGCGCTAGAATGGCATCCGGTCACGCGCGAAAAACCTGTCATATCCAGCTTAATCTCAGCGCCACACCACTCCATACATCGCTCCCTTTGGCAGCACCCACCCGTTGCAAAGGGGCCCTTTGCGGCAGTCGATGTTCACGCCATGACGGCATTTCCTGAGCGGAGTCATGCACCCTTGAAAACCTGGCACACGATCGTTGGTGTCCTGCTGATCACCACCTTCACCCTCCTGCTGGAGATTCCTTCCGCCACCTGGCTGACCTCCGCCACCCTGAGCATGATCCTGGGCAGCGCCGCCCTGGCCTACATGGCCCTGTCCTGCCTGCTGGCTGCCCGCTGGGGTTTTGTCGAGCGCCTGTTCGGCGGCCTCGACCGGGTCTACGAAGCGCATAAATGGCTGGGCATCTGGGCCCTGGCGTTCGCCAGCTATCACCTGGTGTTCAAGGCCAACCTGGAAGAATGGAACAGCGTGCCGATCCTCGAACTGTCGAAGTACTGGACCCGCCTGGTGCGCCAGCTGAGCTACGTGGCCCTGGGCCTGATCGTGCTCCTGGCGCTGAACCGCAACATTCCCTACAGCCAGTGGCGCTGGTGGCACAAGCTGTCCGGCCCGCTGTTTTTGATCGTCATCCTGCACTGGCTGAGCTTCAAGTCGCCCATCACCCTGGACTCGCCCTCGGGTCTCTGGCTCGGCGCGCTGTGCATCCTCGGGGTGCTCGGGGCCCTGTACAAGCTGCTGCTCTACCCTTTCGTGGCCAAGGTCGGCGAGTACCAAGTGAGCGCGGTCAAGGTGGAAAAGAACTCCCTGCACCTGGAACTGCAGCCCCTGGGTCGGGGCTTTCCGTTCAAGGCCGGCCAGTTCGCCTTTTTGTCGATGCAGGAAAAGGGCCTGCGCGAGCCGCACCCCTTCACCATCGCCAGCGCCCAGACCGAAGACGGGCGCATCGAGTTCGTGATCCGCGCCCTCGGCGACTACACCCAACGGCTGCGCAAGCAGGTGCAACCCGGCATGCGCGCTGACCTCTACGCGCCCTATGGCCGCTTCAAGCGGCCTCGGGAAGCGGCTCGGGAAATCTGGATTGGCGGCGGCGTAGGCATCTCGCCGTTCATTTCCTGGCTGCAGGATTCGGCCGCCGGGCAGTTCGACAAGGCGACCCTGGTGTACTGCTACAACCCGTCTCGGGCCTTTCCCAGCGTCGACACCCTGCAAGGCATGGCCCAGGCCCGTGGTGTGGACTTCGTCGCCAACAGCGGCGGCACTCAATCCCTGGCCCAGACCCTCAAGCGCACGGCCACGGAAACCGACCCGCAGCAGATCCAGATCAGCTTCTGCGGACCCAAGGGCCTGCTGGCCCAGGTGCGGGAACTGATGAACGAGTACAGGATTCCCGAAGGCAACCTGCACTATGAGTTCTTCGAATTCCGCTGATCAGTCGCCGGCCTGATGCGGGTGGCGCGGCTCATGCAACGCCACCCTCACCACCAGGGCAGACAGCAGGGTGATGACCATCAACACCTGCAACAGCTGGCTGAACGCCTCGGAGTAGAGGTGCAGCACCCCCTCCCGGGTCAACGCCGGCAAGGACCCGGCGCTGGCCTTCAGATCGCCACCGGCCAACTGCCGCGCGGCCAGCAGCAGCGACTCTCCCGGCGCCGCGAGGCTTGCAAGGCGGTGTTGCAACAGCCCCGCCAGCAGCGCCACCACTAAGGCCAGGGCTATGCCCTCACCCGCCACCCGGGTGGTGCTGAAGATGCCGCTGGCCATGCCGGCCCGCTCCTTGGGCACCACGCTCACCGACAGCCCATCCATCAAGCCCCAGGGCAATCCGCTGCCCAGGCCGATCACCAGCAATGGCCAGGCCCGCTCGACAGCGGCCTGCCCCGGTTCGATCCGACTGAGCCAGAACAGCCCGCCGGCAGCCACCAGCAAACCCAGGCTCGACAGGTTGCCAGCGCTGAACCAGCGGTTGAGCCAACCTGCGGCAAAGGGCACCACCAGCATCGGCGCCGACAGGGCCATCATCAGGATTCCGGCGTCGATCTCGCTGTAGCCTTCGACGCCGATAAAGCGGATCGGCAGCAGGATCAGCAGCACCACGTAGCAGTAGCAGGTGGCGATGGGCAGCACTTGCACCCCGACAAAGCGCGGGTAGCGAAACAGCGACAGGTCAAGCATCGGCCGAAAGGCCCGGCGCTCCACAACAATGAACAGCCCCAGCGCCAACAGCGCTCCCGCCAGCAACAACAGGACCCAGGGGCTGTCCCAACCACTCTGGGGCGCCTGCAGAATGCCCCAGGTGAGCAGCACCAAGGCCAGGGTGAAACTCAAAGTGCCGGGCCAGTCCACGCCTTGGGCCTCGGGGTCCCGGGATTCCTCCATGCGCGGCACACCAAAGCCCAGGGACAAGCCGCCGATCAGCGCCCCGGAGACGAAGATCCCGCGCCAGCCGCTGTGCTCGATCAGCACCCCGGCCAGGATCGGCCCAAAGGCCAGACCGACGCCGAAGGTGGTGCCCAGCAGGCTGAAGGCGCGGGTTCGCGCCGGTCCTTCGAAGGCCTGGGCCAGGGCGGCCGAGCCACCGGCCAGGGCGGCGGCGCCTGCCAGGCCCTGGACCCCGCGCAACAAGTTGAGCCACAGCAGCGACGGCACGAACACCAGGGCCAGGGAGCTCAGGCCGAACAGCGCCACCCCCAGGCTGAACAAACGCTTGCGACCGTACTCATCGGCCAGGGTGCCGGCCGCCATCAGCACACTGCCGAAGGTCAGCATGAAGGCGTTGGTGGTCCAGCTCAGGGCCAGCGGGCTGCCCCCCAGTTCGCGGCCAATGGCCGGCGTCGCCACCGCCACGCCGACAAAGGTCAGGGGCAACATCAAGGCCGCCAGACAAACCGCGGCCAGTACCCCATAGGAAGCCCGTTCGCGGGCGCGGGCCGCCGGCCTCAGGGACAATTCGAGTTCAGGATTCACGCACACCTCTCAGCCCTGACAACCCGGGCGATTTGCAGAAAAATCCATGATAGAGGTGCCGCAATAGGCAAAAAACCAGGCATTCTTCCGCTCTTTACGGACAAAAACGCTGCAATCGAGGTGAGAGATGGACAACCTTAACGGCCTGCAAGTGTTTGTCTGCGTAGTCCGGAGCGGCAGCCTGGTGGGGGCCGGCGAGCGTCTTGGACTGTCCGCCTCAGCGGTGGGCAAGGCCCTGGCGCGCCTGGAACAACGACTCGGCGTACGCCTGCTCAATCGCAGCACCCGGCGCCTGAGCCTGACGGACGAAGGCACGCTGTTCTACGAGCGCGGCCAGCGTATCGTCGACGAGGTGCTGGAGGCCGAGGCCGAGCTGGCGCGGATCAGCGACAAGCCCCGGGGCCGGCTGCGGGTCAGCCTGCCCGCCATCGGCTATCGCATGCTGCTGCCGATCCTGCCGGAATTCGCCGCACGCTATCCGGACATCGAGCTGGACCTGGACTTCAACGACCGGCTGATCGACGTGATCGCCGAAGGCGTCGACGCGGTGATCCGCAGCGGCGAGCTGCCAGACTCCCAACTCAAGTCCAGGAGCCTCGGCCCCTTCGGCTTCGTGCTGATCGGCGCCCCCGGCTACTTTGCCCAGCGCGGCATCCCTCACACCCCCCGGGACCTGGAGCAGCACGCCTGTCTGCGCTACAAGTTCCCCGGCGGCAGCGTGCTGCAGCCATGGAGTCTGCGCCTGCCCGACGGCGCGCCACCGCTGGTACTGGGCAGCGCCCTGACCAGCAACAACCTGGAGTCGTTGATCCACGCCGCAAGCCAGGGCCTGGGCATCGCCTACGTGCCCGAATTCGTGGTCTGTGGCGCCCTGGCCGACGGCAGCCTGATCTCGGTGCTGGACGACTATCAGCAAGAGCGCGGCAAGTTCTCCATTCTCTGGCCCAGCAGCCGGCACTTGCTGCCAAAATTGCGGGTCTTCGTCGACTTTCTCAGCCAGCGACTGAGGCTAGGCAACCCCCACAAGGAGTCCCGCTCATGATCGACCCTGTTCCCACCCTGCACACCGAACGCCTGCTGCTGCGCCCCCTGGAACTGGCGGACGCCGAGGCCATCCAGCAGCTGTTCCCGCAGTGGGAAGTGGTGCGCTACCTCAATGCCGTGGTGCCCTGGCCCTACCCGGCCGACGGCGCCCTGAGCTACCTGCGGGACATGGCCCTGCCGGCAATGGCCCGGGGCACAGAATGGCACTGGACAATCCGTCTGCGCAGCGAACCGGAGCAAATGATCGGCAGCATCAGCCTGATGGACGAAGCCGACAACAACCGCGGCTTCTGGCTGGCCCCGCCGTGGCAAGGCCAGGGTTACATGAGCGAAGCCTGCACCGTGGTCGACGAATTCTGGTTCGAAGTGCTGCAACAACCGCTGATGCGGGTGCCCAAGGCTGCGCCGAACCAGGGCTCGCGGCGAATCTCCGAGCGCGGCGGCATGCGCCTGGTCCGCTCCGAGAGCGGCGATTTTGTCGGCGGGCATTTCCCCCTGGACATCTGGGAAATCACCCGCGAACAGTGGCGCCGCCGACGCTGAACAACGCCGGCGAGTCAGATAAAGCGCACCCCGGATCGGGGGCGTTGGTCCACGCTCAGTTCAAACACATCCGGACGCGCATAGTGGCCGACCACGTCGTAGTCATAGCGGGCCTTCACCAGGTCAGCCGTGTCGATCTCGGCGCTGATCAGCCCGCTGCTCCCCACCAGCGGCCCGGCCAATACGTCGCCCATGGGCCCCACGATGACGCTGCCACCGGCGATCAGCGGGCGTTCTGCCGGCCAGTTGGCAATCTCCAGCCCCAGTTCCTGGGGCGAGGCCTGGACCTGACAGGCGCTGACCACGAAACAACGACCTTCATGGGCGATGTGACGCATGCTCACCTGCCACATCTCGCGCTCGTCCACCGTGGGCGCGCACCAGACTTCGATGCCCTGGGCGTACATCGCGGTGCGCAGCAACGGCATCATGTTTTCCCAGCAGATCACCGCGCCGACCCGGCCCACCTGGGTGTCCAGCACTGGCAGGGTCGAGCCGTCGCCCTGGCCCCAGATCAGGCGCTCGGTGCCAGTGGGCATCAACTTGCGATGCTTGGCCACCAGCCCCTGCTGCGGATCGAAATACAGCGCCGTGCAATACAGGGTGCTGCCACTGCGCTCGATCACCCCCAGCACCAGATTGGCCCCGGTTCGGGCCGACAAACCGGCCAGAGCTTCGGTCTCGACCCCGGGTACATCAATGGCATTGGCAAAGTAACGGGCAAAGGCTTCACGCCCCTCGGGCAAGCGGTAACCCAGTTGGGTGCCGAAGCCTTCACCCTTGGGATAGCCCCCCAACAGCGCTTCGGGCATCACCACCAACTGCGCACCCGCGTCGATGATGGCGCCCTCATAGGAGAGGATCTGCTCCAGGGTGGCGGCCTTGCCTTCTGGCAGGGCACCGATTTGCAGGGCAGCGACTATGGACTTGGGCATGACATGACTCCTCGTACGATCAGGTGTTGCGCATTGTCCTGCGGCCGCTGATCAGCGATAAACCCCAACTCAGTGCTTAATGATATGAACCAGATGAATATCGCCAAGCGCGCCGTGGTTACAGCAACCAAAGTGCGGGATCGAGCGAGGGGTGCTTGGAAAACGGGGTGTACACCGCGACAGTCCTGGACGCTGAATCGGCAGGCAGGATGTATTTGCAATAAGTCGACAAGGTACCGGAGGGGCTGACATCCACATACAGGTTCGGCCCCTGCTGCTCCAAAATGGTCAAGGTGTCCTTGAAGTGAATCGGCTCTCTGAACACGGCATCGAAATGATCGTTTGCATAGGCGCGAATAGTGGCTTTTTTCTGACAGGAAAATACCGTTATCAGCGGATGTCCCGGCGTGCAGTTCCCATAGAGCTCACGCAAGACCGGACGAGCCGGGTCTATCGCCGCCGAATGAAAACCGTACTCGACTGGCAAACGGCTCGTTATGTGGTTGCCCGCCTTGAGATGGGCTTCGACCCGCTCGATCTGCGCACGCTTCCCGGCGACCACAAAATGCCTGTCGAAAGACACCGAAGCCAGCTCGCAGTACTCGTGCAACAGCGGCTCGTCATCGAACAAAGCGGGAGGCGCGAACACCGAGAGCATAGCGCCTGGCTCACAGGTCTGGGCCAGCGCCCGAGCGCTGTCCGCCAGCAGGCCGATGCACTCCTGGGGGCTGAGCGCCCCGGACACCACCGCACACACCAACTCCCCCAGGCTGGCACCCAGCAACACGTCGGGATAGACACCGCGAGCCAACAGGGACTGGGTCAGGGCGTATTCGAAACAGAAAACCGCCTGATTGGAGTAAAGGGTTGCCTCAAACGGAATCAAGGCACTGACCTGTTCGTTGAATACATAATCGATGACCGAGCCGCCGATTTCGGCGCTCACCCAACGGTCCAAGCGTTGCAAGCTGTCACGAAAAACACTGTCGTGCGCGAATAGGGTCTTGCACATGTGGAAATACTGAACGCCTTGTCCGGGGTACATGAAGATCGTTTTGCGGGGGGGCATGGGGCTGCCCGCCCCCGGCGCGCCCCTGGTCATTGTATTTTCTCGCTGAGCTTGGTCAGGACATCCCCAGGCCCGACTTCCGTGAACTGCGTGACCCCGGTGGCGCGCATCTGCAACACCGAGTCGCGCCACATCACCGAACTGCACAGTTGCGCAGCCAGACGCTGGGGCAGATCGTCATCGTTATAGAGCCCGGCGTCGATATTGGATAACACCGGGACCTGCAAAGGGGAAAACCGCATCCCGCGCAAAAATTCGGCGAACACCTGCTGCAACGGCGCCATGTGTCGGGAGTGAAACGCGGCACTGACCTTCAGTGGGACGTAAACAATGCCCTGCTGATCAAACACCGCATAGGCCGACGCCAGATCGGCGTGCAACCCGGCGATCACAAGCTGCGCGTCCGAGTTGTAGTTGGCGACGTCGATGCCTTGCAGTCCGTCTCGGTCAAGGCAGTCACGAAGTTGTCCGATGTCGCAGTTGAGCACCGCCGCCATACCACCACTGCTAGCACGACTCATCAGTTGAGCCCGCTTGTGAACAATCCGCAGGCCATCGTCGAAACCGAATGCCCCCGCCACCAGCAATGCGTTGTACTCACCCAGGCTGTGGCCGGCCAGACACGCAGCCGGGGTGGGGTCTTCCTGAATCGCCTTGAGGTAACACAGAGTGTTGACCGTAAACAGTGCCGGCTGGGTGTAGAGCGTGTTGTTGAGCTGACGTTGCGGATCGTTCAGGCACAGATCCTTGATTGAGTAACCCAGGATCTCGTCGGCCTGGCGGGTGTAGCAGTCAAACTCATCGAACAGTTCCCCTCCCATTCCCTGACGTTGCGACCCTTGACCGGGAAAAATATAAGCCTTCATGTGCATGTACTCCTTTTCATTTAGGGCGCGCCCGCAGACGCATCACGCCTCAAGCTTCGCCACCAGCGGCGTATTCGTGGTTTCAGGCCGTGCGTGCTCGGGGTAGGCATACAGTCGTTGGCAAAACGCGCCAATCTGCTCCAGAGCCGGTTGTGTCGACAGCATCAACATATGGCACTGCGCATCCACCTCGACGATTTCGAGGTCGGGCATCTGGCGCTTCCAGCCCTGTGTGTAATCGCTCTGCCCCAGGTCGCTGCCCTCGCCGCGAACGAACAGATAAGGCTGCAACCCAGCAAAATAGTCGCCGCCCCGGTTGTGCAGATAATGGCAGCGCACCTCCTCAGGCCGGGGTAGCGGCAGGATGTCGAAGCGCCCGCTGTCATAGGCGCTCTGCACCTTGGCGTTATGCCGTATGCGCTGCATCAACTGACTGACCGACAGATCCAGGCTGTGCTGACTGGCCTGCTCGGCCAGGGCCTTGAGGAACGCCTCGTCACTGACCTCGCTGTCGATACGCGCCTGGTGAATCATGTTCTCCAGGGCTTTTTCCAAGTCATCGCCGTAGGAGGCGCCAATGGCAATGTTGGCGCTCTGCAGGTACAGGGTCTTGATTGAAACGGCGGGGCCACTCATTGCCTGACTGTCCAGACTGTCGACCATCACCAGGCTGTCCACGGTTTCGCCAAGCTCCTGCAACTGTCGGGTGACCTCATAGGCCAGTGCGCCGCCCAGGGAATAGCCGCCCAGGGAATAAGGACCTTGCGGCTGATGCATCAGGAGCAAATGGCAGTAGTAAGTCGCCATCGCCTGCAAGCCTTGCAGGGGCTCACGTTGGCTCATGTAGCCACGCGCCTGGATACCGAAGAAGGGCCGTTCGATACGCTGCGCCAAAACCTGATAGGCCTCGACGCCACCGATCCCGGCATGAATCCAGAACACGGGGCGACCGTGGCGATCCTGATTGAGCGCCACCAATTCCGGATACCGCCCGGTGCCAAGGTGGGGTGCCGGTGCCGGCGCAATCGCCTCGCACGCCTGTGCCGCTAACAGGTGCGCGATGTCGTTCAGGGTCTGGCAAGCGCGCAGATCGCCCAGGGTGAACTCACCGAAACGCGCACGCAGTTGCTGATAGAACAAAAGGAATGTCGAAGAGCTCAGCCCGTATTCGCTCAATAGCCGCAGATCACTCCAGGTCGTGCTGGGCAGCCCGGTGACTTCACTGAGGACACCGCGAATCTGTTCCGGCAAGGCTTCTTGCGGCACCTGCACGGCACGGTGCGAATCCGCCTTTGCCAGGACGGGCGCCACATCGACCCAGCAACGGACCCGATCAAATGGATACAACGGCAGTGCCACGGGACGCCACCGGCCGCTGCCATCCAGACCCGCCCAGTCAATCTCGACACCGTTGGCCCACAAGGCGGCCAGCGTCATCAGGCGGCGTTGACTCACAGCCTCATCCCGTAGGCTGTCCAAGGTCCGCCCGCGAGCCAACGCCTCCAGCAGATGGCTATCCGGCGCGTCGAGCGACCCGCTAAAGCCACCGCCATCACGGCTCGGCCAGTCCGTGGAACCAGCGCCAAAGGCTTGCAGGTTCTGCCGCAGCTCACTCACATCGGACACCACCACAGCCAGGCGCACGTCCAGGGCTTCGCGCTGCTGGCGCAAGGCGCGGGCGTATTCGTCAAAACGGCAGTCCGGGTCGTGGCTCAGGTGCTGGCAGTGAGCACGGGCCAAGGCACGCAGCGCGCCAGGGCTCTTGGCCGACAGCACGATCAACTGTTCACCGTCATGCAACAACGGCAACGCTGCAAAACCAGGTTCAGGCTCGGCAAATTCTTCAATAATCACATGGGCGCAAGTGCCGCCTGCGCCCAACGAGCTGATGGCCGCACGCCTTGGCAATCGACGCTCCTGGCCATCGACCTGAAGCACCGGTTGCGGCCAGGGACATAGCGTCGGCTGTAACCCGAACGGTGCCTGTTGCCAATCGATGTCAGGATTCATCTGTTCGATACGCGGCGTAGGCAACCACTGCCGATACTTGAGTTGCAGTAGGACCTTGGTCAGTTGCGACATCCCGGATGCCGCCTCGGCATGGCCGATGTTGGATTTCACCGTGCCTATGGCACAGGCCACGCCCGGTTCGTGAAAAACCTTGCGCAACGCCAGCATTTCCACCGCGTCACTGAGGGGCGCACCGTTGGCCGCCGCCTCGATGTAACTGATGCTGTTGGCCGCCACCCCAGCCTGCTCCAGGCTTTCCTCGATCAGCGCTGCCTGCGCCTTGACGTTCGGTGTAGCGTAATGACTATCGCCACCGGTGTGGCTGACATGGCTCGAACGGATGACGCCCAGTACCTCATCATGGTCCCGCAAGGCATCGCTCAAAGGACGTAACAACACAGCGCCCACGGCTTCCGCGGGGAGATAACCACTGCCATTGCTGAAACTGCGGCTGTCCGGCGAACTACCCAGCAGGTTCGAGGCCCCCAGGCCGATGTACTTCTTGGGGTGCAGCGACAGGTTCACGCCCCCCACGACAGCCCCCTTGCACTCCCCCCGCAGTAGGCTTTCACGGGCGTAGTGCAAGGCCACCAGCGAGGATGAGCACATGGTGTCAAGGGCCAGGCTCGGGCCTTGCAGATCAAAAGCGTGGGACACCCGGTTGGCGATGGAGCTGTAGGAGGAGATCGACACCAGCGACTCACTCAGCAGGTCGCTGCTCACAGCACTGTATTGCTGGTACATCGCCCCAACGAAGACCCCGACCTTGCTCTGATAGCGTTCGGCGATGCGCTGCCGCGTCAGCCCCGCACTGTCAAAAAGATGCTGCACGGTCTGCAGGAACAGACGCCCGTTAGGGTCGAGCACGCTGGCCTCACGGGGTGTCAAGTTGAAGAACCCCGGATCGAAGGCTGCAATGTCATCCAGGAACCCCCCCCACTTGCAGGTGCTCTTGCCCAGCGTCGGGGTCTGACAATAGAAAGCCTCGGCGGGCCAGCGCTCGGGGGGGATCTGGGTGATGCCGTCATAGCCTTCGGCCAGCCGTTCCCAAAACGCATCCACCGAGTCGGCACCGGGATAACGCCCGGCCATCGCGACGATCGCGATCAACCCGTCTTGAGTGCTTGCAGCCTCCCCTGCCCGTTCAGCAACCCGCCCGACCACGGGTGCGGGCGCCACGGCAGTTACAACCTGGGCAGGCGCGACAACGGGTTGCACGGGGGCCTCCACTGCCTCGGTGGGCCAACGCCGAGCCACCACATCAGGATGCTGCGCCAGCAGAAAATCAGCCAGTTGCGCCAGCGTCTGGTACTCAAAGAACAGGGTCTTGGGTAATGAGCCAAAGTCCGCCTCCAGCTCGGCGATGACCCTCATCATCATCACCGAGTCGATACCGTACTTGCTCAGAAGCGCATCACGCTGAATCCGTTCTTTGGCCAGCCCCAACTCCGCCGCCACCAGGGTGCTCAGGTGAGCCTGCAAGGCACACAGCGACCCGCTCGCCTCCACCACGCTCGGCGGCGCGATGGTGGGCGGCGTAGCTAGCGGCGCGCTAAAACCACGCAAACTGGCCGCTACCTGGCGAATACGCTGCACATCACCCTCGACCACCAGCACCTGTTCATCGCCCAGAGCCAGGGCCTGATAGAAGGCCTTGAGCGCGTTAGCCGTGGATAAGGCACGTAGGCCGCTGTCCTGCCACATGCGCTGTACCTGTTGCGGGTCGATGCGCATGCCGCCGTCCTGCCAATAAGGCCAGTTGATGGCGATCGACTGGCCGCTGCCCTCACCACTGCGCACCCGCTGCGCCCGCTGCCGGGCATAACCGTCCATGAAACCGTTGCCCGTGGCGTAGTCAGCCTGGCCAACGTTACCCAACACACTTGAAAGCGAAGAAAACAAGGCAAAGAACGACAACGGCAGCGCTCGGGTCGCCTGATCCAGATTCACCGCTCCGCGCACCTTGGGCGATAACACCTGAGCGAATTCACCGAGCGACTTGTTCAACAGCAGGTTGTCGCGAATGATCCCCGCACAATGCACCACTCCATCGAGCCGGCCACAGTGCTCAAGCACCCAGCCGATCAGGCTGTCGACCTGCTGCGCATCGGCAACATCGCCACGCCGGTAGCTCACCAGGACCCCGGCACGGGCCCAAACCTCCAATTGCTTGCGTGCCGGCTCATCGAGGCTGGAGCGCCCCACCAGAATGACCCGGCAACGGACGCCCAGCGCCACGATGTCGTCAATCAACAGTCGACCTACCGCGCCCAGCCCACCCGTGATGAGGTAGACAGCGCCGGTTTTCCAGGGCTCCGGGCAATGCTCGGACTGTTGCTGCTCCTGCCAGTCCATGACATAGCGCTGATCGTCGCGGTAGAGAATCTCCACATGCTGATCTGCAGCCTGCGCGTTGGCGCGCAGTTTATCGGTGAGCGCGGCGAGACTCTCCTGAGCGTTGACCGCGATCACCTGCCCGCGAAATCCCGGGTACTCGCTGGCGATCGCACGAAACAGGCCGGCCATGCCGGAGCGCTGGGCGAACTGCTGCTCGCTGAGCACCACCTGTATCAG
Source organism: Pseudomonas sp. JDS08PS003 (assembly GCF_045013505.1). Taxonomy (NCBI): domain Bacteria; kingdom Pseudomonadati; phylum Pseudomonadota; class Gammaproteobacteria; order Pseudomonadales; family Pseudomonadaceae; genus Pseudomonas; species Pseudomonas sp. JDS08PS003. The sequence goes on from NZ_CP120724.1 coordinate 3,844,758, forward strand.
CGGCAGTTGCTTGCTCTCGTGTACCAGGCATTGCTGAACCTGCTCCAGAACAGCAGCTGACAGCCGTTCAATGGACTGCGCCTGCGTCTCTTGCGGGTCCACGTAGTCATGGCATTGGGCATCGTGGCAATGCGCACTCAAGGCCGTGAACGGCAGCGAGGCCGTGTGACAAAAATAGATCTGCTGAACTGCTTGCGACATGTTGTCTTCCTCACACTTCAAAGGTTGGCCAGGGTCCAGCGGGGACTGAGGATGACCAGCGCGTCCTCTGCCATAGAGGACATGGTCTCGACGCTCGGTCCACGGGTCACCAGACCACGCAGCGACAGGCACAGGTTTCCGGCCTGGTCATAGAGGTCAATGTCGGTTTTCGCTCCCAGAGCGTTGAACACCGGTTGCCGGCGCAGTTCAGCCCACAGCGCGCCGCGACAGGCAGCGAACAACTCGATACTGTCCAGGGCAAAAGGCAAGGCCAGCGACGCCAAGGCCCCCTCTTGCGGTGCCGGCTCGAACAACGCCAAGGCTTGCAGGACACCATCGAGCACGCCGGGGTCGATCACATAGCGGGCATCGGCATACGCTTGCGCATCGGACTTCAGGCCAACCAGCACGCTGTCCGCCTTGCGGCCCAGCCAGATCAGGCTGCGCAGCGACGCGCCGTACTCCAGGCCTTGGCCAGCCAACTGCTGGTAGAACGCATCAGGACTGAGCTCCAGAGCGGGGTAGCTGGCACGCAGGGCCGTGAGATCCACTGCGTTCGACGCCGGCTGCTCGGGGAAGTCGACGCTGCCTTGGCAATGCACGACTGCACCGGGCGCAGAGCCAAGACTGAATTGCAGCCCCACCGCGGAGCGCTGGAGCAGCACATCCAGGCTCAGCGGCTGTTCGGCGCTGATCGGTGTTACCCACGCCAGGTCACGCAGGCGCATCGGCGTCACGCGCTCCGCTGCATGCCCAAGTGCCAGGGTGACCGCGCAGCGGATCATTTCCACCTGCGCCGCTGCCGGCAACAAGCGGCGCTGCGCGACACGGTGATCGCTGAGCACCGCTTCGCTCCCACTGAAGTGACTCACGTAGTGAACCGCGTCCAGCCCGGAACGGTTCTCGTGAACTAACGGATGCATGTGCGCCGGGGCCGCCAATGCCTGTTGCGACGCCTGCCGCCCCAGGTCAAGCCAGAAGAATTCTTTGGCGAACGGATAGGTCGGCAAACTCACGCGACGCCCCGGACGCTCGGCATAAAAGTGCTGCCAGTCCACCCGCAGGCCCTTGACCCAGAGTGCCAGCAACTTGCCAAGCTTGCCCTTTGCAAACCAGTGATTGATGGTTTGGCGCAAGTCCTCATCATCCTGCAACAGGTTCATCGCCTCTCGGTGTTCCTGCACGCAGCCCTGGTACAACTCGCTTCCCTGCACCTGCTGCCCTTCGATAAACGCCTTGAGGGCAGCGCAGACCGCCTCGACTGTGGCGGCGCCAAACGCCAGCCGATGTTCCATGGCTTCGCGTCCCACTTGCAGGGTGTAAGCCAGATCACGCAGATCGACCTCGGCGCCACTGCCCTGCAAGTGAGCCAGCAAACGCTCGGCGCGCTGGCGCAACTGTTCGGGTGATTGTGCCGACAACAGAATCAGCACCGGTGCCGTGGTGCGAGCGACCGGCGACCTGGGGTCGGCGTACTCCTGAATGATCAGATGGGCATTGGCCCCACCGGCGCCAAATGATGAAACACCGGCACTGCGCGGGACTTGCTGCAGACGTCCATCAATCTCCACCAACGGCGCCTGCCATTCCTGCACTTGGTGCTGCAGCTTGAACGGCGTCCGGGAAAAATCGATGCGTGCATTGCTGCGCTCGCTGTGCAGGGTCGGTACCAGTGTGGTGTGCTTGAGCTGCAGCAACACCTTGGTTACACCGGCGATGCCGGCCGCGCTTTCGCAGTGACCGATATTGCTCTTGACCGAACCCAAGGCGCAGAACTGCCGCTCGACCCCAGCCTCGGCAAACGCATCACTCAAGCCCTTGATCTCGATCGGGTCACCCAAGGGAGTACCGGTGCCGTGAGCCTCCAGATAACTGATGTGCCGCGCGGCAATACCCGAGCGATGCAGGGCCTGGCTCACCACGGCTGCCTGGGCTGTGGGGTTGGGCACGGTGAAGCCGCTGGTTCGGCCGCCGGCATTCATCGCACTGCCCTTGATCACACCGTAGATATGATCCCCAGCCTCCACCGCCGCCGACAGGGGCTTGAGCAAAATGGCGCCAACCCCTTCGCCGTCGACAAAGCCATCGGCATCGGCACCGAATGCCCGACACTGATCGCTCTGCGAGAGCATGCCCATCAGCGACAACCCCATGTAATGGGTCGGACTCATGATCAGGTTGACCCCCCCGGCAATCGCACTTTCGCACGAGCCCGAAAGCAGACTGTCGATGGCCAAGTGAATGGCGCTCAAGGAGGAGGAACAGGCGGTGTCCACTGCCAGACTCGGTCCTTTGAAATCGAACAGATAAGACACCCGATTGGCAATCGACCAAAAGCTGGCGCCATTGACGTAATCGGCATTCATCGCGCCGACGAACACCCCGACCCGATTCCCCGGTGACAGAGTGCCTGGGGTGTAGCCGGCCTCTTCGATGCAGGCATAGGCTTGTTCCAGGAACAACCGCGCCTGAGGGTCCATGCGCTCGGCTTCGGTGGGCGATATCTGGAAAAACAGCGGATCGAACGCCTCGATATCGCGGATAAAGCCCCCCCATTTGCTGTAATGCTTGCCCCACTTGCCACGCTGAACATCGAAATGCTGCCGCCAGTCCCAGCGTTTGGGCGGAATTTCACTGATGCAGTGACGGGCTTGAGACAGGTTCTGCCAGAACTCCTGCAGATCATCCGCCTGGGCATAGCGCCCGCTCATGCCGATGACCGCGATGTCACAGGCGCTTCCCCGCGCCTCGACGGCCGGCGCTTGAGGCCGAACGGGCGCGACCATTGCTGGCGGTGGCACAGCGGCAGGCGGTGCGCCAGGTGAAGTCGCTTGCAGGCCCAAGAGCGCCTCCAGTTCGGCCCGATGTTGGTGAATGAAGTGCATCGCCAGGGCCCGCAGGTTCTGTACCTCGAAAAACAGGGTATTGCTCACCTCGGCGAAAGACTCGTTGAGCAGCGTTACCAGGCGCACCGAATAGATCGAATCGAGGCCATAGCTGTCCAGCGGCTCATCGACTTGCAGGCGCTCGATGGGAATGCGCAATTCCTCAGCGATCAAGCGTTTGAAGTAGGCCAGCGATGCCTCAAGCAAAGCCTCTTCGCCAACCTCTGACACCCGCGCCTGCCGGACCATGGCGGGTGCCGTCGGAATCGCCGCTGGACTGTGCTGTGTGCTGTTGGCTGCTGACGACGATAGACGAATCACCCCATCGCTCATCGCCTCCAGCAGCGGACCGCTGATCGGGTCCTGCCACTCGCCCACAACCTTGTAGCCCTCTTGATGCAGGGCCGAGCGCAGCTCATCCAGGCGCTCATGACAGGCTATGAACAGGCTGGCTCGGGATTTGAGCAAGACCTTGATGTGACGCAGCGTTGGCAGCAAATCGCCGGTTATCGGCGCCAGTGCAATGATCCCATCGTAGGTGCCAGGCTCCAGGCCCTGGGCCAGTGGGTCGTGCTGCGGATCAAAGGCTATCTCTTGCAGTGCATCGACCTGTCCTCGCAGTGGGTCAATGCGCAAGCGATCGCTTTGCGTGCTGTAGCTGCACACATAGCGCCGGGTCAATGACTGGGGCGGTTGCAGGTGCTCCAGCACACCGCCACGAGCGCCCAGGCAGGCCCCTATGTCGAGCAACGACAGTGACGCATCCGGCGCGACCAACTGCTGACGCCAGCGCTCAACAATATGCTCGGCGAAGTGGGTTGCGGGCCACACCTGATGAACATGGGCCACAGCGCGTGCCGCCAACACGTTCAGTCGTTGGTCGGAGGGAATCAGCGCCGGCGGGTTTTGCACACGGTCGGTGACTTTGAGCAGCGCCAACTGATTGAGATCATCGGCGAACAGGTGATTCAAGGCCTGCATGCCATCGGCTGGTTCGATGGAAGCAATGCCGTTGCGCGCCATACGCTCACGGTACTGCGCAGACGCGGCAACGCCGGTATGTCCCCAGAATCCCCAGTTGATGACCTTGACCTGGCTTGGCAACTCACGCGCCAACTGCTCTGCCAGTGCGTTCTGGAACAAGCAGCCGGCGCTATAGTTGGCCTGGCCCGGTGGCGGAGTGAACACCACGGTCGAGGAGAAAAACAGTAGGAACTGCGGGGGGGCCTCGCGCAGCGCCACCCCCAGGTTCAGGCTGCTCTGGAGTTTGGCGAAGTACACCTTGCGCAAGGTCGCCTCATCCATGTTGACCAGAGTGCTGTCCTCCAGCGACAAGGCCGAGTGAATGACCCCGTGGATCGCGCCGAAACGCTGGCGAATCTGTTGCAGGCAGACTTGCAGCGCGTCCAGGTCACAGGCGTCGGCCTGGTAATACAGCGGTGCCCGCCCGGCCTGTGCGCAAGCATCGATCTGCTCCTGGATCTGCGCATCCAATGCCCGACGTCCCAGCCAGATCACCTGCGCGTGGCAACGTTCGATCGCGTATTGGCTCCAGGCCGTGCCCAGACCGCCTGCGCCACCGATCACCACATAGACGCCGTCCTGACGCAGGTAATCGCCCTGTGCTGGCTGCTGGAACTCAGTCTCCAGCCACTGACGGACGTACCACCGATCCTGACGCAGGACCCGCTGCAGCCCCAGCGGGTCACACGGCTGCTGCAGGATAGTGTCCAGGGTTGCCACGCTGTCGCGCTCGATGTCGACGCTGCGCACTCGCCAGCGTGGCGCTTCCTTGGCGATGCTGCCCACCAGCCCATGAACCCCGGCCTGGGTGAAGTTGATCGCCTGTGAGTCGAACCCGCTGGTCTGGTATTGCACCACGGTCAACTCGAAGGCACCGCTGGCCTGAGGTAGTTGCTGCAAGGCCTTGAGCAGGTTGAACAGGAACATGACCCCGCCCTGCTGCGCCTGGATAACCGCCTCATGATCAAATGCCGAATGCCCCACGCTGGGCGCGATCCACATCAGGTGCTCGATATCGCGTGCTTCGAGCAGGGCCAACAGTTCGGCACTGCTGCTGTTGGGACCGACTTGTAGACAGAGTGCTGAAGGCTGCCCTTCGACCAGCCGCGCCAGATCGTCCTGGTCGCTCCCAAGAATCAGCAACCGCCCCAGATCAGAGCCCCGTTGAGCAACGGGCTCGGGGGCCAGACTCCACTGCGGCAACAGATAGACCTTGCGCTCGGCAGCGTGGTGGACCTGGGTACCAGAACTGGTCACGGCCAACCCAGTCTCGGTGGTCTCGGCCGGCTTGAGCCGCAGCGCGCTGTAGCCACGGATAGCCACACACACCTTGCCGTGCGAATCGCACAGATCGATGTCAAAGCGGGTAACCGCTTGACTCGACGGCGACTGCCGCCGCACGAAAGCCCACAGACTGTGCTCGCACCGGCCATAGAGTTCCAGGCTGTCAATAGCAAACGGCAGAGCCACCGACAGATCGGCTTGCAGATCCCCCAGCAGCAATCCCGCACACGCCTGCAGCGCGCCATCAAGCATCGATGGCGACACCTCGAATGATGGCGTCAAACGCGTCGCCGGCCCCTGGGGCAGGTGCAACCGGGCAATCACGTGCTCATCATTGCCCCACAAGGTTTCAATGCTCTGGAACGATGCGCCGTACTCATAACCGGCCTGACGGTAACGCTCATACAACTCAGTGCCCGCCACTTGACGGCTACAGCCAGCGATCAATTGTTCGATGTCATGCTCGATCAAGCGCGCCGCACAGTCCGTGACCGTCGCCTGGCAATACACCTGCTCCGGTGCTTGAGCGTTGACACAACGTAAATGCCAATGCGCAGCGTCAGCCTCGCCCTGAACCTCGACGTCCAGTTGCAACTCACCCTCGCCCTGCCACACCGGCTGCAACCACGCCAACTGACTCAGGCGCCGGGCAGCCTCAACATGCGGCAGAGGTTGGCTCAGACGGGTGGCGGCCAGGAACATCTCGATCGACGCGGCCGCGGGCAAGAGTTTCTGGCCATTGATACGGTGTTCGTCAAGAAAGAACTCGCTGCCATCAAAAGCACTGCTGAAACGTTGCTGACCAACACAGGAGGTATTGCGCTGCACCAGCGGATGCAGCGCCTGGGTGAGCGCCACTGGTCTCATGGAATCGCCGGCGGCCGCCATCGCGGCCTCGACTTCGTCTTCGACCCAGTAGCGCTCTCGGGCGAATGGATAGGTCGGCAAACTGATTTTTTGCGGGTAAGGCCGCGCATACGTTGCCCGCCAATCCACCTCCTGCCCTGCAATCCAGGCGGCGATGAGCACCGACAGATCGTTCGTGGCAGGGGCTGCTCCGCTGCCCGAAGCACCGCGAACCGATCCAGTCAATAGGCCGTCAACCGTTGATTCGCCTTGCAACCAAGCCTCTAAAGCAGCGCGCAACGCTTGATGCGAGCTCACGCACAGGGCCAGTCGCTCGCTCATCGCTTCGCGGCCCACCTGCAGGGTAAACGCGATACGAAATAGATCGGCGCTGCCAAGCACCGGTCCCGCCAGCGCTGTGACCAACCGCTGCACACACAGGCGCAAGGCGCTGCCGGTCTTCGCCGAGAGCACGATAGCGACAGGCAGTTGGCGCTGCACTGGCGGCGCCAACGCCGAAGGTAGGTACTCCTCGATCAACAAATGGGCATTGGCACCGCCCGCGCCGAACGAGGAGATACCCGCCACACGTGGCCAGGTGCGCTCGCTGCCTTGGTCGTTGAGCACCGGACGGACCCACGGTGTCAGGCTGTTTTGAACATAGAACGGACTACTGGCGAAATCGATGTTGGGGTTCAACGGCGTGGCATGCAGCGAGGGCGCCAGTTGCCCGTGACGCATCTGCAGCAGCACTTTGCTGATCCCGGCAATACCCGCCGCACTCTCGCAGTGGCCGATATTGGACTTCACCGAACCGATGGCACAGAACCCGGTGTCCTGAGTATGTCGTGCAAATGCCCGAGTCAGTCCGCTGATCTCGATCGGATCGCCCAACGGCGTACCCGTGCCGTGGGCCTCGATGTAGCTCACGGCACGTGCCGGAACCCGGGCCTGAAGCAGGGCCTTGGCAATCAGCTCAGCCTGGGCCAGCGGATTGGGCACGGTGTAGCCATTAGTCTTGCCGCCGTGATTGAGCACCGAGGCCTTGATGACGCCGTAAATCTGGTCGCCATCGGCGATGGCCTGGCGTTTGCGCTTGAGCAACACCGCGCCCACGCCCTCACCCGGCACATAGCCTTCACCACCTTCGCCAAAGCTCTCGCAGCGACCTTTGGACGAGGCGAAACCGCCCTGCCCCAGCATCAGGTATTTATTGGGGTGAATTGACACGTTGACGCCACCGGCCAAGGCCATTTCGCACTCGCCATCGCGAATGCTGCGACAGGCCAGGTGCAAAGTGGTGATGGACGAGGAGCACATGGTATCGAGCGCAATGCTCGGGCCATGCAGATTGAAGATGTAGGACACCCGATTGGCGATTGATGCCGGGTGCCCGGGAACTGCAAACGGATAGCCTCGGGCCGTCGATTGCGCACCGAACAGCTGGTACTCCTCGTACATGACCCCGACGAACACTCCGACACTGCGCCCTTTGCCCACACCTTCCGCGGCTGGCAGGCTGCTGCGGGTGTAGCCGGCATCCTCCAGGGTTTCGTAGGCACATTCCAGAAACAGCCGCTCCTGGGGCTCCATGCCAATGGCTTCACGGGGAGAAATCCCGAAAAACAGCGGATCGAACTTGTCGACATCGTCGATAAAACCACCGTGTTTGCAGTAGGTTTTACCAATGGTATTGCGGGCCGGATGATAGAACTCACGGTGATCCCAGCGCTCGTCCGGGATTTCCCGAATAAGGTCCTGTCCGCTGGCCAGGCAACTCCAGAACTCCTCCATGTTGCGCGCCCCGGGATAGCGGCCGGCGAGACCAATAATGGCTATCTCCTGATCATCGTCCTCGGGCTCGGGCTCGGCGGCGACCTGAGGGGCCGGCTCCGGGCTGAGGGATACGGCGGCCGTCTCGCCATGCCCCGAGGACGTGGCCTGCGAAGGCGGTTGCAGCAGCCCAAGCAAAGTTGCTGCATGCTCGGCGACAAAGTAGTCGGTGACTTGCGCCAGCGTCTGGTACTCAAAGAACAGTGTCTTGGACAGGCGCCCAAAGGTCTTTTCCAGCTCATCGGTCAGACGAATGATGATGATCGAGTCAATCCCGTACTGCTCCAGTTGTACCTGCTCCTGAATATCCTCGGCATTCAGACGCAATACCTGGGCGAACTGTTGACGCAGGTACTCCAGGGACGCGTGACGCAGGTCTGCTGCGGTCGCGGTCACCTCAGGCGTTGCCTGAGGCAAGGCCGCCACGGCCTCGGATTCGCTGCTGGCGGACAGCGTGCGCGAAGCCAAGCCATGCATCAGAGCCACCGGCTCGCCCTCGGCATCGAACAGGTCAATATCGATCAGTTGCAGCCCGGTCGACGCCCGAGCATCCGGCTGCGGCCTGAGCCAGGCCCAGCGCGGTGGCGCGCACTGGCGCAGCAGCTCGAAGTGCGCAAGCGCGAAGGGAACGCTCACTCGAGCGGCACTCGCCTCCTCCAGTTTTAGGCCCAGGGCCGCTTGCAGAGCCGAGTCCAATACCCCCGGATGCAGCACAAAGTCCTCTTGGGGCGGCTCGCTGGTTGCAGGCGTCGACAGTTTCACCAGCACTCCGAAATCGCCCACCCACAGGTGCTCCATGCACTGGTGACCCGGGCCGTAGTCCAGGCCCATGTCCGTCAACTGGGCATAGCACTGGGCCCCACTGAAATGCGTCCGGGCTTGCTGTTCAAGCGCCGAGACATCCAGGCGTCGGGCACTGCCCGAAGCCGTGCAGACTTCAGCCTTGCAGTGCACCGTCCATTGGCCACCCGCGTCTTGCGAGCGAACTTCAAACCGTGGTCCCCGATCGCCCTCTGGCAGCAGCCAGACCTGCAACTCAAGCCCGCTCTCATCCCCCCATAGCGGCTGTAACCACAGCACATCGCGCAATTGAAAGGGTGCGCCCGCGCGCCCTGTCGCGCGCCATGCGCGGTTCATCAGCTCGAGGTACATCACGCCGGGCAAAATTGCCTGACCGTCGAGCTTATGGTCGCGCAGGAAAAATTCGTGGCCGTTCAAGTGCACCACATACTTGTCCCCTTCTTGAGCTCCCGGCGGCTCGACCTGAGCGGGCTGCACCCAATGCCGCTCGCGCTCGAACGGGTATCCCGGCAGACGCGTGCGGCGCACAGCCTGCCCGGCCCAGAGCGCGGTCCATGGCAGCGTGACACCCTCGACCCAGGCCTGGGCCAGGGCCTCCAGGGAGGCCCCATCGGCTTGCTCAATGCTCCAGGACCGAGCCTGAGCGCCCTCGACAGTGCCGCTCCAGAGCGAGGCCGCGGGCGCCTCCGGGGACTGGACGTAATCCTGGAGGCGGACGATCAGTTGTTCCCTGGACGCGGCCAGCAACGCCAAGCGATGCGGCAAGGCTTCGCGACCAACCTGAAGGGTATAGGCGATATCCGACAGCGCCGTTTGCGGACGCCCACGCACATGTTCGAGCAACTGCTGCGCCAACACGGGCAAGGTGTGCGCCTGCAGGGCCGAGAGCACGATCAGTCGATCAGCGTGATCATTCATCAGCGGATTCCTTAGAAAATTCTTCAAAGAGCAAGTGAGCGTTGGTTCCGCCGATGCCGAACGAACTGATGCCGGCCATGCGTGGCTGGCCGGAGTCGCTCAACCAGGGTCGGCTGTGCTGGAGCAGGTAGAAAGGGCTGTCCTGCAGATCGATATAGGGATTTGGCTCTGCGCAATGCAGGTTTTTCACCAGGGTCTGGTGCTTGAGGCACAGCAGCAGCTTGATTGCACCGGCGACCCCAGCGGCCGCTTCAAGGTGGCCGATATTGCTTTTCAGGGCGCCCAGCGCGCAGCGCGCTCCGCTGCCAGGCTGATAGCCGGAGCGCTGCCAGGCCTCCTTGAGCGCATTGATTTCGATCGGATCACCAATCGGTGTACCGGTACCGTGGGTTTCGATGTAGCTGACCTGCTCCGGACGGATGCCCACACGCTGGTACAACTGATGCACCAGATCGGCCTGAGCCTGCGGGTTGGGCGCGGTCATCGAACCGCCACGGCCGCCGTGGTTCACCGCACTGCCGCGAATGACTCCATGGATTTGATCGTTGTCGGCCAAGGCCTGCTTGAGGGTCTTGAGCACGAGCACCCCGGCGCCCTCGCCCCGCACGTAGCCATTGGCATCTGCCGCGAAGGACTTGCAGCGCCCTTGGGGGCTGAGCATCTTGGCCTTGCCCATGGCCTGGGTGATGCGCGGTTCCAGCAGCACATTGACCCCACCCACCAACGCCCAACGGCAGTCACCGTTACGGATCGCCTTGACCCCTTCGTGGATCGCCACCAGCGAGCTGGAACAAGCGGTGTCGATGGCCAGGCTGGGGCCAGTCAGGTCGAGCAGGTAGGACACCCGGTTGGCCAGCATGCTGTGGCCGTTGCCAAAATTGGCCAGTGGATCGACCTCGCCGTGGATCATCAGCTGTGCGCCGTAGTCCATGGAACTGACCCCCACGAACACCCCGACATCACGCTCGGGCAAGCTACGCGGCGCGTAGCCTGCGTCTTCCAGGGCATGCCAGGCCGACTCCAGGAACAACCTATGCTGCGGGTCCATGAACTCGGCCTCCAGCGGCGACAGGCCGAAAAAAGCCGGAGAAAACTTGTCGACATCCTTGATGAATCCGCCCCAGCGCAAGGCTTCGCCACCCGACTGCTCGCGGTAGTCTTGCCAGCACCAGCGGGCGGCGGGTGTCTCACTGATCAGATCGTCCCCGTCATGCAACTGTTGCCAGAAATGCTCCAGGTCATCGGCGCCGGGAAACACCCCGGCCATTCCAACCACGGCAATCGCGTCATCCATGGCACACGACTGGGGCTGGCCTTCAGCGGCCAAGTCACTGTCAGGCAACGCCAGGCTGTCCAGCCATTTGCGTGGCGTGGCGTGACGATAGAAATCCGCCGGCGTGCTGTTGACCCCGAACGCCGAGTTCAAGGCATCCGCCAGGCGCACGAAGCGAAACGAATCAAAGCCCAGCTGGTGGAAGTCCTGGTCCAGGCTCAGTTCGTCCGCCGAGACTTGAAGGATATGCGCCACCACCTGCAGCAGGCGTGCCGCGTGGTCACTGTTGCGCGAGCCATCATCACCGCCTGGCTGCGCCTCATACGCCAGCAAGCGAGCAGCCTGTGGTGACAGGCTCAGTCGGTCGACTTTGCCGCTGGCCAGCCTGGGCAGTTGGTCCAGCTCATAGAAGCGGCTGGGCACCATGTACAAGGGCAAGGTCCGGCCAAGGTGTTCACGCAGGGTGTGACCATCCAGGGTTGCACCGAGTGTCAGAAAAGCCTGCAGGGCACCATCGTCGCCAGGTTTGACCAGAGCCTCCAGCACCCCGGCATGCGCCCGCAAGGCGGCTTCGATTTCACCGAGTTCAACCCGCTGCCCGTTGACTTTGACCTGCTGGTCATCACGGCCCGCCAGCACGATATCGCCGCTGTCCAGCCGATAGCCCACGTCGCCACTGCGAAAATAGCGTTGCGTACCGTTGCCATCGAGGTCCAGTTGCACAAACCCCTGTGACGGCCGGTCATCGTCAGCGATATAGCCCAAGGCCAGTGCCGCACCGGTGACCAGCAACTGCCCGGGGACCCCGATGGCACAATGACGATCCAGCTCATCGACGATCACCACACTGACATTGTCCAGCTCCTGGCCAATGTTGATCTGGGATTCATGCCCTGGAGTGATGCGTTTGAAAGTGGCATCCGCACTCATTTCGCTGGAGCCGTAGATGTTGATCAGCTCGGACTGCGGACAAGCGTCGAAAAACCGCCGGGCCAGATCCGCCGACAACGCTTCGCCACTGCTGAAGCAGTAACGCAGGCTGCCCAATGCCGTAGACGCTGAAGGCTCTTGCAGCATCGCCCGGAGCAATGAAGGAATCACCACCAGCCGCGTGATTCGATACTGATCCAGAACCTCAAGCAGCATCGCTGGCCCACCTTCACGCAGGCGCTGATCTGGCACGATCACGCTCGTCACGCCTTGCAACAGCGGAGCAAACAGCTCTGCCACATGGTCGACAAAGTTCAGTGAGGTCTTTTGGCAGCAGCGCTCGTGCGGCTCATACGGGAAGGTCTTCCACCCCCAGTGCAAGCGATTGAGCGTGCCGCGTTGACTGCCCTTGACTCCTTTAGGACGGCCACTGGAGCCAGAGGTGTAGATCACATAGCAGAAATCCTGACACCGCGTGCGCGGCAGATCACTGCCCTCTTGGGCGTCGATCTGCTCGCGCAGTGCATCGAGGTCGAGCATGCTGCCCGGCAGTTTTTCACCCAAACGTCGCTGCGCGGCACCGTCGCTGACCAACAACAGGCAGCCGCTGTCGGCCACCATGTAAGCCAGACGCTCGGCGGGAAGCCCCGGATCCAGTGCCAGATAGGCCAGACCCAACTTCCAGACCGCCAGCACCGCGGCGACAAATTCCGGGCCCGGCTCCAACAGCAGGCCGATCACCCCCTCCCGCTCCTCCAGGAGTGGCAGAGACTGGCTGATCTGCCGGGCCAGCCGGTTGGCGTGCTGATTGAGTTGGCGGTAATCAATCTGCTGGTGATCGCAGATCAGGGCCACATGTTGCGGGGTGAGCGCCGCCTGGCGTTCGAACAGGCTTGCCAGCCCGGGCTCTACCGAGTCGGGTTGAGCAAGCGCAACCTCCAGCCTGGGCAGCTCGGCCAGCAACTCCAGGTACTGCGCCTGCAAACGCTGCATCAGTGCCGGCGGATACAGCGCTGCGTTGAAATGACAGAACAGCGTACTGCCCTCTTCGCCTTCGAAGACTTCAAAAGCCAAGGGGAAATCGACCTGCTGCTGAATCTGCAACAACGGTTGCAACTGCATGCCGCTGGAGGCCAGTCGCCGTTGTGTGGCGCGCACCCAGTTCTGATACATGAATACCGCGTCATACAAAGGCTGCCCCGGTTGCTCGGCCAGCTCTTTGTGCAGGCATGGATACGGATAATGTCCGTGCTCAAGGGCAACCAGCAGCTCGCGGTGCAAAGTCGGCAACCAGTCGCCCAGCACCGGGTCTGCCGGCACCTCAAGAGGCATGACCAGCAAGTTGACGAAATAGCCCGCCAGGTCTTCGAACTGCGTGTGCGGACGTCCATAAAACGGCGTGGCGATGCGCAACGAAGCGCTCGCACCCTGGCGTCGCAACAACAAGCCAAAGGCTGCCAGCATCAAGCTGTAGGTACTCAGGTTGTAGCGCGCGGCCAGCTCGGCCAAGCCCTCAAGGGTAGAGCCGGGCAATGCCACCTTGAGTATCTGCGGCTGGTGTTGGCCGCTGTCGAGTTGCTGGCCTGGTAGTGTCAGTGCTGAGTGAGGCGCGCTCAGGCGGTTGTGCCAGAAACGCCGGGCGCGGGCGCCTTCCTCGCTGTCCAACCACTGCTGCTGCCAGGCCACAAAGGCCGCATAGCTGCTGCGCGGTGCTGGCACATCGGCCTCGGTTCCCTGTTCGTAGAACGCCAGGAAAGTACTCAGGAAAATCGGCAACGAACTGCCATCGAACACGCTGTGATGGAATGTCAGCAACAACACCGTGTTGTTCTGCTCCGGCGCCTGGACGAACAGATCGACACGCACCAATGCATCGCTGGCCAGGTCGAAAGGTTTTCTGGCCAGCGCGCGCATCGCAGCCTGCTGCGTCTGTTCATCGTCGCCCTGGTAGGGGTGGATCGTGCATTGCGGGCGTGGATGAGCGTTGTTGCACACCCACAAGCGGTCCTCGCGCAAGGTAAAACTGGCGCCCAGCAAAGGCTGCCGGGCAACCGTCGCTTGAGCGGCAGCGAACACCCGCTCGGCGTCCAGGCGGCCATCAACCCGGAACGCGTAGGGGATGTTGTAGCCGACCTGCTGGGCAAAATGGCGCTGTTCGGTCCATAACCCCTGCTGCCCGATGCTCGGCGGATGCTCGCTCACCGGCGCCTCGCTGGACACAACTACAGGCACGACCGGCACCTGCGGCAAATGACGAGCCAGCTCCGCGAAGGTTTGACAGTCCAGCAACTGCGCCAACGGTAAGCGCACGCCGTACTGCTCGAAAATACGGTTTTGCAACAGCACCGCCGTCAATGAGTCGACCCCATACCGAGCCATCGGACACTGAAAATCCAGCTCGTCGGCGGCCAGTTGCAGCAGGCTCGCCAGCATCTGCCGCAGTTGAGCTTCGGCTTGGCTCTGGGCCGTCCCATCCCCGGCAAGCACCTGCTGCTGGTCCTGCGGGATCGCGCCTTGCGCGGTCGCCGGCGCGACGCTCAGCAGGTTCGGCAGGCTGAAGCCGTGAACATGCGCCGGCAGTTTGCAGAGCCGCTCATCGAACACGTAACCAGGCAAGCGCAGTGCCGGCACGCCCCGCAGCGCCGGATCCAGATCCAGGGTCACGCCGCTGCACCACAGGCTCGCCAGGCGCGGGTAGTCACGCTGCTCTCGCAACGCCTTCATCAGCGCGTCTGCCGAGGGGCTGTCAAGCAATCCGTGCAAGGCCGGTGAGCGGTCGCTCTCATCACCGTAATAGGCTCCCTGCAACGGCGCTCTTTGCCCGGGCTCGCTGCTGATAAAGGCATTTAGCCGGGCGATCGCCTGCGTGATATCCGTCACCACCAGCGCCAGGCGCACCGGCCACGCGCTTTTGCGCCACAACGCTGCGGACAGTTGAGTCAGCTGCAGTTCGGGGCGCTGCTGCAAAAACGCCAGCAAGGCCTCGGCATTGCGCCGCAACGCGCTGTCATGCTTGGCGCTAAGCAGCAACAGTTGCGGTTCGTCCGATACAACGGCTTTGGCGGCTGGCGCCACATACTCCTCTAGCACGGCAAACCCGTTGACCCCGCCAAACCCGAAGCTGTTGACCCCGGCACGCCGCGGCTGGCCGCCGTTGGAGGCCGGCCAGTCACATGACGCGGCACTGATGCTCAATCGACTCTTGGCCAGGGAGAGGTGTTGGCTGGCGGTCGCAAACCCCGGCACACCAGGGCGCACGCGGTGCCGCAGGGCCAGCGCGGTTTTGATCAATGCCCCGATCCCCGAGGCGACTTCCGCGTGACCTATCACCGGTTTGAGACTGCTCAAGACGCAGGGTTGCAGGGCATCACCCTGGTCGAGGGTGGACTTGAGCGCCTGGATCTCGATGCTGTCGCCAATGGGCGAGGCAATGCCGTGGGTCTCGACGTAGGACAAGGTTTGCGGCTCGACCCCGGCCCGCTCCAGCGCCTGGTTGATCGCCTCTTTCATGCCCAAGGCATTCGGAGCGGTCAGCGAAACCCCTTTTCCGCCGTGGGCCACGCCGCTGCCCTTGAGCACTGCGTAGATATCATCACGATCGTCAATGGCCTGTTGCAATGACTTGAGGACCAGCACCCCCACGCCTTCGGAGCGGACAAACCCATCTGCGTCGGCCTGAAATGAACGGGATCGGCCATCACTGCTAAGAAAGCCCACCGCGCCCAGGTTGATCGCCCCCAAGGGTGACAACACCAGTTGCACGCCCCCCACCAATGCCTGTTCGCACTCGCCATTGGCCAGTGCCAGCAAAGCCCGGTGCAACGCCACCAGCGACGACGAGCAGCCAGTGTCGTAGTGTTCGCTGGGGCCGCGCAGATTGAACAGGTGAGAAATCCGGTTGGCCACCATCGCCGATGAGATGGCCGAAGCCACCAACGGATTGCCCACCGGCAATTGCACGGTGCAGGCGTAGTCGGAGGCACCGACAGCCATGAAAACCCCGGTCTTTTTCGTCGCAAAACGCTTGAGCGCGACGCCGGCGTCTTCGATCGCCAACCAGGCATGCTTGAGCAACAGACGCTGCTGCGGATCCATCAACGCCGCCTCATGGGGCGACAGCTCGAAGAACAACGGATCGAAGTGGTAGACGTTGTCGATGAAACCGCCCCAGCGCGACTCAGTGCGCGGGCTGTTGCCATCGCTGGGCCCAAAGAACTGCCGCCAGTCCCAGCGCTCGCTGGGAATCTCCTGGGTGCAATCGATGCCTTGCTCGATGTTGTTCCAGAACGCCGAGAGCGAGTTGGCCCCCGGAAACTGCCCGCTCATGCCAACGATGGCAACATCCCGCTGGCCCTGCCGACAGTCCTGCGGGACTTGCGCCAATGGCTGTTCGGCTTCGATCACGGCATCAGCCACCGATGTCGGTGCTGGGGCCAGTGCAGGGGGGGCAGCCGGCGCCGGGAGCAATCCGGCAATGTGCGAGGCCAGCAGATTGAGTGTGTTGAACTCGAACAACACCCCCGCCACCAGTTCCAGGCCCACCCGGGCATTAATCTGCTGCACCAGCTTGACGCCAATAATCGAGTCCAGCCCGTAATCCCCCAGGGACTCATCGCCATCGATGTCTTGTGCAGCAACCCCCAGGGTCTGACTGAACAGCTCGGTCAAGACGTCGTGCACGTTCCTGAGCTGCGATGCTGGCGCCGGGACGCAGGCGCTGCTTTGCCGGATCGGGTTGTGCTCCGCAGGCGGGGTCGGCTCAGGGCCTGCGCCGACGCTGACGTCGGGTTCGACAAGCGGCTCCAGGGTCCAGCGGCGTGGCGTCTGCGGGCCCAGTCCAAAGCCGCTACTGCGCCCCACCACCACTTGCAGATCGCTGCGCTGCAGGGCTTGGCAGGGAAAACTGACGCGATCAAAGGCTTGATCCAGCAGTACACTGCGCCAGCTTGCCGCCGCCAGCGCCGGGCCGTAAGGCATCCGCA
The DNA here is from genome assembly GCF_045013505.1 of Pseudomonas sp. JDS08PS003. Classification (NCBI taxonomy): domain Bacteria; kingdom Pseudomonadati; phylum Pseudomonadota; class Gammaproteobacteria; order Pseudomonadales; family Pseudomonadaceae; genus Pseudomonas; species Pseudomonas sp. JDS08PS003. Next base: position 3,861,734 of record NZ_CP120724.1, read on the forward strand.
ATTCGGGATCGCTGAAGCGCCACCAGCCCTCCAGCAAGCCGAAGGTGAGGTGGGAAAACAGCGAGTTTTCGCTCAGCTCCAAAAGCAGAAACTGCCCATGGGTCTTCATCAACGACTGGATATTTCTAACTGCGGTACGAATGTCCTGGGTTGCATGGATCACGTTGGCGGCGATCACCACATCGTAATGCTCAGCGCTCATGCCCTGGGCTTGCGGGTCCTTCTCGGCATTGAAAATGCGTGTGGCCAGGTACGGATGCTCGGCGCGATAGCGGCGCTCTGCTCGGTGCAAAAACAGTTGCGACAAGTCGGTGAAGCAGTATTCGTCGATGTTTCGGGCAAACGGTTTGAGTGCTGCCAATACATGCTCGGTGCAACTGCCGGTTCCGGCGCCGACTTCCAACAGGCGAATTCGCGCCTCTGGCTGGCGCGCCACAATCGCCTGAACCTGCGCGGCAACCAGGCTGCCAACCACGGAGCTGTAATAATGGACCACCGGATTTTCCTTGTAGATCGACTCCACCAGGGCCATCGAACTGTTGGAAAAAAATACGTCGGTGGCTTTTTTCCGCCCGCCCAACACGTCGGGAACCGCCTGCAGCGCAACGTCAATGAAGCGACTGACCGATGCCAGGAATGGGTCCTGTTCCAGCTCGGCCTTGACTGCCTGCCAACGCTCCCAACTGGTACTGACGCGCTCTTCCAGGGCACTGGACAGCAGCACCTGATCACCCACGAGGGTCACTTCCTCGCGGTCTTCCAGAATCCGCAGGCTCGCGTTGAGCCAGCGCAGCAGGTAATGGCCGTCATTCAGCGCCGATTGCAAGTGCTGCAACGAATAGCGGCCACGGCGGTTGCCTGCTGTCAGGCCTGCCTCCGCCAAGAACACCTCGATCTGACGCCACATCAACGCCCGCAACAACGGCGCAATTTCATCCAGGCGGCCGTAGGTGAACTCAATCAGTTGCTGAGCGTGTTGCAGTTCCAGTGGCGGCGCTGGGAACGCCTCGACCGCGCACGCCTGCTGCTTGGGCGCCAGGCCCAAGCCACTGAAACTCAACGCCTCCAGTTTGGCCGGGGCGGTCAAGCGCAGACTGACCAGATGGGTAAAGGGTTGTGCCAGAAAGGTTTCGAGTTCAACCATGGCCTCATCAGCGGGCAGCACACCGAACCCCAGCCTTGCCAGATGCTGGCGCACGCCCTGGACATCCTCGCGCAGCGAGGTGGTTTCCCAATGCGGCCAGTGAACGACTTTCACGCGGCGCTCACCGCGCTGATTGAGCTGGTCGGCCAAGGCACTGATAAAGTGTCCGCCGGCAGCGTAGGCACTGCTGTTAGGTGCCAGATAGAGATCGTTGATCGATGAAAAGAACAGCAGGAAATCGAGCGAATCAGCACTGAACACCTGAGCCAGGTTAAGGGCGATGGCCACTTTGGTGTTGAGTCGCTGGGCAAAGTCTTGGGGGGGCTGCTGGAGCAGGGGTTGATTCTCGCGCACCATGGCTGAGTGCACGACCCCGTGAATCCGCGCAAAGCGCTGGCGAATCCCGGCGCAGGCACGCTGCAATTGTTCCAGATCAGTGGCATCCGCCTGGACATACAGCGGTGCCGGTCCCCATGCCGCCAACCGTTCGATACGGGCCTGCACTTGAGCATCCGCCGGACTGCGTCCGATCCACACCAATTGCGCCTGGTACCTGCGCACCAGATAGGTGCTCCAGTCCTGCCCGACGGCCCCGGCGCCGCCCACGATCACGTATACGCCCCCTTGGCGATACATCGATCCAGCCGGCTCAATGACGCTGTTCAGGCACTCGTCCAACACATGCAATGAAGGCCGGAACCAGTCGCCCGTACGGTGCGCCCAAGGCCTGCCGGTGCGCTCGAACGGCAGCGCGGCAAAGCCCGGGGCCAGGACCACGCCAAGGTCTTCGGCATCGACAATCCGCAGCTGCCAATGCGCATGCTCCTTGACCACCGTGGCCAATAACCCGTGAACCCCGCTGTGAGTCGCCACCACCGGGTCCTGGTCGACAATCGCAACACTGCGCCGGGTGATCACGGTGATTCGCAGCGCGCTGTCGTGGTAGCGGCTGCGGCTCAGAGCGCGCAACAGGGTCGCGCCCCAGAGCACGCCCCGCTGTTGCTCGGCCTGCATCGCGGCCAAGGTCCCGGTACGGTCCTCAGGCACCACCCAGATCAGGTGTTCAAGCGGCGCCTGCTGGGTAAACAGCGCCAGCAGCGCGGACTCATCGGGGTAGTGTTCAGGGTTAAGAACCACGCCCTGCCCCCACGCTGTGGGCCAATCGGCGCCGTCATGGAAGATCGCCGTTACCCCGACCTGCGAGGACGGTGCAAGTGCCACGCTGACCCGCTCCCAGCAGCCCGCCCCGTAAAGGGCATGGCAGTCGGGTGCGGCTGTCGCCGCCGTGACAGAAGGCGCGACCTGATCCTGGGACAAGGACTCGGCGGTGGTGGATAACTGGCTCGGCATAGGCTGTCTTTCGCGGTCAGTGATGAAGGGGTACGTCGGCAGATGAATGCGCCGTGGCGGGCGCTCACCCACCGGCGCTTGATAACCCTCGATGGCGCCGCCCAGGCACCAATGCCGGGCCAGGCTGTGGACGTCGGCAGGCGCGTCATGCACCTCGCCGGCTGCCGTCTGACGCAGGGTTTGCCCCTGGTACACACCGTCCTCGGTCCGCCCCTCGATAAAACTGCCCAGCATGCGGCACAGCTGGTTGCGATCAGTGACGACAAGGGCCACCCGCTGGTTCCAGGCTTTGCGGCCCACGCGCAGGGTGTGAGCGAGATCGGCGAGGTCCAGGGTCGGATCGGCGTTGCGTACAAAGTCCAGGAGCTGTTGGACCGCCAGTCGCCGTTTGTCCTCGGTCTTGGCCGACAGCAACACCAGGTGTGGCCCTGGACCTGCAGAGCCGAGGCGCCCGGGCCAGTCGTCGGCACCACGGAACAAGGCGTGGGCGTTGGTGCCGCCCACGCCAAAGGAACTGACGGCTGCATGCCGCGGGTTCTGCTGCTGCGCCGGCCATGGATACAGTTGATCGACCAGAAAGAACGGCGAATGCTCAAGGTCGATCTGCTGATTGGGCGCGTCCAGGTGCAAGGTCGGCGGAATCTGCTCACGGGCCAGACTGAGGATGGCCTTGATCGACCCTGCGAGCCCAGCGGCGGTGTCGGTGTGACCGATATTGCTCTTGACCGAGCCCAGGCCGCAGTATTGCGCGTCCCCGGTGCCGGCATAAACCTGGCTGAGCGCCGCGAACTCCACTGGATCACCCAGCGCCGTGCCCGTACCGTGGGTCTCGATGTAGCCGACTTGCTGCGCACCGACCCCCGCCTGCTCCAGCACCCGGCCAATCACCGCGGCCTGGCCGGCGACGCTTGGGGCGAAGAACCCGGCCTTCAGCGCTCCGTCGTTATTGATCTGTACATCCTTAAGCAGGGCGTAAGGCTGATCGCCATCGGCCAGCGCCAGGCTGGCGCGCTTGAGCAACAGCATGGCGACCCCTTCGCCACTGACCATGCCGTCCGCCTCAGCATCAAAGGGCCGACATTGACCACTGCTGGAAAAGTTCAGCCCCGGTTGATGCAGATACCCGGCCATGGATACCGGAAACACCGTAGCCGCCCCGACCAGGGCGTAATCCACGGCGCCGCTACGGATACTTTCCAGGCCGGCCTGCAGCGCCACCAGGGACGAGGAGCAGTTGGTCTGCATGAACACGCTGGGACCGGTCAGGCCGAGCTTGTAGGAGATCATGGTCGGAATGCTGCCGCCCTGCCCCATCAGCCAGCCTACATACTGATCGGCGTCTTCGATGAAATACGCCGCGTCGGCCGCACTCTGCTGACCGCTCATGCTTTGCCCGGCGCACATGTAAACCGCGGTGCGCGGCGCTTGTTCCGGCACGTAACCGGCATCCTCGAACGCTCGCCAGGCATGCATCAGCAACTGCTTGAAGGCCGGGCTCATGAAACCGGTATCCCTGGGCGAAAGCCCAAAGAAGCTGGCATCGAACGCGTGCTTGTCATCCAGGATCGCTTTGACCGGAACAAACTGCGGGTGACGGATCATCGACTCCGGCACCTTCAGCTCACGCAATTGCTCCTCGCTCCAACGCGTGACACACGCATGCCCCTGACACAGGTTGTCCCAGAACGCCTGCAGATCGGCGCTTTGCGCGAACTGGCAGGACAGACCAATCACCGCGGCGCTGCTCTGCAGCGCGTCCGGCAGCGCCTCGGGCACCTGCTCTGGCGCGACCTCGTCCCGCTCTGGCAACGCCTGCTCGGCCTCGGTCAGGCGATCCAGCGCCGCCCCCAGTAGGGTGACCGTGGGATGCTGGAACAACAGCGTAACGGCCACCTTGCGCTGCAACTGCTGACTCAATAGCTGAGCCACCTGCACCGCACTGACCGAGTCACCGCCCAAATCGAAAAAGCCGCTTTCGTCATTTTCCAGGGGATACCCCAGAACCTGCTGCCAGGCCTGGCGCACCCGCTCCAGGGTATTGCCACGAACGGTCGGCGCGAAGGCTTCTACAGGGCTATCTGCTACGTCAGGCAGCACGCGCACCATCAGCGCCTTGCGGTCGATCTTGCCGTTGGCGGTCAGGGGCAGTGCCGGCTCACAGACGAACCGCTGAGGCATCATGTAGCCCGGAAGTTGCCTGGCCAGTTGCGCCTTGACCGTGGCGATCAGCGATGAAGCTTCAACTGCGCTGATGTCGGCCTGCAGGTACGCCACCAGGCCCCCGGCCTGTCCTTGCTTGTGCTGCTGGACAACGACCGCGCTCTGCACCGGACACAAATTGACGATGCAGGTTTCGATTTCTTCAATATCGATACGATGGCCACGAACTTTGATCTGTAAGTCCTGTCGTCCCAGGCAACGAATATCACCGTCTTCCAGACGCAACGCGCTGTCGCCAGTCAGAAACATGCGTTGTCCGGGATGAAACGGGTCGGCGATGAACTTGTCCGCCGTTTGCTCCGGCAAACGGTGATAACCCACTGCCACGCCGGCACCGGCAATCGCCAGCTCACCCGGCACGCCCAACGGCTGCAGGCGTCGATACTGATTGAGCACATGCAGTTGGGTGTTGGCAATCGGTCCACCGATGGTCACGCCCGTCGCCTGGTCCAGGCGCTTGGCACTGGACCAGATGGTGGTCTCGGTGGGCCCGTAGAGATTCCAGATCTTTGCCGAAGCCGCCTGAAACTGCTGCAGCAAGGCCATGGGCATGGCCTCTCCGCCGCATAGCACCTGCAATTGCGGGGATGGCTGCCAGCCAACCTGGAACAACAACTGCCAGGTGGTAGGAGTCGCCTGCATCACAGTGGGGCGGGTGTGTTCGATCAATGCCTTGAGACGCTCGGCGTCGCTGGCCACGGCAGCATCGCAGAGGACACATTCAGCACCGCGAATCAGCCCGAGAAACAACTCCAGCCCGGCAATATCGAAACTGAAGGTGGTCACCGCCAGCAGCCGGTCACGCTCATCGACTTCGAGCATCTGCGCCATGCTGTACAGGAAATTGTTCAACGCACGGTGAGGCACCATGACACCCTTGGGCTTGCCGGTTGAGCCCGAGGTATAGATCAGATAAGCCAGGTCATCGGCACTGCGGACCTTGATCTGCGGTAACTGGCTATCGGCATACCCGGCGATGTGGGTGCGCTGCTCATCCAGGCACAGCACCTCACAGGGCACCGACCAGTCGCGGCCGATACTCGACTGGCTCAGCAGCAGACACGCGTCACTGTCCTGGAGCATGTAGCACTGACGCTCAGCGGGATACGTCGGGTCCAGCGGAACATAGGCCGCGCCGCTATGCAGCACCCCGAGGATGGCCACCGGCAGGTCCAGGGAGCGCTCCAGGCAAATCCCCACCCTGGCGCCGACACCGATCCCCCTCGCGTTCAAAAAATTCCCCAGGGCCTTGGCTCGGTGCAACAGCGTGCGGTAATCCAGTACCTGCTGCTGATGCCTGAAGGCGGTTTTCTCCGGGTAGCACTGAGCCTGGTGCTGCACCCACTGCAACAGGCTCGTCACTACGGGCACCGCCACTTCACTGGCGTTGCAGCGTTGCATCAGTGCCTGTTCTTGCTCGTCCACGATGTCGTGATCGGCCACGCAACGCTGTGGATCGGCAAGCACGGCCTGCACCAATTGCAGGTAGTGCGCGAGCATGCGGCTGATGCGCGCCGGTGCGAACAACGCCGTAGCGTATTTGAAGTTGATCACCGTGCCATCGGCATTTTCGATGATCTCCAGCTCCAGCTCATACTCCCCCTCCTGGCGCAGTTGCTCGAGCATGGTGATGCTCAGGGGCTTGATGTATTGCTGCTCCAGGTGCTGCAACCAATGGCTGCTGGCGAAGTTCTGATGGGCGAACGCCACGTTGAATAACGGGCGCTGTCGATGATTGCGCGGCACCTTAAGTGCCTTGAGCAAGGTCGGGAACGGATAGTCCGCATGGTCCAGCGCATCGAGCACCGTCTCCTGCAGGCGGTGCAGGTAGTCAAGTGCGGGGGTGCTTTCGATGCCACGGCTACGGATCGGCAGCATGTTCATGAAATAGCCGATGCTTTGTGCAAAACGTTCTTCGGGGCGGCCCAGGGTCGGCATGCCGACCACAATGTCCTGCTGCTGGGTGTAGCGGCTGAGCAAGCCGTTGAAAACTCCCAGGAAAAACACTGCCCTGCTCAAGCCATGCTCGCCACAAAAAGCCTCTACGCGCTCGTTCAGGGCCTCAGCCAGCGGCAGACGAAGGCTGCTGCCTGCGAACGACACCGAGGGGCCGCGAGGAAAGTCCGTGGTCAATTCAAGGGGCAGCGGCACCTGATCCAGGGTTGTTTTCCAGTAGTCCAGCAGTGGCGCCGCTTCCGCCTCTTCAAGCCTGGCGCCTTGCCAGGCAACAAACTCGCCAAAGTGCGCCGCGGGCGGCTCTACCCGCGCCGGCGTACCCTCGGTCAGGCTCTGGTAGGCATCGAACAGGTGCCTGAGAAACACCAGTGCAGAGGTGCCGTCGAAAATGATGTGGTGAACTCGGAACAGGCACCACCACTGGTCAGCGTCGCCTTTCAAGACATGACCATCGATCAACGCCGGCCCTTCCAGCGCCAGCGGCTGTTGGCTCAGGCCGTGCAAGGTATCGAGCACCTGTTGCGAGGGCATTGCCCCCACGTCCTGTAGCGTCAGACTGAACTGCGAGACGGCCTGAGGTTGCAGACACAGCTCCCCTTGCGCCTCGTGCAGCCGGCTGGTGAGCAGCGGATAGGTGCCCAGAACCTGCCGGTAGGCCTGTTGCAGCGCCGCAAAATCCAGAGGGCGCGCACAACGAAAGCACAACGGGATCTGATAGGCGGTGATCTCCGGCACCGTCTTGTGCAGTGCCCACAAGCCCTTTTGCCCGGCCGACAGGGTCAGCGGTTCGCTGGCGAACAGCAGGTTCTTGAGTTGTGTGGTGGAGATTTCTCCCGCTTTGTACGCGGCCAGAAGCTGTTTTTGGGTAGCGGCTGCATTCATTTCAACAGCTCCTTAACGTCGTCGAGGGATTTCTCTTGGTGAATGATCTGGTCGAGCATGGCGATCACCTGGGCGTCCTGAAACGCCGCAAGATCTCGACTGGCTGCCGGGGCGCTAGCTGGTTGTTCACGGATGTGCGCGATAAGCGCGTGCAGGGTGGGGTTTTCATGGAAGGCACGGGCCGACAATCGCACCTGGAATCGCTGCTCCAGCGCATGCGCAAGCTTGATGGCAAGCACCGAGTCCATACCGTATTGACGCAGTGGCCTGTCCATCGACAACTGGGCGGCACTGAGGCCCAGGTGCTGTTCGATGAACGTCAGGATGAAGGCCTGTAGATCGCTTGGCGGGCGGGCGTCATCCGCTGGCGCTGCCTGCACATCGGCCATGGTGACAGCGGACCAGCACGGGGTACGCAGGAACACAGTCAGCGGCAAGCCGATACGCCGCCCTGCAAGCATCGGACACTCGGGTATAGGCAAACCGCTCACCCAGCTGGCGGCCAGAGCCTGCAACGCTGTGCGGTTGGCAGGTTCAGGCCATTGCACAGGTGCCAACGGCGGCACCATCTGGTCCTGACCGCGCGCCCCCTGGGCACCGCTATCGAACTCTTGCAGAACGCGGCGCAATTGATCCCGCGAATCCACGACCCAGGCCGCACGACACTCCAGCGCCTCGCGCCCGCGCATCAGCGTGAAGGCGATGTCCTCGACGCGCAGCGAGGGGTCATCGTCTATCTGCTGCAGCAGTGCGTTGACAAGACGCTCCAGTCGCGGCGCATCCGGCGCTGATAGCAGGATCAACTGTTCGCTGGGAGCCTCGGAGGTTGCCTCGAGGGCTGGCGGCGCCTCTTCAAGCACTAAACAGGCGTTCGAGCCATTGATCCCGGTGGTACTTATCATGCCGCGCCGACGCTCGCCGGCAGCCACCTTCCAGGGTTGAAGAGCCAGCACCGGAGCCACTGCGGACGACTCGAAGCCGATGTATTCGTTGAGCTGCCGCAAGCCCTGCAAGGCCGGCTTGCCGGCATGCCGCAAAGCCATGAGCATGGCCATCAGGTCAACGCCACCTGAGGCCGCGAAACTATGGCCCAGCAACGGCTTTATCGAAGTCAATGAACAGGGCTCGCCCTGGCCCGGGGTAAATACTTGCTGCAAGGCCTGGACCTCGACCGGATCCCCCAGAGGCATGCCGATGCTGTGGGCCAGAACCAGTTGCACCTGCCCAGGTTCAAGCCCGGCGCGATCCAGAGTCTGGGCAAACAGTTCAGCCTGGCGCAACGGACTCGGCGCCATCAGGCCGTTGGTCCGGCCGTCGTAGTTCACCGCGCTGCTGCGAATCACCCCGTAAACCCGGTCGCCATCGGCCAGCGCCTGTTCCAGAGGCTTGAGGATTACCGCGGTCACAGCCTCGGCCGGCACCAAGCCGCTGGCGTTCTGATCGAACACTCGGCACGCAGGCTCCTGAGCAAGCGGCATGACTTCGGCCAACGTCCCCAGTTCTTTGGAGGACACCATCAGGCTGACACCACCAGCCAGGGCCATGGTGCACTCCCCCAGTTGCAAGGCGCGACAAGCCTGATGTATCGCCACCAAGCCCGAGGAGCATGAAGCGGTCAGGCTGTAGTTGGGGCCCTGCAGGTCCAGCGCATAGGCAATCCGCGCCGACAAGGTGGCATTACGGTTGGCGTTGATCCGTCCGCACTGGGCCAGTTGCTCGCCGTAGAAACTCTCTTCGGCGCCGACAAACACACCGCACTGACTGCCGCGGATCGATTCTCCCAGGTAACCGGCATCTTCGAATGCATGCCAGGCCGCTTGCAGAAACAGACGCTGCTGCGGATCGATCACCGCCGCTTCCTGGGGTGAGATTTCGAAGAACAGTGGGTCAAAGCCCTCGACATCATCGATGAAGCCGCCGTAGAGCTGGGACTGCGTGGCGAAACCAGCGCTGTCGGCGCGCAAGCCGCGGCACGCCGACGCCGCCTGAATGGCCGAGCGGCCTTGCGTCCAGTTCTCCCATAACTGTTCCACGGAGTCGGCACCGGGAAAGCGCCCACTGATACCAATGATGGCAATCGGTTCATAACGCTCTGGTGATGCTACGGCTGCCGTTTGCCCCGCCCTTTGCGGCTGCCGCCGTTCTGGCGTGGCCTGGCCCTGAGGTATCAGGGTGTGCTCCAGAAACGCAATCAGGTCATCGGCGCTCGGGTGGCCGAAAAACGTCGCGGGGGTCAGGTTGCATCCCAGCAGTTGGCTCAAGTGCTTGCCCATCTGCGCCAGCTTGATCGAGTCGAACCCCAGCTCAGTCCAGTTCAGATTCGTCCTGATGCGCGCCACCGGCAGTTTCAAGTGTTCCTCAATGGCCTCAAGCACCTGTTGCCGCAGGGGTTGCCCATCCCGCGCCAGCGTTTGTGGCACCAGCGCTGCGGGGGGCTCACTGACGATGGACGGCGCCACGGGGCGGTGCCCCTGCAAACGGCGCTGCAATGGATTTTCACTGCCCACCAGAACGATGGCCTGAGGTACGCCTGCGGCCAGAACCTGTTCGAATAGCGCCAACGCATCAGCGCTCTCCAGGTAGTCCTGACCGCTGCCGTCCAGATAACAGCGCTCCTCGCGACGACTGTTAAGGCCCATCGCGCCGTCGCGCCATAACGGCCAATTGATGACGATATGGCGTGTCGAACTGTCCCTGTCCTGCGCGTTGGCCAGAGCGAAAGCGCTTTGATAACGGTTCGCCACCGCATAGCTGCAAGAGCCGAAGTCCCCCAAAATGGCCGACGATGAGGAGAACTGCACATGCCAGGACAGCCCTTCGTTTGCAAAGACCCTGGCCAACACCCGCGTGCCTTCAACCTTAGCTGCCAACACGCGCTGGAAATCCGCCAGGTCGATCCCCTCCAGCGTGGTACTGGGGGCGACGCCCGCGGCATGAACAACCCCGTGAATCGCGCCAAAACGTGCCTTGGCCTGCTGCACCGCACGCCGCAGGCTGATTTCGTCGCTGACCTCGGCCTGCACGTACAGCACCCGCCCGGCGCCGTGGTCCAATGCCTCCACTTCTCGACTTAACGTCGCTGTCAGTGGCGAGCGTCCAGTGAGCACCAGATTCGCGCCCTGCTCGTGCAGGCGACGCCATAGCAGTTGGGCCAGCGCACCCATGCCGCCGGTGATGAACCAGGTCTTGCCGGCCTGTTCGATGGGCGGGCACTGGGTCAGCGGCAGGGGTTCGATGATTGCGACATGACGTGTGTCATCTCGATAGAACACGCTTTCATCGCCACCGCCCTGCACTTCTGGCAATGCGTAACGGGCAAACCAGTCGGCCAGCGACAAGTCACTTGAGCGCTGAGAGTCCTGGCAGGCCAGCAGGCTGACCCGGGTCTGTGGCAAGACCATGGGCAACGAATGCACAAAGCCCATCCAGCTGTCGATCTGGGGCTGCCATTTCGGCTGCGCATAGCGTGCCAGCAACCACATGCGCGCCACAGGCAACGCGGTCGCCAACAGGGCCTGGAAGCTGTAGAGCAGGCCTTGATAGCGTTCACAGTAGTAAAGGTCGCAGGCACCCAGGGCGTGGTAGCAGACATCCACCGCGGACCAGCGTTGGCGAACCTGGGCAAAGGCGGCGGTAAATCCTTGCAGATCGTCGCTGGCAACCGCCAGCCCATTGTGCAAACCGGACGCCTCGCCTTCGCAGACCAGGAACATCAGCTCACAGCCTGGGTGTGCTTGCTCGATCAATGGCTGCAATGCTCGAGCATGTTCGTCATGGTCTACCAGACACAGAACTCTACGGGCCTCTGTCTGCGGCGAAGGGGCCGGCAGTGGTTGTGGCGACCAACACTCACGGTAGGTCAAAACCGGCTGTCGGGGACGCTCCGGCTGCCGATCAATGCCGCAACTGGGGGCGGGCGCATGGTCGCTGACGGTGGGCGTCAGACGGCGCAGGTCATGGCTCGGCGCAAGCCAGTAGCGCTCACGACGAAACGGGTAGCTCGGCAGGCTCAGGCGTTGCGGTTGCCGGACATGGCAACCGACCCACTCTACGGGCTCGCCCTGCACCCAAAGGTCAATCTGCTGTTGCAGGGCCGCCGCCGGCCAAGGCGCCTGGGCGTGCACTGCTGGCTGCGTTGGCTTGGCGCGTGATGGCCCATTGGCACTGGTCAGCCAGCTCAATTGCGCCCAGTCGATCCCAAGCACCTGCTCCAGGCACTGCCCCAAGTGGCTCATGTCCCGGACGATGAAGCCCAACCGCCAATCGAGAGTCTCGCGGCCAGTCTGCAAGGTGAATGCAAGGCCGGCCAGGTCAGTGTCCTGGAGCTGTTCACGGTCCAGATGGCGTGACAGATCCTCAACCCGCTGCCTCAGTTGCTCGCGACTTTGCGCCGACAGCACAATCGCGCTGGCGGGCGGACACGGTACCGGCAGTGGCGGCTGATCATCTTCGGCCAACAACAAATGAGCGTTGGCCCCTCCGGCGCCGAAGGAGGAAAGGCCGGCAATGCGTGGCAGCAACCAGGTAGTTCCCTCCTGATTCCGGGTCCGGCGCTCCCAGGGCTGCGCGGTGTGCACCAGGCGCAAGGGGGTCTGGGTAAAATCGATCCGTGGATTGCCCGGTTGCGCATGCAAGGTCGGCGCTAGCACGCCGTGTTTCATTTGCAGCAATATTTTGCTCAGACCGGCCATGCCCGCCGCACTTTCGGCATGGCCAATATTGGACTTCACCGACCCCAGCGCACAGGTCTGGCCTGCCTCGGCCAGCGCAGCATAGGCGCCGACCAGGCCCTTGATTTCAATGGGGTCGCCCAAGGCGGTCCCGGTTCCATGGGCCTCAATGTAACTGACATCCTGTGGGGCAATGCCGGCCCGCTCCAGGGCCTTGAGCATGACCTGGGATTGGGCGCGCGGGCTCGGAACGGTGTAACCCGAGGTACGCCCGCCTGCACCGATCATGCTGCCTTTGATCACCCCGTAAAGATGATCGCCGTCTGCCCTGGCCTGCCCCAGGGATTTGAGCATCACCACCCCTACGCCTTCACTGGCGACAAATCCGTCCGCGTGATCGCCAAAGGCACGGCAGGCATCGCCGTGGGAAAGCATCTGCATGAACGACAGGCTGGAAAGGTGCACCGGATCGGTAATCAGATTGACCCCGCCTACCAGGGCGCTGCTGCAACTGCCGCTACGAACACTCTCAACGGCCAGGTGCAGAGCACTCAAGGACGAAGAGCAGGCGGTGTCCAGGGCGACGCTCGGCCCGCGCAGATCAAACACATAGGACACGCGATTGGCGATCGACCAATAGCGCGACACCAACGGATAGTCACTGTTCATGACCCCGACAAACACCCCGACTGCGCCGCCTTCAGACAATGCCTTGGGGGTGTAGCCAGCGTCCTCGATGCAGGCATGAGCCTGTTGCAGGATCAGCCGCTCCTGGGGGTCCATCAGTTCAGCTTCGGCCGGGGAGATATGGAAGAAAACCGGATCGAACTCGTCATGCCCCTCGATAAATCCGCCCCAGCGGGTGTAGCAGCCACCAATCCGCTCGGGATCGTCACAAAAACCGATGCGCCAGTCCCAACGCTGGGCAGGGATTTCTTCGATGCAATGCACCCCGTTAAGCAGGTTGTGCCAGAACGCCGGAAGATCCAGCGCCTGGGGATAGCGTCCGGCCATGCCGACAATCGCAATGTCGTCGTCACGGTTGATCGTCAGCATCGGTAGCGGCGTCGCCTTCATCGGCTGGACCGGCGGCGGTGCAGCCGCCAACGGTGGCGCTGCGACCGCCGTGCTCGCTCCCCCCCCGGGGGCCTCGGCGCACAGTGCGGCGCAAACATCGGCTTGCTCAGTCAGGAAGTACTCGGCCAGTTCGTCAATGGTCTGGATATCGAACAACAGACTGCCATCCACCGCGCCGAACAGCTCGCCCAGCGCATTGGTGATGTACACCGCCGAAATAGAATCGACGCCGTAACGTACCAGTGGCGTGCGATCATCGAGCTCCTCTAGAGGCACCTCCAGTGCGCGGCTGACCAACGCCCTCATGCGTGACACCGTATGGGCTCGCAAGTGCTCATCGGACAGATGCTCAGGCGGGCTCATCAACGCTTGGGGCTGCGCACTCACCTGAGTGTCGAAGTAGGCGGCGTAGACCTGCGGATAAGCCGTAAGAAAATGCTCGGCCAACTCCTCGATCGTCTGCAGATCAAACAACAAGGTGCCATCGACGCTGCCGAACACTTCACCCAACGCGTTGGTGATGTACACCGCTGAGATCGAATCGACGCCGTAACGTACCAATGGCGTACCGACCTCCAGTTCTTCGGGTAGCACTTGCAGTGCTGTGCCGACCAGCTCTTTCATATGGGCCAAGGCCTTGCTACGAAGATCGAGCGGTGCTGAGGCGACCGGCGTCGGCACCATCGGTCCCGCCCCTGCTGGCGTGACCTGGGGAGCCGGGTCAGCAGGTACTTGCGCCGGCGGCGTAGCGAACCCATCGAGGCCCGTCGGCAACAGTGCTGCCAACTGTTGCTCGGCACGAGCCAGCACCCTGTCCACATCGCTTACCAAGGGCTGCCCGGCGCCGATCTCCAGTGCGCTGTCAAGCACCATGCCTGGCATCACACTGAGTCTGTTGAAGTCGAACATACGGATAAAGCCCAGTTGCGCCAGCGAACTGCGTAACAGGAATTCGACCGCGGCGACGCCATCGGCCGTATCGATGCTGGCAACGCCGATACTGGCCATGCGCTGACGATAATGCTCAGATGCGCCGGCCCCAAAGTCGCCCCAGTAGCCCCAGTTCATGACCTTTACCGGAAACCGGCACACATGGCGCAAGTGCTGGGCAAACGCGTCCTGGAACACCGAGCCTGCGGCGTAGTTGCTCTGCCCTGCGGTCTTGAGGAAAGCCACCAGGGAAGAGAAGAACAACATGAAGTCGAGCGGCTCTTCACCGAACACTTGCACCATGTTGACGCTGCTACTGACCTTGGCCCCCAGTACCCTGGCAAAGGTCTGCTCTTCCATGGCCAGGACACTTTGATCCTGCAGCACAATCGCCGAGTTGATCACCCCGTGGATCTGCCCAAAGCGCTGTTTGATCTGCCGATGAGCCTGGGCCAGAGCCGTTGCGTCGGTCGCGTCGGCCTGGAGATAAACCGGTGGATGAGGCAGGTCGGCGAAGTGTTGCAGTTGCTTGGCGATGCCCTGCTCCAGTGGCCGCCGACCCAGCCAGATCACCGTCGCTTTGTAGCGTGCAATCAGGTAACGGCTCAGGGCACTGCCGATACCACCGGCACCGCCGATAATCACGTACACCCCGTGTTGCCGGAACGCCTGTGCCTGATGCGTTAGCGGCTCATGGCACGCCAACAGGCACTGCTGATACCACTGGCCGTCACGCCAGGCCCAGGTTTCACCCTTGGCATCAAAGGGCAGCGTCAACAACTGCTCCAGCGGCCAGAAGCGCTCAGCGGCCAGATCCACCACGCGCAAACGCCACTGGCGCATTTCCTTGGCCAATACCCCTGCCAAGCCGTGTACCGACGCATGGGCAGCGGCCACTGGCTCGCCCTCGTGAACGGCCTGGGCCTGGCAAGTCACTAGCGTCAACGCCAACGCCTGCTGCTGGTAGCCGTGGGCCAAAAGCGTCTTGATCCAGCGGAACAGTCCAAGCACTCCGCTTTCCTGGGCTTGGCTCAGATCACTGGCAGCGCTGGGCGCAATCCACAGGAGCTGATCAAATGCCCCCACACGGGCCAGCAAGCGCTCGCAGGATTCGCGGCTCTGCAACTCCTGGTGGTCGGCATAAACGCGCTGTGGCAAGAGCCTCGACAGCTCGGCCTCAATCCCTTCACGGCTGCCAATCTGCAACACCAGGCCCGGAGCCGATTCGGGCTTGGCGCTCCACTGACGCACGCGCCAGTCCACGGCCAAGAACACATTGCTGCCCGAGACGCGGGTATCCGTCGCGAGGTGACGCGCAACGGGCTTGGCCGTGGAGAAATCCTTGATGGTCAACGCGCTGAACAAGGCACACAGTCGCCCGTCATCGTCGAGCAACTGAATATCGAAAACCTGGCCGCCCTCCTCCGCCGAGCGTGAAACGATGCACCACATCTGAGCCGTGCAAGGGCGGTGCAGATCGACCCGTTCCAGGGCAAAAGGTACCGGTACGCCAAGGCTGTGACCGCCCCCCAGATAGAAGCCGATGATGGCCTGAAACGCACCATCGGCCATCGACGGATGGAGCTGATACTGGCTGTGGAACGACGCCATGTTCAATCGCGCCACGACCTGAGACTCACCACAATGCAGGTATTCAATGCTCTGATGACTGGGTCCATAGGCCAGCCCCAGGTCAGCGAAGTGACGATAGCAGTCCACCCCTTCATAACGCTGGTGACAATGTCGGGCTATAAAGGCCGGAACATCCAGTGCGGGTGGCGCTGGTTGTTGCAACTTGCCGATCACGCCTCTGGCGCAGGCCAGGTAGCCCCCTTGCCCATCGCAGCTTTCAATGACGAATGCCTGGGTACCTGGCTCCCGGGCAGTCAGGGTGATGCGTGTGTCGAGTGCTGCGCCAGTGACCTGGGCCGGCCTGGACCACAGCAGTTTGTGCAAGCTCAACGGCACTTGATCCGGCCACAGCACTTCATGGGCTGCTCTGGCCATCTCCAGATAAGCCACCGCAGGCAATATCAGGCTGCCGTTGACCTGATGATCGGCCAGGAATGTTTCCTGGCCGCTGAACGTCGAAGAAAAGGCCGAGCTGCCGGGCTCCCGTGACCCCAGCAAAGGATGGACTGACGCGGCCATCTGAACAGGCGACGCGCTGGCCTGACGGCTATCGGTCTTCAGCCAGAGCTTGTTCCGGGAAAACGGATAGGTTGGCAGGCTGACGCGGGCTGGGCGCTGGTCGCCATACAGGCTGAGCCAATCGACATCCGCCCCCTCCAACCAGGCACCGAGCCATTGCTGGGGATCGGCCGTGCCACCCTCGACTGTCAGCGGCACGGCCGAAGCCGCAGCGCCCTGCACCCGCCCCAGCCGGATGGGTCCCTGTGGCGACTGGGGCGCGGCCAGAAAACCCTCCAGTGCGTCGATGGCCGCTTGCCGATCCCGGGCTACGAAGCCAAGCCGCCAGTCGAGGGCCTCACGCCCTACTTGCAAGGTGTAGGCACAATCAAGCAGGGCCTGGGGGGTGGCGGCCCCACCCGCCTGGAAAAACTCCAGCAGGTGCCTGGCCTGAAGCTGTAACGTTGCCTGATTGGTGGCCGACAACAGCAGCACCGGCACCACCTGCGATGGTGGTTGTGCCGCCACCTGCGGCGGAAGGTACTCAGCAATGATCAGGTGAGCATTCGAACCACCAGCACCGTATGACGACAGGCTGGCCAGACGCGCACGCTCTTGCCCTCGCTCATCGATCGCACGCGGCCAGGGTTGTAAGTCGCGCTGCAGGTAGAACGGCGAGTTGCTGAAGTTGAGATCGGGACTGACTTCGTTGGCATACAAAGAAGGCGCCAACTGGCAATGCCTGAACTGCAGCAGGATCTTGCTCAGCGCTGCCACACCGGCGGCGCTTTCACCATGGCCGATGTTGGATTTGACCGAACCGATGGCACAGAACTGCTTGTCCCGGGTATAGGCGCCAAAAGCGCTGCTCAGGCCTTGCAACTCCACCGGATCGCCCACCGGCGTGCCGGTGCCATGGGCTTCGACATATTGGATCTGCCGTGGGTCGATACCCGCCTTGTCGATGGCTTCCTTAATCAGCGCCGACTGCTGCTCGGCATTGGGTACGTAATAACCACTGGAATCACCACCGTGATTGATCACGCTGGCCTTGATGACCCCGTGGATCTGATCGCCATCGCGCACAGCGGCCGCCAAGGGCTTGAGCACCACGACCCCGACACCTTCGCTGGGAATGTAGCCATCCCCACCGCGGGCGAAGCTGCGGCAATGCCCTTGTTGCGAGAGAAACTTGTTGTCCTTGAGCAAACGATACTTGTTGGGGTGCAGGGACAGATTGACGCCGCCAGCCAACGCCACCTCGCACTCGTGCAGTTGCAGACTCTGGCACGCCAGATGAATAGCGGTGATCGAGGAAGAACACATGGTGTCGAGGGTCAGGCTAGGGCCATGGAAACCGCAGAAGAAACTGACCCGGTTGGCGATGGAGGCCGCCACTGCACCACAGGCACCACTGTCGCCGATCAATGAAGCTTCGACACCATAGAACTGATACTCCTGGTACATAGCCCCGGCGAAAACCCCTACCCGGCTCTGCTGCGTGGGGTCATTACCGCGGGACCTGCCCAGTGTCTGACGGGTGTAACCGGCGTCTTCGATGGCTGTGTAAGCACACTGCAGGAACAGTCGCTCCTGGGGGTCCAACTTGACCGCATCACGCGGAGCAATGTTGAAGAACAGCGCGTCAAAACAATCAGCATCCTGGAGGAATCCGCCGCGAATTTCGCCAAAACCCTGCAACTGCGGGTGACCGGCCTGCCATCGATCTTCGGGCAGCCCACGGATACAGTCACGCCCCGAGGCCAGGTTGCGCCAAAACTCGTCAAGGTTTTCGGCCAAGGGATAACGACCGGCGACGCCGATGATCGCGATGTCCTGAAGCGCTGTCCGAACAACGCCAGACTGTTGCTTCTCAGGAAAAACTGCTGATGTATTCATAGTGCCACCCGAAAATGATGCAAATTGTGGGAGGTTGAAATTTGCACCGCGCACAGGCCGCCTATACCACTGCCGCGCTAGTAACAGGCGGTATCCAGAGGCAGGCTTATCAGGGGATGTGCTTGCGGTTTCGCTGTATCAACCTCTCGGCATGAACTCAGCCAGCCATCGAAGGCTCCTGCGCCCAGTGATCGAGGACCTTGAGTTCGCCGCGCTCCCAGGCCTGACGACAGGCTTTGCGACGAACCTTGCCACTGGAGGTACGCGGCACCTGGCCAGGCGCCACCAGCACTACGCTTTGCGGATTGATCTCGTGCTTCATCCAGACTTCCTTCTGGATTTCCATCATCACGTCTTGCAGGTCACCGTGACGCTGAGTGCGCTCCAACTCGGCGACGATCACCAGTTTTTCCTGAGCATCATCTTCGCTGACAAAAGCCGCACAACCGTTGGCGACCACTCTGGGCTGGCTGCTCACGATCGACTGCTCGATGTCCTCGGAGTAAAAATTGCGTCCGGCGATGATGATCATGTCCTTCAGGCGACCGGTCACATACAGCTCCCCTTCATGCAGGAACCCAAGATCACCGGAGCGCAGGAAGCCCCTGGCACTCTCGTCGCGCACCGAATTGAAGGCATGCTGGCTGGCTTCTTCCTGTTGCCAATACCCCCTGGCGACGCTGGGGCCCGATACACAGATCTCACCGACGCAACGCTCGGCCACTGGCAAACCAGTGTCAGGATCGACTATCAACAATCGTTGCTCGCCGATAACCGGCCCGACACTGACCAGGGACCGCCATACCGAGCCGTTCTGTACCTGCGGCGTATCAAGGCGCTGATGGATGATCGCGTGTTTTTCATCCTGCAGGATCTGACGGTCGGCCAGCAGGCTGGAAGGTTGTTTGTTACCGGCATAACCGGTAACGATCAACGTGCTTTCCGCCAGCCCATAGCACGGAGCAAAGGCTCGCGGATCAAAGCCGCTGACAGCGAAACGTGAAGAAAACTCGACCATGGTCCGCGCCCTGACCGGCTCGGCACCGTTGAAAGCATGACGCCAGCGGCCAAGATCCAGCGTTGAGAGCTGTTCCGGGGTAATCCGCTGACAGCACATGCCGTAGGCAAAGTTCGGTGCGCCACTGATCGTGGCGCGATAGCGGCTGATTGCATCGAGCCAGACGAAGGGACTATGGGCAAAGGTCTCCGGCGGCATCAACACACAGGGATAACCACCCACGACCGGCGCGAGCAGCCCTGCGATCAAACCCATGTCGTGATAAGGCGGCAACCAACTGACCATAACTTCGCCAGGCTTGCCTCCCAGCCACTGGTTGAGCATCCCCAGGTTGTGCTCAATATTGCGGTTGGAAACCATCACGCCTTTGGGATTGCCCGTGCTGCCCGAGGTGTACTGCAAGAATGCAATGTTCTCAGGAAGCTGCGCCGCGGGCTCTGGCAAGGCACCGGCATATTGCTCGCAGGCATCGAGCGTCAACAAGGACGAGGCAGGCACCCCCATCTCGGAGAAAAACGCCCCGTAGCGCATCACGCCCTTGGCATTGCACAGCGCCAATGATGCTTGGGCATCGTTCAAAATGCTGACGACGCGGGAAACATGCAAACGATTGCGCGGCGGAAACAAAGGAACCGCTACCGCTCCGGCATAGAGACAGCCAAAAAATGCAGTAACGTACTCCGCCCCTGGCTGGCACAGAATCAGCACTCGGTCTCCAACACCGACTCCGGCTACCTGGAGCATGGCTGCCACCCGACTGGCGGCACGCTTGAGTCCGAGGTAATCCAGAATCTGCTCGGAGACTCCCTTGGATGACAAAAACTCGAAGGCCCGTTGCGAAGCAGAGGTTTTGGCACGTTCGCAAAGCTTATCTATAATCGAACTCATATGTTTCACTCCCTTAAAATCACTATTAAGTAGTTTCTTTCGACACACATGATAGTTAGTGCCAAACGCCCAAAAACAACGCCTGTACCTCAAGGTTGATTAGCGATCTTTATACTCGCCATGACCGAGGTTACAGGCCACCGGAACATTAAAATTAACGACTCAGCACGTTAACCAGAAAGCCCCGAGAAACCTGGACAACTCAATTTAGCTTCCTGCTTACGAGAAACACCGCACTGATTATCTAAAGCAGGCCACTCTCAGAAAACCCCAATCTCGCCCCCAAACACACCGTTCCAATAGCCACGCAAAATGGATGCCCCCATGAGTCAGCACGGATTTAGATTAGAGCCCCAATCGAACCAGCCAAAAAGTTAAATTTATAGCAAGGGTAAGCACAAGTGCCTACCGAAAGAAAAAATCCTACGACTGTGACACACAAACAACTGCAACGGATAAGGGGGACAAGTGAGATAAAAGACCAACCAACAGCGGCAATATTCACTGAGAGGGTGACATATCGAGAGCGATGGCTTATCGCCACAATCCTCATTGAAACCTTAATTCCCTTGGAGACCGAGAGCCCCGCAATGCCGCAGCAGATAGTCTAACAGGGCCACATTAAGGAGCGTTGAATCCTTCCACGCCGCCACTTCTATACCATAAAGTCTCTATTCAGAACGAAATCTGCACGATGGGCGCCGACAAACACCTCAATTACTTTTCGAGGCGCTATCACCAAAACCAAAAGCCAATCTCGCACAGAGACAGTCCGGTGGAAAACATTGCCCACCCCTGAAAAAACATCCGTGCATATTTCACGCCCCCTGCAAGATTAGACTCGAAACTGCGACCACCCTCCTAAAAATCACAACCAATCAGATAACTTACATGCTCCACCAACGAAACAAGCCTGATCATTGGTCTCTTGAATCCTAACAAAATAAAAAAACAAGACCTTATACAAATAGGCGTTTTTTTATCACTTTTCTAAAACAGCACGACACCAACTTCCAAGCCCCACAAGAGCGCCCGATGACTTTATCGAGAGCTCCGACTTAATGAACATTACGCCTGTGCACTCAGCAGCAATTCCTTGCCCTGCCTGGAACGACTGGGCGTACAGCCAAATCGGCGTCGATAGCTGTGAGTAAAGTACGACTGACTGGAAAAACCACTGGCCATCGCCACATCAACAATACTCAGCTCGCTGTTGAGCAATAGATGATGAGCGTGCAACAGACGCCTTTCGCTGATCCAGGCCCGCGGAGAAACGCCATACACCACGCCGAACAGCTCCTTGAATGTTGTCAGCCCCACCCCGAACTCTCGGGCAAACTGGCTAAGCCGCCACTCCATGAGAAAGTACTGCTCCATAAACAACTGAAGCCGCTCGACATGCCTGTTAGTCTGCTGGCGCAGCAATGACATCAACTCAGAACCCTGGGAACCAAAGACAAACAGTATCAATAACTCTTCAACCTTCAAGGATGCCAGCATCGGAGGATGCTCATGCACAAGCAGATTCCTCAAGCTCTTGACACAATCGACGAGCAGTGGACTATTAGCAAAAACAATAATATTACTATCCGATCGCTCTTTACGCTCCAAAGTACTAAGTAATGCACCAAAACGCTGAACAAAGTTCTGTAAAAACTGATCCGGCAGTGAAATCCACAACAATTCACTCCTATGTTCCTCAGTACTAACTAGATAACTTCCACGCCTAACAAATAGTAACTCTCCCGCTTCAAAGCGCCTAGTAACGCTGACATCCCTTATCGTTAACCCGCCTTTCAGCAAAATATAAATACCTTCCACAGAAGTGTAGAGCGACTGAAAGGCAGGAATACACCACCTACACGGAGACACCTTTGGTTCTAGCGCGTTAGCATCTTGCATATTATTTTTACCCCAAACCTGCACTGCACGCCTATTCCGCTATACCAGAACAGCTCGCCCACAAAAATTCTGTGCTTTTTTTACAGAGCATCATTCTTCCAGGTCAAGTAGCTTTTCGCCCCGAAACCAACAGTTTAGAGCAATAGCTCTTATCTATTCACAAAGAGCTTGATCACCATGGACCTGATCACTGCAAGCCAACTGCCATTTGAACGGCACAGTAAAAGCTAACAATGAGGCCTTAAAGAGACTGCCAAAGCACATTAAATATCAAGCCAGTCAGAGTTAGCAGAAGCGCCCTCAGCAAGACCAACCAAAACACTCTGAAATGAACAATAGATTTCTCTCGCCTGCCGAATGCTAACACGCAGGCGAGCAAGATTTTGTCACTGAGAGCCATATATTTTTAAAAAAAAGCCACTCTAGGCACTAAGATTTCCGCTTGGAAAGCACATATCCCCATACAATTTTATATTACAATTTCAATTTAACGCTCGACACTCAGGATTTTCTTATCGATCACTACAGCCAATCTATTTAAATCAGTCGCCAAACCACTAGACAGAGTCGCTATTTTTACTTTCTATGGTGAGCAGAGCTTAGTCCGTTATCGCTAATTAACGGCTTATCCATTTGCGAAAACTGGCTCATGCGCGATTTCGATATAAAGGCTCGTTTACTCCCTCTAAGCCGAAAGCCATGCCGGACACTTATCATCTGCTCGACTCACCATGCAGCCCCTCAATACCCACCTGCCGCCGCGACATCCATAGGTCATCCCATGGGTATTGCATAGGCCAGCTTGACCACTAATTATCGATCTTCTCCAACTCAGTGCTTAATGATATGAACCAGATGAATATCGCCAGCGTCGA
The DNA here is from genome assembly GCF_045013505.1 of Pseudomonas sp. JDS08PS003. NCBI lineage: Bacteria > Pseudomonadati > Pseudomonadota > Gammaproteobacteria > Pseudomonadales > Pseudomonadaceae > Pseudomonas > Pseudomonas sp. JDS08PS003. The sequence goes on from NZ_CP120724.1 coordinate 3,884,675, forward strand.
CCTCAATCTGCTCAAGGCTTTCGAAGCCCTACATGACGAGTCCAGCGCCAGCCGCGCGGCCCTGCGCCTAGGAGTGACCCAATCGGCCATGAGTGCGGCCTTGCGCCGCCTGCGCGAGTTGTATGGCGATCAATTGTTCGTTCGCACCGGCCGCGGCCTGGCGCCGACTCTCAAGGCCAATCAATTGAAGCCGGTGGTCACTGAGGCCCTGAACAAATGCCGCCAGAGCCTGGCCATGGTCGCCCCGGACAGCGCCGACTATCAGGGACGCTCGGTGACGGTCGGCCTGTCGGATGATTTCGAGATTGCCTACGGCCGACGCCTGATCGAAGCCGTGGCCCGCCGCGCGCCCAAGTTGCGACTGATCTTCCGCCAGACCCACAGCCAGATCGTCGCCGAGGCGCTGTTGCAGCGCAGCGTCGACCTGGCCATCAGCGCCGGTGGCTTTGCCGAGCGCCTGCTCAGTCGGCAGGTGCTGGGGGAAGGCGACTACCTGTGTTTGGCGGACCCGGCCAGCCTGGCCCCCGGGCAACGGCAGATCGACCTCGAAGAATTCGTTCGGCGCGAACACCTGCTGGTGTCGTCACAAGGGTTTATCGGCATCACCGATGAAGGATTGGCGAATCTGGGACTCAGTCGCCAGGTCTGCGCCTCGACCACGCATTTTGCCGCTCTGCCCTTTCTGCTCAAGGGCAGCCAGGCGGTGGCGACCATTCCCGCCCATGCCGCGCGGCGCATCGCCGAGTTCACCGGCCTGCAACTGCTGCCCTGCCCCCTGGCGCTGCCGCGCTATCCGATCGAACTGGGCTGGCGCACCAGCCCGCAGATCGACCCGCTGCTGGTGAAGGTGCGTGAAGCGATTGTCGAGAGTTTCGCGATTACTTGTTCGCCGCCATCAGCCGATTGACTTCACTGCGCACCATGTTGGAGTACTCCGGCGGCGACATGCCGTCCAGTTCTGCACGAACCCACTCGGCCCATTTGCCCTTGCGCTTGCCGCGCTCGCCGAACAGCCGTGCCGCCTCGCCCTTGGCCTTGCCCAGGTTGCTCTGCCACAAGTCGAACAGACGGGACTTCTCGTCCTCGATGGCGGCGCGTTCGGCCAGGGTCTTGTTAGCCAGATTGAAACTCATGGGAAATTCCTGCTGCGTAAAATAGGCGCCATCTTACACTGTAGGGGCTGAGGGTTTTACTCAAGGGTGGCGAGCAAGGCGCAAAATGGCTGCAACTTTTGCCCCCGCGCCGAACTCCATTGCTTGCCACCCATTCACCTGTAGCCGCTGGCAAAGGCAGCAATCGGCCCAGCAACAGAGGCTGGCGTTGCACCAGCGGCGATATTTCCAAGGAAAAACTTCATGGCTCGTAAATCTGCCGCGCAAGCGGAAAGCGATCAAATCAAGGACCAGGCCTTCAGCGAACTGCAGGCGCTGATCGAAGAATCGGAAAAGCTGCTCAAGGGCAGCGCCAGCCTGGTGGGCGAAGAAGGTGAAAGCTTGCGCCAGCAAGTGAGCCTCAAGCTCAAACAGGCGCTGGAATCGGTCAGCAACGTGCGCGAGCGCAGCAAACCGGTGGTGGATGCCACCGAGCAATACATCGGTGGCCACCCGTGGCAGACCGTGGCCATCTCCGCCGGCTTTGGCCTGGTGGTCGGCCTGTTGCTGGGCCGGCGTTCGTAACCGCCCCCCGCTCCAGGGCCAGGCGCACCAGTGGCGGCCTGGCCCTTTTTTCGTTTCAGTCCTGCGCCAGCGCCCGCAGCTGCTGCAGTTGCTCCACGCCCATGGCGATTCCATTTTGCAGCGAGCGCTCGCGCTGCTGATGCCGACGATCCCCCGGTAAACGCTTGAGTCCCACCGCATGCATCTGCCGCACCAGTTCCTGACTGCGCTCGGCGAAGTTCTGTCCGGCAGCCTTGCTCGGGTCGATGACGATCAGCAATTGCCCGGTCCAGGGCGTCTTCGCCCCGGGGTGATTGGACCAGTCGAACTCGAAGGAAAAGTGACCTCCGGTCAGGGCCGCGGCCAGCAACTCCACCATCATCGAGAGGGCCGAACCTTTGTGGCCGCCAAACGGCAGCAAGGCGCCCCCTTCGAGAATCGCCTTGGGGTCCTGGGTCGGCTGTCCCAGGCTGTCGACGCCGATGCCAAGGGGCAAGCGCTCGCCCTTGCGCGCGGCGATCTGCACATCGCCGTGGGCGATGGCACTGGTGGCGAGGTCGAAGACGATCGGCTGGCCCTGGGCCTGGGGGGCGGCGAAGGCAATCGGATTGGTGCCGAACAACGGCCGGTCGGCGCCGTGGGGGACGACACAGGTCATGCTGTTAACCACGCTCAGGGCCACCAGCCCCTCTTCGGCAAAGGGCTCGACATCTGGCCAGAGTGCGGCGAAATGGTGCGAGTTACGGATCGCCAGCACCGCGATCCCGGCGTTGCGGGCCTTGTTCACCAGCAGCTCGCGAGCGGCCGCCAGGGCCGGCTGGGCAAAGCCGTTGCCGGCGTCGACCCGGACAAAGGCTGCCGCAACGTCCTCCACCACAGGCACCGCCCGACCATCGACCCAGCCACTGGCCAGGGTCGAGACATAACCGGGAATACGGAACACACCATGACTCTGGGCACCGTCGCGCTCGGCAGCGGCGCAGTTCTCGGCCAGGCAGCGGGCCACTTCGGCGCGGCAGCCATGGCGCAGGAAAATCGTCTCCAGCAACTGCACCAGAGCGGGTAGAGAGAGGTATTGGCAGGGCGTTTCAACAACCGGGGATGATGCAGACATCTGAAGCTCCAGAGTAATTATTGGAGGGGGCGACAGCATGTGACCCGTCGATTAAACAACGGCGACTGTTGGCCCTGTCAACCCGATCCCATGGGTTGCAGGGAAGGTGCCAGTGTTGCTGACACACAGACACTGTCGTCAGGCTTGCCGATTTGTAGACACTTTCGATACACAGCGTGTTTTCAAGGCGTGGCAGATGAAAATAAGTTCACTTTGATGCGCATTAGCCATGACGCCTGTTCTACAAGCCTTACGGCGGAGGGTAGAATGCGGGAAATCAGGAAGAGTCAATGAGCGAACAGATCCTCTCAGAAGCCGAATACGACGCCATTACCCAAGCTGCGGCGCAATGGTGCATGCGCCTGCATGAAGCCGACTGCAGCGATGCGGAGCGTCTGGCCTTTCAGCAATGGCATGATGCCGACCCCCTGCACGCTTTCGAATACGAGGCGATGCGGGAGATATGGGAAGTGGCCGATCAACTGCCTCCCTCCACACTGGCACCGACTCCGGTCAAGCTTGCCCCTCGACGCACCTGGCAACATTACGGCGTGGCCGCTGCCGTCGCCCTGTGCGCCCTGCCCCTGGCCGCCTACAGCGGCTGGGAGCTGGGCTGGCTGCCGTCGTCCTACGAACGCTTCGAAGCCGGCGACAGTCTGCGCAATGTGACCCTGGCCGACGGCAGCCAGGTGGAACTGAACCTGGGCAGCAGCCTGACCTACAGCAACTACAAGGATCAGCGCCGGGTCACTCTGAAAAAGGGTGAGGCGTTCTTCAGGGTCAGCCACGACAGCAGCCATCCGTTCGTGGTCAAGGCCGCCCATGGCCAGGTCAAGGTCACCGGCACCCAGTTCAACGTGTGGATGTATGAAGATCAGGTACGGGTCACCCTGCTCCAGGGCTCGGTGCTGGTCACCAGCAATACTGCCCTGCCCGGCGAAGGCTTCCGCCTGGAGCCGGGCATGCAGGCCCGCTACAAGGATGGCGACTACGCGCCGCAGATCAGCCAGACCTACAGCAACGACAGTTCTCTGGCCTGGCGCAACGGCAAGCTGGTGCTGGACAACCTGGCCCTCAGCGATGCCCTGCCGCTGATCAATCGCTACCTGGACACCCCGGTGCAACTGGCTGACAACTCGACCGGCAAGATCCGCGTCGGCGGCATCTACAACACCCGGGAGATCAAGAGCCTGCTGACTTCGCTGCCCAAGGTGCTGCCGGTCTACCTGACGCGCAATCGCGAAGGCAACCCGGTGATCAACTCGTTGCCTCAGTCGCCGCCAAAAAGCTGAAGGCCGCCCCGTTGCGGGGGCGGCCTCGATTCACTTCAACCGCTGACATCCACTACTTGAGCAATGGCTGCCAATCCCGCCGTGGCTCCTGGATCAGTTGCGACTGATACTGGCCATCGGCGCGGATCTGCGCTTCGGTAAAGGGCAGCACACTCCACTGATTCCGGGCAAAGGCCTCGGTCTGGTCGCGAAAGTGCGGCGACGCCGGATCGCTGGACAGGGAAAACGCCAGCAGCCCGAGGGCTCGCGGCCCCTGCTCGTCGAAACTGACCACATTCAGGTAGCTGGTGCCGCTCACCACCTCGCGCTTGCCGTCGGCACCCGGCACGCTCTGGATAGCGTTGTACACCCCCAGGCTTTCCGGGCCGCCAGGCACCGGGGTCGGCCGCCCACCCTGGCTCACCTGCTGGATATCGCCCCAGCGCACATCGGCGCCCAGCCCGGCCTGCTCCACTTGCTGCGCCGAGGCCAGCATCGCCTCACGCAGGGCCTGGGCCACTGACGGACGGCTGATGGCCAACCCCCGTGGCGTGTGCTGCGGGTCCTTGGGGTCGAAGGCCACACGCCAGATGTCGGGACTCTGCAGCAACGGCTGCATGATGCCCTGGAAGTGCACGAACCCCAGGCCCGTCTGCAGCCCGGCACTGCGATCCCAGGACTTGAGGCTGGCGCACAGCGTGGCCAGTCGCCGGGCGTCGGAGCCCAGGTCCTGCGCGCAGAATTGCAGCAGGTCCGGCATCACCTGACCGGCCAGGTACACCTGATCATCGGTGACCATATGCTGCAGATCGCTGACCTGGGCCTTGGGCATCCGGCTCAAGCGATCCAGGGCGAAACGCGCGCGCATCTTCAGGGGCACATCCTGCTGGCTGATCACCGGCGAGAAGCCCTGCAGCGGCGCCGCCGGGTTGACCATCCAGGCCGAGTCATTGGAGTGCTGCAAGTAGTCGTTGCGGGCCAGTTGCGGCAATTGGCCGGCGGCGAAAATACCCGGCTGGGCCGCCGCCGGGTCGATATCCCAGGCACAGGTGCTGCGGGAGCCGTCGAGGACGATGACCTGAGTGCCGATCCGTGGATCGCTGCACTGGGCCAGCTTGGCCTGGGTGACGTTGGGCACCACCGACTGGTTCATGTAAAGCGCACGGCCCTGGTCGTCCACCGCCAGGGTGTTGACCCAGGGAATGCCCTGTAACTGATGCACGCTGTCTTGCAGGCCGGTCACGCTGTTGGCCTGGTTCATCGCATACCACTGGGCCAGTACTCGGGTGTTGTCGAGGTTGGCATCACGCAGGCTGTAGGCATGTTCGCGGTCCCAGTCCAGTTCCCCAGGCCACTGCACCACCGGGCCGAAGACCGAGCTGTAGAGCGTCCGCGACTGGCTGTGCAACTGGCCATCCTGGCCTTTGACCTGCACCGTGACCGTCTGGCGCTCCAGGGGTTGGGAGCGACCGTCCAGCAGATAGCGGGTCGGGTCCTTGGGGTCCAATTGCAGGCGGTACAGGGTGAAATGCTTGGACGCATCCACCGTGTGGGTCCAGGCCAAGTGCTGGTTGAAACCTATATTGATCAGCGGCAGGCCCGGCAAGGCCGCCCCCATCACATCCAACTGACCGGGAATGGTCAGGTGCATCTGATAGAAACGCATGGCGCCGATCCAGGGGAAATGCGGGTTGGCCAGCAGCAGGCCGCGACCGTTGAACGAACGCTCGCTGCCGATGGCCACGGCATTGCTGCCACGGTCCAGGGCAAAACCTTGCTGGCGGACTGCTGCCAGTTGCCAGCGACGTTCGCTCAGTGCCGCCTGGGCGGTGACGCCCGGCGGCGTGGCTCCCGCCAGGGCCTCGGCGAACTGACCGGCGCCGCCTTCCACCAGCAAGCGCCGAGTCAGCTTTACCAGGTCCGAGGTAGCCAGCGGCCGTACCCAGTCGCCCTGGCACTGCTCGGGCAGCCCCTGGCCCCGGCGCTCCGCCAACTGGCGGTTGTAGCCCTCAACATAACCCTGCATGCGCTCACGCACCGCCGGGGTCTGTGCCTGCCAGAAGCCGGCTACCGCCTGGGGCGTGTTCAGCCAACTGAAAAACACATCGCTGCTCAGGTTGTCCCGTTGCTCCAGAGTCTGGCCTTCGGCACCGAAGTACTTGGCCCGCTCGGCGTTCACCGTCAGCACTTCATTGGCCATCAGGCACAGATTGTCCTGGGCGTAGGCGTAACCGATGCCGTAGCCCAGGCCGCGCTCGTCGCTGGCACGGATATGCGGGACACCAAAGCTGGTGCGGCGAATCTCGGCACGGGTCTGTTCAGGCTGCGCCAGTGCGTAGGCACCGCAACTGAAACTTAGAAACAAGGCTGCAAGGCAAAAATGCGGTAACTGCCTGGAAATGATCACGCCGACTCCTGATGCAAAAATACAGAACCAGGACTGGTGTGCAGGAAGGGTTTGGCAACGCCGCCAGTCTGGGAATCCAGCCGCGCACGGATCAACCGACGCCTGCCTGACCCTATGGACGAATCAGCGCAGAAAAAATTACCCCCAAGAGGTCGGCACGGACCGGCCAATGACATGTCAGCAACTTGATACCGACAAATTTTCTACATCCTGGGCTTCATGATTTGCCGTGCTCGTACGTCTAGTTACTAGAGCACCCATCATTCTTTTCCTGATAAGGCTCTGATAAGGAGTTTTTGCATGTACAACCCGCAACTGCCAATGGACGGCATCACCGTGAACAACACGCCTTCCCTGAATGCCGGCGCCGGTGTCTTCGGCAAGAACGCCGAGCGCAACAGTAATGAACGAATCAAGCACCTGCTGAAAAGCTTTGGCCTGCGCACCAGTCTGATTCGCCTGAAAGTCATCGACGCCCTGCTCACAGCAGCCCAGAGCGAGCGCTCCCTGGGTGTGCGGGGGGTTCACAGTCAACTGCTGGAACTGGATATTCCGCTGTCGTTTCTAAGCGTCCGGGAAGTCTTGAAGCGCCTGTGCACCGAGGGCGTCCTGACCCTCAATGCCGACAAGAGCTACAGCCTGCACCAGCAGGCCGCAGCGGTGCTCGACGGTCTCTCCTGAGACGGTCGAGCCACGGTTCAAGGCTTGACCTTGCGGCGCATCACGCCATTGATCACCACCACGACCACCGCCACACCAATGGCGATGTACTGGAACAGTTTTTCGCTGATGACGCCGTGGTTCTGCAGGTAGGAAAGGCCAAGCATGATCCCCAGTACCACCAGGGAAATCAGGATCGAGTATTTCAAGCGTTGTGACTGGGTCATTGCGGGGTCCTGAAGCTGAAAATGTATCCGCTGTGTATCAAGAACGATGCCAAGCACATACCCGGATTCGGGGATGCGCCGGGGAAATCGGGGTCACATGGTACAGGCGCGAAGGAGATTTTTCTCCTTCATCGTCCTGTCGAGTTCCCCGTGCCCTTTGAGGATTGAGAAATGTTCCGTCGAATCACACTGCTGATTCCCCTGCTGGCAATCCTGACCCTGTCAGGCTGCATCATCATGCCCCGCGATGGCGGGCATCACCGTTACTACGACGGCGGCCCGGGCTACTACCACCGCTGAGTCATCCGGCCAGTTCATCGGCCCCGCTGAATCTGCCACTCCCCCAGCCAACGCCCGCCCCGCCGCGGGCGTTCTGCTCTTTGCGGCAAGCCTTCAGGGTCGCGAGGTGCCATTGCCAGGGCGGGCGAACAACTCCAGCAGCCAGTCGACGAACACCCGCACCCGGGTGGACAGATGACGCTGGGGCGGATACATGGCGGTCAGCGGCAGCGACGGCACCGGAAAATCCTCCAGGACCTCTCGCAAGACTCCGGCCCGCAACTGTCGGGCAACGTTGTAATACGGCGTCTGCACCAGTCCGTAACCGGCTTCGCAGGCCGCCAGGTAGCCGTCGGCACTGTTGACCGCCACCTGCTTGGGCAACTCCATCGGGCGCAACTGGCCATCGATGTAGAACTCCAGACCATAACGTTTGCCGCTGACGCTGGAGAAATACTCCACCATCCGATGCCCTTCCAGGTCTGCCGGCGACTGGGGCGTTCCCCGCTGCTGCAAGTAGCCGGGGCTGGCGCACGTCACTTGTTGCAATTGCACCAGCGGCCGGGCCACCAGGCTGTCGTCCAGGGCCGGGCCGCCCCGCAAGGCGCAATCCACCCCCTCACGGATCAGATCCACGGGGCGGTCATTGAGGCCGATCTCCAGTTCGATCAGCGGGTAGCGGGCAGAGAACTCCGGCAACGCGGGAATCACGATCAGCCGACCGATTCCCACCGGCATATCGATGCGCAAGAGCCCCCGCGGGTTGTGCCGGGTGACCGAGAAGGCCGCTTCGGCCTCCTCCAGGTCCGCCAGCAGGCGCACGCAGCGCTGGTAATAGGCGGCGCCGTCCAGGGTGGGGCGGACCTGGCGTGTGGTGCGGTGCAAAAGCTGCACACCCAGGTGAGCTTCCAGTTGCTTGATCAGGATGGTGACCGAGGCTGCCGGCATGTGCAGATCCTCGGCGGCCCTGGCGAAACCGCCCAGCTCGACAATCCGGGTGAAGACGCGCATGGCGTTGAAACGGTCCATGAAACAGGCTCGCGATTATTTAGATAATGATAATAGTGATAGCGCTTTTAGCCGGTTTATAGGTCTTTTGTCGAGTAGCAAACTGAGCGCTCTTCCCCACTCATCGGAGTAATCGGCAATGCACACTCGACAACTTGGCCATCAGGGTCCACAGGTTTCCGCCATTGGCCTGGGCTGCATGGGCATGAGCGATTTCTATACCACCGGCAACGACCCCAAGGAGGCCATCGCCACCTTGCACCGAGCCCTGGAACTGGGGATCAACCTGCTGGACACCGCCGATATGTACGGTCCCCACAGCAACGAGGAATTGATCGGCCAGGCGATTCGCGGCAAGCGTCAGCAAGTGTTCCTGGCCAGCAAGTTCGGCATCGTCCGCGATCCGGGCGACGCGGATGCCCGCGGCGTCAACGGCCGTCCCGAATACGTGCGTGCTTCCATCGACGGCAGCCTGCGGCGCCTGGGCGTGGACACCCTGGATCTGTATTACCTGCATCGGGTCGACCCGGACGTGGCCATCGAAGAGACCGTCGGCGCCATGGCGGAACTGGTCAAGGCCGGCAAGGTGCGCTACCTGGGCTTGAGTGAAGCGTCGGCAAGCACCCTGGAGCGCGCCCACAAGGTACACCCCATCAGCGCCCTGCAAAGTGAATACTCGCTATGGAGCCGGGACCAGGAAGACAACGGCTGCCTGGCCGCCTGTCAGCGCCTGGGGATCGCCTTTGTCCCCTACAGCCCTCTGGGTCGAGGCTTTCTGACGGGCGCCCTGAAAAGCCCTGACGACTTTGCCGCCGATGACTTCCGGCGCTCCAACCCACGTTTCCAAGGCGAGAATTTCCAGCGCAACCTGCAACTGGTGGCGCAGGTGCAGCAACTGGCGGCGGACAAACAGGTCAGTGCCGGGCAACTGGCCCTGGCCTGGGTACTGGCTCAGGGCGACTACCTGATTCCGATTCCCGGAACCAAGCAACGGCGCTATCTGGAGGAAAACGTGGCAGCGCTGCAGATCCGCCTGAGTGCCGGGGAACTGACTTCGCTGGAGGCAATCTTCAGCCCGCAGACCACCGCCGGCCCCCGGTACACCGAGGAGGTGATGGCGCTGCTGGATCGCTGACGCAGGGAACGCGGCGCGGGCTCGACCAGGGAGCGCGCGCCGTTGGTGGGTCAGGCTTTGGCGGAAACGTTCTTGTCGGTCACCGTGGTGCCGTTGCCCTTGCCATAGCTCTGCAGGCTCTGCAGAACGTAGATCGCCTTCTTGTACTCGGGAACGAGGTAGTTGGCGTACTTGTTGCCCTTGATGTTGTTGCTCTGGATGTCATCGAGCTTCATCGCAAAGTACTCAAGAGCATTGAACGGCTCATCCGGGTTCTTCGGAATGCCGAAACGGTCGAACTTGTCGCCGGCGTTGATCAGGTTCAGCGCGGTGATGTCAGAAATCAGGCCATTGTTCTTGAGAAAGGTGCTCATGCCACCCAGGGACTTGGTGGTCACGTTGGTCGGGTCGAAACCCTTGATCTGCTTGTGAAGCTTCAACTGGTCCATCTTGCGGATATCCAGCACGGTGGGGTTGCTTCCCACCAGGCTCAACATCTGCCGTACCTTGGCACTTTGCGAGACCGGCTTGGAAGAACCGCTGCCACCGCCGTCCTGAACCAACAGACCCGCCTTGCTGGTCCAGCCTCCAACGTATCCGATTGCCATGCTGACACTCCTGTAGTCCGGCTTGCCAATCCCCCTGTTCAGCCTGGCTCAGAGAAGACCGGAAAAGTCTTGTCTAGCGTCTGAAACTGGGCGCAAACCGTGTTGAATCATCTGAATGGGCGCAAGTATCAACGCCAGGACGACTTCCCAACAACGCTTTATTTCCGCAATTTACAATTTTTGTACAAACTCGACACAATTAGCCCAAAGGCCCGATTTAAGCGGCGCCGGCTGTTTGCGCATCCTTCAAATCGTCATCTTTTCATGCTCACGATTGAACCGTTCAGCCGCTGTCGGCCCCTCCTGCGTGTCACCTGCGACAGCTTTTTTAAACACCACCCAACTTTTTTGGACGAACGTACTAAAGAGCACAAAAACCGCGCCGACATCCTGTGGATACCCTGACAAGGCTCACCCTCTCCAAATAATAAAAAACGCTCGGTAAGGACAGGTCCCATGCCCGCTTTGCGCACGATTCAAGCCCGCTACACGCTCTTTCTGGTCCTGTTCATTGTCCTGATGCTGGTGCTCACGGTCGTGGGAATCAGCCAACTGGTGGCGCCCAAGCTGCGCCATACCGAGGAGCAAGTGGCCCTCAATCGCATCGCCGAAGTGGCGCAGCGCATTCAGGGCGAGTTGAACAAGGTCCAGGCCCAGCAACGCAGCATCACCCAGACCATCCCCCTGCTCGACAGCGACAGCATCGACAAGGTCCTGCCAGGCCTGGTGGACCAGTACGGCGAGCAAAAGGTCTTCGGCGGCGGGATCTGGCCCCTGCCCGGCCAGCGCACCCCGGAGCGCAACAAGCACAGCACCTTCTGGCACCGTGATGCGTCCGGCAAGCTGGTGGTCAACACCTTCTGGAACAGCGACCCGGCGCCCAACTACTACGACCAGTCCTGGTACAAGGGCGGCATGCAGACCGCTCCCGGCCAGTGCGCCTGGGCCGCGGCCTACAAGGACGACGCCAGCGCCGAGCCGCGCACCAACTGCGCCATGGCCATCCGTCGCGACGGCCAGCCCTGGGGCGTGGCCACCATCGACGTCACCCTGGGTTTCTTCAACGACCTGGTGGCCCGTCAGGAGAAGGAGCTCGACGCCGAGATGCTGATCGTCGAAGCCGACGGCAAGATCATCAGCAACAGCTCGCGGATCAACGGCCCGATCGTGCTGAAGAACATCCGCGAACTGGCTGCCGGCTCGCCCTTCGCGGCCCAGGTCCAGAGCGCCCTGGAACGTCGCGACAACAACGCGCAACGCATCGAGTTCGATAACGCCGGGGTGCCCAGCACCTTCTTCATGCGCGCCATTGAAGGCACCCCCTGGTTCCTCGCCAGCGCCCTGCCCACCCACCTGATCACCGCCCAGCGCGACGACGTGCTGAGCACCCTGAGCCTGTTGCAGATCCCCATGGTGATCCTGCTGGTGCTGCTGCAGGTCTATGCGATCCGCCAACTGGTGCAGCGGATGAAGATCCTCAAGGGCAATATCGATGCACTGGCCACCGGTGACGCCGACCTGACCCGACGCATCGTGATCCGCGCCGAGGACGAACTGGGGGCCATCGGTCACTCGGTCAACCACTTCATCCAGTACCTGCAGAACATGATCGGCGAAGTCACCCAGGCCACCGAAGCCATGGCCGGCAGCCTGGCGCAGTTGCAGCAGACCTCGGCCCACAGCCAACAGATACTGATGCGGCACGCCTCGGAAACCGATCAGACAGTGACCGCCATCACCGAGATGAGCAGCACGGCCGACAGTGTCGCGGCCAACGCCGCCCAGACCGCGGACTTCACCCGGCGCGCCAACGAGCATGCCGAACACTCGCGGGTCGTCGTGGGCGAAGCCTCCGGCAGTGTCATCGCGCTGATCGACGAAGTGGCTGATGCCACCCACAAGGTCGAGGCCATGCAAGCCGACGCTCAACGCATCACCGAGATCCTCGGGGTGATCGGTGCCATTGCCGGGCAGACCAACCTGCTGGCCCTCAACGCCGCCATCGAGGCGGCCCGGGCCGGGGAGCAGGGACGGGGCTTTGCCGTGGTCGCCGATGAGGTCCGGGCCCTGGCCGCACGGACCCAGGACAGCACCTCGCAGATCAACGAAATGCTCAGCCGCCTGACCCAGGGCGTGAGCTCCTCGGTCAGCGCCATGGAAAACACCCAGGCCAGTTGCCAGTCCGCGGCGGACGCCACGGCCCGGGTCAACAGCGGTCTGGATGAAATGGCCGACTCGGTGAATCAGATCAACAGTCTGAGCACCCAGATCGCCACCGCTGCCGAACAGCAGAGCGCGGTGACCGAGGAGATCAACCGCAGCATGGTCAGCATCCGACACATGGTCGAGGAGCTGGTGGAGAGTGCCCGGGCCGGTGAAAGCAATACCCAGAGCCTGTTGCAGGCCAATGCCCGGGTCAGCCACCTGATGGGCCGCTTCAAAGTCCGCTGAACGGTCGGCCCCCGCCGCTGGCGACGCGCCACGGCGGGGCTATATTTGCAGCCTCAGGTCACAAGGAAGTGGGGGGCAACATGGGCCAGCGCCAATCACATCTGCTGCAAGAGCGCATCAGCCATGAACTGTATATCCAGGCCGGAATCGACACTGTCTATTACTACGTCACCCAACCGGAGCGCTGGCCGGAGTGGCACCCATCCAGCCTGCGGGCCGACACCGGTCTGTGTGGCTCGCTGCCGACGGGTCACCGCTTCAGCGAAGTCATGAATCTCCTCGGGGTACAGATCCCCATGAGCTATCGCGTGCTGATCGCGGTATTTCCCAAAGAGTTCAAGGTCGTCTTCAGCTCCGCGGCCCTGGACGGCACTGTCCATTACCAACTGAACAAGCAAGGCGACGGCACGCTGTTGCGGCACACACTGGACTATTGCACCGACCTGCAACTAAGCAGCCTGCGGGCGCGCATGGAGCAGCTTTCGACCCAGGCCCTGGGCAATCTCAAGCAACGTCTGGAGCACCCGGGCGACTGACAAATCTGTAATGCCCGCCTCAGTTTCCTGACAGCCAGCGCTGATTAGAGTCCCCTCCAATCCGCTGACCGACTGAAAGCCTGCCATGCCGCTCCCTACCTCAAGGCACACCCCGTCCCGACGCACCCTCGTCAAGGCCCTGGTGGTCGGCCTGCAAGGCGCGGACCGCTGACTACGCCCGCAACGATGACGCCCCGGACAACGGCGCCTGTCTGGTTTTGCGGTGACGGATGTAATTCTAGAACCCTTCATCCGCTCCCGGAGCTTGGTATCAACTTGAAACAAAAGCCCCCGGCAGCTGGCAAAAAAAACCGCAAAATGCACCACCCCGAGCGCGCACCCGCGGGGCCCGGCCCTGCCAGCGCCCCTTATTCAACAGCGACAACGAGACTTTCGATGAAAACTTCACTGCGTCTGGCGGCCCTGTCCGCCCTGCTGATCGGCTCCCTGGCTCAGGCTGGCGAACTGATCCCCATCGACGTGCACCGCGACGCCAACTGCGGCTGCTGCAAAAAGTGGATCGAGCACCTCCAGGACAACGGTTTTGCCGTCACCGACCACGTGGAAAGCAACATGAGCGCGGTCAAGCAGCGCTTGGGCGTGGCCCCGCGCCTGGGGTCCTGTCACACCGCGGTGATCGACGGCAAATTCGTCGAAGGCCATGTCCCCGCTGAACAGGTCCTGGCCCTGCGCAAGCGCAACGACCTGCTGGGCATCGCCGCCCCGGGCATGCCCATGGGTTCCCCCGGCATGGAAATGGACGGCATGGGCGCCGAGGCCTTCCAGGTCATCGGCCTGACCCGTGACGGCCAGGATGTCGTAGTAGCGGACTACCCGGCCCGTTGATCGCCAGCGCCTACCTCGGCCTGTTTCTCGCCGCCTTCGCCGCCGCCACCCTGCTGCCCCTGCAGTCGGAAGCACTGCTGGTCGGCCTGCTGCACAACAGCCAACTGGCGGTACTCGGGCTCTGGCTGGTGGCGACCCTGGGCAACGTCCTGGGCTCCCTGGTCAACTGGTGGCTGGGGCGGCGCCTTGACACCTACAAGGACCGTCGCTGGTTTCCCGTCAGCCCGCGTCACCTGGAGCGGGCCCGGGTGCACTACCAGCGCTACGGCCACTGGACGCTGCTGCTGAGCTGGATGCCCGTGATCGGCGATCCGCTGACCCTGGTGGCAGGCGTCATGGGCGAACCCCTCAAGCGTTTCCTGCTGATCGTCAGCCTGGCCAAGGGCGCCCGCTACGCCGTGCTGGTGTGGCTGACCCTGGGCTGGCTCGGCTGAACCACGCCCACGCACACGCCCCCCCGTAGGAGCTGGCTTGCCAGCGAAAGCGCCCTCACGACAAACGCCCACTTCACAGACCTCTTTGCCGGCAAGCCGGCTCCTACACCGTTAACCATGGCTTTTGTAAATGGAATCCGAGGCCAATCTGCGACATGATCGGCTGCGTCAACAGGCCCTGCCAGGCCACGTGAACCGTCCCCCAGAAAGGAGCCTGAACATGGCTGTACAGATTGCGGTCATCGATGATTGGCAAGACGTGGCCCGCGACGTGGTGGACTGGTCGGTGCTGCAAGGCATTGGCCAGGTCAGCTTCCTGCATGACTATCCAGCGGACCACGCCACGCTGATCCAGCGTCTGCAGCCCTTCCAGGTGATCTGCCTGATGCGCGAGCGCACAGTGTTCGACGCAGCCCTGCTGCAAGGCCTGCCCCGGCTCAAATTGCTGCTGACCGGCGGCATGCGCAACGCCGCCATCGACCTCAAGGCCGCCACGGCCCTGGGGGTCCAGGTCTGCGGCACCGACAGTTACAAGCACGCCGCTCCGGAACTGACCTGGGCCCTGCTCATGGCCCTGACCCGCAATCTGCTCAATGAAGCCAATGCCCTGCGTGCCGGCCATTGGCAACAGGGCCTGGGGGGCGACTTGCACGGCAAGACCCTGGGCATTCTCGGCCTGGGCAGCATCGGCCAGCGGGTGGCGCAGTTCGGCCAGGTGTTCGGCATGCGGGTCATTGCCTGGAGCGAAAACCTCACCGCCGAGCGCGCGGCCATCGCCGGGGCAACCCTGGTCAGCAAACAGGAGCTGTTCGAGCAGGCCGACATGCTCTCGGTGCACCTGGTACTCAGCGAACGCAGCCGTGGCCTGGTGGACGCCCAGGCCCTGGGCTGGATGAAGCCCGAGGCCTTGCTGGTCAACACCGCCCGGGGCCCGATCGTCGATGAGACGGCCTTGATCGCCGCCCTGGAGCATGGCCGCCTGGCGGGAGCCGCTCTGGATGTGTTCGCCCGCGAGCCGTTGCCCGCCGACCATCCGTTCCGGCGCCTGCCCAATGTCCTGGCCACACCCCATATCGGCTATGTCAGCCAGCAGAACTACCGGCAGTTCTTCACCCAGATGATCGAGAACCTGCAGGCCTGGCACGCCGGCCAGCCGATCCGTCCGCTCAACTAGGCGCAACACCGCAAGCCTCTCCCGCGGCGGCCTTGCCCATTTTCGGGCAAGGCCGCCAGGTGCCTGCACCAACCCCTCGCGCGCCCTCACCGTTTTCGCGCCGAGGCCATTTCGCCCCCGCTCTGCGGCGGTGCACGACCGACCTTTCGTCGGGATAAATCCGTTGTCCAACTCCCGCCCCGGGGGAAAACCCCGCCCCGCCCGGCACCGCTCTAGGTTCTGTCCTAGACTGCTTTTCGCATCGTGACCGAGCGGTCACTTTGGCATTGAAAAAGTCGAAACTTTTCGCTTCGGCCCAAGGTCAGGTTAAAGGTAGGGCCGCTGCCACTGGTGCATTCCTTGCAACGGCTCCTCCATCCTTTCTGCTGCAGCGCTCGAGCAGCTCAGGCTGATCGATGTGTGGCGCGATTGCGCCCGGCCACAGGAATGGCCCGACAGTAGCGCTTGAGTCACCAGAACAGATCAATAAAACGGGAGAGACCTATGATCAGCGCCGCATTGGACACTCAGGGAGAGCATCCTCAACAGCAGGCCGGTGAACGTGCCCCCCAGGCGATTTCCATCCCTGGAGGCAAGACCGTACTGCCGCTGGCTCGTCAGAACCCCAACCGCAAGCGGGTGCTGTTCGTCACCTCGGAAATCGCCGACCTGGTGAAGACCGGCGGTCTCGGCGACGTCTCCGCTGCCCTGCCCCGGGCCATGGCCCACCTGCACGATGTGCGGGTGCTGATCCCCGGCTATCCCCAGGTGCTGCACAGCGAGAACCCCATCCATATCATCGGCGAGCTGGGGGGCCACGCGGCGTTGCCGGCCTGCAAGATTGGGCGCATGGACATGCCCGACGGCCTGGTGATCTATGTACTGATCTGCCCGGAGCTGTACGAGCGCGAAGGCTCGCCCTACGGCGCCAACAATGGCCGCGACTGGCCCGACAACCACATTCGCTTTGCCCGCCTGGGGCTGGCCGCTGCCGACATCGCCGCCAACCTGGCACAAATCCACTGGTGCCCCGATCTGGTGCACGCCCACGACTGGCCCGCCGGTCTGGCCCCGGCCTACATGCACTGGCGCGGGCAGCGCACGCCGACGCTGTTCACCATCCATAACCTGGCGTACCAGGGCGTGGTCAGCCTGGCCTCGTGCCCGGAACTGGGCATTCCCGAACACGCCCTGCAACAAGAAGGCATGGAGTTCTACGGCAAGCTGTCGTTCCTCAAGGCCGGCATGGCCTACGCCAGCCACATCACCACCGTGAGCGCCACCTACGCCCAGGAAATCACCACCCCAACCTTCGGTTGCGGACTCGACGGTTTTCTCGCCAGCAAGACCCAGCAAGGTTTGCTCAGTGGCATCCCCAATGGCATCGACGAAAGCTGGGACTCGGCCACCGATGCGCACCTGTTCTGCCCCTTCAGCATGGGCGACTGGGACGGCAAGGCGGCCAACGCCGCCCATGTGCGGCAAATGTTCGGGCTTGACGCCAGCAACGGCCCGCTGTTCGCCGTGGTCTCGCGGCTGGTCTACCAGAAGGGCCTGGACCTCACCGAGGGCGTGGCCGAATTCATCGTCGCCAGCGGCGGCCAGATCGCCATCATCGGGCGCGGCGAACCGGAAGAGGAACAATCCATGCGGGCCCTGGCCCGGCGCTTTCCCGGGCGCATCGGGGTCAATATCGGCTTCAATGAAACCGATGCCCGGCGCATGTTCGCCGGCAGCGACTTCCTGCTCATGCCGTCGCGCTACGAGCCCTGCGGGCTGAGCCAGATGTACGCCCAGCGCTTTGGTTCGCTGCCAGTGGCGCGCAACACCGGCGGCCTGGCGGACACCATCGAGAATGGTGTCACCGGTTTCCTCTTCGACGAATCCACGGTCGCCAGCTACCAGGAAGCCCTGACCCGGGCGTTCAAGGTCTTCGCCTATCCGGCGCTGCTCAACGCCATGCGCTGCCGGGCCATGGCGGCCCCGTTCAACTGGTGCAAGGCGGTGGAACCCTACGCCGAACTCTACGAACAACTGGTGGCCAAGGCCCTGGGGCAGGCTGCCAGACAGTAAGGGGGCCTGGATCGATGCCATCAAGCACCCGGCACAGCTGGACCCATGGCGCAGTGATGCTGGACAGCGAACACACCCGGTTCGCCCTGTGGGCCCCGGATGTCCGTGAGGTCTGCGTGGAACTGGCGGACGGCCGGTCACTGCCGATGCTGGCCGAAGCTGACGGCTGGTTCGTGATTCAGGCACGTTGCACGGCGGGCAGCCGCTACCGCTTCACCCTCGATCGGCAGATCCAGGTGCCGGACCCGGCCTCCCGGGCCCAGGACGGCGATGTACATGGCCCCAGCCTGGTGGTCGACCACAACGTCTACCCCTGGCAGCAGCCACAGTGGCGTGGCCGGCCCTGGCACGAGGCGGTGATCTACGAACTGCATGTCGGCGTCATGGGCGGCTACAAGGCGGTGCAGCAGGCCCTGCCGGCGCTGGTGGACCTGGGGGTGACCGCCATCGAGCTGATGCCCCTGGCGGAGTTTCCCGGCGAGCGCAACTGGGGCTACGACGGCGTCCTGCCCTATGCCCCGGAAGCCTCCTATGGTTCTCCCGACGACCTCAAGGCCCTGATCGACGCCGCCCACGGCCTGGGCCTGGCGGTGATCCTCGACGTGGTCTACAACCACTTCGGCCCCGACGGCAACTACCTGCAACGCTACGCCAAGGGTTTCTTCCGGGAGGATCTGCACACTCCCTGGGGCGCGGCCATCGACTTTCGCCGGCGACAGGTGCGCGACTTTTTCATCGACAACGCCCTGATGTGGCTGCTGGACTACCGTTTCGACGGCCTGCGCCTGGACGCCGTGCACGCCATCGACGACCCGGACTTCCTCCATGAACTGGCCCAGCGAGTACGCCAGGCGGTGCCGGCTTCGCGCCATGTGTGGCTCAACCTGGAAAACGAGTTCAACCAGGCCAGCCTGCTGCAACGGGGTTTCGACGCCCAGTGGAACGACGACGGGCACAACGCCCTGCACGTGCTGCTCACCGGAGAAACCGACGCCTATTACGCCGACTTCGCCGACGAACCCACCGCGCAACTGGCCCGCTGCCTGAGCCAGGGCTTCGCTTTCCAGGGCCATGCCAACCGCCACGGCGAACCCCGGGGCGAACCCAGCGGCCACCTGCCCCCCAGCGCCTTTGTGCTGTTCCTGCAGAACCACGACCAGATCGGCAACCGGGCCTTCGGCGAGCGCCTCAACCAACTGGCGCCGACCCAGGCCCTGCAGGCGGCCACGGTGTTGCTGCTGTTGTCACCGATGATTCCGTTGCTGTTCATGGGGGATGAAGTGGCGGCCCAGGAGCCGTTCCTGTTCTTCACCAGCCATCAGGGGGAACTGGCCGAGGCCGTGCGCCAAGGCCGGCGCAACGAGTTCGCCGCCTTCAGCGCCTTTGCCGACGCCGCGCAGCGCCAGCGCATCCCTGATCCCAACGCCCTCTCGACCTTCCAGGCGTCACGCCCCCTGCCCCAGTCGAAACAGGCCGAGACGACCCGTGAGCTGTACCGCAGCCTGCTGCGTATCCGCCACCGCGAGTTGATCCCGCGCCTGCCCGGTGCCCAGGCCATGGACACCCAAGTGCTGGCCGAAGGTGCCCTGAGCGCACGCTGGCGCCTGGGAGACGGCAGCCTGCTGCGCATCGACCTCAACCTCAGCCCGCACCGGGTCGAGCTGGAGCCCGAAGCAACAGCGCAACTCTGGTTCGAACACCCACCGCACACCCTTGAGCACTGGCAGCAGGGCTGGCTACCGGCCTTCAGCGTACTGGTGCAACTGGACAGCGGGCCTTGCCCCACCGCCCCCCATGGAGAACGCCTATGAGCGATGCGCAACTGGAAATACTCGCCAGCCGCGCCGGCCTGGCAGTGGACTGGACCGACGCCAACGGCCGGCCGCAAAAAGTTGAGGCTCGGGTGTTGCGGGCCGTGCTGGCAGGCCTTGGCCACCCCGCCGACAGCGACCAGGAAATCGCCGACAGCCTGCAGCAGTTGCACCAGCTGCAGCAAAGCCGACACCTGCCACCGCTGCTGACCGCCGACGTCGGCCAGGGCCTGGACCTGGCTCGGTACTTCGCCCCCGGGACCCGCTGTGCCATCGAACTGGAAAATGGCGAACCTTTGTCGTTGCTGCTCGATGAACAGAGCGTACTGCCAGGACAGGTCCCGGTGGGTTACCACTCGGTGCGCATCGAGGAGGAACACTTCATCCTCGCGGTGGCCCCCGAACGCTGCTACAGCGTGGCCGACGCCGTGGCCCAGCCCACCCCGCGTGCCTGGGGCCTGAGTGTCCAGCTGTATGCCTTGCGCCGCCCCGGTGACGGCGGATTCGGCGACACCCAGGCGCTGGAAGAGCTGGCCCGGCAAGCCGCCGAGCGCGGCGCCGATGCCCTGGCCATCAGTCCGCTGCATGCCATGTTCAGCAGCGACCCTCAACGCTACAGCCCCTATTCGCCCTCCAGCCGGCTGTTTCTCAACAGCCTGTATGCCGCTCCCGGGGCCATTCTCGGCGACCGCGCCTGGCGCAGCGCCATCGAATCCTGTGGCCTTGGCGAGACTTTGCAGGCACTGGAACAGCAACCGCTGATCGATTGGCCCCAGGCGGCCCAGGCCAAACAGCAAGCGCTGCGCGCCTTGTACGAAGGCTTCTGCCATGGCCAGCACCCCTTGCACGAGGACTTCGCCAGCTATCGGCGCAGTGCCGGCGAAGCCCTGGAAAACCACTGCCGCTTCGAAGCCATCCAGGCCGAGCGCGCCGCCCGCGGCGAAGACCCGGACTGGCGCCACTGGCCGCAACACTGGCGCAACCCGGCGAGCCCGGCCCTGGCCCGGTTCGCCGAGGAGCAGGCTCATGAAATCGGCTTCCATGCCTTCTGCCAATGGCTGATCGCCCGCAGCCTGGAACGGGCGCAGAGCGCGGCCCGCAGCAGCGGCATGGGCATCGGCCTGATCGCCGACCTGGCGGTGGGCGCCGACGGCGGCGGCAGCCAGGCCTGGAGCCGCCAGGAGCAGTTGCTGGCAGCCCTGACCGTGGGTGCGCCACCGGACATTCTCAATCGCCAGGGCCAGGGTTGGGGCATCTCGGCCTTCTCTCCCGAAGGTTTGCAGCGCCATGGTTTTCGCGCCTTCATCGAAATGCTCCGAGCCAACTTCGCCCATGCCGGCGGCTTGCGCATCGACCATGTGATGGGCCTGCAACGGCTCTGGGTGATTCCTCTGGGGGCGCCTCCCAGCGACGGCGCCTACCTGTATTACCCAGTGGACGATCTGCTGCGCCTGCTGACCCTGGAATCCCATCGGCACCAGGCCATTGTCCTCGGCGAGGACCTGGGGACGGTGCCCGACGGCTTGCGGGAAAAACTCGCCGCCCGGGCCATGCTCGGCATGCGCGTGCTTTTGTTCGAACAGGATCACGGCTGCCACTTCAAGCCGATCCTGGACTGGCCGGACAACGCCCTGGCCACCACCAGCACCCACGATCTGCCGACCCTCAACGGCTGGTGGCAGGGCCGCGACATCGACTGGAACCTGCACCTGGGCATGGTGGATGAACAAGGGGCGCGGCAATGGCGCGAACACCGCCAGCGCGAACGTGACGGCCTGCGCCAGGCCCTGGCAAGGGACCCACAGAACTTTCACC
This sequence comes from Pseudomonas sp. JDS08PS003, assembly GCF_045013505.1. Taxonomy (NCBI): domain Bacteria; kingdom Pseudomonadati; phylum Pseudomonadota; class Gammaproteobacteria; order Pseudomonadales; family Pseudomonadaceae; genus Pseudomonas; species Pseudomonas sp. JDS08PS003. Next base: position 3,906,137 of record NZ_CP120724.1, read on the forward strand.
AAGAGGCCCACGAAGCCGATCAAGTGCTGGACGCCAGCGTGCGCTTTCTCGGCCATACCCGCGCGCCCCTGGTGCTGCTGCCCCTGGAAGATGCCCTGGGCATCGACGAGCAGGCCAACCTGCCCGGCACCCTCGACAGCCATCCCAACTGGCGCCGGCGCCTGGCCAGTGCCAGCCGGCGCCTGCTGGACGACAGCGATGCCGCCCGGCGCCTGGAACTGCTGGCCTGCGCCCGGCAACAAGCCCTTGAGCGTGACCGATGACCTTGCCGTCCCTGCCCTTGCTGCGGGCCAGCCTGCGCCTGCAGTTTCATCAAGGCTTCACCCTCGATGACGCCGTGCCCCTGGTGCCCTACTTCGCTCGCCTGGGCATCAGCCATCTCTATGCCTCCCCCCTGCTCTGGGCCCGAGCCGACTCCCAGCACGGCTATGACGTGGTTGACCCGACCCGGGTCAACCCGGAGTTGGGGGGCGAAGCGGCCCTGCGGCGTCTGGTGGCGGCCCTGCGTCAACATGAAATGGGTCTGATCCTCGACATCGTGTCCAACCATATGGCCGTGGGCGGCAGCGACAACCCCTGGTGGCTGGACCTGCTGCAATGGGGGCGCCTGAGCCCCTATGGCGAATTCTTCGATATCCAGTGGCACTCGGCGGACCCGCTGATGGAAGGCCAACTGCTCCTGCCGTTCCTTGGCAGCGACTATGGCGTGGCGCTGCAGGAAGGCAGCTTGAAGCTGCAACTGGACGACGAGCTGGGTGGCTTTCATGTGCAGCACCATGAACACCACTTTCCCATCTGCCCCTGGGACTACGCACAACTGCTGCGCCTCCCCGAGCCGCTGGACGCCGAGTCCAGCGCCGCCCTGAAGTCCCTGGCCGACGGTTTTGCTGCGCTGCGCTTCAACAGCGACGCCCATACCCAGGCCCGGCCCCTGCAACAGGCCCTGGCACACCAACTGCAGCAGCCGTCAGTACGCCAGGCCATCGACGCCCACTTGCAACGCTACGACTCGCGCCAGGCCAACGGTTTCACCCGTCTGCATCAGTTGCTGGAACAACAGAGCTACCGCCTGGCCAGCTGGCGCACCGCGGCCGATGACATCAATTGGCGACGCTTCTTCGACGTCAATGAACTGGGGGGGCTGCGGGTCGAACGCCCGGCCGTGTTCGAAGCCACCCACGCCAAGATCTTCCAGCTGATCGAAGAAAATCTGGTGGATGGCCTGCGCATCGACCACATCGACGGCCTGGCCGATCCCCGGGGTTACTGCCGCAAGCTGCGGCGCCGGGTCGACCGCCTGCGCCCGGGGCAGCACCTGCCGATCTACGTCGAGAAGATCCTCGGCCCTGGCGAGACCCTGCATCGCGATTGGGGCGTGGACGGCAGCACCGGCTACGAATTCATGAACCAGCTGTCGCTGTTGCAACAGGCGCCCGACGGCCAGCCGCTGCTGGCGGAACTCTGGAGCCGGCACAGTCAGCGTTCGCCGCAATTCGGCGAGGAAGCCCTGCTGGCACGCCGGCAGATCCTCAACGGTTCCCTGGCCGGCGACTTTGAAAACGTGGCCCAGGCGCTGCTGCAAGTGGCACGGCTGGACCTGATGAGCCGCGACCTGACCCTGGGGGCCATCCGCCGGGCGCTGCAGGAGCTGATCGTGCACTTTGCGGTGTATCGCACCTACATCAGCGCCCAGGGCCGCGGCCCCCAGGACCAGCTGTTTTTCCAGCAGGCCATGGACGGTGCCCGAGGCAGCCTGAGCGAGGCCGACTGGCCGGTGCTGGACTGCCTGGAACGCTGGCTCGGTGGCCAGGGCTGGCGCCGGCAGCCACCGGGCCGGGCGCGCAAGTTGTTGCGCCACGCCTGCGTGCGCTTCCAGCAACTGACTTCGCCAGCCGCGGCCAAGGCCGTGGAAGACACCGCCTTCTACCGCTCGGCGGTGCTCCTGGCGCGCAATGACGTGGGCTTCAACAGCGAACAGTTCAGCGCGCCGATCTCGGCCTTCCACAGCGCTTGCCAGCAGCGCCTGGAGAGCTTCCCCGACAACCTGCTGACCAGCGCCACCCATGACCACAAGCGCGGCGAAGACAGCCGCGCGCGCCTGGCCCTGCTCAGTGAGCGGGCTCCCTGGTATGCCCGTCAGGTGGCCAGCTGGCGACTGTTGGCCGCACCCTTGCGCCAGCACCCCGACGCCCCCTCGGCGGGCGATGAACTGATCCTCTACCAAACCCTCCTGGGCAGCTGGCCTCTGGATTTGCAGGCTGAGGATCAGCCGGGCCTGGAGCGCTATGCCCAGCGCATCTGGCAATGGCAACTCAAGGCCCTGCGTGAAGCCAAGCTGCACAGCAGTTGGGCAGCGCCCAACCCTGACTACGAAGAGGGAGTGCAGGCTTTTGTCAGCGCCGTGCTGGGCTCGCCGCAAGGCCTGGCCCTGCGCCAGTCGCTCGCGGCGGCCGCCAACAGCATCGCTCCTGGCGGCGCCCTCAACAGCCTGGCGCAAACTTTGCTGCGCATGACCGTACCGGGGGTGCCGGACCTGTATCAGGGCAACGACTTCTGGGATTTCAGCCTGGTGGACCCGGACAACCGCCGACTGCCGGACTACCCGGCCCGGCAACGGGCTCTGGACAGCCCGCGCGATCCTCGGCAGTGGCTGGTCCAGTGGCGTGACGGACGCATCAAGCAGGGCCTGATTGCCCGCACCCTGGGCCTGCGCGGTCAATACCCGGAGCTGTTCCAGCGCGGCAGCTACCAGCCATTGCCGGTGCTGGGTCAGGAAGCCGGTCGGGTGCTGGCGTTCATGCGTGAATACCAGGAGCAACGGGCCGTGGTGATAGTGCCGATCCGGGTGGCCGGCCTGCTGGATGACAGTGCAATCCCCCAGGTGGATGCGCAGCGATGGGGCGATACCCGGGTGCAACTACCGTTCACCGCTTCGGGCCGCAACCTGAATGGACTTTTTTCAACCGGAGCAGTCACACCCCACAAGGAATTGCTGATCAGCGCCGTATTGCAAGACTTTCCGCTCAACCTTTTGATTCAACATTGAGTTCAGTCCAGGAGCATTTCGATGAGTACCGACGACAAACGCATTCGTGAATTCGCCTATCAGATCTGGGAGTCGGAAGGGAAACCGGAGGGCCACGAAGCCCGACACTGGGAAATGGCCCGCAAGCTCGCCGAGGCCGAGGCCCTGGCCCCCAGCCAGCCGCCCAAGACCGCCAAGGCCAAACCTGCCACGGCCAAGCCGGCCAGCAAGAGCACGAGCAAACCCGGGGCCAAGTCGGCCGCCGCGGTGGTAGTGCCGCCGGGCGAGAAGCCTGCTGCGGCGAAGAAACCCCGGGCCCCGCGCAAGCCGCCAGCGCACTGAAGACACTCCCGCCCCGTCTATCGCCCTAAACCGGTGGCGCGCCCCTGCGCCACCCAGGATGGCTGCGCCCCGGAAAACCTCCGGCTGGCCCTCCGATCCTTTTTGCAGGAGCAACCATGAGCAGATCCAAGCAGACCCCGTCGACTCCCGAAAACGAACCCTCGCGCATCCGTGAAGGCCTGCCCTTCCCTCTGGGCGCCACCTGGGATGGCCTGGGCGTCAACTTCGCGCTGTTCTCGGCCAACGCCACCAAGGTCGAACTCTGCCTGTTCGACGCCGCCGGCGAAGTGGAGCTGGAACGTATCGAACTGCCCGAATACACCGACGAGATCTTCCACGGCTACCTGCCCGACGCTCACCCCGGGCTGATCTACGGCTACCGGGTGCACGGCCCCTATGATCCGGCCAACGGTCACCGTTTCAACCCCAACAAGCTGTTGATCGACCCGTATGCCAAACAGCTGGTGGGCCAATTGAAATGGTCCGAGGCGCTGTTCGGCTACACCATCGGCCATCCTGACGCCGACCTCAGCTTCGATGAGCGCGACAGCGCGCCCTTCGTGCCCAAGTGCAAGGTCATCGATCCGGCCCACACCTGGGGCCACGACCAGCGGGTCAGCGTGCCCTGGGACAAGACCATCCTCTACGAAACCCACGTGCGCGGCTTCACCATGCGCCACCCTTCGGTGCCCGAGAACCTGCGGGGGACCTTTGCCGGGCTGATGGTGGATGACGTGCTGGAGCACATCCGCAAGCTCGGGGTGTCGTCGGTGGAGCTGCTGCCGATCCACGCCTTCGTCAACGACCAGCACCTGCTGCACAAGGGCATGACCAACTACTGGGGCTACAACAGCATCGCCTTCTTCGCCCCGGACCCGCGCTACCTGGCCAGCGGCAAGATCGCCGAATTCAAGGAAATGGTCGCCCACCTGCACGAAGCCGGGCTGGAGGTGATTCTGGACGTGGTCTACAACCACACCGCCGAAGGCAACGAGCAAGGCCCGACCCTGTCCATGCGCGGCATCGACAACGCCTCCTACTACCGCCTGATGCCCGACGACAAGCGCTTCTACATCAACGATTCAGGCACCGGCAACACCCTGGACCTGAGCCACCCCTGCGTGCTGCAGATGGTCACCGACTCGCTGCGCTACTGGGCCACGGAGATGCACGTGGACGGCTTCCGCTTCGACCTGGCGACCATCCTCGGTCGTTATCACGATGGTTTCGACGAGCGCCACAGCTTTCTCGTGGCGTGCCGCCAGGACCCGGTGCTGCGCCAGGTGAAAATGATCGCTGAACCCTGGGACTGTGGCCCCGGTGGCTACCAAGTGGGTAAATTCCCGCCGGGCTGGGTGGAGTGGAACGATCGTTTCCGCGATACGGTACGGGCCTTCTGGAAAGGCGACGACGGCCAGTTGGCGGACTTTGCCGGACGCCTGACCGCCTCTGGCGAGATGTTCAACCAGCGCGGCCGCCGCCCCTATGCTTCAGTCAACTTCGTCACCGCCCACGACGGTTTCACCCTGCACGATCTGGTGTCCTACAACGACAAGCACAACGAGGCCAATGACGAGAACAACCAGGACGGCAGCAACAACAACCTGTCCTGGAACCATGGCGTCGAAGGTCCCAGCGACGACCCCGAGATCAATGCCCTGCGCCTGCGCCAGATGCGCAACTTCTTCGCCACCCTGCTGCTGGCCCAGGGCACGCCGATGATGGTGGCCGGCGACGAGTTCGCCCGCACCCAGCACGGCAACAACAACGCCTATTGCCAGGACAGCGAGATCGGCTGGGTCAACTGGGAGCTGGATGCCGACGGCAAGTCGCTGCTCAAGTTCGTCAAGCGCCTGATCAAGCTGCGCCTGAGCTACCCGATCCTGCGCCGCGGGCGTTTCCTGGTGGGCAACTACAACGAGGACATTGGCGTCAAGGACGTCACTTGGCTGGCTCCTGACGGCAACGAAATGACCACCGAGCACTGGCAGGATACCCATGGCCGCTGCCTGGGCATGCTGCTGGACGGCCGCGCCCAGGAAACCGGCATCCGCCGCCCCGGGGCGGATGCCACCGTGCTGCTAGTGGTCAACGCCCACCACGACATCGTCAATTTCCGCCTGCCGCACGTGCCCGCCGGAGAGTTCTGGACCTGCATGCTCGACACCCACCAGCCGGCGGTGCGCGGCCAGGAGCGCTTCGCCTTTGGTCACGAATATTCGGTGACCGGGCGTTCGCTGCTGTTCTTCGAACTTCAGCATGAAGAGGATGACTGAGCGCAAGGCTTGCAGCGCCCTCGATGCCGCCTTCGCTGGCAAGCCCGCTCCTACAATCCACCACAACCCGCAGGAGCCGGCTTGCCGGCGAACAGACCCTGCGCCAATCCACCGATGCCTTTGCTGGCACGCCAAACACCGACAAATTCCAGGCTTTCGTCAGGACCTCGGCCCTGACAACAAAATGCGACTACCCTGAGAAACGGGTCGCAATCGACAAATTCAATTCAATCCTCTGTGTAGGCAGCCACGGGCTGAGTATGATTGCGCTCGGATCAGGGTGCCCCAAAGGTATGGAGCATCGGTACTTCACGCTGAGGCAGATGCCATGGAATCAGCGTGCGTGCAAACCCAGGGTCGCCACTGAACGGATGTTCAGGCGCCATTGCCGTGACCCGGAAAACAGGGATGTGACACCTCATGAAAGCCATAACCGCAATAGACAGCAGATGGCCCAGCCAGATCTGGAACGGTGCCCGCCATCTGGCCGACGTTCCCCCCATCAACCTGGGCAATCTGGTTCCACCCGGCTCCCGGGCCGTGATCATCGCCCCCCACCCCGGTGATGAAGTGGTGGCCAGCGGCGGCCTGCTGCAAGTGCTCGCCCACCATGGCCACCCCCTGCAACTGATTTCCATCAGCGACGGCAGCGCCAGTCACCCAGGTTCGGAGCTGTGGCCCAAGCGCCGCCTCAGCGTGTTCCGGCCCCAGGAAAGCGCCGAAGCCCTGCGTCGCCTGGGCCTGCCCCTGCACAGCCTGAAGTGGATTCGTGGCGGCTTTGCCGACAGCGCCCTGAGCGAGCGCGAACAGCAATTGGTGCCATTCATCAGCCGTTACCTGCGCGACAGCGATGTGGTGTTCAGCACCTGGCGCGGCGACGGCAACCTCGATCACGAGGCCGTGGGCCGGGCCGCGGCCAAGGCTGCCGGGCAGGTGGGCGCACGCTTCTACGAGATTCCGATCTGGGCCTGGCATTGGTCCTCGCGCGAGGAGCACCAGATTCCCTGGCAACGGGCACGCAAGCTGCGCCTGGACACCTGGACCGTGGCCCGCAAGCGCCACGCGGCCCACGCCTATGCCAGCCAGCTGCAGGGCGAACCGGAGATCGGCCTGGAACCGTCGCTGTCGCCGATTCTGCTGGAGCGCCTGCGCCTGCCCTACGAAATCATCCTGATGTAGGCCGGGCCCGGGCGGAAAATAAGCTGAACGTGAGTGCCGGCCATCAGTCCCATGAGTAACCGTCACTGAATCACAGGAGCGAGCGTGAGCAGCGAGTCCACCCGCCAGCCCCAGCCGGGAAGCATCCAGCGTCTGCAGATCCTGACCGTCAACACCCACAAGGGCTTCACCGCCCTCAACCGACGCTTCATTCTCCCGGAACTGCGAGAAGCGGTACGCAGCACCCAGGCCGACCTGGTGTTTCTCCAGGAAGTGCTGGGCGAGCATGAACGCCACGCGTCGCGGCTGGACAACTGGCCGCAGCAATCGCAGTACGAGTTTCTCGCCGACAGCATGTGGAGCGATTACGCCTACGGCCGCAATGCGGTGTACCCCGACGGTCATCACGGCAACGCCCTGTTGTCCAAGTATCCGATCCGCCAGTACCGCAATCTGGATGTCTCCATCACCGGCCCTGAGCGCCGCGGCTTGCTGCACTGCGTCCTGGATGTACCCGGATATGCCGAGGTCCACGCCATCTGCGTGCACCTGAGCCTGCTGGAAAGCCACCGGCAACTGCAACTGGCACTGCTCTGCCAACTGCTCGAATCCCTGCCCGAGGAGGCACCGGTGATCATTGCCGGCGACTTCAACGACTGGCAGATGCACGGCAATGTCACCCTGGGCCGACGCGACGACCTGCACGAAGCCTTCGAACGCCATTACGGCCGCCCGGCCAAGACCTACCCCGCGCGCTGGCCCTTGCTGCGCCTGGACCGGGTCTACCTGCGCAATGCCAGCAGTCACCGGCCGCAGATCCTCGGCAACAAGCCCTGGACCCATCTCTCCGATCACCTGCCTCTGGCGGTCGAGGTGCAACTGCCGCCCGTGGCCGCACATCAGAATCCCTGAACAAAGAAAGCCCGCCGAAAGCAGATTCGTCCATGCTTTTGCCCGGACATGAACCCCGGGGCATCCGTCCCGGGGCGGCCCTTGTCCGCGCAGAAGGAGTCAAACGATGAGCGATAAACCCACGATCGTCCTGGTTCACGGCTTCTGGGGCGGTGCCGCCCACTGGAACCGGGTCATAGTCGAACTGCTGAACCAGGGCTACGAGAAGATCCGCGCGGTGGAACTGCCACTGACCTCCCTGGCCGAGGACGTCGCCCGTACCCGCAAGCTGGTGGCCCAACAAGCCGGACCGGTGCTGCTGGTGGGCCATTCCTATGGCGGTGCGGTGATCACCGAGGCCGGCCATGAAGCCAATGTGCAAGGCCTGGTGTACATCGCCGCCTTCGCCCCCGACCAGGGTGAGAGCCCCGGCGGCCTGACCCAGGAGTTTGTGCCCGAAGGCGCCGCCAATCTGGAGCCTGACAGCGACGGTTACCTGTGGGTTCGGCCCGAGCGCTTCCAGCAGAGTTTCTGCCAGGACCTGAGCCCCCAGGAGGGCCTGGTGATGGGCCTGACCCAGAAAGCTCCCTTGGCCAGTACCTTCGGCGACACCCTCGGGGCCCCGGCCTGGCGTGACAAACCTTCCTGGTACCAGGTATCGAACGCCGACCGCATGATCGCCCCGCAGAACCAGGAGCGCATGGCGGCGCGCCTGAACCCGCGCAAAGTCCTGCGCCTGGACGCCAGCCATGCCTCCCTCGCTTCCCAGCCTGCTGCCGTAGCTGCGCTGATCATCGAAGCCGCGCAGTCCCTGTAGTCCTGCCCCTCGGCAATACCTGCTCCCGGGCACTGGCAGCAGGTATGCCCGGGGGCTGCCCCCTCCTGACGACTCTGCTCCGCCCCGCATCCCAGGCATCCCGATAAGCGCCAATTTTCAGCTATTTGGCCCCCCTGAAATAACCCTTCCATTTGTCAGGCATTTTCTTGACGAGCCCCCTGCTCTCTCCTTAGCTACACATGACCACCCCTGGAAACAGTAACCGGGAAAAGGCCGAAAACACCTGCTGCAGAGCGGGTCGACGGACTTTACCCGATTGAATCCGGCTGCCTCTCGAACGGGGGTGGGAGAGGCGCCCCAACGAGATAAAGCATGCATTTGCAAGGTAGACCTCCATGAATACCTCACTCACCTCAAGCCCTCTGCCACTCACCTTGTGCAGCCTGTGCACACCCCTGCTGTTGTGCTCCATGGAGGTCGCGGCGTCCCCGGGGGAGGACACCGACAACACCGGCTATCCCCCAGTTTCAAGCAGCCTGCCGATCAGCGCCCTACCCCTGGACAACCCGCGCCCGAGCGACTTCGCGGTCCTGGACCGGCCCGGACTGCCGGCGCACCTTGAAGTCGGCTACCTGGCGCTGCCCGGCGCAGGCAGCGAACCGCGCAAGGGCCCCCTGCTCTACAGCATCCAGAACAACGGCACCACCCAGCGCATCGGCCTGCTGAGCAGCACCCACACCTACCAGCTCACCCAAGGCGGCGCCCCTGCCACCGTCAACGACCCACGCAATGCCGGGCTCAGCGTCCAGGGGCAAGGCCTGGGCGCCTTCTGGAGCCTGCAAGATGCCCGGGGCTGGCGTCTGGACATGTCCGCCAGCGGCGGCCGGGTCAGCGGTTTCAGTCGCAATGAACAGGGCCGGGCCTTGACCACCGAAGGCAACGCCCTGACCTTTTCCGTACAGGGCGGCGTGGCCATAGGCCTGAGTGACAACTGGGTGATCGAACCTCAGGCCCAAGTGATCAACCAACGCATTCGCCTGGACGGTGGCAGCACCGGCAGCGACCTCAACGCCTGGAGCGGCCGGGTCGGAGCACGTCTGCAAGGGCGCTATGACGTCAACGGCCTGCCCCTGGAACCCTATGTGCGCACCAACCTCTGGCACACCGTCTACAGCGGCGACACCCTGAGCCTGGGCCAGGTGGACAAGATCAGCAGCAGCCGCAACGCCTCCACCGTAGAGGTTGGCCTGGGGCTGGTGGCCAGAGTCACCCCCGCTGTCAGCCTGTATGTCAGTGCCGACTACAGCAGCGATGTGGATGACAACGACCTCAATGGCCTGATCGGCAGCCTGGGCGTGCGCATGCGTTGGTGATGCGCTGAGTAAGGTGCCGGTAATGGCCCCTGTTCGCCATTACCGGTCGCCCGCCACTAAAGGCTGTCGGGGCGCAGGATCAACACCGCCAGGGGTGGCAGGTTGAGCACCAGGGACAGGGCCTGGCCATGGCTGCCCTGTTCTTCACTGAAGGCTTCGCCGCCATTGCCATAGTTGGAACCGGCATAGAGTTGCGAATCGCTGTTGAGCAGCTCGCTCCAGCGTCCCGCCAGCGGCACGCCGACGCGGTACGCCTGGCGCGGTACCGGGGTGAAGTTGGCCACCACCAGCAAGGGCTCGCCGGCCTTGCTCCAGCGCAACCAGGCATAGACGCTGTTGATCGCATCGTCGCCGATCAGCCACTGAAAACCCTGGGGCGCGTGGTCCTGGTCATGCAGCGCCGGGTACTGGCGATACAGCCGGTTGAGGTCGCCCACCAATTGCTGGACACCCCGGTGCTCGGGGTATTGCAGCAGGTACCAGTCCAGTTGCTGGTCGTGGTTCCACTCGCGCCACTGGCCGAACTCGCAGCCCATGAACAGCAGTTTCTTGCCCGGATGGGTCCACATGAAGCTCAGGTACGCCCGCAGGTTGGCGAATTTCTGCCAGCGGTCGCCGGGCATCTTGTCGATCAGCGAATGCTTGCCGTGCACCACCTCGTCGTGGGAGATCGGCAGGATGAAGCGCTCGGACCAGGCGTACACCAGGCCGAAGCTCAGTTCGTTGTGGTGATGGGCGCGGTACACCGGGTCCTGCTGGATGTAATGCAGGGAGTCGTGCATCCAGCCCATGTTCCATTTGTAGGCAAAGCCCAAGCCGCCCTGGTCGGTGCGCTGGCTGACCCCGGGCCAGGCGGTGGATTCCTCGGCGATCACCAGGGCTCCCGGCGCTTCCAGGGCCACCACCTCGTTGAGGTGGCGCAGGAAGTCGATGGCTTCCAGATTCTCGCGACCGCCGTGGCGGTTCGGCACCCATTCACCGGCCTTGCGTGAATAGTCGCGATAGAGCATCGACGCCACTGCATCCACCCGCAGGCCGTCGACATGGAAATGCTTGAGCCAGTGCAATGCCGAAGCCAGCATGAAGCCATGCACCTCGGTCCGCCCGAGGTTGTAGATCAGGGTGTCCCAGTCCTGGTGAAAGCCCTCCAGGGGGTTGCCGTACTCATACAGCGCGGTGCCGTCGAACTGCTCCAGGCCATGGGTGTCGGTGGGGAAATGCGCCGGTACCCAGTCGAGGATCACGCCGATATCCGCCTGGTGGCAGGCATCGACAAAGGCGGCAAAATCCTGGGGCGAGCCATAGCGGGCACTGGGGGCGAACTGTGACAGCGGCTGATAACCCCAGGAACCGCCGAAGGGGTGCTCCATGATCGGCATCAGCTCGATATGGGTGAAGCCCAGGTCCTTGACGTAGGGGATCAGGCGTTCGGCCAGCTCGGCCCAACTGTACTGGCGGGCCACCTCCCCCAGGTCATCCACTTCGCACTGCCAGGAGCCGGCGTGCAACTCGTAGATGGACAGGGGCGCATCGGTTCGCTGATGTTCACCCCTGGCCTGCATCCATGACTGGTCCTGCCAGTGGAAATTCAGCGGCTCGGCGACCCTGGACGCGGTGTCCGGCGGCAACTGGGTGGCCAGGGCCATGGGGTCGGCCTTGAGCGGCAGGATGCCCTGGGGCCCGAGAATCTCGTACTTGTAGGCTTCTCCAGGCTGCAGGCGCGGAACGAACAGCTCCCAGACTCCGGAGGGGTGCCGCAGGCGCATAGGGTGGCGACGCCCGTCCCAGATATTGAAGTCGCCCACCACCGAGACCCGCCGGGCGTTCGGCGCCCAGACCGCAAAGCGCACCCCCGGGACGCCGTCCACGGTGATTGCCTGCGCTCCCAGGCAGGAGCCGAGGTCACGATGATTGCCTTCGGCGAACAGATACAGATCCATCTCCCCCAGCAGCGGGCCGAAGCTGTAGGGGTCTTCACTGACCTGCTCGCCACCGGCCCACTGCACCCGCAGCAGATAGGCCCGGCTCTCGCTGAAATGCCCGACAAACAGCCCGGGCACTGCGGCGGCCTGAAGGCTGCCGAGTACGTTTTGCTGGTCCCGGTCCAGTACCTGCACACTCAGGGCTCCGGGCAGAAAGGCCCGGATGAACTGCCCGTCGGCACCGTCGCCGTGGGGCCCGAGCACAGCGAACGGATCACGATGCTCCGCGCGCACCAGGGCATCGATGGTCTTTGCCGAAGGGAGCAATGCCGGTTGGTGCTTTCCCTGTTCCTTGTTCGAGAAACTCATGACTGCTCTCCACCACGCTCAAGATCGGAAAAGGGTTCCAGTTCAGACAACAGCCCGACCAGGCCGTGCAAGGGCACGGGCAGCCAGCTGGGCCGGTTTTCCGCTTCATAGGCCAGCTCATAGGCGGCCTTCTCCAGACTGAACAGGGCCAGGGCGGCATCCGCGGCCCCCGGGTCCTGCCATTCATGGGCAAGATTAGCCGTCGCCAGCCGATACGCCTGGACAAAGGCTTGCCGCGCCTCCTGCAGATAACGACGGACCACCCGTTGCCGGGCCTGCACGGCCATCTGCGCGCCCTCCATCGCCGGTGCCTCCAGGGCCATGGCCGCGGCGTAGTCGAAGGAGCGCAAGACCCCGCTGACATCCTTGTACGGGCTGTGCTTGCCCCGGCGTTCTGCCAGGGGCCGCGCCGGCTCGCCCTCGAAGTCGATCAGGTAGGCATCGCCCTTGATCACCAGCACCTGCCCCAGGTGCAGGTCGCCATGCACCCGGATGCGCAGCCCACCCAGCAACTGGCTGGCCAGTTGCTGGATGTGACCGAGAATTTTCGTCTTGTGCTGCAACAATCGGCTCACCCGCTTCTGATCGCCAGGACTCAGCTCGCCCTGACGCTGCTGGAGCAACTGCAACCCCCGTTCCACTTGCTCCGCTACCTGACGATTCCAGGCCTGGGTGTCCTTGAGGGTGCTCACTTGCGGGGCAAAGTCCGGGGGGTTGCCGGGGGCCGCCAGCAACAGGTGCATTTCTCCCAGGCGCTGCCCCAGCAGGCCGGCGAAATCCTCGAGTTCCCCCAGGGCGTTGTAATGCTGTTCCTGCTCGGACATGGCATCCGCCCACTCATCGCGGATGGCCCGTTCCAGGTTGTTCTGGGTCCACTCCCAGGCATCCCCCTGATTGCTCAGGTAGCCCTGGGCGATCATCAACAGATGCTCCTCGCCCTGGTCATCACGGCGCACCACCGAGCCCAGCAAGGGCGAGATATGGCGGAACCCGGCCTGGGTGAGGAAGGCGCCCATTTCCAGTTCCGGGTGAATGCCTCCTTCCACCTTGCGAATCAGCTTGAGCACCAGGCTGCCACCCACTACCACCGAGCTGTTGGACTGTTCCGCCGAGAGGTAGCGCACCTCGGATTCGCCGGTCAGCCCCAACTCGGCCAGTGGCTCGGTGCCGTCGAAGCGGATCTGCCCGGCAGCGCTGTCCAGTCGGGTCTGCGCCTGCAGGGCCAGCAGCACGCTGCGCACGAAACCGTCGAGGGCGAAGGCGTCGGTGATCAGCCCGACCTGGCGTCCGCGACGCACCCGGGCCATGGCCAGTTGCTGAGGCAAGGCACTGCCGAGCTGCTCTTCGGCGAGCAGGCCGAAGGGCAGTTGATAGCGCTGGCTCTGCCCGTCGCTGGTGACCTCGATCTCGCTGAGCAGCACGGGATGCTGGGGGTCGCCAAAACCTGCACCGTAGGCAATCTGTACCTGCTCAATGGCGCTGTCCTTGCCGGCGAACCAGCGGCGCTTGGGCAGCCAGTGGGGCAAGACGTTGTGCTCCAGCGTGGTGCGCGAGGGCGCTTCGAGCAATTCTTCGAGGCGTTTTTTCAGCACCAGGGTGGTGAAGTCCGGCAGGCTCTGGGCCGGTTTCACATGCCAACTGGGCATCTGGTTTTCCGCCGCCAGGACAAACCAGTAGAAGCCGTAAGGCGCCAGGGTCAGGAGGAAATGCAACTGGCCGATGGGGGGAAAGGCATTTCCGCCGAGCATCTCCACCGGCACCATGCCGGCGAAGGCCGACAGGTCCAGTTCCGCCGCCTGGGCGCTGCGCGAGACGTTGGCCACGCAGAGGATGATCTCCTGCTTGCCGTCAGGCCCGGTGTATTCCCGGGTATAGGCCAGAATCCGCCGGTTGCTCGGCGACAGCATCTTCAGCGTGCCCCGGCCAAAGGCCTTGGACTGCTTGCGCACCGCCAGCATGCGCCGGGTCCAGTTGAGCAGGGAATGGGGATCGCCGGACTGGGTTTCGACGTTGACCGACTGATAGCCATACAGCGGGTCCATGATCGGCGGCAGCACCAGGCTCGCCGGGTCCGCGCGGGAAAAGCCGCCGTTACGGTCGATGGACCATTGCATCGGCGTGCGCACACCGTCGCGGTCACCCAGGTAGATGTTGTCGCCCATGCCGATCTCGTCGCCGTAATACAGGGTCGGGGTGCCGGGCATCGACAGCAGCAGGCTGTTGAGCAATTCGATGCGGCGCCGGTCTCGTTCCATCAGCGGCGCCAGGCGCCGACGAATCCCCAGATTGATCCGCGCCCGACGGTCGGCGGCGTAGTAGTTCCACAGGTAGTCGCGCTCCTTGTCGGTGACCATTTCCAGGGTCAGTTCATCGTGGTTGCGCAGAAAGATCGCCCATTGGCAGTTGGCCGGAATCTCCGGGGTCTGGCGCAGGATATCGGTGATGGGGAACCGGTCTTCCTGGGCCAGGGCCATGTACATGCGCGGCATCAACGGGAAGTGGAAGGCCATGTGGCATTCGTCGCCGTCGTTGCCATTGGTTGATTGACCAAAGTACAGCTGGGTGTCTTCCGGCCACTGGTTGGCCTCGGCCAGGAGCATGCGGTCCGGGTAGTGGGCGTCGATCTCGGCGCGAATCTGCTTGAGCACGTCGTGGGTCTCGGGCAGGTTCTCGTTGTGGGTGCCATCGCGCTCGATCAGGTAGGGAATGGCGTCCAGGCGCAGGCCGTCGATGCCCATGTCCAGCCAATAGCGCATCACCGAGAGCACCGCCTTCATCACCTGGGGGTTGTCGAAGTTGAGGTCCGGCTGGTGGGAATAAAAGCGGTGCCAGAAGTACTGGCCGGCCACCGAGTCCCAGGTCCAGTTGGACGTTTCGGTATCCAGGAAAATGATCCGCGTACCGGCGTACTTCTGATCGTCGTCGGACCACACGTAGAAGTTGCGCGCCGCCGAACCGGGCCTTGCCTTGCGCGCCCGCTGGAACCAGGGGTGCTGGTCCGAGGTGTGATTGATCACCAGTTCGGTGATCACCCGCAGCTCGCGCTTGTGGGCCTCGGCGATAAAGCGCCGGGCGTCGGCCAGGGTTCCGAAGTCGGGGCTGACTCCGCGGTACTCGGCGATGTCGTAGCCGTCGTCACGCCGTGGCGAGGGGTAGAACGGCAACAGCCAGATGGTGTTGACCCCCAGGTCCTTGATGTAGTCGAGCTTGGCGATCAGCCCGGGAAAGTCGCCGATCCCGTCGTTGTTGGAATCGAAATAGGACTTCACATGCACCTGGTAGATCACCGCGTCCTTGTACCAGAGCGGGTCCTTGATAAAGGTCGCTGAGCGGGGTTTCTTGGCCATCTCGGACTCCTGAAAAATGAATGAGCGCCGACGCACCTGCCGATGCGCCACGACAACCGTAGGAGCTGGCTTGCCAGCGAAGGCGTCAGCCAGCCCGGCGCAAGGCTCATGGGCCTCTTCGCCGGCAAGCCGGCTCCTACAGGGGACTGATGCGCCAGATGCCGAAGGGCTGCGCCGGTTCCAGGCGCATGAATTGGGTCTTGCCGTACCAGGTCCAGCGATGGCCGTTCATGAGGTCCTCTCCCTGGGTGGCGGCGGCGTCAGCCAGCCCCAGCTCCCACAGCGGCAGTTCGAAGTGCGCCTCCTGGGCATTGAAAGGATCGAGGCTGACCGCCACCAGGACGAAGTTGCCGCCCTCGGCGCTGCGTTTGCCGAAGTACAGGATCTGATCGTTCCAGGCGTTGTACAGCTTGAGCCCCAGGTGACTGTGCAGCGCCGGGTTCTGCCGGCGGATGCGGTTGAGCTGGGCGATCTCGGCAATGATGTTGCCGGCTGCGTTGAAATCCCGGGGCCGGATCTCGTACTTCTCCGAATCCAGGTACTCCTCCTTGCCCGGCACCGGTGCCGATTCGCACAGTTCAAACCCGGAGTACATGCCCCACAGCCCCGAACCCATGCTGGCCAGCACCGCGCGGATAAGGAAT
The DNA here is from genome assembly GCF_045013505.1 of Pseudomonas sp. JDS08PS003. Taxonomy (NCBI): domain Bacteria; kingdom Pseudomonadati; phylum Pseudomonadota; class Gammaproteobacteria; order Pseudomonadales; family Pseudomonadaceae; genus Pseudomonas; species Pseudomonas sp. JDS08PS003. Next base: position 3,922,262 of record NZ_CP120724.1, read on the forward strand.
CCCGGACGCCCCGAGTCATGCAGAAACGCCGGATTGATGTCCGGGGTGTTGACGAAGAAGTTGGGCCGGAAGCAGTCGCGCCACGGCGGCTGATTGAGTTCGGCGAAGTAGCTGGCCAGCTCGCTCTTGGTGTTGCGCCAGGTGAAGTAGGTGTAGCTCTGGGTGTAACCGACCTTGCCCAGGCGCGCCATCATCGCCGGGGTGGTGAAGGCCTCGGCGAGGAAGATCACCTCCGGGTACTGGCGGCGCACGTCGCCAATCAGCCATTGCCAGAACGGCAGCGGCTTGGTGTGGGGGTTGTCCACGCGAAAGGTCTTGACCCCCTCCTCGACCCAGCCGATGACGATGTCCCGCAGTTCCAGCCACAGGCCGGGTATGGCATCGGCGGCATAGAAGTCGACGTTGACGATGTCCTGGTACTTCTTCGGTGGGTTCTCGGCGTACTTGATGGTGCCGTCCGAGCGCCAGTTGAACCAACCCGGGTGCTGCTTGAGCCAGGGATGGTCCTGGGAACACTGGATGGCGAAATCCAGGGCGATCTCCAGGCCGTGGTCGGCAGCGGCAGCCACCAACCGGCGGAAGTCATCCAGGCTGCCCAACTGTGGATGGATCGCCTCGTGACCGCCCTCCTCGCTGCCGATCGCATAGGGACTGCCGAGGTCGTCCGGGCCCGCCGTCAACGCGTTGTTGCGCCCCTTGCGGTGGCTGCGGCCAATGGGATGGATCGGCGGGAAATACAGCACATCGAAGCCCATGTCATGGATCATCGACAGCCGCGAGTGGACGTCGTTGAAGGTGCCATGGCGGGACGGATGGTCGGTGATCGAGCGGGGAAACAGCTCGTACCAGCTGGCGAACTGCGCCTGCACCCGCTCCACATCCAGTGGGTATTCGGGGCTCAGGCTCAGATAGGGCCGGTGATCGGCCTCGGCCATCAGCCGGGCACTGGAATCCCTGAGAAACAGGGCGACCTGTTCGGTCTCCAGCAAGCCGGCAAGCTGTTGCTGCAGCGCCAGCAACCGCTCGCGCAACGGCCCTTCGCTGCGCTCGGCGGCTTGCTGCACCTGGTTGCGTCCCTCTTGCAGCTCCAGGCTCACCGGCACCCCGGCCAGGTGTTTTTTCTCCAGCTCGTAACAGAAACTGGCGAATTGATCGATCCAGGCTTCGATACAAAAGCGATAGCGGCCCACGGTTGGCACGGGAAAGTGCCCCAGCCAGCCATCGTTGCCCTGGTCCTCAAGGGCCTGGCTGTCCCAGGCCTCCTGCTGCTCGTCGCGCCAGCGTACCCGCACGGCCAGCTTGTCGTGGCCGTCGGCGAACACCTTGCACGTCACCTCGATCTCCTGGCCGGCCACCGCCTTGACCGCGAACTGCCCACCATCGAGCACCGGGCGGGTGTTCTCGATGGCAATGCGCGGCAGCAACAAGGCCTGAGACAAGGGCACCTGCGCCTGGTATTGCTGTTCGGTCGGTTTTTCTGCTGTCATTGAGCATCACCCCTTTAACGCGCCATGGACGCTCTGGTTGGAGGGCGGTCAGCGCCCCGATGAATCAATGCACCTAGTTTCCGAGCCACAGGCATCGGCGAAAGTTCACCGCGATTGGCGGCGAAATCGACGGGAATCAATTCCGCGCTCCCAGGGTCCACCGAAGGAGCCCGTGCATCGACAAGCACAAAGGAGGCCACAGCGATGAACATCCCGATCCCGGCAGAAACTCCCGATCCGAACATCGACCAACCGACCCTGCCCCCCAGCGAGCCGCAACCGGTTCCCGAGCAGGAACCTCCGGAAACCACCCCGCCGCCCAAGGGCGACCCGCCCAGCACCATGCCGCCCGTGGTGGTCAAGCATAGATAAGCGTCTGCGCTAACACCGTAGGAGCCGGTACGCCGGGGAAAGCGCCTGTCAGATCGCCGCCCTCGTGCCGCGACCGTTCGCCGGCAAGCAGGCTCCTGCACGCGGACTCCTGCGCAAGCAGGCCCGCAACGGCCACCGTTGATCGCCGCTGCCGAACCCCGGCCAGGCCCCGCAGCCTAATCTGTATGCCCATTGCCAAGAGGTACGCATCATGAGCCTGCGCATCGAAAACCAGACCTGCTACATCGACACTGACACCCTCCACCAACACCTGCCCGCCAGTGCTCTTACCGTCATCACCGACGGTGCCAAATCCATGTCGGCGGTGGACCTGGCGGGAGAACGCATCTACATCACCGAAGCAGAAGCCGATGCTTTGACCGTAGCAGGCGCCACCGACGGTCGGCGCCATCTGAAGGCCACCGACGGTGATTCGGTGATTTGACTGATCTGGATCAGGGCTCGCCGCGAAGGCCTGTGCCAGAGGCCCCTGCGGCCTTCCCTGGTGGCGCTTGAGGGGGTGCAGCAAGTTGTCGCAGGGGCACCGTAAAAGCTCATCTGATACGGTTTTTTATCAAATAGCTGAGTCTGTTATGCAAACAGATCCATGGTCATAGTTGCCGGGCCTGATGGAGGCTGATGAGCGAACGACCATGAGCGAAAGAATCCCCGTCCGATTAGTAGAGAACTTCGAACCTTCACAACCCAAACAGATGAAGACGAAGACCACCGACAAACACGTTTACACCCGTAGCTTCAGCGGTTTGTTCCGCACCCTGCGCATGACCGGCGCGGGCTTCCTGTTCCTGCTGTTCTTCGGCACCGTCTGGTTGAACTGGGGCGGCCGTCAGGCGGTGCTCTGGGACCTGGCGCAAAGCAAGTTCCACATCTTTGGCGCGACCTTCTGGCCCCAGGACTTCATCCTCCTCTCGGCGCTGCTGATCATCTGTGCCTTCGGCCTGTTCGCCATCACGGTGTTCGCCGGCCGGGTCTGGTGCGGCTACACCTGCCCGCAAAGTTCGTGGACCTGGCTGTTCATGTGGTGCGAAAAGGTCACCGAGGGTGAGCGCAACCAGCGAATCAAGCTACAAGCCGCGCCCTGGGGGCTGAACAAGCTGGTCCGCCGGGCGATGAAACACACCTTGTGGCTGGGCATCAGCCTGCTCACCGGCCTGACCTTCGTCGGCTACTTCACCCCAATCCGCCCCCTGGCCCAGGAGCTGCTGACCCTGCAGATCGGTGGCCTGAGCCTGTTCTGGGTGCTGTTCTTCGCCGCGGCCACCTACATCAACGCCGGCTGGCTGCGCGAGGCGGTGTGCATGCACATGTGCCCCTATGCACGCTTCCAGAGCGTGATGTTCGACAAGGACACCCTGACCATCTCCTACAACCCGGTGCGCGGTGAAAGCCGCGGCCCGCGCAAGCGCGATGTGAAGCCTGCCGACGTCGGCCTGGGCGACTGCATCGACTGCCAGGTGTGCGTGCAGGTGTGCCCTACCGGTATCGACATTCGCGACGGCCTGCAGATGGAATGCATCGGCTGCGCTGCCTGCATCGACGCCTGCGACTCGATCATGGACAAGATGGGCTATGCCCGGGGCCTGATTGCCTACACCTCGGAACACCAACTGCAAGGGGGCAAGACTCACCTACTGCGGCCGCGCCTGGTGGGCTACAGCGCAGTGCTGCTGGTGATGATCGGCGCCCTGGCGCTGGCCCTGGTACAACGGCCGATGGTGTCCCTGGACGTGAGCAAGGACCGTGGTCTGTTCCGCGAAAACGCCCTGGGGCAGATCGAGAACATCTACAGCCTGAAGATCATCAACAAGACCCAGGAACGCCAGAACTACCGCCTGGCCCTGGTGGATGGCGATGGCTTCGAACTGCAGGGCAAGACCGAACTGAGCCTGGCCCCGGGAGAAATCACCGACCTGCCGGTCTCGGTGGCCATGACCCAGGATCGTGCCCAAAGCAGCTCCCAGGCCATCAGCTTCAAGGTCGCCGACAGCGATGAGCCAAGCGTCTACGCCATCGCCAAGAGCCGTTTTGTTGCGCCGATGAACCGCTGAGCCACTAGAATGCCGTGGCCAGGGAGCCTGCTGCCGTCCCTGAGCCACGGGAACTCTGTACTCGACGCCGCCATGGGCCCATCCATGGTCGTCGAGCCTTCCCTTGCGAATCTGAACACCTAGACCCGATGACCAGACTGGATCTTGCACCGCAGATGAAACGCTACGAAAAATTCGCCGACGACATCGCCGAACTGATCCGCTCCGGAGTCCTGGGCCCCGGCCAGCGCGTGCCTTCGGTGCGCTACGCCAGCCAGACCTATGGGGTCAGCCCGTCAACGGTGTTTCAGGCCTACTACCTGCTGGAGCGTCGCGGCCTGATCCGTGCCCGCCCGCGCTCCGGCTACTTCGTCAATGCTCACGCACCCAGCCCGTTCTCAGAGCCGGTGATCAGCAGCGAAGTCAACGAATCCACCGAAGTCGATGTCAGCGAACTGGTGTTCTCGGTGCTCGACTCGATCAAGGACCCGAGCACCGTGCCCTTCGGCTCGGCTTTCCCCAGCCCGACCCTGTTCCCCCTGCAACGCCTGTCCCGCTCCCTGGCCAGCGCCAGCCGCGAGATGGACCCGCGGGTGGTGGTCACCGACATGTCCCCAGGCAACCCGCAACTGCGCCGCCAGATCGCCCTGCGCTACATGGTGGCCGGGCTGATGCTGCCCATGGAGGAGCTGCTGATCACCAACGGCGCCCTGGAGGCCCTGAACCTGTGCCTGCAGGCCGTGACCGAGCCGGGCGATCTGGTGGCCATCGAAGCCCCGGCCTTCTATGCCAGCCTGCAAGTGCTGGAACGGCTCAAGCTCAAGGCGGTGGAAATTCCCGTGCACCCGCGGGACGGCATCGACCTCGGAGTCCTGGCCCAGACCCTGGAGCGGCACCCGATCAAGGCCTGCTGGTGCATGACCAACTTCCAGAACCCCATGGGCGCGAGCATGCCCGAGGCCAAGAAGCAGGAGCTGGTGGAGCTGCTGCGCCAGCATCAAGTGCCGCTGATCGAAGACGACGTCTACGCCGAGCTGTACTACGGCCAGCAAGCGCCAAAACCGGCCAAGGCCTTCGACACCGAGGGCCTGGTGATGCACTGCGGCTCGTTCGCCAAGAGCCTGGCCCCGGGCTACCGCATCGGCTGGGTCGCCGCCGGGCGTTACGCGCAGAAAATCGAGCGCCTGAAACTGATGACCTCGCTGTGCGCCTCGATGCCGGCCCAGGCGGCGATTGCCGACTACCTGCAGCACGGCGGCTACGACCGCCATCTGCGCAAACTGCGCTATGCCCTGGAAGAACAGCAGAGCGCCATGCTGGCAGCGATTGCCCGCTATTTCCCGGCGCAGACCCGAGTCAGCCAGCCGGCGGGCGGCTATTTCCTGTGGCTGGAACTGCCACCGCAGATGGACTCACTGAAATTGTTCCAGATGGCCCTGGCCCAAGGCATCAGCATCGCCCCAGGGCCGATCTTTTCCCCGACCCAGCGCTTTCGCAACTGCATCCGCCTGAACTACGGCAGCCCGTGGAACGAAGCGGCGGAACAGGCTATGGAAACCCTGGGCCGCATCATCCGCTCCTTCTGAGCACAACCGCCCCACCAGCCCGCGCATTTGCGGCTGGCTTACCAGCGAAAGCGCCCGCAAGCCCTGCTCCGCCCGGGCCGACGTCTTCGCTGGCAAGCCAGCTCCTACATGGGGCGCTACACACCGCGCCAGCTTCAGGCCGGCCGCAAGGCCGCCGTCGCGCTCTTGATTTTGATCTTGATCTGAGCGCCCCGTTAACCACGATGGCCGAACGCAGGCATTGATCCGTGGGTAACCCGGCAGGGATGCCGGGTTAGCCGCCACCCGGCCAGGGATGGCCGGTGGCGGCGGCCCACGGATCAATGCCGGGCATGCCGAGCCTAGGCGAGGCACCGAGTGGAGGGGCAAAGCCCTTTGGTTACTTTGGGGCCCCAAAGTGACTCGCCGTAAGGGCGAAACCGCCACCCGCCCCACCCGCAGCAACGGATATGCCCCCTCACCACCCACACAAAACCAAACGCCCCCCATAACCACAACAATGAACACCTCCCAACATAAAAAAACCGCCAAAGCACCTTGCCCCACCCCCTCAATTCATTCAGCATCCGCGCTCCAATTTTCCAGGGAAAGGAACACGTCATGGTCGAAGACCTGTATTACGACGACTACCCAGAGGCCAAGACCGAACTGATCAAGGCCATCGAGCGCGGCCGCCTGCCACTGCTGACCCAGGAACTCAACGCCTACGACTGCATCCAGGCGATCTTCGAGCTGGACGCCATCAACAACCCCAAGGACGAGGAAGATGCCTTCTTCGACCTGGCCCTGGCCCTGATCGGCTGGATTCCCGGCCCCGGGCAAGGCCTGAAGATCCTCCTGCGCCTGATCAACCGCGCCCCCCAGCGCCACGCCGAAAAGCTCTTCGACCTGATCCGCTACACCCTGCTGGCCTGCCGTCTGAAGACCAGCCCCGAACAGTTGCTGGAAAAGTGCCTGGACCCAGTGCGCCTGGCCGAGGAACTGCCCGAGATCATCAGCGGCGTGCGCGCCTCCTCGATCTTCAACAACCTAACGGCCCAGCAGCAACGTCTGGTGATCCACAACCTCAACGAAGCCCAGGAACACACTGAGTTCCTCATGGTGTCGGTGCAAGAACGCATCGCCCCCTGGATCGCCGAGCAGCGCAACAACTCGGCCGCCGCCCACAGCAGCGGCCCGGCTCTGGTGCCCAAGCCACAGTCCTCCCTGGAACCGCGCACAACGACCCTCACCCCCGCGCCACAACCCGGGGCCCACGACGCGGCGAGCATCGCCCAGAACATCAACCAGGGTCTTGAACACCTCACCGGTGAAGGCCACTGGCTGGAGCTGAACCTGCACTACCCCAACCTGGAACCGGTGCCCGGCGCCGCCTACCGAGCGGTGTTCAGTGACGGCTCGCAAGCCGAGGGCAACCTCGACGAAGAAGGTTTTGCCCGCCTGGAAGGCATCCCTGAAGGCCCGGTGAAGATTTACTACGGGGAAGACCCGCGGCCCTATCTGCGCCTGCCAATCAAGGCCCTGGCGGCCGATCCGCAGCAACTGGAAGAAGAGCTGGAAGAGCTGGAACTGGAGCCGGCCGAGGTCGACCTGCCGACCCTGATGCTGGAAGCCTCGCAGCGCAAGGCGCCCTTCACCCTGATTCCCGTCTACTGAAGCCAGGCACCGAATGAACCGCAGACAAGTGTTTCTCAGCCACGCCCATTACCACCGCTACCTGCAAAGCCTGGCGGGCACCGAAGCCCGCTGGCAGATGCACTCGATGACGGCCGACAGCCCCGAGCAGGAAGCCGCCCTCAAGGCCGCGGAAGTCAAGGACGCACGCCTGCATCATCTGATCCTGAACTACACCGGTGGTGCGTCCATGGAGGCCTTGGCCCAGGAGCTGGACGGGGTGATCGAAGGCTACGAGGACTACCAGCGCAAGCTGGGACTTTGTGAAGAACTGCCGAATATCGCGCCGCTGAACATCGACGACTACCCCCACGATTACGAGGAATATGTACAGGTCATCAGCCTGTGCATCCTGCTGCAGCGCGGCGACCTGCTGCCGCGGGTGGCGCTGTTGCAGGACCGTGCCGGCTACCATGCCGAGGACACCCTGATCGAGGATCTGCTCAAGCCCTACCTGCCGGATCGCGCCGACCTCGATGAGTGGTACCACACCCTCTACTCGCCCCTGATCTGGGCGATCTACAGCGAAGACCCGGACGAGCCTCGGGAGCTCCTGGTGGAGTACTGCAACCAGTGGTACCAGTCCTTCGAGCACGCCTCGTGGTACGACAGCCACCTGGACGGCGACGAGGGTTCCTACTTCGGCTACTGGGCCTTTGAAGCAGCGGCGGTGGCCTACCTGTACGGCCTGGACGACAGCGCGGTGAAGCATATGGTCTTCCCCCAGGACATGCTCGACTACGCCCGGCGCTTCACCCCGCCACCGATTCCCCAACCGGCGGCGCAGGACTGAAGCGCGCCTGGCTAGACGCCGCCCCCTGCCGGCGATGAATGGCCCACCAGTTCCTGGACCAAGCCCTGCGGGCCTCGCCGCTCGCGGGCGCCCTTTTCCCTGATTCGCGTCTACCGAGCCAAGGCACCGACATGAACCGCAGACAAGTGTTTCTCAGCCACAAGCAGTACCACGACTACCTCGAAAGCCTGGCCGGCGAAGAGGCCCACTGGCAGACCCACTCGATGATGGCCGACAGCCCCGAGCAGGAAGCCTCCCTCAAGGCCTCCAGTGTCCGCCGCGCGCGCCTGCACCACTTGATCCTGGGCTACACCGGTGGTGCGCCCATGGAGCAACTGGCCCAGGAACTGGACGGGGTGATCGAAGGCTACGAAGACTACCAGCGCAAGATGGGGTGCTATGAGGAACAGCCAGATATCGCGCCACTGAACATCGAAGACTACCCCGACGAGTACGAGGAATATGTTCAGGTGATCAGCCTGTGCATCCTGCTGCAGCGCAGCGACCTGCTGCCGCGCATGGTGTCGTTGCAGGACCGCGCCGGCTTTGGCGGCCAGGACACCCTGATCGAGGACCTGCTCAAGGCCTATCTGCCTGATCGCGAAGACGTTGATCAGTGGTTCCACGACGTTTCCACGCCCCTGATCAGAGCCATCTACACCGAAGACCCGGAGGAACCCCGGGAACTGCTGGTGGAGTACTGCAACCAGTGGTACGAGGCGTTCGAGCAGGCCCCATGGCACGACAGCCACCTGAACGGCGACGAGGGTTCCTACTTCGGCTACTGGGCCTTTGAAGCGGCGGCGGTGGCCTACCTGTACGGCCTGGACGACAGTGCGGTAAAGCACATGATCTTCCCCCGGGAGATGCTTGAATACGCCCGACGCTTTACCCCGCCGCCGATGCCCTTCCACTGAGGCCAGGTACTGACATGCAACGCAGGCAAGTGTTTCTCGACCCGAAGCAGTACCACACCCTCCTGGAGTTCCTGGTGGGTACCGAAGCCCATTGGCAGTCACATTCTATGGAAGAGGACTACCCCGGGCAGGAAGCCTCGCTCAAGGCCTGGGAGGTCAAGCGAGCACGCCTGGACCATCTGATCCTGGGCTACACCGGCGGCAAGGCCATGCCTGAGCTGGCCCAGGAGCTGGACGCACTGATCGCCAGCTACGAGGAGCATCAGCGCACCCTGGCCCTGTGCAATGAAATGCCGGATATCGCGCCGCTGAACATCGAGGACTACCTCGACCAGTACGAGGAATACGTGCAGGTCATCAGCCTGTGCATCCTGCTGCAACGCCGCGACCTGCTGCCCCGGATGGTGGCGCTGCAGGACCGCGCCGGCTACCACGCCGAGGACACCCTGATCGAGGACCTGCTCAAGCCTTGCCTGCCGGACCGCGCAGACATCGATGAGTGGTACCACCCGGTCTACACGCCGCTGATCAGGGCCATCTACTGCGATCAAGCGGACGAGTCCCGAGCGCTGCTGGTGGAGTACTGCGACCAGTGGTATGAAGCGTTCGAGCAGGCCCCATGGCACGACTCCCACCTGGACGGTGAATCCTACTTCGGCTACTGGGCCTTTGAAGCCGCGGCGGTGGCCTACCTCTACGGCCTGGATGACAGCGCGGTAGAGCACATGGTCTTCCCCCGGGACCTGCTCGAATACGCCCGGCGCTTTACCCCGCCGCCGATACCCCAGCGAGCGGCACAAGACTGATACGCCCCGTCTACCTCCCCTCCACACAGGTTATGCATTGCCCATGAAGTCCTGGATCAAGACCCTGCTGATCACCCTGCTCGCGGCCACCCTGTGCCTGCTGTTCGCTCGCGTTGTGCTGCCCCCGCTGCTGGTGCACCTGATGCCGCCAAGCTGGGAAGGCGGAGGGTGGTACTGGGCCAATCTGCTGCTGGCCGGCTTCCTGGCCGGGCTGCTGGTAGCGCCCCTGCTGCGGACCCGGCGTTATTACCCGGTGCCGCTGCTGCTTCTGCTGTCTGCCCTGGTGGTGGTCGGCAGCTGGGCGCAGAACCGCTGTAACGACGCCCAGTTGCAGGCCATCGAACAGCTGGCGATGCGCAGCGCGAGCCATTCGAACCTGGGGTTCTCCAATGAGCAACCCGAGCCTTCAGCGCCAGTGGACGTGAGCGCCACACCGGGCGTCTGGGCGGATGAACAAGGCTATGGATTTGGCTACAGCTGCACCCGCCCGGAGGAAACTCTGGGTTACGTAATGCCATTGGCGATGAGCTTTGGCATCAGCGTGCTGGGGCTGTTGCTGGCCTTGCTGATCGGCCCCGGCCGACGCCAGGGAATGTAGGAGCTGGCCTGCCAGCGAAGGCATCCGCAAGCGCGGCGCAAGACTCAAGGGCCGCTTCGCCGGCAAGCCGGCTCCTGCGGGTTAGGCCAGAAGCTCGGAGGGAAACCGTAGGAGCTGGCTTGCCAGCGAAGGCGTCCGCAAGCGCGGCGCAAGACTCAAGGGCCGCTTCGCCGGCAAGCCGGCTCCTGCGGTCAATCGGAGGGGCTCAGCGGCCGCCGCCCAGGTCGAGGAAGGTGCCGGTGGCATAGGAGGCTTTGTCCGACAGCAGCCAGACAATCGCTTCGGCCACTTCGTCCGGGCGGCCGCCACGGCCCATGGGAATGGCAGTTTCCAGTTTGCTGACCCGGTCGGCATCGCCGCTCAGGGCGTGAAAATCGGTGTAGATGTAGCCCGGGCGCACCGCATTGACGCGGATGCCCTCGCCCGCCACTTCCTTGGACAGGCCAATGGTAAAGGTGTCCAGCGCGCCCTTGGACGCGGCGTAGTCGACATACTCGCCGGGAGAACCCAGGCGCGCCGCCACCGACGACACGTTGACGATGCTGCCGCCCTGCCCGCCATGGCGCGGCGACATGCGCAGCACCGCGTGCTTGGCGCAGAGGATCGGCCCCATGACATTGGTCTTCATGATCTTCTGGATACGAAATTCGGACATTTCGTCGAGACGGGACTTGTGCCCCACGGTGCCGGCATTGTTGACCAGGGCGGTGACCCGGCCCAGTTCGTTGTCGACCCGGTGAAACAGGCCAATGACCTCGTCTTCGATGCTGACATCGGCCCGCACCGCAATGGCCTGGGCGCCCAGGGCGCGGATCTGTTCCAGTACCTGCAGGGCCGACTGTTCGTCGGCCTGATAGTTGATGCAAACCTTGAAACCCTGCTGAGCAGCCAACAACGCCGTGGCTGCGCCGATTCCCCGCCCGCCACCGGTGATGACGATGACTTTGTCCATGCTGCCGACTCCCTGACTGATCGTTTCAACGCCCGTCATTAAACACTGCACCGGCAGCGATGAAAACCGCAGTGACATCAATCAGCCCCTATCCAAAGGTCGCAGCAACTGCAGCCCAGGTACGCGCTCAGGGCCGTAGTCAGGACTTGTGTTCAGCCAGCTGAATGCCCTGCATGAAGCCTTCGGGTGGCAGCGGGTGGCCCAGGTAATAGCCTTGCAACGAGTCGCAGCCCAGCTGGGTGAGGAAGGTCTGCTGCACCCCGGTCTCCACGCCCTCGGCGACAATACGCAGGCCCAGGGCCTGGCCCAGGGCGACAATCGCCGAGACGATGGCCGCGTCGTCGCTGTCATGCTCCAGGTCGCGGACAAAACCACGGTCGATCTTCAATTCGTTGGCCGGCAGACGCTTGAGGTACATCAGGCTCGAATAGCCGGTACCGAAGTCGTCGATGGACAGGTCCACGCCCATGTCCGCCAACTGCTGCAGGACGATCATGCTGACATCGGCGTCGTTCATCGCCGTTGTCTCGGTAATTTCCAGGGTCAGGTTATTGGCCGGCAATTGATAGCGCTGCAGGGCACCCTGCACGCTCTTGACCAGGCCCACATGACAGAACTGCAGGGCCGAGAGGTTCACCGCGATCCGCCAGTGGGTATAGCCCAGGACATACCACTCGCGCATCTGCCGGCAGGCTTCCTGCAGCACCCAGTCGCCGATGGCGATGATCAGCCCGCTCTTCTCCGCCAGCTCGATGAACTTGTCCGGCAGCAGCATGCCGTGCTGCGGGTGCTCCCAGCGCAACAAGGCCTCGGCCCCCACCGGACGACCATTGCTGGCATCGAACTTGGGCTGGTAATACAGGCGGAACTGATGATGCTCCAGGGCATTGCGCAGGTCCTGAAGCAACTGCAGTTGACGCCGGGCATTGGTGTTCATCGAAGCGTCGAAAAAACTGTAGCCGTTCTTGCCGGTGGCCTTGGCGTGATACATGGCCGCGTCGGCGTTCATCAACAGTTCCTGGGCGGTCAGACCATTGCCGGGGTACACCGCAATGCCGATGCTGGCGGAAATCTGCAAGTCGTGGTCGGCCACGCGGAACGAACGGGACACCAGGCCCACCTGGCGCGCCGCCAGGCGCAAGGCATCTTCCGGCTCGTCGAGCTGCACCAACAGCACGAACTCGTCGCCACCGATCCGCGCCAGGGTGTCTTCGCTGCGCAGGTCCTCGCGCAGGCGCTGGGCCACTTCGCGCAGCAACTGGTCACCCATGTGGTGGCCGAAGGCGTCATTGACCGGCTTGAAGCCGTCCAGATCGATGAACATCAGCGCAAAGCAGCCACCATGGGCGGTGACCCGGTGCATGGCCTGATCGATGCGGTCCGCCAGCAGGATACGGTTGGGCAAACCGGTCAGGGTGTCGTGCAGGGCCAACTGGGTCAGCTCCTTGTTGGCCTCGGTCAAGGACTGCGCCAGCACCGCGGTGCGGGCTTCCAGACGCGCGTCCAGCACCGAGGTCAGCAAGGCGATGATCAGCACCGCCAGGGTGGTGATCAGCACCAGATTGTCCAGGCCCTTGCCGCTCAGGCCGTTGCCCACCGCCCCACAGAAACTGCCATCGGCAAACCGCGCCGCGGCCATGCCGGTGTAGTGCATGCCGACGATGGCAACCCCCATCACAATCGCCGCGCCGGTACGCGCAAGCCGAACATGGGGCGTGTTCTGGCGCAGACGAAAGGCAATCCACAGCGCCGCCAGCGAAGCACCAAAGGCGATCAGCAGCGAGGCACCGAACAGGCTCGGGTCGTAGTCGATGCCCGGCTGCATGCGCAAGGCCGCCATACCGGTGTAATGCATGCCGCTGATGCCCGCGCCCATGATCAAGGCGCCGAACAGCAACTGCCCCAGCGGCAGGCGCGGCTGACTCACCAGCCACAGGGCAAAACCGCAGGACAGGATCGAAATCAGCAACGACAAGGCGGTCAGCACGGTGTCGTAGCCCAGGTCGATGGGCAGCTCGAACGCAAGCATGCCGATAAAGTGCATCGACCACACGCCAACGCCCATGGCCAGCGCTCCGCCACACATCCACAGATGGGCCGCACGGCCTGTAGTGGTGGCAATACGCCCCGTGAGATCGAGAGCGGTATAAGAGGCGAGGATCGCCACAAAAATGGAAATCACGACCAGTGCGGGGGAATAACTACCGATGAGCATGGGGCATCTCTGGGCCGTTGTGCCGACAGTTTGCTCGGCGGGCAAAAGCGCAGATTGTACTGATTGCGTAGAAGAACGCATCTACAAAGTGAGCAAAAAGCCAGTAGCCAGACAGAACGTCTGGCACAGGCCCTTGATACCCCTACAGGCCTTGTGGGCAAAGGCTTTGCGTGCTTTGAGCAGTACCTCCGGTCAGAGTCTGGATCAGGCCTAGCTCCAGCTTCGCTTTTTACTACAGGAACCAGAGCACTTTCGCCTGGACCTCAAGAATCATCCCATATTCAGCGGCCTCCCCTCTCTCTAGCATCTGCGGGTAGCGTTCTCCCAAGCGTTTTTTTGCCCCTTCCAGCTTAAGGACAAGCTCATGTTCGCGCCGGCCGACTCTGCACAGTTCGAGCTTTTTATTCCCTCCGTCCGCCACGATTTCCAAGTGCTGGCCTTTGATGGCCTCGAAGCCATCAGCGCCTTGTATGCGATCCACGTTGAACTGGTCAGCGAAAAACCCGATTTCGATCTGCAAAGCCTGCTCTGCCAGCCCGCCTTTCTGCGCTTGAGCCTCAACGGCGAGGGCCTGCATGGCCGCATCGAGGAGGTGAAGGTGGGTGAGTCCGGCACGCGCCTGACTCATTACCACCTGACCCTGGTGCCAGCGCTGCATTACCTGCAGTTCAGTCACAACCAGCGGATTTTCCAGCACCTGACGGTGCCGCAGATCGTGGCTCAAGTGCTCCAGGAGCATGGCATTTTGCCGGATGTGTTTACCTTTCATATCGGCAATGCCCCACAGCGCGAATACTGCACCCAATACGCTGAAAGCGATTTTGAGTTCATCCAGCGCCTGTGCGCCGAGGAAGGAATCACCTGGCACCACCAGCACTCGATCGATGATCACCTGCTGGTGTTCAGCGAGGATCAAACCTGGTTCCCCAAGCTCGGCGTCACGCCCTTTCAACCCGGCAGCGGCACCGTCGCCGATCACCCAGTCATCAGGCGTTTTTCCCAGCGCTTCAGCACCCGCACCCGTGTGGTCACGCGCCGTGACTATGACCTTGAGCGGCCAAGCCGTTTGCTGGAAAGCAGGCACGCCAGTCAACAGGGCCCGCTGCTCGAGGACTATCGCTATCCGGCGTCGATGCCGGCCGAGGCACGTGGCAAGCATCTCACTCAGCGCGCCCTGGAAAGTCATCGCGCCGACTACCAATTGGCCGAAGGCGAGAGTGACCAGCCGACCTTGCGCACTGGTCATTTCTTTACCTTGAGCGAGCATCCGCGCCGCGCCTGCAACGATTTGTGGCTGCTGCTCAGCGTTCATCACACCGGCAAGCAGCCTCAGGCCCTCGAAGAAGCCATCACTCACGACTCTGCGGCTGACGGAGGTTTTACTCAGGGTTACCGCAACCAGTTCAAGGCAATTCCCTGGGATGTACCTGTGCGCCCACCACTGCCCAAGCGCAGACCGTTGCTGGTGAGCCAGACCGCACGGGTCACCGGGCCTGTGGACCATGAGATTTTCTGTGATGCCCATGGCAGGGTCCGCGTCGAGCTGCCCTGGGACCGAGCAGAACTCAATAGCGACAAAAGCAGTTGCTGGTTGCGGGTTTCATCCAGTTGGGCTGGGGAGAGCTTTGGTGCAGTGACCATTCCCCGGATCGGCATGGAGGTGGTGGTGACCTACCTTGAAGGCGACCCCGACCAGCCCTTGATCACCGGTTGTGTGGTCAACAAGGCGACTCCGGTGCCCTATCCCTTGCCGGCGAACAAAAGCCGGACCGTGCTGCGTAGCCACAGCACCCCCAACAGTGGCGGCTACAACGAACTGATGATCGAGGACCGGGCCGGGCAGGAGAAGATCTTCCTGCGGGCGCAACGGGATCTCGAACAACTGATCCTCAACGACAGCGACACCCGCATTGGCCACTCGCGCCGAGAGCAAATCACCCAGGATAGCCACAGCCTGATCGGCAACGACCGTTCCGCGCAGGTCGACGGCAACAGCTCAAGCCTGATCCAGGGCGATGAAACCCACACCACCCAAGGCCTGCGCAACACCGTGATTGTCGGTGACGAGTTGCTTTCCATCAGCGGCAGCGCCAGCACCACCGCGGCGGGTACCTGGGTAATCCAGGCAGGCGCCCAGGCCCGGGTCAACGCCGCCAACGTGGTGATCGATGCCGGCATGAGCCTGACCCTTCAGGCGGGCGGGCAACATATTGTGCTCAGCTCGGGCGGGATCTTCAGCAGCGTTCCGATTGTCGTTGGTGGTGCACCGTTGGCGGGTGTCGCAGCGCTGCAAGCCCTGGAGGCCTTGACGGATACGCCACAGGCAATCATCGACAACCCACTTTCCATCATGCACGCGAGCAAGCAACAGTCCCTGGATCTCTGCCCATTGTGCGAAGCCTGTCGCCGGGGACTGTGCGATACAGGAGAGCTTGCATGAATACGCCCGAACAATGGCGGTATGAACAATCCCGAATGGGGCGGTGCATCTATCTGCTGCTGGACTCCGATGGTAACCGGCAAGAACGCGATGCTCTGGTGGCGGAACTGGGCAACGAACGCTTTCGTGAGGTTTATCTGGGAACTCCGGCGCACTCATTGGCAAGCGCCGGGCCTTACCTATTTCAGATCGATCAGGTGAACCATCCGGTGGTGCTTGCCCTGATCAAGGTGCTTGAACCTGATTGGGGCTGGCTGGCCAGCGGTTCGGACAGCGACCTGGATACCCTGACTCAACATTGGCGAGACCGATTGGTAACGGGCGAGCCCCCAAATCAAGCCCTGTACCGTTTTCACGACAATCGTGTGCTGGCACGTGCCCTGGCTGTTCTACAGCCCGAAGACTATTCCGGCTACCTGGGGCCCATGGCCAGTGTGTGCTACTGGCAAACCGAGCAATGGAAGGTCACCGATAACCCCGCTCCCGGGACTCATCCGCTGCCAGCTGAGCCAGCGTGGCTGAACATACCCACTCCACAAGCCACCTACGCCGCTGTGCAGTTTGACAATATCCGTCGTTATCTCATGCGCCAACACACGGAGCCACTGGCGGGGCTTGCCGAGCAGCAGAACATCGATGTCTGGCTACGAACCCAGCTCGATCTGGCCCGAACGTGGGAGTGGCAGGAGCCCGACGCGATCTATTTCCTGCTGACCCAAAGCCTGCGAGCGCCGGGTTACGCCCCGCCTGCATCCTGGCAACCCAAGCCCAACGAAACCCCGGCGCAACACTTTGCGCGCCTCTATCAGGAAGCCCTGTATTGGCAGGGTGAGGAGCCGGTATGAAAACGCTTGTTCAACGCTTGTTCCTCACTGGCTGCCTGGGTTCGGCAATGGGCTGTTCCGCCACGGGCCAGTCAGACAGCTTTACCTTGAGCGCCGAGTTGCCCATGGACTTCACTTACGAAGCCACAGCTGCTTACGTTCCGGCTCCGGGCGAAACATGCAGCGTGCCCGGTGGTAAAAACACCCGAATCGGCATCAATAGAAAATGGCAGGAAAGCTATACCCGCGACTCCGAAATAGTGCTGCGCAGAACCGTGAGCGGCTGCCCATTGGTATTGCAGTACGTTGAGTTCTATATCAATGGAACTTATGGCAAGGATCGGTGGGATTTTACCCGCGACTTTGGAAAAATTCTGGTGCGTGAGTACTTGAGCAGTGCTGATAGAGGCACCTTCAACGCTGCCGGTGAAAGTGAAATTCTGGGTCAGTGTCAGTGGTTGTTTCGGACGATTGGCCCTAAGCGCTACATCACGAAAATCCTCACCTGCAAAAGCACCGATGCCCAGGGCAAGGTGACCCGAGGGCAACCCTTTGCGGCTTACACCCTGGACCAACTGCCGGGTAAAACCGTGCGTTTGAAAATCAAGTTGGCGGATGAGGAAGAACCCTATATGGGAGACACGTGGGTCAAGGTGCCGGGTGGTTGGAAGCGTTGCATGGGCGATAACTTTGAAGATCAAGATGCTTTTTGCTTCGGCAACTACACCGATTTCAGCACCTTCAGAATGCCCGATGGCCGTATTTGCAGCATTTACCCTGGCTGTAGTGAAAACAAGGAAGTGAGCCCATGAGCTTCAAGTCTTTACCGCCCGGTGATGGTCCCTCCATGGAGGGGCGTATGTACACCTGCCCATTGCGCGGCCAGGCGACCAGTTTTCAGTTGGTGGATGAGTTCGGTGACGGTAAGCCTTATGCGGGGCTGGCCTATGAAGCGACTGATTACGAAGACGTCACCTATACCGGCAGATTGGATGCCAACGGCGTGGGTCGCGTAGAGGACCACTACTGTGGACCTGTGCTGCTCAAACTGAGTCGGCCCTACGAAGGGCAAGACAAGACATATGTACGTTTGAAAGAGAGAAAGCACTACCCACTCCCCATCACCGAGCTACAAGTCCGTGCCGAGAGCACCCGGTTTTTCAACAAGGATGGGGCTCGTACTCGCAGCAACCCGGCGCAAGCCGAGGCTGGCAGTTTTTATCAGGTCGAAGTGCGTGAGCTGGTGGAGCATGACGCCCACTTGCCGTCCATGGTCGAGCGATACTTTCCCCCCAATCGGCATGTGTACTCGCTGTTTCGACAGCCGCCCCAGGCCACGGGTTTCCTCGATGGCGGGGCAGCGCAGGGCGACAGGTCGACCGACAGTGCAATGGCTGACCTGGGGTTTGCCCCGCCGTCGCCCAAGGTCCAGGGCATTGCCTTGCTGCCCAACCGCCACCATGTGCTGGAGGTCCGACCGCTGCGGGCCTTGCGGCCGATGCTGTCGACCGGCGCGCAGTTTTGCGCGCTCAACCTCTACCAACTGGCGCTGCTGGCGACCTTGAGTTACAGCGGGTTTGGTCAAGAGCCGCGCTTTCAACCGGTGGATAGCCCGCGAGTGAGTTTTCCGGGGCAACCCAGCAGCGGTAACTGGTTTGGCGCCGTGCTGCCGACCTTTGCCGAGTTGTGGCAGGTCGATGCCGACCAGGCCGGCGGCAAAGCCTATTACCCGCTGTATGAAGAGGTGCCTTACTCCAGGCGCCTGGAAATTGTCCCGTTCGACCCGCAGTTGTACCCCGAGGTCAATCACCCGAGCCTGGGGGAAGCCCAGGAAAACCCGGCCAACATTCATTTCTTTGATGACGGCCAGGATAAGGACGGCACGGACACCCAGGCCTATATCACCCATCACGAAGATCTGATTCTGATTGCCGTGCGCGGCACTGCGGAAAAGGCCGATGCGTTGCGTGATATGGACGCCGAGCAAGTGCCCTTCGAGGAGGGCGAAGGCAAGGTGCATAACGGTTTTTATGGCGCGGCCAAAGTGGCCTACGGGTTTGTTGCCCGCTATCTGGACAAGTTCTACAACGGGCAAAAGCTCGTGATCACCGGGCACAGCCTGGGCGGGGCCGTGGCGCTGATACTCTCCGAGATGCTGCGGCGGAGTAAGCGCTACGAAGCGAATATTCTGCTCTACACCTATGGCAGCCCAAGGGTCGGCGATACCCGTTTTGTCAGCGGTGCCGAAGCCCTGGTGCACCACCGCTTTGTCAATCATAACGATCCGGTACCGAGTGTCCCCGCCACCTGGATGAGCACTTCCAAGCCCAAGGTGCTGGCGGCGCGTGGGGCGGTGACGGTGTTCAATGCTCCGGTGGGCTTGGCGTTGTTCATTACCGGGTTGATCAATTTTACCGGCGAGCCCTACGCCCACCACGGCACGTTGCGCCACTTCCTGCCGGTGGATTTTGGCGCAGGGCGCAAGTCAGCGATTCTCTGGGCGCCGGGTTGTAGCACCATTCTCGATCAGGGCTGTGCCAGGGTCTTGCAAGAAGTCGACGGCCTGCCGGTGCGTGGCTCGCTCCTGCGGCAACTGCTGGATAACGCCGATCACAAGATGGTCGTCAGCTATATCCCTCACTGCTGGGCCACCCTGCGCCGTTGGCAGGAGTCACAGGCGTTCAAACGCCCCTTGGTGACCGAGCGGGAGTTCAGTCGGATCGATGGGGCATTGGGCAGTATCACCCAGCAATTGCGTGATCTGGACCGCAGCCTGTGGGGGCGGCCCGATGCCTACCTGCGCTCTCAACAGAGCGTGCTCGCTGTCGACAGGCTGCGCAATGAAATCAATGCGTTGGACATGACTCGTCAACGTCTGCGTGAATTGAGCGTTACCAGGATCGACGAAAGCGATGTGTACGGTGCTTTCGCCGGTCAAACGCAATTGCTGGCCGAAGGCCTGCCGCGTTGGCTGGATCACCCGGAAAACACCGTGCAGGAGCAATTGGCGATGATGGCGCCGCCAGTCGACGACTCTGAACAAGCGATAGCCGAGTTGCTGGGCGGCCATGTAGCGGGAGCGCCCTACCATCTGGATATCGACTCACTCATTTGAAGCCCGTTGCAGCAGGCAAGGCAGCGCTCGTCGCAGGGCCTTGCCTTGCAAGGGTGGCAGGAAACCGGGTTCGCTAGCTTCCCCCGGGCCTATTTCCGCTCGTCGGCCTGCAACTGACCATCCCAGCCACCGCCCATGGCGGCGATCAATTGCACACTGGCAATCAACCGGCTCTGCAGCAGACTGAGGACGCTGCGCTCGTTGCTCAAGGCGGTGGTCTGGCTGGTGACCACGTCCAGGTAGGCGATCAATCCGGCCTTGTACTGGTTCTCGGTCAGGCGCAGGGCCTCCCGTGCCGAATCCAGGGCCTGCTGACGCACCTCGGCCTCGTCTTCCAGGACCTTGAGCTGGACCATGTAGTTCTCCACCTCGCGGAAACCGTCGAGAACGGTCTGTCGGTACTTGGCCACGGTCTGGTCGTAGGCCGCTTCAGTGCGATCCACTTCCGCCGAGCGCTGGCCACCGTCGAACAGGGTCATGGCGAGCTTGGGCCCCACCGACCAGAACCGGTTCGGCAGGCTGATCCAGTCGGCGTAGGTACTGCTGCTGTAGCCACCGGCCAGGCTCAGGGTCAAGTCGGGGTAGTAGGCGGCCTTGGCTACACCGATATTGGCGTTGGCGGCGATCACCGAACGCTCAGCCGAGGCAATGTCCGGACGCCGCTCCAGCAGTTGCGAGGGCACCGCCAGGGGTACCTGGGGCAAGCCGGGAATACGGGTGTTTTCTGCCAGGTTGAACTCGGCCGGCGGCACACCGATCAGCACCGCGATGGCGTTCTCGAACTGCGCCCGCTGCCAGATCAGGTCGATCAGGTCGGCCTGGGTGCTTTTCAGCTGGGTCTGGGCCTGGGCGACTGCATCCTTGCCGGACACCCCGGCCTGATACTGATTCTGGGTCATGGTCAGGGACCGCTGGTAGGCCGCCACCGTGGCTTCCAGCAAGCGCTTCTGCTGATCGATCACTCGCAGCTGCAGGTAGTTCTGCACCAGCTCCGACTGCTGGCTCAGGCGCATGGCCGCCAGATCGGCAAAGCTCGCCTCGGCGCTGGCTTCGTTGGCTTCCAGGCCGCGGCGCAGCTTGCCCCAGACGTCCGCCTCCCAACTCACCCCCAACTGGGTGTTGTAGGTGTCGCGAATACCGCTGCTGGAGCTGCTGAGGGCCGAACTGCTGCTGCCAGTACCCTGGCTGGCCCGGGTCTTGCCGGCGCTCAGGTCGACACTGGGAAAGAACGCCCCACGGGAACTGCGGACCAGGGCCTGGGCCTGACGGTATTGCGCTTCCGACTGGGCGACGCTCTGGTTGGAGCTGTTGAGCTTCTCGATCAAGCCGTTGAGCTGCGTGTCACCGTACAGCTCCCACCAGGCGCCACGGGCCAGGGCATCGCTGGGGTTGGCCTGACGCCAGCCCTGGGCCTCCTTGTATTGCACCGGTTCGGCCACCTGGGGCCGTTGGTAGTCGGGACCGATGGCGCAGGCGCTGAGCAGCAGCACGCACAGGCCCAGGCTCAAGGCCCGCGACCCCCGGGCCATGGCCAGGCGCTGGGCGGACAGCGGAGAAACAGGACGGGACGAATGGTCGGTCATAGCGGCGTTTCCAGAGCAGCATCGGTACGGACCCCACGCCAGTGGTTGAACTTGTGGCGCAGGCGATCGAGATAGAGGTAGACCACCGGGGTGGTGTAAAGGGTCAGGATCTGACTGAAGACCAGGCCGCCAATGATGGTCAGGCCCAGGGGCTGGCGCATTTCCGAGCCTTCGGCGTTGCCCAGCAACAGGGGCAAGGCACCGAGAATCGCCGCCAGGGTGGTCATCAGGATTGGCCGCAGGCGCTGCAGGCAGGCACTGCGGATCGATTGCAGCGGGTCCATCCCGTGGTGGCGCTCCAGTTGCAGCGCCAGGTCGATCATCAGGATCGCGTTCTTCTTCACCACCCCGATCAGCAGGAACAGCCCCAGCAACGAGATCAGGCTGAACTCGCCGCCCAGCACGTAGATCGAAAGCAAGGCGCCGACCCCGGCCGAAGGCAAGGTGGAGAGGATGGTCAGCGGGTGGATGTAGCTTTCATAGAGCACCCCAAGCACCAGATACACCGCCAGCAGCGCGCCGAGGATCATGAACGGCTGGCTCTTCTGGGTGGCGGCGAAGGCATCGGCGGTGCCGGCCATCTTGACGATCACGTCCTCGGGCATGCCCAGCTTGGCGATCGCCCGTTCGATGGCGGCGGTGCCCTGCTCCACCGTCACGCCTTCGGCCATGTCGAAGGAAATGCTTTCCGAAGCGAACTGCCCTTCGTGGCTGACCCGGTCGTCTTCCAGGCTGTTTTCATAGTGAGCGATGGCCGACAGCGGAATCCGCGCCCCATCGGCGGTGATCACCTGCACCTGATTCAGGGTAATCGGGTCCTGGGCATATTTCGGGTTGACCTCCATCACCACCTGATACTGGTTGAGGCTGTCGTAGATGGTGGAGATCTGCCGCTGGCTGTAGGCGTTGTTGAGCACGGCGGTAACCATGTCCATGTCCACCCCCAGGCGCTTGGCCTGGTCGCGGTCCACCATCAGGGTCACTTGCTGGGCACCGTGGCCTTCCCGGGCATCGATGGCCGTGAGCTCCGGCAGGGCCCGCAGCGCAGTGACCACTTTCGGGTACCACTGGCGCAGCTCGCCCAGGTCGCCGCTTTGCAGAATGTAGGAATACTGCGAGGTGGTCTGCTCGCGGCCGCCGCCGAACTGCAGGTCCTGGTCGGCCATCAGCATCAACTGGGCGCCGGCCACCTTGGGCATTTCCTTGCGCAGGCGTTCGATGACCTTCTGCGCCGAGATATTGCGTTCCTTGATCGGTTTGAGGCGCACCAGCATGAACGCGTTGTTGGTGCCGTTGCTGCCACCGATGAAGCCGGCCACGCTTTCCACTGCCGAGTCCTTGAGCACCGCACGACGGAAGACCTCCATCTTCGGCTGCATCACGCTGAAGGACAGGCCATCGTCGCCACGGACAAAGCCGATCAACTGGCCGGTGTCCTGCTGGGGCATGAAAGTCTTGGGCACCACCACGTACAGGGCCACGTTGACGCCGATGGTCAGCAACAGGCTGAGCAGGGTCAGGCGCCTGTGCCGCAGCACCCAGTCCAGGCTGGTGGCGTACTTGCCCACCATCCACTCGTTGCTGCGCCGGCTCCAGCGTTGCAGGGCGTTTTCCTGACCCGGGGTGTGGGGCTTGAGCCAGCGCGCGCAGAGCATCGGGGTCAGGGTCAGGGACACCACCAGGGAGACGACGATGGCCGCCGCCAGGGTGATGGAGAACTCACGAAACAGGCTCTCGATGATCCCGCCCATGAACAGGATCGAGAGAAACACCGCCACCAGCGACACGTTCATCGACAGCAGGGTGAAGCCCACCTCCTTGGCCCCCAGGTACGCCGCTTTCATCGGCGCGATACCTTCGTCGATATGCCGGGAAATGTTCTCCAGGACCACGATGGCATCGTCCACCACCAGCCCGGTGGCGAGGATCAGCGCCATCAGCGACAGGTTGTTCAGGGAGAAACCGTACAGGTACATGATGGCGAAAGTGCCCACCAGGGACACCGGCACCGCCAGGGTCGGGATCACCGAAGCGCGGAAGTTGCCGAGGAACAGGAACACCACCAGGATCACCAGCGCCACGGCGATCAACAGGGTCATCTCCGCCTCGTGCAGGGTGGCCTTGATCACCGGCGAGCGATCCATGGCCAGGTTGAGCTTGACGCTGGCTGGCAGCACCGCCTGCAACGCCGGCAACTGGGCCTTGATCTCGTTCACCGTCTCGATGATGTTGGCCCCGGCCTGGCGGTTGATCACCAGCAGCACCGCCGCATCGTCGTTGAAGAAACCGCTGTTGTAGCGGTCTTCCACGCCGTCGGTGACCTTGGCCACGTCTTTGAGCCGCAGGGCCGCGCCATTGTTGTAATGGATGATCAGCGGCTCGTAGTCGCGGGCCTTTTCCAACTGGTCGTTGGCCTGGATCTGCCACAGCCGCTGGTCATCTTCCACCGAACCCTTGGGCCGGCGCTGATTGGCGTTGGCAATGGCGTTGCGCACATCGTCCAGGGCCACGCCGTACTGGTTGAGCAACTGCGGCTCCAACTCGATGCGCACCGCCGGCAAGGAGCTACCGCCCACCTGCACCTCGCCCACGCCCTGCACCTGGGACAGGCTCTGGGACAGGATGGTCGAGGCCAGGTCGTAGAGCTGGCCCTTCTCCAGCACATCGGAGGTCAGGGACAGCACCATGATCGGCGCCTGGGACGGGTTGACCTTCTTGTAGGTGGGCATGCTGCGCATGCCGCTGGGCAACAGGTTGCGCGAAGCGTTGATGGCCGCCTGCACTTCCCTGGCGGCACCGTTGATGTCGCGGTCCAGGTCGAACTGCAGGATCACCCGGGTCGAACCCTGGCTGGAACGGCTGCTCATGGTGTTGACCCCGGCGATGGCGCCGAAGGAGCGCTCCAGGGGCGTGGCCACGGTGGACGCCATGACCTCGGGACTGGCCCCGGGCAGGCTGGCCTGGACCACGATCACCGGGAAGTCCATCTGCGGCAGCGGCGCCACCGGCAGCAGGCCGAAGCTCACGCCGCCCAGCAACATGATCGCCAGACTCAGGAGCATGGTCGCCACCGGGCGCTTGATGAACGGTCCGGACAGGTTCATGGCTGAACGCCCCAGGCTTGAGGCTTACTGCGGCCCTTCATGCCTCCACCTCTTGGGCGTCTTCACGCTTGCCGAAGCGCCGACCCAGGCGGTCGAAGTACAGGTAGATCACCGGCGTGGTGAACAGGGTCAGCACCTGACTCACCAACAGGCCGCCCACCATCACCAGGCCCAGGGGCTGGCGCAGTTCGGCACCGGAACCGGTGGCCAGCATCAGCGGCACCGCACCAAACAGCGCGGCCAGGGTGGTCATCAGGATCGGTCGGAAGCGCAGCAGCGCCGCCTGATAGATCGCCTGTTCCGGGGCCATGCCCTGGTGGCGTTCGGCGTCGAGGGCGAAGTCGATCATCATGATCGCGTTCTTCTTGACGATGCCGATCAGCAGGATGATGCCGATGATGGCGATCATGCCCAGGTCGTTGCCGCTTAGAATCAGCGCCAGCAAGGCCCCCACCGCCGCCGAGGGCAAGGTGGAGAGGATGGTGATCGGGTGGATGTAGCTCTCATAGAGCACCCCGAGGACGATGTACATGGTCACCACCGCCGCCAGGATCAGCAGCAAGGTGCTCGACAGCGAGGCCTGGAAGGCCTCCGCCGCGCCCTGGAAGCGGGTCTGCACCCCTACCGGCATGCCGATCTCCTGCTGCACCTGCTCGATGACATTCACCGCCTCCCCCAGGGCTACACCGGGAGCCAGGTTGAAGGACATCATCACCGCCGGGAACTGGCCGATATGGGCGATGGCCAGTTGCGCCTGGCGCTCCTCGACATGGGCCAGGCTCGACAGCCGCACTTGCCCGCCGTCGGTGGTCTTGACGTGGATCTGCTCCAGGGCCTGGGGTCCGATGCGCTCCCCGGCCTGGGCCTGGAGCACCACCCGGTACTGGCTGGCCTGGGTGTAGATGGTGGAAATCTGGCGCTGGCCGAAGGCGTCGTACAAGGCGTCGGTGATGTTCGACACCGAAACCCCGACCCGGGACGCCGCATCGCGGTCGATCACCAGATACACCTGCAAGCCCTTGTCCTGCAGGTCGCTGGCCACGTCGGTGAGCTGCGGACGTTGCGCCAGGGCTTCCACCAGACGATTGCTCCACAGGCTCAGCAGCTCGGCGTCCGGCGACGACAGGCTGAACTGATACTGGGTACGACTGACCCGGTCTTCGATGGTCAAATCCTGCACCGGCTGCATGAACAGGCGGATGCCCAGCAGTTTGTCCACTTCGGGCTGGATCCGCGCGATCACCTGGGTCGCGCTCAGGTCACGCTGGCTGTGAGGCTTGAGGTTGATCAGCAAGCGCCCACTGTTGAGGGTGGCGTTGTCGCCGTCGACGCCGATGTAGGACGACAGGCTTTGCACTGCCGGGTCCTGCAGGATGATCTTTGCCAGGTCTTGCTGGCGCTGGCTCATGGCGGCGAAGGACACCGACTGCGGCGCCTCGGAAATGCCCTGAATAACCCCGGTGTCCTGCACCGGGAAGAAGCCCTTGGGCACCACCAGATAGAGCAACACGGTCAGGCTCAGGGTGCCGACGGCCACCATCAGGGTCAGGAATTGGTGCTTGAGCACCCACTGCAACTTGCGCCCGTAGCTTTCGATCAACCAGTCGATCCAGGCTCCGCTGGCGCGGTAGAAGCGCCCCTGCTCTTCAGGCTTGGGCTCACGCTTGAGCAGCCGCGCGCACATCATCGGGGTCAGGGTCAGGGACACCACCAGGGAAATCAGGATCGCCACGGCCAGAGTGATGGCAAATTCACGGAACAGCCGGCCCACCACGTCGGCCATGAACAGCAGCGGGATCAGCACCGCGATCAGCGACAGGGTCAGGGAGATCAGGGTAAAGCCAATCTGCTTGGCACCCTTGAGCGCCGCCTGCATCGGGCTGTCGCCCTCCTCGATGAAGCGCGAGATGTTCTCTAGCATGACGATGGCATCGTCCACCACAAAACCGGTGGCGATGGTCAGGGCCATCAGGGTCAGGTTGTTCACCGAAAAACCGGCCAGGTACATCACGCCGAAGGTGCCGATCAGCGACAGCGGTACGGCAATCGATGGAATGAGGGTGGCGCTGGCCCGACGCAGAAAGAGGAAGGTCACCATCACCACCAGGGCAATGGCGATAAACAGTTCGTGCTGCACATCGGTGACCGAGGCGCGGATGGTCTGGGTGCGGTCGGTGAGCACCGTGACGTCCAGGCCCGCCGGCAGGTTGTCGGTGATGCTCGGCAGCAGCGCCTTGATCCGGTCCACCACCTCGATCACGTTGGCCCCGGGCTGGCGCTGGATATTGAGCAGCACCGCCTGGTTCTCGTTGGCCCAGGCCGCGAGGCGCTCGTTCTCGGCGCCGTCGACGATCTCGGCCACATCCTTCAGGCGCAGCGGTGCGCCGTTCTTATAGGCCAGGATCAGCTCGGCGTAATCCTTGGGCGAGGTCAGCTGGTCATTGGCATCGAGCATCGAGACCCGGGTCGGGCCGTCGAAGTTGCCCTTGGGCTGGTTGACGTTGGACGCGGCAATCAAGGTGCGCACATCCGCCAGGTTCAGGCCGTTGGCCGCCAGGGCTTCAGGGTTGACCTTGATCCGCACTGCCTGGCGCTGGCCACCGGCGATACTGACCATGCCGACGCCGCTGATCTGGGCAATCTTCTGTGCCATGCGGGTGTCCACCAAGTCATTGAGCTTGGGCAACAGCATGGTCTTGGAGATGATGGCCAGGGTCAGCACCGGGGTGTCCGCCGGGTTGACCTTGTTGTACACCGGCGGGGCCGGCAGATCCTTGGGCAGCAGGTTGGTGGCCGCGTTGATGGCCGCCTGCACCTGTTGCTCGGCCACGTCCATATTGATGTCGAGGCTGAACCGCAGGGTCAGCACCGAGGCGCCGCCGGAACTGGTGGAGGCCATCTGGGTCAGGCCGGGCATCTGCCCGAACTGACGCTCCAGGGGCGCGGTGACCGCGCTGGTCATCACGTCCGGGCTGGCCCCGGGGTACAGGGTCATGACCCGGATGGTCGGGTAATCCACCTGGGGCAAGGCCGAGACCGGCAACAGGCGATAGGCGATCAGGCCGGCCAGGACAATGGCCAGCATGCTCAGGGTGGTGGCTACCGGACGAAGGATGAACAGCCGCGAGAAATTCATGCGCCGACCTTTTGCGCCTTGCCATCAACCGGCTTGCCATCCGCTGCCGGCGCACCGGCGGGCTTGCCCTGCAGGTGTTCGGTGGGGGTGGTGGGCACTTCGCTGCTGTCGTTGACCACTTCCACCTCGCTGCCATCCTTGAGGCGGTCGGTGCCTTCCATCACCACCCGGTCACCGGCCTTGAGACCGTCCTTGATCACCGTCAGGTCGCCGTTGCTGTCACCCACCTGCAACTGACGGATCTTCACCTTGTTATCACCGTCCATGGCGTAGACGAAGGTACCGTTGGTGCCGAACTGGATCGCTGCCGAAGGTGCCAGCACCACGTTCTTCAGGGTGTCGGCCAGCAGCCGCACATTGACGAACTGATTGGGGAACAGGCCCTGGTCACGGTTATCGAAGCGCCCCTTGAACTTCAGGGTGCCGGTGGTGGTGTCGATCTGGTTGTCCAGGCTTTGCAGCACGCCGCTGGCTTGCAGTTTCACGTCGCCACGGTCCCAGGCTTCCACCGCCAGTTTGGCGCCGCTGTGGTAACGCTTGAGCACGGTTTCCAGGCTGTTTTCCGGCAGGGTGAAGGCCACGCTGATCGGCTGGGTCTGGGTGATGATCACCAGCGCCGTGGTGTCGTTGGCGGCCACCAGGTTGCCGACGTCCAGTTGGCGCAGGCCCAGGCGACCGGCGATGGGCGCACGGATGTTGGTGAATTCAAGGTTGAGCTTGGCGTCGTTGACCGCCGCCTGATTGGTCTTGACCGTGCCCTGGTACTGGCCCACCAGCGCCGCAGCGGTGTCCAGGGTCTGTTTGGCGATACTGTCCTGGGCGTACAGGCCGCGATAACGCTCAAGGTCGACCTGGGCGTTCTTCAGCTGGGCCTGATTCTGCAGCAAGGTGCCCTCGGCCTGGAGCAAGGCATTCTGATAGGGCCGCGGATCGATCTGTGCCAGCAGGTCGCCGGCCTTGACCATCTGCCCTTCCTCGAAGTTGATCTTGACCAGCTCCCCCGCGACCCGGCTGCGCACATTGATGGTGTTGAGTGCCGTCACCGTGCCCAGGGCCTTGTAGTACAGCGGGAAGTCGCCCTGAGTCACCGGCGATACGCGCACCGGAATCGGTCCGCTGGCGCCGCCGAAACCGGGACGCACGCTGCCACTGCGCCCGGTATGCCCGGTCGCGGCTTTCTGCCCGGCAGCCTCCTGATGGGTACTGGCCGGCCAGAATTTCCAGCACAAGCCCACGACCAACAGCAGGACGAACAGGCCGAACAGCCAGCGACGGGAGTTGCGGGGAGCAGAGGATTGCATGGAGTGATCAACCATTGGGCGCGTGGGAGTCTTCTTGAGAAGGCTGAAAGATAAGCACTAGAGCTGTTTTAGCAAAGCGCCTTTACCGGCAATTTACCTTTGACTGACGTTTTAAGGTGCGGCGCTAAGCCACTGAAGCACAAATAAAAACGGCCTGGACAGGGCCAGGCCGTGAATAATTGTAAAGGCTGTTACTTGAGTACGGCCAAGGCCGCGTCGTAGTTCGGCTCTTCAGCGATTTCCTTGACCAGTTCGCTGTGCAGCACTTTGTCGTTTTCGTCCAGCACCACCACGGCGCGGGCCGTCAGGCCGGCCAGTGGGCCGTCGGCAATGGCGACACCGTAGTTCTCGATGAACTCACGACCGCGCAGGGTCGACAGGTTCTGCACGTTTTCCAGGCCTTCGGCGCCGCAGAAACGGGCCTGGGCGAATGGCAGGTCGGCAGAGATGCACAGCACCACAGTGTTAGCCAGTTCGTTGGCCTGAGCGTTGAACTTGCGTACCGAGGTAGCGCAGGTTGGGGTGTCGACGCTTGGGAAGATGTTCAGCACTTTACGCTTGCCGGCGAGGCTGCTCAGGGAAACATCGGCCAGACCCGCGCCTACCAGGGAGAACGCAGGAGCCTTGGAACCCACTTGCGGCAGCTGGCCGTTGACCTGAACCGGGTTGCCTTTGAGAGTGACTTGAGCCATGAACGGAGTCCTTTATTGAACAGTGATGATGGAACAGCAATGAGAAATTCTTGAGAGGCCGAAGTTAAGCATGAAACGGCGCGGGCACCTATTGCCGGGCGGATAAATTGTCCAACAAACCGCTTCAACAGCGCCCAGGCGGACCGCGCAATGATCGGCAATGCTCCTACAGGTGCGCCAGCAGCAGCTCCGCTACCGGGCCGCCGGACGCCGGGTTCTGCCCGGTGATCACTCGCTGGTCTTGCACGGCAAACGGTGCCCAGGGCGCGGCGGCCTTCTGGTACAGGGCACCCCGCTTGACCAGCTCGGTTTCCGTCAGGAAGGGCACATACGGGTCCAGCTCGACCAGCTTCTCCTCTTCATTGGAGAACCCGGTGACCTGCTTGCCGGCAATCAGCAGCGAGCCATCGCTGAGCTTGATGTTCAGCAAGCCCACCGCGCCATGGCAGACCGAACTGACATAACCGCCCTGCTCATGGATTTCACGGCTCAAGGCCTGCAGCCGAGCATTGTCGGGAAAGTCCCAGACCACGCCATGCCCGCCGGTGTAGTAGATCGCCACATAATCCTCTGAGCGGACCTGCTCCGGCTTCAGGGTCGCGCCCAGGCGGCTCATGAAAGCGCTGTCCTGGTAACACTGCCAGTCGGTGTCGTCAGCCATGGCCAGGCTATGGGGATCGATGGGCACGTAGCCGCCCTTGGGGCTGACGTAGTCCACCTCGAACCCTGCCGCCTCGACCTTTTTCACAAAGTGCACCGCCTCCCCCAGCCACAAGCCAGTGGCACGGTTCAAGGTCGGGTATTTGGCCACGCTGGTCAGGACCACCAGAATTTTCTTGCTCACGGCATGCTCCTTGGATATCCACACAGAGAATCACGAAGACGGCGCAACGCTCAGCAAGCGCACCATGTTGCGCTGCCGGGCATCGAAAATACGCGCCATGTAGCGATTGACCACCAGCCGCTCCAAAGGTGCACCGCCAATGGCCCGATAGGTCACCCGGTCGGTGTACAGGGCTCCCCCTTCGGCAGCCTCCACCCGATGCTCATGGCGAAAGGCTCGCAACGGCCCCTTGAGCATTTCATCGACAAAATGCCGGTCGCTCACCTCACGGATGACCACCGTCCAGTTCGCCGGAATGACACCCCACATCCAGTGCCTGAAGCTGAACTGGCGCCCGGCGCTGATGCGCAGATCGTTGAGATCGATACCCCCCAAGGGCGTAACGGGCTCGGGAAAGATCTTCGGAAAGTTGACCCCCTCAAGACAGAAATCCAGCACCTGAGCCGGACTGCAACCTGCCAGAAAAGTCGTGCGTTCAACTACGGGCATACCTGAAAGCTCCTTCCTCAACCAAAAGATACATCACACGCAGGATTAGAATAAATCTATAAATAGTTGTTTTTATTGATTTTTTTAATCTATAAACAACATTAACTAAACCACTCAAAGAACAAGGTTATAGTCACAATCCACTTGAGGTTGCTCACTCCCTTCGAGCAGTCCCATACCACTCGGAGCGTACCTTCCGGGCGTAGCAAATCAGCGCAGACGAGATCCTTACCGCACCACACGGCCAACGCTGAACCGCCCTGGCCTTCCCACTTTTCAATAGACGGATTCGAGTCGGGGACTTTTATCCGAGAAACCGGTAGGGTGCGCAATTTCATCCATCCATCACTGGATGCTGCTGCGGGTTGCACGGAGTCTTACCGCCCAATGAGCTGCTGGACCCTACTCGGCCTGCCGGCCACCGCTGACATCCGAACCATCAAGCGCCACTACGCCAGGCTGCTGAAGCAGACCCGCCCGGATGAAGATCCGCAAGGTTTCCAGCGCTTGCGCGACGCCTATGAAGAGGCACTGGCCCATAAGGATTGGGAGCAACAGAACGAGACCCTGGAGACGGTCGAGACCTGGGCAGACAACGAGCCGGTCACCTTGGCGCTCTCACCCGTGCAGCGAGTGGCTATCCTGCTCAAGGAGCTGCATGTCGATCAGCTCGACCAGCGCTTTGAGCAGGCCCAGGAGCAGGCATGCGCCTATGAGTTCGAACTGGCCCTGCTGCGCTATTGCGTCGAACACCCGGCACAGGCCGACGCGGTGTTGCACTGGGGTTTCGAGCATCTGCGCTGGATGAGTGCCTGGCAACGCCTGGATCTGCCGGAATATCTGGTGCTGGAGTTGCAGCAACAGCTCTATCAGCGAGTGCAAGAGCCGCTGGCCGCAGCCCTGGAGGCCAAGGATGAAGCGGCGTTCCTGCAGGCCTACGCCCAGCGTTCAGCCCATTCCTGGCTGCTCCACCTGCAACATCGACAATGGTTCAACCAGTGGCTGGCACAGACACTGGCCAATAGCCCCTATTGGTCGGTGGCGGTGTTCCAGGCGGTCTGTGCCGGCCAAGGCTGGCACACCAATACCGGTGACAACTGCCCGGAAGTGCTCTGGCCACGCCTGTTGAAACGCCATCAGGCACCGCTGTACCTGGCCCACCAGCAACAACTGGCGAGCGAACCGCCGAGCACCCCGGAGCACCGTGCTGCACGCTTGTTGCTCGCGCCCCTGAGCTTCCGTCAGCGCCGCGCCTGGGCCCGGCAGCTGGGCAGCCTGGACTGGCAAGCCTGCCACACGCTGGCCGCAAGCCTGGCCGCAGACTACCCGGAAGTCGCCGCCGGCATGCCCGCCAGCAACCCCTACTTCTGGCGGGACTGGGAACACGCGATCAACAGCTGGCCGATGCTCCTGGGCGTGGTTCTGGCCAGCCTCACCGGCGCAATGGCCGATTACGCCGGGCAAGACAGCAGTCCCTGGGAGATTGTCGGAGTGACGCTGGTCTGGGCTCTGTGCTTGTGCGCCGCAGGCGAAGGGCTGCAGCGACTTTGGCGGCCCCTGAGCCAACGTCTGTTCCAGTGGGACGAGCGCCTCAGCCAACGCCTGCCTCGGCACCGGACGCCCTATCACGGCGTGCAACTGATTCGCGACCTGTTGCCCGCAGCGCTGCTGGGCGGACTGCTGGGCGTGGCGGTCCACCCGGTGGCCACGATCACTTATCTTGGGGTCCTGCTGCTGGTGGCCCTGGCCCGTCAGCGCCAGATCGACCCGCTGAACGCCTGGCAACGCATCAATCCCTGGCCGCGCCGCCTGCTGCTGGGCACGGGACTGGTGCTGCTGGTGGCGGCAATTGCCACCCTCAAGTGGTTCGACGAGCGCCACACCACCGGGCGTTACCAGGGCCTGCAGCCCTGGACCGAGCGCCTGTGCGCGCGCATGCCGGCCAATGTCCCCGAGTGCGCAGCACCGGCCACCGAGGCACAGTGGTACCCCAAGGAGAACCGGCCATGAGCCAACGCCCATTGCTGATTTTCGGTTGCGCGCTGATTTTTGGCTTGTTTGCACTCCTGGGTGCCGGAGCCCCGATCGCCCGCTTCGAACTGTGGCTGGCCGGCCTGGACAGTGCCGCCAGTGCCCAGGCTGCGGCCAGGGCGCCGCTGATCGACTGCGTCAACCAATACGATGTGCCATGGCGCCTGGGCTATTACACCTACGGCACTCAACCGGCCTGGCGCATGGCGTTCGCCGATCTGCTGAACAATGCCAAGGACTTCGCAGACGGCGCGAAGACCGACATGGACACCCTGCCCGCCCGCGACTGTGAACCGCGCATGCTCTATCGACTGCGCCACCTGCAACCCGACGCCCCGCTGATCGGCCTTGCCGAGCGCTACATCGACGCGCTGCACCAGGCCAACCTTGCCCGTCGCGCTCATTCCAGCGCCGTACCCGGCGCTTACATGCCGGCCGAGGAAGACACAGCCACTGTTGCCCTGCTCCAACCCAAGTTCGACCACTACCTGCAAGCCTCCGCCGACCTGCGTGACGCCCTGGCGAGCGCAGACATCGGCGCCCGACGCGAGCAACAGCGGCTGCTTGAGCAACGTCTTGGACAGGACATCCACTGGCACCTGCTGGACTACATGATCCAGGCGCGGCTCACGGTGGAGCAGATCAGCCAGGGCGTGCGCGAAAAAAAACTGACCCCGGAACAACTGGCACAAGCCAGCCAGGATCTGCAACGGGCCTGGGATGCCGGCCAGCCCTTGCGCAACCGACCACAAAGCAGCCGCACACAACCGGCCTATTACCTATGGAGCCAGATCACGCGGCCAGCGCAGCGCTACCAGCAAGCCTTGCTCGCCTTGCATCAGAACTGGCAGAAACAGGCTGCACCACAGCGTCTGAGCGAGGACTATCACGCCGTCATGCGGGCCTACGACTCGCTGCTCAGTTACTACAACAAGCAGGCCCAGATGGACTATTGAAGCGGCAGCAGCCCCTGTTGGCCGCCGCCGGACAATCAGGCCCTAACGCGCCTTGAGCTTGGCAAAAGACTGGTGGAAGTCCGCCGCCCAACCGTCGATGACGTTCTTCACGTCATCGGCCTTCATCACTTGCGTGTCGTTTTTCAGGGGCTTGCCGGTGCCCTTGCGCACCACCTGAGCAATCACTTTGCCACTGCTGCCATCGAGAAACACCGCCTCGGTGCCCAGCGTGGTTTCCTGGTCGCGAATTCCGGTGGCGGTGCTGACCGCCGCTGCCACCAGGGCCACGGGAATGATTTCATACGGCTTCAGGCCTTCGGTTTTACTGCTGACAGCGGTGATCGCCGCCCGTACGACCACCACGCCCGGACCAGGGCCCTCGGCGAGGGGCAAGCTGCGGGCCGCCTCACGCCTGAGGGCCTGGTCGTAATACTGATTGATACCGTTGAGGGTGCTCTGGGGAATCTTCGCTGTGGCTTGTGGCTGCGGGTAGAACTGGGTGGGCTCGATATAGATCGCGCGGTACCGGCCTACATCCAGTTTGGGATCGATCCAACGCATCACCTCCACCCCGGAGGGCGACTTGGCCTCCTTGAGCCGGCTG
The DNA here is from genome assembly GCF_045013505.1 of Pseudomonas sp. JDS08PS003. NCBI lineage: Bacteria > Pseudomonadati > Pseudomonadota > Gammaproteobacteria > Pseudomonadales > Pseudomonadaceae > Pseudomonas > Pseudomonas sp. JDS08PS003. The sequence continues at coordinate 3,956,808 of NZ_CP120724.1, forward strand.
TAGTCCTGGAGAAACCCGGAATATTCGTCGGGCTGGGTCACTTTGCTGGAGCAGCCGACCACTGCCAAAGAGGCAAGGCACGCGGTGCCGATCATCAATGCAAGTTTCATGGGTAACTCCTGTAGGTGAAACAGCCAGGAACTGGCCAGGGGAATTACAGGTATAGCCAAAGGATTGTTGCTGAGCCGGGTGTTTTTAGGATGGAAAGACCCCAGGGACCCCGACAAAAGCCATCTTCGGGGCCCCTTCGCCGGCAAGCCGGCTCCTACGGAAAAGGTGCCGACGGTTACCGGCGGCGGAACAGCGGGCGAGGTTCGATCACTGAGCGACCATAGAGCACGCTCATGCCCACCAGCCCCTTGAGGGCGTCCTGGGCGCACTTGTCTTCACGCACGGCAAAGCTGTCGAAGCCGCACTGACGCATATGGCTCAGTTGATCGCGCAGCACGTCGCCAATGGCCCGCAACTCGCCCATCCAGCCCAGGCGGGTACGCAACAGGTAGGCCTGGCTGTAGCCCCGACCATCACGAAAACTCGGAAAATCCACGGCAATCAGCGGGATCAGCTTGAGCCAGGGCTTGAGGCTTTCCACTTCGTCATCCGGGCCGATCCATACGCCGTCCCGGGCCGGGTGATGCTCGATGCGCCGCATCAGCCACAGGGCCAGGGGCAGGATCAGCGGCCCGTCGGGCAGCGTATCGTCGACCCCGCGCACCAGGCTCCAGGCATCGTCCTCCACCAATTGGGCTTCGCCCTCATGCAGACGCAGCAGGTTGTTCATGCCAGCGCCTCCACAGCCTTGGGATAGACCCGCTCCTTGAACGGCTCCAGGCCGATGCGCTGCAGGGTTTCGACGAAGGGTTCGTCGCTTTCGCGGTAGCGCACGAAGGTGGCAATGATGCGCTCGATCACTTCGGGGATTTCCTCGGCGCTGAAGGACGGCCCGATCACCTTGCCCAGAGCACTGTCACGGCCCTTGGCGCCGCCCAGGGTGACCTGAAACCACTCGCTGCCGTTCTTGTCGACCCCGAGGATGCCGATATTGCCGATGTGGTGGTGGCCGCAGGCGTTCATGCAGCCGGAAATGTTCAGGCTGATGTCCCCCAGGTCGTGGAGGTAGTCCAGGTCCTCGAAGCGCTGCTGGATGGCCAGGGTAATCGGCAGTGACCTGGCGTTGGCCAGGGCGCAGAAGTCGCCGCCCGGGCAGGCGATGATGTCGGTCAGCAAGCCGGCATTGGCGGTGCCCAGGCCGTGCTCGCTGGCACACTGCCAAAGCTCGAACAGCTGCGACTTGGGCACATCCGGCAGGACGATGTTCTGTTCATGGGCAATACGGATTTCGCCGAAGCCGAAGCGCTCGGACCAGTCGGCCACCGCCTCCATCTGCTGACCGGTGACGTCCCCCGGCGGCGAGCTTGGCCCCGGTTTGGTGGACAGCACCACGCAGGTGTAACCCGGCACCTTGTGCGGGTGCACATTGCGCGCCACCCAGCGCGCGAAGGCTGGGGACTCGGCCAGGTGGCTGCCGTAATCCAGATCGGTGTCCGCCAGGCGCTCGTAGATCGGCGGCACAAAGGCGCTGGCGACCCGCTGGTACTCAGCGTCAGTGAGCTGCGCCGGGCCGTCCTTGAGGTGCTGCCACTCCTCCTCCACTTCCTTGGCGAAGGCCTCGATGCCCAGGGCCTTGACCAGGATCTTGATCCGCGCCTTGTACTTGTTGTCACGCCGGCCGTAGCGGTTGTAGACCCGCAGCACCGCCTCGACATAGGACAGCAGGTGCTGCCAGGGCAGCCCGTCGCGAATCTGCAGGCCAAGGATCGGCGTGCGCCCCAGGCCCCCGCCCACAATCACGCGCAGGAGCATTTCGCCGCTGCGGGCGCGGTAAAGGTACAGACCGATGTCATGCATCATGATGGCCGCGCGGTCCTGCTTGGCCGAGCAGATGGCGATCTTGAACTTGCGTGGCAGGAACAGGAATTCCGGGTTGATGGTGGACCACTGGCGCAGGATCTCCGCCAGGGGGCGCGGGTCCAGGTACTCATCGGCGGCAACCCCGGCAAAAGCCTCGGTGGTGATGTTGCGCACACAGTTGCCGGAGGTCTGGATGGCGTGCATCTCCACCTCGGCCAGGCGCTGCAGGATGTCGGGCACCTGGGCCAGCTCGATCCAGTTGAACTGCAGGTTCTGCCGGGTGGTGAAGTGGCCGTAGCCGCGATCGAAGTCCCGGGCGATGCTGGCCAGGGTGCGCATCTGCCGGGCGCTCAGGGTGCCGTAGGGAATCGCCACCCGCAGCATGTAGGCGTGCTTCTGCATATACAGGCCGTTCTGCAGGCGCAGGGGCAGGAATTCCTCTTCGCTCAGCTGGCCGCCCATGAAGCGCTCGACCTGATCGCGAAACTGCGCCACCCGCTCAAAGACCAGGGCCCGGTCATAGTCGTCGTACTGATACATGTGCCTATCTCGTCCTCATCGGTGCTGGTCGTGCTCTAAACGGCGCGTGTTGTGAGGGGGCGACTATGCGCGTGCGGCGCAGAACGTTACAGATTCAGGTAAAAACTAAAAAACCATATCAGCCACTACCGAAGCACCGTGGACATGAGATAAATCTGATCCGTATTAATGCTGTTTTTCTGAGTCTGTTTTGTTTCCCCGCTGATTCCTACAGTGCACCCCGTGCCAGACCGGGTGGCCTGGCAAGACTTTGCAACCGTGGAAGCATTGACCATGAACTCAGCAACAATCGGACAGGCTTACAACTACAAGGTGGTTCGCCAATTCGTCGTCGCAACCGTGGTATGGGGCGTGATCGGCATGGCCATGGGGGTGTGGATCGCCTCGCAACTGGTGTGGCCGGAGATGAACCTCGATCTGCCCTGGAGCACGTTCGGCCGCCTGCGGCCGCTGCACACCAGCCTGGTGATCTTCGGCTTCGCCGGCAGCGCCCAGTTTGCCGCCAGCTACTACGCCGTACAGCGCACCTGCCAGGTACGGCTGTACTCCGACACCCTGGCCGCCTTCACATTCTGGGGCTGGCAGTCGGTGATCGTGATCATGCTGATCACCCTGCCCCTGGGCTACACCACCACCAAGGAATACGCCGAGATCGAATTCGCCGGCGCGGTGTGGATGGCCGTGGTCTGGGTGGCGTATGCCATCGTGTTCTTCACCACAGTGGTGCGGCGCAAGTGCCGGCACATCTATGTCGGCAACTGGTTCTTCGGCGCCTTCATCCTGGTGATCGCCATGCTCCACGTGGTCAACCACCTGTCGATCCCGGTGGACTGGTTCAAGTCCTACCCGGTGTATTCCGGGGCCACCGACGCCATGGTCCAGTGGTGGTACGGGCACAACGCCGTAGGCTTCTTCCTCACCACCGGCTTTCTCGGGATGATGTACTACTTCGTGCCCAAGCAAGTGGGACGCCCGGTCTACTCCTATCGCCTGTCCATCGTGCACTTCTGGGCGCTGATCACCCTGTACATCTGGGCCGGCCCGCACCACTTGCACTACACCGCGCTGCCGGACTGGGCGCAGTCCCTGGGCATGGCCATGTCGCTGATTCTCCTGGCCCCCAGCTGGGGCGGGATGATCAACGGCATGATGACCCTCTCCGGGGCCTGGCATAAGTTGCGCACCGACCCAATCCTGCGGTTCCTGGTGCTGTCCCTGGCGTTCTACGGCATGTCGACCTTTGAAGGCCCGATGATGGCGATCAAGACCGTCAACGCCCTCTCCCACTACACCGACTGGACCATCGGCCACGTTCACGCCGGGGCCCTGGGCTGGGTAGCGATGATCACCTTCGGCGCTATCTACCACATGGTGCCCAAAGTGTTTGGCCGCGAGCAGATGTACAGCATCGGCCTGATCAACACCCACTTCTGGCTGGCCACCATCGGCACCGTGCTCTACATCGCCTCGATGTGGGTCAACGGCATCACCCAGGGCCTGATGTGGCGTGCAGTCAACGAAGACGGCACCCTCACCTACTCCTTCGTCGAGGCCCTGGTGGCCAGCCATCCGGGGTTCGTGGTGCGTTTTGCCGGTGGCGTGTTCTTCCTCAGCGGCATGCTGCTGATGGCCTACAACACCTGGCGCACCGTACGCGTGGCCGATGAAAAACTGGCCCTGAGCGACGCGCAGATCGCCTGACCCAACCAATGCCCGCCGGTCCCAGTGACCGGCGTTTTTTTCAGGGAGCCGGATGACCGATGGATATTCTGTTCAACCTGCTGGGGGTGGCGTTTCTCTACCTCTGCATCGAGTACTGCCTGCGCCACCAGAGCGCCAAGAGCCTGGATGACGCCAGCCTGATTCCTTTTGCCGACGACCCCGACGTGGCCCGCCGGGTGGAGTTGGCCACGGGCAAGAAGATCAATGCCGTCGCGCCGGAAGAGCCCAAGCCGGGATGGATCAACCTGGACATGTAACGCCCCGTAGGAGCCGGCTTGCCGGCGAAGAGGCCCGCAAGACGTGCACATGACCGGCGATCGCTTTCGCTGGCGAGCCAGCTCCTACATCAGACGCGCTATCAGGCGCGCTCGCGGGGGATCAGGCTCTGCAATTGGGCCGCCAGGAAGTTGCCGTCGAAAACGAAGATATCGGGGTCCTTGAGGCCATTGGTCTTGCGCCATTGCCAACTGCCGGAGGGCTCGCCCACCAGGGAAACACTGCCCAGGCGCGCCGCGGTCAGGCCGATCACCGCCAGGGATATCTGCCCATTGGGCCCCATCACATCCGGGACGAACTCCACCGGCTTGCCCGCTATGGCGATGGTCAGTTTCTCGCTCTTGAAAGTGGAACTCTCCACCGGCAATGCCGGGCTGAAGGCCACATAAGGCTCGCGGTGCAGCTCCAGCAGGTCCGGCAGCAGCACTGGCGCCAACCACTCTTCAATCTGCCCGAACAACTCATGAATACGCTGGGCCCAGACCACCGACTGGCTGTCGAACAGCTGCTTTTTGTGGGCTTCGCTGGCGGCGTAGTGCCGGAGCATCTCGCCCAGTTGCTGGATATCGTCCATTGCGGTGTGTCCCTGGCATCGACCCTTGGGAACAGCAGGTCGCCGGACTTGATCATGGCAGATGCCGGTGCCGGACGTTGGGGTGTTTACCCAAGGGCGCGCGGGTGAAAGCGCAGCCGGTACTGGCGCGGGGTCAGGCCGAGGCTTTTGCGCAAGGCGCTGCCCAGGTGCGATTGGTGGGCAAAACCGCTGTCCTGGGCAATCGCCGCCAGGGGCAGGTCCGTGTGTTCCAGCAGGCGCCGGGCCGCTTGCAGCCGCACCTCGGTGATCCAGGCATGGGGCGTCATGCCGACGGCGCGGCGAAAGTCGCGCAGCAGGCGCAGTTCGTTGTGGCCGTAAGTGAGCGCCAATTGCGCCAGGGACAAGGGCTGGGCGTACTGGTCGGCCATCTGCTCCAGCACCTGGCCCAGTCGTGGTAACGGCGCCGTGGGAGTGTGGCGGGACTGGGACAGACCGACAAAGGCCAGGGCACAGTGCTCCAGGGCCAACTCATCGATTGCAGGCGCCAGCAACAGACGCCGGGCTTCACGGCCCAGGGCCAGAGCGCCGGCATGCCCCGGACTCTGCAGGCGGCGCTCGCCGGGGATCAGTGGCGTCTGCTCCTGCCAGCGCGCCAGCAGGTATTCACCGCCACAGGCAGATTCGGAGAACACTTCAACACCCTTGGGCGTCAAGGCCAGGGTGCCGGGCCAGGTGTCGAAATCCTCGCGCCGGTCGGAGTCGATGGCATGCACCCCACGCTGGCGTTCCAGGGTCACGCCCAGGGTCTGCCACTGCGCCGGATCGCGAGCGCTGTAGGCGGCTGCGGGCAACAGTTGCAGGCAGAGCCGACCGTCCAGCAGGCTGCGGTTGAGAACCTCGGGCATATGAAATTTCCTGATAGATCGATACCACGGGCCACGGGAGACTGAAGGCCCTTCTACACCATGACTCAAGGAGCTGCACATGCGCACCATCGGCCTGATCGGCGGCATGAGCTGGGAATCCAGCGCCGAATACTATCGCCTGATCAATCAGCAGGTTCGCGATCAATTGGGGCCGCTGCGCTCGGCGCGGTTGCTAATGTACAGCGTCGACTTCGGGCCTGTCGAACGGGCCCAGCACGCCGGGCACTGGGATGAAGCGGCGCGGATTCTGATAGATGCCGCCCAGCGTTTGCAGGATGGCGGGGCCGAGTGCCTGGTGCTCTGTACCAACACCATGCACAAGGTGGCGCAGCAGATTCAGGCGGCGACTGCAGTGCCCTTCCTGCACATCGCCGACCCCACGGCCCAGGCCGCGCTGGCGGCCGGCACCCTGAACGTCGGGCTGCTGGGCACCGCCTTCACCATGGAGCAGGAGTTCCTCAAGAGCCGCCTGAGCCAGCAAGGGCTGAAGGTACTGGTGCCCGATGCGCAGGAGCGCCAGGCCGTGCACCGGATCATCTATGAGGAGTTGTGCGTGGGGGTCATCAGCGACGCGTCGCGCCGGGTATACCAACAGGTGATCGAATCCCTCAAGGCCCGTGGTGCCCAGGCGGTGATCCTGGGCTGCACGGAGATCGGCCTGCTGCTCAAGCCCGAGCACAGCCCCCTGCCCCTGCTCGACACCACCGAACTGCATGCCAGGGCGGCGGTGGCCTTTGCCCTGGCGGACGAGCCGGCCTGACGGGGTCACAGATCAAGCGGGACGGCGCAGGCGCGCCATGCTCAGCACGTCGACGTACTGCCCGCCACGGATGGCGTAGTCCCGCAGTTGGCCTTCGGTTTCAAAACCGAACTTGTGGTACAGGCCGATGGCCGCCTGGTTATCGGCATAGACCGTGAGTTCGACCCGACGCAGGTTCATCCAGTTGTCCGCCACCTCCAGCACCGCTGCCAGCAGGCGGCTGCCGATACCCTGGCGTTGCCAGGCCGGGGACACGCCCATGCCGATGTCGGCGCAATGGGCCCGGCGCACCCGCGCCACCTGCAGCAGGCTGCAACTGCCGATCACCGCGCCCTGGTGCAGGGCCACCAGGGCCACCAACCCTTCGTTGTCCTGGCCCAACCCGACGCGCTTGCGCCACAGTTCACGGGATTGGTAAGGCAGTTGCAGGGTCTGGGCCGCCACGCTGGGTTCGCTGTACAGCGCCGTCAGACCCTCGATATGGGCTTCGTTGCAACGCTCGATAACGATAGTGGGATTGGCGTTAGGCATGGCCAGGTCTTCCTTGAAGTGGAAATGACCATCGAGTGTAAGGGCATGAGCCTCTGCATGACGAGGGGATCCTCGCCCGTTGGAGCTGGCTTGCCAGCGAAGGCGTATCGCAGAGCGACGCCAGGCTTGCGGGCCTCTTCGCCGGCAAGCCGGCTCCTACGGGGGGAGCGCGCAGTATCGGCAGTTGTGGGGGCTGGCCTGCCGGCGAAGGCGTCGGCAGCTCCAGCCGCGTGCCCTTTCGCCGGCGAGCCGGTCCCTACGCAAAGGCGGATCACGGGTGGATCAGGCGAACCAGTCCTCTCGCTCGCTGAAGGTGTGCAGGATCAGGTCCACTAGCTGCTGCACTTCGGCTTCATGGGCCACCTGGGCATTCACCGCCAACCAGGCGCGGCGTTGCATGGGCTCGGTGAACAACCCCGGCAAGGCGGTCAAGCCACGGTCGAAGCGGCTGATGTATTGCGGCAACAGGCCGATGCAGGCGCTGCAACGGATCATCTCCAGCATCAGTTCATAGGCATGTACGTGCACCACCCCCGCCAGGCGTTGTTCCACCAGGCTGTTCCAGGGCCGGAACGGCTCTACCTGACGGTCGTGCTGCCACTGCACCAGCATGTAGTCGGCCAGGTCGTCGAGGCTGTCGGGACGCGCCGCGACCCGGGAGTAGCGCTTGGCGATATGCGGCAGGTAGTCGATACGCGCCAGGGGCAGCGGCTCGCGGGTGGCGAAGCTGGGGCCCGGCAACGGCGAGTCTTCGGCCGCCAGCCACAGCACCAGATCGGCACTCAGGGCCTGCAGGGACAGGTCGCTGTCGATGGAGATGATCTCCAGGCGTGCGCTGGCATTGCGCCGCAGCAAGGCGATCAGGTCGCGACCGAGAATGTCGTGGAGGATGGTTTCCGCCACGGCAACACGGATCAACGGCTGCTCGATCACCGGCAGCCGCCGCTGGTGGGCCAGGGCAATCAGTTGCGCCTGCAGTTGCAGGCCCTCGCGACTCAGGCTCAAGGCACTCCCCTGATAACAGAACAGTGAGCGGCGCAGGTGCTCTTCCAGCAGGGCCAGTTGCTTGCGTAACAGCGTGGCCTTGATGTTCAGGCTGCGGGCTGCCTGCATGAAGCAACCGCAGCGGGCACTGACCAGGAAATACTGGGCGACCTCCGGATCGATCCCGGCGGCCAGGGCCAGCCAGGCTTCCCGGGGTTCCTGGGGCGCAACGTAGGGTGCAACACCCTGGAGTGGAGCGGGTTCGAGAAATGACATTGGTGACTCCCTGTCTTGTTGAGTGTTGCTTCCTTGGCTAGCGGGCGGCGGAGTCCGCAAGACCGCCTTCGCTGGCAAGCCAGCTCCTACAGTTGCCGATGCTGCGTGTTGCCCCCCCGTAGGAGCCGGCTTGCCGGCGAAGAGGCCCGCAAGATCGCCTTCGCCGGCAAGCCAGCGCCTACAGCTTGTCCTCCAGGACCTGATTCAGTAAGGCACCGTCGATGCTCAGGGTCGCGCTGTTGAGCATGCCTTCCAGGTAGGCCTTGGCGATCTGTTCCTGGCGCTGGGCGCGCAGGGCCTGGGTCAGGCGATCACGCAGTTCGTCCAGGCTGGCAGTGCGCGCCGGTTGCTGTTCGGTGAGCTTGAGCACGTGAAAACCCGCTGCGCTCTGCACCACCTCAGAGACACCACCGACCTTGAGCCGGGCCACGGCGCTGCGCACCTCCGGCAGCAGTTGCTGCAAGGGCTGCAGGCCGGAGTCGCCACCGCGCTGGGCGCTGTCGCGGTCCTGGGAATACTGCGCCGCCAAGGCGGCAAACTCCCCCGGCACGGCCTGGGCCTTGCGGCTCAGTTCCAGGGCCTGTCGACGCACCTGCTCCAGCGCCTGGAGGTCGCTCACGCCCAGGAAGATCTGGCTGACCCGGTACAACGCCGGGGTCATCCAGGCCGACTTGCCGCTGTCATAGGCCTGCTGCAGTTCGGCGGCACTGGGGTAGTCCGCCGGCACCTGGCTGACCGACTGCAAATAGTCGCGAAACACGATCTGCTCGGTGGCGGCGCGGGTCTGCTGTTCCACGTCCGGGCGCTGGCGCCAGCCCTGGGCGTCGGCCTGTTCCAGCACCGCCTTTTCCGCCAGCCGCGAGCGGATCCAGGCCTCCAGGGCCGGGCGATTGGCCCGCAATTGCCCCCGGGACTCCTCGGGCAGGCTGGCGAACAGCGCCTTGAGCTCCTGCGCCGCCACAAGCTGGTTGCCCAGGCGCGCCACGGTCGGGGTTGTCGCCAGTTGCTGTGCCAGTACGGTGGGTGCCGGCTGCTGCGCCGCCACCGGGTCGTTGCCCGGGCGCAAGGCCAGGCCGAGCGCCAGACCGAGCAGGGTCAGCGCTCCGGCACCGACCACCAGGGTCGGCTTCTTCACAGGCTGACCGCCTCTTCCAGGGGTTGGCTTTCAGGGCTTGGCGCCTGCTCGGCCTGGGCCTGCAACTGCGCCGCCTGCTGGCTGTATTCGCGCAGGTAGACGATGAACTCCTGCAGCAAGCGATCCCACAGTTCCAGCTGGCTGCGCAGATGGGTCTCGCCGACCCCGGCCACCACCACGTCCATCTCCATCACCAGGAACTCGCCCTGCAGCGACAGCCGGGCAAAGCGCCGCGAGGCGTTCCACAGTTCCGCTAGCCCCGCCGGCAGTTCGCCCTGCACCCGCAAGGCGCAGCTGTAGGTGAAGTCCACATAGTGCCCGGCTTCGCTGCCCGGGTTGCCGAAACGCACGGCGTAGCCGATGCCCTGGCTGGCGCTGAGCAGTTGCACGATGCCGTTCTGTTCGGTCTGGTTGACCCGGTAGCCGGCGCCTTGCAGCAGGTCGGTGAGGCTTTCGGTGGTGACGCTGGTAATCAAAGTCATGGTCATCTCTTCCCTGGTGATCAGTGGGTGCTCGCCGCCCGGGGGGCATCGAACTGGGTTTGGTAAAGCTCGTCGCCAAAACCCTGGGCCAGCTCTTCGAACTTGACCCGGGCGCTGCCGGCGAAGGGCTGGCGGATTTTCACCAGCTCAGCCACATCGATTTTTTCGTAGGCCGCCAGAATCTGTTTGGCGATGCCGTACATCTGCTGATTCTTGACCGCACATTGCTGCACTTGTGTGTCACGTTCGCTCAATTGCGCCTGCAATTTCGCCCGCTCGGCTTCCTTGCCTCGGGCCAGCACCAGTAAGTCCTCGTAGGCTTTCTTGAACTTGCCCAACTGCTCGCTGCTGGCCGCCGCCTGAGCTTGTGCCTGGCTTTGCAGGTTCTGCTGCTGGCCGAGCAGTTGCTCGGCCACGCCGCGGGTCTTGGCCAGCTCGGCGCTCAGTTGCTTGACCTGGGCCTGGGCTTCCCTGGCTGCGTTCTCGGCGGCAATCCGCGCCGCCGCAGCCTGGGCCTGCTCGCTTTGCAGCGCCTGCAACTGCTGGGTAGTGCTGCGCAACTGGGTGCGCAGGCGCTCCTCCATGCCTTCGGCGCTAGCGCTGGCGCTGGCCAACACGCCCCAGGCCACTAACAGGCTGACCGCCCCTGCCCTCGCTCGGCTGTTCATAACCTTCCTCCTGATGCTTAGAAGCGCGTGTTGAGTTCAAGCTGCATGACGTCGACTTCATAGCGCGGCCCGTAGACTTCCGAGGCGCTCATGTAGCGGGCCGTGGCGTAGATGTTCTTGTCGATGCCGTAGTTGCCGCCGACGAAATAACCCTTGGCGTTGGTGCCCCCCAGGTGGAACGAGGAATCGTTGAAGCCGTCGGGCAAGGCATCGGGCTGGATGTACTTGTAGCCAGCCAGCAAGTTCCAGTCGCCGGACTTCTTCATCTCCAGGGCGTTGCCCAGGGTGAACTGCACCATCAGCGCGTTGCCGCCGCTTTCGAACTGGCCGTTGCGATTGATGTTGTTGACGATCTCGCCCTCGCTGCGCTTGAGCATCTCGCCCTTGTCGTAGGCCAGGTTGCGGATGAAGTTGGTCTGGCTGCGCAGGCGCAGGTCGTCTGGCAGCTCGGTGTCCCAGGCCAGGTTCAGGTCGAGCACGTCGAACTTCGAGGCCAGGCCGACGAACTGCGGCTGCGGGGTCAGGCCCGGCGTGGCCGGGTTGGGGGTGATGTCGCGCAGCAGGAACACGCTGTTGCCCTTCTGCATGAAGGCCACGCGCGAGCCGTCGGTGTCGCAGCCCGGGGCCCCGGCCCAGGGCGCGCAAGGGCTGGAGCGCTGGCCTTCGATGTCGTCGAAGCGGTAGTAGGCCAAGGCGCCCTTCAGACTGTTGCTGCGGTTGATCTTCCAGTTGGCGCCGATCTGCCCGCCGAACAGCCACTTGGTGTCGCTCTCGTTCTTGTCGAAGCCGTTGCTGGTGGCGGTGTCGTTGGTGTACTCCACCGGGAAGGCGCCGAGGGTGCCGAACAGGCCCCAGTCGCTGTTGAGTTTGTGGTTGAAGATCGCCGCCACGCCGTCGAAGTTGAGGTCGTTGGAATACAGCATGTCGGTGGAATAGAACGGGTTGGCAATCCGCCCCCCGGTCAGGGTCAGGTCCTGGGTGGCCTTCCAGGTCAGGTAGCCCTGGTCGAGCCAGATGTCCTTCTTGCCAAAACCGCCGCCCAGGGTCTGGGTGGTGGACACCGGGTTGTTGTCCGAGCCGGTGCCGATGCGGATGCCGGCGGTCCATTCCGGCGAGATCACCGCCTTCATCCCCAGGCGCGCCCGCAGGCGAAACAGATTGTCGCGGTCTTCACGGCTGTTGAGCAGCGGCGGCAGCTTGCTGTTGGTGTCTTTGTTGACGTCGTAGGGACCGCTGTCGTTGAGCTTGGCGTAGTCGACGATCTCGTTGCTGTTGTTGTCGGCGAAGAACCGCGACTCGTCCCGCAGGCGGATGTCGCCGTCGAAGCTGATGCGCGAGATCCAGTCCGGGAAGGTGTTGGGCTGGGCCCAGTTTTCCTGCTTGGCGGTGGCCATGACCTCGGCCTTGACCTGATCGCGGATCTGCTCGCGGACGATGGCCGGCACATATTGCACCCGTACATCACCGGGCGCCGCAGCGGGACCAGTAGCGGCCACCGCTGTGGCGGCACGGGCCTGCTGGGCCTCTTTCTCGGCCTGGGCGATCAGCCCGTCGGCCTGCTCCTGCTTCAATACCCCCTGCTGCACCAACAGACGGATCAGGTTGATCGTGGCGTTCTCCGAAGGCGCGGCGGCAGCCGCGGCCTGTCCGGCCAGGGTCAGGGCGACCATGCCGAGCGCCAGGGTCAATCGATTCACGGTGGAAATCATCTGCACACAACTCCTGTAGAAACTGCAAATAGGGGTTCGCTCATTCCGGACGCCGACCCTTGAGGGACAGGCGTACCGGCAAGGTCAGGGAGGCCGGCATGCGCTCTTTCAGGCGCGGCGTGGCCCGCAGCGCCGCCAGCACCTGCTGGTCGGTCTCGGGATTGCCGCTGGAGCCGGCCAGTTCAGCGCGGGTCACTTGCCCGTCGGCGCCCAGCCACAGGTCGACCTGCAGCGCATAGGCCTTCTTGCGCAGCTCCGGGTCCTCGCGCAGCGCGCGCTGGAAGGTCGCCGCCAGGTACTGCTTGTAGGTGCCGGTGCCCAGCCCGCCGCCACCGGCGCCGGCCATGCCGCCGCCCTTGCCGGCACCGACGTTGAAACCGTCGTTGCCGGACTGGGCCTCGCCGTCCATCTGCATCGGATTGGCCAGATCATCCGCCGGCGATGGCGGAGCCTCCTCCTCCGGCTTGACCTCCTCGGGGGTGGGCGTGGGTTCGGGTTCCGGGATCTTTTCTTCCACCGGCTCCGGCTCCTTGGGTTTCTCCGGCGGCGGTGGCGGCGTTTCCGGAGGCGGCGGCAGCGGGATGATGGTTGGCACTTTGGGCGCCTCCCGGCGTACCCCGGCCATGTCATTGGCCCACTGCCACAAGAACCAGGCGGCCACGGCCCCCAGCAGCAGGCCGACGCCCCACTTCAGCAGTTGCACGGCTCGCGGCTTGTTCTGCACCGGGGGCAGCTGGATAGGTTGTTGTGCGGTCATGTCTCAGCCCTGGCTCGGTTTGCCGGTGACCAGGCCGACCTGGGACAACTCCAGGCGGCGCAGCAGGTCGAGGACTTCGATGACCTTCTGGTACTGCACCGTGGCATCGCCACGGACGATGATCGGGAAGTCCGGGTTCTGCGCCTTCTCGATGCGCAGGCGCTCTTCCAGCTCGCCCAGGGTCACCGGGTAGGCGTCGAGGAACACCTGGCCGCCATCGTTCACCGAAATGGCCTTGGTCTTGGCCTCGGACAGCGACACCGAGGCGCTGGCCTTGGGCAGGTGGATCTGGATGCCCGAGACCTGGGCGGTGGCGGTGAGGATGAACATCACCAGCACCACCATCAGCACGTCCACCAGGGGCGTGATGTTGATGCTGTCGACGGCGGCATCGTCTTCGTCGTCATGGGAGGCGTTCACGGAAGCCATGGCAGTTCTCCTCAGGCCGGAACCGACGCGTTGCTGTGACTGACCCGCCAGTGGGCGTTCTCGCTGTGCTGGCTCTCGCCGTGCAGCTCCGCCAGCCGGGTGATGAACTCGTCGACGAACACCCGCATGTCGGCGCCGACTTCCTTGTTGCGGGTGATCAGGCGGTTGTAGCCAAACAGCGCCGGGATCGCGACGAACAGGCCCATGGCGGTGGCCAGCAAGGCCGCGGCCATGCCCGGGGCGATGGCGTTGATGTTGACGTCACCGGCCATGGCGGTGCCGAGGAACACCACCATGATCCCCAGCACCGTGCCCAACAGACCGATGTAGGGGCCGCCGGCGATGGCGTTGGACAGGGTCGAGAGCTTGGCGCTCAGCTGCTGGTTTTCCCGGGTGCGCACGCCGTCCATGGAGCAGCGGATGGCCTCGATGGTGGCCGCCGACACCGACGAGGTATCAGCGCCCTGCTCGCGGCGGGTGCGGATCTCCTTTACCGCCACCAGGTACAGGCGCCACAGCGAAGAGTGCTCCAGGCGGCTAGCCAGGACCTGGTCGTCGGCGAACATTTCCAGGCGGGTGCCGACCTTGGCGAACTGCTCGCGGAACAGCGAATTGGCGGCGCTGACCCGGCTGACCATGCGGTTCTTGCGCAGCATGATCACCCAGGACTGGATCATCATTCCCACCAGCACCAGGATGATCACCCAGGCATCCACCGGCACCGCCTTGAGCAGGAAACCCAGACTGCCGAAACCGAAGCCCGACTGCTCTTCATCCACGCCATAGGCCACCAGCTTCGACTCGGCACCCTGGGCGCTGGCATCGGCCAGGATCAGCGCCGCCGGACGCGCCACCTTGGACAGGCGCAGCTCATCCAGGGCCCCGGTGAACGGCAGGAAGTGGCTGGCCTCGGCCCCAGCGGCTGCGGGCAAGTCGGCACCGATGGCCAACGGCGAATTGAAGGTGGGAATGGCCTGGGCCAGGCTCGCGGTTTCGCGGCCATTGACGTACAGCGCGAGTCGGCTGCCCTCGCCGCTCAGGGCCAGGTGCTGCCATTGCCCCGGGTTCAGCGGCTGGGTGGAGGTGGCGCGCTGGCCGTCCACTTCCACGAAGGGCATGCCCTGGTTGATGCCAACCAGCAGGCTGCCGGCGCCTTCGCGACGGGCCAGCAGCAGCTGTTCGCCACTGGCCTGGTCCAGGCGTACCCAGGCGCTGAAGGTAAAAGCGCCGCCGGCGTTGTGCTGCAACGACGGGCTGGCCGGCAGCAACAGCGGCTGGCCGCTGAACTGCAAGGCGCGGCCGATGACCCCGTCAATGCTGGCGCCGGTGGCGTTCTGCGCGGTGTTGCCGTAGGCGGTGGTGTCCTTGGCCGGGGTGCCGTTGCTGCCGTCAAAGTGATAGATCGCGGTGTAGCTGGGGTCGAAGGTCAGCTGGCCATTGGCGGTGCTCGGGGCCTTCTGGTTGCCGTAGTACATCCAGATGTCCTGACGCTGGCCGCCTTCGACCTTGGGCACATCGACCCAGATCAGCGCCATGCCCATCAGCGGGTCGAAGCTTTCGATCTGGTGGTTGAGCAGGGTCTTGTCATCGGCGGCGACAAAGCGCAGGTCGGCGCCGTCTTCCTTGACCCCGTCGAAGGTGAAGTTGCCGGTGTGCAGGCGCACCAGCAGCGCGGTGCGGCCCAGGGCTTCATTGATGGCGGCGCCCTGCGGGGTGGTGTCCACCGAGATCTGCTTGCGGTAATGCCAGTCGTCCTGCCACCAGGCATGGGCCGTGGCCGGGAGCACGAAGCCCAGGCAGATCAACAGGCTCAGGAATAAGCGTTGCATGTGAAGGGTCTCCGTAAAGTCAGAACGTCGCTTGCACACTGAAGTGCAGGCGCGGGTCGTATTTCTGGGTGTTGGGGCCATCCTTGAGCGGGTAGCCCCAGTCGAGGCTGCCGGACAGCCACTTGCTCAAACTGGCGCGGGTGCCCAGGCCGACGCTGGCCAGGCTGTACTGGTCCTCCTGCTCGGGCAGCGGCTCGTGCAGGGACAGGTGCGCGCCTTCGGCAAAGGCGTAGAAACGCCACTCCTGCACGTAGCTGCCGAGGAACTTGGCCAGGGATGGCGTGCGCAGCTCCTGGGAGAACAGATAGCCCTCATCCCCGGTGCGCTCGGCGGCCAGATAGCCGCGCACCGAGGTGGCGCCGCCGGCCGAATACTGCTCGTTGGACACCAGGGGCCCCGAGGCCAGCTGGAAGGCGGTCTTGGACGCCGACTGCCAATCGTTGGCGAAGGTGTAGGTGAAATTCAGGTCGCCCTTGAGCACCGAGAAACTGGCGCTGGCCTCGTCGCGTTTGTAGTGGAACTCCTGGGCGTCGCTGCCGTAGCCGAAGAAGCGCCGGGTGCCGATGATCAGGTTCAGGCCCAGGCCCAGCTGGGATTTTTCGCTGTAGCGATAGCCGTTGTAGCCGAAGGTCATGGGGGCGTACTTCAGCGGAATCTGGTCGCTGCTGCGGCCAAAGCGCATCTCTTCCTCGAAGTCCTTGAAATCCACCCCCACCGACAGCGAGTTGGCCCAGCTACCCGCGGCGGGCAAGGTGTAGATCGCCGACACCCCGTAGGAGTGGCCCTTGCCCAGCACGTTGCTGCCACCGATGGTGGCGATGTTGCTGTCGGACTGGTAACCGGAGAACTGCAGGGCCCAGCGATCGCTCAGCGGCGCGGTGTAGGAGCCGGACCAGACCTTGGCGTTGTCGGTGTCCTGGGGCGCGGTGAAATAGGTCAGGGAAATGCTGTGGCCCAGTTGCCAGAGGTTGTCGTAGCCGACATTGACCACACTGCGCAGCTTCTCGGTGTCGGCGCTGTAGTCGTTGTTCAGGCCGACACTGGCGTGCCAGGGGTTCTGGTCTTCCACTTGCAGGTCCACGTCCATGGTCCCCGGGCGCTGGCCTTCGCGCACCAACGGCATGACCTGGCGCCCGGCGCCGCGGTTGAGCCCGGCTAGCTGGGTCTGCACCGTGGCAAAGTCAGGCACCTCGCCTTCTTTCAGCGCCGGCACCTGATCGCGGATCTCCACCGGCGAGTAATGCTTGGCGCCCACCACCCGCACCCGACCGACCTTGGTTTCACTGACCTGCAGGTAGACGATGCCGTCGTCGACCTTCTGCTCCGGCAGCTCGACGAACACCGACTGGTAGCCGCGTTCCTGATAGACCTTCTGCAGCGCATCCCGAGCGCCTTCGATATCGGCCAGGGCCTTCTGCGGCCCGAGGAACGGGTACACCGCCTCCTCGATGGCCCGGGCATCGAGCACGGTATTGCCGCGCACGAAGTATTCATTGACGTCCACCAACCGCGCCGCAGCCGTGGCCTCGACCGGGACCGCCTCGCCCTCCTCGGCCTGCACCGCCGGCGCCAGTGCCGCCAGCGTCAACCAGCCACACAACGGCCACCAGCGCCCGCCACTGCCGGGTCGCCCTGATTTGCCCAGATGCTCCACACCGCCCCCTAGAAGTCTGAAAATTGGCGCGCACACGCGCAATGCCGTCGCCGTCTGCACAGCGTTTGGCCGATTCAATTGCTGGTGATCGAGGTGTTTTCGTGGCGGGCCAGCCAGGTGTGCAGCAGCGCGAAGTTCAGCGAGAACTCGGGCATTTGCAGCAAGGCACCGCAGAACACCTCACCGATGATTTTCTGGATCAACTGTACCGCCCGCGGGTTGTTCAACAGCGTGGCGATGTCGCGACTCAGGACACTGAAGCTCCAGACCTTCTGGTTCAGATCGAGACCGACGAACCAACGGAACAACAGGTTGTAACTGAGCTGTTCATACAGCTGCTGTTCACTGGGCACCGAATACAGCAACTGCAGCAACAGAATGTGCATCACCGTACGCGGCGCGATCAGCATGCCGGGCTCGGCATTGAGACCCTGGAGCAGATCGCGGTGCTGATCCAGCAACTCATCGATCTGCGGACGCAGCAGCACCAGCGAATGCCCCGGCGGGATATAGCTGGCCACCTCCTTCAAGGCGCCCTGCCAATCATCCTGGGACACGATCCAGACCCACGGCGCGCCGTAGCGATAGACCGACACCGGCTTCTTGCGCGCCGCCTCGACAATCTTCGACAGCCGTTGATCCAGCTCCTGCATGCCCACTTTCGAGTAGCGTTCCATAGTCCCCATAGCCTCACTCCCGGCGTCCCGCCTCGGCTTAAAAAAGTGGCCTTGCGGCCCCCTCAAGCGCGTTACATACCCAAGACGTGCGTGGCCATGTGCTACCGAACTTTTGTCATAAAAGCTTCATTCACAAGAGGAACGCGCGAACGTTGTAGGAGCCGGCTTGCCGGCGAAGACAGCCGCCAGTGCAGCGCTGGGCTGTCGTTATTCCGCGCACGACCAGACCGCCCTCTTCGCCGGCAAGCCGGCTCCTACGAGAGGGAATTGTTGTGCTGGAGAAGGCTTAAAAATGCACCGCCCGGACGGGCGCGCCGTTAGCCGTGGCTCTGGCTTTGGCTCTGGCTTTTGATCTTCAAGCCCCTTCCCAGCCGGCCGAGCGTAGGCGTTGCGTAGGGGGCAGCTCGGCAAGGATGCCGAGCTAGCCGCCACCCGGCCATGGATGGCCGGTTGGCGGCGGGCCACCGGAGCAATGCCGGAGAGAGGGAACCCCGAGCCCCAGCGAGGGGCCCATGGAGGGGCAAGCCCTTTTGGTTCCTTTTGTGGCGTTTGACAAAAGGGACTCGCCGTAAGGGCGAAACCGCCAGCCGCCGCACCCGCAGCAACGGATATGTACCCCAACCACCCAGAAAAACTGGCCGGCTCTCAGGCCGCCAAGTCCCCCTCCGCAATCCTACAAAACTTGCAGACGCGTCTGACTTGTCCCCCCAAGACCCACCGTCCATAGTCCCCACTCGCCCCAATGGCGACCGGGTTTGGCGACCTGGAAATCAACCAACAGGCAGTCACGCTTGCAGCGCTAGCCGTCGAACATTTATGGTCACGGCTGCCTTCTATGGTGGCTGTGCGCGGGAGACCTTCATGGTCTGCCGGTTTTCTGTTGGTTAATCCGGTTCGCCAACCTGCGTACAGCTGCCACCCTTTCGTTTGGCGACGATCTGAGCAGCTCCCTTAACCAACAGCGGAGTGATCCTCATGAACCAACGATTTATTCCCATCACCGGCATCGACTGCCTGATTCCCTGCCTGTTTATCGACAAGACCGCCCCCTTGGACGTGCTGCACGCCAACGGCGCCGCACGTTTGCTGGCGGTCACTCAACTGCTGGAAAGCCTTTCCCGCGCAGAACTGAAGAATGCTGACGACACCGATCTGCAACATGTATCTAACGTTGCTGCGATTCTGCTGCGCGACAGTTGCGATCTGTTGGGAGTGATGGGCTGGCGCCTTCAAGCCTGACGCCTGGGCGCTCCGCGCTGCTTGGTAGCGCGGAGCATTTCAAATGGGGCCTTGGACTTTTTAGGGGGGAAAAGTCTTTTAAAAGTGGCTGCAATCGGCCAAAAGCGGTCACTCACAGACCGAAAGGTCTACCATTATAAAATGACGTAATATCCGGAGCAGGATGTGTCATTTGAAATGAATGGCTCTCAAATAAATGGCGCCGGTTTTTTGGTGCTTTCAACAAGCCATCTTCAGACTTCTGCCCATGATCTCTACTCTTTATTTACCGCGCAAGATATCCAGCAATGACGTGGCCTACACTGAAGATGAGCTTCTAGTTACGTCAAATTATGTCGTTGTTCTGGCCGAACCGGGTGGTGGAAAAACTGAGTTAATGCGCAGTTTGGCCCGGAAGCTGGGCACTTCTAGCGTTACTGCGAACAAATTCAAACGTATAGGCACAGACTCTGATAACTCTCCGCTCGTGATCGATGCATTTGATGAGTTGGCCAAAATCGATCAAACAGGTATTCACGACCTCCTGGCTAATGCGAGTAAAGCTAAGCCAACGCACGTGATCATCTCGAGCCGCTCCAGCGAGTGGGGAACTGCATCGACGAGAGCATTCGAAGAGTACTTCGGATGCTCTCCGCTCTTAGTGAGGCTGGTCGAGTTTGAAGAAGAAGAACAGCAGGAAATTTTTCATCACCATGTACAGGGTGAGGACTTCGCAACATTCCAAGCGGAAGTCACTCGATTCGATTTAGAAGCACTACTACCCAATCCCCAGTTCTTAAAGATGTTCGCAGACGCTTACATCGAAAGCGGCAGACATTTCACAGACAAAAGAAGCATTTTTTCTCAAGCGGTCGAGCATCTAGCAAAGGAGGCTAATGACACCGTGGCGAAGACCGGCCATACCCTTTCGATCGCGCGAAAGGTTGACTTGTCGTCTGAGGTATTCGCCAAGCTCTTGCTTTCAGGTGCAGATGGTATAGGAACGAGCGAAGCGACAGCAGACCGAATTTATCCACTACTAGCGTCACTGTTCGAAAACACCACCGTAGCTGAAGGCATCCTCGCGACTAGACTTTTCAAGCCTGGAGACAGCGCAGATCAGCATCGACCGGTTCACAAGATCGTTGCCGAATACTGCGCTGCGGACTACCTTGCCAAGCGAATAGCTGATCCAACGGATCATCTAACGACTCATAAATGCCTACCCATAATTGCTCCAAACGCCACTGTACGGGACGAACTACGAGGTCTGCTGGGTTGGTTGGCCGCGGTAGGCAACAAGTCTATTCAGGAATCAGCAATCGAACTTGATCCCTACGCGGTACTAGCGAACGGTGATCCTTCTCAACTTGAACAGTCCTCAAAGCGCCTGCTCATAAGGCGTTTAAAAGATGTGGAAACGAGAGATCCGTATTTCCGGCGGGGAGATTCTTGGCGCAGGTTCAGTGCTGTAGGTTTCTTCACCCAAGACGTAATGAGTGAAATCAAGCCTCTCCTTAATTTTGGAAACGATGGGCACTTACGTGATCTGATACTCGAGCTTTTGGCGGGATCACCCGCGATTGCGCATTTGACAGATGAATTACGTCAGCTCGTATTGGGTGAAAGCCAGAGTGAACATACTCGATTGTTGGCCAGCAGGTGCCTACTCGATCTGATCGGGTATGACCATCGCGCTGATGTAGCGGTTCTGGTTGCTGAGGCTAGCGATACTTCGCTTAAGATTGTAGCGAACTTAATAAAAACCATAGGCCCTGAAGAATTTGATATTTCTTTCCTGTCTAGTTTTTTTTACGCATGCACGAAACTATATCCTGCCTCTGAAGAGCATTTAGAGCGATCAGTTGGTGCGCGCTATTTTATTAGAAAATTTGTGGGCAGCTTAAGTTTAAAACTTATCAAGCCTCTACTAGATGAATTATCTATAGGCGTGAAATGCGTATGCGGAAAGGAACGTTACGCTTGCTACTGTCGAGATGGCATATGCAAGATAATTGGATTAGTTCTAGATAGATATTTTGAGTTATCGTCCGCGCCCTATGATCCTGAGCAAGTTTGGCAATGGCTCGAAAATTTAAATTTCCATCATCAACAAACAGCGAGTCATAGCACTTCTGTCAAAGTACTTCAAAACGACGATAATCTGCGCCAAGGGATTATGGCTCACGTTTTCGGAGCGATTACTGACAGAGATAAAATTTTCAAGATCAAAATAGAAAAATTTGAATTTCATACTCATTCAGGCCTACAATTCCAATATAAAGATTACGACTTTATAGTAGATCTTGCATTTGAACTCGAAAATCCAGCACTTTGGGCGAATTTTATCGCCACACATCAACGTTATCGCTGCAAAACAGAGTTAGGATCGAACCACTTAAGAAGACGCATGCGTGAGCAGGCTTTAGAAAAACCTCAATTCATGGTTGAATGGGTACGCTCTAACAGAGCGTACTCGCAATTGGCAAAAAGCAGTCGGCTGCCGCGCTTGAATCGCAGAGCGAAACGCCATCAACGGCAGAGAAATGACAGGCGTGCATCGAGTATTCAGTATTACCAAACCAATCGAGCGCTAATTGAAAGTGGCTGCGATTGGCAAAGCCTTGTCCACTTTGCAGAATTGGTTCTTATGAATCCCAATCGGATTGATGAGCGAGTTGGTGACGCGCCGTTAGTTCGTACTGCCCTCAGAAACTGTATAAATTTTATCGCGTCGAGAATCCCCGATTTATCAGAGCTCGCACAGTTACAGTGTTCAGGTAAAATATTGTACGCAGAAATGGTTCTACTGGCAGCTTGCCTAGAGATCATGCGTGCAGATGGTAGTTTGGAAGACGTTGATTTGCGGTTGTTAATCGCGCTACGGACCAGTATTGATCGATCCTACAGTTCAGTTATCGAGGAAGAACGTAATGCGCTAAAGTCTGAACTTGATCGTCTTATTTTTGCAGATTCATCGAGTCCTGAGCGCTATCTCCGTCAGTATCTAGAGCCTCAGTTGGCGCAGAAAGGCTGCAGTCGCCCGGATATTTGGCTTTTACGTGGTGACGAGATTTTCAGCCATCTACGGGCGGAACTTTCAATAGAGTGGCTTGAGCGCTTCTCTGAGTTAGACATTGGCACTTTAGAAACGCTATTTGAGACTGCGGCTCAGTTTGGTGATCGTAGTGATCTTCAAAAGATAATCGCAGAGCGCTGCGCAAATATAATATCCGACTGGCCCGAGCCAACAGATGATGAATATATAGAGGGAAAACGCACCTTCTGGCTCGTTCGAGAGTTTTATTTTATAAAAGACATCTGCGGCACGCATTGGAATTGGCTCAAATCTGATAAGGACATGGTTTTTTCACTAAATATTCGTTCCGGACGCTTCAATCACGGCGAAAATTCTTATTGGCCAATACTTACGGCAACTAAAGTGGAAGCTATTCTCGACGCTTTTATCGATAAATGGCCAAAAGTTCATCTGCCGAGCCACTGGGGAACGGAGAGTCCTCGCGAGGAAGTCGCATATCGTTTTTTGACCGATATAGTCTGGTTAATAAACTCGGATGATACTGGTGAGGCCGTCCTTGTCTTAAATCGTCTTTTAAGCGATACGCGCTTTATAGACATCCACAACGACTTTAAGAGCTTATTAGCTACTAAACTCAGACAGCAATCGCTGAGAGATTTTGAGCCGCCTTCTCCTCAAGACGTCATCGCGCTACTGGATCGCGACACTGTTGTGAACGTCGAGGGCTTGCGCAAACTCGTCCTCCAAGAATTTCAAGATTTTCAGAAAGCTATAGACGGTGGAGAGTTCAATCCAGCTGACCGCTTTTACAATGGTGGTAAGCGTTTGGGCGAAATCAAGGCCACCGAGGTTATTGCTGAGCGTCTAAGTCTCAGACTCGAAGCACAAGGCATCGTGATAACGTCTGAGCATCAGATGAAAAGTGAAAACCGGACTGATTTCACTGCGACCAAGATCATTGGTGGCAAAAGGAGGTTGCTTGTTGTCGAAGTAAAAGGTCAGTGGCATAAAGAACTATACACAGCCGCATCTGCGCAATTGTATGACCGATATTCCATCCATCCCGACGCAGAGCAACAGGGAATTTATCTTGTGATCTGGTTCGGCGGCGATGAACTGGTCGCAAACAAAAAAAATACAACCTTAAACTCCGCTTCGGAACTGAAGACCAGCATCGAAGAGACGCTCCCGCCTGAGCTAGTTGGGCTAATTGATGTGTTCGTTTTGGACGTTTCCGAGTCCTAAAATTGAGTCTGGAACGCAGAGACGAAGACTATATGCAACAGGCCCAGAAGATTCGAAAAAACAGCACTCTGAGTCGTCCAGGTTTTTTATACGCTTGGTGCAGTGACAACGCCCGCTAATGGCCGGTAGCGTGCGTTTCCAAACGTCCGCTTATGGCCAGTTCCTACCCTTCGTGAAGTGCCGCTTTGGGAGACTCTGTACGAAAACCCGGAACTCCAATCATGGCCCCTCGTTGGCTCAGTTTTTGTAGAGCCCCTACTCCTCTACAAGAAGGAACTCTGCAATTGCAAAGCGTTACGAGTTCTCGGATGAGACCTGGTACATGGTTGCCGATCTCTTCAAACCCCAAAGTGGGCCATGCACGCGCCCGTAGCGCAGGTCGACGACCACTGTCTTGATGCGCATGTTCGTGGAATCTGTCCTCGCCAGTGGCCCATTCCTACCCTGCCGGCCCCATCTCGACCGCTACACAACGCCCTTTAGTTCGCACCTTCTCCACCAATCGCGCTCTGTTGACGAACACATTGATTTCGCAACTGCCTGAGTGCTGCACGTCTTCCCAGTATTCTGCGTGCACAAGTTGCCCGTTCTGCGGCCCCGTGTAAGTACCCGCGGCTTCACGTGAAACATAGCTACTGTCACGTACATATCTGAGCACGACCATATCTTCCTCCGGCGCCACCATGATCTGCCTTGGCACGCCGAAGAAGTCGATCAGTTCGCCCACCGGGCGATCTTTCCAGGCACTGCTGGCCGACAATGATGCGCAGCCACTGAGCAAGGTGGCGAGCAGGGCCAACATAAACAATCGGTTCATAAGGTCTTCTCCCTGAAGGCCAGGTTACTTGGCAGGCATCTGCGCGAACCCTTCATCTATCTTCTGCATGATGGCCGCCTTGGCTGCCTCGCGGTTCAATATCTCGAAGAACTGCGGCCCTGCCTTGCTCATTTGCGACGCGGACATCACACCCAAGTGCTCCATCTTCTTGGCCTGGCGTTCAGTCGGCTTACAGACAAAGTCACGGCTTTGTGCCAGCCAGGCGTCAGGTTTGCTCTGCCACTGGCTGGAATACTTCACATTGCGAAACTCATTGAACACGCTGCGGAAATCCGCCGCACCCATGATGCGCACGCGGTTCTTCGCACAATCGATTTCGACATCGTAAGAGGTGAAGTTGGGTTTACCGGGCTCTTCGTAAAGTTGATAGACACCCAATGATTTCGCGCCACCTGGACGATTGATGATGTGAGTGGGGTCGCCGTCTGCGATGAACACCTGATTCTTGCCCAAGGCACCCTGGTAGTGAACGACCCAGAAGTCGCCCTTCAGCACTTCGCTCGCTTGGGCAGCGAGGGCACTGCACAGTAATGCGGCAGGCAAGAGATGCCTTGTAAAAGCGATCATGGGGCCGGTCCTTTGCCGTTATTTTTGAAGGCAATAGCTTGGCACCCTGGACATGTAGCAAAGGGCTATCTAGCACATCCGTCCTATGCCTTTGACGAAAACAGCGGTCGCACGCCCCCCATGGAGCAAGCCAGCGGAACCCTCGCTGCGCCGCCAGGTGGGCCATGGCGTTGGCCCTGGTGGCCGAGGAACGTCCGCAAGTGGCCGCGAGCATTTTCGCGGACAAAAACAAGCGAAGTGCAATCTGCCAGACCGTCTTACTTTTTTAAATTCCACCCTATACATGTTCCAGGTACTCCAAGAGAACCTCTCCGCCGATGTAAGGGCCGTCATCACTGCAATCCATTGCCGGCTCGTCAAAATCAATCCATACACAGGTAATAATCCTGTCTTTTCCAGCCATAGTTCGTTGAGTGCTAGAGAGCTCCACTTCACCACCCAAGGCTTCCTTCACATATTCTGGGGGTAACGAAACCACTCCAACCCCGCCATTCGGCCACCACACGTGGGGCTTAACTTTTACCCTGTCACCGTCATTGAATTTCATTTATTTACTGACCCGTTCTCAAACCGCCAAGCCCCATAATGCAATCCTACAAAACTTACAGACGCATCTGACTTGTCCCTTCCGGGACCCAACGCCCATAGTCTCTCTCGGTTCGCCAACTCGCGTTTCGAGCGCATCTCGCGCACCGAAAAATGCTGACGACACCAACCGGCAGCACATCACCCAGGTCGCTGAAATGACTCTGCGCGACGGTCGCAGCTTGCTGGAGGAATAGCCCAAATAGCCCCCTCGCAAGGTGGAACCATTAAGTCTCAGGCTGTCGACAAACCGCAGTTGTTAAAAAACACAACCAGAGTAGCATTGGCTCGAAGACAGGGAAGCCTATGGACATTCTCACGCCGTCACGTTTTGCCGAGGCTGCGATCTTGTATCCGAACGACAAGGCCGGGCTTGATCGTTGCCTGCGGATTTTGAGGATGGCACGCCCAAAAGGATTCGCAGGCCTGCAAAAGCTTTTCGGTACGCAAGGGATCGACTTGTTCAAACCGAGAGCCGCAGCGAACTGGGTCGTGATCGACGTAGGCGGCAACAATCTCAGGGTGATCGGCGGCGTCAACTACACCCGACAGAAGTTTTACGTCAAACACATCTACACACATGCCGACTACGACCTTGCCAACGCCTGGTATGCAAGAAACCAAGGGGTAAAACGATGAGCACAGCCCGAAACGAACTTCAAACCGTGATCGCAACGCTTGGCGAACTGCACGCGGTACTGGAGCGCCTGCGTGGTGAGTTTGTGCACGGCATCAAGACCCCCGCCGACTATGAGCGTGCGACCGACCTGCTCGATGAACTCACTGACGGACGCGAGCTGAGAAAGGTCGAAGAGGAAATTCTTGTCGAACTCGAGAATGAAATTCTGGCCTACCAGCGCCACTCCGAGGAGTTTCGGGAATCGAACGCTGCATTTGAGGCAACCTGCTCCCCCGTGCAGTTGATCAAGGATCTGATGGAAACGCTCGGGCTCACGGGCTCTGACCTCCCTGAAATTGGCGATAAAACAGCGGTGTCCAAGGTACTCAATGGAGATCGCCCCATCAGTCACAAGATGGCATACGCGCTGGCAGAGCGATTTTCGATGGAGCCTAGTGCTTTCGTCTCGGCCGCCTCGGTAAAGGCCGCTCCTCTCGAAAGCGTTCGTCCCAAGGCTAAACAAACTTCAGCTTCTTACCGCACTAGCAACATCTCCCGGAACTTACTCCCAGTGAAAGGTGACGACGTAGGTGAATCCAAACGGGTAGCGTCCAAGAGCCGCAGACACTTGGGTAAAGCTCCGACCAAGGGATAGCGCGTTTCCATCCTGCCGTTCTGAGTTCCGTAGGCTAACGCCATATCGCCCTACCCCAACTGCAAAAAGAACCGACCAATCCCCGCGCCTGTCCTCTCTGAAAAGTCCTCATCCAGAAACAGATACCCCATGCCATCCGAAAGCACGCCTTTGTGCTCAGGCAGCGCTCTATCCAGATCGCCCCCATAAATGGAAAGCCTTCTGCGCCCTGCCCCCGCTAAAACAGGCGACTGTAACCAAGCGTCCACGCCATCCAACTTCGAGGCCAGGTTCTCATCATCATCGGCGTCGCAGTTCACCTCCAGCCGCACCGTCCCGCAATCTGAAATCGGCTGAGCTGCCTCATCCCGCTCGGAACCGGCGCGCACATAGCCCATGACAACCGCTTGCGAGCGTCCCTGGACGGCACGCAACTTTCGATAGTGGCCGACCTCGCCCGGCAAGTACGGCACAAAAACCGAAACCCAATAATTCCTGTCGAGCAAGGCCTCTGAAAACCAACGTCCAGGAAAGGCCATCAGATGTGTCAGCGGCACTCCATCAGGCGAACAGGGCCAGGCCAGATCCGTGGGCAGGCAGGCCCCGCCACCAGCATATGCATCATCTTTTGCTGGCGCTTCACCGGTAAATATCAGCTCATCAAACATCCGTATCTTTCCAATCAGTCATGGGTTGCAGCGTTCGTGAACAGTCTCTGGCCAATACTTGGGTCAAGACTTCACCCCTACACCGCACGTCCACAATCCACCATCAGTTCTTCCAGAAAGGGCCGCAACTGCTCCTCCTCCATCAACCCCAACAATTGCCCGGCAGCCTCCCGCAGCGACTGCCACTGCCCATGCTCGAAGATCCCCCGATCGCCACAATGAAAGGCCGCCTCGGACAACCCATTGCATTGCTCCCAGAGGCTTTGCACTCCAGCCCGAACCTCATCCGGCAAAGCGCTCGCGCAGGTTGCCAGCAGCGCCTGCAACGGCAACATCGCCATGGACCAGACCTCACAGGCGGCGCAATCAGGGATGCTGGCCTGCTGAGCGTCGGCATCCAATGCCAGGAAGCCTAGGGCATCGATCGCCTCGCCCACCGCCAGCACCCGCTTGTACTCATGCTGCCCGTACCATTCCCAGACAGTGGTGGAGAACCCCATGTTCAAACTCCAACATTCATCCAGGCGAA
Organism: Pseudomonas sp. JDS08PS003; assembly: GCF_045013505.1. NCBI lineage: Bacteria > Pseudomonadati > Pseudomonadota > Gammaproteobacteria > Pseudomonadales > Pseudomonadaceae > Pseudomonas > Pseudomonas sp. JDS08PS003. The sequence goes on from NZ_CP120724.1 coordinate 3,984,552, forward strand.
TATACCGGCATCAAAGTCTTTGCGCGCATCAAGCGCACTCGCACCTTGTATCGCGCCGCAATCTCTGAAATCTTCTGCCCCCTTGATCACGATGCCAATCCCCATGAACCCGCACCTCGCCCATCTTGTTTCCGACTACCAAGCCAGCATCCGCACGGCTGTCGAACTGATGCAGCAATCCGCCATTCCCCTCCCTGTCAGCAACGCCGATTGGGTGGGAACCGATATCCCGCAACAAGGAGAGCTGGCAGGCGGCATCCGTTACTTCAAGCACGGCTATGGCTGCGCCGTTCACCTGCCAACGGCAACGGTGAGCTTTGACTTTGGTGAGCAGGGCGAAATCGACGGCGTAACCCTATCGAGGCTGGCCGGCTTTGCCGAGAACAGGCTCGTGGAATACGGTTTTACGGATGAGGATGAACTAAAGCAGTGCTTCGACCATGAAGTGGCAGCAGGCTCGCTGGTGTATTCGGGCTATATCCTCTTCTACGTCGCAACCGTTAAACCCCAAGCGCGCACGCTCGAAGATAACGACAGTCTTTCACCACCCGAATAACCCGGAAGCCCATCATGAAGTTCACCTCAGCCGGCCAAATCATCGACCCACGAACCGTTGGCTATCGCAGCCTGGGCTTCGGCGAGACACCCACGATCCCGGTAACACCCTATGAACTACGCATCCACCACGGCGATCTGCCGCAACGCTTTCTTGAATGCGCGGACACCTTTGCCGCCGAATGCAAAACCGACGACATCGACCAGGGTTTTGTCGACATCCCGGAACTTGCAGAGCTGGGCTACCCAAGCTTCAGGACGCTGTTGAAGGAGCATCCCGATCTGGCAGCGCGCCTGGTCCAGGACTACCTGTACTTCGAGTTGTTCTTTTCGCTGTTCCCGCATTCCAGCGGCCTTAAAGTCGTTATCAACAGCCTCACCCGCGTCTGCTCCAAAGAAGGCGTCATCCTGCTGACGGGCGAGACCTACGCAGCCAGAAACTCATGAAAATGCCCTGGCGTCAGGATCGAGCCCGGGAATCAGGCCAATGATGTCAAACAACGAATCACTATCGAGTGTGGTCCGGGCCTTCTCCCTGGCGGCTTGATGCGCGTTCAGGGCAATGGAATAGCCCACCGCCTCAAACAGTGGAATATCCGACACCGAGTCACCAATGTGAAAAACCTGCGACAGGTCCACCCCTAGCGACTGGCACATTGAACCCACGAATACCGGCTTGTCGTACTCGGTGAAATGCGCTTCAACCTCTCCGGTGAAAACGCCCATGGGGTCGGTTTTCAGTACCGGCCCGCTAGAGCCGATAAACCCGTAGCGCTGGGCAAAATAGTCACCCACACACTGCCAGGCCAGGGTGCAGATCACCGAGGGGATGCCATGGGCTGCAAGCCAATCGGTGGTTTTCCTGATATCGCGTATGACTGGAATATCATTGAGCATGCGGGCGATGTCGGCCTGGCCAAAGCCCCGGTAATACAAGCCATCGACCCGGGCCACTTCGATATTACTGACCTCGCCCGCCTGGTAGCCGTCCTCCAGCGTGCGCATGACATCGCCATGGCCGATTTTTTGCGCCAGATGCAGGCCGGTGCTGCTCCGGGCCAAGGTCCCATCCAGATCAAAACAGGCAAGCTTCCAGGTCAAGGGTTGTGACTCCTTTCAAACAGGGTTGTGGTGTTGCAGAACAACACCCAACTCTATCGACAGCGATGGCCCTGAAGATAGAGTCTGAACAAGGCCTACGCTTCGAGACCAAGGCTCGGTTATCAGCCGCAACACAGGCAACCGCTGATCAGCGGTTGATCGGGGTCGTTTTCAAGAAACGCGACCTTGACCTCCACGCCGGGTCGCAGCGGTGTCACTTCACAGCGCCAGTTGGCAGTGCCGGCTAGCCAACAACTGCTCTTGTCGTCAAACCGACCTTCGCGGTCCCAGGGAAACTTGACCTTGACCCTTTCGACACGCCGATCAGGCGGGTTCGCCTGGTCTTCCAGGGCGATGACCAGCGCCGTCTGGTTGCCCGGCGCCAGAGGTTTCTCATGAGCCAAAGGCGGGCGATAGCAAAGGTCCAACGCAAGCGCGGTGAAACGGTTGCGATACCCCTGACGCAGTTGATCCTGGTTGTCAGTGCTGACATTGGCGACGCTCTGCCCCGAAACCTGTGCTTGCTTGCCTTCATGGATGACCTGAGTCAGTAGCCACAGTTCGCCACTCCGGCCCGAGGTTTCCAGTACATGACCACTGAGCAACCCGCTCTGCTCCCCTTGCCCGTCAACCGCGCGCTGCTGCAGGGCTCGCAGGCTTGTCTGCTTGTGGTGACGGGTCGGTAACTCGTTGGCGGGCCTGGCGCGCTCTGGTGCAAAAGCCGTGGCTTGCCCAATCGGCGGAAAAGCCGCCCGGTTATCGCCAAAGACCAGCACATGGCCTTGAGCGTTATGTTGGAAGTGGAAGTGAATGCCCTCTTCCTCGCACAAGCGCTGAATAAAGTGCAAGTCCGTTTCATCGTACTGGGTACAACAGTCACGCTCGGGATAGCTCGACGCCAGCTCGAACCTGTAGGCGTCGCCGAGGATTCCATGCTCTTCGAGGATCAAGGCGACGATGCTCGGCACCGAGAACTGTTGATAGATCCGCTGATTGATGCGGTGGCGCAAGTAAGACAGGTGCGGTACCAGGGCCAGATTGTAGTGCGTCAAACCCTGAGCGTTACTGCCTTGAGCCATGTGATAGATGCGTCCATGAACGCCGTTGCCCTTCATGTCGAAAGCCAGAAAAGCCTCCCTGTCGAAGAGGCTTTGCAGGTCCAGATCCGGCCGCTCGCACACACACTCCACATTGAAGAAATAAGGCTTGCTGATCGCCTCTTCTCCAGTAAATGCGAGCACTTGAAAGTCGTGCTCAAAACCGTCGATGGTCAAACTGAAGTGCGTTTGATTGGCTGGGCTGAACATCCACTGTGCTCCTCTTGCATCAGGTGTTGAATGGACGCAGGCGCATACCGCCCTGCGGAAAGAAACGGATTCCGCAAGGCGAGTACATTTCACCGAATGTTTTAAACAATGAGCCCGCACTCACCACAACGACGTGTATGAAGCAGCAGGCGAAAGGTCAAACCCGATCAGATACTGCTCTTGACCTTGGTCCAGACCCGCGTGCGGATACGTTCCAGTTTCAATGGCAGCGGCTCAAGCGGAACCAGTGTCGCGACAGTTGCCTTGTCTGGATAAATCCACGGATTATCGCGCAACTTCTGCTGGACAAACTCAGTGGCATCTTTATTGGCATTAGGATACAGCGTGTGATTTGACGTCTTGGCAATCACTTCCGGCCGCATCATGTAGTTGATAAACGCCAGGCCTTCCTTTGGGTGGGGGGCGTCTTTTAGCAGCACCAAATTCTCCGACCAGACCAACGCGCCTTCGCGAGGCAGGCTGTAGTTGATCGTGCGTCCGGTATTGGCACTCTCGTTGGCAGCCTGCGCCGCCAGGGCGCCATTAGCCCAACCCACAACAACACAAATGTTGCCGCCCGCCAGGTCCGTATCGATTTTCGACGAGTCGAAATAAACGATATAAGGCCGGATCTTCAACAGCAGTTCCTGGGCTTTCTGGTAATCATCCGGGTTCTTGCTATTGCTGGGGAGCCCCAAGTAATTCAAGGCAATCGAGATGATCTCGCTGGGCGAGTCGAGCATCGCCACGCCACAGGACTGTAGCTTGCTGATGTTCTCTTCCTTGAAGATCAAGTCCCAACTATTGACCGGCGCATTATCACCCAGTGCCGCTTTGACTTTATCAACGTCATAGCCAATGCCGGTGGTGCCCCACAAGTAGGGCACAGCGTAACGATTGCCAGGGTCATTGACCGCAAGTTGGGCGAGGATGTCAGGATCGACGTGGGACAGGTTACTCAGCTGGGCAGGGTCCAACGGCTGCAGCACGCCCGCCTTGATCAGGCTGGGCAACACATTGGAGGTTGCCACCACCACGTCATAGCCCGTGCGCCCGGCCATGACCTTGCTCTGCATGATCTCGGCGCTGTCGAAGGCATCCATGTGAATCCGGGTGCCCGTGGCCTGTTCAAACTCTTTTGGGGTCTCCGGCGCGAGCAGCCCGAACCAGTTGTACAGGTACATCCCAGGCTCTACCGCCACCGCGGATGTACTGATCCCGGCACAGAGCAGCGCGACCGAAAAAACGGTTCGCAAAGGTAATTTTCTCATGCAACATCCTTGTCTAGACGACGTGCCCTCATGGCTGTCGTAAACCCTGAAGGCGAATATACCGAGCCTTGATCAATAGTAAATACCTACGATTACTTACCCTTGACCCACAAATCCCTAACCCTAAAGGGGTAGAAAATGCCACTCGACCTGCATAGCCTGGCTTGGCACCGCTCGATTGGAAAACTGATCATGCAGTTGAACCGCCCAGACTTCTGGAGCTCGCTTATTCGCACACTCAATGAATATGTGCAGATCGATAACTGGGTAGTCCTGATCTTCAGCAATCAACAGGTGCAAGTGGTCAGCCTTCCCGAAGTAGCCGATGTGGAAGAGGTGGATGCGTTCATTCATCTCTATGTAAAGGGGCTTTATCTGCTCGACCCGTTTTATATCGCCAATCGAGAAAAACCGCAGAGCGGTTTCTTTCACTTGCTGGATATTGCACCGGAGTACTTTCTGGAAACCGAGTACTACCACAAGTACTTTGCGCAATATATTTCTGTCGATGAAGTCCAGTACAACATCCAGCTCGATGCCGACAGAACCCTGTGCATCTCCATTGGCAGCGGCGTCCACTTCAATCAGGAACAAATTACGATGCTCGACCTGATCAAGCCATGGGTCACTGCCTTGATGCATCAGCGCATGTGCTTTGAGACGGATGTAGAGAAAAACCTCAGCGCCCCGCCTCAATGGCCCGAAACGGTCAGCCAGCTTGGCACGCAAATAACAACCCGCGAAAGCGATGTACTCAGGCTGTTGCTCAGTGGTTTTTCCAACAAGGAGATCGCTGGCAAACTTTCACTCTCGGCAGAAACGATAAAGGTTCATCGTCGCAACATTTACGCCAAGCTGAACATCAAGTCCCAATCCGAACTCTTCGCTCGATTCTTCATGCCCAAACAGGACGTTCTCTCTTGACGCTATCGACCTCGATGACGATCCTTCCCGGGAAGCCGTAAACAAACCACTGCTTTGCCTGGATGCCTCACGAACCGCGCATCCAATCAGCAACACCCTCCAAGCCCCTCTCAACACGGATGTCGAACACCCCATGTTTAAAGCCATTCTCTTCGGCCTGCTCTCCTGCGTCCTGGTGCTGCCTGTGTTCGGGCTGGCCATTTCACAGTTTCTCCCTCCTGCGTTCGTTGCCCTTGGCGAACCGGGTTGGAGACAACAGCACGATCAACTGGTCAGCATCAACACCGTTCAGTGGCTGACGGTGCTTGGCTGGACCGTCACGGCGGGCGTTGGGGGATTTGTCAGCACCCGGACCCAGGCGACCCGCACCTTGCGTCCTGCCATCTGGGTCGGGGTCATCATCCTGCTGGTCTGGGGCATTCCCGTGGGGATCTTCTCCTTAAGCCAAATAAGCTGGGTGCATCTCACCTGCTGCCTGGCCATCATGCCGGCGGTGCTAGCGGGAGGTGCGCTGGCGCGCAGAAAAGCTGAATCATTTGTCTGAACATCAACAGTGAACAGGTAGCCCTTCGATGGATATCCAATTTCGCGGTAACGCAATGCCTGGCAACCCCGCTGCCGGCACCTGCGATGAGTACAGCCTGAGCGGCATATCCAGCCTGGACGAGCTGATCGACGCCTACCGCCAGATCGCCGACAACCACCCAGGCTTCAGGCCCCTGCTCTCGCTGGATGACCTGCCCCAGGCCCGCTACACCTCCGGCCATGCACGCAACAACCTGGGGCTGGACGATGCCTCGGAACAGGACATCGTCCAGTTACCTGCAGAGTGCTTCGAACAGGGCGAATACCTGGGCTATCCCACCACCAAAGCCGAGTTCCCGATCTGCTTGCGCAACTTCACCGATCTGGTGGCCGGTAGCTCGTTCGAAGACGCGTGCGCCCACGGACTGACCCTTGACCAGCCCGCCCTGCAGGAATGGATGGACTATCAGGACAACCCGGTTTCACTGCTCGACCAGCCCCTCTCGGCACTCCTGGTTCCGGTCGAGCATGCTTGCCAGGCCCTGGCTGCCTTTCCCAACGGCTATTTCAGTTGCGACCTGGGCCCTGCGCAGAACTTCGCGGTGGCCCGCCATTTCGCCCAGGCCCACGGTTATGAATTGATGGGGGTGGGCGCGTCTTACCTCGGTTTCCTGCGTGCAGTGCCTGCCGACCTGAGCGTCGCCAACGCAGTGGCGAGCGATTTTTGTGCGCTCTACAACACCCCTGAGGAGAACAAGCAAACGGTGATTTCAGCAGTCGTCCAGGCGATCCGCGAGCGGACACACCTGTGGCTGCGTTACGTGGAATGACGCTCGGAGAAAGGGCACTGCCAGCAAGAAGAACTCCTCCAGCGGTTGCAGCACATCCCCGGCTGAGTTTTTTTTCCGAGGCTATTTCTGCATGCAGCGCAGTGCCGGTGAGCCGAACCAGAACACAGCCCGGCCGGCCGCTTGGGCATGGCAGGATGGTCAGCGTCAGCCCATCCTTTTGACTTATTTCTGCGGGCATTGACGCTCCGTTGTCGCCTATCAGAAGCACGATCTTACTTAAGCAAACACTTAAAACTCAGAGGCTGGTTTTAGTCAGTACTTTTTTGTCATAGAGATTTTTTAGCTAAGGAAGGATCCAGGTATGTCAGACATGTGCGGTATATGCGGTCGAAAACTGGGCCTCAAAGACGATCCGCTTTCGGTCGATTGTGGCGGTGACTGCTGGGGTTGCATTGGCCCCATTGAGGCTGATCTTGGAAATGCCGAATCGTCAGTCAAGGTGAAGGAAGAATTTGACACGGGTGTGCGCCCAGGCAGATCCGAGACACGTTTCAATTCATAATTGACGCCGACGTGCGCTCAACGACCGCAAGCGCACAACCCTGGCATGCCCCCCTTTATGCCGGCTTGCCTTTATCAACCGGCAATGACGCAAACATCTCAGCGCGGCACACCTCAAGAATCTCATCCGCCAGCGCTGAATCATCCGGGCAGGCACGCGACAACATAATCGCACCGACCGCTCGCGACAGCAGGTCGATCATTTTCCGTCGGCCCTCCCCCGGAGCGGCATTCGGCCTGGTCGGGTATTTGTCCCCCAGGGTTTGCAGGGTGTGCTCGACCCCTTCGGCAAACGTCGCTTTCACATCCTCCGATTGGCGCGCCGCATCGCCACACAACGCGGCCATGGTGCAACCGCTGCCACGTCCGTCGCGATGTTCTCTGCTCACATAGACGTCGATGAAGCCAGGAACATCCAGCGCTTGCGCGCCCGCCAGCGACTTGGCAAGGCTGCAGGCCGAGGCTTCGGCCATGAGGTCGGCCTTCGAGCCGAAATGCTTGTAGAAACCTCCGTGGGTGAAACCGGCCGCCGCCATCAGATCCGACACACCGACACCGTCGAAGCCGCGCTCACGGAACAATTCAGAGGCCGTTTCAACGATGTGCTCTCGATTGGCCTGCGCCTGGGCCTTGCTCACTCTCACGTGCAATACCTCATGTTCATTGGGAAATCATGGGCCCAATCATACATAGATGTCGACCATAATCAAAACCGTTGACAGTTTAGATTTCGATCATCATCCTAATTGCACGCACCACCGACCTCCACCACCAGGCACGGAAGAGACACCAGATGACCGATCAGAATCTGTTCACTCCTTACACCCTTGGCACCCTCGCGCTGTCGAACCGCATCGTCCTCGCGCCACTGACCCGCAACCGCGCGGGCGAAGGCTTTGTTCCAAGCGAATTCGCGGCCACCTATTACAGCCAACGCGCTAGCGCAGGCTTGCTGATCAGCGAAGCCACGCAGATTTCCCAACAGGGCCAGGGCTATCAGGACACCCCCGGGATCTACACCCAGGCGCAGATTGATGGCTGGCGCACGGTGACCGACGCGGTGCATGCCAAGGGCGGCAAGATCTTTGTGCAACTGTGGCATGTCGGCCGCGTATCCCACGTTGATCTGCAAGAAAACGGCGCCGCCCCCGTGGCTCCTTCCGCGCTGCGCGCGGCCACCAAGGTGTTCGTCAATAACCGCTTTGAGGACGTCTCCGAGCCCCGCGCGCTGGACATCAGCGAACTGCCGGGGATCGTCGCCGATTTCCGCCAGGCCGCGGCAAACGCCATTGCCGCCGGCTTCGACGGCGTGGAAATTCACGGCGCGAACGGCTACTTGCTGGATCAGTTCCTCAAGGACAGCGCCAACGTGCGCACCGATGCTTACGGCGGCTCGATTGAAAACCGTGCGCGGCTGTTGCTCGAAGTCAGCGCAGCCGTGGTCAATGAAATCGGCGCGGCTCGCACCGGGGTGCGCTTGTCACCGGTGTCGCCGGCCAACGGTGTTTCCAGCAGCGACCCGCAGGCGCAATTCGATTACGTCGTCGATCAGCTCGACGCCCTCGGCGTGGTTTACCTGCACATGGTCGAAGGCGCTACCGGTGGCCCGCGCGACGTGGCGCCATTGGATTTCGCCGCCCTGCGCCAGCGCTTCAAAAACACCTACATCGCCAACAACGGCTATGACCTGGAGCTGGCGACCTCGCGGCTCGCCGAAGACCAGGCCGATCTGATCGCCTTCGGTCGCCCGTTCATTGGCAACCCGGATCTGGTGGAGCGCCTGCAAAGCGGCGCGCCGCTGTCCGCCTTCAATCCCGCCACCCTCTACGGCGGCGGTGCGGCGGGCTACATCGACTACCCAACGCTGGTTGAAGCAAGCGCCAGCGCAAGCTGAGCAGTCCGATTCACGCTGTCTGTTCCCCCTCATTCTGAAAGAGAGATGACCCCATGAACCCTCGCCCTACCGTTCTTATCACTGGCGCCTCCACTGGCATCGGCGCCGTCTACGCCGAGCGCTTCGCGCAACGTGGCCACGATCTGGTCCTGGTCGCCCGCGACCGGGCACGCCTGGACGCACTTGCCGCCCGCTTGCACAGCGAACACCGGGTCGCCGTCGATGTCATGAAGGCGGACTTGACCCAACTCAACGACCTGACAACCGTTGAAAGCCGCCTGCGCGATGACGCCCGTATCGGCATTCTCATCAATAACGCCGGCGCCGCGCTATCCGGCAACTTCATCGAGCAAAGCACCGACAGCGTTGCGCAGCTGGTTGCCCTTAACACCACGGCACTGGTGCGGCTCGCCAGCGCCATCGCTCCACGTCTGGCCAAAGCCGGCGATGGCGCGATCATCAACATCGGTTCGGTGGTGGGTCTGGCACCGGAATTCGGCATGTCGGTCTACGGTGCGACCAAGGCCTTTGTGCTGTTTCTGTCCCAGGGCCTGAGCCTGGAGCTTTCACCCCTTGGTGTGTACGTGCAGGCCGTGCTGCCGGCCGCCACCCGCACGGAAATCTGGGATCGCTCCGGCGTCGACATCAACACCCTGGACGAAATCATGGAAGTGGCCGATCTGGTGGACGCCGCGCTACTGGGTTTCGATCGTCGCGAACCGGTGACGATCCCGCCGCTGCAGGAAGCGCAACGCTGGGATGACCTGCAGAGCGCACGTCAGGGCCTGCTGGGGCAAATCCGTCAATCCGAGGTTGCCCAGCGTTACCAGCCCCAACAGTGATCTTTAGGCAGCGAGCGTTCGCGGCGGATTCGCGGCAGGCACTGCGACGAATCCGGCCCGCTGTTCGGAGTAGCAATGAATCCAACGCAGACAACACTCCCCCCGGCTTTGCAGACGTCGTTCATCAACGCGGCGAACCAGTCGATCATGCTCAGGGGCATTCCCTTCGCCTATCGCGATACCGGTCCCGCGGACGGCGTGCCTCTGGTGCTGTTTAACCATTGGGGCGCGGTGCTGGACAACTTCGACCCGGCAATAATCGATGGGCTGGCACAGACCCGGCGGGTCATCACCACCGACTATCGCGGCATCGGCGGCTCGGGTGGAACCGCCCCCCTGACGGTCGGCGAAATGGCGCAAGACGCCATTGAACTGATACAGGCCCTGGGGTTCAAGAGCGTCGATGTACTGGGCTTTTCACTCGGCGGCTTCGTCGCTCAGGACATCGCCCTGAAGGCCCCCGAATTGGTACGCCGCTTGATTCTCACCGGCACCGGACCGGCCGGCGGCACCGCTATCGACAAGGTCGGCTCAGTGACCTGGCCCTTGATGCTCAAAGGCTTGCTGACCTTGCGCGATCCCAAGTTCTACCTGTTCTTTACCTCGACGCCCAATGGTCGTCGAGCCGCCTCGGAGTATCTGCAACGCCTGAAAGCCCGCCGGAAGAATCGCGACAAGGGCCCGACGCCCGGCGCTTTCCTGCGCCAGTTGCAAGCCATCACCGCGTGGGGCAAACAGGCGCCGCAGTATCTCGGGCGCCTGCGGGCGCCGACACTGATCGTCAACGGCGACAACGACATCATGGTGCCCAGCGTCAATTCCCTTGCCCTGGCCAACCGCGTCCCCAACGCACAGCTGGTGATGTATGAGGATGCCGGGCACGGCGGCATTTTTCAGTACCACGCTGACTTCGTGGCCAGGACCCTGGCATTCCTTGACGACTGAGCCCCATGACAGCCACCCCACCCAAGCACCGTCCACACCTATTCCCACTGACACGAGCCGCACACCGATGAAGGCATTTTCAATTGATCGCTATGGCAAGAACACCGGGCGCATGAGCGAAGTGCCCGTTCCCGAGGTCGGTGCCCACGACGTCTTGATCGAGGTCCACGCCAGCGGCGTCAACGCGCTGGATTCGAAGATCCGCAACGGCGAATTCAAGCTGATCCTGCCCTATGCATTGCCACTGATACTGGGCAATGACCTGGCGGGCGTCGTGGTTGAAGTGGGCTCACAAGTGCAACGTTTCAAGCCCGGAGACGAAGTCTACGCGCGCCCGCCCGAAGCGCGGATCGGGACGTTCGCCCAATGGATCGCCGTGAACGAAAACGCAATTGCCCTGAAACCTGCCAACACCACCATGACGGAGGCCGCGTCGATCCCCTTGGTCGCACTCACCGCCTGGCAAGTGCTGGTGGAAACCGCCCAACTGAAAAAGGGCCAGAAAGTGCTGATCCATGCGGGCGCAGGCGGGGTCGGCACCCTTGCCATCCAGCTTGCCAAACACCTCGGTGCCTTCGTCGCGACCACCACCAGCACGGCGAATGTCGAATGGGTCAAAGCCCTGGGCGCCGATCAGGTGATCGACTACAAGCAGCAGAACTTCGAAAGCCTCTTGCATGACTACGACCTGGTGTTGAACAGCCTGGGCACCGACGTACTGGAAAAATCCCTCAAGGTCCTCAAGCCCGGCGGCCAGCTGATTTCCATCTCTGGGCCACCCACTGTGCAGTTCGCCCAGCAGCAAGGGCTGGCCTGGCCGTTGCAGCAGGTCATGCGCCTCTTGAGCTTCGGTATCCGGCGCAAGGCGCGCAAGCTGGACGTCAGCTACGCCTTTGTGTTCATGCGGGCCGATGGCGCCCAGCTGCAACAGATCACCGCGCTGATTGAGGCCGGAATCATCAAGCCCGTGGTTGACCGCACCTTCGCCTTTGAAGCCACGGCACAAGCACTGCAATACGTCGAGCAGGGACGGGCCAAGGGCAAGGTCGTGGTCAGGATCAAATGACGACACCATCTATCGATGACTCAACTAAGGGGGCCGAGCCTGAGCACCTTCTGTCGCCTTGGCAGTCATCGCCAGAGCAAAATCCGGCGACGTCTGCTGAGGTGCTGGACAAGCAGGCAAGGCGACCGGAAGTTGTGCCTGTTGAACCGCTAGAGATCGTTTGGCGCAGCTTGATGCTTGAGCAGTAGGGCGAAACAGGGCGAACCCGCCCTCTTTCCCCCAAACATTTGCCTACTGCACGCCGCCAGCTTCTCCAGCACCTACATCCCGCAAAATCCTTTCCAGCTCCGGCCGCGTCCACCGCTCCCAGGGCAGCACATCCTGCACATCACCGCTGTGCCCATACTCCCCCGCATCGAACGCAAGGTAGATGGAAAAGGCCGGCTCAGGCATGTCCGCGTTCAAGGACAGATCAACGATGTCGCTGAACAAGGTATTCATCACTGCGTCGCAGTCATGAAAGTCGCGACGACCGCTGGTAAAGAGCCGGGCCACGGCAATTGCGAGCTGGTTCAAGAGCTCACGCCGATCGATCTGCAATCCCTCATAAAGAAGATTCAGGTCCTGGCTGGAGCCGTTTTCAATAGTTTCCAACACCTTGTGAAGATCAACCTCACTCAACACTGTGGTCATTGACTCCAATACCTTTTATCCGATTAGCCGACATTAGCATCTGCCAAACGCCCTGTTCACCGGCTCCCGACCGCGGCTCAAGGCCCGTCAGTCCGCCATTGCCAAAAACCGCCCCACTGCCGCGTAAAATCCCGGATAATGCCCGCCATTTTTTGCTTTGTGATGCCGGTGCCCCCCATGGAAATCAAGGTCAACTTTCTCGACAACCTTCGACTTGAAGCCAAGTTCGACGACTTCACGGTGGTGGCCGACCAACCGATCCGCTACAAGGGCGATGGCTCGGCGCCGGGTCCGTTCGACTATTTCCTCGCCTCCTCGGCGCTGTGCGCGGCGTACTTCGTCAAGCTGTACTGCCAGACCCGCAACATCCCCACCGAGAATATCCGCCTGTCGCAGAACAACATTGTCGATCCGGAAAACCGCTACAACCAGATCTTCAAGATCCAGGTCGAACTGCCGGCGGACATCTCCGACAAGGACCGCCAAGGCATCCTGCGCTCCATCGACCGCTGCACGGTGAAGAAGGTGGTGCAGACCGGCCCCGAGTTCATCATCGAGGAAGTGGAAAACCTCGACGCCGATGCCCAGGCGCTGTTGATGCCGCAATCGGGCTCCAGCGAAGGCACTTATATTGCTGGCAAGGACCTGCCCCTGGAGCAGACCATCGCCAATATGTCGGCGATCCTCGCCGGCCTGGGGATGAAGATCGAAATCGCTTCGTGGCGCAATATCGTGCCTAACGTCTGGTCGCTGCATATCCGCGATGCGCAGTCGCCGATGTGCTTCACCAACGGCAAGGGCGCCACCAAGGAAAGCGCACTGGCGTCGGCCCTGGGCGAGTTCATCGAGCGCCTGAACTGCAACTTCTTCTACAACGATCAGTTCTGGGGCGAAGAGATCGCCAACGCCGAGTTCGTGCATTACCCGGACGAGCGCTGGTTCCAGCCGGGGCGCAAGGATGAGCTGCCCAAAGAGATCCTCGACGAGCACTGCCTGGCCATCTACAACCCCGATGGCGAGCTGCGCGGCTCCCATCTGTACGACACCAACTCGGGCAATATCGAGCGCGGCATCTGCTGCCTGCCCTATGTGCGCCAGTCCGACGGCGAGGTGGTGTATTTCCCCTCCAACCTGATCGAGAACCTGTACCTGAGCAACGGCATGAGCGCAGGCAACACCCTGGCCGAAGCCCAGGTGCAGTGCCTGTCGGAGATCTTCGAGCGGGCGGTCAAGCGCCAGATTCTCGAAGGCGAACTGGCCCTGCCGGATGTGCCCCAGGAGGTGCTGGCCAAGTACCCGAGCATTCTGGCCGGTATCCAGGGCCTGGAAGAGCAAGGCTTCCCGGTGCTGGTCAAGGATGCGTCCCTGGGCGGTGAATTCCCGGTGATGTGCGTGACCCTGATGAACCCGCGCAGCGGTGGCGTGTTTGCTTCGTTCGGTGCTCACCCAAGCTTCGAGGTGGCGCTGGAGCGCAGCCTCACCGAGCTGCTCCAGGGCCGCAGCTTCGAAGGCTTGAACGACCTGCCGCAGCCGACCTTTGAAAGCCAGGCGCTGATGGAGCCGAACAACTTCGTCGAGCACTTCATCGACTCCAGCGGCGTGGTGTCGTGGCGCTTCTTCAGTGCCAAGGCGGACTTCGAATTCGTCGAGTGGGACTTCACCAGCCAAAGCGGCTTCAGCGAAAGGCAACAAGCCAGCGCCGAGGAAGCCGCCACCCTGTTCGGCATCCTCGAAGGCCTGGGCAAGGAAGTCTACATGGCGGTGTACCAGCACCTGGGGGCCACGGCCTGCCGCATCCTGGTGCCGGACTATTCGGAAATCTACCCGGTGGACGACCTGATCTGGGACAACACCAACAAGGCACTGTTCTTCCGTGAAGACATCCTCAACCTGCACAGCCTGGACGAAGATGGTCTGCGCTCACTGCTGGAACGCCTGGAAGAAAGCGAGCTGGACGACTACACCGACATCACCACCCTGATCGGCATCGAGTTCGACGACAACACGGCCTGGGGCCAGTTGACCATCCTCGAACTGAAGCTGCTGCTCCACGTGGCCCTGCAGCAGTTCGATCCGGCCAAGGAGCTGGTGGAGATGTTCCTGCAATACAACGACAACACCGTCGAACGCGGCCTGTTCTATCAGGCCTTGAACGCGGTACTGGAAGTGGAACTGGACGACGAACTGGAGCTGGCGGACTACGAGGGCAACCTGCGGCGCATGTTCGGCAACGAACGGATGGACGCTGTGATCGGCTCGGTGAACGGCAGCGTGCGTTTCTACGGCCTGACCCCGACCAACCTGCAGCTCGAAGGCCTGGACCGCCACCTGCGGCTGATCGACAGCTACAAGAAGCTGCACGCAGCGCGGGCCAAGTGGACCGCAGCCAACCGCTGACACCCCGCCCTTCCCTGTACCTGTACCTGTACCTGTACCTGTACCTGTAACTGTAACTGTAGGAGCGAGCTTGCTCGCGAAGCACTCAAGAACGCCGCGTTCCCCCAGTGGGCGCGGCGTTTTCGTTGACGATCATCGCGAGCAAGCTCGCTCCTACAGTCAGACGGCCAATAGCTGGGCGATTCTTTCGCGCAACGCCCCATGCTCCGCCTCGACATAGGGCGGCGCGGTTTTCCAATCGTAGAACCACACCGGCATCCTGCGCTTGCCTTCCGGCTCCGAGGCATAACGGGGAAAGATATGGCAGTGCAACTCAGGCTCGGAGTTGCCGAGGATTTCATAGCTCCAGTTCTACTCGTTGCGAAATCAGCGACATTCATAAGCCTTGATGAGGGGCTCATCGTTTCGAAGCCACAGTGCCCGGCGCTTGCATCCAGCCGTCGAGAAACCTAGGCCACGCCGGCGGGCCAGGGCTTGCTGTCGTCACGATCGGGCGGCCCGTACAGTTCCTGCTCCCATTCCTCGAATGCCGGCAGGGCCGTGTAGCCCGGGTCGCAATACTGACGAATGTATTGGGCGGCGCGGTGCTCGGCGTACTTGGCATTCACCGGAACGCCCTGCTCGTCCAGCTCCAGCACATTGGCAAAGATGGCGTAGACCATTTCCAGCATACTCGGCTCGTCGCCGAGGCAACTGCGATAGTCGACGCCTTCCAGCAACGGGTAGCCGAGGGTGCCGTTGGCGACCCAGAAACTGAAGGTTCTCAGTGCTCCGGAAAACTCCGGGCTTAGCTTTTTCGGGTAAGACATGCAGATCACTTTCCTTGATAGGGGGCCGGAGCGGATTCTCAGGTGGCGGCTTCGGCAAGGCAAGGCTTCAAGCAACACGTATCCGTCAGTTTCCACGGGCACGGCAAACCGGTCACAATGCGCGCCCCTGTCTTTCTACCCGTGCGCTGTGCACTGCATGCAACGCACGGACCCCGCAAGGATCGCCCGATGAACTTTCTGGAAAAGCTGCTCAGCGTCTTTAAAAAGCCGGCGCCACAAAAAGCCGAGCCCGCCCTGCCCGCCAGCGAGCCAGCCGCTGCAGAGGAGCCCTACGCCCAGTACCAGCCAAGCGAAGCGGACCTGGCCAGCATTGCCCTGATGGAAGCCGGCGCCGCCTGCCTCGAGCGCCACTGGCAAGCCGTCGGTACTTGCGAAGCCGACGTCCTGGGCTTTGCCATCAGCCCCAGCTTCATGGGCGGGCCTCATTGGCCTTCCACGCGCCAGGCTTACCGCATCGTGCGCCGCAACAACGGCATCATCCTCGCCACCGAGGGCCTGTCCGACCCGTTCGACGGTGTCCAAGGTGACGATCTGGGCAACGGTTTCGAGATGGAGCTGTTCGTGGAAACCCCAGATATTCCGGCCCACGCCCAGGGCGCGGTCGGCGACGTTTATCCCTTTGCCGACAGCTGGACCTTCGAACTGCTGCGCTGCGTGGCCGGCACCGTGGCCGATGCCGGTGGCTACACCTCGCGCCTGGAACGCTACGGGGTGCTGTCCCTGGAGCTGCCTGGGGTCAGCCAGTCCCGGGCCATGAGTGAGCAGTTGCCCGCGCACTTCGTCAGCGCCGACGACTGCGCCGGGGTGCTGATCGGTGGCCCGGCCCCGGACTTCCCGACGCGTCTGGAAGACATGCCCCTGTCCCCCGTGACCCTGGTGCCGGTGGTGCTGATCACCGCCTCGGAGCTGGAATACGTGCGCAACGGCGGCGCCCAGGCCCGGGAAGACCTGGCGGCGCGCTTGAGCGCCGCTGGCATTGGCCATGTCAGCCACCTGCAGCGCGAGAGCCTGATCTGAAGAAAGGAGCCTTGCCGTCCATGTCAGAAGCCGAGAACTACTTCCCTTTCTACCTGTTCGCCGCCCGCTTCCCGAACCAGGCAGAGGCCGAACTGTTTGCCTTCGAACAGTGGGAGCCCGAACCTGCAGCGGATGTCAGCGCCGCCGAATTCAGCGCCTGGGAAGCACGCAATCCCAGCTGGCGCCTCAGGCAGGAATTGGGCTACTACATGGACGCCGATTTCGTCGAGCTGATCGACAGTGAAGACGGCCCGCAATACCTGGAATCGCTGATCCATAGTGATGCCGAGCAACAGCGGCTGCGCTCGCGGATCAAGGGGCATTACAGCCACTTCATCGTCGTCGGCAGCGAGTCGATTCATGGCGACCAACAATCGGCTGCATCCGGCCCCAATCAGCGCACCCCGCAAAGCACGCCGACGCTGGACTACCTGGGCGAGTTCAACGGTTCCTCTGCCCCGCACTAGATGCTAAAAAGGCCCACAGTTTTCCTTGCCACCCTTGTCGTGCCCAGCCGTACCACGAGAATCACCATGCACAACCATTACCCGAACACCCGCGCTCCGTTGCGCCCTCTTTACCTCATCTCCCACCAGCCAACGGCGGTAGCCCCATGATCGAAGTCACCGAAGTCTCCATCGCCGACCTGCGCGCCGCCCTGGAATCGGGCCGGACCACCTCCGTGGAGCTGGTCCAGGCCTATCTGGCGCGGATCGAGGCCTATGACGGGCCGAACACCGCCACGGCTCTCAATGCCCTGGTGGTGCGCAACCCCGAGGCACTGAAAGAAGCCGAAGCCGCCGATGAGCGTCGCGCCAAGGGCCTGACCCTGGGCCCGCTGGACGGCATTCCCTACACCGCCAAGGACAGCTATCTGGTCAAGGGCTTGACGGCTGCCTCGGGCAGCCCGGCCTTCGCCGAGCTGGTGGCCTATCGCGATGCCTTCACCATCGAGCGTCTGCGGGGCGCCGGGGCCATCTGCCTGGGCAAGACCAATATGCCGCCCATGGCCAACGGCGGCATGCAGCGCGGCGTGTATGGCCGCGCGGAAAGTCCCTACAACGCCGCGTACCTGACCGCGCCCTTTGCTTCGGGCTCCTCCAACGGCGCCGGTACGGCTACCGCCGCCAGCTTCGCCGCCTTCGGCCTGGCCGAGGAAACCTGGTCCAGCGGTCGTGGCCCGGCCTCCAACAACGGCTTGTGCGCCTACACGCCGTCGCGTGGGGTGATTTCGGTGCGCGGTAACTGGCCGCTGACCCCGACCATGGACGTGGTAGTGCCCTTCGCTCGCACCATGGCCGACCTGCTGGAAGTGCTGGACGTGGTGGTGGCCGAGGACCCGGACACCCGCGGCGACCTGTGGCGTCTGCAGCCCTGGGTGCCGATTCCCAGCGTGACCTCGGTGCGCCCCGCGTCCTACCCGCAACTGGCGGCCGATGCCGCGGCGCTCAAGGGCAAGCGCTTTGGCGTGCCGCGCATGTACATCAACGCCGACCCGGAAGCCGGCACCAGTGACAAGCCCGGTATCGGCGGCCCCACCGGCCAGCGCATCCACACCCGCCCCTCGGTGATCAGCCTCTGGGAGCAGGCGCGCCGTGCCCTGGAAGCCGCCGGCGCGCAAGTGCTGGAAGTGGACTTCCCCCTGGTGTCCAACTGCGAGGGCGACCGCCCCGGTGCGCCGACGGTGTACAACCGCGGCCTGGTCAGCAAGGAATTCCTGCATGACGAGCTGTGGGAACTGTCGGGCTGGGCCTTCGATGACTTCCTGCGGGCCAACGACGATCCCAAGCTCAACCGCCTGGCGGATGTCGACGGGCCGCAGATCTTCCCCCACGACCCGGGCACCCTGCCCAACCGTGAAGACGACCTGGCCGCCGGCATGGACCAATACGTGAACATGGCCAAGCGCGGCCTCAAGACCTGGGACCAGATCGCCACCCTGGCCGACGGCCTGCGCGGCCTGGAGCAGACCC
The DNA here is from genome assembly GCF_045013505.1 of Pseudomonas sp. JDS08PS003. Classification (NCBI taxonomy): domain Bacteria; kingdom Pseudomonadati; phylum Pseudomonadota; class Gammaproteobacteria; order Pseudomonadales; family Pseudomonadaceae; genus Pseudomonas; species Pseudomonas sp. JDS08PS003. Next base: position 4,003,184 of record NZ_CP120724.1, read on the forward strand.
GACGCATCGACCTGGAAGAATGGATGGATCGCCTGGGGCTGGACGCCGTGCTGTTCCCCACCGTGGCCGACGTTGGCCCGGCCGATGCCGACATCAACCCCGAGTCGGCGGACATCGCCTGGAGCAACGGCGTGTGGGTGGCCAACGGCAACCTTGCGATCCGCCACCTGGGGGTGCCCACCGTTACCGTGCCCATGGGCGTCATGGCGGACATCGGCATGCCGGTGGGGCTGACCTTCGCCGGGCGTGCCTATGACGATTCGAGCCTGCTGCACCTGGCTTCGGCCTTCGAAGCCACCGGCAGCAAGCGCCTGATTCCACCACGGACTCCGGCATTGCACAGCGGCCACTGACTAACCGGGACCGGGGCCGCAACGGCCCCGATCCTCAACGCCGCCCCGTCGAGTCCCCCACTGCGCATGACCTTTTGCGCTCAACCCGTTGGCAAGAGCCCCATGAACAACCTTCGCGCCGCAATGCATCAATCGAAATACACCAAGGCCCCCCACCCCGTCTTCACCGTCGATGGCGTCCCCCTGGACAGTTGGATCAAGGGCGTTATCTACGATGGCACGGGGGCAGACAGCACCGAGGGGCTGGTACCGGCCCAGGGCTGGCTGATCGATGACGAGCACGCAGAACTTGCCTGGCAGTTACTGGCTCCCGCGAGCGAGGACTGCTCGAGCATCGTCCCGTTGCTGATCTGCCCCGACGACATGGATCTCAGTTGCACAGTGGCCGTGGTCGAGCAGGTGGTACGGGGAGACAAGCTGATCTGGGAACGTTTTGGACGAGCCGTCACAGTGATCGGCGGACTGGTCACTGCGGTGGCCTGGAACAGCAACGCTCAACGCGCCGAATTCTCCAGGCAACAGTTTGATGAGGCCTGCACTGAATTCAAAAGATTGACCGAGCATGAGTGGGCTTGATTGCAGATGGCTATGGCTGCCACCCCCAACTGGATCGACTATAATTCGCCCACTCACGCCATCGAGGTACAGTCCCATGGGCACCATCAGTCTTGAAACCAAAAGGGCCTACGCGGCCAAGACTCGTAAATCCAACTACGCAGCCAGCTTGCGTCTGGAAGGCTTCAAGGTTTCCCCGGCAGACGTTGAGCGCGCGCTGCCTTCCCGTGAAGAACTGTTGAAGGCCTTTGCCAAGACCGACGCCTGATGCCTGACAAATATGGCGTAGGCCAAGACCCCTACTGTTACCCCGGCTCTGCTGTCCTGCGCAACAAACTCGGCATACGCAACGATCCGACCTTGAGCACAGCCGAACAACTATTCTCTGCCCTTGCTGCGCAAAGCCTCGAATTCAGTCCACCTCCTTATGGACTCGACTCTCTCAGAACCATCCACCTGACGCTGTTCGCGGATCTGTATGAATGGGCCGGAGAACTTCGAACAGTGGGGATATTCAAGCAAGACACACGATTCTGCCAACCAGCCTATATAGAGAAAGAAGCGGACAAGATCTTCAAGATCATGGCTGCGGCCAACTGGTTCGAAGGTATGTAGCGCGAGGAGCTGATAATCGCTGTTGCAGAAACTTACTCCGAGCTCAACGTAGTGCACCCTTTTCGTGACGGTAATGGCCGCGCACAACGAATCCTTTTTGAGCATCTCATCATGAATGCCGGGTTTGAAATCAGCTGGTGGGAAATCGAAGGCGGCGAATGGATCAAGGCAAACATCGCAGCCTACAACGGCAATCTCAGACCGATGGAACAGGTTTTCCATCGCTGCATTGGTCAGCCGATACAAGCCTGACCAGGCAACTGCCTGGATCACCCCGGAGCCATCACTGCTCATCCTCAGGTCGCAATGGCGCGTGTTCCCAGTCGAACCGGTCGAGTAGCTGTCTGCCAAGGTCGTCCAACTGCGGATGGTAGTGATGCGTATGGGGCACCGGCAGTTGCGGCTCGCCATGGCTGAAGCCAAGCGCTCGCAAGGCGCTGGTGTAGTCGTCAAGCGGGCCGTAGGCGTAGATCAGATTGTGTCGGTCCCAGACCACCGTGGCCTGTTGCGCCGGCGAGTGAACCCAAAGATCAAAGCGGCTATCGCCACAAAGGAATGGCTTGAAGTCCTGGATGAAATCTTCAACCTCTTCACGCGACAGTTGCGGGCTCCAGTAACGCCCCGCTTGCGACTCATCCCGCGGCGTGTGCAGCACGAACAGCAGCACCAGCGGTTCGGCCAGGCAGCCCAGCAGGCTGAGCAGGACTTGCGGGTCCGAGCCTGGAACGCCGGCCACCACGCGCTGCCCTTCGCCAATGGGCGCCACCACGAATACAGGCGGATAACTGTGCTCCACCCACTGGTTGTCTATCATGTGCCCAAGTCTGTACATAGCCAGCCGGATCCTCCTGATCAATTCCTGGGTTTAAGCAAAACGGCCGTGCATTATGCCGTACCCTGCAGGGCCGCTCACTGCCTGACTGAGCGATCACCGCGCTGAAGCGCTTCCCATCAAGGATATTCATTGCGTGCTTCATGCCCCGATCCGCACCGGCCCGCATGCCGGCATGACTGACGGGGCGCCACGGCCCCTGCCGTTTCGCGCAGCGGCTGACGTACAATCCCCGACCTTCAGGGACAGCCATCACCAGGACAACGATGACCACACACAGCATTACCCTCGCCAATGGCTGGACCGCCGAGTTTACCGAGCAAGGCGAATTCCGCATGGGCGCCGTCGGCTGGAACCTACAGCTGCGCGGCCCCGAGCAACAGGCCATCCGCTATTTCGAAACCCAGATCGTGCTGGTCAACGACGAAGATGGCGAGCAGGCACGAAAAGCCATCAGCCTCTCCGAGGACGGGGTTTACGGTTACCTGGGCAGTGACTTGAGTCACGGTTGGGTGATCGACTTTTCCCGCGGCATGATCGCGCCCCATCGGGTGACGGTTTCCCACTACCACTACGCCTATGACGAGTACATTTCGCTGCTGGAGCAACCGGCGTACAAGCGAGTGCGGGAGTACATCAGTGTGATCGGCCGCACCGTCTACCTGACCTTTCCCTTCACCCGGGACGAGGACTTTCCCAAGGTCTGGGAGGAGTACCTGGTGATACGCCGGCGGCAGTTGGACGAGCTGTATTTTCGCAACTGAGTCAGCGCCAGGCCGCGCAATGATGGGAATGGGCCATTAGCACACTCGGGCTAATGGTCCCTGGCTCAGGGCGAGCTTATAGTCCGCACCACCCCCTTCAGGATGGCGCTCACAAGAACGTGCGGATTCATAACAAGGAGTACTCCCATGTCACTCAAGAAAATCGTCTACGCCTCGGCCATCGCTCTGGCGCTCACTGCTTCCAACGCCCACGCCTTCGCCAGCGACTGCGGCGATTCGTTGTGGAAATTCAGCGCCATCGAAGCCCTGACCTGCGTCTTCTCGGGCCAGTGGTAAGCCGCTGCTGCCTGGGCTGACGCGGCCAGGCCTGTACAAGGTGCCCGCAATTGCGGGCACTTGTTCTTGTTGATCTCGGCGCCCCGCTGTCAGCGCAGGCTCCAGGAAACCCCCAGGTACACCCCCAAGCCTTCTCCCGGCGTCGAGCGCGCCAAGTCTTGCCCTTTGTCGTCGTAGCCCGGGGTCACGGTGGCGGCGTAGCGTTTGTCGGTCAGGTTGCGCAGGTCGAGCCAGGTCTGCCAGTCGTTCTTCGGTGCGTTGTAGCCCAGTGTGGCGCCGAACAACGCGTAGGGATCGGCGTAGTAGCTGTTGGCATAGTCCACCGCCACCTTGGACACCAGCTGGGTGTTGACGGCGGCGAAGAAACCCAGGGGCCAGTCGTAGCGCAGCTCGCCCTGGTAATAGTGCATCGGCAGGCCCGGCAGGCGGTTGTCGCCAAAGCGCGAATCGTCGCGATAGTGGAAATCGCTGAAGGTGTAGGCCTGGCGCAGGCTCAAGCGGCCGACGCCCGGCTGCGACCACAGTTCACTCTGCAGGCTGGCCTCCACGCCCTGGTGCACCGTGGGGCTGGCGTTGAGTTCATAGGGTGTGGTGGCGCTGGGGTCCGGCAATACCGAGAGCAGTTCGTGGCGCACCTGGGCGTAGTACCAGGCCAGGCTCCATTGTCCCAGGGCGCTGTCGCCGCGGCCGCCCAGCTCCAGGGTGGTGGCGGTCTGATTGCGCAGCTCGATCGGATCGCGCTGAGCGCCCGTGGCCACGCCGCTACCCGTTGGGAAACGCCGGTTGGCACTGTAGATCAGCGACCAGGGGTGCGGTGCTTCCACCGAGCGGCTGAGGTTGGCGAACAGTTGCAGATCCGGGTTCAGCTGGTAGCGCAGGCCCAGGCGCGGCGCATAGTCCCAATCGCCGAGGCTGGTCTTGCCGCCCCCTTCGGGGTAGGTCACCGCACTTTCACGACGGGTGTAGATGGCCGCCAGGCCCGTGGTCAGCCACAGGTCATCGGCGATCTCCAGATCATTGCCAACGTGCAGGACGGTATCCGAGCCCTGGTAGGTGAAATTGCGGATTCGCGTGCCTGGCGTATAGCTGGCGGTGTTGCCCGCGGGAATCCGCACAAACTCGCTGGCGCCGTCATTGGGCAGGTGCTTGGTCACCCGCAGGCCCAGGGTGCTGTGGCTTTCCCGGCCCCAGAGAGTGTCGCGGCGCTTGTAGTCGAAGGTGCCGCTGACGTCGCTGTAGGCCACCTTCAGGCGGTTGGGGCCTTCGCGCAAGTCCATGGGGTAGTCGTGGTAGACCAGGCCCGTCTGGATGCTCGAATCGTCGTCGATGTAATAGGTGGTCTTGTTGCCGACAAAGGTGCTGCCCGGCTGCTTGCGACGATCGTCGCGGCTGACGTAGGCCGGGTTGGCCGCTCGCGGGTCGTGCTCGATGGAATGCTTGCTGACCCGCCCGGCCAGATCGTTGTCGGTCTCGCGGTAGCGCAGGTAGAAACGCGTCTCCAGGTTCGGATTGAAGCGATAGCCGAAGTTGCCAATCACCCCCTTGCTCTGGCTGCGGGTGTGGTCCTGATAGCCGTCCGCGTTGGCATCGGTCAGCGAGACGTAGTAGTCGAAATCCCCCAGCACTTGCCCGGAGCTGACCTGACGCTGCTGATAACCGTGGCTGCCGGTGGCGTAGCGCACCTGCAACAGCGGTGCGTCGTAGCCGGTGTGGCTGACGTAATCGATGGCGCCCCCCAGGGCCAGGGCGCCACGGTCGAAACCATTGGCGCCGCGCAGCACCTCTACGTGGTCGATCCACAGGGGCTCCAGCAACTCATAGGGGGTGCCGCCGGGGCCGGTCAGGGGCAGACCGTCGAGCATCGTGTACAGCCCAGAAGCATGGGCACCCGGGGCGCGGTTGATGCCCGAACCACGGATCGAGATCTTTACCCCTTCGTTCCCTGCGGACTGGGCGTAGACCCCGGGCTGATAAGCCAGCACATCCTGGTTGCTGGCGACCCGGCCTTGCAGCGGCCGGCGCATGTCCACCACATTGCTGGCGCCCGGCACCTGGGCCAGCCGCGCCTCGGCCTCTGCCAGCCGCTGTCCCTCGCCGCCCTGGTCCTGCCCCAGGACCTGCGCCGGGGCCAGCTCCACGCTCCGGGTCTCGGCGATTGCCGGGCAGGCAAGGGCCAGGCCCAACAGGGCCGTGGGCAAGGATTTTGGCGAAGACATCGAGAAAACTCCGACAGGCAGAAAGGGGGCAATGCAAGTTGCGACGCAGGAAAGAACCAAGAGAACACAGGGGATTTGGGCTTTTTTTCGCCAGGAAAGCGGATGTCGGCAGTCACGCCTTCACTGGCGAAGCCACAGCGTCCAGCACGCAGCGCTAAGGGGTCTTGGCCCCCGCCAGAAAGTGCGCCACCAAGGCATTGGCATGACCATGGCCCATGCCGTGTTCAGACTTGAGCCAGGCCACCAGTTCCATGTGCTTCTTGCCGCTGACGGCGCCAAGCAGCTCCAGCCAGTGGCTGATGGGCTGACCGTAGTTTTTCTCAATGGAAGGAAAGTACGACGCCGGGCCTTTGACCTGGCTGTCTTTGTTTTTGCTGTCTTCGCTCATGCTTCACCCTGTGCTTTTTTACTGCCCTTGATGTTTTCGATCAGATCGACCACGTAATTCTGGTTGAAACCCGCAACAAAGGACCAGAACAGCAACTTGCCATAGGCGGCGTAACCTCCAGCGTGCTGGCAGAAAATCACATAGAAGCTGTTCTCGGGGTAGTTGCAGCTCTTGTCACTGACGATCTCGGGAAACAGCTCCCCTTGCACCACCCCGGAGATAAACAGGATGTACAGCAGGCCCGCCAGGATGCCGCCGATGAACGAAGGCAGCAGCACGTTGAACCAGGAGCTGCACAGGCTGATGATCTCCTCCTCGCTGAGGTGGGACAGTTGCCGGTGAAAGCCCACGTAACCGCCGATGTTGCCAACGATGAACACCACCGAAGGGATGGTGTAGCCATCGGCCAGGGCGACCGCCCCCAGGGACGCCGCCAACAGCAGCACAAAGATGATGAACAGTCGCTTCCATAGGATGTTCAGCGCTTCCTGGCGGTTCATGTTCAGCTCGTCGGTTCAGTTTGTCGGAGAGATCCGTCCACCTTGATGACGATAGATGAGCCTTGCCAGGCAAGCAGTTTTTTTGAACAGGGAATCCTTGCCCCTCCTGGCCGGCGCCCGCCGTGCCTTCAAGCCGGGTACCCGGTGATCTCGCGAATGCTCTGGTACAGCGGCTTGAGCTGGCGGTACATGCGCAGATAGACCTCGCTGTACAGCCGCTGGTACATCTGCTGCGCTTGCGGCTGCGGTTCGAACACCGCGCCCACCCGGGTCATGGCGCTGATGGCCGTGGGAAAGTCCGGGTACAAGCCCAGGCCCACCGCGCAGGCGATCACCGCCCCCAGCCCCGAGGCTTCATAGACATGGGGGCGCTCCACCGGCAGGCCGAAGATATCCGCCGTCAGCTGCATCGCCGCATCGCTCTGGGAGCCGCCGCCGGCCACCCGCAGGCGGGTGATCTTCAGCTTGGAGCGTTTCTCCATGCGTTCCATGCCCTGGCGCAGGGCATAGGCCAGGCCTTCAAGGATGGCCCGGTAGATATGGGCCCGGGTGTGCACGTCACCAAAGCCGATCATGGCGCCCTTGGCTTCCATGCCCGGCTCGCGGATGCCCGGCGACCAGTAGGGTTGCAGGGTCAGGCCCATGGACCCGGGCGGCACCGCCTGGACCAGGGCATCGAACAGCTGCTCCGGCTCCAGCCCCTGCTCGGCCGCCTGCTGCACTTCCCGCAGGCCGAACTGTTGCTTGAACCAGCTGACCATCCAGTAGCCGCGAAAGATCATCACCTCGCAGTTGTAGTGATTCGGCACCGCCGCCGGGTACGGCGGGATCAGCGGCACCACTTCCAGGTAACGGGAACGGGTGGTGGTGATGGTGGCCGTGGTGCCGTAGGACAGGCAGGCCGTGGTGGAATCCTGGACGCCCGAGCCCAGCACTTCGCAGGCCTTGTCGGCACCGGCGGCAATCAGCGGCAGGCCCTCGGGAATACCGGTGTGACGACTCGCTTCGGCGCTGATCCGGCCCAGGGTTTCACCGGGTTTGAGCAGGGTCGGCAACTGCTCCTGACGCACGGCCAGGGCCTGCCATTTCCAGTCGCTGGGGGCGGCCCAGCGCAAGCGCTTGTAGTCGAACGGCAGGTACGCCACGCAACAGCCAACGGAGTCGACGAAGTTGCCGGTCAGGCGATGGGTGAGAAAGCCCGAGAGCAGCAGGAACTTGTCAGTGGCCGCCCACACCTCGGGTTGCTGCTGGGCCACCCAGTTGGCTTCGGCCTGGGCCCGAAAGTACTCCACCGTGGCCTCGGCGCCGATCAGCTTGAACAGCCAGCCCCAAGGCCCCTTGATGCGGCCCTCGACCTCGGCCTGGCGCTGGTCGAGCCAGAGGATGGCCGGACGCAGGGCTTTACCCTGGGCGTCGACATTGATCAGGGTGCCGCGCTGGGTGGTCAGGGACACGCCGCGGATCTGTGAGCGGTCGACGCCGGTCTGCTGCCACAAGCGCTGGCAGGCTTCGCCGAGCTTGGCCCAGTAGTAGTCCGGGTGTTGTTCGGCCCAGCCGGGCTGGGTCGAAAAATAGGCCTCCAGCTCCACCTTGCCCTTGCCCAGCAAGTTGCCCGACAGGTCGAACAGCAGCGCGCGCACGCTCTGGGTGCCGTTGTCGATCGCCAGCAGGTAGTCCTGCTTATTGTTGTTGTGGTTGTCCATGCGGCTCTCTTGGTTGGGGCATCAAGGGGTGACGGGCGGCAGGCTGTGATGGCGTTGCCACAGGTCGCGATAGCGCTGTTCTTCGGCCAGCCAGCGCGCGTCGTCCCAGCCCAGCCGGGGCTGGCACAGGCGGCGGATGGCCGGCAAGTACTGCGCCGCGCCTTCGGCCAGCAGCAGACCGAGCCGGGTACGGCGCAGCAGCAGGTCGTCCAGGTGCAGGACCATCTCGGCCTCGGCGGCAAAGGCCAGCTCGGCCCACAGGGTGTCGCTGGCGCCGACGCAATCGCCTCCCAGCTCGGCCACCCGCTGCGCTACTCGGGGCAAGTCGCGGCCATGACGCCCGGCCAGGCGCCGCAACTGAGCCGCGCTGAGCCCGGGAATATCCAGGAGCGCCAGCGGGGAGAACACCGGTTCGCCGTCGTCCTCCACGCTGCGCCCGAGCATCGCCCCACAGGCTTGCAGCACCTCGATGGCCTGGGGCCGGAAGGTGGTGAGCTTGCCGCCGGCCAGGGTCACGCAGCCCGGTTCCTGCCACAGCACATGCTCGCGGGTTTCATTGGACGGCTTGCCCGGTTGCTCCCCACCCGCGCCGGCCACTACAGGACGCACCCCGGCCCAGGTCGAGAGCACATCGGCGGCGCTCACCTGAGCCTGGGGAAACTGCTGGGCACAGGCGGCCAGCAGGTACTGGAGTTCTTCCTGGCTGATGCTGGCGCTCTGGTCCAGATCGTCACGGTGATCAAGATCGGTGGTGCCCACCACCGTGGCCCCTTCCCAGGGGAAGACGAACACCGGCCGACCGTCCTCGGCATGCATGAAGCTGAAGGCATGGGCCACCGGCAACCGCCAGCCCGGCAGCAACAGGTGGCTGCCGCGCAAGGGCCGCAGTTGGCGGGCACTGCCCGGCGGGCGCAGGCGCTCGGCCCAGGCTCCGGTGGCCACCGCCAAAGCGGCGCAACGCAGCTGTTGCGGCGCCCCGCCTTCACGGTCCTCGATCTCGACCCCGCAGACCCGCCCGCCTTCGCGCAGCAGTCCCGTAACCTGCAGGCCGCTGAACACCTGCGCGCCATCGGCCCGGGCCTCGGCCAGCACCCGCATCACCAGGCGCGCATCGTCGGTCAGGGCATCCAGGAAACAGGTGCCCCCCAGCAGGCCCGGCTCCTTCACCCCCGGAGCCAGGAAGCGCAGGTGCGCGGCATCATGAAAACTGTGGTTGCGGCGCCCGGCCAGGGCGTCATACAGGGTCAACAGGCCACCGAACACCTTGGGCCCGGGAAACTGGCCACGGTAATGGGGCATCAGGAAACTCATGGGTTCCACCAGCCCGGGGGCCTCCTGCAGCAGGCGCTGGCGCTCGCGTACCGAGTCCCGGGTCAGGCGCCACTGGCCCTTGGCGATGTAGCGCAAGCCGCCATGGACCATCTTCGATGAGCGGCTGGAGGTGCCCCAGGCAAAGTCCCGCTGCTCCAGCAACAGGCAACGCCAGCCGCGCCGCGCCGCTTCCCGCACAATCCCGGCGCCGCTGATACCGCCGCCGATCACGATCAGGTCCCAGGTTTGTGCCCCGAGGCCGGACAGCGCTTGTTGGCGCCATTGGCCGTTCCAGTCCTGGCTCATGGCTTCACTGCTCCAACAGGGTGCCGGGGTTGAGGCGCCCGGCGGGGTCGAAGTGGCGGCTCAGGGCCTGCAGGGTGTCGATGGCCAGCGCGCCCTTTTCTCGCAACAGGTACGGCGCATGGTCCTTGCCCACCCCGTGCTGGTGGCTGATGGTGCCGTGGTGATTGACGATGGTCTGGCTGGCGGCGTGCTTGAGGGCCTGCCAGCGGGCCAGGGTCGCCGGGTACTGGACGTCCGGGCGGAATACGTAAGTGGTGTAGATGCTCGACCCTTCGCCATAGACATGGGACAGGTGGGTGAACACATGCACCTGCTCGCCCACGGCAGCCAGGCCGTCCCGCAGGCTGCCCTCGATGCGTTGCAACAGGCGGTCGACATTGCTCCAGTCGGTGGCGGTTTCCAGGGTGTCCACCAGGTAGCCGGCATTCCACAGGCTTTCGCGCAGGTAGGGAAAGCGAAAGCGGTTCTGCGCCCATTTCTTGCCCAGCAAAGTCCCGGTAAAGACCCCGCCAAACCCCTTGAGGTGCCGCCGGGCGTGACGCAGGGACAAGGCGTTCTGCTGGCGATTGCCGGTCACGCCGAAGGTCAGCAGGCACTTGCCCGGCCCCGCACCGCGCAGGGCCAGGTATTTTTCCAGCCAGGCGATCTGCGTGGGATGGCCGGCCAGGGCCAGTTGGGTTTCGGTCTCAAGGGCATTGGACAGGCGCAGCATCGACAGCGGCACCCGGGCCTGGGCCAGGGCGCGCACCGCTTGCAGGGCCTGGGTCCAGTCCGGCAGGAACACGCCGTAGAAGCGCTCGTCGTCCGGCAAGCGGCTGACCCTGACCTTGACCTCGGAAATGATCCCGAAGCGCCCTTCGCTGCCCAGCACCACTTCCCGCAGATCCGGTCCGGCCGCAGACGCCGGAAAAGTCGCGATAGGCATCGGCCCGGCAAAGGTTTCCAGGGTGCCCCCGGCGAACAGCTGCTCGATGCGCCCATAGCGCAGCGACTGCTGGCCACTGGAGCGGCTGGCCACCCAGCCCCCCAGGGTCGACAGCTCCCAGGACTGGGGGAAGTGCCCCAGGGTGTAGCCGCGAGCCCGCAGTTGGCTCTCCACCTGCGGGCCGCTGGCACCGGGGCCGAAAGTGGCCAGCAGGCTGTCTTCATCAAGGTCCAGGAGGCGGCTCATGCGCGCCAGGGACACCGTCAGCACCGGCCGCTCCGACCCGCCCGGATTGATGTGCCCGGCCACCGAAGTGCCGCCGCCGTAGGGAATCAGGCACAGGTCGCGATCCTCGGCCAGGGCCAGCAACTGACGGATCTGTTCGGCGGTTTCCGGAAAGGCCACGGCATCCGGATAAACCCCCAGCTCACCTTCGCGCAGGGCCAGCCAGTCCGGCAGGCTCTGGCCGCGTGCATGCAGCAGGCGCTCCTGAGGGTCGATGCAATACAGCGGGTGGGCAGCAAGGCGAGAGGCCGGCACCTTGGCCAGCGCCTGTTCCAGAGTCGCCTCCGGCAAGCGGCGCCCCGGTCCTAGGCGCTCGGCCAGAAACCCCGCGCCCTGGGCCGGCAATTCGACCACCGTGGATGCATCCCCCCAGCCGTTCCAGCGTCGCATACGTGTGTCCTTCTGCTGTTCTTATAGGTCTTGCTTCAGGCTCCCTATACTAGTGCGCGGCTGGACGCTGTCACGGTCGCATCGCGCCAGGGGATGTAGCCGATTGAGTCAGACAGAGGTGACATCCGGCGCCAGTTGCCGAAGAATCCTCCCCCTCCCCATCACAGGCTCGCTCCCATGCCGGCACCCCTGAAAACCTGCGCCCCACTGTTCTGGTCCACCGATCTGGGCATCGACTACGGCGCGCCGACCTTGCACCTGCATGACTTGCTGCCGGTGGTAGGCGAGGAACACTCGGCCTTCTTCCAGCACCAGGACGGCATCGTGATCGGCGAAACCCTGCAACTGATCTGGTGCCCGCCGGTTGCCGACCTCAATGGCTGGAACGAGCAGCCTTCGGAAATTGCCCTGAGCCAGCTGCTGCGGGTCAGGATCACCGGCCCGGCAGCCGAACCTCCCGCTCCACGCAATGCCATCCACCATGGCCGGCCGAGGTACCGCTTCCTGGTCCTGTCCTGTCAGCCCCTGCCGGCGGCCCTGCGCGCCCAACCGCTGGTACAGGACGCCTGGCACATGCCGTTGATTGGGAGCGAACAGGGTAGTTGCCTGACCTGGGAGGCCATCGACAACTGCAGTCGCGCCGAGGTCCAGGGGCTGCTCTACCTCTGCGCCCACGCCCCGTACGAAAGCTATATGGAAATGTTCATCGAAGACGTGGGCGGGCAACTGTTCGGGCTGCTTTCGGTGCACCTTGGCCCCGGGGGTGACGACTATGAATTGGGCCGCCGCGCCCTTGAAGGCGCAGAGTTGCGGGCCATCCGCCGCGCCCTGGACATGGCCCGGCCCTTGACGGATTCACAGGCCGCTTACCTGGCGATCTGAGCCCTACAGACTGCAAAAGAGCACTGAAAAAGACTAAGCAGCTGTTTTCAAACTCATTTTTTTGCTTTTGGGGCTTCACAGCCCGCGCAGAAATTGATAAATTTGCGCCCGTTCTTGCAGCGGCCCTCCCCGGTCCGGCAGTCAAAGCAAGTAACGTCGCAACAGCTACAGGGGCGTCGCCAAGCGGTAAGGCAGCAGGTTTTGATCCTGCCATGCGTTGGTTCGAATCCAGCCGCCCCTGCCATTTTTCTTCATGTTCATCCCCCCAGATTCCGTTCCAGCACCTCCAGCAATGCGCTGACCTTGGGCAACCCCTGCCGGCTTTTCAGCCACAGCAGATGAATCGCCTGCCCTTCGCTGGCCCACTGCGGCAGCACTTCGACCAGGGTGCCCTGCGCCAGCTGCTGCTTGACCAGCCACGAAGGCAATTGCGCGATCCCGTAACCTTCCAGCACCGTCATCAACAAGCCCTCGCCATCCCCCACCACGCAACTGGCGGACATCACCCGGCGCTCGCTCTCGCCCGGACGCCCGGTGGCGAAGTTCCAGGGGCTGACTCGGCCGTCCACCCAGCCATAGGCGATGCACTGGTGCCGTTCCAGGTCCTGGTCGGTCAGCGGCGTGCCATGGCGGCGCAAGTAATCGGGGGAGGCGCAGAACAGGTGCCACTCACGACCCAGGCAGCGATGCCCCAGTGCCGCCGGCCACAGGCCCGAACCGCCGAGGCGCACGGCAATGTCCACGCCGGCTTCGAGCGGGTCGATGGCGGAATCGGAAAAGGTGATGTGCGGCTGCAAGCCGGGGTGTTCCCGGGCGAACCGCAAGACGGCGGCCAACACCTGGGAGCGGCCAAAGGTCCCGGGCAGATCGATGCGCACCCGCCCCCGCAGTTCGGTGTTTTCTGCGTTCAGCGCCAGCTCGGCCTCTTCCAGATCGGCCAGCACACCGCTGCAGGTGCGGTAGAAAGCCGTCCCCGCGTCGGTCAACGCCAGGCTGCGGGTGGTGCGCTGGAACAGCCGCGCCTGCAACCGCCCCTCCAGCCGGGCAATGGCCTTGCTGACGGCGGAAGCGGTGAGGTTGAGACGCTCGGCGGCGCCCTTGAAGCTGCCGCAGTCGGCGACGCAGACAAATACATCGATCCCCTTCAAGCGTTCGGAAGAAAACATCGGCGCCTCACATTCATGAATCTGATTCCATTCATTGGGTAAAAATCATCATAAAACAGAATCAGATTCCCCAGTAAGCTGGCTGCATTCTCCCCAGACCCTGCTACGGACGATGAGGCACGGATGCTGCGCACCCTGAAAGGCTACCCGAAGGCGATCAACCTGCTGCTCACCGGCACCCTGGTGCTGACCCTGGCCCGGGCCATCACCCTGCCCTATCTGGTGATCTACCTGAACAGCGCTTTTGGCCTGCAGGTGAGCGACATCGGCCTGGTGATCGGCAGCAGCCTGATCCTCGGTTCGCTGCTGAGCCTGTATGGCGGTTTCCTGGTGGACAGGACCGCCAGCCACCGCCTGATCCTCGGCTGCTGCGCACTCTTCACCCTGGGCTTTATCGGCACCTTCACGGCCCGCCAGCTGTGGCTGTTCTACCTGTGCCTGGTGCTGATCAACCTGGCCTACGCGGTGATCGACATCGCGATCAAGGCCGGCTTTGCCCAGCGCCTGCCGGTGGAGCAACGTGGCGAAGCCTTCTCGATCAAGTACACCCTGACCAATATCGGCTACGCCGTGGGCCCGTTTCTCGGCGCCGGGCTGGCGCACCTGGAGATCAGCCTGCCGTTTCTGATATCCGCTGCCCTGGGTGCCGGGTTCCTGGCAATCCATCTGATCTGGGGCGATAGACAGTTGGACGGCGCCGGCGCAACGCCAGCGCCGCTCTCCTTCCCGACCCTGGGCAAACAGCTGCTGCGCGATTACCGCCTGGTGTGCTTCACCCTCGGCGGCCTGCTCAGCGCCGTGGTCTTTGGCCAATTCTCGGCCTATCTCTCGCAGTACCTGGTGATCACCACGTCCCCAGAGGCCACCTACCGCATCATCAGCACCCTGGTGGCGACCAACGCCCTGCTGGTGATTGCCTTGCAGTACAGCATTGGCCGGCGGATTTCCCCGCGCCATCTGAACCGCTGGCTGGCAACCGGGCTGGGGCTGTTTCTGCTGGGGGTCAGCGGGTTTGGCCTGTCCACCAGCCTGCCGCTGTGGGTACTGTCGATGGTGGTGTTCACCCTGGGGGAAATCATCGTGTTTCCCGCCGAGTACATGTTCATCGACCTGATCGCCCCTGAGCCGTTGCGGGGCCTGTACTACGGCGCACAGAACCTCTCCAACCTCGGCGGCGCCCTGGGTCCGATACTCTGCGGCATGGTCCTGGCCAGCCAACCGGCCCACTGGATCTTCTACATGCTGGGGGCGTTCATTGTCGCCGGCGGGCTGTTCTACTGCCTGGGCGCGGCCAACCTGAGCCAGCCAGGCGCCAGGAAAGCGAATGAGGCTTGATCCTGCTCATGCCTTCAGGGGCATCCCCAGGCGCTCGGCTATCCGCAACAGGGCTGCCCGACAATGCGCTGAAATCACCAGAGGTGGCTCATTGATCATGTACAGCAAATGCTCGAAGGCGACCCCGGCCTCGTTGTGCTCCAGGTAATCGAGCACGATTTCCCGCCCATGCTACAAGCCCGCCTGGGCCAATGCGTGATCCTGCGGTACGGGTCCGAGTTGCTCATAGGCACGGGCCAGCAAGGGTGACACTTCATCCAGGACGTCAATGAAATCCGCTCGCAGGCGGCGTACTCGCTCAGGCATAAAAGCCACTCCTCATAGGGCAGAAAACCCTCCACTCGCCAATCACCCGTGATCGACCTGTCCCAGCAACTCGCGCCGGACTTGCAGCGCGATGGCCGTGAAGCCCTTGCCTGTACCTCGGTTGCACGTCGAATGATTCAGAGTGGCGGTGATGTCTTTCCAGCACTCCACCGCTTCAACCTGCCGGTGAGTGGGGTCGGTTTCGATTTCAAAATCGATGAAGCGCTCGTCCTGGGTCAACAACAAGCCAAACAGACTGGACATTCCAGGAAAGTCGATATCCAACTTGAGGACGATGGTTGCCGACCAGTCGACACCCTGTGACTCGGCGTAATCCAACAAGGCCTGGGGCATACCCGCGTCCCGCCAGCTCCTTGCGGTGCATTCCAGTTCGTAGGCTCTGAGAGTGTTTTGTTCCTGAACATTGAGCTGACGTTTTTTCAGGAGACGTTCGATGTCCATATCCAACCCGTGTGCTTCGTTGATGACTGCCGGAATCCGCAGGTAGAACCTTCATTTGGCGCCATGGGGTAATGACCGGCCCTGTTCATTGCGGGCCGCGAAGAATAGCCCACCCCACCCATGATCTGGCCAGCAGATTCACACCCGCCACCTTCCGCACGTTCCTCTTTGCACCCCCAACGAAGAGGAATACCCCATGAAAAACACCGACCTCAGCCAACTCATCCTGAGCGACCACGCCCGCATCGAAGCCGCCATCAGCACCGGCGCCGCCTGGGAAGTGTGGTTTCAAGTCGAGTTTCTGATGCTGCTGCGCTCGGCCCAGCTGTCCGCCGCCCGCGAAGTGCCCTATCCCGAACCGAATTCGACCTTGCGCCTGGACGTGCTGGCCAAGCACAACAACGAGCTTTATGCCATCGAGCTGAAAGTCGAAAGTGCCACCAACGCCGGCAACAAGCTGCTGGCCGAAACCCAGAAAGACATCGAAAAACTCACCAAGTACACCAGCCCCGTCACGGCACGCTGGGCCGTGGCCCTGGGTTACAGCGACGTTGCCAAACGTGGCTTGCGGGCCTTCGCCAACGCTCACAACACCCGGGTCATTTACCAGGAGTCTGGCGCCATAGGGTGCATGATCGCCACGGTTTGACCACCCGCAGCACCACGGCCCCGCCACGGCGGGGCCCTCGACGCCCAGGGCCTTCGGCCCCCTGGGCAGCCCCCTTCATCACACCTTGCGGCTCAGCCAGGCGCCCCAGAACAGGCTGCTGAAGAAGCGCGTTCCCTCGCTGAAACCACCCTCCTCAAGCAACCGCTGCACCGCCGCCTCGGAGTGCGGCGGGTCGGCGCCCTGGAGGATTTTCCCCAGCTTGGCCTGCACCTCATCCGCAGTCGCACCCTGTTGACGCCAGCGTTGGCCCCAGGCCTTGAGCAACAAGGGTTGACTGGCGTAGGCGTAGTGATTGCCCGCAACAACCAGCGGCGCACCGGGCTTGAGACGTCGGCCTATGGCTTGCAGGAGCTGGCGCTTGGCGTCATCGCCGGGCAGATGGTGCAGCACCCCGATCAGGGTGGCCGCCTCGTAGAGCTCCTCCGTCGGCAGATCATCCACCGTGGCCAGTCGCAGCTCTGTTCTGTGCAGCAACCGGTTCGCTTGCAACTGCTGGCGGGCCGCCTCCAGCATCGGCGCCGAAGGGTCCACCGCGGTAAAGCGCCAGCCCGGCTCCAAGGCCGCCATGGCGATGATTTCCTGAGCCGTTCCACCCGCCCCTACGGCCAGTATGTTGGCCGAGCCCGATGGACCCAGGCTGGCCGCCAGCATGCAGGCGGTCAGATCGTGGCAGGCGTCATACCCGGCCAGGGCGATGCGACTCTGGCGCGCATATTCCTCGGCCCGGGCGGTATCGAACTTTTCAATCGAGTTCACAGAAGATGAGTTCACAGCGTGGCTCCAAAGGTTGTCGAGCCAAGCTAGGTCATGGCGATCAATAATAAAAATTCATTGTTTTTATCCGCTGTATTCCCATAAGGAATAGCCAGTCAACACAACGCCCGCAACGCCGGTACAGCGCATAAAAAAGGGGCGATCAATGATCGCCCCCAAGCCTTGCTACCACGAGAGAACCTTACAGCGTCAGTTGTCCACGCTCCTCATCGGTCAGGCGCGCCCGGGCCTGTTCGCTCAAGGGCCCGGCCCCCAGTACCTGCACCGGGCTGTCGGGGTTGTAGCCCGGGGTGCGGCTGGCTTCTTCACGCTGGCGTTGCACCGGTTCGGAACCAAAGCCCAGCACTTCCACGGTGACGATGGACGCCCGGCCCTGCTTGGCTGCCGCCTGCTGATTGCGCGCCGCGTCCTCCGCGGCCTGGGACGCCGCCGAGCCCGCGGCACTGGCCGAGCTCATGGCCCCGGTGTTGACCGCCGCCGTCACCGGCACCCCGGACGACTTGCCCTGGGTCTGGATGTTCGCCGCGTTGACCACCCGCAGTGCCGCGATATTGACGTTGCCCGAGACCCGGATGCCCGCCTCGCCGGCATCGATGGTGCCCAGGGGGGCGATCAAGTCGATGTCCCCGGCCGCCACTTCGGCAATCGGATTCAGGGTGGCGATCCCCGCCCCGGTGCTGGGCACCGACGGCGACAGGCTGACGTTGCCCCAGTTGTCGTAGACCCGCTTGGGCGGGGTGTAGACCACGGTGGTCTTGGAACCGCGACCGGCGTTGATGTCGCCCGCTGCCGACCAGCCCATGATCGAGCCGCCGAAGGTGGTCATGATCCGGCTCTGGCCCAGAAGGATGCTGCCCAGGGAGTACAGCTGGATGTCCCCCGTACCCTGGGTGATGACCCCGGCCGACGCCGGTGGCGCTGTGCCTTCGATGCCGAAGGTCTGGTTGCCGCCCGGGGTCAGCATCTGGATGTTGCCGCCGAAATCGGTGTGCACCCCGGCGCCGCCGAACAGGGTGATATCGCCCTTGTAGGTGATCGGGTTGCCGGCCACATCGGTGCTCGGGAACAGCCCGGCAATCGCCGCCCGGCCCCGGGCGTAGCTGCCCTGGCGTATCCCGCCGTCCTGGGTGTACTCGCGGCCGGCGGCCTTGAGCTCGGCAAAATACACATCCCGGGCAAACACCCGCTGCTGCTCCGCCGGCAAGCTCGCGTAGTAGGCCCGGGCCTGGGTGCTGTCGCCGACAAAACCGAAGCGCTGCGCCAGCCAGTCCACCAGCTCAGCCTCGTAGGTCTTGGCCACCTTGCCCGCCGCCAGGCTTTCACCGGGCTGAGCCAGCCGGCTCGGGTCCAGATAGGCCTCGACGAAGCGCCGATAGTCCGGCCCCGAGGGTCCGACCCCGGCCTGCATCACGATACTGGCCCCGGGACGAGTGTCCCCCGGTGCCACGGCGCCGATGCTGGTGATGCTGACCTTGTCCTCCATGAGGATGTTGCGCCCCGCCGTCAGTTCCAGGGTGCCGGGACCGGCGACGTTGAAGTTGCTGTAGAGGATGTCGCGCCCGGCGCTGACGATGGAAATGTCGCTGGGACTGTTATGGACGAACAGGTTGCCCTGGGCAGACGAAGCATCCCCCGGATCGCCGACGCCGTAGACCCGGCCACTGCTGACGATGTCGCGCCCGGCCATCATCCACACCGCACGACTGCCTTCGTACCAGGTCTGCCCGGCGTGCAACTGCGAGGCCTGGGTGCCGAAGGTAATGATCCGCCCGCTATTGACCCCCAGCAGGTCGCCGTTTACCGCGTAGAAGCGTGCCGGGTCCATGGCGCCCTCGATGATCCCGGAGACGCTGCCGGAATCGAAGGCGAACAGCGGCAAGGTCGACACCGCCGGGTTGCCATTGACTGACAGGTTGCTGGCCACCAGCGTATTGCCGATGCGCCCGACAAAGGCCGGATGCCATGGCGTCGCCAGCGCACTGGCGGCAGCCCCGGACTGGCTGACCGTGAAACCACCGGCATAAATCGAGTCCTCGGCCAGGAACTGCAACTGCCCCTTGGCACCGGGCGCCAGCAGCAAGGGGTAGCGATAGTTGACGTCCTCACGCTGAGGCGCGGCGGCCTTGCCGTAGTAGAGGCTGCCACTGCTGGCCACGGCGCGCAGTATCGACGGGTAGACCACCGCCAGATCGGTCGCGCTGGAAGAGGTGGTGAACGGCGTCAGATTGCCGCCCAGGGACAGCAGGTCGACGGCGGTGCTGTCGGTCCACAGGGTGAACCAGCTCTGGCCAGTGCCTGACTGGGTTCCACGGCTGAAAGGCGCCGGGTTGAACTGCTTGATCCGTCCCGGGTCCTCGACGTTCTGCACCACCAGATCCCCCAGGGTCTGCAGCTGGTAGGTGGCATCGCCCGGCACCAGGGTCATGCCGCCCTGGGCCAGCCCGCGCGTGGCACGCAATGGATCGAAAGCCCGGGTTTCGCTGGGGTTGTGGTCAACGCTGGTGCCGCCATAGAGCAGATTGATGCTGCCCTGGGAGGCACTCTGCAGTTGGGTGTTGCCGCGCAGGTTGACCAGCATGCCGCTGCGATGATCGTTGCTCAGCTCGGCGAGCGGGTTCAGGGCTCCGGCAATACGCACCCGCAGGTCGCCACCGCCGGTCAGTTGCAGGCTGCCATCGCTGGCAACCCGGCCGGTGCTGCCCACCGCCAGCACCAGTCCCTGGCTGCGCGGGCTGATGCCGGCAGCGCTGGAAAGCCCCTGCAAAACCCCGGCGTCACCGCCGACATTCACCGCCAGGTTGCCGCCCCCCAGGGTGCCGAAGCCGGTGAAGCCCACCATCTTGTCGGCAACGCCCGCGGCGTAGGTGCCGAAGTTGATCCACCAGGCCGTGGGTTGGGCCGAGCCGCCGGTAGCGACATCGGCGCTGCCCTGGCGCCACAACCAGTTGCCCACCTCGGCCGAGTCCAGGCCGCTGTCCTTGGGATTGGGCCAACTGCTGCTGTTGCCGGCGACACTGGTGATGTTGCCGGTCAGGTCGCCACCGACGTCGACCCGCAGGTTGCCCCCCGCCTCCGGGTACCAGGCGCGATACAGGCTGGTGCCGCTGCCATTGACGAACTGCTCGAAGTAGCTGCCCGGATCGTTGAGCACCGTGCTGCCGCTGCCCAGGCCGCGAGGCTGGTTGTAGGGATCGCCGGCACGAGTGACCGTGGATGAAGTCCCGGCGGTATAGACCCCATACAGCGAGTCCATGCTCAGGTTGCCGGCGCTGAGCAGTTCCAGGTCGCCGGTACCGGTACGCACCACACTGAAACGGCTGCTGGACGGCCGGGCCTCGTACTCCTTGGCGCTTTGCGCCTGGCAGAAGCTCGGCGTCTCGGCGCACATGGCCGCTACCGAAGGCAGCCCCAGGTCCTGAATGAACTTTTCATCGATCACCTCCCCCGCCTTGACCACGATATCGGCCTGGGCCAGTTCGTCCACCGCGGCCTGGGTCCAGACGTAGGTGGCCTTCATTGCGCAGAACTCCGGCGTCTGCGCGCAGAACTCGGCAATGCTGCCCTGCTCCAGGTCATCGAGGACTTTCTGGTCCACCGGGTCGCCTTCCTTGACCACCACGCCGTTTTCCGCCAGGGCCTGGACCGCCGCCAAGGTCCAGGTCATCAAACCCCTGGCCGGCAGTTCCTTGGCAAACATGCCGTAGTGACTGTCCGCCAGATGCAGGTCGCCGCTGCGAGGCGTGGCTTGCAGGATGCGGCTGTCGGCGGCCTCGGTATCGGCCCCGGCCACCAGGCGCAGGGACCAGGATTGCGAGCCCTCGGCGAGCATCGGCGCAATGGCCCAGAGCCGGCCCTGGGGCCCGGTCACGTCTGGTCGCAACTGCACCGACTCGACGCCTCCCGGCAGCTTGACGTTGGTTCCGGCAGGAATCAGCGCGCCCTTGGGCAGCGCCTTGCTGCCGTCGAGCAGCACCAGCCCGGCACTGACCTTGGGCAGTGCCACCCCCTTGGGCCAGGTCATCGGCTGCAAGCGCACGTTCTGGGTCAGCAGGCTGCCGGCGTCGAGCCGGGTGCCGGCCACCAGGGTCTGGGACTCGCTGAGCAGAGTCCCGGCGGCGAACAGCAGATTGCCCGCCGCATCACGCACCGCGGCCGCAAGTACCGTGCCCGCCGGCAGTACCAGGCTCTGGTCGAGCACTGCGGTGACCGGCAGGCGGGTGCCCGCACTCAGGCTCAAGCCCTTGATCGGCAGGTCGTAGTTGAGGATGGTGCCCGAGGGGAAGCCCGTGCCATCGGCCAGGGTCACTCCGCTGCCCGGCACAAGGGTGGAGCCGCCACTGAAGTCCACTCCCGACAACAGCACCCAGCCCTTGTCGTCTGCGCTCGGGGGCGGTGGGGCGAAACCATCGTTGATGCTGCCGTAGATGTTCAGGTCGCCGCCGGCCCGCAACGTCAGGCTGCCGACCTCGCCGGAGCCGTAGACCGAGGTCTTCTGGCTATGGGGATTGAGGCTGGCATAGCGATAGCCGGACAAGTCCAGGTCACCCTGCACCACCAGATCGCCGTCCGCAGTCTTGCTGACGATCTCGACCCCCGGCCGCAGATGCAAGGCATCGGCGTAGCTGGCGTTGTTCAGCCCGGCCAGTTTGTTCTGCAGCAGGTCGCTGTTTTGCAGGGCCGCGTTGATAAAGGCCGTGCTCTGGGCATGTTTGGCGTTGAGATAGGCCTGGGTGATCTCCTGGTAAGGGCGACCGCTGGCGGTGGCATCGGACTTCTGCGGTGCATCGTCGTAGCGCAGCATGCCGTTGACCGCGATCGAACGCGCCCCGCGGATATCCAGCGCGCCGCGGGCATCGATATCGATGTCATTGCTGCTCTGGTCCGCCTGGACGATACGCGGCGCATTCAATTCCAGGGTGCCGCGGCTGCGGCCGTCGTTCTGCCCCGCCGCACTGCCCGACGCCACCTCGGTGCCATGGCGCAGGTCAATGCGCACACCCTCGGCCAGGGTCAGCCGGCCCTGGCCGGAATTGAGCACCACGGTGGCACGGTTCGGCGCATCGATGATCTTGCCGTAGCTGTCCACGCGTAGCTGGTTGCCATGGGCATCGAGCACCGCGCTGCGGTCCAGCGTCAGACCATTGCTGGCGGCCAGGTTGATGCTGCCGACCTGCTCGCCGCTGGCGTCCACCCGCCCGCTGACCCGCAGGCTGCCGTTGTCCAGCGAGACGTTCACGGTGTTGGCCTTGACCCCGTTGCCGATGTTCAGGTCGCCCTGTTTGAGCTGGAAGCTGCGCGCCCCATGGACCTGCCCCTGATTCAGACGCTGGTTGAGGGCGGCGAACTGCTCGTCCAGGGTGCCGCTGCTGCCCAGGCGCTGGGCCTGGATTTCCACCGCACCGCCCAGGTAAGGCACCCGGGTACCGCCGGCATCATAGGTACCGCTGCTGCTGCCGAGGATCTTGCCGGCCAGGTCCACTGTGCCGGCAGCGCCGTCCAGCGCCACCGCCCGCAGTTTGCCGGCCTGGTTGTTGCTGGCCGAGAGGTCGATGGTCGAGCCCGCCGCCTGCAGCACATTGCCCTCGCGGCTTTGCAGCAGCACTTCACCACCGGCACCGTAGCGGGTCAGGTCATTGAACGCGCTGGCCCGACCGGCCACATCGATCAACGCCGCATCGCTGAGCAGCACATCGCCACGGGCACTCAGGGTCACCTTGCCGCTGGGCAGCACCACGGCGCTGGCCAGACGGAGGCTGTCGCCCTGCAGGGACAGTTCCGCGCCCTGGCCATTGGCCGTGCCACGGGGCCCGGCCGAGGCGCTGATATCGATGGCGCCACCGGCAGTGATGCGGTTCACCGATCCGGCCTCGCCGGTCATCAGCGGGGTGAGGATATTCAGCTTGCCGCCGCTGTAGGCAAAGCCGCTGACCGGGTCGTAAGCCCCCTGGTGCTGATAGACCCTGAGGCTGCCCTTGTGGTTGGCGGTAATACGCTGGCTGGCATTCAGGTTGACCCCGGCAAAACCCAGGGCCAAGCGGTCCAGGCTCTTGCTGCTGCTGGGCTGAGCAAAGGCGCCATAGCCGAATTCAATGCGCTCGGCATTGATTTCCAGACGTCCGCTGCCAGTACCGGCACCACCGGCCACTACCGCCCCGGCCGGTGCCTCGGCGCCCTGCCAGATCAGGTTGGCGGTGTGGATGCTGGCCACATCGTTGGCACCACCTGCGCCATAGATCGCCGGAGTGGACAGCATCAGGTTGCTCAGCAGCGACTGGCCGGTGAGCGGGTCGTAGGTGTCAAGGCGAGTGCTGCCGTAGAAGTTGAAACTGTCCCGGGCCGAGAGCTGCAGAGTCTCCAGGGCCGGCGCGCCGGACTGGGTATCGCCGCGCAGCAGGCGGTCCAGCACTTGCTGAGTCAGGGTCATGCCGCTGGGCAGGCGATTGCCGGCCGCCGCGGCCGCCAGGGCTTCGGCACTGCCGACATTGATGGTGTTCAACCCCAGGTTCAGATGGCGGGTGCCATAGCGCACCTGATCGCCCAGTTCAAAGGCGTTGTCGGTCAGGGCGACGATGCTGCCGTCGGAGTACAGCGCGGTCTGGCCGCTGCAGGGAGCGCTGCTGCACACCCCGAGCCGGATGCCGCCACTGGATTGCCCGCCCGCTTGCGCCTTGCCGATCACATTGAGCAGGCCGTTGGAGACAGCCAGCATGTTGGCCACCTGATAGGTGAAACCGTCACGGGCGTCATAGCTGGCCTTGCCGCGGCCCAGGCTGTTGATCGACGCGCCCTGCTCCAGGACGATCTGCCCGGTATTGCTCACCAGGAACACTTCCGGCGCCGCCAGGGTCACGCCCTCGCGCAAGGTGATGGAGCCCTTGGGCGCATTGATGCCTTCGGCCAGGGTGATGTAGTTGCCGCCCTGGCCATATTTGACCAGGGTCAGGCCACCGAGCATCAGGCGCGCCGCGCCCATGGCATTGAGGCTGTTGGCGTCCAGGGTGACCCCATTGAAGCCGCCGGTGGCGGACTTGCCGCTGGCCACCACTTCGATACCGCCCTCGCCCATGTTCAATACCGCGACCGTGCCGCCGTAGCCCCCGGCAGCGGCATCGAAGCGCCCGATGCCCTGGAAGGAGAAGGCATCGGCACCGGCGCCCGGCTGCAGGGCCAGTTTCAGGGTCTTGGCATCCACCGGCAGCATCGGTCGTGGCACGCCGAGCTTGGCCGCGTCGGCCAGGGCGAACTGGGCATAGCCGGTTTCGTTGTACTGGGAATAGCGACGCAGGGTATCGGCCGACGTCAGGATCAACTGGCTGGCGACACTGTTGCCGATCCCGGTATGGGCGATCGACAAGCGCCCGGCGGTGGACCAGGAGCCGTTGCGCAGTTGCTGGGTCGCGCCTTCGGTGCCGAGCCCGGCCAGGCCGTTGATCTCCACGCGCAAGGCCCCCGGCATCAGTGCATAGGTGGACGGCATCAGGGTGTAGGTGCCCGCCGCCAACCCCGGCACTCCGGCGCCGATAGTGATCTGCTGGCCGATCAGCGGGTCCACCGCGCCGCCCTCCGGCGCCACCGGTGCATAGCCCGGCTGCACTCCGGGGACGATGGCGTAGATCGGGTTGCTGGCCAGGCCCGGCAGGATGAAGCTGCCATTGGCGCCGATCTGCACCAGCGGGCTGTAGCGCGCATCGGTGGAGCCGCCACGCCCGGAAATGAACCCGGCGCCCAGCAGTTCGCCGCCACCGGACAGGTCCACGGTGGCATTGGACTGCACCTGGACCGCCTTGCCCCCCAGGATCACCCCGACGCTCAGGTCGCTGTTCTCGTTCACCAGGGCGCCCTGGCCGAGGAAGGTCACGGTCTTGCCGTTGTACTTGTAGACCTGCCCATCGACGGTGCCGCCGTAAGGCAATACCAGGCCCTTGCCGCTGACCGAAGTCAGGCTGCCGGGCAGCAACTCGACCTGGCTGGCGCCCAGGTTGCCGATCTCGATCAGGCCCAGGGGCGCCCGAATCACCCCGCCTTGCTTGATGCTGGCCGCGCCCAGTTGCAAGCGGCCGAAGGCCGAGTAAGGCACAGGCGCCTGGTCATTGCCGGTGCGGCCGATGGTCAGGGTGCGCGCGGGGTCGAAGTTGATGCTGGTACCGGAGATATCGTTGAGGTAACCGGCAATCACCCGGGCCCCGACCTCGGTGGCCGGGTACAGCTGCGCGGCCCGCAGGGTCATGTCGCCCTGGGTCAGCAACTGGGTGCTGATGCCCTTGGCGATCACATCGGCACCGGCCCCGGCAAGAAAGCGCAGGTCGCCCTGGCTGGTCAGTTGCACATGGTCGAAGCCCCGGCGCTCGACGCTGAGCAGGCTGTTGTCGGCCTGGCGTAAGGTACCCTTGCTGCCGAACACCACGTTGCCGCGCACATCGATCAACTGGCCGCTGGCGTTGAACTGCGCCTGTGTGCCCCGTTGCGACGGCGTGCCGGTGGCGACCGGACGCACGTATTGATCCTTGGCCTCCAGGGGCGCGAGGATGCCCGCCAGCAACAGGTAGGGTGCCGACAGGTTGACCCGGCTATTGGCCGCGGCGCTGTCGCTGAGGTTCAGGGCGCCGCTGTACAGGCGCAGGCTCTGGCCCATGTTCAGCGACACATCGCCGTCGAAGCTCAGCAGACCGTTGCTCAGCAGTGCCAGGTTGTCGAAGCCGCCGGCTGTGACCTGATCCACCCCGAGGCGGCCGTGGCCGTACTCCAGGCTGGCGGCTGCGGCGTCGGCGCTACCGGGCAGCGCACTGCCCTGATGGCTCTGGCTGAGCACCAGCTCCCGGGCCTTGAGCACCCGATCGTTGACCGCGTTCTTGATGTAGTACGGGCTTTCCAGGGCCAGGGACAAAGTGCCCCCCGCCGCGCCGGCGCCCCCGGCCCGGGCGACGAAGCTGCCGTCCAGGTACAGGCCGTTGTTGGAGGCGAAACTGATGCTGCCACCGTTGCTGGCCACCTGCACCCGGCCCTGGCCGGGAATGTCCAGGGCCGCCTGGGCCCCGGAAGCGTCGAGACGCGCGCCGTCGCGCACCACCACAAACAGGTCGCTGGCCTTGGCAATGCCGGTGGCCAGGTCAATCTCGCCACCGATAGCGATCTTGCCGCCATTGCGCACCTGACCGTAACGGCGACCGCGGTTGTCCACGGCGCTTACCGCCCGCGCCGCCACGTCGATCAGCGCCTGCTCGCCGACCCAGATCGAACGCCCGTGACCGGCGGCATTGGCGGCCTCGGAACTGGCCACCGTCAGGCCGCCCAGACTGACGCTGCCGCCCCAGGCATTCAGCGTGCCGTTCATGGTCAACTGGCCGACGCTGCGCAGGTTGATGGCCTGCCCCGGATCGACATTGATCACCGCGCCCTGCCCCACGGTCAACGCCGTGGTGGCCAACTGGGCAGCCGTGGAGTACTGATTGCCGGCGCTCAGGGTCAACCCGGCGCCACGGCGCTGGGTCAGCACGCCCTTGGCCGCGTCCTGCGGGTAGAGCTCCGGCAGCCATGGCTGCAGAACGCTGGCCGGATCGCTGCCAGTGGCACTGCTGCCAGCCTGGGCGGCGAAGCGGTAGAGCGGCATCTTGACCTCAACCTGGGCACCGTCGGCCACCGTCAGGCCTTCGTTGCCGGTGATGTCGTAGGCGCCGAAGCCCTTGTTGAAGAAGTCCCCCGCCAGTTGCAGGGTGCCGGCTTGCGGGGCGACGTCCTTGGCGCCGATCAGCACCTTGTGGGCCTGCAGGGCCAGGGTGCCGCCGCCGTTGACCCCATAACCGCGCAGCTCGCCCTTGAGGTCGAGCTTGCCGTCGGCCGCCAGGGTCACGTCACCGCCCTTGCCGCCGCTGGTCTTGCCGTCATAGCCAATGCCGGCGCCGGAGCCGGCATCCACCAGGGTGCCGTTGCCCAGGTTGAGGTCGCCGCTGCTGCGCAACGACAGCTTGCCACCGTTGATAAAGGCCAGGCCGCTGCTGTCCGACGGGTCCAGGGCCAGGTTGCTCCAGCGCCCACTGACATCCAGCTTGACCCCGCTGGCCACATCGACCCGGGCCTGGGCACCGCCAGCGGGCGCGAGGATCACATCGCCGACCACGAAGTTGCGGTTCACATCCACCTGGTTCAGTACGTTGCCGGCGTTGATGCTGCCGCCATGGGCCGTGAGGTCGGCGTTGACCTTGACCTCTGGCCCGAACAGGGTGATGTCGCCGCCGTGCGCCACTTGCAGCGCGCTGTTGACCTGGATCTGCTGCTTGGCGCCGACCTTGATCGCCCCCAGCTGGAAGCCGTTGAGCGTGTCGCTGTCCAGCACCAGTTGGCCCTGACGGTTGGCCGGCAGCGCTGTAGTGAGGTCCAGGCCGTCGGCGATCTTCTGCTGGTTGGCCTCGATCAGCACCTTGTCCACGGTGGGACTCAGGGCATAGCGCAAGGTGCCGCTGGCCTTGTTGTAGATCGGCGTGTAGTTGCCAATGATCAGCTGCGCACGCTGGGCCGCGGCCTTGTGCGATTGCTGATAGCCATCGAGGTTGAGGTTCGGCGCCTGGGTCTGGCGGTCGCCCTTGAACACTTCGCTGACCAGCTGGCCTTCAAGCACCGCGTTGCCGGTACCGATCACCAGCTTGCCGGCATCGCGGCCGACGCTGTAGCCGGCCTCGTAGCGGCGCTGCTGGGCGATCAGCGGATTGTAGTAGTAATCGGTGCGGCCCCAGCGCGGGCTGCTGTCCACATAGCCCTTGTAGATGCCGGTGTAGAGCAGGTCTCCCGGAGCCCGGGACAGTTCGTACAGACGCCCGTCGGCGCCCTTGAGCCAGGTCTGCTGGATATAGCCGCCCTGCACATCGACGGTGCCGCCGGACAGGTTCAACTGAGCCCCGGATTGGGTCACCACCTCCTTGCCGGTAAAGGTCAGGGTGCCGCCCTGGGCCATCCACTCGCCAATGTTGTGGCCCTGGGTGCCCAGGTAGCCGCCCACTTCCAGCAGGCCGCCGGCGGTGTACCAGCGATCGGTGGCGTAGCCGTTGGTGCCCGCCGGGACGAACACCAGTTCGCGCAGGTCGACCCAGACGTCGTTGTTGATCAACTGGCCGCTGTCGCGGTTGCCCGCCGAGTCGCGCTGCTCGTTGCCCTGGACGTTGATCTTGATGTTATTGGACTCCATCGCCACCTTGACCCCGACGGCGCCGGCCACATCGATCACCGCACCGTCACGCACCAGGCTGCGCTGCCCGGCGCTGACCGCCACCTGACCACCGGTGGCCAGGGTGATGGAGCCGTTCTGGAAGTCCACGCTGCCGCCGCTGACGATCTCCACCCGGGACTGGTCGGTGCGGTCGGCGACGCTGCTCAAGTTATTGAACTGGCCGGTGATCAGGTTGGTCGGGGTGCCGTCGAGGTTGATCAGGCCATTGTTGCGCTGGCTGTCCAGGGCGGTGCTGCCGGAGCTGTCCAGCACAATCGCCGTGGTGCTGCCCTGCCCCAGGGTCACGCTGCCGGTGCTGTCGCTGGCGGCGTTGAGCAAGTGGATAGTGCCGCGGGTGTCCACCGAGGTGCTGGCCAGGGCCACGCCGTTCTGTTGCACCTGATGCCCGGTCAGGGTGATGTCGCCGGTGGACGCCATGATCAGCCCGCTGTTGCTGACCTTGCCGGCGCTGCTGCCGGGCTTGAGCGAGGTGGCGACCTCGTTGCCCCGTGTCGTCGAATGCTGGTTGCCGCTGGTGCCGACCCCGCGGCGGATGTAGAAACTGTCGCCGGCAGCCAGAGTGGTCTGGCCCTTGGCGGTGACGAGGGTGCCGGCGTTCTCCACTTCCGCGCCCAGGAGCAAGGCATAACCGCCGGACTCGGTGGAACTGGCCGGAGCGTGGGTCTGGATCAGCGCGCCACGCTGCACCTGGACCTTGCCCAGCGCGTCGCTGAAGGTCGGCTGGGTGCCGTTGGCGTCCACATAGAGCCCGCGCTGGGTGAACTGTTCATCGCTGATGGTGGCCGCGGCCGCCACCAGATTGCGCACGTTGACCTGACTGGTGCCGGTAAAGATCACCCCATTGCGGTTCATGATCATCACCGTGCCGGCGCCCTTGATCTGGCCCTGGATCTCGCTAGGCCGACCGTTGGGGTCGTTGACCTTGTTCAGCAGCGCCCAGTTGGACTGCTGCTGGAAGTCCACGGTGGTGTTGCGCCCGACGTTGAAGGTCTCCCAGTTGAGGATGGCCTTGTCGGCGGTCTGTTCGATGGTCACCGTGGTCTTGCCGCCGGACTGGCTCTGCACCGGCCCCTTGGCGTTGATCCAGCCCTGGGTCAGGCTGTTGTCGACCTTGAGCCCGCCCTGGCCAAGGCCGTCGGGAATACTGCTCACCGTGCCGAAGGCCGCCTGACGCGCCGCGGCCTGGGCCGCCTGCTGGGCGGCGATGGCGGCGACGCTGGCATTGAGATTGCTCAAGGAACGCTGCAACTGCTGGTTGGCCCGAGTCTGCTGGGACAACGGCGGAATCCCCGGTACCTGGCCGTTGGTGCGCGCGGCGGTGGCGGCCTGGGAGGCGCCCTTGTCGGCAAACCAGCCGGAACTGAACGCCGTGGCGCCATGGGCACTGCCCGCCATCATCAACAGGGCGATGGCGTGGGCCAGGGGCTTGAGCCGCAGGATCGGCATCTCGCCATCAAGGCGCAGGACTGGGGATTTGACCGGAGGTTTGCAGCGAACCATTACTACTCATCCTTTGTTATGACGCCCACGGGAGCGCGACGCTTGTAGGGCCCAGGGCGCGCGTCACTGCTTTAGGGAATAGGCCGTTGGCGCAAGGCGCGACCGAACGGATGTCACGGAAAATTCATCTTCCGGGTGTAATGCGGGCCACAACAGGTTGCGGCAACGGCCCGGGCCGTTGCCGCAGCGCCCTCAAAGAGGACGCCCAATACCGTTGCAGACGTTGGGATTGCCGATGCTCAAGGCGCTGGTCGGGGTGAGAAAGGTGTTGCGAATCGCCGTCTTCCAGTTAGCGGGCAGCGGTTGCAGGCGGTTGTTTCTGATGGCCGCGTCGTTGAGCCCAAACACGCTGTAGTGACGAGAGAAGAACGCCCGGACCTGCGCAGTCTGGGTGGCATCGGCGTAGCACTGGCTGAACACCAGATTGGTGAAGCCCAGAATCGGATACCCGACATGCGGATAAGCCACCACACTGGGATCGTAGGGGCTAGGGTTTGCGGCAAACTGCGGCACCCAAGTGTTGGGGTCGCTCAGGTACGGCATGAGCTCCGGCGACAATGGGGTTCTGATGGCGTTGATCGTATCAACGATGTTGGCCGGTGTCGGGGCGATACCGTCCACCCGCGCCACCTTGCTGCCATCCTCAAGGCCCGCCAGGCTGCTCGCCGCGTACGTCGCTCCGATGAAGGTGATGCTGCCGACCGTGGCATTCACCGTCGCCATGATCTGCGCGTTGCTGACAGCGGTGACGGCATTGGCCGGAGGCCCGGAAGGATGGGCGTAGGCGAAGTATCGGCTAGGCGAAAACAGCCCACTGGATTCGTTGCAACGGGCATTGAGAAAGCGCGTGAACACTTCCGTGGTAGCGCTTGAACCCTGGGGGTAGACCACGGTGATCGGGCCGTTACGCGCCGAACCATAGAGCTGACTCCAGTCAACCAAGCGCCCGGAAAAAATGCCGCATAGGTCTTGGGTGCTCAGATTCAAGGCACCACCGGGCTTGTTGAACGCGATCGCGATACTGGTGGCCGCTGACGGCACCTGTATCAGTGGCCCCCAGGCCGGCTTGTGCAGCAAGGCATAGTTGTTCAGCTGGGCACTGGTCAACTTGGACTCAGTGGCTATCCAGTGCACATTCTTGCTGTTATCCCCCGGCACCAGGGCGCCGTAGTCGTTGTTCAGAAACGCTTCCCGGTCGCGCTGATCCAGCCCCAGATACGGTGCGAACCCCGCACTCAGTACACCGGGGGTCTGGTACAGCGGCTGGGGCAAGGTTGAACCGCCACCATTCAAATCCGCCAGCGCTGACTGGGCGCACACGGCACTGCAAAGCAATGAAGCCATCCACCAATGGACGTTGGGCATGATCAGACTCCTGTCGAATCAGGGCGTGCCAGGGATCGCTCAGCGGACCTGGGCAGCGCCGTGCGGATGCCTGCAACGCCGTGGGTGGCGGCTGCAGGACAAAAAAAATCAGCAACGGCGCAAACCGTTGCTGATCGGGTGTTGCGACTCGGTTGCAGCCCGCGTTACAGCGGACGACCGATGGTGTTGCAGACGCTGGTGTTGCCGATGCTCAGCACGTTGGAAGCGTTGACGAAGTTGTCACGAATGGCGGTTTTCCAGGCCGCTGGCAGCGGTACGAAGCGGTTGTTCTTGATGGCGTTGTCGTTGTTGGTCAGCGAGCTGGAACCATAGTGACGGCCGAAGAAAGTACGCACTTGCGAGGTCTGGGTAGCGTCGGCGTAGCACTGGCTGAAGATCAGGTTGGTGAAGCCCAGGATCGGGTAGCCGGTGGTTGGGTAAGGCACGACGCTTGGATCGGTGGCGCTGGCAGTAGCCGCGAATACCGGTACCCAGTTGTTAGGCTTGGTGCCATCGACGATGGTGCCATCCTTGCGCAGCACGGTCGGAGGCTCGATGGCTTCGATGGCGGCGGAAACGTTGGCAGGCGCTGGCGAAACACCGGCCACCTTGGCCACCTTGGTAGCGTCGTCCAGACCGGCCAGGGTCGTGGCGGCGTAGTCCGGGCTCATGTAGGTGATGCGACCGTCGGCAGCGTTCAGCGCGTCCATCACGCCTTGGCTGGTGACCGCGGCTACAGCACCGGCAGGCAGGCCACCCGAGTAGCTGGAGGCGAAGTTGGTGGTCACGGCGAAGGTGCCGGTTTCAGCGCACTTGGCGTTGAGGAAACGGGTGAACAGCTCGGTGGTGCCGCTGCTTTCGTTGCGGTAGACCACGGTGATGGCACCGGTACGGCCCGAACCGGCGATCTGGTTCCAGGTAGAGACACGGCCCGAGAACACGCCGCACAGGTCGTTGACGCTCAGGTCAACGGCAGCAGTGCCGGCCTTGTTGAACGGAATGGCAACCGAAGTGGCGACCGAAGGCACCTGGATCAGCTTGCCCCAGGCGGCTTCGTGACCGCTGGCGTAGGCGCTCAGTTCAGTGGCAGAGAGCTTGGAATCGCTGCCGGCCCAGTGCACGTTCTTGCCAGTAGTGCCGGCCACGAACTTGGTGTAATCGTTGTTCAGGAAGGCAGATTTGCCGTTGCCGCTGCCTACGCCGATGTAGGGAGCGAAGCCGGCAGTCAGTACGCCGGAGGTCTGATACAGCGGTTGTGGCAGGGTAGCGCCACCACCGTTGATGTCAGCCATTGCAGCTTGTGCCGAGCACAGGGCTGCCAGGGTCATGGATGCCGCCAGAACGTTGCGCTTAAACATGAAGAATCTCCTTTCGTCGTGTTCGTACGTTGGGTGAATAGCTCTTGCATGACGCCATGGCGCTCGGGCCAAAAGCCTTGTTCCAGAC
Source organism: Pseudomonas sp. JDS08PS003 (assembly GCF_045013505.1). Classification (NCBI taxonomy): domain Bacteria; kingdom Pseudomonadati; phylum Pseudomonadota; class Gammaproteobacteria; order Pseudomonadales; family Pseudomonadaceae; genus Pseudomonas; species Pseudomonas sp. JDS08PS003. The sequence continues at coordinate 4,035,748 of NZ_CP120724.1, forward strand.
GGCTTGAGGGGTGAGGCCATGGAAAGAGAAGTTCGCAGTTTCCGGTGACAGATAAAGGAAAAAACCTCGGGAGAAACCGGCTGTTTTTGCAAAAGATTCTCGGGTGTTTGTCGCCGTTTTTCGGGCCTTTCCCGGGAAGGTGACAGCCAGGTTTCCGAGGCTGGCGCCGGCATCGCCCTGCAAGCGCCGAGGGTGGTGCAGACAGCGCTGGAACATGACAGAACGAGGAACCCGAGCTTGGCCCGTTGCCCGGTCGGGAGTGAGGCTGGCGGGATGAAAATTTATGCCTGCCCTGCCCTGTACCTCGGCTGCGCCCCCCTCGTAGGAGCCGGCTTGCCGGCGAAGAGGCCCGCGAGACCTGCATCGCCGGTGCCGACGCCTTCGCTGGCAAGCCAGCTCCTACGGACCGAGCCAGATCGGGCCGGACGGGGCCAGACCGGGGTCAGGTCGGGTCGGGTTGTGCGGTTCAGGTCACCAACTGGTTGATCTCGATGATCGGCAGCATCACCGCCATGACGATCACCAGCACCACACCGCCCATGACCACGATCATCAGCGGTTCGAGCAACGCGGTCATGCCCATGGCCCGACGTTCGATATCCCGGGACAGGGTCAGGGCCGCCCGCTCCAGCATCGGCGGCAAGGCACCGGTCTTTTCGCCACTGGCGATCAGGTGGATCAGCACCGGCGGGAAGACTTTCTCCACCCGCAGCGCAGCCGCCAGGTTGGCCCCTTCGCGCACCTTGGCCGTGGCCTCGCTGACGCTCTGGCTCAGGCGGTCGTTGGACAGGGTCTGGCGCGCCGCGTCCAGGGCCCGCAGCAGCGGCACCCCGGCGCCGCTGAGAATCGCCAGGGTCGAGGCGAAACGCGCGGTGTTCAACCCCAGGACAAAACGCCCGAACAGCGGCAGGCGCAGAATCCGACTGTGCCAGCTCAAGCGTGCCCGGGGGTTGCGCAGGTACAGCCGCCAACCCCAGAACCCCGCCACCATGGCGCCGAAACACTGAATGCCCCAGGCACGAATGAAGTCGCTGGCGTTGAGCATGGCCAGGGTCAGCCCCGGCAGGTCCTGGCGGGCCTGGGAAAAGGCGCTGACCACCTGGGGCACCACATAACTGAGCAGGAAAATCACGATGCCGATGGACACCAGTCCCACAACCCCGGGGTAGATAAAGGCGGTCAGGATCTTGCCCCGCAGGCCGTTGCGCTCCTCGATATAGTCCGCCAGCCGCTCCATGACCTGGGCCAGGTCGCCGGACTCTTCACCCGCGGCAATCAGCGCCCGGTAGATGTCCGGAAAGTCCCGCGGGCGCGCCGCCAGGGCCTCGGCCAGGCGCATGCCGCTGCGCACATCCGCGCGCACCGCGCTCAGGGTCTGGGCGATGTGCTTGCGCTCGGCCTGCTCCACCGTGGCACTCAGCGCCGCCTCCAGGGGCAGGCTGGCCCCCAGCAGGCTGGCTAGCTGGCGCGTGGCCCAGGCCAGGTCGTTGTCGCTGAGCCTGGGGCTGAAGAGTCCCCCTGCTGCGCCGGTGCCTGGGTTGCTGTCCAGTTGCACCTGCAGCGCAGTCAGGCCCCGGCTGCGCAGGCTGGCGAAAGCCGCGCCCTGGCTGTCGGCTTCCAGGTGGCCGGACTCGATCTTGCCGAGCGCGTCGGCGGCTTCGTAGCGATAGCGATTCATCAGGCGTCCCGTGTCACACGTAGGATTTCTTCCGGTGCGGTGGCGCCGCTGCGTACCCAGCGCTCGCCGTCCTCACGCATGCTCAGCATCCCCGCCCGCCGCGCGGCGGCCCGCAGGGCCTGCTCGTCGGCGCCCTGGTGGATCAGGCTGCGGATGTCATCGTCGATGCAGAACAGCTCATGAATCCCGGTGCGGCCGCTGTAGCCGATGTGGTTGCAGGCCGGGCAGCCCACCGGGTGCCAGGTGCCGGGATGGGCCGGATCGGCTTGCTTGCACTGGTTGCACAAGCGGCGCACCAGCCGCTGGGCCAGCACCCCGAGCATCGACGAGGCCAGGAGGAAAGGCTCCACCCCCATGTCAATCAGGCGGTTGACCGCCGACACCGCGTCGTTGGTGTGCAGGGTCGCCAGCACCAAGTGCCCGGTGAGCGAGGCCTGGACTGCGATCTGCGCGGTTTCCAGGTCGCGGATCTCGCCGATCATGATCACGTCCGGGTCCTGGCGCAGAATCGCCCGCAGGGCCAGGGCGAAGGTCATGTCGATCTTGGCGTTGACCTGGATCTGACTGATGCCCGGCAAGTCGTATTCCACCGGGTCCTCGACGGTGAGGATATTGCTGGTGCTGGCATCCAGCCGGGCCAGGGCGGCGTAGAGGCTGGTGGTCTTGCCGCTGCCGGTGGGGCCGGTGACCAGGACGATGCCGTGGGGCTGACGGATCAAGCCATCCAGACGCGCCAGGACATCCGGGTCCATGCCCAGGGTTTCCAGTTGCAGGCGCCCGGCCTGCTTGTCCAGCAGACGCATCACCACCCGCTCGCCGTGGCCGGTGGGCACCGTGGACACACGAATGTCGATGGGCCGCCCGGCCACCCGCAAGGCAATGCGCCCGTCCTGGGGCAGGCGTTTTTCGGCGATATCCAACTGGGCCATGATCTTGATCCGCGACACCAGTGCCCCGTGCAGCGCCTTGCGTGGCGAGACCACGTCGCGCAGGGTGCCGTCGACCCGGTAGCGCACCACCGAGTGGGTTTCAAAGGGCTCGATATGGATATCACTGGCCTCATCCCGCGCGGCCTGGGTGAGCAAGGCGTTGATCATGCGGATCACCGGGGCACCGTCCTGGGTGTCCAGCAAGTCGGTGATTTCCGGCATGTCTTGCATCAGGCGGTCCAGGTCCACCTCATTCTCCGCTGCCCCGACCACCGCCGCGGCGCTGCCGGTGTCGGCGTAGGCCGTGGCCAAGAGCCCGTCGAGTTCGTCGTCGCGGATGCGCTCCAGGCGTGCGGGGCCGAACTGGCGGCGGGCTTCGCTGATCGACCAGCCGGGGGTCGAGGGGCAGACCAGCAGGGTGGCGCCCTCCTCGCTGTGACGCAGGAGAATGCGTTGGGATTTGGCCCAGGCGTAGGGGAGCTGGGTGGTCATTGCTTGTGCCTCCTGGTGGGGTGCATATCCGGTGGTGCGGGTGGGGCTGATTACGGTTTTTGTTCTTACCGCGGGGTTGGGTACATATCCGTTCCTGCGGGTGTGGCGGCTTACGGTTCCGCTTTTACAGCGGGGGTTGGGTGCATATCCGGTGCTGCGGGTGCGGCCACTTATGGTTCCGCTCTTACAGCGGCTCACTTTTGAAAAGCGCAAAAGTAAGCAAAACGCTCTGCCCCTCCACTCGGTGCCTCGCCTAGGCTCGGCATGCCCTCACTCCGGCATTGATCCGTGGGCCGCCGCCACCGGCCATCCCTGGCCGGGTGGCGGCTAACCCGGCGTCCTGCCGGGTTACCCACGGCTCAATGCCTGCGTTCGGCCATCGTGGTTAACGGGGCGTTCAGATCAAGATCAAAATCAAGAGCGCGACGGCGGCCTGCCGGCCGGCCTGAAGCTGGGGCGGTGTGTAGCGCCCCCCCATGTAGGAGCTGGCTTGCCAGCGAAGGCGTCGGCCCAGGCAATGCATGTCTTACGGGCCTCTTCGCCGGCAAGCCGGCTCCTACGGGAAACTGCACGGTGTATCTGACTGCTGTAGGAGCTGGCTTGCCAGCGAAGGCGTCCGCCCAGGCGATGCATGTCTTACGGGCCTCTTCGCCGGCAAGCCGGCTCCTACGGGAAACTGCACGGTGTATCTGACTGCTGTAGGAGCTGGCTTGCCAGCGAAGGCGTCCGCCCAGGCGATGCATGTCTCACGGGCCTCTTCGCCGGCAAGCCGGCTCCTACAAAAAGCGCGTAACACGCGCTTGGCTCTGGCTTTTGATCTTGATCTTGATCTTCAGGCCCCTTCCCAGCCGGCCGAGCGTAGGCGTTGCGTAGGGGGCAGCTCGGCAAGGATGCCGAGCTAGCCGCCACCCGGCCATGGATGGCCGGTTGGCGGCGGGCCCCCGGAGCAATGCCGAAGCGAGGGAACCCCGAGCCCCAGCGAGGGGCCCATGGAGGGGCAAGCGTTTTTGCTTACTTTTTTGGCGTTTGAAAAAAGTGAGTCGCCGTAAGGGCGAAACCCTAAGTGGCCACACCCGCAGCAACGGATATGTACCCCACCCCCACGCCATAAAAACGAAACCACCAGCGGCCGTTACCGCAGCACCGGATATGTACCCCGTCAACATCGCCGCAAAGACAAAACCGCAAACCACCGCAACGGATATGTAGCCCCTCCATTGGCCGTCAAAGCCCCCGCAAAAGTGGCCATGACCACAACCACGGACATATGCTCCATGCCTCTGAATGAACACCTTCATTGCACCGGCACCGCCCTGATCGTCGCCCGCGGCCCCTGCCCAGCCCCAGGCGTCTGCAACGACACCGGCACCGCCCCCGGAATCGCCTTCGCCGCCGAAGGCAACTGCGGCGCCTGCATATCCGGCATCGCCCAACTGCGCTCCGGCTGCAACTCCCCCTGCGCCCGGCGCATGAAGTCGTAACGATTGAGGGTAATGCTGCGCCCCGCGCCACTGTCACGAATGATGTAAGGCCGCAGGAACACCATCAGGTTGGTCTTGGTAATGCTGCGCTTCTCATTGCGAAACAACGCCCCCAGCCCGGGAATGTTCGACAACCACGGCACCGCGTCATTGCTCTGGCTATAACCGTCCTGCAGCAACCCGCCCAGCACCATGATCTGCCCGTCATCCAAGAGGATGCTGGTATCGATCGCACGTTTGTTGGTCACGGTCCCGGCATCCACCGAGGCACGGGGATCGACGCTGCTGACTTCCTGGTAGATGTCCAGTTTGACCGTGCCACCCTCGGAAATCTGCGGCCGCACATTGAGCTTGAGACCCACTTCTTCGCGCTGCACGGTCTGGAACGGGTTGTTGCTGGTGCCGCCGCCTCCGGTGACATAACTGCCAGTAACAAAGGGAATGGTCTGGCCAACAAAAATGCTCGCTGCCTCGTTATCCAGGGTCAAAAGATTCGGCGTCGACAACACGTTGGTTCCGCCCTTGCTCTTCAACGCCCGGGCCAGGACCTTGAGGTCCAGCACTTTGCCGATCCCCGGGATGTCCACGGTGCCGTTGACCACGCCGATGTTCAGGCCCTTGGGCAAGACGTCGATGCTGGTCTTGCTGGCCGGGGTGCCCACCAGCCCGCTGCCGCCGAGGTTGACCCCGCCAAAGCCGCCACGCCCACCGAGGTTGCCGGCCTGCCATTGCACGCCGAATTCACTGGCATCGTCCTCGCCGACTTCGACGATCAGGCTCTCGATCACCACTTGGGCGCGACGCTGGTCGAGCTGGTCGATGACTTCCCGCAGGTTGCGGTACAGCGGGTCCGGGGCGGAGATCAGCAAGGTGTTGGTGGTGGCGTCGGCCTGGATGGTGACCCCGCCGGCGCTGAAGGCGGTGTTCTGATCCGTTGCCTGGCCAGTGCCGCTCAAGCCGCTGCCGGAGTTGCTGCCCTGGCCGTAGGCGCTGCCGCCACTGCTGCTGACGTTGCCACTGCCGGTGGGCGTGCCGCTGCTGTTCTGAGTCGGGCTCTGGCCGCTCTGGCTGTTGCCGCCCATGCCGCTGAGCATGGCCCGGGCGCCGTCGTTGCCGCCGCTGTCGCTTTCGCCGGTCAGCAGCCCGCGCAGGGCCTGGGCCAGCTTGCCGGCCTGGGCGTTGCGCAGGTAGACCACGTGCAGGTTGCTCGGGTTGCTCTGGGCGTTGTCCAGTTTGTAGATCAGGTTGCGCGCCAGCTCGGTGCGCTCCGGGCTGCCGGCACGGATGATGATGGAGTTGGAGCGCGGGTCGCCGATCACGCTGATTTTCTGGGTCTGGTCGCCGCCCTGGGTTTCCAGCAGTTCGGCCACCATGGTGGCAATGTCCACGGCGATGCCGTTCTGCACCGCTACCACATCGGTGTCGATGGCGCTGGGGGTGTCGATGCCGTCGATGATCTGCGCGACTCGCTGCAGGTTCTCGGCATAGTCGGTGACCACGATGCTGTTGTTGCCCGGGTAGGCGTTGATCGGGTTGTTCGGCGAAACGATGGGCCGTAGCACCGGGATCAGGTTCACCGCATTTTCGTATTGCAGGCGAAAGGTGCGGGTCAGCATGCCGTTGCCCATCGGCTTGTCGGCGCTGTAGATCGGCCCGCCCAGCAGCTTGGCGTCGGCCTCGGGCACCACCTGGGCCACGCCGCCCACGTCCACCACGGAAAAGCCCTGCATGCGCAGCGCCGCCAGCAGCATGTCGTAGGCCTGATGGGCCGGCACCTGGCCTTCGCTGACCAGGGTCAGGTTGCCCTTGACCCGCGGGTCCACCAGGAACTGCTGGCCGGTGGAGCGGGACAAGGCCCGTACCACCGCCTGGATATCGGCGTCGACGAAGTTCAGTTGCACCGGCTGATCCCCCAGGGGGTTGCGCGGCACGCTGGTGCTGCGCGGGCTGCCGTGGCCGCGACTGCTGTTGGTCACCGGGTGCAGGACCTTAGGTCGTTGAGCCTGTTGTGCCTGCAAGCGCTGGCGATCCAACAGGGCATCGCCGCTGCGCCGGGTATCGGCCAGGGGCTGGCCCAGTTCGCTGTCCACCAGCAAGGGCGGCGGCGTGGTGGACGGGGTGTTGCTGCAGGCCCCCAACGCCAGCAACAGAAAAGGTGCGGCCTTGCGACACTGGCGCACGTAATTGCAACCTGACCACTTCATGAAGCTTCCTTAGCGCCCTGCGCCTGATCCATGCGAACGGTCCCGGACAGTGTGCCTGCCGAGTCTTGGGCGGCGGCCGCGGCTGCGCGTTGCAGACGGGCCTCCACCACCTGCAGTGAAAGCTGCCGGGGAGCCCCCAGCAGCCAGCCGACCACGGCATCCGCCGGGGCCTGCTCAAAGGTCAAACGCCAGCTCTGGGGGCCGGCTTCATCAGGCTGTTGCAACTGGTAGTGGTCCTTGAGCCCGGCCCCGTCCAGGGTCTGGCGCAAGGATTGCTCAAGGCTAGTGCCACGGCTGTTGCTGCCCGCCGCCTCGTGCAACAGCACCTCCAGGGCCTCGGCCTGGGCGCGCAGCTTCGGCGTCTCGGCTTGCCAGTAGTCGATCTTCTTCAGCGGCGGCTGGATCAACAGCCACCACAGCAGCAGCCCCAGCACGCCCAGGGCGGTGGCGCTGAGCAGGCGTTTTTCCCTTGGCGCCAGAGTGCTCCAATAGCCCTGGGCCTGGGTCCGCAGGCGCGACCAACGCGCCTGATACTGCGCCAGCATGGCCTTATTCATCTTCAGCTCCCGGGGGGGTGTCGGCGACGTTGGCCGGTTCGTCTGCGGCCGGGCTCAGGCTCCAGCCATTGCCTTCGGCCCGGACGCTGTAGCCGGCCTGGGTCAAGGCGCCCTGCCAGCCGCTGTCAGCGCTCTTGGGCGTGTCCGGCAGCAGCTCCAGCTGCAAGCGCTCCTCGGCAAAACTCAGGCTCTGCACGCTGCCCACCATAAAGGGCATGGCGCTACCGGCCTGTTGCAACAGGCGGGTGAACACCTGGGTCGGGTCCGCCGCCCCGCTCTGCTGCGCCGCCAGTTGCTGGCGGGCCTGCTGCAAGGGATTGAGCACCACCGGCAACTGGGGGAACACCTGCCTGACCCGCTGACTCATCTGCGCCTTGAGCCGCTGGCCCTGTTCGGCCTCACGGGCGGCATACAGGTTCAGCCCCACGATCCAGATCAGCACTGCCAGGGCGCAGCAACCCAGGGCCCGGCCCCAGCCTTGGGCCTTCACGCCCCCCGCCACCGCGCCGGCGTGCAAGCCCCATCCCGGCAGCGGACCACTCCAGCGTTGCTCGGCCGGCAGCGGCTGGCAGGCCGGCGGCGCGGCATCGCCGATCCAGCCCACCTCGCAGCCCGAGGCCTGCAACTGTTCCAGGGTTTCTTCCACCAGCGGCTGCACGCTGCCCTGCCCGCTGCTCTGGCGCAGCAGTAGCTGGCCATCGAGCAGGCACAGGTTGGCTTGCCCCGACGGTGGCACCGGCAAGGCATAAGGCGCCGGGTACAGCCCCTGAAGCTTCAGTCCGGCCTCTGCCAACACACGTCCCAGGGCCTGCAGTGCGGTCTTGGGCAACCAGCTCAGGGCCACCTGTCCCTGGGCATCCCGGGCGCCATGGGCCACATGCATCTGCTCACTGGGGCCGAGGATCAGCGCCTGGGCAGCGCAGTCCACCGCGGCCTTGATCCGCGCCGCCGGCAACTGAGGCAACTCGATCTGGGTCAGCAGGCTGTCCAGCGGATGCAGGAAGCACTCCACCGGCACCGGTTTGTCACCCTGGGCCAGTTGCCCCAGGGGACAGCGGCCGATCTCCCCGACCCGCCCACTGCGATCGAGCCGGGCGAAGTCCACCGGGCTGGCCAATGGCGGTTCAGCCGCGAGCAACTCGGCCAGGGGCGGCAAGGCGATACGCAAGCGACTCATGCCCCCACCCGCGACCAGATCACCTGGGGCATGCGGTCCTCGGGACGGTGCAACAGGGCCTCCAGGCTGACCCGACGCTGATCGCGGCGAGCCTGGCCCTGGAGCAGGAACCATTCGCTGGTGATGCCGACCTTGATCTGCTCCACCGCAAGATGGGGCATGCGCAGACGGTTGAGGAAGTCGCCACGATTGATGAACCAGTGCCCGGCATCGCGTTCCGCCACCAGGGCCTTGGCCCGGGACAGTGGCAGCCCCGGCACCGCCGCCGTCAGTACCTCGGCACTGGCGGTGTTGCCGTTGATCCAGGTGTTGCCCGGCAGGATGCTGACGTAGGGTTCAAGACGGGCCAGCCGGGCCTGGTCCAGACCCTGGATGCCGCGCAGGTCGTCCAGGCTGCGCAGCATCGGCTGACGGGGCGGCAAGGTCTGGGTCGCTGCGCCCGGGGACGTCAGGCGACCGCTGTTGAAGCTGCCCGGGTGGCTGGCAGCGGGCGGTGTGCTGCCCAAGCGCTGGGGATAGGAAGCGATCACCCGCTGGCTGATGCGGCGGCTCAGGGCGCTGTCGATGCCGATCAGCTGACACAGCTGTTCGAAGGCCTGCAACTGCACCGGGTCCACTTGCTGGTTGAACACTAGATTGCGCAGGTTGAACTTGCCTTGCAGGTCTTGCAGGCGCCCCTGGAACCCAGCGTTGAAGCCGCCCAGGGCCTGATCGCCGATGGGCCGTGCCCAGGCCTGGTCGAGTCGGGTCAGGACATCGCGCTGACGGGCGTCCCACAGCAATTGCCGGCTGTATTCCAGGCCGCCCTGCAACACCCCGATCCCCATCACCCGCGCCTGCTCGGCTTCCACGGTGCGGGTAAAGGTGCTTTGCCGGGAGAGCATGGCAGCGGCAATCACCGCCACCACCGCGGCGATCAGCAAGGCGCTGATAATGGCCATGCCACGCTGCTTCGCCGCATTGGGCGAATGGCTGTTCATGGCCGGCCTTACAGCTGCCAGGAGCCGATATCGGCATTCACGCCGTCGCCATCGGGCTGGCCGTCGGCACCGAGGGAGAACACATCCACCTCACCATTGGCCCCCGGGTTGAGGTAGTGATAGGGACGGCCCCAGGGATCGTTGGGCAGCCGCTCCAGGTAGGAGCGCCAGTTGCTGTCCTTGGCATTGGCCGGACGCTCCACCAGCACCTTGAGGCCCTGGTTCATGTTCGGGTAGCTGCCGTGGTCGAGGCGATACAGCTTCAGGGCCTGCATCAGGCCGGCGATATCCTGCTTGGCCGCCGTGGCCCGAGCCTGGTCCGGACGGTCCAGGACCTTGGGCACCACCATCACCGCAAGAATCCCGAGGATGACCACCACCACCATGATCTCGATCAGGGTGAAGCCACGCTGGCTTCGGGGTGGAGCGGTTGAGGTGACAGGCGCGATATCCATCTCGACATTCCTTGGCTTGAGTTCGATTCGTCGCGCAGTGTTGCAAGAAGATATGTCAGTGGTATTGAAAAACCTCGGGAGTTTCAGTCGCCATTCGGTCAAGCCTGCAGGCTAGTCTGCGAGGCTGTTTCCCAGTCTCGAGGGGCCCATGCGAGCCTTGTCCAAACAAGCTGGATTTACCCTGATCGAGGTGCTGGTGGCCCTGGCCATCATTGCCGTGGCGATGGCCGCAGCGGTGCGCGTGGCCGGGCTGATGACCCAGAGCAACGGTCTGCTGCGGGACAAGTCCCTGGCCTTGCTGGCAGCGCAGAGCCGGCTCGCCGAGTTGCGCCTGGAAGGCCGTTTGCCCAGCGGATTGAAGAGCGTCGATTGCGACCAGGGGCGCCTGAAGCTGCGCTGCGAACAGGCGATTGGCACCGCAACCGTGCCCGGACTGTTGCGGGTCAGTGTCCAGGTGCGTGACCGCAGCCGCGAAGCGCCGCCCCTGGCCCGCCTGGAAACCCTGGTCAGCCGGCCCCAGGCACCGCGCCAATGAGGCTCAACGGGTCAGCCGTGGCAGCAGCGGCGAGTCCGGCAACTTGCTGACCTTGACCCGCGACTGCTCGCCGCCGCGCTCGATCAGCACGCCGTCGGCCTCGACGGCCGCCAGGCGCACCCCCTGGGTCAGTTGTTCGCCGGCCAGGAAGCTGCGCGGTGGACCGTCGTTCAAGCTGAGGATTGCCACCGCACCCTGGGCGCCGGCCATGACCCCGGACACCTTGATCTCCACCTGGACCGGCTGGTTGGCAAACCACTGCAAGGCCGGGTTGTCGGAGCGCGCGGCAAGCACCTGGGGCGCCACCGCCGGGGGCTGGGACTGCGCCGGGGTCAGCAGCAGCGACGACCAGGTGGCGACACCGGCCAGGGCCGCCAGCAACGCCGCGTATTGCAGCAGCCGGGGGGCGTCAAGGCGCGACGGAAATGACATGGCACGTAGCATCGGCGGGACCTCCTGTTTGTCCGTTGCCACAGCCTACAGCTCAATTCTCACGGTTTTATTTCACTGCACGATCATCTGCATCGGACGGGCCCGTCCCGTCGCCAAGGAGCACAAGGTGCGACACACAGGCAAGCAACAGGGCTTCACCCTGATCGAACTGATGGTGGTGCTGGTGATCATCGGCATCGCCAGCGCCGCCGTGGGCTTGAGCATCAGGCCCGATCCGCTGCAGACCCTGCGCAAGGACGCCGAAGGCCTGGCCCAGTTGCTGCAAGTGGCCCAGGCCGAAGCTCGGGCCGATGGCCGGCCGATCACCTGGCGGGCCACGGCCAAGGGCTACACCTTCAGCCGCCGCGAGGACCAGGGCAGCGGCATCGACGACTTTCGCCACGACCGGCAATTGCGGCCACGGCCCTGGCAAAGCCCGGCGCTGCAGGTGCATATCGAGCCCAGGCAGCGCCTGGTACTGAACGCCGAATGGATCAACCCGCCGCTGCAGGTGGTGCTGTCCGACGGCCAGAACAGCCTCCGGGTGGAGCGCAGCGCCAGCGGCCAGTTGCGGGTGGTGAGCCAGCCATGACGACACAACGCGGCTTTACCCTGATCGAGGTGATGGTGGCGATCATGCTCATGGCGCTGGTCAGCCTGATTGCCTGGCGCGGCCTGGACAGCGTCACCCGGGCCGACGGCCATCTGCGGGCCAGCACCGAACAGACCGAAGAACTGCTGCGCAGCCTCAATCAGCTGGAGCGCGACGTAGCCTTGCGGGCCGGTTCCCAGTTGCGCGAACCGAGCCTGGGAGAAAGCGACGAAGCCGAACCCGACAGCCCCGCCCCACTGAGCGTGCGCAGCTCCGACAGCAAGGGCTTTCGCCTGGAAGTGATCCGCAGCGCACCCGCTCCGGGGGTCGGCTTGCAACGCGTGCGCTGGTGGCTCAAGGGCGACACCCTGTACCGCGCCGAGGCCGAGGTTCGGGACCGCTACCCCTTGCCGGCACCCAAGAACGGGGTGGCCGTGCTCGGCCGGGTCAGCGACTTGCAGGTACGGGTCTGGAACCCTGACAAAGGCTGGCGTCAACTCAGTGGCAATCGCCAGGACAATCCCCCGGGCCTGGAAATCCGCCTGGTGCGACAAACGCCCCAGGGCGAAGAACGCTACCGCCAGGTGCTGGGCCCGCTCACCCCGTAGCAGCCAGGCACTGTCGATCCGGGAATTGTCGGTGAGCCCACCGGCCTCTTCGCTGGCAAGCCAGCTCCTACAGACACCCACCCCCTTGTAGGAGCCGGCTTGCCGGCGAACCGCGCAGCGGCCAGGCAACATCGATCCGGGAATTGCGGAAAGCCCACCGGCCTCTTCTCCGGCGTACCCCCGCAGCGCATCAGGCAATCAGGCGGTGCGGGTGGGGCCGTGTCAGCTCAGCAGGACAACGCCGCCCGGCAGTTCGGTGCATTTGGCACCATAGGCGTCACGGATCAGCAAGGCCACGCCCGCCAACTGGTTGAGGTTGAAGCGCGCCTGGACCTTGCGCTGGCCCAACTCGGCATTGAGCAGCACCAGCATCCCCGGACGATAGCGGTTGATCTCGCTGATCACGGTGTTGAGGCTGGCGTTGTCGAACACCAGCACCTGTTCGCGCCAGGCGATCACGCTGCGGGGGTCCACGGCGATCGGCTCACCCACCGCCCTGGCGTCGTAGGTCAGTTGCCGACCACTGTCCAGGCGAATGCTGCGCCCCGCCACTGCCACTTGCAGGCTGCCTTCGATGCAGGTCACGCACACCTGATGATCGGTGTTGCGCAAATTGAAGCGCGCCTGACGCGCACTCAGCCAGCCATCACCGGCCTGGACCTTGAGCGGCTGGGTGCCGTGGCTGAAGACTTCCACCTCGCCCTCCAGCAGCTCGATGCCCTGCTCGCCCGCGCCCGGGTCGCGGCGGCTGATGCGGGTCTGGGTATTGAGCTCCAGGCTCACGCCCTCGGCCAAGTCCACCCGCCGCTGCTCGCCGACTTCGGTGGCGAAATCCGCGGTCAGCCCGGCAAAGCCACCCGGGACGGTGAGCCGGACCATGAACAGCGCCGCCGAGGCCGCAATCGCCCCGCCCAGAAAAGCCCGACGCCCCAAGTGCCGGGGCCGGGACTGTTGCTCCAGCTGCTGGGCTGCCGGTTGCAGGCAGTGCCACAGGGCCTTGGTGTGCTCGAAGGCGGCCGCGTGCTGCGGGCTTTGCGCGCACCACTGGCGCAGTGCCCGGGCGTCGGCCACGGTGGCCCGACCCGAGGTCAGGAGGACCAGCCAGTCCCGGGCTTCCCTCAGCAGTTGCGGGTCCGCCGAGGCCTGGGGAGTGGAGATGCTAAAAATGTTCAAGCGCGCAGGTACTCACGGATTGATCAGGGACTCATTGTCTAGGACAGTTTTCCGGCCCCGGGACCGAACCGCTGAATGACTTTTCTTTCAAGGCGCAAGGCGCAATGGCCCAGGGCAGCCTTGATTTCCTTCTCCACCATCCGTGTGGAAATGCCGAAACGCTGGGAAATTTCCAGGTGCGGCGCCTCTTCCAGGCGCGCCGCAATAAAGATCTTGCGCCGCCGCGCCGGCAGTTCGTAGAGGGCCTTGAGCAGGGTCTGGATTTCTTTCTGGCCGCCCACCACCCGCGACGGGTCCTGGGTGTCATCGGCGATGTGCAGCAGTTCCTCGACCTCGTCGCCGGTCAGCAGCCGGGCGTCGGACTGGCGGCGGTCGGCGGCAATGTTCAGGGCCATGCGATAGAGGTAGGCATTGGGTTGCAGCAGGTTGGGCGGCTCTTCCATGCGGTCGACCCGCAGGTAGGTTTCATGCAGGACGTCGTTGGCCAGGTCCTCGGAACCCAGGCGTCTGCGCAAGCGCACCCGAAAGTCCTCGTAGGACGTCAGGAACAGCCTGACCATCGCACTCTGTCCGGTATTTTTCATACCCCGGAAGCTCCTTCCCATTCCCTGCAGTCCATGCGTTTCCCTGTTGTGTCCGGTATCAAGAGTAAGGTCAGCGGCTGGCGCAGCGAGCTGGGTGCCTGGCGCTGAACCCGGGTATCGGCCAGGCGCTGCACCAAGGCCTCATCCCGTTGCGGATCGCCGGTGGAGCTCACCAGACGGCTGTGCTGCACCGTGCCATCGGCGCCGATCCACAGTTGCAGCAAGGCGCGAAAGCTGCCCGGACGGGTCAGCGCCGAACCACACAGACTGTGCTCCACCGCCTGTTGCACGGCACTGGCATAACTGCTGTTGAGCCGCGCCGCCCGACTGCTTCCCGCACCCTGTAACGGCGTGGCCGGCGTCGCCTCCGGCACCTGCAGGGTGAAGGCATCGCTGCGGGCATAACGGGCCATCAGGCCACTGCCTGCCAGCAGGCGACTCAACCCCTCCCGAGCGCTGTAGCGGCCCTTGATCCCCACCGAACGCCGCCCCCGGGTCAACTCCCGATCCACCAGCACCGCCATCCCTGTGGCGCGGCTGAACAGCTCCAGGGCATCCACCAGGCTCTGCGCCGGAATCTCCAGCGCCAGCAGGGTCTGGGAATCCACCCGGGGTGGTCCCTCGACAGCGGGCTGGCCCCAGCCCTGCGGCATCGGTGCCAGCAGCACAAGCCCCAGCACACAGGTCGCCAAGCCCCCGTGCAATGAAGTCCATCGCCCGACCTGCGCGCTGCGTCGCTGCACTGCAGTCCAATCCCTAAAAGCGTCATCCTGAGGCCAGTTTATGAATCTGGTGTTACGGCCACGGCAAAAAAACCATCACTTTTCCAGTCATCGGTTTGCACTACACTCGGCCGGCATCGAGGCCCGCTTTCCCGGGCCTGCCAGGAGGCCAGGATGAATCGTTCAAGCCAATACGCCGTCACCTTGTTGCTGCTGTGCGCCCTGCCCTGGACGGTGCAGGCCGAGGAAGCCAGCGAAGGTTGCGTGGAAGTCAGCGTCGGCGGCTACAAGGCTCCCGACTACAACTGCCTGAGCAAACAGATGGGCAACAACCCGGACGCCGTCAAGGCAGCCCAGGCCAATCAGCAGGCCATGGAGAACCCGGTGCACAAGCGCCCGCCGAACCAGGTCGGGCTTTCGACACCGGCCGCCACCAGCGTGCGCATGGGCAATACCTTCGGCACGTCGGTCAAGCCGCAACGACCCTGAGGGCATTTCCTCGCGCCTCATGCGGCCTATTACCGGGACACTGCCCGTATACCGGCCGTTAACGTCTGCCGCGCTAGATTGCTGCACCTTAAACACCGGTGCCAGCAACGTCCCACGCCGCCATGCGTGCTTGGCGTTCGCCTACTGGCCACCGTATCGTCAGTATTTTTGTGTGTGTTGAGAGCATGGAAAGCGTTCAAAGACAAATCTGGCAACGACCCGCCCTGAGTATTTTCCTGGTGGCCCTCGTGCTGTTCATGGGCCTGCAGTACAAGCCTGCAGTCCTCAACTACACCACGCGCTTCGTCGACTTCGCCGACTACATGCTGCAGCACGGCATGACGCTGTTCCCCATCGCCGACGATCTGCAGCCGTATCCCGACTACACCGTTGTCAACACGGTGCTGGTCTACCTGGCGTCGCTGCCCTTCGGCCAGCTGTCCGTGCTGTCGATGGGCCTGCCCCTGTGCATTGCCGCGTCGCTGATGCTGGTGTTCATCTACAAGCTGGGGGCCCTGCATGAGCAGAAATGGGGCGTCTGCGGCGTGCTCTTTGCACTGTTCACCTGGGCGTTCCTGGACAGCGTCAACTCCCTGGCCCTGGACATCTATCCGGCCCTGATCACCGTGAGCTGCTTCTACCTGGCCTACACCGCCGATCTCAAGCAACAGCGCGGACGCCTGGCGCTGGTGTTCCTCGGCCTGATCCTGGGCTTTGCCCTGCGCGGGCCCATTGGCATGATCGGCCCGGCGCTGGTGGTCGGCACCTATTACCTGCTGAGCCGACAGTCGCGCAGACTGTTCGGGTTCTCATTGCTGAGCGGCCTGCTGTTTCTCGCCGGGGTCGCCCTGCTGGCCTGGGCCGCCCATGTGCAGGGCGGCGAGACTTTCATGCAGCAAGTGCTGGAGATGCAGGGCCTGGGCCGAATCGCCAGCGATCACTCGCCACGCTATTACTTCTACTTCAGCGTCGGGCTGGTCACCTACAGCTTCACCGCGTTCTACGCCCTCTGCGTCATGGCCAGAAGCGCCAGGCAGTGGTTCAGCGCCCCGCCGCCGTCGGCACCGCGCCTGCTGCTGTACCTTGGCGCCTGGTTCTTGGTGCTGATTGTGTTCTTCACCGTTCCCAACTCGAAGAAGGCGCGTTACATCGTGTCCATCACCCCGGCCATTTCCCTGCTGGCGGCCTATATATTCGTCGACCCCAACGGCCTGTTCAGCACCACCCGCAAACGCCTGCTGCGCCTGTGCCTGAACCTGCCGGCCAGCGGCGCGGTCCTGGCGCTGCTGGTGCTGGGCTACAACGCTTTTGCCGCCCAGCCCTTGCAGCCCAACTTCGCCGGTGTGTTCGCAAGCTTTGCCCTGCTCAGCGGCGTGCGCTACTGGATCGGCCGGCAATACGCCGAACACCGGCATTACGAGGTGATCGTCCTGGCGTTCGGCGTGGCGGCGTTTCTCTTGCTGGATGGGTTCTTCTTCAACGCCATCACCTATCACCTGGAACTGGCCAACGAGCCCACGCCCAAATTCCTGCCTTACTGGTTCTGGTAAGCCCTGGGCAGTGGGCGGCGCAGCGCAAGGTGCGAGGCCTGTTCGCAGCGCGCGTGCAAGATTTGGTTACACTCCCGGGAGCCACCGGCCATGAAACCGAACTGGCACAGTGCTGTCACATCGCAATCGGTAACGGCAGCGGTCGTCCGGCGGCGCCCGGCCCAGGTGGCGGGCGCCACGCATCGGACGCCTGATTGACTGCCCCAGGTTACCGGCCTGGGCCTGCCGCCAATGCCGCAGGTCATACTCCATCAAGGCTGAAAGAGCGAACCATGAAGCAAAACATCCTCCTCGTATCCGTCTGTGCCGCCCTGCTCCAGGCCTGCACCCCGGCGTCCACTCCCCCTGAAGGATCCTCTTCCATGCCCGCCAGCACTGCATCCGTCAGCGCCCAGCCAGCACTGGCTGCCTACTACTGGCAACTGGTCTCGGCCAGCGACGCGGCGGGCAAACCCGTTGCCGCCCTGAACAAGGGCATCGAGCGTCAGTTGCGCCTGACCTTCGTCGGGCAGAACCTCAACATCAGCGGCGGCTGCAACCGCCAGTTCGGCGGCTTCCAGTCTGCAAACGGCGTGCTCAAGGTGCAGCCCCTGGCCTCGACCATGATGGCCTGCGACCCGAGCCTGATGACCCTGGACGCCGAAGTCGGCCGTCTGTTCAAAGGCGACCTGCGCAGCACTTTCGGCGGCGACGAATCGACGCCGACCCTGCAACTGACCACCCAGGACGGCACCCAGCTCAAGTTCGAAGGCCAGCCCACCCCCGAGACCCGCTACGGCAGCCAGGGCGAGACCCGCTTCCTGGAAGTGGCCGCCAAGACCGTCAAGTGCAGCCACCCGCTGATCCCCGACTTCCAGTGCCTGCAAGTGCGTGAGCGCCGCTACGATGCCGCCGGCCTGCAACTGCCGACCCAGGACAACTGGCATCCGCTGTACCAGTCCATCGAGGGTTACGAGCATCAGGACGGCGTGCGCAACGTGCTGCGCGTCAAGCAGTACGAATGGAAGAACCCGCCTGCCGATGCCCCGTCCACGGTCTACGTGCTGGACATGGTGGTCGAGCAGGACGCCTCGGCCAAGGCCCGCTAAGCGCCACCCAGCACCCGCTTGCCGACGCAATCGGCAGGCAATAAAAAAGCCCCGTATCGCAAGATACGGGGCTTTTTTGGTTCAGGGCGGGGTCAGGCCGTTACAGCACCGACTGACCGCTCATGGCCAGGTCCAGCAGTTCCCGGTTGGCCACTGCATACATGGCGTAGTCGGTGCCGCTGGCGGCACGGATTTCCACCATCATTGCGCGCCAGCGATCGGCCATGCTCGCGTTCTGCTCCAGCCACAGGGCCACGCGGGCTTCCATGTCGTCCGGCGCATCGGCCATCTGCAGAACCTTGATGGTGATCGCCCGTTGCTGCCAGTCCACGTCATCGCGGAAGGCTTCACGGGCCTGGGCCTGCCAGTTGTTACCCACCGGCAGATCGCTGATCTGCTGCAGGTACCACGGCAAGTCCAGGGCGCTGCCCACGGCGAAGTAGGCCTTGGCCACATCGGCTGCGCTCTGACCGGTCACGTCGGCGGCTTCGATGATCGGCAGCAGGGTGTACAGGTGGGTAGTGCCTGCCACCATGCGCGCCAGCAACTCCGGCACACCGGCTTCGACATAGGCCTGGTAACGGTTCTGCCAGCCTTCACGGGTCGGGCCTTCCAGCAGTTCGTCGAGCTTGAGGCCCAGCGCCGCCAGGTGCGGACCGAAGTGCGCGACGTCGCGCGCCGCATCCTGCTCGTTGCGACGGCTGCGCAGGAACCAGCGGGTCGCCCGACGGCCCAGACGCATCAGCTCGTCCATCAGCTCCAGTTGCACCTGAGCCGAGACCTGGTGATCCAGGGCTTCGATCTGACGGAACCAGTGCGGCAGGTGGAAGATGTCCCGCACGATCACGTAGGCACCGGCGACGTTCGCCGGGCTCATGCCGGTGGACTCCTTCAGGCGCTGCACGAAGGTGATGCCCATGTGGTTGACCAGGTCGTTGGCGATCTGGGTGCTGACGATCTCGCGCTTCAGACGATGGCGACGCATGGCTTCGGAGAACTTGGCCACCAGGCTTGGCGGGAACGCGGTCTCCATGTCACGGGTCAGGTAGTCGTCATCCGGCACCAGGGACTTGAGCAGGGCTTCCTTGAGGTCGATCTTGCTGTAGGAAATCAGCACCGACAGCTCTGGACGGGTCAGGCCCTTGCCGGTCGCGGCGCGCTCGGTGAGCTGCTCCTCGGTCGGCAGGTACTCGATGGCGCGGTCCAGCTTGCCACGGCCTTCCAGGTCACTCATCAGGCGCTTGTACTCGGCAGCACGCTCGTAGGCACGGCGCGCCGCCAGGGACAGGGCCTGGGTCTGCTTGTAGTTGTTGCCCAACACCAGGCCGCCGACTTCGTCGGTCATGCTGGCCAGCAGCTGGTTGCGCTGCTTGTCGGTCATGTCGCCCGCCTGCACCACTTCGTTGAGCAGGATCTTGATGTTCACTTCGTGGTCGGAGCAGTCCACGCCACCAGCGTTGTCGATGAAGTCGGTGTTGGAACCGCCGCCATTGAGGCCGAACTCCACACGACCCAGCTGGGTCATGCCCAGGTTGCCGCCCTCGCCCACCACTTTGCAGCGCAGCTCGTTGCCGTTGACCCGCAGCGCGTCGTTGGCCTTGTCGCCGACGTCGGCGTGGCTCTCGGTGCTGGCCTTGACGTAGGTGCCGATACCGCCGTTCCACAACAGGTCCACCGGCGCCTTGAGCAAGGCGTTGAGCAGTTCGGTCGGGGTCAGCTTGTCGGCCTGGATGTCGAAGCGTTCTTTCATCTGTGGCGAGATGGCGATGCTCTTCGCGCTGCGCGAGAAGATGCCGCCGCCTTCGGACATGATGCTGGTGTCGTAGTCGGTCCAGGCCGAACGCGGCAGCTCGAACATGCGCTGGCGCTCGACGAAGCTGGTGGCCGGGTTCGGGTTCGGGTCGATGAAAATGTGCAGGTGGTTGAACGCGGCCACCAGTTGCAGCTTGTCGGACATCAGCAAGCCGTTGCCGAACACGTCGCCGGCCATGTCGCCGACGCCGACCACGGTAATGCTGTCTTCCTGGACATTGATGCCGCGCTCGCGGAAGTGGCGCTGTACGCCGACCCACGCGCCCTTGGCGGTGATGCCCATCTTCTTGTGGTCGTAACCGGCGGAACCGCCGGAGGCGAAGGCGTCACCCAGCCAGAAGCCGTAGTCGATGGCGATGCCGTTGGCGATGTCGGAGAAGGTCGCAGTGCCTTTGTCCGCCGCCACCACCAGGTACGGGTCATCGTTGTCGTGACGCACCACGTTGGCCGGTGGCACCAGGGCGCCGTCTTTCAGGTTGTCGGTGATGTCCAACAGGCCGGAAATGAAGATGCGGTAGCAGGCGATGCCCTCGGCCGCGATCTCGTCCCGGCTGCCGCCCAGTGGCAGGCGACGCGGCAGGAAACCGCCCTTGGCACCCACCGGCACAATCACCGAGTTCTTCACTTGCTGAGCTTTTACCAGGCCCAGGACTTCGGTACGGAAGTCCTCTTCACGGTCAGACCAGCGCAGGCCGCCGCGAGCGACGTTGCCAAAGCGCAGGTGCACACCTTCGACCCGTGGCGAGTAGACGAAGATTTCGAACTTCGGCACCGGCTTGGGCAGCTCGGGGATCAGGTGCGGGTTGAACTTGAAGCTGAAGTAGGACTTGTTCTGACCATTGGCGTCGGTCTGGTAGAAGTTGGTCCGCAGGGTGGCCTTGATCAGGTCCAGGTAGCGTCGCAGGATGCGGTCTTCGTTGAGCACCTGAACGTCGTCCAGGGCGGTGAGGATCGCCTGCTCCAGACGCTGCTGCTTGTCTTCCAGGTCTTCGCTGGTGAGCTTGCGCGCCAGGTAGAAACGGGTCTTGAACAACCGGGTCAACTCGCGGGCGATGTCGGTGTGGTTGTTCAGGGTGCTGGCGATGTAGCCCAGGTCGAAGCCCAGGCGGATCTGCTTCAGGTAGCGGGCGTAGGCACGCAGCAGCGCCACGTCGCGCCAAGGCAGGCCGGCAGTCAGCACCAGGCGGTTGAAGGCATCGTTCTCGGCATCGCCACGCACGATGTGGACGAAGGCGTCCTGCAGCGTGTCGTTGAGCTGCTGGATGTCCAGGTCCAGGCCTTCGGCGGCGGTGAAGGCGAAGTCGTGAATCCAGTACTCGCGGCCGTTGTTGTGACGCAGGCGATAGGGGAATTCACCCAGTACCCGCAGACCGAGGTTTTCCAGGATCGGCAGCACGTCGGACAGCGCCAGCGGGGTGTCGGCGTGGTACAGCTTGCAATGCAGCTCGCGCTGGCCGGAGACCTGGCCCAGGGGCTGGTAGAAGCTCATCACCAGCGGGTTGGCTTCGGTGAGGCTCAGCAGGTGCTGCATGTCCACCACGGCCGAGTGCGCGGCAAAACGCTCGCGGTAGCCGGCCGGGAAGCCTTTGGGGAAGTCCGCCAGTACATTGGTGCCGTGGGCTTCGCCGAAGCTTTCCACCACCAGGCTGGCGTAGTCGTCCTGCCAGCTGCGGCAGGCCTGCACCACTTCTTTTTCCAACAGCAGCGGATCGATGTCGATGCGCTGTTTCGGGTCCACCCGCAGGATCAACTGCACGCGGGCCAGCACCGACTCGGAGAAGAAGGTCCAGAATTCGCAGTCAGTGGCTTGCAGGCGATCCATCAGCACTTGCTGGATCTTCTGCCGCACTTCAGTGGAATAGATGTCGCGCGGCACGTAGGCCAGGCAGTAGCAGAAGCGACCGTAGGGGTCTTTGCGCAGGAACACACGGATCTTGTTGCGTTCCTGGATCTGCACGATGGACATCACGGTGCTGAACAGCTCGTCCACCGGGGTCTGGAACAGATCGTCCCGTGGCAGCACTTCCAGGACCTGGGCCAGTTCCTTGCCCAGGTGCGCCTTGGCCTGGAAGCCCGAGCGCTGCTCGATGACTTCGACCTTGCGGCGGATGTAGGGAATCACTCGCACGCTCTCGCCGTACACCGAAGAGGTGTAGAGGCCCATGAAGCGGCATTCCTTGATCACCTTGCCGTCGGCATCGATCTGGCGGATCGAGACGAAGTCCGGGTAGGCCGGACGGTGCACGCGGCTCGGGTGCGCGGCCTTGGCGAACGACAGCGGCGTCGGTTCGCGCAGGTAGTTGACGGCGTAGTCTTCGATGCGCAGGTCATCGCTGGTGAGGCCGGCGCGCAGCAGCTTGGCCAGGCCGAGGAACGAGCTCGGGTCATATTCGATATGCCCGCCATCCTGATCGGTGCCGACCACGAACTCTTCGTAGCCGAGGAAGGTGAAGTGGTTGCCCACCAGCCATTCCAGGAAGCTCTTGATCTCGGTCTTTTCATCGGCAGCGATGGCGAACTGGCTGTTGTCGATGCTTTCGATCAGTTCCTGGACCTTGGCCTTCATCGGCTCGAAGTCGGCCACGGCGACGCGCACTTCACCCAGTACCTGTTCCAGCTCCTTGCCCAGCACGCTGAGTTCGGCAGCGTTGGCGCAGCGGTCGATCTCCAGGTACATCAACGACTCTTGCTGCACGCCCTCGCCCTGGGTGCCCTTGGGCAGGATTTCCAGCAGCTCGCCCTTGCTGCCGCGACGTACGCTGAGCACGGTGGTCTGCAAGGTGTGGATGCTGTAGCCGCGACGGTTGAGCTCGGTGCGGACCGAGTCGACCAAAAACGGCAGGTCATGGTGCAGGACTTCCACCGCGGTGTGGGTCGACTGCCAGCCATGACGTTCGTAATCGGGGTTGTAGACGCGCACTTGCGGTTGCGCGTGATCGAAGCGCTCAAGCAGGCGCCAGGCAGAAAGGGTGCAGCCCGCCAGGTCGGACATGCGACGCTGGGTGAGTTCGTCCAGGGAAATGATGCCGAAGAATTGTTCAGCGAACAGCGCCACTTGTGGCAGTGCCTGTTCACTGATGTGCTGCGCCAGTGCCGCTTGCAGTTGGTGCTGGAAGTCGGCCTTGCTGGCTGCGGTGAAGAACGCCATCTGTGGTACTCCGCTTGGGCTTGTTATTGATGGTAGCGTCGCGTGCAAACCCCTTGCGGGGCGGTGGTGCATCCTGATCCTGGTCTCGGGCAGAGGTTGCAGGATGCCAGGTGGGTGAAGCTGGACGAGACGCGCAGGTCACATTCACCTTCCCGGGATGGGCATCTGCAAAAACGACTGGCGCTTGCATATCGCGCAATGCCTTTACAGGTGACCATCGCAAATCAGACGCAACCTATTGCACTTGAGAACAAATTGTCCGCTGCGCAGCTTAACGAGTGGAACGCGACAGCTGCTTGCGATGCTGCGACATATTCGGTCAACGGCACGCAACCGGCTGAAGGTGCCCTGAACAACACTAGCAGCCAGTACAGAAAAATCAGGGTTTTCTCCCGGTTTCACGGTACTTGCGTACCAGAAGTGACTCTGCAGGCGGTTTGCGTTCACGACCTGTTCTCTGACAGACAGGCCAGCAGAAATTCCATCGGGCTGGCAGAATTGCTTCTTTTTGCACCGTCCGGCCGCTGCCGGCCCCAGCCCCAGGAATACGCCATGCACATGACCACTGCCCACCTGATCGCCAACCCTTGCGACGACGAAGAAGACAACATGGCCATGCTCTGCTGCCACAGCAGCCAGGGCGAGATGTTCCTGATGAGC
The DNA here is from genome assembly GCF_045013505.1 of Pseudomonas sp. JDS08PS003. NCBI lineage: Bacteria > Pseudomonadati > Pseudomonadota > Gammaproteobacteria > Pseudomonadales > Pseudomonadaceae > Pseudomonas > Pseudomonas sp. JDS08PS003. The sequence goes on from NZ_CP120724.1 coordinate 4,059,094, forward strand.
CGCTACCCGGACGAGGACGAACTGGAAATCACCCTCGACGGCGAGCCCTCGACCCTCGATGGCGTCAAGGTCACCCTGAGCCCCACCACCCTGCTGATCGAAATCGCCGCGGCCGACGCCGATGCCCTGAACGGCTCCGACCACCTGGAAATCCGCCACAGCACCGCCGCCTCGGACCTGGCCGAAGTGGAAGCGACCCTGCAGAACATCCTCAAGGGCACCGGCACCTATATCAGCCAGTTGTCCTGAGCGCCCTCGTTCGTCCGCAGGAACGATGCACGGCTCAAGGGCCCCTTCGCCGGCAAGCCGGCTCCTACAACTTTCTGCTGCGCGGTCCCTCCGCAGGAGCTGGCTTGCCAGCGAAGGCGTCCGCAAGAACGATGCATGGCTCAAGGACCCTTTCGCCGGCAAGCCGGCTCCTACAACTTTCTGCTGCGCGGTCCCTCCGTAGGAGCTGGCTTGCCAGCGAAGGCGTCCGCAAGAACGATGCATGGCTCAGGGGCCCTTTCGCCGGCAAGCCGGCTCCTACAACTTTCTGCTGCGCGGTCCCTCCGTAGGAGCTGGCTTGCCAGCGAAGGCGTCCGCAAGAACGATGCATGGCTCAAGGACCCTTTTGCCGGCAAGCCGGCTCCTACGGGGAGATGGCGCGTGGGGCTGAATAAAACACGGATTTTTTTCGACTAATTGGCTAAATCAGGTTTTCCCCGTTAGTCGCCGACCCCCGCTATGGATTAAAGTATCGCCCCCAGCCCCGACGTTATTTCAACGCCCGGGGCGCACCCTCTCCAGGAACAGTCACCGATGGAACATCGTGAAGCGCTATTGGCGCTGCGAACCTTTCTTTCAACGCAGATTCTCGGCCAGGAAAAACTCATCGAGCGCTTGCTCATCGCCCTGCTCGCCGACGGCCACATGCTGGTCGAGGGCGCTCCAGGACTGGCCAAGACCAAGGCCATCAAAGAGTTGGCCGAAGGCATTGAAGCGCAATTCCATCGGATTCAGTTCACCCCCGACCTGCTGCCCGCCGACATCACCGGCACCGAGATCTATCGCCCGGAAACCGGCAGCTTCGTGTTCCAGCAAGGCCCGATCTTCCACAACCTGGTGCTGGCCGACGAAATCAACCGTGCCCCGGCCAAGGTCCAGTCGGCGCTGCTGGAGGCCATGGCCGAGCGTCAGGTCAGTGTTGGCCGCAGCACCTATGAACTGTCGCCGCTGTTTCTGGTGATGGCGACCCAGAACCCCATCGAGCAGGAAGGCACCTATCCCCTGCCCGAAGCCCAGCTCGACCGCTTTCTGATGCACGTCAAGATCGGTTTCCCGGACGCTGCCGTGGAACGCCGCATTCTCCAGCAGGCCCGCGGCGAAGCGCTGAATGGCGAGACCAAGCCCGAGCGCCGGGTCAGCCAGCAGGCGATCTTCGCCGCGCGCAAGGAAATCCTCGGCCTGTACATGGCCGACGCGGTGGAGGAATACCTGGTGCAACTGGTGATGGCCACCCGCACCCCGGCCAAGTTCGACCCAGAAATGGCCGAGTGGATCGCCTACGGCGCCAGCCCTCGCGGCTCCATTGCCCTGGACCGCTGCGCCCGGGCCCACGCCTGGCTCGCCGGCCGCGATTTCGTCAGCCCGGAAGACATCCAGGCCGTGCTGTTCGACGTGCTGCGCCACCGCATCATTCTGTCCTTCGAGGCTGAAGCGGCAGGCATCGACCAGGACCGTGTGGTACAGCGCATCCTCGACGTCGTTGCCGTCGCCTGATCTCCATGACTCAAGCCATCGCCGAACCCGGCATTCGCATCACCCTCGGCGAGCTGATCGAGATGCGCCATCGCGTGCGCGAGGTGCAGCTGTTCTCCACCCCCAGCCAGCGCAGCCCGCTGATCGGCCTGCACCACTCCAAGTTGCGCGGACGCGGTGTGGACTTCGATCAGGTGCGGGTCTACCAGGCCGGCGACGACGTGCGCACCATCGACTGGCGGGTCACCGCCCGTACCCAGGAGCCCCACACCAAGCTGTTCCACGAGGAGCGCGAACGGCCGATCTTCATCATGGTCGAGCAGAGCCGCCAGCTGTTCTTCGGCTCCGGGCTGATGTTCAAGTCGGTACTCGCGGCCCAGGCCGCGAGCCTGATCGGCTGGGCCGCACTGGGCCACAACGACCGGGTCGGCGGCCTGGTCTACGGCGACGACGAGCACTACGAAATCAAACCGCGGCGCAGCAAGCAAAGCCTGTTGCAACTGCTCAACCGCCTAGTGCGGGTCAACCAGTCGCTGCACAGCGACGCCCAGCCCCAGCGTGATGCCCTGGGCACCGCGCTGCTGCGCGGCCGTGAAGTGCTGCGTCCCGGCAGCCTGGTGATCGTGATCTGCGACGAGCGCGCCCTGAGCGACGCCGCCGAGCAGCAACTGAGCCTGCTGTCGCGGCATTGCGACCTGTTGCTGATGCCCCTGTCCGATCCTCTGGACCATGCCCTGCCCGCCGCTGGCCTGTTGCGTTTTGCCGAGCGCGGCGCCCAGTTGGAACTCGACACCCTGAACTACGAGCTGCGCCAGGCCTACCGGGCCATGAGCGAGGCGCGGATTGCCCGCTGGGAGCGTCTGGCGCAAAAGCTGCGGGTGCTGCTGATGCCCCTGAGCACCCAGAGCGAGATGGTCGAGCAGTTGCGCGAATACCTCAATCCGCAGCGTCCGGGAGCCGGCCGATGAGCAGCCTGGAACAACTGCAACCGCTGCTGCTGCCTGCGCAGGTGAGCCTGTGGCCGCCAGCACCAGGCTGGTGGTTGCTGGCGCTGCTGCTGCCGGTGCTCGGGTTCGCTATCTGGCGCTGGCGTCATCTGTGGCCGCGCAAGGCCGTGCGCACACGCAGCGAACAACCCCTGGACCCGGTGCGCCTGGCGGCCCTGGCAGAACTGGCGCTGTTGCCCAAGCCCTATGACGGCGCCCCGGCGGGAGCCTGGCTGCAGGCCCTCAACGCCCTGCTCAAGCGTCTGTGCCGCAACCACTATCCCTACAGCCAGAGCCACACCCTCAATGGCCGCAAGTGGCTGGCGTTTCTCGACAACCGCTGCCCCGCCGCCGGCCTGACCCGCTGGATGGTGCTGGTGGAAGGCGCCTACAAGCCCGAGTGCAAGCTCGATGACAAAGCCATCGCCGGCCTGACCCAGGCGGTGGACACCTGGATTCGCAAACATGTTTGAGTTCGCCTGGCCGTGGATCTTTGCCCTGCTGCCGCTGCCCTGGCTGCTGCGCCTGGTGCTACCGGTGGCCGACAGCGGCGAGCCGGCGCTGAAGGTGAGTTTCCTCAGTGACCTGGAAGGCCTGTCCAAGCGCCGGGCCCGCGCCCACCTGCCGGCCTGGCGCCAGCAGGCACGGTTCATCCTGCTCTGGGTCCTGCTGCTGTTGGCCGCTGCCCGTCCGCAATGGCTGGGGGAGCCGCTGCCGGTGGCTGCCAGCGGCCGCGACCTGCTGGTGGCGGTGGACGTCTCCGGTTCCATGGACTTTCCCGACATGCAATGGCAGGACGAAGACGTCAGTCGCCTGAGCCTGGTCAAGCACCTGCTGGGGGACTTTCTCGAACACCGCGAAGGCGACCGGGTCGGCCTGATCCTGTTCGGCAGCAAAGCCTACCTGCAAGCGCCCCTGACCTTCGACCGGCACACGGTGCGGGTCTGGCTCGACGAAGCGAAGATCGGCATCGCCGGCAAGAACACCGCCATTGGCGATGCCATCGGTCTGGCCCTCAAGCGCCTGCGCCAGCGCCCGGCGCAAAGCCGGGTGCTGATCCTGGTCACCGACGGCGCCAACAACGGCGGCGAAATCCCGCCCATTACCGCCGCGCGCCTGGCCGCCGAGGAAGGGGTGAAAATCTATCCCATCGGCATCGGTGCCGACCCGGACCAGAGCGCGACCCTCGGCGTGCTGGGGCTCAACCCGAGCCTGGACCTGGACGAGCCGGCCCTCAAGGAACTGGCCGAAGTCACCGGCGGGCGCTACTTCCGTGCCCGTGACGGCCAGGAGCTGCAAGCCATCAAGGAAACCCTCGACCAACTGGAGCCGGTGGCCCAGCAACCGACCCAGGCCCGCCCGGCCCAGGCCCTCTACCACTGGCCCCTGGCCACGGCGCTGCTGCTCAGCGTGTTGCTGGTGCTGCGCGAGCGCTGGCCGCACAACCCGCTGCAACGCTTCTTCACCCAGTCACACTTTCTGCAGCCGACCCATGATTGGCGCCAGCGCCTCAAGCGCCTGCGTCTGCGGAGGCGTCGATGATCAGCCTCTGGCCCCATTGGTTCCGTCCCGGGTGGTTGCTGGTGCTGCCAATGCTGGCCCTGCTGCTATGGAAACTCTGGCACCGGCAGAAGCGCGCCGGGCGCTGGCAGATGATCCTGCCGCCGGCCTTTCATGCCGCCCTGCTCAGTGGCGGCAATGGCCGCGAGAGCAAACTGCCCTGGGTCGCCCTGGGCCTGGCCTGGCTGCTGGCAGTGCTGGCCCTGCTCGGCCCGAGCTGGCAGCGGGTGGAGCAAACCAGCCAGAAACCCGCCGACCCGCTGGTGGTGCTGCTGGAGCTGACCCCGCAAATGCTGGCCAACGATGTGCCGCCCAATCGCCTGGAACAGGCCCGGCACAAACTGCTGGACCTGCTGCAATTGCGCAGCGACGCCCAGACCGCGATCGTGGTCTACGCCGGCAGCGCCCACACCCTGGTGCCGCTGTCCGACGATCTGGCCACCAGCCGCAACCTGCTGGACGCCCTCAAGCCATCGATCATGCCCCAGGCCGGCCAGCGCGCCGACCTGGCCCTGCTCAAGGCCCTCAAGCTGCTGGACCAGGGCGCCCTGGGCCAGGGCCGGGTGCTGCTGATGGCCTCCTCCCTCAGCGAACAGGAGCGCCAGGGCATCCGCCAGGCGCTGGACGGTGAAGCACCGCAATTGCTGATGCTCGGCATCGGCAGCCGCGACGGTGCCCCGGTGGCCCTGGAAGACGGCAGCTATCTCAAGGACGACCTGGGGGCGATCCTGGTGTCGCGCCTGGACAGCCCGGACCTCAAGCAGTTCATCGGCGAGGTGGGCGGCCGCTACCGTCAGGCCCGCCTGGACGACAGCGACCTCAAGGCCCTGGGCCTCGCGGGGGGGCCTCAAGGCGTGCGCAGCGACGGCCAGACCCTGCGCCTGGACACCTGGGCCGACCAGGGCTATTGGCTGTTGCTGCCCCTGTTGCTGCTGGCGGCCTGCGCCGGACGCCGGGGCTGGTTGTTCTGCTTGCCGCTGCTGTTGTTCGGGCTGCCACAGCCCAGCTACGCCTTCGACTTCAACGACTTGTGGCTGCGCCCCGACCAGCAAGGCCGGCGCCTGCTGGAACAGCAGCGCCCGGCAGAAGCCGCACGGCACTTCCAGGACCCGCAGTGGCAAGGCGTGGCCCTGTACGAGGCTGGCAACTACAATGCCGCCGCCGAGCGCTTTGCCGAAGGCAACGACGCCCGCGCCCACTACAATCGCGGTAATGCCCTGGCGCGCAGTGGTGAGTTGGAAGCTGCCATCGACGCCTATGAACAGGCCCTGGAACGCCAGCCGGACCTGCAGCCGGCACTCCAGAACAAGGCCCTGGTGGAAAGCCTGTTGCAACAGCAGCAAGCCACCCCGCCAACGCCGCCACAGAAGCCGGAAAACCCCGACAGCGACGCCAGCAACAACCCCGGACCCAGCGGAGCGGCCACCCAGCCGGCCACCGGTAGCGAAACCCCGGACAACCCCGGGCAGCCACCGGCCAACGAGGGCGAGGCCACAGCGCCCGCCCCACAGAGCAATGGCCACAGTGAGGTGCCCGGCAGTGAGCTGGACGACCAGCACACCACCACGCCCTTGCGTCCGGCACAGGACAGCCTGGACGCTGAACACCAGCAGGCGCTGGAGCAATGGCTGCGCAAGATCCCGGACGATCCGGGAGAACTGCTGAGGCGTAAATTCTGGTACGAACAGCAACAACATCAGGATCAGGGAAAAATTCGATGACCCGCTGCACCGCCCTTCTGCTTGCCCTCGCGCTCTGGACCTCGCAGTCCCAGGCTGCCGGGCTGCTCGCCAGCCTGGACCGCAGCCAGGTGAACTCCGGGGAAACCGTCGAGCTGACTCTGGAGTCCACCGATGTCACCCAGTTCGGCAAGCCCGACCTGACGCCCCTGGACAGTCAGTTCGAAGTGCGCGGCACGCGCCAGGTCAACCAGCTCAACAGCCTCGGCGACAGCCACGCCAGCACCCGCTGGATCGTCACCTTGCTGCCGCGCCTGACCGGCACCCTGGAGATCGCCCCGCTGCAACTGGGCGACCTGCAGAGCCAGGCGCTGACCCTGCAGGTCAACGCCAGCCCGGTCCAGGATCAGGACGCCCGCCTGGAACCGGTGTTCATCGACGCTGAACTGGACCAGCCCAAGGTCTATGTCCAGGCCCAGGCCCTGCTGACCCTGCACATCTACCATTCGGTGCCGCTGTTCGACGACAGCAGCCTGAGCCCGTTGCAACTGAGCGACGCCCGGATCGAGCAACTGGGGGAGCCACGCACCTACGAAAAACTCATCAATGGCGTGCGCCATGGGGTGATCGAGATGCGTTACGCCGTCTATCCCCAGCGCAGCGGCGTACTGCAGATTCCGGCGCTGACCTTCACCGCCACCCCAGCCAACCCGGGCACCGGCACAGAGCCCACGTCCCAGACCCCCAAGCCCGGCAAGCTGATCCACGTCAGCTCCGCCGAAATGACCCTGCAGGTGCTGGCCAAGCCTGCCACCTATCCCGCCGATGCCCCCTGGCTGCCGGCCCGCAGCCTGAGCCTGAGTGAAAGCTGGAACCCGGAGCCCGATCACCCGCAGGTGGGCGATTCCCTGACCCGTAGCCTGACCCTGCGTGCCGAGGGCTTGTCCAGCGCCCAATTGCCACCGCTGCCCCAGGCCGAGATCAACGGCCTGCGCAGCTACCCGGACCAGCCGCAACTGAGCAACCAGCACGTCGAGCACGGCCTGCTGGGGATTCGCGAAGACCGCCAGGCCCTGGTGCCGACCCGCACCGGCGAGGTCGAACTGCCGGCCCTCGAGATCACTTGGTGGAACACCCAGGAAGACCGCCTGGAGCAGACCGGCCTGCCGGCGCGGACCCTGCAAGTGGCGAACAACCCGAGCCTGGTGGTGGACACCCCGGCGGGCAACGCGCCGATCAGCGTCGACAGCGGCAACCTGTGGCTGTGGCAACTGAGCACCTTGCTGCTGGCCTGCACCACCCTGCTGGGCTTCGGCCTGTGGTGGCGCGCCCGCTGGCAACCGGCGGTGCTGCGCGCGGCCCAGACCGGGCCCAGCCCACGTTCGCTGCTGGACGACCTCAAGCGTGCCTGCCAGGCCAACGACCCCCAGGCCACTCGCCAGGCCCTGGACGCCTGGGCGCGCCAGCAGCCGGAAACCCTGGCCGACATGGCCGCGCGTTTCATCCCCCTGTCCGACGCCCTGGACGGCCTCAATGGCGCCCTCTACAGCGAGACCGGCCAATATTGGCAAGGTGAAGAGCTATGGCGAGCGATCCGCGCCATCCCCATCAACGACCGGGTCCAGGACCCGGTCGCGGACACCACCAGCCTGCCGCCGCTGTATCCCAAATAACCCGCTGCCGCGCAGTCCCCTCCGCGTAGGAGCCGGCTTGCCGGCGAAGAGGCCCGTAAGTCATGCAGCGCCTGGGCGGGCCCCTTCGCTGGCAAGCCAGCTCCTACAGCAACCGCCCCCCGTAGCGCCTCGCGGGGCCAATCGCGCCTGCATTTGCCGCAGCGTCGGGCATAAACACGCGTTTGCCAGTAAACTCTCGACCCTTTCGCCGCGGTCATTTTCTGTGCGGCCAGCCTTTTTCATGCGGAGCTTGCCTTGCGTCTGTTTCACACCTCCGACTGGCACCTGGGCCAGAACCTCCACGGCCAGGAACGCGACTTCGAACATGCCTGCTTTCTGGAGTGGCTGCTGCGCCAGCTCAAGCACGAGCAACCGGACGTCCTGCTGATCGCCGGCGATATCTTCGATACCGTCAACCCGCCGGTCAAAGCCCAGGAACGCCTCTACGACTTCATCGTCAGCGCCCACGAGCAACAGCCGGCCCTGACCATCGTGATGATCGCTGGCAACCACGATTCCGGTTCGCGTATCGAACTGCCCGCCCCCTTGATGCGCCGCCTGCGCACCCACGCCCTGGGCCGGGTGCTGTGGCTGGATGACGGCCAACTGGATGCCGAACGCCTGCTGCTGCCCTTGCCCGACGCCAGCGGAGCGATTGCCGGCTGGTGCCTGGCCTTGCCCTTTCTGCGCCCGGCGGAAGTCACCGGCCCGCACCTGGGAGACGACTACCTCAAGGGCATCGCCCAGGTCCATGAATGGCTGATCGCCGCGGCCAATGCCAAGCGCCAGCCGGGGCAGGCCCTGATCGCCGTGAGCCATGCGCACATGGCCGGTGGCTCGGTGTCCGAAGATTCCGAGCGCAGCCTGATCATCGGCAATGCCGAGGCCCTGCCCGCCAGCCTGTTCGGTGCGGACGTCAGCTACGTGGCCCTGGGGCACCTGCACAAGCCGCAGAAGGTCAATGGCGAGGAGCGCATCCGCTACAGCGGCTCGCCGATTCCCCTGTCGTTTTCCGAGATCGGCTACCAGCACCAGATCCTCGACGTGCGCCTGGACGGCGAGACCCTGGTCAGCGTCGAACCGCGGCTGATTCCCCGGGCGGTCAACCTGCAACGCCTGGGCCCGGCCCCCCTGGGGGACATCCTGGCCCAGCTCGGCGAGCTGCCGGACATCGACCTGCTGGCCGAAGAACAGCGCCAGCCCTGGCTGGAAGTGCGGGTGCGCCTGGACGAGCCGCAACCGGACCTGCGCCAGCAAGTGGAAAGCGCCCTGCAAGGCAAGGCCGTGCGCCTGGTACGGATTGCCGCCGAATACGCCGGCAATGGCGGTCGCGACGGTGAAGACAGTGGCGCCGAGCTGATCGAACTGGATCAGCTGAGCCCCGAAGAACTGTTCCGCCGGGCCTGGCGCGATGCCTACGCCAACGAGGTGGACGAAGCCACCCTCAAGGATTTCGCCCTGCTGTTGCAGGACATTCAGCAAGAAGGTGAACAGCCATGAAGATCCTGGCCATCCGCCTGAAGAACCTGGCCTCCCTGGCCGGCCCGTTCGAGATCGATTTCACCGCCGAGCCCCTGGCCAGCGCCGGGCTGTTCGCCATTACCGGGCCCACCGGCGCCGGCAAGAGCACCCTGCTGGACGCCCTGTGCCTGGCGTTGTTCGGCGCGGTGCCACGGCTGAACAATATCGGCCGCGAGACCAAGGTCCCGGAAGTCGACAGCGAGATTCTCACCAGCGACCCGCGCACCCTGCTGCGCCGGGGCACCGGCAGCGGTTATGCCGAGGTGGACTTTGTCGGCATCGACGGACGCCGCTACCGCGCCCGCTGGGAAGCCAACCGCGCCCGCGACAAGGCCAACGGCAAGCTGCAAGCCAGCCGGCAGAACCTCACCGACCTGGACAGCGAACAACTGCTGAGCAACCAGAGCAAGAACGAATACAAGCAGCTGATCGAAGCCCGGCTGGGGCTGAATTTCGAGCAGTTCACCCGGGCCGTGATGCTGGCCCAAAGCGAGTTCAGCGCCTTCCTCAAGGCCGACGACAAAGAGCGCAGCGAGCTCCTGGAAAAGCTCACCAACACCGCGATCTACAGCCAGCTGGGGCGCCGCGCCTACAGCAAGAGCAAGGAAGCCGAAGAGGTCCACAAGGCGCTCGAGGCCCAGGCCAGCGGTATCGTGCCCCTGGAGCCCGAGGCCCGGGCCGAACTGGATCAACGCTTCAACGACGCCCAGCAACAGCTCAAGACCCAGCAAGCCCAGCTCAAGCAGCTGGAAGCCCAGCACAGCTGGCTCAAGGAATTGCGCCAGTGGCAGGAGGCGCAGCAAGACGCCGCCGAGCAGTTGCAACAGGCTGAGCAGCAAGCCCTGACCCTGGCCCCGGAGCGCCTGCGCCTGCAACGGCTGGAGCAGTTGGCGCCGCAGCGTCACCAGTTCCTGCGCCAGATCGAGCTGCACCAAGCCCTGGAGCCTCTGCGCCAACAGATCGAGCAGCAGGCCGCGCAACAGGTTGAGCTGCAACAACGTCACCAACAGCAGCAACAGCAAGTGCTCGACGCCGGCAGCGCCCTGACCCAGGCCCAGAGCCAGCACAGCGACAGCGTCCCGCTGCTGCGCGAAGCCTTTGCCGAGCAGGGCAACCTGAGTCGTCTTGGCCAGAGCCTGAACGACGCCGGCGAAACCCGTAACCGTGCGCAAAGCGCCAGCGCCGAAGGCCAGCAAAGCATCCAGCAACTGTTGGAGAAGCAGCGTCTGGTGGGTGAGCGCCTGGAGCGGATTGCCGGGCAGTTGGCGCACAGCGCCGCCCTCGCCCCATTGAGCGAAGCCTGGACGCTCTACCGCGAACGCCTGCAGCAACTGATGCTGATCGGTAACCGCCTGAACCAGGGCCAGGCCGAACTGCCGGCCCTGGAACAGCGAGCCGGCGCCGCGGCTCAGCAACTGGCCGAACAACGCAGCCACCTTGAATTGCTCTACAGCGAAGCCGGTGCCGAGCCCCAGGCCGTAGCCGAGCAGATCCAACTGCTGGACGGCCTGCTCAAGGACAACCGCAAGCAACAACGGGCCACCGAAGAGCTGGCACGACTCTGGGCCCAGCAACAGGAACTGGACCAGCGCGGCCAGGCACTGCAAGACAAGCAACAGGCCGTGGCCGTCCAGCGCGAAGCACTGAACAAGGCCGGCCTGCAAGCCAAGGCCGAACTGAGCGTCGCCGAGCAGACCCTGAGCGTCACCCAGGCCTTGCTGGAACGCCAGCGGCTGGCCCGCAGTGCCAGTGTCGAGGAGCTGCGCGGGCAGTTGCAGGACGATCAGCCCTGCCCGGTGTGCGGCAGCGTCGAGCACCCCTATCACCAGCCCGAAGCCCTACTGCAAAGCCTGGGGCGCCATGACGAAAGCGAAGAAGCCAACGCCCGCCAGGCGGTGGACAGCCTCAAGGAACAGCTCAACGAACTGCGGGCCCAGGTCCAGGGCCTGATCGCCCAACAGAAGGAATTCCTCCAGCAACAGGAACAACTGGCCAGCCAGCAACAGGCTCTGGCCCCTAGCCTGCAAGCGCATCCGCAGAGTGCCAGCCTGCTGGACCAGGACCCGGCTCGACGCGATGCCTGGCTACGCCAGCAACTGGAGCAGTTGCAGCAGAGCATCACCCAGGATGAAGGCCGCCTGGATGCCTTGCTGACCCTGCAAAAAGACGCTACACGCCTGCAGCAACAGTTGCAGCAAGCACTCGAAGCCAGCCAGCAGGCTGCCCAGCATCTGCACAAACAGCAGGAGCAATTGGCCGCCGACCAACAGCGTCTCGAAGAAGAACTGGCCAGCTTCAACAACCTGCTGCCAGCCGAGGTGCTCGAAGGCCTGCGCCGCGACCCGGCCAGCACCTTCATGCAGCTGGACCAGCAGGTCCTGCAACGCATCGAACAGCTGCGCGAACGTCAGGACGAAACCGAAGAGCAACAGCAGCGCCAACTGCTGCTGGAGAAGGAACAGGACCGCCAACTGACCCGCCAGCAGCAACTGAGCGACGCTCAGCAGCAGCTCGACGCCCTGAGCCAACAGCAGCAGGCCTGCCAGGACAGGCTGGCCGCCCTGCTGGGATCGCACCCTAGCGCCGAACTCTGGCAGCAGCAGCTCGATCAAGCCGTGGAACAGGCCCGCACCGCCCAGGCCAAGGCCCAGCAGGACCAGCAGGAGCTGCAGCAGCAACTGATCCAACTGAGCGCCGAGCTCAAGGCCCGGCAAGAGCGTCTGCAGACCCTGGAAAGCGAACAGCAGCAACTGCTCGGCAGCATCGAACAATGGCGCGCCCAGCACCCGGAACTGGATGACGCCGGGCTGCAACAGTTGCTGGAACTGGATGACACCGACGTTGCGCAGCTGCGCCAGCGCCTGCAGGCCAACGACAAGGCCATCGAACAAGCCAAGGTCCTGCTCCAGGAGCGCCAGCAACGCCTGGAACAGCACCAGGCCCAGCACAACGGCAACCTGGAGGCCGGACAACTGCTCCAGGCCCTTGAAGCGCTGCAACAACAAGCCCTCGCAAGCGAACAGCAAGTGGCGGAACTGCGGGCGCAACAGGCCGACGACCAGCGCCGCCAGGACGCCAACCAGGCCCTGGGCCAGCGGATCAGCGAGGCCTACAACGAGTGGCAGCGCTGGGCCCGTCTGAATGCCCTGATCGGCTCGGCCACCGGCGACACCTTCCGCAAGATCGCCCAGGCCTACAACCTCGACCTGCTGGTCCACCACGCCAACGCCCAACTGCGCCAACTGGTGCGCCGCTACCGCCTCAAGCGCGGCGGCAGCATGCTCGGCCTGCTGGTGCTGGACACCGAGATGGGCGACGAGCTGCGCTCGGTGCACTCGCTGTCCGGCGGCGAGACCTTCCTGGTGTCCCTGGCCCTGGCCCTGGGGCTGGCGTCCATGGCCTCCAGCACCCTGAAGATCGAATCGCTGTTCATCGACGAAGGCTTCGGCAGCCTCGACCCCGAGTCCCTGCAACTGGCCATGGACGCCCTCGACGGCCTGCAGGCCCAGGGGCGCAAAGTGGCGGTGATTTCCCACGTGCAGGAGATGCACGAACGGATTCCGGTGCAGATCAAGGTCAGCCGCCAGGGCAATGGCCTGAGCACCCTGGAGGTGAAATGAGCAACCTGCCAACGCCCGGGGCGACCCTCTACTCCTTCCGCCGCTGCCCCTACGCCATGCGCGCGCGGCTGGCGTTGCGCTATGCCGGGGTGCAATTGCGGATTGTCGAGGTCAGCCTCAAGGCCAAGCCGGCCGAGATGCTCGCGCTGTCGGCCAAGGGCACGGTGCCGGTGCTGGCGGTGGAGGATCGGGTAATCGATGAAAGCCTGGAGATCATGCACTGGGCCCTGGACCAGCATGATCCGGACAACTGGCGGCTCATGGGCGCCCCCGAGGCCCAGAGGCAGATGGCGGCCTTGATTGCCGAGAACGATCAAGTGTTCAAGGTGCACCTCAATCGCTACAAGTACGCCGAGCGTTATCCCGAAGCGCCCATGGAGCACTACCGGGCCCAGGGGGAAGTGTTTCTGGCGCAGTTGGATAGCCTGCTGCAAGAGCAACGCTATCTGCTGGCGGAGCATCCGAGCCTGGCGGACATGGCGCTGCTGCCGTTTGTTCGCCAGTTTGCTCATGTAGATCGAGAGTGGTTTGCGCAGACGCCTTATCGCTTCTTGCAGGAGTGGTTGCAGGGGGGGCTCGAATCAGATTTGTTTCTGGCGGTCATGGCCAAACAATAACTTTCATAAGAGGCGCGGATCGGCAGTTTCAAATAGGTTGAGCTGCCGAAACCAACAGGCTTTCAGAATTTTCCTAAAGACTTCATGCACAACTAATAACTAAACTAACCCAACTCATTAAGTTCATACCCAACGCGACAATCACTTTACGCGCCTAGTTACTCCCCTCATGTAAGCAATACAACTTCGATTCACACCATCACGCCCAAAGCGGCCAACCCCCAAGCCAGACTGGCCTCAAAGCCTAATTACTGCGCAAACCAAGCCTCTACCTCGGCAGTAGCCTGCTCGCCCATAAAAAACTTCCATTATTCAGGCCGCTGTAATCATTTCCTATATTGCCAGGTTCATTACATTGAAATCGCCTTTTGCAACAGCCGCATTAATACTGATCTATGGAGTGATTTATTCAGCACAGTCCTGTGCCGACACTACTATCGACTTAAGTTCTTTGGGCGGTGATGGCTCGGTAGCCTATGGCTTATCGGCTGACGGCGACTTCATCGTCGGCACTGCGTTCGCGAACGGCAATCAATATGCGTTCAAATACAGCGATGCCACCGGCATGGTCAATCTGGGCACGCTGGGTGGCGTTCAATCCTATGCCAAGGCCGCATCCGCTGACGGCAAGGTGGTCGTGGGATTCGCCGGCGTCTCCAGTAACAACGCTCACGCCTTCAAGCACACCGACGCAACCGGCATGATCGACCTGGGCACCTTGGGAGGACTTACCTCACAGGCCACGGGCGTATCCGCTGACGGCTCCGTTGTCGTAGGCGATTCGACTACAACCAATGGCGACTATCGTGCGTTCAAACACACCGATGCGATCGGCATGATCGATCTGGGCACCCTGGATGCGGGCAACAGCGGCTACTCCCATGCCACTGCCGTGTCTGCGGACGGCAGCATCGTCGTGGGACACGCTGATATCGATGCCAGCACAGGCACGCAACACGCTTTCAAGCACACCGACGCGACCGGCATGATCGATCTGGGCACCCTGGGAGGCCAAACCTCACAGGCGCTAGGCATCTCGGCTGACGGCAACGTTATCGTGGGAATGGCCAAGACCGCCACAGGCGCTACGCAGGCGTTCAAACACACTGACACCGCCGGCATGGTCGGCCTGGAGTCCTGGGGTGGCGATTCCTTTGCTTATGGCGCCTCCGCCGACGGTGCCGTCATCGTGGGTATAGCCGCGACGGCCACTGGCTATGCCCACGCATTCAGGCACACCGATGCCAGCGGCATGGTCGACCTGGGCACCTTAGGCGGTGAAACGTCAGCGGCGACCGGCGTCTCCGCTGACGGCAATGTTGTCGTGGGCCTCAGCCTGACGGGTGAAGGTGCCATGCACGCCGCGCTGTGGAAAATCACCGACACAGGCTCCCACCTTGTCGACCTGGACAACACTCGCACCGCCATGGCCAAGAACGCCAATCGGGCCTGGGGGATGCTCGATTTGCGCAGCGCGCAACTGGCTCGATTGATGAGCCAGGAATGCCAGATCGACAGTGGCTCGTTCTGTATCGGTGTTGGCCCAAGCTACAGTCGCAACAGCGGGGCCAAGCAGACCACCATGAGTCTGACCTTGGGGGTTCGTCCCACCGAGCATCTGCGCCTGGGCGTCACCCTGGATCAGGACCTCGATCAGCAACTGCCGGACAACTACGCCAAGGCAGGGTCGGCAGCACCGGCGGTCGCCATCTTCGCGGCCGTTGATGAGTCAGGTCACGGGCTGGGTTGGCAGGGCCGTGTGGCCGCAGCCTATGTGTCTTCCAAGGTCGACATCACACGCGAACAACTGGCTTATACCGAAGCCGGCCAAGGGCGTTCGAGCCTGCGCGGCAAGTCCTTC
Organism: Pseudomonas sp. JDS08PS003; assembly: GCF_045013505.1. NCBI lineage: Bacteria > Pseudomonadati > Pseudomonadota > Gammaproteobacteria > Pseudomonadales > Pseudomonadaceae > Pseudomonas > Pseudomonas sp. JDS08PS003. The sequence continues at coordinate 4,074,351 of NZ_CP120724.1, forward strand.
AGCATAGAAGGCGCCTATGGCGTGATGCTCAATGCGATGACCCTGACGCCGTATCTCGGCCTCAGCCAGACGCAGGTCAGCCGCCAGGCTTATCGCGAAAACAGCGGCGCGGTGTTTGCGGCCAGCTACGCGAAAATGGGCCGCACGACGACCAGCCTGAACGTCGGTGTACGGGGCGCCAGGAAGCTCACCCAGCAGCTTGAACTCAGTGCCAACCTGGAACTGACCCAGGACCTGCGCAACAACCGTGACGCCTTTCAAGCCCGGATGGAGTATCTGGGGCGATACACCTACCAGGCCGAAAAACAGCACAACGCTCGCCTGGGCGCAGGCACAGGAGTGAGCTATGCCCTGAACCAACACAGCGCCGTCCATACGGGCGTGTTCTGGGCACAGCAGCCAGGCGGCAAAGATGTGACCGGCATTCAGACCGCCTTCACTTATCAGTTCTGACGGCAGCCTATCCAGCCTGCCCGAGATCGCGTGCGGCCGAGGCCCCTTGTGCACGTTCGCCAATCAGTGACTCGGGCAGGCCCGGGAACCAGGCGCAGATGGCGGCCTTGATTGCCGAGAATGACCAGGTGTTCAAAGCGCACCTCAATCGCTACAAGTACGCCGAGCGCTATCCCGAAGCGCTCATGGCGCATTACCGGAGCCAGGGCAAGGCATTTCTCGCTCGGTTGGATGGCCTGCTGGGGCCGAAGCTTACAAATCATCCATCCAGTCGCCCTTGGGTTTCAGGCTGGCCACAAACTCTTCGATTGCATAATCGTCATTCTCAAATTTCGCCAAAGAAGGGGCTGCCGGATTGCTTGCGGGCGCGGGTTGCTTAGTGTCTGTGCTGGCAGTTTGCGGCATCAGATTGACGCCGAACCTGTTGTCGAGAGGTTTTTTACCGGGTGTCGGTGAGGTGATGGTGATGATGGTTGCCTGGTCCTTGCGACGCAGGGGCATCACCACACTGGTGTCGGCGTTCTGGTAACTGGCCATGGTGGCCAAGGCAATGCCCACGAAAGGTGAGGCAGCGCCGGTATCGCCCAGCCGTTGAGTCAGGTCGTAGCTTTCACGGGAGTCCAGCAGATCCAGGGTGCTATGGGCAATGGTGAGCGCAGGCATCAGTTCGGCCAGTGGCACGCTGTTCAAACCACCGTCGTAGAACAACCGGGCCGGTGCTGGGGCAATCCCGTCGATGGCTTTTTTCCAGCCTGCGGCCAGTTGCGCACTCAGGGCTTCACGCTTGAGGCGTTCGCCGGTGTCAGGGCGCTGCAGGGAAACGGTGACCGGGCGATGGATCTGGGCCAGCACCGGTAAAGCGTCCCATTGCTCAAGAGCACGTTCGGTCCAGGGCTGAGGGATGAACTCTGAAGGTTGGAACTCCACGGCAGGTTTACGCCAACCCCAGCCGGTGAACTCGGGATCGATCCTGTTCTTGTTGACCTTGGTGAAGGATGCGTAGTAACGCAGCCATTCGACGCGTTCGGGACGGCCGATGACCAGGGCGACCATTGAGTCGGTGAGCTCTCCTGGTTGTCGAGGGCCGGTTCCAAGTCCTATTGGCTTATTGCCTTTCGTTGTCAATGACAACGCCATGTTGAAGCCTTCAACGCTGTAAACCAGTACAGCCGGGAGATCCGGATGACGCTCAAATAGCTGGAATAGGTTTTCTAGCAATCCTTCGGGAGTGTCATTACAGACAATGCCATCCTGCACATTACGAATCCGGTGCCAATGCAAACCCGCTTCTGTACGGTAACTATTCACCATGCTGGTGAGCATTTCACGAGTCTCACTTGGAGTGAAACGCAGGTTCGGTATTTCAGGCTTCCAACCACCGACCACTGTAATAGTAGGGATTGGCCATTTCTCTAAAAAACTTCGCAGTCCCATTTCTAGGGCATCCGCCTTACGTTTTTCCCAGGCCATGTCCTTATCATCGGCAGTTACCGGATACTTCTTCGGGTCCATGGGCAAGATACTGCCGACATGCAGTGACTCCGCTTGCTTCGCACTCTGCTCTTGCAAAGCCTGCCAGGTCTGCCCCTGCCGAAATACATCCAGGCTTATGCCAATGCTGAGCACATCCAGAGTTTCCAATCGATACGAAGTAGTGGGTGCACGATAGCGAGTTTCAGCGGTCATGTTGGAAGCCTTCTTGGCCAAGGTATAAGCAGTCACGGGCGTGGCCGAACTGGCAAAGCAGCGAATGGATGTCAGTGAGGTTTCGGCGGCCTGAATCAGTGGGCTGATCAGTAGCAAGCCGGAGAAAGACCAATACGTAAGTATGCGGTGCATCAGACGGGCCCTCCCAAACGGACAGGATTGCCCGCTCTGCGTCCCGCCAGAGACTGAGTAGCTACCAGAGAAGGCATTTTGTCCTTTACGGCATCCGGCAATTCGCCACACGTTCGATACGTCACTGTGGAGTTGATTAAGTTGCGATTACCAGATGTTTCCTCCCGATAGAGTTCCTGCACAGCCTCATCTGGAACGTCAAGTTCAGCATCAGCTTGACCTCGTCCTCCACTGTCTTTCGCTTTCCAATCCAACCGCCAATCCGCCACCCGACACAAATACGCATAAAACGTCACATCATCCACGCTCTCTCCCGCCCCAATCGCCACGTCATAAGCCAGCACTCGCCGGCTATGGTCAGGGTTGTTGGGAATCGCCGAGTGAAACGACAGGGCCTCTTCATGCTCGCCGTTTTTGCCTCCCCCTTGCAGGCGCATACGAGCCTCGTAGGGGGTTTCTGAACGGGTCACCAGCACCTTGCCGTTGTCTGTCGCTCGGGCGACAAACACGTGGGTCTGTTCTGCCGTGTCCTTGCCTTCATTGAGCGCCTCTTTGACGCTGGCAATATCGCGTCCGTACTTGAAGGCGACGGCCTCATCGATCGAATCCAGCTTGGCGTATTGCCTGCTTTCGGAGGTCCAGGCGCCGTTACTGATCGCGATGGACGCATCGATGGGCGCCAGTGTGTCCTTGACCTGATAGACACCGCTGTTTGAGTCCGCTCCCGGCATGACCACCGTGCCATCGGCGTCAAAGTTGGTTTCAACAGGCACCGGCAACAACGGCGCGGTCAGCATCACCGACTTTCCTTGTTCAAGGGAGGCGCGGGCCACGGACATCCGCTGCAGGCAAGGCAGACCGGTGTCTTCCCAGGTGTCCTCACCCTTCAACAGCAATGGATAGACATAGGGTGGCGTGTGCAGGCCAATCAGCTCTTTTTTCTCGCCGCGTTTGCGCAGGGTAAAGATCCGTTGGTGAAAGCTCAGTGGCAAGGTACTGCGTACCGGCTTGCCATACAGGTGTTCGTCAACGCCCTGCCAGCCGATCCCCTGCACGTTGGCAAGGCCGACGGTCTGGTCCTGAGGGGTGAAGTACAGAAAGATACTGCCGCGGTTATCGCGCTCGTTGAACGAAATCTTTTTACCATCGATGGTGGTTTGCGACGCAGGCCCGCCGCTCCAGCCCGACCCGCCAATGGCGCCATCACCCTGGCAGTTTTTCAGGGCGACGCTCGACAATGCCGGGTACGGATTGGGCGCTCCGGCGATGTATTTGAGGATCCCCTCCAGGGTCGCAATGCGCGCTTCTGAGGTTTGCTGGCTGCCGTAACCCTGAAACTTCTCCGTGGTGGGCTCACGCAGGCTATAGGGGGAGTTGATCATCACCACGCCGTCGGCCGGGCGTACCTGAACCTCGTCATCCTTGAGAAAGGCATGGGCCAGCAGATTGATCAGCGTGCCCTGGCTGTGACCCACCACGTTCACCGTGTCGTTCGGGTAGCGTTTGCGGATGATCCTGATCAACATCGCCAGACGCATGGCGGCCAGCACCATGTAGCGCCGGCCAGGTGCGGAAAACAACGGGTGGGTCAGCTCACCGGCAAAGAAGTCCAGGGAAATGAACCCAAACAGCTTGCCGTTGAAACCCTTGCCCCACATATCGGGAAGGTTGGTGGTGGCATTGACGAAATGGCCCCCCTCCAGGGTGCCGGCCTTGTCCAGACGGTTGTTGTTGCGGTCCAGCCATTCACCGTGGGGCTCGGTCTTGTTGATTGCCCCCTCTTCTTCGCGAAACCCCCAATAGAACGGAATCACCACGCTTCGCGTATCCGCGGCACTGAACTTGCGCCGGTAACCGCATCCGGGTTGGTCGCCTTGCCATCATCGTCCTCAGGCAGGCTGTAGCTGGCCGGCCGGAGAAAACCTGGGCTGCTCACCCCGTTGGGCAGCACCGAGGGCATGTCCAGGCGTTCATTCAGCCCCGCACACAAGCCGCGCTCGATGCGCTCGTAGCAACCGGCCAGGTCGTTGACCCCATGCACGACGATGGTCACGCAGGGCTTGGGCGGGGTCGCGATCAGGTGCACGTCACCACCGCCCGGCATGGTGATTGCCTGGCCTGTGCAAATGGTCCTCATCCGAACGGCGTCATTCATTGTGCATTTGCTCCTTGATGGCCTGAAAGACAACCTTTCACGTCGTCCAGCCGGATCACGTCCAATCCTTTCAGGGACGAGGCTGCGCAGCAGGGCTGAATGGTTTGGCCTGACGACACGGGTGCCAGACCTGACCCTCTACTGATGCTGCGCAAAAAAACCGGCGCCAGACCATAACAAAAGAGCCAGCGAGTAAATCTAGGAAGTATCTCAAAGCGTTCTGAGCGCAGTGCGGCCCACTGTCACAGGTACCGTTTGTTCGCCAGTTTGCTCATGTAGATCGAGAGTGGTTTGCGCAGACGCCTTATCGCGCCTTGCAGGAGTGGTTGCAGGCGTTTCTTGAGTCGGAGTTGTTTGTAGGGGTCATGACCAAGACTTTGGCGTGAGTTTTATTGTGGGGTTGGGGGGGACATATCCATTGCTGCGGGGGTGGCGGCTGGCGGTTCCGCTCTTACAGCGGGGTTGGGGTACATATCCGGTGCTGCGGGTGTGGCCACTTATGGTTCCGCTCTTACAGCGGCTCACTTTTGAAAATCCGGAATGCCGGCCCAGACAAAAGTAAGCAAAACGCTCTGCCCCTCCACTCGGTGCCTCGCTTAGGCTCGGCATGCCCTCACTCCGGCATTGATCCGTGGGCCGCCGCCACCGGCCATCCATGGCCGGGTGGCGGCTAACCCGGCGTCCTGCCGGGTTACCCACGGCTCAATGCCTGCGTTCGGCCATCGTGGTTAACGGGGCGCTCAGATCAAGATCAAAATCAAGAGCGCGACGGCGGCCTGCCGGCCGGCCTGAAGCTGGAGCGGTGTGTAGGGCCCCCCATGTAGGAGCTGGCTTGCCAGCGAAGGCGTCGGCCCAGGCGCTGCATGTCTCACAGGCCTCTTCGCCGGCAAGCCGGCTCCTACGGATGGCGCGTAACACGCGCTTGGCTTTTGCTTTTGATTTTGATCTTCAGGCCCCTTCCCAGCCGGCCGAGCGTAGGCGTTGCGTAGGGGGCAGCTCGGCAGGGATGCCGAGCTAGCCGCCACCCGGCCATGGATGGCCGGTTGGCGGCGGCCCCCGGAGCAATGCCGAAGCGAGGGAACCCCGAGCCCCAGCGAGGGGCCCATGGAGGGGCAAGCGTTTTTGCTTACTTTTTTGGCGTTTGAAAAAAGTGAGTCGCCGTAAGGGCGAAACCATAAGTGGCCACACCCGCAGCACCGGATATGTACCCCAACCCCGCTGTAAGAGCGAAACCGCCAGCGGCCACACCCGCAGCACCGGATATGTACCCCACCCCCAAGCCATCAAGACGAACCCGCCAGCCGCCACACCCGCAGCAACCACTATGCCCCCCGATCCAAATCCCCCCACATGCTAATGTTCCCCCTCTGCCCAGAAGCTGCGAGCCCCCATGTCTTTCGTGATCCGAACCCACCCCCGCTTGACCATCGGCGTACTGATCGGCTGTGCCATCGGCCTCCTCGCCCCCGCGCAAACCCTGACCGGCAAGATCCTCATCGGCTGGAACGCCGCGGTCTGGACCTACCTGGCGCTGATGTTCTGGCTGACCGTGCGGGCCCAGGCCGAGGACGTGAAACGCATCGCCGAAGTCGAGGACGAAAACGCCGGGCTGGTGCTGTTGATCGTCTGCGTCGCCGCCATCGCCAGTCTGGTGACCATTACCCTGGAACTGGTGGGCAGCAAGGATCTGGATACCACTCAGCGCCTGCTGCATTACGGCTTCACCGGGCTCACGGTGATCGGTTCCTGGTTGCTGGTGGGGGTGATCTTCAGCGTGCATTACGCCCGCCTTTACTACACCTGGAACGGTAAGGAGCCGGCCCTGCGCTTCGCCGAGGAACTGACTACGCCGAACTATTGGGACTTCCTCTACTTCTCCTTCACCATCGGCGTGGCGGTACAGACTTCGGACGTCGGCGTGGCCACCCGCGAGCTGCGCAAGATCGTCCTCGCCCAATCGTTGATCGGCTTTGTGTTCAACACCGCGATCCTCGGCTTTTCCATCAATATCGCCGCCGGGCTGTTCAGCTGAAGCTGCACAAAACTTCTAGACCCAAGCCCTGGCACAGGCGCTAACTGCCAGGGTTGAACCTCGCTTTTCAGGTAGCCCATGACCGCCGACAACTGGATCGATCTGGCCCAGGACGCCGACACCGGCATCGAGACCCTGCGCGCCCATTTCACTGGCCACGCCTATGACCCTCACTGGCATGACAGCTATCTGGTGGGCGTCACCGAGCAAGGGGTGCAGCAGTTCAATTGCCGTCGGGCCCGGCACCAGAGCACACCGGGCAAGGTGTTCCTGCTGGAGCCCGGGGAAATTCACGATGGCGAGGCGCCCACCGCGGGCGGTTTCACCTATCGCATGCTGTACCTGGACCCACAGTGGCTGGAGCGGGAACTGGGGGCGCTGTTTGCCGAGGCGCCGGCCAATACCCAGCTGGGCTTCGGTACGACCCTGGCCAGTGACCCGCGCCTGGCCCAGGCCACCAGCGCCGCCTTTCACAGCCTGCATCACGGTGAACTGCGGATTGTCCGCCAGAGCGCCCTGGACCAGTTGCTCGAACAATTGACCGGGCATCTGCATTGGCGCCAGCGCTATGGCCAGGACCCGCGCCTGCCGCTGGTGGCGCAACGGGCCCGGGACTACTTGCATGCCCAGCTGTGCCAGGACTTGAGCCTGGACGCTCTGAGCCGGGCCTGTGGAGTTGACCGTTTTCGCTTGAGCCGCGCCTTCAAGGCGGCTTTCGGCTTGCCGCCCCACGCCTATCTGGTGCAACTGCGCCTGAGCCGGGCCCGGCGCCTGCTGGCTGGCGGCGCAGCCCCGGCGGACGTGGCCACGGCCCTGGGTTTTGCCGACCAGAGTCATCTGGGGCGCTGGTTCATGCGTGCCTATGGCCTGAGTCCGGCGCTGTACCGCAAGCGCTGCACAAAGCTTCCAGACGCTTGACGGGCCGACGGCGAAGATCACCTTCTCGATCTTCTCTGGAGTTGCCGGCCATACCCCCTTCCATCTCGACCCTGCTGCCGTTCGTGCTGTTCGCCTTTGTCGCCTCCATCACCCCGGGGCCCACCAATATCCTGGTGTTGAGCAACAGCGCCCGCTATGGCCTGCGGGCCGCGCCGCCGATCATCCTCGGTGCCACCTTGGCCGCGGCGGGTATCGTGCTCCTGGTCGGCAGTGGTTTGGGTGACTGGCTGGGGCGCCTGCCCGAAGTCCGGCAGAGCATGCAGTGGGCCGGTCTGTTGTGGCTGAGCTGCCTGGCCTGGCAGATCTGGCGGGCACCGGCTACGAACCTGGACGCCAATGGCCACGGCCGGCGCCTGGGGCTGCTGGGGGCCGCGGCCTTGCAACTGGTGAACCCCAAGACCTGGATGATGGCCCTGGCGGTGGTCAGTGTGTTCGCCGGCAATGGCGCCGAGCGCCAGGCCCGGGTGCTGTGCCTGTCCCTGGTGTTCTTCTTCGTCGCCCTGCCCTGCCTCGGCACCTGGGCCCTGCTGGGTGCCGGCTCTGCCCGCTGGTTGGGGTCGCCCAGGGCGCTGCAACGCTTCAACCGCGCCATGGCCCTGCTGTTGCTGATCGCTACCTGGATGAGCCTGTGGGCGTGAGCGCGCCCAGGCAGTCGTCACCGTGCAAAAGCCGGTCGCCACAGAGCGTTTCCCGGACCGTTGGCGCCACGTAAGGTGGCCAGCAGCAGCGACTTGGACTGTTTCCAGGCGCTGTACCTGCCCGGGCCCGAACAAAGGTCGCCCTACGCCCGGCCGCTGCTGGCAGAGGACCTCAGTAACCTACCGGCGGCCTTTATCGCCCTGGCACAGTTCGACCCTTTGCGCGATGACGGCCAGTGCTATCACCAGCGCCTGTTGCACGCCGGCGTCACCAGCCAGCTGTACCCGGGCCTGGGCCTGGTGCACGGCTGCTTGCGGGCCAGAGGGCTGGCGGCGGAAGTCGATGAGCTGTATGACGCCCTGCTGCAGGCCCTGCGCCCATGCCTTGAGCAACCCTGAGCCCCTACCGTTGGTCAGCCACCTTCAGCGCTGATGCAGATTTATCGATGTTTCGCCCTTGACGACAGAATGGGTTTTGCGGTTTCCTGAAACCGGTTTCAGCGCCGCACTCGGAAGGACTGCAAACCGATAATTCCAAGAATAAGGTCGTCGCCCGTGAATCAGTTTTCCGCCGCCCAGCGCAGCCGCGTCACCATGCTCGATGTCGCCCGTCATGCCGGGGTCTCCAAGGCCAGCGTGTCGCGCTTTATCGGCGAAGACCGGGCCCTGCTCTCCGATGCCATTGCCTTGCGCATCGAGCAGGCCATCAGCGCGCTGGGCTACCGCCCGAACCAGATGGCCCGCGGCCTGAAACGCGGGCGCACCCGCCTGATCGGCATGCTGGTGGCCGATATCCGCAACCCCTACTCGATTGCCGTGATGCACGGCGTGGAAACCGCCTGCCGCCAGCACGGCTACAGCCTGGTGGTGTGCAACACCGACCGTGACGATCAGCAGGAAGCCCAGCACCTGGCCAACCTGCGGGCCTACAACATCGAAGGCCTGATCGTGAACACCCTGGGTCATCACCTGGAGCAGTTGCTGGAGTTGCAGCAGGAAATGCCCATGGTCCTGGTGGACCGCAAGCTTGAATCACTGCACGCCGATCTGGTGGGCCTGGACAACCCGGCGGCGGTGCACAGCGCCGTCGAGCACCTGGAACAACAGGGTTATCGCGACCTGCTGCTGGTCAGCGAACCCCATGACGGCACCAGCTCACGGCTCGAACGCAGCGCCGCCTTCCAGGACGAGGTCGCCCGGCGCCCGGCCTTGCGCGGCCAGTCACTGGAGACCGGCGAGACCCTGGCCCGCCATCTGAAAGACTTTCTCGACGCTCCCGGCCCCGGCCCCAAGGCGCTGTTCTGCGCCAATGGCGTGGCGGCCCTGGCGGCGACCCGGGTCCTGCGTGAACTCCAATGCCCGTTATTCGACGGCATCGGCCTGATCGCCCTCGACGACCTGGACTGGTACCCCCTGGTGGGCAGCGGCATCAGTGCCCTGGCCCAACCCACCGAGGCCATAGGCACCGCCGCTTTCGAATGCCTGCTCAAGCGCCTACGAGGCGATGCCGGCCCGGCGCGGATACTGGACTTTGCGGCGCAACTGATGATTCGCGGCTCCACCCGAAAACACTCTGTGTAGTCCTGGGAACCCCTGCATTGCAGCGCGTCCCGGGTTTTCTCGAATAAAAATGAAACCGGTTTCAGAGGTCTGAAGCATGCATCAATCTCCCGTCTCCATCAGTCTGTCCAGCTACGGCGCGGATCTGGTCCGCCGGCACGGCCAGGGCCATTTCATTGCCCTGGTGGCCGCCGCCGGCGCTTCGTGCATCGAATGGCGCGAAGAACTGCTGACCCACGAGAAACCCGAGGAGCTGGCCCGCAGCGCCCGGGAACAGGGCCTGGAAAGCGTGTTTTCCTCGCCGCTGGAGCTGTGGCCGGCCGAGCACAGCGAACCCAATCCCGAACTGTCCGCCACCCTGCAGCGGGCCCGGGCGTTCGGCGCCAAGCGGCTCAAAGTGTCCCTCGGCCACTTCACCGAACATCACGACCTGCACAGCCTGGCCAGCCTGCTCTCAGGCCAGCCCCTCGCCCTGCTGGTGGAAAACGACCAGACCGCCCATGGCGGGCGCATCGAGCCCTTCCAGCGTTTTTTCAACGCCGTGCAAGGGTGGAACCTGCCCCTGCGCATGACCTTCGATATCGGCAACTGGGAGTGGCAAGAGCAGTCGGCGCTGACGGCCGCGCACTTGTTGGGCCGGCATGTGGACTACGTGCACTGCAAGGCAGTGCGCCTGCGGGTCGACGGCAAGCGTGTAGCCCTACCGCCCGGCGCCCCACAGTTGCAGCAGTGGGAACAACTGCTGCGGCACATGACTCAAGGTATTACCCGGGCAGTGGAATACCCCCTGCAAGGCGACGACCTGCTGCAAGTAACCACCGAGCAGGTCGACCTGCTGGCCCGCCTCGGCCAGTCGCGACTGGAGCCAGCCGATGTCTGAGATCGATATTCTGTCCTTCGGGGAAACCATGGCCATGTTCGTCGCCGAGCACAGCGGCGACCTGGCCCGGGTCGAGCACTTTCACAAGCGCATTGCCGGTGCCGACAGCAACGTGGCCATCGGCCTGTCGCGCCTGGGTTTCAAGGTGGCCTGGCTGAGCCGGGTCGGCAACGACTCCCTCGGGCGTTTCGTGCTCGACACCTTGCAGGCCGAAGGCCTGGACTGCCGCTTCGTGCGCCGCGACCCGCTGCACCCCACGGGCTTTCAGCTCAAGTCCCGCGAGGAAACCGGCGACGATCCACGGGTCGAGTACTTCCGCCGTGGCTCGGCCGCCAGCCACCTGAGCCTCGACGATCTGGCTCCGGCCCTGCTCCAGGCCCGCCATCTGCATGCCACCGGCATTCCCCCGGCGCTGTCGGAGTCGGCCCGGGAGCTGTCCGGCCACCTGATGCAGACCCAGCGCGCCAGCGGCCGCAGCGTGTCTTTCGACCCCAATCTGCGTCCCGGCCTGTGGGCCAGCGAGGCTCTGATGATTCGCGAGATCAACCGCCTGGCGGCCCTGGCCCACTGGGTGCTGCCGGGCTTGAGCGAGGGGCGCCTGCTCACCGGGCGGGACGACCCGGCGGACATCGCCGCCTTCTACCTGGACCAGGGCGCCGAAGCGGTGGTGATCAAGCTCGGTGCCCATGGCGCCTACTACCGCACCCATCTGGATGCCGGCTTCGTCGACGGCGTACCGGTGGCCCAGGTGGTGGACACCGTAGGTGCCGGCGATGCCTTCGCCGTGGGCCTGATCAGTGCCCTGCTGGAAAGCCGCAGCGTGATCGAGGCGGTACAGCGGGCCAACTGGGTCGGCAGCCGCGCCGTACAAAGCCGTGGCGACATGGAAGGCCTGCCCTTGCGCCACGAACTGCCGGAGCACACGCCCGCCCTGAAAACCGCCAGCGCCCTGTAGGAGCTGGCTTGCCAGCGAAGTTGCCCGCCAGGGCGATACAAGGCTAAAGGGCCTCTTCGCCGGCAAGCCGGCTGCTACGGAAAACGAAAACCAAGAACCACCTGTTGCGACAAAAACAACAAGCTCAGGAGAACTTTCATGGACACGCTCAAACTCGCCGCCCGCCGCTGGTGGTACATCATGCCCATCGTCTTCATCACCTACAGCCTGGCCTACCTGGACCGCGCCAACTACGGCTTCGCCGCCGCCTCCGGGATGGCCAATGACTTGCAGATCACCCCGGGGCTGTCATCGCTGCTGGGGGCGCTGTTCTTCCTCGGCTACTTCTTCTTCCAGGTGCCGGGGGCGATCTACGCGCAAAAACGCAGCGTGAAGAAACTGATCTTCGTCAGCCTGATTCTCTGGGGCGGGCTGGCCACCCTCACCGGCATCGTGTCCAACGCCTACATGCTGATCGCCATCCGCTTCATGCTCGGGGTGGTGGAAGCCGCGGTGATGCCGGCGATGCTGGTGTACCTGTGCCACTGGTTCACCCGCGCCGAACGCTCCCGGGCCAACACTTTCCTGATCCTCGGCAACCCGGTGACCATGCTCTGGATGTCGGTGGTCTCGGGCTACCTGGTTGAGCATTTCAGCTGGCGCTGGATGTTCATCATCGAAGGCTTGCCGGCGGTGATCTGGGCCTTTATCTGGTGGCGCCTGGCCGATGACCGGCCCAGCCAGGCCCAGTGGCTCAGCGACCAGGAGAAGCAGGACCTGGAAAGCGCCCTGGCCGCCGAACAGCAGGGCATCAAGGCGGTGAAGAACTACGCCGAGGCCTTCCGCTCGCCCAAGGTGATCATTCTCGCGCTGCAGTTCTTCTGCTGGAGCATCGGGGTCTACGGTTTCGTCCTGTGGCTGCCATCGATCCTCAAGCACGGCGCGCAAATGGACATGGTGGAGGCCGGCTGGCTCTCGGCCCTGCCCTATCTGGCGGCAGTGATTGCCATGCTCGTGGTGTCCTGGGGCTCGGACCGCACCCAGAAGCGCAAGCGCTTCGTCTGGCCGCCACTGCTGGTGGCCGCCATCGCCTTCTACGGCTCCTACCTGCTGGGCGCCGAGCACTTCTGGTGGTCCTACAGCCTGCTGGTGATCGCCGGGGCCTGCATGTACGCGCCTTACGGCCCGTTCTTCGCCATCGTCCCGGAAATTCTCCCGGCCAACGTCGCCGGCGGCGCCATGGCCCTGATCAACAGCATGGGCGCCCTGGGCTCGTTCGGCGGCTCCTACCTGGTGGGCTACCTGAACAGCGCCACCGGCTCGCCGGGGATGTCCTACCTGCTGATGAGCGGCGCCCTGCTGCTCTCGGTGCTGCTGACCCTGCTGCTCAACCCCGGTGCCAGTGCCCCCCAGGCCAAGGGCCTGCCCCTGCGTCGCCGTCTGGCCCACCCCTGAATTGCCACCGAGACCCTCATGAAAAAACACCTGGTGCTGTACAAGAAACTCTCGCCGTCGCTGATGGCCCGCCTGCAGGAACAGACCGAGGTCACCCTGATCGAAGACCTGGGGCCCAGCGGCCTCAAGGCCCTGCGCCAGGCCCTGCCCAGCGCCGATGGCCTGCTGGGGGCGAGCCTGCGCCTGGACGCCGACCTGCTGGACCTGGCGCCGCGCCTACAAGCGGTGGCCAGTGTCTCGGTGGGGGTCGACAACTACGACATCGACTACCTGACCCAACGGGGGATTTTGCTCAGCAACACCCCGGACGTGCTCACCGAAACCACCGCCGACACCGGTTTCGCCCTGATCCTGGCCACCGCCCGGCGTGTGGTGGAGCTGGCCAATATGGTTCGCGCCGGGCAATGGAACCGCAACATCGGCCCACTGCATTTCGGCAGCGACGTGCACGGCAAGACCCTGGGCATCATCGGCATGGGCCGCATTGGCGAGGCGCTGGCCCAGCGTGGGCATTTCGGCTTCGGCATGCCGCTGATCTACCACAGCAACAGCCCCAAGCCCGCGGTGGAGCAACGTTTCAATGCCCGCTACCGGAGCCTGGAGCAACTGCTGCAAGAAGCCGACTTCGTCTGCCTGACCTTGCCCTTGACCGAGAAGACCCAAGGACTGATTGGCCGTCGGGAGCTGGCGTTGATGCGCCCGGAGAGCATCTTCATCAATATTTCCCGGGGCAAGGTGGTGGACGAAGCAGCCTTGATCGAAGCCTTGCAGGAGCGACGGATACGGGGCGCCGGGCTGGACGTGTTCGAACGCGAACCGCTGGATCACCGTTCACCGCTGCTGCAGTTGCCCCATGTGGTGGCCACTCCGCACATCGGTTCGGCCACCCACGAAACCCGCGAAGCCATGGCCCGCTGCGCGGTGGACAACCTGCTGGCGGCCCTGTCGGGACAGCGCCCGCCCAATCTGGTGAACACCGCCGCGTGGACCACCAAGACACGGCAGGCCGGATAACGGCTTGACAACAACACAGCGCCCCCTTGTAGAAGCTGGCGTGCCAGCGAAGGCGCCCGCCAGAGCACCACAAGGCCCAAGGCCCTCTTCGCCGGCAAGCGCAACGCCGCCCGACAGGCGCCTACGGGTGGCGGGTTGGGGGGCGGCGTTCGAGGAGTTCGCCGGTGCAGCGGGCAATGCGCCGGCAGGCCTCGGCCAGGCGTTCGCAATCCAGCACCAGGCCTATGCGAATGTGGCCTGCCGCGCTGGGACCAAAGGCCTCTCCGGCCAGTACCGAAACCCCGTAGCCCTCCAACAGGCAGTCGGCAAAGGCCTGGGCGTCCAGCCCGGTGCAGCGTATATCCACCATGACGAACATGCCGCCATCCGGGCAGATCGGGGTCAGCCCCGGACACTGGCCCAGCAGCGTGCACACCAGGTCCCGTCGCCGACGGTACTCGTCGCGCATCTGCGCCAGCTCCGGCAGGTCGCGGTCCAGGGCCACCACCGCGGCGTTCTGCACAAAGTCCGGCAGGCCATACAGCATGCACAGGGCCAGATTGCTCAGGTGCCCGACCAGGGCCGGCGGGGCAATCACCCAACCCACCCGCCAGCCACTCATGGCATGGGACTTGGACAGGCTGTTAATGGTGGCCGTACGCTCACCCATGCGCGGCAGACTGCCGGGGCTCAAGTGCTGGCCCTCGTACAGCAGGTCGCAATAGACCTCATCGGAAATCAGCCACAAGTCATGCGCAAAGCACAGCCGCGCCAGGGCTTGCCAGTCGTCGAGGGACAGGCTCGCGCCTGATGGGTTGTTCGGGCTGTTGAGCAACATCGCCCGGGTGCGCGGAGTGATCCGCGCCGCCATCTCCCGCGGGTCGACGCGAAACCCCTGCTCGGCCCGCACCGGCACCGGCACGATGCGCGCCCCGCAGGCACCGAATACGCCTTCGTAGGTGACATACATGGGCTCGGCCACCAGCACCTCGTCCCCGGGATTGAGCAGGCACTGGGCCACGGAAAACACCGCACATTGGGCGCCCGGCAAAACCACCACATGCTCGGCGTCGACAATCTGCCCGCTGCGCTGATGATGGCGACGGGCAATGCAGCTGCGCAGGGCCAGGTTGCCGCGCACGTCCGAATAGTGGGTATCACCGGCCAGCAAGCTGTCGATTGCTGCCTGGACCACGGGCTTGGGGGTATCGAAATCCGGGTCGCCGATGGTCAGCAACAACACATCCCGCCCCTGCTCGCGCAGGGCCAGGGCCCGGTAGTGGATGTTCCAGGCTGCGGAACCTTCTCCGACAATCCGTTGGGTCAGGGCTGAGTAGCGCATCGTTTTCTCCATGAAAGATGCTTCAGCCAAAACCCTAGGTGCTGGCGGGGCACTCGTCGAGCGCCCCGCCCCACCGTTCGCGCCCTTAGACCACGAAGCGCGCCACCATGGCGTTGAGATCCACCGCCAGGCGCGACAGTTCATGGCTGGCTGAACTGGTCTGGTTGGCCCCGGCCGCCGACTGGATCGCCAGGTCGCGGATGTTCACCAGGTTGCGGTCCACCTCGCGGGACACCTGGGCCTGCTCTTCCGAGGCACTGGCGATCACCAGGTTGCGTTCGTTGATCTGGTTGATGGACTCGGCGATCTGCTCCAGGGACACGCCAGCGGCGCGGGCCAGTTCCAGGGTGCTCTGGGTCCGCTGATTGCTCTGCTGCATGGACTCCACCGCTTCGCCGGTGCCGTTCTGGATACCGGCCACCATCTTCTCGATTTCCTGGGTCGACTGGGCGGTGCGATGGGCCAGGGCCCGAACCTCATCGGCCACCACGGCAAAGCCGCGCCCGGCCTCACCGGCACGGGCCGCTTCGATGGCGGCGTTGAGCGCCAGCAGGTTGGTCTGTTCGGCGATGGCGCGAATCACGTCCAGCACCTTGCCAATGTCCCGGCCCTGAGTCGCCAGGCCTTCGATCATCACCGAGGTGTTTTGCACGTCGTGGGCCATGGTCTGGATCGCCTCGACGGTCTGCACCACGCGGTCGCGGCCTTCACGGGCGGCCTGGGTCGACTGCTGGGAAGCCTCGGAGGTGGACACCGCGTTGCGTGCCACCTCTTCCACCGCCGCGGTCATTTCGTTGACTGCGGTGGCGGCCTGTTCAATCTCGGTGTTCTGCTGCTGTACGCCGCGAGAGGCCTCCTCGGTCACCGCGCTGAGTTCCTCCGAAGCCGAAGCCAGCTGAGTCGCCGAGCCGGCGATCTGCTCGATGGTGCGGCGCAGGCTGGCCTGCATTTCCGCCAGGGCGCGCAACAGGCGCGCCGGTTCGTCCTTGCCGTCGACCTCGATGGCCTGGCGCAGGTTGCCGCCGGCGATCACCTCGGCGGCGTTGAGGGCCTTGTTCAGGGGGGTGACGATGCTGCGGGTCAACAACAGCGCCAGCACGATGGTCAGCAACGCGGCCAGCAGCGCGACGATGACGATCCCGGCAATGGCACTGTTGTAGTGCTCGCCGGCCGCCTTGGAGGCACTCTTGGCGTCCGCGGCATTGATCGCGATGAGCTTGTTCAACTGCTCGCCCATCTGGTCGGTGCCGTCCTTGATCCGGGTGTTGATCAGGGTGCGCAGCTCTTCCAGCTTGTCCTGGCGCGACAGTTCGAGCATCTCCTTCTGCGCCTGCAGGTAGTTGTCCAGGGTCGCGCTGAAGGTCTTGTACAGCGCCACTTCTTCCGGACCCGCCGGCAACGCCGCGTAGCTGGCCTGGGCCTGCTTGGCCTTGTCCACCAGCACGCCGATGCGGGTCTGGGCTTCGGCAAGGCCGGCCGGTTCGCGGTTCACCAGCACGCGAAATGACAGAATCCGCAGGCGCAGGACGTTCTCGGTCAGGTTGCCGAGGTAACCGACGCTGGGCAGCTGATTGCTTTCCATCTCCAGGGACGCGTCGCGGATGATCGACATGCGGTTCACCGCAAACACGCCCAGCACCATGACCAGCAAGGCAATGAAGGCAAAACCGAGGAAAGCACGCGGGGCGATATTCAGGTTACGCAAGGACATAGGGCGAGTCTCGAAGGAGAACGGGGCGGCGAGCATCCATGCCCTTGATCCGCCGACGCATCAGGACTGCATCGACGTGGGACACCATGGAAACAGTGTCCATGGGCCTATCAGAGATATCGGCCGAACTTGAGCTTTCATCTGGCTGATTGGCAAAAATATTTCGAAATGTGACCCCTGTTTCAGGACTGATACAGCACAACGCGAAGTGAATCGATAAAGCAGTGATTCGCTGCTCCGGGACAGTGCGCTGTATCCCGCCCGAGAGCACCAACGCGCCCTATGAAAAGTGCAATTCATTCGCCGTAAAAGCCATTTTTTCAGCGCCCGCCCCTGCCCATCATGGTCCCAGTCAATAAAAACAACGCCGAGACTGGATATGAAACCCGAAGACTTTCGTGCCGCAACCAACCGTCCGCTGACCGGTGCCGAATACCTGGCCAGCCTGCGCGACGACCGTGAAATCTACATTTATGGCGACCGGGTCAAGGACGTCACCACCCACCCGGCTTTCCGCAACTCGGCGGCCTCCATGGCCCGTCTGTACGACGCCCTGCACGACCCGGCCACCAAGGAGCAACTGTGCTGGGACACCGACACCGGCAACGGCGGCTACACCCACAAGTTCTTCCGCTCGGCGAAAAGCCCCGATGAACTGCGCCAGCAGCGCGATGCCATCGCCGACTGGTCGCGCCTGACCTATGGCTGGATGGGCCGCAGCCCCGACTACAAGGCCGCCTTCGGCAGTGCCCTGGGGGCCAATCCGGAGTTCTACGGGCGC
Source organism: Pseudomonas sp. JDS08PS003 (assembly GCF_045013505.1). Lineage (NCBI taxonomy): Bacteria > Pseudomonadati > Pseudomonadota > Gammaproteobacteria > Pseudomonadales > Pseudomonadaceae > Pseudomonas > Pseudomonas sp. JDS08PS003. The sequence goes on from NZ_CP120724.1 coordinate 4,092,063, forward strand.
TTCGCAGACAACGCCCGCACCTGGTACAAGCGCATCCAGGAAGCCTGCCTCTACCTCAATCACGCCATCGTCAATCCGCCCATCGATCGCGACAAACCAGTGGATCAGGTCAAGGACGTGTTCATCTCGGTGGACGAGGAAGTCGAGGGCGGGATCATTGTCAGCGGCGCCAAGGTGGTGGCCACCAACTCGGCCCTGACCCACTACAACTTCGTCGGCCAGGGCTCGGCCCAGCTGTTGGGAGACAACACCGACTTCGCCCTGATGTTCATCGCGCCGATGAACACCCGGGGCATGAAGCTGATCTGCCGCCCCTCCTACGAATTGCAGGCCGGCATGACCGGCTCGCCCTTCGACTACCCGCTGTCCAGCCGCTTCGACGAGAACGACGCGATCCTGATCATGGACAAGGTGTTCATCCCCTGGGAGAACGTGCTGATCTACCGTGACTTCGAGCGCTGCCGCCAGTGGTTCCCGCAAGGTGGTTTTGGCCGGCTGTTCCCGATGCAGGGCTGCACCCGGCTGGCGGTGAAGCTCGATTTCATCACCGGGTTGCTGGTCAAGGCCCTGCAGTGCACCGGCTCCCTGGAGTTTCGCGGGGTCCAGGCCCAGGTCGGCGAAGTGGTGGCCTGGCGCAACCTGTTCTGGTCCCTCACCGACGCCATGCATGGCAACGCCAGCGAATGGATGAACGGCGTCTACCTGCCCAGCACCCAGGCGCTGCAGGCCTACCGGGTCCTGGCGCCCCAGGCCTACACCGACATCAAGAAGATCATCGAGCAAGTGGTGGCCAGCGGCCTGATCTACCTGCCGTCCGGCTCCCGCGATCTCAAGGACCCGGTGCTCAACCAGTACCTCGGCACCTACTGCCGCGGCTCCGGCGGCATGGGCCACGAGGAGCGGATCAAGATTCTCAAATTGCTCTGGGACGCCATCGGCACCGAATTCGGCGGCCGCCACGAGCTGTACGAGATCAACTACGCCGGCAGCCAGGACGAGATCCGCATGCAGTGCCTGCGCCACGCCCAGGCCAGCGGCTCGATGAAGGCCATGACCGACTTGGTGGACAAGTGCCTGGGTGACTACGACCTCGACGGCTGGACCGTTGCGCACCTGACCAACCCCGACGACATCAACATGCTGGACCGCATCCGCCAGTAACCGCTGGCGTCTGGTAGGAGCTGGCTTGCCAGCGAAGGCGACCGCCAGAGCGGCGCAAGGCTCAAGACTCTCTTCGCCGGCAAGCTGGCTCCTGCAGCGCAATGCCCTGCGTCCATGAGGAATTCGTTATGTCTGTACTCGATCCCAAGCAACTCGCCTTCCGCAACGCCATGGCCCACATGACCGCTGCGGTCAACGTCATCACCAGCAACGGCCCCGCCGGCCGTTGCGGCATCACCGCCACCGCGGTCTGCTCGGTCACCGACAGCCCGCCGACCCTGATGGTCTGCGTCAACCGCAACAGCGCCCTGAACCCGGTGTTCAAGGGTAACGGCCATTTGTGCATCAACGTCCTCAGCGGCGAACACGAGGAAGTGGCCCGGCACTTCGCCGGCATGACCGGGGTGGCCATGGACCAGCGCTTCGGCCTGCACCCCTGGCGCGACGGCCTGCAGGCCCTGCCGGTGCTGGACGGCGCCCTGGCCAGCCTCCAGGGACGCATCACCGAGGTCCAGGAAATCGGCACCCACTCGGTGATGCTGGTGGAACTGGATGAAATCAGCGTGCGCGAGCAAGGCGACTCGCTGGTGTATTTCAGCCGTTGCTTCCATCGCCTGCAGCGCCCTGGCCAGGCTGCCTGAACAGCTCCCAGCCCTGGCTAGGATTCAAGGAGGTCCGGCTGATGCAGGCCGAAGCACACGCCCTGGGGATCGTGGCACTGGCAGAACCGGCCGAAACCGGGTTCGTGGGGACTGATGTCACCGGCCTGCCCCCCCAGAGCCCGGACCCGGGACACGCTGTCGGCCATGTCGCTGACCCGGAAATACACGACCATGCGCGACTGCGGATCGTCGCCATGGACGCCGACCCGGATCGAGGGCGCCTGCAACCAGGCATCCTCCGTTGCACCTAACCGCTGCGGCGACCAGTCGAACAGGCGCTGGAAAAAAACCAGCGACTGCGAAGCGTCGGCAACCCCGATTTCCACATGAGAAAGACTTCCTGGCATACATCCTCCACGTTCACAGAGTCAGAGCCGTCACTGTCCGCTGCAAAGGCTCGGCGGGTCTTGAATAAAACTGACCGGGCCACTCAATTCTCCCGGCCTTCGAGCAACGATGCCGGTTTGCCAGGAATATCGGCCCAGCCGCCTCGGGCATAGGCTCCCGGGGAGCAGCCGGCGAATGCCTGGAACTCCCGGGTGAAGTGGCTCTGGTCGCTGTAGCCGCACAGCACCGCAACCTGCACCAGCTCCAGCGCCGGTAGCGATTCCAGCAACTGCTGGGCGCGAGCAAAACGAATATGCCGGGCGCAGGCCTTGGGCCCTTGTCCCAGATGGGCCTTGAAGCGACTGGCGAAATGCCGTCCGCTGCAGCCGGCCTGCCGACTCAGATCAGCGATCGAGGTACCGCCAGCGCTTCGCTGCAGTTCCTCCCAGGCCCGGCGCAGCATCTCGGGCACCTCACGGCGCGAGTTGTGCAAACGCTCGGCAAGAAAGGTTTCGACCCGCTGCAATCGACTCGTCCAGCAAGGGCTTTCTTCCAGTGCCTCGACCAACAAGCCAACCGACGTGCCCCACAGTTCCCGCAGATCCAGCCAAGGGCTGGCAAGCACTTGGCCATCGCCCTGAAACAGGCGATACGCGGCCCAGGGTGGTAGCTCCACCTCGATGCATGAATGCACACCGCGCTGCTCGACGAGCATCGGAGCTGCCGGGCGGCTCACCACGAACGCCTGACACCGCTCCTCGCGCCCATTGGCGGCAAGCCCGTAGGGGGACGCCAGCCCGATGACCAGCTTGACCTGTGGCTGCGCGACCTCAAGTCGCCGCACGGTGCCCGGCAGCGTCTCGCTGAAGCCATACAAGCGACCGCCCCAGGGCCGCAGCCTGACGGCATCAAACCCTGTGACGCAGTGCGAAACAGAGAAAGGCTGCATTGGCATCGAACTCACTCCCAATAGTGATCATGGTTTACCAACTGAAGCATAAGCGACCCGCGCCGCCGGGCCATGGGCCACCTCCTGCATCTGTAGGATGGCGGTGGCCGGCCAAGCCATCGATACTCGCACCAGGCCCTGCCCACGTCCCCCCGGCGTAACGGTCCTCAACCACTTCCGTGACGAAAACAATAACAACGTCGCACAGAGGTAAAGCCCCATGAACCGACCCGATCATGCTCCGGCCAGCCTGTTGCAGGCCTTCAGCGAGCTGACCCTGGAACTGCAGCAACTGGCGCAGAACAAGGACATCGAAAACCTTCACCAGCATGCCCTGGCGCGCATCAGCAAACTCTTGCCCTTCGACAGTGCCTGGTGGGGCCGCGCCGCACTGATCGACGGCTTGCCGGATGAACACAGTTGCTACCTGTACCGCCTGCCACCAAGCTACCTGCCGGACTGGCAATCGATCCGCCACACCGATGTCACCGTCAGCCGGGTCCACGAGGTGCCGGGACGGGCGGTGATCGTCAACATGGCCGATCCGCACAGCGGCCCTGGCCTCAACTGGCTGAGCCGGCTCTATAACATCGGCGAACTGCTGTGCGTGGTGCACATCGATCCCCATACCCAACTGAGCAACCACCTGGCCCTGTACCGTGCCCCTGGCGCCCCGGCTTTCACCCTGGACGACTGCCATGTGCTGAACAACCTGATGCTGCACCTGGTGGCAGCGGTATCGGCCAATCAGATCCGCACCCTGGTGGCCATGCGCGAGAAGCTCACCCGCCCGCGCAACCTGGCCCTGGCCGTGTGCGACCGGCGCGGTGTGCTGCAATGCGCCGAGCGCGGTTTTGTCGATCTGCTGCTCCATGAATGGCCGCAGTGGAACGGTCCGCAACTGCCCATGGCGCTGGACAGCAACGGCTTCGAAGGCAAACGCCTGCAGATCGACTGCTCGGCCGTGGGCGACCTGTACCTGCTGGCCGCCCGCAGCCGCAGCCTCCTGCCCAAACTCAGCCCCCGGGAAAATGCCGTCGCCCAGTGCTTCGGCGACGGCAAGACCTACAAGGAAGTGGCCCGGGACCTGGGTATGTCGCCCAACACCGTGCGCCATCACATTCGCGCCATCTACAGCAAGCTCGGGGTCAAGGACAAGGCGCGCATCGCCCAGTTGCTTCACGCCCCGCCCGACTGACCCCGGCCCCTGACCAGCGCTGATTTGCGCCGTCGCATTTGACGGCCACGGGCTGCCTTTGCCCTTTTTTTGCCCCACTGCCGTGTGCCGGCGAGCCCCTCGCCGAACAACAACGCCAACAAGAGACGCACCGCCCATGACAAGGCTCATTACCCGTACCACCCTGGCCGTGGCTGGCGCCCTGGCCAGCCTGTCGCTCAACGCCGCGGACCTCAACGCCCGGGACTTCTTCGCCGCCCCCGTGGGTACCAGCCTGGGGGTGCTGTACCTCCCGGCCACCCGCGCCGGCGACTTTCACGGCCCGGCCGACAGCACCGGCAAGGCCGAGCTGCGAGTCAATGCCATGGCCTACCGCCAGGTGTTCTTCAGCGACCTGTGCGGCACCCTTTGCACCCCCCAGTTCATCGTGCCCTTCGCCGACATCAACGCTCGCTTGCCCGGCGCCGAACGCCATACCGGGGAAAGCGGCTTCGGCGATCCCCAGGTGGGGGGCACGCTGTTTTTCATCAACCAGCCGCAAACCCGCACCTACAGCGGCCTGTTGACCCTGATCACGCTGCCGGTGGGCGAGTACCACAGCCGCAACCCGGACGTCTCCCCGGGGGCCAATCGCTGGGGCGCGACCTTTGTCTACAACTACACCCAGGGCCTGGGGGAGAAATGGGTGCTGGAGGCCAACCTCGAAGCCCAGCTGTACGGCACCAACGACGACTATTTCGGCAGTGACCTGAAGCAGGACCCGCTCTATCGCCTGCAAGCCTTCGCTTCCTACGACTTCACCCCCAGCACCTACGGCGCCCTGCGCCTGATCCACGCCGATGGCGGTGAACTGCGGATCAACGACCGGCGCATCGACGACACCCACAAGCGCTACACCCAGGTCGGCTTCGAGCTCGGGCACTGGCTGGACAAGCGCAACCAGCTGATGTTCAGCCTGTCGCAGAACGTCGCCACCGATAACGGCTTTGCCGGCACCGACGCCCTGCTGCGCCTGGTCCACGTGTTCTGAATCCCTTGCCTTTGGAGCCTGTCCATGAACACCCAGAACCCTGTTTTGAGCCCCACCGCGCCGGCCACCCGCCAACCCCTGGGGCTGCTGGCAGCCATAGTGCTGTTCGCCGCCATCACTCCCGCCGTGCTGCTGATGGCCCCGGCCATCGCCGCCCAACTGGCCAGCCAGTGGCACTTGAGCCCCGCACAGATCGGCGACCTGTTCTCCGCCGAACTGGGCGCCATGAGCCTGGCCACGCTGCCGGCCATCTGGTGGCTGAAACACATCGACTGGCGCCGCGCCGCCCTGTGCAGCGCCGTGCTGTTCATCTGCGCCAACCTGCTGTCGATGCTGGCCCATGACTATTCGCTGCTGCTGATGGCGCGCATTGGCAGTGCCCTGGCCGGCGGCTCGCTGATGATCATCTGCCTGGCCAGCGCTGCCGCCAGCCCCAGCCCCAGCCGTGCCTACGGCTTCTGGGTGATGGGCCAGCTGGTGCTGGGCGCGGTCGGCCTGAGCCTGCTGCCGATGCTCTTCGAACGCTTCGGCCTGGGGGCCTGCTACCTGATCCTGGCGCTGCTGATGACCCTGTGCCTGCCCCTGGCCCGTTGCTTTCCAGCAGGCGCTGCGCGCCCGGCCGTCGACGCCCCGCAAGCCCCGGCGATCTCCTGGCTCAAGGCGAGCCTGGGTATTCTCGGCATCCTCACCTTCTACATCAGCCTCAGCGGCGTCTGGACCTTCATCGGCTCCATCGGCAGCCAGTCCGGCCTCTCGGCGCAGACCAACGGCGACATCCTGGCCATTGCCACCTTGATGGGCATAGTCGGCGCCTTGTGCGCCACCCTGTTCGGCGACCGCTTGCCCCGCAGAGCTCTGCTCCTGCTGGGCTACGGCCTGATGGCCGGCTCGGTGCTGCTGCTTCTGGGGCAGCCGCAGCTGGCGCGCTTCGCGCTGGCGGCGCTGGTGTTCAAGTTCACCTGGACCTTCATCCTGCCGCTGATCCTCGCACGCATGGCAGAGATGGATCGCAGCGGCCGGTTGATGAATGCCTCCAATCTGGTGATCAGCGCCGGCCTGGCCATAGGCCCGACCCTCGCCGGACGCCTGATCGAAAGCAGCGGCGGCTTCCAGGGCCTGTTGCTGGGGGGCGCCGTCATCACCCTGCTGTCCCTGGCCCTGGTACTCAGCTGCCGGCCCGCCCTCCAGGCCCCTTCCCATCCCCAAGGGCGATGACTGCCACCGGGCAGCGCCAGCGTGTCCTTGAACAACACTTTCCTTGAAAAATGGATATCACCATGACCTGCAGAACCGCTTTTTTCTTCGATGAACTCTGCCTGTGGCACAGCGGCGGCCCCCACGTCCTGACGCTCCCGGTAGGCGGCTGGGTCCAGCCGCCGTCTGCCGCCGGGCACGCCGAATCACCGGAGACCAAGCGCCGGCTGAAAAGCCTGATGGATGTCTCCGGCCTGACCCGACAGTTGCACCTGCGCAGTGCCCCAGCAGCCACCGAAGACGACCTGCTGCGGGTCCACAGTGCCGCCTACCTGCAACGTTTCAAGGCCTTGAGCGATGCCGGTGGTGGTCACCTCGGTGACGAGGCGCCGGTGGGCCCCGGCAGTTATGAAATCGCCAAGCTGTCCGCCGGGCTGGCCATGGCCGCCGTGGACGCCGTGCTCAGCGGCGAAGCCGATAACGCCTATTCCCTGTCCCGTCCACCGGGACACCACTGCACCCGCGACCAGGCCATGGGTTTCTGCTTCCTGGCCAACATCGCCATTGCCATCGAGGCCGCCAAGGCCCGTCATGGACTGGGCAAGGTCGCGGTCATCGACTGGGACGTGCACCACGGCAACGGCACCCAGTCGATCTACGAGGAACGGGCCGACGTACTGACCCTGTCCCTGCACCAGGACGGCTGCTTTCCAGCGGGTTACGGCGGTGAACAGGACCGTGGCCGCGGCGCCGGGCTGGGCTGCAACATCAACGTCCCGCTGTTGCCCGGTGGTGGTCATGACGCCTACCTGTACGCCATGCAGCGCATCGTGATACCGGCCCTGGAACGCTTCGAACCCGAGCTGATCATCGTCGCCTGCGGCTATGACGCCAACGCCGTGGACCCATTGGCGCGGATGCTGCTGCACAGCGACTCCTTCCGCGAGATGACCCAGTGCCTGCGGGACGCCGCCGAACGCCTGTGCGGGGGGCGCCTGGTGCTGGTGCATGAAGGCGGCTACTCCGAGGCCTATGTGCCCTTCTGTGGGCTGGCCACCCTGGAGGCGCTGTCGGGCGTGCGCACCGCGGTCAAAGACCCGATGCTGGCCTTCGTGCATCTGCAGCAACCCAAGGAAGCCTTCATGACCTTCCAGCGCCAGTTGCTGGACCGCCAGGCCGAGGCCATAGAGGCCGCCGGTCGCTAAATTCCCTTTGCAGTGGTGGCCGATGATCATCGGTCGCCAACTGTCCGGCAGCGCCCGTCGCCGGACAGCCAGCCTCACGGGCCTTTTCGGCCTTTTCGCCGGCAAGACGGCTCCTACGATCGTGCTGTAGGGGCCGACTGGCCGGCGAAGGCATTCTCTCTGTCCAGCACATTGGTCTCGGCAAAGCTGAAAGGTTTCCTATCCTCTCCTCAGCTACATGACCCTCAGGACAAGCACCTCAACACCCAATAACCCTGCGTGCCGCTGCGCCCCATGCCTTGAAGGCCGGGTGTGCCGCGCGCGCGGGGCTGCCCGTCTGCTTGTCCGCCCCTCCCTCGATGCCAGTGCTGTCCGGCAACGAGTCACTTGCGTTCCCGCTGAGACAAAGGAGATGTCCATGCACCGCAAAACCACGGATTACCTCGACGAAATCGGCTTCTGGCACTGCGCCCGGAGCCGACTGCTGCACCGCGCGGCCCAACTGCGGAACAGCCCCGAGGTCCCGCCGCAACCAAGCCCACCCACGATGCCCAGGGCCGCCCTGGATGACCTGTTGCAGAGGTGCGGCCTGGGGGAGCTCTGTCGCTGCTCCAGGCATGCAACACGAGGTGGTCCCGAAAGCGATTTGCCGGACTCACCCTCCGACTCTCAGGACTGATGGGCACCCGGGGCTGTTACTGGCCACTCCGATAAGGCGCCCTGAGCCCGCGCTTCACTGGGTGTGTGCTGATAACGAGCCTTGAATGCCCGGGCAAAATGCGCCTGGCTGGCAAAGCCATGACGGTAGGCGATTTCACTGATGTCCAGGCCCGCCCCCTGGCTGCTGCAGAGCAGCTGGCGGGCCTGCTGCAGGCGTTTTTCCAGGATGAAGCGGCTGGGCACGGTGTCTTCCATGGCGAACAGCCGGGCCAGGTGCCGGGTAGAAATGCCGGTCTGGGCCGCGACCCGTTCGCAGCTCAGGGTCGGGTCCCCCAACTGTTCATGGATGCACTGTTTGGCCGCCAGCAGGTAGGAGGCACTCAGGGCATTGATGGGCCGCTCTCCCACCTGTCCGGCGATGATGCTGGCCAGGAGTTCGAAGGCCTGCTCCTGGTAGGCCTCGGCCTCGCCACACAGCGGCTGCTGGAAAAACGCCCGGGTGTGCTCCCCAAGGGTGCGTAACAACAGGCGCTGGACTCCGCTGTGCACGCTGATCTTCAGCGTCCGGTCGAAACGCTTCAGACAGCGCGCGGCAAACTGCTCCTGGGGAATATCGAAAATGAACTGGCGCATCGCCCCGGAGAAGCCGAACAGGTAAGGCTTGTCGGTGCGGTAGACCACCAGTTCCCCCGGCTCCAGTACCTGGCAGGCGCCGTCCTGATAGAAGAACGAACCGCTACCGGTGACCAGGGACACGAAGATCGAGTCCTTGGGCACGCCACGGATCATCGAAGTGTCGCGTTCCACCACATGTTCATTGCCAACGATGCGCGCCAGGCGCATGGCACCCAACTGCAGGTTGTCCTGGCTGGCCATGAAACCGTCTTCGGCGTAGGAGTTGCACTTGAGCCCCACCAGGGTGCTGGCGTTGTAGTCCTCCCAGAACCTCAGGCGGTGATCCGGGTCGACCGCCTGGGTGCTGGCGTGCCGGGTTTCGAGCAAGGCGCATGGAGACATTGTTGTTCTTCTCATGGGCGGCGGGATGTTCCCCGGACGGCAAGGCAGTGTCCGGGCACCTGGGCCGCATGATCTGCGGGCTGCGGCCATTCATTAACATCTGAACTATATAGCCTGTCAACTTGAAACGCAGTGGGAGCCGTTCGCCGGAACGACCTCATTACATCGCTATTTTCGGTAGGAAAAATCCCTGTCCGAAACAGACAACAAACCGGTCCGATTCGATCAAACCGGCGCCCAGCCATGGGCCTAAAGTCGCCTCAGTCACCCCCATGACGCCCCCCTATAACAACAATCGAGGTCGACCATGCCTGAAGCCGCCACCCGTGAGTTCTGGAAAGACCTGCAACCCATCGCCAACTGTTTCAAGCCCGATGCCAAACCCGAGGTCTACCTGCCGGATGCCGCCAGTGACGACCTGAGCCTGTACGTGCCCTTCACCGAAACCGTGTCTTCGCGACCGCTGTGGATTTCCCCCAGCGAGAACCGCTGGTGCGACATCCTCATGGCCCGCAGCGCCGGGTTGGTCAACCGCCACTACCACCCCCACGAAGTCTTCGCCTACACCCTGTCCGGCAAGTGGGGCTACCTGGAGCATGAGTGGACCGCCAGCGCCGGCGACTTCGTCTACGAAACCCCGGGCGAAGGCCACACCCTGGTGGCCTACGAGCACGAGCAACCGATGCGGGTGTTCTTCATCGTCAAGGGCCCGCTGATCTGGCTCGACGAACAGGGCGAGCCCGACGGCTACTTCGACGTGCACTCCTACATCGCCCTGTGCCGCGAACACTACGAAAAGATCGGCCTGGGCGCGGCCCATATCGACACTCTGTTTCGCTGATCGGCGTTTCTCACGCCTCCTCGGAGAACCACCATGGCTTATAAAAACAACAAGGCCGGTTACGAGAACACCTTGCTGGGGGTGCTGTTCCTGACCTTCGGCTTCGTCTTTTTCGATCGTCTTGCGCTGTCCTTCCTATTCCCCTTCATGGCCGACGAACTGCAATTGAGCAACAGCCACCTGGGCATGCTGTCGTCGGTGCTGGCCCTGGCCTGGGCGGTGTCCGGTGCCCTGGTGGGCGCCTGGTCGGACCGCCGAGGCGTGCGCAAGCCGCTGCTGATCGTCGCGGTGATCCTGTTTTCCCTGTGCTCGGCCCTTTCCGGGCTGGTCACCGGCTTCCTCAGCCTGCTGCTGTTTCGCGCCATCATGGGGCTGGCCGAAGGGCCGATCCTGCCCTTGTCGCAATCCTTGATGGTTGAGGCTTCATCGCCCCAACGCCGGGGCCTGAACATGGGCCTGCTGCAAGGCTCGGCGGCCGGGCTGCTGGGGGCCGTGATCGGACCGCCGGTGCTGATCGCCCTGGCCGAAGCCTATGGCTGGCGCCACGCCTTCATCATCTCGCTGGTTCCCGGCCTGCTGATCGCCCTGTTGATCTGGCGCTACGTGCACCCGGACCCGCCACGGGGCGAGCCCCGGACCAACGCCGCACCGAGCAACGGCGGCGGACATCGGCTGGCCCTGTTGAAAAGTCGCAACATCGTGCTCTGCACCCTGATCAGCTGCGTGTTCCTGACCTGGTTCATCATTCTGATTTCCTTCACCCCGACCTTTCTGGTCAAGGTCCGCGACTACAGCCCGGCCAGCATGGGCACGGTGATGAGTTGCCTGGGCGGCGCCTGGGTGCTCTGGGGCTTCGGCGTGCCGGCGATCTCCGATCGCATCGGCCGGCGACCGACCCTGGTGCTGTTCTCGCTGATCGCCGCCTGCTGCCCCATGGCCCTGCTCTACGCGTCTTCGCCCTGGATGCTCGGCGTACTGATGCTGCTGACCTACACCGGCCTGGGCTGTTTCACCCTGTTCATGGCCACCATTCCGGCGGAGACCGTGCCCCGTGAAGTCATGGCCACGGCCCTGGGCATGATCATGGGGATTGGTGAACTGGTGGGCGGCTTCGTCGCCCCTACCATCGCCGGGTTCGCCGCCGACCGCTTCGGCCTGTCCATCGTCATGTGGATGTCATGTGGCGGCGCCTTGCTGGCAGCGGTACTGGCGTTGTTCCTCAAGGAAACCGCCCCGGCGGTGCTGGCCCGTCAACAGCGCCGGCACGCCGACGCCTCCTCTGTCCTGCAAGGAAACCAGCCATGAACGCACTGCGTTGGCACGCCGCCCGGGACCTGCGCCTGAGCCAGGTACAACTGCGCGAGCCCGGCCCCGGGGAAGTCCTGTTGCAGGTGGCCTATTGCGGTATCTGCGGCAGCGACCTGCATGAGTACGCCGATGGGCCGCACTCGATTCCCCAGCACGCGGCCCATCCGCTGTCCGGCTGCCGGGCGCCACTGACGCTGGGCCATGAGTTCTGCGGCCAAGTGGTGGCCCTGGGCCCCGGCGTCGACCCACGTCTGCTGGGGCAGCGGGTGGCGGTGGAGCCGGAGTATCGCTGCGGTGAATGCCAGTACTGCCGCATGGGCCAGTACAACCTCTGTGAATCCATGGGTTTTATCGGCCTGATGGGCGACGGCGGTTTTGCCGAGCAGGCGCTGGTGCCCGCCTACATGCTGCACCTGCTGCCGGAGCGCGTCAGCTTCAAGCAGGCCGCCGTGCTGGAGCCGGCGGCGGTGGCCTACCACGCCCTGAACCAGAGCAGCCTGATGGCCGGCGACAGTTGCGTGGTGTTCGGTCTGGGCCCCATCGGCCTGCTGCTGATCCTGCTGGCACGGCTGCGGGGCGTGGAGCGCATCTACGCCGTGGACCTGGACCCGCAGCGCCGACGCCTGGCCCTGGAACTCGGCGCCTCGGCCGCCCTGGACGGCCGCGATCCGCAACTACAGGAACACCTGCGGCAACTGAGCGATGGCGGCCTCGACACGGCCTTTGAGGCCGCCGGCACCCAGCAGACCCTGAGCCATGCCCTGCACTGCCTGCGCAAGGCCGGTGAAGCGGTGCTGGTGGGCTTGATGGGTCAGGTGCAATTCGACGCCTTTCATCTGGTGAACAACGAACTGCGCCTGCTCAGCAGTGTCGGCTACCGCCATGTGTATCCCGAACTGATCGAGCTGCTGGCCAGCGGACGCCTGGACCTGTCCCGAGTGGTGACCCGCTGCCTGGCCCTGGAGCAGGCGGTGGAACAGGGTTTCGAGGTGTTATTGCACGACAAGAGTCAGATCAAGGTGCTGGTCAACCCGACACCGGCCCTGGCCGAGGCCTGACCCATCGGTTTCAACACTCAAGACAAAAACAACAAGAAACGAGTACCCGACATGAATGCTTCCTATGCGCTGTGCCCGCTGCTGGCAGCCCTGCTGCTGCCCCTTGATTGCTTCGCCGATGCCCCAGTTGCGCCTCGTAGCGGGCCGCTGTCCGGTCTGGGCGACTACCTGGCCGACCGGGGCATTACGCCCCACGTGCAGTTTCTCAGCCTGGCCATGAAGAACCTCGACACCGGCCCCCGCCCCCACAGCTTCGGCAACAGCGGCGATCTGTTCGTCGGCGCCGACATCAACCTGGGGACCTTCGCCGGGCTCGACGGCGCAGCGCTGCACTTCGAGCAGACACTGTTCATCCTCGACCACCAGACCGGCGTGCCCACCTCACGCAACTGGCAGGGCGCCGCCGGCAGCTACTTCGGCGGCGCGCCGATCCACAACGACCTCACCAGCAACCAGTTGAGCCTGCTGACCTACCAGCAGACCTGGCTCGACGGCCAGGTCGACCTGAGCCTGGGGCGAACCAACGCGCGGCGCTACTTCTATATCTACAACTGCGAAAGCACCATCACCTGCAACGACCCGATCATCGATTCTTCCACCGGCATCCTGCCGCCGCCCTACGGCAGTTGGGGCGGCTACCTGAAGTACCAGCTGACACCCCAGTGGTACGTGCACGGCGGCGCCTTCGAATCCAACCCGGTGGACTACCTGAAGGAGCGCAAGGGCCTGGATTTCAGTACCGACGACGCCAGCGGCACCAGTCTGTTGCTGGGCATCGGCAGCCAGAACCGCGATGCCTACAGCTCCCACTACGAACTCAACGGCTACTACAACACCTCCAAGCAGGTGGACCCGCTGACCGGGGCCATGGCATTCGGCAGCGGCGGCGCCTTCTTCAAGTTCCAGCAGTCGCTGTGGCGCGCCGACGCCGGCACCGGTACTGCGCCCCAAGCCTTGCTGCTGTTCGGTTCGCTGTCGGCGGCGGCCGACGATAAACAGCCCTTCAGCCAGTTCGCCGAAGCCGGGCTGACCTACCTCGCCCCCTTCGACCGGCCCCAGGACAAGCTCAACCTCAAGGCCAGCTACCTGCGCCTCAACGATCACCAACTGCGCTTCCAGCAGCAGGCACGGACCGCCAACGGCGGCGACCCGCGCCTGGGCGAGCGCAATGTCTATGCCCTGGAAGCCAACGCCCACATCGCCCTGACCCGGCAACTGGCCCTGGAGCCCAGCGTCCAGTACCTGATCAACCCGGACAATTTCTACAACCCCGAAGCCCGCGAGCTGAGCGGCAACGGCTTTGTCGTCGGCCTGCAAGTGACCCTCGACGTCGGCTCGCTGCTGGGGCTGTGAGATGGATTTCTGTGACTGCCCAAGAGGTATCCCCCATGAGTGAACACACCACGCAAACCTTCGACTACATCGTGGTGGGCGCCGGTTCCGCCGGTTGCGTGCTGGCCAACCGTCTGTCCGCCGACCCCAAGCTCAAGGTGTGCCTGATCGAGGCCGGGCCCAGTGACCGCACCGTGCTGCCCGCCGCCTATGTGTGCACCCCGGCGGGGATCATCCGCCTGATCGCCAACCCGCGCTGGAACTGGATGCATCAATTCAGCGCCCAGGCCGCCAGCGGCGACCAGCCCATCCCCTGCCCCCGTGGCCGGGTCTGGGGCGGCTCCAGCGCCATCAACGGCATGATCTACATCCGAGGTCACCGTCAGGACTTCGACCGCTGGGCTGCCGCCGGCAACCAGGGCTGGAGCCATGACGAGCTGCTGCCCTATTTCAAGCGTTCGGAGCATTTCGAACCGGGAGACTCGCCCTGGCATGGCCAGCACGGCGAGCTCAACGTCGCCGAGCAGCGCAGCCCGAGCCCAGTCAATCAGGTGTTCTATGAAGCGGCCACGGAGCTGGGCTGGAGCTACAACCCGGACTTCAACGGCCCGGAACAGGAAGGCTTCGGGCCCTTCCATGTCACCCAGATCAACGGCGAACGCTGCAGCGCGGCACGGGCCTTCCTGCATCCGATCCTGCAGCGGGAAAACCTCACCCTGCTCAGTTCCACCCTGACCCACAGAGTGCTGCTGCAAGGCACTCGCGCCAGCGGCGTGGAGATCAGTCAGAACGGACAGGTCCGTCAGTTGCAGGCGCGCCGGGAAGTGATCCTGTGCGCCGGGGCGATCAACTCGCCGCAGTTGCTGCTGCTCTCCGGTATCGGCCCGGCAGAGGAACTGAAACCCCACGGCATCCTGCCGCGCCACCCGTTGCCGGGGGTCGGCCTGAACCTGCAGGACCACCAGGACATCGTGCTGATGTACCGCAGCGACCCCGAGCTGAGCTACGGCCTTTCGCCCAAGGGACTGTTGCCCCTGGCCCGTTCGCCCTGGCAGTACCTGACCCGGCGCCAGGGCCCGCTGACCTCCAACACCGTCGAGTCCGGGGCCTTTCTGCGCCTTACGCCCGAGGACCCGGTGCCGGAGCTGGGGCTGATCGTCGCCCCGGCCCTGAAGAACCAGCCCCAGCGCCTGATTCCCGTGGGCCATGGCATCAGCCTGCATGTGGCGGTGATGCACCCGCAAAGCCGAGGTCGGGTGCGCCTGAACTCCGCCGATCCCCACGACAAACCGCTGATCGAGGCCAACTTCCTCAGCCACCCCGAGGACTTGCGCAAACTGGTGGCCGGCTTGCGCCTGGTGCGCCAGCTGGCCGCGACCCGGGCCTTCTCCCGGCGGCTCAAGGGCGAACTGGTGCCCGGCCCGCAGGTACAGAGCCAGGAGCAGATCGAGCAATGGATTCGCCAGCACCTGGGCACCGTGTTCCACCCGGTGGGCAGCTGCAAGATGGGCCATGACGAACTGGCGGTGGTGGACGATCAACTGCGGGTCCACGGCCTCCAGGGTTTGCGGGTGGCGGACGCCTCGATCATGCCGAGCCTGATCACCGGCAACACCAACGCGGCGGCGATCATGATCGGGGAAAAGGCCGCCGACCTGCTGCTGGGCACGGCACCGGCGCAACCGCGCAGCATGCCTCAAGGCGAAACATGCACTTGAACCGGGGCTCAGGGGCGCTTCGGCGCCTCGGCACTCCAGAGTACCGGCCAGTTGTCGTAGCCCAGGCCACTGCAATTGGGCATGCGCCGGTAGTCGGTGAGCTGGAAGGCCTGGCCGTCGAAGTGCCAGCTGGCCATTTCACCGCAGTCACCCATCCCGCGGCCCATGAGGAAACTGCTGAGCTCGCCGGTCTCGGGGTAATAGTTGATGCCCCCGGCATGGTCGACGCTACCGTTCGGCAATGCCTGCATCTGCAGGGGTTGCAGCGCATAGGGCGCGGTGCGCGAGCGGCTGCTGATATCGAACAGGCAGATGTAGGCGCCGCAGTCGGAGAACTTGAACACCAGCGCCTGCTGCGCGGTCAGGGGATAAAGCTCGATCCTCGGCGGCATGACGTAGTCGTCGTCCTCTTCAGACTTGGGCGGCGGCAAGGTTTTCTGCACCGCTGCCCGCAGCCCGCTGCGTTCCCGGGCACTCAGGGGCGTCACCCCGGGATAGGCGCCCAGGGCCTTGGCCGCCTGGACCCTGGGCACCGCACTGACCGGTTGCGCGCCGGGAGCCGCCAGAGCGCTGACCGTACCCAAGCGTTCCTGTACCTGATCCACCCGTTGCAGCAGATCCGGCAACCCCTTGAGCTGCACCTGGGCCGGCTCCTCTCCCGGCAGTTCCAGCACCTGCCCGGTGCGCAGCCGCGCCAGCCATTGCCGGGCCAGGGCCTGATCGTCAACCCGGTAGTACTGTTGTTGACGGGTGCTGTCGGAGGCCTCCACTTCTTGCACCAGGGCTGCCAGCAAGCCGGGTTCCAGCGGCTGGCCATCCAGGCGCAGCGCGGCCGGATCGAAGGGCGCGCCCTGGTGTTCCAGTTGCAGCTGCACCTGGCCCTCGGGACCGGCCTGGCTGCGGATCAACAGGGTCAGGTGGTTGACCTGCTCGGCAAAGGCGATGTTCGGCGCGTAGAGCAGTTGACAGTCGCGGCGGTTGTCGCACGCGCTGATCCAGCCTTCTTGCTGCAGCCACAGCGGCGTCAGTTCCGGCAGCTCTCGAGCCAGGCACGGCGTGGCGCCAAGCGCCAGCAGGGACAACACAACGGCACGCAGCATGACGACGCTCCTTGTCGGGCAAAGGCGCGGATTCTGCCATGGTCGAAAGGCTTCGAATACAGCCATTGGCGACGGTCTGTGCAACGCCACGCGGCCCCCGCGGTCAACCTTGCCCTTCCCGCGGTCTCAGGGGCCGGGCGCCTCGGCCACTGGCGGGTTCGTCAGCCCCTGGCGCGCCCGGTATTCCCCCGGTGCGGTCTTGGCGTAGCGCTGGAAAAACCGACTGAAATAGGCCGGATCCTTGAAGCCCAGCTGGTAGCAGATTTCATTCACCGAGCTGGCGGTGAACAGCAGCAAGCGCTTGGACTCTTGCATCAGGCGCTCGTACACCAGGCGTTTGGAGGGCAGATCGGCGATGCGACGGCAGACGTCGTTGAGGCGCGCTTCGGTGACCCCCAGCGTGCTGGCGTAGCGCGCCAGGGGCCAGTGCTCCAGGTAGCGGGCCTCGATCAGTTCGTTGAAGCGATGGAAGATCTGCAAGTCTTCATGCCGGGCCGGGCGGGCCTTGAGGGAATTGGCCGAAAGCCTGAGCAGGCTGATCATCAGCAGCCGGGTCAGGGCTTCCAGGGCCGGCTCGCGCCCAGCCCCCTGCCCGCCGATTTCCTGCTGCAACTCCTGGAACAGAGACTCCAGGCGCCGCACCTCACCGGCAAACTCCGGCCCCAGGCGCGCCAGCGCCACACACACCGGCGGCACCTGGGGCGCGGGGGCCAGCGTCGGATCGGCACCGATCAATTCCCACACCAGCTGTTGGCGCACGGTGAGTACGTGGCCTTCGCTGTCGGCCTCGGTGACGAAGGCATGGGGAATGGTCGGTGGCGTGAGAAAGAACATCGGTCCCGACTCCAGGTATTGCTGGTCGTCCAGATAGACCCGCACCGCGCCGCTTTGCACGTAATGCACCTGGAAGAAGCGGTCGTGGCGATGCACGGGCATGTTGCGCCCGAAGAAGCCGGCGAGATTGCTCAGCTTGTCGTAATGCACCTGGGCATCGGCGTAGCGCTGATCGTAGACCTGGCCGATGTTGATATTGGGAATGGGTTGGCGTGGGTTCATGGCACCCTTCTGTTTTTATTTTTCAGCACGCAGAGCGTTGGCATCCTGCGGGATTCACGGCTTGCCCGCCAGTGCACGAAGCAATCGATCAGGCTGTCGCTTGACGATCGTTAACATATTAAATATAACGTTAATACATTAACGAATTCACCCCGCGAGCGGCAAGCGCATTGCGGGCCCCGACACCAGGAACCAGGAGACGCTCGATGAGCCGTGCACTGAACGATCACGCCGGCGGCACCCTGTTCGGCGTTGCGCTGAACTACCAAGGGTTGCTGCAGAGCCATCTGCAAAGCTTCACCCAGCCGCCCTACCAGAAGCCTCCGGTGAAACCGGTGCTGTTCATCAAGACCCCCAACACCCGCAATACCCATGAGGCGCCGGTGGTGTTCCCCAAGGACGTCGAACGCCTGCAACCGGGCCCGGCCCTGGGGGTGGTGATCGGCAAGCGTGCCAGCCGCGTGCGCCTGGAGGACGCCCTGGAGCATGTGGCCGGCTACACCATCGTCAACGAGTTCAGCCTGCCGGAAGACAGCTACTACCGCCCCGCGGTGAAGGCCAAGTGCCGGGACGGCTTCTGCGCCATCGGCCCGCAACTGGTGCCGGCCGCCCAGATCAGCGACCCCCACGACCTGAGCCTGGAGCTGTTCGTCAACGGCGAGCGGGTGCAGCACAACAGCACCGCCAATCTGGTGCGCAGCATCCCTCAGCTGATTGCCGAGATCAGCGAATTCATGACCCTGCATGCCGGAGACGTGCTGATCACCGGCACCCCCGAGGGCCGGGTCGATGTGCGGCCCGGCGACCGGGTCGAAGTACAGATCAGCGGCCTGGGCCGCCTGGCCAACAGCATCGTTGCCGAATGAGGAACTGACATGAAACACGCGCGCATCCGTTATCAGGGCCAGGTCCACCAAGCTCGGGTCACCGGCCCCAATACCCTGGAGCTCGAAGACGGCCGGACCCTGGCCGAGGATCAGGTGCAGTGGCTGCCACCGGCCACCGGCACCATGTTCGCCCTGGGCCTGAACTACGCCGACCACGCCGCCGAACTGGCCTTCAAGCCGCCCACCGAGCCCCTGGTGTTCATCAAGTCCCCGGGCACCTACACCGGCCACCAGCAGGTGACCTGGCGCCCGGACAACGTCGCCTACATGCACTACGAGTGCGAGCTGGTGGCAGTGATCGGCAAGACCGCACGCAACGTCAAGCGCGAGGACGCCCTGGACTACCTGGCCGGCTACACCCTGTGCAACGACTACGCGATCCGCGATTACCTGGAGAACTACTACCGGCCCAACCTGCGGGTGAAGAATCGCGACGCCACCACGCCAGTCGGCCCGTGGATCATCGATGCCGCCGAAGTACCGGAGCCCAACAAGCTGACCCTGCGCACCTGGGTCAATGGCGAACTGCGTCAGCAAGGCAGCACCGCCGACATGATCTTCGACATCCCTTACCTGATTGAATACCTGTCCGGCTTCATGACCCTGCAACCGGGGGACATGATCGCCACCGGCACCCCCGAAGGCCTGTCCGACGTGGTGCCCGGCGATGAGGTGGTGGTGGAAATCGAAGGTGTCGGCCGGCTGGTCAACCGCATTGTCAGCGAGCGCGATTTTTTCGCCCATCACGCCCAACCAGAGCCCACTGCCGTGGCCAAGGAGCACGCATAAATGATCAAACACTGGATCAACGGCCGCGAAGTCGAAAGCCGTGAAGTGTTCACCAACTACAACCCCGCCACCGGTGAAGCCATCGGCGAGGTGGCCAGCGGTGGCGCCGAGGAAATCGCCCAGGCGGTGGCCGCGGCCAAGGACGCCTTTCCGAAATGGGCCAATACCCCGGCCAAGGAGCGCGCCCGGCTGATGCGCCGCCTGGGCGCTTTGATCGAGGAGAACGTGCCGCATCTGGCGGAGCTGGAAACCCTGGACACCGGCCTGCCGATCCACCAGACCCGCAACGTGCTGATTCCCCGGGCCTCGCACAACTTCGACTTCTTCGCCGAGGTCTGCACCCGCATGGATGGCCACAGCTATCCGGTGGACGACCAGATGCTCAACTACACCCTGTACCAGCCGGTGGGCGTCTGCGCCCTGGTGTCGCCGTGGAACGTGCCGTTCATGACCGCCACCTGGAAGACCGCACCCTGCCTGGCCCTGGGCAACACCGCGGTGCTGAAGATGAGCGAACTGTCGCCACTGACCGCCAATGAGCTGGGCAGGCTGGCGGTGGAAGCCGGGATTCCCGCCGGGGTGCTGAACATCGTCCAGGGCTACGGCGCCACTGCCGGCGATGCCCTGGTGCGCCACCCGGACGTGCGGGCCATCTCCTTCACCGGCGGCACCGCCACCGGCAAGAAGATCATGCAGACCGCCGGCTTGAAGAAGTACTCCATGGAACTGGGGGGCAAGTCGCCGGTGCTGATCTTCGAGGACGCCGACCTGGAACGGGCCCTGGACGCCGCACTGTTCACCATCTTTTCCCTGAACGGCGAGCGCTGCACCGCTGGCAGCCGGATCTTCATCCAGGAAAGCGTCTACCCGCAGTTCGTCAAGGAATTCGCCGCTCGGGCCAAGCGCCTGATTGTCGGCGACCCGCAAGACCCCAAGACCCAGGTCGGTTCAATGATCACCCAGGCCCACTACGACAAGGTCACCGGCTACATCCGCATCGGTCTGGAAGAAGGCGCAACGCTGCTGGCCGGCGGTCTGGAACGCCCGGTCAACCTGCCGGCGCACCTGGCCCGCGGGCAGTTCATCCAGCCCACGGTGTTCGCTGACGTGGACAACCGGATGCGCATCGCCCAGGAAGAAATCTTCGGCCCGGTGGTGTGCCTGATCCCGTTCAAGGACGAGGCCCAAGCCCTGCAACTGGCCAACGACACCGAATACGGCCTGGCCTCCTACATCTGGACTCAGGACATCGGCAAGGCCCATCGCCTGGCCCGGGGCATCGAGGCCGGGATGGTGTTCATCAACAGCCAGAACGTCCGCGACCTGCGCCAGCCCTTCGGCGGCATCAAGGGCTCGGGCACCGGCCGCGAAGGCGGCGAGTACAGCTTTGAAGTGTTTGCCGAGATCAAGAACGTCTGCCTCTCCATGGGCAGCCACCACATCCCGCGCTGGGGCGTGTAAGGTTCAGAACCGTCCCGGATCACGCCAACAATAAGATGTTTCAGGAGAAGCACCATGGGCGAAGTCGTCATGGCCGCCAAGGTCTGCCACGTACCATCGATGTACCTGTCCGAACTGCCGGGCAAGCACCACGGCTGCCGTGAGGCGGCCATTGCCGGGCACAAGGAAATTGCTCGCCGCGCCCGGGAGCTGGGGGCCGACACCGCGGTGGTGTTCGATGTGCACTGGCTGGTCAACAGCGGGTACCACATCAACTGCGGTGAAGCCTTCAACGGCACCTACACCAGCAACGAGTTGCCGCACTTCATCAAGAACATGACCTACGACTACCAGGGCTGCCCGCCTCTGGGAGAGCTGATTGCCGCCGAGGCCAACGCCGCCGACGTGCGCACCCTGGCCCACAACATCCCCAGCCTGGAGCTGGAGTACGGCACCCTGGTGCCCATGCGCTACATGCACATGGACGTGCCCACCGCCGAGCACTTCAAGGTGGTGTCCATCGCCGCCTGGTGCGCCTGGCACCGGCTTGAGGACAGCTTCACCTTCGGCGCCGCGGTGCGCCGCGCCATCGAGAAGAGCGACCGTAAGGTCCTGGTGCTGGCGTCCGGTTCGCTGTCCCACCGTTTCTCCAACGACCGCGAGGCCGAGGCCAACATCCACAACTGGACCCGGGAATTCGACAAACAGGTGGACCAGCGGGTGGTGGAACTCTGGCAGCAGGGTCGCTTTCGCGAGTTCTGCGCCATGCTCCCGGACTACGCCACCAGCTGCCACGGCGAGGGCGGCATGCATGACACGGCGATGCTCCTGGGGCTCTTGGGCGGCGCTGAATACAACCGCCCGGCCGAGATCATCACCCCGCTCTTCGGCAGCTCCGGCACCGGTCAGATCAACGCCATTTTTGAAATTTAGAAGCAGCTGCAAGCTCCGAGCTACCCGCTGCAAGACGACATCGACAGCAGCGACAAACCACAAGCGCCAAGTCACAGGAGTCCCCTCTTGCGGCTTGTAGCTTGCCGCTTGCCGCTGCCTGCGAAGGAGGCCCTCATGCCCCATTTCATCGCTGAATACACCGACAACATCGAACAGGCGGCCGATCTGCCAGGGCTGTTCTCCAAGGTTCATGACTACCTGGGCGCCACTGGCGTGTTTCCCCTTGGGGGCATTCGCAGCCGCGGCGTGCGCCTGGACACCTGGCGCATGGCCGACGGCAAGCACGACTACGCCTTTGTCCATATGCGCCTGCAGGTGGGTGCCGGTCGTGACCTGGCCACCCGGCGACAAGTAGCCGAGGGGCTGTTCGAAATCATCAAGGCGCACTTCGCCGAGCTGCAGGCGCAGCGCTTGCTGGCCCTGTCGTTCGAGATGAGCGAGCTGGATGCCGAACTGAACTTCAAGCACAACAACGTGCATGAGTTTCTGCGCGGACAGGCCTGAGCATTGTGCCGGTGCTTTCGCCGGCAAGCCGGCTCCTACCAACGCCCATGTGCCCCGTAGGAGCTGGCTTGCCAGCGAACAGGCCCGCAAGCCTTGCGCCAACCCAAAGTGCGCTTTCGCCGGCAAGCCGGCCCACACAAGAACAATAACGAGATCGCCCCATGTCCCATCCCGCAATCGCCGAGGCTCCTGTGGCCGAGGTCAACGACTGTTATCGCAAGATCACCTGGCGCCTGATGCCGTTGTTGTTCGTCTGCTACATCTTCGCCCACCTGGATCGGATCAATATCGGCTTCGCCAAGTTGCAGATGACCCAGGATCTGGGCTTCAGCGACAGCGTCTACGGCCTCGGCGCCGGGCTGTTCTTCGTGGCTTACGCGCTGTTCGGGGTGCCCAGCAATCTGGCCCTGGACCGGGTCGGGCCACGGCGCT
The DNA here is from genome assembly GCF_045013505.1 of Pseudomonas sp. JDS08PS003. Classification (NCBI taxonomy): domain Bacteria; kingdom Pseudomonadati; phylum Pseudomonadota; class Gammaproteobacteria; order Pseudomonadales; family Pseudomonadaceae; genus Pseudomonas; species Pseudomonas sp. JDS08PS003. Next base: position 4,114,843 of record NZ_CP120724.1, read on the forward strand.
GGATCGCTTTCCTGATGCTGGTCTGGGGCTTGCTGTCCAGTGCCCTGATGCTGGTGGACAGTGCCTGGGGCTTCTATGCCCTGCGCTTTCTGCTGGGGGTCGCCGAGGCGGGTTTCTTCCCCGGCATCCTGGTGCTGCTCAACCGCTGGTACCCCGCCAGTCGCCGCGGTCAGGTCACCGCGCTGTTCGCCATCGCCGTGCCCATGGCCGGAGTGATTGGCGGGCCCTTGTCGGGGTGGATTCTGGAAAGTTTCCACGACTTCGGCGGCCTGCGCGGCTGGCAATGGATGTTCCTGATCGAAGGCTTGCCCGTGGTGTTGCTCGGGCTGGTGGTGCTCAAGGCCCTGCCGGAAAGCATCGAGCAGGTGAACTGGCTGACCCCGGCGCAGAAAACCCAGCTGTTGCAGGCGCTGCAACAGGAAGAACAGCGCAAGTCCATCAACCGCTTCAGCGACATCCTCACCGACCGCCATGTCTGGCTGCTGGTGTGCATCTACTTCGCGGTGATGCTGGCGGTGAACACCATCGCCTTCTGGATGCCGACCCTGATCCACCACGCCGGCATCGCCCGGGACAGCAACGTCGGCATGCTCAGTGCCCTGCCCTATCTGGCCGGCTGCCTGTTCATGCTCGGCGTTGGCCGCTCCTCGGACCGCCTGCGCGAACGCCGCTGGCACCTGGGGGTACCACTGCTGATGTCCAGCCTTGGCCTGATCCTCACCGGGCTGGCCCCGGAAAACCCCTGGCTGGTGATGTTCGGCCTGCTGGTGGCGGGCATGGGCGCCAGCGCCGCGCTACCGATGTTCTGGCAGTTGCCGCCGGCCTTTCTCGCCAGCAGCACCCAGGCGGCGGGCATTGCCCTGATCAGTTCCTTCGGCAGTGTTGCCGCTTTCCTCGCGCCCTACCTGATTGGTGTGGTGCGTGACGCCACCCAAAGCGCCAGCCTCGCCCTCTATGCCCTGGCCCTGCTGATCGCCCTGGGCGCCTGGCTGGTGCTGCGGGTGCCTGCCCATATCGTCAACCCTCGGGAGAAATAAACATGCTCAGCCCCTCGGATATCCAAGAGGCCGCCGCACGCCTCAACGCCGCCGAACGCAGCTGCGAACAGATCGGCCAGTTGTCCCTGCAATACCCGGCCATCAGCATCGAAGACGCCTACGCCATCCAGCGCAGTTGGGTGGAGCAGAAGATCCGCGACGGCCGCAAGCTGGTGGGCCACAAGATCGGCCTGACGTCCCGGGCGATGCAAGTGTCGTCCAACATCACCGAGCCGGATTTCGGCGCCCTGCTGGACGACATGCTGTTCGATGAAGGCAGCGACATTCCGTTCCAGCGCTTCATCGTGCCCCGGGTCGAAGTGGAGCTGGCGTTCATCCTCGGCAAACCCTTGAAAGGCCCCCACTGCACCCTGTTCGATGTGCTGGACGCCACCGACTGGGTGATTCCGGCCCTGGAGATCATCGACGCCCGCATCCAGCAGGTGGACCCGCAGACCCAGGCCACCCGCAAGGTCTTCGATACCATCTCCGACAACGCCGCCAACGCCGGGGTGGTGATGGGCGGCCGCGCCGTGCGTCCAGGGGATGTGGATTTGCGCAAGGTGCCGGCGGTGCTCTACCGCAATGGCGTGATCGAGGAGTCCGGGGTATCCGCCGCGGTACTCAACCACCCGGCCAAGGGCGTGGCCTGGCTGGCCAACAAGCTCGCGGCCTATGATGTCGGCCTGGAAGCCGGGCAGATCATTCTCGGCGGCTCCTTCACTCGCCCGGTGGCCGCCCGTCCCGGAGATGTATTCCATGTGGACTACGACCAGTTGGGCAGCATTGCCTGCCGTTTTGTCTGAGGAGACTGCCATGGACATGCCGCTGAACCTGTTCAAGCAACGCCTGCAACAGCGCGAGCCGCAGATTGGCCTGTGGCTCGGCCTGGCGGACGGCTACTGCGCCGAGCTGGCGGCCAACGCCGGTTTCGACTGGCTGCTGCTGGACGGCGAACACGCGCCCAACGATCTGCGCAGCCTGCTGGCGCAGTTGCAGGCCATCGCCCCCTACGCAGCCCAGGGCATTATCCGCCCGCCTATTGGCGATACAGCGCTGATCAAGCAATTGCTGGATATCGGCGCCCAGACCCTGCTAATCCCCATGGTGGAAAGCGCTGACCAGGCCCGTCAGCTGGTTCGAGCCATGCGTTATCCACCCCAGGGCATTCGCGGGGTTGGCAGCGCCCTGGCCCGGGCGTCGCGCTGGAACAGCATCGCCGGCTACCTGGACCAGGCGGACGAGCAGATGTGCCTGCTGGTGCAGATCGAGAACCTCGAAGGCCTGCGCAACCTGGATGAGATGCTTGCGGTGGACGGGGTCGACGGCGTGTTTATCGGCCCGGCGGATCTGTCGGCGGCCATGGGCCAGCGGGGCAACCCCGGGCACCCTGATGTGGTGGCCGCGATTGAAGACGCCATCGTGCGGATTCGTCGAGCGGGCAAGGCCGCGGGAATTCTCAGTGCCGATCAGCGACTGGCGCGGCGTTGCATCGAACTGGGGGCGAATTTTGTCGCGGTGGGCGTGGATACCACCGTGCTGATGAAGGGCCTGCAGAGTCTGGCCGGCCAGTACAAGACCCTGGACACCCCCACCAGCGAAGGCGGGGTCTATTGAGCGGCGATTGCCGACGAAGGCAATCTGACGGGTGCGGCAAGGCTTGAGGGCCTCTTCGCTGGCAAGCCAGCTCCTACAGGGCGCTTATGCGGGGGTGCTGGCCAGGCGCCAGAGCCGGGCGATGTCGGCGGCGCGTTCGCGCAGCAGGCGCGGGGCTTCGCGGCAGGCCTGTTGCAGGCTCATGGGGCCTGAGGTCAGGGCGAAGGCTGCATCCACGCCGTGGGCATACATCTGCTGGTAACCCTCGCCCAGGGTGCCGGCAATGACGATCACCGGAACGCCCTGCTCCCGGGCAATGCGTGCTACGCCAAAGGGGGTCTTGCCGCGCAGGGTCTGGGCGTCGAAGCGGCCCTCGCCGGTAATCACCAGATCGGCACCGCACACGGCCTGCTCCAGGCCCACCAGCTCCGCCACCACTTCCACGCCGGGGCGAAATTGCGCGCCGAGGAACGCCTTGGCGGCAAACCCCAGGCCGCCAGCGGCGCCGCTGCCGGGCTCGTCACGGACATCCCGGGTCAAGACGCCGGCACACAGGTCGGCGAAGTGCCCCAGAGCCCGGTCCAGCGCTTGCACTTGTTGCGGCGTGGCACCTTTCTGCGGACCGAAGATCGCCGAGGCACCGTGATCGCCACAAAGCGGGTTGTTGACGTCGGCGGCGATTTCAAAACGCACCTGGGCCAGACGCGGGTCCATGCCATCGGGCTCAATGCCGGCCAGATCAGCCAGGGCCAGACCACCACGGGGCAATACCTGACCCTGGCGATCCAGCAATTTGAGACCCAGCGCTTGCAGGGCGCCGGCGCCGCCATCGTTGGTGGCGCTGCCGCCGATGGCCAGGATGATGCGTTGGGCACCGGCCTCCAGCGCGGCCAGGATCAACTCCCCCGTACCGAAGGTGCTGCTGTTGCAGGCATCGCGCTGGTCCAGCGCCAGCAATTGCAGGCCGCTGGCCTCGGCCATTTCGATGATTGCCGTGTGGCTCTGGGGCAGCCAGCCCCAGCGGGCTTCGACCGTCGCTCCCAGCGGCCCCTGGACCCGATGGCTGCGCAGTTGCCCGTCACAAGCGGCAAGAATCGACTCCACCGTGCCCTCGCCACCGTCAGCCATCGGGCATTGACGTAGCTCGGCGTCGGGCCAGACTTCGGCCAGCCCCAGGGCAATGGCCTGGGCCACGCCTTCGGCACTCAGGCTGTCCTTGAACGAGTCGGGGGCGATGATGATCTTCATGGGCTATCTCCGGTTCTTGTGCTGCCATGCTGCCATCTGGCGCAGGCGCTGACCCCGGTCCGCTGCACAAGTCCGAGGGCGCTTTATTGTTCATTGCTACAACGGCGCAGGAGACGCCGCGATCTCAAGGCCGTCAGCACCTCGACGACGAGTCGCCAGGCAGGGTCCCGGGGACCTTTGCGCCGCCTCGCTGACGCTCGGCAGCGGCTACAGGGAATGCTGTTGATCGGTGCTGTGAGGCAGTAATTGCACCCCCAGGTACAGGGCCAGCATGCCATCCAGACGCAAGGGGTCGACGCCGCTGAGTTCGGCAATCCGCTCCATGCGATAGCGCAGGCTGTTGCGGTGGATGCCCAGGGCATCGGCGCAGGCCTGGCTCTGGCCATCGTGGTCGCACCAACTGCGCAGGGTCGCCAGCAACTGGCCGTTGCTGTCCTTGGCCAGGACCTTGCGCAACGGTGTCAGCAGTTCGTCCAGGGCGTCGTCGTTGCGGTGGCGCCAGAGCATCACCGGCAAGCGGTAGCGGTTGAGGGTCAGCAGGCGCGAGTCCGGCAGGATATCGCGGCCGTAGGCCAGCAGGTCGCCGACCCGACGATAGCAGCGGCGCAATCCGGCCAGGCCATCGGCCTGCCCACCCACGGCGACCCGCAGGATGTTCCAGCCCTGGCCGTCGAGTTTTTCCAGCAGCCGCGGGTTGTCCAGGCTGAGGTTCGCCGGGCGGCACCAGAGCAGGGATGTCTTTGACGAACTGACGCACCAACTGTCCGGGTAACGGCTCATCAGCCAGCTGCTGAGGGTCTCGACGCCCTGCCCCGCGGCCTGCTCCGGCGCCAGTTCGAACAGATAGGGGGTTCGCGCCAACTGCGGTTTGAGTCCCATCTGCTGGGCTTCGTCCACCAGGCGCGGGGAGTCGCCGCTGTCGCTCAATAGCAGGGCCAGCAAATCGTCGCAGCGCTGGCGCCGCCATTGCTGCTCAGCCTGCTGGTGGCGCTGGCTCACCAGCATCTCGGCGGTCATGCGCACCAGTTCGGCGTAGGTGCGCAGCAGCGCCGGATCACCGGTGATGCCCAGCACGCCAATCAGCCGCTGGTCGTGCAGCAACGGCAGGTTAATCCCCGGCTGCACCCCCTTGAGCTGGCGCGCGGTGGGCTCGTCAATCTCCACCACGCGGCCGTTGGCCAGCACCAGTTGCGCGCCTTCGTGGCGGGTGTTGATCCGCTCCGGCTCGCCGCTGCCGAGGATCAGGCCCTGGCTGTCCATGACATTGACGTTGTAGGGCAGGATGGCCATCGTGCGGTCGACGATGTCCTGCGCCAGGTCATGATCGAGTTCGAACATAGAGGGAAGATCCTTGGACGTTGTTCAGAGGCACAGGGTCGGCAGCCAATCGCTGTGCGCAGGCACAAAGACAGCGCTCTCGGTGTGACCGAGACTCTCAGGGCGGTCAACGTTACCCTTGCACCGCAAAAAATCATAATAAAGAGAGACACACCATGTCACAGAGCGCCGCTGCCCCACTGGCCCAGGCTGACGACAAGAACGCCGTCTACAAGCGCATCACCCTGCGCCTGATTCCCTTCATCTTCGTTTGCTATCTGTTCAACTACCTCGACCGGGTCAACGTTGGCTTCGCCAAGTTGCAGATGCTCGATGCCCTGAAATTCAGTGAAACGGTCTACGGCCTGGGCGCCGGGATCTTCTTTATCGGCTACGTGTTGTGCGGCGTACCGAGCAACCTGGCGCTGAACAGGTTCGGCCCACGGCGCTGGATCGCGCTGATGATGATCACCTGGGGCACCCTGTCCACCTGCCTGCTGTTTGTCACCACGCCGACCCAGTTCTATACCTTGCGCCTGTTCACCGGGGCCGCCGAAGCCGGCTTCTTCCCCGGGGTGGTGCTGTACCTCTCGCAGTGGTTCCCGACCTTCCGCCGTGGCCGGATCATGGCCCTGTTCATGTCGGCGATCCCGGTCTCGGGCCTGTTGGGCAGTCCGTTTTCCGGCTGGATCCTCAATCACTTCGCTGCCGGGCAAGGCGGTCTCGCCGGCTGGCAGTGGATGTTCCTGCTGCAGGGCATTCCCACGGTGATACTCGGCGCCCTGGCGTTCTTCCTGCTCAGCGACAGCTTCGCCCACGCCAAGTGGCTGACGCCGGCTGAACGCGCGGTGCTGGAGGCCGACCAGGCCACGGACGCCGCCAACCAGCCGAAAACCGCCAGTGACTCCCTGACAGCCGTGTTCAAGAATCCGGCGATCTGGGCCTTCGGCCTGATCTACTTCTGCATCCAGAGCGGGGTCTACGCGATCAACTTCTGGCTGCCGTCGATCATCAAGAACCTGGGCTTTGCCGACAATCTGGTAATCGGCTGGCTGAGCGCGATTCCCTACCTGCTGGCGGCGGTGTTCATGCTGCTGGTGGGCCGCTCGGCGGACCTGCGCAAGGAGCGCCGCTGGCACCTTGTGGTGCCGATGCTGATGGGCGCCGTGGGGCTGCTGATCGCGGTGAACTTCGCCACCACCCCGGCCCTGGCCATCTTCGGCCTGACCCTCGCCACCATGGGCGCCCTCACCGGCCTGCCGATGTTCTGGCCGGTGCCCACCGCCCTGCTGAGTGCCGGAGCGGCGGCCGGTGGCTTGGCGCTGATCAACTCCATGGGCCAGATGGCCGGCTTCCTCAGCCCCTATCTGGTCGGTTGGGTCAAGGACAGCACCGGCTCCACCGATGCCGCGCTGTACCTGCTGGCCGGGGTGATTGTCGGCGGTAGTCTGCTGGCGCTGCGCATGACCCGCACCCTGAACCGCTAAGCCCCGGCCATACACAGCCCCGGCAACGACAAAAGCCCGTTCGAGCCTCTGCTCCAACGGGCTTTTTCACGCCTGGCCTCAGGCCGGTGCGCCACCTTGCTGGGCGTAGTCGTGACTGATGCTCAACTCCCCCGCCGCCGGAGCATCCAACTCCAGCACCAGGCCACCGGGCAAGCGGACGAAGATCTGCCAGATGCCGTCTTCCGGCACCTGCGCCACTTGATGCTCCAGGCCACTGGCTTGCACCCGCCGCAATACCGCTTCGGCCGCCTCCTGGGTGCTGAAGGCGATGTGGCTCAGCTGCGGCTCAGGGCAATCGGCCTGTTCGATGACGTGAACCAGCGCCTGCTGGTCCTGATACAGCCAGCGTCCGGGAAAGGGAAACGGTGGACGCCGTCCCGCTTGCAGGCCCAACAGATCGGCGAATGCCTGCTGCAACGCCTCGCCCTGGACGCAGTTGAACGCCAGGTGATCGAAGCGCCAGTTCACAGCAGGCCACCGCCATCGACATCGATCAGGCTGCCGCTGATAAAACCGTTCTCCATGGCCAGGATAAAGGCCGCGGCTACATCGTCCGGCTGCCCGACACGGCCCACCGGCAAGTTTGCAGCGGTGCGGGCGAACATGGCCTGCCGAGCCTCCTCGGGCATCCCGGCATAGGCTTCAGTGTCGGTGACCCCGGGGCTGATGACATTCACCCGACGCGGCGCCAGTTCCTTGGCCAGGTGCTTGCCCAGGGCTTCGAGGGCGGCATTGAGGGTGGTCTTGAGCACTTGCCCGGGGACCATTTTGCGCGACAGCAGACCCGAGGTCAGGCTGATGCTGCCCTGGGGCGCGAGCGTCGGCAGCGCCGCCTGGACCGCACGCCACACGCCCCAGAACTTCACCTCGAAAGCCCGCTGGGCATCCAGCAGGTCAGTGTCGGCCAGGGGCTTGGCGGCGATGGCCGGACCGGCACTGATCACCAGATGGTCAAAGGCACCCACGGCGCTGAACAGGTCACGGAGGCTGGCGGCGTCGGTGATGTCCACGGCGATGCTGCGGGCCGAGGGCGGCAACTGCGCCTGCTGCCGTTGCAGGGCTTCCAGGCTGCGCCCGGCCAGCACTACCTGTGCCCCTCGTGCGGCTGCCTGACGGGCCACGGCAGCACCCATGCCGCTACCGGCGCCAATCACCACTACGGTCTTGTGCTGCAAGCTTGCGTTGGAAAAACTCATTGCGATCACCTGGGTCATGTAAAGGTGATTGCATCTTCACAGCTTGCCAATCGAGGAAAAATCCCGCTAAAACGCAAAGATCTTTAAAGGATTTTTACTAATGAGCTCAATCCTCGACCTGGAAATCTTCATGCGCACCGCCGATTCCGGGAGCATATCCGCCGCCGCACGCTCCCTGGGCATGACGGCTGCCGCGGCCAGCATTGCCCTCAAGCGTTTGGAAACCCGCCTGGGCAGCCGCCTGCTGGCGCGCTCCACCCGCAGCATGCGCCTGACCGAAGAGGGGCGCCGCTACCTGGAAAGCGTGCGCCTGGCCCTGGCCACCCTGGAGGACGGTGAACAGGCGCTCAAGCAACAGAGCCAGGGCCTGGCTGGTGTGCTGCAACTGTCGGCCCCGTCGGACTTCGGCCGCAACGCGCTGCTGCCCTGGCTTGACGAGTTCAAGGCCGAGCACCCGCAACTGCGCCTGCAACTGCGGCTCAATGACCGCCACGCCGACCTGTTCCGCGACACCGTGGATGTGGCCCTGCGCTTTGGCGTGCCCGCGGACTCGAGTCTGGTGGCCCTGCCCATTCTCCCCGAACATCGCCGCCTGGCGTGCGCCAGCCCGGCTTATCTGGCCCGTTGCGGTACCCCGCAGTCCCCCGAGGCACTGTCGCACCACAGCGCCCTGCTTTACCTGCGTAACGGCCAACCCTATGACAGCTGGCGCTTCAGTCGTGGCGACGAGATTCGCGAGGTGTCGGTGCGTGGCGACTACCTGTGCGATGACGGCGAAGTGGCCCGACGCTGGGCCCTGGCCGGCCACGGCATTGTCTACAAGGCCCGGCTGGATGTGGCCGAGGATATCCGTGCCGGGCGCCTGGTGCCGCTGCTCGGCGACTGGCAAGGGGAACCGGCGCCGTTCAATCTGCTGTGTCCCCATCGCCTGCAGGTTTCCGAGCGGGTGCGCCTGCTGCACAGCTTTGTGTTGCAGCGCTGTCGGGCGCTGTGTCCCTGACCAGCACCGGCCCGGGGCGACTGGCCGCTGCGCGGTTCGCCGGCAAGCCGGCTCCTACACGACAGCAGAATCTCCTTGCAGGAGGCGCCATTCAGGCATTGCAGAAGCCGGGCTTTGTGGTATTTGATGGTCGCCCCAATGGCCGGAAATGCCCTGGCCACCCCTCTAGCACAAGGATTTCGCCCATGAGCTATCGCATCCTCGGCCATTCCGGTCTCAAGGTTTCCAGCCTGACCCTGGGCACCATGATGTTCGGCGAGCAGACCAACACCGAAGACTCGCTGCGCATTATCGACAAGGCCTGGGACCAGGGGATCAACTTCATCGACACCGCCGACGTCTACACCCAGGGCCGCTCCGAAGAAATTGTCGGCGAGGCCATTGCCAGCCACCGTCATGAGTGGGTGCTGGCATCCAAGGTCGGCTTCGGCCCGGCGGATGGCGTGCCCAACCGCAGCGGCCTGAGCCGCAAGCACATCTTCAACGGCATCGACGCCAGCCTGACCCGCCTGGGCACCGATTACCTGGACATCTACTACCTGCACCGCGAGGACCACGACACGCCGCTGGAGGTGAGCATCTCGGCCATTGGCGATCTGTTGCGCCAGGGCAAGATCCGCTACTGGGGCCTGTCCAATTACCGGGGCTGGCGGATTGCCGAGGCGATTCGAGTGGCCGACCAGTTGGGGGTGGACCGTCCGGTGATCAGCCAACCGCTGTACAACATCGTCAACCGCCAGGCCGAGGGCGAGCAGATTACCGCGGCCAAGGCCTATGGCCTGGGCGTCGTGCCCTACAGCCCCCTGGCTCGTGGTGTGCTCAGCGGCAAGTACGCTCCGGACGTGGCCCCGGACAGCGCCAGCCGCGCCGGACGCCAGGACAAGCGCATCCTGGAAACCGAGTGGCGGGTGGAATCTCTGCGCATCGCCCAGCAGATCCAGGAATACACCCAGGGTCGCGGGGTCGGCATCGTCGAGTTCGCCATCGCCTGGGTGCTGAATAACCAGGCGGTGAGTTCGGCCATTGTCGGCCCGCGCACTGAAGCCCAGTGGGACGCCTACACCCGGGCCCTGGAGGTGAAGATCAGCCCTGAGGATGAAGCCTTCATCGACGCCCTGGTGACCCCGGGACACGCCTCGACCCCGGGCTTCAACGATGTGAGCCATTTCGTCTCCGGTCGTTTTCCGCACCTGGGCTGAACGCTGCCGGTGGCGGCGCAAAGGCGTGCGCCACCGGCCTTGGGCTCAACCGGCTCTGCTGCACTTTGGCCTTAAACGAGAAAAAATCCCGCCGCGATGGCGCAATCAGAGCAAATATCTCGCGTCTGACCCTCTATATTCCTCCTCGCTTCTCCCCCCCTTATTTCTATGTGTCCCGAGCGTTCGGGTATTACGAGGACAGTGTGTCTAAAGGAATTGCGTTATCGGTCCTGGCGTCGGTGCTGTTTGCCGTCATGTATTTCTACACCTCCCTGCTGACGCCCCTGACCGGGGTAGAGATTTTCGGCTGGCGCATGCTGCTGACCCTACCCTGCATGACCCTGTTCATGATCTTCAGTGGCGAGTGGCACCGGGTCGGCGAAGTGCTGCGACAGGTGGCGAGCAAACCGATGCTGAGCCTGGCGCTGCTGCTCTCGTCAGCCCTGGTGGGGGTGCAGCTCTGGTTGTTCATGTGGGCACCGCTCAACGGCTACAGCCTGGATGTGTCACTGGGGTATTTCCTGCTGCCACTGACCATGGTCCTGACCGGACGCATCGTGTATGGCGAGCGTCTGTCGCGCTTGCAGAAAGTCGCCACGGTGCTGGCCTGCCTCGGGGTGCTCAACGAGCTGTATCAAGTGGGCAGTTTTTCCTGGGCGACCCTGGTGGTGGCCGTAGGCTACCCGTTGTATTTCGTCCTGCGGCGTCGCCTGGGCACCGATCATCTGGGCGGCCTGTGGCTGGACATGGCGTTGTTGATCCCGGTGGCACTGTGGTTTGTGCAAGGAGGCGAACAGGGATTTGCCGTGGTGGACAGCCATCCCGGCCTGTACCTGCTGATTCCTCTGCTGGGGGTGATCAGCGCCTCGGCGCTGGCGTGCTACGTCATCGCCAGTCGCTTGCTGGCCTTCAGTCTGTTCGGCCTGCTCAGTTATGTGGAGCCGGTACTGCTGCTGTTTGTCGCGCTGCTGCTGGGGGAAAGCATCAAGGCCGGGGAATGGCTGACGTACATCCCGGTCTGGCTGGCGGTGCTGGTGCTGGTGCTCGAAGGGGTCAAACACCTGCTGCGCCAACGCCGCAACTGATCGACGCGCCCGCATGGGCCTGGGCAGGCCAGGTTCGGGCGCCGTTGGGGATCAGGGCTTGATCTGCTTCAGCTCATTGAGCAGGGCCAGCAAGGCCTGCATCTTGTCCTCGCCAAATTGCTGCTGGATTTTCTGGTAATTGATTTCCATGTCACCGCTCATGGACTCGAAACACGCCTGGCCCTTTTCGGTCAGGGTGATGAACAGGCGGCGCTGGTCCTCCGGAGATTTGCGGCGGCTGACGTACTCATCGCGCTCCAGGCGAGTCAGCACGCCGGTCATGCTGGGCGGCAGGATGCAGGCCATCTTCGCCAACTGGTGGCTCTCCAGCTCACCGTTCTGGCGCAGGATGCGGATGACCCGCCATTGCTGCTCGGTCAAGTCGTGCTGGTTCAGCGATGGGCGGAAAAATGCCATGGCGGCCTCACGGGCCTGCAGCAGGGTCAAGGTCAGGGAAGGTCTGGGTGTTTTCATCGAGGCATCGGTCAAGGGCTGGGAAACAAAGGCGGAAACATTAACACATTCACTATCGCCAACCGACAGGCAAAATAAAGCCCGATCAGGCATGGCCTGATCGGGCTCTGTGCTCAAGCCTGCCGAGGGTTACTCGGTGGCCAGTACACCGCGACGCACCTGGTCGCGTTCGATCGATTCGAACAGTGCCTTGAAGTTGCCCTCGCCGAAACCATCGTCGCCTTTACGCTGGATGAATTCGAAGAACACCGGGCCCATCAGGGTTTCCGAGAAGATCTGCAGCAGCAGGCGCTTGTCACCGGCTTCCGAGGAACCGTCCAGCAGGATGCCGCGGGACTGCAACTCATTGACCGGCTCGCCGTGGTTCGGCAGGCGACCTTCGAGCATCTCGTAGTAGGTTTCCGGCGGCGCGGTCATGAAGCGCATGCCGATCTTCTTCAGCGCGTCCCAGGTCTTCACCAAATCGTCGGTGAGGAAGGCCACATGCTGGATGCCCTCGCCGTTGAACTGCATCAGGAACTCTTCGATCTGCCCGGCGCCCTTGGACGATTCCTCGTTCAGCGGGATGCGGATCATGCCATCCGGAGCGGTCATGGCCTTGGAGGTCAGGCCGGTGTATTCGCCCTTGATGTCGAAGTAACGGATCTCGCGGAAGTTGAACAGCTTCTCGTAGAAGCCGGCCCAATAGGCCATGCGCCCGCGATACACGTTGTGGGTCAGGTGATCGATGATCTTCAGGCCGGCACCCGGTGGGTTGCGGTCCACGCCTTCGAGGTAGACGAAGTCGATGTCATAGATCGAGCTGCCTTCACCGAAACGGTCGATCAGGTACAACGGCGCGCCGCCAATGCCCTTGATCGCCGGCAGGTTCAGTTCCATCGGGCCGGTTTCAATGTGGATCGGCTGGGCGCCGAGTTCCAGGGCGCGGTTGTAAGCCTTTTGCGAGTCCTTGACCCGGAACGCCATGCCGCACACCGACGGGCCGTGTTCGGCCGCGAAGTAGGAAGCGACGCTGTGGGGCTCGTTGTTGAGGATCAGGTTGATCGCGCCCTGGCGGTACAAATGCACGTTTTTTGAACGATGGGTCGCGACTTTGGTGAAACCCATGATCTCGAAGATCGGTTCGAGGGTGTTGGGGGTAGGCGATGCGAATTCGATGAATTCAAAGCCCATCAGGCCCATTGGGTTTTCGAAGATATCTGCCATGGTTGGCGCCTCATCATATTTTTAGAATTAACGGATCGTTAGTTGCTATCAATGCTGAGGAAAGAAGGTGGTGCGCAGGAGATACCCCGCACGCTGCGGGCGAGGAAGTCACCGTAGATCAGTTGAAACCCGAGAATCTTCATTTCGACCCTGTCTTACAGGCTGGGGGACGAGGCTTCTGCTGCCAGAAGACTTTATTATTGTATGCGTAACCGGATTCTACACAGCGTAAAAGCCTTTGTCCGCATTCTCTATAAAATCGCCTTTTTCGCCTGGCCCGCAAGGGGTTTGTTGCACTGGTAGATGCCGCCGAGAATCAACACCCCGCCCAATCCCATCACCAGGCTCAGTTGCTCTCCCAGCAACAGTGCGCCCAGCAGCACTGCCGTCAGCGGGTTGAGGGCAATGAACACTCCGGAGCGGGTGGCACCGATGCGTCGCAGGCCGTCGTAGTACCAGATATAGGCCAGCGCCGATCCCAGGACACCCAGGTACAGCAGGCTCAAGCCCTGGCTCAGGTCCAGGCGGACAATGGCATGCAGGTCGAACTCGCCCCGGGCCAGGGTCGTGGCCCACAGCATCAGGGTTCCCATCAGGATCGAATAGGTGACGGTCTGCAACGGGCCGAGGTGCTGATTGAGGTCTTTGGAAAACAGCGAGTACACCCCCCAACCCAGGACGCAGCCGAGTATCAACAGGTCGCCATACCAGCCCCCTGCCCCGGCAGCCAGGGCCGAAGGATCGCGACTGCAGATCACCAGGGCGGCACCGCTCAGGCACAACAGGATGCCCAGCAACTTGCGCCGGCTCAGGCGCTCCTTGAACAGTGCCCAGGACGCCAGGGCAATCAGTGCAGGATTGAGCGCCACGATCAAGGATGCCCGCGATGCGTTGACCTGTTGCAGGCCGAGGAAGAAGCACAGGTTGTAGAAGAAGATGCCGAAGAACCCCAGGAGTGCCAGTTGGCCGAGCTGCTTGAGGCTGGGGCGGACCAGGGCAATACGCGCCACCGCCATGAAGCCAAGTAGGGCCAGGCTGGCGAGCAAGAAACGCAGGCTGGCAGCCAGCAAGGGGGAAAAGCCACCGGCCAGGTAACGTCCGGCGACGAAGGTGCCGCCCCAGATCATGGTCACTGCTGCCAGTTTGCAATAGACCACCAGGTCCCCGTGATCGGCCGCGAGGGGGCCGCTAATACCGCTTTCATTCATGTTCATGCTGCTCTGTGGCCGTGGATTTGTGCTGCGAGGCCATTCTTTGTCTAATAGTTAATCATCGTAAAATGAGCGTTTACTCATGACCCTGACCCAATTGGAGATCTTCTCCCGGGTGGCCGAGCTTGCGGGCTTCACCAGCGCCGCCACGCGCCTGGGCATCACCCAGTCGGCCGTGTCCCACGCCATCAAGTCCCTGGAACAGGAACTGGGGGTCGAGTTGTTCCGCCGCCATCAGGCCCAGGTCGAGCTCACCGATATCGGTGGCCAACTGTTGCTGCGGGCCCGGGCCATGCTGGGGCTGGCAGCGACCTTGGAGCAGGAGGCCGCCGATGCTCGGGGCATGAAGCGCGGCACCTTGCGCATCGGCTCCTTTGGCCCCACGTCCTCCATGCACCTGTTGCCATCCATCCTCAAGGAGTACCGACGCGAGCATCCGGGAATCGAGGTGCATATCGACGAGGGACCGGATCGCCAGGTGCTGCAATGGCTGGAGGAGCGACGGGTCGACGTGGGGTTCGTGGTGTTGCCCGAGGAGCGTCTCGATACCTTCGCACTGATCGAGGACCAGTTGGTCGCGCTGATTCCCGCAGGCCATGCCCTGGCCCGGGAGCAACAGATCCGCCTCGAACAGCTGTGTCACGATCCCTTCGTACTTACCGAAGCCGGCTCGGCCGAGCTGGTTACGCGCTTATTCACCGGCGCCGGCCTGAGTCCCAACATCCGCTATCGCAGCTCGCAACTGCTCAGCACCCTGGAAACCGTGGCCCGGGGTGACGCCTTGAGCATTCTGGCCGAGCTGTCCTTGCCCCCGGCTGCGGACGCCCGCTATGAAAGCAAGCCCCTGTCGCCGCCGGTGCGGCGCCAGGTGGGGATCGCCGTGCTCGACCGGCGCCAGGCATCGCCGGCAGCTCTGGCCTTTATCCAGCATGCGCAACGCCTGTATCGTCATCCAAAGCCGTCTATCCTGCGATGATCGAGACAACACCAGGAGGCTGCTGCCCCTGCTGCGGCAGCCACACGCTGGCAGGCCCCTCCTCTTCCACAGGTTCGATCCATGCCCCTGACCGCCAAAGGTCCGCTAAAGCGCTCTACCCGCACACTCTGGACATTGCTGGCGATTGTGCTCCCCATCGCACTGGGGGTCGTCATTCTCTATGCCCAGGCCGAACGAGCGCTGGTACGCAGTAGCCTGGAAACCGCCGAAGAAGCCGTTCGCCAGTTCGACCTGATGCTGGACAACACCGACATCGCCGCCAGGGCGCTGCTGCCCCAGGCAGGCCTGGAGTGCGACGAGGTCCGGCAACTGGCCCTGCGCGACCAGGTGACTCGCCGGCCATTCGTGCGCTCGACCAACCTGGTGTGGCGCAACAACAACTATTGCAGTTCATTGCTGGGCAACTATCCGGTACCCCTCGAGCCCCGGGACTACGTTGATGGCCGGCTCTGGCTCATGAGTGGCAACCCCATCACCCCCAACACCGCGCTGCTGGTCTACCGCTGGAGTGAGGGCGAGCGCTCGGCCCTGGCGACCATCGACGGTTATCACCTGACCAACGCCCTGCGCCTGATCAGCCGCTTCGCCCATTTGCAACTGCAGGTGGGCGAGCACTGGTTGTCCAGTGACGGCAGGGTCCACGACGGCGCGCCGCCACTGGCAGCAGTGGCCAGCGAGCAATTAAGCTCATCACGCTATCCCTACAGCGTCAGTGCCGGATTTCCCGAGGGGGACACCTGGAAATACATGAAAAGCCAGTATCCGGCGTTGTTCAGCCTGCTGGTGTTTCTCGGTGCCGCCGCCGGTGTCCTGGCCCATTGGCTGCAAAAGCGCTCCGCCTCTCCCAGCCATGAATTGCGCCGGGCACTGGAAGCCCGGGAATTCATTCCATACTTTCAGCCGGTGGTGCGCGGCGACACGCTGCAATGGGCCGGCATTGAAGTGCTGATGCGCTGGCAACATCCGAAAGAGGGGCTGGTGCGTCCGGACCTGTTCATCCCCTTCGCCGAACACTCGGGGCTGATCGTGCCCATGACTCGTTCACTGATGCAGCAGACGATGCAGGCGTTGGCCCCCCACGCTGCCGACTTCACTGACGGTTTTCATATCGGCATCAACATCACCGCCAGTCACTGTCATGACCTGCAGTTGCTGGAGGACTGTCGGGAGTTTCTCGCCGCCTTCCCTCCCGGCAAAGTGATCCTGGTACTGGAGTTGACCGAACGCGAGCTGATCGAGCCCACGGCCACCACCCTGCAGCTGTTTGCCGCCTTGCATGAGCTCGGGGTAATGATCGCCATCGACGACTTCGGCACCGGGCATTCCAGTCTGGGTTATCTGCGTCAGTTCAATGTCGATTACTTGAAGATCGATCAGAGCTTCGTCGCCATGATCGGTGCCGACGCACTGTCGCTGCATATACTCGACAGCATTATCCAACTCTCGGCCAAACTCGATCTGGGCATCGTCGCCGAAGGTATTGAAACTGCCGAACAACGGGATTACCTCGCAGCTCAAGGGGTGGATTTCCTGCAGGGTTATTTATTCGGACGCCCCATGCCCAGTGCAGAATTTGTTGCGACCGTTGCGCGCCATTAAATGGCCATACCAGAACATCAAGTACTCGATACCGATAACTCGGGACATGCACCAATTTGATTAAATTGGCAAATACAGGCTTGAACAAGAACAACCTGATTTACTCGCGCGCCATTAACTACTACAATTTTTCCCGCCTGTACAAGATTCACAGGTAGGCCACTTAATCGAGCCTTAACCGGCTTATGGCTTATAGCTTTGTTTGTGGTTTGTATCAGCCAAAATAGACTATTGGAGTGAAGATATTGTCCAGACTTGCTGAATTTCGTGCTGCAGAAAAAGCACTTCAAGAACAGCTCGCGCAGCTTGAATCCCTGAAGAATGACGCCGGACTCAAAAAGGAAATCGAGTTCGAAGAGAAACTCCAGGCCCTGATGAAATCCTACGACAAGAGTTTGCGTGACATCATCGCAATCCTTGATCCCAACCTGGGCAAAGGCGGCCTGCCACAGGCCAACGCCCCTAAACAGCGCCGCGCACGCGTGGTGAAGGTCTATCAGAACCCGCACACCGGTGAACTGATTGAAACCAAGGGCGGCAATCATCGCGGCCTGAAAGCTTGGAAAGAACAGTACGGTGCTGCCACTGTGGATTCCTGGCTGCGCGCTTGAACAAAGCCGCAACCTGAAAAAGGCCCTGCATATGCAGGGCCTTTTACATTGATAAGAATATTCTTATTACGACTTGAATCTAAGGGAAGATCCAGCCCAGCTGCTGGCGATGAGCCAGCCCATGATAGACCTTGCAATAAGGCCAGCCCCGAACCAACTACTCGCTTAATGCCTTTTCGATAACGAACTCGCCACACGCGAAAAGCAAACCGACTATTTCAGATTTTTCCTTAAAGTTTGAGGCTATTTCGTACAGCGAGTATTTGATCCTGACTGTCGGCATAAGCCGCTGCTTGGCCGGCGTATGAAAGTACATAAGCCTTATCCCCATCCAGCGCCGCCACCAGTGTTTGCGACAACACATGTCGCCCATTCTGGGTAATGGTACAAGTGGTCTCCAGAGCGTCGAGACGACTCAACTGCGCGGCATGAATCTTGTTACAGACACTCTGATATCCGCCTCGGGCAAAGTCTTTCTGTACCGACTTGCGCATTTCCAGCAATACCCCTTGAAGATTGACTACATGCCCACTCTCCACCTGGGTCATGGTCAACTCCATGACCAGTTGCGGATTGCCCGCGGCATCGTTCTTCACCGCCCGCTGCCGGGAAACCTGGGCGGCCTGATCCGCCTCCTGGACGGGCACTGGCTCCACGGTCCAGCCCTCGGGCCAGGCAACCTCCGGTTGCGCCTGGACAGCGCCCGCAAACATCAGCAGCAACAGGCCCGCAGCCTGGGTTTTAAACGACTCGATCATGGACTGGCACACTTGAGGAACAGGCCTTGAAGTCTGAGCCTGGCGCCAGGAATGGGCAATAGATCAGGAGCTTTGGGTTTGGCGCCATCCTGCCCAGTTGCGTATCATTGCCCGATTCCAAGGATGTCCGAACCATTGCCTGCCAAGGACTTCCCCGCCCTCGCGGGAAGCCTTTGCCGCACTTTCTTCTGGAGGGCCCATGAGCCTTAACGAACTCAACACTTTCCCCGGCGTGACTGCCCAACCGGACCCAGCCACTGCCCGTTTCGTGTTCAACCACACCATGCTGCGGGTCAAGGACATCACTCGCTCCCTGGACTTCTACACCCGGGTCCTGGGCTTTTCCCTGGTGGAAAAACGCGATTTCCCCGAAGCCGAATTCAGCCTGTACTTCCTCGCACTGGTGGACAAGTCGCAGATTCCGGCCGACGCTGCGGCCCGTACCGAATGGATGAAGTCGATCCCCGGAATTCTCGAACTGACCCACAACCACGGCACCGAGAACGACCCGGACTTCGCCTATCACAACGGCAACACCGACCCGCGTGGCTTTGGTCATATCTGCATCTCGGTGCCGGACATTGTCGCTGCCTGCGAACGTTTCGAGACCCTGGGCTGCGACTTCCAGAAGCGCCTGAATGACGGCCGCATGAAGAGCCTGGCCTTCATCAAGGACCCGGATGGCTACTGGGTCGAGATCATCCAGCCGGCGCCGCTGTAACCCTTTGCCGGTACAGAGCCGGCCTGTGTAGGCGCTGGCCTGCCAGCGAACGCGTCCTCAACGGCGCAAGGCCCAAGGGCCTCTTCAGCGGCCAACCGACGCCTACCAGCACAGCAATAAAAAACCCCATGAGCCAAGCTCATGGGGTTTTGTTTTTTCAGCGGCCGATCAAGCCGGTGCTGATGTGCGGATCAAGTGATCGAATGCACTGAGGGAGGCCTTGGCGCCCTCGCCCACCGCAATCACGATCTGCTTGAAGGGCACTGTCGTTACGTCACCGGCAGCAAATACTCCAGGCAGCGAAGTCTCGCCACGGGCATCGACGATGATCTCGCCACGGGGCGACAGTTCCACCGCGCCCTTGAGCCAATCGGTGTTGGGCAATAGGCCGATCTGCACAAAGATGCCTTCCAGGTCCACCGTGTGGAACTCACCCGAATCGCGATCCTTGTAGGCCAGGCCGGTGACCTTCTGCCCATCACCCTTCACTTCACTGGTCAGGGCACTGGTAATGACCTTGACGTTGGCCAGGCTGTACAGCTTGCGTTGCAACACGGCATCGGCCCGCAGCTTGCTGTCGAACTCCAGCAAGGTTACGTGGCTGACGATACCCGCCAGGTCGATCGCCGCTTCGACGCCGGAGTTACCGCCACCAATCACCGCCACCCGCTTGCCTTTGAACAGCGGACCATCGCAGTGCGGGCAGAAACACACGCCCTTGGCCTTGTACTCCTGCTCACCCGGCACACCCATTTCACGCCAGCGGGCACCCGTCGCCAGGATCACCGACTTGGCCTTCAGGCTGGCGCCGCTTTCAAACTGAATCTCATGCAGACCGCCCACTTCCTTGGCCGGCACCAGGGCACTGGCACGCTGCAGGTTCATGATGTCGACGTCGTATTGCTTGACGTGCTCTTCGAGTGCCGCGGCCAGTTTTGGCCCTTCGGTCTCTTTCACCGAAACAAAGTTCTCGATGGCCATGGTATCCAGTACCTGGCCGCCGAAGCGCTCGGCCGCGACCCCGGTACGAATGCCTTTACGAGCGGCGTAGATGGCTGCCGCAGCGCCGGCTGGACCGCCGCCGACCACCAGCACATCGAAGGCCTCTTTGGCGTTGAGCTTCTGCGCCTGCTTCTCTACCGCACCGGTGTCGAGTTTGGCGAGGATCTCTTCCAACCCCATGCGACCCTGGCCGAAGTTCACGCCATTGAGGTAGACACTGGGCACCGCCATGACCTTGCGTTCATCAACTTCGGCCTGGAACAGCGCGCCGTCGATCGCCACATGACGGATGTTCGGGTTGAGCACCGCCATCAGGTTCAGGGCCTGGACCACGTCCGGGCAGTTCTGGCAAGACAGCGAGAAGTAGGTCTCGAAGTTGAACTCACCTTTGAGCGAGCGGATCTGTTCGATCACTTCAGCGCTGGCTTTCGATGGGTGACCGCCGACTTGCAACAGGGCCAGCACCAGCGAGGTGAATTCGTGGCCCATGGGAATGCCGGCGAAACGCAGGCTGATATCACTTCCCGGGCGATTCAACGAGAACGACGGCTTGCGCCCATCGGTACCGTTGTCGAGCAACGTAATCTGGTTGGAAAGACTGACAATGTCTTTGAGTAACTCGAGCATTTCCTGGGATTTCGCACCGTCGTCGAGGGAGGCGACGATCTCGATCGGCTGGGTGACCCGTTCCAGGTATGACTTCAACTGAGCTTTAAGATTGGCGTCCAACATACGGGCGATTTCCATGTTCTGAATAAAGAGATGATTCGGTAAAAAAAAACGCCCGAGCGAATCTCGCCCGGGCGTTTTGGGGGCGGTGCAGCTTACTTAGGTGCGGATCACCGCCCTGGAGTCAAACATGGACTTAGATCTTGCCGACCAGGTCCAGGGACGGAGCCAGGGTGGCCTCGCCTTCTTTCCACTTGGCTGGGCAGACTTCGCCTGGGTGCGCGGCAACGTATTGAGCGGCCTTGATCTTGCGCAGCAGCTCGGAAGCGTCACGGCCTACGCCGCCATCGTTGATTTCAACGATCTTGATCTGGCCTTCCGGGTTGATCACGAAGGTGCCGCGGTCAGCCAGACCGGCTTCTTCGATCAACACGTCGAAGTTGCGAGAGATGGCCAGGGTTGGGTCGCCGATCATGGTGTACTGGATCTTGCCGATGGCTGGCGAGGTGTTGTGCCAGGCAGCGTGAGCAAAGTGGGTGTCGGTGGAAACGCTGTAGATCTCAACACCCAGCTTCTGGAACTCGGCGTAGTTGTCGGCCAGGTCTTCCAGCTCGGTTGGGCAAACGAAGGTGAAGTCAGCCGGGTAGAAGAACACGACAGACCATTTGCCTTTCAGATCAGCGTCCGACACTTCGACGAATGCGCCGTTTTTGAATGCGGTAGCTTTGAACGGTTTAACTTGGCTGTTGATGATAGGCATCGTTGACTCTCCATCAGTGGTTGAAAACATTGGGTGAAAACTTGATGGAGAGAATCCTAACCAATGAGTCTCCGCTTGGCTCATTGGCAAACCTGATGCTACCGATTGGTTTTGGCTATCAGCCGACAGTATTAATAGAAGAAACCTCTGACTACTGGCGAACCGGCTTCGGATCAATCAGTGCCATCCCCATGAACGGGCTGGCCTCGACATAGCGCATGGCGGACTTCAGGTCCTTCCAGCCCACATAGCTCATCAGGGACTTGAGGTCCCAACCGCTGCGGTGGGCCCAGGTGGCAAACCCACGGCGCAGGGAGTGGCTGGTGTAATGCTCGGCGTCGATGCCGGCACGCTCCAGAGCCTGGCGCAGCAATGGAATCACGCTATTGGCGTGCAGCCCCTGTTCGCTCAGGTGGCCCCAGCGGTCGATGCTGCGAAACACTGGGCCGCGCACCAGTGCGGCGCCGTTGATCCACTCGACATAGGCCTGTACCGGACACAGACGCTGCAGCGCCGGCGTGTGAAAGGTGCGCCCCAGATTGTCGCGATCACCCTTGCTGCGCGGCAGATAGAGGCTGATGCCGGAACCGGCCATGGCTTGCACATCCTCGACCTGCAGGCGACACAGTTCATCACTGCGAAAACCCCGCCAAAACCCCAGCAGGATCAGCGCCCGGTCGCGGCGCGCTCGCAACAGGTCGGCCTGACGGCCTTCGGCGGCAGCGGCTGCCCCCTCCTCGTCAAGCCAGGCAATCACCTGCTCCAGATGCTGCAACTGCAAGGGCTCGGCTTGTTTCTCGCGCACTGGATGCAACGCACGAATGCCCTTGAACACCTGGCGTACCACTGGCGCCTTGGTCGGATCGGCAAAACCCTGGCTGTTGTGCCATTGAGCCAGTGCAGAAAGGCGCAACCTCAGGGTGTTGATCGACAACTCCCCGGCGTAAGCCGCGAGATAACGGGCCACGCTCTCCGCCGTCGTCGGCAGGAACCCGCCCCACTGCACCTCGAAATGCTCGATCGCCGCCCGATAACTGCGACGGGTGTTATCGCGGGTAGCGGCTTGCAGGTAACGCTCCAGCTCACTCATGACAGTTCAACCCCGACAGATGTACGCCAGCGAAAAGACAAAGAAGCGCCGAACGCCCCATGACACTGGGTAATACTACAATATCCCAGGTCATATTCTCTCTATCTTGAAACTTTACCTACCTGTATAATAATCACTAATTACATACCATGTATCACAGTATTAAATCGTTGGAGGAGCCATGGCTCGCGGAGGCATAAACAAGGCGGTGGTGAAGAAAGCGCGTCAGGCGATTCTTGCCCGCGGCGAACACCCCAGCATCGATGCAGTACGCATAGAAATGGGCAATACCGGCTCGAAAACCACCATCCACCGCTATTTGAAGGAGCTGGATGACGGCACCAGCCGCCGAGATGCGGGCCCGGTGCCACTGGATGAGGAGTTGAGTGAACTGGTAGGACGACTGGCTCAACGCCTGCAAGAGCAGGCCCAGGAACCTCTGGAACAGGCCCTCGCCCACTCCGAACAACAGAAGCAGGCCTTCGAGCAACAACTGGAGCAAGCGCGGCACACCCAGGAACAACTGCAGCAGCAGCTACAGATCCAGGCCAGCGCCCTGGCCGGGGAAAGTGCCGCCCTGCAAGACACCCGCTCCATGCTGCAGAGCGAACAAACCCGCAACGCCGAACTCAATCAGGCTTTGAAGGATTGCCACCTGCGTCTGGAAGACAAGGAGCAACAGATCCGCTCCCTGGAAGAAAAACACCTGCATGCAAGGGACGCTCTAGAGCACTACCGCGCCGCCAGCAAGGAACAACGCGAACAGGAACTGCGTCGCCACGAAGGCCAGATCCAACAGGTGCAGATGGAGCTGCGCCAGGCTCAGCAGAGCGCACTGGTACGCCAGGACGAAATCACCCAACTGCATCGCGACAACGAACGCCTGCTCAGCGAGCAGCGAGCCACCCACAAGGAGCTCAAGCAGGCCCAGGACGCAGCGAGCAAGAGCGCTGTATCGCAGGCACTGCTTAACGAACAACTGGCGCGCCAGGACAGCGCCGGCACCCTGCTTCAGGAACGCTTGCGCGTCGCCTCGGAGGAGATTCAGGCACTCAAGGAAAGAGCCGACAAACAGGCTCGATTGAGCAAGGAGATGGAGTTGCGCGCCACCAAGGCCGAGGTCGGCCTCGAGGCGCTGCGCCTGGCTGCGGCAACCAAGGCGCAGCCAGACACACCCGCGGACTCGTGATCAGTCCGCGACAGGGGTACGCATGGTAACGAACTCTTCGGCAGCCGTCGGATGCACCCCGATGGTTTCGTCGAAATCGCGCTTGGTGGCTCCCGCCTTCAGGGCGATCGCCAGGCCTTGGACGATTTCCCCGGCATCAGGCCCAACCATGTGGCACCCCAGTACCTTGTCACTGTCGGCGTCCACCACCAGCTTCATCAAGGTGCGCTCCTGGCAGTCGGTCAGGGTCAGCTTCATCGGCCGGAAGCGGCTTTCGAAAATCTGCACCTTGTGCCCCGCCTCGCGCGCCTGCTCTTCGGTCAAGCCAACGGTGCCGATATTCGGCAAGCTGAAGACCGCCGTCGGAATCATCCGGTAATCCACCGGGCGGTACTGTTCCGGCTTGAACAGACGCCGAGCCACGGCCATGCCTTCCGCCAGGGCCACAGGCGTCAGTTGCACACGCCCAATCACATCGCCAATGGCCAGAATCGACGGCTCGCTGCTCTGGTACTGATCGTCAACCTCGATAAAGCCGCGCTTATCGAGTTTGACGCCGGTATTCTCCAGCCCCAGGTTGTCGAGCATCGGCCGACGCCCAGTGGCGTAGAACACGCAATCCGTCACTAGCTTGCGACCATCCTTGAGGGTGACCTCCAGGCTGCCATCGGCCAGCTTGTCGATGCGCTCGATATCCGCATTGAATTGCAGCCCCAGGCCGCGCTTGGTCAGCTCTTCCTGCAAGTGCTTGCGCACCGCGCCATCAAAGCCACGCAGGAACAGATCACCGCGATACAGCAACTGGGTATCGGCACCCAGGCCGTGGAAGATCCCGGCAAACTCCACCGCAATATAACCACCGCCCACCACCAGGACACGCTTGGGCAAAGCCTTGAGGAAGAACGCCTCATTGGAACTGATGGCATGCTCGCGGCCGGGAATATCCGGAATCTGCGGCCAGCCGCCCGTGGCAATCAGGATGTGCCGGGCACTGTAGCGCTGGCCATTGACCTCCACCTGATGGGGATCGATCAACTTGGCATGGCCTTCGTGCAGGGTCACACCACTGTTGACCAGCAGATTGCGGTAGATGCCGTTAAGGCGATTGATTTCGCGATCCTTGTTGGCGATCAGGGTCGCCCAATCAAAGTCCGCCTCGCCCAGGGACCAGCCAAAACCCGAGGACTGCTCGAAGTCTTCAGCGAAGTGGGCACCGTACACCAGGAGTTTTTTCGGCACACAGCCGACGTTGACACAGGTACCGCCCAGATAGCGGCTTTCGGCCACCGCGACTTTCGCCCCGAAACCCGCGGCAAAGCGCGCGCAACGCACACCGCCGGAACCGGCACCAATTACATAAAGATCAAAATCGTAGGCCATTTCACTCTCCCAGGCAGGCTGACAAGCATAACCGCAGATGGCGATTGGGTCAGCGCAGAGGATCTACATAAGGACGACAAATGAAAAAGCCACCCGAAGGTGGCTTTTCCGACAAACCCGTGCAGCGGCTATCAGTACGCCTTGCCGGTCTTGTAGAAGTTCTCGAAGCAGAAGTTGGTCGCGTCGATGTAACCCTCGGCGCCACCACAGTCGAAACGCTTGCCCTTGAACTTGTAGGCCATTACACAGCCGTTCTGCGCCTGCTTCATCAGGGCGTCGGTGATCTGGATTTCACCCCCCTTGCCCGGCTCGGTCTGCTCGATCAGATCGAAGATATCCGGAGTCAGAATGTAACGACCGATGATCGCCAGGTTCGATGGAGCGTCTTCCGGCTTTGGCTTCTCGACCATGCTGTGAACGCGGTAGATGTCGTCACGGATCATCTCGCCGGCGATCACGCCGTACTTGTTGGTTTCCTGCGGATCGACTTCCTGGATGGCCACGATCGAGCAGCGGAACTGCTTGTACAGCTTGACCATCTGGGTCAGTACGCCGTCGCCTTCAAGGTTGACACACAGGTCGTCCGCCAGCACCACGGCGAAGGGTTCGTCACCGATCAGCGGGCGACCGGTAAGAATGGCGTGGCCCAGACCTTTCATTTCGGTCTGGCGAGTGTAGGAGAACGAGCACTCGTCCAGCAGTTTGCGGATACCGACCAGGTATTTTTCCTTATCGGTGCCCTTGATCTGGTTTTCCAACTCGTAACTGATGTCGAAGTGGTCTTCGAGGGCGCGCTTGCCACGGCCGGTCACTATGGAGATTTCAGTCAGTCCAGCATCCAGCGCTTCTTCAACGCCGTACTGGATCAGTGGCTTGTTCACCACCGGCAGCATTTCTTTAGGCATGGCTTTAGTCGCTGGCAGGAAGCGAGTACCGTAACCGGCTGCTGGGAACAAGCATTTCTTGATCATATGAGTCCTTAAAAAGGCTGTGCGTACGAGTTTCGGCGCAGTCTAATCAGGCGGCGTGCACCTTACAATGCCCCGCGCTGGCTAACCGCTGCCATCATAGAGAAATAAAGCGCCAGATAGTTCCGCAGCATCCTCTAGATAGCGCATGGCGTAAACCTTCATCACCTCACAGGGCTTGTAAACCGGTGCCTGAGCGCCTTGACCGGCCAAGTCGAGACGCTTTCCGGGCAAGCCCATAAGGGCACGCTCAATTGCATTTTCCACGCGACACTGATGGCACCTTCAATGGCAGCGAAATACCCCCGAAATGCCCGATTCAAGGTCCGTCATATCCAGGCGTGGCACTTTTCGCCAACGCTCGCGGACTAAGGTGATGCGCTGTACCGAAATGGCCATTAGCTATAGCATCGCCACATCGATACCCACCCCCCCCCAAGACATCCCTCTTCCAGACGACGAAATCCCCATGAACAGACTTCTCGCAGTCACCGCTGTACTGGCTCTGACCGGATGCGCCACGGCTTCCAACACCTATCTGACCAATGGCGAACAAGGCCTGAGCATCGATTGCTCCGGGGAAGCCGGCTCCTGGGCCAGTTGCTATGAAAAAGCCGAAGCGTCCTGCGCCGGCACTGGCTATCAGATCGTCAGCACCGAAGGCACACCTGCCCCCAAGGAAAGTGACAAGACCCTGGGAGTCGACGTTGGCAACTACAAAAGCCGTAGCGTGATAGTCGTCTGCAAGTAGTGGGCGAACGCGCCACTACATGTGAATCTCGGCGAACTTGATGCCCAGGCCGCGAATGGTTTCAATCAGATCGTCAAGACGGGAAAAGGATTCCACCTCGTCGCTCTCATCCACCAGAAAGTAGCTGCGCCCGGCGCTCTTCTTGAAAAACACAATCCATTCCCCGGAATTGGCCGGGTTCTGAATCACGTGGGTGGCAGAGATCAAGCCCTCTGCATGCTTTTCCCTGACGTGTTCCCGCTTCATGCTTTCTCCCAAAAAGACGATGCCGCCAAGGTTTGAACCCGGGCGGCATCGTTGACGATGAGGGATAGTTTATCGGATGCCCTGGCCTATCAGCACGCCCTCTACCGTCTGACCGTACAAATTTACCCCGTCATTGGCGTGGAATTTGACTCGGGTCTTCTCGATGGAGCCCTCCACCAGGCGCGGATCCTGCGGCCGCTCGTGGCTGTTGACGAAGGCTGCCACGTCCCAGGCCTGCTGGTCGCTCAGGCTGCCGCCCTTGCCCAGTGGCATGTTGTGCTTGATAAAGGACGCTGCGGTATTGATCCGATGCATCCCCGCTCCCCAGTTATAGGAATCCTTGCCCCAGAGCGGCGGCATCACATAGTCCGTCCCGGCTTTCTGGCCCTGGCCTTGCTCGCCATGGCAGACCGCGCACTGCGCCTGATACACCGCCGCGCCCTGCTTGAGGTCATAGCCCTTAGCGGGCTGGGCCACATCGGGGTACCCCCTTCCAGGCAACTCCACACCCAGGGGCGCCTTGCTCGCCAACCAGTAGGCATATACCGACAGCGCGGTAATCTCCGGACTGTCCGCCGCCGGCGGCTTGCCACCATTCATGCTGAACTGGAAGCAGCCCTGCAAGCGTTCGGCAAAGGTGTTCACCTTGTCGTTCTTCTTGCGGTAGGCGGGGTACATCGGATAGGCGCCCCAAAGCGGCGCGGAGTTGGCCAGACGGCCCTGGTCAAGGTGACAGTTGCTGCAATTGAGCCCATTGCCCACGTACTGCGGCGCCAGGCGCTTGGTGTCGACAAACAAGGCATGACCTTCGCGCACCAGCCTGCCGTAGGCATTGTCCGGCAACTCACTCTCGGCCGGCGACTGGAAGTACTCGGCATGAACGGAAGCGCTTGGCGCCGGTATCTGCGACTGATCTTCCATGGCAATGGAAGCCGCCTGCACTTGAACCGCAAGAAATGCCATCAACGATCCTGCAATCAATGGTTTCATGGCCGCGCCTCCTGAGGTTTCAAGCTGGCAAAGTAATCCGCCACTGCGGTGACTTCTTCAGCACTCAAGGACTTGGCAACATGCCCCATCAGGTCATTGGGGTCGTTGTGCCGACTGCCATCACGCCAGGCATTGAGTTGCGCCACCAGGTAGCCGGCCGGCTGCCCGGCCAGGGGCGGAAAAGCCACACCGACACCGACACCGCCAGGCCCGTGGCAACTTACACATTCGGGAACCTGCCGCTCCCAGGCGCCACGCAAGGCCAGGCGCTCACCGACGCCGCTGGCGACTTGACTACGGCCGACCGCTTGGGTTTTCGGCCCGGGCATGGCCGCGAGGGTGCC
The DNA here is from genome assembly GCF_045013505.1 of Pseudomonas sp. JDS08PS003. Taxonomy (NCBI): domain Bacteria; kingdom Pseudomonadati; phylum Pseudomonadota; class Gammaproteobacteria; order Pseudomonadales; family Pseudomonadaceae; genus Pseudomonas; species Pseudomonas sp. JDS08PS003. Next base: position 4,142,974 of record NZ_CP120724.1, read on the forward strand.
GGTCACGGCGCTGATTTCGTCTTCGCTCAATGCCTTGGCAAGAGGCTGCATGACCGGGCTGCTGCGCGCACCGCTGCGAAAGTCATGCAGCTGTTTGGCGAGATAGCCTGCCGGTAAGCCGGCAAGACGCGGGAACCCGGCGGGGGCCAGGCCCATCGCATCAGCCCCATGACAGGCCTGGCAGGCTGTTGCCCCTGGCTGGGTGCCGCCCCGGGTGAAAACTTTCTGCCCATCCACGGCGTGGGCAGATTGCACAAACAGCAGCATCAGGCCACTCAATAGCATTCGATCCAGTGGGATCATATGGACTCCATTATTCTAGTTATATGCTTAGACCCAGTCGGCATAAGCACACAAATAGTAGGGCAATCGATCCATAGCGACAATGCGAAATTGGTGCGGCTAGCTGTTGCTGCTCACCAGAGCAGTCACAGGCCCTGGCAAGGCCCTGGGCTTGGGGTCAGCCAGAGATACAGGCCTCTCCTGCCTTGCGCACATCCTGTGGCCGCAGGGGGTTGTTGGACATTTGCTCGTGCAGTTTGATGCTACTGCCGCCCGAGCGTTCATCGATGTAGAACACCGCCGCCGGAGCCGCCGACAGGCTCTGGGGCACGATCACCCGGTAACCTTCCTTGCGCGGCTCGACCTGCAGTGCGCCACGGCTGTCGGAAAGCTTCCCAGATAGGCACTTGGCGTAATCCTGGGGCTTCTTGCCAGAGATGACGCTCAGGGTCGGCGGCGTCTGGTTGATATCCGAGACGGAGGCACAACCGCTGATGGCCAAGGCCAGAACCCACACCCAGCGCTTCATATAAAATCTCCAATAAAAGTCCCTCCGACAGCAAAGGCGCTGTTTTTCTCCAGAGGCACGGCTTTATCGCCGATAAAAATCCAAATAACTGTTTTAAATTGTCAAAGCCCGAGGCTGGGGCCGAATAATAACCCTTTGGGCCTGATAAACTGCGCCATCGCCCACGCCAACGTTTTGTTTTTGTAGATATAGCCCTTCTGGAGGCGCCCATGAAATTCATCCACCAGCGCGAGCACCTGAACGAAGACGATATCGTCGTCATCGAATGCTCCCAGGTCTGCAACATTCGCCTGATGAGCGACGCCAATTTCCGCAGCTTCAAGAATGGCGGCCGTCACACCTATCACGGCGGAGCCTTCGACAAGTTCCCCGCCAAGATCACCGCCCCCAGCACCGGCTTCTGGAATATCACCATCGACACCGTCAACCGGCGCCCCATCAGCGTGACCCGCAAGCCGAACCTGACTCACTCGATCCGCATCATTCGTCGCTCCAGCTCGAAACTGCGCTAAGCCCCAAACTCCTCGCGACAACAGGTAGCCCCGTGCCCCAGACCACCAAGTACGTCATCAAATACAAGCTCAATGGTGAGCGCCGCTTCGAATTTGCCCAACTTGAAAACGGCACTCAGGAAGAGGCCCTGGCCGCCCTGGAAGCCCTGCATGGCCAGTCCGACGACGTCATCAGCGACGTCAGCGTCAGCAAAGCGTTGTAGAGCCGCCCTCCCCGCGACCGATTCAAGCGCAAGCAACGGAGTGTTCAGCAGGCACCCCAGCCGCAGACTGGCCAGACTCTTACTGCCCAGGACACTCCCGCCATGCCCGCCTCATCGCTCCATGATCGCCTGCAACAACTGGATTGGGCCTGCATCGAGCAGGCCCTCGACCAGGCCAACCGCTGGAACCGCCTGATGAACATCGACGTTCACTACCCGTCGGAGCATTGCGCATTCATCCAGCGCTGCCATGGCGCCGGGCAACTGCGCCCGACCCCATTGCTCCTGCAATATGGCCCTGGGGACTACAACTGCTTGCATCAGGATCTGTATGGCGAACACGTTTTCCCCCTGCAAGTGGCCTTCCTGCTCTCACAGCCGGGAACCGATTTCAGCGGCGGCGAACTGGTGCTCACCGAACAGCGCCCGCGCATGCAATCACGGCCACAGGTCATTGGTCTGAAGCAGGGTGATGGCCTGGTATTCGCCGTGCATCATCGCCCAGTAGTCGGAGCGCGCGGGCCCTATCGAGTGACCTTGCGCCATGGTGTCAGCCGCGTTGACAGCGGCCAGCGCCACACCCTTGGAGTGATTTTTCACGATGCGTTGTAATGACGGCGGGCCCGCCAACCTCGGGCTGTTCAGTGACAGCGACCTGCAACAGCCGGCCCGCATCGAAGCGCTGGGCCCACAATCCAGGGTCTTGCGCGGCTTCGCCCTCCCCTGGATCGAAGCACTGCTGCCTCAGCTCGACGCCGTGCTTGCCGCGGCGCCGTTTCGCCACATGATCACGCCAGGCGGCTTCACCATGTCTGTCGGTTTGAGCAGTTGCGGCCAATTGGGCTGGACCACCGACAGCAACGGCTATCGCTACAGTCCCATTGATCCGCAGAGCCAACAGCCCTGGCCGGCAATGCCCGAGGTGTTCCGACAACTGGCGGAGATGGCAGCCGATGCCGCCGATTTCAAAGGCTTCAATCCCGACTCGTGCCTGATCAACTGCTACCAGCCAGGAGCGAAGATGTCCCTGCACCAGGACAAGAACGAGCGCGACTACAGCGCGCCCATCGTCTCCCTGTCCCTTGGTCTGCCGGCGATCTTTCTTTTCGGCGGCCAGCAGCGCGGCGACAAGAGCCAGCGGGTGCCGTTGCTCCACGGTGATGTGGTGGTCTGGGGCGGCGTCGATCGCCTGCGCTATCACGGGGTGCTGCCCCTCAAGGACGGCAGCCATTCCCTGCTCGGCCGGCAACGGATCAACCTGACCTTTCGCCACGCCGGCTGAGACGTGGAATTCAACCGCAAGCCCCGGAGTGCCGAACGGGGCCCGGGCCGTTAATCTGACCGCCACTCCCCGTCGAGCACCGACCATGAATGCCCTGACACGCAAACAACAGATTGAACAGGACCCACGTTGGCAGGCCGTGCTCAAACGCGACGCCAGCGCCGATGCCAGGTTCGTCTATGCCGTGCGGACCACGGGGGTGTACTGCCGTCCCAGCAGCCTGTCGCGCCTGCCGAAAGCGGAAAACGTCGAGTTCTTCGACAGCGCCCAACAGGCCGAAGCGGCGGGCTATCGTCCGAGCAAGCGTCAAGCCAGCGACCAGACCCAGGTCGCCGCGCACCATGCGGCGCTGGTGGCTGCCGCCTGCCGGCTGATTGAAGCTGCCGAATCGGCTCCCAGCCTGGAACAACTGGCGCAGCACGCGGGCGTCAGCAGCTATCACTTCCACCGGGTGTTCAAGGCTGCCACCGGGCTCACACCGCGGGGCTACGCCAATGCGCAACGCTCGCGCAAAGTCCGCGGCCATCTGCAAAGCGGACACTCGGTGACCACAGCGCTGTACGACGCCGGCTTCAACTCCAACAGTCGCTTCTATGAAGCCGCGGACCAGTTGCTGGGCATGAAACCCAGCGACTACCGCGCCGGTGGGCCCAACACCGATATCCGCTTCGCCGTGGGCCAATGTTCCCTGGGAGCGATCCTGGTAGCCCAGAGTCACCGGGGTGTCTGCGCCATCCTCCTGGGGGACGACCCCAACCCGTTGGTGGAGGAACTGCAAGACACCTTTCCCCGGGCCAACCTGATCGGCGCCGACGCTGATTTCGAACGCCTGGTCGCCCAGGTCGTGGGCTTTGTCGAAGCGCCAGCCCTCGGCCTGGACCTGCCCCTGGACCTGCGCGGCACCGCATTCCAGGAGCGGGTGTGGCAGGCCCTGAAAAGCATTCCCGCCGGCAGCACCGCCAGCTACGCCGAGATTGCCCAGCGCATTGGTGCCCCCAAGGCCATGCGTGCGGTGGCCCAGGCCTGCGCGGCCAACACCCTGGCGGTGGCGATCCCCTGTCACCGGGTGGTACGTAGCGACGGCAATCTTTCAGGCTACCGCTGGGGAGTGGAACGCAAGCGTCAGTTGCTGGAACGCGAGACGCCATCCGAGGCCTGAATCCCGATGTAGATCGCCACCGAATCGGCGCTGGTATAAACCTCAAAGTCCGTAGCGAAGGCGCGCTGCACCTGCGGGTTGTCCTGGAAGTAGGCCCAGATCAGGCCCCAGGTCTGGATCACGCAATCGGGCATCGCGCCCTTGGCGCTGAACACCAGATAATCACCGCCCTGGATGTCCACGTTGGGGTAGTCCGCACAGGCACTCGTCACTGCCACACCGGCGGTCACATCGAAATGCCCCGAAGCGTCGGACTCGTAATTGGAATAGACGCCATAGACGAAAGAGTCCGCCTGACGAGGGCCGATTTTGTCGAACAGGCCATCGACATAAAAGCGCTGCCACATCGGTCCGATCCTGGCGCTGTCCGCCTGCTGCTCTTCGATATTGAGGGTGCGAACTTGCAGGCCTGCGACGCTGAAGGGCAATACTTCGCGCAGTTTTACTTCCATGATCAAGCTTCCTTACGCCGCGATGAGGGAAAATATCCGCCGCAGTCTAGCGTCGGATCAACCTCCGCGACAGCCACCCTGCCACCGCGGTAAATGCCTGTATTTGAGCCCACCCGGGAAAAGTCAGCTGGCCTAGGGCGCCCTTCTCCTGCTAAAAACCATCGCCTGCCTCGTCCAATCCTGCCGCCGGAGAACCATGCACATGAGCCAATGGACCGATAGTCGCCTCCTCGATCTGCTGGGCATCGACCTGCCCATCATTCAAGCCCCCATGGCCGGCGCCAACGGCTCCGCCATGGTGATTGCCGTGTCCCGGGCCGGCGGCCTGGGCTCGTTGCCATGCGCCATGCTCACCCCGGAACAGATTCGCCAGGAAGTGCAGGTCATTCGCTCGGCCACTCGGCACCCGCTGAACCTGAACTTCTTCTGCCATCAGGTGCAAGCCGTGGACAGCGAACAGGAGCGCCGCTGGAAGAACGCCCTGCAACCCTACTACCGGGAACTGGGCGCCGACTTCGATGCGCCAACCCCGGTCAGCAATCGGGCGCCCTTCGACGAAGCCGGTTGCCAGTTGGTGGAAGAGCTGCGGCCCGAGGTGGTGAGTTTTCACTTTGGATTGCCGGAGCCGGCGCTGCTGGCCAGGGTCAAGGCCACCGGGGCCAGGGTGCTCTCGTCGGCCAGCACCGTGGACGAAGCCTTATGGCTCGAAGAGCGCGGCTGCGACGCGGTCATTGCCATGGGCTACGAAGCCGGTGGTCACCGGGCGATCTTCCTCAGCGACGACCTCAACAGCCAGGTGGGCACCATGGCCCTGGTGCCGCAGATCGTCGATGCGCTGAAGGTACCGGTGATCGCCGCTGGTGGCATCGGCGACGCCCGAGGCATTGTCGCGGCAATGGCCCTGGGCGCATCGGCGGTACAACTGGGCACCGCTTACTTGTTCACTCCGCAAGCCCACATCAGCGCCGCCCATCACCGGGCCCTACGTACCGCCAAGGAAAGCCAGACTGCGCTGACCAACCTGTTCACCGGCCGCCCTGCCAGAGGCATCGTCAACCGGGTGATGCGCGAAATCGGTCCCATCAGCCCCCTGGCTCCGGCATTTCCCCGAGCCGGCGGAGCATTGCTGCCGCTGAAGGCCAAGGACGATGCCGACTTCGCCAACCTCTGGTCCGGCCAGGCCCTGCGCCTGGGGGTGGAGCTGCCAGCCTACGAGTTGACCCTGCGCCTGGCCGAACAGACCCTGGCGCAGCTCAAGCGGCGCTGACCGCCCGGCGCCGCGACCGTGATCGCGGCGCCGGGTGCTGCACCGGTTAATGTGCCGGTTGCAGCCCATTGCCAGCGAGGCCTGCAGCACAGTTCCGTTCATCGAGAATTCGCTATATATTTCGCTATACAGCGATAAGCCCTGCCATGGGTGCAGATTCCCTCCAAGCATTCGCTGCCCAACGCGTCCTTCCCCCCAATGGAGCTGTTCGATGAACCTTCGTGCCTCAGGTTTTGCCCCGACTTGCCTCGCTGGCCTGCTCGCCCTCTTCGCCTTCGGCTCGGCCCAGGCCGCTGAAGTCCAGGTGGCGGTCGCTGCCAATTTCACCGCACCGATCCAGGCCATCGCTGCCGACTTCGAAAAAGACACGGGCCACAAGCTGGTGGCCGCTTATGGTGCCACCGGGCAGTTCTACACCCAGATCAAGAATGGCGCGCCTTTCGAAGTCTTCCTCTCCGCCGACGACAGCACCCCGCAGAAGCTCGAAAACGAGGGTGATATCGTCAAAGGCTCGCGCTTCACCTACGCCATCGGCACCCTGGCCCTGTGGTCGGCCAAGGACGGCTACGTCGATAGCAAAGGCCAGGTGCTCAAGGACAACCAGTACCAGCACCTGTCCATCGCCAACCCCAAGGCGGCGCCTTACGGCCTGGCCGCGACCCAGGTGCTGGCCAAGCTGGGCCTGACCGACAAGGTCAAGGCCAAGATCGTCGAGGGCCAGAACATCACCCAGGCCTATCAGTTCGTCTCCACCGGTAATGCCGAACTGGGTTTTGTCGCCTTGTCGCAGATCTATAAAGACGGCAAAGTCACCAGCGGCTCAGCCTGGATAGTCCCGGCCCAGATGCATGATCCGATCAAGCAGGATGCGGTGATCCTCAACAAGGGCAAGGACAACCCGGCTGCCAAGGCGCTGGTTGACTACCTCAAGGGGCCCAAAGCCGGCGCTGTCATCAAATCCTACGGCTATCAACTGTAAATGACCCTTTCGAGTGCCGATTTTTCCGCCATCTGGCTGACCCTTAAACTGGCGTCCCTGACGACCCTCATCCTGTTGGTCATCGGCACTCCGATTGCGTTGTGGTTGTCGCGCACCCGCTCCTGGTTGCGCGGGCCGATCGGCGCCGTGGTGGCATTGCCCCTGGTATTGCCACCGACGGTGATAGGTTTCTACCTGCTGCTGGCCCTCGGGCCCAACGGCTTTTTCGGCCAGTTCACCCAGTCCCTGGGGCTGGGCACCCTGACCTTCAGTTTCAGCGGCCTGGTGCTGGGGTCAGTGATCTATTCCATGCCTTTTGTGGTGCAACCGCTGCAAAACGCCTTTTCTGCCATTGGCAGCCGTCCCCTGGAGGTGGCCGCCACCTTGCGTGCCAATCCCTGGGACACCTTTTTCTCGGTGATCCTGCCCCTGGCGCGGCCGGGCTTCATCACCGCCTCGATTCTCGGCTTTGCCCACACCGTCGGCGAGTTCGGGGTGGTGCTGATGATCGGCGGCAACATCCCTGACAAGACCCGGGTGGTCTCGGTGCAGATCTACGATCACGTCGAAGCCATGGAGTACGCCCAGGCCCACTGGCTGGCCGGAGCCATGCTGGTGTTCTCGTTCCTGGTGTTGCTGGCGCTGTATTCCAGCCGCAAGACCAAAGCAGGCTGGAGCTGAATCGATGAGCATTCACGTCAAGCTGCACCTGGGCTACCACGATTTCGCCCTGGACCTCGACTTGCAACTGCCGGGGCGCGGCGTCACGGCGCTCTATGGCCATTCGGGCTCGGGCAAGACCACTTGCCTGCGCTGCATAGCCGGCCTGGAAAAGGCCGGGCATGGGCGGATCCAGATCAACGACGAAATCTGGCAGGATAGCCAGCGCAAGCTGTTCGTCCCGCCCCACAAGCGCTCCCTGGGTTATGTGTTCCAGGAAGCCAGCCTGTTTCCCCATCTGTCGGTCCAGGCCAACCTGGAATTTGGCCTGCGCCGCATCCCCAGGCTGCAGCGCCGGGTGGACATGGCCCAGGCCACCGAGTTGCTGGGTATCGGCCACCTGCTCCAGCGCCACCCGCAGAACCTTTCGGGCGGCGAACGCCAGCGCATCGGCATCGCCCGAGCCCTGCTCACCAGCCCACGGCTGTTGTTGATGGACGAGCCCCTGGCAGCCCTGGACTCGAAACGCAAAAGTGAAATCCTGCCCTACCTGGAACGACTGCACGACGAGCTGGATATCCCGGTGCTGTACGTCAGCCACTCCCAGGATGAAGTGGCGCGCCTGGCCGACCATATCGTCCTGCTCAGTGACGGCCGCGCCCTGGCCAGCGGCCCCATCGGCCAGACCCTGGCGCGACTGGATCTGCCCCTGGCTCTGGGGGATGACGCTGGCGTGGTGGTGGAAGGCCGGGTCAGCGACTATGACGCGACCTACCAACTGCTGACCCTGCAACTGCCCGACAGCCAATTGCAGGTGCGTGTGGCCCACCAGCCCCTGGCGCTGGGCAAGTCCCTGCGCTTCAAGGTCCAGGCCAGGGACGTCAGCCTGAGCCTGCAGGCCAGCGAACACAGCAGCATTCTCAATCGCCTGCCGGTAACCGTCAGCGACGAGATTCCCGCCGATAACGCCGCCCACGTCCTGGTGCGCCTGGACGCAGCCGGCACCCCTCTGCTGGCACGCATCACCCGCTACTCCCGGGACCAGCTCAACCTGCACCCCGGGCAGCAACTCTGGGCGCAGATCAAAGCGGTGGCAGTGCTGGCATGACACTGGACAACTCAGCCCTGCGGCATACGCGAAGAACCGGCACCGATCGCCTGAGCGTCAGGCTGAAACGCGCTTGAATATAAAAAGAAACAAGTACAGTAGAAAGCGTTCGATTACTTCATCGTAGTTGCCCGAAATGCTCGGCCCATCGAGCAACTACGACTAATACCAGCACTGTTTCAGAAGGAAATCTTTCAGACAGTAAATTCAACCATTCCGCCATTCAAGTGATACATAGCACCGACTATTTTTATTTTTCCTTCTTTTTCCAGCTGGCTCAGTATCGAACTTTCCTGACGAATTTCATTGAGGGTGTTCTGCACGTTGGTCTTGGCCACTGCATCCACAAACTCATCATTCTTACTGCTGCGTTCTCCGGAGTACTTAGTTGCACCGATTGCCGGTTTGATCTTGTTCAGCAGCCCGGTCAGGCTACCCAACTCGACATTATCGATAGCACCTTTGACGGCGCCGCATGCGGTATGCCCCATCACCAGAATGACTTTGGCGCCGGCGGCCGCACAGGCGAATTCCAGGCTGCCGATCAGGTCACTGTTGGTGACATTCCCGGCTATACGGGCATTGAAGGTATCGCCAATCCCGGCATCCAGAATGATCTCCGCCGGCGCCCGCGAGTCAATGCAACTGAGGATGACCGCTGCAGGAAATTGCCCAGTCGCACTGGCTCTCTTCTGTGCCAGGTAGTCGTGCTGATCCATTTTTCCGTTGCGAAAACGCAGGTTGCCCTCCTTCATGCCGGCAATGATCTGATCCGGCGTCATGTTGTCGCGCTCTTCCTTGGTCAAGGACGCGGCATAGGAAAAACTTGATATACCCAGCCCCGCCCCTGCAACAATACTGACAGCAGTCAACCCTAGTGCTGTTTTCAACACCGTGCGCCTACTATTGGATAAGCATTCTTCACAATCATTACCAATGTTATTCTGCATGCCAGCTGCCTCAAACAATAAGTTTCAGAGATCCACCGCCTGAATTAAAGTTCGCACCCCAACCTTAGTCAACCTGAACACAGCCAAACAATCTGAAGTCCAAACAACTGCAATAAAAACAATAGCAATAAAGAATAAAAAAACTTTCACATTGATAATATCCAGTCTCATTCCAGGACTGGGGAGCCATCTGCGGGACCTGGAGCAAGTGCCGAAATCCACCTGAAAGATCCCGACTGCGAATCAGCGGACTTGTCAGCCAGATAATTCCGCGGTTAGGCTACGCACCTTCTTTCCCGTCCCAGGACGATTGCCGACGTGAACAACTAAGCCTTCCAAAATGTATCCGCGACGAGCCTTGCTAGCGCTCGTTGGCCTGTTCCAACATTTTCTGGAGGTGCTGATGACTCACGTCACCCGGCTGCCTGCGCTGGTTTCACTGAACCAGCTGACTTATCAATTCGCCAATGGCGAAACTTTGCTTGATGCCCTGAACCTGAGCTTCGATCGCCTGCCCACGGCCATAGTCGGGCGTAATGGCATGGGTAAATCCCTCTTGCTGCGCCTGATCGCCGGTGAACTGCAACCCTCTTGCGGCAGCCTCAATCGTAACGCCAGCCTGGCCTATGTCCCCCAGGACCCGCTGCCGGCCCCACAACAGACTGTGGCTCAGGTCGCAGGCGTCGCTGATACGCTGCAAGCCCTGCAGCGCCTGGCAGCCGGCACCGCCGCCCCGGAAGACCTGCAACGGGTGGATGATCGCTGGGACCTGGCCGAACGCCTGCGCCAGGCTCTGGATGAGGCCGGCCTGCAACATTTGGAACCGGATCATCCGGCGGCCAACCTGAGCGGCGGGCAACTGGCCCGGGTGGTGCTGATCGGCGCCCTGCTCAGCGACGCCGACCTGCTGTTGCTTGATGAGCCCAGCAACCACCTGGACCGTGCCGGACGCCGTTGGCTGATGGAGCAACTACAACAGTGGCGCGGCGGTCTGATCCTGGTCAGCCATGACCGCCAGTTGCTGATGCAGGTGCAACGCATCGTTGAACTCAGCCCCCAGGGAGCCCAGGTCTACGGCGGCAACTACGCGCTGTACCAGGCTCAGCGTCAGGCCCATAACGATGCCGCCCAGGCGGCACTGGAACACGCTCGTACCCAGCGCAGCCGTGAGCACAAACGTCTGCAACGCGAGCACGACACCATCCAGCGCCATGCCGCTACATCGCGCAAATACGCCAAGACCGCCAACGTCTCCGGCTTTGAGCGAGCCAAGATACTGGGCGCCGCCCGGGACATCATGGGCCAGGTGCGTCACAGCCATCAGGGGCACAAGAGCACCCTCGATGAACAGGTACGCAGTGCCTACGCCCGGGTCGCTGCGGAACAACCGACCTTGCTGACACTGCCCGATACCAACCTGCAGGCAGGCCAGCCAGTGCTCAACCTGCAGCAGGCGCAATTGCCCTGGCTGGACAGTCGGTCGCCGGCGTCCTATCTCACCTGCCACGTCAGCGGCCCGGCACGTATTGCCCTGATCGGCCCCAACGGTTGCGGTAAATCCACTTTGCTGAAGATGCTCGCCGGTCAATTGCAGCCCCTGAGCGGCGAATGCCGGGTGGCGGTGACCGGTGCCTACCTTGACCAGCACCTGCTGCAACTGGCCCCCGAACCTTCGCTGCTGGAGCAACTGGCCAAGGCCGCTACACCGCTGGAGGAAAGCGCCTTGCGCACCTGCCTGGCACGCCTGCAACTGGACGCTCGGCGGGTGCAGCAACCCTGCGCCCAGCTCAGCGGTGGAGAGCGGCTGAAAGCGGCATTGGCGCTGGCATTGTGGGGAGGCAGCCCGGCCCGCCTGCTGCTGCTCGACGAGCCAACCAACCACCTGGATCTGGAATCGGTACAGGCCTTTGAGCGAGCCCTGTGGGACTACCCCGGGGCACTGGTGGTGGCGTCCCACGATCAGGACTTTCTCCAGGCCCTGGCACCGACCCATGAACTGCAATGGTCCCCACGTGGCTGGCAGCTGCTGGAGCGTCGCCAATGAATCAGCGCCTTACCGCAAAAAGCCGCGGGCAAGCGAGCGCCCATGCTAGATTCGCGTCCTCTTATCCATAGACAAGGAGCGTCACGCCATGCAGTTCGGCTACACCATCATCTATGTGCCCAAGGTTGAAGACTCCCTGGCCTTCTTTGAGCAGGCCTTCGGCTTCAAACGGCGGTTTCTCCATGAGTCCGGCACCTACGGCGAACTGGAAACCGGTAGCACCACCCTGGCTTTCGCCGACCACGACCTGGCAGAACTGAACTTCAAGGCCGGCCACGTCGCCGCCCACTCCTCGCCGCAACCCCTGGGCATGGAACTGGGACTGGTGACCGATGACGTCCATGCAGCCCATGCCCGGGCCCTGGAACAGGGCGCCCAGGAACTCGCGGCCCCCAGCAGCAAACCCTGGGGGCAGACGGTGTCCTACGTGCGTTGTCCGGATGGCACCCTGGTGGAGCTCTGTACCCCGGTAGGGGCTTGAGTCCAGGGGGGGCGGGGACAGTTGGGCGGGAAGTTGGGTAGAGCGTTACTTGAGCTTGACGGCGGTCCCGGTGGCAAACACCACCACCATGCCGCCACGCCCGGAAGGCATGCTGATCTCGAAATCCACGCCGACCACTGCATCAGCGTTGAACTGACGGGCCCGCTCCTTGATTTCATTGGTGGCCTGGATCCGCGCCTCCTTCAAGGCGCGTTCCAGGGTCTGGGAGCGCCCGCCAAAAAAGTCGCGCATGCCGGCAAAGATATCGCGGACCACGTTGATGCCCTGGACGGATTCAGCACTGACGATATCCAGATAGGAGGCAATTTCCCGACCTTCGATATGGGCGGTAGTGGTGACAATCATGTATTTCTCCCTTGAACAGATATTCCGCCCCGAGGTCCCGGGACATTAAGGCTGGGGATGGTATCAGAGCGACGGCGACGGTCGGTCATGGGCAACAATGGCTTCGCCACAAACAGCAGCCCCGCTCTGGAGCGGGGCTTTGGATCAGGGTTTCAAGGGACGCTCTTCGTCCCGTTCCGACAGGCTCTTGCCATCGTCCGGGTGTTTCCAGGTTTGCGGTGGCGGCTCTTTGTGTTCGACCTCGTACTGCGCCGCCTCATCGCTCCGTTCCTGCTCATAAGGGCGTTGCTGTTGTGTTGCCATGCCCACCTCTCTTCCTGAAGGGATTTTTGACTCGCCATTTCAGGTTAGAACAGATCCGACAACGGCTCGGCTGAGCCGACAAAACAACCACCACGCAAGATGAAACTTCTTTCACCCAGACGCCGATCCCGCCTGTGTATAGTTCCTTCGCTCATTCAAGCAACTACGTTCGCCCGCGCTCTGCCGCGGGCTTTTTTTGCCTGAAGGCCAGCTGCGTGGAACTGTTACTGCGGATCGATCTCCTGGCAATCCTTGAGCAGTTGCTGTTCCTTGGCGGTGTGATCTGCCTCCAGGAACGACAACATGCCCAGCTTGCCTTTGGTGTGCCAGCGAAAGCTGTTCTGCTCGTCGTCCGCCACATACAGCGCGCCGGAAGCCGAACGGGCAATGTGCATGGGAATCAATTGGTCCTTGTAGTAGAGCGTGGCGAACGAGGTGCCATTGTCGATGTTCAGATAGGCCGCATCGATGCGGACATTGCCCTCGCACTGATAGCGCGCCACCTGGCTCTGATAGGTCGGTTCAGGAGCGGGTGACTGAGCCTGGGCAGCCTCGGCCAGAATTGGCAGGGCCGAAGCCAGAGCTGCGGCGCAGAGCGTTGCGAGACGAGTTTTCACGGTATTTCCCCGAATGGTCAAAGATGTCCCATGGGACTGGCGACAGCGGTTTTAGTTCATGCCCGAGAGGCCTTCACCATGTCCTGCCGACCGCTCCAGAACAGCGGTTGCGTATGTTCAGGACTAGCGCTTGCGGCCCCAGAAATCGATGACATACAGCTCGCCATTTTCAACCATTTTTATCAGACCGACACCAGAGGCTCGACCCGGTCGCGGGGCATAAGGGTCAGGTAGTCTTCGAGGGAGTCCGAGGACAGCGGCTTGATCATGATGCGCACCCGGTGCCGTAACTGGCCTAGCTCTATCCCGTCACGGGTACGGGCCTCGACATAGCCACAGGCTCTCCAGAAACCCTCGGCCCGGACGTTCTCGAACACCACGCTCAACCGCAGCCAGCGCGCGCCCTGCCCGGCCGCCCAGTCTTCAAGCTCGCGGTGCAACTGCCGGGCAACGCCCCGGCCCTGCAGCGAGCTGGCCACCATGAACAGACCAATGTGCCAGACCCTGGATGCCAGCAGATCACTGACGATACTGACCATTGCCACCAGGGCACCGGTCCCGTCGAAGTAACCGATCTTCCACTTGCGAGTGAAGGACCAGCCCTCTGGCAAGCTGTCATCGATTTCATTGCGGGCTTCATCCGGCTGCGGTGCACAGCCGTGGACGATGTGAAAGTAGTCCGGATTCTCAACGAAGAACGCCTGCAGCCGCTCGACATCTACCAGGGTGATCTCCCTGGCCAGCAATCCAGTGGATGAATGAGGCAATAGCCCTTGTGGCATGGGGTAACACTCCGAAAGGTCCACAGGACCCGTGCATGAAAGGGCGATCCTAGCGCTCCCTGCGCCCCCGGGAACATGGTTGATTTGTTGAAAAAATGTGTAAGGCACTGTGCCGGACCAAGACTCAGGTAGGCGCCAGGACTTATCATGGCCGCCCCTAGCCAGCGGCTCAGCCCGGCCCCACCCAGCAGCGGATTCCAACCATGTCCCTCCCTCTGTCTTCGCCGGGCTACCAGCGCCTGCTGGCCCTGCAGCAACGCATCCATGACTTCACCCGGGACCAGGCAGCCGAGCGCGACGACAACCCCGAAGACCTGACGGGGCCGATGTGGGTCAGCGACTACAACTACCTGGCCCTGGCCCCAATACGTGGTGGCCTGCACCTGGAGTTTCATGGTGACCTGTGGGAAGAGCCGTTTGCCTGGACCCTGGAGTGTCTCGCCGACCAGGCAGTGGCCGACACCCTCAGTTCCCTGGCCTTTTCCGGCCCGGACCAAGGGGCAAACGGCACCCGCGAATGGGAGTTCACGCCCTTGTTGGACAGCGCCGTCAGCTTTCCGATTCTCAGGTCACTGTCCATTCGCCCCAGCGAGCCCCAGGACCACAACGCCTCGCTGATCCAGAAAGCCGGCACGCTGATGGAGGAAGCAGGAGAAATCGCCCGCTTTGTAGCGAAAGCCCCGCACTTGAGCGAACTGACCCTGCCCAACGCCCCCGACTCGAGCTTCTTTCAGGTCCATCTGCCGCACCTTGCCCACCTGCGCATTGGCGGCCATTGGGACACCCAGCACTTCATTGCCAACCTGGCCGGCTCGGACAATCTGCCGCGGCTGAGCAACCTGGACTTCACCGAGTCCAGCGAACTGCAGAACAACTGGGCGGATCAGCGCGAAGAACAGGCCGTCACCTCCTTCGCCAGCTATGAAAAACTATTCGCCAGTGCTGCCTGCGAGCCACTGAAAGTGCTGCGCCTGCGCAACACCTGCCTGAGCCTGGAACAGCTCGAGACCCTGCGCCAGCTCCGCCCTGCGTTGCAGTTCATGGTGATCCAGGCCACCCGCGGCGGCTACGTAACGCATTTTGCTCGACAGGTATTCCCCTGGCGGCATCTGGTGCAGCCTGATCCGGGACAGCGCTGAAACAGACAAGCAACGGCAACCGACAATCAGTGCTAGGTTTAAGTGTCGATTAATTGAGTTTCCACTCTGGGCGCAAGTTTGCAATCTCCGCCATGACCGAAAGGAATCGTTCATGAACGCGGACTCCACACTGAAAAAAGCACCAAGAAGCACTGCCACAAACCTGCTCTATCTGCTCTACAGCCTCAGCAGCTATGTGATTTTTCTCCTGACCTTCCTCTACTTGATTGGCTTCCTTGGTGCGTTGTCGGTACTGAAGAACATTGACTCAGGGGAAAACCGCCATTGGCTGGTTGCAACAGCCATAGATGTCGCCCTTATCACCCTGTTCGCCGTCCAGCACAGCGTCATGGCCCGCGAAAGCGTCAAGAAAAAAATGTCCAGGATTATTCCCGTCCCCATAGAGCGAGCGACTTATGTTCTATGCAGCAGCCTGGCGCTGATCCTCTTGTTCATTTTGTGGCATCCCATACCGACCATGGTCTGGAGCGTTCAGTCCGAGGTGCTCAGGGCGTTGCTGAACGGCTTGTACTGGGCAGGATGGGGGATTGCGTTAGTGGCAACGTTTCTGATCAGTCATTTTGAGTTGTTTGGTTTGAAACAGGCTTACCCTAGCCTCTACAAAACCCAGCCGGAGCCCCTCAACTTCATCACGCCCTTTCTCTACAAGATTGTTCGCCACCCCATGTACCTGGGCTTTCTCATTGCCTTCTGGGCAACACCGGCGATGAGTGTCGGACACCTCGTATTCGCACTGACCTGCACCGCTTACATATTCGCGGGAACCCATCTCGAAGAGAAAGACATGGTCAGAGTCTTTGGCAAGCAGTACCTCGCTTATCAAAAGCAGGTCGGCATGCTACTGCCTTCACGCAGAAAGCCCTGAGTTGGCCAAGAAGGTTGAGAGTTCTTGAAATCTTGATCAGGAGAATGACTTCAACTGTCGCGCGCCTCCCGCCCTCACGACGAGACCACAGACCCTCCAAGAGACATGCACCTGTCGCCTGCATGGACCTGAAATGACCAATACGCAGTCATTGAAGAGGTGCGACAGTCACGTCGGCCTGACCGCTCTGGGCCAATGCGGCCTTAATGAATCCTTCGGCCTTCTTGCGCTCGATGAAACCCCTGACATAGGCCGCTCCTGCTTCCCGCGGCCGAGGCACTGCCATGGCCTGCCGAATAGCCGTAAAGGCCCCCTCCAGTACTCGATAACCCGGAGTGTTTGCCGCCATCAACTCCAGGGGTTGGCGCACACCCGCCGCCGCATCCAGGTGCTGTTGCAGATAAAGATCTACCGCGCCCGCCGAGGTTTCCGCCCGTTCAAGCTGAGCATGTTTCAACGTGCGAGACAGAAACAGGTCGTAGGCCGCGCCCTTGCCCACCGCCAACCGCAGGCCTGGCTGGTCGAGATCCTCGACCGCCTGGAAAGGTGAGTCTGCCGCCACCAGATAGGTGCCTTCGATGATGACGTAAGGCTCGCTGAAGGCTATCTGCTCCTCACGCACCGGCTCGATAGCCAGAAAAGCGACGTCCCAGCCCCCCTCCTCCAGCGCCGCAAAGACCTTGCCGGCCGCATCGAAGGTGGTCATCTGCAAGCTTACGCCGAGCTCTTCAGCCAAAGCTTTTGCCAAGGCGACCGACACACCTTGCGGCGAACCATCGCTACCTTTTTGCGCCAGGACAGGGTTGCCAAAATTAATCGCGGCCCGCAGCACGCCTTGCGGTGCCAGGTCGTCCAGGACCGCGCGGTTGATAGCACTCATGTTTTGCTCCGTGAATGAGGTTCAGAAAAAAGCAGGACCGGTTGACCGGCGACAACTACCTGATGGGCTCGGACTAGCGCATTACTGTCTCTGCACTAGCAGCACAGCGACCTCAATCCTTCTGCCGTTGTGACCACCCGATCATCATAAACACGCTCCCGGGTATCCAAAAACCGGGGTTTGAGGTCCCTATTCCTACAGCAAGCAGAGTCATGCCGACTACGAACAACGGTTGCTTGAACACATTTTCCATAACAAAGAACCTCCTGTAAAAATGAGCCACATTTAACCAGAAGCACGCCGTTTGAGTACGGTAAACACCAGACACCCTCTACCGCGCCCGTTTGGCACGCCTGCCGATCTTTTCTCAGTGCAATAAAGAGCCCGCTCAGGGCGGGTTCTAAGGGAGCGCGCTTTACTGCCTGCTCGGGAGCGGACAATACCAACTTCACAAAGCAGGTCCGGATCCAACCGGACCCGCCAGATAACCTCCCTAAGGGCATTCGCAGGTAGACGGACCAAACACCGGACCACTGCACGGATCCTCAGATGGGCCAAACACCGGGCACGCTGCCTGGGCAGTCAGGGAAAAACCACAAAGCAGCAGTACAGCCAACATGACTTTCTTCATTTGTAACCTCCTGGTCAGTAGACGAGCAATCCATGCCCCCCTATCGAGGGCACAAGCCAATATCAGGGACATTCGCAAACCGTAGGCCCTAGAACCGGGCCCGCACAGGGATCTTCCCCAGGCCCCAGTACCGCGCAATCCGCCTGCGCCGTCAGCGAGAACATCCACAACAGCAGCGAAGCCGCCAACATTTTCCTGTTCAATATAAGCTCCTTGGTCGAAACATCGATAACGATCCGTGTAGGCTCCTGTAGCCAGGCCGTTGCCTGCCGAAGGATCAAACACCCGTCCCTCGCGCGCCTGCCGCCAGACCGGTCAGCGAGCACAACAACGGACCCGAAACAGAAAAGACCAGTCACGTCAGTTGCGCCAGTGCGGTGTATTGTCACGTCAGAGGCGAAGCTGATCAGGCAGTCATCGTCCCTATCGGAGAGACTATGACTTTTCGAAGGCAGTCCAATCGATAAATGCGCCAATGTGACAGTGAACGGACAAAACCACTCTTGAGCCCAAAGGGAAAAATGATGCAACTGCTGCCACTCGCCCCCTCAACTATTGGTGAATCGCTAGAACTGCGCCCACTGGAAATTGATGACTTCGAAGCGCTGTACCGTGTTGCATCCGACCCGCTGATCTGGGCTCAGCATCCAAGCCCAACGCGCTATCAGGAGCCCGTTTTTCAGCAATGGTTTAACGAGGCGCTTGCTTCAAAGTCTGCGCTTATCGTGATCGACCGCAGGAGCAACCAAGTGATCGGCTCCTCTCGCTACTCCGAGTTCGATGAGAAAAAACGAGAAGTGACGATCGGCTATACCTTCCTGGCTCGTGATCATTGGGGAGGCGGAACCAATAGAGAGTTGAAACATTTAATGCTGACTCATGCATTCCAATGGGTCGACACTGTTTGGTTTCAGGTTGACAGCCAGAACGTTCGATCTCAACGCGCCATGGAGAAAATCGGTGGACGCCTCTTCCGTCGCGCCACTAGACAACTCACCGATCGCACTCAAGAGTACCTGCTCTACAAAATAGATAAGCCGAGTCGCTCTGCTTGAAGAACAGATAAGCTCAACAGCATGGCGTCTCCACTGCGAGTGAAGCAAGTCTAGCGACTGCCAACAGGGCGGCGCCTGCGCAGCTTCTATCAGGATGAGCGTCAGCATGAGAGCTACACATTTACTGAGCTTCAGGAGCTGCAGGTTACAACCCTAGGTCACGTGTTCTAGTGGACAATGTATTCGCGCTGATTCTCAAGCGCCCAGGAAATATTGAATGCCAAAGAAACAGCCAGCGGATAAAAAAACAGCGACTGCCGCTGATATAGAACGATCCATTCAGGCGCTCAACACGATGGCTGAAAGGCTTTGGGGAGATGGCCGGGAGGCTGAAGCGCAAGCCTTGTTGAATGCGCTGGATGCGTTAAACCGAGCGCTTGATCGTATCAGAATTGGAGAAAATCGCAGGATTGCGACTCTCCATTAGAGTCAAGGGGAAACGTCGGACACTGATGGACTTTTTAGAATTCATATCCAACCTTCTCAGTGTCTTCGGTAACTACCAAACTTCTGGCACCAAGCCTCGCAGGGTTTTTACTCGAGGTTTTGTCGGGTTCTGCCTGATGGTTGTGATGTTTGAGCTGATAACGCTGAGCTACCTCTATCGACAGACTTGATGGTGTTTGGGCACAGGTAGCTCGTCACTAACATTTGGCCCCAACAGCCCCGACTAGCCAATCAGGGTGGTAATACAGTCCCGATGAAAGAAGTGACATGCCTGGCTGTTATGATTCCCAGCCCAGACAGTCAGGCTTCATATCCAGTGTCTCCGATCATCTGCGCCAATGAATTCGACCTCAGCGTATCCATGCCTGTTATCGAACCCCAGACGTTGCTGGGGCTCGTCTGTGAACGGCATCTGGAAACGAGCTACACGGCCAAAGTCTTTCAAACAAGTGATCACAAGTGGGCAGCCGTGCAAGATATGAAAGCCACGCCGAAAAAATAACCAACTGCGGAACGAAAACAAGAAGGGCCTGCATAGTAAAAACCAGGCAAACCCTTGATATGAATGCTGCCCGAAGTTTGAATCGAAATGCCACGTCCTTACGAGCGGTAGCCTTTAAGCCCCTAGGCAAATCGTTAAATACCCCTTAAAACTCCATATCGCACTCTTACCTCAACATCATCGCTTCTTTAAAATCACACCACTCATATATTGATTTAAATCGCGAAAATCATTAACCCGCCAAGAGAATGGCGATAGCTTCACACCATTTTCTCGCAAAGTTTTAGGAATCAAGTCGCCATTTGGACGCAATATTATCGATGACACAATAACGCCCGGGTAATCATTCAGTCGTTTTTTGAAAGCGGACGTTGTTAGATCTGGCGTAGGAGGATTGCTTTTATTTGCCAATGGTCCTGTCCCTTTGATATCTGCTCCATGGCACATAGCGCAGCGCTGTAAATAGATATTTTTTCCATTGGCATCATCCGCGAAGGATAGTGATGCTTGAAACAGCGATAGAATCCCTAGCGAAGCGATGAATAGTACTTTTATTTTCATTTTTCCATATGGCCTTATTGGATAAATAAGATCTGAATCGAAGGCAAATCCCTGGCGTGCTTCTGCAGCACTCAACTCTCTCGAGAACATTTGAACCGAGGCTGTTCATGAGCAATGTGTTCGCGCTCGTAAGAGAAGAACTTCAGATCACACGGTGTTTCGCTTGGCATGCCCGTCCACAAGCTTGATACCAACTCACTGATTTCACTGAGCAATCCTGGTGACGGTGATTAGAAGCCCGCCATTCTCCTTCGGGACGCCCTTGCGTGCAACGATCGCCCAGAGGAGTTGATGACCAGTCCCGGGGCAATGCTCGCGTCGATAAGGTCATCCCCGGGCATTTCTTCCGCAAAATCTGGGCAAACCGGACGGTCCCCCCAATCGATAGCTTGTTTGAATGGATCAATGAGGGTGGGCCCAAGAAACAGCACTGTCTTATTCGATACCGCGGCAACCTGCAATACTCTGCAGCTCAATTGGACTTCTCCCGGATCATCAGCGCCAGTCGATGGTCCTGGCGCCAGACCCGACAACGCCAAAAGAGCGCACCAAGCAGAAGCAATCAAAGCTCGGAACCAATAGAGTCACTGACCAAGGCCACAGGTGGTGGCATGGTGAACAGCGGCTGATCAGCGGCAGGTTTACTGAAGGAATAAATGCCCGATCCATTGCCGGCGCTCGGCCAGGCCGACATGCACCGTCAATGGAGACTGAGGGCTGTACAGATAGCCATACGGGCAACACCGCTTACGCCATCGCTTTAAGCGCTGGGATCAGGGCTACGTATTACCGGACTTTATCGCTTAGATGTCTAAATGCTTTTGCATAAAAACCACTAGTGTCCGACGGCGTAAGCCTTAAGTTCGACGAAGATGCTGAAGCCAAGCCGAAGATGAAAATTCTGTGCTTGGAAGGAAAATACCTTCAACCACATACCTTGGCCCCCATTTAAAGGACCAAGAGGGATAAATCTTTCAAACTACAGTGTCAGGCTGGACGAATGTTGATGGCGTAGTTGAGCGGATGTCGTGCCCTCCACAATATTGACACCGAAAACCAATCTGCTAGCGTTAAATTCTATGGAGAATTCATAATCAAAGGACGCTAAAAAAATGAAAAAGGATAGTGTTGATACAAGTGCACGATCTGGGGTGGATTTAGACACCATGCTCAGAACCATGTTGGTAAATTATGCAACACATACCCAGCGGCCCGGTACTGCAAACACCCCCCTTGATTATCTGGGGCATCGAGTTGATGATGCCAAACTGTCAGGACAGAGCATTCCCGCATCAGTCGCTGGATCAGTCGAAATATTAACTGTTACGCAAAACATCATGAGCAATGATTTGTCGCATGAAATATCTCTCCCTGTGCCCGGCTTCAGCTATGTAGAGACAAGCGAAACATCAACCACAAACTCAAGTGGATGGGTGTTTACTTATGGAGTAGAGACTACTGCATCTGTAGATGTACTATTTGCCAGCGGAGGAATTACTCACAACTTTAGCGTTGAATACAATATGTCCACTCAAAATACCGTCACAAGGACAACGCAGAGGAGCTGGACCGTTGACCCGTTTTCGATTTCGGTCCCTGCAAACAGAAGGTATCGAGTTGATTACATTATGGAGAGAGTGATTGCTTCGGGTAGAAGTACAGTTCGTGCCGAGCTTTATGGCACTGCCAACTATAGAGCTCGGACTAATCATGTGCGACATGACTCTCCGCTTGGTAGTATTGCAAGAGTCATGAGTAACTGGGGAGAAAACCCGTCTCAATCTGAAGGTTTTTTAGACGGTGGCTGGCCACTCAACCCAGCAATAAACTCGGCAGAAACAAGGTTCGTCACTAATCATGGACTTCGATTTGACGTTCGAATTTTTGATATAACCAATATCAGAAACCTAGAAGAAAAAGGTGTATTGATTGAGGAGAGTCACTTCCCAGCAAGATTTGAAATAATCCATGACAATGTGGCCGTTTCACAGTCAGTGTAAATATTGGTATGCGTTCAGGATTCAACCCTTGTGTAACTAGACCAGCTGCCACTTATGTGGCAGCACGTCATCAATCTTGCTCTCCCACTGCGGCGGCAGGAGCGTAAGCCAGGCAGCCGATTTCGGTCATACCTTTCTCGAAGCCGATTTTAGTAGCCCATGAAATCGTCGCACACCCGCTTGCTGCTCCGAACACCAATGCCTTTGTCTATAAGAGGTCTAGCCAACAAAGTAGATTGCGGCTACATAGAGGATTGCGACAACTTGCTTTCTGCCTAAGAAGCGAGGAAACACGCCTAAGCTCTTGAAGTAGATGGGTCCCGAAGCCGGAGTCTAATTAAGCCAAAAACGTCAATGTTTGATAGGAAAAACTGGACTGGCGCAATTCAGATGTATTTCCTGCTTTACTATTTTTTCGGCGCTGGATGGCATCCAAATCCTGATGAGCGCCAAGGCATAATATATCCCGGCGTCCTGCCGAACAGAATTGGCGATGAGTCGGTCACCGCTGCGACTCTACACATCGCTTACCAGTTCTCAGGCCTCATTTCAGCGCCAGAAGGCTTGTACCGCTGCAGATTCGATGATCAAGGCATCTAGACCGATAACCCCTAGTTCGTTATATTGAAAAGTCACCAAATCAAGATATGTCACAAGGATGATGACGTGATAGATTTAAGTTTCAGACTCATACTGCACACTCTAAAAATTTAAACCAAACCCTGGTGTAGAATGATACGTTTATTCGCAAAAGCATCTTCTATATTATTGATCGCCCTACTCGCTATATATGTGGCACGTCCAACAGCATCAGTAGACTTAAATAATATAAAACACCAAGATCGCAACGCTTATATTGCAGCCGTACCTTTCTGGATTACAATATTTTCCGCGCCAGAGAATCAAAAAAGCATTTTTAAGGATGGCATTTTATTCGAAAATGGCAGGCCGATAGGACGCGGAGGAGCACTTCATGACGACATAAGCGAAAATGGAGGGGGAAAATGGTCTTACTGGGGGAGAGATATCTATCTCTCCCAGACGAAACACAACTCAAGCACCACCCCATCAGAGATGGCCTACAGGCTCTCCGTTAGCTTTGATCCGCCACTTTATATAATATTGCCAACAGCAACACTCCTTATACTATTCATCCTCCTTCACACAACCATAAGAACAAGAGAACTAAGTACCGACCATTTAAAAAGAGCTGCCCCCTGTAAAAGCTGGAAAATAAAAGCCTTAAAGTACTCTCCAGAAATTGACGGAATCCGCGCTATAGCCGTAGGTCTTGTATTACTTTATCACTTTGACTTTCCGCACCTTAAAGGTGGTTTTGTAGGAGTTGATGTATTCTTTGTAATCAGCGGATACCTAATAACAAGCATCATATGCCAAGACTTGCACTCTGAAAAATTCTCTTTTAGAAAATTTTACTTCAGGAGAGCCAGGCGAATATTCCCCGCATTGATAGCAGTGTCGCTGCTTACGATTTTATGTGCGACTGCAATCACCCCTCCTGAAAATTATAAAGAATTCGGTGGCTCGCTCCTTTCCTCATCATTATTCATTTCAAATATTTACTTCTATTTTCAGTCAGGATATTTCGACTCAGACGCCATTAGCAAACCGCTACTACACACATGGTCGCTTGGAGTTGAAGAACAATTCTACATATTCTTTCCACTGCTTTTATTTTTTACTGGGCGACTCTTAAATCAATCAAAGGCCATAATTTCAATAATAGCTTTTGCATTAATCTCTTTAATCTCCGCAGAGATCGCATTAAGCTTTAGCAGAAATGCCGCTTTCTTCCTGTCTCCGTTTCGATTTTTCGAGTTTACTTTTGGCGCAATTCTTGTATTTATAAACAAAGACTATTTAAATCAAAAAAACAAGGAAGTCGTGGCTGCTATAGGAACATTGCTAATCTTAGCCCCAAGCTTTCTTTACTCAAGCCAGATGAGTTTCCCAGGAATCGCCACATTACCAATATGTATAGGGGCGGCGTTACTAATATATTGCAATGACGCTCCGATAACTTCAAAAATTCTCAGCTCAGGAGCTTTTGTTGCTATTGGAAAAATTAGCTATTCTGCATATTTGGTGCACTGGCCAATCGTTGTTTTTTACAAGTCCATAAGAGTAAGTCAGGCTCCGCTATCACTACTGGAAATTGCAGCCTTGCTATCTGCAACATTAATTATCGCAAAATTACTATATCAATATGTAGAAACACCATTTAGACACATCGAATACTTAAAGCAGCATGGCCGCATTAAGGCAGGCCTCATATCTTTCTGCGCATTACTGGCACCACTTGCAATTATTGGAGGCTTAATTTACTCCTCCAGCGGTCTGCCACAACGGTTCTCAGATGCTACTCAGCAGCTACTCAAAACGCCAATAGAGCAACATCGTGCATATGTATGGAATCGCTTCAACAAGCTTGAAGGGAAAAAATTTTCAAACAACCACAGAAAACGAGTACTGATTATTGGAGACAGTCAAGCTGCTGACTTTTTGAATATAATAGAAGAAACAACCCCTGAAAAACTGGACATCTCCACAATTTTAATACCAGTTTCATGCCAAGCGGTAATACCCATAAATACAGAGTTTTACGACAACATTCCCACTGATACCATGCAAAAAAAAGAGTGTCGAGAAAGGCAAAATAACATCTTAAATGACATACGCATTTCATCGGCCGACATTATAG
The DNA here is from genome assembly GCF_045013505.1 of Pseudomonas sp. JDS08PS003. Classification (NCBI taxonomy): domain Bacteria; kingdom Pseudomonadati; phylum Pseudomonadota; class Gammaproteobacteria; order Pseudomonadales; family Pseudomonadaceae; genus Pseudomonas; species Pseudomonas sp. JDS08PS003. Next base: position 4,167,773 of record NZ_CP120724.1, read on the forward strand.
TAATAGCCTCATCCTGGACAGACTATGGAATAGATCAAATACAAAACACCATACATGCACTGACGACATCAAACCGAAACGCCAAACTAATCATCATACCTTCAAAAGCTCAAGGTAAAGGGGGCATTGACGTAATGCTTCTATCTCGTTGGAAAGATGTCATCCCAGAAAAAATAGCTTTCGCCTCTCGAACCTCAAATCTTGAAAGCAAGAGAGCCAAGCTTATGGATCAAGCTCACGGGGCGCAAATCCTAGACATTGGAAAATACATCTGTAACTGGAACAAAAAAACATGCTCTGTTTTTTCAAATACCGGTGATCCAATATTCTCTGATGTCTCTCACATTACAAAAAGTGGAGCGATTTTTATTGGAGAGAAGCTTCAGAAATCAGGCGAACTTGAAATTTTCAACTAGGATGAATGGACTGCCCCCGCCCTTCAGTCAGATCTGAACGAAAGAGATCAGCGCATAGACGAGCTGACCTTCAACGACAATGATCGCGAACTGTCACGACGCAGCTGGGCCGCCAGCGCTGAAGATTGAGAGCTCGACAGTGACGAAGCTGGTCATTACCGGCGAGCCAAACTTCGATCCGCTGCGCCCTGTCCAAGCAACTACAACTCTCAAGACAGGAGTAGCGCCCTCAGTTGCTCAGGAACCTCAATAACTTCTCTGGTAACCGGCGAGACGCAAACGTGCGTAAGACTAGAAGTAAATGCTATGACACCTGGCGCTACATGCCCCTCGACTTCAAATGTGAACGAGTGAAGTCCAACACTGGAAACACTCACTTTCATCGAAAGCTCATCATCCCAAGTGACTGGGCGAAGAAACTCTAGAGAGAAAGCCCTCGCTGGAGGCAGTAGATTAAAACCCAGCAGAGTTCTTAATCCGGGGCCGGAGAGCCACACTGTAAGTGCATCATGAACAGCCTCAACAACGAAGTACGAAAACCTAGGTGTATAGACTATCCCCTCCGGATCACAATCGCCGAACAATACCTTTCTCTTAATAATCACAGAGCTCGGCACTAGATCAATCCTTAATATTGAGTGATAGAGATCGCAAGACCACATCGCAGCTCCTGCGTGTTCGGGTCGGACGATACCTCCCTCCCCCTTCAAAGTCAGCCGCTATAGCGGCCAAGGACGAAGTCATGCCTGAAGAAATCAAACTGACCCAAGCAGCACCGGTCGTTCGCGACGAATACGGAATGTTCCAGCACCCGGGCTGCCGGACTTCGACGAGGGCGACGGCGAAAAGTGCAAGGCTTGGGTCGCACAGCAGGGCCTGAAGCTCGTCATGATCAGCCTGGAGGCAGACGCACCGGAAGAGGTCGCAGATCGCTACTTCCAGTCCGATGAGCCGCACTGCGGCTACTGGGAGCCGGGCAAGCCTGAAGGCGAAGGCTGGTTCTGCTTGGCTATCCATGACACCAACGATGGCCCGGTCTGTTGGTGGGCGCGCCGGGAGGTGCAGCCATGATCCTCCCCGCCCTCTACATGCTCTACCTGATCTACACGGGGCCAAGGCCATGAATGACGTTGCCGAACCTGCGCGGCCTAGACAAAATCCAGCGTTACCCATAACCGTAAATGCACTTTTGGTTCATTGCCCAAGGTTAGGCTGGACGGGAATCAGATCCTGAACTTCTGCGCAAGAGTAGGTGTTGGAATAGTCGAAGAATTTCGGCCTTAATTCGGAGCCGTAGCTCATACATTGGAACGCAGACGAGCCTTTTTGCAAGATTAGAAAGTGAACCGTGCCGACTCTTGCTGGCGACTGGTAGGCGGCTTTGATCTCATAGCCACTGCGTAACAGATCGGTCACCTTTTGAGTTTCCGCCAAGGCCAATGTGCTAGTGACTAGTAGGCCCAGCAGCGAGATGCTCAGGGCATTTTTTGCAATACGATTCGTTCTTGGCATGAATCCGTCATCCGTGAAGGGAAAATGCCAAGTTACCTAAGTTCAACAAAACCGTCACGGCCCAAGCCAGCTGAGTCGTAAAACTCAGCGGACTGGTCACACTCCGACAGGACTGGTCCAGAAGAGTCCACCCGACCCGAGAGCCCAGGACTTGGATGAAGGACTAGGCCGGACGAACGCTGCAACCCTGCCACGGCGCAACGCCGGCGGCGATCAGCGCCATCTGCCCCCCCTCAACAATCGGAAAGCCTATCCGCGGCGCCGGTACACCACCTACTACCAGCTACAGGCCGAATAACTACTTTCTGCCGCCACGCGCGGCATGGATATCTGCATGAGTATTATTGAATTTTTGAGTCATGACGAAGCGTGTGAGCTGACTGGCGCAAAAACAAAAGCCAACCAGATTGCTGTGCTGTGCAAAAACGGAATCAGGCACACAATCAAGCGTAACGGTTGGCCCTGCGTCACCACCGCAGCACTGATCGCGGGGAAAGTGGAGCTACCGACAGGGCGTGCCAAGTGACAACCGCGTAAGGCTCGATGATGGGCAGAAAACCGACACTTCCCGGGAGCATCCCTCGCCTGAGACTTCGCAAGCGCGGGGGACAAGATCTACTACCTCTACGACACTGGAGGCAAGCCACGAAAGGAGATTTCCCTGGGGACTGATTACGGTCTGGCCATCATGGAGTATGCCAAGCTCGAGCAAACAAGAACCGCGTCAGCTCTGGCACAATCAGTGCTGACCTTTGCCTATGTGTCCGACCTCTACATGAGCGAGGTCGTCCCAACCAAGTCAGCCGTCACCCAGAAGGACAACAAGCGCGAGCTGAAAAACCTACTCGATTTCTTCAATGACCCACCGGCGTCGCTCGAGGATATTGAGCCGCAACATGTGCGGCAATACCTACGGGAACGAGGAAAGACCGCGCCGGTTCGGGCGAACAGGGAAAAGGCGCTGCTCAGCGCTATCTGGAACTTTACACCCGAGTGCGGATACACCGCGCTGGCCACCCCCTGTGCCGGGGTAAAGGGGCACAAGGAGACCGGTCGTGACGTATACGTCGAAGATGAAATGTTCGCGGCTGTCTACGCGAAGAGTGATCAGCCACTCAAAGACGCCCTGGATCTCTTCTATCTAACCGCACAGCGAATCGCCGATACGCTGAAAATGGATGAGCGGGACATCAAGGATGGAAAACTTGCTGTTGCCCAGAGCAAGACCGGAGCCAGGCGCAGGATTGAGACCATTGGGGAACTAAGGGTCGTGATTGACCGCATTGCGGCCAGGAAAGCGGGCTACAGAGTGAGATCTACTCGGCTTGTAGTGATGGAGGATGGACAGCCAATGACCACCAGTATGCTGCGGGGAAGGTTTGATGCGGCGCGCCAGGTGGAAGGAGTTGAAAAAGCTGATTTTCAGATGCGAGATTTGCGAGCGAAGGCCGGCACCGACAAAGCGGAATCCAGTGGCGACATACTTGCAAGCAAGAGATCAGCTCGGGCACACCACGGTGGTGATGACAGAGAACTACATCCGCAAACGGATAGGCAAAAAGGTCACGCCTACAAAGTGAATTGCGGAGCAGTATTTGAAATTGCGGAGCAGTTCAGGATAAGGCTCACTCAAAAAAACCGTGCAAGCCCTTGAAATAGATGGTGCCCGAAGCCGGAGTCTAATTCAGCGCAAAAACATCAACGTTTACTGGCCAAACCTAAAGCGACGCTATTCAGATGTACTTCCTGCTGTACTTTTTTCTCAGCGCTGGCTTGCATTCAAGCCCTGATGAAAGCTGATGTTACCACCCTCCAGCGTCCTGCCGACCGAACATCTCCCACTCAAATGCATGTTTCCACATCAGATCTAGCCTAGTCGTGTAGCTCTGACTCATCATTTCGCGCCGCATCCCCCAGTCCGGATTGCTCGGCACGCTGGCCGAACGAAGCGTTCTCCTGCCCCATCGTTGATTGATCTCGTCCAGCCCCCCCTTCAGCTTTGTCGAGGCGCGCGAATGTGAACAAATGGTGACGTAGCAAGGCAGGCCGTTCGAGGATATTGGAATATTCAGGGCTGTATGCTGAATTGATCGCCCCGTGGGTAAGTGCACCATTTGCGAGTTTATGTGTATTGATAGCAATATCAGAGCTGACAAAGTCCAAAACTCCGCACCGTACCTTTAAGCCAAAACTGAATATTGAAATAACAAAATACAACCCTTTGCAATAAAAAAAACACCTATTCAACCCATGCTGGGCTACCGCTCATCTCTTGTCTACAAATATTTAAGATAATTATTTGACTCCCCAAACCTTGGACCTATAGTCAACTCGAAAACTGCTTAACAAAAGCCAATCCGCCGAGCATTTAATTCATTGCACCCCTCTAACCCAGACAAAGGAAAGTCATAATGGGAATTATTGTTGATGTACTAACCGTGATAGATGTAGACACCATTATTCAATACTACAACGAAAAGGGACACCCGGACATCAGCACTAACCGCAACCAACCAACTGCGCTGAGCTATGATTTAGCCCAAAAAACAATCCACATGACTGCCAAGTTTAGCAATGGACTTCGACATCAAGGAACAGGCGACCTATATCTCCCAGTAGGAGTTGGCGATGTCATTCGATGGCGCGCAACAGACATCTCAAGGAACCTCGGCACTGCGGTGATATTAGATAAATTCAATATCCTTAGTTCCACCCCCCCTGGAATTATTACCCAGCCTAGACTAACGCCAATCACTGACAACGTATCATCGCTTAATCCCAATAATCCAAACGGACCACCAATCCCACAGATGATCACTATAAATTCATGGGAGGCTACTGCAGAAGCAAGAGGTACCGTATTATACACATGGTCCTTTATTATCGTCGACAGATTTAACAAAGTCGTTGGATGCTGCATATGGGATCCAACACTCAACATCGAATAAACTGGACGACTATTAGGCAGCAAGACTCTCGCCCAACACAAATTGGGCGAGAGCCCTAGTACTGTTCACCTATTACGAAAGTCTATTTAGTACATACGCCACACTCGCAGCACTAAGTCGCCCCCCCTAAGCGCTGACATTTAAAGAATTCAATACTTGTAAAAACCCCAATTTTCAGAAACATCCATTGCATACGCTTGACACGCAGCCAGCGCGATCATTCCTCGGTCTCCGTCGTCGGTGATACCGATAACGGGATTTTCCGCCACAAATTCCAGTTAACTGGATTCGGTCCAGAACACCCGACTCAGAGCGCTCGTACCCGGCATGCTAATTTTTACGCCCATAAATGTAGGCGAAAGCGTCATTCTTCTTAAAGCGGATTTTCAGCTGAATTTTATTCTTTTTGAATTTCCCGAACATACGCTTGGCAGGCCCGCAGCGCGATCAGTCCCCGGTCGCCGGAATCGGTGACGATGTGACTGAAGGGTTCAAGGCCACGCTAATCCAGGCCGCCGCCGGCAAGATCAACATCGCGGTGTCGAGCAGCCACATGATCTACAGCAACGCAGGGGGCCGCACGCGCACGCTCACCCCCCCTAGATGAATTGGAAGTCAGCACCTTCCCATTCGGCCCGGTGTACCTGGCCTTCCGTGTCAGACCTACTGCATAACGATCTGTCGCGCGCCGGCTGAGCCTTCACTCAACGCCAGCGTCGTACTCACATCCGAGCCACCGACAAACCTGGTCGACGATACCGGCCAGCGGCATCGAAGAGCTAGGCCATGGCCAAGACCAACGCGGAATTGCAACAGCAGAAACGCGCCAAGGAGAGGGCGTTGCTCGAGCGGATCGGCGCTGAGCAGCCTACAGCAACTACTGAGCAGCCGAGGTAGTAGAGGTAGTGGATGAATTCGATTAACGCTCCACGGTTGCCACTAGCAACACTGCCAAGATCAACCATAGGCGCCAAGCAAGCGTTGTGGGCGACAACACTTCCCCAGGACCGGAATCTGCTGAGCGCTCCGGCTTCGAGATAACTACGTCTATTGACAGGTACCGAAGTAGTTCTTGTTGCCCTGCTTCTTATATGAGAAAGCGTGGCATGACTTAGAGGGCCTCGCGCTGGTGGGTTTATCATAAATATAAACAGTCACATGCACATCCTCCGAAAAAGGAACTGAACCCCCTTTATGCCATAGGTCTTTCTTGAGGTAAAGATTTTTACCTTTCGGATCCTTAGTCTTGTAAGCACTGGAAATTTCTGTCTTTACTGAATTCTCCAGGGTCGCCTTAATAGTGGTTTTATTACTATCTGGAGACTTTATATTACGTTGATCTTCTGTGAGTGGAGTCGGCTCCCAAGTATTACAAGGATCGGATGTACAAAGGTATACATCCGCTAGAGCATAACTAGAAAGAACAGATAGACTCAGCGCCGAGGCAAGTGAAATCAAACAGGCTGGTAGTTTTTTCATTGGTATCCCTCCCAATGGGAATTTGCTAGATATAACTGTGAAAAGTGGCCGATTCCTACCCTGCACTGAATGCCTCCTGGCACGCTGAAGTAAGAACTGAGATAGACCTTAGACCGGTCAGGGAAATTAGCAAGGTAGCAATCGCAGCGTCCACTGTAGCGGCCTAATAAAACCGGACACCTGCAACCTGAACCTATTTCACTGCCCGCCAGCATTTCCAGGGGCAACTAACTCTCTTCAGTTATCCCTTCTTACCAGAAGGAATTGAGAGAGCACGCTGAGCGAGCGCTGAAGGCAGGTGTCCCACCGGCTTCTGCCGTATCCGCCCCTGGAGCTCGGCATCGATATTGGCAATATCAAGACCAATGCCACTACCACCTTGCCCGGCATCAGCAGTAACGTGTTGCCTCTCTCAAAGACAAGGAGCGGTGATGTCAATCAGAAGCCTCAGGAAAAACCTTCCCGCTGACCCAGACAACAACGGCTGGGTACTCGGCTGGGCAGTGATGAGGGACGTTCCCGGATCATGGCAATTCATCGATATCTACGCAGATAAACCTACCGCCGAAGCGCAGGCTAGACGTCTTGGTGGGTGGTACGTCGTCGAATACGGTGCCCACCAGCCTGGTACTGAAAAATTCATTGGCGGCTCTGCACCTCCGCAATAACGGGCCGATTCTCCTCGGCCAATCCCCTGCGGCACGAACCAGGCCCGGTTCAGCAGTGAGCCCGGCTTTACCCTTTTGTGCCGCCAATCAGCACCCCGGATCTCGCGCCCGCATCCACCCTGGATGCCGTGCTTGCGGTCCCTATCCTGCAGGTGGTGCATCTGCATCAGCCGTGCAACGGCGCACTGACGCGCTGCAAGCCTGTCGCGCCCGCTGCTTCAGGTGCAGGTTCGCGCTCTGCCCCGCCAGCCATCCTTCTGCTCGGGGATAGTGCATGCCGAATTGATCACCGCCAGGTAGTTACGCCCCGCAAGACGTCTAGCAGTAGAGAGGCCCACCCTCTATAACCATCAACAGCTTGATTGCTAAAAACATCCTGTTTTTATCGTATTCCCGAATGCCCCGTTTAATAGGGACAACTATTAAACCCAACTCAAAACTACACCCACATTAAAAATATGCTTGCTACAGTTTAAGTAGCCAAAGCGCAGCAACCGCCATTCAACCCTTACATAAAATTGAATCACCCTATCGACAACAACGCTCGTTCCTGCTGTGATATTTGGCCCGCAACAGCTGTTGCAATTGTTTCAACAAGCTTCAACCCAACCCACGAAAACAGACCCAGCATCAAGCAGCATCGATTGGCATGCCACACAACCCACATGCCATTCAACAGCACTAAGGAAAGCAGACAAGAATAATTGCTTTATACATCCCTAGTTCAACACTTGTCGAACAAGAAACAAGGCATCCACCCGCCAATGGTGGATATCGAATTATCTTGATTGAAAACTTTTACCCTAACAGGAGATTACTATGAGACCGGTCCAGAAAATCACCGTTAACAACAAAGGCGGCTACGTATTCAACTTCTCGGTCCAATGGCTGGGCAGCGACGGCAGGTGGGTGACTTCCGAATGGAATAGCGGCAACTATCCCGTGGCGACCTCGCGGACAACTCCCGATCTGAACACCATTGGGGTTCCGGCCAATGCGCTGGCGGTCACGGTCTATGGACACGCAGTAGCCGGGACTTCCGGTCAGGGAACGCCGTTTGTCGCGTTCGCGGCTAACGGTCAGATCGCCACCTATGACGCTGTCGGTACCACGTTCATTGGCTTTGCAATCAACTTGATCGAGTAGACCGCAACCCTTGTCCCGATGATGCCTGGCGCCAATGCTCCATGGAGGGTTGGCGCCAGCGCATTTCATCGACCGCATGTTTCATGCCGCCACCACCCAACTGGACATCACCATGAGAAAAGTCGAGCGCATTGGCTGCCTTAACAATGGCATCTTCATCATGAACTTTTCGATTCAGTGGTTTGATTCGAAGGGAAGCTGGCATACCTCAGCCTGGAACAGCGGCAACTTCAACAACGGCCTGTACAAGGTAAGCCCGGCACTTTCGTCGCTCGGAGTTCCAGCCGACGCGATCGGGGTGGCCCCTTATGTTTGTGCAGTGCTTGGAACAAGTAGTCGAGGGACGCCCCTGGTGCAGTCGGCAGATAACGGCAGGCTGGCAGCTTACGAAGTGACAGGAACGACCCTGGACTTCAAGGTCCAGCCTCTGCCGTGGAGGAACTGGGCTCAGAACATCGTTCATACAATGTCGATCGATGGGGAATATTACTTCTCGCCGACGAACCTGGTTGAACTCCAGGCCATCGTCAGTCAAGCCGTACTGGCTGGCGCGACTGTCCGCGTTTCCGGCCAGCGGCACGCGCAGCCGGCCCTGGTGGCCGAAGACAATCGCCTCGCGCCGAACCCGGCGCGCTGGCTGATCGACCTCTCCTGCTACAAGGACCTGGGGCCCGAGGGCAATCAGTCCATCGTGCTGCACCCCTCCGAAACCAAGGTCACGGTGAACACGGGTGTACGCGAGGATGCACTGGATGCGTTTCTGACGGGCCACGACATGATGCTCAAGACCGTGACCGCCGGCGGTTTTTTCAGCCTTGGTGGGATGACCGCGGTGGACGTGCACGGTGCCACCATCAACGCGCCGATCTTCGCGGAAACGGTCTCGGCGTTCAGCATCATGGGCCCGGATGGCCAGGTAAGGACCCTCGACACACAGACCCCAGCGGTGGATGGCTGGTCGCCCCTGCAGTTCGCCCGCGTCTCTCTGGGGGCCCTGGGAATCGTCACCTCGGTCACCGTGGAGGTGATGCCACGCCCCTGGGCCACGACCTTGAAATCGGGCAAGGAGGGCAACATCACCTGTAACGATCAGCAGGCGTTCATTGCCCAATTCAAGACCCTGCTCGCGAGCCATGACCGCGTTGAGTCCTTCGTCAATCCGTACACCCACCACTTCCTCATCCTGTGGTGGGACCTGGTTTCGTCCCCAGCGACGAAGATTCCGAACCTGAAGGCAAGCGTTCCCGATGCCTGCGCCCTGACGCAAGAAAACATCTTCGGCGCGCCCTATTTGATACCGATGGAGCCAATCCTCGAACCGCCCCTGATTGCGGCGCAGTATCTTGGAAACAAAACGGCGGCCAACGCGATCATCGATGCGGGCTACCTCACCATCGAAACGCTCTTCGATCAGGCTGCGGCTGTCTACTCCGACTTGTGGCTGACCCGGGCGTCGCGGGTGATCTTCATGTCTTATTTCATCGAACTCCCGGCACTCGATGACTCAGGGCTGGGCAAGGCCTGGCAGGGTCTTGACGCGGTCATGGAGCGCCTCAAGCGTTCCAGCGACTTCCTGCTGGTTGCCCCCATGGAGTTCCGCTTCGTCCGTGGCGGCGACAGCGTACTGGCCGGAACCTACACCGAAACCCCCAACGCGACCTTCGTCAATCTGGACCTGATCGGTTACGTACCGGCCGTCGCGGGGGCTGAATACCCCCAGCTCCTGCTGCACTTCTTCGCCGACATCGAGCGCGCCTGGGTGGCCCTGGGAGGAATGCCGCACACCGGCAAGATGTTCGGTTTCTACGACCCGAGTCGCCCCGTTGGAACATTTTCGCCACCGTTCAACCCGGCGTTCCTCAAGGATCTGGCGACGCGGCGCGGTGCCAGAATCAAGGCCTTCGATTCCTACCGCAGAAGCTGCGATCCACAGGGTGTGTTCCACAACCGTTTCGTAGCGGCGCTGTTGGGAGACACGCCCCAGTAGAGCTGCCCCGCCAAGGAAAGCGTCCGGTGCCTGATCTACAGTTGAAGCAGGCATTGAGGACATGACCATGTGCGGGCGCCTTTCCCAGTACCGTGGCATTCATGATTTCGTGGCGGCCTTGAGCATGCCCGGGGCCCTGGTCGACAACCTGGGCGAGCAGCCTCTGGGACACTACAACGGCGCACCGAGCATGCAACTGGCCCTGTTCCATGTCACCGCTGGCAGGCTTTACGCCGACCCGGTGCGCTGGGGCTGGAAGCCGCACTGGGCCAAGGATCGAGCCCCACCGATCAATGCCAGGGCCGAGAACGTGGCCCACGGCCCGTTCTTCCGGCAAATCTGGCCACACCGGGCCCTATGCCCAATAGACAACTGGTTTGAATGGGTGGACGAAGGCGGCCCGAAGAAGCAGCCTTACCTGATCCGGCACCGGGACGGCTCGCCGATTCTCTGCGCTTCGATCGGACAACTTCCGAATCCAGACGAAGGCCACGGGGAGCACGAAGGCTTTGTGATCATCACCGCCGACAGCGCCGGCGGCATGGTCGATATTCACGACCGCCGACCTGTGGTCCTTGCGCCTGAGCTGGCCCGGGAGTGGCTCGACCCGGCCACGCCGAAGGAGCGCGCCGAACAGATGGCCCTGCACCAGGGCGAGGTCGCCAAGGCCTTCGAGTGGTTCAGGGTCAGCACTGCAGTAGGAAATGTACGCAACCATGGGCCGGAGCTGATAGTGCCGCTGGCCAAGGCCGTCGGCGACAACATGATGAACTGCGGATAATCACTAGCGAGCAACGACAGCCGCCACCAACCAGAAACTCCGTTCGTCAGTTCTACATGAAATACCAAACTCTCACGTTTGAAAGTAGAGTGCTAGGATCTACAGTGAAATCGCAACATCGCCTTTTAGCACCCTGCATAGCCTCCGAACACAGAAAAAATTAAACACTCGTTATCAAGGATGATAAAGATGAGCGCAACCCAAAAATTACTTCTAATTTCCATATCGACACTGGCACTCATCTCATGCAGTAATTTCACATCACCACCTACCACGAAGCTAGCAGCAACCACATGCCTTCCCAAACAAGTAGTGTTGCCATCTACAAAGACGCCAATAGATCAGGGACATATTTTTTGCGGAGAAGTGAAGTCCGGTATCGCAAAAGGCTTTCATTCAGCGGCAAATGCCACATTCGTCAGTACAATTCTTGCCGAAACAACGATAACAATGACAAAAATCACAACAACTACAACTACAAAAACAAGTCCACCGCCTACTTCATTACCCCCAACACCCTTACCACCGCCCTTAATATTCAATCTCAACAACACTCAAATATACAAACTGTTCAACTTCATTATTCATGATGGATCAAACTCTGCAGTCAAATCAAGTTCGACAATGTTTCCAAACAGCTGCACAGCAAGCCAAGTACTAATGAGTATTGATTATGCCTATAATCATAAGTACGATCAAAAAAACCCTATACCAACCTCGTATAACTGCGACGCCGACGCAAATAGTAGGTGCGGCCCCTCCTCACCCATTCCCGTAGACAAAAAATACTGTCTGGTCTTTAACAAACCGATTCCGCTGCAAACTTTTTTCGACGGCAAAACCATCACAACTGCGTATCCAATTTTCTAAAAGGCACGCCCCAACAAAGGTTACAACCTGGCACGCCATTTATAGGAGAGTGATGGAGCATGAATTGAGGTGATGCTTAAAATGTAGGTCAGTGCGTAACCTCTCTGACATACGCTTGACACGCGGCCAAGGCGATCAGTCCTTGATCGCCGTCACCGGTGATGGCGACAATTCGTTGAGCAGCCGCTGGGGCAAGTTCGGCTCGCGTTTCTCCATGAACCACGCCGCAGGTGCCGGCGGTGGCTGACACCCCACTGCCACCACCCGTGGCGGCGGTGTTGAGTAGGACTGACAACCGCAGGTCAGCAGTAGCAAGCCGATCACGCAGGCGAGCTTGGATCGATTGAGCATCGCGTAATTCCTTGTAGTGGTTTTTGTCATTCGCCTGCAGGCGGTCCTCCAGCGCCCGGCGCGTGTCCTGCTGGGTTTCCTGCCAGTTGATCACCGCCGTGGCAGCCTGCTCGCGATCCGTGCTGTACGCCTGAGCCTTCTCGGCCAGAGCCTTACCGTAGGCGTTGGCCTGCCACGCCCATGCGCTCCAACCGCCCAGGGCGACCCCCAGAACCAGGGCCAGGGCTGGCAACAACCAGCTCAAGGCCTTCATGCAGCCTCCAGGAACAACGCTCGCTCGGCCTCCCGGCGGCGCGTCAGGCCGGGAAGCACCTTTCCTCCTGCCTTATTCCAGCGCGGGAACTGCTCGGCCGCGGCAGCATAGTCGCCAGCATTGAGCAGACGACGCAGCGTCGACGACTCCAGGTTCGCCGCTCCCAGGTTGTAGGTGAAGCTCATCAGGGCGTCCCACTGGTTCTGGTTCAGAGGCACCGTAATCAGGCGCTGCACCTCGGGCTCGAAGCGCTGCGCATCGTTCAGCAGCATGCGCTCGGCCGCTCTTTGCTGATCGACATGCAGGCCTTCACACCGCGCGTTGTTCCATAGCCAATGGTCCAGACGCCAACACTGTCTTGGTAGGCCTGCAGGCGCAGGCCTTCGAACGACTTGATCAAGTTCAAGCCGCGTTGTGATGTACGCATTACTTTTCTCCAGGCGATAAAAAACCCGCTCAAGGCGGGCGTGTTTACACGTCGCAGTTACAACTGCGGATTGAAGGGGTATGGGTATTCAGCAGTGTCTATGTACGAGCAAGAAGGCATGCGATCTGAAAGCAGCGACATGAACCCCTGGGGGGTCGTGCTGTGAACGCCGTCGTACGTAGTTTCCGGCGAGTTCCACATGCAGTGCACAATTGACCCCTGCTGCCCGTAGCAGCACTCATGAACAGCGCCTCTGAAGACAGTGCCGCTGCCGAGCTGGCTCACAAAGCCGCAGCCGCGGTCCCATGGAATATGCGCGGCATATGCCTTGCTTGGATTGAGGTTAACCGTGTAATGCGCCCACAACACGCCGCCAAGTGTCGAGCCCGTCGGCTGCGGTATGTAAACCGGGTCCTCGGGTATGTCGGCAATAGCCATGACCGAACCGGCAGCCCAGTAGGACATGCCGCGGAACGTGGTGGCCAAGTCCTGCAGCACGTCCAGGGCGTTGGAGCGGGTCTGCAGGAACAGATTGCAGGTGAACCGCGGTTCTTGGCCGCCCTTCCCGTCCGGCACCAGCTGATCGCATTACTGGCCGATGCGGTACAGCTCCCATCGGTCCACCTGGCCCTCGTTCAGCAGGTGGCCCAGGCCATAGCGGAAGTGCAGCAGCAGATCGTAGAAGATCCAGGCTGGGTTATCGGTCCAGGCGGACTTGAACGAGCCATCCCAGACGCCGGAGTACAGCCGGCTTTCAGGATCATAGTTGCTCGGCACGCGTATGATGCGCCAGCGCAGGTCGAAAGACCCGGTGGGGATTGCCTGGAACTGCGAGGCGTCGAACTGCAGGCCGACGACAGCGGAACCCGGATAGCGCAGCTTGGCGTCGATGACCTCGGTGATGGCTTCGATGTTGGTGGTGTCGGCGATCACGCTGCTGGTGCCGTTCGGCGTTAGGCGAGTGACGCGAATCTGCCAGTTGCTGCTCGCCAGCGGCAGGTCCACCCGGTGGGAGCGCTCGTACTTGGTCGAGGTCTTGCCGCTGAACGCCGAGGCCAGCACCTGCACATAGGGCCCGCCGTCGGTGGAAACCTCGATCTTGTACTGCACGGTGTAGCCGTTGGTGTCGCCGTTGCTGGTGTTGGTCTGGGCCAAGCACGGGGTGGACAAGCGCACGCGCACAGCCGACAGCTGCAGGTTCTGCACAGCGCGAACCCAGGGCTGGCCATACTTCAGCTCGACTCCCGCGGCGATCTCGCTTTCGACCGCTGGAAAGCCCGGGATATGCAACTGATCCTGGCTGCCGGTGCGGGCATCCAGAGTGACACCACTGAAGTTCCTGGTGCCGTCGGCATTGGCCAGCGGAGTCTCGTCCAGGTAGACCGAGCGCTCACCCGCGACCAGGCCCTGGATCTCTCCCTCACTCACCAGGTCGAGAATCCGCGCATAGGCGGTGCTTTGCAGGCTATCGGGAGCCTCAACGGACGGCCGCGGCTTCGACTCGCCCCCTTTGCTGCCGGTAATGTGCTGGTTCATGACTTTCCTTCAGGCAAAAAAATACCCGCGCTCGGCGGGCCTGGTGGCGGGTTCGATTTACATCTGGTCTTCGGAATAGATCCCGGCGCTTATCACCGCACTGCCGACGATCATCCGGCCATAAAGCAGCGGGACAGGATTGCCCTGGACGCTGGTGTTCACGGCGCCGTTGAAGCTGTAACTGGGGCGGTTGTTAGGGCTGTCCTGAGACCCTAACCCCTTCGCCTGGGGGCTCAACATCATGACCACGCCACCCAGAGCCATGGATGCCCCTGTTGCGCCTGCAAACGAAACGGCGGCCGCAGACCATCCCAGCGGGTTCCACCAGGCAAGGGCGAGAATCACCACGCCAACAACTGTCTGCAGCATCCCCGCTCGCTTTGATCCAGCAATCACGGGAACGAAACGGATAACGTTCTTTCCCGTCGGCTTCCCAAGATCATCCCCGCCGGTATTTTCCTTGCCGTTGAAGATTGCATACCGCAGCCCTTTGCCTTCGCTTTCGACCATGCAGCGCTCGAAACCAGGAAATTGTTTGAAGTAGCCAATCACATCACGGAGGCCGCCACTGGTAATCATTCGGTGTCGACGACCGAATTGACGAGCCAGGGACCCGGACAGCAGGACGGTTTGCATTTTCTCAACAGGGTTTGACATGTTTTCTCCTCATATAAAAAAGCCGCCCTAGGGCGGCCGGTGTCAGACATGAGCTACTTGTTGGTGCAATCACTCACCACTTTTGTGACTTGGGCAGATGGTGACTGCCAGGTTCTGAAGAAGTGATATCGAACAGCTGATCCGCCCCCGACGGGCACAACATCAGCAACATGCCATGGCGACTCGCTATTGGGCGCGATGACAGAGAAGCGCTCCCCAGACTGCTGGAGGATGCCGCCAACACTCCCGCCCACGATGGAAGTGGCCTGCCATCCATCCCGAATGCACTCGGCAACGGCCCTGGCCGGTTTTTGACTGGAAAGATTCAGTACCGCGGGTGTTGCCCTTATTTCGGCAACGCTTGAGCAGCCCGCCAACAGCGCCACCGCAACCGCCCCTACCAGAATTCGCATTTCGGTCCCTCTATATGGTTTGAGGGGAATCTACCACCGACATGGAGCATGTCAGTCTAATCGTGTATGAAAAAGGAAACGTTTATGCCTGGGGGAAACCATCAAAATGGCCAAACTGGTTAAAGCCATCTTGCTCGTAGAAAGCAGGGGGCTGGAAATCAAAGGTATCGGGCCCACCCCAGGGCAGCCCCTTTCATGAGTAACCTCTTCCACCATTCGAATTAAGCGAGAACCTAGCCGTAAGGCGACTTTTGGCTGCGTTGATCGATACTTACAGCAATACCTGCAAGCACAATGGCCAAGGCGTAAGCCACCAGCCCTAAATTGAGCCCAAGGATCATTTTCTCTGATCCGTCGGTGAGGACCATTGATCCACCGTAACCATCCCGAAGCCAATAGGCCAACAAGAACCCGCCCGTTACGAACGTCGTGAGAAGACTCGCGAGCTTAAGCTGATTCGCCCCCCAAACAAGCCAGACACTGAATGCCCCAATCGCAGTATTGGTAAATAACTGCCAAGTCTCATGCAGCCTGGCATGTGGCTCCCATGCGGGGTTGAATACATGAGTGTCGTTAATCTCTAAAATCGGTACGACCACGGCATAGAAAACAATGCCAACCGTTACCAATAGCTTTGCTAACATCAGCCACCTCCTTGTCCGTGGTTTGCTCCAAACCATCGACCCGCACTGTAACGTGACGCCAGAAAGTGTTCCAGAAGCAAAAGTCAGGCGCGGGGCTGGGCTCGTTACCAGTGATCGAAACGCTTTAGTTAACGATATTCGTAGACCAAAACCGCTTGAGCCAGTGTTATGTCGCTAACAGCACCCATTTTGTTCTGAGTACGTAGCACCTCAAATGCAGCCTCTAAGCTCGCGCCTCGAATATCTCCATCACTTGCGACGAAAGCCGCAGCATCGTCGAGAGCGGCCAGTATTTTTGGGTCACCGCTCTGAGAGCTATTCCGGCTACTTTCTTGACTGTCTTCGGTAAGGGTGAACGGGAAAAAAGTCACAGCAAGAGTCGATGAAACAATCGCCCCATAGATTGAAACCTTGACGCCGCCGTCACCGGCCACCACAGGAAAACTGCACGATAAACTCAGCAGAAGCACAGCAATCAACTTGCGCAAAAAATCCACTCCATAGATAAGAACCGTCCTTTCTGTCTGAATCTACCGCGTTGCTATCCACCCATCCAGCGTGGATGACAGGCCGCGACTGATCCAAGAAAACACGATCAGGTCTTATAAATGCGGTGGAAACGCGTTTTGCCACGATAAAAGCGCGTGCAAACTTTCTGAGCCACATACCCGCTAGCAAGAAAGGCGGCCCCGAATACTATCCAGAGCACTGTCGAGTTGGTGGTAATCAAGGTGTGCACACCTTTGGCAGCCCACCAGCCTGCTATAACGCAAGCGAAAATGAAGAAAACGACGACTCCCTGGGGCGTGCCGTAGCTTATCTCCGCATGGCATCCCCTACATACACTTGCGCCCCATGGCACTGAATTCATGCAGTGAGGACAAGTTACAGTCGAACCAGAAGTCATTGATCATTCCTTTGAGAGCTTGCGCAAAATGGCGAAGTTTAAGATAGGCAACGATCTTATGCACTCCTGGCTAGGCATCCAGTGTGGATGGAGTACTATTTACAGGGGTACTCAGCTTTGAGTACGAGCAATGCTATCAGCGTAGGGCTTTTCGTCGAGAGATCAGAGTGGTCTTCAGAGTGCTTGACGATCGCCTGTATGCCCATTTGATCAATGTAATTTTCTGGCAAGCAAATACCTGGGAATTTGTTTTCTGCTCCTCCGGTAAGGTACTGAAGAGTCTCACGAACCCCAGCAACCACTCCCACGCAGTAACCCATACTAACTTGATTGTCGTTCGCGGCCATTTGCTTCGTTTCCCAGAAGCGTAAGGCGAGTTTGCACCCGCTTAGAAACCTCGTTCCAGCGCCACTTTCAGCAAACACCACATTACTTGTCAGTACTCCAAATAGTAATACCGCTGCTATCAAAATCCGCATGCCTTCCGTTCCTTGTGAGATCGGCAGACGATAGCATTTTGATCAGGGCCTGGCGTCTCGGTGTCGCCAGTAGCTGACGGTTACTTCGCGCCAATAGCCGCCATAGGGGTCCCGTTTGCTGTCCCGGTTGTAGAGGTGATGCAGGATCGACCCGGGCGCCGGGAAGTGCTGGGGCCCGGTCCTCAGCACACCGTCGGCCAGATAGACCCCGGCGTGGTTCGGCACCTTCGAGCGAATTTGCATCAGCACGATGTCACCGTGCTGCGGCGCACTGACCTGCGTGAAGCCGGCCGCCGGCAGGTTCTCCAGGTACAGGTTCCCGCCCTTCTCCCACCAGCCATCCGTACGCTCGTACTGGCCCAGGTCGATGCCCATTTCGCGACAGTAGAAGTCGAGGATGATGCTCAGGCAGTCGTGCACGCCGTGGGCGAACTTGCGGCCGATCAGTGGGGCCTGGTAGCCCTCAGGCACGAAGCTCATAAGCTCGCCTACGCGCACCTGTTCATCATCGCCCTTGCGGACCTCAAGGATGTGCCAAGGAAGCCCGGAGGCCTCGCAGGAGACGCGATCGGCCTCGCTGGGTGCTGCCGGGTAGTCTGGGTGGCTGTGCACGACCGCCAGAACCTGGCCGCGGTCCTCGGCAGCGGCGAAGTCCTCCGGCGCCAGGCGGAAATGCTCGCTGGGCGTCGAGGCCGTGTTGCGGCAAGGCACATAGACCTCCTTACGTCCCTCGCGGATCCTTAGGCCGCAACACTCACGCGGGTACTCAGCCAGCGCATGCCGCTCGATCGCGGCGCGGGTGGACTTATTCATGGTCAGCTCCGAAGCAGGCCGGCGGCCGGGAATGAGCCGTAAGGCAGAGGGTTGTTCTGTCCGAAGCGCAGTTTGCAACTGCTCAAGCGCCCGCCGCATTTGTCCTGGGAGGCATCGGTGACGATGATGTCGTTCTCATCGGCCACCGGCCCGCCGTTGTAGCCGCAGTAGGGCCCGCGATACCCGTCAAGTACTTTGCCTGATCTCCAACTGCTGGAGCCGGAGCAAGCCCAGGCTTGCCGGCGGACGACGCCGTTGCTCCAACCATCTGTGCGGTGTAGAACGAGGCAGGTTGGCCTCCGAGCTTTTCGGAGTCGGTTGCCGCCTCACTCCTACTCAGCTTGGCGTTGAGCTGGCCCTGCAGCTTTGCAAAAGCCTGCAGCAACGTGTCGGTTGCCAGGATCGCAGCATTGACCAGAGCGCCCAGGCCAGAAAGAGTCGTCGAGCGCACGCGGGACTGCGTGAAGTATTGGTTTGTCGATCCTTCCGGGACTTGATCCGTCGAGCCCGGAGAGGACGGGATCAACACATACGCTGAGCCGCTCCACCGGTACTGACGAGTAGGATTAGTCGGGCTGTCGCCATCATTGATCGCAAGGTAGATCTTCCCTGTCTCGCCCACCGCGGGGAAATCGACCCGCGCCGGAAACTCCAACACATCATCAACGAAGCTCGGCAACTGAGAAGCGGGCACAACACCACTGACCAGTTGAGCGACAGAAATCCCGAGCGCAGCGCCTGGAACCGCGGCGTCAGCCTTCGATTTGGCAGCTTCTGCGGCGGCGTGTGCCGCAGCAGCATCCAAAACGCCCTGCTCAGCTTTCTCCTGGGCGGCAGCCGTGCGGGTACCCGGCAGATTGCACAAATCGGGCGGCGTACATCACCCAGCGGGAAAGTCACTAGATTGAAGCTCTGGCCGCGGTTGAGGCGGGCTTCAACACCGTTCGCCCTGCCGGCACCGCGGATCAAGATCAGATGCCACTGCACCTCGCTGATCCGGCCTGATCGCTCCAGATGAACGCCGAAGAAGACGGCGAAGCATAACCCACCCTACTCGCTGCATCCGGATGTCATCGCAAATGTGAATAAAGCCGTCTAGTTTAGGCTCAGACCTTTGTCGACTGAGTGAACATCCAACCAAGTGCAACGGCAGCAATGATAGGGCGTACTAGATCCGTTGCCGGAGCCGAACCAGCAAACACCTGCAGGCCGCTTGTTACGAAGACTGCCAATGCAGCAAGAATGCCCAGCACCGAAATCCAGCGGAAGTATCTTGGAAACATCGAGTAGCTCCTTTTAGAGGGGCACGATCGTAATTGCAATTAGCCACCACATCAACTATCGCTGCATCCGGCTACGGAGGGCGGCGCGCACCCGAGATAATCGCAATGCCAGTACTCCACAGCATCATCCACAAGATCGACAAGAAGCCAGACGGCAGCCCTGCAGTGCTCCACTACGCAGGCGCCGAGCTGGCGGAAAGCGAGATTCGCGACGACCTGATGCACCAGCTCAACGAAAGCTACAACGCCAAGTAGGGTAAAGCCCGGGGCCTGTTCCATCCTGAATCCGGCGCATACCCCCTCAGCGGCTGGCTGGCCAAGTACCTGGCCGGCGGGGAAGACTTCATCGGGTTCAGTAATTCGGCGGTCGAGCACCTGACCAAGCTGATGGAGGAATCCAACCTCTCCATAGGCGGGCACGCCCTCTTCTGCCACTACCAGCAAGGCCTGACCCAGTACCTGGTTATTGCCCTGTTGCAGGAAACTGAAGCGGTGACCGTGGCTGACGGCCTCGCACTGGCTCCTGTTCGGCGCCTGGATCTGGACCACATCCACCTGGCCGCCCGTATCAACCTGAGCGAATGGAAAGGCAACCCGAAATCGCGCCAGTACATCTCGTTCATCAAGGGCAAGAGCGGCCGCAAGGCGAACGACTACTTCCGCGACTTCATCGGCTGCCAGGAAGGCGTCGACGGCCCGGGCGAAACCCGAACCCTGCTCAAGGCCTTCAGCGACTTCGTGGAGAGCGAAGACCTGCCAGAAGACTCCGCCCGGGAGAAGACCCAGACCCTGGTCAGCTACTCCATGGCCCAGTCCAAACTTGGCGAGCCGGTCAGCCTTGAGGAGCTGTCCGAACTGATCGACGAGGACCGTCCCAAGGCGTTCTACGACCACATCCGCAACAAGGACTACGGTCTGTCGCCGGAGATTCCTGCGGACAAGCGCACCATCAACCAGTTCCGCCGCTTCACTGGCCGCGCCGAAGGCCTGTCCATCAGCTTCGAGCAGCACCTGCTGGGCTCTAAGGTTGAGTTCGACCAACCCGGTGGAACCCTCATCCTCCGCGGCCTGCCAACCCAACTTGTCGAACAGCTAAAGCGCGCAGGCGCCTGACATCAGTCACGCGCCGCCGCCAAGGGCGGCGCATGCATGGAGATAAACCATGATCGGTACACCCTGCGAGTACGTGCAGCAGTATTACCAAGTCCCGGCGTGTATCGGACGCCGCGTCATCGCCTACGGCAAGTCCGGCGTCATCCTGGCGGATCGCGGCCACTACATTGGCGTGGTGCTGGACGAAGACCCGAAGAAGCGCATCACCAACTATCACCCGACTCACGAAATGCAATACGGCGAGATGGCCGAAACGCTACCACTCAAAGAGTGGCTGGTCCTGCCATTCAAGCATGATTGGGAAGATCTCAACTGGAGTCGAGAAGCCCGAGAGGATTTGGTTAGGGTTTGGGCAGCTACCCGAGGTCAGGCCAAGTACAAGGCCTACGAGCGACTTCGGGACTACTGCCACAGCATCAAGGCGATGCTTCACTTCAAAGTCCGTCGCGCCTGATAAGCCCTCACCTATTACGCTGAGCGTCGGCGCACGAACTTCCTTATTGCTCAGGGTCGGTGGTGTGCAGGTTTTTTATGTCGTTGTTCTGCTCAACGGCAACCAACTGCCCATCTTTCAGCAAGACTGTTTTGTACTTGTCCGGATATTGAATTTGCTCGATGTCTTCGTAGGTGTACTTAGTACCGTCGTGCTTCTCAATCACTACTTTCATTTGACTCTCCTGCTGTTCCGGCTTCATGCCGAGCCATCAACCAATAGCCCACAAACTCACTTCTCGCCAGCCTGGCCAAGCCGACGGCTGTCCGGAGGAAACCTATGCAAGCAGTCACCTACGCGGGCCTGCGTAACGGCGCCCGCGACCAGCAGATCCACGACGCCCTGATCTACAAGCGTGTGATCGAGGTAGCCCGGGAGTTCAAGCTTTCCCCAGGCACCATCCGCGCAGCTGAGAAACGCATCTCCAACACATCTGTGTTCGAGCTGAGCCTATTGGGGGGGGCAGCCCGATGCCGATCGGCAAGGTCGTGGCCGACTCCTTCCGCAAGGCCGCGCTCGGTGCGTACCGGAACTACCACGGCACCTTTCGAAACCTTGAACTGCCCTGCTGGGTGATCACCGACGGCACGCAGAAAATCGAAGTGCTCGAACTCCGCAAGATCGATACCGGCGAAGTCTCGATTTGACCCGCCCTCACCTATTGCTCCGGAAGGTAGGAAAGGACTGCTTGGCTTATCGCGGCAATCGCAGCAAATCCGGCAGCCCACTTGTTCCATTTTGTCTGAAGTTCTGCTGTCTCAAGTACATCGAAGTGCCCTCTTTCAGTTTTGAAAGAAATACTTGCCTCCAGCATTCCGCTCGCATCTTGCTTCGCTTTATACGGCGCCTTAGCTGTCGCGGAGCGCACCCAAAATGCACAAGAGACGGCTGAACTGGCACATAACACCAGCGTAAAAACATCCTTCACGCTCTCCATCCATATCCCCAAAAGGTTTGCGTTATTTGCCCCATTGCAATAGATCGCGTCAGCCTCGCCAAATCGCGCGGCTGGCCGTCGCGGCGTAGATCATGCAAACCACAGTTGCCAAGGTAAGCCAGCGATCCAGTCAATCGCGTAATGAATGTGTTTCTCCATCTGCTCAATCAGCATTTGGATAAGCAAATCTTCAAAGATTCGAATAATCACCATAGAGCCCCTCGTTAAGCTAACCGGTAAAAACCGCCCGTACTTGTAAGGGTATCTCTGATCTCAAAAACGCAAGTCCGTATGCGCAATTAGTTGGTTCCGGCCTTCCGCCCCCCCACAACACCACCCGGGCAAGCCCCGGATAGGACGCCCCATGCCCACAGAAACCCAACACCTGGAGCAGCGAGTAGCTGCCCTTCAGTCAGATCTGAACGGAAGAGATCAGCGCATAGATGAATTGGTCGCCCAGCTGGCCGAGCGGGATGCACAACTCACCGCATGCATTGCCGCATTGCGTGAAGCGGGAGACTACCGATCAGCCGCAAGCATCTAAGCCCTATCCGCCAGTGCAGAGCAGCGCGCGCCGGTTGCGCAGCCAGAACTGCAGCTCGACGACCCTGAGCGCCAGAGGCTGATCGCCTGGGGGCGCAACTGTGGGCTTGAGGAGGCATCGAAAGTCTGCCAGCGCATGGCTCATGAGGCGTACTACCCGCCTGGGACCAGGTTCAAGCACTTCACGCCCAAAGCCCAAATGCGCCTGGGCGACATCCTGATCAAAGCGGCGAATGCAATCGGCGGCCTACCTGACGGTCCCTACGAGCGCTTTCATGCGCGCCGGGGCAACAAAACCCGCCAGGAGTACATTTGTACTCCCCCCCCCCCCCGCAAAAACCTCACCCCCTCCCCAACTTTCAAGCCAGCCGCTATAGCGGCCAAGGACAAGGTCTACGGTACAAACTCACCCAGGCTTTTGCGAGCAGTTGGGATGGCGTGCTCAAGCAGCTCTAAAGGGACATCCTGTTCGAACAAGGTCACTTCAAAACGCAGCGTTTCGTCATTCCTGAACACCTCAAAGACCATATCGTCGCCGCGCCAGCACTCGAGCCCCAAGCCGTCATGCCCTTTGGTTACGTGTGAGGCGGTAAAAAACTTGTACTCAACTCCGTGTACGACCACATCGCACCTCCCTATCTGAGGTGGCAACGATACCTATCCCTTCTATAAATTTGATAGCCGCTTTAGCGGCCAAGGACGAAGTCATGCCTGAAGAAATCAAACTGATCCAACCAGCGCCGGTCGTACGCGACGAATACGGAATGTTCCAGCACCCCCAGCTGCCCGACTTCGACGAGGGCGACGGCGAGAAGTGCAAGGCCTAGGTCGCACAGCATGGCCTGCAGCTCGTCATGATCAGTCTGGAGAACGACGCACCGGAAGAGATCGCAGATCGCTACTTCCAGTCCGATGAGCCGCACTGCGGTTGACGCCTCCTTTCTTTGCGGCAACCATGCGGGGTGACTTAAATGCATGCCATTCGTTCGCAACGACCTCAAACGTTTTCACGGCTCCGGTGGTGGCCATGCGTTTCTCATCACGTCGTTCGGTTCGAGGGTCAATACCCTTCGCGACAAGAGCTCTAGCCTGGCCGCGGCGCTCGCGCGCTTCTTTCAGTGTAATTTCGGGATAGGTGCCCAGGGATATACGAGGCTGCTTTCCATGCCATGAGAAACGGAAGTGCCACGCTTTCGTGCCTTTGGCGGCTACGAATAAGGAAAGGCCTGCGGATCGCTGAGGCTGTAGTCCTTGTCTTTGGGCTTTGCTTGCCTGGCGGCCGTGTCAGTGAGGGGCATTAGTACATCACCATGAGCTATCTAATTCAGATGTGCTGAGCAATGTACTAAAAATATTGAGAAGGGGTGAAAAGAGTTAGCAAAGGTTGAAAGCAAAAATCCCCGCAGGCATTGGCCTTGCGGAGATTTTTGAGAAGGCTTGGTAAGGCCTGAGAATCGAAAATGGTGCCCGAAGCCGGAATCGAACCGGCACGCCCTTACGAGCGGGGGATTTTAAGTCCCATGCGTCTACCAGTTTCGCCATTCGGGCGGTAGCGCGATCACGCGACACTGGAACAATCAATCGGCAGCAAGCCGGCCAGTGCTTAAAGCAGGGTGTGGAATATATACATCCAGTCCTTGTGAAGCAAGGTCGAAGCAGGCAAAAAAACCTCTCCCTCCACTCTGAGTTCTGTGTAAAAAAGCACAGGAAATCAGGAGCCTACAGCGGCGATCTGATCATCCTCGAGAGGCTCACCAAACACTGCGTCGACTTTTTCAGCGGCGCCAAGACTAACATGGAGATATTAGCCAACCAACTGATTTATAAAGACTTATCATCAGCCCCATGCTCGTTCGAGTCTGGCACCAGCCAAACCAAGCAAAGCGTTCGGCGCGAAGCAGCCCATTGGCAGGCCTCAGGCCTCAGCCAGAAAACGCAACGATAGTTTGAGTTTGAGCGGGTCTTCCTGGGAGGCGGCCAACTCGGTCTCCAGGTGAGTCGAAAACGCCTGCTCCACTGGCGCCTCAGGGCCTTTGACCTGGGCCACTGTTCGGTTGTTTTCCAGCACCTTTGAAAGTTGCGCATAGGTGTAATTGGCGGGAGGCGTATTGCCTATATTCATGGAGGTCGTCCTTGATATTGAGTCAATCCGCGAGGACAGATCGAAGAGTAAAAAGTCATGGCATGCCGCGCTCAGGTCATTGATCAGATGCAGGCACTGCGATGGGATACTACAGGCTTTGAGCTGGAAACAAGCACGTCAATAGCCAACAGAGTTCGCCCAGTACACATGACCTCGCCATCCATGAACCGGTAAAGAGCCATAGATACCGGGCGAACGACACAAAGCTATGCGTTCAGAATGACATGTTCAACTGTCACCAATAACGTCCAGATGGCGTTATCCGGCGTAGTTGGTAAAACCACCAGCAAAGGCTCTGCGCCCAGCCCGGAGTTCGGTGCGCAACTCGCCGATCAGGTTGGAGATGTCGCGCACACTAGTGAGTTCGGCGGTCGAGACACCGGTCAGCAACAAGTCCACCCGGCCAGATTCGGCATCGTAGATCTTGATCGTCAAGGAACCGTTGGGATGCACGCTGCAGACGCAAGAAAGCGGGAGAAAGCCAGACTCCAATATGTGACAAAGCTCGCTGGTGGAGAGCATGGCTTCTCGCCTGTGTGGGATTTTGTGGATTTTTCCTATTGAGAATAGGTCAGCGTCTGATCCTGTGTATCGAAAAACACACAAAAATGCTAACTACCTCTCAGTTCTGCTACGCAGTTTCTGAACCCGACCATTCTCCGATCGTCTGAGGCGCAAAGCCCGGGAGAAAAGCATGAACCATTCATCCCCTGCCGTTCTACACCTGCTGTGCGGCAAGATCGCCTCGGGCAAATCCACCCTGGCCAAGCGATTGGCCGAGGCTCCCGGCAGCGTGTTGATCTGTGAGGACCAATGGCTGGCGCAGCTGTACCCGGGCCTTATTCATTCAGTTGCTGACTATGTACTGCATGCCCAGCGCCTGAAAAATGCGCTGGAGCCTTTGGTCATCACCCTGTTGCGCGGGGGAACCCATGTCGTGCTGGACTTCCCCGCCAATACCCTGGCCCAACGCGCCTGGTTGCGAGCCTTGGCAGATAAGGCTCAGGCCGAGCATCAATTGCACCTGTTGCATGTCGATGAGGATATCTGCCTGACAAGACTGCGGGAACGTAACAGCCAGGGGGATCACCCCTTCAGTACCAGTGAGGAGCAATTCGAGCTGATCTGCCGTTACTTCGTGCCTCCACAGGCGGAAGAAGGACTGCACATCCTGGAGCACTGAAATCCGGGATTGCTGTGCCGGGCCCTATGCTGGGCCCGTTTCCGAATCTTGCGTGGGAAAAGTGCGCCGAGAACGGTGACGACGGCAAATTTCAGGCAAAAAAAAGCCCAAGTAGCTGATGGACACTTGGGACTAAAAATGCATAAACCGTGGTAGGTGAACGCGGAGCTATAGTAACGGAACAGTACATTCTGTAACAAGATATTTTGAAGAAAAAAACGTAAATAAAATCACCTAAGTCATTAAATATCCACACTTTTTTTGAGTCTTTGAATTTCAGAGCACTTCTTCCCGAGCCTTTTCCAGGCTCCACGGCGATGCGCCTGAGCTGGCCATCGCCGTACTGCGACCAGCCGTCCAGGTTTAAACGAAAATGCGCTGAAAATTCACAGAATCGCAACAGACAGACAACATTGCTCACCTTAAATTGCCGGCACTTGCCTGAATGGAATGTGTTGGTATGAATGACTTTCTCGACGCCCTGCCCCTGATGCTGTGCCTGACCACCTTTGCCTGGTGTTGCTGGGGCTAGGAACTCGAACCGGCCCTTCCCGAAGCGGACCGTGACGCCAAGTACGAAATCTCGCCGCACAACTGTTCCAGCCCCCAATCCCCACTCTCACACCGATTCGACGACCGCCGCGGGACTAAACAGTGCCTGCCCTAGCGCTCGTGCCCGCTCCAGGCAAGGCGCCACATCCCCGCTCTCCGAGTCAAAGATCAGTTGCGAGGTCACCACACTGGCCCCGCAGTAGTCGAAGATCCCATGGTCGACCTGGGTCTGCATCGCGTCGAGATACCCATGTCGCTCATAAGTGCCAGCGTCGGCACCGGCAACCCCCACCAGGTGCACTCGCAGGCGCCCAAGCTTTTTCTCCAGCTTGGCATCCGCGCGAAAATCGAAGGCCCAGCCATTGGAGAACACGCGATCGATCCAGCCCTTGAGTAGCGCCGGCATGGACCACCAGTAAATCGGGTAGACCAGCACCAGGGCATCGGCGCGGTCGATGCGTGCCTGTTCGGCGAGCACATCGGCGGGAGGAAGCGCCTGGCTTCGATGCACTGCGATATCGGCAGCACCGAATCGTGGCTCGAACCCTTCAGCCCAGAGATCGGCAATCTCCAATGAATGCCCGGAACCGCGCCCCAGCCCCTCGGCAATCTGCGACGCAAGGCTATGGGTGAGAGACTTGGGATCATGATGAGCGACAACAACAAGTGCATGCATGGCGAGTACTCCTGCGGACGGATTGCGCTAGGGGATCTAGCTTTATATACTTTTAGTAAGTTACTGCCGATAAGTTACTTTTGGTATATAGCCATGTCAAGCAATCAGAAAACCGATTCCGTTTCATCGCCGCGACGGCGCCTGTCACGGGAGCAACGCTTGCAACAACTGATGGCCGTGGCCTGGCAGATTGTCCGTGAGCACGGCACTGAGGCACTGACCCTGGGGCATCTGGCGGAACAGGCCGGCGTCACCAAGCCGGTGGTTTATGACCATTTCAGTACTCGAGCGGTGCTCCTGGCGGCGTTGTATCAGGACTTCGACCAGCGCCAGACTCTGCTAATGGAACAGGCCCTGCAAACCAGCGAACCGACCCTTGCCGCCCGCGCAGCGGTCATTGCCACGTCCTATGTCGACTGCGTGTTGCTACAGGGCCGCGAAATCCCGGGGGTGATTGCCGCCCTGGCCAGTTCACCGGAGCTGGAAATCATCAAGCGCGACTACCAGGCGATATTTCTGGAAAAGTGCCGCAGTACTCTGGAACCCTTCGCCGCCGAAGCCGTGATCCCAAGGGCCGGGCTGCGCGCCATGCTCGGTGCGGCCGAAGCGGTGTCCCACGCAGCAGCGTTGGGAGAAATCACTCCCGCACAAGCCCAGGAAGAACTCTGCGCCACCATAGTGGCCATGGTTGAAAGAGCACGCGCCAGCACCTCTGCAAGCCAATGAGCCCCTGCCTGGATATAGACGACCGGCCCCTGCGCCAGTCCCGCAAGGAAGAAGCAATGTTGCTGACCCGATTGGAACCGCTGGATGAATTGCTGCAACGCTATCGACAAGAATTGGGCAAGGACTTCACCGGCTATCGCAACCATGTGTACCGGGTGATCAACTTCTGCAACCTGCTCATCAGTGCCGATGCCCAGCAGTTGCAGAAGCTGGCCATTGCCGGCGCTTTCCACGACCTGGGCATCTGGACCGCCAGGACTTTCGACTATCTACCGCCGTCGCTGCGCCTGGCTGAAACCCACCTGGATGAAATCGCCAGGCCCGAGTGGAAAGCCGAAGTGCTGGCAATGATCGAACAACACCACAAGCTCACTGCCGCCGCCCCTCGCCCAGACAGCCTGGTGGAAAGCTTTCGTCGAGCCGACTGGATAGATGTGTCGCTGGGAATGTTGAGTTTCGGCATCTCGCGGGACGATCGGCGCCGGGTATTTTCAGCCTTTCCTGATGCGGGCTTTCATCGGCGCCTGGTTCAGCTGTCTTTCAAACAACTGCTGATCCGCCCCTGGAAGCCATTGCCCATGCTGCGCCTTTGATCCGCCGGCTGCCCGGCCCGCCGCTAAAGGCCGGAGCGCGTAAACTGCACCCATTAATGGCAATACCGGCCGCGAGTCAGGCGGCTGCAACCACCGAGAACACCTATGTCGCCCCAACCCCCTACGGCCCTGCCGCCCCTGAACGCAGACGCTGAAACACAGCCGCTGCCCCCAGACACCGTTGGACTCAATGCCGAGGCCAACCGAGTGCTTTCAGTATTCGACTTCGACGGCACCCTCACCCACCACGACAGCTTCGTGCCCTTTCTGAAGTTTGCCTTCGGGCAACGGGCGTTCAGCCAACGGATACTCAAGCTGGCGCTGCCCAGCCTGGGCTACCTGGCTCGTCGTGTTGAACGCGACCAACTCAAGGCGCAACTGATCAGCACCTTTCTCAAGGGCATCGAGGCGACGTGGCTCCAGCAACAGGCCGAAGCCTTCTGCCTGAAATCCTGGACCCGGCTGATGCGCCCGAGTGGACTGCAAGCGGTAGCCGGGGAACTGCGTTCCGGGGCGCTGGTAACCCTGTGCTCGGCGTCGCCGGCCCTGGTCCTGCAGCCTTTCGCCACGCGCTTGGGCGTCAGGCTGATCGGAACCGAACTGGAGGTGATCGATGGCGTGCTGACCGGCCGCATCGCCGGCCACAACTGCCGTTGCGAGAACAAAGTGCTGCGCCTGGAAAGTGTCTACGGCCCATTGAGCCAATACCGACTCAGGGCCTGGGGCGATACCCGGGGTGACCGCGAGCTTCTGGCTGCGGCACAGGACGCCCACTGGCGACACTTCCACCCGGCCTGGCGCCGCGGGCTTGGCGCTCGCTGACACCCACCGCCCCCACACAAAGCACCCGACCAACGGCAAACGGCCAGGAAAAAGATTCGCTATACCCAACAGCAGGCGCTCCGGCGGCCATAGGCCGGAGGGCGCTGGCGACGGTAAATAGCCTGAGAACAAGAGCAGCCTCGCAGACCAGGGACAAAGAACCGCTTACACAAGGAGAGGGCCTGCCACGATGAAGACCAATGGCTATCTGCTGCGTACGCTGGCCGTATTGCTTGCGGCCGGAGCACCCGCCGCCCTACTTCTGAGTCACCCCAGTCCTCCCCCTTACCTGGCAGTTGCACCTGCATTCGATTGGCCGCGCCTGGGCGCCTGGGCCAGTTGCCTGGCAGGCCTGTTGGTCTTGTTCGTCCTCGCCGGCCTGCGAATTCGCGGCCGGGTACTTGGAGTACTGATCGACGAACGCAACCGCTACTCGCTGTCACGTCTGCAAATGACCCTATGGACGCTGCTGGTGCTGGCCACCCTGTATACGGTGTACATCGGCAACATTGTCCGGGGAAACGCCACTACAGCGCTGATGGTGGACCTGGACTACAACCTGATCGCATTGATGGGCTTCAGCCTGGCCAGCTTCGTCACTGCCCCCATGGCCTTGAACCGCAAGGCCGAGCAACCCGCAGATCATAGCGCTCTGGCAACCACTGGCCAGCAGTTGCTCGACAGCCAGAGCCTGGTGGCACTGCCGTCGGCCAAGGGCCAGGTACTGATGAAAAGCGACCCGAAGGACGCACGATTGGCCGACCTGATTCGCGGCGAGGACGTGACCAATGGCGCCATCGTCGACCTGCCACGCCTGCAGATGCTGCTGATCACCATGGTGGTGGTGTTTGTCTATGGCGCCGCCGTCGGCCATATCCTGGGTTCCGGCAGCTGGGTGCTGGAGGTATTGCCGAAACTGCACAACACACTGCTGTTGTTGGCCCTGATCAGCCACAGCGGCTACGTGGCGGGCAAGTTGATCCCCAGCAACCTCAGCCCTTCCGCCATTTTTCCGGGGCCCACCGTCCAGGCCGACCCGCCAGGCACCGCAGCCGCGGTGCGCAGCCTGCCCCAGGCCGGACTCACTCCACCATAGCCATCAATCGCTGACGCATGCCGTCGCTGGCAGCCGGCCCCGCCTGCACCGTACACGCCTGCAACGGCACCAGACGACCATCGGCAACATCCACCATCACGGGCTGCACAGGTCGTCCGCTTTCACGTTCGACCAGTTGCACGCTCTCGCCCTCGGGCGCGTAGTGACGATTGCCCCAGGCTACGAAGGCCATGAGTACGACACGGAAGTCCTCGCCCTTGGCAGTGGGCACATATTGATAGCGCAAGGGGCGCTCGCTGTAGGCCTGGCGCTCCAACAGACCCGCCTCCACCAGGGAGTTCAGGCGGCGGGTCAGCATGTTCGGGGCGATCTCCAGGCTGCGGGAAAACTCGTCGAAACGTCTCAGACCGTGCAGCGCGTCGCGCATGATCAAGATGCTCCACCATTCGCCGACCCGTTCCAGGCTGCGGGCAATTGGACATTCAGCGTCGATCAGACTTTTTCGTTGCATGGCTGGCTCCTGCGATGCACCTCAGTATTTGTGGATTTGGATGTTACTTTCATGATGATAGTATCGTCCACGTTTCGTTGTTCCCCACGCAAACCAACTAAGGAGCAGGACCCGCA
The DNA here is from genome assembly GCF_045013505.1 of Pseudomonas sp. JDS08PS003. Taxonomy (NCBI): domain Bacteria; kingdom Pseudomonadati; phylum Pseudomonadota; class Gammaproteobacteria; order Pseudomonadales; family Pseudomonadaceae; genus Pseudomonas; species Pseudomonas sp. JDS08PS003. The sequence continues at coordinate 4,198,808 of NZ_CP120724.1, forward strand.
TGAGTAAACGCATCGTAGTCACCGGCATGGGCGCAATCACTCCACTGGGTTGTGGGGTCGAGCAGGTCTGGCAGCGCCTGCTGGCGGGACAATCCGGAATCCGTCAATTGCCGGAAGAGTTTATCCAGGATCTGCCCACCACCATTGGCGGCCAGGTGCCCGACGCGCTCGAAGATCCCCAGGCCGGCTTCGATCCGGACCAACTGCTGGCCCCCAAGGAACAGCGCAAGATGGACCGTTTCATCCTCTTCGCCCTGGCGGCGGCGGAAGAAGCCCTGGCCCAAGCCAACTGGAAACCCGATAACCCTCAGGCCCAGGAACGTACAGCCACCATCATCGCCTCAGGTGTAGGGGGCTTCCCAGCCATCGCCGATGCCGTGCGAACCACCGACAGCAAGGGCCCGCGACGCCTGTCACCGTTCACCATTCCTTCATTCCTGAGCAATATGGCTGCAGGCCACGTCTCGATCCGCCACAGCCTCAAAGGGCCACTGGGAGCGCCAGTCACCGCTTGTGCTGCCGGGGTCCAGGCCATCGGCGACGCCGCACGGATGATCCGCGCCGGTGAAATCGACATCGCCGTCTGTGGCGGAGCCGAGGCGGCGATCCATCGGGTCAGCCTGGGTGGCTTCGCCGCGGCTCGGGCCCTGTCCAGCGAGTACAACGACACCCCGGAACGGGCTTCACGTCCCTTCGATCAGGCACGGGATGGTTTTGTCATGGGTGAAGGTGCCGGGCTGCTGGTCATCGAGGAACTGGAGCATGCCCTGGCTCGGGGCGCACAGCCCATTGCGGAGTTGGTGGGCTATGGCACCAGCGCCGACGCCTACCACATGACCGCGGGCCCGGAAGATGGCGACGGCGCCCGGCGCGCCATGCAGCAAGCCTTGCGCCAGGCCGGCGTACAAGCCTCCCAGGTCCAACACCTGAATGCCCATGCCACCTCCACGCCGGTGGGCGACAAGGGCGAACTGGCCGCCATCAGGAGTGTATTCGGTACCGGCAGCGGCCTGGCCATCAGCGCCACCAAGTCTGCTACGGGTCATCTGCTGGGTGCCGCCGGCGGGATCGAGGCAATCTTTGCCATCCTTGCCCTGCGTGACCAGATCGCTCCCGCGACCCTCAATCTGGACAACCCGGACAGCGCCGCCGAGGGCCTTGACCTGGTGCGCGGCGAGGCACGCAAAGTGGCCATGGAATATGCACTGTCCAATGGTTTCGGCTTTGGTGGGGTCAATGCCAGCGTGCTGTTCAAACGCTGGCAGTAACGCATCAAGAAGACAGGCTCAATGTTGAGGTTTCAGCCGCGACAGGCTGGAACCTCTTCAGGCCCGTCAATCAGTTGAGGACGTCATTGAGCACTTCGTAGATGATCCCGCTGGCGATGGCCACCAGAATCAGGTCGGTTCCGGCCTGCCGCCATTCATAGCCGTCATAGCGAGGGAGCTGTCCCAGCAGCCGGTGGTCCAGCTTCTTGGCAATGCCCGGGGGCAGAGGTTTACCCCGAGCCAGATTTTTCTGGATGCCTGGAGGCAATGCCGGTCCCGGGCTCCAATAGTCACGATGCACACCCAGTATGCTCAGGACACTGCCGCGATCGACACTGGGGCCATGACTCCAATCATCGGCGCCTGACTTCTTGCCCTTGCCATGCCCACCCTGGTCATCCTGCGAACTGTGTTTGGAGTGCCCCTGCCCCTTGCCATTTCCGGGGTCGGCCAATGCCAGAGGGGAAGCGCCAGCCAGGAACACGCCGGCAAGAACAACGATCAACGAACGGGACTTGAGCATGTCGGTTCTCTTTAGGAGGCCAAGGTCACACTCAACTGTAGACGGCAGTTCCTGTCATTGATCGAAGATCAGGCAGATAGAGCTCCGCCTCCATCAGTGCTCATCAGGTCATCGGCCAGCTGAGGATCAAAGCGTGCAGCTGTACTGATACTCGAAGGGAAACATCAGCGTATCCACCACGCCGGAGAATGGAGCATCCAACGCCAGAAACGGCCAGAGCACACCGTTGTTCTTCTTAGCCAATGCCCAATCCATGCGTACGCCAATATAGGGGCAACTCAGGGGAGTAGTGCGAGTAATCAGGGCCGTGCATCCACTCAAGACAAAGATCAACACCAGCAACAACAGGCTTCGCAACACATAACTTCCTTTTTACGTTCATGACATGGGCACTCTGGACTCGGCGCCAGAGGCCGAGGCAGCGGCACCTGGCTATCAGGCCTTGTAGTCGCAATGGATCTGCAGGCTCTCCGTGTGATTGCGATGAATCTCGAAACCGTAACGCCTCAACACATCCTTGACCTCATCAACGACAGCCGAGTACCGCCCTTGCAACTGATGCTGCCGCGCCGGCGAAGTAAACACCCCCAACGGCAGAAAGCGCAGGCGCTTGCCATCAAAGACAATGGACACATCGATATGAGTGCCATCCACATCATGGCCATTGGAGCCGAAGATATCCTCCAGTTCCTCTTTACGCCCCGGATAACACAGGCAGAACAACCTGATCCCCAGCCAGCGTGACAGCGTCCTGAAAAACCCCAGGTAACTGCTTTTGCTCTCGTAGCCCCGGGTCACCAGCAACTGCACCGAACGCGGCAGACTGGACTGGACCTTGAGCAGTTGTAGAAAGACTTCGCGCTCCATCAACACCTTTGCAGACGGCCAGCGCGGCCCCACTCTCAAGCCTTGGTTGTCGCCCCTCTTGAGTATCAGCATGCAGATCGACCCTGGTCCTTTTTCACGGGCCGCAATGGTACACAGAGCCACCGCAAGCGTGCTGAAAATTCAAAAGCGCAAACAGCTATCAGCCTGCGACACCGCCCATCTTCTCCCGGTGACAGCGCACCCGCCGTTTAGTTAAACTGATCATGGCTCATAGCCATTACTCATTAGCACAGTGACCACAGGGGCTGTATGTACGATTTAACGAATCTGGTCATTGTCGATAGCCGCTTTGGATTGAATGTCCTGCAAGTCACCGCCGATCTGGTAGCCGGCGCCCTGGATGAACTCCTGGCCAATTGCGCAGGCGGCGCCAACATCACCCAAAAGCTGGATTACTCCATCCTGACGATCTATCAGGACAAACTCGCGGCGGCCATTCGCGACATGAGCCTTCCGCCCCTGTCCCTACCCTCTCCAGCCGATAGCCTTTGCTGAATCGAACAACTTGCCAGCACTTGGCAAGTTGAGCCCGAACCTGCGTTCATTCAGGTAAAGAACTCCCGACTCCACAAAGTGGCCGCTGCCATCCACTGTCGCGGCCTGGGTCCGAATCACTGCGAATCAGATACCAGCATCAGATACCAGGTAACAAAGCCTGCTAACACCATGCCATGCACAATCAGAAAGTGCCGCAGCCCAATGGGCCGCCCCGAGACCCACCAATAGGCGAAGACCAGCGGGTAGCACAGCAGGCAGGTCAGCCCCAGGGTAACGATCGTCAGGGTGCTGCCGATCCCAGGAAGAAACCCGGCAGAAGAACCCAGCAGAAAGACGACGAAGGCAATGCCGCCTAACGTGATGACAATGATTAAAAGAGCAACGATAGCGCGCTGGGCGTCGAGGCGATTATCCATAACTGACTACTTGCAATCCTTTTGGGCATGGCTGAGTTGGAGCCATAGTATCGGGCCAAACACCCAGCAGACGGTAAGACAAAATGTTGAACCTTGTGCCATCGGCGGCACATGCGCCGACCCGCTTGGCGGGCAAAATCCAGATTCTGCGCCAACCAGTGAACGGGCTTGCGTCGCCTCTCGCGGGCACGCGCAACATCGGTCACCTGGAACCTTTTCCCTCAATGAGGATCAGTGCTGCACATTTCCCTATCACACAGTAAGCGAGTGCCAGCATGGCCCTGAGAAAAACCGTCCTCTACATTGCATTGGTGTCCGTCGGCTTCTTTGCCGGGTACGCGGCAAAACCAACAAGCGGACTACAGGTCACGGCGGGACAACTGATAAGTTGCGGCAAAAGCACCATGCCGACTATCGAGATGTGATTGCCAGGCAACTCAGCACTCGATGACACAGCGCCCAATACTCAGCAATACCGGCTCAATCCACAGCGACAGTCGCCAACATCAGGCAGCCGGAAACGAAAAAGCCCGGCAAGCGAGCCGGGCCATAAGCAATCTTGAAGACTCACTTGGAAGACATGAACAACCAAGCGACAACAGCTGCACCAGCGGCCATATAGGTGCCAACCGTCTTGGTCTTCTCCCAGCCACCCTTCTCGGCCCAGGGCTTGCCTGGCTCAGACGAAACCTGCGGGTCTTTGTGCTTGGTCTGCTTGGCAGTAATCGAGGCAACTCGCTGCTTCAAGTAAGCGACTACTTCAGCCCCGCCCTTGCTGAAGCCTTCAAGATCCACCTCAACGACGCTTTCATGCACCGCCTTGTTACGTACGCTCGCAATCCAGCGAATCTTTTTCACCATCGGCGGGCTGATCATTCCCTCAACCGAGCTCAGTTTTTCATGCAACCCTCGGCCTGATGCGCCCAGCTGCAGGAGCAACGATTCGACCTCTGTCGAGATATCCAGTATCTGACCCCGCATACCGCCCTCCCTTTTCAATCGCGGCACTTTAACACCGGGGTTGTACCTGCCCAAGGCTCTGAACGTGCACACGAGCGTCCTTTGCAGGTTTCGTTGACCCAATCGATAAAGGCAATGCGCCATTAGCACATCCGCCCTAATCGACCCCCGCTGCCGGCCAGCCCTATATTCCTTCTCTTGGACGGTCCCGTGCGGCCGCGGACAAGCACCCTCAAGGAACGAAATATCATGGCGATCCCATTCCCCCACGCCAGATGGTTGCCGCTATCACTCATCCTGCTGTGCACCAGCGTCACGGCCCTCGCCAACCCTCAAGGTGAATACTGGATCGTCTACGGCAAGGGCGAGCGCTACCACAACGAGGTATTCGTCGCCGATGCCGCCGGCATCCTGCAAAAACCCCAGGGGGTGCAGTCGGCCATGATCATGCAGATCTTCGAAGACCCGGCGATGCCCGTGCTGGCGGCCTACGAGATCCAGTACAAGTGCAAGGAGCGCAAGGTGCGCTTCGACAGCGCCCGAGCCATGCGCCGTTTCGACCATGCCATGAAAGACGTGACCACTGCCCAAGGCTGGATCGCCCCGAAGGACTACTGGCTGCAGCGCACCTTCGCCTTCGTCTGCGCACCCGGCAACCGCGAACACAACCAGATGCTGCCAATGGGCAAGATGGCCGCCGGCCGCATGGTCGAGACCGTCCAGGCCATGTTCCAGCAACTGTACGGCATACAGGCCAACAGCGAGGCCGTGCAGAGCCTGGACGCAATGCTCGGCAACAGCCCGCAATGAAGGAGGCCGCCATGACCCGGCACCTACTTGCCCTCGGCCTGCTGTTGCCTTTGCTGAGCGGCTGCATACCCACCCTCCCGGAATACATGGCCGGCCAGCAATGGAAGGGACGCGACGCCAAGGAAGCCATCGACTTCTTCGGCCCGCCTGGACGCATGCAGCCCTCGCCCGATCGCAGCGAGGTGCAAATGCAGTGGTACCGCGACACCTCCTACGTAAAGAAGGAAGTGGTTGGCGGCTCCAGCGAGATGCAGGGCGGCGTGATGGTCCACACCAACTACTGGGACGACGTCACTCACACGAGCGGCTGCACCCTCTCCATGACTGTCGACAAGGCCAGACAGATCAAGGACTTCTCCATTCGTGGCCGCTGCACGGGCGTGGCCCTGGCGCCGCAGTGACTGGCCCGACATAAATAGCCCGCAGAGTACGATCGCCCATGGCCTTCAAGGATTGCTACATGAAACTGTTTCGGCCGCGTTCGGCCCTACCCGCTGCGTTACTTCTCTCTCTTTCCCTCTCCGGCTGCATGTCCGATCTTGATTCGGGTGCCTACGGCAGCATGGACGATCCGCGTTACGCGCAGTTGCTGGACCTAATGGACGCAGCACTCAAGGGGAACATGGCGGTGGTACTGGTGGCCGACGTAATGCCACACAAGTCGCTAAGCGACGCGCTGACCATGACTCAATGGACGCCGACGGTAATCTGGGAATACGAGAAAGATCCGAAGATCACCTTCGGCCGCAAGTTCCAGACCAATGCCCTGCAGAGAAAGCCTGACGAAACCTATCTGTTCAAGGCCTTCGAGGTGCATATCCTGCCGCCCGGCAAATACCTACTGACCGGCGGCGATGACTACCAGATCAAAGGATTGCTCGACCAGGTCGGCGCCCGCAGCGGCCCACCCGGTTCGGGTCGTGGTGCCAACGGTACTGCGTACCTGTCCCCCGAGCTGTATCGCGAGTACTACAGGGAAGAGGTCTGGAAGGACGCCACCTATGGCAGCGAGACCAAGACCGAAACTGTCTGTACCTCCGTGCTCAGGGCCTCGGGTGCCTGCGTGAGCTGGGGTGAACAGCAATATACCCAGACGACGGCGGGCTCCCCGGCCGGCTATTACCAACAGACCGATTCTCGCGACGTTCCCGCAATCAAGGTCCAGGCGCGCCTGCCGGTCGACAAGGCGCTCGCCAGTTTCACCATCCAGGGCGGGCAATTGCTGCTGGCCCCGCGCATGCATCTGAAGACCCCTGGCTACAAGTACCAGCAGTCGAAGTGCCGGGCGATCGATCCGAAAAAAGTCGAGTGTCCGCTCGACAACCTGACCGTCTACACCTGGCCGGCACCCATGAGCTTTACACAGAACCTCATTGAGCAGCGCAACCTGAGCGAGAAGCACCGGCAACTGCTGTCCAGGCTCCAGCCCATGCAGATCACGCCGCTGGGCAAGCAAGGCATGGAAGATCCCATCTGGGGCGTGCCGTTGTCGCTGCCCAAGTAAGGCAAGTCCGGGGGGTATTGGCTGCTCATCGAACATCGTGTTGAACATGGGCAGCCTGCCGATCAACGGTGGATGCCTTGGCTCAGTTCGACGCAGATGCATCCGCAAGCCACGCTCAATGAAGTTGCAAGGCAGCTAAATAGCCGTCCTCGGAAAACACTAGACTACGAAACACCCGCAGAACGATTTAGCCAATCTGTTGCATCGACCGGTTGACTCCACAGCCAGGAGCGGTCACCGCATAAAATCCGCGCTCGCGAACCGGCAAACCGGAACGCCTGCGGTGTCCACGCTCCTGAAAAAAGACTCAGTTGCCCAAGCACTTTAACAATAGGGCCAACACCCAGTCTTCTTGCGAAGCCAATGCCGCGCTGATCTCCTCGCATCTCCCATTCAGAGACAGCAGGTCGCCAGCCAGTACTTCTCCACTGGACATGCACATATCCAAAGCAACACTAAAAACCCCGCTACTTACCTGCTTGCTCTCAAAAACAAGCTCAACCTCTTTAGGGAAGATCGTCACGTAGACGAAGAGTATTTCATCCGCGTATGTGTAGTGGCCATGATTCCTTTTGAGTAAAACACTCTGGCTTGTCAAAGCCTTCTCATAAACATGATCTAGAAACCTTTGAAGGATGAACAAAAGCTCTGGCTTTTCAGCGCTCATTGGATTCCCTTGCGAGCAATAGACTTCAACACGCCATTCTAACCAACATCGACGGTGCCCAAGCTGCACAATGCGCAGGGGCGATTCAGTTTGGCGTATGGATTGCTCCATTTTTGCCCCACAACCTCACCTCCCTAACCAACAACCAGTTCGCCAAATGCAATCAGGGTAGCGAGAATAGGGATTCGAACCCCTTCCCGAATCTGCACAGGCCGCTTTAGGCCGATTGCTGCTGCACGATGAGAGTAAAAGATGGAGCTGTATAATGATTGATAGCCTGGAGGTTCAAGAGTTTGATCGCCTTGAAGAGGCGTTACTTGAAGCGAGCGTGTCTTTCGGTGAAATGACACGTCAGTACGCTCGCTATTTGCTCAGTCTGATTGACGGCGGTGTACTTGCTAGCATTTCTGATTCTAAGTTGAAGGTGCTGATTCCATATATCGAAGAAAGTATCCTGCGAGAACGTATAGAAAGCGATGGATATCTCCGGAGAAAGCTTGCACTAGAACTCTGGGCGGTAGAGAAACAGCACCGTCAATCAGATGAAAACTTTGCGAGTCTCATACGCTGTGTACTTTTTTGCTTTGAAACTGAAGAGCGCTGGATAGAGGAAGGCACAGGGGACACAACACCTATCTATCTTTACTTTCTGATTCTAAAAAAAATATTGCCTGACATAAGACAAGGCTTTATTAAAAGCTTTCAAGATTTTATTGCAGCCAACAGGAAACATACGTTCAAAGAATAGATCGGCCGGGCCGGGCATCTCCAGGCGCACATCGGCGGTGCTGCGCTGAAACGCAGCCAGGCGGAACTGATAGCGGCTCACGTCGCCGCGGGTGATGGTGACGGAGCCAAAGGCTTTGCCGCTCGTGGCTTTGCCCGGCCTACCGAGGCAACAGCAAAAGCTTGCCTTCGATACTTGGCTGATGACCCTCCTGAACTGGACATTCCCCTTCCCTCCCTTGATAGAAAATTCCACTCAAAGACCATAATTGAAAGGAACTACGCGGCCTCTCGACGAACCTCCAGCGCACCGTCAATCCAAGCCATTCAGGCCTTCCAGAGCTGACGAGTCCTCTCTTCGCCGAACTTCATTTTCTTGCCGACTTCCATCAGCAAGGTGTCTCGGCTGGTTGGGTAGCGCATCAAGGGGCAGAACGATACAGAGCTGATCATTCTGAATGTAGTCGGCTTCATCGAGGCTTGAGCGCTTGGCTGGCTCGTGCTCGTGCTCGTGCTCGTGCTCGTGCTCGTGCTCGGCAAAACGATGATTTCCTCGAACTCGCCGGGATGTTCGCCATTACTCGCGGTATATCTTAAAATGGCCGGCTGCCGACGAACCGTAATGACCATAGCCATGGACGGCTTCCATTCTTTACAAATAAGTGTGGTTTAGATGAACAAGCCTTTCATTTCGCTGTGCCCTGAAATTACTCGGGCGCACGCGCTGACATTAATGGATTGGTTGGAGGATGAGCGCGTTACCTGCTATCTGAGCGATTCACGCGATGTCTCCCGCTCCATCGAGCAAGTCATCGATCGAACTCAATTGCCGATCCTGACCCATCTGTTCAACCGGGGCGGCCGATTCTTCATGGCCTATGACCGGCATGACGCCCCGGTGGGCTTTGTCCGTCTGATCAAGACCGGCTCCAATTGCGAGATAGTTCTGGTCATCGGAGACAGCGACAAATGGGGCCGAAACCTTGGCGCCCGCACCATCCGCGAAGGCATGAAACTGGCCTTCCTCGACATGCGGGCCGAGAAACTCATCGCCAAGATCCACCCGGACAACACGCGCTCGCTGAAAGCCTTCCAGCGCAGCGGCTTTCTGCTTGAAAGCGAAACGCCGACATTGAAATCATTTTCCATGACGGCGGGGCACTATCTCCAGTTCTTGCGCGAAGGTACCGTTGCCGACGCCACTGAGATCTACATCACTGAAATCGACAAGGCCAGGCTCGAGAGCTTGATCGCACTCGAGCAAGGCCCGGCCGTTTTTGAACTCGAACATGAGCTTGAGCGAGCCATTGTCGTCAAGCCGCAGCAGGTGGCGCGCAATGTCGTTACGATGAACTCCAAGGCCTTGCTGCAACTGGACGACGAAGAGATCGAAGTGGCCTTGGTCTACCCGGAAGACGCGGACAGCAAAGCAGGGAAGCATTCCGTGTATTCCGATATAGGCGTCGCCATCCTTGGCTATCAGGAGGGGGACGCCATCGACTGGCGAGTTTCTGATCGGACCCGCCGGATTGAGATCAGGAAAGTGCTTTATCAGCCGGAGGCTGCGGGCGATTTCCACCTATAATTGCGCCTTTCGCTTGGTGTTCACCCATCAGACGCGAGGACTCCCCAAAGGACGGTGCCTCGCTTTCTGTGCCTGAGCAGCTCGTTGTAGGGTCAAGGGTGGGCGCGGAGCCAGTTGCGAAAGCAGGAGTCGGTAGAACAGATCTAGCCGGCTCCGGCGACAATTTGAATTCTCTAAATCGACGGATTCCCGTAATCCCCCAACCCAAATCAAATTGCCGCCACCGGCCACGGAGGGCGGCGCCTGCAGCATTGAAGAGCAAATAGGAAACTGACTAATTTAATGCTTACGGTCTCCTCCCAAGACCGAAAGCACCGCCGGCGATAGTGATCACGCTGCGAACTTTCTTCTTTTTCTTTTTTGGGCTGAATAAGAGTCGCAGGCATCTGGCTCTGGCGGCACCAGCCAGGTCACAAACTCTCATGCCTTCAGGGCCTTTGCATGTGTCGAGATGTTTGCGTAAGCGCTTAAAATTCTCGATCCAGGCGATGCAAGCCGGCTTCTCGGACACTCAAAACAGGAGGCTACGAAGAAGATCTACGTTCCCGTGGGCGTCATCGCGAACCCGACGAAATAGGAAAGTTTTGGTACGCCAGCACTTTCAAGCGGGCAATAAAAAACCCCGTAGACGTTAATCTACGGGGTTTTCAAGGGTGGAGGCCGAGGTCGGAATCGAACCGGCGTAGGCGGATTTGCAATCCAGATAAAACTTCATAATTTTCAGTTAGTTAATAACAAAACCGTTCCGCAAGCGGTATAATCTAGAGAGGCTGTAACCCACGGCCTATGCGGGGTATGAATTTGATTGCGGAACTGATTTGCGCCCCGCCTAGAGGCTCAGAACCCAATGACAGTTGCCACTCGATAAGCCTCTAGCCCTTCGTCCTCTCGCCAGTTCAGTCAATCCGATGATGAATCGGGCATGCCGAGTAAAAAATACTTACAATTCAGAATCTTACTCAAATTAATTCTTTTACTGTCGCAAAAATCCAGGAAACTGAATTCTGCTAGCGCTAACTGGCAGCTATCGACCCAAAGCTGCCTATTGCCAGCGACGACTATGGGCTGGCACCATCCGTTGGCGACTGCTGATTTGCAGCTCAAGCTGATAAATTCCGTGTAAAATTAAATCATTATAATAGTAAGTGCATCTTGAACTGCCTAGATGCTTGAAATCAAGGAAGAAGAAGTGGATAGTATTTATAAGCTTTATACCTCGCTCAAAAAAACACGCGGCCTTGACGAGCAGGTAAATCTCACACTGAATGTTGAGATGGGGTCTGCGCCAAAGTTTCTATCTGAATTTGTAGGTGGCTTTGGGGAAATATATGACGGCTACTCAACAACCACAAGAAAGTTTGAAATATTTTTAGATCAGGATGAGCGACGACTTAGGTTGAACTTCAGTGATGGAGCTCGTGAGACTCTTAACCCCCAGTTTGAGCGACTTCTCAACCCTATTGACCCTTTAAATCAACTTCAAGTAGTCCCGCTCAGTATCGACCAAACTTTACTCCTGAGCCAAGAGGGTGAGTTTTTTTCTAAAGAATACTTAGTTACTGGGAGTAATTGGTGGGGTCAGTAAAATCTGAACCGCATTTGGTTACCCCCCTAAGCGCCCGGGTGACCACGTGTAATTTTGTCGCAGACTGCTCTGAATTTTGGCTAGCTTGATCACTGGCCCTCAAGAGATTTGGTTTCTGCCATGCACTACGAACACATTACGTCATTGGAGGAGTTCCTTTCTCAGGTTGAAGGACATCTTTTGGAGCCTGGGCAGCGAGTACGCGTGTTGTTCCCAGCGACCGCAACAACCCCTTGGGACGGTAATGCGCTTGCCCGAGCGAATAGATCGCTATTGGGAAGCGTTTCAGGATCCGCAAATCTGTACGCCATTTTTACTAGTGACGACGATATATCAGAAAGCACACTCAGATATTTCGGAAAAACAACCAAGAAACTGGCACGACAACGCGTGACGAACCATCTCTTCCGAAAGCACAAGAAGACAGGGTCGAAGTTGGCTAACATCATGGCACATGCCTATGGCGGAGGAACGGTAGAGATTTCTTGGATAGAGGTGCACCCTGAGTCGCTCAGAAATTATCTTGAGGAAGAATTGATACATCGACACCCGGGAGCCGACTGGAACAGGGAAAATAGAGTTAATTTTAAATCTTCGCTCGAGGCTCTTAGTCTTAATCTGAAGGATACGGCTGGCTGAAATATGAGATTTTTTTGGGGCTGAAACAGGCCGCATCTGGCCGACTGCTACCGTTCGAGAATGGCGGCTCTCGGCCAAAAGCGGTCAGTCCCGTACGATGGCTTTTGCCCCTAATCAGTTCCTTCAATAGGCTTGGGCAGTTGAGGAGCATCTGTGCTAACGATGACGAGAATGCTTTCATGGATGGTGCAAAACTGATACCTTCCGATCGCTCATGAAACTCAGCATCGCTGAGTATCGAGATGTAGATTAAAATAGCTAAGCTACGGTAGCGAACAATTCTATTTTCTGGAAATAAAACTAATTTTTGCCGGCCTAGAAAATAATGCCTTCTAAAAATCCATTAAGATTAGCGGATAACAAAAACGCGAATGAAGTAGCAATAGTTGATGCCTTTGCTCTTTGCATTATCATCGCCTGCTCATTTATAGCGCCAATAATTTTAATTTTTGTTTGTGCAGAAAAGAAAGACTGGACGGCTTGGATTCAGGCGATTGGGAGTGTGGAAGCTATCATTGCTGCAGCTCTCATTGCGGTCGGTACTCATCGTATGAACATCAAAGCTCAGCGCGCTAGGCAGGCCGCAGAGCATGCGCGCACTCTCTCTAACCTGAAAAGTTTGATTGAGGAAACGTACTCCTACCTAGTTTATGTTCGTGACCACGCTAAGGGAGGCTTTGATAAAGCTGGCTCAGCGGTGCTATTTCCTCCTACGCTTGGAAGTAACAAGAGCAGTTGGTCTGATTATGGCTGGAAGGCTTCAGACATACGAAGAAGTATGTCGTTATTTGAAAAGAATATTGAGCAGCTGTCGACAATTGGCTTCACCAACCTGGATGATCCATTTCTTACTAGGAATATATTGACCTTCATCTCCTATAGTAGAACCCTGCTTGAAGAGATAAGCGCAGGCTGGGATTTGTTGGATTCAGACAAAAAAGATGAGGCCGAAAATTGCGCTCCTGAAAATTCCGATTCATTTAAATATCCTCCAGGCACACCAAATTTGTCGCCGACTCAAAAGAAGATTGGCTTGTCTCATGCCATCGCACGAGGCTTTATGACCTATTATTTTGAGAATGATTTGCCAGTATTAATCCATAGCGTCTATGAAAAAATAATGATTCGATTTGATACGGAATGTGGCGCGCAAGACCTTCCATAAATGGTTTGACAGCAGGTATTTACGACCGTCCGCAACGGGTCGAAAGGAGACAATCACACGCCGATTGTGCTCGGGTATTAGTGCAAAAAAGCCCTACAGCCCCAAATAATAAGAGCTGTAGGGCTTTTTAGATGCTGCCGTATATTAAGCCACTTGGCATTAAATGGCATTGATTGGCGTACAGATTGCCCCATTTTTGCCCCATGCCAACCGACACTGAGCCCGCACCTAGGGGCCAGGCTTAAAGGCTGTCCTCGCCCTCCTGCACCGTCAGCGCCCTCCACCTAGCCGACTCTGTGAACTCCAGCATGTCAGCCAACTCGCCGGCATCGCCCCCGGCCGGCGGTGCTGTCGCCAGACCTTGCCCAGGAATGGATTGCGGCTGATATGCCCAGTGCTCATGCTGAACAAATTGCGCTCAATCTAGGCGAACCGGCCGAGATGCTCGAATGGCATAGAATAAGTAACGCAGTTGGCAATGTGCGCAACCAAGGCAAGGAACTAATTGCGCCACTTACCACCTGAAGTACCTCTTATTTGGAAAGCGTATTTTTCAGCACATTGTAGTGCTCATCAATTTTTTCTAACTGCTTCATCGCATTCAACTTCTGAACTTTCGTTATCGAACTTAGAAGGTCCCGACGCGCCTTGCGATCCCCCTCCAACTCTTCCAACTGATCGGCAACCCCAGGTAACAATGATGGCGCAACGAGCAGCTTTTCTGCCGCCTTCCCCAGCAGCACCAGGTGCAACGTCAGCCCAAGCACTGCTGAAACCTGACGACCCGAAGCAAGCTCGTGCACTGGCACGCCCTGAAGGGCTCTAACCAGACCAGCCGTAACCTCTGCGTGATACACGTTCCATAGAGTTGCGTTGCTGCCTGCTTCCTCGTCAATCAACTCAATGGCCGCCCGAACCTCGCGCGCGTATTCATAGGCAGCCTCAGCTATAGAGAAAATAGTTTTTTGCCTGAGCAGGCCCGCCTGTTCTATTGAACGCCGGGATACATATATGGCTACGGCCAAAGCAAGTAATGCCCCGACAGCCTGGATCCATGCGGGCGCCGATGGATTCGAGACCCACCCCCAAACCAAACTCTTAAACGCTGACCACTCAAGTTGCATGTCACACTCCCCGGAACGAACTAAGACCTGCGGCCCAGCAAACCAAGACCGCAGACTCAATCACATCAGAACAACAGCCCGCCTAATTGTGCAGGAGTCCAGTTCATGATCACCAGCTCGCCGGTAACTTCTGCCTTGCCATGGCGCTGGTTGGCGGTGGTGTAGCGGATGTCCAGGCACTCGAAGTGGAAGCCGTCGAACGCCCGCCGGATGTCCGGGTGGTCGTTGATGCTGACCATCACCCTACTCTTGCAGCGCCGCATGAAGTCGGCTATATGCTCGTACTCCTCGAACGGGAAGTCGACGCCGTAGCCGGCGGTCTGCCAATAGGGAGGGTCCATATAGAAGAACGTGTGCGCCCGATCGTAGCGCTCGGCGCAGGCGAGCCAGGACAGGTTCTCGACGTAGGTGCCGGCGAGGCGTTGCCAGGCGGCAGAGAGGTTCTCCTCGATGCGCAACAGATTGATGGCGTGGCCAGTCGTTGCGGTGCCGAACGTCAGCCCGGTCACCTTGCCCGCGAAGGCATGGTGCTGCAGGTAGAAGAATCGGGCGACACGCTGAATGTCGGTGAGGGTTTCCGGGCGGGTCATCTTTTGCCATTCGAAAACCTGTCGCGAACTGAGCGCCCACTTGAACTGGCGCACAAACTCCTCAAGGTGGTTCTGCACGACCCGGTACAGCGTCACCAGGTCGCCATTGATGTCATTAAGGACTTCAACTGGCGCGGGCTGAGGCCGCAGGAAGTACAACGCGGCACCGCCAGCGAAGACTTCAACGTAACACTCATGGGGTGGAAAGAGAGGAATAAGCCGGTCGGCCAGACGGCGTTTGCCGCCCATCCAGGGGATGATAGGGGTAGACATTAAAAGCAAGACCTTTGCTGTAGAGAGAAACAGGTGCTAGGCTCGCCGCGCTTTGTGCACAGAGCAGGAGCCTTGGCTGGACTTGCAGGACCATTCTGCGGGGACAGCGCCCGGGTTAGATGTTGACGCATCTGACCCGGTCGCTCCTTTTCACTTCGTTGAAACGATTTCTTTGATGTAGCTCTGGCAGGCCGCCAAAGCGATCAATCCTTGGTCACCGTCGCCGGTGATGGCGACAATTCGTTGAGCAGTCGTTGGGTCAAGCTCGGCTCGCGCGCTTCCATGAACCACGCCGCAGGTGCCGGCGGTGGCTGGCAACCCACCGCCACCACCCGAGGCGGCGGTGTTGAGTAGGACTGACAGCCGGAGATCAGCAGTAGCCAGCCGATCACGCAGGCGAGCTTGGTTCGTTTGAGCATCGCGCAATTCCTTGTAGTGGGTTTCGTCATTCGCCTGCAGGCGGTCCTCCAGGGCCCGGCGGGCATCCTGTTGGGTTTCCTGCCAGTTGATCACCGCCGTGGCGGCCTGATCGCGGTCCCGGCTGTACGCCTCGGCCTGATCAGCCAGATCCTTGCCGTAGGCGTTGGCCTGCCACGTCCAGGCCAGCCAACCACCCAGGGCAAACCCCAGCACCAAGGCCAGGACCGGCAACAGCCACCCCGGGGCCTTCAAGGCAGCACCTTCAATGCACGCTCATACAGTGCCTCACGATCCGCCAGGCCGTTGGTCCCGCCATTGATGCGCTTGGTGATCGTGAGAAAGTCGCCCCTGTCGGCCAGGGTGTTCAGGCCCGCACGCTGCCAGAACCAACCCGCCGACATCGCAGCGTAGACCGGGCTTTCCAGCAACTCAGGGGTGTTGAGCAATCGAGCATCGCTGAACAGCGCTTCGCTACAGGCTTCATAGTTCGCCCGGCCGGTGACCTGGATCAGCCCCCTACCCCGGTACTTCTGGCCGTCGCCATCGGCCTGCGGGGTATTGCCCAGCCGAGCGGCCAGAGTGCCGGTGTCGTACTTGCTCAAGTACTGGTCGTTGCCCAGCTCGCGGACATAACGTAGCTGGCCCGATTCGTGGCCGATCTGCGCGATGAACGCAGCCATACGCAGGCAGGTGATGATCGCGTACTTGCTCATGGCGGCGTTGAGAGCAGGAACAAAAACGCCGGCTTTTGCGCCGGCGTTGGGGAGGATCTGCAGCAGCTGCTGCGCGGTAATCGTCATGCCTGATATCTCCAGTGATGGTGGGGTTAAAGCTGCACAACCTTGAGCGGCTTGGTTTCTTTCTTTTTCTTGCCCTTGGCTTTCGCCTTGCCATTCTTGCCGCCGTTGCACTCGACCGTGGTGCTCCACCCGGACTGGGTGAACACCTGCTCGACCGAGTCCACCAAGTACTCGCCATCGAGGCCGGCCTTGAAGCCCTGGGCATTGATCATGCGCTCAGCGAATAGATCGGTTCGGCCGGGCATCTCCAAGCGCACACCGGCGGTGCTGCGGTTGAATGCCGCCAGACGGGCCTTAGCGGCCTGCTCAGCGGCGGACTTGTTCGGATAGATATGACGGTCGGTGTGCACCGGTGGCAGGCCGTCCGGCGAGTCCTCATTGCCCAAGTCGACGACCCGCAGCTTTCCGCTCTTCTTGTCCTGGTGCTTGGTCTGCACCGCCTTGTGGGTGCTCTTGTCACCCAGGCGGAACTGATAGCGGCTCACGTCGCGACGGGTGATGGTGACGGTACCAAGGGTCTTACCGCTCGCGCTTTGCCCGGCCTGTCGGGGCAGCACCAGCAGCTTGCCGTCGGCCACCTTGGCCGTGCAGTCGTACTGCTTGGCCAAGCGGGTGATGAAGTTGAAGTCGGATTCATTGAGCTGGTCGACCCGGGGCACCTTGGTGGTGACCGGGCAGACCGGCTGCCAACCATTGCGAATCGCTACATCGCGCACGATCTGCTGCAGCGGGACGTTTTCCCAGCTCCCGCTGCGGGTGGTCTTGCCACTGCCGCGCATGTCACTGGCCTTGCCCCGGATCTCGATAGAGTCGGGCGGCCCCGTCACCACGACCTCGTCCACCATGTAACGACCCAGGCGCGTCAGTGACTGGCCAGCGTAGCCCATGAACACCTCGATGCTGGCGCCACGGCTGGGCAGCGCCACAGCGCCGTCGCGGTCGTCGATGCGCAGCTCAAACTCGTCCGACTCCATACCCGGCTTGTCCGAGGTGCGCAGGGTCAGTAGCCGGTCATTGATCAGTGCGGTGATGTTCTTTCCGTCCGCAACGATTCGGAATACAGGCGTCATGCAATAAGCCTCCCCCTGGGTGACAGTGCGACGGGGACTTCATAGAATCCCCAGCCGTTGCCCCTACAGGAGTTGAGAAAGTGAAAAGGATTTTTGGATTGACGCTGTGCCTATTAGCCGCCTCGATGGCACAGGCAGAACAGAAACTGCGAGTTATAGACCTGGGTGACGATGCGCCGGTGAGCGCCGAAGCCGCAGAGCGCGGCAGGCAGGCCATCGCCGCCCAAGAAGCAGCAAAGAAGATCAAACCCGAGGAGGCCCGCGACTTCCTCAAACGCCTTAACAAGGCAGTAGAGCATGGCCAGAACCTAGCCAAATCCGGAACAATGGACAGCAAACAAGCTCGTGAGCAGGCCATTGCGCTGAACAAGCTACAAGACGAAAGCGACCGCTTCGGATCGCTGTTTGCCCCCTTCGCTAAATGTCGTTCCGCCGCAATCGACGCGGCTTCATCCTGGCAGGGCATGATTTTCAAAGATGCTCGTCAGTACTCCGAAGACAACACGTCCTACCAGGCCAACGCCAAGGAATGCGCCAAGGCCGCCGGCTAATCCCACAACTGCAGCGCGGCCTCCGTCACCGCCGGCAGCTCCGGCAACACGATCAGCACCCCAGCCCGGAACGGCTGGGGCTCATCGGCCAGCCCCTGGTTTGCATCCAGCACCGCTTCGACACTGCCATTGAGGTGCCCGTAATACTGGTGACACAAGGTGTCGAGCAGATCCCCGTCAGACGTTCTGCATGTCGTCGCCATAGCTCACGAACTCCATTGAAAAGCCCTGTTTACGCGGGATGCCCCCGGCCAGCAGATGGCTCTGTTCTTCCTCAAGGCTGGTCAGGCACCAGGTGCCCAGCACTTCGCCATAGCCCGTGGTCAGGCTCAGCGGCTGCAGGCGTCGCCCGATGCTGCGCAGTTTTTGCAGTTGGCCCAGACCACCCTTGAACCCAGGAAACACCGCGCCCTTGAGGGTGATCTTGTCGTCACCCTGCCCTACCGCCTGCTGCGCGATGCTGCGGGTCAGGCGTTCCTGAGCAGCCCAGCGGAACCCGGTCTGACGCCGCAGCTCTTCAAAGGCTGCGGTGTCGAGGTTGAAGTAAAACGCTGCACCGGCAGCCCGGAACGGCTGAATGATCAGCAGGTGCGGGAACGGCTTCACCGCCTCGGCCGCCGGGGTACCCAGGTTGCCGAATGAACCGGTCGGGAGGATGTTGCCCAGGGAAGGACTGACCTGCCCACCGATCCGGTTGATCGCAGCACTGGCCTTGGCGGTCTGTTCCTGCAGCGTACCGAGCCGCTGCTGGATCTGCCCCGCCGCCGACACGGCCTGGCTGTACTTGGCCGCCACCTCACCGACCACGGACTGCGCGGCGGTGATGCCGCGCAAGGTCCGCTGCAGCTTTGCGCCCATCTCAGGCCCCACAAACGGGATGTTCTCCAGCTCCGAGGCGGCGCCGGTAATCTCGCTGATGGCTCCGTTCAGCGGGGTCAGCATGCCATCCGCACTGCTGCGGCCCGCCTCCCCCGCTTCAACCAGGGACTGAAACCCCGACTGCAGTTGCTCCATGTACGCCATGGCACCTCCTTAAACGTGTGGTTCATCCGACAGCTGACGAGCCGCAGCCTGGCGGCTGTACTCGTCGAACATCCGGCGCATATAAGGCTCAACCTCCCGGGCCACCTGAGCCGGGTCTTTAACGTCCCCCTGCACCGTGACCTGCAGGCTCGGCGAGAAAGCAAATTGCTGGTCGACCTTGGGCACCTGCTTCGCAGGCTCGGGCGCCTTGAGCATTGCCGGCACAGCTGCCGGCGGTGAGGCGGTCCCCATGGAGCGCACCACCTGCCCCATCATCGGGGGTGTCTGTCCGGTCTTGAACGATTTCGCGATGTCACCCAGGACCGGAGGAATGTCCTTTCCGGCGTTGACCATCATCAGCGGCCCCGCTGCCGGCATCCGCTTGAGCGAATCGTCGGAACCAAACATCGCTTTGCCGGCATAGGAGCCCAGGGCATCCCCTCCCAGGTAACCGACAGTGCCCCCGATGGCGGCACCGATAGCCCCACCAATGGCAGTGCCAAGCACTGGAACGACAGAGCCAATGGCCGCACCGGCAGCCAACCCCATTTTTGTCCCGACCAAAGCACCCGCCAGACCGCCAGCCGCGCCGCCATAGCCCTCCGCTTTCTCGTCCTTGGTCTTGGCATTCTGATAGGTATCCGCAGCCTTGAGACCTGCACCCAGTACCGACAGGATGGCCCCACCCTTAAGCACCGGTGCCAGCCCCTTGAAAAGGGAACCGACACCCTTTAAGGCCGTCGAGCCTAAACCCACCGCACCTTTTGCAACGGTCCCCACACCGCCGCGGCTAAAGACATTCCTGAGCGCCTGGCCGACACGACCAAGCCGCCCCGCCCTTCCTGCACGGGTTCCCTTACCGCCTTTACCACCCTTCTTTTCCCTGCCGCCATCGAGGTCGTAGTCGCCACCACCCAACCCGCCGGCGTTAGTAACGAACACCCGCTGAATCACGTTCGGGTTACCCATCAACGAGCCCCGGGCGACATTGAGCAGGCCCTTGCCGATTTTGAAAGCGGATACCACGCTCTTCAGCGCGACCAGCCCTGCGCCCAAGGCGGTGATCCCCATCACTAGGGGCGGGGCTTTCTCCGCCAGCCCAGTCAGCGACCTGGCCACCGTGGTGATGTGCTTGGCTACCGCATCCGTTGCCGGCCGCAGAGCATCCCCCACTGCCCGCATACCGTCGTTCATCGCGTGAGCTGTTTCGGCCCAAAGCTGCGATGAGGTTTCCCGGCGCTCGGCCAGGTTCTTGTCGAGGATGCCCTTAGCGCCTAGCGAATCTTTCTTGAGCTGCTCGTACAGCTCCCGGTTCTGCGAGTACGCCGTCAGCGCCGCTTTGACCTGCATGTCGGCGAACAGATCGCCGGTTCGCAACGACTGCTCCAGCGCATCGAGCATGGCCTTAGCCTTGGCCGGATCAACCTCCTTGCTGATCTTGGCCTGGGCCTTCTCCATCTTCGCGGCCTTGGCCGGGTCGGTCGCCTTGATGTACTTCATGGCCAGGGCGAAACTCGACTCTAGGGTCGACATGCCACCCTGAATACCGGTGTTGAGAGAAGCGTGATAATCAATACCGGCATCCTTATACGCCTTGACCACTTCCCCGGAGCCAATCTTTTCCATCCAGTTTTTCAGGTTGTTGGCCGCTTCATCTGTTCCGCCGGCGGTCTTCATCTGCACCTGCAACATCGAGCCGAGCTGACTCACCGCATCCATGCCGTAAATCTTCATGTTGCCCATGCTAGCCAACAACTGGGGAAACCAGCGCGCCATGTCGGACGCCTCAAAGCTGCCCGCCTGCCCCTGCAGGGCAATGGCCTCCAGGGCCTTCTCCATAACTTTGGGGTCAGTGATATTGGCGTTCTGCTGCAGCGCCTGGATCATGTTCGCCGTGTCGACCCCAGTTGCGCCCTGCCCCACAGCGAACTTGGCCGCCACCGGCGCATAAGACAGCGCCTTGTCCAGCTCCATGCCGGCACCGACCAACTGGTTCACCAGGTCGGCCACATCGTTGCGGCTCATCCCTGTGTCTTGCGAGGTCTGAATGATGGTGCGGGTCAACTGGGCTTCTTGTGGCTTGTTGGCCACGTCCGCCTTGATCGCAATGTCACGTATGATCGCCTGATAGTCCGCGCTTATCTTGGTCGGAATGGCCACCGCCCCGACCCCGGCCACTGCCTGGCCGATGCTGGACTTAAGGCCCTCCTTGCCCTGCTGGATCTGCTGGTGCCCCTTGAGCTGCAGATCCGCCCCCCTGGCCACGCGGCCGAGTGCCTGATACTCCTGGCGCAGTTTGTTTACCTGAATACCCTGCTTCTGCAGGCTGCTCAGGTTTCCCTCCAGCTTGCGCAACAAACCGGCGGCCGAGGCCGCACCGGTTTCGTGGGCCTTCTTCCATTCATCCCGCAGGCGCATGGTTTCGCCGATGGTGTTCTTCAGCACCTTGGCCTTGTTGCCTTGTTCCTCCAGCTTCTTGATCCGGCCCTCAACCGTCTTGAAGGCTGCCCCCACCGTCGAACTGACGGCGCCGCCGATCACCAGCCCCAACGCCAGTTTGCTTGCCATCTGATTCACCTATGCCCGAGTTGATGGGCTCAGTCCGTGAGCCACCAGACCATGTCGGAAAACCTCATGGTCATGATTTCCTCGGCGGAGAAATGCAGCTCGCTCGCGAGCCGCTTCGCCGCCATCTTCATCACCGCCGGGTCAAAGTTCGTCGTCTTGCACCAGGCGAAAATAGCCGGCCTGCAGGCGCTGGTAATCCTTGAGGGTCATGCCCTCCAGATCCTTGGCGCCGACCTCGGCCAGACTGGAGAACAGCATGAGTTCGCGCTGTTCGTCGTCACTGCCGGCGGCAGTGTTAGCGGCACGCACATCCCGCACGGTGGGTGCGCGCAGAGTGACCTTGTCGCAGACCACTCCATTCATCTCCACCGCCTTAGTGAGGGTCACGACCACACTCTCGGCGCTCAGGGTCATCCAGGCCGGTGTCTTTTTCGATACTTGAG
This sequence comes from Pseudomonas sp. JDS08PS003, assembly GCF_045013505.1. Lineage (NCBI taxonomy): Bacteria > Pseudomonadati > Pseudomonadota > Gammaproteobacteria > Pseudomonadales > Pseudomonadaceae > Pseudomonas > Pseudomonas sp. JDS08PS003. The sequence goes on from NZ_CP120724.1 coordinate 4,220,904, forward strand.
TCATTGCTGTTTTCCTTACAGGCCCAGGGCCGAACGTTGGGCGGCGAGCTGGTCGACGCCATTGATCACGCGCTTCATGCCCAGCGCATCGATCTCGTAGATGAGGCGGCCGTCGACTTCGAGCTTGTAGTAAGTCAACGCCACGTTGTGCTTGATCTCGGCCTTGTCGCCGGCCTTCCAGTCTCCCATGTCGACCTCCTTGAGCATGCCGCGCAGGGTGACAATCACCGGGGTGACCTTGCCCTTAAGACCTTTGAAGGCGCCCCGGAACACGCCGTTGAAGGCGGTGCCGTCGGCCAGGCCGAAGAGCTTCAACGACTCGCGGCGCACACCGGTGGTGGTAAAGCCGGCCTCTTGTTTTTCCATGCCCATGTCCAGCTCCACCGGCAGGTCCATGCCGCCGGCCCGGTGCTCCTCGGTCTTGAGCGTGAGCTTGGGCAGGGTCAGGCTCGGGACATCGCCTTGGAAGCTGATGCCATCGGCGAACAGGTTCATGTTCGCCAGGGTTTCGGGAATCATTGCCATTGCTGCGGCTCCTTAAGCGGCGGAATCGAGGACTTCGGTCAACCACTGGTTGGTGACCTCGACACGGAAGTTCGGGTTTTCGGCGGGCGGCACGTCGGTAAAGCGGATGTTCCAGTACACCTTGCCCTGCTCCAGCTGGCTGGCGGTGTTGAGTTCGGTGTCCGCGTAGACCTCGAAATTGATAATCGCGCCCTGGTTCTTCAGGTCGCGCATGAACGCCTGCAGACCCTCGGTCACGTCCTTGACGTAGGTCGCGGTGATCGAGCGGTCGACCGCCCACTTGTGCCCGTAGAGGATCGCGTCCATGACGATGTCCATGGTTCGCACCCGAGTGACGAACGCCCACTTCGGATCGCTCGACAACGTGCGGTTGCCCCACAGCCGAAAGCCCGCATCACGAATGATCGTGGTGATGTTGGCGTTGTTCAGCAGGTTGGCCCGGCAAGTCTCGTCCCCGTCCAGAAACTCAATGGGCCGAGTGGTGCCGGTGAGGCCGACAAACTCCTTGTTTGACGGCGAGGCCCAGAAGCCGTACTCGTTGTCGGTCCAAGCGAACAGTCCCGCCGCCCAGGCCGAGGCCGGCGCATCGACGGTCGCGCTCTCGCCGGTGTCCCAGTACTGAATGCCCGGGTCAACCAGATAGGCCCGCTTGGCGCCGAAGTTCTTGGCGTACTCCATGGCCGCCTCGTCGGTAGTGTTGGGGCCGTCGAGGATGGCCAGGCCCCGCAGTTTGTCGGCCAAGGCCACCAGGGCGGTACCGACCGGCAGATTGGCGCTGTGCTTGGGAGCCACCAGCAAACGCGGCTGGGCGTTGAAACGGCTCTTGCCGTCCAACAGCGCCTGCAGGCCGGTACGCTTGCCGCTGGCCAGCACCCCTCCGATGATCGCCGAGGTCTGCTGTGCGGCGTCCTGAACCTTGGCCACACCGCATGCAACGATCACCGCCTTGGCGCGCTGGTAGATGGCCTTGCAGGCCTTGGTGATGGCCGCATCCGGGCCCCAGGCCGCGATGGCTTCGCGCTCGTTGGTGATTAGCAACAAGTCGTTGGCCTTGGCACTGAAGTCGGGGCCTTCGGTGAAAGTGTCCACCAGGCCGATGATCGAGGACGACGGTAGCGAGATAGTGCGCGCGCCGGTGTCCACACTGGTGACGGTAACGCCGTGAAAGAAACCACTCATGGATAAGCTCCAGACATGAAAAAGCCCCGCATGAGCGAGGCTGTGAGAGGAACGGGCGCCGTAGCGCGGGAAAGAAAACGCCCCGTCAGTGCGGGGCGTTTACTCGGTTTGCTCGGCGATCCAAGGTGGCGCCACCGGGCGGTGCTCGACCTGCGGAAAGTCCGACGACTGTGGCCAGTTACGCAAAGTCTGCATGTACATGAGCAACTCATTGAATTGATCTGATGTAAGTGTTGTCGCCACTTCGATCTCCTGCTGATCGCGGTGCCGATCACGTAACCAAACCACTGACGACAACTCAACATCCCGCCACGCCCGCTCAAGTCTGGCAAGTGCAGCTGGAGACGAATCAACTGGTAGTGGATCTGCGATGGTCGGAGCGCCATCCGCATCTGGCACAAGGGCCTTGCCTTCAGCAAGGGCTCCGAAGAGCTGGCTGTGACGCTCCGCCGTGACCGGGACACCACCATTATCATCAACCGAAAAAGCAAAGCGCTGGTCAACCGGGACCCAGTTTGCATAGAACATCAGATCACCTCCCGAACGCGAAAAAATCGATAACCCCGGCCAGACTCGAACCGGAACCCATCCATTGGTTGTCGACTGTGAAGCCGTTTAGGGACTTGTCGCGCACTTGCGGAACGTTCCCGTTATCGAGCCTGCCGCCTGAGTAGACGAACGTTGCATTGAGCGCGTAAGAGCCCGTGTATGCGATTGGAAGGGTCACTGAAACCGACGCACCGGCCCCCCCTTCAGCTGTAACGTTCACGCTGCCCTTCTGAAGAATCCAGCCGCCGAGCCAGCTTGGCAGCTTGAGCGCCGCGTAGTTGCCCGTGATGATCACAGCACCGTTGAACAGTTTCTTCGGCGTGACGACAGCAGTGTCATCGTTTCCAGCATTCACATCTTCTATTGTTGCGATCCTTACCGCGCCGCGAACTGTTTCTGAAGCTTGAGCCTTGACGACCGTTTCAACCTCGAACTTTGTGTAAGCGTCAGTGATGCCATACGCCGCCAACGTAGTCGCCTTGTTCGCCTTGCTCTCTGGATTGAAGTTGCCAGCATGCCAAGCGATGTTTCCGAAAAACGATGCAGTCTTGTCAGGAACGCTCATTACTAAAGGGAATGTTAATTCCCCGTTAACGACTGCGAAGAACCGAATACTCTTATTAGCAACATCGAGCCTTGCATCTATCTCAGGTGTACGCCATCCGATTTCTGGAGAGTCAACAGCCCCATTATCGAGCATGATAGACCCCGATACCACGCCGCCAGCCTTCGGCAATAGCCCGCTAACTGCCACGTTCATCTCCGCTTTAGTCACCCCATCAGTGATACCGAAGCCACCCAGCGTCGTCGGGTTGGACCCGCTAACAACGATGCCCCGCTTGTCGATGGTGACCACCCGATAAGTACCGGGAGCCTTGTCTGCCGGCAACGCCGCAGCCAGCGAGTCGTCGACATATTGCCGGGTCGCCAGCACCACCGCCGGGTCGATCTTCAACACGATCTGCGCAGCGTTCGACACGATAAAGTTCATGCGAATGACCTGGGTCTTTCCGGTGCCCTGGGCCAGCAGGGGCTTAAAGCTCGGCGCGCAGTTGGCCACCGCCACCAGATCGCCGTCGGCATCGAACAGGCCGATCTCCCGAATCCAGCGCCCGCCCACATCGGACGGGATCACCTGCTCGGTGATGATGATGTTCGGGTTCGCCGGGTCAGTGCGTACCTGGTTGACCGGGGCCCGGCGCCATTCGTTGATCAGCTTGGTCTGGTTCCGGTTCGGGATGGGGTCGGTGCCGTTGGCATCCCCTACCGCCATCTCTTTGAAGGTCCAGGGCACACCGAGCGCCGTAGCGTTGGCTTGTTTCGCCTCGCCTACCGCCGTGAGGATGGCGAAGAACTGACTGTTAGAGTCGATCATGGGTACACGTCCAGGGTGTCTATTTCATCAATGCACACGACCTGGCCATAACGGCCGGTCACTTCGATATCGCGGGGTGTCGGAGGGTAAACGTCGATCACTTCACCCTGGTCCACATAGGCGCCGTAGCCGATCACGCCGGAGGTTTCCAGGCTGATGGCCAGGCCGGTCATATGCCGACTGACGGGCTTGGCGTCGTCGATCAGCCGGGTCAGTTCCTGATACATCTCCTCGGTGATGCCGGTATCCAGCACGCCGACTTTCAGGGCAAAGGTGGCCGGTTCACCGGCGGGCACCGTCTGCCACCACTCGACCACCTCGATCAGGTAGCCCAAGGGCTCCACCACCCGGCGCAGCGCGCCGATGGTGCCCTTGCGGGCATGGATGAAGTGGGCCGCCCGGATCGCGTTGCGCTTGACCGGCTCGGACCAGCGCGGGTCCCAGCGATCCACCGACCAGGCCCAGGCCAACTGGGGCAACAAATGCGCTGGACAGGTTGCAGGGTTGTAGAGGGTGCGCAGCACAATCGAGGTGTCGCCGGCGTTCGCCGCCTCAAGGGCCCTTTCCAGCGGCGTACTGTTGATCGGCAATAGGCTGGTCATGTCAGCCTCCCAGGGTGACGTTGTAGCCGGTGCAGTACGCCGCCTGGGCTCTGGTCGGGGTGATGTCCTGCCACCCCGGCAACTCGACCCGGGCCACACCGGCCACATGCAACTGCGCATCAATGGCCGAACGCGCCACCTCGATACCCAGACGCCGGCGTGGGTTGACCCAGGCGGCCAGCTTGCGCTCAGCCTCGGCCAGGGCGGCGTCACTCTCTGGCCCCGGTCCCTTCATGTGCAGCACCGCATCAATGCGATACGGCAGCACCTGAGCACTCTGGACCGTGACCCGGTCTCCCAGCGGCCGCACGTCCTCATCGTTGAGGGCTGCCGCCACTGTCGCCAGCAGCCCTGGAGCGGCCGCGCCGTCGCCTTCAAGGCTAAGCACCGTGACCGTCACGCAGGCCGGTGACGGGCTTTCGGCCTCGGCATCTGCCACCAAGGCCGAGGCATTGCGCGCATGCAGGATGTAGCTGTTACGCGGGCCAGCCGTGGTCAGGCCCTCATATGCCAACTGGACACGCTCGCGCAGAGCGTCGTCGGCTTCCTTGACCTCCTCCACCGGCGGCACCGCCTGCGAGTCACCGGCCTGGATCACCAGGCGCTGCAAGTTGACGTTGGCCGCCAGGTGATCCAAGTCCGAGCCTTTGGCGTGGGCCAGCAGCAGCGCCTTGGCCGCGTCGTTGACCCGGGCCCGCAGCTGCATATCCCCGTAGGCTGACAGCTCCAGCTGCTTGGTGACCGGGTCGCTCTCCAGGTTGGCCGTCCAGTTCTCACCCATGTGCCGGCGAAAGGCCGACAACTTGCCCTGGTACAACTCTTCAAAGTCCAGGGCTTCCAGCACCTGCGGCGCCGGCAGTACCGACAAGTCCAGCATGCTCATGCCGTTACCTCCAAAACCGCGTTATTGCCCAGGTACTGACCGACCAGCTCGAAGCTGATCTGGCCACCCACCACCGCTACCACCCGCACCCGCTCCAGCTTCAGGCGTGGCTCCCAGCGCAACAGCGCACGCGCCACCTCGGCCTGCACCGCGCTTTTCCACCCGCCGGTCACCGGTAAGTCGACGTAGCGGCGCAGGTTGCTGCCGTACTCCGGGCGCATCCGCCGGCTGCCCAGCGGCGTGGTCAGGATGTCCTCGATGGACTGCCGCACATGCTCGATGCCGGACAGCGGCTGGCCGGTGCGGCGATCCATTCCGATCATCGCGTTACTCCTGCTGCAGATCCGGATGATTGCTCAGATACTCCAACGCGGTGCTGTCACCGGTGGGAGCGGATACCCGACCCTGGGCCACGGCCAGCTGACGGCCGTCCGGCAGGATCAGCACCCGGGAGGTATAGAGGGTGTCGCGGAACACTGTAGGGCCGGCGCTGGCTGATGCGTCGGTGAGCTTTTTTGAGGTAGTCATGATTTCTCCGTGTATAAAAAATCCCGCGTACAACAGGCTTCCAGCTAAAGCTGCATAGCTTTGAGTAGATCAAACTAACGCGCCCTCCATTAGCTGCAATTGAGAGGCACATAGAAACGGCACCAGGAGATGCCAGCGTCACTCAAATTATTCTGGAATAAATTTTGTTACTACTCAGCAAGTGAGCCGTAGGTGATCTATATAGGATTAAAGAGTCTACTTCCTTACGGTTTAGACTCAGTTTAAAAAGGCGTCTTAAACTCGCAAAAGGAAAGGCTATGATTATAAAAAACGCCATATGCATCAGCTTGTCCTTACTGATGACAGGCTGTATTAACTTCACCTCTCCCGCCCGAAGCTCAAAGCTCCAGGCATCGTCAAGTTACTGGTTTGATTACGACGCATCTCGACGCGGGGCGTTTCTTGTACCAGATGGCACGAAGATCAAAATCTGCGCGGAGCCCCCACCAGATGTTGCACTAAGCTTGGTTTCGAAGCTCGAAGCCGATGTAAAAAAAGACGGTGTTGGGGAGGTATCAGGAAAAACCGAGTTCAATACAACAGTCGTAAAACTGGTGGAGCGAACTCAAATGACAATGCTCCTACGCGAGTCTCTTTATCGACTTTGCGAACAGTCCTTGGGACAGAACTTTACGTCCGCCCAAATACTTAAAGCTTATGAAGACACTGTGCAAGCGGCAGCTGACATAGCAAAGGCAGATTTGATAAAAGCACAGGAAAGCCTAGTTAAATCCGAGACAGTACAAACCCTTGTTAACCAAGGAAAAAGCCCCGTAGAAATACAGGAATTTCTCGAGCACAACTAGGGTATTCGTCTAAACGTAGATTTAACAATCAGCCAATGATTCCTTACCCCACTAGTGCAAAGTGGCAAGTCAAACAAAATAAAAGGAACAACCGCCGGAAGTGCTCCGCACTCCGGCGTATCCTTTTAATGCTTATGGTTCGCTGTATTGCCGGTGGTATCAACAATTCTGCCGCCGCCATTGATGTCACCAGCAACACTCAATGCTCCAACGATTTGGACATTTCCCTCAAGGGTGATTTCTCCTGCTAGCAGGATGGTTGAGGCCTTGCCAGCAATCGAGTCGTCAGTAACCACCGCCGAGCTGCCGCCGACCTGAATGGTCACCGTGCCGCTGGGCAGGTTGATGCTGTAGCTCTTGGTCTGCCAGTCGTAGACTAGCGAGCCGCCATCATCGAAGCGCCAGACCTCGACGTGGTCGCGGTTATCGGGTTGCGGCCCGGCATTGCCATATAGGCCAGGGATGAAAGTGCCTTGTGCCGGCTCACCACTGGGACTGATCAAAGCCCCCTGTTCACCCAGGCTCGGTGCTCGCCAGTGCCGGGCCTTGCCGGCGGCCTGGCTGTGCCAGCGAACCCAGGCGCTGGTCCAGCCGGCGCCGTCAGACACTCGCACCGTCCCACCAGCGAGATCTACACCGACCACACTGCATGGGATGATCAGGCCCGCGATCATGCGGTCATGTGCAGCTGCAACGTAGCCGCTCATGGCTGGACCTCGACACGGACACCCGGGGCATCCTCTCCCAGATTGAGCTCAAGAACACCCGCCGGTTGATCCGGCCACGGCCATTCCTCTTTGCCGAGGTATATCCCCTGGGTCCATTCCACGACCCAGACCGCGTACCCATCCATCTCGGGACGCGTCCAGTCCTGGGCCGACCGCACAAACTCTGCAGCGGCCACCTCGACGCCCCAGGTCTGCATGCGCAGCAGCACCGCAATCTGGGAAGCAACGAAGGCCGCTTGCCGCTGGCATTGCGTCTGTTCAGACCCCACAACCACCCGAGCTTCAAAGCGTGCCTCCAGCGCCGCTTCTCCGGTCATCTGATCGGTACCCGGCTCAAGCTCCGAAAGTTCGACCACCACCGCCGGAATAGCCATACGCTCAAGCATGTCAGGCATGACCGCTACATAGGCCAGCCCGGGAATGGCATCGCGAATATGTTGCTCTATCGCGCAGTACAACTGGTCAAGGCTGAAAGGTTCATCAGACACGTTTGCCACCTCGCAGATACTTCTGCAGCTCAAAGTTCAGTTCCTGTTCGAGGATTTCCAGCAGCCTTTCATCAGCGCGCTTGACCCATTCATCAAAGATCGGCCGCACGTCATCCAGCGACACCTTGGCCTTGGCCAGGGGGAAGCGGTTGTCGTTCTCGTTGATGAAGCCGGACCGCCGCTTTCCCTGCCGCGTTTCGGGGTAGTCGCTCGGGTCGTAGTGCTTGCTACCAGTCCGAATCCAGATGTCAGCCTGACTGCCATAGACCTTCTTGAAGAAGGCCCCCTGATAGCGCCGCCCAGCGACCGACACGCCCGACCGATTCTGGCGGGCTCGACCGATCCGGCTCGACTCAATCGGGTTGATGCCGAACCAGAGCTTCCCCTGCCCTCTGCTGTTGATGGGATACGCCCGCAGACGCTGCCGAACAGCCCCGACGGCAATGCGCTCCTTGCTGCTGACAGCCCGGGCGATGTAGGTCCGCAACCAGCGCAAGGTCTTGTTGATCGCCCGGCGCTGGGCTGCAGCTGCTGCCTTGGGCACCACGGCCGCAAAGTCCTTGAACACCTGCAAATCGACGGCCGAGGGCTGCAGCGTGATCATGCCTTCGCTGGCTGATTGCCGAGCGTAGCTGCCGATGCTCATGGATTGATCCTCAGAATGAGACTGACCAGGCCATCGCCTCCTGGCTCAATCAGAACCAAGGTGTACAGGCCACCTCCATCGTGCGCGGGCAGATCGATGCGCACCTGCTGACGTACCTCTACCCCCTCGGCATCCGATACACGGATCACCAGATGTGGCTCGCGCAGGCCCGTATTCATCTTGCCGAGCTTGGGTTGCAGCCAAGGCGCCGAGAACATCCCCAGCACCTCGCGGCCCTCGATATAGGCCGTATCCCCCAGCGCCTCGAACACCGCATCGTCAACATCGGCGACCAGCTCGCGAATGCCCACGGCTACATCTCCAGCAGGATCTGCGCCAATGGCCGCGTGCACAGGTGCAGCGGGTTCGACTGCGCCTCACCGGCCATGCCCTTGCCGAATGGCATCGGCTCAATCTTGCTGTAGTACGGCAGGCCCTCGGTGTTGACCGTCTCCATGTAGTCGGCCGGGGCAAACACCGAGATGTACAGATCCGGCACACCTTCGGGGACCAGCAGGGCCTTGTCATCATGGACAAAGGAAACCCCAGCAACCTTGCCGCGATAACGCTCCCAGACGATGCCACCGAACTCGAAGCTCTCGCGGGCATCCCCCCGCAGTGCTGCGGCCTGCTGGGTGTTGAGGAAGGTTTGCTTGACCTTCTCGTGGACGATCAGCTTGTTCCAGAAGTTCTTGCCACAGAAAGCCCGTGCTCCGGTGCTGGTGATACTGCCCAAGGCATCCTCTTGCAGGTCCAGGGCCTCGCCGCATTTGACGCGGATTTCAGTGGCAGGGTCGTTGAGCCCCATCGGCATCTTTTTGCGAGTCACCCCAAAGGTCTTGTAGATGTCCAACAGCACCGTCTTGCCGTCCGCATCGAGGATCTGGCCGTTCAAGGCACCCATGCGCTGGAATTCGTGGGTGGCGTCCAACTGTCGACGGCACTTGGCCAGGCGTTTGTTAACCACGTCCTGCACCGATTGCAGCTCGCTGCGGGTACCGAAAGCGCGGATTCCCTGGATCTCGTCGGCCTTGATGGCGAAGCGTTCCGGCAGGTGCACGGTGTTAAACGGGATCAGGTTGCGCTTGCTACCACCGACCACCAGGCCCGAGGTGCCACGCTCGCCCGCAGGGACCAGGGCGATGGTGTCGCCGTCCTTCTCGATCTGCACCGTCAGGGTGGTAATACCCTGCTCCTGAAACAGGCCCAGGCTGCTGATACGACCCGGGAGATACTCCTGATCGTTGATCGCCGCCGTCAGCGAGGAAACAGAAAACGCATCGTCGTTAAAGATCTCAATGTCAGCCATGAAGCTATCTCCAGAAAGCAAAAAACCCGCAAAGGCGGGCTCGGTAAACGAGGATGAATCGCCCTAGCGGACGAACACAAAATGAGTGGCCAGGGCCTTCTCGGCGGCTGGGTCCAGGCCGGTCAGGTGCGCTTCGCTGACCTCGGCCAAACGCACCACGGCTCGACCACGGCGGACCACATCCGACTCGCCCAAGGGGCCATAGAGGATGGCTTGGGCGTTTTCGCTACCGTCTTCGGCGTTCGGGTTGTAGGGGGCAAACTCACCAGTAGCAACCACCAGGCCGAGAATCTGCCCCGGCTCCAAGGCCGGGCCCGCAGCCACGTTGATGGCTTCGCGGGAAATGGTGCCGGCCCCTTCGGACAGCAGGAATTCACCCGCGTGCATCGGTTCACGTTGAATGGTCATGGTCTAGCTCCTTTTACGGATGGGTTTCGTGCGGCCTGGCGAGCGGCCCAGATGGAGGGCTGATCAATCTGTTTGGCCTGCACTTTGGGTGGTGGATCTGCTTCGAGCGGCAGGCTGTTGTCGATCTCGAAACCCTTGCCGCTGCCCACCAGCTTGTCGAACAGCCGCGCCCGCACAGCGGCAGCATCCAGACCGGCCGCCACATACTCGGCACTGAACTCAGGCAAACGGGCCGCCACGCACAGGTCGTTGATGGCTTTGGCCCGGGTCAAACCCGCCTGGACAACGGCCTCGCTTTCCAGCTGGGTGGACTTCAACAGCGGCTCGATCAGGTTGCTGATACCGGCAGCCGTGCAGCGCTGGGTGACCAGCAGCGCAAGCTGTGCGGCATCCACCACCGGAGTCGGCTCTGGCGGATCGGCTGGCACCTGCGGATCGGGCAGAGGCGCATCATCCAACTGAGCCAGGAGTTCAGCCGGAGCGTTGTGAAAGCGTTGCAGTGCGGCGCCCTGGCCCAAGCAAGCTTTGACCGTGACACCGTCGCCCACCTCGTCCGCCAGACCCAGGGCCACCGCCTCATTCGCCGTCAGCCACGTCTCGGCATCAACGAGGCGCCGCAGCTCCTCTTCATCGATGTCCGGTGCCTTGGCCTTATAGGCGGCGATGATGGCTTCCATGGTCTGGTCGAGCACCTGGGCCACCTTGCGAAAGTCCTCTGCATCGCCCGAGGCGTAGGTCCAGGGGTTGTGAATCATCAGCATGGCATTGGCCGCGATCACCACCCGGTGAGCGCCGCACACAGCAACGCTGGCAGCACTGGCGGCCAGGGCGTCGATACGGCCGGTGCAGCGCTCCCCCAACCGCGACAGCGCGTTGTGAATGGCCAGGCCGTCGAACAGGTCACCGCCGATGCTGTTAAACGCGGCGATCACCGGAGACACGCCGTCGTCCAGGGCTCGCAGATCCTGCACAAACTGATTGGCCGTCACGCCCCAGGTACCGATCTCGCCATACACGAAGACTTCAATGCTGCGCTGTTCGGCTTCGCCGCTGGCCCGCAGGGTGTACCAGGATTGGTCCTTGACCGGCACCAGCTTGCCGGCCTTGTCGTAAACGCGCACCTGCGCTTTCTTGCTCATGGTTGCTCCTTGTCGTCGAGCAACTCGACGCTTTCGAGAGTGGTGTAATTGAGGCCAAGGCCCTGCGCACGTTGCAGATCCGCGGCGTTTTCAGCGTCGACCGTTTCGGCGTCATAGCCGGTGCGCAGCACCATCTCGCTGCGCGAGGCGAAGCCGGCCTGCACTTCCATGCGCCGGGCTTGAACATCCTGCACTGGCTGGATGTAGGCCCAGCCTTGAGGCACCCAACGAGTGCGAAGGTACTCACGGCGCCGTTGCGTGTAGTCCTCTAGCTGCAACGCGCCCGAGAGGACGGCCATGTCCATCCAGGCCGCCCGAACAGGGCGGCACAACTGGTGCACGTAAACGCTGAACTGCAGTTGCTCCAGACGGCGCCGGAACTCGTTGAGCACCACCCGCAGCGCCCGGTCGTTAATCTCGCGCATGTCGCCCGTGAGGATCTCGTAGGGCGTGCCAGTACCCGCTGCGGCAGCCATCAGTTGCTGCCGCATGAAGTCGGGGTAGTTGTTGCCCGCGTCCGGCGGCTTGGAAAACTCGACCTCTTCACCCGGCCCCAGCTCCTGCATCGTGCCCGGCTCCAGCGCCACCATCGGCGTGAAACCATCGCGGTCCGCCATCAGCGGTTGGCCAGTGACTGGATCTCGCGGCGCCGGCCCCGTCTCGGGTGTCGGCCGCGAGATGAAACCGGCGAACAGGTTCGCCACCTCCTGCCGGAACAACACCGCATCGTCGTAGTTGTCGAGGCTGCGCAGGCGCTTGAGAACCGGCGACAAACGCGGAACACCGCGCAACTGGCCCGGCTCTATCGGTTCAAAGATGTGCAGCACCTGGGACGCTGGCACCCGTACCAGCTGGTTGTAACCGCCGTTCAACGACGAGGAGTCCCCCGGGTGCGAGCGATACATCCAGTACGCCACCCGCTTGCCCATGGCGTTGAACTCGATCCCGGCTCGAATGACATTGCCGTCGCGGGTGCTTTCAAACTTGTCATGAGGCACGAACTCCGGCGCCAGCAGTTGCAATTGCAGCGGCACCGCCAAGCCTTCGCTCAGACTGCGAGGACGCAGGCGCACAAAGCACTCGCCCGACGTCTCGACCGTTCGAGCCGCCAGGGCCTGCAGGCCATAGAAGTCGGTCAACTCATCGGCGTCCGACTCATCCACCCAGTCCTCCCACAGCTCCTGCAGCAGCTTGCGCAAGTCGTGGTCATCCGTCCGTGGCCTGGGGTTGATCCCGGTGCCGATCAGGTTGCTGACCCGCTTGTCGATCACGTTGAACGCATACGGGTCGTTGCGTACCGCCGCCCGGGAACGCGAGCGCAGGTTGCGCAAGGCCGGGGTGTTGATGGTGTTGATGCCGTTGTCGGGGGCATCCCAGCCCGAGGAACGGCGCCCCTCTCCGGCGCCCTCGTAACTGGCCTTGATATTGGACGGCAGCAAGAAACCGTTACGGGTCAGCGTCGGAAAGTGGCGAGCCATTACAGTCCCTTGCCTCCATGGAAAAGCCGGATCACGCGAGCGCGTGGTCCGGCGGCTGCACTCAGGCTGCCCCGGATCTCCTCGCGGGCCCTGAGCAGTTCATCCACCGTGCGGTACTCCACGGTACGGTCGCCATAGCGCACGGTTTTTTCACCGCGAGCGATAGCGCCCTCGATAGCGTCGAGGTGTTTCTGGGTAAAGGACATATCAGCGTCTCTTCAGATAGCCGCTAGTAGACATACGGCGTTGAGGGGGTGGAGCTGCTGGCTGGGGCCTGACCGCCGGGGCGGTTGGCTGAAGTACCGGTTCAACGACTGGAGCCGGTTCTGGCTCATCAGAAACAGACTCCACCTGCGCAGGTGCAGCAGTTGCCACTTCATCGAATAGCCCGGACTGGGCCATGGCCTGCCGCACGCGGTCCCAGTCGGATTCGAGGTAGCGATTGATGCCCAGGTAATGCGCCATCGCCAGGCAATACACCATCAGGTCGAGTGCCTCGTTCCGGTCGGCCTTGCCCTTGACCCACTCAATGCGCTTGTGGCCTTTGACGTAACGCGCCACTTTGCTCTCGGCCACACACTGGTCGAAGAACTCATCGGGCAAGTCATTGGCAAAGTGCAAGGCACCCGGCCCGCTCTCGAAGGGATAGCGGTTGTAGATCCAGTCCTTGGCGGTATCGGTACCGACAAACCACAGCTCGGCGCCGTTGCGTTCGGTCTGGCCCTTCCAGGTCACGTCCACCATCGACGGCCGCTGAGCGATCACTGGCCGGCCTGGTTTGCTCGCGCCCTTGATGGCGAAGACGTTGCGCCAACGACGTAGCCGACAGAACTGATAAACCTCATCTGTGTGATGCCCGCCCGAGTCGACGCCAGCAGCAAGGATCGCCAGACCGACGCCGCAGGGGTGCCGGTAACGCGCCTTGAGCTTTTCATCCAGCACCGCCCAGGTCTGTTCGTTCGCCGGGTCGCCCCAGATCACCTGGTGGTCGATCACCCAGCGCTCCATGCCGACACCGAAGCCCATCACCATCAGCTCCAGGCGGTTGGCCTGGACGTCGACCGAGGCGGTCAGCATCAGCACACCGGTCGGCATCGACCCGAGGCAATAGCTTTCGAGGCGTGCCCGATCCCGCAACACATGGGCCTTGGTCTGCTCTTGAGCGCAATCCCACACCTTGGCAAGCCGGGTGTTGTAGAACACCTGCATCGGCTCCAGATCGCCCTTGGCCTGGGCTTTCTTGGCCTTCTCGAACTGCCGCGCCAGCGTGCGCCAGTCCATCCAGCCAGGTGGCGAGTACAAGGCGTTGAGGTGGAAACCTACCGTTTCGCCATCACCCTGGGCATGCGAACGCCACTCACCCTGGGCCAGCATCCAACCCTTGTGATGCTCCTCGATCAGCACGTCACACTCGGGCCCGGCACACTGGTAATGCGCCATGGTGAAGTCCGCCGAGTACAGCAAGCGCTCCCACTCCAGCACCTGCCGATGCCCGCAATGCGGACAGGGGACGTAGTAGTAACGCTGGTCGCTGGACTCGAACAGATCGCTGATCCGCGAGGCCCCCTTGATCGTGGGCGAGCTGGAGAAATAGAACTTGGCGTTGCGGCCGAAGGTACTGCCCCGGGTTTCCGCCAGCTCGATGGGATCGCCCTCCTCGCCGACGTCTACTTCCCAACGGTCCACCTCATCACCGTACACATAGCGCGCCGACAGCTCCGCCAAGTTGGCCGCAGACCCCGCCGTCGTCACGTACAGCGACCCGCCTTCAAACTCCTTGGTGTCCATGGTGTTGCGCGAGTCCCGCGAGCGGCTGGACGCCACCCGCTCGCGCAGCACAGGCGTGGCCTTGATCGTCTTGCCGATCCGTGAAGACACCCGTTTGGCCAGGCCCAGGCTGGGCAGCAACGTCAGGATGTTGGACGGCGCCATGTGGATCAGGCCGCCGATCCAGTTCAAGGCGATCTGGGTTTTCATCAACTGAGAGGCCACCATGGTGACCACCCGCTTGCAGGGGTGAGCCGGTGACAGGCAGCGCATGGGCTCCCGGGCATAAGGCGTCCGAGAGGTCCGGTACTGGCCCGGCTCTGCGGCACCGGTGTCGCGGGGGATGCGCATGTATTCATCGGCCCACTCATCAATCCACACATCTGGGTCAGGCTGCAGGCCACGAAAGTAGGCCTCGCGGTAAACCTCCGCGCCGTCAGGTCTGGTCAGGTTCATTGACTACCTCCCAGTTGGTTTCAAGGGTGTGGCCAAAGTCCTCCGCAGACATGCGACTGGCCTCTTCCAGCCGTGTGCGCAAGGCTGCCGTGAGGTGCCTTTCGATCTCCCAGGCGTCGGTCATCGCGGCAAGCTCAGGCGCGAGCTGCGGCGGCATACCCAACAGCGTGTCGCGCAGCATGCGGCCGGCGTTGTAGGCGCCGGACTGCACCGCTGTGACCTCCACGGTCGAGCCCTGGACCTTGTTAAATTCCGCCTCGGCCAGCTGTGCCAGATAGTACTCGCGGTGAGCGCGAGCCTTTTGAAAGTCTGGCTGCTTGCCCGGCGCGGTAGCCAATGGCTGCGGCGCAGCCGTGGAAGTCGGCTCGGCAAGTGGGGTGAGTTGGCTGTGAACATCGCGCTGGACACGATCCTGTTGATGGCGAGCCGAGACAGCGGTCTTGCTCGGGTCTGCGGTTTCAGCAATGAGGGCTTGAGTGGCCAGGACATCGACCTTCTTGCCATCCGGCGAAAGCACCAACCGGTTGTTGTCTTTGAGCCAGGTGATGTAGCTGGGCGACCTGCCGATACGAGCCGCGAAGGCGCTCTTTGACAGGTAGGTTGGTTCTGTCATGAGCCCTCCTTTTTCAACGGGTTTTCAATCGAACCTTTCAATTTCAATGGATTGAATTTCAGTAAGCTGGCAGCCCTGCCGCTAACGAAGTCCCGCGGGTTCCCGACCCCGTGTCCTCGGGATGCTCCCAGGGTCCCCGGCGTTTTTTTTCGCGCACCAAACCAGTGCGAAAACCTGAAAGCCCCGTATTACGTGGCCTCTAGCGCATCAACCCCGATCCTCAGTGACAGGCGGCACCTTGCACACCCCGATCCGCTTCGCCGCCCAGCGCTCGTACAAGCCAATGGCGACATCCGCCCCGGCCATCGCCGTCAGGCAGCCAAAGGCGCCCGCCGTCCACACCGACACCCCGGCACCAATCAGCAACATCATTGCCGCCATCCCGCAGACGATGCAGGCACCGGACCGCAGCGCGAGGCGCCGCAACAGGGCCCACCCTCGCGCCCCTTCCTTGTCTGCTCGCCACATCTCGCCGGACACGCCGCCCACCAGGGCCAGGACGATCACTAACCAGATCGGCATCTCTGCCAGTGCTTGTTGCTCGTTCGTCATCGCCTGCCCCTTAAACGCAAAAACCCGGCACAAGGGCCGGGTTTGGTGTGTGGGTGCCTGCCGCTCTCTGCGGTCGCACCTATCGAAGATGGCTACTTTTTACAGGTGGATTCCGGTGGCAGCAACCCTGTTTTAACGCCACCCGGTGAATGTCTGGTGAACGCCTAGGCAATGTCGGCGAATATCTTTATTTCGGCTACCAGCGCCTTTGGCGCTGTCCTACCTGTCCCACTGATAGTGAGTCAGGCAGGACAGCTACAGGCCCCGAAATACAAAGCTCTGCCCTACTGTCCTGCCTCTATCTTTCCTTTCTCGCCTGTAAGAAGAAATTGAAAGGCACGCGTGCGCGCCCACGGCGCGTAGTGTGTGCCCGCTGCGCTCATGTGTGCGCATGACGCGCTGAGAGGTTGGACAGTAGGACAGCCCACGAATGACAAGGCCCGTGCTTGTCCTGCTGCGTCAAAACGCGGTCGGACAAGGCGAGCCAGTAGGACAGAGGCAAGCACACCAAGGGTAAGCGTCAAGCCACCTTCCCCATCAGCATGCCCTCGATGAACACATGCGCCTGGTGCAGGCGCTGGTAGTAAGTCTCACGACTGCAACCACAGTGCGCGTACTTCTGGGCCAAGAAGCTGTCGTGATTGCAGTAATGCTCCATCACCACCAGGGCCAGCTCGGGCGGCAGGTGCTTGTTGACGATCAGCTCGATATCGGCCGATTCATCCAGCAGCACCCGACTGCCACGGGTTCCCCGTATCAGCTCGCCTTTGCACTCCATCAGCATGGCGATCATGTTACCGCCGCCTGCCGTGCCGATGGCCAGGGTCGTGGGCATGTGCAGATCCTGGGCCCAGAGTTTGAGCATCTCGTCGATTCGCTTAATCAAAGCAAGGCTCCTCCTCTATCTGCGCCACCTGCAATGCAGATCCACGCCCCCAGTTGGTTGGCTTCTGATAGGCCCAAGGGCGCACGCCACTCTTAGTCAACGCCGGCATACGCTTCTTGCGCCACCCCAGGCGATGCATGATTGAGCCGACGCGCATCTGCGCTGGCTTGTCCCAATGGCTAGGATCGATCTTCAGAACCTCAGCCAGGATCTGACTGCCGGTGGTGGTCTCCCCCAAGTGCGACTCTTCCAGCCACTTCAGAATCGGCACCTCCCATTCATCCACCACAAAGCGCTCTTCCTGCGCCTCGGCGAACAACGGCGCTTCGTCACGGATCACCCACCAGATATCACCCGCCTGATAGCAGAACATCGCCTCAGCCCAGAGCTGGTCGCGGATCTGTCGCAGTTGCTCCAGGTCGACCTTGGTGCAGGCCACAGGCCAATAACGCCGGTTGCCGGTGGCGTCCTTGAGGTATTCATCCTGGTTGGTGGTGCCCACGAAAACACACTGGCGTGGCACGTCCATCGTTCTGCGGCCGTAGCTCTCGCGGTAGGTATCCACCGAGGCCGAGAAGAACTGTTTGGCCTTGGTCGATTCGGCTTTGTTGAAGCTGTCCAGCTCACCCAGCTCGATGATCCACTTGCCCCGGATCGCCTGGAACGCATCCTTGTCGCCCAGGGTAAACGGCGTGTCCATAAACCACGAACCACCGAGAATGCTCATGGCTGTTGACTTACCGGCGCCCTGTGCACCTTCCAGAATCATCACCGAGTCCGCCTTGCACCCCGGCGCCATCACCCGGCCCACCGCCGAAACCATCCAGCGCTTGCCGACCTTTGAGCTGTAGTCGGTCGGCTCCACGCCCATGATCTCGGTGAGCCAGGAGTCGAGCCGGGGCACGCGGTCCCACTCCAGGCCGCGCAGGTAATTGCGCACCGGATGAAACGCCCGATAGTGCGCCACCACGCTCACCGCCTCGATCACGTTCCCGACCCTGACCCGCAGGTTGTACTGCTGCGCGAGCCACTTCATCACCAGCATGTCGTCGATGTCGGCCCAGTCGCCGGTGTCGCCGCCATAGGGCGGTACCCGCAGCTTGACGATCTTGGCGCTGAACGAACAGAAGCCAATCACCCCGGCCCAGCGCTCATCATTGCTCAGGATCAGTTCAACGTTCTGCATGTGCGCGATCAGCATGCCGCTGTCGCTGCGAGCCAACAGATCCCGCCAGCCACCCGCAGCGGGTGGCCTGACCACCGCCAGCACCTGACGACGCACTGCCTCCAAACCTTCGGCGCAATGCAGGTCGTTGAAGTCGGTCCACTTGATCTCTCGCTCGCCGGAAAAGATCGGCGCCACCACCTGGCCGCCGACCACCGCCGCTGCGTTCTCCGCTCGTTCCTTGCCGGGATTCCAGGGTTCTCCGTTAGGACGTGTTGTCTTCCAGTCATCATCCCGACAGACAATGATCGGACGACCCGGAAAGCGCTCCCGCATCGCCTTGGACACCTGCATGAGGTTGCCGGCATCAAAGGCAATGGCCACAGTCAGCGAAGTCGCCATATGCAGGCTGACGCCGGTCGCGTACCCCTCACAAACCAGAATCGGCTCACCCGGCTCCGGGTGTGGACCGACCAAATGAAAGGCCCCATCCTTCGACATCCCGTAAGGCCAATAGGACTTGTCGCGGCCAGTGTTCTGCTGCTTCTCAGGATAGATAACCTGCAGGCCCACAATCTGGTCGCGCACGTTGCTCATGGGCACCAGAAAAGCCCCCGAGCGCGGTGCATAGCGCACACCGAAACCAACGATCTGCTTTCGGTCCAGGTAAGCGCTTTTGCCCTTCTCCGGCATACGCTTGAACAACCCGGCGGCACGCTTTGCCGCACGACGCGCTGCATTGACGGCGACTTCCGCCGCCCGGCGTTTCGCCTCTTCCTGCCGGGCGCGCATCACCTCACGCTCCTCGGCACTCATCCGCCCGGGTTTGACCTTGATCTTCTGCGTCACACCCGAACGCCAATCGCCAAAGCTGCCGAAGATCAGTGTTTCGCCCTTCTCGGTGTAGTGCTCATGCACCACGTACCAGCCGTTTTTCTCCTTGCCCTTATCCTGCGCCGTTTTGCAGCGGGTGAGCTTGCCGAACACCAACGGCTGCGCGGGCTCCAGGCCGTAATCGGCGAACTGCCCCAAGACCTCATCAAGCATGGCGGGCCCTCCGCACATCATCGATCTCCTGACAGGTCACACACATGGTGCAACCCGGCTGCGCCAAGCGGCGCGCTTCGGGAATAGGACCGTCACAGTCTTCGCAGATGAGGAAGGAATGCGCCGCCAACTCAGGTCTCAGCAACTGACGCGCCGCAAGCGCTTGATCGAGGCGTTCTTGCACCAGATCGTTGGCAAAATCCGCAATGTCAGCCATGGTCCGCCCCCCGAGTGGTCTGGTTGACGTAGCAGGCACGGTTAAACATGCCTAGCAGCCCCTGTATGCCGCGAAATACCTGCAGGCGAATTTCGGCCAGCTCGGCATCACTTACCACGCCATCGCCGATGCTCTTGGCCCAGGTGTCGGCCAGGTCGGCGACCTGACGGAAGTACACCGCGATGCCCGTGGTCAGCGTCTCCGGCATGTCGTTGGTGTAAGCCTCGGCCAACTCCTGCCAGATCGTGTCCCCTACCAAGGCATGCACCGCGTCGAGAATGCGCCGGTCCTTGGTCAGCTCCAGGATTTCGCCAAATTCTTGAATGTTGATGCTGTGGCTAGGGTGGGTGGGAGACAGCTTGTGCTGCAGCGTGGTCGGGTTGCGGCCGGTGGTGGCGGCGATGGCTGCGGCGCCACCAGGATAGTCCCGGGCGGCATGGTAAAGCGCGAGATCGAGCGGCAAGACTTCCCGCTTGGCCCGCTCAACAGAGTTCAAAGCGATACGGCTCATGGCATTAATCCTTAAAAGTTGCCAGTGCCGCGCAGCATGCAGTGGTGATACATTTGCCGCGTGGCTTGAAAGGGCCCAAACGCCGGCGAGATCTTCGGGATCGACACCGGCACCGTGCCGAGGCGAACAATCCGTTGTTCACCTCTGGCGCAACAGCTGCCCTATCTGTGGTGGAGAAGGCAGCAACCCAAGGCTTCCGAGCCTTGAAAGCGCGGTTGAAGTAGACGTTTTTGCATGTGGTGTGCACGCCTACCTAAACCGCGACCTGGCGACACTGTGGTGGTGTGTGCCGGGAGGAACTGGGCGATCTTCGGATCGCCTTTTTTCTAAGCTGCTTGAGTTCCACCTAAATCAGGCGGAAAAACGTCATCAAGCGAACATGCAGCGCCAAGCTTGTTTAGCGCACGAACAATTGCTCGACATTCCGATAGCCCAGCATTGCGCCGCCCGGCCTCGTAATTGCTAACACGCGTCTGCGTCCAACCAAGCTCAACCACCAAATCTCTTTGCCTAATACCTGCTTTCTCTCGGTGCTCAGCAATACGGTTCATAAGGGGTCTCCGATAACACGCGGCAATCTTAAGCACGAAACGTGAACTTTTCAACACGCAAAGTGTGAAAAATAAATTTCATATCGTGGTAAAAAAAGCACATGAACACACTAGGCAATCGCATCAAGCAATTAAGAAAGGCTACCGGCATGAGCCAACAGGCTCTTGCTCATGCCTGTGGGTGGGAGTCCCAATCTCGTATTGGCAATTATGAGAAAGGAACACGCCAACCTAATCTGCAAGATTTAGAAATACTGGCTACTGCCCTCGGGGTGTCATTACCCGACCTAGTGGCGGGCCGCGATCGATCCGAAATTGAATCGCTACCCGAGCACATCCAAGGCCGTGTTCGCTCTGAGGATCGAGCTGTCAGGGAGTTCGGCCGCTCTAGCGACAAAGGGCAGCCTGTAAGCAGCAACATAGGATGGGCAAAAGACGGGACAGTCCCCGTTACAGGCAATGCTCAGTTGGGTAATGAGGGCTATTTCGAAGAGCTCGCCTTGCCACCTGGGCATGATGATGGATATCTGAATATCCACAGCGATGATCCCGATGCTTATGGGCTCAAAGTGACAGGCGACAGCATGTTGCCCCGAATAAAAAACGGGGAATTTGTCCTAATTGAGCCCAACAAAAGCTTTTACAGCGGTGATGAGGTGATGGTCCGAACCGCATCAGGTAAAACAATGATCAAAGAGTTCATCTACCTGCGTGATGGGATGTACAGGCTAGACAGCATTAATGGTCTGCACGCCCCCATTCACGTGCCAGAAGAAGACGTTTTAGACATTCACCTTGTGGGGGGAATTTTGAAGTCATCACGCTTTCTCCATAACTCGGCCGATATTTAATCACACAACGTATTGACACGGACAAACACACTGCGTGATATTTGCCTCACTCTTCCACCACAGAGCGAGGCAATACCATGCACACCACCGCGACACTGCACGTCCATCCGGCATGTGCCAGAAACCCAAAACTGATCGAGCAGCTGCAATCCAATACCGGCTGCCTGGTTGTCCTTCACGACAGAAAACTTAAGCTCGTGGCAAAAAAACGCGGGCCCTCCCCCTTCGATCCGAACGGCGGAGGCGACGCGGCATGAGCAAATTCAGAGTCGACAACCGCACGCTGCAACTGCTCAAGGCCCAGGTCAACCTGAGCGAAACCTTCCACCACACCCTGCGCGATTCACCACAGCGCACGGCGCTGAAGCTTCGGCTGAAGGTTGATCGCACCCAGGCAGACGTCACTTTTGTGGTCGAGGTCGGCAGCGAACGCCACACGCTGACCCTGGCCAACGACAAGAAAGCCCACTTGAAGCTGGCTGACTTCATCGAAGAAATCGCCAACGGCCCAATCGATCCTAACGCCGAGCTGGCTCCACCACGACACGCCGAGCGCGTGTTCGGAGCCTTCAGCGCCCAACAGCGCGAGCAGGTGTTTGGTGTGGTGTGCCTGGGTGGCTTCCTCGATCTGGATCTCGGATTTGAACTGCCGATTCGTCTGGCCGTGCACCGCACCCGAACGCGCAAGGGCGTCACCGTTATCCTGAGCATCGGCGTCAAAAGCCCAAGGACCAAGTGCTTCACCGTCTCAGGCAGCGACGTGCAGATGTACCAGGACGTCTGTGAATCCATCCTTCACTTGGCAGCGCTGGCGACTCCCGCCGCGCACGCTGCTTAGGAGGCGGTCATGGAACGCAACCTTGAAAAGACCGCCAAGTACTTCGGCCTCACTCGTCCTGCCCTGATCAAGTTGATGCGCGAGAAGCACCTGCTCACCGAAAACAACCTGCCGGCCTTCCCGGTGCGGGATCGAGAGTACCTGCGTATCAAGGACGGCAACTGGTACCACGACAAACTCGGCATGCAATACAGCCAGTCAACGCGGGTTCGACAGGCCGGCATTCCCTGGCTTGCCGAGCAACTGGGCCTCGCCCTGCCCGCTATCCCGGCAGATCGCCGTGACGTGGCCTAGGGAGTACGCCCGCCAGATCATCGCCTTACGGACCAAAGAGGAGCGCAACGCTGCGCTCCTTGAGGTACCCGAGCATCTGCGCGAACTGACCAAAGCCCACTGCCTGATCACCTGGAACCACCCAAAACGCCGCCAGCGCATGGAGAGCCAGCAAGCCAATGAGTAACGCCAACCAGACCCCACTGCGCCTGATGCAAGCACCGGAAACCGCCACCGTCGAGCTGCTGTATCGCACCTTCGGCGATGTCCTGATCCCGCTGGAAAAGATCCGCGTGCAGTACTTCCGCAACCTCAACGAACAATCGTTCGCCGCCGAGATCAGCAGCGGCCGCATTCAACTGCCCGTCACCACCCTGGACAGCAGCCGCAAGGCACCGAAGTACGCACACATCCGCCACGTTGCCGCACTGATCGACATCCGCGCCTACCGGGCGGATGAAGAACACGCCAAGCAACAGGCCGACGCCGCAGAGCACGACCAATAACCCAACGGCTGCCCAAACTAGGAGCGCACCACATGCCCCCAGATACAAAGTCTTCAGTCAATACCTTTCGCCTTCATCTCCTCAAGATAGGTGTTGGCTTTTTCTCTCAATATCTTACAGGCGTTGTAAAAACGGTTCTCTGTCAAAGAGTCTCTGTTCACTCTGCTAACGCTTCGTCTACGAAGATAAGAGTTTCCGCGAATGACCTCGTCATTAATCGCATGAAGCAACTGCATAAACTCACTGTCGCCTCCAAACTCGAACATCGAAGAAAGCCTCGGAAGAAGCCAACTAATCTCCTCGCGGTAATAGTCAATATCTCGCCATGGAGACTGATCAAGCGCATGTGCGACTTGAAGAAAGGTGCTTTCCGCAGTCACCGCGAGGGTATACAGAACTTCAGCATTTTTAATCTTTTCCGCGTGGTCCATTTGGCGCTTCGCAAGCTCTGCTTTTTTATGGCCCCGTTCACTAATCCACCACGCTGCAAGCACAGCGGTAATCGCACCAATGGCCTGAGCCCAACCAGATGTGTCGGGGGGCAACCATCCTTGCTTTACCCAGTAAGCAACCGAGCCAACCATCAACCACAGAGCGGCTGCTCCAAACAACAACCACCACAATGCCAAAAGAGACGTCTCAATCATTCGTTCTTTAAATTTTGGCCCAACCATCGCTCATGGCCCCTCGCCATCAAATGTGTCGAGCATGCCCATTCCGACGCCGTTCGTCCATGAAACAGGCTGATGATTGAGAAGGCTTTTTGACGGACGCCAACGAGCACGACCAATAACCCAACAGCTGCCACCACCAGCCAAACCCACCGGAGCACACCACATGACCCACATACAGATCATTGCCCTGATCGGCCTGATACTCACCGTCGCCCTACTCTACTGGGCCGGTTACCTGATTGGCCGAAGCAATGGCCGAGCAGCCGGGATCGAGGAAGGCAAAGCCGTTGCCGAAGCGGGCAACGCAAGAGCCCTGCGCGAGCTGACAACTGCCCTCAAGTTCGTGCGAGCCGATAACCAAAGGCTGGCCGCACTCCACAAAAACCTGCAGGACAGCCAAGCCCTCAAGCCAGCACACAAGCAGACCTTGCTGGCTATCGCCGACCTGCTGCGCATCGCCGCCGAGACATTCAGCGCCTTCAAGACCGGGAAAAAACTCGAAAGAGACTCACGCTCGCTGCGCGATCAAGCCCTGACCATGGCCGCCCTAGTGGAGCCAGCAGCAAAGGAGGAAGCGGCATGAGCCAGCAGATCGATGGACCAGCCCGCTATCAGAAACCGGAGGAAAGCGGCATGCCGCAAGCTCAGCACACCGCACAAACCATGACCGCTTTGCTCCGCAACTTCACCGGCGTCGACGCACAGAAAACAAAGAGCCTCTGCTGCGCAGCAGCAGGCATTACTGCTCTTGCCCGCAACACGACCGAGACACGTATCCCCCACGAAAAGCTGCGCGGGGCAGCCACACCTGGAGCAATGCTGAACGCTCAGAGTGGGCCGCTCGCGCAGCGTGAAGTGGGGGATAAGCAGCATTGTAAAGACGCCTCAATCAAGACCAAATTTACAGAGTATTTCCGCAGCTCCGTTGACGATTTGGTCAGTGATCTGAAGTGTAGTAGCACAAGCCAACCGATCAACCTTACCCCCCTCAGCAAGCAGCTTCGCAAGTGCCAGTCCCACTTCCATTGCACCTCTCATTTTTATGAAAGGCTCCAACATTTCCACGACAGGCAACTCAACCGGATTAATACCTCTTACGAGAATCAGCTGCTGTTCATAGTCAGACAAGAGCTGAACCTGAGCTGCTTTATCTTCCGAATGAAGAACATCAAAACTGTTGAAGAGATTTGCTGTAGTCGTAGCAGCGTTCCTTGCCACACTGCTAACCAGTTTAAGAATCACGGACTCCCGCGTGCGTCTTGCTTTAGCGGTTTCTCGGGCTTGCTTGTTGGCAACGAAAAGTGCCATCGCTACAGCGGCAACACTTCCAATAGCCTGCACCCAAGCCGCAGCATCCTGCTTGGCATCAAATGCATTAAGCAAGACAAAAAAGGGCCACCCCACAGCTCCTACCGCCAGAAACGCCCAGACAATCCATATGTAGGCGACCTTCATCTCCAGAGGCATGCTGAATCTCTTCATGCGTCATGGCTCCCAGCCATCAAAAAGAGTCGAGCATGCCTATTTTCAAGCCTTCCGTCCATGAGGGTGGCAGCATGACGAATACATACGACGCAGCTAACTCGCTACAAAGCGAAACCTTGACCGAGGAAGAACTCGCAACCATCACGGGTTATCAGCTCCCGTCCAAACAGATCCAATGGCTAACCAACAACCATTGGGAGTTTGTTCTGACCGGTGCCCGGCGACCCATCGTTGGCCGGGTTTACGCCAGGATGAAGTTAGCCGGCGTTAAACCCTCTGCAGCTAGTGCCGTGACTGAAGTCTGGTCACTCAACCTTGCGAATGTGAGCTAACCAGTGCGCAAGAGAACCACAGGCAACCGCGACCTACCGCCGCGCATGGTGCGCCGTATCAGAAAGGGCAAGAACGGTCAGATCTGGACGGCGTACTACTACGACGGCAGGGACCACGCCGGCAAACGCAAAGAAATCCCACTGGGCACCGACCTCGATCAGGCCAAGGTGGAATGGGCCAGGCTGGAGCGCAGAGCGCCACCCAAGCCTAACCACCTGATGAGCTACGTGTTCGACCGGTACGAAAAGGAGATCATCCCCGGCAAATCGATCCGTACCCAGTCGGACAACCGCAAGGAACTCAAGCAGCTCAGGAGAGCCTTTGAGAACGCACCTATCGAATCGATCACCCCCCAGGTGATCGCCCAGTACCGCGATGCCAGAACCGCCAAGGTCCGGGCCAATCGAGAGATCGCCCTACTCTCTCACGCATTCACCATTGCCCGAGAGTGGGGCCTGACCGACAAAGCCAACCCGTGCTTCGGCGTTCGTCGTAACAAGGAAAAGCCCAGGGACTACTACGCCGGCGAGACCGTATGGAATGCCGTCTACGCTGAGGCGGTGCAGGAACTGAAGGACGCCATGGACCTGGCCTACTTGACCGGACAACGCCCCGCGGACGTGCTCAAGATCGCCGCCACCGATCTGAACAATGGGTTCTTGCTGATTGGCCAGGGCAAGACCGAAAAGCGCTTACGCTTGCGCCTGGAGGAAGAAGGCGTCCAGTCAGGCTTGAGTGCCTTTATAGAAGACCTACAGGAACGCAGGAGAATCAACAGCATCAGGACATCGACGCTAATCACCAACGCCTCAGGGCTACGAATGAGCCAGCAAATGCTGCGCAACCGCTGGGACGATGCGCGGGAGAAGGCTGCCGTCAAGGCTGCAGCCGATGGTGACCCAGCACTGGCGGTCAGCATTCGGCAGTTTCAGTTCAAGGACATTCGGCCGAAGGCTGCCAGTGAGATCGAGCTGACGCATGCAAGTCGGTTGCTGGGGCATTCAACTGAGGAGATGACCAAGAAGGTCTATAGACGAGTTGGAGAGATCGTTAAACCTACTAAATAATCGTACGCTGCCAACATCATGATCGGCAGCATACGGCCAAAAGCAGTCATGCCTGATCGACAGCATTCGGTGAAAAGCTAAGATCAACGCGATCACAAATAGCGTCGATCTAAACCACGTGTGCCATCATCTGACGATCCCCCTGAATCACTCTAAGGCAGTACAGCCAAGCTTACCAAGCACTCATCTCAGCTATCGAAATGAACCGTTCATCTATTATTCATGTAGTATGAAAGGCCTTGACACTCAAGCTTAATTAGAAGCATTGAATAAGAGTCTGATATGTCTAAATATGACTTTAAACAGCTGTCCCCTCATGATTTCGAGCAACTCGCTCGTGATTTACTTCAAGCTAGCGAGGGGATCGTTTTAGAATCATTTAAGGCAGGAAAGGATCAAGGTATAGATTTTCGTCATTCCGTCGGAACGAATAACATTGTAGTTCAATGTAAACACTACATAGGAACAGGATTGCCTGGACTTCTAAGAGACCTAAAAAAAGAAGCGATTAAAGTTTTAAACATGAAATCGCCGCGTTACATACTAGTTACATCGGTAGGATTAAATCCTTCAAACAAAGACGAAATACAGTCTTTGTTTAATGGGCATCTAACTACAAATGACATATTGGGTTCGGACGACATCAACAATCTGATCAACCTCTACCCTAAAGTTGAACAGCAGCATTACAAACTCTGGCTTACCAGCCGTGCAATGCTAGATCGGGTGATTTACAACGCTTCACTTACGCAAAGTGATTTTGATGTTGCTCAAGTGCATCGCGACATCCATAAATATGTGAGGAGCGCTGCGTATCCGAGATCACTTGAGATGCTTGCAAATGAGCATATCATTATAATCTCAGGAGCTCCTGGCGTTGGAAAAACATCACTCGCCAAAATGCTATTGTATAAACATATTGAGCTTGGTTATGAAGCTGTTTCAATTTTGACAGATTTCCAGGCCGGTCGCGAACTTTATCAAAAAGGTAAAAAACAGGTTTTCTATTTTGATGACTTCATAGGCGCAACCTTCCTAGGTGAACAAGCATCAGTTTTTAATCGAAATGAAGATCGTGCGATCATCGAGTTTATTGAAATGGTGCGGTCATCATCAAATGCAAAGCTGATCATGACGACACGTGAGCATATTCTGAGGCAGGCTATTGCGACGTCAGAGAGATTCAGTCAAGCAAACATAATCGACAGTCGCTGCGTGCTCTCAATTGGTGACTATAGTAGAATGCAACGCGCTGAGATTTTATATAATCACATTTACTTTAGCGACTTGCCAGAAGCCTATCGAAATGCTTTATTGACAAATCGCTTTTATATGGAGATCGTTCAGCATCGGAAGTTTAACCCAAGATTGATAAGCTGGCTTTCAACTTTTCAACGTGTGAAATCATCTACTCCAGAGAAATATCAAGATTTTGTTAGAGCCTTGTTAGCTAATCCTGCTGAAATTTGGCGGCATGCTTACGAATTTCAAATTAGTGACTGTGCTCGGAGTATTTTATTGACTCTTTACACATACAGCGGAAAATGTGAGCCGGACGTCCTGGAACGTGCTTTTTATTCATTGCACGAACTGCGAGCTCAGCGCTATCGTTTTCAGATCAAGCCTTCCGATTGGCGATCAGGGCTTGCGGAGTTGAGCGGTTCTTTCATTCGCCCTGGGAATAAAATTGAAGTAATTGATCCATCTGTACTTGATATGATGAATGCTGTCGTTCGTAGGGATACTCCAAATGCGCTGGACATGATAGAGGGTGCCATCCGTTTCGAGCAGATTCGTCGTATATGGAACTTTTCTATAGATGAAAATAGCCGTGATGTGCTGCAATACCTGACTTACAACTCCCATCGGGTGGCCCAAATGTTTGAGCGTCTCTTCAGGGCCCCTCGAAAGCTGCATTATAACAACCGCTATTCCTATATCGATGACAGCTTCGAACTACGCGCAGGCACAATGATCGACGCGGCGGAAAAGCTGCAATCAAATGAACTTCTGCAAGCATCTATAGCAGCAATCAATGCGATTCTGGGCGCATGGGAATCGGAAGTTGCGAACATAGAGGGCGGACTAAGCTTACTTGAAAAAATAAAAAATTCAAATATTGAGCTACTACTTCAAGATAAATCACTTCATTCCCGAATTATCTGTGCTCTGGCTGAAGAGGCTTCTACAGGTTGTAGCGCTCAAGAGTTGAAAGATTTACTTATTGCAGCCAAGCTCTATATTTTGGATGATAAACTGAGCGATGACCTACATACCGCTGTTAGTTTTTTTCAAGAAAACTCTTTAAGTGATGAGATACATGAGTGCCGCTCTGTTTCTGAGTTTGAGACTCTTGACGAGACGCTTAGGACTATTGCAGATATGACACAGTTCGATTTCGGAAGTGATATCGAATGGGTGCGTGAAAGAATGAGTGAGTTTGAGAATGAGCAGTCGATCAATACCGACCATATGTACGAAGAATGGAAAGATCTTCGCCATGAGCGTAGCAATAACGATAACGAAATTCACGACATTTTCGATTCATTGCGCGAAATTGAATGAATATATTGACAGGTATCAGCTACACATACTTCTTTTTAACTCAACACCGAAGTGCTGAGCAACGTATAAAAAACGCCCATAACAAAAATCGTAACTGAAAGCGCATTAATGAGCTCCAATCTCCCTTTGGCCTTCTTAAGCATACTCAAGAGTTTTTCCTTCGCACCCGTAGCACTTACTCTTACCGCATCCTCATTTTTCATAACCTCATAGCGTGTCAAAGAACGCGTAATTTGGTCCCTTAACGCATCGTATGCCTCTGAATGTATTCTATTTGCAACAAAGGTTAAAACTGCCACACTTAACAAGCCTGCGCACACGAATAGCAGAGAGACAAGGTCCGCATTTTTTATTAATGCCGCAACAGCGATTAATGCCCCTGGGATCGCGAATGCCTTGGACTGACTAGAGGAAATCGATTCGTTGATTTTTGAAATATAATCCGTAGATTTCTCCTCGATTTCAGACAATAGTTTATTTACAGAAAACTTATGCAAATACACATCATGATTTTCCTGAAAATTTTTCTTAAGTCTCTTTGCTTGTTGCAGAAGCCAGAGCATTGGTGAATCGACATGTGTAACGTCTAGTAATTCTGCCAACGAGGAACGCAGTACCTCACGCCGTTCCTTTTCGTGTGCATCCTCCAGTGAAACAATGTCAACTAAGTATTTAAGACTTACTTTTTCTTCAGGGCTTACATCAATATCAATCAAGTCGGTGAACTCTACTTTCCTGTAATCAACCTCATATTTCTTTGCTCCTTTCTCAGAGCTAATATAAAACGCTAAGATTGGATCGGAAGTGCTGCCGCCGTGATCTTTTATTTTAAAGAGTAGTGAAACCCACTCTACGTAAAACTGCATGAGCATGATAGCTCGCTCGCTTAGATCGTCGCTGTGAATGTGACTTTCAATCACATAAAATCGCTCTGGCAAAGCTTTACGCTGAACAACCTTTTGCCAAAGTTCCGCGTCGGACTTTAAAAACAAAGTCGTCACCCATGACGAGGCAGCCAGATTGATACTTAGAACCTGACCAGATACAAAGTAATCACCCTTGTAACCTAAGCTAGCGAGCTGCCGATAGATATCTACAAGTTCTACTTTCGTAGATTCAACTTCCAAGCTGCCGTCCTCAACACAGCAATTGGAGTGACGTAACAGCTCAGCTAGAACTTTCATCGACATTATCTTTATCTCCGACGATAGCGCGAATTCTTTCACGATCGGCAGCGGAAAGCGGAATCATAAGATAAGTTAGATTATCGTCCACAAAAACTGGTTTGTCAGAGCCTTCGTATCCTAATGAGCCTGACTTGACTGAAACTGAATAGTTGCTTTCAAAATCAACGATTTTTATCGAAACGCCGTTGTTTAAACTCGCTCTGGTCGCTTCAAAAAAATCGTTAATTTGGAAGCCCTTATCGTTTGCGAACTCCGTAAATGACCCTACAGCTTCGTGCCCGTCGGGCAGCTGCTTGTCAACGATATGCTGGATATCTCCTAAGGAAACTTGCTTGCCGATGTGCTTATCCAAAAAATCATAAACGCCTTGCGTTAACTTATCCTGCTGTGCGGGTTTCAATCCGTTATACTGAGAGAAGCTTTTTATTGCTTCGAATAAGTTTGACACACTTTCTTTGTTAGGTACTGTACTATCACATCCCAAAGCCGTTTTGAAAAAATCCGACTTGGATCGCCCCTCTATAAAATGCAAGTACGTGGAGCCCTCCTTCTTCGGATATATAACAGTAAACAGCGTTAGATCAAACATTGCTGCCTGTCTTAATGCATCAGTGTCAATGGGTTGCAGGGCTTTTGGCTGCAAAGTTACATCAAATTCAAAAGCGCTTTTCTTGTCAACCATTACAATCATCAATCGACCGACATCATCATCATCACCGAGCGTCTTATAATGTATAAAAACAAGATTGCCACCTTGCAGGGTGCTGCGTTCATTGCTATTTGCGACATAAACGATTACAGACATCTGCGCTTGGGCAAGATTCTGAAAGTCGATAGTGCCAGTAATATATTTTTCTAGGTTAATAGGAGTACTATTAGAGGGTGACCCGGAAAAATAGCTGTGAAACTTATTTTTCCTACGAAATTTCTTTTCGATTTGCCCTATGAAATCATTAGCGGCTTTACTATTGAGATTCCAGAGATTACCCAGTACGGATTTGAATGGGTTTCCCACCAAGCTCGTGTCACGCTCCATGGACGCCGTAATCGCAGCGACTACCTCAAACTGAGCTGGGAGCGCGCCTGTCGCGTCAGACACCCCTTCGCTAGCTCCAACCTCATCAGTAACGGTAAGGTCATTCATGTTCTGCGTCCTCAAGTCACTCTACGGGATACGCCGCAGCAACAACGCTGAGCCCCTAGCCAAATGGACATGGGGTCAAGATGCCGAGAGGGTCACCACGACTTCCATGTGCCGGTGGCATGTTATATACGCTGAAAAACTGGTGGCGAATAGATAGCACAGGACTTCTCTATACTGTATAAAAATACAGCATTTCACGCAACCGTTCAGAAAAGACAGATTGTGAAGATCTCTTATCCAGCTTTTAACACTGCCAGGATTTCGCCCTTAGATTTCCCCAGCGTGGGCATAGCAGCGATACGCCTTGATCGGCTCTCACGCAAACTATTCGGCAACAGTGAGCAATCGCTTTGCTGAGGTGGATGTCTGCTATTGGCCGAAAGCTGCCACTCCAAAGAACCGAATCTGAATGCAGCTACGACTAGGGAGCGAAAGCAGTTCATAACAAACCGGTGAAATCTCTCTCAGCTCGATGCCAAAAGCAGGCTGCTTGCGGAAGCGATCCAGAATTTTGCGGAAGCGATTGCCCAAATCCCAGGCAATAAAAAACCCCGTAGACGTTAATCTACGGGGTTTTCAAGGGTGGAGGCCGAGGTCGGAATCGAACCGGCGTAGGCGGATTTGCAATCCGCTGCATAACCATTTTGCTACTCGGCCCCAAATGTCCAATGCCTGAAAAACAACACTGCACACGTACAAACTGGAACGGCTTTCGAGATCAATCTCATCTCGCAACTCTTTGATTTCTAAAGAGTTTTTCCGCTTCCTCGCTGAGGAATGGTCGCAATTATGGACATGTTTTCCATTCCTGGCAACTCCTATTCGATATTTTTTCTGCCGGGCTGTTTCTACAGGTTTCCGGGCGGGCAAATACGGCTCGAAGTCGCCGGCGGGGCTGGATGATTGCATAAATCAAGTCCGATAGCTCGCCCTTGCCTGTTCCTCGCTCACCTACCCGATCGGGTTATGGCGTGTGTGCGGCGGCTCGCGGACAGTAGCGCCAACGGCTCGACCCGGGCTCCTCCCATCAGGTTCAAGGCGGAATTCCAGCATGCGTACAGCATTCCCTGCGGTGTTTGGCGTGGTTCTGACGGTAGCGGCGGCCTGGGTGCAGGCCGAGGAGCCTGCAAGCAAGACGTTGCGGCTGTACAACTGGTCGGACTATATCGGCGAGAACACCCTCGCCGGCTTCGAGAAAGCCAGCGGCATCAAGGTGATCTACGACACCTTCGATTCCTATGAAACCGTCCAGGGCAAGCTGCTGCCCGGACGCTCCGGCTACGATCTGGTAGTACTCAATGCGGCGCTGGTGCCGCCCTTGATCAAGGCGCGGGTGTTCCAGCCGCTGAACAAGCAGTTGTTGCCCAGTTGGCAGAATCTCGACCCCCAGGTGCTGACAAGCCTGGAGAACTACGACGCTGGGGTGCAGTACTCGGCGCCCTATACCTGGGGCAGCAACGGGGTGACCTACAACGTCGACAAGATCCGCGAGCGGATGCCGGACGCGCCCATCGGTTCTCTGGCGATGCTGTTCGATCCCAAGGTGGTGTCGCGCTTCGCTGATTGCGGGGTGACGCTGCAGGACTCGCCCACGGATATTCTGCCGCTGGTGCTGGCCTGGCTGGGGCGCAACCCCAACAGCGCCGAGCCCGCAGACCTCAAGGCCGCGCAGGATGCCTTGATGGCCGTACGGCCCTATATCCGCAAGTTCGACTCCACCAGTTACCTCAATGGCCTGGCCAATGGCGACCTGTGCCTGAGTGCGACCTGGTCCGGCGATTACGCCACCGCCCAGGCCAGGGCCAATGAAGCGGGGGCACCGGTCAGGCTCGACTATTTCATTCCCAGGGAAGGCTCGCTGATCTGGTTCGACGATTTCTACATTCCCGCCGATGCGCCGAACGTGGCCAATGCCCATGCCTTTATCGAGTACCTGTTGCAGCCGCAGGTGATGGCCGAAGTCAGCGACTACATCCGCTACGCCAATGCCAACCTCAAGGCCACCCCGCTGCTCACCGCCGAGGTGCGTGACAACCCGGCGATCTACCCCGATGCCCAGACCCGGGAGCGGCTGTTCACCCAGAAGATCCAGTCTCCCGCCAGCACCCGCCTGATCACCCGCACCTGGAACATGGTGAAGATCGGCAAGTGATCCATTCCTACCCATTCCATAGACATTGCGTCCAATGATTCGACCCGAGGTGAAGCCCATGGCTATCCAACCCGAAGCCTTTTTTCAACAGTTCGATGACCCTCAACTGGTGGCCGCCGACAAGGCCCATTACATGCACGGCTTCCATATGTTCGACGAGCACCGCGAGCAGGGCTCGCTGAACATCGCCGCCGGTGATGGTGCCTATATCTATGACACTGCCGGCCAGCGCTACCTGGATGCGGTCGGCGGCATGTGGTGCACCAATATCGGCCTGGGCCGCGAGGAAATGGCCGAAGCGATCGCCGATCAGGTACGGCAGTTGGCCTATTCCAATCCGTTCTGCGACATGGCCAACGTCAGCGCCATCCAGCTCTGCGAAAAGCTCGCCAGCCTGGCGCCGGGGGACCTGGACCACGTGTTTCTCACCACTGGCGGCTCCACTGCAGTAGACACCGCCTACCGCCTGGTGCAGTTCTATCAGAACAGTCGTGGCAAGCATGAGAAGAAGCATGTGATTTCGCGGATCAACGCGTACCACGGTTCCACCTTCCTGACCATGTCCATCGGTAACAAGGCCGCCGACCGAGCTCCCGAGTTCGACTTCATGAGCGACCTGTTTCACCACATCTCCTGCCCCAACTACTACCGTGCCCCGGCAGGCATGAGCGAGGCGGATTTCCTCGACTTTCTGGTGGCCGAGTTCGAAGACAAGATCCTCACTATCGGCCCGGACAAGGTGGCGGCCTTCTTCGCCGAACCCATCATGGGTTCCGGCGGAGTGATCATTCCTCCCGAGGGCTATCACCGGCGCATGTGGGAAATCTGCCAGCGCTACGACCTGCTGTATGTCGCCGATGAGGTGGTGACCTCGTTCGGTCGCCTGGGAACCTTTTTCGCCTCGCAGGACGTATTCGGCATGCAGCCGGACATCATCACCACCGCCAAGGGCCTGACCTCGGGCTACCTGCCCCTGGGGGCATGCATTTTCTCCGAGCGCATCTGGCAGGTGATAGGCGAGCCGGGCAAGGGCCGTTGCTTCACCCACGGTTTCACCTACAGCGGACACCCGGTCAGTTGCGTCGCAGCGCTGAAGAACATCGAGATCATCGAGCGGGAAAACCTGCTGGCCCATGTCGAGGATGTGGGGGCCTACATGGAGCAACGCCTGCAGAGCCTGGCGCAACTGCCCCTGGTCGGCAATGTGCGCTGCAAGCGGCTGATGGCCTGCGTCGAATTCGTCGCCGACAAGCACAGCAAGAGCCTGTTGCCGGAGGCCCTGAACATTGCCGAACGCATCCACCTGCGAGCCCAGGCCAAGGGTTTGCTGGTGCGCCCCATCGGCCATCTCAACGTCATGTCGCCACCGTTGATCATTACCCGCGCGCAGATCGACGAGATTGTCGAGACCTTGCGCGAATGCATCCTCGAGGCTGCAGCCGAGCTGCGCCGTGACGGCCAGTACCTGGGTTGATGAATCGACAACAGGCACCGGCAGCACTGCGAATCGGGGTCTTACCCGGCCTGCGCCCGGCAGTTAAACTGCCGGGCATGAGCGCACCTGCCAATACCCCCGACGCCCCTCTCTCCCTCCATGCCCTGCAGGCCTGGCATGCCGGCTTGGCCAAGGCATTCGACAGCGTGGACGATGAGGCCTTCCTCAGCCATCTGGCGGCAGCGCTGAATGCCCTGACCCCCATCGAATCCATGATGATCAGCCTGGAACGCAAAGGCTTGCCACCACAGCTACTGCATGAGCAAGGCATAGTCGGCGAGTACCGCGACGAGATCATCAACCGCTATTTCTCCCGCGGCTACCTGCTCGACCCCTTTTGCCTGGCGGTGGAAAACGGCTTGGCAGAGGGCTTCTACCACCTCTCGGAAATCGCCCCGGACAACTTCTTCGCCAGCGAGTACTACAAGACCTACTACCTCAAGACCGGGGGCGCCGAAGACAGCTACTACATCGTCGACCTCGACCCGCACAGCAAGATTTCCCTGTGCATGTTCCAGGGTTTGAGTGGCGCGCGCTTCGCCAGCGAACCCTTGGCGCTACTGCGGGCGGTGGAACCGCTGGTACGTGAACTGATCCGCCGCTTCGGCAGTGCCGGCGGCTTGCAGCAACTGGTCCGGCACGCCACTCAGGGCTCGCTACCGGCCCAGGCACCGGCCAACCTCAACCAACAGATCGAAGCCGCCTTCATGAGCTTCGGCACTCCGCTGCTGACCGTACGCGAACGGGAGATCGCCCACTTGATCCTGCGCGGTCACTCGGTGAAATCCACGGCCAAGGTGTTGGAAATTTCTCCGGAAACCGTGCGCATGCATCGCAAGAATCTCTACACCAAGCTGGCCATCAGTTCCCAGGCGGAGTTGTTTTCGTTGTTTATCGACTGGCTGACCCAACGTCATCAAGACCCCGCCCATTGAACCGGCTGGTGCGTTCAGCTCACCGCCGCCCAGTGTTTGAAGCGCTCCTCCAGGGCCTCTCCGTGATCACGCCAGAAGCCGTGATCAACCCGTAGTGCCTGTGCATGGCTGGGGCAGCCATGAATGATCCAGGCAAACAGCTCCTGCTGCTGGGACACACTGGCAAAGGCAATGCAGGTTTGCGCCGCGGCCCTGTCCCGTCCGCCCCTGACCACTCCCCAACTGTCCATGTCGTAAAGACGCCCGCGCCACTGCAGCGGAAAGTCCGCCTCCTGCGGGCGCATATCGATGGCTCGCGCGGTGTAGACCGACGACATGCTCACCTCTCCCGAAACCAGCCATTGCAGCGGTTCGGCTCCCGCGTCCCACCACTGAATGTGGGACTTGATCTGCTCCAATTTGTGAAACGCCCTATCAACTCCACTGCTTTTTCGCAGGGTGGGATACACCTGCGACACCTTCACGCCGTCCGCCAGTAGCGCGAGTTCCAAGGACAATCGGGCACTGTGGCGCAACCCACGGCGTCCCGGAAACGCCGCCAGGTCCCAGAAGTCGGCCCAGTGGGTGGGGGTCCATGGCAGGGCCTTGGGGTCGTAAACCAGCGTGGTCGCCCAGATGTAAGTCTTGAACATGGAGAGTCTTCCTTTTTTCCAGGCCAAAACGGCAAGCCTAGTCAGCCGTCGTAACCATTGAGGTGGAATAAAAGGCAGTGTTCCAGGGAGGTTTTTTCCAATCTGACAGCGTAAGTCTCCTCTGGCACCGTCAGATTTCTCAAGATCGAGGTCATGGATGAACAGCAACCTACGCTCCCGGTCACCCTTTGAGCAGGCACTGGCCAAAACCGCCCTGCACCGGATCAACGACTATCGCCTGCCCAGCCTCGATGCCCTGCTGGCCTTTGCCGTCGCGGCACAGATGATGAGCATTGACCGGGCTGCGAAGTCCCTGTCGCTGACCAACAGCGCTTTGCGCAAACGTATCTTCACCCTCGAGCAGTTACTGGGACTGCAGTTGTTCGATCGCCAAGGCGGGCCCCTGGCATTGACCGTCGAAGGCCAAATTTATCTGGATCAGATCACCCCGATACTCACGCAACTACTGGCTGTGCCCTTGCACCGCCGTCAGGCCCAGCGCAAGCAACGGCTGACGCTCAACTGCCCGCCCACCTTCGCCCGACAGATCCTGGTGCCGCGCCTGGCGGAGCACAGCCTGGCTCATCCAGATATCGATTTGCAGATCCAGCTCTGTGCACCGCTGACCCGGCGCACAGGTCAGGACATCAATATCTGTGGTGACAGCGCCCATGTGGCGCCCCAACAGCGTCTGCTCAATGAACTGCTGCAACCCATGGCGGCACCGGCCCTGTTGGCACGCTTCGGCTATCTGCACCTGCCACGGGACTTCAGCCGCCTGCCGCTGCTGCGCTCGCCCCTGGAGCCTTGGCGCCCGTGGTTGCTGGAAGCACGCCTGAGCCTGCCGGAACCTGACCATGGCCCGGCCCTGCTGGATCTGGGAATGATGCTGGAGGCTGCCGCCAACGCCCAGGGCGTGGTGCTGGCTCGTCCTTCCCTGGCCCACTCGTGGCTGGCAGACGGTCGCCTGCTACCTCTGGGACGGGTGCGCTGCCAACCGGCCTATCACTACGCGCTGCATCAGCACAGTTCGTCGCCCGCTGCGCAAACCCTCTGTAACTGGCTACGACAGGTATGCCGCGACGCGGTGCATCAGGCGGAGAAGCAATTGCAGAACCCGCTTTGAACGCTGCCACAAAAAAGGGCCTGCACAACGTGTGCAGGCCCTTTTTCCTCAGCGCATCAGTAGCCTCTCAACGGGCCGCCCAGGCGTTGAAGCGTTGCTCCAGCTCCTCGCCATGATCGACCCAGAACCCAGCATCCACCGCCCGCGCGCCTTGCAGGTTGGCCTCGTAGGTCGGCAGTTGCTGCTGCACCGCCTCAGGCAACAGGGGCAGTGCCTGACGGTGCACCGGTCCATAGGGGATGTTCTCCGAGAACACCTTCTGCGCCTGGGGCTGGCTGGCGAAGAGAATGAAATCCTCGGCCAGGACCTTGTTCGGCGAGCCTTTGACCACCGCCCAGTACTCCGGGTCGTACAGGCTCTGGGGCCAGAGGATACTCAACTGCATGCCCTCTTTCTGGGCCATGGCAATGCGTCCGTTGTAGGCCGCGCTCATGACCACATCACCGGCCACCAGCCATTGCGCAGGCTGAGCCCCGGCTTCCCACCACTGGATGTAAGGTTTGATCTGATCCAGCTTGGCGAAGGCTCGGGTCACGCCTTGCGGGGTGTTGAGCACCTGATACAACTGGGCCGGCGCCACACCGTCCGCCAGCAGGGCGATTTCCAGGGTGTACTTGGCACTCTTGCGCAAACCGCGCTTGCCGGGGAAATCCTTGAGGTTCCAGAAGTCGGCCCAGGATTCGGGAGCCTTGGCCAGCTTCTGCGGGGCGAAGGCCATGACCATCGACCAGACGTAAGTGGCCACGCCGCACTCGCTCAGGGTGCCCGGAACGAACTGCGCCGGATCACCGAAGCGGGCCAGGTCCAAAGGTTCGAACAAGCCCTCGTCACAGCCGCGCAACAGCTCCGGGCTCTCCACTTCGACCACATCCCAGCTGGTCTTGCCGACATCGACCATGGCCTTGATCT
This sequence comes from Pseudomonas sp. JDS08PS003, assembly GCF_045013505.1. Lineage (NCBI taxonomy): Bacteria > Pseudomonadati > Pseudomonadota > Gammaproteobacteria > Pseudomonadales > Pseudomonadaceae > Pseudomonas > Pseudomonas sp. JDS08PS003. The sequence continues at coordinate 4,259,505 of NZ_CP120724.1, forward strand.
TCGACAGTTCACCGTTGTACTCACCCGCCACCACTCGGGCGGCGCCGCTCTGGTTGAAGGGTTGGAAATAGGCTTTTTCCTGGGCCTGTTTGGTGGCTCCGCCAAAGGAAATGACGGTGAGGTTCTGTGGTTGAGCCGAAGCCCCGGTGCACAGCAGCACCCACGACAATGCAACGCCGCAACGCAAGGTGTTGGACATGAAACCCATCCTCAAGAAAGCCGGCTCGCCCGCACGAACCCGCACAGCAGGAGCCTGGAAGCGACCGTATTCACGGGCGGTACTGCACCAGGCACTACGAGTCTTGGTCAGCGGTGTAAGGCGCCTCGCAGCACAGGCCACGTGGCCGGATCCTCACCGTTGCGGGCTCTGTGGCCCCGTTCGTTTGGAGTGTTTGCAACCGGTCCGGGGTGAGCGGACGCGGTCTTGCTCGAATGGCGGTTCATCGCTTGCTCCCTGTTGTTTTTGTAGGAAGAACAAATCGATCGGCAGTGCATCGCCGGATGCGCCCGTGGCAGTCGGGCAGGCGTATGCAGGGGCTCATTGTTTCCATAACCCGGAACGTTGCGAAACGAGGTTTTTGTGAGGCACAGGCAAGGGAAAAGCTGCTTTGCGGGCAACTGTTGCGGGTTCTCCCAGGGGTATCAGCCCCGCGGCGAACGCCGCGGGACGGGCAAACAAAACACCCCGCAAGCGCATGACGCTTGCAGGGTGCTGAGGCCGGTCATCAACCGGCAGGCTTGAGCATCAGTCCAGCACGACCAGCAACCCCGAGATCACTCCGATGCCCATCACCGCGGAGAGCAGCATGCTGCTGGAGACCTCCGTCTCATAGGTCTTGTAGCGCGACGCCAGGATGAAAACGTTAACCGCCACCGGCAGCGCCGCCATGATCACCGCAATCTTGACCAGGAAGTCGCTGAGGCCAAATACATACCTGGCGGAAACGAACACCAGCACCGGCAGCACCACCACCTTCAACAGAGCCAAAGCCAGGGCGTCGCCCTTGATCAGGTTCTGATTCCTGTGCACGGCAAAGGCAGCGCCCAGGGCCACCAGGGCCAAGGGGCCGGTAGCATTGGTCATCTGCGTGGCGAAGATCTGCAGCGGACCGGGCAACTGCCATTGCAGCGCAATGAACAGCACCGCCAGCAACACCGCCAGGATCAGTGGGTTGCTGACAATGGAGCGGGTCGTGGTGAGCAGCACCCGGGCCAGGTCCGGCTTGGCCTGTACCTCCTGCTGCGCAGTGAGCTCCATGATCAATGCCCCACCCGCCAGGATCACCAGGTTGTCGGCCATGGTGATCATCAACGTCGGCAAGGCCGCCTCATCGCCAAAGGCCATGACCATCAAGGGCAAGCCCATGTACCCCACCACTCCCGATATGGACGACAGCCCACGCAGGCCGGCTACGCGCCCATTACCGCCCCAGATCAGCCGACCGCCCACCGCGGCGATGATGAAGGTCACCAGGCAAGCCAGGTAGTAGGCGCTGAGCAGCCCCCAGTCCAGCTCGCCGTGATCCCGGGTGCCCAGGGTCTTGATGAAAATGAAGCATGGCAGGAACAGCCAGAACACGACCCCCACGAGGCCCTTTACCGTTTCCTTGCCGATGACCCCGATCCGCACTATCCAGTAGCCGGCGAAGATCATGGCAAACAGCGGCATCACCACCGTAAAGACCTTATCCATGAGCGGCATGCCCCCGAACAATCCGCCGTTCGGCATACAACGCCAGTTGCCGGGGGGTGTAAGTCGAGGCGCGGTAGAAATCCATCACCCCGCCCATGACCCGGCGATAGTGGGACTCGATGTCCTTCATGGAGGCCTGCATCTCCACTTTCAGGCTGTCCACTATGGGCCACAGGTCTGCATCGGCAATCGCGGCCACATCCAGTCCTGCCGTTGAATAATGAGTCAGGGCCTGGCGAATGGTCTGCGGATGCAGGCCGACATAGTTGACGAAGTACCCCTTCTCATCATTGGTTTCAAGAAAGTCCGGAATATTCAGGACGCCGTAGTTGGAGAGTGTTTCAAACTTGCCGCTCACCGGCCGATAAACACTGGGCAATTGCAAGAAGGTGTCTTCACATTGATGAGCTGCGTTGATCAACTTATCCAGATCAAGTTCACAGGAACCCAAATTTATATTATTGGCCTTGCACAACTTGACCACTTGTTCCAGGGGCGCAATACCCGATCTATTGCCAAAACCGGCCAACGCCCCTTCAACCATCTGAAAGCCCGAATGAATGGCTTGCATGGTATTGGCAAGGGCCAGTCCGTTGTCGTTATGGGCATGCAGGCAAAACACCAGATGGGGGTAATCCTTCACCAGCTTCGAGCACAGCCACTGGGTCACATGGGGCTGCAGCGAGCCCACCGAATCGTTGATCCTGATGACCTCCACCCCGAGGCTGGCCGCCCAGTCGATCTGCCGGCAGATTTCCCCATAGCGCTGGTCAGACACACCCTTGCGAAAATTGTTGAGCACACTGGCCTTGAACCTGACGGCGCCGATGCTGCGGAACGCCTCGATGGCCCGCTCGAACTCCCGCTCACCCTGCCTGTAGGTGATCATGCCGAAGCTGAACACCGTGTCGGCGATCCACTGGCGATGTTGCTGGCGGGACTGGAAATAGGCGAAAGCGGTTTCCCAGCAGTTGAGCAGAATGATGAAGGTGGCCCGGGTATCGGCGGGCAGTTCATGGGCTTCCCGGGCCTGGTGCAAACGGTCCCAGACCAGCGGCTCTTCAGGCCCGCAGCCCACCACGAAATCTCTCAATCCTGCTGCCGCCATGGATTTGAGAATCGCCACCTTGGCGTCCACAGAAATGGGAAAGGCCGTACGTTCAATACCTTCCCGAAGGGTTTCATCCACTAGATAGGGGACCGAATAATCACGATAGCGAAGTCCACTTTCAACCGTCATTGCCCTGCTCCTTGCCGGTTCGATTATTGATATACCCACTCACGTTGAAACTTTGAACAAGTCCAATAACCGCCACACCATATAACACCGACTAAAAAAGACAAACTAAGACAATTCTTAAAAATTCCAGCAACAAACAATGACAAACAACCCACAAGAAGTCGCTTGACATAAACTCTATAAAAGACAACCAGAGAACACTCGACATTGAATAAACACCTATTTCAATACTTCACTCTGTACACAAACCATATTCGCCACCATCCACTTCACTCCCCTTGAACCTGCCAATGCCTTTGCCCCGGGCCTGGCCCAACACACCCTGCCGGCCACCCTCAGGGAAGGCTAGAATCCCTTCCACCCTCCCCATGCGATTCGACGAGACCCGTTCATGAGCTTCGATTTCGATACCCTGCATCCCCGCCAAGGCACCGGCAGCACCAAGTGGAGCCGCTACCCCGAGGACGTCCTGCCCATGTGGGTGGCGGACATGGACTTTGCCGTGGCGGATGGCATTCTCCAGGCCTTGCACCAACGCCTAGAGCACCCGCTGCTGGGCTACAGCGTGGCCCGGGATGAACTGCGCGAAGCCGTGGTCGCCGACCTCTGGAACAAGTACGCCTGGCGTGTGCAGCCCGACGAGTTGATCTTCCTGCCCGGGGTCGAGCCCGGGTTCAACATGGCCCTGCACGCCTTCGTCCAGCCCGGGCAAAAAGTGCTGGTACAGACCCCCAACTATCGCCCGCTGCGCATGGCCCCGGACAACTGGCACCTGGACAAGGTCGAACTCCCGTTCCAGCTCACCGAGCAAGGCACCTATGTCACCCCCATGGACGCGCTGCGTCAGGCCTTGCAAGGTGCTGGCGCCCTGCTCCTGAGCAACCCTCACAATCCCTTGGGCAAGGTCTTCCCCCGGGAAGAACTGCAAGCCGTGGCCAGCGCCTGTCTGGATCAAGGCGCACTGATCATTTCTGACGAAATCCATGCCGAGCTGTGCTTCGACGGGCGCCGGCATATTCCCACCGCATCCCTGAGCCCGGAGATCGCCCGGCGCACCATCACCCTGATGTCAGCGAGCAAGGCCTATAACATCGCCGGGATGAAGACCTGCTTCGCCATCGTCCAGGACCCGGCCACCCGCCTGGCCTTCAACAATGCCCGCGCCGGCATGGTGGACAGCGTCAGCCCCCTGGGCCTGGAAGCGACCCACGCCGCCCTGACCCACGGCGGCCCCTGGCTGCAGGCACTGCTCGGCTACCTGCAAGCCAACCGTGACTACCTGCTGCACGCGGTGCAGACCCGCTTGCCGGGCATTAGCATGCACGCGCCCCAGGGCACTTATCTGGCCTGGCTCGATTGCAGCGCCCTGGGCCTTGCCGACCCCTACGCCTTCTTCCTCAAGGAGGCCAAGGTCGGCCTCAGCGCCGGGCTGGAGTTCGGCGACGACTGCGGGCAATTCGTGCGACTGAACTTCGGCTGCCCGCGGGCCATGCTTGAAGAAGGCATCCAGCGCCTGCAGGACAGCCTGCAACGGCGCTGATTGCCGCACAAACCCACCCCGCCACCGCAGCCGCCAGATTCCAGCCCCTGGCGCTGCGCCCTCCTGGCCTGGCCCCGCAACCACGCCCCACCCTGGCGCAGACGGTGTCCTGACACGCGCTCAATGGATCCATAAAAATCGCTCAATGGATCCACAACCCCCTAAAACCTCAAGAGCAACCGATTATCGAACAAAATATCCGTGCATTCGTTTGACACTCCTAGAGCGCGAACCCTTTAATGGATCCATTAAATAAAAACAACAAACGCCTGGAGAGACGTCATGTACCCAAAAAATGCCTGGTACGTTGCCTGCACCCCCGATGAATTGCAGGGCAAGCCCCTGGGCCGGCAGATCTGCGGCGAACGAATGGTGTTCTACCGCGCCCATGAAGACCGGGTGGCCGCCGTCGAGGATTTCTGCCCCCATCGCGGCGCCCCGCTGTCGTTGGGTTATGTCGAGAATGGCAACCTGGTGTGCGGCTACCACGGCCTGATGATGGGCTGCGACGGCAAGACCGTGGAAATGCCCGGTCAGCGGGTACGCGGCTTCCCTTGCAACAAGACCTTCGCCGCGGTCGAGCGCTACGGTTTCATCTGGGTCTGGCCCGGCGACCAGAGCCTGGCCGATCCCGCGCTGATCCATCACCTGGAATGGGCCGACAACGAACAGTGGGCCTACGGCGGCGGGTTGTTCCACATCCAGTGCGACTACCGGCTGATGATCGACAACCTGATGGACCTGACCCACGAAACCTATGTCCACGCCTCCAGCATCGGCCAGAAGGAGATCGACGAGGCGCCGCCACAGACCACAGTGGACGGCGATCAAGTGGTCACCGCCCGGCACATGCACAACGTCATGCCGCCGCCGTTCTGGCGCATGGCCTTGCGCGGCAACCAGCTGGCCGACGACGTGCCGGTGGACCGCTGGCAGATCTGCCGCTTCAGCCCGCCCAGCCATGTGCTGATCGAAGTCGGCGTGGCCCACGCCGGCCACGGCGGTTACGACGCCCCCGCGGCATTCAAGGCGTCGAGCATCGTGGTGGACTTTATCACCCCCGAAAGCGACACCTCGATCTGGTACTTCTGGGGTATGGCGCGCAACTTCAACCCGCAGGACCAGGCCCTCACCGCCAGCATCCGCGAAGGCCAGGGCAAGATCTTCAGCGAAGACCTGGAGATGCTCGAACGCCAGCAGCAGAACCTGCTCGCCCAGCCCCAGCGCAGCCTGCTCAAATTGAACATCGACGCCGGCGGCGTGCAGTCGCGACGGGTACTGGAACGCCTGATCGCCCAGGAGCGCAAGCCCCGGGAAGCACTGATCGCGGCAAGCCGATAAGTCCCTCTCCGCCCCCGACAGCCAGCCGGCCCGGATGCGGCCACTGGCGAGGACCGACAATGATCGACGTACTGGTGGTCGCGCGCCACAGCGAAGCCCTGGACATCTGCAGCTTCGAACTGGCCGCGGCCGACGCAAGCCCCCTGCCCGCCTTCAGCGCCGGCGCCCATATCGACGTGCATCTGGCCAACGGCCTGGTGCGCCAATATTCACTGTGCAACCACCCCGAAGAACGCCACCGCTACGTGATCGGAATACTCAAGGACCCCGCCTCGCGAGGCGGCTCAAGCAGCCTGCACCAACAGTTGGAGGTGGGCGCGCGCCTGCGCATCAGCCAGCCACGCAACCTGTTCGCCCTGGCCCCCGGCGCGCGGCGCAGCCTGCTGTTCGCTGGCGGCATCGGCATTACCCCGATCCTCAGCATGGCCGAGCACCTGGCCCACAGCGGCGCGGATTTCCAGCTGCACTACTGCGCCCGTTCGGCCGAGCGCGCGGCCTTTGTCCCGCGCCTGCGGCAATCGCCTTTCGCCGAGCGGGTCAGCCTGCATTTCGACGAACAGCCCGAGACTGCCCTGGATATCGCGCACGCCCTGGGCGCGCCGCAGGATGATCTGCACCTGTATGTCTGCGGCCCCAGCGGGTACATGCAGCACGTGCTGGACAGCGCCAGGGCCCTGGGCTGGAAGGAACAATGCCTGCACCGCGAGTACTTCAGCGCCGCGCCCGTGGACCACAGCTCCGATGGCAGCTTCGCAGTCAAGCTGGCCAGCAGCGGGCAGGTGTTCCAGGTGCCGGCCGATCGCAGCGTGGTCCAGGTGCTGCAGGACCAGGGCATCGAGGTGGCGATTTCCTGCGAACAAGGGATCTGCGGCACCTGTCTGACTCGGGTGCTGGAGGGGGTGCCGGAGCACCGCGACCTGTTCCTCACCGAGGAAGAACAGGCGTGCAACGATCAGTTCACGCCCTGCTGTTCCCGCGCCAAGACCCCGTTGCTGGTGCTGGATCTCTAGCGCCTCACGGCGAGGGCAGGATCAACTTCATGCGCTCGTCGGCCAGCGCCGAACCGAAGATCTCGGCGTAACGCAAGGTGGCGTTGGCATGCTCGCGCATCAACGCTTCGGCCCGTGCGCCCTGGCCGTTGACCAGGGCGTCGAACACCGAATGATGCTGCATGTGGGCGTAGTTGAAGCGCCGGTATTCCCGGGCCATGTCCTGGCGGTCCACCGCCAGGGCGGTAACCGAGGCAAACGGCAGGTGGTCGTTGCGCGCCAGGGCATCGGCGATCGCCGGGTTGCCGCTGCCCGCCACGATCACCTGGTGAAAACGCATGTTGAGGTCGTGATAGACCTCCAGGTCTTCCTCGTTGACATAGCCCTTGTCGAACAGCGCATCGCCCTCGACCAGGCAACGTTCGAGAATCGCCCGGCCCTCGGCCGACAGCCCGCGTTCGGCGGTCTGGCGCGCCGCCAGGCCTTCCAGCACCCCGCGCACCTCCACCGCACCGGCAATGTCCTGGGCGCTGACCGAACGCACCTGAAAACCACGGCCGCCGAAACGCACCAGCAGGCCTTCCTGCTCCAGGGTGCGAAAGGCCATGCGCACCGGCATGCGCGACACCCCGAAGCGCTCGGCGGTAGGCACTTCCATCAAGCGCTCGCCTGCCGCCAGCTCGCCCGAGGCGATCATCTTGCGCAGCGCGACCAGCACCGTTTGACCGGGTTTGCTCATCCGGGCAGCTTCCTGAAAAAAGGTGGGCGGCCATAGTAACGCAAGCCCCGCCGCAACGCGCATCCAGGCGTAGCCTGGCGCCGCCGCCGGGCCACGGCGAGGCGGCGCACAGGCCCACAGGGCCTTGCCTGGCGATCTACCGCAAGACCTCCCGCGCCCTTGCAATCGCCGCCTGCGGCAGCGGCTACAGGCTATTCACAGCGACAACGGGTAGCTGACGATCAGCCGGGTCTGGTCGAAGTCGCTGTTAAAGCTGCGCCGGTTGGTAGCGTTGTTCAGCCGCAGGCTGAGGTTCTTCAGGGTGCCGCTTTGCAGGGTGTAGCTGATCTCGGTATCGCGCTCCCACTCATGGCCGTCCTTGCCGGCCTTGGTGGTGGCGTTGTCGCCACGCCCGTAACGCACCATGGCCAGCAGCCCGGGAACCCCGGAAGCGGCGAAGTCATAGTCGTAGCGCAGCTGCCAGGAGCGCTCGCCGGCGTTGCTGAAGTTGCCGTTGAACATGTCGTTGCCCAGGGTCCGGCCGCTGCTGCCGTAGACCGACATCCAGGGGCTGTCGCCGCTGACCTTCTGCAACCCCAGGTACAGCGTGTGCCCGGCCCGCGCGGCGGAAAACAGGCCATAGGCGGTGTGGCTGTCGACCCGGCCGATGCGCGCGCTGCCATCGTCGCGGTCGATGAAGTAGCCCAGGTTGCTCCCCAGCACCCAGTCGCCCACCGGCTGTTTGTGCTGCAAGTTGAAATAGCTCTGGCGGTAGATGTCCTGCAGTTGCGAATGCCAGGCGCCGAGCAGGGTGCGCTGCTGGTTGAAGCGGTATTCGGCGCCGGCGTAGTTGAAACCATCGGACTTCACCCCCGGCGCGGCCCAGGCCGAAAGGTCCTGCATGTCCGATGAGTTGCGCAGGCTCACGGCCCGGTACTGCCCGGCCTGCAGGCCCAGGCCGTCGATCTCGCGGGACACCAGCATGGCCCCGCGAAAGGTCTGCGGCAGCAGGCGGCCATCGTCATAGCGCAGCAGCGGCACGTCCGGCAGCAGCTCGCCGAGCTTGAATTCGGTGGCGGAAATCCGCGCCTTCAACGCCGCCCCGGCCCGGCCGAAATTGTCCGCCGCGCGACCATCGTCGTGCACCGGCAGCAACTCCGAGCCGCTGACCCGGCGACTGCTGTCGAGCTTGAGGCCGAACAGGCCGATGGCATCCAGGCCAACACCCACGGTGCCCGGGGTGTAGCCGGAACTGAACTTGAGGATGAAGCCCTGGGCCCACTCCTCGATCTGCCCCTTGGGCGCGTCGTGGTCGCGAAAATCCCGGTTGAAGTAGTAGTTGCGCAGCAGCAGGTCGGTCTTGCTTCCCTCGAAGAAACCGCTGTCGTCGCCAGCCCAGGAAGGGGCGCACAGGCCCGCTGACAGACAAGCCCCAACCAGGGAACCGCAGAGCATCGGATGACGGGTGTTCATTATTATTGTTCTCCGTTTTTCATAAGCGCAGCCGTGCCCCGACAGGCCGGTAGCGGCCCGTCCGTTCACGGATGCGCAAGTGCCCGGCCTGGGCGGCCGGGGGTTGTTCAGGTCAGCCCGTCAGAAGGGATACTGACGTGGCCGGTGCTGCACGCTAATCCAGTGGTCGCGGGTGAACTCGTCGATCGCCCAGTCGCCGTTGAAGCGCCCCAGCCCGGAGTTCTTCTCGCCACCAAAAGGCGCGTTGGCCTCATCGTTCACCGGCACATCGTTGATGTGGGTCATGCCCGCGCGCACCTGGCGGGCGAAGTTCACCCCGCGCTCCAGGCTGCGGGTGAACACCGCGCTGGACAGGCCGAACTCGCTGGCATTGGCCAGCTCCAGAGCGTGAGCTTCGTCCCGGGCGCGCAGCAGCCCCACCAGCGGGCCGAAGATTTCATTGCGTGCCAGGTCCATGTCGGCCCGCACCTCGCCGTAGACATGGGGTGCCAGCAGATTGCCGTTCACCCCGCCCTCGTACAGCGGCTCGGCGCCCTGCTCGCGGGCCAGGGCGATCTTGTCCTGCAAGCCCTGCAACTGGCGGGCGTTGATCACCGGGCCGATCACGGTCTCCAGCGATTGCGGATCCCCCACCTTGAGCTGCTTGACCCGGGCCACGAAGCGCTGGGCAAAGGCGTCGTAGAGCCGTTCATCGACGATGATCCGGTTGATCGCCATGCAGATCTGCCCCTGGTGCAGGAACTTGCCGAACACCGCGGCGTTCACCGCTTGCTCCAGGTCGGCATCGTCGAGCACCACGAACGGGCTGTTGCCCCCCAGCTCCAGGGCCACGTGCTTGAGATGCTCGCCACCACTGGCGATGCGACCGATACCACGCCCCACCGGGGTCGAGCCGGTGAAGGTGATCAGCGCCGGCACCGGGTGCTCGACAAAAGCATCGCCAATCTCGCTGCCGGCCCCCACCACCACACTGAACACCCCGGCGGGCAGCCCCGCCTCCTCGAAGATCCTGGCCAGCAGCAGGCCACCGCACACCGGGGTATCGCTGGCCGGCTTGACCACCACCGCGTTGCCCAGGGCCAGGGCCGGGGCGATGGAACGCTGGGTCAGGTGCAGCGGAAAGTTCCACGGGCTGATCACCCCCACCACCCCCAGGGCACTGCGGTAGACCCGGCTTTCCTTGCCCGGCACATCGGACTCGACAATCCGCCCATGCACTCGTGCCGGGAACGACGCCGACTCCAGGGTAATGGCCCGCGCCGCGCCCCATTCGGCCAGGGCCTTGATCCGCGTGCTGCCGGATTCGCGGATGATCCAATTGACGATTTCCTCCTGGCGCCGGTCGAAGATCGCCACCGCCCGGTGCAACACTGCCGCGCGCTGCGACGGGCCCAGGGCCGCCCATTCCGGCTGCACCTGGGCGGCCTTGGCATAGGCCGCATCCAGGTCGCTACGGTTGGCCTGGGCCACTTCCAGCAACAGCGCACCATCGAACGGATTGGTCACCGCCAGGGTCTTGCCGGCGGCTCCGGGGCGCCACTGCCCGGCGATGGGTTGCAGATGCAGATCGCGATAGACCGCGTTGGATTCACTCATGAAAAATCTCCTCATGGAACAGCATTCATAAACCGATGTGTCGCTCATAAACCGCCGGTGTAGGCGCTGGCTTGCCAGCGAAGACACCCACCAGAACAACACAAGACTCAAGGCCCTCTTCGCCAGCAAGCCGGCTCCTACAAGATGGCGCGTTGTTCGATCAGCCGCAGCAGGCCGAGCAGGGTTTCGGTGTGGGGCACCGCCACCCCCGCCTCTCGCGCCCGGGCCACTACCTGGCCGTTGATCGCGCCGATTTCCGTGGGCCGCCCGGCCAACACGTCCTGCAGCATCGAGGGCTTGTGGGTTCGGTGGTGGTCCATGGCAAAAGCCACGCTGTCCAGGCAGCGCTGGGCATCCAGCACTATCCCCTGGGAGCCGGCCACGGCCACCACCTCCATGACGATGGCCCGGGCCAGCGCCACGCCTTCCGGCGCCGCGGCCAACTGGCCCACCGTGCAGCCAGTGGCCGCGCACAGGCTGTTCAGCGCCGCATTGAAGGCAACCTTCTCCCAGATCGACGTCCAGACCTCGGGGTCCACCGAACAATTGAGCCCGGCCGCGTCCAGTACCGCCGCCACTTCAGCGCTGGCCTGGCGCTCACCCTCGTCGAGGGCCAGCACCCGAACCATGCCCTGGCCATGGGAATGCACCTGCCCCGGCCCAAGCATGTCGGCGGGCCAATTGGTCATGCCGATCAGCACCTGCTGCGGGGCCACATGCCGCGACAAGGCTTCGGCGTTGCCCAGGCCGTTCTGCAGGGTCAGCACCCGGGTGTGCCCGGCAATATGCCCGGCAACGCTGCGCAAGGCGCTGTCGGTGTGCAGGGTCTTGGTGAAGACCAGCAGCAGGTCCGGGTGCCCGCTGGCCTGTTCCGGGCGGCAGGCGTTCAAGCCCCTGATGCGCCGCTCGCCGTGGTCGGTGGCCAGCAGCAGGCCGTCACGGTGGATGGCTGCCAGATGCGCGTCATTGATGTCCAGCAGCGTCACCTGCTGCCCGCTTTCCGCCAGCAGGCCGCCAAACAGCGAACCCATGGCACCCGCACCGAGAATGGTGATGTTCATCGAACCTCCTGATTGAATGAGCGTTTCAAGGACGGCGTTCATGACTGGCCCGGCAGGCGCCGGGGGATGTGCCGGCGCACGATCAGCAGCGCGATCAGCGCCATGAGCATCACCGCGCCCAGCAGCGTCAGGTAGCCCTCGGCCCCACCCCGGGTGATCACCAAGGCCCCGGCGAAGGCACTAAGGATCGCCCCCAGGCGTCCGAAGGCCAGGGCCGAGGCGGTGCCAGTGGCGCGCACGCCGGTGGGGTAGATAAAGGCGCACAGCGCGTACATGGTGGACTGCACCGCGTTGACGAACAGGCCGTGTACGCCGAAACCGAAGATCAGCAAACCGGTGTCCTGATGGATATCCACCCCCTGCAACGCAAAGGCGCTGGCCGCGCCGCCGGCACAGCAGATCAGCAACGGCCAGAACGAGCCCCAGCGGGTGATGGCCATCGCACAGACCAGCGCGCCGATGACCCCGCCGAGGTTGTAGGCGGTCAACCCGGACCCGGCCACCGACAGCTCCAGACCTTCGGACAGGAGCATGGTCGGCAGCCAGCTGAAGGCGCTATAGACCGCAGTCAGGCACATGAAGAAGGCCACCCAGAGGGCCAGGGTGTCGCGTCCGTAGCCACGGGCGAACAAGGTGCGGAAACCGCCCTGCTTCTCGCTCTTCTGCTCCAGGGCATCGGTGTAGACCACCCCCGCTGCCATCGGCCGACCCATGCGCCCGAGCAAGGTACTCAGCTCGTTCCAGCGCTGGGGCCGGCGCGCCAAAAAGCGCGGCGACTCCGGCAGCGTCGCCAGCAAGGCAAAGCCCAGGACGATGGGCAGGCTGCCACCGATGAAAAACAGGGTGCGCCAGCCGTACAGCGGCAACACATGGGAAGCGAACAATCCCGCCAGCATCCCGCCCAGGGGCACGCAGACAATGGTGGCAGTCACCGCCAGGGTGCGCCGCCGCGCCGGGGTGAATTCGGCCGTCACCGTGGTCGCGCTGGGCAGCGCGCCACCGATGCCCAGGCCGGCGATGAAGCGCAAGACCGCCACCGCCAGCGCATTGGGTGCCAGGCCAATGGCGCAAGTGGCCACACCGAACACAAAGACACTGGTAATGATCGCCATGCGTCGGCCGAACCGGTCGGCAAACAAACCGGCGCAGGCACTGCCGATGCCCATGCCGATCAGCCCGGCCGCCACCGCCGGAGCAAACGCCTCACGGGTGATGCCCCACTCCTTGATCATCAGCGGAATGGCAAAACCGATCAGTTGGCCGTCGAAGCCGTCCATGACGATGGACAGCGCCGCCAAGAGCACCACCAGTTTCTGCATGCCGGTGAAGGGGCCATGGTCGAGCAAGGTGCCGATGTCGGCGTGGGTGGAGCCGGCACGCGCCGGCTGGGGCGCGTCGTCTATCACAACAGTGACCGAAGTCGTGTTCATAACCACCTCTTTTTATTCTTCTGGTGAGTCCGCAGGTTGCGGTTGGCAAGGCCGGGCTCGCGCCCGGCGACTAGGCAGCCCTCAGGGTTCGATGGTCAGGGTCGGCACCTCGATCAGTACCGGGCGGTTGCCCGCCAGGGCTTCACTCAGGGCCTGGGCGAACTCCTCGCGGGTGTTTGTCTGCACCGAGTGCACGCCATAGCCGCGGCCGATGGCGCAGAAGTCCAGGCCGGGCACGTCCAGCCCCGGGGCGTCGCTGACCTGCAGCACACCGGCGAACCAGCGCAGGGCGCCGTAGGTGCCGTTCTTGAGGATGATGAACACCACCGGGATCTGGTACTGGGCGGCGGTCCACAGCGCAGTGATACCGTAATTGGCCGAGCCGTCGCCAATGACCCCGATCACCCGCCGCTCGGGGCGGGCCAGTTGCACCCCCACTGCCGCCGGCAGGCCGAAGCCCAGGCCACCGGCCGCCGGGAAGTAGTAACTGCCGGGTTCGCGCATTTCCACTCGCTGCCAGAAGGCACCGACGGTTGAGGTGGATTCCTTGACGTAGATCGCATCCTTGGGTGCCAGCTCGTTGATCACGTCGAACACGGTTTCCGGGCGCAGCAGGCCGTCGCTTTCCTCGACCGGCGCCGGTGCCGGCAAGGCTGCCGGCTGCGGCCGGTCGCACTCTGGCAGCGCCCAGACCAGGGCCTGCAAGGTCTCGGCAATGTCCCCCACCAGCGCATCGCCCATGGGCGCTCGGGCCGCTTCACCGGGATCGCAGGTGATGTGCAGCAACTCGGTGCCCTCAGGCAGGTAGTCCCCCGGGGCGAACTGGTGATAACGGAACACCGGAGCGCCCACCACCAGGATCAGGTCATGCTCCACCAGACAGCGACTGATGCCGGCGATGGCCGCCGGCAGTACCCCGCGAAAACTCGGGTGGCGCGTAGGAAACGGGCAACGGGACGCAGACGGCGCAACCCAGGCCGGCATCCGCAGTTTCTCCGCCAGTTGCACCGCCAGCGCGTTGCTCTGGCTGCCGTCCACATCCGGCCCCAGCACCAGCACCGGGTTGCGCGCCGCCGCCAGGCGCTGTACCAGGCTGCGCAGTTGCGCCGCTGAAGGCAGCCCGGCGCTGGCCACCTGGCGCCGCGCCAGATGCTCGACCCCGGCCGGTGCCGCGCGTGCCCAATCGTCATAGGGAATCGACAGATACACCGGGCCCTTGGGCGCCTGGTTGGCCAGGTGAATCGCCTGGCTCAAGGCCCGGGGCACGTCCTCGGCACAGGCCGGTTCATGGCTCCACTTGACCAGCGGCTTGGGCAACTGCGGCGCATCGACGTTGGCCAGCATCGCTTCGACACCGATCATCGACCGCACCTGCTGGCCGGCGGTGATCACCAGCGGGCTGTGGGAGTACCAGGCATTAGTCAGCGCGCCCATGCCGTTGCCGGTGCCCGCCGCCGCATGCAGGTTGACGAACGCCGGCCGGCCACTGGCCAGGGCGAAGCCGTCGGCCATGCCGACCACCGCGCCTTCATGCAGGCCGAGGATGTAGCGGAAGTCTTCAGGAAAGCCCTTGAGAAAGGGCAGTTCGTTGGAACCCGGGTTGCCGAACACCGTGGTCAGGCCGTGTTGCCGGAGGATGTCGTAGGAAGCGCTATGGACGGTTTTCATAGGGACCTTTGCCGCTGCTTTTTTAGAATTTGAGTTACTCTTGCAGCCGCGATTAAATTGATCAAATCGATACTATTTCTATTAAAAATAAGATCCATCTATATCCATGAGGCACCATGAGCCACATCGATCTGAACCTGATCCGCACCTTCGTCACCCTCTACGAAGCCCGCAGCGTGACCCTGGCCGCCGAGCGCCTGTTCGTCACCCAACCCTCGGTCAGCTATGGCCTGGCGCGGCTGCGGGAGCTGTTCGACGACGGCCTGTTCAGCCGCAGCCGCGACGGCATCCAGCCCAGCCAACTGGCCGATGAGCTGTACCCGCCCCTACGCCAATCTCTGACGCGGATCGAAAACACCGTGCACAGCACCCGGCGCTTCGACCCGGCGACCACCGAGCGACGCTTTCGCATCGCTCTCTCCGACCTCGGCGAAATGGGCTTTCTGCCGCTGATCCTGGCGCGTCTTAACCAGCAGGCCCCGGAAGCCGAAGTCGAGGTCCTGCCGCTGCAGGTGGACCAGGCCGGCGAATGGCTCAGCAGCGCCAAGGTCGACGCGCTGATCTGCCGCAAGCCCCTGACCGGCACCCGCAGCCAGGTACTGATCCGCGAGCGCTACGTGTGCCTGCTCAGCGACCGCCACCCACGCATCGGCCAGCACCTGAGCCTGGAGCAGTTCCTCGCCGAGCGGCACATCGCCGTGACCCGCACCACCGGCCACGGCAGCATCGAGGACGTGCTCAAGCAGATGAACGCCAAGCGCCGCATCAGCCTGCAGGTGCCGCACTTCTCGGTGCTGCCCAAGATCCTGCCCGGCACCGACCTGCTGGCGGTGCTGCCGGCGCAGATCGCCCGCCTGTTCATTCTCGAAGGCGGCCTGCAGCAACTGGAGCTGCCGTTCCCGGTGGGGGAATTCGACGTGTCCCTGCACTGGCACCCCAACAGCGACAGCTCCGCCGCACTGACCTGGTTCCGCCAGACCGTGACTGCGGCGATCATCGACGGCCAGTCTTGAAGCGGCGCCCGCTGCCGCATCCAGTTGCGCGAGCTAGGCCAGGGCCGCTTGCGCCTGCGGCGCTGCCGG
Source organism: Pseudomonas sp. JDS08PS003 (assembly GCF_045013505.1). Taxonomy (NCBI): domain Bacteria; kingdom Pseudomonadati; phylum Pseudomonadota; class Gammaproteobacteria; order Pseudomonadales; family Pseudomonadaceae; genus Pseudomonas; species Pseudomonas sp. JDS08PS003. The sequence continues at coordinate 4,275,336 of NZ_CP120724.1, forward strand.
GCGCAGCAGTAACAGGCAACCCGCCGCCAGCACGAAGACCACGGCAAACACCCCATACAGGTGCAGCGGCTGCCAGCCGGCATCCAGCAGCATCCCGGCCACCGTCGGCGAGACAATCGCGCCAATGCGCCCGATGCCGATCCCCCAGCCCACCCCGGTAGCCCGCACCGAAGCGTCGTAGACCACCGGCGACAAGGCATACAGACCGGCCACGCAGCCGTTGGCGAACAGCCCGATCAGCAGCCCCAGGCCCAGGGCCGCGGCAATCGACGAGGCACTGCCGACAAACAACACCAAGAGCCCGGCGGTCACCAGCATGAACAGCGACAGCACCCGGGTCAGCGGCCAGCGCGAAGACAAGCCGCCGATCAGTGCCGCGCCGAAGATCCCGCCAACACTCAGCAGCACCCCGCCGGTGATCCCCTGCTGCGCCGAAAGCCCAGCGGCCACCAGCAGTTTCGGGGTCCAGCTCATGACGAAGTAGAAACCGAACATCACCAGGAAAAACAGCAGCCAGATCAGCAGCGTGGTGCGCCGCATCGGCCCGGCGAACAACTGGCCGAAGCCGCTGACGGCGCCCTCCTCGCGCAGCGCCGCAACGGGCAGCCGCGCCAGCGTCGGGTGCCCCAGGCGATGGGCCAGGCGATTGACCCGCAGCAGAGCATCGGCCGGGCGCCGGGCCAGGAGAAAGTCCAGGGATTCAGGGAGCCAGAGCAGCACCAGAGGGATCACCAGCAAGGTGGCGATGCCGCCAAACACAAACACCGAACGCCAGCCCCAATGGCTCAGCAGCCACACCGCCAGCAAGCCGCCCAGGGTCGCCCCCAGGGCATAGCCGGTGGATTGCAGGCTCACCGCCAGACCACGCCAGCGGCGGCTGGCGTACTCGGCGGCGATCACATTGCTGCTGGCCAGGATGCCGCCAATGCCCAACCCGGTCAGGCCGCGCAACAACGCCAGTTGCAACGGGCTCTGGCTGGTGGCCGAAAGCAACATGCCGACACCGGACAGCAACAGGCACCCCAGAATCAGCGGCCGGCGGCCGAAGCGATCGGCCCAGGGCGCGATAAACAGCGAACCGCCGGCCATGCCGAACAACCCGGCACTGAGCAGCAGGCCGATCTGCGCACCGTTGAGTTGCCACTCGGCGGACACCGAGGCGGCGGTGAAGGCCATCACCAGCACATCGAAGCCGTCGATCATGTTGAGGACGATGCAGATACCGATCGCCAGACACTGGAACGCACCCATCGGCCCCTGATCGAGCCGTTGCTTGAGATCGCGGTTCATGGGTGCACCTGCCATTCGGCCATGAGCCGAAGCGCAACACCCAGCGAACCTGTGCACACAGACAGCCAGCGCGCGCCAGCCAGGTGGCCGCACGCCGTCGAAAAGACATTCATGACGAAACCCTTTTTGTTGTTTTTATTGCGGACGGTCAGGAGGGCTCCTGCCATCGCCAGGTCGCCAATAAAGCGCCTAATGGATCCACTAGCAAGAGAGAAACGGACTGAAAAAGTCGGTAAAAACACTCGAAATCGACCTGAAACGAGCGAAATGACCATAAGGATCAAAGACTTATGTACCGGACAAGCCCCCCGGATTAGCGGGCGATTATCGCCCACCCGCGTTCACCCAAGGGACTAAAACCGCTAAAGACAGTGCACTTAAGGGCGCTTGAGCTTCACAACGGCCTGACACCGGCCCTTTCAGGACGCCGAGCGCCCCGCAAGGGCCAGCGCCCTCCCGGCACCCACCTTCACCGCTGATCCATCAGCGCCTGATCGTCGCCGCTGACACCCACCAATGGATCCAATAAAACGAGCCGCATCAAATAAACGCCAACTCCGCCCGGGCGTTGCGTACTGCCGTCATCCGCTGTTCGACCTGGGGCAACAGGTAGCTGAAAAAGAACCCCGCCGTCTCAAGCTTGGCCCCACGCAGCGGATCGCCCTCGGGCAGCCTGCGCGACACCCGTGCCGCCCGCGCCCAGGCCAGTGCCAGTAGGCTCAGGCCACACAACGCCAGAAAATCCCCGGCCGCGCGATACGGGTACTCGGCATCCTCCAGCGCCCACTGTTGCACCTCGCCCACCCGTTCCTGCAACGCCTCGGCCAGATCCCCTAACGACCGGGCAAACCCTGCGCACTCGGGCACCTTTGCGCCGCGCCCAGCCTCGGCGCACAGTTGCTCAAGCAACAGCGCGAAGCCCTGTCCCCCATCCCCCAGCACCTTGCGCAACAACAGGTCGTTGGCCTGAATCTCGTTGCTGCCTTCGTAGATCATGGCGATGCGGCTGTCGCGCAGGGTCTGCTCGATGGCGAACTCGGCGACGTAGCCGTAGCCGCCGAAGACCTGCAAGGCGTTGCTGGCCTGACGAAAGCCCTGCTCGGTAAAGAAGGCCTTGATGATCGGCGTCAGCAGTTGCGCCAGTTGATCGGCCTGGCGCCGGACCTGGGGCTCAGGGTGATGTTCGGCCTCATCCAGCAGGTGCGCAGCCCAATAACCGATGGCCCGCAAGCCCTCGCTGGTGGCGCGCAATTCCAACAGCACGCGGCGCATGGCCGGGTGGTAGCGAATCGGGTCGGCGGCCTGGGCGGCGACACCGGCGGGGCGCAATGGCGCACGCATCTGTTGGCGTTCGCCAGCGTAGTCGCGGGCGTTCTGCCACGCCGCTTCGACATGCCCCAGGCCCTGCAGGCCCACGTGCAGGCGCGCCGAATTCATCATCACGAACATCGCCGCCAGGCCGCGATGGGCCTCGCCCACCAACCAGCCCTGGGCCGCCTCGAACACCAGGGAACAGGTGGCGCTGCCCTTGATCCCCATCTTGTGTTCGATGCCGTCGCAGCGCACGCCGTTGCCCTGGCCCCGCTCCAGGCGCTTGGGCACCAGGAACAGCGAGATTCCCCGGCTGCCCTCCGGCGCGCCCGGCAGCCGGGCCAGCACCAGATGCAGAATGTTGTCGGTGAGGTCATGCTCGCCGCCGGAAATGAACAGCTTGCTGCCGCTGAGGCGATAGCTGCCGTCGGCCTGGGGCTCGGCACGACAGCGCAACAGGCCGACATCACTGCCGGCCTGGGGCTCGGTCAGGCACATGGTGGGCAGGCTCGCGCCACTGATGATCTCGGGCAGGTAGCGCTCCTGGAGCCAGGGCGCGCCGTGGGTCTTGAGGCACAGGTAAGCGCCATGGGCGATGCCGGTGTACATGGCCCAGGCGTGGTTGCTGGCGTAGAGCATCTCTTGCAGCACCGCGTCCAGCAGCTGCGGCAGGCCCTGGCCACCCAAAGCTTCGGCGCAGACCAGGGCCGGCCAGCCGCCCTCGACATAGGCCCGATAGGCCTCGGCAAAACCCTCCGGGGTGCTGACCTGCCCGTCCGCCCACTGGCAGCCCTGGCGATCGCCTCTGGCGTTCAGCGGGGCCAGTACGTCCTGGCTGAAACGCGCGGCCTGCTCCAGCACCTGCAGCGCCAGGGGCAGGTCCAGCACTTCGAACGCCGGGCTCCGACGCCACGCTTCGGGGGCCTCCAGCCAGTGCTCAAGGACAAATTGCATATCGCGCAGCGGCGCCTGGTAGCTCCACATGGGGACACCTCATCGAGTAGAAATAGAGTGGCCCGCCAGGGGCGGCGGGCCGGTCGGACTCAGCCGCGCCAGGCCGGGTTTTCGATCAACAGCGCCATGCCCTGGCCACCTCCCACGCAGGCGGCGGCGATCCCGTAGCGCAGGTTGTGCTCGCGCAGTTGCCGGGCCAGGGTCAGCACCAGGCGCAGGCCGCTGGCGGCCAGGGGATGACCCAGGGCCAGGGAGCCGCCCTGGGCATTCAGGCGATCACTGTCCAGCTCCAGCTCCCGGGCCACGGCCAGCACCTGGGCGGCCTGAGCCTCGTTGATTTCAAGGCGACCGATCTGCTTGAGGCTCAGGCCACTGCGCTGCAGGAGCAGGCGGATCGCCGGGGCCGGGCCGATGCCCATGCACTCCGGCGCCACCCCGACCACCGCACTGGCCAGCAACAGCGCCAGGGGTGGCGTGCTGCAGGCCGACGCCCGCCCGACCAGGGCCGCCGCCGCGCCATCGACCACCGCGCAACTGTTGCCGGCTGTCTGCACCCCGCCCTCGTGGATCGTCCGCAGTCGCGCCAGGGCAGAAAGCTCACTGGGGCGCGGATGACTGTCCTGGCTGACTGCCTCGACACCCCGTGGCAGGCGAATGCCGCGCGCTTGATAGCCGTCGAGCTCGAAGGCCTGCTGGCTCACGGCGACGATTTCCGGCGCGAACCAGCCCGCCTGCTGGGCCGCCAGGGCCCGCTGATGGCTGGCGCAGGCATAGCCGTCCACGGCTTCGCGGGTCAGCCCATAACGCCGCGCCAGGTTGTCGGCGGTGGCGATCATGTCCAGCCCCGGCGCCGGGTCGTACAGTGCCTCCCATAAAAAGTCCTTGAACTGCACCGCCGCCCCCAGGCGGAAGCCGCCGCGATGGGTGTAGGCGGCAATCGGGTTGCGCGACATCGATTCACTGGCCACGCACAACGCCAGTTGCACCTCGCCCCGCACCTGCTCGGCTGCCTGGCGCAGCAGCTCGAAACCGGTGGCGCAGATGCGCTGCACCCCCAGGGCCGGCACCGCTTGCCCGACACCGCTGTACAGGCCGATGTGCCGAGGCAGCAGGTAGGCGTCGAAACTGGCCTGGGCCATGGAACCGGCCAGCACGCTGTCCACCGCCCGGGCATCGATGCCGGCGCGCAACAGTACCTCGCGCCCGACCTTGATCCCCAGATCGATCGGCGAGATCTCCGCCAGGTCCCCGCCAAGGTCGACCCAGGGCGTGCGCAACGCCTCAAGGATCGCCACATCGGCAAACCCGCTGTACTGCCCGGCGCCGTTCATGGCTTGGGCTCGGCGCGCAGGATCGACGGCTCGCGGCCGCGATACAGATCCTCGACCTGTTCGGCACGCCACTGCAACACCGCGCGCTGGTTGATCGAGCCCTTGTCGGTGATTTCCCCGCGGTCGATGGACGCCGGCTCTACCTGCAGGGCGATCCACTCCAGGCGGCTGGCATTGCCGCTGGCCTCGCGATTCAGGCGCTGCAACCAGTCGCTGAACCACTGGCGCACCGGCGCGCTGGCCAGCACCTGGGCATCGCTGGCCTCGGCGCCCAGCGCCGCCAGCCGCCGGCATTCATACAGGCGCGGGAACACCAGGGCCCCCAGGCACTCGCGATCGGGTGCCGCCACCACCAGGTCCTGGACATAGGGCGAGCCTTCGAGCACCGCGCGATTGCGCAGCGGGCCGACGCTGACAAAGACCCCGGACGACAACTTGAAATCCTCGGCGATGCGCCCGTCGAACATCAGCCCCAACTGCGGGTCGTGGGGGTCGGCGAGCTTGAGCGCATCCCCCGAGCAGTAGAAGCCCTGGGCGTCGAACACCTCGGCGGTCTGCTGCGCCGCGCGCCAGTAGCCGGGCATGATGTGCGGCCCGCGAAAACGCCCTTCGAGCTTGCCGTCCACCGGCACCAGGCGCACTTCGCAACCCGGCGCCGGCAGGCCGATGTAACCGGCCATCGACAGCGGCCCGGTGGTGAAGGTGCAAGACGGCGCGGCCTCGGTCATGCCGAGCCCGGCCATCATGCGGATACGTTCGCCGCAATGCTGCTCGGCAACCCGGTCGAGACGGTCCCAGACACTTTGCGAAAGCCCGGCGGCGGCGAAGAAGAACAGGCTCATGCGCTTGAAAAAACACTCGCGCAGCTCGGCATCCTGCTCCAGGGCATTGACCAGCTCCTCCCAGCCCTTGGGCACGGTCAGGTAGGCGGTGGGCGAAATCTCCTTGAGGTTGCGCAAGGTTTCGGCAAAGCCCTGGGCCGTGGGCTTGCCATCGTCCAGATAAAAACTGCCGCCGTTGTAGAGCACGATGCCGACGTTATGGCTGCCACCGAAGGTGTGGTTCCAGGGCAGCCAGTCCACCAGCACCGGCGGCTCTTCACCGAACACCGGAAAAGTCTGCAACAGCATCTGCTGGTTGGCGCAGAGCATGCGCTGGGTGGTGATCACCGCCTTGGGCAGCTTGGTCGAGCCCGAAGTGAAGAGAAACTTGGCGATGCTGTCGGGGCCGGTGGCGGCAAAGGCCGCATCGGCCTCGGCACCACCGGGCTCGGCCAGCAGGCTGGCGAAGCTCGCCAGGCGCCGCCCCGGCACCTGGCCACGCACGCAGATCAGCGGCGTCTCGGGCGGCAGCACCGCGTCGATGGCCCGCTGGTAAGCGCCAGCATCGCTGACAAACACCAGCCCCGGCTGCAACAGGTCGCAGACATGGCGCAGCTTGGCAAAGTCCTGGGACAGCAGCGAATAGGCCGGCGACACCGGACAATAGGGAATCCCGGCGTACATCGCGCCCAGGGCCAGTTGCAGGTGTTCGATGTCATTGCCCGAGAGCAGCGCCAGCGGCTTGTCGGCCGACAACCCGTAGCCGAGCAGGCCCTGGGCGATGGCGCGCACGCTGTCGAGCATCTGCCCATAGCTGACCCGGCGCCAGTCGCCGCCGGCCTCGCGGGCGGCAATGAAGGTCTGCTCGGGACGCACCCGGGCCCAGTGCAACAGACGATCGAGCAAGCGCTGCGGCAAGGGCGCCAGGGGTTCCAGGGAACGCATATGCAACACGCCCTGCTCTTCACTGACGGCAACCGCCGGCCGGCCAATGGACACCTGACGGTAACGCGGCGGCTCGGCCACGGGTGGGGATGGCGCTCTGAATTGGCAACTCACGTACATGTCCTCCATCAAGGCACGCCTGCGCCGCGCACGCAGGGCGACAGCTGGCAAGCATGGCAGCCGGTGGCTGCGGCCTTGTTATTGTTATGCCTGGCCGGCACACGGGCCGCGTGCTCAAGGCACCGCGCCCGTGGCGACGGATCAGATCGGGTAGTGCCGCGGGCCGTTCTGCAAGGTGACCCAGCGCAATTGGGTGAAGTGCTCGATCGAGGCCTTGCCGCCAAAACTGCCGTAGCCGCTGGACTTGACGCCGCCAAACGGCATCTGCGCCTCGTCATGCACGGTGGGCCCGTTGATATGGCAGATGCCCGACTCGACCCGTTGCGCCAGGGCCAGGGCACGCCCGGTGTCGCGGCTGAAAATCGCCGCCGACAGGCCGAACTCGGAATCGTTGGCCAGGCGCAACAGTTCTTCATCACCGCTGCCGCGCAGTACTACCGCCACCGGGCCGAAGGACTCTTCGCGGTACAGGCGCATGGCGTCGGTGACGCCGTCGAGCAGGGTCGGCTGCAGAATGCTGCCGTCCAGTTGCCCGCCGACCACCCGCCGCGCGCCCTGCTCCAGGGCGTCGTCGATCAGCGCCTTGATGCGTGTCCCGGCGCTGGCATCCACCAGCGAGCCGAGCACCGAATCTGCGGCCGCCGGATCGCCGGCGCGCAGGCTCTCGACCTTGGCCGCCAGCTTGGCGACGAAGGCATCGGCCACCTTGGCATCGACGATCAGGCGCTCGGTGGACATGCAGATCTGCCCCTGGTTGAAGTAGGCGCCAAACGCCGCGGCCGCGACAGCCGCATCCAGGTCGGCATCGTCCAGCACCAGCAGCGGCGCCTTGCCCCCCAGCTCCAGCAGGGCCGGCTTGAGGTGGCGCGCCGCAAGCTCGCCGACAATCCGCCCAACATGGGTCGAACCGGTGAAGTTGACCCGGCGCACCGCCGGGTTGGCGATCAGCCGCTCGACAATCGCCGCGGCATCGGCCGGGGCATTGCTGATGACGTTGACCACGCCATCGCCCAGGCCGGCGTCCTGCAGCACCTGGCCGATCAGGCGATGAGCCGCCGGGCTCAGTTCGGAAGCCTTGAGCACCACGCTGTTGCCACAGGCCAGGGGCATGGCAATGGCCCGGGTGGCGAGAATCACCGGGGCGTTCCACGGGGCAATGCTCAGCACCACGCCGCAGGGTTGGCGCAGGGCCATGGCGAAGCTGCCGGGGACATCCGAGGGAATGACTTCGCCGTTGATCTGGGTGGTCATCGACGCTGCTTCACGCAGCATGTTGGCCGCCAGGCGGACGTTGAAGCCGTACCAGTTGGCCATGGCCCCGGTCTCGCCAGCGGCGGCAATGAATTCGCCGCTGCGGGCCTGCAATTGCTCGGCGGCCCTGAGCAGACGGCTGCGGCGTTCGTTGGGGGCCAGAGCCGCCCAGGCGGGGAATGCGGCCTGGGCCGCGGCCACGGCGGCGTCGGCATCGTCCAGGGTCGCGGCGGCCACGCGCGATACCACAGCGCCGGTCACCGGGTTGCGGCGTTCGAAGGTTCGACCGTCGCCGGCGGGGCGCGACTGGCCACCGATCAGCAGGGGCACGTCCAGCATGGTGATTCCTCTTGTTGTCTTTGTCGGGAATGCAGCGCAGCGGTGTAACAGTAATGCCAGGGGCATGGCGAACAGCGGGATGCGCCCGCCGTTCGCCGGCCGGGCTCAGCGTTTATACGCCTGCAGGCCGGGCTTGATGCTCTTGTCGTCGAGGAACTGCTTCATGCCCTGCTCACGTCCGCCTTCGGTATCCAGCAGGCGCGACTGATCGAGCTTGGCGTACAGGTAGTCTTCGTTCTGCTCCCAGGTCAGCTCGCGGCAACGCTTGAAGCCATGCTTGGCGGCACGCAGCACCACCGGGTTTTTCTCCAACAGATTGCGCGCCAGCTCGATCGTGACTTCACGCAGTTGCGCCAGGGGCACGCTGTCGTTGACCAGGCCCATTTCTGCGGCTTTCTGCCCGCCAAAGGTCTTGCCGGTCATGATGTAGTACAGCGACTGGCGATGACCGACGGTGTCGGCCATGGCCTTGCTCACCAGGTTGCCCGGCGGGATGCCCCAGTTGATTTCCGAGAGGCCGAAGGTCGCCTCATCGGCGCAGATCGCCAGGTCGCAGGCAACCAGCGGGCTGAAGCCGCCACCAAAGCACCAGCCGTTGACCATGGCAATGGTCGGCTTGGCGTACATGCGCAGCAGTTTCCACTGCCACTGGGAGGCTTCGCGGCGGATTTTTTCCTGAAGGATCTCCGGGCCGGCATCCACCTCGCGAAAGTACTCCTTGAGGTCCATGCCGGCAGTCCAGGCTTCACCGGCGCCAGTCAGCACCAACACGCCGGCGGCCGGGTCCTGCTCCAGGGTTTCCAGCACGTCGATCATTTCCCGGTTCAGGGTCGGGCTCATGGCGTTGCGTTTTTCCGGGCGATTGAGGATGACCCAGGCAATGCCGTCTTCGATTTCGACCTTGACCGTTGTCCAGCGACCTTCGTAGTTGCTCATGGCGATGCTCTCTTGTTCTGGCTTGAAGATGGATCGAAATTAAACCGCAAATATAGTTATGTCAATTAACTATTAATCAGATTAACCATTTTCCTTAGCCCTGGAAAAATCCTTCTGCAACGCCTGCCAACATAGGCAAACGTAGCTATCAGCGGCCGACCCCGGCAAACTGGATAGCCTTGTTAACCGACCCAGGATGTTTTTGTCATGGCCAAGCCTGCTCCCCTCGCCGACCCGCGCGAGGCCCCACCCGCCAACGCCGAGGTCCAGGCGCCGCTGGATTCGGCATTGGACGAACTGATTGGCTACGCCATGCGGCGCGCCCAGCTCAAGCTGTTCCAGAACCTGATCGGCCGGCTCTCGGCCCACGACCTGCGGCCCGCACAGTTCTCGGCCCTGGCGATCATCGACAGCAACCCGGGGCTGATGCAGGCCGACCTGGCTCGCGCCCTCGCCATCGAGCCGCCGCAAGTGGTGCCCCTGCTCAACAAACTGGAAAGCCGCGCTCTGGCGGTGCGGGTGCGCTGCAAGCCGGACAAGCGCTCTTACGGGATTTTTCTGAGCAAGACCGGCGAAACCCTGCTCAAGGAGCTCAAGCAGATCGCCGCGCAAAGCGACGTCGACGCCACCTCGGCCTTGAGCGCCGGGGAGCGCGAAGAGCTGCTGCGCCTGCTGAAGAAGGTTTACCAGGACTGAACCCAAGGTGCCGGCACAGGGCCGGCACGCTGACGCAGCAAGGCGCTTGCGGGCCTACCAGATCGGCAAGGTGTAGAGCACCAGGAAGCGGGTCTGGTTTTCATCGCGGAACGCCGCGCCCGCCGGGAAATCATTGCGATAGATCGACTTGCGCGCCACCAGCCCGAGGTTCTTCAACGGGCCGCTCTGCAGCACGTACCCCAACTCCATTTGAAACTCGCGCTCCTTGCGCTCACTGGCATTGAAGGCCGCCAGCTCGATATTGTCGCCGCGCACGTAACGCAGCCGACTCTTGAGCCCGGGCAGGCCGGAGGCGGCAAAGTCATAGTCATAGATGGCTTGCCAGGTGCGCTCCTTGGCATTGAGAAAGTCCGAACTCATGGTCAGCTCGCTCATGCCCATCAACTCGGTGCCGGAGATGTAGGGCGTGGCCGTGTCGCCGCTGGAATACATGTAGCCCAGGCTCACCCGGTGCCCGCCGAACTTGTAGCCAAACAGCGCCGAGAGGTTGCGGTTGTCGATCCGGCCGGCCTTGGCACTGCCGTCTTCCCGGCTGAAAAAACTGCGCAGGTCGCTGCTCAGCACGCCATCGCCCAGGGGCAGGTTGTGCAGCAGGGCCAGAGTGTCCTGCTGGTAGAGGTCGGTCACCTGCGCGTGATAGGCGCGCAGGCTGAGGTCCTTGTTGACCTGGTAGTCGCCCCCCAGGTACGCCAGGTGCGAGGTGCTGGCCGTGGCATTGAAACGCCGGTTGGGCGAGGCAATGGTCATGGCCTGGTAGTCGGTGGAGTCGCGCTTGTTGATGCGGTCGATGTAGCCGGTGTTGAGGGTCAGGCCGTCGATGTCCCTGGAACTCAGGGTGGTGCCGCGAAAGGTCTGCGGCAGCAGGCGCGACGGGCTGGCAAAGGCGAACGGCAGGAAGATCGAGACATCGCCGGTCTTCACCGTGGTCTGGGCAAAGCGCAGTTTGGCGGTGGGCGCCAGCCGCGAGTATTCATCGGCGGCACGCTTGTCGCTGGCCGACACCGGCAGCAGTTCGGTGCCGCTGCGGTCCGGCGAGGAATCGAGCTTGACCCCCAGCAGCCCGCGCACATCCAGGCCGAAACCGACGCTGCCCTCGGTGAACCCCGACTCCATGTTCATGATGAAACCCTGCGCCCATTCCCGCGCGGCGGTCTTCGCCCCATCGTCCTTGTAGTCGCGATCCAGGTAGTAATTGCGCAGGGTCAGGGTGCCGTGGCTGTCATCGATAAAACCCGCCGCCCAGAGTGGGCCAGGCAACAGGCTCAAGCCCAGCAAGGCCAGAGCCAGCCGCGTGGGGCGACTGGGCACACAGGAAGCTGACGCCGCAGCAACGGCGTTGGTGGGGATATTTGGCATGTCCGATGTCCATTTTTTGTTGTTGTTTTAGGTGTCGAGCGAGGGCCTGGCAGCCGACGTCGCGGACAGAGAATGGAAACAGCCCAAGCCTTACGTCAACCACAAATGACCGATAATCGAACATTAATAATATTATCTATTTTTTAAACAAATCATTATTGTCAGTTTATATATCTGATTTAAATCACTTTATTTGCATTTATTGGCTGAAATTAAGGCGCTATTCATTTTTTAGTTATCTTTGTTATCTTAATCACCAGCCACCAGCACCGGCGCATTCAGGCCCGGCGTCCGGTTGGCCACCACAACAAAAACAACAATGAGGTTTGCCCATGGACAGTCCATCGCGTCGTTCGACGCTGACCATCGCTTTGTGCTTTATCGTTGCGCTGATCGAGGGGTTCGATCTGCAAGCGGCCGGCACCGCCGCTGCCGGATTGCGCCAGAGCTTCGCCCTGGACCCGAAGATGATGGGCTGGGTGTTCAGCGCCGGGATCATCGGCCTGCTGCCCGGGGCGTTCTTCGGCGGCTGGGTCGCCGACCGTATCGGGCGCAAGAAGATCCTGGTCGGCGCGGTGCTGCTGTTCGGCCTGTTCTCGCTGTGCACGGCCTACGTCGAGAGTTATTCGAGCCTGCTGCTGGTGCGTTTCATGACCGGCCTCGGCCTCGGCGCGGCGCTGCCCAACCTGATCGCCCTGTGCGCCGAAGCGGTGAGTGAACGCCGCCGGGGCACGGCCATCAGCATCATGTACTGCGGCGTGCCCCTGGGTGGCGCGCTGGCGGCAGTGGTGGCGATGTTCTCCAGCGAACATTGGCAGACCACCTTCATCATCGGCGGCCTGGCGCCGCTGCTGGTGGTGCCGCTGATGGCCGGGTTGCTGCCCGAATCCAGTGCCTTTCGCCAACACACCGCCAGCGCCGGCACCCAGCGTTCCTCCACCGCCCAGGCGCTGTTCGGCGAAGGTCGCGCGCGCACCACGCTGGCCCTGTGGCTCAGCTACTTCTTCACCCTGACCGTGATGTACATGCTGCTCAACTGGCTGCCCTCGCTGCTGCTCGAACAGGGCTTCAGCAAACCCCAGGCGGGCCTGGTGCAGATGCTGTTCAACATCGGCGGCGCCCTCGGTTCGTTGCTCGGCGGCCTGCTGCTGGACCGTTGCAACGGGCTCAAAGTGGTGCTGTTCGTGTACGCCGGGTTGCTGGCGGCGCTGGCCGGGGTCGGGCTGTCGCAGGGCATTGTGCCAATGGCCATGGCCGGGTTTGCCGCAGGGCTGTTCGTGATGGCCGCACAATTGGTGCTCTACGCGCTGGCACCGCCCTCCTACCCGACCGCAGTGCGTGCCACCGGCGTGGGCGCTGCCGTGGCCATCGGCCGCCTGGGCTCGGTGGCCGGGCCCCTGGCCGCCGGGCAGATCCTCGCCGCCGGCGCCGGCACCGCCGGGGTCCTGCTGGCCACCTCGCCAGGGCTGGTCATCGCTGCGCTGTCGATCCTCACTGTCATCGCCCGGGCCAACGCCACGCCCGAGCTCAAGCCAGCGCATTGAACCTTGCATAGGGCGGTTACCGGGTTCCCGGTAGCCGCTGCAAGAAGGTTCGACAGCGGCTGCGCAATGTTCGAGGACGGCCCTAGAACCCCACCGTGGCCGACACCAGCCAGGTGCGCGGCGTCGACAAGGTCAACCCCGCCGCGCTGTCGGACGAGGTAGCGGCCGAGGCCCAGTAGGTGGTGTTGAGCACGTTCTCGACACTGGCGCGCAGGGTGATCGGTTTTTCGCCCAGCTCGAAGGCGTAGCGCGCCCCCAGGTCATAGCGTTCCCAACCAGGGATTTTCTGCTGGTTGGCTGGGTCCAGGTATTGCGAGCTGGAGTGAATCGCCCGAGCAGTCAGGGTCAGGCCGCGCAAGCTGTCGATGTCCCATTCAGCGCCAAGGTTGGCGTTGACCACCGGCGAACCGGTGCCGCGATTGCCGTCATACAGGCCCTTACCGGTTTCGGTCTGCACACTGTCGAGCAGCATCAGCCCGCCCAGCAGGCGCACACCGTCATGGGGTTCGCCGAAGACATTCAGCTCCAGGCCCTGGTTGCGCAACTGGCCATCGGGCTTGAAGTTGTTGTTCTCGTCGTAGACATACGACGGCTGCTGGATGCGAAACAGGCTGGCGCTCATACCGAAGCTGCCCAGGTCGTACTTGGCGCCGACTTCCACCTGTTTGCTGCGGTACGGCGCGAACACTTGATTGGCATTGGTCGCCGTGGTCGGCGCGGTTTCGCCCTGGCTCAGGCCTTCCATGTAATTGCTGTACAGCGACAGGCGATCGCTGACCTTGACCACCAGGCCCAGCGCCGGGGACAGGGCCTTTTCATCATTCACCGGCTCGTCACGCACGCCGTTGCTCCAGGTGCTGACCTGGACCCGCTGCAAGCGTGCGCCCAGGGTCAGCAGCACCTGGTCCTCGGCAAAGCTCAGGGTGTCGGCCAGGGCCAGGCTGGTGAAACGGTTTTCCGTGTGGGTGCTGGTGTCGATGCGGTTGGGGCGCCCGGGCAACGGCAGCTCCACCGGCCGGTAGAGGTTGCTGACACGGCGCAGGTAGCGCTCGCCGGCGTTGTCGAAATCCATGTTGAAGCGGTTCAGACTCAGGTTCACCGTGTGCCCGATCGGCCCGGTCTGAAACCCGCTGCGCAGGCCGATGACGGCGGTCTTGACGTCTTCATCGCGACGGAAGGTACGCGGGGTCACGGTGAAGTCGCCCGCGCTGTTGGTCACCTGCACCGCATGACGCAGAAAGTCGTAGTTGCCTTTGCGCGCCCCCAGAGCGGCATACACCATCAGTGAATCGCTGAGGTCGTACTCGCCGCGCAGCGCGCCGAAGCTGTCCTTGGAATGGGCGTAGGTCCAGGACTGGGCGATGTTGTGTCGGATGTCTTCGGCCTTGGGCATTTTCGCCGTGGCCGCCACTTCGACCCGCTCGATCGGCGCGTCAGCGTGGCGCTCCTGGTGCCCCAGGTCCAGGGACAGGCGCAGCCGCTCATCACGCAGATCGAGGCCGATGACTCCGGTTTCACGCTGGAGCTGCTGGTGGTCCCACTCGGTGTCGCCGGACTGGCGCACACCATTGAAGCGCAGGCCAAAGCGGTTGCCCTCGCCAAAACGCCGGCCGATGTCCACCGCGCCACCGGTCTGCCCGGCGGACGCGTAGTTGGCGGTGAACTCAGTCAAGGGCGTGTCCTGGGCGCGCTTGGGCTCGATGTTGATGCCGCCCCCCACACTGCCCCGGGGCGCAATGCCGCCCAGCAGCATGCCCGGCCCCTTGAGCACATCCAGGCGGCCGACCATTTCCATGTCGATGGCGTAGGTCGGCAGGATCCCGTACAGGCCGCCGTAGGACACGTCACTGTTGAACAGGCTGAAGCCGCGCACCGAGAACTGCTCGAAACGCCCGCTGGCCGGGTTGGTGGTACGGACCGAGGGGTCGCTGGCCACGGCGTCGCCGAGGGTTCGCGCCTGTTGGTTCTTCAGCGCCTCGGCGGTGTAGGACGTGAGGTTGAACGGGGTGTCCATGAAATCGCGGTCGCCGAGCAGGCCCTGGCCGCCCTTGCGATCCACCTGGCCACCGGCATAGGGCTCGCCGCTGCCTGGGAGATCGCTGCCGAGAATCGAGGTGGCGGGCAGCGCCAGGCCGCCTGCCTCGGGGACCGGCGCCAAGGTGTAGGCCTGTTCGCCCACGGCGTGCAACTGCAGACCCGAACCCTGCAGCAGTCGGGCAAAGCCCTCCTGCACCGCGAACTCACCGGAAAGCCCGGGGCTGCTGCGCCCTTCGACCAGCCCCGGGTCCACCGCCAGATCGACGCCGGACAGCCCGGCAAACCGGGTCAGGGCAGCGCCCAGGCTGCCGGCCGGCACCTGGTAGCTGCGGCGGCCACCCTCCTCGGCCCAGCTCAAGGGAACCAGCAACGGGCTGGCGCTCAGGCTCAGCAGCAGACTCAGACGCAACAAGGGACGCACAGCAGCAGGCATGACGCGGGGCATTGAAGAGGCTCTCTTTTTCGTTCACTTACCTGCAATGACAGGCACCTGGAAAAAAGGGGACAGCCCTCAAGCCAGTTTTTTACGCGAGCGCAGCGTGACCCAGAACCGCGTCCGCGCCTGCACCTCCAGCGGCAGGCTGGCGGCCAGCAAGGCCAGCACCCGGTCGGTGTCATCGACGCGGAAACTGCCGGTGACCCGCAGCGCCTCCAACTCCGGATCCCAACGCAACACACCGCTGCGGTAACGACTCAACTCGCGCAAAAAATCCCCCAGCGGCTGGTCCTGGGCCATCAATACCCCTTCGCGCCAACCGGGTATCGCACTGTCGAAGACTTGCAGCAACCCGGCGCCGGAAGCCTGCAGACTGACCTGCTGCCCGCCGTGCAAGGTCAGGGCAGGCCCCTGCAAAGGCTGCACCTGCACTACGCCACTGAGCACCGACACCCGACAGCCGATGCGCTCCTGACGCACGCAGACTTCGCTCTGGCTGACCCGCACCCGGCCGAAGTCGGTGTACAGGGTCAGGGCCGAGCGGCCCGGCACTTTGAGCGCCATCTCGCCCTGCACCAGGGTCAGGCGGCGCGCCGCCAGGTCCAGGTCCACCGCCGTGGCGGTATTGAGTTGCAGGAAACTGCCGTCGGCCAGGGGCACCTGTTTGCGCTCGCCAGTGGCGGTGTGCAGGTCGGCGCGCCACACCTCCAGGGGCAATTGCCGGCTCAGCCACCAGGCACTCGGCACCAGCAGTGCCACCCCCAGGCCGCGCTTGAGCAGCGCCCGACGTCCCGGTTGCGGGCGATCGAGGCTGGCCAGGGCCAGGGCCGTGGGCAGCGCGGCGAAGCGTTGGCGCAGCAGTTGGGCTTTCTGCCAGGCCTGTTCGTGGCTGGCGCAGCGCTCGCGCCATTGTTGCAGGCCCTGCTGGTCGCTCTCGCTGGCGCTGCCCGACTCCAGCAAGGCCAGCCAGCGCGCGGCGGCGCGGGCGACCTGACGCGGATCGCTGCCGGTGGACGTGGTCACAGCTCCACCAGCAGGCAGTGTTCGTAGGCTTGGGCCATGTAGCGCTTGACCGTGCGCTCACTCACCCGCAGGCGCTCGGCAATCTCGCGGTAACCCAGGCCTTCCAGCTGGCTCCAGAGAAACGCCCGGCGCACCCGATGCGGCAGGCCATCGAGCAGCTCGTCCAGCGCCTGCAGGGCTTGCAGAACGATCCAGCGCTGTTCAGGCGAGGGCACGCAGGCCTCGGGCAGGGTCGCCAAGGCGTTGAGGTAAGCCTGTTCGAGACTGCGCCGCTGATGGAAGTTGATCAGCAAGCGCTTGCCCACGGTCAGCAGATAGGCCCGTGGCTCCTGCAACTGGGCCAGGGGCTGGGTGCTGCCGAGCACACGCAGGAAGGTGTCCTGGCTCAGGTCGGCGGCATCCCAGGCGTTGCCCAGGCGTCGCCGCAGCCAGCTTTCGAGCCAACTGCGGTGATCACGGTACAGGTTGTCGAAGGTGTGCTCCGTTGGCAGTACGGCGTCATTCATGGCAAGGGCACCCGGCGTGGCACGTTAAATCAAATGAGACTCATTCTATTTAATATCGCTCGCCGACACATCTTCTTTCATTGCCTTTGCCGTAGCTGCCCCGCCCCGCTCATGCCTCATCTGCGGACTTGCCATGTTCAGACGAACGCCGCGCTGCCCCTGACAGCACGAACGCCACAACCGGCTACCACAGCGCAATATGGGAATCTGCCTGGGGTTCAGTGCCGCCACAGATCACGCCGCTGACCGGGTCGCGCAGGATGATCTGGCCGCGTCCGTAGTGGGCCCGGTCGTGGGCGATCAACGCCTCAGAATGTCAGGCAGATTTTCCCCAGGTGCGCGCCCGAGGCTTCATGGGCGAAGGCCTTGGCGATCTCGGCCAGGGGGAAGGTGCTGTCGATCACTGGCCTGATGCCGGTGGCTTCCAGGCCACGGACCATCTCGATCTGCTGCTGGCGACTGCCGACGATCAAGCCCTGCAGGCGCTGCTGCTTGGCCATCAGCGCCGCCGTCGGCACCGGCCCGGCCCAACCGGTGAGCACGCCGATCAGGGCGATATGACCGCCGATACGGCAAGCGGTGATGGACTGCGGCAAGGTGCCCGGCCCGCCCACTTCCACCACATGGTCGACGCCCCGGCCGCCAGTCAGTTTGAGTACTTCGTCACCCCATTCAGGCTGGGTGCGGTAGTTGATGGTGTGGTCGGCGCCCAGCTCACGAACCTTGGCCAGCTTGGCGTCCGACGAAGAGGTGGCAATCACCGTAGCACCCATGGCCTTGGCCAGTTGCAGGGCGAAGATCGACACTCCGCCGGTGCCCAGTACCAGCACGGTTTCCCCAGCCTTGAGCCCGCCGTCCACCACCAGTGCACGCCAGGCAGTGAGACCGGCAGTGGTCAGGGTCGCCGCTTCGGCGTGGCTGTAGCCCTTGGGCGCATGGGTGAACCAATGGCTGGGCTGGATCACCACTTCACGGGCATAACCGTCGACGCCGTCGCCCGGCGTGGTGCTGAAGTCGGCGATGGCCGGGCCACCGTCATGCCAGTGGGGGAAGAAACAGGAGACTACCGAATCCCCAACCTGGAACTCGCTGACACCTGCGCCCACCGCTTCCACCACCCCGGCACCGTCGGCCATGGGAATCCGTCCGTCGGCGGTGGGCAGTGCGCCAGTCACCACCGCGTAGTCGTGAAAGTTCAGGGAACAGGCATGAATGCGCACACGGATCTCACCGGCACCGGGCTGGCCGGGATCCGGCTGCGCCACGGTTTTCAGGTTGTCCAGGGATGCCGGCAGGCTGAGCTTGATGGCTTGCATGGGGTGCTTCTCCACAGATCGGTAATGTCTTCAAGACCGACGCTCAAGGCGTCGGCACAACCAGGGGGCTCACCCTAACACCGATGCCGACTCTCTGTTGCCACCGGGGCGCCAACCAGCGAGCTCAAGCCAGCACCCGGCAGCCGCCTCGATCAAGCTGCGCCGGCCCGCACGAAACACTGTTCAGTCACCGCTGCACCCCACTGCTCGCCCAATTGCTCCTGCACCAGTTCAAAGCCGTGTTGCTCATAGAGCGTGCGCGCCGCATCCAGGCCCTTGAAGGTCCACAAGCGGGTGGCTGTAAAACCCCACTGGTCACAGAACCCCAGGGCCTCGACCAGTAGCCGTCGGCCCAAGCCCTGGCCACGCACCGAATCATCGAGGATGAAGCAACGCAGGATCGCCTCGCCGTCCGCGCCCTCCCCGTCAATGGCGATGGAACCGACAATCCGCTCACCCTGCAGCGCCACCCAGACCTGATTGCGCGGGTTGTGCAAACGTCCCATCAGCTCAGCCATGTCCGCTGCCACCAGGCTTTCAAAGGCCTGGCCGAAACCGGCGCGGGCGGCGTAGTAGCAGGCATGCATTTCGGTAATGCGGCCAATCACCCCCGGCCTATAGCCACGAGCGATGGACCAGCACGCGGGCGGCTCGGGCGCCTCGCCCAGGCGCACCGCACGCAGTGCCCGGGCGTAGTCGGCGATGCCCGTCGAGGCGCAAAGCTGCTGGTCCGCGCTCAGGTGCACCAGGGCTGCGGCCACCTGGGCCTGGGCAAAACGGTCGATACCGTTCAGGGTCTGGCGTCCCTGGGCGGTGAGGTGCAGGCGCTTCGAGCGGGCATCCTGTGCATCGGCCTGTTCGCTGATCTCGCCGGCCTCCACCAGCTTGCGCACCAGACGACTGACGCTGGATTTTTCCAGCCCCAGCAGCGTCACCAGATCGCCAGCGGTCAAGGCATTGCCCTGGCCGATCTCCAGCAACGCATGCACTGCCGAGGGCGAGTAGTCGGTGGCGGCCAGGGTGCTGTGCATGAAGCCCAGCTCACGGACCATCTGCCGGGAAGCCTGGCGCAATTGCGGGATGAAACCTGCGGATGGGCTCGACATAAAGGTGACCTCGCTCGTGGAATATTTAGTTGTAACCTACAACTATATGAGCGACAAGCCCGGCGTACTCAGACCCTGGCCGGCAGCGATAAAAACTTGAGCGCTCACTAATGAGAAGCATTACCATAAACACCCTTTTCGCCCGCCTCGGTCCCGGAACCCCTATCGATGGTGCCCAACTCTTCGCTACAGCACGCCGTGGGCGAGCTCTACGTCCAGCATCACAACTGGGTGGTGCAACTGCTGCGACGCAAGCTCGGTAACCAGGACCAGGCCATGGACCTGGCACAGGACACCTTCCTGCGGATTCTGCGCAGCGAACAGCTGCCGGTACTGCGTGAACCCCGGGCCTATCTGAACACCGTGGCCAGCCGGCTGTGCGGCCAGTATTTCCGCCGCCAGGCCCTGGAGCGGGCCTACCTGGAATCCCTGGCGCAGTTGGAGCCGCAACACCAGCCTTCACCAGAAACCCGCCTGCTGGTGCTCGAAGCCCTGGACGCCGTGGGTCAGGTGCTGGACGGACTGGGCCATCGGGTGCGGGAAGTGTTTCTGCTGTCCCAGCTCGAAGGCCTGACCTACCCGCAGATTGCCGAGCGCCTGCAGCTCTCGGTCAACGTGGTACAGAAAGCCATGCTCAAGGCCTACCGCCACTGCTACGCGGCGGTGTACCCGGCATGAGCGCCTTTGAGCCCATGGACGATCAGGGCGCGCTGGATCACCGGGTACTGGATCAGGCCCTGGAATGGCTGGTGCTCCTGCAGTCGGGCACCAGCAGCGTCGAGCAACAGGCCGGGTGCCTGGCCTGGCGCCGGGCCGACCCGCAACATGAACTGGCCTGGCAACGCCTGGCCGGGCTCGGCCAGGACCTGCGCGACAGCACCCGCAGCCTGCCCGCCGCTCGCACCCGGCAGTTGCTCCAGGCCCGCAGCCACCCTTCGCGACGGACCTTGCTCAAGGGCGTCGTCGGCCTTGGAGTGGTGGCCGCCAGCAGTTGGAGCGTGCGTGAGCGGCTGCTGTTGCCGCAGCTGTTCAGCGACTACCACACCGCCACCGGCGAACGCCGTCAACTGCAACTGGCCCTCGGCACGGCGCTGCAGTTGGACACCCGCACCACGGTGGATCTTCAGGACCGCGTGCAAGGACCGCAACTACGGCTCAACAGCGGGCGCCTGCTGCTGACCCTGGGCAACGCCGCGCCGGTGCGGATCGTCACCGCCGACGCCAGGATCAACCTGGCACCGCTGTCGCAGTTGATGGTCAGCGTCGGCTTGCCGGGACACCACGGCACCCGGGTGCAACTGCTGAGCGGCAGCGCCTCGGTCAGTCTGGCTCAGGGGCCCGGACAGGTCCTGGGCCCGCGCCAGCAGGTGGACATCGAGCAACGCATGAGCCCCATAACGCCAGTGGCCCCCGCGGCCAGCGCCTGGACCCAGGGCCTGCTGATCGCCGAACGCATGCCGTTGGGCGAGGTGATCGCCGAACTCGACCGCTATCGTCCGGGCCTGCTGCGCTGCGCCGCCGAGGTCGCCGGGCTGCGGGTATCCGGTTCGTTCTCCCTCGACCAGCCGGACGCCAGCCTCGACTTGCTGGCCCGAACCCTGCCCATTCGCATTCAGCGGGTCATGGGCTATTGGGCCTCCGTGACGGCAGCCTGATTTTTTTCCAGGACGGCGGCAGTTTTTCCAATCTCACGCATCAAGACCAGGGAAGAAGCTGGAAAACAGCTCGGCGCCAACCCTTCCCAACCCATGGACTTTCTTATGCACATCCGCCTCACGCCCCTTGCCGCGGCCCTGCGCCCGTTCCTCATCGGCCTGTCGATCGCCAGCACCAGCCTGCCGCTGCTGGCCGCCGAGGCCAACGCCGAAGTGGCCGACAGCCAGCGCCACGACTACGCAATCGCCCCAGGCAACCTGGATCAGGTACTGGGGGCTTTCGGCCAGCAATCCGGGGCCATGATCGCCGTCGATGCCAGCCTCAGCGCCGGCAAGCACAGCCCAGGCCTGAGCGGCCGCTTCGCCATCGGCGAAGGCCTGCAACGCCTGCTGGCGCCCCAGGGCCTGCAAGCGGTGGCCGAAGGTGCGGGTTATCGAGTGCTCAGGGCCGGCGGCGGCGAACGCGTGGAACTCGGAGCCACCACCGTCAGCACCAACCAGCTGGGGACCATCACCGAAGGCTCCGGCTCCTACACCCCCGGCACCATCGCCACCGCCACCCGGCTGGTGCTGACACCCCGGGAAACCCCGCAGTCGATCTCGGTGGTAACCCGCCAGGCCATGGACGATTTCGGCCTCAACTCCATCGACGACGTGATGCGCCATACCCCGGGCATCACCGTGGCCACCTACGACAGTGACCGCACCAGCTACTTCTCTCGCGGCTTTGCCATTCAGAACTTCCAGTACGACGGGATTCCGATCCTGCAGGACGCGCAGTACTCCTCGGGCCATACCCTCACCGACACGGTGATCTATGACCGCGTGGAAATCCTCAAGGGCGCCACCGGCCTGCTCACCGGTGCCGGGGGCCCCGGCGGCACCATCAACATGGTGCGCAAGAAACCCACCGCCGAATTCGCCGGACACATCGACCTGGGGGCCGGCTCCTGGGACAACTACCGCTCGCAGGTCGATGTCAGTGGCCCCCTGACCGACAGCGGCAATGTCCGCGGCCGGATGGTCGCCGCCTATCAGGACAAGAAATCCTTCCTTGACCACTACCAGCGCCAGACCAGCGTCTACTACGGCATCCTCGAGTTCGACCTGTCGCCGGACACCCTGCTGACCGTCGGCGCCGACTATCAGGACAACGACCCCAAGGGTTCCAGCTGGTCGGGCAGCAGCTCGCTGTACGACTCCAAGGGCAACGCCATCAGCACCTCGCGCTCCTACAACAACGGCGCGAGCTGGAGCCGCTGGTCGCAATACACCCGCACCGTGTTCAGCACCCTGGAGCACAGCTTCGCCAACGGCTGGGTGGCCAAGGCCCAGTACAACCACCAGATCAATGGCTACAACGCCCCCCTGGGTTCGTTGATGTCGCCCAATGCCGAGACCGGCATCGCCTCGCTGCTGACCCGCAAGTACACCGGCGAAACCGTCAGCGACAGCGGCGACCTCTACGCCACGGGCCCCTTCGACCTGCTGGGGCGCGAGCATCAGTTGGTGGTCGGGGCATCGATTTCCAACTCGCACTGGAAAGGCCGGGACTTCACCAACGCCACCAATCACAACAATTTCTACGACTACTTCAACTGGGACGGGCACAGCCCCAAGCCCGACTGGGGCAGCATGACCAAGAAGAACGACGAGACCACCCGCCAGAGTGCCGGCTACATGACCGCGCGCTTTAGCCTCAACGATGATCTTTCGTTGCTGCTGGGCAGCCGGGTCAACAACTACGAGGTCAGCGGCACCAGCCAGACCAAGGACACCGGCAAGGTCATTCCCTACGCCGGGGTGGTCTACGACCTCGATCAGAACTTCTCCGTCTATGCCAGCTACACCGAGATCTACCTGCCCCAGGACGACTACCGCGACCGCAACGACAAGGTGCTCAAGCCCGACGAAGGCACCAACTACGAGGTCGGCCTCAAGGGCGAGTTCTTCGACGGTCGCCTGAACTCCAGCCTGGCCTACTTCGAGGTGCATGAAGAAAACCGCCCGGTGGATGACCTGGCCTATAACGCCAACCCCACTACCCCCGGGCTGGACTATGCCTCCAAGGGCATCAAGTCCAAGGCCAAGGGTTATGAAGCGGAAATCTCCGGAGAGCTCGCCCCCGGCTGGCAGCTGCAGGCCGGTTACACCCACAAGATCATTCGCGACCAGAGCGGGGCCAAGGTCTCCACCTGGGAACCGGAAGATCAGGTCAACCTCTACACCAGCTACAAATTGACCGGCAGCCTCGACAAACTGACCCTGGGCAGCGGCGTCCGCTGGCAGGGCACCGGCTGGAAGATACTCAGCAACTACGGCAAGGGCACCGAGGAAAAATTCGCCCAGGACCCTTACTGGCTGGTGGACCTGATGGCCCGCTACCAGATCACCGAGAACGTCTCGGCCACCCTCAACGTCAACAACCTGTTCGACAAGAAGTACTTCACCAACATCGGCTTCTACAACTCGTCGTACTACGGCGACCCGCGTAATGTGATGCTCAGCACTCGCTGGAACTTCTAAAACCTCAGCCGCGTCGTGGCCCACTGCGTTAGCGGCTGGCCACGGCGCTGCCCCCCTCCCGTAGCATTTGCTAACCCTTGCCACTGACCACTGCGCCGAAATCCCTGCAGCCATCCCGGCACATCTGTTAAAACGCGTTTTCGACTGTTCTGTGGTGAAGCCTTCCATGTCCCCAACCCTGTCCCAGCGCCTGCGCCGTCGCTGGTTTCCCCTGCTGTGCATGGCCGCGCTGCTGGTCGGCCTGCCGGTGAGCTGCGCGGTGCTCGAACACAAGGAACGCCAACTGGTGTTTCGCATCGAGCCTGGCACGGCCGGCTGGTACCGCGGCCTGCCGAGCACGGTGCAGGAGCTCGAGCTCAAGCCGAAAAACTTCAAGCCCGGGCAGAACATCCACGCCTGGTGGTGGCCGGCGCAACGCGCCGATGCCCCGGCGATCCTCTACCTGCACGGAGTGCGCTGGAACCTTACCGGCCAGTTGTTTCGCATCGAGCAACTGCACGCCCTGGGCTACTCGGTGCTGGCCATCGACTACCGGGGTTTTGGCCAGAGCCACGGCGACCTGCCCTCGGAAACCAGCGTCTATGAAGATGCCAGAGTGGCCTGGGAGCGGCTCAAGGCGCTGCAGCCCGATGCCAGCAAACGCCTGATCTACGGTCACTCCCTGGGAGGCGCGGTGGCCATCGACCTGGCTGCCGAACTGGGGCGCAATGCCACCGCCGACAAGTCCCCGATTGCCGCTCGCGGGCTGATTGTCGAATCCACCTTCACCACCCTGGCCGATGCCGCAGCAGCGGCGACCAAGACCTCCCTGCCGGTGCGCTGGCTGATGTCGCAGAAGTTCGACTCCATCGACAAGATCCGCGAGATCGGCATGCCCTTGCTGGTGGTCCACGGCCTCAAAGACGACTACGTGCCGCCGCGCCTGAGCCAGCAACTGTTCAAGGCCGCCCTGGAGCCGAAGAAACTGCTGCTGGTGCCCGGCGGCACCCACAACAACAGCATGAGCCTGGCGGGCAAGGACTATGGCCAGGCCATCAACGCCCTGCTGCGGGCCAAGCCCAACCACAAAGTCGCCGGCCCGCCCCCCAGCGCCGTCCCCACCAGCTGAAGCTGGCTTGTGTAGGAGCTGGCTTGCCAGCGAAGGGGCCCGCAAGAGCGCCACATTCCCTCGCCACAAACCGCGCCAACCGGCCGCTGCGCGGTTCGCCGGCAAGCCGGGTCCTACAAGGGTGCGCAGCTGCTCATCCGTAGGAGCTGGCTTGCCAGCGAAGAGGCCTGCAAGAGCGCCACATTCCCTCGCCACAAACCGCGCCAACTGGCCGCTGCGCGGTTCGCCGGCAAGCCGGCTCCTACAGGTGCACACCTGCTCATCCGTAGGAGCTGGCTTGCCAGCGAAGAGGCCCGCAAGAGCGCCACATTCCCTCGCCACAAACCGCGCCCACTGGCCGCTGCGCGGTTCGCCGGCAAGCCGGCTCCTACAGGGAGAGGCCGCGTTTTTCGTAGGTGCTGGCCGGTTGCGGACGCAGGGCTTCGCCGATGGTGCGCAACTTCAGGCAGGTTTCCTGATATTCGCTCAGAGGGTCCGACTCGCCGACGATGCCGCAGCCGGCAAACAGGTGCGCCTGGTTGCCGCGAATCAGCGCCGAGCGCAGGGCCACGGCAAACTCACCATCGCCCTCGGCGTTCAGCCAGCCCACCGGCGCGGCGTACCAGCCACGGTCCAGTTGTTCATGCTCGCGGATATAGCCCAGGGCCTTGGCCCGGGGCAGGCCGCCCACCGCCGGGGTCGGGTGCAGCGCGTCGACTATTTGCAGCAGGTCCACCTGGGGCCGCAGCCGCCCCAGCACCGGGGTCAGCAGGTGCTGGACGTGGGCCAGGCGGTGCAGTTGCGGCTGCGCAGGAATTTCCAGCATGGCGCAATAGGGCTGCAGCGCTTCGCGCAGGGTCTGCACCACCAGGGCGTGTTCGTGGCGATCCTTGGCGCTGTCCATCAGGCCCTGGCCCAGTTCGGCGTCCTGTTGATCGTGCTGGCCGCGGGCGCAGGTGCCGGCCAGGGCCACGGTGCTCAAGGTGCCCCGGGCCACGCGCACCAGACGTTCTGGGGTGGCGCCGAGGAAGCAGCTGTCGCCTCGGCTGAAGGCAAACAGGAAGGCCTGGGGATAGGCCGCCCTGAGGTTCTCCAGCAAGGGCCCGCAGGGAATGCTGCGCTGGGCCCGCAGGCAGACTTCCCGGGCCAGCACCACCTTGCTCAGTTCACCGGCGTTGATCCGGTCGATGGCGCCGGCGACCGTGGCCTGCCACTGCTCGGCGCCCAGGGCATCGTCGTCCTGCCGGGTGCCCGCCGGCACCTGCAGTGACGGTGCATGGGCATAGCGGGCCTGCAACAGGTTCCATTCCGCCGCAAGGCCGGCAGCGCAATGGGCCACATCGGCACCAGGCTCGATCCACAGGCTGAACAGCCAGTGTTGCTGTTCGCCTTCGCGCAACAACAGAATCCGCGGCAGCACCAGGGAGGTGGCGGCAAACGACTGCCACTGGGCGCTGCGCGGCCCCTGGGGGTCAAAGGCGAACCCGCCGCACAGATAGGCCTTGCGCGGGCCGACCTGATGGGCCTGCTCCAGTAGCTGGTGCCAGGCCTGGGTAGTGGCGGCAAAGCGCTCGGCGGCCGGCGGGCTGATTTCCTCGGTGCAGCCGAATCCCGCCAGGGCCAGAGCGCCCTGGTCGCTGGACCAGAACAGGCTCTGGCCGAACACCTGGCGGTTGGCGGCAAACAACCGCAATGGCTCCAGGCGCTCGGCGGCGAGGCTGAACACCACCAGTACCGCGCGACTATTGCGCCGAGCCTGGGCCTCGCCTTCGCGCAGGGCCTGGGTCAGCCCGGACAGGCACGACTCATTCATCGCCGACTCCTTGTTCAAGCCCGCGCTGGACGCGCCAATGGCGCACTTGCTGGGCGATGTTCCAGTGGATGATCTGGGCAAACAGCGGCACCACGAACATCGGGTCCAGGCCTGCCTGCTCGGCCCATTGCTGACGCTGCGGGAGCATCGCCGCGACCCGCTCCGGCGCGGCGATGCTGTCCTGGGTCGGTTTGAATTGCGCGGCCGCCTTGACGTAGGCCAGGCGTTGGCCGAGGGCCTGGATGATCTGCTGGTCCAGGGTGTCGATCGCCCAGCGGATGTCATCCAGGGCGCTGCATTGCTCGGGGGTTTTCATGTCGATTACTACCAAAGGAAAATTCACGGGGTCGAGGGCCAGCACTGCCACGGCTGCTCGCCGTGGCCCGCCAGCAGCCGGGTCAGGTGCCGCAGCACTTCGGCCTGCTGCTCGCGCAAATAGAAGTGCCCACCGGGGAAACTCTGGAAGTCGGTGACCTGGGCGCTGACCTCGGCCCAGGCATAGGCTTCGTCCGCATCGACTTCAGTGTCCTGGCCGCCCAGGCACACGCTCAGGGGCAGGTCCAGGGCACGGCCGATGTCGCCGCGATAGGACTCGATCAGCCGATAGTCATTACGCAGTGCCGGCAGGTACAGGTCCCGCAGCGTCGGGTCGTCCAACAGTGACGGCGCGCCATCGGACAGGCGCTGTACATCCGCCAGCAACGCCTCGTCCGACCCCAGGTGCAGCTCGCTGTGGCGCTGGCGATGGGGCGCCGGGTGTGCGGACACAATCAGCCGCTGAGGGGCCGAGCCTTGCTGCTGCATGCGCCCTGCCACTTCATAGGCCAGGGCCGCGCCCATGCTGTGGCCGAACAGCACCAGCGGCCGGTCCACCAGGTCCGACAGGGCCCGGGTGATAGTGCCCGCCATCCACTCCAGGCTGCCGGGCCAGGTTTCGCTCAGGCGCTCCTCGCGCCCCGGGTACTGCACGCTAATCAGCTCGACATCCGCCGGCAGTTGACGGCGCCAGTCATTGAAAAAACTCGCACTGCCGCCGGCATGGGGCAGGCACACCAGCCGGCAGCGTGGCGGTTGCGGCTGCGGGTAACGGCGCAGCCAGGCACTGGGAGCCTTTCTC
Organism: Pseudomonas sp. JDS08PS003; assembly: GCF_045013505.1. Taxonomy (NCBI): domain Bacteria; kingdom Pseudomonadati; phylum Pseudomonadota; class Gammaproteobacteria; order Pseudomonadales; family Pseudomonadaceae; genus Pseudomonas; species Pseudomonas sp. JDS08PS003. The sequence goes on from NZ_CP120724.1 coordinate 4,302,873, forward strand.
ACAGCACACCCTCCTCTAGCTCGACCAGTGGGGTACCGGCGCTGTGGCCCAGGCTGACCCGGGTGTCCGGCAACCACTGACAGACCTGTTCCAGGCAGGCCTCGGCATCCAGCACCTGGGCCGCGTAGTGCAGGCCTTGCGGCAATAGCTGCCAATGCAGCGCGCAGAACGCCGCAACGCTGCCGGTCAGCCGCGAACCGTCGCCGGCCCGCAGCCAGGCGCTGGCCTGCTGCTGGCGGCCGTCACGCAGGCCGTCGACCTCCACCGCCAGCAGCTGGTACGGGTGCCGTCCAGCGACATCCAAGGCGCTGGCCTGAACCAGCGCGGCCACATTCTGCGGACAGTGGCGCGCTTCTGGCGCCGAGCCCTGGATACGCTGCAGGGCGGCCGCCAACTGCCCGCCCTCGAACAGGTTGAAGCCCTGGCCGTGAGGCACTTGCAGTTCGCTGAACAAGCGCTGCTGCTCGGTGCTCAAGTAGGGATAGGCCTGCACCCCGGCCACCGGCAGCCAGTCCCGTTCCAGGTGCTGCTCGGCACTCGCCGTGCTGCGCACCACCTGTCCCTCGCACCAGCCGCACTGGGCCTGGCCAAAGCCGTTGCCCAGGCTCAACAGGAAGTCCTCGGCGGCCGTGGCGGACAGACGCCCCAGGCCACCGGCATAGCAGCGCATCTCATCCACGCGTTGGAAGGACTGCGCCAGCAACCGCGGGAACAACCCCGACAGCCCCGGCAGCATGCCCGCCGACAACAGCACCCGGCGCCCTTCGGGCACCTGCCCGGCCAGACGCTCGTGCAGCGGATCGTCGCCGCCCACATCCAGGTAGTCGGCGCCCGCCGCCAGCGCGACCCGGGCCACCCGATCGAGAATCCGGTAGCTGGGCCCGGCGCAATTGATCACCAGGGCGCAGCCGGCGCAGAAATCGGCCAGGCTCGACTCATCCCACAGGTCCAGGGCGCGCACTTCGGCGCACGCCCCCAACTGCTGGTTCAACTGCTCGGCCTGCTGCGGGTCACGCCCGCCCAGGCGCAGCGCTACGTGGCCGGCCAACAGCTGCGCCACCTGACGGCCGACGTTGCCATAGGCCCCAACCAGTCCAATGACCGCCCCACTCATGCCGCCACCTCGGTGACGGCATCGAAGGCCTGGGCCACGGCTTGCACCTGGGGCTGCTGCATGCAACTGAAGTGATCCCCGGGCACATCCACCACCCGCAGCTCACCCAGGCACAGGGCCTGCCAGTAGGCGCTCATGTCGCGGTGCATGCCGGGCAGCACCTGAACCTCGCCGCTCTGGCGAATGAACAGCATGTCCCCCTGATACGGCGTGGCTTCATGCAGAGCCACCGCCGCCAGGCTGTGGCGCAGCACCCGTAGTTGCTCCTGCAGCCAGTCCAGGTCACTCAGTTGCGAACCGGCATGGCGCATGGCCTCGGCAATTGCCTGCAGGCGCTGCTCCGGGGTCTTCTCTGCCAGGCGCTGCAGACAGGCCAGGGCCGAGGTGCATTGGCCATCGTCGCTCAAGGCCAGCAGCGAACCCTGGGGCACCCGCCCCGGGGTCTGGGCCAGAACCCGGGCGATGCTGCGTTCCATGGCCTGTTCGTCCTCGGGGTAACCCAGGGCCAGCGGATCGGCCTGCATCACCCGGGCGAACACGTACTCGGCCAGCAGGTCATCCTCGATCATGAACGGCACCCGGTAACTGCTGATCACGCTCAGTTGCAGCACCTCGATGGAGCGCGCCGCCAGGCACGCCGCCAGTTCGGTGGCCAGCAACCCGCCCAGGCAGTAGCCGACGATGCTCACCTGGCGCCGGCCTTCGGCCTGCAGGGTGTCGGCATAACGTTCGGCCAGCTGACGAATCGCCGTGGCCGGCTCCAGCGCCAGGTAACCCGGCACATCGTTGAGCACCAGCCCTTCCAGGGGCGCTTCCTCCCCCAGGGCAGCGAACAGCGCACGGTACGGCGCCAGGGTGCCGCTGCCGTCGTGGACGAAGATCCGCGTCGGGCCCTGGGCCTTGTCGCTGATGCGCACCAGAGGCGAATCGCTTTGTACCCCTTGCCCGCGCAGGTAGTCGGCCAGGGCCGCTACCGTGGGCTGGTTGATCAACTGCCGCAGCAAGTCGCTCCAGGGCAACTGCCGGGCCTGGGGCAAGGCTTCGCGCAGGCGGCCCACCACTTGGGCCACCAGCAGCGAGTCGCCGCCGAGCTCGAAGAAGCCCTGCTCACGGCCTACCGCCGGCACCCGCAACAGGGTCTGCCAGACCTCGGCGATGCTGCGTTCCAGATCGTCCAGGGGCGCCGCGCCGCTGTTGACCTGTTGCTCGGGCCCGGCCACACCGATCCGGGCCAGGGCCTGACGGTCGACCTTGCCGTTGGCGGTCAGGGGCATTTCATCGAGGATCTGCCAGTCCGCCGGGATCATGTAGTCCGGCAGACGCTGGGCCAGATGGGCACGCAGTTGCTCGGGCTCCAGGGTCTGGCGCTCGCTCTTGAAGCGGGTGATGAACAGGTGCTGACCGATCTGCGACATGGCGTCATCGGCCTGGGGCAGGCACAGCGGGGTTTCGCCCCCGGCCTCCAGCAGCAACTGCTGCCACTGCTCGCGACGGATGAAAGTGGTGTCCAGTTCCGCGCGGAAATCTTCGAAAGCGCTCAGGCCTTCCTTGAACTCCATGGAGGCCATGATCTGGTAAGTGTCGCGAGTGGCCTCGATGAAGATCAGCCAGCCACCCGGGGCCAGCATCTCCCGCAGCCGCGCCAGCACCCGGCTGGCATGCCGCGAGTTGTGCAGCACGTTGGCGCAGAGAATCACGTCCAGGGAGTTGGCAGCCACGCCCTGGGCCCAGTGATCCTGGTTGAGGTCGAACAGCCCGTAGCTGACCCAGGGATAGGCAGCGAAATGCTCCCGGGCCTCATTGAGGAAGAACTGCGACAGGTCGGTGAACTGGTAGTCCACCGGCAGGCCGTCCAGGGCCGGGATCAAATCGGCGCTGGTGCCGCCGACCCCGGCGCCGATCTCCAGCAGGCGCAGGCGCTGGCCGGCGGGACGCTGGCGGATGATCTCCTGCACCGCGGCGCACACTGCCTGGTTCAGGTACTGGCTGATCAGGTTCTTGCGGTAGGCGCCCTCGGCGGTGTCGGTGCGGCCCTCGGGAAACAGCAGATGCAGCGGGTCCAGCTGGTCGCTCATCAGCGCCGGCAGTTGCTCCTGGCTCTCGCGCAAATAACGCAGGACCTCGGCGCCCCAGCCCACGGAAGGCTCCAGGGCTTCGATGCGCTGCCACAGCTGACGGTATTCCTCGCGCTGCACCCGCAGGTCCGAGTAGCCACCGGACTGCCGGTCATGCTGCACCAGCCCTTCTTTGGCCAGGGCCTGCAACCAGCGCCGGATCAAGCGCTGGTTGCGCGGCGCGACTTCGCTCAAGGCCAACACCTCTTCCAGGGAGTGACTCTGTCCCACCTGCTGGAACAGCCCGGGACGCTGCAGGGCCAGGCCCATGGACAGCAGCGCGGCGCGCTCGACACAGGCCGACATCTCGCTGACCAGGGCATCGCTCAGATCGCCGCGCACGGCCTGGGCCGCTGCCTGGGTGCGCGCCTCCAAGTGCTCCGGCCACGCCAGCGGCATGTCCCGCAGACTGGCCCGCAGGCAGGCCTGCAGACGCCGATCGAAGGCCCCTTCGCCCGCGGCCACCACCACCGCGGACTCCACATGGGGATGGCTGAGCAAGGCGCTCTCCACCTCCGCCAGTTCGATGCGATGGCCGCGGACCTTGACCTGGAAATCCTCGCGACCGAGGAACTCGATCAGGCCATCTTCCAGGTAGCGGCCCAGGTCGCCGGTGCGGTACAGGCGCTCGCCACTGCGTGGATGATCGACAAAACGCTCGGCGGTTTTCTCGGCATCCCCCAGATAACCCAGGGCCAGGCCGCTACCTGCGATGTACAGCTCGCCGGCCACGCCTTGGGGACGGTCGCGGCCCTGCTCGTCGAGGACCATGAACCGCTGGTTGGCCAGAGGCGCGCCGTAGGGAATGCTGCGCCATTGCGGATCGACCTGGGTGATCGGGTAGTAGATCGACCAGATCGCCGCTTCCGTGGCCCCACCGAGGCTGATCAGCCGCAACTGCGGCAACAGTTGCGCAGCCTCCGCCGGCAGGTTCAGGGGAATCCAGTCCCCCGACAGCAGCGCCAGACGCAGGGCCGCAGGAGCCATGGACGGCACCGCCTGCAGGTAGTGGGTGAGCATCTGCAATTGCGCCGGCACCGAGTTCCACAGGGTCACCCCATGCTCCCGGGCGCACTCGGCCCAGTGCGACGGATCGGCGCGGCGTTGCGGGTCCGGCAGCACCAGTGCGCCGCCTACTGCCAGCAGGCCGAAGAGGTCGTACACCGACAGGTCGAAGCCCAGGCTGGCCAGGGCCAGGACCCGATCCTCGGCGTTGATGGCAAAGCGCTGGTTGATGTCGACGATGGTATTGAGCGCCGCCTGATGGCTGATCATCACGCCCTTGGGCACCCCGGTGGAGCCGGAGGTGTAGATCACATAGGCCAGTTGCTGCGGATCGATGTCCTGCACCGGCAACGGAGCTTGCGCCGCCAGCGGGCTCTGATCGACCTGGATCACCTGAGTCACCCGCGCCGGCCAGCACAGTTCATCGCTCAACCAGGACTGACTGAGCACCCGGCCGACCTCGGCGTTGTCCAGGATCAACTGGCGCCGGGCTTCGGGCTGATTGGTGTCCAGGGGCAGGTAGGCCGCCCCCGCCCGCAGAATGCCCAGCACCGCGATCACCTGCTCCAGGCCCTTGTCCATGCACACCGCGACCCGCTCGCCCGGCTGGCAGCCGGCCTTCAGCAGGGCCTCGGCCACGGCCTCGGCGCGTCCGGCCAGTTCGCCGTAGCTCAGTTGCCCGGCGCCCTGGATCAAGGCCACACGCTGGGGCGTGGCGGCCGCCTGACGCCAGAACGGCTCATGCAGCCCTCCGGCGGGCAACGGCGCCGCTGTCTGGTTCACCAGCTCGCGCTGCAGGCGCTGGGCCGCCGGCAATTCCAGGCAATCGTCCAGGGTCCAGGCCGAGGGTTCCCGGGCCAGGCGCTTGAGCAACCGTTCGAAGGTATCGAACAGGTCGTCGAGCAGCGCCTCACTGAATACCCCTTCGCGAATGTCCCAGTTGATCGCCAGACCGTTGTCCCGTTCGCTGACCTGGCAATCGATCAGCACCTGGGGAGTCTGGCTGATGCCGAACACCAGCTCGGCTCCCGGCATGAAGGCCCCGCCGCCGCTTTCGCCACCCGCGCCCAGGGTGCTGGTGAAGGCGTACGGCATCAGCGCCGCATCCTGACCCTTGCGCCGCGCCAGCTCGCGCAGCACTTCGATGCCCGAGCACAGGCGATGGTCCATGTCCTGCCACAGGCGCTCCTGCAACTGCTGGCTGCGCTGGCCGAAACTGCCCCCTTGCAGGGTCTGCACTTCCAGCAGTTCCACCGAGCTGAAATCCCCCACCAGGCGATCCACCTGGGGGTGCAGCGACAAGCGATTGAGCAGGGTCAGGCTCAGGCAGAAGTGCCCGCGACGGCTCCAGCGGCCCAGGGTTTCGGCATAGGCCGACAGGATCGCCGCCGACACGCCGACCCCGGCGGCGGCCGCATTCAGGCGCAGCGCGTTGCAGTCCCGCGCTTCCAGGCTCATGGCCCGGCGCTGGAAGCGTGGCCCGGTGGGTGCTCCCAGCAGCGGCAGCTCCGGCGCCCCCGGCAGGCTGTCGACCCGCGCCCACCAATAGTCACGGTCGCGCTGGTAGCGCGGTTGCTCGCGCAGGCGCCGCTCGCCCAGCACGTAGTCGCGGAAGCTGATCTGCGCCGGTGCCGGCAGGGCCTCGCCACGGTACAGCTGTTGCAACTCGGCCAGCAGCATGCGCACGCTCTGGTAGTCGCACACCAGCAGATCCACCGACAGGTGCAGCCGCGAGGTGTCGCGGCCCTGGCTCACGCACAGTTCGATCAAAGGCCATTGCTGGGGCGTGGCCCGGCGCAGTTCCATGCGCTCGCGCAAGGCATGCAAGGCACTGCCGTCGTCCTGGCTCAGGTCGTGGCTCGCGATGGTGTAATGCGGCACCTGGGGCAGGATGCGCTGGTAGCCCTCCTCCAGCACCACCGCGCGGAGCATCTCGTGGCGGGCGATCAGCTGGTTCCAGGCCTGTTCCAGGCGCAGCGGGTCGAGGTCCTGCTGGGCGAACTCCAGATAACCGTGACAGGCCACGCCGCCAAAGCTGAACGCCGTGGTGCGGCCCAGCAGATAGGCCGCCTGCACATCGGTCAGCGGGAAGGGTTCTTCCCGGGCCGGCAGATCGGCCTCCAGGGTCGGCATCTGCGCCGCCTGCAGCTGTTGCAGCAGCGCGTCCTTGTGTTGCCGAAGCTGCTGCAGGCGCGCTTCGTCCATGACCCCGGCCGGAGCCCGATAGCGCAGGCGGCCCTGTTCTTCCCAGAGCTCCACGCCCAGTTGTTGCAGATCCTGTTGCAGTTGCTGCAGCGTCATAACACGCCCTCCACCATTGCGTTCTGATTGACGGGCCGCTGTTCCCGGCGCGAGGCGAGCAACTGCCCCTGCAGGGCCACGGTGGCCGCGTTGAAAAAGTCCTTGAGCGACAGTTCCAGCTGGAACTGCCGAGCGATGCGTTCGATCAAGCGGGCTGCCAGCAGGCTGTTGCCGCCCAGGGCGAAAAAGCCCTGGTGCCGGCCCACCTGTGGCACCTCCAGCAACTCCTGCCAGAGGGCGGCTACGGCCTCTTCCCACGGCCCTTGCGGGGCCTCGCAGCTCTGTGGCTGGATGCCGCGCCGCTGCTCCTGCAACAGCCACAGCAAGGCGGCGCGATCGACCTTGCCGTTGCTGCTCAGCGGCAGTTCGGCCAGGGTCAGCCAGCTGTCCGGGAGCATGTGTTCGGGCAGCCATTGACCCAGCCACTGCCGCAGGGCCTGGGGCTGTGGCAGCGCCTCGTTGGCCACCAGCACCGCCGCCAGCTGCGGCTCGCTGCCGGGCAGCACCAGGCTCAGGGCACGGCTGATGGCCGGGTGGCGTTCCAGGGCCGCGTCGATTTCCGCCAGCTCGATGCGAAAGCCGCGGACCTTGACCTGATGGTCCAGGCGCCCGAGGAACTCCAGGGTGCCGTCGGCCCAGTAGCGCCCCTGGTCGCCGGTGCGGTACCAGCGTCCGCCGTCATGCTCGACAAAGCGCTGGGCACTGAGGCTGGGCAGGCCGCGATAGCCCGCGGCAACGCCGGCGCCGCCAATCCACAGCTCACCGGGCACCCAGTCCGGGCAATCCCGGCCCTGGCTGTCCACTACCCGGAAGCACTGGTTGTCCAGGGGCCGGCCATAGGGGATCGAACGCCAGTGCCCGGGCACCGCGTCCACGTCCTGGTAGTTGGACCAGATCGCCGCCTCGGTGGCGCCACCCAGGGCCACGAACTGCAGGTCACGCCCCGCCGCCTGGCGCAGGCGACGGGGCAGATCGAGGCCGACCCAGTCCCCGGAAACCATGGCCAGGCGCAACGACGCCAGGCCGGCACCGTCCCGTACCTGCAAGGTCAGCATGTCCAGCAGCGCTGGCACCGAATTCCACAGAGTGACCCGCTGTTCGCGGATCAGGCGCAGCCATTCCTGGGGCTCCTTGCGCAAGGCGTCGGCCGGCAGCACCAGGGCGCCACCGACACTCAAGAGGCCGAACAGGTCGTACACCGACAGGTCGAAATCCAGGGCCGAGACGCCCAGCACCCGATCCTCGGCGCTGACCCGATAACGCCGGTTGAGCGCCTCGATGGTGTTCATCGCTGCCTGGTGCGAAAGCTCCACCCCCTTGGGTTCACCGGTGGTGCCAGAGGTGAAGATCACATACGCCAGGGCATCCGCCGCAAGCGGTAACGGCTGCGCCAGGGCAACTGCCGGGCGCACCTGGGCCAGGGTCACCACCCGCAGTGCGGCGAGCCAGATGCCGCCGTCGCGGTGAGCCGTGTCGGTGAGTACCACACGCACCCCGGCACGCTGATAGATCACGTCGCGCCGGGCCGGCGGCTGCTCGATGCCCACCGGCACGTAGACCGCACCAGCCGCCAGAATCCCCAGCACCGCGATCACTTGCTCGCGGCCCTTGGGCAGGCTGACCGCCACCGCCTCGCCGAGCTGCACGCCCCATTCCACCAGGGCGCCCGCCAGTTGCAGGGCTTGCCGGGCCAGCTCGGCATAGCTCAGCTGGCCCTGGTCACAGATCAGCGCCAGCCCCTCGGGATGGGCCTGGGCCTGCTGGAAAAAACCCTGGTGCAGCAGCCGGGCCGGGGTCGCGTGCCGGCAGTCGTTGACCGCGCTGCGCACCCGCTCCTGCTCGGCCGGCAGGGGCAGCGGTGCCACCTGTTGCCAGTCATGCTCGCAAAGCCACAGCAGCAGACCGCGATAAGCCTCGAACATCTGCTCCAACAGGCCCTCAGGGAACAGCCCCTGCACCGCGTCCCAGTTCAGCAGCAGGCCGTCGGCCATGGGGTAGCTCTGGTGATCCAGCCACACCTGGGGCGTCTGCGACAACGCCCAGCCGGGCTCGCCCAGTTGCTGGCGGCAGGTGTCATCGACAAAGGCCGGACCCAGGTTGCAGGCAAAGACCACCGGTGCGCCCTGACCGCCGCCCTGGCGCAGGCGTGCACGCTCACGCAGCACCTCGACCCCGGGCCAGGCGCTGTGGGCGATATCCCGGTGCAACTGAGCCTGCAGCGCCAGGGCCTGCCGGCAGAAATCCAGGGGCTGGCGCTGATCCACTTCCAGCAGCACCAGATTGGAGAAGTCCGCCAGCAGATGGGGCACGCAAGGGTGCAGTTCCTGGCGGTTGAACAGCGGCACGTTGAGCAGGAAATGCTGACTGGCACTCCAGCGCCCCAGCACCTGGGCATAAGCACAGGCCAGCACGCTGGCCAGGGTCAGTCCATGCTGCCGGCCCTTGTGCTCCAGGACCTGCACCTGGTGTTTATCCAGGCGCATGGCCAGACGCCGGAAGCGTGGCGTGCCCAGTTGCTGCGGCTCCTGGGCCAGGGGCAATTGCGGGCCGTCGGGCAGATCCTCCAGGCGCGGTAGCCAGTAGTCCCGGGCCGCCGCCAGTTGCGGCGCCCGAGCCGCCTGTTCGGCCTTCAGGTAGTGGGCAAAGTCCCACTCCAGGGCCGGCAGTTGCTGTTCGAGACCGGCATGGATCAGGGCCAGATCCCGCAGCAGGATGCCAATGCTCAGGACATCCGCCACCAGCAGGTCGATGTTCAGGTGCAGACGGCTACGGCCTTCGGGCAGCAGGCTCAGTTGCACATCGAAGACTTCCCCGCGGCCGACCTCCAGGCAGCGATGGGACAGGCGCTGACGAATCTGCTCCAGGGTCTGGGCCACGACCACGCTGCCAGCCTGGCGCAGGTCGTGAACGCTGAGCCCGGGCCAGGGGCTCTGCGGCAGGATGCGCTGGCAGGTGTCATTGACAAAGCAGGCCCGCAGCATCGGATGACGCTGGCACAGGCGGCGCAAAGCCTGTTCCAGACGCTCAGGCTCCAGGCCCTGGCCATCGAGTTCCTGATACAGGTGGCAACCCACGCCCCCCAGGGGCATGCCCGGATCGCGACCGAACCAGTAGGCCTGTTGCAGGGAGGTCAGTGGAAAATCAGGGTTGTCGCCGGCGCCGGCTACCGCCTGCAGGCGCGGCGCCGCGAGACCGCGACGGGCCTCGATCAGCGCCCACCAGGCGTCCAGGGTCGGGTGCTGGATGAGTTCGGCAAAGCTCAGGGTCACGCCCTCGGCGGCCAGCAACGCCGGCAGGCGCATGATGCTCACCGAATCGAGGCCCTGCTCGATCAGCGAAGCATCCGCCTCCAGGTCCTCGGGCTCGTAGTTGAGCAGCCGCGCAATGCCTGCGCAGAGTCCTTGGGGTGAATGACTCAGGCTGGCGTGCGCTGGATGAGCGCGTGCCAGTGCTGGGTTATCAGTCATGGTGGACGGTCCTATGGGGTACGGAAGGGGTGGGTCGCAAGCGCCAGCGATTGATCGCCTCGCGCTCGTGGAACAGTTCGCGATAACGGCCCGCAGCCGCCATCAGTTGGGCATGGGTGCCGCGCTGGGCCAGGCGGCCCTGGTCCAGCAGGAAGATCTGCCCGGCATCGGGGGCCAGGGTCGGCTTGTGGGTCACCAGCAGCACCGTGTGCTTACGCGCCAGTTGCAGCAGGCTGCGGTTGACCCGTGCTTCGCTGATGGCGTCCAGGGCGGCGGTGGGTTCATCCAGCAGGATCAGGGTGGCGTCCTTGAGCATGACCCGGGCCAGGGCCAGGCACTGGCGTTCGCCGCCGGAGAGGCTGACGCCGCCCTCGCCCACCCGGGTCTGCCAGCCCTGGGGCAGGCGCTGGGCCAGGCGGTCGAGGCCGGTGGCGTGGGCGGCGGCCATCAGTTGCGCCTCACTGGCCTCGGGGCGTCCCAGGCGCAGGTTGTCCAGCAGGCTGGCGGCCAGCGGCGGACAGTCCTGGAACATCAGGGCAATGTCCTGGTCGCGCTGCCGGGCCGAGAGCTGGCGCAGGTCCACGCCCCCCAGCAGGATGGCGCCGCTGCTGACATCGCAAAAACGCGCCAGCAAGCGCAACAGGCTCGACTTGCCGGAGCCCGAGGCCCCCACCAGCAGGTTCAGGGAGCCCGGTTCCAGCTCGAAGCTGATGTCCTGCAGGACCGCACGATCCTGGCGAACCAGCCCCAGCTCTCGCACCTCGACCCGTTGCCCCTGCGGCGTCTGGGGCTCGGCCGGCTCCGGCAGGGGCGCCAGGCTCAGCAACTGGCACAGGCTGTCCACGCCGTGGCGAGTCTGGCGCAAGGTGGTGCCCAGGTTGACCAGGGCCCCCATGGGCTCCACCAGGCAGCTGGCAAGCACCGCCAGGGCCAGGTATTGCACGGCCCCGAGGCTGCCGCCGAGCACCGCATAAAGCCCGCACAGCAACACGGCGGTGTAGCCGGCCTGGAGCACCACCACCAGCCCCAGGGCCGCCGGAAAGGTGCGCCAGTGGGCCCGGCGCTGAGCCTGACGCTGTTGCTGCAAGGCTTCGCCCAGCAGGCTGAAGCCTTCAGCGTTGCGCCCGCAGGAGCGCAGCAGCGGCTGCTGACGCAGAAACTCCAGGACCCGCGCCGCCGCTTCGCCGGCCGCCGCTTCGCTGAGGCGCTCGGCCTGCCCGCCCCAACGCACGCCCCAGTGATAGAACAACAGCAGCAGGGGCACACTGGCCAGGGCGGCCAGGGCCATTGAACGGTCGTAGAAAAACAGCGCCAGCAGCAACGCCAGGGGCGTCAGCAGGGCATTGGCCATGGGCTGCAACAGGTGCGCCGGGGCACTCATGATCTGCGCCACGGTATGGGTCACCAAACGGTTGAGCTCGGCACCGCGACGCTCGACGAACCACTCCAGGGGCAGGCGCGCCAACTGCTGGCCGATGCGCAGGTTCAGCGACTGCGCTGCCGCAGCCCCGGCCCTGTAGCCGGCAAGCTGGGCATAACGACGCAACCACAGGCACAGCCCGGCGAACCCGGCAAAGGCCCCGGCCCAGAGCCAGGGCGCCTTGCCCGACGCGGCGTCGAAGACACAGGCAAACGCCATGGGCAGCAAGGCCAGCGCCAGGCCCTGGGCCAAGGCACTGGCCGCCATGGCCAGCAGCGCCCGGCGCAGCAGGCCGGCTTCCTTGGGCTGCAAGCTGCGTAACAGGGCAGCGATCATGGCAGGGCCCTCGCCAACGCGGCAGCGCCAAGCTGCTCCGCCGCCCACAGTTCGGCATACACCCCCTGCTGATCCAGCAAGGCCTGGTGCCGACCGCACTCCAGCAATTGCCCGCCCTGGAGCACGGCAATCTGATCGGCGTCCTGAATGCTGCTCAAGCGATGGGCGATCACCAGCACCGTGCGCCCTGCCGCCAACCGCGACAGGGCCTGCTGGATCGCCGCTTCGGATTGCGGATCGCTGGCCGCAGTGGCCTCGTCGAGTACCAGGATCGGTGCCTGGCTGAGCATGGCCCGGGCAATGCCCAGACGCTGGACCTCGCCGCCGGACAACTGCACGCCGGTCCCCAACAGGGTGTGATAACCCTCGGGCAAGGCGCTGATGCGCTCATGGATCTGCGCGGCCCGGGCCGCCTCCTCGACCTGTGCGAGGCTGGCCTCGGGGCGCCCCAGGCGCAGGTTATCGAAGACGCTGGCGCGCAGCAGACGCACCTCTTGAAAGACAAAGGCCACCTGGCGATACAGGGTCGCGCTGTCCATGTCCCGCAGGTCGACACCGCCGATGCGGATCGCCCCGGCGCTGACATCGGCAAAGCGCGCAAGCAAGGTGGCCAGGGTGGATTTGCCGGCCCCGGAATCCCCCACCAGGGCGGTCAGGGTGCCGGGCTGCAGACGCAGATCGATGCCCCGCAGCACCTGGGTGCCGTCGGGGTAGCTGAAGTCCACGGCATCGAAGGTCACCAGGGCCCCTTCAGGTTCCCGGGAGAACGCCGGCTGCGCCAGCACCGGGGTGCTCAGCACCGCGCTGATGCGCTGCGCCGCCGTCCGGCCCTGGACCAGGGAATCGGCGCCATGCCCCAGAGCCGCCACCGGCGCCGCCAGGGCCGGGCCCAGCAAGGCAAACGCCAGCAACTGCACGGGCTGCAACCAGCCGCCGGCAATCAGCGGCACCCCGCCCACCAGCACCAGGGCCAGCACCAGCAGAGGCGAGAGCAGCACCTCGACACTGGCCCCCAGGCCGGCCCAGCGCTCGACCCACTGGGAGAAGAAACCGGCAAAATCCTCTACTGCCTTGAAGAAGTCGTCCTGTACCCGCTCCACCCGGCCAAAGGATTTGACCATGGCAATGCTCTGCACAAAGTTCAGGGTCGCCGTCGACAGTGCGCCCATGGCCCCGCCCAAGCGCTGGCGCTCGGCGTGGTAAGCCGGGGTACGCATCACCCGCAGGCGCCACAGCGCAACCAGCGGTGGCGCCAGCACCACCAGGGTCATGGGCAGGCTCACGGTCAGCAGGTAGATCAGGCTGGCCAAAGGCACCACCAACGCCGCCACCAGATTGTTGGGCAGGTGTGCCACCAACTGATGCAGGGCACCGACATCCTCCAGCAGCACCCGCTCGGCGGTTTCCCGCTGACCACCCAACCAGGCCAGGGGCACCCGCGCCAGATGGGCTGCAATGCGCTGGCGCAGATGGCGCTGCAGGTCACTATCGGCCAAATGGGTAATCTGCAACCCCGCCGCCAACCCCAACAAGCGCAAGAGCAAGGCCCCGCCCCCGGCCAGCAGCCAGAAGCCCGCGCGGTCCACGTCCAGCTCGCCCGCCAGCAACAGCGGCGCCAGTTCGGCCACGGCAATCAGCGGCAGCAGGCCCACCAGCGCCGCCAGCACCTGCAGCAGCATCGCCGCCAGCAGACGCCCGCGCACCGGTTGCAACAGTTCAGTCAATCCTGGTTGTTCAGCCACGGGCATCACTTCCCACCTGAGCTTCGGCCTCGGCGCCGAAGTACAAGGCCTGGATCGCCTCACGCAGGTGTTTGCGGCTGACCTTGCCGACCCCGGTCTGGGGAAAGGCCGGGATGAATTCGAAGCGATCCGGCAGCTTGAACGCCGCCAGGCCCTGAGCCCGCAGATGGCGCAGCAGTTCCGGAGCCCGGGGCGCCGGGCCACGGGGAATGACGAAGGCGCAGGTGCGCTCGCCGAGGAAGGCATCGGGCATCGCCACCAGGGCGATGTCGGCCACCGCCGGATGGCTCAGCAGCAGGTTCTCCACTTCTTCGGCGGCGATCTTTTCGCCGCCGCGGTTGATCAGGTCCTTGTCCCGCCCTTCCACCATCAGGTAGCCGTCGGCGGTGAGCTGCACCCGGTCACCGGTACGATAGAAACCGTCGGCGGTGAAGGCTTGGGCGTTGTGCTCGGGATAGCGGTAATAGCCGCGAATGGTGTAGGGACCACGGGTCAGCAACTGGCCCACCTGCCCCACCGGGACGGGCTGGTCCTGCTCGTCCACCACGCGGATTTCGTCAGCCGGCGACAGGGGCCGGCCCTGGGTGTGCAGCACCCGCTCGGGCGGGTCTTGCGGGTCGGTGTAGCAGATCAGTCCTTCGGCCATGCCGAACACTTGTTGCAGGCGGCAACCGAGTACCGGCTCGATGCGCCGCGCCGCCTCGAAGCTGAGCTTGGCCCCGCCCACCTGCAACAGCTGCAACGACGGCAATCCGCGTCCGCGTGCCTGGGCCGCCTCCATCCAGACCAGGGCCAGGGGCGGCACCAGGGCGGTGTGGGTCACGGCTTCGCGCTCGATCAGTGCAAAACAGACTTCCGGGCTCGGTGAGTGGCCGAGCACCACCCGCCCGCCGACCGACAAGGTGCCCATGAACCCCGGGCAGCACATGGGAAAGTTGTGGGCCATGGGCAGCACCGCCAAGTACACGCTGGCACTGGACAAGCCGCAGCGCTCGACGCTGGCCCGCAGGTTGTAGAGGTATTCGTTGTGCCGCCGCGGGATCAGCTTGGGAATCCCGGTGGAGCCACCGGACAACTGGAAGCAGGCGACGGCATCGGCACTCGGCACCGGGAAAGCCGGCGACGGGGCCGGGTCATACAGGCCATCGAGGGCGGTGAATTCCTCGGCCTCGCCGGCCACTATCACCCACTCCAGGTGCGGATTGCCGGCCTTGAGATCCCGGGCCATGGCCCGGAAATCGAAGCTGGCGTCACGGTCGGCACACAGGTAGGCGCGGGCCTGGGCGAATTCGCAGAAGCGACCGATCTCCAGATGCCGGTGCGCGGGCAAGGCGAAGATCGGCCGCACGCCGAGGCGGTACAGGGCAAAGCAGGTTTCGACGAAGGCGCTGCAATTGGGCAGTTGCAGGACCACGTTGTCCCCGGCCCGTAACCCCAGGCGGTACAGGCCGGCGGCCAGTTGGTCGACCCGCAGGTCCAACTGCCGATAGCTCAGGCGCTGTTCGCCATCGGTCAGCGCCTCGCGCTCGGCGAAGGCCTGGGCAGCCACCCGCAGCAGGTCGCCAAAGGTTTCATCGCGCCAGTACCCGGCCTGGCGATAGTGCTGGACAAACGCCTCGGGCCAAGAGGGGCAATCCTGCAGATCATCGAAAGTGGACATGCTGTCTCCTGAGTTTTTTGACGCAAAAAGCGGCCCCGGACCTGAGGTGCCAGGCCCTTGGAATGAACGGGAAAACGCCGTCAGCGCGGAAGGAAATGAAGGTCCACAGGCGCTCCTGCGGTGCTGTTGCGTGGGGTGTCATCCATGAAGGGCTGCCGTGCCTGCAAATGAGAGTGATTATTAACCGGCAATTTCCAGGGCCCGGCAATCGGCAGGACATTCGTTTGCGCGGCTTTTTCTTTTGATTGCGCGGCGAGGCCCCGGCCGGCCCTGACAGGACGGGGTCAGAAAGCTAAAGGATAATCATTCTTAATTACAGGGGAGGATTTTCCTGCTAGCTTATGGCCTCTTTTTCGGGTTCACAGGGAGTTCGCCATGCTCAGCCCCCACGCTGCGCCGCAGCCTGTCCAAAGGGATTTCACCCTGCAGTTTCCCAATCCGCAGCACGCCGGCACGGCGGCTGTGGTGCCGGAAATCACCTTGTCCACCGGGACTGTGCTGATGGACAGCCAGATGTGGATGCAAGAGCCGCTCTGGCAAGGTTTGAAAATCATCCTGGTGCTCAGCGGCCAGCTCAATTGCCGGGTCGAGGGCCAACCGGAAGTGGAAATTCGCGGCCCGACCCTGTGCGCCGTGGCCAACCAGGGCGAGCACTGCGGCGACCACCTGTTCGCCAGTGGCGTACCGGTGCGCTACACCACGGTGCAGCTGGACTTCCCGTCGATCCGCAATGCCGGCCTGGAACCCGAGCGCCTGCTGGACCCGCTCGGCGGCGGGCCGATGCTGTTCTGCCAGCCGGCCAGCAAGCCACTGCTGGCCCTGGCCCAGCAGATCTTCACCTGCCCGCTGCAGGGCCCGACCCGCTCCTTCTACCTGGGAGGCAAGGCCCTGGAGCTCACCGCCCTGGGAGTCGAGGGCATCCTCGCCCATGCCGAGTCCCGACCACTGCAGGACAGCCTGTGCAGCTCGGCGGACATCGAACGCATCCATGCCGCAAGGGACCTGCTGCTCAACTCATTGCAGGACTCGCCGTCGCTGTCCGAGCTGTCGCGTCAGGTGGGTCTGAATCCGCGCAAGCTCACCGCCGGCTTTCGCCAGGTGTTCGGCACCAGCGTCTATGCCTACCTGCAGGAACAGCGCCTGGGCGAGGCTTACCGCTTGCTGGCCAGCGGCGAAACCAATGTCTCCAGCGCGGCCTATCGGGTCGGCTACAGCCCGGCGCATTTCTCCACCGCCTTTCGCAAGCGCTTCGGGGTTTCGCCCAAGTCCCTGCGCTGAGTCGGGCGCGCTTGCCCTTGACCTTGCCCCGCCGTACCGCAAACGAAAGAAATGATCGCTCAAGCCAAAGTTTTAGGCCCTAACCCATGCTCACAAATGAGATACGTTTGCATTCTCATTTAATCCCCATCACGGAGTGAAGCATGGGCACCAGCGTTGCGCACCGAAACACCTCAGGTTGGCCTGTCGATTCTGCGGTTCCTCGCCCGACCCTGCGCCGCAGTCCGCTGGCGTGCCTGATCCACGGCGTGGCCCTGGGCCTGACGTTGACCCAGGCAGGTAGCGCGCTGGCCGCGGACGCCGAGCGCGAACCGCAACAGCCGCTGACCCTGGACACCAGCGTGATCAGCGCCACCCAGGTCGACTCCCCCACCGGCCAGCAAAGCGGCTATGTGGCCAAGCGCAGCCTCAGCGGCACCAAGACCGATGCCTCGCTGAGTGAAATTCCCCAGTCGATTTCCGTGATCACCCGCGACCAGATGGATGCCCAGCAGGTGCAGTCGGTGAACGAGGCGCTGCGCTACACCGCCGGGGTCCAGGCCAATACCACCGCCGCCAGCCAGCGCTTCGACACCCTCTCGATCCGCGGTTTCGACGTCACCACCGGCATGCTCCGCGATGGCCTCAAGGGCAATACCGCCCAGGCCTGGCCCAAGGTCGAAGCCTATGGCCTGGAGCGCATCGATGTGCTCAAGGGCCCGGCCTCGGTACTGTTCGGTCAGAACTCCCCGGGGGGCGTGGTCAACCAGATCAGCAAGCGCCCGCTGGACAAACCCTTCCATGAAGTGCAGATCCAGGGTGGCAGCTTCGACCGGGCCCAGGGCCAGTTCGACTTCAGCGGCCCCCTGGACGATGAAGGGCAGTTCCTCTACCGCCTGGTGGGCCTGGAGCGCGACAGCGGCACCCAGTTCGATCACATCAAGGACGACAAACAGTACTTCGCGCCCTCCTTCACCTGGAAACCCAACGACGACACCAGCCTGACCCTGCTGGCCGACTACACCCAGGACACGTTCGGCGCGCCGCGGGTGTTCCTGCCGGCCCGGGGCACCCTGCTTGGCAACCCCAATGGCAAGGTCAAGCACAACGTCTTCCTCGATGAACCGGGGCTGGACAACGACCGCACCCAATACTCCCTGGGCTACCTGCTGGAGCACCGCCTGAATGACGTCTGGAGTCTCAATTCCAGCGCCCGCTACGGCCACGTCAACCTGCTGACCAACACCGCCAGCGGCATGTCCCTGGCCCCGGACCTGCGCACCTTGAACCGCGCCGCCTATCGCTTTCGCATCGTCGGCGACACCTACTCCCTGGACAACAATGCCCAGGCCCGCTGGAACCTGGGCAGCACGCAAATGGTGTCGCTGCTGGGAGTGGACTACCGACGCACCCGCGAGGACTACTACCTGCGCGGCGGCACCGCTTCGCCCATCGACATCTACAACCCGGTGCATGGCGGCGTGTTCAACCCCACCACCCCCTTCACCAATACCGTGCAGCGCGCCGATCAGGTTGGGGTCTACGCCCAGCAGCAGTTCACCTTCGATGAGCATTGGGTGCTCACCGTCGGCGGACGTCAGGACCGCTCCAGCGCCCGTACCGACAATCGCCTGGAGCATACCGGGAGCAAGCAGGACGACGAGAAGTTCACTTACCGCACCGGGCTGGTGTACCTGGCGGACAACGGCCTGGCGCCCTACATCAGCTACTCCACGTCCTTCGACCCGGTGCTGGGCACCAACTTCTACGGCACGCCGTACAAGCCCACCAGCGCCAAGCAGTCGGAAGTGGGGATCAAGTACCAGCCGCCGGGCATCGACAGCTACATCACCCTGTCGCTGTTCGACCTGACCCAGGAAAACGTCCTGACCACCGACCCGGCCGAACGCCTGAACAAGATCCAGACCGGCGAGATCAACGTGCGCGGCATCGAGCTCGAAGGCAAGGCCAGCCTGGCCCGGGGCCTGGACCTGCTGGCGGCGCTGACCTACAACGACGCCGAGGTGAGCAAGAGCAACAACCCGCTGGAGAAGGGCAAACGCCCCACCGACACCCCGGAAAAAATGGCCTCGCTGTGGGCCGACTACACCCTGCCCGAAGGCCCCCTGAGCGGCCTGGGCTTTGGCGCCGGGGTGCGTTACATCGGCTCCACCGAGGCCGATGCCGCCAACACCCAGCGCGTGCCCTCCTACACCCTGCTGGACGCGGCGGTGCACTACGACTTCGACAAGCTGATCCCGGCGGCCAAGGGCCTGCGCCTGGCGGTGAACGCCACCAACCTCACCGACAAGCGCTACTACGAAGGCTGCTCGCTGACCAATTGCAGCGCCGGTTATGACCGCAGCGTCATCGCCAGCCTGCGCTACCGCTGGTAAGTCGCCGATGCTGCCCATGCGTGAAATCTGGCTCCGGCTGCATCGCTGGCTGGCCCTGAGCCTGGGGTTGCTCCTGGCGTTGTTGGGCCTCAGTGGTTCGCTGCTGGAACTCAAGGGACCGATCCTGCGCTGGGAGGTCGGTGCGCCGATGCTGCAACTGGCCCCCGGCGAGCACCGCACGCTGCTGGAACAGGAGGCCTGGATCAGGGCCGCCTCCGACGCCTACCCGCAGTTGCACAAAGTCTTCGGCGCGGCGCCGCCGCGCCAGGGCTTTCTCGAATCGGACAATGTGATCGTCTTCGGTGCCCTCAAGGAGCGCCCCGGAACCGGCATCGCCATGATCGATCCCTACACCGGCGAGCCCCGGGGCTTCTTTGTCTTCGAAGACCTGTGGCTGGCCAAGCTGGTGGCGCTGCACCGCAGCCTGCTGTTGCCGCAGGCCTGGGGTTCGACCCTGGTGCTGGTGTGCGGCCTGGTGTTGCTGGGCTCGCTGGGCAGCGGCTTGTACCTCTGGTGGCCGGGGCGCCGCAGCTGGTGGAAAGCCGCCAGCCTGCGTCGCGGCAGCCAGGGCACCCGGCGCCTGCGCGAATGGCACAACCTCGCCGCCGCGTGGCTGTGCCTACCGCTGCTGCTGATCGCCGCAAGCGGTGCCTGGCTCGCGCGCCCGGAACTGTTCACCTGGCTGGCGGCCCGGCCCATGGCCGTCAAGCCGCTGTTTTCCGCTGCCCACGGGCATTTGCTGCTGGGCACACCCGGCGCCTGGCTGGCTTTTCTCTGCGGTATTTCGTTACCCCTGCTGTACATCACCGGCCTGCTGTTGTGGTGGCGCAAGCGCGTCACTCGCCGGGCCGTTCAATCGTTCAAGGAAACCTCCCATGACACACCGTGATTTCTTGCGCCGCGCCCAGCGCGGGCTCTTGCTCGGCCTGCTGCCCCTGGGCCTGCTATGGGCCGCCACGGCCAGCGCCGCGACCCTCACCGATCTGGCCGGACGCCAGGTCCAGGTGCCGGAGAAGGTCGAGCACATCCTCCTGGGTGAAGGCCGGATGATCTATTCCCTGTCGCTGCTCGAAGGCCAGAATCCCTTCGCCCGTCTCGCCGGTTGGCAAGGGGACTTTCGCGGCCTCGACGTACAGGGCTACGAGGCCTATCACAAGGCCTTCCCGGAGGCGGAAAAGGTGCCGCTGGTAGGAGGAACTTCCGCCGAAACCTTCAGCGTCGAAAAGGCCCTGGCAGTGCACCCGGACCTGGCGATCATGGCCCTGAGCGGCGGCCACGGGCCGAGCCCCGACAGCGAGGCAGTGAAGCAGCTGGAAGCCGCTGGGGTGGCAGTGATCTTCGTCGACTTCAGCGACCATCCCCTGAGCCATACCGTGCCCAGCATGCGCCTGCTGGGGCAGGCCCTGGGCCGTGAACAGCAGGCCGAGGCGTTCATCGCCTTCTACCAGCAGTCCCTGGCCCGGGTCAGCGAAACCCTGGCCAAGGCCGGCAACGTCAAACAGCCGAAGATCTTCGTCGACATGCTCGCCGGCTTGCAGGATTGCTGCGGCTCGCCGGGCACCGGCAACTTCGGCGAAATGATCAAGCTGGCCGGCGGGCGCAACATCGCCGACGGGCGCATTCCCGGGCCCATTGGTGTGCTCAATGTGGAGTACATCCTCTCCAGCGATCCGGATGTGTACGTGGCCACCGGGGTGTTCGCTGCCGGTCAGGGCGGCGTGACCCTGGGGTACTCCGCCACCCTGCAACAGGCTCGGGACAGCCTGCGCCAGGCCGCCCAGCGCCCACCGCTGAACGAGCTGCGGGCGGTGCGCGAGGGCAATGTGCATGGCCTGTGGCACATCTTCTATGACTCGCCGGAGCACCTGATCGCGGTCCAGGCCCTGGCCGAGTGGCTGCACCCTGAACTGTTCAAGGACCTGGACCCGGACCAGACCCGCCGGGAGCTGTACCAGCGTTTCATGCCGATTCCCGCCAGCGGCGTATTCACCACGAGCCTGGTGCCATGACCCAGGCTGCCACCGACGTGCAGGAGCGCGTTGCCTCAGGGCACTACCAAAGACGCCATGGCCGCCGGGTGCTGCTGTTGTCCGGGCTGGCCCTGGCCTTGCTGCTGTCCCTGGCCCTGGACATCACCACCGGGCCTTCGGGCATGAGCCTCTCGCGCCTGCTGCAGGTGCTCTGGGACCCGGGCTCGATGCCCCGGGTCGAAGCGGTGATCGTGTGGAACGTGCGCCTGCCCTACGCCCTGATGGCGGTGCTGGTGGGTGCCGCCCTGGCCCTGGCCGGGGCGGAGATGCAGACCGTGCTCGACAACCCCCTGGCCAGCCCCTTCACCCTCGGCGTATCCGCGGCCGCAGCCTTTGGCGCGGCCCTGGCCATTGTCCTGGGCCTGGGCATTCCCGGAGTGCCGGCGCAGTACCTGATTTCGGCCAACGCCTTCCTCTTCGCCCTGGCCTCGGTGGCCTTGTTGTACCTGCTGGCACGCTGGCGCGGCTTCGGCGTGGAAAGCCTGGTGCTGTTCGGCATCGCCCTGGTGTTCGCCTTCAACGCCCTGGTGGCCCTGCTGCAGTTTGTCGCCACCCAGGACAGCCTGCAGCAACTGGTGTTCTGGACCCTGGGCAGCCTGGCCCGGGCCTCCTGGGAAAAGCTCGGGGTGCTGGCCCTGGCGCTGTTGCTGTGCCTGCCGTTTTCCCTGCGCCAGAGCTGGGCCCTGACCGCCCTGACCCTGGGCGAGGAACGGGCCCGCAGCTTCGGCATCGACGTCGGTCGCCTGCGCCTGCTGTCGCTGCTGCGCATCAGCCTGCTGTCGGCCCTGGCGGTGTCCTTTGTCGGCACCATCGGATTTATCGGCCTGATTGCCCCGCACATCGCCCGGCTGCTGGTGGGCGAGGACCATCGGCTGTTCCTGCCGGCCAGCGTGCTCAGTGGCGGGCTGATCCTGTCCATGGCCTCCATCGCCAGCAAGGCCCTGATCCCCGGGGTACTGGTGCCGGTGGGCATCGTCACGGCCCTGGTGGGCATTCCATTTTTCATGGCCATCGTCATGCGCAACCGTCGAGGTGTCCTGTGAGCCTTATCGCCTCCTCCACGCCCGGGCTGTGCACTGCCGGCCTGAACATGCACTACGGCAGCCGCCAGGTACTGCGCGACGTGAGCCTGCCACCCCTGGCCGCCGGCACCCTGACCGCGCTGATCGGCCCCAACGCGGCGGGCAAATCGACCCTGCTGCGGGGCATCGCCGGGTTGCAGAAAACCACCGGGCAGGTGCTGCTCGATGGCGTCGACCTCAACCGCCTGCCCCAGGTCGAACGTGCTCAACATATCGTCTACTTGCCCCAGAGCCTGCCGGAACGCACACGCCTGTGCGCCTTCGAAGCCGTGCTCAGCGCCGCCATGGCCGGGCATCGCAGCGCCGGTTTCGCCCCCGGCCGCCCCAGCGCCGCGGTGCTGCACGGGGTCGAACAGGTGCTCCGGGACCTGGACCTGACGGCCCTGGCCGACCGCCCCATCGATGCCCTCTCCGGCGGCCAGCGCCAGCTGGTGGGGCTGGCCCAGGCCCTGGTGCGTCAGCCCCGGGTGCTGCTGCTGGACGAACCCACCAGCGCCCTGGACCTGTACCACCAGTGCCAGGTGGTGGACGCCATTACCCGGGCCACCCGCGAGCGCCAACTGATCACCCTGGTGGTGGTCCACGACATCAACCTGGCCCTGGGTTTCAGCCAGCAGGTGGTGGTCCTGCACAACGGCCGCCTGGCCGCCGCCGGACCGGCCCTGGAAGTGGTCAACCAACAACTGCTGCGCGACGTCTATGGCGTCGACGGCAGCCTGGAACAGGTGCGCGGTCGACCGCTGGTGATGGTCGACGGCCGCCTGCCCTTTCACTCAGCCCTGGGATAACTCATGAGCGACATGCAACAGCTGCCCCTCGACACCCTGGAAACGCCCCAGGACGCACCGGCCTTCGACCTGCGTCCGCTGCTGGTGGCCAACCTGGCCTGCACCATGGCGATGATGGCGTTTGTCTCGCTGATCGGTCCCATTGCGCGGATTCTGGGCCTGGCCACCTGGCAAGCGGGAATGGCGGTGACCGTCTCCGGCGTGATCTGGATGCTCCTGGCCCGCCCCTGGGGCCGGGCCAGTGACCGCCTGGGTCGGCGGCAGATCCTGCTGCTGGGCACCGGCGGCTTCACCCTGGCCTTTCTCGCCCTCAGCGTATTCATCGACCTGTCGCTGCACGCCCTGCCTTCGGCACTGCTGGCGTTTGCCGGGCTGCTGCTGGGCCGCGGCCTGATCGGGGTGTTCTATGCAGCGATTCCGGTGGGCGGTTATGCGCTGATCGCCGATAACATCGAGCCCGAGCACCGGGCTCGGGCCATGGCTTCCCTGGGGGCGGCCAACGCTTGCGGCCTGGTCCTGGGCCCGGCGATTGCCGCGCTGCTGGCACGCCATAGCCTGAGTCTGCCGTTCTATGTGCTGGCGCTGCTGCCGCTGCTGGGCTTCGCCTTCCTCAAGGCACGACTGCCGCGCCAGGAACTGCACCTCAAGCAACCGCCAAAGTCGGTGAGCCTGACAGACCCGCGCCTGCGCCGGCCGCTGCTGGTGGCCTTTATCTCCATGCTGTGCGTGGCCATGGCACAGATCACCGTGGGTTTCTTCGCCCTCGACCGCCTGGGCATGGGCCCGGCGGACGCGGCGCAGACCGCCGGTGTCGCCCTGACCCTGGTGGGGGTGGCGTTGATCGCTGCGCAACTGGTGGTGCGCAAGTTGGAGTGGCCGCCACTGCGAATGATCCGCGTCGGCGCCCTGGTGGCCGCAGTGGGCTTTGCCGCGAGCATCCTCGCCGCCCACGCCTGGGTGCTATGGCTGGGGTTCTTTGTCTCGGCCGCCGGCATGGGCTGGATCTTCCCTTCCTTCGCCGCCCTGGCCAGCAACGCAGTGGACGCTGCCGAGCAAGGCGCCACCGCCGGTTCCGTCGGTGCAGCCCAGGGCCTGGGGGTGGTGGTCGGGCCCTTGGCAGGCACCCTGATCTACGCCGTGGAGCCGCGCCTGCCCTACCTGCTGGCGGCGCTGCTGTTGTTGCTGGTGGCCTGCTGGCCGGATCGCCGCAAGCCGGTGCACGCCTGAAGCCTGGCGCTGCCGAGGAACACCAAAGCGCCAGCGGCGTCGGGCAATGCCTGCCTCAATTGCCCGGCGCGGCGGCGGCCATGCGCCGGATCGCCAGGCCATAGAACAGCAAGGCCACGGTGGCCAGTGCACCGCCCGCCAGGCCGACATAGGCGAACCCCAACTGGCCGCCCACCCAACTGCCCAGCAACGCGCCACCGCCGATGCCGATGTTGTAGATCCCGGAGAACATCGCCATCGCCACGTCGGTGGCGTCCGGCGCCAGCACCAGCACTTTCGATTGCAGGGCCAGGCCGAAGCCCATGATCGCCATGCCCCAGACCACGCTCAGCGCCACCAGGGACCAGACGTGGCCGTTGAGAGGCAACAGCAGACTCAAGCACAGCGCCAGCAGGGTCACCGCCGTCAGCAGGAAACCCTGGGGACTGTGACGGTGCAGCCAGCTGAACAGCAGCGAGCCGATGATTCCGGCACCGCCGAACACCAGCAGGATCAGAGTCACTACATCGCCCCCCAGGCCCGCCGCCACCTTGATGAACGGTTCGATGTAGCTGTAGGCGGTGAACTGCGCGGTGACCACCAGGGCCGTCAGCACATAGATCGCCACCAGCGCCGGGCGCTTGAACAGCAGCGGCAGGCTGCGCAGGGAGCCGGAGTTCTGGCTGGGCAGCAGCGGCAAGGTACGGATCAACCACAACACCAGCAGACCGGCCATGGCCGCAATCACGCTGAAGGTGGTGCGCCAGCCCAGGGCCTCGCCCAGCAGGCGCCCCAGGGGAATGCCCAGGACCATGGCCAGGGAGGTGCCGGTGGCCAGCAGGCCCAGGGCCTGCACTTGCTTGCCCGGCGGTGCCAGGCGCACCGCCAGTGACGCGGTGATGGACCAGAACAGGGCATGGGCCAGGGCCACGCCGATGCGGCTGAGCATTAACAGGCCGAAACTGTTGGCCAGGCTGGAAAGGACATGGCTGACGATGAACAGCCCGAACAGCACCGTGAGCAGCTTGCGCCGCTCGACGTTGCGGGTCAGCAGCATCACCGGCAGCGAGGTCAGGGACACCACCCAGGCATAGAGGGTCAGCATCAGCCCGACCCGCGCAGTAGGCAGGTCGAAGCTGGCGCCGATGGCGCTGAGCAGCCCCACCGGCACGAATTCCGTCGTGTTGAAGACAAAGGCCGCCAGCGCCAACGCGATGACCGGCTGCCAGTTACCTTGAGGTGTAGCCGCGGAGTTACTCATGTGCGGGTCGTAATACTCTATCGATGATCGAACAGGTCCAGGACCCGATAAAAATGCACAAGCCGGGCCAGGAACAATGACTCGGGCTGCCCGCTTGCGCACCTGGTGCGCGCTGCGCGGCAGACGCTGGCAGGCGCCTGGTCAGTTGCCCCGCGCCGCCTCGAAGACCGTCATGGCCAGCGCCACCCCATTGAGCAGGCGCGCCTGGGTGACCCCGTCCCGGGCCTGTACCGACAGTCCGTGCAGCACCGTAGAGTAATAATCCCCCAGGGAAGTTGCATCGGTGTGTGCCGGCAGTTCCCCCGACTGCACCGCTGTTTCCAGGCGCTGGATGATGCTGGCGGTACGTGCCCGGCGATGCTCGGCCAGCCACTCACGCACGCTGTCGTTGTCGCTGGAGCAGTTCACCGCCGAGGACACCACCATGCAGCCCTGGGGATGACCGACCCGGGTGTAAAGCGCCACCGCCTCCTTGAGCATGCGCTCGATGGCGACGTAAGCGCTGGCTTCGCCCAGGGCCTGATCGGCAAAGCCGCCCTCATGGCTTTCATAGAGTTCGATGGCCTCGCGAAACAGCGCCTCCTTGGAACCGAAGGCGGCGTAGATCCGCGCCGAAGCGATCCCCAGGGCCGCCACCAGATCGGCCATGGAGGTGGTTTCAAATCCACGGGCCCAGAACAGCTCGAGCGCTTGGCGCAACGCCTGGTTGCGATCGAATTCGCGGGGTCTTCCAGCCATGGGGGTCGGGTATCTCGTCAAGACAAGGAAACTGACCGGCAGGGGCCGGTCAGTGAGTGGGCGCAGGCGCCGCGACGAAATGATATTAGATTTGCACCGGCCCCGGCCATTTTCCATGCCCCGGGGCCGTCTGCACCGAACTTCAGTCGGCGCCTTCCTGAAGAAAGGGCAGCAGGTGAGCGAGGAACTCCTCGGGCGCCTCTTCCATGATGAAGTGCCCGCAGTCGGGCACGATGGCGCCGCGCAGATCCGTGGCGTGGCCCTGCAGGGTCAGCAAGGGCGCATCGTTGGTGGCGTGCTCGGCACCGATGGCCAGCACCGGCATCGCCAGCGGCCGCTGCGCGCGCAGCTGATTCTGGCGCACCGTCTCGGGAATCGCCCGGTAGTAGGCAAAGCCCGCGCGCAGGCCGCCCGGCACAGCATAGGCCTCGATATAGACCTCGGCGGCCACCGCCTCGCGACGATGGGACCAGTGATCGAAGATGTAATTCAGGTAGGCCCGCTCGCGCCCGGCGATCAAGGCTTCCGGCAAATCCCGCAACTGGTTGAACATGAAATGCCAGAGAAAGATGTTCTGCTCTGGCGCGACAAAGATCGGCGGCGCCTCCGCCAGCCCCGGGATCACCGCTTCGGTCAACGCCAGGCGCTCCACCGCCTGCGGATGATCGCTGGCCAGGGCGTAGGCGATCCACATGCCGACGTCGTGGCCGACCACGCTGTAGCGCTCGAAGCCCAACTGCCCCATCACCTGGTGCAGCACCCCGGCCACATGGCCGGTGTCGTAGCCCTGCTCCGGGCGGTCGGACTGACCGCTGCCCGGCGGGTCCACGGCGATGGCCTGGAAGCCCCGGGCAGCCAGGGCCCGGATCACTTCGCGCCAGGCGTACCAGGTCTGCGGCCAGCCGGGAATCAGCAGCACCGGTCGGCCCGTGCCGGCGCTGACGCAGTGGATGCGCTGGCCATCGACGCGCACGTAACGGTGAACCAGGTCGACGCTGTCGGCCTGGAGGTTGTCAGTCAAAGCATTCATGGTTTTTTCTCGATGAAGGGTTTCAGGCAATGCCGAGCATGGCGTTGATCTGTTGGCGGTCGATCCCGGCCCCGGCGAAGTCGTCGAAGATCCGCTCGGTGACCTGGATCATGTGGCGCTTGATGAACTCGACACCCTCCCGGGCGCCATCCTCCTGATCCTTGAGGCAGCACTCCCACTCCAGGGTCGCCCAGCCCGAGTAGTCGTATTGCGCCAGTTTGGAAAAGATCCCCTTGAAATCCACCTGGCCATCGCCCAGGGAGCGGAAGCGCCCGGCCCGCTCGACCCAGGAGCTATAGCCGCCGTAGATGCCCTGGCGGCCGCTGGGATTGAACTCGGCATCCTTGACGTGAAACATGCGGATGCGCTCGTGGTAGATGTCCAGGTAACTCAGGTAGTCCAGCTGCTGCAGCACGAAGTGGCTGGGGTCGAAGAGGATGTTGCAGCGCGGGTGGCGATCCACCAATTCATAGAAACGCTCGAAGCTGGTGCCGTCGTGCAGGTCCTCGCTGGGATGGATCTCGTAGCACAGGTTGACCCCCTGCTCGTCGCACACATCGAGGATCGGCCGCCAGCGCCGCGCCAGCTCCTCGAAAGCGGCTTCGATCAAGCCTTCTGGGCGTTGCGGAAAGGGAAACAGATAGGGCCAGGCCAGGGACCCGGAAAAGGTGCCCATGTCGCTCAGCCCCAGGCGGCGCGAAGCCTTGGCCGCCAGCTTCATCTGCTCTATGGCCCAGGCCGTTCTGGCTTGAGGATGGCCCCGCAGCGCCTGAGGGGCGAAGTTGTCGCACATCGCGTCGTAGGCTGGATGCACCGCCACCAGCTGGCCGAAGATATGGCTGGTCAGCTCACTGATCACCAAACCCTTTTGTGCCAGCTGGCCCTTGAGGTCATCGCAGTAGTCCTGGCTGTCCGCCGCGGTGGCGACATCGAACAACCGCGCATCCCAGGCGGGAATCTGCAGCGCCTTGAAACCCAGGTCGGCGGCCCATTGGGCAATGCTCGGCAGATTGTTGAAAGGTGCAGTATCGGCACTGAATTGTGCCAGGTGCAGGCTGGGACCCTTGAGGGTTTTCATCGAATTGCTCCCTATTCTTTGTCGGTCGACAAAGAATAGGGAGGCGCTGTTGCCGCGTCAATCATCGGTGTGCAGAAAAGTGCTTTTGAGGCGAGCTGATCACCTGTAGGAGCTGGCTTGCCAGCGAGGGCGTCGACAAAAAAACCGCGATCAAGATCGCGGGCCCGCTTCGCGTTACCGCCGAATCACGGCCGGCGGTACACCTCGCGTCCGGCAAAATAGGTCGTCAGTACCTGGGTATCCGCCAACTGCTCCTGAGGCACCTGAAACACATCGCGGTCCAGCACAATCAGGTCGGCCTGCTTGCCCGGGGCCAGGCTGCCGATCTGTTGCTCCAGGCCAATGGCTCGCGCGGCATTGCGGGTGTAGGCGTAGAACAGGGCTTCCCGGTCGATGCCTTCGTCCTTGTTCAATACGCCCTTGGGGCCCTTGCGACTGATGGCCTGGGCGATGGCCTTCCAGGGCTCGGGGGTGCTCACCGGCCAGTCGCTGGCGCCGGCAATGGTGGCGCCGTTCTTCAAGAGCGAGCGCGCCGGGTACATGAACTGGAACTGCATGGCGCTGATGTAGGGCTGGAGCAGGTCGATGCTCAACTCGTCGGCGGACGCCCAGTACAGCTGCATGGAGGCAATCACGTCCAGAGGCTTGAAGCGGGCGAACTCCTTGGGGTTGACCATCTGCAGATGAGTGATGGAGTGCACCACGCCACTCTGACGGTCGCGCCGCGCCTGCTCGATGCCGTTGAGGGATTCGCGCACCGCGCGATCGCCAATGGCGTGCACGTGCACCAACCAGCCCCGGGCATCGGCGGCGCTGACCAACTCGCCGAAATGCGCCGGGTCGATCAGCAGTTCGCCGTCCTTCTTCGAGTTCTTGTAAGGGGTGAGCAAAGAGGCGGTCTGCGCCGGGAACTCGGCCACGCCGTCGGCGAAGATCTTGATCCCTGGCAGGCTCAGGTTCTCGACGCCGAGGAACTGCCTGCGTACCCTGGTCCAGCACCTCGAGGTCCGCCGGGCGGCTCTTGGGATTGGCCACCATCAGCGCCGCGACCCGCAGGTTCAACTCGCCTTGCTGTGACAGCGCCTTGTACACCGGCAGCACGCCAACCGTCTTGGCAGTGGGGTGCATGGCGAACAGCGCGTCGCCGGGGGTGGCGTTGGCCGCCGGGTCCATCAGCGCGGTAATCCCCAGGCTGAGGTTGAGATCACGGGCCGCGCGCCCGGCATCCAGCAACTGCTCGAAGCTCGGCGGCGGCAGTTGCGAAGTCAGCGCCGAGAGCCCGGCGTCGGCGACAAAGCCGTTGGGGCTGTGGTCGGGGTGGTGGCCGATGGTGGCCTGCGCTTCGCCCTGCAGCGCCTTGACCCGCGCGGCATCGATCCCGGCGCGTTTGAGCATGGCGCGGTTGGCCCAGCCGGTGTGGTAGTCCCAGCCGACGAACAGCACCGGCGTGGTGGCCCATTCGCCCTGGTTGAAACGTTGCTCCAGGGCATCCACCTGGCTCCAGTAGGTCGAAGGAAAACCGCTGACGCTGAGGATGTCGCCATGCCGCGCCCTACCGTCATCGCGCCAGCCGCGCAGGCGCTGCTCCAGCTCATCCAGGGGCAGTTGCTGGCTGTCCAGATCGGCGGCCTTGAGCTTCAGGCCCCCGAAGATGGCGTGGCTGTGGCTGTCGATGAACCCCGGCATCAGCACCTTGCCCTGCAGGTCGATGATCCGGGTCCCGGCAGCCTTGAGCGCCAGGACCTCGGTATCGCTGCCGACCTTGACGATCCGTCCCTGCTCCACCGCCACAGCCTGTTGCAGGGGCTGGCCCTGTTCGGCGGTGAACACCTTGCCGTTGTGCAGTAGCAGGTCCACCGCTGCCTGGCTGTGCATCGAGGCCAATACCAGCGCCGAGGCCAGCGTGATCTTCAGAGCGTTTTTCATTGTTGTTGGCACCCTTGGGTCAGAATGGGCGAGAGACTAGCCAACTCATCGGCGCTTAAGAATACTGCTTCGCGCAAGACATCCTTTCCAAAGAGGCAAGACTGAAATGGACCAGCTGGGCGCCATCACCATGTTCGTGACCACCGCGGACCAGGGCAGCTTCACTCGCGCCGCCGCGTGCCTGGGCAAGACCACCTCGGCCCTGACCAAGGCGGTCAGCCACCTGGAAAGTCAGCTGGGCACCCGGCTGTTCGAGCGTTCGACCCGACGCATCGCCCTCACCGAAGCCGGGCATATCTACCTGGCCAGCGCCCGGCAAGTGCTGCGCCAACTGCAGCAGGCCCAGGAAGACATCGAGCGCCTGCAGCAGGAAATGTGCGGCACCCTGCGCCTGGTGGCGCCGCCCTCCTTTGCCCCGGCCTTTCTCAATGGCGCCTGCTATGACTTTCTTGAGCAATACCCGCAGATGCGGCTGGAAGTGGAACTCACTGACGAGTTCGTCGACCTGCACAGTGGCGGCTATGACCTGGCGGTGCGCGACGGCCCGGTGGAGCTGCCGGACCTGATCGCCCGCCCGCTGACGGCCAACCGCATCCTGCTCTGCGCCAGCCCGCGCTACCTGGAACGCCAGACCCTGCCGGTGACCCCGGCGCATTTTGCCGCGCATGACTGGCTGATCTTCCGTCATCCGGCGCTGAACCCGCATTTCTGGCGCTTCACCTTGAATGGCGAGCAGCAGCGTGTGCCCCAGCCGGTGCCGCGACTGGCCAGTGACAATTACGACTTTCTGTTCGGCGGGCTATTGGCCGGGCTAGGCCTGCAACTGTGCCCGCAGTGGAGCGCGGCGCCCTACCTGCGTCGCGGCGAGCTGGTGCAACTGCTGCCCGAGGCGCAGCTCGACCCGGAGCAATTCGGCCCGCGAATCCATGTGATCTACCCGGCTCACCGGCGCCAGACCCGCAAGCACCAGGCCTTTATCGAATGCCTGAACCGCTACCTGGACGAACAGCAATTGCATTGATGGGACAGGTCCCCGGTCGCTGCGTGCCCAGGCCCCCTCTGGCAGTGATCTGAAGCCCATCGAGTTTTGCCAAAACTGCCACGGGTCGGATTGCGCCAGGGCCCGAGCGCTGCGGCTCTTCAAGCCTTGAAGATGTTCTGTCATGCGATGGCCAACTCCCCACGCACTCGCCAACTCGCACACCTTCAGTTGCTTGTTTCGCCGATCAGTAAATCCTGTGGGAAATAGACTTCTACAACTGAATGAACATCACATCATGAATGTGACTAAAGGCTCAGTGAAATCAATTCATTTTCACTCAATTAATAGCTCAGCATAAAATGCGCCTAAATTATAGATAACATAAAGACTACTGAGCAAAAGAAACCAGAAATAAAATTGGGAAGCACTAAGAACCCACAAATGAATTCAGGTTCTATCTCGGAAACCAGGATGCCAGATTACCATGAGCAAAGAATTTACATTTACCATTAAAAGCATTTGCTTCGACGAGCACTATCACCCTTCCGAAAACACACGCATCACTACCAATTTCGCCAACTTGGCCCGTGGAAAGAGCCGCCAAGAGAACTTGCGCAACACCTTGAGAATGATTGACAACCGTTTCAATGCATTGGCGCATTGGGACAACCCCAAAGGCGATCGTTATACCGTCGAACTTGAAATCATTTCCGTTGAAATGGGTATCGATACTGAAAGCAGTGACAATGCCATCCCTCTGATTGAAATATTGAAAACGAATATTTTTGATCGAAAGACCAATGAACGCCTCGAAGGCATTGTCGGAAACAACTTCTCCTCTTACGTACGAGATTATGACTTTAGCGTGCTGTTATTGGGGCACAACAAGGATCAACCAACATTCAGCGCTCCTGACAATTTCGGAGAGCTGCATGGAAAGCTATTCCAGCACTTCATCAACTCAAGCGCTTACAAGGAAAACTTTAACAAGCCACCGGTCATTTGCCTCAGTGTTTCGAGCAGCAAGACCTATCACCGGACTGAAAACCAGCATCCTGTATTGGGCATCGAGTACCAGCAGGATGAATACTCCTTAACTGATGATTACTTCAAGAAAATGGGCTTGAAAGTTCGCTACTTCATGCCTTCAAATAGCGTTGCGCCTTTGGCTTTCTATTTCGTCGGCGATTTGCTCAGTGACTACACTAATCTTGAGCTTATCAGCACCATCAGCACAATGGACACTTTCCAGAAAATTTACCGCCCTGAAATTTACAACGCCAACTCTGCTGCAGGTAAATCCTACCAGCCAAGTTTGCAACACCAGGACTATTCATTAACTCGAATTGTCTATGACCGAGAAGAACGTAGCCGCCTGGCTGTTGAGCAGGGGCAGTTTGTTGAAAACAACTTCATCAAGCCGTACCAGGCCATTCTTGAGCAGTGGTCCGCCAATTACGCTCTTTGACTGATTAAAAATACAAGGCCATTCATGATGAAAAAACTGTTACCCACTTCAACTGCCGGCAGCTTGCCTAAACCCTCCTGGCTGGCACAACCTGAAACACTGTGGTCGCCCTGGAAGTTGCAAGACGAGGAATTGGTTGAGGGCAAACACGATGCGTTACGTTTGTCACTGCAGGAACAACAACAGGCCGGTATTGATATCGTCAGTGATGGCGAACAAACGCGCCAACACTTTGTCACTACTTTTATTGAGCACCTCAGCGGCGTTGATTTCGCGAAACGTGAAACCGTTAGAATTCGTGATCGCTATGATGCGAGCGTGCCAACGGTGGTGGGTGCTGTTACTCGGCAAAAGCCGGTGTTTGTTGAAGATGCCAAGTTTTTACGTCAGCAAACCAAGCAACCCATAAAATGGGCGCTGCCAGGCCCGATGACAATGATCGACACGCTGTATGACAGCCACTATAAAAGCCGCGAAAAACTGGCGTGGGAATTCGCCAAGATCCTCAATCAGGAAGCCCTGGAGTTAGAGGCTGCCGGTGTGGATATCATCCAGTTTGATGAGCCCGCCTTTAACGTTTTCTTTGATGAGGTGAATGATTGGGGAGTGGCCACCCTGGAAAGGGCAATTGAAGGTCTTAAGTGTGAAACGGCGGTCCATATTTGCTATGGCTATGGCATCAAGGCCAATACAGACTGGAAGAAGACCCTGGGATCAGAGTGGCGACAATATGAAGAGGCTTTCCCCAAGCTGCAAAAGTCCAGTATCGATATAGTCTCACTGGAATGTCACAACTCTCATGTCCCAATGGATCTCATTGAACTCATCAGAGGCAAGAAAGTGATGGTCGGGGCCATTGATGTGGCATCCAATACCATTGAAACACCAGAGGAAGTGGCCAATACCCTACGCAAAGCACTGCAGTTCGTGGATGCCGACAAACTCTATCCTTGCACTAACTGTGGCATGGCGCCCTTATCTCGTGGAGTGGCAAGAGGCAAGCTAAAGGCTTTGAGCGCCGGTGCAGAAATTATCCGAAGAGAACTCTCGAACCCGTGCTGAACTAAAGCCGGAAGTGCTGTGCGGGGGGATTGAAGCGGCGGATTGAAAAGTTACGGGACTGTTTCAGGCCCTCCTCAACATTTTCGAGCAGCACCCAATATTTAGGACCCACTATGTCACTTCCCAGTACTGCTATCGAGCCATTGAACTTTCGCGAAGCGCTCGGGCACTACGCATCCGGTATCACGGTGATTACCTCACAGGTTGATGGCGAGCCGATTGGCTTTACCTGTCAGTCGTTTTATAGCGTGTCGATGAGCCCGCCGCTGGTGTCATTCAGCGTCATGTCCAGCTCGGCCAGCTATCCCAAGATTCGCCAGGCGGGTCGATTCGTGGTCAATATCCTGTCAGGTGAACAGGTCAAGATTTCCAACCAGTTCGCTCGCAAAGGCACAGACAAATGGCATGGCGTTCAATGGCAGGAATCGCCGTTGGGTAATCCGATCATCACCGGCAGCCTGCACTGGCTGGATTGTGAAATTCATGCCGAACACGCCGCAGGTGATCACCTGATCGTGGTTGGTGAAGTGAAAGCGTTAAACCTGCAACAAGCGGCTGCTACGCGGCCATTGCTGTATTTCAAAGGGCAGTATTGCAACCTCGCGGCCCATGGCGCGGTTTGAGCCTTGACCTGCACTGCGCTCTTTCGCTGCGGGCCTGTTTCAGGCAGCTCGATGGCTTGTGAAGCAGCGGGACGCCATCGCCGCGGCCTCTGGGCGATCGCGCTGAACAACAACGGCGCCGATCGCCGCCAAACGGCCGCCGCTCTTACTCTTGTACCGGAATCTGCCGCAACGGCTTCACCGATTTGAAGGAAAAGCTCGAATAGATCTCCTTCACCGCCGGCAGGGCCTGCAACACCTCCCGGGCAAATTCACCGAAGGACTCCAGGTCCCTGGCCAGCACTTCGAGAAGAAAGTCATAGCGTCCGGAGACGTTGTGGCAGGCAATGATTTCCGGGATCTCCAGCAGCCGCTGCTCGAAAGCCCGGGCGGTCTCCTGGGAGTGTGACTCCATCATCACGCTGACAAAGGCAGTGACCCCATAACCCAGAGCCTTGGGCGAGAGGATCGCCTGGTAGCCGGTGATCACCCCGCTCTCTTCAAGGATTTTCACCCGTCGCCAGCACGGCGACGTGGTCAGGGCAACGTTGTCGGCCAGTTCGGCGTTGGTGAGCCGGGCATTGTCTTGCAGGGCGATCAGCAGGGCTTTGTCCGTGCGATCCAGACCTTGGGGCATGTTTTGCCTCTTTATCTTGTTTTTATGAGGATTTATTCCAATCACTCAACTTTTAAGGGGTCAGATTAGAATTTATTGCGCCGAATTTGAGCATAGCATTAAGGCCTGTACCAAAACTCACCGAGCAAAGATCAGGCAAGGCAAAAACAGGCGAGGAAGGGCCGGAGTCGCGGTCGACTGTAGGGCCTACATGAGCATTCCGATCGGACTCGCGCACGAGCCTGTTTCTACGTAGCGCCGAAGGCGCGAAGTGCACAGCATGGTCGAAGCGCAGGCAGTTTTCGTATAGAGCCTAGAGCAAATCCGGGAGTGTTCACCATGCACACCAAAAGCGGCGACCTTGGTTTTTCCACCCGAGCCATCCACCACGGCTATAACCCTCAGGAGCACCAGGGCGCGCTGATTCCACCGATCTACCTGACCTCCACCTTTACCTTCGCCACCGCCGAATATGGCGCCGGCTGCTTTGCCGGCGAAGAACCCGGCTACTTCTACACCCGCATCGGCAACCCGACCCTGGCGTTGCTCGAAGCGCGCATGGCGGCCCTGGAAAATGGCGAAGCCGCAGTGGCCTTCGGTTCCGGCATGGGCGCCATTGCCGCCACCCTGTGGACCCTGCTGCGCCCCACCGACGAAATCATCGTCTGCCGGACCTTGTATGGCTGTACCTTCGCCCTCTTGCACCACGGTCTGGCCGAGTTCGGGGTCAAGGTGCGCCATGTGGACATGAGCGACCTGGGCAACCTGCGGGCCGCCATCAGCCCTGCCACACGCATGATCTATTGCGAGTCCCCGGCCAACCCCAACATGCAACTGGTGGACATTGCCGCCGTGGCCGAAATCGCCCGCCAGCACCCGCGCATCACCTTTGCCGTGGACAACACCTTTTGCACCCCCTATCTGCAGCGTCCGCTGGAGCTGGGGGCCGATCTGGTCGTGCACTCAGCCACCAAATACCTCAACGGCCACGGCGACATCACCGCCGGTATCGTGGTCACCCGCCAAGGTCTGGCAGAGCGGATTCGCCTGCAGGGCCTGAAGGACCTCACCGGCGCGGTGCTCTCGCCCCAGGACGCCTTTCTCCTGATGCGCGGCCTCAAGACCCTGGCCCTGCGCATGGACCGCCACTGCAGCAACGCCCAGACCCTCGCCGAGTACCTGGAGGAACATCCGCTGGTGCAGTGGGTCGCCTACCCCGGCCTGCCGTCCTTCGCGCAATACAGCCTGGCGCAACAGCAGATGAAATTGCCCGGCGGCATGATCGCCTTCGAACTCAAGGGCGGTCTGGCCAGCGGCAGCCGCTTCATGAACGCCCTGCAACTGTTCAGCCGCGCCGTGAGCCTGGGGGACGCCGAGTCCCTGGCCCAGCATCCGGCGAGCATGACCCATTCCACCTACACCCCGGAAGAACGGGCCGAACATGGCATTGCCGAAGGCCTGGTGCGCCTGTCGGTGGGTCTGGAAGACATCGCCGACCTGCTGGCCGATATCGCCCAGGCCCTGGATGCCTGTGTCGAACCCGCGGCGCCGCTGCCGGCCTTCGAGGCGGTGGCCAGGATCGGCAAGGCCCTTCCTTGAGCGGGGTCAAAACCGTCCCGGGCTGGCCGGTCTACAACCCCGAGTTGCCGATGCGCCGCTGTCTGCGACGCATCATGCATTCACGCAACACCCGCAACACCCCTTGAACCGTTACCCACAGGAGTGGAACAACATATGAGTCGTATCAATAACAAAGCCACCCAACTGCTCAGCGCCATGATTCTTGCCGGCCTCGCCTGCCATTCCCTGGCAGCCGACAGCATCAGGATCGGCATCGCCGGGGCCAAGACCGGCCCGGTGGCGCAATACGGAGACATGCAGTTCAGCGGCGCGCGCATGGCCATCGAGCAGATCAACGCCAAGGGTGGCGTCGACGGCAAGCAACTGGTGGCCGTGGAATACGACGATGCCTGCGACCCCAAGCAAGCGGTGGCCGTGGCCAACAAAGTGGTGAATGACGGCGTCAAGTTCGTGGTCGGGCACCTGTGCTCCAGCTCCACTCAGCCAGCGTCCGACATCTACGAAGATGAAGGCATCGTGATGATCACCCCGGCCGCCACCAGCCCGGAGCTGACCGCCCGGGGCTACAAGATGGTGTTCCGCACCATCGGCCTGGACAACGCCCAGGGCCCGGCGGCGGCACGCTACATCGCCCAGCTGAAACCGACCAATGTGGCGGTGCTGCACGACAAGCAGCAGTACGGTGAAGGTATCGCCAGCTCGGTCAAGGACATCCTCGGCAAGGAAGGCATCAAGGTCGCGATGTTCGAAGGCATCAACGTCGGCGAGCGCGACTATTCGTCGATCCTGGCCAAGCTCAAGCAGGCCAATGTCGACTTCGTGTACTTCGGCGGCTACCACCCGGAAATGGGCCTGCTGCTGCGCCAGGCCAAGGAAAAGGGCCTGACCGCACGCTTCATGGGGCCTGAAGGCGTAGGCAACGACTCGATCTCGCAGATCGCCAAGGATGCCTCCGAAGGCATGCTGGTGACGCTGCCCAAGTCCTTCGACCAGGACCCGGCCAACAAGGCCCTGGTGGAAGCCTTCGAAGCCAAGAAGGAAAACCCCAGCGGCCCGTTCGTGCTGCCGTCCTACTCGGCAGTGGAAGTGATTGCCGGGGCCATCGCCGCGGCCAAGAGCGAAGACCCGGAGAAAGTCGCCGAGGCGATCCACGCCGGCACTTTCAAGACCCCCACCGGCGACCTGAGCTTCGACGAGAAAGGCGACCTCAAGGACTTCAAGTTCGTGGTCTATGAGTGGCACTACGGCAAGCCGAAGAGCGTGGCGGCAGAAAGCGCCGGGCTGTAAGTCAGTGACAAGGTGCCGCCCCGTCCTGGGCGGCATTCTACTGGCGCCAGGAAACAATCAATAAACTCAATTAAAACCAATACTTAGATTCTGCTATCGAGTTAGCGCTGTTCTTTCTCGAACAATACCCGACGCTTTTACTCTGAAATCCCGCCTCTAGCAGACGCAACTAAAACAGGCGCAAACGGCATTCAACAACCGCTTGAAACGCATAAGACCTTAGACTAAGCATCCAGTACTTTCGTACAGAATCGTTAGCCTGCTTAGTTTCCTGACACTCAACTTAAAATCCCAAGCCCAGCGCATCACTAAAAGTGAAGCCCAGCCTGTAGCGCCTGCAGACCGTGGCTTATCTCCTATAAAGATCGATCTCCCCGGTAACAGACAAAGCGCATCAAGCGCTCTTACGGCCAATACAAAAGTTGAGCAGCAACGTCAACCTTTGGCGTTACAACGAACGCTTAATCAAGCGCCACCGAACAACTAAAAAATAAAATTTGCGAACTAAATTCAATTCTGTTTATTGTGCATTCGCGCACTCGCTAGCTTTAGCGAAAGATGGATTACCGACGCCAATATTTTGTTCAAGGAGAAAAGAACGTGGATCCCTTTATCGGAGAAATTCGCTTGTTCCCTTGGGGTTGGGCACCTCAGGGTTGGCTGCCTTGCGAGGGCCAGGTTCTGCAAATCAACTCCAATGTGGCGCTGGCTTCCCTCCTGGGCAAAACCTATGGCGGTAACGGCACCACCACATTCGGCCTGCCGGACCTGCGTGGCCGGGTCGCCCTGGGGCAGAACTACAGAGCCTCCACCGTCGATCCGATCATGGATGTGCACGCGCTGGGCAGCATCGGCGGTAGCGAGACCGTTACGATGCCGCAAAACTCGGTGGCCCTGCACAACCATGCCACACATGTCTCGACCGACCCGGGCAACGATGACCCGGCAGGCAACATTCCCGCCGTCAGCTCGAACTCCAAGGGGGCCGCGGCAAAACCGACCTACGCCGTGGCCACCGGCGCCCTGATCAGCCTCAATCCCGCCACTATCACCCAAACCCAAGGCGCGGCCATGCCGAACATGCAGCCCTCCATCGTCGGCTGTTTCTGCATCGCTACGACGGGCATCTACCCGCCGCGCCAGTAACGGCTGTCTACAGACCCTCAAGCAAGGAAACTGACATGTCTGAAGCCTTCGTCGGAGAGATCCGCATGTTTGCCGGTAACTATGCGCCGGAAAATTGGGCGTTTTGTGACGGTACGTTGCTGCCGATCAGCAACTTCCAGGTCCTGTATTCATTACTGGGCACCCTGTACGGCGGCAATGGCAGCACCAACTTCGGCCTGCCGGACTACCGGGGTCGCCTGCCCGTGGGCCAGGGCACCGGAACGGGTCTGACCCCAAGAACGCTGACCCAAACCTTTGGCGTGGCAGCCGTGACCATGAGGCCGGAAAACACCGCGCCCCATACCCATGGCTTCATGGTGAGCAGCCAGGATGCCACGTCGGCGAGCCCGTCCCCCGCCGCCACGCCCAACAACATGACCTTTGCCACATTCCCGGGCGTGGGGATCATCACCGGGCTGTACAGCGCAGGCACCGGAACCTCCGCCAGCGTCCCGCTGAACCCACAGTTTCTCGACTCGGCACTGACCCCGGCCGGTGGCGCCACGACCCCCCATAGCAACCTGATGGGTTCATTGGCGATCAACTACATCATTTGCCTGCTCGGCCTCTATCCGACCCGACAGCAGTGACCCCCTCACTCAATCTGGAATGACCGATCATGGATGCGTTTACCGGTGAAATCAGACTGTTTCCCTACAACTTCGTCCCGCAAAACTGGGCGTATTGCGATGGCTCGACCATCACGGTCCAGCAAAATCCAGCCCTCTATTCGGTGATTGGCAACCTGTATGGCGGCACCCCCGGCCAGAACTTCAAGCTGCCCGATCTCAACGGGCGCGTGGCCATGGGCGCCGGGCTGAGCGATATCCCAGTTGGCAAGGCCCTCGGCGCCGACCGGATAACCATGGTGGCCAGCAATTTCGCCCCGCACACCCATCAGGTGGTGGCCAAGGACGGCAACGAATCAGCGGCCGCCCTCGATATCCCCAACAGCACCGCCTACCTGGCGCAGCCCCGCAATATACGCCTGTACAACAACACTGCACCGACCGCGACAGGCCCGAGACTGGCGGCCATCACGGTGGGCAACGCCGGCAGCGGTGCAACGTCGACGGCCTTGCGCAACACCATGCAACCCTTCCAGACGCTGTCCTACTGCATCTGCCTGGATGGCGAGTACCCGATCAGAGCCTCATGACTCACATCACCCCTCTCCAGTTGCCGGCAGGCAGCGTGGCCGTACTGCGCAAGCAGAACGGCCACGACCTGGGATTTCTCCAGGCGCTGTACGCCTCGCGCCGTTGGGCCGAAGTCAGTGCAGTGCCTGGCTGGAACGACGCCCAGCGCCGGGCTTTCCTGCACACCCAGGCCGAACTGCAACGCCAGCACTATGAAAAGCACTTCCCTGCTGCGGACTTTCTGATCGTCGAGCAGGCCGGTAGCCCGATCGGGCGCCTGTGCGTGCAGTACGCAGCCGACGATGTGCGAATTGTCGATATCGCCCTGCTGCCGGACTGGCATGGCCGGGGCATCGGCACCGAGTTGCTGCGCACAGTACTGGCCAAGGCCGACGCCCAGCATCAGACCTGCAGCCTGAGTGTCGAGCACGGCAGCCGGGCCCGCGGATTGTATGAGCGACTGGGCTTCCGCGCCGGCGCCGATACCGGCCTGTACACCCAGATGCAGCGTCCCGCGCGGATTGCCGCACGAGAAGAAATCGACAGTCCCTGAGCATCAAGTAATACCTGCCCCCAAGGGGCCGGCTGTAGCCGTGCTGTAACCGCTGGACCTTTATCAACACTGACGCTGGACACGACCCTGAACCGGTCGCAAGGCAGGAAGCCCTCATGAGAACACCGCTGATCGCGCCAGGTACCTGGCTGACACGCCCGCTGATTTCACTGTTTCTGCTGCTGGTCATGCTGACCCTGGCCAGCCAGGCCATGGCGGCCGCCCCCGTGATCACCAGCCCGGCCTCCGGCAGCACCTTGCCCACCATTGCGGTGGGCCAGAGCATGAGCATCACCATCACGTCCGTCGGCGGCACCATGCCCCTGGACCGTTGGGTGGAGTGCGATGCCAACGACCCGGACTACGATGGTGTGACCCCCTGCCTGCCGCCGGGCCTGATCCTCAACGCGTCACCCGGCAGCGCCACCACGTTGTTGCACGGCACCC
Organism: Pseudomonas sp. JDS08PS003; assembly: GCF_045013505.1. Lineage (NCBI taxonomy): Bacteria > Pseudomonadati > Pseudomonadota > Gammaproteobacteria > Pseudomonadales > Pseudomonadaceae > Pseudomonas > Pseudomonas sp. JDS08PS003. The sequence goes on from NZ_CP120724.1 coordinate 4,343,728, forward strand.
CGACCACCGCCGGCAACTACACCTTCAGCATCACCCTCAATGACGGCCACAACGATGGCGGGGTCGCCACCTACAACCTGCTGGTCACCAGCTCCGCGACTCCGACCCTGACTTCAGTCAACCCAAGCAGCGGCAGCACCGCAGGCGCCACCTCCGTCACCCTCACCGGCACCAACTTTACCGGTGCCACAGCGGTGACCTTTGGCGGAACAGCAGCCAGCAGTTTCACCGTCAACAACGCCACCACCATCACCGCCACCACCCCGGCCCACGCCGCAGGCACGGTGAATGTGGCGGTCACCACGCCGGGCGGTAGCGCGACCCTGACCAATGGTTATACCTATACAGCGGCAGCGCCCACGGTCGGCCCGGTCAGCGCCACGGTGGCGGCCAACAGCAGCGCCAACCCGATCACCCTGAGCCTGAGCGGCGGCGCGGCCACCAGCGTCGCCGTGGCCAGCGCGGCCAGCCACGGCACCGCCACCGCCAGCGGCACCAGCATCACCTACACCCCGACCGCCGGCTTCTCCGGCGCCGACAGTTTTACCTATACCGCCACCAACGCCGGCGGCACCTCCAGCCCAGCCACGGTGACCATTACCGTCAGCGCGCCGACGCTGGCGATAACGCCAACCACTCTGCCCAACGGCACTCAGGGCACGGCCTATAGCCAGACCCTAACCGCCTCCGGCGGTACCGCGCCCTACAGCTTCGCCATCAGCGCCGGCAGCCTGCCGGCCGGCCTCAGCCTGAACACCGGCACCGGCGTGATCAGTGGCACACCGAGTGCCAGTGGCACCTTCAACCTGACCGTCACCGCCACCGACGCCAACAGCGCTACTGGTTCCCGCGCCTACAGCTTGCTGATCAACGGTCTGGCGCCACCCGTGGCCAACGCCGTCAGCGTCATCGTCGCCGCCAACAGCAGTGCCAACCCGATCACCCTCAACATCACCGGTGGCGCGGCCACCAGCGTTGCCGTGGCCAGCGCGGCCAGCCACGGCACCGCCACCGCCAGCGGCACCAGCATCACCTACACCCCGACCGCCGGCTTCTCCGGCGCCGACAGTTTTACCTATACCGCCACCAACGCCGGCGGCACCTCCAGCCCAGCCACGGTGACCATTACCGTCAGCGCGCCGACGCTGGCGATAACGCCGACCACTCTGCCCAACGGCACTCAGGGCACGGCCTATAGCCAGACCCTAACCGCCTCCGGCGGCACCGCGCCCTACAGCTTCGCCATCAGCGCCGGCAGCCTGTCGGCCGGCCTGAGCCTGAACACCGGCACCGGCGTGATCAGTGGCACACCGAGTGCCAGTGGCACCTTCAACCTGACCGTCACCGCCACCGACGCCAACAGCGCCACCGGCTCTCGCGCCTACAGCATCGTGATCAATGGCCTGGCGCCGGTCGCCGGCGCCGTCAGCGCCACGGTCGCCGCCAACAGCAGCGCCAACCCCATCACCCTGAACATCACCGGTGGCGCCGCCACCAGCGTCGCCGTGGCCAGTGCAGCCAGCCATGGCACCGCCACTGCCAGTGGCACCAGCATCAGCTACACCCCGACCGCCGGCTTCTCCGGCGCCGACAGCTTCACCTACACCGCCACCAACGCCAACGGCACCTCCAGCCCAGCCACGGTGACTATTACCGTCAGTGCACCAAGCATCAGCCTGAGCCCCGGCTCCCTGAGCAACGGCACCGTCGGTACGGCCTACAGCGCCAGCATCAGCGCTTCCGGCGGTACTGCGCCCTACAGCTACACGATCACCACCGGCAGCCTGCCGGCCGGCCTGAGCTTGAACACCAGCAGCGGCGCGCTCAGCGGCACGCCGAGCGCCAGCGGCACCTTCAACCTGACCGTCACCGCCACCGACGCCAACAGCGCCAGCGGTTCCCAGGCCTACTCGATCACCGTCGCCGTCCAGACGCCTGTGGCCAACGCCGTCAGCGCTTCGCTAGCGGCCAACAGCAGCGCCAACCCCATCACCCTGAACATCACCGGTGGCGCGGCCACCAGCGTCGCCGTGGCCAGTGCAGCCAGCCATGGCACCGCCACTGCCAGTGGCACCAGCATCAGCTACACCCCGACCGCCGGCTTCTCCGGCGCCGACAGTTTCACCTACACCGCAACCAACGCCAGCGGCACCTCCAGCCCGGCCACGGTGAGCATCACCGTCAGCGCGCCGGTCCTGACGGTGACACCAGCGTCCCTGGGTGCCGGCACGGCGGGCAGCCCCTACAGCGCGACCCTCAGTGTCTCCGGCGGTACCGCGCCCTACAGCTACAGCATCACCAGCGGCAGCCTGCCCGCAGGCCTCAGCCTGAACACCGCCAGCGGTCTGATCAGCGGCACACCGAGCACCAGCGGCACCAGCAACCTGAGCATCACCGCCACCGACGCCAATGGGGCGACGGGCTCACAGGCCTACTCGATCGTGATCGCGAGCGTGGCGATCACCGTACCCGCCTCCAGCCAGGTCCTCGCCGCAGGCCAATCGGCCACCGTCGACCTGACTCAAGGCGCCACCGGCGGCCCGTTCACCCAGGCCACCCTGGGTTCGGTCACACCTGCATCGGCCGGCAGGGCGATGATGATGGGCCCGTTCTCGATGCGTTTCGTGCCCTCGGCCGCCTTCGCCGGCACCGCCATCGTCAGCTTCAGCCTGCAGAACGGCAGCGGTTCCAGCGCCGCGAGCACCGTCAGCTTCATGATCCAGGAGCGCCCGGACCCGACCAAGGACGCCGAAGTCATCGGCCTGCTCAACGCCCAGACCCGGGCCGCGGAACGCTTTGCCAGCACCCAGATGGACAACTTCAACCGGCGTCTGGAGCAACTGCACCAGATCAGTTGCGACCGCAATTCGTTCAACGCCAGCCTGCGCAAGGAAGGTCGCGAAGTGCCGCTGGGCGAGATCGCCAAGACCGTCCAGGACCAACTGGGGGCCTCGGCCAACCAGACCGAGCAGGAAAAACGCGAAGCCGCTGCCGCCCTCAAAGACAATTGCCAACAGGATGCCCTGGCGTTCTGGAGCGACGGCTTCGTCAACGTCGGCTCGACCCATGCACGGGGCGCGCGGGACAACAGTTTCACCACCCTGGGCCTGAGCGCCGGGGTCGACTATCGCCTGTCGCCGACCGCCATTGCCGGTGTCGGTTTCGGCTACGGCAACGACCGCAGTGACATCGGCAAAAACCACACCCGCAGTGATGCAGACGCCATCGGTATCGCCACCTACCTGAGCCTGAACCTGGCCCCGCAGGTGTATGTCGACGGCCTGCTGGGCTACAACCGCATCAGCTTCGACTCACGCCGCTACATCACTGGCAGTGCCGATGACTATGCCCGTGGCTCGCGGGATGCCGATCAGTTGTTCGCCTCCTTGACCGCCAGCTACGAGTACCGCCAGGGCCCGCTGTCGCTGACCCCTTACAGCCGCCTGAATGCCAGCACCACGCGCATGGACGCCTACCGTGAAAGTGGCGGCGGCATTTACGCTTTGTCCTACGACGAGCAGCGCCAGCAGAACTTCACCTCCTACCTCGGCGTGCGCTCGGGCTACGACCTGATGACCCGCATCGGTGTGGTCACGCCCAAGGTCGGCCTGGCCTGGGGCCACAACTTCAGTAGCAGCAGCGACTACAAGATGCGCTACACCGACCAGGGCGACGAAGGCACGCTGTACCGGCTCAAGCCCGATGCCCTGGACAGCGATTTCGCCAGTCTGGACATGGGCGTCGACTTCAACCTCGGACGCGCCTGGCAACTGGGGCTCTCGTACAAGACCGCCCTGGGCTCGGACGAACGCAACGACACCTTCCGCCTAGGTTTCAACGGCAAGTTCTGAACCCTGGCCACAGATTAGTGGCCCAGGGCTGAACCCCACAGATGGAAGTCGCTCCCCCTGAGCCGTGGCAACAACACAACACCCCGCCAGCGTCGGACGCTGGCGGGGTGTGGTGTTTTAACAGCGCCGACAAGCGCTCGATCCAGCGCCAGCCCTCAGGCCGTTGGCAACTGCCCGGTCTCTATTTCCTGCGCCGTGCGTTCCACGGCGCGGCGGGTCTTGTCGATCAGCTCATCAATGTCGCCACGGCTGGCCACCAGAGCCGGAGCCATGATCATGCGCCCGAAGGTCGAGCGAATGATCACGCCCTCTTCAAAGCCCAGGGTGCGACAGCGCCAGGCGATGTCGTTCTCGTTGGCAAAGCGTTTGCGCGTGGCCTTGTCCTCGGCGAACTGCAGGGCCGCCACCAGTCCGGTGCCCTGGATCTCGCCGATCAACGGATGGTTGCCGAACACTTCACGCAGGCATTGCTGCAGATAGGGACCGGTGTCGCTCTTGACCTGGGTCACCACGCCCTCATCGCGCAGGGCCTTGAGGTTGGCGATGGCCACGGCGGCCGCCACCGGGTGCCCGGAATAGGTCAGGCCGTGGGCGAACACCCCGCCCTGCTCCACCAGCACCTGGGCGATGCGCTTGCTCAGCACCAGGCCGCCCATGGGGATGTAGCCCGAGGTCAGGCCCTTGGCGATGGACAGGGTATCGGGCTCGAAACCGAAGTGCTGGTGAGCGAACCACTCCCCGGTACGGCCGAAACCACCGATCACCTCGTCGGCACACAGCAGCACGTCGTACTGGCGGCAGATGCGCTGGATCTCGGGCCAGTAACTGTCCGGCGGGAAGATCATGCCGCCCGCGCCCTGGAACGGTTCGGCGATGAAACCGGCAACGTTCTCGGCCCCCAGTTCGAGGATCTTCTCCTCCAGCTGGCGGGCGCAGCGCAGGCCGAACTCGGCGGGTGTCAGGTTGCCTTCATGGGCGAACCAGTAAGGCTCGTCGATATGCGCCACGTCCGGGATCAACCCGCCCATGTCGTGCATGAACTTCATCCCGCCCAGGGCGGTGGCCGCCAGGGTCGAGCCGTGGTAGCCGTTCCAGCGGCCGATCATCACCTTCTTCTGCGGCTGGCCGAGGATCTGCCAGTAACGGCGCACGCTGCGGATCAGCACCTCGTTGGCCTCGGAACCGGAGTTGGTGTAGATGGCGTGGCTGTAGTGCCCCGGCAGCAGGCTGAACAGCAACTCCGACAGCTCCACCACCGCCGGGTGGGTGGTGTGGAAGAACATGTTGTAGTACGGCAGCTGTTCCAGCTGGGCGGTGGCGGCGGCCGCCAGGTCCTTGCGGCCGTAGCCCAGGTTGGTGCACCACAGGCCGGACATGCCGTCCAGGTAGCGCTTGCCGTCGTTGTCCCACAGGTGCAGGCCCTGGCCACGGACGATGACCCGCGGGCCTTCGGCATTCAGCGCCTTCTGGTCGAGAAAGGCATGGATATGGTGGGCGGCGTCCAGGGCCTGGTAGTCCTGGGTACTGCGTTGCGGGGCGTTGTCTGGCTGAGGGTTGGAAGCACTCATGGTCATTCTCCTGCACGGCAAGTGGATTCAAGGGAAGGGGTTGCAGCGGGACCCGGGTCAAGGGGCAACAGCGGCTCGGGAACAAACAGTGGCTTGCGCATCACCCATTTGATCCAGACCACGGCGATCACCGAGATCACCCCGAGCACCACCCCGGCGCTGCCGAAGATCCGCGCAGTCATCTGCGGCGACGGCGAAACGTGATAGATCGCAAACAGCATGCCGACGATGCCCAGCACCTGGGGCCAGGGGTAGAACGGCGAGCGGAACGGCCGTGGCGCCTCGGGATAGCGACGCCGCAGGGCGATCACGTCGATGTGCACAATGATGTAGGCCAGCAGCCAGGCCAGGGCCGCGGCCAATAGCAGCAGGCTGATGGAATCCGGGTCCTGGCCCAGCAGCAGGATCGGCAGGCCCGTGAGGGCGGCAATGAACAGCACCGCCACCCAGGGCGTACGGGTGCGCGGACTCAGGCGCTTGAACTGGGGAAAGGCCTGGCCGTTCTGCGCCATGCCGTAAAGCATGCGCGGCAGCGCCGCCAGGGACGAATTGACCGTGCTGCAGGTCGCGGTGATCACCGCGCCCACCAGGAACAGCTTGCCGGCCTCACCGAACACCGAGGTGGCGAAGAGGAAATGCGGCAGCGGGTGGCTCGCCAGTTGCTCCCGGGGAATGCACAGCAGTGCGCCGAGGCAGTACAGAGTGATCACCAGGAAAATAATGCTCAGGCCAATGATCATCGAACGCGGGATATTGCGTTCCGGGTTGCGGGTTTCCTCCACCAGCGGGCAGACGAATTCGGCACCGACAAAGCCCCAGATGGCCATCGCCGCCAACGCCAGCGCCCCCACTTCCATGGGGTTCCAGCCCTGATCCAGCGGCAGTTGCAGATCCGCTTGCGCGCTGCCGATGGCGCCCAGGCCCAGGGTCAGCAGAATCACCACCATCACCACCGCCAGTACCGTCTGCAGCTTGGCGAAGACATCGATGCCCAGCAGGTTGAGCAAGGTGAAGGTGCCCAGTACGCCATAGGCCACCAGCATCGGCGGCAGCGCGCCGGGGTAGACCTTACCGATGATCAGGTCCAGGAGCAGCAGCTCGGCGGACAGGGCGAACATCGCCACCACCATGTAGCCGGAGAAGGTGGCGAGGATCGCCGGGAAGTGCCCGATGGCCACTTCGGTGTAGCTGCTCAAGCTGCCGGCCCGAGGCACCATCAGCGCCAATTCGGAAAAGGACAGCGCGTAGGTCAGGGCCATCAGATACGCCAGCAGCAGAGGCATGAAGAAGCCCAGTCCGGCCATCCCCGCCCCTTGCAGCATCAGCACCATCACCCCCTGGGACACCACCAGGCCGACGGCCACCGAGACCAGCGAACCCAGGCCCAGGACCCGGCGCAAACCGCCGCGTTGCAGGGGGCTTGCAGCCCCGAGGGAGACACTTGCAGTCATGGCACACACTCCGTTTTTTATTGTTGTGGGCCTGCCGCCGGAGCGGCAGGCAAAGACGCGCTCTGACGGCGCGGCACTGGACCCGGCGAGCGGGTCGCAAGGCATGGCTCAGCGCAACTGGAACCAGGTGGTTTTCAGTTGGGTGTACTTGTCGAAGGCATGCAGCGACAGGTCGCGGCCAAACCCCGATTGCCGGCCGCCGCCAAAGGGCACGGTGACGTCCAGGGCGTCCACGGTGTTCACCGACACCGTGCCGGCCCGCAGTTGCCGGGCCACCCGGTGGGCACGGTTGAGGTCATCGCTCCACAGCGACGCAGCCAGGCCATAGACACTGTCGTTGGCCAGCGCAACAGCCTGCTCCTCCTGGTCAAAGGGGGTCACCGCCAGCACCGGGCCAAACAGCTCCTCGCGGAACAGGGTCATCTGGCGATCCACGCCAGTGAAAATGGTCGGCTCGATGTAGTTGTCGCTGCCATCGATGATCAACTGCCGGCCGCCACACGCCAGCTCGGCACCCTGCTCCCGGGCGCCCTTGATGAAGCCCATGACACTGGCGGTCTGGCGGGCGTCGACCATGGCCCCGGCACGGCTGGCCGGATCCAGGGGATTGCCCGGCCGCCAGTCCCGAGCCTTGGCCTGCAAGCGCTCGACGAACTCGTCATGAATGCTGCGTTCCACCAGCAGCCGCGAGTTGGCCGAACACACCTCGCCCTGGTTGAAGAAGATGCCAAAGGCGGCCTTCTCGGCGGCCAGGTCCAGGTCCTGGCAGTCGGCGAACACCAGATTCGGGCTTTTGCCGCCACATTCCAGCCAGACCTGCTTGAGGTTGGATTGGGCCGAATACTGCATGAAGTACTTGCCCACTTCGGTGGAGCCGGTGAACACCAGGCAATCCACGTCCGGGTGCAGGCCCAGGGCGCGGCCGGCCTCGGCACCCAAGCCCGGCACCACGTTGAGCACCCCTTCCGGCAACCCGGCCTCCAGGGCCAGTTCGGCCAGGCGCAGTGCCGAGAACGGCGACTGCTCGGCGGGCTTGAGCACCACTGAGTTGCCCACCGCCAGGGCCGGTGCCAGCTTCCAGGCAGCCATGTCCAGGGGGAAGTTCCAGGGCACCACGGCGCCGATCACCCCCAAGGCTTCACGGCTGATACTGGCGTGGCTGTTACGGGCGCCGGGGGCCACCTGATCGTAGAGCTTGTCGACGCTTTCGGCGTACCAGGCGAAGACATTGGCGGCGCCGGGCACATCCATGTTCCAGGCATCCATCACCGGCTTGCCCATGTTCAGGGATTCCAGCAGGGCCAGTTCCTCGCGATGGGCAAGCATCAGCTCGGCCAGGCGCAGCAGCACCTTCTTGCGTTCCACCGGGGCCATGCGCGCCCAGGGCCCCTGATCGAAGGCCCGGCGCGCGGCAGCCACCGCCAGGTCCACCTCGGCTGCGCCACAGGCGCTGACCCGGGCCAAAAGTTGATTGGTGGCGGGGTTGATGGCGTCGAACGTGGCGCCGGACTGGGCGGACAACCGTTGGCCGCCGATCAGCGCCTGGTCAATGAATGTTTGCCGGGCAGCTCGCTGCTGCCAGTAACCGAGATCGAACACGCTGCACTCCCTCGTCGACCGTTGTAACGGCCTGGTTGTTATGTAGGTAGGGAGGATGGTGCGTCACCGCGAGCGAGAGGAAAAATACTAAAAATATGCTCCGGCACCATGAAAAAGCTCTGTAGCCAAGGCCCTGGCCCGGGCGCGCAAACGCCAACGCCCAGGCCATCCGGGAGGTGGCCTGGGGGCGTAAAACAGCACCCGTCAACCGCCGGACAGGGTCAGGCGGGACGCTCCAGCCAGTCCCCCAGGCGCAGCAGCATGGCGTCACAGGCGTGCAACTGCTCAAGGCTGATGAACTCGTCCGGCTTGTGGCCCTGGTCCATGCTGCCCGGGCCGCAGACCACCGTAGGGATGCCGGCCTGATGAAACAGCCCGCCTTCGGTGCCGAACGCCACAGTGCCGAACGCCCGCGACCCGCTGAGCAGCGCCAGCAGTTCGGCGGCCTCGCTGTCGGCGGCGGTGGCCAGCCCCGGGTAGGCGCTCAAGGGTTGCAGGGCGATCCCGGTGTCGGCCTGTACCGCCTGCATCTGCGGCAGCAATTGGTCTTGGGCATAACGCTGCAGTTCATCCACCACGGCCTGGGCATCGAACTGCGGCAGGGTGCGCACCTCGAAATCGAACTCGCAGTCCGCCGGCACTATGTTCAGTGCCCGGCCGCCCTTGATGGTGCCGGTCTGCACCGTGGAGAACGGCGGATCGAAGCGCGGATCGTGGTGTTCGGGACGGGCCAGTTGGCTGCCGATCTCCCCCAGCTTGCCGATCAGCCGCGCCGCATACTCGATGGCATTGACCCCGTACGGCGCATAGGCGGAATGACAGGCCGCGCCACGCACCTGGCAACGCATGGCCAGCTTGCCCTTGTGGCCCAGCACCGGGCGCAGTTCGGTGGGCTCGCCGATCAGACACAGCAACGGCTTGTGCGGCCGCTGCTGCAATCGTTCGAGCATCGGCCGTACGCCCAGGCAGCCCACCTCCTCGTCATAGGAGAAGGCCAGGTGGATCGGCATGCGCAGCTCTCGCCGGACCAAGCCCGGCACCGCCGCCAGCACCGAGGCGATAAAGCCCTTCATGTCGGCGGTGCCACGGCCATACAGACGCCCTTCCCGCTCGCTCAAGACAAACGGCTCGACGCTCCAGGCCTGGCCATCCACGGGCACCACGTCGGTGTGCCCGGACAACACCACACCGCTACGATCGCTGGGGCCGATGCTGGCAAACAGGTTGGCCTTGGTGCGCTGCGGGTTGTAGATCAGTTCGCTGTCCACCCCATGGCCCGCCAGGTAGTCGCGGATAAAACCGATCAGCTCCAGGTTGGAGTCGCGGCTGACCGTGGCAAAACCCACCAGCCGCGCCAACAGCTCGCGGCTCGAATGCTCACTCATTGCCCGGTACTCCATAACTGGGGGCCGCCGTGGGGTCCAGGGCCCGGGTCAGGTAGTCCTGCATCTGCGGGCGATAGGCCTGCCACAGGCCCGCGAGCTGGCAAATGGGATCTACATCGGCCCAGTCCACCCGCAGGTCGACGATGGGCCAGGTCAGGTCGTCCACCACGCTCAGCGCCGCCGAATGCACCGGCCCCGCCTCGCCCCCCGCCGCCATCGCCGCCTGCATGGCCGCCAGCAGGCGCTCCACCAGCATGCCCGGGGTGTTTTCAAAGGCCTGGACCATGGCCTCGATCACCTCGGGCCGCGCCAGCAGGTTGCCGGCAGCCACGCACTGCTCCCCCGCCACCGCGTTGTGCAGGCCCAGGGCTTGCTGGCCACTGAACAGCGCCGTGCGCCCCTGGCCGTCGATCACCGTGACCTGGCGGTACTGGCTCCAGCCGTTGCGCCCCAGGGCCTGATCGAGGGCGGCGCCGGGCTCAAGTTTCTGATGCTCCAGCAGGTCGAGGATCTGCGGCCCCAGGGCCGGCAGGGTCACGTTCTGGGTCGCCACCGCCCCCACTCCGGCCCGCAGCCAGGGGCAGCGGGCGCCGACGGCAATGCTCGACGAACTGATAGCGATGCCCAACTGGCCGGTTTCGGCGCAACGACCAACGATGGAAAAAGTCATGGGAACTCCTTGGCCCACTGGGCCCGCATGGACGCTCGACGCGGCGCCGCTGGAAACAACCGCACAGGGGTCACTCGGGAATCACCGCGATCACGTCGATCTCCATCAGCCACTGCGGCTGGCCGAGGGCCGAGACCACCAGGCCGGTGGAAATCGGGAACACGCCCTTGAGCCACTTGCCCACCTCCTGATACACCGGCTCGCGGTAACGCGGGTCGGTGAGGTAGGTGGTGGTCTTGACGATATGGGACAGGTCGCTGCCGGCTTCTTCCAGCAGTTGCTTGACGTTTTTCATCGCCTGCTCGGCCTGGGCCCGCGGGTCGCCGAGGCCCACCAGCCGACCGTCGAAATCGGTGCCGACCTGACCGCGCACGTACACCGTGTTGCCGGCGCGCACCGCCTGGCACAGGTCGTTGTCCAGGGACTGGTTGGGGTAAGTGTCCTTGGTATTGAACATGCGAATACGGGTATGAGTAGGCATCAGTGGGCTCCCACGCTGTCGAGGTTGTGGACCGGCGTCTCCGGCTGCGCGCAGGTCTGCGCCGAAGTCTGCCGGGCTTGGCTGTAGGCAAGGTATTTACGCTGGGTGGCGATGTGATCGGCGACGTGCTTGGCGTCGTGCCAGACGCCCCAGATAAAGGAGGAGCCCCGGCGCGACAGCCAGGGCAGGCCAAGGAAATAGATTCCTGGTTCGCGGGACACACCGCGCTGATGCAAGGGCTTGCCCTGTTCGCTGAAGGTATCCACCTGCAGCCAGGAAAAGTCCACGGCATAGCCGGTAGCCCAGATGATCGAGGTAACCCCCGCCGCCAGCAGATCCAGTTCCAGGATCGGCTGCTTTACGCACTGCGGATCCGGGACACGCTGCCGAGCCTCGGGTTCCGGCGGCAGGTCGAGGCCGTTGCGGGCGATATAGGCATCGGCCGCGTCCAGCAGCGCCAGGTAGTTCTCGTCGCCACGGGCCAGGTTGTCCACCAGGTCCGCCTGGAAGGTCACGCGCTCACCGTCGAAGGCCTGGGTCAGACCCACCAGGGTGATGCCTTGATGGGCCAGGGCGCGGAAGTCGATGGTCTGGCCTCCGCGGGCACCACTGACGGCAATGGTCACGTGCTCCCGGCCCGGCTTGGCAATCTCCGCGTCCCATTCCCCCAGCACTCCGAGCCACCAGCAGAAATCCCGGCCGCGATAGGAGCGCGGTGGACGGTCATGGGCACCCACCGACAGGTAGACCTGGCGCCCCGCGCGCTGCAGCTCATCGGCGATCTGCACGCCGGAAGAGCCCGCCCCCACCACCAGCACCGCCCCCGCGGGCAGTTGCTGCGGATTGCGGTACGCGGCGGAATGGATCTGCTCGACCCGTGCATTCTTGGGCGCGATCGGCGGAATCACCGGGCGCTGGAAAGGTCCGGTGGCGGCCACCACGCGATTGGCCTGGATCACCCCCTCGGAAGTCTCGACGGTGAAGCCCGGACGTCCGACATTGCGCTGCACCTTGCGCACGTCCACGCCGGTGCGGATCGGCGCATTGAACTGGCGGGCATAGGCCTCGAAGTAGTCCGCCACCTGATCCTTGGCCGGGAAGGCATCGGCAGGGATATCGAATTCCAGCCCCGGAAAGCGGTCATGCCAGGCCGGCCCATTGGCCACCAGCGAGTCCCAGCGCCCGGTGCGCCAGGCCTCGGCGACCCGGCTGCGCTCCAGCACCAGATGGGGCACCCCCAGCTTGCTCAGATGTTCGCTCATGGCCACGCCGGCCTGGCCTGCGCCGACCACCAGGGTATCGACTTGTATTTGTTCTACGGTCATGTCTGTGTCCTTCTGCGAGACGAGGGGCGCCAGCGCGAGCGCTGGGCGCCTTGTTCAGAACCCGGGTGTGAGTCGGATGCAGCAGATGGTGCGACAGACGTCGGCGAAGGAAAATGACTAAAAATGTGCTCCCTGGATAAGAAAAAACGAGGCAGCGCCAAGGCCTGCAGCCCAGGGTTGCCGAGGGCCGGACTGTAGTCGGAGGACATCCGGGCGCAAGCCAATGGCGATCAGACTGATCGGCAGGGCCTTTCAGATGATTACCCGGCGAAAATGCATTTCCGAGCTTTCGATCTGCAGGCACTGAAGGCACAATGCGTACCTTTTTGGCTGGCCCTGCCGGAGACCCTGAAATGATCAAGACGCCGTACTACCTCATCGACAAGCAGAAGCTTTTGAGCAACATGCAGAAGATCGCCTACGTGCGCGAGCAGTCCGGCGCCAAGGCCCTGCTGGCCCTCAAGTGTTTCGCCACCTGGTCGGTGTTCGATCTGATGCAGCAGTACATGGACGGCACCACCTCCTCGTCGCTGTACGAGCTCAAGCTCGGCCGGCAGAAGTTCGCAGGCGAGACCCATGCCTACAGCGTGGCCTGGGCCGATGACGAGATCGAGGACATGCTCGCCAACTGCGACAAGATCATCTTCAACTCCATCAGCCAGCTGCAGCGCTTTGCCGAAGCCTCCAGTGGCAAGGTCCGCGGTCTGCGGGTCAACCCTCAGGTGAGCAGCTCGGACTACCTGCTGGCCGATCCGGCGCGGCCCTTCAGCCGCCTGGGCGAATGGGACCCGGCCAAGATCGAGCAAGTCATCGAGCAGATCTCGGGCTTCATGTTCCACAACAACTGCGAGAACGGCGACTTCGGCCTGTTCGACCAGATGTTGACCACCATCGAAGAGCGCTTCGGCCACCTGCTGCACAAGGTGGAGTGGGTCAGCCTCGGCGGCGGCATTCACTTCACCGGCGAGGACTACGCCCTGGACGCCTTCTGCGCGCGCCTCAAGGCCTTCTCCCAGAAGTACGGCGTGCAGGTCTACCTGGAGCCGGGCGAAGCCGCCATCACCCAGAGCGCGTCCCTGGAAGTGACCGTGCTCGACACCCTGTACAACGGCAAACACCTGGCGGTGGTGGACAGTTCCATCGAAGCGCACATGCTCGATCTGCTGATCTATCGCCTGAACGCCAAGCTGTCACCAAGCTCGGGTGAACATACCTACATGGTGTGCGGCAAATCCTGCCTGGCCGGGGACATCTTCGGCGAATACCAATTTGATCGTCCGCTGGCCATCGGCGATCGACTGTCGTTCATCGACGCAGCGGGTTACACCATGGTCAAGAAAAACTGGTTCAACGGTCTGAAAATGCCGTCCATTGTCGTGAAGCAGCTCGATGGCAGCATCGAAGTGGTTCGCGAGTTTGGTTTCGAAGACTACCTGTCCAGCCTTTCCTGAGCGGACAGTAACGAGGAGACGTAAATAAATTGAAGAAGAATGTTCTTATCATTGGTGCAGGAGGTGTCGCCAAGGTGGTGGCCCACAAGTGCGCGCAGCACAACGACGAACTCGGTCGTATTGCTATCGCGTCGCGCAACATCTCCAAATGCCAGGCCATCATCGACAGCGTCAAGGCCAAGGGCAGCCTCAAACAGCCCGCTGAAATAAACGCCTTCGCCCTCAACGCGCTGGACATCGAAGCGACCAAGGCGCTGATCCGCGAGACGCAATCGCAGATCGTCATCAACGTCGGTTCCGCCTTCCTCAACATGTCGGTGCTGCGTGCCTGCATCGATACCGGTGTGGCCTACCTGGACACCGCGATTCACGAAGAGCCGGGCAAGATCTGCGAGACCCCACCCTGGTACGGCAACTACGAGTGGAAGCACCTCGAGGAATGCCAGGAGAAGAAGGTCACCGCCATTCTCGGCGTGGGCTTCGATCCGGGCGTGGTCAACGCCTATGCCGCCCTGGCCAAGCAAGAACATTTCGACCGCATTGATTCCATCGACATCCTCGACGTCAATGCCGGTTCCCATGGCAAATATTTCGCCACCAATTTCGACCCGGAAATCAACTTCCGCGAATTCACCGGACAGGTGTGGAGCTGGCAGGACAGCCAGTGGACCAGCAACACCATGTTCGAAGTCAAGCGTACCGATGACCTGCCCGTGGTGGGCTCGCAGAACCTGTACCTGACCGGTCACGACGAAGTGCACTCGCTGTCGAAGAACCTCGACGTGCCCAACGTGCGCTTCTGGATGAGCTTCGGCGAACACTACATCAATGTGTTTACCGTGCTGCGCAACCTCGGCCTGCTCTCCGAGCAACCGGTCAAGACCGCCGAAGGTCTGGAAGTGGTGCCGTTGAAAGTGGTCAAGGCCGTACTGCCTGACCCGGCCTCCCTGGCCCCGGGCTACACCGGCAAGACCTGCATCGGTGACCTGGTCAAGGGCACCAAGGATGGCCAGCCTCGCGAAGTCTTCATCTACAACGTGGCTGACCACGAAGAAGCCTACGCCGAGACCGACAGCCAGGGCATTTCCTACACCGCCGGCGTACCGCCAGTGGCTGCCGCCCTGCTGGTCGCCCGTGGCGAGTGGGACGTGCAGCGCATGGTCAACGTCGAGGAGCTGGCGGCCAAGCCGTTCCTCAAGGCGCTGGACGTGATGGGCCTGCCGACCCGCATCAAGGACGAGCATGGCGACCGTCCTTGGGACGCTGCCATCTGATCCTGCCTCACCCACAGGGGGCGCCCACCCAGGCGCCCCCTGTTCCTCGCTCTGCAACATCTTTCGTTTGTGCGCCGCTTTTGCAGTTCTGTGCGACAGATCCCACATCCGGGACTCCCGCCGCCCTCCTTCGTAGTGTTAGCTTGGGAACGTTTCTGTCTGAACCATCAGACAGTTCCTACTCACCGCCTGCAAAGGAATGCCCTCAACAATGGATTTCTCTCTCAAGCACCTGGCTGCGGCCACCCTGATGCTCGCCAGCCTGTCCGCGTTCTCCAGCGCCGCCCAGGCCAATATCACCCCGCAACAGAGCGCGGCCATCCTCAAGTCCTTCAGTGATGCCTCGGTCAGCGACTTCCGTCAGTTCCTCGGCAGCCTGGCCAAGAGCGAAGCGGGCAAGGACGCCAACCTGGGCCCGGCCATTGGCGCCTTTCTCGACAACAAGAGCCTGTCCGCCGAACAGCAGAACGAGATCCATCGCCTGCTGGGCCTCTACGCCCGGGTGAAGTACGGCAAGGCCGCCACCGAAACCCTGCGTGAACTGGTGGCCATTCCCACCTTCAACATCGACGGTGTGCCGCAGTACAAGAACCCCGAGTTTCTCAAGATCGCCGAGAAGATCCAGGGCCTGGCCAAGGCCTTCAACCTGAATTTTCGCAACATCGACAACCGGGTCTACGAGATTTCCCTGGAAGGCACCGGCGACGAAGTGGTCGGCATCCACGCCCACGCCGACGTGGTGCCGGTAACCCCGGAAAACTGGGTCCTGGAAGACGGCACCCGCCTCGACCCGTTCAAGGTCACCCTGATCGGCGACCGCATGTATGGCCGCGGCACCGAGGACGACAAGAACGGCATCGTGGTAACGCTCTACGCCATGAAGATCATCAAGGAAGAGCAGCTGCCCCTGGCCCGGAACTTCAAACTGCTGGTGGACACCACCGAGGAAACCAGCGGCGACGCCATCCCCTACTACTTCGAACGCAATCCGACGCCCAACTACAACCTGGCGCTGGATGGCGGCTACCCGGTGGTGATCGCCGAGAAAGGCTACGGCACGGTGATGGCGACCTTTGCCCGGCGTGCCGCCGAGGGCAAGGGCGCGGAAATTACCGGGCTGACCGGTGGCCTGGCCACCAACCAGATTCCTTCCACCTCGGTGGCCACCCTCAAGACCGACACACCCGCCGAACTGGTGGCCAGCCTGCAGCAAGCCGGTGCCGCCTATGCCAAGGCCAACGGCGGCAACTTCCAAGTGGCCGCCAAGGTGGTGGGCAAGGAGGTGCAGTTGACCGTCACCGGCGTGTCCGCCCACTCCTCCGAACCCGAGTCCGGGGTCAACCCGGTGGCGCGGATGCTGGACTTCATCCACAGCCTCGACGGCAAGGTCGCCCTCAAGCACAACGCGTTCACCGACGGTGCCCGCTACGCCGCCGACAACTGGGGCCTGGACTACCTGGGGAACAAGCTGGGCATCGGTTTCGCCGACGCTTTCATGGGCCCGCTGACCACCTCCCCGACCTTCGTCGGCGTGGATGACAAGGCCTTCAAGCTGGCGGTCAACCTGCGGGTGCCCAAGGGCAAGACCCCGGACGTGCTGAAGGCTGAAATCACCGACAAGCTGGCGGCCTGGAGCAAGAAGACCCAGGTGGCGGTGAAGCTCGACACCTCCATCGCCGCGCCGATGTACCGCAACCCCGAAGGCGAATGGGTCAAGGCCTTGCTGGCGGTGGCCAGCGAGAACCTGGGCATGGAACACAAGTTCGGCACCTCCGCCGGTGCCACCTCGGTGCATGAACTGCCCAACGGCGTGCAATTCGGCCTGGCGCGGCCCGAAGTCAAGTACACCGGCCACACCGACAACGAGTTCAAGACCGTGGAGCAGTTCCTCCTGGACTTGCAGATCGTCACCGAAATGGTCGGGCGTATCGGGCAACTGCCCAAGCTCTGACGCTACTGTCGGACCCGCCGCAATGGCGGGTCCGATGGCCTTGTTCCGGTTGATTGCCCAGCGCCTTCTACACCTCCCTTCCTATAGCCTCGATCAGTATCCGGAGGATGGGTGCGCAGATGCCATGAGCAGTCAGGCCGTCGGCGGCTTCAACGCCGGGTAGCTGACATCCCGCAATACCCCGATGTAACCGCCATAGAGATTCCCGGCAGGCAGTAACTGCCGCGCTGCCAGTTGCTCATGCAGATGGCGCAAATGGTAGAACGGCACGCGCACATAGAGGTGATGCTCGATGTGGTAGTGGATCCCATGGGGACCGAAGAAGAAGGTCTGCCCGTTCGGACGCACGATGCTGCGGGCGTTCTGGCTCTGGTCAGCATGGGCGGGCAATCCGGCGTGTTCCATGAGCGCCCGGACCCGGCCCATCAAGGGCAGCAAAGTGATGGCTGGCAACAACCACAAGCCCAGGTAGAGCCAGGGATGCCCGAACGCACTCAGCAGACCGAACAGCACGCCATTGCCCAGCAGCATTGAGCAGATCTCCCAGGACACCTGCCCCGCAGACTTGTCGACCTTGGGCATGATGGCGCGGTAGTCGCCCCGGGCAAATCTGTAGGCGCTGATGAAGTAGCCCACCCCGAACAGGTCCGCCAGCAACCGCCTGGCCAGCTTGCCCCGAGGCAGCGGGTAGTCCCCCATGCCGAACACCGCCATCACCGGGTCGTCATGCAGCATCGGTTGCCGGTGGTGCTTCAGGTGGCCGGCGCGGTAGGTCGCCATGGAAAGAAACAGCGGGCCAGCCGCCAACAACTGCCCCACGCAATCATTGAGTGCCTGCCGGCGCAAAAGCACGCCGTGGGCACTCTCATGCATGATCACCGCCAGGGCCAGCTGGCTGCGGGCAATGATCAGCGCCGCCAAAAAGTAAATGACCGGGTGCGGCCAGCGTGCGGCACAGACGAACGCAGCGGCGATCAGGGCCCAGTCGGCCAACAGCGCCAGCATGCCGATCCAGGGCTTGATGACAAACAGCTCGGCGGCCGGGACAAAGGCATTGAGCGCCTGATTGTCGCCGGCACGGGCATTAGGCTGGGACACGGGCATGGCTTCCTTGTCGTTGGGTGGCCAGGGCGCAGGCCAGGGCCAGCAGTAGGCCGCCTGCGACATCCAGCAGCGTGTGTTGCTTGAGGGTCAGGGTCGACAGGCAGATCAACAGGCCGGTAATGCCGATCAGCCATTTTCCGGGGTAAGACCAAAGGGCACGGCAGGCCAGGCACGTCACTGCCACATGCAGGCTGGGGCAGCCGTTGGACGCCAGGTCCAGTTGCCACATGCGGCTCAGGCGCTGATACACAAAGGCATTGTCGAGGCTGCCAAGATCGGGCCTGGGCAGGTGTTCGGGGAACAGCCAGAAACACAGGATGGCGACGACGAAGGCCATGCCCGTGGCGTTCTTGAACGCCCTGAACGCCTCGCCACTGGCGTAGGTTGCCGCCAGCAGCACGAAGGGAAAGAACAGCACATACAACCACCAGGACTGGGCAATGAAAGGAATCCCTTCATCCAGCGGCGTGACCCAGGTGTAGCGCGGCGTGATCAGCCGCTGCAGGCCGATGAAAATGCCCAGGCCCAGCAACAGTCCAAGCAGCGCAACCAGCGCCTGTCGATAGTTGGCTCTTGGGGTCGGGCTGGGCAAGGGATTGCTCATGGCTGCTCGCTTAGCGGGTGCAGGGGTGGATAACGGCCCACAGCGGCGCGCTCACAGGCTGAGCAGGCGGCTGACCCAGGCGTCGATCCGCCCCTGGGCCCGCGCCCGACCTGCAGCCGCTGTCGACTCGGCCCCCGCCGCTGCAGTCAATTGCTGCGCCGCCTCAGCCACCTGGCGACGAAAATCCGCGGCGTCGCCGCGCCAGGTCACCACCCGATGCAGCAGCTGTAGCTGGGCGGCACGCGCCGCATTGCTGGTCTGTTCGGGCTGATCGCTGAGCACCAGGATGATCGGCCGCTGATAGACCCGAGCGATGGACAGTGCCGCCATGCCCGGCGCTGACACTATCAGCCGTGCCTGGGCGGCGCGACTGGCCCAGTGCGGATCGACCCCGAGCCAGCCATGGCGCCCGGCATAGCCCTCGCCCACCCGATGCCCGTCCAGGCCGGCGTCCTCCAGACCCGCGCTCAAGGCATCGGCCAGGCTGGGCTCGCTGAAATGCGGATTGAGGTACACCGCAGCGCCGGGGGCCGATGGTTCCGGCATCACCGCCGCCAGGGCCACCGGAGTCGGCAGGCGATACAGCAACGGCGCCTGGGCGTCGTCCACTTCATAGGCGAAATCATGCTCGATGCGGGCTCGCGCCGCGTTGATCTGGCGCTCGACAATCCAGCCGAACAACCGCCCGAACTGACGCGGCCACATGCCCGCGAAATTGTTCAGCAGCGCCACCTTGAGGCTCGCACCGTACACATGCACGACCTTGCGTCGCCATCCCGGCAGCATGCCCATGTACAGCAGCGCCGGGTGGAAGGAGTCGTTGATCACCCGATCCACACTGCGCAGCCTGCGCCCCAGATGGAGAATGTCCCGCAGCATCCGCCCGGGACGAAACAGGTAATGGGCGACATTGCGATTGGTGGCCTGGCGCAGCATGTTCTGCTCGCTGTCGAACTGCACCGCATAGTGCCTGGACAGCAGCTCGGCCTCGATGCCGAAGCGTTGCAGAAAGTGCTGCCCCTGCTCCGAGGTCGTCAGCACGTCGACCTGGGCCCCTGCCTCGCGCAGGGCATGCACCAGCAACTGCGCACGCATCAGGTGGCCACGGGCATCGGCGGTCGCCAGGTAAAGAATCCGTTGACTCATCGAGCCGCGCTGCCCACACCGCCCAGGACCCAACCGGCGATGTACATGGCCAGGGCACCGGTCACGCCGAAACTGGCATCCACTGCGCGAATATCCTTGAGCAACAGGTCCAGGTGTGCCGACTCATGGGGCGCGACGATGCGGCGCAAGGTGTTCTCGCACAAGCGCACGTGGCCCTGCTCGTCGGCCAGGACCCGGGACAGCAGCGGATACAGCTCATGCCCGGCCCCTATCACCGCACAATGACGGCTCAATACCCGCTGGGCCATCTGCTCGGCACAGAGCCCGGTGGCGTAGGCCGGCACCAGCAGGCCATGCGCGAAATGTGCCGCATAGCGATGGGCCAGGCGCTGCCAACGCCGGATCTTGCGCCGGCTGAGCCAGTCCGGTTCCAGGCGTACCGAGCCGTCGTCGCCCAGGCCGCGCAAGGCGTCGGCAAACAGCGTCACATGGCGACGCTCATCGGCCAGATGCTGTTGCACCTGACGCTCCAGCCAGGGCGGTGACTGGGGGAGCAAGTCTTCCAGCAGCGTGCGCTCGGTGGCGTCTTCGCCGGCCAGGTACATGCGCAACAACAAGCGCTCCCCGCGGGGGCTACGGTGCAGGCGCCGCAGCGCAGCGCGCTTGATGCGATCCACCAGGCGCGCCTGCACCGCCCCCAGGCCCTGGGCCTGAGGCATGCTCAGGCAGCTGAAGTTCGCCTCGGTGGCGACCGCTTCACCCACACTCATTGCGCGGGCTGCGGGGCAGTGGCGGATGCCGTGGCCACCTGCTGGCTGCGGTGCCAGGCCAGGATCAGGCCGATAAAGCTGTCACGCATAAAGGCCGCTCCGGATGCCCCGGCATCGGCAAAGGGTTGTTCATGGCCGTTGTAACGCAGGTAGCCCTTGCCGTTGACCGCCCCCAATTCGAGGATGTCGCGCTTGTTCAGGCCGCGTTGGCGCACCTCCTTGAGCAGAGGACTGTCTTCGAGGCCGAACACGAACAGTTGGCGTTGAACCACCCACAACGGAATCTGGCCACTCAAGGCCTGCAGGTTAAGGTTCCAGGTGCCCGTTGCCAGTAACGCGTCCAGTTCGCCAGTGCCCGGTTGCGTGGCGCTGAAGCTGGCACGCATCACCGACTTGGACAGCCGCCCGACACCCAGGCCGATGGTGATGTCGTCGGCCGCCGGGTTCCGGGCATCGCTGGGGCGCACGACCACGAAGTAGCTGGCCACTCGCGCGGCGATTGACGGCTGCGCCAGGACCTTGCGCGCCTGCTCGGCGGTGAACAGCACACGCTCAGCGGTGCCTTCGCGGACGCTGATCTGATAAGGGTCGAGGACGATGTCGCTGAACTTGCCACGCACGGGCGAGTGCACATAGGTGTCGGACTTCCACTTCGTGCCCGAGCGCCGCAACAGCACCTGCAGGCTCAGCGGCACACGCTGGCCATCGGCGGCGATGCCACTGCCGTGCAGCAGCACGTCGCCGATCACCGTCTTGCTGTCATGGTGGTCGTCAGCGCCAATCACGATGGCGCGGGTTTGCGGGTCGACGCTGGCCTGGGCATCCGCCACATCCAGGGCAATCCGGTTGCAGTCGCGCTCAGCGCTGCGGGTGGCGGTCGCGCAGCCACTGTCCGAGGCGAAGTGATACACCCCGCGACCACTGAACTCGGAAGGCGCGGCAGTGGCCTGACCGCTCAATGCCAGCAGTGCCAGGCACGCCAGGGAGTAGCCGAATGAAGCGAGCGAAGGTGTTTTCATGGGGTCTTCCTGTGGGCACGCAGCCTGCGTGCGACGGTACGGCGCGACGCGGATCAATCCAGGTTGCGGTGATAGGACAAGGCTTCACTGTGACCGGCGCTCCGACGCCCGACACTGATGCCCATGCCACGCACCACAGCACCGGCGGTATCGAGCAACGACATGCCGATGACCACCAGCGTCGCCCCAAGACGTCGGAGCCCGCGCAAGGGCGGCAAGTCCTGATGGTTGAGGGCCCGCAGGCTGTAGCCGAGGCGCCCGAGCATCACGCACAGCGGCCCGATCGGACCGCTGCGTCCAAGCCATTGCAGCCAGCCCGGCATATAGGCGCGGACCAGATAGGGGGTCAGGCCGACGCTGTCGCCGCCCCTGAGCCAGCGCAGCTTGACCACTTCGCCATGGCTGTCGGGCAGTCGATGCTCGGTATGGGCGCCTCGCGCATAGGCCACCGCCACGCCCGCCGCTTGCAGACGCAGGCCCATGACCTGGCAGTGGGCGCGATAGACGCCATCCAGAGGCTCATAGCGGTACTGCTCGAAGGTGTCACAGCGAAAGGCCACGTTGTTGGCGTAGAAGTTACGCGTGGCGCCGTGGCGCAAGGGGCTGGGGAAATACATGAAATCGATGGCGGTCAGGGCACTGCCGGCGACGCTGGCTGCATAACTGGTACGCCCGGCAACCGCCAGCGGCGCATCGTCCTCGGCAAAAGGCACGAGCAACTGCTCCAGCCAATGGCTACAGGGAATGCAATCGGCATCGGCAAAGACCACGTACTGGCAACGCCCCTGATCGACCGCGTCGAAGCCGACATTCTTGGCATCGTAGTAACCGGTAAGAGTATCGATCTCGACGAAGTCCAGTTCCCGTCCGGCCAGTGCACACAATGCCTGGCGTGCCACAGGATCGAGGCCGTCATGGGTGATGACCCACTGGGCAAAACTCTGGGGTGGCAGGCTCTGCAGGGCAAGGCGTGCGATCAGCCGCTTGAGGCTGTTCAAGGCCTCCTCTGCATCCTTGCCGCCACGCAGGTTGTTGGTCTCCAACACCAGTGCGGTATGGGCTGCGATACCCTCCAGGTGCTCGCGCCTATCGCTGCCGTGAGGCAGCTGCGACGTCCTGGTTGTCATTGCTTGGCTATCCATTTCACTGTGTCTCTGAAAAAAGCGCGGCCACCCGGAGGGCGCGACGGGCGCAATCACAGCATTATTCCCGAGATTATTCAAACGCCACGTACGCCCGGTGTGATGGTCCACGCAGTCGGCTCCCCCGTCAGCGCTTCCAGGCTCGGGATTGTTCACAAGCCCAACGAGGCGCACGCCGGGTAGCCGCCGCTTTCTGTGCGGATGAGGCGATGGGATAAGGTATTCTTCGGCGCAAAACGGCTATCACCACTGTCGGACCAGTTCGAGCGGGCAAACACCATGGACATCAAGCAATATCACCAGGACGTCTTTCACAAGATCACCTTCATCCTGCAACAGGATGCTGACGGTTATCCGCCCGTCACCGCCGAGTCCCTGTGGGGCATCAAGCAAGGCGAAACCACCTACCTCGTCGACAACACGCCCTATTACATTTATGGACTCAGCAAAGGCGACCTGATTGATACGCGACAGGAAAACAGCGAGCTGATCGCTACCGGCGTTATTCAACAAGGAGGCCACTCCACCCTCAGAGTCTTCGCTGAAAACCCACAAGACAAAGCCAACATCATCAAGAAACTGCGGCAGCTGGGTGCCCACTGCACAGTGACGCGTAGCCTGTCACTCTTCTCGGTTGACATACCGCCAGCGTGCAGCTTCGAAGCTATAGATTCCTACCTGTCCTCGATAGCTGACGATGACCAGATCGCCTATGAAGACGCCTGCCTGCAACATCACGGGATCGACTTCGCCCGACAGTCGGAATGTTCATCCCTGGCATCGTTACGACGCATGACCCATTGATCATTGAACAGCGCCTGGAGACAGCCGGCGTTGCCAACCAGAGTTCTGGACGGCTCTAGCAAAACCCGATGACACAATGGATCAACTCGATGGCAGAACAGATTGCAACCCAAGGGTTCAGCTCAATAACAGGCAAGCGCCATGGCACTCTATAACTTCCTCGCCGGAGAAGCCGTTACCGGCGCCGACCATGATCTGATTGAGATCAGCTCAAGTTTGCGAGGTGTCTTTGCAAACCTGGAAAGAAACGTCGATCGCTTTGGAAACAGCAGAGGGAAAGTCGTTAAATACTCGGAGAAAAATCTCCATAAAAGCCTTCTGCATCCTGAGAACGGAGGCGTTGAACTCTTCTCACAACCTGTCCTTGCGAAGGATGAATGCGAAGAAGTGTTCAACTGCGAACTGGCCGCCCTGTTCTCTCGGGATCGTGGCTTAGCGATCAGCGCCAGCAGCAACATCTTCTCTATTGAAGACCTGCTCACTGCATCATCGGCATGCTGTGGATTTCTGGATCGCTTTGACTACCTGTACGGCTACCGCGAAACACAAGCCTTCGGAACGGGATTTGCCCGCGGCTACCACCTGGTGGATCAAGAGCACCCGTTGCTCTGGCCCGGAAAAAAGCAGATTGGCAATTGGGCAAGCATTGTCAGGACCTCTCGACACCTCGACTTCATTAGAGACGTCTTCGATGTAAACCTGTTCTCCCCTTCCAGACTCGAGTCCCTGCCCCGAGAAAAAAGAATGGCGTTATCGACGGCCACTGAACACTTCGGAAAATCCGCACACTTTCATTCCTTCATCAGGTGGGACCTGGACAACCAAGAACAGCCCCGTGCCAGATCCTTTCTAATCGAACACAAGGTCCTTGGCGCCTATGCGGATGATTGAACCTGCCACTGAAAAAACGGGACTGCCCGCCAACGTGATGGGCTAAGGGGCGATAGCAAATATCGCTACCTGACTAACACTGCGCACCTGCTTTGGGGCCGCTAGCGATCAGGCTGGCACCACACGCGGTTTTCATACCGTCAAGGGCCACCGCAACACCACCGACATCCAACAGCGCACTGCCTTCTGAAATAGGAAACACCCCTTTGCACAACGGGCACACAACCTTGTGCCCAACGCCCGCCATGGGTTTACCGTTCAAGTCGGTTTGGCTGAATGCCTCAATGACAGTACCGCCATGACTGGTACTGTCCCCCAGTCGAATAATGTCCATGTCCACTCCTTTGCGACCTTAAAGGTCATCCATTCCGTTTTTCTTCGGCTGAAGTTCAGCCAGAAACGCTTCCTGCGTGTAGTCCTCTTCCACAACCGACATCCGCGATACCGCAGGAGCAACCGATGCAGGTTTTACCGAGGCGCCGTCGTCATTGCTGGCAGTTTGGGGCATCAGGTTGATGCCAAATTTGTTGCCAACGGGCTTTTGCCCAGGTGTCGGTGAGGTGATGGTGATGAAGGTCGCTTGATCCTTGCGGCGCAGAGGCATGACCACACTGGTGTCGGCATTCTGGTAGCTGGCCATGGTGGCCAGCGCGATGCCCACGAATGGCGACGCCGCCCCGGTATCGCCCAGGCGCTGGGTCAGGTCGTAGCCTTCGCGGGAATCGAGCAGATCCAGGGAGCTGCGGGCAGCAGTCAGAGCAGGAAGCAGCTCGGCCAGTGGCGTGCTGTTCAGGCCGCCGTCGTAGAACACCCGGGCCGGTGTGGGCGTAACGGCATCAGTGGCTTTTTTCCAGCCAGCGGCCAGTTGTGTGGTCAAGGCTTCGCGTTTGAGGCGCTCGCCGTTGTCCGGACGCTGCAAGGAAACACTGACCGGACGATGGATCCTGGCCAGCACCGGCAAGGCGTCCCATTGTTCAAAGGCGCGCTCGGTCCAGGGTTGCGGGATGAACTCCGAAGGTTGGAATTCGACAGCAGGTTTACGCCAGCCCCAACCTGTGAATTCGGGATCGATCTTGTTCTTGTTGACCTTGGTGAAGGGTGCGTAGTAACGCAGCCATTCGACACGTTCGGGGCGGCCGATGACCAGGGAGACCATGGCGTCGGTGAGTTCATCGGGTTTACGTGGCCCAGGCCCACCAATCAATGGAGCCTTTCTGGCGGAAAGCGCATACGACATGTTGAATCCTTCATTGGCGTAAACCAGTACTGCAGGAAGATCAGGATAAAGCTCGAAGAGTTGAAATATATTTTCGACTAAACCTTCGGGCGAGTCATTGCAGATAACACCGTCCTGAAGATTACGAATTCGGTGCCAATGCAAGCCTGCAGGTATCCGCATGTTATTGACCATTACAGACAAACTGCGCCTAGTTCTTTCAGGCGCATAACGCAGATTCGGTGTTTCAGCGCTCCAGCCGCGAACCACCGTGATAGTAGGAATCGGCCACTTTTCCAAAAAAACCTTCAGTCCCAACTCCAATGCATCAGCTTTTCGTTTGGCATAAGCCATGTCTTTGTCATCGGCAATTACCGGATACTTTTTCGGGTCCATAGGCAGAATGCTACCTACATGTAGTGCTTCCTCTTGTTTTAAGTTTTTTTCCTGTAACTCGTTCCAAATCTGTCCCTGCCTGAACACATCCAGACTCACACCGATGCTGAGCACATCCAGTGTTTCCAATCGCGGCGAAGTAATGGGTGCACGGTAACGAGGTTCAACTGTCATGGTGGTAGCCTTCCTGGCTGAGGTATAGGCCGTCACGGCAGTGGCTGAACTGGCAAAGCAACGACCAGAAGTCAGGGGCAGTTCAGCGGCTTGGACCCAGTGACTGAGTAACGACAGGCAGCCAATAAACAACAGTATGCGATGCACCAGAACAGCCCTCTCCTTTTGACTCGGATCTTCAGCGCGGCTTGATCAGCAAGCGCTAGAGATCATCCATCCAATTGTCCTTGGGCCTCAGCTCAGCCAGAAACTCTTCCAGCGCATAGTCCTCTTCCACAACCGACATCCGCGATGCCGCAGGAGCGGCAGTTACAGGTTCTACAGCAGCACCGTCGTCACTGCTGGCAGTTTGGGGCATCAGGTTGATGCCAAATTTGTTGCCAACGGGCTTTTGCCCAGGTGTCGGTGAGGTGATGGTGATGAAGGTCGCTTGATCCTTACGGCGCAGAGGCATGACCACACTGGTGTCGGCATTCTGGTAGCTGGCCATGGTGGCCAGCGCGATGCCCACGAATGGCGAAGCAGCACCGGTATCGCCCAGGCGCTGGGTCAGGTCGTAGCCTTCGCGGGAATCGAGCAGGTCCAGAGAGCTGCGGGCAGCAGTCAGAGCAGGAAGCAGCTCGGCCAGTGGTGTGCTGTTCAGGCCGCCGTCGTAGAACACCCGGGCCGGTGCTGGTGTAACTGTGTCAGTGGCTTTTTTCCAGCCAGCGGCCAGTTGTGCGGTCAAGGCTTCGCGTTTGAGGCGCTCGCCGTTGTCCGGACGCTGCAAGGAAACACTGACCGGACGATGGATCCTGGCCAGCACCGGCAAGGCGTCCCATTGCTCAAAGGCGCGCTCGGTCCAGGGTTGCGGGATGAACTCCGAAGGTTGGAATTCGACAGCAGGTTTACGCCAACCCCAACCGGTGAATTCGGGATCGATCTTGTTCTTGTTGACCTTGGTGAAGGGGGCGTAATAGCGCAGCCATTCGACACGTTCGGGGCGGCCAACGACCAGGGCTACCATTGCGTCAGTGAGCTTGTCGGGTTGGCGTGGGCCAGCAACGGCGCCGAGCGATCTTAGAGTAACGTCCTTACTTGATAGCGCACCTAACATGCTGATGCCTTCGACGTTATAAATCAGCACCGCGGGTAGATCAGGATTGAGTTCAAACAATTGGAATAGATTTTCTACCAATCCTTCGGGCGTGTCATTGCAAACAATACCGTCATGCACATTACGGATTCGATGCCAATGCAAACCCGCTTCTGTACGGTAACTGTTCACCATGCTGGTCAACATTTCTTGCGTTCTTTCGGGCCTAAAACGTAGATTTGGTACTTGAGGACTCCAACCACGAACTACAGTGATGGTTGGAATGGACCACTTCTCCAAAAAGCTCCGTAACCCCAACTCCAGAGCATCCGCCTTACGCTTGTCATAGGCCATATCCTTGTCATCAGCAGTCTGGGGATACTGCTTCGGGTCCGTAGGCAGAACACTTCCTACGTGCAGTGATTCCGTCTGTTTTGTACTCTGCTCTTGCAATGCCTGCCAAACCTGCCCCTGACGAAAAACATCCAGACTCACACCGATGCTGAGCACATCCAGTGTTTCCAATCGCGGCGAAGTAGTGGGTGCACGGTAACGAGGTTCAACAGTCATGGTGGAAGCCTTCCTGTCTGAGGTATAGGCCGTCACGGGCGTGGCCGGACTGGCAAAACAACGGATAGATGTGAGTGAGGGTTCGGCAGCCTGAGTCAAGTGACTGGTCAGTAGCAGGCTGGAGAGAGACCAGTACGTAAGCATGCGGAGCATCAGACGGTATCTCCAAAACTGACGGGAATTCCCGCTTTGCGTTGCGCTAAAGACTGGGTAGCTACCAAGGAAGGCATTTTGTCCCTCACACTCGTTGGCAGTACGCCATCGGTGCGATACGCCACGGTGGAGTCAATCAGGTCACGATTCCCAGGTTCCTCTTGAAGATAAAGTATCTCTACCGCGTCATCAGGAAGGTCTGAGTCAACACTACCTTGAGCGAATATTCCTCCATCAGTCTTTTTCCAGTTCAACCGCCAATCCGCCACCCGACACAAATACGCATAAAACGTCACATCATCCACGCTCTCACCCGCCCCTATCGCCACGTCATACGCCAGCACTCGCCGGCTATGTTCAGGGTTGTTTGGAATGGCCGAGTGAAAAGACAGCGCTTCCTCGTGCTCCTTGTTCTTGCCTCCACTTTGCAGGCGCATGCGTGCCTCGTAGGGTGTCTCTGAACGCGTCACCAGCACCTTGCCGTTGTCTGTCGCTCGAGCGGCAAACACATGGGTGGTTTCAGATATTTCCTTGCCTTCGTTGAGGGCCTTTTGAACGCTGCCAATATCACGCCCGTGCTTGAAGGCGACGGTTTCGTCGATCGACTCCAGCCGGGTGTGCCGGGTGCTTTCAGGGGTCCAGGCCTTATTGCTGATCGCAATGGCTGCGTCGATGGGCGCCAGTTTGTCCTTGACCTGATAGACACCGCTGTTTGAGTCCTCCCCCGGCATGACCACCGTGCCATCGGCGTCAAAGTTGGTTGCAACGGGCACTGGCAATAACGGTGCGGTCAGCATCACCGACTTCCCTTGCTCAAGGGAGGCGCGGGCCACGGACATCCGCTGCAGGCAAGGCAGACCGGTGTCTTCCCAGGTGTCCTCTCCTCGAAGCAGCAATGGGTAGACATAGGGCGGCGTGTGCAGACCGATCAGTTCCTTTTCTCCGCCGCGCTTGCGCAGGGTAAAGATTCGTTGGTGAAAGCTCATCGGCAAAGTCCGGCGCAGTGGCTTGCCATACAGGTGCTCGTCAACGCCCTGCCAGCCGATCCCCTGGACGTTGGCCAGGCCAACGGTCTGGTCCTGTGGGGTGAAGTACAGGTAGACGCTGCCTCGGTTGTCGCGCTCGTTGAAGGCAATGCGCTTGGCGTCAATCGTGGTTTCACAGGCGCTGCCACCGCTCCAGCCAGGCCCGCCAATAGCGCCATAACCCTGGCAGTTCTTGAGGGCGATACTCGACAAGGCCGGGTACGGATTGGGCGCTGCGGTCATGAACTTCAGGATGGCATCAAGGGTCGCCAGGCGGGCCTCGGCCGTCTGCTGCGCGCCAAAGCCCTGAAGCTTCTCCATGTTGGGTTCGCGCAGGCTGTAGGGCGAGTTGATCATCACCACGCCGTCGGCCGGCCGCACCTTGTCCTCATTGAGAAATGCATGGGCCAGGAGCGTGATGAGCGTGCCTTGGCTGTGGCCGACCACATTCACTGTGTCGTTGGGGTAGCGCTTGCGGATGATCCTGATCAGCATCGCCAGGCGCATCGCCGCCAGCACCATGTAGCGGCGACCAGGCGCGGAGAACAATGGGTGAGTCAGCTCTCCGGCAAGCAGATTCAGGGAAATGAAGCCAAACAGCTTGCCGTTGAAGCCCTTGCCCCACATGTCCGGCAGGTTGGTGGTGGCATTGACGAAATGCCCCCCCTCCAGGGTGCCGGCCTTGTCCAGGCGGTTTTTATTGCGATCCATCCACTCGCCGTGGGGCGCATCCTTGATGATGTGCTGCTCTTCCTCACGAAAGCCCCAATAGAACGGAATGACCACGCTGCGGCTGTCGGCGCCGTTGGCCGAGGCGCCGAACTTGCGCCGGTAGTACACCGCGTCGGGGTTGCTGGCCTTGCCATCATCGTCCTCGGGCAGGCTGTAGCCGGCCGGGCGCAGCAAGCCTGGATTGCTCACGCCATTGGGCAGGGTCGGTGACATGTCCAGGCGTTCGTTGAGCCCCTCGCACAGGCCGCGCTCGATGCGCTCGTAGCAACCGGCCAGGTCGTTGACGCCGTGCACCACGATGGTCACGCAGGGCTTGGGGGGCGGCGCGATCAGGTGCACATCGCCACCGCCTGGCAGGGTGATCGCTTCACCGGTGCAAATGGTCCTCATTCGAACGGCGTCATTCATCGTGCGTGTCCTCCTTGATGTTGCGCTGCGATCCTTCGAGCCCGACAATCTGCGCGGGTCAGGACGCGCAAGGCGTCAGATTTTTCTTCCAGGCAAAACTCGGTAACGGTGTTGTCGACCGTCTGCTGGTGCAGTCGGCTCCGCTCGTTGAAATGAATGAACAGGTTGTAACTGCCTCCTGGTTGTAAAGCCTCATGTCTGAGAACCCTTACGGTTGCTCCCGGGTAGTTGCCAAACAAGGTGAGATCCGGCTGCTGCCAACCAGCGGGGAGCGCAATGTCCCATATCGTTTCATCGCAACGCTGAGCACCAAGGCGGCAGACAAGCACATGCGTAATTTCTAGATTGTTGGTTTCAGCCAACAGGGGACGCAGATCAACGACAGGCTGGTTATCCCTGATCAAGACCGGGGTCGCTGGCGGCATTCTGGAAACGGCCTGGACAGAGGTTGCGATCAGGGCGATCAACAGGAATAAAGGCGATATATCAGACTTCATGACTTGGTACCCTGACGCAGTTTTTTCAATGTGAATTCGATTTTTGCCAAGGACTCAGTTGCCCCTTTGGCCGACGTCGGCAGCCCTCATCTGCAGCTCATCTTTGATCGTGCTAATCCTCATTGAGGCATGAACAGCAAGCATCCAGATTACGGGCTACACCCCATCGATTCAGGGCAGTGATTGCCGCTCTTCGGCATTTCTTCGAGCCAGGCAAAGCGCCGATTCCTGGACTTTTACCCCCTCCCCTTCGTCTATCAGACAAAACTCCAAAAAGGTGCTGGAAACTGTTTGTTTATGCCAACGACCGCGCTCCTTGAAATGAATATTGAGGTTGTAACTACCCCCCGGCTGCAGCGCTTTGCGGTTCTGAGTTCTGACCAAAGCACCGGGGTAGTCGCCCAACAATTCTATTTGCGGCTGAATCCAGCCCTCGGGAAGGTCAATATCCCAGAGCGTTTCGTAACACCTGCTGGCGGTCCGACGGCAGAGAAACACATGGGTGATCTCCAGGTTGTTGGTGTCCGCCAACAGAGGTCGAAGGTCCGCTATTGGACGACCGGAATTGATCGTCACTGGCGTTTCCGGAGGACGTTTGGACACGGCCCATGTTGGCCATGGCATCAGCAAAACCCCACAGAACACAGCAAACATCAGGCCTTTCATCGTTCAATACCCCGCCGGGAAGTTGCCCAATACAGGCTTGAGCTTTGTCAGTACCTGAGTGTTTCCAGATTCCAGGCCTTGGTAGTAATCACGCACAATGTCTCCTTGCTGCTCGATGTTGTAGTCCTTGAGCGTCTTCCCAGGCTCCACCTGATACTGGTACTGGTCTCCTATCAGGAACTGCTTTGCCTGCTGATAGGCGCCCACCAACAGCACATTGACGCCGTGCTGGTGTTGCCATACGTGGGTCATTTCGTGAATGAACAAGCCCCGCTCATCGGCCGGCAGCAGGCTCCAGTCGGCCACACCTCGCAAGTCCTCCCCAAAGTAGATGTGCCCGTTGGGGGCCATTACGTAGTTCTTGCCCTGCCACGGCACATAGTCCTCATCACGCAAGCGCACCTTGTCGTAATCGATAGATTCGCCAAACACACGTTTCGCCAGAGTGATCTCTCCCTCCGTCAGGGCCCGCCCTTTTTCACTATCCGGTTCGGAGAAGGCCTTGGCCACGAGAGCTGCCGCTCCCACTGCTGCAGCGGCCGCAATCAATGGCGTGCTCGAACGCTGCATGCTCACCTTGGCGATACTCATGGCATCTTTCTGCAACAGCTGCGTCGCGCCTTGTGCATCGGTCACGCCTTCGACGATTTCACCATTGGCCAGGGTGATCTTGTAGGGCACGTTGGGCATGGCTGACTGACCATCGATCTGCTTGAGCATGAAGCGCCGCTGGGTATCGCCCACGTTGAAGTTCGGCAACTGCGCCGCAAGACTGGCCCCGCCGACGAGGCTGTGTTTAGCCGCCTTGACCGTGAAATTGCCCGGCATGCCCAGCTCGATATTGCCGCCCTTGAGCGTCAGGTAAGCCCCGCCGCACATCAGGGTGATGTGCTCCTTGGCAGACACCAGGACGTGCTGCTTGCTTGCACTGACTTCCACGCTCTGATCCGCTTCCAGGCGAATGCTGTTCTGTTGCGCCTGCAACAACATCGGCCCCTGGTGGCTGATGTGGCGCATCTCGCCGCTCTGGGCAAACAAGCCAAGGTCGGTGCCGGCATTGACTACAAACTTCTGACCCGAGGTGAGCTGCTGATTCTGCTGGGCGACGCTGTCGATATGCTCGCCCGCCGCCAGGGTGACGCTCTGGGGAGACACCGCGGCGATGCCCGCCTGGCCACTCAGGGCAATGGCCGGGTTGCCGCCGTTGCTCTGCTGCGACTCGTCGTTGGCGCCATGCCCCAGGTCGCGCACCGCCTCGCTGAGGGTTTGCTGTGGCTCGGTGTCATGCCCGATGCCTTGATGGTCTTGCGCATAGTCGCCCAGCCCCTTGGCCAGTTGCAGCGCGGCTTCCAGCACCTGGATGGCCGCGCCACGCTGCAACTGCCCGGCATTGGCCTGCAGTTGCGCTTCGGTACTGAGCAGCAGCCCCCTGGCCGCGCGCAAGGCGCCGCGCTCGTCGGTGCGCAGTTCAAAACCCTCGCCACGCGGTGCGCCACCTTCGGGACGGGGATGGGTCAGGTACCCCAGGTGCAAGGCGCTGCTGCCGTGGTCGCTCATCAAGGCCGCACTGATCTGCTGGGTGGTGTCATCGATGCGCAGTTCGTTGGCCCGGCTGCCCTTGTGCTCCTTGCTCTTGATGGTGCTGAGGATCTTGTGATCCGGCAGGCGGTAGGGCGGCATATGGCTGGCCCGGTAGGTGCGTCCGGTGATGATCGGCTGGTCACAGTCGCCATCCAGGTAGTCGACTATGACTTCCTGGCCAATACGCGGGATCGCCATATGGCCCCAGTCCGCTCCGGCCCAGTTCTGTGAAACCCGGACCCAGCAGGAACTGAACCCGTTGTGCTTGCCCTCGCGGTCCCAGGGGAACTGAATTTTTACCCGGCCATATTCATCGGTGTGGATTTCCTCGCCTTCCGGGCCCACCACCGTTGCAATCTGCGGCCCATCAATGACCGGCTTGGGCAGTGGCATCGGCCGCCATTCGCAGTCCTCGGCAATGATCTGGGCGCGGAAGTCGTAACTCACCCCCATCTCGGCGCCAGCAGCCTCTTCTTGCTGGCTGGCGTGCTGTATCCCTGTGTGGGTGATACGCACCGAGCGCCACCAGCGGTTGAAGTCGCCCCGGGGGTGCCCGGTCAGTTGGAAGGAGAACCCCGGAATCAGCCGCGGATCATCCCCTTCCACCGTCGCGACACGGGCATCGCGACGATGGCCCAGCAGGCGGTTCTGAGTGAAGGGTTGGCCGACGGCGCTGCTCTTGTAGCGGCCTGGGTAATCGTAGCGCTCATAGCGCTGAGCCTGATGCTCAAGGTTATCGCCGAGCAGTCGCTGCTGCTGGTCGAAGGCCGGGCGCTTGAAGCTGTAGTCACGCTGCGTCTGCTCGGCGCTACGCACGTTTTCCGTGTAGCTGAACGCGTACAGCACCGGTTGCGGGGCATCCCCGGCCGGCTGAGTGCTGTACAGCACCGCAGCCCCCTGGATGCGCTCCTGGACGTACAACTTGTCACCCTGGACCAGGGTGTGGGCGTTGGCATCGTGTTTGAAAAAATAGAACAGGCCTTCCTCGGTGGACAGGCGGTCAAACAGGTAGAGGTCGGTGTCTCCGGCCTGGACGCAGTATTCACGCGGCGCATGTTCGGTGTGGATGTAGGGTTGGTAGTCAAGAACGCCGTGCTCGTCCAGCACCGACTTGAGGATATCGGGCACCGTTTTCTGCTGAAAAATGCGCCAGTCGGAACTCAGGGCCAGCCGGGCCAGTTGCGGCTCCACCAGCAGACGGTAACGGGTGCGGCGAAAACCGCTTTTACCCTGGGTGAAGCTGCTGACCAATCCATGGACATGCCGCACCTGCAGGCCGCCTTGCCAGATCGTCAGCAAGGCCGGCTGGTCGAGGATCTGGCCGAAGTCGATAGCACCGTTGTCGCTGGCCAGCTCGAGCGTCAGGCGAAAAGGCTCGGACAAGGCTTCTTCCAGGGTGAACTCGACCACCTCGAACGCCACCTGCGCGGTCAGCACAGAAAAAGTGAACTTCAAATCCTTTTGACGCATGACACACATCTCC
This sequence comes from Pseudomonas sp. JDS08PS003, assembly GCF_045013505.1. Taxonomy (NCBI): domain Bacteria; kingdom Pseudomonadati; phylum Pseudomonadota; class Gammaproteobacteria; order Pseudomonadales; family Pseudomonadaceae; genus Pseudomonas; species Pseudomonas sp. JDS08PS003. The sequence continues at coordinate 4,378,151 of NZ_CP120724.1, forward strand.
ACTTAGAGAACCATTGGCCTTCCGAGCCCGACGAAAAAGACCGGAACCCTCCCCGCTCACGGACTATCTTCTGCAGCGCGACATCCAGCGCGACATCCAGGACGGTTGCGTACCCATCGCCTCACGCAGGGCCTGAAGGCCGCCGCGGCGTTCCTCCACATTGAAGGCCAGCGCCGATCGCAGGGCGGGCCAGCAATGCCCGGGAAGATGCTTTGGCGCCTGCAGCGTGCGCTCCAGTCGCTCATCACGCGCCCGGGTCGACGGCAAGCCGCGGAAGGGATGCTTGCCACAGGCCAGTTCAAAGATCACGCAAGCGACGGCGTACAGATCGGCAGCGGCCGACAGAACACCGCCCTCCAGCAATTCCGGGGCAGCGTAGCCCAGCGTCCAGGCATTGAAGCGACTGCGGTTCAAGTGAGGCAGGCCGGGCAAGACACCTGCTGCGGCCTGACCCAGGCCGAAGTCGAACAGGCGCACGCCCTCTTCGCCGAGCATCACGTTGCTCGGCTTCAGATCCCCATGCAGCACGCCGCGTCCGTGGCTGTAGGCCAGGGCATCGAGCAGCGGCACGACTACCTCCTGCAAGGCTGTCCACGGCAGGCCCGTCGGGTGCTCGCAGAGCAGCTTGTCCAGCGTCAGCCCGCGCATCAGCTCCATGGTGATGAACGCACACTGGCATTGGGCATCCACTTCAAAGCTGTGCAAACGCACGATGTTCGGGTGGCGCAATCGTCGCGTCAGAGCGAACTCGCTATAAAGCACCAGGCCCGCATCCGGCGACTCGGAAAACTCCTCGCTCAACACCTTGAGTGCGATGTAGGGATCGGGGTCGCCAAACTGTTCGTGCAGCAGGTCACGCGCGCGATAAACCGTGCCCATGCCTCCAGCACCGAGCAGCCGCTCAAGACGATAGCGACCCGCCAGCAATACCGGCAGCGTGCCTAGCGGCGCCGACTCCGCAGGTTTGGCTTTGCGACGCTTTCTGCCCCGGTGTCGACCCTTGCCTCTGGGGCGCGCCACGGCAGGCGCAGCGGGTTGGGGTTTGACGAAGGCAAAGTAGGTCTGGTTGCCGGCCTCAGCCTCGCTGGCCAGGATGCGCTGCATATCGGGCTTCATATCCGTCATTGGCGGATCACCACGGCCGTCAGGTTGTCTCTGGCTGCGCCGCGCAATGCCCCTTCAAACAGGCGCTCCAGGGCAACCCGGGGCGACGCCAGGCTCAGGGCCCGGCCCAAGGCATCCCCGGTCAGTCCTTGATAAAGACCATCGCTGCACAGCAGGAAAACATCGCCCGCATAGACCTCGAACTCCAGCACATCCAGGGCCAACCGCTCGCTGGCGCCCACCGCGCGAGTCAGGGCATTGGCATCGGGATGGGCACTGGCCTGCTCCGGACTCATCCGCTGTTCGTCCACCAGTTGCTGCATCAGCGAGTGATCCTTGGACAGTTGATACAGGCACTGCCCACGCCATAGATAACAGCGGCTGTCACCGGCCCAGATACAGGCCGCGCGGTTGCCTTGCAGCAGCAGCGCCACCACGGTACTGCCAACAATGCTGTCATGCCGCCCCGCACTGACCGTCAACTCCTGGCCAAGGCGCCGGTTGAGCCAGTGCAGGCATTGGCGCAACTCATTGAGCCGTCCATCGAAACTGTCATGCAGCGACAGCTCCGCCAGACTGGCGACAATCAGCTGGCTGGCAACATCACCGCACTGGTGGCCGCCCATGCCATCGGCGACCACCCAGAGCCCCTGCTCCGGGCAATCGAGAAAGGCATCCTCATTGCGCCGCCGCACCTTACCCGGATCGGTGCGCGCGGCGCTGCGCCAAGTACTGGCAACCGACATCAGAGCTGCGCCGGCATACGGAAGGACCGCAGCACGCCCATGTCGAACGGATTCGGCGTGCGCTGGCTCAGCAGCAGATAGTTGGCACGCAAGCCACCCAGCTCGGCCTTGAGCACCAGCACATCGCGACCGGTCAGGTACTCGGTCTGCATCAGGTCCAGCAGGCGGAACAACGACCAGGGCCCGGTGTTCTTCTCGATACCGATCGGCCGACCGACCATCTTATCCAAGACCAGGCTGGCACGGCCCTCTTCAGCATCGCTAGGCCACTTGAAGGACATCGGCACAATGGGGCCGTGCCGGTATTCCAGTTGCCGGTTGCCAAAACGGAACTCGGCGCGACTCACGGCCGGATCGAGGGTGTAGGGCTCTAGCCTGAACTGCACCTGGGGCTCGACCGGGTTCTCTGCGAAGAATCCCTGGCGAATCACTTGCGCGGCGACCATCTGCTCAAGGTAGGCCTTGTTGATTGGCAGGCTTTGGCCGTCGATGTTGCGCAGGCGGTAGCTACCCGGATCACCACTGACGAAGGGTCGTATGTAGGTGTCGAAGAAGCGGTCGGCGATGCCCTGAGCCTTGAAGAACTCGCGAAAATCGTTGACGGCCACATCGCTGGTGCTGTGAGCGTTGAACGGATAGCGCTTGCTGATCGCCTTACCGTAGAAGCTGTACAGCTCGCTCTGGTATCGCTGGTTGAGGTACTGGTACGAATCGTTGAGCACCAGGCGCCAGGCGTCCTCGGCCAGCGTGTTGAACCACAGGCTCACCGGACGCGGCAGGCGCACCGAGGCATTGCGCAGGCTGCTCAGGGCATCGCGCTGGCCGCTCATGCGCGCCTTGGCCATTTCAAACGCGGCCTGATCAGGCTGGCTGGACCGCGCCAGGCTGGACAACTGCAGCTGCAGGTCGTTGAGTGCCAGCAACGCCGGGGTCAGGTCCGCCGCCGGGCCGTTGTTGTCATCCAGCAACCGGTGCAGGGGTTCGAAGCGACGTTGCAGCGCCTTCTTTGCCGTATCCGGCAGGCTCTTGGCGAGGGCCTGCCGGGCCTTCCCCGCTGCGGCGACCAGTCCCTTGCCCGGCACATCCGGCTGTACATCCCCCTGCTCCGCCTTGCCTGCCTGCACCGCCACCTCGTCGGCAGCCTCGACCATGCTCTGGAAGCGGGTGTTCTCCCGTATCTCCACCAGCAATTGCAAGAGCGGCGAGTTGGCCGCGGTCAGACCGGCCAGTTGTTCGGCCCCATCACCGGCTTCGTGGAACGGCGGCAGGCTGACCCGGCCCAGGGCTTCACTCCAGTGGTTGGCATAGTCGCGAAAGTACAGTTGCTCCAGCTCGACCATCAGCCGACGCAGATCCATGCCACTGATTCCCGAGCCTTCGCCCAGCACCCAGTTGTCACGCAGGATATCGGTGACCAGCGCTGTGCCCTGGATCGAAAAGTACTGCTGATAACCCTGCTGGGTATAAAAACCGGGGATCACATAGTCAGTGCCGACAAACAGACTGCCTTGTGGCCCCAGGTGCTGGCTCAGACGGTATTGCGGCAAGCTGCGAGCCTGTTCGCGCAACACTCGGTAGACCACATTGGCCAACGACTCACTGCGCAACACCTGGCGGGCCTGGCTCACCAGTGCGTCGTTGAGCGGATAACTGAACGGCAATTCAAGCAGGCGTTCGAAGTGCCCATTCAGACCGTTCTGCAAGGCGCTGTTGCCGGCGTAGCGGCTCGACCATTCTCGCGCCACCCAGTCCTTGAGCAAGGAGGGATCACGACGGTCCTGCAGGTTCAGCATCAGATAGGCGCGCAAGCTGTTGAGCAGGCGTTCGCGATCGCGCATGTTGGCGCGAACCTGCCCTTCGAGCATCTGCGCAACCCTGGGCAGCAGTTGCTCCTGCAACTCACGCTCATAGGCACGCACGAGCACCGGACGGCTGGCCTCGCCTTGATACAGTCCGACACGCTCATGCAGCGGCACCTCACCCTGAGGCGCAAAGACCTGGGTGGCCGCAAAGCGGGTGTCGAGGGGTTTGAGCAGGGCCTGCGCGTCATCCCGCGCACTCAGGGCCGCGCGTTGCTCACTCCAGGTCTGTGCCAGTGAACGCAGTTGCTCCAGGCGCCCGTGGTTGGCCGAAAAGCTCCCCGCCCACAGCATGCCAAACACCGCCAAGGCCGCCAGGGCGCCCACGTACAGGGCACGCTGGCCCCAGTGAATGCGTCGGCGCTCCCGCTGGTCCAGGCCGGCCAGGTCGGCCTCGGGAAAAATCACCCGGCTCAACAGGTGGTGAATAAAGCGCGAGCGACCGCTGCGCAGGGTCGGCAGGACGGCGGCCGACATGCCCAGGGTTGCACCGATACTGGCCGTGTCTTGATCGAGCTCTTCAACCAGGTGCGGCGCACTGGTCAGGTAGAAGCCCCGCAGTTGACTGGGGCGCTGATAGCGGTTGCCGGTGAATGCCATGTCGACGAACAGGCACAGGCGCTCACCGATCTGTCCCAGTTGGTGCGGGAAGTCGAGAATGCGCCCGCGACGCTGGGTGTCTCGCTCCTGGTGCATGCGCATGATCACCTGGCTGTTCAAGCGCCGCAGCAACTCCTCGAACTCCTGGCGAAGTACCGCCACATCGGTGCCGCTTTGTTCCTTGCTAAAACTGGCGCCGAGTACCTGATCGCTTTCCTCGCGGCTCATCTGGTCAAAGAACTCGTCGAACCCCGACAGTTGGTCGGCCTTGCTGAGCACCAGATAGACCGGAACATCGACGTGCAACTTCTGATGAATATCCTGCAGGCGCACGCGTACCTGATGCGCCAGGGTGTCCAGCTCCTGCTCGTCGACGCTCAACAGTGCCTCCACCGGAACGGTCACCAGCACGCCATTGAGCGGGCGGCCGCGACGACGCTTGCGCAACAGACCCAGCAAGGTGTTCCAGGCACTGGCGTCGACGTCGGCAGCGCCTTGGCTCAGGTAGCGGCCGGCTGTGTCGATCAGTACGCCATGTTCGGCGAAGTACCAGTCGCAGTGACGTGTGCCGCTGGTGTCGCGGGTCAGCTTGCGGCCCATTTTGTTGAGTGGAAATTCCAGGCCCGAAAAGTCCAGCAGGCTGGTCTTGCCGCTGCCTTGTGGACCGAGCAACAGGTACCAGGGCAGATCACTGCGCCAACGCTCGCTGCGACCGCGGTACAGGCTTGAGGTCTTGAGGGTGCGCAGCGCCTCCTTGAAGCGCTCAAAGAGCTCTTTGTGCTCCTGGTCGATCAACTCGTCACGCTGCATGCGCTCTTGTCCGGCCTCGCTGTCCTCGACGGCTTTCTTGCGAACGCCGGAGCGCCAACTGACAAAGACCATCGTCAGGCCCCACATCAGAAACAGCGCGCTAATGGTTAGCAGGCGCGAGGTTGCGCTGGCCCAGAACTTATAGTCGTTGACCGCCAGTAGCGGCCCGACGAACCACACCAGCAATGCCACACTCAGCACCAACAGCAACGTCCAGACCCAGGTCTGGCGCAGGAAGGCGCCGGTTTTCTTGAAGAAGTTATTCATCACACGTCCCTGTCTTACTGCTGGGGCTGGACCACCACCGGGTCAAGCGGCTGATACGTCTGCAACAGACTTTCGCGCTGCTGGCCAAGCACCCAGGCGAATCCTGAGTACATCACCAGCAGACACACCACGGTGAACAGCGCGACCATCCACCCCGGTACGATGCGTACCAGGCTGCGACGCTGATCGCGGAGCCCTTCCCAATGTGGCGACAGTTCACGAGGCACATCGCCACGCAGCTGGCGGATCTGCCGGTACAACGCGTCGCGGATACCCTCGAGTTCGAGCACGCCGCGGGGAATGACCCGGTACTTGCCCTCGAAACCCAACGCCAGGCACAGGTACATCAGTTCCAGCATCGGCAAATGCTTGACCGGGTTCTTCGACAGTCGATCCAGCAGTTGGAAGAACTTTTCGCCACCGAAGGTTTCGTTGTGAAAGCTGCTGAGCAGACTCATTTGCGACCATTCGCTTTCATTGCCCCAGGAGGTGCTCACCACCGCTTCGTCGACCACCGTACACAGCACATAACGTGCGGCCATCACCTGGCTGCTCTGCGCACCGTCCTGCTGGGCCCGCGCATCGAACTGCTTGAGGCCGGCACTCAGGCGCGTATTGAGCGCACGCAAGTCTTCGGCAGACTTGCTGTGCTTGAGGCGAACCACTTCCGACAGCAACTCGGACGCCGCCGCCACCAGCGGGTTGAGGCTGACGCTGAAGGATTGCGCAGGGCCCAGGCGCGCGGCATAGATCATCCGTTCCTCAAGTTGCTCGAAACGCGGTGGTTCGGCGAAGTCGGTCAGCGGGTTGCGTGCCGGACCATGCCCATGACGGTCAAGCAAAACGGTTTTATCGTCCTGAGGGTGTTCCAGATCCTTGATCATGTCGGTCAGTTCCTGATGGCCCAGAATTTCAGTTCAAGCTCGGCGAACTCACCGGAGACGTGGAAGGCGAAACCTCCCGAACGTTCCAGTTGCGCCAAGTCCTCGGGACTGAGGTCGAGGATGAAATAGGTCTTGTTGGAGTGGAATGCGATCTGTCGCGGAGCCACCGGCAAGGGCCGGACCTTGATCCCCGGCAGGTGCAGGTTGACCAGTTGCCGAATGCTTTCCACCGGCCCGACCTTGAGGTGCGCCGGCAAGCGATGACGCAATTCTTCGGAGTCGCAGTTGGCACTGGCCGCGAGCACGAACGAGGCCGACTCCAGCAGCTTGTGGTCATGCAGCGGCGACACCAGCACGCCGTATTGGCGGGCTTGCAGCACCAGCTCGATGGCATGCTGCTCGAGCACCATCGACAGCACCTGGCGAATGGCGTCCATCAATTTGCGAAAGCTCGCCCCCTGGTCGCTGTGCTGATAGCGGCTGTCCAGCCGTGGGCGTTTGCTGTCACTGGCGAAAGTCGCCAGTTCCCCGAGCATCACCAGCAGCGAACGATAGAGCTCCTCCGGATGGACATGCTCAAGATCCAGGTAATGCCGCAACAGCAGTTCGGTACGGTTGATCAACTGCAGCATCATGAAGTCGCCCACCTCGGCGCCACCAACCTTGCCGTTGGAGCGAATCCGCTCGGCGATGGTGTCCCCCCGATGGCTGAGCATGCTGATGATTTCTTTCAGGCACGAGAGCAGATAGGCGCTGGCATGGGTGTGCAGGAAGGTCGGCACAAAATCCGGATCGAGGCTGATCACGCCATCGGCGGTGGCATCCATCACTTCGCAGATTTTCAACTTCACATAGGCTTGCTCGCTCTGCTGCTCGCCCAGTAGCAGACGGAAGTCCGGACGGGCACAACTGAGCTGGCTGCTGGAATCATCACCGGCGTTGGAATCGGCGATTTGTGCCTCGTAGGTGGTGTAGCGCGCCAGCACGTCGGACTGCTCCGGGCGCCGTGACTCGATGTGGTTGCCCGTGACCAGCGGCAAGGCCAGGTAAACCGGGGTACTCGCCGTATTGGGCGGCACATCCAGGGCCAGCGGCTCGGTATCGTCCCCCAGCTCGAACAGGCTGCCATCCGGCAAGATACCGGAGGCTCGGCTGATCACCAGCTTGCCCATGTTGAGAAACTGCAGATCGATCTCCAGCGCCAGAAATCCCCAACTGTAACTACTCAGCAACTGGGTACGGGTTTTCATCTGGTAATCGTAGTAACGATCGTTGTGCTGGAAATGTTGAGGCCGCAGCAACATGCCTTCCTGCCAAATGATTTTATGCACGTTCATGAGTTGTCATCCGCGTGGGTGAGCACATCGTTGCTGTTGCGGATGCCGGACTGGTCGAGGATCAGGCCGACCTCGGTCACCTCCTGCGGGGTGAGCTGCACCACATAGCGCCACTGGCTTTCCGGCAAATCGCGATAGGCCGCAAGCACGCCGACGAAACGGCTCCCGTCTTCGACGCGCAACTTGACATCGAGGCTTTCGCCCGGGCGCAACTCCAGCTCTTCACTGGCCACAAGATCCGGCGCCAGGGATTCCCTGGCACGCTCGTAGAGACTGAAAAAATCGGCGTTCTCGAATGCGACCGGATGCTTGAGCTCCATCAATCGCACCACGATCGGCGACGGGCGCCCATTGAGGTCGGGGTTGAGCCGATCGCTGGCGCTCAGCTTCAAGTTCAACTTGGTCAGGGTCGAATACGGCGACATCGATGCGCAGCCAGTCAACAGCGCCAGGGCCATGAGCACCGTCAGGGCCTTGAGTAATGGGTGGGTACGGCGAGACATGCAGGTCATCCTTGATCATCGAGGTGGAGGGTGGAGATCAGGCGGATCTGTTCTTCATAGGCCTGAGCGAAATCCCGCGCCAACAGGCGCTCGTTCCAGTCATCGTCCTGGCACAGCGCCTGGTGATAGCGGCGATACGCTCGCCAACGGCTACCGGAAGTCACCAGCAACGGTTGCTGGCCATCGCGCTCGAAACGCAGGGTCAGCTGTTGCGGCGAAAAGTGTTCGAGGGTGCTACGCACTGCGGCGCGGCTGGCGCTGAGCAACGCCACCTGATGCGCCTGCAGGTCGCGAAAGGCACGGGAGATCGCCTGCTCGGCGGACAGTTGCCCTGGCTTGTGATCCAGCAGCAGGATGCCCAGCACCGCTTCGCAATCCACGGCGAACTTGAGCGGGTTCTGACTGTTGCCCTGGGCCGTGGTGAGGGCCAGGCGCAACTCGTTTTTCAGTTCGCTGCGGGTGCGCAGGCTCTGCTGCAAGCCGCCAATGCTTTGCTTGAACAGGCCCGCGACATTGACCGCCAAGGCTTCACGCTGATCGTTATCGAGCGCCTGCAGATCCACCCCCAGGACCGCACCGAAACGCGCCCAGAAAGCGTCACTCTGACACGCCGGCGCCATGGGCTCGGGGAGCGCCAGCGGCTCGGGGGGCGCCACCAGTTCCGGCACCAACAAGCACTCCCTATCGATGCGGCCATAATCGGCTCGCTGCCCAGGTTCCTGGTGCGGCACCTCGAGCGCGCTCAGCTCGTCAAGCTCTGCCCCACTGTGCTCCTGCTGGTCCAATGCAGTAAGCGGGTCAAGATCAAAGAATGCGTTATCCGGAATGATGCTGCCGGCCGCCTGTGGACGACCGGCTTCAACGGCGAAGGCTTCCGGGGCTTGCACCAGGCGCGCACGGATCTCGAAATCCCCCAGCACGTAGACACTGCCCTGCTCGATACGCTGGGCTTCGCCCTTGCGCAGACGCGCGCCACTGCCACGGTCCTGGATACCGTTGCTGCTGGTATCGGTGAGGAAAAACTGGCCATCACGATAACTGACCAGCGCATGATGGTTGGACAGATGACGGTTGCTATCCGGAATCTTCCACTCGCAATCCTCTCCCCGGCCGATGACACCACCGGCCCGCCTGAAGGTTTTGCTGCTCAAGTCCGCCGGCACGAATTGCTTGGCATTCAGCATTTCAAAAACCAGTTCCATGGTGATGCTCCTTGCGCTCACTTGCCGCGATTGACCGCCTGCGGATCACCCAGCGGGCGATAGGTGTCGTCGTTGAATTTGTAATTGCCGCTGCAGGCGCCGAGGCCAACCAGAACAAAAAGGCTCAAAAGGACGGCTTGCCAGTGACGAACAGACATCAGAAGGTCTCCATAGGTAGACAGTGCACAAAACGCCTTCCCTTGCAGGCACGCCGAGAAGTACGAAAAACCAGCCAAGGCTCCATGTCTCGCTAGGCCTCAAAGTCGCCAAGATTGATATTCAGGCGCCCCAGGCGGTACAGCAGCGTGCGACGGGGCAATCCCAATTCCCGGGCCGCCAGGGTCTGATTGCCGTCGTTCTTGCGCAGGCAATCGAGCAACAGGTGGCGCTCGACGTTCTCCAGTTGCTCGCGCAGGTTCAGGCCCACCGCTTCAGGCATGACCTCGATGTTCAGGGAGAAATGCTCGACCATGAGCTCACCGCCTTCACAGAGCAGCACCGCACGCTCCACCAGCCCCTTGAGCTCGCGCACGTTGCCTGGAAAGGCGTAACCGGACAGATGATTGAGGGCCGCCGGCGACCAGCTCACCGGGTCCCGTTGCAGGAAGGCACAGGCCTTGTCGGCGAAATGCCGGGCCAGGTCGAGGATGTCATCCTCACGCTGGCGCAATGCCGGTAACTCGATCGGGAACTGAGCCAGACGGTAATACAGGTCCTCACGGAACTTGCCTTCGCCAACCAGCGCCGCCAGATCGCGGTGGGTGGCGGCGATGATGCGCACGTCGATGGTATGCGTGTCGTTGGAGCCCAGCGGGCGGATCTCGCCGTCCTGCAGCACCCGGAGCAACTTGGCTTGCAGGGACAGCGGCATGTCACCGATTTCGTCCAGCAACAGCGTGCCGCCATTGGCCGCATCAAACAGCCCGGGGCGATCGCGGTCAGCGCCCGTGAATGCACCCTTGCGATAACCGAACAACTCACTTTCCAGCAGGTTTTCCGGGAACGCCGCGCAGTTTTGCACCACAAATGCCTGGGAACGACGCGGGCCGTAATCATGAATGGCGCGCGCCACCACTTCCTTGCCGGTGCCGGTTTCGCCACGCAGCAACACGGTGTAAGGGCTGTGCAGTACCTTGCTGATCAATTGATAGGTCTGGCGCATCACCGTACTGGTGCCGATCAGGCCATAGCCGCTGGTGATGACCTCGGGATGGAGGAGCGGCGCCTGCTCGCCCGCGGGGAGGTGCAAACGCTGGAGCAACGCCCATTGCCCAAGGACAAACGCCCCCAGCTGGCCCAACGACTGGGCAAAGGCTTGCAGGTCTTCCTGTTCCGCGCTGGCACACAGCAGCAAGCCTTGGACAGCCTTGCGCGAGTTGACCAGCGGTACGCATAACAGTGACTGCCACGCGATGCTGCGCACGGGCAGGAAGCTGGTGTCGTGGAGGCTGTGGTTCAGGCCCACCAGGCTCACCACCCGGTTCTGGCACAGGGCGAACTGCAGCAACTGCTCACCGCTGTAATCGCTCGGCAGGTTGATCACTTCCCGCGGTTGCACAAGGCCGCCGAGGCATTCGGCGCGCAGTTGCAGGCAGCTATGGGTGGCATCGAGCAGGTACAGCTGGCTCAGTTCACAACCACTGAGCTGCGCTGCCCCCCGCACAAAGTCTTCAAGCAACGCAGAGCCTTCCGAGGCCCGCGAGAGGCCGGAAAACTGCGCCAGCAGCGCCTCTGCATAGACCAGCGGTTGCGGCACCCGGGTGAACATGATGCCCACCTCAGGCGAACTCACAGGCCACGCCACCGCTGCTATCGAGCGTTGCGTACACACGTTTGAGGTTCTCGCCGCTGGCCATGGCCGCCAGCAGGCGGTCGGCCACCAACGGCAGGACGTGCAGGTCGAGCAAGTAGTCGATCAGGCGCGCACCGCTTTCGCTCTGAGTGCAGCGTTCGGCCAAGTGATCGACCAGCGCCTGGCAATGGCTGAAATCCAGCTGCCGAGCGTTCAGCCGCTCACCCAGCCGCCCCAGCTTGATTTCGATCAGTTCACGCAGCACCGGGCCACTCACCGGGTAGTAAGGCACCACGCGCATACGTGCCAGCAGCGCCGGTTTGAAATGCGTGTTCAATACCGGACGGATTGTCTGTTCCAGGGTGTCGACGCTTGGGCGCTCGGCGTTCTCGCACAGCGCACTGATCCGCTCGCTGCCCAGGTTCGAAGTCATCAGTATCAGCGTGTTGCGAAAATCGATCTCACGCCCCTCGCCATCGTTGGCCACGCCCTTGTCGAAGATCTGATAGAACAGGTTGAGCACATCCGGATCGGCTTTCTCGACTTCATCGAGCAGCACCACGGAGTACGGTTTTTGCCGCACCGCTTCGGTGAGCATGCCGCCTTCGCCATAGCCGACATAACCCGGCGGAGCGCCGATCAAGCGCGAAACGGTGTGTTTCTCCTGGAACTCGGACATGTTGATGGTGGTGATGAAACGCTCACCGCCATACAGCAGGTCTGCCAGGGCCAGGGCGGTTTCGGTCTTGCCCACACCGCTGGGGCCCACCAGGAGAAATACCCCGACCGGCGCGTCCGGTTTGTTCAGGCCTGCGGCCACGGCACGCATGGAACGATCCAGAACCTGCACCGCCTGGTCCTGACCGCGAATACGGGCACTCAGGTCAGTGGCAAAACTCGCCACCTTGGCGTTGTGCTCACGGGCCAGTTGCGCCAGCGGTACACCGGTCCAGGCGCTGATGACTTCAGCCACCAGGCGTGGACAGACCTCGAAACTGACCAGCCGCTCCCGGGCTTGTGCGTCGCTCAGGGCGCGATGGGTGTCGTTGAGTGCCGACTCCAGCTCCCCCACGCCAGGTCCGCTTTGCACATCAGTCTCCAGGCTTGCATCCGGCGAGCCTTCGTTCTCCGGTGTCGAGCGCAGGATGCTGGCGTCACGGGCCTTGGCCAATTGCACGCGCAACTGCAGCACGCGCTCGGCCAATGTGCGTTGCTCGTGCCAGAGTGTTTCCAGGGCCTGCTGTTGCTCTGCGGCTTCGGCCAGTCGCGCTTCCAGGCTGTCCAGGGCCTCCTGGTCGATCTTCAATCCGGCTTCGGCATCGCGCCGCAGCGCCTGGCACTGACGCCGCCCTTCAGCGCTCTCGCCCCGCAGACGCTCCAGACGCTCAGGGGCCGCCGCAAGGCTGATGCGAACCCGGGCACAGGCGGTGTCGAGGACATCGACAGCCTTGTCCGGCAACTGACGTCCGGCGAGGTAGCGGGCTGATAGCTCGGCAGCGGCTACCACCGCGTCATCACGCAGGTAGATACCGTGGCTCTTCTCATAGACCTGAGCCAGACCTCGCAGAATGGTCACCGCCTCGGCAACGGTGGGTTCGTGCAATTGCACGGGTTGGAAACGGCGGGCCAGGGCCGGATCTTTCTCGAAGTATTTTTTGTATTCGGTCCAGGTGGTGGCCGCAATGGTACGTAGCTCACCGCGGGCCAGGGCCGGCTTGAGCAGGTTGGCCGCATCGGAGCCTCCGGCATTGCCGCCTGCGCCGATCAGGGTATGAGCCTCATCGATGAACAGAATGATCGGCTTGGGCGAGGCTTTGACCTCGTCAATCACCCCTTTCAGGCGACGCTCGAATTCACCTTTGACGCTGGCGCCCGCTTGCAGCAGCCCCATGTCCAGAGAGAGCAGCTCAATGTCCTTGAGCACGGGCGGTACTTCTCCGGCGGCAATGCGCGAGGCCAGGCCTTCGACGACTGCGGTTTTCCCGACGCCGGCCTCACCGACCACAATCGGGTTGTTCTTGCGGCGACGGGCGAGGATGTCGACCATCTGCCGGATCGCATCATCGCGGCACAGCACCGGGTCGAGTTGGCCGTCTCGCGCCTGTTGGGTGAGGTTATGAGTGAAGCGCTGCAACAGCGACTCCCCCGCTGCCGCCGGCCCGCCGCCGGAGGTTCGTTCCTGTTGTGACAGGGCAAAATCCTTCAGGCGTTCGATGTCCAGTTTCGCCAACAACGGCTGGTAGCGACTGCCGGCATAACGCATCGGGTTGCGCAGCAAGGCCAGAATCAAGGCCGCCTCCTCGACCTGGCTTTGACCCAGTTCAAGATTGGCCACCAGTAACGCGTCCTGCAGCCACTGCACCAGTTCCGGAGCGAACACCGGGCTGCGTGAGCCGCTATCGCCGACTTGCGATTGCAATGCCTCGGTCAACTCGCCGGCATCAACTTGCGCGTCCTGCAACGCCCGGGCAAGCAAACCCTGGGGGCGCTCCAGCAAACCCAGCAGCAGGTCTTCGACCAGCACCTTGTTGCCGCCACGGGCGACACAGCGTTCAGCGGAGCGCTCCAGGTCGCGGCGGGTTTCAGCGTCCAGTGCCTGGATAAGTTGTTGCAGGTCTAGATTGATCATGGGTCATCTGTCCTTAATGAATTTTGCTGCCCAAGGTCACCACGCCGTCGGCCTTTTCATGACCGAGCCAACTGGTCCACCCCAGACGACAGGTGTTCTGTTCGCCGATGCACAGTTCGCGGATTTCCTCCTGGCGCAGCACCAGGCGAATGTCGTAGTTCAGCGGGTCGCGCAGGGTGAATCGCACCAACGCGCACAGCGGCTGGTAACCGAAACCGATCGGCAGGAACTCGTGGAAACGTTGCCAGTCGAGCTGACTGATATGAATGCGAAACTTGCCGCTGCGGTCGCGTACCCGCTCGCCCAGTACCAGGTCCTCACCGAGCAGGCTGTTGGCCTGCCCCAGGCAGTTGCGCTGTTCGTCGAGAATCTCTACCCGGCGCTCGATGCACTGCTCGATCACCAGATCGGCGTGTTTGAAGTAATAGCGCAGCACCGCCTCGATCAGGGCGGCCGAATGGGCGCGCAAGCTGAGCAATCCGAGGTAAGGCAGCAAGCGTTTCCAATTCAGTTCCTGGGCCTTGCGGATGTCTTCGCCACCCAGGCCGATCAAGGCAAACAACTGAGCTGAAAACGGGTCCAGGGCACCGCTCTTGAAGCTGGCACGGTAGCGATATTTACTCCAGATCGGCAGCATCAGGCGTTGCAGGCGGTGATGGAACAGATCGAGGAAGTTGCGCGTGGGGTTGCCCTCTTCGCTATCGCCCAGGGCCTGCTCGCCGTAGAACGCCGGCAAGGGCGAGCCCGCGCCGAACAACCCGATCAGGTTGAAACGCAAACGCGCACGCATCTGACCGTACTCTTCGAAAAACTCCACGCGATCGACATCGCTGCCAGGGAAACCCAGGCTCGGATTGGCCTGGAACTCCAGCTGATCGTAGAGTTCCTCGTCGCTCAGGTGCGGGTGGGCATCGCGCAAGCGATCGACGACCAACAGTACGGCCTGAAACAGCGAATACTCTCGTATTACCGTGCTCAGTCGGCTTAAAGCAGGGGCTGCAGCCCCATGCGTGGTACCCATTTGTACACCTCTCCCTGTGTACTTTTTACCCGCAGCTCGTGGTAGGAATTGAGACTGGCGTAAAGAGCAAAAAACTCGTTAAGAACCGACGCGAAAACGAACAGGTCGCCTTCACCGATATAGCCTTGGGGATCGATGCTCAGCTCGGTGCGCAACCCGCGCAGCGGCAGACCTCGGTGCAGGCGATCAACGTGCTCGTGACGAATCGACTTGAGCCCGCCCAGCAAACGCTTGCTGACCTTCTCCAGGTGCTGGTCGTAGTAGCGTGGCAAGTCGTAGGTTTCGAGGATGACCTTCAACGCATCAACGTTGGCCAACGACAGATAGTTGAGCGACATGTTGCTGATGAGCTTCCACAAAAAATCGCGGTTCAACGGCGGTGCGTAGCTCGACGTGACCGGCGTGATATTGCGGAAACTGAGGAACTCCGGGGTTTCCTCGCACAACTGGTTGATGTCGCCGAGCTTGAGCCGGCGCGGCAGGTTCTGGTTAGTGCACGTCAGCTCGATCGACAGGGTTTCCTGAGCATCGGTGTGACGGATACCGAAGCTCAGGTAGGTGTCGAGGCCGTCGTGCAGCAGTGATGAGCGCTGGCGAATGCTGTAGTGCGGACGGCTGTGGGGCACGTCGAAACTCGGATCATGCTCGAACGACTCGAAGGGTACATACGCCTGATAACCCAGGCCGCCCGGCTTCCAGCCGGTGACGCTTTCAATGGAAAACACGCCGCAATGTTCCAGTTCGTACTTGGCCGGCAGCAGCAGGTACTCGTCCTGCTTGCCGTCGAGACGAATCGGCAAAGCATCGTGCTTGAACAGATTGACGATAGGTGTGCAGTAGAGCTTCACGTTGTCCAGGGTCGGACGCAGACGTTGTACCCCACTGTTGCGAATATCGAAGCGCAACTCCAGGCCGTGCATGCGCTGGAGAACGTCTTGTGGCAGCCTCTGCAGCAGATCCAGGCCACTGAGGTCGACGAACAGGAACTTGTCCTGGAAGGCAAAATACTCCTGCAAGTAGCGATAACCGCGGAAGGTATTCAGCGGGTACGGGATCAGCGCTTCCTCTTCAGCAAAGCCCACGGGCTGTACAAGGTTGCCCGGTATCTTGAAGGACATCCCGCTGCCGTTGGCCCCGGCAAGCGGCTCGCCACCCGCCCCCAGCGGCACCAGTTCGATGCCCTCGAGGTTGCGCAGCAGGCTGAGGTAAAGCATTTGACTGATGTAGCGCTCACCGGCCAGGTGCAGGCGCAGGCGCTGCAGGTTCAGTTCACCGAAATGACCGTCGCAACTCATTTCCAGGCGCAGGCTCAACAGTGCACCATCGCCCTTGACCGAGTAGCTCAATGCCGTCAGGTCCAGAGGCAGCACCTCGGTCGGATAGCAGGTGCGAAAGCGACAGCTGACATCATCGATGGGCTGGCTCTCTACCGGCGTATCTCGCGGTATTCGCTGGGCAGGTCCGGACTGCTGCAGGGGGTCGAACTGCAAGATGCTGAACGCCGGCAATGGCCGCATGTAGTTCGGCCACAGCAGATGCATCAGCGAGTGGCTCAGCTCGGGCAGCTCATCATCGAGCTTCTGGCGCAGACGCCCCGTCAGAAACGCAAACCCTTCGAGCAGGCGCTCCACATCCGGGTCTCGTCCAGCCTGCCCGAGAAAGGGGGCCAGGGCCGGACTGCGCTCGGCGAAGCGACGGCCCAGTTGGCGCAGCGCGGTAAGCTCACTTTGGTAATAGTGGTTAAAGGACATGGGCTCAGTGCCTGGTAGTAGGAGTCATGGATCACTTCGGTGGAACGCGTTGCCGGTACCCGTGCCGCATTACCCCGCGCGCCAGAGGTCCCTGCTGTGTTCGCGACGCGTACGGGATAGCCAACAAAGGTCGTGGCCTGGGCAGTCAAAAGACCGGCTGGCGCAGACTGCATGGTTTCCTGTCATAGTCGTCTCCTTAACTGACCTTGACCTGTCCACTGCCATCCAGGCAGGCGGAAAAACTGACCTGACGCTTGATCCCTTCCACCTCAAGCAAGCCTTCAATACTGAACGCCAGCTTGAGCGGGTCATGATCACGCGGCAGAGAAACGACACGCACCTGACTGAGCCGCGGCTCGTAGGCTTCGATGAAATGCTCAATGGCCAACCGGGCCTGGCTCAGGGCATCGTGCAAGCTCAAGCGCATGTCGTTGAGATCGGGCAACCCGTAGTCGGACAGCGTTTGCACGCTCCCCGCTCGGGTGCTGAGCATCTTGCCCAGATGGGCAGCCACCGATGCCATCGCGCTTACCTCGCGGCTCCAGCCGACGCGCTGGCCGGCCTCGGCACTCAGGCGTTCGAAAAGGCTGCCGTATCCGTTCATGGCCTGACTCCCGGTTACTCTTTGTCCAGCTTGCCAACCAGAGAAAGCGTGAAGTCGGCCCCCATGTACTTGAAGTGCGGGCGTACGTTCAGACTGACGCGATACCAGCCCGGCTCGCCTTCCACATCGCTGACAATGATCTGCGCAGCGCGCAGCGGACGACGGCCACGGACTTCGGCACTGGGGTTTTCCTGGTCAGCCACGTACTGACGGATCCATTTATTGAGCTCCAGCTCAAGATCGGTACGCTCCTTCCATGAGCCAAGCTGTTCACGCTGCAGCACTTTGAGGTAATGGGCCAGGCGGTTGACGATCATCATGTAAGGCAGTTGCGTGCCGAGCTTGTAGTTCAGCTCCGCGGTCTTGCCTTCGGCGCTGATGCCAAAGAACTTCGGCTTCTGTACCGAGTTGGCAGAGAAGAACGCCGCGTTGTCACTGCCCTTGCGCATGGTCAAGGAGATGAAGCCCTCCTCGGCCAATTCGTACTCGCGACGATCTGAAACCAGCACTTCAGTCGGGATCTTGGTTTCGATTTCGCCCATGCTTTCGAAATGGTGCAACGGCAAGTCTTCCACCGCGCCACCGCTCTGCGGACCGATGATGTTCGGGCACCAGCGGAACTTGGCGAAGCTGTCGGTCAGTTTGGTGCCGAACGCATACGCGGTATTGCCCCACAGGTAGTGCTCGTGGTTGTTGGCAACGGTTTCCTTGTAGACGAAGGACTTGACCGGGTTCTCTTCCGGATCATAGGGATTGCGCAGCAGGAAACGCGGCAAGGTCAGGGCGATGTAGCGCGAGTCTTCCGATTGACGAAAGCTCTGCCACTTGGCAAATTGCGGGCCTTCGAAATGATCCTTCAGATCCTTCAGGTCCGGCAGGCCGGTGAAGCTTTCCAGGCCGAAGAAGTTCGGACCTGCCGCGGCAACGAACGGCGCATGGGACATGCAGGCAACGCTGGAGACGTACTGCATCAACTTCACGTCGGGAGAGCTGGGCGACATGAAGTAGTTGGCGATGATTGCGCCTACTGGCTGGCCACCGAACTGACCGTACTCAGCGGTGTAGATGTGTTTGTAAAGACCGGCCTGCATCACTTCCGGCGAATCTTCGAAGTCGTCCAGCAGGTCCTGCTTGGAGACGTTGAGGATTTCTATCTTGATGTTTTCACGGAAATTGGTGCGCTCCACCAGCAACTGTAGCCCCCGCCAGGCAGACTCCAGCGACTGGAAGTCCTCGTGGTGGAGAATCTCATCCATCTGCTGGCTGAGCTTGGCATCGATCTCGGCAATCATGCGATCGACCATAGCCTTCTTGACCGGCTCGCCACTGTTCTGCGGCTTGAGCAACTCCTCGATGAAGGCTGACACACCGCGCTTGGCGATGTCATAGGCTTCGTCGTTCGGAGTCAGACGGGTTTCGGCGATGATGCCGTCGAGAATGCTGTACTCGCTGCTCTCGTTGCTTTGGTGTTGCGCGGCACGGGTAGTCATGTGTTGTGGCTTCCTTGTCTGATGGGTCAGGCGTCTGGGGCGGCGGCGTTCAGGCCCAGTTCACCGAGCACGCGAACGCGGGATTCGTCGTCGGCGAGAACGCCTTCGATGGCTTTGCGGAACGCAGGGGCATTACCCAGCGGCCCCTTGAGTGCCACCAGGGCATCGCGCAGTTCCATCAGTTTTTTCAGCTCGGGCACCTGCTCTACCAGGCTGGCCGGGTTGAAGTCCTTCATCGAGCTGACCCGCAGACTGACCGCCAGCTCATCAGCGTCACAGCCCTCCTGAAGGCGGTTAGGCACGCTCAGCGTCAGGCTCAGTTCCTGCTTGGCCAAGACTTCGTCGAAGGTCATCTTGTCGATACTGATCGGCTTGCGATCTTCTACCTTGCGCTCGTCCGAGCGCTGGGTGTAATCGCCGATCGCCAACAGTTTCAGTGGTAGCTCAATTTCCTCCTGAGCTCCGCCAGTCGCGGGTTTGAAGGTGACGTTGATGCGTTCCTTAGGGGCTACAGAGCCTTCTTTGGCCATGGGTTCTTTCCTTGCGATTGTCGGCCCGTGGGCCTATTCGAGTACCACCTCGAGGTCGAGATGGCACAGCCTGCGATAAATCTCTTCCTTGCGTTCTCGCACTGCGTGGTTCTGCGGCAACAACTCACAGCAGCTATGCAGGAGGTGCAGCACTTCCAACGCAAGATCCGGCTCCCAGGCGTGCAAGCCTGAGTTCTGCAATTCTTGGTCAAGGGTTTCCAGCTGGGTCTTGGCCAGCTCGTACTTCTTGGCGATGAAACACAGCCGGGCCAGGCTGAAATGCCAGAAGAACCTCACGCGACCGCCACGCGCACTCTGCAAGCCGGGCTTGAGCACCTGCACAGCCGCCTTGAGGCCATCCTTGCGCAGAATCGGCAAGACCTCTTCCAGGGCTTGCTCCCAAATCGGCTGGCTGGAACTGGCTTCGACCTGGCGCGGCGCGCTGGTGGCGGATAGGTGAGGCATGACATGGGCGCTGATCCAGCTTCGGGTGGCCGGATCGGCGAAGGGGGTGCCGTCGTGAAAACGCAGCTCGACCACTCCCGGCAGACGCTGCAGCAAGAGCGCAAAGTGAAACTCGACTTCACGCATGGCCTGGTCGGCGTTCAACTCTTGCAAGCACTCCCAGACCAGGCGCTGCCCGTCGAACCAAAAGGGCGCCCTCGACAGGCTGGCTTCGAGCTCCAGCAACAAATCGGCGAACTGACCGCCGGCAAAGCGTTCCTGGTAATTATTGAGCTTGTCCCCTGGCAGCCCTCGCAATGCCGTGACCTGTTCAGCGTTACGCTCAGGGACAGTATCGATGGGCAACCACAGCATGGTGCGGTTCAGGCGCAGGGAACGCACATCGGTAGCCTTCTGCTTGAGCCACCAGGCGCACAGAGGTCGAGCATGTTCCTGCAGCGCACGCAGGACCCTCTGGGCATCCTTTTCGTTATCGATCGAAGAAGCCGATGAGAAGAGCTGGGTCGCGGCCTGCTTGACCTGTGCTACCACGGTGCCCACGGCGCCGGGCTCCGGCTGATGCTCGACGGCACGCTGGATCATGCTCGACAGGCGCCGACAGATGGGCAGCAACAAGGGGGCATCATCGCCAAGATGCTGGGTCAGTGCAGCATCAAGTTTTTCCAGATTCAGCACCAATCGACGGAACAGCGGCAACTGTTCCTTGATCGCGATACTTTCGCTTAACGCCTGCTCCAGTCGTGGCACCAGCCAACTGATGGCGGCACCACGGGTACGCGGTTTATTGGGATGGACAACGACCCAATGCTGTTCACACAAGTACTGCAAGAGGCCGGAACCCGCCAGCAATCCCGCGAAGGACTCACGCTGATACAGCGCCCAAGTGAGCCAGGCCGCCACCCGCAGATCCTTGGACTGCACGCGTAGCAGGGTTTCACTGTTTTCAAGAACTTTCAGCCAGTCGATCTGACCGCTTTCATGCATGGACTGGGCTTTACTCAACTCGCTTTCAAGGGCTTCATACTCACTCGAAAAACGAACATCAGCGCCCGCAAAACTCTCTTTGGAAATAGAGGTTTTAGCGACTTCAAGATAATGAGCAGACAGTTTATTTGAGTGGTTCATCCATGACCTATTTAAAGCTTTGCCGCAAAGCAGGCGGCTAATGCTTTAAAAATATACCCCCTAAGCCAGAAGCATTAATTTAAGAAAAATCCTAAATTCACGAGAATAATTCCCTGACTAATTCGGTTTTTCCTAAAAACGCACACTGCACCGGTTTTTTTGTTTCTAGATGACTCGTTCACGCCGTATGACCGCGACTTATTGTCACAGATCAATGTCTCAACTTACTATGTTGCATGAGCAAGCAACATCGAGCCGGCACGATCTCATTCAGCCATTGGCGCATCGAGAGACAAATAAAATTAACTGATAATTATCAAAAACATAATGCACTTATTTAGAAATAAACATTAAAAACAGTCTCCTTTCGAGGTCGCACCCAATGAAAGGAACACCGGCATAAAGGTGTAAACCCTCGCAATAGGCGGCACAACAGATCACCCAAAAATTGAAACTTTTCAGCAATCACTCTCCACATTAAAAATAAGCCAGACGTTATCCATGCAAGTTTCGGACTTTTCTTATATCGATCAGTTGCGAATTAAGTACAACCTCTTTGCCGCCATACAATTTTTCTGACTTTGGATTCACCACACACTCAGAAAAACAGACGTATTTAAACAAAGAACTCAGGGAGGGATAGTCAGTGCCGTTAAGGGATTCGTTCCTCAAGGAGTTGACCCTCCCACTGCTTCAGCGGATAAACACCGACGCGCCGGTTCAGGGTAAACAAGGCCAATCCCGGCAAGGGCCGGCCACCCAGGACCCATCCCCGCAAAAGGCCGGAACCTGCACCGGCAGCTGCGCCAGCATCAGTTTTGCCATGGGCAGCGAGATCATTTCCCATACCGATTTCACCTTGCCCGGCCCCTTCCCCATCGACTGGACCCGGACTTACCGCTCCAGTCTGGGCGCCTATGACCAAAGCGAACTGGGCGCACGCTGGATCACCCCCTTCACCACACGCCTGGACCTGATTGGCGACGGTTTGCGCTACCACGCGGCCGATGGGCGCAGCTTCGACTACCCACTGCCCAAGGTGGGTGAGGCCCACGATGATCGAGTGGAAAACCTCACGCTGATTCGCATCAGCGATGTGCAAATTGCCCTATGTCGCGGCTTCGATCGGCGGGAAACCTATCGCCGCGATGGCGAGCGTTTTTTGCTCGTGCAAATCGAACTGCGTGGCGGTGCCGGCATGCTGCTGGGCTATGAACACCGCATGGGTAAAAAGGCTGTGCTGTCCGACTTGATGACCTATCAGGACGAGCCCGGTCAGGTTCATACCCACCTCGGCACACTGGTGGATGAAGACGGGCGCATTACTGGCTTGTGGCTGATGGGTGAAAAAGAACCCCAGCGTCGCCTGAGTCTTTATCAATACGATGCCGCCGGGGACCTGATCCTCGCCCAGGACGAGAACGCCGCCACCTGGACCTATCAGTACCAGCACCACCTGGTGACCCGCTACACCGATCGCAGCGGACGCGGCATGAACGTGCGCTGGCAAGGCGAAGGCCCCGATGCTCGCGCCATCCATGAATGGGCCGACGATGGCAGTTTCGAAACGCGCCTGGAGTGGGACCGCAATATCCGTCTGACCTATGTCACCGACGCCAATGGCCACGAAACCTGGCACTACTACGACAGCCTCGGCTACCCCTATCGCGTTCTACACCCGGACGGTCTTTCGGAATGGTTCTTCCGCGACGATGCCAAGAACGTCGTGCGTCATGTGCATACCGACGGTAGCGAGGATCGCTACGCCTATGACGAACGCGGGGGCAACCTGCTTGAACATACGCAAGCCGATGGCAACACCCTGCACTACGCCTGGGATGCCCAGGACCAACTGATCAAGATCAGCGACGCCGAAGGCGGTCAATGGAGCCGTGACTACGACTTGCGCGGCAACCTCACCGAGGCCGTCGACCCCCTCGGCAACAAGACCGAATACCAGTACAACCAGATGGGCCTGCCCACTGCCATTACCGATGCCAATGGCAATGAAAAAAAGCTGAAGTACAACGACAGCGGGCAGCTCACCGACTATGTCGACTGTTCCGGCAAAGCCAGCGCCTGGGAATACGATGCCCGTGGTCAACTGATCTGTTTCACCGACGCCCTAGGGCAAAAAACCAGCTACCACTATGAAGCCGGCCAGTTGGCCGTCATTGTTCATCCCGACAAGACCGAGGAACGCTTTGAGCGCGATGCCGAGGGCCGGCTACTCGGTCATATCGACGCCCTGGGTCAAGCCACTTCCTGGTCCTACAGCGAAGCGGGACTGTTGTCCGAACGCATCGATGCCGCCGGACACACGCTGCGTTATCAATGGGACCGGCTCGGGCAACTGCAGCGCCTGCAAAACGAAAACGAGCAATACACCACCTTCGTTTATGACCCGGTCGGTCGCCTGCTTAAAGAAACAGGTTTCGACGGGCACAACACCCGCTATGAATACGCCCCTGAAACAGGCCGCCTCGCCCGGACCATCGATGGCCAGCGTGTCATCAGCCTCGAGTTCGACCCCATGGGCCGACTGACCGAACGCCGGGCCAGCCTCAGTATTGAAGGCGCCGACTCTTCGAAAGCCAAGGAGCAGCTTGAACGCTACGCCTACGATGGTAATGGCCACCTGCTGCTGGCCAGCAACAACGACAGCAAGTTGCAGTTCTTCCATGATGCCGCCGGCAACCTGACTCGCGAGCATCAGCACTACAGCTGCCTGAAACAACCCCAGGTCGCGGTCTGGCAGCACCAGTACGACGCCCTCAACCAGCGCATCGCCACCGTCCGCCCTGATGGCCACAAGGTCAGTTGGTTGACCTATGGCAGCGGGCACCTGCTCGGCATGCGCCTGGACGCGCATGAACTACTGGCCTACGAACGCGACGACCTGCACCGCGAAGTTGCCCGACACCAGGGCAACCATCTGCTCCAGAAGCAAAAATGGGACCCGCTCGGGCGACTCCAGGAACAACTGCTGGGCAGCGGCGACGGCAAGAGCACATTGATCAAACGCGGTTATCAATACGACGCTATCGGCCAACTGCTGCAAATCGACGACAGCCGCCGCGGTACGCTGAGCTATCAATACGACCCAGTGGGCCGCCTGCTCGGGGCAACGTCGCGCCTGGGGCAAGAGACTTTTGCCTTCGACCCCGCCAGCAACCTCCTCGACCCCAAAACAGCGGACCTTCCACAACGCGGCCTGCCCCGCAGACGCCTGCTGGACAACCTACTGCGCGAGTACGCCGGCACCCACTACCAATACGACGACCGGGGCAACCTCGCCCAACGCCTGCGCGATGGCCAGCGCAGCCACTTCACCTGGGACCTGTTCGACCGCCTGGTGAGCTGCCGCGACAATCGCCTACAAGCGAACTATGCCTACGATGCCCTCGGCCGACGCCTCTACAAACAGACCGAGGCCCACTACAGGGATCGGCCTAAAGCCGGCTCCGAGTTCAATCGCCTAGAGCGCCGCAAACGCAACAGCCAAGCCGGTTGCGGCGTGACGCTATACGGCTGGGATGGCGATACCCTTGCCTGGGAAAGCCGGGCTCCGGACCATATCGGAGAAGGCGCACGCACCACCCACTACTTCTATGAGCCGGGAAGTTTTGTACCGGTGGCCCAGGCGATAACCCATCAGTTCATTTATCTGATTCCTGAGCCCGAATACGGCGCCTTTTACCAACTGGACCATGACCCGCTTTGGGCCAATGCACCAGAACCCAATCAGATCGTTGCGCTGGCCTGGTATCAGTGCGACCACCTGGGAACACCACAAGAGTTGACGGATCAGAGGGGAGAAGTGATCTGGAGCGCGCAGTACAGGGCTTGGGGTGGGATCAAAGAGCTACATTCGGATACCGCTCGGCAGCAAGAGATTACCAACCCGATCAGGTTCCAGGGGCAGTATCAGGATCATGAGACGGGACTGCATTACAACCGGTACAGGCACTATGATCCGGAGTTGGGGCGGTTTGTTAGTCGAGATCCGATTGGGTACGCGGGCGGACTCAACGTCTTCCAGTACGTGCCGAACCCCGTGGGCTGGATTGATCCGCTTGGCTTACTGAAGAAGCGTCGCGTCGCGTCCCACCACACATTTCACAACAGAAACAGGCCAGGCATGTTTTGGGTGAGCCACAGTATGACAATCGTATAAAGCAAGGTTGAGCGTTTTGGGAGGTGCCCCATTCCGGACTTTAAAGCGCTGGATGGTGCTGAATCACTGCGGAACCCACAGAAACGCAAAAAGGACCCGAAGGTCCTTTTTGCGATCGCTGCAGAATTCATTCGAACTCTACAGCGCTATGTTTGGAGCGGGAAACGAGACTCGAACTCGCGACCCCGACCTTGGCAAGGTCGTGCTCTACCAACTGAGCTATTCCCGCATCGTCTTGGTGTTGCGCATTCTATAGAAATCCGAATGCGCGTCAAGCCCTTGATTCAAAAATACTTATTTTTTCTCGTTGTCGATTTTCAGATGCGGCCATGCAGCCCGCAGATACTGCAACATCGACCACAAAGTCAGGCCCGCCGCTACCAGCAGCAAGGCATAGCCTACCAAGACCCAGAAGCTGAAGTCCGAAGGGTTGGCCAGGAGGATCACCAGCGCCAGCATCTGCGCCGCTGTTTTCCATTTGCCCATGTTGGACACTGCCACCTGGGCCCGGGCGCCAAGTTCAGCCATCCATTCGCGCAGTGCCGAGACAACGATCTCGCGACCGATGATCACGGCTGCCGGCAAGGTCAGCCACAGATTGCCGTGCTCTTGCACCAACAGCACCAGGGCCACCGCCACCATCAGCTTGTCGGCCACAGGGTCGAGGAACGCGCCAAACGGCGTGCTCTGCTCCAGGCGTCGTGCCAGGTAGCCATCCAACCAGTCAGTGGCAGCCGCGAAGGCAAAGACTGAACTGGCCGCCATGTAGCTCCAGCTATAGGGCAAATAGAACAGCAATATGAAAATCGGTATGAGCAGGACGCGTAGAACGGTGATCAGATTAGGGATATTCATCGGCACAACTGGCTACGAGGTGATTGGGCATTCTACTCGCTGTGCAGGTTTGCATAAATCAACTCTGCGAGCTTTTTACTGATTCCCGGTGCTTTGGCTATCTCGTCGATGCTGGCACGAGACAGTTCTTGCAATCCACCAAAATGTTTAAGAAGGTCCCGCCGACGCTTCGGACCGACGCCCGCCACCCCTTCCAGGGTCGAGGTACGCCGGGTCTTGCCACGTCGGGCACGGTGACCGGTGATCGCGAAGCGGTGAGCCTCATCGCGGATTTGCTGAATCAGGTGCAACGCCGGCGAGTCGCCCTTCAGGGTGAACTCATGGGCGGCGTCATTCAGGTACAAAGTCTCGAAACCGGCCTTGCGGGTCGCCCCCTTGGCCACGCCGAGGAGGATCAGGTCCGGTACCGCCAGTTCGTTGAGCACGTCGCGAGCCATGGACAGTTGCCCCTTGCCGCCATCCACCAGAAGGATATCCGGCAGCTTGCCTTCGCCTTCCTTGAGCTTGCTGAAGCGGCGGGTCAGCGCCTGATGCATGGCGGCATAGTCGTCGCCAGCGGTGACACCTTCAATGTTGTATCGGCGGTAATCGGATTTCAGCGGCCCTTCTGGCCCGAAGACCACGCAAGAAGCCACAGTAGCCTCGCCACTGGAGTGGCTGATGTCGTAACACTCCAGGCGCTGGGGCGGCTCGTCCAGATTCAGGACTTCAGCCAGGGCTTCAAAGCGCGCTGCTACGTGCTGGCGGTTGGCCAAGCGTGCACTCAGCGCCTGTTCGGCATTGGTCACCGCCAGTTGCTGCCAGCGGGCACGGGTGCCACGGACCCGGTGACTGATGGTCAGCTCGCGGCCCCGCAGTTCGTCGATGGCGGCGATCAGGATCGGGAAGTCTTCGTGCACCACGTTGACGATCAACTCCGCAGGCAGATCGCGCTCAGGGCTGCTGACAAAATACTGGCCGAGAAAGGCCGACATGACTTGCGCCACGTCTTCCTCGATGCCCACCTGGGGAAAGAAGTTCTTGCTACCCAGCACCCGACCGCCACGCACGCTGATCAGGTGCACGCAGGCGCCGCCCGGGTTGACGAAGGCCGCGACTACATCCACATCACCCGTGCCGCCTTCCATGCTTTGCTGGTCCTGGACCCGGCGCAGCAGGGAAATCTGATCTCGCAGCTCGGCGGCCTTTTCGAAATCCAGGGTGCCGGCGGCCGCTTCCATGGCACTGGAAAGTTCGTCGGTCAGGGCATTGCTGCGCCCCTCCAGGAACATTACCGAGTGGCGCACGTCGTCGGCATAGACCTCAGGCTCCACCAGGCCGACGCAAGGCGCCTTGCAGCGCTTGATCTGGTACTGCAGGCAGGGCCGCGTGCGGTTCTTGTAATAGCTGTCCTCGCACTGGCGGACCATGAAGGTCTTCTGCAACAGGCTGAGGCTTTCACGAATGGCGCCGGCACTGGGGTATGGCCCGAAATATTTGCCCTTCTGCTTCTTCGCCCCACGATGAATGCTGAAACGCGGAAAATCGCCGTCCGAAAGAAACACATAGGGATAGGACTTATCGTCGCGCAGAAGAATGTTGTAGGGCGGCCGCCACTCCTTGATCAGCGTCTGCTCCAGCAGCAGTGCTTCGGTCTCGTTGGCGGTAATGGTGGTTTCGATCTGCGCGATGCGCGCCACCAGGGCTGCGGTCTTCGGTGCCTGGCCGGTCTTGCGGAAATAGCTGGACAGCCGGTTTTTCAGATTCTTGGCTTTACCCACGTAAAGCAGGCGTGCATCGCTGTCGAACATGCGATACACGCCGGGGCGGCCACTGCAGGTAGAAAGAAAAGCACTGGGATCAAACAGGTCAGTCATTTCAGAGGCTGGCATCAACCATGCCATGACGAACCGCCAGCAGCGTCAACTCGACATCACTACTGATCGACAGTTTCTCGAAGATACGATAGCGGTAGGTGTTCACGGTTTTCGGCGACAGGCACAACTTGTCGGAGATGATCTGCACCTTTTGGCAGCCGACAATCATCAGCGCAATCTGAATTTCCCGCTCCGACAAGGCATCGAACGGGGAATCGCTGGAAGGCTGGAATGATTTGAACACCAGTTGCTGAGCAATCTGCGGGCTGATGTAACGCTGACCGGCAAAAACCAGGCGAATGGCCTGGACCATTTCATTGAGGCCCGCGCCCTTGGTCAGGTAGCCCGCCGCTCCGGCCTGTAGCAACCGAGTCGGAAACGGATCTTCCTCGCAGACAGTCACTGCCACGACCTTGATGTCCGGATGACTGCGCAGCAATTTGCGCGTGGCTTCGAGGCCGCCGATCCCGGGCATCTTTACGTCCATCAGGACCACATCGGGCTTCAACTCCCGAGCCTTGAGCAGGGATTCTTCCCCTGACTCCGCCTGCCCGACTACTTGCAGGCCATCGATGTCAGCCAACATTCGTGTAATGCCCGTACGAACGAGATCATGGTCATCGACTACTAGCACCCTAATCAAGCAGACACCTCGCGATTTGGTCTTTATAGGTTGCCGGATACCTTAGCAAAAAAGCGACGTACAAACCTAATCACAAGCGCTATATAAAAAACATCAGCACGCGATAAGAGACGCCGCCGGCCAGATGCAAGAAAGCGCTCTGGCTTCAGGGCTCGGCGATCTGTGGCTTTTTGCGCAGGCTCTGGGTCTGCGACAACTCGCCAGGGTCCTGATCAGGCGACAGATTACCTTCTGATCGTCCTTGAACAGCACCCTCCAGCAATTTGAACGGCTTTGAACTATGCCCGGTATCCACATTGCCGCACAAGCCAAGCCTGACCGAACGATCAAGGTCAATCGGTTCAACAGTTTTCCCACGAGCACAGACTCGATCCTGTGCCCACCGATCAACCACTGGCAGGCCGCAAGAACGGCAAACGGGGTAAAGCCCACAAGGTTGCGCTCAATTGCCGCAGGAGCCTGCCTCAGTATCTGAGGCGCAGGAGCGCTCCATCCGCAAAAAACACTCCTCCTCCCCCACCACCTTCAACCCCATCCGCTCATATAGACGCTGTGCTGGGTTGCCTTTGAACACGGTCAGGCGCAGCAAACCCCGCCGCTCCGAGCGCGCCCTTTCCATCACCTGCAATAGAGTCCAGGCTCCGGCGCCCTGCCCCCGCCACGCCTCAAGTACATGCAACTCACGGATGTAGGCGGCGCGCAGGTCCCGGCTCAGGCTAACAAACCCCAATACCCGGGCTCCCGAGCAAATCAAAAGATTCTCACGACCGGCCCAAGCTACATCAAACGCTTCATCAAGCCACAGCAGATCATTGCGGATGTAATAACGCAGCATTGTGGAACGAGTCAGATCCCGGGCGAAGGCCAAATCCGCCTCAGCCGCCGGACGCAATTGAAAGGCGCTCATCAACCCGTAACCGCCCGCGCTTCGACCCGCCATTGCCGCCCATCGCGCCGGGCGATCAGCAGCGCTTCGCCGACGCCTTCCACAGCCCCCAGCAATTGCCCCTGAGTGCCCCAGATTGCGCTGCGCCCGGCACAAGACCAGCCACCGCTGGGGCCGCCATGGTTAGCCATCAGCACCAGTATCCCGTGGTCCCGGGCATACCCTTGCAGCAGAGCACTGTCGACGGCGTACCCGCCTTCACTGATCAACACCCCGGCGGCGTAGATGCCAGCGCCAGCGTCCACCGCAGCCTGCACATGGCTGGCATCACAGAAATCCGCGCATACCGCCAAGGCCAGGACCTCATCCCCCAACTGCAACGGCGCGCCACCGCTACCCGGAGCAAAAACTCGCTCCTCTCCAGGGTGCAGATGCTGCTTGCTATAAACCGCCAGCGTGCCGTCCGCCCCCAGCACCAGTGCGCCAATCAGCACCGGCCCATCGACGGACAAGCGAATCGGCATGCCCACCACCGTCGTCAGCTTCAGCTCGCGGGCCAGATCCCGCAGCGGCTGCAACTGCGGGGAATCGGGCGCCAGCGCCAGCTCAGCGGCCAACTGCGGTTCATAACCGGTCAGGGACAGTTCAGGAAACACCAGCAACTGCACCCCCTGCTGCGCTGCCAACCCCATCAAGTGCTGATGTCGAGCCAGATTCGCCGGCAAGTCTCCAGCAATGGACACCGATTGGGCGGCAGCGAGGGTCAGCATGGTCATGGAGGTTCCTTGGCAAGACAACGAGAGGCAGCGGCGAGTGTGGCATAAATCCTTTCACGGCTTAATCCAAGGCTCATTGCATCAGCCTCCATAGAAATTACTGATTGAATCGCGGCCCCGGCCTCTAGTAAGCTCGCCCCACTTCACGGAGAAACTCATGTTGTCCCAGACCCTTTCCCTGCATCGCCACACCGCCAGCGCACTGCGTTCGGTTGCGGCTGCCTGGGTCAACGGCACCACGGCTCCGATCAACTTTTATTTTGGGTATTGGTTTAGCCACTGGCGCGCCTGATACCCAACCGGCGCCCACTTTAACGGGTCGCCTACCAGAGAAATCTCAACCCCCGGTCGGCCTCCCGACCGGGGGTTTTGTTTTTTCAGGCCCAACGTTTTTAACCACGACTTTCAGCGACACACCGAACTTACTGAGGATTGCTCCATGAACTACGCCACCTATTACCGTTACGACATGTTCTGCGCCTGGCGATTTAGCAGCCTCCGCTCGGGACAGCCTGCCGCCTCCGATCGGTCACCTACCGGTGGCAATTGCACACTTGTGGCCAGTACGGCCAATTGTCGAACACCCCAGTAGGGCCGCGCGCGGGACATCGCCCGCCGCCCGCCCAGGAAGACCGAACATGAACTCGTCCGTATCCGCTCTGCCCCTGTCCGCCCACGTCAGCGCCAACGAAACTCTGACCCAGCGCCTGCCCAGCTCTCTGGAGCTCAAACAGCAATTGCCGCTGTCTCTGGCCCTGAGCCAGCAAGTTGCCGCCCACCGCCAGGCGGTACGCGCCATTCTCGAAGGCCGCGACCAGCGCCTGCTGGTGGTAGTCGGTCCCTGCTCCATCCATGACCCGCAATCAGCCCTGGAATACGCCGCCAACCTGGCCCGCCTGGCCGAAGAGGTGAGCGACCAGATGCTCCTGGTGATGCGCGCCTACGTCGAAAAACCCCGCACCACCGTGGGCTGGAAAGGCCTGGCCTACGACCCGGACCTGGATGGCAGCGACGACATGGCCGGCGGCCTGACCCTGTCCCGGGAGCTGATGCGCGAAATGCTGCGCCTGGGCCTGCCGATTGCCACCGAATTGCTGCAGCCCATGGCCGCCGGCTACTTCGACGACTTGTTGAGCTGGGTCGCCATTGGCGCCCGCACCACCGAATCGCAGATCCACCGCGAGATGGCCAGCGGCCTGGAAATGCCTGTGGGCTTCAAGAACGGCACCGACGGCGGCGTCGCCATCGCCTGTGACGCCATGCGTTCGGCTGCCCACCCCCACCGCCATTTCGGCGTCGACAGCCAGGGCCATCCGGCGATCATCCAGACCCCGGGCAACCCCGACACCCATCTGGTGCTGCGAGGCGGCCACAGCGGCCCGAACTACGACCGCCAGAGCGTGGCCCAGGTCCAGCGCGACCTGCACAAGCTGAAGATCCCGGCGCGGATCATGGTGGACTGCAGCCACGCCAACAGTGGCAAGGACCCATTGCGCCAACCGGCCGTATTCAACGACGTACTGGAACAGCGCCTGCAGGGCGACACCTCGCTGATGGGGGTGATGCTGGAAAGCCACCTGTTCGAAGGCTGCCAGCCCCTGAGCGGCCAGCTGCGCTACGGCGTATCAGTGACCGACGGCTGCCTGGGCTGGAACGCGACCGAGCAATTGCTGCGCAATGCCGCGCAACAACTGCAGCACGCACACAAGGTCGCTGCCGTTCCCGCCTGACCACGGCCCTCTGTAGGAGCTGGCTTGCCAGCGAAGACGTCCCCAAGAGCACCGCCCCCTCCAAGGAACTCTTCGCCGGCAAGCCGGCTGCTGCAATACCCGCCGCCCGCACAGGCGCCAGATGGCAACGCTTTGAAGGAACTTTGAGAAGAAATAGCCACCTGAATCCGGTAGGCTCTCAACTTTCTTGAAAGGAGCAATATCCATGGCCAAAGCCACTGCCCGTCACATCCTGGTTGCCAGCGAAGCCAAGTGCAACGAACTCAAAGCCGAGATCGAAGCCGGCGCCGACTTCGCCGAAGTCGCAAAAAAGAACTCCACCTGCCCGTCCAGCCGTGACGGCGGCAACCTGGGCTCCTTCGGTCCGGGCCAGATGGTCAAGGAATTCGACACCGTGGTGTTCAGCGCTCCGGTAAACGTGGTGCAAGGTCCGGTGAAAACCCAGTTCGGCTACCACCTGCTGGAAGTCACCAGCCGCCAGGACTGATCCCCTCGCGACTGCGTCTGCTCAACGGCCCGCCTCCTGGTGGGCCGTTGTGCATGTGAAAGCGGCTGGCCAGTCACGCGCCGCTAGCGTACAAATCGTGGTCATCGATCACCCGGCTCGTAAGGCTGACAATGCGACTGCTTTTCCCCACCGTGCTTTTCACCGCCCTGTTGCTGGGGGCCACGGGTGCCCAGGCGGCACCGCAACACGCCATGACCGTCTACGGCGAACCGGCCAAATACCCCCAGGGCTTCAGCCACTTCGACTACGTCAATCCCCAGGCCCCCAAAGGCGGGACCCTGCGCCGCTCGGCCATCGAGATCGGGCGCTTCGACCACGTGCTGCCTTATATAGACAAAGGCATCGGTGTGTCCCAGCTCGACGGCCTGGTCTATTCGCC
Organism: Pseudomonas sp. JDS08PS003; assembly: GCF_045013505.1. Classification (NCBI taxonomy): domain Bacteria; kingdom Pseudomonadati; phylum Pseudomonadota; class Gammaproteobacteria; order Pseudomonadales; family Pseudomonadaceae; genus Pseudomonas; species Pseudomonas sp. JDS08PS003. The sequence continues at coordinate 4,410,680 of NZ_CP120724.1, forward strand.
CCTGGCCCTGCGCTCCCTGGACGAGCCGTACACCGTCTACGGTCTGGTGGCCGAAAAGATGGAGCGTGCCGAAGACGGCCTGTGGCTGCGTTTCTACCTCAACCCCAAGGCACGCTTCGCCGACGGCACTGCGATCACCGCCGAGGACGTGCGCTACAGCTACGACCTGCTGATGACCCAGGGCAGCATGCGCTACCGCACCCAATTCGAAGACGTCAAAGGCGTCACCGTGGAATCGCCACGAGTGGTGCGCTTCGACTTCAAAAGCAATGAAAACCGCACCCTGCCCCTGGATATCGCGACCCTGCCGGTGTTCCCCGAACACTGGTGGAAGAGTCGCGACTTCGCCAATGGCGGCGGCTACGAAGCCCCCCTGGGCAGTGGCCCCTATCGCGTGGACAAAGTGGACTCGGGCAACAGCATCACCTTCGCCCGCAACCCCGACTGGTGGGGCAAGGACCTGCCGGTCAGCCGCGGTTTGTATAACTTCGACCATTTCAGCGTCGAGTACTTCGGCGACATAGACGTCGCCCGCCAGGTGCTGCGCGGCGGCGCCTACGACTACAACCGCGAGTTCTCCGCCACCGGCTATTCCATCGGCTACGACAGCCCGGCCCTGAACGACGGTCGCCTGCAAAAGGCCCACCTGGCCCAGTCGGCGCCGCAACCGGCCCAGGGCTACGTGTTCAACCTCGACCGGCCAGTGTTCAAGGACCGTCGGGTGCGCCAGGCCCTGGCCATGCTCTGGGACTTCGAATGGAGCAACCGGCAGATGATGCGCAACCTCTACATCCGCCAGCAGAGCTTCTTCTCCAACACGCCCCTGGCCGCACGCAGCCTGCCGGACGCCGAGGAGCTGAAGATCCTCGAGCCCCTGCGTGGACAGATCCCCGACGAAGTCTTCACCCAGGTGTTCGAGGCGCCGAAAACCGACGGTAGCGGCGTGATCCGCGACAAGCAACTGCAAGCCCTGGCCCTGCTGGAACAGGCCGGTTGGAAAGCCGAAGGCGACAAACTGGTCAACGCCGAAGGTGAGCCCCTGAGCTTCACCTTCCTCATCACCCAAGGCTCCATCGAGCGCCTGCTGCTGCCCTACAAGCGCAACCTGGCGCAGATCGGCATCAGCCTGAACATCCGCCGCATCGATTCCTCGCAGTACGTCAACCGCCTGATGGCCCGGGACTACGACATGATCGTCACCGGCTACCCTGTGACTACCTCGCCGGGCATGGAGCTGTACAACTACTTCGGCTCCGCGGCAGCCAACGATCCGGGTTCCAACAACTACATGGTGCTCAAGAACCCGGCAGTGGACACCCTGGTCAATGGCCTGGTGAAGGCCACCAGCCAGCCGGAGATGTTGCGCTACGCCCACGCCCTGGACCGGGTGCTGCAGTGGAACTACTACTGGATCGCCAACTACTACCCGCCGGGCACCTCCACCGTCTGGTGGAACCGCTTCGGCATCCCCAAAGTGCCGGCAAGCAACGACGAAGCCATCGAAAGCTGGTGGGAAGTCAGCAGCACGGCACTGACCGATGAACAAATGGCCGCCGAACTGATCCGCCGTGGCAAACCCGGAGGACGCCACTGATGCTGGCCTACATTCTGCGGCGCCTGCTGCTGATCATTCCGACCCTGCTGATCATCCTCCTGGTCAACTTTGTCATCGTCCAGGCGGCCCCCGGCGGCCCGGTGGAACAGGCCATCGCCCGCCTGCAAGGCATTGGTGGCGGTGGCAGCGTCGGCGGCTCCGCCGATGCCATGAGCAGCAGCGGCTCCCGAGCCAGTCGCGGGCTCGATCCCAAGCTGATCCAAGACATCGAAAAACAGTACGGCTTCGACAAGCCGGCCCATGAACGCCTGTGGCTGATGCTCAAGAACTACGCCCAGCTGGACTTCGGCAAGAGCTTCTTCCGCGGCGCCACAGTCACCGATCTGATCCTGGAAAAGATGCCGGTGACCATTTCCCTTGGCCTCTGGGCGACCCTGATCACCTACCTGGTGTCGATCCCCCTGGGGATTCGCAAAGCGGTGCACCACGGCAGCCACTTCGACATCTGGAGCAGCACCGCGATCATCATCGGCTACGCCATGCCGGCCTTTCTGTTCGCCATGTTCCTGATCGTGCTGTTTGCCGGCGGCACCTCGCTGAACTGGTTCCCGGTACGCGGGCTGGTCTCGGACAACTTCGAACAGTTGAGCACCCTGGGCAAGATCGCCGACTACTTCTGGCACCTGGTACTCCCGGTAAGCTCCCTGGTGATCGGCGGCTTCGCCACCCTGACCATCCTCACCAAGAACTCCTTCCTCAACGAGATCACCCGCCAGTACGTGGTCACCGCACGGGCCAAGGGCCTGAGCGAGCGCCGGGTGCTCTATGGCCATGTATTCCGCAACGCCATGCTGCTGGTGGTCTCGGGGATTCCCCAGGCCTTTATCAGCGTGTTCTTCGCCGGTTCCTTGCTGATCGAGGTGATCTTCTCCCTCGACGGGCTGGGGCGCATGAGCTACGAGGCGGCGGTGTCGCGAGATTACCCGGTGGTGTTCGGTTCGCTGTTCATCTTCACCCTGTTTGGCCTCTTGATAAAACTCATCGGCGACCTGTGCTACACCCTGGTCGACCCGCGTATCGACTTCGCCGCGAGGAACGCCTGATGCTCAAGCTTTCTCCCGTCGCCCGCCGACGCTTCGACCGTTTCAAGAAAAACCGCCGCGGCTGGTGGTCGCTGTGGCTGTTCATCGGCCTGTTCATCCTGACCCTGGGCGGCGAGCTGATCGCCAACGACAAACCTCTGGTGGTCAGCTACCAGGGCTCGCTGTACTTCCCGGTGTTCAAGCGCTACACCGAACAGGAGTTCGGCGGCCAGTTGCCGTTCCAGGCCGACTACCGCAGCGAATATGTACAGCAGCTGATCCGCAAGGACGGTGGCTGGCTGCTGTTCCCGCCGATCCCCTTCAGCGAGGACACCCCCAACTACGACCTGACCCGTCCGGCTCCCAGCCCACCGAGCAACGTCAACTGGCTCGGCACCGACGACCAGTCCCGGGACGTGGCGGCGCGGGTGATCTACGGTGCCCGGGTGTCGATCCTGTTCGCCCTGGCCCTGACCGCCATCAGCGCCCTGATCGGTATCGCCGCCGGTGCCCTGCAAGGCTATTACGGCGGCTGGGTCGACCTGCTGGGCCAGCGCCTGCTGGAAGTCTGGTCCGGGCTGCCGGTGCTCTACCTGCTGATCATCCTCTCGGGGTTCGTCGAGCCGAACTTCTGGTGGCTGCTGGGAATCATGGCGCTGTTTTCCTGGCTGGCGCTGGTGGACGTGGTGCGTGCCGAATTCCTTCGCGGGCGCAACCTGGAATACGTCAAGGCCGCCCGGGCCCTGGGCCTGACAGACCGCAAGGTGATCCTGCGGCACATCCTGCCCAATGCCATGAACGCCACCCTGAGCTACCTGCCCTTCATCCTCACCGGCGCCATCTCGACCCTCACTGCCCTGGACTTCCTCGGCTTCGGCATGCCCGCCGGTAGCGCCTCTCTCGGCGAGCTGATCGGCCAGGGCAAGCAGAACCTGCAGGCACCGTGGCTGGGGCTGACGGCGTTTTTCACCCTGGCATTGATCCTCTCGCTGCTGGTGTTTATCGGCGAGGCGTTGCGCGATGCCTTTGATCCACGATCTTGAAGCGGATTGTAGAAATGACTGAAAACCTGATCGAAATCCGCCAGCTCAACGTCGCCTTCGGCGAGCAGACTGTGGTTCGCGACCTGAGCCTGGACATCCGCCCCGGCGAATGCCTGGCCCTGGTGGGCGAGTCCGGTTCGGGCAAGTCGGTGACCGCCCACTCGATCCTGCAACTGCTGCCGCAGACCGGCTGCAGCAGCTCCGGCAGCGTGCGCTACCGCGGCCAGGAGCTGAACGGCGCCACGGCTGCGACCCTGCAAAAACTGCGGGGCAACCGCATCGCCATGATCTTCCAGGAGCCCATGACCTCCCTCAATCCGCTGCACAGCATCGAGAAGCAGATCGGCGAAACCCTGCTGCTGCATCGCGGCCTGGGGGGCAAGGAGGCCCAGGCGCGAATTCTCGAACTGCTGGAACTGGTGGGCATCCAGAAACCCAAGGAGCGACTCAAGGCCTACCCCCACCAGCTTTCCGGCGGCCAGCGCCAGCGGGTGATGATCGCCATGGCCCTGGCCTGCGAACCGGAGCTGCTGATTGCCGACGAACCCACCACCGCCCTCGATGTCACCGTGCAGCGCAAGATCCTGCTGCTGCTCAAATCCCTGCAACAGCGCCTGGGCATGTCCCTGCTGCTGATCAGCCACGACCTCAACCTGGTACGGCGCATCGCCCAGCGGGTGTGTGTGATGAAGGCTGGAGAAGTCGTCGAACAGGCCGACTGCGAAACCCTGTTCAACGCCCCGCAACATCCCTACAGCTGTGAGCTGCTGCATGCCGAGCCCGAGGGCGAACCGCTGTGTCGCGACACCCGGGAAACCGTGCTGGAGGTGAATAATCTCAGCGTCGAATTCCAGATAGGCGGCGGCCTGTTCCGGCGCAAGGAATACCTGCGGGCGGTGGATGGCATCAGCCTCAGCGTGCAGCAAGGCAAGACCCTGGGGATTGTCGGCGAGTCCGGCTCGGGCAAATCCACCCTCGGCCAGGCGATCCTGCGGCTGCTGGATTCCCAGGGCGGCATCCGCTTCCAGGGCCAGGCCCTGGATGGCCTCAACCAGAAGCAACTGCGCCCCTGGCGCAAGCAGATGCAGGTGGTATTCCAGGACCCTTTCGGCAGCCTCAGCCCGCGCATGTCGGTGGCGCAGATCATCAGCGAAGGCCTGGAAGTCCACAGCCAGTACGACGCCCGTCAGTGCGACGAACAAGTGATCCGCGCCCTGGAGGAAGTGGGCCTCGACCCCGACAGCCGCCACCGTTACCCCCACGAGTTTTCCGGTGGCCAGCGCCAGCGTATCGCCATCGCCCGAGCCCTGGTCCTGAAACCGGCGCTGATCCTGCTGGACGAACCGACCTCGGCCCTGGACCGCACCGTACAGAAACAAGTGGTGGCCCTGCTGCGCCAACTGCAGGAAAAGTACGGCCTGACCTACCTGTTCATCAGCCATGACCTGGCGGTGGTGCGAGCCCTGGCCCACGACATGATCGTGATCAAGGACGGCAAGGTGGTTGAGCGCGGCGCCAGCCACGACGTATTCGAAACCCCACAGCATCCCTACACCCAGGAACTGCTTGCCGCCGCCCATCCCGGCTGACCCAAGGGCCCCTTCGCCGGCAAGCCGGCTCCTACACGGGCGAACACATTCACCGCCACCGTAGGAGCTGGCTTGCCAGCGAAGACGCCCGCAAGATCACCACTCCGCCCAAGGCCCCATTCGCCGGCAAGCCGGCTCCTACAAATCGGGCATAATCCCTGGCGCCCATTTTCAGGATGCCGCCATGAACGACAGCGAAAGCCTCAAGGATTACCAGCGTGTACGCCAACTGGCGATCCGTTCGCTGTTCGAGATCATCGAGCAGTCCAGTGAAGGCACGGTGATCGTCGATCGCGACGCTAATATCGTCTGGATGAACGAGCGCTACGCAAGGCGCTTCGGCCTGGAATCCGCTGCCTTCGCCATCGGCAAGCCCTGCGAAAGCGTGATCCCCGGCAGCCTGTTGCGAGAAGTGGTACGCACCGGTCGCCCGATCCTGCTGGACATGCAGGACACCCCCAAGGAGCCCCTGGTGGTGATGCGCCTGCCAATTCACGACGCCGCCGGCACAGTGATCGGCGCCATCGGCTTCGCCCTGTTCGACGAACTGCGCAGCCTATCCCCCATGCTCAAGCGCTACCTGAGCATGCAGGAAGAGCTGGCCTCCACCCGTTCCTTGTTGCGGGCCCGGCAGACCAAATACAACTTCGCCCATTTCATTGGCACCAGCGCCGCCAGCCTGGAAGTCAAACGCCGGGCTCGGCGCAGCGCCAGCGCCGAATCCCCGGTGCTGCTGCAAGGCGAGACCGGCACCGGCAAGGAGCTGCTGGCCCAGGCCATCCACGCCGCCTCGCCCCGGGCCCACAAGCCCTTTGTCAGCATCAACAGCGCCGCGATTCCCGAGGCCCTGCTGGAAGCCGAGTTCTTCGGCACCGCCCCCGGCGCCTTCACCGGTGCCGACCGCAAAGGCCGCGCCGGCAAGTTGCAGATCGCCCAGGGCGGCACCCTGTTCCTCGATGAAATCGGCGACATGCCCCTGCCTCTGCAAAGCAAGTTGCTGCGAGTGCTGCAGGAAAAAGAGTTCGAACCGGTGGGCTCCAACGAAGTGATCCACAGCGACGTGCGGGTGATCGCCGCCACCTCCACCGACCTTGAAGCCGCGATCAAGCGCGGCGAGTTTCGTGCAGACCTGTATTACCGGCTGAACGTGCTGCCGATTCAGGTGCCGGCTTTGCGCGAGCGCCTTGACGACCTGCCGGCCCTGAGCGAGGGGATACTCGAAGAACTGCGCAGCCAGCATGAGCTGGATCGAGAAGCCCTGGACCTGCTGGCGCAACATGCCTGGCCGGGGAATATCCGCGAACTGCGCAACGTACTGGAGCGCGCGGCACTGCTCAGCGATGACCTGATGCTCAATGCCGCGGACATTCGTGCGGCCATCGGCAGTTTCAGCCCGGTGCAGCGCAATGCAGCGGCGATGCCGGCCGAGTCGGCGGACCAGGAAACCTTCGCCGCGGCCCGGGAGCGATTCGATCGGCAATTGATCAGCACCACCCTGGCCCAATGTGCCGGCAAGGTGGATGAAGCGGCCCGACGCCTGGGGCTGGGGCGCTCCACGCTGTACAAGAAGATGGCGGCCTTGGGGATTGCCGAGTCTCCATAGCGAGACATCAATCTCCATTTGGAGAATTGGCCGGGCACGCTGCGCGCTTTTCGCTGGCAAGCCAGCTCCTACGGCGGGCTGAACGATCTTTGTAGGAGCTGGCTTGCCAGCGAAGAGGCCGGCCAATCCAAAAAAGTCTCAAAACAGAGACAATCAACTCCAGCCCGCCCCCAGAAAAATAAAAATAATCATATATTTCAACAGCTTACGCATCTGGCACAGTTCTCGCTATAAGCCTCTCCACACGCAACACCCGACAACAATAACAATCCTGGAGAGACACACCATGAGTGTGATCATTGCCTTGGCAGCCCTGGCGCTGCTGATGCTGGCTGCCTACCGTGGCTACAGCGTTATCCTCTTTGCCCCCATCGCCGCCCTCGGCGCGGTCCTGCTCACCGATCCCTCCGCCGTTGCGCCCGCCTTTACCGGGGTGTTCATGGAGAAGATGGTCGGCTTCATCAAACTGTATTTCCCGGTATTCCTGCTGGGCGCGGTGTTCGGCAAGCTGATCGAGCTGTCGGGCTTTTCCCGCTCCATCGTCGCCGCGGCCATCCGCCTGCTGGGCACCCGCCAGGCGATGCTGGTGATCGTTTTGGTCTGCGCCCTGCTGACCTACGGCGGGGTTTCGCTGTTCGTGGTGGTGTTCGCGGTCTACCCGTTCGCTGCCGAGATGTTCCGCCAGAGCAATATCCCCAAGCGCCTGATCCCGGCCACCATCGCCCTGGGTGCATTCTCCTTCACCATGGATGCACTACCCGGCACCCCACAGATCCAGAACATCATCCCCAGCACCTTCTTCAATACCACCGCCTGGGCAGCGCCCTGGCTGGGCGTGATCGGCACCATTTTCGTGTTCTGCGCCGGCATGCTGTTCCTCCAGCGTCAGCGCAACAAGGCGCAAAAGGCCGGTGAAGGCTATGGCACCGAGCTGCGCAATGAGCCAGAAACCGCCGAAGACCTGAAGCTGCCCAACCCCTGGCTGGCACTGTCGCCGCTGCTGCTGGTGGGCATCATGAACCTGCTGTTCACCCATTGGATTCCCCAGTGGTACGGCAAGACCCACAGCCTCAGCCTGCCCGGCATGGCAACACCGGTCACCAGTGAAATCGCCAAGCTCACCGCCATCTGGGCAGTGCAGGCCGCCTTGCTGGTGGGCATCCTGATGGTGCTGGTATTCGGCTTCTCGGCCATTCGCAGCAAGCTCGCCGAAGGCAGCAAAAGCGCGGTCAGCGGCGCCTTGCTGGCCGCCATGAACACCGCCTCGGAATACGGTTTCGGTGCGGTGATCGCCTCCCTGCCAGGTTTTCTGGTGCTGGCGGACTGGCTGAAAAGCATCCCCAACCCGCTGGTCAACGAAGCCATTACCGTGACCCTGCTGGCGGGCATCACCGGCTCGGCCTCGGGGGGCATGAGCATCGCCCTGGCGGCCATGTCCGAGAGCTTCATCAGCGCCGCCCACGCCGCCAACATTCCCCTGGAAGTGCTGCACCGGGTGGCCGCCATGGCCAGCGGCGGCATGGACACCCTGCCCCACAACGGCGCAGTGATCACCCTGCTGGCAGTCACCGGGCTGACCCACCGCGAAGCCTACAAGGACATTTTCTGCATTACCCTGATCAAGACCCTGGCGGTCTTCGTCGTCATCGCCACTTTCTACGCCACCGGCATTGTGTGAGGTATTCATGAGCACTCTTTCTGGCAAGACCGCCCTGGTCACCGGGTCCACCAGCGGCATCGGCCTGGGGATCGCCCTGGTCCTGGCCAAGGCCGGGGCCAAGCTGATTCTCAACGGTTTTGGCGACGCCTCGAAGGCAATCGCCGAGGTCGGGCAATTCGGCGGCCAGGTCGGCCATCACCCGGCGGACGTCAGCGACCCGGCGCAGATCGCCGAGCTGTTCGCCTACGCCGAACGGGAGTTCGGCGGCGTCGACATCCTGGTGAACAACGCCGGCATCCAGCACGTGGCGGCGGTGGAGGAATTCCCCGTGGAGCGCTGGGATTCGATCATCGCCATCAACCTGTCCTCGGTGTTCCACAGCACCCGCCTGGGGCTGCCGGGAATGCGTGCCAAGGGCTGGGGACGCATCGTCAACATCGCCTCGGTGCACGGCCAGGTGGGTTCGGTGGGCAAGGCCGCCTATGTCGCGGCCAAACACGGGGTGATCGGTTTGACCAAGGTGGTGGGTCTGGAAACCGCTACCAGCAATGTCACCTGTAATGCTATCTGCCCGGGCTGGGTACTGACCCCGCTGGTACAGAAGCAGATCGACGACCGGGTCGCAGCGGGCACTGATCCGCAACAGGCCCAGCATGACCTGCTGGCGGAAAAGCAACCGTCCCTGGCGTTCGTCACCCCGGCGCAACTGGGGGAACTGGTGCTATTTTTGTGCAGCGAAGCCGGCTCCCAGGTGCGTGGTGCGGCGTGGAATATCGATGGCGGGTGGTTGGCGCAATAAGGCGACACGCTGGCTGAGATCTTCGCCGGCAAGCCGGCTCCTACACGGATGTGGCGGTCCCTGTAGAGCTGGCTTGCCAGCCAACAGCCCCCCCCAAAAAAACAATAAGAACACGAGGCCTTGCATGTCCGAAATACTCTGGCAACCCAGCGCCGAGCGCATCGGCAAGACGCGGATGGATGCCTTTCGCCGCTTCGTCAATCAGCGCCACGGGCTGAATCTTCACGACTACCCCGCCCTGCACCAGTGGAGCATCGAGCAGCGAGAAAGCTTCTGGCAGGCCATCGTCGACTTCTTCGACGTCAGCTTTCGGCAACCGGCTGAAGCGGTGCTCCGCGAAGGCCCGCAGATGCCCAGTGCCCAATGGTTTCCAGGAGCCACGCTGAACTTCGCCGAGCACCTGCTCAAGCGCCGGGACGACGCTGTGGCGGTGGTGGCCATCAACGAGAACGGCCAGCGTGAACAATTGACCTACGCCGAACTGGCCGCTCAGGTGGCCGGCCTGCAACGCAGCCTGCGGGACGCCGGAGTCGGCCTCGGCGACCGGGTTGCCGCCTGCATGCCCAACACCTGGCAGACCCTGGTAGGCATGCTGGCCAGCACCAGCCTCGGTGCGGTGTGGTCCAGCTCCTCGCCGGACTTCGGCACCCAGGGAGTGATCGATCGCTTCGGCCAGATCGAACCCAAGGTGCTGATCACCTGCGCCGGTTATCGCTACGCCGGCAAGGACATCGACCAGACCGCCAAGATCAACGAGATTCTTGAGCGCCTGCCGTCCCTGGAACAGTTGCTCATCGTGCCTTATGCCCGCCCGCAAGCCCGGGTCGACGACTACCGTACCCCGGCCCGGGTCAGCCTCTGGGACGACTTCTATCAGCTCGGCGGCGAACCCGAATTCGTTCCGGTGCCCTTCGCCCATCCGCTGTACATCCTCTACTCCAGCGGTACCACCGGGGTGCCCAAATGCATCGTCCACGGCACCGGCGGGGTGCTGGTGCAGCACCTCAAGGAACACGGCCTGCACGCCGATCTGGGGCCTGGCGAGCGACTGTTCTACTACACCACCTGCGGCTGGATGATGTGGAACTGGCTGGTCTCGGCCCTGGCCACCGGTGCCAGCCTGGTGCTCTACGACGGATCGCCCTTCCATCCCTCCAACGAACACCTGATCGACCTGATCGATAGCGAAGGCATCAGCGTCTTCGGCACCAGCCCCAAATACCTGGCGGCCCTGGAAAAGGCCGGCAGCCGGCCGCGCCAGAGCCACTCGCTGGACCGCCTCAAGACCCTGCTCTGCACGGGCTCGCCGCTGTCGCCACAGAGCTACGACTACGTGTACCGCGAGATCAAAGGCGACCTGTGCCTGGCCTCCATGTCCGGCGGCACCGACATCGTCGCCTGCTTTGTCGCCGGCAACCCGGTGCAAGCGGTGCGCCGCGGCGAGATGCAGGGCAAGAGCCTGGGCATGGCCATCGAAGTGTGGAACGACCAGGGCCAGCCGGTGACCGGCGAGAAAGGCGAACTGGTGTGCACCCGGCACTTTCCAAGTATTCCCGTCGGCCTGTGGCACGACCCGGACCAGAGCAGACTGCGGGCTTCGTACTTCAGCCTGTTTCCCGGGGTCTGGGCCCAGGGCGACTACGCCGAACAACTGCCCCATGGCGGCTGGCTGATTCACGGACGCTCGGATGCGGTGCTCAACCCGGGTGGAGTGCGGATCGGCACCGCGGAAATCTACCGCCAGGTGGAGAAGCTGGAGCAGGTGCTGGAAAGCCTGGCCATCGGCCAGAGCTGGGAACATGACGTGCGCGTGGTGCTGTTCGTGCGCCTGCAAGATGGCGTGGTGCTGGATGACGGGCTGCAGGAGCGGATTCGTCAGGTGATCCGCAGCAACACCACGCCGCGCCATGTACCGGCGAAAATCCTCGCAGTGACCGACATTCCCCGGACCATCAGCGGCAAGATCGTTGAGCTGGCGGTGCGCAATGTGGTGCACGGCCTGCCGGTGAAGAATACCGACGCCCTGGCCAACCCCGAGGCCCTGGAGCAGTTTCGCGACCGCGAGGAACTGCGCAGCTGACCCCGCCCCCTTGTAGAAGCCGGCTTGCCGGCGAAGACGTCGTCCAGGTCGGTGCACCAGGCAAGGGCCTCTTCGCTGGCCAGCCAGCTCCTACGGGCAAAGCCTCAGCAGACGCCACGGTGATAACCGTTCAGCCTCTCTAGACTGGTCATCTGCCGCAAAAGCAGGTGAAAATAACCCCGCCCGAAACACCTACAATCCATCCGTTTGAATATGCACCGCATGTCCATGCGACTTTTCGAGTGAACGAGCCTGACGCCTCGCCGCGCACGACTGCTCCACCCAGGACACCTTCGACATGAATGGCACCCACTCCGGCAGCGAAGCCGCCCACCTGATTGCCCGTCTGGACTGGTCCGCCACAACCCTCGGTGAATCCGACCACTGGCCGCAAAGCCTGCGCACCGCCGTGGACATCGTGATCCATTCGCCGATGCCAATGCTGCTGCTCTGGGGCGCCGAGCTGACCCAGATCTACAACGACGGCTTCGCCCTGCTGGCGGGCAACAAGCACCCCAACGCCTTCGGCCAGCCCGCACACCTGACCTGGCCGGAGCTGATGGACTTCACCGACCCCATCTATCGCGCGGTGCTCAAGGGTCAGGTCCGCAGCTTCAGTGAGCAGCGCTTCAGCCTGCAACGCAGCAACGGCACAGAATACGACCTGTGGCTGGACCTGACCTACAGCCCGATCCGCGATGAGCGCGGCGACGTCGCCGGGATCCTGGTAACCGCCATCGAGACCAACGAGCGCCGGCGCATTGCCCTCGAACTGCAGCAACGCTCCGACGACAGCCTGCGGGCCCAGCACGAGACCGAAGAACGCCTGCAGCTGGCGCTGGCAGCAACCGACGCGGTGGGCACCTGGGACTGGGACATTGGCGAAGACCGCTTTATCGCCGACACCCATTTTGCCCAGCTGCACAGCGTCGACCCCCAGCAGTCCCGGCAACTGCCTATCAGCGAGTACCTCAAAGGCGTGCACCCGGAAGACCGCGGCATGGTGGCCCGGGGCATCAAGCACTGCATCACCCATGGCACCGAGTACGCCGAGGAATACCGCCTGCAATTGGCCGATGGCCAGGTACGCTGGGTGTTCGCCCGGGGCCGCTGCTACAAGGACCACCACGGCCGGCCGACGCGCTTTCTCGGCGCCGCCCTGGACCTGACCGAGCGCAAGCAGATGGAGCAGGCGCTGCGCCAGAGCCAGACCGAACTGCAACTGATCATCAACGCGATGCCGGTGCTGATCGGGTATGTCGACCGCGAGGAGCGTTTTCGCCTGAACAACAGCGCCTACCTGGACTGGTACGGCCTGACCCCGCAGGAGCTGTACGGCAAGACCATCCGCGAAGTGCTGGGCGACGAGATCTACGCCACCCGCGCCGAGAACATTGCCGCCGCACTGGCGGGCAAGCCCTGCAGCTTCGAAGCCAACTCGCCCCACCGCGACGGCCGCCCGCGCCATGCCCTGATGAAGTACCTGCCGCGCTACGGTGCCGACGGTGCCATCAACGGTTTCTACATTTTCGTCATTGATGAAACCGAGCGTAAACAGACCGAAGAGGCCCTGCGCAACCTCAACGAAACCCTGGAAGAGCGGGTCACCCGTCGTACCGAGGCCCTGGCCACCGCCAACCAGCGCCTGCAGAACGAAATGTTCGAGCGCGAGCGCGCCGAGGACGCCCTGCGCCATGCGCAGAAGATGGAGGCTGTGGGCCAACTCACCGGCGGCATCGCCCACGACTTCAACAACATGCTCACCGGCATCATCGGCAGCCTGGACCTGATGCAGCGCTACATCGACAACGGCCGCGGCGATGAGATCGGTCGTTTCACCGAAGCCGCCATGTCCTCGGCCAAGCGCGCCGCGTCCCTGACCCACCGCTTGCTGGCCTTCTCCCGGCGTCAGTCCCTGGACCGCCAGCCCCTGGACCCGAACCAGCTGGTGCGCTCACTGCAGGAGCTGTTCAACCACACCAAGGGCGAACACATCCAATTGCAGATGCAACTGGCGGACGATGTGTGGCCGGTAAACACCGATGCCAGCCAACTGGAAAACGCCCTGCTCAATCTGGTGATCAACGCCCGCGACGCCATGCCCCACGGCGGCCGGCTGCTGATCGAAACCGCCAACAGTTACCTCGACGGCAGCGACATCAGCACCCTGGAGCCGGTCAAGGCCGGCGACTACGTGATGCTCGGGGTCAGCGACAACGGCGCGGGCATGAGCCCGCGGATTCTGGCCAAGGCCTTCGACCCCTTCTTCACCACCAAGCCCATCGGCCAGGGCACGGGCCTCGGGCTGTCGATGATCTACGGCTTTGCCCAGCAGTCCGGCGGCCACGTGACCATCAGCAGCGAACCGGACCAGGGCACCTGTGTGCGCCTGTACCTGCCTCGCCTGCACAGCGCGCCCCTGGAAAAGCCGGAAGCCACAGGCAGCAGCGAGGCGCCCCAGGCCATGGCCGGGGAAAGCGTGGTGGTGGTGGAGGACGACCCGGCAGTGCGCATGCTGGTGCTCAACGTCCTCAGCGAACTGGGCTACCGCGCTTTCGAGGCCGAGGACGCCCGCAGCGCCCTGCCCCTGTTGGAGTCGCCGATGCGCGTCGACCTGCTGGTGACCGACGTCGGCCTGCCGGGCATGAACGGCCGGCAACTGGCGGAGATCGCCCGCCAACAACGGCCCGCGTTGAAAGTGCTGTTCATGACCGGCTACGCTGAAAAGGCCGCGGAGCGCCAAGGCTTTCTGGAACCGGGCATGGACCTGATGGCCAAGCCGTTTTCCATCGAAGAACTGGCGCAGAAGATTCGCCAGATGATCGGCCGCGAGTCCTGAATTCAGGCATAATCCGCGGCCGCCGATTTCCCGCTACAAGGTCACGCCATCATGAAAGCCCAAGCCCGCCACATCCTGGTGAAAACCGCCGAAGAAGCCGAGCAGCTCAAGCAGCGCATCGCCAAGGGCGAAGCCTTCGATGTCCTGGCCAAGAAATACTCCACCTGCCCGTCGGGCAAGCGCGGCGGCGACCTGGGAGAAGTGCGTCCGGGACAGATGGTCGGTGCCATTGATCAGGTGATATTCAAAAAGCCCCTGCGCACCGTACACGGCCCGATCAAGAGTAAATTCGGCTATCACCTGGTGCAGGTGTTCTTCCGCGACTGACCCACCACCCCCCGTAGGAGCTGGCTTGCCAGCTAAGGCGTCCGCAAGAACACCGCCCCATCCACAGGCCTCTTCGCCGGCAAGCCGGCTCCTACAAAGCGGCCTCTCGGGGAATCAACGCCCCCGGATGCTGAATCACCCGGCTCGCCAAGCGATGCCCGGCCTGCGCCGCGTCCACCGGACTGCCACCCAGCAAACGACAGGCCAGATAAGCCGCACTGAAGGAATCCCCCGCCGCCGTGGTGTCCACCACCTGTTCCACCTGCTGCGCCGGTATTTCGTAGCTCTCACCGCCACAGCGCACCAGGCACGACTCGGCCCCGCGCTTGAGCACCACCTCGACAATATTCGGATACGCCGCGAACACCCCATGGGCGTAGTCATGGCCAAACAACGCCTGCTCGTCATCCAGCGTCAGCAACGCCAGATCCACATGCTCCAGCACCTGCAAATAGGCCGCCCGAGCCTGCTCCACCGAGGCCCAGAGCCGGGGACGATAGTTATTGTCAAACACGATCTGCGCCTGGCGGCGACGTGCCTCCACCAACAGGTCAATCAGCTTCTTGCGCCCCGACTCCCCCAGCACCGCCAGGGTAATGCCGCTGAAGTACAGCACATCGTAATCCTGCAGATCCTCGAGGATCGGCCCCGCGGCCGCCGTATTGAAACAATCGCGCACCGCCGCTTCATTGCGCCAATACAGAAAACGCCGCTCCCCCCGAGCATCGGTCTGAATGCAATACAACCCCGGCAAACGCCCGGGCAGGCGCTGAACCTTTCCCAGGCCGATACCTTCCTCGGCCCAGCTCTGGCACATGGCATCGCTGAAACTGTCGTAGCCCAGGGCCGTGACGTAATCCACCTGTGCCTGCTGCCCGAGCTCCCGGCACAGATACACCGCAGTGTTCAAGGTATCGCCACCAAAGCTCTGTTGCAGACTGCCGTCGTGACGCTGTTGCAGCTCGATCATGCATTCGCCGATGGCGGCGATGCGCTTCTTGCTGTTCATGTTCCTGACCTCTCCTTCAAAGCACACACCACCGGGTAGGAGCTGGCTGGCCAGCGAAGGTGCCCTCAAGACCTGCGCCCTAGCCAAGGGCCTCTTCGTCGGCAAGCCGGTTCCTACGTGTCAGAAGCAGGTTTCCAGGCTTTCGATCACCTGCAGGTGCTCATCCACCAGCAAACCGGTGCGCCACTTGTCGAAGGTCAGGCACGGGTGCGATGTGCCGAAGGAAATGATGTCGCCAATACGCAGCTCCACTCCCGGCGCCACGGTGAGAAACGCGTGCTGATCCATCACCGCCGTCACCTTGCACGCCGCCACATCATCGCCGGCACCGGCCTCGGTTCCCGCGCGGTAACGCCGCAGCGGCACCGGCAACCCGGCGTCATAGGCCACATCGCGCTTGCCCAGGGCCACTACCGCAAACCCCGGCTCCGGCAGCGACTGCACATGGGCCCAGACCTCCATCGCCGGACGCAGGCCTTCGTGCAAATCACTGCGTCGATCCAGCACACAGCACTGGGCCTCTTTGTAGATGCCATGGTCATGGGCGACGTAACTGCCCGGACGCAGCACGCTGAGGAAACGCCCCTTGGCGTTGTGGGCCTCGAAGGACTCGGCAATCAGGTCGTACCAGGCCGAACCCGAGGCGGTGATGATCGGCCGCTCGATGGCAAACAGTCCGTCGTTGTGCAGATCCACCGCCAGACGCACCAGGGAATCGGCAAACTGGCGAATGCCGCTGATGGCCTGGTCGCCATGGATCACCCCTTCGTAACCTTCGATACCGCACAACGCCAAAGCCGGCTGCGCCTGGATCGCCTTGGCCAGGGCCAGTACTTCCTGCTCGCTGCGGCAGCCGCAACGACCGCCCACCACGCCGTACTCGATCATCACCTTGAGGGTGACCCCACGCTCAGCGAAAAACGCCCCCAGATCGGCCACGTTGTCCGGGTGATCGACCATGCAATAGAAATCGAAATGGGCATCCGCCAGCAGCTCGGCGATCAGCGCCATGTTCGGCGCACCCACCAGCTGGTTGGCCATCAACACCCGACGCGCGCCATGGGCGTAGGCAGCGCGAGTCTGTACCGCCGTGGCCAAGGTGATACCCCAGGCACCGGCCTCCAACTGCCGCTGAAACAACCCCGGCATCATGCTGGTCTTGCCATGGGGCGCCAGCTCGGCGCCGCTGTCGCTGACAAACTTCTGCATCCAGCGAATGTTGTGCTCCAGCGCCTCGCGGTGCAGCACCAGGGCCGGCAGGCTGACGTCGCTCAGCAGACTCGCGCCGTTAGCAGCGGCGCCCTTTTCCACCAGGGGCAGATTCAAAGCAGAAGACATGTTGGCACTCCTTATCAAGGCGGCTGCGCACAGCCGCGACACAGGCATCAATCGTTGATACGCCGGGCCAGACGATTGGCGCTGTCGATCAGCACCCGGCGATATTCCTGGTAATTGCGCTGGGCATCGGCCCTGGGCGCGACAATGCACAAGGTACAAATGCACACCCCGTGCGCATCGCGCACCGGCGCGGCAAAACAATGGGTAAAGGTGTCGGCGACACTGTCGAAGGAAAAGAAACCGTCGTCGGTGGCCTGACGAATTTCCTGGAGGAAGGTCTCCAGCGGCAGACGTTCACCATTGGGCAGCATGAAGTCCTGATCATCGATCATCTCGACGATCTGTTCATCGCTCATATGCCCCAGCAGCAAGCGCCCGGACGCGGTCCAGGGGATCGGCGCGTTCTCGCCAATGTCCGAGGAAATACGAAAATGCCGCTCGCCTTCCTTCATCAGCGCGACGGTGTATTTGCGCCCGTTGAGCAGGCACATCTGCGCCGTTTCCCGGGTCTGACTGACAATTTCCTGCAACGCCTGATCGGCCTCGCGGCTCAGATCGAAATGGCGCAAATGGGCCTGCCCGAGAAAATACAGCTGACGCCCCAAGTACACATGACCGTCCTTGCCCACCGGCTCCAGAACCCGCCGTTCCAGCAAGGACGCCACCAACTCATAGACCGTGGACTTGGGACTGCCAATGCCCTTGGCGATATCGTTGGGCCGCAGCGGCTGACCGATCTCCTTGAGGAAATCGAGAATATCGAACGCCCGATCCAGACCCTTGGCCCGGCGCTTGATGCTGTCTTCACTCATCTATCTGGCCTTCACAAAAAAACATGGCGCCCCTATCGACCCGTAGGAGCCGGCTTGCCGGCGAAGAGGCACTCAAACCTTGTGTCGCCCTCACGGCCGTCTTCGCTGGCAAGCCAGCTCCTACACAAGCCAGCTCCTGCACAAAACAGCCGAGACAAGTTCGCCCCCATCAAGGCTTCTTCTTGTAGGCCACACAATCGATCTCGACCTTACAGTCCACCATCATGCTGGCCTGCACACAGGCCCGGGCCGGCGCGTGTTCGGGCTTGAAGTACTCGCCGAACACCTTGTTGAAACTCCAGAAATCCCGCGGGTCTTCCAGCCACACGCCAACCCGCACCACATCCTCCAGGCCGTACCCGGCCTCTTCGAGAATGGCCAGCAGATTGCGCATCGTCTGATGCGTCTGCTCAACGATTCCACCGTGAATGATCTCGCCATCCAAAGCCGGTACCTGACCGGACACATGCAGCCAGCCATCGGCTTCGACGGCGCGAGCGAAAGGACGCGGCTGGCCGCCGCCTGCGGTGCTGCCGGTGCCGTAACGGGTGATGCTCATGAGAGGTTCTCCTGGTTGAAGGTTGGCCATCTTGCTGGCCACGCCCAAGAATGCTGTCCAACTCGCCGCGTGTTTCTGTGCAGTCAATACCGCAGAAAACAACGATGACCTGGAAAACGCCAAGGCTCTAAACAAAGACACTCCGCCTCAAAGTATTCCGCTACAACGGAATAAAATATGAAACAACGGAATAGGCGCCAGAGTGTGCCATGGAGAACAAAGGAGATGACAGGGGGATGGCAAAACTTTCCAGGAATGGGTCATCCCGTCGCCTTGATCAACCCTCAAGCTCCTTTGCTTGACCTGCTGACCTGCGCCATGACCACCCGCAATGCCGATCACCTCGACCTGAAGCGCTTCTCGAGCGTGACGACCTAGTTGTTACACAATGGCTGCGATGTGTTGCGCGTCACGGAACAACAAGCATTGCAATTGCCGACGCCGACTTGCCGGAGATGAGGCCCGCAAGACATGCAGCGTCTGGACCGACGTCTTCGCTGGCAAGCCAGCTCCTACACGAGGGGCGCGACACGCCGCTCCAGCTCCAGCTTCAGGCCGGCCGGCAGGCCGCCGTCGCGCTCTTGATTTTGATCTGAACGCCCCGTTAACCACGATGGCCGAACGCAGGCATTGAGCCGTGGGTAACCCGGCAGGACGCCGGGTTAGCCGCCATCAGGCCATGGATGGCCTGTGGCGGCGGCCCACGGATCAATGCCGGAGTGAGGGAATGCCGAGCCTAGGCGAGGCACCGAGTGGAGGGGCAAGACTTTTTGGTTCCTTTTGTGTCGTTTGACAAAAGGGACTCGCCGTAAGGGCGAAACCGCCAGTGGCCACACCCAAAGCAACGGATATGTACACCTGCCAAATCGGGGACTCCGGTTTACGCGCGCCGAAACGCCAACCGATCGACCGAGAGCAAGCTCCCTCGCCACAGAGCTTGTGTGGCCATGGCAGACAACTGGGTGACAGCGCAGCAACCGCTACCTACAACACCCAATCCACCGGTGTCCTCGATGCCGCCTTCGCTGGCAAGCCAGCTCCTACCCAAGAAACCCCATCGTGCGTGTCACCCCCGTGCCTGACCCAAACTCTTCCCCATGGAAAGCCTGGCGCCCACAAGGCATCAATCAACATCAGCAACGCACAACACCCACCAAAGATTTCGCGCCCCCTGACAAACCACATAGGCAGAAGAAATAGTCGAATCCCTGGTCAACTCACACCAATCGGAACTATCGAACCGATACACCACCAGCTCGGAAAACGGCGCCGGAAACACAGCATCCAGCGCTTCGAACACCACCTCGCGGGCATTGGCCACGGAACATCCACGGGTGGACGAATGACACCCGCCCCGCAGCAGCGCCGCCAGCAACGAGCCCTCGAACTCGTATCGATTGAGCATGGAAAAGGCCCCGAACTCAGGCTCGACCTGCCCGATGGCCGTCGACCTGGCGAGGCCGCTGAAACGCTCGAGAAACTCGGCCAGTCGCTGCCTCTCACCCAACACCTTGATGGCGGGCTCAGGCTTGAAGAAGCAGGACACCACTTCGCCACACTGGGCAAGCACGGCAAGCAGTTCGACAAGGGGTCGCTTGTCGACGACGAACTCGCTGGCACCTGTCAATGGCGCTACAGCATCGTATTTCAGACTTTCATCTTGATTCATGATCGAGCCCCCCACCTTGGCCGCAAACAGGCAATCACCAGAGCAACTACCGTGCCCTGGGCTTTTGCGGCCGCAGATAGAAGCCAGAAATAAGCGCAATCAGCACCAGCATCAACGCCAGGCTGGGATCACCTTTAGGCAGCATGAACTGATAAAGGCCAGCGCCCATCGAGAGCATCGACCCCATGCACAACACAAACCAAACAGCTTTTTTAAGCAACTTCACGATCTGATGACATCCCTTGCACAGATAACTTCAACGACACCGCTCAGAACGACCAGGCCGGGGGGCGACAATGTATCGGCCGCACAGTTGCACGGCAAACCCGAAAACCATCCCCGCCCCACAGTCCCTGCAAGCTTAAGCCTTGAAGGTCAAGATCGGCGAAAACCGCGCCATCACCGACACCGTGCCCTCTTCCACCTGGGACTGGATCACCTGGCCAATTTCCTTGTAGGCCCCCGGTGCTTCTTCGATCATCCGTTCTTCCTTGGTGGTGATGCACTCCACCCCCTGCAAACCGAGGAAAGCCTTGTCCTTCTTGGCCTTGAACACGATCTCGCTGCGGGACATGGAACGCCCGGCACCATGACTGGCCGAGCGCAGCCAGCGTTCGTTGCCCAACCCGGTGAGCAGGTAGGAGTCATGCCCCATGCTCCCCGGAATCAGCAGCGGCTGCCCGGCATAAGCCGGTGTGGCGCCCTTGCGGTGCACATTACCGCCTTCTTCGCGCAGCACGATGTTGTGCGGCACATCGACAATCAACGGCGCCTCGATGCCCGCGCCAAACACTTGCCGGGTGCGCTGGCGCACCATTTCCGCGATCAGCGCGCGGTTGGCGTCGGCGTAATGGGCGGCGCTGTGCATGGCCAGCAGGTACTCGTCGGCCATCTCGCCAAACAGGGCGAAGATCTTCGAGTCGGGGTGCTTGATCCCCTCCGGCCACAGAGCCTTGGCCTTGTCCATCCAGCGCCGCCCGACATAGAAGCCTACGTCCCGGGAACCGGTGTGAATCATCATCACCACCTGCCCCACGGACAGGCCCTGAGCAAAGCAGGCCTGACGGTCCACCAGCTCGGTGACCACCTGGATCTCGACAAAGTGGTTGCCGCCGCCCAGGGAGCCAAGGCCCGGGTCGCGGAGGATTTTCCGCGACCGGTCCTGCAAGGCTTCAGGCGCGTAGTCGGCGCTGCCTCGGGCGAAGGACGACTCATGCAGGCCCGACAACTCACGCTGCAACTGGGCGAAATCCGCCCCGGCAAACAACCCGATGGGGTCCTGCTGCTGCACCTGGGCCCAGAAGTCCCCCAGCCCGGCTTGAAACAGCGCGGTCATGGCCGTTGGGCTGGTGGGGATATTGCGCGTGCCCTCCAGCAGATCGCCACGGACCAGGGCGGTCCACTTGGCTTTCTGCGCCATGAACTGCTCGTAGTTCAGCCCCAGCTTGTGCAGGCGCATCCCGCAATTGATGTCGGTGCCGATGGCTTGCGGCACCACCATGTCGTGGCTGGTGACGATCACACTGCCCACCGGGATCGGGCTGCCTGTGTGGAAGTCCGGCGTGGCGCAGGCGCACTTCACTTCACCGCCATGGGGGTGGGCGACCTTGGCGAAATCCATCAGTTGGAGGATGGCTTTCTCTTCGATGGCAAAGCTATCGGGCAGCAGCAAATCCACCTTGAGCCCGGCGTCATTGATCGAAGAAATAGAGAGAGAATTGGAATTCAGGCGTTCGATAGCCACCCCGGAACGGGCGAGCTTGTGCTGAATTCTTTTCAGAGGAGTCTTGGTCATTTTCAACTGCTTTTCTTGGACGCAACAAAACAACCACCCTTTTGGTGGCTGGAATTGTCTGGTCAGCAGCGAAACTTAGACGGCGCGGATGATGCTCAGCGCAAGGCTGAATGTAAATACCCTACTGCAAATTATTTTCTGGATTGACTGACCCGCCTACCCTCCAGACTGCCCGAAGAGGATCAGCCTGGCATGCCTCCCTCAGGCTCAATACCTAGTGCGCTTTACAAACGCTTGACCTGAAAGGCGTTCGGGCTCGATGCAGCAATGTCCTCGCCCGACTTGCTGCAGTCTTCAGTCACGTCTTTTTTCAATTCTGCATCTTCAAGTGCGCAGGCCTTGGCAATTTTTTCACTGGTGCTTTTCTTCCAGATCGAAAATCTAACGACACTATTTGAAGTCTCTTTTCGTATAGCATCATCCAGCTGCTGAAAAACAGCATCAGTGCAACTTGTATATATATTTTTCAAGGCCGTCGCATTATATAACTTCTTATGATACGGATATTGCATCAATGTATTATTCACTTTGCAGTCGCGTTCTCTTTTCAACTTATAAAGCGCAACATCAGGTGTTTTTCTTATGCGATCCGTCCATATACCCTGATCCCAATCATTTCTCACAGCATAGCCAGCTGTCAGCGCAAGATCATACACAGTAGTGACATTACGAAGTTTCTCGATCGTCAAGTCATATGTGTCCTTGCTATCCACGCCCGCAGGCACCACAACCCTGCCAAGATAGTCTCGCGCATCGGGGAAAATTTCATTTGTCTTTAAATACGCAAGATCATAGTTACGCTTTCTTTCACTCACAATCTCGGTTGTAAACCCCCATTTCAAAGAAGATACAAGCAATGAGCCTTGAAGCAAACGCGATCTATGAGCCTGTTTGTACTTGAGATAGACACCTATATTTTCCGCCCGCTGCAACTCTCTCCTCTGTTGATCTTCTTGTATTTTTGAAGCTGTGCAAGAGGTGAAAAAAGAAAAAGCGCCTACCAATGCCGCCCCGACAAAAACAGGGCCAAAAATGTACTTTACCAGTTGATCCCTGTAACGTTCCTTCCGAACAGGAAAAGCACGAATCGCAGCATCTTTAATAGCATCTACAGCAATCTGCTCAATGGCGTTTCTTATATAAGCCTCCATCTTAAGATCGCTTTCAGTCTTATCTGCATCATCCTTACCCATTTGCACTCTCCCTAACGAGCTTAAACAAGGTAAAACAACTGACCGATAACAAACGCAGACACCACAAACACACCCACAAGCCACCAACCCCAGCCTAATAACAAGCAGCTATTTCAAGTAGTCCAAACATTCAAAGCAACAGCTGCCTTACCATTGCAAATATTAGCCGAGCCATAAGAAGCCACAGTGAAACCGATCAGAGGCAGTCGCTGTGATCGCAACCAAGCCAGCTCAATGGGGAAAGAATGTGGACGTGGCAAATGAAGGTGGGAAACTACCAGCCCAAGACAGGACAGAAGGCCAAGTTACGCACGCCGCACGAGCTTATCGAGGAGGCCGATCCGGGATCTCCGGCAGCCAAGGGCAGGACTGCCACCGCCTTCGCCAGCAAGCTGGCTCCTACAGAGCTGCGTGGGGTTAAAAGTTGAAGCGCACGTCCTTGACCACTGGCACGCTGCCCCAGTGAAAGTTGCACAACCGCGCCACTTCCAGATTGCCCTCGCTCACCGGTACGCAGCCGCCCTTGAGGGTGACGCTGCTGGTGCCTTGGCGCGAGAGCGGGTATTCCACGGCAGGTCCCGCGGGGATGCGGTGAACCAGGGTGACGTCTTCAGCGAAGTCGTCAGTCAGACTGAAGATCAGACTGCCGTCCACGATCAGGCGGTAAGTGTCGTGCTGAAAAGCAGCACCTGGGAGCAGGCACATTTGCGCGCTGTGACCCTGCACCTTCTGCTCCTGGCAGTTGGCTCCCGGCTCGGCTTGTGCCCCTTGCGCCAGGAGCAGTGCTGCCAGCGACCCCAACCATTTTGACTTGAACATCGGCCCTGCCTCCTTGGGAAAAGGCCGCTGTTATACCCGTGGCCGCGGGGAATCGCCAGCTACCGTCTTCGCGAGCAAGCTCGCTCCTGCCACAGCAGGTGTAATCGCCGCTAGCGGGGCTGCGGGCCAATCGCAAAAGCTTTAGTGAAACCTGCTCACCGTTGAGCAACAACCAGGCTCAACGCTCCCCGCCGTTTGCCTGAGAAAGGCGCGCGGACTTGTTCGGCCCGCCTTTCCACGGTGTGTAAAACACGCTGGCGTGGATCGGCTGCACCTTGCCCTGCTCGACCGAAAAACCCGGCATCTGCCGCAAGTCCAACTGCTCACATAGCTCTGTGGCGCGATTGCGCAATTGATTGTCAGGCTTGAACGACTCGGGTCGGTAACGCACTTCCCGCAGGTTCACCCAGCATTCCTGCACACGCCCCTGAGGATCGGCCTTGACCTGGAAACTGGCCACCCCGACGCTGTCCACCGGCAAGCGGGCCAGCGTGTGTTCCCAGAAGAAATGACTTTGGGCGTATTGAACGGCCTTGAAATCAAATGCCTTCAGCTGCTCGGACTCCAGGGTCAACTGAGGGAACATCAAAGTCCCTTTGACCTCCAGCACGCCGTCAGGCTCAAAAGCCGTGGCAGGCGCTAGAGGAAACACCGTATTCCAGCAGATTGCCTTGACCATTTCCCCAAGCTTCGGGTTGTAGGGATAGGCTTGTGCGCTAGGTGCCGAGCTGTTCTGCGCCTCACAACTGATGACCTGATTCTGCCGATCGAACTTCATGACCAGCTCCACGCTGCCCATCAGTTTCTCGCGGTTGGCCCTGAGGCTTTCGCGGTGCAACACCTGCTGTACAGTGGCGGCATAGAGTTGCGTATCTGTCCGCTGTTGCTGCTCTTCCTGGGATAGCAAGGTGCTGGGCGAGCCGGATTGGCAACCGGACAGCACCAGAAGAATGCCGCCCCATAACCCGCACTGCGCCGGGGTCCCGTTCAGAAAGCTGTACATGTTCAGTTCCTTTGATGGGTTCACTCACGAACCGCCTTGCTCTGTATTCAGTGACGTCAAGGCGCGGGATCTTAAGCGAGCCCCATCCTTAAAAGCCAACGACAATTGCCGGCTGTCACTGTCGTCCCACAGACTTCTACATTTACGCCTGTGCAGTAAAAGCTTCTCCATCCGCCAGCCGAAAAACGGGTTACCCTGACACCCTGCCAATGCTCATTGCCCCAAGGAAGGACAACCACGTGACCCGCGCCATCACTATCATCTGCGACAATTTCGCCGACTGGGAAACTGCCCTGATCAACGCCACCGGCCGTGGCTACTATGGCTTCGACTGCCGTTATGCTTCCCCCAAGGGCGCCATCGTGACCTCCATGGGCGGCCTGCGGGTGACCCCGGACCTGGCGTTGGAAGACATTCGTCTGGATGAAGTGGATCTGCTGATGGTCTGCGGCGGGAGCGTCTGGCAAAGCGACCAGGCGCCGGACATCGGCAACCTGCTGCGCGCTGCCCAGGCACACAACATTGTGATCGCCGGTATCTGTGACGGCACCCGCGAGCTGGCTCGGGCCGGGGTGCTGGACGCGGTGAAGCACACCTCCAATTCGGCGGCCAACCTGCTGGCAGTGAACTATGGCGGGGCCGCGCACTATCAGGAGGTGCCCCATGCCGTCGCGGACCAGCGCGTGATCACCGCCCCAGGCAGCGCACCGGTGAGTTTCATGGCACAGATTCTCGGCACCCTGGGCATCAACGACGACAACCTGACCTACTACCTGGGCCTGCACGCCGCCGAACACCAACAGAAGATCTGACCTCTCCCCTTTAGGAGCCGGCTTGCCGGCGAAAGCGATCTCACGGCCGCCTTCGCTGGCAAGCCAGCTCCTACGGAAGGTGGTGGGCGGGGCGGCAGTGCGGGCGTGTGGCCGTGGATCATTTCACCAGTCGAAAATCCCGGTGCCCCAACCATGCCGCAAAGTCCACAGAGCTGAAAATGCTCTCGCCCTCATGCTCGATGATCGCCAGCCCCGCCAGAAACTCGCTGTCCCGGGTGTAGGCATGGATGCTGGCGCAGAAGGCCACCACGCCATCCAGGCGCCGGACCAACGCCAGCGCCGCCTGTCCTAGCCGTTGGTGATCCAACAGATCTTTATCCATGGCCACCAGGCTCAGGATACCTTCAGGGAGCCATCCCAACGGCCCGGCCAGCCCGGCATATTCCGCCAGTTCCTCTGGATAATCGGGCCCTAGCGCGTAAAGCATGGGGCTGCCTTCAATGAAGAACGATCCCGTCCCCATCCAGGGCTGATCTGCTACTTCGGCCAAGCAGGCCCGTACCAGGCTTTCGACCAAACCATCGATCTTGCGCGGCAACAGCACCCTGACAGTCGGTCCGGCCATTGATTGATGTTCTCCAGCGGGCCGCCTGCGCATTATCGAGAGCGGACAAGTCATGGTTGCTTACATCCGCTCCGGCCCCCGGAGCGAATCACCGGGCCGGGAGTATACAGACAGCAAGAGGCGTGTACAAAAACCTGCGCTGCATTGATGCGACTCAACGCCTGGAGCCATTGACCCCAAGCACCTCCTCCAAGCGCTTCGCCTCCCCCTCCGACAACAACGGCGCAGGCGGCTCCATAGCGTGCCGGATGGCAACCTGCGCCGCAGGGGCAGGAGGCTTGGCCCTGGCGGTACGGCTGCGAGTCGAGCGGCTCTGCGGATACAGCGCCTCGTCCAGGCATTTGTCCCGCATGCCCTGGCTGGACAAACCCTGACAGCCCTTGCCGTTGGACCAGGCCCGGGCACCACAGGTGGTCTTGCTGTCGGGGTCTTGCAGGTCGACGCAGCCCAGGGAGCCAAAGCCGTGCCCGAGCACTTCAGCGGGATCGGCGGCGTGGGCCGCTGCGCCATATAGCAGCAGCGAAGCGATAAGCAGTGTCTTGTGCATGAGTGCGCATCCTTGGCGACAGCATCTCCTCGGCCCGATCCCACCACCGAGGCTTGCTGTGGTGTGGTAGGAAATACACTGTTCTATCAGCCGAAGATGACAGTTCCCCACCTCTGCCGCGCGCCCCTGCTCCGGTGGCTTGAAACGCCCCTGCCCTCAGGTGCCGCTGGTGATCCGGGTCCACAGGCGAGTGCTCAGGCGCATCCCGGCCGGGGTCATGGTCTTGATCGGGAACAGGGTGTCGAGCACCGATTGCGGCGGGTAGGCGGCCGGGTTGTCACGCAGCCGTGGCTCGATGTAAGGCAAGGACGCCGCGTTGCCGTTGGCGTACTGCACGAAGTTGCTGATATTGGCGATAACCTTGGGGTCCAGCAGGTAGTTCAGGTAGGCGTAGGCGTTTTCCAGGTGCGGGGCGTTCTTGGGAATCACCACCATGTCCATGGCCACGGTAGAGCCTTCCCGAGGGATGCTGTAGCCGATGTTCACGCCGTTTTTCGCCTGCTGGGCGGTGGCCATGGCTTGCAGCACGTCGCCGCTGAAACCCACGGCCACGCAGATGTTGCCGTTCGCCAGGTCGCTGACGTACTTGGCCTGGTGGAAGTAGAGGATCGAAGGACGGATGGCCCGCAGCGCCTCCTCGGCCTGCTTCAGGTCTGCCGGCTGTTCGCTGTGGGGATCAAGCCCCAGGGCCTTGAGGGTGATGGGTACCATCTGCGTCGGGTTGTCGAGGAAGGCTACGCCGCACTGCTTGAGCTTCTGGATGTTCTCTGGCTTGAACAGCATCTGCCAGGACTGGGTGACATCGGTGTTGCCGAAGATCGCCTTGATCTTGTCGACGTTGTAGCCGATGCCAACGGTCACCCACATGTAGGGAATGCCGTACCGGTTGCCCGGGTCGCTGGTTTCCAGCAGCTTCATCAGCTTGGGATCGAGGTTGTTCCAGTTGGGCAGCTTGCTCTTGTCCAGGGGCTGAATTGCCCCGGACTGGATCAGCCGCGGCAGGAAGTGGTTGGACGGGCTGGCCAGATCGTAGCCACTGCCACCGGTCATCAACTTGGCCTCGGTGGTCTCGTTGCTGTCGATCACGTCGTAGGTGGTCTGGATGCCGGTGCGTTGGGTGAACTCGCTCAAGGTGTCGGGAGCGATATAGCCGCTCCAGTTGGCGATGCTCACTGTTTCTGCCGCCTGTGCGCCTGTGGCGCACAAGGCCAGGGATAACAGTGCCGTAGTGGTGCGATTGATCATATTGCCGCCCTCTGTGCTCTTATTATTGCGGCGATTTTTCGCCGCGACGGTTAACGTTCGTGTCGCGCGCGCTGCACTTCCCAGCCCATGCGCAAGCTTGCTCCAATGTCAAAAAACGGTCGCGGCGGCAGGTAGCCGGGGCGGGCCTGGGACAACACATCGCGCAACAGCGGCGAGTCGCCGCCGGCCGCCATTTCCGCCAGCAGCCGCCCCCACAGGGTGCCCCGGGCAACCCCGGAGCCGTTGCAACCGGCCACTGTGTGCAGGCCCTCGGCTACCCGGCTGAAATAGGGTTCGCCAGAGCGGGTGCCGCTCAGGTGTCCGGTCCAGGTGTATTGCAGATCGGCATCGGTGATCCCGGGAAAGCGCTTTTGCAGACCCCGCAGATGTGCCTCGCGGCGTACCGCCAACTGCGCCAGCCCCAGGTCACGCTGGCGGTATTCGACGGTATTGCGCATCAGCAGCCGGCGCCCTGGCAGCAGGCGCACGGTGGCCGCTCCCGGCAGGGTGGAAAGCACGCCCCAGCCCTGCTCGTCCAATAGGCTCTGCCAGGGTTGTTCTGGCAGCGGCCGGGTGATGCTGGCGCTCAGCTCCAGGGGAAAGGTGCCGCTGTGCTTGACGCCAACCCGAGGCAGGAACGCGCCGACACAAGCCAGCACCTGGGCCGCCTTGATCTCGCCCTCTCGGGTCTGCGCCCGCCAACCCTCGCCGGGCACGGGTCGCAGGTCGTCCACCGGGCTGTTTTCATAGACATCCACGCGCTCGGGCAACGCTTGCAGCAGGCCCTTCACGTACTTGGCCGGCTGCAGCAAGGCGTTGCCACCGGCGCAGTGAATTGCCCGCTGATAGAAAGCGCTGCCCAGGCGTTGCTGCAGCGCCGGGCCTTCCAGATAGCAGGCCTGAGCCCCGACTGCATTCAAGGTGGCGACCCGCGCGGCACTGTCTTGCAGATGCTGGGGCTGATGCACGGCGAAGTGGTAGCCGCCGTCATTGAACTCGCACTCGATGGCCAGTTCGGCAATACGCTGGCGCACCTCCTCGCCGGCGGCGAAACCCACCCGCGAGGCGACCTGATAGGCCGGATAACCAGGGCGGTCGATCAGTTCGTCGGCACCCGGCAGTTCATGGCTGACCACAAACCCCGAATTGCGCGCCGAGGCGCCCTGGGCCGCACGCTGACGATCCAGCAGGACGATGCGCTGCTGGGGAAACATCCGCGCCAGGGCGTGGGCCGCCGAGAGGCCGGTAATGCCGCCGCCGATGATCAGCCAGTCGGTTTTCTGCACGCCCTTGAGTGTCGGCCGCTGAGGGGCTTCCCCCGCCAGGGCGATCCAGCCACATACATTGTTCAAAGCCTGCCACTCCTTCACAATCCATGCGCCAGGAGCATTCAACAGGGAATCCACGCCGGCGCCACATGCCGACAATCTATGGCGACCCAAGCTGGATTTCGAACGTTATTAATTCATTGATCTATTCGGAAAACGCATGGATAACCCTCTTCGACTGCCCTCGCTGCAAGCCTTGCAGACCCTGCTCAACGTGGCCCAGACCCAGAGTTTCACCGAGTCCGCCGCGCGCCTGCACCTGACCCAGAGCGCAGTGAGTCGGCAGATCCAGCAACTGGAGGAGCACTACGGAGTGACCCTGTTCGAACGCAGCAGTCGACGAGTGTCACTGACCGACCAGGGCCGCGATGCCTGCAGCGTGGCCAGCGAGATTCTCCGGTCCCTGGGAGCGCTGCAGGAACGCCTGGCCCCGGCGCCCCTGGACCGACCGTTCCGTATCCGCATCTTCGTGTCCCTGGCGGTGCGCTGGCTGCTGCCCCGGCTCAGTGGCTTCTACGCCGCCAACCCCGGACTGTGCCTGTCCATCGAGACGGTGGGGGGCGCCCTGGTGGACACCGGTGGCGACTGTGATGCCTATGTGCTGTACCTGCCCGAAGGCCTGGACGAACGACCGCTGACACTGCTGTTCGACGAGTACCTGGTGCCGGTATGTGCACCGCAGTTGAGTGACGGGCAACAGCCGCCGCGCTCCCTGGAGGAACTGGCGGGGCATGCGCTGATCCACGGCTCCATTAGCCGCCAGGAGTGGACCGCTTGGCTGCAAGCCCAGGACGATCTGACCCCTCGCAGCTACAAGCACATCCTGTTCAACCTCGACGACCTGGCCCTGGACGCCGCGGCACGAGGGCTGGGAGTGGCCATGACCGACCTGATCCTGGCCCAGGACTCGATCGCCCGGGGCAGCCTGCTGATACCCTTCGGCGCAGCACTGAAGACCGGTGGCGTCTATGCCCTGTGGCTGCGCGACAGCGGCGCCGCGCACCCGGCCTGCGAAACCGTATTGAACTGGTTCCAGGCCCAGGCCGCCGAACGGGATCTACCCACCCCGGACAATGGCTGAACCAGGCCCTGCTGATCATGGGCCGGGACAAACAACGCTGAAGGACCACTGAACAGGGTCCGGGGAAGGTTCGAAAAGTGCTGAGCGCTCAGTTGTAGACCGCCGTCATTGCCCAGGCAAAACACCCCAGCACCAGGGCCATTGCTACTACATACACCGCTAAAGCACGACCCACAGCACTACTCCACAAAACAGACTGCCACCCATACCTGCACCCCCCAGGACGGGGGATGACGCGCATTTTAACAGCGAGCGACATCATTTTGACACGATCGCACGCGACGGATTTTCAACCTCCCGACAAGTGGCATTAGCGTCAATTTTGTGACAAGCATTTCACTGACGTGGAGGTGCCCTGTCGAAGATCGAGAAAGCATGATCCTGCATCTTCAAAGCAGTATTGCGCCATACAAAGGAATTTAACCTCAAGATCGCCGCAACATCCTCTTTTTTCAGCAACTGCACACTTGAGCGATAGCACAGCGTCCCTGCCCCTGCTGGACAGGAGTAGTTAGCACTGCTTTGATTCAACGTTCGTTCCGATTGCATCGCACCCAAGGAGGGGACATGCCTTTTAAAGTCATGATGGTTTTCGGTACACGCCCTGAGGCAATCAAGATGGCTCCACTGGCCCGGGTTCTAAAACACTGGCCAGGTCTGCAACTGCACATCTGTTCCACCGGCCAACATCGGGAGATGCTCAAACAGGTACTGGATTCCTTCGAGTTGCAAGTCGACAAAGACCTGGAAGTGATGACCCAGGGCCAGTCCCTCAACGGCCTCTCGCAACAACTGCTGATCCATCTGGATACCACCTTCGAGCGCCTGCAACCGGACATCGTCCTGGTGCATGGCGACACCACTACCAGCTTTATCGCCGCCCTCGCCGCCTTTCACCGCCAGTTGCCCATCGGCCACGTCGAGGCCGGGCTGCGTACCGGCAACCTCAGGGCGCCCTGGCCCGAGGAAGCCAACCGGCGCCTGACCGGGGTCATCGCCGACCTGCACTTCGCTCCGACTGCCGAGGCCCAGGCCAACCTGCTGCGGGAAAACGTGCCCGTGGAGAACATCGAGGTCACCGGCAACACGGTGATCGATGCGCTGCTGTGGATGCGTCACCACCAGCAACAGACCCAATGGCGCCCCGCCGCCGATTCGCCCCTGGCGGTGCTGGAACACAACCGGCGCATGGTGCTGATCACCGGCCATCGCCGGGAGAATTTCGGCGACGGTTTCCGCGACATCTGCGAAGCCCTGGCCACCCTGGCCCAACGCTACCCGGACGTGCAGTTCGTGTACCCGGTGCACCTCAATCCGCAGGTGCAGAGCGCGGTCTATGGCCTGCTCTCGGACACACCCAACATCTACCTGATAGCGCCTCAGGACTATCAGCATTTTGTCTGGCTGATGGGGCGCTCGTACTTCATCCTCAGCGACTCCGGCGGCATCCAGGAAGAGGCGCCGGCCATCGGCAAGCCGCTGCTGGTACTGCGCGACGTCACCGAACGGCCGTCGGTGCTAGAGGGCGGCACCGTGTTGCTGGTGGGCACCGACCGCGAACGTATCGTGCGCCATGCCAGTGCATTGCTGGACGATGCCGAGTTCCATGCCCGCATGAGCCGGGTACACAGCCCCTGTGGCGACGGCCATGCCAGTGAGCGCATCGCCCGCCGCCTATGCACCTGGCTGGAGGCTCAAGCCCTGCGTGACAGGGCATGAGCCTGGACTTGGTCGATGCCTTCATCTACATCCTCTACGGCCTCAAATACCTGGCAATCAGCCTGGCCCTGCTGATGTTCCTGCTGGGCCTGGATGACCTGTTCATAGACCTGGTGTACTGGAGCCGCAGGCTGATCCGGCGCTGGCGGATCTACGAAAAGTTCAAGCCGGCAGACGAGGAACGGCTGTTCGCGACCCCGGAAAAACCGCTGGCGATCATGGTCCCGGCCTGGAACGAGGTGGGTGTGGTGGGCGAGATGGCGCGCCTGGCGGCGTCCACCATCGACTACGAAAACTACCAGATCTTCGTCGGTACCTACCCCAACGACGCCGAGACCCAGGCCGACGTCGACGCGGTGTGCCTGCACTACCCCAACGTGCACAAGGTGGTCTGCGCACGCCCCGGTCCCACCAGCAAGGCCGACTGCCTGAACAACATCATCGACGCCATCCTGCGCTTCCAGAGCGAGGCGAAGATCGAGTTCGCCGGCTTCATCCTGCATGACGCCGAAGACGTGATCTCACCCATGGAACTGCGCCTGTACAACTACCTGCTGCCCAACAAGGACCTGATCCAGATCCCGGTCTACCCCTACGCGCCGCAGTGGCAAGGTTTCACCGCCGGACATTATGTCGACGAATTCGCCGAGAACCACGGCAAGGACGTAATCGTGCGCGAGGCCCTGACCGGCCAGGTGCCCAGCGCCGGGGTCGGCACCTGCTTCAGCCGCCGCGCCATCAGCGCCCTGCTGGAAGACGGCGACGGCATCGCCTTCGACGTGCAGAGCCTGACCGAGGACTACGACATCGGTTTTCGCCTGAAGCAAAAAGGCATGAAGTGCATCTTTGCCCGCTACTCGATAAACGACCCCAAACTGGCCCTGGACTACCAATGGGTACCGGGCATGAACCGCCAGTTCGCCCAGGTGATCTGCGTGCGCGAACACTTCCCCCGAAACTGGCAGCACGCCGTCCGGCAGAAGTCCCGCTGGATCGTCGGTATCGTGTTCCAGGGCACTACCAACCTGGGCTGGAGCCGCACGGGCCTGCTCAACTACTTCCTCTGGCGCGACCGTCGAGGGCTGATCGCCTACCTGCTGAGCTTCATGGTCAACCTGCTGTTTCTGGTGCTGCTGAGCCTGTGGCTGATCACTGTGCTGACCCCGGATGCCTGGCACTTCCAATCAATCCTGAGCGACAGCTCGCTGCTGGTGGCGCTGCTCTGGCTCAACGGCCTGATGCTGCTCAACCGCCTGTTCCAGCGAGCCTGGTTCGTTACCCGCTTCTATGGGCTGGTGCAGGGACTGTTGTCGGCACCGCGGATGATGTGGAGCAACTTCGTCAACTTCTTCGCCAACCTGCGAGCCCTGCGCCAAGTACTGCAGATGGGCGATTCGCGACGTGTGGCCTGGGACAAGACCACCCATGAGTTTCCCGCCCTGACCAAGGCCCAGCGCACGCCCCTGGGCCAACGCCTATTGGAAAAGGGCCTGCTCAGTGAAGAGCAGCTCGAAGCGGCAATCACCAGCCCGGTGCGTCGGCGCCTGGGCCGCGAATTGCTATTGCGGGGCTACATCGACAGCACCCAACTGGTGCAGGAACTGGCGGCACAGTTCGATCTGCAATGGGCGCCACTGAACCCGTTCAAGCTCGATCCGCAACTGATCGCCAGCATGCCCCGGCGCATTGCCGTGCAATACGCTGTGCTGCCGGTGGCCGAGCAGGGCGAAACCCTGATCCTGGCTTCCGAAGACCCCGTGAGCCAAGTGTCCCTGGGGGCCATCAGTCGCCAGCTCAAGCGCCCGGTAACCTGCCGCCTGGCACCTCAGGGCCGGGTGACCCTGGGTATCCGCCACTGGTATGCCGGCCAACATCAGGGCGAGGAAACCCGACGCATGCTCGCCACCCTGGAACGGCGTCAGGACGATGAAGCGCTGCTGGAACGGGTCAGCCGTCATCAGGTGCAAATCGGCAGCCTGCTGCAAGTGCGTGGCCTGGTTCCGCCCAGCCTGTTCAACCAGGCGATGATCGACTACGACGCCGATCGCGGCTCCCTCGGTGAACATCTGCTGGAGCGCGGCATGATCACGCCTCAGGTGCTGCAACAGGCCCTGGCAGACCAGGCCAGTGAACAACAAGCGGCCTACCGCATCTTCGCGCGGGAGGATGCATGAACACGCGCAATCAACTGCTCCTGGGCGGCCTGCTGCTGAGCCTGTCCGGCCTGCCCCTGGCGCAGACCGAAGCCCTGAGCGAATTCGAGCGTTTTCGCAGCTATCCCTATCTGGATCGCAGCTACCGCGAAGCGCACAAAGGCAACTGGAAGGAAGTGGAACGTCTGACCCGGCACCTGTTGCAACAGGTGCCGAAAAACCAGGAGGCTCAGGGCCTGCTGGCCCAGGCCCTGGCCAGGCAACGCCGTTACAAGGATGCGTTGCAAGCCATGCACACCCTGCCACCAGACAGCGCGGCCCTGCTGGAGCTGCGCCTGACCTGGATCGAACAGGACCCTCCCGGCCCCCGGCAAGTGGAACGCTGGATCGACAGCAGTGCGCTGGAACATCGCATCCGCCTGTGGCAGGCCTACAGCATGAGCCTGGCCAAGTTCGGCGGCGCCGCCCGTGCCCATCAATGGCTGGCGAAACTGCCGGACAAGGGCGACGACAGCCAACTGCGCCTGGCCAGCGCCAGCTGGTCCGAACAGCTGCGCAACTGGGATGAAGTGATTGCCCAGCTCGAACCCGTAGCAGCCCGCCAGCAGCTCGATGCAGACGGCTGGCAGCGCCTGGCCAACGCCTACATGCAGCACCTGGACGAAAGCAAGCTGCAAGCCCTGCTGAAACAGGCACCCAGTCCGCAAGCTGCCCACAAGGTCCATCTGGCGATGATCGAACGAGCCATCGCCCTGGGTTACCGGGCCCAGGCCCAGCGCTGGATCCTGCGCCTGCCTATGCAGGATCAGGCCGATCCGGTCCTGCGGGTACAGCATTGGGAACTGGCCCGCCAGGAGAACGACAGCGAAACCGTGCTGCGCCTGAGTGCCGAGCTGCAGCGACCTTGCCTGGAAACCGCGGAGTGGTTGTCCCGGCATGACCCTGACGCCGCCCTCCGGCAGTTGCATCAATGCTCGCCCAAAGAGGACCCACAGGCCTGGTTGGTGCTCGCCCAGCGCCTGCAGGCCGGCGACCTGCTGCAAAGCCAGCGGCTGCCGGAGCCTTGGGACACGGCGCGCCGGGAGCGTCTGCTGGAGGTCTGGCTGAAACAGGGCCAAGGCGCCCGGGCCCTCCAGTGGTTGAGCCAGCAGGAGCAAACCCCGGCGGTGCTGAAACAGCGCGCCATGCTGTTGCAGGCCCAGGGCCGCACCCGCCAAGCCGCTGAACTGTGGGAGCGCCAGTACCGCCAGACCGGCAACCTGGCAGCCCTGGACCAAGCCTCCTACCTGGCCCTCGACAACGGCCGGAAGGCCCACGCTCAGGCCCTGCTGGAGCAGGCCTACGACCGCCACGGCGGCGGCTTGCCCGCCTCCTCGCTGCAACGCCTGGCCGGGCTGTACGCCGCCTCATCTGCGTTGACTCCGGCACAGTTGCGCCGCCTGGGTGCACTGCTCAAGCGGGTCGATCCCATCACCCGCGGTCAACTGCTCGCGCAACTGGCGCAAAACGGTGGTTGCGACGCGGTGCAACAAGCCATCGGCCCACGCCCAAGGGAAATCGGGGAATACCGGGCCCTGGGCCGTTGCGCCATGCCCGGACAACCCGGCGCCGCCGTGGCCTGGTACCAGGCCGCCGAACGCCTGGGAGATCGCAGCAGCCGCTTGCCGCTGGCCTATGCCCTTGAAGCCTCCGGTGATTCGGCCGGTGCCTTGGCCATCTGGCGCAGCGTGCCGGACAGGCAACTGAGCGACAACGCCCGCCTCACCGCCAGCCGCAGCGCCTTGAATCTGGGCGACAACGCCAGCGCCGAGCACTACTGGCAACAGAGCCAGACCCGTGGCGCCGATGAGTGGGCCCTGGGCGCCGCCATTGCCGAGCAGCGTGGCGACTACAGCGGCGCTCTGGAACGTCAGCGTCAGGCCCTCGGGCCGTCAGCCAATGGCGGGCACCACTACGCAGCCTCGGTAACCGCCCAGAAGGCCGGCGACCTGTCACAGAGCACCCTGTGGCTGGCCGAGGCCGTGCGCCTGGAGCCGAACAACCCACGCTTTCGCGCCGACTACGGCATGCGCCTGGCCGGCACCCGAACTCCGGAGCAGCGGCGCCTGGCCATTCCCTACCTGCAACAGGCCACTCGAGACTTCCCCGAAGACTATCGCCTGGGCGAGAGCCTGGCCTGGCGCTATGACGAAATCGAAAACAGCCTCGGCGCCCGCAAGGAACTGCGCCGGGTCATCGACCTGGAGCAGCATCCGGTGGCCGCCAACGATGAGAATGGCAGCATGCAAGCCCGTCGCTACCGTCAGCGCCGCGCCCACGAAACCCTGTCCCGGCGCGACAGTCTGACCCTCGCCAGCACCTGGTCGCCGGGCGGGGTCTCCACCCATAACAGTCTGTTGCCCAACAGCCAGCACCAGGGCCACCACCGCCGCCCGCAATCGCAGAACGTCCAGGTGGCCATGTGGGACCACGCCCTGGGCGAAGAACCAAGCCGCAACGGCAGCAGCCTGTCGGTCTACGGCCGCACCCTGCTCGGCGGCCGCGGGCGCTCCTCCTACGGTGAGTCGGCCGCTGCCGGCCTGGGCCTGCGCTACAAGCCCTGGGGCAACGCCAACATCAACTTCTACGGCGAGCTCTACAAGCAAAGCCAGTTCGACGACCAGGACAACCACGGCCTGAGCCTGGGTCAGATGCTCGACCCCGTGCGCCTGCTGGACCAGCTCAACGACCATCGCAAACGCGGCCACACCAGCACCGACTACCTGCTGCGGGGCACCGCCTCGTTCCTCGACCAGGGCCAGTACCGCAATGACTGGCGGATCGACGAGAGCGACTGGGACGAGCGCTTCCTCTACCTGGACGCCGCCTGGTGGACCAAGGCAGGTGACCATCAATGGCTGTCGCGCTACCAACAGGGCCACGCCTGGAAACTGCCGGTCAGCACTGCCCAGACCCTGATGCCCTACGGGTTTCTCGAATTGGCCGCCCAGGACCCGCGCAACCACTGGCGCCAGGACCTGCGTACCGGGGTCGGCCTGCGCTGGCAGTACGGGTTCGACGATGACCAGTACAACGCCTATCGCAGCCGCCTGACGATACGCGCCGAATATCAACAATCCCTGGGAGGCAACCTGTACGAAGGGAGCAACGGCGTCCTGGTGGGCGTGGAGCTGAATTTCTGATGAAACGACTGACGTTGATCACCCTGTTGTACCTGGGCCTGAACCTCGGCGCCCAGGCCGAGGAGCGGCTGTTCTACCAGCCGCTGAACAGCGATGCGGCGCTGAGCCGCGAACAGTGGCGCGAGATCTGGCAGGCCAGCGCCCGCCAAGGCGTACGCACCCTGATCGTGCAGTGGACCGCCTACGGCGACTCGCACTTGGGCAATGCTCACGGCTGGCTCGCCGACAGCCTGCGCCAGGCTCGGGAACAAGGCCTGCAACTGGTCCTTGGGCTGTACATGGACCCGGCTTATTACCAGCGCATCGAGCAACTGGACAGCGCCGGTCTGGAAACCTATTGGCAAGCGCAGTTGGCCGGGTCCCTGGAGCGCCAGCACAGGCTGCGCAAAGACTGGAAGCTGCCGGTCAGCGGCTGGTACCTGCCCATGGAACTGGACGACCTGCGCTTCCAGGCCGCGGAGCGGCGTAGCACCTTGCAGCACCAACTCCAGGACTTCGCCCATCAGCTCGATGCGCCGCTGCACCTGAGCGCCTTCAGCGCCGGGCACCTGGCGCCCCGGGTCAATGGCGCCTGGCTCGGCGAACTGGCCGCCGGCGGCATACAGGTCTGGTGGCAGGACGGCGCCGGTACCGGGCGCCTGGCGCCGGGGGTGCGCGACAGCTACGCCGCCGCCCTGCCCTGCGGGGTCGGCATCGTCCGGGAGGCCTTCCGCCAGACCAGCGCCGAGGGCCAGCCGTTCCGTGCCGAACCGGCGGCGCCTGACGCCCGCCCCGGCGCCTGCCATGCCACCGCGGTGTTTTCCCTGCGTTACCGCCCGTGGGGCAAACCGCTACTGGATCAGTTGCTCATGACCAAGGCGGGCCAGTGAAAGCCCTCATCCGTCAGGCAGGCGCCTGGCGGGACAGCAGGACCTGGGTCACGCGGCGCTCTTCCACCGCCATCACCTGAATGCTCCAACCATCCCATTCCAAGCGGTCGCCCTTGACCGGCAGACGATCCAGCAGGCTCATTACCAGGCCGGCCAGGGTCTGGTAGTCCTCGGTAGGCTCGGCGCCAAAGCCGGTACGCTGGCGCACCTGGGGCAGGTTCAGGGCGCCATTGACCAGGAACCCACCCTCTTGCTCCACCACATCCGGCCCTTCGACCTCGCTGGCATCCGGCAGCTCGCCGGCAATGGATTCGAGAATGTCGGTCATGGTCAGGATGCCCATGAAGTCGCCAAATTCATTGATCACGAAGGCGATGTGCGTCGACGCCTTGCGCATCTGTTCCAGGGCGTTGAGGATCGAAAAACTGTCCAGCAGGTTGATGGTCTTGCGCGCCAGGTGCTCAAGGTTCGGCTCGTTGCCGGCCAGGTATTCCTTGAGCAATTCCTTCTTGTGCACGAAGCCCAGCGGCTCATCCACCGCACCATCGCGAATCAGCGGCAGGCGCGAATAGGACGAGTGCATCAGCTTGGTCCGGATGCTCTCCGGGCTGTCCGTCAGGTCGATGGAGTCGACCTCGGCCCGCACCGTCATCAGCGTACGGATCGGCCGCTCCGCCAACTGCAGTACGCCGCTGATCATCACCCGTTCGCGGCGGTCGAACAGCTCGCTGCTCGGCGCATCACCGTCCTCCAGCAAGTCGGCGATTTCCTCACCCACCTCTTCCGCCGCCAGCTTACGACCACCCAGCAGGCGCATCACCGCATAGGCCGTGCGCTCACGCATCGGGCGCAGGCCCTGCATGGACTTCTTGCGTCGGGCCCGGGCGATCTGGTTGAACACCTCGATCAGAATCGAGAAGCCGATGGCCGCGTACAGGTAGCCCTTGGGAATATGGAAGCCCAGGCCTTCGGCGGTCAGACTGAAGCCGATCATCATCAAGAAGCCCAGGCACAGCATGATCACCGTCGGGTGTTCGTTGACGAAACGGGTCAGCGGCTTGCTGGCGACGATCATCACGCCGATGGAAACCACCACCGCAATCATCATCACCGACAGATGTTCCACCATGCCCACGGCGGTAATCACCGCGTCCAGGGAGAACACTGCATCAAGCACCACGATCTGCGCCACGATCGGCCAGAACAAGGCGTAAGTGGCACTGCCGGCGCGCTGGCTGACATGGCCCTCCAGACGCTCATGCAACTCCATGGTGGCCTTGAACAGCAGAAACACACCACCGAACAGCATGATCAGGTCGCGGCCGGAAAAGCTCTTGTCGAACACCTCGAACAGCGGCTGGGTCAGGGTCACCATCCAGGAGATGCTGGCCAGCAGGCCCAGGCGCATCAGCAGTGCCAGGGACAGGCCGATCAAGCGGGCGCGGTCACGCTGCTCCGGCGGCAGCTTGTCGGCAAGGATGGCGATAAACACCAGGTTGTCGATGCCCAGCACCAGCTCCAGGACGATCAGGGTCAAAAGGCCAAGCCAGGCCGTGGGGTCTGCGATCCATTCCATAACGACTCAAGTTCTCCAGAACATTCAAACGGCCAGGCGCGACGAAGCGCCAAGGTGCAGGGCATGCGCAACCTTGGTGGCGGGCTGGTCAGGGCGGGAAGTGGCAAAAGCCGGGGAAGTACGGCCGGGAGAATGACTGCCTGAGCGTCTGCGTCTCAATGTGGCCGGAGGGCGCGAGAAGTCATGGGGCAAAGCGAAGGAAGAGCGCCGACTGGGGGGCTCCGAGAGCGTGTTCATGCAAGTCCTGAGTGAAAAAACGGACTTGGAGGTTACAGGGGCGGCGGCGCTTTCCCCCAGCGGGAAATCATTACAAAAGTTTATCCGTACCGCCCCCGTAGCCGCCCTACACCCGCTCGGCAATCTCGATGAGGTTCAGGTCCGGGTCCCGCAGGTACACCGAGCGGATCGGCCCTGTGGCTCCGGTGCGCAACACGGGGCCTTCGATGATCGGCCAGTTGACCCGCTGCAGATGGGCAATCACCTGCTCCAGGGGCACGCTGGCGATGAAGCACAGGTCCAGCGCGCCCGGTACCGGCAGGTGGGCCTTGGGTTCGAATTCCTGGCCACGCACATGCAGGTTGATCTTCTGCCGGCCGTACTTGAAGGCCTTGCGCCCGCCGGCAAAGGTCTCCAGTTGCATGCCCAGCACGCGGACGTAGAAGTCCTCGGCGGCAACCGGGTCGATGGTGGTCAGTACCAGGTGGTCAAGGTGGTCGATCATCGAAGGCGCAGCTCCTGAAGCTAGAAGAATGGCCCGGGAATTATGCAACCCGGACCGTCGCTTGAACATGCCGCTTCAGGCCTTGCTGCGGTACTCGCGCCGTACCTGTTCGATGTAGCGCACCACTGCCGGTGCCTGTTCAAAACGCCGGTGGATCAGCGACAGCCAGGACGTCGCCGAGCTGCCGCCAATCGGCCGGTACAACACATGGGGCAGGCTGATGTGGCCCACCACCGACTCCGGCACCACCGCCACGCCCTGCCCCAGGGACACCAGGGCCAGCACCGCTACCAGGCCGCCGGGCTGGGGCCCCAGTTTGGGGGCGTAGGCGCCCTGGGCCGCCACCTGCAAGGTGCCGCTGATCTGCTCCGGAAGAATGAAGGTTTCATTGAGCAGGTGTTCGGAGGCGATCTGCGGCAGGCGGCACAGCCAGGATTCATCGGACAGCGCCAGGACAAAGCCCTCGGCATCCAGGCGAATGGCCTCGACGCCTTCCGGCAGGGTCATGGGCGAGCGGATGTAGCCCACGTCCAGGCGGCCATCGGCAATCCGCGCCGGCAGCGTCGCCATTGGGCACTCGCGCACGTTGAGGCTGACGTCCGGGCAGTCGCGGCCAAAGCCCTGCACCTGCTTCTGCAACAGCCCGGAATACACCGCCGAGGCCACGTAGCCCAATTCGATATGGCCGATCTCACCGCGTCCGGCGCGCTGGGCGTTGCGCTGGGCGAACTCGAACTGGCGCACCGTGGCCTCGGCCTCCAGCAGCAGGGTGGCGCCGGCCTCAGTCAGGCTGACCTCACGCTGCTGACGCAGGAACAGCCGGGTGCCGAGGGCTTTTTCCATGTCCTGGATCTGTCGGCTGAGGGTTGGCGGGGCGATCCCCAATTGCTCGGCGGCGCGGGTGAAATTGCGCTGCCGGGCCACTGCCAGGAAGTAGCGAAAGTGACGAATTTCCATGATTGGCATTAGCTCAAAGGTAATGAACTGCTCGCCAGCGGCTAACAAAGACCGCTAAAGGCCGGGATAAGCTGAGCAAACCTTCACAGTAGAGAGCCTCTGCCATGCGCGTCAAACCCCTGTTTCTGGCAATGATCAGCTGCTGCGTGCTGCAGACCGCGGCAGCCGAGGAAAGCCGGCCTGTCGTTGCCCACAAGGCAATCCTCACCCTGGACAACGCCCAGCGCCTGCTCAGGGCCGCCCAGCAAACCGCCCAGGCCAAGGGCTGGCCCTGCGCCGTGGTGATCGTCGACGACGGCGGCTGGCCGATACTCGGCGCACGCATGGACGGCGCCCCGGTGGTGGCCGGAATCGAGCTGGCCCAAGGCAAGGCACGCACCTCGGCATTGTTCAAACGGCCTTCCGGGGACCTGGAAAACGCCGTCAATGGCGGCCGCCCCGCCGCCCTCAGCGCCGGCCTGCTGATGATGAAAGGCGCACAACCGATCATCGTCGACGGCCAGGTGATCGGCGCCATCGGGGTCAGCGCCGACACCCCGGCCCACGACGATGAAATCGCCCTGGCCGCCCTCGCCACCCTCAGTCGGCAGACCGCGCCATGAGCCGCGCCATCAACCCGCGCCTGACCCTGCTGACCGCATCCGGGGTCTGTTCGCTGATCGTTCTCGACACCAACATCGTCGCCGTGGCCCTGCCGAGCATCGCCCGCGACCTGGGGGCCAACTTCGCCGACATCGAATGGGTGGTCAGTGCCTACATGCTGGCCTTCGCCGCTCTGCTGCTGCCGGCGGGCAGCCTGGCAGACCGCTTCGGGCGCAAACGGACCCTGCTCTGCGGCCTCGGCCTGTTCATCCTCGCCTCCCTGGGCTGCGGCGCCGCGCCCAACGCCTTGCTGCTGGACGTCGCCAGGGCCCTCAAAGGCGTCGGCGCAGCGCTGTTGCTGACGTCGGCCCTGGCCTCCATCGGCCATACCTTCCATGACGAAGTGGAGCGGGCCAAGGCCTGGGCCTTCTGGGGTGCCTGCATGGGCATGGCCATGACCGCCGCGCCCACGGTCGGTGGCTTGATCACTGAATACTTCGGCTGGCGCTGGATCTTCTACTTCAACCTGCCGGTAGGCGCCCTGTTGCTGTGGAGCGTGCTGCGCAACGTACCGGAATCCCGGGATACCCAGGCAGCGCGCCTGGACCCCTGGGGCAGCCTGGCCTTCAGCGCCAGCCTGCTGTGCCTGATCTGGGGCCTGATCGAAGCCAACCGCATCGGCTGGAGCCACCCGGCCACCACCACACGGCTGTTGGCGGGCGTGGCGCTGCTGGGGCTGTTCGTGCTGATCGAGCGCCTGCAACGCCGGCCCATGGTCGACCTGCAGCTGTTTCGCCACCCGCGTTTCATCGGCGCCCTGCTGGGCATGTTCGCCTACGCCGGCTGTGCCCAAGTGATGATGACGTTGCTGCCCTTCTACCTGCAGAACGGTCTGGGCTTCTCCGCCATTGCCTCGGGCCTGGGCATGCTGCCCTTCGCCCTGACCATGCTGATCTGCCCCCGGATCGGCGCCCGCCTGGCCGGGCGCTACACCCCCGCCGCCCTGATGGCCGCCGGACTGACCCTGGTGGGCTGCGGCAACCTGCTCAGCGCCTGGGCGGTGCATGCCGGGGGCTATCTGAGCTTCGCGATGGCGATTGCCGTGACCGGTGCTGGAGCCGGCCTGCTCAACGGCGACACACAGAAAAACATCATGGCCTGCGTGCCCCGGGAACGCACCGGCATGGCCTCGGGCATGAGCACCACCATGCGCTTCAGCGCCATCATGCTGGCCATCGGCGTGTTCGGTGCATTACTGGCCAGCCATACCCAGCAACGGCTGCAAGGCAGCCTCAGCCAGGTGCCCGGGCCTTGGCTGGCCCAGGCGCCGGACATCGCCTCGCGGGTGGTGGCCGGGGATATGCAGGGCGCCTTGACGAGCCTGCCGGAAAGCGCCCGCGCCCTGATTGAACCCCTGGCCCTGCAAGCCTTTGTCGGCGGCTTCGGACTGGTGCTGACAGTGGCAGGCATTCTCGCCCTGCTTGGGGCCCTGGTGGTGGGCCGGCTGATGCGCAACCCCCTGCCCCATGGTGCTGAAAGCCCAATGAAACATGGGGTTGCCGGCTGGCCCCATGGGCCGCTGCCAAAACGGGCAGCGGCCCGCCGCTTGCAATTTCATAACATTCAATAAATTGCTGGCGCAATAAACGGCCGATTAAGGTACAGCCCTCAGCAGACGAGGTCAGCGTGAAGCCTTCAAATGTGATTGTGGTCGGTGCCGGCATTGTCGGTGCATCCATCGCTTACCACCTGGCCCGACAGGGCGCGCAGGTCACGGTGATCGAGCAAGCCACTCCAGGTTCCGGGGTCACCCGTCATTCCTTTGCCTGGATCAACCCCCACGGCGAGTTCCCGGCAGCCGCTCGGCCGCTGCGCTCCCT
This sequence comes from Pseudomonas sp. JDS08PS003, assembly GCF_045013505.1. Taxonomy (NCBI): domain Bacteria; kingdom Pseudomonadati; phylum Pseudomonadota; class Gammaproteobacteria; order Pseudomonadales; family Pseudomonadaceae; genus Pseudomonas; species Pseudomonas sp. JDS08PS003. The sequence goes on from NZ_CP120724.1 coordinate 4,454,692, forward strand.
GGCGCTGGCGGACTACCGGCGCCTGCAGCAGGAGTTGCCCCGGTTGCCGATTCAATGGACGGGAGCACTGTCCTATGCCGAGGCCGGCCAGGACTCGACAGACACCGATGACCAAGAGCCGATGTCGTCCGCCCACTGGATCGACCGTGCCCGGATCGGGGCGCTTGAACCCAATCTGCAAGTGCTGCCGGAGCGAGCCCGGTACGCCCCCGGCGAAGGCAGTCTCGACCCGGTAGCCACCACCCTGGCCCTGCTCGAAGGGGCCCGCGCCCATGGCGCCCGGGTGCTCACCCAGACGCCGGTACAGGGGTTGCTGGTAGAGGGCCGGCGCGTGCTCGGCATCACCACTGCGGCCGGGCCTTGCCTTGCCGACCACGTCGTCCTGGCAGCGGGCTGCGCCACCCCTGAGCTGTTGGCGCCCCTGGGAATCGAGCTGCCAGTGCAGGCCTCGCCGTCGATCCTGATCCGCTTCGATGCCCCGCCCGGCCTGGTCAAGACCCTGGTTTCCAACAACCTGCTGGAGATTCGCGAAGCGGCGGACGGCAGCCTACTGGCGGCGGAAGACTACATCGACGACAGCGGCCCTCAAGGACCCGAAGCCATCGCGCAGCAAGCCATGGCCACAATCCGCCGTTTGTTCCGTGGCGCCGAAGAGATAGCCCTGCGCAGCGTTGAAGTTGGTCAGCGCCCGATGCCCCGCGACCAGTTGCCGATCATTGGCTCGAGCGAGCAGTACCAGGGCCTGTATCTGGCGGTGATGCATGCCGGAGTGACCCTGGCGCCCACCATCGGCCGCCTGATCAGCCAGGAGCTGCTGCTGGGCCAATGCTGTGCCGAGCTTGCCTCGTGCCGCCCGACACGTTTGGGCTGACACCACAGTCTTGCGGAATCATCCGCCCTTGCCTGCTGTCCTCTTTTGATCGCGACCACTTCTTGATCGGACAGCAGGAGCATTCCATGGCGAACATCAGCATTGCCCGACAACTGGCGAACACCCTCGAGCAGGCCGGGGTCAAGCGCATCTGGGGACTGACCGGCGACAGCCTCAACGGCCTCACCGACGCCCTGCACAGCATGCAGACCATTGAGTGGATGCACGTGCGCCACGAGGAAGTGGCGGCCTTCGCGGCCGGTGCCGAAGCCGCTGCCACCGGCAAGCTGGCGGTATGCGCCGGCAGTTGCGGGCCGGGCAACCTGCACTTGATCAATGGCCTGTTCGACTGCCATCGCAACCATGTACCGGTGCTGGCCATCGCCGCGCAGATCCCCTCCTCGGAGATCGGCCTCGACTACTTTCAGGAAACCCACCCTCAGGAGCTGTTCAAGGAGTGCAGCCACTTCGTCGAACTGCTGAGCAACCCGGCGCAGATGCCGCAGGTGCTGCACCGGGCCATGCGCAGCGCGATCCTCAATCGCGGCGTGGCGGTGGTGGTGATTCCCGGTGACGTGGCCCTGCAACAGGTGCCCGCCACCAGCAAGCCCTGGCCGACGCTGCACCCGCCGCGCACCCTGCCCGCCCCCCAGGACCTGGACCGACTGGTGGAGCTGCTGAGCCAGAGCAAGGCCGTGACTCTGCTCTGCGGCAGTGGCTGCGCCGGCGCCCATGATCAGGTCGTGGCTCTGGCTGATGCCCTCGGCGCCCCGGTGGTGCATGCCTTGCGCGGCAAGGAACACCTGGAATGGGACAACCCCTTCGACGTCGGCATGACCGGCCTGATCGGCTTCAGCTCCGGCTACCACGCCATGCTCAACTGCGACACCCTGGTGATGCTCGGCACCGACTTTCCCTATCGCCAGTTCTACCCCAGCGACGCCTGCGTGATACAGATCGACCGCAACCCCCAGGCCCTGGGCCGACGCGTCAGCCTGGACCTGGGCATCGCCGCCGACGTCGGCGAAACCCTCGCCGCCCTGCTGCCGCGCCTCCCCTACCAGGGCGATCGCGGCTTCCTCGAAGAATCGCTGCAGCACTACGCCAAGGCGCGCCAGGGCCTGGACGACCTGGCCCAGCCTTCAGCGCCCGGGCGACCGATCCACCCGCAATACCTCACCCGCCTGCTCAGCGAACTGGCCGACGACGATGCCATCTTCACCGCCGATGTCGGCACCCCCACGGTGTGGGCCGCACGCTACTTGAAGATGAACGGCAAACGCCGCCTGCTGGGCTCCTTCAACCACGGCTCCATGGCCAACGCCATGCCCCAGGCCATGGGCGCCCAGGCCGCCTTCCCTCGGCGCCAAGTGATCTCGCTGTCCGGCGACGGCGGTTTCAGCATGCTGATGGGGGATTTCATTTCCCTGGCCCAACTCAAGCTGCCGGTGAAGATCGTGGTCTACGACAACGCCTCCCTGGGCTTTGTGGCCATGGAGATGAAATCCGCCGGGTACCTGGACATCGGCACCGACCTGCACAACCCGGACTTTGCCGCCATGGCCAACGCCATGGGCATCCTCGGCCTGCGCGTGGAGAACTCCGAAGAGCTCGAAGGCGCCCTGCGCACCGCCCTGGCTCACGACGGCCCGGTGCTGGTGGACGTCATCACCGCCACCCAGGAACTGGCCATGCCGCCGGCAATCAAGCTGGAACAGGCCAAGGGCTTCAGCCTGTACATGCTCAAGGCCGTGATGAGCGGGCGTGGTGACGAGGTGGTGGAGCTGGCCAGGACCAATTGGTTGAAAGGCAAGTGGTTCAATCGTTAGGGCCAGGAAGCGCCATGTATGCCGCCAGGGTTTAACCGGCTAGTCATCGGTGCCCGCTTCGACTGATGCAGCCAGTGAGCTTGAGCGGGGTCATGACCTGAGTGGGTCAGTCATAACCTCGCTGCTTGCTGCGGAAAGCCAAGCCAGGTGCGGAAAATTCAACTGACTTTCCAGACTCGTCTCATATTAGCGTTTGCGCACCCTTTGCTAGGTTGAGCGCCACTTTGCACCCGGGCCAGGTACGGCACGGGTCTGGCCTCTCTCAAGCTTAAGGATGAGCCTATGTTCGCGCCGGCCGACACTGCGCATTTCGTGCTGTCCATCCCTTCTGTTCGCCACGACTTCAAGGTGCTGGCCTTCAAGGGCCGCGAAGCCATCAGCGAGCTGTATGCGATCCATATCGAGCTGGTTTCGGACAACCCCAACATCGATCTGGAAAGCCTGCTCAACCAACCGGCGTTCTTGCAGTTCGGCCTCAAGGGTGAAGGCATCCACGGCCTGATCGACGACATCGAAATCGGCGACAGCGGCAAGCGCATGACCCACTATCACCTGATCCTGCGCCCGCACCTTTACCAGTTGCAGCACCGCCACAACCAACGGGTCTACCAGAACCTGACGGTGCCGCAGATCATTGCCAAGGTGTTCAAGGAACACGGCATCCTCGCCGACCAATACCGCTTCAACATTGCCCCCAAGCCGTCGCTGCCCCGGGTGTATTGTGTGCAATACGGCGAGACGGATTTCCAGTTTCTACAACGTCTGTGCTTCGAAGACGGCATTCACTGGCACCACGAACACAGGCCCGACCAGCACCTGCTGGTGTTCTCCGACAATCAGACCGACTACCCGATCCTGGCCCATGCGCGCTATCAACAAGGCAGCGGCCTGGCTGCCGAAGACCCGGTGGTCAGTCATTTCGCGGTGCGCTTCAGCACCCGCACCAGCCAGGTGGTGCGCCGCGACTACGACCTGAAAAAGCCCGATCCACGCGGCGCGTCCAACGGCGCCAAGCTCGATCCGGTGCCCAGCACCCTGCACAGTTCCGCACAGAGCGAGGCAGCGCCGATCCTGGAGGACTATCGCTACCCGGGCCGCTACAACACCGGCGCAGTGGGCAAGCATCTGAGCCAGATCGCCCTTGAAGGCCACCGTGCCGACTACCAACTGGCCAAGGGTCAGGGCGATCTAGCGAGCTTTCGCTGCGGCCATCTGGTGACCCTGACCGCGCATCCGCGCAGCGAGTACAACCAGATGTGGCTGCTGGTCAGCGTTGAACACGAGGGGCGTCAGCCGCAGGTACTGGAAGAGTCGGTCACCGGCGACGACCGCCGCGGCGGCTTTACCCAGGGTTACCGCAACCACTTCAGCGCCATCCCCAGCGAGATCTTCTTTCGGCCGCAAGAGCCGGCCCCCAAGCCTCGCCTGAGCAGCCAGACCGCGTTGGTGACCGGCCCTGCGGGCGAGGAAATCTGGTGCGACGAACACTCAAGGATAAAGATTCAATTTCATTGGGACCGCGAAGGCCAACGCAATGAATTCTCCAGCTGCTGGGTGCGCGTGGCCACCAGTTGGGCCGGTGAAGGTTTTGGTCACGTGATCATCCCGCGGATCGGCATGGAAGTGCTGGTCAGCTTTATCGGCGGCGATCCCGAGCAGCCGCTGGTGACCGGTTGCGTACCGAACCAGCACACGCCGGTGCCCTACCCGCTGCCGGCGAACAAGACCCGCAGCGTGTTCAAAACCCGCAGCAGCCTGGGGGGCAAGGGGTCCAACGAGTTGCGCATCGAGGACCGCGCCGGCCAGGAGCAAATCTACATCCATGCCCAGCGCGATCAGGACTGCACCGTCAAGAACAATGAAAGCCATTGGGTCGGTGTCAACCGTGTGCACTCGGTCGGCCAGGACGAAACCATCACCGTCGGCCAGAACAGCCTGAGAACGGTCAAGGTCGACGACACCCTGCAAGTCGGCACCACCAAGAAGGACAGCATCGGCACCCAGTACTTGATCGAAGCCGGGGAAAAAATACGCCTGGTCTGCGGCCAGAGCGTTTTTGAAATGAAAGCCAGTGGGGAGATCAACCTTTATGGCTCGAAGTTCAACTTCTCGGTGACCGGCGACGCGCAGATCAATACCGGCGGTCAGCTCGACATCAATATGCCCGGCGGCGCCGCAACCACCGCCCCCGAAACGGATGGCGTCAAAGGCAACATCGATGCCGAAGTCGAGGCTGCCTTCTCTCCACCACCGGCACCCACCGCCTGACCTTCATTTCCCAAGAGCAAGCACCCATGGACTACCTGATCCAGGAAGGAAAACTCACGCTGCCCAGTGGCTTTCAAGATCGCAGCGTCAATATGTTCGTCCCGGGGGTAACCCTGCCCGCGCCCTTCAGCCTGACCCTGTCCCGGGACATCACTCTGCCCGGGGAAAGCCTGGCGGAGTATGTCGAGCGCCAGGTCGGCCTGATTGCCGCCAAGTTGCGCAAATACAAACGTCAGGACCTGCAAGAGGTCTGGCTTTCGACGCAGTCGCCGGTACCGGGCCTGCAAGTCGACGCCCATTACCAGAGCGACGGGCGTCCGGTGTACCAGCGGCAGGCCGGTTTCATCGTCTCGCCGCAGCGCGTGCTGGTGTTTTCGGCCACTAGCCAGCAGCCCTTTGACGACTCATTGAATCAGCTGTGGACAGACGTCCTGGCGAGCTTTGAGGCCCATCCTCCATCCCCGTCCAAGCCATAAGGCGCCTGCGCACTCAAGGAACGAGAGGCCTGGGAGGCCAAGCATGTTTGAAGCGGCACGGTTAAACGACGAACTGGCCCACAGCAACGCGCTGGTGGGGTTTCTGGTGGGGGCGGCGTTGGGGATCGCCTTGATTGCGGCCGTGGCCATACTCACCGTCGCCACCTGCGGATTTGGCACTGCCTTGCTGGCCGGGGTGCTTGCGGGTGTGGGAGGTATGGCACTGACCTCCGCGGGCGAAGCCATTGGGCGAATGTCCAAGGCCCCCGCCGGGGGCATCAGCAGCGGTTCGCCGGACGTATTCATCAATGGCCTGAATGCCGCACAAGTGCAGGATAGCCTGGGTATCTGCACCAAGCATCCGGCTCCTCCGATGGTGGCGGAGGGCTCGGCCAAGGTGTTTATCAACGGCCTGCCGGCGGCGCGCAAGGGCGACAAGCTGACCTGCGGCAGCGTCATCGACAGCGGCTCGGACAGCGTTTTTATCGGCGCCGAAAAAGAGCAGTACCTGGAGATCGAAGACGAGATTCCGCAGTGGCTGCGCACCACCGTCGATATCCTCATGGCCGTGGCCGGCGCCGCCGGCGGCCTACTGAAACTGGCGTTGACGGCCGGTAAAATTGGCCTGAAGGCCGTCGCCCCTTGTGCATTGAAATTTGCTGCCGGGTTTGTCGCGGGTGAACTGGCAGGACGCTTCGTCATTGGTCCGGCTATTGGCCGCGTGGCCGGTGCCCTGTTCGGCAATCCGGTGGACGCCATCAGCGGGCGCAAACTGCTTCTTGAAGAGAGCGAAACCGACTTCAGCCTGCCAGGACTGATGCCCATCACCTGGGCGCGCTTCTATGCCAGTGACCTTACCCACGAAGGCTTGCTCGGGCGCGGCTGGGTGCTGCCCTGGGAGCAAAACCTGCGCCTGGAAGACCAGCAACTGTACCTGCGCGACAACCAGGGGCGTGACCTGCCCTTGCCGCAACTGGAGCCCGGCGAGCGCGCCTACCTGACGGACGAACAACTGTTCGTGGTGCGCTCCGAAGGTGGGCACTATCTGCTGCAAAGCCTCGACAACACCTTCTTCTATTTCGGTGAGCTGGCCGACGACGGTCAGCCATCTCCCCTGCGGCGTATCGAAAACGCCCTCGGTCACTTTCTCAATTTCAGCTATGACGGTCAGCAGCGTCTGAGCGACTTGTGCGCCACGGGCGGCATTCGTCTGCACCTATGTTACGAGCAGCACGAACGACGCCTGAGCCGAGTCGAACGGGTCGTCGATAACCAGCCTGTCGAAACCCTGGTGCATTACCAATACGACGCCAACGGCCAACTGCGCCAAGTCATCAACCGCAACGGCGAACGGGTGCGAGGTTTTGCCTACGACCAGGGCCTGATGGTCGCCCACGAAAACGCCCTGGGCCTGCGCTGTCACTACCGCTGGGCGACCCTGAACGACGGTCAGCCCAGGGTCACCGAGCACTGGACCAGTGACGGTGAGCGCTACCTGTTCAGCTATGACCTGGCACAGCGTCAGACTCATATCAAAGACGTGCTCGGTCGTACTGCACGGATCGATTACAACGAAGGTCGGCGAGTTATCGCCAGCCGTGACTTTGGTGGCGAGCAGTACCGTTTCCAGCTTGATGAATCCGGCAACATGACCGGCCTGGAGTTGCCCGACGGCAGCACCTTGAGTTTTACCTACGACAAGCTCTCGCGACTGGAGGAAGAAACCGATCCCCTGGGCCGCTCGATCCGTTACAGCTATCACCTGGACACCGACCTGATCACCACCATCGAGCGTGCCGATGGCAGTTGCCAGCGCTGGAGCTATGACCGTCACGGTAACCTGCTCGACAGCACCGACCCTTTGGGTCAGGTGACCCAGTTCTTCAACACTGACGCCGGCCTGCCCCACACCCGCATCGACCCGCTGGGCAACAACACCCGACTATGGTGGAACGAACTGGGGCAGATCGAGCAATACCAGGACTGTTCCGGTCAACTGACGCGCTATGGCTACGACAGCCACCTGCACCTGGCGAGCATCACCGATGCCCTGAAGTGCACCACGCGTCTGACCCGCAAAGCCGATGGCGAAGTGCTGCGCGTCGACCATCCAGGCGGTAGCCATGACCAGTACCGTTACAACGCCCTTGGCCAGTTGCTCAGCCACACCAATGCCGATGGCCACACCACCAGCCTGGCGCGCACGCCCCGGGGCCTGCCCAGCCAACGCAAGGACGCCCGTGGCCAGCAGGTTCACTATCAATACGACAAAGCCCAGCGCCTGATCGCTCTGCTGAATGAAAACAAGGCCGCCTACCGCTTCAGCTACGACGCCAGCGATCGCCTGAAGGAAGAAGTGCGTATCGATGGCCTGCGCCGCCGCTTCAGCTATAGCCTCAACGGCCAACTGAGCCAGTTGGAAGAAATCGCCACCAGCCCGACCCTGGTCCAAGTCACTCGTCAGCAACAATTCGAACACGACGCCGCGGGGCGTCTGCTCAGCCGGGTCACGAGCGATGCTCGCCTGGATTATCACTACGACGACGCGGACCGTCTGATCGCCGTCGAACGCCTGCCAAGCAAGGTGGGCGACGCCCTGGGCATCCGCTCCGACCGCCTGGCCTTCAGCTATGACGCCGCCGACCAACTGCTGAGCGAAAGCAGCAGCACCGGCAATCTTGCCTACCACTACGACGCCCTGGGCAACCTCACCGGGCTGACCTTGCCCGACGCTCGCCAGCTCAACCAGCTCTATTACGGCAGCGGCCACCTGCACCAGATCAACCTCGATGGCCACCTGATCAGCGACTTCGAGCGCGACGCCCTGCACCGCGAAACCCTGCGTACCCAAGGCACACTCACCAGTCGCTACGGCTACGACAGCCAGGGGCGCAAAATGTGGCAAGCCGCGATCCGCCTGCCCCACGAGCAACTAAGCCAACTGCAGGAAAAAACCGACAGTCTGCTCGGCCTCCCACAACATCCCGCCACCGCCCTGCACCGCCGCTATCACTACAGCGACGGCGGTGAAGTGCAACGGATCGTCGACAAACAGCGCGGTATCACCGACTTCCACTACGACGCCAGCGGCCAACTACGCAGCCGCCAGCCGAACCACCCGCAACTGCACACCGAAGACTTTTCCTACGACCCGGCCGGCAACCTTTGCGGCAGCGGCAGTTGGCAATTCGATCGCATCCAGAACAACCGTCTGGTCGCCTTCAAAGACCTGCGCTTTACCTACGACGACTGGGGCAACCTCAGCGAAAAAAGCAGCACCAACGGCGCAACGCAACGCTTTACCTACGACTGCGAAAACCGCCTGATCCATGCCCAGACCTGGCACGGCGCGACCCTGCACAGCGAAGCGCGTTACCACTACGACGCCCTCGGGCGACGCATCGCTAAAGCCGTCACGCAAAGCGGCCAAACCCAAGACACGACGTTCCTCTGGCAAGGCCTGCGCCTGCTGCAAGAACAACAACCACAGCGCCACAGCACCTACGTCTACGAGCCGGACAGCTACGCGCCCCTGGCGCGCATCGACACAGATCCCAAGCTGCCCGAACACCCCGGCCAGGCCTACTACTTCCATACCGACCAGATCGGCACACCGCAGGAAATGACCGACGCCCAAGGGCATGTGGTGTGGCGCGCGTACTACAAAGCCTGGGGCGGATTGGAAGCGTTATCACCGAATGCGGTGGAACAGAATCTGCGCTTTCAGGGGCAGTACCACGACCGGGAAAGCGGGCTGTACTACAACACCTTCAGGTACTACGATCCGACGGTGGGACGGTTTACCACGCAGGACCCGATTGGGTTGGCGGGTGGGGAAAACCTGTATCGGTATGCGCCGAATGCGTTGGGGTGGGTTGATCCGTGGGGTTTATGTGCTTCCAAATCTACATCTAATTGGAAGAGCGTTAAAAAATACGGTCACACCTTTAACGAACATGGCGCAGGAGCAAAAAACACAAAACGATTAATGGATAGAGCTCGTGGAACAAATAACAATCAAGGGCAATGGCTTAATAATGAGCAGACTGCAGAGTTACTCAGCAATGTCAATGTTACTAAGCCAACGAAAATTCCTATCCCTGAGGGATTAGGGCAAGTCATAAAGCCAGATGGCAGTATTACTCAAGCTAAGCATGCCCTTGTCGTCCCTAGAGGAAATGAGATCAGAACTTCCTATCCTGTCTTGGAGTAATAATGTCGAATTTCAATATAGAGCTGAAGTTTTTTGACAAGCTAAAAAAAACTTCCCCATTCCGTAGATATAACGTTGAAGATGATGATGTGAGGTCCATTTTAATGGACGCCTGTAAAAAGCTGGAACTATCTGGATATTTTAGTATTTCTGGTTTCGGCCAAGAAAAATGGCCTGTTGACATAGGAACAGATTTGTCAGTTTTTCTCGAGCAAATGCCCGATGCTGTTCGGGCAATAAATTCGAGTCTTGCATTTGAAATTGATCTGTATGAGCAGGGGGTTGAGCGACTTATATCTTTCAGTCCTTCGAAGGAAAATTACGTAGCAGTCTGCACAAGCCAAACAAGTTGGCAGCCGAACCCAATGATCGAGAACATCCCTATAGTTCATCTAAAGCATTTGTTGATCAGCGTGATAAGTGAGTTTTCTCGAGCTCTAGAAAATGTATCACCTGAGCTAATGAAAAACTCGTGGATCAAGGATTGGTTGCAGAGCACAAAGCTAAATTAAATCAGCAGATATTAATGGTTTAGATATTTTAGTGCGATTAATAGGACTAATAGCCTGAGCGGTTAATCAATTAACTTATTTTTGATCGCACTCAGCTTTGCTTTATGTACCGAACTGATGATGCTCTCAGCCGTGTTGTTCCATTTAAAGGGCTTGGCTGAGTGCTCGTTATGAGCTTCGATAAATTCACGGATAGCCCTTTTCAAATCGGCCACGCTTTAGATATAGGCGTTTATGGTTCGTAAAGTAGCCATGGTTAATAGCCAATCCCCTGAAGGGGTTGTTTCAGACGCACACTAGGTGAAATGTGGCAAGCCGCGATCCGCCTGCCCCACGAGCAACTAAGCCAACTGCAGGAAAAAACCGACAGCCTGCTCGGCCTCCCACAACATCCCGCCACCGCCCTGCACCGCCGCTATCACTACAGCGACGGCGGTGAAGTACAAAGAATCGTCGACAAACAGCGCGGTATCACCGACTTCCACTACGACGCCAGCGGCCAACTGCGCAGCCGCCAGCCGAACCACCCGCAACTGCACACCGAAGACTTTTCCTACGACCCGGCCGGCAACCTTTGCGGCAGCGGCAGTTGGCAATTCGATCGCATCCAGAACAACCGCCTGGTCGCCTTCAAAGACCTGCGTTTTACCTACGACGACTGGGGCAACCTCAGCGAAAAAAGCTGCACCAACGGCGCAACGCAACGCTTTACCTACGACTGCGAAAACCGCCTGATCATGCCCAGACCCGGCACGGCGCGACCCTTCACAGCGAAGCCCGTTACCACTACGACGCCCTCGGGCGACGCATTGCTAAATGCCGTCACGCAAAGCGGCCAGACCCAAGACACGCCCCTCCTCTGGCAAGGCTTGCGCCTGCTGCAAGAACAACAACCACGCCCTGGGCAGCCTCACCAGTCGCTACGGCTACGACAATCAGCGGCGCAAAATGTGGCAAGCCGCGGTCCGCCTGCCCCATGAGCAACTGAGCCAACTGCAGAAAATGCCCTCAAGCAAGGCCATCCCAGCGCAAGACTTGCCCGGGAGGTACTTATCAGGGCTCACCCAAATGTATTTGATAATCATTTGTGATTAAGAATAGAATTCCGCCCCCCTGGCCTGATCCCGCCTTGAATGATCGCCGCCGTGTCTTATCTCAGCGATAAACTCGAGATCTACCTTTCCCATCGCACCGCGCTGGTCGACTATTCGGCGCCCATTGTCGGTTGCCGGGCGCAAGCCGAAGAAGTGGTCCAGGAGGCCTGGCTGCGCTTCTGCGGCCAGGCTGATAGTGCCGCCCAGCCGAGCAACCCGGTGGGCTACCTGTACCGTATCGTGCGCAACCTGTCCTTTGACCTACTGCGGCGCTCGACCCTGGAAAACCGTCATCCCGATGGCGCCGATCTGCTGAACGAACTGCCTTCGAGTACGCCGTCACCGGAACATCAGGCGTTGCACTGCGACCAGTTGCGCCTGCTGCAGGATGCCCTGACATTGCTGCCGGAGCGCACACGGCGGGCCTTTCACATGCATCGTCTGCAACACATGACCTTCCAGGAAATTGCCGTTGAGCTGAAGATCTCCACCAGCTTGGCGCACCAGCTGGTGCGTGACGCACTGACCCACTGTGCGGAGCACCTGGCCGATGACTGATACCCCCTTGCCTCAACCTGTATCCGGTTCACTGAAGGACGACCCGGTGTGGCAGGCGGCGATGGATTGGCTACTGCAATGCCACGCCGCGCCGGATGACGCCTTACTGCAACAGGCCCATGCGCGCTGGCTGGCCGCTGATGAGCGCCATGCCCGGGCCTGGTGCAAGGCCGAGAAAATCTGGTTGCTCACTGGCGGCCTGGAGCCGCTGGAGCCACCCGCGCCCCAGCCTTTGCCAACCCCGATCCAGGCCCGGCGCAACTGGCCGGGTCGGGCACTGAAGGCGTTTGCATTGGCGGCCTGTGTGCTGTTGTTGCTCGGACCTAGGCCTCCGACCGCCTATACCAGCCCAACCGGCGAGCATCGACAGCTGCTCTTGAGTGACGGCAGCCGTATCGAACTGGGCAGCGACAGCGCTATTGGAGTGGACTTCGAACCCGGTACGCGGGCGGTCACCCTACTCCGGGGACAGGCGTTCTTCGAGGTCAGCCACGATGCCGCGCGCCCGTTCACGGTACAGGCCGCGGACATCAAGGTCAGGGTCGTAGGGACCGCGTTCGACGTGGACCTCAGCCGCAACGCCGTGGTGGTGGCGGTGCAGAGCGGCGCAGTCCAGGTTCGCGATGGACGCGGCGAACTCGCGGTGCCGGCTCTGGGCCCGGGCGATAGCCTTCGCCTCGGCCTGGACCAGGGCCCGCCGCAACGCGGTCGGCTGTTGCCTGGCCAGGTTGCCTCCTGGCGCCAGTGGCAATTGCTGGTCAATGACCGGCCGCTCTCCGAGGTGATTGATGCGCTGCAGGACTATTACCCCGGTGTACTGCTATTGGCGGACCCTGCGCTGGGCGAGCGGCGTATCACCGCTTCGCTGAACCTGCGCTCGCCAGTCAGCGCGCTGCAGCTGGCGATCGCCCCACTGGGCGGGCGCCTCAGTCAATGGGGGCCGTACCTCACCCTGATCCGCGAAGAGCCGCAAGTACCGGTAAAACAATAAATTTCACAATTTTCTGGAAGTTCTCGATCGCCGTTCGTTTATTGCCCCGCTGAGTTAATCATAATTATTCTCATTAGCATGTGCGTATTATTCGCACTATCGGGGAGTCCACCAGAGCATGTCCATTTTCCCCCCACAGGGTCTTCAGGGTTGCCGGCGCAGTGCGCGGCTATTGTGGCTGTCAGTAGGGCTGGCGGTGTCCTTGCCGGCCTTGGCCAGTGACCTGCGCACACGGCATAGCATCGACATCGCGCGCCAGCCGTTAAGCACGGCGCTGATGGCGCTGGCACAGCAGACCGGTCTGCAGATCAGCGTCGAAAGCCAACTGCTGCTCAACCTGAACGCTCCGGCGGTACAGGGCGAGCTGAGCGCCGAGCAGGCGCTGGCAAAACTGCTCAAGGGCAGCCAGTTGGAGTGGATTTACGTCGGTGACGATGCGCTGATGGTGCAACGGGCGACTCGCCCGCGTACCGATCCGGTCCGCCTGGGCAATACCAAGGTCCCTGGCGAGTGGGTGCTGCCTCAGGGGGAGACTCGTATCGACCGCGCGACGATCGAAGCCATGCCGGCGGGCAATGGCGACATCACCAGCTTGCTGCGCAGCCATCCCAACGTGCAGTTCGACGATGCCCAGCTCAGCAGCAAGACCCCTGGGGAAATCGGCCCGGCCAACATCAGCATCAACGGGGCGCAGTTCTACCAGAATGCCTTCCTGATCGATGGCATCAACATGAACAATGACATCGATCCGGCCGAAGACCGGGTACAACTTCTGGACGCGGTACCGGGGCGCAGCCAGGGCCTGGCACTGGACACCGACCTGCTGGAGAACATCACGGTCCTGGACAGCAACGTGCCAGCGGCCTATGGCGGCTTCAACGGCGGCGTCATCGATGCGCAAACCCGTGCGCCAACCCAGGCACTGCACGGCAAGTTCTCGGTGCAGACCACCCGTTCCGCCTGGACTAAATATCACATCGACGAAAGCGAAGAGCTGCGCATGCAGAACTCCGGCTCTCCCGACGAGCAGCCCAAGTTCGACAAGGTCACCGTTCGCGGCACGCTGCAGGGCCACCTGACCGACAATTTCGGCCTGCTCGGCAGCTTCAGCCAGAAGCGCTCGACCATCCCGCTGGGTTTCTACTCCTACAACAATGTCGAGGAAATGGGCTTTCACGAGGAGAAGCAGAAGCGGCGCATCGACAACTACTTCCTCAAGTCGGTATGGAAAGCCAGCGATCAGCTCACTGTCGAGACCAGCGTGACCCATGCCCCAGAGGAGAGTCATTACTTGCGTGCCAACGTGGCCAACTCGGGTTATGACAACAAGGCCGGCGGCACCCAGTTGAACCTGCGCACAATATGGGATGGCGACCTGGCGCGCATCGAACAGAACCTGGCGTGGAGCGGCCAGGAACAGAGCCGCCAGTCGGATTCGGCCGACTACTGGACCTGGCGCAAGTCGACCACCAAGGACTGGGGCATCGGCAACAAGCCCACCGCCAATACCCTTGAAGGCGGTTGGGGGGATATCGAGCAGCAGCAACGTACCTGGCAGTACAAGCTCAATGCCGACTGGCGCAGCGTCGACTGGCTGGGCATGACTCACCGTCCGCAAACCGGCCTGGAATTCTCCCGCCAGTACGTGCGCTACGAGCGCCTGACCGACAGCAGCACCTATGTTGCCCCCGCGGCGACCACAACCTGCACCAACAGCGCCGGGGTTACCGACAGCGTCGCCTGCAACATGGGCCGGACCCTGAACGGCTGGGCGGGCCAGTACATGAAGAGCCGTACCCGCTACGCCACCGGCGAATTCGACTTCACCACCACCTCCTGGGGCAGCTGGTTGCAGGACGAGATCACCATCGGCCAACTGACCTTGCGCCCGGGCGTGCGCGTGGACAGCGACGACTACATGGACAAGACCACCTGGGCGCCGCGCTTCTCCCTCGAATATGACCTGTTCGGTGACCGCACCACCTTGCTCAATGCCGGCGTCAACCGTTACTACGGGCGCAGTGTCAGCAGCTGGCAGCTGCAAGACGGACGCAACCGCCTGCGCTTCAACGAAACCCGCGACAGCCTGGACAAACCCTGGGTGGTCAAGTCCAACGCCGCCAACCAGGTGCGTTTCAATCAGCTGGACATTCCCTACGACGATGAGCTGATGCTGGGCGTGGTGCAGCAATGGGCCGGGGTCGAATATGCCCTCAAGTATGTCAATCGCAAGGGCCGCGACCAGGTGGTGCAGGTGTCCGGAAAGACCTTGGGCGAGCCCTCCACGGACCCGACGCTGGCGAGCAACTACACCACCTACACCAACGACGGCAAGAGCGAGACCGACACCTACACCCTGACGGTGACGCCGTTGCAGCGCTGGACACTGCTGGGCACCCAGACCGGCGGGCAACTGGCGCTCAACTGGACCGACAGCAAGGCCTCCGCGCCGACCTACGTCGCTGCCGAAAACCTGTACTACCAGAACAACGTCATCCAGTACCAGGGCAGCTTCATCAATTATGACGACCGCCCGGCCAGCAACTTCAACCGGCCCTGGACGGCCCGCCTGACCACCATTACCCAGATCCCCCAAGCCAATCTGCAGTGGAGCAACTTCTGGCGCTACCGCGCCGGCTACAAGCGCATTGGCGACACGGGACGCAATGTGGACTACATGGGGACCTCGGTGGATGTCTGGGAAGAACAGAAATTCCAGGCAGCGCTGACCTGGGACACGCGCCTGGGCTGGCGCATTCCCACCGCCAAGGACCAGACAGTGTTCGTCAATGTCGACGTGTTCAACGTGCTCGACAAGAAGTCGGTCAATGCCAACCAGACGGTCAACAGCAACTCGGTCTCGACCTATGAGGTGGGCCGCCAGTACTGGCTCGAAGTCGGGTACGCGTTCTGAAATGCGCCGGTCCCTGAAGAGTCTTGTGGTCATGCTCGGCATGTTGTTGATGGTCGGGCTGGAACAGGTGCGTGCCTGCGCACTAAGCGAACCGGCTTGCCTGCGCGAAATGTACAGCCGGCCCTCCGCGCAGTGGCCGGCGCCGCAGGTGGATGCCGGGGTGGCCTGGCAAGAGCTGGGCCCCTTGCCCGAGCGGGCGCCGTCCCCGGAGTACAACCCTTACACACAGCAGAAGGCCGACCTTGGCCGCCAGCTGTTCTTCGACCCGCGCCTGTCGCGTTCGGGGCAGATCGCCTGCGCCTCCTGCCATGAGCCGGACCTGAGGTTCGCCGATGGGCGCCGGGTTTCATTCGGGCATGACCGTGCAGCGGGCCGGCGCAATGCGCCGAGCCTGGTGGCCAGCGGCCTGGCCGGGCATCTGTTCTGGGACGGGCGCGCCGACAGTCTGGAGATGCAGGCCCTGATGCCGGTCGTCGACCCGAAGGAGATGGCCTTCAGCGTCGCGGAGCTGGTGGCCCGGCTGCGTGACAGCACGGACTATCCGGCGCAGTTCGCCAAGGTATTTCCCGGACAGGCGCTGGGGGCCGAGCAAGTGGCGGCGGCATTGGCGACTTATCAGCGCAGCCTGCTGCAGGTTGCACAACGCACCCCCTTCGAGCGCTTTCTGCGAGGGCAGACGAAGGCCCTCAACGACCAGCAATTGCAGGGGCTGCACCTGTTTCGCACCAAGGCGCGCTGCATGAACTGCCACTTCGGTCCGGGGATGCAGGACGACCGTTTCCACAATGCAGGCCTGACCTTCTATGGGCGTCGTCGCGAAGACCTCGGGCGTTATGAGGTCACCGGGCTGGTGCAAGATATCGGGCGCTTTCGCACACCTTCACTGCGACTGGTGAGCCATACCGGCCCCTGGTTTCACAATGGGCTGGCCAGCAGCCTCGATCAGGTGCTGTTGTTCTACAACGCCGGCATGCCCATACCCGTCCCCAAGGGTGGACAGTTGCAAGACCCGCTGTTTCCCGTGACCTCAGCGCAATTCAAGGTATTGGAGCTGGACCGGAGCGAACTGAAGGCGCTGAAGGCTTTTCTGGAGGCCCTTTGAGAGGTTGGCAGCAGGCGGCTGCATGCCAGGCTGCGAGCCGCAATGCCTAGGGCAGAGGGTAGCTACCCGGCAACAGGATGTCGTGATCCAGATGCTGCACATCGGTGTGCCCACACAGGGCCAGGGTCAGGTCCATTTCTCTGGCGATGATCTCCAGGGCCTTGGCCACTCCAGCCTCACCCATCGCCCCCAGGCCATACAGATGTGCACGCCCGAGCATGACCCCCTGGGCGCCCAGCGCCAGGGACTTGATCACGTCCTGACCGCTGCGGATACCGCTGTCGAGCCAGACTTCGATCCGCTCGCCGACGGCCTCGACGATCGCCGGCAGCATGCTGATGCTGGAAGGCGCACCGTCCAGCTGCCGGCCGCCATGGTTGCTGACGATCAGGGCATCGGCGCCGCTGTCCGCCGCCAGGCGCGCATCCTCGACATCCAGAATGCCCTTGAGGATCAACCTGCCGCCCCAGCGTTTCTTGATCCATTGAATGTCGTCCCAGCTCAGGCGCGGGTCGAACTGCTGGTAAGTCCACTCAGCCAGCTGGCGCCTGTCATCCACGCCTTTGACATGCCCCATGATGTTGCCGAAATGGTGCCGACGGGTACTCAGCATCCCCTTGATCCAGCGCGGCTTGCCGAGGATATTCAAGAGACTGGAGGGGGTCAGTCGCGGTGGAATGCTCAGGCCGTTTTTCAGGTCTTTATGGCGCTGGCCGCTCAACTGCAGATCAAGGGTCAGGACCAGGGCATCACAACCGGCGGCCTTGGCCCGGTCAATCAGGCTGGCGACGAAACCGCGGTCGCGCATGACGTAGAGCTGGAACCAGAACGGCGCGGCAATGGCCTGGGCGATGTCCTCCAGGGAGCAAATGCTGACCGTCGACAAGGTGTAGCGAATGCCGGCGGCGGTGGCGGCGCGGGCGGCAAGAATCTCGCCGTCGGCGTGGATCATTCCTGCCAGGCCAGTGGGCGCGATGGCCAGCGGCATGGCCATGTCGATGCCCATTCGCCGAGCGCTGAGCGAGCGCTGCTCGACGTTGCGCGCCACCCGCTGGCGCAGCTTGATCGCGCTGAAGTCGGCCTGGTTGGCCTGGTAGGTGCTCTCGGTCCAGGAGCCGCCATCGACATAGTCATAGAACATTCGCGGCACCCGCCGCTGGGCCATTACACGCAAGTCTTCGATACAGGTGATGATGGGCATTGGCCCGCTCCCGATTGAGGTTCAGCGCGAGATTAACGGCCTGCCCGAGGCGTGACCGGGAAAAGATTTCGCGCTTATCGGGCGTAACTTTCCTACAGCGAATGCTTCAAGCGTGCCTGCGCCTCAAGCACGGTTTCATGACAGACCCGGGTCAACCAGGTGCTGAAGGCTTCCGCCGCCGGCGATGCCTGCCGAACCCGCAGTTGATAGTGAAATGAGGGCTCGCTGCGCACCTCGCCAATCGCCACCAGCTGCCCATCGGCCAGCCACGCCTGTGCCAGTGAGGGCCGCGCCAGAACCACACCCTGAGCCTTGGCCGCCGCCTCAAGCATCATTCCCAGGTCCAGCAGCGCCGGGCCCTGCCCCGGTTCGACGAGTTCCAGGCCGGCTTGCATGAACCAGGGCCGCCAGGGCTCCAGAGGTGAACGCAACAAGGGCAAGCGGGCGAAATCCCGCACCGGATCCAGGCCCGGGAAATGCGCCAGCAAGGCCGGTGCGGCCATGGGCAGCAGTTGTTCGTCGAGCAGCCGCTGACAAGGCGCGACCTCGGCGCTGTCGCCACTGATCAGCACGTCGCAGGCTCCACCATCGACACTGCCCATGGGCGCACTGAGCTGGATCTGCAGGTCGACGTCCGGATAGGCCAGGCTGTGCTCCTGCAGGCGCGGGATGAGGACCTGACGGGCGAAGGTCGGCGGGCAACTGACCGTCAGGTGTTGCTGGCGCTGCACCGGACGCTGATGCCCGGGGATTGCCAGCAACTGCGCGAGGATCGGGCTGACCTGCTCCAGGTAGACCTGCCCCTGTACGGTCAGCACCACACTGCCGCCCAGGCGCTCGAACAACGATACGCCCAGCAGTTGCTCCAGGCCTGCAACACGCTTGCGCAAGGCGCTCCCGGTGAGTGCCAGGGCATCGGCCGCGCGCTCGAAACTCTGCAACTGCGCGGCCGCCTGGAAGGCCAGCAGAGCATCCAGGGAAGGCAGGCGATAGTCCGTGAAGTTGTTCATGTCTGGGCTCCCGGGCGCACTGCGACGATGGTCCGGGCACAGTGCCCGGTACAGGGTTGCGCCAGTCTCTGGATCTTACCCAGCCTGCTGGCACCGGGGCGACGTCTGTGCAACGCCGTGAGAAAAAAACTCCCGTTGAGCGCGCCTTTTATTCCTCATGAGCTGCAGCCGTGCTGGCTAGGATGGCCCTCGCGATCTTTAAAACAACAACAAGAAGGAAGACCAGCCATGCTTAAAACTGCTCTCGCCAGCCTGACCCTGGCGCTGCTTTGCAGCACCGTCCAGGCCGATACGCTGACCGTGGTTTCCGTCGGCGGGCTGAACAAGCAAGCCCAGCAGCAGGCGTTCTACACCCCCTTCGAGCAGCAACACTCGATTAGCGTTCGGGCCGGCGAGTACAACGGCGAAATCGGCATGATCAAGGCCATGGTCGAGACCGGGAGTGTCGGCTGGGACGTGGTCGAAGTGGACCATGCCGAAATACAGCGCGGCTGCGACGAGGGGTTGTTCGAACGGCTGCCGGCCATGCCTGAGGTGGCCCAGAACGACTTTATCGAGGGCGCCCTGAGCGAATGTGGGGTGGGGGCCGGCGATCTAAAGAGTTCGTAAAGACTGCCCGGCCGCCACTGACCCGGCCAGGCAAATGCGCTTCAATTCTCCTTGAGCCAAGCCTGAAGCGCCCGGAGAAGCCCATGAGCAAGCTTGCCCGCTACCTGCAAGTCGAGGACATCCTTCTCGATGTCCATGTGTCGAACAAACAGTGCCTGTTCGAACAGGTTGGCCAGCATCTGCAAGAGACCCGACAGCTGCCCGGCGCTGGGGTCACGGCCAGTCTGTGGCGCCGGGAACTGGCCGCCAGCACCGCCATCGGCGACGGTGTGGCCGTGCCCCATGCGCGGCTCGCCGAGCTCGATAGCATCCATGCGTTGTACCTGCGGCCGCAGACCGCCATGGCCTTTGCCGCCCCCGACCAGCAGCCGGTGAGCGATATCCTCGTGCTGCTGGTGCCCGCCCCCGCCGATCAGCAACACCTGGAACTGCTGGCGGACACTGCCCGGCTGTTTTCCAATCCACGCTTTCGTCAGGCGCTGCTGCGCTGCCACGATGCGTCGCAGGTCAAGCAATTGGTTGACCATTGGTAGTCCGGGGACGTCCAGCGCGGACGCTCCCCTCTCCATCAGTGCTGTTCAAGGTGCTCCATGAAGGTGCTGCCGCTGTAGGCCTCGCGAAACAGCCCGGCCGCCACCAGTCGCGGTACCACCTGTTCAAGGAAGATATGCATCGAACGGATCGAGCCTCCGGGCGCGGCGATGAAGCCGTCCATGGCACCGGCCTCGGCCCAGTCGACGATCTGTTCGAAGGCATCTTCGGCGGTGCCGATCACTTGCCAGTGGGCGGCGGAAATCACTTCCGGGCGCAGCAGCAATTCATCCAGGCGCAAGGTCTCGCGCTCGATCAGACGCCGCAACAGGTTGGTATGGGTGCGGCTGCCGGGGTTGTGCACCGGGGCCGGCAAGTCTGCCGCGCTCACTGGGCGGTCCAGGGGCCAGTCACTGAGGTCCAGGCCGAGCATCTGCTTGATCGAGGCGAATTTGCGTCCGTTGTCCGGACGGCCGTGGGTCTGCATGAACAGCTCCCGGGCCTCTTCCCGGGTCGCGGCCAGATACAGGCTCAGGCCGGGCAGCAGGCGAATGTCTTCGGGCTTGCGACCGTGACGCCGGGCCCGCTGGGAGAGATCGCGGCGCAGCTCCAGGGCGGCGTCCTTGTCCGGGGTCGGGGCAAACACCAGATCGGCCACCGACGCGGCAAAGTCGCGGCCGGTGTCCGAGGCGCCGGCCTGGATCAACGGAATCCGCGCCTTGAACGCCGGCAGGTTGAGCGGACCGCGCACCCGAAAATGCTCACCGTCATGGTCCACCGGATGCACCTTGGCACGGTCGGCGTAACGGCCATGCTCACGGTCCAGCAGCAGCGCGTCGTTGGGGTAGCTGGCCCAGAGGTCATGCACCAGGCGGGTGAACTCCGCCGCCCGGGCATAACGCTGGTCCGCGCTGGGCATGGCCTCCAGGCCGAAGTTCTCGTGGCCCTGCAAGGCGGTGACGATGTTCCAGCCGGCGCGACCGTTGCTCACCCAGTGCAGCGACTGCAACTGGCGCGCCACCACATAGGGCGGGAAAAAGGTGGTGGAGACGGTGGATACCAGGCCGATGTGCGAAGTCTCCCGGGCGATGCACGCCAGCAGCACCGTGGGGTCGAGGCTGGCGAAACCCGAGCCGCTTTCCAGGCCGTCCATGTTCAGGCAACTGACGTCGGGGCGGAACACAAAATCCAGGTGTGCGGCCTCGGAGCGCTTGGCGATGTCCACGGCGAAGTCGGCGCTGTAGATACCCTCGATATTGCTGTCGGGCTGGCGCCAGGCATCTCCGCTGAGCCAGGTGGGGGCCAGGGACATGCCGATATGCAGGCGTTTGCGGTTACTCATCTGTTGCCAATCTCCTGTGTACGAATGAACGCCGACCGCGCCTCGGGCAGCAGCCGGCGATGGGTCCTCGGGGCCTCAGAACGCCCCTTTGACGCCGATGCCCAGGGTCCGTGGCTGGGTCATGCTGGCTTCGATGCCGCCAATGCCGCGGTTCTGCTGCATGTACGTGGGCGAGCGGTCGTCGAAGACGTTCTTGACGTAGCCATAGAGCTGCACCTGGTCGTTGAAGCGATAACTCATGCGTGCATCGGTGAGGGTGTAGGGCTTGATCGAATAGCTCGAGGTGTTGGCGACATCCGAGTAGTAACCGTCCAGGTAGCGCACCTGGGCGTTGAGGTTGAGGCGCTCGGTGATGTCCCAGCTGGGGCCGAAGCTCAGGGTGTAGCCCGGCGAACGGGCGAACTCGTTGTGGGCGTAGCCGGAGTTGCTGGAGATTTTGTCGATGCGGGTGCGCAGGGTCCCGGCACTGGCCTTGAGCCGCAGGTTGTCCAGCAGGCGGTAGTCGAAATCCAGTTCCAGGCCATAGGCGTGGGCCTTCTCGGCGTTGATGGTGTAGGACTGCGCCACCCCGGGGGAGATCACCACCGGGATGTTGTACTGGGCGTCCTTGAAGTCCATGTAGAACAGGTTGGTGTTGATCAGCAGGCGGTCATCGAGAAGGCTGGCGCGGCTGAACAGTTCATAGTTCCAGATCGACTCTTCCTTGAAGTAGGCCCATTGCCGGGTGCTCAGGTTCAGCGACACGCCACCCGGGTTGTAGCCACGGCTGATCAGGCCGCCCAGGGTCCAGTGCGGGGTGGCGGCGTAGGCCAGTGACACCTTGGGCAGAACGGTGGAGAAGGTCTTGTCATAGTTCAGCGCGCCGGGGGCCAGCACCGAGTTGCCGGTACGTTCGATGTGGTCCTGCTGGTAGCGCAGGCCGGTGCTCAGGGTCCAGAGATCGGTGAGGCGGTAATTGACCTCGCCGAAGATCCCCAGGTTGGTCTTGGTGTCGTCGAAGGCCGAGCGGCCCCTCAGGTTCAGGGTTTCGTCGGTGCGGGTGCGGGCGTAGTAGACCCCGCCCATGCCGCTGAGCAGGTCCTCTATCTCACCGAAAGTCAGGCGCGATTCGTTGGAGGCGTTCTTCTGGTGGATGTCGGCATCGCCCTCGCCCGCCGCGCCGGTGACCCGGTGCACCGATGACAACGAGTATTGGGCCTGGTTGAACAGCTTGAGGCCGTTGCCCAGCTCATAGGAGACATCCAGGATGCTGGTGTTGGTGTCCTGCTGCCAGGAGGGCATGGTGGTGGAGCTGTGTTCCAGCTTGTGGAACGGCGCCGAGGCGGCTTCCTGGGTCGGGCGGTTGCTGTCGTTGTGGGAAAAGGTGAACTTGCTCTCCAGCCCCGGAATGTCCGTAGGCAGCCACAGCAGCTTGGCCCGGGCGTTGAGGTTGCGAAAATCCTGGTCGGTCTTGCCGCCCTGGAATTTCGGGTTGTCGTAGTCGATGAAGGTATCGCGGGCCGAATAGTCCACCGCCAGGCGCCCGGCGAAGTCCTGGGCCAAAGGGCCGGACACGGCAACGGAACTGCGCCGCGAGTGGTAGCTGCCGATTTCAGCCTGGTAGGCCGCCTCGGGGGTGAAGGTCGGATCCTTGGTGTTGACGATGATCGCCCCGGCAATCGCATTGGCCCCTTGGGAGGTGGTCTGCGGGCCGCGAAAAACTTCGATGCTGTCCACATCCCAGACCGAGGTCGCGCCGAAGAACATCTCGTTGTAGTTCAGATAGTGCCCGTCGAGGTTGATGGTGGCCCGGGGCACCGTGCCGCCCCAGAACACGTTCTGCCCGTTGTTCGGCCCCTGGGTGTCCTGGCCACGAATGATCGGCGCCCCCACCGAATCGGTGTAGATCACGTTGGGGCTGCCGTTGATGACTTCCGAGACCGACCCATCGCCGGTCCGGGTCTGCTGGATATCGCGGTCGGTGATGATCGACACGGATGACGCCGTGTCCTTCAATTCACGGTCGAGTTTTTCACCGGTCACCACCAGTGCGTCCAATGCCAGGCCGCCCTTCGCCACGACGTGCTCCCGGGCCCGACTGTCTTCAGCCAGGGCCGGCGGGGTCGCCAGCAGGGTGGACAGGGTAAGAACGCCAATACCGTGGCTGAATGTGCGATACGTAAGGGCCATCAAAACTTCCTTCCAAATGAGAATGATCCTCTTTCAGGATTAGGCTATCACGTAGCCATCAAATTCCTCAATACGGAATACATTCTGCTAATTGGAATTACCTTCAGGTTCGGCCCGGGTACATTCGCCCGTCCCTGGCCGATGGCGAAACCGCTATCATGGCCGCCGCTAGTGCCAGCGCCACGCAGGCCGTAGCCTGCGCACCCCACGCGGCCAGACATTGCTGAGGAGACCCGCCGTTGAACACTTCGCACAACCCGTTGGACGACACCCTGGATGCCCCACCGGAAAAACGCTCCGGGGTCATCCAGTCGGTTTCCATTGCCGCGCGCTTTCTCAACACCCTGGCCAATGCCGAGGGCGAGCTGGCCCTGGGGGAAGTGGCCCGGCGTACCGGCACCGGGGGTTCCACCGCCCACCGTTACCTGCAGAGCCTGGTCAAGGAAGGATTGGCCAAGCAGGACCCGGTCAGCGGCCTCTATGACCTGGGGCCTGCGGCCCTGAGCATCGGCATCGGCGCACTGAAACGCATCGACGCCGTGGACATCGCCGCCCAGCATATGAAGACCCTGGCCCAGCGGCATGCCGCCAGCGGTGGCGTGGCGATCTGGACCGACCGTGGGCCGACCCTGGTGCGCTGGTATCGCAGTGCCTATTTCTCCATTAACCCCCTGGCCCTGGGGGACATCCTGCCCATCGACAACACCGCCTGCGGGCTGGTGTTCCAGGCCTTTCTGCCCAAGGCCGTCATCGACGCCGCACGCAAGCAGCAGCCGGCACACTTTCGCGGCACCCCGCCCAGCAGCGCGGTACTCGATCAAGTCCGTCAGAAGCATTGGGCCGAGCTCACCAGCCACCTGCTGTCCAACGTCACCGGCCAGGCATCGCCGGTGTTCGACGCCCAGCAGGAAATCGTCTGTGTGATGACCACCGTCACCGACCTGGGGCAACTGCAGGCGCCGGAAGATCGCGAGGCGCTGTTCCACGAAGCCGCTCTGGTCAACCAGGCCACCGGCGGCCAGCGAGTTCCTCAGGAACCGCTCCCTTCACGTCGCTGAGTCGTCACCCAGTGAATCAGGCGCGCCGGATGACGGCGCCTCGACCCGGCCCCTGGGCACCATCAAGGGGGTGCCGCTGACCGGGTCGGTGATGATCATCGAGGCAAGCCCGAACACCTGCTCCACCAACGCCTCGGTGAAGATCGTCGCCGGCGCCCCCTGGGCAACTACGGCCCCGTCCCGCAGCGCAATCAGGTGGCTGGCATAACGGCAGGCCTGGTTCAGGTCATGCAGCACCGCGACGATGGTGCGCCCCTGGCGGTTGAGTTCGGCCAGCAGTTCCAGCAGCTCGATCTGATGGACGATGTCCAGGTAGGTGGTGGGCTCGTCCAGCAGCAGGATCGGGGTTTCCTGGGCCAGCACCATGGCAATCCACACCCGCTGGCGCTGGCCGCCGGACAGTTCGTCCAGCAGTCGCTCGGCCAGCTCGCTGACCCGGGTCGCGGCCATCGCCCGGCGCACGGCCTGCTCATCCTCCAGCGACCATTGGCGCAGGAGCGACTGATGCGGGTAGCGCCCCCGCGCCACCAGATCGGCGACGGTGATGCCGTCCGGCGCCGTGGCGCTTTGCGGCAGCAGGCCCAGGCGCCTGGCCACCTCCCGGGCCGGCAGTTGGCGAATGTCCTTGCCATCGAGCAGCACCTGGCCCCTGGCCGGGGCCAGCAGCCGCGACAGCGCCGCCAGCAGGGTGGATTTGCCACAGGCATTGGGCCCGACGATGACGGTGAACGAGCCATCGGGAATGGCCAGGGAAAGGTCCTGGGAAATGATTCGCGCGTCGTGGCGCAAGGTCACGGCATCCGCGTGCAAACGATGAGTCATGGGCAGGTTTTCCTTGGAGCAGCAGGCGCTTGCAGTATTGCAATTGCGGAATGGATTCTACAATATGGAACACATTACATGAGAAGCATTATCATATAAGCCCTGCAGTCCAGGCCCTTCAGGCGAAATAGAAGGCGCCCCAGCCGCACTCCACCCACCGCCCAACGGATCGACGATGAACCCACGCCTTACTGTCCGGCTGCTCAGCGCAGCGGTCCTGGCCCTGTCCGCTCACCTTGCCTGGGCCACCCCGACCGCCCCGTCCCGTATCGTCTCCACCAGCCCCAGCGTCAGCGGAATCCTGCTGGCCATGGACGCGCCGCTGGTGGCCAGCGCCGCCACCACGGCCAGTCGCCTCACCGATCAGCAAGGGTTCTTTTCCCAATGGGCCAAGGTGGCCGAACAACGGGGCGTGCAGGTGCTGTACCGCAACCTGCAATTCGATATCGAAGCGGTGATCGCCAGTGACCCCGACCTGGTGGTGGTGTCCGCCACCGGCGCCGACAGCGTCATCGCCCAGCGTGCCGAACTCCAGGCCCAGGGCATCGAGACCCTGGTGGTGGACTACTCGAACCACAGCTGGCAGGACATCGCTACCGAGTTGGGCCAACGCACCGGCCTGGAACCACAGGCCCGGGCCGCCATCCAGCGCTTCGACCAATACGCCGCCGACACCGCCGCCCACATCACCCCGCCTCCCGGTCCGGTCAGCGTGGTGGGCTACAACATCGCCGGCAGCTATTCCATCGGCCGCCTCAACAGCCCCCAGGCCCGGCTCCTCACCGGCCTGGGCTTCAAGGTGGTAGAGCTGCCCGAGGCGCTGGCAGGGAAAGTCACCCGTGCCTCGGACTTCCAGTTCATTTCCCGGGAGAACCTGCCCGCAGCCATCAGCGGCGACAGCGTGTTCCTGCTCAGCGCCGACGAGAACGACGTGCAGGCGTTTCTCGCCGATCCGGTGCTCGCCAACCTGCCGGCGGTGATCCACAAGCGGGTCTACGCCCTGGGTCCGAGCTCGTTTCGCATCGACTACTACTCGGGGCGGCAGATGATCGACGCCGTCGCCGGGCACTTTCGTTAAACCATGAGCCTGTCTGCCCAAGGCCGCGGCATACCGCTGCGACTTGCCCGAGGCAACACGCCCCGTACCTGGGGCCTGCTGGCCGGGCTCGCGCTGCTGGTTCTGCTGGCCCTGCTGAGCCTGGCCGTCGGCTCGCGGGCCATTCCCCTGAGCGTGACCTGGGAGGCGCTGCACGCCGCCGACCTGCACAACGACCAGCACCTGATCCTGCGGGAACTGCGCCTGCCGCGCACCTTGATTGCCCTGCTGGCCGGAGCGGCCCTGGGCATGGCCGGCGCGGTGATGCAGGCCGTCACCCGCAACCCCCTGGCCGAACCGGGCCTGCTGGGGATCAATGCCGGTGCGGCCCTGGCGGTGATCATCGGCGTGGCGCTGCTGCACCTGACCAGCATGGCCGAGTACCTGTGGCTGGCGTTCTTCGGGGCCGGGCTGGCCGGCGTCGTGGTGTTTCTCCTGGGCCAGGCCCATGAGACCGGCACCAACCCGGTACGCCTGGTGCTGGCCGGGGCCGGGTTGTCGGTGATGCTCACTTCGCTGACCGGCATCATCGTGCTCAACAGTCCGCCCGAGGTCTTCGACCACTTCCGCCACTGGGCCTCGGGCTCGCTGTCCGGCAGCGGCTTCGCCCTGCTGCATGTTCCGGCCATGGCCATCGCCCTCGGCCTGTGCATCGCCCTGGGCGTCGCCGCCAACCTCAATGCCCTGGCGCTGGGCAAGGACCTGGGGCAGGCCCTGGGGGTGAACCTGCGCCTGACCTGGCTGCTGTCCTGCCTGGCGGTGATGTTGCTGGCCGGCGCGGCCACCGCCGTGGCCGGGCCCATAGGTTTCGTCGGTCTGGTGGCGCCGCACCTGGCGCGAATGCTGGTGGGCCCGGACTATCGCTGGATCCTGCCCTACTCGGCAGTGCTCGCGGCGAGCCTGCTGCTGGGGGCCGACGTACTGGGCCGAGTGCTGGCGGCACCGGAGGAAATCGCCGCCGGGATCATCACCCTGCTGCTGGGCGGCCCGTGCTTCATTGTCCTGGTCAGGCGCTTTCGCCTGAGCCGCCTGTGATGGGCCCTCATGCCCTGCGTCTGGGCCCCTTGTCCCTGCGCTGGCGGCCACGCACGGTGTTGGTCTGCGGCGTCCTGATCCTCGCCACGCTGCTGCTCTGGGCCCTGTTGCTGGGCACCGGCAGCCTGGCCCTGCCCCCGGATCAGGTGCTGGCCAGTCTCCTGGGTTACGCTCAGGACTCCACTGCCCAGCGGGTGATTCATCGGGTGCGCCTGCCCCGGGCGCTCACCGCCACCCTGGTGGGCGCAGCCCTGGGCATGGCCGGGGCGATCTTCCAGTCGATCTCGCGCAACGCCCTGGGTTCGCCGGACGTGATCGGCTTCACCACCGGTGCTGCCAGCGGCGCCATCGTGCAGATCATGCTGTGGGATTGCGGCCCCCTGGCAACGTCCCTGGCAGCAGTGGGCGCTGGCCTCTGTACTGCGCTGTTAGTGCTGCTCCTGGCGCGCAAAGGCCACAGCAGCGGCGGCTACCGCCTGGTGCTGGTGGGCATTGGCGTGGGCGCCAGTCTGTCCGGCTTGAACAGCATCCTGCTGGTCAGCGGCAACCTCGACCAGGCGATGTTCGCCCAGCTGTGGCTGGCCGGTTCACTGAACACCCGCACCTGGTCCCACGTACTGCCCGCGGCCCTGGGCCTTGCGGCCATTGTGCCCATAGCCCTGTACCACGCCCGGCGCATCAACCTGCTGGAAATGGGCGACGCCACCGCCACCCAACTGGGAATCGCGGTGGAGCGCACCCGGCTGATCATGGTCCTGGCGGCCGTCGGCCTGACCGCCATCGCCACCGCGGCGGCCGGGCCCATCGCCTTTATCGCCCTGGCCGGCCCGCAACTGGCCCGGCGCCTGACCCATTGCGCCGAAGTGCCGCTGGTGTCGGGGGCGCTGATGGGCGCGGTCCTGTTGCTGACCGCGGACCTGCTCAGCCAGCGCCTGGCCTGGTACGCGAACCTGCCGATCGGCCTGATGACCGGGCTGCTGGGGGGCTTTTACCTGCTGTGGTTGCTGGTGCACAGCCGGCGGATCTGAGGGGTTCGTGGCTCACGGCGGCACTGGCCACTATTGCCCCGTCACCTTCCTGAACCGCAGGTTGCGCGCCACGCTGCTGGTCAACACCTCACCCTCCTCGGCAAAGCTGATCACCCCCAGTTCACCGGCGCGAAAGCGCTCCGTCGTCAGCGGCTGCAAAGGGTAGCTGTGCTGGCCGATACGTACGTAAAGCTTGCCTTGCCGGGGGTAGACCTTGAGCTGTCCGGGGCTGGTTTGCAGCGCGTAGAGGCCGACATAACGACGGATGTCCTCGGGTTTCCAGGCCGGCGCCAGGACATAGGTCGAGGCCGGGTTGTTGCCAACGATCCGTGCCCCCGGTGCCGCCGCCAGATAGATCGGGATGCCATCGTTGTCCGCCGCCATCAGTTGATCGCTCTGGCGAAGCAACGGCAGGACCTCGTGAAAGGTGTCCAGGACAAACTCATCGCCGGTGCGTTGCAGCTGGAACTGATGACCGAGATCATCCAGGTAGGTGCCGGCCACCAAGGTATTCAAGAACGCCTTGGGCAGCGCCTTGATGCTCGGCGGCGGCGCTGGAATGTCCGTGTACCGGGGTAACCAGGACGGGCCCAGCATGACATCCAGCAAGCGGTGCCCGCGCTCCGACGCGTCCCCTTCCGTGCTGTTGCACAGGACCACAGTGGCTACATCCAGCTTCGGGTACCAGGCCACATCGGTGCTGAAACCGGCCCAACTGCCGCTGTGGGACACCTCTTGCAAGCCCCGATAACTGCGGTTGGCCAGGCCCATGCCGTAATAGCCCGGGTCACCGTCGTTGAAGGGCTCGGTCTGGCGCATCTTCTCCACCAGCGCCGTGCCCCCGACCCGCCCCGTGGACAGGTTGCGCAACCACAGCATCAGGTCTGCCACATTGCTGTGCACCTGACCGTCGCCGGTCTGTTCCCAGCGGGCATCCACGGCTTCGGGGCCCTTGGACGACTCGCCCTGTTCATAGCCCTGGGCCAGGTTCGGCAACTGCACCGGGTACTGATCGACAATGCTCGAGCGACTCATGCCCAGAGGCTGGAACAGATGGGCTCGACTGTAGTCCTTGAGGGGCATGCCGGCGGCTCGCTCGGCGATGCTCGACAACAGCACATAACCGCTGTTGCTGTAGCTGAACTCGCTGCCGGGGGGAAACATCAGAGCGTTCTGTTTGAACAGCAGATCCAGGGCCTGTTGCTGGGTAAAGCGCTGGTTCAGGGCAATCCCCGCCAACTCCGCCAGCAGCATGTAGTCCTGCAGGCCCGAGGTGTGGTGCAGCAGATGACGGATCTGAATGCCCTCGGCATAGGCCGGCAGTTCCGGCACAAAGCGCCGGATCGAGTCATCCAGATCCAGGCGGCCTTGGGCTTCGAGCTCAAGGATGGCAAAACCGGTGAACTGCTTGGACACCGAGGCCAGGTTGAACAGGGTGTCGGCCTGGATCGCCCGGCCGGTGGCCAGGTCGGCAGCGCCGTACCCTGCGCTCCAGATCGTTTTGGCGCCGCGCATCACCCCGGCGGCGCAACCGGGCTGGTCCGGCTTGATGTCGTCGAACACCTTGTGAAACGCCGCAGGCGCGGTGGCATGGGCCAGGGGCATCGCGCCCAAGGTGCAGATCAGCAAGGTGGCAAGCATGCAACGCATGGGTTTTTCCTCTGGTCACGTCGATCCTTCAGGCTCCTCGGGAGCCGCCCCAGTATCCCCATGGCAAGCGTTGGAATCTGTCTGCAGTCAGTGATTTTCTGTGAATAAACGTGCACAGATGTGAGACGCGGCGGGCCCAGGAAGAAAGCCTGCACAAATGCCGTTATCATCGACCGCTCGTACGCCATCCTCACCCGCGTCCCTTGACCCGGCCCCCCTTTCACCCGATGGAACCTGCCATGCACCTGCTGTATCCCAGCGACCCGTTCGACCCCAAACGCCCGGACGAGCATTACCTGGACGAATATGAGGCGGTGCTGGCCGCTGGCCTGAACGCCTCGCTGTTCTCTTTCGAGGATTTCGAAAGCGGCCGCTTCAAGGCTTCCCCGGCCCTGCCAGGCGACGAGCCGGTGCTCTACCGCGGCTGGATGCTGACGCCCGAAGGCTACGGCGCGTTGCTCGAGCACTTGCACGCCAAGGACGCCAAGGAATTCACCTCCCTGGCCCACTACCGACACTGCCATCACCTGCCAGAGTGGTATCCGCTGCTGGCCCGGTACACCAGCGAGACCCGGGTACTGGCGCCCGACGCCGACTTTATCCAGGCACTGGCAGACCTGAACTGGCCGGGCTATTTCATCAAGGACTACGTCAAGTCACTGAACACCGGCAGCGGCAGCCTGGTGGCTTCGCCGGCAGACATAGCCCCATTGGTAGAGCGCATGCGTCAGTATCGCGGGCAGATCGAGGGAGGCATCTGTGTCCGGCGCCGGGAGGACTACCTGGAGGACAGCGAACGGCGCTACTTCGTGCTCAACGGCAAGGCCCATGCGGCACAAGGCGAGGTGCCGGCACTGGTGAACGAGTGCGCCGCGCTGATCGACAGCCGGTTTTTTTCGCTGGATGTGGTTTTGCGGGCCGACGGCGTGCTGCGTCTGGTGGAACTGGGGGACGGTCAGGTATCGGACCGCAAGGAGTGGTCGGCGCAGCGCTTCGCCGCCATGCTCGGCGCTGCCGACTGAGCACTGCTCAGCGCAGCAAGCGCCGCAACCCCGCCTCAAAAGCACCCTCAAGCCCCGGCGCGCCCTCCCCGGCCAGAGCCAGTGCCAGGGCGTGGCCGTGGGTGTAGTCCACCAGCAGGTCGAACAGCACCGGGTCATCGTCGAGTTGCCGTACGGCATCACGCAGGCGCTCACTGAAGGCAGCCAGGGCGCCATCGAACAGCTGCGGATCGCTGAGCACGCACAGGGTAAGGGCCGGATGTCGACGGACCCGCGCCATGTAATGGCCGAGCAACACCTGGACCCGTTGCAGCGCTGGCAGGTCCTCCTGCGGTTCCGGCAGTGGCACGCCGTGCACCCGCTCCACCAGCAGGCGCATCAGGTTGTGCTGGTCGCCCACGTGATAGGCCACCGACATCGGGGTGATCCCCAACTGTCGCGCCAGGGCCCGGCCGCCGAATCCCTCGGGGCCCAGTTCCTCCAGCAATCTCAGGCCGGCCTGCAGAACCTGATCGAGATTCAGCGAACGACCGGCAGCAGGACGACCGCTACGCTTGGCGCGTTCACTCATCGGGGCGGCTCCCCTCGACGCGATAGCAGGTGCTGACCAACCCATCGGGATACTGCCGCGAGGCGATACAGTGCAGTCGCAGGTCGCCTTCAAGCCCACCAAACAAGGGCCGCCCACTGCCGATCAGCACCGGCACCCGGGTCAGGGTCAGCTCCTGGATCAGCCCCGCCTGCAAAAAGGCCCGGATCACCGCACCGCCATCGATATAGGCCCGTGTCCAGCCTTCGCCCCGCAACTGCGCCACCAACTCCGCGGGCTGCGCGGCGCTGATGCGCAGCTTGTCCCGCAGGTGCTGCGGCACATCCTCAGCCGCAAGGCTGCGGCTCATGACCACCACCGGCTTGTGGAACGGCCAGGACTCGAAACCCAGAACGCTTTCATAGGTCCCGCGCCCCATGACGATGCCATCCACCGAGGCCATGAAAGCCGCGTAGCCATAGTCCTCGCCGGACTCGCCACTGGGCAGCCAGTCGATGGCACCATCGTTGCGAGCGATAAAACCGTCCACCGAAGTGGCGATGAAGACCTTGCCGAATGCCATAGCCATTGCCTTGAGAAAAAACATACGGCGTATGATAAACCACTTTGGGGAGTATCGGACAATCAATAGGCCGCTCGACGGGCGGCACGTCTTGCGCGCAACGCTGCCCTGCCCTCAGTCTGCCCCGGCGTAGGCCACCAACCCATGCACCAGTGCGGCGAAGGTCACCGCGCAACGGGGGCT
Organism: Pseudomonas sp. JDS08PS003; assembly: GCF_045013505.1. NCBI lineage: Bacteria > Pseudomonadati > Pseudomonadota > Gammaproteobacteria > Pseudomonadales > Pseudomonadaceae > Pseudomonas > Pseudomonas sp. JDS08PS003. The sequence continues at coordinate 4,487,367 of NZ_CP120724.1, forward strand.
GTTGCGCAGGTCCTCATGCATCGCCACCCAGGTCTCCAGCCGCACCGAAAACTCCTGCGCCAGAACCCGTACCAGGCGCGGATCGGCGCTGGCCAGACGGACCTGGCACGCGCCAATGCCAAACCCCGCGCGCAACGCCGCCAGTTGCGCCAGATCGCTGTCGCTGCGCCAGGCGAAACGGGCGCGGGAGAGCAGCGGATACTGCTGTTGCAGACGGCGGATAAAGGCGGTTTCCCGATCGAACCCGATCAAGGCATGCTGCTCCAGCTGCTCCAGGGAAGCCGGCGTGCCCTGGCTCGCCAGATAATCCCGATGGGCATGCAAGCCCACTTCGATGTCCGCCACCCGGCGGACCAACAGCGCCTCCTGGGTCGGGCGAAACATCCGTACCGCGATGTCCGCCTCCCGTTGCAACAAGTCATCCGCACGGTTGGACAGCACCAGTTCGATCACCAGTTGCGGATGCTGCTGACGCAAGGTGGCGAGAATCGGCGGCAACACCTCGACGCCGATGATTTCGCTGGCCGAGATGCGCACGCAGCCCTGCACGCCCGCGCCCTGGCTGCTGGCGACCCGGCGCAACGCCGCGTCTCCCGCCGCCACTTGCAACAGATAAGGCTTGAGCTCCAGAGCCGCTTCGGTGGCGGCATAGCCATCGAAGGAACGGATGAACAATTTCAGGCCCAAGGCCGACTCGAGCTGGTCGATATGCCGCCCGACCGTGGGCTGGGTCAGGCCCATGGCACGGCCGGCAGCAGAGAGTGAGCCGGTCTCCAGGACGGCGAGAAAGCTCCGGTACCAGTCCCAGTTGGGCGGATGGTCAGTCAGGGTATGCATTTATGTATAGAAACCATCAACAAGTGGGCAATTTCCATTTAGCCGAGGATTTCGCACCCTGCAAGCTCTCTTCAACAAAAAGGAAGCCTGTCATGCCACAAATAGCCTTGTTCGGCGCCGTCGGTGCCATCGGCCAAAGCATTGCCAGTGCCCTGCACAGCCAGGGGCAAACCTATCGTGTGGTGGGCCGCAGCGAGGCCGGCCTGGCCCAGGCCTTCGACGCCGACCCACTGGCCGAACGCGTCACCTGGGACCCGGACGTGCCCGCGTCGATCGCCGCCGCAGCGGCCGGAATCGACACCCTGATCTATCTGGTAGGGGTCGACTACTGGCAGTTCGAACTGCACCCGCAACTGATGCGCAAGACCCTGGAAGGGGCGATCGCTGCCGGGGTGCGCAAGGTCCTGCTGATCGGCACTGTTTACCCCTACGGCATGGCCCAGACCCATCCGGTGCGCGAAGACCATCCGCGCCAGCCCAACAGCTTCAAGGGGCGCATGCGCAAGGCCCAGGAAGACCTGCTGTTGCAGGCCCATGCCAGTGGCCGTATCCAGGCGGCGGTACTGCGCCTGCCGGACTTCTACGGTCCCGGGGTCGACAAAAGCCTGCTGCACGGCGCCTTTCAGGCGGCGGTTAAGGGCGGCACCGCGAACCTGGTGGGGCCCCTGGATCGCCCCCACGAGTTCGTCTTCGTGCCGGATGTGGGCCCGGTGGTCTGCCGTTTGATCGACCAGCCCGACGCCTTCGGCAGGACCTGGCACCTGGCAGGCGCCGGGGTCACCAGCCAGCGCGACCTGCTGGCCCTGATCCGCCAGCACGGCGGCGCGCCCTTCAAGCAGCGGGTGATCGGCAAGCCCCTGCTGCGCCTGCTGGGGCTGTTCGATCCGCTGCTGCGGGAGATGGTGGAGATGCACTACCTGATCAGCTCGCCGCTGATCCTCGATGACTCGGCCCTGCAAGGCTTGATCGGGCCCATCGCCAAGACGTCCTATGCCGAAGGCGTGCGCCGGACCTTGCAGGCGGCGCACAACGCACAACAGCCGTGAAGTCGCCTCAGAAGCTCAAGCGGTAACCGACATTGGCCGCCCAGGGCCGGTCGATGTTCGAACCTTCACTCGTCTCGACCTCGGCATACACCTGATGGTTGCGGGTCAGTTCCCCGGTGATTCCGGCACCGGCATACCAGCCGCCACCGCTGCCATCGGGACGGCTGCCGATGCCGTTGGTACGCACCTTGTTCTGCGCCGAAAGATCCTCGATCCAGCCGGCCTTGAGGTAGGGCTGCAGGCGCGTGCCATTGTCCAGCTGCAGGTTGCGGCCAACCCGGGCGCCGCTGCGGACCTGGGTCGACAAGCCATCACCGGGCTCCACTTGCAGTCCGTTGTCCAGGCGGTAGTTGTCCGAACGGGCGTAGAGCATGGAGACCTGCACCTGGGGCTCGACGAACCAGCGGTCGCCGAGATCGATCTGTTTGCCGGCCTCCACCGACAGCCCCGCGCCCTTGCTGCGCGCGTGCCCGGAGACCTTGGCGCCGTCGGTGCCCCACACGTCCAGGCGGGTGGACCAGCGGTTCAGAGTCAGCAAGGTATCGGTGTACCAGCCCGAATCATCCAGGTAGGTGGCGTAGCCGCCCAGGTGATAGCTGTCGAGCTTGCCGCTGCCTTCGCGCTTGAAGTCGCGGTCGGTCTGGCTGTATCCGGCGAGCGCACCCACCACGAGTTGACCGCCCTGAGTATCGATCCGCGTATCGATCCCCAGTTGAGTGCCTTGCACCTGCTGGGAAAAGTTGCGCCCCACGCCGTTATCCAGGGACTGCTGCTGACCGAAGCCGCGGACCCACACCCCCTGGCGCTGCGCGCCTTCACGCAGCTCGCCGACCCGCTGCACCAGCGTCGCCCGCTCGGCGTCCCAAGTGGCCCGCAAGCTGGCGATGGCGCTGCTGTTGATGGCCGCGCTGGCACCGGTGGACAGGTTGTCCGGCCCCGGCGTCGGCTGGCTGCGGCCCACATTGACCAGATTCCAGTTGCCCTGGGTATCGGCCTGCAGTCCATAACGGTAGGTCCCGGCGTCCACCATAGCGCCCTGGTTGGCCAGGCTGAACGAACCCGGGCCGCCGGCGCTCTGCACCAGGGTCAGGCGTTGCCCCTCGGCCCCGGGTTCGGACCCGGAGTTGCGGACCAGGATGCTGTTGTCGCCAGTCACCTGGCCACCGACGATCAGGCGGTCGCCCTGCTGCCGCCCCAGGTCGGTGTTCATGATGTAGTGGCCATCGCCCGTCAGGTCGCCGGTCACTTGCAATTGCTTGAAGGCCCCTGCCAGTCCCGGGTCGGCGAATTCCACCACCCCATGGTTGGCCAGGCGACTGAGCACCGAATCACCGCGCAAGGTCCAGGCGCTGCTGTCGTCCAGGGACAGTTGGGTGTCACGCCCGCCCCCCAGGATTGCCCCCTCCAGGCTGGAGTGATCGGCCAGGGACAGCTGCAGGCTGCCGCCGTCCACCCGCACGTCTCCCGACAGATGGGACCTGACCGCCTCCAGGTTCACCGCCTCCGCCAACACCCCACTGGTGCGGTCGGTGATCCACAACGCGGTGCCCGGCTGACCGCCGCTGCGGCCGGTCAGGGTGCTGTCGGTGAAGCGCGTGTTCAAGCCGCCACCGTTGACCAGAATGCCTGCTCCGTCCTGGGTCTGGATGTGGCTGGCGGTGACCTGAACCTCATTCACCACACCGGCGCTGGTGGCGTAACTGACAATGCCGTTGGCGTTGGCGCCGCCGGTGCTCAGGGTCGAGCCCTGGAGCAGGGAGTTGGCGTTGTTGCTGATGGCCAGGCCATGGGCCTCTCCACCGGAGGTCAGCACATCGCTGTCGATCGACTGCACACTGGCGCCCCGGCCAGACGCGAACAGGCCATAGCCCAAGTCGCCGTGGGTGACGACGCGACTGTCGTTGAGGGTGATCTTGGCCCCCCCTATCCGCGCCAGGGCGCCCACCGCGCCACGGCCCGACGTCTCGATCAGGGCCCCGCGGACGTTGAACACCGCCCCCGGGCTGTTCGGGGTATCCGCTGATGCGTACAGGGCATGGGAACTGTTGCCCTGGGTGATGACGGCACCGCCGTCCATGGTGAACACACCGGCGCGGTTGTCGACGCCCACCGCCGCAGCCCCCTTGGTTTCCAGACGGGTGTCCTTGGCGTCCACCCGGGTGTTGCTCCCCGGCATCCAGATCGCCGTGCCGTAGTCACCCAGGGTGGTGATCTGCACGTTATCCAGATCGGCCGTGGCCAGGTCGGCATTGACGTTGATGCCGTTGCCATTTTGCGAGGTGATCTGACTGTCGCTCACCACCGCAGTGCCACCGGGCACCTGATAGAGCGAACTCAGGGTAATGCCATCGCCCTTGGCGTTGATGGTGCCGTTGCGAAAGGTCAAGGCGGCGCTGGTCACACCAATGCCACGGCCATTGCTGGACGTGACATCGACCCCATTGGCACTGATGGACGAGCCGACGCCTTCAGCGGACATCGCCCCGATGAAGCTTTGGGAGTCAACGCTGACCCGCTCCAGCTCGACGGACGCGCCGTCGGAGGCGCGCACAACGACGGCAGAACCGGTCGAGCTGTTGCTCAGGGCCATGTCCGCAGCCTTGATGCTGGAGCCCTTGCCACTGGCAGACAGCGCCTCGGCCTGGTTGCCGGCGGTGCTGATCGAGCCTCCGGACAACAGCGCCTGGCCGCCGACGGTGACCGTCACGCCGCGACTCTGGTGACCGCTGGTGGTGATCTGCGCATTGTTCAACGTCAGGCTACTGCCGGCGCCGCTGACCACCGCGCCCGTGGCGAAATCGGAACCACCGGTGGTGATCTTCACATCCGACAAGCTGGCCTGGCCGCCGGCCTCCACTTGCACCCCTACCACCGAACTGCTGGAGCTGCCCGCCGTGACCTTGATCTGGTAGTCACTGCCCTGCAACTGGTTCTGCGCACCACTCACCCGTACCGCCGGGCCGCTGCCGGAATGTTCGACGTTGGCCCCGTCCAGGGTCAGGGATTGCCCACCAGGCGAGGACAGATCGATCGTGTCGTAGTCGGCCGCCACAGCGGACAGGGGGGAAAGTGTCATCAACGACAGCGCCGAACTGACCGCTACGCTTATCGTGTTCTTAACCAGAGTCATAAACTTTCAAGCCTTTGCGTTAAAACACAAGAGGCCCGCATGTTCGAGTCAAGAGACCAACTAACAAATAAGAATCTTCTTAAAGACCGGGCATTAAGAATATTCTGAAGAAGCCAAAAGATAGTTCTATTTACCATGGGCCGATGCACACACAAGCCCACTTGCCACCCGTAACCAGTCACTTTGCCGGGGCCCATATTCCGGTGGTACTGCTACGTCTGTTCATGTACAGCCTGCTGTCCTGCATCCTGATCATTGCGGGCTTTGTGGTGCACTGGTCACTGAATGAAACCCTCTCCAACTATCGACGGCAGATGAATGCCGCGGCATTTAACGCCCAGCAGTTCTTCAATCAGCGAGAGAGCCTGCTAAAGGCCATTTCCTCTTCAGCCGTAGGCACTAGCGAAGAACGCCTTACTTCAGACAGCAGGAACTTTCTCGCAAGTAATAACCAGTTACGCCTATTGCCACTGGGCAATAAGCCCCCAGCATCGAACTGGGCCCTGGTGCTCACTGCGCGTGATTTGGAGGAAGTCGACAGCACCCACAGCCGCCTGCTGTACCTGGCGCCGGAGCAGGACCTGATCCGCACCCTCTACGACCCAGCGGGCGCCCATGCCATCGAGTCGGTCCCCAGGGCCATCGACGACCCCTGGCTCAAGCACCTCGACCAGCGCGCCGCACAGAACCTGCTGTACCAGCACCCCGGGGCCCGAACCCTATGGTCCTGGGCCGCCAGCGGCCGGCAAAAACAGGTGTATCTGCTGCGCCCGGTGGACGAGCGCAACGCCGCCGATGGCTGGCTCGGCCTGGAGCTCAACGACATCGACCTGGCCCTCGATCCCCTGGGGCTGCACCAGGGTAAATACGTGCTCTATGACGCCGCCGGTGCGGTCGTGCTGCACAGCGCCGCCTGGCAGGTCCCCGAGAGCCTGTCGCAATTTCGGGCCGACGAAGACTCCTTCGGCCTGCACCGGTTGCGGGGGCTGCCGGACTACATAGTGCTCAACAAGTCGGTGGGCAACGCTGGCTGGCGCCTGGTGTACTACGCACCGGTCAGCCAACTGCTGCAGGACACCTCGGGCCCTCTGTACAGCAGCGCATTGCTGACCCTGCTGCTGTTCGCGGCGATCTTCCTCGGGGCGCGCTACATCCGCCTGCGCCTGGTGGAGCCTGCGATACGCCACTACAGCGCCTTGAACGACAGCGTCTCGCTCAATCGCCGCTTTATCGAGGTGGCACCGGTGGGCCTGTGCCTGATGCGTCGGGACAACGGCCGGCTGATCCTTTCCAATGCGGCGGGCCGGTGTTGGCTGGCCTCGACGCCCGAATGGCGCGAGCGAATCCTCGACACACCCCATGATCAGGTGCAAACCATCGACCACGCCCTGGCGGACGGCAGGTTCATCCAGCTGACGTGCGCCCCTACCGGCTACAACGGCGTGGCGGCGGTGCTGTGCTGCATCAGTGACGTCACCGACTTCAAGCTGGCCGAACAGTCGCTGCTGCAGGCCAAAGGTCTGTCGGACCAGGCCAACCGCGAGAAGACCCTGTTTCTGAGCACCCTCAGCCACGAAATCCGCACCCCCATGTACGGCATCCTCGGCTCCCTGGAAATGCTCCGTACCACGGCCCTCAGTCCCGAGCAGAACGACTACCTGGAAGCCACCCAGCAAGCCTCCTCGGTGCTGATGCGAACCATCAACGACACCCTCGACATGTCGTTGATCGAGTCCGGGCGGCTGACCCTCAACTGCGCACCGTTCTCGGCGGTGCGACTGGTGGAAGAGGTCGCCTTCAGCTACTCGGCCAGGGCCCGCAGCAAGGGTCTGCGGCTGTATGTGACTCTGGACCCGGACACGCCGGAGCAGGTCATCGGCGACGGCGGACGCATTCGTCAGATCCTCAACAATCTGGTGAGCAATGCCATCAAGTTCACCGAATCCGGCCAGGTGGTCATGCGCTTGCACTGCGAACTGCCTCCGGGCCAGCCACCCAGGCTGCGCTTCCAGGTGACGGACACCGGACCGGGGATCGATCCGCAGTTTCAGGCCAGCCTGTTCGAACCCTACTATCGGGTGCCCGACTGGCTGGGCCAGAAAGCCTCTGGCACCGGGCTGGGCCTGGCCATCTGCGAACGGCTGGCGTTCATGATGCAAGGCCGGCTCGCAGCCATCAGCGAACCGGGGCTGGGTTCCAGTTTCAGTTTCAGCCTGGACCTGGAGCCGTGCGCCATCGTCAGCGAAGCCGAGGCGCCGCGCCTGGGGGTGATCCCGGTGTACGTGCACGGCGATGTGCGGGAGGTGACCCTCAACCTCTGCCAATGGTTGCGCCGCTGGGGCGCCCTGGCGCTGCCCTACTCCGCGGACCGCAACCCGCAGGCGCGCCAGGCGGTGCTGGTGGAGGCCTTCTTCGGCACCTGCCGGGCCATCAACTGGGGCGGCCCTCGGGTGATCATGCACGCCCCTGGCCTGGGCCCGCCGCAGCCTCAGGCCGGCGACAGCTGGGTGGCCCGCACCTTCAGCCTCGACAGCCTGCGCAACGCCGTGGCCCAGGCCCAGGCCGGGATTGTCAGCGAAGGTCGTTTTGCCTCACCCCAGGCCCTGGCCCCAAACCTGGACCTCAAACTGCTGGCGGTGGATGACAGCCCGCTGTCGCTGCAAGTGCTGTTCCAGCAGGGCCGCTACCTGGGCAACCGGGTGGTGGCCTGCAGCAGCGCCGTCGAAGCCCTGAAACGTGGCGACCTGCTGTCCTTCGATGGGGTCCTCACCGATTTGCAGATGGCACACATGGACGGTCTGTCGTTCGCTCGCACCCTGCGCAAACAGGGCTTTTGCGGCCCCATCATCGGCATTACCGGTGAACTCTCGCCCTTGCTGCGTGGCCGTTGCGAAGCCGCCGGGATCCGTCACCTGCTGATCAAGCCGGTGCCTCTGGACGCCCTTAGCGAAGTGCTTCAATCAATCAAGAGGAAAGTCACGTGAGCCTGCCCAAGCCGCTGCGAGTGCTGGTGCTGGACGATCATCCGCTCCACTGTCTGCAAGTCAGTCAACTGTTGCAGGAAGCCGGGTTCGGCCCCGTGGACACGGCCTTCGACGGGCGCCAGGCGCTGGCCATGCTGCACCGCCAGGTCTACGACCTGGTGCTGCTGGACCTGCACATGCCGGAAATGGATGGCGTGCAGTTCATCCATGCCCTGACCGGCGTTGAGCGGGTACCGATTCTGGCGATCGTGTCCTCCTGCTCCCGCCGACTGATGAACAGCGTCAGCCTGATGGCCAAGGAAAAGGGCCTGGCGGTGCTGGGCACCTTCTCCAAGCCCCTGCAAGCCAGGCATGTCGAGCAAATCAGCGCCATCATCGGGGCCGGCCAGGGCCCTGCCCTGCCACTGCCCCCGGAGCATGAGCCGGTGTTCGAACGCGAAGTCCTGGAACGGGCCATCGCCCGTCGTGAACTGCGCGCACGGTTCCAACCCCGGCGCGCCCTGGACAGTGGCCGGATCGTCGGCGCCGAAGCCCTGGTGCGTTGGCACAATCCGTCCTTCGGCCTGTTGATGCCCGATTCCTTCCTGGCCTCCATCAGCCGCTGCCGGCTGGATCACGCCCTGTTGTTGCTGATGCTCGACGACGCCATCCAGGCGCAACGGCACTGGCAGCGCCTGGGCCATCGCCTCACGGTCTCGGTAAACCTGCCCACCGGCCTGCTGGAGGACCCCGGCCTGCCGGACCAGTTGCAACGCATCACCCTGGCGGCCGGGCTGGCCACCCGCGATATCTGCTTCGAGTTGCTGGAAACCGAGCGGCCGTTGTCCCCCGGCCAGTACCACATGGGCGCCAGCCGCCTGCGCCTGAAAGGTTTCGGCCTGGCCCAGGACGACTTCGGCATGGGCTACAGTTCGATGTACGCGCTGATTTCCACGCCTTTTACCGAACTGAAGATCGATCGCCACTTTGTCCACGGCGCCGCAGCCGATGAGGCCCGGGCCGCAGCCCTGGTGGCGGCGGTGCAACTGGGCCGGCAGTTGGGCCTTGAAGTGGTCGCCGAAGGCGTAGAATCGGCCCGTGACCTGGAGTTTCTACGCTTGATTGGCTGCGACAGCGCCCAGGGTTACCTTATTTCCGCGGCATTGGAGCTGGACGCTTTTACACAACTGCTGGGATGCAGTGTCACACCGCCCTTTTCGCCACCCACCCGGCCTGTCTCTCCCAACCCATGCCAGATATCCCGCTACGACGCATCGCCCAAAACTTCCGACGGCTGAATGTCGTCATGTTCGTCATTCTGCCCTTGCTGCTGATCATGGGCGGCGCCCTGTTCTGGGGGGGCCAGCGGATCATCCGTCAGGAGCAGGAACGGATGGCCGTGGATTTCCAGTTGCTGACCCGCTACATGGGCGAGCAGCAAGCCCTGCTCCGGCGCCTGGCCGGAGAACCCATACTCGAAGACAACAATGCAACCCAAGGCTCACCGCAGGTTTTCCACCTCATGCACCAACAGCAGGCACTGGGCGCCACACTGTTCCAGGGCCGCCTGTCGTCGGTGGAAGTCCCGTTCACCCTGGTGTGCGAAGACATGACCCAGTGTCCCCTGGACAGCCCCCGGGCCGTTGGCCTGGGTCGCTACCTGGCGGATCTCTATTCGAGTTTCTGGGTGCGTTCGAGTTATCCGGCCTCGGCCCTGCTGCTGGTGGATGCCGGTGTCGGCAGCACCTATACCGTGCCCACCGTCGGCAGCAGCCAGCCGCGGCTGTCCGCCGCCCTGGCGATGGCCAGCATCAAGGCCATACGCACCAGCGCCACGGATCACAACGAGATCCGCTGGATTCACCTCAAGGACTTTCCGGAACAGATGCTGGCCTTTATCCCGCTGCACGGCCTGTCCCTGGGCAACGGCGTGGGCAAGACCTATGCTGCCACCCTCACCTACCGGGACCGCATCAACGTCTTTTCCCGACCACTGCAGCGCAACTTCTACGATGCCTTCTGGCTGCAAAGCCAGCACGACGGCCTGTTGCTGGGGGAGCTCCCGCCGCCCACGCAGCTGACCCGGGAGGTCAACCTGCGCAGCGACGGCCTGGTGTTCCGGATCAGTGACGAGAGTGCCATCTGGACCGGCTACTACCTGCTCACCTACAGGACCCTGTTCCTCGGGCATAGCTGGCCCTTGGTGGGCGTCTTGCTGCTGCTGTTGCTCAGCCCTCTGGCCGGCCGCAGCTACGCACGCTGGTACCAGCGCCGGGTAATAGTGCCGGCGCAACGGGCCCACACCGAGCTGGTGGAAAACGACCAATTCAGCCGCACCCTGCTGGAAACCACCCCGGTGGCCCTGTGCGTGCTCAGCCGCGAACACAGTCGGATCGTCTTCGCCAACAACCTGGCCTTGAAGTGGTTCGATACCCAGGTCGGGCAAAGCCTGCAGGACAGCGGGCTGGAACACGAACTGCTGGAGCGGATCACCCAGGCCCGGGGCCCGGGAGAAGTGGAGAACTATCAGAGCCACGACGGCCGCTCGTTCTACATCGCCTATGCGCCCACCCGCTACCGCAATCAGGAGGTCCTGATCTGTGCCTTCGCCGACCTCAGCGTCCGGGCCCAGATGGAGCAACAACTGACCCAGGCCAAGCAGGCCGCCGACAAGGCCAACGGTGCCAAGTCGGTGTTCCTCGCCACCATGAGCCATGAGATCCGCACACCGCTCTACGGTGTCCTCGGCTCACTGGAACTGATGGGGCTGACCGACCTGGACCGGGAGCAGCGCCAGTTGCTCGAACGCATCCAGGTGTCCTCGGCGCTCTTGCTGCAGATCATCAGCGACATCCTCGACATCACCCGGATCGAGTCCGGCCAGCTGTCCCTCGGCGATCAGCCCTTCGATCCCCGGGCGCTGGTGCAGCGCTGCACTGCGGCCTTTATCGACAGTGCCCGGAACAAGGGGCTGCTGCTGTTCTCCTGGGTCGACCCGACACTGCCCCAGGCCCTGCTCGGCGACCCCGGGCGGATCAGCCAGATCCTCACCAACCTGATCAGCAATGCGATCAAGTTCACCCATTCCGGGCAGGTGATCGTCCGCGCCCGGGCCGAACCCGGCAGTGACGGCCGGACACGGCTATCGCTGCAAGTGGCGGACACCGGCATCGGCATCGGCCAGGAGGAACAGCAGCAACTGTTCATCCCCTTCTATCAGATCGATACCCACTCCCACACCGTGCACGGCGCGGGCCTGGGCCTGTCGATCTGCGCCAAACTGGCCGCGCTGATGGGGAGCCGGATCCACCTCACCAGCGAACTGGGCCTGGGCAGCAGTTTCTCCCTGCAATTGGATCTGCCGGTGGCCAGCGAGCCCCTCGCCGAACGCCAGCCGGAGCTCAGCGGCGCCCGGGTCTATGTCCAGAGCCCCCACCATGAACTCAGCAGCAACCTGTGCCAGTGGCTGGAAAAATGGGGCGCCCGAGCCAGCCCCCTGGAAGGCTCGAACCCCGCGCCCCAGGCCCCGGGCATTGTCCTGTGCCTACTGGACGACAGCCCCGACACGGCCCCGCAGCAGGCCAGCGGCTTGATCCGCATCGACCTGGGAGGCCATTACCAGGGCCCCGGCGCGAACCTTGCCCAAGCCTGTGATTTCAGTGCCATCGGCCGGCTGATCGAACGCAGCCTGGGGCGTCCCGCCGACACCCCCAGCGAGCAGGCCGAGGAACTCAGCGCCCTGCCGGCCCTGGGACTGAACGTGCTGGTGGCCGAGGACAACCCCATCAACCAGGCGACCCTGAGCCATCAACTGCAGCAACTGGGCTGCCGCAGCACCCTGGCCGCCGATGGCGCCGAAGCCCTGGACCTGTGGCGCGTGGGCGACTACGACCTGTTGCTGACCGACGTCAACATGCCGCGCATGAACGGTTACGAACTCACTTGCATCCTGCGGGCCTCAGGGGATGACCGCCCCATCATCGGCATCACCGCCAATGCCATGTGTGACGAGGAGACCCGGTGCCAGGCCGCCGGCATGGACGCCTGGCTGGTCAAGCCGGTGCCCTTGCAGACCCTGCGGGCCAGCCTGCTGCGGCTCACCCAGCTCGACCCGCAGGAAGACGAGGCTTCGCCCTCCACCCTGCGCCAGCCCCCGGAACCTGCGAGCCTATCGAGCAACCTGCGACAGATATTCATCAGCACCATGGCGGTGGACCTCGAACAATTGCGCCAGGCCATCGACAGACAGGATTACCCACACATCTTCCACCTGCTGCATCGGATCCGCGGGTCCCTGGCGGTGACCGGCTACGACACCTTGATTCAACAGCTGGAAGCCTTGGGACATAGCCTGCGACAAGCCGGTTTGACGCCCACCACGCGCGCGAATAGCCTGACGCTGCTGCACGCCTTGCAGGACATCAGCCAGCCCGACTGAGCTCTCGCTGCACTCGCATCTCTGCGCATTTCCTATAGAAAATGGATCGTGTCCACCATGAAAAAAATCCGAGTTGCCCTGGCCGACGATCATCCCCTGGTGCTCGCTGCCGTCAGCGACCTGTTGCACAAGACACCCAAGTACGAGGTGGTGGCCGCCGTCACCACCCCCAGCGCGCTGATCCAGCAACTCTCGGACGACCCGCGGATCGACGTGGTGATTACCGATTACTTCATGGAGGGCGACGAGAAGTTCGGCGACGGCATCCGTCTGGTGACCTACCTGATCCGCCACTTTCCACGGGTCCAGGTGCTGGTGTTGACCATGATGTCCAACCCGATGATCGTCGCGGCGCTGTACGACATTGGTGTGCGCTCGGTCCTGCTCAAGCGCCACGACATGAGCGAGCTGCTGTGCGCCTTGAAGAACGTCCGCCTGGGACGCATCCATTACCCGCCAAGCCTTGAACAGAACGAGCTTCTGAGCAGCCCGGTGCGCTCCATGGCCGACGGCTTGAGCAGCCTCACGCCCAAGGAATACGAGGTGCTGCGGCACTTCGTGCGGGGCGAATCGATGATGCAGATCGCCGCCAACCTCAAGCGCAGTGTCAAGACCGTCAGCGCACAGAAGATCTCGGCGATCCGCAAACTCAACCTGGACAGCGACCAGGCCCTGGTCGCGTTCTGCCTGGAGTCCGGAGAGTTCCAGTAACCCGGGTTCGATTCAACGGGCCGGTGCCGGGGCAATCGCCAGGCGGCTGGTGGCCTTGATCTCCCGCAGCGCCAGGCTCGACTGGATCGAGGCGATGCCCGGCTGGCGCCTGAGCACCTGCTCGACAAAATCGCTGTAGCTGTCCAGGTCCTGGGCCAGCACCTGCAACAGGTAGTCGGCGTCACCGGTGATCTTGTGGCAGGCCTGGACCTCGGGCAGCCGCATGATCACCGCCTCGAAGTCATCCGGCGTCTGGTCGGAGTGGGTGGCAAAACGCACATGCACGAAGGCCATGATGTCCAGCCCCAGCAGGCGCCGGTCGAGGTTGGCCTGGTAATCCTTGATCACCCCTTCCTCTTCCATGCGTTTGCGTCGGCGCCAGCAGGGGGTGAGGCTCAGGGACAGGCGCTCACTGAGTTCGGCATTGGAAATGCTCGCGTCCTGCTGCAGCAGGGCGAGGATTGCCAGGTCGGTTTCGTCCAGGGACACCCTTCGAGTCATTTTTTTCACAATCAGCCTCCCAATGGAAAAATATTACCCAAAACTCTAATTCCATCAGAACAAAAAGCAAAGAAGTCGCAGGCATGCCGGAACAAACTATTTGCACCGGACAACCACAATGGATGCGTTCAGCATGCTTACCGTCTTCAGCGAATCCCACCGCCTGCACCACGGCACCGAGTTGAAGGATGGGGTGCTCAAGCCCTCCTTCGAGCAACCCAGCCGGGCCGATACGGTCCGCGACCGGGTCAGGCACGTGGGGCTTGGCGACATCATCGTCCCCCGCAGTTTCGACCGCTCCTGCTACGTCGCCGCCCACAGCGAACGCTACGTGACCTTCCTGGAAAGCGCCTGGAGCGAATGGCACGCCACTGGCCGCAGCCACGACGCCCTGCCCCTGGTGTGGCCGGTACGCGACCTGGCCAACCAGCAGGTGCCGGAGTTCATCGACGGCAAGCTGGGCTTCTTCGCCATGGATGCCGGCTCGCCCATCACCGCCACCACCTGGAATGCCGTGCGCACCAGCGCCGATATCGCCCTCACCGGCCTGGCGCTGATCGACGAAGGCCACGACAGTGCCTTTGCCCTGTGCCGTCCGCCGGGCCATCACGCGGCCCGGGAATACATGGGGGGCTACTGCTACCTGAACAACGCCGCCATTGCCGCGCAACACGCCGTGACCCGGGGCGCGAAGCGCGTGGCGGTGCTGGACGTGGACTTCCACCACGGCAACGGCACCCAGAACATTTTCTACGAGCGTGATGACGTGCTGTTCGTCTCGCTGCACGGCGATCCGGCGGTGTCCTACCCCTATTACTCGGGGTTCGCCGCAGAGCGTGGGGCCGGGGCCGGCGAAGGCTGCAACCTGAACTTCCCACTGCCCCGAGGCACCACCTGGCAGCGCTACCGGGAAGCACTGATCCAGGCCTGTGCCCGGCTTCGCGAGTTCTCCCCGGAGCTACTGGTGGTGTCCCTGGGCGTCGACACCTTCAAGGACGATCCCATCAGCCACTTCCTTCTGGAAAGCGAGGATTTCCTCGGCATGGGCCAGGTCATCGCCAGCGTGGGCGTACCCACCTTGTTCGTCATGGAGGGCGGTTACATGGTGGATGAGATCGGCATCAACGCGGTCAATGTGCTCCACGGCCATGCCAACCGCTAATGCGCCAGCGTCGCACCGCCCAGCAGTTTTCAACGTTCTGACCGAGAGGGAAAAGACATGACCTTGTTCATCGATGTGGATCACGCAGCGGACCTGTATTCACGCCTGGGCATAGCCCGGGCGATCCGGGAAATGGCCGGCTACATCCAGGCCGACTACCAGCGCTGGCAAGCCTTCGAGAAATCCCCGCGCACCGCCAACCACTCCGCCACCGGGGTCATCGAGCTGATGCCCGCCGACGATGGTCAGCAATACGCGTTCAAGTACGTCAACGGCCACCCCGGCAATCCCGCCCGGCACCTGCTGACGGTGATGGCTTTCGGCGTGCTGGCCCAGGTCGACAGCGGCTACCCGGTGCTGCTCAGCGAGCTGACCCTGACCACCGCGGTACGCACCGCCGCCACTTCAGCCCTGGTGGCGCAATCCCTGGCGCGCCAGGACGCCCGCCGCATGGCGCTGATCGGCAACGGCGCCCAGAGTGAATTCCAGGCCATCGCCTTCCATGAAATGCTCGGCATCAACGAGCTGCGGATCTTCGATATCGACGTCGAAGCGTCCCATAAGCTCAAGCTCAACCTGCAGGCCTGGCCGGGACTCGAGGTGCGCATCGCCGACTCGGTAGCCGATGCGGTCAAGGGCGCGGACATCGTGACCACGGTCACCGCGGACAAGGCCTACGCCACCATCCTCACCCCCGAACTGATCGAGCCGGGCATGCACCTCAACGCCGTAGGCGGCGATTGCCCGGGCAAGACCGAGCTGCACGCGGACATCCTGCGCAACGCCCGGGTGATCGTCGAATTCGAACCCCAGACCCGCATCGAAGGCGATATCCAGCAGATGCCGGCACACTTCCCGGTCATCGAGTACTTCCGCATTGCCCAGGGCCTGGCTCCGGGCCGCGAGCACGAGGCCCAAGTCACGGTGTTCGACTCGGTGGGTTTCGCCCTGGAAGACTTCGCGTCCCTGCGCTACCTGCATGACCTGGCACGCCAGCACGGCATCGGCGAGCAGATCCAGCTGGTGCCTACGCCGGCCAATATCAAGGACCTGTACCAGTTGCTCCAACCGCGCCCCGCCCCCCTGGCGACGGCACCGCGACGGATCGCCGCCGGCTGAAAGAGCGCTCCCGTGGCCCATGAACAGGGAACCGGCCTCGTGCCCCTGTTCACGGGCATTACCTGAACCGGCTGCACCACAACAATCACAGACCGCAGCCCCCTACGACCTTCCACTGCCAAAACTCGACAACTATAAAATCAAGAGGTTTTGTGATGAATCCAGATACCTTCGGGGCCTGCGAGCACCCGACGCTGCAACGCACCCTGCATAACCGTCATATCCAGCTCATGGCCATGGGTGGCGCCATCGGCACCGGGCTGTTCATGGGCTCGGGCAAGATCATCGCCATGTCCGGCACCTCGATCATCCTGATCTACATGATCATCGGCCTGTTCGTGTACCTGGTGATGCGCGCCATGGGCGAGCTGCTGCTGTCCAACCTGAACTTCAAGAGCTTTGCCGATTTCGCCGGTGCCTACCTGGGCCCCCAGGCGGCGTTCTTCCTCGGCTGGTCCTACTGGCTGAGCTGGAGTGTGGCGGTGGTGGGCGACGCTGTGGTGGTGGGCGGCTTCTTCCAGTACTGGTTCCCCGATGTACCGGCCTGGATTCCCGCCATCGCCATGATGCTGACCCTGTTCGCCCTCAACGTGCTGACGGTGAAACTGTTCGGCGAGGTGGAGTTCTGGTTCGCCATCATCAAGATCATCGCCGTGGTCACCCTGATCGCGGTGAGTCTGGTGCTGATCGCCAGCGCCTTTGTCTCACCTTCCGGGGTGAGCGCCTCCCTGAGCCACCTGCTGGACCGCCAAGCCGCCTTTCCCAACGGCCTGCTGGGCTTCTTCGCCGGTTTCCAGATGGCAATCTTCTCCTTTGCCGGCACCGAGCTGATCGGCACCGCGGCAGCGGAGACCCGCGACCCGCGCCGGACCCTGCCCAGGGCCATCAACGCGATTCCGCTGCGCATCATCCTGTTCTACGTGCTGGCTCTGGCGTGCATCATCGCCGTGACCTCCTGGCAGCAGGTATCGCCGAGCAAAAGCCCGTTCGTGGAGTTGTTCCTGATCGCCGGCTTCCCGGCCGCGGCGGGCATCGTCAACTTCGTGGTACTGACCTCGGCGGCGTCCTCGGCCAACAGCGGCGTGTTCTCCGCCAGCCGCATGCTCTTCGGCCTGGCGGACCAGGGCAACGCGCCACGCTTGTTCAAACGCCTGTCGGGGCATAGCGTGCCGGTGATCAGCCTGGCCTTCACCAGCCTGCTGATGCTGCTGGGGGTGCTGTTGCTGTACGTGGTTCCAGAGGTGATGACCGCCTTCACCCTGGTGTCGACGGTGTCGGCGATCCTGGTGATCTTCACCTGGTCGACCATCCTCGCGTCCTACATCGCCTACCGCAAAAAGCACCCTGAACTGCACGCCGCTTCCCAATACAAGATGCCCGGCGGCGTGCCCATGGCCTGGTTCGCCCTGGCGTTCCTGCTGTTCGTCCTGGCGTTGCTGGCCCTGCGCCCGGACACCCGCCTGGCCCTGTGCGTGATGCCGGCGTGGTTCGTCTGGCTGGCCATTGCCTATCGCCTGACAGCCGGGCGCAAGGGGCGGCTCCCTGTGCAAGCGGCGGCGCAATACCGCTGAGGCGCGAGCCTGAAGGACTGGGCCAGGGACCGGCCCTGTCGGAGCCTGGTCCTGCGTGCAAAAGCATCGACAGAGCCCCCCTCGTCTTGCTCTACTCCCGCCGCCATCGCCGTTGCCAGGGAGTGCCCACATGCAAGTCGCAGGACCCACCTTCGAAGAGGTGTTCAGGAAAAACCTCAAACGCGTCCTCAACTACTGGAGCCAGATCGGCACCGCCATCGGCCTGAGCGCCGCCGCGCTGGGGTTGTTCAGCCTGTACATGTACACCCGGGCCATCGGCCGCACCGACCTGTTCATGGCCTCCATCGATGCTAGATCGGCGTTGGTGGTCTGGCTGGTCATGGTGCTGTTTCTCATGCTGATCTACTTGCTGCTGCTTACGGTCACCACCCTGCTGTTCGGGCTGGCAAACGATGTGTTTCGCAACACTCCAGAACACATGAAAGATGTGGTGGTATGGCTGACCTTGCCGGTCCTGGCAGGCTTCATGACCCTGATCGTGCTCAGCTACTACGTGCATCTGGGTGAGGCACTGGCGTCGCTGATACTGGTGGCGATGGTGGTACTGGTGACAGGGCTGGTGATGTCACGCCCCGCGTTCAAACGCGTGATCCACAGCAGTCTGGAGAAACACCCCGCTGCGGGCAGAGGCACCTGGGGTGGCCTGTTCGTGACCCTGACACTCTGCCTGCTGGGCACGGTGATCTCGGGGATCTTCACCAGCCTGCTGATCATCAATGCCTACAGCAACGAAGTGTCCAATGACTCGCCGCACTTACCAGCCTTGTTGAACTTCCTGGGGCTGCTCTTCTCCTTGCTGCCCATCGTGTTCTTCTACTGCAAGGCCGGTAGTCCCTACAAACGGGTCTTCTATGCCCTGATGTGCACCCTGCTCCTGGCCGCAGCATTTCTTCTGGTGCTGCCCGGAGCCATGAGTCAGATCACCTACAAGGCCGCCGGCAGCCTCGACGTGCGTCAGGACGGAATCGAACGATTCGTGCTGCACGATGACCTCGAACTGCATGACCTGGACCCACTGATGTGGAACACCCGCCTGACCTCTGAGCAGCGCCTGGAAGTTCAGGGCTTTCAACTCTTCTCTTTCGGCGAGGCCCTGTTGATCTGCCCCAAGGGGCTGCGCAACCTGGCGCTGAACCAGATGCACCGCTATACCCGCACCTGCATCAGGACCCGCAACAGCGCGGTAACCCGCAAGCCGGCAAAACCGCTGTATAGCCAAAACCGCGCCTGTGCCGGTGCCGCGCCACCGGCGGCATGCTGGAAACCCCAAGGCTTCTGAGTCCCCCACTTGCTGAACCTCCAGGCCGTAACCGGCCTGCTGGCTCAGGGCGCCGGGTTGACCAGCAACGGGGGGCTCAGGCTGTCGTGGTTGTGCGAGCCGGGAGCGCAGGCGACAAAGTCCTCCTTGCGCAGCACCACCAGGGCAATCAACGACACCACCCCGGTGGCCACGTAGAAGTACCAGGGCGCGGTGATGTCGCCGGTGAGCTTGATCAGCCAGGTGGAGATCAGCGGCGCACTGCCCCCGAACACCGCAACGGGGATGTTGTAGGCCACGGCAATCCCGGTGGAGCGGATGCGGGTCGGCAGCAGTTCGCTCATCAGGGCGTAGGTCGAGGAGGCGTAGAGCCCGAACAGGATCGCCACTGCCATCAGCGGCCAGAACAACGTGGCCGGGGTGGCGTTGGGCGCCGACTTGAAGAACCAGTACATGGCCAGGGTGGCCAGGGTGCCGATCACCATCAGGAACGGCTTGCGTCCGTAGCGATCGGTGAAGGCGCCGCCCAGGGGCATGACCAGCGCCGCCGAGAGGCTGGCGACGAACACGTAAAGCAAGGTGGTGCCGCTGTCGAACTTGAGGGTGTTGGACATGTAGGTCGAAGCGAAGGTCAGCACCAGGTAAAAGATCGAGCTGTGCAGGGTGATGATGAAGAACACCAGGGCAATCGAGCGTTTCCACTGCCAGACTTCCCGCAGCGGCGCCTTGGAGGTTTCTCCGGCGTGCACCAGGGCCAGGAACTCCGGGCTGTCTTCGAGCTTCAGGCGGATGTACAGCGAGATGAACCCCAGGGGCCCGGCGATCAGGAATGGAATCCGCCAGCCCCAGTCCTGCATCAGCTCGGCCCCCAGGGCCCAGGTCATGCCATTGGCCACGGCGCCGCCCAGCAGCAGGCCGAGCACCGCGGTGACCATCAGCCAGCAGGTGGCGAAGCCCCGGCGCCCAGGTCCGGCGTACTCGGAAATGAAGCTGGTGATGGTGCCGATCTCGCCTCCGGCAGAAAACCCCTGCACGCAGCGGATCAGTACCAGGAGGATCGGCGCGGCGATGCCGATGCTGGCGTAGGTCGGCAACAGGCCCAGCAGGCAGGTGGAACCGGCCATCAGCAGCAGTACGGTGATCAGGGTCTTGCGCCGACCGATCTTGTCCGCCAGGGGACCGAAGAACAGCCCGCCCAGAGGACGGATGAAAAAGCTCAGGGCAAAGGCCGCAAAACTTGCCAAGAGGCTGCTGGTGGGGTCATCGGAGACGAAGAACGCCTTGCCGATGTACAGCGCCAGGAACCCGTAGACGCCGTAGTCGTACCACTCGATCAAGTGGCCCGAGGTAGCGCCGATAAAAGCCCGGCGCCGCTGGCGCCGGGGATTGCAAGAGGACACGTCCATGCTTGGAGACTCCTGTCGTATTGCTGTCCATGGAAAAATCGTTCAGAGGTCGGCGACGGACCCTGTGGGGTCCTGCAACCACTGCCGCAAGCGGGTCTTGAGAATCTTGCCGTAACTGTTCTTGGGCAGCTCGCTGCAGAACAGGTATTTCCTGGGTTTCTTGAACGAGGCCATGCGGGTCACGAACCAATGGTTGAGCGCCTGTGGATCGAGGCCGCCAGGAGAACGCAGCACCACGAAGGCCACCACCGCCTCGCCCCACTCGGCATCCGCCTCTCCCACCACGCAGACCTCGAACACCTCGGGATGCTGCATCAGCACCTCTTCCACTTCCCGGGGATAGATATTGCTGCCGCCGGAAATGATCACATCCTTGGAGCGGTCCGTGAGGGTCAGAAACCCGCGACTGTCGAGGAAACCGATATCGCCGGTAAGCAACCAGCCGTACACCAGAGTCGCCTGAGTGGCTGGCGGGTTGTCCCAGTAACCGTGCATCACCGGGGCACCGCGCACGGCGATCTCCCCGGGTTCGCCGGGCGTCAGGAACTGCCCGTCGGCACCGACTATCCGCACCTCCACACAGGACTGTGGCCGCCCCACCGAGGCCGCGATCGCGGGCCAGTCGGGGTGCTCGCGGTCGGCGATCAGCTCCCGGGACAGGGCGCTGATGGTCATCGGGCACTCGCCCTGGCCGTAGATCTGCACCAGCCGCGGGCCGAAGGTGTCCAGGGCCTGGCCCAGGTCCGCCAGGTACATGGGCGCCCCGCCGTAGACAATGGTCTTGATCCCCTCGCCCGAATACCCCTGGCGACGAGCCTGCTCCACCATGCGCTTGACCATGGTCGGCGCGGCAAACAGGCTGACCTGTCCCAGTTGCTGCGCCAGCCCGAACAGCTCCGCCGCATCGAACCCCCGTGACTCCGGCACCACATGCCGGGCACCGCAGCGCACGTGAATGAAGTTGTAGAGCCCGGCCCCGTGAGACATCGGCGCGGCATAGACCACCGCATCAAGGGCCTGCACCGGGTCCACATCCAGTGGGTAGCACAGCGACATGGCCATCAGGTTGCCGTGAGACAGCATCACCCCCTTGGAACGGCCGGTGGTGCCCGAGGTGTAGAACAGCCAGGCCAGCTCGTTATCCCCGCGCGGGCAGGGCTCCAGCAGCTCGTGGCCCGGGGCTGCAGCCGGCACGGGGGTGGCGTAACCAGGCAACTCGCGGCAGTTGTCCGGCAAGTCCTGGAGCTCGAAAGTCCGACCGCTGTCGGTATAAATCGCCCGGGCCCCGGCGTTGCCGACGATCCAGGCTGCCTCCCGCGGATGCAGCTTGCTGTTGACCGGCACCGCCACCGCCCCGCTCCACCAGATGGCGTAGAGCAGCTCCAGGTAGTCGCAACTGTTCTTCATCAGCAACGCCACCCGCTCCCCCGGGGCGATGCCATGGCCGTGGCGCAAGTGCAGGGCCCGAGCCCGGACCCGCGCCGCGAAGTCCTGGTAGTCGGCCACCTGGCGGTTGCCCTCGAACAGCGCTGGACGCTGGGGCCAGCGTTGAGCCGCATCCAGCAGCCAATGAGCGATGTTCATCTCAGGCCCTGACCGCTTGCAGGACCGAGGCGTAGTTGGCCACGGCCATTCCGCCCATGTTGAACAGCAAGCCGAATTCGGCACGGGGCACGCCGAGGCCAATCGGTTCGCCGATCAATTGGCGAAAGCCCAGGGCATGCATCGAGACCCCGGTGGCGCCCACCGGGTGGCCCTTGGCCTTGAGTCCACCGGACAGGTTCACCGGCAAACGACCGCCCTGGCGCACGATGCCCTCATCCAGCGCCCGATGGCCTTGGCCCCTGGGCGCCAGGCCCATGGCCTCGTAGATCAACAGCTCGGCGATGGTGAAACAGTCGTGGACCTCGGCGAAGTTCATGTCCCCCAGGCTCACCCCGGCCTCGCGCAAGGCGCCGTGAATGGCCCGCTGCGGACCGTCGAAGGCCAGGATGTCGCGGCTGGCCATCGGCAGCAGGTCATTGACCTGGCTCAGGGCGCGGATCGCCACCTCGCGCCGGAACGAACGGGCGCGCTGCGGTGACGCCAGGATAATGGCCGCCGCGCCGTCACTGATCAGCGAGCAGTCGGTGAGGCGCAGCGACGGCGCGATCAGCGGATTGCTCTGGGAAACATTGTTGCAATGCTCGAAGTCCATCGGCCGGTGCATCTGCGCCAACGGGTTGGCCATGGCATTGGCGTGGTTCTTCACCGCAATCGCCGCCATCGAGGCCAGCGGGCTGTGGTAGCGCTCGGTGTACTGCTGCGCGACCCGGGCAAACAGCTGCGCAAAGCTCAGGCCGGCCTCCTGGGGATCGTTCTGGTAACCGGCCCCGGCCAGCGCTTGGGTGACTTCGGCGGTGGAGTTGCCGGTCATCTTTTCCGCCCCCACCACCAGCACCAGTTCGGCGGCGCCGCTGCGGATCGCGTTGACCCCGGCCTGGATCGCTGCCGAGCCCGAGGCGCAGGCGTTCTCGCAGCGGGTCGCCGGTTTGAAGCGCAGTTGCGGGTCGGCCTGCAGCATCAGTGAGGCAGCAAAGCCGTCCGGCACCAGGCCTGAGTTGAAGTGCCCGAGGAACAGGGCGTCGATCTCGGCCGCGTCAATCGCGGCATCCGCCAGGGCTTCACGAGTGACCTGGACAATCAGGTCCTCAAGGGTCGAGCCCTGCAGACGACCGAAAGGCGTGTGGGCAGCAGCAACAATGGATACGGAAGCATGGGTCATAGTGATTTTCTTCTGTGCTTGAAGCGGGCATTCCATACAATGGCGAGCGCCGAAATCAGACGCTAGTTGGGGCAACTACGTACAGCAGTAAGTAGTGCCTGCCCAGCTAGAGCGGCGCACCAACCCCCACGAGGCAGGATGCCCAATGACCGTACATGCCCAGCAGCTCCAGGACCTCGAGCGCCTGGCTTTCCAGGTTTCACCCGCACCGCAGTTGATCACTGGGCATCGGCGCATGCTCGATTGCAACCAGGCCTTCCTGCACCTGTTCGGCTATGAGCGCGAGCAGCTGCTGGATCACCTGACCCTGTTGCTGTATCCCTCCCAGGCCGATTACCAGAGCATTGGCGAACGCAGCGAACACTGGCTGCGCAACGGCCAAGGCGCTTCCTATACCGACGAACGCTTCATGCAGCACCGCGATGGTGAGGTGTTCTGGGCTCGGGCCCACGGCTTTTCCCTGACCCCGGACGACCCGTTCGGGCTGATGATCTGGCACTTCGAACGCCTGGACCGGCGATTGGCGCCGACCGTGCGCCTGACCCCTCGCGAGCGGGAAATCTCCCTGCACATCGTCAACGGCCTGACCTGCAAGGAAGTGGCGCGCAAACTGGCGATTTCCCACCGCACCGTGGAAGTCCATCGCGCCCGGCTGATGAAGAAGCTCCAGGCCAAGAACAGCGCGGAGCTGGTGTCGAAGATCATCTACATCAGCTAGGCGTTTGCTCCAGCACCTCGCTGGCGCTCAGCCGCAGCAACTTCAGGGGCCCGATCGTCCCGCCCTCCAGGCTGCCGCCCTGGTTCAGCACCTTATTCGCCGCGTTCATCTCGGCGCTGTGTTGAGTCACGCTGACAAAGGTGCTGTGCGGCAACTCCTCGCTCCAGCCCTCTTCGAGCGTGTTGTAGGCCAGCATCAGCGCGGCGGTGAAATAGTGCTGGCTGGAAACCGGGATTTTCACCTCCTGGTCATTGTCGTCGTAGGCGATGAAGTGACCGACGAAGGACTCCACCCCCAGGCGCTTGAGCAGCGGCCAGCTCAGGGCCGAGGGCACAAAGGCGTTGAGCTTCTCGGCGACGATGGCCGAGTAGCCACGCGCCTGGAGCATCTGGACGATTTCGTCTTCGCTGGCCTTGGGGTGGGCGCCCATCACTTGCAGGGCTTCGACCACGGCCTGGTGGGCGGTCTGGTGATCAGGGTATTGGGCGCAGTGCGCGCAGTTTGGCGGGCAGGTATCGGTCACGGGAGGCGAAGGTCCATATCGGTCTCGAAAAAAGTGCCGCAGGGTAACCCCATAACCTGCGGCCCGCCAGTGTCGAGCCGGGCGTTTACTCAAGCGCCGCCTTGGCATCCAGACGCAGCAGTTGCACGGGCTCCAGGGTGGACCCCTGCAAGGACTCCCCGGCATACAGCGCCTCGTTGGCCATGGCCATTTCGGCGCTGCGGCCAGCCACCATTTCGTAGGTCTTGCGCGGCAGCACCTTGCTCCAGCCGTTTTCAAAGGTGTCGTATGCCAGGGTCAGCGCGGCGGTGAAGTAGTGCTGGCCGGCCACCGGAACCCGGACCTCCTCGCCCTCCTCATCCAGGGCGATGAAGTGGTTGGGCAGGTGTTTCACCCCCAGGCGCTTGAGCACGATCCAGGCCAGGGCCGATGGCACGAAGGCGTTGAGTTTTTCCGCGGCGATGGCCGAGTAGCCACGCTCCTGCAGCAGTTGGACGATGTCGTCCTCGCTGGCCTCGGGGTGGTCGGCCATCAACTCCAGGGTATCGAGTACGCCCTGATGGGCATTGGCGTGATCCAGGCAGCAGCTGCAGTCCGGCGAGTGCGAATCGTCATGCATGATCGGTCGATGATCCCTATCGGTCTTGGTGAGGGGGCGCAGGATAAACCCTGCGCCCGCCTCTCCACCAGCAAGCGCCGGCTACTTGATGACGATGGGGTTCACCGGTGCCCCGCTGCCGCCGACGATCTTCAACGGCGCGGCGGTGTAGAGGAAGGTCCACTGGCCGTCGGCGGCGCAATCCTCGGCCAGGTCTTCGAGCAGCACGATCTCGGTGAAGGCGATCCCCAGGTTGCGCATCAGCGCGCAGTGCAGCGGAATCTGCACCCCGGACACCGGGTCGGTGATCACTTCGTTGGCAATGGTGTCGGTCACCAGATTGGGGATTTCCATCTGGTTGAACCAGTCCACCAGTTCGCGACTGTAGGTCAGCCCCGGCTCCACCAGATCCTTGAAGAACTCGGTCTTGCCGTACTCGTAGAAGGCACCCATGGAGCCGGTACGGATGATCAGGATGTCGCGCTTCTCGATGGCCACGCCCTGGGCCTTGGTGGCGGCCAGCAGGTCCAGGTGATTGAAGGTCTCGCCGCGCCCCAGGTACTTCTTGCCGCGGTGGCGGGCCATGTCGATCAGTACCGCGCGGCCTACCACGCCACGCTCGGCAATCGGCAGCACGCTGGCCTTGGCCATGCCGCCAACGGTGCTGCTGGCGTCGTAGCCGTTCCACAGCTGGTTGTCGTACCAGGCGTGGCCCAGGGCGTCGTACTGGGTCGAGCCCTGCAGCTGCATGAAGATCACGTCGTCGCAGTACTCGGCACCGCCGGTCATGGACGGCTGCTTGCCGGCCTGATAGTGGCTGCGGTCCAGGGTGTTGAAGCGCATCGAGGGGTTGCGCGCCGGCCACATCGGGTCGCCGCCGGGGTGGCCGATCTGCACTTGCAGGGTGAAGGTCTTGCCCTGGCGCACGGCGGCCACGCCCCGTAGCACTTCGGCCTGTTGCAGGTAGTTGAGGGCACCCACCTCGTCGTCCGGGCCCCACTTGCCCCAGTTCTTGGGCAGGCCTTCAAGCAGCTGCTTGGTATTGGGGTGGCTAGTGTTGTTATCGATCCCACACATGTCGACTGCACTCCGTAGCTGGGTTTGGATTTAGCCAAAGGGCTTTCTACAGATCATCAGACGCAGCGTCCACCATCCACTTCCAGGCAGGTGCCGGTGATAAAGGCCGCCTCATCGGAGGCCAGGTACAGACAGGCGTTGGCCACGTCCTGAGGGGTGGAGAAACGTCCCAGGGGAATGCTGGCCATGAATTTCTGGCGGTTTTCCGGGGTGTCCGGCACGCCCATGAACTCACTGAGCAGGGCCGTGGCGCCGACCACCGGGTTGACGCAATTGACGCGAATGTTGTCCGGCCCGAGCTCGGCGGCCATGGTCTTGCTCATCACCACCACCGCGCCCTTGCTGCCGTTGTACCAGACCAGCCCCGGGCGCGGCCGGATCGCCGCGGTGGAGGCGATATTGATGAACACCCCGCCGCCCTGGCCGCGAAAATGCGGCACGAAGTGCTTGGCGCTGAGGTAGATGCTTTTCACGTTGACCGCAAACACCCGGTCGAACTCGGCCTCGTCCACTTCCAGCATCGGCCGGTTGCGGTGGGTGGTGCCGGCGTTGTTGACCACGATGTCCAGGCCGCCGTATTGCTCCAGGGTATTGCGCAGCAGGTCGCCAACGCTGGCGTCCTGGGCCACGTTGACCTCGATGAAGTGGGCCTGGCCGCCAGCGGCGCGGATCTGGTCCACCACCCGCTGGCCGCCCGTGGCGTTCATGTCGGCGACGATGACCCGGGCGCCCTGCTGGGCGAAAGTCTTGGCGATACCTTCACCAAAGCCGGAACCGGCGCCGGTGACGATGGCAGTCTTGTTGGCTAGACGCATGGGAGTGACTCCTGTTTTTGTTGTTATGGGCCGCCGTCGTGGCGGCCCTCAGTCGTGACGAATGGCAATGGTCTTCAAGGTGGTGAAACCCAGCAGCGCCTCGAAGCCCTTCTCCCGGCCATAACCGCTGGCCTTGACCCCGCCGAAGGGCAGTTCGACACCGCCTCCGGCGCCGTAGTTGTTGATGAACACCTGGCCGCAACGCAGCTTGTGGGCCATGCGCAACTGCCGCGCACCGTCCCGGGTCCAGACCCCGGCCACCAGGCCGAAGGCGCTGTCATTGGCCAGGCGGATGGCGTCGGCCTCGTCCTCGAAGGGCATCACCGCCAGCACCGGGCCGAACACTTCCTCCCGGGCCAGACGGCTGTCTGGCGGTACATCGCGAAACAGCACCGCCTCCTGGAAGTAGCCACCGCTGCCGGCCTCGGCCACCACCTGCCCGCGCGCCGCCACCGGGATGCCGGCGGCTTCGGCCTCACGGACGAATTCGCGCACCTGGCGCAGCTGCTTCTGATTGATCAGCGGGCCCAGGTCCAGGTCCAGCTCCGAGGGCCCGGCACGTAGTTGGCCAAAGCACTGGGCCAGGCGCTCCAGCAGCGGTTCGTAGAGGCTGCGTTGCACCAGTAGGCGGCTGCCGGCAGAACAGGTCTGGCCGCTGTTCTGCACGATGGCGTTGATCAGTACCGGCAGCGCCCGCTCCACATCGGCGTCGGCAAACACGATCTGCGGCGACTTGCCCCCCAGCTCCAGGGTCACCGGGCAATGGCGCTCGGCGGCGGCCTTGGCCACCAGGGCGCCGGTGCCGGTGGAACCGGTGAAGGAGATATGCGCGACGCCAGGATGGGCGCACAACGCCGCGCCGGCTTCGTGGCCATAGCCGCTGACCACGTTGATCGTGCCTGCCGGAAAACCGACCTTGGCCGCCAGTTCCGCCAGCCGCAGCAGCGACAGGCTGGCGTCCTCGGCGGGTTTGACCACACAGGCGTTGCCCGCCGCCAGAGCGGCGCCGACGCTGCGGCCGAAGATCTGCATCGGGTAGTTCCAGGGAATGATGTGCCCGGTGACGCCGTGGGGCTCGCGCACGGTGAGCACGGTGTAGCCGGCCTGATAGGGCAAGGTGTCGCCGTGGAGTTTGTCGGCGGCCCCGGCGTAGTACTCGAAGTAGCGCGCGAGGGCCGTGACGTCGGCCCGGGCCACCTTCAGCGCCTTGCCGGTGTCACGGGCCTCGATCTGCGCCAGCTCTTCATGGTGCTCCAGCACCGCCTGGCCCAGACGCGCCAGCAGGCGCCCACGTTCCAGTGCCGAAAGGCTGCCCCAGGGTCCATCGAAGTTGTCCCCCAGGGCCCGCTGCGCGGCCTGCACCGCCAGGTCGATGTCCTCGGCAGTGCCGCGGGCGATGCGCGCGTAGCTGATGCCGGTGCTGGGGTCGAGTACCGGAATGTCCTCGGCCCAGGACGAGGCTTGCCATTGGTTGTCGATGTAGTGTTCCAGACTCATCAGCTCAGCTCCTGTTTCCAGCCAGACACTCGGCAATCGCCCTACCCACTTCCACGGTGCTGGCGTTGCCGCCCATTTCCCGGGTGCGCGGGCCTTCGGCGAGCACCGTCTCGATGCTTCCGACAATCGCCGCCGCGGCCCGTTGGTAGAGCTCGTCGCCCTGCCCCAGGTGTTCGATCATCAGGGCCGCCGACCAGATCTGGCCGATCGGGTTGGCCACCCCGAGACCGGCGATGTCCGGCGCCGAACCGTGCACCGGCTCGAACAGCGAAGGGTACAGACGCTCCGGATTGAGGTTGGCCGAGGGTGCAATGCCGATGGTCCCGGTACAGGCCGGACCCAGGTCGGAAAGGATGTCGCCAAACAGATTGGAAGCCACCACCACATCGAACCAGTCCGGGTGCTGGACGAAGTGCGCGCAGAGAATGTCGATGTGGAACTTGCGGGTATCGACCTGGGGATAGGCCTTGGCGAGTTGCTCCACCCGCTCGTCCCAGAACGGCATGGTGATAGCGATGCCATTGGACTTGGTGGCCGCCACCAGATTGCGCCGGGGTCGGCGGCTGGCCAGTTCAAAGGCGTACTTCACCACCCGGTCGACACCGTGACGGGAGAACACCGACTCCTGCAGGGCAATCTCCCGCGGGGTGCCCTCCCACATGCGGCCACCGACGCTGGAATATTCGCCTTCGGTGTTTTCCCGGACCACGATGAAATCGATGTCCCCCGGCACCCGTCCGGCCAGGGGGCACGGCACTCCGGGCATCAGGCGCACCGGACGGATATTCACGTATTGGTCGAACTGGCGGCGGATCTTCAGCAGCGAGTCCCAGACCGCAATATGGTCGGGGACGATGTCGGGGGCGCCGACGGCGCCGAAGAAGATCGCCTCGTGGTCGCCGATCTGCTCGGCCCAGTCCTCGGGCATCATGCTGCCGTGGACCTGGTAGTGCTCGCTGCACCAGTTGAAATGATCGAACTCAAGATCGATGCCGAAGCGCCGGCTGACGGCTTCCAGCACGCGCAGGCCTTCGGGCACCACTTCGCGGCCGATGCCGTCACCGGCGATCACGGCAATGCGGTGGCACGGTTTTACAGCGGAATTGATCCTGGACAAGCCGTATCTCCTGGTCTGACGTGTTGTTGTTATTGAGGCAGGTCAAGCGCAAGGGCGAGCCCATTCTGGGCACGGGGAAGCACCCAGGGGAATTGCTCATTGTGGAAACCGCCTTCGCAAAATTCGAAGGCTCGCGGCGCCAGCCAGCCAGGGGCGCGCGACTAGGGCGGCGGCGCTCCGCTCTGGTCGCAGTCAGCCAGGTAGTCGAACAGCTCGCGGCTGGCCAGGGACGGTTGCTCCAGACGTCGGCACAGGAACATCTGACGATCGGCCCAGGGGTCGTCGATTTCGATAAAACGCAAGGCCATCTCCTTGCGAAAGATCTGCACCGCGCCCTGGGGCAACACCCCCACGCCCTGCCCGGCAGCGATCAGCCGGCACACCGCCTCGAAGCTGCGCACCTGCACCCGCAGGCGCAGAGGCATGCTCACCGCAGCCGCTGCCTCGGTGATCAACGGGGTGATGGCGGCGTTGTCCTCCAGGCCGACGAAGTCGTAGCCCAACAGGTCCTGGAAACGCGCATGGCTCATCTTGAACGGGTGATCCTGGGGCACGATCAGGCACAGACGGTCGCGGCAATAGGGCTTGAAGTACAGGTCCCGGGCCTGGGGCAAGGTGGTAACGATGCCCACATCGGCGATGCCGTCGCGCACCGCCAGGAGAATCTCGCGGCTGCGCTCCTCGCGGATGTCCACGCGAATCCCCGGGTGCAGGTCGCTCCACTGGGTCAATTGCCGGGGCAGTTCCTGGCTCATCGCCGAGCTGTTGGCGTACAGGCTGACCCGGCCGGTGGCGCCCTTGGCAAAGTCGGCCAGGTCAGCGTGCATCACATCCACCGCCCGCAGGATGCTCCGGGCATGTTCGGCCAGGGCCTGCCCGGCCGCGGTCGGCTGCACCCCGGTGGAGGTGCGAGTCAGCAGCGCCACCTTGAAGTGCTGCTCCAGCAGCGACAGACGCCGGCTGGCGGCCGACAGCGACAGGTGCGACTGCTCGGCAGCCCGAGACAGGTTGCCCAGGGTCAGGGCCTTGAGAAACAGCTCGATGGAAGTCAGGTCCGGAGACATGGCGGAGTCCTTGTGCGCAGTCCGTGAAAACTACGCAGTTGGCGCGGCCCTGTCCAACGCTGCAGCGACGGTTCAAGCCCCCTCGGAGAGGGCCCCGCCGGCCAGCGCCAGCAGCCTCGAATATTGTCCGACAATAATCTTCAAAGCCCCGTACACACGGGCCGAAACACGCACTAATGGCAAACTGGCATTTCGCCAAAACTGGACAATACTAGGTCGCGACGGACCTCCCTGTCCGCCTTCCAGCGAAAAGGACTTCAGCATGAAACCTCAAGAACTCGAACTCGATGTCGCGGTGGTCGGTGGGGGCGTGTCCGGCACCTACAGCGCCTGGCGCCTGCAGCATGAACAAGGTGAAAAACTGCGTGTCGGCCTGTTCGAATATGGCGACCGCATCGGCGGCCGGCTGTTCAGCATCAACCTGCCGGGGCTGCCCAACGTGGTCGCGGAAGTCGGCGGCATGCGCTATATCCCCGGCCCCACCGGCCATGTGCTGGTGGACAGCCTGGTCAAGCAGTTACGCCTGCCAAGCCAGAAATTCCCCATGGGCGCGCCGCCCCCGGTGGGCTCGCTGAACAACCTGTTCTACCTGCGGGGCAAGCGCTTCCGGTATCGCGACTTCAAGGAAGCGCCACACAAGATCCCCTACGACCTGGCCTGGTCCGAACGTGGTTTCGGCCCCGAGGACCTGCAAGTCAAGGTGATGAACTACGTCTACCCGGGCTTCGACCAGCTCAGCCTGTGCCAGCAGATGCAGGTCAAGGTGTTCGGCAAGGAGATCTGGCGCTACGGCTTCTGGGACCTGCTGTACCGGGTCATGAGCAATGAGGGCTACCAGTTCATGAAGGACGCCGGCGGCTACGACGCCAACGTCGCCAACGCCAGCGCGGTCACCCAGCTGCCCGCCACCGAATACAGCGACGACACCGAGTTTCTGACCCTGACCAAGGGTTTCCAGAGCCTGCCCCTGACCCTGGAGGCCAAGTTCCGCAAGCTGCCAGGGATCTTGCCCGGCGCCCAACGGGTGCAGATGAACCAGCGCCTGGTGCAGATCAGCTACGCCAAGGACCGCGACTTCCCCTATCGCCTGCATTTCCAGAGCACCGTCACCGAGCAGGGCAGCACCCGGGACGTCGGCGGCAGCCAGGTAGTCAAGGCGAAGCAGATCATCCTGGCCATGCCTCGTCGCGCCCTGGAGCTGATCGATGCACCGCTGTTCGACGATCCCTGGCTCAAGGAAAACCTCGGCTCGGTGCTGATGCAGTCGGCGTTCAAGCTGTTTCTGGCCTACGAACAGCCCTGGTGGCGCAGCCTCGGGCTGGTGGCCGGGCGCTCGGTCACCGACCTGCCGGTGCGCCAGGTCTACTACATGGGCACCGAATGCGAACAGCCCGGTGGCCAGCCGAACCTCAACTCGTTGCTGATGGCCTCCTACAACGACATCGGCACCGTGCCTTTCTGGAAAGGCCTTGAAGGCGGTGCGCCCTTTGTCGGCCATGTGCCCTCCAGCCTCGCCGGGCAACTGCAAGCCGCGGCAGTGGTGCCCAGGAGCGAGTTCCAGGTCAGCGACGAAATGGTCCGGGTGGCGCAGATGCAAGTCACTCAACTGCATGATCAGGTGGAGCTGCCACGCCCCTATTCGGCGGTCTACCACGCCTGGGACGCCGATCCCTACGGCGGCGGCTGGCACGAATGGAAGGCCAACTACCGGATCGACCAGATCCTGTGCCGCATGCGCAAACCGGTGGCCGACCAGCAGATCCATATCGTCGGCGAGGCCTATTCCATGGGCCAGGGCTGGGTGGAAGGCGCGCTGACCGTGGCCGAGTCGACCCTGCAGGACTTCTTTGGCCTCAAGCGCCCCAACTGGCTGCCCAAGGACTATGCCCTGCTGCCGGTGCCGACCCCGGACGGCTGCACCCTGCCCGGCGCCCAGCCGCTGCCCTGCCAGGACTGCGCCAAGACCCTGGACAGCGTCACCCAGTTCGCCTACGAGGGGATCGCCCATGGCCAGCAATGACAACTTCACCGTCGCCGACTACCTGCTGACCCGCCTGCAGCAACTGGGCCTGACCAAGGTATTCCAGGTGCCGGGGGACTACGTCTCGCACTTCATGTCGGCCCTGGACGACTTCGACGGCATCGACGCGGTGGGCGAGATCAACGAGATGGCAGCCGCCTACGCGGCCGACGGCTATGCCCGTTACACCGGGATCGGCGCGGTATCGCTGCAATACAGCGTCGGCACCTTCAGTGCCCTGAATGCCATTGCCGGCGCCTATGTCGAACGCAATCCGCTGGTGCTGATCAGCGCCAGCCCGTCGGCGCAGAACCGCAACCTGATCTGGTCCCAGGATGTGCTGTTCCACCACTCCACCGGTGATCTGGACGTGGGCCGCAAGGTCTTCGAGCCGGTGACCGTGGCCAGCCTGATCCTTGACGACAGCCTGCGCGCCCCGGCGCTGATCGATGAGGCGCTGGTCAAGGCCATCAGCGAGCGCCGGCCGATCTACCTGGAGGCCTGGCAGAACGTCTGGGGCGAACCTTGCCCGCGCCCTCAGGGCGAACTGCAACCGCGGGCTACGCGCTGCGACGAGGACTCGATGCGCGCCGTCATCGAGGCTAGCCTGCTGCGCCTGGGCAGCGCTCGCTCGCCGCTGATCATGCTGGGCATCGAAGTGGCCCGCTACGGCCTGCAGGAGCAGGTAATGCGCCTGATCGAGGCCAGCGGCCTGCCCTTCACCACCAGCCTGGAAGCCAAGACCGTGGTCGACGAAAGTCACCCGCAGTTCATCGGCACCTGCGCCGGCACCGCTTCGCGCCTGTGGACCCAGGCCTTCATGCAGGACGTGGACTGCATCCTGGCCCTGGGGGTGATCTTCACCGACGACTACCTGCAACTGCTGAACAAGGACTTCAGCCGGATCATCCTGGTCAACAGCCAACTGGCCCGCACGGGCCTGCAGTACTACCCCCACATACCGCTGCCGGACTATGTGCAACGGCTGCTGGGGGCCATGGGCCTGGACAGCGACTACCCTCTGCGCAACCAGGTTCCTGAACCCGCGCGCCCGCCGCTGCTGCAACAGGGCGCAGCCGACGATGCCCTGGGCTACGACCTGTTCCTGGAGATCCTCGACGGTTTTGCCCGGCAACAGAATCTGTGGCCGAGCAGCAGCCTGATCCTCGGTGAAAGCTCGGCCCTGTATGCCGCCAGCAACCTCAACGGCCTACCTCGGGACAGCTTTGTCGCCGATGCCATCTGGGGTTCCCTGGGCCACGAAACCGGCTGCGCCCTGGGGGTGGCCATGGGCAGCGGTCGGCGGCCGATCGTGGTGGCCGGCGACGGCGGCTTCATGATGATCTGCCAGTCGCTGTCGACCCTGGCACGCAACCGGATCAACGCCCTGGTGTTCGTCATGAGCAACGAGGTCTACGCCATCGAACAGGCTTTCGTCGACATTGACGCCTTCGAACCCGGCGGCCAGTTCGCCCCATTCGACACCCTGCCAAGCTGGGACTACCTGGCCCTGGCCAAGGGTTTCGGCGCCGAGGGGTTCAAGGTCTCGACCCGGGCCGGGCTGGAACAGTTGCTGCCGCAGCTGCTGCAGATCAAGGACCGCCCGGCGCTGATCCAGGTGGTGATTCCCCGGCAGGACCTGGCACCGCAGATCAAGCGCCTGGCCAAGCCGGACGGCCCGTTGTTCGTCGCCCGCCATAGCCACGACAACGACTGAACCCCGGCGGTTGTCATTGCCCCGCCCACTGTAGGAGCCGGCTTGCCGGCGAACAGGTCGCTAAGATCGCCTGCGCCGGCAAGCCGGCTCCTGCCGAGCATGTCCTCTTAGGAGCAACACAGCATGGACGTCCCCTTCCTGCGCTCTACCCTGGCCGCCGGCCTGCTGCTGGTCAGCGGCTGCGCCCTGGCCCACACCATGAACCACGGCAGCGATGAACACAGTGGCGGCTTCACCCCGGTGCCGCCGGACACGCCCTACCTGCAAGTGCTGCACAAGTGCGTCAGCCCCCAGGACACCGAGGGCGACCAACTGCTCTCGGGCCTGGGCGGCACCCGTTACCCCCTGGTCAGCCTCAAGCAGCCGGAGCAGGTCCAGGCCTTCTACAGCCAGGGCATGGCCCTGCAATACGGCTTCAATTTCTCGGCGG
Source organism: Pseudomonas sp. JDS08PS003 (assembly GCF_045013505.1). NCBI lineage: Bacteria > Pseudomonadati > Pseudomonadota > Gammaproteobacteria > Pseudomonadales > Pseudomonadaceae > Pseudomonas > Pseudomonas sp. JDS08PS003. The sequence goes on from NZ_CP120724.1 coordinate 4,521,849, forward strand.
CGATCCGCGCCTTCTACCAGGCCAGCCGCTTCGACGAAGGCTCGGCCATGCCCTATTGGGGCATCGCGCTGTCGGCCAACTCCAACATCAACAGTGTCGCCACCACCGGTTGCAACCAGTTGGCCTACCGCTCGGTTCAGATCGCCCTGGAGCACGCCAGCGCCCGGCTCAAGGACAGCGCCGCTCAAGCCGCCTTCAGCCAGCGTCAGTTGCAGCGCGAGGTGGACTACGCCAAGGCACTGCTGAGCCTGTATAGCGAAAAGGACGGCCAGGTCAGCCTCGGCGATGAGGGCAACAAGCGCTACGCCGACGCCATGAAAACCCTGTCGGAAAACTACTTTGACGACCTCGATGCCGCGACCCTGTACGCCGACGCCTTGCTCAGCCGCGACCCGTGGAAATGGTGGGACGGCACCGAAGCCGTATCCAATCAGGTCAAGCCGACCGACGCCGCCTACGAGGCCCTGCAAGTGCTCAACCGGGTACTGGTCCAGGACCAGCAGCACACCGGGGCCAATCACTTCTACATCCACGCCATCGAAGAATCACCGTTCCCCGACAGCGGCCTGCCCATGGCCAATCGCTTTCGCGACCAGAACCCGGCCATCGGCCATCTGGTGCACATGGCCTCGCACATCTACCAGCGCACCGGCAACAACAACCTGGCCAGCGTGGCCAACTACACCGCAGTCTCGGTGGACCGCGCCTATGCCCACCAGGTCCAGCCGCAAAGCCCCTATGCCTTGCACTACCTGGGGCACAACATTCACTTCCTGACCTGGACCCTGTCCATCGAAGGCCGGCAGAACGAATCCCTGAACATGGCCGAGGAACTGGTGGAGAACACCACCCGCTACTCGGCCGTGCCCTTCCTTTGCCAGCAGTACCCCGAAGAGCTCAAGACCAAGACCGACTACTTCTACGCGGTGCCCTACTACTTCGCCGTGCGCTTCGAGGGCTGGGACGCCCTGGCACGGATCGAACCGAAGATCGACGCCGGCCTGGCCAGCATCAACCAGGCTTGCCGCGAGGCGAACCAGGGAACGGACAAGCCCTGGCAAGACTTGACCAAGCCCTACACCCAACTGATGAAAGCCTATGCCCTGGCGTACCGGCAACTGAGCGCCCAGAACCTGAACCAGGACCAGGCCCGTGATGCCCTCAAGGGTTTCTGGCAGGCCGTCGCCACCTCGCCCCAGCCCCTGACCGGCAAGAACGCCCTGCAATATGGCAACAATCCGGCGCTGCAGCTGCTGCGCATCGCCAACCTGATCCTGCTCGACCGCGCCCAGACCGGTGCTGCCGGCCCACTGGATCTGGCAGCCCTCAAAAACCTCGGCAACCAGGTATTCAACAACGCTAAAGAGGGCCTCAACGCTGACCTGCAGGCCCTGACGGGCGATGCCGGCCAGCAGCAGATTGCCGCCTGGCGCAAGGCGGTGGAGGTGCAAGACGCCCTGGCCTACAACGAGCCGCCGGACTGGTACTACACCCTGCGCGAGTCCCTGGGTTATGCCTTGCTGGCGCAGAAACGCTATGCCGAGGCGGAACAGGTGTTCCGTGAGGATCTGGCGGGCAACCGCCTCAGCGGCCGCTCCCTCAACGGCCTGAAGCTGAGCCTGGAAAACCAGCCCGGCAAGCCGGTCCCGGCGTTGCTCGAGGAGCAACTGCAAACCGCCTGGCGCAATGCCACGGTGAGCCCGGCGCCGCGGTTGTAGGCCTTAGGCAAAGGCTACCAGGGGCGGGATCGCAATCGCGGGCGCCCCGCCCCTGGGCAACCTCAGGCAACGACTAGGACAGACCCCGCGGATGCCGCGGCCAGGGCCAGTACCAGCGCAAAACCCGAGGCCGCAACAGGCGTTCGTAGAGCATCCACAGCATGCCCAGCAGCATCAGCGCCACATGCCCCTGTTCCAGCAGCACCGGCAACAGCATCAGCGGCCAGCAGGAACCTACGCACCAAGCCCCGGCGGACAGGCCAAAACCCAGGCAGTCCCTCAGGTAGCCCAGGCCAAAGGCACTGATCCGCGGCTGCCGGTGGCACTGGTTCAGGCAATGTTGCTTGAACGGCGAGGCCTGCCAGACCAGGCACAGCAGCAACACGGCGAAAAAACCCTGCCACGCACTCAGGCCAAACCACACCCGAACCGCCACCACCAGCCCCATCAGCACCACGCCTGCCAGGCTCCAGACCGCACCGAAGCCCAGCACGAACAGGGCAACGCCCTGCCAACGCTTGCGCCGCAAACTACGGTGCCAGACGTAGAGCAAGGGTTGCACCAACAGCAGTGGCAGCATGGCAAGCAGCATCAGCCACCAGCCCAGCAACAGTTGCTGCGGTGGATTGAACAGCAACGCCTGCTCGATGCCCTGCCAGCCCAGGGCATAACCGGCCAATGGCAGGCTGCCGCAAAACGCCGGAATCGACAGCATCGCCGTCGACCCCAGCAACCACCCCCAGCCCACCAGGCTGGTCAGCAGCAACCAGGGCCGCGGGTTCTGGCCCGAAGGTCGCAGCCCGCGTAGCACGCCCCTCAACCGCCCAGCCGGGTAAGGCTGACCCGCGCCACCGTGATCTGGTTCTCGGCCAGCACTGCTGCCCTGGACACCAGGCGGATATTCAGCTGATCCGCCGAGGTGATACCCCCCAGGTGCAGGGCATCGATGATATCGGTGATCTCAAACACCTCGGTGATGCCGTGCCCGCCATGCTCACGGTCGGTACGACTGGCCTGGCTCACGCCGAACAGCGACAAGACGCCGGCGCGCAACTCCGGATGCTGGCTTGGGTCGGCATCGGGCGGCAGGTTGACATAGACCTCCAGCAGCACCGCATCGCAGTTGCCACGAATGTTTTCCAGATTGAGGAAGACCCGGTCCGGCGGCGTGAAGCTGGCCGCGAACAGGTTCGACTTCAGGCTGTTGAACATTTGCTGCGTGACCTGCTTGTCCAACTGCACCGAGGTCTGCACCGAGTGCCCGACTATTTCCAGCGGTGCGCGATTGGCGCCTATCAGTTCTGTATCCGGTTCCTTGGCCATCAGTGCTCCGTTTGCGCTGAAGTTTTGCAGTTGATCGGCCTCCAGTCCCAGACGCTGCAAACGCAGGTGCAGCAGGTTGACCGGGCTCTTGGCGGCAGCGCTGGTGTCATAGCGATAGTTGAGCTTGGGCGCCAGGGTATCGAGCATCTCCACCACCTTGAACTTCCACGGCTCGCCGCTGACGGTGGGTACGATAAACGACCGGCTCAAGCTGTCGGGGGCGTTGTACCAGTCCGATTTGTCGGGGTTGCTGTGATCGGCGGAGCTGTCTAGCCAGACCTGCCACAAGCGGTCGATATTGGCATGGTGCAGCCAGAAGATCGGGTCCAGCGCGGCGGTATTGGGATAGCTCATCAGGCCACGAACCGTATACCGAGAACCGTCGGGTGCGGTTCGCACCTGGTCGTAGCCACCCACTTCGGTATGGACGATGTTGTGCGGGGACGACTCCAGGCCGCCGGGGACGCCGCTGTCAAGCGAGGAATCCGGCACGCCGCCAAACCCTGGCGGGGTGCCCCTGACATTGCCTTCGTACAGCGGATCATCCAGGCAGCCGAGACCGATCAGGCTGCCATCGAGCACCACGTTGCCGTCGCCCGAAAGGCCAAAGCGCTTTTCAACATACAGCGGGTTGGGCCCCTCATTGTTGGGCAGGGTCTTGGCGGCAAAGCACGCGGGCAGGTGCAGGGACTGCTGCCCCTCGTTGTAATTCCAGTAAGGCAGCGCCCAATCCTTGGGACCACCCAGCTGGACGACCACATCGCGGACGATCTGTTCGAAGGACGCCAGGTAACCGCGGTGCCAGGGCAGGAAGAACCAGTTGCCATGCTGGCACTGGTCCCAGTACAGCAGCTGTTCCGCTTCGTTGGGCAGTGCCTCACCGGCCTTGAGGTAGCCGTCCATCCTCCACCACGACTCGGAGAACCCGTGAATTGCCGCGAGGAATCGCCAACTGGTGCGATCGGTGATCGGGCGCTGGCGCAGGACGCCCACCGCTCTGGCATACCACAACAGGGTCGGGTCCCAATCGCCGCTCAATTTCCCTACATCACGCCGTATATAAACCATGATTTATCTCCCTGAAAAGGCTCCGTTGCGGAGGGAGCGCTCGCTCCGCTGGCAACGCTAGATCAGGTGATATCAATTTGCCTGTTCCGGCCCCGTAAAAGCGGACCGGTGGCAGGCCGTTCGGCGGCTCGGTTCAGCGCCCGGAAAAACGCAGGCGCGACAGCTGGCGCAGGTCGCCGTCCAGGTAGTAGTCATTGCTCCAGCTGTCGTCCATCGCCAGGGGCTGGACCTGTTTCAGGGCCAACTGCCTGGCGAAATAGCGAAACCGGTAATGCTCGTAGAAACGCAGCAGTTCCAGGCCGTAGCGATCCGCCAGATCGGTGTCGCCACGGATGATCAGGAAGTTCTCGTCATTGCTCTGGCTGGCGCCGACGCTGAGGTTGTGGCTGCCGCTGATGATCACCGGGGCCTCGCTGGTGAAGTCGGTAACCAGCGCCTTGGTGTGCACCAGCAGGTTGCCCTTCTGGCCCTTGAGGCCCTCCTTGAGCCAGCCCTCGAGGCCATTGTTGAGCAAAGCGGTGGCGGCGAATTCGGCGGTGCGGTCGGCGTGGAAGCCGGTGATACGGCTGGCGGTGTTTTGCAGGCCATAACGCAGGACATCGTCGTGGGGCTGGCCGAGCAAGGCGTCGAGAATGCTGTCGGGCAAAGCGAAGGCGGTGACGAACAGCAGGTCGCGGCGGGCGCTGTTGATGATGTCGACGAACTCACTGAGATCGCCCTGACCGCTGCGCGGGGAAAAACCGGCGAACAGCGGTGCATCAGGCTGCATGGGATTGTTCTGGGTCAACCATTTGCGGGTGGCACCCACGTCCGTCGGCGCCTGCCAGATCTGCTCGAATACCTGCAAATAGCGCCCGGCAATGTCCGGGTGATCGAGGCTGTGCAGCACATTGGCCTGGCGGTAGACCCCGTTGGCGGTGAAGTTGGTGCTGCCGCAGAGCACCGCTTCGGGCTGACGCTGGCCGGCGGCGTCGAGGCGGCTGAGGACGATGAACTTGTCGTGGAAGATCGCGTGGGTCACCCGCCCGCGTTTACTGTCCTCGGGCAGGTGCTGCAGGCTGGCCTGGTTCTGCGTGGTGTCGTCGTCCCCGGGGCCGGCGTGGTACAGCACCCGCACCTGCACGCCACGGTCGAAGGCGGCGTTGACCGCGTCAATGACGGCCTGCAACTGGTACTCGTAGATGGCGATATCCAGGCTCCAGCTGGCATCCGTGGCGCGCTGGATAAACCCCAGAAGCTCCTCCAGCAAACCGTTTTCCAGCCATTGCCGGGGTGCGTCGGGCCAGGCCTCGATGGGCAGTTTCTTGTTGCTGCTGAGCAACCCATCCAGTTCGGGAAACTTGCGCGAGAAGGCCTGGCTGGCGGCCACGGCACGGTTGAAGATCACCCGTTGCCCCGGGGGCTGGCCGTTGTCGGCGGTGATACTCAGTTCCAGGGCCTCACCCAGTTGCAGTGCATCGGGACTGCCGTAGGCCAGGTGAACCCGATAGTTGAGGGTGGTGCCGGGACGGACCGCGTAGTCGGCCCAGCGAAATTTCTGCAGCGGCGCCTGATCGCTGGGGGTGGCGTTGTATTGGGGGAAGGTGTGGGGCTTGCCGGGGAAGGTCAGGCTATTGAACAGAAACAGCCAGGGCTTGCTGTCGACCTGTTTCTCGATGGCGAAGCCCAGCAGCCCCTTGCGCCGCGACGCATCCAGATCCATGGCCAGCAACACGCCGTTGGTCCCGGCATAGGCCTTGACCCGGAAATCGTCCTTATCGTTACGCACCAGTACCCGCATGGATTCACTCCTGTGAAAGACAGCGCAAAGCGTAGCCGTTCCCGCGATACCCAGGCACTAGGCCCCCGCAAGTCACGCATCGCCCCGACCGACGCCTTCGCTGGCAAGCCAGCTCCTACGGGGGGATGTTTATCCCTCGAACCGCCCCGCCCCCTGTAGGAGCCGGCTTGCCGGCGAATTGGCCCGCAAGCCTTGCACCGTCCCGACCGACGCCTTCGCTGGCAAGCCAGCTCCTACGGGGGGATGTTTATCCCTCGAAACGCCCCGCCACCTGTAGGAGCCGGCTTGCCGGCGAATTGGCCCGCAAGCCTTGCACCGTCCCGACCGACGCCTTCGCTGGCAAGCCAGCTCCTACGGGGAGATGGGCATCCCTCGAAACGCCCCGCCCCCTGTAGGAGCCGGCTTGCCGGCGAAGAGGCCCGCAAGCCTTGCACCGCCCCGGACGACGCCTTCGCTGGTAAGCCAGCTCCTACACGGGGGCGTCGAGGTGGCGGTAGTCGGCGTTGAGAAGCTGCGCCAGTTCCCGGGCGCGGCCCAGGCGGATCGGGCCGCGTTCGATGTCGAGCATCAAGGTCGGGCAGTTGAGGGGTATCTGGGCGGGCAGGGTTTTCAGCCGGCCATCGGTGATCAGCAGCACGCGCTGGCGCTCCGCCGGCAGGCGCCGCTGGCGCTGTTCCAGCCATTGGGCGGCCTCGGCCAACGCTTGTAGCAAGGGCGTGCCACCGCCAGCTCCGAGACCGTCGAGCCAGTGGCGCAGGTCCTTGGAGGCTTTCAGGCCCTGGACCTGCCAACGGGGCGCTTGGCCGCTGGCAGTGAGCAGGGCCAGGCGCGCACGCCGGCGGTAGGCGTCGTCGAACAGTTGCGCCAGCAGGCCCTTGGCGTCGCTGAGGGCCGAGTGCCGACGGGTCGAGGCCGAGGCGTCGACGATCACCAGCCACAGTTCATGGGGCGCGCGGCTGCGCAGGCGAAACAGCAGGTCTTGGCGCAGGCGCGGCCGACCTTTGAGCAAGGTGCCGGGCCAGTTGATGGAACCGGCGCGGGCCTCGCGGCTTTTGCCTTGCCGGCCCTGATCCAGGTGCCCCGCCCGGGGCTTGGCATCCGCCCCCCGGTCAGTGCGGGGACGAATGCCTAGGGCTTTTTTGGCCAGCTGGGCACTTCACGACGGGCGCCGGTCGGCAGGGCCTGGGCCGGCATTTCGCCCCATTGGCCCTGGCCTTCGCTGGGCTGAGCGTTGTGTGATGCCGGTGCCTGGGGGCTTTGTCCTGATTGAGGCGCGTTGGGCGCAATCTCCCGGCGGCGGTGGCGCAAGGCGAACTCGGCCACCGCGTCGATATCCTCCTCGGCGATGGCGCTCACACCGCGCCAGGCGGCGTGGGCTCGGGCGGCCCGCAACCACACCAGATCGGCACGCAGGCCGTCGACTCCTGCAGCAAAGCAACGCTCGGTGATCAACTCCAGGGACCGGTCATCGAGGGCGATGGCTGGCAGCAGGGCTCGGGCCTGCTGGCAACGCTCGCGCAACGCTGTTTGTGCCTCGGCCCATTGGCCGCAGAAGCCCTGGGGATCGCTGTCGAAATCCAGGCGCCGCCGGATGATCTGCCCGCGCTCCAGCGGCGCAGTCTGGCCACTGAGGGCGACGTTGAGGCCGAAGCGGTCCAGCAGTTGCGGACGCAGTTCGCCCTCTTCCGGGTTCATGGTGCCGATCAGCACGAATTTCGCCGAATGGCGATGGGAAATGCCGTCGCGCTCGATCAGGTTGGTGCCGCTGGCGGCCACGTCCAGCAGCAGGTCCACCAGGTGGTCGGGCAGCAGGTTGACTTCATCGACATAGAGCACGCCGCCGTCCGCCTTGGCCAGAACCCCCGGGGAGAACTGCGCCCGGCCTTCACCCAGGGCGGCATCCAGGTCCAGGGTGCCCACCAGGCGCTCTTCGGTGGCGCCCAGGGGCAAGGTGACGAACTGCCCGCTGGCCAAGAGGTCGACCAGGCCCCGGGCCAGGGTCGACTTGGCCATGCCCCGGGGGCCTTCGATCAGCACACCGCCGATCTTCGGGTCGATGGCGGTCAGGCACAGGGCCAGTTTCAGGGCGTCGGCGCCGACCACAGCGGACAGCGGAAAATGGGGGGTGTCGCTCATGTCGGGGTCTCGCTTGGGTCGGGTCAGGGGTGTCTGGGAGGACGCCTTCGCGAGCAAGCTCGCTCCTACAGGTAGGGCATTGCCGTTGTAGGAGCGAGCTTGCTCGCGATCTACGCCGAATCAGGAATCTTCTTCTATATCCAGCAGCAGGTTTTCCAGGGCTTCACGATAATCGCCGGGCTCTTGCCACAAGCCACGCTGCTGAGCCTCCAGCAGGCGCTCGGTCATGTCGCGCAGGGCGTGGGGATTATGCTGGCGAACGAACTCGCGGGTCGAGTCATCCAGCAGGTAGGCGTCCGCCAGCAAAGCGTATTGGTGATCGTCGATCAGCTCGGTGGTGGCGTCGAAGGCGAACAGGTTGTCCAGGGTCGCGGCCATTTCGAAGGCGCCCTTGTAACCATGGCGCTTGACCCCTTCGATCCACTTCGGATTGGCCGCCCGCGAGCGGATCACCCGGTTCAGTTCTTCCTTGAGCGTGCGGATCTTCGGCAGGTCCGGCTGGCTGTGGTCGCCGTGGTAGCTGGCGGCCTTGGCGCCGCTGAGGCTTTCCACCGCCGCCAGCATGCCGCCCTGGAACTGGTAGTAGTCGTTGGAATCCAGTAGGTCGTGCTCGCGGTTGTCCTGATTCTGCAGCACCGCCTGTACTTGGCTCAGGCGGGAGGCGAACTGCTCACGGGCGGCAGTGCCTTCGTCGCTGCCGCCATAGGCGTAGCCGCCCCAGTTCAAGTAGACCTCGGCCAGGTCTTCGCGGCTCTGCCACAGGCGGCCGTCGATGGCCCCCTGGACCCCGGCGCCATAGGCCCCGGGCTTGGCGCCGAAGATCCGCCAGCCGGCCTGACGCGCGGCGGTGTCCTGATCCAGACCGGAGGCAATCAAAGCTGCGCGTTCAGCGCGGACTCTGGCCGCCAGCGGATTCATGTCATCGGGTTCGTCGAGGGCCGCCACCGCTTGCACCGCCGCGTCGAACAGGCGGATCAGGTTGGCGAAGGCGTCACGGAAGAACCCGGACACCCGCAGGGTTACGTCAACCCGGGGCCGGTCCAGCAGGCTCAGGGGCAGGATCTCGAAATCGTCGACCCGCTGGCTGCCGGTGGCCCACACTGGACGCACCCCCATCAGGGCCATGGCCTGGGCAATGTCGTCGCCGCCGGTGCGCATGGTGGCGGTGCCCCAGACCGACAGGCCCAACTGCAACAGGTGGTCGCCGTGGTCCTGCAGGTGGCGTTCGAGGATCAGGCTGGCTGACTGGAAACCGATGCGCCAGGCGGTGGTGGTGGGCAGGTTGCGCACGTCCACCGAATAGAAATTGCGCCCGGTGGGCAGCACGTCCAGACGGCCACGGCTCGGCGCACCGCTGGGGCCGGCGGGAACGAAGCGGCCGCTCAAGGCGTCCAGCAGGCCGCGCATTTCTGCGAGGCCGCAAGCGTCCAGGCGCGGGGCGACCACCTCGCGCAACGCCTCGATGATCACCTGCACCGGCTCCCAGCCCGCCTCGTCCAACTGCGCCAGCGGGCCCTGGAGCGCGGCTTCGATCAAGGCGGCGGCATACAGCTCCAGGCGTTCGCGCACGTCACCCGCCGTGCGCCACAAGGCCTCGCTGAGCCGTTGCAACGGCTGCGGACGGCGCCCGGTCCAGGGCTCGGCCAGGGCGCAGTCCAGGGGATCGAAGCCCAGGCCGAAGGCCTTGGCCAAAGCTCGCAGCAAGCTGGCGTGGGCACCCTTGCCATCGCCCCGGGGAATGCGCAGCAAGGCCAGCAGGGTGTCGATGCGCAGTCGGCCGTCAGGGGATTCGCCGAACACATGCAGGCCATCGCGGATCTGCGATTCCTTGAGGTCGCACAGGTAAGTGTCCAGGCGCGGCAGCCAGATCGCCGCATCGGCGTCGCTGTCGAGCTGCTCGCCCAGTTGCAACTCGCGGTCGATGTGGGTCTCGCGCACCAGTTGCAGGATGTCCCGCTGCAGCTCCCGGGCACGACGTGGATCCAGCAGTTGGGCTTCGTAGTACTCGTCCGCCAGCAGCTCCAGATTACGCAGCGGGCCGTAGGTTTCGGCACGGGTCAGGGGCGGCATCAGGTGGTCGATGATCACCGCCTGGGTGCGGCGCTTGGCCTGGGCGCCCTCCCCCGGATCGTTGACGATAAACGGGTAGATGTTCGGCAGCGGGCCCAGCAGCGCATCCGGCCAGCAACTCTCCGAGAGGCCGACGCCCTTGCCCGGCAGCCATTCCAGGTTGCCGTGCTTGCCGACATGGATCAGCGCATGGGCGCCATAGGTCTGGCGCAGCCAGAAGTAGAACGCCAGGTAGCCATGGGGCGGCACCAGATCCGGGTCGTGATAGACCGCGCTGGGGTCCACCTGATAACCCCGGGCCGGCTGGATGCCGACGAAGGTCAGGCCAAAGCGCAGGCCAGCGATCATCATCCGCCCGTCGCGGAACATCGGGTCTTGCTGCGGTGCGCCCCAGCGCGCTAGCACGGCCTGACGATTGGCTTCCGGCAAGGCCTGGAACATCACCGCGTAGTCGTCCAGGGCCAGACTTTGCTGACACGGGCGCTGGTCGAGGCTGTCCAGGTCGTTGCTGACCCCGCCCAGCAGTTGCCGGATCAGCTCGCTGCCGCTGGCGGGCAACTCGGCCGGCAGCGGGTAGCCTTCGGCGTGCAGGGCCTTGAGGATGTTCAGCGCGGCGGCCGGGGTGTCCAAGCCGACGCCGTTGCCAATACGACCATCCCGGGTCGGGTAGTTGGCCAGCACCAGGGCAATGCGCTTCTGGCCATTGTCCAGGCGTCCCAGCTCGACCCAGCGTCGAGCCAGTTCGGCGACAAAATCCATGCGCTCGGGCTGGCCGCGATAGCAGACCACATCCGACTGGCTGCGCTCGCTGCGCCAGGCCAGGTCCTTGAAACTGATGGGCCGGCTGATGATGCGCCCGTCCAGTTCCGGCAAGGCAATGTGCATGGCCAGGTCCCGCGGCCCCAGGCCCTGCTCGCTGTCACGCCAGCCGGGTTCGTTGTCCTGGGCGCAAATGGCCTGGATCACCGGAATATTGCGCCGGAACGGCCGCAGGTGCGGGGCTTCGGGGCTGGATTGGGCAAAGCCGGTGGTATTGAGGATCACCCCGGCCGCGGTTGCATCCAGCCAGTCTTCCACCTGGCTCAGGCAACCGGCTTCCTTGAGGCTGGCCACGGCCATCGGCAAGGGGTTGAGCCCCGCCGCCTGCAGGCGCTGGCAGAACAGATCGATAAAACCGGTGTTGGCCGCCTGCAGGTGGGAACGGTAGAACAGCAGCGCCGCCACTGCTTGATCGGGCTGCCAATCGGCCTGCCAGTCGCTGAGGGTGGCCTGGCTTTTGTGTGGGTGATAGATCGCCGTGCGTGGCAGGGTCTGCGGTTCGCTCCAGGGGTAGTCGCGCCCCAGCAGGCCGCTGGCCAGGCAACGATAGAAGTTCAAGGCGTTATCGCGGCCGCCCTGACGCAAGTATTGCCACAGGCGATCACGCTCGGTGGCCGGTACCGTGCTCAGGTCGCTGAGCTCCGGGTCCGGGCGATCGTCCCCCGGCACCAGGATCAACTGCACTCCGCGTCGGGACAGTTCCACCAGCCGTTCGACGCCGTAACGCCAGTAACCAATGCCGCCGTGCAGGGAAATCAGGATCACCTTGGCGTGGCGCAGCACTTCGTCCACATACAGGTCCACCGACGCATGGTTCTGCACCTGCATCGGGTTGGCCAGGCGAAAGCTGGGGTAGTCCTCGGGCAATTGCTCGGCAGCGTCCGCCAGCAGCGCCAGGCTGGAGTCGCCGCTGCACAGGATCACCAGCTCGGCGGGGGTCTGTCCAAGGTCGGCAATATTGTCATCCGACACGAAACCGCCGGGCTGGGTCCTGAGCAGGTGCATGGGTTACACGCTGAGGGCGGCGCGCAGTTGCGCTTCGAGCTGAGCGGCGTCCAGTTCCTGGCCGATCAGCACTAGGCGCGTGGTGCGGGCTTCGTCAGCCCCCCACTTGCGGTCGAAGTGCTTGTCGAAGCGCGTGCCCACGCCCTGGATCAGCAGACGCATCGGCTTGTTGGGGATCGCGGCAAAACCCTTGACCCGCAGGATGCCGTGCTTGACCACCAGTTGGGTCAGGGCGTCCAGCAGCAGGCTTTCGTCGGCCTGGGGCAGTTCGATGGAGATGGAATCGAAGGCGTCGTGATCGTGATCGTCGTGGTCGTCGTCACCGTCGTGGTGGTGATCGTGGTGGCTGTGGCGGCCGTCGATGTGCTCCTCGGAGCCGGCGCCCAGGCCCAGCAGCACGTCCAGCGGCAGGCGGCCGCTGCTGGCTTCGATGACTTTGACTGCTGGCGGCAGCTCTTCGGCCACTTCCAGGCGCACCTTGGCCAGGTCTTCGGGGTTGATCAGGTCGGTCTTGTTGAGGATCACCAGATCGGCGCTGGACAGCTGGTCGGCGAACAGCTCATGCAGGGGCGATTCGTGGTCCAGGTTGGGGTCGAGCTTGCGCTGGGCGTCCACCTGATCGGGAAACGCGGCGAAGGTGCCAGCGGCCACGGCCGGGCTGTCGACCACGGTGATCACTGCATCGACGGTGCAGGCGCTGCGGATTTCCGGCCACTGGAAGGCCTGGACCAGGGGCTTGGGCAAGGCCAGGCCGGAGGTTTCGATGAGGATGTGATCCAGATCGCCGCGGCGCGCCACCAGTTCGCGCATCACCGGGAAGAACTCTTCCTGCACGGTGCAGCACAGGCAGCCGTTGGCCAGCTCATAGACCCGGCCACTGGCCTCTTCCTCGGTGCAGCCGATGGAGCATTGCTTGAGGATCTCGCCATCGATGCCCAGCTCGCCGAACTCGTTGACGATGACCGCGATGCGCCGGCCCTGGGCGTTGTCCAGCATGTGCCGCAGCAAGGTGGTCTTACCCGAGCCAAGGAAGCCGGTGACGATGGTGACGGGAAGTTTGGCCAGTGTTTTCATCGGATGCCCCTTGGCAAAGGTGGCGGGCAAACGGGACGAGAGCCGCAGCGCAGGAGCGCGCGGAGATTTCGCCACCGGATCACCCCGCCCGGTTGTAGTGAGAATCTGGGATCGAGGCAGGTCTCCTGGCTGAGGGCTTGCCAGTCATTGGACTGGCGGTTTCTGCGCCTTCCCGCAGGCGTTCCGGACGCGAATGCAGTGGCCTTGCAGAAATGAAACCCTTCACAGTTGCGGGGGCAGCCGCGGCATCGACCGCGTTCCCTTCTTAGCTTCGACCGCTGGTCGAAGAACCTCGAAGGCGCAAGGCTACGCAGAGCGCGGGGGACGGTCAATCGGCAATGCGCCGGCGTCCGCAATTGACGACGTTACCCCGGCCATGATTTCCTACGCGCCTTGTTACGGGTGCCCTTCACAGGGTGAAACGGGAAACCGGTGAATCACGTGCTTTACTACAAAAGCCGTGACCAGTCCGGTGCTGCCCCCGCAACGGTAAGCGAGCGAAGTGTCAGATCCACTGTGCCAAGGCATGGGAAGGCGACACTTGCCGGCACGGTCCGACATGACTCGGCCCCTGCCCCTCGCCAGCCCGGAGACCGGCCCGCAACACACACATAACAAACCCGCGGTGGGCGGGCGCTGTTGCAAACCCTGCGTGCCGGTCACGCGGGGTTTTCCTGCGCCACTCTCCCCGCTGACACTCCAGAGGGAAGCGCCATGTCGATCATCAGCAGCACCAGCCATTCCACCAGCAGCACCTCCACCCTGAGCCAGCGCCTGGTGGCCGCCATCGGCGCTTCGCTGCTGGGCGCCTGCCTGGTGTACTTCGCCGGCTTCTCCCATATCGAAGCGGTGCACAACGCCGCCCACGACACCCGTCACAGCGCTGCTTTCCCTTGCCACTGAGACCTGCCGACATGATCAAGCGTATTGCGCAAACCGCAGGGTTCACCGGGTTGCTGGCGGCCTTGCTGCTGACCCTGCTGCAAAGCTTCTGGGTGGCCCCGCTGATTCTGCAGGCGGAAACCTATGAAAAGGCCCCGGCCGCAGAAGTCCATGAACACGCCGAAGGCGCCATGGCCGGCCACAGCCACGACGCCGAAGCCTGGGAACCGGAAGATGGCTGGCAGCGAGTGCTGTCCACCACGGGCGGCAATCTGGTGGTGGCCGTCGGCTTCGCCCTGATGCTGGCCGGGCTCTACACCCTGCGGGCGCCCAGTCGCACCTCCCAGGGCCTGCTCTGGGGCCTGGCGGGTTATGCGACCTTCTGCCTGGCGCCGACCCTGGGCTTGCCACCGGAGTTGCCGGGCACCGCCGCCGCCGACCTGGTACAGCGCCAGGTGTGGTGGGTCGGCGCTGCCGCTTCCACCGCCGTGGGCCTTGCCCTGATCGTGTTCGCCGGCAACTGGCTGCTGAAACTGCTGGGCGCGGCCATCATCGCCGTGCCTCACGTGATCGGCGCGCCACAACCGGAAGTGCATTCGATGCTGGCCCCGGAAGAGCTGGAGGCACAATTCAAAATCGCCTCGCAGTTGACCAACGCCGCCTTCTGGCTGGCCCTCGGGCTGATCAGCGCCTGGTTGTTCCGGCGCAGGAACACGGATCAGTACTCGGCATGATCGAAGTGCGCGCAGCGTCGACCCTGGTGGTCGGCCTGGGCTGCCAGAAAGGCTGCCCGGTGACCACGCTGCGCGCGCTGCTGGATCAGGTGCTGGAAGCCCATCGCATCGATACGCAGCAGGTTTTCGCCCTGGCGAGCATCGACCTGAAACAGGCCGAGCCCGGTCTGCTGGAGTTGGCCGAGCAACTGGCACTGCCACTGACCTGTTTCAGCAGCATGCAACTGGCACCTTATGCCCTGCGCCTCAGCCACCGTTCACAGATCGCCTTTGAACGTACCGGCTGCTACGGCGTTGCCGAAAGTGCTGCCCTGGCCATGGCCGAACAGCTGCATCCCGGCCCGGCCCAACTGCTGATCCCTCGTCAGAAATACGCCCAGGCCACCCTGGCAATGGCCGCTTGCCGGTAAAATCCTCGATAATCCCCCGCCTTGATCATGAGCAATCTTCATTTGAAGCACGGCTCCAGCCCCTTTCTCACAGGAGACAGCCATGACTGTCTATTTCATCGGTGCCGGTCCCGGCGACCCGGAACTGATCACGGTCAAGGGCCAGCGCCTGATCCATCGCTGCCCGGTGATCATCTACGCCGGCTCCCTGGTGCCTCAGGCCGTACTGGAAGGCCACCGTGCTGAGCGGGTGATCAACAGCGCCGAACTGCACCTTGAACAGATCATCGAGGCCATCCGGGAAGCCCATGCCCAAGGACAGGATGTGGCCCGGGTACATTCCGGCGACCCGAGCCTGTATGGCGCCATCGGTGAACAGATCCGCTGCCTGCGGGAGTTGGGCATTGCCTTCGAAATCGTCCCCGGAGTCACCGCCACAGCGGCCTGCGCCGCGCTGCTGGGGGCCGAGCTGACCTTGCCGGATGTGTCCCAGAGCGTGATTCTCACCCGCTATGCGGACAAGACCGCCATGCCTGCCGGTGAGGAATTCGCCAGCCTGGCGGCCCACGGCGCCACCATGGCGATTCACCTGGGGGTCAATCACCTGGAGAAAATCGTCGCCGAGCTGCTGCCGCACTACGGCGCCGACTGCCCGATTGCGGTGGTGCATCGTGCCACCTGGCCGGACCAGGACTGGGTCCTGGGGACCCTGGCCGACATTGCCGAGCAGGTCGCGGCCAAGGGTTTCCGGCGCACGGCGCTGATCCTGGTGGGCCGGGTGCTGGCCACGGATGTTTTCAGCGAGTCGTCCCTGTATCGCGCCGGACACGCGCACCTCTATCGCCCCTGACACCTCTCCCCCTTTGTAGGAGCTGGCTTGCCAGCGAAGGCGTCCTCGGTATCGGTGCAAGGCTCGGGGGCCCATTCGCCGGCAAGCCGGCTCCTACGGAAGTTTTTTTGGGGGGGACTTGCGGGCATAAAAAACGGCGCTCACGGGGCGCCGTTTTTTAGTTCGCAGCGAACGCCTTAGTAGTAGGCGTTTTCTTTCTGCGTGTGGTCGGTGACGTCGCGGACGCCCTTGAGCTCGGGGATGCGCTCGAGCAAGGTGCGCTCGATGCCTTCCTTCAAGGTCACGTCGGCCTGGCCGCAACCCTGGCAACCGCCACCGAATTGCAGCACGGCGATGCCGTCGTCAACGACGTCGATTAGGCTGACCTGGCCGCCGTGGCTGGCCAGCCCCGGGTTGATCTCGGTTTGCAGGTAGTAGTTGATGCGCTCGTTGACCGGACTGTCGGCATTGACCATCGGCACCTTGGCGTTGGGCGCCTTGATGGTCAGTTGGCCGCCCATGCGGTCGGTGGCGTAGTCGACCACCGCGTCATCGAGGAAACCTTCGCTGAAGGCGTCGATGTAGGCGGTGAAGCTCTTCAGGCCAAGGGCCTTGTCTTCGGGTTTCTCTTCGCCCGGCTTGCAATAGGCGATGCAGGTCTCGGCGTACTGAGTCCCTGGCTGGGTAATGAAGATGCGGATGCCAATCCCCGGGGTGTTCTGCTTGGATAGCAGATCAGCCAGATAATCGTGGGCGGCGTCGGTAATGGTTATGGCGCTCATGGTGGTTCCTCGCAGACGTGGGCGCAGTTTACGCCAATCGACGCCGCTGACAAAGTCCTAGTATTTTTGTCGGGATAGACCTTGGTATAGGGCATCCCCGGGCCCCGTCAGTAGGCGGCCCGAGGACAGATAGCGGCCCTGTATCAGAGGTTTTCGTAACGGTTCATGTCCATGACGCCGGCCTCGACCGGGTCGACTTCCTGTAGATAGCGGGTCTGGTCGTGGAAGTACTGCCAGAACTGCGGATGACTGCGGCGAATCCCCCAGCGATCGACGATCTTCTCGAAGCCGGCAGCGTCCCGGGCCTCTTGCATGGCCTGGACAAACGCCGGCACCTGCTCGGTGGGAACGTTGAACATGAAATTCGGATAACTGCTGAGAATGCCCGGGAAAATGGTCAGGGTGTCCAGGCCCGGCTGGTAGCGTAGCGACTCGCCCAGCATGAAAGCCACGTTACTGTGGGCGCGATTGCGCAGCATGCTGTAGAACTCGCGCTTGCCGCTCGGGGCCTGGACCCGCAGCAGGGTGGCTTCCGGCAACTGTTCGATGACCTTGAGCCCCGCCGCCGGGCGCGACGCCAGGCTGCTCAGGGCCTGCTCGGCATCCTGCAGCGCCGGGTCGATATTGGGCCGCGAGCAATAGGCACTGTCACAGCGATTGATCGGGTCGGGCTTGGCATTGAGCTCGCCATAGCGCGCCAGCAACTGATGGGCGAAGTCTTTCTTCGGGTCCTTGGGGTCCAGTTTCAGCGCGCTGCGCTTGTCATCGTCGATGGACTCGTAATCCAGCCACATCTTGAACTTGCCGCTGTTCTGGTACCAATCGTCGAGGAAATCCTCGCGGGTACCGGCGGGCATCAGGCGCAGGAAGTTCTGCTCGGCGCCGTTGCGGATCAGGTCGAAGTACAGCCGGGTCTGGGCCTGGTGGGAAACGTTGCCGAACACGTCGAAATTCACTGCCAGCTGATAATAGGTGCGCTCCAGCAGCGGGTAGTCGAACAGCCACATCGTCTGCGGCACCTCGCCGATCAGGCCCTTGGTCACCGAAGCACTGTCGAAGTGACGGAAGATGCTGAGCAGCGCGTTGTCGTTGCCGGCCCACAGGGTTGACCAACTGGGTGCCGGAGAGTCTGCATAGAAGTCGCGGCGCAGGGCTTCGTACTCGTTGCGCTTGTCGCGATAGGACAGCCACAAGCTGAGCACGCTGCCGACATCGTCGTTCTGCCCGGGCATGGCCAGCAGCGGCGTGACCTGGCCGCGATAGGTCGGATCGGTGATGTACAGGTCATGTTCCGGGGCCTGGAACAGCGCCCAGAAGTTGTCGCGGATCACATCGGTGGCGATCTGCCCGCGGCACACCGGGCCACGAATGAAGGTGCGCACGAAGTATTCGGCGTTATCGAGCATGAACTGGTAGCGGGCCTTGGCCGGAATCGCCTCAAAGGTCTCGAACGGATTGGCTCGGCGCCCGGGTCCGTAGCCCGGCAAGGCAGTGACCTGCCAGTCGCCGCTGTAGAACAGGGTCTTGACCCGGGCCATCTTCGCCGCGCTCAGCGGGTAGGTGATGTGGGTCTTGTGCACGATCACCCCTTGCACCGGCCACAGGCGGTAATACACCTGGGTGCCCGGGTCGTCGTTGGGGCGACGGGTGTTGATCAGGTCAATGGGCTGGCCGCTGGGGGTACGCGAGCGCACCCACTGGAAGAAGTGCCCCGGCTCGCCGCCTTCGAAATAGACATGGGCCAGGAACCAGTGTTCGTAGAGCCAGCGCGCCACCAGGCTTTCCCGAGCGCCAGGGGCGTTGAGCAGGTTCTCCCACTGAGCCACTTGCAGGCTTTCCCGGGCACTGGGGGCCAGACCCTGCTCGTCGATGGGTGCGCCGGAGGCCAGCCAGCGTTGCAGGGTCTGGTATTGCTGATCGGTAAGACCGGTGACCGCCAGCGGCATGCCCTCTTTCGGATGCGCGCCGGCATAGGCGTCGAACTCCGCCGGCTGCGGGCACATGTTCTCCCGGTTCAGGCCCAGGGCGATTTCACTGGGCAACTTGGCATTGGGCTGCAATGGCGTGCGATGCCCCAGTTCCAGCATCCGCGCCATCAGCGCGGCCTGGCTGCCCTGGGCATCGAGCACCGAATAGAAGCCCTGGCGCTGCCAGGCCGCCTTGCCACTGGCGTCGTAGAACAGGCGGGTCGGGGCCTGGGCCTTGCTGCGCTCGCCGTCATACACCGGAATTTTCGAGGCACCGCGACCGGCCCCCTCACCACTGCCCAGGTTGAGCTGACAGGCGGAGTCGTAGCAGGCATGACAGGCCACGCACTTCTCGGTGAAGATCGGCTGGATGTCGCGGGTGTAGGAAATAGCCGGACCTTGGGCCATGCACAATGAACTGAGAAGCAGCAAAGCGCTGGCAACGACAAAACGATACGGCATGTCCCTGATCCCGAAAATAAAAAACGCCGCGATTCTACCGGGGTCGCCCACCGACCAACATGAGCGATATTCATGAAAAACCCGTACATGCCGCAAATCCATGCAGGTTTGCTATGATCCACGCCCTTCGTAATGGCCCTACCAGGTAGTTCTCATGTCTGATCGCAGTGCTCGCCTCCACGCTCTCCAGCAAGCCCTCAAAGAGCGCATTCTGATTCTCGATGGCGGCATGGGCACCATGATCCAGAGCTACAAGCTCGAAGAACAGGACTACCGTGGCAAGCGTTTCGCCGACTGGCCCAGCGACGTCAAGGGCAACAACGACCTGTTGGTGATCACCCGTCCGGACGTGATCGGCGGCATCGAAAAAGCCTATCTGGATGCCGGCGCTGACATCCTGGAAACCAACACCTTCAACGCCACGCGCATTTCCATGGCCGACTACGGCATGGAAGAACTGGCCTACGAATTAAACGTAGAAGGCGCACGCCTGGCGCGCAAGATCGCCGACGCCAAGACCCAGGAGACCCCGGACAAGCCACGTTTCGTCGCCGGCGTCCTGGGCCCGACCAGCCGTACCTGCTCGCTGTCGCCCGACGTCAACAACCCCGGCTACCGCAACGTCACCTTCGATGAACTGGTGGAGAACTACACCGAGGCCACCAAGGGCCTGATCGAAGGCGGCGTCGACCTGATCCTGATCGAGACCATCTTCGACACCTTGAACGCCAAGGCGGCGATCTTCGCCGTACAGGGCGTGTTCGAGGAACTGGGCGTCGAGCTGCCGATCATGATTTCCGGGACCATCACCGATGCCTCCGGCCGCACCCTGTCGGGCCAGACCACCGAAGCCTTCTGGAACTCCGTGGCCCACGCCAAGCCGATCTCGGTGGGCCTGAACTGCGCCCTGGGCGCCAGCGAACTGCGTCCGTACCTGGAAGAGTTGTCGAACAAGGCCAGTACCCACGTTTCGGCGCACCCCAACGCCGGCCTGCCCAACGAATTCGGCGAGTACGACGAACTGCCGGAACAAACCGCGAAGATCATCGAGGAGTTCGCCCAGAGCGGTTTCCTCAACATCGTCGGCGGCTGCTGCGGCACCACCCCAGGGCACATCGGCGCCATCGCCAAAGCCGTTGCCGGTTATGCGCCACGGCAGATTCCGGACATCCCCAAGGCCTGCCGCCTGTCGGGCCTGGAGCCCTTCACCATCGATCGCAACTCGCTGTTCGTGAACGTCGGTGAACGCACCAACATCACCGGTTCGGCCAAGTTCGCCCGACTGATCCGCGAGGACAACTACACCGAAGCCCTGGAAGTCGCCCTGCAGCAGGTGGAAGCCGGCGCCCAGGTGATCGACATCAACATGGACGAAGGGATGCTGGATTCGAAGAAGGCCATGGTCACCTTCCTCAATCTGATCGCCGGCGAGCCGGACATCTCCCGCGTACCGATCATGATCGACTCCTCCAAGTGGGAAGTGATCGAAGCCGGCCTCAAGTGCATCCAGGGCAAAGGCATCGTCAACTCCATCAGCATGAAGGAAGGCGTGGAGCAGTTCATTCACCACGCCAAGCTGTGCAAACGCTACGGCGCTGCCGTGGTGGTGATGGCCTTCGACGAGGTCGGCCAGGCCGACACCGAAGCGCGCAAGAAGGAAATCTGCAAGCGCTCCTACGACATCCTGGTCAATGAAGTGGGCTTCCCGCCGGAAGACATCATTTTCGACCCGAACATCTTCGCCGTGGCCACCGGCATCGAGGAACACAACAACTACGCGGTGGACTTCATCAACGCCTGCGCCTACATCCGCGACGAGCTGCCCTACGCCCTGAGCTCCGGGGGCGTGTCCAACGTGTCGTTCTCGTTCCGCGGCAACAACCCGGTGCGCGAGGCGATCCACTCGGTGTTCCTGCTGTACGCGATCCGCAACGGCCTGACCATGGGTATCGTCAACGCCGGCCAGCTGGAGATCTACGATCAGATCCCGCAGCAGTTGCGTGATGCCGTGGAAGACGTGGTACTCAACCGCACGCCCAATGGCACCGATGCCCTGCTGGCCATCGCCGACCAGTTCAAGGGCGATGGCAGCGTCAAGGAAGCCGAAACCGAGGAATGGCGCAGCTGGGAGGTCAACAAACGCCTGGAGCACGCCCTGGTCAAAGGCATCACCAGCCATATCGTCGAAGACACCGAAGAGTCGCGCCTGAGCTTCAGCCGCCCGATCGAAGTGATTGAAGGCCCGCTGATGTCCGGCATGAACGTGGTCGGCGACCTGTTCGGCGCCGGCAAGATGTTCCTGCCCCAGGTGGTGAAATCCGCCCGGGTGATGAAGCAGGCGGTAGCGCACCTGATCCCGTTCATCGAACTGGAGAAAGGCGACAAGCCGGAGGCCAAGGGCAAGATCCTCATGGCCACGGTCAAGGGCGACGTGCACGACATCGGCAAGAACATCGTCGGCGTGGTTCTGGGCTGTAACGGCTACGACATCGTCGACCTCGGGGTGATGGTGCCGGCGGAGAAGATCCTCCAGGTGGCCAAGGAGCAGAAGTGCGACATCATCGGCCTGTCCGGGCTGATTACCCCGTCCCTGGACGAGATGGTCCACGTCGCCCGCGAGATGCAGCGCCAGGATTTCCACCTGCCGCTGATGATCGGTGGCGCCACCACCTCCAAGGCCCACACTGCGGTGAAGATCGAGCCCAAGTACAGCAATGATGCAGTGGTCTACGTCACCGACGCCTCCCGCGCCGTGGGCGTGGCCACGCAGTTGCTGTCCAAGGAACTCAAGGCCGGTTTCGTGCAGAAGACCCGCGAGGAATACGTCGAAGTCCGCGAGCGCACCGCCAACCGCAGCGCCCGCACCGAGCGCCTGAGCTACGCCGCAGCCATCGCCAAGAAGCCGCAGTTCGACTGGGCCGGCTACCAGCCAGTCAAACCGAGCTTCACCGGCGCCCGAGTGCTGGACAACATCGACCTCAAGGTGCTGGCCGAGTACATCGACTGGACGCCGTTCTTCATCTCCTGGGACCTGGCCGGCAAATACCCGCGCATCCTTGAAGACGAGGTGGTCGGTGAAGCCGCCACCGCGCTGTACAAAGACGCCCGGGAGATGCTCGACAAGCTGATCAACGAGAAGCTGATCAGCGCCCGTGCGGTATTCGGTTTCTGGCCGGCCAATCAGGTGCAGGACGACGATCTGGAAGTCTACGGCGATGATGGCCAGCCTCTGGCGCGCCTGCATCACCTGCGCCAGCAGATCATCAAGACCGACGGCAAGCCGAACTTCTCCCTGGCGGACTTCGTGGCACCCAAGGACAGCGGCATCACTGACTATGTCGGCGGCTTCATCACCACCGCCGGGATCGGCGCCGAGGAAGTGGCCAAGGCCTACCAGGATGCCGGCGACGACTACAACTCGATCATGGTCAAGGCCCTGGCCGACCGTCTGGCCGAAGCCTGCGCCGAATGGTTGCACCAGCAGGTGCGTAAAGACTACTGGGGCTATGCCAAGGATGAGCAGCTGGACAATGAGGCGCTGATCAAGGAGCAGTACAGCGGCATCCGCCCTGCCCCGGGTTATCCGGCCTGCCCGGATCACACCGAGAAGAGCACCCTGTTCGCCCTGCTCGACCCCGAGGCCAGCGAAGGCCGCGCCGGCCGCAGCGGCGTATTCCTCACCGAACATTTCGCCATGTTCCCGGCGGCGGCGGTCAGCGGCTGGTACTTCGCCCACCCTCAGGCGCAGTACTTCGCCGTGGGCAAGGTCGACAAGGACCAGGTGCAGAGCTACACCGAGCGCAAGGGCCAGGACCTGACCGTAAGCGAACGCTGGCTGGCGCCGAATTTGGGCTACGACAACTGATCCGGACGCGGTAGGAGCCGGCTTGCCGGCGAGGGCGCTCGAGCGTGCGATGCAAGACTCTCGGGGCTCTTCGCCGGCGATCCGGCTCCTAGGTAAGTGCAGCCCCCATCACAGGCGGCATTGTCTATGCTCTGTTGACACCCAACCGTGTCGAGGGATTTATGGACGATCCAAGCAGCGACAATCAGCCCCCAACCTTCCTGCAGATGCTGCAAAGCGTGCTGGCGGCCGCCTTCGGCGTACAAAGCGGGAAAAATCGCGCCCGGGACTTCAGTCACGGCAAACCCAGTCACTTCATCGTGCTGGGCATTCTCTTTACCACCCTGTTCGTACTGGTGCTGCTGGGTATCGCCAACCTGGCCATGCACCTGGCGGGGGTCTGAGCGGCGTCAGTGCAGCAGCAGTTGCAAACTGAAGGGATAGCGGTAGCTGTCCGGCTTGCCTTGGGCGGACAGCCCGCGAAAATCGAACCGGGCCCCCACCTGATCGCCCATCCGCAGCAGTTGCTGGGCCTGAGCTCGGGTCAGTGACTGGAACAGCGACAATTGCCAGTCCGGCCCACCCAGGCGCCTGGCATCGAGCCCCAGTGCATCATCACGCAGGGCAACCAGGGCCCAACCGCCGATAGTGAAATGTCCGGCCATCAGCACCGACAACTGCCCGTCGATCAATGCCTGTAAGGCTTCGGGCGAACTGTTGACCCCACTGAACAGCAGGTCGACACCCGGCTTTCGGCCCAACTCCCGAGCAGCCTGCATGGCCCCCAGAGCCATTTCGTCGTTAGCCGACCAGATCAGTTGCGTCAGCGGGTAGCGCTGCAGCAACTGTTGCGCCTGCTCGTGCGCCCGCTGCCTGTTCCATTCGCCATACACCAGTTGCCGCAGGCGCACCTGCGGATTCTCAGTCAGGGCCCGGTGCAGTCCCTGCTCGCGCAACTGCGCCGCCGGCGTGACTTTCACCCCGGAAAAGGCCAGCAAATCGATTGTTTGCCCTTGAGGCACAGGGCCATGCTTGCGCAACAACTCCTTGAGCATCCGATAACCGGCCTCTTCATCGTTGCCCATCATGCTGCCGATCCAATCGGAGTAACTGCTGCGGCTTTGGCTGATCAACGCCCGCTGATCCTCGGTCAGCGGGCTGTTGACGATAAACAGCTTGACCCCGGTACCCTGAGACATGCGCAGGATCTGCGGAGCGACATACTGTTCGTTGACCAACATCAGATAATCGGGCTTTTGCGCTCGCTGAAACAGCTCCCGAGCCTGATCGAGAGAGTTCTGGGGATTGCGTTCGCCATAGAGAATTTGCAGATCCATACCCAGATCCCGGGCGGCGGCCTGCATGAACTGCGAATAACTGACCCAGAAGATTTCTGTCGAATTACCGGGGTTGAGAAACACCACCGACGTTGCTTGAGCCACCGTCCAGAACGGCAAACTCAGCCATATCACCCACTTGCACAGAACCTTGAACATTGTGAAAAGAGCCCCTGGATTATCCCAGGCAGTATAACTGGCAAAGTGCTAGCCAACGGCGGCAAATCGTCCTGATTGTCCGACAATTCGGGCTCTTCTTTTACGTTCGACTACTGGTGGCTGACCCAAAACACGGCCGTACCCACGACCAGTATGATCAGAAAAAGAATCGCCCATGCATCAACGCTACTGTCACTTTTCCTTACTTTGGTTGGATGGCTCATAGCATCGCCTCTAGTAGATTTTGTCGGTGACTGCTCAAAGACACGACCACAGTTAAGACCAGGATTGTCCCCACCTCAAATGTGGATACTCATATACCCCTACCGTTAGTCGTTTTGGTTCTTTGCATATACTCAAACATCACTTTTGCGCATAACCGCAAACTGGTATCGTTCGGCGGCTCCGATCGGAGTGCGCGGCCGTGCGCGCAGATTTGCTTACATGGGTGGGGTTGAGCGTGAACGAAGGCAGGACGAGGTGAAACCGGCGACAAGCCCCGGTCGACGCCAGTCGAAGCAACGTACCGAAGCCGTTCACCGCAGTATTTGCCAAGTGCGCTTTGGCGCCACCTGTAGCCTGAGAACTGGACCTATATGTACGTATACGACGAGTACGATCAGCGGATCATCGAGGACCGCGTCAAGCAGTTCCGTGATCAGACCCGACGCTATCTGGCAGGCGAGCTGAGCGAAGAGGAATTCCGTCCCCTGCGCCTGCAGAATGGCCTTTATATCCAACGTTTTGCCCCGATGTTGCGGGTTGCCGTGCCTTACGGCCAATTGACCTCGCGCCAAGCGCGGATGATGGCCAAGATCGCCCGCGACTACGACAAAGGCTATGCGCACATCAGCACCCGGCAGAACGTGCAGTTCAACTGGCCGGCCCTGGAAGACGTGCCGGAGATCCTGGCCGAGCTGGCCACGGTACAGATGCACGCCATCCAGACCAGCGGCAACTGCCTGCGCAACGTCACCACCGACCAGTTTGCCGGTGTCGCTGCCGACGAGTTGATCGACCCGCGTCCCTGGTGCGAGATCGTCCGTCAATGGACCACCTTCCACCCTGAATTTGCCTATCTGCCGCGCAAGTTCAAGATCGCCATCAATGGCTCGACTTCCGACCGCGCAGCCATCGAGGTCCACGACATCGGCCTGGAGCCGGTGCACAACGCTGCCGGCGAACTGGGCTTTCGCGTGCTGGTGGGTGGCGGTCTGGGCCGCACCCCGGTGGTCGGCGCCTTCATCAACGAATTCCTGCCATGGCAGGACCTGTTGAGCTACCTCGACGCCATCTTGCGGGTCTACAACCGCTACGGCCGTCGTGACAACAAGTACAAGGCGCGGATCAAGATCCTGGTCAAGGCCCTGACGCCGGAAGTGTTCGCCGAGAAGGTCGAGGCGGAAATGGTCCACCTGCGCGGCGGCCAGACCACCCTCACCGAAGCCGAAGTGCATCGCGTGGCCAAGCACTTCGTCGACCCGGACTACAAGACCCTGAGCAACCAGGATGCCGAACTGGCCACCCTGGACCAGCAACACCCAGGCTTCGCCCGCTGGCGCGTACGCAATACCCTGGCCCACAAGAAGCCGGGCTATGTCGCCGTCACCCTGTCGCTCAAACCCACCGGCGTAGCGCCTGGGGATGTCACCGACAAGCAATTCGACGCCATCGCCGACCTGGCCGACCGCTACAGCTTCGGCCAACTGCGCACGTCCCACGAACAAAACGTGATTCTGGCGGATGTCGAGCAAAGCCAACTGTTCACCCTGTGGGGCGAGCTGCGCGAAAACGGCTTTGCTACACCGAACATTGGCCTGCTGACCGACATCATCTGCTGCCCGGGCGGCGACTTCTGCTCCCTGGCCAACGCCAAGTCGATCCCGATCGCCGAATCGATCCAGCGCCGTTTCGATGACCTGGACTACCTGTTCGACATCGGCGAGCTGGACCTGAACATTTCCGGTTGCATGAACGCCTGCGGTCACCACCACGTGGGCCATATCGGCATCCTCGGTGTCGACAAGAAAGGCGAGGAGTTCTACCAGGTCTCCCTGGGTGGCAGCGCCAGCCGTGACGCCAGCCTGGGCAAGATCCTCGGCCCATCCTTCGCCCAGGACGACATGCCCAACGTGATCTCGAAGCTGATCGACGTGTACGTGGAACAACGTACCGAAGACGAACGCTTCATCGACACCTATCAACGTATTGGCATCGACCTCTTCAAGGAGCGCGTCTATGCAGCGAATCATTAAGAACAACGAGGTCATCGACGAAACCTGGCACCTGCTGCCCAAGGATGCGACCCTCGACGGCATCTCCAACTGCGACGACCTGATCGTGCCGCTGGCCCTGTGGCGCGATCACGCCCATGCCCTAAAGGCTCGCGACGGCGGCCTGGGCGTGTGGCTGGATGCGGACGAAGAAGCCGAGGAAATCGGTGACGACGTCCAGCATTTCCAGGTGATTGCCCTGAACTTCCCGGCCTTCACTGATGGCCGCAACTACTCCAACGCCCGCCTGCTGCGTGACCGTTATGGCTACAAAGGCGAACTGCGGGCCATTGGCGACGTGTTGCGCGACCAGCTGTTCTACCTGCACCGCTGCGGCTTCGACGCCTATGCACTGCGGGCCGACAAGGACCCCTATGAAGCCTTGGAAAGCCTCAAGGACTTCTCGGTGACCTACCAGGCTGCCACCGACGAACCGCTGCCGCTGTTCCGTCGCCGCTAAGCCCTGGCGCCAACAAAAAGCCCTGAGCCGGTTTCCCGGCTCAGGGCTTTTTTGTATCCGCATCTCCCTCCGACGTAGGAGCCGGCTTGCCGGCGAAGAGGCCCTTGAGCCTTGCGCAAACCTTGCGGCCGCTTTCGCTGGCAAGCCAGCTCCTACAGCACACGCCAACAAACAACGCGCCCTTTGTAGGAGCCGGCTTGCCGGCGAAGGGGCCCTTGAGCCTTGTACAAACCTTGCAACCGCCTTCGCTGGCAAGCCAGCTCCTACAGAACAGGCGCCTGCAATTCGGGGCTTACCAGAACCGCTGCTGGGTCAGGCGGCTCCACCAGGTCAGCAACACGCGATCGATGGAACCGCTGGCCGCCAGGCCTACGCGCTCCTGCAGGCTCTTGCGCTCGGCATAGTGCAGGTGGAACACCTCGGCATTCTTGGCCTTGTCCGCCAGGTACTCGTCGCTGGTCTGCAGCTCGTCCACCAGCAGTTTTTCCTGCGCTGCCACCCCCAGCCAGACTTCTCCGGTGGCCACCTCATCAATGGCCAGTTGCGGGCGATAGCGGGATACGAAGTTCTTGAACAACTGATGGGTCACGTCCAGGTCTTCCTGGAACTTCTCCCGGCCCTTCTCGGTGTTTTCGCCAAACACCGTCAGGGTGCGCTTGTACTCACCGGCGGTCAGCACTTCAAAATCGATGTCGTGTTTCTTCAGCAGACGATTGACGTTGGGCAACTGCGCCACCACGCCAATGGAGCCGAGGATGGCGAACGGCGCACTGATAATCTTCTCGCCGATGCACGCCATCATGTAGCCGCCGCTGGCCGCGACCTTGTCGATGCATACGGTCAAAGGCACCCCGGCCTGGCGAATACGCGCCAGTTGCGACGAGGCCAGACCATAGCTGTGCACCATGCCGCCACCGCTTTCCAGACGCAGCACCACTTCATCCTTGGGCGTGGCCAGGCTCAGCAAGGCGGTGATTTCATGGCGCAGGCCTTCGGTCGCCGAGGCCTTGATATCACCATTGAAATCCAGCACGAACACCCGAGGCTTGGCCTCGGCCGGTTGTTTCTTCTGTTTCTTCTCGGTCTTGCCCTGGGCCTTGCGCAGGGCCTTGAGCTGATCCTTGTCCAGCAGGCTCTGCTCCAGGCGCTCGCGCAGGTCCTTGTAGAAATCATTCAGCTTGCTGACCTGCAACTGCCCGGCGCCTTTGCGGCGACCCTTGCTGCGCAGGGCGGCGGCAGTGATCAGCACCACCAGGATAGCGACCACCAGGGTCACGGTCTTGGCCAGGAAACTGGCGTATTCGGCGAAAAACTCCACAGGGACTCCTCAAACATGAACCGCTGCCAACCAGCAGCGTAATGGGCTCAAGCATACCGACGAGACCGGCCGGCCACCAGTCGCGAAACCTTGTGTAACGAGGCTCCAACAAGCATTTCAAACAAGCGTATGTTTTTTCATTGACAGCTCACCGGCATCCTCATAACCTCGCAAAACTTTCAACGTACCGGGACGACGCGGACGTGGGCAGCATCTATTTGATTCGACATGGCCAAGCCTCTTTCGGTGCAGACGACTACGACGTGCTGTCTGCCATCGGCGTGCGCCAGGCGGCAGTTCTCGGCGATCATCTGGCCGCCCTTGGAGTGAGCTTCGATCGCTGCCTGTCCGGTGACCTGCGGCGCCAGCAGCACACCGCGCAAACCGCCATGGAACAGATGAGCGCTGCCGGTTTTGACCACCCGCCACTGGAAATCGATTCAGCCTTCAACGAATTCGATGCCGACGCCATCATCCGTGCCCTGCTCCCCGACCTGTTGCCCCAGGAACCCGAGGCCCTAAATATCCTGCGCAATGCCGCGCAGAACCGTGCCGAGTTCCAACGCATCTTCGCCCTGATCATCCAACGCTGGCTGGCCGGCACTTACGATCCGCCCGGGCTGGAAAGCTGGCTGGGGTTCGTCGAGCGTGTCCAGGGCGGCCTGCAACGGATTCTCGAAGCGGCGGACAACCCGCACAAGATCGCGGTATTCACCTCCGGCGGCACCATCACCGCCCTGCTCCACCTGATCACCCGGATACCTGCCCAGCAGGCGTTCGAACTGAATTGGCAAATCGTCAACACCTCGCTCAACCAGCTGAAGTTCCGCGGGCGCGAGGTGTCTTTGGCTTCCTTCAACGGTCATGCCCATCTGCAACTGTTGAAGGCCCCGGAGCTCATCACTTTCCGTTGAGCCCGGCTTACTGTGACCCTTGCTGTAACCACCCATAAAAGGATCGAACCATGACCTCCGTAGCTGACGCCGTACAAGCCATGCAAGCCAAGTTCAACCCAGCTGCCGCTGCCGGCCTGGACCTGGTTTTCGGTTTCCGCATCGATGACTCCAAGCACTTCTCGCTGGTCGTCAAGGACAGCACCTGCGAACTCAAAGAAGGCGAGAACCCAGACGCACAAGTCACCCTGGTGATGGACGGCGAAACCCTGGACGGCATCGTCAGCGGCGAAACCGACGGCATGCAAGCCTTCATGGGCGGCAAGCTGCGCGCCGAAGGCGACATGATGCTGGCCATGAAACTGAGCGAGCTGTTCCCAGCCTAAGACCCCACAAGGTCCGGCTGCACACAAATCCCGCCCCTGTGGCGGGATTTGTCGTTTCTGCACCACGCAACGCCTCTATCCCCCCGCTTTGCCCTGGATCAATACCACTGGGCGGCTCAGCCTCCAGGCCGCACGCTTGATTGATCTCGGTCAGCTTGCGCCCCGCAACCCCCCTCTACTCTTGCGCCTCCATCGCGGCCAGGGACGGCACAGCCGGAGCCCTTTGCCACACCGCTATCACTCACGGAAGAGTCTGCTTATGCGATCACTGAAGATCATCCTGCTGTCCACCGCCTTCAACGGTCTGACCCAACGGGCCTGGCTCGACCTGCGCCAGGCCGGGCATCGTCCCAGCGTGGTGCTGTTCACCGGCGAAGAAGAGGTCTGCCGGCAGATCGAAGAAGCCCAGGCCGACCTGGTGATCTGCCCCTTCCTCAAGGATCGCGTTCCGCAGCAGCTGTGGAGCCACCCCAAGCGTCCGGTGGTGATCATTCACCCAGGGATTGTCGGCGACCGTGGCGCCAGCGCCCTAGACTGGGCCATCAGCAAGGAACTCAAGCGCTGGGGCGTGACCGCCCTGCAGGCCGTCGAAGAAATGGATGCAGGTCCGATCTGGTCGACCCATGAATTCAACCTGCCCAGCGGACTGCGCAAATCCGAGCTGTACAACGGCCTGGTGAGTGACGCTGCCATCCGCTGCATCCGCGACGTGGTGGAAAAATTCCGCAACGGCTTCAGCCCTGAGCCCCTGGACTACGACAACCCTTCGGTGCTCGGCCGCCTGCAACCGAACATGAAGCAGTGCGACCGCACCTTCAGCTGGCACGACAGCGCACAGTTCATCAAACGCAGCATCGACGCCGCTGACGGCCAGCCTGGCGTCCTGGCCAGCCTCGCCGGCGGCCAGTACTACGTCTACGACGCCCACCTGGATTCACGCACCGGCATGCCCGGGCAACTGCTGGCGGTGCACGACGACGCGGTGCTGGTGGCCTGCGGCGATCACAGCCTGTGGATCGGCTACCTGCGCCTCAAGCCCCAGCCCGGCGAGGAAACCTTCAAACGCCCCGCCCGCCACGTACTCGGCGAACGCCTGGCCGACGTGCCGGTGCTGGACTGGTCAGTGTCCAGCAGCCCGTTCAGCACCGAAGCCTACCAACCGATCCGCTACCGCGAATCCGGTAGGGTCGGCGAGCTGACCTTCGAGTTCTACAACGGTGCCATGAGCACTGAGCAATGCCAGCGCCTGGTCAGCGCCCTGCGCTGGGCCAAGGCCCGGGACACCCAGGTGCTGCTGGTACGCGGCGGTCGCGGCGCCTTCAGCAACGGTGTGCACCTCAATGTGATCCAGGCCGCCCCGGTGCCGGGCCTTGAAGCCTGGGCCAATATCCAGGCCATCGACGACGTCTGCCTGGAGCTGCTCACCGCCCGCCAACTGGTGGTCAGTGGCCTGACCGGCAACGCCGGCGCCGGCGGCCTGATGCTGGCCCTGGCGGCGGACGTGGTTCTGGCCCGCGCCGACACCGTGTACAACCCGCACTACAAGAGCATGGGCCTGTACGGCTCCGAATACTGGACCTACAGCCTGCCCCGTGCCGTCGGCCAGCCCATGGCCAAGCAACTGACCGAAGCCTGCCTGCCGATCAGCGCGCTCCAGGCCCTGCAGATGGGCATGGTCCAGGAAATCGGCCCACGCTGCCCGGATGAATTCGGCCTGTGGCTGCTGCAGCGAGCCAACGGCGTGCTCAACGACCCGCGCTACCAGCACCTGCGCCAGCGCAAGCTGGATGCCGATCCCCAGCTGATGCAGCACTGCCGCAACGCCGAGCTGGAAGACATGCACATGGACATGGTGCAGAACCGCAAGGGCTTCGCCGAGAAGTGCAGCAACTTCGTCTACAAGCGCAAGACCTGCTGCACACCAGAGCGGCTGATAGAAGCCTGGGCCAAGCCCCAGGACATTGCCCTGGTGGGCTGATTCACAGCCTGAGCGACAGGCTTTAAAAGCACCGCCAGGCCACGTACCATTCGCCGCCTTTTATTGCCGCCCCCAGGGGCGGCAATACTTTGCAAGGAGGCGATCATGCAAGACATTCCAGGCCACGCCACATGGCGCAGCATCGAAGCACAAACCCTTGGCTGGTCCAGCGATCGGATCTTTCACATCGTCGACGAACAAGGCCAACACCTGCTGTTGCGCACCAACGACTCATCCCAGTACGTCAACAAACGCGACGAGTTCCAGTGGACCCAGCATCTGGCGGCAAAGGGCATCGCCATGTCCCAGCCCTTGGACTTCGGCCTGTTTGATTCAGGACGCCAGGTTTACTCGCTGTTGTCGTGGATCGAAGGCAAGGATGGCGCGCAATGGGTGGCTGAACAGCCCGCCGCTGCCTGTTATGAGCTTGGTCTGCAAGCCGGTCAAATACTCCAGCAGATCCACAGCGTTGCTGCGCCTGAAGGCACTGAAAACGCCGAACAGCAGATGCGTGCCATCTACCGTAAAAAGCTCGAACAATACCGGAGCTGTGGCCACAAGGTGGCACATGAGCAAGACTTCCTGCAGTTTCTCGAACAGCACTTTCATCTGCTGGCAGACACGCCGCTGGTGTTTCTCCACGGTGACTATCACCTGAACAACATGATCGTGGGCGCCGATGACCAATTGTCGATCATCGACTTCAACCGCTGCCGTTTCGGAGATCCGGCGCGGGACTTCAACAGGCTGGCGCTGTTTTCCTGCAACCTCAGCAGCGACTTCGCCCGCGGGCAGATCGACGGCTACTGCGCAGGTCATGCCGACCCTGTCTTTCTCACCCGCATGGCGTTCTACGCCGCGTTCGATACCTTCTTCAGCGTGCTCTGGGCCATGGCTTTCGGCGAGCAGGAAGTTCAGGCCACCCTGCAACGCACGCAAAAAGTCTGGGAGGACTTCGCCGGTTTTTCCAGGCATGTGCCGCGCTGGTATGGCGAATGAACGCTTTGGGCTAGGTCCTGTAAGCCGCCGGCAAAGCGATCACGGCTGCAACAGCAACGCCACCAGCGCCGTCCAGCCGGTCTGGTGGCTAGCCCCCAATCCGCGCCCGGTTTCACCATGGAAGTACTCATGGAACAGCACCAGCTCGCGGTCCTCGGCCTCCACCTGCAACTGTGGGTAGCCGCTCATCGATGGCCGATGCCCCTCCTCATCCCGCAAAAACAAACGAGTCAGGCGCTGGCTCAAGCCGTCGGCCACTTCCTCCAGGGACGCCAGGTATCCAGAACCTCGCGGATACTCCACCGAGAAGTTGACGTCGTAGTACCGATGAAATTCACGAAGGGATTCGATCAGCATGTAATTGATCGGCATCCACAGCGGCCCGCGCCAGTTGGAGTTGCCGCCGTACAACCGTGAATCGGACTCCGCCGGCTCATAGCGGGCACACAACTGCTTGCCATCCACCTGCATGGCGAACGGCTGCTCGAAGGCCTTGGACAGGGAGCGGATACCGAAGTCCGAGAGGAACTCGCTTTCATCGAGCATGCGCTTGAGCAGGTCCTTGGTGCGCTCACCTCGCAACAGCGCCAAGAGCATGCGGTTACCCTTGCCCGGTTCGTACCAGCGCGACACCAGGCTCGCCAGGTCCGGACGATGATGCAAAAAGCCCAGCAGACGTTGAGCCAGTCCCGGCAGGTTCTCGTGCTCGTGCTGCTCCAGCACCTGCACCGCGAACAGCGGCATCAGGCCGACAATGGAGCGCAAGCGCAGGGGTTCGTTGTCGCCGTCGGGCCGGTGCAGCACGTCGTAGAAAAACTGGTCCTGTTCATCCCACAGCCCTTCGGCGCTTTCATCCACCCGGTTGATGGCCCCGGCTATATAGAGGAAGTGCTCGAAGAACTTCACCGCAATGTCCACGTACACGCCATTGCGCTTGGCCAGTTCCAGGGCGATGCGCATCAGGTCCAGGGCATAGGCCGCCACCCAGGCCGTACCGTCGGCCTGGTCCAGAGCGAAGCCTTCCGGCAACGGCGCGGAACGGTCGAACAGGGCGATATTGTCCAGGCCGAGAAAGCCGCCCTGGAACAGGTTGCGGCCCTCGGCGTCCTTACGGTTGACCCACCAGGAAAAATTCAGCAGCAACTTGTGGAAAATGCGTTCGAGAAAATCCAGGTCACCGGCGCCGGTCATGGACTTTTCCTGCTGATAGACCCGCCAGCAGGCCCAGGCGTGTACCGGCGGATTGGCGTCGTCGAAGCGCCACTCGTAGGCCGGCAACTGACCGTTGGGGTGCATGAAGCGGTCTTTCACCAACAGCAATAACTGCTGCTTGGCAAAGCCGGGATCGATCAGGGCAAAGGCTACCGCCTGGAAACCCAGGTCCCAGGAGGCATACCAGGGGTATTCCCAGGTGTCGGGCATGGACACGATGTCGCAGTTGGACAGATGGCGCCAATGGGTATTGCGCAGGTGTGCGCGCGCCTTCGGCGGTGCCGGCTGCCCAGGATCACCATCGAGCCACTGGTTGACGTCGAAGTAATACAGCTGCTTGGACCACAGCAGCCCGGCCAGGGCCTGACGCTGGACATTGCGCGCATCCGCATCATCGAGGGGCTGTTGCAGCGCCGCATAGAAGTCATCGGCCTCGCGCCGACGCTGCTCAAACAGGTGGCGAGCATTGACCTGCTCACTGCCCGCCGGGGCAAAGCGCAAGAACAGACTCTTGCTCTCGCCGCCCGCCAGCTCCAGGATAAAATGCGCCGCGGCCCGGGTGCCGCCATCGAGGGCCACCGCAGTGGCCTGCCCGTTCACCAGATAATCGTTGATGCCGTCCTTGAACGGCCCCGCAGAGGCCACCCCGTCCAGCTTGGGAAAGTTGCTGTCGTTATTGCAGAACAGCCATTGGCAAGGCGCCGCCCCCCAGGCGGTGACCTGCCGATCGGCTAGCTGCGCATGCCGCGCCAGTACCTGATCACCTTCCAGGCGCAGGCTGGGCCGAGGCCCATCGCCGCCCCAACTCCAGGTGTTGCGCGCCCAGACCTGGGGCAGCACCCGCAAACGGGCCGGCTGGTGAAAACGGTTGTGCACGGTGACCCGCATGAAGAGGTCGTCCGCCGTGTACTTGGCGTACTCCACCGTCACATCAAAGTAGCGATTGTCCTCGAAGACCCCGGTGTCGAGGATCTCGTACTCGGCCTCAGACAGACCACGCCGGGCGTTTTCCGCCACCAGATCGGCATAGGGAAAGGCCGCCTGGGGGTACTTGTAGAGCATGCGCATATAGGCATGGCTGGGCACGCCGTCGAGGTAGAAATACAGCTCCTTGACGTCCTCGCCATGATTACCTTCGGCGTTGTTCAGGCCAAACAGACGCTCCTTGAGAATACTGTCGTGTTCATTCCACAGCGCCAGCCCCAGGCACCAGTGCTGGGCCTTGTCGGAGAACCCGGCCAGGCCGTCCTCGCCCCAGCGATAGGCACGGCTGCGGGCGTGCTCATGGGGAAAATAGTTCCAGGCATCGCCGTCGGCGCTGTAGTCCTCGCGCACCGTGCCCCACTGCCGTTCACTCAGGTACGGCCCCCACTGGCGCCAGTGCTCGGCATCGCTGCCCTGCAGGCGCTGGCCTTCCAAGGTGTCGAGAATGCTCGCTGGGGTACTTGCCGTCATGGAGGGAGTCCTTGGCCATGGAGGTGAGTTGCAGTGTAGGAGCGACCCGCCCCGCCGGTTCATGACATATGTTTCATGGTGCGAAGGGCTAACAGCGGTTAAACCGCAGCAAAAGCTCGATCCAGAGCCGTTGCCGCTAAATTTTCGGCGCCGGGCTCGTTATAATCGGCAACCCTTTTATGGCAATGCGGATTCGATGATGTTCAGTTGCAAAGCGTTTTTCCCAGGTCTGTTACTGATGGCAACCTGTTCGGCCCAGGCCGCAGGCCTTGACCTGAGCTACCCGCAGCCTCCGTTGCCGGCCCCCGCCCAGACCCCGGCGCCAGAGCGCGACACGCCGAAGCTCAAATTGCAGTTCAAGCCGACCATCAGCTACGAGTACCGCTGCAGCGGGCAATGCACCTACGAAACCAATATCGACCAGTTGCACGAACGCGAAACCCGCCACAGCGCAAGCGTCGGCTTCGACTGAGCCCCGCCATTGAACCCGCGGCACGCTTGATCCACACTCGCGCTCCTGAGTCCTACAGCAAACTCAGAAAGTCCTGCCCTGCCAGTGCCTTGTTCCGTTTTGGGGTACATGCCTATAGTCCCGGGTCGTCCTGATGACGAACGGGTTTGGCGACCCGATGACCGTGTGCGAGAGCCCTGTGCTTATTTGCAGGGCTTTTCGCATCCGTAACGCTGCCTATATGGCGGCTGTACGCGGGAGACCTTCGGGTCTGCCGGCTCCCCGGTCCCGGTTCGCCAACCTGCGTACAGCTGCCACCTTTCGTTTGGCGACGATCCAGTGGCGCTCTCAACCGACCGAGGCGTTACTTATGAACAGATACATGCCGATCACCGGCCACGACTGCACCATCCCTTCCCTGCTGATCGATACCCAGGCCCCTGCCGATGTGCTGTACGAAGCGGCCGCCTATCGCATCCGCGCCGTCACTCATCTGCTGGAAAACTTCGCCGCCCGCCCCGACATCCCCGGCGATGCCGTGGTGCTGCAAGAGCTAGCGCTGATCTGCGCCATCCCGCTGCGCGATGGTTGCGATGTGCTGGATGTGCTGGGTCGTCAGTTGCAAGCGCAGACCCGCTGAACCGGTAGGAGCCGGCTTGCCGGCGAAGAGGTCCGTGAGCCTTGTGCAAACCTTGAGGCCGCCTTCGCGGGCAAGCCCGCTCCTACAGAACGTCTCGAACGGGTGGGGCCGCATTCAATCAGGCCGAGGAATACGCCGCCGCAGTGCTCACAAAAACGCAACACCAGGCTGCGTCCTTTGTGATGGTTGGGCTAGGGTGGAAGCGATACAGTCGGGCCATCAGCAACCCGACTGACGCCCGACACAAGGATGCGTTCGATGACTGATTTGCACGATCTATCCACCACCCAGCTGCTGGCGCAATTCGCCAGCCGCACGCTCTCGCCTCTGGATTATTACGAGCATCTGCTGGCCCATATCGAGCGCTGGGAGCCGCATGTCCGTGCGCTCTACGCCTTCGATCCGGAGCAGGTGCGTCAGCAGGCCCGGGCCGCCACCGAGCGCTGGAACAAGGGCACGCCCAACGGCCCGCTGGACGGGATTCCAGTGACGATCAAGGAACTGATCGCCACCCAAGGCACGCCGATTCCCCTGGGCAGCGCGGCCACCACCCTGAAGCCGGCCCTGCAGGATGCTCCACCGGCCGCGCGGATGCGTGAAGCCGGGGCGATCATCCTGGCCAAGACCACGGTGCCGGATTTCGGCATGTTGTCGTCGGGTCTGTCGAGCTTCCACGGCATTACCCGCAACCCCTGGAACACCGCCTGCAATACCGGCGGCTCCAGTTCCGGAGCCGCTGCGGCCGCCGCGGCCGGTTACGGGCCGCTGCACATCGGCACCGACATCGGCGGCTCGGTGCGCCTGCCGGCCGCCTGGTGCGCTCTGGTGGGGTTCAAGCCGACCCTGGGGCGGATTCCCATCGACCCGTATTACACCGGGCGCTGCGCCGGGCCCATGACCCGCAGCGTCGCGGATACCGTGCTGCTGATGCGCCACCTGGCCAGGCCCGATGCCCGGGATGCCACCAGCCTGCCGCCCTTGACCACGGACTGGAGCGATGAGCCGGTGTCGGTCAACGGGTTGAAGATCGGCCTGATGCTGGAGCCCGGCGCAGGGCTGCAGCCGGAAGGTTTTGTCTGCGCAGCGGTGGAACAGGCCGCTCGACTGTTCGAGAGCCACGGCGCCCAGGTCCGCACCCTGGCGCCGATCATGGATCGCGCCCAACTGGACGGCCTCGACCGCTTCTGGCGCGCCCGGCAATGGGCGGAACTTTCGGCCCTGGGTGCCGAGCAGTTCGCCAAGGTGCTGCCCTATATCCGTGACTGGGCGGCGCCGGGGGCCGACTTGTCCGGGGTCGAGGCGGTGCTGGGCTTCAACCAGACCTTCGAGATGCGTCGCCGCGCCGCCCAGGTGTTCAGCGAGTTCGACCTGGTGTTGTCGCCCACCAATCAGATCAACCATTTTCCCGCCCAGTGGCCATCGCCGAGCAACGACCCGCAGCAACCGTTCGAGCACATCGTCTTCACCCTGCCCTGGAACATGGGCGAACAACCGGCGCTGTCGATCAACTGCGGTTTCGCCGCCGATGGCATGCCCATCGGCCTGCAGATGATCGCCCCGCGCTTTGCCGATCAATGGCTGCTGCAAGTGGCCAAGACCTATGAGAGCTGGCGCGGAGCGATCCACAGCTGGCCAAGTCCGCCGTCCCACTGACACACCGAAACTGCCACCTTCACCCCAGCCCCGGGCCTCGCCGCCCGGGGCCTGGGCAACCTATGAATAAAAATTCGAGGGGCCAGTATGCACAGTCACGATTCCACCCACTCCCAGCACCAGGATCCTGAAGCGCCGAATGTCCCGGGGGGCAAGCGCAGCGTGTTCGCGGTGATCCTCGGCAACGCCGTGGAGTTCTTCGATTTCGGGGTCTACGCCACCTTTGCGGTGATGATCGGCCACACCTTCTTTCCCTCCGACAGCGCCTTTGTCAGCCTGATGCTATCGGTCACCGCCTTCGGCGTCGGTTTTATCGTGCGGCCCCTGGGGGCAGTGCTGATCGGCGCCTACGCCGACCGCGTCGGGCGCAAGCCGGCGATGCTCCTGACCCTGGTGATGATGGCCGTGGGCACCGGCAGCATCGCCATCCTGCCCAGCTACGACAGCATCGGCATCGCCGCGCCGATCCTGCTGGTGCTCACCCGGCTGATCCAGGGCCTGGCCTGGGGCGGCGAGGCCGGCCCCGCCACCACCTACATCCTCGAAGCCGCGCCGCCGCACAAGCGCGGCACTTACGCCTGCTGGCAGGTGGTGGCCCAGGGCGTGGCCGCCATGGCCGCCGGCACCGTGGGCTACACCCTGACCCAGGTGCTGTCCCCCGAGGACCTCAACAGCTGGGGCTGGCGCGTGCCCTTCGTGTTCGGTCTCTTGGTGCTGCCAATCGGCATCTACATCCGCCGCAACCTGGCGGAAACCTTCCATGGCCAAGGCGAAGAAGCCAGCACCGGCAGCCTGGTGCGTCAGGTGTTCGGCGAACATCGCCGGGCCCTAGTGCTGGGGCTGCTGATTCTGTCCGGCAGCACCATCACCCAGTACTTCATCAACTACATGACCACCTTCGCCCTCACCGAACTGAAACTGCCCACCAGCATCTCCATGCTTTCGACCCTGGTGGCCGGCGCGGCCATGGCGGTGTGCGCGATTGCCGGCGGCATGCTCTGCGACCGCTTCGGCCGCCGCACCATCCTCATGGCGCCGCGGGTGGTGCTGTTGCTGGTGCTGTTCCCGGCGTTGCAGTTGATGACCGAGCACCCCAGCCCGGCGACGTTCCTGCTGACCCTGGCGGTGTTGTCCGGCCTGCACGGCATGAGCGGCGCGGCGCTGATCGTGTTGCTGGTGGAGAGTTTCCCCAAGGCGGTGCGCTCCACCGGTTTCTCCATCGTCTACGCCTTTGGCGTGGCGGCTTTCGGCGGTACGGCGCAGATCATCATCACCTGGCTGATCGGCACCACCGGCAACCCAATGTCACCGGTGGGCTACCTGCTGGTGGCCAACCTGGTGTGCCTGACCGCCGCCTGGTTCGCCAAGGAAACCCGCCCGCAAGCACCCGGACGCAGCAACCCCGGCCAACGGCTCGCAGAAGCCCGCGCCCGCTGATCGCGCTTCGCACTGCCCAGCACTCTTTTCCGGCACCGCGTTTTTCTCTACCCTGCCGGCCGCGCATAACCGCGGTCGGGCGGTGGCTTGACGCCTTTGATTTGTGGGGAAGCAGCATGAAACAGCTTGTACTTTGCGTCCTGGCCATGAGCGCCAGCAGCACCCTCCTGGCCCAGGACAACCCGCGCCCGAGCCAGCAGGATCAGGCGCCGGGGTTTATCCAGGGCAGCCACCTGGACCTCAACCTGCGTCACTACTATTCCAACCAGCACACCCAGCGCGACACCTACCTGTCGATCAAAAAGGCCGACGGCATCGAGCGCACCCGGGTGCGGGAAACCTGGGTACAGACCGGCATGCTCAAGTACAGCTCCGGCTACACCCAGGGGCTGGTGGGTTTTGGCGTCGACGCCGGGCTGTTCAGCGCGGTCAACCTGGAGCGTGGTCATGGCCGGGTGGCCAACGGCGGCGACCGAGTGCTGGTGGACAGTGACGGCGATGCCCTGCCCACCTGGAGCCGCCTGGGCATCGGCGACGTACGCCTGCGCCTGTCCAACACCGAGCTCAAGGCCGGACGCCTGATGACCGACAACCCGGTGCTGCGCTACAAGGACAACCGCGCCCTGCCCTCGAGCTTCCAGGGCGTGGGCCTGTACAGCAACGAAACCGACTGGCTGTCGCTGCAGGCCGGCAGCTTCGACCGGGCCATCCCGCGCACCGGCACCGGCAGCGAACGCCTGACCACCACCTTCGGCAACCGCGCCTACAGC
Source organism: Pseudomonas sp. JDS08PS003 (assembly GCF_045013505.1). Classification (NCBI taxonomy): domain Bacteria; kingdom Pseudomonadati; phylum Pseudomonadota; class Gammaproteobacteria; order Pseudomonadales; family Pseudomonadaceae; genus Pseudomonas; species Pseudomonas sp. JDS08PS003. Next base: position 4,562,152 of record NZ_CP120724.1, read on the forward strand.
GGCGAGCGCATCAGCTACCTGGGGGCGACGGTAAAGCCCGGCCTGGGCCTGGAAGGCAGCCTTTATGCCTCGCGCTTCGAGAACATGTGGGACCAGTACTACCTGGGCCTGACCCACCGCGCCGGGGACAAAAGCCGGCTGGCGCTGAAGACCGCGTTCAACTACTACCACACCCGGGACCAGGGCCAGCAGCGCCTGGGCTACATCGACAACGACGCCTTCAGTCTGGCGCTGACCGGCAGCCACCAGGCCCACAGCCTGACCCTGGCCTGGCAGCAGGTGTTCGGCAACGAGTACTTCGACTACGTCTGGGAGTCCACCGGCAATTACATGGCCAACTCCCTCTACTCGGACTACAACGGCCCCAATGAAAAGTCCTGGCAGTTGCGCTATGACCTGGATTTTGCCGCCTATGGCGTGCCGGGGCTGAGCGCCAGCCTGTGGCACGCCAAGGGCTGGGGCATCGACGGCACGCACTACGACGGCGATCGCGATGGCCGCAACCGCGGCTACAACGTGCGCGGCCTGGACGGCGCCAAGCACAACGAAAACGGCCTGATGCTGGCGTATGTGGTGCAGTCCGGGCGGCTCAAGGATGCGGTGCTGCGCACCATCGTCTACAACCACCGCGCCAGCGGTGGGCAGATCGATGGCAGCTACGACGAATTCCGTCTGGTGGGGAATTTCCCGTTCAACCTGTTCTGACCCCATCACCCTCCCCCGTAGGAGCCGGCTTGCCGGCGAAGCGGCCCGCCAGCCTTGCATCGCCCTGGCAGCCGTCTTCGCGGGCAAGCCCGCTTCTACGCCAGGCTATGGCGTTGCATGGCGCGGGCGAGCATTTCCTGGCATCTGAGGGTCGCTACCGATAGGGGGCGGTGACGGACCACGCACAAATCGACACGAATCCGTTCCAGGTGCTCGTCGTCAATCGGCACCGCCACCAGGCCATCACCCAGGTCCCGGGCCTCGGCGTCCACCTGGGGCAGGATCAGCACTGCCGCGCGCTGGCGGGCCAGGCTTTTCTGCACCTCCAGGGAGCTGGTGGTGAACACCGGCAAAATGTTCACCCCTCGCTTGCGGGCTGCGCCTTCCAATGCCTGACGCACGCCGTAGGCCGAATCCGGAATGGCCAGTGGCTGCCCTTCCAGGTCCTCCAGGCGAATGCTCGGGCACTGGGCGAAAGGATGCTCGGCGCTGACCAGTACCCGGTGCCACAACTGGCAATGGGCGGTCACTTCCACTTCGACCCGTTCCTGCAGGTAAAAGGCCAGGCCCAGATCGGCCTCGCCGCTGCACAGGGCATCGAGGGTGGCGCCGGCACTGGCGATGACAATGTTGAAGGTGACTTTGGGATGGGCCCGATTGAACGCGGCCAGTACCGGCGCCAACACGCTGGAAACGATACTTTCCGACACATGGATGCTGACGTTACCCGCTACCTGGCTCTGCCGGCTGGCGATCACGTCACGCACCTGATCGAAGCCGCGCAAGGTGGAGCTGACCTGCTCGGCCAGGCACTCGCCTTCCACCGTCAGGCGAATCCCCCGGGGCCCGCGCTCGATCAGCGCGGTGCCAAAGAAGTGTTCCAATTGCTCGATCTGCCGACTCACGGCGGTGGGCGTGACGTACAGCCGCTCTGCCGCCTGGCGCAGGGAGGCGCAACGGGCCACCTCGTGAAAATAACGCAACGCTCGTAACTGCATGGCCGCTCGCCCCCTCGCTGAACTGATCCATGAAGCACGCAATTACTGCGCCAGAGCGCCTGGACTTTGCCTGCCAAGCCCCGACAAAACATTGATCTGGGCGCCAGCCGTGCCTACCCTGCTAGGCAGCCGATTGCACGATTCGGCATGAACCAAGCCCGGCGCCACTGCCGGCCCTTCGCCAAGGATTGTCCATGAGTACTCTGCCCCGCACTGCACCGCTTGCCGCCCTGCTCGCCGCCCTGATGCTGCTCAGCGCCTGCTCCAGCGTCACCCGCAAGATCGACCCTGAACCCACCATCACCTCCGCCGGTATCCTGGCCTTTCGCGATATCTGCCTGAAGTCCGCACCGTCCTTCGCCGGGGCCGAAAGCGCCGCCCGGGCCCATGGCATTGTGGAACTCACCGACGCCGGTTTCGCCAAGATGGGCATGAACCAGGACCAGACCCTGGGGGTCCAGGTCCAGATCAACAAGGAATGTGCGATCACCACCCCCAGCCAGAACGACAGCTCGCTGACCCTGCAGTTCTTGAGCAGCGTCGCCAAGTTTTCCAGCACGCCGGTGGCGCAGAACGTCCCGGCGCGGATCACCCTCGACGGCCAGAGTTTCATCCTCATGCACGATCGCCGTGGCGGTGAAGCCTATGTGATGCTCAAGGCGCCGTAACAGCGCAACAGCCCCTGGGCTGTGTCTGCGACCGGTCGCCCGGCCATCCTCAGTCCCTGGCCGGGCTGAGGACGCCGCGCAAATTTCCCACTTGAGTACAGCCTTCAAGGACAGCGCGCCCCCCCTGGCAAGAAGCGTCTTGGAAATTTACCAGTCGCTTCTTGCACGAATCTTTTGCCCGTTCTTCTGAACTAACATGCTCGCGCCGTTTGCCACGCCTTCACTCTCTTGGGGTTGTGCCGCCGTCATCACGACCCGGCAAAACAACTTTGATCCCCTGCAAAAGAGTCATCGGGCCTATGACTTCCACAACAAAAACAGTGACTGCCGAGTGACCCATTTTCCGCAACGAGCCCTAACGGCGCTCCCTAGGGTGTCTTCCGAGGGCCCCATGAAAAACAGACGTGTGCTTATCGTCGACGACCATCCCATCATCTGCGCCGCTGTCAGCGAGCTGCTTGAAGAAAACGGCTACCAGCCCATTGGTGAATCCTCTGACGGCTTCGACGCGCTGGACAAGATTCACAAGCTGCGCCCCGACTACATGCTGCTGGACATCACCCTGGACAACCTGGATGGACTCTCGGTCCTGCAACGCATTGCCATGGACCATCTGGAGGTCAAGACCCTGGTGTTCACCGCCAATCGCGCCAGCACCTACGGCGTGCGCTGCATGCAGGCAGGCGCCATGGGCTTCATCAGCAAGAGCGCCGGCCTGCAGGAGCTGGTCAAGGGCCTGAATGCCCTGGCCGACGGCTATCTGTATTTCCCCAGGGAAGTGCTGGAGATGTACCGGGGAACCGGCCACGACCCGAGCGATGCGCTCAACAACCTGACCAACAAGGAGCTGGTGATCCTGCAGTTGCTGGCCAACGGCTACAGCAACCTGGAGATCGCCACCAAGCTCAACTTGAGCAACAAGACCATCAGCGGCCACAAGATCAATGTGCTGAAGAAACTTGGGGTGCGTACCACCATCGAACTGGCCACTATCGCCAGGCAACTGAACCTGATGTGAGAACCGCGGGCCTGCTGCGCAGCTAGCCCTGACGAATCAGCCGCAATGGCGAGTGGCTCGCGCTCAGCACCTGGAGCAGCGCCTGGCCCTGCATCGGCTTGTGGAACAGATAGCCCTGGGCCGCATCGACCCCCAGGCGCTGCAGGTGGGCACGTTGTTTCTCCGTCTCGATGCCCTCGGCCACCAGCTCCAGATTGAGCGAGCGTGCCAGCCCCACCACCGCCTCGATGATCCGGGTTTCCTTGAGCCCCAGGGCGTTGGCGACAAAACCCGAGTCGAGCTTGATCTGGCCAAAGGGAATATCCGCCAGGCGCATGATCGACGAATGGCCGGTACCGAAATCATCAAGGGACAGGCGCACACCGCTTTTCACCAGAACGCTGATGTTCTCGATGCTTTGCATGTCCAGGGTCAGGGCCTGGCGCTCGGTGATCTCCAGGGTCACCTGCTTCTTGGGCACCCCGGCCTCCTCGATCTGCCGCAGCACCTGGGCGGCAAACTCGGGGTCGGTCAGCTGGCTGGCTTCGATGTTGTAGGAGAACACCAGGGCCTCACCCTGGGTGTGGGCCTGCAGTTGCCGCTGCAGCATCAGGCCCTGTTGCAACAGGCAGTCGAACAGCTGTCGCTGGCGCTCCGGGCTGTCGAACAGATCGAGGAAGAACTGTGGCCCCAGCACGCCCTTGTGGGGATGCTGCCAACGGGCCAGAACCTCGGCACCGGTGATGCGCCGGGTCTTCAGGCACACCTGGGGCTGGAAATAAGCAACGATCTGCTGCTGTGCCAGAGCCTCGGCGACATCCAGCTGCGCCATCCAGTCATTGCTGGCGGGGGCACGCCGATCGGTCGCCAGGCTGTTGCTGCGAGAGTGGTTCTTCACCGTGCGCTTGACGGTCAGGGCCTTGAGCAGCAAGCCACTGATCTGCGCCGTGTCCAGGTCGCTATAGCTGCCGACGCAATACTTGCCGGAGCGCACGCGAAAGTTCGCCAGGCCCCAGCGGATAGACGCCTCCAGGGCTTCGCACTCGAGCATCGAGAAGAAACCGTAGTGTTCGCAGAGTCGGCGCAGGTAATAAATGGCCGTCAGGGAGTGCAACGAGTCGCAGATCACCAGGTCCAGTTCACCCAGTTCCGGTGGGAATTGGGTCCACTGGCTTTCCTGGCTGATCACCTGAACCCGGGCAAAGCCCGAAGCCGCCAGTATTCTGGAAAACCGTCGAGCCCGAAAAGCGTTCGAACACAACAACAGTACGCTTAGCGTCGACATGACCTGCGGCTCCGGATAAAAAATCATGCTATCCAAATCAGACTCAACTGAATTCAGGATGCTTCTTGAATGGAGGTAGGAAGCGTCTGAGACTGAGCATCTTCTTCGTCAATAACGCCCAAACACCTCAGCAACTGACCTTTGCTCTTACTTGCAAGTGAGGGTAAAGGCCGCCCGGGGATTGGCCGTGCCCTTATGAAAATCCGCATAAACATTAGTACTGCCACTGATGCAATCAGCCCGGGCGCCACTACTAATACAACAACTCAAGGACAACAACTGACAACCCATTGACTGCCTCTGCGGTTCTTTTCCAGCACAACTAGAAGAGCCCTCAGACTAACAAAAGCGCCCGCCAAAGAACCCGAGATGCTTCTCGCATAAAACCAAGAAGATCCTTAAAAGTGCACCAGACAGTCAGCTTTAGAGCCGGAAAACGAGTGCCGGAGGGTATAGTAAGTCCGGCGATTCGAAACCTTATTGCATACAGCTATAAGCGTTCTAGAGGTAATAATGAGAATGAGGGAATCATGAGTAAAACCGTACTGATTGTGGACGACCACCCCATCATCTCTGGTGCGATTAGAGCCACCCTTGAGCAAAACGGCTATCAGGTTGTCGCCGAGTCCGCCGATGGCCTGGATGCCCTGGCGAAAGTACGCAGCCTTGCTCCCGAGTACCTCCTACTGGACATCGGGCTTGATAGCCTGGATGGTCTGTCGGTGCTGCAGCGCCTCAACTCGGAAAATCTCAAGATCAAGACCCTGGTCTTCACCTCGCAACTGGCCAGCACCTATGCCGCGCGCTGCATGCAAGCCGGGGCCTTGGGGTTCATCAACAAAAGTGCAAGCATGGATGAACTAATCAAGGGGCTTCACACCATCAACGATGGTTATCTGTATTTCCCCAAGGAAGTGCTGGCCCACTACATGGAACACGGCCAGAACAGCGACTTGAGCGCGCATAAACTCACCAACAAGGAAGTTATTGTCCTGCAACTACTGGTCCAGGGCCTGAGCAACGTGGCCATCGGGGAGAAGCTGCACTTGAGCAACAAGACCGTCAGCGGACACAAGATCAACATCCTGCGCAAAATGGGAGTACGCACCACCATAGAACTGGCCGGTATCGCCAAAGAAATGAACCTGATTTGACTCGCGCAAGATGAAAACCATCCTGCTGACGCTACTCATGACACTGAGCCTGACGCTACTGCCCGGCGTTGCTTCAGCCGCTGAAACCTTCCAACTGTCCTCACGGGGACAGAACCTGCAGTTTTCCGCCCAGGTCAGTCCCGAGGACCAGGCCTGGCTCAATAAAAAGGGCTCCGTAAGAATCGGCGTAACCTTCCCCGACTACCCGCCCCTGACCATCTTCTCCGAGAAAAGGGAGCTGGAGGGCATACTCGCGGAAAACCTGCTGGCCCTGCAGAAAATCCTGAATATCCGTTTCGACATCATCGGTTATCCGGACCGCTGGAGCGCCTTCAAGGCACTGAAAGCGGGCGAGATCGACCTGGTGGACGCCACCACCCCGCCAGAGGCGGAAAAATACGGCGTGCAGATTTCCGCCCCTTACGCCTATACCCAGATCGCCTTGTACTCCACCACCGGTAGTCTGCTGGATGTGGACCTGCGTGATCCCACTGCGCAGATTTCATCGACCCATGATGGCTTTATCGATGAGGACACCTTCAAGATCTTTCGCAGCGCCACCATCAAGAACTACAACTCGCCCTATGAAGCCATTGCCGCCGTGCTCAAGGGACATGCCCAGGCTTATCTGGGAGATACCGTCAGCACCAACTACCTGCTGAACCAGAGTTTCAACAATCAGCTGGTGACCAACGTCAGTGTCAACGGCCTGGAGGCGAACATAGGTTTTGCCTACACCGACAACAACAGCCACCTGGCGTCCATCCTCGACCAGCAACTGCAGTCCCGCAGTCGCTGCCAGATCATCAGGATGGTCAATTGGTGGGTGGTGACCCTCAAGTGCAGCGATGACGAATTCGTCAGCGTGCTCAACAGCGAAGAGAAACAACTGCTGGGCAGCAAGAAGCCCTTCAGGATTGCCGTCAGCGAAGACTTGGCGCCCTACGCCCTGTTCGACAACAGCGGCCAGTTCGGCGGCACCATGTCCGACATTCTGGAGCTGGTACGCCTGAACTCCGGGCTGCGTTTCGAGATCGTCCGCACCCGCTCGGTGCACAAGGCCATGGAGTTGCTGGACAAGGGCGAAGTGGACCTTGGCATCATGTCGGAGACCGACTCCCGAGATCGCAAGTACCTGTTTACCCGACCGGTCATCACCACGCCCTACACCCTGATCACCAAAAATACCGGCCCCGAGGAGTTCGAGCTCCAGGACAATCCCGAACAAAGCATCGCCCTACCCCGCTCCGATGCCCTGCTGGAGCATATGCGCCAGAACTACCCGCACCTGAAGATCCACACCACGGACAACGTCGCCGACTCCCTGAACCGGGTTCGCGACGGTGGCAGCGACTTCACCCTGACCTCCACCAACCAGGCCCGGTACTACCTGTCGTACAAATACGAGGACGCCCTGAAGGTCTCGGGTCTGCTCAAAGGCGTCAACGCCCGAATCGGTCTCGCCAGCCAGCCGCATAACAAGGTGCTGATTTCCATTATCGAAAAGGCCCTGCTGCGCATTTCACCCAGTGAAACCGCGGCCATCTCCGGACGTTGGCGCGCCAATGCCGCGACCGACAACATGTATTGGGAAGGTGTGGGTCTGAGGGTCTACCAAGTGCTCAGCGCGTCCTTCGTACTGCTGCTGGCCACCTGCATCTGGATCCTCTACCTGAGAAAGCTGATCTTCAAGAAATCCATCGTGCGCCAGCAATTGCAGGAACGCCTGAGCCTGATCCAGAACATCGTCGACAGCATTCCCCACCCCATTTACGTACGTGGCCGCGACGGCGAACTGTTGCTGTTCAATACCCCCTACGCCCAGACCTTCATACCCGGCGCTACCTCAAATACCCACACCCAGATGCTCGACGCGATGCTCGGGCGCGCGGTGCTCGGACAATGGCTACAGGACTACGAGCAGGTCGCGACCAGCGGCGTCGCCCTCTCCCGTGACCAGACCTTGCCCCTGGGCGGCCAGACGCTAGACATCTACCACTGGGTCCAACCGCTGCGGGACGACCGGCAGCAGGTCTTTGGCGTGGTCTGCGGCTGGCTGGACATTGGTGATCGCCTGCGCATCCTCGAAGAACTGCGCCAGGCCAAGGAGACGGCGGATCAGGCCAACAGCGCCAAGTCGATTTTCCTCGCCACCATGAGCCACGAAATTCGCACCCCCATGAATGCCATCATCGGCATGCTGGAGCTGGTACTGACCCGCAAGGCGCCCCAGGGCAAGAATCTCGAGTCGCTGCAATTCGCCCATGAAGCGGCCGTCAGCCTGCTGGAACTGCTGGGGGGCATCCTCGACATCTCCAGCATCGAATCCGGGCAGACCCGCCTGCATCTCGAGACCTGCACCCTGAAGCAGATCGTCACTTCCACCCTGGCAATCTTCGACAGCCTGGCGACCCGCAAAGGGCTGTCGATCAAGACCCGGTTCGATGCCTGTGCCGATCTGCCGTTGCGCCTGGACCGCCTGAAGATCAAGCAGATCCTCTCCAACCTGATGAGCAACGCGATCAAGTTCACCGACAGTGGCGATATCACCCTGCGGGTCCAGGGCGTTGCATTGGGTGAGCGACGTTTCGCCTTTTCCATCAGCGTGCAAGACACCGGCCCGGGCATCGCCACTGCCGACATGGCCACCCTGTTCACGCCTTTCTCCCGGGTCACCGCCAACCGTAACAGTGGCGCCGGGATCGGCCTGTGCATCTGCCAGTCATTGAGCCGGATCATTGGCGGCGACCTGTTGGTGGACAGCGCCCCGGGCAAGGGCACCACCATGACCCTGACCGCCTGCGCCGAGGAAGCCACACCCAGCGACACCCCGCTGGCACTGCCTGTGAGCGAGCCCGCCCCCCCGATCCAACAGCGCCTGAAGATCCTCATCGTCGAGGACCATCTACCCAGCCTGACCCTGCTCAAGGAGCAGATCGAGCTGCTCGGCCATCTGCCGATCCTGGCCCACGACGGGCTTGAGGCACTGTTCATCTGGGAGGACAGCGACGTCGACCTGATCATCACCGACTGCAATATGCCGGAGTTGGACGGCATCACCCTGACCGAAGAGATTCGTCGCCTGGAACAGCAACTGCGCATTCGTCCCTGCACCATCATCGGCACCACCGCCAGCGCCCGGGCAGAAGACATGCAGGCCGGTCTCGCCGCCGGCATGGATGTGTGCCTGCTCAAGCCTCTGAGCGTGTCGATGCTGGCCCGCTACGTGCCATTGTTCGCCGAGAGCACGGCACGGGAGGCGGTGGAGGACGGGAGTTTGGCACTGCAGTTGTTCAACCTCCCGGAGGACAAGCGGCGCAGCCTGCTGGGTAACCTGATCGTATGCAATCAGCAGGATCTCCAGGCCTTGGAGGACGCCATGGCCCGGGTTGATCTCAAGGCCCTGGCCCACACGGCCCACAAACTGAAAAGCTCGGCGCAGATGATGCAGTCCGAGTCGCTGCTACGGTTATGCGAAGCCCTGGAGCAAGCCCTTGAGGACAATGCCGCCACCAGCACCTTGTCGCAGCTGTGCAATGAGGTGCGTGGGCTGATGGACAAACTCAACAGGACCCTGACGGCCTCCGCCAACCCCGACTGAGTGCCGCCGCAGACACGACAACGCCCACACGCCAGAGCGTGTGGGCGTTGCCCGGATTGAGGTCGAGCGCTCGCTACGTTGCAGCAGAGCTTGACCCGGCCAGCGATTCAGAACCTGGCACTGGACTTCAAGGGCTCGCTGTAACCGCCGTAATCGTTGATGATCGAAAACTCGACGGTGGCAGTGCCGGACTTGAGCTTGTGTTTGAGCCGGTAGTCCTGGCTGGACTTGGGCGCCACCATGCCGACATTTTTCAACTCGATGGGCCGGCCGCCGTCCATTATCCGGACCCCCATGAAAGTGACGTGATAGGCACTGGGGTTGGTGACGCGCAATACCGTCCCGCAAGGTTGGTCCAGCAGTTTCCATGACAGCTGGCTGGGGGCTTCCCGGGCCGTACCCGGCAACTTCCCGGGGCGGTAGAACAGCTTCACCCGGGTGCGTGCCGCGACGTTCAACGGCTTGTCCTGCTTGTGCGCCAACGGCAGAATTTCCTCGGCATTGAAATAGAACAGCGACTCCCGATCCTCCGGCAGTTGCCCGGGGGTCTTGATGATCCGCACCACTTGTTCTTCGCCTGCCCGCACCTTGAACAGGGCCGGCATGGCAATGAACGGGGTGTACGGATCCTGACTGTCCCTGGCATCGTTGACCCAGGCCTGCACCGCGTAATCGTTGCTGGTGAGGTTGGACACAACGGTCGACGCGCTGTGTTCATCAGCACTGAGGATGATTCGCGTCGCGCTGAGCATGATCTCGGCGGATGCCTGGGAGTCTGGCCAGAGTGTTATCAAGGCTGCGCAGAACAGCCAGTTCCGGTGAGACAAGCCAGTACGCAATAGAAGAGAAGTAGTCATATCCGCTTAACCCCGGGGGAGAATACAGGGCATGCCGGGGCCGGCCGCAGAGCACAGGGTCGACTCCCGATTGGGGATTAACTTCATTGGTTTTTTACCTAACTCGTGTGTGGCATTGGCCTTATGCCCAAGGCCCGGAAAGCCTACAAACGTTAACTTCCGAATGAGACAGGACGGCTCTTGGCCTTGACCAAGAAGGCTCTTGATTGCCAGCCGGACACCCACCAAGACCTCTGGCCGGCAAATGCCCGCGAGCCTTGCTACATGAGCGCTGCAACCACTAGGAACCCCTTGAGAGTCGCACTTTCAAGGCGCCGGGACGGTGCGCCCTTCACTGCGCAACCCCACTGGCAATCGCGCTGACCTCTCCCCGCAGCCATTGCAACCCCGGCGCCTGCTGTTGCTGGCGGTGCCAGATCAGGCTGACCTGCACCGGCCCTGCCAGCAGCGGCAGGCGGGCGATGCGGATCGGCAGCAACGCGGCAAAATGCTCCGCCAGATGCCGTGGCACCGTACCCAGCAGATCGGACTGGGCCACGATCAAGGGAATGCTCAGGTAATGGGGCACCCACAACTGCACCTGACGCTGGACCTTGGCCGAGCCCAGGACGATCTCCAGCGGCGAACCGCGCCCGCCGCGATCGGGAATCGCCACATGCCGGCTGCCCTGATAGGCGGCCAGGTCCAGCTCCGGGGTGAAGGCCGGATGGCCGGCGCGCCCGATCACCACCAGTTGTTCCTCCAGCAATGGCTGGTAGCACAGGTCCGGATTGTCGAAGTACAGGTAGTCCACCGCCAGGTCGAGCATTCCGGCGCAGAGCCAGGCCGCCAGCGAATCGGCGCTGTCGCTGCGCACCGCCAGCCGGACTTTGGGCGCCACCTGCTGCAAACGCTGGGACAGCGCCGGCAGCAGCCGCGCCTGGGCGTAATCGTTCATCGACAGGGTGAACAACGGGTCGGCCGCCGCCGGATCGAACGCGGCAGTCGGGTCCAGGCCCTGCTGCAACAGATGCAGGGCCTGGCGCACAGCGATATGCAGGCTTTGCGCCCTGGAAGTGGGCTGCATACCCCGGGCGGTACGCAGGAACAGCGGCTCGTCCAGGTGCCGGCGCAGGCGCGCCAGGGCATTGCTTACCGCCGGCTGGCTGAGGTTCAGGCGCACGGCGGCCCGGGACAGGTTCTGCTCCTGCATCAGGGCGTCGAACACCCGCAGCAGGTTGAGGTCCAGGCGTTGCACATTCAGCTTCATGAATAATGCCCACTGAGGTTATCCGGGGGCTGGATAATTCGCAGCGCCGCCCCCGGCTGTCAATAACGGCAACCGGGGGGCACGTGGATCATTCGGCCACGGTGGGACCAGGATCCTGCTGCGGCAGGAACAAACGCGCGGTCAGCCAGCAGGTCATGGCTGCGGCCAGGAAGATCAGCAACAGGCCAAGCAGGTAATCGGAATATCGGGCCGTTGCAACGTAATTGACCACTTCGCGAATGAACAGCAAGGCCCATGACATGGCAAGACCGCCGCCAATCAGCGACACAGCGCTGCAACTGAACGCGCTCCTCCTGACTTTTATCAGCGCCACCCCCAGGGCCAGCCCGAGGAAAGGCACGAAGAACACCAACAGCGTCATTAGCGGCGCCAACACGGGCATCAGCAACAGCTCCCCTCCCCTGACTTCGCCCAGCAAGCGCGGATTGCTGGTCAGATGAGCAAGCAGCAACACGAAGTTCACCAGGCCGGCAACAAAACCCGGCACCAGGGGACACAGCACAAACACTGCAAACACCTTCAGACGTGGGTATTTCACCTCAGTCATGGAGCGCATCCCTGACTTTTTGAATAACCCAGCAGCTTGCAACCAAACTCGACCCTGGAGGCGTAATCCAGAATATTGATACCACCCGGAACACCCTGCCTCTCCTCAATAAAGTGCCCTGCTATTCCTGAAGTATTGGTGGCCTTGCCCGATATCGTCTGAAACAGATCTCGGCCCCCCAGATACTTTTCATGAACCGGCTGCAATATAGTCTGTTCGCCTTTCAACTGCTTGATATCCCAGGCGACCGGATCGGTGGTGGCCTTGTTGTAGAGATTCTTGAAATTATCGAAGCCACCGGTGATCAACGCATCCCCGGCCGCCTTGCGCCAGTCGTAGACCGGCGCCACTACTCGTCCAGCAGCGAAGGTGATGTAGGACGGCAGGTAGGTCCCATCACCATCGGCACCCAACCCGGTCAAAAAGGCCCTGGACACTTCTTCCGCCCCGCCAAACCACTTGGCGCCAATGCCCAGGTTCTGCTCATAGACATTACTGGCACCGAAGAAGTTGGCCCGGTTGTCGATGGTGTTCAGGTAGGTCACCAGGCGCGTCGCTGCCCCTTCAGTGTTGTAGAGGTAGTCGAAGGTGTTCTTCGAGGAACGGACCACGTCCTTGTTCATGATTTTCCAGGCATCCTTCATGGCCACGTACTTGATCGAAGCGTTGACCGCCGCCCGGCAACCGTCGCCGGTCGGCGCCTTGTCGCAGATGCTGCGCATCTCCGAGTCCAGCCACTCGCTGAGTTTCTCGGCCTTGGTCACGGCGGCCTTTTTCTGCTCATCGGTGGAGCAGGTACGGCCCGACAGGCAGTTGCCCAACTCGTCGAAGGCCTGGTGCGTCAGGTAGTTGTTCTGGGTGCCATTGGCCGCCACCGTCGAGGCGATGCTCAGGTCACCGCCGGCGGCGGCCGCCCCGAGAACCCCGACAATCTGCGACAGGGCCATCAGGTTGGCCTGGGCCTGGATGTACTCCGGCGAACCGGGGATCAGGTTGTCCGGCAGCAGCTTGTCCCCCAGCACCCCCACCAGCAACTCGTTGGCACCACCGGCGATGGCTCCAGTGCGGAAATCACCGCCCATGGCTTCAGACAGCAGGCCGCCAAGCCCGGCATGCAGGGCGATTTTCGCCAGGCCGCCCTCGGTCAGGCCCAGGTCGCCGATCTTGCCGGCGCCATACGCCCCGCCGATGCTGGCGGCGGTTCCGGCTGCCGAAGCTGCCAGGTTGTCCTTGAAGCTGCCGCCATAGACTGCGGTCTTGATCAAGGCATCGGCCGTGACCTTGACCGCCACGGTCTGCAGGCTCTTGGCATCCAGGCCCATGGCGCTCGGGTTGTAGTTCAACCCCTGGGCCACCCCGGCGGTGGCTGCGGCCACTGTGTAGCCCTTGATGCTCTCCTTGGAAGTCACGTCCTTGAGGACCTTGCCCAGGTTGCCGCGGTTGTCGATGGTGCTGACCGTGGCCTTGGTGGCAACGTTCACCGCCACTGCCTGGAGCATGGTGTTCATCCCGGCCATCATCGGCCCCATCACCGCCGCCAGGGCGATGGCGATGATCAACTGCGCTGCCGGGCCCAGGCCCGAGTTGTTGTACTTGAAGGACTCGTGGATCTCCTTGACCTGGCGCCAGTCCACGTCGCCCCGGGCCTCGGCCTGTTTCAGCCAGGCCAGTTGCGGGTCGGCCTGGACCATGGCGTCGATAGCCTGGCTGACGCTTTTCTGGTCGATGTGCTTGATGTCGATCTTCAAGCCTTCCACGGCCTTGATGGTCAGGCTGCCGCCGGCCACCAGGCTGCTCTGGCGCAGGGTTTCATCGGTGTTGCCGCGGCCTTTGGAGGAATTCCAGAAGGCATTGTTGTTGCTCTTGGTGTGGCTTTCGTCGTGCAGGTCCTTGACCCCCTCGAAGGTGATCGCGCCGCCACTGTCCAGGGTCAGGTCCTTGGCGCTTTCCAGCTTGGCCACCTGGTACTTCTGGTCGCCGCCGCTCTTGAGGGTCAGGTCGCCGCCAGTCGTGATCTCGCTGCCGATGTTGGTGACCTGGGTCACCTCGTCACGCCGGGTCTTCTTGCGGCCCCAACTGCCCTTCTTCTTCATGTCGTACAGCGAGTAGTCGCTGTCCTGGGCCGCCAGCAACTCCAGGTTGTCACCGGCCACCAGGTAGGCTTCGTTGCCGGCGCTGATGCGACTGGAGATCAGGCTCAGGTCCTTGCCCGCACTGAGGACCACATCGGCGCCGGCGGTCAGCGAGGTGCCGACCTGGCTGACATGGTCTTCCTGGCGGGTGACCTTCTTGGTCTTGGAGTAGCTGTGCTGCTCGTCCGCCGCCGAGGCCAGGGTCATGTCCCCCACGGCATCCATGGCGATGTTGCGCTTGGCCTCGATCTGGCTGGCGACCGCCGTCAGGTCGCGTCCGGCGCTGACCGCCAGATCCCGCCCAACGCTGACGCTGGAACCGTGCTGGGTGATGCTTTCGTTCAGATAGCGGTCGCGGGTGAGCTTGTCGTGCTCCTGAGCCGATACCAGATTGACGTCACGAGCGGCGATCAGGGTGGTGTCGCCACCGCTGCTCAACACGCCGCCGACGTTGTTGATGTCGCGCCCGGCGCCCAGGTTCAGGTCGTTGCGGGCCTCGATCCGCGCCGCGTTGTTGACGTAGTCCTGGCGCTGGGTGGTGGAACCGGGGTTGCTCTGGAAGGTGGTGACGCTGCGCTCGTTGATCACATCCCCCGCCAGGGCGCGGACGGTCACGTCACGCCCGGCAATGATGCCGCCGGCCTGGTTGACCACGTTGTCCCCGGCCAGCAGGTTCAAGCGATTGCCGGCCTCGATCAGGCCACTGTTGAGCAGGTCGGTGCCCGCTGTCGCACTGAGATTCTCACTGGCACGCAAAGTCCCGGAGTTGACCAGGTCCTTGCCGGCGATCAGGGTCACGTCCCGGCCCTGGACCAGGGCACCGTTGGCCGCCAGACGGTTGTTGGCGTTGGCCAGGTACAGCACCGGCACCAGCACCTTCTCGCCGTTCACTTCCTGTTCTTCGAGCCAGACAATGTCGTGGGTCAGGGCCGCCACTTGCTGGGAGGTCAGGGTCACACCCACCGCCAGGTTGAGCGAGTCCTTGCTGGCGATGGCGTTGTTCATCAGGTACTTGAACATGCCCTCGTCGCTGTTCTGGCCATCGAGGAACCGCTGACCGGTGCGCGCCGTCACCGCCTGCTGGATCAGCCGCTGCTCATAGAAGCCGTCCCCCAGGCGCTTGGCACTCTGGTCCGGGTCATACCCCAGGTTCGACAGCAGATAATCGGAACTCATGAACTGCTTGAGGTCGGTGAGCAGCGGGTTGGTTTCGATCAGGTATTTGTGGGGATTGCTGCGCACGCTACTGTCCGGCAGGCCCTGGACCCGGCTGACGCTCTGGTTGCCGGTGCCGCCCACTGGCGACAGCACGCCCAGCGGCGAGTCCGCCGCCGTCGCGCTGACCTGGACCGCGGCAGTGCGGCCATCGACGCCGGTGGCCTGGTGATCCTGCAGATTCAGCTCACGAGCGTCCAGGACCACCTGCGGCAGCGGTTGGCTGCTCAGGTCCCGAGGGCGGATCGGCTCCGGCCCGGCCTGACGCGAGGTCAGCTCCAGGCTCGCGCCCCCCATGTTCCAGCTTTGCGCCGGGGCTGCGGGCGGCGCAGTGCCCCCCTGGCCACTCAAGCGAAACAGCCCGTTCTGCCCCGACGGCAGGCTGAAGTTCGGCAGGCTCAGGGGATTGACCTGCTGCTGCGCCAGGTCCGGCGGCAGCTGGGAGTTGAGCACCACCATCAGCGGCTTGCTCGATGCCCCGACGCCGGTGTCCCGGGCGCGATCGCCCACGGCAATGGCGCTCTTGATCACGCTGATGTTGCTGATGTCGTTGGCCGCCGTGAGCCGGGCCTTGCCGCCGGCCTGGATGATGGCCGGCGCCGAGGAAGAACTCAGGGTCGAGGTCTCTACCGGCCGGTCGATGCCATAGAAGATCCCCGGGTTGAACTTGGCCACCAGGGCCGCGAAGTCCTGCTGGTTGAAGGCACTGCCCTGGGGGTGCGCCCGGTCGTAGGCCTGCACGTCACGGGCCAGCTGGAAGAACAGCCCGCGCTTGATCTTGACCCCGGCACCGACTTCATAGCCGGAAGACCCGGACGCCACCAGAGAGGCCTGGTTGGTGATGGTGCCGCTGCTGATGGTCAGGTCATTGCCTGCCGATACGGTGCTGTAGCGGTTGAGGAAACTGCTGCTGTTGACCGTCAGGTTGCCCCCCGCGTTCAGGGTCGACTGCGGTGAGTCGCTGGTCACCACCCCTTCTACCGTCCGGTAGATAAACACCGGCCCCCGGACCCAACTGGCGCCACCGCCGCAGTGCTGGACGCAGCGGATGGTCATGCGGCCATCAGTGATCTGCTGGCTGGCCTCGTATTTTTCCCGGTCGTTGACCAGATCCAGTGCAGCGATATTGATATCGCCGCCGCTCTGGATATTGCCGGAGATGTTTCTCAGGCTTTGGGCCGAGGTGCCGGCCGCCATGCCGGCCACGGTCAGGCCGCCCAGGCTGTAGAACTCGCCATAGCTGTTGGTCAGGGTGTTGACGTTGAGGCTGGCGTTCTGGCCGCTGAAGACAAAACCATGGTCGTTGACCAGAGTCGGGGTGGTCAGGCTCAGGTCCTGGGCGCCGCCCAGGGTACCGGTGTTGAGCACGCCGCCGGCCTTCACGGTGAGTTTGGCGTTGGAAGTCAGGCGCCCGGCGTTGTTCAGTTGCCCGCCGATATTGACCTGGGTATCACCGCCGCCGGCGATGCTGCCGGCACTGCCCAGGTTCACCTGGGCAGCACCGAAGGTCATGCCGCCCAGGCTGGACACCCGGCCATTGCCGGAATAGGTGCCGCCGATCTGCAGGTCCAGGCTGCCATCGCTGGCCAGCAACCCGTCGTTGCTCCAGTTGCCGCCCCGGGCCTGCAAGTGCTGGCTGGCCAACAACTGGCCGCTGGCGGTCTGGGCGAATTGGTTGACGTTGAGGTTCAGGCGTCCGGCCTGGATCACACTGCTGTTGGTCCAGCTGTCAGCAGTGAGGGTCAGGCCTCCACGGGTGATCAGGCTGCCGCCGGCATTGATCACATTGCCGGTGGCGATATCGAAGTTGCCTTCACCCAGGTGCAGCAGGCTGCCACCCTGGTTGAGCAAACCCGACGCCGCCAGGGTCAGGTCGGTGTTGGCGGTTTCCAGCAGGCCGTTGCGGTTGTCGAACTGACCGCCGATCTGCAGTTCGGTCTTGCCCCCGGTCGCCAGGGCCCGCAGCTTGCCGCCCTGGTTGTCGAGGCTGGCGCCTCGCAGGGCCAGGCTCTCGCGGCTTTCAATCAGGCCGCCACGGTTGTTCACTGGCCCCTTGAAGTCCAGGTCGATGTGCTGGCCGTTGACCTGCCCGACACCGTTGTTCAGCGAGTTGCCACTGGCCTTGACCCGCCCGCTGGCGTACAGCCCGCCGTTGCTGTTATCCACCCCTGCGCCACCGCTGTTGAGCAGCAGGTCGCCGCCCTTGGCCGCCATGCGCCCACCACCGTTATCGATCCCGGCCAGGGCCTGCAGGTCCAGGCTCTGGGCCTCGGCCTGGCCGCCATGGTTGTTCAATTGCCCCCAGACACGAGCCTGAAACAGACCCTTGAGGCTCGACAGCACCCCGCCGCGGCTGTCCAGGTTGGCGCCCTGGATACGCAGGTCGCCGTCTTCGGCGATCAGCTTGCCACCCTGGTTGTCGATATCCCCGGTCATGGTCAGGGTCTGGGCCTTGGCGCTCTGGATCGCTCCCTGGGCATTGTTCAGACTGCCGGCATTGAGACTCAACCCGGCGTCACGGCTGTAGATCAGGCCATCACCCTGGTTGCTCAATTGGCCAGTGGTGGTGATTTGCAGCGCTCCGTTGGCGGCCAGGGTGCCACGGTTGCTGTTGTCCAGGCTGGCGCTGAACAGGGTCATCAGGTTCTGGCTGATCAGTTGCCCGCCCTGGTTGTCGATCCGGCTCGAACGCTTGAGCAACAGCGGACCACTGGCGGCCAACTGGCCCTGGGCATTGACCAGGGCGCCCAGCAGGTCGAGGGTCACCGCGCCTTCACTGCGCAGGTTGCCACCCTGGTTGTTCAGACTATTGCCGGTGAAGTTCAAGGCGCCCACGGCGCTGAGGCGGCCGCCCTGGTTGTCCAGTTCGCCGGCGCCGATGTCGAGGCTGGCGCTGCTTTCAATCAGCCCGCCCCGGGCGTTGTTCAAACCGCCACTGCCAAGGATCAGTTGCTGCTCGCCCTTGCTGGTGACGATGCCCTTGTCGCTGTTGTCCAGGCTGGCGGCCTTGAGGGTCAGCTGACCCTGGCTGGCCAGCCCGCCTTGCGCACTGTTGAGCAAGGCGCCGCTGAGGTCGATATGCAGATCCCCCAGCAGGCTCGACACGGTGCCTTGCTGGCGGTTGTCCAGGCTGCCACCGCTGAGGTTGAGCCCCTGCCAGCCGGAGACCAGCCCCTGCTGGTTGGTCAGCTGCGCTGCCTCGACCCCTAACTGCTGGTTGCTGATCAGTGTGCCGGCGCTGTTGTCCAGATTGCGCCCGGCCAGGTTGAACCCCTGGGCGCTGGAGATTTCACCTTCGCGGTTCTGCAGGTCCCGCAGGTGGGCGATGCTCAGCACGCCCTGGGTGTTGATCAGACCCTGGCGGTTGTCCAGGTCCGAGGTCTGCGGTCCCAGGTCGATGCTCAGCGCCGTGCCGCCCAGCAGCTTGCCGCCCCGGTTGTCCAGACCCTTGGCGCTGAGCTGCAAGCCCCCGGCGGACTGGATCAAACCCTGGTTCTGCAGCGGTCCGGCGACCCTCAAGCCCAGGTCGTGGTCACTGAGCAGCGAGCCACTGTTGTCCAGGCTGCCGGCATCGATCTGCAGGGCGGCAGCGGCAATCTTGCCCTTGAGTGCGGTCAGCGCGCCGTCGATACGCAGGGTCAGCGCCTGCTGGCTGAGCAGTTGCCCGGCGCTGTTGTCCAGGCTTTGCGCCGCCAATTCGAAGGCCTGCTCGCTGGAGATTTCACCCTGGCGGTTGTTCACCGAGCCCAGGTTGTTCAGCACCAGTGGACCGGGGGCGTTGATGAAGCCGCCCTGGTTGTTCAGCGTGCCGTGATTGAGGTCAAGGCTCAGGGCAGTCTTGCTGAACAGCTTGCCGCCTTGCTGCTGCAGGCCACTGACCGAGGCCTGCAAGGCCTTGGCGCTGCCGATGCTGCCCTGGTCGTTGTTGACCTGGGTCGCGGTCAGGTTCAGTTCATCACCGCTGTTGAGGTTGCCGCCCTGGCTGTTGTCCAGTTCGCCCGTCTCCAGTGCCAGCTTGGCCTTGCTGCTGATAACGCCCTGCTGCTGGTTGTCCAGACGAGCGCTGGACAGAGTCAGCGCGGCGTCGCTCAGCAGCTTGCCGCCCCGGTTGTCCAGGGCCTCCCGGGCGCTGATCTGCAGGGCGCCAGCGCTGGACAGACTGCCCTGGCGGTTGCCGAGATTGCGCACCTGGATGCCCAGACGGCCTTCGCTGCTGATGCGGCCTTGATGGTTGTCGAGGTCGCCGGCGAGCGCCAGGTCCAGGCGCTGCAGCCCCACCAAGTGCCCGTCCTGGTTATCCAGGCTCGTGCCTTTGAGGCTCAGGCCCTGGTCCGCGCTAATCAGCCCCAGGCTCCGGTTGATCACCTGGGCCACGGTCAGCGTCAGGTCGCCGCTGGCCAGTACCCGCCCGGCATCACTGTTGTCCAGGCGCTCGCCGACCAGGCCGATCTGCCGGCTGGACAGCTCGCCGCCACGGTTGTCCAGTTGCCCGATGTTCAGGTCAAGCTGCCGGGTCGCCCCCAGCAGGCCGTCCTGGCGGTTATCCAGGGTACCGGCCTTGAGGATCAGTTGGGCGTCGGCCAGGATCACTCCGCCCTGGTTGTCGGCCGCCTCGGTGACCTGCAACTGCAGGTCGCCACGGCTGTGCAGCTCACCCTCGCGGTTGTCCAGACGGGTGCTGCGGCTGTCCAGTGCCGCCGCCGCCATCAGGCCCTTGACGTTGATCAGGGCCTGTTCGATGCGCAGGGTCAGCGCCTGGTTGCTCAGGACCTTGCCGCCACTGTTGTCCAACTGCCGAGCGTTCAGGCTGAAGGCCTTGGCCCCGGAGATCTCGCCACCGCGGTTGTCCACCTGATCGAGGTTGTGCAACAGCAGTTGCCCGGGGGTGTGAAGGTTGCCGCCCTGGTTGTTCAACTGCCCGTGGTTGAGGTCCAGGGTCAGATCAGCATTGCTGAACAGCTCGCCCCCCTGCTGATCCAGACCGCTGACACTGGCGTTCAGGGCCTGATCGCTGCCGATCCGGCCCTGGTGGTTCGTCAGTTGTGCGGCGGTCAGGGTCAACTGCCCGGCGCTGGTGAGGCTGCCGCCCTGGCTGTTGTCGAAGTCCCCGGTGTTCAGACGCGCGTCAGCCTTGGCACTGATCACGCCCTTGCCACTGTTGTTCAGGCTGGCGCTGTCCAGGGCCAGGCCTTGTTCGGCGACGATGGCGCCAGCCTGGTTGAGCAGCGCCCCGCGGCTGTCGATGCTCAGGGCCTGGGCGCCGGTCAGGCGGCCGCCGCGGTTGTCCAGGCTGCCGACCTTGAGGGTCAGCAGGTCTTCACCGCTGATCAGGCCACGCTGGTTGTCCAGGGCTGCGCTCAGGGTCAGCAGCAAGGGCTTCTGACTCACCAACTGGCCGCCGCTGTTGTCCAGGCTACTGCCGCTGAGATTCAGGCCCTGCTTACTGAACAGCAGCCCCTGGTTCTGGTTGATCACCCGGGCCACCTTGAGCAGCAGGCGATCGTCGGCCAGGATCTTGCCGCCGTCGCTGTTGTTCAGCCCCTGGCCGTTGATCTGCAGCTCGCCCCGGCCCGACAGCGCACCGCCACGGTTGTCCACTTCAGCGACGTCCAGGGTCAGGGTCTTGAGGGACGCCACCAGGCCTTTGTCGCGGTTGTCCAGGTGCTGGCCTGTGAGGTACAGATCGCCTTCGGCCACCAGTTCGCCGCCCTGCTGGCGCAGGCTGTCGACCTGGGCCTGCAGGTCACGTTTGCTGGCGATACGCCCGCCGTTGTTGAGCACTTCCCGGGTCTTGAGCTCCAGGCCGGAGGTGGCGCTGAGCAGGCCGCCACTGTTGTCCAGCCGGCGTCCTTCTACAGTCACCGCGGCCTGGCTTTCCAGGCGGCCCTGGTCACGGTTGTCCAGCTCGCTGCTCAGCAGGTTCAGGGCCTGGTCCGCCCGCATCACCCCGCCGCGGTTGTCTGCCATCTCGCCACTGACCTGCAAGGTGTCGCTGGCGGAAACCTTGCCCTTGCGGTTATCCAGATGCCCGGCCTGTACCTCAACGACTCCGGTGGCCTGGATCAGTCCCTTGTCCTGATTGTCGAGACGCCCGGCGACCTCGGCGCTGAGGCGCCCCTCACTGCGCAGATTACCGGCCTTGCTGTTGTCCAGATCCCCTGCGCGCACCTTCAGCAGTTGCTCCGCCCCCAGGGCCCCGCCCTGGTTGCTGATCTTCCCGCTGGCGCTGATGTCCAGGGTGTCGCCCGCCATCACCAGCCCGGCGACGTTGTCCAGTGAAGTCACTTGCAGGGTGACCTGGGTCAGGCTGGTCAGCTCACCGTGGCGATTGCCCAGGTGGCCGAGATTGGCCTTGAGCTCGCCATCACTGGTGATCAAGGCGTTGTGGTTCAGCAGTTGCCCGGCTTGTAGCACCAACGCATCGCTACTGAGCACCCGGCCCTGGTTCTGGTTGTCCAGGGTGCCGGCACTGAGCGTCACCTGACGTTGCCCACTCAAGGTACCGCCCCGGTTGTCCAGGGTCTGGGCGGTAGTGATCGTCAGATCGCGGCTGGCGACAATGCTCTTGCCGCGGTTGTCCAGGCTCTGGGCGGTGAGGGTGATGTCCGCGTCGGGGTTGCGGCTGTTGTCGACATTGATCCCGGCTTCGATGATGCCCTTGTTGGTCAACTGGCCACCGCTGTCGAGGGTGATGCGGTCCCGGGCGGCGAGGGTTTTCTGGCTGCTCAGGTCGTCCCGGGTCTGCACCTTGAGCTCGCTGCCGGCGTAGACCGCGCCCTGGGCATCGAGGCTGCCGGCCTTGATCGCCACCGCGCCCTTCTCGGCAGTAGCGTCGGCCATGCGCAGCTGGCCATCGGCATCAAGCTGGATGTCGCCGCCACTGGCGATCAGCTTGCCGTCGAGCTTAACCCCGACCCCGGCCTCGGTGCCCACCAGCTTGATGGCCCCGGCGTACATGCCGCCCAGGGCCGAAGAGTCTATCGCCAGTTGCGGTGCATCCGCCGGGTTGGCGGCGCGGGCCGTGGCGTTCAAGGTCTTGGCATCGACATCGTTGGCCCCGGCGATCACCGCCAGGTGCTTGGCCTGGATCTCGGCGTTGATTTTCGCGCTGCGGGTGATGATTTCGAACTGGTCGATATTGCCGGCGTTGAGGCCCGCGCCCTCGATGGACACGCTGCCCTGGTCCACCTGATAACGCTGGATCTGGCCGTTCTCGATCACCGGTTTGCCGGTGGTCAGGGTGGCTTTGGGGGTGTTGATGAAGCCACAGCCGTTGCAGCTGACGCCGTAGGGGTTGGCGACGATGACATGGGCCGATTGCCCGGCCACTTCGGTGTAGCCCTTGAGCTGGCTGGGGCTGCCGCCGTTGACTTCGTTGAGAATCACATTGGCCGAACGGCCGCCCAAATTGGCGTTGCCGAGGATGATCCCCCCCAGCTGGGTGGACTGGGTGCGGCCGGTGGCGTTGTTGAGGATCACGCCCTGCTGGCCGACGTTGTAGTCGCTGAACTTGTTATGGGACAAGCCGCTGCCATTGGGCGCGGCAATGTTGACGATGGGCACGCCATTACCCGCCTGACCGAGTGTGGTGCCGCTGCCGTTGACCACAATACCGTCGGCCATCACCACCAGCGGCTGCCAGAACATCATGTTGGCGAGAATGAACGCCAGGCTGCGCTTGGACAAGCCGCAGAAAGAGTCACGCGATTGCAGGGCAGCCGAAGGCTGGCGGGCCATAAAGGCGAGTTGGCGAACGTCCATGTCAGTCTCTCAACAATGCAGGAGTCAAAACCCCAAAGGCCCTCATCCCGAAGGCCCACGGCGAGCGATAATTGATTTTACGAGGCAAGATCGGACTGGAAATCCATCGATCCGCAGCAGAGAAAAGCGGGTCAAAAGAAACAGAACATCAGCAAAAGTAATATCAATTTGATGGCAAAATACTAAATAGCCACTATTCTGGCGTCAATCTTTCATTCACCCCGTCGCCGCCTCGACACGCTTTCCCCCGGCCCTTTTCACGGTCTTTTCAGCTTGATGAATAATGCTCATTCCCACTATCCATTGGCTGGATAAAGGGTCGACGGCTACGCTGCAGCCCACAAAAACAACAACGGGAAACAGCGCCGTGCGAACCACCACCCAACACTTTCGCGAGCAGTATCGAGCCGCGGTCAGTCCGCGCTACAACCCCTGGCTGCATGGCGGCTTCGTCCTCGGCTACGGCGTGCTGTGCATCGCAGTGCTGTGCAGCACCCTGGAGCGGGTGCTGCCCCGGGAATGGCTGGCGGTGCCGGTGTCGCTGCTGTTCTTCAACCTGTGCATCTACGTGGTGCATCGCTGGCTGGGGCATCACAAGCAGCCTTTCGCCCGGCTGTTCTATGCCCGGCATACCGGCGACCACCACAGTTTCTTCACCCCGGGACTGATGACCTATGAAGGCCGCAAGGACTGGCGGGTGATTCTGTTTCCGGCCTGGCTGATCGTGGTCCACAGCCTGCTGTTCGCCCTGCCCCTGTGGGGGTTGCTGAGTGTCTGGAACAGTAACGTCGCGGCGCTGTTCGCCAGTGGCACCTTGATCGGCTACCTGGCCTATGAGGTCTTCCATGCCTGCGAGCACTTGCCCGCCAGCCATCCCCTGGCGCGCCTGCCCTGGGTGCGGCAGATGCGCCGCCTGCACGAACTGCATCACCGCCGGGAGCTGATGCAGGAGCGCAACTTCAATATCGTCCTGCCGCTGATGGACTGGCTGTTTGGCACCTTGTACTGGCAACCGGAAGAGGTGCCGGCCCCCGTTCCCTTTCCTGACGAGTCCACGCCCATGACCCGCATGCAGCATCAGATCGAGATCCCCCGCAGTGCCGCCACCACCCTGGCCTACGCCGCCAGCCCACGCTGCTGGCCACAATGGCATCCATCCTCTCTCAAGGTGTTCGGTGACGATGGGCCCCTGTTCGCCGGACAGGGTTTCGAGGAAGACATCCATGCCGGCGGACGCAGCGGCCACCTGAGCTGGCAGGTCCAGGAGTACCTGCCGGGGCACCGCTGGCGCGCCACTGCCCGGGGCGATCATGGCCTGGAACTGCAAGTGACCTATGAATGCCAACCGCTGGCGGCCGAACGCACGCGTTTTGTGCGGACCCTGGAATACCGCTTCGACAACCTGCTGATGCGCCTGGGCAATCAGCTGTTATTCAAACGGCGGATAGAGCGAGAATCCGCCGCGTCATTGCTGGCATTGTGTGAGACGGCCCAACAGGCCATCCCGCTGCCGACCAGCGACCCGGCCCGCAGCCCATCCTGAAGCCGCCCCACGACAGGAGTCCTTGCATGAATCAGATTGCCCCCCGACGCTTTTCCCCCGGCCGCATCCTCCTGCTGCTGGTGGTCGCGATCCTGGCGTTCCTGCTGCTGGCACCGACCCGGGTCCAGCCAGTGGCCTGGACCCCGGCCCCTGCCCCCTCACTGAGCCAGGGCACCTATGCCGAGAACCACAAGCTCAAGGCGGTACAGCCCGTGGGCGCTCGGGACATCGATGGCCCCGAGGCCCTGCTCCTGGAAAACGACCAACTGATCACCGGCCTGCACGACGGCCGGGTGATCCAGACCAGCCTCGACGGCAGCGTCCTCAAGGTGCTGGTCAACACCGGTGGCCGTCCTCTGGGCCTGGCCCGGCATCCGGATGGCCGCCTGATCATCGCTGATGCCATCAAGGGCCTGCTGGCCCTGGACCGGCAAGGTCAGTTGCAGACCCTGAGCACCGCCGCCAATGGCCTGAAGTTCGGTTTTACCGACGACGTGGCCGTGGATGCCGCCGGGCGCTATGCCTATTTCAGCGACGCCACCAGCCGTTGGGGTTATGGCCACGACGGCGAGGCGGTGATCGAGCATGGCGGCGATGGCCGCCTGTTGCGTTACGACTTCCAGAGCGGCAACACCGAGGTGCTGCTGGAGCGCCTGGAATTCGCCAACGGCATTGCCCTGGGGCCGGACGAGGCGTTTGTCCTGGTCAATGAAACCGGGGCCTACCGCATCAGTCGTTACTGGCTCAAGGGCGACAAGGCCGGCAGCCATGACCTGTTCATCGACAACTTGCCGGGGCTGCCGGACAACCTCAGTTTCAATGGCCGGGAGCGCTTCTGGGTGGCCCTGTATGCGCCGCGCAATGCCCTGCTCGATGGCACCGCGGCCTATCCCTTCGTGCGCAAGATGCTGGTGCGGGCCATGACCGTGTTGCCCAAGCCGGTGGAAAAGCGCGGCTTTGTCCTGGGCCTGGATACCCAGGGCCGGGTGATTGCCAACCTGCAGGATGGCAGCAGCGGCAACTACTCGCCGATCACCACGGTGCGCGAATATGGAGATGACTTGTACCTGGGGTCCTTGAGTGCCAGCCATATGGCACGGCTGCCATTGAAGGAGGCGCTGGCGCCTTGAGGGGATGAGAGGGGTGCGCTGTAGCGTGTAATGGGGACAGCGCGGCGGGCGTCAGGGCGGCTATGCCGCCCAGCGGGAGCAAGCTCCCTCGCCACAACAAGCCTCTGCTACAGCGAGCGCCCTTGTCACAGGGGGAGGGTCAGGAGCGGGCGGTGAGTTTCTCGGAGATTTCGTCCTTGATCAGCAGGCGCTTTTCCTTGAGTTTCTTCAATTCGTCGTCTGCGGCGGCTGCAGCTTCGGCCTTGAGCACCTGATTGTCGATGCTGGTGTACTTGTCGAACAGCGCATTCAGGTGGGGATCACTGGCCCGACGCTGTTGAATGTCCTCTTTGCTGCAGCTCAGGTCCTGGTAAAGGTCGTGGATCACCGGCATGGAACACCTCCGTGGTTGATGGCAGCAAGGGCTTCATTACGCCCCTGCCAGTCATCAGAATGGCCTTGGCGCCCC
Source organism: Pseudomonas sp. JDS08PS003 (assembly GCF_045013505.1). NCBI lineage: Bacteria > Pseudomonadati > Pseudomonadota > Gammaproteobacteria > Pseudomonadales > Pseudomonadaceae > Pseudomonas > Pseudomonas sp. JDS08PS003. Next base: position 4,588,463 of record NZ_CP120724.1, read on the forward strand.
GGGTCTGTCGACCGCCAATCAGACCAGCGGTAACCGTTCGTCGCGGGCCCCTGTTCTGGATCAATTTCCGGCCAGGGCCTGGGCCAGAAACACGGCGGTGCGGCTGTTGCGCTGCGTGGCCACATGCTCCGGCGTGCCGCAGGCCACCAGGCTGCCGCCCTGGTCCCCCGCGCCCGGGCCAATGTCCATGACCCAGTCGGCCTGGGCCACCACGCGCATTTCATGCTCGACCACCACCACGCTGTGGCCCGCCTCCACCAGTTTGTCCAACTGCTCCAGCAGACGGTCCACATCCCGTGGGTGCAGGCCGGTGGTGGGTTCGTCCAGTACGTACAGGGTGGCGCCCCGGGCATTGCGCTGCAGCTCGGTGGCCAGTTTGATGCGCTGGGCCTCGCCGCCGGAAAGCTCGGTGGCCGGCTGGCCCAGGCGCAGGTAGTCCAGGCCGATGTCCCGCAGCACTTCCAGGGCGCGGCGAATCCCCGGCTGCTCGGCAAATACCGGCAAGGCCTGTTCCACACTCAGTTGCAGCACCTGGGCGATGTTCAGGCCCTGCCAGGTCACCGCCAGGGTCTGGGGGTTGTAGCGCGCGCCCTGGCAGGTGGGGCACGGGGCGAAGACGCTGGGCATGAACAGCAGCTCGACGCTGACAAAGCCTTCGCCTTCGCAGGCCGGGCAACGACCCTTGGCGACGTTGAAGGAAAACTGCCCGGCATCAAAGCCCAGGGCCTGTGCCTCGGCGGTAGCGGCGAACAGCTTGCGCACGTTGTCGAACAGCCCGGTGTAGGTCGCCAGGTTGGAACGCGGCGTGCGACCGATGGGTTTCTGGTCCACCTGCACCAGGCGCTTGATCCCCTCCATGCCCGCCGTGATCTGCCCCGTGCCACTGACCGGTGCCTCGTCCGCAAGATCCAGCTCCGGCGCCTCTTCGCGGCCCGACACCTTGCCCAAGTGACTGCCCACCAGTTCCAGCAGGGCCTGACTCACCAGGCTGGATTTGCCGGAGCCGGAAACTCCGGTCACCGCGGTGAAACAGCCCAGGGGAAACGCTGCGTCCAGGTCCTTGAGGTTATTGCGGGTGATGCCCTCCAGGCGCAGCCAGCCCCGGGGCTGGCGCGGGGTACGCCGGGCCGGGGCCTGTTCGGCAAACAGATAGGCCCGGGTCTGGGACGCTGCGACGGCCGCCAACCCCGCCGGCGGCCCGCTGTACAGCACCTGGCCGCCGCGTTCCCCCGCCGCCGGGCCAACGTCCACCAGCCAGTCGGCACGGCGCATGGTCTGCACATCGTGCTCCACCACAAACAGCGAGTTGCCCGCAGCCTTGAGTCGTTGCAAGGCCTCGAACAGGGCCTGCGCATCCGCCGGGTGCAGGCCCGCCGAAGGCTCATCCAGCACATAGATCACCCCGAACAACTGCGACCCCAGCTGCGTGGCCAGACGCAGGCGTTGCAACTCGCCGGACGACAGGCTCGGGGTGCTGCGCTCCAGGGCCAGGTAACCCAGCCCCAGATCGGTCAGGGTGCTGACCCGCTCCAGCAGATCCTGGGCGATGCGTTGCGCGGCCAGACGCTTCTCCACGGACAGGTTGGGGGTATGCCGCACATCCGGCGCGCCACGGTGCTCCGGGGCACCCTGGGCATGGCGCTGCTGGCGCGCAGCCCGGGTCTGCGCCTGGCTCAGCACCTCGTCACCGGCCGCCGCCTGCTCCAGGTAGTCTGCCGCCGCCACAGGCCGGAGCACCTCGGCCAGCTGCAGCAACGGCAGGCGCGACAGTTCGCCGATATCCAGCCCGGCAAAGCTCACCGCCAGGGCCTCGCGCTTGAGGCGCTTGCCTTCGCACAGCGGGCACGGGCTGCCGCGCATGAACTGCGACACGCGCTTTTTCATCAGCGCGCTCTGGGTGTGGGTAAAGGTGTGCAACACGTAGCGCCGGGCACCACTGAAGGTGCCCATGTAGCTGGGCTCCTGTTTACGCTTGAGGGCTTCGCGGGTCTGCTCCGGCGTCAGCCCGGCGTACACCGGCACCGTGGGGGTTTCCTCGGTGAAGAGAATCCAGTCGCGCTGCTTTTTCGGCAGTTCGCGCCAGGGAATGTCCACGTCGTAGCCCAGGGTCACCAGAATGTCCCGCAGGTTCTGCCCCTGCCAGGCCAGGGGCCAGGAGGCCACGGCGCGCTGGCGAATGGTCAGCGAAGGGTCCGGGACCATGGTCGCTTCGTTGACTTCATACACTCGGCCCAGGCCGTGACACTCGGGGCAGGCCCCCTGTGGCGTGTTCGGCGAGAAGTCCTCGGCATACAGCATCGCCTGCCCCGGCGGGTAACTGCCGGCCCGGGAATAGAGCATGCGCACCAGGCTGGACAAGGTGGTGACGCTGCCCACCGAAGAACGCGTGCTCGGCGTACCGCGCTGCTGTTGCAGGGCCACTGCCGGCGGCAGGCCGTCGATCCGGTCCACATCCGGCACCCCCACCTGATCGATCAGCCGTCGGGCATAGGGCGCCACCGATTCGAAGTAGCGGCGCTGGGCCTCGGCATACAGGGTCGAGAAGGCCAGGGACGACTTGCCCGAGCCGGACACCCCACTGAACACCACCAGGGCATCCCGGGGAATGTCCACGTCGACATTCTTCAGGTTGTGTTCGCGGGCCCCGCGCACCCGGACAAAACCGGAACTGAGGGTCGGCAGCGTGCTCGTCAGGGGATCAATGGGGGCGTTGCGCGAAGAAGTCATGGACCTGCCTGGTGTTGAAATTCGGGATGTGTCGCGCATGCAAACGGCGCGAGCGGCGATCATCACACAACCCGCAGGTGCCGGGGCAAGCCCGGCAGCGGGTAGGCGAAGGTGCTTCAGGCCCCCAGCAAGGACCGCACCATGGCGCTCAGGTCCTCGGGCCCGTAAGGCTTGCTCAACAGATGAGTATCCGGGCTGAGCTGATAATTGCGCGAGATCATGTCCCGGGTGTGCCCCGAGGTGAACAGCACCGCGATGGGCGGTACCTGGGTCCTGGCCCAGATGGCCAGGTCGGTGCTCTTGATCAGGCCGGGCATCACCACGTCGGTGAAAATCAGGTCGACCTTGAGCCCTGCCATCAGCAAGTGCATGGCGGCATCGCCATTGGCCGCGGTACGCACCCAATAGCCCTCGTGCTTGAGCATTTCCACCGCCGCACTGCGCACATCGGCGTTGTCCTCCACCACCAGGATGCGCTCCTGCCCTCCTGGCTCACGCGCCGGGCAGGCCGATGTTGGCTGGGCCTCCTGAGCGGCACTGCGGGCGAAATACATCTGCACCCGGGTGCCCTGCCCCGGACGGCTGAGGATGTCGATATGGCCGCCGCTCTGCTTGACGAAACCGAACACCATGCTCAGGCCCAGGCCGGTGCCGTGCCCATCGGACTTGGTGGTGAAAAACGGCTCGAAAGCCTGCTTGAGCACTTCAGGGGACATACCGCTGCCGCTGTCGGCCACGGTCAGGCGCAGGTACTCGCCGGGCTTGAGGTCCTTGCCGGCACAGAAGCTGCGGTCCAGCAGCAGATTCTCGGCGCTGATGCTGATGGTGCCCTCGCCGCCCATGGCATCCCGGGCATTGATCGCCAGGTTGAGCACGGCGTTTTCCAACTGATTGCGGTCCACATGGATGCACCAGGGCTGGTCGGGCAATTGCACCTTGATAGCAATGGTTTCGCCCAGGGCTCGCTGCAGCAATTCACCCAGCCCCTCGTACAGATGGCGCGGATTGTAGATCGCCGGCGACAACGGCTGGCGCCGGGCAAAGGCCAGCAGTTGGGTCGACAGCTTGGCGCCGCGCTCCACCGCCGCCAGCGCGGCTCCGGTACGGCGCTGCACATTGGCGTTGTCCGGCTCATGGCGGGCCAGCAGGTGCAGGTTGCCGGAAATCACTTGCAGCAGGTTATTGAAGTCATGGGCCACGCCACCGGTGAGGCCGCCAATGGCTTCGAGCTTCTGTGATTGACGCAACTGCTCCTCGGCGCTCAGGCGCGCATTGACCTCCTCCAGCACCCGCTGCTCGAGGTTGCGGGTCATCTGCCGCAGGTCATCCTCGGCGGCCTGCCGGCGCTGCTCGGATATCACATGGGCGGTGGTTTCCACGACGATGGCAATGACCCCGGCCGGCGCCTGGTCATCACCGGCCACCGGGCTGTAGTAGAGGTCCAGCCAGACGTTTTCCGGTTCGCCGTTGCGCAGCAGCACCAGTTCCTTGTTGCGGTAGGACAAGGTGCCGCCACTGAGGCAGGTGTTCATCACGCCACGATTGAACTCGGCCACTTCCGGCCAGCCCAGCTCCACCGCGCAGCCCAGCAGATAAGGGTGGCGACCGCCAGCGAACACCGCGTAGGCATCGTTGTAGATCATGTAGCCCAGCGGGCCCCAGAGCATCACCATCGGCACCGGCGAGCCGAGCATCAGCTGCACCGTGCTGCGCAGGCTATGGCTCCAGTGCTGCAATGAGCCCAGGCTGGTGACGGACCAATCGAAGGCGCGGATGCGCTCGGCCATCTCGCCTTTCCACCCCTGGCACCCGTGATGATCTGATAAGAACGGCATGAACGGACTCTACGAAAAACGTGATACAGCATGGGTTTTCAAGAGGTTGCGCACAGCCTCCAGAGCCTTTGAGCACGGCCCGGGCGGATGGTTTCACGGTTTTCAGCCCTGGACCGGAAAACCTGGACACGCCCGGTTCAACAGCACTGAACACTCAGGATAGGCGATCCCGGCAAGTCCAGGAGGACGCCGGCAAGCGCCTCCCTGGCAAAGGGCGGATTGCCCGCCCGCGAGGACCTCAGTCGGTGCCGTATTTCGGCGAGCGCGGACCGTACAGCAGACCGGTGCGTTGCCCGGCCGACAGCAGGCGCTGGCTGGTGATGCCGGCGATCGGGTGCCCGGCGTCGGTGGAAGTGTTGATGATCTGCTTCACCGCAGCGGTGATCAGCATGCCCACCAGGCCGCCGTTGTTGCCGTTGTTGCCTTCCTCGCTGGAAGCACGGGCACTGCCGGTCCACAGGGTGGTGCCGGTCTTCAGGTCCACCAGGGTGGCACTGGCAGTGACCACGGTCTCGCTGCTGATCAGCATGTAGCTGGTGCCGTATTCCTTGACCGTGATGTACAGCCCGGCGTCGGCGCCGAAGATCTCGTTGAGCTTGGCCGGCGACAGGCCGTGGATGTCCGCCGGGTTGGTCAGGCCGTTGTGACGGAAGGTTTCATCCACCAGCGCAATCGGCATCACGTAGTAACCGGCTTCGGCCAGGGGAAAGGTCACCTGGGACAGCATGCTGTAGGTGGCCTTGACGTCCGGCGACTCATTGAGCGGCGGCAGCACCAGGATCGACTTCGGCCGGGCCTGCTTGTAGGCCGAGTAGTCCACGGTCTTGGGCGCGGCGCAGCCCACCAGCAGGCTGACGGTCAACAGACCCAGGAGGTTGCGCAGGGTATTGAGGCTCATTGGGCAGCTCCCTTCTTGGCGCTCTTGAGCAGAAAGTCCATGTAGCGCGCCGACTCGGGGAACAGCGCCTTCTCGGTGTTGAACTGCTGCACCATCTGGTCATCCTTGCCCAGGTCTGCATAGAGCATGCCCAGGTGGGCGTGGTAGCCCGGTGGCACGGCCTTGCCGGTGGACTTGATCTTCTGCAGGTCGCGCTCCAGCGCCTCGACCTGGGCTTCCCTGGCTTCCTCGCCCTTGAAGTACTCGTAGGTCTGGGCCTGGTAGGTTTCCCACTGGTATAGCGTCTTGGGCCCACTGCAACCGGCCAGCAAAACGCTGCACAGCAGGGCGCCGGCCAGCAGTGGCCGCGCGGTGATTGTCTTGAACATGCTTACGTCTCCCTGTCAGCAGTGTTGATCAGTGGCCGGGTTTCCAGGCACCGGCGTCGATGGCCTCGACCATGCGGTTGACCGCCTCGCGCATGGCCAGGTCCAGCACTTTGCCGTTGAGGGTCGAATCGTAGGAAGCGGTGCCGCCGAAGCCGATCACTTCACGGTTGGACAGGGCATACTCGCCAGCGCCCTGGGTCGAATACACCACTTCGGAAGTGCTGATATTGACGATGTTCAACGCCACCTTGGCGTAGGCCACCTGGGTCTTGCCACGGCCGAGAATGCCGAACAGCTGGTGGTCGCCGGTTTCCTTGCGGCCGAACTCGGTGACGTCACCGGTCACCACAAAGTCCGCGCCCTTGAGCTTCTGCGCCTGGCCCTTGATCGCCGCTTCCTGCTGGATCTCGCCCATGTTGTCGCGGTCCAGCACGTTGAAACGGTTGGTCTGCTGCAAGTGGGTGATGAGGATGGTCTTGGCCTGGCCGCCGAGGCGGTCGACGCCATCGGAGAAGATCCCGCGCATGTAGCTGGAACGGTTATCGAACTTGCCCACCGCCATCGGCACCCGAGCGCCGGTCCACACCTGGCTGGCGCTCTGGACTTTTTCCACCGGCAAGGCCCGGGAGCTTTCGGTGGCACAACCGCTCATGCCCGCCAGCACCGCCAGCGCTGCGCCGGACAACATCAACTTCGAGATCAATCTCACTCTATGTTCCTTTTTGAGTATCCATTTAGAGGCACTGTCTAGGTGCACTTTCGCCCTGCCGTACTTCTGCGAACCCCAGTCTGTGCGGGCTCGAAATCGTCGGCAGGGCGTTCTGAAACTTGATGCGGGGGGCATCATCGGCGGCGATTATGCCAAAGCGCCATCAGGCCGAAAAGGAATAAAAAACCTTGGCGCCATTTCATTGACTGCTTGATTCCTCAGTGCACCCAAGCACTTCAGACAAGTGCCTGATCCCTCAACGAAAATCCCGACTGCGCACGCTGATGCCGTCCAGCAACGGACTCAGGTCACTCAGGCGCCCGGCAATCAGGTGACGCACTTCACCTTCTGCTTCCAGGGTGCCGTCGACCCGGAGCAACTGCGACCCCACCAGTACCCGACGCTGGCGTTCGGCCAGGTCGCGCCAGACCACCACGTTGACGTTGCCGAACTCGTCTTCGAGGGTGACGAAGGTCACCCCGCTGGCAGTGCCCGGGCGCTGGCGCCCGGTGACCAGCCCGGCCACGCTCACCGAGCGCCCGTGCTCCACCTCCAGCAGTTCCCGCGAGCTGCGGCAACGCTGGGCCTTGAGCTGTGGGCGCAACAGCGCCAAAGGATGCGGCCCCAAAGTGGTACCAAGGCTGTGGTAATCGGCCTGCAGGTCCTCACCGACGCTGGGCCGGGGCAGGTTCACCGGGATCTCCTCCTGGCGTGGCAGCTCGGCGAACAGCCCTAGCTGCTTCTCCACCCCCGCTACTTCCCAACGCGCCCGGTAGCGATCCCCCGCCAGGCCGCGCAAGGCCCCGGCATCCGCCAGCAACTCCTGGGCACGCAGATCAAGCCGGGCACGCTGGCCCAGGTCGGCGACATCGGCAAAGGCCCGTTGCTGCCGGGCGCTCTCGATACGTTGGCCATCCTCCTGGCGAAAGCCCTTGATCATGCGCAGCCCCAGGCGCAGAGCCGGCTGCCCGGACATGAGGTTTTCAGCGCGTCCGGGGTGGCTGGGGATCGGCTCCAGGCTGCAGTCCCAATCACTGGCCCCCACGTCCACCGCCAGAATCTGCAAACCATGGCGCCGGGCGTCCTGGAGGATCTGGTCCGGACTGTAGAAGCCCATGGGCCAGCTGTTGATCAGGGCGCAGGCGAAGGCCGCCGGTTCGTGGCACTTGAGCCAGCAACTGGCGTAGGTCAGCAAGGCAAAACTGGCGGCATGGGATTCGGGAAAGCCGTAGCTGCCAAAGCCCTTGATCTGCTCGAAGATCTGCGCCGCGAACTCGTCGCTGTAGCCGTTCTTGCGCATGCCTTTGCGCAGCCGTTCACGGTGCGGTTCCAGGCCGCCGTGGCGCTTCCAGGCGGCCATGGAGCGGCGCAACTGATCGGCCTCCCCCGGGGTGTAGTCGGCGGCGACAATGGCGATCTGCATCACCTGCTCCTGAAACAGCGGCACTCCCAGAGTACGCTTGAGCACCGCTTCCAACTTCGGCGACGGATAAGTCTCCGGCTCTTCACGGTTACGCCGACGCAGGTAGGGATGCACCATGCCGCCCTGGATCGGCCCGGGCCGGACGATGGCCACCTCGATCACCAGGTCGTAGAAGTTCTGCGGTTTGAGCCGGGGCAGCATCGACATCTGCGCCCGGGACTCGATCTGGAACACGCCAATGGTGTCGGCGCGACTGATCATCGCGTAGGTGGCGGGGTCTTCAGGCGGAATGCTGGTAAGGCTGTAGCGCTGGCCACGGTAGCCGTGGATCAGGTCGAAGCAACGGCGGATGGCGCTGAGCATGCCCAAGGCCAGGATGTCCACCTTGAGCAGGCCGACCATGTCCAGGTCGTCCTTGTCCCACTGGATCACCGTGCGCTCAGCCATCGTCGCGTTCTCCACCGGCACCAGGCTGTCCAGGGGCTGCTCGGAAATCACGAAGCCGCCGGGATGCTGGGACAGGTGCCGGGGAAAGCCGATCAATTGCCCGGTCAGGCTCAGGACCCGGCGCAGCACCGGGCTCTCGGGGTCGAACCCGGCCTCCTGCAGGCGCTCGACACTGGGCGGCGTATCGCTCCAATGGCCGCAGCAGTCGGCCAGGGCATTGACCTGATCCGGCGGCAGGCCCAGGGCCTTGGCCACATCGCGCACCGCCCCGGCGCCGTGGTAGGTGCTGACCACAGCGGTCAGCGCCGCGCGATGTCGGCCATAGCGCTGGAACACGTACTGCAGCACCTCTTCCCGGCGCTCGTGCTCGAAATCGACATCGATGTCCGGCGGCTCGTTGCGTTCCCGGGACAGGAAGCGCTCGAACAGCAGGGTCGAGCGGTCCGGGTCGATCTCGGTGATGCCGAGGACGAAACACACCACCGAGTTGGCCGCCGAACCCCGGCCCTGGCACAGGATGCGCTGGCACCGGGCGAAGTCGACGATGTCGTGCACGGTGAGGAAATAACTCTCGTAGCCCAGGTCGCCAATCAGCTCCAGCTCCTTGTCGATCTGCTTCAGCACCTCGGCCCGAGCCCCGGCCGGCCAGCGGCGCAGAATGCCGCGCTGGGTCAGCACCCGCAGCCAGGAGCCGGCGTCGTGCCCCTCGGGCACCAGTTCCCGGGGGTATTGATAACGCAGTTGGCCGAGGTCGAAAGCGCAGCGCCCGGCGATGGTCAGCGACTCGTCGAGCAGGGCTTTGGGGTACAGACCTTGCAGCACTTCGACGGGCCGCAGGTGGCGCTCGCCATTGGCGAACAGCCGCTGCCCGGCCTCGGCCACCGGCAGGTGATGGCGGATCGCGGTCATGGTGTCCTGCAGCGCCCGGCGCCCGCGCACATGCATATGCACATCGCCACAGGCCACGGCCGGCAGCCCCGATTGAGCGGCCAGGGCCAGCAGCGCCTGCAGGCGCCGGGCATCGTCCTGGCCGCAATGCAGCTCCAGCGCCAGCCACAGGCGCTGGGGAAATACCTGGCGCAGCCAGGGGCCGTGGTCCGCCGCCTGGCCATCGTCCGCCAGCCACAGGGCCAGCAGCCCCGGCAGCGGTTCGGCAAAGTCTTCCCGCAACAGGCGATAGTTGCCCTTCTCGGCCCGGCGCCGGGCCCGGGTGATCAGTCGGCACAAGCCCTGGTAACCCGGCAGGTCCTCCACCAGCAGCACCAGGCGCGGGCCGTCCTCGACCTGCATTTCGCTGCCGACGATCAGTTTGAGTTGCGCCTCCCGAGAGGCCTGCCAGGCCCGGACAATTCCCGCCAGGGTGCATTCGTCGGTGATCGCCAGGGCCTGGTAGCCCAGGGACTTGGCGCGCTGGAACAGCTCCTGGGCACTGGAAGCTCCACGCTGGAAACTGAAGTTGGACAGGCAGTGCAGCTCGGCGTAACCGCTCATGCGAACCAGCCTTGCAGCAGCAAGGGCCCGGGCTCGCCGACCTGGCGATAGGCCCAACCCTGCTGGCCGGCGGGGGTTTCGATCAGGTAGTAGTCGCGGCGCACATCGGCACCGTCCCACCAGCCGGACTCGATGCGCTCCGGGCCCATGAGAACCCGCACCGAGCCCTCGCCCAGAACCTGGGGTTCGGTGAACAGCCAGCCGGGGCGGCGCAACCCGGGGCTGGCCGGACAGGGTCGCGGATCGGTCTGGGGCTGCCAGCTGCGCTCCGGTCGGTGATCGGCGCGGTGCCCCAGGCCTTGCACCGCGTCATCCCCCAGGCGCGCCCGCAGGCGTTCGCGCAACTGCTCCCAGGGCAGGTTCTGCTGCGGGCGCTCGTCGAACAGTTCGCTGTGCTGGGGCACGAACAGCGGCAAGTCCTCGGCCACCAGCCGCAGGTTGCGCACCGGCGCCGGCACCTGGATCTGCTCCAGGCGCCCGCGGGCCAGTTCAAACAGCATCGCCGGGTCGCGCTCGGCACTGAGCAGCCCCACCGGAATCAAGGTGTCGGCGCCGTCGGCATGCTCCAGGTGCAGGGCGAAACGCTGCACCCCGCTGTCACGGCCACAGAGGAAGGCCGCCAGATCGGCGGTCAGCCGGCGCAGGGGGAACAGCAGCGCCTGATGGGACAGCACATCGAAATTCAGCTCGATGCGCAGGTCGAAGCGATCCGGCGGCTGATAGAACGCCAACCCCAGCGGACGCTCGCCGAGCAAGGTATCCAGGTGCTTGAGCAAGCTGCCGTCAAAACGCCGGGCCAGGCTGGGCCGGGGCAGATCCCGCAGTTGCTCGAAGCTGCGCACCCCCATGCGCGACAGGGCCGTGGCCTGCTCCGGGGCCAGGCCCAGGCGCTCGATGGGCATCGCTCCCAGAGCCTGGGCCAGGGCCTGCCGATCGGCCACCGCCAAGCCGTCATAGGCATTGGCCAGGACCCGGGCCGCCGCCGGGTTCGGCGCGGCCACGATGCGATGACGAAAACCCAGAGCCTGCAACTCCCGGCGCAGGCGCGCTTCCAACTGCGGCCAGGGGCCGAACAGGCCCAGGCTGGACTCGATCTCGAACACCAGGGTACGGGGGTAGGCCACGCTGACCTGGGAGCTGAAACCGTAGGCCCAGGCGGCAAGAAACTGCTGCCAGTGCTCGATCTGCTGCGGGTCGTATTCGGCGCTGGCAAAGGCCTTGGTCAGGGCCTGGGCGGCGGTCAGGGATTGCCCGGGGCGCAGGCCCAGCTCCCGGGCGGCGCCATTCACCGCCTGGATCACCCGGCGTTGTGGGGTGCCACTGAGCAGCGCCAGGGGCGCCTCGGGTTCGGCGCGCTGACGCAACACCGCGTCCAGCGCCAGTTGCGGGAACAGGATACAGACCCAGCGCATGCCAACCTCAGTGCCCGGAATACAGGGCAATCGGCGCCGGATGGGCCAGCCCGCCCCGGCACTTGAGCACTCGCAACTGCGGGGGACGACCCTGCACGGCAATCCGCAGGGCCGCCGGCGACGGGTTGTGCGCGGCGTCCAAGGGCCGATAGGCAAAGGCCAGGGTCTGGCCGCTTTCCGCCGCCACCTGCAAACGGCGCAGGGCACGGTCGTCGGCCTGCTGCGGCCAGCACAGCACCGCGCCGCAACTGCCGGAACGCAGGCACTGCTCGGCGGCCCACAGGGCATCGCGCTCCCCGGCCTGGATGAGCGACAGCTGGCGCACATCCACCCCGGCGTTCTGCCAGGCCTGGGGATAGGGCACAAACGGTGGCGCCACCAGCACAATGCGCTCCCCTGCTGCGGTCAAGCGCGCCAGGCTGGGCCACAACAACTGCAACTCGCCCAGGCCCTGGGCGGCGATGAGGATTTCCGTCAGCGCCGCCTCCGGCCAGCCGCCACTGGGCAGTACCGCATCCAGAGCAGCATGCCCCGTGGGGTGCAGACTGACCGGCGCGGCGGCCGGGCGGCCTTTCCACACCCGTCCGGCATTGAACAGGGAATCCAGTGCGACCACGGCGCCCATCAGCCTTGCCTCACCAGACCGCAGAACACGCCTTCGATAAACAGTTCGTGGTCGGCCGTGACCTCGATCGGCTGATAGGCCGGATTGCGCGGCAACAGGCGAATGCCCTGCCCCTTGCGCTCGAAACGCTTGATGGTGACCTCACCGTCCAGCCGGGCGATCACGGTCTGACCGTTGCGCACCTCACTGCTGCGGCGCACCGCCACCAGGTCGCCGTCGAGAATGCCGTCATCGATCATCGAATCGCCCTGGACCCGCAGCAGGTAATCCGGAGTACGAGAGAACATCCCCGGGTCCAGCAGCAACTGGCCGTGGACTTCAGCATCGACGCCGATAGGTGCACCGGCGGCCACCCGCCCCAGCACCGGAATTTCCAGCAGCTCGGGGCGCCGTGGCTGGTTGAGCAGGCGAATGCCCCGGGCCTGATGCGGGTTGACCTCGATGAACCCGGCCTCGGTCAACGCCAGCACATGCTTGCGTGCCACGCTGCGCGAGGCGAAACCGAACGCCTCGCTGATTTCAGCGAGGCTTGGGGGCTGACCGTGATCGGCGATGCGCTCGCGGATAAAGGTCAGGATGGCACTGCGGCGGGGAGATAAAGTCGTCATGGAGTACATTTGTACTCCTCTCGGATTTATCTGACAAGAACCGCCAATCAGTCCAGGCCACGGCTGGCCAGAAAGCCGCCGACATAGTCGATGAACGCCTGCACCTTGGCGGTCGCCCGCCGATGGCTGGGGTAGACCGCGAGGATGTGCGGCCCGAAGCTGTCCGGGTCGATCTCGTAGTCGGCCATCACCCGCACCAGGCGCCCGTCTGCCAGGTACGGCGCGGCGCTCCACAACGGGGTGTGCAGCAGGCCGCGCCCGGCCAGGGCATTGGCCAGCAGCAGGTCGTAATTGTCACTGCGCAGGCGTGGTGCCTGGGGCTGGGGCAGGCTCAGGCGCTGCCCGTCGCGCTCGACCCACCAGAACTCGCGGCTGAGCAAGGGGTGGCGATACAGCAGCCATTCATGTTCTTCGAGGGTCTGCGGGGTCACCGGCCGCCCCTTGCGCGCCAGGTAGGCCGGGCTGGCGCACAGGGCCAGACGGTTGCGCCCGACCACCCGGGCAATCAGCCCCGGCAGGTCGTCATGGCCTTCGCGCAGGGCCAGGTCGTAGCCGCTTTCCAGCAGGTTGACGAACTCGTCGCACAGGTCCACTTGCAGATTGATCTGCGGGTACTGCTCAAGAAAACCGTCACACACCTGATCCAGAAACGCCTGGCCGTAAGCCAGCGGCGCGGTGACCTTGAGGTTGCCGCGCAGGCCATGCTGCAACTGCTCCACCTCCTCGCCCACCTCTTCCAGCCGCTGCAGCACCTGGCGTGCAGTTTCCAGATAAAGCCGGCCGATTTCGGTCAGCACGATGCGCCGGGTACTACGCTCGAACAACCGCGAGCCCAATTCGGCCTCCAGGTGATTGACCGCCTTGGTCAGGGCCGACGGAGTCTTGCCCAACTGCTCGGCGGCCCGGCTGAAACTGCCCAGCTGGGCAGTGACCACGAACATCTTCAAGGCATTCAACTTGTCCATGGTTTTTCCATCCAGGCAAAAATGTTTTTCGTGAAGCAGCCGTTCTGCCCGCTATGGACAGCCCCTAATCTGGCGATCAGACGCAATAACAAGGAAATGTTCAATGAAAAGATTGACCCTCACGCTGTTACTGGCCGCCATGAGTTTTGCCTCGTTGGAAGCCGTGGCAGCAGCCGACCTGGTGCTGCTCAACGGCCAGATCTTCACCGCCGACCGCGCCCAGCCCAAGGTCCAGGCCCTGGCGGTGGAGAATGGCAAGATCCTGCAAACCGGCAGCGACCCGCAGATCAAGGCGCTGATCGACAGCCACACCCGGGTCGTCGACCTGGGCGGCAAGACCCTGATGCCGGGCCTGATCGACACTCACTCTCACGCGATCTTCGGCGGCCTGGAAATGACCGGCGCCAACCTGCAGGACGAGGTGGTCAGCCTCGACGAACTGGAGAAACGCCTGCGCGCCTGGCGTGACGACGGCAGCGCCCGGCATGCCGACGTACTCAACATCGCCGGCATGAGCTCGGCCTACTGGGCCCAGGCCGAGGCCCTGGGCCAGCGTTTCAACCAGGGTGAATGGGCCGGGGTGGCGGTGGTATTCACCGGCAGCGATCACCATACCGCCTGGGCCAATGACGTCATGCTCAAGCGCGCCGGGATCGACGCCGCCCTGCTCAAAAGCCTGCCCGAGGCCGAGCGCAACACCATCGGCCAACTGCCTGACGGCCGCCCCAACGGTTTCCTGGTGGACGCCGGCTGGGACCGGGTGGCCGCGAAAATGCCAGTACCTGGACCCGCCCAGATGCTGCGCGCCGCACAATCGGCCCTGCACTACAACAACAGCCTGGGGATCACCGCCTGGATGGACCCGGCCGCCAACGCCGCCCCCGGGGAGGCGGTGTTCGCCCTCAAGCCCACCGAACACACCGTCGGCGTCCTGCCGGCCTACAAGGCCCTAGCCGAGAGCGGCGGGATGACCGCCCACGTCGCCGCGCTGCTGGTGGCCAACCCCCGCAGCCGCCCCGCCGACCTCGACACTCTGGACAAGGTGCGCCAGCAGTTTCAGGGCATCCCCAACCTGACCCTGCCGGGCATCAAGATCTTCGCCGACGGGGTGATCGAATACCCGGCCCAGAGCGCGGCGATGCTCGAGCCCTACAGCAATTCGCACAAACCCGGCGAGCTGCTGATCGACCCGGCGCACTTCGGCGAACTGGTCAGCGCCATCGACCAGCGCGGCTGGCTGGTGCACATCCACGCCATCGGCGACCGCGCGGTGCGTGAATCGCTGAACGGCATCCAACAGGCGCGCCAGGATCGCCAGAGCGGCATCAGCCACTCCATCACCCACCTGCAGATGGTCAACCCCAAGGAATTCGCCCGCTTCAAGCCGCTCAACGTGATTGCCTCGATGCAACTGCTCTGGGCCTCGGCCGACGACTACACCCTGGACATGATCAAACCCTACGTCAGCGCCCTGGCATTCCGCTACCAGTACCCCGCGCACTCGCTGCTCAAACAGGGCGCGACCATCGCCGGCGCCAGCGACTGGCCGGTGTCGTCGCCCAACCCGTGGAACGCCATGGCTCAGGCCATCACCCGCCAGGGGCCCCTGGGGGTGCTCAACGCCGACGAACGCCTGGACCGCGAAACCCTGTTCTACGCCTACACCCTCAATGCCGCGCGCACCCTGGGCCTGGAACAGCAGATCGGTTCGCTGACGGCCGGCAAGCAGGCCGACTTCATCGTTCTCGACCGCGATGTGTTTACCGTGGACGAAAAGGCCCTGCATGAAACCCAGGTACTGCAGACCTGGTTCGCCGGCCGCGAGATCTACACCCGCCCGCTCTGACCCAGCCCCACCGTTGCACCGCCTGCCCCGCGTCCTGGTGACGCCGGGGCACGGCACCACCTTGCCCGCTCCACGCCCATAACAATCACAACAACGGGATACCCATGAAGACCCTCACCCTGCTCACCCTGGGCGCCGCGTGCCTGCTGCCCCCGGCCAGCCACGCCCTGTCCCTGACCGACGAACTGGCCGTGGAACTGCAACTGACCCTGGCCAGCGACTACCGCACCCGCGGCATCTCCCAGACCCAGAACGACCCCACGGCCCAGGCGGCCGTGACCCTGCTGCACAACAGCGGCCTGTACCTGGGTGCCTGGAGCTCCAACGTCGACTTCGGCGGCGGCCTGAAGACCCGCCAGGAGCTCGACTACTACGGCGGCTGGCTGTGGCAGGCCAGCGAAGACATCAGCCTGGACCTGGGCTACCTGAAGTACAGCTACCCCCGGGAAGCCCAGTTCAACCAGAGCGAGGTGTACGGCATCCTCAGCGTCTACGGAGTCAAGCTGGCGACGTATTACTCCAGCGATGCCCCCGGCATCGACAGTCAACAAAGCACCCTGTACCGCTACCTTGGCTACGAGACCCGACTGCCCCTGAAGCTGGGGCTGCAACTGCGCTATGGCCAGATGGACTTCAAGGACCCGCGGCTGATCCGCGCCTCGGGCCAGGGCGAGGACAGCTACCACGAGTGGGAGGCCAAACTGACCCGGGACCTTGCAGGGCTGGAACTGGGCCTGAGCTACATCGACACCGACCTGTCCCGCAGCCAGTGCACCAGCCACTACGGCTTCAGCGACCTGTGCGGCGCCACCTGGGTGGCCAGCGTCAAGAAGACCTTCTGAGCGACCAGCCGCCCGCCCCGGCTTGCCGGCGAAGAGGCCCGAAAGACTGGCACCCTCCTCAAGGCCGCCTTCGCTGGCAAGCCAGCTCCTACAAAAGCCCGCAGGAACACGCCGGCAATGCGCCCCACAAACCCCGTAGGAGCCGGCTTGCCGGCGAAGGGGCCCGAAAGGCATGCGCCCAGGGATCAGCCGCGCTGCAGAATCCGGTCCATGACCCAGTCGGTCTTCAGGGCTTCGCTGGCCAGGGCCGGGTGCCGGGACTCGCCGCGGATATGGGCGTTCATGCCCTGTACGTGATGCCACTGGATGTGCACAGGGTTGTCGATGACCAGGCTCAGGGGCGCTTCGGCTTCAAGTTGCAGCGGATGCTCGTCGAACACGGAAAAGCCGATGCGTCCCTGGCTTCCAATGATGTCCACCCGGTCCACCCGGCGGTCCGCCACAAAATTCCAGGCGCCGCTGCCCAGGGCCCCACAGGCGAAGCGCCAACTGGCGCTGACCGCATCCTCGGCGGCATAGAGTCCGGCCTGGCGGGTACTGATGCCGGCCACCTCGACGATGTCGCCCAGCAGGTACTGGAACAGGTCCAGGCCATGGCTGGCCAGGTCGGCGAAATAACCGCCACCGGCAATCTGTGGATCGGTACGCCAGTTGGCCGCGCCGCTGCGGTCGGCCTCGGAAGCGGCCTTGCTCAGGCTCCAGTGCAGATGCCGGACCTCACCGATGCGCCCGTCCGCCAGCCATTGCCGCACCTGCGCAAAGCGCGGCAGGGATCGCCGGTAGTAGGCAACGAACAGGTGCAGCCCGGCCTGCTCGAAGGCCTGCTGCATGGCCAGGCTCTGCCCGGCATGCAAGGCCATGGGCTTTTCCACGCAGCAATGCTTGCCGGCGGCAGCCACTTGCAGGCTGTAGGCGTAATGGCTGTCGGGGGGCGTGGCGATGTACACCGCGTCCACCTCGGGGTCGTCGATCAGCGCCTGAGCATCGGTGTAGTACCGGGCAATGCCGTGGCGCTGCGCGTAATCGCGCACCGCCTCGGCCCGGCGGCCCATCACCGCCACCAGCGCCGAACCCGCAACCTTGTAGAAGGCCGGGCCGCTCTTGCGCTCGGTGACGCTGCCACAACCGATCATGCCCCAGCGCACGGTGCGCAGCGACGCGGCCTCGGTGTTCATTTCGGCGCTTGCAACGCGCGCAGGTCGAGTTGGCCGTTGTGCAGCGGCGGGCACCAGTAGTAGCCACCGGTGATCGGCCGGCTCATGCGGTACAGGCCGTCGGTGATGCCGTCTTCCAGGCCGCTCATGCGTCGCAGTTGGACTTCGAAGGCGTTCAGGGTGTGGCCAAAGGCAAGGAACATCAGGCCGCCCTTGTCACCTTCGATCCACGGCATCGAGCGGCGCACGATAAAGGCTTCCGGAGTGAAGCTTTCCTGGGCGGTGCGCTTGACGTGGGCCGAGACCGGTGCGTCGTCCAGCTCTTCGTTGTCGCTCAGGCGCCGGCCCATGATGTGGTCGCGCTCTTGCTGGTGCATCGCGGCAAAGCCCTTGAAGTCATGCTGCCACTGCTGGATCGCGGCAAAGCTGCCACCGCGCAGGCCGTCTTCACCTTCGGCCAGTGCGGCGGCTGTGGCGGCTTCATCCTGAGGGTTTTCGGTGCCGTCCTCGTAACCGGTGAGGTCGTGGCCGGTCTTGTGGCGGAAGGTCTCGTTCATCTGCACCAGGCGAAAGGCCGGAGCCAGGGCAGCCTCCAGCTCGTTGCTGCGGTGCAGCAGCTCGCCGCGCTCGTCACCGTGCAGCCAGACCCACAGCGCGTGCTGGGTCGAAGGGTTGTCCACGCCCACGCCAGTCAGCGCCGGGAACGCCTTGAGGCCCTGCACCCGAGCGCCCAGGGCCTTGACCAGCGACGCACCAAAACCTGCCACCGCCGAAGCACCGTCCACCCGTGCCAGCAACTGGTCGAGGGCCTGGGGCAGCGCTTCAATGGATTCAAGGGCAAAGAACAGGTGACGGGCCTGGGACGGAACGGGTGCAGCGAGGATGCCGGGCTGGTAGTAACTCATGGGAACTCCTGAATAAAGGCCGCGAGTTTACCGCCATGGGCTGCCGGCGTCAGCGCTGTCGAACAATCCGCGGGAACCTATGGCCGGCCGCGGTGGTCGCGCCCCAGGCCGCTGCGGCTTCAATGCAGCGCCGCCTCTTCGCGAAAGGCGCTGGGGCTCAGCCCGGTCCAGCGCTTGAAGGCCCGGCGAAAACTGCGCACGTCGCTGTAACCCACCTCCTCGGTGATGCGTTCGATGGACAGCTCCGGGTTGCCCAAGAGGTTCAGGGTCCGCGCCTGGCGCACCCGTTCCAGCAGGGCTTCGAAGGTCAGGCCGTGCTCGGTCAGGCGTCGGCGCAGGGTGCGCCCGCTCATGTTCAGGTCCCCCGCCACCTGCTCGATATGGCTGCCGGCCCGCAGGTCCCGGCTCAGGGCCCGCTCCACCGCCTGGATCAGGTCCATCTTCTGGTGCACCTGGGCGCTTTCCAACTCCAGCAGCTTGAGGGCCTGGCGCAGGGCCACCGGATGATGGTTGGGCAAAGGCATCTGCAGCCAGCGCGCCTCGATCACCATGCGCGCGTGCAGGCAGCCGAAGCGGACATGGGGGCCCAGCAACTGCGGGTAGAGCTCGGCGTAAGCCGGCGCGGCGTGCATGAACTCCACCCGCAAGGCCTGGAAATCCGTGCTCAACAAGGCCCGGCCATAGATCAGCAGACTGGCGAAGAATTCTTCCGCAGCAAAGATCTGCACCTCGCCATAGGGCAGGCGGCACTGCAGTTCGACAAAGAACTCCTCGCCCTGACGCCCGACATCGGCGGTGACGATGGTGCCCGAGGTGTGCTGATGACGGATGCCCAGTTCGAAGGCGTCCCCCAGAGTCCGGCACAGGGACAAGGCATGCCCCAGCAACCCCAGGGTGCCCAGCACATTGCGGCTGCCGACCCAGAGCCCCAGGCCTTGCTGGGGCAGCGCCGCCAGGGCGCGCTCGATCATCGCCACCGCCTGGCGGTAGGAAATGCGCAGGGTCGGGTCCTGCAGGTCTTCCAGCGTGAAGCCCAGGCCCCGGCACAGGCGTTCGGCGCTGATCCCTTTGTCAGTGGCGACGTCCGCCAGGGTCTGCAACAGAAAGGGTGAAACCAGGGCCAGCTGGTCGTGGGGATCGACGGCTTTGATCTGCATGAGTATCGGCTTCCGGGCCGCTTGAGCGGCTGTTTTTATTGTCTGCTACGGCCGGTGCCAAGGCATCACCGACCGCTGGAGCATATCCCGTCCCACGGGGTTTTATGGAGGAATGTAACAAAGCATTGCAGCCTGTCCGACAAAGTCCCCCTCCCTGTCCGCCAATACCCTGCCCCGCGTCCGGCCCAGGGCTTATTTCTATGGGGCCTGCGGCGCGCCTGCCGCCGCGCTCCCCACTAACAATAAGAATGAGCCCAACCATGCACCCGACCCGCCTCACTCGCTCTCTGCCCCTGCACCTGGGCGTGGCCCTGGCCGCCTGCGCCAGCCTGAATGCCCAGGCCAGCGAATCCGGAGTGGACAATATCGGCCCCGGCACCGACGGCTTCTACGTGCTGCCCCTGAGCCCCGACCAGCTGCCGGAGCACATGTTCGCCTTCAACCTCTACTACAACCACTACCAGGCCAAGAAGCTCGACATCAGCTCCTTTGGCGGCAAGGTGCAGGAGGTCAAGATCACTTCCGACGCGATCATCCCGCGCCTGGATTACCTGAGCCCGCTGCGGGTCTTCGGCGGTCGCCTGGGGGGCTACGTGGCCCAGCCCTACCTGCGCCAGCAAGTGTCGCTGTACGGCCAGAGCGATCGCCGCGAAAGCATGGGCGATACCACCTTCGCGCCGATCATCCTGTGGGACATGGGGCCCAGCCTGACCCTGGGCGCGGCCGTGGAAGTGACCCTGCCCACCGGCCAGTACGATGCCGACCGGCTGGCCAACACCAGCAACAACTTCACCACCTACAAGCCGCTGTTTTCCATGACCTGGCTGCCCAGCGAACGCACCGAGCTGTCGTTCAAGAGCACCTACAGCTTCAACCGGGAAAACCGCGACACCCACTACCGTTCCGGGCAGATTTTCCACTTCGACTATTCGGCCAGCTACCGCCTGACCGACGACCTGAGCCTGGGGCTCAACGGCTACTACCTGAAGCAGACCACCGACGACAAGCAATATGGCAAGACCGTGACCTTCATGGGCGAGGACGTGAGTGACGGGGTGCGCGGGCAAGTGTTCGCCATCGGCCCGGCGCTGCACCTGCGTTTTCTCAAGTACGCCAGCGCCGAGATCCGCTGGGCCAAGGAATTCGACGTGGAAAACCGCCCCGAGGGCGACATGCTCTGGGCCAAGCTGAGCATTCCTTTCGCCTTCTGAAACCGACAGCAATCTGCGCCCCTGTAGCCGAAAACAGGCTACAGGGAGCGAGCTCATACCTCAGCCATACACCGGCCAGCGCTCGACGATACGCCCGCCACGCAGCGCCAGCAGATCGCCGAATTGCAGCAGCACCGCCTCGCTCTGCTGCGGGCGCAGGAACACCTGATCGTCCACCTGCAAGCCCACGGCGCGGGAGCCATTGACCATCTCCTGGTTGGAACTGCGGCCGAACAGCTCGTTGCTCTGCAACCCGGCCGGCGCTGCGAAATCCGCCAGCCAGTGGCCGCCATAGATGAAGAAGGTCTGGCGCTGGTTGCGGTCCCACCAGGAGAACAGCCGCGACTGGTCATCCAGGGCCGGAATCCGCACCGGGCCGGTGCTCTTGAGCACCGGGGTGGCGATAAAGGCGGCCGGCACATGCTGTTCCAGAGACGCCAGGTCGTAATGGCTGGGCTTGAGCAGCGCGGTGCCCACCGACACCTCGGTGCTCAGGGCCTCCTGCTCGTGCCGGCGATAGCTGGGGCTGCCGGCGGTGTTCAGGGTCAGCTCGGCCTGCCACAGCGCCGGGTACTGCTGGCGGGTGAAATCGGCAAAGCCGTTGTAGAGCTGCATGACCTTATCGAACAGGCTTTGCGGCGAGCCCAGAATCCCCGGCACGCCCATGTCGACAAAGGGGTCGTAGCCCATGAATCCGGCAAACTCCAGGTGCCGGGGGTTGGCGCTGATCAGCGCCAGCATCTGCCCTAACACGCCATGGTCGGCCACACCACCGCGATGCAGCCCCACATCCAGTTCGATATTGATGCGCATCCGCGTGCCCAGGCCCTGGGCCAGCCCCAGGTATTGCTGCAGGCGCTCAGGGGTATCGAGCAGCCATTGCAGTTGCCGGCGCGGGTCGAACGGGCCCTTGAGCTGCTGGTAGAACAGCTCGGCGGCGCGGACCGGCAGGGGTTTGCCAAGGAGGATATCGGCGTCGGCAAACACCTCGGCGTCGTGGTTGAGAAACGGCTGGTGGAAGGACATCAGGCGCCGGGTGCCGGCGCGCTGGGCGATATAGGCCAGGAGCCCCGGCGACGGCAGGGATTTTTCCACCAGCCGCAGGTGCTTGCCGCCCCGTTGCACCGACTGCATGACCACCTCGATGTTGTGGTCCAGGCGATCCAGGTCGATCAGCATCACCGGCTGCATCGGCCCGTTGGCCTTGAGCTCGCGATTGAGCTCGGCGAAATAGGGGCTGTAGGGCGCTCCCCGGTCGCCGGGCCGCAGCCAGGCACCGACACCGGCCAGCAACACACCGGCCCCCAGGGTGCCGGCCATGAAATGACGACGATTCATGGGTCTGATCTCCTGTTCAAACCACACCCAGCACCGAGGCCAGGTGGGCGTTGATGAATTTGCCTTGCGGGTCCAGCGCCTGACGCACCTTGGCGAAGGCCGACCATTGCGGGTACAGCCCCTGCAGGGTGCGGGCATTGAGGCTGTGGTGCTTGCCCCAGTGTGGGCGTCCCTGGTACTTCCAGAAGATCGGCTCCACCGCGGCGAAGAAGTTGTGGTGATCCATGCTGTAGTGCTGATGCACCGAGATCGAACAACTGTCGCGCCCCTCGAACATGCTCAAGGGAATGTCGTCGGCCTTGACGTAGCGGTACTCGATGGGAAACCAGGTACGCAGGTCCTTGTCACGGATCAGCGCCAGGATCTCCCGCAGGCACTCAGGCCCCAGGTGCGCCGGCACCGAGTACTCCATCTCGTTGAAACGCACGCTGCGCACATTGGCGTAGACCTGATAGGAATCCCCCACCCGCTCATCGAACCGGGCCAGCCAGCGCAGGCTGTTGAGCAGGTGGCGGCGAGTGTCGGGGAAATCGCTGAGGTACTTGTCGAGGTTCTCGATCAGGCCGACGAACTCGTTGCCGCCCTCCTCGGCCGGGTCCCTGGGCGGGGTCGCCGGGTCGTCGGTTTCGTTCAGGGCCACCGCCAGGGCGTAGTCGGAATGGGTGACCACGAGCATTTCCCAGTGCTGGTTGTCGCGAACATTGTTGGCCATGTCTTCCAGCAGTTCATCGGTCCTGGCAATCCACTGTTTTTCCCGCAGGCGATAGGCGGCGCGGTTCTGCAGGCGCACCCGGGTCGCCACCCCCAGCGCCCCGAGGGACACCCGGGCGGCGTGGAACACCTCGGCGTTGCGCTGTGGATCGCAGTCCAGCACCTCGCCACTGGCGGTCACCAATTGCAGCCCGCAGACCTGGGACGAATAGGAGCCAAAGCCGATCCCGGTGCCGTGGGTCGAAGTGGCAATCGCCCCGGCGAGGGTCTGGTAGTCGATATCCGCCATGTTCCACAACGCCTGCCCCACCTCCTTGAGCGCCGGGCCCATCAGCGCCATCGGTGTGCCGGCGGCGAACTCGGCTTGCAGGGTCTGGGGATCGTGGGCCAGCAGGCCATTGAAATAGGCCAGGGACAGCAAGGTGCCGTCGGTGGGCACCAGGGCGCTGAAGGAGTGGCCGGAGCCCACTGGGCGGATCTTGCCCGGGGCCTGGCGGATCACCTGCCGCAGCTCATCCAGGTCCTTGGGCGCCAGCCGCGCTTCGGGCAGGCAGCTTTGCGCGCCGGACCAGTTGCGCCAGGGAATCAGCCGCGGGGCGCGGGCCAGCTCGGCCAGCAGCGGGTTGCTGCACAGCGCGCTGAAGGCGCCGAGGGCACCGGCGCCTTGCAGCAGCCGGCGTCGAGAAAGGTGCGTGACCATAAACGAAGACCTTGTCTTTTTATTGGAATGAGTGGCCGGACATGAAGCTGATCAGGGCCAGGAACTGCTCTTCGCTGCACTGCATGCACTGGCCCATGGGCGGCATGCCCTGGTAGCCGTTGATGCTGTGATCCAGCAGGGTATCGGCGCCCTGGGCCAGGCGCGGGGCCCAGGCCTTGGCATCCCCGGCCAGGGGCGCGCCGGAGGCCGGGTTGGCGTGGCACAGCTGGCAGCTGCTGGCATAGACCTGGGCCAGGGCCGGGTCGGCCGGGCTCTGGCGCACAGCGTCGAGGCGCACGGCAGCAGGCGGTTCAGCCTCACCGCAAGCGCTCAGCAGCAAGCCCAGAGACAGGCCCAGGGCGCTGCGAATCAGCGAGCAAAAGTGACGCCGCAACGGGCGCGAACAGACGGGGGTAACAGTGGGCATCGGCGGTCCTCAGTGCGGCCAGGGCAAAGGGCCCGCCCCGACAACAGAGGCGGACCACACAGGGCAACACTAAGACACCCGGCCCTTGGGGTTGAGGGCATTGGCGGCCAGCCAAGGGGGCAGGCTCGGCCAGCCAAGGGGACAGGCTGAGCCAGCCAAGGGACAGGCTGAGCCAGCCAAGGGACAGGCTCAGCCAGGGCGCGCACGGTCAGCCAGGTGGCGGTCTGCACGGCGACGGGCGCACGCCTACCCCCGCCTTACTTGATCCGATAGTGAAAGGTGTTGCGCACCGCCGGCACTGTCACCGCCTGGCCATCGATCAGCCGTGGCTGGTAACGGAAAGTCGCCACCGCCGCCAGGGACGGGCGCATGAACAGGGGGTGGCAACCGTCGATGACCTTGGGGTTCTCCACCCGTCCCTGAGGGTTAACGCTGTACTCCACGGTGCAGTCGCCTTCCAGGTTCTTGTCCAGGGCCCGTTGCGGATAGTCCGGGGCCTCCTTGCTCAGGGGCTGGTACTGGCGGCTGTCGGCCGCCGCCTGGGCCGCCTGCTGACGCCCGCGCTCGGCAGCCAGCCGCGACTGTTCGGCGCGCTGGGCCTGCTCCTGGGCCAGGCGCTCGGTATCACGCTGACGCTGTTCGGCGTCCAGGCGCTCGCGCTGCTGGCGTTGCTGTTCCTGCGCCTGCTCACGCTTCTTGTCTTCCACACGCCTGCGCGCCAGGGCCGCCTGTTCCAGCTTCTGCGCCTGCACCTGGGGGTCCACCCGGGGCTTGGGGGGCTCCAGCGGCGCCGTAGGTGCCGGAGGTGGTGGTGCGACTTCAGCCACCGCCGGCAACGCTTCCGCGGGGGCGGCCGGCGGCGCCAGCATCACCAGTTGGGTGGTCAGTACCGGCGGTGTCTCGACCTGCGGTTTGTCCACCGACCAGCCCAGTACCAGCGCCGCCAGCACCCCGGCGTGCAGGGCCAGGGCCAGGGTCGCCGCCAGGCTGTTGCGCCAGAAGCCGGCAGTTGCGGAGCCCATGGGCAGGGCTATCGGGCTGTGCATGATCATCGCCGTCATTGCGGGGCCTCGGTCACCAGCCCCAGGTTGTGCACCCCGCCCTGCTGCAACGCCGCCATGGCCGCCACCACGCTGGAATAAGCGGCGTCCTGGTCGGCGCGGATATACACCTGGGTGTCGCCGCGCTGGGCAATCACCTGGGCCACCTTGGCGCGCATCTGCTCAAGGTCCACGGCGCTATCGGTCTGGTGGCGGGTATCGAGTTCGCTGCCCAGGTTCCAGTAGTAGCCGCCGCCGGCCTGCACCGACAGGGTGAGGATCTGCTGGCGGCTGTCGGTGGCCAGGGCCTCGCTGGCCACCTTGGGCAATTCGATCTTCACCCCCTGGGTGAGCATCGGCGCGGTGACCATAAAGATCACCAGTAGCACCAGCATCACGTCGATGTAAGGCACCACGTTCATTTCCGCCTTGGGTCCGTGCTTGCGTTGCGGCCGGGTCAACATCAGTTTGCTCCTTCTCTCAGGCGGCCACGGCCAGGTGACTCGGGGTGCCCTGCAAGGTGCGATGCAGGCGTACTTGCAGTTCATTGCCGAAGGCGTAGTAACGGGTCAGCAGGGTCTGGCTGCGGGCGGAGAAGCGGTTGTAGGCGATCACCGCAGGAATTGCTGCGAACAGGCCGATGGCGGTGGCGATCAGCGCCTCGGCAATGCCCGGAGCCACGGTGGACAAGGTCGCCTGCTGCACCTGGGACAGGCCGGGGAAAGAATTCATGATCCCCCACACGGTGCCGAACAGGCCGATATAGGGGCTCACCGAGCCCACGGTGGCGAGAAACTGCAGGCCCTTTTCCAGACGGGTTTCCTGCTCGCTGATGGCCACATACAAGGCCCGCTCCACGCCTTCCAGCACCCCTTCGCCGGCACCGCCTGCCTGGCCCCGCAGGTGGCTGAACTCCTGGTAGCCGGCGGCAAAGATCGGCTCCACGCCGCCTTCGGCGTTGCTGCCCTTGGCCACTTCGCGGTACAGCGGCAACAGCTCGGGGGCGCCGCGAAAGCGCTGGATGAAATCGTTGAAGCGCTGCTCACGACCGCGCAGCACCGCGCCACGCTGAATGATCAGGTACCAGCTGAGCAAGGATGCCAGGAGCAAGGTCAGCATCACCGCCTTGACCAACAGGCTGGCATCGCTGATCAGCCCCCAGATGCTCATGTGTTCGAGTGTGGCCTGCATGGTGGAACTCCTTCTCGGGTGCCCGCCAGGGCTGGCGGGGCTATTCGATGAAATGCAAATGACAAGGTGATGACCGCCACCTCAGGGCAGCTTCAGGGCCTGGGTGACCTCGGCCCAGGGCACGAACTTGAAGTTCTGGGTCTGCTCGGGCATGCGCTTGCGCCCGTCCTGGACCACCAGCAGGCCCTGGCTCCAGGGCCCGCCGAGGTTGGCCGAGGTGACTTCCAGGCCGTCGGTTTCCGCGGCACCGTCGATCCCCGCCCGGGCATTCAGGCTGACCCGGAAGGCGCCGTGGGAGGCGAACGGCGGTTCGGCATCCAGCACCAGGTAGCTGTCGTTGCCCTGGCTGGAAATCACCAGGTAGTCCCGGGCGCTGCTCTGGTACAGGGCCAGCCCCTCGACATCGGCCTGCAACAGGCCGCCGACCTTGATCACGCTGTGCAGGGTCGCCGGTTGCTCGGGCCGGGCATCCACCGCCCAGACGCCGACGTCCTCTTCACCGAGGAACAGGCGCTGGCGCTGGTCGTCGGCGACACAACCCTCGGGCTGGCTGGCCACCTTGAACTGGCGCACCAGTTCGCCCTGGGCCGTGCCGCCGGGGGCGCTCAGGCGGTACTGGACGAAGGTGCCGTCCTTGTCGTTGGCAATGGCGTAGATCTCGCCGCTGGCCGGCTGGAACAGGCAGATACCGTAGATTTCCTTGAGCGGCGTGGGCACCTCTCCGGCCTCGCTCAGCTCGCCGCTGGCCCGGTCGATGGCAAACAGGCTGAGGCTGTTGCGGTCGCGGTTGCTGGCCACGGCCAGGTCCACACGGCGCTCGCCGAGCTGGAAGTTGGGCCGCACATCGACATTGTTCAGGCGCCCCACTGCCAGCTCCTGCAACAGCTTGCCCTGCAGGTCGTAGGCCAGCAGACCCTGCTTCTTGTTGGTGCCCAGCACCCGACTCTGGGACGGCTGCTGCGGGTGGACCCAGATCGCCGGGTCATCGGCGGCGTCGCCCTGGCGCCCCACCGGCTCGCTCTGCACCGCCGCCTGCACGGTGGGCAAGACCGGCGGCAGCGCCACTGGGGTGGCTTGCCAGTTCAATTGGCCCTGGTACAGGCGCCCGTCTTCGTCGTCGCGCAGCAGCACTTGCAGACCCTTGTCGCTGGCGCGCAGGGCAAGGTTTTCCGGTTCCTTGAGGCCGGCCAGGGGCAGTGTGGCCTGGGCCGCCCAGCCTTTTTCCTGCTGCTGGTAGAGGTGCAGTTGCGCGGCTTTCGGGTCCAGGCCGAGCATCCCGCCCGGCACCAGGGCCATGGCCCCGGCGCTTTTCCTGATCTCGCCGAAGGGCGCGCGCAGGGCCACCGGCTGGCGCGTGGTGTCGGCCTCGGCATGGGCCGGGTAGGCCCACCAGCCGACATTCTGCTCATTGACCAGCAGGTGCTGGGCGGCATCGTCCACCTGGCAGAACTTGGCCTCGGGAGGCAGTGGCAGTCCACGCACCCGCTGCGGCTCGACGCTCAACTGCGCACCGTGGCCCACCAGCCACTGCTCGCCCTTGCCCTCCTCGCCCACCAGGAACAGGAACAGGTTACTGGCCTCGTCGCGGTACAGGCACAGGCCGTTGACCGGGTAGTCGCGGGGTGGCAGGTACAGCGGCTGGCCCCAACTGCGGCTGGCCGGGTCGAGGCTCACCAGCAGCGCCTGCTGGCGCTGGTTGTCGAGGCTGGCCACCAATACTTGCTGGCCGGCGGCGCGGCTGTCCAGGCCATTGAACGAGCCCTTGAGCCGGGCCAGTTGCCGGCCCTGTTCATCCAGCAGCAACAGGCCTTCGCGCTCGCTGGCCAGCAGCCGGTCGGCACCTGTGCCGGCGGGCACGAAACCCAGGCCGGTGACGCCCGGGGTCTGCTCGGCCCAGGGCTTGAGGTTCAGGCCGGGCACGCTGGGCGCGGCCAGGGCGGCGCTGCCGGCCAGGGCCATGCACAGGGCCAGCAGGCCGTTTCTTGCGGTCGATACAGTGCTCATCACAATCCTTGGGTGTGCAGTCGGGCAAGGGCCCGGTACTTAGAAATGGGTGAAGGTCAGGCCGAGCTTGTAGGTCGGGCCGTATTCCTCGTACTGGGCGTTGTAGGAGCGCTTGCCGGTGTAGACGAAGTACGGCTGGTCGGTGAGGTTCTGCGCCTCGAAGCTCAGTTGCAGGTTCTTGGTCAGGGAATACTTGGCGCTGAAATCGACGAAGGTCTGGGCATCCACGTGCAGGTCGTGGGCCTTGTCGTTGATGGACGCCAGTTCGAACAGGTAGGCCGACTTGTAGTTGGCCGACAGGCGCAGGCTGAGCTTGTCGTCTTCCCAGCCGAGCATCAGGTTGCCCACGGTGTCCGACTGGTTGGGCAGGTCGATGTCGCGCTTGCGGTTGACCCCGGCCTTCTGGTCGAAGCCCTCGATGCTCGCGCTGGAGCGGCTGAAGGTGCTGTTGGCGCCCACCAGCAGGCCGTTCCACGGCGCCGGCAGCCAGTCGAACTTCTGCGAGTAGGCCAGTTCCAGACCATACAGCTTGGCGCTGTCGCCGTTGGCGAAGCTGTGCGCCTCGGAGAACCCGGTCCAGGCGCCGGTGCCGGCCAGGTCGGTGTTGTAGACGAAGTTCTGGATGTCCTTGTAGAACATGAAGGCCGAGACGGTGCCGGCATGGCCCATGTAGTGCTCGATGCCCAGGTCCAGGTTGCTCGACTCCAG
This sequence comes from Pseudomonas sp. JDS08PS003, assembly GCF_045013505.1. Classification (NCBI taxonomy): domain Bacteria; kingdom Pseudomonadati; phylum Pseudomonadota; class Gammaproteobacteria; order Pseudomonadales; family Pseudomonadaceae; genus Pseudomonas; species Pseudomonas sp. JDS08PS003. The sequence continues at coordinate 4,617,205 of NZ_CP120724.1, forward strand.
GGGCTTGAGATCGGGGTTGCCGAAGGTCGCCTCGTCGCCGTCGATGACAAAGCCCGGGGCCAGTTGGCCGAAGGTCGGGCGCACCACGCTCTTGGTCCAGGCCGCGCGCAGCTGGGTGTTCTTGTCCAACTGGTAGCGCGCATGCAGCCCCGGCAGCCAGTGCTGGTAGCGGCGTTTGGTGTCGGTGGCAGTGAAGGCACCGTCGGTGACCCCGGTACCCTTGGCCTCGAACTCGGTACCCTCGTAGCGCAGGCCGGCGATAAAGCGCCAGTCGTCGATGTCCAGGGTGTTCATGAAGTAGCCGGCATTAATGTCTTCGCGAATCTTGAAGTCGTTGACCCGGGATTCTTCCTCGTCATAGAAGGCCGCCTGATTCAGGCCGCCGATCAACTGCTTGATGGCGCCGCCACTGATGCCCGGGCCGAAGCGGCCCAGGGAATAGTCCACGCTGCCCTTCTGGAACTGCCCGAGGTTGAGCTGCTGATCAGTGAAACCCAGGGTGTCGAAATCCTTGTAGACCCAGGCCTCCAGATCGTTGTCCTTGTTGCGCCGGCTGATTTTGCCGCCGAACTTGAACTGCGCGGCATAGCCACTGAGGTCGTAGTCCCGGGCCAGGTCCAGGCGCAGGTTCTTTTCGGTGTCGGTGGTGTTCTGCTTTTCCCAGTCGACCTTGTCCAGGGTGAAGTTGGCCGCATCAAAGAAGCCTGAGCCGATCACCGGGCGCGGCTTGCCGTTGTCGTAGAAGCCGCTGTCGGAAAAATCGCTGTTGCCCTTGAAGGTGGCCCCGGCGATATGCGCCGGGCTGTCTTCGCTGGAGCGGCTGTAGCCGGTCTGCCCGCTGAGAGTCCACAAGCCCAGTTGGCGCTCGCCGCCGAACACGTAGGACTGGATTTCCTGGGTTTCCTCGCGCTGCTTGAGTTTGCGCTTGGCCTCAGCGTCGCCGCGATCACCGGCGGCCAGGGGGTCGGCGAACTCGATGCTGGTGGAGTTGCGCGTCTCGCTGTCCTTGTAGCGGCTGTAGAGGGTGCGCAGGTAATAGCTGCTGCTGTCGTCAGGCTTGTAGTCGAAGTTCAGGCCGCCACCGGCGCGCTCGCGGCTGATGGCGTAGTCGCGCTGCTCGAAAGACTGCAACTTGGCGCCCTGGTCGAAGTCCCAGGCGCCGCCGGTCTCGACATTGTCGGAGCCGAAATCGCGCTTCTGCCAGCTCAGGGCCGCGGCCACGCCGAAGTTGTCGATGCCGTCGCCGAGGCTGAAACGGTTGCTCGCCGCACCGGAGAATTTCGGGCTGGTCTGGCGCGTGTTCTGGTCGTAGCTGGCCTCGCTGCTGCCGGTGTAGAACAGGCCCTTGTGGTCGAAGGCCGAGAGGCTTTTCACATCCACGGTGCCGCCCAGGGAATTGGCGTCCATGTCCGGGGTCAGGGTCTTGATCACCGACAGCGACTGCACCAGCTCCGATGGCAGCACATCCAGTGCCACGGCCCGGCGCGCGCTTTCCGGCGAAGGCACCAGGGTGCCGTTGATGGTCACGCTGTTGAGGTCCGGACCCAGGCCGCGGACGCTGACAAAGCGCCCCTCGCCCTGATCGCGCTCGATGCTGATACCCGGCAGGCGCTGCACCGCCTCGGCGACGTTCTGGTCCGGCAACTGAGCCACGCCGTCGGCATGCACCACGCTTTCGATGCTGTCCGAGCGCCGCTGCTCCTTGAGCGCCTGATCGACGCTGGCGGCCTGGCCGACCACTTGCACATGCTCGGTGGCGGCCGTTTCGGCGGCGCTCAAGCGTTCACTGGCGATGGCCATGGCCAGCGCGGTCAAGGTAAAGCTGACAAGCCCGGGACTGCTGCGCTTGTACATGATGGTCCTCCCCCAAGAGTCCGCTAACGCCGGGCAAGGGGCCCGGCAACTGGGAGGGCACGCTAGGGTTGGCGAATGACGGTTCTGTGACAGGCCTGGTCGACAGGTCGCCAAAACAGCCGTTTTCCCGGGTTTAGCCCCGGCAAATGAGCTGAATTGACCCCTGTGGGAGCGGGCTTGCCCGCAAAAGCCATCACCCGTCGGGCGCAGGTCTTGCGGGCCCCTTCGCCGGCAAGCCGGCTCCTACACATCCGTGGCGCACCCGCCGCCCCGTAGGAGCGGGCTTGCCCGCGAAGAGGCCCTTGAGGCTGCCCCATCCAGCAAAAAAAACGCCTGAACCCTGAGCTGATTCGACCCCCGGCGGTTTTTTCCGGCGTCACCCCAGTGTCATAAACATCTGCTGTGCTGACGCCCTCTCACTCCTGGCAAAAAGGATCGCGGCCATGTTCTGCGTGCTCAAACCCCACCGCTGGAAACTCGCCGCGCTGTTGCTGGCGGCCAATGCCGGGCTGCTGCTGCACCTGGCTTGCGGCAGCCTGAAAGCGGTCAGCGAATGGCAGTGGCTGGACATCATCGGCGAAGGCGGCTCGGCGCTGCTGGCCCTGGTCTGGCTGGGGCTGGTGCTCAAGAGCCGCCCCGCCGGGCGGGTCACCAACTACCTGGCCCTGGGCCTGAGCTGCATCTTCTTTTCCTGGTGGATCGACAGCCTCGACGAGTTCATCCGCCTGCCCGACAGCATCACCTGGGACCACTGGCTGGAGTCCGGGCCGATGCCCATCGGCATGATCCTGCTGACCCTTGGCATCTACCACTGGCACCGCGAACAGCTGGCCATCAGCGCGCAGATGGAAAAGAAGGAGCGGCTGTTTCGCGAACACCGCCAGTTCGACAAGCTCACGCCCCTGGCCGGCGCCGACTACCTCAAGCACCAGCTGGCCAGTAGCCTGGCCGACAGCCGCCGACAGCAGCAGCCACTGTCGCTGCTGGCCCTGGACCTGGATCACTTTGCCGCGATCAACCAGGACTACGGCCATGCCGAGGGTGATGCGGTGCTGCAGGCCCTGAGCCATGTGCTGCTGCTCAACCTGCGGCGCCAGGACCTGCTGTGCCGGCTGGCCGGTGACCGCTTTGTGGTGCTGCTGCCCAACACCGGGGAAAGCCAGGCGCGGCTGCTGGCCCTGGAACTGCAACAGGCAGTGCAGGGGCTGGCGCACAAGACCCGGCAACACGGCGAGCGCCTGCACCTGGCAGCCAGCACCGCGGTGGTGATGGCCCTGGAAGAAACCCCGGAGGGGCTGCTCAAACGCCTCAACCTGGCCCTGGCCCGGGCCAAGCAGCCCCTGGCGAAAACCGCCTGAGGCGCCGTCATGACCGTGAAGACCAGTTGGTACGAAGCCGATACGCGGTTTATCCCCGGGCACTATCAACCGGCAGCGCTGATCGATCTGGCGCTGTCCCGGGACATCGACAGCCACCGCCTGCTGCGCGGCACCGGGCTGTTCCATGAGGACATCCTGGCCGGCCAGACCCGCCTCAGCCCGCAGCAGTTCCTGGCGCTGATCGGCAACGGCCGGCGCCTGCTGGATGCCGACGACAGCAGTTTTCTGTTTGGCCAGCGCCTGCTGCCCGGGCATTACGGCGCCGCCAGCCATGCCCTGCGCCATGCACAGAACCTGCATCAGGCCCTGGATGCCCTAGTGCAGCAGCAGGCCCTGCTCAGTCCCCTGGCCAGCCCGCGCCTGGTGTTCGATGAACAACACGCCTACTGCTACTGGCTGGACAGCTGCGGCGCCGGCGAGCACTGGCGGTTCCTGCTGGAAGCCAGCATGACCTCGCTGGTGGCCATGAGTCAGTGGCTGGCCGGACAGCGCCTGCCCTGGGAATGCAGCTTCAGCCACAGCGAACCGCGCTACGTCGAACAGTACTGGGTGCACCTGGGGGAACAGACCCAGTTCCAGCGCCCCCTGGACCTGATGCGCATCCCCCGGCAATACCTGACCCGGCCCTGGCCGGGCGCCTCGGCCACCGCCGGCCAGGTGGCGCGCCTGGAGGCCGGCGAGCACCTGCGCCAGCTGGGGTTTTCCAGCAGTTTCCTCGATGCCCTGTACCGCTACCTGAAAGCCCATGTGCGCAGCATCCCGACCCTGGAACAGGCGGCCCAGGACTTCGCCATGAGCCCGGCGACCCTCAAGCGCAAGCTGAGCAAGCACCACAGCGGCTACCAGCAGCAGGTGGACCGGGTGCACAAGCACGTGGCCCTGTACCTGTACCAGATCAAGGGCTGGAGCAACGAGGCGGTGGCCGAGTACCTGAACTTCAATGACCCGGCCAACTTCCGCCGTTCGTTCAAGCGCTGGACCGGCAGCACCCCGACCCTGATCCGGCAGTTGCTGGGCAGCGGCTGAAACGTTTAATCTCGAACCACGACCGCCGACGCGCCGCAGGTCCGCACGCTTGTGCCACGGGCCGTCGCGCTCGCACGCCCGGTGCACAAACCGCTAAAGCGCCGGGCCATTCAGGCGTATAAACCATGGAGCGATGCCGCCGCTGTCACCGCGCCGGAGCCATTTCCAACACGGGGTAGAGTCATGACCACAGCCAATGTCCTCAACAACCTGTTTCCTGCTGCCGCCGACATCCCCGAAGCCTATCGCCTGCCCGAGCCGGTGGAGCAGCGCGACTACCTGGTGGACGGTGAACTGCGCACCTGGAACGGCCCCCTGGCCCAGGTCCGCAGCCCGATCTACCTGAGCGGCGCCGAGGGCGACACCCAGGTGATACTTGGCAGCACACCGCTGCTGGACGCCGACACCGCCCTCACCGCCCTGGACGCCGCCGTGCGCGCCTACGACCGCGGCCAGGGCGCCTGGCCAATGATGCGCGTAGCCGAGCGCATCCAGCACGTGGAAGCCTTCCTGGCGCGCATGCGTGAACAGCGCACGGCGGTGGTCAAGCTGCTGATGTGGGAAATCGGCAAGAACCTCAAGGACTCGGAAAAGGAATTCGACCGTACCTGCGACTACATCGTCGACACCATCGGCGCGCTCAAGGAACTGGACCGGCGCTCCAGCCGCTTCGAACTGGAGCAGGACACCCTCGGCCAGATCCGCCGCGTGCCTTTGGGCGTGGCCCTGTGCATGGGCCCCTACAACTACCCGCTGAACGAGACCTTCACCACCCTGATCCCGGCGCTGATCATGGGCAACACCGTGGTGTTCAAACCGGCCAAGCTCGGCGTGCTGCTGATCCGCCCGCTGCTCGAAGCCTTCCGCGACAGCTTCCCGGCCGGGGTGATCAACGTCATCTACGGCAGCGGTCGCGAGACCGTCAGCGCCCTGATGGCCAGTGGCAAGATCGACATTTTCGCCTTCATCGGCACCAACAAGGCCGCCAGCGACCTGAAGAAACTCCACCCCAAGCCCCACCGCCTGCGTGCAGCCCTGGGCCTGGATGCGAAGAACCCGGGGATCGTGCTGCCCGACGCCGACCTGGACAACGCCGTCAGCGAAGCCCTCACCGGCTCCCTGTCGTTCAACGGCCAGCGCTGCACCGCGCTGAAGATCCTGTTCGTCCATGAAAGCGTGGTGGAGCGCTTTATCCAGCAGTTCAACGCCAAGCTGCAAGGCCTCAAGCCGGGCATGCCCTGGGAGCCGGGCGTGGCCCTGACGCCGCTGCCGGAAAACGCCAAGGTCGACTATCTGCATGCCCTGGTGGCCGATGCCCAGGCCCACGGCGCGCGGGTGGTGAACCCTGACGGCGGCGCTTCCCGGGCTTCGTTCTTCTACCCGGCGGTGCTGTACCCGGTGAACCCGCAGATGCGCGTCTACCACGAGGAGCAGTTCGGCCCGGTGGTGCCCATCGTGCCCTACCGCGACCTGGACACGGTGATCGACTACGTCCTGGAATCGGACTTCGGCCAGCAGCTGAGCCTGTTCGGCAGCGACCCGGCAGTGATCGGCCGACTGGTGGACACCTTCGCCAACCAGGTCGGGCGGATCAACATCAACGCCCAGTGCCAGCGCGGGCCGGACACCTTTCCCTTCAACGGTCGCAAGAACTCCGCCGAGGGCACGCTGTCGGTGCATGACGCCCTGCGTACCTTCTCGATCCGCACCCTGGTGGCCACCAAGTTCCAGGAGCGCAACAAGCAGTTGATCAGCGACATCATCCGCAATCGCGACTCCAGCTTCCTGACCACCGACTACATTTTCTAGACAGTGTTGCCGGGCTCGCCAGGGGGCGAGCCCCTCCCTTAATCTGCCTCTGAATCAGCCACTCATCAGCTATTGGAGAAACCGGTCTGGGCCCGTTCAAACACCTGCGGGGCATCCACCTGCCCCCCTTGCTGCAGCGCCTGCTGCGTCCCGTGCTGGACCCGTACCGGCGCTACCGTCACGCTCGTCTGATCCACGCGGTGCGGGTCGCCCTCGGCCTGATCGCCACCATCCTGTTGACCACCGGCCTCAACCTGCCCCACGGCGAGTGGGCCTCGGTGACCATGCTGGTGGTGATCGGCGGCCTGCAGCACCACGGCAATATCGGCAAGAAAGCCGCCGAGCGGGCCATCGGCACCCTGGTGGGTGCTGGGGTCGGCCTGGTGCTGGTGGTGCAGCAGGCGTACTTCGGTCATCCCTGGCTGACCTACCTGGGGATGTCGGCGGTCTGCGGCTACTTTTCCTACCACGCCATCGGCAAGGGCGGTTACACCGCGCTGCTGGCGGCCATCACAGTGTTCATCGTCGCCGGCCATGGCGACAACCAGATCAGCGACGGCCTGTGGCGCGCGGTGGACATCCTCATCGGCATTGCCCTGGCCCTGGCGTTTTCCTTCGCCATTCCGCTGTACGCGGTGTACTCCTGGCGCTACAACCTGGCCAGCGCCTTGCGCGACTGCGCGCAGTTGTACGGACGGATCATCCAAGGCCAATCGGTGACCGACGACGAACACCTCAAGCTCCTGGGCCGGGTCAACGCCGCCATGCTGCAACTGCGCTCGCTGATGCCTTCGGTGTCCAAGGAAGTGCGGATTTCCATGACCGAGCTGGACGCCATCCAGCGCAATCTGCGGATGTGCATCAGCACCCTGGAGATCCTCGGCAACACCCGCCCCGACGCCAGCGACCCGCACGCCATGGCGCAGATGCAACTGGCGCTCAAGACCGAGCACCGGCAAATCCGCGTGCAGCTGATCGGCATGGCCCGGGCCCTGCAAACGGGTGTCACCCAGCGCCTGGAGAAACCCCTGGAAGGCCATGCCGATAACGCCCTGGAGGCGCCGCTGTATAGCGCCCTGGACGGTTACCGGCTGCTCACCCGGCAGTTGGCCGCGACCCTGGGCGAGATGCGCCAGCGATTGGCCAAGAACGCCCGGCACTGGAAGATCTGAATCAAGTGCAACCCTCAAGCGTCGGTCCAGAGTGACTTCTGGACACTAGCCAGACAGTCACTCAGTTTTTCAACCCGCTCGCACAACACTTTTCACAGACCCGACCTTATTATAAAAACAACTTAACAACGCCACTTCCGCCCCTGACAACATATTGAATCACCCCCGCTTTCAGGAGGTTCTTGGAGAATTCCAAGAACCTTCTTGTTCCTTTCCAAAACTAAAATAGCGATCATTATTGCGGGTTACTTACTACTAGTCACCCATGCATATCAAAAAGTAACCCACATAATAAAGTTACTTTTCCGCCTCACTTTTTAGTACGGAAGTCATCATGAAGCTTAAAAACATCCTCATCGCCATGGGCTTGAGCGGTGCACTTATTGGCATGGCACATGCCGCGCCAAGTTCGACGAACATCGTCTCCAAAAAAATTACACTCACCGCACAAATCAACGATGCCATGTTTGTTTCCAAAGCGGATGGCACGACCTGGTATGAAACTGAGGAACTGGAGCCCCTGGACCAAACCCAGAAAGCTTTCACCAAGACTCTGCCGATCCGGGTCTGGACCAAAAATAGCGAGTTCAATGTTTCGCTGGCACAACCGTTGAAAATGTCCAACGGCACTTATGAGATGACCAACACCACAGTCAGTATTTTTCATGCCGGCGGCGAAGGTGCAGTGACCTTCGGCAAGCCGTTGAAAGTGACCCAGACAGTAGCCGGCAACGGTGGTTATGACGAAGTGCACAATCTGAAGATCAGCGCCAAGGCACCGACCAAGACCGAAACCGGCCCCAGCACCGATGGCAGCTACAGCGGCGACCTGGTCATGCTTTTCGAGCCTGTTGCCGCCTCCGGCAGCTAAATCGCAGCGCCCCGTCTCATGAGCCCTCCCGAGGGCTCTTCTTTGCTGTCACTGGAAACACTCAGGCATGCGCCCGTATAAACTTTCCCATCAACTACACAGACTTCTTGTGTGCGTCATTTCGCTTGTCTCGACCCAAGCGCTCGCTCAAGTAAAGATCACCTATGGAGTTCCTGAAGGTTTTAGCGCGGTGGAGATGGAAAATACTGCACGTTATGTCGCCACCTATAATGGTCGAACCTTACCCGGCTTTATCAGTTATTCCCTGGAACAGAGTGGCCTGGTGTTCGACTCGGCGCAATACAGAGAGAATGGCATTGCACTTGAAGACCTGCGAACAATCAAACGCATTCTCACCGAAATCAACTATAAGCAATGCACTAACGGTTGCGACCTGCGCGTGGCCGATCATTATGTAACCCTCGATAAAACCCGGCGTACACTGAGCATTCGCAATACCCGCGAAGACTATCTCGCGCCTACAACTTCCTGGGGCCTGATCAACAATCAGTCCCTGGACCTGCGCGGTTCTTCCGACCGTTATCGCGCCCTGAACTTCAACGGCAATACCTGGCTCGGCTTACCGGGGCGCAGCTTTGGCTATATGAACTGGTATGCCAACCGCAGCCGCAGCAGCAACGGTCAGAGCAGCAGCGATCAGGGCATATCGTCCTATTACCTGCAGAAGAACTTTGCCGACACCTATGTGCGAGCCGGCAAGCAAAACAGCATCGACTTCGGCTCGGGCTCGGTCAGCACGGTGCTCTCACCCAGTTTCGACCAGTTCTTGACCTTGGGCAGCCAAGGCAACCTGCGCAGTAACCGTGACGCCGGTTCCCTGGTGCTGTTCTCCACGGCCGAAGGCAACTACGAGTTCTATCGCAACGGACGTCTGGTGCTCAAACGCCCCGCTGCGCTAGGCCGCAATGAAATCAGCTTCCTCGATCTTCCGGGTGGCTACTATCCCATCGAAATTCGCCTGGTGGACCGCAACGGCGGTCTGGTGAGCCAGGAAACCCAGGACGTCAACAACCTGAACTTTACCGGTGAAGGGGCAAACTCCTGGCGCGTCACCGCGGGCAAGGATATGGAAGAAGGCGGACAACTGTTCGAGGCCGCCCTGAGTCGCAACCTCAGCCAGCTCTATTTGAATGCGGCAGCCGTGGCCAGTGACAGTGCAAGCTGGGCTTCGGAGATCAACCTCTCGCGCCCCACCACAGTGGGCAGCCTGAACCTGTCACCCACGCTGGGGATGTTGTCTGGCGAGCGGGGTTCAGGCGGCTACGTCAACCTGAACCTGAGCGACGAGATGCTCGGTAGCCTCATGCTCAGTCGCTATCAAAGCCGTGAGGTATCGCGCTTCTATTGGGGAACGCCCAGCACCAGTCTTTCGTACAGTAAAAACCTTGGGGGGGTGCTGTTCGCCTACAACTATCGAACCTTCAGTGGCGCCGAGACCCAACAGGCTGAAATACGCTGGAACTACCGGCCCAACGGCCTATGGTCGACGTTTTCGCTGGGGGTGCAAAAAGGCGGTTCTCTGCCGGGTGATAGCGATTACACCCTCTACGTCAACATGTCGTGGATGCTCGATCGGTCCCAGGCGAGCTTGCGCGCCGCGCAGTTTGGCGGCCAGACACAGGTGACCGCTGACTACCGCAAAACCTTCCAGGACAGCTACGGCACCTCCTCCAGCGGCCTGACCGTCAATCGCAGCAATGGCATGAACAACATCAACGCCTATGGCAGCCGCTCCGGTACCCGGGGCGACGCCTCGCTGAACGTCGGCCACAGCGATGACGCCAACAACCTCGACTTCAACTACCGCGGCATGCTCGCGGCCAATAGCCAGGGCATGGCCCTGGGACGCTACAGCAGCAGTGGCAGCGCCATGTTGCTGGAAACCCCCGATCTCCAGGGCACCCCCTACGGCTTCAGCGTGGAAGGTCACCCCGTGGCGGGAGGCAGTACCTACGCCGTGCCCCTGGGCCAATACGGCGATGTGCCCTTTGCCCGAGTCGTGAGTGCCAGCCAGGACATGGACATGAACATCGAGGTGCCGGCGAACATCGTCCGGGCCCACCCCGGGCAGGTGTACAACGCCCGGGCCAAGGTGGACATCAACATGGTCTACAGCGGCCTCCTGGTGGACGCCAGCGGCCGGCCCGTGGGCGGCAGAATCCTCGAAACCGGTGATACCGCCTATCCCAACGGCCTGTTCTCGATCAGCCACAAGGCGGTGCTGCACAGCATCACGGTGGAACAGCCGGGGCGCCAATACCGGTGTGACCTCACACGTACCGTCAAAGGCAGCTACTACCCGTGCCAGTAACCCAACCCTCCAAACAGGAACCCACCATGACACTGCGTACCACGCTGCTGGCGCTACTGAGCTGGACTGCACTGGCTCAGGCCGAGGGCGAGTTGCTGGTCATGCCCGCCAGCCTCAAGGTCTACAACAACCACGAGCACTCGGTAACCGTGCGAAACGTCGGCGACGCTCCACTTTACCTGTCGATCAATCTGCTCAAGGTGATGAACCCGGGGCTGGAGCCGGAGCACAAGGTGCCTCTGCAGCAACTCGATCGCCCGGGCATTCTTGCCAGCCCGGACAAACTCACCCTGGGCCCTGGCCAAAGTCGCGCCATCAGCCTCAAGTCCCTCGCCGAGCCGGGGGCCGAAGAACTGTTTCGCCTGTACGTAGTGCCGGTGCGCTCCATGCAGGTGGAAGAAGCCCCCCAGGACAAGATCAGCGCGCCGATGTCGGTGGCCGTGGGTTACGGCGTGCTGGTGCGCCATATGCCGCCGCCGGCCAAACAGCAATCGGGCTGGTCACATCGCTGCGATGCCACGGGCCTGACCCTGGAGAACACCGGCAACGTCCGCCTGGTGCTGTCGGAAGTCGAGGTGGATCGCGGCTCGCACAAACGCAAGGTGGCCTTGTTCCCTGGAACGCCCCAGCACTTCAACGGTAAGCGCCTGAGCCTGCTGAGCAATGATCAGCCACAGACCCTGGAATGCCCCTGATGGATACACAGCAGCGGTCACCGGTCAGGATCACTCCAAGCACCGCCCTGCCCCTCAAGGGCTGGAGCTGGAAATTGCTTTGCTCTGGGTTGCTGGCCTACCTGGCGCTGGGAGCGGGCGAGGCATCCGCTCTGGTCCTGAAATACAGCGACCTGAGCAACAGCTATAGCAACTGTAGCTTCAAGGACAACGGCAATGGCACCAGCACTTTACAGGTGACCATCAGCTACAAGACAGCATCGGGTCATACCAACGGCAACACGTTTGAATCACGGGGAGTTCTCATCTACACCTACGACGCCAATGGCAAGCTTAAAACCAGTTCCACAGTTGCCAAGAATCTGACGCTCGACGGAAATAAATACTCGAGAACCTACACCGGGGAGGACTACGTCATCTATCGCGGCAGCTCTGGCTCATGGACAACCCTGAGCCCCATTACCGCCTCCGTTGAAGTACAGGTCGACAACTCAAATATCGCAGCCTGGCCTGCCGTCGGTATACGCGCAGGCAACTACACAAATAGCAATGACGTGGGCGAAAGCAACGGTCTGGCCTACCTGTCATCAACCACCAAGGGCGGCGACTGTCGCGTGCTGACTAACCCGGACCTGCCTCCTCCGCCTGTGGATACGACCATCACCATGACGGCGCCGGACTGGGATCTGGGTGAGCTGCTCAGGGGCGAGGAAACCCTGAAGACTTTCAACGCCAGCCAGGATCAGCTGTGCTTCACCTATGACGGATCGAAGTTCATCACCTATCAAAAGTTCATCATCAACGCGAGCAACGAAAACGGCCTCTCGGCCAACGGCCGCTACCAGCTCAGGAACCTCGAGGACAGCTCGCAAACCGTGCCGTACACGGTAGCGCTGAACAGTGGCAGCACCCTGGTGCCCTTGCCCAACACCCAAAATGCCCTGTTGTCCCTGAGTTCCGACGGCCGCACCTGCTTTGTGCCGACGTTCAGGACATTGGCCGAGAAGTGGGTGAAAGGTGGGGCGTACAGCGATGTACTGACCTTCACCATCGTGGCCAAGCCCTAGGAACACCTCTGCCGATGAACTATCCCATCGTGGTTTTTCTGCTCTTGCTGTCGCTCTGGTCACCCGCGGGCCTGGCAGCCGGCGTCCTGAAACTGTCTCGCACAGAGTTGCGCTTCACCCCCGACGAACCTCAGGGCGAGCTCTATGCACAGAACACCGGCGATACCCCCTTGTACCTGGAAGTGGATCAGCGGCTGGTGCTGAACCCGGGGCAGTCCCCCGAGCACCTGCTAGCCATTCATGAAGTGCAGCGGCCCAGCTTGCTGGTCACCCCCGGTCGGCTGGTACTGGCACCGGGGCAGAAGTACCGGATGACCTTGAAAGCCCTGAAGACCCCCACCAGCAATCAGGTCTGGCGCATTACCTTCAGGCCCCGGGAGCGCCTGATCGTGGAGGCCGGTACGGACGCCGGACAGCCGGCGCCCCTGGCCGTGAGTGTGGGTTATGGCGTGGTGATTTATCAGCGGGCGGCGAACCACCGTTCCCCGGCCCATCTGGAGTAGCACATGAACAAAACAGTAATCGCCTGCTGGCTGGCGGCCCTGGGGACGCTCCCGGCCCTGGCGCCGGCGGATGTGATCCTGCAAGGCAAGACCAGCAGCAAGATCAGCGCCTACCTGAAACCGAACAACAACCTGTTCGTCACCGACGACCAGGGCGGATGGTTCGATCAGGGCCTGGAGATGGTGCAACTGGGAGGCTGGAACACACCCTACGAAGTGCAGGCGCGGCTGCGCATTGTCTCGTCCACCGGGGTCTTCCAGGTGCGCCTGGATGAACCGTTGCAGATTCGCAACGCCAGCAACGCCGCACAGGTGTTCCTGCGCCCCAAAATCAACCTGGGCGCAGAAGGCGAGATGCCCAAGACCCTGGCGGTCGGCCTGGGCACGGAATTCAACAACCCTCCCCGGCCAGCGCCCGGAGAAGACTCCACCGGCTATTACGGCCTGACGGTCTCGGCCTATCCACCCGATGGCAGTTTCAAGGAGACCACCGGCGCCTACAGCGGGGTCTTGTCGCTGACCTTCGAGCCGGTGATTACCGACCCTTGATCCGTACCGTTCGCAGCCGTGCCTAGCAAGGGCCGCCGGCCTGGCTTTAGTCCTTCCCATGGGAACCTCATGAAACTCTTTAACCTGTGTACGCACGTGCTGTTGTCGTGGTTGGCGATGATTGCGCCGGCCTTGGCACTCATCGATATCCAACCCCAGATCAGCGAGGTTCGGGACACGCCGATGACGGTGGAAATCACCAACAAGGGACAGCGTCCTGAATATGTCTCGATCAGCCTGTCGCGACTGATCAACCCGGGGGTCGAGCTGGCGGATGAGCGCCTTGAACCCATCACCCAAACGGTCCGGCCCCAGCTCTATGCCTCGCCCTTCCAGCTCAAGCTCGCCCCGGGGCAGAGCAAGACCGTCACCTTGAAACCCCTTGAGTCGGTGGAGCAGGAGCAGGTTTACCGCCTGGACATAAAGCCGGTCATGAACCTGCTGGACCCCAAGCAAACGAATATCGCCGGCAGCGTAGTGATCAACCTCGCCTTCAGTGCACTGGTGCGCCAATTACCGCTGAAAGAGACGGCTCGGCTTGAGGTGCGCTGTGAGGCCGAGGGTGCGCGTTTTTTTGCCACCGGCAACACCCGCTATCTGGTTGAAAACGCCATCGTCGATGGCTCGCCCAATGAGCCATTCAATGTGTATCCAGGCGTCCCGTTGCTGTTGAAAGGCACGAAGATTCAAGCGCCTGAACAACCGCCCTGCTCAGGTGCCGGTCAGGGTGGGCCTGGCGCATCAAAACAGCACGCCACGGCCCGCCTCGCACCGGGAATCTAGAACAACTCGCTGAAGGGAATGAAACGCGCCGAGTCGCCCACCTGCAGGGTATGGCCTTCAAGGATCTCCACCAGGCCATCGGCCCAGGACGCTCCCAGCAGGACCCCCGAGCTCTGGTTCGGATAGAGCACGGCGCGGCCGTTTTCCAGGCGTGCCCGCAGGTATTCCCGACGGCTGCCGGCCTTGGGCCAGTTGAAGGCCACGCTGACCGGCACGCTCAAGGGCGCGACCTGTTCCACTCCCTGAATCCGCAACAGGTAGGCCCGGGCCAGCAGGCCGAAGGTCACCAGGGCCGAGGCCGGATTGCCCGGCAGGCCGATCACCGGCACCTGGCCGAAGTGGCCCACCGTCAGCGGTTTTCCGGGTTTGATGGCGAGCTTCCAGAACAGCGGCCGACCGTTGTTCCTCAGCACCTGGCCCAGGCAGTCGGCATCCCCCGCCGAGACGCCACCGGTGGTCAGGATCAGGTCCGCGCCGTGCTGCAACTGTTCCAGCCTGAGCCGAGTCTGCTGTGGCTGGTCGGGAAGAATCCCGGCGTCGATGACCTCGCAGCCCAGGGTGTCGAGCCAGTGGCGGAGCAAGGTGCGGTTGCTGTTGTAGATGCAACCCGGACGCATGGGCATGCCCGGCTCCAGCAGCTCATCGCCGGTGGACAGCAACGCCACTCGCGGACGGCGCACCACTTGCAGCTCGGTGCAGCCCTGAGCGGCAGCCACCGCCAGTTCGAAAGCCCCCAGGCGTTTGCCGGCTTGCAACAGCACCTCACCGGCCCGGTTCTCCTGGCCTTGGGGACGGATGTTCTGTCCCGGTTTCAGCGCCTGGGTGAAGCGTGCCCGGCCATCTTCCAGCCACTCGACATTCTCCTGCATCTCCACGCAGTCAGCGCCAGCGGGCACCGGGGCACCGGTGAAGATCCGCGCACAGGTACCCGGCTGCAAAGGGTCGCCGGGCTGCCCGGCAAACACCGTCTGCGAGACCGGCAATGGCTCACCGTCCCAGTGCTGCAGGTTCAGGGCGTAGCCGTCCATGGCGCTGTTAGGCCAGGGCGGCAAGTCCAGGGTCGCCACCAGGTCAGTGGCCAGCACCCGTTGCCGGGCTTCATCCACGGCCAGGGTTTCGCTCTCTGGCAGGCGCTGGGTATCGGCCATGGCCAGCAGGCTGGCCAGTGCTTCTTCCAGCGACATCAAGTGGCCCTGGCTCATCCCCGGGACTCGCAGGCCTGCACCGGTTTGAGGTGCGGCACGAAATTGCACGGCCGATGGCGGGCATCCAGTTGCTCGGCAAGGATGCCTTCCCAGGCGGTGCGGCAAGCCCCGGTGGAGCCCGGCAGGCAGCACACCAGGGTGCCGTTGGCCAGTCCGGCCAGCGCCCGGCTCTGTACCGTGGAGGTGCCGATATCGAGGATCGAGATGGCGCGAAACAGCTCGCCAAAACCGTCGATGTGCTTGTCCAGCAGGCAGCTCACCGCTTCGGGGGTGCTGTCGCGGCCGGTGAAGCCGGTGCCGCCGGTGATCAACACCACCTGGATGCGCTCATCGGCGATCCAGGCCGCCACCTGGGCGCGGATCTTGTACAGATCGTCCTTGAGCAGGTTCCGTTCGCTCAGGGTGTGGCCGGCTTCCAGCAGACGACTGACCAGCAGTTGCCCGGAGGTATCCGTGGCGTATTCCCGGGTATCGCTGACCGTCAGCACGGCCATGTTCAAGGGTACAAACAACGCATCCGACTTCACGCTCATGTCACTCTCCGACCGGCAAGATAAAAACCATGGGTGCAGGCTAAAGGCCCGAAAGCGCGGCTGTCTAATCGTTCTGGCTGACCGGATTATCGAGGCGCTCTATCGTCTGGCCCCAGGCAACGGCGCGTTGATAAGCCGGATCAATCGGCCATTCAACAGTTCCGATTGGACGTGCCCGAAGGACAATGCCATCGTTTGCGCCACCTACTTGATATGCGTCCCGCCATGACCCCGATCCAGCCTGCACCCGCCTGTTCCCTGCCCTGCTCGATCCTGCTGCTGGCCGGTGGCCGCGGCTCGCGCATGGGCGGCCAGGATAAGGGCCTGGCGACCTGGCACGGCCAGCCGCTGATTGCCCATGTGCAGGCGGTGGTGCGGCCCTTCAGCGATGACCTGATCATTTCCTGCAACCGCAACGCCGAGCAGTACCGGTCCTATGCCGATCGTTTGGTGGCGGATGAACAACAGGACTTTCCCGGCCCTCTGGCGGGCGTGCTGGCAGGCCTGGCAGTGGCCCGGCATCCCTGGCTGTTGGTGCTGGCCTGCGACGCGCCGCGGATCGACAGCGCGCTGATCCAGGCGCTGCTGGATGCTCGCGCAGAGGACGCCCCTCATCCGCTGATGGTGCAACAGGCCGGGTACTGGCAACCCATGTTCAGCCTGATTCCCACGGCGCTGGCAGCGAGCGTGCGCCAAGCCTGGAACCTGGGTGAACGCAGCCTGCTGCGGGCCCTGGCACCCCATGGACTGAGCGCCCTGCCCTGCGCCGCGGACGACCCGCGACTGAGCAATTTCAACACCCCTGAACTACTGTCTGAAACAGACCCCAGGCCCTTGGCCTGAACGCCGAAGGTGTTCCCCGAAGGTCCGGCCCGGGAAGATTGAAGGCCTTTCCATAGGCCGGACACCTGCGTTAATACTGACTCCGATTTCCTCACAACAGGTGCCATTGTGGACATCAAGCAACTCAAGTTTCTCATCGCCCTGGAACAGACCCGGCACTTCGGCCAGGCCGCCGCGCGCTGCCACATCACCCAGCCGACCCTGTCCATGCGCCTGCGCAACCTTGAGGACGAACTGGACCTGATCCTGGTGACCCGAGGCCAGCGCTTCGAAGGCTTCACCGAGGCCGGCGAGCGGGTGCTGGCCTGGGCCAAGACCCTGCTGGCGGCCCACGACGGACTGTTCGCCGAAGCCGCTGCCTGTCGCGGGCAACTGGTGGGTAACCTGCGCCTGGGCCTGGTGCCGCTGAGCGGCTTCAACCCCATCAGCTATGTGCAGAAGCTCTCGGCGAGCTTTCCCGAACTCAAGTTCAGCCTGTCGTCCGCCAGTTCCGACCGGATCATCGAGGACATCGGCAACAACCAGCTGGACCTGGGGGTCTGCTACCTGGACCACGTCAACCCCAACTACCTGGACTTCTTCGAGATCGGCGAGACCCGGGTCGGCCTGCTCTATGACACCCGGCACTTTCATTTCGAAGGCAGCGAGATGAGCTGGGAGGACGCCGCCGAACTGCCCCTGGGAATGCTCAGCACCGGCATGCACTATCGCAAGTCCATCGACCTGAGCTTTCGCAGCCGCGGCCTGAACCCGACGCCGATCCTGGAGAGCGATTCCACCTACCAGCTGTTCCAGGCGATTCACGAAGGCTTCTGCTGCTCGATCATGCCCCTGGACAGCGGCCTGGATTCGCCCATCGACAACCTGGCCTTTATCCAGCTGCCGGATGCCAGCGTGCTGGCGCCCCTGGGCCTGGTGATGCGCAAGACCGAGCCGCGCTCGGCGATTGCCGAAAAGTGCTTTGCCGAAGCCAGGAAACTCTTTGCCATCAAGGCCGAATGAACGCCCCCGGGGCCAGCGTGCCCCGGAGTGAATCGACTGTATTGAGGTGTCGTCATGGTTTGCCGTATCGAACAAACGGAACAACAGCCCGAGGCCAATGCACCGGCGCCCGCGCCGCAGCGCGTGGCCTATCGCGAATACAGCCCCGAGGGCGGGGTGGCCGAGGCGCCGCTGGCTGCGGAAATTGCCCTGGCCATCACTTACAACGGCCTGAGCCAGGCGGTGATGATGGTGTCTCCCGGCAACCTGGAAGACTTCATTCGTGGCTTCAGCATCACCAACGACATCGTCAGTGACCTCAGCGAAATCTACGACATCCGCCTGAGCCACTTTCCCCAGGCCTGCCAGGCCGATGTGCAGATTTCCAGCCGGGCCTTCTGGGCCCTCAAGGACCATCGCCGGCAAATGGCCGGAACCAGCGGCTGTGGCTTATGCGGCGTGGAAGCCCTGGAACAGGCGCTACCGCAACTGCAGATCCTCGAACCTTCGCCGCTGCCCTGCGCCGAACACCTGCAAGGCCTGCGCGAGCGCATCGAACAGGCCCAGCACATGGCCCGCAGCAGCGGTGCCCTGCATGCGGCGCTGTACTTTGACGAACAGGGTGACGTGCGCCTGTGCCAGGAAGACATCGGCCGCCACAACGCCCTGGACAAGCTGATCGGCGCCCTGCTGAACGCCGGGATCGACGGCCGCCGGGGCTTCACCGTGGTCACCAGCCGCTGCAGCCTGGAACTGATCCACAAGGCCGTGCGCGCCCGTCTCGGCACCCTGGTCAGCCTCTCCGCGCCTACCGCACTGACCGTGCAATGGGCCAACAAGCACCACCTGAACCTGATTCACGTGCCCCACCGCAACGCCCCGCGGATCTACAGCCCGGTGTAAATGCACAACGCCGGATGACAGGCATCCGGCGTTGTTCCCCCCTTCCCTCAAGCCTCACTCACCGGCATAAGCTCAACGCTCTGCACACCAACGTTCGGCAGCCTGCCGGTCGCTCTCGCGTCCGTCGATCCAGCGTTCGCCGCTGGGGGTGACTTCGCGCTTCCAGAACGGGGCGCGGGTCTTGAGGTAATCCATGATGAAGGCGCAGGCCTCGAAGGCGGCTTGCCGGTGGGCACTGGCCACGCCGACGAAGACGATGGGCTCGCACACCTGCAGCAGGCCCACCCGATGCACCAGGCTCACGCGGTTCAGCGGCCAGCGCTCCTGGGCCTGTTGCACGATGCCCTGCAGCGAGCGCTCGGTCATGCCCGGGTAGTGTTCCAGGAACAGGCTCTGTACCGCCTCCCCCAGGTTGAGGTCACGTACATAACCGACAAAGGTCACCACGGCGCCGACACGGCTATCGCCGGCCTGCAATCCGGCGTTGAGTTGCTCAAGGTTGAAGGCCTGGGTCTGCACCTGAACGCTCATGCTTCAGCCTCCGGTCACTTGGGGAAAGAAGGCGATTTCATCGAAGTCCTCGATCACCGCATCGAGCTTGCACAGGTCCTGGTTCAGCGCGCACATCAGGCTGTTCTCCCCCAGCACAGCGGCCCAGTTTTCACCCCGGGCCATCAGCAGCCGACGCACGTCATCGACGGTGCGCAAGTCGCGGTCCAGCGGCAGCTTCTCGCCGCCGCTGCCCAGTTGTTCGCGGTAGCGGGCAAAGTAATTGACCAGAATCATTGCGTGTCTCCAGCGATGAACAGCCCTGATTTGCCGCCCTGCTTCTTCAGCAGTTGCAGGCCCTCGATGACCATGCCCCGGTCCACTGCCTTGCACATGTCGTAGATCGTCAGCGCCGCCACGCTGGCGGCGGTCATGGCCTCCAGCTCGACCCCGGTGGCACCGTTGAGGCGGCAGCAGGTGGTGATCCGTACCCGGTCCGGCGGCACCGCTTGCAGTTCAACGCGGATGCCGCTGAGCAGCAGCGGATGGCACAGGGGAATCAGCTCGTGGGTCTTCTTCGCCGCCATGATCCCGGCGATGCGCGCCACAGCGAACACGTCGCCCTTGGGGTGGCCGTTGTCCTGGATCAGTTGCAGGGTCGCCGGGAGCATGCGCACCCAGGCCTGGGCCTGGGCTTCGCGGTCAGTGGCCGGCTTGGCGCTGACGTCCACCATGCTGGCCCGACCCTGGGCGTCCAGGTGAGTGAGTTCGTTCATGTGCAACCTCGGAAAAAGACAGTGGATCAGCTCAGGACATAGTCCACCGGCACCAGGGCCGGCGGCAGTTCAGTGGCCCCCAGGGCGTCGAGAATCTCGCGTTCGAGGGTGCGCACCAGGGCGTCCATCGGCAGGTCGTTCTCATCGTGGCCAAAGGGGTCCTCCAGCTCGTCGCCAATGGCGTCCAGGCCAAAGAAGGTGTAACTGACGATGGCGGTGAAGATCGGCGTCAGCCAGCCCAGGGGCTCGGCCATGGCAAAGGGCAAGAGGATGCAGAACATGTAGCTGGTGCGGTGCAGCAGCAAGGTGTAGGGGAACGGCAGCGGCGTGCCCTTGATCCGCTCGCAGGTGGTTTGCGCGGCGGTGATCCCGGACAGCAGATTGGCAATCAGCAGGTAGCGCCACTCGCTGATCACGCCCGAAGTCGCCAGCGCCGAGCACTGGCGTGACACCTGGCGCAGGATGCTGTCCGGCAGGTTCGGCGTCCGGGCCGCCGGCCAATGGCTGAGCCAGGTGCCTGCCGCGCTCAACTCGTCCTCCTGGCGCAGCCGGGCCTTGAGGGCGTGGGCGAAACCGCACAGGTCCCGCAGGATGCTGCTGCGGGCCTGGGCATCGCCGAGCACCTGGGTTTCGCGGATCAGCGAACGCACCTCGGTAAGCACCGCGCCCAGGGCCTTGCGCCCTTCGTACCAGCGGTCGTAACAGGCGTTGTTGCGAAAGCTCATGAAGATCGACAGCGACAGCCCGAGCAAGGTGAAAGGCGTGGCATTGACCTTGGAAAAGTACGCCGGGTGCAGGGTTTCGATCAGCACGATGGCCGAGGCCAGCAGGGTCACCAGCAGGCTGCGCAAGGCGATGCGCTTGGCAATCGAGCCCTTGAGGGAGATCAGCACGCTGATCAGGTTGGGTTTGGATCTGACGATCATCGGGGCACGACCTGTAAACCAGAGAAGAGAGCGACAGCGGGCCGATCAGCCGCCGGTCATGTTCATGAAACGCACCACCTGGACCTCGTCGTTGAGCTCGAAGTGATGACGGTAGGGCTTGAGTTTCATCGCCTCGACAATGGCCCGCTGCAGGCGCTCGGCATCGCCGGGATGGGCGCGCAGCACGGCCTTGAGGTCCACCGAGTGTTCGTTGCCCAGGCACAGCAGCAGGCGCCCTTCCACCGTCAGCCGTACGCGGTTGCAGGTGCCGCAGAAGTTGTGACTGTGGGGCGAGATGAAGCCCAGGCGGATCTGCGGCGCCTCAGCCAGGCGCCAGTAGCGCGACGGCCCCTGGGTCGACTCGGCGGACTCCATCAGGGTGTAGCGCTCGGCGATCCGCTCGCGGACCTGGGCGCTGGAAAAGAACGCATCGCTGCGGCTGTGCTCGCTGATGGTGCCCAGGGGCATCTCCTCGATAAACGAGAGGTCCAGGCCGCGGTCGATGGCGAACGCCACCAGCTCGTTGATCTCCTGGTCGTTGCGCCCTTTCATCACCACGCAGTTGAGCTTGGTGCGCTCAAAGCCCGCGGCGTTGGCCGCGTCGATGCCGGCGATGACCCGGGACAGGTCACCGCTGCGGGTCAGTTGGCGAAACAGCGTCGGGTCCAGGCTGTCGAGGCTGATGTTGAGGCGCTTGACCCCGGCCTCGAACAGCGGCGCCGCCAGCTTGCCCAGTTGCGAGCCATTGGTGGTCATGCACAGCTCCCGCAGCCCCGGCAGTTGCCCGATGCGCTCGCACAGTTGCACCACCCCGGGACGGATCAGCGGCTCGCCCCCGGTGAGGCGGATCTTGCGCGTACCCAGGGCGACGAAACGCTGGGCCAGCTGGTACAGCTCTTCCAGGGTCAGGATGCGTTGGCGCGGCAGGAACTGCATGTCCTCGGCCATGCAATACACGCAGCGGAAATCGCATCGGTCGGTCACCGACATACGTAAATAGTCGACCCGTCGAGCAAAGCCATCCACCAATACTTGATCTGACATCACAGCCTCTATCGACGGTTGCGACCTATAGGTCTTAGTTGTAATTCGCGGCCACAAACGACCGTTAAGGAGTTATTGGCGGCAAGACTAAGAGCGATTAAAAGTTGCGTCCAATCGCTATTTGCAACTGATTGATCAATGCAATCTATCACCGAAAAAACCGCCAGCAATCAGTACCGCAAAGTCTACTCAAGCCATTGTTTATCATGACTTTTAATTCTTGATAGAGGCTTTCGATCAGCCGGTCATTAATTGCGATTAGACAGCCGACACAGGCGCCGAATAGGCTTTATTCGTGGCCCATGAAACAGGCCTTCAAGTCACTCCGTAGCCCTAAGCAGATCCAAACTTAAACGGCTTCACAACAAAACCGCATTTAGCCTGTGCAGTAAAACAATCACTGACATTGATTCATTGTCGGGCGGTTGCCTGCGTGCGCTGTATTGGAGAAATATCATGAGCGAAGTTGATCGATACAAACCCTACAAGGGGGCGGCCGCCGGTTGGGGGGCACTGATCGCCGTGACCAAGAACTGGCTGGGCAGTGAAAACGCCTTCAAGAACATCCGCGCCATGCTCAAGACCAACCAGAACGGCGGCTTCGACTGCCCGGGCTGCGCCTGGGGCGAGTCGCCGGAAAACGGCATGGTCAAGTTCTGCGAGAACGGCGCCAAGGCAGTCAACTGGGAAGCCACCGGGCGCCTGGTGAACCCGGCCTTTTTCAACAAATACACAGTCTCGGCCCTGGCCGCGCAGAGCGACTACTGGCTCGAGTACCAGGGCCGCCTGACCCACCCGATGCGCTACGACGCGTCCCAGGACCGCTATGTAGAAACCACCTGGGACGAGGCCTTCGAGCTGATCGCCAGCCACCTCAAAGGGCTGGACTCGCCGAACCAGGCAGAGTTCTACACCTCGGGCCGGGCCAGCAACGAAGCGGCCTACCTGTATCAGCTGTTCGTGCGCGCCTATGGCACCAACAACTTTCCCGACTGTTCGAACATGTGCCACGAGGCCAGTGCCGTGGGCATGTTCGAAAGCGTCGGCGTGGGCAAGGGCACGGTGGTGTTCCATGACCTGGAAGAAGCCGACGCGATCTTCGTCATCGGCCAGAACCCCGGCACCAACCACCCACGGATGCTGGAGCCACTGCGCGAGGCGGTGAAACGCGGTGCCCAGGTGATCTGCTTCAACCCGCTCAAAGAGCGTGGCCTGGAACGCTTCCAACATCCGCAACACCCGCTGGAGATGCTCACCAACGGCTCCGAGCCCACCTCCTCGGCTTACTTCCGCCCGGCCCTGGGCGGCGACATGGCGGCCTTTCGCGGCATCGCCAAGTTCCTCCTGCGCTGGGAGCGCGAAGCCCTGGCCAACAACGGCGAAGCGGTGTTCGACCGGGCCTTCATTGCCGAGCACACCTCGGGCCTGGACAGCTACCTGGCCGAGGTCGATGCCACGTCCTGGAACCACATCGTCGAGCAGTCCGGCCTGACGCTCGCCGACATCGAGCTGGCGGCGCGCATGTACCGCAAGGCCAAGCGCGCGATCATGTGCTGGGCCATGGGCCTGACCCAGCACACCCATTCGGTGCCGACCATCCAGGAAGTGATCAACGTGCTGTTGCTGCGGGGCAATATCGGCCGCCCCGGCGCCGGCCTGTCGCCGGTGCGCGGCCACAGTAACGTGCAGGGCGACCGCACCATGGGCATCAACGAACTGGCGCCCACCGAGCTGCTGGATGCCCTGCAAGCGCGCTTTGGCTTCAAGCCGCCACGGGAGCACGGGCACAACACGGTGATGGCGATCTCGGCCATGGAACAGGGCCGGGCCAAGGTGTTCATCGGCCTGGGAGGCAACTTCGCCCAGGCCACCCCGGACACCCCGCGTACCCACGCCGCCCTGCGCAACTGCGAGCTCACCGTGCACATTGCCACCAAGCTCAACCGCAGCCATCTGGTGACCGGTCGCGAGGCGCTGATCCTGCCGTGCCTGGGCCGCACCGATATCGATATCCAGGCCAATGGCCCGCAAGGCATCACCGTGGAAGACACCTTCAGCATGGTGCACATCTCCCATGGCCAACTCAAACCCAAGTCGCCGCACCTGCGCTCGGAACCGGCGATCATCGCCGGCATCGCCAACGCCACCCTGGGCCAGCACCCCATCGACTGGCTGTGGACCATCGAAGACTACGGACGCATCCGCGACCTGATCGCCGATACCATCCCCGGGTTCGAGGACTTCAATCTCAAGCTGCTGCACCCCGGCGGCTTCCACCTGGGCAACGACGCCACCCAGCGGCGCTGGAACACCACCACCGGCAAGGCGCGCTTCATCCCCAGCGTGCTGCCCGAGCACCTGATCAGTGCTGGGGTGCGCAAGCTCAAGGTCAAGCCGGACCTGATCCTGCAGACCATGCGCTCCCACGACCAGTACAACACCACTCTGTATGGCCTGGATGACCGTTATCGCGGGGTCTACGGCATGCGCGAGGTGCTGTTCGCCAACGAACAGGACATTCGCCAGCTGGGTTTCGAGCCGGGGCAGAAGGTCGACATCGTCTCGCTGTGGGATGACGGCCGGGAGCGTCGGGTCAGTGGTTTCACCCTGATCGCCTACGACATTCCCGCCGGCCAATCCGCCGCCTACTACCCGGAAACCAACCCCCTGGTGCCCCTGGAAAGCTATGGCGACCGGACCTACACGCCGACCTCCAAGTTCATCGCCATCCGCCTGGAGCCGGCTGCGGCCAGCAACCTGATCCAGTCCGTCGGCGTGTGACCCAGCCTGGGGCGGTGCGACCACCACCCCAGCCTTCACCCGCGCAGTGCCCCTGCCCCCGCCGCGAGCCCATGGGTTCGCGACGGCCGCGCAGTGCCTGCTCGGGCATCAAGCCAATACGAGGGTATCGTCATGTTTCATCTACAGGCGCTCGACCTTGCACGCATCCAGTTCGCGTTCACGGTCTCGTTCCACATCATCTTTCCCGCCATCACCATCGGCCTGGCCAGTTTCCTCGCGGTGCTCGAAGGGCTGTGGCTCAAGACCCACAACAGCACCTACAAGGACCTGTATCACTTCTGGTCGAAGATCTTCGCCGTCAACTTCGGCATGGGCGTGGTCTCCGGGCTGGTCATGGCTTATGAGTTCGGCACCAACTGGAGCCGCTTCTCGGACTTTGCCGGGAGCATCACCGGCCCCCTGCTGACCTACGAGGTGCTGACCGCGTTCTTCCTTGAAGCAGGCTTTCTCGGGGTCATGCTGTTCGGCTGGAACCGGGTCGGCCGCGGGCTGCACTTCTTCGCCACGGTGATGGTGGCCATCGGCACCCTGATCTCGACCTTCTGGATTCTCGCCTCCAACAGCTGGATGCAGACGCCCCAGGGCTTCTCCATCGTCGATGGGCGGATCATGCCCATGGACTGGCTGGCGATCGTGTTCAACCCGTCGTTCCCCTTCCGCCTGGCGCACATGGCGATTGCCGCGTTCGTCGCCACGGCGTTCTTCGTCGGATCAAGCGCCGCCTGGCACCTGCTGCGGGGCAACGACACGCCGCCGGTGCGCAAGATGCTGTCCATGGCGCTGTGGATGGCGCTGATCGTGGCGCCGATCCAGGCGGTGGTCGGTGACGCCCACGGCCTCAACACCCTGGAACATCAGCCGGCAAAAATCGCCGCCATCGAAGGCCACTGGGAAAACCACGGCAGCGAACCCTCGCCCCTGGTGCTGTTCGGCATTCCCAACATGGACGGCGAAAAAACCGACTACGCCGTGGAACTGCCCTACCTGGGCAGCCTGATCCTGACCCACAGCCTGGACAAGCAGATCCCTGCGCTCAAGAGCTTCCCCAAGGAAGACCGTCCCAACTCGGCCATCGTGTTTTTCAGCTTCCGCATCATGGCCGGGCTGGGCATGTTGATGATCCTCACCGGGGTCCTGGGCCTGCTGTTGCGGCGTAACGGCGCGCTGTACCGCAACCGCCTGTTCCTGCGCCTGGTGCTGTGGATGGGCCCCACCGGCCTGATCGCCATGCTGGCGGGCTGGATCACCACCGAAGTCGGGCGCCAGCCCTGGGTGGTGTACGGCCTGCTGCGTACCAGCGACGCCGCGTCCAACCACAGCGTGACCCAACTGAGCATCTCCCTGGCGCTGTTCGTGGTGATCTACTTCTCGGTCTTCGCGGTGGGCATCGGCTACATGATGAAGCTGGTGCGCAAGGGCCCGCAGCCCCACCACGAGCACCCGCCGACCCACCCTGTCGGCCAGGAGCCAACACCGCGCCGTCCACTGTCCGCCATCGCCGAGACCTTCGCGTCCAGCGACCACCACCACTGAAACAAGGGATATCGACATGACGATTCAAGGCATAGACCTGTCGTTGATCTGGGGCGTGATCATTGCCTTTGGGGTGATGATGTACGTGATCATGGACGGCTTCGACCTGGGGCTGGGGATTCTCTTTCCGCTGATCCCCGATGCCCGGGAACGGGACGTGATGATGAACACCGTGGCCCCGGTCTGGGACGGTAACGAGACCTGGCTGATCCTCGGTGGCGCAGCGCTGTACGGGGCCTTCCCCCTGGCCTACTCGGTGATTCTCGAAGCCCTGTACCTGCCGCTGATCTTCATGCTGGCGGGGCTGATCTTCCGCGGTGTGGCCTTCGAGTTCCGCTTCAAGGCCAGCCCGCAGCAGCGGCATATCTGGGACTGGGCCTTTATCGGCGGCTCGCTGCTGGCGACCCTGTGCCAGGGCATTGTGATCGGCACTTACATTTCCGGCATCGCGGTGGTCAATCGCCAGTTCGCCGGCGGCTCCCTGGACTGGCTGGCACCCTTCCCGCTGTTCTGCGGCCTGGGGCTGATCGTGGCCTATGCGCTGCTGGGCAGCACCTGGCTGCTGGTCAAGACCGAAGGCATGCTCGAAGCGCGCATGCGCCACTACACCCGGCCCCTGGCGTTCGCGCTGATGGCGGTGGTGGCGGTGTTGTGCGTCTGGACCCCATTGCTGCACCCGGAAATCGCCACCCGCTGGTTCAGCCATGCCCATATCGTGATCTTCGGTGCGTTGCTGGTGCTGGGCCTGCTGGCGTTGTGCGGGCTGCTGGGGACCTTGCGCCAGCATCATTCCCACTGGCCGTTCGTGTTCACCCTGGTGCTGGTGTTCCTCGGCTACATCGGCCTGGCGTTCAGCATCTGGCCGAACATCGTGCCGCCGTCCATCAGCCTGTGGGACGCGGCATCGCCCCTGTCCAGCCAGTTGTTCATCCTGATCGGCACCCTGTTCATCCTGCCGATCATCCTGATGTACACCTGCTGGAGCTACTACGTGTTCCGCGGCAAAGTGAGGATTGGCGATGGCTACCACTGATCGAGCAAAGGCCCTGACCAGCCAGCCCTGGCACAGGCAAGTGGCGCAGTTGAGCCTGCTGTTCTTTGGCCTGGTGCTGATGCTCGCCTGCAGCGGCGCACTGATGCTGGAGCTGGCTCATGGATAAGATCACGACCCGGCCGGCACAACCGGCACCCGGTTGGCAGCGCCTGCTGTGGATGTTCGGCATCTGGCTGAGCAGTGTCATCGGCCTGGGGCTGGTGGCCGGCCTGTTGCGGCTGCTGATGCAGGCCGCTGGAATGCACAGTCACTGAAGATGGCTGCATAACGCCTGGAACCTCGGCCCGCAGCAGCGGGCCGGGGTTCTGTCGTTTACTGGCCGGCCGCGGCGCGCTCGGCCAGGTCTTCCAGCAGATCGGCGGACGGCACGAAGAACAGCCCGCCGGTGACCGCGGTACTGAAGTCCAGCAGGCGATCGTAGTTGCCCGCCGGGCGACCGACGAACATGTTCTCCAGCATCTGCTCCACCGGCCGTGGCGAACGGGCGTAGCCGATGAAGTAGGTGCCGAACTCCCCCGCGCCCGGACGGCCAAAGGGCATGTTGTCGCGCAGGATCTTCACCTCCTCGCCGTTCTCTTCCAGGGTGGTCAGGGAGCTGTGGGAACAGCTGGGTTTGACTGAATCATCCAGTTCGATATCCGACAGCTTGGTGCGGCCGATGATGCGTTCCTGAGCCTCGACCGTCAGCTCGTTCCAGGCCGCCATGTTGTGCAGGTACTTCTGCACCAACACGTAGCTGCCATTGCAGAACGACGGGTCTTCGTCCCCGATCAGGGTGAAATCCACGGCCTCGCGGCCTTCCGGGTTCTCGGTGCCGTCGACGAAGCCAACCATGCTGCGCATGTCGAAATAACGGAAGCCCTGGACCTCATCCACCACCTTGACTGCATCCCCCAGGGGCTTGAGCAGTTGTGTGGCCAGCTCGAAGCACAGGTCCATCTGCTCGGCACGGATATGCAGCAGCAGGTCGCCCGGGGTGGAGGGCGCACGGCGGCCTTCTACGCCCACTTCACGGAAAGCGTGCAACGACGCCGGGCGCGGGCCGCCGAACAGCCGGTCCCAGGCATTGGAGCCAAAACCGCAGACACAGGACAGATTGCCCCCCGGCACGCGCTTGCCCACCGAACGGGTCAGAGCGGCGACATCGGCGCACCACTCACGCACGGTTTTCGCCGCGCTGGCGCCGGGGGCCAGGGTGGCGACGATAAAGATGGCGCTACGGGTGATGGGGTTGCAGATGGCTTGCGGCTCGGGCAGACGCTCGGCCATGGATGAAAGGTCGGTCATTGATGGTTTCCACAGGCTGCGGTCGAAAAAATCACCGACAGGAAAATAGCAGATTGTGGCCGTGGCGAGGGCGCTTGCTGCCGCTGCGCGACCGAGCGCAAGCAAGCTCCCTCGCCACATCGGCGGTTCAGGAGGCGGCGCTGCCCAGGGTCGAGCGCAGCACCCGCACCGGCACCGATTTGTAGGACGGCGTGCCGCTGTCCACATCCAGGTAGTCCAGGGGCACCAGGCGGTTGGCTTCGGGGTAATAGGCGCCCACGGTGCCCGGGGCGATCTTGTACTCGATGGCGGTGATGTTTTCGTAACGCAGCCGACGCCCGCCGATGACCGTCTCGATGTCCACCAGATCGCCGTGGGCCAGGCCACGGGCGGCCAGGTCCCCTGGGCTGATGAACAGCACGTCGCGCCGGCCGAAGACCCCGCGATAGCGGTCGTCCAGGGCGTAGATGGTGGTGTTGTACTGGTCGTGGCTGCGCAGGGTGATCAGCCGCAGCACATCGGCGCCGTCCACTTCCTTGTCCTCGTGCAGCCCGGGGAAGACGAAGAACTCGGCCTTGCCCGAGGGCGTCAGCCATTGGCGTTCGGCCGCCGCCAGGGGCATGCGGAAACCACCCGGTACACGGATGCGGGCATTGTAGCCGTCGAAGCCGGGCACGGTCTGTTCGATCAGGTCGCGGATCTTGTCGTAGTCGGCCACCAGTTCCAGCCAGGGCACGCGGCTGCCGGGCAGCGTGGCCTTGGCCATGCCGGCGACAATCGCCGGTTCCGAGAGCAGCAACGGCGACGCCGGGGTCAGCTTGCCCGCCGAGGCGTGGACCATGGACATCGAGTCCTCCACGGTGATGGCCTGGCGCAGACCGTCCTGCAGGTCCAGCTCGGTGCGGCCCAGGCAGGGCAGGATGAAAGTCTCCTTGGCCACCAGCAAATGGCTGCGGTTGAGCTTGGTGGCCACGTGAACGCTCAGGTCGAGCTTGGCCATGGCCGGGAAACACTGGCCAGGGTCCGGCAGGGCCACGGCGAAGTTGCCCCCCAGGCACAGCAGCGCCTTGGCACTGCCGGCAATCATCGCTTGCATCGCCTGCACCGCATCATGGCCGTGGGCCGAAGGCGGCTTGAAGCCGAACGCCTGTTCGAGCTTGTCGAGGAACGCTTTCGAAGGCTTCTCGGTGATGCCCACGGTGCGGTTGCCCTGCACGTTGGAATGCCCGCGCAACGGGCAGATCCCCGCCCCCGGCTTGCCCAGGTTGCCCCGCAGCATCAGCAGGTCGCAAATCAACCGCACATTGGCGGTACCTTCGTTGTGCTGGGTGATGCCCATGCCGTAGGTGACGATGGTGGCATTGGACTTGGCGTAGGCCGCGGCGACCATTTCCAGGTCCGCCTGGTGCAGGCCGCTGGCCTGTTCGATGTCCGCCCAGGCGGTGGCGTGCAGATCCGCCACCAGGGCCTCGAAGCCCAGGGTGTGCTCGGCGATGAACGCCTTGTCGAGGACTTGCCCGAGGCTGTCCTCCAGGGCCAGCAGGGCCTTCATGATGCCCTTGATCGCCGCCGCGTCGCCGCCGGCCTTGACCTGGAAGTACGACGAGGCAATGCGGGTCGAGCCGTAGGTGGCCATCTCCACCATGTTCTGCGGGTCGGCGAAGCGTTCCAGGGCACGCTCGCGCAGCGGGTTGAAGACCATGATCGGCACCTTGCGCCGCGAGGCTTCATGCAGGGTGCCCATCATCCGCGGGTGGTTGGTGCCCGGGTTGTGGCCGATGGAAATGATCAGCTCGCAGAAATCGAAATCCTCCAGGGACACCGTGCCCTTGCCGATGCCGATGGAGCGCGGCAAACCGACACTGGTGGGCTCGTGGCACATGTTCGAGCAATCGGGAAAGTTGTTGCTGCCGTATTCCCGGGCGAACAGTTGGTACAGGTAGGCTGCTTCGTTGGAGGCGCGGCCGGAGGTGTAGAACTCCACCTGCTCGGGTTGCAGGCCGCGCAGGATCTGGCCAATACGCTCGAACGCCGCCTGCCACGCTACCGGCTTGAAAGTGTCGCTGACGCGGTCATAGACCAGAGGCTCGGTGAGGCGGCCCAAGTCTTCGAGCTGGTAGTCGGAGCGCTGCAACAGCGAGGTCAGCGGATGCTCGGCGAAGAAGG
The DNA here is from genome assembly GCF_045013505.1 of Pseudomonas sp. JDS08PS003. Taxonomy (NCBI): domain Bacteria; kingdom Pseudomonadati; phylum Pseudomonadota; class Gammaproteobacteria; order Pseudomonadales; family Pseudomonadaceae; genus Pseudomonas; species Pseudomonas sp. JDS08PS003. The sequence continues at coordinate 4,647,745 of NZ_CP120724.1, forward strand.
CCGGGGTCACGCGTTTGTTGGTGGCTTCCCAGGTCACTGCCTTGGCGCCGTTTTCACAGAACTGGAAGGTCGACTTGTGCTCCTTGTCCGGCCAGGCACAGCCGGGGCAATCGAAGCCGTCGGGCTGGTTGGTGCGCATCAGGGTCAGCGGCGCCTTGAGGGTATCCATCTGTTCGCGCACCGCGGTGGCGGTGGCCTTGAGTGCACCCCAGCCACCGGCGGGGCCATCGTAGTTGCGGATTCCGGGAACCTTGCGTCGAGTGCTCATGATCGCTCCAGGGCCGACCCGGCACGACGCGAGTCGGTGGTTGCGGATGATCGAGGCGTACCCGGGCGAGTTGCCAGGGGCCTGGATCACCGGGGGAAAGTGCGTGGCCAATCGGCCGACACTGGATAAAAACTAGCGCTGCACCCCGGCCTGTCAAGGTCAGGTGCCGACCGGTACAGGCGCGGCACTACCCCCCAGGCCAGCGGGCGTGGAACCCATTGCAGGTCTGCGCCCTGCGTCCCCTGCGCTCATTGCAAAACGCCGCGCCGGCGCTTCAGGGTCCAGCCCTGCTGCATGCCGGCGGCGGCCAGCAGAATCGCGCCGACGCCCACCCATTGCAGCAGTCCCAGGCGATGACCGAAAGCCAGCCAGTCGACGAAGATCGCCGCGATCGGATAGATGAAGGACAAGGCCCCGGTCAACGCCGTCGGCAACTTCTGAATCGCCCCGTACAACAGCACGTACATCACCCCGGTATGCACGATGCCCAGGGTCAGCAGGCTGGCCCAGGCCGTGGCCTGCTGGGGCGGCGCGCCGAGGTTGGCCCAGGGCGCCAGCAACAGCACCCCGGTGCAGACCTGGATCAGCGCAATCAGGTGTGGCGGCGTACCGCTCAGGCGCTTGATCAGCAGCGCGGCAAAGGCATACAGCAACGCGGCGCCCAGGGCCAGGGCGATGCCCAGCAGGTAGTCGTTGCCGGTTTCGCCCTGGGCGCCGTGGGCACTGACGATGGCCAGCATCCCGGCAAAGGACAGGCACAGCCAGAACAGCTTCTGCGGGGTGATCTTCTCCCCCAGGAACAACGCCCCCAGGGCCACCAGGATAAAAGGCTGGACGTTGTACACCGCGGTGCCAATGGCAATCGAGGCTCGGGAATAGGAGCCGAACAACAGCACCCAGTTACCGACAATGGCCACGCCACTGAGCACCGCCAGGATCAGCGTGCGCTTGGTCAGAATGTTCTTACGAAGAAAACCGAAAGCGCCGCAAATCAGCAGCAAGGCCCCGGCGCCGAACAGGCAACGCCAGAACACCACGTCCAGTACCGGTTGCCCGGACACCAGGACGAACCAGCCGATGGTTCCGGAAATCAGCATGGCGGCGGTCATTTCCAACGATCCGCGACGAGTCAGTGCATCCATCATCAAGCTCCTCTGGCAGTGGGCAAATTATGCCCAGCGCGAACTGACCATCGCCAGTTCAAAACCTAGGCTAGACTGCCACAAGGCCTTTTTTATCAAGGCAAAATAGCCATCCAACCTAACGAGATCGCCATGCTTGATGCCATCGACCAGGCACTGATCAGTGCCCTGATGCAGGACTCCCGCCGCTCCCTAAAGGCCCTGGCGCAGATCAGCGGCCTGTCCGCTCCCAGCGTCGCCGAACGTTTGAAAAGACTGGAAGAACGCGGCGTGATCAGCGCTTATACCCTGGAGATCGATCCAAGACTTCTGGGCTACCAGTTGCAGGCCATCGTCCGCATTCGTCCCTTGCCGGGCAAACTGCAGGAAGTGGAACGGCAGATTCTGGCGATTGCCGAGTTCACCGAATGCGACAAGGTCACCGGTGACGACTGCTTTATCGCCCGCCTTCAAGTGCGCTCCATGGAACAGCTGGACACCCTGCTGGACCGCCTCAACCATTTCGCCGAAACCAACACCGCAATCATCAAGAAGTCGCCAATCAAACGGCGTTTGCCGCCCCTGGAGTGACGGGGTTGCCCCGGGCACCAAAGGCTGTAGATCCGACAGGGAAAACACCGATGAAACGTCTGTACTAGAGGCGTTTCTTGCAAGATCTTTAGTAATTCCCCTACAACTTCTCAGGAAATTTCCTGGCAAACATAAGACGATTCTTAAAGTGCCAAAGACGTCTTTTTGGCGTCAATTTCAGTGATACCCTGCGAATCCTCTGACGACCCCACAAGCAAAATGCCCGCTCCTTGATAGGAAGCCGCGCGTTTTTGTGGGCTCATGCCTGTCGAAAAGCCGAGTAAACAAACACGATGCCGATCCGCGTCCAGATAGCCGATGACCATCCCCTGACTCTGATTGGGATTCACACCCTGCTGGAAAGCCGTGCCGACCTGGAGGTCGTCGCTCAGGCCCACAGCGTGGAAACCCTGCTGGAGAACCTGCAGCGCCAGCCCTGCGACCTGCTGCTGACCGACCTGATGATGCCCGGTGGCGACCAAGTGGACGGGATTCGTCTGATCCGTCGCCTGCGTTCGCTCTATCCAAAACTGGCGATCGTGGTGATCACCATGCTCGACAACCCGGCGCTGATCAGCAGCGTGCTCAAACTGGGGGTCCAGGGGCTGGTGAGCAAGCGCGGGCTGCTCAATGACCTGCCCAAGGCGGTCGCCGCCAGCCCGCGCTCGCCCTTTGTCTCGGCCTCGATCCAGCACTTGCTGGACACCAGCACCGCCCTGCACGGCAAGCCGCTGATGCAACCGGAGCAACTGTCCGCGCGGGAGATCGAGGTGCTGCGCCTGTATGGCACCGGCATGAGCATCGGTGCCATCGCCCAGCACCTGTGCCGCAGCAAACAGACCATCAGCACGCAAAAAAGCAGCGCCATGCGCAAGCTCGGCCTGGACACCTCGGCCAGCCTGTTTCTCTACATCCAGGAACACGGCCTTTCCTGAGCCGCCCCGTGCGGCAGAATCCCGGAGCTTCCCCCCTATGCCCCTGATTTCGCTTTCCTTCGTGCGCCGGAGGATGCAGCGCTTTTGCCTGCTGCTCATTCCCCTGGCGCTCCTGGGCACGCTGCCAACCGCCTGGGCCGACAACCCGGACACCGCGACGGACGGCAACCTGCCCTTGAACAAGCTGCTGGCGATGCGCAACAGCCTGCCGCGCAAAACCCTCAAAGTGGCCCGCATCGTGCCGCCCGACCGGCCTCTGGAGAGCGCCGGCAATCAGGTCCTGAAGTCGATCTCCGATGACTACCTGAAGCTGATCGGCGAACAACTGGACCTGCACTTTCAGAGTGTCGAGGTGCCCTCGCCCCAGGCCGCCGTGGAAGCTCTGCTGGAGCACCGGGTCGATTTGCTGGCCCGGGCCACCGAGTTCGAAGAAGCCAACCCGAACCTGCGCCTGAGCCTGCCCTACCTGCGCAACCAGCCGATCATCGTCGGCCGCACCAGCGACCAGAGCCTGCCCCTGGACCTGCAGAACAAGCAGGTGCTGGTGCTGGACAACTACCTGCAACCGGAGCAGGTCCGCCAGGCTTACCCCCAGGCGCTGATACGCAGCGTGCGCACCACGGCACTGGCCTTCGAACAAGTGGCCCAGGGCGAGGCCGATGCCTTTATCGGCGATCAGTTCCGCGCCAACCTGTATCTGCAGGCACGCCCGGACCTGGCCCTGCACAACAAGTTTTCCGCGCACCTGCCCACCACCGGTTTCGCCTTTGCCGCGCGCCGCGACGAGCCCACCCTGCTGGCCCTGCTCAACCATGTGCTGCACAGCATTCCCGAGACACAGAAACTCAAGGTCCAACAGCACGCCAGCCACGGTCCCTTCCCCTATTCGCCCACTGATGCCTTCATGCTCAGCCCCCAGGAACTGGCGTGGCTGAAGGACCATCAGCAGATCAACCTGCTGGCCCAGGAAGCACCGCCGTACCTGTATCGCAACAACGACGGCGAGTGGGCAGGACTGAGCATCGACCTGCTGCAGACCCTGGCCAGCTCGTTTCGCCTGAAACTGAACATCCAGCCCAGCCTGTCCCGGGCCAACGATCTGGAACAGTTGAGCCAGGGCCAGGCCGATCTGACCAGCCGCACCCTGGGCATGGTCGACGGCGCGCGCGGCGTGCGTTTCAGCCAGCCCTATGGCACTCGCACCTGGACCTTCATCATCCGCACCGGCGACAGCTCTCCCAGTTCCCTGGAAGCCCTGGAAGGCCGCAAGCTTTCGCTGTCGCGCTATCACCCGCTGTATGACCATTTGCGCCTGCGCTACCCCAAGATCCAGCTGCTGCTCACCGAGAACTACCAGCAGTCCCTGGACCTGGTGCTGCAGCGCCGGGTAGACGCCACCCTGGACACCCCCAGCGCCAGCCAGACCCAACCCGGAGCGGGCCTGCAATACGGCCTGTCGATCAAGGCCACGCCCAGCCCCCATCAGTTCGCCGTGGCCGCAGGCTCCGGCGAATTGCTGAGCATCCTCAACAAGCTGCTGGACTCACTGTCGCGCACCCCGCAGAGCGATATCCAGGTGATCGCCGAACGCCCCCGGGACAACTTCTGGGAATGGGCGGCCGAACAGGCCTGGCACATCGGCATCGTGGCGCTGGTGATCTTCGTCCTGTCCCTGGTGTGGAACTGGCGACTGAAGATCCAGGTCAAGGAGCGGATCTGCGCCCAGACCCGGCTGCAGGACAAACTGGCGTTCCAGTTCTCCCTGCTCAACGGCCTGCCGACTCCGCTGTACGTGTGCGACCTGCACGGACGCTTGAGCACCTGCAACCGCGCCTACGAAGAGTTTTTCTCCACCGCCGAGGATCTGGTCCAGAACTGCCTGCCCACCGAACAGCCGAACATGCCGGCAGACTTCGCGCAGATCCTGCAGGACGAACACCGGCAACTGCTGAACAACCACCGGCCGCGCTTTCTCGACACCAGCCTGGTGATCAAGGGCGAGCAGCGCTACCTGTATCAGTGGCTGGTGCCGTTCTACAACGCCCGGGGCCAGTTGCAAGGGCTGCTGGGGGGTTGGCTGGATATCTCCGAACGCAAGCACCTGGAGATCAAACTGCGTGAAGCCAAGCAGGTGGCACTCAAGGCCAGCGCCGCCAAGAGCGAGTTCCTGGCCTCCATGAGCCACGAACTGCGCACCCCGCTCAATGCCCTGGTGGGCCTGCTGGAGCTTGAAACCAGCGGCCGCAACACGCCCTCGCACAACCTGCGGGTGGCCCAACAATCGGCGACGTCGATGATCGACCTGATCGGCAACATCCTCGACCTGGACAAGATCGAGAGTGGCCTGATGCAACTGGCCCCGCACCCCACGGCACTGGAACCGCTTTTGACCAACAGCCTCGGCCTGTTCGCCGCCCAGGCCCGGGAAAAGAACCTGCAACTGCACTTCGACTACCAGGCCGACCGCCAGCGCCTGCACTGGATCGACTCCCTGCGCCTGCAGCAGATCTTCCACAACCTGATCAGCAACGCGCTGAAGTTCACTGACCACGGCAGCATTCAGGCCCGGGTCAAGGAAATCCCGCTGCGCGAAGGCGTGAGCCTGCTGACCCTGAGCGTCTGCGACACCGGCATCGGCATTCCCCAGGCCTTGCAGCCCCTGATCTTCGAGCCCTACCGCCAGGCCAGCGCCCGCACCGCACACCTGTACGGTGGCTCGGGCCTGGGCCTGAGCATCTGCAGCCAGCTGGCCCAGTTGATGGACGGCCACATCTGGCTGGAAAGCGAACCCGGCCAGGGCTGCTGCGTGCATGTGGAACTGCCCCTGAGCTGGCAGTTGCCCCTGGCGCCGTCACCCGAGCCGCTGACGCCACAACAGCAAGCCGCCGAATCGCTGCGGGTGCTGGTGGTGGACGACGTGTCCACCAATGGCCTGGTGCTGACCCTGCAACTGGCCCGCCTGGGCCATCAGGCCGAGCATGTGTGCAGCGGCGAGCAGGCCTTGCTGGCCCTGAGCGAATCGCCCTACGACGTGCTGATCAGCGACTGCAACATGCCGGACATGGACGGCTATGCCCTGACCCGTGCGGTGCGCGAAGACGAGCGGCGCCGGGGCACGCCAGCGCGCCTGATCATCGGCTACACCGCCAGCGCCCTGAGCAACGAGGCCACCCAGTGCTCCAACGCCGGGATGAACGATTTGATGATCAAGCCGGTGACCCTGGCGCGTCTGCGGGAAGTGCTCGGCAGCCATGCCCCGGCTGACGAGGATGTGGAGCACGAGCGCTCGTTCAACCTCGACCACCTGGACGAAGTGGGCAAGAACAGCTCGATCCTGCGCCGACGCATCCTTCTGGAACTGACCAAGAACCTGCAGCAGGAAATCGCCCAGTTGCGCGAAACCGATCTGACCGCGGCGCCCCAGACCATCGGCGACCTGAGTCATCGCCTGACGGGCGTGGCCTGCCTGATCGATGCCAGCGAAATGGCCGCGGCCTGCCATGGGCTGAGGCAGGTCAATGTCCAGCAGCCTGACGCCGTGCGCCGCTGCCAGGCCAGGCTGCTGGCGTCCATGGAACGCATCTTCGAACAGGCCAAGGCCGACCTGGCTGCCCTGCGTCAGCCCCTCAGGCCCTGGTCCCGGGGTATCGCCCGGGCGCCCCTGGTGCACTCTCGTACCCGTCCCATGTGAACCGACACTCACCCGTCCTACTCTGGCGCCTGCTTTCGGGGGGCGCCAGACAGGGATGCCAGACTCAACTTGAGCTCGTCCATCCTTCCCCACGATCGCCTGTTGAATCCAATAATTTCAAACTAAGGATCAATCGATGATCACGTTGCACCGAGCCCGTTCATTCCTCAAATTGCCTTTGGCCATGGCCATCGGCATGGCTTCGCTCGCGGCTCAACAAGCCAGCGCCCACGGCTACATCGAAAGCCCGAAAGCCCGTTCGTTCATGTGCAGTGCCGGTGGTGGCAACCAGAACGGCAACTGCGGCTCTGTCGCCTATGAACCGCAAAGCGTCGAGTACTTCGGCACGCCGGGTGGCGGCCGCGAGCACTTCCCGAGCAACGCCAAGGCCTGCACCGGCGACTTCCGCGTTTGCGGCCCGGCCGACGGCACCATTGCCGCCGGTGGCATGACCGGCTTTGCCAAGCTCAACGAACAGTCGAGCAGCCGCTGGACCAAGAACACCATCAAGCCGGGCCCGCAGACTTTCACCTGGAAGTACACCGCCGGCCACGCTACCCGTTACTGGCAGTTCTACATCACCAAGAAAGACTGGAACCCGAACCAACCGCTGACCCGCGACTCGTTCGAAATGACCCCGTTGCTGGATGAAAAATGGAACGGCAGCATGCCGGCCAAAGCCGGGCAGAACACCAAGCACGTGGTCAATATCCCGGCCGACCGCAGCGGTTATCACGTGATGCTGGCGACCTGGAAAGTGCATGACAACTCCAACACTTTCTACTCGGTGGTGGACCTGAACATCGACAACGCCAACGCGGTTGAATCGCAGTGGAGCGACATCGGCGCGGTCCAGCCCGAGCCGCTGAAAGTCGGCGACAAGGTCATGACCCGGGTGTTCACCAACAGCGAACAACAGGCCAAGCAAGTGGTGCTGAATATCGATTCGGCAGCACTGGCCAACGAAAACGTCTGGCCGTTCGAACTGGCGAAGAAGGTCAACGCCGCCAAACTCGGCTACCAGATGGGCTTGCTGGACGACAAGGATCAGATCGTGCCCAACCGTGGCAAGAACAGCATCTTCGTCAACAAGGGCAGCGACATCAGCAGCGTGATCATCGCCAAGGAACTGGCCAGCCAGCCGAGCGAGCTCAGCGTCACCGGCGTGCAGTCTGAATACACCGCGAAGAACGGCCAGGTCGACCTGCACTTCAACGCCATCGTCAAGGCCAGCGACCCGAAAGACGAATACACCGTCTACGCCAAGGTGTTCGACACCGCAGGCAAGACCCTGGCCTATGAACATGCACCGATCGGCAACCTGACCCCGCACTTCTCGATCTCGCTGAAAGACACCAAGGCCGGCAAATACGACCTGGTGGTGGTCTCCAGCTCGAAGAAAGGCGAGTTGATGCAGCAAACCGCACGCTTCACCGTGAAGGCCGAAGAGAACGTCGGTGGCGGCGAAACACCAGGCAACGGTGGTGACAAGCCGGGCAACGGCGGCGACAAGCCCGTTGAAGGCGGCAAGTACGACCACGTCTTCCCGCAAGGCTTGAGCGCCTACAAGGCCGGCACCCTGGTGCTGCAGCCCAAGGACGGCAAGACCTACAAGTGCAAACCGCACCCCTACAGCGGCTACTGCGTGCAGTGGAAAGCCGGCGCCACTCAGTACGAGCCGGGTACCGGCAGCCACTGGGGCATGGCCTGGGATCACCAATAACCAATAAAGCGAAGGTTTGACCCTTGAGCGTGGCATGTGAATGCCACGCTTTTTTTTGCCTGTTGGTCCGGCTTCAGCGGACGACTCTCGTACTCGTCCCATGGGACCGCTCTGCCCCGCCACGTAGCCTGTCTCTGCTCTCGGGGATGCGTCGGCACGGAGGCCAGCCGCCCCATCAGGTCGGACCCCATCCGCACCCTCGGGACCTTTTGTATCCATTTCTAATTGCTCAAGGCTTTCTCAATGATCAACTCCACCCGAGCCCGCTCGTTCCTCAAACTGCCTCTGGTCCTGGCCATGGGCGCTGCCGGTCTTGCCGCTCAACAAGCGTCCGCCCACGGTTACATTGAATCCCCTAAAGCTCGCTCCTTCATGTGCAGCAGCAATGGCGGTCAACTCAACGCCAACTGCGGCGCCATCACCTACGAACCGCAAAGCGCCGAGTACATCGGTCGTCCGGGCGGTGGTTTCTCGCACTTCCCAAGCAGCGCCCAAGCCTGTACCGGTGACTTCACCAAGTGCGGCCCAGCCGATGGCACCATCCCTGCCGGCGGCCTTGACCGCTTCGCCGAGATCAACGAGCAATCGGCCACTCGCTGGACCAAGACCACCGTCAAGCCGGGTCCGCAAACCTTCACCTGGAAGTACACCGCCGGTCACGCCACTCGCTACTGGCAGTTCTACATCACCAAAAAAGACTGGAACCCGAACCAGAAGCTGACCCGTGACTCCTTCGAGCTCAAGCCGCTGCTGGATCAGCCATGGCCAGCCCTGAACACCCCGGCCCCCGCCGGTGGCAAGACTCAGCACACCGTGAACATCCCGTCTGACCGCAGCGGCTACCACGTGCTGCTGGCCACCTGGAAAGTGCACGACACCGACGCCACCTTCTACAGCGTGGTCGACCTGAACATCGACAACGGCGCAGTGATTCCATCCTCCTGGTCCACCGTGGGCGCAGTACAGCCTGAAGCACTGAGCATCGGCGACAAGGTCAAGACCCGCGTGTTCAACGCACAGGGCGAAGTGAACGCCAAGCAAGTCGTGCTGAACATCGATTCTGCCGAACTGGCCAAGGCCGACGTCTGGCCGCGCGAACTGGCCAAGAAGGTCAACGCCGCCAAGCAGGGCTACCAGATGGGCCTGCTCAACGACAAGGACGAAGTGGTGCCCAACTTCGGCAAGAACGACATCCTGGTCAAGAAAGGCAGCGACATCGTCAACGTGATGATCGACAAGGAACAGGCGGCCAAGCCGGGCGAGCTGGCCATCACCGGCATGCAGTCCGAATACACCTTGAAGGACGGCAAGGTCGACCTGCACTTCAACGCCATTGCCAAGGGCGGCGACTACACCGTGAAAGCCACCGTGTACAACGCCAAGAATGAAAGCGTAGCGTTCCAGCAGGCTCCGGCCGGCAACACCCCGCACTTCTCTATCCCGCTCACCGGTCAGAGCGCCGGCAAGTTTGACCTGATCGTGGTAGCCACCTCGAAGAAGGGCGACCTGCTGCAACAGACCGCCAGCTTCACCCTCAAGCAGGAAGAAAGCAGCGGCGGCGGCGAGAGCGGTGGCAAGTACGACCACGTGTTCCCACAGGGCCTGAGCACCTACAAAGCCGGCACCGTGGTCCTGCAGCCTAAAGACGGCAAGACCTACAAGTGCAACCCGTTCCCTTACAGCGGCTACTGCATTCAGTGGAACAGCGGTGCCACTGCATTCGAGCCGGGTGTAGGCGCCAACTGGCCGTCGGCCTGGACTCGCCAGTAAGTCACACCTTCGTCAACCCGAGCGTGGCGCCCCGGCGCCACGCTTCTTTTGCCAGTCATGCCCCCTATGCCTACTTGCAATTACTCCAGACCCCACGTGCTGCTGCACTGGACGTTCGCCTGCATCATCATCTGGGCGACTGTCAGCGGCTTCGGCAACGCCTTGCTTGACCTGCCAACCGTGATCGCCGATGGCATCAGCTTCGTCAATGTGTCCTTGACCTTCATGCTGATTCCCCTGTTCGGCCTGCGAATTCTCTGTGCCCTGGATCATCGTGAACCGGTGCACGCCAATCGAACCCTGCGCCTGCTGGCCAAATGCGGCCACCTGGCGCTCTACGTCGTGACCGGTTTTGTCCTGGTCACCGGCGTGCTGATGATGGAGCGACCGATCAACCTCTTCGGCGTGCTGTCTCTGGCTCAGCCCCTTCAAGAACCCCTGCTCACCGACTTCTTCAATGTGCTGCACAAGTACGCCTGTATGGCCCTGGCGCTGCTGGTGGCCGGGCATGTGGCGGCGGTGGCCGTGCATCATTGGCACGGTGAAAAACTCCTGCAGCGCATGTCCCTGTGAACGCCTTGCGCTTTTGCCCACGCGTCGCCCTGCGGGCCGGCGCGCTGCTATTGCTATTGAGCTGGCTGGGCTGGCTTGGCCGTGACAGCTGGCTGTGGCTGCAGAATCTGGAGCAGAGCGGCACCGCAGTGCCTGCCGAAGCCCCGGCCCCGGCCCATCAGCCACCCGACACCGCAGCCATTGCCCAACTGTTCGGCGTGCAGCCCCAGGAGGCCAGCGGCAACCAGCCACGGGTGCCCCTGACGCTGCTGGCGAGCCTGGTGGAAAGCCGCCCGGAACTGTCCCGGGCCTTGATCGAGTCCCCTGAAGGCAGCCGTTTCTACCGCATCGGCGAGCCCCTTCCCGGGGGCGGCAGCCTGCGTGAAATCGGCACCACCCAGGTTCGTGTCCAGCGCTATGGCGAGGACCAGGCCCTGTCCCTGGCCGGCCATGCCACCCCCTTGCTGATCCCGCTGCCCGCTGTCCGCGACGTGCCTTCGAGCACCGCGGCACGGGGCGAGCCCGACAGCCCTGTCCAACCTTCCTTGTGACCCCCCAAGACACCATGAAACGAGCATTTATCGCAGGTTCCCTGCTGGCCCTCGGCACGCTGATCGGCCCCCTTCACGCCACTGAAAAACTGCCCCTTGCGCAGCAGTGGACCTTGAACATGAAAGACGCGGAACTGCGCGATCTGGTCAACGAAGTCGGGCAGATCACCGGCAAGACGATGATTCTCGACCCACGCCTGAACGGCAAGGTGACGGTGCAGTCCAGCACCGCCATGGACCAGAAAGGCATCTATTCGCTGTTTCTCACCGCCCTGCGCAGCCAGGGATATGTGGCCATGGACCAGGGCGACCGGGTGCTGATCCTGCCGGTGGCCGAGGCCAAGACCAAGGCCCATGTCGAAGCCAGCGGAGCCAGTGAAGAGTTCGTGACCCAGGTCATCGAACTGCACAACGCCAATGCCAGCGAAGTGGCCGCCGCCGTGCGCCCGCTGGTGGCGGTGGATGCCTACATGGCGCCGTCCACCACCTCCAACGCGCTGATCGTTTCCGACAGCGCCAACAATGTGCAGCGGGTGCGCCAGGTAGTGGAAGAACTGGATAACGCCGGTGGCCGCCAGTTCAACATCCTGCAGCTCAAGCACGCCTGGGCCGGTGATGTGGCCAAGACCCTGACCGACAGCCTGACCGACAGCAACGGTGCCCAGACCAGCGCCAAGGCCATTGGCGATGCCCGCAGCAACCGCCTGATCCTGGTGGGCCCGGCGCCCATTCGCCAGCAGATGCAACGCCTGGCCCAGAGCCTCGACGTGCCGAACAACGCCGGCGAAAACGCCCGGGTGCGGCGCCTCAACCACAGCGACGCGAAGAAGCTCGAAGAGCTGCTCAGCGGCATCGGCAAGCGCCTGGAATCCGGCGGCCGCGGTGAAGGCCAGAAGCAGGACAACCCGGTGCTGGTGAGCGCCGACGAAAGCCAGAATGCCCTGGTGCTGATGGCCTCGCCGGCACAACTGGCGACCTTCGAAACCATCATCGACGAACTCGACCAGCCCCGCGCCCAGGTGCTGGTGGAAGCGGCCATCGTCGAAGTCAGTGGCGACATCAACCAGGCCCTCGGCGTGCAGTGGGCCGGAGGCCGGGGCAAATGGGGCGCGGCCAGCAACTTCAACAGCGCCGGCATGACCATCGGCACCCTGCTGGGCAACCTGGAGAGCGGCAAGAGCCCGACCCTGCCGGACGGCGCCGTGATTGGCATCGGCAGCAGCAACTTCGGCGCGCTGATCACCGCCCTGTCCAGCGACTCCAACAACAACCTGCTGTCCACCCCGAGCCTGCTGACCCTGGACAACGAGCAGGCGGAAATTCTCGTCGGCCAGAACGTCCCCTTCCAGACCGGCTCCTACACCACCGACACCGCCGGTGCCAGCAACCCCTTCACCACCGTGGAGCGCAAGGATGTGGGAATCACCCTCAAGGTCACCCCGCACATCAATGAAGGCAACTTCCTGCGCCTGAAAGTCGAACAGGAAAGCTCCGAGCTGGCCGCCGCGCCGCCGGGCATCAGCACCAGCGACGTGATCACCAACAAGCGCTCGGTCAAGAGCACCATTCTGGCCAACGACGGGCAGATCATCGTCCTTGGCGGCCTGATCAAGGACAACATCAAGGTCCAGGTGAGCAAGGTGCCGTTGCTGGGTGATATCCCTTGGGTCGGCAAGCTGTTCAGCAGCAGCAAGGAGGTCAACGAGAAGACCAACCTGATGGTGTTCCTGCGCCCGACCCTGCTGCGCAACACCGGCAATGCCGACAAGCTCAGCACCCAGAAATACAACAACCTGCGCTCACTGCGCACCCTGGACGGCAAGACCCGGGGCCAGTTGCCGCAGAACCCGCACCAACTGTTCGACGCCAACAGTGACGGCGATCAGGGCCTGATCGACATGCGGGCGACCGAGGCCGCGCAGCAACCATGATCACGCCCATCGAAAGTCCGCGCCTGGCCTTTGCCTATGCCCGGCGCCATGGCGTGGTCCTGGAGCATCAGGCCCAGGGCGCCGTGCTCTATTGCCGGGTCAATACGCCCTGGTCGGTGATCGCCGAGGTGCGCCGCTTCAACGGCGCGCCCCTGCGCAGTGAAGTGCTCGACGAACAGGCCTTCGCCGAGCGCCTGGCGGCCCACTATCGCGATGGCCAGGACGGGGCCAAGCAGGTGGCCGATGGCCTGGGGGAGCAGTTCGACGAAGAGTTCGACCTCTGCAGCCTGGCCGACCAATTGCCGAAAACCACCGACTTGATGGAACAGGAAGACGACGCGCCGATCATCCGCCTGATCAACGCGATCCTCAGCGAGGCGGTCAAGAGCAAGGCCTCCGACGTGCACCTGGAGGCCTTCGAGGAACATCTGTCGGTGCGCCTGCGGGTCGACGGCCTGCTGCGTGAAGTGCTGCGCCCGCGGCGCGAACTGGCGACCCTGCTGGTGTCGCGGATCAAGGTCATGGCCAAGCTCGACATCGCCGAAAAGCGCATCCCCCAGGACGGGCGCATTGCCCTGCGCATTGCCGGGCACGAGGTGGATGTGCGGGTTTCGACCCTGCCCTCCAGCCACGGCGAACGGGTGGTGATGCGCCTGCTGGACAAGCAGGCCGGGCGCCTGGACCTGGGCCACCTGGGGATGAACCCGCAGGTACGCCAGCGCCTGGAAAACGCCCTGCACAAACCCCACGGCATCCTCCTGGTCACCGGCCCCACCGGTTCCGGCAAGACCACCACCCTGTACGCCGGGTTGGCCAGCCTCAACAGCCTGGAGCGTAATATCCTCACCATCGAGGACCCGGTGGAATACCACCTCACCGGCATCGGCCAGACCCAGGTCAACGCCAAGGTCGACATGACCTTCGCCCGGGGCCTGCGAGCCATCCTGCGCCAGGACCCGGACGTGGTGATGGTGGGCGAGATCCGTGACCGCGAGACCGCGGAAATCGCCGTCCAGGCCTCCCTCACCGGGCACCTGGTGCTCTCGACCCTGCACACCAACAGTGCCATCGGCGCAGTGACTCGCCTGGTGGACATGGGCATCGAGCCGTTCCTGCTCTGCACCTCCTTGCTCGGCGTGCTGGCCCAGCGCCTGGTGCGCCTGCTGTGCCCCGAATGCAAGGAACCTCATGACGCCGACCCCGCGGCCTGCGAACGCCTGGGCCTGAACCCCGCTGGCGCACCGCTGCTGTACCGCCCGGTGGGTTGCCCGAGCTGCCAGCAGTCGGGTTATCGCGGTCGCCGGGGGATCTACGAGCTGGTGCTGTTCGACGACACCCTGCGCCAGTTGATCCACACCGGCGCCGGTGAATATGAACTGCTGAATCACGCCCGCCAGCACAGCCCCAGCCTGTTCGACGACGGCCAGGCCATGGTGCTGCAAGGGCTGACCAGCCTGGAAGAGTTGCTGCGGGTTACCCAGAAGGACTGAAGATGGCCGCCTACGAATACCTGGCCATGTGCGCCGCCGGGAAAAAAACCAGCGGCGTGCTGGAAGCCGACAGCCCACGGCAGGCGCGGCAGATGCTGCGCGAACGGCAACTGATCGCCCTCAAGGTCAGCGCCAGCCAAGGCAAGCGCAGCAGTGGCACCGGCAGCGCCAAGGTCTCCGGTGGCGGCTTGAGCAGCGCCGAACTGGCGCTGCTGACCCGCCAGCTGGCCACCCTGGTGCAGGCTTCGCTGCCCCTGGAAGAAGTGCTGGCCGCCGTGGCCGCGCAGTGTGAAAAGCAGCGCCTGAAAAGCATGCTGCTGGCCATACGTGGCCGAGTCCTGGAGGGCTACAGCCTGGCGGTGGCCCTGGGCGGCTACCCCAAGGCCTTTCCCGATCTGTACCGGGCCACGGTGGCCGCCGGCGAACGTTCCGGACACCTGGATCAGGTGCTGATGAACCTCGCCGACTACACCGAGGCCAGCCAGGCGGCGCGCCAGCAGATTCAGTTGGCCATGCTCTACCCCAGCATCCTCATGGTGGCGGCCATCAGCATCGTCGGTTTTCTCCTGGGCTTCGTGGTGCCGGACGTGATCAAGGTGTTCATCGACAGCGGCCAGGAGCTGCCGCTGCTGACTCGCGGCCTGATCGCCAGCAGCGCCGTGCTGCGCGATTACGGCCTGCTGTTGCTGATCCTGATCGGCGTCGGGATCACCGCAGGACGGGCCGCGTTGCGCAAGCCGGGCAACCGTGAACGCTGGCACGCCCTGGTGCTGCGCCTGCCGGTGATCGGCGGCCTGGTCAGGGCCAGCAACTGCACGCGTTTTGTCAGCACCCTGGCGATTCTCGGACGCAGTGGCGTACCGCTGCTGGACGCCCTGGCGATTGCCAGTGAAGTGGTGGCCAACCAGAAAATTCGTACCGGTCTGAAAGACATCGTCCGAGGCGTGCGCGAAGGTATCAGCCTGACCCGAGCGCTGGAGCTCAACGGCAGTTTCCCGCCGATGATGCTCTACATGATCGCCAGCGGTGAACGCTCCGGCGAGCTGGACAGCATGCTCGAACGCGCCTCCCAGCAGCAGGAACAACAACTGGCCAACCGCATTGCCTTGCTGGTGGGCCTGTTCGAGCCGGCGATGCTGGTGTTCATGGGCGCCTCGGTGCTGGTCATCGTGCTGGCGATCCTGATGCCGATCCTCAGCCTGAACCAATTGATTACCTGAATCTGGAAAGCCCCCAACGTGTACACAGCTAAAAAACAACGTGGTTTCACCCTGATCGAAATCATGGTGGTGGTCGTGATCCTCGGCGTCCTTGCCGCCCTGGTGGTGCCGCAGATCATGAGCCGGCCCGACCAGGCCAAGGCCTCGGCCGCGCAAAGCGATATCAAGGCCATCGCCATGGCCCTGGACATCTACAAGCTCGACAACCACCAGTACCCCAGCAGCCAGCAAGGCCTGCAGGCCTTGGTGAGCAAGCCCAGCGGCGCGCCAGCGGCCCGTAACTGGAACCCCGACGGTTACCTCAAGCGCCTGCCGATCGATCCTTGGGGCACCCACTACCAGTACCGGGTTCCGGGCACTCGGGGCGGCGCCTACGACCTGTTCTCGTTCGGTGCCGACGGCAAGATCGGCGGCGAAGGCCTGAACGCGGAAATCGGCAACTGGGACCGTTGACCGGTGCAGCGACGCCACGCCCGGGGCTTCACCCTGCTGGAATTGTTGGTGGTGATCCTGTTGATTGCTCTGACTGCCGGCCTGGTGGGCCTGGTCAATCCCGACTCCGGCCCGCGCCAGGCACGCCAGGAAGCCCAGCGCCTGCAAGCGCTGCTGCAGTTGCTGCGCCAGGAAGCGGTGCTCAGCTACAACGACTACGGTCTGCGCATCGAACCTGACGGCTATAGCGTGCTGCGCCTGGACGCCCGTGGACGCTGGGTGGCGGACCCTGAATTGCGCCCCCACCGCCTGCCCGACAAGTTGCGCCTGCGCCTGGAAGTGGCCGAAGCCGGGGCTGCCCTGGGCAGCGGGCGCCAGCGCGATGGCCTGCCGCAACTGCTGGTGCTCTCCAGTGATGAAACCAGCGCCTACACCTTGTGGGTCGAATACCGTAATCAGCCGCTGGTGAGTCTTTCCAGCGACGGCATACAGGATGCGCAACTTGATACCCAGGACTGATCGGGGCTTCACCCTGCTGGAGGTGATGGTGGCCCTGGCGATTTTCGCCACCTTATCCATCGCCCTGTTCAGTGCGGTGCAGCATATCGCCGTGAACAGCGCCAACCTCGCCGAACGCACCCAGGCCTTGTGGATCGCCGACAACCGCATGAATGAGCTGCGCACCGCAATGCAGCAACCGTCCATGCGCTCTACGCAAGAACGCATCGAATTCGGAGGCCGCAGTTGGTGGCTGTCGAGTGACGTCGAGGCCGCGCCGGATACCCGCTTGCTGAAGATCGAACTGCGGGTTTCCGCCGAATCCAGCCCGCAGCGCGCCCGCCAGTACAGCCGCGCGCGGCTGCTTGGCTACATTGAGGCACGCCCATGAAGCAACGGGGTTTCACCCTGCTGGAGGTGGTCGTGGCCATTGCCATCTTCAGCCTGCTGGGCCTGGCCACCTATCAGTTGCTCGACCGGGTACTGCGCAGCGACCAGCGCATCGGCTTGCATGAGCAGCAACTGCGGGACCTGCAACGGGCCATGAGTCTGTTCGAGCGGGATCTGGTCCAGGCCCGCCGCCAGCCCCTGACCGATGATCCCAGCCACAGCCAGGCACTGATCAGCCAGCCCGACGGTGTCCGCCTGGTGCGTGGCGGCTGGAACAACCCGCTGGACTATGCCCGAAGCGACCTGCTGCAGGTCAGCCACCGCTGGCAGGACGGCGTCTGGCTGCGGGAAACCCGCGCCCTGTCCCAAGCCATTGCCGAGCCCGGAGCCCAGGAGCGCGCCGTCGGCCCCACCCGCCAACAGCAGCAACTGCTGAGCGGCGTGCAACTGACCCGGTTGCGCTTTATCGACGCCCAGGGCCAGGGCCACGAACACTGGCCAGTGGGCACCGAGAGCCTGAGCCTGCCGGCGGCACTGGAGATCGAACTGGATGCCCCGGGCTATCCCCAGGTGCGCCGGGTAATCCTGTTGCCCGGCGGCCTCGATAGCGAAGAGGAACCCGGCCATGACTAGCCCGGCCCGGCAGCGAGGCGTGGCCCTGCTCAGCGTGTTGCTGATCACCGCCCTGGTGACCCTGGTGGTGAGCAACATGCTGGCTCGGCAACGGCTGAACCTGCACAGCAGTAGCAATCTGCTGCAACAGCAACAGCTGTGGAATCTGGCCTTGAGCGGTGAAAGTTGGGCCCGCCAGCAACTGCTGGAAGACGCCCGCAGTGAAGGCGGCCTGCTGGTGACCCACCTGGGCCAGCACTGGGCACAACCGGCGCCGCTGTTCGAAATCGACGGCGGGCGCATCCACATTCAGTTGGAGGACCTCGGTGCCCGGCTCAACCTCAACAGCCTGCGTCAGGGCAACGACCTGAATCTGCGGGCGCGCTACCAGCGCCTGCTGGCCCAGCAAGGCATCAGGGCCCATGACCCGGCGCTGCTGATCGGCCAGAACAATCGCGACGGCATGCCGCTGCCCTTGAGCGACCTCAGTGAACTGCGGCAACTGCCCCAGGTGGACAGCCAGGTCCTGCAACAGCTCGAACCCCTGGTAGGCGCCTTCGGCAACAGTGCAATCAACGTCAACACCACCCGCGCCGAGGTGCTGGCCAGTATCGAGGGCATCGACCTGCCCACCGCCCGTACCCTGGCCAGCTCACGTCCGGCCAAGGGCTACCCCGACGTGGCGGCCTTTCTCTCCAATCCCATGCTCCAGGGGCGGGATATCAGCCCCCGGGGACTGGGGGTCAGCAGCCGGCAATTTCGCGCCACCATCGACGTCGAACAGGGCCTGCGCCGACTGCGGCTGGTCAGCGACCTGCGAGTAATGGATGCCGAGAACGTCCGGGTTCAGCAGCGCACGCTGCTGCCCAGCCCACCTCCTGATCAATCGAAAACCGAGTAAACCGACATGAGCCAGTGGCTTTATCTTTCCCCCCACGCCACCGGGGCGACGCCATGGCGCTGTTTCTGGTGGCAGGCCGACGGCCCCCTGCATCAGGGCAACCTGGAACAGGCCGCAGCGGACCTGAACCAACAGCCGTTGACCTTGCTGCTGCCCATGGAAATGGCCAGCCATCATCAGGTCAGCGTACCCGCACGCAGCGGTCGCTGGCTGCGTCAGGCGCTGCACAGTGCCCTGGAGGAGCAACTGATCGATGAGCTGGACAGCCTGCACCTGGCCCACGGACCGCTCAAGGACAAACGCCATTGCCCGGTGCTGGCCCTCAATCGCGAGCGCCTGGGCTATTGCCTGGAACAACTGGCCAGGCACGGGTTGCAGCCGTCGCGCATTCATATCGATGCTGATTGCCTGCCCCAGGACCGGCCCCGAGCCCTGGCCTGGGACGGCCGCTGGCTGCTGGGCGGCAGTGCGCCGCTGCGCCAGGCCCTGGGACCGGATGAGCTGGGCAGCCTGGCCCCGCTGCTGCCGGCGGACCTGCACTGGCAAGGGCCGCAGCCGCCGGCCCTGGACCCAGTCGAGACCCAGGGCTGGCAAGCCGACGAACGTCCCTGGGACTGCCTGAGCCAGGGTTCGCAACAGGCCATCGACCTGCGCCAGGGCGAGTTCCAACTGCGCCATCGACAGGCCGCCCCCTGGCGCCTGGCCCTGCTGCTACTGCTGATTGCCGGCGGCGCGCAACTGCTGCAGAGCGCTGGCCAGCGCTGGTACCTGGACCATCGGAGCGACCGGCTTGAGGAACAGAGCCTGGCCCTGTGGCAACAGCGTTTTGCCGATGAAGGCCCGGCCACCGACCTGACGGCACAGATTCGCGCCAAGCAACAGCAAGAGGTCGAAGAGGTCATCGGCAGCGCCCACAAGCTGTCGCAACTGGCCGGCCAATGGAGCGCCAGCCACGGCGCCCTGGCGCTGGTCCACCGTCTCGACTACCAGGCCGGCGAAGGCTGGAGCCTGCACATCAGCGCGCCGGCCTTTGCCGATCTTCAACAACTGCGCGAAGGCCTGATTGCCCAGGGCCTGGACGCCAGCACCGACTCTTCCGTACGCGACGCCCAAGGGGTCAGCGCGCGGTTGCAGATCAAGGAGTGAACGTGACCCAAGCCGTACGGAAAAAGTCGCCCCTGTCCACCCTGCTCCGCCAATCCCAAGGGCACTGGCAGCGCCTGGCCAAACGTGAGCAGCGGGCCCTTCAAGGGCTGGCCCTGTTCAGCGCTGCGACCCTGTTTTATCTACTGCTCTGGCAGCCACAGCAGCAGGCGCTGAGGCTTGCAGAGCAACGTTTTATCGAGGTAACCGATTTGCATCATCAGCTTCAACAACTGCCCGCCACCGCGCCGTCCAGCACCGCCATGGCGATTTCCGCCGAAGCCCTGCCCGGGCTGCTGGCTCGCTCCAGCAGCCAGGCCGGTCTCAACCTTGAGCGCATGGACAATGACGCCCCAGGCCGGATCAACCTGGCCCTGGAAGGACCGCTCAACAGCCTGATCAGCTGGGTTGATCAATTGGAACAGCAGCAGGTGGAGGTGCAGTCGTTTTCCATCGAGGTCAGCAAGGAAGCCATCGCCACCGCGCGCCTGCAGGTCCAGACCCGCTGAACCCGGCGCCCTTTTCTCGAAGACACAAAAAAGCCCGCCGAAGCGGGCTTTTTCATTGATTCAACGCCAGGGATCAATCATCGCGACCCATGATGCCGAACAGTTGCAGCAGGCTGACGAACAGGTTGTAGATCGATACATACAGGCTGATGGTGGCCATGATGTAGTTACGCTCGCCGCCATGGATGATGGCGCTGGTCTGGAACAGAATGCAGACCGAGGAGAACAGCACAAAACCGGCGCTGATCGCCAATTGCAGGCCGCTGATCTGGAAGAAGAAGCTGGCCAGTACCGCGCCCATCAGGACAAAGAAGCCGGCGGTGATGAAACCACCGAGGAAGCTCATGTCCTTGCGGGTGATCAGCACGTAGGCCGACAGACCACCGAACACCAGGGCGGTCATGGCGAAGGCCGAGCTGACCACTTCAGCGCCGCCCTGCATGCCCAGGTAGCGGTTGAGAATCGGGCCGAGCAAAAAGCCCATGAAGCCAGTCAGGGCGAAGGCCGAGACCAGGCCCCAGGCCGAGTCACGGAGTTTGTTGGTGAGGAAGAACAGACCGTAGAAGCCGATCAGCACGACAAAAATGTTCGGGTAGCCGACGCGCATCTGCTGCGCCACATAGGCCATGACACCGCTGAATGCGAGGGTCAGAGCCAGCAAGCCGTAAGTGTTGCGCAGGACGCGGCTAACCTCTAGCTGCTCGGCCTGCACGCCGTTGTTAACTGCGTAATCCTGTTCGCGCATGGCGACACTCCTGTTGGGGGAAACGTTTAGTGGCAAAGATCATAACAGAGGCTCTGTAACTCGCGATGCAGAGAGTTTGACAGTGTGTTTCATTCGGGTATTATGGCGCCCGCAATGCGATCTGGAGGTGTGGCCGAGTGGTTTAAGGCAGCGGTCTTGAAAACCGCCGACTGTAACAGGTCCTAGAGTTCGAATCTCTACGCCTCCGCCAAATCTCAACGAGAAAGCCCTGATTTTTCAGGGCTTTTTTGTGTCTGGGGTTTGGCATTCCTGACGCACCGACACATGGCGTTTCCGCAACTCCCCCCCTTCTAAGGCGTTCCGCCTGACAATCCCCCCAAGCTACAGTTCGTCGGTGCGAATCGCGCCTCACTCAAGCCTCTTTGGATTCATCCCAGAGACAGTCCGCTATGCCAGCAGTTCCTCAACTGCCAGGCATCCTGGAAAAGCCCCACGAAAACCAGCTCACGCCAATCGATGCTCTTGAGTCGATAGGCATTGAGCATTAACAGAGCATTGAAGGCACTGTCTTGGGACTGAGCTCCTCCTGCCCAATCAACCACATCTTCATTTTGTAATAATTCAGCTGCAATACTGCGCATACAAAGCGTGCTTTTTTTCCTGCTGCCACCTAAGGCAGCTTTTTTTTGCCCGCTTGTTTTGGGACCGCTTTGTCTGATTGACCAATTGGACCTCAGCCTTTTGCAGTGCCGTCCAGACCTGCTTCAGAGGCCGCAGGTCGGCTTCAATCAGATCGCCATTGGCCTCAATCACGCGAAAGCTTGATGGCCATTTATCCAGCCGAACCAACAGGTTCTTGATGGACTACCCATTGAGAATGCTTTCGTAGCTTGAATCCAATCGAGACGCTCTGGTTTGCGCCAGCCCGCCCCCCCTTCTCCTGAAGCTCCAGGATCATCACTTCCAAATCCCGGGCCGGGGTCGTTTCTCTGCCGACTTCTGCTGCCGCGCTGTTTAAAGCTGCAACCTCATTCAATAAACGAAATGGCTTCAACAGGCTTCTAATCTTCCTGACGGCTATTCTGAGATCGTGCAAAGCCTCATTGTCGGTACGACACTCCAAGCGCGCCTGCGCGTGATAAAGCGCAACTTGGAGGGTCAGTATCTCAGCCACAAACTTGTTCACAAATGATGTTCAGAGCAGCCTCGTCGAGAGATTGCTGGGTTAGATCAAGCAACGACCTTGAACACGTCCTTCATGCACGAACGACAACGGGATAGGCCAAATGCAGTGCACTTCTACTATGCCGGCCCTTGCAGATGTCGGTATCCAGCCGCTTGAATGAAATCAGCCAAGTGCCAAATCTCTCCATTCGCAGCCCATAAACCATCTTTGACTTCATCAAGGATGATAGAAGTCATGACGATCCGTTGATCGCCGGCTGCTTGCGCCTGGCTGACTGCCTGATGCAAACGCTTTACATAGTCGCTTCGCATGGCCTCATTCAACACGCCAACAGGAACCTTGACCTGCACGATGCAGGGAATGGCCCGAGCGCTGATATCCATCGCGCCGCATGTCCAGGAGCCTGCAGGCACTTCATCAATGAGCGTCCAACACAGTCCCTGTTGACGAGGATCATCGCCGATTTGTTCGACTGCCACGGCCACTTTCGTAACCTCTTCGCAAAGCCGTGCCTGTTGCTCGGAAGTAAAAGAACCTTGAGGCACTTTGATCAAAATATTTGGCATACCGGTTAACGCTCGATGAAATGGAGGCGTCATTAAGCCAGTCATGCAACACTGCAACCAGAGACCGATTTGACATCTTTCATGCATAATCAGCCAATGAACGACTTCACGATTTTGGTCGCCAATGGCGCCTTTGCCTCCAGTGTCGCCCTGACTCTGGACATCCTTTCGACGGCAGCCGTAATCGCTCAGCGACAAGGCACCGCTGTACCACGCTGGCAGATCTGCGGGGTGGACACGGATTGCGTGACCCTCGGCCACGGCATGCAAATTGCCGTTCAGCCCTTGACCACTCGATTCGATGACCGCTCTTGCTGGATTATCCCCGGCATCGGAGTCGCCGATGCCCTTACACTCGAACACCGATTGAAACAGGCGGATATTGCCCTGTTGATTCCGGCATTACTCACCCACGTGCAATCAGGAGGCGACGTAGCCGCATCCTGTTCCGGGGTATTCGTCCTGCAGGCTGCGAACCTGCTCGCCGGGCACTGTGTGACCACTTCCTGGTGGCTGGCCCCCTTGCTCCGGCAGTGGGCACCTGAGTGCCAGGTCGATGCCGATCGCATGGTCATCATCGACCCGCCATTGATCACCGCGGGCGCAGCGCTGGGTCATAGTGATCTGATGTTGCATCTTCTGCGAAGCCGCTTCTCCCCGGCTTTGGCAGATGCCGTTGCAAGGGCACTACTGATAGATGGCAGGCAACTACAATCGCCCTTCATGGTTCCGGCAATGATGGCTCAGGGGAACGAATTGATCGCACAGTTGACGGCCCATATTGAAGACTCGCTACCAGCGACTATCAGTGTCAGTGCACTCGCCTCCAGCTTTGGTTTGTCAGAACGGACCTTGTCTCGACACGTCCACAAGGCAACCGGCTATAGCCCGTTACGGCTGATCCAGCGAGTCCAGGCCAATAAAGCCCGAGAACTGCTGGCAAACAGTAAATATTCAATCGACACCATTGCCGAACACGTCGGATACAGGGACGCCACCTCCCTGCGGCGACTGATGAAAAAGATGCTGAACGCAACACCACGGCAATTGCGCTAGCGACCATGGCGAACTGTTTTCAATTCAATTGTCCGATGTGGAGTGCGACTCGAACAGCTCGCTTGTTCATAACTGCACGTCGATAATCAGCTTCGCCTCCGCTCGCTTTGCGGCAAGTCTTTATCACCCTGGCTAGATACGCATGGTGGGTTGAAACGCATTACTTGCACGCTTTTAGATCAACCCCCAAGCATTAGCCTTCTGAAAAAAAGTACAGACATCAATCTCAGGCGAGTACTTTTCTACCTTGGAAAGCGAATATGAATATTTAAAAAATGGTCAACACCTGCTGAACGTCAAGCGGTCGCACGAGAAAAAAGCGATGCGTTAAGTCGCTGGCAAAGATAGCGCCAAGCCCCCAATGTTGTTTCACTTCTGAAGCAGCTCAGCGCAGCTGTCGGCATTTCAGCAGCTCTTTTTACTGCCCCCAATCGTAATCACTATAGAAGACATAGAAAAACAGGCATTGAGTCTTTCAGCGACTACAATGAAAAAATAGAACACTCAAACCATTGTCACGCCTCGACACTACAACACTTGAAAACAATCCTTATCCCTCGCTCCTACTGACGGATCATGTATGAAGCTTGAAATACTCAAACAGGCGGTTATGGATTCGCGAGACGGGATCACCATCTCCGACAATTGCATTGATGACAATCCGTTGATATTTGTAAACCCTGCTTTTGAACGGATGACCGGCTATTCATTCGAAGAAATTACCAACATCAACTGTCGATACCTACAAAGAAACGACAGAGATCAACCTGAACTGGAGCTTATTCACAACGCGGTAAAAAAAGGCGAGTACTGCCTCGTAACCTTGCGCAACTACCGCAAGGATGGAAGCATGTTCTGGAATGAGTTAAGCATATCGCCAATCCATGATGAAAACGGGGCTGTCAGCAACTTTATCGGCATCCAAAAAGATGTAACATCGAGAATGCTTATACAGCAGCAACTTCGCGACGAACATCAGTCTCTCGAGGAAATGAAAATACACTTCGAGCAACTGTCCATAAAAGACGGACTCACGGGGATATACAATCGCCGTTTTTTTGATACGCAGTTCGAAATCCAATGGAAAATTGCCTGCCGCAATGGCGACTCATTGACTCTTGCCATGATTGATATTGATCACTTCAAATCTTTCAATGATATTTATGGGCATCAAGCGGGTGATGAAGCGCTCATACGCGTCGCTGACAGTTTGAATAAATCCTTTCAGCGTGGCTCCGACTTTGCAGCCAGGTATGGCGGCGAAGAATTTGTAATCCTGTCCAATGGCATGACCAAAGAGCAAGCCTCTCTGTATGCCCAAACGCTATGCCAACGAGTTCGGGATCTAAAAATACCGCACTCCGCCTCCAGCACGGGATACTTAACCATAAGCATCGGCTTTTCAGTTCATACATTTGGTCTGCGGCATCCGTCTAACGTGCTACTGGCTCAAGCCGATAAAGCGCTCTATGCAGCTAAAGAACGGGGCAGAGACCAATCATTAAGCTTCTAGGTTCTGTAGCAAAAGCTGGAGCTTGCATCACCCGCCTGTCGATAATCCATCGAAAGCTCCACGCCCAGGCCAGCCGTACAGATGGTGCAGCAATTCGGCCCATGCAGTACCCGCCGGGGTTATGACGTAATCGAGGGTGCTGACCACAGGATCGAGGCGAAGAAACACCTGGACACGCTTCCTTCATTTGTCCAGATTCAGTAGTTCCTGCATCCGTAAGCCAATTATTCCTCGCAACCACGCAGCGTGAAACTCCATTTCTTCCAGAGAAGTATCCTCAGCCAATCGATATACAAACTCCTTGTCCCTCGGTCCCTGACACACGACGCTAAAATGGCCATGACGGTCATAACTGGCGAGCACGTAAGGGCAGATACAAATAATGTCGCTAAATGGCACCTGCACTTCGGTGGGCTTACGACCGCGACGGGTGACCGTGAGGGTCAGCAATTGCTGGTTTTCGTCGAACGTGAAGGCCAGCACTCTAGGCGCAGAGAAGATCCACGCGAAGACCAGCCCCATGAGCACAACAGAACCACACAGGAGCTGGATGAACAACCACGTTGTGAGGCTAGACCCATCGCTGTTTGGTTCATCTGACATCGCTTCGAACCCGAGAAGGACCAGTATCGTCAGCACTAAGCCCGGCAACAACCCAAGCACCACAAAGCAGAAACCCAAAATGGCCGCACCCGTGCTTCCAATGGTCAGTAAATCCGTGCCGCGATGCCAGATAGGTGGGTGGACGCCAGGGTTTTCAGTACTTGGCGCGGCTAGAGGCGTTGCGACAGGCTGAGGTGGGCTTTGACGATTCATCTAGCAGGCTCCAGGTTTTGCAGCGCAGACGGTACCACTACTACCAGATGGCCAGGTCCAGGATCATCGGATTTTTTCACTGCGTTTATTGGTCGATGCTCTACCCGGGGCGCTCGCCTTTCATACCAGGCAGTCGAAGGTGCGAGCTACAGCGATTCAGTTCCTTGTTCTGAGTATCAGAGCCAGCACTATGAAGAGGCAGGCAGGTAACAAAAACCAATTACCTCCACCCGCCATACCCACACCAAACAATGTGCACCCAACTAATAACAACGGCAGATTGATTGCGAATTTCATAGCACGCTCCGTGTTTTAGAAAGCAATCCAAGTGGGTCAGACACGCAGCCAATATACCAGTTGATCCTGGTCTTCGGTCCTCAGTCATAGGTCGCGCTACGTTTGGCGAATCTGCAAATTGTGACGCGACAACAGGTGATGCCGGCGATTGAGTTAGCCTTCGAGACGTTCAGCCAGGTTATCCAGTTAACGCCTATGTCACGCTTGGAGATTTCCAGTTATGGGCAGCATATCGGTTGGCCCTATCTGGAGCATGGCGCTAAGCCCACGGGACTTCTTCCGGCAGATCTGATCACACCGGGTGATCGGCCCGATCGACAACTGGTTCGAGTAAGTGGACGACAGCGGCCCGAAGAAACAGACCTATCTGATCCGACACCGCGACGGCTCCCCCATCTCTGCGTCCCGATCGGACAGCTTCCGGCCCCAGATGAAGGCCAGGGCGAGCATGAAGACTTTTTGATCATCACCGCCCGCCCAGCGCGGAATAGATCGAACCATCTGAGTAAGGCGAGTCAGCGATGAATAGCGCCATTTCTCTCTTCAAGGCTCGGGACGCAAGTAGTCAAATCAAGGACAGACTCAAGAATGTTGTTGAGCACTGCCTTGCTGATAGCAAAATAGTATCTAGACTCCAGTGCGCTTCACCCTCATTGACTGGCAGGTCTAGTTAAGTTGTATAGAACAACATAACGACTGCAAGCATTGGATAGCAGTCAATAGCCAGATCAAATAAACCTCAATCTAAAAGGAATATAGATATGGGTATTACCGTTACCAACAAATCATCGAAAAAAATTGAAGCCTCGATCAACAAATGGGGTAGCGACGGCGACACCAAATTCTTCGGAATCGATAGCGGCAAGCAGGAAAGCTGGGACCGATCAGACGACCGTGGCTTTGTGCTGTCCCTGAAAAGGAACGGCACCCAGGCGCCTTACTATGTGCAGGCCACAAGCAAGATCGAAATCGAAAACAGTACGGTGAAAGACCACGGTGAAACCATTCACCCGGTCGCGTAAGGCACTAGCAACAGCCAAGGCTGCCCTCGGGCGCCTTGGCTTCAAGTTGATACGTTGGAACAGCGCTCAATAACCGTCTACTGGTCCGAGTCAACTCGGCGGATGTCCGCCTGATACGTCGAGATATCCCTCAATCCCGGAGCGAGCGTCGGCGCGAAAGAACATCGCTCCCCCCTCCGGCGCCTTCATCTCTACCCCGCTGCGCAATCAAAAAACCGGCGAATGATCGCCGGTTTTCATGACGTGCCGTTCGGCCGTGCAGAGCGTCAAACCGCCCCTGCCCTGCCATCGAATCAATGCGGCGCGTTCAGGGTCAGGCGCATCTGGCGGTTCACATCCTTGTACAGCAGGTAGCGGAAGCGACCCGGGCCGCCGGAGTAGCAGGCCTGCGGGCAGAACGCGCGCAGCCACATGAAATCGCCAGCCTCGACCTCGACCCAATCCTGGTTCAGGCGATACACCGCCTTGCCTTCCAGAACATACAGGCCGTGCTCCATGACGTGGGTCTCGGCGAAGGGGATCACGCCGCCCGGCTCGAAGTTGACGATGTTGACGTGCATGTCGTGGCGCATGTCGCTCATGTCGACGAAACGGGTGGTGCTCCAGCGACCTTCGGTGTCAG
This sequence comes from Pseudomonas sp. JDS08PS003, assembly GCF_045013505.1. Taxonomy (NCBI): domain Bacteria; kingdom Pseudomonadati; phylum Pseudomonadota; class Gammaproteobacteria; order Pseudomonadales; family Pseudomonadaceae; genus Pseudomonas; species Pseudomonas sp. JDS08PS003. The sequence goes on from NZ_CP120724.1 coordinate 4,675,857, forward strand.
GCATCACCCGCGGCTCGATGTCCTGCTCGTTGGTGACGAACGCGTCCGGATAAGGCACGCCGTCGACTTTCTGGTAGTGCTTGCGGATCCAGTGGAAACGCGCTTCGGTGCCGCTGGTGTTGCGCAGCTTCCAGTCGGCGGCCGGAGGGATAAAGGCATAGCCGCCGGGCTTGAGGACGTGCACCTGGCCTTGCAACGTCAGGTTGACTTCACCCTCGACGACAAACAGCACCGCTTCGGCGTTGGGGTCCTGCTCGGGCTTGTCGCTGCCGCCATTGGCGCCCACTTCAACGATGTACTGGGAAAAGGTTTCGGCGAAACCCGACAGCGGACGGGCAATGACCCACATGCGCATGTTGTCCCAGTGCGGCAGGTGGCTGGTGACGATGTCACGCATCACGCCCTTGGGGATCACCGCGTAGGCTTCGGTGAACATGGCGCGGTCGGTGAGCAGCTCGGTCTGCGCCGGGTGCCCGCCGTGGGGCGCGTAATAAGTGGTTTTGGACATGGAGACTCTCCTCATTGTTGTTTTGCTGCCCCGTGCTGCAACGCCGCCGGGGTGAACAAATCTGCGGAGCGACGCGCCAGGCAATGCCGGGTATCGCTGCTGGCCACCACGATATCCAGCGCCGCTTTCATGCACAAATTAAATACTGAACTACGGCATATTCATTTATCGAATACCAAGCGGATTCAGCCACGGGTGTCCTGGGCCAGCACCCGTGACAATACCCGCGCCAGCTCCTTGACCATGGGATCGGCCGCCAGGCGGTGCAGCAGCGCCACCTCGAACACATCCACCGATGGCAGGCCAATGCTTTTGGGCAGCACCTCATGCCCCGGGGTCACCGCCCGCAGCGGCAGCAAGCCGATGCCCATGCCGTCGGCAATGGCCGACTGCAAGCCACTGAGGCTGGAGCTGGTGAAACTGATATGCCAGCGCCGGCCGATGGTTTCCAGGGCACTGATCATTTCATCGCGATACACCCCGCGAGGCGGGAAGGTGACGATGGGCAACGGGTCGAGGTCGATGCAGGGGTTTTTCGCACTGTCCACCCAGCGAGTCTTCTCGGGCCAGCACGCCACGGCCTCACGGCTGTTGCGCAATTGCTTGAGTACCACCAGGTCCAGTTCGCCACGGTCATAACTGCCACTCAGGTCGCGGCTCATGCCGCTGGTGACTTCCAGCTTGACCTGGGGGTAGCGCCGGTTGAACGCCGCCAGTTGCTCAGTGGTGCGCCCCGCAGCAAAGTCGTCCGGCACGCCGATACGCACCGTCAGCGCCACCGTGGCCCCGGACAGCGCCTCAAGCATCTCGTCGTTCAGCGCCAGCAGCCGCCGGGCATAGCCCAGCAAGGTCTCGCCGGCATCGGTGGGTAGCACGTCGCGGTTGCCGCGCTCCAGCAGCCGGTGCCCGGCCATGTCCTCCAGACGGCGTATCTTCTGGCTGATGGTGGACTGGGTGGAATGCAGGCGACTCGCCGCGGTGGTGAAGCTGCCGCAATCGGCCACCGTGACAATGGCGCGCAGCAAGTCGAGGTCGAACAGGCGGCTATTGGGTTTCTCAATGTCGCTCATGCAGGTATCTGTTTTCTGAATGCGAGGGTTCTTTCTACCGGTTCTTGTCCCAAGAGACAAATCCATGCAACGGCAGTGGATATGCCATCATGCGCCACCACCGCTCACCCATCCGAGAAGGACATCAGGATGCAGTTCATCCCCCTGGTCGATGCCGATCCCGCCACTCAGGCCCATGTACGCACGCTGCGCAACCAGGAGGAGGTGCGCAAGTACATGTACACCTCCCATGAAATCAGTGAACAGGAACACCAGCGCTGGCTGAGTTCCTTGCAGGGCAATCCGGCCCAGGCAGTGTTTGTCGTCGTGGGCGAAGGCCAGGCCCTGGGCATCGTTTCACTGAATGCCATCAATGCCCGACAGAAAACCGCCGACTGGGCGTTCTACCTGGACGCCAAGCAGCAAGGCAAGGGCCTGGGCAGCCTGATCGAGTTCTGGATGCTGGACTACGCCTTCACTGAAGCCGGTCTGGAAAAGCTCAACTGCGAGGTGCTGGCCAGCAACCCGGCGGTGATCAACATGCACCTGAAATTCGGTTTCCAACAGGAGGGGCTGCGGCGCCAGAACATCCTCAAGGATGGCCAACGCATGGACGTCGTCCTGCTGGGCATCACCAAGGCGGAGTGGCAGAGCAAACGCCCGATGCTTGAGCCGCTGATCGCCCGCCTGGGCAGATAAGCCGCCAAGGCACCCGGCTGTAGTTGCAGCGTATCGGGCGCCCTGTCCTGGACAGGAGCAAGCGGCGGTTCAGCCCTTATTGCGGTTTTTCGCCCCGCCCTGGCGCGCCTTGAAGCGTGGATTGGATTTGCAGATCACGTAGATCCGGCCGCGACGCTTGACGATCTGGCAGTCGCGGTGACGGTTCTTGGCTTCTTTGAGGGAGGACAGGACTTTCATGGGAGAGGCTCCTTGGGGTGATTTTAAAACGTAATAACATATCTTATTTGTAAACAAGAATAATTATCAACATCAAATCCCTTCCTCTCGAAAGAAGGTTCAGCTGGCGGCCTAGAGCATTGGCTCTAAAGATCACCACAAAGCGGTCGTTATCCTTTATTCACCCCCACTCAAGGAAGCAGTGACATGGAAATAAGCAACCGTCCCCTCCCACCACTGACCGCCGGCGGCTCCCAGCCCGGCATCAAGCTGCCTGACTCGGGCAAGGTGCTGACCCCACCGCCCCTGACGGCGGAACAGAAAGAGGCGCTGGAAAAACTCCGCGACAAGGCCAAGGAACAGCCTCAGCCACCGGTTACGGTCACGCCGCCAAAAAACTCATTGATCGACGAAGTCGTCTGATCCAAGAACCCGGACGGACACGGCAGCGCCTGGGCCGGTCCGTTCGGCATGGGAAGGGAAACAGGCGCGTCACCAACTGCCCGACGCCCCCCCGCCGCCACTGGAGCCGCCGCCTCCGGAGAACCCGCCTCCCGAGCTCGAACGACCGCCGCTGCCGCTACTACCAGCGCCACTGGACCAGTGAAAGCTGCTGCCACTGGCAAACAGCATAAAACCGAGGAAGTAGGCGAACGGCAACACCGTCAGCCACTGCCGGACCGTGCTCCAGGCGTCGACACCCCAGGCCATTAGTAGAATCAGCACCAGCAGCGCCCCCAGTCGCCACGCAAAGCCCTTGGGGCTCTTGCGCCACCGGTTGCGCATCATGCGGTAGAGCAGCCAATGCCCCCCCAGTACCAGCAGCACAGCGGCCGGCCAGGCCAGCCCGTAAAGGAAGGTCGCACTGCCCAGATACTGGCTGATCAGGCTCAACAGCGCGATATACAGCAACAGCCCCAGCACTCCGTAAAACACCCGACGCGCCTGCCACAAACCGGCGAAGGTCGCGCCGCCCACCAGCATGCACAGTGGCACCAGGAACAACTGCACCAGCCACTCGCGACCGCCCACCGCCCCTACCAGCAACGCCACCAGCAGTACCAGAGCGGCCAGGACCCGACGCCACTTCCAGCCTGCGGCCAGCATCACCCCCGCCACCGAACCGCTGATGAACGCCAGCAGCAAGGCATAGGCTTCCAGCGGTACGCTCAAGGGCGCCGGTTCCGGCAGCTCACCGCCGTCCACCAGGATGATCAGATCGTCCAGCGCACGATCGATCCCACCGGCAAAGTCTCCCTGGCGAAAGGCCGGGGTCAGGTCCCGGGCGATGATCTGCCCGGCCAGCAAGTCGGTGACCACCGGTTCCAGGCCGTAGCCCACCTCGATGCGCACTTTGCGGTCGTTTTTCGCCACCAGCAGCAGGAGGCCGTCATCGACCCCCTTGCGCCCCAGTTTCCACGAGCGAAACAGCTGGTTGCTCAAGGCTTCGATGCTTTGCTGGCCAAGGTTGGGCACCAGCATCACCGCGATCTGCGCGCCACGGCGCTGCTCCAGTGCCGCCAGTTTGTTCTCCATACGCTGCTGATCGGCAGCGTCCAGCGTGTTGCTCAGATCGATGACCCGGCGATCCAGGGAGATCTTCAGCAGCCCGGGCGGGGCCGGCTCGGCCACCACCAGTGTCGGTAACAGCAGACCGAGAAACAGCGCCAGCCACAGGCCGCGCCCTTGTTGCCACAACACCTTGATCATCCGAGCGCTTGCCCCATCGTTCTTCCTGAGTGGGCGAACTTTACCACTGCCTTTGTGCGGGTCGATTCGACAGCACGGCCCCCAGGCAAAAAAACACCGGGCAGGTGACCAAACCTGCCCGGTGCCCGACGACCTGTCGTGTTGCTGTAACCAGCCTCAGCCCAGGCGGTTGAGACACACCACTTTGGGCTGGGTCATTTCCTCATAGGCGAACCGCACTCCCTCACGGCCCAGGCTGCCGTATTTGAAGCCGCCAAACGGCATGGCATCGAAACGGTAATCGGACGAATCGTTGATCATCACCCCACCCGCCTCGATCCGCCGCGCAGCGTCCATGGCGGTGCGCAGATCGTTGGTGAAGATCCCCGCGTGCAGGCTGTATTCAGGCTGGTTGGCCAGGGCGATGGCCTGATCCAGATCGTCGAACGGCTGCAGCACCACCACTGGCGCGAACACTTCGTCCTGCCACAGGCGACTGCCGTGGTCGACATTCTCCAGCACCGTGGCGGCGTAGCAGGAACCCTGGCGCCGATGCCCACAGAGCAGGCGCGCGCCCTGCTGCAAGGCTTCATCCACAACTGTCTGCGCATTCTGCGCCGCCTGCAGACTGATCATCGGCCCGATATCCGTGGTGTCGGCCAGCGGATCACCACTGACCTGAGCCCGGGCCAGGCACACAAAGGCCTCGCGAAAGGCCGCATAGATCGAGGCCTGGACCAGCAGGCGCTGGGTGCCGATGCAGTTCTGCCCCGCCGCCCAGAACGCCCCCGACACACAACTCTGCACCGTGGCCTGCAGATCACAATCGGCCATCACGATCACCGGCGCGTTGCCTCCCAGGTCCATGGCCAGCTTCTTCAGTCCGGCGCTGCGGGCGATCTGCTCACCGGTGACAAAGCCGCCGGTGAAGGAGATCATCCGCACCTCACGCGCCGCCACCAGGGCCTTGCCCAACTCCGCGCCACCGGTGGCCAGGGTCACCACCGACGTCGGCAGCTCGGCATCACGCAGGTATTCCACCAGCTTGATGGCCGACAACGGCGCCAGCTCCGACGGTTTGAGAATCACCCCGTTGCCCCCGGCGATGGCCGGGCCCAGCTTGTGCGCCACCAGATTCAGCGGATCGTTGTAGGGCGTGATGGCCAGGATCAGCCCCAGAGGCTCGCGGGAGAACCAGCCCTGGCGGTTTTCCGAGCCTTCATAGGCATCGAACGGCAGCACCTCGCCCGCATTGCGCTTGGCTTCTTCCGCCGACAGCTTGAGGGTGTTGATGCAGCGTTTGACCTCCTTCTGCGCCTGCTTCAAGGTCTTGCCCGCTTCGTCGACGATCAGTCGAGCAAAATGCTCGGCGTCGCGCTCAATGTTCAAGGCCGCCCGTTCCAGAATCTGTGCCCGCTGATAACGCGGCAGCGCAGCGCAGTCCTTTACGCCCTGGCGGGCCTGCTGCAACAGGTACGGCACGGCACCGGCCTCAAGGCGTGGCACCGTGCCAATGACGCGGCCATCGAAGGGGCTGCAGACTTCAATCGAATCGGCGACCGGCGCCAGGCGTGACAGGTTCATGGGCAGGCTCCTAGCGGCTCGAGCGCGACTGGTGGATGTGGATGATGTCCGAGAGCAAGGCAAAGGCGGTCTCGATACGCCCGGCGCCCGGCCCGGACACCGTCACCGCGCCCAGCAGCCCGGTGTTGAACGACACCGCGTTGATCGCCCCGGAAATACCCGCCAGCGGATGGGCCAGCGGCAACAGCCGCGGCTCGACACTGGCCTGCAGCGAACCATCGGCTTGACGTTGGGCCGAACCGATCAGCTTCCAGCGCGCACCCTCGACCCGGGCCTGCTCCAGGTCCGCAGCCGTCAGACCGGAGATGCCCCGGCAACTGACGTCGCTGACGCTCAGCTGTGCACCGAGCAGTTCATTGGCCAGGATCACCACCTTCAAGCGCACATCGAAGCCTTCGACATCCGCCGTCGGATCAGCCTCGGCATACCCCAGGGCCTGAGCCTCGGCCACCGCCTCGGCAAAGTCCAGGCCGCCTTCCATGCGGGTCAGGACGAAATTCGAGGTGCCGTTGAGAATGCCCTCGAAACCCAGCAGCTCGCTGCCGGCCAGGGACTGCTGGGCCAGGCGGATCACCGGGGTGCCGCTCATCACCGCGCCCTCGTATTCGAAGGCCGCCTGATTACGCTGGGCCAGGGCCTTGAGCTCAGCGCCGTGCAGGGCAATCGGGCCCTTATTGGTGGTCACCACATGCTTGCCCTGCTCCAGGGCCCAGCGGCAGAAAGTCGTGGCCGGCTCGCCGTCCACCGGGTTGGTGAAGGTGGCCTCGGCAATGATGTCGGCGCCAGAGTCCTTGATCACCTGCTCGTTGAGCGCCTCTACCTGACCACCGGGCAGTTGCGCTAAAGCGCCTTTGGTTGCTGGCAGCTTGCTCAGCAGGCCGGCGTCCAGCCCCTGGGGAGCAACGATGGAACCGAGGAACAGATCGCTGATGCCGACGATTTTCAAACTGAAACCCAGTTGTTTTTTCCATGCCTGATTGCGCTCGGCAATCAATTGCGCCAGGGCTCGATTGACCCCACCGAAGCCCACCAGGGCGATGTTGTATTCAGTCATTTTTGTTGTGTTCCATCCGGGTTGAGAAGCTGATGGACACAAGGTTAGGGGGCTGGCTCGGGCAGTGAAATATGCCGTTTTGCTGTATTTGCTGAGCATTTTGCCCACGCCTGGAGCCAGGTGCGCGGGCATAGAAACATGGCGGGTTGCGCAGGGACACCTTCGGGAGTGCCAGGTCCTATATCCCTGGTCCGCCAACCTTGTGCAATCCGTCACCCTTCTCTGCTTGGCGGCAGAGGGTGATGGCTCTGATTGATACAGGAGGAAGCCCCATGACGACTCTGAATCGATACATGCCGATTACCGGCCATGACTGCAACATTCCCTCGCTGCTGATCGATACCCAAGCCCCCATTGACGTCCTCCACGATGCAGCCGCGTATCGCATTCGCGCTGTGACTCAACTACTTGAGAACCTCTCGGTTTCTGATGAAGCGCCCGATGGTGCAGTGGTTCTGCAGGAACTGTCGCTGGTGTGCAGCATTTTGCTGCGAGATGGGTGTGATTTGATGGATCTGGCAGGGCGACTGATGCAAGACCAACTAGCAGCATAAGCCAAAAGAGGCGGTATTAGAGCCTCCCCTCAGCCTTGGTACATAGTAGGGAAATATTCATTTATACGCTCGTTATCCAGCAACCGATCAACTGTAAAGTCCAAGCGATCCGAAACAGCGATGCCTCTTCGCAATGCTTCAGGAAAGTCCTCGACTGAGGCGAAAACTGTCGGGACCAGATATCTAAAATAATCACCCATCTTGGTAGTCCCATCGTACCCTACTGGATAGTCCTCACCCTCATAGCTGCCTTCAATAGCGTGATAGACAAAGAAGCCCTTATTAACAGGTAAATTGGCCTCACTGTAGTTACCCATTTCCGCCAAATCACTCTCAAACTCATCTAAAATAAAACCTTTACACAAGTTACTTCGATGACGACAAGCGGAATACAGGTCCACATCAAAGCTGCCATCTTTCACTATCGGGTAATCATAAAACTCTTTTGACTCCTCCCACATATATTCATTCATTCGATCGAGTAGTGACTCAACCTCGGCAATCCTGAGCAACTCCCTGGGCAAATCTCCGAAGCAGTTATTCACCATTACTGCAACCCGTCCAAATTTATCCTTTGCAAACCAAGTGAATATTGAACCAAACTCAGGTTGCCAATCAGCGTCTAGAACCGTCATATGTATGCCACCTAGAGATATTTAAAAATCGACACATACGCCCACCAACATCTATTACGAGATAATGAACTTCTTCCACCCTAGCAATGCGCCTTCAAAATCTTCAAGAGTCACATCTAAAAAATACGTTTCATCATACAAGGAATATATTTTCGCCACCTTACCAGCAAGAACTACGCCCCAAGCATCACGACTCCATTCAATCACTTCAATCTGATCCCTGCTTATCTGACGAATCTTGTCCAGTCCTTCATCAAGCCATGGCACAGTTTCCAAATAAGGTTGACCACCATCATCCATTAACAAACAGGCGATTAGATCAACTCCATCTCCATTCAAGACACCTGAGCGACAGCACGGCCAGCGTCTACCATCACTTTCACCCCAATAAAAATCCATCCCTACACCCAACAAGTCTATAAATAACTTCCTGACAGACACACAATTAAAGACCTTCCTTAAAACGCTCTGGCAAGTACTCCTGATGGACCATACCCTTCAGCAACTCCTTAATCTCATCAAGATAGAAAGAAAGTTCCTCCTTCGACTCACACACTGTATTTTCCGCAAGAACTGTATCGCTAAAATTTTTCATAACCATGTCTATGCAATCCGCGAACACCATCAACTCACCCTCTGAAACCCTAAGATCATAAAGAGTGATACTTGCCACACACTCTTTCTTTAACATTTCCACAAAGCATCTCCTCAAACGCAATCAAAACAATCTAAAATATAACCTCACATTCAAATTCAGTCGCACCAAATTTCTCAAGCAACACACTCAACCTTGAAATATATCAAGTAAAATCAGGAACACAATCTTTTATATAAAGCCTATCTATTGAAATAGACATTGACATCCAAGCAGTCCAGATCTGTGGCCTCCAAAAATTCTTCAGTCATTTCCATTGAGTCCACCCAGAAAAATTCTATTGGAGCAGTTCCAGCCGAGTAGAATTTAGAGCCACTTACACAAGTGCAATTTCCAATTCATCACCCTCCCTCTTTACTCCCTCTAAACCAAAAACCCATCACCCTCTACATAGTCATAAAGCTGGATCTGCGGAAACTCTGTATCACTGACAAACATAAGCTCATGCCCCTGATGCTGCTGCATAAAAGCCTGGATAATAAACCACGCACGACCGTCATTAAGCCAAGTTCGATGCTTGTCAGAATATACCCCCTGCACAACCAAACGAGAATGTTCTCGCCCCAATTTCTTGCCCAGATTCAAAGAGATCCGACATGATTTACAACATAAGTAATGATATTCGCCCATCCCCGCCCCCAAAAAAATTCAATAGTCACATCAGCATTTTGCCAATCACAACATAGTCTTTCAATTCCCCCCTTGGCCGTACCAATAGACAACGTCCTTCTTCGTTAAACTCCGCCTCATCTGCATCACTGGGAAATTTGGAGTGTAGAGGGTATTCCGTATCTAAAGCTCCATCATACTTCAATGCCCATGACATCCGATCTGACTTAAGCTTTTGTGAAATGGGATATTCATCCGGATCAACATCCCCATAAGACCCTGGTGATACATCCCACAACGGAAAACACTAATAGTCAGCCATCAGTCTAATTATTTTCATTATTATCCCTCACCGGATACGCCCGCCTTCGGGAGCAAAGCCCCATTGAAAACCAAGCATCACTATTTAGCCAAAAACCCTTTAAGCCCAATACAAAATTTATTCAGATCGGACACATCGACAACCGTCTCAAACCCAAAGTAAGTATTTGTCGTTGCCTTTTCGCCCTGACCACAATTAAATAATATACGTATTGAAAACTCCCCATCTGACAAATCGACCGCATCACCACTCAGGGCTGTTATGTGCATATCGTTCTCCAAATTTACATAAGTAAATGACTCAGCCAACTCCCCCGCCACCAGACCTTTAACATGACTATCAAAATAAGATATCAACCTTTCTATATCACGCCTATACAGCCTGCAGAAAAACTTCTCAGATAAAAAACCAGAAAACCCACTATCAAGCGCACAAAATATATTAAAATCAAAAACCCCATCATTTACATAAATATTAACTGACACAAACTGCAATACCCCCACATCCAACTTAAGACCCACACTTTGCAAATTATTCATTACCATCTTCCCTTACCGCCCAAGACTCACTTACACCAGTCATCCCTGAGCCCAGTCAAAATATTTAGAATATTGGAATAGCTCAAAAAAGGTACTGAAAGAGAAAAATTAAAAGACTCATACTCAATATCTATGGGCAGAAAAAATCAAAACTCTCTCTTCCACCAGAAAATAAACTCACATTCAAATGGCTTTTAATAGCAAGCACATCATCAAATAAAACCTTACGCACCTCACCCCCACTCACGAATGAAAAACCATCTACAAAAATATCTAAAGTATCAGCCTCAAGTTCAACTGAACATAGAACCTGCTCCCGCCCTACCACTTCATAAAAGCGACCACGCCCCGAAGCCTCTAGTTGCCTCATTCTTTTTTCAAGGGGCCGACGAATTCTCATACTTTAAACCACTTCTCAATACGATTAGAGTTTGCACCTTCCAAAAAACACTCCAAAACTCCCACCCTACCACCAAATATATTACTTCTAAAAAACCAGATCCAACAAATCAAAAATACCACTACCAAAAGATTTTAAAGAAGCCGCAAACTCAACATAACTAACACCACCATCCACATTCCGCCCCTTACCCCATCTAATACTTAAATCATTTCAACCCTAGATCCAACTACAAATAGCTCACTCCATGAACAGATACATGCCGATTACCAGTCACGACTGCAACATTCCCTCGCTGCTGATCGATACCCAAGCCCCCATTGACGTCCTTCACGATGCCGCGGCGTATCGCATTCGCGCCGTGACTCAACTGCTGGAAAACTTCGCGATTTTTGATGACGCGCCCAGAGGTGCAGTTGTTCTGCAGGAACTGTCGCTGGTGTGCAGCATTCTGCTGCGCGATGGGTGTGATTTAATAGATGTGGCGGGGCGACGGATGCAAGGTCAGCTATTAGCATAAACAAAAAGGAGCGGTATTAGAGCCACCCCTTTAGCCTTGTTACATAGTAGTAGACCAGATGATAGTCTCTCGATCGCTCAGCACATTCGGTGTTTTGTCAAACACTCCGCATTGGCAAGACATGTCCAATATTTCTTCAAATATCTCAGCGCCACCTTTATCCCGCTCTTTTCGACTATATTTTTTCACAAATTGGTAACAACAGTTCTAGCCAACATATCGCCAAGTCGTCGACGCAAACCAAATAATACAAATACACCATCCAAAATACTGAATAACGCTTTAGGCAAATTTCTCAAGGCTGATTGAAGAGGGGTACAGGATGGTCCATAAGGAAAGCCAACCACAGTCATCTTGAATAGACGCTTCCCCAGACTTTGCCCATTGGGCAGCGCATCGCAAAACAAAAAGTAGGCGAGAGCAAGCAAAGTCAAGAAATAATCAACCCCCTGAAAAACCGTCAGACCCAGTTCTGAGCTGAAGCGAACAGACAAATGCAGCATGAAGCTTTTCAAAAACAGAATAAAAAATACAACCGCCATATCAACAACGTATCCAGCCAGACGCTTTATAGGGCTTGCCAGATCATAAACACCTATTGAACCGGTTAACTCTACCTGACTCAAAATGTATCTCTCCATCGATAAAATAGGGCTATCGCCGCAAACACTTAATTAAAAACCCAACACTAAGTCTTAACCTTAACTGCACCGTGGAGCTCAGGATAAAACCCTTCTGGCCATAGAGTTTTTTCATCATATTTAGCACCAAACAAATCAGCTTCCTCTATTCGCTTGACGTCAACATTAGCGCCGCACAAGTCAGCACCTCTAAAGTCAGCACCTCCCACATCTGCATTTTTCAAATTAGACATTGAAAGATCACTTCTAGAAAAATCAGCATACGCAGCAATTGAGTCTGAAAGGTCAACACCTCTCATTACTGAGCAGCTAAATGTAGCGTTCATCAATGCCGTCTTACCCATTTTAGCTCCACTCAACGTACAGAAATCAAAAACAGCATTTCTCAAATTCGCACCAGTAAAGTCTGTACCAACGAGGTCTAGACTTTCAAATATTGCACGATGTAAATTTACCCCCCTCAAATCTGAACCAGCAAAGCTATCGAACGCAAACTCTAAACTTTCTCCAGTCTCAAATTTTAAAACGATCATTAATCACCCCAATCTACCGGATCAATTTTCAATTCACCAACCGGCCTTTTTAATTCAACTTTATTTGGAGATAACGCTCCAGGCTTTACGCTAGGCTCTCTACCCAATATCTTTGCCGCTATATATCGATGATTCCCTTCGATAATCACATCTTCATCCATATCAATTGCTGGTGCTATATCGCCCTTCAAAAGCCTATCAACATATCGCTGAATCATGGGAAGTGACACAGCCTTTTGCGTACTAATAGCAGAATCGCCTTGCAATGCTTGTTTAATAATTTCAGGCGTTACATCGGAACCTTTTGAGACTAATGGCTTTGGTAATACCCCAGTTCCTTTTACTGAGCCATCCTCACTATACATCACCCCCGGATTCAGCTTGTGCTCCGGAGTCACATAGGCACCATCCTTCTGCACTCCATCCAGCTGAGTACCGCCGGTATGCGGCGTTGTAATAACTCCGCCACCCTCAGCGTAGCCCCCGCTGGCGGGGTTCCATCCTGATGTAATAACAATCGGATTAACCAGCTTTCGGTTTTCGTCATCAAGTAGATGAACTGGGAACGGCATGAGGGTGACCATTTCCCAGGCTGCCATCGTAACCTTGAGTTGGTTCTGCATTTGCTCCTTTGTTAAAGCGAAATCTTGGCTTACAGCTTTAATCATCGAATTAGCAGAGTTACGCATCCGCTCTTGACTTTCAGGTGTCAAAGTAGGATAGACCAGAGCCGCAGCAAGTGCTGCCATTACTCCAACATAGGCTACCCCTTGTACATAATTCTGCGCCGTTGTAGGAGAACCTCTCAGAGTGGAAATCATTGCTGTCAGTTCAACTGATTTCTCAGGGCTTTCGCGGACAATTTCCTTCATCCGAGCGAGAAGAATCTTTTCCCCATCGGAATTTAAGTCTCCCAACTGCTCCCTCAGGCGAAACTCAATAGCCTCCGCACGTCTGTTCTCATCCTTACTGAAGGCTTTTAGATAGTTTTCGGTTTCTACCAGGACTCTATTAATGTCTTCGGATGTGCCCTGAAGATTGTCTGGCGACGCGATTAGAACGCCCATGCTGGCCAAGAGAAGGGTCAGCTTTACCATCGTCTCCCGGCTTTTTTCCCCATACAACTCAACACTCTTCTTCCACTGCTCATACGCCTTCTTCGGGCTCGCCACCGCTCCAAGGGAAGAACTGCTCGCATACAAATCCGTACGCGACTCCTCATCCTTGGTGATCTCATACGCCTTGCTCACATCCCGATTCAGCCCGGCCGTTGAATCAGCCCCGGTCTCGACATCCTTGCGCACCACAATCTCGCCCGCCCCGACGGTGGCGCGCACGATCTGCTCGCGGTCCTTCTGGTAATCCCAGCCGCTGACGCTCCAGCCGGTTTCACCTTCCTTGCCTTTACCCACCTGGCTGCTGTCTTGTGTGGTGCCACTACCGGAGCTGTAGGTGCCGCCCACGTTCAGGTAATAGCCGTGTTCCTTGTCCTTGCCGGCGATATCGCTGAAGCCCAGGGTGCCGGTGTCCAGCTTGAGGTTGCCGTTGTCAGCAGCGATCAGCGCACCGTCGATTTGGGTGTGGTTTTCGGTGCGGATATCGACCTTGTTCTTGCCAGTGATGCGGGTTTGCTCTTCAACCCAGTCGGTCTTGCCGGTGGTCTGGCCATAACCGACCGAGCCACTGAGCCCCGGAGCAGGACCAAAGGTGGCGGTGACGCTGATGTCGAATTCCTTGCCCTTGACCTTGCCGGTATCGGCGACCGAAGCGACGTTCAGGTCTCCCCCGACACGCCCGATCACTTCATCGCCACGCAGGTTGGCACCAGAAATGTTGGTGTCCTTGCCACTGGTGAAGCCCAGACGCTCCCCGGCATAGAGATAAGCCTCTTGCTGGCGCTCGCCTTCACGCTCCAGATTGCCTTTGCCCATGCTGACGCTGGCGTAGACGCCCACGCCTTCTGAACCAAAGGTGAAGCCCATCTCCCCACCACCACTGTTGCGGTTGTTCTCGCTGCTGTGGTCGTTCTGCGCGGCGCGGATGTTCAGGTCGTTACCGGCATCCAGGTCGATGTTGCGTCCGGCCTGGGCCTGGGTCCCGATCAGGTTCAGGTCGTTGCTGGCCTTGAGGTTGATGTCGCGCCCGGCATCCAGTTGGGTGGCGGTGGAGGAACCTTGGCTGCTCTCGCTGCTGGCGGTGCCGAAGCTGCCGCCGACGCCGATCTTGAAGCCACCGCTGGTGCCGCCGTGAATGCCGCCCCACATCTCGGTGTTGCGGGTTTCCTCGCTGATGCTGCCTTTGGCCACATCCAGGGTGACGTCGCGCCCTTTGATGTTGATGTCGCGCCCGGCACCCAACTGGCTGCCCTTGACGGTCACGTCGTTGTTGGCCGTGAGGTTCAGGTCGTTGCCGGCCTGCAGGGTTGAAGAGCGGTTGCTCTGCTCGATGATCTCCTGGCTGCTGCTTTGCTTGCTGTTGCCAAGCTTGACGTCAGCGGTCGGCCCGGCGAGGAACTGGCTGACCGAGTCGACGGCCTTGAGGGTGCTGGAGGCTTTGCTGGTGTTGTTTTCACCGTCGCCGGCGCCGTTGACCGCGTCCTTGGTCTTGCCATAGTTGTGGTTAATGGTGACACCCAGGCCATTACGCTCGCTTTCACGCTGCTGCTCGGTCACCCGCACTTCCCGGGCGGCGTCGATCTTGATATCGCGACCGGCCACCAGGTTGATGTCGTGATCGGCCCGAAGGTCGGAACCGATCTGATTGATGTCGCGCTTGGCGTTGACCGACAGGTCTGCACCAGCGCTGATCTGGCTGGCGGCGGCGGTCTGGGTTTCGACGCGATTCTTCTCCTTGTTGCGCTCGGCACCAGCGAAGAGGCTGACACCGTTGTCGTCGCTGCTGACGCCCACGCCGACTTGCTTGCTCTTCTTCCAGTCCTGCTCCGCCGAGCTGTTCTGTGCCGCCACGACATTGACGTCACGTCCGGCGTCGAGGCTGACATTGCGCCCGGCGCTGATGCCGCTGCCCACCACATTGATGTCGCGCTCGGCCTTCAGGCTCGCATCGCGCTCGGCCAGCACCTGGCTGCCCACGCTGGTGCTGCTTTGCGCCTGGCGCCCGGACTCCTTGGCCGAGGCAAAGGAGACGCTGGCCCCGGAGGAGGAAAGCCCGACCTTTTTCTTGTACTGCTCGCTGCGGCTGTAGGCCGTGTCATTGGCCGAAACCAGATTGATGTCACCGCTGTCCTTGACCAGCCCGGCACGCAGTTCCACATCGTTGCCGGCCAATGCTTCACTGGCCCGCAGGCGGATATCGTTGCCTGCTGCCAGCACCACATCGTTGCCGGCACTCAGCCCGCTGCCGACCTGGGTCGCGGTGGTTTGCAACTGGCTCTTGCCGCTTTTCGACAGGCCAAGGAAACCGGACTTGGTCTTCTTGCTGTAGGAGCCGTGCTCCTCGACGCCAGAGAGGATCGCCACATCGCCGGTGGCGCCGACCATCAGGTCTGCACCGGCCTTGAGCTGGCTACCGATCAGCGTGACATCGCGGCCGCCGTTGATGCTCATGCCGCCATCGGCTTTCTTGCTGGTGTTGAGGGTCAGGTCTTTCCCGGCCTCAACCACAGAGGCGACGTTGGTGCTGTGGTAACTCTCCTGTTGCTTGCTGCTGCTCTGACCAAAGGAGCCTTTGCCCTTCTTGGACATGAAAGAGGCAGTTTCATCCTTTGCCGACAGCACATTGAGATCGCGAGCGGCATCCAGGGCGACGTTCTGCCCCCCTTTAACCCGGCTGGCCACCAACGTCAGATCCTGGCCTGCCTTGATCGACAGATCACCACCCGCCTCTACGCGTGAAGACTGCTGGCGAACCTGATCGTCAGAACTTCTACCGTTACTGGTTTTGAACGAGCTATGACCCGCATTCGCCGCAGACTCGATGGTCACATCTCGCGCTGCAACCATCGACAAGCTTTGCTGGGCAGCAACCTTGCTCGCCACAACTTGAATGTCTTGACCCGCTGCTGCTTTCAGACTGCCGGCTATCTGGACGTCACTGGCATTTTGTGTGGTCTGACTACGCGTCCAGAGATCTTTCTTGAACTGGCCATTGCTGCTGTTCGCCTGTTCGGTGGACGTAATGGACAGGTCACGCCCAGCGCTGAGCACCGCATCACCGCCTGCGGTCAATGCGCTGCCGGTATTTTTCAGGTCCCGGCTTGCAGTCAGGGTCAGATTGTTGGCGGCCTCGATACGCGCTGCACTATCAACAAAATCGCGCTGCTCATTACTGATGGAAGTGGAGCTCTGATGGCGAGTCAAAGTGCGCTCGTTAACCACGTCCCCATCAGTTGCCGTCAAGGCCACATCGCGCCCTGCGACAACACCACCGGCCTTGTTCAGCAGATCCTTGCCCGCCGTCAGATTCAGGCCCTTGCCCGCCTCCACCAACCCACTATTGACCAGGTTCTCCCCCGCCACCGCCGACAGGTCATTGGCCGCGCGCAGGGTGCCGACGTTGTTCAAGTCCTTGCCGGCAATCAGGCTCACGTCCTTGCCGGCGATCAGGGAGCCGTTGGGCGCCAGGCGGTTGTTGGCCTGGGCCAGGTACAGCACTGGCACCAGCACCTGTTCGCCGTTCACTTCATGGCTTTCCAGCCAGACGATGTCGTGGGTCAGGGCGGCGACTTGTTCGGAGGTCAGGGTCACGCCCACCGACAGGTCAAGCTGTTGCTTGCTCTGGATGGCGTTGTCCATCAGGTGCTTGAAGAGCTTTTCGTTGCTGTCCTGGCCGTCGATAAAGCGCTGGCCGGTGCGGGCCACCATGGCTTGCTGGATGAGTTTCTGTTCGTAGAAACCGTCCCCCAGGCGCTTGGCGCTTTCATCGGGGTTGTAGCCGAGGTGGGACAGCAGGTAGTCCGAGCTCATGAACTGCTTGAGGTTGGTCAGCGCCGGGTTGGTTTCAATCAGGTACTTGTGCGGCCGGGACAGGCTTGCGGCGTCCGGCAGGCCGGCGATCTGCGCAGGCGTCGGGGCCGTGGTCCTGGGGGCCTTGGCGTCGAAATTTTAGGCCTCGGCGATCACCGCCAGATGCTAAGCCTGGATCTCAGCGTTGCTCTTAGCGCTGCGGGTGATGGTTTCGAACTGCTCGATATTACTGGCATTCAGATCTGTGCCTTCAATGGCAGCGCTACCCTGATCCACCAGGTGAAAGTCTTCCTTGGTCGGTTTCGACTGTTGGCTGCCACGCTGGAATGAACCGTGGCGAGCAATGCGGGACGGCATTGTAGGCCAGGAAAATCACGGCGAACCGACTCGAAAAGATACTCTCGGCAAATTAGGAATTGCCTTACGGCAGAAGCAGACAATCCAGTAGGAATGGGGCTTTAAGGACAGGGGGAGCGCTGGATATAGTCGAGGGGTCGTTGAAAGGACGACCGGGTTTGGCGACCTGACACCAGAATTGATGCAAAAGCCTCTGCTTGCAGGTACTTTTGCTCCCGCACAATCGCTTCATGGCGGCTGTGCGTGGGAGATCCTTTTGGGTCTGCCGGCTTATCTGGTGCCGGTTCGCCAACCTGCGTACAGCTGCCACCTTTCGTTTGGCGACGGTAGGGACAGCATGACTCCCATTACCAGAGAACTAACCATGAACAGATACATGCCGATTACCGGCCACGACTGCAACATTCCCTCACTACTGATCGATACCCAAGCCCCCATTGACGTCCTCCACGATGCAGCGGCGTATCGCATTCGCGCTGTGACTCAACTACTTGAGAACCTCTCGGTTTCTGATGAAGCGCCCAAAGGTACAGTTGTACTGCAGGAACTGTCGCTGGTGTGCAGCATTCTGTTGCGCGATGGGTGTGATTTGATGGATGTGACGACGAGGCGGATGCAGGAGCAGGTGCTTCAGTAAGCAAAAAGGGGCGGCTTGAAGGTCGCCCTTTTTCTCTTACAATTAATCGAATTCAGATCAATAAAAGGCTGATTTACTCTATTTCGCAACAGTTCCCAGCGACTCATCCCTGACCAGATAACGACCTTCTACACGGCTCAGCACTATCATCACGGCAGCATCATATCCCGCTTGAGGTAGACAACCACGCCCTATTCGAACGCCATTATTCAAACTTTTTATTTTCCAACTCAGCCTTTAAAAAATTGACTACGCACCAAAACCCCTTCCCACTGAGCAGAATTTAGCACCAACTTATCTCTGGAATAAAAACAAATTCAACAACCTCCTCAGATATACCATTTTTCATAAATAGATCTTTTCACGTTCAAAATAGACGCACAAATAAGAAAAAAAAGCATTTACACCCCCAACCTTCTCAAGTCGAGCTTAGTCATCATCCATCTCAACGAAAACCAATAAAACTCCCACTCAACGCCAAAATTACGCTCCTTCCACCAGGCGATGTATATGTAACCCGGCTATTTGGACACCTCCCACTTACGCCATTAGTATTAACGCCTACCTGCAGAATGTTTTTAATTAATCTCAAGTCAATAAGCCCATAAAAGTTAAAGATAAGAACCTAGTCGTCTCTTCAGCATCAAAAACTTAATCACCAATGAAAAATCTTTCACCCACTATTATTCAAATTTCGCTCACTTTAAACACACCCCCTCCACACTTAACTTTAAATACAACCACCGCGCCTTACTTCATAAAGAGTATCAGGAGGGGCTTGATACTTTTCAAAGTCAGCAATCACCACATCAAACATCTCAGAAAAGCAAATTCTTTTCACGAACTCCACCTGACTACTATCCGTTATAGAAAAACATATCTTTTCAGACTTACATATTGAAAATATATCTCCTATAGCGCCCAACAACATCTTAACTCTGTCTTTAGGGTGACAAGGAAAACCAATATCTGAGAAATCAGGATCATATTCATTATAATCCGTCAAATATGTTGCGTTAGGATACCCCGGTCTATCCCCTATCAAAAAAATAAAAGTGTCTATATCAGGAGTAAATTCTGACGGATAATTAAAAAGCTCATTACTTATTATTCTCTGAATCCCCAACTTACTTTTTGAGATATATTTTTCCAACGCCATCCAGGACTCCAGACTTGGAGCAGGGCAAACATAACCACAAACATCATTTGACATAACCGTCCTCCTCTACTTATCTAGAATCCAAGCTCCAACAGGCTTACCATCAGCATCGATTTCGCGATAATACTGTTTATCCACAAACCCCCGACTATTATATTCAATCTTATGCTCATGGGGCACTGCTCGCCCATCCACACCATACCCTAAACTACCGTGACTTCTTTGTTGACCATAGTCTTCCCGTGAAAAGGTCCGTCCTTGACTATCATAATAAGTTACACTTTTACTTCCATCCGCACGAGAGATTTCATATATAGAGTTTGGTGCTGCTGTTTTAGGAGCCTTACCTGAAGACACAACAACATGATCAATAATAGGTTTACTAGTACCTGAAGCCGCTACTTTCCCACTTGTAGCACCGCTTCCACCTTTACCCTTCCCGCCCAGAAAACCGCCCATTGCAGCAACAAGCTTACTTACCCAGGCAGCTTTTTCCGGCGAAACCCCTTTACTCTCAAGAGCAGACTCAGTCTGAGCCTGAATGAGAACCCCTATAGCAGCTGTATTCTGTAACTGATAACGATGCAAGTCCTCCTTAAACATCGAAGGAATACTGTCATCAAAATACATCTTTCCAAGACGCTCCTGCAGGCTATTTCTGTCATGCAGGAGATCCCCATACAAGAACGTGCAAAGGGCTGGATTTTTAGCACAATCGGCCGCCAATTCATCATCAAGCTTAACGCTCTGTTTTCTAAACCGCTCCCTGACCTCATCACAGTTTCCAAGAGCTTTACAGTTACGCGCCTGCTCCTCTAAGTCGTCAATTTCTTGATGCCCTGCATAGTTGTACTGCGTTGCGTTTTTTGCGACCCAGCCGCCCTTCTCTATCGATTGCGCATCCGCATCTCTCTGCGCAGCAGCTGCTAGCACACCCACAATCTGCGAGTTCATGGACAGCAGTGTCTTGTTACCACTCACCAGTTTGTCCAACTGGACAACCACAGCTTCATTTACACCCGCCGCCAAAGCGCCGGTCTTGAAGTCGCCGCCAGTTGCTTTTGACAGAAGGCCGCCAACCATGGCGTGGATCAATATTTTGGGAGGCATGCCGTCGTTCAAAACACCTTTGGTGTAATCACCCACCGCATTGAAGCTGGCCGCCGCCAAGGTGTTGAACAAGGCACTTTTCAGTGCATCACTTGCACTGCCACCCTGCCCCAGAGCCTTGCTCAACAGCATGGAAGTGCCGCTCTGCAGTGTTTGGCTCGCAGCAAATTGCCCAACACCTGTCCAAGTGCTGAGGTTCGGCCCAATAACCTGATTCGTTGCCGTATCAGTATGAGTGCCAGTCCAACCGTCAAAGTAAGCAGATGTAAGCCCCGCAGTAACACCAGAGATCACATACCCTTTCATCGCGTTGGAAGAGGTCACATCCTTGAATACAGCACCAAGGTTGCCACCGTTATTGATAAAGCTGACGGTCGCATTGGTCGACGCCCCCGTCGCAACAGCTCCCACAACCGCACCGGTAGTACCACCACCGACCAGACCACCCGCCATAGGCCCAATCACGGCGCCCATCACAATCGCAATAATGATCTGCGAAGCCGGCCCCAACCCAGAGTTGCTGTACTTGTAGGAGTCGTGGATCTCCTTCACCACCCGCCAATCAACATCGCCGCGTTTCTCGGCCTCTTTGAGCCACGCCAGTTGCGGGTCGGCCTTGACCATCGCGTCGATGCTCTGGCTGACGGTTTGCTGGTTGACTTGCCTCACATCGATCTTCAGGCCATCAACGGCTTTGATCACGATATTGCCGGCCGCCACCATCTGGGTCTGGCGCAGGGTTTCGTCGGTATTGCCCTTGCCTTTGGAGGACACCCAGAAAGAGTTGTTATTGGTCTTCTCGTGGCTTTCCTGGTGCAGGTCCTTCACCCCTTCGAAGGTGATGGCGCCACCGCTATCCAGAGTGATGTCCTTGCCACTCTCCAGCTTGGCGACCTGATACCTCTGGTCACCATCGCTCTTGAGCGTCAGGTTGCCACCAGCGCTGATCTCACTGCCAACATGGGTAACCCGGGTGACTTCATCGCGCTTGGTTTCCTTGCTGCCCCAGCCCCCCTTCTTCTTCATGTCATACAGCAAGTACTCACTGTCCTGCTCCGCCAGCAGGTTCAACTGACCACCAGCCACCAGATAGGCTTCATCCCCGGCCTTGACCTTGCTGGAAATCAGGGTCATGTCCTGGCCGGACTTGAGCATCACATCCCCGCCCGCCGTCACCGTGGTGGCTTGTTGGTGGACGCGATCCTCTTCGCTCTTGGTGGTACCGGTCTTGCTGGCCCAGTGTTGTTCATTGGCGGCCGAGGCCAGGGTCAGGTGGTCCTTGGCCGTCATCGAGACGTCGCCCTTGGCGTCGATCTGGCTGGCGACGGCGGTGACGTTGCCTCCGGCCTCAATACTCAGGTTCCCACCGCTCTCCAGGGTGGCGCCGTGCTGGGTTTTGCTCTGGTCGAGGTTGCCGATGCCGCGGTCGTTGCTGACCACTTGCTCGACGGCGTTGAGGCTGACGTTGCGACCGGCCTTGATGCGGGTGTCGCCACCGCTGTGCAGGACGCTGCTGTTGCTGTCGAAGTCTCGTTCGGCGTCGATGCTCAGGCTGTTGCCGGCTTCGATACGGGCGGCGCTGTCGAGGAAATCGCGGCGCTGCTCGCGGACGTAGTCTTCGCTGCTGCTCTGGTGGGTGGTCAGGGTGCGGTCGTTGATCACGTCGCCCTGGGTGGTGGTCAGGGTCACATCACGCCCAGCGATGATGCCGCCGGCGCGGTTGACCAGATGGTTGCCCGCCAGCAGATCCTGGCGATTGCCCGCCTCCGCCAACCCACTATTGACCAGGTTCTCCCCCGCCACCGCCGACAGGTCATTGGCCGCGCGCAGGGTGCCGACGTTGTTCAAGTCCTTGCCGGCAATCAGGCTTACATCCTTGCCGGCGATCAGGGAGCCGTTGGGCGCCAGGCGGTTGTTGGCCTGGGCCAGGTACAGCACTGGCACCAGCACCTGTTCGCCGTTCACTTCATGGCTTTCCAGCCAGACGATGTCGTGGGTCAGGGCGGCGACTTGTTCGGAGGTCAGGGTCACGCCCACCGACAGGTCAAGCTGTTGCTTGCTCTGGATGGCGTTGTCCATCAGATGTTTGAAGAGCTTTTCGTTGCTGTCCTGGCCGTCGATAAAGCGCTGGCCGGTGCGGGCCACCATGGCTTGCTGGATGAGTTTCTGTTCGTAGAAACCGTCCCCCAGGCGCTTGGCGCTTTCATCGGGGTTGTAGCCGAGGTGGGACAGCAGGTAGTCCGAGCTCATGAACTGCTTGAGGTTGGTCAGCGCCGGGTTGGTTTCGATCAGGTACTTGTGCGGCCGGGACAGGCTTGCGGCGTCCGGTAGGCCGGCGATCTGCGCAGGCGTCGGGGCCTGGGCCAAGGTGCTGCCCTGGCCGCTGAGGCGGAACAGGCCGTTGCCGCTGGTGGGCAGGGTGAAGCCCGGCAGTACCAGGGGGTTGACCTGTTGCTGGGCCAGTTCCGGGGGCAGTTGCGGGTTGATCCGGATCGGCGTCGAGTAGCCGTTGCCAACGCCGGTGTCGGTCAGGGTCTTGCCGGCGCCGACGTACTCGTAGAAGGAGCGGATCACGCTGTTGTCGAGGGTTTTGTCAGCCTTGAGGTTGACCTTGCCACCGGCCTGGAGGGTGGCGGCAAAGGATTGGTCGCCGTCCACCACTTTGCTGCTGGAGGACCGCAATACCCCGGTCCAGGCGATAAAGGCGCTGAGGTCGGAAGCAAAGCTGGCAGACGGAGTCGGGTTGTTGCGGGCGTTGAACGCGGCGGCATGGGCGGCGGCGTTACCAGTCTCGTTGACGAAGCTCTGATACCGCCGCAGGGTGGTGATTTCCTGGGGTTGCAGGCCCTGATTGTGGACGGTCTCGGCCTTGACGTTGAGGTCGCCGGCCGCGGTGATCAAGCTGCTGGTGTTGGTCAGTACCTGGGTGTCGATCTGCAAGTCGGCGCCGCTGTTGAGGCTGGCGGCGGCGCTGCTGTTGGTCACTCGCAGACGATCGGTTTCGGCCACTTCCCAGAAGCCGTTGATGCGGCCGCCTCCGCGGTCGTCGCAACCAATCCACTCACACGGCAAGCGGGTGATACTGGCCGCACTCTTCTCATGCTCGGTGTACTGCAGCACGTCCATGACGTTGTTGACGGTAGTGGCGGCGATGCTCAGCTTGCCGAGGCTTTCGATATCCCCTGAACGGTTGTCCAGCAGGTCGGCGCGGGTTTGCTGGTCGTCCTTGGCGATCAGCGCGGTGCCCAGGCTGTACACCTGGGCGTAGCGGTTGGTGAAGCTCGTGGTCAGCAGCTGCATATTGCCGCCGCTGGAGATCAGGCCGTGGTCGTTGACCAGGGTGGCGGCGTTGAGGTTCAGGTCTTCGCCGCTGCCCAGGGTGCCAAGGTTGTGGATGCTGGCGGCGTTCAGTTGCAGTTTCTGGCTGGCGGTGATGCGCCCGGCGCTGTTCAGCGCACCCTCGATCTTCAGGGTGCTGTTGGCGCCGCCGGCGATGCTGGCGCTGTCCGCCAGATCCAGTTGGGCGGCATGCAGGTCCAGTTGACCAATGCTGCTCAGGCGCCCCTTGCCGCTGTAGTTGCCGCTCAGGTCGAGGTTGAGCGCGGCGTCGCTGCCGATCAGGCCGTCGTTGCTCCAGTGGCTGCCGCTGCCGGTCAGGCCGTTGCCCGCCAGGAGCTGGCCATCGGCGGTCTGGGTCAGGTGGTCGACCTTGACCAGCAACTGGTCGGCCTGGATTGCACTGCTGTTGGTCCAGCGCTCGGCTTCCAGGGTCAGTTGGCCGGCGGTCTTCAGGCGGCCGCCGACGTCTTCGAGGTTGGCCATGGAGATGCCGAACATGCCGCTGCCGCTGTGCAGCAGGCTGCCGCCGCGGTTGTTGAAGCCGCCGGCGTCGAAGGCCAGGTCGTGGTTGGCGGTTTCCAGGAAGCCGTCGCGGTTGTCGAAAGTGCCGCCGATATCGAAGCGGGTTTTGCTCGCCAGACCCAGGGCCCGCAGTTGCCCGCGCTGGTTGTCCAGGCTGGCGGCGGCGGTGGCCAGGGTGCTGCGGCTTTCGATCAGGCCCTGGCGGTTGTCCAGGGCGCCAGCCAGTTCCAGCTCGATCTGCCGGGCGCTGATCTGGCCGGCGCTGTTGTCCAGGTCCTTGGCGCTGATATGCAGCGCCTGCTGGGCGAAGAGCGCGCCGTCACGGTTGTCGAGGCGGCCATCGGCGGCGGTTTCCAGAGTGGCGCCGCCGTTGAGGGCCGAGACCTTGCCCGCGCGGTTGTCGAGGTGGGCCGCCTTGAGCGTCAGGTCGCCCTGCTGGGCAATCACTTGCCCGCCTTGGTTGCCGGCGGCGGCTGCCACATCGAGGCCCAGGTTGGTCTTGGCCTGCAGCAGGCCCTTGGCGCTGTCCAGACGCTCGGCATTGAGTTGCAGGTCGGCTTCGCGGCTGAGGATCTCTCCGCCATCGCTGTTCTGCACTTCGCCACTGGCGCTGATCAACACTGAATCATTGGCCGCTACCCGGCCTTTCTGCCGGTTGTCCAAGTGTTCGGTGAACAGCCGCAGCCACTGCTGGCTGGAGAGGTCGCCGCCCTGGTTCTCAACCTTAGTGCTGCGCTTGAGCAGCAAGGGGCCGGCGGCAGACAGCGTGCCCTGGTTGTTGATCAAGTGTCCCAGCAGGTCGAGGGTGACGCCCTGCTTGCCGGTGAAGGTGCCGTGGCTGTTGTCCAGGTCACCACCAATGAATTCCAGGTCGCCGCTGGCGTTGACTGTGCCGCCCTGGTTGCCCAGGGCCATGGCCTGCAGGGTCAGGGTGGTGGCGCTGTCGAGGGAACCGCCCTGGCTGTTGTCCAGCCGCTCGCTGAGTTTGAGGCTCTGTGCACCCGCGCTGGAGATCACGCCCTTGAGGCTGTTGTCGAGGCTCGCGGCCTTGACGTCCAGGGCCTGCTGGCTGACCAGGCCACCGCCCTGGCTGTTGTTCAAGGCGTTGTTGAGGGTGATGTCGACAGCGCCCTTGAGGCTGGAGACGGTGCCTTTGTTGCTGTTGTTCAGGCCGATGCCCTTGAGGGTCAGGCCCTGCCAGCCAGACAGCAGCCCGCCCTGGTTGTCCAGTTCCGCAGTACCGGTAATCTCCAGGGTCTGTTGCGCCAGTACCACGCCGGTGAGGTTGTCCATCCCGGCCAGCACCAGGGTGCTGCTGCCCTGGCTCGACAGCTCGCCGCCGCTGTTGCCCAGGTGGCCCAGGGTGGCGTTGAGGGACTGCTGGCTCTTGATCAGACCGCCCTGGCCGTTGCGCACCTGATCGGCATTGAGTTGCAGGCGCTCGGCGCTCAGCAGCTTGCCCTGATGG
The DNA here is from genome assembly GCF_045013505.1 of Pseudomonas sp. JDS08PS003. Taxonomy (NCBI): domain Bacteria; kingdom Pseudomonadati; phylum Pseudomonadota; class Gammaproteobacteria; order Pseudomonadales; family Pseudomonadaceae; genus Pseudomonas; species Pseudomonas sp. JDS08PS003. The sequence continues at coordinate 4,701,563 of NZ_CP120724.1, forward strand.
CTGTTATCCAGAGTCCCGGCACTGACCGTCACCTGGCGCTGGCCGCTCAGGGTGCCGCCCTGGTTGGTCAAAGTCTGGGTAGTCGTGACCGTCAAATCACGGCTGGCCACCACGCTCTTGCCAGTGTTGTTCAGGTTTTGCGCCGTCAGGGTGACATCGCCGTTCGGGTTGCGGCTGTTGTCGAGGTTGACCCCGGCTTCGATGATGCCGTGGTTGTTCAGTTGCCCGCCGCTGCCGAGGGTGACGCTGTTGGCCGCCGCCAGGGTGCTGTGGTTGTTCAGGTCGTCTTGAGTTTGCACCTTGAGATCGGTGCCGGCGTAGACCGCGCCCTTAGCATCGAGGCTTTGCGCCTTGATCGCCACCGCGCCCTTCTCCGCGCTTGCCTCCACCATGCGCAACTGGCCATTGGCATCCAGCTGTATATCGCCACCACTGGCGATCAGCTTGCCGTCGAGCTTGACCCCGACCCCAGCCTCGGTGCCCACCAGCTTGATGGCCCCGGCGTACATGCCGCCCAGGGCTGATGAGTCGATGGCCAGTTGCGGCGCATCCGCTGGGTTGGCGGCGCGGGCCGTGGCGTTCAAGGTCTTGGCATCGACATCGTTGGCCCCGGCGATCACCGCCAGGTGCTTGGCCTGGATCTCGGCGTTGATTTTCGCGCTACGGGTGATGATTTCGAACTGGTCGATGTTGCTGGCATTGAGCCCCGCGCCCTCGATGGACACGCTGCCTTGATCCACCTGGTAACGCTGGAGCTGGCCGTTCTCGATCACCGGTTTGCCGGTGGTCAGGGTGGCTTTCGGGGTGTTGATAAAGCCGCAGCCGTTGCAGCTCACGCCATAGGGGTTGGCAACGATGACATGGGCCGATTGCCCGGCCACTTCGGTGTAGCCCTTGAGCTGGCTGGGGCTGCCGCCGTTGACTTCGTTGAGGATGACATTGGCCGCGCGGCCACCCAGGTTGGGGTTGCCGAGGATGATCCCGCCGAGTTGGGTTTCCTGGGTGCGGTTGATGGCGTTGTTGAGGATCACGCCCTGCTGGCCGACGTTGTAGTCGCTGAACTGGTTATGGGACAAGCCACCGCCATTGGGGGCGGCGATGTTGACGATGGGCACGCCATTGCCGGCCTGACCGAGACTGGTGCCGCTGCCGTTGACCACGATGCCGTCGGCCATCACCACCAGCGGCTGCCAGAACATCACGTTGGCGAGGATGAACGCCAGTCCGCGTTTCGGCAGGCCCCAGAAGGACTCACGCAATTGCAGGGCAGCCGAGGGCTGGCGGGCCAGAAAGGCAAACTGACGAACGTCCATGTCGAATATCTCAGGCAAAAAGCGGAATTAGAGGATCAGATCCTGGTCGCCGGGGTTGAAGGTCGGTGCAGGCAAGGGAGCGGCAATCGCCATGTGCACGGGGCCGGCCAGCAGCAGGCAAGACAAGGCACAGCACAACCTCATCCCGAGGGCGGAGATAGGCATATTCGGTCCTTCGAAAGGGCAGCAAGGGTCAAGACAGGGCGGCGATATTAATGTGCCACTATCCTGGCGTCAAACAAGCACCGAGCACCCCAGCAAACGGCGTATCCCCCCGGAATACGGGCCTTGCAGTGGGTGCCGATACTGGATTAACCCCAATAACCGACACATCAGACACTTCTGAATTTTCAGGAAAGGTTTCTTGGTAGCGGACTGTTGATCCGCCAGAGGCGTTTCTTCGAGCCATCGGCTACCCGCGCAGATTTCCACCGAAGCCATTTCAAGGCGTACCGCCCAACACCTGTTCATGAGGCATGAACGGGCACATTCCGCGGCGCCAAAAAAGCAAAAAAGCCAACACTGGTTGGCTTTTTCAAGCAGGCAGACAGCCCCTAACTCACCGAGGACAGGACAAAGGACGTGACGGTGTTTTCCACCCCGGGCAAGGCGGCGATGTCATTCCACACCCGATGCACCCGCTCCGCCGTGGCGGCGCTGACCCGCACCAGTACATCGAACTCGCCGCTGAGCACTTCGCACTGGATGATCTCCGGCATGGCACGCAAGGCCTGCAGCACTTCGGCGCCGCGCATGCGGTCGTAGCGGTAGACGAAGATCAGCGCATTGATCCGGGTGTCCGCGCCCCGCCCCTCCCCCACGCGAATGGTGTAGCCCTGGATCGCCCCGTCCCGTTCCAGGCGCTCGATACGCTGGCGCACGGCATTGCGCGACAGGTTGACCTTGGCCGCCAGCTCGGCGTGGGCGGCCCGGGCGTTGAGGGTCAGTTCGGCCAGGATGCGCTCGTCCAGAGGATCAAGAATCCGCTTCATGGGCTCACCTTGCACCGGCCCATCACCAGGACTCCAGGCAGTGCAGCAGCGCGCCAAAGTCATCCGCGGCCAGCGTCTGCCACTGCTGCGTCGAAGGCTGTGCCACCGGCTCTTGCGGCAACCCGGGGAGGCCCAGCGAGCTCAGCAGGCGCGCCGACTTGGCCGGTGCAATCTCCCCCAGGGTGACCATCGGCGCCACCAGGCTGCGGCGGTACAGGCGTGCCGCCAGAACCCCGGTGGCGGCATGGGGGTCAATGACGTAGCCGGTGTCCCGATACAGGCTGACGATCTCCTTGCCGGTCTCTTCGTCGCTGACCGAATAGGAGTCGATGATCATCCGCGCCTGCAGCCAGGCTTCGTTGTCCAGGGTCATCTCGCCGTTGTCCTCGAAGCCCTGCATCAGCACCGCCACCGCGTCCGGGTCCTGGCCATACAGCTCCCAGACCAGGCGCTCCAGGTTGGCGAACAGCGACAGGTCCATGGCCGGCGACAGGCTCTGGCTGGCCTGCCCCCGGGAATACTGGTTCTTCAGGAACAGTTGGTGCAGGGCGTCATTGCGGTTGGTGGCCACGATCATCTGAGTGATGGGCAGGCCCATTTTCTGCACGATGTAGCCGGCATAGACCTCGGCGAAACTGGCCGCCGGAACACTGAAGCCGATGGGCCGCTGGCCCCCGCCAAGTTGCAGCACGGCGTGGAAATACAGCACCAACTGGGCCATGACCCCGACCCAATTGCTGGAGTTGAAGCCGATCACCTCGTGCTCGGCCAACGGCCACTGACGCAGCAAGCGGCTGACCAGGGTCTGGCAGTCATCGAAGCTGCCCTCCACGGCGAAGCGCCACAGGCCCGGCTGGTGCGCCGCCTGCAACTGCCGCCCTTGCTGCTCGGGCACCCCGTGCTGCGGATAGAACACCATCAGTCGCGTCTGCGGGCAGTCCTTGAAGGCCTCGATGGCCGCCAGTCCGGTGTCGCCATTGGTGGCCCCCACCAGCACCCCACGCCGCTGCCGGCGCTGGAGAAAGTAGCTCACCAGTTGGGCCTGCAGGCGTGCGGCAAAGTCCTTGGCCGAACCACTGGGGCCATGAAACAGCTCCAGCAGCCACTCATTGCGATCGATCTGGCGCAGCGGCGCCACCGCACGATGGCCAAAACCGCTGTAGGCCTGCCGAAGCAGCCCCTTGAAGTCCGCCTCGGGCAGGCTGTCACCAACAAAGGGGCTGAGCACGCGAAAGGCCAGTTCGGGGTAATCCAGGGTCGACCAGTTGGCGATTTCCTGGGGGCTGAAACTGGGCAACTGCTGCGGCACATAAAGCCCGCCGTCGGCCGCCACGCCGGACAGGACCACGGTTGCGAAATCCACCTGTTCGGTGGCACTGCGGGTACTCACATAACGCATGCTTGGCTCCGGCCAGTCATTTGTAGCGATGGGCCTGCTCCACCAGCCAGGTGGAAAACTTCAGCGCATCGGGGTGTTGCTCGGCGTCGGCGCCGCGCACCAGATAAAAGGACTCGCTGGCCTCGATGCGTTGCTCGAAGGGTTCCACCAGACGCCCGTCAGCAAGCATTTCAGCGACCATCGAGGAACGGGCCAGGGCCACGCCCTGGCCCAGCTCGGCCATGCGCAAGGTCGAGATCAGGGTGTCGAACTGCATGCCCCGGGACGAGTCCACGCCACTGGCGCCGGCGCGCTTGAGCCAGTAGCCCCAGCCCTCCTCATAGCCCAGTACATGCAGCAGTTGATGCCGGGCCAGATCGTCCGGCACCTGCAGTGGCAAACGCGCCAGCAAGGCCGGGGCGCAGACCGGGAACAGGCTGTCCCAGGTCAGGCGCTGGGCCACCAGCCCCGGCCAGTGCCCGCGGCCCCAGCGGATCTCCATGTCGTCCTCGCCGTCCAGTTCCTTGACCCAGATATTGCTGATGTAGCGAAGGTCCACCTGGGGCTGGGCCTGCTGGAAGGTCACCAGCTTGGGGGCCAGCCAGTGGACGAAGAACGCCAGGCTGCCGCGGACCTTGATCGGCCGGTGCTGGTGCTGGCCGAAGATTTCGTTGGTGCCCACCGCCAGCCGGGTGATGGCGTCCTGCACCACCGGCAGGTAGGAGCGCCCTTCCTCGGTCAGGTCCAGGCCCCGGGGCAGGCGCTTGAACAGCGCCACCCCGAGGTGGCTTTCCAGTTGGCGGATCTGCTGGCTCACCGCGCCCTGGGTGAGGAACAGTTCCTCGGCGGCGTGGGTGAAGTTCAGGCAACGGGCGGACACTTCGAAGGCGCGCAGCCAGTTCAGCGGGGGCAAGCTTTTCTGCTTCATGGCCTGGCTCTCATGGACACCCTGGATACCGCTCCCGTCCTTCAGCCTTGCAAGGCATCGGACGAGCGTGCCAGAGGTGCCAGGGCCAGGCGCCGCTGGCGGCTACTGCGGGTAATGTAATACACGAAGTAGCACCAGGCGATGAAGGGCAGACCGAAGTACAGGGCCACCCGCTGCTCGGGATCAAAACCGATGCCGACACAAGCCAGGGCGCAGCAGAACAACGCCCCCAGCGGCACCCAGGGATAGCCGCGGACACGGAACTTGAGCTCGCGAACATCACCGCCGTTGGCCACATAGTGACGGCGAAAGGCGATCTGGCTGGCGGCGATGCTCATCCACACCACCACCACCGCCAGCCCGGAAATCGACACCAGGGCCAGGTAGATGGTGTCCGGGGCGAACACACTGCTGAGCAGAGAGGCCGCACCGCCGGCCATGCTCACGATGATCGCGTTGAGCGGCGTGCCCATGCGGGTCAGGGCCGAGAACTGCTTGGGCAGATGGCCCTGGTCACTCAGGGTCCAGAGCATCCGCGAGGCGGCGTACAACCCGGAGTTGGCGGCGGACAGCAGCGCGCTGATGATCACGAAGTTCATGATGTCCGCCGAGTACGGAATACCGATGTAGGTGAACACCGTGACGAACGGGCTTTCCACCAGGCCGGCCTGCTCCCGGGGCAACAGGGTGGCGAGGACGAAGATGGTGCCGACAAAGAAGATCGCCAGGCGCAGCACCGTGGTGCGGATCGCCCGTGGCACGTTGCGTTGCGGGTCGCGGGTTTCGCCGGCGGCAATGCCGATCAGTTCAGTGCCGGAGAAGGCGAAGGACACCGCCAGCAGGGTCATGGCAATCGGCATGAAACCGGTGGGGAACAGCCCCTCACGAGTGAAGTTGCTCAAGCCGATGCTGTGGGCCTGATCGATGTTCAACAGGCCCAGGATCGCCCCGCCACCCACCGCCAGGAACACCAGCACGGTGATCACCTTGACCAGCGACAGCCAGAACTCGGTCTCGGCGAACAGCCGCACCGAGACCACGTTGGACAAAAACACCACCATGGCGAACAGCGCGCTCCAGATCCACACCGGGGTGTCGGGGAACCAGCGGGCCATGAGGATGCCGGCGGCGGTGAATTCCGAGCCGATGGCCACGGTCCAGGTCAGCCAGTACAGCCAGGCCACGGTGTAGCCGGTGCCGGGGCCGAGAAAGCGCGTGGCGTAGGTGCTGAAGGAGCCGGTCTCGGGCATCTGCACCGCCAGTTCGCCGAGGCACATCATCACCATGTACACCATCAGCGCGCCGATGATATAGGCGATCACCGCCCCCAGGGGGCCGGCCTGGTTCACCGTGTAGCCGGACGTGAGGAACAGCCCGGTGCCGATCACCCCGCCGAGGGCGAGCATGACGATGTGCCGGGTCTGCATTTCTTGCTTGAAGCCGCCGCGCAAGTCGGTCTGTTGTTCTTGTAGGGACATGATGGTTCTCATGAAAGTTGTCAGGGCAAGTCTCAATTTCTGCGACTGTGGAAATGGGCAGAAAACAAATCGGATGCCACCAGGTTTTTATTGTTATTCCTCTTCATGAAGCCCCCACGGGCTGCCTTGCTGTGGGGGTGTTGCGCGCTCTTTCAGTGGGCGACCTCGGCCCGGGCATTCAGGGAAGGGACGGCGTCGGGCGCCGCATTCTGCTTGAGGGATTGGCGCAGCCAGGCAAAGGCCTGTTGCAGGTCTGCCAGCAGGTCATCGGTGTCTTCGATGCCCACCGAGATCCGCACCAGGCCTTCGGAGATACCCAGGGCCTGGCGCTCTTCCAGGGTGTTCTCCACATGGCTGGTGGTGCGGGCCGGGCCGTAGATGGTTTCCACCGCCCCCAGGTTGCCGGCGCAGTGGGCATAGCGCAGGCGCGGCAACAGCAGCTTGACGCTGTCCATGCCGCCCGCCAGGACAAAGCTGACGATGGCGCCAAAGCCGCGCATCTGCGCACAGGCCACGGCGTGGTTCGGGTGGCTGGGCAACCCTGGGTAATTCACCGCTTCCACCAGCGGCTCGTTGAGCAGGAACTGCGCCAGTTGCGCCGCGCTGTGCTGTTGCTGACGCATGCGCAGGGCCAGGGTCTTGATCCCGCGGATGATCAGGTAGGCTGAAAACGGATCGAGGCTGGCACCGTTGATTTCCCGGTAGTGACGCACCTGGCTCATCAGCGCTTCGCTGCCGCAGGCCACGCCACCGAGCACATCGCCGTGGCCGCTGAGGAACTTGGTAGCGCTGTGAATCACCACATCCACGCCCAGCGCCAGGGGGTTCTGGTTCAGCGGCGTGGCAAAGGTGTTATCGGCCACCACCAGGGCGCCGACCTTTTTCGCCGCGCTCACCAGACGCTGGATATCGACGATCTTCAGTGTCGGGTTGGTCGGGGTCTCCAGGTACAGCAGGTCGCAGCCCTTGGCGATCTCGGCTTCGATCTGCTGCTGGTCGAAGGTTTCGCAGAGGGTCACGGCCACGCCCATGCGCGGCAGGAACTCTTCGAAGATCTTGTTGGTGCCACCGTAGCTGTCCTTGGTGGATACCACTCGCTGACCGTGGCGCAGAAAGCTGTAGAGCACGCCGCTGATGGCCGCCATGCCGCTGCTGAAGGCCACCGCCGATTCGGCGTTTTCCAGGTCCCGCAGCTTGGCTTCCAGGGTCTCCACCGTGGGGTTGCTCATGCGGCTGTAGATGAAGCCCGGAGCCTTGCCCAGGGCCACGTCGTACCACTGGTCGATGTCGTCATAGCCATAGGCGGCGCTGGCGATAATCGGCGTTTGCGTGGCGTTGTAGGGATGACGGATCTGCTCTCCGCCCCAGACCACCCGGGTGGCGGTTCCGGGATTTTCCAGCCCTGTGCGTTCAGGTTTTTTATTCATTGCAACGGCTCACCATAAAGGGTGCGCGGCTTGTTGCCGCGCTGGATCTGGTGGCCAATATAGAGAAAAGCCCAAGCCCCGAGAAACGATGTTATCGGGGCCAAAGGGGCGTTTTTTTTAATGCCTCGAAGGCCTGGAAAACGCCCATCGCACGGGCATTTTCAAACCGCCCTTGCGCGCCGGCCATCCTCCTTGCGAAGCTGATGCCCGCCTGATCGAGCGCCCTACACCACCACAAGGAACGGCCATGAACCGCACCGAACACCTGAACCTGATGGCCCGCTACAACCAATGGATGAACGCCAAGCTGTACAACGCCGCCATGAGCCTGCCCGAGGGGCAGATCGTGCTCGACCGCCAGGCATTTTTCGGCTCGATCCTCGGTACCCTCAATCACCTGCTGGCCGGTGACACGATCTGGCTCAAGCGTTTTGCCCAGCACCCTGCGCAGCATCCGGCACTGGCCCCTCTGCAGCAGGTGGCCCAGCCACAGGACCTCAAGACCCTGCTGTTCAGTGACCTGCGCGGGCTCTGGCAGCAGCGCCAATGGCTGGACCAGTTGATCCTCGATTTCAGCCAGTCCCTGAGCGAGACCGACCTGGACAGCAGCCTGCATTACGCCAACACCCGGGGCGTGGTCGCCGAGCGCAACTTCCATGCCCTGCTGGTGCATTTCTTCAATCATCAGACCCATCACCGAGGCCAGGCCAGCACCCTGTTGACCCAAGCCGGCGTGGACATCGGCGATACCGATCTGCTGCTGTTGATTCCATCAGCGATCTGAGCGGGTGCCGATTATTTATTCGAGCCTATCTAGCGTGCGTCCCAGGCTTCTGCGACGATGCGCGCGGCAAAAATCTGCTCGCTAAGGAATGGCATCATCAAAGCCCTCAACGCTGTACTTCTGCTGTCCCTGCTGTCCCTGACGGGCTGCGGCACCCTGATCGCCCGCACGCCCAACGCCCATACCGGCTACGACTACTACAAAGGCACCCAGGCCAATATCGAGCTGCTGACCATGCGTGGTTCCAGTGGCTACGACGGCTACGCCACGGTCTTCTGCTGGGTCAGCATCGTCTGCCCGGTGGTGGCCATTGTCAGCCTGCCGGTGGATGCCGTGGCCGACACCGCGCTGCTGCCCTATGACGCGATGAATCACTGATCCGCGCCGCCCCCTGTCTCAACCCTGCGTGGAAGCCTGATCATCCGAATCATCCCTAGCCTGTTGCTGCTCAACACCCTGCTGCTGAACGGTTGCGGCACCTACATGGCGCGCAGCGGCCATGATTGGCGTGACGATCGCTATTACCGCGGCACGACGATGAACGCGCAGATACTCACCGGCTATGACATGGGCTACGCGGGCATGCTCACCGGCATCTGCTGGGTGAGTGTGGTGTGTCCGATCCTGATGGTCGCCAGCCTGCCCCTGGACGCCGCCGTCGACACCGTGCTGCTGCCCTACGACGCGAGCAAGCCCTGAGCCCCGCCCCAACCGCTACCTGAATGGAATCCCGATCATCCGAATCATCAACTACCTGTTGTTGCTCAACACCCTGCTGCTGACTGGCTGCGGCACCTACATGGCCCGCGGCGGCAGCATGGACTGGCGCGACGATCGCTATTACCGCAGCACCAGGACCAACGCGCAGCTGCTCACCGGCTACGACATGGGCTATGGACGCATACTCACCGGCGGCTGCTGGGTGACGGTGGTGTGCCCGATCCTGATGATCGTCAGCCTGCCCCTGGACGCAACGCTCGACACCGTGCTGCTGCCCTACGATGCGTTCCAGCCGGAGCGGCCCAAGCGCGACATGCACGTCAGGAGCCGGCCGGTGCCCGAAGAAGACCTGCCTGCCTTGCCCCTCGGTGCGCAGGTGCAGGATCCAACGGCCAACACCCCACCCATTACCCCCCATCCCGACTGAGCCGCCGGCCATCCCCGGCCCCTGGCCCAAGCACCGCTACGCCTGATCCGGCGCGCAAAGCTCCGCCACCCGCTGCTCCAGACAGCAGCGCCGGCCGAGGCGATCCACCTGCGGGCGACCGAACAGATAGCCCTGCCCCCACTCGCCACCACAGGCCGTGGCCAGGCTCTGGTCGGCAGCAGTTTCGACCCCTTCGATGATCACGCAAGGCGCCAGAGTCTTGCACAGCTGCACCAGGTGGCTGAGGGTCTGGGCGCTGTTGAGTTCGCCACGGGCGCGCTGGATGTAACCCTTGTCGATCTTGACGATATCCGGCCGGGTCTGGCGGATGAATTCCAGGGTGCCCAGGCCCGCCCCGAAATCATCGATGGCCACCCGGCAGCCCAACGCCCGCAGGCACAGGACGAATTCGCTGGCGGCCTCGATGCTCGGCGGCGTGGCGCTTTCGGTGATCTCGATCACCAGCCGCGCGGCCACGGAAGGAGCCTCCTGCAACAGCTCGATGATGGTGGACCAGTAGTTGTCGATGATCGCGCTGCGGGCCGAGATGTTGCAGCCCAGGCGCAGGCGTTCGTCACGCTGCAGACCCTCGATCACACAGAGCACCACGCTGCGGTCCAGCTCGCGCATCACCGGGTGTTTCTCCAGCAGCGCCAGGGGATAGGCATCCCCGCCCTGGGCATCGACCTGGCGCAACAGCCCTTCGTGGTAAAGCACCCGGCTGCTGTCCGGCAGCCATACCACCGGCTGGAACGCCAGCATCAAACGGCCTGCGGCCAGTTCGCGATAAAAGTCTTTGCTGCTTTGCATGACAGATCCATAGGCAAGACAAAGGCGCACCCCGACAAGCAGCACCCGACGAACCGGCCGTCGTGGTCACTCAAGGGTCCCTGCCCGACCATGATCGACCCTCCCTCGCCCCTTGAGGAAGTGTTCCCGGATACCTTTCGCTTGTCCTCGGAAACCCTGGCCTCGGCTTAATCGTCTGCGGCCTTTTGTTTATTGCAATCATGCAAAAGGCCTCATCGATATCATTTAGCCATTAGTTCAGGAAGACCTATGCACAGAATGACCAGCGCCAGCTTTCGGGTGCTTGCCGATGTCATGAGAGAGGGCGGCGCCAATGTCGATGCCCTGCTCAAACAGTTCGGCAGCAGCATCCAGGACGTTGATGAAAACCCCAAGGGCGTCAGGCTGGAACTGGTCTATCAAGTCATGGGCGAGGCGACCCGGCGCACGGGCAATCCGGATCTCGGACTGCTGGCCTACAGCAAGGCCCATCCGGCCAACCTCAAGGCGCTGGGGTATGCAGTGATGTCCTGCGCAACCCTGGGGGCGGCCCTGCAACGCCTGGTGGACTATCACGCGCTGATCAGCAATGGCTTCTGCATGTGCCTGGAGCGCAATCCCCAGGCGCTGAAACTGATAGGTTTCGATGTCACCGCCGCGCCCTCGCTGATGCCCCGGGCCGTGATCGACGCCGGCACGGCCCAGACCCTGGGCCTGCTGCACTGGCTGCTGCCCCAGCACAAGCCCCGCCCACTGGCTGCGGCCTTCACCTACCCCGAGCCTGCGGATACCCGGGCCCTGCGGCGCCTGCTGGGGGACAACCTGCAATTCGCCGCCCCCCACAACAGCCTGACCTTCAGCCACCAGGACTGCGCCATCGCCCTGCCCACCGCCGACCCGGCCCTGGATGTGCTGCACATGGAATACGCCCGCAGCCGGCTCAACGTGCTGCTCAGCGGCTCGATGACCGCCCGGGTGCGCCGGGCCCTCTCGGAATGCCTGGCCCGGGGCGCCCCCAGCGACCTGCCGCACATCGCCGAGCGGGTCGGCGTCAGCACCCGCAGCCTGCAACGGCGCCTGGGCCATGAAGACGTGCACTTTTCGGCCCTGCAGGATGAAGCCCGGTTGATGCTGGCCCACAGCTTCCTGCGCAACTCCATGCGCAGCGTCAAATACATCGGGGCGTTACTGGGCTTTCGCGACCAGAGCAGTTTTCACAAGGCCTGCATGCGCTGGTTCGGCATGACGCCCGGGCGTTACCGCGAGCAGTAAGGCAAACGCCGAGCACAGGCTCGGCGCAAGAGGTGACGCGGATGAATCAGTGGCTGGCCTGCAACTGCGGCTGCACTTGCGGCATGGCCGAAGAGTGGTGGTTGAGGATCTTCCACTGCCCGTCGAGGCGCTCATAGAGGAAAGTGTAGCGAGCCTGGACCTGCTGCTGCTTGCCGTCAGCGGCGGTCAGCGTGAAGGTGTAGACGCCGCTGTCCATCGCCGCGTCCGGGCTCAGGTGACGGATCTCGCGGTAGTTGATCTGACCGACCGGCTTGGACGCCAGGAAATGCTCGAAGTAGTCCTGGATCTGCGCGTGGGTGCTGCGCACCTGGTTGGAGACGGTCGGTTGCAGCACCGCGTTGGGCGCATAGAGGCCGACCACGGCTTGCGGATTGCCGGTCTGCAGGGCGCTGTTCCAGCGATCGAACAAGCCGGCGATTTCCCGGTCTTGCACATTCTGCGGCTGCTCGGCCACGGTGCGGTACACGTAAGGGGTGGCTTCCAGGGCCTGGGCCAGAGGGGCGCCCAGAACGAAGAACAGGGCCAGGGCGGTGGTTTTCAGTTTCATTGGCAGACTCCAGTGGGTTTCAATGAGCCACACTGTGCCAAGGGCCGCCGCCCGCGCCATCGGCCAACTGGAGCCATCGGCCTATGCCATTCGGCAGATAGGCGCAGCCCAGGTCACAGGGTCTAATGCCCCGGCCCGCTCAATCACACCGACGCCCCGCTGGAGTCCTGTCATGTCCACCCCGCCCCTCGATCCCGGCAGCGCCCTGGCCCTGCGCAGCCAGTACCGGCAATCGCAAAGCCGCGCCGCGCGCCTGCGCCTGCTGGTGGACACCGGCCAGGAACTGCTGCAACTGCCTCCCGAGCAGATGCGCCTGCGCGTCGTGCAGCGCGCCTGTGCCTTTGTCGCCATGGATCACGGCGTACTGCTGGAGTGGAACGCCGACGGCGTGGTCCGCACCACTGCCGAGCATGGCCACGGCGAGCGCCTGAAGGCCCTGCGCGCCCTGGCCGAGCAACCCCAGTGGCTGGCACGCCCGGTCACGGAGCCGGCTTCGGTACTGCGGGTGTTGTTGCACCGTGCCGATGGCCAGGCCTTTGGCGCCCTGCTGCTGGCCAACAGCGTGCCCATCAGCGCGCCGGACAGCGAAGACCTGGAATCCCTGCAACTGCTGGCCACGCTGCTGGCGGCGCACCTGGAAAACCAGCGTCTGTTGCAGGACCTGCAAGCCCGGGAACGCAGCATGTCGGAACTGGTGCTGCGCCTGTTCAGCGCCCAGGAAGATGAGCGCAAGCGCGTCGCCTATGACCTGCACGACGGGCTGGCCCAAACCCTGGCCGGGTTGCATCAGCGCCTGCAAGGTTTCGCCGGGCGCTGCCCGTCACTGCCCAGCGAGTTGAACGACGAACTGCAGACCATCCTGCAACTGGCCCAGGGCTGCGTCGGCGAGGGCCGACAACTGATCGGCGGCCTGCGGCCCCACGTGCTCGACGACTTCGGCCTGCTGCGGGCCATCGACCGCGAGGCCGACCGCCTGCGGGAGGCGGGCCTGAGCGTGCACTGGGAGCAGCGTTGCCCGGAGCGCCTGCCGGGGGCCGTGGAAATCGCCCTGTTCCGCATCGCCCAGGAAGCCATCAACAACATTCTCAAGCATGCCCGGGCCGACGAGGTGCGCCTGAGCCTGGCCATGGAAGACCGCCACGCCCTGCTGCGCGTCAGTGACGACGGCTGCGGCTTTCTCAGCCTGGCGACCCAGGGCGTTGAACAACTGGGACAGGTGGCCATGCACGAGCGCGCGCACTTGCTGGGCGGTCATTTCACCTGCCATAGCCAACCCGGCCAAGGCACCCGGATTCAGGCCCGAGTGCCGGTTCAACCTGTGGAGCAACCTGTATGAGCGAGGTAATACGCCTGGTCCTGGCGGACGACCATGAAGTGACCCGCACCGGTTTCGTCGCGCTGCTGGCGGGCAACCCGGAGTTTGCCGTGGTGGGTCAGGCCAAGGACGGCGAAGAAGCCCTGGTGCTTTGCGAACGCTTGCGCCCGGACATCGCCATCCTCGATATCCGCATGCCGCAGCTCAATGGCCTGGGGGCGGCGCGCCTGCTGCAACAGCGCCAACCCGAGGTCAAGGTGGTGATCTTCACCATGGACGACAGCCCCGATCACCTGGAAGCGGCGATGGCAGCCGGCGCCGTGGGCTACCTGTTGAAGGATGCCAGCCGCGATGAAGTGATCAGCGCCCTGCAACGGGTGGCCCAGGGCGAGGAAGCCCTCAACAGTGCGGTCAGCGCCCGCCTGTTGCGCCGCATGACCGAGCGTGGCAACGGCACGACGCCCCAGGCCCAGCCCCTCACCGCCCGGGAGCGCCAGGTGCTGGGTCTGGTGGCCGGCGGTTTCAGCAACCGCGAGATCGGTGAAAAACTCGGCATCACCACCGGCACCGCCAAGGCCCATGTGGAACGGGTGATCGGCAAGCTGGGCGCCGCCGACCGCACCCAGGCCGCCGTGCGCGGCATTGCCCTGGGGCTGGTGGCCCAACCCGGCGGGCAATGGCCATGAACCTGTTGAGCGCCCGGCGCTGGGCGGACCTGCCGCTGCGGGGCAAGGCGCTGGTGGTGATCTCGCTGCCGCTGGTGATCCTGCTGCTGTCCCTGGTGCTGATCTACAGCACCGAGCGCCAGACTGCCCGGGCCGAAGAAGACGTGCGCCGGGTGCTGCTGGTGCAGGGCGACATCCAGACCGTGCACACCCTGCTGGCGGAAGCCGCCGCCAGCGTGCGCGGCTACCTGCTGACCCGGCGCGAAGACTTCCTCCCCGCCTACCTTCAAGCCCGGCCGCAGATCGAGGCCGCCCTGCAGCGCCTGGACCAGAATGTGCGGGATGCGCGCATGCGCGAGTACCTGCAAGCCATCACCCCGCTGATCCACACCAAGCTCGATGGCCTGGTGGCCCTGCGCAATGGCAGCCGCGACGACGCCGACACCGTGACTGCGATCCTGATCGACAACAAACAGGTGCTGGACGTGCTGCGGGAGAAGATCAGCGCCATGCGCGTGCGCGAAGACGCCCTGCTGGCCGAGCGCACCGAAGCCGCCGTGGCGACCCGCATGCGCCTGCTGTTCGCCACCCTGTTGGCCGCCGGTTGCGGGCTGTTCGGCGCCATCATCGCCGTGCTGTTGCTATCCCGGGGCATCGTCACCCGGGTGCAGCAGGTGCAGGGCAATGCCCAGCGCCTGGCCCTGGGACAGCCGCTGCTGCCGCAAGCCCCGGAGCAGGATGAAATCGGCCAGCTGGGCACCCGCCTGGTAGAGGCCGGGCAACTGCTGGCCGAGCGCGAGCGGGCCCTGCGGGACAACGAGGAACGCCTGCGACTGATCATCGACGGGGTCAAGGACTACGGGATCTTCGCCCTGGATACCCAGGGCCGAGTCACCACCTGGAACGTCGGCGCGGAACGGATCAAGGGCTACCGCGAACAGGAAATCATCGGCCGCCACTTCTCCCTGTTCTACCTGCCGGAAGAATGCCCGCAGCACCCGGACATGGCCCTGCGCGAAGCCACTGCCCACGGCCACTACATGGAAGAAGCCTGGCGCTGCCGCAAGGACGGCAGCCGCTTCTGGGCCAGCGTGGTGATCACCGCCCAGTACGACGCCAGCGGCGCCTTGCGCGGTTTCTCAAAGATCACCCGGGACATCACCGACCGCCGCGCCGCGGAAATCGCCCTGGGCACCGCCCGCGAGGAAGCGGAAAGCGCCAGCCGCGCCAAGAGCGAGTTTCTCTCGCGCATGAGCCACGAACTGCGTACCCCGCTGAACGCCATTCTCGGCTTCGCCCAGTTGCTGGACATGGATTCCACCGCCGGCCAGCGGCCCCAGGTGGGGCACATCCTGCGGGCCGGGCAGCACCTGCTGGGGCTGATCAACGAGGTCCTGGACATCGCCCGCATCGAAGCCGGACGCCTGCCGCTGAACGTCGAGCCGATCGCCCTGAAGGCGGTGCTGCATGAAGCCCTGACCCTGGTTTCGCCGATGGCCGCCGACGCCGGTATTCACCTGGCCCCGCTGCCGGAACTGCCGGCGGACAGCGGGGTGATTGCCGATCGCCAACGGCTGATCCAGGTGCTGCTCAACCTGCTGTCCAATGCCATCAAGTACAACCGCAGCGCCGGCCAGGTGAACATCGAGGTGGCGATCGACGAGCCGCGCCTGCGTATCAGCGTCATCGACACCGGCGGCGGCATTGCTGCCGATCACTTGGAGCGCCTGTTCAAGCCGTTCGAACGCCTGGATGCCGACCCCAAGGTCGAAGGCACCGGCCTGGGCCTGGCCCTGAGCAAGAGCCTGCTGGAAATGATGGACGGCGCCCTGGACGTGCACAGCACCCCGGGCAGCGGCAGTTGCTTCACCCTGGAACTGCCCTTCGTGCGCCTGGCCGATGCGGCCGACGGGGCCTCCTTCAGCGCCCCGGTGCTGAACGTGCCGGCGCCACAACCCGCGAGCCGTTACCAGGGCAAAGTGCTGTGCATCGAAGACAACCTGCAAAGCCTGGCGCTGATCGAAACCCTGCTGCAGCGCCGTCCGGGGATTCAGTTGCTGTCGAGCATGCAGGGGCAGATGGGCCTGGACCTGGCCCGCCAGCACGCACCGCAGATGATCCTGCTGGACGTCAACCTGCCGGACCTGCAGGGCCTGGAAGTGCTGCAACGCCTGCGAGCCTCCGCCATCACCGCCACCACACCGATCCTGATGATTACCGCCGACGCCAGCGAGCTGACCCAGCGCACCCTGCGCGAAGCCGGGGCGACGGCGATCCTCACCAAACCGATCCATATACCGGCGTTCCTCGCCCACCTCCAAGCCTGCCTAGCGGAGCCCGTATGACTGCCGATATGCGCATCCTGATTGTCGACGACCAACGTCCCAACCTCGACCTGATGGAACAACTGCTGGCCCGGGAAGGGTTGCACAACGTTCTGAGCAGCACCCAGCCGCTGCGCACCCTGGAGCTGTTCAACAGCTTCGAGCCGGACCTGGTGATTCTCGACCTGCACATGCCCGAGTTCGATGGCTTTGCGGTGTTGGAGCAACTCAACCGACGGATTCCGGCCAACGACTACCTGCCGATCCTGGTACTGACCGCCGATGCCACTCGCGACACCCGCTTGCGGGCCCTGGCCCTGGGCGCACGGGACTTTATCAGCAAGCCCCTGGACGCTCTGGAGACCCTGTTGCGGATCTGGAACCTGCTGGAAACCCGAGCCTTGTACAAGACCCTGCGGACCCTGGTGCCGCCGGAGCAGATCGAACTGCTGCGCCCGTCAAGAACCTGAAGCCCGCGGCCCCCTGCGGCAGTGGCAACAGGCGTCGGCGGCGAGACGTCATAGATCGCGGAAGAATTCCCCCGGCGTGGCATCGAACTGCTGGCGAAACGCGGCGATAAAGGCCGAGGTCGAGTCATAGCCACAAGCCAGGGCCACATCCGTGACCCGCTCGCCCTGTTCCAGCGGGGTCAGGGCGCCGAGCAGACGCAGACGCTGGCGCCAGGCACGAAAGGTCAAGCCAGTGTCCTTGAGAAACAACCGGCTGAGGGTCTTCTCCGTCACCCCCAGTTTCTGGCTCCACTGGCCCAGGGTGGTCTGCTGTTCCGGGTGCGCCTGCAGGCTGCGGTAGATCGCGCGCAAGCGCACGTCGTGAGGCAGCGGCAGCATCAGGTCCAGTTGCGGCGCGGCCGCCAGCTGATCCAGCAGCACCTGGGCCAGGCGCCCGTCGGCGCTGTCCTCGACATATTCCACCGGCAACTCGCTGAAGGCGCGGATCAACTCCCGCAGCAGGCTGCTGACCGCCAGCACCTGGCAATTGTCGGTGGCCGCCCAGGCGGTGACGCTGCAGTCCAGGTACAGGCTGCGCATCTCGGTACGCGGCGAGCTGAACACCCGGTGCGGCACCCCGGCGGGAATCCATACCGCCCGTTGCGGCGGCGCGATAAAGCGCCCGCCGCTGGTGTGAATTTCCAGCACCCCCTGGATCGCATAGGACAATTGCACCCAGGGATGGCTGTGGCGCCGGGTCAGGGCCCGATTGGGCAAGGATTCGGTGCGCCCGTACACCGGCCGGGGCAAGCTCGGCAGCCCGGGAATACTGCGCCGGACGATCTTTTCATGTCCTTTAGGCGGCATTAACTGGCTCCTTGGCGTTAGTCGGTAAATTCCAGCCACGTTAGAGTCGCCCCATCGCTCTTGGCAACCCCCGGATGATCCCGCTATGACTCGCTCGCGTCTTTTGCCCGACAACTTCACCCTGACCCTGATCGGCGTGGTCCTGCTGGCCAGCTTCCTGCCAGCCAGTGGCCAGGTAGCGGTGGGTTTCGGCTGGCTGACCAATATCGCCATCGGCCTGTTGTTCTTCCTCCACGGCGCCAAGCTGTCGCGCGATGCGATCATCGCCGGGGCCGGCCACTGGCGCCTGCACCTGTTGGTGTTCAGCCTGACCTTCGTGCTCTTCCCGCTGCTGGGCCTGGCGCTCAAACCGCTGTTGTCGCCGCTGGTGGGCAATGAGCTGTACATGGGCATGCTGTATCTGTGCGCTCTGCCGGCCACGGTGCAATCGGCCATCGCCTTCACCTCTCTGGCCCGGGGCAATATCCCGGCGGCCATCTGCAGCGCTGCGGCGTCGAGCCTGTTCGGGATCTTCCTCACCCCGCTCTTGGTGACCCTGCTGCTGAACGTGCACGGCGACGGCGGCTCGACCCTGGACGCGATCCTCAAGATCAGCGTGCAATTGCTGCTGCCATTCATCGCCGGACAGATCGCCCGGCGCTGGATCGGCGCCTGGGTCGGGCGCAACAAGCACTGGCTGCGCTTCGTCGACCAGGGCTCGATCCTGCTGGTGGTCTACGGCGCCTTCAGCGAGGCGGTGAATGAAGGCATCTGGCAGCAGATCCCGCTGTGGGAACTGGGCGGGCTGCTGGTGGCCTGCTGCATCCTCCTGGCCCTGGTGCTGCTGGCGTCGAGCTTTCTCGGCAAGCTGTTCGGCTTCGACCAGGAAGACCGCATCACCATCCTCTTCTGCGGCTCGAAAAAGAGCCTGGCCACCGGCGTGCCCATGGCCCAGGTACTGTTCGCCGGCAGCACCATGGGCGTGCTGATTCTGCCCTTGATGCTGTTCCACCAGATCCAGCTGATGGTTTGCGCGGTGCTGGCCCAGCGCTACGCCAAGCGCCCGGAATCGGTGGCCGAGCTGATGGGCCAGGTCGACCCGTAACGCTTCCGGCAAGGCGGCCCGGCATCTGGCCGGGCCTGCGCGCAGATGGCGATGAAGCGTGCGCAATGGCATGATGCCGCGGCGAAAATCATCAAGGACCGCTGATGTTTCCCCATCGAATTCAAGCCCCCAGCCAGGCCGACCTGGAACTGCAGGTTAGCGCCCGCCTGGAGGCCGATGACCAGGCCCAGGTCATCGTCCAGTTCGCCAAGGCCGAACAGTACGACGGCGAACTGCTGAGTCAGCTCGACACGCTCTGCGCCCGTTTCGGTGAACGCCTCAAGGTACGTTTCTATAGCCATTATCCGGGCAGCGCGTTCGATGCCCGGGTGTTGCTGGCCCTGCCCCATGTGCAGTCTCTGAGCCTGGACTGCCTCGACACCCTGGATCACTACGAGGCCATCGGCCGCCTGCCCCTGCTTCGGGAGTTTGCCCTGCAGGTGATCAGCGCCGACCTGCCTGAACTGCTCAGCATGCCCAACCTGGAGCAACTGCACAGCCTGCGGCTGTCCATGGACAAAGGCCCGGCGCTTGAACTTGCGCCCATTGGCTGGATGCCCGAGTTGCACAGCCTGAGCATCAGCGTGCAGAGCCATCAGCTGGATGTGCTGAGCCAGTGCCCGAGCATCAGGCACCTGAGCCTGCATCGCCTGCCGGCCAAGACCACCCTGGGCATGGTGGCCGGCATGGCCGGGCTGCGCAGCCTGGCGCTGAGTTTCGGCAGCCGCGAGAGCATGCCGGAGTTGCGCAACCCCCAGGTCACGGACCTGGAGATCCTGCGGGTGCGCGGCCTCCACCAACTGCAACTGGATGGCTTTCCTCAGCTTGAGGTGCTGAAGATCGAGGACCAGGCGCAACTGCGCCGGCTGGATCTCGCCGGGCTGGCGCGGCTGCACCAGCTGAGCCTGATCAACCTCAAGAGCCTGGGGGAACTCAGCGGCCTGAAAACCTCGAACATCGCTGATCTGCGCATCATCAAGGCCCCACAGATGGATCTGCTGACACTGATCGACAGCCAGCTACCGCCCAGCGTGCAGCACCTCAAGCTCATCAGTGGCAAACGCGCCGTGGACAAACAGCTCGAAGCCCGGCAACAGCAACTGGGCATTCCTGAACCCCGCGGCCCGTTCTGACCGCCGCCCTCTCGTAGGAGCGAGCTTGCTCGCGAAGCACCTCAACGATAATCCGCACTCACCGCGAGCCTGCGCAGTGCTTGCCACCATCGCAAGCACGTCAGCCCCGGCGGCCCGTTGGCTATCGGCGTTACGCCAAGCCCAGAGTGATGGCATGATGCCGCGCGACAATCATCAAGGACCGCTGATGTTTCCCCATCGAATCAAAGCACCGACCCAGGCCGACCTGCGCCTGCAAGTCGGTGCCCGGCTGGAGGCCGATCCACGGGCCCGAGTCATCGTTCAGTGGCACAGCGTCGAGCAATACGATTACCCACTGCTGAAACAGACCGATGCCCTCTGCGCGCGTTATGGCGAGCGCCTCACCGTGCGTTTCTACAACCACTATTCGAGCAGAAGTTTTGATGGCCGGACCTTGCTCGCCCTGCCCAACGTCCACTCGCTGAGCCTGGACGGCCTCGAAACCCTGGAACATTTCCAGGCCATTGGCAGCCTGCACCAGCTCAGGGATTTTACCCTGGAAGTCTTCCGTGCCGATCTGCCCGGGCTTCTGGCCCTGCCCAACCTCGAACACCTGCACAGCCTGCGGCTCTGCCTGGACCAGGGCCCAACCATCGATCTGGCGCCGATTGCCCGCATGCCCGAGTTGCAGAGCCTGCACATCAGCCCGCAGAGCCATGACCTGGAGATTCTGAGCCAGTGTCCGAGCATCAATACCCTGAGCCTGCATCGCCTGCCGGCCAACACCCCCCTGGGGATGGTCGCCGGCATGAGCGGCCTGCGCAGTCTGTCGGTGGCGTTCAGCAGCCGTGAGCAGATGCCCGAGCTGCACAGTCCCTACGTCAGGGAGCTGGAGATCATGCGGGTGCGTGGCCTCAACCGCCTGGACCTGGACGGCTTTCCACAGCTTGACGTGCTGAAGATCGAGGACCAGGCGCAATTGAGCCGGCTGGACCTTGGCGGGGCACCGCAGTTGCGCAAGCTGAGCCTGATCAACCTCAAGACCCTGGGGGAAATCAGCGGCCTGAAAACCTCGAACATCGCTGACCTGCGCATCATCAAGGCTCCTCAGCTGGATGCACTGACACTGATCGACAGCCAACTGCCGCCCAGCGTGCAGCACCTCAAGCTACTCAGTGGCAAACACACCCTGGACAAACAGCTCGAAGCCCGACAACTGCAACTGGGCATCCCACGGCCCGTTGGGCATTAATCTGACCGCTCCACCTTTTCGGACCTGATAAGGAGATCCCATGTCCTTTGTTCCCCGCTTTACCGAACTGCTGCTGACGCACCTGCAACAGGAAGAACGCCAGCGCATTCTCAAATCGATTGTTGTCAGCGTCGCTCCGGAACTGTGGCTGAGCCTGGAATCGGCGGCATTGCTGGACATCAATCGCGAGCACTTCGGCCTCGGCGGCCAGTTCGATGAACGCGAAGACTACCGCCCCAGCCACATCAGCGCTCCTCGCTGCAACGTCCCCCGCTGGCTGATCGCCGCCGAGCGACGCAAGGTGGATATCTGGATCGAGGACAGCTACAGCGAAGAGGCCTCAACCGCCATCGAATTCAAGGTGGTGCACAACAACAAGAACGCCCACTCCAAGATCCGGGAGATCCGCAAGGATCTGGTCAAGCAGATCCCCCACACCACGCCTGACGACCATATCGAACGCTGGGGCATCGTGCTGCTGACTTACTCACAGTTCTACGTGGACCAGAAAGGCGGCTACACCTACGGCAACTTCGAAAGTTGTAAGGCCTTTCACCATGCCTTCAAGTACGGTCTGAGCAGTGGAGAGGAGCGCTACAAGGGCGCACCCGAACTGGAACTGGTGATGGAACCGACCAAGGTTGCCGATCTGGAAGGCGCCCATTACATCGAACCGGGGAAAGAAGCCGGGGTGTATCTGGCACTGGTCAGGTGCAAAGGCTGAAGGCTCTTTGCAAGGGCCACCTGAAAGCAGTTCCTGGTGGTCGCCAATGGTGGCACTATGCCGCCCCGCTTATCGCACATTCATGGAGTGACTGTGACTCATCTGTTTTCCCCGCCTGGGGCCTGCGCCCCCGAGCGTTCTACCTACCGGTTCTTTCCTAGGCTCGGACTATTCATTCTGGCTGCCCTGCTGTTCTTCCTGGCTGGAATACCCGGCATCCTGCTGGTGCCGGCAGAGATGCAGAACCACCTGATGATCGTCATCAGCAGTGGTTCCGCCGCACTCGTCCTGTCCATCCTGTTCGTCATCCAGTACCGCTCTGACCCGGCCGCTGTATGGCGCGGGCGAACATTCAGCCAGCCATTAAAAGTTGGCGCGCTGGCCCTCATCGCACTCTATGCACTGTTTGGCATCGTCATCGCAGTTTTGCATCTGCCTCAAGAAGCCTTCATGAACGACTTGCTGGCCGGGCTTAGCCCTTGGCAAACCTTGATCAAAATCGCCTCACTGCTGATGCTGCCGCCGATTGCCGAGGAACTGTTTTTCCGCCACTACCTGCTGCGGCTATTTCCATATGAGAACAGCCAGGTCTGGAAATGGATTGCCATCATCGTGACCTCGGCCATTTTCGCCGGGCTCCACCTCCAGTACGGCAACTGGACGTCAGTTGCCCTGATCTTTTTGAGTGGCTGTGTGTTCGCTGTCACGCGAATTGTCAGTGGAGGACTATTGGTCCCCATGCTGCTGCACCTGCTGTTGGAGATCATCGGGTTGAGCACCGATTGGGCATTCAAACTGGCAGGTCTCTACGGCTGATCGGCGGTTCAATCAGGGCGAACACACGGGTTCGCCCAGCAGGCTCGGCCACTGCCCAAAAACTATTGAACAAGCGCAACGGGTCGAGCGCGTGGCCTGTTAACGTGCCTGCACCCTCACCTTGAAGCCTGCCTCATGTCGATCACTGAGAGTCTCCTGGCCTTCGGCCAGGGGGCCTTGATTGCGGTGTCGGAGCTGGCCTTCAACCTGTTGAAGTACTGCGGCGCCGCGTACCTGGCGTGGCTGGGGCCCCGCCATTCACCCCTCGGCGAGCACCGCCCCCCGCTCCTCCAGCAGCTTCACAAAACTGCTCAAACTCTGGGACACGGTACCGCGCCGCCAGACCAGCCAGGTGCGCAGGAAGCGAAAGCGCGGGGACAGCGGCCAGACGCTGACCGTGGCGCAGCCGGGCATGCTTTCCAGCATGCTGCGGGGCATCAGCGCCAGTCCGGCACCGGCGCTGACGCAGGCCAGCATGCCGTGGTAGGACTCCATTTCGTGGATCTTGCCCGGCACCGCGGCGTCCTGGGTGAACCAGCTTTCGAAGTGATGGCGGTAGGAGCAGTTGGCGCGAAAGGCGTAGATGCTTTCGCCATTGACCTCCCGCGCCCGGGTGATGGGCGCATGCCCCAGGGGCGCGATCAGCACCATTTCTTCCTCGAACACCGGCAGCCCTTCCAGGGCCGGGTGGCGCACCGGGCCGTCGACGAAGGCCGCCACCAGACGGCCGGAGAGCACGCCTTCGATCATGGTCCCCGAGGGGCCGGTGGACAGGTCCAGCTCGACCTTGGCGTATTGCTGGTTGTAGGCCGCCAGCAGCGCCGGGATGCGCACCGCCGCCGTGCTTTCCAGGGAACCCAGGGCAAACGGGCCCTGGGGTTCCTCGCCGGCCACGGTCAGGCGCGCTTCGGCCACCAGATCGAGAATGCGCCGGGCGTAGTCGAGGAAGTTCCACCCGGCAGGCGATAGGCGCAGACGGCTCTTCTCGCGGATAAACAGCTCCACCCCCAGGTCCTGCTCCAGTTGCTTGATCCTTGTGGTCAGGTTCGACGGCACCCGGTGGATCAGTTGCGCCGCGGCGCTGATGCTGCCCTGTTCGGCAACTGCCTTGAAAATCTCCAGCTGGACCAGATCCACTTCATTCTCCAAACGTGAACGACTTGCTTAATATTATTCAGTTTTCAGCAAAGATCCAGCACCGTAACCTGCCGTCATTCCCACCCAGCAGGACGGTGCCATGAGCCTTGTTTCCAGCCAGACCCACGCCTTGTCGATCAACCCCGCCACTGGCGAGCAGATCGGCGCCTACCCCTACCAGTCCGAGGCCGAGCTGGACGCTGCGCTGAGCCGCGCTGCCGAAGGCTTTGCTCAGTGGAAACGCCAGAGTGTCGCCGCCCGCGCTACTCACCTGAACGCCCTGGCCCAGGCCTTGCGGGACAACAGCGAGGCCATGGCACGCATGATCAGCCTGGAAATGGGCAAGCCCCTGCCCCAGGCCCGCGGCGAAATCGAGAAGTGCGCCCAGCTGTGCCTGTGGTACGCCGAGCACGGCCCGGCCATGCTGGCCCCGGAAGCGACCCTGGTGGAAAACGACAAGGCGCGCATCGAGTACCGCCCCCTGGGCCCGCTCCTTGCGGTGATGCCGTGGAACTTCCCGATCTGGCAAGTGCTGCGTGGCGCAGTGCCGGCACTGCTGGCGGGCAACACCTATGTGCTCAAGCACGCACCGAACGTCATGGGCAGCGCTTACCTGCTGCTGCAAGCGCTGCAGCGCGCCGGCTTCCCTGAAGGCGTGTTCGAGGTGCTCAACGTCACCCCGGACGGCGTGTCCCGCGCCATCGCCGACCGCCGCATCGCCGCCGTGACCCTCACCGGCAGCGTGCGCGCCGGCATCGCCATCGGCGCCCAGGCGGGCGCCGCGCTGAAGAAATGCGTACTGGAACTGGGCGGTTCCGATCCCTTTATCGTGCTCAACGACGCTGATCTGGACGAAGCGGTGAAGGCCGCGGTGATCGGCCGCTACCAGAACACCGGCCAGGTCTGCGCCGCCGCCAAGCGCCTGATCATCGAACAAGGGGTGGTCGCGGAGTTCACCCGCAAATTCGTCGAAGCCACTCGCGCCCTGGTGCTGGGCGACCCACTGGCGAGCGACACCTACATCGGCCCCATGGCCCGCTTCGACCTGCGCGATGAGCTGGACCAGCAAGTCCAGGCAACCCTGGGCGAAGGCGCCACTCTGCTACTGGGCGGCGGCAAGGTCGAAGGCACCGGCAACTATTACCAACCGACAGTGCTGGCGGACGTCACCGAGCAGATGACCGCCTTCAAGCAGGAACTGTTCGGCCCGGTGGCCGCCATCATCAGCGCCCGCGATGCCCAACACGCCCTGGAACTGGCCAACGACAGCGAATTCGGCCTCACCGCAACGATCTTCACCCAGGACCTGGAACGGGCCCGGCAGATGACCGACGAGCTGGAAACCGGCGGCGTGTTCATCAACGGCTACAGCGCCAGCGACCCCCGGGTGACCTTCGGCGGGGTGAAGAAAAGCGGCTTCGGCCGCGAGCTGTCGCACTTCGGCGTGCGCGAGTTCTGCAATGCGCAGACGGTGTGGCTGGATCGACGTTGAGGTCGGGCACGGGGCTTCAGCCATCGGCCAGCCCCTGATGCAAACGAACCTTCACCTGTGGCGAGAGGGCAGGCGCCCTCTCCCCCACCTGTTGATTTCATGGCATGGCTTTATGGGCGCAAAGCCCAGATTCGGCTCAGCGAGCCGCCCATCCTGCTCAGCAAAACTAAGCCTGATCCTGCTGTTTTTTCAGAATTTTCTTGAAGCCCCCCTACCCCGATCTTTCTATGATGTTTCTTTTTGATATCACCTGAGGTCCGGCATGTGCGCCCCCGTTCAAAAGTTCATCGTTCGCCTGCCTGGTGAGCTTCACCTGCAAGTCAAGCGCATCGCCAAGCAGGAAAACCGCAGCATGAACCACGAAATCGTCAACCGCCTGGAAAAGTCCCTGACTGTCACCGACGCCCGCCCCCTGGACGAAAAACTCATCACTATCCTGCTGAACAAGATTGAGTCCCTGGAACAGCAGATTGAATCCCTGCAAATGAACACCCCTGAGCCTGACCAGTAACGCCATTCCTGTTCACCTATCAGAGCCGCCCCCTCGGCAACCTGAGCTGATTCCTCTCCTGCCTTTACCCCCACGCCGCACCTTGTATGATGGCGCCTGCCCGACAGCACCCAGCGGCAACCGCCAGGCCCTTGCCTGATGCCTGCAGGGCTCCCGCGCTGTTCCTCACACACTCAGGTCGACGATCGTAGCCTTCTCAGGAACCTCCCCCGGCTTCTGCCATGGGACAGCGTCGCCTTCTAGGATTGTTCATGAGCCGGATTCACCCGACGCCCCCCCACACGCGCCTGCTCCAAAGGATTGCCTTTCAATCGCCTGACCCTGGGCCTGCTGCTGGCCGGCAGCCACGCCGTGACCAACGCCAGCGGCACCCAGTTGCCGACCCAGACGGTCAGTGGCGAAGCGCAGTACGGCTATCGCGCCGACAGCGCCTCGGTGGGCGGCTTCAGCGAAACACCGCTGCTGGACACCCCGGCCTCCATCAGCGTGATCAACGAAGAGCTGATCAAGGACCAACAGGCGCGGCTGCTCAGCGAGGTGCTGAAGAACGACGCCTCGGTGGGCCAGAGCTACGCGCCGGTGGGCTACTACGAAAACTTCGAGGTGCGCGGCTTTTCCCTGAACGCCGCCAGCAGCTACAAGATCAACAACCGCACCGTCACTGGCGAACAAAGCGTCGCCCTGGAAAACAAGCAGCGGGTGGAATTGCTCAAGGGCCTTTCCGGCCTGCAAAGCGGAGTCAGCGAGCCGGGTGGCTTGATCAACTACGTGACCAAGCGGCCCACGGATATCCGCTCGGTCACCGTCTCCACCGACGATCGCGGCAGCGGTTACCTGGCCACCGACGTGGGCGGCTGGTTTGGCAGCGAACAGCAGTTCGGCCTGCGCGCCAACCTGGCCCATGAAGACCTGCACTCCTATGTCGAGCACACCAACGGCCAGCGCGACTTCGCCTCCCTGGCCTTCGACTGGAACATCAGCCCCGATGCCCTGCTGCAACTGGACATCGAATACCAGAACAAGCAACAGCGCTCGGCCCCGGGCTATCAACTGCTGGGCGGCGCCAGCCTGCCCCACCACGCCTCGCCGAAAAAACTCCTGGGACACCAGAGCGGGTCAAAGCCGGTGACCAACGAATCGCTGAACATCGGCGGCAACTTCGAGTACCGCTTCAACGACGACTGGAAGGGCAACCTCAGCGCGTCCCGCAGCAAGGTGGTGATCGATGACTACAGTTCGTTTGCCTGGGGCGGCTGCACCACCGGCTGCATCAATGCCAACGGCAACTACTTCAGCCCCGAAGACAACTACGATATCTACGACTTCCGCAGCCCCGACGACACCCGGCGCAACGATGAAGTCCAGGCAGTGCTCAATGGTCGTTTCGACACCGCAGGCCTGGGCCATGAGTTGAGCGTGGGGACCAGTGCGTTTCGCCGTGTGGTGGACCGGCGCGAGTCCATCAATCAATGGATTGGCACGGGCAATATCCAGAGCGAGCCGGAGAACTTCAAGCGCTACGACGGCGCCCTCAACGACACCCATAAACGCCTCGACAGCCGCCAATACGGCCTGTTCCTCAGTGACCGCATCAGCTTCAACGAACGGTGGCAGACCGTCCTCGGCGGGCGCGAAGTGCGCCTCGACGAAGAGAGCTTCGACAAGGACGGCGTGCGCGATCGCCACACCCAGCGCTATGTCTTCCTGCCTCAGGCGGCGTTGATCTACAAACCGATCAACGACATTTCGTTGTACACCCAATACGGCAAGGGCTTGTCCTTGGGTGGCCAGGCCCCCTGGTTCGCCACCAACAGTGGAGCCACCCTGGCCCCCACCGTCTCGCGCCAAATCGAAACCGGGATCAAATACGACTGGCAACGCATGAGTTTTACCGCCGCGCTGTTCCAGATGCGCCAGGCCTACCAGTACTCGCGCCCCGATGCCTCCGGCGGTTTCACCTACGTCCAGCAGGGCCAGCAAAAGAACACCGGCCTGGAGCTCTCCGCCAACGGCTGGGCCACCCAGCGCCTGCAGATTGCCGCCAGCGTCGCGGCGATCCGCTCCCGGGTCGAGGGCACCGGCACCCCGGCCTACGAAGGCCATCAAACCCTCAACGTCCCACGCCTGCGAGCCAGCCTCCAAGGCGACTACGCCCTACCCTGGCTCGACGGCCTGGCATTGCTGGGCGGCATGCAATACAGCGGCAGCAAATACGCCGACCGCCAGGGCAACGTCGCCACCGGCGCCTACGCCATATTCAACATCGGCAGCCGCTACAGCACCCGAATTGATGGCTACGACACTGTGTTTCGCCTGACCGTGGACAACCTGTTCGACAAGCGCTACTGGCGCGACACCGGGGAATACATGGGCGACGACTACCTGTTCCAGGGCGCGCCGCTGACGGCGCGGTTGAGTGCTTCGGTGAGTTTCTGAGGCAGCGCCAACCGCCTAGCGAGAATACGCCTCTCAAGTTAGCCCCTGTATTGTAGGAGCCGGCTTGCCGGCGAAGGCGGTCTCAAGGACACCCTCGCTGGCAAACCAGTGACTATGCGAATCTGTCAGGCATGCACAAAAAAGCCGGTCATCAAGACCGGCTTGTCAGCGCCTGGTCCGCTCGCCATCAAACCGGCTGCAAAGCCCGCAAGGCTTCAGGGTACTGGCTGGCCACACGCAGCAGCGTTTGAGCCGCGCCTGTCGGCTGGCGCCGGCCTTGCTCCCAATCCTGCAGTGTACGCAGGCTGACCCCCAACAGCGTGGCGAACGCACTCTGAGAGAGCCCCACCTTAGCCCGGGCCTCTGCCGCCCCAGACAGTTTTACCACCGTTGCACGCGCCGCCTTGCCGGCTTTCATCTGGCCCACCGAAGTCAGCAAATCCTTCTGAAACTGCTGCAGTTCATGGTCCATGACTGATTCCCTCTTTCAATTGATTCAGAAAGCCGATGGGCAGATTGTCTAACTTCGCCTTGGTGTAGACGATCAACAACCAAATAAGACCTTCCGAAAGCAGGTTGTAGTAGATGACTCGTGTGCCGCCGCGCTTGCCGATGCCACTGCAAGACCAGCGCACCTTGCGCAGCCCTCCGGTACCGGGGATGACGTCTCCAACCCATGGGTCTGCGACCAACCAGGTGATGAACTCCAAGCGCTCGGTGTCATTCCAGATCGGCTCGGCGTAGCGCTTGAAGACCTCTGTTTCGATAACGGTATACATGGCTCCACCATCTACGGCAAGGCCGTACAGACGAACAGACAGGCATTCGTCCGACACAACCTGCTGGCGCTGGAAAAACCAATACTCCTGCCGCAACCAGGCATCGCAAGGGGTGGACGTTTGATCTACTCATCACCGAGGGTGGCCGCAATCATCGAGGGCAGCCACTGCTTACCGAAAATACAGATTTGCCTTACAGGCTCGGAGCCGGTTTACCGGCGAAGGTGTCCTCAAGAGAGCAGTGGTAAGCCAAGGTGCATCACTCTGTAATGACTCGAAGCTGCCAACCTGCTTGATCGGTTACTTGGTCGGTTACTTGGTCGCTCTGGCGGCAGCCCCAAGGAGGATCACACGTCCAACCACCAGTTCAACAGCGTCTCGTCCTCATCGTCGTCGAGGTTTTTATAGACATTGGCGTAGTACCACTCGATCCCGGTTTGCTCGCGGAAGCGATCGAACACCGCATTGATACGGTCCATGCCATTCCTTGCAGGAACAGCGAATGACAGGTTCCCCTCGAACAGCCCATCCAGGGTTCCGCCCAGCTCACCAGCGACCTCGTTTTCAAGCGCACTGATCACCGTAGGATCAATGTAATCGGCATAGATCTGAATGCAGAAATTCCCGCCCCGTTTCAGCACTTGCGCCGGCGCATCGGGATTGCGGATTGAAACGATATCGCCCCGCGCCAGGTTCTGTGCCAGCCCCGGTGAAGACAGCAACTCGTAGGTATCCTCATCGATGCGCCGCGCCAGCAACTCCTCGCGAACGGCGCCATCGTCATCGGCCATGTACACCTGAATCAGCACAGGGGATTGCTTGTCATCCATACGATGGCTCCACCACTTCCAGGTTCAACACCAGACTCATCTAATCCACCAGCCGCCACGTCCCCAAAGGGCGCAAACGAACGGGCCTCAAGGCAACGGCGCAAAGCTCCCACCGCCCTCATTCCACCGAAACCCCGGAAACGTGCAGTCCTTGAAAGCAATCCGCAGTTGCTCCCCCTCACCCTGCAACTGCAAGGTATCCACTCCCTGATTCGGACAGCCCGGTGCCGCGATCGCCAGGCTCACCAGCAACTTGCCGGTGGTCTTGTCCATCACCTCTACCGTCGTGATTCGCCGATCATTGCCCGGCATCGGCACCTGGAAATACCAGCGTTTGGTGGAAGCACTCTGCAACAGCGTGGTGACCGGCTGCGGCCACGAGCGATCCGAATCCACCAGCCCCACCAGCTTCAGCGCAATGGGCAAGGACTTGCCCGTGCGATAACTGGTCCAGGTGCCGCGCACCTGCTCCTGCTGGCGGGAGTTCATCAAGTCATTGAACTGCAGACGCGCCACCGGCAAGCCCTGCTCGTCCAGCTCATCCATGGCCAGCGTCTTGTTGCTGTAGCTGAAGGTCGGCTTGAGGCGGATCGGCGTGCGATAGCGCTGATAGGCATAGGTGCCCTGGTAGACCGCATTCTGGCTACCCAGGGTCAAGACAATCGCCTGCTTGCCCAAGGTCCCCTCATACACCCCGTGGGACGCCTGCGCCGGCAACAGCCACAGCGCCAACACCAGCACCACCAGCCCCCGAGCAAAATCAAACCCACGCATCAGAAACGCTCCTCGCCCGACGACAGATATTCCAGACGCTCAGGGGTGATCACCCGGTAATAATCCCAACGCCGAGTGCGCTTGTCGTAGTTGATGAAGTCCTGCTTGCTGAACTCCATCTGCCCACTGGGGGAAAAGCGCAGATCACCGTCCACCGCGAACTGCTCCAACTGCGGATGACGCCGATAGGTCCGCAGATCCCGGCTGTACAGGTAGTACTGCGTGGGCGAGCACCACACCCGGCCATCCGCCTCCCCCACGCGATAGCCCTGGACCTGAAAATCCATCCGCGCCTCGGCATGAAAATGCCCGAAGGTCAGCGTCCTGGTGCCCACGGACGACAGACACCACTGCCCGCCAATCTCCTGCACCCGCTTACCGGTGGCCCGGCTGATCACCCGGATACTGTCCACCTGCGCCACCTCCTCCCCGGCCTTGCGCGCGGCATGCACACTGAAATAGAAATCCCGATCGAACACCGGCTGCAACAACTCCCCCTCAAACGCCTCCCGCTGACTGCCACCAAAACGCGTCACCCGCTGCATCTGCAACGGCTGCTGCGTGCCCGTGCGCAAATCCACCAGACTGCCCTGCAGCGCCTCTGCCCCCTCGGCGAACGGCTGCAACGACACCGCCGTCGCCGGCAGGATCGGGTTGTCCATGATGTTGATCAAGAGCGCGGAGCCGGGATGGAAAGGCGTGGATTCCAACGCCATGGGCAGGCGCTCGGACTCGGAAAACCAATAGCCGGACATACCGCCGCCGTATTGGGAATCGTAGGTGAGCGCCAGTTCAACCGGGGTGTCGCCGAGGATGCCGCGGTAGGTGGTCGTGGGGTTGGCTTGGGCGGTGGGAGTGAAGAGCCCGAGGCCGAGCAACAGCGCTGGGGTCAGGCGCAAAAGTAGGTGTGGCAGGTAACGCTGTTGGCCAGCCCTTGTTTGTGAACTGCTGCCAATGGGCTGGGTCATGCCTGCGTTCCTTGCGGTGGGAAAAAGGGGCGCAGGATAGCAAAGGTTATGACGTCAGCCCCAGAGTGGGTTTGTTCTCATGCTGTTAAAACCTTTACGAGTTAGATAGCGCTCTATTCAAACAGCGCAACCATCTTTTTAGCCAAAACCTTCTGGAAGCACTGTCCCACTTGGTGTTGCTTGCTCTAAAAAACATATGCATTTCGAAGGTAAAAAAGTTGTGTCAGCGGCGCTGACATGTGTTGAGCCTTTACCAAGGTTGTCTCAAGAAGCTCCGAGCTGAAATTCAACGATTACTGGCAAAAAAACTCACTCAAAAATCGAAACCCCCTACAATCGGCCTACCCATTTCTGACACAGCTCTCAGTCGCGCCAGCTGTAGTCAAGCTACGAGGCAGGATTGTGAACACTGTAGTTACCCCCACCGAAGCACTAATCGACACCCATCGCCTTGCATCTGCTCTACAACGCTTCGCAGACGATCGCGATTGGCAGCAGTTCCACTCCCCCAAAAACCTGCTCCTAGCCCTCACGGGTGAAACCGGAGAGCTCTGCGAAATTTTCCAGTGGATGAGCGAAGCCGACGCCAAGGACGCAGCCAAGCGTCCAGAAACCGCTCAAGCCGTGAAAGATGAATTGGCCGACGTACTCATGTACCTCGTGCGACTAAGCACGGTGCTGGGCGTCGATCTAAACGAGGCGGTGACAAACAAACTCGCGTTGAACGGCCAGAAGTACCCCGTCGACAAAGCCAAAAGCACCAGCAAGAAGTACGACCAACTCTGACCCCTTGGGCTCTAAGGACCACTTGTGATCGTTTACTCGGCGACCAAACAACAATTCCTCGACGTTTGCGACAACAACGATATTGAAGAGGTGATCCTCAAGCACTTCAAAGAGGCCACTGGCAAGAAAGTGGCGGCTTCAGAGATCCGATCTTGGCAGGGATCACTCACTTACATGGCCAAGGTCCTAAGAGACAAGGACCTGCCGGAGGATGCCGGAGTAGCCATTGAGCTACATATTCCGCAATCCATGAAACGTATCGATTTCTTGCTGACAGGCCACGACCAGCACCAGGGTAAAAATGCCGTGTTAGTGGAACTGAAGCAATGGAGCAAAGCCAGTGCCACCAGTAAAGATGCGATCGTAAAAACCGCGCTGGGCGGCAGTCATGTTGAAACCATTCATCCGTCCTATCAGGTGTGGTCGTACGCCACTTTGTTGGAAGGATTCAATGAAGCCGTCTATGACCAAGGCATCAAAGTCCACCCATGCGCTTACCTGCATAACTATGTCAGCGATGGCGTTATCAACTCGGCTCACTACGATGCCTACACCAGCAAAGCGCCTTTGTTCCTAAAAGGTCCTGACGAGTTGACGAAACTGAGAAGTTTCCTCAAACAGCACATCTATTACGGCGACAACCAAGACGTTCTTTACGAGCTTTCTAGCGGTAAGAGCCGCCCCTCCAAAGCTCTGGCGGAAGCACTAACTGGACTAATGGAAGGCAAGCCTGAGTTCGTTCTGATTGATGATCAAAAGACCGTTTTCGAGTCAGTACTTGCGGCGGTCGCAGAAGCCTCTGCCGATGCTCCGAAGGTGCTGATCATTGAGGGTGGCCCAGGTACTGGAAAGACAGTAGTGGCCATTAACCTACTGGTCAGGCTCACGGCCTTACGACTGATGAGCAGGTATGTCTCAAAAAATGCCGCCCCACGTGCCGTGTACGAAAAGAAACTGGTCGGCACTGTCAAACCCACCAAGTTCTCCAGTCTGTTCTCCGGCTCGGGGGCCTATACCGATATCAAGCCTGACTTTTACGACGCGCTGATCATTGATGAAGCCCACAGGCTGAATGAGAAAAGCGGTTTTTATGGCAACGAGGGTGAAAACCAGATCAAAGAACTAATTGGGTCCGCTAAATGCTCAGTGTTCTTTATCGACGAGGATCAACGTGTAACCCTTAAGGATATTGGCAGCAAACAAGCAATCCGAGAGTTTGCTAAGGCCCGAGGGGCAACAGTGGAGGAATACACCTTGTCCTCCCAATTCCGTTGCAGTGGCTCCGATGGTTACTTGGCATGGCTAGATGACGTCCTGGGCATTCGCACAACCGCGAACCCAATACTCGATGCCAGTGAATACGAGTTCAAAGTGTTCGACTCGCCACAAGCAATGCATGAGGCAATCGAACAAAAGAACCACGGAAACAAGGCGCGTGTCGTCGCGGGTTACTGCTGGCCATGGAGCAGCAAGAAAGACCCTAAAGCCAAAGACATTGAAATCGGTGAACACTACGCCCGCCAATGGAACCTGGATCAAGACGGCAGTCTGTGGATCATCGCGGATAAATCCGTGGATCAGGTCGGCTGTATTCACACCTGCCAAGGGCTAGAGGTGGATTACATCGGTGTGATCATCGGACCGGATTTGATCGTGCGCGATGGAAAGGTAGTGACATCCCCCAAAGCGCGAGACAAATACGACAAGACGATTCGTGGTTGGAAAAGGCTGATGAAGGAACAACCCGACTTCGCACAGCAAGAGATTGATCTCATCATCAAGAACACATACCGGACCTTGATGACCCGAGGGATAAAGGGCTGCTATCTGTACTGTACAGACCCAGAGACGGCGCAGTACTTCACCAGTCGAGTTTCGAAGAGTGCGTCGACCCTATAACTATATGACCAAAGTGGCATTGCAATCAGAGCCATCATTGGATGGATAAGCCAAACACACACAAATGCGATGCCCCTTCAGGTTCTTAAACTGAAATCTATAAAATACCGACCATAGGTAATCCTTTTCATACATGTGTAGAGTACTACCTTCTCCCACCTAAATATTCGATCTATGCACTGCGGCGAAAAATCATTAACCTTCCCATTTCTGTCAATCAGCAAACCAAATTTTTCTGGCATTTCGAAGTATTGCAAAATGCCATCATTAACCTGTATCTTCGTGAGCTATCAGGTTAGCGCCTTTGGGGCCAAGCTCTAGACACTATCCACCCTACAATGCGTGCCTGATTTTTGATCAAATACTCATTTTAACCTGGATAAAACCAAAAAATAAATAAATATCACAAGCATCAAAATATAAGATTTTATAATTTTAGATACTACCTGATAAAACTTTCATAGCCTTATGCGATTTTTAGAAACCATTAAAACCCACTTAGACAGCATAAAAAACTAGAACACGGATTGGTATATGAATTCTGAATTTGAACGTGCAAGAGCTCAGATTTTAGCTCGAGAACTTGACTTAAAAAAAAGAGAGCGACTGAGCCCATGCATCAAAGAATACGACTCTCTTCTAGGCAA
The DNA here is from genome assembly GCF_045013505.1 of Pseudomonas sp. JDS08PS003. NCBI lineage: Bacteria > Pseudomonadati > Pseudomonadota > Gammaproteobacteria > Pseudomonadales > Pseudomonadaceae > Pseudomonas > Pseudomonas sp. JDS08PS003. The sequence goes on from NZ_CP120724.1 coordinate 4,736,488, forward strand.
ATTAAAAATTGAGGGCCATCCCAAGGGAGAGATTGAGGCATTATCGCAAATAACATCCATATTTAGAGGAACCTATACAGACGTACTTGGACAGATTGAGCGATCTGGAAAATCTGGTATAGGAGCGATAAACGCAATAAAAAGGTCAGCAGGCACAAACTTTCAAGGATTATGTGAGTATGCAATTATCCAATGGCTAAAAACTACCAACATGCCGTTCAATATTGGACCTAACGCTCCCAAGTCAATGAAAAATGAGTTAACTATTTACGGGGAGGACGCTGATGGTGGCTCATTCTCTGTTGAGCCAGATATTGATATTTCTTTATGGTTGGAGGATGAAAACCCAATATCACCAGTTATTTTCATCTCCGCAAAAACATCCTTAGTTGATAGAGCGGGACAGGCAGCCAGATGGAAAATGTATCTCGACCTACACCAGACATCATGCATGCATATAAAGTCTGTGACTGACTGCCCGATAAATAGAACCAATATTCGAATCAGAACTCAACATCCGATTACACATTCCATCGTAACAGCAAATATATATAAGATTGACAGCACACAGCCTTTTGGAGAGCTGGAGTCAGGCCAATGCAGAAACAACACATATATGTTCAAACACAAATATACAACCCGGAATGACTCAATAGAACGCCGCCCGCAATCCTGGAAGAGCTTCTCTGAGTTCCCAGAACTAGTTAAGCAAGTATATTTTGAGTACAAGAAGATTCAGAATATACATTTACCACCTCATTGACTCCGGGAGCCCACTGGCGCTTAGCTCCAGTTTTCCCTGCAGCTTTCCAATTTACCAAATCAGGAAGGCCTAAGGTCTTAGGCTGAGCGTCATCAATTGGAAGACTAATAGATCTCCCATGCGTATCGTAAAGGCTGATACTACTAACAGAGTCAAGTGCATAACCAGTAAAGCCTGAGCTTCCACGAAGCCATTTATGGCGATTCCGACGCACAATTTTACTTCTAATATCAACATGATCCGCGCCCAGCAACTCTACTACTTGAAAGCCTATTGCCCTAGCCAAAAGAGGAGGTACTGCATTACCAACCTGAGTATATTGAGGTACGTCGTGTTTTCTATCCGTAAAGCCAGATGTTCGTTTCCCGATAAAGACGTAATCATCATCGAAAGATTGAAGCCTTGCCATCTCACGCACCGTTGGAATTCGATGTTGTGCGTAGTGAATCAAATCATCTGGCAATGCAAGTACAGTATTTGAAATATGCCTCCTATCTAACCTTGCCATTGTTTTTTTTGCACTCTTATACTCATCAGGCACATTACCAATGGTCCCCCCTTCCGGAATGTAGGAAAAGGTTAACTCGGCTTTTTCTCTGTGCTTAGTAGCAAGATGATTAAACAATCTCTGGTAATTTCCACGCCGCGCAACTTGATAGTCCGAGAGCGCACCCAACTTGTGCGCATGAGCCTCATAGCCGGGCTTAACAAAGCCCAGATCAGAGATAGCTTCTTCAACACTCACATGCTTTTTTAAACGAGGCCCAAAAATATCAGCTTCTACTTCAGGATTTTGGTGCGTAGGTTTCGGCCATTCGAACTTTAACTTAATATCTTCTCTTACACCAACCATGATAAAACGCTTTCTACGCTGAGGGACTCCATAGTCGACAGCATTCAATATACTGTCTACAACCTTATAACCAAGAGCACTGAAGCTATCAATGGCCTCTTCATAAATTCTGCCGTCATACATTTTTTTAAACCCTGTGACATTTTCCAATATCACAACCTTTGGTTTAAAATAACTTACAACATTACAAAAATTTTTAAACAACCCATTCCGAGGATCGTTTTCGTTTTTCTTTCCGGCAGTGCTGAACCCTTGACATGGCGGACCACCAACCACGACATCAATTTCCTGCCCTGGATATCTTTTACTAATCATTTCCTCCATAATATCCAAATCTAAACTTCGTATATCACCCACAACAACAGACGTATCTGGATGGTTAAACGCAAGTGTAAGAGCAGGTTGAGGATGAAGTTCTTGAGACAGAGCAACTCTAATTCCACTAGCCTCTAGACCCTCAGAGAAACCACCAGCCCCACTGAAAAGGTCAATTGCAAGTAGTGGCTTTTTTGAATCAGTTTCCATGCGAATATTTACCTAAGGGACTAAAAGCGTTATGCTGAGCAGCATTATACACAGCAACCAATGCAAAACAAGGAAAAGCAAGAAATAATGTCACTCAGGATGAAAAAAGGCTATGAATCGTGATAAAATGCCATCTTTCCAGGCTCATGGGTGAGCACAAAATGAATGTTACAGACGTTGCTCGAGCAACAGGGCTACACCGTAACACTATCAGTCTTCTATACAAAGAGACCGCCACTAGAGTTGATTTAGAGGCTATTGAGCTATTGTGCGAGCTCTTCTCCTGCACTATAGGAGAGCTTTTTGAAATAATCCCAAATAAACAATTAACTTTTTCTTAAAATCAAAAATCAAACACAGTTATAGTTAAAAAGAATTCCAGGTCATAGCAAAACAAGCAAAAAAACGATCCATCGACGTCATCTTTATCGGCACAACAAAAATACTATCTCCCATCAGAAAGTTTTATAAAAACCACAGCACAGATACTGCCTATCTTAAGCGCTAGACATTCTCAAAACCATAGAGATGGCATATCTTTATCGACAGTGCCTATTTTGCCTGAATTTGCTCCGACCAAATGCCAGGTCAGCGCACCTTCTAAAAAGGCCTCAATTGCGCACGCTCATGCGTTCCCCCGCGAACCACTCAAACCCCTCTGGATGCTGCTGCACCACATCCTCACGCGGGGTATTTGACGCCAACTCATGCAAAGTCGCCCTACTGCCATCGTGCTGTATCTGCAATAGGAACTCCATGGTCACGCTGCAAATCACCGAAAAGTCCCTTCCCATTAGACCAACAGCACCACCCGCCCTCCTTCCGACACGGGTTGTGGATTTCCTCCCTCATTGCGCCATTGGTGAAAGGCGTTCCCGACATGCTGGCTATAGAGCACAATGGGTCGACCAGCCCTAGCATCTTTTCAGTCACCCGTGGCAGCAACAGCCTCGGTGTAGGAATCAGCAGCGCATTACGTTATTGCTGCCCAGCCCCAGTTGTTCAAGCGCGGGGACCATCAGGAAGATCTGGCTGATGCGGGTGTTGTGCTCTCCGCCTTGGCGATGCACATCAGCCGGCCGATATTGGAGTTAAACAGACGGACGGCCTTGTATTGGTCCGAAATATGGGAACCCGCAGCCTAGGCGTGTTCCAAGGTCATGTGTTTGAACTCAAAGCCATCATTGTCCTTAAGAGTGGTGAATGAGTGGTGTTTGCCGGAGATTTGCAAGTTGACAAAGAAGGGTTGGTCCTTGGGTATGGCGCGCAGCAGGCGACCTCGCGATTTTGACATCTGCGGGCTATGGGACAAAGAACTGCACGCAGTCATGGATATCCAAAGTAGCGCAATTTCGGAGGAAGCGATTGTTAGCACTTTTCTAGGAGATCTGAGCCATGAAGTACCCCCACTCAATCATCAAAGCCCGCTTGATTAGTGGGGTAAGCTGCGATTGATATGGCTCCTTACTGTCGCCTTTATCGTCAATCGCGCAGTGCTTTTTTATGTAGGACAACCAATATCTAACCCTTATCTGCCGCCCAATTCACATTTCCGTGTAAGGCTAGTCCCTTTCTATTGAGCGACTTTTCCTAGAGAATCCAACCCGCTTGCGCCTGATACTTCGGCTGGCTAGGCTCGGTTCATCACTGCATATCAGTGATCGGGTTTAGCAGCTCGAAACATCACATTGGGCGCATCGACGTCACCTATTGGCAGAGTTTTTCTTCTGCTTTTTATGGTGGCTGTGCGCAGGGCACCTTCGGGTGCGCCGGTTTCCAATGTGACCGGTCTGCTAACCTGCGTACAGCTGCCACTCCTTCGTTTAGCAGCGATCGCTGGCAGCTCCATTCACATTGGAGATGCACCATGAAAAAGCTCGTTCCCGATCCACCCCTGTCCTTACCTGGACAGTTCAGAACCCCCGAACACGATATCGACACCCAGCGCATTCGCTTGGCCTTGGCGGCGAGTAACACTGAAACCTCGATCCTCAACAATCTGAAAGACACCGTACCTACGTCCGTAGGTCATCAATCCATGTTCAGCGTCCGCTCCGGCATCAATGCCGAAGAAGCCTTGGTGCATGTGTCGTTGCTGCTGGACTGTGCGGTACAGGTCAGCGATGAAATCACCGAGCGCGCCAGCGGTGTGGAGCGTGGGTTGATTTGGTCGATGATTCATTCGGTGGAGATGGCTAGAGCGGTGGTGGATTCGTTGCTGGATGCCAATAGACCGGCGCAGCCTCGGTAATCGACTAGATACTCAGAAGTCCGAAAAATATGGAAACGGGGTGAAGGATGATTTGCCCCGTTTCTGTTAGGCCTGCTTTCGCTGGCAAGCCAGCTCCTACAGATGCTGTAGCCCTTCGATATTGCTTAAGCTCTCTCACTGCCCAGCCACGGCCATAGACACGTGGTGAGAGGCAACGCGTCCCTCCCCTGCTACGTCCCCTTTCCTACTCATTGCTGAACTCCCAAACCTGTTGGGAAAAGAATATCCTTACGGCCTCTTACGCTGTTTCGTACAGCGAATCGGGAAACCTACGGATAGCCCCCCGCATGACCTCTGCACCTACCAGCAATCAATCCAACCCTGCTTGGAGCCGCGACGAGCTCGTTCTTGCCCTGAACTTGTACCTCCTTCACCGCAACGGTTTACCCGGTGTGAATCATCCGGATGTTTTGGCGTTATCGCAGTCTCTCAATCTCATCGGCAATGCCACCGGGGTGAGCAAGAATCAGAGCTTTCGCAATGCCAACGGTGTGTGCATGAAGCTCAACAACTTCCGGCGTTGGGACCCGAGCTACACCAACAACGGGCGTACGGGGCTTGCGAAAGGCAATAAGGATGAGCAGTTGGTGTGGCTGGAATTTGCCAATGACCCGGAGCGTCTTGCTGAGGTTGTGGCGGCGATCAATGCCAACGTTCAGACGATTCCAGCTAGCCCTATCGATTTAAGTGCAGCGGATGACCCGGGTTTCTTCGAAGCAGAGGAAGGTAAAGTGCTCACTCGGGTGCATCGGGTACGGGAAAGAGACAAGAAAATCGTTAAGCGTAAAAAGGAAAAGGCGCTGAAGCAGCATGGGGCACTGCAGTGTGAGGCGTGTGGTTTTAATTTCAGCCAAACCTATGGTGCAGATGTGGAGGGGGTGATTGATATACACCACACTAAACCTCTGCACACGCTCCAGCCGGGTGACAAAACTAAGCTCGCTGATTTGGCGTTGTTGTGTGCCAATTGCCATCGGGTGGTGCATTCGCAACGCAAGTGGCTGAGTGTGGCTGAAGTGAAAGAGCGGTATCAGGCCAATCTGAAGCAGATACAAATGTGATGGGGTGACTTCCTGGTTTAGGGAGTCAGAGTGGCTGGTTGGATGATTTGGTGGCGGTCTTGCGGCCGCCTTCGCTGGCAAGCCAGCTCCTACACGGGCCGGCGTCAACCGATGACTGTGCGGTGTCAGCGAACATTCCGATAAAACATCAACCGCGCCCCCTCATGCATCCCCCGCGTCAACTCCAACAACCGTTCAAACTCCTGCGGATGCTCCTGCGCCACATCCTCACGCGGTGTGTTTGACGCTAGGTCATGCAAGGTCGCCCCACTGCCGTCGTGCTGCATCTGCAACAAAAAGTCCTTGGTCACGCCGCCAATCACCGGAAAGGTCCCTTCCCTCAATACCAGCGGCACCACCCGCTCCCCCTCCGGCGCTGGCTGCTGAATGTCCCGCCCCATGGCGCCATTGGGGAAGGGCATCTCGGCCATACCGGCCACGGTGGGTAGCAGGTAGGCGAGGCCGACGGCTTCTTCAATCACCTTGGGCTGCAACATCCCCGGGGCATGAATCAACAGCGGTACGTTGTTGCTTTCCAGCCCTAGCTGTTCAAACGCGGGGGCCATGTGGGGGATCTGGCTGATACGGGTGTTGTGGCCGCCCAGCCGGCGTTGCCGCCGATCAGGTAGAGCTTGTGGTAGTCGATATTGCTTAAGCACTCTCGATGATCTGCCACACCCGTGGCCGCGTAGTGAGAGCATCCCGTCCCTCCCCTGCTCGTCCCCTTTCCTACTCACTGCTGAACTCCCAAACCTGTTGGGAAAAGAATATCCTTACGGCCTCTTACGCTGTGTCGTACAGCGAATCGGGAAACCTACGGATAGCTCCCGCATGCCCCCTGCACCTACCCGCAATCAATCCAACCCTGTTTGGAGCCGCGACGAGCTCGTTCTTGCCCTGAACCGGTATCTCCTTCACCGCAACGGTTTACCCGGTAAGCGCCAACCTGATTTGAAGATGGATACCTGCCCATCGTGACCGCCTGACGCCGACGTTGCTCGCTTGGTGCTCAGGTGCTGGCTTTCCAGCAACCCATTAGAGAAATCCATATGACCCCCAATCCGACAATCGATAACGTATTACGCGTCGCCTTGGTTACAGGATCCACTTCCGGTATCGGCGCAGCCATTGCACGTGTGCTAAGCCAGGCAGGCTATGCGGTGGTGCTCCATTCGCGAAATTCTGCGGATACGGGACGCGCTATGGCTGCCGAAATGCAGCAGGCTATTTACGTGCAAGCTGATCTTGCTGTCGAAGCTGACAGGGTCAGGCTGATTAACGAGGCGATCGCCGCGTGGGGGCAACTCGACGTATTGGTCAATAACGCCGGTATTAGCAAAGTGATTCCCCACGGCGACCTTGCCTCGGCCAACTCGACGGTGTGGCACGAACTTAACGAGGTGAATGTCGTGGCGCCGTTCCATCTCGTCACTTTGGCCGAGTCGGCATTGCGCAATGCCGCCCGTTACCGTCGAGCAGGTTGCGTCGTGAATATCAGTTCCCATGCCGGTATCCGTCCTAAGGGCGCATCGATTCCCTATGCGGTCAGTAAAGCCGCGCTTAATCACATGACCCGCTTGCTCGCGTTATCCCTGGGGCCAGATATTCGCGTAAACGCTGTGGCGCCTGGCTTGGTCGACACGCCTATGACCGCAGAGTGGACGGGGGCCCAAGAGCTATGGCGAACTCGCGCCCCTATGCGCAGGGCCGCTAGCCCAGACGACATCGCAAAAGCTGTTGTAATGCTGGTCGAGTCGGACTACTTGACCGGCGAGATACTCCTCTCAGACGGCGGGTTGAATCTGACCTAGGTTTAGCGTGCTCCGGTGTAGCGGATGAGTACCGGCAAGCCGGCTCCTACACATGAAATGACAATCAAGGAGATACCCATGGCCATGCCGGAACGGCTGAAACCAACACCCGCGACGCCAAAAATACGGGCGTTGATGAAGGCCTTGCTCAAGCAGATCCTCGATCAGATCTGGGACAACCAGGAACGGGAAAGCCCCGAGATCAGTGCGCTGATCGAGCAATGGAACAGCCACGCCGGCCGGCCTTTCGAGTTCCACGAATTTCGCGATATGCACAGCCATACCAGCGCGGCGAACTTTCTGCGCACGGCCTTTCATCAGCAGCGCTACGTTGACGACCTGAGCTTCGACGAGGCGTGCGCCGTGGCAGATTTCATCTGCCAGTGCGAGGGCACGGAGTCTGATACGGACTACGCTCTGGGCCTGCTGGAAACCAACTTCCCCGAGGCCAATGCCTCGGACCTGATCTTCTGGCCCAACGCGTGGTTCGGCGATGAAGGTCTGTTGCATATCGAGCTGAGCTCGGCGCAGGTCATTGGTTATCTGATGGCGAGGTCTTCGCGGCCTTTGCGGGACGCGCCGCCCATCACCCTGCCCTATGCCATTCCCCAGAACAGGTCATAGCGCCGCCGAGGCCGTCTCCACCCACTGTTCGGCTGTGGCCATTGGCTGCAGCGGCCTTAGTCTGCTTCATCCCCGGCTCTTTTTCTTCGATCGCCCCGCGCGCCCGTCGTACTCCGGGCGGCCCGACACCACCAGCCCGAAGAAGTAGGGATCAGCCCCTGGGTCTTCCAGCTGTCCGGCGGATTTGTTGTGCACTTCGATCACTGAAAACAGATCGACAAGACGGTCCTGGATCTCTTCGATTTCCGCCGCTTTGAGCGTGACCATCGCGCTGTACTTGAATGATCCGGATACGTTGAAATATTCGCTCTGCTCGGGCTTGGTCAACGATCGGTCGATCTCGTGACGCAGGAACCGGTCCTTGAGCGCCAGGGCCTCTGCGGTTCTGGGCATTCTCAAGGTGGGGGCATGGCGCACGAAGGGTGACTGCGGGGTGCTGCGCTCCTTGGCCACAAGGCTCAGGAAGGCTTCGGTACGCGCGTCGTAGGCCAGGCCGATCTGCTGGCACACCGCCTGGATTTCGGCCACCGAGGCGCTGTCCACCATGTACAGATAGGTCATCAACGGCAGCAGTTCGAAGTGTTCCTTGAAGGCTGCAATGATCTCTTCGGTGACGATGAACTCACGTTCGTAGCGGCTCAGGCTCAAGGCGCGACGCAGTAGCTTGGAGTCGTGCTCGCGCACCTCGAGCATGGCGGAAAGATCCTTGACCTCCACCCCTTTGCCAAACAGCATTTCATGCACGGGGGCCGGCAACAAATCACGAAAGTAATGCCAGTAGTAATCGAAACTCGACTTGCTGGAGGGGGCGATGCCCAGGTTGTCATGCAGCTCGACGGCCGAGTCGAGACTCAGGTGCTTGCGCCCTGCCTCGACGTCTCGGTAGTGGTTGGCGGAAAACGGAATGTTCACGCTGTCCAGGAAGGTTGAAATCTTCAGGTGGCCGCTTTCGAGGCGCAACTGGGTGAGAAACGCGCCAAAGGCCTGCTGGTTCTCCGACATTTATTCAGCCCCTGCAGCAAGCGTGACAGCGACCCGGGTGGTGTTTTTCCTGATTTTCATGCTGGCTGTGACGGCCCCTATCTCTCGCGTATTGCCGACATGCACGCCGCCACAGGGGATCGACCATTCGCCGCATTGCCACCAGCGATAGCCTGGTCCTTTGCCGGTATCGGCCTGGGTTCTGACGGCATGACCGGCCGCGCAGAAGCGATTCAGTTCTTGCGTGGCGCGCTCCAGGCTCTGTTCATCGAACTCGCCCATGAACTCATAGTGGTTTTCCCCGCCCTGGTCATTCAACGGCGAGCGGACCGGGTGTGGAATCGAGCGCCCCAGCGTCTGCTCCAGCAGGCAGTGCATCAGGTGCATGGCCGAATGAATGCGCATCTGCTGATAGCGCAGGGACCAATCCAGGGTCGCCGTCACCCCCTGCCCCGGCACAAGTGATTGCAGCTGGCCGAACCCGGCGTCCTCCAGCTTCAGGTAATGCCTGATCTCGTCGTCCTTCCTTTTGGTGGTGGTGATCTCGATCACCTGCGGCACATCACCGGCCCCGGGTTCGCTGAGGGTCAGCTGCCCCCGATCTCCCAGTTGGCCGCCGCCCTGGGGATAGAACACCGTCTCGCTCAATAGAGCGAAGGGCGCACCCGAATCGTCCCGTTCAAGCCGGTGGATCTGGCATTGCACGGTTTGCAGGTAGGGTTGCTGGTGAAACAAAGGAAGGGTTGGGTTCATGTGTGCCTCGCGTCCTTGAGCATTCACGGCCGGCCGGGGATTCCCATGAATAGCCGTTGCCTGTGCGATGTATTAAAAACCCTCTGCCGACAAAAATTCAACCTTTGGATTAATAATAAATCCACAGGATTAATTTTCAGCACGCACGATCCCCAACCTACCCCTCGTGCGAAAGCCAATCCAATACGTTTTTACCGTAGGAGTCGGCTTGCCGGCGAAGGCGATCTCGCGGACGCATTCGCCGGTAAGCCGGTTCCTACAGGTCGGTCATTCAGCAGGAGGTTGCCCCTCAGCCCTGGTCGCCACCGCCCACCGGCAGCACTGTGCCGGTGATGTAGGAGGCTTCGGCGGAGGCCAGAAACAGGATGGCTGAGGCTTGTTCGTCGACGTTGCCGTAGCGTTTCATCAGGCTGCTGTCGAGGGTCTGTTCGACGATCTGCTGGTACCAGACTTGCTCCACGGGACTTTGTTCAGCGCTGTTGCGCGGAATGCGCCGCGGCGGGGCTTCGGTGCCGCCGGGGGCGGTGGCGTTGACCCGCACGCCACGGCCGGCGGTTTCAAAGGCCAGGCACGCAGTGAGTGCGTTGATGCCGCCCTTGGCCGCGCCGTAAGGCACGCGATTGAGGCTGCGGGTGGCGATGGACGAGACGTTGACGATGGCGCCGCTGCCCTGCTCCAGCATCTGCGGCAAGGCGGCGTGGCAGCACCACAGGGTGGGGAACAATGAGCGGCGGACTTCGGCTTCGATTTGTGCAGGTTCGTAGTGCTCAAAAGGCTTGGCCCAAATGGTGCCGCCGACGTTGTTGATGAGGATGTCGAGGCGGCCGAAGTGGGCGATGGCCGCCGCCATGATCCGGCTGCATTCGCTGTACTGCTCCAGGTCGGCGGTGAGGGCCAGGACCGGGAACCGGGGGCTGAGTTCGGCGGCCAGCTCGAAGATCAGTTCGGAGCGGTCCACCAGCACCACCCGGGCGCCCTCTTCGGCCAGGCGTTCGGCAACGCGACGGCCAATGCCTTGGGCGGCACCGGTGACCAGGGCGACTTGGTTGTGGAAACGGTTCATGCAGACCTCGTGAATGCAAAAAGATGGGGAGGACGCTGCTCAACGTAGGAGCCGGCTTGCCGGCGAAGGGGCCCTTGAGCCCTGCAGCGCCCTTGTGGACGCCTTCGCTGGCAAGCCAGCTCCTACAACGTTATGCCTTGCCGTGCTGGGTTCAGTAGGAGCCGGCTTGCCGGCGAAGAGGCCCTTGAGCCTTGCAGCGCCCTTGTGGACGCCTTCGCTGGCAAGCCAGCTCCTACAGCGGTGAGGCGCTCTTCAGGCAGCGCTGGCGGCGAACTTCTCGTAATAAAAATTCGCCGGGGCGATGCCCTGTTCACGGATGAACTGGCTCACTGCCTCGACCATCGGCGGCGGTCCGCACAGGTAGACGTCCACATCGCCCTGGTTGAGGTGCGCCGGTTCGATGTGCTGGGTCACGTAGCCCTTGCGCGGGTACTGGCTCTCGGGGTTGGCCACGCAGGCGCTGAAGCTGAACTGGGGGATGCGCGCGGCAAAGTCTTCCAGGCGCTCCAGTTCCACCAGGTCGAAATCGTTGGTCACGCCATAGATCAAATGCAGCGGATGTTCGCTGCCCTGCTCGGCGATCTTCTCCAGCATCGCGGTGAACGGCGCCAGCCCGGTGCCGCCAGCCAGCAACAGTAAGGGCCGGCGAATATCCCGCAAGTAAAAGCTGCCCAGGGGCCCGGCCAGGCTCATGCTGTCGCCGGCTTTGGCGAGACGGGTGAGGAAGCTGCTCATCAGGCCGCCGGGCACGTTGCGAATCAGGAAACTGACCTCGCCATCACGCTGCAAGGAGCTGAAGGAATAGGCCCGGGTCTGCTCACTGCCGGGTACGCCGAGGTTGACGTATTGCCCCGGCAGGAACGCCAGCTGGCTCAGGGCTTCGCCTTTGATCGACAGGGCGATGGTGCTGGCGGACAGCTGGCGCACGGCGCTGATACTGGCCTGGAAAGTACCCTGCCCGGCGCGACAGACCTGGGACGAGGCCGGCACCCGCACCACGCAATCGCCGAGGGCGCGCATCTGGCAGGTGAGGACAAAACCCTGCTCGGCCTCAGCAGCGCTCAGGGCGTCTTCGATGTAGTCCTCCCCCAGCTCGTAGCGCCCGGCTTCGGCCAGGCACTTGCAGGTGCCGCAGGCGCCGTCCCGGCAGTCCAGGGGGATGTTGATGCCCTGGCGGTAGGCCGCATCGGCCACGGTTTCGCCCGGGTTGGCGTTGACGAAACGGGTCACGCCGTCTTCGAAATTGAGTGCGATTTGATGGCTCATGACAGTCGCCTCAGAGGTGGTAGATATCGACGACCTGGCGAACGTAGTCGTTCTTCAGGATGACTTTCTTGGCCAGAATCCGCGGGTTCTCGCCCCGCAGGTCGAGGGTGTAGAAGCTGCAGCCGAAGTAGCTGTCCACGGTCTTGTAGCGAAAGCTCAGGGTGTGCCAGTTGAAACGCAGCTTGCAGATGCCGTCGCCGTGCTCCAGCAGCTCGATGTTGCTCAGGTTGTGGGAGGTGCGGGTGTCGGGAATGCTGGCGCTGGAGCGCTCGGTCTTGATGCGGAACACCCGGTCTTCCAGGCCGCTGCGGTTGCCGTACCAGATCAGCGAGATTTCCCGCTGCGGGTCTTCGGTCAACTGGTCGCTGTCGTCCCAGGAGGGCATCCAGAAGGTCGCGTCCGGGGCATAGAGTTCCAGCCAGCTGTCCCACTCCTTGTCGTCCAGGTAGCGGGCCTCGCGGAACAGAAAATCCCGCACGGCATCGTAGGAAATGTTCATTGCACGGCCTCCACTGCTATCTGGCGTGAGGCTTCACGCTCCAGGGCCGCGAGCAGGGTTTGCTGCCAATACTTGTGCTGCATCACGAACAGGCCTTCGTCCTCGGTGCGCACGCCGCTGAGGAGCGGCTGCAGGTCGATTTCTTTCGCTGCGGCGTCCGCCCCCTGGACCCAGTGTTCGGCGCCGCGGGACATGTCGTTCCAGGCCGTGGTGCTGCCCTGATAGCCGAGCTGGCAGGAACGGAACTCCTCCAGGTCGTCCGGGGTGGCCATGCCGCTGACGTTGAAGAAGTCTTCGTACTGGCGGATGCGCCGGGCCCGGGCTTCGTCGCTCTCGCCCTTGGGCGCAATGCAGTAGATGGTGATTTCGGTGCGGTCCACGGAGATCGGCCGGGCAATGCGGATCTGCGAGCTGAACTGGTCCATCAGGTAGACGTTGGGGTACAGGCACAGGTTGCGTGAGTTTTCGATCATCCAGTCGGCGCGGGCCTGGCCGAAGTCCCGGGACAGCTCATCGCGACGCTCGTACAGCGGGCGGTCCTCGGGGTTGGACCAGCGGGTCCAGAGCAGCATGTGGCCCTTGTCGAAGGAGTAGAAACCACCGCCCTGCTTGGCCCAGGTGCCGGCGCTCATGGTGCGGATGTCTGCCCCGGCCTCGCGCTGCTTGCGCTGGTTCTGGGTGGCCGCGTAGTTCCAGTGCACCGAGCTGACGTGGTAGCCGTCGGCACCGTTCTCGGCGGTGAGCTTCCAGTTGCCTTCGTAGATGTAGCTTGAGGAACCGCGCAGTACTTCCAGGCCGTCGGCGGACTGGTCGACGATCATGTCGATGATCTTCGCCGACTCCCCCAGGTGTTCCACCAGGGGCAACACGTCGGGGTTGAGGCTGCCGAACAGAAAGCCACGGTAGGACTCAAAGCGCGCGACGCGGGTCAGGTCGTGGGAGCCTTCGCAGTTGAAGCTGGCCGGGTAGCCCGCGGCGGCCGGGTCCTTGACCTTGAGCAGCTTGCCGGTGTTGTTGAAGGTCCAGCCGTGGAACGGGCAGGTGAAGGAGGCCTTGTTGCCGGTCTTGTGCCGGCAGAGCATGGCGCCGCGATGGCTGCAGGCGTTGATGAAGGCGTTGAGCTCGCCGTTCTTGTTGCGGGCAATGAAGATCGATTGCCGGCCCATGGTGGTGCTGTAGTAGTCGTTGGGATTGGGGATCTGGCTGTCGTGGGCCAGGTACAGCCAGTTGCCTTCGAAGATGTGCTGCATCTCCAGGTCGAACAGCCGGGGGTCGGTGAACATCTCCCGCTTGCAGCGGTAGACGCCCTGGTCGGGGTCTTCTTCAAGCAGGGAATGCAGGTATTCGGGTCGCAGGGACATGGCCGCCGCCTCCATTGTTTTTATTCAGGCAGGGCCATGCTAGGACGGGGGTTGGCGGGGCAATAGCCGATGCGTGCAGACCTGTATCCGTATTCTGCAAAAGCGCCGACGGCGAGTTGTGTGGGAGCCGGCTTGCCGGCGAAGAGGCCCTTGGACGGGGCGCTGGGCCTGCCGGCCCTTTCGCTGGCAAGCCAGCTCCTACAAGAGGCCGATGCCTGAGGATCAGTGTCGACGCTTGAGGGTGTCGGAGGGCAGTTCGCCGTATTGCTGGCGGTAGCTTTGGGCGAAACGGCCCAGGTGCAGGAAGCCATAATCCAGGGCCAGTTCGGTGACGTTGCGCACCGGGCTTTGCGGGTCGCTGAGGCAGGCGTGCACCCGTTGCAGTTTCTTCTGGCGGATGTAGTGCTTCGGCGTGGTGCGGGCGTTACGTTCGAACAGGCCGTAAAGCGAACGCAGGCTCATGCGCGCCTGTTGCGCCAGTTCTTCGCAGCCGATGTCGTGCTTGAGGTTGCATTCGATGTAGTCGGCAATCCGTTCGAAGGTCGCCGCCGAGGCGCTCAGGGTGCCGCGCTGGACGTTGGTCTGCATCAGGCCCAGCAGTTTGCCCACCAGGATCTGTGCGTAGTGCTCCTGAACCTTGGGCATGGTCTCCAGGGCTTCGGCTTCCTGGCACAGCAAGCTCAGCAATGGCACAAAGCCTTCCAGCTCCTGCAGTTGGTAGCGCTGGCGCAGAAAGCGCACGCCCTGCCCCGGGTACTGCCAGCGCTGTTCCTGGCAGGCGTTTTCCAGCAGGCGGGTGGGAATCTTGATGATGAATTTTTCGCAGTCGTCGGAATAGGTCAGGTCCACCGGGTCGTCCGGGTTGATCAGCAGCAGTTCCCCCGGGGCGAAGGCGTGTTCCTGGCCCGGGCCGCGCCACTGGCAGTGGCCCCGCAGCAGCACTTGCAGGTGGTAGATGCTTTCCAGGGCCGGCGAGGTGACGCGCACGCTGCCGCCGTAGCTGAGGCTGCACAGATCAAGACTGGCCAGGGCCCGGTGGTTGAGGCTGGCCTGGAGGTGGCCGGCCCGGGGCAGGCGGATGCAGTGGCTGCCCACGTGCTGATTGACGTAAACGGACACGGCATAGGGATCGGCTTGAACAAACACGCGGCTGCGTTCACTCAACAGATGCATTTGCATAATCGGGTCACTCTGATTGTTCTTGTTGGGGCTGCACCGCGCGGTGGCAGGCCGCGCAGGCAGGCAATCACGCAAGGTCAAAAAGCCCAGGCCGACAACGACAAAAGCCACGGGCCGCACAAGGCGTCCGTGGCTCGGTCTTGCCGTGCTGGGGGTCAGGCCTCCAGGGCACGCACCCGTTCGTGGCGCTGCTGCTCTTGCGGCTGGGCCGAAGACTGCAGGGTGAAGTCGAAGTGAATTTCCGCGAAGCGGCCACTCACGCCCAGCGCCTTGGCCCGGGCCTGGTCTTCGCTGAAGGTGATCTGGGCGATCAGCTCGTCGCGGGTGGCGTAGGCGAAGTCGTCGTGCAGGTACTGATCGCCATCCAGGTTGATCTGGGTGGTCAGGTGGCGATGGTCATCGGCCGAGATGAAGAAGTGAATGTGCGCCGGGCGCTGGCCGTGGCGGCCCAGTTGGTCCAGCAGTTGCTGGGTCGGGCCATCCGGTGGGCAGCCGTAGCCGGACGGCACGATGCTGCGAAAACGGTAGCGACCCTCGGCGTCGGTGACGATGCGCCGGCGCAGGTTGAATTCCGACTGGCTGCCGTCGAAGTAGGAATAAGTGCCGCCGGTGTTGGCGTGCCAGACATCAACGATGGCGCCGGCCAGGGGTTCGCCGGCGGTGTTGGTCACCCGGCCCTGCATGAACAGCACCACGCCCGGGTCGAGGCCGTCGTCCAGGCGCGCTTCGCCCTGGCTCAGGGGCGCGCCGGCCACGTACAGCGGGCCTTCGATGGTGCGCGGGGTGCCGCCGGTCTTGCCGGCCTGCTCGTCGGCGGCGTCCATCAGCAGGTCAAGGTAATGCTCCAGGCCCAGGCCCGCAGCCAGCAGCCCGGCTTCCTGGCGGGCGCCAAGGACGTTGAGGTAGTTGACGGCCTTCCAGAACTCTTCCGGGGTCACGTCCAGGTCTTCGATGATGTTCACCGAGTCCCGCAGGATGCGGTAGATGATGGCCTTGGCCCGGGGGTTGCCGCCTTCGGTGAACTGGCCGCTGGCTTCTTCAAGAAACTGTTGGGCACTGGCAGTGTGGGAAATTCTGACGTTCATGACTAATCCTCATCTTGTATTTATTAGAGTGGTGAACGGGCTGGCACGGGCTCAGCGGTCATCCTCATGAATGGAAGAAGGATGCCTGCACATCGCATCAACTTCGATGGCCATGTACGGGTACAGCGGTAATTGCATCAGGGTGTCGTGCAGTTCCTGCACGCTGTCGACGTCGAACACGCTGTAGTTGGCGTACAGCCCGGCGATGCGCCACAGATGGCGCCACTTGCCTTCGGCCTGCAGGCGCTGGGCCAGGGCCTTTTCATCGGCTTTCAGTTGCGCGGCGCGCTCAGGGTTCATGTCGACCGGCAGGTTCACGGTCATTTTCACGTGGAATAGCATGCAGCCCTCCTCAGGTGTGGTGCAGCACGGGGGTGGTTTTGTCGCGACGGAAGAACGCCAGGCGCTCTTCGTCCAGGCTCAGGCCGAGACCCGGTGCCCGTGAAACATGCAGGTGGAAATCCCGGTAGACCGGCGCCTCGGCGAGGATGTCCTCGGTCAGCAGCAGCGGGCCGAACAGCTCGGTGTCCCAGCTCAGTTTGTTCAAGGTCAGGAAGGCGTGGGCCGAGGCCAGGGTGCCGATGCCGCCTTCGAGCATGGTGCCGCCGTACAGGCCGATGCCCGCCGCCTCGGCAATTGCCGCGGTGCGCAGGGTGGCGCGGGGGCCGCCGTTCTTGGCGATCTTCAGGGCGAACACCGAAGCCGCGCCTTCGCGGGCCAGGTTGAAGGCGTCTTCCACGCATTCGATGGATTCGTCGGCCATGATCGGCGCCGGGCTGATGGCGTTCAGGCGCACCATGCCCGCGCGGTTGTTGCGGGAGATGGGCTGCTCGATCAGGTCGATGCCGTTGCCGCCGAGGATGCGGCACGCGCGCAGGGCTACGGATTCGTCCCAGGCCTGGTTGACGTCGACCCGCACGCTGGCGCGCTCCCCCAGGGCCTTCTTGATGGCGATCACGTGGGCCAGGTCGCGGTCCACTTCACCGGCGCCAATCTTCAACTTGAAGATCCGGTGGCGGCGCAGGTCGAGCATTTTCTCGGCTTCGGCAATGTCCTTGGCGGTGTCGCCGCTGGCCAGGGTCCAGGCCACGGGCAGCGCATCGCGCACCCGGCCACCCAGCAGCTCGCTGACCGGCAGCCCGAGGCGCTTGCCCTGGGCGTCGAGCAACGCGCTTTCGATCCCGGACTTGGCGAAGGTGTTGCCGCGGATGCTCTGCTCCAGGCGCAGCATGGCGGCGTTGATGTTGCTGCTGTCTTGGCCAATCAGTAGCGGGGTGAAGAAGCGGTCGATATTGGTCTTGATGCTGTCCGGGCTTTCATTGCCATAGGCCAGGCCACCGATGGTGGTGGATTCCCCCAGGCCTTCAATGCCGTCGGCGCAGCGCAGGCGGATCAGTACCAGGGTCTGGTTCTGCATGGTGTGCATGGCCAGCTTGTGGGGGCGAATGGTCGGCAGATCGACGATGATCGTTTCGATCGACTCAATGGCAGAAGCGTGCATGTCCATACCCGTCAGGTTCTTGAAGTTCTGTGATCGATTCTGTCCCGGCTTTTTCCAGGGTTCCAATATAGAATTGGTCTGGCTTGATACCTTTAAGGTATGCACATCATCACAGGGGAGCTGTCATGGAACTGCGTCATCTGCGCTACTTCCAGGTGCTGGGGGAAACCCTCAATTTCACCCGCGCCGCCGAGCGCCTGCACATCGCCCAGCCGCCCTTGAGCCGGCAGATCCAGCAGTTGGAGGACGAGCTGGGGGTGCTGTTGCTGGAGCGTGGCCGGCCGTTGCGCCTGACCGCCGCCGGGCGGTTTTTCTATGAACATTCCAACCGGGTGCTGGAGCAATTGGGCAAGGTCTGCGACAACACCCGGCGCATTGGCCTGGGGCACAAGACCTGGCTGGGCATCGGCTTTGCCCCTTCGACTCTGTACGGCGTGCTGCCGCAATTGATCCGCCGCCTGCGCAGCAACGAGACCCTGGAGCTGGAGCTGGGATTGTCGGAAATGACCACCCTGCAACAGGTGGAAGCCTTGAAGGCGGGACGCATCGACATCGGCTTCGGGCGTATCCACATCGACGACCCGGCCATCGTGCAGAAGGTGCTGACCGAGGACCGGCTGGTGGTCGCCCTCCCCGCCGGCCACCCCTTGCTGGGACAAGCGGTGAGCCTTGAGCAATTGGCCAGCGAGCCCTTCGTGCTGTATCCGGCCAACCCGCGCCCGAGCTACGCCGACCATGTGATCGCGCTGTTCAACGCCCGCGGCCTGAACCT
Organism: Pseudomonas sp. JDS08PS003; assembly: GCF_045013505.1. Taxonomy (NCBI): domain Bacteria; kingdom Pseudomonadati; phylum Pseudomonadota; class Gammaproteobacteria; order Pseudomonadales; family Pseudomonadaceae; genus Pseudomonas; species Pseudomonas sp. JDS08PS003. The sequence continues at coordinate 4,754,857 of NZ_CP120724.1, forward strand.
AAAGATCGCCCAGTGGACCAATGAACTGCAGACCGCCATCGGCCTGGTGGGCGCTGGGATCGGCATCACCCTGGTGCCGGCCTCGGTGCAGGTGCTGCATCGCGACGACATCGGTTTTTGCCCGCTGCAGGAACCCGAGGCCACCTCGCCGATCATCCTCAGCCGCCGGGTCGGCGAGCCGTCGCCGGGGCTCACCCACTGCCTGCACCTGATTGCCCAGTTGCGCAGCGAGATCGGTCGCGAACAGCCCGTGGTCAGCTGACTCGGTGCGGGTGTAGTAGGCCCCCGCCAAAACCACTGCTACACCTCGCCCTGCGGGGATTACACTGCGCCCGATGTGATGGAAAAACTTTGGAATCGACCATGGAAGTCTCAAGAACCCAACTGATCCTGCGCCGCGCCGCCGCCTTCATGCTCGACCAGGTGCTGGCGCTGGCGGTGTATTTGCTCCTGTCGCTGAGCCTGCACGAGGTGCTGGCGTTGCAACCGGTCAGACGCTTGCTCGACCTCGAGCAACAGACGGGGCTGGAGCCCTACCTCCATTCAATGCTGTTCATGCTGGTCTGGCCCTTGTACTTCGTGGCCTGGGAGTATTTCTTCAAGGGCCGCACGCCCGGCAAGTGCGCCCTGGGCCTGGTGGTGATCAACGCCGCCGGGACGCCGCCGACGCTGATCCAGGTACTGATCAGAAGCGCCACCCGCCATCTGGAGGCCGCGTTCGCCTTTGTCCCGCTGATGGCCTGTGCGGAATCAAGCCGCTGCCAGCGAATAGGCGATATGCTCGCCCGCACCTACGTGATCCCGCACAAGGATCTGCAGCAGATACGCAGTGAAATGCCAGAACATCCCCTGTCCCAGGCTTGATGCCTGAAGACTGCCCGTTCCCCTCAAGGAGCCCCGATGCCCGCCAATGCCCTGCACCACGAAATAGCCTTGGAAAGATTTCTCGCCGCCCGCCCCGAACTGCGCGAAGCCCTGGACAAGCTCAATCCGCTGGAGGCCCAGGCCAAGGGCGAGACGCCCGAGCAGTACCGCAATGAACGTCTGCATGAAGCCTTTGAAGCCGAAGCCGAACACCTGGGGCTGTTCGCCTGGGAACTGAGCCTGCAACTGACCGCCGCCAGCCCCGAGGAATTCCACGCCCAGCGCCTTGAAGTGCACAGGGAAGTCGCGGAAATGGCCGGCTTGCCCTGGGATGAATATTGCGCCCTGCATCCTCTCGATCCATAGCCTTGACCCGCACACGTCCCCCGCAGTCCCTGTTCAGGAGAACCGACGATGTTGCCTTCGACTTCCACCCAATCGGCCAGCGCCGCCCTGCAGCACACGCAGAAATGGCGCGGGCGGGTCGGCCTCGGGCTAGTGGCTTGCCTTTCGGTGCTGGCTGGCATGACCGACGCCATCGGCTTCATGGCCACCGGCGATTTCGTTTCCTTCATGAGCGGCAACACCACGCGCATGGCGGTGGCCATCAGCGATGGCGAGCTGGGCCTGGTGCTGCGCCTGCTGCTATTGGTGGCGACCTTTATCGTCGGTAACGCCCTGGGCGTGGTGGTCAGCCGCCTGGCCGGGCACCGCGCCCTGCCCTTGCTGCTGAGCATCGGCGCATTGCTCTGCGCCTCTGCCGCCTGGCCCTTCGAGCAGCATCTGCCGGCCCTGCTGGCGGCCATTATCGCCATGGGCATGCTCAATGCGGCAGTGGAGGAAGTGAACGGCCTGCCCATTGGCCTGACCTATGTCACCGGTGCCCTGTCGCGCTTTGGCCGTGGGCTGGGGCGTTGGATGCTCGGTGATCGGCGCAACGGCTGGCGAGTGCAACTGGTGCCTTGGAGCGGGATGTTCGCCGGGGCGGTGCTGGGAGCCCTGCTGGAACAGCACCTGGGACTCAAGGCGCTGTATGTCAGCGGGTTGTTTGCAGCCCTGCTGGGCATCGCGTCATTGAAGATCCCGCGACGCTGGCAACTGGGCTACAAGAACCGCTGACATCAGGCCCGGCGATCAGCTGAACAGACCGCCGCTGTCGGTATCGATGACGATGGATGACAAGCTGATATGCCGCGGTCGGGTCAGGGCAAAGACCACCGCTTCCACCACATCGCGGTTGGTGCCCTGCTCACCCTTCTGCCGCGCCGGAACTTGCTGCCAGGCCTCGTCCAGCGGCGAGACATCTTCCAGGTACGGTGGATGCACGCACAGCGAACGCACCGGCGTGCCCTTGAGCATTTGCCGCAGGCCGTCGGCCAGGGCCAGTTGCCCGTGCTTGGCCGCGTAGAACGGCAGCGACACGCTGTGCAGTGGTGCATTGGGCAAGCCGCTGATGGAACCGATGGTGACGATGTCCGGACGCTTGGAGGCCTTGAGCGCCGGCAGCAGGCCCTGGGTCAGGAGGAAGGTACCCGTCAGGGCCGCATCGATCACGCCCGTGACCTCGGCAGCGCTGTGGGGCTGCTCGCTGGCCTCCAGCCACATGGCGCCGTTGTTGATCAGGATGTCCACTTGCGGGTGACGGACGTGAATCTCCGCCAGGGCCGCCTTGACGCTGTCGCTGTTGGCCAGGTCCACCACTACGTGATCGGCGGGACTGCCGGTGCGCGCCTCGATGGCCGCGCTGACTTGCGCCAGGGCTTCGGGGTTGCGCCCACAGAGAATCATCTTGCAGCCCAGGTCCGCCAGACTGATGGCCAGTGCCGCTCCCAGCCCGCGACCGGCACCGGTGATCACCACCACCGCCGAATTCAAATCCATCATCCCTTGCTCCTTGTCCCAGGTTGAATGAAGGCGCGAGTCTATCCCTGGTTGCGGCTTCAGGGCCCGGGCAAAGCTTTACCCGATATGTCCTGGGCTCCCGGAGCCAGAGCCTTCGGGGCGAAAGGGGTTTAGCCGATCCACGGAGAAAGCTTTATCATGGCCGCAGTTTTATCCATCGAGTCCGTCATGAAGTTCGCCATCGCCCTGTTCTCCGCCGCTCACGCGCCTTCCTCGCGCCGCGCCCTGCTGTTCGCCCAGGCGGCGCTGGCGGGCGGGCATGAGATTGTCCGGCTGTTTTTCTACCAGGACGGCGTCTACAACGCTGCCAACAGCATCGTCACGCCCCAGGATGAGCAGAACCTGCCCCAGGAATGGCGCGACTTTGTCGGCCAGCATCAGTTGGATGGCGTGGTGTGCATCGCCGCGGCCCTGCGTCGGGGTGTGTTGAATGCCGACGAAGCCCAGCGCTATCAGCGCACGTCGGTGAGCGTCGAAGCCCCCTGGGAGCTGTCGGGGCTCGGGCAATTGCATGACGCGGTACAGGCCGCCGACCGCCTGATCTGTTTTGGAGGGGCGTGAGATGGCCAAATCCCTGTTGTTGATCAGCCGTCAGGCGCCCTGGTCCGGCCCTGGGGCCCGCGAGGCCCTGGATATTGTCCTGGCCGGCGGCGCGTTCGACCTGCCGATCGGCTTGCTGTTTCTCGACGATGGCGTGCTGCAACTGGCGCCGGGGCAACAGGCTTCATTGCTGCGGCAGAAGGACTTGAGCGCCAACCTGCAGGCGCTGTCGCTGTTCGGCGTCGACGAGCTGTTTGCCTGCAGCGCGAGCATCGCTGCTCGTGGTCTGGACCCGGCGGCCTTGAGCCTTGACGCGGTACAGCTGCTGGACGCCCCGGAACTGGCCGGGATCATCGACCGTTTTGACCAGGTGATTACCCTCTGATGTCGACCTTGCATGTGTTGTCCCACTCGCCCTTCACCGACACCCGCCTGAGCAGTTGCCTGCGTCTGCTGGGCAGCGCCGATGGCCTGCTGCTGTGTGGCGACGCCGCCTATGCCTTGCAGCCGGGCACCACTCTTTACGGCGAACTGGGCGCCCGTAGCGGCCTGAATCTGTATGTGCTGGAAGAGGACTTGCAAGCCCGGGGCCTGGAGCTGCCGGCCTGGGCCCGCGCAGTGGATTACCCGGGCTTCGTCGAGCTCTCGATTGAGCATGACAAGGTCAACACCTGGCTATGAGTACCCTGACTGTGGGCGCTCGCGCCATCGAACTGGACAAGGACGGTTACCTGGTCAACCTCGACGACTGGTCCGCCGACGTGGCCCAAGCCCTGGCCGCCAATGAAGCACTTGAACTGAGCCCGGAACACTGGGAAATCCTCGAGCTGCTGCAAGGCTTCTATAGAGAGTTCCAGCTGTCCCCGGCCACCCGCCCGCTGATCAAGTACACCGCCCTCAAGCTGGGCCCGGACAAGGGCAACAGCCTGCACCTGAACCGTCTGTTCAAAGGCACTCCCGCCAAACTTGCCGCCAAGCTGGCGGGCCTGCCGAAGCCGACCAATTGCCTATGAACGATTTCGCCCCCCTGCTCACCCAGACCCCGGAAGAACACCCTTTTGCCCAGTTCGTGCGCATCCTTGGCAAGGGCAAGCGCGGCGCGCGCAACCTGACCCGGGAAGAAGCCCGGGAAGCCATGGGCATGCTGCTGGACGGCAAGGTCGAGGACACTCAACTCGGCGCCTTCCTCATGCTGCTGCGGCACAAGGAGGAAAGCCCGGAAGAGCTGGCGGGCTTCACCGAAGCCTTGCGCGAACGCCTCAACACCCCGGCCATTGCCCTGGACCTCGACTGGCCGACCTACGCCGGCAAGAAGCGCCACCTGCCCTGGTACCTGCTGGCGGCCAAGTGCCTGGCGCAGAACGGCGTGCGCATCCTGCTGCACGGCGGCGGCGCCCATACGGCCGGTCGCCTGTACACCGAGCAGTTGCTGGAGCCCCTGGGGATTCCCCTGTGCCGTGACTGGCCATCGGTCAGCCAGGCACTGGATCAGGGCAACCTGGCCTTCATGCCGCTAGGCGACTGGGCGCCACAGCTGCAACGGATGATCGACCTGCGCAACATCCTCGGCCTGCGCTCACCGATCCACTCCCTGGCGCGCATTCTCAATCCCCTGGGCGCCCGTTGCGGCCTGCAGAGCATCTTCCACCCTGGCTATCAGGCGGTGCACCGCGATGCCAGCGGCCTGCTGGGGGACAACGTCATCGTGATCAAGGGTGACGGCGGCGAGATCGAGATCAACCCGGACACCACCAGCCATCTGTACGGCAGCACGGGCGGCGTCAGTTGGGACGAGGAATGGCCGGCACTGTCGGCACAACGCCATGTGAAACCGGCCAGCCTGGAACCCGAGCACCTCAAGGCGCTGTGGCGTGGCGAGGTGGAGGACAGTTACCCACAGTTGGCCCTGCTGGCGACCATGGCCCTGGCCTTGCGCGGCCTGGGCATGCCTCGGGAGCAGGCCTTCGAGCGCGCCCAACACTACTGGGACGCCCGGGACAGATCGATTTAATCGATCCTGATTGCCCAAGTTTTGCGCTTTTTGTTCGAACCCAGCGCAATAGACTGCACTCCAACGCAAAATCGCTGAGGAGCATTTCATGGGTCTGCTGATCGAAGGGCGCTGGCATGACCAGTGGTACGAAAGCGGCAAGGACGGCACCTTCCAACGGGAACAGGCGCAACGTCGCCACTGGGTCACCGCCGACGGCAGTCCGGGGCCCAGCGGCGAAGGCGGCTTTGCCGCCGAGGCCGGGCGCTACCACCTTTATGTATCGTTGGCCTGCCCCTGGGCCCACCGCACGCTGATCTTGCGCAAGCTCAAGGGCCTGGAACAGCTGATCGACGTCTCGGTGGTCAGCTGGCTGATGCGCGAGAACGGCTGGACCTTCGACAGCGCCTTCGGCTCCAGTGGCGATGCCCTGGACCCCTTCGACTTCATGCACCAGCGCTACACCGCCGAAAGCGCCGACTACACCGGTCGGGTCACCGTGCCGGTGCTCTGGGACAAACAGCAACAGCGCATCGTCAGCAATGAGTCGGCAGAAATCATCCGCATGTTCAACGGCGCTTTTGATCACTTGACCGGCAATGAGCTGGATTTTTATCCGCAGCCTTTGCGCGCACGCATCAACGAACTCAACGCACGCATCTATGCAGCGCTGAACAATGGCGTGTATCGCGCCGGGTTTGCCACGTCACAACAGGCCTATGAGGCGGCGTTCGATGATGTCTTTGCCGAGCTGGACGCTTTGGAAGCGTTGCTGGGTAAACAGCGCTACTTGGTTGGCGAGTATCTGACTGAAGCCGATGTACGGCTGTTCACCACGTTGATCCGTTTCGATGCGGTGTACTACAGCCACTTCAAGTGCAACCTGCGGCGGATTGCCGATTACCCGAACCTGTCGAACTGGCTGCGGGAGCTGTATCAGTGGCCGGGGATTGCCGAGACCGTGGATTTTGCCCATATCAAGGGGCACTACTACGCCAGCCATAGCACCATCAATCCAACGGGGATTGTGCCGAAGGGGCCGTTGCAGGACTTCAGCCGCGCACATGATCGGCAACGGTTGAGTGGGCAAGGGGTTTGGTGCAGGGGTTGAGGACGCTTTCGCTGGCAAGCCAGCTCCCACAGCGATCCTGTAGGAGCCGGCTTGCCGGCGAAGCTTTTCAGACCTCGGACTGAGCGCCTTCGAACCAGGCCAGCTTCTCGCGTAGCTGGACCACTTCGCCAACGATCACCAAGGTCGGGGCATGCACTTCGTGTTCCGCCACCAGGGCCGGCAGGTTGGCCAGGGTGCCGGTGAAGACTCGCTGGTTGCTGGTGGTGCCCTGCTGGATCAAGGCGGCCGGGGTATCAGCGCCGCGCCCGTGCTTGATCAACTGCTCGCAGATCGTCGGCAAGCCCACCAGGCCCATGTAGAACACCAGGGTCTGCGCTGGCGCCACCAAGTCGCTCCAGGGCAGGTTGCTGGTGCCGTCCTTAAGGTGGCCGGTGACGAAGCGCACCGACTGCGCGTAGTCGCGGTGAGTCAGGGGAATCCCGGCGTAGGCCGAGCAACCACTGGCTGCGGTAATCCCCGGCACCACCTGGAATGGAATACCGTGGGCCGCCAGCTCTTCGATCTCTTCGCCGCCCCGGCCGAAGATGAACGGATCGCCGCCCTTGAGACGCACTACACGTTTGCCTTGCTGGGCCAGGGTCACCAATTGCTGGTTGATCTGTTCCTGGGGCACGGCGTGATCGGCGCGACGCTTGCCGACATAGATACGTTCGGCGTCACGGCGGCACAGTTCGAGAATCGCCGGCGCCACCAGGCGATCGTAGAGCACCACGTCGGCCTGTTGCATCAAGCGCAGGGCGCGAAAGGTCAGCAGGTCCGGATCACCCGGGCCAGCCCCCACCAGATACACCTCGCCCGGCGCATGGGGCGCCTTGCCGGCAATCTTGGCCTGCAACAGACGTTCGGCTTCCGCTCCCTGCCCCGCCAGTTGGCGATCGGCGATGGGGCCCTGGAATACATCCTCCCAGAACGCCCGGCGCTGCTGCACATCCGGAAACAGGCCTTTGACCTGGGCGCGGAAACGCGCCGCCAACCCGGCCAGTTGGCCGTAGGTGGAAGGAATCCAGGTTTCCAGCTTGGCCCGGATCAGCCGCGCCAGCACCGGCGCATCGCCACCACTGGAAACTGCGATGACCAGTGGCGAACGGTCGACGATAGCCGGGAAGATCACGCTGCACAGGGCCGGCGCGTCCACCACATTGACCGGGACGCAACGCCGATGGGCATCGGCGGAGACTTGGGCATTGAGGGATTCATCGTCGGTGGCGGCAATGATCAGGGTGCAGCCGTCGAGGTCGGCCTCGACATACCCGCGCAACAGGGACTCACCGCCGCTGGCGACGATCAGCTCCTGCAATTGCGCTTCTATTTCAGGTGCAACCACTCGCAGCTGCGCACCGGCATCGGCCAGAAGACGGGACTTGCGCAAGGCAATCTCCCCTCCGCCGACCACCAACACACGACTGCCGCGAAGGTTGTGAAACAGCGGCAGATATTCCATTTAGCCGATGACCTCAAGGCCACCCATGTACGGCTTCAGCACGTCCGGCACACGGATCGAACCGTCGGCCTGCTGGTAGTTTTCCAGCACCGCCACCAGGGTACGGCCCACGGCCAGGCCGGAACCGTTGAGGGTGTGCACCAACTCCGGCTTGCCGGTTTCCGGGTTGCGGAAGCGCGCCTGCATGCGACGGGCCTGGAAGTCGCCGCAGTTGGAGCACGAGGAGATCTCGCGGTATTTGTCCTGGCTCGGCACCCAGACTTCGAGGTCGTAGGTCTTGACCGCGCTGAAGCCCATGTCGCCGGTGCACAGGGCCAGTACGCGGTACGGCAGTTGCAGCAGTTGCAGGACTTTCTCGGCGTTGGCGGTCAGGCCTTCCAGGGCCTCCATGGAAGTCGACGGCTCGACCACCTGGACCATCTCGACCTTGTCGAACTGGTGCTGGCGGATCATGCCGCGGGTGTCGCGACCCGAGGCACCGGCTTCACTGCGAAAGCACGGCGTGTGGGCGACGAACTTCAGCGGCAGTTGCTTCGGATCGAGGATCTCACCCGCGACGATGTTGGTCAGGGACACTTCGGCGGTCGGGATCAGGTACAGATCGGCTTCGCCTTCGCGAGTGATTTTGAACAGGTCTTCCTCGAACTTCGGCAGCTGGCTGGTGCCGACCAAGGCCGGAGCCTGCACCAGATACGGGGTGTAGGCCTCTTCGTAGCCGTGCTCGCCGGTGTGCAGGTTGATCATGAACTGCGCCAGGGCGCGGTGCAGACGGGCGATAGGACCGCGCAGCAGGGCGAAACGCGCACCGGACAGCTTGGCCGCGGTTTCAAAGTCCAGCCAGCCGTGGGTTTCGCCCAGGGCCACGTGGTCCTTGATCGGGAAGTCGAAGGTAGTCGGGGTGCCCCAACGGCGCACTTCGACGTTGCCGTCTTCGTCTTCGCCCACCGGCACAGATTCGTGAGGCAGGTTGGGAATGCCGAACAGGATCGAATCCAGTTCGTTCTGGATGTTTTCCAGCTCCACCTTGCCGGAGCTCAGCTCGTTCCCCATGCGCTCAACGTCGGCCATCAGCGGGGCGATGTCTTCGCCACGTTGCTTGGCCTGGCCGATGGACTTGGAGCGCGCGTTACGTTCAGCCTGCAGTTGCTCGGTGCGGGTCTGCACGGTCTTGCGCTGTTCTTCCAGCGCTTCGATGCGTGCCACATCCAGGGCAAAGCCGCGGGATGCCAGACGATCCGCTACGTCCTGGAGGTTGCTACGTAACAGTTTGGAATCGAGCATGTCGTTCTCTCGTTTATCAAAGTTTGGTCAAGGACAGGCCGGCCCAGGTAGCAAGCAGCCCGCCGAATACACTCAGTGCCGCATAACCCAGGGCCAGCGCCACTTGTCCGCTTTCCAGCAGACGCACGGTATCCAGTGAAAAGGATGAAAAAGTCGTCAGGCCACCGAGGAAGCCCACTATCAATCCGGCACGCACTTCGATCGGCACTTCCGGACGGATCAGGAACAGTCCGTACAACACGCCGATCAGCAGGCAGCCCACGATATTAACGGCCAGCGTCGCGGTATAGAAGTGCCGCGGCCAATTGGCGTTGATCCAGTTGCCCGTGGTGAAGCGCAACAGGGTGCCGGCCACGCCGCCGGCGGAGACTGCGAGGATCAGGGGGATCAAGGTTTTCTCCGCTGCAGGGGGCTGGCCCGGTCCAGGGCAGCCAGATGCTTGAGCTTCTCGCCGATCTTCAGCTCCAGGCCACGGGGCACCGGCTGGTAGAGCGGCAAAGGCTCGAGCTCTTCGGGGAAATAGTCTTCGCCGGCAGCGTAGGCATCCGGCTCGTCATGGGCGTAGCGGTATTCGTCGCCGTACCCCAACTGCTTCATCAGCTTGGTCGGAGCGTTGCGCAGATGGATCGGCACTTCCAGGGAACCGTGCTCGGCAGCGGCGCGCATGGCGGCCTTGAAGCCCATGTACACGGCGTTGCTCTTCGGCGCACAGGCCAGGTAGGTGATGGCCTGGGCCACCGCCAGCTCGCCTTCGGGACTGCCCAGGCGCTCCTGCACATCCCAGGCCGCCAGGCACAGGCTCAAGGCCCGCGGGTCGGCATTGCCGATGTCCTCGCTGGCCATGCGCACTACGCGTCGGGCCAGGTACAGCGGGTCGCAACCACCGTCGAGCATGCGTGCAAACCAGTACAGGGCGCCGTCGGGATTGGAGCCGCGCACGGACTTGTGCAACGCGGAAATCTGGTCGTAGAAGGCTTCGCCGCCCTTGTCGAAACGGCGGCGGGTATCCCCCAACAGGCTTTGCAGAAGATCGACGCTGATCTCGCCACCGTCCTCCGCCAGGTCCGAGGCGTTCTCCAGCAGGTTGAGCATGCGCCGGCCATCGCCATCGGCCGCCGACAGCAGCATCTGGAAGCCTTCGTCGCTGAGGCTCAGCTGACGCTTGCCCAGCCCCCGCTCTTCCGTCAGGGCACGCTGTACCAGAGTGCCCAGGGCCGCTTCATCCAGGCTCTTGAGCACATAGACCCGGGCCCGGGAGAGCAAGGCGTTGTTGAGTTCAAAGGACGGGTTTTCCGTGGTGGCGCCGATAAAGATCAGCGTGCCGTCTTCCACGTAGGGCAGGAAGGCATCCTGCTGCGATTTGTTGAAGCGGTGCACTTCGTCGACGAACAGAATGGTCCGCCGCCCGTATTGTCCGGCCTGCTGCTTGGCGATTTCCACCGCCTGGCGGATCTCCTTGACCCCGGCCAGCACCGCCGAGACGGTTTCGAAGTGGGCGTCCGAGACTTCCGCCAGCAGCCGCGCCAGGGTGGTCTTGCCGACCCCAGGCGGGCCCCAGAAGATCATCGAATGCAGGGCGCCCTGCTCCAGTGCCTCGCGCAGCGGCTTGCCCCGAGCCAGCAGGTGCTGCTGACCGACGTACTCGTCCAGGTTGGTCGCACGCAAGCGTGCAGCCAGTGGCTGGGCGATCGGGGCACTACGAAACAGGTCCATGGACTACCTTCGAAACCTTGCGGCTGCGGCTGCTTACTCTTGGATCACATCGGCACCCTTGGGGATGTCGAACTTGAACTTGGACGCCGGGATCGATTCGTTGGCCTTGACCCCGGTGAACAGGATATTGGTGCGCTGACCAACGCTGTCAATCAATTGCATGTCGTTGATCATGCCGTTGCGGAACGACAGGCGCAGGCTGTCGAACAGGGTGTCGCGGGTTTTCGGCTTGAGGGTGAAGTCCATCACGCCGCCGGCTTCCTTGGAGGTGATGTCGAAGCTTTCGCTGATCTTCGACACGTCACCGGACAGCAACAGGGCCGGAGTCTGGGTCAGACGCTGGTCGAGCTTCTTGATGGTCACCTGCTCCAGGTCCGGGTCCCACAGGGAGACTTTCTGGCCGTCGGACACCATCAGTTGTTCTTGCGGCGCGTCGGTGTGCCAGTAGAACAGGCCAGGACGCTGCAAGGACATCTCGCCGGCGGTTTCCTGCAACTGAGTGCCGCTGCCGTCGAGGGTCAGCTGGGAGAAACGCGCCGTCAGGGTCTGGGACTTTTCCAGCAACTGGGTCAGGCGTGCCACGTCTTTCGGGTCGGCGTGGGCCGACAGGGTGGTCACAGCCAATACCGGCAGCAGCAACATGCGAATCAGGCGCATGGAATTCCTCATAAATTGGATGGGTATGCGAGCGGCGTGACCTCACGCCGCTGAAAGCGAAACAGGGATCAGTCGCGCATCGGGCCCGGCGCCAGCACTTCGCGGGAGCCGTTGGTGTTCATCGCCGTCACCACGCCGGCCATTTCCATGGCCTCGATCATCCGGGCGGCGCGGTTGTAGCCAATCTTCAGCTTGCGCTGTACCGCCGAGATCGAGGCCCGGCGGCTTTCCAGGACGAACTGCACGGCTTCGTCGTAGAGCGCGTCGGCTTCCGGGTCATCGCCGTCGCCACCGCCGCTGCTACCTTCGAAACCACTGCCCGCCTCTTCGACACCGTTGAGGATGTCGTCGTTGTATTCCGGCGCGCCCCGCAGCTTCCATGCCTCCACCACGCGGTGCACTTCATCGTCGGAGACGAAGGCACCGTGGACACGAATCGGCAGGCTGGTGCCCGGTGGCATGTAGAGCATGTCACCGTGGCCCAGCAGCTGTTCGGCGCCGCCCTGATCGATGATGGTCCGCGAGTCGATCTTGCTCGACACCTGGAACGCCATGCGAGTCGGAATGTTGGCCTTGATCAGGCCGGTGATCACGTCCACCGACGGCCGCTGGGTCGCGAGAATCAGGTGGATACCGGCAGCACGGGCCTTCTGGGCGATACGGGCGATCAGTTCTTCAACCTTCTTGCCGACGATCATCATCATGTCGGCAAATTCGTCCACTACCACCACGATGGTCGGCAGCTTGGTCAGCAGCGGCGCTTCGTCGTGGATGCTTTCGCGGTTGTACAGCGGGTCCGCCAGCGGCGTACCGGCTTCAATGGCTTCCTTGACCTTGGCGTTGAAGCCCGAGAGGTTGCGCACGCCCATCTTGGCCATGAGCTTGTAGCGCCGCTCCATCTCCGCCACGCTCCAGCGCAGAGCGTTGGCCGCGTCCTTCATGTCGGTGACCACTGGGCACAGCAGATGCGGAATGCCTTCGTAGATCGACAGTTCGAGCATCTTCGGGTCGATCATGATCAGCTTGGCGTCTTCCGGGCCGGACTTGAACAGGATCGACAGAATCATTGCGTTGACCCCCACCGACTTACCGGAACCGGTGGTACCGGCCACCAGCAGGTGAGGCATTTTCGCCAGGTCGGTGATGATCGGTTTGCCGCCGATATCGTGGCCCAGGGCCAGGGTGACCGGGGATTTGAAGTTGTCGTATTCCGGGGTCGAGAGCACTTCGGAGAAGCGCACGATCTGCCGGTCTTCATTGGGAATCTCGATGCCCACGGTGGTCTTGCCGGGAATCACTTCCACCACGCGCACACTGGTCACCGCCAGGGAGCGCGCCAGGTCCTTGGCCAGGTTGGCGATACGGCTGACTTTCACCCCGGCCGCCGGCTGGATTTCGTAACGGGTAATCACCGGGCCGGGATGGATGGAATCCACCGCCACTTCGACGCCGAACTCCTTGAGCTTGATCTCCAGCAGGTGGCCGACAGCCGCCAGGGATTCGGGGGAGTAATTGAGCTGTTTCTTTTCCGCGGGATCGAGGATCGAGATCGGCGGCAAGGTGCCTTCCACCGCACTGTCGACGAACAGCGGTACTTGCTTCTCTTTCTGCACGCGCTTGCTCGGCTCAGGCGCCTTGGTGACCACTGGAGTGATCACCGGCGGCACCTGCTTCTCGCGCTCGGACATATGCTTGCTCAAGGCCTGCTCGCGCTCGATAAGACGCTCCTTGACCTTGGCCTGCTCGCGCTTGTCGGCGATGCTCGGGGACACCACCTCATCGACCCGGGCATCCACTTCGCGCAGTTGCGCCACCAGCTGTTTACGCTCGACGCGAGCGTCCCACCAACGATTGGCAGCGCCCTGGAACAGTTCGAACAGGTCGAGCGTGATCTTGCCAGTGACGTCCATCACCTTGAACCACGACAGGTCGGTGAACACCGTCAGGCCGAACAGGAACAGGGCAATGAACATCAGGGTGCTGCCCTGGACGTTCAGCGCATTCTTGGCCAGGTCGCCCAGGCTCTCGCCCAAAGCGCCACCGGCACCGGCCGGCAGGCCCGTGGCGGCATGGAAATGGATATGCGCCAGCGCCGCGCCGGACAACACCAGGAACACCAGACCGATCAGCCGCCAGGAAAACAGCCAGCCGCTCCACTGCCAGGGTTCATGCCGCTGACGGAAGATCTGGTAGGTCTTGATCGCCAACAGCAACGGGAAGATATAAGCGAAGTAACCCAACACCATAAACAGGATATCGGCGCTGTAAGAGCCAGCAGGACCGCCGAAGTTCTGCACATCTTCGATCTTGCTGTTATGGCTCCAACCCGGATCATCTTTACCGTAGGTCAGAAGTGCCATCATCAAGAACAGGCACAGGGCTCCAATGGCGATCAATGCACCTTCCTTGAGCCGGTAGTGCAATTGCTGACGCCAGAGCGGAACAACAGGTTTAGGTGCTGCGGTGGATTTCTTCAAAACGCGTCTTTTCCTGCGCCATAAGCGCGTCCAACGGGTGATTGACTACAAGATACTGCTCAATCCGAGCAGGTAAATAAAGTTGACCGGCGTAACTGGGGCTACTTTTAACACTCTGCCCCTTGCTTCTGAAACGGTGCAATTCTGAATAAGCCTGGTACATCGTCGTATTGTACGGGTTTGTTCACACCATGCCACGTCAGAACAGTCTGTTAAGCATAGCCAATTGCGTAATACGCACTGTTCAATTGGAGCATGCATTCTCTTTTGTGACAAAGGCTTATGAGGTGTTTTTATGAACCAAGCGAAGCATTCACGCCTGATCATTCTGGGCTCCGGCCCTGCCGGTTACAGCGCCGCCGTTTATGCCGCTCGTGCCAACCTCAAACCGACCGTGATCACCGGCCTGCAAGCTGGCGGCCAACTGACCACCACCACCGAAGTCGACAACTGGCCCGGTGACGTCGAAGGCCTGACCGGCCCGGCACTGATGGAGCGCATGCAAAAACACGCCGAGCGTTTCGACACCCAGATCGTCTATGACCACATCCATACCGCTCAGTTGCAGCAGCGGCCGTTTATCCTTATCGGCGACAGCGGCACCTACAGTTGCGACGCGCTGATCATTGCCACCGGCGCATCGGCCCAATACCTGGGCCTGCCATCGGAGGAGGCATTTGCCGGCAAAGGCGTTTCAGCCTGCGCCACCTGCGATGGTTTCTTCTATCGCAATCAGGTGGTAGCCGTGGTGGGCGGCGGCAACACAGCCGTGGAGGAGGCACTGTACCTGTCGAACATCGCCAAGGAAGTGCACCTGGTGCACCGCCGCGACAAGCTCCGCGCAGAGAAAATCCTCCAGGACAAACTGTTCGACAAGGCCGCCAACGGCAATATCCGCCTGCACTGGAACCAGCATCTGGACGAAGTACTGGGGGATGCCAGCGGCGTGACCGGCGCCCGCCTCAAGGACAGCCACAGCGGAGAAACCAGGGATCTGGCACTGGCTGGGGTGTTTATCGCCATCGGCCACAAACCCAATACAGACCTGTTCCAGGGGCAACTGGAGATGCGCGACGGCTACCTGCTGATCAAGGGTGGCAGCGAAGGCAATGCCACCGCCACCGGCATTCCGGGAGTATTCGCTGCTGGCGATGTGGCCGATCATGTCTACCGCCAGGCCATTACGTCCGCCGGCGCCGGCTGCATGGCAGCCCTGGATGCGGAAAAATTCCTCGACGACAACTAAGCCCTCGCCCTACGCTTGTGGCGGGCCATCATTGGCCTGCCACCGCCCTCCCCTGCCGTAAGTCTGGATGCCATGCTGACCTGGTTACAACGCAACAAACTTGATTTCCCCCCATTGGAAAAGGCCATGCGCGAGCCCAACGGGCTGCTGGCTGCGGGCGGTGATCTGTCCGCCGATCGCTTGATTCAGGCTTATCGCCACGGCTGCTTCCCGTGGTTTTCCGAGGGGCAACCGATCCTCTGGTGGTCTCCCGATCCACGCACCGTGCTGCTGCCGGACGAACTGCATGTCTCCCGCAGCCTGGGCAAGCTGTTGCGCAAACAGCGCTATCAAGTGACGTTCGACCAGGACTTCGCTGCGGTCATCAGCGCTTGCGCAGCACCTCGGGCTTATGCCGACGGCACCTGGATCAGCGAGGCGATGCAACAGGCCTATTTGCAATTGCATCAGCGCGGCTATGCCCACTCGGTGGAAGTCTGGGATCAAGGCACGCTGGTGGGAGGGCTGTACGGCCTGGCCATGGGCCAACTGTTTTTTGGCGAGTCGATGTTCAGCCGCGCCGACAACGCCTCGAAATTCGGATTCGCCACCCTGGTACAGCATCTGAAGGAATGGGGATTTGTATTGATCGACTGCCAGATGCCTACCGAGCATCTGCACAGCCTGGGTGCGCGCTCCATTTCCCGACCAGAGTTTGCCGGCTACCTCACGCGTCACCTGGATCAGCCGAGCCGCGCCATATGGGTTTCCTAGGCGGGTTTGACGGCAGTGGCTTACACTTAATTTCAAAGCTTATTCCGAGGGTTGACTCATGACCGAGTTGGCGCGCCTGAAGTTTTATGCCACTCAACCCCATTCTTGCAGCTACCTGCCCGACGAACAGGCCACTACCTTGTTCCTCGATCCCAGCCAGCCCATGGACGTGCATGTCTACGCAGATCTGTCGGAAATGGGATTTCGTCGCAGCGGCGATCACCTGTATCGGCCCCACTGCCAAAACTGCAACGCTTGCGTCCCGGCGCGCATTCCAGTGGCGCAGTTCCTGCCCAATCGTCAGCAAAAACGCATTCTCAAACGCAACAGCGACCTGAGCGTACAAGCGGCCAAACCTGGCTTTAGCGAAGAGTACTTCGACCTCTACCAACGCTACATCGAGCAACGCCACGCCGACGGCGACATGTTCCCCCCCAGCCGCGACCAGTTCTCGACCTTCCTGGTGCGCGACCTGCCGTTTTCCCGCTTCTATGAGTTCCGCCTGGAGGGGCGCCTGCTGGCGGTAGCCGTTACCGACCTGTTGCCCAACGGGCTCTCAGCGGTCTACACCTTCTATGAACCCGATGAAGAGCGTCGCAGCCTGGGGCGCTACGCGATCCTCTGGCAAATCGGCGAAACCCTGCGCCTGGGGCTGGACGCGGTGTACCTCGGCTACTGGATCAAGAACTGCAAAAAAATGAGCTACAAGACCCAATATCGCCCCATAGAGCTGCTGGTTAACCAGAGATGGGTGATCCTCAACTAGAAGGTCTTGGCTTAAACCCCACTTTTCGGGCACAATGCACGCCGCTTTTGCCTGGCGCAGTTGCACCGGGCCATTCATTGGACACCGAGGGCTTTACTGCATGTCGAAAGAAGACAGCTTCGAAATGGAAGGCACTGTCGTCGACACCCTGCCCAACACCATGTTTCGTGTGGAGTTGGAAAATGGGCACGTCGTAACCGCGCATATTTCCGGCAAGATGCGCAAGAACTACATTCGTATTCTTACCGGTGACAAAGTGCGCGTCGAGCTGACGCCCTATGACTTGAGCAAAGGGCGCATCACTTACCGCGCTCGCTAAGCAAGTCAATACAAGACGCCCGGTTATGCCGGGCGTTTTTGTTCGTCTGCAAAAAACTGTTCAAACCCCAGATAGCACAAAGGCACCCTCCGGTGCCTTTGGCGGTACTACTGCGTTACGCGGCCATCAAGCCATTTCCGCCGTGGTCTCGAAATCAAAGGTCAACTCGCCATCCTTGATGTCGATGTGTACCACACCGCCATGGTCGGACAATTCGCCAAACAGGATCTCCTCGGCCAGGGGACGCTTGATCTTGTCCTGGATCAAACGCGCCATTGGGCGTGCACCCATTGTCACGTCGTAACCACCGGCAGCCAGCCAGCTGCGAGCGGCATCGGTCACTTCCAGCTGCACGCGCTTGTCTTCCAACTGCGCTTGAAGCTCGGTAAGGAACTTGTCCACCACGCTCTTGATCACTTCATGACTCAGACGACCGAACTGGATAATGGTGTCCAGACGGTTGCGGAACTCCGGCGTGAAGCTCTTCTTGATTACTTCCATGGCATCGGAAGAGTGATCCTGATGAGTGAAACCGATAGAGGCTCGCGCCGCGGTTTCAGCACCGGCGTTGGTGGTCATGATGACGATTACATTGCGGAAGTCCGCCTTGCGCCCGTTGTTGTCGGTCAGAGTGCCGTGATCCATCACCTGCAGCAGCAGGTTGAAGACTTCCGGATGCGCCTTCTCGATTTCATCGAGCAGCAATACGCAATGCGGCTGTTTGGTGATCGCCTCGGTCAGCAAGCCACCCTGGTCGAAACCGACATAGCCGGGAGGCGCACCAATCAAGCGCGATACGGTGTGCCGCTCCATGTACTCAGACATGTCGAAGCGCACCAACTCGATCCCCATGGCCTTGGCCAACTGCCGTGCCGCTTCGGTCTTGCCGACACCGGTAGGACCGGCGAACAGGAACGAACCCACAGGCTTGTCCGGAGACTTCAGGCCCGCACGGGACAACTTGATGGCGGTAGACAGCGAATCAATCGCCGCATCCTGGCCAAACACCGTCAACTTGAGATCGCGCTCAAGGTTGCGCAGCAGCTCTTTGTCGGAGCTGGTGACATGCTTAGGCGGAATACGGGCAATTTTCGCCACGATGTCCTCAACCTGAGCCACTTCGATGCGCTTCACGCGCTTCTCGGCCGGCTGCAGACGCTGGTAGGCACCCGCCTCGTCGATGACGTCGATGGCCTTGTCCGGCATATGCC
Source organism: Pseudomonas sp. JDS08PS003 (assembly GCF_045013505.1). NCBI lineage: Bacteria > Pseudomonadati > Pseudomonadota > Gammaproteobacteria > Pseudomonadales > Pseudomonadaceae > Pseudomonas > Pseudomonas sp. JDS08PS003. The sequence continues at coordinate 4,773,149 of NZ_CP120724.1, forward strand.
GGTCATTGATGTAGCGCGAGGCCAGTTCCGCTGCGGCGCGCAGGGCTTCATCGCTGTATTCGATGCTGTGATGCTGCTCGAAACGACCTTTGAGACCGCGCAGGATACCAATGGTGTCCTCGACCGAGGGTTCGGACACATCGACCTTCTGGAAGCGCCGAGCCAGGGCCCGGTCTTTCTCGAAGATGCCACGAAATTCCTGGAAGGTGGTTGAACCGATACAACGGATATCACCCGAGGACAGGAGCGGCTTGAGCAGGTTCGAGGCATCCATTACCCCACCGGAAGCCGCACCGGCACCGATGATGGTATGAATCTCGTCGATGAACAGAATTGCCTGAGGACGCTTCTTCAACTCTCCCAGCAACGCCTTGAAGCGCTTCTCGAAGTCGCCACGGTATTTGGTACCCGCCAGCAACGCCCCCAGATCCAGGGAGTAGACAACGCTATTGGCCAACAGATCTGGAACCTGATTGTCGACAATACGCTTGGCCAAGCCTTCGGCAATGGCGGTTTTGCCCACACCCGCCTCACCTACCAATAACGGATTGTTCTTGCGACGACGAGCGAGGATCTGCGCAACGCGCTCTACCTCCTGCTCGCGACCCACCAACGGATCAATCCGCCCTTGACGGGCCAGTTCATTGAGGTTGCTGGCATAGGCATCCAGAGGATTGCCCGAAGAAGACGACTCACCACCCTCTTCGTCCTGCATATCCTGTTCACCTTCAGAATGATCACCATGCCCAGGCACCTTGGAAATGCCATGGGCGATGTAATTGACCACATCGATACGGGCAACGCTCTGCTGTTTCAGCAGGAACACTGCCTGACTCTCTTGCTCACTGAAGATTGCCACCAGCACATTGGCGCCAGTGACTTCACGCTTGCCCGAGCTCTGTACGTGAAAGACAGCACGTTGCAGCACACGCTGGAAACCCAGGGTTGGCTGAGTCTCGCGATCCTCGTCATGCACAGGAATCAGCGGCGTGGTGGAGTCGATGAACTCCTGCAGGTCGTGCTTGAGTTTGTCGAGGTTTGCTCCGCAGGCACGTAAAACGGTGGCGGCGGCCTCATTATCCAAAAGAGCCAACAGAAGGTGCTCGACGGTCATGAATTCATGACGCTTCGAACGGGCCTCCTTGAAGGCGAGATTGAGGGTGACTTCGAGCTCGCGGTTTAACATAGCTTCACCTCATACCCAAGTGGTCGGCGTTAACCGTCCTTCTCGATTTCACAGAGTAGCGGATGCTGGCTTTCCCGGGCGTACTGGTTGACCTGCATGGCCTTGGTCTCGGCGATGTCGCGGGTAAACAATCCACACACTGCCCGTCCCTCGGTATGGACGGCCAGCATGACCTTGGTCGCCAGCTCGCGATTCAGGTTAAAAAACATCTCGAGCACTTCGACGACGAAATCCATCGGGGTGTAGTCATCGTTGAACAAAACCACCTTGTACATCGGCGGCGCCTGTAACGCAGGCTTAGCTTCCTGTACAGCCAAGCCAGCGGAATCGTCGTCGTGCAAGTCCGGGCGATCCTGATTGAATGTTAGTCGAATCTGGCTGATTGCATGCATGGAAAGAAAGGTTCGTCAGTTGTGCAAATACAGTGGTGGGGGCGCCCTGGATGGAATTCAACTCCGACCGCCGGGTCACCTTGACTATCGGCAAAACGGTGTTACAACCAATAGGGCCCACATTGGGTAATAAACGTCCGCGGCGTCAACCTTTTTACCAAGTTTGGCGGCGGATGAACTGGATGATACTCCAGTGATGGAGTCTGTTGCAGAGGGATATGAGTATGGCTAGCGGTAAGGTCAAGTGGTTCAACAATGCCAAGGGTTATGGCTTTATTAATGAGGAGGGCAAGACTGACGATCTCTTTGCCCATTACTCGGCCATCGATATGGATGGCTACAAGACCTTGAAAGCCGGACAGGCTGTGAGCTTCGAGATCATCCAAGGCCCCAAGGGGCTGCATGCGATCAAAATCAGCGCCTTGAAGGTGCCCGGCGAAATCGTCACCGCCGAGGTCCAGACTGAAAGCGCCCTGAGCTGATTGATACAACATCCAGTCATAAAAAAACCGGCCGACTCAAGGGATTGAGTCGGCCGGTTTGCTTTCAGCCCGGATTCGCTTACATGTGCGAGATCAGCGCATCACCGAATGCCGACGAAGACAGCAGGGTCGCCCCTTCCATCAGACGCTCGAAGTCATAGGTCACGGTCTTGGCCGAGATGGCGCCATTGGTGCCCTTGATGATCAGGTCGGCCGCTTCGGTCCAGCCCATGTGGCGCAGCATCATCTCCGCAGAGAGAATCAGCGAGCCTGGGTTGACCTGGTCCTTGCCGGCGTACTTGGGCGCGGTACCGTGGGTCGCTTCGAACATGGCCACGGTGTCGGACAGGTTGGCCCCCGGAGCGATACCGATACCACCGACTTCCGCCGCCAGGGCGTCGGACAGATAGTCACCATTGAGGTTGAGGGTCGCGATCACATCGTACTCGGCCGGGCGCAGCAGGATCTGCTGGAGCATGGCGTCAGCGATAGCATCCTTGACGATGACGTTCTTGCCGGTTTTCGGGTTCTTGAACTGCATCCAAGGGCCGCCGTCCAGCAAGGTTGCGCCGAACTCTTCAGCCGCCACTTCGTAGGCCCACTCTTTGAAGGCACCTTCGGTGAACTTCATGATGTTGCCTTTGTGGACGATGGTCAGCGAGTCGCGGTCGTTATCCACTACATATTGCAGCGCCTTGCGCGCCAGACGCTTGGTGCCCTGCAGGGAAACCGGCTTGACGCCGATGCCGCAGTTTTCGTCGAAACGGATCTTGGTGACGCCCATTTCTTCTTTAAGGAACTTGATGACCTTGGTGGCCTCTGCCGTACCGGCCTTCCACTCGATACCGGCGTAAATGTCTTCGGAGTTTTCACGGAAGATGGTCATGTCCACATCGCCAGGCTTTTTCACCGGGCTGGGCACGCCTTCGAACCAACGCACCGGGCGCAGGCATACATACAGGTCCAGCTGTTGACGCAGGGCCACGTTCAGGGAACGGATGCCACCACCGACCGGTGTGGTCAGCGGGCCCTTGATGGAAACCACGTAGTCCTTCACCGCGTCCAGGGTTTCCTGAGGCAGCCAGGTATCCTGGTCGTACACTTGAGTCGCTTTTTCCCCGGCATACACTTCCATCCAGGAAATCTTGCGTTCGCCGCCGTAAGCCTTCTTAACCGCAGCATCGACAACCTTGATCATGACCGGGCTGATATCAACACCAATACCGTCGCCTTCGATGAAAGGAATAATCGGGTTGTTAGGAACATTGAGAGAATGGTCTGCGTTGACGGTGATTTTGTCGCCGACTGCTGGAACCTGAATCTTCTTGTATCCCATGCTGAACTCCGTTGTGTGGATTGAACATCTGGCTGCGTTCGAGCGTAACCCAGTTGAATCTGGACGGGAACCTCATGTTCCACCCATATGCCGTGAAAGCTGCACAGTTCGCGGCCTACAAGCCTGAAAGCAAAGGGAAAAGTGCCAAAATCGAGCACCTCGAACGACTCTACGCCTGCACCCCGCCTGCGACCTTTAGACCAATGGACGAGAACGGGCACCTATGAAGCATCGGCGTTTTGCTAGCTACCTATGTATAATGCCGCCGCTGACCACAGAGTCACGACGGCCGAACGCTCTGCTACCGAATAAAACAAGCCGAGAATGGCCGCCCAAAGCCGGGTTGTTACCGCAGCCCACCCGCTTGACGCTCGACTGATGCACCCAACATCACCGCGAAGAAACCTCGACATTCGGCTCATGGATGACCTTTGAACGAAAGCGCTTACCCGGCGCACCTCGAGTTTCTGCGCACGCTTTAGCAAAGAAGAGAGTTAATCCGAATATGCCCACCCGCTCGAAGATCATCTACACCTTCACCGACGAAGCCCCGGCCCTCGCCACCTATTCCCTGCTGCCTATCGTAGAAGCCTTCACCGCTTCGGCTGATATCGCCGTGGAAACCCGCGACATCTCCCTGGCCGGCCGCATCCTCGCCAGCTTCCCTGAGCAGTTGGGTGCCAAAGCGGTACCGGACCACCTCGCCGAACTGGGCGAACTGGCGGTCACCCCGGAAGCCAACATCATCAAGCTGCCGAACATCAGCGCCTCGGTACCGCAACTGCAAGCCGCGATCAAAGAGCTCCAGGCCCTGGGCTATGCCCTGCCGGACTATCCCGAGACCGTCACCAGCGACGCCGACAAAGACGCCAAGGCCCGTTACGACAAGGTCAAGGGCAGCGCCGTGAACCCGGTCCTGCGTGAAGGCAACTCCGACCGCCGCGCCCCGCTGTCGGTGAAGAACTACGCGCGCAAGCACCCGCACAAGATGGGCGCCTGGGCCAAGGACTCCAAGTCCCACGTTGCCCACATGAGCAACGGCGACTTCTACGGCAGCGAAAAAGCTGCCCTGATCGAAGGCGCAGACAGCGTTAAAATCGAGCTGATTGCTCAAGACGGCACAGCCACCGTCCTGAAGGAAAAGACCACCGTGCAAGCCGGTGAGATCCTCGATTGCGCAGTCATGAGCAAAAAGGCCCTGCGTGCCTTCATCGCCGCCGAAATCGAAGACGCCAAGAAGCAAGGCGTACTGCTGTCGGTGCACCTCAAAGCCACCATGATGAAAGTCTCCGACCCGATCATGTTCGGCCAGATCGTTGCCGAGTTCTATCAGGACGCCCTGAGCAAGCACGCCGCCGTGCTGCAAGAAATCGGCTTCAACCTGAATAACGGCATCGGCGACCTGTACGCCCGCATCAAGGCCCTGCCAGCCGACCAGCAAGCTGCGATCGAAGCCGACATCCAGGCCGTCTACGCAGCCCGCCCTGCCCTGGCTATGGTCAACTCCGACAAAGGCATCACCAACCTGCACGTGCCGAGCGACGTGATCGTCGACGCTTCGATGCCGGCCATGATCCGTGACTCCGGCAAGATGTGGGGCACCGACGGCCAGCTGCACGACACCAAGGCAGTGATCCCGGACCGTTGCTACGCCACCATCTACCAGGCGGTGATCGAAGACTGCAAAGCCAATGGCGCATTCGATCCGACCACCATGGGCAGCGTGCCGAACGTTGGCCTGATGGCGAAAAAAGCCGAAGAGTACGGCTCCCACGACAAGACTTTCGAAATCAAGGCTGACGGCGTGGTTCGCGTCACTGACGGCAAAGGCAGCCTGCTGCTGGAGCAGAAAGTCGAAGCCGGCGACATCTTCCGCATGTGCCAGACCAAAGACGCGCCGATCCAGGACTGGGTCAAGCTGGCGGTCAACCGTGCCCGCGCCAGCAGCACCCCGGCCATCTTCTGGCTGGACCCGATGCGCGCCCACGACGGCGTGATGATCGAGAAAGTTCAGGCCTACCTGAAGGATCACGACACCAGCGACCTGGACATCCGCATCATGTCTCCGGTCGACGCCATGAAGTTCACCCTGGCCCGCACCCGCGACGGCAAGGACACCATCTCGGTGACCGGCAACGTACTGCGCGACTACCTGACCGACCTGTTCCCGATCATGGAGCTGGGCACCAGCGCCAAGATGCTGTCGATCGTGCCGCTGATGAACGGTGGCGGCCTGTTCGAAACCGGCGCCGGCGGTTCGGCCCCGAAACACGTGCAGCAACTGCTGGAAGAGAACTTCCTGCGCTGGGATTCCCTGGGTGAGTTCCTGGCCCTGGCCGCCTCCCTGGAGCACCTGGGCAACACCTACAACAATCCGAAAGCCCTGGTACTGGCCAAGACCCTGGACCAGGCTACCGGCCAGTTCCTCGACAACAACAAGTCGCCATCGCGCAAAGTCGGCAACATCGACAACCGCGGTAGCCACTTCTACCTGGCGCTGTACTGGGCCCAAGCCCTGGCCGCCCAGACCGAGGACGCCGCCCTGCAAGCGCAGTTCAGCACCCTGGCCAAGACCCTGACAGAGAACGAAGCGACCATCGTCGCCGAGCTCAACGCGGTACAGGGCAAGCCCGTGGACATCGGCGGCTACTACAGCGCCAACCCTGAGCTGGTGAGCAAGGCCATGCGCCCGAGCGCCACCCTCAACGCAGCCATCGCTGCGTTGGTGTAAGCAGGACCGTCCTACACAAACCCCGGCCATGTGCCGGGGTTTGTGCTTATGGATTGCGCAGGAGCCGGCTGGCCGGCGAAATGCACCCACGCCAAACAGGCGGTGCTCGCTTCGCCGGCAAGCCGGCTCCTACAATGCTTACCCCTTATAAAAGGAGAGGCTTTATGGAATGGCAACCTCACATCACCGTCGCCACCATCGTCGAAGATCAGGGGCGCTTCCTGTTCGTCGAGGAGTACTCGGGCGAACAGGCCGTGCTCAATCAGCCTGCCGGGCACCTGGATGCCAATGAAAGCCTGCTCCAGGCGGCCATCCGCGAAACCCTGGAAGAAACCGGCTGGGACGTGGAGCTAACCGGCGTGGTCGGCATCTACCTCTATACCGCCCCCAGCAACGGCGTGACCTACCAGCGCGTGTGCTTTGCCGCCAAGCCGCTGCGCCATCATCCGGACTATCAACTGGACGACGGCATCATCGGCCCCCGCTGGCTGACCCGCGAGCAACTGCTGGAACAACGGGCCAACTGGCGTAGCGAGCTGATCCTGCAGTGCCTGGACGATTACCTGGACGGCCAACTGCACAGCCTGGCGCTGATCCGACCAATGCTTTAACCGCAGTTTTAGCCTTGCAGGCCTCAGCCTGTTAGAATCGCGTCCTTTTTCAAGACACCCATTGAATTCCTATGCGTGATCCAGCCCCTTCTGACACCCAAAAGAAGCGCGTCATTGTCGGCATGTCCGGCGGCGTGGATTCTTCCGTTTCCGCCCTCCTGCTGATGGAGCAGGGATACCAGGTGGAAGGCCTGTTCATGAAGAACTGGGAGGAAGACGACGGAACCGAGTACTGCACCGCCATGGACGACCTGGCGGACGCCCAGGCCGTGTGCGACAAGCTTGGCATCAAGCTGCACACCGCCAACTTTGCCGCCGAGTACTGGGACAACGTGTTCGAGCACTTCCTGGCCGAATACAAGGCCGGCCGCACGCCGAACCCGGACATCCTCTGCAACCGCGAAATCAAGTTCAAGGCGTTCCTCGACTACGCCATGATGCTCGGCGCCGACTTGATTGCCACCGGGCACTATGTGCGTCGTCGCGACATCGACGGCCGCACCGAACTGCTCAAGGGCCTGGACCCAAACAAGGACCAGAGCTACTTCCTCCATGCCGTTGGCGGCGAGCAGATCGCCAAGACCCTGTTCCCGGTGGGCGAGCTGGAAAAACCCGAAGTGCGCGCCATCGCCGAGAAACACGACCTGGCTACCGCCAAGAAGAAAGACTCCACCGGCATCTGCTTTATCGGTGAGCGGCGCTTCAGCGACTTCCTCAAACAGTACCTGCCAGCCCAGCCCGGCGAGATCAAGACTACCGAAGGTGAAGTCATCGGCCGCCATCACGGCCTGATGTACCACACCATCGGCCAGCGCCAGGGCCTGGGCATCGGCGGCCTGAAAGATGCCGGCGAAGAGCCGTGGTACGTGCTGATCAAGGACCTGGAGCACAACGAACTGATCGTTGGCCAGGGCAACGATCATCCCTGGTTGTTCTCCCGCGCCCTGCTGGCCTCCGACATCTATTGGGTCAACCCCATCGACCTGAACCAGCCACGACGCCTGACCGCCAAGGTGCGCTACCGCCAGAGCGACCAGGCCTGCACCCTGGAAAAGACCGCCAACGGCTACCGCGCCACCTTCGACGATCCACAGCGCGCCGTGACACCCGGCCAGTCCGTGGTGTTCTACGACGGTGAAATCTGCCTTGGTGGCGGCGTCATCGAAGTGGCCGAACCCTGGAGCAGCAAGGACGTCCGTCCATGAGCCCGATTCAGGAGCAATTGACGGCGCTGGGTGGTGTATTCCTCGCAGCGGTGCTGGTGGACCGCATCGCCAAGACCGGCCAGGTCAGTGAAGCTGCCTTGAGCTGCATGCTCGGTAGCCTGCTGATTCGCGACCCGAAAGACACCCTGGAAGTCTACGGCGGCGACGACATCAACCTGCGCGAGGGCTACCGCGCCCTGATCGGCGCCCTGGAGCGCGACCCCAGCACCCTGCAACGCGAGCCCTTGCGCTACGCGCTCTCGATGCTCGGCCTGGAGCGTCAGCTGGCCAAGCGCGACGACCTGCTGGAAACCATTGGCAAGCGCCTGCCGCAGATCCAGTCCCAGGTCGAACACTTCGGCCCGGCCCACGAAAACGTCATTGCCGCGTGCGGCGGGCTGTATCAGGACACCCTGAGCACCCTGCGCCAGCGTATCCAAGTCCACGGCGACATGCGCAACCTGCAGCAACCGAGCAACGCCTCGAAGATCCGCGCCCTGCTGCTGGCCGGCATTCGTTCGGCGCGCCTATGGCGCCAGTTGGGCGGCCATCGCTGGCAACTGGTGATCAGCCGGCGCAAATTGCTTAAAGAGCTGTATCCGTTGATGCGCAGCAGCTGAGCTGCGCCTGATTTTTCAAGAGCTGCGCGTAAGACGCTGGTCAGTTGGCAACGGACCTGCGGATATTTTCATGTATGATACGCGCCCCATTTCGTTGCCCGACTGTCCGAGAACACCCCATGCAGCTCTCTTCGCTCACTGCGGTTTCCCCTGTTGACGGCCGCTACGCCGGCAAAACCCAGGCCCTGCGCCCCATTTTCAGCGAATACGGCCTGATCCGTGCTCGCGTCCTCGTTGAAGTGCGCTGGCTCCAACGCCTGGCCGCCCATAGCGCCATCAGCGAAGTGCCGGCGTTCTCCGCCGAAGCCAACGCTGTCCTCAATGCCCTGGCAGAGAACTTCTCCCTGGAGCACGCCGAGCGCGTCAAAGAGATCGAGCGCACCACCAACCACGACGTCAAGGCCATCGAGTACCTGCTCAAGGAACAAGCCGCCAAGCTGCCTGAGCTGGCCAACGTCAGTGAATTCATCCACTTCGCCTGCACCAGCGAGGACATCAACAACCTGTCCCACGCCCTGATGCTGCGCGAAGGCCGTGATGAAGTAATGCTGCCGCTGATGCGCCAGACCGCCAACGCCATCCGTGAACTGGCGATCCGTTTCGCCGAAGTGCCGATGCTCTCGCGTACTCACGGTCAGCCGGCCTCCCCGACCACCCTGGGCAAAGAACTGGCCAACGTCGTGTACCGCCTGGAGCGTCAGATCGCTCAGGTCGCTGCCGTGCCGCTGCTGGGCAAGATCAACGGCGCCGTGGGCAACTACAACGCCCACCTGTCGGCCTACCCGGACATCGACTGGGAAGCCAACGCCCGCGCCTTCATCGAAGACGAACTGGGCCTGGCCTTCAACCCCTACACCACGCAGATCGAGCCGCACGACTACATCGCCGAGCTGTTCGACGCCATCGCCCGCTTCAACACCATCCTGATCGACTTCGATCGCGATATCTGGGGCTACATCTCCCTGGGCTACTTCAAGCAGCGCACCATTGCCGGCGAAATCGGTTCCTCGACCATGCCGCACAAGGTCAACCCGATCGACTTCGAAAACTCCGAAGGCAACCTGGGGATCGCCAACGCCCTGTTCCAGCATCTGGCGAGCAAGCTGCCGATCTCCCGCTGGCAGCGCGACCTGACCGACTCCACCGTACTGCGCAACCTGGGCGTGGGCTTTGCTCACAGCGTGATTGCCTACGAAGCCAGCCTCAAGGGCATCAGCAAACTGGAGCTCAACGCCCAGAAGATCGCTGAAGACCTGGACGCTTGCTGGGAAGTCCTGGCCGAGCCGATCCAGACCGTGATGCGTCGCTACAACATCGAAAACCCTTACGAAAAACTCAAGGAACTGACCCGCGGCAAGGGCATCAGCCCTGAAGCGCTGCAGACTTTCATCGACGGGCTGGACATGCCTGCCGCGGCCAAGGCCGAGCTGAAGAAGCTCACCCCGGCCAGCTACATCGGCAATGCCGTGGCCCAGGCCAAGCGTATCTGACCGATTGCTCGACCTTTTGACGCCCGGCCGCGCCGGGCGTTTTTATTCCTGCTAGAAAAGTACACTTTTTCAATAGGTTACACATGAATCCTGATATTCCACTTCAACTTCTGGGCGGCATCACTGCACGGGAATTTCTGCGTGACTACTGGCAGAAGAAGCCCCTGCTGATCCGTCAGGCCCTGCCTGACTTCGAAAGCCCGATCGAACCCGACGAACTGGCCGGCCTGGCCCTGGAAGAAGAAGTCGAATCGCGCCTGGTGATCGAGAACGGCGAGCGCCCCTGGGAACTGCGTCGTGGCCCCTTCGCCGAAGACGAGTTCAGCAAACTGCCGGAACGCGACTGGACCCTGCTGGTCCAGGCCGTGGACCAGTTCGTACCGGAAGTCGCCGAGTTGCTGGAACACTTCCGCTTCCTGCCGAGCTGGCGCATCGACGATGTGATGATCAGCTTCGCCGCACCTGGCGGTAATGTCGGTCCGCACTTCGACAACTACGACGTGTTCCTGCTGCAGGGCCACGGTAAGCGCAACTGGAAGATCGGCCAGATGTGCGACTCCGAAAGCCCGCTGCTGCAGCATGCGGACCTGCGCATCCTCGCCGAATTCGAAGAGACCGAAAGCTGGGTCCTGGAGCCGGGTGACATGCTCTACCTGCCACCGCGCCTGGCTCACTACGGCGTCGCGGTGAATGACTGCATGACCTACTCGGTGGGCTTCCGCGCTCCAAGCGCCGCCGAAGTGCTGACCCACTTCACCGACTTCCTCGGCCAGTTCCTGCCGGACGAAGATCGCTACACCGATGCCGACGTGCAGCCGGCCAGCGACCCGCACCAGATCCAGCAGGACGCCCTCGATCGCCTCAAGGGCCTGCTGGCCGAGCACATGAGCGACGAGCGCCTGCTGCTGACCTGGTTCGGCCAATTCATGACCGAGCCACGCTACCCGGAACTGGTGGTCGGCCCGGAACTGGAAGAGGACGACCTGCTGGGCAGCCTGGAACAGGGCGCTATCCTGATCCGCAATCCAAGCGCGCGCCTGGCCTGGTCGGAAGTGGATGAAGACCTGCTGCTGTTCGCCAGCGGCCAAAGTCGCCTGCTTCCCGGTAAACTGCGCGAGCTGCTGAAAATGATTTGCGCCGCTGACGCCCTGCATATCGACAACCTCGGCCCCTGGCTGGCGGATGAAGATGGGCGCGGCCTGCTGTGTGAACTGGTCAAGCAAGGGAGCCTGGGGTTTGCCGATGAATAAGATTCACGTACGTGTCGCAGACTGGCAAAAGGATAACGCCGAGATCCGGCGCATTCGTGAAGCAGTGTTCATTGCCGAACAATCCGTTCCACCCGAGCTGGAGTGGGACGCCGACGACGACAGCGCCGTGCACTTCCTGGCCTTCGAGGGTGATTTCCCTATCGGAACCGCACGCTTGCTGCCGGACGGCCATGTCGGCCGGGTATCGGTGCTCAAGGACTGGCGCGGCCTCAAGGTCGGCGATGCGCTGATGCGCGCAGTGATCGACGAAGCCGAGAAACGCGGCCTGAAGCAACAGATGCTCAGCGCCCAGGTCCAGGCCACGCCGTTCTACGAGCGCCTGGGCTTCTCGATTGTCAGCGAGGAATTCCTCGAAGCGGGAATCCCCCACGTCGACATGGTTCGCGGCGCCTGACCGACCAGCCCTAGCGGCAATCGCCAGAACGAACGCCCCGCCATCCCCTTGCGCCCACCCGGCGCAAGACCAGGATGCCGGGGCGTTTTGCCGTCTAGGATTCAACTTGCCCCACCCAAAGCCGACAAAGTGTCAAACTCAAGGCTTTACGCCAGCTACTCGCGGAGATAACGGATATGTCCCTACGCACCTTGCTCACGACGCTGCTGCTGACCTTCAGCTGCTCGGTCATGGCCGCCACCGAGATCGTGCCCCTCAACAACCGCACCAGCGCCGATCTGCTGCCGGTGGCGCAGAACTTTCTTGGCAAGGACGGCAAGGTCAGCGCCTATGGCAACCAACTGATCGTCAATGCCGAACCGGGCAAGATCGCCGAACTGCGGGCTTTCATTGCGCAATTGGATACGGCGGCCAAGCGCCTGCTGATCACCGTCGACACCAATGAAAACAACTTCCAGGACAATCAGGGCTATTCGGTCAACGGCGCGCCTCAGACCCGAATCATCAATCGCAGCACCGAGAGCCGCGATGGCGGCATCCAACAGGTCCAGGCCAGCGAAGGCGTGCCGGCGCTGATCCAGGTAGGTCAGAGCGTCCCCCTGACCACCACCCAGACCGATCCCTACGGTCGCCTGCAAAACCAGACTCAATACCGCAACGTCACCCAGGGCTTTTACGTGACGGCCAGCGTGACCGGCGAGACCGTGCACCTGAGCATCAGCACCAACCGTGACCGCATGAGCCAGGAACGTCCCGATGTAGTGAACGTGCAAAGTACCGACACAACTGTCAGCGGGCGCCTCGGCGAGTGGATCACCCTGGCCGGGGTCAATCGCCAGACCCAGGCCGACAAACAGGCCCCGGGCCGCAGCTACTCGACTCAAGGGCGGGATGACATGACCTTGCGAGTCAAGGTCGACGCCTTGGACTAAAGCACCAAAAACTGACTGATTAGTCGTATTAGACCAAAGATGTAGTGCCATAAAAAAAGCACTACAAAACATTTGACGAGCCCAAAAACCGCGGGCATGATGGCCTCGCTCCCGCTAATCAGGGGCCCTGGCAAGGGCCTTCGGATCGCCGCTCTAACCTACCCACCTGAGCCGATTCGTGTCTGTACTGCCCACAAGGTGTGTTTGACGAGATTGCGACTGGAACGAAGTTGTCCCGAGGGACGGAAGCGTAATTAGGTCGATCGGCAACACACTGATGGAACGCACCAAGGCCCACGACGCCCGCATGCGCACCGCAGCTCGCCTTCACCTGCTCACTTTCCCCTCGAGCCCATCGTTCACCCGTCGCCATCCCCGCCAGACCCGACTTGACCACCTAAGCTTCCTGGTCAGCGAGCAGCCTTCCACGCAACGTTATGCTGCGTGATCGGCGGAGCCGGAATTTTCCAACCAAGAACGACTTTTTACACAAGACGCGACGAGGTTTATCTCCATGGCACTGACACGCGAACAGCAAATTGCAGCCCTTGAAAAAGACTGGGCTGAAAACCCGCGCTGGAAAGGCGTGACTCGCACTTACTCCGCTGCCGACGTGGTCCGTCTGCGTGGCTCGGTCCAACCCGAGCACACCCTGGCACGCATGGGCGCCGAGAAGCTCTGGAACCTGGTCACCCAAGGCGCCAAGCCGTCCTTCCGTCCTGAGAAAGATTTCGTCAACTGCATGGGCGCCCTGACCGGCGGCCAGGCTGTACAACAAGTCAAAGCGGGGATCCAGGCGATCTACCTGTCCGGCTGGCAAGTGGCTGCGGACAACAACTCCGCCGAATCCATGTACCCCGACCAGTCGCTGTACCCGGTGGACTCGGTTCCGACCGTGGTCAAGCGCATCAACAACTCGTTCCGTCGTGCCGACCAGATCCAGTGGAAAGCCGGCAAGAACCCGGGCGACGACGGCTACATCGACTACTTCGCACCGATCGTGGCTGACGCTGAAGCCGGTTTCGGCGGCGTGCTGAACGCTTACGAGCTGATGAAGAGCATGATCGAAGCAGGCGCCGCTGGCGTTCACTTCGAAGACCAGCTGGCTTCCGTGAAGAAGTGCGGCCACATGGGCGGCAAGGTACTGGTTCCGACTCAGGAAGCCGTACAGAAGCTGACCGCTGCCCGTCTGGCGGCCGACGTTGCCGGCGTACCGACCATCATCCTGGCCCGTACCGACGCCAACGCTGCTGACCTGCTGACTTCGGACTGCGACCCGTACGACCAGCCGTTCGTGACTGGCACCCGCACCCAGGAAGGTTTCTACAAAGTAAAAGCCGGCCTGGATCAAGCGATCGCCCGCGGCCTGGCTTACGCTCCGTACGCCGACCTGATCTGGTGCGAAACCGCCAAGCCGGACCTGGACGAAGCCCGTCGTTTCGCCGAAGCGATCAAGAAGGAATACCCGGACCAGATCCTGTCGTACAACTGCTCGCCTTCCTTCAACTGGAAGAAGAACCTGGACGACGCAACCATCGCCAAGTTCCAGCGCGAACTGTCCGCCATGGGTTACAAGCACCAGTTCATCACCCTGGCCGGCATCCACAACATGTGGCACAGCATGTTCAACCTGGCGCACGACTACGCCCGCAACGACATGACCGCCTACGTGAAACTGCAAGAGCAGGAATTCGCTGACGCCGCCAAAGGCTACACCTTCGTGGCTCACCAGCAGGAAGTGGGCACCGGCTACTTCGACGACATGACCACCGTGATCCAGGGTGGTTCGTCCTCGGTAACCGCTCTGACCGGCTCCACCGAAGAAGAGCAGTTCCACTGATTCCAGGCCTCGTGCCTTGATCGAGCGGCCAATGCAGACCCGCTAAAAACAACTGCATTGCTGTAAAGCTGACGCCCCGACCTGGTTCGGGGCGTTTTTTTTGCAAACCCACCCGTAGGAGCCGGCTTGCCGGCGAAGCGGGCTCCCCGCAACACCCACCCTCCCACTGGCCGGAAAATTCAGCGTCAAGCCGACTGCTGCGCAAAAGCCGACAAAAAATTGATCCAGAGCGGTGTTACCCGTAGCGAAACAGGTTAAAAGGTGCGCCCCTGCTACTTGCAGTAACAGGGATATAACAAGCAACTTTCCCACTCCCCGAAGGAAAGCAGATTAAAGCAACCTCTAAACAATATTGATTATCATTTAGACGCTGTAACTTTCGTTGCCGCAGCAACAAAACATAATTAACAAAACCTCCCCTAATGCCCACAGGCCGCGGCTTACGGGGCTACAGGGGTGAGCTATGTCCTTATTACGATAAACAATTTCGCTTTAGAAATTTTACTTGCCCGGTGTTTAGCCATAAAATCAGCGCGATTGATTGCGCTGCGACATATCGTCACTGCTTTATTTCTTTATCAAGCTCAGAGACTCTTGCTCTCTGTTAAGGATTACCAGCATGCCCGAAGCGACAGGACTCATGGCCCACAACTGGGGCTTTGCCATTTTCCTTCTGGGTGTTGTCGGCCTTTGCGCCTTCATGCTCGGCGTCTCCAGCCTCCTCGGGTCAAAAGCCTGGGGCCGCAGCAAAAACGAACCGTTCGAGTCCGGCATGCTACCTACCGGTGGCGCCCGCTTGCGGCTCTCAGCCAAATTCTATCTGGTCGCGATGCTCTTCGTGATCTTCGATATCGAAGCCCTATTTCTCTTTGCCTGGTCTGTGTCCGTCCGCGAAAGCGGCTGGACCGGATTCGTCGAAGCTCTCGTTTTCATAGCAATTCTGTTGGCAGGTCTTGTCTACCTTTGGCGAGTGGGGGCTCTTGACTGGGCTCCGGAAGGTCGTCGTAAGCGGCAGGCGAAGCTAAAACAATGAGGCTTTGGCGATGCAATACAATCTCACCAGGATCGACCCCGATGCTCCTAACGATCAGTACCCGATCGGCGAACGGGAAACCGTTTCCGATCCGTTAGAGGATCAGGTCCACAAAAACATCTTCATGGGCAAGCTGGAAGACGTGCTGAGCGGCGCGGTCAACTGGGGGCGTAAGAACTCCCTGTGGCCGTACAACTTCGGTCTGTCCTGCTGCTACGTGGAAATGACCACTGCCTTCACGGCGCCCCACGACATCGCGCGCTTTGGCGCCGAGGTTATCCGGGCATCGCCGCGTCAGGCAGATTTCATGGTTATTGCCGGCACCTGCTTCATCAAGATGGCGCCGATCATCCAGCGTCTCTATGAGCAAATGCTCGAGCCAAAATGGGTTATCTCCATGGGTTCGTGCGCCAACTCCGGCGGCATGTACGACATCTACTCCGTAGTTCAGGGGGTGGACAAGTTCCTGCCCGTGGACGTCTACGTACCTGGCTGCCCGCCCCGCCCTGAGGCATTCCTGCAAGGCTTGATGCTCTTGCAAGAGTCCATTGGCCAGGAGCGTCGCCCACTTTCCTGGGTCGTCGGTGATCAAGGCGTGTACCGCGCCGAAATGCCGTCGCAAAAGGAGCAGCGCCGCGAACAGCGTATTCAGGTCACCAACCTGCGCAGCCCTGACGAAGTCTGATCCAGATCTGTTCTCACGAAGAAACGACACTGGTTTCACTCTTTACGTTGACCGAAAGCGATAAAAAACCATGACTACAGGCAGTGCTCTGTACATCCCGCCTTATAAGGCTGACGACCAGGATGTGGTCGTCGAACTCAATAACCGTTTTGGCCCTGAGGCGTTCACCGCCCAGGCCACCCGCACCGGCATGCCGGTGCTGTGGGTTACTCGCTCCAAACTCGTTGAAGTCCTGACCTTCCTGCGCAACCTGCCCAAGCCGTACGTCATGCTCTATGACCTGCATGGCGTAGACGAGCGCCTGCGCACCAAGCGCCAAGGCCTGCCGGGTGCCGATTTCAGCGTGTTCTACCACTTGCTGTCGATCGAACGTAACAGCGACGTGATGATCAAGGTGGCCCTGTCCGAAGGCGACCTCAGCCTGCCGACCGTGACCGGTATCTGGCCCAACGCCAACTGGTACGAACGTGAAGTCTGGGACATGTTCGGCATCGACTTTGCCGGCCACCCTCACCTTTCGCGGATCATGATGCCGCCGACCTGGGAAGGTCACCCGCTGCGCAAGGACTTCCCGGCCCGCGCCACCGAGTTCGACCCGTTCAGCCTGACCCTGGCCAAACAGCAGCTGGAAGAGGAAGCCGCGCGCTTCCGTCCGGAAGACTGGGGCATGAAGCGTTCCGGTGCCAATGAGGACTATATGTTCCTCAACCTGGGCCCGAACCACCCTTCAGCCCACGGTGCCTTCCGCATCATCCTGCAGCTGGACGGTGAAGAGATCGTCGACTGTGTACCGGACATCGGCTACCACCACCGTGGTGCCGAGAAAATGGCCGAGCGTCAGTCCTGGCACAGCTTCATCCCTTACACCGACCGTATCGACTACCTCGGCGGGGTGATGAACAACCTGCCGTACGTGCTGTCGGTCGAGAAGCTGGCCGGCATCAAGGTACCGGAGAAGGTCGACGTCATCCGCATCATGATGGCCGAGTTCTTCCGCATCACCAGCCACCTGCTGTTCCTGGGTACCTACATCCAGGACGTCGGTGCCATGACCCCGGTGTTCTTCACCTTCACCGACCGTCAGCGTGCCTACACCGTGATCGAAGCCATCACCGGCTTCCGTCTGCACCCGGCCTGGTACCGCATCGGCGGCGTCGCCCACGACCTGCCCCGCGGCTGGGAAAAACTGGTCAAGGACTTCGTCGAATGGCTGCCCAAGCGCCTCGACGAGTACACCAAGGCTGCCCTGCAGAACAGCATCCTCAAGGGTCGGACCATCGGCGTTGCCGCCTACAACACCAAGGAAGCCCTGGAGTGGGGCGTCACCGGTGCCGGCCTGCGTTCCACCGGTTGCGATTTCGACCTGCGCAAGGCTCGTCCGTACTCCGGCTACGAGAACTTCGAGTTCGAAGTGCCGCTGGCTGCCAACGGCGACGCCTATGACCGCTGCATGGTTCGCGTCGAAGAGATGCGCCAGAGCATCAAGATCATCGACCAGTGCCTGCGCAACATGCCGGAAGGCCCGTACAAGGCGGATCACCCGCTGACCACGCCGCCGCCGAAAGAGCGCACCCTGCAGCACATCGAAACCTTGATCACGCACTTCCTGCAGGTTTCGTGGGGCCCGGTGATGCCGGCCAACGAATCCTTCCAGATGATCGAAGCGACCAAGGGCATCAACAGTTATTACCTGACGAGCGATGGCGGCACCATGAGCTACCGCACCCGGATTCGCACCCCAAGCTTCCCGCACCTGCAGCAGATCCCTTCGGTGATCCGCGGCAGCATGGTCGCGGACTTGATCGCGTACCTGGGTAGTATCGACTTCGTTATGGCCGACGTGGACCGCTAAGCATGAACAGCACGCTTATCCAGACAGACCGTTTCGCCCTGAGCGAAACCGAGCGCTCGGCCATCGAGCACGAGATGCATCACTACGAAGACCCGCGCGCGGCGTCGATCGAAGCCCTGAAGATCGTCCAGAAGGAACGTGGCTGGGTGCCGGACGGCGCGGTCTACGCCATCGGCGAGATCCTTGGCATCCCCGCCAGCGACGTTGAAGGTGTGGCGACGTTCTACAGCCAGATCTTCCGTCAGCCAGTGGGCCGCCACATCATTCGCGTCTGCGACAGCATGGTCTGCTACATCGGCGGCCACGAGTCCGTGGTCAGCCAGATCCAGAGCGAGCTGGGCATTGGCCTCGGCCAGACCACCGCCGACGGCCGCTTCACCCTGCTGCCAGTGTGCTGCCTGGGCAACTGCGACAAGGCCCCGGCGCTGATGATCGACGACGACACTTTCGGCGACGTGCAGCCTGCTGGCGTGGCCAAACTGTTGGAGGGCTACGTATGACCCTGACCTCTTTCGGCCCTGCGAACCGCATTGCGCGCACCGCAGAAACCCACCCCCTGACCTGGCGCCTGCGTGACGACGGCGAGCCCGTATGGCTCGACGAGTACCAGGCCAAGAACGGCTACGCGGCGGCCCGCAAGGCCTTCGCCGACCTGTCCCAGGACGACATCGTCCAGACCGTCAAGGATGCCGGCCTCAAGGGTCGCGGCGGTGCGGGCTTCCCCACCGGCGTGAAGTGGGGCCTGATGCCCAAAGACGAATCCATGAACATCCGCTACTTGCTGTGCAACGCGGACGAAATGGAACCCAACACCTGGAAAGACCGCATGCTGATGGAGCAACTGCCCCATCTGCTGATCGAAGGCATGCTGATCAGTGCCCGCGCACTGAAAACCTACCGCGGCTACATCTTCCTGCGCGGCGAGTACACCACCGCCGCCAAGCACCTGCGGCGTGCCGTGGAAGAAGCCAAGGCCGCGGGCCTGCTGGGCAAGAACATCCTGGGCAGCGGCTTCGATTTCGAGCTGTTCGTCCACACCGGCGCCGGGCGTTACATCTGCGGTGAAGAAACCGCACTGATCAACTCCCTGGAAGGCCGTCGCGCCAACCCACGCTCCAAGCCGCCCTTCCCTGCCGCCGTGGGCGTATGGGGCAAGCCGACGTGCGTGAACAACGTCGAGACCCTGTGCAACGTGCCGGCGATCATCGGCGACGGCGTGGAGTGGTACAAATCTCTGGCCCGCGAAGGCAGCGAAGACCACGGCACCAAGCTGATGGGCTTCTCCGGCAAAGTGAAGAACCCTGGCCTGTGGGAGCTGCCCTTCGGCGTGACCGCACGCGAGCTGTTCGAAGACTACGCCGGCGGCATGCGCGACGGCTTCAAGCTCAAGTGCTGGCAGCCAGGCGGCGCTGGTACCGGCTTCCTGTTGCCAGAACATCTGGATGCGCAAATGTATGCCGGCGGCATCGCCAAAGTGGGCACCCGTATGGGTACCGGCCTGGCCATGGCGGTGGACGACAGCATCAACATGGTGTCGCTGCTGCGCAACATGGAGCAGTTCTTCGCCCGTGAATCCTGCGGCTTCTGCACCCCTTGCCGCGATGGCCTGCCATGGAGCGTCAAGCTGTTGATGGCCCTGGAGAATGGCCAAGGCCAGCAAGGCGACATCGAGACCCTGCTGGGTCTGGTGGGTTTCCTCGGCCCAGGCAAGACCTTCTGTGCTCACGCACCGGGTGCCGTGGAGCCTTTGGGCAGTGCCATCAAGTATTTCCGTCCAGAGTTCGAAGCCGGCATCGCGCCTACCAGCGCCGCCGTCCCGCCTCTGGCCCGACCGATCGTAGTCGGCGCGTAACGCTTAGATGAGGGTGCAGGGTCCGTGCCCTGCGCTCGACGTGCGATGACGCCGTGAACGGCTGTGTTGATTCGCACGCATAACAAGATTCCATTAGCCACGCCCGCTGACACCGGGCCAACGAAGAACTTTGAACCATGGCCACTATCCACGTAGACGGCAAAGCGCTCGAAGTCGATGGGGCGGACAACCTGTTACAGGCTTGTCTGTCACTAGGCCTCGACATCCCTTATTTCTGCTGGCACCCCGCTCTCGGTAGCGTCGGTGCCTGTCGCCAGTGCGCGGTCAAGCAGTACACCGACGAGAACGACACCCGTGGTCGTATCGTCATGTCCTGCATGACCCCAGCCACCGACAACACCTGGATCTCCATCGACGATGAAGAATCCAAGGCCTTCCGCGCCAGTGTTGTCGAGTGGCTGATGACCAACCACCCCCACGACTGCCCGGTCTGTGAGGAAGGCGGTCACTGCCACCTGCAAGACATGACGGTGATGACCGGCCACAACGAGCGCCGTTACCGCTTCACCAAGCGCACCCACCAGAACCAGGACCTCGGCCCGTTCATTTCCCACGAGATGAACCGCTGCATCGCCTGCTATCGCTGCGTACGCTTCTACAAGGACTACGCCGGCGGTACCGACCTGGGCGTCTACGGCGCCCACGACAACGTGTACTTCGGTCGCGTTGAAGACGGCACCCTGGAAAGCGAGTTCTCCGGCAACCTCACCGAGGTCTGCCCGACCGGTGTGTTCACCGACAAGACTCACTCCGAGCGCTACAACCGCAAGTGGGACATGCAGTTCTCGCCGAGCATCTGCCATGGCTGCTCCAGCGGTTGCAACATCTCCCCGGGCGAGCGCTACGGCGAGCTGCGGCGCATCGAGAACCGCTACAACGGTTCGGTGAACCAGTACTTCCTCTGCGACCGTGGCCGTTTCGGTTATGGCTACGTCAACCGCAAGGACCGTCCACGCCAGCCACGCCTGGCCGACGGCACCAAGCTGACCCTGGACCAGGCTCTGGACCAGGCCGCCGACCTGCTGCGCGGTCGCAACATCGTCGGTATCGGCTCGCCTCGCGCCAGCCTGGAAAGCAACTACGCCCTGCGTGAGCTGGTAGGTGCCGAGCACTTCTACAGCGGTATCGAAGCTTCTGAACTGGAGCGCATCCGCCTGGTTCTGCAGGTTCTGAACGACAGCCCGCTGCCGGTTCCGAACCTGCGCGACATCGAAGACCACGATGCCATCTTTGTCCTCGGCGAAGACCTGACCCAGACCGCCGCACGCATGGCCCTGGCCCTGCGCCAGTCAGTCAAGGGCAAGGCCGAGGAAATGGCCGATGCCATGCGCGTCCAGCCTTGGCTCGACGCTGCGGTGAAGAACATCGGCCAGCACGCGCTGAACCCGCTGTTCATTGCCAGCCTCGCTGAAACCAAGCTCGACGACGTGGCCGAGGAGTGTGTACACGCCGCTCCGGACGACCTGGCGCGCATCGGTTTCGCCGTGGCCCACGCCATCGACGCCAGTGCCCCGGCCGTGGAAGGCCTGGACAGCGAAGCCCTGGAACTGGCCAAACGCATCGCTGATGCTCTGCTGGCGGCCAAGCGGCCACTGATCATTGCCGGTACCTCCCTGGGTTCCAAGGCACTGATCGAAGCAGCGGCGAACATTGCCAAAGCCTTGAAGCTGCGCGAGAAAGCCGGCTCCATCAGCCTGATCGTGCCAGAGGCCAACAGCCTCGGCCTGGCCATGCTCGGTGGCGAATCCGTGGACGCGGCCCTGCAGGCGGTGATCGACGGTAAGGCCGACGCCATCGTGGTGCTGGAAAACGACCTGTACACCCGCACCGACGCAGCCAAGGTGGATGCCGCGCTTAATGCAGCGAAGGTGGTGATCGTTGCCGATCATCAACAGACTGCAACCCTCGAGCGTGCACACCTGGTGCTGTCGGCGGCCAGCTTCGCCGAAGGCGACGGCACCCTGATCAGCCAGGAAGGCCGCGCCCAGCGCTTCTTCCAGGTCTTCGATCCGACCTACCTGGACGCCAGCATCATGGTTCACGAAGGCTGGCGCTGGCTGCATGCCCTGCGCAGTACCTTGCTGAACCAGCCGGTGGACTGGACCCAGCTGGACCACGTGACCGCTGCCTGCGCCGCGAGCACCCCGCAACTGGCCGGCATCGTTGACGCCGCGCCATCCGCCGCGTTCCGCATCAAGGGCCTGAAACTGGCTCGCGAACCGCTGCGCTACAGTGGCCGCACCGCCATGCGCGCCAACCAGAGCGTGCACGAACCGCGTACTTCGCAAGACCCGGATACTGCCTTCGCCTACTCCATGGAAGGTTACTCGGGCTCCGCCGAACCGCGCTCGCAAGTGCCGTTCGCCTGGTCGCCGGGCTGGAACTCGCCGCAAGCCTGGAACAAGTTCCAGGACGAAGTCGGCGGCCACCTGCGTGCCGGCGACCCGGGTACCCGCCTGATCGAAAGCCAGGGCGACCGCCTCAACTGGTTCGCCAGCGTGCCGCGGGCCTTCTCCCCGGCTCAGGGTACTTGGCAAGCGGTGCCGTTCTACCATCTGTTCGGCAGCGAAGAGAACTCTTCAAAAGCCGCTCCAGTGCAGGAACGCATTCCGGCGGCCTACGTGGCCCTGGCCAAGTCCGAAGCCGATCGCCTGGGTGTCAACGACGGTGCCTTGCTCACGGTGAACGTAGCCGGCCAGACCCTGCGTCTGCCACTGCGCATCAACGAAGAGCTGGGTGCTGGCCTGGTGGGCCTGCCTGCCGGCCTGGCGGGGATTCCTCCGGCGTTCTTTGGCAAATCCGTTGACGGTCTGCAGGAGGCGGCGCAATGAGTTGGTTTACCCCTGAAGTGATCGACGTGATCCTGACGGTCGTCAAAGCCATCGTGATCCTGCTGGCCGTGGTGGTCGCCGGTGCGCTGTTGAGCTTCGTCGAACGTCGCCTGCTGGGCTGGTGGCAGGACCGTTACGGTCCGAACCGCGTTGGCCCGTTCGGTATGTTCCAGATCGCCGCCGACATGCTGAAGATGTTCTTCAAGGAAGACTGGACTCCACCGTTTGCCGACAAGGTGATCTTCACCCTGGCACCGGTGGTCGCCATGAGCGCCTTGCTGATCGCCTTTGCGATCATCCCGATCACCCCAACCTGGGGCGTCGCGGACCTGAACATCGGCCTGCTGTTCTTCTTCGCCATGGCCGGTCTTTCGGTCTACGCGGTGCTGTTCGCCGGCTGGTCGAGTAACAACAAGTTCGCCCTGCTGGGCAGCTTGCGTGCCTCGGCCCAGACCGTGTCCTACGAAGTGTTCATGGGCCTGGCGCTGATGGGCATCGTGGCTCAGGTCGGTTCGTTCAACATGCGCGACATCGTCGAGTACCAGGCGCAGAACCTGTGGTTCATCATTCCGCAGTTCTTCGGCTTCTGTACGTTCTTCATCGCTGGCGTGGCCGTGACTCACCGTCACCCCTTCGACCAGCCGGAAGCGGAACAGGAACTGGCCGACGGTTACCACATTGAATACGCCGGTATGAAATGGGGCATGTTCTTCGTTGGCGAGTACATCGGCATCATCCTGATCTCGGCACTGCTGGTCACCCTGTTCTTCGGTGGCTGGCACGGTCCGTTCGGCATCCTGCCGCAACTGTCCTTCGTCTGGTTCGCCCTGAAGACCGCGTTCTTCATCATGCTGTTCATCCTGCTGCGCGCCTCTATCCCGCGCCCGCGTTATGACCAGGTGATGGACTTCAGCTGGAAATTCTGCCTGCCGCTGACCCTGATCAATTTGCTGGTGACCGCAGCGCTTGTGTTGTTGAACACGCCAGCGGGCGCGGTTCAGTGAGGATTTGACCCATGTTCAAATATATTGGCGACATCGTTAAGGGTACTGGTACCCAGTTGCGCAGCCTGGTGATGGTGTTCGGTCACGGCTTCCGCAAACGCGACACCCTGCAATACCCCGAAGAGCCGGTGTACCTGCCGCCACGCTACCGTGGCCGTATTGTCCTGACTCGCGACCCCGACGGCGAAGAACGTTGCGTTGCCTGCAACCTGTGCGCCGTGGCCTGCCCTGTGGGTTGCATCTCGCTGCAGAAAGCTGAAACCGAAGACGGTCGCTGGTACCCGGACTTCTTCCGTATCAACTTCTCGCGCTGCATTTTCTGCGGTCTTTGCGAGGAAGCCTGCCCGACCACCGCAATCCAGCTGACACCGGATTTCGAAATGGCCGAGTTCAAACGTCAGGACCTGGTTTACGAGAAAGAGGATCTGCTGATCTCCGGTCCCGGAAAGAACCCTGACTACAACTTCTATCGTGTTGCAGGTATGGCCATTGCCGGTAAGCCAAAAGGCTCCGCGCAGAATGAAGCCGAGCCGATCAACGTGAAGAGCTTGCTGCCTTAAGGAAGAACGATGGAATTCGCTTTCTATTTCGCATCAGGTGTTGCCGTTGTTTCCACGCTACGCGTGGTCACCAACACCAACCCTGTGCACGCCCTGCTCTACCTGATCATTTCGTTGATCGCCGTGGCCATGACCTTCTTCAGCCTCGGCGCGCCGTTCGCCGGCGCCCTGGAAGTGATCGCCTATGCTGGCGCCATCATGGTGCTGTTCGTGTTCGTGGTGATGATGCTCAACCTCGGCCCGGCCGCGGCTCAGCAAGAGCGTATCTGGCTCACGCCCGGCATCTGGATCGGCCCGGTGATTCTCGCCGCGCTGCTGCTGGCTGAACTGCTGTACGTATTGTTCAGCCACCAGAGCGGTGCCGGTATCGGTCAAACCACCGTCAGCGCCAAGGCCGTGGGCATCAGCCTGTTCGGTCCTTACCTGCTGGTGGTCGAACTCGCCTCGATGCTGCTGCTTGCCGCAGCCGTCACGGCGTTCCACTTGGGCCGCAACGAGGCGAAGGAGTAATACCATGCCTGTTATCCCTCTCGAGCACGGTCTGGCGGTTGCCGGCATCCTGTTCTGCCTCGGTCTGGTCGGCCTGATGGTCCGCCGTAACATCCTCTTCGTATTGATGAGCCTGGAAGTGATGATGAACGCCTCTGCACTGGCCTTCATCGTTGCGGGCGCCCGCTGGGCGCAACCGGATGGACAAGTGATGTTCATCCTGGTGATCAGCCTGGCAGCCGCCGAGGCCAGTATTGGCCTGGCGATCCTGCTGCAGCTGTACCGCCGCTTCCACACTCTCGATATCGATGCAGCCAGCGAGATGCGCGGATGAACCTTCTCTTTCTGACTTTCGTATTCCCCCTGATCGGTTTCCTGCTGCTGTCGTTCTCCCGGGGACGCCTCTCGGAAAACCTCTCGGCCCTGATCGGCGTCGGCTCCATTGGCCTGTCGGCCATCGTGGCCGCCTACGTGATCTGGCAATTCAACGTCGCGCCGCCCGCGGGTGGTCACTACACCCAGGTGCTGTGGCAGTGGATGTCGGTGGACGGTTTCGCACCGAACTTCGCCCTGTACCTGGATGGTCTGTCCGTGACCATGCTGGGTGTAGTAGTGGGCGTGGGCTTCCTGATCCACTTGTTCGCGTCCTGGTACATGCGTGGTGAAGCCGGCTACTCGCGCTTCTTCGCCTACACCAACCTGTTTATCGCCAGCATGCTGTTCCTGGTGCTGGGCGATAACCTGTTGTTCCTGTACTTCGGCTGGGAAGGCGTGGGCCTGTGCAGCTATCTGTTGATCGGTTTCTACTACAGCAACCGCAACAACGGTAACGCCGCACTCAAGGCCTTTATCGTCACCCGTATCGGCGACGTATTCATGGCCATCGGCCTGTTCATCCTGTTCCAACAGGTGGGCACGCTGAACGTCCAGGAACTGCTGGTGCTGGCACCGCAGAAGTTCCAGGCCGGCGACTTCTGGATCACCCTGGCGACCCTGATGCTGCTGGGCGGCGCCGTGGGTAAATCCGCGCAACTGCCGCTGCAGACCTGGCTGGCGGACGCGATGGCCGGTCCGACCCCGGTTTCGGCACTGATCCACGCCGCGACCATGGTGACCGCTGGTGTCTACCTGATCGCCCGTACCCACGGCCTGTTCACCCTGGCGCCGGAAGTCCTGCACCTGGTAGGCCTGGTCGGCGGCGTGACTCTGGTTCTGGCCGGCTTCGCCGCGCTGGTGCAAACCGACATCAAGCGGATCCTCGCCTACTCGACCATGAGCCAGATCGGCTACATGTTCCTGGCCCTGGGCGTTGGCGCCTGGGACGGCGCGATCTTCCACCTGATGACCCACGCCTTCTTCAAGGCCCTGCTGTTCCTTGCTTCCGGTGCGGTGATCGTTGCCTGCCACCACGAGCAGAACATCTTCAAGATGGGCGGCCTGTGGAAGAAACTGCCTCTGGCCTACGCCAGCTTCATCGTTGGTGGCGCAGCCCTGGCAGCCCTGCCTCTGGTAACCGCGGGCTTCTACTCCAAGGACGAGATCCTCTGGGAAGCCTTCGCCAGCGGCAACCACGGCCTGCTGTACGCCGGCCTGGTGGGTGCGTTCATGACCTCGCTGTACACCTTCCGCCTGATCTTCATCACCTTCCACGGTGAAGCCAAGACCGAAGCCCACGCCGGCCACGGGATCTCCCACTGGCTGCCGCTGGTGGTGCTGATCGTGCTGTCCACCGGGATCGGCGCGATGATCACTCCGCCCCTGCATGGTGTACTGCCGCTGAGCGCCGGTCATGCCGGTGGCGAAGCCAAGCACAGCCTGGAAATCGCCTCGGGCGCCATCGCCCTGGCCGGTATCCTGCTGGCCGCCCTGTTGTTCCTTGGCAAGCGTCGCGTTGTGACCGCCATCGCCAACAGCGGCATCGGGCGTCTGCTCTCGGCCTGGTGGTTCGCCGCCTGGGGCTTCGACTGGATCTACGACAAACTGTTCGTCAAGCCATACCTGGCCATCAGCCATGTACTGCGCAAGGACCCGCTCGATCAGACCATCGGTTTGATCCCGCGTATGGCCAAAGGGGGTCACAACTCCCTGAGCCGTACCGAGACCGGTCAACTGCGTTGGTACGCCGCCTCGATGGCAGCCGGTGCCGTGCTGGTCATCGGCGCCATTGTGCTGGTAGCGGTCTGATATGAACCTTGCGAACTTGCGAAAGGAATTGAGCCCGTCATGATTCTGCCTTGGCTAATCCTGATCCCCTTCATCGGCGGCCTGCTGTGCTGGCTGGGTGAGCGCTTCGGCGCCACCCTCCCCCGCTGGATTGCGCTGTTGACCATGACCCTGGAACTCGCTCTCGGCCTCTGGCTGTGGGCCCACGGTAACTATTCATTTGCTCCGGCGCCTGGCGCCGATCCAACTTGGGCCATCGAGTTCAAGCATGTCTGGATCGAGCGCTTCGGCATCAACGTGCACCTGGCGCTGGACGGCCTGTCGCTGTTGATGATCCTGCTGACCGGCCTGCTGGGTATCCTCTCGGTACTCTGCTCCTGGAAAGAGATCCAGCGTCACGTGGGCTTCTTCCACCTGAACCTGATGTGGATCCTGGGCGGTGTGGTCGGCGTGTTCCTGGCGCTGGACCTGTTCATGTTCTTCTTCTTCTGGGAAATGATGCTGGTGCCGATGTACTTCCTCATCGCGCTCTGGGGTCACAGCTCGGCAGACGGCAAGAAAACCCGGATTTACGCGGCGACCAAGTTCTTCATCTTCACTCAGGCTTCCGGCCTGATCATGCTGGTGGCGATCCTGGGTCTGGTGCTGGTCAACTTCAACAACACCGGGGTCATCACTTTCGATTACGCCCAGTTGCTCAAGACCAAGATGTCCACCGCCACCGAGTACATCCTGATGCTCGGCTTCTTCATCGCCTTTGCGGTGAAGCTGCCGGTGGTGCCGTTCCACTCCTGGCTGCCTGACGCTCACGCCCAGGCACCGACCGCCGGTTCCGTGGACCTGGCGGGCATCCTGCTGAAGACCGCGGCCTATGGCCTGCTGCGCTTTGCCCTGCCGTTGTTCCCCAACGCCTCGGCCGAGTTCGCACCGATCGCCATGACCCTGGGCCTGATCGGGATTTTCTACGGTGCCTTCCTGGCGTTCGCCCAGACCGACATCAAGCGCCTGATCGCCTTCTCCAGCGTTTCCCACATGGGCTTCGTGCTGATCGGTATCTACTCCGGCAGCCAGCAGGCCCTGCAGGGCGCGGTGATCCAGATGCTGGCCCACGGTGTTTCGGCAGCCGCGCTGTTTATCCTCAGCGGCCAGTTGTACGAGCGCACCCATACCCGCGACATGCGTGAAATGGGCGGCCTGTGGTCGCGTATCGCCTACCTGCCGGCCATCAGCCTGTTCTTTGCAGCAGCTTCTCTGGGCCTGCCGGGCACCGGTAACTTCGTCGGCGAGTTCCTGATCCTGATCGGCACCTTCGTCAGTGCGCCATGGATCACCGCGATCGCGACTTCCGGCCTGGTGTTCGGCTCGGTCTACTCGCTGATCATGATCCACCGTGCCTACTTCGGCCCGTCCAAGTCGGACGCGGTACTGCACGGTATGGATGCTCGCGAACTGATCATGGTGCTGGGACTGGCGGTCCTGCTGATCTACATCGGCGTGTACCCGCAACCGTTCCTCGATACCTCTGCCGCCACCATGCATGGTGTGCAGCAATGGCTCAGCACCGCCTTCACTCAACTCGCTTCGGCCCGGTAAGAGCGCTATGGACTTTACGATTCAACACTTTATAGCCCTGGCGCCGCTGCTGATCACCAGCGCCACCCTTGTGGTGGTGATGTTGGCGATCGCCTGGCGGCGCAACCACGCCCAGACCTTCCTGCTGTCGGTGGCCGGTCTGAACCTGGCATTGCTGTCGATCTTCCCGGTGCTGAAAGTGGCACCCCTGGCGGTTACCCCGCTGTTGCAGATCGACCAGTTCGCCTGCCTCTACATGGCCCTGATCCTGGTGGCCACCCTGGCCTGCGTCACCCTGGCCCACGCCTACCTGGGCGACGGCAGCAGCGGTTACCCGGGCAACCGAGAAGAGCTGTACCTGCTGATCCTGCTGGCCGCCGCCGGTGGTCTGGTACTGGTCAGCGCGCAGAACCTGGCCGGCCTGTTCATCGGCCTGGAGCTGCTTTCGGTACCGGTCTACGGCCTGGTGGCCTATGCCTTCTTCAACAAGCGCTCCCTGGAAGCCGGCATCAAGTACATGGTGCTGTCGGCCGCCGGTTCGGGCTTCCTGTTGTTCGGCATGGCCTTGCTCTACGCAGAAGCCGGTAGCCTGAGCTTCAGCGGCATCGGTCAGGCCCTGGCCGCCACTGGGCTGCCAAGCCCGCTGGCGCAACTGGGCCTGGGCATGATGCTGATCGGCCTGGCCTTCAAACTGTCGCTGGTACCATTCCACCTGTGGACTCCGGACGTCTACGAAGGCGCCCCGGCGCCGGTCGCCGCCTTCCTGGCCACCGCCAGCAAGGTGGCAGTGTTCGCCGTACTGGTGCGTCTGTTCCAGCTGTCTCCAGTGGCCAGCAGCGGTGTCCTGAGCAACGTGCTGACCGTGATCGCCATCGCCTCGATCCTGGTGGGCAACCTGCTGGCGCTGACCCAGAGCAACCTCAAGCGTCTGCTGGGTTACTCGTCCATCGCCCACTTCGGTTACCTGCTGATCGCCCTGGTGGCGAGCAAGGGTCTGGCCATGGAAGCCATCGGCGTGTACCTGGTCACCTACGTGATCACCAGCCTCGGCGCCTTCGGCGTGATCACCCTGATGTCCTCGCCGTACAAGGGCCGTGATGCCGACGCCCTGTACGAGTACCGCGGCCTGTTCTGGCGCCGTCCGTACCTGACCGCCGTGCTCACTGTGATGATGCTCTCCCTGGCCGGTATTCCGCTGACCGCGGGCTTCATCGGCAAGTTCTACATCATCGCTACCGGTGTCGAAGCGCACCAATGGTGGCTGGTCGGTTCCCTGGTAATGGGCAGCGCCATCGGCGTCTTCTACTACCTGCGAGTGATGGTCACCCTGTACCTGATCGAGCCGAACCTGCGTCGCGTCGATGCCCAACTGCACTGGGAACAGAAAGCCGGTGGCGTCATGCTGCTGGCCATCGCGGTCCTGGCGTTCTTCCTGGGCGTATACCCACAGCCGCTGCTGACCCTGGTCCAGCACTCCGGCCTGGCGGGTTGATCACTTAGGTTTCAACGCAACAAACAGAACGGCACCTTCGGGTGCCGTTTTGCATTTCAGGCCCCTGCCCTCCCCTCTTCCCAGCGAAACTCGGAATCGCCCTTCCTGTCACGTCGGCCCGGTCCGACATTCAGCCCACTGCCGCGGGCATAGACTGTTGCCAGATCAAACGCGGCGCTCAGCGGGCCTTGACCAAAGCTGCAGCGTCATCCAGTCTATACGCAGGAAGCGTATGAAATGAATGCTCTGTTTATTGAACTACCGGCATTTGCACGATACCGAAAGGACTTCCTTGACGACGAGTTGTTCTGCGAACTGCAGATCGAGTTGCTACGCCACCCGCACGCGGGTGTTCTGATTCAGGGCACTGGCGGCTTGCGCAAGATGCGTTTCGTCGATGAGCGACGCAACAACGGCAAGCGTGGCGGGCTGAGGGTGATTTATTACTGGTGGTCCGGGGGAGCGCAGTTCTGGCTCTTTACCTTGTTCGACAAGGAGCAGATGGACGACCTGCTACCGCAGCAGCGACAACAGCTCAAACAACTGCTGGAACGTGAAATCGAGGCCAGAAGACATGACCAAACGTGACATCTTTTCCGAACTGCTAGAAAGCGTCGATGCCCTCACCCAGGAACGTCAGGGCAAGATCACCCTGCGTAGCCATAAAGTGAAGCTCGACAAGCTGCCGCCCATCACCGCCGCCGAGGTGATGAACATCCGCCAGCAACTCAACCTCTCGCGCTCGGTATTCGCCATGTACCTGCGCACCAACACCCGCACCCTGGAAAATTGGGAACAGGGCCGCGCCACCCCCAATGCCCAGGCCACCACCCTGATACGCCTAGTGGAACGCTATCCGGATACCGTAGAGCGCCTGGCCTCCCTGGCCTGAGCGAGCCTGAGCTTTGCAATGGGCAACAAAAAACCCGCACCAGGCGGGTTTCTTGTTGCTGCGAACCTAGGCCTAGTCAGCCAGACGCCAGGTAGTGCCGCCCTTGCCGTCTTCCAGAATCACGCCCATGGCGGTGATCTGGTCACGGATCCGGTCGGACTCGGCCCAGTCCTTGTTGGCACGGGCCGCCAGGCGAGCCTGGATCAGCGCCTCGACTTCGGCCGCATCGACCCGGCCTTCGGCACCGGCTTGCAGGAAGTCGTCGGCTTCCAGTTGCAGCACACCCAGTACGCTGGCCAGCTCTTTCAGGCGCGCCGCCAGACCGGCCGCCGCATCGATATCGCTCTCACGCAGGCGGTTGATCTCGCGCACCATCTCGAACAACACGGCACAGGCTTCCGGAGTACCGAAGTCGTCGTTCATCACCTGGGTGAAACGTTCGACAAAAGCCTCGCCACCGGCCGGCGCCACTTTCGGCAGGCCCTTGAGTGCGTGATAGAAACGCTCCAGGGCGCCCTTGGCGTCCTTGAGGTTGTCTTCCGAGTAGTTGATGGCGCTGCGGTAGTGGCTGGCCACCAGCAGGTAACGCACCACTTCCGGATGGTACTTGTCGAGCACATCGCGAATGGTGAAGAAGTTGTTCAAGGACTTGGACATCTTCTCGCCATTGATGCGGATCATGCCGCAGTGCATCCAGGCGTTGGCGTAGGGCTTGCCGGTGGCGGCCTCGCTCTGGGCAATCTCGTTCTCGTGGTGCGGGAACTCCAGGTCGCTGCCGCCGCCATGAATGTCGAAGGTCTCGCCCAGGCAGCAGGTGGACATCACCGAGCATTCGATGTGCCAGCCCGGACGACCGTCACCCCAAGGCGATGGCCAGCTTGGCTCGCCCGGCTTGGTGCCTTTCCACAGAACGAAGTCCAGTGGGTCCTGCTTCGACTCGTCGACTTCGATCCGCGCGCCGATGCGCAGGTCTTCGATCTTCTTGCGCGACAGCTTGCCGTAGCCCATGAATTTGCCGACGCGGTAGTACACGTCGCCATTGCCCGGGGCATAAGCGTAACCCTTGTCGATCAGGGTCTGGATCATCTTCAGCATGCCCGGAATATGATCCGTGGCACGCGGCTCCATGTCCGGCTTGAGGATGTTGAGGCGTGCTTCATCCTCGTGCATCGCCGTGATCATGCGTTCGGTCAGGACATTGAACGGCTCACCGTTCTCCTTGGCCCGGTTGATGATCTTGTCTTCGATGTCGGTGATGTTGCGCACATACGTCAGGTCATACCCGCTGAAACGCAGCCAGCGGGTAATCAGGTCGAAGGCCACCATGCTGCGGCCATGGCCCAGGTGGCAGTAGTCGTACACGGTCATGCCGCACACGTACATGCGCACCTTGTTGCCATCCAGAGGCTTGAAGACTTCTTTGCTCTTGGTGAGCGTGTTGTAGATCGTTAGCACGTTAGTTCCTTGACTGAATCACTGACCCCAGGAGTCGCGCAGGGTCACGGTACGGTTGAATACCGGAGCACCTGGTTTCGAGTCCTTGATATCCGCGCAGAAGTAGCCTTCGCGCTCGAACTGGAAACGGTCTTCCGGCTGTGCGTTGCCCAGCGAGGGTTCAGCACGACAACCAGTGAGCACTTGCAGGGAGTCAGGGTTGATGTTGTCCAGGAAACTCGCGCTGTCTTCGGCCTTCTCCGGGTTCGGAGAGCGGAACAGACGATCGTACAGACGCACTTCGCACTCGACGCTAGCCGCAGCCGGCACCCAGTGGACCACGCCCTTGACCTTGCGGCCTTCAGGGTTCTTGCCCAGGGTGTCCGGATCGTAGGAGCAACGCAGCTCGACGATATTGCCCTCAGCATCCTTGATCGCTTCGTCGGCACGGATCACGTAGCTGCCGCGCAGGCGCACTTCGCCGTTCGGCTCCAGGCGCTTGTAGCCTTTTGGCGGCTCTTCCATGAAGTCGTCACGGTCGATGTAGATTTCACGGGCGAATGGCAGCTTGCGCACGCCAAGTTCTTCTTTCTGCGGATGACGCGGCAGTTCGAGGTTCTCGACCTGGTCTTCCGGATAGTTGGTGATCACGACTTTCAACGGACGCAGCACGCACATGGCGCGCGGGGCATTCGCGTCGAGGTCCTGGCGGATGCTGAATTCCAGCATGCCGTAGTCGACCACGCCGTCGGAGCGGTTGGTGCCAACCATCTCGCAGAAATTGCGGATCGATGCCGGGGTGTAGCCGCGGCGGCGGAAGCCCGACAGGGTCGACATGCGCGGGTCGTCCCAACCATTCACGTGCTTCTCATCCACCAGTTGCTTGAGCTTGCGCTTGCTGGTGATGGTGTAGTTCAGGTTCAGGCGGCTGAACTCGTACTGGCGCGGGTTGGCCGGCACTGGCAGGTGCTCGAGGAACCACTCGTACAGCGGACGGTGGCTTTCGAACTCCAGTGTGCAGATCGAGTGGGTGATGCCTTCGATGGCATCCGACTGACCGTGGGTGAAGTCGTAGTTGGGGTAGATGCACCACTTGTCACCGGTCTGGTGGTGATGGGCGTGGCGGATGCGGTACATGATCGGGTCGCGCAGGTTCATGTTCGGCGAGGCCATGTCGATCTTGGCCCGCAGTACCCGTGCACCGTCCGGGAATTCGCCGGCACGCATGCGGGCGAACCAGTCCAGGTTCTCTTCTATCGAACGCTCGCGGAACGGGCTGTTCTTGCCCGGCTCGGTGAGGCTGCCGCGGTATTCCTTGGCCTGCTCGGGGGTCAGGTCGCAGACGTAGGCTTTGCCTGCCTTGATCAGTTCCACGGCCCAGTCGTGCAACTGGTCGAAATATTGCGAGGCATAGCGCACTTCACCGGACCATTCGAAACCCAGCCACTTGACGTCGCTTTCGATGGCGTCGATGTACTCCTGGTCTTCCTTGGCCGGGTTGGTGTCGTCGAAGCGCAGGTGGGTGACACCCCCGAACTCCTGGGCCAGACCGAAGTTCACGCAGATCGACTTGGCGTGACCGATGTGCAGGTAACCGTTGGGCTCCGGAGGGAAGCGGGTCACGATCTGTGTGTGCTTACCCGAGTCCAGGTCCGCCTGGATGATCGGGCGCAGGAAGTTGACCGGTACGGCCGGTCCAGTCTTGGAATTCGAGGTAGGGTCGACAGTGGGCTTGCTCATAGGATCCTTGAACGTACAAGTGCGCGGCCAGGTGCGGCCTGATAAATCAAAACGGATATCATAGCCGATGCTGTCAAGTGCCTGACAGAGCGCAGCTTTAAAACTGCGGCTATTAATGGCACCCAAGTGAAAAAACAGCCTCGAAATTCGTGGCGGTCACGCTAAACTGCGCTCCTTGGCTGCAGGATGGCCAAATCGGTGCGGACCCCATGCGTGCCCCGCCACCCAGGATTTTCTTGAAAACGCTTCTCCTTATACAGAGTACCGACCATGACCCAAGTCAAACTGACCACCAACCACGGCGAGATCGTGCTGGAACTGAACGCCGAGAAAGCCCCGTTGACCGTGGCCAACTTCGTCGAATACGTGAAAGCCGGTCACTACGAGAACACCGTATTTCACCGCGTCATCGGTAACTTCATGATCCAGGGCGGCGGCTTCGAACCTGGCATGAAAGAAAAGAAAGACAAGCGTCCAAGCATCCAGAACGAAGCGGACAACGGCCTTTCCAACGACAAGTACACCGTCGCCATGGCCCGTACCATGGAGCCGCATTCGGCCTCCGCGCAGTTCTTCATCAACGTCGCTGACAACAGCTTCCTCAACCACAGCGGCAAGACCGTTCAAGGCTGGGGCTATGCCGTATTCGGTAAAGTGATCGCCGGCACTGAAGTGGTCGACAAGATCAAGGGCGTGGCCACCACCATGAAATCCGGCCACCAGGATGTACCCGCAGAAGACGTGATCATCGAGAAAGCCGAGATCGTTGAGTGATACTGCTGATTTCAGATTTGCATCTGGAAGAGGAACGCCCGGACATTACCCGGGCGTTTCTGGATTTACTCGGTGGGCGCGCTCGCGCCGCCGAGGCGCTGTACATACTCGGGGACTTCTTCGAGGTATGGATCGGCGACGATGCCATGACCCCCTACCAGCTTTCCATTTGCCAGGCACTGCGCGAGCTCAGCGACAGCGGCACGCAGATCTTCCTGATGCACGGCAATCGCGACTTCATGCTCGGCCAGGCCTTCTGCAAGGCGGCGGGCGCCACCCTGCTCAAGGACCCCAGCGTCGTCGACTTCTACGGTGAACCGGTATTGCTGATGCACGGCGACAGCCTGTGCACCCGCGACGAAGCCTACATGCGCATGCGCCGTTACCTGCGCAACCCGTTGAGCCTGTGGATTCTGCGGCACCTGCCCTTGCGCACCCGGCGCAAACTGGCACGCAAGCTGCGCAATGAAAGCCGTGCCCAGACCCGCATGAAAGCCAACGACATCGTCGATGTGACCCCGGACGAAGTGCCGCGGGTGATGCAGGAACATGGCGTGCACACCCTGGTACACGGCCATACCCACCGCCCGGCGATTCACAAGTTGCAGATTGGCGAGCAAGCCGCCAAACGCATCGTGCTGGGGGATTGGGATCGTCAAGGTTGGGCGTTGCAGGTCGATGAGCAAGGCTTTCAGTTGGCGGCATTCGATTTCGTACCGGCTCAGTTGGCGCTACCCGGTTCGTCTTGAATTTCGCGTCTTTCGCTGGCAAGCCAGCTCCTACAACGATTCCTCAACCGTAGGAGTCGGCTTGCCGACGAAGAGGGCCCTGGGCCTTGCATTAGCCTTGGGGACGCCTTCGCTGGCAAGCCAGCCCCTACAAGGGAGCTGGGCATCAATGCCCCGCCGACGCCGGGCCGGCCTTGGCGGCGAACGGCGGCTTGGCCAGCCAGACCAGCAGAATCAGGCCCATGAACACCCAGCCCAGCAAGGTGAAATAGTCCACCGTCGAGAGCATGTACGCCTGGCTGGTGAGCACTTGATCCAACTGCGCGTAGGCCTTGGTGCTGGCACCGCCGAGGTTGTTCAGTGCATCCCGGGTGACCGGATCGAAGGTGCTCATGCTTTCGCTCATGTAGGCATGGTGCTGATCCGCCCGACGTATCCAGATCCAGGTTGTCAGCGACGCGGCAAAGCTGCCTCCCAGGGTCCGCAGAAAGGTCGCCAGGCCAGCGCCGTCGGCGATCTGGTGCGGCGGCAGATCGGACATCAGGATGCTCAGGGTCGGCATGAAGAACAGCGCCACGCCAATCCCCATGAACAACTGCACCAGGGCGATGTGCTGGAAGTCCACCTCATTGGTGAAACCGGCACGCATGAAGCAGCTCAGGCCAATGGCCAGGAATGCCAGGCCAGCCAGTAGGCGCAGGTCGAACTTGTGGGCGTACTTGCCGACAAAGGGCGACATCAGCACCGGCAGGATGCCAATCGGTGCCACGGCCAGACCGGCCCAGGTGGCGGTATAGCCCATCTGGGTCTGCAACCATTGCGGCAGGATCAGGTTGATCCCGAAGAACCCGGCGTAGCCGCCCACCAGCACAATGGTGCCGATGCGGAAGTTGCGATGGGCGAACAGCCGCAGGTTGACCACCGGATGACGATCGGTCATTTCCCAGATCACGAACACCGCCAGGGCAATCACCGAGATCAGCGTGCCGACGATGATGAAGTTGGACTCGAACCAGTCCAGGTCGTTGCCCTTGTCGAGGACGATCTGCAAGGCACCAACCCCGACAATCAGGCTCAGCAGGCCGATATAGTCCATCGGCTGACGACTGGTCACCACCGGCCGCGCTTTCATTTGCTGCTGCACCACCCAGGCGGCAAACAGGCCGATCGGCACGTTGATAAAGAAGATCCACGGCCAGCTGTAGCTGTCGGTGATCCAGCCACCGAGTATCGGCCCGGCAATCGGCGCCACCACCGTGACCATGGCCAGCAGCGCCAGGGCCATGCCCCTCTTCGCGGGCGGGTAGACGGCAATCAGCAGGGTTTGGGTCATGGGATACAGGGGACCTGCCACCACCCCTTGCAGCACCCGAAAGCCCACCAATTCCGGCATGGAGGTGGAAATGCCGCAGAGAAACGAGGCCACCACGAACAGCAGCGTGGCCCAGATAAACAGCTTCACCTCACCGAAACGCCGGCTCAGCCAGCCGGTCAGCGGCAAGGCAATGGCGTTGCTCACGGCGAACGAGGTAATGACCCAGGTGCCCTGTTCCGAACTCACCCCGAGGTTGCCGGAGATGGTCGGCAACGCCACGTTGGCGATGGTGGTATCGAGCACCTGCATGAAGGTCGCCAGGGACAGACCGATGGTACTCAGCAGCAGGCTGGGAGGCGTGAAAGACGCATTATTGCTCATCGCGAATCCTTTGGAACTAGGCTGGCACCCTGGCCTCTAGACGAAACCAGGGTTGACGGATTGGCGAATCAGCGCTGGGCAGTCTTGCCGATGGTCGCGCTGTTGTCGTGGATCAGGCGGGCGATCAGGGCGTCGGCCTCACCCAACTGACGGTCATAGACGTTGGTGCTCAAAGAAGCCTTTTGCGGTGGTTGCTGGGCCAGTACCGGACCGCTCTGATCTCGCAGGTTGACGTTCACCAGGGTCGACAGGCCGACCCGCAGTGGGTGCTTGGCCAGCTCATCGGCGTTGACGTGGATACGCACCGGTACGCGCTGCACGATCTTGATCCAGTTGCCGGTAGCGTTCTGCGCCGGCAACAGGGCAAAGGCGCTACCGGTACCGGCGCCGAGGCTATCAATGGTGCCGCTGTATTTCACATCGCTGCCATAGATGTCGGCCTCGATATCCACCGGCTGGCCAATGCGCATGTCCCGCAGCTGGGTTTCCTTAAAGTTGGCGTCGATCCACAGCTGGTCCAGGGGAATCACCGCCATCAGTGCAGTACCCGGCTGGACCCGCTGGCCCAGTTGCACGGTGCGCTTGGCCACATAACCGGTCACCGGCGCGATCAGCGTGCTACGGGCGTTGGTCAGGTAGGCCTGGCGCAACTGCGCAGCGGAAGCCTGCACATCCGGGTGATTGGAGACTACGGTGTCGTCTACCAGAGCATTGGTGGTATTGAGCTGCTGCTGGGCATTGGCCAAGGCATTTTGCGCCGAGGTCAGGTCATCGCGAGCGTGGGACAGTTCTTCCTGGGAGATCGCACCGCTGGCCGCGAGGTTCTTGCGGCGATTGAAGTTGTCCTGGGCTTTCTGCACTTCGGCCTTCTGCGCCGCCACCTGGGCCCGCATGCCATCGACGTTGCTGTACAAGCCGCGTACCTGGCGCACGGTGCGGGCCAGATTGGCCTCGGCACTCTGCAGGCCGACCTGGGCATCGTTGGGGTCGAAGTTGATCAGCACCTGGCCTTCATGCACCAGGTCGCCATCATCAGCGCCGATGCTGACCACGGTGCCGGTGACCAGCGGGGTGATCTCCACGACGTTGCCGTTGACATAGGCATCGTCGGTGCTTTCATTCCAGCGTCCATAGAGTTCGTGCCAGGCGAACACGCCCAGGCCGCCGAGGATGACGATGGCCGTCAGCCCCAGGAGCATGACTTTGCGCTTGCGGGAGTTGCTGGCGTCCGGGGTGTTTTCGGTTGTTTGAGTGTCGGCAGTGGCCATGACAAATACCTCGAATTATTTGGTCTGAGGGGCTGGGGCTGGGTTGGCCGAAGCCAGGTTCTGGGCGCCGAAGCCGCCCCCCAACGCCTGCATCAATTGAATCGACAGGTCGATCTGCTGAGCATTCAGCGTGGCCAGCTGGCGCTGGGCCTGCAGCAATTGCTGCTCGATGCTCAGCACGTCCAGGTAGTTGCCGATCCCGGAACCGAAACGCTGGACCACGGTGTTGTAGGAATCCTGAGCGATGTCGGTGGCGTGCTGCTGGGCGACGATCTGCCGTCCGATATCCCGCAGTTGAGAGATGCTGTCGCTGACATCCCCCAGGGCGGACACCAGGGTCTTGTTGTATTGCGCGACTGCCAGGTCGTAGTCGGCATCCCGAGCGTCCAGGTCGGCCCGCAGTCGCCCACCGTCGAAAATCGGCAGCGAAACGGTCGGCGCAATACTGAAGAAGCGACTGGCGGAACCGAACAGCGCATCGCCCAGCAACGCCTCGGTGCCCGCTCGCGCACTGAGGTTGAGGTTGGGATAGAAACGGGTCTTGCTGGCATCGATGTTCTTGCTCGCCGCTTCCACTCGCCAGCGAGCCGCCACCAGATCCGGCCGGCGTCCCAGCAGTTCAGCAGGCAGCGTCGAAGGCAGGGCTACGGCGCTGGCTTGCAGGACCTTGGGCCGGGAGATGTCATCGGCCCGATCCGGACCTTTGCCCAGCAACACGGCCAGGGCGATCTTCGCGCTCTGCAATTGCTTCTCGGCGTCGATCAGGCTGGCCTGGGAGCTGGCCTCCAGACTTTCGGTCTGCTGGTACTGGTACTGACTGTCGATCCCGGAGTCCAGGCGACGGCGGCTCAGGTCGAGCATCTGCCGGGTACGCTTGAGGTCCTCGTTAGCCAGGTCGTAAACGATATGCGCACGCCCCAGGTCGCTGTAGGCACGCGCCACATCGGCGGCCAGGGTCAGGCTTGCTGCCTGGCGATCGACTTCAGCGGCTCGGGCCTGCCCCAGCGCCGCTTCCCAGGCCGCGCGCTGGCCGCCCCAGAGATCGAAGTTGTAATTGAAGCTGGCGCCAACATTGCGCACCGTGGAATAGGCCCCGCCCTGCCCCAGCGGGTCCTGGTCACGGGCCAGGCGCGATCGGCTGATACCGGCGCTGGCATCCAGGGTTGGCATCCGCTCGGCATCCGCGGCATAGGCCGCAGCACTGGCCTGATGGGCACGGGCACTGGCGATCTGCATGTCCGGGCTGTCCCGCAGGGCTTCCTGGATCAGACCGTCAAGCTGGGTATCGCCCAGGCTTTTCCACCAGTCGCTTTGCGGCCAGGCGGCCGGCGACAAGGTCACGCCGTTGAGAGACTGGCCAGTTGCGAGGCTTTTTGCCTCAAGGCTTACGCCGGAGGTATCCAGGCCGCTGTAATTGGCACAACCGGCCAGACTCATGGCCAACAGCACCAGGCTGAGGCGAGTACGCAAGGATTTACTGCTCATTTATCACCAATGCGCAGGACGGTGATCGGATCACCGGCTGCCAGCAAAATTTTCTTGAGAATCTGTTCCAGGGTGCGCAACTCCTCGGGAGAGATGGCACCGGCAAGCTCGTTCATCGCATTGGCGCCGATGTAGGGCAGCCGATCGGCGAGCTTCTGCCCCTCTTCGGTCAGCACCAGCTGCACTTGGCGGCGATCACCTTCCGAACGCTTGCGAGCGAGAAAATCCTTCTGCTCCAGGCGATCGAGCATGCGGGTCATGGAACCGCTGTCCAGGGACAGGTGGCGACACAACTCGGCCGGCGTATCGACACCGAACTGGGCCATGATGATCAGCACCTTGAACTGCGCGGCGGTGATGCCGTGGGGTTCCATATGGGTGTCAATGATCCGGTCCTTGAGCAAGGCGGCACGCCCCAGCAGCAGGCCGAGATGGCAATTGTGAAAATCGTCGGGTTCGAAATGCTTCATCTGACCACCAATTAGCTGCCTAGGCAGAGAGTGTGTGTCGAGATGTTACTGCCTAGGCAGCAAATGTCAACGCAATAATTAGCTTGCTCTTTATTTGCTTGATAAACGGTGCAGCGCCGCCGGTTCGAAACCGGCGGGTGCCTTGTTCTGTTGGAGAGAGGTGGCGTGGACAAGAAGGGGGGCTGCCCCCCCCCTCTGACGGCGAGCCTTAGAAGTCGCGCTTGTAGAAGATGTCCAGGGAGCTGGCAAAACCGCTGGCCGCTTCCAGGTAGACCTTCTTGCTCAGTTTGTAGCGCAAGGCAATGGTGCTGGCAGGTTCGAAGACCCCGACGCCATAACGCAGGCTGAGCTTCTCGGAGATATTGCCGCTGGCCACCACGCTGGTGCTGTTGCCGCTGCCTTGGGTATCGAGCTGGAAGTCCTGGATGCCCAGGTTCTTGGCAATGCCGCCGGTAAGCTCGGAACTGCCCATCAACCCCAGGCCCAGGGCGGCCTGGGCCAGCATGTTGTTGTCTTCACCGGTGGAGCTCAGCGGCCGCCCCAGCACCAGATAGGACAAGGCCTGTTCCTGGCTCATGGCCGGCTCGGAGAAGATCTGCGTCGCCGGTTGCTCGGCGCTGCCACTCAAGCGGATGCCGGCAATCACGTCGTCGGTCTGGCGCACCGCTTCGATATCCAGGTACGGCTGGTCGATGGGGCCGGCAAACAGCAACCGTGCGCGACGCACCGTCAGGCGCTGGCCATAGGCTCGGTAACGACCGTCGTTGAGCCACAGCTCGCCACGGGTATCCATGTTGTCGCCAATGTGCACATGCCCCTGCAGGTTGGCGGTGAGGCCGAACCCGGCAAAGCTGAGCTTGTCCTGGCCCACTTCCACATCGATGTTCATCGCCATGGCCATGGGCTTCTTACCCTCGTCGGTCTGCTGGCCGACGATGACCGTGTCATCGGAAACCTTGACCGTCGACGGCGGCAGTTCACGTACGGTGATCTGCCCCTTGGGGATCAGCACTTTGCCGTCGATTGCCAGTTTGTCGTCCTGCAGTGAGATCTTCAGGTCCGGAGCCATTTCCAGCGCCGCATAGGGCTCGACAGTGACGGGTAACTGCGTGCCCTTGAGGCTCAGGTCCACCGCCAGGGCACGCCCCCAGGCGATATTGCCGTTGAGGCTGCCCTGCCCGGCCTTGCCGCTTTTCCAGCCGCCGTTGAGTTGCACGCTCTCGCCCATGATCTGCGCGCTCAACTGCAAGTCTTCAAGGCTGATGGGCAGCTCGGAACCGGAGACCTGACCGCCACTGAGTTGCAGATTGCCGTTGACCTGGGGCGCTAGCAGCCCACCAGACAAGCGACCACTGCCGTTCAGATTGCCGCTGAGTTTCTCCACCATGGGCACAAACGGCCGCGCCACGGACAGATCAAGACCACTGAGGCGGAACTCCCCGGACAACGGTTTGCTCTTGGGCAACGGATTGATCTGTGCCTGAACCATCAGTTCTCCCAGCTTGCCGCCGTCGAACTGCAGCTGAGTATCGATGCGTCGCGGGTTGAGGCGGGTGTCGAGCTTCAACGCCTGATAGGGGAAGTCCAGCCACTGCCCCTTGTCCTTGACCCGCAAGGTGCCACCACTGGCATCCAGCAGGATCTGGCCTTTGGGACCACTGGCCGGCAGGTCCAACTGCACCTCGGCATTGAGAATGCCCTTCCAGGCGAAGTCCTTGGGCAGCCATTGAGCCAGGCTGTCGATGGGGAAACGCTTGAGGTGATAACGCAGCTTCGGATCAGGCATCAATCGCTGGTCTTCGCCGCACAGACTGGCATCACCGCTGGTCCAGCAATGGGCGCCAAAGTTGAGGGTTCCATTGGCCAGCCGCTCCAGCTTCGCCGGGCTCTGCAGTTTCCAGTCCTGGCCGCCGGTCTGTACATCGCCACTGGCCAGGCGTCCCCGCCAATTGCCCTGATCCAGCGCGCCGTCCAGCCCCAGGGCCAGTTTCAACAGCGGGCCTTGCAGGTCCAATTGCAGTTTCTGTTTCTTGATATCGCCCTGGCCGGCCAGGGTCAGGGTGCCAAGCTGGGTGTCTCCCGCCTGAATCTCACTGCCCTTGAGTTCCACCTGAGCCTGTTGTGCGCTGTCGAGAGTGGCTTCCAGCTTGAGGCTTTGCAGACGGTTGTCGGCAAAGGCCAGTTGCTGCCCCGAGAGGTCCACCTTGCCCTGTGGCGCCTTGAGCGTGCCTGCCAGGTCTACCCGGCCATTGAGTTGCCCGCGCAACTGCGGCCAGAGCTGGCCCAGGCGCGGCAGCTTGATGTCCAGTTGGCCGGCGATTTTCTGCTGCAGGCTGCCGGAGCCGTTGATGCGGTTGTCCCCCAGGCGGATATCCAGGGCACTCAGGTTCCACTGCTCCCCTGCCCCGTCGGCCTTGGCCAGCAGCACGGTTGGCTGCCCCCGCAGGCGCCCCTTGAGGTCGAGGTCGGCCGTGACCTTGAGCTGTTCATTCTTCATTTCACCCTGGCTGCGCAAAGGGCCGGCCAAGGTGCCGGGCAACTCGGCCAGCCAATAGGCCGGGTTGATGGCCGACAACTCCAGGGCCGTATCCCAGGCCACACCGTCGGCAAATTGCAGGTTCAGGTGCCCCTGGGCCTTGCCTTGTCCGGCCGTGAGCTGAAACTGCGGCAGGAAGATCTTGCTCAAGTCGCCGCTGAATGGACTGCTCAGGCTGAAGGCGCCTGCCGGGCCATCCAGATCACCCTTGAAGTTGCCCAGGTAATTGCCATCCCGATACGCCACTTCTGCATTGAAGCTGCGCAACGCCACGGCCGGTTCTTCGATCAATGGGTAAAGGCGATGCCAGGGGAAATCCAGCCAGGCAAGCTTCGCCTCGGCCGAAAAGCCTTGGCTCCAATCAAGCTGACCGCTGAGATTGAGGCTTTGCTTGTCGTTGGCCCGCAGGTCCAGCGTGGCGATCTGCGCGCCCTTGGCGTCGACCTTGCCTTGCAACCGCAGAGCCACCGGCCCTTGCTCCGCCGGCAGACTGGCCTTGCCGTTGAGCTGGTAGCCGTTTTTCAAGTCCCCCTTGCCGGTCAATTCCAACTGGTCCAGTTGCAGGGTATCCGGCAAGTCGGCGCTGGCCTTGAAGCCATCGGCAATGATTCGCACCTGCGCCGGCAGGTTCTCCACCAGGGGTTGCAGCTCACCGCTCAACTGCCCTTGCAGATAACCACTGCTGTCGGCCTTGAGTTTCAAGGTCTTGAGCAGATCGCCTTCGATCTTCATAGCCAGGGCCCAGGGGCCACCGCCAGGAGCGGGCAAACCGAGGGTACCCTGAGCCGTCAGAGGCCAGTCGCCACTGGGTTGCAACAGGCCGGACAGGTCGAGGCTCAGGTCATCGCGCTGCAGGTGCACC
The DNA here is from genome assembly GCF_045013505.1 of Pseudomonas sp. JDS08PS003. NCBI lineage: Bacteria > Pseudomonadati > Pseudomonadota > Gammaproteobacteria > Pseudomonadales > Pseudomonadaceae > Pseudomonas > Pseudomonas sp. JDS08PS003. The sequence continues at coordinate 4,817,078 of NZ_CP120724.1, forward strand.
GAGTCGATCTGCAAGCCCTGAGCGGTCCAGTGCGCCGCCAGTTGCAGCCCCTTGAGTTCTTCACTGCCGTTGAACAACAGACGGCCAACCCGTACCTGTCCAAGCTCGATGGCCACGGGCAGACGCAGTTCCGGCAGGCTGATGGGCCCCGTGCTTTCTTCGGCATCGTTGCCGGGAGCGAACTGAAGGCTGACCTGATCGGCCTCCAACTGCTCGATGCACAGGGTCATGCGCAACAGGCAGGCAGGAGACCAGGCAAATTTCACCGATTCGAGCTCAACCCGGCTGCCGTCCTGCTGCCAGAGCAGATGGTCTGTGCTCCACTGGCCGCCCAGATGCCCCTGGAAATTGTCCAAGGTCAGTCCCGGCACCAGGCCCAGGGCCCAGCGGCTGCCGGCCTGAGTCCCTAGAACCGTGGTCAGGGCCAGGAGGGTGAGGATCACCAGCGCAAGAATCGCCAGCAGCGTTATCTTCAAAGCGCGCTTCAAAGCTCTGGCCCCATGGAAAAGTGCAAGCGAATACCACCGTCATCATTCATTGCGTGGGCCAGGTCGACCCGGATCGGTCCTACCGGCGAAACCCAGCGCAGCCCTACACCGACCCCGGTCTTGAGGTTCGGCAGTTCCAGTTTGTTGAACGAGTTGCCCTGATCGACAAAGGTCGCGATCCGCCATTTCTCGGCGATGGAGTACTGATACTCGACACTGCCCGCCACCATGTAACGACCCCCGATACGATCGCCGTCGGAGTTCTTCGGGGACAGGGTCTGGTAGTCGTAGCCACGCACGCTCTGGTCGCCACCGGCGAAGAAGCGCAAGGACGGCGGAATGGATTTGTAACCGTTGGTGGCGCTGCCTCCAAACTGCACACGACCGAGAAAGCGATGATTGTCCCAGGCTGTGGTCAGGCCTTTGAGCAGGACCGTTCCGTACAACAGGTTGGTGTCGGAACCCACGCCTTCCTTGGCCAGCTTGGTATCGAATTGAATGCGATAACCGTTGTGCGGATCGATGCGATTGTCGCTGCGCAGGTAGGAATAGGTCAGGCCAGGCATCAGCAGATTACTCAGGCCCGAGTCGTCCCCAAGGCGATACTCCTCACGCTGATACTTCAGCGAGACCACGCGCTGCCAGCCGCTGGGCAGCTTGCTGTGCCACTCGGGGCCCACTGTGAGCAACTTACTCAGGGTATCGGTGCCGGAGATTTCTTCGTTCTGATAACCACCGGCAAAGCGCAGCTTGTCGGTCAGGGGCGGGTCCAGAGGAATGTCGTACCACAGGCCGACGTTCTGCCGCGGCGCCGAGACTTCCGCCTCCCAGCCATAACTGTGGCCCTGGGGATTGACCCAGTGCCGGGTCCAGTTGGCCTTGACCCGGGGGCCGACGTCGGTGGAGTAACCCAGGCCAAGCCCCATGGTCCGGGGCTTGCGGGTTTCCAGCAGGACCGCTACCGGAATCACCTCATGCTCGGCAGCAGTGGGCGCCGCATCTACCCGAACACCCTCGAAATAGCCACTGGACTGCAGCGCCTGATTGAGTTCGGCAATCAACTCGGAGTCGTAGGGGGCGCCGTTCTTGAAGGGCACCATGCGCCGCAACAGGTCTTCGTCAAACAACGAGTCCCCGGTGAAACTGACCTTGCCCAGTGCGTAACGCGGACCGCTGTCATAAACCAGTTCGATGTCCGCCACCCCGGCCAGGGGATCTACCGACAATTGCTGGCGGGTAAAACGCCCGCTGAAAAAACCATAGCGCGAGGCCTGGTTCTGGATCAGGCGCTTGGCATCTTCATAACGGCCATGATTGAGCACAGCGCCAGGCTTGAGCTGGTCACTGTCGGGGGTGCGGAAGGACTTGAGGGAAGCCGCCGGGCCTTCGACCCGGATCGTCACATTGCGCAGATGCACCGGCTCGCCGGGGTCGATACGCAACAACAGGCGGGGTTTCTCGCCGCCACGCACTTCGCTTTCGATATGGGGCTGGTAGTAGCCCAACGCCTGGGCGGCTTTCTTCGCCTGCTCCTCGGCGCCCCGGCTGAACCGCAGCAGGGCTTCTTCATCGCGATCACCGACACCGCCAATGTAACCCTCCACATTGGCCTTCAGCTCGTCGTTGGCGGGCTTTACCCTGACATCCAATTCGCTCTGCGCCAGCGCCGCACAGCTTGTGAACAACAGCAAAAAGCCGCTGGTAAATCTTCCTGGAAACTTCATAGGCGCGGATGCTATCACGAGCTTGGGGGGGCGATAGAGCGCTCAAGTGCTAGGAAAGTTCTATATCAGGCTGTTGCTCTTTGTAAGAGCTGCGGGTTCGCATGAAAGAAAACGTGCTCACGGACCGGCCCTACCGCGATCTCCCCGATCTCCTCATAACCCTGACGTTTATAGAACTCCAGATAGCGCGGATTGCCCGTATCCAGGACCACGCCCTGGGAATGTTCATCCACTGCACACCAATTGTGAACCGCCTGCAGTAACTGTTCGCCGAAATGCTGCCCCTGAAATTGCGGGTGCACCCCCAACAGCGGCAGCACATGAACCGCATCGCCGGGTAGGCAAGCCTGCACCGCTTCGTGGTACTCCAGATACCGCCGCGTACACCGGAACCCCGTGCTCAGGACCATGCGCAGCCGCCAGGCCCAGCTTTCGGTAATGCCCAGGCGGCGTTGCGGCGGGGCGATCAGGGCAATGCCAATCAAGCGGTCATTGACGAGCAGGCCGATGGCCGGCAGGTCTTGCAGAAAATGTTGCTTTACCAGCTCGCGCACCGTCGCCCGCACCCGCTGTTCATAACCGGCGCGCTCGGATTCGAAAATGAAACCGAACGTCGGTTCATGGCGATAGGCCTGGTACAGCAGCGACCGCGCTTCGCGGGAATAGCCGCTGTCGAGCATATGGATATCGGCGATGGCGTTGGAGGTATCAGGCATGTCGGTCACTCTCCCCTGGACCCGGCTCGAATGGCCGCGCTCTTGTTATTACGAACCTGGCGCGGCGCTGATCGTTCCCACGCTCAAGGACATTAGCAGCGCATTCGCGGGGCTGCCATGCTGGTCGACCCGGGCGTAGTCAGCTAGCATCGCTGTTTTGCCAGGACCGCCGACCATGAAGATCGTCTCGTTCAATATCAACGGGCTGCGCGCCCGCCCCCATCAGTTGGCGGCGCTGATCGACAAACACCAGCCGGACGTGATCGGCCTGCAGGAAACCAAGGTCGCCGACGAGCAGTTTCCCCTCGCCGACATCCAGGCCCTGGGCTACCACGTGCATTACCACGGCCAGAAGGGCCATTACGGTGTCGCCCTGCTCTCGCGCCAGGCGCCACTGGCCCTGCATAAAGGCTTTGAAGGCGATGACGAGGACGCCCAGCGGCGTTTTATCTGGGGCACCTTCGCCGATGCCAACGGCACGCCGGTGACCATCATGAACGGCTACTTCCCCCAGGGTGAAAGCCGCGACCATCCCACCAAGTTCCCAGCCAAGGAACGCTTCTACAACGACCTGCAGCACCTGCTGGAAAGCCGCTTCAGCAACGACCAGCCCCTGGTGGTCATGGGCGATGTGAATATTTCCCCGCAAGACTGCGACATCGGCATCGGCGCCGAAAATGCCAAGCGCTGGCTCAAGACCGGCAAGTGCAGCTTCCTGCCGGAAGAGCGCGAGTGGATGGCACGCCTGAAGAACTGGGGCCTGGTGGACAGCTTCCGTCACCTGAACCCCGAGGTGAACGATCGCTTCAGCTGGTTCGACTACCGCAGCCGCGGCTTCGAGGACGAACCCAAGCGCGGCCTGCGCATTGATCTGATCATGGCATCCCAAGGGCTGCTGCCCCGGGTCAAGGACGCCGGTGTCGATTATGAGCTGCGGGGCATGGAAAAGCCTTCTGACCATGCGCCAATCTGGCTCGAGTTGAGCTGATCGACAGGCACAAAAAAGCCCATCACTAGATGGGCTTTTTTCTACTGCTTACAGATGGACCACTTCAACCCGCTCAGTGGTGCCGGCTGCTGCAATGGCGCTGATCGCGTTTTCAAGGGTGGCTTCCGAATCGTACAAGTGACTGACCAGAATCACTTCCTTGCCAGACTTGAGCTTGAAAAAAGGTTTACCGCCCGATGAAATTTTCTTGACGTAACGCTCGGGAGAAGAGCAGTGTGCGCGGAACAGGCCGAGAGCTGCCTCGGCACTGTCCCGGCAAGGGAATCGGTCGCTTTGAAGCATGGTCTGCGCCTCCTTTGTCTTCAGCAAGAATCTGCATGCACCACTGCCATACTGCTTCAGCTCGAACCAGGCACTCATTTGTAACTCCTTTGCTTACTACGAAATAGCAGCACAACACTGCCGAGGCATCCGCGGGGGGATGACGCGTTGGCAGTCGCCCCAATCCCCGCCAGACAAAGTTGCCCACTCTACGCAGCCTTCGAAGACTGGTCTCTAGGACAAGTCTCAAAAAATCTAGAGAAAACAGCTATTTACGACGTAGGACTTTCGCCATTTGTGGTCAGAAAGTGCCACCCGTCACATCCCTGTCACCTCCCTGACTTAATCTCACCAGCACTCTCCTCTTTCTCAATAGAAGGCCAGTGCCGCCATGCCCCGCGCTTCCACCGTCAGCGAACGAGATATCTGGTGCCGGACCATCAGCCTGTTTCTGATCGGCTTCGTTTGCTATGCCCTGCCTTGGTCGGTGTTCGCCGCCTTGCCCCTGGCACCTGAAAATACCGCTGTGTTGCACATCCAGGGCTCCAACACCATCGGTGCCCAACTTGGCCCGGCGCTGGTCAAGGGTTTGCTCGAACAGCAGGGTCTGCGCGACGTCAGGATCGAGGCCGGCGGCAAGGACAATGAGAAACGCGTTCTGGGACAGAGCGCCCAAGGTCGGACAGTCAGAGTCGATGTCGCCGCCCACGGTTCGAGCACCGGCTTTGGCGCGCTGAAAAACGCCCAGGCCGATATTGCAGCCGCCTCCCGACCGATCAGGGACAGCGAACTGGTGGAGCTGGAAAACCTGGGAGACCTGAAAAGTCCCGGCGCTGAACAGGTCATCGCCATCGACGGACTGGCAATCATCCTTCATCCACACAACCCGCTGAGCCAGCTAAGCACCGAACAACTGGCCCGCCTGTTCAGCGGCGAGATCAAGACCTGGGAAGAACTGGGGAGCACGGGCGGACCGATCCACCTGTATGCCCGGGATGACCAGTCCGGCACCTACGACACCTTCAAGGAGCTGGTACTCAGCCGTCGCGGCAAGACACTGAACCCCGCCGCCAAGCGTTTCGAGTCCAGCGAGCAGCTGTCCGACGCGGTGAGCCGAGACCCTCAAGGCATCGGCTTCATCGGCCTGCCCTACGTACGCCAGGCCAAGGCCGTGGCGATTATCGACGGCGACTCCCAACCCATGCCGCCCCTCAACAGCCTGATCGCCACCGAAGACTACCCACTGTCGCGGCGCCTGTACCTGTACCTGCCGCCCAATGGGCAGAACCCCTGGGCCGACGCTCTGGTCAGTTTTGCTCAGAGCACCAAGGGCCAGGCCATCGTCGCCGCCAACGGCTTTATCGCCCAGACCGTACAGGCCATGAAGGTGGCACCCAGCGCGCAGATGCCCAAGGCCTATCAGGCGTTGAGCCGAGAGGCCCAACGCCTGACGGTGAACTTTCGCTTTGAAGAAGGCAGCGCCAATCTGGACAACAAGGCACGCCAGGACCTGAATCGCGTCCTGGATTACCTGCGCCAACACGGCAAGATGAACCGGCAAGTCACTCTGGCCGGATTCGGTGATGCCAAGAGCGACCCGGCACGCGCTGCGCTACTGTCCAAGCTGCGGGCCATGACCGTGCGCAGGGAACTGGTAAAAAGCGGGGTGGTGTTTCGCGAGATCCGCGGTTTCGGCGCTGAACTGCCAGTGGCAGCCAACAACGCCGACGAGGGCCGGATCAAAAACCGGCGCGTGGAAGTCTGGGTGTACTGAATACACAGCAATCGGCCTGCCACAGGCGTCGCCCGGCAGGCCGGCTGCATGACCATCAATGGCCGCTGCGCAGCATTTCCTTCGGCACATACTTGCCGATTTCGTACTTGCCGATGGCCGCGCGGTGCACTTCATCCGGGCCGTCCGCCAGGCGCAAGGTGCGCTGCATAGCGTACATGTAGGCCAGAGGGAAGTCATTGGATACCCCGGCCCCACCGTGAATCTGGATCGCCCGATCGATCACCCGCAGGGCCACGTTCGGCGCCACCACCTTGATCTGGGCAATTTCGCTCTTGGCCACCTTGTTACCCACGGTGTCCATCATGTAGGCCGCCTTGAGGGTCAGCAGCCGAGCCATGTCGATCTCCATCCGCGAGTCGGCGATCTTGTCGATGTTGCCACCCAGGCGAGCCAGCGGCTTGCCGAACGCGGTGCGATTCACCGCGCGCTTGCACATCAATTCCAGGGCTCGCTCGGCCATGCCAATGGAGCGCATGCAGTGGTGAATGCGGCCCGGGCCAAGACGGCCCTGGGCAATCTCGAAACCACGTCCCTCTCCCAGCAGCACGTTCTCATAAGGCACTCGAACGTTGTCGAACAGCACTTCGGCGTGACCATGAGGCGCATCGTCGTAGCCGAACACCGGCAGTGGACGAACGATTTTCACCCCTGGGGTATCCACCGGCACCAGGATCATCGAGTGCTGCTGGTGACGCGGCGCATCCGGGTTGCTCAGGCCCATGAAGATCAGGATCTTGCAACGCGGGTCACAGGCGCCCGAGGTCCACCACTTCTTGCCGTTGATGACCCACTGGTCGCCATCGCGTACCGCGCGGGCCGCCATATTGGTGGCGTCGGACGAAGCCACATCCGGCTCGGTCATGGCGAATGCGGAGCGGATCTCGCCCCGCAGCAGCGGCTCCAGCCAGCGCTGCTTCTGTTCTTCGCTGGCATAACGCACCAGTACTTCCATGTTGCCGGTATCCGGCGCCGAGCAGTTGAACGGCTCGGGGCCCAGCAGCGAACGGCCCATGATCTCCGCCAATGGCGCATATTCAAGGTTGGTCAGGCCGGCACCCAGTTCCGACTCAGGCAGAAACAAATTCCACAGCCCTTCAGCCTTGGCCTTGAGTTTCAGCTCTTCCATGATGGCGGTCGGCTGCCAGCGATCGCCTTCGGCAACCTGACGCTCGAAGACCGCTTCAGCCGGATAAACATAGGCATCCATGAACGCGGTGACGCGCTCACGCAGTTCCTGAACCTTGGGGGAATAGGCGAATTCCATGGGCAGTTCTACCTTTGTGAAGAACGGGTGTTTGGGGACTGAAATCGATGCTAGATCAGCTACGAAAATTTACCTAGCCTATTCTCGGCGTGTATTAACATTCATCACCGATATATGATCGGCTGATCCGAAAGGCTTCCGAGCCTCCCTCACAGGCCCTAACAATAAGAGTGCAGCGCCATGAATCTGAGCAAGGTCGACCTCAACCTCTTCATCGTTTTCGACGCGATCTACACCGAAGCCAACCTGACCCGCGCCGGGCAGATCGTCGGCATCACCCAACCGGCCGTGTCCAACGCGCTGGCGCGTCTGCGCGAGACCTTCAACGATCCGCTGTTCGTCAGGACCGCCCAGGGCATGGTGCCCACGCCCATGGCGCAAAACATCATCGGCCCGGTGCGCAACGCGCTGTCGCTGCTACGGGTTTCGGTGCAGGAAAGCCGCATCTTCAACCCCCTGCAAGCGGTCAAGACCTATCGCATCAGCATGACCGACCTGACCGAGGCGGTAATCCTGCCGCCACTGTTCCAGCGCCTGCGCCGCCTGGCGCCAGCGGTGATCATCGAGAGTTTCCTCTCCAAGCGTCGGGAGACCACCAAGGAACTGGCGGCCGGGCGTCTGGACTTTGCCGTGGATGCCCCTCTCAACACCGACCCCCAGGTGCGCCACGTCAAGCTCATGGAAGACCGTTACGTGTGTGCCATGCGCAAGGGCCATCCCCTGGCGGGCAAGGAAAAGTTTACCCTGGACGACTACCTGTCCCTGACCCACATCCATATTTCCAGCCGCCGCAGCGGCCTGGGCCATGTCGACCTGGCGCTGGGCAAGATGGGCATCCAGCGCAAGATTGCCCTGCGCTCCCAGCACTACCTGATGGCCTCGCAAGTCCTGCAACAGACCGACATGGTCATGACGGTGCCGGAACGTTTTGCCCGACGCCATGAACTGCATGCCTTCAATCTGCCAGTCAATGATGTGCCACCGGTGGAAACCCACCTCTATTGGCACGAAAGCACCGACCAGGACCCGGCCAACCGTTGGATGCGCGAGCAGATGATCGAGCTGTGCCAACAGGTTACCGCCTACGAAAAGAAGCTCGACCAGCAAACAGCCTGACCCCTTCGCCGGCAAGCCCTCTCTGTAGGAGCCGGCTTGCCGGCGAACGGGATCGACTCGGATTGCTTGACGTATACGTAAACCTGCCTTTAGCTTAGCGCCAAGTCCCACCTTGAGCGCCTCCATGAGCAGCCAGACCTACAGCATCTCCGACCTCGCCCGCGAGCTCGACATCACCACCCGGGCCATACGCTTCTATGAAGAACAGGGCCTGCTGGCCCCTGAGCGTCGCGGTCAGGAACGCATCTACTCTCCCCGGGACAAGGTCAGCCTGAAGCTGATCCTGCGGGGCAAGCGCATCGGCTTTTCCCTGGCCGAATGCCGTGAACTCATCGAGCTCTACGACCCCAGCAGCGGCAACCTGAAGCAGTTGCACAGCATGCTGGCGAAAATCGGCGAGCGGCGTGAGCAGCTCGAACAGCAGTTGCTCGACATTGAACAGATGAAGCTGGAACTGGACACCGCCGAAGAGCGCTGCACCCAGGCACTGGAACAAACCATCCAGAACCAGAAAAGCACCGCACAATAATCCTTGGGACACCTGCGCCGCTCGCGCCGGCATCCGCCATCCCTCATAGAAGGTGAACCTGAATGTCACTCCCCAGCCATGTACGCCTGATCGAAGTCGGCCCCCGCGACGGTCTGCAGAACGAAGCCCAGCCCATCAGCGTCGAAGACAAGGTGCAGTTGGTCGATGCCCTGACGGCGGCAGGCCTGGGCTATATAGAAGTCGGCAGTTTCGTCTCGCCCAAGTGGGTGCCGCAGATGGCCGGCTCGGCCGAGGTCTTCGCCCGCATTCAGTGCAAGCCGGGGGTGGTCTATGGCGCGCTGGCGCCGAACCTGCGGGGCTTCGAGGACGCGCTGGCAGCGGGGGTCAAGGAAGTCGCAGTGTTCGCCGCCGCATCGGAGTCCTTCTCCCAACGCAACATCAACTGTTCCATCAGCGAAAGCCTGCAGCGCTTCGTGCCGATCATGGAAGCCGCCAAACAGAACGGCGTCAGTGTGCGCGGGTATGTGTCCTGTGTGCTGGGCTGCCCTTACGAAGGTGAGGTAGCCCCGGAGCAAGTGGCCCTGGTGGCCCGTGAGCTGTACGCCATGGGCTGCTACGAAGTGTCCCTGGGCGACACCATCGGCACTGGCACCGCCGGCGCCACCCGCAGAATGTTCGAAGTGGTGGGCGCCCAGGTGCCACGGGAGAAGCTCGCCGGCCACTTCCACGACACCTATGGCCAAGCCTTGGCCAACGTCTACGCCAGCCTGCTGGAGGGCATCGCGGTGTTCGACAGTTCGATCGCCGGCCTCGGCGGCTGCCCCTATGCCAAGGGCGCCAGCGGTAACGTCGCCACCGAGGATGTGCTGTACCTGCTCAACGGCCTGGGCATTCACACCGGTATCGACATGGATCGCCTGATCGACGCTGGCCGGCAGATCTGCACGGTACTGGGACGCCCCAGCGGTTCTCGTGTGGCCAAGGCACGTAACGCCGGGTGAGCCAATGTGCGGCCGGGTGTTACCGGCTGCTCTAAACGGCGGCGGGAACGAGTAACACGGAAACAGTTTGTCGATTTTCTTGCGATACAGATTGTCCTACAAAAACATCAAGTCGTTGAATTTAAAGGATTTTAAAAAGTTGGCACGGCTTCTGCTATCTCTATGGCATAACAAGAATAAAAAGTAGCAAACCTAATAAGAATAAGACGTAACGACTCTGACATAACAAAAACAACACGGCAGAGACGCAGCTAACAGATTTTTTTGGAGAGGATGTAATGTGCAGGAGGGCTTGCAAGAGCCACCCGCAACCGGTCAGAGAACAATAAAACTACCCTGAGGTAGCTCCCGAACTGGTTGGATCGCTCTGGCGACACGTTAGATCAGCGCTCAAAAAAATACGTTTGCTCTTGATCCCGGATGGGGATCGCCAAAAACAGCAGTAAAGGGCCACGGTTGCCAAAAACAACAATAGACCGCCCCTCAATAATAAAAAAAGAGCACGCAACGACAAATTAAAGGGGAGCTTCGGCTCCCCTTTGTGCTTTCTGCGATTCGGCTTTGGCCTGCCCTTCTCGCCCATAAAGCGTGCACCCGTCCCGATGCACGCTCCAGCAATGCTCACACTCTGCCCACCTGCTCGCGCAGCTCCTCAATGCTGATTTCGCGCATGCGGAATTTCTGGATCTTGCCGGTCACCGTCATCGGAAACTCCTCGACGAACTTGAAGTAGCGCGGCGTCTTGAAGTGGGCGATGCGCTCCTTGCACCAGGCTTGCAGTTCCAGTTCATTGGCGCATTGCCCAGGGTGGAACTTGATCCAGGCGACAATCTCCTCGCCGTACCTGGCACAGGGAATGCCGATCACCTGCACATCGGCCACCGCTGGATGAGTGAAGAAGAACTCTTCCAGCTCCCGCGGGTAAATATTCTCGCCACCGCGGATGATCATGTCCTTGTTGCGCCCGGCGATGCACACGTACCCCTGCTCGTTCATGGTGGCCAGGTCACCGGTGTGCATCCAGCCGGCCTGATCGATGGATTCGCTGGTGCCCTGGGGGTTGTTCCAGTAACCGAGCATGACGCTGTAACCCCGGGTGCAGAGTTCACCGATGGTGCCCCGGGGCACCAGATTGCCGGCCTCGTCGATGATCTTGCTCTCCAGATGCGGCTGGGTCCGACCCACTGTGGTGACGCGCAACTCCAGATCGTCGGCAGGACCGGTCTGCAACGATACCGGACTGGTCTCCGTCATCCCGTAGGCGATCTGCACCTCGCTCATGTGCATCTCGCTGATGACCCGGCGCATCACCTCGATCGGACACGTGGCACCGGCCATGATCCCGGTGCGCAGGCTCGACAGATCAAACTCGCCGCGCCTTGGCTGGTCGAGCATGGCGATGAACATGGTGGGTACCCCATACAAGCCGCTAGCCCGCTCCTCGGCCACGGCGCTCAGCGTCAGCAACGGGTCGAAGGCATCGTTGGGGTAGATCATGGTGGTGCCGTGGGTGATGCAGCCCAGGTTGCCCATGACCATGCCGAAGCAGTGATACAGCGGCACCGGGATCACCAGCCGATCTGCCGCGGTGAGGCCCAGGCTCTCCCCCACCATGTAACCGTTATTGAGGATGTTGTAGTGACTCAGGGTCGCGCCCTTGGGGAAACCGGTGGTGCCGGAGGTGTACTGGATATTCACCGGCTGATCGAAATCCAGGCTGTCCTGGCGCACCTGCAATTGCTCGGCGGTAGCTCCAGCGGCAAGGGCCGTCAGTTGCGACCAGGGCAGAAAACCGGATGGGGGCTGAGCATCCAGACTAATCACCCCACGCAACTCGGGCAGGCGCTCGCAATGCAGTTGACCGATGGATTGCTCCGCCAATTCGGGGATCAGCCCCTGCAGCATGCCGTGATAGTCGGAAGTCTTGAACGCCCCGGCACAGATCAGCCACTGACAGCCGGATTGCTTGAGCACATATTCCAGCTCGGAACTGCGATAGGCCGGATTGATGTTCACCAGAATCGCGCCGATCTTGGCACTGGCGAATTGGGCGATGCACCACTGGGCGCAGTTGGGGGCCCAGATCCCCAGACGATCACCCGTCTTGAGACCCAGGGCCAGCAGCGCCCTGGCATGCAGGTCGACGGCCTCACGCAGTTGCTGCCAGCTGTAGCGCAACTGCTGATGACGCACCACCAGGGCTTCACCCTGGGGATAGGCAGCGACGGTGTTGTCGAAGGCCTGGCCGATGGTCAGCGCCAGCAATGGCTTGTCTTGCATACCACGGGTGTAACTGCGATCCGGCTGGAAACCCGAGTGTTCCATGACGACCCCTATTGTCTTTATTAGTGGGTGTTCAGGAGCCTGGCCGATGGTGCGAAAGAGCCTGGCTCCAATCGAAAGCCCTGCTACTCTGGCGCAAGTTGACGTTTACGTAAAGGGCGATTGACAGCCTTCGGTCGCAGGTTTACGTTAACGTAAAGGTGAGAGCCCGACAGCCCGTTCTCTACCGCCTATTCCCTCAATAAAAACAAGTTTGAAGGTGCCCCGCCATGAGTTACCCGACCCTGAACTTCGCCCTCGGTGAAACCATCGACATGCTGCGCCAACAGGTCCAGGCCTTCGTCAGGGCGGAGCTGGCACCTCGGGCGGCACAGATCGATGTCGACAACCTGTTCCCCGCCGACATGTGGCGCAAGTTCGGCGACATGGGCCTCCTGGGCATTACCGTAGCGGAAGAATACGGCGGCGCCGGGCTGGGTTACCTGGCCCACGTGGTGGCCATGGAAGAGATCAGCCGCGGATCGGCCTCGGTGGCCCTGTCCTATGGTGCCCATTCCAACCTCTGCGTGAACCAGATCAACCGCAACGGCAACCATGAACAGAAGAGCAAATACCTGCCCAAGCTGATCAGCGGTGAACACATTGGCGCCCTGGCCATGAGCGAACCCAATGCCGGTTCCGATGTGGTGTCGATGAAGCTGCGCGCCGACAAGCGCGGTGACCACTTCGTACTCAACGGCAGCAAGACCTGGATCACCAACGGCCCCGACGCCAACACCTATGTGATCTACGCCAAGACCGACCTGGAAAAGGGCCCCCACGGCATTACCGCATTCATCGTCGAGCGTGACTGGAAAGGCTTCAGCCGCAGCAACAAGTTCGACAAGCTGGGCATGCGCGGCTCCAACACCTGTGAGCTGTTCTTTGATGACGTCGAAGTCCCGGAAGAAAACATCCTTGGCGTGCTCAACGGCGGAGTCAGAGTGCTGATGAGCGGCCTGGACTACGAGCGCGTGGTGCTCTCCGGCGGCCCGACCGGGATCATGCAGGCCTGCATGGACCTGGTCGTGCCCTACATCCACGACCGCAAGCAGTTCGGCCAAAGCATCGGCGAGTTCCAGCTGATCCAGGGCAAGATCGCCGACATGTACACCCAGCTCAACGCCAGTCGCGCCTACCTGTATGCCGTGGCCCAGGCCTGTGAGCGTGGCGAAACCACCCGCAAGGACGCCGCCGGGGTGATTCTCTACAGCGCCGAGCGCGCGACCCAGATGGCCCTGGATGCGATCCAGATTCTGGGAGGCAACGGCTACATCAACGAATTCCCCGCAGGCCGCCTGCTGCGTGACGCCAAACTCTACGAAATCGGCGCCGGCACCAGCGAGATCCGCCGCATGCTGATCGGTCGCGAACTGTTCAACGAAACCAAGTAAGAACAGCCGCAAGTTGCGAGCTACAAGCGGCAAGCCACAACTGCCGTAACACCGACTTACTCTTGCAGCTTGAAGCTTATGGCTTCGAGCTGCGCTGGGAGCACCGATGATTCTGAAGTCTCAGCTCAACCCGAAATCACCCGAATTCGCGCAGAACGCTGCCAGCATGCTGGCTCAGGTCGACGCCTTGCACACCCTGCTCGCCCAGATCCAGCAAGGCGGCGGCGCCAAGGCCCAGGAACGCCACACGTCCCGGGGCAAACTGCTGCCTCGAGAACGCATCAACCGCCTGCTCGACCCTGGCTCGCCATTTCTCGAAGTCAGCCCCCTGGCCGCCTACGAGGTCTATGGCGAAGACGTGCCCGCCGCCGGCGTGATTGCCGGCATCGGCCGTGTAGAAGGCATCGAATGCATGATTGTGGCCAACGACGCCACGGTGAAAGGCGGCTCCTACTACCCGCTGACGGTAAAAAAACACCTGCGGGCCCAGACCATCGCCCAACAGAACCGCCTGCCCTGCATCTACCTGGTGGATTCCGGCGGCGCCAACCTGCCCCGCCAGGACGAAGTATTCCCGGACCGCGAGCACTTCGGCCGGATCTTCTTCAACCAGGCCAACATGAGCGCTCAGGGTATCCCGCAGATCGCCGTGGTCATGGGTTCCTGCACCGCCGGCGGCGCCTACGTGCCGGCCATGGCCGACGAAGCCATCATGGTCCGTGAACAGGCCACCATCTTCCTCGCCGGCCCACCCTTGGTGAAAGCCGCTACCGGCGAGGTGGTGAGTGCCGAAGAGCTGGGCGGTGCCGACGTGCACTGCAAGACTTCCGGCGTTGCCGACCACTACGCCGACAGCGACGAACATGCGTTGGCCCTGGCCCGACGCAGCGTGGCCAACCTCAACTGGCACAAACAGGGCCAGTTGCAGCAACGCCCCCCGATCGCCCCGCTGTATGCCCGTGAAGAGCTTTACGGCGTGGTGCCGGCCGATCCCAAGCAACCCTTCGATGTACGCGAAGTCATTGCCCGGTTGGTGGACGGCTCGTTGTTCGATGAGTTCAAGGCCCTGTTCGGCACCACCCTGGTCTGCGGCTTCGCCCACCTGCATGGCTACCCAGTGGCCATCCTCGCCAACAACGGCATCCTCTTCGCCGAAGCCGCGCAAAAAGGCGCGCACTTCATCGAACTGGCCTGCCAGCGCGGGATTCCCCTGCTGTTCCTGCAGAACATCACCGGCTTCATGGTGGGCCAGAAATACGAGGCAGGCGGCATCGCAAAGCACGGCGCCAAGCTGGTCACTGCGGTGGCCTGCGCCAAGGTGCCGAAATTTACCGTGATCATCGGCGGCAGCTTCGGCGCCGGTAACTACGGCATGTGCGGCCGCGCCTACGATCCACGCTTTCTGTGGATGTGGCCCAACGCGCGAATTGGCGTGATGGGTGCCGAACAGGCGGCCGGGGTGCTGGTACAGGTCAAGCGCGAGCAGGCGGAACGCGGCGGACACCCTTTCGACGCCGCCCAGGAAGCCGAGATCAAACAGCCGATCCTCGATCAGTACGAGCACCAGGGGCACCCTTACTACTCCAGTGCGCGGCTGTGGGACGACGGCGTCATCGACCCGGCACAGACCCGTGACGTCCTGGCCCTGGCCCTGTCCGCGGCCCTCAATGCCCCCATCGAACAGAGCCGCTTCGGCGTGTTCCGCATGTAATCCTGCGCGAGAAGAACATGAGCGACTTCAACACCCTGGAACTGCTGCATGACCCTCGTGGCTTCGCCACCCTGTGGCTCAGCCGTGAAACCAAGAACAACGCCTTCAACGCCGAGATGATCCGCGAGCTGATCCTGGCCCTGGATCAGGTGCAGGGCGACCCGAGCCTGCGCTTCCTGCTGCTGCGCGGACGCGGCAAGCATTTCAGCGCCGGCGCCGACCTGGCCTGGATGCAGCAGTCCGCCGAACTCGACTACCACACCAACCTCGACGATGCCCGGGAACTGGCGGAGTTGATGTACAACCTGGCCAAGCTGAAGATCCCGACCCTGGCCGTGGTGCAAGGTGCAGCATTCGGTGGCGCCCTGGGCCTGATCAGTTGCTGCGACATGGCAATCGGTACCGACGACGCCCAGTTCTGCTTGTCGGAAGTACGCATCGGCCTGGCGCCGGCGGTCATCAGTCCCTTTGTGGTCCAGGCCATTGGCGAGCGCGCCGCCCGACGTTATGCCCTCACCGCGGAACGCTTTGGTGGCCAACGGGCACGGGAAATCGGCTTGCTGGCGGAGAGTTACCCGGCTGCCGAGCTGGAACAGCAAGTGACCCAATGGATCGACAATCTGCTGCTCAACAGCCCCCAGGCCATGCGTGCCAGCAAGGACCTGCTGCGAGAAGTGGGCAACGGCGCCCTCACCACGGCCCTGCGCCGCTACTGCGAAAATGCTATCGCGCGGATTCGGGTCAGCGCCGAAGGCCAGGAAGGCCTGCGGGCCTTCCTGGAAAAACGCCCGCCCAGTTGGCAGTCCGAGACCGCGACCAAGGAGTCCCGCTGATGAACGCCCCTGTTCTAGACACTTTGCTGGTGGCCAACCGTGGCGAGATCGCTTGCCGCGTGATGCGCACCGCCAAGGCCTTGGGCCTGACCACCGTGGCCGTGCACAGCGCCACTGACCGCAATGCCCGGCACAGCCGCGAGGCAGATATCCGCGTCGACCTGGGGGGTAGCAAGGCCGCCGACAGCTACTTGCAGATCGACAAGCTGATCGCTGCGGCCAAGGCCAGCGGCGCCCAGGCCATCCACCCCGGTTACGGCTTTCTCTCGGAAAACGCCGGTTTTGCCCGAGCCATCGAAGCGGCGGGCCTGATCTTTCTCGGTCCGCCCGCCTCAGCCATTGACGCCATGGGCAGCAAGTCGGCGGCCAAGGCACTGATGGAAACCGCCGGCGTTCCTCTGGTGCCGGGTTATCACGGCGAAGCCCAGGACCTGGAAACCTTCCGCAGTGCCGCCGAGCGCATCGGCTACCCGGTGCTGCTCAAAGCCACCGCTGGTGGCGGCGGTAAGGGCATGAAAGTGGTCGAAGAGGTCAGCCAGTTGGCCGAAGCCCTGGCTTCGGCCCAGCGTGAAGCCCAATCGTCCTTTGGCGATTCCCGGATGCTGGTGGAAAAATACCTGCTCAAGCCCCGTCACGTGGAGATCCAGGTGTTCGCCGACCAGCACGGCAACTGCCTGTACCTCAACGAGCGCGACTGCTCGATCCAGCGGCGTCACCAGAAGGTGGTCGAGGAAGCCCCCGCTCCCGGCCTCAGCCCCGAGTTGCGCAAGGCCATGGGCGAAGCCGCTGTGCGCGCGGCCCAGGCCATCGGCTACGTCGGCGCCGGCACCGTAGAATTTCTCCTCGATGCTCGCGGCGAATTCTTCTTCATGGAGATGAATACAAGGCTGCAGGTGGAACACCCGGTTACCGAAGCCATCACCGGCCTCGATCTGGTGGCCTGGCAAATACGCGTGGCCCAGGGTGAAGCCCTGCCCATCAGCCAGGAACAGGTCCCGCTGCTGGGGCACGCCATTGAAGTGCGCTTGTATGCCGAAGATCCGGGTAACGACTTCCTTCCCGCGACCGGGCGCCTGGAGTTGTATCGGGAATCCGCCGCCGGCCCGGGCCGTCGGGTGGACAGCGGGGTCGAGGAAGGTGATAGCGTGTCGCCCTTCTACGATCCTATGCTGGGCAAGCTGATCGCCTGGGGCGAGAACCGCGAGCAGGCTCGTCTGCGCCTGTTGAGCATGCTCGACGAGTTCGCCATCGGTGGCCTGAAAACCAACCTGGCGTTCCTGCGGCGCATCGTTGCCCATCCGGCGTTCGCCGAGGCGCAACTGGATACCGGATTTATCCCACGCTATCAGGAGCAATTACTGCCAGCGCCCAGCGAACTCGGCGCGGACTTCTGGCAGGCAGCTGCACAGGCATTCACACAAAGCCAGCCAGAGCGGGTGCGCAGCGACGACCTGCAGTCCCCCTGGTCGGCAGTCAATGGCTGGCGCAGCGCGTTGCCGGCCCAGACCAGCCTGCACCTGAGCTGTGCCGGACAGGATCAGGCCATCAGCCTGGGCGCTCGCTCGCCGGCCTTCCAGTTGCAAGGTGAACGCCTGTGGGTAGAGCAACAGGGGCTGCGCCGTGAACATCGCGCCATCCGCCGTGGCGACACCCTCTACCTGCACTGGCAGGGCGAGATGCACAGCGTCACGGCGTACGACCCGATTGCCGCAGCCGATGCCAGTCACAGCCAGCAAGGCGGGCTTACTGCACCCATGAACGGCAGCATTGTGCGGGTGCTGGTCAGCGCCGGGCAAAGCGTCGAAGCCGGTGCGCAACTGGTGGTGCTGGAGGCGATGAAGATGGAACACAGCATCCGCGCGCCCCAGGCAGGCGTCATCAAGGCGCTGTATTGCCAGGAAGGCGAAATGGTCAGCGAAGGCAGTGCATTGGTGGAGTTGGAATAAGTCCACCAATAAGAAAGCCCCTTCCTAACTGTAGGAAGGGGCTTTTCAAGGAAGTTAAAACTTCGCAGTAGCTTGTACGACTACACCAATAACCCGGCACTCATCGCTGTAGAGCATCTTCGGATAGGTGGGATTGAGGGGAACCAGATAATGCTGACTACCCTCTTTCACCCACTTGCGAAAGATCGCCTCGGCATTACCGGGACACTGTACGACCACCAACTTTCCAGGTTCGGCGGTAATAGCCGGATCCACCAGAATCAGCATGTCCTGACTGATGCTCAAGCCGCTGGGCGCGATCATTGCGTCACCCACTACCACCAGCCAGAACGCCGCGCCTTGAGCCTGATAATCGGAAAGCTCATAGCGCTCCGGCACATAGGCTGACTGGCCATCTTCACGCACTTCCCCTGCAACCCGCCAATCGCTCACCGGGTAACGGAAATACGGATTGTACTTGTGCAACAGTGAAGGCTCGTTCACCAGGGGTTCGCCATCGTCACCCAGCATGGGCTTTTCGCGAACCACCAGGGCGACTTCCAGAAAGCCCATGCCGATCTCTTCAAGCACCCGGTTCATGTCTTCGATCTTTGGCTGACGGCGTTTGCTCAACCAATGACCGATACCACCCTGAGACATGCCCAGACGCTCGGCGAGTTTTTCCTGTGTGACCTTGCGGCCTTTCATGTTGGCTTTGACCAACTCGATCCATTTGTCCATGGACTGAACAATACGTTGTGTATTTCCCGCCTCAACACACAACTTGTAGTATTTGAAATCTCGTCACAATTACAATACGTATTAACCTAGTTCATACCCCTCTTTCCTTTTCTCAAACAGGACGGAACACTTTATGAACGCAAGCAGCAAGGACGTGCCGGAGCTCGATACAGAGACCACATTGAATTCACTCAAGGGCAGCCACGCAGCACGACGGGCGATGGACTATTACTTGAAGCCCGCGCTGACCGCATCGGACAAGGAAGAGAAGTTCTTCGAGGTCAGGCGCAACCTCAGCAGCGAGGAAGCCATGATCCATGCATCCGATCTGCTGCGCTGTGCAGCAGCCACCGCCTATGACGCGGCCGACAATCTGCGGGGGGCCAATCGCGACCTGGCTTTTTCCGTGGTGCACATGATCGACCTGGCCAAAGCCCTGGTGGACAAGTCCCTGGAAAGTCAGCGCTTTGAGTCCAGCTGAGACGCTGGCAAGGAATAAACAGCGGAAACAGGAGAAATGGAAAAATATTTTCCAAAGGGCGGGGAAAAACATTTGACTTGCAAATGATAATGATTATTATTGAAAGCAACTGGTCGCGAGATCAGTCGATAGCCCAAAGGACCTTAGGTCGGACCTTTGGATTATCTCCTCATCAGGCTAATCACGGTTTTTGACCCGGCTTTTTGCCGGGTCTTTTTTTTTGCCAGTTTTCTGGCTTGGCTTCAGGCTAATGAAGACGTGGGTGCTGCTAAAAATAATGGCGGCGATGATAGCAAAAGAATGTCCTTTTGCAAGGGAACACCCGTGGTAAAAGGCCAGGAAAGACAAAGTAGCGCTTGAGAATCAATCGCATAGCCACTAAGCTTCGTCTGCGTCAAGGACGACGCCCCCCCTTCTATTACCCCCCTCAGTGTGTAGAGTAGCGGTCATAACAATCCTATACAGGGACCGACCATGACCGTGGGCAATCACACTTCGTTTCAAATTACTGCCGACTTCGACAGCGGCAATATCAACGTGCTGGACATCAGCAATCCGCTGCAGGCACTGCTGGCCATCCGCCCGGATACCCAGAGTCCGCATTTCCAATGGTTTCACTTCAAGGTCAGCGGCCTGCATGTCGGCCAGGAACATTGGTTCCGCCTGACCAACGCCAGCCAGTCCTCCTACAACAAAGCCTGGACCGGTTACCAGGCCGTCGCCTCCTATGACCATGTGAACTGGTTCCGCGTGCCGACGATCTTCGAAGGCGACGCCCTGCGCTTCAATCTGGAAGCCACCCAGACTCACGCCTGGTTCGCCTACTTCGAGCCCTACAGCCGCGGGCGCCACGACTGGCTGATCGATCAGGCCCTGAGCAAGGCCGACACCGAACTGCTGGCGGTGGGCAAAAGCGTCGAAGGCCGAGACATCCAGCTACTGCGCAAGGGCAACGGCAAGGAAGGCCAGCGCAAGATCTGGATCATTGCCCAACAGCATCCCGGCGAGCACATGGCCGAATGGTTCATGGAGGGCGTGATCGAACGCCTGCAGCACCGCGATGACCCAGAGCTCAACTCGCTGCTGGCCAAGGCCGATCTGTACCTGGTGCCCAACATGAACCCGGACGGCGCGTTCCACGGCCACCTGCGCACCAACGCCAAGGGCCAGGACCTGAATCGCGCCTGGCAGAACGCCAGCCAGGAGCTCAGCCCGGAAGTGCTGTTCGTCCAGCAGCAGATGGAAAAGTACGGCGTCGACCTGTTTCTTGATGTGCACGGCGATGAAGAGATTCCCCACGTGTTCACCGCCGGCTGCGAGGGCAACCCGGGCTACACACCACGCCTGGCGGGACTCGAAGAACAATTCCGCAGCCACTTGAAGCGCCAGACCCGGGACTTCCAGACCACCCATGGCTACGCCCGGGACAACCCCGGAGAAGCCAACATGACCCTGGCCTGCAACGCCGTCGGGGAAAAGTACGACTGCCTGGCATTGACCCTGGAGATGCCCTTCAAGGACCACGACGACGCCCCCAATCCGCTAACCGGCTGGTCCGGAAAACGCTCCATGCAACTGGGCAAGGATGTGCTGAGCACCCTCGCCGACCTGGTGGACAGCCTGCGCTGAGCCCAGGCAACGACTGCGGGAGCCGATCCCGCAGTCGTCCCCCTGCTCACGAAGCCGGTACCCGCAGGCAATCCTCCGGGCCCAACAAACGCCCGTCCGCCGTACGCAGTTCCAACGCAGGCAGCGGCTGCCCGGTTTCCCGGTCCAGCATGCGCGAATGCGCCTCACCCTCTTCGTAGAAAAACGCCTCGCCCCATTGGCGCAAGCCGATGATCAGGGGAAACAGCCCCTTGCCCTTTGGCGTCAGCACGTACTCCTGATAGGCACTGCCATCAGAGGCCGGCACCACTTCAAATACCTCATGCTCCACCAAGGTCCGCAAACGTGTGGCAAGAATGTTCTTGGCCATGCCGAGGTTGCGCTGGAACTCGCCAAAGCGACGGATACCGTCGAAGGCATCCCGCACAATCAGCAGCGACCACCAATCGCCTATAGCGTCCAGTGAACGGGCCACCGGGCACTCGGCATCTTGCAGGCTGGTGCGTTTAACCATGCTGGGCATTCTCCGTTCGGGTCACAGGAAAGTGGTTGCAATATAAAACCATGGTCCTTACCGTACAACTGGTTTCATAACGAAACCATAATCGGAGCCCGACATGTCACACGATCCTTCCCCTCCTGCCACATCGACTCTTTCACCACGGGTGGTGCTGCTGTTCGCCATCGCCTGTGGCCTGGCGGTGGGCAACGTCTACTACGCCCAGCCGCTGCTGGACGCCATGGCCCGGACCTTCGACCTGCCGCCGGCCACGGTGGGCATCGTCATCACCCTGACCCAGGTGGGCTACGGCCTGGGGCTGCTGTTGCTGGTGCCCTTGGGCGACCTGCTCAACCGCCGGCGACTGATCGTCACCCAGACCCTGCTTTCAGTGCTTGCCTTGCTAATGGTGGCCCTGGCCCCCAGCAGCGCCTGGCTGCTGTTGGGCATGGCCAGCACCGGCCTGCTGGCAGTGGTGACCCAGATTCTGGTGGCCTATGCCGCGAATCTGACGCCCACAGCCCAGCGTGGACGGGTGGTAGGTATGGTCACCAGCGGCATCGTGGTGGGCATTCTGTTGGCCCGCACCGTGGCCGGGACCATGGCCGATCTGGCAGGTTGGCGCTCGGTCTATCTGTTGTCGGCCGGCTTGACTCTGCTGGTGGCCCTGAGCCTGTGGAAAGTGCTGCCGAGGGTTGAACAGCCACCCGCAGTGCAACGCTACGGGCAATTGCTCGGCTCGCTGCTGCAACTGTTCAGGGAAGAAAAAGTGCTGCGCGACCGTGCAGTGCTGGCCATGTTGATCTTCGCCGCGGGCACCGTCTTGTGGACCCCATTGGTGCTACCTCTGAGCGCCCCGCCGCTGTCGCTGTCTCACACCGAAATCGGTCTGTTTGGCCTGGCCGGGGCCGCGGGCGCCCTGGGCGCAGCACGAGCCGGGCACTGGGCGGATCGCGGCCTGGCGCAGTGGACCAGCGGCCTGGCCCTGGCGTTGATGTTGCTGTCCTGGCTGCCCATCGCCTTTACCCAATCGTCCTTGTGGGCCCTGTTACTGGGGGTGATCACCTTCGACCTGGGCCTGCAGGCCGTTCACGTCACCAGCCAGAGCCTGATCTACAGCGTGCGCCCGCAAGCCCAGAGCCGCTTGGCTGCCGGTTACATGCTGTTCTACTCCCTGGGCAGCGCCGGCGGCTCGATTGCCGCCACCGCCACCTACGCCTGGGCCGGCTGGAGCGGGGTCTGCCTGCTCGGAGCCGCTATCAACAGCCTGGCACTGGTCTATTGGCTGTGGAGCCTGAACCCCGTAAAAACCCGGGCCGAGGCTCGCTGTGTCACTTGAGCGACACAGCAGGCTCGCCCAAGGGGGACTCAACCACGCCCCCGCAGCATGCTCTGCAATACCCCGTCTCGGCGGACCCAGCCATGGAACAGTGCCGCCGCCAGATGCAGCAACACCGTCAGGAACAGCAGATAAGCCAGGTAGCCATGGGCCTTGCGCAAGAGAGCGAACACCTGGGCATTGGCCGGCAGGATCGCCGGCAACTGCAACGAACCGCTCAGCATCACCGGGTCCCCGGCCGCCGAAATCATGGCCCAGCCCAGTACCGGCAAGCCCAGCATCAGGGCATAGAGCAGCACATGGGAGGCTTTGGCCGCCAGCACCTGCCAGCCCGGCAAGTCTGCCGGCAGCGGCGGTTGCCGAGTGGAAAAACGCACAAACAGGCGCACCGCCGCCAACAGCAGAATGGCGATGCCCAGCGGCTTGTGCAGGTGGATCAGCCACTCATGGCGAGCGGACACCGAGGTCACCATGCCGGCACCGATAAACAGCATGGCAATGATCATCAGCGCCATCAGCCAGTGCAGCAGACGCGCCAGCGGGGCGAAGTGTTGAGGTTGGCTGTTCATGGACGCGGTTCCTGGGCGGAGGGCAATTGACTGACTTCACTGGTGCGACGCAGGTAGGAACTGGCGTAGGCGGCAGAACGTGCGGCCAGCAGGGGATCATCGGAGGCCTGGATGCCATTGGGCAGAATCAGCGGGTCGTAATTGATGTCCCGGCACTGGCCACTGTTCTGCGGCTGGGTGCCTTGCAGCACCAGGGTCCCGGCATTGATCACCGGACGCTCTGCGGGCCAGGCCTTGCTGGCGTCATTGGTGGGATCTCCCGGTGCCGCCAGGGTGATCTGCAAGCGCCAGCGCAAAGGCCCTTCGGCCAGCCGCCGGAGCAGATCCTGCTCCAGGTAGTCGGCACCCGCTGCGGCGCTGCCGACGGCCTGGGCATCCTGTACTAGCGGCACCAGGCCCCAACGCACCGCCTGGCGCTGACCACTGGCGTTGACCAGGTAGAACGCGTTGATCCCGTTGTAGCTTTCACTGGCGTAGCTGGTTGAAGGCTTGGCGCTCTTGACCCATTGCAGGAAGGGCCCGGCCTCGGGGTGGGCGGCAAAGAACGCCGGCACCTTGGTCGGGTCCGGCTTGCCCGTGGACGGATCGGGGGAACTGGCCTGCTGCAGTTGATAGAACGCCTCGGGAGTGCCCACCGGAAACACCGGCATGCTGTTCATTCCCGTGCGCCACTGCTGGCCGTTGGCCTGGAGGAAACGCAACGCCAGGCTGCGGATCGGCACGCTGCTGTCCGGCGCATAGGGGTTGCCGCTGGGCAGGGCAAAACGCCCCACCACCGGCGTTTGCGCCTCGCTGAACACCTGCGCCGTGGAGTAGGCCCGGGCCTCGCCACTGCTCTGGAAGTAACCGATGACACACACGCCCTTGGCGTGGTTACGGCGAAAGCCCAGATGCACGCCGTTATTGGTCTCCAGCACATCCACCAGGGCCTTGGGAGTCAGGCGTTGCGGGTCGAAATTGCCGTGCACGTAGGCCAGCGCCGCAGCAGCGGCGGCCACTACCCAGGCAATGGCCCCCAGGCGCAAGGTCAGGCTGACAGCACTCAAGGGCGGACGATCGGGTGGCGAGGATGGGGCAACCATGGACATCTCCAGTACGCGGGGCCACAAGGACCAGGATCAGTCAGACGTAGCCCGGTACCGGTTATTCCAGACCCCGATATTTATTTTTCCGCGACTGGAATAACCTGCAGCACGGCGCGTCTTCCTAGTCCCAAGCCTAGTGACTGGCCCAGCACCTGCAGGACTTCATGAACGATTTCGACGAACAGCTACGCCTGCTGCTCCCCCGCCTCAGGCGCTTTGCCCTGTCCCTGACACGCCAGCCCAGCAGCGCCGACGATCTGGTGCAGTCCTGCCTGGAGCGCGCCTTGTCGAGTCGGGCCCATAAACGCCCCGAGGGCGATCTGCGAGCCTGGCTGTTTGCCATCCTCTACCGGCAGTTTCTCGATGCCCACCGACGCTCCCGGCGCTACGCACGCATGCTCGAATTCTTTACCGGACGTGACGACGCCCAGCCTTCGGTGGAGCGCACCGTAGTCGCCCAGTCGACCCTGGCAGCCTTCGACCGCCTGAACGCCGAGCAACGCGCCCTGCTGCTCTGGGTCTCGGTGGAGGGCTTGAGCTACAAGGAAGTGGCAGAGATCCTCCAGGTCCCCGTCGGCACCGTGATGTCTCGCCTGTCCAGGGCCCGCCAGGCGCTGCGCCAACTCAGCGACGGCGAAATCAACAGCCCCTCTCTACGGATACTCAAATGATCAGCCTGCCCCCCAGCGACAGCGACCTGCACGCCTACGTCGATCACCAACTCAGCGAAGCGGACCGCCGGGTGCTGGACAGCTACCTGGCCAACCATCCGCAAACGGCGGCCCAGGTCCAGGCCTGGCAGCAGGATGCCCAGCACCTGCGGGCCGCCCTGGGTGGAGCCCTGCTGCAAGCGACCAATCCGGCGCTGGAGCCGACCCTGATCCGTGCGCGCCACAAGCAGCGGGGCTTGCGGCGCCTGGCCAGTGCCGCGGCGCTGCTCGTGGCGGTCGGGGTTGGCGGTCTGAGCGGCTGGCAGGCCCGGGAACTGACCCTGGCCGGCAACACCGTGCTGCCGATGACCGATGCCCTCCAGGCGTATCGCCTGTTCGCCGAGCAAGGCATCCTGCCCGCGGACTTCAAGGTCCAGGACAACGACGCCATGCAAGCCTGGCTGGATCGCTACTTCACCCAGGCCAGCCCACTGCCGGACCTGCACGACGCTGGCTTCAAAGCGGTCAGCGGGCGCCTGTTGAGTACCGAGCAAGGGCCTGCGGCAATGGTCCTGTACCAGGATCGCGAGGGGCGCAAAGTCAGCTTCTACATCCGCCCGCCAGGACCGCAGAACACCCTGCTGCCTCGTGGCAGCCGCCGTGACGGCTCATTGCAGACACAGTACTGGTCCGGCGGGGGCTACAACTACGCCATGGTCGGCCCGGCGGAAATTCCCCTGTAGGTCTTCAGAACCCCACGTCCAGCACCACGTTGTCGATGTAGGTGCCCGCTGGCGGCGTGTTCTGGTCGGTGTAGATCCTGGCGTTGTAGTTGAAGATCTGGCTGCCGGTACCCAGGCCATTGCCCGGGTTCACTTCGGCATCGGTGCTGGAGCGCCGGGCACTGCCGACGCTGCCCCAACGGGTGTTGCCGGCACTTTTGAAGATGTCGTAGGCCAGGTAGTTGCTGCCGGATATCATCTGCCGTCGCCCTCCTGCGCTCACGGGGTGCTGGCCGTCGCTCAAGCCCACGGTATAGGCGCTGCCCTTGGTGCAGGACAGGTTGATGGTCTGCCCGGTGACCGTGGCGAATGCGCTGACCACCGGCGCGCTGCCGAAACTGATGTTCGGCGCGGTGATCACGCAATCATTGGACACCGTCATGTTCACCGTGAGGGCCTGAGTGCCGCTGCCGATGTCCCGTCCCAGGCAGATCCCCAGGGCGCCGATCCCGGCGCAATAATTCCAGCTCCAGAAGATGCTCAGGTTCTCGGTGTAGACCCCTGCCGCTACGTTGCTGCCGGTGATGGTCCCCATGTAGATAGGCACGGTCTTGGCCACGGTGGAACTGCCCAGCAATCCCAGGACATCGATGATCGAGTTGCGGGCGAAGTCGAACTGCACCCCCCGAGTGATCGGATAGCTGGTGCTGTTGTTGGCGTACAGGGTGTAGCCGATGACATCGCCCGTGGGGCCAACCATGCCGCTGGTGCTGGAAGTGATGGTGGCGTAGAAGTGGTCGTTGCTGGCCAGCAGGCTCAACAGCGAGCCGGTGCAACTCAGGCCCGCATTGGTGGTGGAAGCCGGCTGCGAAGTGGTACGCACCAGGATCGAGCTGACGGTGCCGAACCCCGCCGGTGCGGTGCTGACGGCGTTGCACAGCGCCTGAGCCTGCAGCGCCAGCAGACTCGCCAGCAACCCCACTATTGCCTGTCGCCATCCCTTGAAGCTGTCCACCCTCAGCACTCCCTTGCCTCGTGACGCCACGACTACTGGCAGACCAGCGGGCCGATCAACGGCACCTGCTGCTGTTGCAGATCCATGTCGAACTGCGCACGGCAGCTCTGGCCATCGGCCAGGCTGACGTGCAGGCTGTTGTGTTGCGAAAGGTTCTCCAGATACACCAGCCCATCCCAGCCGACCACCGCCCGAGCCCCACTCTGCTGATGGGTCACGGTGCTGCCCAGGGGCAGTTCCCGTTGCTGGGCGTCCACCAGCACCACGCTGGCGGCGACGATCCGGGTCAGTGGGAACTCCAGCAAATAGCCACTGCCGCGACGCACCGCCACTCGCTGCTCCACATTCGGGGTCTGGACGTTGGCCGGCAGGTTCAACGGATCGATCTCGTACTTGCCCCGGTAATAGGCACTGCTCCACGGCACCAGCAAGTGTCCGTTCTTGTCGGTCTGCCCCACCAACTGGTTTTCATAGCGCACCGGAATGTCCTGATAGCCATCGGTGCTGACCACCACGAAGGCATCGTCAATCTGGTTGGCGGCGAACACCTGACGGTCCATCCACACCAGCGAGCCACTGGCATCGGCCCAGCGGGTCTCGGCATCGCGGGAGCCATAGACCCCGGCCTGCAGGCGCACCGACTGCAGGCGCCAGGTGACATCCGCCTGACGATAGTCGGCGCCGCTGCCCGTGGCATAACCCAGGTTGTAGCCAACCCCGCCCTCCAGGGGCACCGAGCGACTGAAATTGAGCCGCTGGCGGTTTTCCCCCGTCTTGCTGCGTTCGTTGCTCAGGCTCAGGCTGCCGTGCAAGTCGAAGGGAATCACCAGCTGCGCCTGCATCGCCCACTGGCTGTCGCCGATCTCCCGGTTGGCCGACAGGTAGAAGCTGCTGTTGTGCCACAACGGCTTGCTCCAGGTCAGGTTCAACAACCGGGTGCGGCTCGAGTCGGCGGCACGCACATCGAAATAGCCGGCCCCCAGGCTACCGTAGCGGTCCAGGTTGAGGCTCAGGGTCAGTTGCTCGCTGCGCTGGCTGAGGCTGATGTAAGGGCTGTCGACCACCGTCAGGTCGGCATACTGGTCACGACGTTGCATCCGTTGGTACGCCAGGCTGAAGCGCTGGTTGTTGTACTGGTAGCCAAAGCTGAACTGCTGGCCGCCGCTGCCGTCGAAACGGCTCTGGCTGAGCGCCGTGTTGAGCACGCCAAAGTTGCCCAGGCGCATATTGCCGCCCACCCCGCCCAGTGTCAGGGAGTCCGAGGCTTCGGCATGCGCTTCCAGGGTCAGGCTGTCGCTCAGGCCATGGCGCAGGCTACCGGAGGTGACACCCGGGCCATAGCCAAAATCACGCAGGGTGTAGTCCCGGCGCAGGTTCCCCGCGGCCACCGAGAAGTCCGTCAGGCCCTTCTGCAGCAGGCTGCTGGTGACGTAGAACGGCACCGTGGTCGACACTTGTCGCCCCAGGGCGTCCGTGGTCACCACCACCGCCTCCCCGGCCCCGTTGATAAAGGGAATGTTGGTCAGGGTATAAGGCCCCGGCTGCAACTCGCTGCTGCTGGACTTGTAGCCATTGATGAACAGGTCCAGGGACGAGGGCACCGCCGCTTCACCGGCAAACTGCGGCAAGGGATAGGTCACCAGATCCGGACGCACGGCAAAATCCCGAGACAGCTGGACCCCACCCAGACGCACCGAACTGCTCCAGGGCAAGGCGCTGCTCACCACGTCACCCGCCTCATAGGTCAGCAGGCGTTCTTCATCGGAAAAACGCCAAGTGGTGTCATAGCGCCGATACCCATTGTTCAACGAGCCGCTGGCAACGCCGGACAAGGTCCGCCGGTACTGCCCGGTATTGGACAAAGTGCCCCAGGTGTCAAACAGCCGCACTTCATTCCAGGCCGCCAGGTAGGTGCCGCCGTCGTCGGTGTCATTGAGGTACAGATCGTAGTTGAGCAGCGCGCCAAAACTGCTCAGGGCCGGCGTCCGCGGATAGGCCTGGCGACTGCCGATGAACTGCTCCGGCAGCCAGTCCGGCGGTACATCAATCAGCAGGCGCTGGCCCTGACTGTCGTAATCGCTGTGCAGGCCCGGCAGGCTGTCCAGATCGACTTCGCTGCCCAGCCCCTCCGGCAACTTGATGCCGGTTTCCCGCAGCGCCTGCACCGGCATGAACAATCGTCCGGCACGCTGCTCCACCGCCACCACCTTCCCTGTGTTCATCTGATTGATCACCAGCTCCAGAAACAACTGTGCATCGGCCAGCGACTCCAGGCTGCTGGGCGGTGGCGGCAGCTCGCCAGCCTGGGAGAGAGGGGCCAACAGCAAACCGCACAGGCCGGCCATCAGCCCTTTCCAGCAGCGCAAACGACGAGCCGCGTCCTGGCTCATGGCGGGTTCAAGTCCATCTATGGACATCTCCATCCCAAGGCGGATGCGCCACCGCGCTCACATCCGTCCGTACCTCTTCCCGACCGCCACCTGGCAGGCGCCTGCCTGACGCCTCTGGATCAGTGCGCAGGCGCCAGACTCTGCACCTGCGGCGCCCCATTGACCCGCAGTTGCAGGGTCGAATCCATCGTCAGGGGGTCCGTCACCGGCCAGCGCATGACCGCCCCGGGCAGCACGTAACCGAGCAAGCCCGGCGCCAGCGGCCGAGTCTGCCCGCCCTGCTTGAACGCCACATCGGTCAAGCGCGCATGCACCGCCCCCTGGTTACGCAGCTCGAAAAACGTCTTGCCGTCCACCGCCACTTTGCGCCAGCTGAGGTCCGGCACCCCGGCGCCCTTGGGATCGCGAGGGCGGGAAGTGTCTTCCTTGCTCCAGAGCCCGGCGCCATAGGCGAACAACGGCACCGAGTAACGCATCTGGAAGCGAATCGCCGCCGCGCTCTTGGCCCCCTCTTCCGGGGTGATGGGCTTGGCCGAAGGAATCTCGTCGATGATGATCCGGTACGCCAGCTCCTGCCCCGGCGGCACCTCACGGGTTCGGGTCAGACGCACCAGTTGCTTCTGACCGGGTTCGATCTTCGCCACCGGCGGGCTGCCGATAACGTCGCGCTGGTTCTGGTACTGGTCGGCAAAACCGCTCTGGCTCCAGGCGAACACCCGGATCTGCAGGTTGGCGGTTTCCGTGCCGCGGTTTTCCAACCACAGTGCGCTGGCTTGCTGATCCGCCTCCAGAACCGGGTCGATTGGCCAGATCAGCACCGAACTGGCGGCCTGGACCCTGGGTGCAACCGACAACAGCCCCAGCACCATCAGATATCCAATCCCCCGCATGCCTCGCAAAGGTAAATGCATACTGCTACTCCTTGTCCGCCTGCCGACTGGTTGTCGACTCGCCCCATCACCACGACAGCTGCACTTGCAGCACATCGCTGTACGTCCCCCCAGGCTGATTGCCCGGCAACTGCACCTGCCCGTAGATCGGCAGGCTGATGTTATTGGCATCGCTGTAAGCCACGGCCACGCTCTGGCCTATGCCCAGGCTCTGGCTGTATGCCGCATCGCGAAACAACTGATAGGCCACCCGGGCACTGCCGCTATTGAGCTGCATATGTCGCCCGCTGCTGTTGTACTGGCCTCCGTCCACGGTCATGTTCAGGGCCACCCCCGGCGTGCACTGCAATTGCACGCCCCCGGTCAACGCCACTTTCACGGTGCTGGTGGACAGCGCCGACTGGCTGCCGAACGCCAGGCTGCCGTAGTTGCTGACACCGCCCACCACCAGGCACCCGGCGGTGATGGTGGCGCTGACCTGGAAGCTCTGGCTGGTGGCCGCCGCGATCCACGCCGGCCAGGCACTGGCGCAGATCAGGGCGAACAGCGCAAAACCTTGGCTGGCCATGACATCAGAAGGTCAGCTGCACCGACACCGTATCGGTGTAGGTACCGGCCGGTAGCCCTGCCTTGCCCACCGCCTGGCCATAGAGGTTCACCGTCTGTGCAACGCCGGTGCTCGGCGCCAGGTTGATCACCCCGTTGATCGCCACAATTTGCGAGTGGCCGGAGTCGGTGTACAAGTCGTAGGGCACATAGTTGGCCACCCCGTCGAACAGCGCCCGAGTGCCGCCGGTGGACTTGCCGTCATTGGCGCCGCCCTGAATGGTCAGCGAGGGCGTGGTGCCCGAGGAGCAGAGGATCGACAGCGCGCCGCCTCCGCCCCCCAGCACCTGGCCAGTGGCGGTGGTGAACAGGCTGTTGGTGGTGCCGAAGTTCAAGGCGCCGAAGTTCAGGCCGGTGCTGCCGCCCACCCCGTTGACCTGACAACTGCTGGTGAGAATCAGGGTCGAGCTGATCTGACCGGTGACCGTAGTGGCAGCGTTGGCCGTGGAAACCATGACCAGTCCCAACAAGGGCCAGCCAATCCTGGATACAAGCGCGTGCATGATGTGCGTCCTCTCGTGATTTACCAATCCAGCGTGATGGTCAGGGTGTCGGTGTAGACCCCTGCCGGAACCGCGCGGGTATTCGCGACCACAGAGCCGAACACCGGAATGGGAATCCGCCTGGCGCTGCTCACTGCGAAATTGCGCTGCTGGCCGATGCTGTAGCTGTCGCTACCCGATGCATCGACAAACAATCGATAGGGAATGGTCTGGCGTCCGTTGCTCAAGCGTCGGGTCGTACCGTCGCCGTTGAGGCCGCCATTGATGGTCACGGTGAAGCCGGTGACCGAGGGATTGCAGGCCACCTGCAGCTGGCCTTCGGCGCTGTCGGTGAGGCTGGCCTTGATCGGGTTGACCCAGGTCGGGCCCTGTTGCCCGAAGTCGAGCATGCCCAGGTCGCTGATCGGGCTGGTGGAGGGCGCGCTGCCGCCACTGCTCACCTGACAGCTGGCAGTGATCACCAGACGCGCCTGGATCTGCCCGCTAATCGCTGCCTGGGCATCCTCCGCCAGCAGACACAGCGAGCCCAGAGCGACGATCGTCCAGGTCCTGCCTTTCATTGCACCCATCCCGGTTCCATCAGGACTCCTACGTGAGCCGTTCACCATGAGCGGCTGTCCCTGCTCTGCCCGGGTCCCCCGTGGCAGCTGTCATGGCCCCGACCTCACCAGGTCAGGGTCACCTTCAATACATCGGAATAGCCCCCGGCCCGGGGAATCTCGGCCAGGGGTTCAATACGTCCGTACAAGGGCAGATCCACGGTGCCGGAGTTCGGCACCCGGCCACTGACCGGAACATTCACTGGCAGCGCAATGCGCCGGGCCGGGTCCTGGTAGAGGCGATAGGGAATAGGCTTGCCCAACGAGTTGTTGCTGGCCAGATAGCGCACTTCGCCGACACCGCCGTGCAGGCCGCCATCGATGCGCATCTGATAAGGGGTATCGGGATTGCACTCCAGGCGTGGCTGACGACCACTGACCAGTGCCGCAGCCAAAGGCCCGGCCGGATCATTCAGGCGCGCGGTACTGCCGAAGTCCAAAGTACCGAGTTGCTCGATACCTGCCTCCCGCTGCTGACCCACCAACTGGCAGCCGCGCTGCACATCGACCCGGACCTGCACCTGCAAATCCGCAGCCCCTGCCGTCGCACTGAGCAACGCGCTCATGACTGCCAAACCCTTATATCCATTCAAGGCCTCAATCCTTATGAGGAGCATTCGCTGAAATCAGGTTAGCAACCGCGGGCGAAACCGCCAGTTAGCGTATTAATCGGCCTGCCCGTTGTGAATGACCGTCCATCGCCGCCGCCATGCTTTTTCGAGATCACTGGTCGTTGGGTTTTCTATTGGTTAAATTGTCGCGCCGCTTTTAAGGTAGGCGGCCTGGAATCATCGGGGTAACCACCATTGGCCGCTTTACCGCCAACACCTGCACAGACTCGATCATCCTGGCGACGCCTGTTCGCCCGAGCCTTGCGCCGCCCGAACAGCGGCGCCGGCGTGATCCATGACTACTTTCGCCACAAGGCCCTGGAGCTGGGATACACCCTCAGCCACAGCCAATTGCGGGTGATCGACTGCATGGCCCGGCAGGCCGATGACCTGACGCAATCCCCCGGCAAGGCCCAGAGCCTGTACCTGCACGGCGCCGTCGGCCGGGGCAAGAGCTGGTTGCTGGACGGTTTCTTCCGCGCCTTGCCCATCGCCGAAAAACAGCGCCTGCACTTCCACGACTTCTTCGCCCAGTTGCACCAGGGCATGTTCCGCCATCAGCAGCAAGCCGACGCCCTGGAAGCCACCCTGGATGAACTGCTCAACCAGTGCCGGGTGCTGTGCTTCGATGAGTTCCATGTCCATGACATTGGCGATGCGATGCTGATCACCCGACTGTTCAAGGCCCTGTTCAAACGCGGCATCACGCTGTTGTTGACCTCCAACTACGCCCCCGAGGGCCTGCTGCCCAACCCGCTGTACCACGCCCGCTTCAAGCCGGTGATCGAACTGATCAACGGGCGCATGCAGGTGATGGAGGTGGGAGGCCCCCACGACTACCGGAGCCAGGCCCGCACCCACGATCAGCAGCTCTTCACCCAGGGTCACTATGTGTGGCCCGGTACCCAGGCCCAGCGCCACGCCCTGGAACTGCCCGAGCGCCATGCCGCGGCGGCGCAACTGACAGTGGGCGCCCGACAGTTGACCGTGCGGCAGATTCAGCAGCGCAGCATTCGTTTCGAATTCAGCGATGTGTGCGAACAGCCCACGGCGGTCATGGACTACCTGGAACTGAGTCGCCGCTTCGACACCTGGATCATCGACGAACTGCCGGAGCTGGGAGAGTGCTCGATTGCCGCCCAACAACGCTTCATCAACCTGATCGACGTGCTCTACGATCAGGACAAGCGCCTGCTGCTGATCGGCCAGCGCCCGCTGCACGAGTGCCTCGGCGGCCACGCCATCGACCTGGCCCGCACCCGCAGCCGCCTCGGGCAGTTACAGGAAATCGGCCCCGAGCACCCGCTTGAGCGAGTAGCCACATGAGTTCGATCAGCTTTTGCGAGCTGGTGTGCCTGCACCTGCAAGATTCAACCCTCAAGCACTCCCGGCTATTTGGCCTGGAGAGTTTCTCGGCAGCCGAACTGGCGGCCAAAGGCTATGAGCGGGTCGGCGAGCCCCAGGACTTTCACCAGTATGAAAAAAGCTGCACGACGCACTACCACCAGCGAACCCTGGAGGTGCTGTTCAAGTGCTACTTCCTTGACCGGCAACGGGTCGGCAGTGGCTTCAGCCTGGCCCCTGGGGCCCGCCTGACGTCCGTGCTCAAGTACAGGAAACGCCTTGCGGCCCAGCAAAACCTGCCCCCTTCGCAGTTGGCTTTCCATTTCTCGGATGACAAGCAGGAAGGCGCGGTGATTCTGGATGACCGCCACGTCATGCGTTTCAACCAATGGAGCCGCCAGGGCGCCTACTTGCTTGCAACCCTGGAGAGCGACTTCGACCTGGAAAACCCGCTGGGCAGAGCCGCCACCGGATCGGTAAAATACACCCTGGAGCACCACAGCCTGGAGTCGATGCTGGCTGAAGCCAGGAACCCCAGGCACCCCGCGGCATTTCGCCGGTTAGCTGAAGCACTGCAAGATGCAAGAATTTGACCGCAAAGAGATTTATCGACTGGCAGCGGCGCTCTTGCGCGCTATTGAAAATGCCCAGCCAACGGTATTGGCGGCATTTGGCGTAAGCCCGGCCATTTATGCAGAAATCCTCGAAGAGCTGGACAGCTCGGGAGAACAGGCCGTGGACCTGGCCCTTGCGCCCTATGATCGGGCATTCCAGCCGGACCGCAGCGGCCGGGTCGCCCTGGACCTTTACCCGCTGGACACCGAGCCATCCGTCATGAGAGTGGCCTGCCAGCTGTGGTCCAAAGGCCGCAAGACCGACCTTACCCTGATTGCCGACTACGTACAGGGAGCGGGCGCGTTGACCTTCAGGTTGCTGGAAACCCAATAGCACTCATCCCATGGCCGCTCAGGCAGCCAAAACCACCGAACTGCTTTATTCTGCCCGCCTTTTTCTTCTTTCGAGTACTGACGCTGTTCATGGATACCCTTGCCCAACTGCGGGCCGGCCAATTGGCCGGCATCAAGCGCCTGGACCTGTCCTGCGGGCTGACCGAGTTCCCCCGGGAGATCTTCGATCTGGCCGACTCGCTGGAAATCCTCAACCTCAGCGGCAATGCACTGAGCAGCCTGCCCGACGACCTGCACCGGCTCACCCACCTGCGCATCCTGTTCTGCTCGGACAACCAGTTCAGTGAACTACCGGCCTGCCTCGGCCATTGCGCGCAACTGAGCATGATCGGCTTCAAGGCCAACCGCATCGAACGGGTCCCGGCCGCCGCCCTGCCGCCGCAGTTGCGCTGGCTGATCCTCACCGACAACCGCATCAGTGAACTGCCCGAAGAGCTGGGCAAGCGCCCGCTCCTGCAAAAGCTCATGCTGGCCGGCAACCGCCTGACCGCCCTGCCCCAGAGCCTGGGCCAGTGCCAGCGCCTGGAGCTGCTGCGGGTCGCCGCCAACCGGCTGCGCGAACTGCCGCCGTTTCTCCTGGCCCTGCCACGCCTGACCTGGCTGGCCTATGCCGGCAATCCACTGGAATCCGAGGCCGACGCCCAGGCCCTGGAGTCCACCCGCACCATCCCCTGGCACGAACTGCGCCTGGAGCAACGCCTGGGCGAAGGCGCCTCCGGGGTGATTCACCAAGCGTGGTGGCAGCCGACGGGAGAA
Source organism: Pseudomonas sp. JDS08PS003 (assembly GCF_045013505.1). NCBI lineage: Bacteria > Pseudomonadati > Pseudomonadota > Gammaproteobacteria > Pseudomonadales > Pseudomonadaceae > Pseudomonas > Pseudomonas sp. JDS08PS003. Next base: position 4,852,503 of record NZ_CP120724.1, read on the forward strand.
CCCGCCCGCGCGGTGGCGGTCAAGCTGTACAAGGGCGAGATGACCAGCGACGGCTCGCCGCTGCATGAAATGAACGCCTGTATCAGTGCTGGGCTGCACCCGAACCTGATCCGGGTCGAGGGTCGCATTGTCGATCACCCCCAGGGCCAGAACGGACTGGTGATGCAACTGATCGACCCCAGCTACCGCAACCTCGCGGCGCTGCCGAGCCTGGACTCCTGCTCCCGGGATATCTACCCGGACCATGCGCACTACAGCGCCAACGTGACGCTGCGGATCGCCCGCGGCATCGCTGCGGTAGGCGCCCACCTGCATGCCCAGGGCATTACCCACGGCGACCTCTACGGCCACAACACCCTGTGGAATGAACAAGGCGACTGCCTGTTGGGGGATTTTGGCGCGGCGTCCTTCCATGCCAAGGACGACACCCTACAGAGCCGGGCGCTGCAACGCCTGGAAGTACGTGCTTTCGGTGTCTTATTGGAAGAATTGCTGGAGCGTGGGAATGGCTCGCTGAGCCCGGGGCAGCGGCAAAAACTGGCGGCGCTGGTGCAGCGCTGCTGCCAGCCGGAGGTGCTGGCGCGACCGGATTTTGTTCAGGTCTGCGAGGAATTGGCGGGGCTTTAAAACAGCTTCGCCGGCGAGTCGGCTCCTACAGAGGTATGCAGGAGCCGGCTGGCCGGCGAATCGCGCTTAGCCCGCCAGGCCGACGAACATGTCCTGCACGTCGTCATGGTTGTCCAGGCCTTCGAGGAAGGCCTCGACTTCAGCCATCTGCTCATCGCTCAGGCCGCTCACCGGGTTCTTCGGCTGATAGCCCAGCTTGGCCGACAACACAGTGAAACCTTGCTCGGGCAATGCCTTTTGTACTGCATCCAGGTCCGCAGGCTCGGTCAGGAACAGGGTCGCGCCCTCTTCGCCCGGCTCGAAATCCTGGGCACCGGCCTCGATGGCCGCCAGTTCCGGGTCGGCGTCCGGGCTGTCCGGCGAAGCTTCGATCATGCCCACGTGGTTGAAATCCCAGGACACCGAACCCGAAGCGCCCAGTTGGCCCTTGCGGAACGCCACGCGGATTTCCGCCACGGTGCGGTTGATGTTGTCGGTCACGCATTCAACGATCAGCGGTACCTGGTGCGGGGCAAAACCTTCGTAGGTCACGCGGTGGTACTGCACGGTCTCGCCCAGCTGACCCGAGCCTTTCTTGATGGCACGCTCAAGGGTCTCGCGAGGCATCGAAGCCTTTTTCGCCTGCTCCACCACCAGCCGCAGGTGGGCGTTGGTGGCGGTGTCAGCGCCGTTACGTGCGGCAATGGTGATCTCTTTCACCAGCTTGCCGAAAATCTTGCCCTTGGCGTTGGCTGCCGCTTCTTTGTGTTTAACCTTCCACTGTGCGCCCATTACTCACTCTCTTGATCTATGGCGTCGAGTTGGATTTGGCCGACGCGATGGGCAAGTTTATACGTCCTCAGGGCCCTGATCGACCAAAAAGTCAGCGACAGTCCTACCCCGCCAGGCTTCAGCCCTTGTCGGCCTTGCCAGCGGCCGCGGCGAACCGCGCCAGACGCACATCCAGATGCCGCGGCCGACGCCCATGATCCTCGGCCCGCTCCTTGCGGCGAATGGCGTTGCGCACCATCAACGAACCCAGGTAGCGGATCGGTTCCGGGGGGAAGTAACCCAAGGGACCGTTGACCAGGGGCGAGCGGGTCCAGGGGTTGTCCAGGCCCTGGACCAGGGAGGCGAGGATCTGCCCTCCCATGTGACAGGGGCCCACACCGCTGCCGGAATAGCCGAACCCGTAGAAGAGGTTGCCGGCGCGGCTCATCTGGCCGAAGAACGGCAACCCGGTGACCGAGCGATCCGACGGACCGTTCCAGGTCGCGGCCACCGGCACCTCGGCAAAGGCCGGGAAGAACTGCCCCAGGCTCTTGTGCAGCAACCCGGCATAGGGCGACGGTTGGTCGAACACCGGCAACATGCGCCCGCCGTAGGCAAAGGTGTTGCCGCCCTTGCCGAGCATGATCCGGCCGTCCGGAGTGTTGTGGTAGTAGTGCACGAAGATCCGCGAATCCAGCACCGTCACCCCGCTGGTCAAGCCGATCTGCTGTAGCAACTGCGGACGCGGCTCGGTGATCAGCATGTCACTGGACACAATCGCCACACTGCGTTCGAACTGCGGGAAGGCCCGGGCCATCCAGGCGTTCATCGCCAACACCACGCGCTGGGCACGAATCTGTCCCAAAGGTGTGCGCAACAACGCCGGGCGCCCCTCTTCCAGTCCGGTCATGGCGCTGTGCTCATGGATTCTGACCCCCAATTGCAAGGCCACCCGGCGCAAACCTCGCACCAGCAACCCCGGCTGTACACTGGCAGCGGCTGGCGAATACCAGCCTTCCAGGTGCTGGCTGGAACCGGCCATGCGCTGCACATCGGCCAAGGGGCGCTTCTCGAAGGAATTGATGCCCCGGCGTTCCAGGGCCGCGATCACTCCATCGGTGGAACCGACCTGGGCCTGGTTGGTGGCGGTGTACAAAGTGCCGTCGAGGCGGTACTGGGCATCCACGCCATAGCGCTCGCAGAAGGCGCCGATGGCATGGATGCTGCGCTCCGACTCCTTGACCAGGCGCACCGCCTCCTCGATGCCGAACAGACGCTCCAGGGTGAAGTACTTGGCCGACCAGGACAGCGCACAGCCGCCATTGCGCCCACTGGCACCGGCGCCGCAGATATCCGCCTCGATCAGCAGCACATCCAGCCCGGGGTTCTGTTCCTTGAGCATGATGGCCGTCCACAAACCGGTGTAGCCGCCGCCGACAATGGCCACCTCGCAGGTGGTATCGCCTTGCAGTGGCGGACAAGGATCCGGGGTTTCCTGTTGCAGGGCCTGTTCCAGCCAGAAAGGTCGCATGGGTGAGTCTCCAGGGAAAAAACGGCGAGTGGGTTTGCCGGCCAACCAGCGCCTACAACACTGCGTAGGAGCCGGCTGGCCGGCGAAGAGGCCGGACAGTCAGGAACGCAATGGCTTTATCAACAAAGGTCCATTGGGAACGAGCCCGCGCACCGGCTCGACCCCATGGGGCCGGCTGTTCCAGAACGGCATCAGCAACAGCGCCGAGACCAGAGCGCAGCCGGCAAACACGATGAACACCGTCACCGTGTCGAAATAGCCCGGCAACAAGCCCCCCAGTACCGCTCCCACCGAGCCGCAGCCATTGACGAATCCTGCCGCCGTGGCCCCGGCCTTGGCCGAACCGAAATCAATGGCCGCCGCGCCGCTGATCATCGAGTCAGGTCCGTACAAGGTCAGGCCCATGAAAAACAGCAGCAGCATCACCAGCAGCACGCTGCCGGTGTGCAGCGCCCCCATGAACAGCGCCAGGGACACTGTCAGCGCCAAGAGGCTGAGGACACAGGCCGGCATGCGCCGGGCACCGAACAGTTTGTCCGAGGCCAGGCCGATCATGATCGGCCCCAGCAGCCCGGCCAGCTCGAAGGTGGTGGGCACGATCGCCGCCCCCACCTTGCCCACCGACGGCATCTGTTCGTAGACGATCACCGGCCCCCACAGCAGGATCGCGTAGCGCGCCGGCTTGAGCAGGAAGTACGACAGCCCAAGGATCAGCACCGTGCGGTTGCGCAGGATCTCGCGCAGCGGCTCCCAGACGCTCATGCCCCGCTCGGCGGCGTCTTCTTCGGCGCTCTGCCGGGGCAACGGCTCCACAGCCGGCAGCCCCACGTCCTGCGGTGTGTTGCGCTGGAAGATGAAGAACAGCACCGCGGTCAAGCCCACCACCACCGCGCTGGAAATGAACGCCGCGTGCCAGGTGCCGATCAGCGTATAGGCCCACCAGCCGGCAAAGGGCGAAGCCACCAGGCCGCCGAAGGCGTAGCAGGAACTCCACAGCCCCAGCACCCTGCCGCGCTGCTCGGCGGGAAAGAAACTGCCGATGTTCTTGCACAACCCCGACCAACCCGTGGACTGCGCCAGCCCCTGGACCAGCATGCAGGTGGCGAACACCGGCAAGGTGGCGAAGCTGCCCATGACCAGCGCCGCGGCCGCGGAGATCAGCAGGCCGCCCAGCACGACCACCCGCGGGCCGAAACGGTCGGCGAAGATCCCCCAAGTGAACTGGCCCACGGCATAGGCCGCCAGATAGATGGCGTCGAGGTTGGCCATGGCCATCTTGTCGAGGGTGAAATCGGGATCGTCGGCGATCCCCAGTTTGGCCACGGAAAAGGCTTTGCGGGTGAAGTAGAACGCCGCGTAGGCGATCCAGGTGATGGCGAAAATCTGCACGCGCCAACGTTTGATGGTGCCGTTGTGCTTGTTCATTGTGGTTCTGACCTCAGGGTGAGTGTGCCGGCAGAATGAGGAGCAAACGCCTGTGTTTTTTATTGTTGAGCACTGCAGCAGAGCCCTTGAGGCAGGCACTGCTGGTCAGATGAGTCCTGTTGCTTTCCCTGTTTCGGGATTTGCAGGTGCACGCACAGGCATCAGGGCCAGGTCGACTGACGGGTCACCCGGCCTTGAAAGATGGAAGCAATTACCAACTAATAAATGAAATCGATTTATCGTATTTCAAATATAAGTTCAGCTTGTAAGAGGATCTGCCCATGTCGGTTTCCCACGCACAGTTGAAGGCCTTTCATGCGGTGGCCGTGCACGGCAACTTCACCAAGGCCGCCGAACGCCTGTTCCTCACCCAGCCGGCGATCTCCGATCAGGTGCGCAAGCTCGAAGAGCGCTTCGGCGTCATCCTGTTCCACCGCAACAAGCGCTCGGTACGCCTCACGGATCTGGGAGAGCGCCTGCTGGCCATCACCCAGCGCCTGTTCGTGGTGGAGGCCGAAGCCAAGGAACTGCTGCAGGATTCCCAGGCCTTGCAGACCGGCAGCCTGGTCCTGGCGGTGGATGCCCCGGTGCATGTGCTGCCGCAGATCGCCCGGTTCTGCGAGCTGTACCCCGGGATCAACGTGAAGATCGAGACCGGCAACACCGATGAATCCCTGCTACGTCTGTTCAACTACCAGGCCGACCTGGCCCTGCTGGGACGCGAGGTCGACGACGAGCGCCTGCTGTCCTTGACCCTGCGCAACGACCCGATGGTGGCCTTTGTCTCGCGCAATCATCCCTGGGCCGATCGCCAGTCCATCCGCCTGGCCGAACTGGATGACACGCCTCTGGTGCTGCGGGAAGTCGGCTCGGTGACCCGCCAGACCCTGGAAGAGGAAATGAATCGGGCAGGCCTGCGGATTCGCCCGACCATTCAGGTGGAGGGCCGGGAAGCGGCGCGCGAGGCGGTAGTGGTGGGGATTGGTGTGGGGGTGGTCTCGGCGGCGGAGTTCGGCGCCGACTCCCGGGTCTGCGCCCTGCCGATCATCGACTGTCAGCGGCGCATGACCGAAACCCTGGTGTGCCTGCGCGAACAGAGTTCACGACGTATCGTCGCCACCTTCCTCGAGCTGGTACGCGAAAGCCTGGCCTCCCCCACCGCCCCGTAGGAGCCGGCTTGCCGGCGAAAGCAACCTCCAGACACCACTACCGTAGGAGCCGGCTTGCCGGCGAAGGCAATCTCCCAGGCACCACTACCGTAGGAGCCGACTTACCGGCGAAGGCAATCTCTCGGGCCTCTTCGCTGGCAAGCCAGCTCCTACGGGGTGGTCAAGGAGCCAGGGCGAAAAACGCCTGGATCAGGCGCAGGTCACGACGCCGCTCCATGCACCCGATCATGTGCCGGTTGATCAGGCCAGCGCCACGAATCGGCACCGTGCACACCCGCGGGTCGTGCCCCACCTCCACCGAACTGACGATCCCGACGCCCAACTGCGCCGCCACCGCTTCGGTCACCGCCTCGCGACTGTCCAGTTCCAGCAGCACCCGGGGCTGGACCCTGGCCAGCACGCAAGCCTCATCGAAGGTGCTCCGAGTGATGGAACTGGGCTCGCGCAGCACCATGATCACCTGATCCAGTTGTTCGATGGCAATGCCTTCAGGCAGCTCCAGCCAGGGATGCCCCTGGGGCACCAGGGCACACATCCGCGACTCCCCCAGGCTTTGCAGGTGCAGACCCTTGCGCGGCTCGACTTCGGTCAGCACCGCCACGTCGGCGTGTTCCGACAGCAGCGCCGCCAGGGTTTCCTGGGCATTGCCCAGGCGCAGATTGACCGTCACCCCCGGATACTTCGCCCGCAGGCGGGCCAGCATCGGCATCACCATGTGCGGGCCGTCCGCCGCCACTTCCAGACGCCCGGTCAGCAATTGCCGGTTGGCCTCGAGCATGGCCTGGGCCTCTTCCGCCAGGCCGAACATGGCCCGGGTGATGGCCGCCAGCTTGATGCCTTCCTCGGTCAGCTCCACCCGGCGTGCGGTGCGCCGCAGCAGGGTGATCTGGTAATGCTCTTCCAGGGCCTTGATATGCCCGGTCACCGCCGGCTGGCTGATAAACAGCCGCCCGGCGGCCCGGGTGAAGCTGCCTTCACGGGCCACGGCGTCGAATGCGCGGAGTTGGAACAGGTTCATAGCTATCGGCCTCACTGATGGCTGGCATAACAACAAACAATTTGATTGATGACAAGGCAAACTGCAATTTAGTCCCCGTAGCTTCATCCCATCATTTTCGAGGACACAGCATGAGCATCGCCGAGCCAATCCTGCTTACCCCCGGGCCCCTGACCACGTCCGCCCGCACCCGCCAGGCGATGCTGGTGGACTGGGGTTCATGGGATGAGCGCTTCAACCAACTGACGGCCAGCCTGTGCCGGCAACTGCTGGCCATCGTCAACGGCGCCGACAGCCACCACTGCGTCCCCCTGCAAGGCAGCGGCACCTTCGCCGTGGAAGCCGCCATCGGCACCCTGGTGCCCCGCAACGGCAAGGTCCTGGTACTGATCAACGGTGCCTACGGCAAGCGCCTGGCGAAAATCTGCGAAGTGCTCGGCCGCGACTTCAGCACCTTTGAAACCGCCGAGGACCAACCCACCACCGCTGCCGATGTCGAGCGCCTGCTCCAGGCCGACCACCGCATCAGTCACGTGGCCCTGATTCACTGCGAGACCAGCACCGGCATCCTCAACCCGCTGCCGGACATCGCCCAGGTCATCGCCCGTCACGGCAAGCGCCTGATCATCGACGCCATGAGCTCCTTCGGCGCCCTGCCCATCGATGCCCGGGAAATCCCCTTCGAGGCGCTGATCGCCGCCTCCGGCAAATGCCTGGAAGGCGTGCCCGGCATGGGTTTTGTCTTCGCCCGCAAGCAATCCCTGGCCCAGGCTGCGGGCAACGCCCATTCCCTGGCCATGGACTTGCACGATCAGCACAGCTACATGGCCAAGACCGGCCAGTGGCGCTTCACCCCACCGACCCACGTGGTCGCCGCGCTGCATGAAGCCCTGCTGCAATACAACGAAGAAGGCGGCCTGCCGGCACGCCATGCGCGCTACGCCGACAACTGCCGGACACTGCTGGAAGGCATGGGGGAATTGGGCCTGCGCAGCTTCCTGCCGGAAGCGATCCAGGCGCCGATTATCGTCACCTTTCATGCCCCGCAGGACCCGCGTTACCAGTTCAAGGACTTCTACGAGCGGGTCAAGGCCAGGGGCTTCATCCTCTACCCCGGCAAGCTGACCCAAGTCGAAACCTTCCGCGTGGGCTGCATCGGCCACGTCGACCGCCGCGGCATGCAGGCCGCTGTCGCCGCCATCGCCGAAGTGCTGCAGGAAATGGAAGTCCTGAACCTCTGACGCCCCACCCTGCCTGTAGGAGCGAGCTTGCTCGCGAAACAGGCGACGCGACCCCCGAACCCTTTTTTGCGAGCAAGCTCGCTCTTACACAGGCATTGAAACCATGAACTACAACAACCCTACGCAGCTGCAAGCGGCGATCCTCGACTGGGCCGGCACCGTGGTGGACTTCGGCTCCTTCGCTCCGACGCAGATCTTTGTCGAAGCCTTTGCCGAGTTCGATGTCCAGGTGTCCATCGAAGAAGCCCGCGGCCCAATGGGCATGGGCAAGTGGGACCACATCCGCACCCTGTGCAACCTGCCGGAGGTGGCCGAGCGCTACCGCAAAGTCTTCGGCCGTACGCCCACCGACGCCGACGTCACAGCCATCTACGAGCGCTTCATGCCGTTGCAGATCGAGAAAATCGCCGAACACTCGGCACTGATTCCCGGTGCCCTGGAAGTGATTGCCAAGCTGCGCGGGCAGGGCATCAAGATCGGCTCCTGCTCCGGTTACCCCAAGCAAGTGATGGACAAGGTCGTGGCCTTGGCCGCCACCAACGGCTACGTCGCCGATCATGTGGTGGCCACCGACGAGGTGCCCAACGGTCGCCCCTGGCCGGCCCAGGCCCTGGCCAATGTGATCGCCCTGGGCATCGACGATGTCGCCGCCTGCGTGAAGATCGACGACACCGTGCCGGGGATTCTCGAAGGCCGGCGCGCCGGCATGTGGACCGTGGCCCTGATCTGCTCGGGCAACGCCCTGGGCCTGACCTATGACGGTTTCCGTGCTCTGGCCAGCGACACCCTGGCCAGCGAGCGCAAGCGCATCCACACACTGTTCGAGGCTTCGCGCCCGCACTACATGATCGACACCATTGCCGATCTGCCCCAGGTGATCGCCGACATCAACCAGCGCCTGGCCCGGGGAGACATGCCCCAGAGCCATTGATCAGGCCCCTGGCCGAAGAAAAACGGCGGTGCCACTGGCTCCGCCGTTTTTTTATCGAGCATTGGCCCACCAGGGCCCTGGCACGGGCGATAAAAGCCCCTGGCGGCTCAGGCAAACCCGAGGAAAGCGGATTACAGTTACAGCACTCCGTCATTCAAGAACGGAGGCTTCAGACCTGATGACCGAGGATGGCCCGTATGCCCTGGAAAAACACTGAGTCTCGCTACAGCACCATGACAATCACCCTGCACTGGTTAACGCTGGTGCTGCTGGCGGTGGTTTACGCCTGTATCGAATTTCGCGGCATCTTTCCCAAGGGCAGCGGCGGTCGCACCCTGATTGTCGAAGCCCACTTCATGCTCGGCCTGACAGTGTTCGTGCTGGTCTGGCTGCGCCTGTTCGCGCGCACCCAGGGCGTAGCACCGAAGATCGTGCCCAACCCGCCTCAGTGGCAAAGGCTGCTGGCGACGCTCATGCACTGGGCGCTCTACCTGTTCATGATCGCCATGCCGCTCCTCGGTTGGCTGACCACCAGCGCCAAGGGCCATCAAGTGATGTTCTACGGTTTCGACCTGCCGCTGTTGGTGGCAGAGGACAAAAGCCTGGCCAAGCAACTCCAGGGCTGGCACGAACTGCTGGGTACCTTCGGCTACTGGCTGATCGGTCTGCATGCCCTGGCCGGGCTCTATCACCACTACGTGATGCGCGATAACACCCTGCAACGCATGTGGCGCAAACCGGGTCAGGCCTGATCGGCGAATCCACGGCGGCCCTGCAAGCCGCCGGTATGCACGAAGATCAACCGTGTACCCGCGGCAAAACGCCCGGCCAGGACCTGCGCCTGCAACGCCAGCAGGGCCTTGCCGGTGTACAGGGGCTCCAATGGCAAGCCGCTGTGTCGCTCGCTCAGTTGGATGAACTCCCGCAGTCCTGCATCGACCTTGGCAAAACCGCCACGACTGCTGTCCAGCAGCTCATAACGGCCACTGTTCAGCCCGGCTTCCTGCAAAATATCCGCGACCTGCTGCGCCACCCCGTGATCCGTGGGCACCGCCAGTGCGCCATACACCGGGTGCGCGCCAGCCTCCGCCAGCACCAGTCCGGCCAAGGTGGTGCCGGTACCGGCGGCCAGCCACCAAGCGTGATAGTCGCTCCAGCCCAAGGCCGGCAATTGTTGCTGCACCTGCTGTAGCAACGGCCGGCAGCCTGACGCCCCCGCCAGGCCACCGCCCCCCTCGGGCACCGGATACAGCTCGGGGTACTGTGCTTGCCAAGGCGCCCAGAAGCCGGGGGCATGGCGCTCCCGGTAACCGGCGTAACCCAGCCAGTGCACCTGCATACCGAAACGCTGCAGGTCGAGCACGGTCGGGGTGTCTTGTGGATGGCCGCGCAACAGCCCGACCGTGGGGAAGGCAAAACGCCGACCGGCAGCGGCCAGGGCATGCAGATGATTGGAATGGGCACCGCCAAGGCTGATGATGCCCGCGGCGCCGCGCTGGCGTGCGGTTGCCAGGTGTTCGGTCAGCTTGAACCACTTGTTGCCGCTGATCAGCGGATCGATCAGGTCCAGGCGCAGCACCGCCACCTCGACCCCGGCTCGGGACAGCCAGTCCAGGTCCAGCCGTTGCAGCGGGGCCTGGGGCAGCCAATCAAAGGAATCGGGAAAGGACATCGGCGTCAGGTTCACAATGCAAAGAGGCGCAGTCTACCAGTGCGCCTCTTTGCTCGCCGTGTGCCGCTGACGCCGTTACAGCTGTGCCGCCAGGCGCGAGCCCTGGTTGATGGCACGCTTGGCGTCGAGCTCTGCGGCGACGTCGGCACCGCCGATCAAGTGCACATTCTGTCCCGCCGCCAGCAGGCCGTCCTGCAGCTCACGCAGCGGGTCCTGACCGGCGCAGATGACGATATTGTCCACCGGCAGCACCTGAGGTTCCCCTGCCTCGCCGATGCGGATGTGCAGGCCGGCGTCGTCGATCTTCAGGTATTCGACGCTGTTGAGCATCTGAACCTGCTTGTTCTTCAACCCAGTGCGGTGAATCCAGCCGGTGGTCTTGCCCAGACCGTCGCCGACCTTGGTTTTCTTGCGTTGCAAGAGGAACACCTGACGGGCCGGTGCATGGGGTTCAGCCTTGATTCCCGCCACGCCGCCACGGGCTTCGAGCTGGGTGTCGATGCCCCACTCCTTCCAGAACGCTTCACGGTCCTGGCTGGTAGCCACGCCCTGGTGCACCAGGAACTCGGAGACGTCGAAGCCAATGCCGCCAGCGCCGATCACCGCCACGCTCTTGCCCACCGGCTTGCGCTCCAGCAGCACGTCCAGGTAACTCAGGACCTTGGGATTCTCCACCCCGGGAATCGCCGGCAAGCGCGGGGCGATACCGGTGGCCAGGATGATTTCGTCAAAACCGCCGGCCACCAGTTGCTGCACATCCACCCGAGTGTTCAGGCACAGCTCGACATGGCTGGTCTGCAGCTTGCGCTTGAAGTAACGCAGGGTCTCGAAGAACTCTTCCTTGCCCGGCACCCGCTTGGCGATGTTGAACTGGCCGCCGATCTCGCTGGCGGAGTCGAACAGGGTCACCTGATGGCCACGTTCGGCGGCCACGGTGGCAGCGGACAGGCCCGCCGGGCCGGCTCCCACTACGGCAATCTTCTTGATCTGCGTGACCGGCAGGTAGTTGAGCTCGGTCTCGTGGCAGGCACGGGGGTTGACCAGGCAGCTGGTGAGTTTGCCGCCAAAGGTGTGGTCCAGGCACGCCTGGTTACAGCCGATGCAGGTGTTGATCTCGTCGGCGCGGCCGGCAGCGGCTTTATTGACGAAGTCCGGATCGGCGAGGAACGGCCGAGCCATGGAAACCATGTCGGCATCACCCTCGGCAAGAATCTGCTCGGCGATTTCCGGGGTATTGATGCGGTTGGTCGTGATCAGCGGAATGCTCACCGAACCCCGCAGCTTGGCCGTGACTTTGCTGAATGCGGCGCGAGGCACCTTGGTGGCGATGGTAGGAATCCGCGCTTCGTGCCAGCCGATGCCGGTATTGATGATAGTGGCGCCGGCCTGTTCGATGGCCTGGGCCAGTTGCACGATTTCTTCCCAGGTGCTGCCGCCTTCCACCAGGTCAAGCATCGACAGGCGGAAGATGATGATGAAGTTCGGACCTACCGCCTCACGCACCCGGCGAACGATTTCCACTGGCAGGCGCATGCGGTTTTCGTAGCTGCCGCCCCAGCGGTCGGTGCGGTGGTTGGTGTGGGCCGCCAGGAACTGGTTAATGAAATAACCTTCCGAGCCCATGATTTCGACGCCGTCGTACTCGGCTTTCTGAGCCAGGGTCGAGCAGGTGACAAAGTCGCGGATCTGCTTCTCGATGCCCTCCTCGTCCAACTCCTTGGGCTTGAACGGGTTGATCGGTGCCTGGATAGCGCTGGGGGCGACCTGCTTGGGGCTATAGGCATAACGCCCGGCGTGGAGAATCTGCATGCAGATCTTGCCGCCCGCCTCGTGCACCGCACGGGTGACGATCTGGTGCTTGAGGGCCTCATCCTCGGTGGTCAGCTTGGCGGCGCCGGAATACACCCCGCCCTCATCGTTGGGGCCAATGCCGCCGGTGACCATCAAGCCCACACCGCCACGGGCACGCTCGGCAAAATACGCCGCCATGCGCTCGAAACCGCCGGGCTTCTCTTCCAGACCGGTGTGCATGGACCCCATCAGGGTGCGGTTGCGCAGGGTGGTGAACCCCAGGTCGAGGGGGGCCAGCAAGTGCGGGTAAGGTGCGGCAGCCATGGTGTCACTCCAGATCGGGCAATCACGGAAAATGTGGAAGCTCTGCGTCTTCCATCGGTAGTGCTCCACAGACTAAGAGCACAGTACCCGGCGCTCAATGACCGTAACTGACAACTTATTGATCCAAACGCACAGCGCCCCTTGGCAAGCGTCGGCCCGGGCCCTACCCTAGTCGACGAATCCTGCACACGGCCCCTGACTGTTTTCCCATGCGCAAACTTCTCTACATCACCCTCGCCCTGGCCCTGCTTGCAGCCACCACCCGCTACGCAATCTGGACCCGCGACCGTCCAGGGGCGCACTACCTGTCGGACCTGCGCATCCAGCTTGCGGTGGATCAAGGCGTCCCAGCCGATCATGGCAACCTGTTGGCGATCCAGCCCGAACTGTTTCCTACCGACTACCAGAACATCGAACGCCTGCATCGCAAACTGGCGGCCTACTTGCAGCAAGCCACTGACAAAGGCCTGGTCAACGCCAAGACCATCGTCGTGTTGCCGGAACATATCGGCACCTGGCTGATGGTCAGTGGTGAAAAGAACGAGCTGTACCAGGCCACTTCCTTGAAAGAAGCGATGAACTGGCTGGCCGTGAGCAACCCCCTGCCGTTTCTCAAGGCGTTGATCAGCGCCAGGGGCGAAAGCCGCCTGGACGATGCCTACTTGCGCATGAAGGCGAAGAAAATGGCCAGGGACTATCAGTGGCTGTTCGGCGGCCTGGCCAAGGAGTTCCAGGTGACCCTGGTGGCCGGCACCATCATTCTGCCGGAGCCCAGTGTCAGCCAGGGCAACCTGCAGATCGGTAGCGGCGCCCTGTACAACAGCAGCCTGGTGTTCGGCAGCGATGGCCTGCCCATGGGCCAGCCCCAGCGGCAGATCTACCCGACCTATGCCGAAAGCGGCTACCTAAAGGGCGATACCGATAAAGCGCTACAGGTGATCGATACCCCCGCCGGACGGCTCGGCGTACTGATTGGCAGCGACAGCTGGTACCCGGAGAACTATCGCAAGCTCAATGAGCAGAGCACTCAATTGGTGGCCGTTCCGGCCTTTGTCATGGGCCGCGACGGCTGGGACAAACCCTGGCGCGGCTACAAGAGCATCGCCACACCCAGTGAAGTCAGCCTCAAGCCCGAGGAAGCCAGCGAAGGCGAGGCCTGGCATCGCCTGACCCTCACGGCCCGCCCCCCCAGCAGCCAGGCCAGTGCCGGGGTCAGCGTGTTCCTGCGGGGTCAGTTCTGGGATCAACGCAGCAGCGGCCAGAGCTTCATCAACAGCAATGGCCAGACCTTTGCCGACGAGGGCACCCGGGGTGCTCGCTTGCTGAACATCTGGTTGTAGTCGATGAAGACGCCGACGATGCGCCTGGGAGACCTGTCGGTGGGGTTCGTCCACAGCCTGGCGGACGCAGTGCGCAGCTATGGGCTGGATCCGGCACCGTTGCTGGAACAATACGCACTGGATGCCGCCCGACTGGGGGAAGCCGGGGCACGATTGTCGATCCCCCGCTACATGCGCCTGGGCCACGGGGCGATCCAGCTGACCGGTGATCCGGCACTGGGCCTGCGCATGGGCCGTCTGAGTCGCCTGAGCCAGGCGGGCCTCGCCGGGGTGACTGCCGCGCAAGCCCCCACCGTGCGCGAAGCAGCTCGCTGCCTGACCCGTTTCGAGGCCTTGTACGGCTCCAACTATCGCGGCCAGTCGAGCTTTCACGAGGACGCCAACGGTGCCTGGTTGCGCTTTTATTCCATCAGTCCCTACAACGCCTACAACCGCTTCGTAGTGGACTCGATCATGTCTGGCTGGCTTCAACAGCTGTCGAGCCTTTGCGGCCAGGCCATTCATGCCGAGCAGATCGACATCGAGTTCGAGCGCCCGGACTATCACGACGCCTATGCCCTGCTCGGCCCAACGCCCATACAGTTCGGCGCTGAACAGAACCAGCTGCGCTTGAGCCAGGCCAACCTGGCCCTACGCAACCCGGAGCATTGCCCAAGCACCTGGCGGCATCTGCTGCAGTTATGTGAAAGAGAACTGGAACAACTGACCCGGACCCGCAGCCTGCGCGAACGCATCATTCAGTTGCTGGGCCCCCTGCTCAACGGTGGCCGAGAGCCGGACCTGGAAGAAGTGGCGATGCGCCTGAAGCTGCCGACCTGGACCCTGCGGCGCAAGCTGGCGGAAGAAGGGACGCAGTTTCGGGCGATTCTCAACGACACTCGCCGCGACCTGGCCATGACCTATATCCGCGATACCGAACTGGCATTCGGCGAGATTGCCTATCTGTTGGGCTTTGCCTCAGCCGAGGCATTTCAGCGGGCTTTCAAGCGTTGGAACGGGCAGACCCCGGGGGAATTCCGGCGTAGCCACCGACAATTCGGCTAAAAAAAACGCCACCGGCGTTACAGCTCGGTGGCGTCTTCTGCTGGTTCCAGGGGATCGAGCTCAAAAGCTTGATACTCCAGCAGTTCCTCTTGGTATTCGTCCATGGCGGACTCCTTTTCCGTTGATTGAATAACCCTGTGCCTAATGACTATCGGGACCAGCATAAAGTGCCGGGATGACAGAAAAAATACTACCCCCCCGGTCAAGATTTATGTCGTTAAAACGTAACAGCCCGTGAGAAATTTAAACGGTGGATACCCATACAACGGCAACGATTGCAGTCGAGGCCAGCGCGACGTACGTAAATGTCGGGCCGACTTTAAAGAGTCGACCCGAGCGCCCTCGAACCGATCAGTGCCCGCTGCCCGGCAGAGCGGGAATCGGCTCGGTCGGCGGCGGCAGACTGCTGGCGGGGGGTGGAGTGACGGCTTGATTGGCAGGCGCCAGCTCACTGCTGGCAGCCGGCACAATCGGCACGGCCTCCGCCGGTGGAGCCAATGGCTGGGAGAGCGTCGGCTCAGGCTCGCTCGCGGGCACCAGCGGCGCGGCGACCGCACTCGGCTCGATCACAGCGCTCTGTGGCTTGGAATCGGGAGTGGGTTGCGCCTCGGGCTTGTTTTCGGGAACGCCCAGATCAGCCTTGGGCTTCTCTTCTATATGTGCGGCCTTCTTCACTTCCTGGGGCAAAAACAGCTCGACCAGGGCGAAGTAGCGCTCATAGAACTTGGCGGACGACACCGTCTCACTGGCCACCTTGACCATGGAATCGTCGGTGGAACCGATCGGCATCGACACCGAACCCAGCACACCCACGCCAAGGCTGGCCGAGTTGTTCACCTTCTTCAGTGCATAACGGTCCTGCAAGGCGTTGGCAAACACCGTCGAACGCTGGTCGCCGCTGCCGTCCTGGGCACAGACCACATTGAAGCTGATCTCCAGATGGGTCTCACCGGTCTGCTGGAAGCTCTTGTGGCCACTGACCAGCTTCGGGTCGTTGCTGGTGATGATGTAGCCCTGGCTCAGCAGAGCCCGCCGTGCGGCCTCACAGGAAGCGGCATCACTTACCGGGTAATTGCGCGAAAAAGTGCCGGAATCATCGAAGCTTTCATGCTCGTAGATGGCGGTCTTGTGCGACGAACAGCCGGCAACAGCAGACAACAGCAACGCCGCGGCTGCGGCACGCAGATGAAATGATCTAAACATCGAAAATCCTGAGGAAAACGCTCCGGCGCATATTGTGCAACAGATCAACGCCGCACCGCGCAGGTAATTGGTGTCTTAAATTTCACACAAGTTTACTGACCGCTGTTTGCCGGAAAAAGTCGCTCGCTCAAGTGCTCGATCAACACCCGCAGCTTCGCCGCCGCGTGCCGGCTCGATGGCCACAGCACCCAGAACGTGCCGTTGTGTTCCAGGTACTCGTCGAGCACGGTCTGCAACGCTCCCCGGCGGACCGCCGCCTGCACCATGAAATCCGGCAGACAGGCGATACCCAGGCCGCTGCGGGCGGCGTGTTCCACGGCCTCGATGGAGCTGCTGGTCAAACGGGTCGGCAGCAGCGGTTCAGGCACGTGGGCCTGGGGCCTGAACGGCCACGGCTCAAGTTTTCCGGTGTGGTGAAAGGTGTGCCGCAGGCAGGCGTGCTCGCGCAGTTCCTGGGGAGACTGCGGCAAGCCCCGCTGCTGGAAATATTCGGGACTGCCCACCAGCACCATGCGAAAGCGCCCCAATTGTCGGGCCAGAAGCCGGGAGTCCTTGGGATTGCCCGTGCGCACCACCAGATCAAACCCCTCCTCCACCACATCCACCATGCGATCGGAAAGGTCGACGTCCAGCTCGATCTGCGGATAACGCTGCATGAACTCCGCCAGCACCGGCATCAACAGTCCGTGAACTTGGGGAGCACTGATTCGCAACTTGCCTACGGGCGCACTGGAGGAATCGCACAGCTGAAACTCTGCGGCCTCCGCTTCGGTGGCTATCCGGCGGCAGCGTTCGAGGAGCCCGGCCCCCTCCGCGGTCAGGCTGATACTGCGGGTGGTGCGGTGGAACAGGCGTGTCTCCAGACGCTCCTCCAGCCGCGCGATGCTCTTGCCCACGGCTGAGGAAGACACTCCCAATAGACGCCCTGCTTCGGTAAAGCTACGCGTCTCGGCCACCTGCATGAACACCGGAATACTGCCCAGCCAGTCCATTCTGTCCTCCTGCAATTAAGGACTTCTATGTCCGATAAGTTCGGAACCTTAGCCTATTTTTCCGCCATGCGCAGAGCCCTACCCTGTGAGCTTCATTTCTGCCCCTGCGCAACGGTGCCCGACCATGAGCAACTCCGCCAATACCTGCGAACTGTTACAAGCGCCCGTCGAGACCCGCGAACGCCTGCCTGTCGGCGGCCTGCTGGCTCTCGCCAGTGCCGGTTTCATTACCCTGATGACCGAGACTCTGCCGGCCGGCCTACTCCCACAAATGAGTGCCAACCTTGGCGTCTCCCCCGCACTGATTGGCCAGCTAGTGACCTTCTATGCCCTGGGATCGCTACTGGCCGCCATTCCGCTGATCATCCTCACCCAGGGTTGGCGGCGGCGCCCCTTACTGTTGCTCGCCATTGCCGGCTTTGCCGTGGTCAATAGCGTTACTGCCCTCTCCAGTGACTACAACCTGATCCTGGTGGCACGCTTCTTCGCCGGGGTCTTTGCCGGCCTGCTCTGGGCCTTGCTGGCCGGATATGCCAGCCGCATGGTGGCGCCCCACTTGCAGGGCCGGGCAATCACGCTGGCCATGCTCGGCGCGCCGGTGGCTCTGTCAGTGGGAATGCCCGCCGGAACCTGGCTGGGCAATCTGGTGGGCTGGCGCATGAGCTTTGCAGTCATGACGCTGCTGACCCTGGGCCTGATAGGCTGGGTGCTTGCGCAGGTGCCCGACTTCCCCGGTCTGCGTGCGCAGAAACGCTTGTCGCCACGTCGAGTCCTGGCCCTGCCAGGGATCAAGCCAGTGCTGTTCGTGACCTTTGCCTATGTGCTGGGGCACAACATTCTCTACACCTACATCGCCCCCTTTCTCCAGCCCCTGGGACTTGCCGGACAGATCGAACAAATCTTGCTGGTGTTCGGCCTAGCGGCGCTGCTGAGTATCTGGATCGTCGGTCTGCTGATTGACCGCTGGTTGCGTCGACTGGTGCTGCTCAGCTGCCTGCTGTTCATGGCGGCAGCGCTGCTGTTGGGGTTCCTCAGCCAGTGGCCGATGGCAACCTATGCCGCGACAGCGATCTGGGGATTGTCTTTCGGTGGCATGGCCACCCTGCTACAGACCGCGCTGGCCAAGACTGCCGGCGATCATGCCGACACGGCGCAATCGATGCTGGTCACTCTGTGGAACCTGGCCATCGCCGGAGGTGGCCTGGCCGGCGCCCTGCTACTGCAGGGACCGGGCGTGGCCACCTTCCCCTGGGTCGTTGGGGTCTTGTTGCTGATGACCTTGCTGGTGGCGTCCTGTGCCAGGCGCCAGGGTTTCCCTTCCAGCTACTGAGGCCCTGCGCACCAGGCTGCCGACGCCCCCTGGCCAGGGGCCGATGCAACCAGCAATGCAAAAAAAGACCCCGGCGTTTCGGCCGGGGTCTTTTCAACACTGCGGTTCAGGCATTAGTAACGCTTGATGTCCGCCTGGTTCTCCAACTGCTTGCGGTAGGCGGCAAAGTCTTGCTGCCCTACACGCGAGGCCAGGAAGCGACGGTATTGAGCCTTCTCTTCCTCGGTCGGCGCAGCGGCTTCATTGACGCCATTGAGCTGCAGCACCAGCAGATTGCCGTTAGGCAGGGTCACGCTGGTGAAGGTCGGCTTGTCCTTGGACTCCGGCTTGTTCATGCGGAACAACGCCTGCAGAACAGCCGGGTCGATACCGTCCTGACCACGGGTCACAGCTTGTGCGACTTTCCAGTTCTGGCCATCAACCGGCTTGTTCAGCGCGGTCTTGCCATCACGCAGGCTGGCAATCAACTCTTCAGCCTTGGTCTTGGCTGCAGCACTGGCGTGCTCCTTGGCCAATTGCGTGCGAATGGCGCTGGCGACGCTTTCCAGCGGCAGCTGCTCAGGCTTGCGGTGCTCTTTGGCACGCAGCACCACGACAGTTTCCGGGTCCAGTTCAATGGCGGTGCTGTTGGCACCCTCGTCGAGGACTTCAGTGCTGAACGCGGCTTGCACCACTGCACGGTTGGCGGCGATGCCGTCGCCACCCTCACGACCAAATGGCGCGGAGGTGTGAACAGTCAGCTTCAGGTCCTGAGCCGGTTGTGCCAGATCGGAGGCCTCGAACGACGAGTCCTCCAACTGCTTGGTCGCCTCGACAAAACGCTGCTCGACCTGCTGAGTTTTCAGGTCGCGGGTCAGCTTGTCCTTGAGACTGGCAAAGCTCGGTACTTCCGGAGCTTCGATACCCAACAGTTTGATCAGGTGGTATCCGAAGTCAGTACGCACCGGTGCCGAGACCTGATCCTTGTTCAGCGCATACAGCGCCTTCTCGAAGGTTGGGTCATAAACACCTGGACCGGCATAGCCCAAGTCACCACCGTTATTGGCCGAGCCTGGATCCTGGGAGAACTCCTTGGCCAGTGCCTCGAAGCTTTCGCCCTTGGCCAGACGGGCCTGGATCTCTTCGATCTTGGCCTTGGCCTGAGCCTCGTTCACCTTATCGTTGACTTCGATCAGGATGTGCGCGGCACGACGCTGCTCGGACAGGTTGGCAATTTCTTTCTGATACAGCGCTTGCAGGTCCTCGTCCTTGACACTGACCTGATCAAAGAAGGCGGCCTTCTTCAGCTCGATGTAATCAATCACCACTTGGTCGGGAGTCATGAACTCCTTGGCGTGCTGATCGTAGTAGGCCTTGACCTCGTCATCGGTCAGTTTGACCGCTGCCGGATCGGCCTTGATGCTCAGCGAAGCGAAATCACGGGTCTGTTTTTCCAGACGAGCGAACGCCAGTACCTGAGCGTCGGTGACGAAACCACTGCCCGCCAGACCGGCACGCACTTGGCCGATCAGCATTTCCTGAGCCAGCATCTGACGGAATTGCAGACGGGTGTAGCCCAGCTGACGAATCACTTGATCGAAACGCTCAGGGCTGAATTTGCCTTCAACCTGGAACTCCGGCGTCTGCAGGATCACCTGGTCCAGCGCGCCTTCGGAGAAGGCAAACTTGGAATCCTGTGCACCTTGCAGCAACAGCTTGCGGTCGATCAGCCCTTTCAGAGCGGCTTCGCGCAGCATCTTCTCATCCAGCAGGGAGGCATCGAAGTCTTTGCCCAACTGTTGCATCAGTTGACGACGTTGCATGTCGACGGCCTGGCTCAACTCGTTCTGAGTGATTTCCTCGCCGTTGACCTTGGCCGCGTCCTGGTTATGGGTAGTGGCCTTGAAAATGGCATCGAAACCGGTCAACGCCAGCAGTGCGACGATGACCCCGATGATGGTTTTGGCAATCCAGCCTTGTGAATTGTCCCTGATATTCTGCAGCATGCGTCCCCCAGAAACGGCTGTACTTCAATTTAAGCAACCGTGGAGCGTGGGTAGAGTCCGGATAGAAGAAAGGCGCATCCGAGGATGCGCCTTCTCGTAACTGGCGGAGCGGACGAGAGCTGAACCTGCGACCCTCGGCGTTGGCCGGTGATGCACCGGCCTACTGGCGCCCCGCTGCCAGATCAGGCATGACCCCGACCCGGATGGGCAAAGACCCTGAAGAAACTTAGTTTACGGCTTCTTTCAGTGCTTTACCGGCTTTGAAACCTGGCTTTTTAGCGGCAGCGATTTCCAGAGTCTTACCGGTCTGTGGGTTACGACCGATACGAGCTGGACGATCAGTTACGGAGAAAGTACCGAAACCAACCAGAACAACAGAGTCACCGGCCTTCAGAGCGCCAGTAACGGATTCGATTACTGCGTCCAGCGCACGGCCAGCAGCAGCTTTCGGGAGATCAGCAGATGCAGCGATAGCATCAATCAGTTCCGACTTGTTCACTCTAAGTCCCCTTATATATCTATGAGTATGATTCTAAGTTTTTTGGTGAAAGCAAAAACGAGTGCTGAATGGCCTACAGACACTTAAGAGCCGCTTTATAACAAGGGCTCTAAAAAGCTGTCAAGGAAGCCCCCCAGGCTAATGCGTACTAATGCGTGCTAATTCTTTCCTTAGAGTCAGACTCGCGTTTTTCGTCCTTTGCAACTATCTCGGGAGCCACATCCGGCAAGGGCTCCGGCGCGTATTGCAGCGCAATTTGCAGGACTTCGTCAATCCATTTAACTGGTTTAATCTGCAGATCCTGCTTGATATTGTCAGGAATTTCTTTCAAATCGCGAACATTCTCTTCAGGAATGATCACCGTCTTGATTCCACCCCGATGAGCTGCGAGTAATTTCTCTTTCAGCCCGCCGATGGCCAATACCTGACCACGCAAGGTGATTTCCCCCGTCATCGCCACATCAGCCCGCACCGGAATGCCGGTCAGCGCTGAAACCAACGCCGTGCACATGCCTATGCCCGCGCTAGGACCGTCTTTAGGGGTGGCCCCTTCCGGCATGTGGATGTGGGTGTCGCGCTTCTCGTGGAAGTCCAGGGGGATGCCCAAGCTCTTGGCACGACTGCGGACCACGGTCAGCGCGGCAGTGATCGACTCGACCATGACATCCCCGAGGGAACCGGTCTTGATCAACTGGCCCTTGCCTGGAACCACAGCGGCTTCGATCGTCAGCAACTCACCACCCACCTGAGTCCAGGCCAGACCGGTCACCTGACCGATCTGATCCTGCTGCTCGGCCAGACCGTAGCGGAATTTACGCACACCCAGGAAGTGCTCCAGCAGGTCGGAAGTGACCTTCACCGAGAAGCGCTTTTCCATCGCATGCTCTTTCACCGCCTTGCGGCAAACCTTTGCAATCTGACGCTCCAGGCCCCGTACACCGGCTTCACGGGTGTAGTAGCGGATGATGTCGCGAATCGCATCAGGGTCGAATTCCAGCTCGCCTTTCTTCAGCCCGTTGGCCTGAATCTGCTTGGGCGACAGGTACTTGACCGCGATGTTGATCTTCTCGTCCTCGGTGTAGCCCGGCAGACGAATCACCTCCATCCGGTCCAGCAACGCTGGAGGAATATTCATCGAGTTGGAGGTGCAAAGGAACATCACATCAGAGAGGTCGTAATCGACTTCCAGATAGTGATCGTTGAAGTTGTGGTTCTGCTCAGGGTCCAGGACCTCCAGCAACGCCGACGCCGGATCACCGCGCATATCACTGCCCATCTTGTCGATTTCATCGAGCAGGAACAGTGGGTTGCGAACGCCAACCTTTGTCATCTTTTGAATCAATCTTCCTGGCATCGAACCGATGTAAGTCCGACGATGCCCACGGATTTCCGCTTCATCACGTACGCCACCCAGAGCCATACGCACAAACTTACGGTTGGTCGCGTTGGCGATCGACTCTGCAAGGGAGGTCTTACCCACCCCAGGAGGACCAACGAGGCACAACACCGGACCACGAATCTTCTTAACGCGCTTTTGTACGGCGAGGTATTCGAGAATCCGCTCTTTGACCTCTTCCAGACCATAGTGGTCGGCATCGAGAATATCTTCGGCGCGGGCCAGGTCGAGACGCACCTTGCTCTGGGCCTTCCAAGGCACCTGAACCAGCCAATCGATATAGGAGCGAACCACAGTCGCCTCGGCAGACATCGGCGACATCTGCTTGAGCTTGTTGAGCTCGGCCTGAGCCTTGGTCATGGCGTCTTTTGGCAAGCCGGCGGCATCGATGCGCTTCTTCAGCTCTTCGATTTCATTGTGACCTTCGTCACCATCGCCCAGCTCTTTCTGAATGGCCTTCATCTGCTCATTCAGGTAGTACTCGCGCTGGCTGCGTTCCATTTGCTTTTTGACGCGGCCACGAATGCGTTTTTCCACCTGCAGCAGATCGATCTCGGCATCCAGCAATGCCAGGACATGCTCGACCCGAGCAGACAAATCGATGATCTCGAGGATTTCCTGCTTCTGCTCGATCTTCAACGCCATATGCGCGGCCATGGTATCCACCAGGCGGCTTGGCTCGTCGATGCTGTTGAGGGAGGACAACACCTCGGCAGGAACTTTCTTGCCCAGTTGCACATATTGTTCGAACTGGGACAGCAAGCTACGAACGAACACTTCCGACTCACGATCAGGAGCATCCACTTCATCAATCAGGGAGACTTCTGCGCGGCAATGGCCATCAACTTCGCTGAAGCGCTCTACAGCACCGCGCTGTTCACCTTCAACCAACACCTTGACGGTGCCGTCAGGCAGCTTGAGCAACTGCAAGACAGTCGCAATGGTACCTACGCGATAGAGTGCATCTTCACCGGGATCGTCATCAGCAGGGTTTCTCTGTGCCAGCAAGAGAATCTGCTTGTCGCCCGTCATCGCTGCCTCAAGGGCTTCGATAGACTTCTCGCGCCCCACAAACAGCGGGATAACCATGTGCGGATAAACCACAACATCACGCAATGGCAGGAGAGGCAATTCGATGGTTGTCTTCATGATTTCGCCTCTACGGCGGCCGTACGGCCGTAAACAGATGGAAGTAAGCTTGAAACCAAGATGGGGGCTGCCTGTAAAAAAAACAAGCTTAAAGACAGCACTTTAAGACGCTAAAAGCAAAGGGGCCCGAAGGCCCCTTCTTTCAATCCAACAGCGCAACGCTTACGCGTCTGGCGCCGCCTTGGCCGTCGGCTCACTGTTTTCATAGATGTACAGTGGCTGGGACTTACCTTCAATAACGCTTTCGTCGATCACTACTTTACTCACCTCGGATTGCGAGGGGATCTCATACATAGTGTCGAGCAGAACACCTTCGAGAATCGAACGCAGGCCACGAGCGCCTGTCTTGCGTTCAAGTGCGCGTTTGGCGACCGACTTCAGGGCGTCGGTACGGAACTCCAGGTCGACACCTTCCATCTCGAACAACTTGGCGTACTGCTTGGTCAAGGCATTCTTCGGTTCAGTGAGGATCTGAATCAACGCTGCTTCGTCCAACTCATCAAGGGTTGCAAGAACCGGCAGACGGCCGACGAATTCCGGGATCAGACCAAACTTGACCAAGTCATCAGGTTCGACTTCACGCAGGGACTCACCAACTTTCTTGCCCTCTTCCTTGCTGCGCACCTCGGCATTGAAACCAATGCCGCCACGGGTGGAGCGGTTTTGAATAACCTTTTCCAGCCCGGAGAACGCGCCACCACAGATGAACAGGATGTTGCGAGTATCGACTTGCAGAAATTCCTGCTGCGGGTGCTTGCGACCACCTTGCGGCGGAACGGAGGCAACCGTGCCTTCAATTAGCTTCAACAGGGCTTGCTGAACACCTTCCCCGGAAACGTCCCGGGTGATCGAAGGGTTGTCAGACTTGCGGGAGATCTTGTCAATCTCATCGATATAGACAATGCCCATCTGGGCTTTCTCTACGTCGTAGTCGCACTTCTGCAGCAACTTCTGAATGATGTTCTCGACGTCCTCCCCCACATAACCGGCTTCGGTCAGGGTGGTTGCGTCGGCGATAGTGAACGGTACATTCAACAGACGAGCCAGGGTTTCCGCCAACAGCGTCTTACCCGAACCTGTAGGGCCGATCAGCAAGATGTTGCTCTTGCCAAGTTCGACGTCGTCACTCTTCTTGTCACGCTGGTTCAGACGCTTGTAGTGGTTGTACACCGCTACCGCCAGAACCTTTTTTGCACGCTCCTGACCAATCACGTATTGATCAAGGATGCCGCTGATTTCTTTAGGCGAAGGCAATTTATGCGCGCTGCTCTCGGCCTGTGCTTCCTGCACCTCCTCACGGATGATGTCATTGCACAAGTCGACGCACTCGTCGCAGATAAAGACCGAGGGGCCGGCAATCAATTTGCGCACTTCATGCTGGCTTTTGCCACAGAAGGAGCAATAAAGCAGTTTGCCGTTGTCCTCGCCGTTGCGGGTGTCAGTCATTCGTTCGATCCAAATCCGATAGGCTTGCAACACAAGATGAAGGCTATTGCGGGCTTTTTCAAGCCCGCCACTGATCAGAACAACTGACCAAGCCTATTTTGAGCTGCTTATTTTAAGCGGGGCGCTGGTTGATTACTTCATCGATCAACCCGTACTCACGCGCTGCTTCGGCGCTCATGAAGTTATCGCGATTGGTATCGCGCTCAATTTCTTCCAGAGTACGCCCGCTATGCTTGGCCATCAGCGTGTTAAGACGCTCACGGATGAAGAGGATTTCCTTGGCATGGATTTCGATATCCGACGCCTGGCCTTGGAAACCGCCCAGTGGCTGGTGAATCATCACTCGGGAGTTTGGCAGGCAGAAACGCTTGCCAGGGGCACCGGCCGTCAGCAAGAACGCACCCATGCTGCATGCCTGACCAATACAGGTGGTTGAAACGTTAGGCTTGATAAACTGCATGGTGTCGTAGATCGACATGCCAGCCGTCACCGAGCCGCCCGGGGAGTTGATATAGAGATGGATGTCCTTGTCCGGGTTTTCCGCTTCAAGGAATAGCAGTTGCGCACAGATCAGGTTGGCCATGTAGTCTTCTACGGGACCTACCAGGAAGATCACTCGCTCCTTGAGGAGGCGCGAGTAGATGTCGTAGGCGCGCTCGCCACGAGCAGACTGCTCGACAACCATCGGGACCAGACCGCCTGCGGCCTGGATATCAGAGTTCTGCTGAATATACGAATTACGGAACATGCTCTGCAGTCACTCCCAAATAGTCACGTCTTGAATACGCATAAGCCAGCGCGAAGGCTGGCTTATGGTGTGTGCTTCGAACGAGAAGAAAATCAGTCGGCTTGAGGTGCTTCTACCGGCTTGACCGCTTCTTCGTAAGAGACCGATTTGTCGGTCACGCTAGCTTTCTGCAGAACAGTATCCACAACTTGTTCTTCCAGCACAACCGAACGGACTTCGTTCAATTGCTGCTCGTTCTTGTAGTACCAGGACACGACCTGCTCAGGCTCTTGGTAAGCCGAAGCCATTTCCTGGATCAGCTCGCGAACACGGTCTTCATCAGGCTTCAGATCGAATTGCTTAACAACTTCAGCAACGATCAGGCCCAGCACTACACGGCGCTTGGCTTGCTCTTCGAACAGCTCGGCAGGCAGTTGGTCCGGCTTGATGTTGCCACCGAATTGCTGGACAGCCTGAACGCGCAGACGGTTAACTTCGTTTTCCAGCAGTGCCTTCGGCACTTCGATCGGGTTGGAGGCCAGCAGACCGTCCATAACCTGATTCTTCACCTTGGACTTGATGGCCTGGCGCAGTTCGCGCTCCATGTTCTTGCGAACTTCGGCACGGAAACCTTCCAAACCGGCTTCCTTGATACCGAATTGAGCGAAGAACTCTTCAGTCAGCTCTGGCAGCTTAGGCTCGGAAACGCTGTTAACAGTCACTGTGAACTCGGCAGCCTTGTTGGCCAGATCCAGGTTCTGATAGTTCTCAGGGAAGGTCAGGCTCAGAACACGCTCTTCACCGGCCTTGGCACCGACCAGACCGTCTTCGAAGCCAGGGATCATGCGACCGGAACCCAGTACCAACTGGGTACCTTTAGCCGAACCGCCTGCGAAAGCTTCACCGTCAACCTTACCTACAAAGTCGATGTTCAGTTGATCATCGTTCTGCGCAGCGCGATCAGCAACTTCGAAGCGAACATTCTGCTTACGCAGGATTTCCAGCATGTTGTCCAGATCAGCATCAGCCACGTCAGCGCTCAGACGCTCAACAGCGATGTTTTCGAAACCGGCAACCGTGAACTCTGGGAAAACTTCGAAAGTGGCAACGTATTCCAGATCCTTGCCCTTCTCCAGCACCTTAGGCTCGACCGAAGGAGCGCCAGCCGGGTTCAGCTTCTGCTCAACAACGGCCTCATAGAAGGAAGCCTGGATCACATCACCTACTGCTTCTTGACGCGCATCAGCCTCATAACGCTGACGAATCACGCTCATTGGAACCTTGCCAGGACGGAAGCCCGCAATTTTGGCCTTTTGGGCAGTCTGCTGCAGACGCTTGTTGACCTGGCTCTCGATGCGCTCAGCCGGCACGGTGATGCTCATGCGGCGCTCAAGAGCAGAAGTATTTTCAACAGAAACTTGCATGGATATTCCTCGTTGCACAGACGTTAGCCGGCCGTTTTCCGACCCCAGAATCAAGGGCATGCATTCTAGTGGGTCAAACTCAAGAAGTCACCCTACTGAAAACGGGTAAAAAACAGCCGACAATGTGAAGGCGAGGACAAAGGGTTGAGCCTCGCCATGAGAGCAAATACTACGAATCCAACCAGAGCCTCTACACCAACCCTTCTATATATAGAAGGAGTCGCTCAGAGCACCCCTGACAAACACCAACCAATAGCCAAGATCCGAGCACCCGGCGACCAAAGGCCAACCATTGCCCAGCCCAGCCACCCCATTATTTGCGGAACCACTGGACATACCGGACCCAGAAACGAAAACGGCGCAGCCCTTTTCAGGTGCTGCGCCGTAATCTGCTATTAACTAGCTACTTTATTGGTGCGGACGAAGAGACTCGAACTCTTACACCTTGCGGCGCTGGAACCTAAATCCAGTGTGTCTACCAATTCCACCACGTCCGCTTAACAAGCTTTTAAAGCAAAGGCGCCAGACTATTAATCTGGCGCCTTCTTCGAATATGGGGTGGACGATGGGGATCGAACCCACGACAACAGGAGTCACAATCCTGTGCTCTACCAACTGAGCTACGCCCACCATATTGCGTTACTTGTGCCAAAGCTGCCTAATGGCGCACCCGGCAGGACTCGAACCTGCGACCATCCGCTTAGAAGGCGGATGCTCTATCCAGCTGAGCTACGGGCGCCTTATTAATCTGTATTCTTTAACGATTACAAACTAATTGCTTTCAGTCGTTACGAGCTAAACATCAACTCTGCCCGACCTTCTTAACCAGTGCTAGGCTGTGCCCGACAAGTGCGACGAATGTTATAGACGAGCCTTTAGGTCGTCAACTCTTTTTTGAAAAAAATTCATTTAATTAAAGGAGTTAGGGGAATTTGCAGACCAAGCGCCTTTGCCCTCACGTTCCGACATGCGAGAATGCGTTCTCTTTTTCTCTCCCTCTCGATGGTTAATCACGCGTCATGACTGCACAACTAATCGACGGCAAAGCGATCGCCGCTAGCTTGCGCCAGCAGATCGCCAAACGTGTCGCCGAGCGTCGCCAGCAAGGCCTGCGTACTCCGGGCCTTGCGGTGATTCTGGTCGGCAGCGACCCGGCCTCTCAGGTTTATGTCTCGCACAAGCGTAAAGACTGCGAAGAGGTCGGCTTCCTTTCACAAGCCTATGACTTGCCCGCCGACACCACTCAAGAAGCCCTGGCTGGCTTGATCGATCGCCTCAACGATGACCCGAACATCGACGGTGTCCTGCTACAGCTGCCACTCCCTGAGCACCTGGATGCCTCTCTACTACTAGAACGCATTCGTCCGGACAAAGACGTGGATGGCTTCCATCCTTATAACGTCGGGCGTTTGGCCCAACGCATTCCCCTGCTGCGACCCTGCACTCCGAAAGGCATCATGACCCTGCTGGAAAGCACCGGTGCCGATCTGTATGGCATGGATGCAGTAGTAGTCGGCGCATCCAATATCGTCGGACGCCCGATGGCCATGGAGTTGCTGTTGGCTGGTTGCACCGTGACCGTCACCCACCGCTTCACCAAGGATTTGGCTGGCCACGTTGGCCGTGCCGACCTGGTAGTCGTTGCAGCAGGCAAGCCAGGCCTGGTCAAGGGCGAGTGGATCAAGGAAGGCGCTATCGTCATCGACGTCGGCATCAATCGCCAGGAAGACGGCAAGCTGGTGGGCGACGTGGTTTATGAAACCGCCCTGCCCCGCGCAGGCTGGATCACTCCAGTACCGGGTGGCGTAGGCCCCATGACCCGCGCCTGCCTGCTGGAAAACACCCTGTACGCCGCCGAATCGCTGCACAGCTAAGTTTTCGACAGCGTATAAAAAACCCGCCAATGGCGGGTTTTTTTATGCGCCAACGCTACACCGCCCCGGAGCTCTTTATCGCACCTGAATCTTAGCGCTCAGGATCGCACCCGGCCTATTCTGAAACCGCAGTACCGCTCAGGAAAAAACGGTGTTTTTTCTTGGTTTTTAAGGGTTTTCGACTGACCGCTGAAGAACAATCGACAGTACCTCAGCTATATTCATAAAATGTAACGTTTTCCCGAAAAAGCCCGTTGCCAAACGGCATATCCATCTTTATTGAGTCCGCCCGCGTGAAAATTCGTCTCTCCATCCTCAGCTTGTTGTTTGCTGTGTCCGGCACCTTGATCGCGCACAGCGTCGACGCCAGCGAAACCACCGCGGCGCCAAGAGACACTTCACAATTGCATATTGCATCCGGCAGCGCCCTGCTGCTGGACCTGCAAACCAACAAAGTCATCTATTCCAGCAATCCCGACGTCGTAGTGCCCATCGCTTCGGTGACCAAACTGATGACCGCTATGGTGGTTCTGGACGCCAAGCTGCCCCTGGACGAATACATCTCCATGAACATCAGCGACACCCCGGAAATGAAAGGCGTGTTCTCCCGGGTCAAGCTCAACAGTGAACTAAGCCGTCGGGATACCCTGCTGATCGCCCTGATGTCCTCGGAAAACCGTGCCGCCGCCAGCCTGGCCCATCACTACCCGGGAGGCTACCCGGCCTTTATCGCAGCCATGAACGCCAAGGCCAAGTCCCTGGGAATGACCCACACCCGCTATGTGGAACCCACCGGTCTGTCGATCCATAACGTGTCCACGGCTCGCGACCTGAGCAAATTGCTGGTGGCCGCCCGCAAATACCCGCTGCTGAGTGAACTGAGCACCACCAAGGAAAAGACCGTGGCATTCCGCAAGCCCAACTACACCCTGGGCTTTCGCAACACCGACCATTTGGTCAACAAGGAAAAATGGGACATCAAGATCACCAAGACCGGCTTTACCAATCAGGCAGGTCACTGCCTGGTGCTGGTCACCAGCATGAGCAATCGCCCGGTAGCCCTGGTGATTCTCGATGCCTTCGGCAAGTACACCCACTTCGCCGACGCCAGCCGCATCCGCAACTGGGTAGAAACCGGCAAGAGTGGCTCGGTACCGGACGTAGCCTTGCGCTACAAGGCCGACAAAAACCTCAAGAACCGTCAGACCGCGGCCCCTCAAGCCTCGCACTGATACTCAAGCACAACAACGGCGCCCCATGGCGCCGTTGTTGTCTGCAGGCTTCAGTGGCTGTCGAGCGCTTTGCTGGCCCTGGCCGCCGCCTGTTCCTGACCGGCCTGCCCCAGTTCATTGGCGGCTTTGAACCAGCGTTGGCGATCGACCTTGGCCGGCAGCTGATCGGGCGCCTGAATCAATACCGCAAAGCTCCCGGCGTTCTTCCAGGAAGACTCGAACTCACTGAAGCTCATCAGTTGCCGACGGCTTTTCGCTCCGCGCAGCAGCACTGTTTGCTTGTCCCGGTTATAGCCGGCCAATACCGCATAACGCGGTTCAGCCCAGAACGTCGAACCTTCGGTAAAGCGCACCAGTACCGGATAACCCGCCGCCACCTGGGTCAGCAGGGCTGCTAAATGCTCATCCAGGGGATAGACCACCATCCCGTACTCACGCGCCAGGCTCTGCATGTTCTGCTGCAATTGCGCCTCGGCGCCAGGCAGGTGCAAGGGTTTGTCCAACAGCCCCGGAGTAATCACGATGCCCTGTTGCGACAGCATGCCAGCCAAGGCTCCGGGGCCACTTTGATACATCTCTCCACGGAAAAACGGCACGCTGTTGAGCTCCACCCGCTCCGGCAGGCGCTGGATCTCGGGTTGCACGCTGCCAGCACAACCGGCCAGGCTCAAGACACAGGCGCTGACCAGCAACGCCGCTCGAAATCGAGGAAATACCCGCACCATCATCGCTCTCTATATTCAAACGCCGGACGACCCGGTCCCGGCTGGGGACTTGATCATAGGGTGCTCACGGGCAAGGGTATAGCGTTAGGCGGCAGTTAATTGCAAACCATAGAGCGAAGTGTTCGAAGACTCTCGACTATTGGTCAATAGCCTGAAACACAGAGGCTACTAGACTGTCCATTGGTAAGAGTGTGTGCCCTGGACAGGGCATCAAGGAGGCACTTATGAGCCTGACAACGACGATAGTGATGCTGATCCTGGGCTGGCTGGCCGTAGCCGCTGCAATGCTCTGGGGCGTGCTGCGCATCACCCGCCGCCACCATCATCAGCCCCAGCAGTCCACCCCCGACATCAAGACCGCAAAAGCCGCCCGACGCCCTGCCCCTGCTCACTGATCAGCATTTGCGCTCTCCCAAAAACAACACGGCCGCCTGACTCCAAGGAGTACAGACGGCCGTTTGCCATGATTGCGAATCAGCCCTCGGCCTGCGCCGCCTGACGCTTCTGCCGAGCCCGACGAGCCAGCATGTTCAGGCTTTCAATGGCCGCCGAGAACGCCATCGCCGCATACACATACCCTTTGGGCACATGAGCGCCGAAGCCTTCGGCGATCAGGGTCATGCCGATCATGATCAGGAAACCCAGGGCCAGCATCACCACGGTCGGGTTGTCATTGATGAACTTGGCGAGCGGCTCGGCAGCCAGCAGCATCACCAGTACCGACACCACCACGGCAATGATCATGATCGGCAAGTGCTCGGTCATGCCCACGGCAGTAATGATGCTGTCGATGGAAAACACCATGTCCAGCAACAGGATCTGACCGATCGCAGCGGCAAAGCCGATGGCCACGCCCGGTGTCTGGGGTTTGTCCCCCTCAGGCTCCGGAACCATGCTGTGGTGGATCTCGGTGGTGGCTTTCCACACCAGGAACAAGCCACCGGCAATCAGGATCATGTCTTTCCAGGAGAAGCTCTGCCCCATCACGTCGATCACCGGCTCGGTGAGCTGGACGATGAAGGCGATGGTGCTGAGCAGCGCCAGACGCAGGAACAACGCCATGCCAATACCGATGCGCCGCGCCTTGGCCCGATGCTTTTCCGGCAACTTGTTGGTGAGGATGGAAATAAAGATCAGGTTATCGATGCCGAGCACGATTTCCATCACCACCAGGGTGGCCAGGGCGACCCAAGCAGTGGGGCTGGCAGCGAGTTGTAAAAGGTAATCCATGGGTCAATCCTGAATCGGTTGTATGAAAGATCAGATTTCCTGGGAAGACTCCGGCTTCTTGGCCGCGTCTTCCTGTGGTTTTTCCTTACCGGTCACACTTTGCGTGGCGTCACTCAACGCTTGCTCTGCGGCCTTGTGGGTATCGTCGATGGCTTGCTTGGCAGTCTCGGCCGCCTTGTCCAGCACCTGTTGAGCGCTTTTTTCCGCCTGATCACAACCCGCCAGGGTCAGCATAGACAGGGCCAGCAGCGACGCTGCGCCCAGGGTTTTGAATGACATGCCGTATTCCTCGATAGAACGGACGGGGCCAAGTGGGGCCCCGTCGATAGCGAGGCATTCTAAGGAGAGTAATACTTCAGGAAAATTCGTATTTTTAGCAGTTATACTTCGGTTTTAACGAACTGACAGTCACCATGCTCAACTACCGCCAACTGCATTATTTCTGGGTTGTAGCCAAGACCGGCAGCATCGTCCGCGCCTGCGAGCAGCTCAATCTGACCCCACAAACCATCAGCGGCCAGATCAGCCTGCTGGAGCAGACCTATGGCATCGAACTGTTTCGCCGGGTCGGACGCCAGCTGGAGCTGAGCGAAGCCGGGCGCCAGGCCCTGCCCTACGCCGAACAGATGTTCCAGCTCGGCGGCGAACTGGAAGCCATGCTCCGGGCCCGACCCGACGAGCAACAGATCCAGTTCCGTGTCGGCGTGGCAGACGTGGTGCCCAAGTCCATTGTCTATCGCCTGATCGCGCCGACCATGGAGCTCAGCGACCCGATTCGCCTGACCTGTCGCGAAGACAAGCTGGAACGGCTGCTGGCGGACCTGGCCATTCAGCGCCTGGACCTGGTGATCTCCGATAGCCCCATGCCCTCGCACCTGGACATCAAGGGTTACAGCCAGAAACTCGGAGAATGCGGCGTCAGCTTCTTCGCCACCGAGGAGTTGGCGCGATTGCACGGTGCGGACTTTCCCCGAGGCCTGCACGGCGCCCCGCTGCTGATCCCGGGCCAGGAAACCGTGGTTCGCAGCCGCCTATTGCGCTGGTTCGCCGAACAGCAGCTGCAACCGCGGATCATCGGCGAATTCGATGACAGCGCTTTGATGCAGGCCTTCGGCCAGTCCGGCAGCGGGATCTTTATCGCTCCCAGCGTGATTGCCGATGAGGTCCGGCAACAGTACGGCGTGCAACTGATTGGCCAGACCGATGCCGTGACCGAATCGTTCTATGCCATCTCCGTGGAGCGCAAGGTCAAACACCCCGGCATTGTCGCCATCACCGAAGGGGCGCGCCGGGAACTGTTCACACCCCTGAACCACTGATCAGGAAGGACAGGCGTCCGGTGCCTTGAGGTTCATCAGCAGCAACGCCAGGACGATGGACAGCAAAATGAAGCCGGACGCCGCGAACCCCAGGCTGCCCAGCCCCAGGGTATCGATCACCCGGCCGCCGACCATGGCCCCCAGGCCGATTCCCAGGTTGGCCCCGGCGATGTTCAGCGACGCGGCGAACGCCGGTGCTTGCGGTGCCGCCTTGATCAGCCGCACATGGCTGACCAGGAACAACGCTGCCTGGGTCACACCCCAAACGCCCATGGCTGCCGCCAACCCCAGGGTCGAATGAATGCTCGGCACCAGGGCCACCATGCCGCCGATCATCAACCCACAGAACACCATGGACGCGATCAGCGGATGCCGGTCCACAGCTCGCCCCCCCAGAGAGTTGCCAATCAACCCCACCGCGCCGAAGCCCATCAGGCACCAACCCACCAACGTGCCATTAAAGCCCGCGAGGCGCTCGAGAATATCCGCCAGGTAGGTGTAGGCAGTGAACATGCCACTGAACACCAGGATCGACAGCAGCACATGCCCCAGCATCAGCGGGCTGCGCAGGATGCGGAACTGCGAACGCAGGCTCGCCTGTTCGTTATGTGGCTTGGTAGTCGGCAGATAGACCCACAGCAGCAGGGCCTTGCCGAAGGCCACCAGAGCCAGGAGGCCGAAAGCACTGCGCCAGCCAAAGGCGTCAGCAATCAGAGTGCCCACGGGAATCCCGAACACCGTGGCGCAGACAATGCCGAAGCCGATCTTGGCAATGGCGCGCCCGGCATAGTCCGGGCCGACGATGTCCACTGCCGTTTCGCTGGCCAGGGCCCAGAACACCGGCAACCCCAGGGCCGGCACCAGTCGCGCCAGGGACATCACCCAGATGTTCGGCGCCAGGGCGGCCAGGGTATTGGCCAGGCCAAACATCAGCAGCACGCTGATAAACAGCTGCTTGCGCGGAAAACGCGCGAAATAGGCGGTCAGGAAGGGCCCGAAAGCGGCGACGGTGAACGCGAACAGGGTCACCAGCAAGCCGGCCTGGGACACACTGACTTGCAAGTCCCGGGCAATCGACGGCAACAGGCCGACGATGATGAATTCCGTGGTCAGCACGGTAAAACCCGCGGCCGACAACAGCAGGATGGGCAACAACATCAAGAACTCCAGAAACGGCGACAGCAGCGACAGCCCGAAGGGCCCGCTGACTGGATAGGAAAAGGGGATGGCGAATATTAACAGAGTGTGTACGGGTCAGGGCAACCGCCACGTCGTCGCTTTTCTTGCAGCGGCAAGTGGCAGATCGTCACATCGACGCGGGAAGCCCTGATTGCTGTGATAAAGTCCGCCCCCTGCCAGAAACAGGCCTGATCGCGCGCTGCCACTCAAGCGGCCCGATCGCCGGTTGCCATTGACCACCGCAGCCATGGGTGCCGCTCCAGCCCGGACCACTTCCGGCCCAGGGTACCCGGCATGCACTGCACATTAAAAAAAATAGAGATACCGCTATGAGCGCTTCCCCTCCTTCCCTTCTGCACACCCTCAAACGCCTCAGCCTGGTGACACAGATCGTCATCGGCCTGCTTGCCGGGATCGCCCTGGCCCTGTTGGCACCTGAAGTGGCGAAGTCCACCACCTTCATCGGCAAGGTCTTCGTCTCGGCGCTCAAGGCCGTGGCACCGATCCTGGTGTTCGTGTTGGTGATGGCCTCCATCGCCAACCACAAGCACGGCCAGGAAACCCATATCCGGCCGATCCTCGTGCTCTACCTGCTGGGCACCTTCGCTGCCGCGGTGGTCGCCGTGATCGCCAGCAGCCTGTTCCCTTCCGCCCTGGTGCTGTCGACCCACGACGTCGCCATCACCGCTCCCGGCGGCATCACCGAAGTGCTGCAAAGCCTGCTGCTGAGCGTGGTGGACAACCCGGTCAGCGCCCTGATGAACGCCAACTTCATCGGCATCCTGGCCTGGGCCATCGGCATGGGCGTGGCCATCCGTCATGCCGGCGAGACCACCCGCACCGTGCTTGATGACCTGTCCAATGGCGTCACCCTGATCGTGCGCGTGGTGATCCGCTTCGCGCCCCTGGGGATCTTCGGCCTGGTGGCCTCGACCCTGGCCACTTCCGGCTTCGATGCGCTGCTGGGCTACCTGCACCTGCTGGCGGTACTGATCGGCTGCATGCTGTTCGTGGCCCTGGTGATGAACCCGCTGATCGTGTTCTGGAAGATCCGCCGCAATCCCTTCCCACTGGTACTGACCTGCCTGCGCGAGAGCGGCATCACCGCGTTCTTCACCCGCAGTTCGGCGGCCAACATTCCGGTGAACCTGGAACTGAGCAAGCGCCTGGGCCTGCATGAAGACACCTATTCGGTGTCCATCCCCCTGGGCGCCACCATCAACATGGCCGGCGCGGCGATCACCATCACCGTGCTGACCCTGGCCGCCGTGCACACCCTGGGCATCGCCGTCGACCTGCCGACCGCCGTGCTCCTCAGTGTGGTGGCAGCGATCTGCGCCTGCGGCGCTTCCGGTGTCGCCGGTGGCTCGCTGCTGCTGATTCCGCTGGCCTGCAGCCTGTTCGGCATCCCCAGCGAAATCGCCATGCAAGTAGTGGCAGTAGGCTTCATCATCGGCGTGCTGCAAGACTCGGCGGAAACCGCGCTGAACTCCTCCACCGACGTGCTCTTCACCGCCGCGGCGTGCATGGCCCAGGAAGACAAGGCGCAAGCCTCAGCCTGATTCACGGCCACTAAAAAGCCCGGCCAGGGTCAACCTGGCCGGGCTTTTTTATGTGCGCTGAAAGGGTCGTGCCGCTCTTCAGCGGGACAGCTTAGAACGCGCCCATGTAGTCGCGCTTGCCCACTTCCACACCGTTGTGACGCAGGATCGCGTAGGTGGTGGTGATGTGGAAGAAGAACTGCGGCAGGCCGTAGGTCAGCAGGTAGGACTGGCCACTGAAGCGCTTCTCTTTCGGAGTGCCCGGACGGGTGACGATCTCGATGCCTTCCTTGCCATCGATCTGCGAAGGCTGGATGCCCTCGATAAAGGCCAGGACCTTGGCGATCAGCGCCTGCAGGTCAGCGAAGGTGACTTCAGTGTCGTCGTACTTGGGCAGCTCGACCTCGGCCAGGCGGGCCGATACGCCCTTGGCGAAGTCCACGGCGATCTGCACCTGACGCACCAGCGGGAACATGTCCGGGTACAGGCGCGCCTGGAGCAAGGCATTGGGTTCGATATTCTTCGCCGTGGCGTGAGCTTCGGCCTTGTGCAGCACATCGCTCAAGGCGTTGAGCATTTGCTTGAAGACAGGAACGGAAGCGGCGTACAGGGAAATAGTCATGACAGTCTCGACATGGATGGCGGAAATACAACGAGCAGGGATTATAGCCACAGCGGCCGGCCCCGGGGCCTTTATCCCGGAGGCCCTTGGCGATAAGCGCTGGGCGCGACGCCAAACCAGCGCTTGAAGCTCTGGGAAAAACTCGACAGGTCGCTGAAGCCCAGCCGTTCGGCGATCTGCGTCAGGCTCAAGGCCGGGTTGCCCAACAGCTCCAGGGCCCGGGCGCTGCGCTGCTGGCTCAGCAATTGCCGGTACGACGTGCCCTCCTCCTGCAAACGACGCTTGAGGGTGCGCACGCTGGTCCGGCTCAACCGCGCCATGCTCGGCAGGTCCGGTACGCTGCCGACGGGGGCGGCCTCAAGATGCTGGCGCACCAGGGCCGCAGCCCCCTGAGGCGCCGAGCGACGCTCCAGCAACTGTGCACACATCTGCTCGCACATCGACACCGTCAGTGGATTGGCCTGGGGCAAGGACCGGGTCAGGAAGCGCCGGTCGAAGGCCAGGTCATGCTGCTGGGCCCGATAGGTGGGACTCAGGCCAAGGATCTGCTCCGCTTGCCCCGTACAGCGCGCCACAGGACGGCCATTGCCTCGGGTAAACCGCGCCAGGCGAAAGTCCGGGCCCACAATTTCCTTCATCAATACCGCCGCAGCGGCCATGTCCCGCTGCAGCAGAAACTCCCGTACCGCCGGGTCCGCCACCGCAGGCTCAGCAAACGTCAGCACTCCC
Source organism: Pseudomonas sp. JDS08PS003 (assembly GCF_045013505.1). NCBI lineage: Bacteria > Pseudomonadati > Pseudomonadota > Gammaproteobacteria > Pseudomonadales > Pseudomonadaceae > Pseudomonas > Pseudomonas sp. JDS08PS003. The sequence continues at coordinate 4,889,947 of NZ_CP120724.1, forward strand.
AGCTCCTGCTCCAATCGATAGCCGATCGTGGCAAAGGCATAAGTCAGGGGTAAAAAGCGCAAGGCCAGGTTCAAGGCATCCGCCGCAGTCGCACTGCTGATCAGGCCATAGCCAAACAGGCCGTAGCTGGAAAAGTGATAGCGCGCGCCCACGGCGTAACCCAAGCCCCGGGGATTGCCCAGCAAACCCAGCAGATTGCTCACCAGCTGCAGTTCCTGAGCCGCCGTCAACAGGCTGTTGGGGTCCCGCAGCTGCTCCAGGGACAACCCCGAGCCGGCCAGCAAACTCACCGCTGGCAAGCCCTTTTCACGGCCGAAGTTCACCAGCAGCAAGGCGCTGGAAGGTCCTCGGGTATAGGTCTGGAAACTCATGGGCCGGGCTCATGAACCGCTGATTTGGCCCAAATACTAAAGCACTTGTCCCGTTACAGCATGGGGCCTGCGTTTTATTCCCTGCATGCTTCACTGATCGGGGCTGCACCACAGAAACAAGGAAGTGGCCTCGGGTGGATCAACCCAGTGCCGCACAACAATAACAACGAGGTCGTCATGCCCCAATCAGCACCTGCCTGCAACCCACCCTCCAGCCCAACCGCGCCCCTTGAGGCCCTGATCATCGGTAGCGGCTTCGGCGGCCTGGGCATGGCCATCGCCCTGCGCAAGGCCGGGGTCAGTCAGTTCATCCTTCTCGAGAAAGGCCAGGACGTCGGTGGCGTCTGGCGCGACAACTCCTACCCTGGCGCCGCCTGCGACGTGCCTTCGCACCTGTACTCGTTTTCCTTCGAGCCCAACCCGAACTGGTCCCGGGTGTTCGCCCCTCAGGCAGAGATCCACGGCTATCTGCAGCATTGCGCCCAACGCTACGACCTGCTGCGCCACATCCACTTTGGCAGCGAAGTGCGCCACGCCCGGTTCGATGAAGCCGGCAGTTACTGGCAGGTCATCTGCAGTGATGGCCAGGAACACTTCACCCGCCTGCTGATCAGCGCCACTGGCCAACTGAGCCGCCCCGCCCTGCCCAATCTGCCGGGTCTGGACAGTTTCCAGGGCCATGTATTCCATTCCGCAGCCTGGGACCATCACTATCCCATGGCCAACAAGCGGGTGGCGGTGATCGGCACCGGAGCCTCGGCCATCCAGTTCGTTCCGCAGATTGCCGATCAGGTGGCCGCGCTCAAGGTCTTCCAGCGCTCCCCGGCCTACATCATGCCCAAGGCCGACCGCGCCTACCGCCCGGAGGAAAAACAGCGATTCGCCCGCCATCCGCTATGGACCAAGCTGGTGCGCGCCGCTCACTACCTGCATTTCGAATCCCGGGCCCTGGGCTTTACCCGCCTCAAGGGCCTGACCAAATGGGCGGTCGGCATTCCTTTTCACAAGCTGCTGAACGCCTCGGTGCCCGATCCCGAACTGCGCCAGCGCATGACCCCGGACTACCCCATCGGCTGCAAGCGTATCCTGCTGTCCAACGACTACCTGAAAACCTTCGCCAGACCCCATGTCGAGCTGCTGACCCAGGGCATCGAACGCATTACCGAGCACGGCATCGAAACCCTCGACGGCCAGCAGCACCCGGTGGATGTGATCATCTATGGCACCGGTTTCGCCGCCACCGAATTCCTCTCGCCGATGCGCATCAGCGGCCGCGGCGGGGTCGACCTGAACCAGGCCTGGCAACATGGCGCGGCAGCCTACCTGGGGCTCAGCGTGCCCGGTTTTCCCAACTTCTTCATGCTCTACGGGCCCAACACCAACCTGGGCCACAACTCCATCATCCACATGCTGGAAAGCCAGATCTCCCATGTGATCAAGGCCCGCCGGGCGCTGCTCAAAAGCACGGCGAAAACCCTGGAGGTGGACGAGGCGCCCCACCAGCGTTTTCAGTTGCGCATCCAGCGCCGCCTGGCCACCTCGGTGTGGAGCGGCTGCCAGAGCTGGTATGTCGACGCACGGGGGCACAACAGCACCAACTGGCCCGGCTTCACCTGGAGCTACAGATGGCTGACCCGCTATGCCGGGCTGTCCGCCTACCGGTTTGCCAGCCCCTTGGACGCGCCGTTTTCGCCCAGCGATGGACAGCGAGTGGCCCCACCCGGGGATTGGCTGGAACGGGGTAATGCGGCTTTCTTGCGGCTTTTCCTGAGAGCCAGTTTCAGGACCCTGATCGGCCCGCCGCGGGAACTGGTGAGCCAGCGCCAGCTCGTCAACGCTCTCTCCTGGCTGATGCCCGGCGGCCTCGACGTAACCCGACAGCGCACGGACCTGGGTCAGTTGAGGGTGCAGACAGTCGAACCCAAGGCCCGGACCTCGAACGCGGTCATCCTCTACCTGCACGGCGGCGCCTTCTGCCTGGGCAACCCGGACACCCACTACAGCGTCACCAGCCGCCTGGCCAGGGAAAGTGGCTGCCGCGTCTGGGCACCCGACTACCGACTGGCACCAGAGCATCCCTACCCGGCCGCGCTGGACGACTGCCTGGCCTGTTATGACGCCATCCGTGCCCAGGGCTGCCCGGCGCAACAGCTGCTGATTGCCGGCGACTCTGCCGGTGGCGCCCTGGTGCTGGCACTGGCACTGGCCTTGAAGCAACGCGGCGAGCCGTTCGCGGCCGGGCTGATACTGCTCTCGCCGGTCACCGATCCCGACCTGGGCGCAGACAGCATTCAATCCCGAGCCGCCGTCGACCCGATGATCCGCCGCGACTGGCTGGAACAGGCCCTCAAGGCCTACGCCATCCCTGCGCAGACGCCTTCACATCGCCCTCTGGAAGCGGACCTGCACGGCCTGCCGCCGATGCTGATTCAGGTCGGCGACCAGGAGCTACTGCTGTCCGACTCCCTCCGCCTGGCGAAACGCGCACGGGCCTGCGGCGTGCCCTGCCAGCTGGAGATTCATGATGGCCGCTGGCATGTCTTCCAGCTGCAGGCCTTCTATCTGCGCTCTGCCAGGAACGCCCTGCGCAGCATCGCCCGATTTGCCCATCGCTGCCTGGAAACCGCTGCCATTCCCGCAGCGCCGTCCGCGCCGCTTGCCGCGGCCGAACCGGCACAAGCCCCGCAACCCAGCTGAAACACCCGCCGCCGCGCTGACTGCGCGGCGGCATTACCCCCTTGAAAGCCGCCGCCCGATCCCCGCTCCACCAAGTTCTGATGGCCAGAACCGGCTTCTGAAGGTAAAACAGAGCCCCTCGAAGAGGGCCGACTCGGCCACGGAAAACTCAAGACCGCCCTAGCGCGCCATGCACCGGGTTTTCCACGACCCCATCCATCAGTGACCAAGGGACCAGCACTTATGAGCAGCGAGCACGACACCCCCAACGAAGCACTGCGCCTGAGCAGTACCGACATCCGCGTTCTGGGTTCGTTGATCGAAAAGCAGGCCACCAGCCCGGAAACCTATCCCCTGACCCTCAACGCTCTGGTGATCGCCTGCAATCAGAAAACCAGCCGCGAGCCGGTGATGAACCTGACCCAGGGCCAGGTCGGCCAAAGCCTGCGCGCCCTCGAGGCCCAAGGCTTCACTCGGCTGGTCATGGGCAGCCGCGCCGACCGCTGGGAACAGCGCCTGGACAAAGCCCTGGAACTGGTGCCGGCGCAGTTGATCTTGTGCGGCCTGATGTTTCTGCGGGGCCCGCAGACGGTCAACGAACTGCTGACCCGCAGCGGGCGCATGCATGACTTCGAAGACAGCGAACAGGTCCTGCACCAGCTCGAGCGCCTGATTGCCCGGGGCCTGGCCCTGCATATCCCGCGTCAGGCCGGCCAGCGCGAAGACCGCTACACCCACGCCCTGGGTGACCCGGCGGATATCGAAGCCATCCTCGCCGCCCGGGGCAACCCGGTGGAGCGCAGTGCCGGCGGCGCGGTTTCGGTGGAGCGCATCGAAGAGCTGGAAGCGCGGATTGCCGCCCTGGAAGAACGCCTGGCCCTGCTTGAAGGCTGAGCTGACGCACGCCCATGGGCCGCTAACGAAATTGCCGGCTCAAGCCCGGGCGAAGGCCACCGCCTTGTGGAACTGCTCCTCGCTCGGGCGCACGCCGGTATACAGCACAAACTGCTCCAGGGCCTGAATCGCAATCACCTCCAGCCCGGTGATGACTTGCTTGCCCTCGGCCCTGGCCCGCAGGATCAACGGCGTCTCGGGCGGTACGGCCACCACATCGAACACCCGATCCGCTGCAGCAATCGCCTCGGCCTCGAAGGCCAGCTGCTGCGCTTGCGGGCCACCGCTCATGCCGATCGGGGTCACGTTGATCAGCATCTGCGGCCGCAGGCTGCCCAACTCCGCCTGCCACTCATATCCCAGCGCACCTGCCAGGGCGCGCCCGGTGACTTCATTACGCGCGACGATCACGCCCTGGGAATAACCGCCATCACGCAAGGCGCTGGCCACCGCCTTGGCCATGCCGCCGCTACCGCGCAGGGCGAAGGTCGATTCCCGTGGCACGTCGTGCTCGGCCAGCAACTGGGCCACGGCAATGTAATCGGTGTTGTAGGCCTTCAGGTGGCCGTCGGTGTTGACGATGGTGTTGATCGAAGCAATGGCCCTGGCCGAGGCATCCAGCTCATCCACCAGGGCGATGCAGTCCTCCTTGAACGGCATGGACACGCCGCAGCCGCGAATCCCCAACGCACGAATCCCCCGCACCGCACCAGGCAGATCCTGACTGCTGAAAGCCTTGTAGTAGAAATTGAGCCCCAACTGCTCGTATAGATGATTGTGAAAACGCAGGCCGAAGTTCCCGGGACGCCCGGAAAGCGACATGCACAACTGGGTGTCTTTGTTGGGGTTCATTTGCATATACATCTCCTCGCTGGGCACTTTCGGATAGACGGGATTGGTCAGCCAAGCCCCTTGTGCCTGATCATATCGGCGCTGGTTTGCAGACCTCTTCAGCGCCCAGGGATGACGGTAAAGAGGCCGATACAGACCTTACACAACATTTACTCAGCGGCTGTGCAGATTTTCCAGAAACCGCTGTCTTAGAAGTATCCCCGCGTCAGTTCTTGAGTCTGGTGCAGACCATAAACGCAGGGGTTGAACCGAGGAACAACCATGATTTCCAAAATCCCCAAGATTGCCCTGCTCATAGGTGCGCTGGCTGTCGCCGGCCAGGCATCGGCTCACGGTGGCGGCTGGGCCGGCCCCGCAGCGCTGGGCGCAGTTGTCGGTGCAGCCGTTGTGGGCTCGGTGATGGCCAACCAGGATCGCACGGTCTACGTGCAGCAGGCGCCGGTCTATGTGCAACCCCAGCCGGTGTATGCCGCACCACCGCCGCCGGTCTACTACCAGCCGGCACCGGTCTATGTACAACAACCGGTCTATTACCGCCCGGCGCCGGTGTATTACGGCCCACCACGGGGCTACTACGGCCACCCGCATTACTACTACGGCCCAGGTCCCGGCCGCTGGTAACAGTCCGCTGAAACAGCCACAGGCCCCGCCCCCGAAGCGGGGCCTGTTGCATTTTGCCATCACCCGAATGTCTGAATAATTCTGAACAATGTCGCGACTGGAACAGTATTTGCGTTCAAATCCGGGAATAGTGTACTGATCCCACGACGGCCCTGAGCAACATGGGACTGTCATGTTTGTGTCATTCAAGCACTGCAAGATCGACCCAGTCCGCTCGCCACAGGCCCATAACAACAAGGACGACCCCATGCCCACGCAAAACCCCCATCGCGTCGAAGGCCTCTGCACTTCCAGCCGGGTGTACGACGCCCTGACCGAACTCAAGCATCTGGAAGGCCATCGCAGCGCCAAGTTTCTCTCGCTGCTGGCCCAGAATCTGGTGCGCAAAGGCCTGCTCAATGAGCAGGAAGTGCTGCACATGCTCGATCAGGTCGTGGACTGAACGACCGTTGCCGCTAGCACCGGCATCAATGTCCACTATCAGACTGGGTGATTTTTCGTAGCACTTGGGGCTTTGTAAGGTAACTCCTCGCAAATCGAGGAGCTTGTCATGCCCAAGGTTCAGATCATGTCCGTCATCGGCAGTGCCGTCCCCGCGTCGCTCAGGGAACTGGGTTTGCTGGCCTGCTGGTACCTGGTACGCGACGGCGAAGCCGTCAGCGGCCCGCTGACCTCCCTACCCGCCGCCCAGGCCCTGTCCAGGCAACTCGATCTGCAGAGGGTCCACTTCTAAGGCAACTGCACCCGTGGCCGGGTTTCGACGAACAGCGCCCAGCTGGACATGAACAGCGCGGCGATCAAGGGCCCGATGACAAAGCCATTGAGGCCGAAGATCGCCAGCCCGCCCAGGGTCGAGATCAGGATCAGGTAATCCGGCATCTTGGTGTCCTTGCCCACCAGGATGGGCCGCAGCAGGTTGTCCACCAGACCGATCACCAATACCCCGAACAACCCCAGCACCACCCCTTGCCAGATCGCTCCGCTGATCAGGAAGTACGCTGCCACCGGCCCCCAGACAATCCCCGCCCCCACCGCCGGCAACAAAGACAGAAACGCCATCAACACCGCCCACAACAGGGCGCTGGGAATGTCCAAGAACCAGAAGATCATTCCACCCAGGGCCCCCTGGGTCACCGCCACCAGCACATTGCCCTTGACCGTGGCCCGCACCACCCGATTGAACTTCAGCTGCAGCCGGCGTTTCTGGTACTCGGCCAGGGGCACGGCAGTACGGATCTTGCGCGCCAGTTCGGCGCCATCGCGCAAAAAGAAGAACAGCAGATAGAGCATGATGAAGAAGCTCACCACGAACTCGAAGGTGCCCTGACCAAAGCTGAACGCCTGGGTCGCCAGGTACTGGCTGCCCTGCATCGCGCTCTTGACCACCTTCTCCTGCAAGCCCTTGAGTTCGCCAAGGCCGAAGCGATCCAGCAGGTGCTGAAAGTAGGGTGGCAAGCTGTGCTTGAACTGGGCCAGGTAGCCGGCGATGTCCAACTGACCGCTTTCGATTTTCTTGTACAACTCGGCTCCCTCCTGGACCAGCAACACACTGGTGATGATCACCGGCAGGATGGCGATCAACAGGCAAACCAACAGGGTGCACAGGGCCGTGAGATTGCGCGGCCAGCCGAACTTCAATTGCAGACGGCGCTGTAAGGGAGCAAAGACGATGCCCAGGATCACCGCCCAGAACAGCGCCCCGTAGAACGGCAGCAGAATCCAGATGAACGCCACCGTCACCAGGGCCAGTAACAGCAGCAGGCTTTTGTTTTGCAGGTTGTTTTGATTCATGTCCGATCCAGGTCAGTCAACGCCCAATCACGGCGTCCTGAGGGTTAGTCCACAGCCGCGATGCCGAGTGCGTTTTTTTCTGCGCCAGACATAGATCCAGATCAATGAATGCCCGCCAGCACTGGCTTACCCTCGCGACCTTTTGCGACCGACAGCCCCATGACGCTCCTCGCCAAGCCCGAACTCCTGGCCCCCGCCGGCACCCTGAAAAACATGCGCTACGCCTTCGCCTACGGCGCCGATGCGGTGTACGCCGGCCAACCGCGCTACAGCCTGCGGGTACGCAACAACGAATTCGACCACGCCAACCTGGCCCTCGGTATCCGCGAGGCCCAGGCCCAGGGCAAGCGTTTCTACGTGGTGGTCAACATCGCCCCGCACAACGCCAAGCTCAAGACCTTTCTCAAGGATCTGGAGCCTGTCATCGAGATGGCCCCGGACGCGCTGATCATGTCCGACCCAGGGCTGATCATGCTGGTGCGCCGGCACTTCCCGGCCATGCCGATCCACCTCTCGGTGCAGGCCAACACGGTGAACTGGGCCAGCGTCGAGTTCTGGCAACTGCAAGGGCTGACCCGGATCATCCTGTCCCGGGAGCTGTCCCTGGAAGAAATCGAGGAAATCCGTCAAAAAGTGCCGGCCATGGAGCTGGAGATCTTCGTCCACGGCGCCCTGTGCATGGCCTATTCCGGACGCTGCCTGCTCTCGGGCTACATGAACAAGCGCGACGCCAACCAGGGCACCTGTACCAATGCCTGCCGCTGGAAATACAAGGCCGAGGAAGCCACCGAGAACAACCTCGGGGAAATCGTCCAGACCTTCCAGCCGGAGCCGACCCTGGGCCTGGGAGCGCCCACCGACCAGGTGTTCCTGCTCCAGGAAGCCAATCGTCCGGACGAGCTGATGCCGGCCTTCGAGGACGAACACGGCACCTACATCATGAATGCCAAGGACCTGCGGGCGGTGCAGCACGTGGAACGCCTGACCCGCATGGGCGTGCACTCGCTGAAGATCGAGGGCCGGACCAAATCGCACTTCTACTGTGCCCGCACCACCCAGGTGTACCGCCGGGCCATCGACGACGCCGCCGCCGGACGCGAGTTCGACCGCAGCCTGATGAACGACCTGGAGTCCCTGGCCCAGCGCGGCTACACCGAAGGCTTCCTGCGGCGCCATGTACATGACGAGTACCAGAACTACCAGAACGGCAGCTCGGTGTCGGAACGCCAGCAGTTCGTCGGTGAACTCACCGGCGAACGCCGTGACCGGCTGGCAGAAGTGAAGGTAAAGAACCGCTTCGCCCTGGGCGATCACATGGAACTGATGACCCCCAAGGGCAACTTCCACTTCGACCTGCACGAATTGCAGAACGCCAAGGGCCAAGCCATCGAAGTCGCTCCGGGGGATGGCCACACCGTGTACCTGCCGATCCCCGATCAGGTGGACCTGCGCTTCGGCCTGTTGATGCGCGACATCAGCGCCTGAGGTACAGCGCTCTGGCCAGCCGCCCCGGGCGGCTGGCTGGGCACAGCATCAGATCCGGAACTGCCCCACCAACCGACCCAGACGCTGCCCCAGGTCCGCCAGGCTGCGGGAGGTCTGGGCGCCACGCTGGGTTTCATCGGCCACGCTGTCCACCGCTACGGCGATCTGGTGCACGCTGCGGTTGATCTCTTCAGCTACCGCGGTCTGCTCCTCTGCCGCACTGGCGATTTGTGCGTTCATCGAATTGATGGTGCCGATCAGCTGGGCCATGGTGTCCAGCGAGGCACCGGCCTCGTTGGCTTTCACCGAGGTGCCATCGCCGGCATCGCTGGAGCGGCGCATGGCATCCACCGCCACCCGGGTGCCCTGCTGCAGGCGATCGATCATGCCCTGGATTTCCTGGGTGCTTTGCTGGGTACGGCTGGCCAGGGCGCGCACTTCATCGGCGACCACCGCGAAACCACGCCCGGCCTCCCCGGCCCGGGCCGCTTCGATGGCGGCGTTCAAGGCCAGCAGGTTGGTCTGCTCGGCGATGGAGCGGATCACATCCAACACGCTGACAATCGACGACACGTCCTGCTGCAAGCTGTCCAGGGACGTGCCGCTGTTGCGAATATCGCTGACCAGGGCATGGATCTGCTGGATGCTGCCATCCACCACGCGCTTGGCCGCCTGGCCTTCCTCATCGGTCTGTTGCGCCGCCACCGCCGCACCTTGGGCACTGCGGGCCACTTCATGGGCCGCGGAGGACATTTCATTGATCGCCGTGGCCACCTGATCGGTCTCGTGACGCTGACGCTCCATGGCCTGTTCCGAACGCTGGGCCTGATCCGAAACCTGGGTCACCAGCTCGGTGAGCTGCCCGGTCATCTCGGTGATCTGGCGCACCAGACCGTGGATCTTGTCGACAAAACGGTTGAACGAACCGGCCAGATCCCCCAGCTCGTCCTGGCTGGTGATCGCCAGGCGCCGGGTCAGGTCGCCTTCACCGGCGGCGATGTCATCGAGGTTGGCTTTCATCAGGTTCAGCGGCCGCAGCATGGTGTTGGCCACCAGCATGCCCAGGGCCGCAATCACCAGCAGCACCACCGCAGCGATCCCGAGAATGCTCAGGACCATGCCTTCCATGCGCTGGTTGACGCTGTCCTGGACTGCAGCCACCTGGGCGTCGATGCCATCGAGATTGACCGAGGTGCCCAGCACCATGTCCCACTTGGGCAGGTACTCGGTGTAACCCAGCTTGGGCACCAGCACATCGCTGCCCGGCTGAGTGGAGCTGTATTGCACGTAATGGCTACCGTCCTTGCCCACGCGCACCAGTTCGCGGTTGACGTAAACGCCGTTGGGGTCGCGATTGTCCTTGAAGCTCTTGCCCACGCCGTCCGGGCTGTTGCCCTTGAACAGGCGCACGGTCTCGGAGTCGTAGCCGAAGAAGTAGCCGTCCTTGCCGTACGTGATGTTCGACAGCAGCTTGACCACCTCGGCCCGCGCCGCCTGATCCCCAGGCGCCGCCGCGTCGTACAGCGGCTTGACCGTGTTCAGGGCCACTTCGACATAGCTCTGCAGCGTGGCCTTGGCCTCGCCCAGCAGCCGATGACGGGTTTCCTCGACTTCTTTCTGGGCCTGCTGGCGCAGCATGAACACCGTGCTCAGGCTGATCACCAGCGCAAACAGCAGTACCGGGAGCACCGCCAGGGACAGGACTTTGGCCTTCAGGCTCAAGCGCATAAGGGACTCACTCTTGGTTTTTTATTGGCGTGATAACCGCGTTAACGGCACGCCAAAACAAAAGTTGAGCCTGAACCCGTAGGAGCCGGCTTGCCGGCGAAGAGGCCCTTGAGCCTTGCTCCGACCTTGCCGACGCCTTCGTTGGCAAGCGGGCTCCTACACCCCCCCCGACTTCTACGAGAGCGAGATAATCAGAGGACCATGGCCGCGACCCAGCCAAAGGCCAGCAGCGGCAGGTTGTAGTGCAGGAAGGTCGGGACCACGGTGTCCCAGATGTGATGGTGCTGGCCGTCGATATTCAGCCCCGAGGTCGGGCCCAGGGTCGAATCCGAGGCCGGCGAGCCCGCGTCACCCAGCGCCCCGGCGGTGCCCACGATGCAGACAATCGCCAACGGGCTGAAACCCAGCTGTACGCACAAGGGCACAAAGATCGCCGCCAGGATCGGCACCGTGGAAAACGACGAGCCGATGCCCATGGTCACCAACAGGCCCACCAGCAACATCAGCAAGGCGCCCACGCCCTTGCTGTGGCCGATCCACGCCGCCGAGGCTTCCACCAGGCTCTTCACCTCGCCGGTGGCCTTCATCACTTCGGCGAACCCCGAAGCGGCGATCATGATGAAGCCGATCATGGCCATCATCTTCATGCCTTCGGTGAACAGGTCGTCAGTCTCGCGCCAGCGCACGATGCCCGACACCGAGAAAATCAGGAAGCCGCACAAAGCCCCGATAATCATCGAGTCCAGCAACAACTGGATCACGAACGCAGCGATGATCGCCAGGCCCGCCACCAACAGGGTCCGCGGGTTGTACTGCACCGCCACCTGCTCGACTTTCTCGATCCGGTCCAGGTCATAGATGCGCTTCTTGCGGTAGCTGACAAAGGCCAGCAGCAAGCCGCAGAGCATGCCCAGGGCCGGAATACCCATGGCGTGAGTGACATTGACCTGGCTGATGTCCACGCCGCTGCGGGCCACGTTGGCCAGGAGGATTTCATTGAGGAAGATGTTGCCGAAACCCACCGGCAGGAACATGTAGGGGGTGATCAGGCCGAAGGTGATGACACAGGCGATCAACCGCCGATCCAGCTGCAACTTGGTCAGTACATAGAGCAGCGGCGGCACCAGCAGTGGAATGAAGGCAATGTGGATCGGCAGGATGTTCTGCGAGGCAATCGCCACCACCCACAACAGGCCGATCAGCAGCCATTTGACCTGGCCGCCGCCGTGGGCGTCCTGGCGATCCACCAGTATCAGGATCTTGTCCGCCAGGGCATGGGCCAGGCCGGACTTGGCGATGGCCACGGCGAAAGCGCCGAGCAAGGCGTAGGACAGGGCCACGGTGGCACCACCACCCAAACCGCTGTTGAACGCCTTGAGGGTGGCCTCGATCCCCAGGCCGCCCGTCAAACCGCCCACCAGGGCACCAATGATCAGGGCGATCACTACATGCACGCGGGACAGGCTGAGCACCAGCATCACGCCAACCGCGGCAATTACTGCGTTAATCATCGTTACCTCATTACTGCGCCGCTAAAAATGGCGCAAAAGCCTGTGACCGACCGGAAGGCAGCGGACTGCCGACATCGAAATGAAAGAGGTTCTTATTAGGGGCGCGCACTTTGCAGCAGCAGGCCCGGCTTGTCAAAACCCCAATCCCGGTGAAGCCCAAGACAGTGCGGCTTATTTCGAACAAGCGTTTAAAGAACACCGTTCGTCGGCCGTTACAGTGCAAAGTCTCAGATATTTATCGAATAAAGGACGCCTCCATGTCGCTCAGACAACTTTCCATCCAATGGAAGATCACCCTGCTGGCCGGACTCTGCCTGTTGGGCATCGTGTCGCTGTTGGTGGGACTTTCGCTGTATCGCATGGAGCACAGCTCCGAGCGGGTGAAAGCGTCGAGCATGGAGATGCTCAATGAAGCGGCCCAGGCCCGGATCGAAGCCCAGGGTGAAGTCCAGGCACTGGGCATTCGCCAACAGTTCATGGACGCCTATCAATACGGCCACGGCTTTTCCCGCCAGGTGCTGTTCCTGCGGGAACAGGCCGAGAAACGCTTCCTTGACGCCTTCGACCTGCGCGAAGACCTGACCCGCCAGGTCAAGTCGGCGTTGCAGGCCAATCCCGACCTGCTGGGCCTGTCCCTGGTGTTCGAAGCCAACGCCCTGGATGGCAAGGACGAGTTGTTCAGCGGCCAGAGCGAGCTGGGCAGCAACGAAAAAGGCCGCTTCGCCCTGTACTGGTCACAGCCCACCCCAGGCAAGCTGACCTCCATGTCGCTGCCGGAAAGCGACATGAGCGACACCCGCAGCGGGCCCAGCGGCCAGCCGGCCAATGCCTGGTTCACCTGCCCGCGCAGCACCCTCAAGCCCTGCGTGATCGAGCCCTACTTCTATGACATCGACGGCCAGAAGGTGCTGATGACCAGCATCGTCTTCCCGCTCCTGGTGAACGGCAAAGTCATCGCCTCGCTGTCGGTGGACATCAACCTCAACAGCCTGCAGGCCATCAGCCGCAATGCCAGCCAGAAGCTCTACGCCGGCCAGACCAGCGTCAGCATCCTCAGCCCGGTAGGCCTGCTGGCCGGCCATAGCCCGGATGCCGGCAAGCTCAGCCAGCGCCTGGACAGCGTCGACAGCGTCAACGGCGCGCAACTGATCCGCCAACTGGCCAGCAGCCCAGAGACCCACAGCCTGCACAGCAATCAGAAACTCAAGGTCCTCGCCCCCTTCACTCCGATCCCTGGCGGCCAGCCCTGGGGCGTGCTGCTGGATGTGCCGGAAAAGGTCCTGGTGGGTCCGGCCGAAGCCTTGAAAAGCGAACTGGACGCCAGCAACAGCAGCGGCACCCTGATGGAACTGGGCCTGGGCCTGCTGGCTGCCTTGGTGGGCCTGCTGCTGGTGTGGCTGATGGCGCGCAGCGTGACCCGGCCGATTCTCGGTGTGGCCCACATGCTCGAAGACATCGCCAGCGGCGAAGGCGACCTGACCCGGCGCCTGGCGTACAACAATAAGGACGAGCTGGGGCAACTGGCCGGCTGGTTCAACCGTTTCCTCGACAAGCTGCAGCCGATCATTGCCGAAGTAAAACGCTCGGTGCAGGACGCCCGCGGCACCGCCGACCAGTCATCGGCCATCGCCACCCAGACCAGCGCCGGGATGGAACAGCAGTATCGTCAGGTGGATCAGGTGGCCACTGCCTCCCATGAAATGAGCGCCACCGCCCAGGACGTGGCCCGCAGTGCGGCCCAGGCGGCTCAAGCGGCGCGGGATGCCGACCAGGCCACGCAACAGGGCCTGAGCGTGATCGACCGCACCACCCGCAGCATCGACCAACTGGCCGCCGACATGAGCGCCGCCATGACCCAGGTCGAAGGTCTGGCTGCCAACAGCGAACAGATCGGCACGGTACTGGAAGTGATCCGCTCGATTGCCGAGCAGACCAACCTGCTGGCCCTCAACGCCGCCATCGAAGCAGCCCGCGCCGGGGAAGCCGGGCGCGGTTTCGCGGTGGTCGCCGACGAGGTGCGCAACCTGGCCCGGCGCACCCAGGAATCGGTGGAGGAAACCCGCCAAGTGATCGAACAACTGCAAACCGGCACCCGGGACGTGGTGGGCTCCATGAACAGCAGCCATCGCCAGGCCCAGGGCAGCGTCGAACAAGTGGGGCAGGCCGTGACCGCCTTGCGCCAGATCGGCGACGCGGTGACGGTGATCAGCGACATGAACCTGCAGATTGCCAGCGCCGCCGAACAGCAGAGCGCAGTGGCCGAGGAGATCAACAGCAATGTGGCGACCATTCGTGACGTCACCGAATCCCTGTCGGAACAAGCCAATGAATCGGCGCGGGTCAGCCAGTCCCTCAACAGCCTGGCCAACCAGCAACAGAGCCTGATGGATCAGTTCCGCGTCTGAACAGAGGCAATGGGCTTAAGGTGACGGTGGCCGCAAAGCCCACTGTCACAGGAAGGCGCTGACGGTGGCGCGAGGACTTGCTCGCGCCGGACCGCACAGCGGCCCTCCCCGGCCCGTCGACCTAGCGCCTGGGCAGTGCGATTTCGACCCGCAAGCCACCCAGCGCGCTCTCCTCCAGGCTCAGGGTTGCGCCCCACGCTTCAACGATATCCCGCACGATGCCCAGGCCCAGGCCGTGGCCATCGGTCTGCTCATCCAGACGCGCTCCGCGACTGAACACTTCACTGCGCCGCTCCTGGGGAATCCCCGGGCCATCGTCGTCCACCGCCAGGAAGAACCCCGTGGCCCGCTCCTCGACACTCAGGCGTACCTGGGCATCGGCCCATTTGCAGGCGTTGTCCAGCAGGTTGCCCAGCAGCTCCAGCAGGTCCTCGCGATCCCAGGGCAGGCGCAACCCGGGCGCCGCCTGAAAACTCAGGTCCAGATGCTCGCCGTGGATCATGTTCAAGGTGGCCAGCAATCCCGGCAGTTCGGCATCACATTCAAACAAGGCGCCGGGCAAGGCATCGCCGGCCAAGCGCGCACGATTGAGTTCGCGATTGAGCCGTTGCTGCACCTGTTCCAGTTGCTCCTGAAGCATCCGCTGCACCTCAGGATGCCCTTGCAGTTTCGCCCCGCTGGCCAAGCTCAGCAGCACCGCCAACGGCGTCTTCAACGCGTGCCCGAGGTTACCCAGGGCATTGCGTGAACGCTTGAGGCTGTCCTCGGTGTGGGCCAGCAAATGGTTGATCTGCGCCACCAGCGGCTCCAGTTCAACCGGCACCTGGGCATCCAGCTGCGAGCGCTGGCCTTGCTGCAACTGGGCAATCTGCTCCCGTGCGGTCTCCAGGGGGCGCAAGGCGCGGCGCACGGTAATCCGCTGCAGCAACAGGATCAGCAGCAACCCCGCCAGCCCCAGGCCAAGGCCGACCTGACGCATGCGCTGGAAGCTCTCGCGTACGGGGGTGTAGTCCTGGGCCACGCTGATGGAGATCGATTGCCCGAGGCGCTTGTAGTCACTGCGCAACACCAGCAGTTGCTGCCCTTCCGGCCCCAGTTGCAGGTTGCTTTGCAAGCCGGCGCGCTCCAGCTGCGGCAGTTCCTGATCCCACAGGGAACGGGAACGCCAATGCACATCGGCGAAATCGATACGGAAGTAATGCCCGGAAAAAGGCCGCTGATAGGCGGGCGACAGACGACGCTCGTCCAGTTGCAAACCTTGAGGACCTCTTACCAGCGCCAACAGCAGACTCTCGCTGTCTTCCCGAAGCCCCGCCTCCAGGTAGCGTTGCAGGCCCACTTCGAACAGCCAGAGGCTGGTCTGCGCCAGCACCAGGCCAACCACCACCATCACCGTGATCAGGCCCAGGCTCAGACGGCGCTGGATCGACCTCACGAATCACTCCCGCCGAACAGGTAGCCCTGGCCACGGCGGGTTTCGATCACACTGCGCCCCAGCTTGCGCCGCAGGTGATTGACGTGGACTTCAAGGACATTGGAATCGCGTTCGGTTTCACCGTCGTACAGGTGTTCGGCCAGGTGGCTTTTGGACAGGATCTGCTGCGGGTGCAGCATGAAGTAGCGCAACAGGCGAAATTCCGCGGCGGTCAGCAACACGTCCTGGCCATCGCGGACCACGCATTGGCGGCCTTCATCCAGATGCAGCCCGGCGGCCTGCAAGGTCTGCTGATTGGCCTGGCCGTGGGAGCGACGCAACAGCGCCTGCACCCGCAAGTGCAGCTCCTCGGGGTGAAAGGGCTTGCTCAGGTAATCATCGGCGCCGGCCTTCAGACCTTCGATACGCTCGGCCCAGGAGCCGCGGGCGGTGAGGATCAGCACCGGGGTCGCCAGGCCACCGGCACGCCATTGACGCAGCACATCGAGTCCCGGGACCCCGGGCAGGCCGAGGTCGAGAATGATCAGGTCATAGGGTTCACTGGCGCCCTGGTACAGGGCATCGCGGCCGTCGGCCAGCCAGTCCACCGCGTAGCCCTGAAGTTTCAGGCCCTCCAGCAGTTCATCCGCCAGGGATACGTGATCTTCCACCACAAGCAGGCGCATCAGTCATCTTCCTCATCTTTCAACAGGCGCCCAGTGGCGGCATCCAGATCCAGCTCGCGGACCACGCCGTCCACGGTCAACAGCTCGACCTCGTAAATGTACACATCATGTTTTTCTTCCAGTTCGGCTTCCAGCAGCCTGGCACCGGGATAGCGGTCCATGGCCTGCTGCAGCAGTTGCTCCAGAGGCAGGATCACCCCCCGCTGGCGCAGGCGCAGGGCCTCGTCCTGGTCCAGGTCGCGGGCCACGGCCAGGGAGCAGAATAGCAACAGCGCCAGGGCCGCCCGGCTGCCGGCGCGCATCGTCGAGTTCATTAAGTGTCCTGATGGTCCTTGAGCACCTGGCCGGTCACCGCGTCCAGTTCCAGGTCCCACTCCAGCCCTTGCGGATCGCGCAGTTCAACCTGGTAGATGTACTTGCCGTACTCCTCTTCCAGCTCGGTTTCACTGATGCTCGCCCCAGGATGCCGGGACAGGGCCGTGGCATTGAGTTTTTCAAAGGACACAATGGTACCAGCGTCGCGCAGCCTCAGGGCTTCGTCCGGGCCCAGGTCCCGGGCATGGGCGAGGCTGGCGGCCAGGCTGGTGGTCAGAGCAATCAGGCTGGCGCCGAACAGCGCGGTCAGGGTTTTCATGGCAGGTCTCCAAGGTCAGTGGCCAAAGGCCGATGACGCCGACGATACCCAAGGCAACTTAATTGAAACTGAATGGCCATCATGGGCCTGACACAAGTTTCACTCGGCCCGCAGCGGCGGGGTTCTCTATACTCGGCGGCTGATTCAAGAGTGAGCCCGGTATGACCGCCATCCATATCAAGTTTCCCGCCCTGTCCCTCAAGGCCGGCCCCCGCGCCCTGGCCCGCATCCGTCGTCAAGGCCTGCACGCCGGCGAAGTCGGCACCTTGCCGGGCGCCGCCGGCGGGCCCAAGGCCCTGGGCATTCAGGGGCTGGACCTGGCGCTGTTCGGTGAATGGTTGCCCGCAGTCCCCCGTGAGCGTTCGTTGATCGGCGCGTCGGTGGGTTCCTGGCGCTTTGCCAGCGCCTGCCTGCCGGACGCCGCCGAAGGCATCCGCCGCCTGGGCCAGCTGTACAACGCCCAGAGTTTCGCCAAGGGCGTGACCATGGCGCAGATCAGCCAGAGCTCCCGGCGCATGCTCGACGACCTGCTCGATGGCCGCGACGCTTCGATCCTCGACAACCCCCACTACCGGCTCAACATCATGGTGGTCAAGAGCCACGGCCTGCTGGCGGACGATCACCGCGCACGCCTCGGCCTGGGCCTGTCCTCGGTGATCGCCGACAACCTGCGGGGCCGCGCGCGCCTGTCCCGGCACTTCGAGCGCCTGGTGCTGCACGACCCGCGCCTGGCGCCGCCGCTGCTGGCCCTGGAAGACTTCCCCTCGCGCTTTGTGCCCCTGGACCGCGGCAACCTGCGCCAGGCCCTGCTGGCCTCGGGCTCGATTCCCATGGTCATGCAGGGCGTGCGCGAACTGCCCGGCGCCGGGGCCGGCACCTTCCGCGACGGCGGCCTGCTGGACTACCACCTCGACCTGCCCTACAGCGGCAGCGACATCGTGCTCTACCCGCACTTCACCGACCGGGTGATTCCCGGCTGGTTCGACAAGACCCTGCCCTGGCGCCGGGCCAGCCCGGAGCGCCTGCGGGACGTCTTGCTGCTGGCGCCGTCGAAGGAGTACCTGGCGCGCCTGCCCTACGGCAAGCTGCCGGACCGCAACGACTTCAAGCGCTTCATGGGCGACGACGCCAGCCGGCAGAAATACTGGCGCAGCGCCATGGACGAAAGCCGGCGCCTGGGGGACGAGTTTCTCGAACTGGCGGCGCAGAACCGCCTGGGTGAGCGCTTGCAAAGCCTGTAAATCCAGAGCTGCGCTGCGCACTGACCCTTTAGTCAGGGTTTTTCCGCAGCCTTGGGGCCAAGCTGATAAACTCGCCGCCTGCCTCAACTCGCCCCCCGGCGATCGCCATCTGACAGAGCTGACCGACACTGTGGAAATCTTCAAAGAATTTACCTTCGAATCCGCCCATCGCCTGCCTTTCGTGCCCGAGGGCCACAAGTGCGGCCGCCTCCATGGCCACTCGTTCAAGGTGGCGATCCACCTCAGCGGCGAGGTCGACGCACACACCGGCTGGATCCGCGACTTCTCGGAAATCAAGGCCATCTTCAAGCCGCTCTACGAGCGTCTGGACCACAACTACCTGAACGACATTCCCGGCCTGGAAAACCCCACCAGCGAGGTCCTGGCCAAATGGATCTGGAACGAGCTCAAGCCCCTGCTGCCGGAGCTTTCGGCGATTCGCATCCACGAAACCTGCACCAGCGGCTGCATCTATCGCGGCGAATAAGCCGAACCATCTGCAGGTCGCAAGGAAG
Organism: Pseudomonas sp. JDS08PS003; assembly: GCF_045013505.1. Classification (NCBI taxonomy): domain Bacteria; kingdom Pseudomonadati; phylum Pseudomonadota; class Gammaproteobacteria; order Pseudomonadales; family Pseudomonadaceae; genus Pseudomonas; species Pseudomonas sp. JDS08PS003. The sequence goes on from NZ_CP120724.1 coordinate 4,908,771, forward strand.
CTGGCCATGAGCCCACGTATCTACCTCGCCGGGTTCGATGTGTTTCGCAGCGACGCCCAGGCCCATGGCGAGTACCTCAAGCGACTGTGCAGCGTTCAGGGCCTGCACGGTCTGTTCCCCCTGGACAACCAGGCCCCGCAGAACCTCTCGCCAGACGCCACCGCGCAGTGGATCTGTCAGCAGAACCTGGCCATGATCCGCGACTGCGACGCCCTGCTGGCCAACCTCAACGACTTTCGCGGCCTGGAGCCGGATTCCGGCACCGCCTTCGAAGTGGGTGCGGCGATCGCCCTGGGCAAGCCGGTGTGGGCCTACTTCAGCGGCCCCGCGACCCTGCGCCAGCAGGTGCCCCACGATGACGCCGGGCGCGACGCCCAGGGTTTTGCGGTAGAAGACTTCAACCTGCCGCGCAACCTGATGCTGGCCTGCAGCTGGAGCGGTCGCAGCACCTGTGTGGAAGCCGCCATCAGCGACCTCGGGCGCTGGCTGAACGCTTCCCCTGCACCTCGCTGAGATAGCCAGCAACGTCACTTTCTGCCGAAAACGACCACCCCGGACAAAAGCCTTGTTTTGTCGCGAAAGCCGATGTTATGTTTCTAACACAGGCTACAAAAATGAAACCTTGATAACATTTTCCGCGAACGCCTTGCGAGATCGTCATGGACAAGAACAGTTTCCAAGTCACCCTGGAACAGCAGTTTGCAAGCCTGACGCCCACCGGCAAGCGCATCGCTACCTATCTGTTGGCCAACCTCCAGCAACTGCCCTTCGAGACCGCTGACAGCATCGCCCAGCAAGCCGGCACCACTGGCATTTCCGTGGGGCGCTTCCTGCGTTCGTTGGGCTACCGCAACCTGGATGACGTCAAGCAAGGCCTGCGCGGCGATGCCCCGGCCTCCTGGCTGATCACTGACCGGCTTGGCGCGTTTCGCAGCGAGGCCCATCAGGACGATGCCCTGGAGCGCTCGATGCATCGTGAGATCGAAGCCATCCAGCACGTCTACGGCCTGGCCCGCAGCCAGCCGTTCGCCGATATCGTGCGGCAGATCGTCGAGGCCGACGCGGTGTTCATCATCGGCATCCAGTCGACCCGGGGCATCCTCAACGCCTTCCACAGCCACCTGGAATACATCCGGCCCAAGGTCTACTACGTCGATGGCCTGTCGGGCATCTATGCCGAGACCCTGAACTCGGGCTTCGCCAAGCCCTACGCGATCATTTCCGACTTCCGCGCCTACTCCGCCATCACCCAGACCTTCTGCGAAGTAGCCAACGCCAATGCCCTGCCCCTGGCCCTGGTCACCGACCTGCAATGCCCTTGGGCCCGGGATTACCCACTGGACCTGCTGCAACTGAAAACCGATGTCGGCCAGTTCTGGGACTCCCTGGCGCCGCTGACCTGCCTGTTCAACCTGATGGTGTCCGCCGTGGCCGAGGGCTATGGCGAACGTCTGGACCAGCGCCTGGCGAAGAACCGTCAGTTGCAGGAAGCCTTCGGCCAGTTCGAGTCCTGACCTTCAAGCGTTAACCCAGATGGAGTGAGTGAGTGAACAACAGCCCCCTTGTCGAAATCGACGCCCAGCGCCACCAACTGGAAATCGACCTGATCTACGCCAGCGCCGACAACCTGGCCGGTCAGGTGATCTACCGCAACGCCCGCTGCCTGCTGCACAAGGACGCCGCCGCCTGCCTGTACAAGGCCAGCCAGCTGGCGCGCATGGCCGGCCTGGGCCTGCGCATCTACGACGCCTATCGCCCGGCCTACGCCCAGCAGCTGCTGTGGCAGGCCCTGCCCAATCCGGACTACGTGCGCGACCCACGCCTGGGCTCGCACCATACCCGGGGCGTGGCCGTGGACCTGACCCTGGTGGATGAAAGCGGCCAGCCCCTGGACATGGGCACCGCCTTCGATGCCATGGAGCCCAAGTCGCACCAGTTCTACAGCGACCTGCCGCCCCAGGTGCAGCGCAATCGCCTGCTGCTGCTGGGGATCATGCTCAGCGCCGGCTTCGAGGCGATCCCCACCGAATGGTGGCACTACGAGCTGCCCAACGCCGAGGACTTCCCCCTGATCCAGGAGCACGACCAGCCCTTCGAACACTGATCTCCCGTTCCCCAGCCGGCCACAACAACAGGCAGCCCACTGCCCCAAGCCGGTCGTTACCCGCCACACCGCTTCAGCTCCAACTGCCCGGTTATAGCTTTTATAAAAAACCTGACGAACTTCCCAACATCGAATGATCAAGGAAACCGGCATGACCCCAAATCTGCGCAATTACCCTGATGTGCGTCTGTCCACCCGTGTCGCCCTGTCGCTGCTGTGCGCCGCCCTGAGCCTGGGGGCCTGGCAGGCGGCCAGCGCCGCTGCGCCCAAGGACACCCTGATGATCGGCAAGGCCGCCGACCCGCAGACCCTCGACCCGGCCGTGACCATCGACAACAACGACTGGGCCGTGACCTACCCGGCCTACCAGAAGCTGGTGACCTACAAGGTCGAGAACGGCAAAGGCAGCACCGAAGTCCAGGGCGACCTGGCCGAGAGTTGGAGCACCTCCGCCGACAACCTGACCTGGGACTTCAAACTCAAGCCCGGCAACAAGTTCGACGACGGCAAGCCGGTGGACGCTGCGGCAGTGAAGTTTTCCTTCGAGCGCCTGATGCAGCTCAAACAGGGCCCGTCCGGGGCCTTCCCGGATGACATGAGCGTGGCCGTGGTCGATCCGCTGACCGTGCGCTTCACCCTGAAGAAGCCCTATGCGCCCTTCCTCTACACCCTGGCCCACAACGGCGGCGGCATCATCAACCCGGACGTGGCCAACAAGGGTGAGGACGTCAATGCCTACCTGTCGACCCACACCGCCGGCTCCGGGGCCTTCCGCCTGAGCAACTGGCAGAAGGGCCAGTCGCTGACGCTGGAGCCCAACAGCTATTACGCCGGCCCCAAGCCGAGCCTGAACAAGGTGGTGATCAAGATCATCAGCGAAGCCTCGGTGCGCCGCCTGCAACTGGAACGCGGCGACCTGGACATCATCGAGGACATGCCCGAAGACCAGCTCGGCACCCTGGCCGGCAAGTCCGGGGTGGTGATCCAGACCTTCCCCTCGCTGCGGGTCAATTACCTGTACCTGAACAACCAGCGCGCGCCCCTGGACAACGTCGAGGCACGCCAGGCGCTGGTCCAGGCCATCGACTACAAGGGCATCGTCGACGGCATCCTCAAGGGCCAGGCCAAGCTGATGAACGGGCCGATCCCAGACGGCATGTGGGCCCACGACCCGAGCCTGCCGCTGATGCAGCAGAACCTCGACGGCGCCAAGGCCAGCCTGGCCAAGGTCCCGCAGAAGATCAGCAACCTGACCTACCTGTACTCGGACAAGGACGCCAACTGGGAGTCCATCGGCCTGACCCTGCAAGCGGGCCTGGCGCCCCTGGGCATCAACCTGAAGATGGAGAAACTGGCCAACGCCACCATGCGTGAACGGGTCGGCAAGGGTGACTACGACGTGGCCATCGGCTCCTGGAGCCCGGACTTCGCCGATCCCTACATGTTCATGAACTTCTGGTTCGACTCCAGCCTCCAGGGCTTGCCGGGCAATCGCTCGTTCTACAGCAACCCCGAGGTCGACAGCCTGATCCGCGAGGCGGCGGCCACCAACGACACCGCCAAGCGCATCGAGCTGTACCAGAAGGCGCAGAAGATCGTCCTCAAGGACAACGTCTACGCCTACCTGTACCAGAAGAACTACAGCCTGCCGATGCGCGATTCGGTGAAGGGCTACGTGTTCCATCCGATGCTGGAGCAGGTGTTCAACATCGCCGAAATCAGCAAGTAGGACCGGCCCTGCGATCCCCGTCGCCGGCCCCTGAACCGGGCCGGCGACGGGCTGCCGTGTCCCCGCTGCGGGGCTGCTGTCGCCCCTGCCGTTCGTCAAGCGTTAACGAGGTTGCCTCATGGCCTTCCTGAATATGTTGCGCAAACGCCTGCTCGGCCTGTTGCTGGTCGTGGTCGGGGTTTCGCTGATTACCTTCACCATCTCGCACCTGATTCCCGGCGACCCGGCGCGGCTGATCGCCGGCGACCGGGCCAGCGATGCGATCGTGCAGAACATCCGCCACCAACTGGGCCTGGACCTGCCCCTGTACCAGCAATATGGCCGCTACATGCTCGACCTGCTGCACGGCGACCTGGGCACCTCGATCCGCACCAGCCGCCCGGTGCTGGAGGACCTGCAAGCGTTCTTCCCGGCCACCCTGGAACTGGCCCTGGCGGCGCTGCTGCTGTCGGTGCTGGTGGGCGTGCCGCTGGGGGTGCTGTCGGCGGTCTATCACAACCGTTTTATTGACCAGATCGCCCGCACCCTGGCGGTCACCGGGATCTCCACCCCGGCGTTCTGGCTGGGCTTGGGACTGATCCTGCTGTTCTACGGCCACCTGGGCTGGCTGCCCGGCAGCGGCCGTCTGGACGAAGGCCTGGAGCCGCCGCCGACGATCAGCGGTTTCTACCTGATCGACTCGTTGCTGGCCGGGGATATCCCGCTGTTTCTCAATGCCCTGCAGCACCTGATCCTGCCGGCCGTGACCCTGGGTTTCGTCAACCTCGGGGTGGTGGCGCGGCAGATTCGCTCGGCCATGCTCGACCAGTTGGGCGAGGACTACATCCGCACCGCCCGGGCCTATGGCCTGTCGCGCTGGGCGGTGATCCTGCGCCACGCCCTGCCCAACGCCCTAATCCCCTCGGTGACGGTGCTCGGCCTGACCCTGGGCGACTTGCTGTACGGCGCGGTGCTGACCGAGACCGTGTTCGCCTGGCCGGGCATGGGCGCCTATGTGGTGAAGTCGATCCAGGCCCTGGATTTCCCGGCGGTGATGGGCTTCGCGATCCTGGTGTCATTCATTTATGTGCTGCTGAACATGGCGATCGACCTGTTGTACCGGGTGATCGACCCGCGCATTGGCGAGGTAAATTGAGATGTCCGCTCCCTTGAACATTCCCCTGCCGCTGCCCGTGGTCCAGGCCAACGGCTGGCGCGCGCGTCTGGCCTACCTGGGCTACCGCGTGCGGCAAAGCCCGCTGACCATCGCCGGGCTATGCATGACCCTGCTGGTGCTGCTGTGCATGGCCTTCGCCCCCTGGCTGTCGAGCCATGATCCCAATGCCCTGAACCTGGCCGAACGCCTGGCCGCCCCCAGCGCCAGCCATTGGTTCGGCACCGACGAAGTCGGCCGCGACCTGTTCAGCCGGGTGCTCCACGGCAGCCGCCAGTCGGTGGGCGTGGGCCTGTTCGTGGCCTTCGCCTCGTGCCTGGCCGGGGGCCTGTTGGGCTGCCTGTCGGGGATCATCGGCGGGCGCTTCGACAGCCTGATCATGCGCCTGATGGACATCATGCTCTCGGTGCCGTCGCTGGTGCTGATCATGGCCCTGGCCGCCGCCCTGGGCCCGAGCCTGTTCAACGCCATGCTGGCGATCACCCTGGTGCGCATTCCGTTCTACGTGCGCCTGGCCCGAGGCCAGGCCCTGAGCATCCGCCAGATGGGCTACGTCAAGGCCGCCCAGACCTACGGCGCCGGGCGCTGGCACATCGTCAGCTGGCACGTGGGGCGCAACGCCATGCCGCCATTACTGGTGCAACTGAGCCTGGACATCGGCAGCGCCATCCTCATGGCCTCGGCCCTGGGCTTCATTGGCCTGGGCGCGCAGCAGCCCACCGCCGAATGGGGGGCGATGGTGGCCACCGGGCGCAACTTCATCCTCGACAACTGGTGGTACTCGACCTTTCCCGGGCTGGCGATCCTGTTCACCGCCACCGGGTTCAACCTGCTGGGTGACGGCATCCGTGACCTGCTCGATCCACGGCAACAGGGGAAATGACCATGAGCTCATCCGCCGTTCTCAACATCGATAACCTGAGCCTGGAATTCCCCGCCTACCGCAGCAACGTACAGGCGCTCAACGGCGTGTCGCTGCACGTCAACCCGGGGGAGATCGTCGGCGTGGTCGGCGAGTCCGGCTCGGGCAAGTCGGTGACCGCCATGCTCAGCCTGCGCCTGCTGCCCGAACGCAGCTACCGCATCACCTCCGGCAGCCTCAGCCTGCTGGGCCGCGACATGCTCGCCACCCCGGAAAAACAGCTGCTGCAGATCCGCGGCCGCGACGCGGCGATGATCTTCCAGGAACCGATGACCGCCCTCAACCCGACCCGGCGCATCGGCCGGCAGATGCTCGACGTGATCATCCATCACCAGCGCCTGAGCCAGGAGCAGGCCCGGGCCAAGGCCATCGCCCTGCTGCGAGACATGCACATCGCCGACCCCGAGCAGGTGCTCCAGGCCTACCCCTTCGAGCTGTCCGGGGGCATGCGCCAGCGGGTGATGATCGCCCTGGCGTTTTCCTGCGATCCGCAGTTGCTGATTGCCGACGAGCCGACCACCGCCCTGGACGTCACGGTGCAGCGCCAGGTGCTGCTGTTGCTGCGCGAGAAGGCCCGGCAACGGGGCACCGCGATCCTCCTGATCACCCACGACATGGCGGTGGTCTCGCAGTTCTGCGACCGGGTCTATGTGATGTACACCGGCGCCGTGGTCGAGCAAGGCAGCACCGCCCAGGTCATGCTCGACCCGCAGCATCCCTACACCCGCGGCCTGCTCAGCGGCCTGCCGGAACAGGTGCCCCCCGGCGCACCGCTGCTGACCATTCCCGGGCAAGTGCCCAACCTCGCCCACCTGCCCGGCGGCTGCACCTTCCGCGAACGCTGCAGCCAGGCCATGGCGATCTGCGCCGAGCGTCCGCCGCTGCATTCGATCAACGCCTGCGAGCAGCGCAAGAGCGCCTGCTGGCTGGCTGCCCCGGAGTCCGCCCAATGACCGCCACCCACTCCCAAACCGGTAGCGCGCCGCTGCTGCGCCTCAACGATGTGCAAGTGCGCTTTCCCCTGAGCAATGACTGGCTGGGGCGGCCCCGGGCCTTTGCCCATGCCCTCAACGGCATCGACCTGGAACTGCGCCCCGGGGAAACCCTGGGCATCGTCGGCGAATCCGGCTGCGGCAAAAGCACCCTGGCGCAACTGCTCATGGGCCTGGTCAAGCCCAGCAGCGGCGACCTGCGCTGGGCCTACGCCAGCGACCGCGAGCGCCACAGCCACGTGCAGATCGTGTTCCAGGACCCGCAATCGTCCCTCGACCCACGCCTGCCGATCTGGAAGATCATCACCGAGCCGCTGTTCGCCCTGGGCAACACCCCGGCCGGGCAGATGCGCGAGATCGCCGCCAAGGTGGCGCAGCAGGTGGGTATTCGCGGCGAATACCTGGAGCGCTACCCGCACCAGTTTTCCGGTGGCCAGCGCCAGCGCATCGCCATTGCCCGGGCCCTGGCGTCGAACCCAGACATCATCGTCCTCGACGAACCGACCTCGGCCCTGGACATCTCGGTGCAGGCGCAGATCCTCAACCTGCTGGCAGACCTGCAACGCAGCCGCGGCCTGACCTTTGTGCTGATCTCCCACAACGTTTCGGTGGTGCGGCACATGGCCGACCGGGTGGCAGTGATGTACCTGGGGCAGATCGTCGAACTGGGCAGCGCCGAACAGGTGCTGGAGCGGCCGCGCCATCCCTACACCCAACTGCTGCTGGATGCGGTGCCACGCCTGGGCGCGCCCCTGGCGGACAGCCAGGTCTCGGCCCCCACCGAACTGCCGGGCAACCGCAAGCTGCCCGCCGGCTGCTTCTTCTTCGACCGCTGCAGCCGGCGCGGCCCGGGCTGCGAGCTGCCACAACAACTGCTGGGCGATGCCGACCAGCAGGTGCGTTGCCACCGGCAGGATCTCGCGGGGTAATCCAACAGCACCACGCCGCCTGGCGCGGCGTGGTGCTTGCTCCCTGCTCGCCAAGGGCTTAAAACAAGCGCCTTCTCTTTGACGTTGCAGGAACCTCTCTTATGGAAAGCAGCTGGCTGACCCACGCCAAACGCTTGCAAGCCATCGCCTCGACCGGCCTGCACTTTTGCCAGGACGTGCACGACCGCGAGCGCTACCAGGAAATCGCCGACATCGCCCACGGCATGCTGGCGCAATTGGGCAACGTGCCCCTGGAGCGCATCACCGATCTGGTCTCGGACTTCGCCCAACGCTATTCGACACCAATGGTGGAAGTGCGCGGCGCGCTGATCGAGGACGGTAAGATCCTCCTGGTGCGCGAGCAGCACGACGGCCTCTGGGCCCTGCCCGGGGGCTACGCCGATGTGGGCCTGTCGGCGGCGCAGAACATCATCAAGGAAATCCACGAAGAAGCCGGGCTGCAGGTTTCGGTGCGCCAGCTGTACGGCCTGCGGCACAAGGCCAAGGGCCCCTACAAGCCGGATCACCGGGACTTCTACAAGCTCTACTTCCTCTGCGAACGGCACGATGGCGAAAGCCCGGTGGCGGGCAGCGAAACCAGCGACGCAGCGTTCTTCGCCCCGGACCAATTGCCGCCGCTGTCCCAGGGCCGCACCGTGGAACGGGATATCCAGGAAGCCTTCGATTTCCATCAGGGACGGCGCAGCGTGACCCTGTTCGACTGAGCAGAGCACCAGATGTAAAGCACCCTTGACACAGAAAAGACTCGCGCCTAATGTAAAGGACACTTTACTTCAGGAGATCGCCCCATGGGCAGTAAACGTTATTTCGTCGAATTCGGCCTGGCCTTGCTGGCCTACATCGCCTGCGTGCTGCTGAGCAGCCACTGGCTGGCGGACCTGAACCCGGGCCCGGGCAAGATCGCCCTGGCCCTGGTGCCGGTGATCCCCATGGTGGCCATGGCCCTGGCGGTGGTGCGCCAGTTGCGGCGCATGGACGAACTGGCCCGGCGCATCCAGCTCGAAGCCCTGGGCCTGTCCTTTGTCTGCACCGCGCTGATCACCTTCAGCTACGGCTTCCTGGAAACCGCCGGCCTGCCCCGGCTCTCGATGTTCTACGTATGGCCCGTGATGGGCCTGGTCTGGGCCCTGGCCACGGTGGCCGGCGTGCGGCGCTACCGATGAACAACCAACTGCGCGAACTGCGTACCCGGCAAGGCTGGTCCCAGGCCGAACTGGCCACCCGGCTCGAGGTATCACGGCAGACGGTGAATGCCATCGAGACCGGCCGCTACGACCCCAGCCTGCCCCTGGCGTTCAAGATTGCCCGGGCCTTCCAGCTGCCCATCGAAAGCATTTTCAGTCCCGACCAGGACTGAAACCGGCCACGCGGCAGTGCACCACTTTCGCCCCGGTGCCGCCTGCATCCGGTGCAGACCCACGGGCATCGGCTATAACTGCTGGGGCGCCCGCCCCGGCGGTACCGGTTTGGCACGGCACCTGCAACGGCGAGGCACCACTGCGACCAGGGACAGGCCATGACCCAGCACGAACCCGGCAACGACTACCCCTTGAGCGAAGTTCCGCAGCACGCCCGCAAGGGCCTGGCCTCCATGGCCATGGTGCTGCTGGGCTTCACCTTCTTCACCGCCACCATGTTCGCCGGCGGCAAGCTGGGGGTGGCTTTCGACTTCCCGACCCTGCTGGCAGTGATCCTCGTCGGCAATCTGCTGCTGGGGATCTACGCCGCAAGCCTGGGCTACATCGCCTTCAAGAGCGGGCTGAACACCGTGCTGATGGGGCGCTTCTGCTTCGGTGAACGGGGCAGCAAGCTCAGCGATTTGATCCTCGGCCTGACCCAGGTCGGCTGGTACGCCTGGGGCACCGCCACAGCCGCGGTGGTGCTGGGCAAGTATTTCCAGCTGGATTCGGGCGCGGTGCTGGGGCTGATGCTGCTGTTCGGCATGGCGTTCTGCGCCACCGCCTATATCGGCTATCGCGGCCTGGAGATCCTGTCGTGGATCGCGGTGCCGGCCATGGGCCTGTTGCTGGTGCTGTCGATGGCGGTGGCAACCACTCGGGTCGGCGGTCTCGACGGCCTGCTGGCCCTCACCCCCAGCGCCACCATGGACCTGTCCACGGCCCTGACCCTGGTGTTCGGCACCTTTGTCAGCGGCGCGACCCAAGCTACCAACTGGACCCGTTTCTCCCGCTCGGCGCGGGTGGCGGTGAGCGCCAGCCTGATCGGTTTCTTCATCGGCAACGGCCTGATGGTGCTGATCGGTGCCTACGGCGCCATCGTCTACCAGCAGCCGGACGTGGTGGAGGTCTTGCTGCTGCAAGGCTTCGCCATGGCGGCCATGGCCATGCTGCTGTTGAACATCTGGAGCACCCAGGACAACACCATCTACAACTTCGCCGTGGCTGGCTGCAACTTGCTGCGCACCCGTCGACGCAAGACCGTGACCCTGGTGGGCGCGCTGATCGGCACCTTGCTGGCGATGCTCGGCATGTACGATTTGCTGGTGCCCTACCTGGTGCTGCTGGGCACGGTGATTCCGCCGATTGGCGGGGTGATCATGGCCGACTTTTTCTATCGCTGGCGCGGCCGCTACCCGCGCCTGGCCGACAGCCAGTTGCCCGCCTGGAACTGGTCCGGGCTGTGCGCCTATGGCCTGGGCACCCTGGCGGCCTTCTGCTCGCCCTGGGTCGCGCCCCTGGTGGGCATCGCGGCTGCCGGCCTGAGCTACATCCTGTTGAGCGCGATGCTGGGCGCGCGCGTCCCCCAGGCCGTCGACATCCAGGCCTGATTTGCTCACCCGGCACCTTCCGGGTCTATCATGGCCCGGTCACGCAACACCCTGCCCCCTGCCCCACGGCGCGTTAACGCCTGGTCGGGAGCAGTCCAACGACCGTGGGACAAGGACCTGCCCTGATCCGACGGCTGAACCACTGATTGCCCGACCCGAGGAACTGCTCCGATGCTGATCACCAACGCCCGCCTGCGCCACCGTGAAGGCCTGCACCAACTGCACCTGGAAAACGGCCGCATCGCCCGCATTGTCCTGCAAAGCGCCGACACCTCTGACGCCGTCCCGGCCTTCGGCCCCGAACACCTGGATGCCGGCGGCAACCTGGTGGTGCCGCCCTTCGTCGAGCCGCACATTCACCTGGACGCCACCCTCACCGCCGGCGAGCCACGCTGGAACATGAGCGGCACCCTGTTCGAAGGCATCGAGTGCTGGGGCGAGCGCAAGGCTACCATCACCGCCGAAGACACCCGCACCCGCGCCCACAAGACTATCCGCGCCCTGGCGGCCCACGGCATCCAGCACGTGCGCACCCACGTCGACGTCACCGACCCGGACCTCACTGCCCTCAAGGCCATGCTCGAAGTGCGCGAGCAAAGCGCGCACCTGATCGACCTGCAGATCGTCGCCTTCCCTCAAGAGGGCATCGAATCGTTTCGCAACGGCCGCGAGCTGATGGAAGAAGCCATCCGCCTGGGCGCCGATGTGGTGGGCGGTATTCCACACTTCGAATACACCCGGGACCAGGGCGTGAGCTCGGTGAAATTCCTCATGGACCTGGCCGAACGCACGGGTTGCCTGGTGGACGTGCACTGCGACGAAACCGACGACCCGCACTCGCGCTTTCTCGAAGTGCTGGCCGAGGAAGCCCGCAGCCGCGACATGGGTTCACGGGTCAGCGCCAGCCACACCACCGCCATGGGCTCCTACGACAACGCCTACTGCGCCAAGCTGTTCCGCCTGCTGGGGCACTCGGGCATCAGCTTTGTCTCCTGCCCCACCGAAAGCATTCACCTGCAGGGGCGCTTTGACAGCTTCCCGAAACGCCGTGGCGTGACGCGGGTGAATGAGTTGCTGGAAGCGGGAATGAACGTGTGCTTTGGCCAGGACTCGATTGTCGACCCCTGGTACCCCTTGGGTAACGGCAACATCCTGCGAGTGCTGGAAGCCGGCCTGCACATCTGCCACATGCTCGGTTACCGCAATCTGCAGAACGCTCTGGACCTGGTCACCGACAACAGCGCCAAGGCCCTGGCCCTGGGCGAGGGTTACGGCCTTGAAGAAGGTCGACCGGCGAACCTGCTGATCCTCTCAGCCGACAGCGACTACGAAATGATCCGCAGCCAGGGCCTGCCGCTGTATTCGATCCGCCACGGCAAGGTGCTGATGCAGCGGCAGATGGCTCAGGTGCAACTGGCCGGCGACTGACCCGTGGCGATGCTTACTTGACCCGAAACGGCTGGGCCGCCATGAACGCCACCGGCAACAGCGGCAGGGCGAGGATCGTCAATACGCCGTCTGCGGTGAGGGTCACCGGCGTCAGCAGCACCTGGCCAACCTTGCTCTTCTCCCGGTACGCCGAGAAGTTCAGGGTGTAGGTGCTGTTCAACGCGTTGGCCTGATAGACGCTGATATCCCGCTTGGACTCAAAGCGGCTGCCGCGAATGGCATAACGGTGCAACAAGGCGTTCTGCGACGTCGCCACGACGAAGCCCAAAGCCTTGGCTTCATCGATCTGCTGGGCGTCAAGCTGGTCCAGCCCGGGAATCCTCAGGACCAGCTCACCCTCCAGGTTCTGCCACGCATTGACGAGGATCTGCGAAAACTCGGCCTGCATTCTTCCATGCAGGCCCGACTTGATGGCCTGTAGCAACTCCGGATCGACCATCACGAAGTAGTGGTACTTCTTGCCCAGGATGACAAAGCTCTTCGCGTCCGCCGTGAGATAGAACTGGCTGACGGTTTCCGTATAGACCTCATTGCTGGCTCGGCTTTCGTACAGCTTGCTGGTCAGACAACCACCAAGACTGCCAGCGACCGCAGCCCCCAGGGCCATAACCGTGCCTTTGAGCAAAGCTCGGCGGGGCGTTCCTTTTTGCATGTCGAGTCCTTTACGTAAATGTGGGCTGTGTCGAGAGACGAGCCGCGACTGCCGCCACGCTATAGAAACTCCAGCCGTTTTGCACTCTGCCACCGCAACTCCGACGTCCTCACTCAGCCAGTGCCAGCGCCGTGCCGAACAGGCTCACCCGGGTTAACACCCCGTCGGTCTCTTGCAACATCAACGGCGCGGTGCCGCCCGGCATCAGTACTTCGACCCGCCCGGCCTGGACCCAGCCAACCCGCCAGGCCGCGCAAGCCACGGCGCTGGCACTGGTGCCGGACGACGCGGTGGGACCTTCGCCGCGCTCGAAGACCCGGGCCGCGATGCGCCCTTCGCCTGCGCGCATGGCCCATTGCAGGTTGACCCCGGCCGAGCATGGCTCGCCGCTGCCGAAGGGCCGGGCGAACGCGGTACGGGTCAGGCCCTCCAACAACGGCGGTTCGAGCATCTGCCGATTGCTCGGCAAAGCGTCGGCGTGATCAACCAGGCTCACACAGTGGGGATTGCCGATACGCACGAACTGGCTGTGCTGCCACTGTGGATTCAGCGCCTGCAAGGGCGCGACCCGGCTCAGTTGGCAGCCATTGAAGGTCACGCTTTCGACCCCAATGGCAGCCACCGCCTCAGGCCCGAAGCTCGGCTGCCCGAGATCCAGCCAGAACCCCTGCACCCCCGCCACCCGCGCCGGCTCCACTGCGGTGATCACCGGCGACTCGCCACCGGGCTGGTCATGATGCACCCGCAATAGCGTCTCCCCCTCCGCCGCCAACAGCCCCTGTTCGGTGAGGGCCTGGGAAAAAATCGTCAGGCCATTGCCGCTGCGCTCGGCCAGGGTGCCGTCGGTATTGACGATCAGCAGATCGAAAGGCGCGCCGGCCTGGAACGGCCCCACCAGCAAACCGTCACTGCGATGAGCCTTGGCCCCTGGCGGCCGGGTACCCGGCGCCCAGTCACACAGCGCGGCGATGGCCTGCACGGCCCACCGGCGCCGGTCCAGGGCCGCCTGCGCCGCCGTGTCGGGCAAGGCAATGCCCAGGCTGCGCAGCGCCTCGGGCGACACCACGCCATAGATATTGCCCCGGGCATCGTAGAACGCCGCCATCACCCTGCCTCCAGAAAAAAACCGAGCCGCTGACATTACGGGCAATCCAGCGGCTCGACCAGAGGGGACTAAGCAACCTGGGTGGACATCGCGCGCTGCTGAAGAAAAACCATCCGCCAGGCTAGCGAATGGGCAAGGCCATAGGCCGGATCGGCGCCGCGTCGGCACCCCGCAGTTTGAGTGAGGCACCGATAAAGGCGAACTGATAGACCTTGTCCCGGGACAAGCCTTCCAGATTCACCAGCTCCAGGATCGGCGCGCCCTGCATCGCCAGCAGGTAAGTGTGCAACGGCAGGTAATTGCCCTCGACCTCGGAAGGGAAGGTTTCAAAGCTGAGGTTGTCCGCCCCCACCACCATGGCCCCGCCCTCTTCCACCAGGAACTTCGCCGCATCCAGGCTCAGCCCCGGCGGGTTGGCCATGTAGCGCTGGGCATTGTCGTAGTCGCGCATGCGCCCGGTACGAATCAGCACCACATCGCCCTTCTCCAGGGCGACCTGCTGTTTGGCCAGGGCCTGTTGCAGGTCGGCGCGGGTGACCCGGTAGCTGTCCGCCAGCTGTTCCAGGCCCTTGGCCGCAGCGACGTCGATCAGCACCCCGCGAGCAATGATCGGCGGCAGTTTTTCCGCGCCGGTGACGTTCCAGCCGCGGTCCCCCAGGTGCTGGTCGGCGCGGTAGCCGTTCCAGATCTTACCGTTGAGGCCGAAGTGGTTGAGGGCGTCGATATGGGTGCCCATATGGGCGTACATCGACACCGCCGAACCGCTGTAGCTGACGTGCTGGTTCATCGGTTCGCCGACCTGCATCGGATCGGCGACCACATTGCCGTGGGGCGTATGGGTCATCCACATCTGATAGGGCGGATCTCCAGCGGCCTGCCAACTAGGCATGCCGACAAAGTAATCCACTGCTAGGTCGTAGGCCTGCTCGCCGCTGACCCGGGCCATGATCGCCGCCCGGGACTCGGGGGTGATCAGGTTCAAGCGACCGATCTCATCCTTGGCCCCCCAGGGGCTGATACCCACCTCGGCTCGGGCCGCAGTGGCGGCATTGCAGCCACCGCTGAAAAGGGCCAGGGCTAGCACCCCGGGAAGGATCTTCGACATTGCGCGATGGGCCATGACAACACTCCTGTGAAATGAAGTGCTCATGGTATTGAGAGATCAATCAGAGATAATCAGCCGATTCGTGGATAGATATTCAACCCTGAGGAAACAATATGGACGTACTGATGGCCATGCGCACCTTTCGCCGGGTGGTGGAGCGGGCCAGCTTCAGCCAGGCCGCCGCCGACCTCGGACAATCCACTGCCGCCGTCAGCAAGCAGGTGCGGCAACTGGAAGAGCGCCTGGGCAGTCTGCTGATCCTGCGCACCACCCGACGCATGAGCCTCTCGGAAGCCGGACAGAGCTACTTCAATGAGTGCTGTCATCTGCTGGATGAGCTGGACACCCTGGAGCGCGCCACCCAGGCTGGCAGCCGCGAACCCGGAGGCCGCCTGCGGATCAATGCGCCCCTATCCTTTGGGCTCAAGGTGCTGTCGCCGATCCTGGTGGCCTTTATGCAGCGCTACCCGCAATTGCAGGTGGACCTGACCCTCAACGATCAGGTGCTGGACGTGGTGGGCGAAGGCTTCGACGTGTCCCTGCGAATTCGCCGGCAACTGGAGGACTCGACCTTGATCGCTCGTCACCTGGGTCAGGTTGAGCAGGTGATCTGCGCCGCGCCGACCTATCTCCAGGCCCAGGGCACGCCCAGCGCCATTGCCGACCTGCATCGCCACCGTTGCCTGGCCTACCGGTTGGCGGAGCATCCCGGACGCTGGCAGCTGGAGGGCCCGGAAGGCCAGACGCGACTGGAACTGCCGGTGCACTTTGCCGTGGACAACAGCCTGCTGCTGAGCGAGATGCTGGTGGCCGGCCTGGGCATCGGCGCCCTGCCCGGCTTTGTCGCCCAACCGCTCCTGGACAGCGGCCAACTGCTGCGAGTGTTACCGGAACAACGCCTGCCCAGCCGCCAGATCTACGCGCTCTACCCCAGCCAGCGCCACCTGTCCCAGAAAGTCCGGGTGTTCGTCGACTTCCTGGTGGAGGCGTTGCAGACCCCTTGAACCTCAACCGTCGGTGGGCACCTGGAGCCCGACCTTGACCCGGTTCATCGCCACCAGGGTCTTGAAGCGCTTGACGTTGTCATTGCCAAAGAACAGTTCGCGGGTCAGCTGGGTGTACTGGGCCATGTTGCGCACGCAGAAAATCAGCACGAAATCGCATTCGCCGGCCACGTAGTAGCACTGCTGGACCTGGGGACAGGCCTGGAAATTGCGCTTGAGGGCATCGATCTGGTCGATGCGCTCACTCTCCACTTCCACCTCGACGATGATGCTCAGCTCATGCCCCAGGGCATCCGGGGCGACGATGGCACTGTAGCGCTCGATCACCCCCTCATCGCAGAGGCGCTTGAGCCGCCGGTTGACCGCCGCCGTGGACAGGTTGACCCGCAGGCCCAGTTCGCTCTGCGCGGTACTGGCATCGCGTTGCAGCTCGGCGAGCAGCTTCAGGTCGTAGGCATCGAGACTGGCATTCATGGGGGGGCGAAACTCCGGGGATGGATGGCGCGCGCTGCAACGTTTTTGTGCAAAGCCGGCGAGTATGCGAAACAAACCGCCGACCTGTGCAAATTTATTTCACCCGCAACTCACTGCGCAAACGCCGCGCTGGCGATTACTGCAACCTTCGAGAGCTAGATTTGTCACAATCCCCACCCGGCCGCCATCACGCCATGGGGGCATCAGGTGGCCGGCAGCGAGTTTGATCGCCAAGGATTTTTATGACTGCCAGCAACACCCACTTCCAGGCTACCCCCGGCCGCCTCGAACAGATGTCCACGCGCATCGCCTTTTTCATCGCCGGTTTCGGCATCGCCGCCTGGGCGCCGCTGGTGCCCTACGCCAAGGCCCGGGCCGGGCTCGACGAAGGCACCCTGGGCCTGCTGCTGTTGTGCCTGGGCGTGGGCTCGATCCTGGCGATGCCGATCGCCGGAGCCCTGGCCGGGCGCTTCGGCTGTCGCCGGGTCATGGCCGGCGGCACCCTGCTGATCTGCCTGGCCTTGCCGCTGCTGGCGACCCTGACCTCGATCCCGCTGTTGATGGCGGCGCTGTTCATGTTCGGTGCCGGGCTCGGTGGTGTCGATTCCACGGTCAACCTGCAAGCGGTGATCGTCGAGCGCGCCAGCGGCAAGACCATGATGTCGGGCTTCCACGGGCTGTTCAGTCTCGGTGGGATTGTCGGCGCCGCCGGCGTCAGCGCGCTGCTGGGCCTGGGCCTGTCGCCCCTGGGCGCGACCCTGGTGGTGATCGCCCTGATGCTGGTGGCCCTGCTCAAGGCCGCGCCGCACATGCTGCCCTACGGCAGCCAGAGTTCGGGCCCGGCCTTTGCCGTGCCCCATGGCGTGGTGTTGTTCATTGGTTGCCTGTGTTTCGTGGTGTTCCTCGCCGAAGGCGCGGTGCTGGACTGGAGCGCGGTATTTCTCACCGCCGAACGCGACCTGGATGCCGCCTACGCCGGCCTGGGATACGCCGCTTTCGCCCTGACCATGACCCTGGGCCGCCTGACCGGGGATGCCATCGTCCACCGTCTGGGCGCACGGCGGGTGATCGTCATCGGCGGCAGCACGGCGGCGGCCGGCCTGCTGCTGGCCACCCTGGCCCCGGCCTGGGAAGCGGCACTGGTGGGGTACGCCCTGGTGGGCGCGGGTTGCTCGAACATCGTGCCGGTGCTGTACACCGCCGTGGGCAAGCAGAACGTCATGCCCGAGAGCATTGCCGTCCCGGCCATCACCACCTTGGGCTATGCCGGCATCCTGGCCGGCCCGGCGGTGATCGGCTTCATTGCCCATGGCAGCAGCCTGAGCTTGGCCTTCGGCCTGATCGCGGTCCTGCTGCTGGCGGTGGCCGCCAGCGGCAAGGTGCTCAAGGTCTGAGCCACTCAAGCAACCCAGCGGCCACGCCCTGCGTTGCACCCGGGATTCGCCGCCGGTTGCTGTAGGCGCTGGCTTGCCGGCGAAGAGGCCGCCGGCCATGCCCCATCGTCCAGAACCTGCGCCGCTCTCGGGATTCGCCGGCAAGCCGGCGCCTACACCGGCGCCACCGTCGGTAGTGGGTAAAAATACCCCCAGTCGAAGTAGGTTATTCAGCTACTGTTCTGGAGTGCATGGACGTTCGCAATCGGCACCTAGCTCCCCCCTACCTATCGCTGCCAATGCCAGGAGTAGCGCGCCCAAGTAGTCCTGTGCAGTCAAGCTTGATCGTAATGACTCATGGCCAAGGAGAGTCCTATGTCATCCAGATCCTTGTTGCTTTCCATCGTGATGGTCCTACCCACCGCCTACAGCATCAACGTTCACGCGCTGTCCGGTGACGACGGCTATGACCAGGCCGCCATCAAGCAATTCAACACCTCCGCCAGGGCGCCCTGCATCCCCGGCGCGCCCTGCTTCGCTATCAACAATCAATACCCCGCCAGCCCGCCGGCCCATGTCCCGAACTTTCCCTGGAGCGGCACCAACTACAAGACCGATCCACAGAAGTACATGGCCGAGGTCCTGAGTTATGTGATCGAAGGCAATACCGGGGTCGACTGGGAAGTGCAGAAGAACAGCGTGCGTCGCTGGTACCACGCGCCCTGGATGCACGCCAAGCGCGAACCCGTACATGGCCTGACCATGGAAAGAGGCAGCCGCCTGCATGAACTGGGACCAAACCAGACCCGGCGCACCAGTAACTGGGCGGTGGGTTTCTATAACGATTTCGGCGGCAGTACCTTCGGCAAGGTGTGGAAAGGCTCGGTGCGCCCGACCACTACCAACGCCTCATTCCCGGTAGGCACGGTCACTGCCAAGCTGCTGTTCACCGATGCCACCGATAACGAAGCGCCCTACCTCAAAGGCCACAACCTGGAATGGCAAGCGGACATCACCAACAACGGTCAGTTGAAAAAGCTACGCCTGCTGCAGATGGATATTGCGGTCAAGGAACAGGCCGATGCCACCCACAGCGGCTGGGTATTCGGCACCTTCGTATTCAACGGAGCCCGGGGCTCCGCCAACTACTGGGAAAACCTGATTCCCGTGGGCCTGGAGTGGGGTAACTCACCGGGGTTCACTTACGCTGACTACCGAACAGGCAAGCGCCCGGAGGAAAGCTGGATCAACCCCGAGGCCAAGGCGTTGTTCGCCAACCGTGCACCAGACGACCAGATGGGCTACCTGGGACGCATGAACGGCCCCGTCGACAGTCCGCTTTCCGGTTGCATGAGCTGCCACAGCCGGGCCATGGATACCCGGGGCAAAGCCGGACCGGATTTCAATCCCAAAACCAAGGACAATTGCCTGGAAGTGGTCAAGCTCGCCGACAACAGCAACGAAACCTACAAGCGTTTGCCCGGCTGTGTGGTCAATGAAGCAGCGGTGGCGCCGTTCTACCGCAATCTCAAGTCCAACGAGCCCTTCACTCCCGGCTTCAATTCCCTGGACTACTCGCTGCAAATGGCCCTGGGCGTGGCCAGCTGGAACACCTGGACCCAGCAGAACTACCCGACGGTGTTCAAGGCCAACAGCATGACCTTCAAGCTCAAGAGTTTCAGCCTCGACGCGCCGGCGTCGATGACCATCCCTCTGCTACCTGCCGAACAGGCCTACCATCGCGGCGATTGATCGCTCTGGCTGCCCATGGCGCTTTCTCCTGCAAGCGCCATGGGCAGCGTCTCAGACCGTGGATGGCTTAAGCAGGTCAGGTGACTGCCAAGTCTCCGCTAAACGCCTGCCGCGGGTATTTATCTGCTCACCCGAGTCTGGAATCATGCCCACTCGTCTCGACAGGAGTGAGCCCCGATGAACCATGTCTTACGCCTGGGCCTTGCCCTGGGCACGCTGCTGGCGAGCGCCTGGCTGCAGGCCGCAGACCCGGCCGAACCCCATGTCTACTACAGCCTGGTGCCCGGCCAGTTCATGCTGATCGGCAAGGAGCCGGATGGCGGCCCGACCTACTCGGGCACGGCGGTGATCCGCTTTGAAAACCAGGCCCTGACCCTGGTCAGGACCATCGACGGCAAGACCACCACCGCCATCGGCAAGGTGGAGCGGGCCACCATGGCCGAGGCCGATGTGCTGCGCTTCAGCTGGCCAGGGCACGACGCCACCTGCCTGGTGCGCGGCGATCTGGACAACTACTCGCGCTTGAGCTGCTACTGGACCCGGGACGGTGTGGATCACAAGGAACCGGGGCTGGAGGCCTACTTTCCCACCGAAACCTGGCCCGGCCACCAGGACTGAAACCCGGCCACCGCCCCCCCTATGCCCCCCTTTTTAGAGAGCCCACGCCTTGATCCAACTCGTCGAATACAGCAACGCCCACCATCGCCAACCCGTGATCGATCTGTGGAACCGCGCCTTCGGTTATGACACCGCCCACAACACCCCTGACCTGGCCATCGATCGCAAGCTCGCGGTGGATGACGGGCTGTTCTTCGTCGCCCTGGACGAAGAACAGGTCATCGGCACCCTGATGGCCGGCTACGACGGCCACCGCGGCTGGCTCTACTCTCTGGCGGTAGACCCGCACCAGCGCCGGCTCGGCACCGGCCGGGCGCTGGTGCGCCATGGCGAACAGGCCCTGCAGGCCCGCGGTTGCCTGAAGATCAACCTGCAGATCCTCAGCAGCAACGTCGCGGTGCAGGGTTTCTACCAGGCCCTGGGGTATCAGGTTGAACCACGGATCAGCATGGGCAAGGTGATCACCGCGAACATCCCCGAACACCTGCGTCATTGAAGCCAAAGCCCTACCAGTTGTGCTGGTTGACCCGGGCTGTGACCAGCAATTGCTGGGCCATAGCGGCGGCGGCCTGCTGCGAGGCACTGTGCAGCAGCGGGTAGCCCCAGAACTTTTCATAGGTATCGGCAAACGCCTCGACCCCGGCCTGGGCCTCAGGCTCCGGGGCGATGACGATCATTGCCTTGATCCAGCGGCGGATCGCCGCCTTGTTGCGCTTCATCCACAACGAACCCTGCTTGAGCCGTTCCTTGCTCTGCACACTGTTGCGCTGCGCGGGGTCAGGCATGGCATCGCTCATCAGGACAAAAGCCTGACCGCGCTGCATTAGTGCCTCCAATTGCTGGAAAGGAGTGTTTCCAGGCTGCTCGACGCCCTCGGCGCGACGCATCCAGACCAGGGGGAAATGCTGATGATCGAAGTACATGGGAACACCTCAAGAGAGCTGACAAACAAGAATGCTTATCATCTTCCTGAAAAGAACTGTCCGCATCAGTCGAGATTGACAAGTTATTGACCAATCCAGCCAAACGATTACAGCGTCAGGTGTCACCGCTGCCGCAGGCTGCGCACGAGCGCGCAACGGCCGCGGCAATCTTGAGAGCGCGGGTGCTCGACATCTCCCCAGGGCCTTTGCGCTGCCTCGCAGGCTTGGCAGCAGCTACAGGGGTTGGTCGTTCTCCAGGGCTTGGCGGCGTTCGGCAAAGAAACGCCCGGGCGGCTGGCCGACGGCTTTCTTGAACATGCGGATAAAGGCGCTGGCGCTGTCATAGCCCAGGGACAGCGCCACACGCTCCACCGCGTCGCCCTGGCCCAATTGCTTGAGCCCCAGGAGGATGTGCAACTGGCGCTGCCAGCGACCGAAGCTCAGGCCCGTCTCGGCCACGATCAAGCGGCTCAGGCTGCGTTCGCTGAGGCCGATCAGCGCCGCCCAATGCTCCAAGCTGTGGCGCTGCCCGGGCTGTTCGAGAATCTGCTGGGCCAGGCGCCGCAGCTGTTCATGCCGGGGCATGGGCAGGTGGATCTGCTCCCGCGGCGCAGCAGCCAGCTCGTCCAGGGCTACGGCCATCAACCGCCCTTCGGCGCCCTGCTGGTCATACAGAACGGGCAATTGCGCACAACGCCGCAGCAGCTCCTGCAACAGCGGCGACACTGCCAGGGTGCAGCAGGCCAGCGGCAGAGATCGGGCATGCTCGGGTTCGACGAACAGGCAGTAGCCCTGAGCGTTCTCCAGCCCCTGGACCCGGTGTTCGATGGCGCTGGGAATCCACACCGCGCACTGCGGCGGCGCCAGCCACAGGCCCTCGGCGC
The DNA here is from genome assembly GCF_045013505.1 of Pseudomonas sp. JDS08PS003. Classification (NCBI taxonomy): domain Bacteria; kingdom Pseudomonadati; phylum Pseudomonadota; class Gammaproteobacteria; order Pseudomonadales; family Pseudomonadaceae; genus Pseudomonas; species Pseudomonas sp. JDS08PS003. Next base: position 4,930,748 of record NZ_CP120724.1, read on the forward strand.
TCTCGCAACTGAGTACCCCGGACAGGGGGAACAGCAACTGCGCCTTGCGGTGGCTGTGCCACGGCCGTTCCCAGCGCTTGTCCTGGCTTGAAATGCGCAGAGCACAGACCGGCCGCGCGATCGCATCCGGGTCATGCTCCTGCTCCTGGCCTTTGAACACCGACATCCTCGTCTCCCTCCTAGGCACCAGCAGTTTCCAGCAGCCAGCCCTTGAACGCACCCATGGCGGCGGTTTCGGCCCGGGACTGCAAACGGGTCAGCCAGTAGCTGCCGGTGACAATGCCGATCTCGAACGGCTGGACCACCGCCCCGCTGGCCAACTGTCGCTCGAACATCAGCGGCGGCGCCAGGGCCACCCCCAGTCCTTGCAGCGCCGCTTCGAGCATGCCCAGGGAAGAGTCGAAAACAATGCTCTGGGGCAAGGGACTGCCGCCGCCCAGTCCCGCCTCCTGGAACCATTGCGGCCATTCATCGGTGCGGTAGGAGCGGAACAGGGTCTGGCCCAACAGGTCCGCCGGGCTGTGCAACTGATGGGCAATCTGCGGTATGCACAACACCGACAGCGGCGCCTGCAACAGCTCCAGGGCCTCGATGCCGTGCCAGGCTCCCGTGCCAAAACGGATCGCGTAGTCCAGGCCCTCGGCGGCCACGTCGACACGGTTGTTGTTGGTACTCAGGCGCAGGTCGACAAAGGGATAGCGCGCCTGGAAATCCCCCAGGCGCGGCAACAGCCAGCCCACGGCAAAGGTGCCTACGGCCCCCACCGTCAGCACTTCGCGGTAGTGCCCACCCTCGAAGCGTCCCAGGGTCTGAGCGATGCGGTCGAAGCAGTCCCGCAGCACCGGCAGCAGGGTCTCCCCTTCGCTGGTCAGCATCAGCCCCCGGGGCAAGCGCTTGAACAGGGTGACGTTGAGCTGGGCCTCCAGGCTCTTGACCTGATGGCTGACCGCCGCCTGGGTCACACAGAGCTCGATGGCGGCGCGGGTGAAACTCAAATGACGGGCCGAGGCTTCGAAAGCCCGCAGCGCGTTCAAGGGCAGATGTGGACGGAGCATGGGCATTCCCTAGTTTTTCTAATGGCTCCTGCGAAATATCGTCGTTTGCCGATCCTGCGCAGACTGCCTACATTGGCCTCGCTCGCGCAGTGCTGACCACCCTCTCCCTTATCGGGAAGACTTCGCGAGCACTGCGCTCCGGGGTTCCGGCAAAGAACCCCAAGGCCGAAAAGCCGCTGGGAATAGGCGGCAAAAAAATCAGAACCCATGGAAAACAAACCATCATGCGCCAAAGAACCTTAACCGGATTGGGCATCATCAGCGCCTGCGTACTGCTCCTGGGCAGCGTCGACGCCCTGGCCGAGAACACCCAGGACAGCCGTCTGAAAACCACCGTGGACGCCACCATCCGTCCGCTGATGCACCAGCAGGGCATTCCCGGCATGGCGGTCGCGATCATCGCCAACGGCAAGCGACATTACTTTAACTACGGCATTGCCTCCAAGGACAATCAACAGCCGGTGGACAACGACACCCTGTTCGAAGTGGGTTCGGTGAGCAAGACCTTCAGCGCGACCCTGGCCGGCTACGCCCAGGCCAGCGGCAAGCTGGCCCTTGAGGACCACGCCAGCCAGTACTGGCCGGCCCTGCGCGGCAGCGCCTTCGACGGCATCAGTCTGTTGCAGTTGGGCACCTACAGCGCCGGCGGCCTGCCGCTGCAGTTCCCCGACGACGTCCAGGGCGAGGACAAGACCCTGGATTACTACAACACCTGGAAGCCCACCTTCAGCCCGGGCACCCAGCGTCTGTATTCCAACCCCAGCATCGGCCTGTTCGGCTACCTCGCTGCCCGCAGCCTGGGTCAACCGTACGCTCAACTGCTGGAAAAGAGCCTGTTCCCCAAACTGGGGCTCAAGCACAGCTACCTCCAGGTGCCCAAGGACCAGCAGGCCCACTACGCCCAGGGCTATGACAAGCAGAACAAGCCGATCCGGGTCAGCCCCGGCCCCTTGGATGCCGAGGCCTACGGGGTCAAGACCAGTGCCCCGGACCTGCTGCAGTTCGTTGCCGATAACCTGCAACCGCAGCCGTTGGACGACACCCTGCAAAAAGCCATCGCCAGCACCCAGAGCGGCTATTACCGGGTCGGCGACATGACCCAGGGCCTGGGCTGGGAGCGCTACGCCTACCCGGTGCCCCTGGCACGGCTGCTGGCAGGCAACTCGACGCCAATGGCCCTCGAACCGCACCCGGTGCAGTGGCTGACTCCGGCCCAACCGCCCAAGGCCGACGCCTTGTACAACAAGACCGGTTCCACCAGCGGCTTCGGCGCCTACGTGCTGTTTGTCCCGAGCCAACAGATTGGCATTGTCCTGCTGGCCAACAAGAACTACCCCAACGAGGAACGGATCAAGGCCGCCCATGCGCTCCTCAGTGCCCTGGAGGCAACGAAGTAACCGAGCAGCGCAGCATCACGCCCCCCGGGGCAGCCAATAAAAAACGCCACCGGTGTTCAGCGCCAGGTGGCGTTTTTCTTGTCGCTTCGGCCATGGCGCCTAGACTCAGGAAATCCCCCTCGACCGTTGACCTCGGCCAGCTGTGCAACGCCCGCCTTCCTGGATAGCGACAAGGACCGCAAGGCCCGCATCGAGCCTGATTCAGGGGTGGCGCTGAACCTTCTGCCAGGCTTTCCGGTCGATAACTGCAACCTGGACCAGCACCGCCGCGTGCACAACGCTGGTCGTCCGGGAACCACAGCCGCCGGAGAAACGCCCCGTGATATCGACCCTGCAAATCGCCAGAATCAAAGCCTGGGGCGCCCATGGCTTCACCGCCACCGGAGTGGTCAGCGCCCTGCTCGCCACCCTGGCACTGTTCGACAACCAGCCCAAGGCCTGCCTGTTGTGGCTGGGGGTGGCGCTGCTGGTGGATGGCGTCGACGGCTCCCTGGCGCGCAAGGTCAAGACCAGCTCGGTGCTGCCCAACATCGACGGTTCGGTGCTCGACCTGGTGATCGACTACCTGACCTATGTGTTCATCCCGGCGTTGTTCATCTACCGCTACATTCCTCTGCCGGAGTACAGCGCGCTGCTGGCCACCTCACTGATCCTGCTGTCGTCGCTGTTGTGCTTCTGCAACGTCAACATGAAGAGCCACGACAACTACTTCCAGGGTTTTCCCGCCGCCTGGAATGTGGTCGCCCTGTGCTTCTACCTGATCGAGCCCGGCCCCTGGCTGAGCTTGCTGAGCATCTTCGCCCTGGCCCTGCTGACCGCCACCCGGGTGCAGTTCCTGCATCCATTCCGGGTGCGCAAGTGGATGCCGCTGAACATCATCGTGACGTTCGTCTGGCTGCTCAGCGGCGCGCTGCTGATCCTCAGCCACCCGTTGCACAGCCCGCCGATCATGGGCCTGTGGCTGGCGGCTTCGGCCTATTTTCTGGGGATCTGCCTGTGGCGCTCGGCCCAGGAATGGATGAAGGGCAGCCACCAGCCCTAAGCGGCGGCCTGTGTCACAGCGGCAGGTCGTTGCCGATCGCGGCACTCAAGGCCTGGGCCAGGGCCGCCACCGAGTAGGGTTTCTGCAGGAACACGAACTCCCGGGTCTGGCCCTGGGCCAGGGCCGGGCTATAGCCGCTGGTGAGGATCACCGGCAGTCCGGGGTAATCACTGCGGATGCGGGTGGCCAGTTCGATGCCGCTCATGCCGGGCATCACCACATCGGAAAACACCGCCTGGAACACCCCCGATTCCTGGCTCAGGCGACGCAGCGCCTCGATGGCGCTGGTGGCCCATTCGGTCTGGTAGCCCAGCTCGTTCAAGGCCTGGGCCAACAGCACGCCCACCTCGGGATTGTCTTCCACCACCAGCAGCGTGGCGCCCTGGCCATCCACCAGCAGCGGCCCCGGGCAAGCGGGTGCTGACGGGCTGACCACGGCTTCGGAGCGCGGCAGGTACAAGGTAAAGCACGTGCCCTGCCCCGGCTGGCTGTGAACCACCAGGCCGCCGCCGGACTGCTTGGCAAAACCGAACACCTGGGACAGGCCCAGCCCGGTGCCCTTGCCCACCTCCTTGGTGGTGAAGAAGGGCTCGAAGATCCGCTCGATCTGCTGCGGGTCGATGCCGGCGCCGGTATCGGTCAGAGACACCGCGACAAAGTCACCGTTCTGGGCGCCCTGGCTGGTGCTGGCGGGAATCTGCCCGACCCGTTCCACGGCTATCACCAGCAGGCCCTCGCCCTGCATGGCGTCCCGGGCATTGACCGCCATATTGATCAGCGCGGTATCGAACTGGCCGGCATCGGCATGGATGCAGCACGATTGCTGCGGCAGTTCGATACGCAGTTCGATGCAGGCGCCGATCAGCGGATTGATCATCTGTGCCAGCAGTTGCACGCTGACGCCGACATCGAAGGTTTCCGGACGCAGATTCTGTTGGCGGGCATAGGCCAGGAGCTGGCCGGTGAGTTTGCTGGCGCGATCCACGGTGTCGGAAATGGCATCGATGTACAGCTGCCGGCGCTCCTCGCTGAGGTTGCGCCGCAGCAAGTCGGTGGACGAGCGGATCACCGTCAGCAGGTTGTTGAAGTCGTGGGCGACACCACCGGTCAGTTGCCCCACCGCCTCCATCTTCTGTGCCTGGCGCAGGATGTCCTCGGTCTTGCGCAGCGCCTGCGCGGCTTCACGCTCGGCCTGAATGTCACGCCCCACGGCATGCAGGTGCTGAGGGTCGGGCACGGCACTCCAGGACACCCAGCGATAGCTGCCGTCCTTGTGCCGAAAGCGGTTTTCCACCCGAGAGAAACTCTGGCCCAGAGCCAGTTCGGTACAGGCGTTGACCGCCGCCACGCTGTCCTGGGGGTGGATAAAATCGTAGAAGCTGCTGCCTTCGAGTTCGTGCCGCTGCCAGCCCAGCAATCGGGTCCAGGCCGGGTTCACGGCGACGATGCGCCCGTTGAAATCCGCCACCAGCATCAGGTCGGTGGACAGTTGCCAGATCCGGTCGCGTTCCTGGGTACGCTCCTGGACTCGCTGTTCCAGGGACTCGTTGAGGCGGCGCAATTGCTCCTCGGCCTCGCGGGTAGCGGTGATGTCCCGGGAAATGCAGAGGATCTTCTCCGGCTGACCGGCCTCATCGAGCATCGGCGTGACTTGCACATCCCACCACTTGGCGTTGCCGGCCAGGGTATTGGCGGCGCCCTGGAACCGCGCCGACTCCCCGGCCTGGGCGGCGGCGATGGCGGCCTGGGCGTCGAGGTTGCCCTGGCCCTGCCAGAAGTCCGGCCAGGGGCAGCCGGCAATGGCGTTGAAGTCACTGACCTCCATGACCCGCAGGCCACCCTCGCTCATGAACGACAACTGACCATCGAGGTCCAGCACCTTGATGCAGTCATTGCTGCTGGCCAGCACCCGGGTATTGAGCTCGCGGGTCTCCCGCAGGCGCGCCTCGGTGAGCCGGGCATGCAGCCCCAGGCGCACCCGTGCGGTGGTTTCCACGGTGTGGCAGAGCACCCCCAGCACCTGCTCCTGGCGCTCGTCGAATACCGGGCTCATGGAAAACGACCACCAGGTCAGTTCCTCTCCGGGATAGCGCTGCATGTTCACCGGCAGGTCTTCGTGACGACAGGCCTGGCCGCGAAACGCCTGCTCGACCATGGGCTGCACATCCGGCCAGGCATCGGCCCAGAGCGTCTCGATGGTCTGCCCCAGGGCATTGGCCAGACGCGGCCCCAGCACCGGACGATAGGCGTCGTTGAAAAAGAACTGCTTCTGCGGGCCCCATAGCAGGTACAGACTTTCAGGGGATTCGAGCACCAGGCCCAAGGTGCTGTGCAGCAGGCTCGGCCAATGCTCCCGGGGGCCCACCGCAGTCTGCGACCAATCGAACTGGCGGATGGCGGCACCGGTCTCGCCGCCACGCCAGGTCTGGGGAGCTGCACCATCAGAAGAGGAAATAGTCATGGACCGCATCACACAAGGAAAAAAGGGGCAGCACTGCCAAACAAAGGCCTGCGCAGGATAACTGACCCCTGGAATCCACGGAAGTTAGCTGCCTCGAAGGCCGTTTCAGATCTGTCACCGGGAATCCTCCTGATGCCTTTAAACCACGCCGGGCTTGGGGCATCCTCCGTCAACGCAACGCCCATCGGCCTGATGAGAACGCCTCGATGAACACCACGACCCTGCTGCTCTACACCTCAAGCTGCTTTATCGGCGCCGTGATCCCCGGCCCCACTTCGCTGCTGGCCATGGCCAACGGCACCTCGCGCAATCGCCAGCTGGTGGCGGTGGGCATGGCCGGTGCGGCGCTCTCGGATGTGCTGATCATTGCCGCGGTGGGCCTGGGCCTGGGGGCCATGCTGATGGCCTCGCAGCAGTTGTTCATGGTCTTGAAGTGGGTCGGCGTGTGCTACCTGGCCTGGCTTGGCATCCAGCTCTGGCGCAGCACGCCCCAGGCCCTGGGCGAGCAGCAGGTGCGGGCCGGCTCGCGACGTGGCGAGGTGTTCCGTCGTAGTTTCTCGGTGGCCATGACCAACCCCAAGGTGCTGCTGTTCTTCACTGCCTTCCTGCCGCAATTCGTCGATCCCGCCCAGCCGGTCTTCGCCCAGTACGCCACCCTGGCGCTGGTCACCGCGCTGGTGGAAGTGCTGGTGATGGGGCTGTATGCCGCCGGCGGAGTGCAGGCGGCGAAGTTCCTCACCCAGACCGGCATGCGCCGGCTCAATCAATGCTGCGGCGCGGCCATGCTCTCGCTGGCGGGGTTTCTGGCGCTGTATCGCCGGGCCTGAACTGGCCCGGCCGCAGAGGAATCAGAAAGCCAGCTTGTAGCCGATGGAAAACAGCATGACCGCCAGGCACGGCCGCAGGATCTCGTCGGAGATCCGTCCGGTCATGTGGCTGCCGATCCAGATCCCCGGCAGCGAACCCATCAGCAGGAACCCCAGCAGGTGCCAGTCCATGTTGCCCATGCTGGCATGGCCCAGGCCGGCCACCAGGGTCAGGGGCACGGCGTGGGCGATTTCGGTGCCCACCAGGCGCTTGGTGGCCAGGAACGGATAGAGGATGAACAGCGCCACAGTGCCCAGGGCGCCGGCACCGATGGAGGTCAGCGCGACCAAGGTGCCGAGGATCAGCCCGGTGACCACCGTCAGGCCATTGAGACCGCGGGGGCTTGGCTGATAGTCGCTACCGTGGCGCTGGGCGAAGGCCATGAGCTTCTTCTTGAAGACAATGGCCAGGGCCGTGAGCAGCAGGACGAACCCCAGCCCCTGCTTGATCACCGCGTTCAAGGCCTGGGGATCGGAGTCCAGGTTGTTCAAGAACCATAGGGTGGCCAGCACCGCCGGCACGCTGCCCAGGGTCAGCCAGCCGGTGATGCGCCAGTCGATATTGCGGTTTTTCTGATGCACCAGCACCCCACCGGACTTGGTGATGGCGGCGTACAGCAGGTCAGTGCCCACTGCGGTGGCGGGGTTGATGCCGAACCAGAGCAGGATCGGGGTCATCAGCGAGCCGCCGCCAACCCCGGTCATGCCCACGATGAATCCCACTACCAGGCCTGCGATTACAAAACCGAAATTACCCACATCCATCAATAAAACCCTACAAATCACACGGCCAGGTCAAAAACTGGCGGCAGCATAGCGGCTAAAGCTTATGTCCATTTATATGAATAAAATCTAACGTTATAACCAGGGTTATTTTTTCCATGCGCCAGACGCATCAAGCGCCTTCACCCCTTGCATCCGTCACATGCCCGGTCAGCCCTCCCGACTTGCGCCGGTGTCGCCCACCGGAGCCAGCGCATCCGGTATTCTGCTGGGCGCTCGCCGGGGCAACCGATCCAGGGCTACCCCAGATCCTGCCCCCTCCGTCTCCCAAGGAAGGCCCATGACATCCGACGCGAACCCGTACCAGATCGAGCAACAGCGCATTCGTTTCAGACGCCTGAGCCTGCATCAGCAAGCCCCCGGGCAAACCACGCCCCAGCGTGGCAACTGGGGCCTGGCACTGTCCGGTGGCGGCATCCGCAGCGCCACCTTCTGCCTCGGCGTCCTGCAAGCCATGGCCCGGGCGCCGGCACCGGCGACGCCCTCCACGCCCCCACTCCAGCCAGTACCCGAAACCGCCACAGAGCACAGCCTGCTGTCGCGCATCGACTACCTGTCCACGGTCAGTGGCGGCGGCTATATCGGCAGTTTCTTCTCCAGCTTGTTCCTCCCCGGACGCCTGCGCGACCGAGACCTCCAGGACCCCGTGGGCCAGGCCGCCCGCGATGCCTACCAGGCGCTGCGCTTCGAGCCGCCGGGACGTATCAGCACCGGCGTCGACTACGCCCAGCAGCCCGTGGGCCGGGGACCGGGAGCCTGGCTGCGGGAAAACGGCCGCTACCTGACGCCCACCGGCTCCGGCGACATGCTCTATGCCCTGGCCATGACCTGGCGCAACTGGCTGTCGCTGCACGCCATGATCGGCATGCCGATCCTGTTGATGCTCAGCTTGCTGACCCTGTTCCAGGTGCTGAGCCAGGCCAGCCTGCTGCTGTGGCCGCTGATGGCTGCCCTGCTGTTCGCCCTGCCCTGCGCCGTGGCGTACTGGCTGGTGATCCCCCAAGGCGACCTGGACCAGCCACCCAACCTTGGCAACCCGGCATTTCGCTTCATGCTGGCCATCGTCACCGGCCTGTGGATCGGCGGCGCCCTGGCCTATGACCTGGCCCAATGGCAGGTAGTGGGCACCCTGGCCCTGTCGGCCGCGCTGGTCGGCAGCAATGCGCTGCTGATCACCCACCGGCTGGTCCGCCGGCTGGCGGATCACCGAGACCCAGCCAAGGACAGCATCTGCAACAACTGTGTGCGCAACTACCGGGTGCAGATCACCCGCGCCCTGGGGCGGGCCATGGCGGCGGTGGCCATTCTCGGTTTCCTGGCCTTGCTGGTGACCGGTGCCCAGGCACTGTATCGCTACCTGCTGGACTATCAGGCCCTGGCCACGCCCCTGCTTCTGGCGCTGCTGGTGTGGCTGGTGCGCCGCCTGGTGCTGCTCAAGGATGAAAAACCGCTGCCCGACTGGATGCGCAAACTGCCCCTGGATGTACTGGCGCTGGTTGCCGGATGCCTGCTGTTGAGCCTGCTGTGCCTGTGCTGGGCGCTGCTGGTGCAATGGGTCGCCCATGACGGTGGCGCCATCAGCTACAGCGCCGCTGCAGTCTGGCGCCTGCTGGCCTTGAGCCTGGTGACGGCCTTGCTGGTTTGCGTCAGTGGGCGCTTCATCGGCTTTCTCAACACCTCGTCACTCCAGGCCTTCTATAGCGCCCGGCTGACCCGCGCCTACCTCGGCGCGTCCAATGGCCGGCGCTTCAACGGCCCGCCACAGCAGCGCCGCACCTACCTCAGCGTGGCCGAGCCGATGTCCAGCGACGACCTGTCGCTGCAGCAGTACTACGCCACCCCCAGTGCCGGACCGGTGCACCTGATCAACGTCACCATGAACCTGACGGTGGACCCCGCCGAGCAACTGGTGCAGCGCGACCGCAAGGGCAAGCCGCTGTGCATCGCGCCGAACTGGGCTCCCGCAGCCGAAGGCGGCGTCGCCAGCGACGGTCCGGCGGAACGCTACACCCTCGATGGCAAGCCCTACCGCCGTGACCTGAGCCAGGGCCCGACCTCGGAAATCATGAGTCCCCTGAGCCTGGGCCAGTGGATTGGCGTCTCCGGCGCCGCCTTCAGCACCGGCCTGGGGCGAGCCAACAGCCTGGGCATGTCGCTGATCCTGGGACTGGCCAACATACGCCTGGGCATCTGGTGGCCCAGCCACTTCGTCGATCCCGGACAGCAACATTGGGTGCCCCGTGACCTGACGCCCTGGACCTACTTCAGCACCCAGGCCTATCTGTTCTATGAGCTGACCTCGCGCTTTCATGGGCATCGGCGCGACTACCAGTACCTGTCCGACGGCGGGCATTTCGAAAACACCGCCACCTACGAGTTGCTGCGTGAGGGGCGCGGGGTGGAACTGATCGTCACCTGCGACAGCGGCTGCGATCCGGATTACCAGTTCGACGACCTGGCCAATCTGGTGCGCCTGGCGCGCATCGACCAGGCCCTGGAGATCCGCGAAGACCCGGGGGTGCTGGCCCATCCCCAACTCAAGGCGCTGTTCGCCAGCCAGCAAGAGTTTCGCCAGCCACCGAGCGCCGACAGTCAGAAGTGCGCCTTGCTGCTCAACGTCTATGCCCATAGCCCCGACACCCAGGCGGACATCGCAGCCACACCCCACTGCCGGATCCTGGTGCTCAAGCCGCGGCTGATCGCCGGGCTGACACCGGACGTACTCAACTACGCCCGGGCCAACCCGGGCTTTCCCAACCAGAGCACGGTGGACCAGTTCTTCGACGAAGCGCAGTTCGAGAGTTATCGCCAGCTGGGGCTGAATATCGGCCAGAAGCTGTTTGGCCGCAGTGGCCAGTCCAACGAAATGGCCGAGGCCTTGTGGCGCTACCTGGATGATCCGCAGCCCTGAAGCAGGGCTAGCGGATCAACCTGAACGTCAGCGCGGCTGGTGCACCTTGACCGCTTCCAGCCACTGCGCCTCCAGGCGTTCCTGTTGCGGGTCGATGCCCTGCTCGGCCAGCAGCGCCAGGTGGCGCTCCACTTCGCCATGCATCTGCCCGTGGGCGCTGGAGTTGGCGTCCAGCTGATGCATCTGGGTCAGCCCCAGGTGATAGAAACGCAGCAGCTTGAGAGCCGCAGGGTCTCGCGCCGCCACCCCGGCGGTGACCTGATGCATGACATTGGTCACCCGCATCAGGCTGCGCTTGAGGCGCCAGCCATAGACCGCCGAGGCCATCCACGGCTGGGTCCAGAAGACCGTGCGCAACAGCACGGCGCTGATCACCAGCCCGGTGAACACACCACCGGCATTCCACACCAGGTTATCGCCGCCGGGCTGGCCGAACACCGCCACCGCCGCGCTGGAAAACAGCATGGCCAGGGCGATGAACACCAGGGCGATGATCAGGGTGCTGCGGCGAGTTTGCCGGCGATAGAGTTCGGGGTCCTGCGGGGTGATGACGAACATGGGTGCGACGGGCTCCAGAAGCAGTAGGGAAATGAGCAGGCGGGCATTATCACCGCTGGGGCCGGGAGCGGTGGCTTAAATCGTCGGGGAGGGACACAAATACGCCATAACCCTGATCCAGGTCGCGGTATCGCGCCCTCCCCCCCCCCGCTCAACGCCGACGCGCACGCAATGTACGCCCCAGGCGACGCCAGCCCAACACCACGCCGCTGACGCTGATCAGTAGGCCTGCGGCGCTGAACAGGATCATCCACAGGTCCCACAAGGGTCGGTTGGCCAGCAGCGGCAGCCAGTCCCAGCTGTGCAACAGAGCGAACAGCCAGCGCGAAGCGCGGCGCGGCTGATCCAACTGCCCGGTGATCGCCCCGGTGTGAAGATCCAGGTGCAGCCAGGTCTGGGCCGGGTCGTCGAAGCGCACCCGCAGCACCGGCAGGCGCTGTTGCAGGTGGCCCATCATGCTCTGGGGCTCCCGAGCGTAGTAATAGAAATCGTAGGCGGCCAGTGGCTGGACAATCATCGGCCGCTCGGGGCGAATGGCCCAGGCCGCCTGCCGCAAGGTGTCGGGGTTGAACTGACGCAGCACTTGGTTCTCGGCCATGGCCAGAATCCGCGTGCGCCCGGCACCGTCGTAGCCAATCACATACCCCTGGCCGCCGATCATCCGCCACTCCAGCTCCCGGGCCTGCAGGCCGTCATCGGCAAAGCGCTGCAGGGCCTGGGCCGCACTCAGGGGGAAAGCCGCCGTGTGCAGCGATCCGCCCTGGTAGGCCGTCACCGACAAGGGCTGGGCACTGCTGAAGAGCTTCCACGGGTTCATCGACATCAGGCCGCTGAAGATCCAGGTGACCAGCAGCACACCGAACAGCATGCCGCCCAGGTGATGCCAGCGGGCAAAACCCTGGTACGGCGAGTGCGAGCCGTTGCGATAGGTGCGTTTGAAGCGCCAGCGCAGCACGCCCACCGCCAAGCCGAGCACGGCCATCAGGGTCGCGGCCAGGGACAGGTAAGTGACGATCGGCCCCCAGGCGCCATCGATGCCGATGCCCCGCAGCGGGTACAGCCAGTGCAGCCAGGCACCGATCCAGTTCCAGCCACGTTCGGTGGCGGTGGCATCGCGCACCACCTCGCCCGTGGTGCCGGAAACATACAGCAGACGTCGTTCGGCATCGGCGGTGGCCACCCGCAGCAAGGGCCGATCGGCGTCCAGGGCTCGGGATTGGCTCCACATGTCGCCGTTCACTGTCCCGCGATCACGCACCGCCACGCCCGGCGCAAACTGCCGGGCCGCCGCCAGAGCCTCGATCCGATCGGTGGGCAGCGCCTGCAGGCCACTATCAGCCTCGATCGCCACCTTGCGCGGCCCGGGGTATTCGAGAATGTAACGGGGCGCGCCGGCCACCGTGGTCAGGCGGATGCTCGAAGGCGGATGTTGCGGGTCGGCGGCATGCAGCACCTGTTCCAGGTCGGCGCTTTGCTCGTCCAGGACCAGCGCCGGCAAGTGCGCCAGATGCTCGGCGGGGGTCAACTTGGGGTAGCCGACATACAGCATCACCACCCCGGAAATAAACCACAGGGCCATGAACAGGCAGGCCACTATGCCCAGCCAACGGTGCCAGAGGTACAGGTAACGCTTCATCACAGGCTGCTCGCAAATGCGCGGGGCGCCATCGGACGCCCCGCTGTCTCAGGTTAAAAGCGCGTTTGCAGCGCCAGCTCGAAGGTCCGCGGCGCCCCCAGGTACAGCTGGGTGGGCGCAGTGGTACGGGCGTAGACCTGATCGGTGAGGTTGCGCACCCGACCGGTGATCCGCGTATCGGCATTCAACTGGTAGCCGACGAAAGCGCCGAAGATCGTGTAGGCCGGGGCATAGCGAGTATTGGCTGCGTTGGCGTACATCGACGACACGTAGCGTGCATCGGTCCCGACCTGCCAGGACGGGGCAATGTCGTAGGTCAGCCACAGGTTGCCCACCTTGTCCGGGGTGTTGGTGGGGCTGTTGCCCTTGCGCGACACCGGCCGCCCGCCGACGTTTTCATAGAACTCATCGTATTGGGCGTCGACGTAGGCGAAGTTGCCTTCGGCCAACAGCTTGGGCGTCACCCGCAACGAGCCCGCCAGCTCCACGCCCCGGGACGATTGCTGGCCCACCGGCTGGCTGCTGCCGGGGTTGCTCGGATCGGCGGTGGACAGGTTCTTGCGTTCGATGCGGTAGGCGGCCAGGGTCGCCGAGCCGCGGCCATCGAGGAAATCGAACTTGCTGCCGATCTCCCATTGATTGCCGGTGCTGAGGTCAAAGTCGCGCACCTGACCGTAGCTGGCGGTGGTCAAAATCCCCGCCGGTGGATCGGCGGCGGTGCTGTATTGCACGTAGACGTTGGCCGCCGGCGTCAGCTCATAGACCAGCCCCAGGCGCCCGGTGGTGGGCCGGTATTTACGCTGGAAGAACGCCGGGTTGGCCTCGGTGACCGCGCGGTAGTTGGTCACTTGCAGGTCGATCTGGTCATGGCGCAGGCCACTGAGCAGGGACAGGCGATCGGTTAGTTGCAGGCGGTTTTCCAGGAACAGGGCCCAGGTGTCCACCTGGTTGCGGCGGTTCTTCTCGAAGCCGCGCTGCATGCCCGGCAAGTCCCAGAAGCTGCCCGGATCAAAGGCGTCCGGATCGACCCCAGGCAGCGAGCCCGACACCGAGCGCGGGTAGTTGCTCATCACGTTGTGGCTGTAATCGATACCCGCCGACCACTGGCTGTCGAGGCCGAACAGGCTGTTGTGATGCAGCAGTTCGAAGCGATTGCCATTGAGCTCCTGAGCGTGACGCTGGAGCAGGATGCCGGAGCGGTTCACCTGGGTGTTGCTGCTGTTGTAGGCGTAGGTTTCCAGGTTGCGGTATTCGCGGTCGGCGTTGTAGTGGTACAGGGTGTTGCGCACGGAAGTACGGTCATTGACCTGATAGTCGATGATCGAGCGCAGCCATTGCACCCGCTGTTCATAACGACCGTCGCTGACGTTGTAGTTCTCGAAGCGCCGGCTCTGGTCCACCTCCATCTTGCCCCCCAGCGGATTCAGCGCCGGCGTGCCCCAGTAAGGGCTGTCGACGCTTTCGTTCTGGTACTCGTAAGCCAGGGTGTGGGACAGCTGGTCGTTGAAATCCGTCAACAGGGAAAACGCCGTGGTCCAGGCATCGCGCTGCTCGCGGTCGACATAACCGTTGCTGGTGGTGTGACTGACATCGAAGCGCGCGTAATGCCGCGGCCCTGCCCCGTCGTTCAGTGCGTGGTTGAAACCGAAGGAGGTTTCGCGGCTGTCGTAGGAGCCATAGCTGACCCGCCCTTCATTGAACGACTCGGTGCGCGACGGCAACTTGGTGATGTAGTTGATCGAACCGCCCACGGCGCCGGCGCCATAGAGAAAGCTCGACGGCCCGCCGACGGCCTCGACCCGGTCGTAGATCCAACTGTCCACCGGGCGCGCCGCAATGGAGTCGTATTGCACGCTGATGCCGTTGAACAGCTGGGTGATCTGCGAGCCGGAAAACCCGCGATACGAGACGAACCCGGGCACGCCCGGTGACGCGGCGGCGTTCATCCCCGGCACGCTGGCAAGCATGTCCTGGGTGTTGGCAGCGCCGCGCTGCTCGATCTGCTGGCGGTTGACCACATTGACCGTCGCCGGGGTTTCCCGCGGGGTCAGGCCCAGGCGCGAGCCGGTGCTGGTCTGGGTATCGAGTTGCAGACCGGTTTGTGGCGCTTCATCGGCGCTGATGCGCATCTGCGGCATTTGCAGCGGGGCATCGGCCAGGGCATTGAACGACAGGGCACAGCACAGCGCCGCGCAACTGGGGGAGCGATACAGGAACTTCATGGACTCGGACTCGAAAAAAAATCATCGAACAGCGTCCGGCAGCCGTCGCCACAGCGACCGTGCAGCTAATGCCGGAGGACGAGAAAGCGCGACCGTCTGATGCGGTCGCCAGGGCGAGTCAGCCCAGTGGCGGTGCCCGGGGATTGAGCGCAGGCCAGGAATAACGTGGCGGCGCCTTGCTGCGCTGCTCGCCCCCCAGCCGTGGCGGGCGTTGGCGGCGCAGCATCCAGCCCAGGCAAAACAGCAGCGCGATGCCCAGGCTCACTGCCGAGCACAATGGGCACATGAACGTGCTCAGCCCGCCGGCGGCGGCCTGATCACTGAAGTCAGCGTCCAGCGCCGGGCCCGGGTTGCCCATGGCGGAACAGAACTGCCCGCCGACGCCATTGAGCTCCAGCCCGACCATCTGCCCATGGCCCAGACCGCAGACGAACACGTTGAACAGCACGCAGAAATACAGCGTCCAGGCAATGTGGGGGCGGTGGGAGGAGGCATGGGTCATGGCGGCAAGATTAACAGCGAAAAAAGCACTGGAAAATCACCAATGCATGGCAAGCGAAATTCATTGGCCTGCCCGCGGTGAGGTTGTGGCGAGCTTTATAGCCGACTCCCGAAGAGCGGAGGATCGGACCAGAACTAAAGTCGCCGGGTGGCGGGGACGGCAGCCCCCGGGCGCCGCCGGGTGAGCCCGTGCCTTGGCGGCCCCCGGCTACCTGCATTGCCCATGATGGCTTTTGGCCTTGATGCGCAAGAAGTTGCGCACGCAAATGTGGATAAGCCTGTGGGCACATGGCTGTAGGCCTGATGGCCGGGGCTGTACAGAGGAGTGCGCAAGAAGTTGCGCAGTACTGCGCAACTTCTTGCGCACTTTCTGTGGGAATTTCGGTTGGAAACAGCCTGTTGAACCCTGAATTTTCATCAAGTGATTGATTGGCAAGGAGTATTGGCAAGTTGGCATGACTCTTGAGATGTCCCTGGAGCCCGGCGGCCATTCAGGCCTCCGGTTTTCCGTATGTCCAAGCAAGGAGAGCAACAATGGCAACCCCAGCGTATATGTCCGTCACCGGGACCAAACAAGGTCTGATCACCGCCGGTGCCTTCACCGCTGACTCCGTTGGCAACACCTACCAGGAAGGTCACGAAGATCAGGTCATGGTCCAGGGCTTCAGTCATGAAGTGATCATCCCCCGCGATCCGCAGTCCGGTCAGCCCACCGGCCAACGGGTACACAAACCGGTGAAGATCACCAAGGTTTTCGACAAGGCTTCACCGCTGCTGCTCGCGGCCCTGACCTCCGGTGAGCGCCTGAGCAAGATCGAAATCCAGTGGTTCCGCACCTCCGCCGCCGGCACCCAGGAGCACTACTTCACCACCACCCTGGAAGACGCGATCATCGTCGACATCAAAGACTACATGCACAACTGCCAGGACCCGTCGAACGCGCATTTCACCCACCTGGAGGACGTCGAGTTCACCTACCGCAAGATCACCTGGACCCACGAAGTCTCCGGTACTTCGGGCTCCGATGACTGGCGTACCCCAGTCGCCGGCTAAATCCAGCGAAACGTTGCAACCCATCGGCCAGCCAGGCGGGTCGATGGGGTCGCGCGCCCCTGGCAGACCTGGGGAAGGCGCACCGGTCATCCGTTGGAGAGGGTGAAACTCGGGAAAGCCGAGTGCCGGATGCGCAATCCCTGATCGGTCATGTTGTCAGGGGGGATGAGCACTTCACGAAGTGGAGATGGGAGTCATGCGGCAAAGGGATTTGAAGTTCACTTTTTCTGTGCTGACCGCGCAGGTGGCGTTCGAGGTGGTTGAGTTCACCCTGGAAGAAGCCTTGTCCGAGCCTTTTCGCTTGACGCTCGAGCTGGCCAGCGACAACGGTGCTATCGACTTCGGCCAGATCCTCGACCAGCCGGCCTTGCTGACGATCTGGCAAGGCGGCCTGCAGGTGCGGTATGTCCATGGCTTGGTCAGCAGCTTCACCCAGGGTAAAAGCGGTTTTCGCCGCACCCGTTACCGTCTGCTGGTGGAGCCGCAACTGGCCCGGCTGGCCCTGAGTTCCGACTGGCGCATTTTTCAGCAGAAAACGGTGCCCGATATCCTCAAGTCGGTGCTGGACGAGCACGGCGTTCTTGACTACCAACCCTACATCCACACCGAACATGCGCCGCGTGAATACTGCGTCCAGGCCGGAGACACCGACCTCTACCTGTTTGACCGCCTGTCCACCGAGGAAGGCCTGTTCTATTTTTTCAAACACGATGCCAACGCCCACACCCTGGTCCAGGGTGACAAGTTGTACGTCCAGGAGCGCATCCAGGGGGCTGCGGTGCTGTACAGCACTCAGCCGGCCGGGGATGCCCCGCAACCGGTGCTGTACGCGTTCAGCTACACGGAAAACGTGCGTAGCGCCGAGCAGACGCAGCGTGACTACAGCTTCAAGCGCCCGGCCTTCGACCAGCAGCAGCGACTGCTCGGCGATAACCTTGAGCATCAGGCTCAGCGCTATGAGCGCTACGATTACCCAGGCCGCTACAAGAGCAGCGCCGTCGGCCAACCCTTCACTCAGAACCGCCTGCTGGGCCATCGTCGCGATGCCCGTGTCGCGACGGTGGAAGGGGATGATCCGCGGCTGATTCCGGGGTTCTCCTTCCAACTGACCGGGCACCCCCGGGGCGACTTCAACCGCTGGTGGCGCTCGGTGCGTATCACCCACACAGGGATACAGCACGCCAGCCAGCAAGAAGAGGCTGCTGGCGCCGAGATGGGGGTGAGTTACGACTTCCGCGCCCAGATCATTGCCGAGGACTGCGAATGGCGGCCGATGCCACTGCCCAAGCCGGTCATTGACGGGCCGCAGATTGCCACGGTGGTGGGCCCGGAAGGCGAGGAAATCCACACCGATGAATATGGCCGGGTAAAAATTCAGTTCCCCTGGGACCGCGAGGGCAAGCACAACGGATTCAGTTCCTGCTGGGTCCGGGTTTCACAGAACTGGGCCGGAGCGGACTGGGGCCATATGGCGATCCCGCGTATTGGTCAGGAAGTCATAGTCGACTACCTGGATGGCGACTGTGACCAGCCGATCATCACCGGACGCACCTACCGGGCCAGCCATATGCCGCCCTACCGCCTGCCGGATCACAAGATCCTCAGCACCATCAAGAGCAAGGAACACAAGGGCAGCCGGGCCAACGAACTGCGCATCGATGACACCACCCAGCAGATCAGTGCGGCCTTGATGAGCGACCACGGCAGCAGCGCCTTGCACCTGGGGTACCTGACCCATCCCCGTCCCGAAGGCGGCGCACCGCGTGGCGAGGGTTTTGAACTGCGCACCGACGAGCGCGGCGCCTTGCGCGCGGCCAGGGGGCTGCTGCTCAGTACCGAAGCGCAACTGCAGGCCAATGCCGGGCAGTTGCAGCGTGGCGCGGCCATCCAGGTGCTGGAAGCCGCGCTGCAACTGGCCAAGGGGCTGGGCGACTATGCGCAAGACCATCAAGGCATCGGGCATGACACCGAGCCACAGCAAACCCTCAGCGAGGCGGTGCGCGACCTGGGGCATGGCGCCAACGACGAGTCGCAGCAGAGCAACGGCGGCAACCCGGCCATTGCCCTGAGTGGCCAGGCGGGCATCGCCGCGGTGTCTCCCCAGAGCGTCACCCTGGCGGCGGGCGAGCATATCGACAGCGTCGCCCAGCAGAATCAGCAGCTCACCTCGGGTCAGAAATTCGTGGTCAATGCCGGTACCGACCTGGGCCTGTTTGCCCAGAGCGGCGAGATGCGCCACATCAGCCACCAGGGGCCGATGTTGTTGCAGGCGCAACAGAACAGCATTCGCCTGGAAGCGGATCAGAGCGTGGAAGTCAGTGCAAGCAAGCAGCACGTCCTGGTGTCTGCCAAGGAGCACATCACCCTGATGTGCGGCGGGGCTTACCTGACGCTCAAGGGCGGCAATATCGAGCTGGGCATGCCGGGCAATTTCACGGTCAAGGCGGCCAAGCACTCCTCTATCGGTCCCGCACATGCCTCGACCACGTTCAACTCATGGGAGTCGACCCCGTTCAATGACGCCTATGTGCTGCGTGATGAAATCACCCTTGACCCCCTGGCAAACACCACCGTAGAACTGCGGCGCGGCGACGGTGGGGTCACCACCCTCACGACCGACGGACAAGGCCGTCTGCCCAGGCAGCAGGACCTGGCCATGGATCAAGTACAGATGCGCATTCTGGCCAAGGGAAAGAGTTCCAACGACGACAGGGAGTCCACTGCATGAGTAGCCAAGCAGCCGATAACACTGAGGACGTCATCATTCCTCGCTCGCGCGACAATCTGGGGCGACCGGTCTACAAGACCCAACTGACCCGCACCGAGGACCAGCGTGAAAAGGTCCTGCTGGCGAGGCAGGCCGCGCCGATTCCGGTGATCTTCATTCCAGGCATCATGGGCAGCAACCTGCGTAACAAGGAGGACCAGAGCAAGGTCTGGAGTCCGCCGAATGCCAGTTTTTGGCCCACTGATATCTTCCCCGCTCTCGCAGCCTTGGCTGTCTGGTGGGGCCGAGGCCCCAAGGATCGACAGATACTGCTAAAGCCGGAAAACGTCGAGGTGGATGATCGAGGCTCGATTGATACGGGCTCATCCGGCCTGAGCAAAGAGGCGGCGCGCATTCGTGGCTGGGGGACGGTGATGCGCAGCGCCTACAACCCGTTCATGGCCCTGATGGAGGGCCGCTTGGACAGCATCGTCAGCCGACAACAGATCCAGCAATGGTGGAACACTGAAAGCCTGCATGAACCCGCAGCCTATGGCGAAGAACTGGGGCAGGCGACGCCCCTCAGCGAAGATGAACTGCAACAGGCGGGCAAGTATCAATTCGACGTCTGGTGCGCCGGTTACAACTGGCTGCAATCCAACCGGCAGTCCGCCCTGGATGTGCGTGACTACATCGAGAACACCGTCCTCGCCCACTACCGCGAACACGCAAGCGTCAGCCCTGAGCAGGCGGATCAGATGAAGGTCATCCTGGTCACCCACTCAATGGGTGGGCTGGTTGCACGCTCCCTGACCCAATTGCACGGTTACAAACGAGTGCTTGGCGTGGTGCATGGCGTGCAACCGGCAATCGGTTCATCGGCCATCTACCACCACATGCGCTGCGGCTATGAAGGTATTGCCAGCATCATCCTTGGCTACAACGCAGGCGAAGTGACCGCAGTGGTGGCCAATGCCCCAGGGGCGCTGGAACTGACGCCTAGCAACGAGTATCGGGAAGGTCGCCCCTGGTTGTTCCTGTGCGATGCCCAGGGGCAGGTCATCAAGGATATGGAGGGAAAACCCCGCGCCTATCCGCAGAACCAGGATCCTTACGAGGAAATCTATAAGAGCACTGCCTGGTATGGGTTGGTGCCGGAGCAAAACACTAAGTATTTGGATATGTCGAAAAGCAAAAATGTAAAGGGAAGCTCTCGAATAAAGTTCGAAAAGAAAATTGAAGCTGTTGCCAAGTTTCATTCGGATTTGGCTGTGCAAGGCTACCACCCTGAAACCTATGCCCACTACGCAGCGGATGATGACCGTCACAGTTGGCGCGACATGATATGGCAAGGCGACCCTGCTCCTCTGGAAACACCCGGTTCCGCGCTCAAGGATAACGAAACCGGCAGCTACAGCAGTTGGTTTCGCCGTGGATTGCCGGTCATTGTACCGACGCTTGAAACTTGGACGGTCAAGGAGGAAGACCAGTCTGGCAGTGGTGGCGACGGCACAGTGCCAACCGACTCCGGGCAGGCCCACAAGAAGGCGGGTATCAAGGCCAGCTTCCGCCAGGGCAGCAAAGGCAAGGGACAGTACAACACCGAAAAGGGCTACGAACACCAAGAAAGCTACAACGACAGGCGAGCCCAGTGGGCCGCGCTTTATGGCGTGATCAAGATCGCTCAGTTGGCTGACTGGCACCCCGACGACAAGGGGGGCTTATGACACTCACTCGTCGCTTGTTTACTGTTTTTGGCCTGGTCGCTTTAACCAGTGTGACCAGTTGTACTTCGTTTTCATCTTCTCGGAGTCCCACCATGGACAAAACCGGATGGATTACTCATTGCTACGGACGCTTTCTAATTGATTTACCGCCCCAGGCAGAGATCAATGCTGGCTACTACCTGTGGGGCGACAATATCAAAGCGCTCGACGATACCCCTGCCGCCCTAGCAATCAGAATCGATAAGCGTGAACAGAAACTAAAAAGTGAACGCCATAGCAAAACACAAGAGAGCATGTTTCTAAGGCGGACTGAACATCAAAATGGTTCAGTTAGCCTGTGGTCATGGGATTCAACAGCTAGCACCTTGTCATACAGAGTTGATTCATATTTGGTGACACCACTAAAAAGCTCTGTCTATTACTATTCGGGAGAAGTTACTTATGACAGAGAGAAAAGAGGAT
Organism: Pseudomonas sp. JDS08PS003; assembly: GCF_045013505.1. Taxonomy (NCBI): domain Bacteria; kingdom Pseudomonadati; phylum Pseudomonadota; class Gammaproteobacteria; order Pseudomonadales; family Pseudomonadaceae; genus Pseudomonas; species Pseudomonas sp. JDS08PS003. The sequence goes on from NZ_CP120724.1 coordinate 4,952,129, forward strand.
TAGAAATAGTTAATGATTTAGCCCGTAACCTACGCTCTCGCTCTCCCAACGAAATCCCCGCCGAACCAGGATTCTGTATCGACCGGGCTTATATCGCGGGTGACAGCTTTCAAAGTGAAAACTTCGGGATTGGCGTGACCTTCCCGGAACACCCTAGAACCTTTTTGTCATTCAGATCCAGCACCGGAGCCGAGGAAGATCGGTTACTGGATCGAGTGAGTGGCTTTCTGATGGGTGCGGCAAAGATGGTTGCAGGCATCGAGACCCTGCGCAAAAGAGAGCGTGGCGGTGCAATTCCCGCGGATGAGTACCTGCTGGCGGGCAGCGCAAAGGGGCAACGCACCTACACCTTCCTCTGGGAAGCCCAGGGCAAGGACGAGTCGGTCAACGAGCCCCATCTCAAGGCGGAGCTGAGCGTAGAGGAAGCTGACGTCGATGACGTTGCCCCCCCACCAGTTCCCGCTTTCAAGTCAGATAAAGCAGCACTGGAACTGTGGGATGCCATCATCGATTCGATTCGCCTGCGTCCGGTATCGGCTACTGGACGCGACGAACATGCTGGCACGCCCTCCCCGCCTAAAGGTCCGCAACGGATGGCCAACAATCCATCGGTAGATGATGACTACGCCCTGGGAGAGTTCCTCGCTGAGCTGAAGCCTAAAGATAACTGGATGGATGATTTGTGAGTTTCTCAAGGAAGAGAGAAATGTTGCAGGTGCTAGAGCGACGGAGCCTTGAACGCAAGGGTTGCACACCAAAAGCGCTACCACAGCACACTCGCCAATGGGCCGCATTATCCGACGTGATCAAGATCGCTCAATTGGCTGACTGCCAGCTGGATGCCAAGGAGGGCTTATGAAGCGCGCTCGTTGCCTAATAACCATCGTTGGTCTCATCGCCCTGACTAGCGTTATCAGCTGCACATCGATTTTTTCTTCTCGGAGCCCGGCCATGGACAAGAGTGGATGGATTACTCATTGCTACGGACGCTTCCTGATCGACCTGCCGCCACAGGCTGAGATCAAAGCAGGGTATGACTTGTGGGGCATAAAAATTAAGGGGCTTGAAGATACTCCTACCTCCTTAGCGGCCAAGATCGATCAGCGCGAGATGGAGCTGAAGAGTCAAAAACATAAAAAGATACAGAACAGCATGTTTCTTCGTCGAGTAGATCTTGGCGAAGGAGCTACAGGGCTACTCTCTTGGAGCTCAGATGCCAGCACGGAAATGTATCGGTTAGACACTTACCTGGTGTCTAAACCAGAAGGGCGGACATACTACCGAAAAGGAGAAATATCAGTTGATAGAGAGCACCGCGGCATTGAAATCGCTACCTCTCTGGCCCGCAACCTACGCTCTCGCGTCCCCAACGAGATCCCCACCGAACCAGGATTCTGTATCGACCGGGCCTACATCGCGGGTGACAGCTTTCAAAGTGAAGGCTTCGGGATTGGCGTGACCTTCCCGGAACACCCTAGAACTTTTTTGGCATTCAGATCCAGCACTGGAGCCGAACGTGATCGGTTACTGGATCGAGTGAGTGGCTTTCTGATGGGCGCGCTGAAGATGGTTGCGGGCATCGAGACCCTGCGCAAAAGAGAGCGTGGCGGTGCCATTCCCGCCGATGAGTACCTGCTGGCGGGCAGTGCAAAGGGGCAACGCACCTACACCTTCCTCTGGGAAGCCCAGGGCAAGGACGAGTCGGTCAACGAGCCCCATCTCAAGGCGGAACTGAGCGTGGAGGAAGCTGACGTCGATGATGATGCCACTCCCCCGGCTCCCGCTTTCAAGTCCGATAAAGCAGCACTGGAACTGTGGGATGCCATCATCGATTCAATTCGCCTGCGTCCGGTATCGACGCCTTAAAGCGATGGCAATGACCGGATGCTCAAGGCTGCAATACTGCAGAAGCAGCCTTGAGCAAAGACCCTGAAAGGGCTGGCCTTAGCGGCAAAATCCTAAGCCGGCGTTACCGCAGCAACGGGTATGTCTCCCCATCCGTGTCGCCACCTCGCCGACGGCCAGCACACTCTGATTTGAAGAAGACCGGGGGACTCGGGCTTTACGAGCGCGGCTCGTCCGAGCATGAGCAGAGACTTCGCGGGCTAGCGTCCAGCAACGCCTCCACCACCGCCCGGGCCATCTCCACGGAATGCACCATGGACCAGATCAGCCCGCGCTCGATGCCGCTGCCCTGCTGGGTGATTTCATCGCAGACCTCTTCGGCGCATTTGAGCAACAACGACACATGCACCAACGCCTCTTCAGCACTGACGCCTGGGCGCACGCTGAACAGCGAGTCGGCAGAAACAGGTTTGGCTTGGGTGTTGCGCTGGAACAGCGCGGGGTCCTGCGGTTGCCGGGCCAGAGCCACGCGCAAGGTGGCATTGGCGGCCTTGAGTTCGGGATCGCGATAGGACGTGGGTGGATCGGGGACAATCTTTTTCATGGTCAAACTCCTTGCAGATAAAAGGAGCCGACACCGTTCGCTTGCACACGAATAAGGTGGCAGCCGTACGCAGGTGTGCAAGACCGAGTCTGCAAGGACACCCGGCAGATCCGAAGATCTCCCACGCACGGCCGCCATAACGCAGCGGACATGAAAACGATCAATCAGTGCTGATCGTTTGTGCGCCTTTGCAGAGTTCGGACTTGCACATCCGAGCCATCGATTTGGCGATGGCTCCGGCACCCTAGCCCGCCCATCAGGCGCATTCAAGCGGCCGGCAGTTTCTCGGATTTGCCTTACAAAAGAAAGCGAATCGGCGTAGTTCCAAGCACCTTTCAGCACTCTCTGAAACAGCCAAAGATGTGTGGCGATAGCGTTTGCCCCCGCTGGTTAGCTTGTCAGCAACCAGCCCGCTCACAGTCCCGCCGCCCTGTTTTCGTATCAGCGATGTGCCTGATGTACCGCGCCGACTGGCCGGGCGATGCTCGCCCGTTCGCAGCCTTCGGCAGCTCCTACAAGGGAAGGTGCCCCCCATTCCCGCTCCAGGCCGGCCGCAAGGCCGCCGTCACGCTCTTGATTTTGATCTGAGCGCCCCGTTAACCACGATGGCCGAACGCAGGCATTGAGCCGTGGGTAACCCGGCAGGACGCCGGGTTAGCCGCCACCCGGCCATGGATGGCCGGTGGCGGCGGCCCACGGCTCAATGCCGGAGTTCGGGCATGCCGAGCCTAGGCGAGGCACCGAGTGGAGGGGCAAGAGCGTTTTGCTTACTTTTGTCTGGGCCGGCATTCCGGATTTTCAAAAGTGAGTCGCTGTAAGAGCGAAACCATAAGTGGTCGTTACCGCATCAACGGATATGTACACAGCCCACCGCTGTAAGAGCGAAACCGCCAGCAACCACACCCGCAGCAACGGATATGCCCACCAACAAGACCGCACCCTCAGGTTCCACAACCGCTACGCCCCCAAACAGGAACAAGCCCCCTCGCCACGCCAAACCACCCAGCAGCAATGCCGGTCATCCGCCTATGTGCCCCAACGCACAGACACCCTCCCCCACTCCCGCCACCGTCAAGGTTGCAGCTTTTTGCCTGAAACGTTCGTCGCGACGGTGCATCGATTTGACCGCACGCCCCGCTCCCGGCCCTCCCTCGCACCCCGTGCCGAGGGACGGCTCTGTTATGCCAAGGAAAACATGGACAGTCATTGGACCCACGCATTCCTGAGGTTCTGGCGTCTGCCCGCCGCCAGATACGGCCAATGGAAGGCCTCGCGCAACAGCATCGAATACGAAGCACCGCTGCGCTCGGAATTGTTCAGCAGTGAACAGATGGCCAGCCACGGTACCCTGCTGGCGCAACAGCACCGCCTGAGCCAAAGCCGCAACCCCGACTGGCTGCTGGCACGCCTGGCGGACAACGCCAGCGCCCTGGCCAGTTGCTGCAAAAGCCTGACCGCCGCCACCGGCAGCTCGCCCCGGGCCACCCCCGCCGCCGAATGGCTGCTGGACAACTACTACCTGCTGGAAGAACAGATCCGCATCACCCGCACCCACCTGCCCCGAGGCTACAGCCGGCAATTGCCGCGCCTGGCCAACGGCCAGTCGGCGGGCCTGCCACGGGTCTACGACATCGCCCTGGAAACCATTTCCCACGGCGACGGCCGGGTCGACAGCGAAAGCCTGGGACGCTTCGTCGACAGCTACCAGAGCGTCACCCCGCTCAAGCTCGGCGAGCTGTGGGCGATTCCCATCATGCTGCGCCTGGCCTTGATCGAGAACCTGCGGCGCGTGGCCTTCCGGGTCATGGCCAACTGGAGTGAGCGCAATCTGGCCAACGACTGGGCCGACCGCCTGATGGAAACCGCCGAGCAGGACGCCAAGAGCGTGGTGCTGGCCGTGGCCGACATGGCGCGCTCGGCACCGCCCATGAGTGCCGCCTTCGTCGCCGAACTGGCGCGGCGCCTGCAGGGCCAGAACGCCGCCCTGGTGCTGCCCCTGGCCTGGATCGAGCAACTGCTGGGGGAAACCGGGTTGAACATCGAGCGTCTGGTGCAGCTCGACGCCCAACAGCAAGCCGCCGATCAGGTGTCCATCAGCAACAGCATTTCCAGCCTGCGCCTGCTCTCGGCCAGCAACTGGCGCGAGTTCGTCGAGCTGATGAGCCGAGTCGAACAGGTGCTTCAGGACGACCCGGCCCAGGTCTACCGGCGCATGGACTTCGCCACCCGCGACCATTACCGGCATGTGCTCGAACGCCTGGCACGCCACTGCCCCCTCAGTGAAGAACAGGTGGCCCGCCAGTGCATCGAACTGGCCCGGGCCCACTACCGCGTCGACGACCCGGAAGCCGTGGCCGGACACGTCGGGCATTACTTGATCGGTGCCGGACGCCGCACCCTGGAACAACAGATCGGCGCTCGGGTGCCCCTGGCCGAACGTGGCCGGCGTCTGCTGACCCAGGCGCCCCTGGGCTTTTTCCTGGGGCCGGTGATGCTGCTCTCGGCGCTGTTCGCCTGGCCGTTTCTCGACACCCTGTACCAGGAAGCCAGCCCCGGCCATTACTGGCTGGCACTGTGGGCGGTACCGGCGCTGTTGCTCGCCAGCCGCTTGGCCATCGGCCTGATCAACGGCCTGGTGACCCTGACCGTGGCCCCGGGCATTCTGCCGCGCCTGGACTACAGCGAAGGCATCGCCCCCCGCGCCCGGACCCTGGTAGCGGTGCCCTGCCTGATCGGCAGCGCAGCGGATATCGAGGAACTGGTGGAAGGCCTGGAAGTGCGCTTCCTGGCCAACCGCGACGCCCAGCTGTATTTCGCCCTGCTCAGCGACTTTCTCGACGCTCCCAGCGAAACCCTGGACAGCGACGCGGCCCTGTTGCTGCTGGCCCGGCAACGGATCGAAACGCTGAACCTTAAATACCCCGAAGAAGCCGTGGACCGCTTCTACCTGCTGCACCGGCCACGGCTGTGGAACGCCGCCGAACACTGCTGGATGGGCCATGAACGCAAGCGCGGCAAGCTCGAAGACCTCAATGCCCTGCTGCGCGGCCGGGGCCAGGAGCGCTTCTCGCTGATCGTCGGCGATATCCAGGCCCTGCCCAGCATCACCTACGTGATCACTCTGGACAGCGACACCCAACTGCCCCGGGACGTGGCCCAGCAATGCGTGGGCGCCATGGACCACCCACTGAACCGGCCCCAGACCGACCCGCTCAGCGGGCGCATCGTCAGCGGCTACGGGATTCTCCAGCCCCGGGTCGGCATCAGCCTGTCGAGCACCGCGCGCAGCGCCTACTCCCGGCTGTTCGCCAGCGATGCCGGGATCGACCCCTATACCCGCGCGGTGTCGGACGTCTACCAGGACCTGTTCCAGGAAGGCTCCTTCGTCGGCAAGGGCATCTATGTCCTGGACACGTTCGAGCAGACCCTGGGCGGGCGCTTCGCCGACAACCGGATTCTCAGCCATGACCTGATCGAGGGCTGCTACGCCCGTTCCGGGCTGCTCAGCGATGTGCAGCTGTTCGAGGAATACCCGGCCCGCTACAGCGCCGACGTCAAGCGCCACCAGCGCTGGATTCGCGGCGACTGGCAACTGCTGCCCTGGCTCCTGCCCTGGTCGCCCAAGGCAGCCGGCGGCCTGGAAAGCAATCGCCTGAGCCCTCTGGCACGCTGGAAAATCCTCGACAACCTGCGCCGCAGCCTCGAGCCCCTGGCCTTGCTGAGCATGCTGTTGTGGGGCTGGCTGGGCTCCACCCAGCCCCTGGCCTGGACCCTGGCGGTGCTGATTGTGCTGCTGGTGCTACCCCTGTCCGCCGCCTTGCGCGAGCTGGTGCACAACACCCCGGAAGTACCGTTGCTGCAACAACTGAACGCGGCCCTGGGCAGCGCCGGCCAGCACCTGTCTCGGGCCCTGTTGCCCCTGGCCTGGCTGCCCTATGAGGTCGCCTACAGCCTGGACGCTATGAGCCGCGCGCTGTGGCGCATGGGCATCAGCAAAGCTCATCGCCTGCAATGGCAACCCTCCCGGGAAGCCGAGCGCGGCCCGGATGACAACCTGCTGCAGCTGTACCGGCGGATGTGGATCGGTCCGCTCCTGGCCCTGCTGCTGACGGGGCTGCTGTGGCCGCGCCCGCAACTGCTGATGGCCGCGCCCTTGCTCCTGGCCTGGCTGGCCGGCCCGGCCCTGGCCTGGTGGCTCAGCCGCCCTGCAAGCCAGGTGGCGTTCGAGCCCTCCAGCGGCCAACGGCGTTTCCTGCAGAGCCTGGCCCGCCGCACCTGGGGCTTTTTCGACCAGTACGTCGGCCCCGAGGACAACTGGCTGGCTCCGGACAACCTGCAGGAGCAGCCGCAGCGCCGCATCGCCCATCGCACCTCGCCAACCAACCTCGGGCTGGCCCTGCTGGCCCATCTGGCGGCCCACGACTTCGGCTACCTGAGCAGCCGCCGGCTGATGCAGCGCCTGGAGCAGATGCTGGCCAGCATGGGCCGGCTGGAACGCTACCGCGGGCACTTCTACAACTGGTACGACACCCAGAGCCTGCAACCCCTGCCGCCGCGCTACGTGTCCACCGTGGACAGCGGCAACCTGGTGGGCATGCTGCTGACCCTGCGCCCCGGCCTGCAGGCCCTGGTGGATAGCCCACCGGCGCTGCTGCAGATCGCCAACGGCCTGCTGGACAGCCTCGATGTGTTCCAGGACGCCCTCACGGCGGCCGGCCAGGACACCGCCCCGGTGCTGCGCTGGCGCCTGGAAACCCGCGCCGTGCATGAGCACCTGAGCCTGCACGCCGACGTGGCTCCGGATGCCTTGCTGGGGCTGCTGCAACGCATTGCCGAAAGCACCGACCAGGCGCAGACCACAACGACGGACGATGTGGAGTTCTGGCGCCAGGCGCTGGCCGCGCAATGCCGTGACCTGCATGACGAACTGCAATGGCGCTGCCTGCCGCCCATGGCCGACGGCCGCCGCTTCGGCACCCTGAGCTGGCGCCAGCTGGCCCAGCTGGACGCCGGATTCTGGCTGCCGATGCACCACGAGCGGATCGCCGCCGTGCAGGAGCTGGCCCTGGAGCGCATCAGTTGCCTGAGTCGATTGCTGGAAGCGGTAGCCAGCATGGCGCAGATGGACTTCGGCTTTCTCTACGACACCCGTCGTCACTTGCTGGTGATCGGCTACAACGCCGACGAGCACCGCCTGGATGCCGGCTACTACGACCTCTTGGCCTCGGAAGTGCGCCTGACCCACTTTGTCGCCATCGCCCAGGGGCAACTGCCCCAGGAAAGCTGGTTTGCCCTGGGCCGCCTACTCACCAGCAGCGCCGGCACCCCGGTGCTGCTGTCCTGGACCGGCTCGATGTTCGAATACCTGATGCCGATGCTGGTGATGCCCAGCTACCAGGGCACCCTGCTGGACCAGACCTGCCGCGCCGCGGTGGCCCTGCAGATCGAGTACGGCCAGCAACTGGGCCTGCCCTGGGGCGTGTCCGAGTCGGGCTACAACACCCTCGACAGCCAGTTCAACTACCAGTACCGGGCGTTCGGCGTGCCGGGCCTGGGGCTCAAGCGTGGCCTCGGCGCGGAACGGGTGGTGGCGCCCTATGCCAGCGTCCTGGCGCTGATGGTGGCGCCCCAGGCCGCCTGCCAGAACCTGCAGCGCCTGGCACAGCTGGGGCTGGGTGGACGCTTTGGCCTCTATGAAGCCGTGGACTACACCGAATCGCGCCTGCCCCGGGGCCAGGACCATGCCGTGGTGCAGTCGTTCATGGCTCACCACCAGGGCATGAGCTTGCTGGCCCTGGCCTGGTTGCTGCTGGATCAGCCCATGCAGCGGCGTTTCGAATCCGATCCGCAGTTCCAGGCCATCGCCCTGCTGCTTCAGGAACGGGTACCGAAAACCGCCGCCCAATACCTGCACGCCGCCGGAGCACCTGCGGCCGACGAAGCGGCCCGGGCCCACGAGAACAAACTGCGGGTGTTCGCCGACCCGGACCGCAAGCGTCCGGCCGTGCAACTGCTGTCCAACGGTCACTACCACCTGATGCTCAGCAGTGCCGGTGGCGGCTACAGCCGCTGCAACGAACTGGCGGTGACCCGCTGGCACGAGGACCCGACCCGGGATCACTGGGGGCAGTTCTGCTACCTGCGGGACGTGGCCAGCGGCGACTTCTGGTCCGCGGCCTACCAGCCGACCCGACGCCGCCCAGAGAGTTTCGAGGCGATCTTCACCGATGCCCGGGCCGAATTCCGGGTGCGTGAACGGGACTTCGACAGCCACATGGAAATCGTCGTGTCACCCGAGGACCCCATCGAACTGCGCCGCTTGCACCTGTGCAACCGTGCCCGGGGGCGCCGCAGCATCGAGCTCACCAGCTACGCCGAAGTGGTCCTGGCCCCGGCCCAGAGCGATGCGGCCCATCCGGCCTTCAGCAACCTGTTCATCGAGACCGAACTGCTGCCCAGCCTGCAGGCCATTGTCTGCAGCCGCCGGCCACGGGCCCAGGAGCAAGCCGTGCCCTGGATGTGCCACCTGCTGGCGGCCCACGGTGTGGACATCGACTCCATCTCCTATGAAACCGACCGCGCACGCTTTATCGGCCGCGGCCGGGATCTGGCCTCGCCCCTGGCCATGGACCCGCAGATCGAACGGCTCTCGGGGACCGACGGCTCGGTGCTGGACCCGATCGTGGCGATCCGCTGCCGGATCACCCTCGATCCCGGTCAGAGCGCCACCATCGACCTGGTGACCGGAGTCGCCGACAGCCACGAACAGTGCCTGCAACTGATCCACAAATACCGTGACCGGCACCTGGCGGACCGGGTCTTCGACCTGGCCTGGACCCACAGCCAGGTGCTGTTGCGCCAGCTCAACGCCTCGCTGGCCGAAGCCCGGCTGTTCCAACAGATGGCCGCGTCGCTGCTCTACGCCAACGCCACCCTGCGGGCCGACACCAGCCTGCTGCTGGCCAACCGCCGCAGCCAGTCCGGGCTCTGGGGCCAGGGCATTTCCGGGGACCTGCCGATCGTCCTGCTGCAAGTGGGCGACCTGGCCAACATTACCCTGGTGCAGCAGTTGATCAAGGCCCACGCCTACTGGCGGCAGAAAGGCCTGGCGGTGGATCTGGTGATCTGGAACGAGGATCAGGTGGGCTACCGTCAGCAGCTCCAGGACCTGATCATGGGCCTGGTGACTTCCGGCAGCGAAGCCAGCCTGATCGACCGTCCCGGAGGCATCTTCGTGCGTCCGGCCCAGCAACTGTCCGGCGAAGACCGCATCCTGATGCTGGCAGTGGCGCGCCTGGTGATCAGTGACAGCCGCGGCAGCCTGGCCGAGCAGGTCCATCGGCGCCGTGCCGACCCGTCGCTGCCGCGTCTGGAGGCGCCCCTGGTGCGCCTGCCACAGCCGGCCAGCAATGCCCCGGCAGCCCCGCTGCCGGAGCTGATCCTGGAAACGCCCTTTGGTGGTTTCAGCAACGACGGCCGCGAATACCTGATCACCCTCAACCCCGGGCAACCCACCCCGGCGCCCTGGGCCAACGTGCTCGCCAACCCGCTGTTCGGCACGGTGATCTCGGAAAGCGGCGGCGCCTACAGCTGGCGCGAAAACGCCCACGAGTACCGCCTCAGCCCATGGCACGACGACCCGGTCAGCGACCCCAGTGGCGAGGCCCTGTACCTGCGTGACGAAGACAGCGGCCAGGTCTGGTCGCCCACTCCCCAGCCCTGCCCCGGCAACGGCAGCTATCGCACCCGCCATGGCTTCGGCTACAGCGTGTTCGAACATGAGGAGAACGGCATTCACAGCGAGTTGACGATCTATGTGGCGCTGCAGGCGCCGATCAAGTTCTCGCGGTTGAAGATCCGCAACCGCAGCGGCCGGCCACGGCGCCTGACGGTGACCAGCTACGTGGAATGGGTGCTGGGGGAATTGCGCGGCCGCTCGGCCATGCATGTGGTCACCGAAAGCGATCCGGTGAGTGGCGCCCTGTTCGCCCGCAACCCTTACAACATGGAGTTTTCCGGGCATGTGGCGTTTCTCGACACCGACTCCGCGGTGCGCAGCTTTACCGGCGACCGCAGTGAATTCATTGGCCGCAACGGCAGCCTCGCGGCGCCCGCCGCGCTGACCCGAGAGCGTTTGTCCGGACGTTCCGGCGCCGGTTTCGACCCCTGTGCGGCGATGCAGGTCGCGGTGGAATTGGCGGACGGCCAGAGCCAGGAAGTGCTGTTCCGCCTGGGGGCCGAGGTGGATGCCAAGGCCGCAACCCGACGGGTCCTGCAATACCGCGGTACGCAGATGGCGCAGAGCGAACTTGCCGCCGTGCATCAGCACTGGCAGCACAGCCTGGGCACGCTGCAAGTGCGTACCCCGGACCCGGCTATCGATGTCATGGCCAACGGCTGGCTGATGTACCAGACCATCGCCTGCCGCTTCTGGGCCCGCAGCGGTTTCTACCAGTCCGGTGGCGCCATCGGCTTTCGCGACCAGTTGCAGGACAGCATGGCAATGATCCACGCCGAGCCGGCCCTGGCCCGCGAGCACCTGCTGCTCTGCGCCGCCCACCAGTACCCCGAGGGCGACGTCCAGCACTGGTGGCATCCGCCGCAGAATCGCGGGGTGCGCACCGGCTGTTCCGATGACTTCCTCTGGCTGCCCCTGGCCACCAGCCGCTACGTGCAGATCACCGGCGACCGCAGTGTGCTGGAGGTCGAGGTGGGTTACCTGGAAGGTCGTCTGCTCAATCCCGGCGAAGAGTCCTACTACGACCTGCCACAAGCCTGCGGGCTGCGGGAAAGCCTCTACCGCCACTGTCAACGGGCCATTGAGCACGGCAGCCGGCGCGGCGTCCACGGCTTGCCGCTGATGGGCACCGGGGACTGGAACGACGGCATGAACCGCGTCGGCGAGCGGGGCCTGGGGGAAAGCGTGTGGCTGGGGTTCTTCAGTCACGAGGTGCTGCAACGGTTCGCCGTCACCGCCGAACAGCACAACGATCCGGCCTTCGCCCTGACCTGTCGCAATCAGGCCCTGGCCTTGCGCGCCGCCCTCGACAGCCAGGCCTGGGACGGACAGTGGTATCGCCGCGCCTGGTTCGACGACGGCCAGGCCCTGGGCACCGCCCGCAACCTGGAGTGCCGCATCGACTCCATCGCCCAGAGCTGGTCGGTGTTGTCCGCGGCCGCCAGTGACGCCCGCCAGCACCAGGCCATGGAGTCCCTGGACCAGCATCTGGTCCGCCGGGACAGCGGCGTAGTGCTGCTGCTGGACCCACCGTTCGCCCACAGCCCACTGGACCCGGGCTATATCAAGGGCTATGTGCCCGGGGTGCGGGAGAACGGCGGCCAGTACACCCACGCGGCAATCTGGGCCAGCATGGCCTTCGCCCGCCTGGGGGACAGCGCCCGGGCCTGGGAACTGCTGCACATGATCAACCCGGTGAGCCGACGCAGCGCCGAGCAAGTGGCCACCTACCGGGTCGAACCCTATGTGATGGCCGCCGACGTCTATGGCGTGGCGCCCCACACCGGGCGCGGCGGCTGGAGCTGGTACACCGGCTCGGCGGGCTGGATGTACCGGCTGATCGTCGAGTCGTTGCTGGGGCTGCGGCGTGAAGGCGACCGCCTGTACATCGAGCCGGTGATCCCGGCTCATTGGCCCGGCTACAGCATGGACTACCGGTTTGGCGCGACGGTCTATCACATCGAGGTGCGGCAGAACCCCGGCGCCAGCCTGAGCCTGAGCCTGGACGGCCGCCCCCTGACGGGGCTGGCCATTCCGCTGCTGGACGACGGCACCACACGCCGGGTGTTGCTCACCTGGCCCGTCAACGTCCCACCGCCGCAGACCGGGCTTTCCCCGACAGCGGCCATCACCGAGTCGGCGCCATGACAGACACCGGGCAACGCCCTGGACTACCCTGAGTGAGCGCTGACGCCTTGCCATCCGGTGGTTCTGAGATGTTCGACAACCTTGGGCTCGGGCCCAATCACTTGCTCAACGCACTGCCGGCCGAGGTGCAGGAGCGCCTGCTGCCCCACCTCAAGCCAGTGCCCCTGGCCCTGGGCCAGGTGCTCTACGAGTCAGGGGATATCCCGCGCCACGTGTATTTCCCCACGGACGCGGTGGTGTCGCTGCTGTACCTGATGGAGAACGGCGCCTCCGCGGAAATCGCCGTGGTGGGCAACGAAGGGCTGGTGGGCGTGTCCCTGGTCATGGGCGGCGAGAGCACCACCAGCCGGGCCATCGTGCAAAGTGCCGGGCATGCCTTGCGCCTGCCCGGGCAGCGTCTCAAGGACGAATTCAACCGCCACGGCGAGATGCTCCTGCTGATGCTGCGCTACACCCAGTCGCTGATCACCCAGATGGCCCAGACCGCGGTGTGCAATCGGCACCACTCCATCGATCAGCAACTGTGCCGCTGGCTGCTGCTGTCCCTGGACCGCCTGCCGGGCAACCAACTGGTGATGACCCAGGAGTTGATCGCCAACATGCTCGGGGTGCGTCGTGAGGGCGTCACCGAGGCCGCCGGCAAACTGCAGCGCCAGGGCATCATCGAATACAGCCGGGGGCGCATCAACGTCCTCGACCGGCCACGCCTGGAACAGCACAGTTGCGAGTGCTACGCGGTGGTGCGCAAGGAGACCGCGCGGCTGCTGCCGTACCTGCCCCAGGCCGATCCGGGAGAAAAACCGCCGGACTGAAATTTCCTGATAGAAACCGGGCGTCAGAGGCGCAGAATCCTCGGCTGATCCTGCCTCGCCCGGCCCTGCGCCAGGCGGCTGCAGGCCGCTTTTTCTCCAGCCACGGCCAAGCCCATGACGCCCTCTACCTGCGCTGACAGTGGCGCCTTCGTCACTCGCCAGACCTTTGCCCCCTATGCTGGCGGCCCGCTCTCGGGGCTCAGCTTCGCGGTCAAGGACAACATCGACCTCAAGGGCCTGACCTGTACCTACGGCAGCCCGGCCTGGGGCGCGGCGCACCCACCGGCCAGCCACCACGCCTTGTGTGTCGAGCAGTTGCTCGGTGCCGGCGCCACCTGCCTGGGCAGCACGGTCAGCGATGAGTTCACCTACAGCCTGCAAGGGGAAAACCCGTTCTTTGGTACGCCCCTCAATCCCAAGGCCCCGGGACACATACCCGGAGGCTCGTCCAGCGGCTCGGCCTCGGCGGTGGCCTGCGGCCTGGTGGATTTTGCCCTGGGCACCGACTGCGCCGGCTCGGTGCGGGTGCCGGCCAGCTTCTGCGGGATCTGGGGCCTGCGCCCAACCCCGCAGCGCATCTCGGCCGCCGGCGTGCTGCCGTCGGTGCCCAGCGTCAGCACGGTGGGGGTCCTGGCCAATGGGCTCGACACCCTGAGCCGGGTCATGCCGGTGCTGCTCAGCAGTTGCACGCCAGCGCCCCGGCCCATCGGCACCCTGTATGTGCTGGAAGACGCCTTTGCCCTCGCCGACCCGAAGATCCAGGCCCGGCTGCGGGCGGTCATTCGGGCGTTGCAGGCGCGGGTGCCGGTCGTGGTCAAACCCCTGACCTTCGCTCAACTGGTCAAGGGCGACTGGGACCTGAAAGCCTGCAATGAACAGGCGCTGCGTCTGCTGCAAAGCGCCGAAACCGGCAACTCCATCGGCCACTGGGTCAACACCTTCGAGCCGCCATGCAGCCCCGGTTTCGAGGCCGCCTTCGCCAATGTCCGGCAGCTGGATCGCCGCCACATCAGCAGCGCATTGCGACACTGCGAACAGCTGTTTGCCGCGGTCAGCGCCTTTACCGCCAGCAACGACCTGTTCTGTTTCCCCACGGTGCCGCTACCGGTTCCGGGCAAGGGCCAGTTGCAGGCGCCCGAGGCGATCATGGACTTCTACGACCGTTGCATGGCCGTCAGCAGTTTTGCCGGGGTCGCGCGGCTACCGGAGCTGTCCATCCCGGTGGGCCGGGTCGAGGGACTGCCGGTGGGTCTGTCCCTGGCGGCGGGGCATTACCAGGACCTGTTCCTGCTGGACGCGGCCCGCGAGTTGTTTGCCGCCATCGATTGATTCCCGGCCCTGCGTGGCCTTCGAGGCGGGCGCTGTCTGGGGCCTGCCGCTGACTCTCTTTCGACTCACAAGAGCACCGCCAATGTCACCACAACCTTTTGCAACACCCCGCCGTTTGCTGCCCGTGGCCCGGCCGACGTCCCTGCAAGCAGTGCCCGGCGCGGTCACCCGGGTGCTGGTGGTAGGCGCCGGATTCGCCGGCCTCGCCGCTGCCAATGCACTGATGACCGCCGGCATCGAGGTGCAGGTGCTGGAGGCCCGGCCACGGATCGGCGGCCGCACCCACACCCTGGCCCTGGGCAATTCCCGAGTGGATGCCGGCGGTTCGTGGATTCACGATCCCGAGGGCAATCCCCTGAGCCAGCTGGCCCGGTTCATGGCACTCGATACCCGGGCGTTCTGCATCGCCGAACTGTTTGCCGGCATGGGCCTGGTGGACCCGCAGGGACAACGCCTGGACCCGGCGCGGCGCATGCAGATCCTCGAACTGGCGGACAGCTTCGAAGCCGAACTGATGCAGGACGCCGGGCAGTACCCGGCGGATCTGTCCCTGGAGCAGTGGCTGGAGCTGCGCGCACAGGACATCGCCGATCCCGACCTGCGGGACTGGGTGCAGTTTGTGATCAGGACCGGATTGCAGGCCGACCTGGCCGCGCCGGCCCGCGACATTGCCCTGCTCAACTACAGCCTGGAGTGCGATTACGAGGGCGCGGACCGCTGCATCAGCGGCGGTTACCTGAACCTGCTGCAAGGCCTGGCCGAGGGCCTGCCCATCAGCACCGACTGGCCGGTGGCGAAGGTCCGCAGCAATGCCTGGGGCGTGACCCTGGAGTGCAGCGACGGGCGTGTGGAAAGCGGCTCCCATGTACTGCTGAGCGTGCCGCTGGGGGTGCTCAAGGCCGAGGCCATCGAGTTTTCACCGGCCTTGCCGGCGCAAAAGAAGGCGGCCATACAGCGCCTGGGCTTTGGCCATTTCGAAAAGCTCCTGCTGAGTTTCGACCAGCCTTTCTGGCCCACAGGGCAAGCGGCGTGCAGCGGGTTGTTGATCAAGGACCATCCGCTGTTCCCCTACTGGATCGACGTGACACCCCTCACCGGCACCCCGACCCTGGCGGCCCACGTCTCGGGGCCTCCGGCCCTGGAGCTGGCCAAGCTGGACGATCCGACCGCCCTGGCACTGGCCCTGGAGGCCCTGGCCACGGCCTGCGGCGGTTCGCTGCCGACACCGAGCGCGGTGCACCGAACCCACTGGTCGAGTGATCCCTACAGCCGCGGCGCCTACCTGCACCTGACGCCCCAGGCCTCGCTGGCCGACATCGCCCAGCTCGCAGCCCCATATGGCCGGGTACTGCTGGCGGGCGAAGCCACCTCCTGCGAGCGTTACGGGTATGTCGATGGCGCCTATTGCTCAGGGCTGCGAGAAGCCGCCCGATTGCTACCGGGGGTCGAACTGGCGGTGTCGATCGCCGAACCCGGGCACTGACCCGGGTCGTCTCAGGCTGCCCAACGCGCTGCGGTGCTCAGCTCGCGCCGCCTGACTTGACCGCCAGGATGCTGCCCGGCATCGAGTACAGGGCCCGTTCGGTGGTACTGCCGATCAAGCGGCCAAAGCCGGTGCGGTGCACGGTGCCCATGACCACCACGTCCACCAGGTATTCGTCGACGAACTGGGCGATGCCCGGCACCGGCGGTCCCATGATGAAGTGGCGAAATTCCTGGGGCACGTTGTGTTCATCGCCCAGGCGTTCGAATTCCTTGTGCAGGGATTCGCGCAACTCGTCCAGGCAATTGACGCTCCAGGCGGTGGACGCCACCGGCGCGACACCATCGAGCATCGGCATCAGGTCGTAGGCATACAGCAGGTGCAACTGTGCATCGCATTGCAGGGCCAGGGCGTTGGCGGTCTGGATGATCAGGCCATTGAGGCCGCTGATCTGGGTGTCGGACTGGGCCGGGTCGACGGCGGCGACAATGCGCCGGGGCAGTTTGTGCGGGGCATCGTTGACCAGATGCACCGGCACCGGGGCTTCACGCAGCAGGTGGCAATCCAGGGGGGTGACGAAAACGCGCTTGAGGGCCGATTCCAGGGTCACATCCTTGATCAGCAGATCGGGGCGGAATTCGCTGATGTAGTCCAGCATGTCCTTGAGCACCTGAGTGCTCCAGATCACCTGGGTGGTGACCTCCACGCCCTGCTCGCGCATCCATTGGGCTTCCACCTGCAGCCAGCGCTCATGGCGTTGCAGGTAGGCTTGGCGTTCACTGTCTTCCAGGTGCTCTTCCCACAGGTAGGTGCGCGCCGGTGGTTCGACGAACACCAGGGCATGCAAGGCCGCTCCGCTGGCCTTGGCCAGGGCGGTAGCGCGGCGCGCCGCAGGAGACTGGTGCTGCTGGGGATCGGCAATCAGCAACAGACGCTGGTACTGGCTCATGGTTGACCTCCTTGGACGTTGATGGGCCTGAGTGTCGAGGCAGACGGGCGCGGGCACCTTGATGTGCATCAAGGACACCCGGCGCACGGATCAAGGTGTCACGGCAATCTTCATCACCCCGTCGCGCTGGCTGGCGAACAGCTCGTAGGCGGCTTCGATGTCATCCAGCTTGAAGCGGTGGGTAACCAGAGGCTTGAGGTCCACCTGGCCACTGGCGACCACTTCCATCAAGCGGCGCATGCGCTCCTTGCCGCCGGGGCACAGGGTACTGAGGATGCTCAGGTCGCCGAGTCCGGCGGCGTAGGCATCCAGCGGGATGCGCAGGTCGCTGGAATAGACCCCGAGGCTCGACAGCTTGCCGCCCGGGCGCAGCACCCGCAGCGCCGACTCGAAGGTGCCCTGGGTGCCCAGGGCCTCGATCGACACATCGACCCCGCGACCGTCGGTCAGATCCATGATCTGCTTGACCACGTCGCCCTGCTTGAAGTCCACCACGTGGGTCGCCCCCAGGCCCCGCGCCACGCTCATGCGCGCCGCCACGGTATCGACGCCGATGATGGTGGTGGCGCCCTTGAGCCGGGCCCCGGCCACCGCGCACAGGCCGATGGGCCCCAGGGCGAACACCGCCACGCTGTCGCCGATGTTGACCTCGGCGCGCTCGGCGCCGGAGAAACCGGTGGACATGATGTCCGGGCACATCAGTACTTCTTCGTCACTCAGACCGTCGGGAATCGGGCACAGGTTGGCCAGGGCGTCCGGCACCCGCACGTACTCGGCCTGGCAGCCGTCGATGGTGTTGCCGAACTTCCAGCCGCCGCTGGCGCGAAACCCGTGGCGGGTGTCCGGACCGTCCTGTGAGCCACAGCCACAGAGGCAGGCATAACTCTGGCCGCTAGGGGTGATGGCCCCGGCGATCACCCGCTGGCCCTCATGGAAACCGCGGACCTGGGAGCCCAGGCGCTCGATCACGCCCACCGGTTCGTGGCCGATGGTCAAGCCCTTGGCCACCGGGTATTCGCCCCGCAGGATGTGCACATCGGTGCCGCAGATCGTAGTGGTGGTGATGCGCACCAGAGCGTCCAGCGGACCGATTTCGGGGATGTCCTTGTCTTCCAGCACGATGCGGTTCTTTTCCACGAATACCGCTGCTTTCATCTTGGCCATGTTGCCGATCTCCATTTCCGGGAAGGGGCTGCGCCGTTGCACAGATCTGCCAACAGGCTGCGCGGATGCGCCGGGCAACGGCTTGATCATGATCAAACAATGGACCCTTCAGGGGCGCTGCGGCGACCGCGTGTCGCAAACCCGACATTCACCTGCGACGCGCGCCCAGGCACAGCAACAGGGCCACCACGCCGCACAGGCAAAGGCTCAGCCCCAGGACCTGCCCCCAGCCCACCAGCAGCAGGCCGGCGCCGATCAGCAGGTAATAGAACAAGCCGAACCAGGCCCCGGCGCTGCCCAGCCGGTCGCTGTAGGCCGCCAGGGCCGAGCCGAGAATATTCGGGATCGCCAGGCCAAACCCCAGTACCACCCCGAACATCGGCAGTACCAGCCACAGGCTGTGCTGCAAGGCCAGGACCCCGCCGCCCCCAGCCAACACCGCCAGGGCCGCCAATACCAGTAGCCGCTCGCTGCACCAGCCTCGGCCCAGCAGCCGGCGGTTTAGCCAGGCACCCAGGCCGGAGCCCAGGGCCAGCAACGCGCCGCTGTAGCCGAACCATTGCGCGCCCTGCCCCAGGCCTCGGAACACAAAGGGCCCGAGGCTGTAATAGCTGAGCAAGGCCAGGTTGAACACCGCCACCAGCAGCGCCGAGCGCCAGATCGCAGGGTCCCGCAGCATCTGCCACAAGGTACCGGCCAGGGGCGCCAGAGGCTGCGCAGGCGGACGGGTTTCCGGCAAGGCCCGGGCGCACCAGCCGAGCAACGCCAGGGCCAGCACCAGCAACCCCGTCAGCGCGCCCTGATAGCCAAAAGCGCGGCTCAGGGCCGCCCCCACAAACAGCCCAATGGCGGGGCTGGCCGCCAGCACCATGCCCATCAGCGAGAACACCCGGATCAGCTCGCGGCCCTGGAACAGGTCCCGCAACAGGGTCTGGGTCACCACGGAACAGGCGGCCCCCCCCAGCGCCGCCAGGCCCTGGCACAGCAACAGCTGGGCAAAGCTGCGAGCCTGCAACTCCAGGACCAGCGCCAGGGCATACAGCGCCAGCCCGCCGAGCAAGGCCGGGCGCCGCCCCCAGCGATCGCTCAGGCGTCCCCAGAGCACCACCCCCGGCGCGAAACCGAGGATAAACACCGACAGGCTCTGGGCCGCCTGCTGCGCAGGAACGCCAAAGACCCGGCCGATGTCGGTCAGGGCCGGGCTGAAGAGGGTCTGGGCGATCTGCGCAAACATCAGCAGGGCCATGGCCAGGGGCAACAGGGAACGGGGATTCATCAGGTGGGTGCTCGGCAAAAAAAACATGCCGGCGATTCTAGGCAGGCGACACTGGCGTATTATCGCAACCTGGCCAATAAACAGTGGAAATCGGACAAAGATGGCATGGCTCGATCCCCAGGCACGCTTCGACCCGGACCCCTTCAGCGCGCCGGTGATCGGCATTGCCGCTACCCTCGGCGATCATGATTCCGGCCTGCACCGGCACCGTCGCGGGCAACTGCTGTACACCCGCCAGGGCTGCACCCGGATCACCCTCGCCGACCGCCTGTGCCTGCTGCCTCCCTCGCGGGCGGCATGGATTCCCGGCGGGGTGCAGCACCGCGCGCAGATGCAACAGAGCGTGGATTACCGCTCGCTGTACTTCAGTGTTGAACTGAGTCCGCGCTTGCCTGCGGAGGTGGCGGTGATCGATGTCAGTCCCTTGCTGCGCGCCGTGCTGGAACCCATGGCCCTGGCGGCGTTCGATTGCGACTGGAGCCAGGGCCGCTACCCGCACCTGCTGGGCCTGTGCCTGGAGGAAATCGGCGCCGCGCTGCACCAGCCACTGTCCTTGCCCCTGCCTCGGGACAAGCGCCTGCAACCCTTGCTGGAAGACCTGCAGCGCCTGCCACCGGAGCTGCAGGTGCTGGCCACCCGGGTCGGCGCCAGCAGCCGCACCATCGGCCGCATCTTCCAGCGCGAGACGGGCCTGGGTTACCAGCAATGGCGTCAGCAATGGCGCTTGATGCGTGCCATCGAGCTGCTGGCCACCGGCCGCAGCATCGGTTACGCCGCCTTCGAACTGGGCTTTGCCAGTGACAGCATCTTTATCGCCTTTTTCAGGGCCATGACCGGCACCACGCCCCGGGCCTACTTCAAATGAGGAACCGCGACGGGGCACCTCAGGTGCGGCTGCGCAACCACTGCAGAAAGCCCTTCTTGGCCACAGGCTTGGGCGGCGACTGGGCCAGGCTCTGGGCAATGTGCTGGCGGAAGTCCAGCAGGGTCTTCATGGCGTCGCCGATGTCGTGACGGGCATCCAGGCAGGGTTTGAGGAACTCGTTGTCGATGCGGTACAAGCTGCAGAAGGTCTTGGCCGAAAACTCCGCGATCGTGGCCTGCTCGGCCACCACGCCCGCTTCGCCAATCACTTCACCCGGGCCCATGCGCCCGGCTTCAAAGGGTTTGCCGTCACGCTGCATGGTCACCGACACCACGCCGGACTCGATGATGAACAGGTGATCGCTGACCGCCCCCGCCGGCAGGATGATTTCGCCGGCACGGAAGGTCTGCAACTGCATGTTCTGGCTGAAGGTGTCCTTCTCTTCCTGGCGCAGGGTGGAAAAGATACTGGAGGCGTCCAGCAGCGCCCGAGGTCGCGACAGCGCCTGGTTCTGCACCGGCTCGTCGCTGGACAGCAAGCTGATGCCGCTGGCCTGCAGATGACGGAATGCCAGGTCGAACAGCTGGTTACGCACTTCGCGCTTCTGCCCCATGGTGGCGACGAAGCCGCTGATCTCGTACTCCGCGCCGCTGCTGCCGGAGCTTTTCAGGGCCACGCTGGGGGCCGGGCTGCCGAGCAGGAAACGGCAGCCGAGCATGGCCCGCTCCAGGGCCTCGATGACCTTCTGCGGGCGAGCGTGGGGGCTGACCTGCACGCTGATGGATAAACCGTAGATATCGCTGGGGCGGCTGAAGTTGGTGATCTTGGCCTTGGACGCCAGGGAGTTGGGGATCACCACCATGCTGCCCTGGGAGGTCTGCAGCCGGGTTGCCCGCCAATCGATGTCCACCACCCGGCCTTCAGTGCCGTCGATGGCGATCCAATCATCGATCTGATAGGGCTTGGTGGTATTGAGGACCAACCCGGAAAACAGGTCGCTGAGGGTGCTTTGCAGGGCCAGGCCGACGATGATCGCCAGCGCCCCGGAGGTGGCCAGTACGCCCTTGACCGGCAGGTCCAGCACGTAGGCCAGGGCGGCGATGATGGCGATCAGGAAGATCACCGCGCCCATCAAGTCCTGCAGCAGCCGCCCGGTGTGACCAACCCGCTGCATCATCAGGGTGCCCAGCAACACCGTCAGGGTCCGTGCACCGAACAGCCACCAGCCGATCTGCAAACCGGTGGCCGCCAGGTGCAACGGCACATCGTCCGGCCAGGGCGCCGTCTGCATGGGGCTCAGGCCCTGGTTGAACAGCATCAGGCTGTACAGGCAAAAGATCAGCACCCGTACCGCCAGCTTCCAGCGATCGCCCTGGCGACCGATCAGGTGCCACAGGGCAAGGTCCAGCAGCAACAGCGTCAACGCGGCCAACAGCAGGTGATCGGCGAATGGGGCAAGCATCGAGCAACTCCAGCAGGACAATGGCGGCAAGATCGCACGAAAGACGCTGGGGCAGGTATAGCTGGAAAAGACAAAAACCGGTGATGAGGCCATGCCATACAGCGGCGGACGCGATGCCCGCCGCTGCCGGGGCTTTATTGGCCTTGGGTCAGGGTGTTGTAGCTGGTCATCAGGTTGCGGTAGTCGGGAATGTGGTTGGAGAACAGGGTGCCCAGGCCTTCGACGTCGTTGCGCCAGTCGCGGTGCAACTCGCACGCCAGGCCGAACCAGGTCATCAACTGCGCGCCGGCGTTGGACATGCGGTTCCAGGCCGAGTCCCGGGTCAGCGCGTTGAAGGTGCCGGAGGCATCGGTGACCACGAAGACTTCAAAACCTTCTTCCAGGGCCGAGAGCGCCGGGAAGGCCACGCAGACTTCGGTGACCACCCCGGCAATGATCAGTTGCTTCTTGCCGGTGGCCTTGATCGCCTTGACGAAGTCTTCGTTGTCCCAGGCGTTGATCTGGCCGGGACGGGCAATGTACGGCGCGTCGGGGAACAGCGCCTTGAGCTCCGGCACCAGCGGGCCGTTGGGACCGGTTTCGAAACTGGTGGTGAGGATGGTCGGCAGCTTGAAGTACTTGGCCAGGTCAGCCAGGGCCAGCACGTTGTTCTTGAAGCGATCGGGCTCGATATCGCGGACCAGCGACAGCAAGCCGGCCTGGTGGTCGACCAGCAGAACGGCGGCGTTTTCCTTGTCGAGACGTTTGTAGGCGTTAGTCATGGTGAGTCCTCGCTAATGATCGATGCCGGATAACCCGGCTGGGGTTAAACCCATGGCCGCACCTGCAGCGTGAGGGCGGACATTGGGGATAGCGCGCGACTCGCAGAGCCTAGTCGGCCATGCGCGCCGCGCCAGCGCTGCCGGTCAGTGCCCGGTGGCGTCCATCTGGCCGAAGCGGCCCGATTGAAAGTCGACGAATGCCTGATGAATCTCCTCTTCGCTGTTCATCACGAACGGGCCGTGACCGACGATGGGTTCGTCGATGGGCTCGCCGCTGAGCAACAGCACAATCGCGTCGTTGTCGGCCTGCAGGCTGATCAGGTCGCCCTCGCGCTCCAACAGCGCCAACTGCCCTTGCGCTACCCGCTCCTGGCCATTGATCTGGACCGTGCCACGCAGCACCACCAGGGCGGTGTTGCGCCCCGGGTGCAGGGGCAGCTCCAGGTGCTTGCCGGCCAGCAGGCGCATGTCCCAGACGTCGATCGGGGTGAAGGTCTGTGCCGGACCGCGCTGACCGCCGAACTCACCGGCGATCAGGCGCAGGCTGCCGGCATGGCCGGGCAGCGGGATCTGCGGGATGTCCGCCGCGACGATGGTCTGGTAACCGGGGGCTGCGAGCTTGTCCTTCGCCGGCAGGTTGACCCACAGCTGGACCATTTCCAGAGGACCGCCACGCCGGGCGAAATCGGCGGAATGGAACTCCTCGTGGAGAATCCCCGAGGCGGCGGTCATCCACTGCACGTCGCCCGGACCGATCGTGCCGCCGCTGCCGGTGGAGTCACGGTGTTCCACTTCGCCGTCGTAGACGATGGTCACTGTCTCGAAGCCGCGATGGGGATGCTGGCCGACGCCGCGGCGAGCGCTGGTAGGGCTGAACTGGGCGGGACCGGCGTGATCCAGCAGCAGGAACGGGCTGATGTGCTGACCCAGGTTGTCGTAGGAAAACAGGGTGCGGACCGGGAAGCCGTCACCGACCCAGTGAGGCCGGGGGCTGGTGTAGATGCCGATGATGTTTTTCATGTCGTCCTCCAGAACTATCTGATGGACACACCTTAAAACTCACACCTTTGCCGCGCTAGACTGCAAAAATCGCCCTTAGCGTTCTATTTGGAGAACGATCTTGGAAGACCTGAATACCCTCTACTACTTCACCCAAGTGGTGGAGCACCGGGGATTCGCCGCCGCCGGGCGCGCCCTGGACATGCCCAAGTCCAAGCTCAGCCGACGGATCGCCCAGCTGGAGGAGCGCCTCGGCGTGCGCCTGATCCAGCGCACCAGCCGCCACTGTTCGCTGACCGAGATCGGCCAGGAGTATTACCAGCGCTGCCTGGCCATGCGGGTGGAAGCCGAGGGTGCGGCGGAAGTCATCGAACGCAATCGCTCCGAACCTCAAGGCTTGGTGCGCGTGGCCTGCCCCACTGCCCTGCTCAACTCCTGGGTCGGGCCGATGCTCACCCGTTTCATGCTCAAGTACCCCTTGGTGGAGCTGTTCATTGAAAGCACCAACCGCCGGGTCGATCTGATCCACGAGGGCTTCGACATTGCCCTGCGAGTGCGTTTCCCGCCCCTGGAAAATACCGATCTGGTAATGAAGGTGCTGGGCAACAGCACCCAGAGCCTGGTGGGCCATCCGGACTTTCTCCAGCGCCTGTCGAGTCCGGCCGCACCGGCGGACCTCAGTGGCCTGCCGAGCCTGCACTGGGGCGCGGCGCAGCGCGATTACCAATGGCAACTGCTGGGGCCCGACGGCGCCGAAGCCTTGATCCGCCATCGGCCGCGAATGGTCACCGACGACTTGCTGGCCCTGCGCCATGCGGTGCTGGCGGGCGTCGGCATCGCCCATTTGCCCAAGGTGGTGGTCCGCGAGGACCTGGACGCCGGACGTCTGCTGGAACTGGTGCCCGGCTGGGCGCCGCGCTGCGGGATCGTCCACGCCATCTTCCCGTCGCGCCGCGGCCTGCTGCCTTCGGTACGCAGCCTGATCGACTTTCTCGGCGAGGAATTCAGCCAGAGCGACATGGCCTGAGCAGCACCACCTGCGCCTTGATCGAACAAATCGCCGTGGGACTGACTGCCGATTGTTTATCGCGCAACGCAAAACGGCATCCCCTGGGGATGCCGTTTTGCATAGAGCGCGGTTACATCAACTGGCGCTGGCACTCCAGCTGCCGTGCTGCGGTTCCGGCAGCCATTGGATACCCGGCCTGGGTGCCTTGAGCCGCGGCGGATCGATGTGCAACATCAGGCGCTTGATCGCCTCGTTGTCCGGCAGCTCGGCGCGGCTGGCCTGAATCCTGTGTCGCAGGCTGCTAGGAATCGGCGGGAAGCGCTGACTGTCGTAAATCAGTGCATGGTCGACCTGAGGGTTGTCCAGGCAGAAATCCAGCAGATCGAAACCACTGTGAGTAGCCAGGGTGCCGTTGATGATCAGCAGATCGAACGGATCGCAGGCGTACTCCACCAGCGTCAGGAGCTCTTCAAGCCTGTGCACCGGAGCCACGCGGTAGTAATTGAGTTGGTTAAGTGTTCGCTCGATCTGCATTCGATGAAAATGCTGATCATCGGCAATCAATATACGCAGCGCTCTATTGGACATTTTTCTGATCCTGCTCATGAGACTACGACCGACGATTGCCGGCCTTTCCTCCTAGATCGGTAGAAGGCTAGGGAAGTGTTTATGGGTTTTCTTTAGGATTATTCTGAAAACCATCCCCAGTTCAGTCTTACCGTTGGTTTTTCGGACAAGTCCGCTGTCACACCGGCCCAATCTCCAACCCTTTACGAGGCTGCGAACTACCTTAATCGCCCCTCAGCTTTTTTAGAGGGTGAAAGGTCTCATGGTTTTGTAAGGCTTTTCCCAGACTAGGCAACACACCTCTGAGGGGACGCAATAGGCCGGCACGCTGCCAGCAGCCAGGCCCCATTCACTCGGTGGTACTCGGGCTCCAGAAAGCCTGATGCACCAGGGACGAGGTAGACAGGCGAGCCACCAGTGCATCCAGTTCATCGCCGTCCACCGAGGTGGTGGCCAGGGTGGCCTCGATCTCCACTTCATCGTTGCCAAAGGCATGCACGTCGACATCGCTGGCCGGGTAGTTGCTGCGCGCCAGCTCCGCCTCCAGCAGCGCGAACACCGCCTTCTGTTTCGAACGGTGGGCAATCACATAAACGATGTTGGTGACCTCGGCGGAAATCACATCCAGGGGCTGGCGGTTGATGTTGTTGACGATGGGCCGCAGCAAAGTGTTGGCCGCGAGCACGAACAAGGTTCCCAACAGCGCTTCGAGAACCAGATCGGCACCGGCACAGGCCCCCACCGCAGCCGACGCCCAGAGCGTCGCGGCGGTATTCAGGCCACGGACGTTACCCTCCTCGCGCATGATCACCCCGGCCCCGAGAAAGCCGATACCCGAGACCACATAGGCCACCACCCGCACCGCGCCGTCGGCGCCTCCCAGGCGGTTGGCCATGTCGACAAAGATCGCCGCCCCCACGGCCACCAGCACATTGGTGCGCAAACCGGCGGTGCGTTGTCGGTACTGGCGCTCGAAACCGATCAGGCCACCGAGGATAAAGGCGGCGCTGAGGCTGACCAGGGTATCGATCAGCGAGTCCAAATTGATGTTGTTCAGGGCTTGCATGGCAACTGTCCTTGAGCGGTGCGGCATGAATGGCACCAGAGGACTCTAGCAGCGGTCCATGAACGTCTCATGGCCTGCGGTGGGCGCACGGCCTGCCGTAGGAGTTGGCTTGCCAGCGAAGAGGCCCCTGAGGGCGCCTTCGTCAGCAGGGTAACTTTCGCGGGCAGAGACGCGTTCGTCTGCGGGGTAACTTTCGCTGGCAAGAAAGCCTTCGCCAGCGAGCTGGCTCCTACAGGGGCAGCATTACTGCCAGCCAAAACGGCGGACGTAGTAGCCCTTCACTGCCTGGGTCAGGGCCATGTAGGCCAGCAGGATCAGCGGCAGGAACACAAAGTACAGCGACGGCAACGCCTGCAATTTGAAGTAGTGCGCCAGCGGGCCCATCGGCAGGAAGATCCCCACCGCCATGATGATCCCGGTCATCACCAGCAACGGCGTGGCCGCGCGGCTTTGCAGGAACGGAATCTTCGGCGTGCGGATCATGTGCACGATCAGGGTCTGGGTCAGCAGCCCCACCACGAACCAGCCGGACTGGAACAGGGTCTGGTGATCCGGGGTGTTGGCGTCGAACACGTACCACATCAAGGCAAAGGTGCTGATGTCGAAGATCGAGCTGATGGGCCCGAAGAACACCATGAAGCGCCCCACATCCGCCGGCTGCCAGCGCTGGGGTTTCTTCAGCATCTCCTCGTCAACGTTATCGAAAGGAATGGCGATCTGGGAAATGTCGTACAGCAGGTTCTGCACCAGCAGGTGCATCGGCAGCATCGG
This sequence comes from Pseudomonas sp. JDS08PS003, assembly GCF_045013505.1. Classification (NCBI taxonomy): domain Bacteria; kingdom Pseudomonadati; phylum Pseudomonadota; class Gammaproteobacteria; order Pseudomonadales; family Pseudomonadaceae; genus Pseudomonas; species Pseudomonas sp. JDS08PS003. The sequence goes on from NZ_CP120724.1 coordinate 4,978,977, forward strand.
CAGGAACGGGATGAAGGCACTGGCCACCAATACCGAGAACACGTTGCCGAAGTTCGAGCTGGCGGTCATCTTGATGTACTTGAGCATGTTGGCGAAGGTCCGGCGCCCTTCCAGCACGCCCTCCTCCAGCACCATCAGGCTCTTTTCCAGGAGGATGATGTCCGCCGCTTCCTTGGCGATGTCCACCGCGCTGTCCACGGAAATACCGATATCAGCGGTACGCAGCGCCGGGGCATCGTTGATGCCGTCGCCCATGAAGCCCACCACATGGCCGTTGGCCTTGAGCAAGCGAACGATGCGTTCCTTGTGGGTCGGGGTCAGCTTGGCGAAGACGTTGGTGGTTTCCACCGCCTTGGCCAGTTGCTCGTCGCTCATGCGTTCGATGTCGTTGCCCATCAGCAGGCCCTGCTGCTCCAGGCCCACTTCGCGGCAGATCTTCGCCGTTACCAGTTCGTTGTCGCCGGTCAGCACCTTGACCGCCACCCCATGCTCGGCCAGGGCCTTGAGGGCCGGAGCGGTGCTTTCCTTGGGTGGATCGAGAAAGGCCACGTAGCCGATCAGGGTCAGTTCGCACTCGTCCGCCAGGCTGTAGGTGTCGCGACCTTCAAGCATCGGCCGCGCGGCCACCGCCACCACCCGCAGGCCCTCTTCGTTGAGATCGGCGGTGACCTGGCGAATCCGTGCCAGCAGGCTGTCGGTCAAGGCTTCTTCGGCCTCGCCATGGCGCACGTTGCGGCACACCGCCAGCACCTCTTCCACCGCGCCCTTGCAGATCAGCAGATGTGGCCGGTCCTGTTCCGCCACCACCACAGACATGCGCCGACGGGTGAAATCGAACGGGATCTCGTCGACCTTCTGGAAGGCGGTGCCGACCTTCAGTTCCCGGTGGACCTCGACGTGCTCCAGCACCGCGACGTCCAGCAGGTTTTTCAGCCCGGTCTGGTAGTAGCTGTTGAGGTAGGCCATTTCCAGCACGTCATCGGAATCCTCGCCCCAGACATCCACGTGCCGCGCCAGGAAGATCTTGTCCTGGGTCAGGGTGCCGGTCTTGTCGGTGCACAGCACGTCCATGGCGCCGAAGTTCTGGATGGCGTCCAGACGCTTGACGATGACCTTCTTGCGCGACAGGAACACCGCCCCCTTGGCCAGGGTCGAGGTGACGATCATCGGCAGCATTTCCGGGGTCAGGCCCACGGCGATGGACAGGGCGAACAGCAACGCTTCCATCCAGTCGCCCTTGGTGAAGCCGTTGATGAACAACACCAGGGGCGCCATGACGAACATGAAGCGGATCAGCAGCCAGCTGACCTTGTTGACCCCGCTCTGGAACGAGGTGGGCGCGCGGTCGGTGGCGCTGACCCGCTGGGCCAGGGCGCCGAAATAGGTGCTGTTGCCGGTGGTCAGGATCACTGCCGTGGCCGAACCGGAGACCACGTTGGTGCCCATGAACAGAATGTTGTCCAGGTCCAGAGGGTTGCGGGTGTCGGCGTCCTGCTGGCGGGGAAACTTCTCCACCGGCATGGATTCACCAGTCATCGCCGCCTGGCTGACGAACAGATCCTTGGCGCTGAGTACCCGGCAGTCGGCGGGGATCATGTCACCGGCCGAGAGCACGATCAGGTCGCCGGGCACCAACTGCTTGATCGGTAGCTCGATGCGCTGGGCGCCCCTGGCCTCGGCGGCAGCTCCCAACAGGCGGTCGAGCATCGGCGCAGCCTGGGGCGCCGACCCTGGGCGCATCACCGTGGCGGTGTTGCTGACCATGGCCTTGAGAGCATCGGCGGCCTTGTTGGACTTGGCCTCCTGCCAGAAACGCAGCAGGGTCGACAGCACCACCATGGAGAAGATCACCGTGGCTGCCTTCATGTCCTCGGTCAGCCAGGAAATCACTGCCAACAGGGTCAGCAGCAGGTTGAAAGGGTTCTTGTAGCAGTGCCACAGGTGAATCCACCAGGGCAGCGCCTGCTCGTGCTCGACCTCGTTGAGGCCGTGACGCTCACGCAAGGCATCGGCTTCTTCGGTGCTCAGGCCATCGGTGTGGCTGCCAAGCTGGTCCAGCAGTTGCGCAGCATCGCTGTTGGCCGCGGTCACCAGGGTTTGCGCCAGGGTCGGCGGCACCTCGCGGCTGACACTGGCGTCATTGAAGCTATCCAACAGGGCCAGGCGGCGGAAGTGCCGGGCGAAATGCCGGGTCCGCAGGAAGCCGGCAAAGAACTCTTTCAACAGGGTGAGCTTCATGGTGATGACTCCTGCAGCAACGGCGTAGGGAAAACCGCAGGCAGGTACGACCGGGCGTGCCGGAGGGAGAAATCCTCCACGCAAGCCTGATCCGCAGGTCCGGGACCTGCGCGTCGGTGCCACCACGACACGGCAACCGGCCGGGTCGAAGGGAAAATAGAAGTCGCCAGGAAGTGACGTCGGGAAGCGAACCGCAGAGGTTCGCGATCGGGATGCCGCATCTCGCTGGACGGCGAGACAACGGCAGGAACAGGCTGCGCGTTATCTTGCCGGGACTGCGCCGGTTACTGAAACCGGCCGACTCCTGTCACTCGAACAAGTACCCACACTGGGCCTCCACTGATTGAAAACGCGCGCAGCTTACGCCGCACTATTTGCAGAGTAAACCTGGGAAAAACCCTGACAGAGGGAATCGAAAAGTTCTTCAGCCAAGGTTCAGGAACGCCTTCGCCGGCAAGCCGATGCCTACGGCTCCCCACACTGTCACTGACAACCGTAGGAGCCGGCTTGCCGGCGAAGATGTGCGCAAAAATGCCTTGCCGCTGATCAGCTGGCGGTGGCCAGCAGCAGGTCGCGTACCGAGCGGCTGTGACCGCGGGTCTTGCCATGTTCGTACAGCGACTCGGCAATCTCCTGGGCACGAATCGGCAGTACCGACAGCAAGGTGTCGCTCAAGCCATGACTGGCCTGACTGAAGCCCTGCATGTAGATACCGGCCTTGCAGCGCTCGTCGGTGATCACGCGATAGTTGCGGTCCACTTCGAAGTCGCCCAGGTATTCCTGCAGAGGCGCCAGCAGCTGGCGGTGCATCTGCCGCTCGTAGCCGGTGGCCAGGACCACAGCATCGTAGTGACGCACTTCGCGCTCGCCGCTGGCACTGTTGCGCAGGGTAAGCTCGATGCCCAGATCGGTGGCGGTGGCCTTCTCCACCGTGGTCATGGTGCGGAAGGTGTGGCGCGCGATGCCGGAAACCTTCTGCCGATAGAAGATCCCGTAGATCCGCTCGATCAGGTCGATGTCCACCACCGAGTAGTTGGTGTTTTGGTACTCGCTGACCAGGCGCTCGCGCTCGCTGCCAGTCTGCTGGAACACCAGGTCGGTGAAGGCCGGGGAGAACACTTCGTTGACGAAAGGGCTGTCATCCGCCGGCTTGAGTGCCGAACCGCGCATGATGATGTCGGCCTGCACCGAAGGGAAACTGTCGTTGAGGTCGATGAAGGCTTCTGCCGCGCTCTGCCCGCCGCCGATGATGGCGATATTCATCGGCTTGCCACTGACACAGGGCTGGCTGGCCATGCGTTCCAGGTACTGGGAATGGTGGAACACCCGCGCATCGCCCTTGAGCCCCTTGAAGGTTTCCGGAATCCGCGCCGTGCCGCCGGCACTGACCACCACCGAACGGGTGGTGCGCACCAGTTCGCTGCCCTGGGCATCCCGGGAAATCACCCGCAACGCCTCGACCTGCTGGTTGTGCAGCACCGGCTCGATGGCCAGCACTTCTTCGCCGTAACGGCTGTGTTCCTGGAAGTGCCCGGCCACCCAGCGCAGGTAGTCGTTGAACTCCATGCGGCACGGATAGAAGGTGCCCAGGTTGATGAAGTCCACCAGGCGCCCGTGGTGCTTGAGGTAGTTGACGAAGGAATAGGGGCTGGTGGGGTTGCGCAGGGTCACCAGGTCCTTGAGGAAGGAAATCTGCAGTTCGCTCTGGGTTACCAGGGTATTGCCGTGCCAGCGATAGTCAGCCTGCTTGTCGAGGAACAGCGCGTCCAGCGGACCGTGCTCCTGCCCGCGCTCTTCCAGCGCAATGGCCAGCGCCAGGTTCGAGGGGCCGAAACCGATACCGATCAAATCGTGAACGTGGGCCGATGCAATTGCCTGTGTCATTTCCAGTGTCCTCTGGATAAACCGCCTCAACGCGGGGGATAAAGTGTCACGGTGACCCGACTGGCCCATGCAGGACAGCAGATCGTCTGTTGAGTAGGGACGAGGACAATGAAAAAAAATTTAACTAAATACGTCTCAACGGCAACGCGTTATTGAGCATCCCACTGGCGCAGGCGCGACCGGCAATGCTTCATGGCATTGACGATGTGTTTCTCCACCAGGCTGCGGGAAATCCCCAGCTGTTCGGCGATCTGCAGGTGAGACAGGCCTTCGAGCTTGCGCAGCAGGAAGCTCTCGCGACACAGCCGGGGCAGCTCGGCCAGGGCCCGTTGCAGCATTTCCAGGCGCTGGCCATGATCCAGGCTGGTCTGCGGCGAAGGGTTGAAGTAACGCTCTTCGTTGTCCAGCACCTCCAGGGGCTCGGACTGGCGCAAGGCATTGCGCCGATGGCCGTCGATCACCAGGTTCAGGGCCGTACGATAGAGAAACGCCCGCGGCTGCTCGATGGGGGTATCGCTGGAGCGCTCCAGGACCCGCACATAAGCGTCGTGCACCACATCCTCGGCCACCTGGCGATTGCCCAGCTTGGCGTTAAGGAAGCACATCAGCTCGCGATAGTAGTTTTCCAACAGGGCTCCCGAGCGCCCACTGGGGCGATTCTGTCCTTGAGCAAGACCGGCAATGGCCGATTGCACCCGGTAATTCGTGATGGCTGTTTAGTAGCGGCGTAATTTATAGTAATTCTCATATAGATTTAAAGTACCGCAGTGCCGCGGTGGGTTTATTTTCAGTATTCCGACAGCTGTAACGCCATGTGTCGGCAGTTAAATTCCCCCCCCGGCATCTCGTTTACCTGACAGCTCCCCGTCTCTGCCGTTCCTGCGGCAGCCGCAAGCCTGGCTGCCCCTTGTGCGGCCGGCAGTTGTGACGGGCCGATTTCCCCTGGCCGGAACCCTGCATGAAACGTCCCCGACATACCCGACGCGCCCTGCTTGCCGCACTCTGCTTGATTCCCGTTGTAGCCATCACTGCCTGGACCGTCATTCCCCCTGGACGGGATCAGTTCGCGACGGTGCAAGTCAGCCGCGGCGATATAGAAAGCAGCGTCACCGCCCTGGGCACCCTGCAGCCTCGGCGCTATGTCGACGTCGGCGCCCAGGCCTCCGGGCAGATCCGCAAGATCCACGTCGAGTCCGGCGACCAGGTCAAGGAAGGCCAGTTGCTGGTGGAAATCGACCCCTCCACCCAACAGGCCAAGCTCGACGCCAGCCGTTTCTCCATCGAGAACCTGCAAGCCCAGCTGCAAGAGCAGTACGCCCAGAATCAACTGGCCCGACAGAAATACCAGCGCCAACAGAACCTGGCGGCCGGCGGCGCCACTCGCGAAGAAGACGTACAGACCGCCCAGGCCGAACTCAAGGCCACTCAGGCGCGGATTGACATGTACAAGGCGCAGATCCGCCAGGCCCAGGCCAGCTTGCGCAGCGACCAGGCGGAGCTGGGCTATACGCGCATCTACGCCCCCATGTCCGGCACCGTGGTCGCGGTGGACGCCCGCGAAGGCCAGACCCTCAACGCCCAGCAGCAGACGCCGTTGATCCTGCGCATCGCCAAACTCTCGCCCATGACCGTCTGGGCCGAAGTCTCGGAAGCCGATATCGGCCACGTCAAACCCGGCATGCACGCCTACTTCACCACCTTGAGCGGCGGCAACCGGCGCTGGACCAGCACCGTGCGGCAGATCCTGCCGATCCCGCCCAAGCCCCTGAACGAAACCAGCCAGGGCAGCGGCAGCCCCACCAGCACCAGCAAGAGCGGCAGCGGCCGGGTGGTGCTCTATACCGTGCTGCTGGACGTGGACAACGCCGACAACGCGCTGATGGCGGAAATGACCACCCAAGTGTTCTTCGTCGCCAACCAGGCAAAAAATGTCCTCACCGCCCCCATCGCCGCTCTGCAGGGCAGTACTGAACCGGACCTGCAGATTGCCCGCGTGGTGGCCAAGAACGGTTCGATCGACGAGCGCAAGGTCCGAGTCGGCATCAGCGACCGCCTGCGCATCCAGGTACTGGACGGTTTGAACGAAGGCGATCACCTGCTGATCGGCCCGGCCAACAGCAGCGGGGGTTGAATGCAGACTCCGCTGATCGACCTCAGAGACATCCGCAAATCCTACGGCGGCGGCGACAGCCCGCAAGTCGATGTCCTGCGGGGCATCGACCTGTCGATCCACGCCGGGGAATTCGTCGCCATCGTTGGCGCCTCCGGTTCCGGCAAGTCGACCCTGATGAACATCCTCGGCTGCCTGGACCGCCCCACCTCCGGCGAGTACCTGTTCGCCGGGGAGAACGTCGCCCAGCTCGACAGCGACGAACTGGCCTGGCTGCGCCGCGAAGCCTTTGGCTTCGTGTTCCAGGGCTACCACCTGATCCCCTCGGCCTCGGCCCAGGAAAACGTCGAGATGCCGGCCATCTACGCCGGCACCCCGACCGCCGAACGCCACGCCCGCGCCGCCGCCCTGCTGGAGCGCCTGGGCCTGGCCAGTCGCAGCGGCAACCGCCCGCATCAACTGTCCGGAGGCCAGCAGCAACGGGTGTCCATCGCTCGCGCCCTGATGAACGGCGGCCACATCATCCTCGCCGACGAACCCACCGGCGCCCTGGACAGCCACAGCGGCGCCGAAGTCATGACCCTGCTGGACGAACTGGCCAGCCAGGGCCACGTGGTGATCCTCATCACCCACGACCGTGAAGTGGCAGCCCGGGCCAAGCGCATCATCGAGATCCGCGACGGCGAGATCATCAGCGACACCGCCCACCAGGACCCGTCGGTGCAACTGAGCGCCAATGCCGGCGCCTTGCAGGCGGTGGACCTGCGCCAGCGCCTGGCCGACGGCAGCGAGCCTACCGATGCCTGGAAAGGCGAACTGCTGGAAGCGATCCAGGCCGCCTGGCGGGTGATGTGGATCAACCGCTTCCGCACCGCCCTGACCCTGCTGGGGATCATCATCGGCGTGGCCTCGGTGGTGGTGATGCTGGCAGTGGGCGAAGGCAGCAAGCGCCAGGTGATGGCGCAGATGGGCGCCTTTGGCTCGAACATCATCTACCTGAGCGGCTATTCACCCAACCCGCGCACCCCGGAAGGCATCGTCACCCTCGATGACGTCGCAGCCCTGGCCAACCTGCCCCAGGTGAAACGCATCATGGCCGTCAACGGCGCCAAGGCCGGGGTGCGTTTCGGCAACGCCGACTACATGAGCTACGTGGGCGGCAACGACACCAACTTCCCGGATATCTTCAACTGGCCCGTGGCCCAGGGCAGCTACTTCAGCGAGGCCGACGAACGCTCGGCGGCGGCAGTGGCGGTGATTGGCCACAAGGTCCGGGAAAAGCTCCTCAAGGACGTGACCAACCCCATCGGCCAGTACATCCTCATCGAAAACGTGCCGTTCCAGGTGGTCGGCGTACTCTCGGAAAAAGGCGCCAGTTCCGGCGACAGCGACAGTGACGACCGCATCGCCGTGCCCTACTCCGCCGCCAGCATCCGCCTGTTCGGCGACCACAACCCGCAGTACGTAGCGATTGCCGCCGCCGATGCCAGCCGGGTCAAGCAGACCGAACAGGAGATCGATGAACTGATGCTGCGCATGCACGGCGGCAAGCGCGATTTCGAACTGACCAACAATGCCGCGATGATCCAGGCCGAGGCCCGAACCCAGAACACACTGTCGCTGATGCTCGGTGCCATCGCCGCGATCTCGCTGCTGGTGGGCGGCATCGGGGTGATGAACATCATGCTTATGACCGTGCGCGAACGCACCCGGGAAATCGGTATCCGCATGGCCACCGGTGCCCGCCAGCGCGACATCCTGCGCCAGTTCCTCACCGAAGCGGTGATGCTCTCGGTGGTCGGCGGCCTGGCCGGCATCGGCGTGGCCCTGATCATCGGCGGCATCCTGATCCTCAGCGAAGTGGCAGTGGCCTTCTCCCTGGCCGCAGTGCTCGGCGCCTTCGCCTGCGCCCTGGTCACCGGCGTCATCTTCGGCTTCATGCCGGCCCGCAAAGCTGCCCGGCTCGACCCGGTCACGGCCCTTACCAGTGAATGATCGACCTATGAAAGCGCACCTGACCCTCCTGGCCGCCAGCATCTTGCTGGCGGCCTGCAGCAGCCCCACGTCGCGCCCGGAAAGTGGCCTGCAAGCACCGGCGTCCTGGCACTCTCCCGCCAACCAGGGCGCCCGGCAGCAAGACCTGCGCTGGTGGACCCGTTTCGGCAGCCCGGAGCTGGATCAACTGATCGTCGAAGCCCGGGCCGGCAGCTACGACCTGGCCGCAGCCATGGCCCGGGTCCGCCAGGCCCAGGCCAGTGCCATCGTGGCCGGGGCGCCGCTGCTGCCCAGCGTCAATGGCACCTTCAACGCCAGCCGCAGAAAACAGCTGCGGGGCAACAACTCCAGCCAGCTCGATTCCAGCAACAACAGCAAAGTCACGAACTCGTTAGACGCGGGCCTGAGCGCCACCTATGAAGTCGACTTCTGGGGCGGCCGCCGCGCCGCCTACGACAGCGCCTTGCTCGGAGTCCAGGCCAGCGAGTTCGATCAGACCACCGTGGAGCTGACCCTGCTCAGCGGCGTGGCCAACAGCTATGCCCAGGCGCTGTCGCTGCGGGAACAGATGCGCATCGCCGAACTCAACCTGGCCAATGCACAGAACGTGCTGCAACTGGTGCAGACCCGCTACGACTCCGGCTCGGCCACCGCCCTGGAACTGGCCCAGCAAAAGAGCCTGGTGGCCGCCCAGCAACGCCAGGTGCCGCTGGTTCGGCAACAGGCTGAAGAAAACCTGATCACCCTTGCTGCCCTGCTAGGCCGGCCGGTGCAGAGCCTGAAACTGAGCGACCAGCCCTTTGCCCAATTGAACTGGCCGACCATCGATGCCGGAGTGCCCAGCGAACTGCTGACCCGCCGTCCCGATATCGCCGGTGCCGAGGCCCGGCTGGCAGCGGCCCAGGCTGACGTCAAGGTGGCGCGAGCGGCAATGCTGCCAACCCTGACCCTGACCGCCAACCTGGGCACGGGCTCCGACAAGCTGGGCGATGTCTTGCGCAACCCCTTCTACAACCTCGCCTCCGGCCTAGTGGCGCCGATCTTCAACAACGGGCGCCTGGGCGCCGAACGGGACAGGGCCACCGCGCGCCAGCAAGAGCTGCTGGAGACTTATCGCGGGGCGATCATCAATGGTTTTGCCGATGTGGAAAAAGCCCTCAATAGCATTCGCGGCCTGGACCAGCAGCGCCAGTGGCAGAGCGAAGAGCTGAACCAGGCGCAGCGCGCCTTCGAGATCGCCCAGAGCCGCTATCAGGCCGGCGCCGAAGACTTACTGACGGTCCTGGAAACCCAGCGCACCCTGTACACCGCCCAGGATCAGAACGTGCAACTGCGGCTGTCGCGCCTGCAATCGAGCATCGCCCTGTACAAAGCCCTGGGTGGCGGCTGGAGCCACTGACACGGCGGGAGTGGCCGGCCCGGCCACTCCTGCGTCCAGCGCAGCGGTCGAGCGTTAAATCGCTTAGAATCCCCTCCCGCCCCACCGCCAACAGAACCCCATGCCCCTCGAAAACGCGCCACGCGATCCACTGGCAGACCTGCTGCCCCTGCTGCGCAAGGTCTACCCCGACGGGCTCGACAGCCGCGACTACAACCGCCTTCTGGTGCTGCTGTACCCGCACTTGTGCGACCGCAATCTGGCGCAGCTGATGGCGCAGCTCACCCACAGGGACGCGGACATCATTCTCAATGAGATCTACGCGGCAGTGACCGGCCAGCCGCCGCCCGCCGCAGAGCTGGAGGCGTTGCAGGACTTACTGGAGCGGCACGGCGCCCGGGCCATCCTGGCGGACGACTGACCGCGCAAGGAGCAAAAAATGAACGTTGAGAACTTCAAGCAACTGCTGAGCGAGCGCAAGCGCAGCCATCCGATCTGGTTCGAACTACCGTCGGACCGCCTTGCCAGCCAAGCCCAGATCCTGGAGGCGCAGCAGGCCTTGGGGCTGCAACTGCCAGCCGATTACGCCTGGTTCCTCAAGGAGTGCGGCGGCGGCTACTTTGCCCTGGGCACGCTCTACTCACTGGACAGCAGCAGCGATTTCCACCTGGTGGAGATCAACCGAGCGCACCCGGCCATCGCCCGCAGTCACCTGCTGTTTTCAGAGAACGGCTGCGGTGACTTCTACGGGTTCAGGATCGATAACCGGCACTGCCTGGCGCCGGTCGAGTTTTTCGACCACAGCTGCGGGCAATGGCAAACCAGCCGATACAGTGGGCTCTTGAGCTTCGTCGCCGAAGTGGCCCTGAGCAACTGAATCCCCCGCCTCACAGCTTCAAGTGCTGGGCATACCAGGGCCGCCGCGGTGCCCGCTTGAGCAGGTCCGGCACCTCTTCGTCGCGGCTCAGGGCGATGCGCAAGGCCAGCTTCATGACTTCCTGATCCATCTCCAGGGACATTTCTCCCGGGGCATTGCCCAGGGGGCCGCAGCCATGGGTCGAGGCCCCCAGCCACGGGTCGTCGATCTCGACCCAGCGCCCGGGAGCGAACCAGGGCACGCCATTGACCTCGCGGCGCAACACTTCGCCGGGGTGGTAGCGCTCGTGGGCCCGGAACCAGTCGTCGATCCGGTCATCGATCCAGCCATGGAATTTCCAGAACATGGGGTGCACGTGGGACGAGAAGGGATCGCCGAGAAAGTCGTTCTGGGGCTGGTACCAGCGCCCGGCGAAGTCCGAGGACAGGCGAGCTTCCATCACTGGCATGCCGTTGGAAGGATCGCGGGCGACATCAGCCCAGCGCATATGCAGCCAGTCGTGCAGGCCCAGCTCGACCTCGGACCCGAACTGGCCCAGGGTCAGGCGACTGAGGTACTCGGGGTCCTGGTACTGCGACTCCCAGACCTGGAAATTGCCATAGAACGCCGCATCGCTTTTCAGCCCGTGCAGCCATTGGGTGAACTCTTCATCGTCGTCGGCCACCCAGGCCGGCGGCACCGAACAGCCGTCATGGTTTTCGTAATAGCGGATAAAGGCCTGCCGGTCCTGCTCAAGACGGGCACAGGGCTGCGGCAACTGGTGCCAGGACACCAGGTCCGGCTGCAACGAGCGGGCGTGCAGCAACATGTGCCGGTGCATGAACAGAAAGTCGATGCCCGAGGCATTGCGATGCTTGCGCCGCCCACGGGCATCACGCTCATGCTTGACCGGGCCCGGCTGCCAGCCGAGCCCTCGCAAACTGTTGCGCTTGTCCTTGGGCAGGGTGTGCCAACGGTCCCGCGAGGCGTGCCAGAGTTGGTGGAACAGGCGGTGCTGTGGCGATACCAGCCACGCCAGCAAAGCGGGACTCAACCCGCTCTGGTCCCGGGCGGCAGGAAAGACCCGCTTGCGCGCTACAAAACGCGCCGCGGATACCGGCGCCAGCGGCGACGCCTGCAACGACTGCAGGCTGCCACTGAGGGTGCCACTACCGGCATTGCCCCAACTGGCCCAGACCTCGTCGAGCACCACCTGACACTCATGACTGGGGGCGCCGGATATCCGGCCACCGGCAAACAGACGCCAGCGCAGCTTGGCGGCATCCACCGACGCCAGGTCGCCCTGCACCAGGAACTCCACCGGGCCATCGCCTCGCAGGCTCTGCGCGCGTCCCAGGACACCGCGCAAGCCGCGCCCGGCGGGGCCGGCATCCAGCAACAACTCACACCCTTTACGAGGCAGGGATTGCGGTCCGTTGGCGTCAAGGAACTCGATATCCCAGATGCCCCGCAGGTGATCGGCAAGGCGCACGCCAGGGTCCAGGGCCACCTCCAGCTTGGCTTCCCCGGGGGTGATCTCCTGCTCTTCCTTGCGACGAACATCCTGACGCAGCAACTCCTTCTGGGTGTAGAACGCCACAGGGATAGCTGCTCCTGTCACCGCCAGACCGGTCAAAAATCCTCTTCTCGAAAACCTCATCGCTCTACCTTTATCCAGTGGCGCGTCACGCATCTAGCTAGAACGTTGGATTTGCAGGGAAATTTACCGGCCAGCGATTCCCGGAACGCTAAATTTGCTCTCGGCCAGCTCGTTTATCGCGGATAGATGTGCACAAAAGGTCGGACCCGGCAGCACTGAACCCCAGGGCCCGACCCCGTCATCAGCCCGCCTGCGACTGGGATAGCAATGATCAAAATATCTGGTAAGAAAACCCTCTATCTGAGCCTGCTGATACTTATCGTCGCCGCCCTCGGTGTCGGTGCCGGCGCGGCCTGGCACTACTACTGGAAGGACCGGGTGTCCTACCCCAACGAGATCGTCAAGCACGCCAACGACCTGCAGGAGCGCATCATTTCCTTCGACAGCCACATCACTGTACCCCTGGATTTCGGCACCGAAGGCAGCGAAGCGGACAAGGACACCTCTCGCCAGTTCGACCTGGTCAAGGCCGGTCGCGGCCGCATGTCCGGGGCCGCCCTGAGCATTCTGGCCTGGCCGGAAATGTGGAACGGCCCCAACGCGCCGCACCGCCCCACCGCTGGCTTCGTCGAGGAAGCCCGCCACCAGCGCGAGACCCGTTACCGGATCATCCAGGGCATGGTGCGTGACTTCCCCAACCAGACCGCGATTGCCTACACCCCCGCCGACCTGCGCCGCATTGCCTCCGAAGGCAAGGTGGCGGTGGTGATCAGCCTGCTCAACGCCTACGCCATGGGCGACGACCTGGACCAGCTGGACCAGTGGACTGCCCGGGGGATGCGCCTGTTCGGCTTCAGCTATGTCGGCAACAACGAATGGGCCGACTCGTCGCGCCCGCTGCCCTTCTTCAATGACACCCGTGACGCCCTTGGCGGTCTCTCGCCCATCGGCAAACAGGCCGTGCAGCGCCTCAATGACCTGGGGGTGGTGATCGACGTCTCGCAGATGTCGAGCAAGGCCCTGGACGACGTTGCGAGCCTGACCCGGGCACCGGTGGTGGCTTCTCACTCCGCCCCCAGGGCGCTGGTGGATATCCCGCGCAACCTCAGCGACCAGGAAATGCAACAGATCAAGGCCACCGGCGGGGTGATCCAGGTCGTGGGCTTCTCCACCTACCTGCGCCCCCTCAGCCAGCCGACCCTGGACAAGCTCAATGCCTTGCGCAAGCGCTTCGACCTCGGGCCGCTGCAAGGCCTGGAGAACGCACTGATGCCCGGCGACGCCGTGATCACCATCTGGCCGGAACAGCGCTTTGGCGAATACGCCAGCTCCCTGTACGGCATCCTCGATGAAGAGCCCAAGGCCAGCCTCAAGGACTATGTCGACGCCATCGATTACACAGTGAAGAAAGTCGGCATCGACCACGTCGGCATCAGCTCCGATTTCAACGAGGGCGGCGGCGTCAATGGCTGGATGAGCGTGGCGGACAACCGCAACGTCACCGCCGAGCTGATCCAGCGTGGCTACAGCGATATCGAGATCGCCAAGCTCTGGGGCGAGAACTATCTGCGCGTCTGGGAACAGGTGCAGAAACTGGCCAAGCCTGCAAAACCCGCCCCTCAACCCGCCATCGCCGGCTAACCCATGACCACGAGCCTTCCTGTGACCAATCGTCGGACATTCCTCAAACAAGCAGGCCTGTTGGCCGCCGCCCTGCCCCTGGGCAACCTCGCCATCAGCCAGGCCCGGGGCGACAGTGCCACGCCGTCGACCGTGGCCGTGAGCACCGCACAATGGACCCAACTGCGCCAATTGTTCGACCTTGACCCGGATTACGTACACCTTTCCAACTTCCTGATCACCTCGCACCCGAGGCCGGTGCGCGAGGCCATCGAAAAGTACCGGGCAGTGCTCGATCGCAACCCGGCCCTGGCCATGGACTACGACACCCAGTACACCTGGCAGCGCGAGGCCCAGGTGCGCGAAAGTGTCGGCCGCTACCTGCAGATCAAGCCCGGCCAGGTGGCCTTGACCGGCAGCACCACAGAAGGCCTGGCCCTGATGTATGGCGGCATCCACGTGCGCCCCGGACAGGAGATCCTGACCACGATTCACGAGCACTACTCGACCCGCAACGCGCTGAAGTACCGCACCCAGCGCGACGGCACCCAGGTGCGCACCATCGAACTGTTCAAGTCGCCCCACCGGATGTCCACCGACGAAGTGCTGGGCAACATCGATCGCAACATCCGCGCCAACACCCGCGTACTGGGCATGACCTGGGTGCAGTCGGGCAGCGGCGTGAAACTGCCGATCGGCGAGATCGGCAAGCTGGTGGACCAGCACAACCGCAATCGCGATGAGCACGAGCGGATTCTCTACTGCGTCGATGGCGTGCACGGGCTGGGGGTGGAGAACATCACCTTCGCCGACCTGAACTGCGACTTCTTCGTCGCCGGCACCCACAAATGGATGTTCGGCCCGCGCGGCACCGGGATCTTCTGCTCGCGCTCGGAACAACTCGAGCACCTGACGCCGATGGTGGCGACCTTCTCCGAAAACCAGAACTTCGCCACCACCATGACCCCCGGTGGCTACCACAGCTTCGAGCACCGCTGGGCCGTGGACCAGGCCTTCGACCTGCACATGCAGCTGGGCAAGGCCAACATCCAGTCGCGAATCCATGAACTCAACAGCTACCTCAAGCAGCGCCTGCAGGAGCACCCAGGCATCGAACTGGTCACGCCCCTGAGCCCGGAGCATTCCGCCGGCTTCACCTTCTTCCGTGGCCAGAACCTGGACACCGATGCCACCGCCGCCTGGCTGATCGAGAACCGCATCCTGGTGGACGCAGTAGACCGTGATGCCGGGCCGGTAGTGCGCATGGCCCCCGGCCTGCTCAACAGCGAGGCGGATATCGACCGGACCATGGACCTGCTGGGCAAACGCCTGCGCAGCAGCAAGACCGCCTGAGCCGTTGGCCCCCTGAACTCACATTGCACAAGGCTATTGACTGATGAAACCCGTCGCCTACTCCTCCCTGGCCGCCCTGGCCGGTTGCCTGATCAGCCTCAACGCCCACGCGGTAGAACCTCCCAAGCCCGGCAGCGTGTTCAAGGACTGCAAGAACTGCCCGGAAATGGTAGTCCTGCCTGTCGGCAGCTTTGTCATGGGCACCCCGGAAGACGAAGTGGGCCGCGAGCCCGATGAAGGCCCGCAGCACACCGTGACCTTCAAGAAAGCCTTCGCCATGAGCCGTTTCCACGTGACCGCCGCCGAGCTTGACGCCTACATCCGCGAAACCGGCACTGTGATCAAGGACGGCGACGACCGCCCCGGCCGCCTGTGCCAGGCCAGCAAGCCACGCTATGAACAGGGGCCGCGCCAGCCGGCGGTCTGCGTCGACTACGCCGACGTGCAGGCCTATACCCAGTGGCTGTCGAAGAAAACCGGCAAGCACTACCGCATGGTCAGCGAGGCGGAACGCGAATATGCCGCACGCGCCGGCAGCACCGGCTCCTTCCCCTTCCCTTTCGATGAGGAAGGCCAGTACCAGATCACCCAGCACGCCAACACCTACGGCCCCAAGGACGGCTTCAGCTTCACCGCCCCGGTGGGCAGCTATCCGCCCAATGCCTTCGGCATGTACGACATGCACGGCAATACCTATGAGTGGGTCGCCGATTGCTGGCACCCGGACTATGCAGGCGCGCCTGCCGATGGCCGGGCATGGATGGAAGAGTCGGAAGGGGTGTGCCTGGACGCCCAGATCCGCGGCAACGACTGGGGCGAGGCACCGGTATTCTCGCGTTCGGGCAACCGCAACAGCCGCAAGCGCGAAGTGCGCGGCGACTGGCTGAGCTTCCGAGTCGTGCGTGAGCTGGAACAGCCCGGCGCCAGCCACAAGTAGACACCCCGATGAACAGCGGCCCGGCGCAACAACCGCACCGGGCCACTGACAGTATCAGGCGACGTCCCGGGACTTGCCGGCCTGAGCCTGACGAAGATTCTCCAGCATCAGCCACAGGCCCTGGCGCAAGGCCGGGAACAGGCTGTTGTTGAAGTTGTTCCAGCGCAGTTCGAGGATGGTGTCCTCGGGGCCGATTTCGGTGTTGAGCACGTCATGCAGCACCTCGCCGGAGTCGATACCGTTGTCCACGTAGTGGAACGACGCCCCGGTCAGGTATAACGGCTCGGTCGGCTCGATTTCCTTCGTCGCCCAATCCACTACTTTCTGCCCACGGGCGCCGTACAGGGCATTCCAGGTGGCATAGGCTCCGCGACGCTCATAGGGCGACTCGATGCGGGTGATGCCCGGGTGGATGTTCATGATCCGCCGGGCGAAAGGCGCTCCCGGGCGTACCAGCTCATCGAGGATCACCAGCAGGCCGTCGAGCACCACGATATCGGCTTTGAGTTCCACCAGAGTGTCGTGCAGGCGACGTTCGAAATCCCGCTTGCCGGCGATGTGTTCGGCACTGCCGCGGGGATGGCGACGATAGGTGGACGGCACGCTCAGCAGCAAGTCGTTGACCCGCTTGCCCTGCACTTCCAGGTCCGCCGGGTACAGCCACTGGCGGCCCGGCTGGTAGGCAAAGCCGTAGTCGCTGACCAGCTGCTGGTCCCGTGGCGACTGCTCGTCATCGTCGTAGACCACGCCCACCAGTTCGTAGGCCTCGCCCAGGGGCGTCTGGTTCAGCGTCTGAACCAGAAATTCCAGCACCGATTTCATATAGCGCTCGTGGTCCTTGTAGGCCACCGGCTGCCCGGCCTTGTCGGCGGCGGCATTTCGCAGGGACCAGACATACACCAGATTCTTCTTTGTCATTTGCTCGCTCTCGCTCAATGGTTCAGGCACTGCGTCGATACACGTGCGCCCACAGAACAAGAACGAACCACAGGCAGGGCAATTTATCCGCAGTGCCCGCGAGGCTGGCATGCCGAGCTAAATACTGGCGTCGGCGCTTCGTTTGTCAGGGGTAAGGGTCTGCGTGCTACGACCCTCTATCCACTCTCTGGGAAGTACTTATGACCGACCCCAAGCGCGGCGCCTTCAACGGTCTGCTCGCATTGCTCAGGCCCTTTCGCACCATCGTGGTGATCTCCGTTGCCCTGGGCATGGCCGGCGGCCTGGCCATCACCCTGTTGCTGGCCACCATCAACAACGCCCTGCACTCGGCGACCGGCATGACCCAGGGCGTGGTCCTGACCTTCGCCGCCCTGTGCGTGCTGGCCCTGATCAGTTCCATCGTCTCGGACATCGGCACCAACTATGTGGGACAACGGATCATTGCTGCGCTGCGCAAGGACCTGGGTGAAAAAGTACTTTCGGCGCCCATCACCCAGATCGAGCGCTATCGCTCCCACCGCCTGATCCCGGTGCTGACCCACGACGTCGACACCATCAGCGACTTCTCTTTCGCCTTCACTCCCCTGGCCATCGCCACTACCGTCACCCTGGGTTGCCTGGGCTACCTGGCGTACCTCTCGGTGCCGATGTTCCTGATGATGGTGGTGGCCATCATCATCGGCACCAGTGTGCAGTTGGTGGCCGGCGGCAAGGGCATCAAGGGCTTCGATGAAGCTCGCGACCATGAGGACGAGCTGCAGCGCTACTACAACGCGATCGCCTCCGGTGCCAAGGAACTGCGTATCCACCGGCCCCGGCGCTTTCGCATGAACACCCAGCGCATCCAGAGAACCGCGGATCGCATCAGCGATATCCAGGTGCGTTCGGTGAACATCTACATCCTGGCCAAGAGCTTCGGCTCGATGCTGTTCTTCGTGGTCATCGGCCTGGCCCTGGCCATGCAGGCCTACTACCCGAACCCGGACCCCGCGGTGATCACCGGCTTCGTGCTGGTGCTGCTGTACATGAAGGGCCCCCTGGAGCACGTGGTCGGCTACCTGCCCATCGTCGGCAAGGCAAAGATCGCCTTCGCCCGGATCAGCGAACTGTCCGAACGCTTCTCCTCTCCCGAGCCGCATCTGCTGATGGACGACAGCGAAGCGCCGCAAGCGGTGGTGCACAGCCTGGAACTGCGCGAAGTGCGCTACAGCCCACCACCGGTAGAAGGCAGCGAACCGTTCCACCTGGGCCCGATCAACCTGAACATCAAGCAGGGCGACATCGTCTTCATCGTCGGCGAGAACGGCTGCGGCAAGACCACCCTGATCAAACTGTTGCTGGGCCTGTACCAGCCTCAGTCCGGGGAAATCCGTCTCAACGGCGAAGCAGTGACCGACCGGGCCCGGGATGACTACCGGCAGTTGTTCACCACGGTATTTGCCGACTACTACCTGTTCGACGACCTGGTCCAGGGCAACGCCGGCAAGTCGCTGGATGTCGCCACCCAGTACCTGAACCGCCTGGAAATTGCCCACAAGGTCAGCGTCAAGGATGGCGCCTTCACCACCACCGACCTGTCCACCGGCCAGCGCAAGCGCCTGGCCCTGGTCAATGCCTGGCTGGAAGAACGCCCGGTGCTGGTATTCGACGAATGGGCCGCCGACCAGGACCCGGCCTTCCGGCGGATTTTCTACACCGAGCTGCTGCCCGATCTCAAACGCCTGGGCAAGACCATCATCGTGATCAGCCACGACGATCGCTACTTCGACATTGCCGATCAGTTGGTGCGCATGAAGGCCGGACGAGTCCTGACTGAACTGCAACCGGCGTGATTGTTTCCGGTTTATGGCAGCTGATGCGTCATACAGATAGAACTGAGAATTAATACCATTAACAGTCATTACATCTGCCGGATTTATAAGAGCATATGAGCATGCCCGCACAACACCGACTGACCCCTTTGACGAAAGCGCTGCTTCGCCAGGCGTTCTCGCCAAAACTGGCTTCCCGCGCCCTGGGCCTGGCCCTGACCCTGCCACTGATGGCTCAGGTCCAGGCCCAGGAAATCCATTTCAACATCGTCTCGCAGTCCATGTCTGCGGCCCTGCAGGAGTTCGGGCGCCAGGCCAATATGCAGGTGCTCTACAACCCTGACGATGTGCAAGGCAAGCGCAGCAACGCCCTCAGCGGCAGCTATTCGCCGGAGCGGGCCATCGCGGCCATGCTCAATGGCACCGGGGTGGCCTACACCCTCAAGGACAACTCGGTCACCATCCGCAACCATGGTGGCAACGGCTCGCTGGAACTGGGGACCAGCACCATCAGCGGCCAGGGCCTGGGCACCACCACCGAGGACACCGGCTCCTACACCACCGGGGCCATGCAGACCGCCAGCAAGCTGTCGCTGACGGCCCGGGAAACCCCGCAGTCGGTCACGGTCATCACCCGCCAGCGCATGGACGACCAGAACATGAAATCCCTGGAGGATGTGCTCAAGGCTACCCCCGGCATTTCCATCACCAAGGACGGTCCGCAGCGGCCGACCTTCTATTCCCGTGGCTTTGCCGTCGAAAACCTGATGACCGATGGCTTGCCCAACGATTTGTCCCACTACCTGAGCCGGGACATGAACTCCTCGGCTGACATGGCGATCTTCGACCATGTGGAAGTGGTGCGTGGCGCCACCGGGATGATGCAGGGCGCGGGTAACCCGTCGGCAGCGATCAACATGGTGCGCAAGCGCCCGACCGCCACCCCGCGGGTCACCGTCACCGGCAGTGCCGGCAGCTGGGACAACTACCGTACCGAGATCGACGCCTCCAACGCCCTCAACGAAAGTGGCACCCTACGAGGCCGGGTGGTCACCGCCTACCAGAGCAAGGACAGCTTCCAGGACTTCGTCAGTTCCGAACGTTCGGTGTTCTATGGCATTACCGAAGCCGACCTGAACGAAGACACCACCTTCACTTTTGGCGCCTCCAACCAGAGCGGCAGAAACAACACTTCCTGGGGTGGCCTGCCGGTTGCAGCCGACGGCAGCGACCTGCACCTGAAGCGTTCTAGCTACCTGGGCAGCAAGTGGGAGTACTGGGATCAGAACAACACCACAGCGTTCAGCCGCCTGGAATACCGTTTCGCCAATAGCTGGAAAATGCTCCTGTCCGCCAGCAAGAGCTGGTCGGACCTGAACATGCTCGGCTCCATTCCGGAACGCATGGGCGCCAACTACGATGAGTTCGGCCAGAATATCGGTCGCTACGACTACGAAGACCAGCAAAACAGCTACGACGGCTACGTCACCGGTCCCTTCTCCCTGTTCGGGCGTACCCATGAACTGGTGGTGGGCGCCAGCCGGCGCGACCTGACGTTCAAAGGCAAGGGCCTGCCCATCGACCTTGAGACCCACACCAACATCTACAAACCCAGCGGCATTCCCAAACCGGACATGAGTGCCAACCCCTGGACCCAACGCCGTACCAGCCAGCTGGAAGGTACCTACATCACCACTCGGCTGAGCATCACCGATGACCTGAAGCTGATCCTTGGCGGCCGCCTGGACTGGTACGACTACGACGTGACCACCACCTGGAACGGCAAGCCTTCGGCCTCCAGCCTGCCGAACAAAGTGACACGCCACCTGACCCGCTATGCCGGGGCCATCTATGACCTGGACCAGCACCACTCGGTCTATGTCAGCTACACCGATATCTTCAAGCCGCAGACCGAGCTCGACGCGTCCAACAGCGCCCTCAAGCCCATCGAAGGCAAGAACTACGAACTGGGCATCAAGGGCGAGTACTTCGACGGCAGCCTGAATGCCAGCGCGGCGATCTTCCGCATCGACCAGGAAAACCGCGCCAAGGCACTCCACCCCGACCTGTGCAGCCCCGGCACCGCCTGCTACGAAGCCGCAGGCCAGGTGCGCAGCGAAGGTATCGAGCTGGAAATCAACGGCACCCTGGCCCCGGGCTGGGAACTGGGGGCGGGCTACACCTATGCCTCGGTCAAGTACACCAAGGACTCCAACGAAGCCAACGTCGGCCGCCTGTTCGACACCGACATCCCGCGCAGCGTGTTCAAGGCCTTCACCACCTACCAACTGCCCGGCGACCTGAACCGCTGGACCATTGGTGGCGGGATCTATGGCCAGAACACCATCTACAACAAGGGCACCAACAACTACCTGAGCACCTTCGACTACCGCATCGAACAGAAGTCCTATGCCCTGGTGGACCTGATGACCAGCTACAAGGCCTCGGAGAATGTGAACATTCGCCTCAACGTCAACAACCTGTTCGACAAGCGCTACTACCAGAGCATCGGCACCAACACCGACTACGGCACCAGCCTCTACGGCGACCCGCGCAACGCCATGGTCACAGTCAGCTGGTCTCTGTGAAACACCCCCTCCCCCTGTAGGAGCCGGCTTTCCGGCGAGGGCGCCCTTAAGACTGGCGCACCTTCGCTGGCAAGCCAGCTCCTACAACGCGATGAATTCCCCACCCGTCCCACCTACGCCCCCGTAGGAGCCGGCTTGCCGGCGAAAGCGCCCTCCAGGCCTGCGCACATTCGCGGGCAAGCCAGCTCCTGCAACACGATGAATTCCCCACCCGTCCCACCTAAGTCCCCGTAGGAGCCGGCTTGCCGGCGAAAGCGCCCTCCAGGCCTGCGCACATTCGCTGGCAAGCCAGCGCCTACAGAGCGATGGCGGGCCGTTGATTTGCTTATGGCGCAAACGACAAAGGCCTGGACCGTTGCCGGCCCAGGCCTTTGCTGACCACTCAGTTCAAGCAGATCGACAACTGCTCTCTGAAGCTTTCCAGCAAGGCAGTGCTGTCCACCATGGCTTCATGGCGGACCTCGATATGGCGTGAAGCGGCGATCTCACCACCCTGCACCTCGCAACCCATGGCCTGCTCCAGGACCTGGATCTGCTCCGGAGTGTAGTCACTGGACCACCATAGCCGTGGCGCAACCCGCAGGGGGCGATAGGCATAGGCCGCAGACAAGGCGCTCAAGTCATTGAACACAGCGCTGACCAGCGAGGCGTCGAACTCGGCCTTGAACAGCCCCACCACCCGATCCAGCTCGCCGGGAGCCAGGGGGATATTGCCGGCCACCCAGCCATGGATGCTCTGCCAGTCGAGCTCGGCTTCGCGCGTCAAGCGGCTCTCGATCATCCCTGCACTGCCCGGGAACTGCTGGCAGAGCTTGTCGATGATCGCCCGCCACTCGGACTCGGCTGTCACGGTGACCGGCGCCTCCTGCCTTTGAACCAGGTCATCCCCGGTGCCCTGGGGCGGCGTCGGGTCGAGCAGGCCGAGGAAGCGTACCGTCTCTCCTGCCGCCTCCAGTTCGCTGGCCACGTCCATGGCAATGGACCCGCCCAGGGACCAGCCCGCCAGATAGTAGGGACCGCTCGGCTGTACCTGACGGATGCTGGCGACATAGCGCTCGATCATCGCCAGCCATGAAACCTCGCTCCAGTCGGCTTGCAGATAGGCCTGGTGCAGCACGCCATACACCGCACAACGGTCGCGCAACTGCGCCGCCAACGGCAGGTAGCCATACACGCTGCCCCCCGCCGGGTGGAAGCAGAACAGCGGCTGGCCGGAGCCGCCCAGGGCGATGACGTTCTGTGCACTGTCGGCCTGACCGGCTGCGATCACGCCAGCCAGTTGCCCCACGGTCGGCGCCGTGAACAGGGCATTGATGCTCAGTTGCACAGCCAGTGCCTGGTTGATGGCGCCGATCAGGCGCAATGCATCCAGGGAGTGCCCACCCAGCTCGAAGAAGTTGTCGTCCAGACCCACCTGATCGACGCCCAGCACCTGGCTCCAGAGGGCGGCGACCTGCTGTTCCAGTTCGCTCTGTGGAGCGTTGTAGGCCTGCTGCAACTGGCTGGCGTCGGCCTTGGGCAGGGCTTTGCGGTCCAGCTTGCCATTGGGGCTCAGCGGCAACGCTTCGAGGAACAGCAGGTGCGCCGGCAGCATGTAGTCCGGCAGCACCTCCTTGAGGGCCGCTTTCAATTGCTCGCGCAATTGCGCCTGGGCCTCTGGCGTATCGGCCGCCACCTGCGCGGCTGGCACCACATAAGCCACCAGCTGCGGCCCGCTCGCGCCGTCCTGGGCCAGCACAATCGCCTCGCGTACTTGCGTCAGCTCCAGCAGCCGCGCTTCGATCTCGCCCATTTCGATACGGAAACCGCGGATCTTCACCTGGTGGTCGATGCGCCCGGCGTACTCGATCACGCCTTCGGCGTCATAGCGGGCCAGGTCACCGGAGCGATACAAGCGACCACCATCGCTGCTGAACGGATCGGGAATGAAACGCTCGGCAGTCAGGCCTGGGCGGTCGTGGTAACCCCGGGCCAGCAGGTCGCCACCGATCATCAGCTCGCCAATCACACCGTTGAGCGGCAGGTTGCCGCTGTTGTCCAGCAAATAGATGGAGCGGCCCGGCAGGGCCTTGCCCAGTGGAATCACCGCCGGCAGCGGCTCGGTCCCCTTCAGGTAGGCACCGCAGTCATGGGCCGTGGCACTCACGGTGGCCTCGGTCGGCCCGTAGGTGTTGAGCAGGCAGGCGTGTTTCAGGCCGGCCTGTTTCCAGGCGGCCACACCTTCCGCCGGCATGGCCTCGCCCCCCAGGTTGAGCTGACGCAGGCGGCCAAAGTCCCGCGGCCCCTTGGCGGCGAAGTCCTTGCCCAGCATGAACCAGTAGGCGGTGCTCAAGTCGACGATGCTGATGCCTTGTTCGATCAGCTCGCGGTAGAAGGTTTCGCTGTCCCACAGCTCCTTGCCGCGGATCACCACCGAAGCACCACGGATCAGCGCCGGGTACAGCTGTTCGACAAAGGCATCAAAGTTGAAGGTGGAGAACTGCAAGCCACGGTCCGTAGCCGTCATGTTGAAATAGCTGGCGGTGGCCCGTGCATGCTGGCTCAGGGCGTTGTGGGTGATGCCTACGCCCTTGGGCCGGCCGGTGGAGCCGGAGGTGTACATCACGTAGGCCAGGTTTTCTGCACTGCTGCGCTCTGGCGGGTTGCCCTGCGCCATACCGGCCAGCCAGACGGGAGCCTGGTCCAGGCACAGGTACGGCACCACGAGGCCATCCTGCAAACGCTCCAGCAGCGGCGACTGGGTCAGCAGCAACTGGATGCCGCTGTCCTGCATCATGTAGTGCAGGCGCTCCTGGGGGTACTCAGGGTCCAGCGGCACATAGGCGCCGCCAGCCTTGAGCACCGCCAGCAAGCCGACAATCATGTCCAGCCCACGTTCCACGGCGATGCCCACCCGCACATCCGGGCCCACGCCCTGCTCGATCAGCTTATGGGCCAACTGATTGGCCCGCTGGTTGAACTGGCCATAGCTCAGTTGCTCACCGGCGCACAGCAGCGCCACGGCATCCGGAGTGCGCGCGGCCTGGGCTTCGATCAACTGGTGGATATTCAGGTCTCGGCCCACTTGCCCGGCCGCCCGGCGGGACTCTTGTTCAACGGCTGCCCGTTGCCCGTCGCTGAGCAGCGAAAGATCCCCCAGGCACTGCCCGGGGTTGCCGATCATGGCCAGCAGCAGGTGCTGCAGACCCTCGGCCAGTTGCCGGATCACTGCGCCACTGAAGTGCTGGCACGAATAGCTGTAGTCGAACGACAAGCGTTCAGCGACGAACACCGACAACGTCAGCGGATAGTTGGTCTGCTCATGATTGCCTACCGCGCCAAATTGCAACTGTGCCGGCGAACCTTTCTCCAGGGCTTCGGACACCGGGTAGTTCTCGAACACCAGGATGTTGTCGAACAGGGCCTCGCCCACCAGGCCGGCCCAGCGCTGCACGTCGTACAGCGGCGTGTGTTCAAAGTCACGCAGGGCCAGGTTGCGCTCCTGCACAGCCTGCAACCAGTCGCTGACCGACAACTGCGGACGTGGCGCGGCCACCACCGGCAAGGTGTTGATGAACAGGCCGATCTGCTGCTCCACGCCCTTGAGTTCCGCCGGCCGGCCGGACACCGTGGCGCCGAACACCACCGTGTCTTGCCCGGTGCAGCGTTGCAGCAGCAACAGCCAGGCGGCCTGCACCAGGGTGTTGACCGTGACTTTCTGCTGGCGGGCAAACTCGCCCAGGCTGCGGGTCTGGACCTCGTCGAGGGTGCAGCCATGGCTACCATGCCCCTCCTCCAGCGGCGCACGTGCACCGGTAGCAATGGCCTGGGCCAGACGGGTCGGCTCATCCAGCCCCTGCAGTTGCTGTTTCCAGAAATGCTCACTGAGGGTTGCGTCCTGGCGTTGCAGCCAGGCGATGTAGTCGCGGTAGCGCCCGGTCAAGTGCTGCGGCAATTGACCGGCATAACGTTGCAGTACTTCACCGAGCAACTGCGAGTTGCTCCAGCCATCCATCAGGATGTGGTGGTTGGTGTAGATCAGGTGGTAGCGCTGTTCGCCAGTACGCACCAGAGTCAGGCGCAACAGAGGTGCAACGGCCAGATCGAAGCCCCGTTGACGTTCGGTCGCCGCCAGGGCGTCCAGGGCTTGCGGGGTCTGCTGCGCCGAGCGCCAATCGTGTTCGACACACTCCAGGCTGACCTGCTTGTACACCACCTGGATCGGCGCCGGCAGCTCGCCCTGCCAGAGGAAACCGCTACGCAGGATGTCATGGCGCTCGATGGTTGCCTGCCAGGCCTGGCGGAAGCGCTCGGGATCGAGCCCGTCCACGTCCACCCGCAACTGGTTGATGTAGTCGCCGCCCTCCTCTTGATACAGAGTGTGGAACAGCATGCCTTGCTGCATCGGCGACAGCGGATAAAGGTCTTCGACCTTGGCCAGGGCCAGCGGCAAGCGGTCCAGCTGCTGCTGGTTCAAGCCGGCCAGCGGGAAGTCCGACGGCGTCGCGCCACGGTGCTCGGGCTGGCTGCAATGCTCGATCAGGGCCTGGAGCTCCTGGGCATACTCGTCTGCCAGGCGCTGGATGGTGGTGGTATCGAACATCGCCTGGCTGAAGTTCCAGCCTAGGCTCAGCTCACCGCCATAGACCTGACCGTTGAGGGTCAGCCAGTTGCCCAGGGGGGCTTGCAGGCTCTGGTCGTCGCCCTTGGCCTCATTGGCCGGGGCAAACCATGCCTGCTGCTCATCGAAACTGCCGTCGAACTGGCCCAGGTAGTTGAAGGTGATGCGCGGCACCGCCAGTGCGGCGAGGGCTGTCTGTGCTTGCGCATCCCCCAGGTAGCGCAAGGCACCGAAGCCGATGCCCTTGTTCGGCACCGCCCGCAGCTGTTCCTTGATGAGCTTGATCGAGTCGGCCAGCGCCGGCTGCGGTGTCAGCTTCACCGGGAACACGCTGGTGAACCAGCCCACAGTGCGGCTCAGGTCGATGGCGTCGAACAGCTCTTCGCGGCCGTGGCCTTCCAGTTGCACCAGGACGCTGCTGTCGCCGGTCCAGCGGGTAATGACCCGGGCCAGAGCGGTGAGCAGCAGATCGTTGATCTGGGTGCGATAGGCTGCCGGCGCGTCCTGCAACAGGCGCTGGGTATCACCCTTGCTCAGCCGGGTTTCGACACTGCTCGCGTGCTGGTTCTGCAAACCGTCGTGGCCATGGTCACAGGGCAGGTTCGGCTCGACACCCTGCAGTTGCGCCTGCCAGTAAGCCAGCTCCTGCTGCAGCGCAGCACTGCTGGCATAGGCTTGCAATTGCCCGGCCCAGGCCTGGGTCGAGCTGGACTTGGTCGGCAGCGTCTGATTGCCCAACAGGGCTTGCAGATCCTCCAGGAGAATCCGCCAGGACACCCCATCCACCACCAGGTGATGGACGATCAGCAACAGGCGCTGGCTCTGATCGGCCAGGGTGAACAGCACGCCACGCAACAACGGGCCGGCCTGCAGGTCGAGACTGCGCTGGGCCTGCTCGGCAAACTGCTGCAACGCCTGGGCGTCGACCACATTGGCCTGCCACAGCAGTTGCACCGACTCATCGGCGTCGGCAAAGGCTGCGCTCCACATGCCCTGATGTTCGGTAAAACGCAGGCGCAGGGCATCGTGCTGCACCGTCAGGGCCTGTAATGCGCTTTCCAGGGTCTGGGCTTGCAGCGCCTGTAGCGGCTTGAGCAGCACCGACTGGTTCCAGTGATGACGCTCCGGTACCGGGGTGTCGAAGAACCACTGCTGGATCGGCAGCAGCGCCATTTCGCCACGCACCGGACCCTGGTCGATCTGCAACCCGCCCTCGCCCTGCTCCGCCACCGTGGCCAGCCCTTGCACCGTCTGGTGCTGGAACAGGTCCTTGGGGGTGAAGCGGATACCGGCCTGCCGCGCACGGCTGACCACCTGGATCGAGATGATCGAGTCGCCCCCGAGCTCGAAGAAGTTGTCGGTGACGCCCACCTGTTCAAGTTTCAGCACATCGGCCCAGATCGCCGCGATCTGTTGTTCCAGCGGGTTCTGCGGCGCCACGTAGGTCTGCTGCATCAACTGCGCATCGACTTTCGGCAGCGACTTGCGGTCCAGCTTGCCATTCGGTGTCAGCGGCAGTGCTTCGAGGAACAGCAGGTAAGTCGGCACCATGTAGTCCGGCAGGCTTTCCCGCAGGCGAGCCTTGATGCTTTCGCGCAACTGCGCCTGGCGCTCGTTGCTCAACGCCACCTCGGCGTCCACCGGCACGATGTAGCCCACCAGCTGCTGGCCACTCGGCCCTGGCTGGGCGATCACCGCCACTTCCAGCACCGGGTCCTGTTCCAACAGGCGCGCTTCGATCTCGCCCAGTTCGATACGGAAACCCCGCACCTTCACCTGATGGTCGACACGGCCTACGTACTCCACCAAGCCATCGGTGCGATAGCGGGTCAGGTCGCCGCTGCGGTACAGCCGGGCACCGGTGGTGCTGTAGGGGTCAGGGATAAAGCGTTCCGCTGTCAGCCCAGGTCGATCCAGGTAACCCCGGGCCACGCCCAGGCCGCCCAGGTACAACTCGCCGGCCACGCCAACCGGTAACAGGTTGAGGTTGGCATCGGCCACATAGGCGCTGCGATTGCCGACGATATTGCCGATAGGCGCATAGGCCGCATCGCACGGATCGCCCGCCTTGGCCTTCCAGATCAACGGCGTAACCACAGTTTCGGTCGGGCCGTAGCCGTTGAAGATGTACTTGGGCCGCAGCACTCGCCACGCCAAATCGTAACTGGCCTGGGGCACTGCATCGCCGCCGAAGCAGTAGACCCGCACCGCCGGCGGATTGCCGTCGCGCTCGGCGTGTACCGCCAGTTGTTGCAGGTACACCGGCGGGAACACACCGACGGTGACGCCGTAGCGATGCATCTGTTCGTAGGTGAATTCCGGCGACCACAAACTATCGTCGCGGATCAGCACGCTGGCGCCGTAGATCAGCGGGTGCATCCAGCCTTCATGGGAGCCGTCGAAGGCGAAGGACATGAAGTGCAGCTCACAATCCGCCGGGCTCATTTCATAACGCTCACCGGTGGCCAGGCTGTGCATCGCCAGCGGCCCATGGGACACCGCCACGCCCTTGGGCAAGCCGGTGGAGCCGGAGGTGTAGATCACATAGGCGAGGTTTTCCTCGGCCAGCTCCACCTGCGGGGCACTGGCGGGATAGCCGGCAAAATCCGCGGCCCGCTCCACCGACAAGGTCGGCAGGCCATCGGGGATCGGCAAGCGATCCAGCAGATGGCTCTGGGTCAGCAGCAGCCACGCGCCGCTGTCCTGCATCATGTAGCGCAGACGGTCCTGGGGGTATTCGATATCCAGCGGTACATAGACCCCACCGGCCTTGAGCACGGCAAGGAAGGCCACCATGATTTCCGCGCAGCGCGGCATGGCGATGGCCACCCGCACTTCCGGGCCCACTCCCAGTTCGATCAGCTTGTGCGCCAGTTGGTTGGCCTGAATATCCAGCTCGCGGTAGCTCAGGCGCTGCTCGGCGAAGAACACCGCCGGCGCATCCGGGGCCTTGGCCGCCTGATCGGCGAACAGCTGATGGACAAAACGGTGGGTCGGGTAGACCACATCGGTGTGGTCCCAATCCTGGCGAATGCGGCGCTGCTCGTCCTGCGTCAGCAATGGCAACTCACCCAGCCCAGTCTGTGGATGCTCCATCAGGCTCAGCAACAGGCCCTGCAAGTGCCCGCCCAACTGCACCATTGAAGGTTCGGAGAAAGATTCACGGGCATAGATGAACTCGAACGACAGGCTCGCCCCCAGATTCACCGCGACGGTCAGTGGGTAGTTGGTCTGCTCGTGGTTGCCCACCGCGCCAAAGCGCAGTTGCGCCGGAGCGCCTTTTTCCAGGGCCTCGGACACCGGGTAGTTCTCGAACACCAGGATGTTGTCGAACAGCGCATCCCCACCCAGCCCGGCCCAGCGCTGCACTTCGTACAGCGGCGTGTATTCATAGTCGCGCAGCGCCAGGTTGCGGCTCTGCACCGCTTGCAGCCATTGGCTCACGGTCATGTCCGGGCGCGGCGTGGCCACCACTGGCAAGGTGTTGATGAACAGGCCCACCTGCTGCTCGATGCCTTTGAGCTCCGCCGGGCGCCCCGCTACCGTGGCGCCGAACACCACGCTGTCCTGCCCGGTGCAACGTTGCAGCAACAGCAGCCACGCTGCCTGCACCAGGGTGTTGACCGTGACCTTCTGCTGCCGGGCAAATTCGCCAAGCCGAGCCGTCTGTGCCAGGTCCAGCTCGCGATGGTGCTTGCCGTGGCCGGTGCCGGCCGCAATGTCCGCGACCCGGGACAGCGCCTGGGTCAGGCGGGTCGGTTCATCCAGCGTCTGCAGTTGTTCTTTCCAGAACTTTTCACAGGCCTGGGCATCCTGGCGTTGCAGCCAGGCGATGTAGTCCCGGTAGCGGCCCGGAGCGTGGCTGGGCAACTGACCGGCATAACGTTGCAGCACTTCGCCGAGCAACTGCGAGTTGCTCCAGCCGTCCATCAGGATGTGATGGTTGGTGTAGATCAGGTGGTAGCGCTGCTCGTCGATACGCACCAGGGTCAGGCGCAACAAGGGCACGGCATCCAGCTCGAAGCCACGCTGGCGCTCGGCGGTGGCCAGGGTATCCAGGGCTTTCTGCTGCTGCGGCTGGCCGCGCCAGTCATGTTCGGTGCAGTCCAGGGCAATGTGCTTGTGCACCACTTGCAGCGGCGTCGACACCTCGCCCTGCCAGATAAAGCCGGTGCGCAGGATGTCATGCCGATCGAGGGCCGCCTGCCAGGCCTGCTGGAAGCGCAGCGGATCGAGGCCATCCACGTCTACCCGCAGCTGGTTGATGTAGTCGCCCGCCGCCTGTTCGTAGAGGGTATGGAACAGCATGCCCTGTTGCATCGGCGACAGGGGGTAGAGGTCTTCGACACCGGCCATCGACACCGGCAGGCGATCCAGTTGCTGCTGGTTCAGGCCCGCCAGCGGGAAGTCCGACGGGGTCGCGCCCGCCTGCTCCGGTGTGCAGCAATGCGCCACCAGCGCCTTGAGCTCCTCGGCATAGTCGTCGGCCAGCCGCTGCACGGTGGCGGTATCGAACATCTGCTGGCTGAAGGTCCAACTCAGGCTCAACTCGCCGCCATAGACCTGGCCATCCAGGCTCAGCCAGTTGCTCAGCGGGGCCAGCGGGCTCTGGTCGTCGCCCTTGGCTTCGCCGCTGGGTTTGAACAGGGAATCCTGCTCGTCGAAACTGCCGTCGAACTGGCCCAGGTAGTTGAAGGTAATACGCGGCACGGCCAGGGCTGCCAGGGCCTGCTGCGCCTGAGCATCCCCCAGGTAACGCAGGGCGCCAAAGCCGATGCCCTTGTTCGGCACCGCCCGCAGTTGTTCCTTGATGAACTTGATCGAGTCGGCCAGGGACGCCTGGGGCGTGAGCTTCACCGGGAACATGCTGGTGAACCAACCCACGGTGCGGGTCAGGTCGATGCTGTCGAACAGGTCTTCGCGGCCGTGGCCTTCCAGTTGCACCAGGGCACTGGCTTCGCCGGTCCAGCGGGTGATGACCCGGGCCAGGGCGGTGAGCAGCAAATCGTTGATCTGGGTGCGGTAGGCCGCCGGGGCGTCCTGCAGCAGGCGCTGGGTATGGGCCTTGTCCAGGCGTGAGCTCAGGTTGCTGGCGTGCTGGTTCTGCAACTCGGTGACCGGGCGATCCTGCGGCAGGTTCGACTCGACGCCCTGCAACTGGGCCTGCCAGTACTTGAGTTCTTCCTGCAGCGCTGCACCTTGGGCATAGGTCTGCATCTGCTCGGCCCAGGCCTGGGTCGAGCTGGTCTTGGCCGGCAACGCCAGGGGCTGGCCGGCGCTGAGTTGAGTGTGGGCCAGTTGCAGATCCTCCAGCAGGATCCGCCAGGACACGCCGTCCACCACCAGGTGGTGGATCACCAGCAACAGACGCTGGCTGCCGTCCTCCAGGCTGAACAGCACGGCCCGCAGCAGCGGCCCGTCCTGCAGGTTCAGGCTGCGCTGCGCCTCGATCGCCGACTGCTCCATGGCCTGGGCGCTATCCACCGCAACCCGCCAGAGCAGCTCCGGCCGCTGGCTGGCATCGGCAAAACGCGCCGACCAGCCATCAGCCTCCTGGCGGAACTGCAACCGCAAGGCGTCATGCTGCACCCGCAGCGCCTGCAAGGCGCTCTCTACCACTTCGGCACACAGCGGCTGGGACGGTTTGAGCAGCACTGACTGGTTCCAGTGATGACGCTCGCTCATGGGCAGCTCGAAGAACCACTGCTGCACCGGCAGCAGCGCAGTCGCGCCATGCACCGGGCCCTGGTCGATCTGCACCCCGCCTTCACCCTGCTCGGCCACTGCCGCCAGCCCCTGTACCGTCTGGTACTGGAACAGATCCCGCGGGGTGAAGCGGATACCGGCCTGCCGCGCGCGGCTGACCACCTGGATCGAGATGATCGAATCACCGCCCAGTTCGAAGAAGTTGTCGGTGGCACCGACCTGTTCGAGCTTCAGCACATCGGCCCAGATCGCCGCGATCTGCTGTTCCAGCTCGCTCTGCGGCGCCACATAGACCTGCTGCATCTGCTGGGCATCGACCTTGGGCAGGGCCTTGCGGTCGAGCTTGCCGTTGGGGGTCAGGGGCAATGCTTCGAGGAATAGCAAGTACGCCGGCACCATGTAGTCCGGCACATGTTCCTTGAGTGCACTCTTGATGTTCTCGCGCAGGGTGGCCTGGGCATCCCCGGCGACGGCCATTGCCGCGTCGCTCGGCACAATGTAGGCCACCAGTTGCTGGCCGTTGTCACCCTCGTGGGCCAGGACGAAAGCCTCGCGCACGGCTGCTTGCTGCACCAGCCGCGCTTCGATTTCCCCCAGCTCGATACGGAAGCCGCGGATCTTCACCTGATGGTCGATGCGACCGATGTATTCGATCACCCCATCGGCGCGGTAACGGGTCAGGTCGCCGGTGCGATACACCCGGCCACCGTCGCTGGAGAACGGATTGGGCACGAACTTCTCGGCGGTCAACGCCGGGCGTGCCAGGTAGCCACGGGTGACCCCGGCACCGGCCAGGTACAGCTCACCGGCACTGCCCAGCGGTACCGGTTGCAGGTCCGGGCTGAGGATGTAGCTCTGGGTATTGCTGATGGCCCGGCCGATATTCGCCTGACCGCCGGCCTCGCGCCGGGTGTAGGTCGAGTAGGTGGTGTCTTCCGATGGGCCGTACAGGTCGTAGACATGCACCAGCCCCGGCTGTTGGTAGAGGCTGTCCACCAGGGCCTGTTTCAGCGGCTCCCCCGCCAGGTTGATGATCCGTACGCTGGGCGGAATCTGCCCGCTGCGCTGCAGCGCGGCAATCGCCGAGGGCACGGTGTTGATCAAGCGCACCCGGTCGCGGTCTGCCAGCTCCGGCAGCTCCAGGGCGTTGCGGGCCAGGACGATGGAACCGCCGCTGGACAAGGTGACGAACAGCTCCCACACCGACAGGTCGAAGCAGATCGAGGTGGAGGCCAGCACCCCTTGCAGGTCTTCAGTGCTGTACACCCGGCTCGACCAATCGATCAATGCCAGCACGTTGCGATGGGCAATCGCCACGCCCTTGGGCAGGCCGGTGGAACCGGAGGTGTAGATCACATAGGCCAGATTGTCCGGGGTCGCGCGTGGCGCCGGGTCGTCTGTCGAGTAGCCATCCAGCCAGCCCGGCTGGGCATCCAGTTGCAGGGTCTGCAGGGATTCCACGGACGGCAGCAGCGACAGCAAGGCGCTTTCGGTCAGCAGGATCTGCGCCTGACTGTCGCGCAGCATGTGGGCTAGACGGTCCTGGGGATAATCCGGGTCCAAGGGCACATAGGCGCCGCCGGCCTTGAGCACCGCCAGCAGCGCCACGACCATTTCCGGGGTGCGCTGCAAGGCCACGCCGACCCGCACTTCAGGCCCCACGCCCAGCTCGATCAGCTTGTGCGCCAGGCGGTTGGCTCGGGCATTGAGCTCTCCGTAGCTCAGGCGCTGGCCGGCAAACAGCAGGGCTTCGGCCTCCGGGGTTTTCAGTGCTTGTGCTTCCACCAACTGCTGCACGCAACCATCGCTGGGGAACTCACCGGTGGCCGGGGCCCACTCGTGCAGCAACTGGTGCTGCTCGGCAGCGCCCAGCAGCGGCAGGTCTCCCAGGCGCTGGCGCGGCTGCTGGACGATGCCCTGCAGCAACTGCACCCAGGACTGGGCCAGACGCTCGATGGTGGAGGCCTCGAACAGGTCGGTGGCGTAGGTCAGGGAGGCCCAGAGGCCATCCTCGGATTCGAAGGTGTCCAGGGTCAGGTCGAACTGCGCGGCACGCCCCTGCCAGCTCAAGGTCTCGATGCTCAGGTCGTCCAAACGCTGGCTCTGCCCACCTTTCTTGACCGCGGTCTGGTGGTTGAACATCGCCTGGAACAGCGGGCTGTGGCTCAGGCTGCGCTCGGGGCGCAGGGCTTCCACCAACTGTTCGAAAGGCAAGTCCTGATGGGACTGAGCCATCAGCGCGGTCTGCTTGACCTGCTGCAGGAAATCATTGAAGCCCAGCTGCCCGTCGACCTCGGCCTTGAACACCTGGGTATTGACGAAGAAGCCGATCAGGCGCTCGGTCTCCACCCGGTTGCGGTTGGCGGTCGGCACGCCGACGCGGATGTCCGCCTGGCCGCTGTAACGGTGCAACAGCACCTGGAACGAGGCCAGCAGCAACATGAACAGGGTCGCCCCTTCACGCTGTGCCAGTTGTTTGAGGCCCAGGCGCAGCTCTTCCGGCAAGGGAATATCCAACAGCGCCCCACGATAGCTCTGGATCGGCGGGCGCGAGTGGTCCAGCGGCAGCATCAGCAAGGGTTGCTCCCCAGCCAGTTGCTCCAGCCAGTAGCCCAGTTGCCGCTCACGCTCGCCGGCATCCATCCACTGGCGCTGCCAGTTGGCATAGTCGGCGTATTGAATCGGCAAGTCCGGCAGGTTGATCGTGCGTCCCAGGCGGTAGCCGGCATAGAGCTGGATCAGCTCGTCGACCATCACCCCCATCGACCAGCCATCGGAAACGATGTGGTGCTGGGTCAGGACCAGCACATGCTCGTCTGCTGCCACCCGCAGCAATTTGGCCCGCAGCAGCGGGCCATTGCGCAGATCGAAGGGTGGCTGGCTCTTGCTGTCGGTGAGGGCATGGACCTGGGCCTCATAGGACAGGCCGCCGGCGTGCAGTTCGATGACCTCGATGTCCAGCGGCGCCGGTGGATGGACCACCTGCACCGCCGTGCCATCGTCTTCGGAAAAGGTAGTGCGCAGGGTTTCATGCCGGGCAATCAGGGTATCGAATGCATGGCGCAGCGCGTCGAGGTCCAGCTCTCCGGTCAAGCGCAGCGCCGTGGTGATGTGGTAGGCGGTGCTTTCGGGTTCCAGCTGCCAAAGGAACCACTGGCTTTCCTGGGTATAGGAGAGAACCGGCGCCTCGTCGGCGCCGCGGCTGCAGATAGGAGCGATACCAAAGAGGTTGATGCCCTTTTCTTTAAGCAAAATCGCCAGGGCTCTTCTTTCCTTGGAAGAAAGCGTGCCTACCGAGTCGATTAAAGCTTGCATGTACTACCTCGCCTAAGAAATTATTTTTTCAAGATCATCGGGAGATAAACGTTTGAGGGCCTCCAAAGATTTAGCCAATTCGTCCTGCAGCGAAGAAGTTGTCTGCCGCAGGGCCTGAACCTTCTCGACAAAGGCCGCGAGGCTCTCTGCACCGAACAGCGACTTGATGGGAATATCCACGCCAAACTGCTGCTTGACCCGGGTCACCACCTGGGCCACCAGCAGGGAGTGGCCGCCCAGCTCGAAGAAGTTGTCGCTCATGCCCACCCGATCCAGCTTCAGCACATCGGCCCAGATCGCCGCGACCTGCTGCTCCAGCTCGCTCTGCGGCGCCACATAGACTTGCTGCATCTGCTGGGCCTCGACCTTGGGCAGGGCCTTGCGATCGAGCTTGCCGTTGGGGGTCAGCGGCAACGCTTCGAGGAACAGCAGGTAGGCCGGCACCATGTAGTCCGGCAGGTGTTCCTTGAGTGCAGTCTTGAGACTGTCACGCAGGGCGGCCTGGGCCTCGACGGTCGGGGTGGCCTCGCTCGGCACGATATAGGCCACCAATTGCTGGCCGTTCTCGCCGTCCTGGGCCAGGACGAAGGCTTCACGCACCGCCGCTTGCTGCACCAGCCGCGCTTCGATTTCCCCCAGCTCGATACGGAAACCGCGGACCTTCACCTGATGGTCGATACGACCGATGTATTCGATCACCCCATCGGCGTGATAGCGGGTCAGGTCGCCGGTGCGATACACCCGGCCCCCATCGCTGGAGAACGGGTTGGGCACGAATTTCTCGGCGGTCAACGCCGGGCGTGCCAGGTAGCCACGGGTGACCCCGGCACCGGCCAGGTACAGCTCGCCGGCACTGCCCACCGGCACCGGTTGCAGGTCCGGGCTGAGGATGTAGCTCTGGGTGTTGCTGATGGCCCGGCCGATATTGGCCTGCCCTCCCGCCTCGCGCCGGGTGTAGGTCGAGTAGGTGGTGTCTTCCGAAGGGCCATACAGGTCGTAGACATGCACCAGCCCGGGCTGTTGGTAGAGGCTATCTACCAAGGCCTGCTTCAGTGGTTCGCCCGCCAGGTTGATGATTCGCACGCTAGGCGGAATCTGCCCGCTGCGTTGCAGCGCGGCAATTGCCGACGGCACGGTGTTGATCAAGCGCACCCGGTCGCGATCCGCCAGCTCCGGAATCTCCAGGGCATTGCGGGCCAGGACGATGGAACCGCCGCTGGACAGGGTGACAAACAGCTCCCACACCGACAGGTCGAAGCAGATCGAAGTCGAGGCCAGCACCCCTTGCAAGTCTTCAGCGCTGTACACCCGGTTCGACCATTGGATCAGCGCCAGCACGTTGCGATGGGCAATCGCCACGCCCTTGGGCAGACCGGTGGAACCGGAGGTGTAGATCACATAGGCCAGATTGTCCGGGGTCGCTCGTGGCGCGGGGTCGTCTGTCGAGTACCCATCCAGCCAGCCCGGCTGGGCATCCAGTTGCAGGGTCTGCAGGGATTCCACGGACGGCAGCAGTGCCAGCAACGCGCTTTCGGTCAACAGAATCTGCGCCTGACTGTCGCGCAGCATGTGGGCCAGACGATCCTGTGGATAATCCGGGTCCAGGGGCACATAGGCGCCACCGGCCTTGAGCACCGCCAACAGCGCCACGACCATTTCCGGGGTGCGCTGCAAGGCCACGCCCACCCGCACTTCAGGCCCCACACCCAGCTCGATCAGCTTGTGCGCCAGACGGTTGGCCCGCTCGTTGAGCTGCCGGTAGCTCAGGCGCTGACCGGCAAATAGCAGGGCTTCGGCGTTAGGGGTTTTCTGTACTTGCGCTTGTACCAACTGGTGCACGCAGTGCTCGCCGGCAAACTCACCGGTGGCCGGGACCCACTCGTGCAGCAACTGGTTCTGCTCGGCAGCACCCAGCAGCGGCAAATCCCCCAGACGCTGGCGCGGCTGCTGGACGATGCCCTGCAGCAACTGCACCCAGGACTGGGCCAGACGCTCGATGGTTGATGCCTCGAACAGGTCGGTGGCGTAGGTCAGGGAAGCCCAGAGGCGATCCCCGGACTCGAAGGTGTCCAGGCTCAGATCGAACTGGGTCGTGCTGTCCTCGCCACTGAGCATCTGCACCTGCAACCCTGGAATCTCCAGGGTTGCAGCGTCCTGGCGGGCGGCAGCCTGGTGGTTGAACATCACCTGGAACAGCGGGCTGTAGCTCAGGCTGCGCTCCGGCTTGAGGGCTTCCACCAGTTGTTCGAAGGGCAGGTCCTGATGTTCCTGGGCCTCCAGCGCGCGTCTTTTGACCTGACTTAGAAAGTCGCTGAAGCTCAGTTGCCCGTCGACTTCAGCCTTGAGCACCTGGGTATTGACGAAGAAGCCGATCAGGCGCTCGGTCTCCACCCGATTGCGGTTGGCGGTCGGCACCCCGACGCGGATGTCCGCCTGACCGCTGTAGCGGTGCAGCAGTACCTGGAACGAGGCCAGCAACAGCATGAACAGCGTGACCCCTTCGCGCTGGGCCAGCTGTTTCAGCCCCCCCGGTAAGGCGCCATCCAGGCTGATGCCATGGCGCGCGCCCTTGTGGCTTTGCTGCAACGGCCGCGGATGGTCCAGAGGCAAATCCAGAACCTGAGCGCCGCCTTCCAGTTGCTGCAACCAGTAATCCAGTTGCCGCTCGCGCTCACCGGCTTCCATCCACTGGCGTTGCCAGGCAGCGTAGTCCGCGTACTGCACCGCCAGCGCCGGCAACTCGGCCTCCTGCCCCTGGCTATGGGCGCCGTAGAGCCGGATCAGTTCCTCCACCATCAACTGCATCGACCAGCCATCGGAAACGATGTGATGCTGGACCAGCACCAGCACATGCTCGTCCGCCGCCAGGCGCACCAGGGTGGCCCGCAGCAAAGGCCCCTGGCGCAGGTCGAACGCCTGCCGTACCTGAGTGTCGATGACCTGCTTGATCAAGTCATCGGCATTGCCGGCCTCCACCAACAGGGACAAGTCCTGCTGGCTGATGGGCAAACGGGCCTGGGCCGCGATCACCTGGGTCAGGCCCCCGGCGCTCTCGACAAAGTGCGTGCGCAAGCTTTCATGGCGGGCGATCAAGGCATCGAAACTGCTTTGCAGGGCCTGGCTATCCAGAGCGCCACGCAGGCGCAGGGCCATGGGGATGTGATAGGCGCTGCTGTCGGGGTCCAGCTGCCAGAGGAACCACTGGCGCTCCTGGGCATAGGACACCACCAGCGGCTGCTGCCGGTCCACCAGGGGAATCGACTGGAGTGGCTGGGCGGTTTCCGGCCCCAGCAGGCGGACGAAATCTTCCAGCGACTCGCCTTCGAACAGCAGCTTGAGCGGCGCCTCGATGCCCAGCTCCTGGCGGATGCGCGACATCACCTGGGTAGCCAGCAGCGAATGGCCGCCGAGCTCGAAGAAGTTATCGGTCAAGCCGACCTTTTCCAGTTTCAGCACCTGGGCCCAGATCCCGGCCACTTGCTGTTCGCGCTCGCTGCGCGGGGCCACGTGGGCCTGCTGCAACAGGCTGCCGTCGATGGCCGGCAAGGCAGCGCGATTGAGCTTGCCGTTGGCGGTCAGGGGCAGCGCCTGGAGGAACAGCACATGGGCCGGAACCATGTAGCCCGGCAGGTGCTCGCGCAGCCCGACCTTGATGGCGTCGCGCAGTGGCAGTTGCTCGGCAAGCGGGTCCTGGCCGTTCCAGTCCAGGCCGGCGGGCACCACGTAGGCCACCAGTTGCGGGCCGTCGGGGCCTTCCGGGGCCAGCACCACCGCCTCACGCACCGCAGACAATTCCAGCAGCCGCGCTTCGATCTCCCCCAGCTCGATACGGAAACCGCGGATCTTCACCTGGTGGTCGATACGGCCGATGTAGCCGATCGAACCGTCGGCCTGATAACGCGCCAGATCGCCGGTGCGGTAGAGACGCCCACCAGCCTCGCCGAACGGGTCCGGGACAAACCGCGC
Source organism: Pseudomonas sp. JDS08PS003 (assembly GCF_045013505.1). NCBI lineage: Bacteria > Pseudomonadati > Pseudomonadota > Gammaproteobacteria > Pseudomonadales > Pseudomonadaceae > Pseudomonas > Pseudomonas sp. JDS08PS003. The sequence goes on from NZ_CP120724.1 coordinate 5,017,873, forward strand.
CGCACTCAAGTCGCCGCGGTTCAGGTAGCCCCAGGCCAGCCCGGCACGCCCGACATACAGCTCACCGATGCAGCCCTTGGGCACCGGTTGCAGGTTGCCGTCCAGCAAATACCAGGACATGTCGGGAATCAGCTCGCCAATCGGGCTGGCCCCCGTCAGGCTCAGATCCGCCACGGACAAGGGACGATAGGTCACGTGTACCGTGGTTTCGGTGATGCCGTACATGTTCACCAACTGCGGGCGCTGATCGCCGAAACGCTGGAACCAGGGTTGCAGGGTATTGACCTCCAGAGCCTCGCCACCGAACACGATGTAGCGCAACCGATGCACAGGCTCGGCGCTGCAGGCCACGTGCATCAACTGGCGGAACGCCGACGGCGTCTGGTTGAGCACCGTCACGCCCTCGCTGCAGAGCAGCGGGTAGAAGTCCTGGGCCGAGCGCGCCACCTCCTGGGGCACGATCAGCAGCCGCCCGCCGTACAACAGGGCCCCGAAAATCTCCCACACCGAGAAGTCGAACGCATAGGAGTGGAACAGGCTCCAGACATCCTCGGGGCCGAACTGGAACCACTCCTGGGTGGCCGCGAACAGGCGCAGGACGTTGTGGTGCGGCTGCAAGGTGCCCTTGGGCTTGCCGGTGGAGCCGGAGGTATAGATCACGTAGGCCAAGTCCTCGGGTGTTACCCCGACCTCGGGGTTGTCGACCCGGTAGCCGTCCAGGGGTTGCTCCAGCAACCAGGTACTGCCGGCAAACGCCGGCAAGCCCTGCAGCAGATGCCCCTGGGTCAGCAGCAACGCGATGGCGCTGTCCTGCATCATGTGCTGCAGGCGATCCTGGGGATAGGCCGGGTCCAGCGGCACATAGGCACCGCCGGCCTTGAGGATCGCCAGCAGGCCAATGACCATCTCCAGGCTGCGCTCCACCGCCAGCCCCACCAGTACATTGGGGCCCACGCCCTGCTCGATGAGCTTGTGCGCCAGGCGGTTGGCCCGATCGTTGAGCTGCCGGTAGTCCAGGCTCTGCCCGGCGAAGGTCAGGGCAATGGCCTGGGGGGCCCTGGCGGCCTGAGCCTCGATGAGCTGATGGACGCAGGCCCGGGAAGGGAATGCCTGCTGCTGCGGGTTCCACTGGTCGAGGATCTGCGCCTGCTCGTCGGCCCCCAGCAATGGCAACAGGCCGATGCGCTGCTGCGGCTGGCGGGCAACGCCTTGCAGCAAATGACGCCAATGGGCGGCCAGGCGCTCGATGGTGGCGGCGTCGAACACATCGGTAGCATAGACCAGGGACGCGGCGATCCGACCCTGGGTTTCCACGGTGTCCAGGGTCAGATCGAACTGCGCCGACTGCCCTTGGGAGTCCAGAGCCTCGATGCTCAGGCCAGGCAGGTTCAGGGGTTTGCCTGCGACCGCCGCTTCCACCTGGTGGTTGAACATCACTTGGAACAGCGGGTTGTGGCTCAGGCTGCGCTCCGGCTGCAAGGCCTCCACCAGTTGCTCGAAAGGCAGGTCCTGGTGCGCCTGCGCCGCCAGGGCGGTCTGGCGCACCTGCTGCAACAGCTGGCTGAAGGACATCTGCCCGTCGATCTCGGCCTTGAGCACCTGGGTGTTGACGAAGAAGCCGATCAGGCGCTCGGTCTCGACCCGGTTGCGGTTGGCAATGGGTACACCGACGCGGATATCGGCCTGGCCGCTGTAGCGGTGCAGCAGGGTCTGGAAAGAGGCCAGCAACAGCATGAACAGGGTCACCCCTTCCCGCTGGGCCAGGCTGCCCAGGGCTTCACTCAACGGCTGCTCCAGGGTCAGCTCCAGGCGCCCGCCCCGATGGCTCTGCACCGCGGGACGCGGGCGGTCCAGAGGCAGTTCAAGCAAAGGTTGCTCGCCGCCCAGTTGCGCCGTCCAGTAGGCCAGTTGCCGGTCCTTTTCACCGGCCTCCATCCAGTGGCGCTGCCAGAGGGCGTAGTCGGCATACTGGATCGGCAGCGCCGGCAACGGCGCCGTCTGCCCTTGGCAGTAACCGATGTAGAGCGCGATCAGTTCATCCACCATGACCTGCATCGACCAGCCATCGGAGACGATGTGGTGCTGGGTCAGGACCAGCACATGGTCATCCTCGGCCACCTGCAACAGGCCGACCCTGAGCAACGGCCCGGCCAGCAGATCGAACAGCTGCCGGGTCTGGGCCTGGACGAAGTCCTGCACGGCCACCTGGATCTGCTGTTCGCTCGCCTGCGCCGGCAGTGCCTGGCGCACCAGTTCCAGGCGCGCCTCGGGGGCGACCACCTGCAGCGCCGTGTCGGCCTCCTCGACAAAATGCGTGCGCAGGCTTTCATGGCGGGCGATCAGGCTGTCAAAACTGCGCTGCAAGGCCTCGACGTTCAGCTTCCCGCGCAGGCGCAGGGCTTTGGGAATGTGATAGGCCGTGCTCTCGGGCGCCAGTTGCCAGAGGAACCACTGGCGTTGCTGGGCATAGGACAGCGGCAGGTGCTCCTGGCTCAGGCGTACCTCGGGAATCGGCAGGTTGGCCGGGGAGATGCCCTGTTCGAGCATCTTCTGCAGGTAGACCTTGCGTTTTTCCAGGGGCAGCAGGATGAAGCCTTTGACAATTTTCAGCGCGGTGGTGTTGTCCATTACACAGCCTCCATTTCGTCGAGCAACAGTTCCAGCGCACTCAGGTCGGCGTCTTGCACCTGGCCGGGCGTCTTCTGCAACTGGCTGACGAACAGCCCCAGGGAGGGAAATTCAAACGCCATCTGCACACTGACCTGGCGCCCAAGCTTGAGCTGGACTCGAGAGACCATCGCGGTTACCAACAAGGAATGCCCACCTAGTTCAAAGAAGTTATCGTTCATGCCCACCTGCTCGACCTCCAGCACCTGGGCCCAGATCGCCGCGACCTGCTGTTCCAGTTCGCTCTGTGGAGCGATGTAGGCCTGCTGCAACAGGCTGGCGTCGGCCTTGGGCAGGGCCTTGCGGTCCAGCTTGCCGTTGGGGCTCAACGGCAGGGCCTCAAGGAACAGCAGGTGCGCCGGCAGCATGTAGTCCGGCAACACCTGCTTGAGGGCCGCTTTCAATTGCTCGCGCAACTGCGTCTGCTGTTCCAGGCTCTCCACCGCCACGCCCGCGGCCGCCACCACGTAGGCCACCAGCTGTGGACCACCGGCTGCCTCCTGGGCCAGTACCACTGCCTCGCGCACCAGCGGTAGCTCCAGCAGCCGCGCTTCGATCTCGCCCATTTCGATACGGAAACCGCGGATCTTCACCTGGTGGTCGATGCGCCCGGCGTACTCGATCACGCCTTCGGCGTCATAGCGGGCCAGGTCACCGGAGCGGTACAGGCGCCCACCATCGCTGCTGAACGGATCGGGAATGAAACGCTCGGCGGTCAGGCCTGGGCGGTCGTGATAACCCCGGGCCAGCAACTCGCCACCGATCATCAGCTCGCCGGTTGCGCCGCTGAGGGTCAGGTTGCCGCTGTTGTCCAGCAGGTAGATGGAGCGGCCCGGCAAACCCTTGCCCAGCGGCATCTGGCTCGGCAACGCCTGCCCATCCTGCAGGTAGCGACTGCAGTCATGGGCGGTAACGCTCACCGTGGCCTCGGTCGGCCCGTAGGTGTTGAGCAGGCAGGCGTGTTTCAGGCCGGCCTTCTTCCACGCCGCCACGCCTTCTGCCGGCATGGCTTCGCCCCCCAGGTTGAGCTGGCGCAGGCGACCGAAGTCGCGGGGTTCGCGGGTGGCGAAATCCTTGCCCAGCATGAACCAGTAAGCGGTGCTCAAGTCGACGATGCTGATGCCCTGCTCGATCAGCTCGCGGTAGAAGGTTTCGCTGTCCCACAGCTCCTTGCCGCGAATCACCACCGAGGCGCCACAGATCAGCGCCGGGTACAGCTGTTCGACAAAGGCGTCGAAGTTGAAGGTGGAGAACTGCAGGCCACGGTCTGCCGCGCTCATGTTGAAGTAGTCCCGGGAAACCTGGGCGTGCTGGCTCAAGGCGCTGTGGCTGATATCTACACCCTTGGGCCGTCCGGTGGAGCCGGAGGTGTACATCACGTACGCCAGGTTGGCACCCTGCGCCCGCGGTTGCGGGTTGCTCCGGGCATAGCCGTCCAGGCCCTGCTGATCCAGGCACAGGTGGGGTACCTCCACGCCGTCGCGCAGGCGCTCCAGCAGTGGAGTCTGGGTCAGCAGCAGCTGGATGCCGCTGTCCTGCATCATGTAGTGCAGCCGGTCCTGGGGGTACTCGGGGTCCAGCGGCACGTAGGCGCCGCCGGCCTTGAGCACTGCCAGCAATCCGACAATCATGTCCAGCCCGCGCTCCACGGCGATGCCCACCCGCACATCCGGGCCCACGCCCTGCTCGATCAACTTATGGGCCAACTGGTTGGCCCTCTGGTTGAATTGGCCATAGCTCAGTGGCTCACCGGCGCACAGCAGCGCCACGGCATCCGGAGTGCGCGCGGCCTGGGTCTCGATCAACTGCTGGACACAGAGCGGCGACAGGTCACGCGCCGGAGTACGACTGCGTTGTTCCTCGATCAAGCGGCGCTCGGTAGCGCCAGTCAGCGCCAACTCGCCGATGCTCGACTGCGGCTGCTCCACCAGCGCCATGAGCACCTGCTCCAGGTAGCCCGCCAGTTGCTGGATGTTCGCCTGGGCGAAATGCTCCAGGGCATAGCTGTAGTCGAACGCCAGAGTCTGCCCCAAGTAGACCGACAGGGTCAGCGGGTAGTTGGTCTGCTCATGGTTGGCCGCCATGCCAAAGCGCAACTGTGCCGGGGCGCCTTGGGCCAGGGCCTCGGACACCGGGTAGTTCTCGAACACCAGGATGTTGTCGAACAGCGCCTCGCCCCCCAGGCCGGCCCAGCGCTGCACGTCGTACAGCGGCGTGTGTTCAAAGTCACGCAGGGCCAGATTGCGTTCCTGCACCAGTTGCAACCAGTCACTGACAGGCATGTCCGGACGCGGCGCAGCCACGACCGGCAGAGTGTTGATGAACAGGCCGATCTGCTGCTCCACGCCCCTGAGCTCCGCCGGACGCCCGGACACGGTGGCACCGAACACCACGCTGTCCTGCCCGGTGTAGCGTTGCAGCAGCAACAGCCAAGCGGCTTGCACCAGGGTATTGACCGTGACCTTCTGCTGGCGGGCGAACTCGCTCAAGCGTTGCGTCTGTTGCAGATCCAGGTGCTGCTGATGGGCGGCGTAGCCCTTGCCGGCCGGAGCCTGGCCACCGCGGCTGATGGCCTGGGCCAGACGGGTCGGCTCATCCAGGGCCGCCAGTTGCTGTTTCCAGAAGGTCTCACTGAGCTGGGCGTCCTGGCGTTGCAGCCAGGCGATGTAGTCGCGATAGCGCCCGGGTGCCTGGCTCGCGAACTGCCCCGCATAGCGCTGCAGCACTTCCCCTAGCAGCCGTGAGTTGCTCCAGCCGTCCATCAGGATGTGGTGGTTGGTGTAGATCAGGTGGTAACGCTGCTCGCCAGTGCGCACCAGAGTCAGGCGTAGCAGTGGCGCGGCCAGCAGGTCGAAACCACGCAGGCGCTCCTCCTCGGCCAAACCATCCAGGGCGGCTGGCACGGCCTCGTTCGCCCGCCAGTCATGCTCGACAAAGTCCAGGCGGATACGCTTGTGCACCACCTGGATCGGCGCCGGCAGCTCGCCCTGCCAGAGGAAGCCGCTGCGCAGGATGTCATGGCCGTCGATGGCCGCCTGCCAGGCCTGGCGGAAGCGCTCGGGCTCAAGCCCGTCCACATCCACCCGCAGTTGGTTGATGTAGTCGCCCGCGCCCTGCTCGTAGAGGGTGTGGAACAGCATGCCTTGCTGCATCGGCGACAGCGGATAAAGGTCTTCGACCTCAGCCAGGGCCAGTGGCAACTGGTCCAGTTGCTGTTGGTTCAGGCCCGCCAGCGGGAAGTCCGACGGGGTCACCCCACGGTGCTCGGGCTGGCTGCAATGCTCGATCAGGGCCTGGAGCTCCTGGGCATACTCGTCTGCCAAGCGCTGGATGGTGGTGGTATCGAACATCGCCTGGCTGAAGGTCCAGCCCAGCTTCAATTGGCCGCCATAGACCTGGCCATTGATGCTCAGCCAGTTGCCCAGCGGAGCCTGGGCGCCTTGATCGGCACCCTTGGCTTCGGCGCTGGGGGCAAACCAGGCATCCGGCTCATCGAAGCTGCCATCGAACTGGCCCAGGTAGTTGAAGGTGATGCGCGGCACCGCCAGTGCCGCGAGGGCTGCCTGTGCTTGAGCATCCCCCAGGTGGCGCAGGGCACCAAAGCCGATGCCCTTGTTCGGCACCGCCCGCAGCTGTTCCTTGATGAGCTTGATCGAGTCGGCCAGCGCCGGCTGCGGTGTCAGCTTCACCGGGAACATGCTGGTGAACCAGCCCACAGTGCGGCTCAGGTCGATGCTGTCGAAAAGCTCTTCGCGGCCGTGGCCCTCCAGTTGCACCAGGGCGCTGCTGTCGCCGGTCCAGCGGGTAATGACCCGGGCCAGGGCAGTGAGCAGCAGATCGTTGATCTGGGTGCGATAGGCTGCCGGCGCGTCCTGCAACAGACGCTGGGTATAGCTCGGGTCCAGTTCGGTGCTGACGCTCAGGGCGTCCTTGATCACGACCTGATCCGTTGTCCGGTCACAAGGCAGGCCCGACTCGACGCCCTGCAGTTGCGCCTGCCAGTAACCCAGCTCCTGCTGCAGCGCCGCGCTGTTGGCATAGGCTTGCAATTGCCCGGCCCAGGCCTGAGAGGAGCTGGTTTTGGCCGGCAGTTTGATGGCTTGCCCGGCGGCCTGCTGTACCAGGGCCTGATGCAGGTCCTCCAGCAGCACCCGCCAGGACACCCCGTCCACCACCAGGTGATGGATGGCCAGCAGTAGGCGCTGGGTGCCGTCCTGCAACGTGAAGAGCACGGCACGCAGTAAAGGCCCCTGTTGCAGATCGAGGCTGCGCTGTGCGGTATCACACAGGGCTTGCAGCGATTCTTCATTGGCGTCGTCCGCCAGCCACAGCAGCGCATCGGCCTGCGTCGCCGCCAACGGTGCCGCAGTCACCTGCCCCAGCGGAGCATAAGTCGCGACCCAGGCTGCGCCTTCTTCGACAAACTTCAGGCGCAGGCCGTCGTGGTGTTCGAGCAAGGCTTGCAAGCCCTGCTGCAGTGCCTGGGCACTCAGAGGCTTCAGCGGCTTGAGCAGCACCGACTGGTTCCAGTGATGACGCTCCGGCACCGGGGTGTCGAAGAACCACTGCTGGATCGGCAGCAGCGCCATTTCGCCACGCACCGGACCCTGATCGATCTGCAACCCGCCCTCGCCCTGCTCCGCCACCGTGGCCAGCCCTTGCACCGTCTGGTGCTGGAACAGGTCCTTGGGGGTGAAGCGGATACCGGCCTGCCGCGCACGGCTGACCACCTGGATCGAGATGATCGAGTCGCCCCCGAGCTCGAAGAAGTTGTCGGTGACGCCCACCTGTTCAAGTTTCAGCACATCGGCCCAGATCGCCGCGATCTGTTGTTCCAGCGGGTTCTGCGGCGCCACGTAGGTCTGCTGCATCAACTGCGCATCGACTTTCGGCAGCGACTTGCGGTCCAGCTTGCCATTCGGTGTCAGCGGCAGTGCTTCGAGGAACAGCAGGTAAGTCGGCACCATGTAGTCCGGCAGGCTTTCCCGCAGGCGAGCCTTGATGCTTTCGCGCAACTGCGCCTGGCGCTCGTTGCTCAACGCCACCTCGGCGTCCACCGGCACGATGTAGCCCACCAGCTGCTGGCCACTCGGCCCTGGCTGGGCGATCACCGCCACTTCCAGCACCGGGTCCTGTTCCAACAGGCGCGCTTCGATCTCGCCCAGTTCGATACGGAAACCCCGCACCTTCACCTGATGGTCGACACGGCCTACGTACTCCACCAAGCCATCGGTGCGATAGCGGGTCAGGTCGCCGCTGCGGTACAGCCGGGCACCGGTGGTGCTGTAGGGGTCAGGGATAAAGCGTTCCGCTGTCAGCCCAGGTCGATCCAGGTAACCCCGGGCCACGCCCAGGCCGCCCAGGTACAACTCGCCGGCCACGCCAACCGGTAACAGGTTGAGGTTGGCATCGGCCACATAGGCGCTGCGATTGCCGACGATATTGCCGATAGGCGCATAGGCCGCATCGCACGGATCGCCCGCCTTGGCCTTCCAGATCAACGGCGTAACCACAGTTTCGGTCGGGCCGTAGCCGTTGAAGATGTACTTGGGCCGCAGCACTCGCCACGCCAAATCGTAACTGGCCTGGGGCACTGCATCGCCGCCGAAGCAGTAGACCCGCACCGCCGGCGGATTGCCGTCGCGCTCGGCGTGTACCGCCAGTTGTTGCAGGTACACCGGCGGGAACACACCGACGGTGACGCCGTAGCGATGCATCTGTTCGTAGGTGAATTCCGGCGACCACAAACTATCGTCGCGGATCAGCACGCTGGCGCCGTAGATCAGCGGGTGCATCCAGCCTTCATGGGAGCCGTCGAAGGCGAAGGACATGAAGTGCAGCTCACAATCCGCCGGGCTCATTTCATAACGCTCACCGGTGGCCAGGCTGTGCATCGCCAGCGGCCCATGGGACACCGCCACGCCCTTGGGCAAGCCGGTGGAGCCGGAGGTGTAGATCACATAGGCGAGGTTTTCCTCGGCCAGCTCCACCTGCGGGGCACTGGCGGGATAGCCGGCAAAATCCGCGGCCCGCTCCACCGACAAGGTCGGCAGGCCATCGGGGATCGGCAAGCGATCCAGCAGATGGCTCTGGGTCAGCAGCAGCCACGCGCCGCTGTCCTGCATCATGTAGCGCAGACGGTCCTGGGGGTATTCGATATCCAGCGGTACATAGACCCCACCGGCCTTGAGCACGGCAAGGAAGGCCACCATGATTTCCGCACAGCGCGGCATGGCAATCGCCACCCGCACTTCCGGGCCAACGCCCAGCTCGATCAACTTGTGCGCCAGCTGGTTGGCTTGAGTATCCAGCTCGCGGTAGCTCAGGCGCTGCTCGGCGAAGAACACCGCCGGCGCATCCGGGGCCTTGGCCGCCTGATCGGCGAACAGCTGATGGACAAAACGGTGGGTCGGGTAGACCACATCGGTGTGGTCCCAATCCTGGCGAATGCGGCGCTGCTCGTCCTGACCCAGCATCGGCAGCTCGCCCAGGGCCCGCTGCGGTTCAAGCAGGCCTTGCAGCAGGTTGCGCCAGTGGTCGGCCAACTGTTCGACGGTGGCCACCTCGAACAACTCGCCGGCATAGATGAACGAAGCGTTGATCCCGGCGTCGGTCTCCAGGGTTTCCAGGGTCAGGTCAAATTGCGCGGTCCCGCCCTGCAGGACCATTTCCTCGGCCAGCAGGCCCGGCAGGCTGGCGCCGTCGGTGCTCTCCCCAGCAATGCTCAGGTGGTTGTACATCACCTGGAACAACGGGTTCTGGTCCAACGCACGCTGAGGCTTGAGAGCATCCACCAGACGATCGAACGGCAGGTCCTGATGCGCCTGGGCGGCCAGGGCCGTGGCCTTGACCTGCCGCAGCAACTGCCCCACCGGCAGGTTCGGCGCCAGCTCAATGCGCATCACCAGGGTGTTGACGAAGAAGCCCATCACCCCTTCCATTTCCTGGTGGCGACGATTGCTCACCGGCACCCCGATGCGGATATCCGGCTGGTCGGAGTAACGGTGCAACAACAACGCGAACGATCCCAGGAAAAGCTGGAACAGGGTCATGTCATGTTCCCGCGCCACTCGGCGCAACCCCTGTTCCAGGTCCGTCGGCAGGCGCAGGCCCAGGCGCTCCTGGCGGTGGGTGACCAGGGCCTGGCGTGGATGATCCAGAGGCAGCTCCAGCACCGGATGCTCCAGCCCCAGTTGCTGGCGCCAGTAATCCAGCTGGCGCTGTTGCTCGCCCTGCTCCAGCCAGTTGCGATGCCAGTTGGCGTAGTCGGCGTACTGCACGCTCAACGGCTCGAACTGCGGTGCCTGCCCCTGGATCAAGCCGCGGTACAGCGCGACGAATTCCCGGGCCAGCACACTCATGGAAGCGCCATCGGAAATGATGTGGTGCAAGGTCACCACCAGCAGGCAATCCTGCTCGGCGATCTGCAGCACCCGGGCCCGGCACAGGGGGCCGTGCTCCAAGTCGAACAGTTGCTGGGTCTCCTCAAGAGCGCGGGCCTGGACGGCCGCGCGGGGCAGGCCCGGCGCCAGCCGCTCCCAGGCCACACTGATCTCACCTTGCGCATGCACCACCTGGCACAGACGGTCCTGATGCTGGGTGAAAGTGGTGCGGAACGCTTCATGGCGCTGCGTCAGGGCGTCGAAGGTCTGCTGCAAGGCAGCCTGGTCCAGCCCCCCCTGCAACCGGACCACGATCGGCGTGTGGTAGGCGGTGCTCTGCGGGTGCATCTGCCAGAACAGCCACTGCCGCTGCTGGGCATGGGAAGCCGGCAAGGGCCCATCACGCTCCAGCGCCTCGATCTGCGGCAGTGCCGCGGCGCCCGCGCAGGCCTGTACCTGTTCGACGAACTCGTCCAAGCGCGAGGTTTCGAATAGCACCCGCAGCGGCACGTCCGCCGCCAGCAGGCGTCGCACCCGGGACATGATCTGGGTCGCCAGCAATGAATGACCGCCCAGGGCGAAGAAGTTGTCACCCAGGCCCACCCGCTCGACCTTGAGCACCGCCTGCCAGATCGCCGCGATGCCCTGCTGCAGCTCGCTGACCGGGGCCACAAAGGCCTCCACCGGCGCCTGCTGCTGCAACGGCGGCAAGGCCCGCAGGTCGAGCTTGCCGTTGGGGGTCAAAGGCATGCCGTCCAACGCCAGGAAATGCATCGGCAACATGTAGTCGGGCAAGGCCACCGCCAGTTGCCGGCGAATCTCCTGCCACGCCGCCTCCGGCTCTTGAGCCTTGGCCAGTACCACATAGGCCACCACTTGCGACTCGCCCGCCACACTGACCACCTGCGCCACGGCGTCTTCGACCTGGGACAACTGCTTGAGGGCCGCGGTGATTTCCCCCAGTTCGATACGGTAGCCGCGGATCTTCACCTGATGGTCGATGCGCCCCAGGTAGTCGATAACCCCACCCTCCAGATAGCGCGCCAGGTCACCGGTGCGGTACAGACGCTGCCCATCGCCGCTGAAGGGGTCCGGCACGAAGCGCTCGGCGGTCAAGGCCGCGCGCTGGTGGTAACCCCGCGCCAGGCCGGCGCCACCCAGGTACAGCTCGCCCGGGGTGCCGGGCGCCACCGGCTGCAGCGATGCATCCAGGACCCGCGCGCGGACGTTGGCCAGAGGCTGGCCCAGGGGCACCACCGCCAGCTCGTCCGCCAGCGCAGCGGCAGCCATGGTCAGGGCGCCGACCGTGGTTTCCGTGGGGCCGTAGTGGTTGAACACCGCGCACTCTGGCGCCAGGGTCGCGATCCTGCGGACCAGCGCCGCCGGACAGGCCTCGCCGCCCAGCACCAGGCACTGGCGCGGCAGGGAACGGGCCGGCTCTTCGCCGCTCATCAGCGCCTGCAAATGCGACGGGACGATCTTCAATACATCAATCTGGTGGGTGTGCAGGTAGGCGCCGAAGGCGTCGGCGTCCAACCCGGTATCCAGGTCGATCACGTGCAGGCAACTGCCGGAGCACAGGGCGCCGAACAGCGTGGTGTGGCCAAGATCCGCGGCGATGGTCGAGACCACGGCCATAGTGCGCGCAGCCCCCAGCGGCAGGCGCTGGATGATCGCCTGCACATAGTTGGCCAGGGCTCCGTGGGTGATGCTCACGCCTTTGGCGGCACCGGTGGAGCCGGAGGTGTAGATCGAATAGGCCAGGTTCCCGGCAGCCATCCCGGGCAAGGCTGCCAGCGGGTCACTGTCCGGCGCCCAGGCCTGTGCCTGATCCAGCAACAGCACCTCGACCCGGGCCGCCACCGGCAGCCGCGGCTGCACCGCCGTCTCGCTCAGCAACAGGCGTACGCCGCTGTCTTCAAGCATGTAGCTCAAGCGCTGTTCGGGGTATTGCGGGTCCAGGGGCACATAGGCACCGCCGGCCTTGAGCACCGCCAACAGGCCCAGCACCATCTCCAGGGAACGCTCCACAGCGATACCCACCGGCACTTCCGGCCCCACGCCACGCGCCACCAGCGCTGCGGCCAGACGGCTGGCACGCAGGTCCAGCTCGCGGTAGCTCAGGCACTGCCCGGCGAATACCAGGGCCGGTGCTTCGGGCTGCGCGGCGACCTGGCGGGCAAAGAGTTCGAGCACCGATTCGGCGCTGAACACCTCTTCTGCGCCAACCCCCTGGGCCAGGATGCCCCGGTGCTGCTGGGCACTGAGCAGCGGCAGTTCGGCAAGCGCCGACTGCGGCTCGCGCACCATCGCCCACAGCAGGTTCTGCCAGTGGCCGGCCATGCGCTCGATGGTCTGCGGCTCGAACAGTTGGCAGTCATAAGTGAAGGCGGCCTGCAACTGACCGCCGCGCTCGAAGGTGTCCAGGGTCAAGTCGAACTGCACCGTGCGCTCGTTGCGCGGCAAGGCCTGCACTTCCAGCCCGGAGCGGCTGCGCAGGGTGGTCAGTTCGGTGACCTGGGGCTGGTGGTTGTACAGCACCTGGAACAGCGGGCTGTGGCTCAGGCTGCGTTCCAGGTGCAGAGCTTCCACCAGGCGCTCGAAGGGCAGGTCCTGATGGGCCTGGGCGCCCAGGGTGGTCTCACGGATATCGGCCAGCAGTTGCTGCACCGTTAATTGCGGGCTCAGCTCGGTGCGCAATACCTGAGTGTTGACGAAGAAACCGATCAACCCCTCGGCTTCCTGGCGCGTGCGGTTGGCGATGGGCACACCGACCCGGATGTCCTGCTGGCCGCTGTAGCGCGACAGCAGCAGCTTGAAGCCAGCCAACAGCACGGCAAACAGGGTCACCCCCTGCTGGCGCGCCAGGGCGCCCAGTTGCTGGGCCAGAGGCTGCTCCAGTGCGAAATCCAGGCGGCGCCCCTGGCGGCTGGAATGGGTCGGCCGCGGATGGTCGGTGGGGAGTTTCAGCGGCGGATGCTCGTCACCCAGCTTGGCCCGCCAGTAGTCCAATTGACGCTCCTGCTCCCCCGCCTCCAGCCAGCTGCGCTGCCACAGGGCGTAGTCGCGGTACTGGATCGGCAACGCCGGAACACTTGGCGCCTCACCCTGAAGCAGGCTGTCGTAGGCGTGCAGGAACTCCTCGATCAAGACCCCCATCGACCAGCCGTCCGCGACGATATGGTGCAGGGTCAACAGCATCACGTGCTCCTGCTCGCCCAGGCCCAGTACGCAAACCCGTAGCAAAGGCCCCTGTTGCAGATCGAAGGGCCGGCGCGCTTCGGCGTCGGCCAACTGCTGCACCCGGGCTTCGCGCTGCGCCGGGCCGAGGTCGCAGAGATCCCGATAATCGATGTCGACCCGCGCCTCCTGAATCACCTGCCGAGGCTCATCGTCCTCCAGGGCAAAGACCGTGCGCAGACTCTCATGCCGCTCCAGCAGCCAATCGAAGGCCTGCGCCAGCACTGTCCGGTCCAGAGACCCGCTCAGGCGGACCGCGTTGGGCAGGTTGTAGGCCGCGCTCTGCGGGTCCAGTTGCCAGAGAAACCACATGCGCTGCTGCGCGTAGGACAGGGCCTGGCGATCAGGCACCGCAACCCCCGCAGGAATCGGCAGCAGAGAGAAGTCGACGCCTTCCTTGTCCAGAGCCTTCAAGAACAGCCGGCGCTTTTCCAGCGGCAGTTCAATGAATCTGCGGGCGAGCTTCAAGGAGTCTTCTGCATTCATCGGGAGTCATCCGTACTTACTTGTTGGGTATCGAGCATTGGCTCGGTCATCCCTACGGAACGGATGAAGGCCGGGGAAAATTAACCCGACACACGGCTCGACCCAGCAACCTCCGGGCCCCTCAAGGCGACCCGACAGACGGCGCCGGCAGTAAATCACCTCGGCCATCCTTCGTTCCTTCCTTATCCTCCCCTTGCAGCAGGTACCTGCCCATGTCCTCCGCTCAATCGCTGACCGGCCTCCTCACCCAAGGCTTGCGCAAACTGACCGGCGTCGATCGGTCCAGGCCGAAGGGCTACCGGGTGATCAACGTCGAACTCAAGCAACGCATCGACCTCAGCCCCTCCCTGGTGCGCCTGGTGTTCGGCGGCGAGGACGTTGCCCAGGCCCGCACCCTGGCCCCGGACCAGCGCATCAAGCTGCTGTTTCCCGGGGCCGATGGCAGCGTTGCGCAGTTGCCGGTGCAAGGTGACTGGCAGGCCGCCCGGCGCCAGTTGCCGGCCGAGCAGCAACCACCGATGCGCACCTACACCATTCGCGCCCTGCGCATGCAGCCTGCAGAGATGGATGTGGATTTCGTGCTGCACGGGGTCAATGGGCCGGCCTCCACCTGGGCCACCCACGCCCAGCCCGGCGACCGCCTGCAGATGGTGGTGCCGAACAAGGCCTACAGCGGTGACCCCGGCGGTTATGAGTGGCTGCCGCCGGCGGGGATTCGCAAGGTGCTGTTGATGGGCGATGAAACCGCCCTGCCCGCCATCGCCGGGATTCTGGAGGAGTTGCAGGATTATCCGGACTACCCGGATGTGCAGGTATTCATCGAGGTGCCCTACGAAAGCGACTGCATCGACCTGCGCTGCAACCCGCAGACCCGGGTCAACTGGCTGCCGCGGGACGTGCTCAATGCCCAACACGGTGAAACCCTGATCCATGCCGCCCGGGAGCTGGCCGAGCTGCCGCCGGCCAATAGTGGCCGACGGCCGATCAAGGTCAGCGAACGCAATGAAGCACAACGGCTGTGGGACACCGCGGCGCCGGCGGACAACAGTTTCTATGCCTGGGTGGCCGGCGAGTCGGCGACGGTGATGAGCATCCGCCGCCACCTGATCAACGAGCGCGGCCAGGAACGCCGCAACCTGACCCTGATGGGTTACTGGCGCCTGGGGACGTCCCTGGGCTGACTGCACCTGCAACCGCCGGCGCAGTCAGCCCGGCGGCTACAGGGCCGCGGCGACTTCAGGCTGCAGATGACGCCGACGATGCACCTCAAGGTGCCCCTTGATCAGGCTCAGGACCTTGGCTTCCTGCTCGTGGATGAAGAAGTGCCCGCCCGCCAGCATGTCCACGGAGAAGCTGCCACAGGTTTCCTTGCTCCAGCCGATCAGTTGCTCGGTGGTGGCGCGATCGGTCTTGCCCCCCAGGACATGCACCGGGCAATTGAGCAACGGGCGCTGCAACGGGCGAAAACGGCCGCACAGCAGGAAATCGGCCCGCAGGATCGGCAAGGTCAGGCTCATCAGTTCCTGGTTGGCCAGCACCTCTTCGCTGGTGCCATTGAGGGTGCGCAACTGCTCGATCAGTTGCTGGTCAGTCTTGGCCTCGGCAAAACCCCGGTCGTACTCGCTGCGCAAGGTCGGTGCGGCCGTCCCGGAAGCGAACAGTGCCACCGGTTCCGGACATCCCAGGGCACGCAGGGCGTGGGCCAATTCGCAGGCTAGCAACGCCCCCAGGCTATGACCGAACAGGGCATAGGGTGCGCGCAACGTGCTCTGGACTTCCCGGGCAAGCTGCATCGCCAGCACACGCATGTCGGTGTGCAGGGGCTCGTTGTAACGGGCGCCGCGCCCGGGCAGTTCCACGGGCGCAAGGTGCAGCCACTGGGGCAGCTTGCGCCGCCAGCGGCTGTAGACCATGGCGCTGGCTCCGGAATACGGCAGGCACAGCAGGTTCAACTGGGTCACGGTTTATCCCTCAACAGATGATCTGTTAAGAACAACGCGGCACGGGGCGGACAAATTAGTCCGACGGTCGCTTCAGCGCAGGCGGCGATAACTCTGCAACGCCGCCCCCAGGACCACCGCGCCGCCGGCCAGGGCCAGCCAGAAGCCGCTGCGGGCGCCGAAATGGTCCACCAGCCCCCCGGAACCCGCAGCCCCCAGGGCCACGCCAATGCTCAGACCGGTGACCAGCCAGGTCAGGCCCTCGGTGAGTTTGGCCGGGGGCACGATGCGTTCCACCAGGGCCATGGCGACAATCAGGGTCGGGGAGAAAAACAGCCCGGCGACGAACACAGCCAGGGACAGGCCAAAGATGTTGCTCGCCCAGAGCAACGGCAAGGTGGCCAGGGCCGTGGCGATACCGCCGTACATGAACAGCCGGGGCAAGGGCGTGGCCAGTTTCAGCGCGCCGAAGGCGATGCCCGCCAGGCACGAGCCGATGGCGTACACCGAGAGCACGACGCTCGCCGCCGCCGGCTGCCCCTGTTGTTGGGCGAAGGCCACGCTGACCACATCCACCACGCCGACTATGGTGCCCATAGCCACCATCAACAGGATCAACAGGCGGATTTCAGCGGAGCGAATGATCGAGCCGGCGTGCCCCTCTTCGTGGGGATGCACCGGCGGCTCGGTGCTTTTCTGCATGACGAACACACTGACCCCCAGGGCCAGCATCAACAGCGCGGCCAGGGGCCCGGCCTCGGGGAACAGCCCCACGCACAGGCCCACCGACACCGGGGGACCGATGATGAAGCAGACCTCATCGAGCACCGATTCCAGGGCGTAGGCGGTCTGCAACTGCGGCTGGCCACGGTACAGCTCGGTCCAACGGGCGCGGACCATGGCCGACATGCTGGGCATGCAACCGGCCAGGGCGGCGCAGATGAACAGGGTCCAGTGCGGGGCCTGCAAGCGCGTGCACAGCAGCAGCGCCAGCAAGGCGCCGCCTCCAAGGCCCGCGGCCAGGGGCAGCACCCGGCCCTGGCCGAAGCGATCGACCCAGCGTGACACCTGGGGCGCGCAAAAGGCCGTGGCCAAGGCGAAGGTGGCTGCCACCGAACCGGCCAGGGCATAACCGCCGTGGAGCTGCGCGAGCATGGTGATCAGGCCGATGCCGGTCATGGAGATCGGCATGCGCGCGATCATCCCGGCCAGGACGAACGCCCGGCTGCCGGGGGCATTGAACAGTTCGCGATAGGGGTTTGCCATTTACAACGACTCCTTGGGGGGCTGCAACTTGCCATAAAGTGGCCCGACAGTAGAAACACATACGCCTCGTATGTTAAAAATCATGAGAACATACGCCGCGTATGTCAACCCGTTCCGAGCCGGAGAACCGCCCCATGAGCAGCCGTCCACGTGCCGAAATGATCGAAGCCACCCGCGCCAAGCTGATTGCCAGCGCGCGCCAGGCCTTTGCCCGCCTGGGCTATGCCAAGACGTCCATGGACGACCTGACCGCCGAAGCCGGGCTGACCCGGGGCGCGCTGTATCACCACTTCGGCGACAAGCAGGGGTTGCTGGCGGCGGTAGTGGAGCAGATCGACGGGGAAATGGATCAACGCCTGGAGGCCATCTCCAGCGAGGTTGCCGATCCCTGGGAGGCTTTCTGCCAGCGTTGCCAGGCCTATCTGGAGATGGCGCTGGAGCCGGAAATCCAGCGTATTGTCCTGCAGGACGCACGGGCGGTACTGGGGGATGTCACCCAGGCCGGCGAGGATCAGTGCATCGACACCCTTGGCACGCTGCTGGGCCGGCTGATCCAGGAGCAGGTGATCGAACCGGCGTCGCCCCAGGCCCTGGCACGGTTGATCAACGGCAGCCTGGTGGAGGCCGCCTTGTGGATTGCCAATGCGCCGCAACCGGCACAGAAACTCGAAGAGAGTCGGGTGGGCCTGCAACTGATCCTGCGGGGCTTGCGCCGCGACAATCGCTCGCCGAGCGCTGACACCACGCCTGCCTCAGAGTGATAGAACCATGGACAGCTTGACCCGACGCCCTGCCCAACCAGCCTCCTGCTGTTTTCTCCTCGATGTCTCGAAACTGCAGGTGGGCGATATTCTGCTCAGCCGCAACGATGCACTGCAAAGTAGCCTGATCCGTTCCGCCACCGGCTCCGGATTCAGCCACGCGGCGCTGTTCGTTCACGACGGTGGCGTGCTGATCGAAGCCATCAAGACCGGGGTCAAGCTGAGTTCGATGCTGGGACGCGCCGCTCTCACCCGGGCCAGCATCAAGGTGCTCAGACTCAAGGAACAGATCATCCTGGACAAGGCTCAACTGGCCAGCGTCGCCAAGTCCCATGTTCACAAACGGTACTCGCTCAAAGGCGCGCTGCTGACCCAGATCGCCACTGCTCGCGCCCCAACCGCCGATGAAGACCGGCTCTTCTGCTCGCAGTTGATCGCCTCCGCTTTTGCCCAGTGCGGGGTCCCCCTGAGCGGGCAACCCGCGCACTTGATGACCCCGGGAGACCTCGAACGCAGCGATCTGCTGGTCGATGTCACCGACTCGGTGATCATCCACAGCCAAGTCGCCGACCTGCTGTCAGTGAGTTTTATCGAACAGCACCAGGAACAGGACCTGAGCGACTTCTTTCACCAACTGAACATGCACATCGCCACGCTCACCCAACAGGCCTGCCCCTTTATCAAGCCGCTGAAACTGCGCTCACTGACGGATATCTGCGTGGCCCTGAAAATGGGTGACATGCTGTTCGCCCCCCAGCAACTCGACGAACTGGCCCAGGCCTTCAGCGAAGCCGTTGGCGACCGCCTGGAACACTTTCACCTGCGCTTTTGCAGCGAGCATCAGGGCTCGTTCCAACAGCCGCAGTTGATGCGGCTGTTTATCGACGATCCGCGTACCACCCGAGAACAACTGCTGGCCCAGCTGGACTTTCTGCAACACGCCGTCCACGCACACCGCGCCAGCATTCGGGTCCGTCAGCAGCAGATTGAGGAGTCCCGGCAACTGGACCTGAAGCTGGCCGGCCATCGCTCATTTGCCATCGTCCGCAAGGTCGAGGACTTCTTTGTCCTGGCACTGGAAACGGAGCGGGCCCTGTTGCAGTCGGCCAGTTCCGGCGCCGAGCTGATTCGTCAGCATCTGGCCAGCAGCGAGGCGCCCAGCCACTGACATGGCCGGTGGATCGAGCGCATCCGCTGAACGCCCAAACACCTTTATCTGATGGAATGGATCCCATGCCCGACTCTCCGATCATCGCCGTAATGATCCACGCCGCCGACTGGCGCGCCGCGACCACCTGGTACGCCGAGGCCTTTCCCCGGGCTCGCCGGGTCGTGCATGAACCGGATGACTTTGGCCATTTGCAGCTCGATGGCCTGTCCCTGGAAATCGTCCCCAGCGACGCCAAGGTGAGCCAGGGCCCGGCGGGCACAGTGGTGTATTGGCAGGTCAGCGACCTGTCCGCCGAAGTGCAGCGTCTGGTGGCCCTGGGCGGGCACCTGTATCGCGGCCCCCTGGCCATCGAAGGCGGCGAATGGATCTGCCAGGTGCAAGACCCCTGGGGCAACTGCATCGGCCTGCGCCAGCCGGCGACGCTCGCCTGACGCGTTAACTGGCGGCACACTGACGAGCTTTTCACCCGAGCCCCAAGGAGAAACGGCATGCATCAGGTGCTGCTGATCATTGATGTGCAACCCTGTTTCAACCCTCCGCAATGGCTGGTGGAGGGCATCAACCCACTGCTGGGACAGATGCCCTCAGTGGCCACGGTGGAACGCCATGATGAAAGCCGCACGCCGTTCGCCCGGCAACTGGGTTGGCAACCGCCGGTGGACGACCAGAGCCTGGTGGCCGCCGACAAGGTCTTTATCAAGCACGGCTACGGGCCGACGACGGAACTCCTCGATTACCTGAAAAGCCTAAGTCCCCAGCGGGTGCTGGTGTGCGGCATCCAGACCGACACCTGCGTCCTGGCCGCGGGTTTTGCCCTGTTCGATGCCGGCCTGCAGCCGACCCTGCTCACCGACCTGACGGTGGGCTCATCCCTGGACCGCAGCGGCGGCCTGGGCATTGACCTCTGGCGGCATCACTTCAAGCACCTGATCCGCAGCGACGAACTGTAGGGGCCGGTTTGTGGGCGAAGGCGATCTCACCGGCCCTTTCGCTGGCAAGCCAGCTCCTACGCCAACCGCTCAGGCACTGCGCCACCCGTAGGAGCCGGCTTGCCGGTGAAGGCGGTGGCAGGCCATCGATACGCCGGGGGCCAGCCAGCGCTAAACTCCGCGCCTTCGATCCGCTCGCCTACACCACAACGCAAGGGACTCCCACCCCCATGAAAAAATTGGTCGCCCTGCTGGCCCTGCTGTTCAACAACGTCGCCTTGAGCGCCTCGTTCAGCGACTCACCCGAAGCGCTGGTACGGCAATTCATTGCCGACTATCAGCAGTGGAGCGACAGGGCCAGCGCCCGCCAAGCGGACAACGCGCCCCTGCAATCGATGGATCTGGCACAGCAGGAGTACGCCCAGTTGCTGACCAAGTTCTGTCTGCCGGGCTTTCAGGGCCAGCCCATTGCCTTCAGTTCTCCGGCCAGCCACGGTGCGCAGTACGAACAGATCCTTTCCAGCAGCCGAACAGCCGATCGTGCGCTGGTGAGAACCCGCTCGGTCAGTCCCGAGCTGGGCTTTGCTGCCGATTACCACTACCACCTGATCTTCAGCGGCCAGCGCTGGTACCTCAGCGAAGTGTTCTACGTCGACGAGGACGGCCAGTACGAGTCGCTGTAGATCGCCCGTAACGCGTTTTGAGCTAGGGTGTTCCAAGTCACCAAACCCCGGAGTCGCCATGCCCAGTTCAGCCGCCCTGCATCAGGTCACTACCCCCAGCCTGCACCTTGCCTATGAAGAACACGGCCCGGCCAGCGGCGAGCCGGTGATCCTGCTCCACGGCTTTCCCTACGACGTGCGAGCCTACGACGAGATCGCCCCGCCGCTGGCCGAGCGCGGCTATCGGGTCATCGTTCCCTACCTGCGGGGCTACGGCCCCACGCGCTTCGTCAGTCGGCAGATCATGCGCTCCGGGCAGCAGGCGGCGCTGGCCCGGGACCTACTGGAACTGATGGATGCACTGCAGTTGCCCCGGGCCACCCTCGCCGGCTACGACTGGGGCGGTCGTGCCGCCTGCATCGTCGCCGCCCTGTGGCCGCAGCGGGTCAAGGGCCTGATGAGCGCCGACGGCTACAACATCCAGGACATCCCCGGGGCCTGCGAACCCAGGGCGCCGGAGACCGAGCATCGGTTGTGGTACCAGTACTACTTCAACACCCAGCGCGGGGTGGACGGGCTGACGGCCAACCGTCGGGCCTTCTGCGAGCTGTTGTGGCGCCAGTGGTCGCCGACCTGGAACCAGGGACCGCAGTGCTATGGCCTGAGCGCGCCGTCCTTCGACAACCCGGACTTTGTCGAAGTGGTGATCCATTCCTACCGCCATCGCTTCGGCTACGTACCCGGCGACCCCAGCCTGGAAAGCATCGAGCAGGCGTTGCAGGCACAACCGCCCATCCAGGTGCCGACCATTGCACTCTGTGGCGCCGATGACGGGGTCGGTCCGGCCACCGAGCCGGACCCCGATATCGGCCTGTTCAGCGGGCCCTATCAGCGCAGGATCCTGCCCGGCGTCGGCCATAACCTGCCCCAGGAAGCCCCCCAAGCCACCCTCGACGCGCTGCTGGAGTTGCTCCAGAACGCCTGAGAAGAGCAGCAGGCCGCACGCCATGCCGGGGAAAAATCGGTACACTTCGCGCCTTTGATCCCCCACAGGACATGGAATGTTACCCGCCACGACTTCTCCCCGGCCCGGCCTGCGCCGGGTCCTGGTGCTTTGGCTCTACGCTGTCGGCGCCGGTCATCTGCTGGCCGGGCTGCTGCTGACCTGGGCCGGCCACAGCGGCCTGTTCAACGACTACCTGGCCAGTATCGAACAGGCTTTCTGGGGCGCCGCCGCACCGGCACCGGCCCGGGCTCAGCAGGTCTGGTGGCTGGGTCTGTTCGGCGCCACCCTGCAAAGCTATTCGTTGTACCTGCTGGGCCTGGTGCATCTGGGCAATCGCCTGCAGGCCCCGGCGGCCTGGGCCTGGCTGATGGCCGGGATTGTGCTGTGGGCACCTCAGGACATGTGGCTGTCGTGGCAGATGAACATGACCGCCCACCTGTGGATCGACAGCTTCGCCCTGCTGGTGCTGCTGCCACCGTTACTGTGGCTGCAGCGCCATGACCGCCATACCTCTCGTCTTCCCTCGTAAAAGGACTTCACCATCGTGGCTGATTTGCCAATCCTGCAGTGGGCCATCGCCCTGTTGCTCGCCCAAGGCGTGCTCGGCGCCCTGGACACGATCTACCATCACGAACTCACCGTGGCCCTGCCGCAACGCCACAGCGCCCGCAAGGAACTGAGCATCCATGCCTTGCGCTCGTGCTTCTACGGCGTGTTGTTCATGGGCATCGCCCACCTGGCGTTCCAGGGCATCTGGGCCCTGGTGATCGCCGTGCTGTTCGCCCTGGAAATCGGCTTGACCCTGTGGGACTTCGTAGTCGAGGACCGCAGCCGCAAGCTGCCGGCCATCGAACGCATCATGCACACCGTGCTGGCGATCAATGCCGGGGCCTTCTTCGCCCTGTACGGCCTGCAACTGCTGGAATGGTCGCGCCTGCCCAGCGCCTTGAGCCCCATCGACCTGGGTTGGCAAGGCTGGGCCCTGAGCCTGTTTGCCGTCGGCGTGACGGCTTCGGGCATTCGTGACGGCCTGGCGGCGTTGCGCCTGCAACGCCAGGGTCAGGCGGCCAACCCCTTTGCCGGCGGTACTGGCAAACGGGTGCTGGTCACCGGTGGCACCGGCTTTATCGGTGAAACCCTGGTCAACCAACTGCTGGATGCCGGGCACACCGTCAGTGTGCTAGCCCGTGATCCGCTGCGCGCCGCCTACCTGTTCGACGGCCGCGCCCGCTGCCTGCGCTCCCTGGGCAAGCTGGGCCACGGCGAGGCCTTTGACGTGATCATCAATCTGGCCGGTGCCCCGGTGGCCGGACCGCGCTGGTCGGCCAAGCGCCAGGCGCAACTGTTGGCCAGCCGGGTTGGCACCACCGAGGCCCTGCTCAACTGGCTGCAGCACGCCCAGCACAAGCCGGACCTGTGGATCCAGGCTTCGGCCATCGGTTTCTACGGGGTGCGCGACGCCAGCCAGAGCCTGGATGAAAACGCCGAGCGCGGTGAAGGTTTCATGGCCGACCTGTGCGCCCGCTGGGAGTCCTCGGCGGAACCGGCGACCCGCTTCGGCGTGCGCCAGGTGGTCCTGCGCCTAGGCATCGTGTTCGGTCCCGGCGGCGCCCTGAAACCCCTGCTGATGCCGTTCCATTTCGGCTTTGGCGGACGCATGGGCAATGGCCAGCAGATCATGAGCTGGGTGCACCGCGACGACGTCTTGCAAGTGATGGCCCGGGCCATCAACGACGCCTCTCTGTCCGGCACCTACAACATGGTGGCGCCGGAAGCCGTGAGCCAGGGCACCTTCGCCGCCACGGTCGGCAAGGTGCTCAAGCGCCCGGTGTGGCTGCATGTGCCGGCCGCGCCGGTGCGAGCCCTGGCCGGGGAAATGGCCGAGTTGTTCTTTGACGGCCAGAAAGTAGTGCCCGCGCGCCTGCTGCAGGCCGGCTACCGCTTCCGTTACCCGACCCTGGACGCCGCCCTGCGGGACCTGACCTGAGCTGAGGAATGCCCATGAGCAAGCCCCTGTTGTACCTGCTGGCGGGCAATGGCAGCGCCGCCGATTGGTGGGACGATGCCCTGCCGCACTTTCAGCGCTATCAGGTGCAGCCTCTGGAGCTACCGGGTTTTGGCGACAATCCGCTGCCTCCTTGCAATGACCTCGGTGAGTACGCCGAGGCCCTGCTGGGCATGACCGAGCCGGGCCAGGCGATTGTCGCGGTGGGGGTCAGCGCGTTGATCGTGCTGCACGCCTTGCAACGCCGCCCTGGGCATTTCTCGCGCAGTGTGCTGCTGTCTCCGGTGGGGGCCTTTCTCTGGCAACGACGCCTGCCGGCACTGATGTCGCCGCTGCCGGCGCGCCTGCTGATTCATGGTTTGCTCAGCCATAAACCAACCTTGTTCGCCGGCAAATTCTCGCGCCAGCCATGGACGCCGCAGCAGTACCTGCGCATGGGCTCGGGCTACGCCCGTTGCCGGGCTTTCGTGCCCTTGTGGGAACAGCTGCGAGCCGACACCGCACTGCCGCTGCTGGAGTGGATCAAGGACCCGGTGCAACTGGTCTGGGGCGACCAGGACCGGCTGCTGGGGATTGCCCAGGCCGCGGCCTGGTCGGCGATCCTGGCTCGGGCCGACCTGCGGATCAGCCTCAAGCCGGGCTGGGGCCATTACCCCTGGATCGATGCGCCGACGGCGTTCGTCGACTGGCTGGAATCCGCCGACCCGGGGTTTGTCGCCCACACCAAGGGCGGTCGCCTGCGTCTGGCGGAGCTGGCCGGCCAGCCGGTGCCCAGCGCCCTGTCCCTGGACAGCGCCGGCGACCCGCGCCTGCCGACCCTGCTCGCCAGCCAGCCGCAGGCCCTGTGGGCAGTGCGCTCCTCCAGCTACGGCGAGGATCAAGCCGACTCGGCCAATGCCGGGCTGAGCACCACTTACTTGCGGGTCCCCCGGGATCAGGTGGCGTCGCGCATTGGTGAGCTGCGGGACGCCGGCGTCGAGGAAGTGGTGGTGCAGCGCTTCATCCAGCCGACCCTGTCGGGGATCGCCTTCGTGCGTCATCTCTCGGTGGAACTGGAGTGGGTCGAAGGCCATCTGGAAAGCCTCGCCGACGGTCAGGTCAGCCCCCAGCGGGCGGTGCTCTCGCGTCTGGGCAGTGCTTGGGAAAGTGGCCACTTCGCCAGCACCCAGGGACTCGACGCCAGCGCCTTGTGGGACTTCCTGCAAGGGGTGCTGAAGACCTTCCACTATGTGCCCGGCGATGTGGAGTGGGCCTGGGACGGCCAGCAACTGTGGCTGCTGCAGTACCGCCCCATCAGCGACTACGGCTGGCGCCGGCACCTGACCGCGGCCAATATCGCCGAGATCCTGCCGCCGCAACCCAGCCGCTTCGTCGAGTACGGCCAACGCCGGGCAGCGGCGAGCATCCCGGCGATCATGGCCCGCTGGGACACCCGGGTCTTGCAGGACAACGAACCCTTCACCGCGGTGTTCGGCGGCGCCTCCTATATCAACAACGACCTGTTCCTGGCGCGCCTGGCCGATTGGGGCCTGCCCTCTTCCAGCTATGCCGGAGAAGTCGGTGGCGCCACCCCGGAGCTGCCCCTGCGCCCGTTGCGCCTGTTGCGTTCGCTGCCGCGTTTCCTGCGCATGCAGCACGTCGCCCGAGGCCATCTGCTGACCCTGGAACGCGGCCTGCGGCGCTTCGATGACGAGTTGGCGCAGTTGCACCAGGGCGCTGCCGATGGTCAGCAACTGGCGGACTGGTTCAGCCGTTTCTACGTGTTCGTGGTGCAGGGCAACCTGTGCATCGCCACCGCCCTGGCCAGCAGCGGCGGTGCCTGGTTGGGACGGCCACCCACCGCCTACGACAACCTGGACAACAGCCCCCACCGCCTGCCCTGGGAAACCGACCCCGGCACCCCGCGCCCGCCGTGCGCCGAACTGCCGTTGCAGGCATTCCCGCACTGGAGCCCGGCCATTGCCCTGGCCCATCGCCTGGGCTTGCCGGGTATGCGCGGCTATTACCTGCAAGTGCGCGAGTGGTACCGGGACAACCTGATGCGGATCTTTTTCCGCCTGCACCACGCCGTGCCCGAGGCCGATCGCGACTACTGGTTTGCCCCCCACGAACATCCGCGCAGCCGCGGCGGCAGCTTCTGGCAGGACGGCCGCGAAGGCAGCGAGCAGGCCGCAGGCTTCATGATCTATCCGGGACAGGTACAGGGCGTGCTTGGGGTCGATATCCTCCTGGAAGACACCCTCGATCCC
The DNA here is from genome assembly GCF_045013505.1 of Pseudomonas sp. JDS08PS003. Classification (NCBI taxonomy): domain Bacteria; kingdom Pseudomonadati; phylum Pseudomonadota; class Gammaproteobacteria; order Pseudomonadales; family Pseudomonadaceae; genus Pseudomonas; species Pseudomonas sp. JDS08PS003. The sequence continues at coordinate 5,043,637 of NZ_CP120724.1, forward strand.
GGGCGCCACGCCCACTACCAAGCGGCCCGGGCCGTGATTGCGCGCATGGGTGGACGCCTGTCCCACGGCTCCACGCTACTGCGGGAACTGCGCAAGCCGTCGGCGGTGCTGCCGCAAGTGGACCCGGCCTGGGTCGGACGCGAAGTGCTGTATGCCGACGGCCAGTTGAGCCTGGTCGAGGGCTGAACCGCCCCCCCCGGGGCTCAGGCCTGCTCGGTGGCGGCAAAGCGTTCGCGGTAGGCCTGGGGCGTCACCCCGAGGGCCCGCAGCACACTGCGGCGCAGGGTTTCTTCACTGCCAAAACCGCATTGTGCGGCAATGCGCTTGATCGGCAGGCCGGTGTCGGCCAGCAGGCGTCGGGCGGTTTCCACCCGGATCAGTTCGATGGCCCGGGCCGGAGTCTGGCCGGTGTCGGCGCGGTAGTGACGTACAAAGCTGCGTTCGCTCATGGCGACCTGCTGGGCCAGGATCGGCAGGGTCAGTTCGCGGCTGAGATTCTCGGCAATCCAGGCATGCAAGCCATCGAAACGCCCGCCGCTGTTTTGCAGCGACAGGGTCACGCTGAACTGCGACTGGCCTCCCGGGCGCTTGAGAAACACCACCAGTTGCCGGGCCACATCCAGCGCCGCCTCGCGCCCCAGGTCGGCCTCCACCAGGGCCAGGGCCAGGTCGATGCCGGCGGTGACCCCGGCCGAAGTCCACACCGGGCCATCGTTGATGAAGATCGGATTGGGCTCCACCCGCAGCTGCGGGTATTGCTCGGCCAGTTGATCGCAGCGGGTCCAGTGGGTCACCACCCGGCGCCCATCCAGCCAACCGCTGGCAGCCAGCACAAAGGCCCCGGTGCAGACCGAGGCCACCCGCCGCGAGGCGCTTGCACGCTGGGCGACCCAGGCCACCAGTTCCGGATCCCGGGCCGCCTCATAGACGCCCCAACCGCCGGCGATGATCAAGGTATCGCAGGCCACCTCCGGCGCCGGCAGGGCATCGGCCAGCAGCGCCAGCCCCGAGGAACTCAGGGTCGCCCCGCCCGGGTTGGCAATGACCCGGGGGTTGTAGGGCAAGGGCAAGCCCAGGCCACGGGCCCGGTCATTGGCCGAGGCGAACACCTGCAACGGGCCGGTGACATCCAGCAACTGGGCATTGGCAAAGGCCAGGACAAACACGTTTTTCGCGGAGCTGGGCATGATTGGCGTGAATCGAGGGCAGGTTGGCGTATGCGCCAAATCCTAGAACGCTAGAGTCAAGCCGTCCACCCCACCCACACAAGGAACAGGCCATGGCATTGCAGATAGGTTTTCTGTTGTTTCCCGAGGTTCAACAACTGGACCTGACCGGTCCCCACGACGTGCTGGCATCGCTGCCCGACGTACAGCTGCACCTGATCTGGAAGGAAGCCGGACCGGTGGTCGCCAGCTCCGGCCTGGTGCTGCAGGCCACCACGAACTTTGCCGACTGCCCGCCCCTGGATGTGCTCTGCATTCCCGGGGGCGCCGGTGTCGGGCCCTTGATGGAAGATCCCCAGACCCTGGCGTTCATCCGTCGGCAAGCAGCCCGGGCGCGCTATGTGACGTCGGTGTGCACCGGCTCCCTGGTACTCGGCGCCGCCGGACTGCTTCAGGGCAAACGCGCCACCACCCACTGGGCCTACCACGAACTGCTGGCGCCCCTGGGAGCGATCCCGGTGCGCGAGCGGGTGGTGCGTGACGGCAACCTGCTGACCGGCGGCGGCATCACCGCCGGCATCGACTTCGCGCTGACCCTGGCCACCGAACTGTTCGACGCTGCCACCGCGCAGCGGGTGCAACTGCAACTGGAGTACGCCCCGGCGCCGCCGTTCGAAGCCGGCAGCCCGGACACCGCCCCGGCCAGCGTGGTGCAAGAAGCCCGCAGCCGGGCAGCGGACTCCCTGCACAAGCGCCGGGAGATCACCCTGCGGGCGGCTGCCCGGCTGCAAGCCGGCTGACCCCCGCAACGCCCCGCCCCTCAGGCGCGGCGTACCTGTCCCTGACGATCATTGCTCAGCAACTGAGCAATGGCGCCGTCACCATAAGTGCGTTCGACTTTGGAAATCACCACCTGATAACCGGCGTACCAGCGCCGGTACTGGCGCTTGGCTTCCAGGTGCCTGGGGTGACGGGCGAAGGCCTGGATCGAAGCCTCATCCTCCCAGTAGTAACTGGCATTGATCAGTGTCCGGTCGGCGCTGGTCCAGGATTGGGCGCCGACGAAACCCGGCAGGCTGATGGCGATGTCGTCGATGATCGCGCTGAGGCGATGGAACTTCTCGTCCCGCTGGCCCGGCTTATAGATAAAGGCGGCGATGTACATGCTTGAACTCCGTTGAGGTGATAAGTCAGACCGGGCGGGCCAACAGTGCCAGATGCAAGGCCAGCGCCAGCAACACCGCCGCCAGCAGCCAGGATTGCAGCCGGGCAAAACGTGCAGGCGTACCGGAAAAGCTGCGTATCAGGAGCGCGCCGAAGATCCCCAGGCTGGTGTGAAATATTCCGCTGACCAGGGTCAGCAACAGTCCCAGGACAACCAGCTGCCAGGCGATGCTGCCCTGATCCGGCCTGACGAATTGCGGCAGGAACACCATGAAAAACAACAACGCCTTGGGGTTCAGCAGGCTGTTGTACAGGGCCCGGACAAACACCGTGGACAGCGGCACCCGGACAGTATCGACGAGGTTCAAGGCGCCGTTACCCGCCAGGGCTTTCCAGGCCAGCCACAGCAAGTAGGCAACCCCGGCATAGCGGAGCAGATCGAACGCCGGCGGCCAGTTGGCCACCACGGCGGTGACGCCCGTGGCCGTGAGCAGGGTCAGGCCAATATCCGCCGCGCCAATCCCCAGCCCCGACGCCACCCCACCGCGCCAGCCATAGGCCACGCCGTGGCTGATGACAAAGGCCATGTTGGGTCCCGGCGACAGCAGCAACAGCAGCACGGCGCCGAGGAAGATCGACAGGGTGGAAAGGTCCGGCATGTGAGCGCTCCTGCGCAAAAGCCGCTAGATTAGGACGCCTACCTGATACAAACAAAAAAGTGTTCTAGATACATAAGGTGGCCGAGCATGCGCCGTACCCGCTACAAAACCATCGTCGATCACTTCGCCCAGCGCATCCGCGCCGGCCAGCTGTGCCCAGGCACTCAGCTACCGACGGTGCGGGCGCTGATGGCCAGCGAGCAGGTGGCCCTGGCCACGGCGCTGCGGGTCTACCACGAGCTGGAAGCCATCGGCCTGGTGGTGGGCGAGCCCGGGCGCGGCACCTTTGTCCGCGACACCAGCCTGCCCCGGGGCATGGGCCTGGAACAGCACCCGGCCAGCGCCGCCTCGGTGGACCTGGCGTTCAACTACCCGTCCCTGCCCGGCCAGGCGGAAAGCCTGCGCGAGGGGCTGCGGGCGATTGCCGCCTCCGGCGACCTGGATGCCCTGCTGCATTCCGCGCCCCAGGGCGGCCGCCCCCATGAACGCCAGACCGCGGCGCGGCACCTGCGCAACCGTGAAATCCGTGTCGCCGCCGAGCAGGTGCTGATCGTCAACGGCGCCCAGCAGGGGCTGGCGGTGAGCCTGCTGGCGCTGCTCCAGCCCGGGGACATCCTGGCGGTAGACGCCCTGACCTACCCCGGCCTCAAGACCCTGGCCCAGGTCCATCGCCTGGACCTCGAAGCGTTGCCTCAGCACAACGGCCAGATGGACCTCGACGCCCTGCAGGCCCTGTGCCGCCGGCGCCCGGTGCGGGCGCTGTACTGCATGCCGACCCTGCACAACCCACTGGGCACGGTGATGCCCCTGGCCGAACGCCGGCGCCTAGCGCAACTGGCTCGCGAGCATGACCTGCTGTTGATCGAGGACGGCGCCTACGCCTTCCTCGCCGAACCGGCACCGCCGCCGCTGCAGACCCTGGCCCCGGAGCGCACGCTGTATATTTCCGGGCTGTCGAAAAGCGTCGCCTCGGGCTTGCGCCTGGGGTTTATCGTCGCGCCCCTGGAGATGATCCCGGCCCTGGAACGGGCGATCCGCGTGTCCACCTGGAGCACCCCGTCGCTGACCATGACCCTGGGCTGCCGCTGGATCGAATCGGGGCTGGTGGACAGCCTGGAAGAACAGAAGCGCAACGATGCCCGCAGCCGCCAGCAACTGGCCCGGAGGGTGCTCAAGGGCTGCGATTACCAGGCCTATGGCTCATCGTATTTTCTCTGGCTGAAACTGCCGGAAGGACGGAGGGCCGATGCCGTGGTGGCGGCCCTGAAACATCAGGGGGTAACGGTGACCTCGGCCGAGCCCTTCGCCACCACCGCCCATGTACCCCAGGCGTTGCGCCTGGCCCTGGGCTCCATCGGCCTGCCGCTGCTGGAGCAGGCTCTGGAAAAGGTCCGCAACGAAATCACCCGCTAAGCACACCTGTAGGAGCCGGCTTGCCGGCGAAGAGCGCCCGCTCACCGGCGTCAATGGCCGCAGGCATCATCCGTGGCGGGCGGCTCGCACGCCTCACGGCCATTCGGAGCACGCCAGCGCCGCCAGACCGACTTGATCTTCCGGCCGATCATCCACAGTGCACCAAGGATATTGGCCAGGACAAAGGCTCCCAGGAAAAATGCCAGCATCGTCAGCATGCCGGGGCAATCCGGCCCTTGGCACGACATTCCCCCCCAGCTCAAGGTGGGTAGCAGCGCCGCCCCCAGTACAACGATCTGCCGCAACCACGGCCATTTGCACAGAAGCCCGCGCTTAGCGTCGGGCTGAAAAAAACCTGCCACGTTCATGTTCCACTGCGTGAAGTATCAAAGCGGCCACCGCACCCAGGCAGCAGGCACGAAATGCCGGACGAAAAAAAACCCGCCGAAGCGGGTTTTTTCCAAGACCATTATGACTTCCTGTCTGCAGCATCCGTGCTAATGGTCGATCTTCCTTGATCCTGAGCGCTTCCTGCGCTGCAGTTGTGGGAAAGAAGATTAAACACAAAGCCCGGTGCGCAGAAGGCGCATTGAATTACAGCGCGTGTAGGAAATTCGCTATAGCTCACTTACGCAAACCCTTAGCTCAACACTCCAGTGCCCGAACGGCCAAAGCCGCGAGCTTGAGCTGGTGGCGGGCGCCGGCCTGGTGGTCATCCTGGAGAAACCAGGCGGCGGACAGGCCACTGAATGCCAGCACCCATTGCACCAGGCGTCGAGGATCGAGCTGCGCCGCCGCGGCGATCACCTGGACCTGCCGGGCAAAGCGCAGTGGATCGGTGGCGCTGGGCAAGTCCGGATTGCAGATCAGGTTGGCAAAGTCGAAGGTGCGCTCACCGTGCACGCGCTTTGGATCAATGACCCGCCAGCCGCGCTCGCCGAAGTCCAGCACATTGTCGTGGTGCACATCGCCGTGCAGCACCACGGGGTCCCGAGGCGCGGCCAGCAGGTGCTCGGCCATGGCCAGGCTATTGAGAAACAAGCCGCCCTGCTGTTGCGCCGCCTCGCGCAAATCCTTGAACCAATGATCCAGGGGCAGCAACGCCGGCAAGGGTTTCGCACGTGGCGCATGCAGGCGCGCCAGCGTGGCGCAGACGATATGGCTGACGGCATCGTGCTCGCCCGCCAGGGCCATGCGCATCAATGAACGCGGTCCCAGCGCACGCGCCATCAACAGCGCCTGATCCTCCTGGGCATAAACCTGCGCCGCGCCCTCCCCGGCCCACCAGGCCATCAGGCGGTTGCCGGCCTGCTCGTCTTCATCCAGAGCGATCTTCAGCATCGCCGGCGCGCCGTCTTCCAGACGCACCGGCAGCAAGCGGCTGCCCGGCGTGACGATGGCCTCGCCATCGGGCAACAGACGCCAGCGTTCGAGATAGGTTGCGAACAAAACAGCAGCTCCAAGCGGTAAGCGGTAAGCGGTAAGCGGTAAGCGGTAAGTTTCAAACGCCACGACTCGATCCGCAACGTGCCGCTTGCCGCCAATGGCTTCAGCGCAGTTGCAAGTGGTTTTCTATATTGCTCATCTGCTCGTCCCAGCCGCGACTGTTCATGCGAAAAGCCTTGAGCCGGCGCTCGCTGGGAATGCCGTCGAAGCCCGATTCGATAACCCGCAGCAAGGTGCCGCCGCCGTGCTGTTCCAGTTCGAACTGCACCAAGGTGGTGGGCTCCGCCGAGTAGTCATGCGCCGGGTCAACGGCGTAGGGATGCCAGCGAAAGGAAAACAGCTCCTCGGGCAGCATCTGTTCCACCTGCACATCCCAGGTCAGGTGTTCATAACCAGGGTAAGTGACGGCGCCCCGAGCGCGTTGGCCGGGCACGAAATGCTGGCCCTGCAGGGCCACGCCAAACCAGCGACCGAAGGTCTCGGCTTCGCTCAGCGCCGTCCACACCTGAGCCGGGCTGGCATGGAGCAGGATCTTGCGTTCGATACGATCTGAAGAGTTCATGGATCACCTCCAGTGATGAACACTAGCTCTGTAGGGAAATTACCTGATCTTCGTTCGGCGAGTTTTCGTACAGACCTTAGACCTCTGTGACTGCAGCGCAACCTTTATCTGGCCGAAGGCGCGACTGATCGTCCCCAACGAAAAATGCTAATGTCGCCGGCGCAACTGCACCTCTCTTTGCAAAGGATCTGCCATGCCCCCCTCCCTTATCGACCGCTACCGCGGCAGCCTGCTGGGCCTGGCCTGTGGCGACGCGGTCGGCACCAGCGTCGAATTCAAGCCCCGTGGCAGCTTCGCGCCAGTCACCGATCTGCTGGGCGGCGGCCCCTTCAACCTCAAGGCCGGACAGTGGACCGACGACACCTCCATGGCCCTGTGCCTGGGGGAAAGCCTGCTGCGCAAGGACGGCTTCGACCCGGCCGACCAGATGGGCCGCTACCTCAACTGGTGGCAATGGGGCTACTTGAGCGCCACCGGCGAATGCTTCGATATCGGCATGACCGTGCGCCAGGCCCTGAGCGATTTCCAGGAACATGGCCAACCCTTCGCCGGCGCAACCGACCCGCACACCGCCGGTAATGGTTCATTGATGCGCCTGGCGCCCGTGGTGCTGTTTCACTACCCCGACCTGGCCCGGGTCCGTGAATTTGCCGGTGCCAGTTCCCGCACCACCCACGGCGCCGCCGAAGCCGTCGAATGCTGCCAGTTGTTCGCCGGGCTGATCGCCAAGGCCCTGGGTGGCGCCAGCAAGATGGAACTGCAACAGCTCGATGATCAGGGTTTCAGCCAGCACAAGGTCACGGCATTGGCCCAGGGCGGCTACCTGGAGAAAACCCGCGAGCAGATTCGTGGCAACGGCTACTGCGTCGACTCCCTGGAGGCCGCGCTATGGTGCTTCCAGCACAGTGACAGCTACGCCGAAGCGGTGCTCGCCGCCACTAACCTGGGGGACGACGCCGACACCACTGCCGCCATCGTCGGTCAACTGGCTGGAGCCTTTTATGGCGTCCAGGGGATACCGCCGCACTGGCTGGCCCGGCTGCACATGGGCGATGAAATCCAGGCCATGGCCGACGACCTGCTGCAGGCCGCGCAACGCCACGCCTCTGCCCGACCACTCAACGGCAGTTGCCTGTGCCAGGGCGTGCAATATCAGGTGCAACGCCTGGACATGCCCATCGGTCACTGCCATTGCCGGACCTGCCGCAAGGCCCATGCCGCGGCCTTTGCCTCCACCGCCGGGGTGATGCGCGAGCACTTTCGCTGGACCCGGGGCCAGGAGCTGCTGAGGACGTTCGAGTCCTCGCCGGGCAAGCTGCGGCACTTCTGCTCGGTCTGCGGTTCTCATTTGCTGGCGGAGCGGCCGGGCCAGCCCCACGTGATCCTGCGGGTGGCGACCCTGGACGATGATCCGGGACAGACGCCCCAGGTGCATATCTGGACTTCCCACGATGTGCCCTGGCTGGCCGACGAAGCGCTGCAACGCTGGCCCGAGTGGCAACCCAGCCGCGGCTAGACTGTTTTTTCCTCATTGACCGATTGCGAGACTTTCCATGCGTCCGATCCTGTTGCTGGCCCTTGCGCCGCTGCTGCTGGCTCCATTGGCCCAGGCCTATGAGTGCAACAGCACCACCCAGACCGATATGAACCTGTGCGCCAACGTCCAGCACAAGGCCGCGGACAAGGAGCTGAACACCCTTTACCAACAGATCAACCAGCGCCTGAAAGACCAGCCACACAGCAAAAAGCTGTTGGTCAGCGCACAGCGCGCCTGGGTGGCGTTCCGCGATGCCGAGTGCAGTTTTTCCACCTCGGGCGTGCAAGGTGGCAGCCTGTATCCGGTGGCCTACAGCAACTGCATCACGGCCTTGACCAAGGCCCGCGTGGAGAGTTTCAAACAGTACCTGCAGTGCGAGGAAGGCGATTTGAGCTGCCCGGTGCCCAGACAGTAGGAGCGGGCTTGCCCGCGAAAGCATCGGTGAGGACGCCTCACCGCTTGCGGGCCTGTTCGCCGGCCAGCCGGCTCCTACCACAGGAGCCGGCGGCTGGAGACGCAGTCAGCGGATGAAAATCTGCGTTGTGGTGGCCGCCATGTCGCCACCGGGCAAGGTGATCTTGCCCACCTGCGCCATGCTCTCGGCATCGAAGATCGCCACATCGTTGAAGGTCCCCGTCAGGTAGATCTTGCTCCCGGCCTTGTTGAACGAAATGCAGTAGTAGGAGTGTTCCAGGGTCGCGGCCTGGAGCAGCTTCTTCTGCTTGATGTCGTACTTGGCCAGACGGTTGAGCACGCCGAACATCAGGTTCGGGTCCTTGGGCGAGCGCATGCCGCTGAAGTAGATTTCGGTCAGCGGACCGAAATCGGTGGTTTCAGTCTTGCCGGTCTTCAAGTCGATGCTGAACAGCCCGTACAGCGGCTCGGCGGTGGCCGGGTCCTGCTGCTTGTCCTTGAATTTCGCCGCGGTGTAGAGCAGCGAGAAATCGTGGCGGTAGGTCTGCTGGTTCCAGATGTAGAGCACGTCGGGGGCGCTGTAGTTGGGGCGTTTCCAGTGCCGGCTGGGGATCAGTACGTCGAACTTGCCGGTCTGTACGTTGACCTTGTACAGGTCCGGACCGGCCACATACAGGCTGCCGTCGTCGCCGCTCTGCATGATGGTCAGCTGGCGCGGCGCAGGGAAGCTGCGCAGCGGCTTGGCATTGAGCCCGGCGTCGGTGGCGTAGACATCCAGCCGCGGCTCCTTGACCTCGTAGCGATCATTAAGCAGCAAGGTCGGGTTGGCCACGGTGTACAACTCCTTGCCGTCGTGGCTGACGGTGAAGGCGAACATCGAGCGCGCCTTCTCTCCCGGGTGCTGGGTGATGCTGGCGTGGAACACCTGCTTGCAGCTGTCGAGCTCGACACCGTAGACATCCGCGTAGTGGTTGTTCAACACGTAGGCGATCTTGCGGTCCGGCGACAGTTGCACGGTGCCGGGGCCGAAGGCGTCGGGCATCTTGCAGGTCTTGTACAGGCTGTCGCTGGCCAGATCGATGACGTGCAGGTTGTTCGGGTAGTTGGTGGTCACCATGTATTCGTGACCGCTGTTGAGCGCCAGGCTCTCATCGGCCAGGGCACTGAAAGAACAGGCGCCGAGAACCGCGAGTGCGACCAGGCCGCAGGCTTTGATGCTGTGCATGCTGGAATCCTTCTTCTTGTTCATCACTTGTCTTTCGGGAAGACAGTGCCGAGGTTGCGCCAGTTGTCGTTGGAGGCCTGGGCGTCCTTGTTCCAGTCGGGGTAGGTGCTCATCATGTCCGGCACCTGGGCCGGCCACCAGCAAGGGTCGGAGCAGCCGTAGAGGTCGGCCTCCATCGGCTGGCACAGGGACGAAACCCCGCCAAAGGCATCGATTTCCCAACCCGGGTCAGTGGTGGAAGCGCAACCGGCCACGGAGTTCATCGCCAGCACGTCTTCGATCCGGTCCTGGGCCGCAGCCTCGGTCAGTTTCTGAGCTTTGTTATTGATCGGCTTGAGATGTTTCATGTCAGTGAGCCTTGCGCGGAGTGATGTAACTGCTGATGAACGCAGGGTTGTGCGCCATGATCCGGCTGTAGACTTCGATGCCGAAATCCACCCAGTCACGCATCAGTTCGCAATAGTGATAAGTCGGATGCGCCGGGTCGCCATAGCGGACGTAGCTCTCGTGATAGCAGCCACCGGAACACAGGTTGCGGATGCGGCAGCTGTCGCAGCCGGTGTTGGTCCGGTCCAAGCGTTGGGACAGGAAGTCGTTGAGTTCCACCTGCTTGACCCCGCCGTCATGCACGTTGCCGAAGGTCGGCAGGGATGAGCCGGTGAAGCGGTGGCACAGGTTCAACTCGCCCTTGTGGTCCACCGCCAGCATCTTCAGCCCGGCGCCGCAGGGCAGCGCCTTCTTGTGGCCTTCGTGGATGTCGGTGATCAGTTGGTGCAGGTTGGAGAAACCGATATTGCGGTGCTCCAGGGCCGCCGCAAGGTAACGCCGGCCCAGGCGTTTCATGCTGGCGAAAACTTCGATCAGCTCCTCGCTGCTGAGGTTGAAGCTGCTGATGTCACCCGAGGTCACCGGGGCGAAACCCACCTCGGCAAACCCCAGCTCGTTGAACAGGTGGTCCCAGATGGTCTCAAGGTCGGTGACTCCAGTGGTCAGGGTCACCCGCGCCCCCACCGGCCGGCTGTCGTAGCGCGACAGGAGCATCTGCGCCTTGCGCCGTACCACGTCATAGGTGCCCTGCCCGCCCACGGTGATGCGGTTGCGGTCGTGCACGGTCTTGGGCCCGTCGATGCTCACCGACAGCCCGAAACGGTGGGCGTTGAGGTAGTCCACTGTCTCTTCGGTAAGCAAGGTGGCGTTGGTGGTCATGACGAACTCGACGAACTTGCCGGCCGCGCGAAAACGCTGTTCGCAGTAGTCCACCATGGCCTCGATCAGCGGCCGGTTGCTCAGGGGCTCACCGCCGAAGAACACCACGGTGTAGCGTTCCTCGTCCGGAGACTCCTGAAGCAGCATCTCCACCGAGGCGATGGCCGTTTCCAGGCCCATCTTCTTGCCCGCCGAGGGCTTGTCCAGGTCTTCCTTGTAGCAGTAGGTGCAACTCAGGTTGCAGCCGGTGTTGACGTTGAGCACCACGGTATTGATCGCTGTGCGCTCGACCCGCTTGATGCCGATTTCCGGGGTCAGGGGCGAGCCGTCGCTGACCAGCTCCAGGGCGATCAGCTCGCGCAGGGTGTCGCTGACATCCACGCCGTCGTAGCTGCCAGCCAGCTGTTGGATCAAGTCTTGCGGGGTACAGCCCGGCCCGCGCAGGGCATCGATGATGCTGCAGGTCAGGGCATCGCTGGCGAACAGCGAACTGCTGGGGATATGGAACAGCATGCGGTCGGCGTCCACCTGCACTTCATGCAGATTGCGCTCCACCAGATTCAGAATTGCGCCCATTACAACCTCCTGTGCAAAGCCCCGCTTTCGGGGCCTGCGGTCATTGCCTGAAAGTGTCTGTCGGTAGCGTTCGACGGCCCTCAGGGAATGGGTGGATTGTTCCAGCGTTGCACGGTGACGATCAGTTGGCCCTCGCCAGTCAGGGCCTTGCCGGCGTCATCCACGGCGGCGATCACCTTGAGGTTGCCGGCGTTGTTGGTGGACATCTTGCGCTGCGGGTTGGGCCCGGCATCGCCCGGGGTGAACACGCCGCTGTCGGCCTGCATGCTGCCGGCGTACTTGACGTCCTCGTCCTTGGCCGCCTGGGCATCGAAGGCCTCGACCTTCCACTGCGCCGGCATCACGCCGATGCGATAGGCCTTGCCGTCGGCGCCCTTGCCCCAGGCCTCGGCATCGAAACGCCCCTGGACCTTGGGCGTGGAACCGCCGCCGTCACCCACTCGGGCCACGGAGAACGCCGGCACCACCTTGACCTCGGCGATGCGGTTGTACACCGCCAGCGTCGCGCCCTTGAGACTGCCGACACTGACCTCGCGCAGGCCCGGCTGGGCCGTCGCGGCAGCCTTGAGCCTGACCCGGATTCGCTCTGGATGCTGCTCCAGCACCTGCACCACCTCGACCCCCTTGCCAAAGCTCGGGGCGCCCGCAAGGCCGGCGCCCACCAGGGTCACTTCGGCCTCTTCACCGGCCTTCAGGTAACCCGGCTGCACCGCCAGCAGTCGGCTGCTGCCCTGCCTGGCGGCGATGAAGTCCAGGCCGCGCTCGTCGTGCTCGGCCTCGAACATCCGCCCTTGCAGGGCATTGCCCTGGGCCGCCAGCACCTGGCGCATGACCACGCCGTCGACAGTGACGTTGCCGCGCCACTCATAACCGTTGTAGAGGATCGCGCTGCCCTCGCCATTGAACGGGCTGCCATCGGCGTACTGGCCCTTGACGCTGACCTTGAACTGATCGCCCTCCCCGGCGCTGACGCTCATCACCCCGGCCAGTTCGCCCTTGCCCGGCAGGTGGCCGCTGAAGCTCCAGTCGCCGGCCAGTGCCGCCGCTTGCGGGCGGGCCTGTTGCCAGGCCTTCCAGGCCGGGTTGTCGAGGGGATAACGCGTGGCCAGCAAGGGCACCATTTCCTTGAGGGCAGTGGGGAACCATTCGCGGTCCCGGGACAGGGCCTGGTACTCCAGGGACGGCCACTGACCGAGGTGGAAATTCACCAGGCGTTCCCATTCCTGGGCCGGGCGCCGTTGCAGGGCGATGCGCGCGCCAGAGTGACAACGGGCGCACATCTGGGTGGTCTGCTCGTCAAAATGCTCGACGGTGTTCAGGCGCCGCTCCAGGGCGTAGCGCACGCCGTCGGTCTCGCTGGGGGCCAGGCCCTGGGTATCGGCCAGGTACTTGACCAGGGTGCGGCGGTCGTCATCGCTGATTTGCAGGCCGTGCATGGTCTGCATGCGGGCAATGCTCATCAGCCAGCCTTCCGGGGTCTTGCGCTGGTGGCTGATGCGGCTCAGGGCGTCCCCGGCCTCAGGGGTATGACAGCCCTGGCAGGTTTCCTTGAGGATGCTCTGCGCATCCCGGGCGGCGAAACTCGAAGGGGCATGCAAGGCGCTACAGGTGGCAATGGCCAGCAGGCTGGCGCTCAGCCTCAGGCGGAGTTTTCTCTTCATCAGGGTCGAACCTCCCACGGTGCTTTCTTATTTTTAGCGAGTCGTTTTTATGGTTTCTGCCATGTCCGGCGATACCGGCCATGGAGGCAAGAGAAACGTCTGAAGCTATGCAATACACGGAGCGTGCCAGCTTACAAACCAGCGCCCGATCAATGACTTAGACAGATGCCTGGGGCGCCATCGGGCTGATGGGTGTTACCCGCCGTACAATTTCGCGACAAACGTCTCAGTCTGAGACAGGGTTTAGCGCTGTACCTGTGGTTTTCTTTGCAATTGGATCTTGCATTTATCCGGCGCCACCGCAGAATCACCCGCGCTTTGCCCGCTCCGCATTCCGGGGCGCTCTGCACTACCCCTCATTTACAAGGAACCTGAAGTTCATGGATAGAAGCGCCTGTGCCCGTCTCGGCTCGCTGATCCTCTCGTTGTCTGCTCTGACCCTGGTCGGATGCAAGGAAGACTCCAGTCCCAAAACCGCCACACTCGCGCCGGCACCGGCTCCGGCGGCCATGGTCATGCCGATCTGCGCCAATGGCGAATGCGCCGTGCTGGACCAGAACGGTGCGGTACTGGTCAGCGCCGACAACGACTACGACGCCGTGGTCGCCCTGCCTCTGGAAAAGAGCTTCCTGTTCGCCAAGGACGGCACCTGGAACCTGGCCAGCGCCGATGGCAAGCAAGTCATCAAGGCCGACTTCACCGATGACCTGCGCCTGCTGACGCCCGGCCTCTTCGGCTTCGGCCAGGACGGCAAGCTGGGGATCATCGACCAGGCCGGCAAGCAGATTCAGCCACCGCGCTTCGACGATCTGTACATCGGCGGCAATGATGACTTCATCGTCTACGAGATCGGCGGCAAGCGCGGCATTCTCAGCGCCACCGGGCAGGTGATCACCGAGGCCGTGTTCGACAGCAGCATGGTCCGCGACGATTTCGCCAAGCGCGGCTGGTGGATGATCGCCGAGCGTGGCAGCGACAAGTGGGCGCTGAACCTCAAGACCGGCGAGCAGAAGAAGATCGACTTCGACAGCATCGACTACTTTGCCAACCAGCATCTGGTGGTCAGCACCGAACAGGGCAAGGCCCTGGCCGATGCCAAGGCTCAGTTGATCAGCGCCGCCACCTACAACTGGATGGGCGAGCCGGGTGACGGCCTGGTGGCCTTCCGCGAAAAATACGACAGCCCCTGCGGCTACATGGACTTCCAGGGCAAGACCGTGATCCAGGCCCAGTTCGGCACCTGCCAGGTGTTCGGCAAGCAGGGCGCGCTGGTCACCGCCAAGAATGCCGACGGCAGCTCCGGCAAGGCCGGGATGATCGATCGCCAGGGCCAGTGGAAGGTGCAACCGGTCTATGACTCGGCGGACCCGGCCGGCTTCAGCCCCCTGGGGATGTTCAAGCACATACCGGGGCTGAACCAGGTCGCGGTGCTGCAGAACGTGTTCAGCGCCACCTTCGGCATCTTCGATGTGGACAAGGGTGTCGAGCTGTTCAAGCCCACCTACGCCCAGATCGGTGCGATCAACGCCGACCTGTTCGTCTTCAGTACCGCCAACAGCCCGACCAAGCAGGCCACCCTGTTCGGCCAGGCCACGCAAGTACGCACCGTGGGCCTGATGGACGCCAGCGGCAAGGTGCTGCTGGAGCCGGGTCAGTATGTCGACATCCACCTGGACAGCAGCGGCCACTACCTGCTGGCCACCGACGACACCTCGCCCCTGGCCACCTCGGCCCTGTATGACCTCAAGGGCAAACGCCTGATCGCCAGCAAGTGGCAGGAACTGGTGGTGGACGAAACCCGCGGTGCGATCTTCGGCTATGCCGTGGAAGGCCTGGGCGACGACCAGACCCGCAGCCTCAAGGCCCTGTATCGCCTGGACGGCACCCCGAGCTTCCAGGTCAGCCAGGTAGAATGCGGCGCCGAACAGGTGCGTGACGGCCAGGACAAGGTGCTGTGGCCGGCCAACCCACAGGACCACTGCCCGCAACCGGACGAAGAAGAAGACCAGGGCGAAGGCGACAACGCTCAGGGCTGAGGCCAGCGGTCACGGTTGGGATCAAGCCTGCTAGGATGCGGGCTTGATCGATTCAGCCAACCGGCCCGGATGGGGCCCGACAGGAACTGTCCCATGCTCAACGCTCTGCTTTTCGACCTTGACGGCACCCTGACCGACACCGACGCCCTGCACCTTCTGGCCCTGCAACAGTTGTTGCACGAAGAAGACGGCCGGGTGTTCACCGAGCAAGAGTTCGCCGCCCACGTCAGCGGCCAGGCCAATGCCAACATGTGCCGTTACCTGTTCCCCGAGCGCAGCGTGGCGGAACATGAGGCCTTCGCCGAACGCAAGGAAGTGCGCTTTCGTCAATTGTCCCCCCAACTCAAGCCCATGCCCGGCCTGCTGCGCCTGCTGGATTTTGCCGCCGAGCACGGCATCGGCGTGTGCGTGGTGACCAACGCCCCACGGGCCAACGCCGAGCACATGCTCAAGGTGCTGGGCCTTGAGGAGCGTTTCCAGACGGTCCTGGTGGCCGAGGAACTGCCTCGGGCCAAGCCCGATCCCCTGCCCTACCTCAGCGGCCTGGAATGTCTGCAAGCCAGGGCCGAGCATTCCCTGGCCTTCGAGGACTCGGTCCCCGGGCTGACCGCCGCGGTCAAGGCCGGCATCTGCACCTTCGGCCTGGCCACCAGCCAGCAACCACAGACCCTGCTGAGTGCCGGCGCCCATCGGGTGATTCAGGACTTCGACGACCCGCAGTTGTGGGCCGAGATTCATCGCCGCCTCAACCTGGCCTGAAGGGCGGGCCGCCACGAAGCGGGCGCCCGTGAAGGCACTGAGCATGGATCAGGTCTTGAAAGGAGTATCGCTGGAGCGTGCAGCGGGACGGTTGGCGCAGGCCAACCAGAGCGGAAACGACAGGTGAGGAGCGATAGCTGGGAAACAAACAGGTGGGAAACAGCAGGTCGGAAGCAACAGGTGGGAAACGAGAAGCAGGAAGGAAAAAGTGCTCGCCCATCACTTCGGCAGTGGCACCTAGGCCGAAGTACCCCCTTTGGCTGGGCGAGCAGGGAGGAATATACGCGGGCGCTGGGGACGCTCCTATCGGACAGATCCTAAAACGCGGTGCGATCTGGACAAATGATTTTAGGTTTTTTCCTCAGCACGACCTTTTTTTCACTGTCCTTTCACCTCGCCTCCCTTAGATTGACTACCACTCCTTAACGAATCCCATTTGGCCCGCCTATAGCGGGCTTTTTTTTGCCCGGGCATCCGCCGGCCGGCACAACAGGGTGCCGACCGCGGGCCCGAGTCACTCAGCGAGTCGCGGGCTCCAGGACGGATTCCGCGGCAGGGGTGAACGTCAGCACTCGCTCCGGATAAAACCGCGCCGCGGCATTGAGCACCGCCTGCACCGAAGCGGTGACGATGTTGGCGTGACATCCGGCGCCAAAACGTGAACCGGCAACCCCGGGCCACGCCGCTTCCACAATGGCCAGCGCCTGGGCGTCGGCCCCCGCTCCCAGGTTGCGCTCTTCAAAACTGTCGATGCGCAGCGGCAAGCCCAGGGCCGCCAAGGTCGCAGCAACAGGTCCGTTGCCCACCCCACGCAAGCACAGTTCCTGGCTCCCGAGGCGGGCGATGCGCAACTCGATCCCTTGCCCCTCGGGGGCATCGAACAATCGGTGACCGAGATACACCAGGCTCGCCTCCCCCTCTCCAACAGCCAGGTAGGTGCACTGAAACACCTCCCATAAAGCCTCACTGCTCAGTTCGGCATCACTGGCATCGGCCAGCTTCTGCACGATGGCGCTGAATTCGATCTGCATGCGCCGGGGCATGACGATGCCGTGGTCGCGCTGCAGCAGGAAAGCGATCCCGCCTTTGCCGGACTGACTGTTGACTCGCACGATGCTGTCGTAGGTCCGCCCCAGGTCCTGCGGATCGATGGGCAGATAGGGCACCTCCCAGAAACCGTCGGCCGCCTGGGCGGCAAAGCCTTTGGCGATGGCGTCCTGGTGCGAGCCGGAAAAGGCGGTGAACACCAGATCGCCGACATAGGGATGGCGCGGATGGATCGGCAGCGCCGTGCACTCCTCGGCGACTCGAGCCACCGCAGCGATATCGGAAAAATCCAGCCCGGGGCTGATGCCCTGGGTATAGAGATTCAGGGCCAGGGTCACCAGATCCAGGTTGCCACTGCGCTCACCGTTGCCGAACAGACAACCCTCCACCCGCTGGGCTCCCGCCAGCAACGCCTGTTCGGCACAGGCCACGCCGGTGCCCCGATCGTTGTGCGGGTGCACTGACAGCGTCACCTCATCACGGCGCTCCAGGCGCTTGTGCATCCATTCGATCTGGTCGGCAAAGACGTTGGCCGTGGCCACCTCGACGGTGGTCGGCAAGTTGATGATGATCGGGCGCCCGGGGCCGGCGTCCCAGGTGCGGATCGCGGTGTTGCACATGCGCAGCGACACCTCGAGCTCCGCCATGCAGAACGTTTCGGGGGAGTACTGCAGCACCCATTCGGTTTCCGGGTGCTGATCGGTCAAGTCGCGTAACAGCCTTACATGGCGTTCCACCAGGGCCTCGACCTCGTCCACCGAAAGCCCGAACACCACGCGCCGCCAGACCGGGGCGATGGCGTTGTACAGATGGACGATGACCCGGCGCGCGCCCTGCACGCTGCGTACGGTTTCGCGGATCAGGTCCTCACGCAGTTGGGTCATCACCATGGGGGTGACATCGGCGGGAATCCGCTGCTGTTCCACAAGCTCACGAACCACCTCGAAATCGGTGCGCGAGGCGGCGGGGAATCCCACTTCGATTTCCTTGAAGCCCAGGCGCACCAGTTCCTCGAACAGGCGCAGCTTGCGCTCGCGGTTCATCGGCTCGAAGAGCGCCTGGTTGCCATCACGCAGGTCGGTGGACAGCCAGATCGGAGCCTGGGTGATGGTGCGTGACGGCCACTGGCGCGAGTCCAGGTCCACAGGGGCAAAGGCACGATATTTGGTATGGGGATGGGTGAGCATACTGACCTCGAAAGAAGCATGGAGAAAGCAATGGATCTCCCCTGCTTTCAGCATGGAAAGCGCTTCGAGGCCGGAGTCTGGGGGAGATCAGCCTGGGTGCCAGCTTCCTGGCAGCACCGGCAGACCCCGGCCGTAAGGCAGGGGTAGCGCTAGTAGCAGGGTCAGGAAGCGGGGAGTCATGGGCAGTGGCAACCGTCTGGGAGAAAGGAGTGACTGGCAGTCTAGGGGGCTGTCATCTGAATGTACTGCGCTAAACACCCTTTCATTGTCGTGAAATGGACATTTGAATTTATGATGGGCGCCCCATGATCCCTTCCGCTCCGGAGGCGCTGCGCTGCATGTCCGATCTGCTGGTTGTCTCGTCCATCGATTGCCTGTCCATGCCGGTCACCAGCATCGCCGTGGATTACCCCAACGGCCATGAAATACCGGCCCACAGCCATCCCCGCTCTCAGCTGGCCTACGCCATCGAAGGCGTGCTGGTGATCGACACCGAGTCCGGACGCTGGGTGGTACCGCCCAGTCGCGGGGTGTGGCTGCAGGCGGGTGTCGAGCACCGGGTGCGGATGCGCGGCGCGGTGCGCATGCGCAGCCTGTTCATCAACGTCGATGCCATAGCCGGCCTGCCCGAGCATGACTGCGTGATCGAGGTCTCGCCGCTGCTGCGTGAACTGATCCTGGCCGCCGCCCAGGTCGGCACGCAGTATGCGCCGGACAGCCGCGACGGCCGCCTGATGCGCCTGATCCTCGATGAGATGCGCTCGCTGCCGGTGCTGCCGTTCAGCCTGCCGTGGCCCCATGAACCGCGCATGCTGCGGGTGTGCCAGGCGCTGGCGGATGACCCGGCGGACAATCGCACCGCCGAGCAATGGAGTGACCGCCTGGCCATGAGCGCGAAAACCTTCCATCGCCAGTTCCTGCGCCACACCGGCATCACCTTTGGCCGCTGGCGCCAGCAGGCGCGCCTGCTGATGTCCCTGGAGTGCCTGGCCGAGGGCATGCCGGTGGTGCAAGTGGCACTGCAACACGGCTACGACAGCCAGAGCGCCTTCGCCGCCGCCTTCAAGCGCCAGTTCGGCACGCCGCCATCGGAGTTCTACCGCTGAGAGCTCAGGCCCGGCGCAGCAACAGACCGGCCACTACGCACAACAGCATGGCCAGCCCCGCCAGCAGGAAGGCATCGCTGTAGGCCAGCAGCAAGGCGTCGCGGTGCAGCACCTTGTCCATCAGGCCCAAAGCTTGCTGACGCAGTGGCGCCAGCGCCGCCGAGTGCAGGGCCCTGGCGTACTCCACGGGTGCCTGGGCCAGCAACCGCACCAGCTCCACCAAACGCTCCTGGGTGGCCTGGGCGAACAGGTTGATGGATTCGCCGATGCGCTGGGCATGGAATTTCTCGCGCTCCACCACGATCTGGCTGGAGAGCGCGATACCGATCGCCCCGCCGACATTGCGCACCATGGAGAACAGCCCGGAGGCCGAGCCCACCTGATCCTTTTCCAGCCCCTGGATCGCCATCACCCCCAGCGCCACCACCACCAGCGACTGGCCGATACCGCGCACCACCAGCGACGGCACGATGACATTCACCGAGGCATCGGGGTTGAGGTGGATGTTCATCAGGCAGCCGATGCCAGTGATGGCGAAGCCGGCAATGATGATGGTGCGGGCACTGCTCCAGCGCATCAGGCGCGGGGTGGCGAACGACATGACGAACTGGATCAGGCCATAGGGAATCATCATCAAACCGATCTGCCGGGCGTTGTAGCCGTGGATTTGGGCAAAGTAGTTGGGCACCAGGAACACCACGCCGAACACCACCGCACCGAAGGTGAATTGCATCAGGCTGGCGATGCCGAAGTTGTAGCGGCCCAAGAGGCGCAGGTTGATCAGCGGCTGCTCGCGGCGCAGTTCGATGGCCACGAAAGCCAGCAGGCCGACCGTGGCCAGGACCGCACAGTTGAAGATGAAGCCCGAGGCGAACCAGTCATGGCGGCCGCCCTCCTCCAGCATGATCTGCAACGCCGAAAGGCCCACGGCCATGCTGGCGATCCCGCCCCAGTCGCCCTGGCGCAACTTTGCCAGGACCATGGGCTGGGGCCGCACCGACCAGCCGATGGCCGCCAGCAGCAACAGCCCCGGCGGCACTTGCAGGTAGAAGATCCAGCGCCACGAATAGGCATCGGTGAGCCAGCCGCCCAGGGACGGCCCCGCCGCCTGGGCGACATTGTTGGCCACGGCAAACAGGGCCATGCCCATGGGGTGCCGGGCCGCCGGCAGCTCGGTGACGATCAGCTGGAACGACAAGGGAATCAGTACCCCGCCAAAGGCCCCTTGCAGCACCCGGGCGACGATCAGGCTGTGGATATTCGGTGCCAGGGAGCAGGCGATCGAGAACAGCACGAAACCGGCGGTGCCGACCATCAGCACCCGGCGCATGGAAAACACCGAGACCAACCAGCCGGTCATGGGAATGATGATGATCTCCGCCACCAGGTAGGCGGTGGTGATCCACGAGCCCTCCTCGAAGGTGGCGCCCAGGGAACCGCGCACGTCCGGCAATGAAGCGTTGGTCACGTGCACGTTCATCCCGGCCATGAAGCAACCCACCACGCTGCCCAGCACCGCCACCCAGGTGCGCAGGGAAATCGCCTGTACGGCGGCCTCGCCCGCGCTGTCATGTACTGCCTGGGCACTACTCATGACGGGTATCCACGCTCACCACTACCGACATTCCGGGGCGCAGTTCTGCCTGTCGCGGCTGCCCCGGATCGAGGCGGATGCGCACCGGCATGCGCTGCACGATCTTGGTGAAGTTGCCGGTGGCGTTGTCCGCCGGCAGCAGGGCGAACTCGGCGCCGGAGGCCGGGGCGAAACTCTCCACCCGGCCCAGCAGCACGTGGCCACCCAAGGCATCGACCTCGACCCGCGCCGGCTGCCCGGGGCGCATGCCGTCGACCTGGGTTTCCTTGTAGTTGGCCACCACATAGGCGTCCTCAGGCACCACCGCCAAGAGCGGTGCGCCGACTTCGACGTACTGCCCCAGGCGCAGGCGGCGCTGGCCGGCGATACCGTCCACCGGGCTGCGGATCAAGGTGCGCGCCAGATCGATACGGGCCAACTGCCGCAGGGCACTGACCCGGGCCACGCCCGCTTCGAGCTTGTCCAGCTGCGCCCGGGCGCTTTGCTGCTCGGTATCGAGCACCTGTACCTGTTGGCGCCGCGCGGTCAGGCTGGCACGGGCTGCGCCCAGGGCGGCATCGGCCTGACGCGCCAAGGCCGCGGCGTTTTCCAGTTGCTGCACGCTGCTGACCTGCTGGCTGGCCAGGTGTTGCTGCCGCCGCCCTTCCTGACCGGCCCGTTGCGCCTCGGCCTCAGCAGCAGCGACCCGGGCCTGGGCCTCGGCGATCAGGCTCTGCTGCTGTTGCTGGCGGGCCTTGAGATTGGCCAGCCGCGCCTGCCCGGCACGCTGTTCGGCCTGGGCCTCGCGCAGCGCCGCCTCGGCCTGTTCGACCCGGGCCTGATAGTCGCTGTCATCGATCCGCGCCAGCAGGTCGCCGGCCTTGAGCGGCTGGTTGTCCTGGACCTCGACCGCGGCCAGGTAACCGGCCACCCGTGGCGCGATGGTGACGATGTCCGCGCGCAGGTAGGCGTCGTCGGTCTCCACCAGGAAACGCCCGCTGAACCACCAGTGCAGGCACCAGGCCAGGATCAGCAACACCACCAGCGCCAACCCGGCATAACCCAGGAAGCGACGGCGGGTGACGGCTTGCGCCGGAGAAGCAGGAACAGGGTTCTGGGTCATTGCACTGGCTCGTCGGAAGTTCGCAGGAAAGGGTTGGCCGCCGCCCGGCTCGGCGGCGGCAGGACAATCGGCGGCGCGCTGCGCCAGCCACCGCCCAGGGCCTTGAACACCAGCACCTGGGTATCGATCACGGCCGCATCGGCCTGGGCCGCCGCAGCCCGGGTGCGCACGTCGGTGCGCTGGGCGTCGAGGTAATCCAGGGCACTGGAGGCACCGGCCGCTCGGGCCAGCCCGGCCAGGCGCAGGGCCTGGTGGTCGCGCTCGGCCGCCAGGTGCAGGGCATCCTGGCGCTGCAACGCGGCCTGGTAGTCGCTCAAGGCTTGCTGCTGTTCCTTCAAGGCCGCCAGGATGCTGCGGTCAAAATCCGCCAGCGCCGCGCTTTCCCGGGCGTCCGCCTGGGTGATGCGCGCGTGGGCAGCATTGAGGTTGGGGAAGCTCCAGGACAGCAGCGGCCCCAATTGCCAGACCGAAGCGTCGCGGTCGTCGAAACCCGAGGGCTGGTGCGCCGACGTGAAGACCCCAGCCCCCAGGCTGACCCGCGGATAGAGGTCGGCCCGGGCCACGCCGATGCGTGCCGTGGCCGCCGCCAGCCGGCGCTCGGCCTGACTCACGTCGGGACGCCGACGCAGCATGGCCAGGGCATCGCTTTGGGGCATGGGCGAATCCAGGGTCGGGGCCTGGTGGCAAGCCTTGGCCGCCACCGGTGCATCACCCGGAGGGCGCCCCAGCAGTACCGCCAGCTCAGCCAGGGCCCGCTGCCGCCCGGCCTGCAACGGCGGCAGGCTGGCCTGTACCTGGCCCACCAGGCCTTCGGCGCGCACCACATCCAGGGTCACTGCGGCGCCGGCCTGATACAGCTGGGCGCTCAGGGCCCGGCCCTGCTCCACCAGCGCCAGGGATTCACCGGCCACCTGCAGGCGCTGGCCATAG
Source organism: Pseudomonas sp. JDS08PS003 (assembly GCF_045013505.1). Taxonomy (NCBI): domain Bacteria; kingdom Pseudomonadati; phylum Pseudomonadota; class Gammaproteobacteria; order Pseudomonadales; family Pseudomonadaceae; genus Pseudomonas; species Pseudomonas sp. JDS08PS003. The sequence goes on from NZ_CP120724.1 coordinate 5,066,427, forward strand.
CTGCAAGCCTGCAACCAGGCGCGGGTGGTTTCCGCGGCCACCACCACCCGCAAGCCGTCTTCGGCGGCCCGCGCCGCCTCGGCATCGGCTCGGGCAGCATCGGCCAGGCCGTGCAGACGGCCGAACAGGTCAGCCTCCCACTGCACATCCAGGCCAACCCCGTAGCGGCTGCCGGTGCGGATCCGCTGGCTGTTCTGCAAGGCGGCTTCCAGCTGGTCATCGGCGGTGCTGCCGTAGCCGGCCTGGGCCGTCACCTGGGTGGCGGGCTGGCGCAGGGTATCGGTTTCGCGCAGCAGCGCCCGGGCCTGTAGCAGGTTGGCCGCGGCCATCCGCAGGTCGCGGTTCTGGCTCAGGGCCTCCTGCACGGCGGCATTGAGCCCCGGGTCACGGTACAGCTGCCACCATTGGTCGAGCCCCTGCTCGGCCGCTGCATCCAGCTGGCTCACAGGCAGGGGCACAGTGCTGCCGGGCGGCCGTTCCGGCCCCAGGGTGCAGCCGGCCAACAGGGCGCACAGGGCCCATGCAGGCCTTGGGTAAATGGGCATGGGAAGTACTCACGGATTCGAAGCAGCTACTTTAGAAAGGCCAACTGGCGACCGTCTAACGAGAACTTCTTTTCAATTATCGCGAAATGGTCATCTTTCACCCTGAGCCGCTTCCTTCCAGGTATGCGGTCATGGCCCCAGGCTGTCGCCCAGCTGAACGAATTCGCACTGGCTCTACGGCGATCCAGCACCGTGGATACAATTTGATACTTCTCCCCACCCCCGCCGATCGATCGCCATGACCGAAGACTTCGATGTGCCCAGCCCCCACGAAAAGCACCTGGAACACGTGGCCGAACACGCCCACGCCCGCAGCGACAATTTCGCCAGCAAGATCGCGGTGATGACAGCAATCATGGCCACCCTGGGAGCGCTGCTGAGCTATCAGGCCGGCTCCACGGAAAGCCTCGCGGCCATGGACAAGAACAACGCCGCCATGAAGAAGACCGAAGCCGCCAACCAGTGGAGCTACTACCAGGCCAAGTCCAGCCGGCAGAACCTGGCGGAACTGGCGACCCATATTCCCGGGGTCGATGCCACGCATTACGGCATCGAGGCCCAGCGCTACCAGAAGGAAAAGGAGGCAGTGCGCCTCAAGGCCGAGGCTCTGGAAGCCGAGGCTCGGGACTGGGACGAGCAATCGGAAGCCGCGCTGCACCAGCACCACCGCTGGGCCCAGGCGATGATGGCGATCCAGATCGCCATCTCGATGGCGGCCATCACCCTGCTGACCCGCAAGGAATGGTTGAAGAAGCTCGCCTACGGCGCGGCCGGCGGCAGCGTGCTGCTGGGTTCCCTGGCCTGGCTGCACCTCTAGAAAACCCGCTCGGGTAGCGCCCAGACCGGCGAGCCGGTGCGTCTCTTGAATCTCACCGGGCTGTCGCAGTTTGCGAAAAGCCGCCGCCGCGCCAGCCTCGGTCATGTGCCCAAGCCCCCGCAATCCCGAGGCCACGCCGCCACGGCGGAACTGGCATAGCCATTGCGAAAGGCCCTGCCTCACCTACAACAAGAGGCTTCGCCATGGCTATTGCCCCACTGCTCGCCGCTACCACGGCGTTTATCCAGCGCGCCCCGCGCATGTTGATCGGCGCCCACTGGGTCGAGGCCGCCGATGGCCAGACCATGCCCCTGCGCAACCCCGCCACCGGCGAACAGCTGTGCCTGGTGCCCCGAGCCACGGTGGACGATGTCGATCGTGCAGTGCTGGCGGCGCGTCAGGCTTTCGACGACTCCTCCTGGACCCGTACCCGCCCCCGGGAGCGGCAGAACCTGCTGTGGAAACTCGCCGACCTGATGCAGCGCGACGCCGAACTGCTGGCCCAACTGGAATGCCTGAACAATGGCAAGAGCGCCGCCGTGGCCCAGGCCATGGACGTGCAGTTGTCCATCGACTTCTTGCGCTACATGGCCGGCTGGGCCACCAAGATCGAAGGCGCCAGCGTCGAGGTTTCGCTGCCGCTGATGCCCGACGACCAGTTCCACAGCTTCATCCGTCGCGAAGCGCTGGGCGTGGTCGGCGCCATCGTCGCCTGGAACTTCCCCTTGCTGCTGGCCTGCTGGAAACTCGGCCCGGCCCTGGCCACCGGTTGCACCCTGGTGCTCAAGCCGGCCGATGAAACCCCGCTCAGCGCCCTGAAACTGGCGGAACTGGTGCAGGAAGCCGGCTACCCCGACGGCGTGTTCAACGTGGTCACCGGTACCGGCATCACCGCCGGCAGCGCCCTGACCCACAACCCTCTGGTGGACAAACTGACCTTTACCGGCTCCACCGCCGTGGGCAAGGAAATCGGCAAGATCGCCATGGACTCCATGACCCGGGTCACCCTGGAGCTGGGGGGCAAGTCGCCGACCATCGTCATGGCCGATGCCGACCTGGCCAGCGCCGCCGCCGGGGCCGCCAGCGCGATCTTCTTCAATCAGGGCCAGGTGTGCTGCGCCGGCTCGCGGCTGTATGTGCAGCGCAAGCACTTCGACAACGTGGTAGCCGACATTGCCGGCATCGCCAATGCCATGAAACTGGGCAACGGCCTGGACGCCAGCGTCGAAATGGGCCCGCTGATTTCCGCGCGCCAGCAGGAACGGGTCTACCGCTACATCGAGATGGGCCGGGACAGCGGCGCCACCATTGCCTGTGGCGGCGAGCAGTTCGGTCCGGGGTATTTCGTCAAACCGACGGTGATCGTCGATGTCGACCAGAAGCACTCGCTGGTCCAGGAAGAAATCTTCGGCCCGGTGCTGGTGGCGATTCCCTTCGACGACGAGGCCGACGCCCTGCGCATGGCCAACGACAGCCCCTATGGCCTGGGCGCAAGCATCTGGTCCAACGATCTGGCAGCGGTGCACCGGATGATTCCGAAGATCAAGTCCGGCTCGGTGTGGGTCAACTGCCACAGCGCCCTGGACCCGGCACTGCCGTTCGGCGGCTACAAGATGTCCGGACTCGGCCGGGAAATGGGCCACGCGGCCATCGAGCACTACACCGAGCTGAAATCGGTGCTGATCAAGCTCTGAGCCGCGGCCAGGGCGAACGCCCCTCGGCCTGCCGGATGACGCCTGGGATGCTCCAGGGACGACGGCGCGGGATAGCCGCAGGGCGGTTCGCGAGCAAGCTCGCTCCTACGTGGGCATCCGCGTAGGCGCCGACTTGCCGGCGAAAGGGCCCTAAGGTCGATAGCCCTGGGCCAGCAACCAGCGCCGCACCACCCGTCCCTGCTCCGGGCTCAGGTCCGCCAGCGCCTGAGTCGGGGGCTGGTGCTGCAAGCGTCGCAACAACGGCGCCAGCTCCACGCCCTGCACATGCCAGATGCCCAGGGGCTGGTCCGGAGTGATCACCACTTCGGCTTCGTCCACCAGGCCATCGCGCAACACCGGAGCGCGCTCGATGCGCAAGGCTGCGAAGTCCACGCTGGCGTGCGCCGACTGGCGGTCCGGCCACTGCCGGCGGGCCTGCCAGAACGGCTGCTCGGGCCAGCGTTGCTCGTCGGCGTAGAAGTCCCGGCCGATGCGGGCAAACCGCAGGAACAGTTGCTCCACCCGTTGCTGATGAAAACGCCAGGCCAGGGCCGTGCGCTCCGGCCGCTGCAACAGGGTGTTGATCACCGCCGGCGCCTGCAGGGCCGAGGACAGGGACTGGAAGATGCCATTGCCAGACAGCGGGTCCACCGCCATGGCCGCATCCCCTACCCGCAGCCAGTGATCGCCGCACACCTGGGGGCAGAGAATCGCCGTGCTGCTACGGGCGTGCAGGTGCAGATCATGTTCGACACCACCGGCAAAAAAATCCGCGACCAGGGCAGACGCCTGACGGCGCCGACGGCAGTACTCCAGCAACTGCGCCTTGCCCGGCAGTGCAGCGCTGGCCACATCCAGGGTCAGTTGCCAGTAGCACTGGCCGTCGCTGCGCCGGGCCATCCAGGCCCAGCCGTCCTCCAGGCTGTGCACGGCACTGGCGGCAGTGCCGGGCGGCCCTTGCCAACGGTTGAGCAGGCTGAGGGTTTCCGGGCCACGCCGGCCGTTCCCGACGCCCTGCTGCAGTGCCTTGTCCAATGCAGGCGCCTGACGTCCGCGGGCTTCGACCAGGAACTCGCCGAGCTGCTCCTCGTGCCCCTGCACCTGTACCCGGTGCCCGAGCGCAGTGGACTGCACACCCAGCACGCGGCCCTGGATCAGCGTCACCCCGGCCTGATGCAGGGCATCGCGCAGGCCACGGTCGAACGTTGGGCGATCCAGCAGGTATTCGATGTTCTGCGCGTGCTGCGCGCCGTTCCACGCCACTTGCCGCTGGGAAGGGTGCAGAGCCTGGGCCAGTGCCGACTCCAGACCAGCGCTGCGCAGGGCCTCCAGCACCCGCACGGAAACCCCTTCCAGAGCCGGAAAACGCCGCCAGTCGCTAATCAGGGTCACCGGGTAACCGAGGCGCCGCAGCCCCAGGGCCACCGCCGCACCGGCCGGCCCCGCCCCCAGGATCAGGATCGATTGCATGGCACGCTCCGGCGCTCGGGCCCCTGGTAGGCGGCCTGCTCCTGCAGCCACTGGCGCACCTGCAGATTGCTCGCGCTGGGCTGGGTCTTGAGGTAGGCGGCGATATGCCCGCTCAACGCGGCACAGCCCAGGCTGGCGCCGGACGGCCCCGGGCGGCTGGCGCGCACGCAGGCGGCGAAATCGGCCTGGGCGGTATTCAGCCACGACCACTGCTGCAGGCTGCAGCGCGCATCGCCGGTGACCCGCAACACGCCAGGATAGCTGGCCGGGAATACCGGCTCACCCTGGGCCGGGCTGGATGCGCAGAGCAGCACGCCACGAGCCACCGCCTCGGCACAGGCGGCGCGCAGTGAATCGCGATCCTGGCGCAGCCCGAGGCTGAGGTTGATCAGGCGTACATCCTGTTCCAGCAGCCAATACAGGGCGGCACTGACTTGCGCGGCGCTGGTGACCCCGCGCTGATCGAACACCTGGGCCAGATATAGCTGGGCATCGGGCGCGCGCTGCTCGATGGCCTCGATGATCGCGCTGCCATGGCCGAGAGCGTCCTGCTGCAACTCGCCCTCGCCCATGCCTTGCGCCAGCAGAAAGAAACGCCGGCCGGCCGCCACCCGCTGATGAGGGGCATGGCCGCTGTCGATCACGCCGATGCGCAGTTCAGACTTCATGGGCCACCACCACGCTATGCAATACACCGTCCAGCAACTCGAAGCGCAGGTCGGCATCGGCCAGGGTCGAAGGCCGGTGGCTGATCAGGATGCGCGTACGCCCGGCGAACAGACGGTCGATGGCTTCGATCACCTCGCGCTCGGTGGCCTCGTCCACCGCCGAAGTGGCTTCGTCCAGCACCAGGATCAGCGGGTCCTGGAGCAATGCACGGGCGATAGCGATGCGCTGTTTCTGCCCACCGGACAACTGCTGGCCGCGCTCCCCCAGGGGACTGTCCAGGCCCTCGGGCAGAGACTCGATCAGCCCCTGCAATTGCGCCAGCCGCGCCACTTCGGCCACGGCTTCACGGCTGGCAGCGGGCACGCTGTAGGCCAGGTTGTCCGCCAGGCTGCCGCGAAACAGCACAATGTCCTGACTGACCACCGCCACCTGACAACGCAGTTGCGCCAGGTCCAGTTGACGCAGGTCGATGCCCCCCAGCAGGACCTGCCCGGACTGGGGATCGTGGTGACGCTGCAACAGGTCGATCAAGGTGCTTTTACCGGCCCCCGAAGTGCCGCTGAGGGCCACCTTGAGGCCGTAGGGAATCCGCGCTTCGATGCCCTTGAGGATCGAGCCGCGCCCCGGATGACTGAAGTGCACATCCTTGAAGTGCAGCTCGCCGTTGTCCGGCACCGGCAACGGCGCCGCGGGGGTGCTGATGCCCGGCTCCTCACCACGCAGCTCCATGACCCGGCCCAGGCTCACGGTCATGCGCTGGATCGCCACATACAATCCCAGCAGGCTCTGTACCGGGCCCACCGCCATGCCCAGGTAGGTGGAAAAAGCGATCAGCGCCCCCAGTTGCCAGGTGCCCTGCACCACCCAGTAGCCGCCAATCAGGAAGGCGCAGGCCCGGGACAGCGAGGTCAGGGTGCCGGGTACCGCCTGGGTGAAGAACTCGGTGACTTGCAGCTTCAGCAACTGGCTCAGGTAGCCCTGGCCGAGGCGATCCAGGCGCTGGGCCTCCCGTTGCTGCTGGCCGGCGCTCTGGATGAATTTCATCACCGGCAGGGTTTCCACCATGAACGAGGACATGTCCGCAGAGCGCTCGCGCAACTGGCGGACATCGCGCTCCACCTTGCGCCGCATCCAGCGCAACCAGAGCACATCCAGGGGAATCAGCACCAGGGCCAGCAGCGAGAGTTTCCAGGACAGGGTCAGGAGCATGGCCAGGGCGACGACAAGACCGATCACACTGGACACTGCGGAGAACAGCGAGTCCACGGCAAAGCGCTGGATTTCCGCGACATCGCCGTCCAGGCGCGACATCAGGTCGCCGATTCGCCGTTGACCGTAGAAGCTCGGCGACAGCCGTTGCAGATGGCGGTAGAGGTCGTCGCGCAGGGCAAACAGGATGCGCCCGGACAGGCGCGTATGCAGGTAGCGATTGACCCCGGACAGCAGCGTGCCCAGCAGGCCGGCGAGGATCATCAGGCCGGCGATCAGCACCAGTCTGGAAAAGTCGCGGGCCAGCAGCCCGTCGTCGATCAGCAGCTTGGTCAGCCAGGGTTGCACCAGCACCAGCAACGAGGCGCACACCGACAGCCCCAGCAGACCGCCAATGGCCAGCCGATGCGGCCGCACGAAACTGTAGAGCCAGCCCAGGGCGGCACTCAGGGCCTGGGGATCGCGGCTGTCCACCAGCCGGGTGATCAGGCGCCGCATCAGGCGCGCAACTGCTTGAGCTTGCGGTACAGGGTCGCGCGGCTGATGCCCAGGGCGTCCGCTGCCGCCGAAACATTGCCCTGATGGTTGTCCAGGGCACTGCGGATCAGCTCCAGTTCGTTCTCGCGGATGCTCCCGGTCTGCGGCCGTTCATGGGCATTGAGGTCGTCGAGCATGCTGTCCGGCAAGTGCTCCAGGCCGATATGACTCTCACCCTCTTCGCGCAGGGCCAGGGCGGTGCGCAGGACCATCTCCAACTGGCGGATATTGCCGGGCCAGTGGTAGTCGGCCAACAGGCGGCGCAGATCCTCGGCGATGTTCACCTCGGCGCCGCCGAGCTTGGCCAGCAGGCTGTCCACCAAAGGCTGCAGGTCTTCGCGCTCGCGCAAGGCCGGCAACAGCACGCTGATGCCGTTGACCCGGTAGAACAGGTCCTGGCGAAAGGCCTGGTCCTGCACTTGCTGCTTGAGGTCGCGGTGGGTGGCGCAGATCAGGGCAATGTCGATGTCCTGTTCCTCACCGGCCCCCAGGGGCGCCACCTTGCGATCCTGCAAGACCCGTAACAGGCGGGCCTGCAGGGCCAGGGGCATGTCGCCGATCTCATCGAGGAACAAGGTGCCACCGTGGGCCTGTTGCAGGCGTCCGATCATGCCGCCGCGGCGCGAGCCGGTGAAGGCACCTTCGCGGTAGCCGAACAGTTCCGACTCGATCAGGCCTTCGGGAATCGCCGCGCAGTTGACCGCGACAAAGGGTTTCTCGGCACGACTGCCCGCGCGATGCAGGGCCCGGGCCAGGACTTCCTTGCCGGTGCCGGTTTCTCCCAGCAACAGCACTGGCAAGCCGTTGGCCAGGCCCTGGCGGGCCATGCGCAGGGTGCGGGCGTAGCGGCTGTTGCCCCCGGCCAGGGCTTCCAGGTCCTGGGGCATGGGCGTGGTTTTCGGCGCGCTGCGGGGCGCGCGATGCAGGTTCAGAGACGGTTGAGGCGCCCGCAGGGCCTTGTAGAACAGCTCACCCTTGGCGGTCTGCAGGCTGCCCACGGCGCCTTGCTGCAGGCGGGCCAGCAGTTGCAGGCCGTCGACCCCGAGGAACTCTTCGCAACGCCGCCCCACCAAGGCCGCGCGCGGCGTGTTGAGCAACTGGCAGGCCTGGCCGCTGACCGCAAGAATCTGCCCGCCCAGGCTCAGGGCCAACAGGCCTTGCCAGGGCGATTCGAGGTATTGCCGACGACTGTGGAAGGCCAGGACGATCTGCTCCGGGTAGGACGCGTGGAACACCCGGGCCTCGATCTGGCTGACCGCCATGGACAACAGCGCGGTGCTGTCCTGGACGCGGCCCAGGGGGCCTTCGCGGGTCAGGTCAAGAACGCCGAGGATCTCGCCCTGGGGGCATTGGATGGGCACCGATGTGCAGGAGAAATGGCTGAGGCGATCCAGGTAGTGTTCGCCGCAATCGATCAGGGTCGGCCGGGCTTCCACCAGGGCCGTGCCCAGGGCGTTGGTGCCCCGGGTGGCTTCACTCCAGCAGGCGCCGAGGGTGATGTCCTGCACCCCGCTGTCCTTGAGCCGATCGGCCCGGCCCTCGATGGCCAGGATGGTGGCGTCGGCATTGGCGAGGATGATCATGCCGTCCTGGCCCTGATGCTGGGTCAGGTAGTCAATGGCCGGGGTCGCCGCGTCCAGCAACAGGCGGTTGCTGGCCAGCAGCACCTCGAGGCTGGCGCTGGATTCCAGGGTCAGTTGGTGTTGGCTGCCAAAGTGCACACCATGGCTGAGGCTGCGCCGCCATGAGGCATCGATTTCCGCACGCAGGACCCCGTCGGGGATCTGGCCTTCCAGGTGCAGCCGTTCCCGGGCCAGCCGGGCTTCGTGTTGCTGCTCACCCTTTATTGTTTTTATAAGCGTCATCAAGCGCTCCGAATCGGTCCGCCCGCTGCTTCCCGCTCCACTCCCTTGGATTGCGCGAGGCACGCAAGCCGTGGTCAATGTCTACACCGGGTTCAGAGGGCAGTAAAGGGGCTTGGCCCGGATCATCGGGCAGCCCTGCATTGCTTACCCTGTGATTCGAGATCAAGCAAAACCTGCGCCAGTGAAACGGGCGCCCGAGCATCTTGACGTTAACGTAAAGCAAATGGCAAGTACCGCATGCCCCCTCCCAGCCCCTCCTGTAAGAGCTGGCTTGCCGGCGAAGAGAGCCTTGAGAGCAGCGCAAGACTTGAGGGCCCTTTCGCCGGCAAGCCGGCTCCTACGGTGGGGGAGAAATGCAGGTTTACCGTAGGAGCTGGCTTGCCAGCGAAAAGGGCATTGAGCGGAACGCCGTCCGGCCGGTCCTAAAGGGCCCAGGCGGCGCTGTCGGCAAAGAAGGCGCGAGCGTTGTCTTCCAGGCTGTCCAGGTGGTAACCCCCTTCCTGAACAATCAGGCACGGCAGGCCCAGGCTGCGGATGCGCTGGCCAAGGATGGCGAAGCCGTCTCGGGTCACCGCGACCTTGCTTTGCGGGTCGAGCTCGTAGATATCGAAACCCAGGGACAGCACCAGCACCTCGGCACCGAATTCCTTCACCGCCACCAGGGCCTGTTCCAGACAGGCGAGGAAATCCCCTTCGCTGGCGCCATGGGCCATGGGCAGGTTGAGGTTGTAGCCCTCCCCCGCTCCGGCGCCACGCTCTTCGGCAAAGCCGGCCACCCCCGGGTAGAAGTTGGTCGGGTCGCCATGCACCGAGACATACAAGACGTCGGCGCGCTCGTAGAAGATTTCCTGGATACCCTGGCCGTGGTGCATGTCGGTGTCGAGCACCGCCACCCGGGCGTATTTGTCCCGCAGGACCTGGGCCGCCACTGCCGCGTTGTTCAGGTAGCAGAAACCGCCTGCGGCTTCGGCCCGCGCGTGGTGGCCCGGCGGGCGGCACAAGGCGTAGGCCGCCGGCTCACCGTCGAGCAATGCCTGGGCCCCGGCGACGGCACTTTGCGCCGACCAGTAGGCTGCACGCCAAGTCGACTCACCCACCGGGCAACTGCCGTCGGCCAGGTAGCACGCGGCCTGGGCCAGAACCCCGCGCAGGGCATTGGGCTCACGCACGAAGATGTTGGACATCACCTCATCGCCCCAGTCTTCGGGGATGTCCTTCCAGCCCTGGTGCGCATCCTGCAGGAACGCCAAGTACGGCGCGCCGTGTACCGCCAGCAACGGTGCCATCCCGGCATCCCGTGGCTGCTCGACGGCAAAACCCAGGGAGTGTGCGGCCTGCACCAGGCGCTGGGCGCGCTCCGGCACCTCCTGGGGTATGCGCATCTGGCCGCGCGAGTAGTAGCTGCGTGGATGGTGGAGCAACTGTTCGGGGTGGAAAAAACTGCGCATGACCTTCTCCTTATTCAACCTGGCCGGCACGGGCCAGCACGGCGTTAAGCAATACATCGGCGCCCTGGCGCACGTCCTCGGGCAACACGTCTTCGGCTTCGTTGTGACTCAGGCCACCGACACAGGGAATGAACACCATGGCGGTGGGGCAATAGCGTGCCAGCAGGATGGCGTCGTGGCCGGCGCCGCTGACGATGGACTGCTGAGCATAGCCAAGCCCGTCCACCGCCTGTTGCACCGCCGCCACGCAGTCGGCGTCAAAGGGCGTGGCCGGGCTGATCCAGTGACGGTCGATGCTGACCTTGAGCCCGCGCTGCCGGGCAATGCTGGCCAGGCGTTCCTCTACCTGCTGCTCCATGGCGCCAATCTGCTGATCATGGTGGTGGCGCAGGTCGACGGTGAAGGTCAGCAACCCGGGAATGGTATTGCGCGACGACTTGGCGACGCTCAGCTCACCGACAGTGGTCAGGCCTTGCGGGGCAAAATCCACCGCCAACTGCTCCACGGCGAGGATCATCTGCGCGGCGCCATACAAGGCATCCTTGCGCAGTAGCATCGGCGTGGTGCCGGCGTGAGCAGCCATGCCTTCAACCTGAACATCGAGCCAACGGATTGCCTGGCCGCCACTGACCACGCCAATGCTCTTGGCGTTGTCTTCAAGAATCGGGCCCTGCTCGATATGGGCTTCGAAATAGGCATCCACCGCCCCGCCCAAAGGCCGATTGCCAGCGTAACCGGTGCGCTGCAGAGCCTGGGCGACGCTGATGCCATCGGCATCGCGCACCGCGAGGGCGGCGTCCAGGGACATGCTCCCGGTGAACACCGCCGAGCCGAACATCGCCGGGGTGAAGCGCGCGCCCTCCTCGTTGGTCCACACCGCCACCTCCAGGGGCTTGCGGGTCCGGACCCCAAGATCATTGAGCGTGCGCACCACTTCCAACCCGGCCAGCACGCCGTAGACACCGTCAAAACGTCCACCTTCGGGCTGGGTGTCGAGGTGGCTGCCCATCATCACTGGAGCAGCGTCCGGGTCGCTGCCGGGACGGCGGGCAAACAGGTTGCCGATGGGGTCGACGCTCAAGGCCATGCCAGCTTCTGTACACCAGTGGGCGAAGAGCTCGCGCCCGGCCCGGTCCTCATCGCTCAGGGCCAGACGGCAGCTACCGCCGCGAGCGGTGGCGCCGATTTCGGCCATGGCCATCAGGCTCGCCCAGAGGCGTTCGCCATTGATTTTCAACATCAATCATTTCTCCAGACAATCAAGCGTTGGACGCCATTTCCAGGCGCTGGGCGTGGGCATGTCGGCGCGACAGGGCCAGCACGCAGATCAGCGATACCGCGGCGATCAGGCTGTAGAACAGCGCCATCGGCCACCATTGGCCGATGAACCTGTGGGCCAGCCAGGTGCCGATCAGCGGGGTCAGGCCACCGGCCAGGGCACCGCAGACTTGATAGGCGAGGGAGATCGCGGTGTAGCGCACCCGCGTCTCGAACATGCCGCTGACGTAACCGGCGATCACCGCGTAGAAGGAGGCCATGCACACCACTGCCAAGGCGATGCCGAAGATCATCAGGGGCGCCTGAGCGGAACTCACCAGCACGAACATCGGATAGGGCGAGGCCATGGCCAGTACTGACACCAGGCATAGAAAGCGCGTGGCGCCGATTTTCTCGGCGGTCCAGGCCGCCAGGGGCTGGATGCAGAACTGGATGATCGCCACCACGAACAGGCATTCGAGAATCAACGAACGGGGGATTTCCAGTTGCTGGGTGGTGTAGGCAATCATGAAGGTGTTGGTGAAATACACCCCGGCGATTCCCAGGGTATTGGCGCCAATGCACAGCAGCAGCGGGCGCCAGGCCGTGCGCAGCACTTCCATCACGGGTGCCTGCTCCTTGCGCACCGATTTGGCCGCCTGCTCGCGGCTGGCGAGAAATTCCGGCGACTCGTTGACCCCCAGGCGTATCGCCAGGCCCACCAGCAGCAACAACGCGCTGGCGAGGAACGGCAGGCGCCAACCCCAACTCATCAGCGCGTCCTCGGGCAGGCGGGTCACGGCGCTGAAGGCCAGTAACGAAAGGATCAGTCCCGCCGGGCTACCCAATTGGGCGAAGGAGGCGAAGAAGTTGCGCCGGCCCTTGGGCGCATGTTCGCCGGCCATCAGCACCGCCCCGCCCCACTCGCCTCCCACGGCAATGCCCTGGACGATGCGCAGCAGGATCAACAGCACCGGGGCCAGGGCGCCGATCTGTGCATAAGTCGGCAGCAAGCCGATGCACACGGTGACCACGCCCATCATCAGCAAGGTGATGACCAGGGATTTCTTGCGGCCGATACGGTCGCCGATATGGCCGAAGATGATGCCCCCCAGGGGCCGGGCGAAGAAGCCCACGGCAAAGGTCCCGAAAGCGGCCATGGTGCTGAACAGTTTGTCGTCGGAGGGGAAGAACAAGGCACCGAACACCAGCGCCGCAGCGGTGGCGTAGATGTAGAAGTCGTACCACTCGATCATGGTGCCGATAAAGGCGGCAGCCGCGGCTCGGCGTGGCTGCGGCGAAGCGGAAGGCTTCATGGTTGGCTCCTTTGGTTATTTTTGTGGCAGGAGAAAGGGTCAAGCGCAGGGGCTTCTGTGGGCGCCTGTCTGGGAGGGATTTATCCGTTTCGCCAGATAATTAGTCAATTTTCTATTGATTATCTCGATTATTATCCTGGCTTATTATTCATCTAGATCCCGATCCAGAGCCCTGCCATGTCCGACCGCGATGCCCGACGCCTGCTCAATGACCGCCTCGACTGGAACCTGCTGCGCACCTTCCGAGTGATCGGCCAGGAACTGAGCATCAGTCGCGCAGCGGCGCGCCTGCACCTGACCCAGCCGGCGGTGAGCCAAGCCCTCAAGCGCCTGGAAGAACAGCTGGGGCGGCAGTTGATCGCCAGGCGCGGGCCGCGCTTTGCCCTGACCGAAGTGGGCGAACAGATCTTTGCCCTGGCCGGGGAAATCTACGGCCAGGTGTCCCAGGTCAGCAGCGTGCTGGAGCAGCCCGCCGACGAGGTGATCGGCAAGGTGCGACTGCTGATCATCAGCCGGATCTTCAATGAGCGTTTCGATGATTTTCTGGCCGACTTCCATCGCCAGCATCCGCGAGTCGACCTGGAGGTGGAGGTGATGCGCAGCTCGGATATCGTCAGCGCCCTGCAGGAGAAGACCGCGACCCTGGGCCTGAGCCTTAATCGGCGGCCACAGCCACGCCTGGAACAACGGCTGTTCCTGCGGCAGCGCTACGCATTTTTTTGCGGCAAGCATCACCCGCTATTCGGGCGTCAGGACGTGGCCGAGGGTGATCTGCAGCGGGAGAATTTTGTCAGTTTCACCAGCGACCAGATCGGCGGCATGCTCTCGCCACTGACCATCTTCCGTGACCAGCAGGGCTTCAGCGGACGCATCGTCGCCTCCTCGCCGAGCCTGGAGGAGGTACGGCGCCTGGTGATCGCCGGGTTTGGCATCGGCTGCCTGCCGGAGCATGTAGTGGCCGCCGATGTCGATGCCAGGCTGCTGTGGCGCCTTCCGCCCCATGACGGCATCGCCGATGTCGATATCCATCTGCTGTGGAACCGTGAACAACGCATGAGCCGTGCCGAGGTCCTGTTCCTGAAGCTGCTGCAGGACCGCCTCACCGCTCAGTGACTCAAGGAACGATCGGCTGGGCTCACAAGGTGCGGGGCAGCCCGATGTTGCAATGACTCAGACGTGGGGATCGCCAGGGGCCTTGGCGGGAGTAGCGTATTGCGGCTTGAGGTGGCCGTTCTGGTCCAGCAGCCAGGCGTCCATGATCTGTCGCACCACGGGCCCGGCGACCCGGCCGCCGGCCTCACCGTTCTCGATCATTACCGAGATCACGATCTGTGGGTGCTCGGCGGGGGCGAAGCCGACGAACAAGGCGTTGTCGCGGTTGCGTTCGCGGGTCTTGAGACGGTCATAGCGCTCGCCCTGTTTGATCGCCACCACCTGAGCGGTACCACTCTTGCCGGCGATGCGGTACTGCGCACCGGCGGCGGCAGCGCGGGCGATGCCCCGCGGGTCGTGCATCACCATCTGCATGCCGTGGTTGACCTGATCCCAGTCGTGAGGATTCTTCAGCAGGATGTTGGGCATCGGATGCTCATCCACTGGAGCCACGCCATCAATGGTCTTGGCCAGGTGCGGACGGTTCCACACGCCCTTGTTGGCGATCAGCGCTGTGGCCTGGGCCAGTTGCAGCGGCGTGACCTGCATATAGCCCTGACCAATCCCGAGAATCACGGTTTCCCCCGGGAACCAGGGCTGGCGGCGGGTGGCGCGCTTCCAGGCTTGGGATGGCATCAATCCTGGGGATTCCTCGAACATGTCCAGGGAGACTTTCTCGCCCAGGCCGAACATCGCCATGTAGTCGTGCAGACGGTCGATGCCGAGCTTGTGGGCCAGATCGTAGAAGTAGGTGTCATTGGAGCGCATGATCGCTGCGTCCATATCCACCCAACCATCGCCGCTGTGGTTCCAGTTGCGGTATTTGTGATCGAAGTCCGGCAACTGGTAGTAACCGGGGTCGAAGACTCGGGTCGAGGCGGTAACCACGCCGGTGTCGAGGCCGGCAATCGCCACCTCCGGCTTGATAGTGGAGCCTGGTGCGTAGAGGCCGCGCAGCACCCGGTTGAACAACGGGCGGTCGATGGAGTCGTGCAGCGCGGCGTATTCCTTGAAGCTGATACCGGTGACGAACAGGTTGGGATCAAAGCTCGGCTTGCTGACCATGGCCAGGACTTCGCCCGTGGCAGGGTCGAGGGCTACCACTGAGCCGCGACGATCCCCCAGGGCCTCTTCGGCAGCTTCCTGAAGCTTGATATCCAGGCTCAGGACAATGTTCTTCCCTGGGATAGGATCGGTGTGTTTGAGCACGCGCATGACCCGTCCCTGGGCGTTGGTCTCGACCTCCTCATAGCCTACGTGACCGTGCAGCTCGGACTCGTAGAACTTCTCGACGCCCGTCTTGCCAATGGACTGGGTGCCACGGTATTCCACCGAATCCAGGGTCTTGGTTTCTTTCTCGTTGATCCGCCCAACGTAGCCGATGGAGTGGGCAAAGTGGGCGCCCATGGGGTAATGGCGGACGAACTGGGCTTCCACATCCAGTCCTGGCAGGCGGTACTCGTTGACCGCAAGGACGGCGATTTGCTCTTCGGTGAGCTCGTAGAAGAGGGTCACGGGGACGAAGGGGTGGCGGGCCTGCTTCATCTCCTTGTCGAACAGGGTGCGATCCTCTGGCGGCAGGTGCAGCAGGTCGATCACCGCGTCCAACTCGCCCTTGAGATCGGTGGTGCGTTCGCGGGTGATGGTCAGGTTGAAGCTGGGGCGGTTGTCCGCCAGAACCACGCCATTGCGGTCGTAGATCAGCCCGCGGGTCGGGGTGATCGGCAGCACGTGGACACGGTTGTTTTCCGAGACAGTGGAGTGATAGTCGAACTCCACCACCTGAAGGAAGTACATACGCCCTACCAAGGCGCAGGTAATGGCCACCACCAATACAGCGCAGGCCAGCAGGCGCTTGTTGACCAGGCGGTTTTCTTTCTCGTGGTCCTTGATCGGAATCGCTTCGGGCATTGCTACAGCTTCTCGTTGAATAGAGGTCGACGCTGATCCGTGCGGGTGAACTCAAGTCCTTAAAAAGAGCTGCACCATACCAAAAACCACCCGCTGATTTTGAGGGGATTTCCATCGCGGGTGATCAGTGGTGCTGGCCCCACTGCAGCTGTGGGGCTATGCGAAGGCACTGTCTTTTCTGGTCGTTGCGGGACTTGGCTTTTTCGCGCGCAAAAACAAAACCCCAATTGCTTTCGCAATTGGGGTTTCGGAATTTAATCTTGACGATGACCTACTCTCACATGGGGAAACCCCACACTACCATCGGCGATGCATCGTTTCACTTCTGAGTTCGGGATGGGATCAGGTGGTTCCAACGCTCTATGGTCGTCAAGAAATTCGGTAGCCAGACCGTCGCTTATGCAACGTGCCAGCAAATGGGTATGTAATAGATTTGTGTGCTTTGTGAGCGGTGCAAACTTTCGGTTTGTTTCGTCTTCACACACCGCAACTCGCTTCTTAAGCAAATTGCTTGGGTGTTATATGGTCAAGCCTCACGGGCAATTAGTATTGGTTAGCTCAACGCCTCACAGCGCTTACACACCCAACCTATCAACGTCGTAGTCTTCGACGGCCCTTTAGGGAACTCAAGGTTCCAGTGAGATCTCATCTTGAGGCAAGTTTCCCGCTTAGATGCTTTCAGCGGTTATCTTTTCCGAACATAGCTACCCGGCAATGCCACTGGCGTGACAACCGGAACACCAGAGGTTCGTCCACTCCGGTCCTCTCGTACTAGGAGCAGCCCCTCTCAAATCTCAAACGTCCACGGCAGATAGGGACCGAACTGTCTCACGACGTTCTAAACCCAGCTCGCGTACCACTTTAAATGGCGAACAGCCATACCCTTGGGACCGGCTTCAGCCCCAGGATGTGATGAGCCGACATCGAGGTGCCAAACACCGCCGTCGATATGAACTCTTGGGCGGTATCAGCCTGTTATCCCCGGAGTACCTTTTATCCGTTGAGCGATGGCCCTTCCATACAGAACCACCGGATCACTAAGACCTACTTTCGTACCTGCTCGACGTGTCTGTCTCGCAGTCAAGCGCGCTTTTGCCTTTATACTCTACGACCGATTTCCGACCGGTCTGAGCGCACCTTCGTACTCCTCCGTTACTCTTTAGGAGGAGACCGCCCCAGTCAAACTACCCACCATACACTGTCCTCGATCCGGATAACGGACCTGAGTTAGAACCTCAAAGTTGCCAGGGTGGTATTTCAAGGATGGCTCCACGCAAACTGGCGTTCACGCTTCAAAGCCTCCCACCTATCCTACACAAGCAAATTCAAAGTCCAGTGCAAAGCTATAGTAAAGGTTCACGGGGTCTTTCCGTCTAGCCGCGGATACACTGCATCTTCACAGCGATTTCAATTTCACTGAGTCTCGGGTGGAGACAGCGCCGCCATCGTTACGCCATTCGTGCAGGTCGGAACTTACCCGACAAGGAATTTCGCTACCTTAGGACCGTTATAGTTACGGCCGCCGTTTACCGGGGCTTCGATCAAGAGCTTCGCGTTAGCTAACCCCATCAATTAACCTTCCGGCACCGGGCAGGCGTCACACCCTATACGTCCACTTTCGTGTTTGCAGAGTGCTGTGTTTTTAATAAACAGTCGCAGCGGCCTGGTATCTTCGACCGGCATGAGCTTACGGAGCAAGTCCTTCACCCTCACCGGCGCACCTTCTCCCGAAGTTACGGTGCCATTTTGCCTAGTTCCTTCACCCGAGTTCTCTCAAGCGCCTTGGTATTCTCTACCCAACCACCTGTGTCGGTTTGGGGTACGGTTCCTAGTTATCTGAAGCTTAGAAGCTTTTCTTGGAAGCATGGCATCAACCACTTCGTCACCTAAAAGGTAACTCGTCATCAGCTCTCGGCCTTAGAATCCCGGATTTACCTAAGATTCCAGCCTACCACCTTAAACTTGGACAACCAACGCCAAGCTGGCCTAGCCTTCTCCGTCCCTCCATCGCAATAACTAGAAGTACAGGAATATTAACCTGTTTTCCATCGACTACGCTTTTCAGCCTCGCCTTAGGGACCGACTAACCCTGCGTCGATTAACGTTGCGCAGGAAACCTTGGTCTTTCGGCGTGGGTGTTTTTCACACCCATTGTCGTTACTCATGTCAGCATTCGCACTTCTGATACCTCCAGCAAGCTTCTCAACTCACCTTCACAGGCTTACAGAACGCTCCTCTACCGCATCACTTACGTGATACCCGTAGCTTCGGTGTATGGTTTGAGCCCCGTTACATCTTCCGCGCAGGCCGACTCGACTAGTGAGCTATTACGCTTTCTTTAAAGGGTGGCTGCTTCTAAGCCAACCTCCTAGCTGTCTAAGCCTTCCCACATCGTTTCCCACTTAACCATAACTTTGGGACCTTAGCTGACGGTCTGGGTTGTTTCCCTTTTCACGACGGACGTTAGCACCCGCCGTGTGTCTCCCATGCTCGGCACTTGTAGGTATTCGGAGTTTGCATCGGTTTGGTAAGTCGGGATGACCCCCTAGCCGAAACAGTGCTCTACCCCCTACAGTGATACATGAGGCGCTACCTAAATAGCTTTCGAGGAGAACCAGCTATCTCCGAGCTTGATTAGCCTTTCACTCCGATCCACAGGTCATCCGCTAACTTTTCAACGGTAG